>CAVWNU010000023.1:0-114761 GCA_963756435.1 uncultured Acidobacteriaceae bacterium | reverse complement strand
TGTCAGCGGCGCATGGGCCCAGCCGCCGCCGGCTATGCTATCCCGCCGTCCGCCGACACAGTCTCCGGAACCCGGAACAGCGCCGAAACCGCCTGCGCATCCCGTCGCGTCCATCGCCATTCCCGCAAACATCCCGCTGCGCGTCAAAGTCACGCAGACTGTAACGCTCAAGGCCGGCACGCCCTTTCGCGGTCAGCTCATGGAGCCGGTCTACGGCCCTGACCGCCTCCTGCTGCCCGCCGGCACCACTGCGGAGGGCGTCGTCTCCGCCACTCCAGCCGCCGACCGCGGCACCCGTATCAACGCAAAGCTCGATGGCGACTTTACCCCGCTGCGCGTGCCTGTGATCCGTGTCACGGAGCTGGTTCTCGCTTCCGGCGCGGCTTTGCCCGTCGACGCCGTCGGCGGCATGCGCAATGCCGCCACCATTTCGCTCGCGGCGCATCCGCCGCCCTCCTCGATCGTTGGCCGTGTCAAGGCGATGATTCATGCGCAGATCCAGGGTATGCGCGACACCGCTCACGACCCGCACCGGACCGACATGCTGAAGCAGCTGCTCTATCGGCAGCTGCCCTATCATCCGCAGCGCGTCTGGGCCGGCTCCGAGTTCGACGCCGTGCTGCGCGAACCCATGCACCTGCCAGAAGCTTCCGCGTCCCCGGCCATGCCGGCCGCATCAACCGTGGACCTCACCTCCGGCAGCATGCAGGCACGCCTCACGGATGGCATCAGTTCCGCTTCGGCAAAGAAGGGCGATCCAGTCTCCGCCGTGCTCGTCAAGCCTTTCTGCAATCCGCAGGGACGCGTGATGCTGCCCGCCGGCACTTCGCTCAATGGCCTGGTGATCCAGACGCGCGCGGCGCGCTCCTTCGGGCGCAGCGGACGTCTCCGCTTCAGCTTCCGCTCCATCGGCGCAACGACGGCATCCGGTGCAGCCCAGCCCGCCCAACCGATTGAGAGCAGCCTCTCGTCGATTCAGGGCCAGAAGGGTCAAAATATCGCGCTCGATGCCGAAGGCGGCACGCGCGCCCAGCCGGACAAAGGCCGTTTCCTTGCGCCGCTCGTGCTCGGCGTGATGGCCGCGGCTTCCAACGACGAGGATGGCGGCATTGCGCGCCAGGGTGTCACCAGCAACGGCTTCGGCATCTTTGCCCGCGTCATCACCATGGCCACCGCCAGCCGCAACGCGTCCACTGGCTTCGCCGTCTTCGCGTTCAGTAAATCCATCTACCGCCGCTACATCGCGCGCGGCCACGAAGTCAGCTTCCCCGCCAATACGGAATTATCGATAGATCTAAGCCGCCGCTGACGCCACACTAAACTGGAAGCATGATCCGCCCCTACCTCGGCCACACGCCTGCCATCCCGGCATCCTGCTACGTCGATATCTCCGCCCAGATTCTCGGCGATGTCACCCTGGGCGAGCACGCCAGCGTCTGGATGAATGCCGTGCTCCGCGGCGATGTGCACTCCATCCGGCTCGGCGCCAACTCCAACGTGCAGGACTGCGCCGTGCTCCACGGCATGCGCTATAAATGGCCGGTCGTCGTCGGCGATTGGGTCACCATCGGCCATAATGCGACGGTTCACGGCTGCGTCATCGAGGACACCTGCCTCATCGGCATGGGCGCCGTTATCCTCAACGGCGCGCGCATTGGGGAGGGCTCCATCATCGCCGCCGGCGCGCTCATCCCCGAAGGCACGGTTGTTCCGCCGCGCACCTTGTGGGCCGGCCTGCCGGCCAGGCAGCGCCGCGAGCTCGGCGACGAGGATCGCGAGCAGATCCTGATGTACGCGCGCAATTATCTCGACTACACCAACACCTATCTCGAAGAGCAAAAACAGTGGGAAGGGTAGCGCAGAGTAGTCTCAGAAGCAGGAGAAAAGCGATGAAGCGTTGCACGCATCTCGACCAGATTCAGAATGTCGAGCCGCACACCAACGGCTGCGAAGAGTGCCTGAAAATGGGCGACACCTGGGTCCACCTGCGCCTCTGTATGGAATGCGGTCACGTCGGCTGCTGTGACTCCTCAAAAAACAAGCACGCGACCAAACACTTCCACGCGACTGAACACCCCATCATGCGCTCGAACGAGCCCGGTGAAACCTGGGGCTGGTGCTACATCGACGAAGTGCAGCTCAACTTCGGCTGAATCATCGGAAGCCGAGCTGCATTCGATTGCCCTCTAGCTCTTCGCCTGGGTAGCCCGCAGCATCTGGAAGAACGTATCCCCGCGCACCACCTGGAACTGCGGTCCCAGCGAAGCGACCAGGTTCTTTGCATCGGTCGGCGTCATGTTCCACGACTCAAGCCCTGCCGCCACGAACAGCGGAGCCGTGCCATCCCACGATGCCGCCACTTGCGCCAGCTCCGTCTGCCCGCTTGCGAGATCGTTCACGCCGAGCAAAGTCGCCAACGGCATGCCGTCGATGAAGCTCACCTGGCTTGAAGACTCGTAGTTGTACACAATGCCAAGCAGCCCCGGAATGTTGCGGGCGTAGCGGTCGACGATCGACGCCGTAAACGGCAGATCGGTGGTGGCGTTCCGGTTGTACGCAAACAGCGTATCCATGCCTGTAGCCTGCATGTACGCGTTGCTGCGCTGCGTGTAACCCTCAAGCGCGGCTGCCGGCCACACTGCCGGATAGGTGTAGCCCGCACCGGAAGGCCCCGTCATCAGCAGGTCGTTCGCCGTCGCCGTGCGTTGGTAGTAGGCAAAAATCGCGGGTCCGATGTCATAGAGGAACGGGCTGATGCTCCAGTTGAGCAGGACCGAGCCGCGCCCCGGATCGTCCCAGATCGCACGCATGCGGTGCTGGTTGTACTGCGCGTTATCGCCTTCCACCATGGTCATCGTCAGGTAGATCTTGTTCTGCACCTTGGGCACCGGCGGATGCGTGATGCGCGAACTGATAGCTGCAGGCGCGCCCCCGGCGAAGACCGAGCCGTTGATGTAGAAGTCCGCTGCCACCACCGGCGAGGCATACTGCCCGCACAATGCAACGCCGGGCTGCTCATGCCCCTGCGGGAACCAGCCGAGATATGGCGTGTCCGGTTGCGCGCGCTTAAGGATCTGAGTGAACAGCGCCGTCTGCGTCGGGTCTTGTGGGTCGAGCCAGAAGACAGGCGCCTGCGCCGCCACGATGTAATCGCGAAAGTTCGGATTGCCCTGCTGCACGCTCGGCGCGGTCGCCGTGGCAGAGAGGGTGTACTCGTTCCACATCTCGCACGAGAGCGTCAGCTTTTTCGTGCCTGCTGGAGGCACGAATTTGTAGATGAAATATTCCGTGCCGTCCGCAAAGCGCCACCCGCTCGCTGTCTGCGAGCTGTCCAGATCGAAGACGTACGGCGCCTCCCCCGCGCTTCCCGGCTGGAAGGATGCGATCGCATTGCCATCTGCTGTCACGGTCACCTGATCGACCGAGGGCCCCCAGCCATCATTGGGATATGCATCGGTCCAGCGCACGTAGACTGCGCCGCCGCTGGTGAGAAACGGAGTCAGGTCCGCGGTGTACACCGCCTTGTTCGATCCATCCGTTATCGGCTGCGTCACCTGCAGCAGTGTCGTCCACTGCACATTCGTAACCTGCACCGAATTCGTCCCGCTGATCGCCGTCAGGATGCGCTGCGGCATCTTTGGCCATACATTGTCGAAGGCCCATTGATACGCTGCTATTCCGTTGGCGAATTGTCCGGTCAGGTCCTCGATCACATTCAACTGATGCGCCTTCGCCAGGTCCGCCGTGCAGATCACTGCGCCACGCATGCTCGCAATCGCCGTCGCGACGTTCACCGTATCCGGAACATTCACGTCGTACACCACGGCGCCGCGAATCTCCGAGCGATACTTGGCCAGAAACTCCCACGGATCGGTGCTGATGCGATGCGGCACCGTGATCGTATTCAGCCATGTCTGATTGGTGGTGTCGGTGCCCCAGTAAAAATAGAGTCGCGGCTGCTTGCGGTTCACCTGGCCCTGCAGACTTACCAGCAGGCATTGCTCATCGCCAGTCAGCGTAGTCAGGTCTGCGGCATCGAGAAAGGTTGCGCGGGGAAATGTGGGCAGGACTCCCGTGCGGTCCTGCGAGCTGGTGGTTGCGGCGAAGCTGGACAGCGCGCGGCTGCCGGCAGCGGCGCTGCTCAAAGCGAGGAATGTACGGCGGGACAACGTGCTCAGGGACGTAGACATGCTCTCTCCTCAGGGGGGTTGGAGGTGGCAGTTGGAACGGATTTTTCACGGCTCTAAGATAGCGTTACCAGAGAGCAGGCACACGATAGAAAATCAGCCTGCTCGTTGTCAAATTCAGCGCATGAAAATTTCGCGCCGAATTACTTTGAGATCGTCAATGGGTCGCCCGTCTCGTGATCTTCGATCTGGAATTGCAGAAAGTCGTGGATCGCAGCACGAGCTTCGGGTGAATCACTTTCGATCCTGATACGCCCACCGTTGGTCATCGTTTCACTTGTGTACCGGATCGAGGAGCGCAGCTGCTTCATTGTGGCGACTCCCGGCGGATTCGTGTCATGCACGAAATGCGGTATCGAAAAATCACCCGCAGAAAACATTCCGGCGATGTGTTTAAGGTGCATCTGCACCATGGCGATCTGATCGGCATTCTTCGGATCTTTCGCCGTCACCAGAATCACCCCGCCATTCGCGGTAAGAAAGAAATGGTGAGCGGTTGTGGTTTGGCTGAAGCCCATGCCCTCATGCGCTTCGCCCCGCTGGACCACTCCCGGGTTCTGGGCCGCTCCCGTTACCACCGGCAAAACGAGAGCAGCCGCAATCAGCCATCCGGCGCTTTTCATGCGGCAGATTGTACTCTGGCGCGCTCAATTCAGATTTCACTGCAAATCTACTGCATCTCGGCCCACACGGGTTGCAAGCGGTCGGTTGCGGTTGATAACGTTCCGTCTGACGAAACGACAGGTCCTCAACGCCCGCCGCAGCCAGTTGTGCCACGGCACAGATCGCGCAGGAGATTTATACCGATGAGCAAAGTACGCGTACTGGTCGGCACTCATAAAGGTTCATTTGTCCTCACGTCGGACGGCAAGCGCCAGAAGTGGGAGGTCAGCGGTCCCCACTTCGCCGGATGGGAGGTCTATCACCTCAAGGGCTCGCCAGCCGATCCCAACCGGATCTACTGCGCGCCTTCCACGGGCTGGCACGGCCAGGTGATCCAGCGCTCTGACGACGGCGGCAAAACCTGGGAGCCGGTCGGCAACAAGTTCTCCTACGAAGGCACGCCTGCGACTCACCTGTGGTACGACGGCACGCCGCACCCGTACGAGTTCAAGCGCGTCTGGCATCTCGAGCCTTCGCTCACCGACCCAGACACCGTCTATGCCGGAGTGGAAGATGCCGCCATCTTCCAATCGAAGGATGGCGGCAAGAACTGGGCGGAACTTCCCGGCCTGCGCGAACACGACACCGCCAAGGGCTGGCAGCCCGGCGCGGGCGGCCTGTGTCTGCATACCATCGTCCTTGATCCCACCAACGCCAAGCGCATCTTTGTCGCCATCTCCGCTGCCGGCGCATTTCGTAGCGATGACGGTGGCACATCCTGGAAGCCCATCAACCGCGGCCTGCGCTCGCAGTACATCCCCGACCCCACCGCCGAGGTCGGCCACTGCGTTCACCGCATCGCCATGCATCCCACCCGTCCCGGTGTGCTCTTCATGCAGAAGCACTGGGACGTCATGCGCTCCGACGACGCGGGCGACAACTGGCGCGAGGTCAGCGGCAACCTGCCCACCGACTTCGGGTTTGTCATCGACGTGCACGCGCATGACCCGGAGACCATCTACGTCGTCCCCATCAAGAGCGACTCCGAGCACTACCCGCTCGACGGCCAGCTGCGCGTCTATCGCAGCCGCACCGGCGGCGACGAGTGGGAGCCGCTCACCAAAGGCCTGCCGCAGAGCAACTGCTTCGTCAACGTGCTGCGCGACGCCATGGCGGTCGACACGATGGAGGACTGCGGCATCTACTTCGGCACCACCGGGGGGCAGGTCTATGCCTCCGCCGACGCCGGCGACAACTGGGCACCCATCGTGCGCGATCTGCCCGCCGTCCTCTCCGTCGAGGTGCAGACGCTGGCCTGATTGCGGTCAAAGAACAAAACGTGAGCCCGACACCGACAATCCGCGTCATGCTGCCCGCCCACCTGCGTACCCTCGCGCGTGTCGGCGCGGAAGTCACCCTCGAGGTCGCGGCGCCGGTCACCATCGCCTCCGTGCTCGACGCGCTCGAAACGCGCTACCCCGTGCTCTGCGGCACCATCCGTGATCACGACACCCTGCGCCGCCGCGCCTTCATCCGCTACTTCGCGTGCGAGGAAGACTTGTCCCACGTACCTTCGGATACACCGCTCCCCGAGGCGGTCGTCGCCGCGCGCGAGCCGCTCATTGTTCTGGGCGCCATCGCTGGCGGCTGACCGATCGGCTCGTCACCGCCACTACGCCTTGTTTGTGTCTTGTCCTGCAAAGGAAAAGAATGTCGCGATCCCCGAAAGACGCGGTGCTGATGCATCTTCGCTTTCATCAGCTGCCAAAGTTAGCGATTTCTTTGGATTTTCCCGGGTAAGCCGCGGCCGCTCCTGCCTAGATAACTCCTGCAGGATTTTCCGATAACTCGTCGCGATTCCCTGCTCCGCCCGGTCATTTCTCCACGACGCTTGTAGCTGGCGGCTCAGCGTGCACTTTTTCCGCTCATCCGACATCATTCGCCGCGCGTCCCCGCATCAGATTTGCAGAGGGCCACCACGATGGATACCAGGATTTTGATTCCCATACTCGTCATCATCGCTGTTCTCATTGTTGTCGGCGTGGTTCTGTCCGCGCGCCGCCGCAGAAGCGATCGACTGAAACGCCGCTTCGGAGCGGAGTACGACCGCACTGTGGTCCTGCAAAATGGCGACTCGCGCCGCGCCGAAGCCACACTGGCTGAACGGGAAAGGCGGGTCGAGGCGTTCTCGCTCCGCCCCCTGTCGGCGGTTGACCGGGAAGCCTACGCAATGGAGTGGGCTGCCGTGCAGCGCCGCTTCGTCGATGACCCGTCGGCCGCTGTCGGAACGGCGGACCGGCTGGTCGGCCGCGTCATGATCGACCGCGGATATCCCATGACCAATTTCGAACAGCGGGCGGCAGATATCTCGGTAAGTTATCCATCCGTTGTCCAGAACTATCGCGCCGGTCACGACATCGTCGTCCGCCATGGCGATGGCAAGGCAACAACGGAGGATTTGCGCCAGGCGATGGTTCACTATCGCTCCCTATTCGACGAACTGCTTGAACCTGGCAAAGTCGAACCGATCGACCACAAACGCAGAGGAGTTGCCCATGAGCGTGCTTCGTAAGGAAAAGCCATCACTGACCACGGCAGACATTGCAAACCCGCCTTCCGGCGCAATGCGCGACGATGCAGTCATTGACGAAACGAGCATCGATCCTGCTGATCGCCGGCCGCCGCGGTCCGCCACATCCGGCGCCGCGCCATCGTCCACCGAATATGAAGATGCGGTAGCTGCTGGCGATCGAGACGACACTTACGACGGAGAGATTGTGAATTCGAGCGTCGACGCCACCCCAACCGTGGATAGCACGGATACTCCAACGCCATCATCCAGCGGTACACGCCGGTCTGCGAACCAGAACAATCCGGCAGGGAGAGGATCTGCCGTCCCGCAGGCAACCGCGGAGACCTCACAGGCAAACGGCCGCCACGACAGCCCGCTCTTTAATGATGCGGAACTGCGCGACTTCCGCGCCCGCTGGGACCAGGTGCAGACTTCGTTCGTTGATGAGCCGCGTCACGCCGTCGAACAGGCCGATACGCTCGTCGCCACCGTCGTCAAGCGCATCGCGGAGCAATTCGCGGAGGAGCGCGCGAAGCTCGAAAAACAGTGGGACCGCGGCGATAACGTCTCCACCGAACACCTTCGCCAGGGCTTCAAACGCTATCGCGCCTTCTTTGACCGGCTGCTGGCGTTCTAAGCGCGACCGACTCGTTCATACATTGCGCTCCGAAAGAAACCGAGAGGGCGTCGCGATATAGCGGCGCCCTCGATGTATTCCGGGTAATGCATTCCACCGCGATTCCGGGGCTCTACTTCATCGAGTCCCGCAGCGAGATCAGCGCCCGATCGCGATCGCGCAGGTGAATCAATCCCAGCCGGGGATACTCGACATCCAGAATCGTATAGACCGTCAGGGTCACTGCCAGGGCCAGCGCAACCGAGTACACCCAGTCGCGGCCGCCAGGCTTCATGCTGTATCCCGCCATCAGTGCACTGCCTCCGCTGAACGCAAACAGCAGCCAGTACACCACTGCCGGAGGATGCATGTTGAAGGCATTCTGTCGCGTGGACGTAATATCGATCATGTCATTGAGCGTCGGCAGCAGCAGCTTCGCAGCATCCGGCGCGGCTCCCTGCGAAGTTGCCGCGGACACCGCCCGCTGCCATATCGTGCGCTGCAGGCGCAGCGTCTCCGGCGTGATCTCATCTCCTACTGCATCGAACAACCCCAATCGCGAATTCGTGTAGTCGCGGAAAAGCTGCCGCAGCTCCGGCTGCATCTGCGGCGGCAGCAAATCCAGGCGCAGGTACGCCGTCCCGATGTCGTTCACTTCTTCGGTCAGCAGCAGGCGATGATTGTCATAGCGTGAAACCGCTCCAGAAAAAGTGAACGCCAGCAGCAGTCCGAAGAGGCCAAAGATCGCGCCTTCGATCGCGCTGCTTCCCGCCGGCGTGCCTCCGCTGCGGCGCATGCGACGCCCCAGCTCCAGCAGGAGAATCATTGCCGGGAAGAGCAGAAGCGCACTGGCCGGATGGAAGTTCATGGCATGAGTCACTGCAACGGATACACAATAATCTTGCGGAAGTACACCTCCGCGCCCTCGGACTGGATCAAAATCTTGCCGTCCTTCGGAAACGGATCGGTGCCCTCGTTCATCAGCTTGCCATTCACGTACTGTCGCACAGTATCGCCATCGGTCACCAGTTCCAGCACGTTCCACTTGCCATGCGGCCGCTCCACCTCGCCCACCGGGTCCCGATAGCCGGCCACATTCTGCCACGGCCCTTTGCCGAAGCGGTCGATCTTCAGCGCACTCCCCGGCGGCCCGGTCACGCGCTTGCCATCCCGCCCGGTCAGCGCCGCGCCGTCCGTCATCCAGAAGTCGCCCGTGCCGCCCTCCACGATCTGAAATTCAATCGACCGCGGCCACACCTTCTGCTCTCCCTGCACGTTGTACAGGATGCCGCTGTCCCGCGCCTTCCCCGCGCGTTCGCCATACGTGCCATCGCCCCACTTAAACTCCGCGCGCAGATAGTAGTCGTGGAACGGCTGCTTCGTGATCAGATAGCCCATCTCCTTGCCCGAGATATGAATCACCCCATGCTCCACCGGGAACACATGCTCGGGATCGGAGTTCAGTCCCTTGGTCTTCAGAAAGCTGTCGAATGCCGTCAGGCCGTGCCCATCGAACAGCACCTCTGCCGGGCCATGCGGCGGAATCGGCGGCTTGTCCGCGGCGCGTGCCGTTCCCACCGCTATCCACCCAATTATCAGCGCCGTCAGCAATCTGCCTGAGCCACGTCCCATCATGCGTGTCATGGCCGTCATTCTAACGGCCCTGCTAAGTGTTGTACGAAGAGTTAACAGAGTTCGCAACTGCCGCTGTCCTTGACAGTCACTCGTATTGCGAGCACGATGCATCACCCCCCATAAGCCAAGAATTCCCGGGCCCAAATCTATTCTTCGAAGGCAAATCATGATGAAACGCTATGGCATGAGCGTGTGCGCTCTCGCATCTTTTGTGGCCCTGACGCTCCCCTGCGTGGCCCAGGACAACAACCCATGGAATGGATCGTGGAAGATGGACAAGTCCACCCTCAAGTACGACGGCCCCACCTTCTCGATAACCACCGATGCCGACGGCTACACCATGACCCGCGGCGGCAAAGCCAGTCCCAAAGTGGTTTGCAACGGCCAACCCAACGCGCCGGACAACGGCACGGTCACCACCTGCACGAAGACGCCCACCGGCTACGATCTTGTGAGAACACGGGACGGCAAGCAGACCAGCACCGCCAAGGTTGAGAAATCAGCGGACGGCAACACCGTGACCCAGACGGTGAACGTCACGCCGCCGGACGGCAGCCCCTACACCATCACCATGATGTCGAAGAAAGTCTCCGGCGGAGACGGCCCCACCGTCGAATGGAAGCAAACCGGCTTCACCGAGTCGCAGGACACCGGAGTGCTGACCATCGCCGTCAACGGCGACAGCGTCGACTTCAAGGAGACGGATAATGACAAGCCGCTCACCTGCAAGCTGGATGGTACGCCGACAAACTTCGGAAGAGGCACAATTTCCATCAAGCCGGACGGACCGCGCACCCTGAAGGTCACCTACAGCGGCCCCGACGGAAAAGTGGGCAGGGAAAACACCTTCGTCCTGAGCGAAGACGGCAAGACCATCACGGAGACGGACGTCACACCGGCGCCCGCACCCTCAACCATGTCAGTGATGTTCAACAAGTCGTAAGCATTACCGCCAAAACGGGCGCCCCATCCTGGCGAAGCTAGGGTGGGGTAGTGCCCGGCAACTCACTTCACAGCAAAACAATCCAGATCATTCGCAAACACAACCGGCCCCGCATACCGCCGCCGAATCTCAGCCTCCGTCTCTTTCTCTTTCCCCAGAGTCCGCAGCATGCGGTGTGATAACACCAGCTGCTTCACATGAGCATCCCCGGCAATGGCGCCAATCACGGAAGGTCGCATGTGGAGACGCCGTTCTACACCGGTGGCGCCCTCCGGCACGGCATTGTGCGCAACGAATAAGTCTGCGTTCGCAGCCAATCTGGTCAGCCCGTCGCCATCTCCATTCGTATCCCCACTGAAGACGATCCGCTTGCCGCCCATCTCGACTCGCCAGGCCAGCGCGGGAAACGCGCCATGGATGACGCGCACTGCGTAAACGGCCATATCGTTGTTGCGAAATACGAGCAGGGGGGCCGAGCCGGCCACAACATTGTGAGGTTGCAATGTGTAACTGCCTGCGGCACCTGGTTCCACAAGATCGCTCAGATAGCGCCACGCTCCGTGCGGCTCGCTGAACAGGTCGTGCACAAACTCCGTCGTCGAGGGCATGTACTCGTTTCCCGGAGGGCCGTAGACCGGCAGCGGCCGCTTACGGTCTTCAAACCACGAAGAAAAAATCAAAGCCGGGAAGCCGCCGCTGTGATCCACATGAAAGTGGCTGAACAGAACAATATCCACCTGGGACATCTGGGCGCCACTCTCGCCAAAGCGCAGAGCGCTGCCGCCTCCTGCGTCCACCATCACCCGCGCGTTGCCGTCATCCCAGACCAGATAGCTGGTTGAAGCGCGCTTGTCCTGCATCTCCGGGCCGCCCGAGCCAAGTACCTGCACTGCCAGTCCGGAAGCGCCGCATGACTGCGCTTTTGCTGGCAAGATCACGCACACCGAGAAGAGAGAAGCGGAGATCAGGAGAGCTCTCGCCGGGAATCGCAGCGCACACATAGCGGCACCTCGCGTCTCGACCTCGAGTATCAATGAAGCGCCTGGGAAACATCGAGACCAATTCTCGCTTTTGAAAATGTGGATTCTGCAAGCCAGATCATTCCGACCGGAGCGACGCGAAGTGGGAGCGATCTGCAGCGGTGGCCATGTCCTGTGTTGAGCATGGAATTCAGCCGAGGCGCTCATGATCTCAGACATGAGCGACCACCGGAAGCGAACCCGCAAACGCGCCGCAAGCGCCTCGGGCTGCACGGCAAATGCCATTTGGGGATAGTCCAGCAGAATTTGCCAGATCCATTCCCTTGATTCGCTACACTGGAAATAGGACAAAAGATCCAGCAAAAGCCACGGCTCACACCGTGGCTTTTCGCGTTCATAAGTGCCCTGAAAAGACGAATTTAGCGATAACCCGTCCGGAATGACGAATCTAGCTTCGGGAGGTAACGTAAGCCCAATGTCCCAAGCAACTTAGCGGGTGAGCTCCCGGTACGGAGAGGGGGTACCCCCCCACATCCTGGTTGGTCATTTGGGATCGTGCCCTAGCCCTTCGCCTCCGGCGGCACGGCCGCCGGGTGGCGCTCTGCGTAATTAGTCCGGTGCCACCAATACGGATACGCCGCCGGCCGCTCACTGGCACTGTCCAGCTTCGCCACCTGCGCCTCGGTGAGTTTGAAATCGGCCGCCGCCAGGTTCTGCTTCAACTGTTCCTCGTTGCGCGCGCCGATGATGACGCTCGATATGGAGGGCCGCTGCAGCAGCCAGTTGAGCGCCACCTGCGGCACGGTGCGCCCAGTCTCCTTCGCCGCCGCGTCAAGCGCATCCACCACGCTGTAGAGATACTCGTCTGGAACCTGCGGACCCCGGTCGGCAGTCTCATGCAACCGGCTCGTCTCCGGAAGCGGCTGGCCGCGGCGGATCTTGCCGGTCAGCCGGCCCCAGCCGAGCGGACTCCACACCAGCGTCCCAACGCCCTGGTCGATCGCGAGCGGCATCAGTTCCCACTCGTACTCGCGGCCCGACCAGCGAGTAGTAGCCCTGGTACGCCACATACCGGGCCCATCCATGGCGGTCCGACACCGCGAGCGACTTCATCAACTGCCAGCCGGAAAAATTCGAGCACGCAATGTAGCGCACCTTGCCCGCGTGGACCAACGTATTCAACGTGTCAAGCGTTTCCTCAACCGGCGTCAGCGCATCGAAGCCATGCATGTGATAAACGTCGATGTGGTCCGTGCCCAGCCGCCTCAGGCTCGCATCGACCGCGTCAAGGATGTGATAACGCGAACTGCCGCCGGCGTTTGGCCCTTCACCGGTCGGGAAGAATCCCTTGGTCGAGATCAGCACATCGTGCCGTTTGCCCTCGATCGCTTTGCCCAGGATCTCCTCGGAGAGGCCGTTGGAATAGGCATCGGCGGTATCGAAGAAGTTCACCCCCGCATCTAGACAAAGTCCGACAAGACGCTTCGCCTCCTCGACGTCGGTTTCGCCCCAGGCGCGGAAGAACTCGTTGCCGCCGCCAAACGTAGCGACGCCGAAGCACAGGACAGGGACCTTCAAACCGGAGCGGCCAAGCAGTCGATATTCCATAGCACTCCAGATGACGCTCGTCGCCGTGAGGATGCAGCTAGGGTGCCGCTACCTTGTGGAAGGATGTGTCCATCCCCGGCGGCGAAGGCACCGGAATCTGCTGCGCATCCAGCGGCACCAGCCGATCGTCGTCGAGCCGGAAGAGCGATGTCTCGCTGCTGGCAGCCAGCGTGTACACGGTCGCCGAAGGATCAGCCGTACCTTTGCCGGTTGACCATGTTCCGGTCATCACACTGGTCAGCGTCCCGCCGGGTGCGTCCTTGTAGGTGCGCCGCAGCACAAACGGCGTTTCGCCCGGCGCGCGATAGAGGACAAGATGCTCCGCGAGGCCGCTGCAATCGCCGCACGGTCCCGTGCGTTCGTACGCGGCAATCGGCTCCATCTGCGACACCGCAGGCGGATGCGCCTCCTCTGGCCCAAGCGCCTCGCCCGCCACGGCGAGTTGGATCGCGAGAGTCTTCTCCGGTTTCTCGGCACGCGAAGACGAGGTGCCGTAGACCAGCGTCAGCTCACCTTCTCCGTCCGCGATAGCGCGCCACGCGAAGCTGCTGGTGCCCTGGTCGCTCATGCGTCCCCCAAAGACGCGCTGTGCCGCACCCAGAGCGATGAGTTGTGGCGGTGCGTGTCCACGCACGGCCCACTGCTTGCCTCCCGCAGGCTCGGAGGGAAGATCGATCCGCAGCACGTCGCCCGGATGCAGCGCCGCCTGCACGCGTGCGCCGTCGTCGGGAGTGAGGCGGACCGTGACCGCATGCGCGGTGACGACAAGCACAGCGGCCGCAAGCACGAACAGGCGAGAACGCAGCATGGTGCCGATTCTAGTGCGCCCGCTGACGCAGATACACTGAACACTGCACCTGTCATGAGCGAAACCGTGAAAGCTGTTCCCCCCGTCAAGGCCGTCATCAAGGCCGTGCGCGGCACCCGCGACCTCCTGCCGCCGGAAACCGAGCTGTGGAACCACATCGACGCCACCGCGCGGCGCGTCTTTGCGCGCTATAACTTCGGCGAGATCCGGACGCCCATCTTCGAAGACACCCAGCTCTTCGCGCGCGGCGTGGGCGAGGAGACCGACATCGTCTCCAAGGAGATGTACACGTGGGAAGACAAGGCGCGTGCGCAGTCCGAGAAGGCGCAGTCGCTGACCCTACGCCCGGAGAATACCGCCGGCGTGGTCCGCGCCTACATCGAGCACAAGCTCGGCGAACAGGGTCTGCTGCAGAAGCTCTACTACATCGGCCCGCAGTTCCGCCGCGAGCGTCCGCAGAAGGGCCGCTACCGCCAGTTCTTCCAGATCGGCGCGGAGGTCATCGGGCCGCCCAGCGCCGGCTCGGAGTCGCCGTTGCGCGACGCCGAGGTGCTGGAGATGCTGGCCACGCTGCTCAATGAGTTGGGCATCACCGGCTGGCGCCTGCTGATCAACTCCGTCGGCACGCCGGCGGACCGGCCGCGCTACATCGCCACTCTGCGAGACGCTCTTCAGCCGGTTGTCGGCCAAATGTGCGCGGACTGCCAGCGCCGCGCGGAGACCAATCCGCTGCGCGTGCTCGACTGCAAGCATCCTGAGGATCAGCCGATCATCGCGACGCTTGCCGCGCATCTGGGATTCGCTGGATGAAGCGTCTCGCGCGCACTTCCAGCAGGTCTGCCAGGCGCTTGACGCCTGCGGTGTGCCCTACGAGCACGATCACCGCCTCGTCCGCGGCCTGGACTACTACACGCGCACCACGTTCGAGTTCCAGCACGGCGGCCTGGGCGCGCAGAACGCGCTGCTCGGTGGCGGCCGCTACGACGGGCTCTCCGAGGCAATCGGTGGCCCCCGTGCCCCAGGCATCGGCTTCGCCATAGGCGAAGACCGCCTGATGCTGACCCTGCAGGCACAGGCCAGTGAGCAGAGGGCGGAGCGGGGTTCGGCAATCGCCGACGCTTATGTCGCGCCGATCGGCGAGGCGATGAACGCGCAGGCGCTGGCACTGTCGCACGAACTGCGCGCCGCCGGACTGCGCATCGAACTAGGCGATGGCAGCTTCCGGCTGAAGAAATCCTTCGAAGCAGCGGACAAGCTGGCGCGCAAGATCATCATCCTGGGTGAGGACGAAGCGGCCTCCGGTATCCTGACGGTGAAGGATTTCGCCACTGGCGAGCAGACGAAGGTGCCCAGAGCTGATCTCAAGGCGCACCTGCTGCCGCGATAATCAAAAGGAAATACACCAGAACACAAACACACCAGAACACAAGGAACGCAATTGCTCGACTTTCTTGGAACATTGCAGCGCACCCACACCTGTGGGCAGCTTCGCGCCGGCGATGCCGGCCAACATGTGGTGCTGATGGGCTGGGTCAACCGCCGCCGCGACCACGGCAATCTCATCTTTCTCGACCTGCGCGACCGCACCGGCATCACCCAGGTTGTTCTGGACAAGGACCTTGCGCCGGAAGGCCACGCGAAGGCCGAGCACGTGCGCCCGGAATATGTCGTCGCCGCCAAGGGCATGCTGCGCCGCCGCGACGCCGGCGCGATCAATCCGAAGATGCCGACCGGCGAGGTGGAGCTGGTCGCGGACGAACTGCTGGTCCTGAATGACTCGCGCGTGCCGCCCTTTTCGCCGGCGGAAGAAGCGATCGCGAACGAAGAACTGCGGCTGCAGTATCGCTATCTCGATCTGCGCCGGCCGGAGATGCAGGCCAATTTCGCGCTGCGTCATCGCGTCGCGCTCGCGATTCGCAACTATCTTGCCGCGCAGGGATTTCTCGAGATCGAAACGCCGTTCATGACGCGCTCGACGCCGGAAGGCGCGCGCGACTATCTCGTGCCCAGCCGCGTGCATCCCGCGCACTTCTATGCGCTGCCGCAGTCGCCGCAGTTGTTCAAGCAGATCCTGATGATCTCGGGCTTTGACCGCTACTTCCAGATCGTGCGCTGCTTCCGCGATGAGGATCTGCGCGCCGATCGCCAGCCCGAGTTCACGCAGATCGACCTGGAGATGACCTTTCCGCAGCAGGAGACGATCTTTGCTGTGGTCGAAGGGTTTATGCAGGCCGCGTTCGACGCGGCAGGCATCGATCTGCCATTCCGTTTCCGCGCATCACCTACGACGATGCGATGCGGCAGTTCGGCATCGACAAACCGGACTTGCGCCTGCCCGGACTGACCGACGTTCGACAGGCATTCACCGACGAAGCCTGCGGGATTCTCGCACTGGACCCTACGCTACCTGTTGTTGCCGTGCGCATCCCCAAGGTGGGCGAGCTGTCACGCAAGGAGCGCGACGATAACCGACCACTGTTCGACACGCGCAAGGGCGCGAAGCTCATCGACGATCTTAAGCGTCTGGAGAAGAGCTTTCCCGATGCTGTAGCGACGGTTCGCGAGCTGTCGAAGGCCGAGGCGGAGGACCTGCTTCTGCTTGTCGCGGGCGATACTGCAACGCATCTGCGCATGAGCGCCACCAAGGGCAGCGGACGCCTTTCCGAACGGGAGATCGCCGTCTACTCGGCTGCCGGCAACCTGCGCGTGGATCTCGCACGGAAGTACGCCGACCGGCACAAGGCTTTTGCTGTGACCGACCAGGTGCTTGGTTCCCCGGAACGCGGCACAACAATACATGCAAACGGCGCCGATGCTTTCCGCCCCATCTGGGTGACGGACTTCCCAATGTTCGAGCACGATGAGGAAAGCGGCAAGTGGATGCCCGCACATCATCCCTTCACGTCGCCGCACGAAGAGGACATGGACCGCCTCGTATCGGACCCCGCCTCAGTGCGGTCACGCTATTACGACATTGCGATGAATGGGCTCGAACTTGGCTCGGGATCGATTCGTATCCATCGCCAGGATGTGCAGCAGAAGATCTTTCAGGCGCTTGGCATGACGGACGAAGAGGCGAAGGAACGCTTTGGCTTCTTTCTCGAAGCGCTCAGCTACGGCACACCGCCGCACGGCGGGATCGCGCTGGGGCTCGACCGGATCGCGATGATCCTGGCCGGCGCGCCCAGCCTGCGCGAGGTGATCGCCTTCCCAAAGACAGCGAAAGCTATCGACCTGATGGTCGATGCTCCCACGCCTGTCTCTGATGCGCAACTGCGGGAGTTGCATATTCGGCCGGTGCTAAAAGGATAGTTGGCTGCGTCAGTGGCCGACGCGCAGGTGCGGATACCAGGTCATCTGGACGGATGTGGTGAAATCGCTCTGCCGCCCAGGTGCGAGCACCGGCACAGTCCACCGTTCATACTGCGCCAGCGCGTTGAGCTCGAGATCCTTTTTGACGCGCACAATCGCGTTTGCCGTGATCAGATTCTGAGTAGTGCCGCCGGGCACGAAGTCCTTTGCGGATTTCGCATTGCGATAGCTCAGCTGAATGCGCTCCTGCGGTGAGAGCCAATACGTGAGCCACGCCTGGCCGCCTTTGCCCTCACGCCCAATCCAGCTGCCCAGCATGTATCCCTTGTTGGTGTAGACATCGCGGTAGACGTTTTCGAAGTAGATGTAACCGCCGCCGTTGCTGTGCGGTGTCGGTGGATCGGTAGAGACCGCCTCAGCACGGAAGTCGAGCCTGGGCGCTCCGGGAAAGTGAGAGATGTAAATACCCGGATTGATGGCGGCATGGCGCGGCGCGGCCACCGGCGACACATCGTCGTGGATGATGGAGTCGGAGTAGAGCGTTACCCAGTTGCGCAGAAATGGCAGCCGGTAATTGAAATCAAAGCTGGCGTGTCGCGCGCCTGGGTCGTTGCGTGAAACCTTCTCTGCGGGGGACACATTCTGGAAGCTGGTGAAGCTGTGCCAGAACGTTCCGAAAGTGAGCGGCACGTGGCCCTCACCGGCAAATACCACGACGCGAGAGAAGCCGAACTCCAGATTCGGTGTCGGTTTGAAATTGACTTTTTGCGCGTGCACCCAAGGTGCATTGGGATAAAGGTGACCTTTCAGGCTACCGAAAAGCCCTTCGTAGCGAAACGGCCCTACCAGCTTCGAGAGTAGTGGTATATACAGCGGTTCAACGCGGTCAATGCGCAGCGCGTAAATTGGTTGGGCATTAATGCTCCATGCCATTGCGCCGCTCTCACCGGGCCCCCACCAGTCCTCGCTTTTGCCGACGGAGATCTCGTGATTCAAAATGTGATACGAGAGGTTCGCGTCGATCAGTCGGAATTCGTTCGTGGTATCGACCGGCGTCGGCGGCAGTACAGGCGTCGGCGGCAGTGCAGCCGCCGTGTCCATGTTTGCGATAATCTGTCGCACGCTCAGCGGATAGGCAGCGCGTCCCGGAGCATGCTGGAATTCGCCACGCACTTTCAGCGAAAGACGAACATTTTCTGCACGCGCACTGAAACCCGTAAGCCCGTTGAAGCCGCCTTCATAGGCGCGACCGTAGTCGTTGATCAGCGTCGACCCAAAGTGCGACGAATCGTTCAACGGCCGTCCGCCGATATACATCGCACGCGCATAGAGGCGGTCGACTTCCCCATGCAAATTCGAGCGACCGGGATCGAGCGCGTCGCGATCATCGGACAGCTCCAGGGCAAGAGCATTGAAGAGTTGGCGCGCCTCGCGATTACCGGGTGAATCCGCCGTCCGCCTGGATCTTGGACTGCGATGCCTTGAGCATGTGCAGGCAACTGAGACGTGTCCATGGACGTAGACCCAAAAAAGCCGTATCGATGTAGCCCAATGAATAGAGCCGCTCCAACGCGGGGTAGATCCAGCTGTCCATTGAGATATAAACCGAACCGGACAGATAGTCGTTGGCCGGCGAGAGCACTATCGGAGCGGCAGGCTGCTGTGCATTGGAAGCGAGGCCGAAGAACAGCGCAGCGGCAACCGCCGCAATACCAGGCAGACGACTCAGAGCAACACCTCGAATGCAAGACTGCTTATTTATCTTACTTGCGACGGTTGTCCTTGCAGAACCGAAGCGCGGTCTCCATGAACGATTCGACCCGCCCGCAAGGTGAGATGTACCTTGCCCGGCAACGACCAGCCGTCGAAGGGCGTGTTGCGCGAGCGTGAGCGCGATTCACTGACGCGGTATGCCCACTCCGTCTCCGGCGCGAGCAACACCACGTCCGCGCTAGCATCGTTTGCTAGCGAGCCTGCGGGAAGTCCGAGAATTGCAGCGGGACGCGCACTGAGCAGCGCGAAAACCTGCGCGAGCGGCATGCCATGTTGCCGATGCAGCACGGCGAGGCTAAGGCCGAGTGAGGTTTCAAGACCGGTGATGCCGTTCGGTGCGCGCTCGAACTCCTGTTCCTTCTCATGCGCGGCGTGTGGGGCATGATCGGTAGCGATACAGTCGATCGTGCCGTCCAGCAGCCCTTCGATCATCGCATCGCGGTCCTCGGCTGCGCGAAGCGGCGGATTCATCTTTGCGTGCGTGTCGTACTCGCCGACCGCCTCTTCGGTCAGCACGAAGTGATGCGGCGTCACCTCGCATGTAACGTGCAGCCCACTCTTCCGTGCGGCTCGAACATGATCCAGCGCCTTCTTCGTCGACAGATGCGCAACGTGCAGGTGTGCGCGATCGTCGTTTAACTCGCGAAGCAGTGCGATATCGCGCGCCACAATTGCCGCCTCGGCTTCGATGGGCATGCCGCGCAGGCCGAGCCGGAAGGCAAGCGCACCGGCGTTCATGGAGCAGCCGCCGGTCATACGCGTGTCTTCCGCGTGCTGGATCACCGGGAGTCCCGCTGCAGTGGCAGCACGCAGCACGGAGCGCATCGTCTCATCGCCCAGGATCGGCTTGCCGTCGTCGCTGACCGCGACAGCGCCTGCGTCGCGCAGAGCCTCATAATTTGTGAGGATCTTGCCCATGCTGCCTTCCGTCGCCGCGCCGATCGGATAGACACGCGCGTGCGCTCCGCGCTCCGGAGCCTGCATCCACTGGGTAATCTCGGCGGAGTCGTTCACGGGAGTCGTGTTGGGCATCGCGGCAACGCTGGTGAAGCCGCCGGTCGCGGCTGCTGCCGTGCCGCTCGCGATGGTTTCCTTGTAACTCTGTCCGGGCTCACGCAGGTGCACGTGGATGTCAACCAAGCCGGGGGTGACAATCAATCCGGTTGCATCAATAATCTCTGCGCTTCGCGAATCGATTATCAGATTCGCATCCACAGCGACGACACGGTCGCCTTCAATCAGCAGATCGCGTGGCGCATCGATTCTGTTCGCGGGATCGATGAGACGGCCGCCCCGAATCAGAATCCTGTCCTGAGCCTCTTTGATTCATGCGGAGGCTACCTCCGGCATTGCCTCCAGCGCACGCGCGATCAGTGCGGTGCGTATGGCAACGCCGTGGTGCACCTGCTCCTCGATCGCGGACTGCGGCCCGTCAGCGACATCGCTGGTGATTTCCAGACCGCGAATCATTGGCCCAGGATGCATCACCAGCGCGCGCGGTGCGTGTCTCCGCCAACCGCTCCGCATTCAATTGATAGTTCGCGATGTACTCGTCCAGATTGAGTTCGAGTCCGGCCAGCCGTTCCTTCTGGATGCGCAGCATCATCACCACCTGCGAGCTGCGCATTGCCTGTGCGAAATTCCGTTCGACCGAAATTCCCGGCCCGATCTCCGCAGCACACTCCGGCAGCAATGCCTCTGGACCGCACAGGATCACGCGCGCACCCAGTCGCGGGAGCAGTTGCGCATTCGATCGCGCCACGCGGCTGTGCAGGATGTCGCCGGTGATCAGCACGGTAATGCCGGCCAGCGTGCTCTCATTGATCTCGGCGCTTGCATGCTTTGGTCTGAAGACGATGCAGGATGGTCCGCAGATCCAGGAGCGCTTGCGAAGGATGCGCGTGCATGCCGTCGCCGGCGTTCAGCACGGGTAGGCCGGTGACGCGCTCCAGCAGGTAGGGCGCGCCAGAATTGGGGTGGCGCAGAATGATGCACTCGGCCCCAAGCGCGCGAAGGGTGAGGCCGGTGTCCTTGAGGCTTTCGCCTTTCTCGATGCTGGAGGAGAGCGCACTCACGAGCGTGGTGTCGGCGCCCAGGCCCTTGGCCGCCAGCTCGAAGGACGTGCGGGTACGGGTGCTCGACTCGTAGAAGAGCAAGGCCACCCGGCGCTTGGCGAGCCGGCGTGCACGCTCCAACGGGTTCTCCTTTTCCAGAAAGGAAGCAGCGCGCATGAGAGCAGCAATGCCTGGAAGAGACAGATCGCTGGTAGAGAGCAGCGATCGGGATCGCGAAGGAATGGGCTGCGGGCTCGATCGCGTCTCTGGATGCGGCTGCATGACGGCGGTCAACGCAGTTCTTCCGTCAAAGCAGATTGCGCTACGCCTGGGCTTCGGAATTCATCCATTAAGGATTCTCTAGTCAACCCGCTCCACCAGCAGCACCTGCTCATCGCCATCGACTTCCTGGAGTTTTACCTCGACGATCTCGCGCGATGTGGTCTGCACTTTCCGGCCGACGAAGGTCGCTTCGATCGGCAGCTCGCGGTGCCCTCGGTCGATGAGGGTGAGAAGTTGGACCCGGCGCGGTCGGCCATGGTCGAAGAGCGCATCCAGGGCGGCACGGATAGTACGCCCGGTGTAAAGCACATCGTCGACGAGAACGATGTCGCGTTCGTTCACATCGAAGCCGATCGCGCCGGGCTGGACCACGGGTCGTATGTCGCGCGTTGAGAGATCGTCCCGATAGAAGTTGATATCCAGCACTCCGCTGTCGACCGGATGCTTTTCGATCTTCGCGATCATCTGCGTGAGGCGCTGCGCCAGGGGGATACCGCGGCGCTTAATGCCGACCAAGCCCAGTCCCTCCGCCCCGGCATTCTTCTCCACGATTTCATGGGCCAGCCGGACGAGCGTGCGATCAATCTCGGAGGCCGACATGATCCGGCCCTTTTCGCGCAGTTGCGGTGTGGTGATGGCCATACGGTATGGGTTCCTGCTGATTCGTGCTTACCCGATGATGATACGAGGTGACGCATGGGCGGGCAACCGAGCGCTTATTGCGGCGCGGCCCGGCGTGTCAGCCGCGCGCCCAGCATGCCGCCCAGCCCGGCGAGCAGCACGATTCCGAAGGCCAGGGCTGCGGTGTAGAAGAAAGTGTAGGTGACGCGGCCGTCCGGGGAGAGAAAGAAGTCCAGCATGGCGCGTGCCTGCTGGGCATTCATGCTATTGCCTTGGGCCATCCTTTGCGTCGCCTCTGCGGATTGCTGCACCTGCATCGCAAACTGCGCATCCAGCGCCGATCCCTGGTGGAGCGAATAGCGCTCAAAGAGCTGCCAGCCGGCCAGTCCAAAGGCGGAGACGTAGGCGGCGAGGACGCCGAGGAGTGTGCCGATGCGGAAGCCGGACTTGCCGTCCAGCGGAGTTCCCGGCCGACGCCTTTGATACATCGAGATCAGGACGATAGGGCCGGCGATGACCAGGGGAAAGAAAAAGGGCGCGATGAGGCCCACCGGGATTGCGATCCAAAGGGCCAGCCGGATGATCTTCTGCCAGTCAATGGAGCGGCGGTGGTGCGCGAAGGTTTGGACGGCACCGGGGGCGGGCTCAAGTGTTTCCTGCGGCTCGGCGACCCGCAACTGCGGAGCGGCGCACTGCGGGCAGAAGGTCGCCTCATCGTCGAGCAGGCCGGAACAACGGTAGCAGTGGGCAACCATGCATCCTTGAAGCTACAGGAAGGGAGGGCCGGGGGCAATTTGCCTTCAGTCGGTCTGGCGATCCTTTTTCCAGGTCTCGGCGGGGAGGTCGAGGGCGATCAGGGTGAACTTTGTCGGCCCGGTTGCCGAATCGGCGTCTTCCTTGTCAAAGGCGACGATGTGCTGGTGACGCTTCGAGCCGGCACGCAGGGTCAGGCCGTGGTCGCCTGTATTCGCTTTGATGTGATTGTCCTTTTCGTTCTCCGAGCATGTCAGCCCTTCGGCGGTTCTGGCTGGAGAGCCCACGGGCTGATCATTGCGGCATTCGATGACGTCGCCGTAACGGCTCAGCGACTTGCGGTAATACGCGAGCACCTTGTCGCGATCGTCGCTGGTGTTGAAGTGCGCGACCTGCACCCGCATCTTCCATTCGCCGAAGCCAAGCTGCACGTCGGCGTCATTGTCGCCGTCGTGGTCCGCCTGTGCTGTGGCCCCGGGGTAGAGTGCGATCCCAAGGTTCTCGGAGGGCTTGTCCGCGTTCACGTGAATGTTGCCGAGCGGGGTGTCGATCTTGACCTTTTTGTCCTCGCCGTTCTTGCCCTTGTCCACGTTGATCGAGCAGCCGACCACCAGCGGCAGGGCGAGGAACAGGAGCGCGGCGATGGCACGGTGGGGTATTGCGGGCATGACAAAAAACCCTCCGCCAGCAAGATACGCCATCCGGAAATGGGGTGTTCCCTGATTCTTACATCAGGTTCGAGAGAAGAAAGCCGCGAAAAAAGTGCTATCAATTGCGATCAGCGCCTATACTGCCGGGGAAACGTGCTGCCGGCCGGGCCGGTGCGCACGAGTTATCGATTTCATGGCGACCAAATCCTCAGCAGCGAGCAGAAGCATGTCCAAGGCGGCGCATAAGGCTGCCGAGCGGCATGGGCAGGCGCGCCACAAGAAGCAAACTCTGCCGGAGATACCTGACAAGCTCTACTACCGCATCGGCGAGGTGGCACGGCTATGCGGCGTGGAAACGTATGTGCTGCGTTTCTGGGAGACAGAGTTTCCGCAGCTCAAGCCGAACAAGAGTGGGGCCGGGCAGCGGCTTTACCGCCGGCGCGAGGTCGATCTGGCGCGGCGGATTCGCCATTTGCTCTACGAAGAGGGCTACACCATCCCGGGGGCTCGCCAGGCGTTCCAGGCGGAAGCCCGCAAGCCTTCGGAGAGCGGACAACTCCAACTGGCGGAGGGCGGCATGAAGTCCGCTCCGAAGCTGGGCAAGCTGCGAACAGAGCTGAAGGAGATTCTGGGAATGCTCTCGACCGCTCCCGGCAGCAAGCGGCTGCAGCCGGATGCGACTCGGGCGACAAAGCGTGAGCCGAAAGGCTCGCGAGGGCCTGAACTCTTCGACTAAGTTCCCAAGCCTGATTTCCGGGACAGTACTGTTACCACTTCCCCCTCCCCCTCCCGGCACCGGAGGTTCCCTTGTAAACCGCCCGCAATGAGTGGTTTAGCGCCTCTTCCGATAGCTAAAAACATCATTCCAAATGACTTAGCAGTAAAATCCTCCAGACAAAAGACTTACGGAAAGGAAAAAGCCACGGCTTTTGCCGTGGCTTCTCTTGAATATTCTGACCTATCTCCATTGTAGCGAGTTGAGGAGATGGGTATGCCACGATTCGGTCAGGAATTTGGGATGATTCCTGAAACAGGATAAGGACCACGACTATCGAGCGATCTATTGAACGGAATACGTAACACTCGACTGATGAATGACGCTGTAGTTTTTATCGAGATCGAGCACTGTTACATCATGCGAGCCCGGCGGGAGAGTGAAATATTGGTTCACATCTGACCCGGGATACCAACCCAGCTTGACTCCGTTGTCCCAAACCTGCATCTGGCTTACAGGCACCGATTCGCTTGCATGAGCAACAACGTTTACAGTTGACATGCCGATGGCTTCATTCGTAGTGGGTGAGATAAGTTGCAACCCATTTACCAGGGGTTGCACGCTGTAACTCACAGCCGCTTGATGAATGACTTTGTAGTTGGAATCCAGGTCGAGTACCGTGGTCGTGTGGTTCCCAGGCGACAAATTATAAGTGGCATTCACCTGAGTGCCATACACGCCAAGCTTCACATGGTTATCCCAGACCTGTGTCTGGCTGACAGCCTCGCTCTCCGATGCAGACGCCATAAGATGCACTACTCCAGCTACGGTCGCCCCATTTCCAGGAGTTGAGATGACCACAGTGTCTGACGGGCTCTCAGGTGTAGTACCTGAACTAAAGAAATCATCCATGGGCGCGGCATTCTGCGCGGCACCGGGGCAGGTTGACAAACCCATCGCCACACACACGGTCTTGAGTACGTTTTCATTGTGATAATTAATGGTCGATTTATAGTTTGGCTTTACCCGCGGACCAATCACGAGGGTGGCAGTACGGCCTCCGCATCCGCTGCTGACTGTGGCAGAACAGCGGTTGTCTGTATAAAGAGTCGCTTCATCCCAAACGATGAACAAAATGCCATCGCCTCCGGGCCCAAATTCGGGGCGGGCAAGAATGGCCGGAAGATTCGATTGAAGCCATTGATCCGCGCCCTGAAGCGTACCGTTATGAGCATCTTCGTCTGCATCCGGAGTGATGTAGGCATAGTTGACCGTGTGGCCTTCTGCAAAATCCGTAGCCATTTGTGAATAAGGAACACTATTTTTGTTCAGGCCAGTGCCGGGGCAGACATCCGAAAAGTCGATGAGCGGATTGTGCCGACGGTAGTAGGTACCGCCTGTGCCTCCATAGAGCCCCTGAAAGCCGGCATAGGGCAGGTTCTCCTGGTACGACCTCCACGAATAGCCGTGCTTTGACAGCTCGCGGACGATATTGTCATTGTCGTGATGGCATGACGCCGTGTTGTTATTCGTTTCAACTGGCGCCCCGGCGACGAGCCACATTAACGCAGGGAGAGAACTATGCTGATTGGAATAGAACTGCGTGGCCAACCCATATTGGCTAATCAGCTGATTGTAGTAAGGCATTTGAGAACTGCCGACCACGTCTTCGTAGCTATGATTTTCTTCCGTGATTAACCAGACATGAGAAGATCGGGGAACATTTTGTGCGCTGGCGGGCCCGGCCATAAATTCATATAAAAATACAAATAATAAGCATGAAAATAAACTGACTCGATTTAAACCCATCAGTGCACACTCCGTCCCTGGATGGTAGACAAATTCTTGTCAAAGAATACAGTCTAAGCCTGCAGGCTTGTGATTAAGTCTTCGTAAAATCTGTCTCTTGCCCGCTGGGGCCTATCGATAAACATCTTGTTGTTACGTGTGAGTGAATCGCGAGACGTTCAAATACGTTCAGGTACTGATACATATACCCAAACGATATCCGGATTAGAAATGGCACAAAGGGTGCACACATGCATCGCGGTTGTTACAAATTCGCATGCGAGCCGGGCTTTCTTTGAGAATGGACCTGTGGATCGCAGAATGACGGTGATGGTGTGTCGCAAAGATCGTGCATCTGTGCATGCGCAAGTGGAAAAGCCTGGGCCGATTGCAGCGCCACGCCCTTCACCGACCACAGCGGAGCGGCCGCCCGCCGCTCCCATTCCGCAGGCGAGAGCCCCGCCATCATCTGCAGCAGTTCACTGCGCACGTCGGCAGATAGGTCGGCTACGAGAACTGGATATCGCGCGCGAATATACGGAGGAGTGGCATCAGCAGCAGATTCGTGATGCGACAGCGAGCCGCCGTTGTATGCCAGGCGACGACGGTTGCCGGGATTGCAAAGCATTTGCTACACAGGCCGAGGCATTGGGGATCCGCTGATCCATGCCTGACACTGGGACGCGTGGCACCCGTGTTATGGCTGGAGTGTTCGGGACGTCTGCATGCTCGGGGAGCTACAGGAAGCTGCGCGCGATACCGTCGTCGTCTGACTCGAAGTCGGGGATGTTCATCTTTGGGGTCATGAAGCGCTCGAGGGCCTGCATGGCGCAGCCCTTTCCGCAGAGGTGTCGCATCTCCTGGTTGCGGCTCTGCTCGGTGCTCCAGGGCAGGACGGAGAAACGCTGCGGGACCTGGTCGTCTTCGTCGCAGGCGCAGTCCGCGTAGGAGAGCATCCACCAATGGTTGGCTTCGCCCTTTTTCTTACCGCAGATGTCGCAGGTGAAAGAAACATCCCAAGCCATCGAGGACCTCCGTGAACACAGCCCATTTCGTACAGCCCATCCCGCACAGCATTGACCGATCCGCGAGAAGTCTTATGGCCTTCCGACCGTGCTGCTGGTCGAAAGGAGCCATGGCGGGGCTCAGTCAGCACTTCACAAGAACAGGAAAGATACTTTAGCGTACAAGGTGACGCGATTCCTAGCTTCCGGAGGGTTGATTTGGTGTCGACGGTAACCGGGATCGCATTTGCAGGACGGGAGGCGGGCTCGTGACGTGTGTGGAATGTGCTTCCTCGAGCTTTCGGTTGTCGCGTTTCCGGTGGAGCGACCTGGAGCGTCTGGCGCTGCTGCAGTATCCGGTACGGTGCCGGAATTGCCATCGGCGGACGTTTGTCGGGTTGCCGCTGGCGCTGGCACTGTTCCAGGCGCGGCGGGCTAAGCGCGTGAAGGTGTCCTGAGTCTCGAACGTTCTCTCGTCCCAGTGATTTTCGACTCAGCCGATGAGGTTGGTGGCCAACGGCTGCCGGGACCGCAGGTTGAAGCAGAATGTCAGCTCTCCAAGTACCTGCCGCTGATAGGTGTAGGAGGCGAGCGCCTGGTCGAGCGCGGCTTCGCACTCGGTTCCGTGCAGCTCGATGCTGAGATTGCGGACCTGGGGAAGCCAGCGATCCGCACCTTTCAAGAACAGATCGACTTCTGCGCCTTCGATATCGATCTTCAGGAGATCGATCTGGGAGAAGCCGCCGCGTTCCATCAGCGCGGGCACATCCCAGCCGTCCAGGATGTCGGCTGGATTGTCTCCGGCCTGTGCTTCGCGCACCTGGGCGTCGGCATCGCTGTCCCGGCGAACCAAGGCCAGAGGAGTCTTTCTCCACCACACACCGCCCTTCACGATGGTGGCGCGATCGCCGTAGGGCGCGAGGTTGGCCTCCAGCGAAGGGTAGTTATCGCGGTTTGCCTCGATGCTGACGATTTTCGCGCGCGGGAATGTGTTCAGAAGCCATGTGCTGGCTAAGCCGATGTTTCCGCCGAGATCGACGATTCTGGCGAGGTCCTGCTGACGGAGCGGGGCGAATTCCTGATCGAGAAAGATCTGTGCGAAGACCAGGAAATCGGCTCTTCCACCGCGCAAAACAAGGGGATGGGGCAGCCGGCGCGATTGCAGCCGGTACGTACGTGAGCGCGTGCTGCCCGACTTGCGCCGGAGGTTCACAGAGAGGAAGACGAAGGCGGTCCTGAAGCCATAGAGGCGCAGGCAGGCGACGGTCTGACGCACGAGGCGCGTGATACCGGTCAGGGTCATAGAAGGCAGGCTGGAACAGTGCTATCGATCATAATGGATCGATAGAGCTACAGAAGGTGCCCGTGCAGTGTCGTGGCGCGGAAAGTCGACAGGAGAATCAGCCGTGTCTCGTCCTCCAAGCGTCAGCATTGCCCTTGCGACATATAACGGCGAGGCCCATCTGCGCGCGCAACTGGACAGCTATCTGGCACAGGAGCGTTTGCCCGATGAACTGATCGTGTCGGACGATGCTTCCACCGATGGAACGGTAGACATTGGACGAGAGTTTGCCGAGCGCGCACCGTTTCCCGTCTCTATTGTCTCGAACCGGTACGGGAAGGGGTACCAGGGCAACTTCAGCACGGCGATGGAGGCGGCGTCGGGCGATGTGATTGCTCTCAGCGATCAGGACGATGTGTGGCTGCCGGGGCACGTGGGCCTCCTGGCGGAAACGCTGGAGCGGGAGCCCGAGGTTCTGGTGGTGGCAAGCGACAGCGAATGTGTGGACCTCGCTTTGAATCCATTGGGCTACACGATTCGCGATAACGAACGGCTTTCGCATGCCCTTCTCAAGGGCACGATGCGCCGGGGACCGGATCAATTCGAACTGGTGCTGCGCCACCGGGCGGTGACCGGGCACGGGATGGCCTTCCGACGCTCACTTCTCTCCGCGGTGCTTCCCTTGCCTGAGAGCTGGATTCACGACCAGTGGATTTTCCTGATCGGTGCGGCGGTGGGACGGGTCGACTATGTGGCGGGGACGCTCTCAAAGTATCGGCAGCATGAGAGTCAATCTATAGCGGCGGAAAAGAAGTCCGTCATCACATGGGCGGGGCAGATGCACGGTCAGGCGGCG
Organism: uncultured Acidobacteriaceae bacterium; assembly: GCA_963756435.1. GTDB lineage: Bacteria > Acidobacteriota > Terriglobia > Terriglobales > Acidobacteriaceae > KBS-83. Next base: position 85,719 of record CAVWNU010000023.1, on the reverse strand, counting down.
ACTGCGGGACAGGCAGAGGTTGCGCGATGGAAAGAACTGCTGGAACGCGTCCGCGAGCAGGGTGCTTCGGCGGCCACGATCGCGAGTCTGCGCAGGAAGATCGACTTCCTTGAATTTCGCGTGTCGGTCCGCCACATGCCTTCGACGGCGAGAGCTATGCGGACGACTGCCAATCTTCTCTCCGGCCGTTACCACCAATTTGCGCGCGGGTTTTATGCGTATGCACGCGATCTGCGCGGCTGAGTGCCAACGTCCGGCTTTGTGGGAATGCTCCGCCGCGGATTGCCGGAGATCGCTGCACCTGGAGAGCGATAGCGTCGTAGCAATCTCGTCGGCTAGAGCCACCAGCCCGGAGCGAGGCGGCGCATGCCGGCGCGGAATGCGTTGGTGACGCGCTGCACGGGATGTGAATAGGAGCGGCTGCGATGCGCCGGCTGCCCGACCGGGTCGACGCTGCGTGGAAAACGCAGCAGACGTGGATGTCCGGGGTCCGGCGGGAGTTGGGAAAGCTCGCCGTAGAAGAAGGACTCCATCCAGTGACGTCTCTCCGCCATCCGGTCGTATTGCGTCTGGAGGTGGCTGGCGTAGAAGTCGTGGGAGAAGAGGATGAGCTGGGTGCCGACGAAGGGCACCCTGTGCTTCTTCCAGGGAGTTCGCCAGGCGCGGGCATCCGCGACGAAGTCGAAGTTATCGGGAACGTGGTCGAGAAGATTGCTGAGCGCCGGGAAGGTGAGGCGTCCAGTCACCTTGATCATGTGGGTGGTTTCGCGCCTCAGGCGGCTTTGCTGGAGGCCGAGGTCGAGCATGCGCATCTCGGCGTAGCCGTAGTGGCTGGTCTCCGGATACCAGTTGCAATCGAGGCTGATGAATTCCGTCTCTTTGCCGCGAGGATTTTCCAATTGCGCGATGGCCCTCAGGCTGTCGAGCGGATAGCCGGAGTTTTCGATGAAGAGGATGCGGCGGGTGCGCGGGTCGGGGTAGGAGAGCCAGAAGCGCAGGGCGCGCTGGTAGTCGAGCAGCCGGATTGCGGGATCGGCGCGGTCGATGCGGTAGTGACCGGCGCTGGGATCGATGCATGCCGTCATCACCAGCAGGTACTCGTTTGAAGGCATACGCGCTCATGGTAAATGACGATGTTTCCGACATCCGCGCCACCTTTCCGGGAACGGACCGGTGTGCAAGCGCGTAGTCCTATTGCAAACCCATAGGTACACGTGCCACTATTCCTATGGGAACCTCATAGGAGATGGCATGGGTGATCGGACCGATGTGTGGCAGGGAACGCTGGCGCTGATGGTGCTGAAGACGATTGAGGCGATGGGGCCGATCCATGGCTACGGGATTGCGCGACGCATTGAGCAGACCAGCGGCGACATGCTCTCGCTGAACTACGGCACGCTCTATCCGGCGCTGCTGAAGCTGGAGCAGGAAGGCGCCATTTCGTCCGAGTGGGGCGCTTCAGAGAACAACCGCAGGGCGAAGTTCTACAAGTTAACGCGCGCCGGCCGGAAGCGACTGGAGCAGGAAGCGCGCGAGTGGGAGCAGGCGACGGCAATTGTGGCGAGATTCTTGAAACCGGCGGGAAACGCAGTATGAGACAGCTACGCGCGTGGTGGCAGCGAGTGCGGGGCCTGGCTCGCGATTCTTCGCGCGAGCAGGAGATGGCAGATGAGATCGAGAGCCATATCCGGATGCAGGCCGAGGACAACGAGCGCGCGGGGATGAGTCCGCAGGAGGCGCGGCGCAAGGCGATCCTGAAGCTGGGTGGAGCGGAGCGGACGCGGCAGGCGTACCGCGAGCGCGACACACTGCCATGGCTTGAAAACCTGCTGCACGATCTGCGTTATGCACTGCGGCAGTTGCGCAGAGCCCCTGGATTCACGCTCACTGCCGTGCTCACGCTGGCGCTTGGAATCGGCGCACTCACCACAGTTGCCACGTGGACGAATGCAGTGCTGTACAACCCATGGCCGCACGTCGCCGCGCCGCGCCAGCTTCGGTTTATCGATGCGACGGTGCTGGGGAATGAAGGCTACTCGGTGCATTACGACGCGTACCATTTCCTGCGCGCAGCGGGACGCTCGTGGCGGGAAGCGATCGCGTTCGCCCAGACCTCGGTCAACCTGGCGCAGCCGGCCGCAGAGCCGCAGGCCATGGCTGTCGGCGTGGTTTCCTCGAACTACTTCCCGTTCCTCGGCATACGGCCGCAGATCGGGCGATTCTTTCAGGCTGACGCCGATGATCGCGCTTTCGGCGTTCATGACGAGATCGTGCTGTCCGACGCGCTGTGGCGCGAGCGCTTTCATGCAGACCCATCTGTGCTGGGACACACGCTGACGGTGAACAAGCATGCCTTTACGGTGGCGGGCGTAGCCCCAGCGGAGTTTGCCGGAATATTCGGCGGCATGGCCGAAGCGGCGTGGCTCCCGCTCTCCGGCTTGCGCAATTTATCTCCAAACTCGCCACCCGATCCGCTGGAGCAATACGGACTGCAGGTGGCTGTACGTCTGCAACCGGAGGTGCGCGATCGTGCCGCGGTGACCGAGTTGCACACCTTGGCTCGCGCCTTCGCGGGGCAGCATCCCGACAGAAACCTACAACGTTGGGATCTGAACCTGCGTGATGCCGCACATTTCGAACGGGGCTTCTTCGGCATGGTGGGCCAGCAGTTGCCGATCTTGTCGGGCGCGTCGGTCCTGCTGATGTTGCTGGTGTGCATCAATATCGCTTCGCTGCTGGCCCAGCATGCAGCACGCCGCCGGCGGGAGATCGCGATCCGCAGCGCGCTGGGCGCGACGCCTGGCCGCATTGCGGCGCAGGTGCTGGCAGAGGCCGGGTTGCTGGCTTTCGCCGGGGTGCTGGCAGGTTGGGCTGCGAGTGCCGGCATGGCGCAGGCGCTCTATGTATTGCTGCCGAGTTTCGGTATGCCGCTGGCTTTCAACCTGCACAGCGATACACGCATTCTGCTGTTCGTCATTGTTGTCGGCGCGGCAGTCACGCTCGTTTGTGGCATTTATCCGGTGCGGCAGACACTGCGTGTCTCGCAAAACGAGGCGCTGCATGAAGGCGGTGCGGCGGTTACCGGCAGCTCACGCTACAGATTCGGCCGCCGGATCGTGCTGAGCCTGCAACTCGGCATCTGTTTCGTCGTACTGGTTTGCTGCGGCCTGCTGACGCGCACGGCTCTCAACATCGTGAACCGCACCACCGGTTTCGATCCGAGCGATGTTCTAACTGCAAGCGTGAATCTTTCCGGGGCAGGATACACGGAACCGCGCGGCTGGACGTTTCAGACGGCGCTGCTCGACCGGCTGCGAAATGCGCCCGGGGTCGTCTCTGCGACGCTCACCTCGCACCCGCCGATGGGGGATTACGGTTCCGGCAATACGTGGGACTTCAAGATCCCCGGCTACGTCCCCGCTAAAGGTGAAGAGATGGAGATCATCACCGATCTTGAGGGTCCCGATTTCTTCCATACGATGGGTATTGCACTGCGCCAGGGACGGGAGTTCGACAGCGGCGACACTGGTTCCAGCGCAGCGGTCGCAGTGATCAATGAGACGATGGCGCACCGCTACTGGCCCAAAGGCGATGCGATCGGCAGCGGGGTGATTATCAATAAGCAACCGCACCGGATTGTCGGCGTCGTCCGCGATTACGCCTACCACGACCCCACAAATACGAACCCTCAGCCGGTGCTGTTCCTGGCGCTGGCGCAGCACTATTCGCCTTATGTCATCGTGGCGCTTCGGTCGCGTACTACGCCTGCGGCGGCGGTGGTTGCGCAGCTCTGGCAGGCAGTGACTGGCCTGGACCCCGCGCTGCCGCTGCAAGACGTGCGCACGCTCGAAGAGGTGATTGGCGAGAGTTACCTGATGTCCCGGGTTCCCGCGGAGCTGCTGGCGGTTTACGCGCTCTCGAGCGTGCTGGTGGCGATGCTCGGACTCTATGCGGTGATGGCGTACTCGGTGATCGAACGCCATCGCGAGTTCGCCCTACGCATTGCCCTGGGATCGACGCGCGCAGCGGTCTTCCGGCTGGTGCTGAGCGGCAGCGCGTGGACCACGATGATCGGCCTGGTAGTGGGCGGCGCGGGCTCCATTGCTGCGGTGCGGATGGTGCGGTCGCTGCTCTTTGGTGTCGCGCCGTTCGATCCCGCGAGTTACTGCGCCGCGGCTGGCTGCCTGCTGCTGACCGTCTTTCTTGCCGGAGTGGCGCCGGCGCGACGCGCTGCTGCGATTGAACCGATGCGGGCTCTGCGGACGGAATAGGAGGAATTATGCGAACACTGAGGGCGTGGTGGCAGCGGATGCGGGGCCTGGCTCGTGATTCTTCGCGCGAGCGGGAGATGTCAGATGAGATCGAGAGCCACATCCAAATGCAGACCGAAGAGAACGAGCGCATGGGGATGTCTGCCGAGGAGGCGCGCCGCCGGGCGCTTCTGAAATTGGGGGGGGCGGAGCGGACGCGACAGGCGTATCGCGAGCGCGACACGCTGCCACTGGTCGAAAACCTGTTGCAGGATTTGCGGTTTGCTTTCCGGCAACTGGTGAAGAATCCCGGTTTTGCGGTGACGGCGATCCTAATTTTGACGCTGGGGATTGCGGCGAGCGCGGCGCTGTTCGCATTTGTGGATGCGGCGCTGCTGAAGCCGCTGCCCTACTACCAGCCGCAACGGTTGGCTGCCGTGTACGAGAGCGCCGCGGCATTCGCGCATTCGAATCTTTCGTATCCGGATTATCTGGACTGGAAGCGGATGAACAAATCGTTCCAGTCCCTGGATGCGTGGTCCGGCACCGGTTATGCGCTGCGCACGCACGACGGCGTCGAACCGGTCGCAGGGATACGGGTGACCGATGGATTCTTCCGCACGCTCGGCGTCGTGCCGATACTGGGACGCGATTTCTTCGCGGGCGAGGATCGACCGAGCGGACCGCGGACCACGATGATGAGTTACACGACCTGGCAGCATCGCTTCGGCGGACGGCGGGACATCATCGGCCAGGCGGTTTCGTTGAGCGATGTGCCTTACACGGTTGTGGGTGTGCTGCCGAAGGGGTTCAACTTTGCGCCGCGCGGCGCGCCGGAGTTCTGGACACCGTTCCATGCGGAGAGCGAGTGCGACCTGCGGCGGAGCTGTCACGGGATGTATGGGGTGGGGCGGCTGAAGGATGGCGTGTCGCTGGCGCAGGCCCAGCAGGATCTGCGAGGGATCGCATCGCAACTGGCGAAGGTATATCCAGAGAATCGCGGCCAAGATGCGGCGATCCTGCCGCTGAGCGAAGCCGTTGTGGGGACGGTGCGGCCGATTCTGCTGGTTTTGCTGGCGGGCGCGGGACTGTTGCTGCTGATTGCATGCGTAAACGTGTCGAGCCTGTTGCTGGTGCGTGCGGAGAGCCGCCGGCGCGAGATGGCGGTGCGCGGGGCGCTGGGCGCGTCGCCGATGCGGCTGGTGCGGCAGTTTCTTACCGAAGGCGTGGCGCTGGTGGCGATGGGCAGCGTGCTGGGACTTGGGGTGTCGCTGGGCGTGATGCAGGTGCTGCTGCGGTCGATCCCGAAACAGGGCATGGAGCAGATGCCGTACCTCGAGGACCTGGGACTGAACCTGCACCTGGTGCTGTTTACCCTGGCGATTGCGGCGGTGGCGACGGTGCTGTTCGCGCTGACACCGCTGGTGCGTCTGCCTACGCGAGAGTTGCACGACGGACTGAACGAAGGCGGACGCGGGGCGGCGGGGACGCTTTGGCGAAAGCTGGGATCGAACCTGGTGGTGGCGGAGCTGGCCATCGCGATGATACTGCTCGCAGGCGCGGGCCTCCTGGGCAAGAGCCTGTACCGGCTGCTGCGTGTGGAACTCGGCTTTGCGCCGGATCACCTGGCAACCTTCGAGGTTTCAGGATCGCGTGCGGTCTACAAAAAGGACGAAGATCTCCGGCGGCTGGACCGCCAGCTCTTCGATCGATTGAATGCGGTGCCGGGCGTCCAGTCGGCGGCACTCACTTCCGACGAGCCTGTGGGCTACAACGGGGACACAGACTGGCTGCGCTTCGAGGGACATCCGTACAACGGCGAGCACAACGAGTCGCTGGAGCGCGATGTGTCGCCGGGCTATTTCAACACGATTCAGGCGAAGCTGCTGCAAGGACGTGACTTTACCCCGGATGACGATGCGACACATCCCAAGGTGGCGATTATCAACGAGGCGCTGGCGCAGAAGTATTTTCACGGGGAGGACCCGGTAGGGAAACGGGTGGGCAACGGGGATTTGACACCGGATTCGATGAAGATAATCGTGGGCGTGGTCGATAACTTTCGCGAAGGGCCGCTGGATGAAGAGATCTGGCCCGCGATCTACTATCCGATGTTTCAGAGTCCGGACAACTTTGTTGGCGCGATAGTGCGCACGAAGGGATCGGAGGCCGCGATGCTGCCGGAGCTGGCGGCGGCGGTGCGGGGGATCGATCGAGACTTGGGCGTGATCGACCAGACAACGATGAATCTGCGGATTCAGGAATCGCAGACAGCGTACCTGCATCGCTCGGCGGCGTGGATGGTGGGCGGCTTTGCCGCGCTGGCTGCGCTGCTGGGCGTGGTCGGACTATACGGCGTGGTGGCCTACTCGGTGAGCCAGCGGACGCGGGAGATTGGGGTGCGCATGGCGCTGGGCGCGCAGCGTGGCACGATCTACGGGCTGGTGTTGAAGGAGGCGGCGCGGCTTACGGCGTTGGGCGTGGCGGCGGGATTGCTGTGCTCGGTGACGGTGCTGTCACTGATGGGCAAGCTGCTGTTTCAGGTGAAGGCGTGGGATGCGCCGACACTGCTGGGTGTGTCGCTATTGCTGGGCGTGGCGGCGCTGGTCGCAAGTTATCTGCCCGCGCACCGTGCGGCTTCGGTGAATCCGGTGGAGGCTTTGCGGGCGGAATAATCGCCTTCCCACCGTACGCTTTGCGTAGGAGAAGGCACCCGAAAAACTGCGGGTACTTCGCTCAGGATGACACTGTCTCCTTGTCTCGCGTGAGGCGCTCGATGATGGCGCGATGCTGCGGGTAGCGCGCGGTTAGATCATCGCGTTGTGCCATTTCGAAATCGGCGAAGTCGAAGCCGGGTGCTACGGTGCAGCCGACGAGTGCGTAAGCGTTGGGATGGCGCAGCGAGGAGCCGAACCAGCATCCGGCGGGGACGACGGCCTGGAAGTGTTCGCCCGCGTCGGGATTGTTGCCGAGCAGGATTTCGCTGTAGACGCCGTGGGGTTCGATCACTTGCACGACAAGCGCGGAGCCGGCGTAGAAGTGCCACACCTCATCCGAGCGCAGACGATGGAGCGCGGAGAACTGATCTCCAGCGAGCAGGAAGTAGATCGCGGTGGAGGCGGCGCGGTCGCCAGCATAGCCGGGGAGCGCGGAGTGCGGCAAGACGAGCGGGGCGTGGTAGGTCTGGCGGTAGTGGCCGCCTTCAGGATGCGGCTGGAGGCTGAGGCGCTCGATCCATTGCTCTGCTGCTTTCATGGCACCGTTCCCCATAGCGCTTATCAAAGCATAACGGGGATGTCTGGACAGCTTGCGGCTCGCACGTGTGTGATGAGCGCATGCGTCCCAAGCATGTTGCGGGTTCGGTGGTCGTGCTGGTTTTACTGGCGGCATTCTGGTTGCTGAATAACCACTCAGCGCCACCTCCGGGTTCCTCGCCCTCTGCACCGGCCGCTGCCCATGCGTCGGCGATTTCACATGGCGACCGCGATGTGGCTGTGCCGCAGAGTTGCACGCCCGAGGTGAACCAGAAACTGGCCGGACTGCTGGCGCAGCAGACGCAAGGGAATGTGGACAACGTGATGGTGTGCGGTACGACCATCAGCCCTTCGCGCACGCAGCGGGGTGGACGGCATGGCAGCCATGAGATTTTGCCGCTGGTGGTGAATCTGCCTGGCGCGGGATCGAAGCTGGTGGAAGTGGTGATCAACGACGACCTGGATGGCGTGGTGACAGCGCCCAAGGGAGCGCAGGTCTACGCGTATGGACAGGCCTTCTTCGACCAGGGCTCGCGGTTCGTGGCGGGCATCCACGACGTGCACTGCTCGACGCATCGCACGGCGGACAATGGCTGGGTGGTGGTGGACGGGCAGAAATCTCCGACAAGCTGCACTTCATTTCAAAACCGCTGAAGGCTCTTTATCGCTAACGCGGCTCGCCCTGTAAGTATTCGCGCATGCTGGTGCGCTGCGGGTGGATGCGGAAGCCGCCGTACAAGAGCAGGCGAAGAATGGCGTCGGGACGCAGATGCCAGCTTGCCCAGCTCAGGGGCGAGTCGCCGTTCGCGTCTTTGGCGTCGGGCTTTGCGCCGGCTTCGAGCAACATCTTGATAGCCTCGTCATCGCCGAAGGCCGCGGCGCGGTGCAGCGGGGTTTCGCCGCGGGTGCGGACGTCGCGCATGAAGCCGCCGGTCTCCATACCGGGTTTGGTGGTGCGGTTGGGATCGGCTCCGTGGGCAAGAAGCACACGCATGACGCGATTGTGCGTGATGCGCTCGGTGGTGCAGAGTGCGGCGTGCAATGGGGTTTCGCCGTTGTCGGGATCGGTGTAGTTCGCATCGGCACCCTGTTCCAGCAGGAACTGTGCGAGCCGCCAATGGCCGTGGAAGCAGGCGTTGTTGAGGCCGAGGTCGTTGCCGAGAGTCTTGAGCGGTGCGCCGTTTGCCAGCAGATGGCGGATGGCGCTCACATCGCCGTAGTAGGCGCAATGCTGCAGGAGCGAGACGCCATTCGCATCGGTGCTGGTGGCGGCGTTGCCGGCGGCGAGATAGTCGAAGACTAGGTCAGTGCGGCCGCTGGCAATGCGTTCGAACAGGGAGACGTCGGGCATGGTGGCCTCCGGGGAACCTTTGATGGTGGGCTGGCGTTCCTGTTACAGGTCTTACAGGCTCACGGTGACGGGCTGCAAGCGTAAGATGTGGGCCACCGGAGGTCTGCGATGAACTTTTCACCGAGCACGATTGCGGCGCTGGTGATTGCAGCGAGCTTTGCCGCGGGCCTCAATGTGTATGCGACAGTGTTGACGCTGGGCGTGCTGGCGCGGCTGCACTGGGCGGTGCTGCCCGGCGGCCTGGAGATGCTGGGCGACTGGTGGGTGATCGGCGCGAGCGCGGCGCTGTTTGCGGCGGAGTTTGTCGCCGACAAGATTCCAGGAGTCGATTTGGTGTGGAATGCGCTGCACACGTTTGTGCGCATTCCGGTGGCGGCACTGCTGGCTTATGGCGCAACGACCCATCTGTCGCCGGCGATGCAGTTGCTGGCAGTGGCGGTCGGCTCAGGCATTGCGCTGGCGGCGCATGGTTCGAAGACGGCGGTGCGCGCGGCGGTGACGCCGAGTCCGGAGCCGATCTCGAACATCGCGCTGAGCACGGCGGAAGATGCCGGGGCCGTCGGGCTGAGTTGGCTGGTGACGGTGCATCCATGGGCGAGCGCGACCATTGCTCTGGCGGCGGTTGGGGTGGCGATCTTTGCGGTGCGCTGGGTGGTGAAGGCGTTCCGGCGGATGTTTGGGCACGGGGGGAATGCGCTCGCGGCTCCGCAGGCGAAGAGTGCTTAGGGGTGGAAGTTGTCAAGACCTTTGGCCTGGAGACGCATTTGCGGACTCTGCTACGGCTGGCAATTACGACATTTGAAGTGCTACTTGCTCTCACGATGGATAGGCGGCGATGCCGGTGTGCGCATGCTGCCGCGTGGAAAATTCTCCGCACCTGTCGCTAGTGTCCGTTGTGACGTCTCAGTCGCTCTCTGATGATTGGGTTTCGCCTGCCTACATATTCTGGCCTCGGGAATCAGGGGATCGAGCTCGAGGAAAGGAATCATATGAAGCTAATCAAGAGATCCCTGTTTCTGCTCCTGTTCGGAGCCATGGGGATTGCGATGGCAATGCATTCTGGAAGTGCGAGGGCACAGCAAGCGACTGCTCCTGCCGGACAAAACGGCGTCACGGCTATCGACATCCTGCTTGACCCCGACGCAACGATGATCCAACACGCCCAGGCCGCCAATGCCCGGCTCCTCCAGAATTACCCCAAGGGCTTCACGTTAGGCGGCGCACATGCCCCACACGTCTCATGCTGCAGCGGTATGTCAAAACAGCGGACCTCCCCAAAGTGTACGCAGCAGCCGATAAAGTCTTTGCCAAAGAGAATCCGACCAGTTGGAAGCTTAAGGCGTTCAAATACTATTACACAGGTACCGAGATGACAAGACCTGTTGGCGCTCGGGGAGCATCGTGATTGAAGCCGACAGCCGACCTGCTCAGACTCCAGCAGGAATTGATTGATGCGGTCACGCCTTTCACGGCGTCCACAGGGACTGCCGCCGCATACGTCACCACTCCCCAGGACCCCGATATAATCGCGCCGCTGATTCACTACGTCGAGGTCTTCGTTCCCGAGCACAGCGGAGAGCATTACAGTCCCGCACGTCACCATTGGCTTAGGCACTGTCGACTTTTTGAACAGCATGGTCGCCGCACCGTTCGAAGACTTTACCTTCTCGCCCGTCGGAGCATCCGTCTATCACCTCGGGAACTACGGCACCGCGATGAAAAGGCTGCATTCGATCCCGCTGAAGCACTGACAGCCACGCCCTGCAGGCCACATCCCTCAAGCGATGTTGGTCAGCGAAACAACGAAAGGGGGGTGGCACCACGTTCGGCTACGACGCGACCGGGGAGCCAGTCCTGACGAAGGATCCGAAGCTGCTTCTGAACAACGACAATGCGGGCAAGCCGGAAGGCATCCACCTGATGATCGGGCGGATTCCCCACGCCGCGTTTGGCAATTCGATTGGGGACCGGGAGATGCTCGAGTACACGACGTCCGGGGACGGCTGGCGATGCTGGTGCTGCACGGGTCCCACTCAGAATTTGCGCTCGATCAGTGATTGTCGTGCTGAATCGAGGCGATAACGATGCCGTGGGAATCGCCGTGCGCATATTCCGTGCCGCTCACGGTTACGTGCTCTCCGGCAAATGGGAGCAGCCTGGCATTCTGGGATGAGGCGGGCGTCTTACCGTCGATGGGCAGGAAGATGGCGCCATCGTCGCGAAGTATAACGAGGGGCGAGCCGCTGCGCGCGCAGGCTTTCGCACACGCCACGCTGATCGGCTTGTCAAGGCTCTTTCTATAGGCGCATGACGAATCGATTACCCAACCAGTGATGGACGTACTTTTCCCTGCATTCCCACTCTGCGCGAAGCTTAGGAATGGAATCGCGACTGCAGCTGCTGCGATTGCAGAATACAAAGTGATTTTTCCGGGCATCGGGTGTCTCCTTGTGCTGTACTGCACGCCGTGACGCGGATCGTACCGCGAGGATGCCGAGGCATGCCATCCATCGAATGGTTGATCCGGACGGGCGGGGCGTGAGGCGATGGATACCTCGAGCTGACGGCTACTCCTTAGGGTGGATGGCTGGTGTTCGTCTGTGTGCTATCTTGAGCTTCGCCGGGACCCACTCGCTATGCGTGACCAAACGAACAAGATCAATTTCATTGAGGACGCCGCCGCCACGGGTGAGGTAGCGAAGGTTTACGACGAGTGGCGCTCGCATTCAGGACGCCAGCAGATGCCAGGAATCCTGAAGTGCTTCAGCCACCGGCCTGACTTTCTGCGCGAGGTGATGAGCTTCAGCAACACGGTTCATTTTTCCCAGGGCCATCTGGACCGGCGGACCAAGGAAGCTATCGCGAGCTGGGTGTCGTGGCTGAATCGCTGTCCATATTGACTGGACTCGCATGCTTACTTCCTGCGTGTTCAGGGAGCGGAAGAGAAAACAGTGCAGGCCATCGCTGCAGGCAAGCTTGACGAAGCCGGTCTAAGTGTCGCCGAGCGAGCGTTGCTGGATTACGTAACGAAGGTGACTGAGGCCGCGTATCGCACCACACCTGACGATGTTCAGGTTCTGCGTGATCACGGGTGGACGGAGCCACAGATTGCTGAGGCGGTCTATATCACGGCGATGTTTGCCTTCTTCAATCGCGTCGCCGACGCGTTTGGCATTTCTCCTCAGGGCTATCTGGAAATGGATGCGATGACGAAGTGAGCTGCGAACCATGGCGCTGAAGGGTAAGACAAAACGGTGGCTGGGTGGAAGCGCGATCCTGCTGAGCATCCTGTGGCTTTGCTTTGTCGGTTACATCGATTGGGCGATGCGACAGCCGCCGGAGGTGTTTGGGCGTGTGATGGCGAAAATGCCCATGCCTGCTTACTTTCTCTTCCCCTTTGAAACCATGTGGACGCACGCCAGGAAGGGAACACTGAAGCCGGGCGACACAGCGCCCGATCTCAACGTTCAGATGCTGGAGGGCAAGGAGCCGCTCGCGTTGTCCGGGTTGTGGGCGAAAAAGCCGGTAGTGCTCGTCTTCGGGAGCTATACCTGACCGCCGTTCCGGCGGGAGGTTCCCGCCCTGAACAAGCTCTCCGAGCAGTACAAGGGCAAAGTCGACTTCTACGCGGTGTACATATTGGAGGCCCATCCGACGGACGTGTGGCAGATGCAGAGCAACGTCCGGGATCAGGTGTTGTTTCGCAGTCCCCGGGACATGGGCGAGCGTCTCTCGGTCGCGGGCGCCTGCGTCCGAAAGCTGCACGTGAAGTTTCCTGCACTCATTGACGGATTCGATGACAAGGTTGAGGCGGCGTACACAGGCTGGCCGGATCGCCTCTACCTCATCGAGCAGGGTGGGCGTATCGCATACAAGAGCAAGGCAGGGCCATTCGGCTTTCGCCCGGATGATCTGGCGGCGGCGCTGCGCACCCTGTCTGCGGCCACGATCAGCAACAAACCTTCGTCTTAAGCAGTTCGCGACTGAAAGCCACAATTCGCCGCCTGCCCAACGAGCCCCCGTGACCGCGCTCCTTACGATCACTTCCGGGGAGACTGATTCCGGGGAGCTTCAATGGTGCGCAGCAGTTCGACGACTTTGGGGGCGGCGATGTGCTGGTAGTCGGGGGTCAAGAGGCCATAGGTTTCCACCGCGTCATACTTGCGTCCCTGGCCACTGGACTGAGTGCCATTGAGCGGCCACCAGCTCCAGCTCAGGTCTTTGTCTCCGAGATACTGAACAAACCAGCGGAGCCACTGGCTCCCGTCGTCACAGTCGAGTGTCTGGCAGGCGCCGAATTCGCCAACCCAGAGCGGGACGGCCGGCTTTGCGTGGAGCAGGTAGCCTGCCCGCTCATCGTAGGCTGCGCGCAATTCGGCATAGCTCTCGAACCGGTGCTCAGTGGATGGATAGGCGTGCGGGGAGTAAACCAGTCGATGCGAGACTTTGAGACGGACAGGCAGGTCGGAGAACCCCCTCAAGTCGGTTGAGTATTGCGGCCCTTCCACGAACACCAGTAGCTTGGGATTTATCTCAAGTACGGCATCGCCGCCACGTTCCGCCGCCGCGTGCCAATCAAATTTCGGATCAGAGCCGCCCCATTGCGCACCGCTGCGCAACTCGTTTCGCAAGTCAGCACCGACGACCCAGGGCTGTTGTTTGTAACGCGTGACGATCGTCTGCCAGTCGGCGAGCCATTGACTCTCGGGATATTCGGCGTTGTACCAGAGTCCATTGCCGTCGGTTTCGCTGCAGCACCAGTCGGCACGGCTCATGTGGTTGTCGAGGATGACCAGGATGTGCGCCTGGGCGAGTGCGGCGATGACCGCGTCCATGACATCGAGCGCGCGTTTGCCGCGAAACTGCGGGTTGGCTTTCACCGCATAATCGGCCACCAGCGGATTGCGCTCGATGGTTTCGTTGGCCCACGGCAGCCGCACGGAATTGACGCTGATTGCTTTGATTTGACCGACGATGGTCTCGAGCGGCGCGTGATCCAGGCCGCCCACGACGAATTCCTTTTGATCGAAGCCGTACCAGTTGACGGATGTGAGCCGCACCTGGTGGCCAGCAGCGTCGCGGATCTCGTAACCGCTGGTGTGGAGAGGCGGGATGATCCGCTGTGCTGCGGCCTGCATGCCGAGCAGCAGGCAAGCGATGGAAAGTGTGACGCGGGTGGGGAGTATACGCATTCTCATCTGTGCGACCACCTTCCGCGCTCCCCTGGGCCGAGGACTTGAACCTCTACTGCTCAAAAGGGTGCCCTTGCGCCACTGGAGCCACACCAGAGACGGCAAATTCCAGTTCTTACTTATACAGGGAATCATTCGCCTGAATGATTTCAGAGGGCGAACTGAGTGATTGGTCGGGACGGGCAGATTCGAACTGCCGACCCCTCGCACCCCAAGCGAGTGCTCTACCAGGCTGAGCCACGTCCCGACGACGGTGAGGCAGGGGTCTTGCCTCATTGAGTGTATCAAGGACTGAGCGTCCCGCGCGGAAGGCGTTTGTTTCGCTCGTCGCCCGCAACGGCATTGCGGAAGTCGCGCGGCCTCTTCCTTTGCAGACGCGAGATATAGGGCCCGCACTTTCGTGGCAGAGTGGCGAACTGCAGGTCCTTCACGTCGTTCTGGATGAGGCTGGATGGCCGATCGCAGAGTCCCTAGCCGGCGGGTGGGATGTAGTCCTGGGGCAATGCGGAGCCTTCGCCGAAGAAGAACTGTTCCATCTGCTCGACGAGGAACTCCTGGGCTTCGCGCGTCCAGGGCTGGAGGCGGTATTCGTTCAGCAGCATCTTCTGCCGCTCGACCCACTCCTGCCAGCTTTGCTTGGAGACGTTGTGGAAGACCTTGTTGCCGAAATCGGAGTCGAAGGGCGGCTCATCCAGTCCTTCCATTTCTTTCTTGTAGCGGGAATCCTGGACCATGTGGGCCATCGGTGCGTTCTCCTCTTGCGGTGTTCTTCTTATTGTAAGCAAAGCGGCTGGCGGTGCGCGCTGCGATAGCATCGATTCGAGATGGCTGATACGCAACTTCAAATCAAACCACGGGTGCGCTTTGCGCCTTCGCCGACCGGCATGCTGCATGTGGGCAATGCACGGACGGCGCTTTACAACTGGCTGTTTGCGCGTCACAACGGCGGGTCCGCGATTCTGCGCATCGAGGACACGGATGTAGAGCGGTCCGAGGCGCGCTATGAGGCGCTGCTGATCGAAGACCTGCACTGGCTTGGGCTGACGTGGGAAGAGGGACCGCAAATGGGCGGCTCGCATGGACCCTACCGTCAGAGCGAGCGGTTGCCGATCTATGCCGAGCACACTGAGAAGTTGTTGGCCGGGGGGAAGGCGTATCGCTGCTTCTGCACTACGGAGCAACTGGAGGCGGAGCGCGCGGCGGCGACGGCGGCGCATCAGCCGCAGGTGTACAGCGGGCGTTGTCGGGCGGTTTCGATGGAGGATTCGCGAAAACGGGCGGATGCGGGTGAATTATATGCTGTGCGGTTACGTATACCGGAGCATCCGATTCGCTTCCACGACCTGGTGCGCGGCGAGGTGGAATTTCCCGCCGAGGCGGTGAGCGATCCGGTGCTGGTGCGGTCGAATGGGATGCCGGTCTACAACTACGTGGTCGCGATTGACGATGCGCTGATGGAGATCACGCATGTGATCCGCGGCGACGATCACGTGTCGAATACGCCGAAGCAGGTGGCGATCTACGAGGCGTTTGGGTGGAAGGTGCCGGAGTTTGCGCATCTGTCGACCATCCTGGGCAGCGATCGGGAGCGGCTATCGAAGCGGCATGGAGCGACGTCGATTGCGAGCTTTCGCGAAATGGGGTATCTGCCGGAGGCGCTGATGAACTATCTGGCGCTGCTGGGATGGGGTGCCGAGGGAGGGACGCGGGAGACGTTTACGCCGCAGGAGCTGGTTCGCGAATTCAAGCTGGAGCGCGTGACGGCGTCGCCGGCCGTCTTCGATACAGGCAAGCTGGACTGGCTGAACCGGCACTATCTGAAGTTGCGGCCGATCGCGGAGGTCGCGAGGCTGGCGTGGCCGTACTTCGAGCAGGCGGGGTATCTCGGTCCGCGGGAAAAGGCAACTGCCGAGATTACAAAATGGTTTGAGCGGCTGGTGACCGTGTTTCTGCCAGGGGTGGATCATCTGGACCAGCTGCCAGCGAAAGCAGCATTTTTCTTCGAACTGGATTCTTCGAGGACGAAGGCGGATCCGGAGAATGCGGCGCTGCTCGAGAGCGATATAGGCCAGCGTGTGGTGGGAGCTTTTACCGCGCATGTGATGGCGGAGCCGGGACCGATCACGGCAGAGCGCTTCAAGGTGCTGATGAACGAGGTGAAGGCGGAGACGGGTGCGAAGGGGAAGGAACTTTTTCATCCGGTCAGGATCATTCTGACGGGCGCGCACTCGGGGCCGGAGTTCGACAAGATCGTTCCGCTGATGGAAGAGGGTGCTGCGCTGAGGCTGGGCGTGAAGAGTGTTGCGGAGCGGGCTGCTGCTGCATTCTAGAAATTGGCTTGCTCGGACAAGAGCTGTGATGCTTCGAGAAACTGCAGGTCCCTTCGACAGGCTCAGGGCAGGCACTTCGCTTTGCTCAGGATGACACATGAAGAATGAAATGCCGGCGCCCACCTGGTCGCGGGTAGATGGAATCGATCTGCTGCGCGGGCTGGCGATCTTCTTTGTCCTGATGAACCACATCAACATGCAACTGTTGTTTGCGGATGTTCCCTACACGCGCGGGCTTCCGGGGCAACTGGTGTCGTCGCTGGTGTGGAACGGGCAGCAGGGGGTGCAGATTTTCTTCGCTGTATCCGGTTTTCTGATCACGGCGACTTCGCTGCGGCGGTGGGGTGCACCCGCTCGCGTGAGCATGGTGGAGTTCTACCAACTGCGCTTCGCGCGGATTGCTCCACTACTACTGTCGCTGCTCGTTGTGCTGAGCGTGTTGCACTTTGCCGGCGTGAGGCACTTCGTTGTGTCGCCGAAGACGGGTGGCCTGGGACGGGCGCTGATTGCGGCGCTGACCTTTCATGTGAATCTGCTCGAGGCGACGCGGGGCTATCTGCCGGGTAGCTGGGACATTCTTTGGTCGCTTTCCGTGGAGGAGATGTTCTATCTCTTTTTCCCGCTGGCGTGCCGTGTGCTCGGCCGGGGAAAGCGGCTGATCGCGCTCCTGCTGGTGTTTGTTGCGCTGGGGCCATTTGGACGCACGGCGCTGACGCATGGCAACCCGGTGTGGCGGGAGTATTCCTATCTCGGCGGCATGGATGCGATCGCGATGGGATGCCTGACTGCGCTTGTGCTGCATGGGCGCAGGCTTTCGCGCGCGTGGCTGAGAGTGCTCGGCATTGCTGGCGGCGGCCTGCTCGTCTTCTGCCTCGCTTTCTCGCGAACCGCCGAGGCGTGGATTCCGGAGCGCACCGGACTGTACATGAGCGCGATTGGTCTTGGCGCATCGATGCTGATCGCGGTGGCGGCGCAGACGGGATGGCGCAGTCCGCGAGTGCTTGCGCCGCTACTGGTCGCCGGACAACGGAGCTACGAGGTGTATCTGAGCCATATGTTCGTGGTGGTCGGCGGCTTTGCTCTGTTTGCCACCGTGGGTAAGCCGATGGCTGGCGTGCCGGTGCTCTTCTTTGTCCTGATTGCGGCCGCAGTTTTGCTGGGCGAGGTGGTCGCGCGCTTCTACTCCGAACCGATGAATCGCTGGCTGCGTGGGCGCTGGGGTGACGGCGCCGCACGGATGGGTACGGTGGTGCAGGAACCTGCGGCGGCGTCGCTGGACTGAAGCGCTCGATCAGGCGGACGCGAGGCGGGGTGCATGGTCGAGCTTCATCAGCAGCAGGGTCATGTCGTCGTGCTGGGGCGCAGTGGCAGCGAAGCGGTCCGCTTCAGTGACGATGTGGCGGAGGATGGTGCTGGCGTTCTCCGGGAGCTTGGTTCGGGCGGCGGCGACCATGCGCTCCTCGCCCCATTCCTGATCCTGCAGGTTGAGCGCTTCGCT
Organism: uncultured Acidobacteriaceae bacterium; assembly: GCA_963756435.1. Taxonomy (GTDB): domain Bacteria; phylum Acidobacteriota; class Terriglobia; order Terriglobales; family Acidobacteriaceae; genus KBS-83. Next base: position 67,844 of record CAVWNU010000023.1, on the reverse strand, counting down.
GATGCCGTCGGTATAGGCGAGCAGCAGATCGCCCGGCTCGAGGATCAGGCGGCATTCTTCGTAGATCGCATCGGGCAGCAGGCCGATGACGGGGCCGCCGCCATCGAGGGCGTGGATCTCGCTGCCGCGCAGCACGTAGGGCGGATTGTGACCAGCATTCACGTAGCGCAGCAGGCGTGTAAGCGGCTCGTAGATGCTGAAGAAAAAGGTGGCGTAGCGGTTGGTGGCGGAGGACTCGTAGACCAGGCGATTGACGCGGTTCATGAGGCGCGCGAGGTCGGCGGGGCCGTCCATGGTCATGCCGCGCAGCGAGGCGCGCAGGCTGGCCATGAGCAGCGCGGCGGAGATGCCTTTGCCGGAGACATCGCCGATGGCGAGGCCAAGCGAGCCGTCATCGAGCGTGAGGACGTCGTAGTAGTCGCCGCCAACGCCCTGCGCGGGGCGGCACGCGCCGTAGATGGTGTGGCCGGGCAAGGTGGGTAGCTGCTGGGGGAAGAGGCGCTCCTGCACCTCGCGGGCGATCTCGATTTCGCGATCGATGCGCTCGCGGCGCGCGGCTTCGCTGGCGAGGGAGTGAACGAGAGCGCTGATCTCAAGCGCGAGGCCGGCCTGGGTGCTGACGGATTGCAGCAGGCGGAGATCGGAGGGCGTGTAGGGCTCTTCGGAGCGCTTGGGACCGAGGCTGATGAAGCCCAGCAGCTTGTCACGTCCGGAAAGGGGGAGCAGGAGTTCAGCGCCGAGGTGGTCCAGCGCCTCGCGTTCGCGGTCGTCCGCGAGGAGAAACCAGCCATCGGGATTTTCGCGGTAGAGGGTGGCAGCCTGGTTGGATCTCGCGAGATTGCGCACGGCGGAGGAGCTCTCTTCGAAGCGCTTGGGCACGTCCTCGTTGACGCCGATGCAGTGCTCCAAGCCGAAGCTGCGCCCATGGCGCAGATAGACGGCGATGGAGGAGACGTGCAGGACCTCCGAGATGCGGCGGCTGACGGTGTCGACGAGGGGCTTGGCCTCGGTGAAGCGGCGTGCCTGATCGGAGAGCTCACTGAGCACCAGCTCGGCGTCATAGGCTTCGCGGAAGAATTTGCGATCGAGCCAGCGCTGCAGGCGGCTGCTGATGGAATCGTGCGAGGCGAAGAGCTTGATGAGTCCGGCGGCAATGAGGATGAGGACCGGAATGGCGACGGGCAGGTTTTCCTTGTGCCGGACCAAGGGGACGACGAAATGAATGAGGACGAAGGCGACGAAGGCGATCTCCGCGACTAGCAGCGTGTAGCGGGCTAAGGCGTACTTGGTGCCCATGCGAACGAGAAGGCGGACGTCCAGCGCGCGCTGCACGACGACGACGTAAGCGAAGGAGAAGGGCGCGGCGAAGAAGAGCAGGAAGGCTGGCAGGGCGAGCCAGGGATGATGATTGGCCTGAACGCCGAAATGCGGCAGCAAAACAAAGACGAGCAGCAGGGAACCAATGCCGATGACCGACCCGAAGGTGAGCACCTGCAGGCGGCGGCGGGCATCTGCGGTGGTCGCGGAGCGGAGCTTATCGATGAGCGCGGCGACGTAGATGATGACGCATATCAGGCCCAGCGGGTTGAGGATGCGCTCGACCCCAGGAGAAATGCGTGCGCTGAGGGAGCCGTACTCAGGTGCGGCGAAGTTTTCGATGTACAACGTGGTCCCGTAGAGCGCAACGCCTATGCAGAGTGGGGCGAGGATGAGCCACTTGGCCCACGGATAACGACGATCCAGGCGCCAACGCTCGGGAAAATAGATGCCGAAGAGAAACAGCGCCGGCGCGCACAACACTTGCAACGTGCCGTAATAGCCGCTGATCGGGAGCGCCCAGGGATCAGGCCACCAGTGCGGCGGTGCTGAAAGCACCGAGGGATAGGCAAAGAGCACGAGCAGCAGCCACGCGTTGGGGTCGCGGATGCGTGCTGCGACCACCCAGTAGCCAATCAGCAGACAGATGATCGGCGGGAGAAGCTGCAGGATATTGAGGGCCCACTCGAAATTGAACCTCTTCTGGGAGGCTTTGCTAGCCACAGTGTGGATCTGGGCGCGATACTCGCTGCCATCCGCGTGGCGCATCATCACCGCAAGCGGGTTGCCGGCGCGAACAAAGTCCCTGCCTCCGCCGGTGAGCGGCACCAGCTGCCGCTTACCGCGGTAGGGCTCTCCACGGATTTCAAGCAGCCGATCGCCCGGCTTGAGCCCGGCCGCGATGGCCTCCGGCTCCAGATTGCTGATGGTGAGCAGGTCGTCATCGATCTGGAAGGGCATGCGAGCGTGCTCGCCGCGGTGCGTCAGCTCCTGGAAGATGGCCGTAGTCTGCATGACGAAGTAGGTCATGCTCGCGACGATGAAGAGGCCGAAGGCGAGATAGAGGAACCGGGTTACGGTCTTGCTGGTCATGGGAGGCGGCCTGGTTGCTTGCGCACGGTCGTCAAAAGCGTATTCAGCGTCTTCATCATAGAGCGGAAGCAGGGTATCGACGGTAAGCCGAGATCTGTGAAGCAGGCTTTTTTCCAACGAAAAAGCCTCATCGCAGAACATCTTGTCCCACCCTGACCCCGCTTCCGCTCGAGCCCGGTAAGTCGATCAGAATGGCGGGCATGGAGGTGGTACGCGGCTCCCGGCCGGGCGGTTCCCGAGCCGGGGGTTAGGGATCAGGACCGGTCGATTCCTCCTGGCGATTGGCGGAGGCTGACCGCCGGGCGCGGCGCACTTGTTAGATTCGCCTATGCGGCGAGAGATGACGGGAGTGACGGTGACGCGCAAATGGCGGTGAGGATCGATCAGAGCTTCAGGGCGTCGTGGACGGCGGAGGTGCTGGCGGCGCGGCCGATGATCCTTCCGCGGCGGCACTTTGTGTATCCGGCGGTGGTAGAGGAGGTGGAGCGCGGCGCACTGGAGCTAATGGTGCAGCCAGCCGATGGCGAGGGGTTTCTGGCTACCTGCGCTCTGGGTTTTGCGAGTCCGGCGGTGCCGACGGGGCTGTGGAGCTGCCCTGACCCCGCAATGCTCTGCGCGGTGGCGGGGGGATATGGATACATGATCGACACCCGCGCACCGGAGCGCTGGCAGCAGATTGCGTATCGGCCGGTGACGGAGGTGCGGCCGCTTCCGCAGGCGGGGCTGCTGGTCTTTGCCAGCTTTCATTCCGTGGAGGCGTGGGGCGCAGCCGGACGGGTGTGGCAGACGGCTCGGCTTTCCTGGGAGGGTGTACGGCTGGGCGAAGCAACGGCCAAGGAGCTGCGTGGATGGGGCTGGGATATGCCAACGGACCGAGAGATGGAATTTGTGGTGGATCTGCAGACGGGCGAGCATCGGGGCGGCCCGCGGTTCTAGTCGGCGAGTGCTGGATGATGCACTGCCAGCGTGGGAGACCTCCGTTGCGCGGGTTTCGCCGCTGCGGTCCGGATGATGACATAGCTAGTCCGCTTGCAGGCTGTAGAAGGTGAGCGCGGCGTCGCCTTGTTCGTGCAGGCGGTAGCGATGGAGCGCGCCATAGGTATCTGCCGGGGTGACAGATGTGCGGCGTGCGTGTTCGGCGATGACGATGGCTTGGGGTGCGAGCAGCGTTGCGGCGGACTCGGCCAGCAGCGTGAGCGACTGTTTGTAGGCGGCGGCGTCTTCCCAGGGCGGGTCGAGATAGACCAGGGTGAAGCGCTGGTCGCGGCGGGCGAGAGTCCGGAGAGCGACGGGGACGCTGCGCTGTTCCAATTGATAGTTATGGCGAATGCCAAGTGAGGTGAGGTTGGCGCGCAGGGCAGCAATGGCGGCGGCGGCGCTCTCGATGAATGTGACGTGCGCGGCACCGCGGCTCAACGCTTCGATGCCGACGGCGCCGGTGCCGGCGTAGAGGTCGGCAAAGTGCGCGCCTTCTATCTGCGGCGCGAGGATATTGAAGAGGGTTTCGCGCAGGCGGTCGCTGGTGGGGCGCGTTGCCATGCCGGGCGGCGCGATGAGCGGACGGCTGCGATAAGTGCCGGCGATGACGCGCATGGTGACAGAAGAACACAGGACTGGTCATCCGGGCGGTAATTGGCCGTCCGAGGCGATTGCGTGTTTGGCGCGCTTCTGGGTTCGCTTCCTGGGTCGGAGCTCTGGGTTCGGTCGCTGGGTTCGCTCCCTGACGGCATCAGGAGGGTGCATGCAGGCGCTCGCATACAATGAAGCGATGGCGACGCAAATGGCGCCGTCTGCCGCCGGAGCGCGATGCGTGCTGCGCATCGTGTGTAAAACCGCAGAGCCGGAAACACGACGCGGCATTCATTCAAGACGAAACGAGCAAGAGACGACGATGCGTGGCTGGTCATTTCCGCTGGGGCGCTGGTGGGGGATGGATATCCGTATCCATACTTTCTTCCTGCTGCTGCTGGGCATCTGCATGGGCTACGCCAGCATGCTGCAACTGCCGCAGTGGCACGGCTTCATGCTGTGGGTATTGCTTTTCTGCGCGGTACTGGCGCGGGAGATTGGGCGGGCGATCGCGGCGGCGTATCACGGGCTGCAGATTCGCAGCGTCCTCCTGCTGCCGATCGGCGGTCTGATGTCGTTTGCGAATGCGGAGAGCGTGGAGCGCTCGAACGACTTGTGGACGCAGATCAAGATGGCGGTGGTTGGCCCGCTGGTGAGCCTGTCGCTGGCGGTGCTGTGCGTGCTGACGATCATGGGGGCCGCGCCGGGGTTCAATCTGCTGGCGAAGCCGCTGATCACGCCGGCACACCTGATCCGCTCCTTTGTGTGGTTAAGCGCATTTCTTGGCGTGCTGCATGTGCTGCCGGCCTATCCGCTGGATGCGGGACGGGTGTTGCGCAGCCAGTTCACGCGGGTTCAGGGACGGGTGCAGGCGGCACGTGCCGCGGCAGGGCTGGGACTGATGATCGGCGTGATCGCGATCCTGCTTGGCATTCTGCTGCCCAACCTCTGGCTGGCGACGGCGGGTTTTTTCATCTTCATCGGAGCGCAACTGGAAGACCAGGGGGCGCTGTTTCAGAGTGTGGTGGACACGGTGTACATGCGCGACATCATGCTGACGGACTTCTCGCTGCTGTCGCCTTCCGACACGCTGGAGGACGCGCTGGCCAAGGCGGTCCATTCGCTGCAGGATGATTTTCCGGTGGTGCGCGGGCGCAACGTTGTCGGGGTAGTGAGCCGGCAGGTGATCGCGGACGCGCTGCGGGCAGAGGGCAACGGCTACGTTCAGGGCATCATGCAGCGGAGCTTCCATGTGGCGAAGCCAGAGGACTCGCTGGGGACGACGATCAGCCGCTTCAGCGGACGGGGCATGTCGCTGGTGCCGGTGACGGATGGCGAGCGCGTGGTCGGCATCGTAACGCTGCAACATCTGATGCACTCGATGACGCAGTTCGCGGAGAAGCGCAAGCGGCACGCGCAGGCAGAGTAACGTGAGCGCGGATCGATTGCCGCCGGGTCTGTACCTGGTCGGCACACCCATAGGAAATCTGGAAGACATCACGCTGCGCGCGCTGCGGGTACTGCGCGGCGTGGACCGCGTGTTGTGCGAGGATACACGCGAGACGGCACATCTGCTGGCTCATTATGAGATCAAAGCGCCGATGCAGAGCTGCGATGAGCACAAAGAGCATGCGTGCGCGGCGGAGGCGGTAGCGCGGGTGCGCGCAGGCGAGCGGCTGGCGCTGGTGACCGATGCGGGCCTGCCGGGGATCTCCGATCCGGGGGCGCGGGTAGCCGCCGCGGTGGCACGGGCGGGGCTGCCCGTGATTCCGGTGCCTGGGGCGAATGCGGCCCTGACGGCGCTGGTGGGTTCGGGACTGGCTGCGGAACGCTTCCTGTTCTGTGGATTTCTTCCGTCCAAGGCGGGGGCGCGGCGCACGGAGTTGGAACGGCTGCGTGCGATGGTGGTGGCTGGTGCGGAGCCGCTGACGCTGGTCTTCTATGAAGCGCCGCATCGCATCGTGGAGATGCTGGAGGACGTGGCGGGCGTCTGGGCCCCGGAGTGCGGGGTTGTGCTGGCGCGGGAGTTGACCAAGCTGCATGAGGAGTTTTTACGCGGGAGCGCGGCGCAAGTGCGCGGGCAACTGGCAGAGCGGGAGCGCGTGCGGGGCGAGATAGTGGTGCTGGTGGAGGCTCGGCCTGCTGCCGCCGCGAATGTGGGGGTCGAGTCGATTGTCGCGCTGATGGAGCGGCTGATGAAGGACGAGGGTTTGAACGAGAAGGATGCTTTGAAACGGGTGGCACGGGAGCGCGGTCTGGGGAAGAGTGAGGTATATCGGGAGTGGACTCGCCGTCCAGGCAAACGTGCCGGCGGCCCATGACGCGGGGTCGCTTCCTTGGCCGCTCACGTTCGGTTACGCGAGCGAGCCGGCGAACGGCATATTCCCTCCGACTCGCTCGGGGCACGCCATCCCATAAGATAGCCCGGAGATTTCACCTTCTCAGGGATGGCCGATGAAACGATGGTTGCGCGCACTCCCATGCTTCGCTTTGCTGATTTCCGCCTGCTGCAACGCGCAGACCCAGTCCGTCTCCATGTCCCAGTACTCCGCAACGATTGTGCCTGGCGATCGAGCTGGCGCGCCTCCGCAACTCAGAATCGAACGAGAACAGGAGAGCGTCTTTGAGGTCCCGATTGTAGCCGGGTTGGCTTCTGCATCGAGCGAAGAGCAGCTCTCCGACATCAGCTACGCGCTGCGGAAATCCGGCGCGGACACATTCGAGCTCAACGCCACTGCAAAGAGCACCCTGTGGACAGGCCGCCGCTTCGCATGGCGTTTCTTTGCCGACCACATCGAGTTCCAGCAGTTCGCCGGAGGGTCGGGTAAGCTCGGCCGGTGCTACTTCCTCTCCAATGGAATCTCCAATCGCTGGGACAACGGCACGACGCGGGGCCACGCATGGGATGCGACGATTTATGCCGACCGCTACTTCGCGCCCAACCCAAATCTCGCAGACCAGTTGGAATTCAATATCGCGATGCCGCAGATTCTCGGCTTCAGCGTAGGCCGCGAAGAGAGCTCTGAGCAGGATTTCCGTCCGGAGCGCATGGCGGGAACCTTCGCACCGCCGCCGCTCTTCCTCGCGTTCCACATGGATCACACGTGGACGGGCATCGGCATCGGCGCCAAGCCGGGCGAGTACCAGTTCCCCGCGCTCGAATACTCCGGCTCGCGCTATGCGGGGGCGTCATTCTATGTCGACTACATGGGATACCGCAGCGCGGACGGCGGTTTCGCTTCGCCCGTTCTGAGCATCGACATGGCAAACAGCCCGCTGGACGCTCTCCGTAACTACACGTCATGGCTTACGCACAGTGGATTCGCAACCGACTCCGTCGGCAAAAATGTTTCCTGGCACCGTCTTCCGATCTTCTGCGGATGGGCGGAGCAGACTGTCGAATCTGTCCCGGAGGGTGGTGCGCCCAACAAGCTCTCGACGCAGGCGAATTACGAAAGATGGCTGGACATTCTTGAGAAACGCGGTCTGCCGGTGGGAACTGTAGTGATCGACGACAAATGGCAGAAGGAGTACGGCACGTTTGAAGTGGATCAGCAGAAATGGCCCGACATGAAAGGCTTCATCGCTGCGCAGCATGCCAAAGGACGCCACGTGATCCTGTGGGTTCCGGTAGCGTCTAGCGACGGCCTGCCGCACTCACTCTGCGTCATGTACGAGGGCAAGTGCGTCATTGCCGATGTGGGAAAGCCAGAGTACGAGGATTTTCTGCGCTCGCGTCTTCGCCACCTCGTCCAGGACCTGGGTGTCGACGGCTTCAAGGAAGACTGGGTGCACGCGCCCGCGGCACCTGGCCTGGCGCTTACCGGCCCGGCGACCGGCATTGAATTTGTCCGCCGCTTTCAGTCGATCCTCTACAGTGAAGCTCATAAATGGAAGCCAGACGCGATGGTGGAGACGCAGACGACCAATGCGCTGTTCCGCGAATCCGCGGACGTAATTCGCTTGAACGATGTCTGGTATGCGAGCCGCAATGTCACGGAGATGATGCGCCAGCGTGCCCGCATGGCCAACATCACGGGGTGGCCGCTGGTGGATACCGACAATGCCTCCTCCACCAACCTGAAGGAGTGGTGGAACTACATGCAGGCGCAACCCTCTATCGGAATTCCTGCGCTGTATTTTGTAACCCGCACGGAGACGACCCAGGAAAGCCCCTCGCCGGCGGATTGGAGCTATCTGGGGGCGCTGTGGCGTGAATACATCGATTCGCTGAAGAAGGAGAGCCCACAGTGAGGTGCTGAGAGGGTCGTCCTCTGGAGCGGATGTGTCGCCTGGCTTGCCGCTTCGCTAGTGGTGATCGGATGCCGCTTCGGTTCCGGGTTCGCGGCCTTCGAGCCGGTCGTACATGTAGCTGTTGCTGACGGTTCCGAGTGACTCGTTGTAGAGGCTGGGCTCGCCGATGGCTTCGCGGAGTTCCTCGCTGAAGCGGTGGATGGATTTGAGGGCATCCGCGGTGGCGGCGATACGGGTAGTGGGGGTTTCAAAGAGCTTCTGGTTGCCGTGGTCGACCAGGCGGGAGATCCTGCCGCGGAGCACCCAGCCGGGCGGGGTGATCCAGATGACGGGGTGCTGCTCGTCGTCGGCCGCGGTTTTGGCCGAGTATTTCGGATTGCGGGCGAGGACGGCTGCGGCGCCATATTTGGCAACCGTCACTTGATCTGCGACCCCGGGCAACTCGCGAACATCAAATCCGTTATCGCGAAGGATCTGGAGCACTTGTTCGAAGCTGCGGACGGTAATTCTGGTACGCATGGCGGGGTGAGTTCCTCGTAGTACGTGCCGGGGGCCGATAGCCCCTATACACTATTAGGAAAGAGGCACCGACGGTCCTGACCCGGTGCTTTTAGTGTCGCACATGGATATGTCGCTTTCACAACGATGTCCGGCCGCCCAGAACCGCTGAAGCAGCGTTTCCGCTTTGATGCGGATCACCTTACGACATTTGTGAAAACGGATAAGGGTCGGACGACATGGCAACTTCGGCAGAAACACGGCAGACATCTGCATCGACATTGGGCACCACGCTCGCCGATCGTATCGGCAACACACCCCTGGTGCGGCTGGACCGGCTGACTGCGAATTTGCCGGGCATCACGATGCTGGGCAAAGCGGAGTGGATGAACCCGGGCGGGTCGGTGAAGGACCGCGCGGCCTCCGGCATTGTGGGAGCGGCGCTGAAACGCGGTCTGCTGGGTGACGGCAAGCATCTTCTGGACGCGACCAGCGGGAATACCGGGATTGCCTACGCGATGCTGGGCGCCGCGTGGGATTTCCCGGTGACGCTGTGCGTGCCGTCGAATGTATCGCCGGAACGGAAGCGCATTTTGGGGGCTTACGGCGCGAACATGATCTGGACTGATCCGGCGGACGGGTCGGATGGGGCGATCCGCAAGGCGCGTGAGCTGGCAAAGGACACCGCCAGGTACTACTACGCCGACCAGTACGGCAATGATGAGAACTGGCGCGCGCATTATCGCGGGACCGCGTCAAATCCGGGGACTGCCAATGAAATCTGGCAGCAGACCGAGGGACAGGTGACACATTTTGTCGCGGGCCTGGGGACGAGTGGAACCTTTGTGGGCACGACCCGGCGGCTGAAAGAGCTGAACCCGCGCATCCAGTGCGTCAGCATGCAGCCGGACTCTCCATTCAACGGCTTTGAAGGTTTGAAGCATATGGCGACGGCGATCGTCCCGCCGATCTACGACGCCCGGTTGGCCGATCGCGATATGGCGATGGAGACCGAGGCGGCCTATACGATGGCGAAACGGCTGGGACGTCTTGAAGGACTGTTGGTAGGCGTTTCGGCAGCGGGCGCGACGGCGGCTGGGCTGCGCATCGCCGAGGAAGAGCATGCGCACGGCCGCGAAGCGGTGATTGTGGTGATTCTGTGTGATGGCGCAGAGAAGTATCTGAGCGAGAGGTTCTGGGTTGAGTAAGGACGGAAGAGTGAGCGATCGAGTGGAGACGGCGACGCTGACGATTTCCAGTGCGCTGTACGAGACGATACGCCGGCATGGCGAGCGCACGTATCCGCATGAGTGCTGCGGCGTGCTGCTGGGCAAGAGCGATGAGCAGGGGAATACGATCGAGGCGGCTGTCGAGGCGGGGAACACGCGCACCGATTCGGCGCACAACCGCTACAACATCGCACCGCAGGAGCTGATTCGCATCCAGCGGCAGGGACGCGAGCGCGGGCTGGATATTGTGGGCTTCTACCATTCGCATCCGGACCATCCGGCGCAATGGTCGAAAACGGACTTTGAAGAGGCGCACTGGATCGGCTGCTCGTATGTGATCACGAGTGTGGAACAAGGCGCGGCGAAGGTGACGAATTCGTTTCTATTGAGCGGTACGTCGGAAGAAGACAAGCGCTTTGAGGATCAGCAGGTGGTGGTGGGAAATGCGGCGCTGAGTGGAGAACGGGATGCAGCCTTGAGCGGTGTTCCGGATACAGCCCTGAGCGGCGTTCGGGATTCTGAGCGATGTTGACGCGGTGAACAGGCGCGGGCCGCTTGGCTTGCATTCCGCGGACGATATCAAGCAAAGGAAAGAGCAACGATGAAGATTTTTATCCCTACGCCGCTGCGGGCGTATACGGGCAAGCAGGACACGGTGGAAGTGGGCGGCGCGACGATTCACGAGGCGCTGGGCGGATTGACTTCGCGTTATCCCGATCTGCGCAAACATTTATTTACCGACGAAGGAAAGCTGCGCTCGTTTGTGAATGTGTATCTCAATGATGAGGACATTCGCTATCTGGACGCGAAAGAGCAGACGGCAGTGAGCGAGAAGGATTCGCTGTCGATTATCCCGTCGATCGCCGGCGGGTATTAGCCATACGGGCGGGCGCGCCGGTGGCGCGTTTTGTGGGGTTCGCTCCGTTGTCGCTCACGTTTGATGATATCGGCGATCGGACAAACTGCAGGTCCTTCGCTTCGCTCAGGATGACGAGAATCGGGATTGGATATGGACGTTTACTTTCGTCCGAAGGAGTTTTGATATGGCAACAGTGGCAGAAGCAACAGCGGCAGTATCGTTGCCGGCACTGACGCATGAAGAGATAGCGCGATATTCGCGGCACCTGATCCTGCCCGAAGTCGGCATGGAAGGGCAGCAGCGGTTGAAGGCGGCGAAGGTGCTGCTGGTGGGCACGGGCGGCCTGGGAGCGCCAATGGCGCTGTATCTGGCAGCGGCGGGCGTGGGCACGCTGGGGCTGGTGGACTTCGATGTGGTGGATGCGAGCAATCTGCATCGCCAGGTGATCCACAGCACGCCGGATGTTGGCCGGCCGAAGCTGGATTCCGCGGCGGATAAGATCGCGGCGCTGAACCCTAACGTAAAAGTCGTAAAGCACGAGACGATGCTTACCTCGGCGAACGCGATGGAGATCCTGAAAGATTACGACGTCGTGGCGGATGGTACGGACAACTTCCAGACGCGCTACCTGGTGAACGATGCGTGTGTGCTGAGCGGAAAGCCGAATGTGTATGGCTCGATCTTCCGCTTCGAGGGGCAGGCGAGCGTCTTTGCGACGGAAGATGGGCCGTGCTATCGGTGCCTATATCCGGAGCCGCCGCCGCCGGGGCTGGTGCCTTCGTGTGCGGAGGGTGGGGTGCTGGGCATTCTGCCGGGACTGGTGGGCATCATTCAGTCGACCGAAGTCATCAAGCTCATTCTGGGCAAAGGTGACGCGCTGATCGGACGGCTGCTGCTGGTGGACGCACTGGGCATGCGGTTCCGCGAGCTGAAGCTCAGGAAGAATCCGGATTGCCCGGTGTGTGGTACGCATCCGACGGTGACGGCGCTGATTGATTACGATCAGTTCTGCGGCATCACGCCGCCGGCAAAGGAGACGACTCAGGTGGCGAATATGCAGAATGGGGTTCCGCAGATCGGGCCGGAGGAACTGAAGCGACGGCAGACGGCGGGCGAAGATGTGTTTGTGCTGGATGTGCGCGAGCCGCATGAATTTCAGATCGCGAACATTGGCGGCTATCTTGTGCCGCTGAACGATCTGCCGAAGCGCATTGACGAATTGGATCGCGAGAAGAACATCGTTGTGCAATGCAAGTCCGGCGGTCGGAGCCAGAGAGCTGCGGAGTTCCTGCAGCAGCAGGGATTCAAGCACGTGGAGAACCTTGCGGGCGGGATCACTGCCTGGTCGGACAAGGTGGACCCATCCATCCCGAAGTACTAAAACAACAAAAGATCGTCATGATCGAGAAGCGGGAGGAGCATTCCTCCCGCTTTTGTTATTTATGGCGCGAGCGTGGCGAGGTCCAGCTGCCGCAGGCGCTCGGGGTCACCGATGACCTCGATCTGGGCGATCTTTCCGTGTGCGAGGGTGAAGCGGAGGACGCGGAAGAGGCGTCCTCTGGGCGCGATGACGAGGCCCACCTCGCCGTCGATGAGCGCCGGTTGTGCGGCACGTGCGCCACGCGCGGCGGTGATTGCGCCGCGGGCCCAGTTCTCTGCGCCGCGAATTTCTCGCATGGCTTCGACCGGCTGGGAGGTCTGGTCAGCATGGATCACGACGTCCGGATCGAGCACAGCGAGGAGCGCGCTGAAGTCGCCGGCGCGCAGAGCGGCGAGGAAGGCATCGACAGCTTTGCGTTGTGAGGCAAGATCGGCACGAGCAGCGGTGTGAGCGCCCTGAATGCGCCGGCGTGCGCGGCTGGCGAGTTGACGGGTCGCAGCGGGCGAGCGGCCGACGATGGCGGCGATCTCTTCGAAGGGACGGCGAACAGATCGTCGAGGACGAAGCTGATGCGCTCGGGGGGAGCGAGCGTGTTGAGGACAACGAGCAGCGCGAGGCCGACGGATTCGGCCAGCATCGTCTCCTGTTCGGGATCGAGCGGCGGCTTAACCGCGTCGGGCCTCGCGGCCGGCTCGGGTATCTGTGCATCCAGAGCATCTTCCCGGCGTGCATTGCGTGCGCGCAGCATGTCGAGGCAGACGCGCGCGACGACGGTGGTGAGCCATCCCCCGAGGTTCTCGATCTCGCTCGATTCGGAACGGTTGAGTTTTAGCCATGCTTCCTGAACGGCATCGTCGGCTTCGCTCAGTGAGCCGAGCATGCGGTAGGCGACACCGCGCAGATGGCCTCGATTCTTCTCGAATTGTGCAGCTAGCGAATCGTGTCCGTTCATCCAGTCACATTCTCCCGTTGAGTTTCGTCATGGTAGTGACGGACGAAAGCGGTCCGATGTGACCAATTTACCGATAGGAGAACAAGACGTATGCAAGCAAGGATAACGAACCCCGCGTTGCTGGTGCCGGATGCGATGCAAGCTTTGATGGCGCTGGGCGCGATTGTGAAGAAGGGCAGTGTGCCGGCGCGGACACTGGACCTGATGCACCTGCGCGCGAGCCAGATCAACGGCTGCAGCGTATGCGTCGATATGCACGCCCGCACGCTGAAGCAGACCGGCGAAACGGATGAGCGGATGTTTGCCGTGGCCGCCTGGCGCGATGCGCCCTACTTTACGGACGCGGAGCGTGCGGCGTTGGCGCTGACCGAGGCAACGACGCGAATCAGCGATCGCGAAGATCCGGTTACGAATGCGATCTGGGGCGAGGCCGCGCGGCATTACGATGAGCCGGAACTCGCGGTGCTGGTGCTGAACATTGCGGTGATTAATATGTTTAACCGGCTGAATCTCGCCACCCGGCAGGTGGCTGGTGAGTGGCTGAAGTCGGCGCAGGGGCAGTCGTGGTTGAAACAGAAGTCAGCGGAAAACGCGCGGGACCACGCCGCGGCGAGCTGATTGTCGGCGAGCTGACTCGCTATGCCGGCCGGGCGATGTAAAAGTATGCGGGGAAGTGCAGTTCGAGTGCGCCGTCTTTGGTGTAGTTGTCGAGCTGGCGCTCGCATGCATCGCCAAGGGCGGCGAGTTGCGCAGGCGGCAGCTGCGCCAATTTGGCGGCAAGCGGAGTGGCGGCCAGCAGTCTACGGCCGTCCGCGGCATGCCAGGCGCCGTCGGGCACGATGTCGACGGATTGCTGGTGCTCCACGACGAAGCCGCCCTGACGAAGGACGCCGTAGACGAGAGCAGGATTGTGCAGGCGATGGACCTTCGTGAGGAACGCGGTAAAGTCGCGGAGGCCGCATTCGAGGAGCGCGCGCTGCATGGCCATGGTGAGCGAGTGCTCCTCTTCCGAGCCCCAGAGCGCGATGTGGAGGCGGCCTTCCGGATGCAGCGCCTGGCGGATGCGCGCGAGTGCGCGGCCTGGCTCGTCGAAGAACTGCAGCGCCTGCTGGCAGAAAGCGGCATGAAAAGCGCCGCTGGGGAACGCCGCATCTTCGATGGCGGACTGGATGTATTCGATAGGCGCAGCGTTGGGCGGCGCGGGCTGGCTGCGGGCGATCGCGAGCATGGTGTCGGTGGCGTCGAGCGCGGTGACGCGACCGGTGCTGCCGATGGCCTGTGCTGCTTCGCGAGCGACGACGCCGGTGCCGGTGGCGACGTCGAGCACGTGCGCGCCGGCGGGCAGTTTTGCGTGCGCAACCAGCAGCCGCGCCGAGGGCGCGAACATCAGCGGGACCAGGGTCTCCTGGTAGCGGCGGGCGCCTTCCTCTGGAGTGAACTGCATGGACCTTCCGAGACGAGATGCGGGATGACAACTTGTAAGACGACCAGTTTAGCTGGTGGCTGCGCTCGTTGCCGGGGAAGCATCCTTCGCTGCAGAAGGTGACGCTTCGCTGATCTGCGGCGGAGCGTGCAGGATGGCGAGCAGGCGCTGATTGAGGCGCGAGCGCATCTCGAAGCGATCCTGTGCGCGGGTGAGATAACGGACGACGACCTCCAGACCGCCGGTGGGGCGCAGTTCCACCGTGGGTTGTGCGGAGAGCGTGCCGAGGCTGCCGTGCAACTGGCTGAGGCGGCGCCACTCGCGGCTGGCGAGCTCCGCGTCCTCGCGGGTGATCTCTTCGACGGCGCCGCGGATTGCCTCACGCAGCGCGTAGGGATCTTTGCCGGAAGGCAGCACGACGTGCAGCTCCTCCCACAACCACTGGCCGGTGGTGGAGAAGTTGAAGTAGTGGTCCTCGATGGCGTAGCTGTTCATGAAGGCGACACGGCGGCCGGTGGGGCGCCCGCTTTCAGACCAGTTGCCGGTTTCGAGAAGCGTGGTGCGGAGCAGGCCGACCTCGACGACCTCGCCGCCGACCCCGTTGATCTCCACCCAGTCGCCGACGCGCACGCCGTTCCTGCCCATGAGAATGAACCAGCCGAAGAAGGCAACGATAAAGTCCTTGAGCACGACGGTGAGGCCCGCGGTGGTGAGGCCGATGACGGTGGGGGTCTGGCGCGGCATGCCGAAGATGACGATCAGTATGAGCAGCGCGCCGACGAGCTGCACGCTGAACGAGAGGACGAATTGCAGCGTCTGCTGGCGGCGGCGATCGAGCAGGGTACGACTGGAGAGCAGACGATGGAGCAGGCGGCCGATCAGGACCGTGACGACGATGATGAAGACGATAAAGGCGAAGACGCGCAGGATGCGACGCGTGATGGTGCGCTCCTGCGCGCGGACTAGCGCCTCCCATTTGGTGTAGGCGTCGGCGAGGCTTTCGAGGTCGTGGATGCGGTGTTCGTACTGCGTGATGGATTGGCGATTCGACGCGAGAGCGCGGAGCTGAGCTGCGGTGGTGGTGGCGTCGGCGGGCTGGGGTGCAGCCGCGGCCCCGTTTGCGGCCGGCGAGGCGGCATTCTCCGTCTCGTTCGAAAGAGCATTGCGTTGCTGGAGAAGACGCGTGGCGAACAACTGGGCTGCGTTGCGCGCCTCAAGGAGCTGTTGGCGCCGGCTGCGCAGCGAGCTGAGGGCGCTGAACTTTCCGATGAGTGAGGTGAGGGCTGCCGGAGTTTCCAGCGCCTCGGTCTGCGAGACGGCAGCGCCGGTCTCCTCCTTGTGGACGGCCTCGTGCTCATCGAGCGCCTGCTGGATGAGGGCGTGACGGTCGCCGCCGAGACGGATAAGGGTCTGATGCAGCTCGTCGGCTTCGTCGGTGTCGAGCGCGAGCTGGGCCTGGGCGAGCTGGAGTTGCGGATCGTCGTCCGCAATGCCCGGACCGTGCTGGCGAGCGGTCACCTCGGTCTGTTCGGCCTTGATGCGGGCATTGAGCGCATTGAGCCGCTGGGAGATCTTCAACGCCTGGCCGGTGAGCGGCGGGGCGTGCTGGGTGGCGCTGCGCAGCGCGCTGGCGAATGCCTGATCGACCTCGCTATCGGCCAAACGGAGGGCATCCTGGGCGTATTGGCGCTCCTGTGGTACGGCAGCCTGCGTAGCCAATTGCCTGGCGAGGCGGAGCGGCGACTGGTCGACCAGGCCGCTGGCAGGCGGCAACGCGGAGGGGGCGTTGAACTCGAGCGAGGGATCGCCGCCGGAGACGAGGTGCTGGCCGATGAGCAGCGCGATGAAAAGCACCGTCAGGAGCCCGGGCAAGCCGAAGCGGCGAAAATTGCGAAATCGGGAGAGGCGCGGCTGGGGAAGATCGGTCATATGTGATCACAGGATGGCAGCAGTGGAAATGGGCATCCGTTTCGAAAATCAGGCGGCTGATAGAGGTTTCTCCCGATTGTAATGAAGCGGGACTGAAACCGTTGTGCCCCAATCAACCCAATGCCGCATTGACTCTTCCGGGGACGTGGGTACAATCTCCTGCATACCGGCCCGATTTGGCAGCAGCAGTCGGCGCCGGCTAAACCATCCAAACTCCCCAATACTGATCATGCAACGAGTCTGCAAGCACCCCAAGGTGCGCGTGGTAGCGCGCGAAGACGATGTGGAATATGTCGAGTGCGAAGAGTGCGGCGAAGTATTCGACGCCGACGAGTATCAGGAGATGTCGCAGGACGGCGGTGAGGAGACGCTTGCTGAAGGCGACGACGCCTGATCGCCTGCGCGAGGCTGCGCGCTCAGACTGAGCTGCGCGATTCCTCGCTGCCCAGCCGGCGCGTTTCGCGCAAGGTGTAGTGGAACCACGAAATCAGAGTGAGCGCGAAGGTCGCGATGAGCGACAGCTTGCGCACGAGCACAAGAAATGGCGGAGCGTAAAAAGCCGTCCACAGGGCGCTGGCGACGGCGATGATCTGCGCTACGGTGTTGGCTTTGCCCCACAGGCTGGGGCGGAAGTCGCGCGCGCCGGTAGTGGCGAAAAGCAGCGCTCCTACGATGACGATACCGACATCGCGGCTGAAGACGAGGATGGTGACGCGACGAGGAATGAGCCCCTGATGCATGAGCACGAGGAACAAGGTGCTGAGCAGCAGCTTGTCCGCGATCGGATCCAGGTACTGACCCAACCGGGTGCGCTGCTGCAGAATGCGGGCTAGCAGGCCATCCAGGCCATCGCTGATGCCGGCCAGAATGAAGAGCGCAAACGCGGTGCGGTAACGGCCGTCGAGCACGGCGGTGACCAGGAAGGGAATGATACAGAGCCGCAGGAACGTCAACTGGTTGGGCGCGGCGCGAAGGTCTTTCAGCACTGGCGGCGTGTCATGTCCATCAAGTAGGGACGCGTGCGGGGAAGTTCGTCCTTCTGGAAATCCATCGTACCGCAGTCGCAGTAAACGCTTCCAGCGCGGCTGGAGAGTCCGCCCGGAGCACGCGCCCAATTGGTATACTGAGGGCGTTGTTCGCACCATGCAGGCGCGTAGCTCAGTTGGTTAGAGCGCTACCTTGACACGGTAGAGGTCAGGAGTTCGAGTCTCCTCGTGCCTACCATTCCTTTCAAATACTTACAGCAACTTGCTCGGAAGCCTTTGCGGCTTTTTGTGGCAAATGCTTCAAACTGTCTTGCGACTCCCCTCCTTTCGTGAGCATCGCGTACACCTCTCCGACCATCCTCTTCACGCTCTCCGGCAACTCCTGCATGTACTCGTTGGCCGTTGTGTCGGCCTTCGCGTGCCGCAGGTGCGCCTGGATGTCCTTCACCGAACCCATGCTCTGCGCCTGTGTCGCCATCGTGCGGCGCAGAATCTGAAAATTCAGTTTAGGAATCTCCAGCCTCTCTGCGAGAGGGTTGAGAACGCGGTTGCGATAGTTGCCCGTGTCCATGAATCCTCCTCGTGAGTTCGGGAAGATGAAGGCATCTCGGGAAACAATTCCCTTCGGAGAGGCTTTGGCGGTTTCCTGCTCCCACAAGCGGAGCTCTTCAGCCAGGCCCGGAGGCAGGTGAACGTCTGTGAGGCTTCCATCGGTCTTGCCGAAGGGCCGAATCTCCCCCCGGTAGACGGTTTCGGTGATCGACAACGTATCCACGTCATCGAAGGAGCGCCACCGCAGAGCGAACAGTTCGCTGGGCCGCAGCGCTTCCGTCATATCAAGCATCAGGAGCAGACGGTCTCTCCTGGTGGTTCGTTCAAGAGCTAGCCAGAGTTGTTCCCAGGTCAGGACCTGCTTATCCTTGGGCCGAAGATTTCTTGGCGTCTTCAGCTTCCGGGTCGGGTCTTTGACCAGGAAATCCTGATCGACGATTTCGCCGAAGATGGACTTCAGGTAGGAGCGCGCCTGTTTCACGCGATCCTGCGACATCCGTTCCGCCAGATTGTTGATATGGGTCTGCAACATGAACCTGTCGATCGAGTCGAGGGGATACTCCTCGAACCTCGCCAACAAGTCCTGTTCAATCTGGATCTTCTTCACCTTCGCCGTCTCCGGTCGCCAGTCCCCCTCTCGCAGCGGGAAATAGCGGTTGCGAACAAACCATCCGAAGGTAGTGGAACTGTCCTTAAGGACCCTACCTCCGAGATTCTGGCCAGTCTGTTTGGTGACCTCCGTCCGCAGCGCATCACGCGCTTCGGCCCTGGTCATTTTTGATTTGAGGGCGAGTTTGACGCAAACCTTCTTTACTCGTTCCTCGTTCGTTTCAGGATCGAGAACTGTCTGGCGGAAATAGCCAAACCAGCGCTTTCCGCGCAGCGATACCCATCCTGTCTGGTGCGACTTGCCCATTCGTTCCTCAATTTCTGTGGCGGAAGAATTCGTGGGCCGCTCTTATTCTACCGACGCCGAGACCGTAGAGCAGAGAGGCGTTCCCGTTCGCTGATGAATTGTTCTACTTCGCTTGAGCGATAGCGGAGTACGCCATCGCTCATCCGGATCACGGGCAAATACGGAGCTTTTCGGGAGGAGTGATCCCACACCCAGTCCTTCGTCACGTTGAGCCGGGCGGCGACATCTTCAACAGTCAGAAGAGGATCGCGGAGGGGGATTCGTTCGACGACTGCAGCCAAAGCCATAATTGTCTCCAGAGCTGTGACGTTGCCATCGCAGGATGGCCAGCGTTTGCTCCAAGCCTCCGGTTTATTTGGCACTGTGTCTAATACTTTTCATGTATCGGGTGATCGTTACGAACGATCACTTCGCTGAATCGCAAACGGGAGCAAGATGCGGCTATGAAAAGTCCATGAAACGTTGCGCGGTCAGCGGAAAAGCTGTTGATAAATCGGGTACTCTTTAACCACAATTCGACCGACGAAAACGGGCTACTAGCGGTCGTCTCGCTTCCGTCATCGACAGAATGGTCATGCCTGCCGTGCGGAGTGTTGAGGTATGAACGATTGGGCCGAGTTTCGTCACTTCAAGTATTTGCTGGCGATTGCGGAACACAAAGGATTCAGGGCCGCGGCTGAATACCTTCATACTGCCCAACCGAATCTCAGTGCCCAAGCAAAGCAGTTTCAAGATCTTTCTGACGTTCACCTGTTCCGCAAAGGCAAAGATGGCCGCATCAGGCTGACCGCGACTGGTATCGCCTTCAAGCCCATCGCCCAAGGACTACTGGATGCCCGCGATGAAGCAATTGCCGCGCTGATTGCAATCGAACGGGGAGAAATTCGCGCACTCAAATTTGGCTGCGCGTCCTTCTGTCGATCGAGCTCTCGTTTCATGAAGCCTGCAGGATTCACAAAGAACTGGTTCCTGGTTGTCCAGTACGGGCAGCGCATGGTGACACTGTTCAGCTCGTTGAAGAACTCATTTCCGGTGAGATCGATGTGGCGATTGTGACGTTGCCGGTTGACGATCTGCGGCTACGCATTGAAGAGATCCGCAGGGACCGACTGGTGGTGTGCCTTCGCAAAGACCATCCTCTCGCTGCAAAGGCCGCCTTAGCTGCCAGCCGATTTACAGGAAAATCTCACGATTCTTTACCATCCGCAACGGCATCCGAGCGCCCACGAGCGGCTGCTGGAACTATTGGCAGAAGCCGGCCTGAAAATCGACGAATATTCACGGGCTTCGCACCCTACCGAGATACAAGAGCTTGGTGAAGCAAGGCTATGGCTTCGCCCTGATCCGCGAAGGGCACAGTTCTTGATACGGAATTGGTTACTCGACCCATTATGGGAGTTGACTGGACCGTAGACACCGCAATTGTCTACAACAAACTGAAGTCATCCCAAGACGATTCCCGTACTGATACGCCATCTGAAAAGACGGCTCGGCGCTGTCAACAAACAAAGTTGACCTTGCATGAGGTGATGCCGCTTCCACATGCTGTGAAGGGGTCCGGCAAACGTCCTCCTCGGTCTGACGACACCGAGCCAGAGCAAATGTCGCTATTGGGATGAGGGTGCACTACAGAATTCGCCTGACATTGCGAACCCTAAATTCCAGATGAATTCTTGATTGAAAGCCTTGAAATAGTTCTACTTTGCCGTCAGCGTAGTGCTACCGATTTTGTCGGAGTGATATTTCGCAGCTATCACCCGATAAATAAGACGTATTGGACGACAAAATCGCGGCGTCCTACTCTCACGGCATATCGCGGCAACTTGAGGCCGTTGGAGGTGCCGATGATCTCGAAGAAGCCTTGTCTCTACAGTCCCAAAACCATCTCCCGCCATTCCTCGTCTCGCTAAGAGATTGGCACAACCTTGTCTCGAAGCAACAACTGATTCGAACAGCTCGCAATGTTGGGCCCAGCGCTCGTCGCGCTGACATTTCGCAGGTGCTGCCCATGCCCAAGGGACGATGGACTTCTCCGGGGCACAAACGCTCATGGGAACGTTCAAAACTTTCGCAATGTACGCGGGCGCCGTCATCTGTTTCGGCGGTCTGATCTTCGCCGGAATTCGGATGATGAGCGGACGGTTTCAGGACGCCATTCCTGGTCTCTTCGGTGCGCTGTTCGGTGCCGGAGTTCTCGGCTGGGGCGCTGGCTGGATCGGCTCTCTTACCGGGCAGTCGATGTAGGAGGTGCGAATCGACTATGACCAAGCGGGGAGAACCGTTACCGATCAATCAAGCGCTGAATCAGTCCGAGAGCCAAACTCGGCCTCGACCTCTCAGCATGGATGGCGATCGTGTTCGTCTGCGTAACGGTTTTCCTCGTTGGGTTTCGATTGCTGGCGATGCTCGGCTTTCCCAACGCTCGCGGTCGGCGCATGGCTCATCGTTCGCAAACACCCAAAGATGTTTCAACTCTGGGGCCTGAGCCTCAGCCAGAAGAGCTACTATGACCCGCGCAAATACTGAGCAACTCAAACACACTCCGTGGTTCGCGAAGGCCGGAGCCGCGTGCAGCATCGTTCCGATCTCGCGCTTCGTCGGCCCGAACATCTTCGCCCTGAAAGGCGGCGGCTACGGATGCCTGTTCTCGCTCACCGGCATGGATGAAGAAGGTCTGACCGACCAGGAGCTTGAGTCGCGGGTGCGATCGATCGAAGGCGCGTTGCGCGGACTGCCGGAAGGCTCCTGCCTCTATCAGTACACGCGCGTCATGTCCGGCTTCGATCTGCCGCGTCAGAAGAAGTATGCGAATCCAGTCACGCGAGGTGTTCGTCGAACGACCGCCTCGCCTTCCTTGAGAAGACCGCGGGTTCCGGCGGATCGACCTTCACTGGTGCCTCACGCTGGAGCCGTCGAAGGTGAAAGCGTTTCGAGCGCAAGCCGCAGGAGAACGCCGCTGACACATCGCGGATGCTGGCGGAGCTTGAGAAGACGGCGACGCTTCTTGAAGGCCATCTCGGCAGCTCGCTTGGGCCTGCGGCTGCTCGGCAAGAACGAGACGCTTCCAGTTCTTCAGCTATCTCTTCAATCTTGAAGAGTGGGCTGAGCAGCGACCAGCTCCGCAGCGATACCGGCGTGGACCGGCAGATCGTGAAGAGTCCGGTTGCATGGCACAGCGACCATCTGCAGGTCGGCAAGCGGCACGTCCAGATGTTCTCGCTGAAGACGACGCCGGAGGCGTCGCGGCCGTGCCTGTTCTCCGGCCTGCTCACGCTCGATTGCGACAGCGTCCTGTGCTCGACATGGCGCCTGAAGTCCACGGCCGCGGCCCGCAGCGAGATCGACGCGCAGGAGAAGTTCATCTCGTTTTTCAAAGTCGGTGTGCTGACCCGGGTCATGAGCGGACGCGATACGCTTCGCTCGAAACCGGAGCAGGCGCGAAGGCCGCGAACAACAACGTCGATGACCTGAGCGAAGTCATCCGCTCGCTCGACAAGAAGGCGCAGGGCGAATTCTCGCTCCGCCTGCTGCTCGCCGCCCGCAGCCCAGAGCAGCTTCGCGACATCGCTCCCGCTGTGCATCGGATCTTCGTCGATGCCCGCGCCCAGGTGATGGAAGAGACGCTTGGCAATCTCTCTGCGTTCTATGCGATGTTCCCCGGCAATCAGAAGTTCAATGTCTTCCCGCTGTGGCTGGCTGAAGACCACCATGCGCGGCTCTCCTCTGTGTTCGCGCCGCACATCGGACATCCGCATTCGGAAGACCTCGATGCCGAGTACCTGAACATCTTCGAGACGCGCACACGGACGCCGTTCTTTCAGGACGTGTATGTGGACGGCGTGCGGGTCATGCTCATCATCGGGCCAACCGGCACCGGCAAGTCGCGTGCATGGGAACCAGATCGTCGCGCTGGAGCAGAAGTACGGCGGCTTCACCTACATCTTCGACATCGGCGGCAGCTATGAGAGCGTCGTCGAGCTGTACGGCGGGCGCGTCGACCGCGTCGGCAAAGACGGCCCGCGCGTCAACCCGTTCGCGCTGGAGCCGACCGAGAGCAACATCAAGTTCCTCTACTCGTTCATCAAGCTCCTGCTGACCAATGGCGGCGCGGAGCTGGAGCCGGAAGACGACGATGTGATCCACAAGGCCGTGCAGGACATGTACCTGCTCGACCCGGAGAACCGCCGGCTGTCGAATCTGTTCCTGCCCAAGAAGCTCGACCGCTATCTGTCGAAGTGGGTTGGCAAGGGCATCTACAACGCCATCTTCGACAACGTCGAAGACAGCCTCTCGCTTTCGCGCCTCCAGTGCTTCGACTTCCAGGGCGTCAACAACGAGCAGTATGCCGACCTGATCGAGCCGCTGATGGTCTGGCTGCTCCGGCGCATCAACGATGTTCTCTACAACCCTGCCAATCTCGGCGTTCCCAAGCACATCCTGATCGAAGAGATCTTCTCTTCGATGAAGAACAAGCAGTTGCTCGAAGGCGCGCTCGCTTCGATCAAGACCGTTCGCAAGAACCTTGGCGGCGTCACCATGATCGGCCAGTCCGCCGACGACCTGGGCGAGAACGCCGACAGCATCGTGAACTCCTGCACGTCGTTCCTGTTCCTGAAGGATGCGACCTTCAACCGGAAGCGGTACGCAGAGCTGTTCAAGATGAACGAGCAGCAGCTCGCTCTGTTCGAGAGCTTGCAGGACCGCGAAGGCGCTGTACATGCGGCGCGACGGGCTCACCAAAGTTGTCACGCTGAATCTCGACAGCCGCAGCTACGCCACGTTCTCCACCAAGCCGAAAGACCGGGTACGCCGGTCGAAGCTGATCGAAAAGTACGGACTCACCGAGGGCATCGACGCGTTTTGCCCAGGGCGAGTCTGTGTAACCAATCTCCAACCAGAAAGGACCAGTGCCATGAAACCACTCATCCCCATCATCGTCACCGCTGGACTTGCGCTTGGCCCGCCGTCTCTGCCCAGCGCAGCGCCGCACCAGAGCCACATCCTCTCCAGCCGAACGCTCCGCGCACCGTCACCGTGTCCGAGGCGGACACGCCGCCTGTGATCCGTGCCGGCCTCTTGCAATCGACGCTGATCCTGCTGCCCGCCGAGGAGAAGGTCGCCAACGTCTTCGGGGCGACACGGTGGACTGGGTCTTCGATGGCGGCCATGTCGCCAGCCGCTTCATCAGCGTCAAGCCGAAGGTTGCGAACAGCTCGACGGACATTCATATCGTTTCCGACCACGGCAACGAATACACCCTTGCAGCTTCGGGAGGTCTCCAGCGACGCAGATCCTCACTTCGATTCCAAAGTCTTCATCGCTCCCGGCGACAAAGCGGCAAAGGACAGGCTGACCGAGCTGCCGGTCTTCGTTCCTGCCGCGGAGCTGGACAAGGCGAAGCAGGAGGCCGCGGCAGCCAAGGCCGCGCAAGCTGCGGAACTGAAGGCCGAGGAGACGCAAGGCCGAGCAGTATCGCAGCCAGTATCCCGGCATCGCTCCACTTCGACTACACCTGGGACGAGAAGAAGGGCAAGGAGCTTGGCCTGCAGCAGATTTGGCGCGACGACAAGTTCACCTACCTGCGCGGCCAGTTCCAGGAGACGCCTGCCCTCTACGAGGTGAAGGACAAGAAGGGATCGCTCATCAACTTCGACTTCAGCAACGGCCTCTACACCGTACCGAAGCAACTGGAGAACGGCTATCTCGCCATCGGCAAGCAGAAGGTGGAGTTTCACCGCGTCGGAGGAGGTGAACTAGCCATGCCGGAGCCGAATCAGAATCCGCCCGCGACCGTTCCGGAGCAGCCAGAGGCGAAGCCGCCACTGCGGAAGAGCATGCCGGTCGTCATCGCGCTGGTCGTCATCGTCGGCCTCATCGGGATCGCGAACCTTTCGAGCCTGTTCAGCGGCAACAAGAAGGCTGCTCCGCACGAGCGCGCTGCCGATGCGTCCGGCCGCGCCGAACGCGCAGCAGGTCTCCAGCTTCGAGACGCAGCAGCAGATGCAGGCCCAGCGGACGCGGAGGAGCGGCAGCGTCAGCAGGAGCTTGCCGCCGCGATGCAGCAGCTCCAGGCAGAGCAGGATGTGCCCGGCCCGGAGGCGGCAGGCGCGCCGCCGATGACCGCCGCGCAACGCGCCGCGATCTATGGCGACAGTCCGAACGCGCCGCAACGCACCTCGAACGTCTCGCAAGCGCAGGCCGAAGCCAAACAGAAAGCGCTCGCGAACGAGAAAGCAGCAGCAGGACGCGCTCAACAGCGACACCGTCGCTATCGACTTCGCCCATGCCGGCAGCCCGTCAACGCCCGCCGCAGCAGTGCCTGCTCGGAGCACTTCCAGAGCTGAGCGTGAGGCATCGCCGAAGCAGCCGCAGACGAGCGATCCGGCATGTGCAGAGCCGCTTCGAGCCAGCAATCGCCAGGCCGAAGCGCTAAGGCTGATCCGATGGCCGCCTACGACTTCGACAGCTATCAGGGCCAGCTCTATCGCGTCTTCGAGGGCACGGTTCTTGAAGGCGTTGTCACCAATCACATCGACGGCGGTTTCAGCTGGCCCGATCCTCGTCATGCTGACGACCGACTACTACTCCCACGATCATCAGCAACTCCTCATGCCGCAGGGCACGCGCTTGATCGGAACTGTGCAGAGTGTCGGCAACGCCCAGCAGCGGAAGATGTTTGTCACCTTCCATCGCGCCGTCTGCCCGGACGGCTTCTCGCTCGACTTCGACAAGTACCTCGGCCTCGACCCGATCGGCACGACTGGCCTTGCCACCAAAGTAGATCACGGCTACCTGCATGGCCTTCGGCGCAGCCGCCGCCATCGGCGGTCTCGGCGGCCTCGCGCAGATCGGCAACAACGGCAGCGTCCTCTCGCCTTCGACGCAGATCCGCAACGGCATCTCCGCAGCAGTCCGCCGCGGAGGGCGAACAGGTGCTGAATCACTTCCTGAACCGCCTGCCCGTCATCACGCTCAAGGAAGGCTCCCGCGCCCGCGTCTACATCGGCACGGACATCCTGATTCCGTCCTACGCAGAACATCGCGTCGATCCCAACCTTTAGCGAAAGGAGTAATGATGCAACTCGCGATCGTCCAGTACTCCAAGACATGTCTTCTCGCCTGTGTTCGCATCTTCGCTCGCGATCTTAGGGCGTGAACGGAGGAGCCAGCGATCAGATCGCGCAAGATTCGGATCACCTTTGATCCAACTCACCCGACGCTGCTATCTTCAACAGGAGGCTTTATGAAGTTCAACTTACAAAAACGTCGCAAGTGGCTCCTCGGAGGCGGTCTGCTTCTGTCACCGCGACGCCGAGCTTCGCGCTCTTCGGTTTCGGAGACATCGTCTTCGATCCCACCAGCTACGCCAGTCTGGTCTCCCAGCTCACCACCTCTCAGACCAGTACAACATGCTCAAGAACAACATCACGCACTTCTCCTTCAAGCAGCAGTGGCAGACGACGCTCAATGCGCTGAAGAACGCGAACGTCGCGAATATGTTCGGCGAAACCGACGGCATGAGCGTCGCGCTCAACACCAACTCGCCGTCGCGCATCGACCACGGCATGGAAGGCTGCGACCGTTCCGTGAGCGGCAGCACGACCGACCTACCTTGCCAGGGCAGACGCTCGGACAGCGCTCAGCATGTCGCAACTCGCCATGATCGAGATGTCCGATTCCATCTCGCCCGACTGCCTCACGGCTGTCGGACAGTACCGGGCCGCGCAGGACGCAGAACGCAACCGCGAACAGCTCGCTCGCCGCGCAGCAGCTCGACGGCAGCAGCGCTACGAACAGCGAAGTCGAGCAGCTCAACCTCCTGAATGCGGCAGAAGCGCAGAAGATGTCCGAGATGCAGTCGCAGGGCGCGCTGCAGGCCTGCCTTGCTTCGCAGATGACCGTCGCCAATATGGAGCGGCGCAACGCCGCAGCGACAGACCTCAACACGGCCGCCTTCGTTCAGCAGCAACGCGCGACGCAACGACACCAGCGCCGCGAACGAAGAGCAACACCTGGCAGACCTATCTGCCCTAACCGGAGAACGCGATGCTGAAAGCTATCAATACGAAGATCCTGCTTGCCATCCTTGCGGCGCTGACCGTCATCGGCAGCGCCGCGATCTACCAACAGCATGAGGCTGCGAAAGCCGCGCGGCCGCAGCCAAAGCTGCTGCGATCCTTCAGCAACAGCAAAAGGACGCCGAGGAACGAAGAAAAGAAGATGAGGCGTTCCGCAAGAAGGTTGAAGCAGGACAAGAAGCGGCATAACTCCGCCGCTAGCAAACGAAGGCAAGACCTGGAAGACGTACATCCCCTAGATCTCACCTAGCGAGAGAGTGCCGTTATGATTTCCATCGCGTTGTTAGCACAAGCCCTACCGTGCGCGAGTTCCGGCGTCGATTGGCTGTACCAGTTCACCAACAACCTGACCAATCTCACGACGCAGAACGGCGGGGCGCTGACGCAGCTTGGGCTTGACCGAACTGAGCTGCATCTCGCTTTTCACGCTCGTCAGCATGGTCATCAACTGGAACACGAGCGGCATGACACTTCGCTTCCATACGCACCCCGTTCGTGCCGGCGACCTGACGAACTTCCTGCTCCGGCTCATCATCTGCTGCCTGCTTGAGAACTACTGGGTCAATCCGTTCCCCGGCGCGAGCTTCGGCATCAATCACTTCTTCTCTTACATCGCCCAGGCGATGGTCGCAGCCTTCGATCAGAACTCGCTGGACCAGCTTCTCCAGCTCCTCAAGACGGCCGGCGACAACACCGCGATGCCGTCGTTTACGGCGCCGGTTCAGATCCTTTGCTACTTCGCTCGTGCAGATCATGCTCGGACTCGCGTCCGCGATCCTGTTCGTCATCAACTGCAGCGCCTTCATCCTCTACGGCGTGACGGCTCTCTTCGGACCGATCTTCGTGCCGCTGCTGATGACGCAGACCTTCCGGGCTAAGTTCTTTCATTTCCTCGATGTGCTCATCAGCTTCGCCATGATTCGGGCCGTCGCCGCAGCCTTCATCTTCGTCTGGGCGGGCTTCATGAATGGCTTCCTCCAACAGACCTTCAATGGCAACTATTCGATGGAGATGTGGCTTGCGAATCTGATCCCTTGCTTGATGGTTTTCGTCGCGTTCATCATCAATATGTTGTTCATTCCGAGCATGACGCAGGCCATCTTCGGCGGGGCGGCGGGACTGGCGTCAGCAGCGCACGAGAGCTGGCTGGAGGTATAGCGGCGCTGCGCGCATGAAGGCGGGAGGTGCATAGCGATGTGGAAGTTCTTGATTGGCGTTCTCTATTTGCGCGCAGCTACGGGTTGCGCTCGCGGCTATCGTACGGTACCTGTTCTGGCGCTCTTCGTCTCGGTGTCGTTGATCGCCGGCCTGATCTACGCCTGTCGTCGTTCTTCAACGCCGTCATCGGAAAGGAGCAACACGCCACCATGTCCAGCACACACAGCTACTCATTGAGAACACTCTGACGCCGGAGCAAGCGCTGCTCACCGACCAGATCGGCAATGAGGTCTATGCCTCCCACTATGCCGAGCGGAAGGCATACCGATTCATCATCGGATGCGGGACGGTTCTGCTCTGCGGATCGATGTGGCTGAACTTCTCCTTGGCGCACCGGCCGATCGCGAATCGCTACATCCGCATCGACGAGATGGGGCGCGCCCAGGCGATCCAGTACACCGACCTGAACTACAGCCCGCGCGAAGGCGAAGTCCGGACCTACCTCACCGATTGGGCGAACTACCGCTACACCATCAACCGCGACACTATCGCGAAGAAGTATCCGCTCAACTACTACTTCCTTTCGCAGACCCTCGCCTCGCAGTCTGATGGGCTCGGACAACCAGAATCACCTTGTCTCGCAGGTCGATAGGCGGACAGGTCGAAGCAGAGCGATGTCCAGGTCCGGAATGTCACCATCACGTCCATGTCCGAGGAGATGGTTCAGGGTGCTCCGTATCGCGCGCGGAACGGCGCTCATCACTATCGACAAGCTCTACTCGCCAGCAGCACTCGCATGAACCACGGACAGAGCATTGGCTGCTTAGTGTCACCTACTACCTGAACCCGAAACAGGTGAGCGACCAGGCGAAGATCTTCCCGCAGTTCGAGTCCATCAACCCGCTCGGATTGACGATCACGGAGTTCCACGAGAACCGGGTCTCCGTCGATCCGATTGCGCCAGGTACACCAACGCAGACTCGCAGGCGGCGTCGGCAGCTCCGGCCGCAGGAGGGTCCGCGATGAGCTTCGAACTGATTCTTGCCGTTCTTTCCCGAAGAGCTGCGGGCGCTCTTGCTTGACCCGTCCATCTCCGACCTGATGATCAATGGGACGACGGGCGTCTATGCGGATCGCGGCGGCGTCGTGCGAGCACATTCCGCTGTCGACGCCGTACACGAACGAGCGGCTGCAGGCCGCGATCGAGCGTGTCGCCCGCATCCTTGGCCAAGACCTCACGACCCAGAATCCGATCCTCAATACACGCTTGCCGGACGGCTCCCGCGTGGCCGTCGTCGGCGCCGCCATCGTCCATCAATGGCCCGACGCTTACCATCCGCAAATTCAATCGCTGGTACACGTCGACGAGCTGATCGACTGCGGGCAGCTTGCCGGCGTCAGTTCGGGATACCGTTGTGGACCTCATCGGCAGACGAGAAGAACGGCATCATCAGCGGCGGAACCGGGTCGGGAAGACGACGCTGATGAAAGCGTTTCTTGACCACGTTCCGATGCACGAACGGCTGGTCATCATCGAGCAGCCAGCCGAGTTGAAGATCTCCCATCCCAACGCCGTTCGCTGGGAGGCTGTCGAGGCAATTCCCGGGCCAGGTTGCCATCACGCCAAGCCAGCTCCTGGCCGCCGCTCTTCGCCATCGTCCCGACCGCATCATCATGGGCGAGATCCGCGATGAATGCGGCTATGACCTGCTCCAGGCGATGAATACCGGCCATGGCGGAACACTCTCGACGATTCACGCGAAGTCAGCCGTGGGACGCGCTCGAATCGGCTGTCCGATTTGGCCCTGAGTGCAAGACCAAATCTCGA
The DNA here is from genome assembly GCA_963756435.1 of uncultured Acidobacteriaceae bacterium. Classification (GTDB taxonomy): domain Bacteria; phylum Acidobacteriota; class Terriglobia; order Terriglobales; family Acidobacteriaceae; genus KBS-83. The sequence goes on along the minus strand of CAVWNU010000023.1, from coordinate 37,823 downwards.
ACCAGGCTTTCGTGCGGTCGGAGACCGGCAAAGCCATCGACTTCGTTCTGCATTGCGAGCGCGATCATACGGGCCGCCGCCGCGTCCGGGAGCTGATTACCGTCTCCGGCTACAGCCATGCAGAACAATGCTTCCAGACCGAGGAGATCTATCGTGCTTCCGCCGCCTGACGCCAGGCATTCCAGCTAGAGAATCGAACCCGAATCCGAGGTCACTCCGATGGTCCTTCATGCTGCCAATCCGGCTGCACAGCCCAACTCGTCTCTGAAAGCGCCCAGCGTGGCATCCCCGAGCTTGCCGACGAGCGCAACGGTAGGTGCTTGAAGCCGTCCTTCTACGGAGACTCTTTGCCAGCGATGCGAACGGCTGCGGTTTGGGCGAACTTCTGCCGCCGAGAAGCGAGTAGGGTGACTTCGGTGCATCGGGAGTTCTTCCGTCTCGTATCCCGTCCTCTGCTCGGGGTCACGCTTCGGGGCCTATCCGGCGCCCTGCGGCTCGGCGTCGTTCTGCTTCGACTGCGTCGCCCCTTCGGGGTCTACGGTTCCTCCCATAACAAGTTTGAAAGCCGCGGCAAAGAACACCGCTCAAACTTCTTCGGGCCCCGCCAAGAAAGCACTCCTTGGCACTTGGGAGCCGGGCCCACTCGCTCGCTTCGCGAAGGGTGACCCGAGCAGGATACGGGAAATTCAACGAAACGGAGATCACCACCATGTACCAGAACAAAGTCACCCTCATCGGCTTCCTCGGCAACGACGCAGAAGTTCGCACCAACAACAACCGCAGCCTCACCACTCTCTCGCTGGCAACCAAGACCTCCTACAAGAAGGACGGCAAGTACATCGAGCACACCGAATGGCACCGTTGCGTCGTCTTCGGCAAGCTCGGAGAGTTCGCCGCCACGCTCAAGAAGGGCGCACATATCCAGGTCGAAGGCGAGCTGCGCAGCCGCAAGTACGACAGCACGAAGACCAACTCGGAGCAGACCATCTGGGAGATCCGGGTGGACTCGATTCTCAAGCTGGATCGCGCGGCCAAGGCAGCCGTGGAAGACAGACGAAGACGCTCCCCGAGGAAGAGGCCGCATAAGCCGCTTCCTCTTCAACTCGGGAAGTCCGGCATCCAGCCGGACTTCTACGGCTGCTAAAGCCCTGTGATCGCTCGCAATGAACTGACCAGGAGGTGACCGCATGAACGAAGTCGCCAAAGAATTCCTCACCCGTTGCTTCGCTCCAGGCGCGACGATCGCTCTCCTGCTTCGCACGGAGAGCCCGGCGACAGACCCAGCAGCGTGTCGTTACGCTGGAGCAGGCGCTCGCACCTCGTTATCTCGGCTGGCTCGCTCACGAGAACCATAGCGGAGCGAACGTCTATGTCGCTGCCAATCCGCTTCGCCCTGGCAGCCGAAAGCGGACCAAGGAGAGCATCGCATCCGTCCGTCATCTCTATCTCGACATCGACGACGGACGGCGATGCCCGGCTCGCTGCGCTTCGGGCGTCGGATGCGGTGCCTCCGGCCACCGCGATCCTCTCGACTTCGCCCGGCAAATACCAGGTGCTTCTGGCGCGTCGAAGGCTTCGACTTCGAGCAGCAGGAAACCACGCTCAAGCTGCTCGCCATCGCCTTCGGCGGCGATCCCGCCTGCACCGACTGCAACCGTGTTCTTCGCATCCCTGGATTCCTGAATCAGCAAGTATTATCCCGCTCACCCTGTCACGGTCGAATATCCCTGACGATTCGAGTTTGGACACCCGCCGACTTCCAGCTCGATGATTCACAGCGGTCGATGCCATGCTCTTGCCGGTTCGCGATCAGCCCCGCATTCAGCTCTCAGCAAAGACACAGCACTCCGAAGAGTGATTGGGCGTGGGTTTGCGCTGAGCTTGCTCACGGCAAAGATGCCGGCAAGCTCACGCGCGAGCTTGCTTCGCGCCGCGCCGATAAACCCAACCCTCTCTACTATGCCCAGCGCACCGTCGACGTCGCTTCCGCCCGTCGCTGGCTTCTCGAAGGCATGCGCCCATCGACGACGTGATCACGATGCTCTGAATCCCGTCGCCGCTTCGAGACTTCCCGCAGCACTTTGCTCCGCTCGTGCGCGGGAGATTGCGACCACCGCACAACGCATGATTGCCCGCAGAAAGATTGCCTGATTCCATCACCAAAGGAGAACCGCAATGCCACTACTTGAAGTCGTCCAAACCCGCCAGATCAGCGCCTCCATTCGGCTGACTGATACGACCGCAACTCAGGTCGATCAGTATGCCGCTTTCATCCGCGCTTCGGCCGATGATGTGGTCGAACAGGCGCTCGCCTATGTCTTCTCCAAAGACCGCGACTTCCAGGAGTTCCTGAAGTCGCCCGAAGCGCAGAAGATTACACCGACGCTTCGCATCCGCAAGCGCCAGCTGCAGAACGATGCGGAGCCGCCTGCAAAGAAGCCGGTGTCTGCAGCATCATTGCCTGCACAAACAGCAGCTTCTGCGGCGGGATTGAAGGCATGATCCCGCACCTAATATCCGTGGCAGAGACCACAACGGTGCTTCGCACCGGAAGAATATTGACACTCCATCCCTCGTAGGGTCGTGCAAGTGCACCACAGTGCACTTGCAGCGGCTTCAACGACATAGCGGTTTGAGGTGCACTTCGGTGCACCTGCGAAATGCGAGGTTGTCATGGCGCTTTTGAACACGAAACAAGAGGCGAGTTCGAACAACGACCGGGAGGCGCTTCGTATCTTTCCGGTGACTGCGAAGCTGACAAAGCAAGAGCGTAAGGCAATCACTGACTTTGCACGTTCGCAGGGACTTGCACGTGGGCAGTGGATACGCGATGTCATCCTTGGCGAGCTGCGCGGCGCACCTGTCAACAATGCTTCGCTGGCAGAGGTCCTTGGTATTCGTCTGCTCCTGGTGAACGTACTCCGTCCTCTTGCCGCAGGCCAGAAGCTCACGCCCGAAGCATTCGACAAGTTGCTGGACGAAATCAGCACAGCGAAACACGACCTGGCCGGAAGACTCGCGTCGGAGAAAAGGAGATAGCGCGATGGCGAAGAGCACTTGGGGACGACGGAGAAACAATCGTCTGGCCGCGTCATATTCCCATCTATACCTACGGCGCAATGTTCGCTGCCGTTGCCCTGACTAGCATCTTTTTCTGCGCCCGACTCCGCTTTGCCAACACGCCATTGCAGCGTTACTACATGCCGGTCTATGAGCGGACTTCTGCTATAGGCGCGTTCAACGTTACGCATCGAAGCACTTACCGGATGCTATTCGTTGCTGGCCGTCATCACCCACCGCGGCCTGCGTCGGACAGTGATGTGATTTTCGGGAAAACGCCGGAGCTAGGCGCAAGATTTATCCCCGTTGCGCTCTCGGAAACGGCCCGGCAAAGCGGCTACACATTGCTCTTTCGAGGCCCGCAACGCAGCTACGTGGATGCTCGGGTCAGGGACTATCTGAAGGACGTCGTCTACGGTGGCGCGAGCCTCTCCGCTCTCTTTCGGCCATCAATAGTAGGCGGCATGGCTGCATTCGTTATCTTGCTTCCGTTCGCGGTCAGGAAAGATGTCGAGCGGCAGAAACAATTGAAATACGGGCGGCGGCTGAAAGGCCCGGAGATGCTGACGCCGCAGCAATTCAACAAGACCGTTAAGGGCGACGGCATCGGCTTCAAGACAGACGAATGAAGCCCATGCTTCGCATCCCGGCTCGCGCCGAAGCCCAGCACATGCAGATCATCGGCGACACCGGCGCGGGCAAGTCTGCGCTCATGTTCCAGGTCCTCCGTCAGGTGCGGAGCCGGGGTGATTCCGCCATTGTTTACGACCCTGCGCGTGAGTTCGTGAAGCGGTTCTATGACCCCGAACGTGGCGATGTCATCCTGAATCCGCTGGACAAGCGCTGCCCCTATTGGGGACCGGCCGAGGAGTTGCGTAGCACGTTCCGAGGCAAAGGCGTTGTCGGTGTCGCTTTTCCAGCCGCCGCAGGATAGAAAAGGCGAGTTTTTCATCGAGTCGCCGCAGAAGATCTTTGCTTTCCTGATGGCCTACGGCCCGACGCCGGATGAGTTGGTCGCAATGGATGTCCAACCCGGAAGAGATCGACCGAAGGCTCAAAGGTACCGAGCACGCCCACCTGATCGACCCACGAGCGCACCAACAGCGAGCCGGTGTTCTCGGCTCTCTCGGATTGGTCGCAGACAGCCTCCGTCTGCTTCCGAAGAAGAGCGAAGGCAAAGGAGCATGGACGGCTACCGAGTGGGCCGAGAAACGGCAGGGTTGGATCTTCCTTACTTCGCTTCCAGCTGAGCGCGAAGCGCTTCGTCCGCTTACAGAGCCTATGGATTGATTGGCTGGTTCTGCGGCTGCTGAATGAGCCAACCGAAGCACAAAAACGAGTATGGTTCGTCATCGACGAGCTGGCCAGCCTGCAGAAGCTTCCGCAGCTCCATACCGCCATCACCGAGGCCCGCAAGAGCAGGAATCCTGTCGTGCTTGGATTCCAAGGCAAAGCCCAGCTTGAGTATCTGTATGGACATCTGGCCGAGGTGATGCTGTCGCAGCCCGCGACCAGTGTTTGGCTCACAACCAAAGAGCCGAATGCCGGGGAGTGGGTGAGCAAATTCATCGGCAAAGTGGAGGTCGAACGGCTGCGTGAGACGCACTTCGATGGCACGCGTGCGGGCCGTAACTTCTCACTCGATCGACAGGTAGAGCCGCTGGTCCTGGAGTCCGAAATCTCCGGCCTCGCCGACCTGCACGCCTATATGAAGTACCAGAACTATGTCACCCGGTTTTCGTTCCCGTACTTCGATATGCCAGAAGTCGCGAAAGGATTTGAGCTGCGGGAGCGACCCGACGACAAGCTGCCTTATGACCTGAGGAAACTACGCGGAACGGAAGCGTCCCATGCGGAATTGAAGCAGGAGCCCGAGCCTCCGTCCCAACGCAGCCCGATGAATCTCCGACGGCGAAGAGATCGAGGCAGACCCAGCGATCGACGCCCGATGTCGACGAGCAGCAGAACCTCATTATGCGAGGTTAAGACACTGCCATGCTGACCATCTCCAAACCGCTCTCCGCAAGCCAGGCGCAGACCTATCATGCGAAAGAGTTCACTGCCGCCGAACAAAACTACTGGAAGCAGGGCGACACCATTCAGGGCGAATGGCAGGGCAAGCTCGCCGAGAAGTTCGGCCTTGCTGGGTCGGTTCGAGCGGAAGAGTTCGCCCGTCTCGCCGAAGGCCAACACCCCGCGACCGGAGAGCAGTTGGTGCGCCATCGCAAGGTGCATGAATACCAAACCGAGGATGGGAAGACGGTCGCTCCTGTGGAACATCGAGCCGGTTGGGATGCCACCTTCTCCGCCCCGAAATCCGTATCGTTGACCGCGCTCGTCGGCGGCGATGACCGGGTGCGCGAGGCACACCGCGAAGCTGTGAGTATCGCGCTTGAACGAGTTGGAGCGCTATACGCAGGCCCGCATCGGCGGCAATCGCCCCGCCGAGACGACCGGGCAGTTTGTCGCGGCGAAGTTCGAGCATGACACCGCCCGCCCGGTCGATGGCTACGCCGCGCCGCAGCTCCACACCCACGCTGTCATCTTCAATATGACCGAGCGCGAGAACGGCCAAATGCGCGCTCTGCAGGAGCGCGAGTCTCTTCGATTCACAGCAGTTCTGCGACCGCCATTTACCAGTCGCACCTGACCTACCAGCTCCGCAGTCTCGGTTACGAGATCGAGCCGGGCAGGAGCGGAGCACCGGAGATCAAAGGGGTACACACAGGAGTACCTTGATGCCTCCAGCCCGCGCCGTCAGCAGATCGTCGAGGCCTTGGCGCGCAGCGGATTCAGCGGCCCCGAAGCCGCACAGATCGCCGCCCATAACACCCGCGACAAGAAAGTGATCATGTCTCCTGCAGAAGTGATGGCTGCACATCGGCAGATCGCCGCTGAGTTCGGCAATCAGGCTGACAAAGTAGTGGCGGAAGCGCGCGAACGCCGCCAGGGCCAGGTACAGGAGCGGCCAGTAGAGCAACGCAGGCAGCGGGCGCACTCCGCCGTGACCTTTGCCCGCGACCGCAGCTTTGAGCGCGAAGCTGTAGTGGATGAACGCGCACTCTTTGTCGATGCCATGCGGCGGGGTATGGGAGAGACGACCTACCCGGAGGTCCGCGCCAGCTTCGAAGCGCGTATCGCCTCCGGCGAGTTCCGTATTGTCGCTGGAGAAAAGCACGACACCGGACGCCAATTCACCACGGCGGAGACTGTCAAGGCAGAAAAAGAGATCGTACAGAAGATGCGGGCTGGCCAGGGCCGCGCTCCGCAGCTCATGTCCATTCAGCACGCTATTCCACTCACCGAGGCTCGTCCCCAACTCAATCGAGCGCAGCGGGACGCCATTGAACAGATACTCACTTCCCATGACCGAGTGCAGGGATTGCAAGGAGTCGCCGGCGCCGGCAAAACCACCACCCTTGCCACCATCCGCCAGGGAGCGCAGCATAACGGTTATGCCGTGGAGGGTTTCGCACCGACCTCTCGCGCTGCCCGGCAGCTCCGCGATGCGGACATTGCCGCCGACACACTGCAGGGCTTTCTTGCCCGTGGCTCGGAATACTGGTTCGACCCAGAAACATCTGTACATAGTCGATGAATCGTCGCTTGCATCGACCAGACAAATGCGCGATTTTCTCGAGAAGATCGGTCCCCAAGACAAAGTGTTGCTCGTTGGCGATACTCGTCAGCATCAGGGAGTCGATGCCGGAAAGCCGTTCGAGCAGTTGCAACTGGCCGGAATGCGGACCGCACACCTTGACCGGATTGTGCGGCAGAAGGATCCCGAACTGCTCAAAGCCGTCGAGCATCTGTCAAAGAATGAAACTGCGATTGGCATCCGGATGCTCCGACAGCAAGGGCGTGTGACTGAGATCGTAGACGGACAGCAACGCATGGAGTCGATAGCAAAAAGCTATGCTGCCCATCCTGAAAACACGATCATCGTCTCACCCGATAACGCCTCGCGCCGGGCGATCAACCAGGCTGTGCGACAGGAGTTGAAGACGTTAGGCAGCTTGGAGAAGGAAGAACATTCGATACGCGTATTGATGCCACGCTCCGATATGACCGGCGCAGATCGGGCGTGGGCCGCTCGCTATCGGACGGGAGATGTTCTGCATTACATCCGTGGGAGCAAAGACCTTGGTATCGAGGGCGAGAGCTATGCTCAGGTCATCGCCACAAGTCCTACAGATAATCTCGTCACGGTCGAGAAGCTGAACGGAGAACAAGTGACCTATGACCCGTCAAGGTTGCGCGGTATCAGTGCGTACAGCGAGATTGAGCAGAAGTTTGCGATAGGTGACCGCATCCAGTTCACTGCTCCGAATCGCGACTCTTAAGGTAGCCAACCGTGATCTCGGCACGCTTCAGAAGATCGACGCGGACGGTACGATGACCATCCGCATGGATGGCAGCAAACAGAAGATAGTCGTATTCAATCCACGCGAAATGCGGCACTTCGATCACGGCTATGCCGTCACCTCCCATAACTCGCAGGGACTTACCTCAGAGCGTGTCCTGATCAATATGGATACGGAGGTCCACCCGGAACTCATCAACAGTCGCTTCGCTTACGTCTCCGTCTCGCGGGCCTCGCATGACGCGCAGATTTATACAAACAATGCTTCGTCGCTCGCAGAAAGTCTCGGCCATGATGTCACAAAGGCCTCCGCGATTAATTTCGGCAAGGTTCAAAGTCCGATTGCCGCTGTAGGGCTGGAGCAGGTTGCGGAGGCGAGTAAGACACCCACCGCAGGCCTTGGGCTAGTTCTCTGAGAGAACCAGTCACAATTCGTCATCAGCCCAAATGTACCGTCCCTCCAAATGCTCACAAAGGCCGTCGAGGTCTGGGAACATTGAAGAGGCATTTACTCCCAAAGTTCAGGTCCTTCCTGAATTGTGGAAATAGCCCGCTGTCAAAGCTGAACTTTACAAGTTTATCTCGATAATCGGCATTGTTTTCAAGTCGGCCAAAGACCGCGCCCTCCTTCAAGATTTTATGAACGGTGAAGGCTCCAGCTTGCGAAACGATCCTCGGAGATGTCATTCGCGGTCGGTAAATCCTTGTCCGCCCTCTATTGGCAAAGGGAGATTCCACTGGAGGATTCGGGAGATGGTCATCCAAATCGGGACATAGAATCCAAACCACGCCGCTCCCGTGCTTCTCAGGAGCGGCTCCCCCGCGAGTCTTACCCTCTGGTGTGTACCCTTTGTAGGGTCTCCGAACAGCAAACCACAATGCCGCCAACCCGCTCTGCGTCCAATCCAAAAGACGTGTGGGTAAGCCGTGGTGTTGGGCCATTGCCAACGGGCCCCATTCATCTTCACTTCGGAAATCCCTGAAGGCCGAGCTTGTTCTCAGAAACTCCTGAAAGAGCAACGACTCTAGTTCAGTGAACGACTGCCCGCGCACTGGCTTCCTACCAAGCTTGGGGATCAGGGGATAATCATTGTCCTGTCCACGGAACAACAAGTCAACATTGTTTCGGCGGCGCACCTGTGACATGCGGACATTAAGGAGTTCGCTGACGTATTGGTCAACCGAGTCGATTTGCTTATCGCGGTGCGTATTTCGCGTACCTTCACCCATGTTGTCCTCAAATGGTCGTTACTAAATCAGCTTCCAGATTCAATGAGCCATTCTCTACGAACAAGTTTTCTTGCGCCGCGCCAATCATCTACGCGATGAACACCCTTGAGTTTCCCCCAGATGTCCTGATTTGCATGGTCAACGACAATTATCTGCAGCTTGCCTTGAGAATTGTTCGCAACCAATCCAAGCTGCGCGAAAATGATCTTAACTTTTTCTCGGTCCTCGTCAGCTAAGGTCGGATCCAATTCGTCTAGCGCAACGTCGTCAAGAACCTCGACGCTCACCGAGTCTCCAGCATCGGCATCCAGCAATACGCTCACGCACTCTGTGAATTGCAAAGAGTAGCCGTGAAGTTGATTGGGAACATGCTTCGAACTCGGCATCGGGCTGCAGGAATTATACGTTTTGCTCTCCAGCGGATAGCGGATTTTAAGATCTATGACGATAGTTGCGCTCTTCTAGAGAAAGATCCGGAACGAAATCGTTGGGAGTGCTCGCCGCTTCGGCTATACTCGCGCTAGTCTTCTATGAGAATTCCGGTCGGTGTACGAATGCCCATTCTTCGACAAGAAGACTATTGTCCATTCGCTCCAGATGACCTACAACCGTGTTGGCAACTCGGATGGTCATCCTTACCGCTCCCGATGCGGCTCCAACAACACAGCCTTCAGGCAGTCTGCGCCCTAGTTGTCAGGAGGAGGAGTCCAGCTGCTTTGGTGCTACTGGGGACGGAAGATGCTCCGATTTCTTTGGGTTTGATCAATGGCTTTAGCTCAGGCGTAGCAGTATAAGCTCAGATTGTGGCGATCAGTCTCAGTTCGATGCGCTGCTTCTGGTGTCATAACGAAGGCGAGAAGCTTACCGCAGATCACATCGTTCCACGCGCACTCGGCGGAACGATGGAGTTCACCGTGCCCGCGTGCCGCAACTGCCAATTCATTTTGTCGAAGGCGGAGCATCGAAGTCTCACGCAAATCGTCGCTGGCTATCTCGGCGCTCGCCGCCCCGCTTCCGCCGAGGCACCCGAACAGACCCACAAGCGGGCACCTTCAGCCGAGGTACATCATGGTTAAGCACCCATACGGCGGATACTCGGAGAGCTTGATGTCTGCCGGCGAAAAGATGAGCTCTCTACCTTACGTTGAGATCAAGGTGGTTCCCGATGAACCGGTCGAAGCGCGAATCAGAGGAACGGCCCCGGCAGATGTACAGAAGCTCCTCGATACATTCCGCAACGTTCTAAAGGTGAAGCGCTGGCCAGGCGAGTTGGTGTACGAACTGACGGTAAATACGGACCTGGATCCAAGGATATCGGCTGATCCGGAGTTTTGGCCGCGAATCATCATGCTGCCGGGCAATCGGCTTATGATCAGGGCTCGAGACCCCGAAGAAGCCATGCGATTTAACAACGTCTTCATGCACATCGCCCTGAGCAAATTTCAAGTGGACGCTGGCGCCTGGGGAAGTGGCACTGAGATTAAGGGCGGGACCGAGCACATAATCGCCCTAAATTACGATCCACAATGCGTGAGGAGAGTCGCCGCGAAAATCGGTTACGGCGTTTACGGAGCAATTTCAGGTGAGGGTCTGGATGGAGACTTCGATGAGGAGATGCGGCGATACATCCTTGGGAATCGCGACTCGGAGAATGAGCCTGTCAAAGAGGCCCCCGAGCGGGACGCGTACGCCACGAACGACGATCCTCATTGCATCGTGATTTCATCAGAACCAGATGGCCTGAAAGCCTTCGTTCGGCTTTACGGTTTGCATTTGCGTGTCGATTTTGGGCCCAGGAAGATGGATTTCAGCCCATTCGGAGTCATATGCGATATCAATGGAAGCGGGATGAGGGAGGCATCAAACGAGGAAGTAGTGACGGCCCTCCATGAAGTGAGCGGGATGCCATTTTCGCACCCGTGGAAGAAACCCCCGCGAACGTCAGAGCCTCCCTCGCTCTGACCCCCGTTCACTTATAAGGCCAATCCGCAGCTCGGGAAGGTTCAATTCCGAAGCCTTCCGAAGGTGAGACGATATGCACGCTCTCAATCGTCACCGCATCAGGATTGTCCTCATCAAAAGAAACCTCGATTTCTACAGTGAGTTTTACCTTCCGTTTGACGTCCTCTTCGCGCTCCTCTGCGTAAATCAACCGATCGGTCTCGCTGTCGTAAACGGAAGTTGCGGAGTCGCGGTAGTCAAGACGGGCCGTGTAGTCCGCGTTGAACACGAGTTGAAGGGTTCCAAAATCCGCGTCCAGCGAGATGATCTCCGGTTCTTCAATGAGAGTCAGACCGTCAACGATGACTGTGGCATCTCCGTCTTCATCCTCTACCCAGAAATAATTGCCCTCGAACGCCTCCTTGGTCATCCTACTTATTTTTTCAAGACTATCTTTGACCCGCGTCCGGACGAACTCCGCGCGTTTCCGCTCTTCATTTGCGAGATAATCCAGCAGTTCGACCAAAGTGCCCATCGGAACTAAACCAGTGAATTCCTTGCTTCCTTCCCGGAACAATTCATCGCCGGAAACCACGAAGATAAAGTCTTCACGGTCTTCTCCCCACTGCCCCAGAGCCTGCAGGACAAATGCGTCAGGAAACTCAAACCTCTTGTCGGCGGTGTCGCTGAAGGGAGGAATGCCAGCAAAGTATTTCTCAAAAATAGGGCCCGCTTTGATGCGCGCGACATCTGCTTTCATGGCTCGGCCAGCCTGCATGAACGTCTCGAACGCGGCGTATAGATTCTGAGCGATCACATCGGGGTCCATCGGAGTGACGCCTGCCACTGCTTCAGGCAGAGATGCGCTCTTTAAGAACCGCGCCTTCTTGGTGAATGCCAAGTGAATCGCAATCTCTTTCTCGACTTCCTCCGCGATATTGCTTCTGACTTCACTCATCGTGACGTCAGTCATCAGCAGCCGTAGCCGACCCGACTGGAAGTGCTTTAGTAGCGCCTGAAAAGCAGCGGTGTTGAAGTTGAAAGAGGCTGCTACGAAGACTTGCGTGTCCAGGAAGATAGTCGAGATGGGCTTGGGGTCAGGAAACACCCTACCATCATAAAAGGCCAGTGATGCCCGTAAGTTCGTTTGTCACTCAGTTCGCCGAGCTGTGCGACGTGAGCCTAACGAGTTCCGTAAAGCCTCGTTCCTGCCTGCAAATGCCGCCCCGAAAAGTGATGCGTGCTGCCGCACGCAATAAGGAAACCAAACCTTCGCTGAGGGCTCTGCCCTGGCGCGGCACAAGGGGTTTCCCCATAATTTTCGTTCCGAAAATCACTCGCTACGCTCGCCCTTCGCTTCGCTACGGGTGGGCGATACCCGCTCCCCTTGCGCCTTGCCGCCCCGCCTTCGCCAGGAGGCGTTCGGCATGTAGCTACATGCCGCGACGGCATGAAGTGCAAAAGCCAAAAGCAAAGGAGCAGACACGATGAATCACACAACCACCAGCCCCACTCCCATCCGCAGCGAGGAACCCAAGCGGCAGACCGCCAAGGAAGCCATCGCTGCCAACATTAAGAGCCTTATCGAGCAGTTGGAGGCGGGACACTCGGAAGCGCTCACCGCTTACCTTAACGCCATGAGCCGCTTTCGTAACTACAGCTTCGGCAACATTCTGGAGATCGCACGCCAGAAGCCAGATGCTACACGCGTCGCCGGCTTGTATGCGTGGAACCAGCTTGGCCGGAAGGTGAAGAAAGGCGAGCGCGGTATCCGCATTCTGGCGCCCATTGTCGGTGTACGCCGGAAGTCAGAGCAAGAAGCCCAAAAGGACATTACCAAGCAGAACCGGCCGGTGCTCGTCGGCTTTCGCAATGCCTACGTCTTCGACGTCTCGCAAACCGAAGGTGCGGAGCTACCGGAGATGCGCCAGATCACGGGCGATGTGGGCGAGAATCGCGACCGCTTGCTCGCGTTCATCGAGCGGCAGGGAATCGAGCTCTATTTCACCGAGAAGATCGCTCCCGCGTTAGGCATGAGCTATGGCGGACGAATTGCCATCCTCTCCGGCCAATCGAAGGCCGAGGAGTTCTCGACCATCGTCCATGAACTCGCGCACGAGATGCTCCACAAGGCAGAACGCCGCACCGCCACAACCAAGGTAGTGCGGGAAACCGAAGCCGAGGCCATCGCGTTTGTCATCAGCAGGGCCGTAGGACTCGAAACCGGAACAGCCTCCGCAGATTACATCCATCTGTATCACGGCAACGCTTCCTTGCTGGCCGAGAGTTTGGAAGTGATCCAGCAGACCTCTGCGCTCATCCTTGCCGCACTGGAACCGCCTAACACTCAAGGCCAGGACGCAGCACTGGCGGAAGCCAGCTAACCCCGCTCCGCCATGGGGCGGGTGCGGCGTATGTGCCCGCTCCTTCTCTTCACCTGTGCTCAACCGCTCGAAAGGAGCCGATCGATCATGAACACCGCTACTGAATATCGTGACTTGCCGCTCAGCCAGTTGACCGAATCCACCACCAACCCGCGCCGCATCTTCGAAGACGCGCCGATCCGAGAACTCGCTGACAGCATCCGCGCCCAGGGCGTCCTCTCGCCCTTGCTTGTGCGGCCTCTGACCGAACATAGCTTTGAGATCGTCGCCGGAGCGCGGCGCTTCCGCGCTGCGCAGATGGCTGAGGTCTCAACCGTCCCCGTCCGTATCGTCCGGCTCAGCGATGCCGAAGCACTGGAGGCACAGCTTATCGAAAATCTCGCAACGTCGAGACGTTCATCCAATGGAGGAGGCTCATGGCTTTCGCGCTCTGTTGAATCTGGAGGAGCCGAAATACAGCATCGAGCAGATCGCGGCAAAGACAGGCAAGTCTCCTGCCTACGTTGCTCAGCGATTGAATCTGACCGAATTAATCGCGCCTGTGGTTGGGGCGTTCTGCGCCGAAGAGATTGGTGTCGGACACGCTCTCTTATTGGCCAAGCTACAACCGGACCAGCAGGAGAAGGCGCTCGCGGAGTGCTTCCGAGAAGACTGGGCGGGCGGAGGCAAGAAGGCGACGCCGATTATGCTTCCAGTCCGGCACCTCAAACAGTGGATAGAGCATCAACTCCTGCTAATTCTCAAGCTGGCGCCCTTCGACAAGCGCGATGCCCAACTTGTACCCGCCGCAGGAAGCTGCGTTGATTGTCCCAAACGCACAGGCCACGACAAGCTGCTTTTTACGGACTGGCGAGAGGATGCTTGTACCGACCCTACTTGCTATGCAGCGAAACTTGACGCTCACATCGTCAAGACAGTTGCAGCGAAACCAGAATTAGTTCAGATCAGCAGAGGTTACATCCGCCGTGAGGAAGGCAACACAGTTCTGCCACGCAACCGCTACACCGAGATTCGGACCGAGAAGCCAGCCAGTAAGGACGAGCGAAAAGCGGCCCGAGTTCAAGGTATGCAAGTTCACCCGTGAGGCCATCATCACTGATGGAAGCGAAAGAGGCGAGCTCAGGAAGGTATGTAACGAGCCGTCCTGCCCTGTGCATCATCCTGAGCGGTCAATCAGCCGCAACGGTGATGACAAGTGGAAGGCGGAGCAGGAAAAGCGGCGTCGGGAAGAAGCGATTGCCAATGCAACGGGCATCCGTGTACTTACTGCCATCGGGCAGGCCGTTCCTGTTCGGCTGCTGAAACGTGACCTGCAGTTCGTGATTGAGAAGCTCGCCACGCTCCTCGACGAGCGGCGCTTGGAGGTCTTGGCACGTCAACACGGCATCAAGCGCACGAAAGATGCCGAAGCGATCGACAAACTCTTCACCGCATTCGTTCGCCGGACGGATGAAGGAACCCTCGGGGGTGTGCTGGTTGAAGCCATCATTCTGTTGTCAGCGGCAAGAGGCAACGCGGCGCAGGTGCTCCGAGACGCTGCTGCCACTTATAAGGTGGACACGGATGCCATTACGTTGAAGGTCAAGCAGGAGTTCGCTGCCAAGGAGAAGGCGAAGACGACTGCAAAACCGAAATCGCCGCAGAAAAAGAAAGCGGCTTGAGAATCGCGCTAATGACAAGCCTGCCCTTCGGGGCAGGCTTTTCTTGTGTTCATGCATGTTCTATTGGTTACCTTCGCTCGCAGCAAGCGCAAGAGTTTAGGACTTATGTAAAGAGGGAAGTCTGACTTTCCCGGGTTTGCTTCCGTGCTCTCTTCGATTCGGACGCCGCTGCGCGTTTTGGCGCTTTCGCAGGAGCGTCATCGCCAAGTTGCGGGTAGGCTCTCTGGAGTTCTTCAGGCACAGGGTTGTTCTTGACGCCGAGCAGCCGCTTGAGATCGATCGCATTCACTGCTGCCTGCCCTTTGTAGTGGTTGTTCGTTGCCGCGATCACCTTTTTTATCTCTCTCCGAGTTGGTTCCCGCTCCACCTTCTTCGCCATTCTTTTCAGAGATTTTGCAATCGGCTCAAGTTCCTCCGAGGTGTACAGGTAGTCGTACCGATCGTCTCGGCTCTTTGAGTTGAACCACTTCTTGTAATTGCGTCCATGGAGCCGCAGATATGCGAGCGGCGCGGTGACGTATTCGGTGCCGTGCAGTGAAGCCCCTAACCGAGGCTCGTCGATATTCACCCAGGCCGTCTCATGTTCTCGAAGAGCGCTCAAAACCCACGGATCATCCCAACTCTCATGGCGGAACTCGACAGCTCTTGTATATTCCTTGAACGCATTGAGAACATCCGCAATATGGTCCCAGTTGCCTTCCAATCGCACCGGTTCACCTTCTTTATCTTTGCTGGTGAACTTGAATGAGACCGGGAACTGGAACAGGACAACCAGGAGACGGTCTCGCTCCGCGAGCACGTCCAGAAAGCGCCGAGTCTCGTCAATATCGGCGCGGGTGTACTTCAGACTCTCAACCGACGTCGGTGCTTTTCGTTCGCTTGGCTTTGTGCCGGCGGCATGGGTGAATACCTGATTTGCTTTGATTGCGAACTCAAAATCAGGATTCTCGACTGCATCGGACCACTTCTTTGCGATCTGTGGCTCAAACTGCCGATAGAAGGTCGCGTTGATCTCGCACGTATTGAAGTAGCGGGAGAGGTAGCTTAGCTCTGGGGTAGAGCCACCCACGTCGCGCTTCACGGAACGCGGATACACGATGCCTTTCCAGTCAGCATAGGAATATCCGGATGTCCCGACGAACAGTTCCGCGCCCGCCTTGCTGGATCTTCCCATGCACATATGATGCCGGCTTACGATTAGGTGCACTTTGAGAAGATATTAGCGTCCGAAATGAAGATTAGACGATGCCTGAAATTTCTGAGAAGCGCAGCTGGCTTCGATCAATCTCGATAGGTCAGCCTGCACTCGACCGAGCGTCATCCTGCCAGGTTGTCTGCCGGCCTACCGTCTTCTCATCAACTGGCGATGCCAGGGATCGCACTTGCGCGTAGCTGTTCCTCGACGAGTAGCTGCACAACACGCCGCTTGATCTCATCTCGGGTTTGCCGTACCGATTCAATCCCTTGTCCTTTGGGGTCTGGCAATGGCCAGTCATCTCGCTTGAGGCCGGGAACGTAAGGGCATTCATCGCCACAGCCCATCGTGACCAGCATCTCGGCATTTTGTGCCAGCTCTGCCGTCAATTTCTGCGGCTTTGCATTGCTGAGGTCAATTCCCACCTCGCGCATCGCATCCACAACGACTGGATGCACATGCTCGGCAGGGTGGGTTCCGGCAGAGATGGCTTCCGCCAGCTCTCGATCGGCAAGTTGGTTAAAAAATGCAGCCGACATTTGCGAACGGCCCGCGTTATGAATACACGCAAAGATGAATGTACGCACGAGTCAAGCTCCTTCCGGCTGGGGTCTTAGGGGGAGGCCCGACATCGGCTTCCATTCGCTCACAGTGCAAGAGCCTTCCTTAATTGCCTCTCGGAGCTTCTTCATGTCTGCCTTCAATGCCTTGTCCTTGCCGAAGGCCAGTACAAGGTACTGGAACAATTCGGTTATTTCGGGATCTTGTGCTTGAACCAGGCGGTAGTAAACCCGGTAGCCGGAACGGCGGTCGAGAACCAGACCGGCGTTCTTGAGATAGGAAAGGTGCCGGGAAACCGTTGATTGTGTGGCACCTAGCACGTGCTGAATGTCGCATCCACACAATTCTCCGTGAAGGAGCAGATTGAGAATACGCATCCGATTCCCGTCCGCCAAGCCTTTGAAATAGGAAGCAAGCTTTTCCATAGCGTTCCGCCGTTCTTAGCTTATCGCGCGACAGGTTGTTTGAAGAGAATGGTCGCTTCGAATTCATATGGCGTTCACGTCCACTCGCTAATGTGTCTATACGTTTATATGCATATATGCCGCAGAGCATTCAGGAGTTGCCCCACTATGAATGCCTCGCCATAGGAGATGCTCATGTCAGGCAGACCAACGATGTTCGCAACCGGAGCTGTTTTGAGTGCAATCCTTCTCCTCTGTGTTGGAGTTGGCTGCAACGGCGAGGACTACAGCACGAAAGAACCCACCTTTGCCACGACCAACGTTGGCCGATTCAGTGCAGCGGGCAGCACTTTCATTGCGCCACTGTTCGCACGATGGAGCATCGACTACGAGAAGGACCATCATATGATCGTCAACTATCTCCCGATCGGCAGCGGTGAGGCCCCGAATGAACTCAAGGAGAAACTTCTTACCTTCGCTGCGAGCGATGCACCTCTCAATGACGCTCAGTTGAGGGATCTGCCGCCACTCGTTCAGATCCCGGTCACAGCGGGACCGGTATGCGTCGTCTACAGCCTGGCGACGCTCGGTACACCTCTGAAGCTCAGCGGGCAAACACTCGCCGGTATTTACTCTGGGCAAGTCAAGACTTGGGATGCCTCCGTCATCGGAAGAGATAACCCTGGCGTCAAGCTCCCACACCTACCCATTACAGTTGTGCATCGCCTCGATGGCAGCGGCACCACGAGTATCTTCACCACCTACCTGAGCGCTGCGAGCCAAAGCTGGTCCACAAAGCCCGGTCGTGGCCTCGTAGTCCAGTGGCCTGTGGGAACTGGTCACGTCGGCAGCAAAGGTGTGCTTGCCGCGGTGAAAGCGACTCCTGGGGCAATCGGCTACCTCGAACTCAACTATGCCAAAGAAGCCGGTTTGCCAGTCGCTTCCATTGAAAACCGAGCCGGCGAGTTCATTGCGCCGACTCCAGCTAGCGCCGCACTCGCAATTAGCGCTTTCAATGATGATCTAGCGAAGGATCTCCGCGCTCCCGTCGTCGATCCCCCTGCTTCGCAAAGATGCATATCCGATTACAGGGTTGAGCTTTATCCTGATTCCAAAAGAGAGCGTACTACCTGGCCGGCAGCGAGAGTTCAAGGAGTTCGTCGAATTCTGTCTCACGGATGGGCAAAACTCAGCGGAAGCCATGTCCTACACCAGACTTCCGGCGGCCGTTCTTGACCAAGGAAAATCGCTATTAGCGCAATTAACGGAAAACGGCAAACCGTTGAACTAGAACACATCTTCCGAGTTGCCGAACATCCGGGAATAACTCACGAGAACGGCGTTTCACGGGACTGATTGTGAAAATCACGATTCGAATCCGCCGGTTTGTTTCCTGGTTTCCGCGGTGCCCCCGGCGAGGAACCTGTGACAACTATCTCTTGCGATTAGATTGACCATTTAGGACCCGCCACCCTGCCCCATTACAGACGCCATTTTGTTCCCATTTACTATGAAGCTGGTTCAGAAAGCTGCGGGCTGCCTTTCCTGTATCGGGGTATTTTCGGTGTCGCATGGCTAGAAAAAGCACGACCAAATCTGTACCGCCTCGAACTCTCACTGACTTCATAGAGGCATTTGCGCAATACTCTTCCAGCTCAAACTACCCGAAATGCTTTCGCGGGCAGCGGGACTCCTCTTGGCCAAACGTAGCGGGTATATTTCGACCTGACCTCAAAGAGCTTCTTGAGAATGAGAAAAGGGCAGTTCGCGATCTCATCTCAGTTCATCCTAGTGAGTTCGCATCCGACGAAACCATGTTCGATAAGCTCGTCCGGATGCAGCATTTCGGACTGCCGACTCGATTGCTGGATGTTTCGCGGAACGCGTTGGTCGCGCTTTATTTTGCAACCGACCCAGGCCCTGATGACGGCAAATCGATGCGACGGCAAGGTGACAGCTTTGGCTATCCCTCCGGAACGCGAGAAATATTTTGACAGCGATTCAGTGAGTTGCCTCGCCAATTTGGCCAATATGACTTCTGAGGAGAAGGACGAAATTTATCGACTGAGAGAGTCGCTAAAAGCAGATATTTCGAGTGCTAGCAACATCAAGAAATTCAATAAAAATGCGCGTTATAGAACGACTTCATCAATTTATCCGGTCTGAAAAACCATATTTCCAGTCGATCATTGATCCCATAGATTTATTTAAGCCGTATTATGTTCATCCCAAAATGAGCAATAGGCGAATTCTGGCACAATCCGGCGCCTTCATCCTTTACGGCATAGATGCACGTAAGAAGATGTTTTTCCCGGACAAGATTGAAGAAACACCATTCATTGTTCCGCAGAGTGAGAAGAGCCCTATTCGACAGGCGCTCGAAAATCTTGGCATCAACGAAAGCACACTCTTCCCTGAGATCGACAAGGCCGCAGCCCGGATCAAGAATCAGTACAAGAAGAAGTAGGGACATCGGCTGAGAAACTGCGAAGCAAGAGCGGACATTCAAACTGAGACTTTTGCGGAGAAGCAGGACGGTTCGTTCTTTAAATCGTGCGGTGACGCATTTAGCCGTTATGGTTTCCGCCATTTGTCCCTGCCGCCGCCTTTGGCGTCACGGACGCGCTCAACGTGGACGGCTGCATCGGGGTTTATCTCGCGAGCTCTCTCAATTGCTTTAGCTTGGGTAGGGAGGATTGCACTGGCCCTTTCCGAACCTGGTTTTCTTACTGCATAATCTCCCTGTTCACGCCTTTCGATATACAGTGAAGCCTTGCCCATGAAAGCCCCCTTTCCTGCGAGTAGAATACACCGCTGACACCATCTTGAGCTCGCTGGGTGCATTCTGCAGGCTCCTGCTGCCCATGCTGTCAGGTCGGTGCAGCTCGAAGTCCTCTGAGTGCGACTGCCTCATCTGACTAAGCTATTTCTATGGACTTCTATGGACGACGACGCAACCGGCAAGCCGCAGACGTTCCTTCAATCCATCGGACAGCGCTACGCGGCCGAGAAGTTAAGAGCGCAGGAGAGACTGAAGACCTATGGACGGGACGAATGGAACTTTGCCATCGTGGGACTTGATTGCGACTTGACCGTCATCGACCTAGAAGGTCTAGCGACGCTCCGCAAAGTCGTAGAGCCTCCAGGGGAGATCTTTCTCGCCGGTGCTCTTGAAAACCCAAACGCTTTCGGAGCTATAGGCCGCTATTCGTCCCAAATCAGGTACGAGTTGGCGGTGAGTAGGAATTTCGCTGGCGATGACTCTCAATCGGTTTGGAATTTCGCTTGGTGGCTCATCTCCGGCCTCAGAGTCAAAACTCTGGCCGAGTTTCTGGTTCCGGTTACTGCGGATTGCTCATGGTCTGTCATCGCCGGAATTGATGACCACACCTGCAAAGCAAAGCTGCTGGAGGACGTGCCTCAAACACGGAGTTTAGCCGAGCCCGTGAAGGTCGTCGAGGCGGACTTACGTTGGGCGTTCAAGAAGGCACTTATCATGGGCGACATGTTGGAGGTTCCTCGATTCCGACTGGCCGTGGAAGCCCTCACAACTCATCAGCATCTGCTCAGCCCCCGCATGATGGCGGCTTCCATCTGGTCGGGTATTGAAGCTCTCATGGACATCAGTCAAGAGCTGACGTTTCGGCTAGCGCTTTCAGTCGCTTCGTTGCTTGAGCCCAGAGGTGAGCAGAGGTACGAGCGGTACCGCCAGACCAAAAAACTCTACGAGATTCGCTCCAAAGCTGTGCACGGCGGGGAGTTGACTGATGACGCCATCCGGCAACACGTCATTCAGAGCCGGAAGCTGCTCTCTGACCTCATTTGCCACATGCTCGACGCTCGTAAGGTTATGAGCAGAGAAGAAATTGAACGCGTTGTGCTTGGATAGATTGGTTTTGGAAACGACAAAGGCCTGACGATTTGGAACGCCTTTTGGAGATTAGTAGTGGTAAGTCGGCTTGTGCGAAGCGATCCGCAGTTGCGGCTGCCAGTTCTTCCCGAATCACAGCCGACCCGGAGTTACGCGGGGCGAGCAAGTCGGCTGTAGTCGATTTATGAGATGAGTTCTAATCGCGGCAAAAAGCCGCGCTGGGCATGCTCGCCGCGCGGGCTGCAGAGGAACAGCTACTGATGTCCGATCCGGTCGATCTCCTTCTGTAACGCTAGCTTGTCCAAACTCGAAAGCGGCAGACACAGGAACAGACTGATTCTGCGATCGAGGGCGGCAAATGCCTGATTGAACGCACGATCTATCTCTTCCGGGGTGCCTTTTACAGCGGCAGGATCGGGTATTCCCCAATGGGCAGTCATCGGTTGGCCGGGCCAAACTGGACAGATTTCCGCGGCGGCGTTATCGCAGACGGTGAAAACGAAGTTGAGCTGTGGAGCTCCAGCTTCCGTGAATTCTGCCCATGATTTGCTGCGCAATCCGTCGGTGCTCAAGCGCGCTAGTTTGATTTGATGAAGCGCCTCGGGGCGAACGAAACCCGCAGGATGGCTTCCTGCACTGTATGCCGTGAAGTTCGGCAGTCCCTTACGCTTCATGATCGCTTCGGCCATGATGGAGCGCGCGGAATTCCCGGTGCAAAGAAACAGGACGTTGTAGTGGGCTGGCATGCTTCAAACTCCCCTCGGTGACCAGCGGAGCGCAAGCATCGTCCGATCATCGCTGGGCTGTGCTCCGTTGGTGTAACGAACAATGTCTTGGTGGATTGCGTCCACCACTTCCGAGGGAGGCAAATCTTTCCTTTGCAACAGCGCTTCGCAGAGCCGCCTCAGGTCATACTCATTGCCAGACCAATCGGTGGATTCAGTAATTCCATCCGAATACAGCAGCAACATGCTTCCTGCGCTGACACTTCGCTTTGCGCTCTCAAAATCAGTCGAACAGAACATTCCTAGAGGAAGACTCGCAGCCGCAAGA
This sequence comes from uncultured Acidobacteriaceae bacterium, assembly GCA_963756435.1. Classification (GTDB taxonomy): domain Bacteria; phylum Acidobacteriota; class Terriglobia; order Terriglobales; family Acidobacteriaceae; genus KBS-83. The sequence continues at coordinate 16,100 of CAVWNU010000023.1, read as the reverse complement.
ACCTGCACCTCGTCGCCTTCGACGAGGAGGACTGGGGTGTGGCCGGCGTTCACCAACTCCAGCGTTCCATCGCGATCGGCTTTGCCCAAAACGAGTGTTGCGAATTGAGCAGGAAGAGCATTCTGGCAAAATGTGCGACTGGCAATCGTTACGACTTCTTCGATCGTTTGGCGCGAAGGCAACAAGGTCCGCAGGGTGGCGTGCAGGTGGGACATCAACATCGACGCCGCCACTCCTTTGCCCGAGACGTCGCCCAAAGCAAAATAGAACGAATCCGGCCCTGAAGGAATCAGGTCTACATAATCCCCGCTTACAAACCCGGCTGCCTCGTAGGAAAAAGCTACTTCCCAGCCGCTCAGACAACATTGCTTCTGAGGAAGTAAGCTCAATTGGACTTGCCGGGCCAACTCCAACTGAGCTTGCAATGCATCGATTGTGGGCGCAGTCGTCATTTCGCCGCCGTGGGAGTGCAGCAAGTCGGACCACAGCAGGATGTTTGCTCCAATCGCGCCGGCTTTACCGCATAGACCTTAACGCTGGCGGCAGCCGCGTTGACGTCGTATTCCGAGAGAAGCTTTGTCAGGTCGTCGTGGAGGCTCGCAGGTGTGCTTGCGCCAGTCGAGCAGCAACCATCTGCTAGGACGGCTAAGCCACTGGCATGATCCATCGAGGGAGAGCAGCATCCGGACTGATTCTCGACCTTGGCGTAAGCATTCAGATCGGCGCCGCTATCTACGATCTCGACGTGCTCGAATCCGGCAGCAAGCAGTCCTTCGCGGTAATCGTCTATTTTGATCGCTCCACCAATGCAACCGACATAGGCGGCCATGCTCTCCGCCACGGCGGGCGGCAATTCAGCCTTAAGCGCAATGTCGCTGACCGCTAGCCTTCCGCCGGGCTTGAGAACCCGTGCAATTTCCCGGAAGACGGCGGGCTTGTCAGGAGCAAGATTGATGACGCAATTGCTGATGACGCAATCGACCGATGCATCTGCTAGGGGGAGGCGGTCGATGGTCGCGAGATGGAACTCGACATTCTGGTATCCGCCGTTTTGCGCGTTTGTCCGAGCACGCTCGATCATCTCTGGCGTCATGTCGATCCCGATGGCCTTTCCCGCAGGACCGACCAGGCGCGATGCCAGGAAGACGTCGAGTCCGCCGCCGGAGCCCAAGATCCACGACCGTTTCACCGGGACGAATGGACGCAATAGCCGTGGGATTGCCGCAGGAAAGACCCATGTTCGCCTCGGCAGGGATGGAGGTCAGTTCTTCCGCACTGTAGCCAAAGGCCTCCGCGACCGCCTTCACTCCCGCATTCTTCGTGGAAAGCTCGCTCTCCGCGACCGCCGCGTACTTGGACCGCACCGTTTCAAGAACCTGTTCCGTCATGAAGACCCCTCCTGATATATCCGCCAAAAAGAATATATTCAGGGCTGGACACATCTGTCAATACGGATATAATCGGGAACATGGCAGTAAGACAGAAAAAGAGCTTTGATATGGGGCAATTCTTTCAGGCGCTCGGGGACAATACCCGACTCCGCCTGTTGAACCTGATGGGCGACCAGGAAATCTGCGTCTGCTACTTCGTCGAGATTCTGAATCAGCCTCAGCCCAAAATTTCCAGACACCTGGCGTACCTGCGCAATGCTGGGATCGTGACGACACGGCGTGACGGCAAATGGATGCACTACCGCATCGTCACGCCACCAAACGAGGGAGCGGCGAAGGTCCTGCGGGAAACACTTGCGTGGCTGAAAGAGGAGCGAACGATGCAGGCGGACCGCGCTCGTTTGAGCAAGGCCTGCTGTGCTCCAGAGAAGTTCGTGACGTTGCAGGGAGCACCTCTGCCAGTCCCGGTGGAATCTACAGTTTTTGCTTGAGGTGAATATGTCCAGCATTCCATACACGCAAGGCCAGGTGTGCGCACCGATGCCACGAAAGAAACTCTCCTTCCTCGACCGTTTTCTTACTCTCTGGATCTTCCTTGCCATGGCGATTGGTGTCGGACTCGGGCATTTCATCCCAGGTTCAGCTGCCTTTGTAAATAGCTTCCAGTCCGGCACGACGAATATTCCGATTGCCATCGGACTCATCATCATGATGTATCCGCCGCTGGCGAAGGTCCGCTACGAAAAGCTCGGCGAGGTCTTCCACAACCGTCGTGTGCTTGGCCTCTCGTTGCTGCAAAACTGGATCATTGGCCCGGTATTGATGTTTCTGTTGGCCATCACTTTGCTTCGCGGCGAGCCCGCCTATATGCGGGGCCTGATTCTCATCGGCATTGCCCGGTGCATTGCGATGGTTCTGGTGTGGAACGAACTTGCAGAAGGGGACACAGACTATGTTGCAGGTCTGGTGGCCCTCAATAGCGTGTTCCAAGTAGTCTTCTACAGCCTTTATGCGTGGGTGTTCATCACGATTCTTCCCACCTGGTTTGGACTGAAGGGATCTGTGGTGAACGTCGGCATAGGACCGATCGCCAAAAGCGTCTTCATCTATCTCGGCATCCCGTTCCTGGCCGGCATGTTGACCCGATTCGTGCTTCTTCGTGCCAAGGGCGAGGAATGGTACCGGACACGATTCATTCCCCGTATCAGCCCGCTTACGTTGGTCGCGCTGCTCTTCACCATCCTCGTGATGTTCAGTCTCAAAGGGGATCTAATCGTCAAACTTCCTTTGGACGTGCTGCGCATAGCCGTCCCGCTCCTTATCTATTTCCTAGTCATGTTCCTCGTGAGCTTCTGGATGGGCCGAAAGCTGGGCGCGGACTACGCGCAGACCGCAACCCTCTCCTTCACTGCAGCGGGCAACAACTTTGAGTTAGCGATAGCGGTTTCCGTCGCTGTCTTTGGATTGAACTCAGGCGAGGCCTTCGTCGGCGTGATTGGCCCACTCGTCGAAGTCCCGGCACTGATCGGCCTTGTGAATGTCGCCTTCTGGCTACGACGGCGGTATTTTGGTTCAGCAACGCACTCTCTAACCAGGCGCAATCAACGCCTGAGAGGATGCCGGCATGCATTTCCTCATTCTCGGCGGCAGCGATGCCGGCATAGCCGCAGGACTCCGTGCACACGAACTTGATCCAACGTGTGACATCACGCTCGTGCTCGCAGACGACTACCCAAACTACAGCATTTGTGGCCTACCGTTTTTTCTGAGTGGTGAAACACCGGACTGGCGCTCGTTGGCGCATCGCACCGAATTCCCCGGCATTCGCTTGATGCCGAACCACACTGCTGAACGCATTGATCCGATCCGGAAGTCGGTGACTGTGCGCAGTGGAAGCGGAACCCAGCTTGAGCTTCATTACGACAAGCTACTGATCGGCACCGGTGCCCGGCCCGTACAGCCTATGATCGATGGCTTCCAACTGCCGGGGGTCTTTCCTCTTCACACAATGGAAGACAGCTTCGCAGTCCATCGCTTTTTGGAAGAGCGACAGCCCAAATCGGCCGTCATCGTCGGCGCTGGATATATTGGCCTCGAGATGGTGGATGCCTTTGCCCATCGCGGCATACACGTTACCCTCGCTAGTCGGACGGAAGCGATTTTAGCGACCGTTGACACGCCTTTCGGAAAGCTGGTTGAAGTCGAGATGCAGAAGCATGGGGTCGATGTTCTGGAATCAGGTTGAGGTTACTTCGATACAGACGTGTCGGAAATCAGCTGGCAGTATCAGGCACGCACGGTTTCTCGAAAACAGCCGACTTCGTTCTCGTTGCCGTAGGTGTGCAGCCAAATTCCGAACTGGGCGCGAATGCAGGCGTCACGCTTGGTGAAAGGGACGCCCTACGCGTGACTCGTCGGATGGAAACGAACCTGCCCGACGTGTATGCGGCGGGAGATTGCGTGGAGACTTGGCATCGTCTCTTGAAACGGTATGCGTATTTGCCGCTCGGGACGACTGCTCATAAGCAAGGCCGCATAGCGGGAGAGAATGCGATCGGCGGCGATCGGGAGTTCGAAGGCTCCCTAGGAACGCAGGTCGTAAAACTCTTCGACCTGGTCATCGCACGCACGGGGCTGCGCCACGGTGAAGCGAATCAAGCAGGCTTCGATCCGTTCACCACCGAGACAACGGCATGGGATCACAAAGCCTATTACCCAGGTGCGCATGAACTGCGCCTGCGCATCACTGGCGACCGCGAGACGGGCCGGCTGCTTGGTGCACAGCTGCTGGGCCACAAGGATTCCGAAGTCTCGAAACGTGTAGATGTTTTTGCCGCCGCCCTCTACCACGGCATGCAGGTCGAGCAATTGAATGACCTCGACTTGAGCTATACCCCGCCACTCTCCAGTCCATGGGATCCGATCCAAATAGGAGCTCAAGCCTGGAACAAAGCCCTCCGCGAAGACCCCGCTCGTATTCTTGCCTGACGCTCTCGGGTACTTTTCATTTCGGAAGCCCTGCTTCGTTCCGCAGAGCCTTGTCCGCGCACCAATTGAGATGCAATGCGGCCGCATTCATTGAGGTCGGCACATTGACACTGCTGAACCTGCTGCAATAGACGTTGCATGGTGTTCAGCCGGGCAACTTGAGCTTCCAGAACGGCTCGATGTTCGCGGATCGAGGTTCGCCAACGCTCTGATGCGGAAGCCTTGGGGCTGAGTCCTACCATAAATCGGCGCATCTCCGGGAGTGAAAACCCGCACGCTTTCGCCAGTTTCAAGACAGCCACCATGTTGACGACTTCTGATGGATAACGTCGTTGCCCGCCGACGCGGCTCGCCTTGGGTAGCACGCCGACGCGCTCCCAATAGCGTAAGGTCGAAGCCGGTAGACCGCTGCCCTTTGATAGCTCTCCGATCGTCACAGGAAACCCTCCTGACGCCATTCTCAACACGAGGATAGTGCAAAAGAGTTGACTTAAAGTCAACTTCAAGTCTTACGGTGGATTACATAGTGGAGGATTAGAGCGATGCGAAGAATCACATTTGGGGACCTACCGTGGATCGCGCGTGTTGTTCTCGGGCTCGCAGCATTCAATTTGTGGTGGAGTTTCGAGGAGTTCGTTATTGACCGCTTTGGGATATGGAGATTTCTCCCTGATTACAAATTTGGAAGGCTCTGCGTCTGGGATTTAACCGTGGCAGTCCTCATTGGCGCCACGGTATCGTGGCTATCCTTCAAAGGAAGGAAAGCTGAAAAAGTGGATGAGGCTATTCGCTAGCCAGTTCGTGTGCTGTCGACGACGCGGCTCGCTTCAGGGCTCGCTCTTTCATCATGACGAAGAAGACGGGAACCAGGATCAGGACGTGAATGGTCGAAGTAATCATGCCGCCGACGATGGGTGCAGCGATTGGCTTCATGACATCGGAGCCGATGCCGGATTCCCAGAGAATAGGAACGAGGCTGGCCAGGACCGCGCAGACGGTCATGAGTTTTGGCCGCAAACGCTGAACGGCGCCTTCGATGGCCGCGCGCTTCCACGATCAGCGTTCGTCAACGGCTTTCCGCTCTGCAGTCTCTGTGTTCGAGCGCCTCGTGCAGATAAACCACCATGACGACGCCTGTCTCGACGGCGATTCCGAATAGCGCTATGTAGCCGACCGCCACGGCAACGCTGAAGTTGTATTTGAGCAGCCATTGCAGCAATAATCCTCCACTCATCGCATAGATGGTCGGGAAGATGAGGACAAGCGCCTCCGTAACCGAATGAAAGACTAGGTACAGCAATAAGAAAATCACAAAGAAGACGATCGGCAGAATCAGTTCGAGCCGCTGCTTCGCGCGCAGCTCAAGTTCGTACTCTCCCGACCACTGGAACGAGTAATTTGCGGGCAACGCCAATTTGCTGTGAAGGAGCTTGTCTGCATTGCGAACGAAGCCGCCGTAGTCGGTGTTCTTGAGATCGATGTAGATGTAGCCGGTAAGTGCGCCATCTTCATCCCGAATCATGGCTGGACCATGCGTGAAGGAGGTCCGAGCTACCTGTCCCAGCGGAACCTGCGCACCGGACGGCGTGCCGATCAGAACCCCCTGCATCTTCTCGACGTTGTCGCGAAAATCTCGCTGGTAGCGGACGTTGATGGGGTAGCGTTCGCGGCCTTCAATGTTCTCCGCAACGTTCTCTCCGCCGATACCGGACTTCACCGCTGTTTGCACGTCCGCGATGGTGAGACCATAACGAGCTGCTTCCTCTCGATTGACATCGACGTTGACATAGAAGCCCTGCGCAACCTTCTCAGAAAACACCGAGCGCACCTGCGGTAGCCCGGAGAGCACGTTCTGAATCTGAGAAGCGAGTTGCTGAATTCCGTCTACGTTAGGCCCCTGCACTTTCATGCCCAGCGGTGTCTTGATACCAGTCAGCTCCATGTCCAGACGGTTCTCAACCGGCATGGTCCAGGTATTTGAAAGACCGGGAAACTGAAGCTTATCGTCCATTTGCTGAATGAGATTTTCGTATGTCATCCCTGCCGGCCATTGCTCCCTCGGCTTCAGCATCACGGTAGTGTCGTACATATCGAGCGGAGCGTTGTCGGTTGCGCTATCTGAGCGTCCGACGGAGCCGAATACGCTTACCACTTCAGGAAAGCCGCGGAGGATACGATCCTGCTCCTGCAACAACACCTTCGCCTGCTCAATCGAAATGCCGGGCAACGCCGTTGGCATATACAGGGCCGAGCCCTCAAAAAGCGGTGGCATGAACTGGCTGCCCAGACGCGATGCAAGCGGAAACGTGACAATGAGGAAAATCAGGTTAACGGCGATAGTTAGCCAACGGTGTCTCAGGCAAAAGCGCAGGATGGGCAGGTAGATTGCCTGCGTGATGCGCGAGATTGGATTGGCCCGTTCAGGACGCAGACGGCCACGAATGAGCATCACCATCAGTACCGGGACTAGCGTGATGGCAAGGATGGAGGACGAGCCAACAGCCAACGTCTTCGTCCACGCCAGCGGCTTGAACATTCGCCCCTCCTGGGCTTCGAGCAGAAAGACCGGCAGGAAAGAGACGACGATGATCAGCAGAGAGAAGAAGAGCGCGGGGCCAACCTGTTTGGCCGCATTGATGAGAATCGCTGTTCGCTCCGGATCTGACACTGGCTCGTGCATCGCGCTCCTGCCGTTCCGATAGATGGCGGTAGCCGTTCTCGACCATCACGATGGAGGCGTCGACGAGCACACCGATCGCCAATGCAATGCCGCCCAGCGACATGATGTTTGAGGTGACACCCAGCCAATACATCGGAATGAACGACACAATCACCGCGATGGGCAACGCAAGGATGGCGATGAGCGCTGAACGGAAATGAAACAGGAAAACAATGATGACAAGGCTGACGATGATTGCTTCTTCCAGAAGATCGCGTTGCAGTGTCTTGATGGAAGCGTTGATGAGGCCAGAGCGATCGTATCCAGGCATGATTTGGACACCGGGCGGGAGAGAGGGTGCGATCTCCTGCAACTTCTGCTTCACGCCATGGATGACATTCAGTGCGTTCATGCCCTGGCGCATCACGATGATGCCGCCAACTGTCTCGCCTTCGCCGTTCCATTCCGCGACTCCTTCACGGATATCGGGACCGACGCTCACCGATCCCAGGTCGCGTAACAGTACAGGTGTTCCGTTGTTGCTGCCCACGGCGACAGTCGCGAGATCATTCAGCGAGCGCAGATAGCCGAGACCCCGGATCATGTACTCAGCACCACTAAGATCGAGCACTCGTCCGCCGACTTCATTGGTGCTGAGCTTTACCTTGTCGATCACCATGGAAAGGGGAATGCCGTATGCCAGCAGCTTATTGGGATCGAGCTGGACCTGATACTGCCGGACGAAACCGCCAATGCTGGCTACTTCGGCAACGCCAGGCACAGTTTCGAGAGCATAGCGAAGGTGCCAGTCCTGCAGGCTGCGCAAGTCGGCAAGACTGTGTTTGCCGCTCTTATTGACTATGGCGTACTCGTAGACCCAGCCTGCGCCTGTTGCGTCCGGGCCAATCGAAGGATGGACATTCTCCGGCAATCGCCCGCTGATCTGCTGCAGGTATTCGATGACACGCGAGCGAGCCCAATAGAGATCAGTGCCATCCTGAAAGACCACGTACACATAGGAGTCACCGAACATGGTTTGTGCTCGAACTGCTTTGACATGAGGAGCGGCAAGCAGACTAGTGACGATCGGATAAGTGACCTGGTCTTCGATAACATCGGGCGGCTCACCTGCCCAGGCGGTGTGGACGATAACCTGTACATCGGAAATGTCGGGTAGCGCGTCCAGCGGCACATGCTCGAGCGACCAGATTCCTGCAAACGTCAGCAGCAGGACGACGGTAAACACGAGGAAGCGATTGCGTGCGCAAACATCGATGATTCTCGAGAGCACTACATGCCTCCCGTCGCGTTCACGCGCAATTGTTTGGTGGCAATGACCTGGCCATTCTTCTGGACGGAGATGGTCACCTGCCAGCTGCCTCCGGAACCCAGCGAACCATTGCCTTCATAGAGACCATTGCTTTTGTCGCTGAGTTTTGCGGTGGTGTTCATCGCGGCCATGCCCATCGCTGGCATCGCGGCCATGTAAAACGTGACCGTGATCTCCGCGCCGGTGACGGGGGCACCGTTTGTCCCGGTCAGCTTGACGCGAAATGCATTGCTACCCTTCTGCGGGGGATCAGGTTGAGTGGTGAAATCAATGTTCGCCTGAGCAGGCGCATTCGCTTGTGGAGCATTGCTCCCGGCACCCGGAGGAGGCGGCACAAAAGAGCCTGCCGCGGCCTGCAGTTGGCTTTCCGAGTCGATCAGGAAGTTGGCTGAAGTAATGACCGACTGGTGTGGTTGCAATCCTTTGAGGACAACGAAGTCATCGCCGACACGGGGACCAGTTGCGATCTCCTTCGGCTCCAGGCTGCCATTGCCGTGATTCAGAAATACCAGCTGCCGAGTACCTGACTGAAAGACCGCCGAGGCAGGCACGACGAGCTGTCGCCCGAAATTGCTCTTCAAATCAACATTCACAAACATCCCCGGTTTCAACTTGAGCCCCGGATTCGCAATGGCCAGCCGCACGCGGACCGTACGGGTTGTCATATCGACTTGCGGAAGGATCTCTTCGATCTGCCCGGCGAAGGTACGTCCCGGATACGAATCGACCGTGATCTCGACGTGATCTCCAGGCTTTATGCGGCCAATATCGTTCTGGAATATCTGGGCGTAGACCCATACGCGTGAGAGATCCGTCACCGTGTAGAGCCTGGTCGATGGCTCGACATACATGTTCGGGAGTGCATTGCGCTCGGTGATGTATCCCGATACCGGCGAGTTAACCGTGAGGTCGGTAATCGGTTTGCCGGTTGTCTTGAGTTTTGCAATCTCGCTCTGCGGAACCTCCCATTGCTCTAGCCGTTGCTCTGCTGCGGTCGAAAGTGACTCCGCCCCTGCTGCAACTCCATCCACAGTGCTGGCTGCCAACGATTTCTGGTTCTGGCGTGCCAACAAATACTCCTGCTGCGTGGCGACCAGATCCGGGCTGTAGATCGTGAAGAGCGGTTCTCCCTTGCGGACGTACTGATACGTGGCATTGGCGAACACTTTGCGGATGTAACCGGGAAAGCGCACCTGCACATAGGAGAGAAGCCGTTCGTCGATATCTACCGTGCCCGTCGCACGGATGTCATCGCTCAATGTCTTGTACGCGACGGTCCCGGTCTTTACGCCGATGCTCTGCATCCGCTCAGGACGTGAGTTGGACCGGAACGAGCGGAGCTTCCCTTTTTTGTTCGGGCGTGGATCGCGCCGACATTTCATTCGCGGGAGAGGGGCCGCTAGCTACTGGCTGAAGGTCGCCTGACATGCGGCATATTCATCGCCATCGATTTTTTCGCTGGATGGGAGCGGTAAACCCATATCCCTGCAACGACTGCCAGAATAGCGATCCAGACGAGAGAGGTTCTCAAGACATACTTGTTCATCGCAGTGTCGCTCCTGTCAGTGTTTCCAGATGGGCCAAGGCTGTCTCGTGGTCTAAGACGGTTTCTGCGTATTCGAGTCTTAAATTCAGCAGGTCTGTGAAGGATGAGAGAGCATGGATGAACTGCTCACGGTTCGACGCATAGGCGCTCAGCGTTGCGCGATAGGTCGCATCGGACTGCGGGATCAATCCGTCACGATACTCCTTCAACAAGTCTTCATCGCTTGTTGCCTTTACGTACCCCTCTTTGACCTCAGCGAGTTGCTGCTGCAAGTGTGCGTCCAGTGTCTGTTGCGATTGGGCGCGTCTCTCTGCGGCCTCGGCGATCTCCGCATTCACGCGCTTATTGCGGGGAAAGCGCACATCGAACGTGAACATGTAATAGTCCCGATACTTGCGGTCGGTGTTCTGGTACATGTAGCTAACGTCGAAGTCCGGCTTCCCCTCGCGTCTCGCCGACTCCAACTGCGCCTCTTGCTTCCGAATGGAACTCGCATCCACCTGAATCTGAGGATTATTCTGCCGAACCAGAGCGAGGAGTTCACTCGAAGATTGTTTGAGTGGAGTTTCGACCAGGTCTTCGGTGACGATATCCGGCGAGCCTTGATCGCGGTTGAGCAGGCCCTTGAGATGCGCCTCCAGTTGCCCCATCTGCTGATGGTGCATCGTGATCTCTTTCACGATCTTCGTCCGGTTCACTTGGGCCTGAAGGACGTCCTGCTGCATCCCCTGCCCGACACGGTAATGTGCAGTTGCATCCTGTATCAGCTGGTCCAACATCGCCTCGTTTTGCTGCAGCAGGCGAAGCGTCTTTTGCAGGTAGGCCAGTTGCAGATAGTCGGCTTTCACCGCATCGGTGATGCTGGTCTTCGTGACTTCGATTTCAGCCTGCTTTGTATCTGCGTCACGTTCGGCGACTTGTCCTCTCAGGCGCAGCTTTCCCGGAAACGGCAGCTCCTGTGAAGCACCGACGCCGATGTAGGAGAAATTGCTGTTGGTGTATCCCGCAAATGGCTTCGGACTACCGACGCTGAACTGCTGATAAGTGAACTTCGGATCCGGCAGCGTCGTGACCTGCGGCACCATCTGCCTCGCAGCACGTGCGCCGTGATCCGCTGCAGAGATCTCTGGATTACTTGCCTCCGCTTCAACCAAGAGCTGAGACAAGGGAACGGGCGGGCTCGTCACCTGCGTTTGTCCGAAGACCACGGACGTGGCGGCCAGCACAAGCGTGGCGGTCCACAAAGAGACCACGTTCATACGAAAGCTCCAATCTCAAATGCAATTCAGGAAATCGCTAAGACACGCAGACACGAATGCGCGCTCGGCAAAACCGCGAGAGAGGAGCGAACTAGATTCTCAGGATGGAAATCGTAGAGGAAGGAGACTTCGGAGGCGAGTCGTCGAGATGTTCAAGCCATCCGGCGACAGAAGAGGCCGGATTCACCAGTTCGAAAGCAGCCAACCAGATAACGGGCGCTGCCGCCGGATGGAAGTTCATCGCCTTCGTATCCAGCGCATTGTCATGAGCGCCTGGCGCGGCCTTCTGGCAGCAGCCATGCGATGCGGGCATCGCCATCTGTCCGCACTGATCCTTCATCGTGCGGCAACATGCACGCTCTTGAGTACTCATTGCCGCGTCCGGAACCATGCAGGCCATTGCGGGAGCCAGACATGACACCAGCAATAACACCAGCACACCGAATTGGCGCAAGGCCTTCATGGGCATATACAGAATACCTGAACTCGGGGGTCTACCCACAGCTGATCAGTGTTGGAGTCGTGGCTATTCGGCGGCATTCTGAAGATAGAACTCATGAAGTTTGGCCTGAAGCAATTTTTTATCGGGCAGTTGTGTCTGGTATTCGGCAATGAGCGCGGGAGACAAAGTACGGCTTAGCGCATATTCCACTACTTCGTTGTCTTTGCTGGCACATAGCAGCACACCGATCGCAGGACGCTCATGTGGTTTTCGCACATCCCGATCTAGAGCTTCCAGATAGAAGGAGAGTTTGCCAAGGTATTCAGGTTCAAAGCGACCCACTTTGAGTTCAAACGCAACCAGGCTATTCAGTCCGCGGTGGAAGAACAGCAAGTCAAGCGCGAAATCACGGCCCCCGACCTGTAAGGGATACTCCGAGCCAACAAAACAGAAGTCGCGTCCGAGTTCGATAAGAAAGTCTTTGAGTTTGAGCAGCAAGCCGCGGTGCAGATCAGCTTCCGCATATGTTGCCGGGAGCTCCAAGAATTCCAACATGTAAGCATCTTTGAAAACGCTTAGAGTCTCCGGCTCCATTTGTCGCGCCACCGGCGAGACTTTTGCTGGAGTCAGCACAGCGCGCTCAAAAAGCGCTGCCTTGATCTGACGTTCCAGCTCGCGCTTGCTCCAACGTTCTTGAACAGCGAAGCGAAGGTAGAATTCTCGCTCCTCTGGGCGTTTGCATTGTCCAAAGATGATTACGTTTTGTGCCCAGGGCAATTGTCGCGCCAGTGGCGCGACTTTTTCCTCATCCCGGTAGATCTCATAAAACTGCCTCATTCTAAAAAGGTTAGCGCGAGTAAAGCCACGCAGTCCGGGTTGTGTCCTTGCGATGAAGCTCGCAAGCTGATCGACCACACCGTCGCCCCATTCCGCGGTTTCAATTTTGCGACTAATGGTCGCGCCCACTTCCCAGTAGAGATCAATCAATTCAGTATTGACGGCGTGGAAAGCCCTTTGACGTGCCGCACCTATCAACTGCAGGATCTCTGAGAAGACCTCTTCGTTTTGAATTATTGGATTGAGATTCGATGAACTGCGGTCCTTTGGTTTCATACGCGGCCATTTCAATCATAGCCAAACGAAAGCGTAGGCGAACCCGCCAAGTGGCCATTGCTCAAGCTCGGTGCCGCGCCGTGGTATGGGCAATCACTGCGTCTGGATCTCCGTGCCCATCTTTACAGCGTCAACAAATTCTCACAGCAATCATCGATCAAACAAACCAGCACGAGCCTAGAACGTAAAACGCGCGCCGCCATTGATGACACGTCCGTCAAGAGGGGCCCAAGCGTCTACGGTCCACCGCCCATCCGACTCGCGAGAGGGTAGCAGCAGAGGGTCCCAACGTGTTTGGCGGACATTTGTCAGGTTCTCCAGATTCAGGAAGAGCTTCACGTGCGCCGCAATCTTGCCCTCGCCCATTGCTCCCACGAGCGAGTACGGAATAGACACATCGCGGTAAGGGTTGTACTCCAGCCGCTGCTCTCCTGTGTAGTAGTACTCGAGGCCGATCCGCATTGAGCCCTCTTTCTCCCACATGGCCACCGCACCAAAGTTCTGCTGCGGAGTGAGGGGAACCTCGACACGGCCCACCACCGGCTCAAGCTCGCTGGTGTGCACATAGGTATAGGTTGCCGTGACTGAAAATGGAGCTCTCCGATACGTGCCCAGCAATTCGACTCCGCGGTCTCTCGTTGGTCCAAGCAGATTGAATGATTTCGTAGACTGCACCGCGATCGACGTAGACAGGATGGTCGATGTTCGATGCAAAGAACGTGGAGGTCACAGAGACTGGGCCGAAGCTCCGCGACAGGTCTACCGAGGCGCTGCGGCCGCGTTCTGCTCTGAGCGGTGCGGGAAGCACGAGTCTCGCGAGACCCGCTGCTTCCGTCTCTTCGGTCAGCGGCGTCGGAGCAAAGAAGCCTTGCCCTGCGGAAATGCGGCTAGTCCAGCCCGACTTGCGAAAGAGTGCAGAAAGCCGTGGACTGAAAAACGTGCCGTATACGTTTTGGAAATCGACTCTGGCGCTCGCGGACATACTCACCCAAGGCGCCAGCTCGATATCGTCTTGTGCAAAGATTCCGGGTGCAACGTAGGTGTATGAGAAACGGGGAACATCATGTGCGCGATACCCGTCTCTCTGATCTGCGAAACCCGCAACCCAGGTGTTCTTGCCTGCGGTTCCTCTTAATGAAACTTCACCAAACTCAGATCGTGCCTATCCTTCTCGACGTCTTCCCCAAACTGGTGCCGGTGATCCTGGTCCGACGCAGCGAAGCGAGTCATCAGGACGTAACGGCCTCGCAGAACCCACTGCACGTTGCCGCCGAGATCGTAGCGAGCGCTCTTGAGCGCTTCCGTATAGGGACGACCTGTCTCGGGCAGGACCTTTCCGGAGATAGTTCCTCCTGTCCGATCCTCATAAGTGACTCCACTCGTGATAAAGCCCGTTCCGCCTTTTTTGTTATCCCAGAATAGTCGTGGCCGAATGACTCCGCGTCCGTAGCCGGCCACGTCCGCCCAGCCATCGTGGTTGAGGTCCTGCGTCTCCTGGCCGTAACCGCCGCCCAGCAGAGTTGCACCCCAATGCGGAGTGAACTGCGAGCCCAGGAAAAACGATCCGTCAGTGGCGCCCAATGACGATCGATTGATGAGGAACTCGCGTATAGGCTTTTCGGTGGGCCGCCGCGATATGAGGTTGACGACGCCGGCCATGGCCGAGCTGCCGTACAGCGCGGAGGCGTTGCCCTTGATGATTTCCAGTTGGGCCAGGTCCATCGGCGGTATCTGCAGCAACCCGAGACCCGCGCCTTGCTGGCCGAAGAGAGGCAGTCCGTCCGAGAGGAACGCCGTATATCGTCCCCGCATTCCCTGCATGCGAACGCTGGCAGCACCGAGGCCCGGTGAGGTTGTCTGCACCCGCATGCCACCCATCTCGTTCAACATCATGCTGATGTCGCCGGGCCGCATGGCCAGTTCTTCGTTGATCTCGTCACTGGAGACAACCTCGACATGCAGCGGCAAATCCTGTAGCCGTGCGTTCGTGCGGGTCGCATAGACGGTGACCTGTTCTTCCTCGCCCTTCTCGGGCTTCAGTTCGATCTCGACTTGCGTTTGCTGCGCCTTCGCGACAGTGACGATGGTATGGACGGGAAAGAAGCCGTCCTTCTTCACCGCAACGTCGATCTGACCCGGGGAACTGGGCAAAACGGCGACGCCATCCTCTCCGGTAGACAGGCTCTTCCCGCTCGCTGTCACTGTTGCATCGCTTACAGGACCTGCCTCCGTCTTCACCTCGACCCGGATCGTCGTTTCCAGTGTTTGTCCCAGTGCGGCTATGGCGAGAAAGCCAAGGAGTGCCGCAAACGCGTGTCTCATGCCTTCAGCGTAGGGTCTATAGTCGCTATAGGGTCAACCTGGTATGAGCGACCACCTAAATATCGGAGAGCTGGCCAAAGCGACAGGCGTCAAGATCGTCACCATCCGGTACTACGAACAAATCGGTATGTTGGCCGATCCTGAACAAACAGAGAAAAACTACCGCATCTACACCCGAAAGCATATGGAGCGGCTGCGGTTCATTCGCCGCTGCCGCGACTTGGGCTTCCCGCTCGATCAGATTCGGGACATGCTGCGGCTTTCCGCCCAAGACTCCGACTCCTGTCAGGACATATGCGTGATCGCCGAACGGCATCTCGATTATGTCGAGAAGAAGCTGACCGATCTCACACGGTTGGCGACAGAGCTACGACGCATCCGCTCATCCTGTAATGGCAGCAGACCCATGGCCGAGTGTCACATTATCGAAGCTTTGACCGGAGCGAGTCGCCGCAATAGCCCATGAAGGCCTCGCCGTCCCTGGCCGTGCCCTCAGGAAGCGACTGTGCCGACGCAGACTGGCAATAACCCACCGACCGTCGCGGCTTCGCTCAACGCGTGACGCAGAGCGTAACCAGAGTCGGCATAGCGACGTTGCTCAAGCCGGCTTGGCATCCCATATCAGCCAGTTCGACGCCATGACTTCGACAGTCTATCTAGGCATGTTGTTTCGTTTGCAGCACCGCGAAACGAACTCCGCAACCGCCGTTTCGAACGGAGAAGAGAGGTGGGCTGTTCCGCCACGGCCAGCCCTGGCCCACTTGATTGGATCAGTAAGAGGTTTGCGGCATTTTTGCGGCAAAGTGCGCCAATTGGGCCGGTTTCGCCGATTTAACCGACTCATAAGTCCTTTGCCGTCATTAAAAGATCGCTCCTGCGCTCGGCATGAGCTATGGCGGACGGATCGCGATTCTGTCTGGACAATCGAAGGCCGAAGAGTTCTCGACCCTTGTGCATGAACTGGCACACGAAATGTTCACAAAGCCGACCGCCGCACCGCCACCACCAAGGTTATGCGGGAAACAGAAGCCGAAGCGATCGCGTTTGCTC
>CAVWNU010000022.1:0-104903 GCA_963756435.1 uncultured Acidobacteriaceae bacterium | reverse complement strand
GTCGAGCTTGTCATCCATGCCAGCCACGTCGCTGATCGATAGATGGCTGTTATTTCGGATTAAATGATATGCTTATCCGACCAAACAGCCATCGGTTTGGGAGGGTTTAATGCGTGGCGTATACGAGAACCCGGCGGGTAGCGGCATCTGGTGGATTCACTACTACGCGGCGGGAAAGCGGCACCGCGAAAAGGTCGGGCGGAAGTCGGACGCCATCAAGCTGTATCAATCGCGCAAGGCGGATGCCGTAGCGGGGCGAAAGCTGCCCGAGTTGCGTAACAGCAAGGTCGTCACCTTGGCGGAGCTGATCGACGATGCACTGGAGTTCGTTGCGCATCACAAAGACAATCGGAGCTACAAAAGCAAGGCAGCCATTGTCACCGCCGCATTAGGATCCCGCCCCGCTGCCGAGTTGACGCCACAGGAATTGGAACGCTGGCTTCGCGGGCACTCCAAAACGCCGGCCACGTCCAATCGCTACAAGGCCTTCATCTCCCTGTGCTATCGGGAAGGCATTCGCAACGGCAAAGTCACGGTCAATCCTGCCCGACTCGTTCGCCAGCGCAAAGAGGGCGGGGGCCGGTTGCGCTTTCTCAGCCGTGAGGAATACGACCGGCTGCATAAAGTGATCGCAAAGCGGTTTCCTGAGCATTTGGCTGAGTTTGTAGCGAGCGTTCACACCGGAATGCGCCTCAGCGAGCAGTATTCCTGCACCTGGTCACAAGTCCAATTTGATCGCCGAACGATTGAACTAACGAAAACCAAGAACGGCTCGGCCCGAGCGGTCCATTTGAATTCCGATGCAGTTGCGGCCCTCGAATCCCTCCGGCGTCCAAAGCGGCACGCTTCCGATCCTGTCTTTCCACGCGAGGGAAACAAGAGAAGATTCGATACGCGATCATGGTTCCAGCCCTGTCTGGAGGAGGCCGGCATCAGCGGATACGTCTGGCACTGCAACCGGCACACTTTCTGTTCCTGGCTGGCGATGGCGGGGGCAAGCATCAAGGAGATTCAGGAAGCGGCGGGGCACAAGACGATCACGATGTCGGCGCGTTATAGCCATCTATCGCCAGCACACAGGTTGTCTGTTGTGGAGCGGATTGCCTCAAGTTCTAAATAGCCGCCTCTGAGAAGAAGACATTCCCGGGATATTGGGATGATTTGCCGAGGTACAGAGGCCGGTGTCAAGGTTCTGCGACCGCGAAGCAGCGCGCGTAAGCGCGGCCTTGACTCCCGCCCGGGCTCGGCTACGCTCTGGTTATCCGGAGAATGTCATTCGGTTCACCTGGTTTCGGATCTGCATCTTGATTGGGGTGGGTTGAGAGCAGTCGAGTCGTTGAACCGGTACAGAAAAGAGCTGCCCGTGCCGGTATTCCCAGTCCTCGGATTCGTATTCGTAGATTCATTGCTTCAAGAGTTCGGCGTGAGTCGTCTTCAACCAGGTTTGGACGGCATGTTGCAGACTCTCAGCAGTCGCGAGGATTTGCTTGAGTTCCTCATTCGAGACGCTTCCGGCCGAGTCGTAGCTTGCGATGTTGCGCTTTTTGGAGAAAGCCAGAATTTTGCGAATTGTCTTGCTATCCGCTCCGATGGTGTATTCCAGCGTCTCAATCGTCCGCATGTGATGGCCCGGCTGATTCGTAGTGCGATATCCGCAGGCACGTAACGCGGTATTGGCAAGCGCGAGCAAGGCGTTGAAAGTTGTATAGAAGCGAAGGTCATCGGAAATGCCTTCAACGCCCGCATCCTTCATACATCGGGCGACAATGCCCAGCTGGTCCGCGATCTCCTGGGAACTCGTCGGTTCCTTCTTGAGCCATGCGTTCTCAACGTAACTGTCCAAACTCATGCTCGTCTCCGATCAGGAAGAGGTTCTTGCCTTTCTGAATGGACTTCAGGAAGTGATTATTTCGTTGCAACTTCTCTCTCAATTCCTTCTCAGAATAAACAGTGGGATTTACAGGACGGCGTAGGACGCGCTCCACAGGCGAGAGTTGCTCCAGCAGTTCATCGAGGCTAACAGAGCCAACGACCATCAGATCGATGTCGCTCGCTGCGTTTTCGTCTCCGCGTGCAAACGAGCCGTAGACAAATGCAAATTGAATTCTCTTTGCCAAAGGAGCGAGTGCTTCCGCAAGCTGGTGGAATACACCAGCGGTTTTGGCGAGAAGCGCATGCAGCTCCGCATACGCCGGGTGATCACGGTTCGCACGGTAAAAGACCTGATTGCCTGTGTGTGTTCGAAGGAGAAGGCCCGCCTCGGCAAGGGTAGTCAACTCCCGTTGAACAGTGCCGACGCTGACATCGACAATGCGGGCTATCTGACGAACGAAGAAAGCCTCGTCCGGCGTGCCATACAAGGCGCTTAGGATGCGACCCCTGGTTTGCCCGAAAAGAAGATTCCCCAGCGATGTGTCGTGTGTACTCATTACGAGAACAATTGTACTCAATATGAGAACGATACGCTAGACTCAAATCTACACGGTCAGTAGATCGCCGACCAACAGACCACGGTCTTGAAGCACGAGAAACCAACAGCCATCAGAACAGCCACCAAACGATTTTGGCCTCTCGGAGTCGAGAGGCCAAAATCACCATAAACTCTTTGTTTTGTTGGTGCCGGGAGGGGGGGTCGAACCCCCACGATCCGCAGATCGGCGGATTTTGAGTCCGCTGCGTCTGCCAGTTCCGCCATCCCGGCTTGCTGTGCAGCAGGCGGCTGAGGGTTCAGCCAGCTTGGCCGCTGTCACGATGCCAGCGTCAGTCTCGCACAGCAGGCTATTGGTCGCAAGGTTGCGCTCTCGCGATCTCAGGCGACGCGCCAGCTTTGCCGGCGTTAGTTTCCGGCAGGCAGCACCAGATATTGCTCCAGCTTTCCATTCGGCTCTTCGTATGTCGTCACCGTGAGTCGCCGATTGGGAAATTCCACGCGGAATGCGCGAAACATCATGCCGCCGCGTGGCTCCGCGGCTACTTGGTTGAAGCTCTGCGGTGATCCGAGCGGCTTGAGGCTGGAAGCAAAGTCCTGAATCGCCTCCTCAGTGAAGTAGTTGTTGCACAGTGTTGTCAGTTGTGAGCGGTCCAGCTCTCCGCTTTGCAAACCGGTGAATATCTTCAGCGCACGTGCTTCGGCCGCGTGGGTCTCAGCCGCGGACGCTCCATTCCTGCCAGAAGAGAGCACGATCGGCGCCAGCGCGTGAGCGATCGCCGCTGCCGCGCTCGAGGCGTCAATATTCGTCAGCACTGTCACCGCCGCCTTGCTATCGGGATAGACAGTGTTCTGCGACACGAATCCCGATACTTCTCCGCTATGCGAGATCGCATGCTGTCCGTCGCGCTCACCCACTTGCACGCCCAGTCCGTAGCCAGTCGGCTTACCGTTCTTCAGCTTCATGTTGGTGAACATCGCGTCGTAGGACTCCGATTTCATTAACGACCGGTTCATCATGCTGATGTTCCAAAGCGCCAGATCGTGTGGCGACATCGCCAGCTCCCCTGCCGCGAACATCCATCCAGTGCCTTCCAGCGGAGCCGCACGCAGCGGCCCCAGCGCGTGCTGGTAGTAGCCCGTTGGATCGCTCGGCGGCAGATGGCTCGCGTCCTGATCGCGCACGCCGGTCATGTGCAGCGGGTCGAAGATGCGCGCGCGCAACTGCTCGACCAGCGGCTTGCCGCCAACGATCTCCGCAATCCGTCCCGCGATGACGTAATTCGTATTCGAGTACTGCCATTGCGTGCCCGGCTCGAAGTCCAGCGGCTTTTCGCCCCACACATCCAGAATGTGCTGCGCCGTGGTAGGCACCATCATCGTGGTCATCACGTAGTCTTCCGGCCAGAAGTCCTGATAGCCCGCTGTCATCGACAACAGCTCCCGCACCGTCACCTCGTTAGCGCGCGTCAGGTGCGGCAGATACTTTCCGACCGGATCGTCCAGCGTCATCCTGCCGTCTTCCACCAGCATCAGGATCAGTGCCGCCGTGAACTGCTTGCTCACCGATCCGATCGAGTACTGCATCTCCGTGGTCGCCGCCATCGGCGGCTCCAGCCGCGCCTTTCCGTAGGCATGCAGGTAAACGATGTCGCCGTGCTGCACAAGAGCAACCGAGGCGCTGGGTATCCCGGTGTCGGCGATCACCTTTGTCACTGCCTCATCCACCCGCGCAGCGGTGGCCGCATCGAGCGTGTTTGTAGTCTGGGCAGAAAGCGTCGGGGAAAGCGTGCCAACCAGCAGGGAGGCAATCGCAAGCAGAACCATCGCAGGGCGCATGGTTGGGAGAGTATCAAGAACCAGTCGTAACCAGTGTGTTCTACCCCTGCGATTCCCAATTGGATTTCTATACACGTCACGGGTCATACTGGACCGCGTCCATTGTGATAAGGATCGAGCGCAGTCCATGTTCATGCGGGAGGAACGTATGTCAGAAAACGACGGCATCGCCAAGGTGATCGAGGGCTACCGGCACTTCAGTGAAGAGGTCTATCCGGAGCATCGCGAGCTCTTTGAGCAACTCAGGAACAAGCAGAACCCACAAGTCCTCTTCATCACCTGTGCCGACAGCCGCATCGATCCCTCTCTCATTACGCACACCGATCCGGGCGATCTCTTCATCTGCCGCAACATAGGCAATATCGTCCCTGCTTATGGCGAGATGCTCGGCGGTGTCTCCGCTGTCGTCGAATACGCCGTCATCGCGCTCAAGGTGACGGACATCATCGTGTGCGGGCATTCGGACTGTGGCGCGATGAAGGCGTTGCGTGATCGCGAGTCGCCCACTCTTGCCTCCATGCCTACCGTCAAAAGCTGGCTGCGCAATGCCGATGCGGCATTAGGAGTAGTCCGGGCCAAATACCCGAATTCCTCGGGCGATCACATGACCCGCGCCCTGATCGAGGAAAATGTTCTGCTGCAGCTACAGCATTTGCGCACCCACCCAGGGGTAGCCGCCGGCCTGGCCTCGGGGACGGTTCGTCTGCACGGCTGGATCTATAACATCGGGAACGGCCGGGTTCTGGTCTACGACGAGGCGAACTACGAGTTCGCGCCGATTGAAAAGGTCCTCGGCATCGCTGCCAGCGAAGCTCGGTGAACGAGCCGTCCATTGCCGTTACCATTGACCGATATGCTCGCCAGCAGCTGGCATAAGTCGTTCTTAGTTAGACATTTAGTCGGGCGAGAGGATCTCGCTCGATGTCCGGCCCGTCCGCTCGTTCTGATCCTAAAGCTTTGTTAAAACTCGCAGAATCCTTCCCTATGTTTTCCGCATCAGATTGATTGACAGTAAGTCACTCAAGTGCGACAGTGGACGAAACGCGCACGAGCGATGAGGTCAGGAGAGCTATGGCAAAGATTATCGGTATCGATCTGGGCACCACCAATTCCGTGGTGGCCGTTATGGAAGGCGGCGAGCCCAAGGTCATCCCTAACCAGGAGGGTGACCGCACCACCCCTTCGATTGTTGCCTTCACCAAGACCGGCGAGCGGCTCGTCGGACAGACGGCAAAGCGCCAGGCGGTAACCAATCCGCAGAACACGATCTACTCGATCAAACGCTTCATGGGCCGCCGTGCCGACGAAGTCAGCGACGAAATGAAGATGGTGCCCTACAGAGTCAAGCAGCAGGGCGACCATGTCGTCGTGGAGGCGCAGGGCAAGGACTACACCCCGCCCGAAATCTCGGCGATGATCCTGCAGAAGCTCAAGCAGGCGGCGGAGAGCTATCTCGGCACCACGGTGACCGAGGCTGTCATTACCGTGCCTGCGTACTTCAATGATGCACAGCGGCAGGCTACGAAGGACGCTGGCCGCATTGCCGGTCTGGATGTCAAGCGCATTGTTAACGAGCCGACGGCGGCAGCGCTCGCCTATGGCCTCGACAAGAAGAAGGACGAAACCATCGCGGTCTATGACTTTGGCGGCGGCACCTTCGATATCTCGATCCTCGAGGTCGGGGAAGGCGTCATCGAGGTGAAGTCCACCAACGGCGATACGCATCTGGGCGGCGACAACATCGACCAGCGCATCGTCGATTGGCTGATCGATGAGTTTAAGAAGGACGAGGGGCTCGACCTGCGCTCCAAGGGCAACGAGATGGCCCTGCAGCGTCTGAAACAGGCCGCCGAGGCAGCCAAGATCGAGCTTTCTACGGCCATGGAGACGGAAATCAACCTGCCCTTCATCACCGCGGACGCCTCGGGACCGAAGCATCTCGTTCGCAAATTGACCCGCGCCAAGCTGGAGCAGCTCGTCGATGACTTGCTGCAGCGCTCGCTCGAGCCTTGCCGCAAGGCGCTGACCGATGCCGGTGTGAAGGCAGACCAGATTCAGGAAGTAGTCCTGGTTGGCGGACAGACCCGCATGCCCAAGATCCAGGAACTGGTAAAGCAGCTCTTCGGCAGGGAGCCGCATCGCGGCGTGAACCCCGATGAAGTCGTCGCGATCGGTGCGGCAGTACAGGCAGGTGTTCTGGCTGGCGAGGTCAAGGACCTGCTGCTGCTCGATGTGACACCGCTGACTCTGGCCATCGAGACGGCTGGCGGCATTGCGACGCCGATGATCGCGCGCAACACCACCATCCCGACCAAGAAGACCGAGACCTTCTCGACCTTCGCGGACAACCAAAGCGAGGTGGAAGTTCACGTTCTGCAGGGCGAGCGCTCGATGGCGGCCGACAACCGCACGCTGGGCAAGTTCAAGCTGGGTGGCATCGTGCCGGCTCCGCGCGGCGTGCCCCAGATCGAAGTCACCTTCGATATCGACGCCAACGGCATCCTCAATGTGCTCGCAAAGGACCGCGGCACCGGCAAGGATCAGAAGATCACCATCACGTCGTCTTCGGGTCTGAGCAAGGATGAGGTGGAGCGCATGGCGCGCGATGCCGAGTCCCACGCCGCCGAGGACAAGGAGAAGCGCGACCAGATCGAAGCTCGCAACGGTCTTGACAACATGGTCTACAACATCGAAAAGATGTTGAAGGAGAGCGGTGACAAGGTCTCCGGCTCGGAGAAGAGCGATGTGGAGTCTGCTCTGGCCGATGCTAAGAAGACACTGGAAGGCACGCCGAGCGCAAGCGAGCTGAACGCGGCGCGGGAGAAACTGACCGCTGCCTCGCACAAGCTGGCCGAGGCCATGTACAAGGCCACGGCGAATGCCGCTCCCACCGATGGCGCACAGGCTGCTGCTGGAACCACAGAGGAGCCCAAGAAGGACGAAGGCGTTATCGACGCGGAGTACGTGGACGTCGAAGACAAGAAGTAAATGGTCGGAAGTAACGCATTGGCAGATGACCGCTAAGGCGTCTGCCAGGGCGAAGGTAAGGGGCGCTCGCAGCGATTGTGAGCGCCCCTTGCGATATCCGGCCGATAAATGGAGAAGTACAACAGCAGGGGACAACATGCAGCAGAGGAATGGACATACAAAGGGCGGCACACCGGGCACGGCGAGGTCTGCCGAAGGGGATCAGACAATGACAAATACCATGTGGCGCTGCGTGCAATGGCGCGCCGGTCAGATTCTGAACAAGGTGCTCTTCAATTCAAAGTCGGAAGCGGAGAAGTTCTGCGCGCAGATGCACCGCGCCGAGCCGGATATTTTCTGGCGGATGGAGCCGGTCGAAGCCAGACTGGTCTGGAATTAAAGCCTTGGAAATCTACGAACCCCATCCTGGCGAGTCTGGGATGGGGTTGTTTTGAGCAGTATCCTGATCGACACATAAACAATGCCATCGACACAAAACAAGGACTACTACGGCTTACTCGGTGTGAAGAAGACGGCCACAGCGGAAGATATCCGCAAGGCCTTCCGCAAACTTGCGCGTAAATACCACCCCGATGTAAACCCCGGCGACAAGAAGGCGGAAGAGAAATTCAAGGAGATCTCCGAAGCCAACGACATCCTGAGCGACGAGAAGAAGCGCAAGATCTACGATCAGCTCGGCTTCTACTCCGATCAAATCGATCCTGCGCAGGCTGAGGCCGCAGCGCGCAGTGGCTATGGACGTTCGCGTCCCGGCGGCGGCGCTGGTCCGCAGAGTGTGCCCTTCGACTTTGAGGGCTTCGACTTCTCGAATTTCGAAGCTGCTCCTTCTTCCGGACCGCACCAGACAGGATCGAGTACGCCCGGCGGTGGCTGGGGAGGCTTCCGCGACATCTTCTCGGGCATCTTCAATCAACCTGGTGGCAAGCAGCCGCAGCAAGGCCCTCAACCCGGCACGGATCTCGAATACACCGTCAACGTGGATTTCTGGACCGCGGTTCGCGGCGGTACCGCGCGGCTCCAGATCCTTCGCCAGGAGACATGTCCCACCTGCCACGGCAAAGCCTCATCCGGCGCTCCTATGCAGTGCCCGGAGTGCCATGGCACCGGCCACGTGACGCAGATGGGTGGCCGCATGAAGTTCAATATCCAGTGCCCCCGCTGCGGAGGTTCCGGCCGCATCCAGGAAAGCTGCCCCACATGCCACGGCGAAGGCACGGTGCAGCGCACCGAAACCATCGAGTTCCGTATCAAGGCCGGCACCCGTGACGGCCAACGCATTCGACTGGCAGGCAAAGGAAACGCAGGCGTTAACGGAGGCCCGGCAGGCGACCTCTTCCTCATCATCCGCTCCGGACCTCATCCCGTCTTCACTCGCGTGGCCGACAACATCGAGGTCACCGTGCCCGTCCGGGTTGACGAAGCGGCGCTCGGCGCGAAGATCGAGGTGCCGACCATCGACGGCCGGGCACAGTTGCGCATTCCGCCTGGCACGCAGAGCGGGCAGAAGCTGCGCATGCGGGAGAAGGGGGTGCCATCCGCCTCGAAGGAGGGGCACCGCGGCGATCAGATCGTTACGGTGGAGATTACCGTCCCGCAGCTCCGTGACGAGCGCTCTAAGGAAATTCTGCGGGAGTTCGCCCAACTGAACCCGGACGATCCTCGCGCCGCTCTCTGGAGCAAGGTCTAAGGCAGGAAAACTGCGGCACAGATCGAAGAAAAAAAAACAGGGGGAGAGGCGACGCCTCTCCCGCCTGTTTCCTATTTCGAAACTGCCTATTGCATGCCGCCAACTGCCGCAATGGTGGTAGTCAGGGGCTCGCGATCCAGCATTTCCAGCTTCGACCCAGTCCAGAGCATGTAGTACTTACCGCAAGTGCTGGCAGAGTTGCCATGGCAGCCTTGCATCACCAGCAGGCGGCTATCTGGCCGATACTCAAAGCCAATTGTCTCGTCCGCGCCCCCCTTGGGAGCGGTCAAATTGAAGCCCGGCTCATAGACACTGCCGTTCAATTCGTCGACGATGAAGAAGGTGGTGCAGCCGTCGCCGCAGCCCCACTGGAGCAGCGCATAGTGGCCGCCAAAGTTGCTGCCCCGGCTCGAGCCCTCGCGCAGACGCGTGCGGAAATAGGCCTTAGCGGGGCTATTGATGACCGGTTCGGTCGTCAATCCCACCGGAACCTTAACGGCTGGATAATCGGCGGGCGTCGGGGCCCAGCCTTGCTGAGCCTGGACCGGCTGGGTAAAGATCGATGCTGTTGCGAAGGCGAATGCGGTGAGGGAGGACCGGAGGCTCTTCATGACTGAAGTGTGCCCGCAAGTTTCGGCAAGCACCAGCAAGTAATCAGTTTTTTCAGTTACCGAAGAATGGAAATGAGCCCAAAACTACACACTCCTCCCGATTTGCAACTTTTAGTGAACAGAGTCATGCCGTGGGCTGAGGCGGAGCTCCAAAAAACAGGCCGAATTCCCGCCGCAGCCGCATGGCTCTGCAGGGGAGATCCGGAGCCGAAATTCCGTTCCGGAAACTCGGCCGGAGACCTTGCAAGTCAATCTGTAGCCCAGCAGGAGGCCGTCCTGGTTACCGAGTTACAGACCCTCTGGCAACAGGGCGAGCTTGCCGCAGTCCTGCTGGCGGCTCCGGTGCTATACGGCCGCAGCGGCTCCGGAGAGCGCTCACTGGCTGTGCGGCTCCATCTCGAAGCCTGGGACGGTTACTGTGCCGACATCCTCATGCCATACCGGATACGCGCCGGATCGCGCTGGCGCGGGACGGCCCGGAACCGCGTACACTTCAGCCATCCGGTGGCGCAGGAGAGCGATTCCCGCTTCAGCGGCTCGCCCGCGCCATCCTAGAACAGACAATGCCGACGAAACGCAGATCCAAAGGCGCCTACATGATCTCCGCTGTGGCGGAGATGTACGAGATTCACCCGCAAACCCTCCGCCTCTACGAGCGCGAGGGGCTGCTGAAGCCGTCCCGTACGGAGGGCAATACACGCCTGTACACGGATGAAGACCTGGAGCGGTTGGAGTTCATCTTGAACCTGGCTCGCGATCTGGGGGTCAATATCTCCGGAATCGCCATCATTCTGCAGATGCGGGAGCGCATGGAGGAGATGAACCGGCAGATGCAGAGCTTCGTCGACTACGTCCGGACGGAGATGCTCCAGCACATCCAGCAGGGCTTCCCGGGAGCGAACGAGGCGGCGATCGTGCCGTTGCGAAAGCCGGTCATCGATCCGACTCCGCGCGAGCGCAAACGCTAGAAGCGCAATGACTTACGATCGCTTTCAGATGTGTGCCGGCACAAAAACCGGCGTAGGACACTTTCCTATGGCAGGAATTGCGGGAGTAGTCTAACTAGCAGCTATCTCAGTTATCAGGTGAACTGTATCTTGATGCTTCTTCTCCTGCTCGCTCTGGGCGTCTTTGGACTGGTCACCTCCACCGTTTACAGCCTTATGGTGGTCGCAGGAGCCCGTCACTTTCGCCGGCAGCGGGCAGCGGCCGATCCGTCGTTCACGCCCCCGGTCAGCCTGCTCAAACCGCTGCACGGAACTCGAGCCCAATCTCGCCGAGCATCTCGAAGGATTTTTCCAGCAGGAATATCCCGCCTACGAAATCCTCTTCTGTGCGCGCACGCTGAACGATGCGGGTCTACAGATCGCGCGGGAGGTCGCGGCGCGCCATCCAGCCATCCCGTCGCGCTTTGTCGTCAGCGGTGAGCCGCCGTTCGCGAACGCTAAGGTCGCGTCGCTGGAGCGCATGGCGCAATTTGCAAAGCACGCCATCCTCGTTGTCAGCGACAGCGATGTGCGGGTTGGCCCGGAATATCTGCGTGCAGTAGTGGCGCCATTTGCCGACAAAAAGGTTGGTCTGGTCACTTGCCCGTACCGCGGCGTGCCGAGTCCGGCGCCTGCCGTTGGCAACCGCCACGCAGCCGCGCTGTGGGCGCAACTCGAAGGCGCCGGCATGTCGATCGAGATGACGGCTGGTGTGCTCGTGGCCAACATGCTTGAGGGCATGCAGTTCGCGCTGGGCCCGACCATGGCGGTGCGCAGCGGCTGTGTGCAGGAGATAGGTGGCTTCCGCGTTCTCGGCCAATATTGCGCGGATGATTTTCTTCTCGGCAATCTGGTCGCGGCCAAGGGACACCGCGTGGTCTTTTCGCAACACGCCATCGACCACATTGTGCTAAACACCGGCTTCCTGGCCTCCATGCAGCACCAGGTGCGCTGGAGCAAGAGCACGCGCTTTTCGCGGCCCAAAGGCCACTTCGGCACCTCGCTCACCTACAGCATGCCCTTTGCGCTGCTGGCCTGCGCCGCTGCGATCTTCCTGCACTGGCCATGGATCGCCGCCATCTCACTGGCATGGGGAATCGTGAACCGAATGCTGCTGGCCGCCGTTGTCGGCGCAACTGTCGTGCAGGAGCGCGCCCTCGCGCGCACTATGCTGCTCTTTCCTCTGCGCGATCTCATGGGCTTCTGCTTCTGGTGCGCCAGCTACGGCAGCAATAAAATCCTGTGGCGCGGCGAAGAGTACACACTGGAAAAGGGCGGCTACATGCGCAGTGTGCACGCGTTACCCGGGCAAGCGGAGGCCGAGCCCGCCAAGCGCGAATCGCCGCTTATTGTCTAGAGCTATCCTTCACAGCGGCCGGTCCGTGTACAGCGTCTTGTCCGCGAGCTCCTGAATCGGGATCAGCCGTTTCCCCAGCACCGCCTCCACCTGATCGCGCCGTTCCGCCTTGCGCAAAAAGAAATTTGCGATTACCCGTACCCCAGATCGACGTGAGCTGCTTGTCATCGATAAAGACGTGCGGCGCATCCGGCCACATCGAGCCCCACAGCATGGTGGACGAGCGGCCGTGCACCAGCAGCGCCTGACGCCGCGTGTAGAAGAGCACCGACGCTCCATCCGATTGATCGCCATAAATGATCAACGTCGCACGCATCGCAGCGGGGTCGGAGGCGCTCTCGCTGGCTGGGTAACCGGCGATGCGATTGATGGTTGCCGCCATGGGCTCAGAGGAAAGCATCGGCGCAAAACGCACAAAGGCAATATGCGCCGCGATGAGGAAGATCGCCATCGTGAAGGAGACCGACATCGTGGCCTCGAAGTGCCGCTTCTTCTTTCGCAGTTGCAGTGCCAGCAATGGACCCACGAGCAGGACGACTGGCGGCGATCGCCGCAGGCAGCCGCAAGCGCCGCGAATGATGGCCCCGTCAAGTCGAAGAGGTGCGACATCGAGAGCGAGTAATTACCCACGCCGCGATGCGCCAGCAATGTGCCGATGTCGGGCACGAATGGCAGATTGCGGGAGGTCCAGAGCCCATAACTCAACGCAGCAGCCGAAAGCACTCCAACAGCAGCGAACAGGATGTGCGCACCGAGAAGCCAGCCGTCCGTGCCCTCCCGCGCGCCTTCGTCGATGCGCTCTGCCCGCAGCTCGAAGGACGCGAGCACTGCACCCGTCAGCATCAGGAGCGGCAGATATGCAGGAAAGGTGTAGTACTCCTGATTGGTCGAAATCGAAAAGAAGATCATCATGAAGCCGGCGTAGAGCGACAGCAGCCAGATGCTGCGGCTGCGAAAGCGTGCCGCGTCGCCCTCGGCATGCAAATTACGGACCCACCGCCGGCGGGTGCGCCAGGCGCGCCGTATCACCAGCGGCAGATAGAGGCTCCACGGCAGCAGCCACGCGATCTGTCCGATCCAATACACCCATCCCGGCTGCTTGTTGTAGTCCACCGGGTAGCGCTTGCCGAGAAAGCGCAGCACGTGCTCGTTGATGAAGTAGAAGTAGAAGAAGCCGTGCACGTGGCCGAACGTCGGATGGTTGCCGACAGGATTGCCCTGGTCCGGATTACGCAGCCCGGCGAGAATGTGCCATGGCGCCGCGATGACGAGAAAAAGCAGGATTCCAGTCAGCAGCCGCATCTCGCGCCAGCGCCGCCATTCGCCGGTGAGCGCCAGCCAGGAGGCTGCCGCGGCGAAGAAGAAGACCGGAGCGATCAGTCCTTTGGACAGCGTCGCGATCGCGAGTGACGCCCAGCTCTACGTAGAAGAGCGCAGGCCGGCGGTCTTCGAGTCCCATCAGGAAGCAGTACAGCGCGAGGCCGATGAAGAAGGTGAGCAGCGCCTCCGGTATGTCGATGCGCGTGAAGAGAAACACACCGACGCCGGTCAGCAGCGCGAGCGCCGCATAAAAGGCGGCCCGTTCACCGAACGCGCGCCGGCCCCAGTGCCACGCCAGCAGGGCGGTCGCGAGCACACCCAGCGCCATGGGCAGGTGCGCGGAAAAGACGTTATAGCCGAAGATGTGATCGTCGATGGCAGTGAGCCAGTAGGGAAACGGCGCTTTTTCCAGATACCGGATACCGTTGATCTTCAGCGTCACCCAATCGCCGGAGAGCGCCATGTGCTGGGCTGCATTGGCGTGCGCCGCGTCGGCGTCATCCAGCAATGGCGGTGAAAAGAGCGCGGCAAAATGGACGGCGAACCAGACCAGGAGGAGGATGGTCCAGGCGCGGCGTGTGGAGAGAAAGCGGGCAGGTGCAGCGTCGGTGTGCACCGGAAGTACGATGGGACGAGACATGACGGAATCTGCAGAATATCAGCCGGGACAACCGCGCGGAGCGGCGGTGCTCCGCCGGCGCTGGCGCATCTTCGCGCCGTTGCGGCGGAGATGCGAGAGCGGCTTGACGCCTGCCGGAAGCACGGCGATGCGCCCAAGGTAGAGGCGGTCCACCACCTGCGCACCGGCACGCGGCGGGTGGAGGCGACGCTCGAGACCCTGGCCCGGGAAGCTGGGGCGCGCGGCCTGGGCGGAACGACAGAAGACGCGCGCCAGCCCTGGCTGCGGCAGTTGAAGAAGGTGCGCCGCGCCGCCGGGACCGTGCGCGATCTCGATGTGCATCGCGAACTGCTCGCGGAGAGCTTCCTTCCCGCAGCCGATACTGCGCCCGCTGCGCAGTTAACCGAAGCAACTGCATCTGCCGCTGCAGGACCCGGAGACGTGACGCCGATTATCGAGCAGGCACGTGCGCTCGATTCCTGGCTGAAGGATCGCCGTTCGGCCGCCGCGCAGGCGCTCTGCAGCACGCTCGACGATCACGCGACGCGGCTGCTCGATGCAGAACAGCAGTTCATGGCCGCTATTGAAAAACGGCGCTCTATCGTGCGCCGCGCGCATCGGCCCGCAGTTCGCCTGGCACTGGAGGATTACCTGCGGCTGATGGATGCGATGCCGCTCCTCGATAAGGAAAACCTGCATGACTTTCGCAAGGGCGCAAAGAAGGCGCGCTATGTTGCAGAGTCGGATGATAAAGATGAGGCGGCCCAGGCGCTGGCGAAAGCGATCAAGCGTGTGCAGGACGCAATAGGAGACTGGCACGACTGGGCGATGGTGGCGGAAGAGGCGCAGGAAGCATTGGGAAAAGACGGCGCATTGTTGCAGGACGAACTTGAAGCGCGCGCGCAGCATGGCTTCGACCGCGCTTTGCGCGTGACCACGACCATGGGCCGCCGCTTTGTCGGGGAGTGGCGTGCTTTGCGGCCGGTTCGTGCGCGTGCTCCGCGTGCCGCCTCTCGAAAATCCAGTGAAGTGGAGAGTTGATGCGACGACTGCAGACGTTTGCCGCGATCGACGTCGGATCGAATTCCTGCCGGTTGAAGATCGCGCGTATCGAAAACCACCGACTTAAAGTACTGCATGAAGATCGCGAGGTCACGCGGCTGGGCGCGAGCGTCTTTGAGAGCGGCATGATCTCGCCCGACGCGATGGCCAGCACCCTGCGTGCACTCAAGCGCTTCTACAAGGCGGTGCAGCAGTCTGCAGCGGATCGCGTGCGCGCGGTTGCCACTGCGGCACTGCGCGATGCGCGCAATGCGCAGGCTTTTGTCGCCTGGGTTAAGTCGGAGACGGGCTGGGACCTGGAGATCATCTCCGGACTGGAAGAGGCGCGGCTGATCCATCGCGGCGTCATGCGCGAGAGCGGCACGCGGGGTCGCTGTCTGTTGGTCGATCTTGGCGGCGGCTCCTGTGAGATCACGCTGTCGGACCGCAGGCGCATCGTTGAGACCATGAGCCTGCCGCTGGGCGCCGTACGCCTGACAGAGGAGTTTCTGCACGAGCTCGATCCGCCGGCAGCGGAAGATGTGGCGCGGATGAAGCGATTCATCCGCCGCGAGCTAAGCCGCGCGGGCAAGCGGTTCGCAGGGTTGTCGCGCGTGCCGGTCATTGCGACTTCCGGTACGGCCGCGGCGCTGGTGCAGGCCAGCAGCGTCGTGACGAAATCCGGAGGCAGGCCGGCCAAGCGCTCGAAAAAACTGAGCCGCATCGTGGAGACACGCGCCCTGCGTCGTCTTGCCACAAGGCTGCCCAAGATGACCAACCAGGAGCGCAGCAAGCTGCCTGGGGTCGGCCCGCGCCGTGCGGAGATCATCGTGGCCGGCGCCGAAGTCTACGCCGAATTGATGGAGCATCTGGGACTTCCCGGCTTTCGCTACTCCGATCTTGGACTGCGCGATGGCGTTCTTGCGCAGATGCTGGCCGAGCAGGACACGCGCACCAGCGCACATCAGCAGTTCGAGCACGACCGCTGGGAGAGCGTGCTGGCCACCTGCAAGCGCTATGGCGTGGACCCGCGACGCGCAGAGCCGGTGCGCGCACACGCGGCGCAGCTCTTCCGCGATCTGCAATCGATGCATGGACTGCCCGCGGACTACCGCCAGTGGCTGGAGGCCGCGGCCATGATGCGCGATGTCGGCAAGTACATCAATTACCAGGGCCACCATCGCCACACGCAATATGTGATCGCCGGCTCAGAGCTCTATGGCTTCACGCCGCAACAGCGCGCCATCGTCTCCGGCATTGCGCGATATCTGGGCAAATCGCGGCCGGCACCGCAGGACCGCGCCTTCCGCTACATCGCTGCCGCGGATCACGAGTATGTGAAGCGCGCGATTGTACTGCTGCGTCTCGCCGTGGCACTCAATCAGGACCGCGCCAGCGACGTGCTCCGCGTGACAATCCGCGCCTATCCGAAGCGCGTGCTGCTCAGCATTCAGCCCGGCCGCACCGGCGCGGAGCTGGAGCTCTGGTCGCTGCGCAAGGAAGCCGACTATTTCCGCGAGGTCTTCCGTCGCGAGCTCTTCGCCACGCTGGCCTGAAACTGGCGCAGCGCCCGGGTATCGACCAGCCCCAGCAACTGCGCCGGACGCCGGCTCACATCGACGCGTGCCAGGGCTCCCTTGCGCAGCCGCAAGTTAGCCCGTCCGCCGCGCTGGCCGGCGATCAGCGCCCCGGCGAACTGCGCAAGATTCGGATTGTGGCCCACCACCAGGACTGTCTCCTGGCCGGCATGTTTCACGAGCATGGCTTCGAAATCCGCGAATTTTCCGCTGGGTTCCAGGCTCGCATCGGCAGCGATCTTTTGCTCAAAGCCGATCTCCGTCGCCACCAATGAGGCAGTCTGCAGCGAACGCTTCAGGGGGCTGGAGACGATCGCGTCAAAAGTCACGCCGAATGCGTTCAGGTACGCGCCGATCAGCAGGCATTGCTGCTTGCCCTCTTTATCCAGGCCGCGTTTACGGTCGAGAAGAGGATTCTGCCGGCGGGATCCGGCACTGGCATGACGAAGGATGTAAAGGATCATAGAAGGCGGTCTGTAACCTCATTGTAACAATCCGGTTATGCTTGGGTGGAAAAGCGAGCCGGCTGTGCCGCTCTACTGAGCTGCCCGATTCGCGGATAGAATGGCGCGGTGAATGTCGCTCGACGCATCTCTGTAATCGCGCTGATCATCGCCGTGCTGCTTCTCGGCTGCCTGCTGGGACGATTCGCAATTCCGAGACGGGCTTCCTCGGGCGCCGCAAATTCTTCGGGAAACACAGCCTCGATCACCTCTCAGACTCCATCGGCCGATGACCTGTCGCCGACGCTGGTCTATGCCCACAACATCATGCTTCGCAAGGGGCCGGACTTCCGCATCTACATCGTCTGGATCGCCGGCCAGATGGTCCGAACCAAAGCGAACGTGAACCCATCGTTTGACGACCCGGACTCCTTCATCCTGCAGATCCAAAAGGGCGTCATTCACGCCAACATCGGCGATATCTGCAAATACCTCAATTCCACCGCCGCCCAGGACACCCCGCTCAAGAACATCGACATTCAGCCGGATGGCGAGCTGGTCAAGATTCGTGGGACGGTGAAGAAGGTCGTCCCTCTGCCCATCGAGATCCTCGGCTCGCTCGCAGCCACGCCGGACGGCCTGGTGCGCCTGCATGTGCAGCACATCTCGGTGCTCAAGGTTCCGGTGAAGGGATTGCTGGGCACCTTCGACGTCAAGCTCTCCGATCTTGTGCACTCCACCAACGTGCCCGGCGTGACCATATCGGGCAACGACATCATCTTCGACACAGAAAAACTGCTGCCGCCGCCGCACATTCGCGGGCAACTCACTACTGTGCGAGTAAAGGTGCCCGACATTGAAGTCATCTACGGCAACGTACCTAATGATCCGACGCAACTCGCGCAGTGGCATAACTTTCTTCGCTTTCGCAACGGCGCGCTCAATTTCGGCAAGCTGACCATGCATCACGTCGACCTGACGATGATCGATGCATCCCACGATGCTTGGTTCGACCTGGACCTCGTCAACTACCAAAACGCAATTGGTAAATGGCTACACCCGCATGACCGCACAGGCGGGTCTCGAGATCTTCATGCCCGATCTAACCGAGCAGGCTATGAAGAAGACGAGAACAACGCGTTACGCTGGAATGGCTCAAGAACCGCAATACTTCACTGCCCGCCGATGTCGCAGAAGAAGACCAAGGTTCACTAAGCGGTGTAGTTCACCGGTACAGGCCGAGGCTCGGGATCCAGCGGGTCGGGATCGGGGTCAGGTTCGGGAAACCCCGGCCCATCCGGTTCCGGATTGGGCGGCGGATACGGGTCGGGCACGACATCCGGGGGACTCCCGGGAAAGCCGCCCAACAGGAAATTGGAGCCGGAATCGAAGTGTGGCGCGCGCATTGTTATTAGGATGGCGCCACGCTCGTTATTGCGTTGCTCCCGCAGTCATCGATTGCTGTGACGGGATGGCAATCGGCGCCAGCGCTCGCTGACCAGCAGCCCCAGCAGCAGAGTGCGCCGGTCGTCGAGGCGCCAACCCGCCTCGCGCATGACGCGTCCGTGATCGGGCAGATGACGCGTGCCGAGTCCGGTTAACAGCCCGAAGGCAAGATAGAGGCCGCCGATAATCAGCTTTCCGGCCTGCCGTGCTAAGGGTCGCTGTGGAATCGCGAAGTCGGACACCACCCACATTGCGTCTTGCGCCGCTGCGTGATTCACGGGAGTCAGAAGCGCGGTTAGTTCTTCTTCGCTGAAGCAGTCGAGAAAGAAGTGGCTGACGATCAGATCGAATGGCGCTTCCGGGAGCGCGGCGGCCTCATACGCAAGCGCATCCGCCTGCACCAGCCGCACGGGCGCACCCGATGGCAGCCGCTGGCCTGCCCGGCGCAGCATCTCGCTGCTCGCATCGACGGCGGCAATCCGGATCTGAGGCACGCGTCGAATCAACGCCGCAAGAAACCGGCCATCGCCATCGCCATAAACTAGAGCTCGCCTGCAGGACGCCATCTCCGCAATGCGCAACATTCGACATTGCTGCAGATATGGACC
Source organism: uncultured Acidobacteriaceae bacterium (assembly GCA_963756435.1). Taxonomy (GTDB): domain Bacteria; phylum Acidobacteriota; class Terriglobia; order Terriglobales; family Acidobacteriaceae; genus KBS-83. The sequence goes on along the minus strand of CAVWNU010000022.1, from coordinate 85,953 downwards.
GAAGCTCAAGTACTCCATCCAGCGATATGCGCGCGCGAGGCGTCCGAATCTGGCTGGTGCGCTCATCGCGTCAGTCGTGCGGCGATTGGCAGTAGGAGCGGCGTCAGCAACGCGAGATCGGCTGCGATACGCCGGCCCGCAGCCGTGAGCCGGGAACGGTCGAGCGTCACGAAGAGCACACCGCTCAGCATCACGGCAACGGCCAGCCAGCGTGCCGGGTGATTCATGAGCTCCGAGAGAGCGGCGCTGCTTGCGACAATTGTCAACATCGCAAGCATCCGGATGCGACGGCCGCCACGCTGCTGCTCCCAATCTTCGATGGCGACACAGTTCAGCCAGCAGAGCGCAGCAAAGAGCGGGCAAAGCAGCAGCAGCGGATGATGCCGCGGCATTCCCATCGCATGGCGCCGTGCGTCATCCCAGGCGGGCAGCGCAGAGGCGGCCGCAAATAACAACGCGACGGCGAACTCCTTCGGAAAATAGCGAAGCGATCTGCCTGATGCCCGCGCAGGAAGATGCACCAGCACCAGGTAAAGCAGCGACAGTGCGCCGAGTACGCAGTAGTCCACGATGAGAGAGCGCGGCATTTTGGAGACGAGGAATGCCAGGGCCACAGCGACGGGCGCGGCGGCTCCCAGAAAGATTCGCCGGTGACGATCATGGAACCGGTGCCGCTCCTGAAGCGAGGCGGCCGAGGAAAGGCGCGCATCCAGCAGGCGGTCGGCCACATAGAACAGCCATGTTCCAAGCGCCAGGGCGACGGGAAGCCACGGCGCGAGCCACAGCCGTGCCGCGCGCCCGAAGGCCCAGCACCACAGCGCCGCGACCGTGGGTGCATCCAGGCTCAGGAGGTGCCAATACCGCAGCAGGGTGTGTAAAAAGCGCAGCAAACTTCAGTTTAGCGGCACGAGTGCAGGACCGTGCGAAGTGCGGAAGGGCGCATCATGCGCCCGCACGACCTGAGCTTACTCTTCTGCGTCAGCAGCAACGTGATGCTTTGCCGATGCAGCGATTTTTTCTGCAAGCGCCGGCGGTACGAAGTCGTAGTGGTCCATTTCCATTCGGAAGCTGCCGCGGCCCTGCGTCATCGAGGTAAGCGTCATCCCGTAGCTGAGCATCTCGGCCAGGGGAACCTGCGCGCGCACGATGGTTCCTGTTCCCGCAGTTTCCATACCCTGCACGCGTCCGCGCCGGCTGTTGAGATCGCCGATGATGGCGCCCGCGCACTCATCGGGAGCCTCGATCTCGACGTGCATCACCGGCTCCAGCAGGGCCGGCTTGGCCTGTTCCATGCAGGCCCGGAAGGCCGCTCTGCCCGCCATCTTGAAGGACATCTCGTTCGAGTCGACATCGTGATAGCTGCCATCGAAAACTGTCGCCCGGAAATCCACCACGGGATAGCCGGCGAGATAGCCGCGAGCCGCGGACTCCTGCACACCCTTCTCCACGGCAGGCACGAACTGGCGTGGAATCGCGCCGCCGAAGATGTCGTCGACAAATTCGAAGCCACTGCCGCGGGGAAGCGGGTCGATGCGCAGCTTGCAGTCGCCAAACTGTCCATGTCCGCCGGTTTGCTTCTTGTGCCTTCCGTGGCCTGTGGCCTGAGCGCGAATGGTCTCCCGGTAAGGAATCTTCGGCGATTTGAGTGTGACCTCCGTGTGATACCGGCGGCGAAGCCTGGAGACGACTGTCTCGATGTGGAGCTGGCCCGCGCCCGCGACGAGAAACTCGTTGGTCTGCGGATCGCGATAGAAGCGAAGCAGAAGATCCTCTTCCATCAACTTGTGCAGAGCCGGAGCTAATTTGTCTTCGTCCGCGCGCGACTTCGGTTCAATCGCGTAGGTCATCGCGGGCTCGGGAATCGGCACTGGATCGATCAGAACCTGGTGGCCCTTGGCGCCCAGCGTATCGCCCGTCTGCGTGATGCGCAGCTTGGCCACCGCACCCAGATCGCCGGCATGCAGTTCGCTGACTTCGATGAGCTGCCGCCCCTGCACCACTGAAAGATGAGCCAGCCTCTCGGTCTCGCCGCGAGCGTAGTTTTCAACGGAAGCATCGTTTCTGACTGAACCGCTGATCACCTTAAAGAAGGAGATTCGTCCCGCGAAGGGGTCCACCATCGTCTTGTAGACATAGAGTGTGGTCGGGTCCGTATCCTCGAGTTTCCGTGTAATCGTCTCGGCCGAACCATTCGCACCTGAGCCATTGCCGGAGTGGCGCCCATCGCGCATCGGGAGCGCCGGACGTTCCTGCGGCGACGGAGCATAGACCTTCAGGAAATCGAGCAGGTGGTCGGTTCCAACATTCCGGAGCCCGCTCACGTAGAGAACAGGGAAGATGCGGTCTTCCCGAATGGCTTCATGAAGTGCGCTGATCAGGTGGTCCTTGGGGATCGTGCCTACTGCGAAGAACTCCTCCATCAGCTCGTCCTTGCCTTCGGCGACCAGCTCGATCAGCGACTCGTGCGCGGCCTTGGCATCGTTTTCCAGCATGTGCGGGATCGCGCCTGTCGTGCCGCGGCCGTCGCCATCCGGCGTATAGAAGAACGCCTCCATGGTGACCAAGTCGACGACTCCGTGGAAGCCATGCTGATCCACGATCGGCAGTTGCACCGGTACCACCTGCCGGCCCCATCGCTCGCGCATCACCTCCAGCATCTCCATCCTGCCGGTGCGCGAATCTGCCTTGGGGTGATCGACCTGATTGATCACGATCACGCGCGGCAGGTTGACCTCCGCGGCAAAGTTCCACACCTTGTCGGTCACCGATTCAATACCGCTCTGCGCGTTGATGACGATGACAGCCGTCTCCGCCGGCAGCATCGCGGCGCGCCCTTCGTGAACAAACATGTGGAAGCCGGGCGTATCGACCAGACTGACTTTCGTACCGCTCCATTCCGCGAAGGCGACCGCGTTGGACATGGTCATGCCGCGGGCGATCTCCTCCTCGTCGTACGCGGTGACGGAAGCGCCGTTGTCAAACCGGGAGGAGGCCGCGGGCATCTTGGCTGTCTTCAGAATCGCGGAGATCAGACTGGTCTTTCCACAATGTGCGTGACCGACCAGCGCGACATTCCGAAGTTCACTTCCAGCGTAGGTCCTCATCCGGCTCTCCTCCTGCCACACTGGCGGGCATCTCGCGAAGCCGACGCCGCCCGGACTCTCCCGCTCGAAAACGGCGGAAGACCTTTTCAAAGTCGCCATTCTAGTCCGGAACACCTGTGCTTTCCCAACCGGCACCTGTCAAGCCTCCGTCCCATAGCAGATTGGGGCGAGAGCTTGACAGTCCTTCCGGCTGCTTCGTAAGGTTGTGCGCACTCCGGGTACGTACCCATAAAGCGTTTGCAGCGAATCCTGGTGCGCGCCCAAGCCGTGACTCCCATCGGGAAACAACATCCAGGAGATAGCAGCCATGACATCGACTCCCCCGCTCCCCCTGCCGCGCTCCTCGCGCGACGACCTCCCACGCAACTCCGCTCTGCGTCGCCTGCTTCCTGCGCTGCTGATCTGCGGTCTGATTCCATGTGCATGGACAGCCGATGCGCAAGTCAACGGTGTGGGCCAGCGTCCCTATCTCGGCTGGAGTACATTCAGCGAGCAAACCATCAACGGCAGCTTTCTCACCCAAGCCAACATTCAATCGCAGTCGGATGCGCTGAAAGCCTCCGGATTGCAGCCACACGGCTTCAACTACATCAACATCGATTCCGGCTGGCAGGGAAGCTTCGACGCGAACGGCCGCCCGATCCCCAACACCTCCACATTTCCCGATATCGCCGCGCTCGTGCAGCACATCCACCAGAACGGCCAGAAGGCCGGCATCTACTGGATTCCCGGCGTTGAGTACCCGGCGGTCGCCGCGAACTCGCCCATCCTCGGGACCCCGTACCACATTCAAGACATCCTCACCGTGCCCTACACCGCGGGCAATGCCTTCGGTGGCCCGGGCACGTCGCCGTATCACTACAAGATCGACTTCACCAAACCGGGTGCGCAGGAGTACATGAACTCCGTGGTGGCGCTCTTCGCCTCGTGGGGCATCGACTTCATCAAGCTCGACGGGGTGACCCCTGGCTCCGATAGCAACGGTCTCTCCATCGACAACCGAGCCGACGTGGCTGCCTGGTCGAAGGCCATCGCCTTGAGCGGCCGGCGCATGTGGTTCACCATCTCCTGGGATCTCGATAAGGACTATCTCAGCGTGTGGCAGCAGTACGCGAACGCGCGACGCATCAACCAGGATGTCGAGTGCGAAGGGCGCTGCGCCACCCTTACCAACTGGCCCAGGATCTATGAACGCTTCCGCGATCTGCCCGGCTGGGAGAATGCTGCTTCACCGAGCCTCGGATGGAACGACCTCGACTCTCTCGATGTGGGCGACGGAGCGCTGGACGGACTGACCAGCGACGAAAAGCGCTCTGCTGTAACCCTGTGGGCATTGGCAAACGCGCCGATGTATCTCGGCGGCGATCTGACGCAGCTCGACCGCTTCGGAAAACAGCTTATGAGCAATGACAACGTGCTCTCCATCGATCAATCGGGCAAGCCCGCGAAGCAGGTGCTCGGCGGCGATATCCCGGTGTGGGTCACCAACCTCGGCAATAACAACTACATCGTCGCGCTCTTCAACACCGCAGACACACCACTTGTCTACACACTTCCGTGGGACGAGCTTGGATTCGCTGACGCCTCCGACGTGCGCGATCTCTGGCTGAACCGCGATCTCGGCCGCGTCCAGAACGCCTTCACCACGGTGCTTGCTGGCCACGGAGTGCGGCTCCTGCATGTCGCTGCGCTGGGAAGCGTTGGAACCACTCCGTCCGCCAGCTATGAGGCGGAGTCAGCAATCCTCGGCGGGACGGCAGTCATCGCGAATTGCCCCGCCTGTTCCGGCGGCGCAAAGGTGGGTGGCCTCGGTCTCGGCGCCGCCAATACCGTGACCTTCAACAACGTAGAAGTGAAGAAGGCTGGCACGTACCTGATGCAGGTCGACTCGATGACTGAAGACCTGCGTTCCTATCTCTACACGGTGAATGGCGGACCGCCGCAGACCATCAACTCCGGCGGCGGAAGTTTCTTCCTGCCCACAAACGTAACCGTTCCGGTTCGCTTGAAGGCCGGACTCAACACCATTCAATTCGGTAATCCCACCAGCTATCCGCCCGACCTCGACCGCATCGTGATCAGCGGCAATGGAGACGCCACGATGTCACCCGCGATCACATATGAGGCGGAAGCCGCCACTTTGAGCGGTTCCGTAAGCGCGGGCTTCAGCAATTACAGTTCAGGACTGTCGAAGGCCGGCAACATTGGCGCAGGCCCGGCAAACAATGTCACCTTCTCCAACGTCACCGTGCCCTCCAGCGGAACCTATCAACTCGAAATTGACTATGAGACCAGCGGCGTGCGCTCGTTCTTTGTCAGCGTCAATGATGGCGCGCCCATGCAGCTCAACCTGAACGGCAGCTCATTCAACGACCCCGCCGTCACGATCATTCCGGTTCAGCTCAACGCCGGTGTGAATGCGATCCAGATCGGCAACCCCTCGGGATACGCGCCCGACCTCGACCGGATCGTGGTCGCGCCACCTCTACCTAGAGGAACAAACTAGCGACACATGTCCTCTCTACTTGGATCGATCGGCGATGCCTGCGCTCTGCGGGCATCGCTGCCACGCGGCCCTTACATCTTTTGTGGTAGCTGAAAACCGCGTAATCCGGGTCCTAATGAAGCAGGAGTGACCTGCAATGATCTCGAAGACCCGCACCTGCAGCCTCGCGCTCGGTTGCTTGCTCGGAATAGCCTGCCGCGCGCATGCGCAAACGCCAGAAGCTAGTCAGCTGATGCAGGCGACAAACGAAGATCGCGCACAGCATGGCCTCGAACCGCTGCGTTGGGATCGCGCGCTCGCACACGCCGCGCAGGCCCACGCCAACCAGATGGTGCGCCATGGCGAACTTTCGCATCAGTACGCTGGGGAACCTGAGTTGGTGGAGCGCGCCGGACAAAGCGGTGCTCACTTTTCGACAGTCGCCGAAAACGTCGCACTCGCGCCGAGTCCACAAGCCGTGGAGGCGGAATGGATGCACTCTCCGCCGCACCGGCACAACATCCTCGACCCGCGCCTGACCACCGTCGGCATCGGGCTGGTGCGGCAGGGCAACACTCTCTGGGCCGTGGAAGACTTTTCCGCTGCCGTTCCCCAGATGGGCTCTTCGCAGATCGAGCAAAAGATCGAACAACTCGTCGCCGAGCGCGGCATTCGCCTGGTCACCGCCTCCCATGCTGCAGAGCAGACATGCGCCATGGAGCACGGGTCAGTTGGACCGCGGCCGAACTTCATCATGCGATGGGAAGGCTCCGACCTGAATCGGCTGCCCGACGTGCTGGAAGAGAAAATCAGCAGCGGGCGCTATCGCAGCGCTGTTGTGGGCGCCTGCCATTCAGGTACCCAGAGCGGGGGATTCACTACTTATCGCCTGGCTGTGATGCTCTTCTAATAGGCAACAATCCATTAGGGTATCGAAGGGAATACATGTTCAAACTGAGTGTCACTCTCGGACTTGTTGCAGCAATGTCCGCAGCGCCGGCCTGGTCGCAGGTGTCGGTCTACATCGGTATTGCGCCTCCGCCGATTCGCATCGAGACGCCACCTCCGCCGCCTGAAACGTCGTTTGTGTGGGTGACTGGGTTCTGGGCGCCTCAGGGACATCACTACCGCTGGATATCCGGTCACTACATGCGTCCGCCATATGAGGGCGCAAGCTGGATCGTCCCGCGCTATGAGCACGGCCCGCAAGGCTGGCACTATCGAGAAGGCTATTGGGGCAGGCCAGAGCATGGTCATGGTCACGCGTATGGTCATGAACACGCAGGGAAAGACGATCATGACCGTGACCATGGGGACCGGGACGACGATCATGATCATCACGGAAATGGCCACCATCACGGTGACTAGTTCGATGGCCGCTTGATGATCATCATTCGCACCTGACAGGTCGTTCATTCATCGGGTATTCATCCTCACCGAAACGTCGGGCGCGCGGCCAAACAGATGAAGTTTGCGTTGCGCTCGTCTTCCATTCAGACTGGAACCAACCGGCAGCCGAATAGGGAATGGCTCCGTCTCGTCTGTTCGGAGGGCTCTCGCAAACGTGCTGCGGCTTTTTGGAATTCTTTGCGCTTTCATCCTTTTGCTTGGATTCTGCCCCCCAACCGCCTGGGCTCAGGATCTCGATCTGCACGGAACCATCGCATCGCAGCAGACAGACAGCTACGTTTTCGTTCCCTTCGACGTGCCCTCCGGCATCAAGCGGATGGACGTCTCCTTCAGCTATACCGGCCGCGAAGATCACACTACGCTCGACCTCGGCCTGCTCGATCCCGAGCGCTTTCGCGGATGGAGCGGCGGCAACAAGCACGCATTCAGCATCGGCATCGCGGACGCGACGCCATCCTACCTGCCCGGGCCGCTGCCCGCTGGCACCTGGAAGCTGCTCATCGGCGTCGCCTATCTCGGCGAAGGCCGTACCTCCAACTACCAGGCGCATATCCATTTCTTAAGGGCAAATGAGGTAGATACCACCGGCTTCAGCGCCGGGCCAATTGCAACCGGCGAGCGTTGGTATCGCGGCGACCTGCACATGCACACCGCGCACAGCGATGGCTCCTGCACCAGCCAGTCCGGAACGATGGTGCCGTGCCCCGTCTTCGTCACCGTCGAGGATGCGGTGAAGCAGAAGCTGGACTTCATCGCCATCACCGACCACAACACCATCTCGCACTACGACGCCGAGCGCGAGCTGCAGCCTTATTTCGATCAGATACTGCTGATCCCCGGACGTGAGATCACAACCTACTCCGGACACGCGAACGTCTTCGGACCCACCGATTTCATCGACTTTCGCGCGGAAGCCAAAGGCGCACCCTCCATCAATACCGTCTTCCGCGCGGCTCAGTCCGCAGGCGCGTTCATCTCCGTCAATCATCCCGGCGATCCCACCGGCGCAAACTGCATCGGCTGCGGCTGGTCTGTCACAGATACGAATTGGAATCTGGTCAACGGCATCGAAGCTGTCAACGGCACCGATCCGGCGCACTACGAAGCCGATATCCGCTTCTGGGACCGGGAGCTCGCAAAGGGCTATCGCCTCATCGCTATCGGTGGCAGTGATACCCACCGTCCGGAGCGCGGCACCATTGGCCATCCCACAACCGTAGTCCACGCGCAGGAACTCTCGGTAAGCGGCATTCTTGACGCCATCCGCAAAGGCCATGTCTGTATCGACGTAACCGCATCCCACGACAAGGTGATCGACTTGCAGGCTGCGGACGCCGCCGCCCACGCCGCCATGGGCGAGACGCTCACCGCAGCTCGCGATGACCGAGTCTCACTCACCGCGCATGTCATTGGAGCCTCAGGCTCGACCCTGCGCTGGCTGCTTGACGGCAAAGAGCTCTCGACACTGCCGCCGGAGACCCTGTCCGGCGATTCCGCAGAACCGACCGCTACCTGGACCAGTGACGGCCAACATCATTGGCTAAGGGCAGAGGTGCGAACCACTGACGGAACGCTGCAGTTGCTCAGCAACCCGATTTTTTTCAACTGGCCCCCAAAATCGTAGGAGGATTTGGCGGGCCTCTGAGACGGGTTCAAGGGGGACCGGGAAACTTTCCTGGTCCTGGGCGGCGCCGCTGACATGGATGGCATCGAATTCTCGGAGCAACCCAGGTATCCTGCGCAATGGCAGCCCGCACGATCCTTTGTTCGGAGGAGCTTAGATTTGGAGCACGGCGTCAACACTTCTTCCGATCCCAGCCCTCGAGCGGCCAGGAGAGCTATCGATCCTCGTTTCCATCTTGCGGCTATTGTCGACTCCTCGGATGACCCCATCATCAGCAAGGATCTGAATGGCATCATTACAAGCTGGAACCGGGCTGCGACCCGGTTATTTGGCTACGAGCCAGACGAGATCATCGGCCGATCCATCCTCCAGCTCATCCCGCCTGAGCTGCATCACGAAGAAGATGAGATCCTGCGCAAGCTGAGGGCCGGCGAGCGAATCGAGCACTATGAAACCGTTCGGATAGGCAAAAGCGGAGAGCAGATCGCCGTCTCGGTTACCATCTCTCCAATCAAAGACGAAACGGGACGCGTGATCGGCGGTTCAAAGATCGCTCACGACATTTCGGCGCGGAAGAAAAACGATGAGATTCGTTTCCGCCTTGCGGCGATCGTGGATTCCGCAGATGACGCAATTGTCAGTAAAGATCTGAACGGAATCGTCCGCAGCTGGAATCAAGGGGCCCAGCGGATGTTTGGGTACACCGCTGAGGAAATGATTGGCCAGTCCATCCGGCGCCTGATTCCCGAAGCACTGCAATACGAAGAAGAGCAGATTCTGCGCACCTTGCGAGCGGGCGATCGCGTCGATCACTACGAGACGACGCGACGGAAAAAGAACGGTGATCCCATCGAAGTATCCGTAACCATTTCGCCTATTAGAGATCAGGATGGGCAGGTGATCGGCGCCTCGAAGATTGCTCGTGACATCTCCGACCGCAAACGGATCGAGCGACTGCTGGTCCAGTCTGAAAAAATTGCTGCAACGGGTCGGATGGCCGCTGCCATCGCGCATGAAATCAATAATCCTCTCGAGTCGGTCGTCAATCTGATTTACCTGGCGCGCCAGAACATCACCGCGGAGGGAAAGGCACAAGCGTTTCTGGCGACGGCCGAACAGGAGTTGGAGCGGGTCTCACATATCGCGCGGCAGACGCTGGGATACTACCGCGATACAGGTTCGGCGATCGAGGTCCACCTGCATGACCTCATCGAAAATGTCCTGACCGTCTATCAGGGAAAGCTGCTTTCCGCAGGCATCTCGGTGGACACCCGATTCAGCGATCTGCAGAAAATCGCGGTGAGCAGAGGGGAGATGCTGCAGGTCTTCTCCAACATCATCGCGAACGCTATCGATGCCATGCCTCAGGGCGGAACGCTGAATATCTCGATCCGGAAGCTTATGAGTGCAGCCGGCGATGGAGTTCAGGTGGTCATCCGTGACAGCGGGACCGGAATCCGAAAGGAAGATCTGGAGAGAGTTTTCGAGCCCTTCTTCACTACTAAGGGCGATCATGGCACCGGAATTGGGCTGTGGGTCGCCAAACAGCTGGTCGAAAGGCGTAACGGTCAAATCTCTATCGCAAGTAGCACTCAGAAGGGTAACAGCGGCACAAGCATCACTATTTTTGTCCCTCTTGCAGCACCGGCAGCTCGCCGGAATCCCGATCCGGAATCCGGTCAACTAGTTGATAAGGGAGTCGCTCATGATTGAAGTGGCATCGGGCTCGTTTTATTTCTCCGAGGACTTTGTTCGGCCGAAGGGTGAAATGCATGATCCAAGACGAGCTTCGCCAGCGCCTCAGCCGAGCCGCCGCAAGGTGTTGGTCGTCGACGATCAAAGGCTCATTGTCGACACCATTGCCGAGATTCTGGAAGGCGCCGGCTTCGAGGTGATCCCCTCCTATGATCCCTGGGACGCCCTGGAAGCAGCGGCTCGCTTTCAGCCCGATCACCTGCTGACCGATGTGTTGATGCCTCGGATGAATGGCGTGGATCTCGCAATTGCGGTTCGCAAAATGTATCCCGCCGTGAAGATACTGCTCTTTTCCGGCCAGGCAGGCATCTCGGAGATCCTTTTGGACGGACAGAGACGGGGATATGAATTCGAGCTGATTGCGAAACCCGTTCATCCGCTCAAGCTCGTAGAGCGGCTCAAAGAGCAGAAATAGCCCCCACAAGATCGCCGCCAAAAACCTTCGTGGCAACGATCATCTAACAAACTTTGAGTTGGCCGCGCCGCGGATTGCAAGTCTCGCTGCCGTTCGCCTACATTGGCAACTTCGTAGGCAAAGATATGGCGGAGAGCGAGGGATTCGAACCCCCGATAGCCTTGCGACTATGCCTGATTTCGAGTCAGGTGCATTCAACCGGGCTCTGCCAGCTCTCCACTCAGTAAGCCGCTCAGTCAAAACGGCTTCTGCGGTCATGCGTCCGGTTCGCCTATTGTATCAACTGGTCAGAGCGGCGCAAAATGCGAGGCAAACTTTCAGCTGTGCTTCCCATCAAACAACCGCGCACATTCCTCCGAATAAATGTTAACTTCCGGGGCGAGAGTCGATCGACATGAGACTTCCTTGTTCCTCACACTGCATCCCTATCCGGTCGATCCGCACAACTCCGGCCCTGTCGCGGGGCCGCCCTCCATGTTTAGGATGGAAAGATCACGCTGAAAGCATCGTCCGATCCGCTTCACCATCAGCGGTTCGATATCGCGGCGGCGGCCTCCCAAGCTGCTGACACAGAGAAGACTACGGAGACATCTATGGCAGTATCCGGTGAAGCTGCACCGGCCCGTAAGGCGGCCACCGTCCCAACGCAGTCCCGCAAGAATGGAAGTAATGGCGCGTCCTCGAATCGACCGGCAGGCGACGACCTCGCTCTGATCCTGGCGAGTCTGCAGACCATGCGGAAGGGTGACTTCTCCGTACGTCTGCCCGTGGCCTGGACCGGCATCCAGGGAAAGATCGCAGACACCTTCAACGACATCGTCGCCGCCAACCAGCAGATGGCGGCAGAGCTGAAGCGTGTCGGCCAGGCCATCGGCAAAGAAGGCCGCACCCGCGAACGCACGCGCTTCGAACAGCATCGCGGCTCCTGGGGCGAGATGGAAGTCTCGATCAACACACTTGTCGACGACCTGCTGCGGCCCACGACGGAGGTGACCCGCGCCATCGCCGCCGTCGCGCAGGGCAACCTTACGCAGACGGTGCGCCTGGACGTCGATGGCAGACCGCTCGAAGGCGAATTTCTGCGCTCTGCAAGCATCGTCAACACGATGATTCAGCAGCTCGGCATCTTCACTGCTGAAGTGACGCGCGTTGCCCGCGAAGTAGGCACGGACGGCAAGCTCGGCGGCCAGGCGCATGTGCCTGGCGTGGCGGGAACCTGGAAGGACCTCACCGATTCGGTGAACTCCATGGCCAGCAACCTGACCGGCCAGGTGCGCAACATCGCCGAAGTCGCGACAGCAGTGGCCAGCGGCGACCTCTCGCGCAAAATCACGGTCGATGTTCGCGGCGAGATTCTGCAGTTGAAGGAAGCCATCAACACGATGGTGGATCAGTTGCGCTCCTTCGCATCGGAGGTGACGCGCGTCGCCCGCGAAGTGGGCACGGACGGCAAGCTCGGCGGCCAGGCGGTCGTACCCGGAGTGGCCGGCACCTGGAAGGACCTTACCGACTCGGTCAACGCGATGGCCGGCAACCTCACCGCACAGGTTCGCAATATCGCTGAGGTGACCACAGCCGTGGCCCGCGGCGATCTCTCGCGCAAGATCACGGTGGACGTGAAGGGCGAAATTCTCGAACTCAAAGACACCATCAACACGATGGTCGATCAGCTCAACGCATTCGCAGGCGAAGTCACGCGTGTCGCCCGCGAGGTCGGCACCGAAGGCAAGCTCGGCGGGCAGGCGCAGGTGCCCGGCGTGGGCGGTACATGGAAGGATCTCACCGACAACGTCAACTTCATGGCCAGCAACCTCACTGGTCAGGTTCGCAACATCGCCGAAGTCGCGACCGCCATCGCAAATGGCGATCTCTCGCGCAAGATCACGGTCGATGTACGCGGCGAAATCCTGCAGCTCAAAGAGACGCTGAACACGATGGTCGACCAGCTCAACCGGTTTGCCGGCGAAGTCACGCGCGTCGCCCGCGAAGTCGGCACGGAGGGCAGGCTCGGCGGCCAGGCGCAGGTGCCTGGCGTGGCCGGCACGTGGAAGGATCTCACCGACTCGGTAAATTCAATGGCCGGCAATCTCACCGGGCAAGTGCGCAACATTGCCGAGGTAACGACAGCAGTCGCCCGCGGCGATCTCTCGCGCAAGATCACGGTGGATGTGAAGGGCGAAATTCTTGAGCTAAAGAACACCATCAACACCATGGTGGATCAGCTCAACGCGTTCGCGGGAGAAGTCACGCGCGTCGCCCGCGAAGTCGGCACGGAAGGCAGACTGGGCGGCCAGGCAGTCGTGCCCGGCGTGGCCGGCACCTGGAAGGATCTTACCGACAACGTCAACTTCATGGCCGGCAATTTGACGGCTCAAGTCCGCAACATCGCCGAGGTGGCAACGGCCGTGGCTCGCGGCGACCTTTCGCGCAAAATCACGGTCGATGTACGCGGCGAAATCCTACAGCTCAAAGAGACGCTGAACACGATGGTGGATCAGCTTCGCTCGTTTGCGGGAGAAGTCACGCGCGTCGCGCGCGAAGTCGGTACGGATGGCAAACTTGGCGGCCAGGCGCAGGTGCCCGGTGTGGCCGGCACCTGGAAGGACCTCACCGACAACGTCAACTTCATGGCCGGCAATTTGACGGCTCAAGTCCGCAACATCGCCGAGGTCGCTACCGCGATCGCGAATGGCGATCTCTCCCGCAAGATCACGGTCGATGTGCGCGGCGAAATCCTGCTCCTTAAAGAGACCATCAACACGATGGTCGATCAGCTCAACGCATTCGCTGGTGAGGTAACGCGCGTCGCCCGCGAAGTCGGCACGGAAGGCAGACTGGGCGGCCAGGCCAACGTCCCCGGTGTCGCCGGCACCTGGAAGGACCTCACCGATTCTGTCAACTTCATGGCCGGCAACCTCACCGCGCAGGTGCGCAACATCGCGGAGGTGACCACCGCTGTCGCCCGTGGCGACCTCTCGCGCAAGATCACAGTCGACGTGAAAGGCGAAATCCTCGAGCTGAAGAACACCATCAACACGATGGTCGATCAGCTCAACGCGTTCGCTGCTGAAGTCACCCGCGTGGCGCGCGAAGTGGGCACGGAGGGCAAACTCGGCGGTCAGGCGCAGGTGCCTGATGTCGCCGGTACATGGAAGGACCTCACAGACAAAGTGAACGTCATGGCCGCCAACCTCACCGAACAGGTGCGCGGCATCGTGAAGGTGGTCACTGCCGTAGCCAACGGTGAGCTGACGCAAAAGCTCACCGTGAATGCGAAGGGCGAAGTGGCAGCGTTGGCCGAAACCATCAACAACATGACCGATACGCTCGCCACATTTGCCGACCAGGTCACCACCGTGGCGCGCGAGGTCGGTGTGGAAGGCCGCCTCGGCGGTCAGGCGAACGTCCCGGGCGCCTCCGGCACCTGGAAGGACCTCACCGGCAACGTGAACCTGCTGGCCGACAACCTGACCAATCAGGTGCGCGCCATTGCAGAAGTAGCCACGGCCGTGACGAAAGGTGACCTTACGCGCTCCATCCAGGTGGATGCCAGCGGTGAAGTCGCCGAGCTCAAAGACAACATCAACACCATGATTGACAACCTGCGGTTGACCACCGACCGCAACACCGAGCAGGATTGGCTGAAGACCAACCTCGCCCGCTTTACCGGAATGCTGCAAGGCCAGCGCGATCTCACCACCGTCGGCCGCATGCTCCTCTCCGAACTCGCACCACTGGTGAATGCGCAGCAGGGCGTGCTCTATCAGATGGGCGGGGAAGAATCGGGCAGCATGGTTCTGCTCTCCGCCTTCGCGAACACCGAGGACGGTCACCTGCAGAGCATCCGGCTCGGCGAGGGGCTGGTAGGACAGTGCGCGCTGGACAAGCGGCGCATGCTCATCGCGAATCTGCCGCCGCACACCACCCCGGTCCGCTCCGGCCTCTTCGAATCCGTGCCACGCAGCGTCATCGTGCTGCCGGTACTCTTTGAGGACCGCGTCAAAGCCGTCATCGAGCTCGCCAGTCTCAGCGAATTCACCGCCTCACACCTGGCATTCCTGGATCAACTCACGTCCAGCATCGGCATCGTGCTTAACAGCATTGAAGCCACCATGCAGACGGAAGGACTGCTCAAGCAGTCGCAACAGCTTGCCGTCGAGCTGCAGACGCAGCAGAAGGAGCTGCAGCAGACCAACGAGCAGCTCGCGCAAAAAGCCCAGCAGCTTGCCGAGCAGAATGCCGAAGTCGAGCGCAAGAACCGCGAGATCGAACAGGCCCGCGGAGCGCTGGAGGAGCAAGCGAAGGAGCTCGCGCTCACTTCCAAGTACAAGTCCGAATTCCTCGCCAACATGTCGCACGAGTTGCGAACTCCGCTCAACAGCATCCTGGTGCTCGGCCAGCAGCTCGCCGACAACCCCGACAGCAATCTCACCGCAAAGCAGGTCGAATTTGCCCGCACCATTCATGGCGCCGGCACCGACCTGCTGACTCTCATCAGCGACATCCTCGATCTCTCCAAGATCGAGTCGGGCACGGTTTCCGTCGAAGCGGAAGAGGTCTTCTTCGGCAGCCTGATCGATATGGTCGCGCGCCCCTTCCGTCACGAGGCGGAGAGCCGCAAGCTCGCCTTCGAAGTCGATGCCGACTCGCATCTCGCCCGCAGTCTTGTCACCGACTCCAAGCGTCTGCAGCAGGTGCTCAAGAATCTGCTCTCCAACGCCTTCAAATTCACCGAACACGGCGGCGTCCGGCTGTCCGTGGCGCCTGTCACCGGCGGCTGGACGCCGCACCATCCCATCCTCGGCAGCGCGGCAAGCGTCGTGGCGTTTGAGGTCTCGGACACCGGCATCGGCATCCCTGCAGAGAAGCAGAGGATCATCTTCGAAGCCTTCCAGCAGGCGGACGCCGGCACCAGCCGCAAGTACGGCGGCACCGGCCTGGGCCTCGCCATCAGCCGTGAACTCGCCAGCCTGCTTGGCGGCGAGATCCAGTTGCGCAGCACGCCCGGCTCCGGCAGCATCTTCACGCTTTATCTGCCGCAGACCTACGTAGGCCCCGCCACCAGCAGCAGCACCGCTAACACAGGCGACCTGCCGCACCGGCCGCTCCTGAATCACCCGGCCGCTGCGTTTACCTTGCCGGAAGTGATCGGCGAGACCATCGAAGACGATCGCAACAATCTCCAGCCCGGAGATGCCATCCTGCTGATCGTCGAGGATGACCTTCACTACGCGCGCATCCTCTGCGATCTCTCACGCGACAAGGGCTTCAAGGTTCTTGTGGCGACACGTGGGGCCGAAGCGCTCGCGCTCGCGCGAGAGTTCCATCCCACTGCCGTGTCGCTCGATGTCTCTCTGCCCGACATGCTCGGCTGGACCGTGCTCAATCATCTGAAGCAGGATCCCGCGACCCGCCACATCCCGGTGCAGATGTTGACCCTGAATGAGGATTGGCATCACGGGCTCTCGCACGGAGCCTTCGCCTTCGTCACCAAGCCCACGACGCCCGAGGGCCTGGCCGCAGCGATCGACCGCATCCGCGAGTACTCGCGTCCCCGCCGCAAACGCCTTCTGGTCGTCGAAGACGAGCCGGCGCAGCAACTCAGCATCCAGGCTCTGCTGGACTACGACGACATCGACGTCGACGTCGTCTCCACCGGCGAGGATGCTCTGGCCGCCGTCGAAAGCCAGAGCTACGACTGCGTCGTTCTCGACCTGCGGCTGCCCGACATGACCGGCTTCGAGCTTCTGGAGCAGTTGAGCCAGTCGGACAGCGGAAACGAGCTGCCGGTCGTCGTCTTCACCGGAAAGGATCTCTCTCCGGAGGAAGATGCCCGGCTGCACATGCTCGCCCGCAGCGTCATCGTCAAGGATGTCGAGTCTCCCGAGCGGCTGCTGGACGAAACTGCCCTGTTCCTGCATCGCGTGGTCGCCGACCTGCCGCTGGAAAAACAGAATATGCTGGACCGGCTGCACCGCTCCGACGAAGCGCTGGTCGGCAAGAAGGTCCTGGTGGTGGATGATGACGTGCGGAATATCTTTGCGCTCAGCAGCGTGCTCGAGCGCCGCGGCATGAGCGTGCTGATGGCGGGCACCGGCCGCGAGGCAATCGCGACCATCGAATCCACTCCCGATTTGGGAATCGTGTTGATGGACATCATGATGCCCGAGATGGATGGCTACGAGACGATGCAGGTCATCCGGCAAAATCCGCAGTTCCGCCGCCTGCCCATCATTGCGCTCACCGCCAAAGCCATGAAGGGCGACCGCGAGAAATGCCTGCAGGCGGGAGCGTCGGAATATCTTGCCAAACCAGTCAATACGGAACAGTTACTGTCCTCGCTTCGCATGTGGCTGCATCGCTAGATATGTATACGTTAGTTTCTGCATCTGAACTGTGCAGCACGAGGGTCGTGGTATTTTCGTCGGCAGCAGTAGAAGGGGTTCATGAACGAGCGCGATCGAGCCAACATACTCATGGTGGATGACCAGGCTGGCAAGCTGCTCAGCTATGAAGCCATCCTCAGTGAGTTAGGCGAAAATCTGATCAAGGCCCGCTCGGCCCGCGAGGCGATGGAGCAGTTGCTCCGCAACGACATCGCCGTCGTGCTGATGGACGTCAGCATGCCGGAGATCAACGGCTTCGAGCTGGCGGACATGATGCATCGCCATCCGCGATTCCAGAAGACCGCGATCATCTTCATCTCCGCCGTTCACCTCTCCGATCCCGATCGCATCAAGGGCTATCAGAGCGGCGCAGTCGACTATATCGCTGTCCCCATCGTGCCTGAGCTTCTGCGGGCCAAGGTCGAGTGTCTTCACCGAGCTGCATCGCAAGACGCGCCAGCTCGAACAGCTCAATCGCGAACTCGAGCAGCGGGTCGAAGAGCGCACCGAGCAACTGCGGCAGAGCGAAGAGCAGTTCAGGACGCTCGCCAACTCCATCCCGCAGCTGGCCTGGATGGCCGACGCCCAGGGCTCGATCTTCTGGTACAACCAGCGCTGGTACGACTACATCGGCGAGGGCAGGGAAGACACCGAACGCTGGGGCTGGACCAGCGTGCAGCACCCCGATCACGTCGGCCGCACCATGGAGCGCCTCGAGCAGGCGTGGAGTGCCGGCGAGTTCTGGGAAGATACCTTCCCTCTCCTGGGCAAGGACGGAAAGTACAAATGGTTCATCGCGCGCGCCGTTCCGCTGCGCGATTCCCAGGGCAGCGTCGTGCGCTGGTTCGGGACCTGCACCGACATCAGCGATCAGATCGCCGCCGAAGAAAAAATCCGCCATCTGAACAGCCAGCTCCAGCAGCGGCTGGCGGAGCTGGAAGCCATCATGCAGGTGCTGCCTGTAGGCGTGGCCGTTTCGCAGGATCCCTCATGCGACACCATCACCGGCAACGCCGCTCTGAACCAGATGCTCGGCACGGAGCTCGGAGGCAACATCTCTCTGAACGGAGCAGGATCGAACGCGGCGCTCCTTTCGCTTCTATCAGGATGGCAGGGAACTGGCCTCCCACGATCTTCCGCTCCAGCGCTCCGCATCCACCGGCGAGCAGCTCGGCAGCATGGAGATGGAAATTCGTCACAAGGACGGATCGACCAGCTATCTGCTGGCCAGCGCCAGCCCGCTCCGCGATTCCGCCGGCGCCGTGCGCGGTGCCGTGGGCGCTTTCTTCGATGTAACCGGCCGCAAGCGGCTGGAAGATCTGCTCCGCGAACGAGCGGACCTGCTGGAGCTCGCCACCGAGGCCATCATCGTCCGCGACCTGAAAGGCCTGCTCCTGTTCTGGAACTCCGGAGCCGAGGAACTCTACGGCTGGCAGCCGCGACGAAGTGCTCGGCAAGCCGATCCACGAGATCCTGCAAACCCGCTTTCCCGCGCAGGATGACGAGATTGAATGCGGCGCTGGCGACCTCCGGCAGTTGGGAAGGAAACCTCACCCAGATCACCCGCGACGGCCGCGAACTGGTAGTCGCCAGCCGGCTGGCGCTCAAGGCGCAGGGCGATGCCGTTCTCGAGATCAACCGCGACATCACCGCGCAATTGCAGGCGGAAGACGCCCTGCGCAAAGCCGAGCGGCTGGCCGCCATGGGCCGCGTCGCCGGCATCATCGCGCACGAAATCAACAATCCGCTTGAGGCCATCAGCAACACCTTCTTTCTGCTGCGCGACCATCCCTCGCTCGATGAAGAGGCCCGCCACTACGCGCAGATGGGCGAAGAGGAGATGCTGCGCCTTTCCCACATCACCCGCCAGACACTCGGCTTCTATCGCGAATCGAAGCATCCGGTCGAGGTCTCCATCGCGCAGCTGCTCGATGACATCCTCGAATTGCAGTCACGCCGGATGGAATTCAACAAGATCGTCATCGAGAAGCGCTACAGAAGCCAGGGCATGGTCCAGGGCTTTCCGGTGGAGCTGAAGCAGGTCTTCCTCAACCTCATCGGCAACGCGGTGCAGGCCATGCCGGATGGAGGCAAGCTCCGGCTGCATGTCTTCGCCTCCTCGCGTCGCGGCGAGCGGCAGCCGGGCACCTGGATCTCCGTGTGCGACACCGGCGTCGGCATCGATGCCGAGCATGCCCGGCACCTCTTCGAGCCTTTCTTCACCACCAAGTCCGCAAAGGGCACTGGGCTTGGACTGTGGATCAGCAAAGGAATCATTCAAAAATACGGCGGAAGCATCCCTTCAGGAGCCTTCGCAGTTCCGGCAGAAACATCACCTGCTTCCAGATTTTCCTGCCCCACGCCGATCTCGGAGCTGCCGATCGCATGGACGCAGCCGCCGAATCGCTGAGGGTCGCCGAGCCCGCGGGAAGAGGAAGCCGTGGCTAGTGCCGCGGGTGGTACGGTGATCCTGTGTGTCGATGACGAGGAGATTCCACGCACCCTTCGCGAGATGGTCCTGATCAAGCAGGGCTACACGGTGCTCGCCGCCGTCTCTGCCGCCGAGGCGCTGGATCTACTCGATCAGCATCACGTCGATCTCGTCCTCACCGACCAGATGATGCCCGGTATCGTCGGCACCGAACTGGCGAAAAGCCTGCGGAGCAGCCGGCCTCGCTGCCCATCATCATCGTCTCCGGCGTCAACGAGATTCCCGAGGACGTCGTGTTTGCAGACCGCTTCGTCAGCAAGGTGGAAGGCCCGGAAGCGCTCTTCCGCAACATCGCCGAGGTTCTCGCTCACTACAGTCTCGGCCGCAGGCGGTTCTGTTGACCGTTCCTGCCAGCTGGAAGCATGCCGATGCGCGGAGAAACCCGATTAGAGCAACTTCGCCCCGGAGCCAGCTCGGACCGCCAGGTGCCAAACTCGGCTATATCGCCGAAAAGGTTCATGCGGCCAAGTCATTCCTTTCGAACTACCATAGTGCTATGAGTGAAACCGCGACCGCGCTTCGGGAGCAGATTCTCGCGCTGGCCGAACAGTTCTTTAACCAGCAGTTCGCAGGAAAGACCTTCGAACCGGGAACATCGCCCGTCCCCGTCTCCGGCAAAGTGCTGGACGCCTCCGACCTGCGCAGCCTGATCGACGCCTCGCTCGATTGCTGGCTCACCACCGGCCGTTTCGCGACGCAGTTTGAGCGCCAGTTGGCGCGCTTCTTCGGCGTGCGCGGCGCCTCGCTGGTCAACTCCGGCTCCTCCGCCAATCTCTGCGCCTTCTCCTGCCTCACCTCGCCGCGTCTCGGCGAGCGCCAGATTCAGCCCGGCGATGAAGTCATTACGGTGGCCGCCGGCTTTCCCACCACCGTCAATCCCATCATCCAGAACAACTGCGTCCCGGTCTTCATCGACGTCACCACGCCGACCTACCAGGCCGATGCCACGCAGCTCGAAGCAGCTCTCAGCGATCGCACCCGCGCCATCATGATCGCCCACACGCTCGGCAATCCCTTCGATCTCGACGTGGTCGCGAGCTTCGCAAAGAAGCACAATCTCTGGCTGGTCGAAGATAGCTGCGACGCTCTGGGCGCAAAGTACAACGGACAGATGGTCGGCACCTTCGGCGATCTCGCGACGGTCAGCTTTTATCCCGCGCACCACATCACCACCGGCGAAGGCGGCGCGGTTGTTACCAACAACGCGCTGCTCAAGACGCTCGCGGAATCCTTCCGCGACTGGGGCCGCGACTGCTGGTGCGAGCCCGGCAAGGACAACACCTGCGGCAAGCGCTTCGAGTGGCAGTTGGGCGAACTGCCCTGCGGCTACGATCACAAGTACATCTACTCGCACATCGGCTACAACCTGAAGATGACCGACATGCAGGCCGCCGTCGGTCTGTCGCAGTTACAGAAGCTGCCCGGCTTCATTCAGGCGCGCCAGCGGAACTTCCGCTACCTCTACGAACGCCTCCAGCCCTTCGAAGACGTGCTGGAACTGCCGGAAAGCACACCCGCGGCGGAGCCAAGCTGGTTCGGCTTTCCCATCGGCGTGCGCGACGGCGCGCCCTTCGGCCGCGATGCGCTGGTGCACGAGCTGGAGTCCCGAAAGATCGCCACTCGTCTCCTCTTCGCCGGCAACCTGGTGCGCCAGCCCGCCTATCAGAACGTCAAATACCGCGTCGCATCCGATCTCTGCCGCACCGACTACGTCATGCGTTCGGTATTCTGGCTGGGCGTCTTTCCCGGATTGACCGAAACCATGCTCGACTACGTCGCGGAGACGATCGCTTCCTTCGTCTCTGCGCAAAAGACGGGCGGGTTCATCCCCGTGCTGCAAAGTTAGCCCTCCATGACCGATCGCAAACGCATCACCATCGTCACGCCCTGCTACAACGAGGAACTCAACGTCCGCGAACTCCATCGCCGCACCCGCGCCGTCATGGACGCTCTGCCGCAGTACGAGTATCGGCACATCTTCATCGACAACGCATCGCACGACGGCACGGTCGCCGTGCTGCGTGCCATGGCAGCGGAGTTTCCCGAGATCCAGGTCATCGTCAACGCGCGCAACTTCGGCCATCTTCGCTCCCCCATGCACGCATTTCTCGAGGCGGATGGAGACGCCATCGGCTTCATCTGCGCCGACCTGCAGGAGCCGCCCGAACTCTTCACCGAATTGCTGGCCCGCTGGGAAGAAGGCTTTCCCATTGTCGCCGCCGTCAAGACCTCAAGCGAAGAGTCGGGGCTGATGTATCACATCCGCACCGCCTACTACAACCTCGTCGGCCGCCTCACCGATGTGCAGGTGATCTCTCATTTCACCGGCTTCGGCATCTACGACCGCAGTGTAGTCGAGATCCTGAAACAGAAATTTCGCGACCCCTACCCATACTTTCGCGGCATGATCGCGGAGATGGGATTTCCGCACGCTGAGGTGACCTATAACCAGGCCGCCCGCTGGCGCGGTATCACCAAAAACAACTTCTATACCCTCTACGATTTGGCGATGCTCGGCATCACCAATCTTTCCAAGGTGCCGCTGCGTCTGGTCACCGCGGCCGGGTTCATCTTCGCCGCCATCAGCTTTGTCCTCGGCTTGTTTTATTTCCTCTACAAGATCGTCTTCTGGAACAGCTTTTCGCTTGGCGTCGCGCCGCTTGTGCTTGGCCTGTTCTTTCTTGGCTCGGTGCAGTTGCTCTGCCTTGGCATCATCGGTGAATACGTTGGCTCCATCCACACTTTCGTGCAGAACCGCCCGCTGGTCATCGAAAAGGAGCGCATCAACTTCCCCGAGCGATCCTCGTCATGAACGCGCGGTCGCGGGACGCACTTCTGGCAGGTCGTCCGCTATCTCCTGGTCGGCGGCTTCAACACCTGTTTCGGTTATCTTCTTTTTGTCAGCTTCAACTATCTCTTTCGCCGAATTGGAATCTACGGTTCGGAGATAGCCAGCCTGCTCTCCAACATCATCGCCATCACCGTGGCATTTCTCGGCTACAAATGGTTTGTCTTTCGCACGCGTGGCCAGTATCTGCGGGAGTGGCTGCGTTGCCTCTCGGTCTACGGCACCAGCATGGTCTTCGCGCTCATCATGCTTCCTCCGCTCACGCTTGCGCTGCGTCATTGGTTCGGCCGCTCGCAGATGGCGTCGAATGTGGCTGCTGCTATCCTCACCGTAATTACTGTGTTCGTCAGCTACTTCGGCCATAAACATTTTTCTTTTCGCCGCTCCGGGCCCGCAGTGGACGCATCCGAAGGCGGCGCAAGCAAAGCGGTCGAATCCCGCCCTTAAGCCAAAGCACAGATGGTGTAAGGTATCGAATGACTTTCAACGCAGCTGTTCGATCAGCATTCACTGAACACACGGAACAGCTGCATAGAACAGAGCTCGCCACCGCACGGTATCTGTGCTTTGGCTATAAGGTGGTTTAGTGAAGGCCATTATTCTTGCCGGCGGTCTAGGCACCCGGCTCAGTGAAGAAACCTCCCTTCGGCCCAAGCCGATGGTGGAGATAGGCGGCCACCCCATCCTGTGGCACATCATGAAGACCTACTCTCACTACGGCATCAACGATTTCATCGTGTGTCTCGGCTATAAGGGCTATCTCATCAAGGAATATTTTTCGAATTACTACCTCCACGCCTCCGATGTCACCATCGACATCCTGAACGATAAAGTGGAGATGCATCGCAACACCTCTGAGCCCTGGCGTATCACCCTGGTCGACACCGGCGCCGCCACCATGACCGGCGGCCGCCTGAAGCGCGTCCTGCCTTATGTGAAAGACGAAGAGAACTTTTGCTTCACCTACGGCGACGGCGTATCCAACGTCGATATCACGGCCCTGCTCGCCTTTCACAAGAACCACCGCCGTCTTGTGACCCTCACCGCCACCAGGCCGACCAGCCGCTTCGGCGCGCTGGACATTGCCGACGACGGCGCAGTGACCCGGTTCACTGAAAAGCCTCCGGGCGAAGGGCGATGGATCAACGGTGGTTATTTTGTGCTCTCACCGAAGGTCGGCGAATACATCAAGGACGACACCATTCCCTGGGAGCGCGAGCCGATGGAGACACTCGCGCGCGAAGGCCAGGTGGCCGCGTATAAGCACGACGGCTTTTGGCAGCCCATGGACACGCTGCACGACAAGAACCTGCTCGAAAGTCTGTGGAACAGCGATCGCGCGCCCTGGAAGGTCTGGTGACCGTGCCGCCAGCGAATGTAACGCCAGCCCAATTCTGGAAGCGCAAGCGCGTCTTTCTCACCGGTCACACCGGCTTCAAAGGAAGCTGGCTTTCGCTGTGGCTGCAGCATCTCGGCGCAAACGTCACCGGCTACGCGCTCGATCCGCCCACCGAGCCCAGCCTCTTTCACAAAGCCCGCGTCGCAGCCTGCATGCAATCGGTCATCGGCGATCTGCGCGATACCGCACGGCTTCGCTCGGCGATGCAATCGGCGCAGCCGGAGATTGTCTTCCATCTCGCCGCGCAGCCTCTCGTCCGTCACTCCTATGCCGATCCGGTCGGCACCTACGAAACCAACGTCCTCGGCACCATCCACCTGCTCGAAGCCGTGCGCAAGACGCCCTCCGTGCGTGCTGTTGTCGTCATCACGACCGACAAGTGCTACGAGAACCAGGAGTGGATCTGGCCCTATCGCGAAACCGATCCGCTCGGCGGCTACGATCCTTACAGCTCCTCGAAGGCCTGCGCCGAGATCGTCACCAGCTCCTGGCGCAACTCCTTCTTCCACCCCGAGGACTACGCAGAGCACAAGGTGGCTGTCGCCTCCGCGCGCGCCGGAAACGTGATCGGAGGGGGTGACTGGGCCTCCGACCGCCTGATCGCTGACATCGTGCGCGCCTTCTCCAGCGGCAAGACTCTCGAGATCCGCAACCCTGCCGCGACGCGCCCTTGGCAGCACGTGCTGGAGCCCCTGCGCGGCTATCTCACGCTGGCAGAAAAGCTACACTGACGGTGGCACGCAATATGCGTCCGCCTGGAACTTCGGTCCCCGCTACACCGATGCTCAGCCGGTCGAGTGGATCGTGCGCTATCTCTCCGCAAAGTGGGGAAGCGCGGCCCAGTGGAAGATCGACGCGCAAGAGCATGTGCATGAAGCGCAGATGCTCAAGCTCGACTGGTCCAAAGCGCACGCCGCGCTCGGCTGGCAGCCGGTGCTCGCATTGCCCGAAGCGCTCGACTACACTTTCGACTGGTATCAGCGTGAGTCCGGCGGCGCCAGCGCACGCGAGCTCTGTGTAGAGCAGATCGCCAGCTACTCGGAGAACGTCGCCGCCTACTAAGCAGACTTGCTTCTTTGCATAACCCCAACGCTCGTCATGCCGAGCGGAGCCGTCTCGCTCAAGCGAGACCTCGCAGTGGAAAGACTACCTCGCGATTCTCGGGATAAAACTCGCGCCGCGATATTTACCCAATTTTCAACAGAACAATCCGGCTTCCCCGCATCCCACGCCTTGATGCCTGCGCGTGCGCTCTCTACCATCCAGTTCATGGAATCGCTCCCCGTGAAGCTCAGCTCCAGGGTTCGCCAGGCCGTTCAATTCGCCGCGATCCGCCACAAGGACCAGAAAGATAAAGCCGGCAAACCCTACATCGCGCACTGCTTCCGCGTGGCGCTCGCTGTCTGGCATTGTGGCGAGGACTACTTCATCGCCGCCATCCTGCACGACACCGTGGAGGACACCGGCACCACGCTCGACGAGATCGAAACCCTCTTCGGCAAAAACGTCCGCAACGCCGTCGATAGCGTGAGCCGTCGCGAGTTTCCGAAGAAAGAGTCCTACGACGACTTCGTGCTGCGCTCCAAGGCCGACCCCATCGGCCGCATCGTGAAGATCGCCGACCTCTACGACAACATGTCCCCGGAGCGCCGCATTGAGCCGCCACCGGAGCTCGACAAGAAGCTCGAGCGCTACGAAAAAGCCCTGGCCGTCCTTACCAGCCGCTGAAGTAGCCAGCCGGCGAAGTCGTAACGTCAGCGCGTTTCATTTCAGCTGGGCCTGTCATCCTGAGCGCAGCGAAGGACCTGCAGTTCGTCCGCGGTGCCACTAAAGGCGCGCCGTTTCCGTAACGCGGAAGTGGGTACAACAAAGACTTGCAGGACACTCCCTGACCGCTCACTCGCCGACTCGCTAACATTAAGACAGCAATGCCGAGCTTCAACCTATCTCCGGAGAAACTCACGGGCCTCGCGAAAGCCGAAGGCTTCGACCTCGCCGGCATCGCCGCGCTGGACGAAGAGGAGCAGGAAAGCGGCGACTATCTCGAAGACTGGATCGCTCGCGGCCACGCCGGCGAGATGGACTACCTGAAGCGCCGCAACGAGCAGGGCGAGCTCTTGCGCTCGCAAGTCCGAGCTGCAATTCCATGGGCGCGCTCTGTCATCGTCTGCGCCGCGAACTACAACGCTCCCGGCCCGCTCTCCATCGATCCCGCTCCCGCCGGTACCGGCTGGATCGCCCGCTACGCCTGGGCCGGCCAGCCCGACGCTGCCACCGGCGAGCTCCGCCCCTCTGACTACCATGACACGCTTCTCGCCCGCCTGCGCGCTCTCGAATCGACCCTCCAGGGCCGCATCGGCGAGGCATTCGAGTCCCGCTCTTACGTCGACACCGGCCCGCTGATCGAGCGCAATCTCGCGCGTCAGGCCGGCATCGGCTGGACTGCGAAGAATACCTGTACCCTCAACCAGCAGCTCGGGTCCATGCTCTTCCTCTGCTGCATCGTTACCTCACTCGAGGTCGCCGCCGCCAGCCGTCCTGCCCCTGCCATCGATCGCTGCGGCACCTGCCGCCGCTGCATCGAAGCGTGTCCGACCGAAGCCCTCATCGCGCCCGGTCAGATGGACGCCAGCCGCTGCATTGCCTACCTCACCATCGAGAAGCGCGGCCCCATCCCGGAGGAGCTCCGCGCTCCCATCGGCCGCCAGGTCTTCGGCTGCGACATTTGTCAGGAGGTCTGCCCCTGGAACCAGAAAGCAAGCGCTCGCCGGCCGCCCTCATCCCCCGATTTCACGCGCCCGGAACTCATCAACCCTGCCCTGGAATGGCTCGCCCAGCTCACTCCGGAAGAATTCAACCAGCAATTCCGAGGCTCTCCGGTAAAGCGCACAAAACGCGGCGGATTATTGCGCAATGTCGCTATCGCAATGGGAAACAGCGGCGAACGGAAATTCCGTCCTCAACTCGAAACCTGGACTAGCAACGAGGACCCGGTCCTCGCCGAAGCCGCCGAGTGGGCGATCACCCGTCTCGCCGAAGCACCTGATAGAGCTCCATGACGAGAACGGCCTCCCTGCGTCGGGGAGGCCGTTCTGCCTTGCTCAACTTGTGATGGCTAGGCGCTGCGAATTACGTTGGCCGCATTCAGTCCCTTGGGACCTTGCTGGCACTCGAACTCCACTCCTTCACCCTCATTCAGCGTCTTGTACCCATTCTCCTGAATTGCTGAGAAGTGCACAAACACATCTTCGCCGGTGGAGCGCTGGATGAACCCATAACCCTTTGCTCCGTTAAACCACTTCACAACGCCTTGCTCTTTCACGGGAGACTCCTTTCACCCTTGTGTGTAGTCGTCCCGCAAATTACTCCTGAAAACACGAAAAGCTGCCGGCGTCCAGGACGCAGGGCAGCTCATTGTTTCCCAAGACTCATTGCGGAACAGCAAAACCAGAACATCAAAAACGGCCTTCCAAGTTCGTGCTTCCCGCGGACCTGTAAGAGCGTCCTGCGTTCTCCTGTTATGGCAGGAAACGCTCCTAAGTGCAACAGAAAATTACGTTACAGCGAGTTTCCAACAGACCCACTGCCCTCCGGATCACCCGTTGTGGGGAGTGGAATCGCCGCTCCAGATCGCTATCATCGAACCGCGGAGCGATCCCCCTATGTCGATGTTGACCCTCTTCCCGCCGGGTCTCGAATCCAGTCCCGCGGCGGCCGGCCAGCATTCGGCAGCGCCACTCCGCAGCCTGCCGGAAAGCGCCTCGCTCGCCGAGCACGCAAAGGCCCTCGTCCTCTATCTTGCACAGACTGAGGTGCACACCTACGCCTTCAGCGTGGCCGCCAACGTCATCCTTTCGCTCTTCCCCTTCATCGTGCTCATGCTGACCCTGGCCCGGCAGGTCTTCCATTCGCCCGCCATGGTTGCCGTCATCGCTGACGAAATCCGCTACTTCCTTCCCGCCGGCCAGGACTTCGTCATCCGCAACATGACCATCCTCTCCCGCGCACATGGTGGCGTGCAGATCGCCTCCATCATCATGCTGCTTGTCTCCTCCACCGGCGTCTTCATCCCGCTTGAGGTCGCTCTGAACCAGGTCTGGGGCGCGCGGCGCAACCGCTCTTACCTGATGAACCAGCTCGTCTCTCTCGGTCTGGCCTTCGCCATCGGCACCCTCACGCTGATGTCCATCTCGCTCACTGCCGCACAGCACAGCCTGCTCAGCTTCCTCTTCCTGGGCAATACGGACAACGTCGTCTTCAACTTCCTCGCCCACTGGCTGCTCCAGATCTCCGCCGCCGTCATCAGCGTGCTGATCTTCCTGCTCATCTACTGGGTGCTGCCCAACCGTCGTCTGCCGATCATCGCAGTGCTGCCCGCAGCCATTACCACCGGCCTGCTGTGGGAGGTCGCCAAGCGTATCTACATCGCTGCTGCTGCCATGGCTTGACTTCCGCTCCGTCTATGGCCCGTTCTCCGTCTCCGTCTCGCTCATGATGTGGGCCTTCGTCAGCGGACTTCTGATGCTCGCCGGCGCGCACTATTCGGCCTCGCGCCACGCACTGCGGCTCGCCCGTGACATTCGATTCCCGCCACCAGAGCGACCCGCAATCCGTTTCCTAGACCGCAGACGATAGACCATGCTGTCCTCGCGTTGATCCGAATCCAGACGTGAGCGACCAAAGGAAGCGAACCCAGTATGCGCGCCGCAGGCGCAGTTGCCCCGGACGGCGAGTCCGTGCCTGACGGTCACTCCGCGTGCGCTACACTCGGCCTGAGTATGCCGAACCTCTTCGCGCGTGCAGAAGCCGCCATCCTGAGGCCGCTGCGCCGTCCTGCGCTTTCGGGCGCGGCGGAGCACGGCGCCTTCTGGTCGCTCACCGCACTGATCATTCTGGTGTTACTGCGGTTCTTGCCCGGCCCTCCCGGTGCACTCAACACACTTACGCTGCTCATCGTTGTCCCGGTCTGGCTGGTCTTCAGTTGCATCGTTCTTTACCGCTGGCTGGTCAACCAGGTGCTATGGAAGGTCCGCAATCGGCTCGTCGTCACCTACCTGCTCATGGCTCTTGCGCCGGTGGTGCTCTTCGTTACACTCGCCACCATTGCTGCGTACGTCTTCTCCGGACAGTTCGCCACTTTCGCTGCAACCTCAGAGCTGCAGTCCACCCTCGGCCGTCTCAGCGCGGAAAACCAGGCCTTCGCCGTGCACGTGGCGCACGCCGTCGCGCGCGCGCCCTCTGCGAACTCCGTCGAGCTTGCCGACTACGAAGCCGCCAACCATAGCATTCCCGGTCGCCTCGTGGTCGATGCCTGGGTCAGTACGGATGCCACGAACACCAGTGACCGCCATCTTCTGCTGATCAACGACGGCAGGGAACTGCCTCAGCACAATGCCGACGATCCTATGAGCTATCCCACCTGGTCGCGCGACGGCTTTCGCGGTGTTGTGCTCGATAATGGCCGGTTGTTTCTTCGCGCCGTGAATACGAGAAGCGTCGCCGGTCACCTGGTCACCTTCGTTTCCAGCACGCCGCTCGATCCCGCTACTGTCGATCAGCTCGCGCAGGGCCTTGGCCTCATTCACATCATCCCTGATGTCAGCAAAGCGCTCGCCGAGGACGACGCCAAGAGCACTCATCCGCGTCGCAGGGCTACACCGAGGGAACTCGCCGAGCAAACCTCGGGCACGGTCAATGGTGGCAAGCTCCCCGAGATGGCGTTCCTGCTCGACCGCCGCATCACCTTTTCTGCACCCTTGACCACTACCGAATGGGGAAGCGGCAAGCAGATCACCAGCCTGCTCAACGTCACTTCACGCCCCGCGCTGCTTTACGCGCACCTCTTCGGCACCGCCGTTTTCGTCGGCACCGTCATCCGTTATCTGCTCATCAGCCTGGCCTCGATCTTCGCTGTCATCGAGCTCGCCGCCTTCATCATGGCGGTCCGCCTCAACCGCACCATCACCAACGCGGTGGCCGACCTCTACCGGGCGACCACCGCAATCGACAGCGGCAACTTCGCCCATCGCATCCAGGTGCAGCGTCGCGACCAGCTCGGCGCGCTCTCCACCTCCTTCAACACCATGTCGGAATCGCTCGAGCGTCTGCTCGAACAGCAGCGCGAAAAGGAGCGCATGCAGAGCGAGCTCGAGATCGCGCAGGAGGTCCAGAACAACCTCTTTCCGCACGGCCAGGTCGAGATGCCTGGACTCGAGCTTCATGGCGTCTGCAAACCCGCGCGCACCGTCTCCGGCGATTATTACGATTTCCTCATCATGGGCGAAAGCGAGCTGACCCTCGCCATGGGCGACATCAGCGGCAAGGGCATCTCCGCCGCATTGCTCATGGCCTCACTGCACTCCGCTGTGCGGGCGTATCGCTTTGCGGGCGAAGACTGCTTCAGCGACAACGGCGGCACAGACCGCTTCTTCCAGGGTGGCGCCACCTTCAGCTCGCCGGGCAAGGTGCTCAGTCTGCTCAATCGCCATCTCTATCGCAGCACGCAGCCGGAAAAGTACGCCACGCTCTTTCTCGCGCACTACAACACCAACACGCGGAAGCTCGTCTACTCCAACGGCGGCCAACTCCCGCCCTTCGTGCTCTGTGCCAACGGCAGCGTGCGGCGGCTCGACCGCGGCGGCTCGGTCGTCGGACTGCTCGACGATCTCGTCTATGACGAGGGCACGGTCACGCTCGATCCCGGCGATATCCTCATCGCGTACAGCGACGGCGTCACCGAGCCGGAGAATGAGTTTGGCGAATTTGGCGAGGAGCGCCTCATTGAAATGGTGCAGCGTCATCGCCACCTGCCGCTCGCCGCGATCTCGCAGCAGGTTCTGCAATCTCTCCGCGCCTGGATTGGCGAACAGGAGCAGCCGGACGACATCACCCTCGTCCTCGCCCGCCAGGCCGCAAACGACATAAATTGATCTTGTCATCCAGAGCTTGCCGAAGGGGCCCGCGGTCGGCTACGAATCCGCCCATCATGGCGAGTCGCTAATTCCGGCAAATGAATATCTCGTCACCGAATCATGAATAATTCGTGAGTTATTCTGCCACTTTTCCTCATAAGTTACGGCCGGATGAAAGTTAGTTCAAAGCTCTGTGACTCTGCTGCTTCTTAAGAGTTTCTTAAGTCGCGCGATGATGTAGTCCCCACATCCGGCGACGATCTCTAACTCCGGAGGCCACTCCTCCTGGACCGCTCTTCCCCCACGGCGGCGTCTCGAGGGCGTGCCCGTTAAGTGTTCGCGCTTCAGCGGGTTTTTGTTAGTCGAGAAAAGAAGGTTCATACATATATGTCCTCGAAACATCCACGACCGTTCCTCTTCATCTCCCATCTGCTCAGCTTGTTTATCGTCCTCATCGCCACAGCCACGCAGCCGTCGAATGCGCAGACGCAAACGGCGAGCATCGTCGGAACAGTGCAGGATGTAAGCGGATCGGTTCTCGTGAGTGCTAAGGTCACCGTAGACCCCACCGGACGGCAAGCCGCGACCAACGATCAGGGCGAGTTTCGTATCTCAAATCTGCCGGCCGGCGACTACACCGTCACTGTCTCTTATGTCGGATTCGCGTCTTCGTCCACACCGGTGAAGCTACAAAGCGGCCAGGTGACGACAGTGAACCAAACGCTGAAAGTTGCCTCCGACGCAGATACCGTGATGGTTCGCGCTGCGCGTCTGCAGGGCGAGGCCGAAGCGATCAATATTCAGCGAATGTCTTCGGACATCGTTCAGATACTTCCTGAGCGCGTCATCACCAGCCTGCCCAACACGAATATTGCGGATGCCGTCGGCCGCCTGCCGAGCGTATCTTTGGAGCGCGATGAAGGCGAAGGCAAGTACGTGCAGATTCGTGGAACGGAACCGCGGCTTAGCAATGTCACCATCAACGGAGTCAATGTTCCGGCGCCGGAAGTGACGGTCCGGAATATCAAGCTGGATGCCGTGCCGTCCAACATAGTCGAACGCATCGAGGTGTACAAAACTCTTTCCGCTGACCAGGACGGAGATGGCATCGGCGGCACAGTGAACCTGGTGACCAAGAGCGCAGTGGAGAAGCCGACGTACATGCTGAGCGGCACCAGCGGCTATAACCCGATTCAAAATGGCTACTGGCGCGGCGGCTTTGATGGCACCTTCGGCCAACGCTTCGGCGTCAACAAGCAATTGGGATTCCTGCTGGGCGGAACATGGGACCGCACGAATCGCGGTATCGATGATCTGGAGCCGCAGCCGGCTATCGGACAAGATCCAACCACAGGAAACAATGTGGGGTACTTCTCTACGCAGGATCGTCGTTCCTACAATTACTACCGCACGCGCTATGGCTTCGATACCGGCATCGACTATAAGTTCACGCCATCGACGACGGCTTATGTGAAGGGCCTCTATGCTGACTTCCACGATTTTGGAGATACCATCGTCTACACTCCGAATGCTGGAGCGATTACCTCGGCCAGCGGGGACACAGTGAACTTCGACAACACTGGAAGCTGGCAGTATCGGCACTACATTCGCAGGCCGGACCAGCAGGTGTTCAGCATTCTGACGGGAGTCAGGCAGGAGTTTGCCAAAGATATCATCGTGTACGAGTTTGCCGGATCGCGCGGACACAATATCGGCGGCCAGGATTTCCCGACGACAAACTTCAATGGTCCAACGGGTGTCACATTTACCCAGAGCCTGAAAGACCCTGTGCGGCCAACGTTTACCGCAACCGACGGAACCAATGGCTACGACGCAAACAACTATACCGTTTCGTCCACGGACTCCACCCGTTATCACGCGACGCAATTAAATTTTCAGGGAAGCGCCTCGATTGCGCACAGCTTCACTGTTGCTTCCATGCCGAGTACCTTCTCTGCCGGCGTGAAGATCCGCAATTCCGCCTCAACACAAACTGAAAATGATCAGCTGTATAACCTGTCGTCCGATCCGAATATTGTTCCCTTTACACTCGGCAGTGTGGTCGGTTCCTACACCAATCCCACGTACTACAACAAATCATTCGCGATCAATGGCCAGGCTTACGGGCCTACCTCGAGCTACAGCAAGATCCAGAGCGCGATCGCAGCCAATCCCGGTGCCTTCACATTGGATGGCCCAGGCAGCATCACGAAGTCAGCAGGTGCCTTCTTTAATGCGAACGAGCGTGTCTCTGCCGGCTATATTCAGGATGTTCTCTTCATCGGCAAATGGCGGCTGCAGGGTGGCGTGCGCTTCGAAGACACGGGCACCCACTTTCTCGCCAACCGGCTGACTGCGAACGTCGATAGCCAGGGCAATCCGCTTCCGCCAACGATCACCCCCATCCGGCAGGACACCAGCTACTTCAATGTGCTCCCGAGCGTGCAGGCGCAATATCAATTACAGAAGGACACAAACCTGCGCCTGAGCTATGGTCGAGGCATTTCGCGACCGAATATCGGCGATCTGGTGCCGGCGACGACAGTCGACCCGAATGCGAGCCCCAAAAGCATCAGCAAAGGCAACCCGAGCCTGCAGCCAACCAACGCAAACAACTACGATGCGCTCATCGAGCACTACTTCCAGCCGCTCGGAATTCTGCAGGCCGGCTACTTCTACAAGCAACTCTCTGACCCCATTTTCCCGACAACCACAGAGACGACCGATTCAGACTATCCGGGAGTCACTTTTCAGTTGAACCAGTCCATCAATGGGCCCAATGCACATATTCAAGGAATTGAAATGCAGTGGGAGCAGCAGTTCTCGTTCCTGCCCGCTCTGCTGAGCGGCATCGGCATCGATGCGAACTACAGCTACACCACGTCCCAGATCACCTTTCCTTTTGGTTTTAACGCTCCCACCGTAGGTGCTCCCGGGCGTACCGATCATCCGCGCCTCGAGCGACAGGCTCCAAATAACTACAATTTCAATCTCACCTATGACAAGGGACGGTTCTCATCGCGCTTCGCCATCAGTCATAACGATGAGAACATCTATGCCTATCAGTGGGGCCCGGGCACCGGCCCTGCGAGCAATCCGGTCCTTGGGCTCAAAGGACCGACTGGCGATCAATATCTCTATCCACATACACAGTTTGATATCCAGGGAAGCTATCGCACGTACAAGGGCATTCAGTTCGTCGTGTCGGGGCTGAACCTCAGCAATGAAGTCTTTGGCTTTTACAACGGAAGCGGAATCTACCCGGTGCAACGTGAGTACTATCGGCCGACCATCTCCTTCGGTCTACGCTGGGTCTCCGGACAAGAGCAATAATCAGCAACTCGCGAACGTTACCAGCGCAGCAAGATCAACTGCGCGCAGAACCCCGGCCCCAGCGCGGCCAGCACACCCCACGTGCCTGCCGCCGGCCGGCGGTTCTGCATGATCTCCTCCAGCACCAGGAGCACGGATGCGGAGGAAAGATTCCCCACTTCGCGCAACGAATCCCACGATGCCGCGCACGCTTCGCGGTCGAGGCCCAGCGAGCCCGCCATCGCGTCCAGCACTTTCGGGCCGCCCGTGTGCAGCACCCAGCTACCCACATCTCCGCGCGTCAACCCATGGCGGCTCAGCAGCGCATCCACATCCCCCGGCAGCTTTGCGCGGATGATCGCCGGCACCTCCGGCGACAGCACGATACGAAATCCTTCCTCGGTGATATCCCAGCCCATCGCGTCTTCCGTGCCCGTATAGAAGCTTGAGGCCGTATCCACAATCTCCGGACCAGAAGCGGTGACTTGATCGCCGGCAACAACTACCGCCGCTGCGCCATCGCCAAACAGTCCCGACGCAATCAGGTTCGCAATCGACAAATCGCTCCTCTGCCAGGTCAGCGAACACAGCTCTACGGAGAGCAGCACCGCCACGCGATCCGGATAGGCTGCCACATAATCCGCCGCCTGGGCGATTCCCGCGGCACCAGCCACGCACCCGAGGCCGAAGATCGGCGTGCGTCGAATATCCGCCGGCAGCTGCATGCGATTGGTGAGGTGCGCGTCGAGCGATGGGCTGGCGATCCCTGTTACTGACACCGTCAGCAGCGCGCTGATGCGGTTGCGCTCCATGCCCGCGCGCTCGAGCGCCCGGTCGATGGCCTGCTCGCCCAACTCCTCCGCCTTCTCTAGCCACACGCGGTTCGCATCGCCCCAGCGCGTCAGGCTGTCATAGCCCTCCAGCGGCAGCACGAAATACCGCGTCTCCACTCCCACGCGATGATGAAACCGCGAAAGCAGATCCGGGCTATCCAGCTTTTCCCGCCAATGCCGCGCGAGTGCCTCAAAGATCTCCTGCTGGCGAAAACGGTAAGGGGGCAGTGCACGGGCGACACCGGCAATCTTCATAATCCTCTTTCTCGATGAGATTCTGCTGCATAGCGTAGGCGTAGCCGCGAAAACATGTCTCCGTCATTGTTGCGTGTTGCTTCGCGTCTCCCGGTCAGGAAGGCCGCGAGCTCGCTGCACGCAAATCCCGGCCAGCTCTGCTCGCGAAGGTGTACGCGCAACAACGCAGCGAAGCTCTCCGGCCGTTCCGCCATCCTGGCGACAAACATCCGTTCCAGCCACGGATAGCGATCGAGCAGCAGCAGAAGCCGTGCCATGCGCTGCGGGCCCTTCGCGATCTGCCGATGGGCCGCAGCATAGCGTTGCGGTTGGCCTGCCGCGATTGCGTCGGCTAGCGCATTCGCCTGCTGCAGCGCACTCAGCAGCCCCTCGCCGGTAACTGCGTCCACCGAACCTGAGGCGTCGCCCAGCGCGGCGATATTGCCGCGAATTACCTCGCGCCGGCTGTGGGTTCGCGTCACTGCGCCGCGCATGGTAGAAGTACGCGCCGCGCCCGCCAGCCGGTTTCGCACCACAGGAAAATCGGGAAGCGCATCGCTCAGCTTGCGGCCGCGCGTGCCGGTCAGCAGGGTGACGCCAACTTCGTCCTTGCCCAGCGGCGTGACATAGAGCTGTTCGTGATCGCCCCAATGCACCTCCACCTGGTTGCTCCACGGCGCACACCGAAAATGCTGCCGGCTCGCATAGCGTGTGGCCGAACGCGCGCCTTCGCGAAAACCGCTAGCCGCCGCAAGTGTCGAGCACAGGCCATCGGCAATGACAAAGAAATGTGCCTCGATTGTGGTCCCTCCCCACGCGAATCCACCGCCCGTGGCCCGCACAACAGCACCCCAGTGCAGCGCGACGCCCATCTCCGCCGCTCGTGCAGCCATGCGTTCCTGCAGCCGCGTGCGGCGCATTGCGAGTCCTCTGCCACTGGCGAACGCCGCGCATGTTTTCGCATGGGTGTCGTGGAACGAAATGCCCCGGAACCCCCGGCCGTCCTGCTCGTCAAGCGTCACCCCGAGAGCGCGCAGCAGCCGCACCGCTTCCGGCATCAACCCTTCCCCGCATGCCTTGTCGATCGGCGGACGCTGCCCGTCATACACCGCGACGCGGCATCCGCGCTGTCGCAGCGCCATGGCCGCGGCCAGACCTGCAGGCCCCCCGCCCAGAACCGCGACATCCATTCCGCTCATTCGACCGTCCATTCCCTTAACACTGCCATCGCTAACACTGACACATTTGCGGTGATGGCCTTCGCCCATTGGGAGTGAGACGCGAGAAACCCGTCATCCGTTACGTCCACCAATTGTCACTGCCTTGTTATCGTCAGGAGATCATGGAAAGAGTTGTTGACGACGAGTGGCTCGACGACGACCGCGGCACGCCGGCGGAGATCGACGCAGCGCTCGATTCCGTCGCTCTCGCCAATCGGCGCTTCGGTGGCGTACGCCTCCATGCCCGCCTGCTGAAGCGGGTACTTACGCGCGTGTCGCGGGACCGGCGCCCGCACATTCTGGAGATTGCCAGCGGGCGCGCCGACGTGCTGCAGGCGGCGCTGATGCGGCTTGGCATCGATCCAGATGTCACTCTGCTTGATCGCAGCGCCGCTCACCTGCCGGACCCCCGATCCTGGCCATCCGCATTGCCGATGCCGCGCGTGTTGACGGGCGACGCTCTCGCGCTCCCATTTGACGACGCAAGCGTCGATATCGTCTCCTGCTGCCTCTTTCTTCACCATTTGGAGCCGCCGGAGGTAGCGCGCTTTCTTGCGGAGGCGCAGCGCGTGGCGCGCATCGCCGTCGTCATCAATGATCTCGAACGCAATCCGCTCCACTACCGCCTTGCGAAACTGAATAGCATCATCGATCGCAGCCGCATCTCGCGCCACGACGGCCCAATATCCGTTCGTCGCGCCTACACCTGGCGCGAGCTGGCTCGCATGCTCGCAAACACCGGCTGCAGTTTCGCGCTCGAATGTGCGTATCTCTATCGCCTCGGCGCCGTGCTCTGGTGTAACCAATCCGTATGATGGGCAATCCACCTCGATCAGACGCATAGGCCAGCACCGTGTGCTCCTTATAGTCGCGTGCACAGCATGTAAAGTATTAGCTGTTTGGAAAGGGCCCCTATGGAGTTGGAATTCGTTTCGCAAGCAGCATGTCCCTTGAAAACTGCTCATCCTCCAGCAACACTGACCAGATTTGCGAGCTCTTTTGGCTCTGGTCCATTTCTGACGCATAGTTTCGAGATAATGCAATGCCCGGCATGCGGTATGGGAATCACAAATCCGGTTCCTACGCCGGCTTCAGCCGGCGTTCTCTATTCCGACAGGACTTCGGGGGACTTTCAGCCGGATGATTCCGGGATAAGTGCGAGGCTGAAAGCTTATTTTGCAAAACGAGATGCGAGGGATTTTGCCAAACACCTTGCGGCACCTGGGAACATTCTCGATTATGGATGTGGTAATGGGGAATTCTGTCGCGCCCTTGCGTTCATCTTTCCTGCCGCGCGGGTGATCGGTTCGGATTATCACACTACTCCCCCGCAAATGCTGGCGGACTCAGGCAACTATCTTCCCTATTCCGCGTTGCCCAAACACGCAGGCACATTCGATCTCATCATTGCCCGCCATGTCCTCGAACACAGCTACGATCCGATTGAGTCACTCACTTCTTTGCGCTCGCTGCTCTCCCCCGGCGGAACGCTATCAGTCGAGGTCCCATGCCTGCAGGCCGGAGCCAGACATCTATTCGGAAAACACTGGGATGGCTTTTACCTGCCGTATCATCCGATCCATTTCACTCCCCGGTCTCTTGCGCTTGCCTTCCGGGCCGCGGGATTTACGGTGGTCGAACACGGCAAGGCGGAGATGCCAAAAATGGGCCGCAGCCTGCAAAATCTGCTCGGATGCGAATACCACTTTGGTTTATTCGCTCTCGGCGTTGCCCTGCAGCCTGTCCAACTCGGAATGTCACTCCTGACGGGTCACCCAACCTGCCTGCGCTTGTGGGGACAGACGTAGACCCTCTAATCCCTTCCCGGCTGTGGATAGCGTCGTGAACGTTCCTTTCGTGCCGCTGAAATCGCTGGTGCAGAGTATTTCAGTGTTCCACATCAAATGCTCCAGATCAGTGCACAAGAAACGCCTTCACCACAATCCCGCTGGGATTCTTCCCAAGAGGAAGCAGGGTAAACAGCGCGCGCGTCTTGGTGCGCACTACCGCAAGATCACTTGAGCGCGCATCGACCACCATCAGCAAGTGCTCTGCGGTAGAGAGCGCCACGGCATCCGGACCTTCGCCCACCGCGACATTTCCCAGAAGCCTGCCATCGTCAATTCCGTACAGGCTCACTGTGCCGCTGCCAAAATCCGTTACCCACAACAGCGAATTGTCTTTCGTCACGATGCCCTGCGAAGGCCGCATCCCCACCTGATAGGTGCCGCCCACCTCGTTGTTGCCGGTAGCAATTTCAGAGATCGAGTTACCGCCGAAGTTGGTCGCAAAAGCCTCGCCTCCATCCGGCTTCAGCACGATGCTGGTCGGCGCTGCGCCCACATCCAGCAAGGCCAGAAGGCGATCCGGTTTCGCGCTCATCCCGCCGCTGGTCGCGCGCGCCAGGCCAATCGCCATCACCTGGTGTCCGCCCGAGCAGGCCACGAATGCCTTGGTCGAATCCGGCAGCATGGTCACAGCCGTTGCGCTTGGGCAGCCGGAGAAGAAAGCGCGCACCCGGTTGAGCTTCGGGTCTACCACGCTCACACTCCCGCTCTTCTCGTTGCTCACCACCAGCGCACTTTCATCCGGCGCAATGCGTGCCACACCCGGTCCCTCGCCGACTCCGATGGTGGCGGTCACGCGCCGCTGGTCGAGATCGATCACCGAGACATCGTTGGCGCCCGAGTTCGCGACATACGCAGTGCGTCCGTCGCTCGCGACATCGATCGAGTAAGGGGTGCGGTCGACCGCGATCGTCGCCACCACCTGGTTGCGCGTGGTATCGATCACGCTGACCGAGCCGCTATCCGCATTCACGGCATAGACTTCATCACGCGCGGGGTTCGCCGCGATGCCTACCGGCCGCCGGCCCACCGCGATCACGCGGTCCTGGCGCAGGTTCACCAGGTCCAGCACGGTCACGGTATCGCTGCCGCTGTTCGTCACGTACGCGAACTCGCGATAGTTCTTGGGGTAAACAGGGAAGTCCTGCTTGCGGCAAGCGCTCAGCATTGCCAGTGCGGAGCTCAGCGTGCAAATGGCAAACGCGAGGCAAACGCCCCGCGTCTGTCGCTGCCGGCTTTCAACGCGCAGCAGGGAATGCGGCTCCTTCGTGCGCCGTCACCTCGATGCCCCGCGGAATCCGCCGATGCACGACCTCTGCGATCCGCGAGCACTCGTCCATCAACTGCGCGAACTGCTCGGGGTAGAGCGACTGCGCGCCGTCAGAGAGTGCCTGGTCCGGAGCGTGATGCACCTCGACGATCAGGCCATCGCAGCCGACGGCGACTGCAGCACGCGCCAGCGGGAGCACCTTGTCCCGCTTGCCCGTGCCGTGGCTCGGGTCTACGACGATCGGCAGATGGCTCAGCCGCTGCACCGCCGGCACGATGCTTAGGTCCAGCGTGTTGCGCGTGTGGTCAGTGAAGGTGCGGATGCCGCGCTCGCACAGCGCCACTTTATAGTTGCCCTCGCTCATCACGTACTCGGCCGCCATCAGCAGCTCTTCCAGCGTCGCCGATAGTCCGCGCTTCAGCAGCACCGGCAGCTTCGAACGGCCCGCGCGCTTCAGCAGCGAATAGTTCTGCATATTGCGCGCGCCGATCTGGATCATGTCCGCGTACTCCTCGACCAGCTCCAGCGACTCGTTGTCGAGCGCCTCGGTCACGATGCGCAATCCGAAGCGCTCCCGCACCTCGGCCATAATGCGCAGGCCCTGCTCGCCCATGCCCTGGAACGCGTATGGGGACGTCCGCGGCTTATACGCGCCGCCGCGCAGGAACTGCGCGCCCGCCTTGGCCACCTGCTCGGCTACGGCGAAGGCCTGCTCGCGGCTTT
The DNA here is from genome assembly GCA_963756435.1 of uncultured Acidobacteriaceae bacterium. Classification (GTDB taxonomy): domain Bacteria; phylum Acidobacteriota; class Terriglobia; order Terriglobales; family Acidobacteriaceae; genus KBS-83. The sequence continues at coordinate 45,686 of CAVWNU010000022.1, read as the reverse complement.
CGATCGAGCATGGTCCGGCGATCACGGCAATGTTCCGGCCGCCGATCACCGCATCCGTCCCTGGGAAGCGGATCACCGTGTCCTCTTCCTTTACGTCGCGGCTCACCAGCTTGTAGGGCTTCGAAACCTTAATGACTTCCGCCACGCCGGACATCTCGGCCAGCGCATCCTGCTCCACCGCACCCTGGTTTCCCGTGATGCCGATGGCGGTCCGCTGCGCGCCCGGCATCGGATGCGGGCGGTATCCCAGCCTCTCGATGCGATCGCAGACCGCCTGCACCTCTTCGGCCGTTGCGTGCGGCTTCATCACTACCAGCATGACCGTCTATCCCCCGGAACTTCCAAGTGTACCGGCCCGCCGTAACCGCGGTGGAGCATTTTCGCTGTAGGAGCAGAGCTGCCAGCGGCAGCTCATGTGGCCTTTTGTTGACAAAAAGGCCACGCCGAGATGCTCTCCGCCGCCTCGCACATCGGCGAAAATGCTCTGAATGCAAGCAGAAATCGAGCAGTAACTTACACAATTCGTGGTGTGCGGCTGTGGAATTTTTTGGGTCCGTCACCGTCAAAATCGGATACAACTATTAAGCAAGTATTAAGAAAACATAAATCCGGGCTCCAGCATCTGATGGAAATTTTTGATCTGACCTTGGATTCAATCAAATCCAAAGGGGCATTCATTTGCGTAAATTCTCTCGTATTGTGCTCATTCTGCTTGCCATCGCGCAGGTAGCAGCCCTCGCTGTGGCGTTCCAACGGCCAGCCTACGCTTACGCCGATCCGGGTTCCGGACTGCTCTTTCTCCAGGTAGCCGGCTCAATGCTGGCGGGCGCTTTGTTCATTGTTCGTTCGAAACTGCGCAAATTCTTTCGTCTTGGCAAAGACCAGATTGAAGAGCCAGGCATCGAGCAAGGACAAGAAATCCAGCAATGACCGCAACCGCCGTCGCGCCGCGCGGAACATTTCGCGATCCGGCTGGCTCTCTCTACTTTGACAAAGCGAAGGTCTTTCGCCAGGTTCGTCCCGCATTTGTAGCGGACGCGGAGTCATTCCTTGGCTCTGCGCTGGCGCGCAAGTGGATGGACAGCGGCCGCATGGTCGCCACGGTCATCACCGGGCGCGAGCCCGACGGCTCACTCCTGCTGGAACATGAGCGCATTGACTATCCTAGCTACCCCTGGGAATGGACACCCGGTCAGTGGGCGGCAGCAGGCGAACTCACGCTCGATCTCTGCGAAGAGTCGCTCGCCGCCGGTCTCATCCTCAAGGACGCGACCCCGCTCAACGTTCTCTTTCGCAATGCAGAACCCGTCTTCGTCGACGTCCTCTCCTTCGATTCGCGCAAGCCGGGCGATCCCATCTGGCTCGCCTACGGCCAGTTCGTCCGCACGTTTCTGCTTCCTCTCGCGGCGAACCGCTATCTTGGCTGGCCTCTGGCCGCCTCCATCGAGCGCCGCGACGGCTACGAGCCCACCGATCTCTTCCGCCACCTGCCGCAGCGCCGCCGCTGGACGGCGCCGTTACGGTCCCTCGTCACCCTGCCGCATCTGCTGGAAGGTAAGGCGAATGCCTCGGCATCTACCGGCGCCAGCCCGGTCCGCCAGCAGCCGCCTGAGATGGCAACCCACGTTCTGCGTGGAACCTTGAAGAGGCTGCGCCGTACTCTCCGCGCCCTCACGCCCCCGCCCCGCGCCTCCCGCTGGAGCCACTACACCACCACTGCCAGCCACTACACCGCGGAAGATCACGCCCGTAAAGCCGCATTCGTGGAGCGGACGCTGGCCCAGGCAAGTCCGCAGCGCGTGCTCGACATTGGCGGGAACACCGGTCATTATTCGCGCATCGCCGCCGCGGCAGGCGCCCGCGTCGTCGCCTGGGACACCGATGTGCAGGCTGCGGATGCCAACTGGAAAGAGGCACGGGCCAAGCGCGAGCCTATACTGCCGCTCATCGCCAACATCGCCCGTCCCACCCCCGCCGTCGGATGGCAGAACGAGGAAAGCCTCAGCCTGCTCCAGCGCTCCGAGGGCGCATTCGATGGCATCCTGATGCTCGGCGTCATCCACCACATGCTGCTCATCGACCAGATCCCGCTGCCTGCCATCTTCGATCTCGTTCGCCGACTCACTACGCGCTGGGCCATCATCGAGTGGGTGCCGGCAACCGATTCGCAGTTCCAGCAACTCTGCCGTGGACGCCAGAACATCTACGGACACCTCAGCGAAAGCGCCTTCCTCGCCGCTGCCGGCGAGTACTTTGAGCGGAGGCTGTTCGAAAATCTCCCCAACGGACGAAGTCTCTGGCTCTTCGAGATAAAGTGACAGCGCGGCCGATCCTTCAGGGCGCCGGCATTGCCACGCTCTACGTGACACCGTTCGCTGCGGCATTCCTTACCCCAAGTCTGGGCTACGCCTACCATCGCCTTTATCCGCTCACACCGATATTCCGCGCCATCTTTCTGCTGACGCTGCTCCTCTGGTTAGGCGGTGCACTTGCGTTCATCGTTATCGAACGTCTTTCTCTCCGATGGAAGCGCGTCTTCTGGTTTTTTCCCATCGTGCTGCTGCCTTGGCTGTTCGTCCACTGTCTGGCTGGAGTCCTTAGCAATTCCCCCACGACGGCGATCGCCATCTTGCACGTTGGCCGCTTGTTCACAATTGGCGTAGCCGTTGTCGCTCCGTTGCTGCTGTTCGCCGCCCCGAGAGTCTATGACAGGTGCGTCATTGGGATAAGTATGAGTTACGTGATCGCCGGCTTCGGCTTGCTTGTGATCATCCCCAGGATCGGTCTTCATGCGCTTCACTCTGGGCGCCAGGAGCAACCCGGGTTTGTGCGTGATCGGTTGCCGTCCGTCTCGCCGTCCGCTCCACGCATCGTCTGGATTCTGATGGACGAGCTTTCCTACAATCAAGCCTTCGCCGCGCGTCCGCCGGATTTGCGCCTTCCGAACTTCGACCGTCTCGCGGAATCGAGTGTCGCAGTTTCCGATCTTCAGCCCGACGGGGCGGAGACGGTAAAGGTCTTGCCCTCGTTGCTGCTCGGCACGCCGATCGTCGACTTCCGCGCGCCCTATCCTGGAGTTCCTCTCTATCGCTCCAGGTCGGGCGGGTCCTGGCAGCGCTTCAATCAGTACGACACCATCTTCGCCGACGCACACTCGCTCGGTTGGACCACCGGCGTCGCTGGCTGGTACAACCCCTACTGCCGCCTGCTACCGGATGTCCTGGATCGCTGTTTCTGGGTTTACACGGAACCGGTAGGGTCTGATTTTGCAGCGCGGCTCACGACCACGAAATCGGTCTCAGAAAACCTGAGGGCCATGATTCCCGCAAAATTCGACTCCATGATGAAAAGGCCCGCGAAGGAGCCCGGCCGGAACCACGCCGATGATTACATCAGCGTGATGACTCAGGCGAAAGACCTGATTGACGATTCGCGCATCCGGTTTGTCTTTGTTCACCTGCCCATTCCTCACCCACCGGGCATCTACGATCGCAGGCGACATGCGATGAGTGACAGCGGAACATATCTGGACAATCTCGCGTTAGCGGACCAGGCGCTCGGCACCTTACGCGATACCATCCAGTCCACGTCGGCGGCACCGGACACGACCCTCATTGTCTCCTCCGATCATTCCTGGCGGACATTCATGTGGAAGCCCTACTCCTCGTGGTCAGCGGACGAAGAACACGCCTCCCATGGAGGAAAATTCGATGATCGTCCCGTGCTGATGGTGCACCTTCCCGGCTGCGACGCGAGTCACCTGGTCTCAACGCCGGTAAACCTGCTCATCATCCACAGCATTCTCGAAAGCCTTCTGCGCGGCCAGATCCATACAGCGGCCGGTATGGACGAACTGATCGAAAAGCAAACGCCACAGAAAATGGAGAAAAATGGAGCCAAGTCTTAATCACTGTAATTTTCGTGTCCTTAGAAAACGTTATGGTGCGTGGAAACCTGGCTCAGCCGACACGCGTCTGAACGAAACCGAGAACGCTGAATGATCAAGACTCGACCGTGGCTGCAGGGCGCAGGCCTGGCCATGTTGTATCTCCTCCCGCTCATAGCCATCTTTCTAACTCCCACGCAGGACGGCCTGTATCACCAGGCGATGCCCATCACTTCGCTCACGCGCGGCGCACTCCTGGACCTGCTGGCGTTGGGGTTGCTCGTGGGCGCCGGTCTTGCATGGCTGAATACGGTGACATCGTCATTGCTGCGGCGCCTGTTATGGATCCCGATATTGTTCGTGACCGCCTGGTGTGCGGAACGCGGTGTGGCGGAATACATGCGCAATCTCGCCATCGGCAGGCGGCCGCCCGATTGGGCAGCACACATTCCTTGGTTCGTGCTGGCACTCGCTCTCGTGCTCCTGCTCTTTGCCCGCCGCTACTATGACATCGCCGTCGCAGCCGCCGAGGTCTTTCTGATCTCCGCCGGCATTGCTGCAGCCACCGTCATTCTGCCTCGACTCGTGATCGCATCCTTCAATCACGCGCCACCGGAGCAGGCGTCCTTTACGCATCCGGTCCGGCAGCCTTGGCACGCCGGTGAGCCGCGCGTGATCTGGATCCTTTTCGATGAACTGTCTTACAGGCAGGCCTTTGAGCATCCGCAGCCGGGAATCGATCTGCCCGCCTTCAACAGACTGAAGCAGGAAAGCGTCACGTTTTCACGACTTGCCCCTGTAGGAATTCTCACCAAACTTGCCATACCATCACTCTTTCTGGGACAGCCGATATCCCAAGTGAGGAGCAATCGTCAGGCGGCACTGCTCTGGCGGTCCAGCCCGGACGCGGGCTGGCAGGGGTTCAATCCCAACTCCACCATCTTTGCGGCGGCGCGTCTCCGGGGTTGGAGCACAGGCGTGGCCGGCTGGTACAACCCATACTGCCGCATCCTCGCGAGCACTCTGGACTGGTGTTACTGGACAAATCAGGAGTTCGCGGGCGGCGGCCGATTCAGCCGGCTTTCGAGCCAGCGGAGCGCGCTTGAAAATGCACGCAATGGCCTGCCTTTCATGACTCAAATCGACGACGCGTGGCATCACACGCCTTCCAGTCAGAGTCATAAAGGCGACTATCAAAGCGTCCTCAAGCAAGCGATGTTATTAATCAAGGACGAGGACATCCGCTTCGCCTTCATTCACCTGCCGGTGCCTCATCCGCCTGGAATTTTTCCTGATCCCACTCACCTGGGAGCGGGACGCGAGGACTACCTCGGCAACCTGGTCTTTGCCGACCTGGCTCTCGCTCAGCTTCGCGCCGCGATCGCAGCGACCTCTGCCGCCTCTGACACAACATTGATCGTTTCCTCGGACCACTCCTGGCGTGTGCAGATATGGCGCGGCGGACCGGGATGGACCACGGCCGAAGAACACGCGAGCAATGGCGGAGTCTTCGATCCGAGGCCCGTGCTGATGGTGCACTTCCCGCAGCAGACCACAGCGGAGCAAATCGACCGCCCCGAAAGCGCGATGATTGTCCACAGTCTGCTGCTCGATCTGATTCAGGGAAAGGTGCACAACCCCGAGGAGTGGCTCGCCACCCTGCCCTCTATCGCTGGCGATCGTCCGCCGGAAGAAATCAGCGAGCAAAAATGAAGGCCACCCGCCGGTGGCCTCTGGGAGGCTAGTCGAGATGAGAGCCTTCGGTCTTATTGCCGTTCGGCTTTCAGGCGCTGCTCTTTGGGGGTGCCGCTCCTGACATGAAGATCATCCCTCTACTCACCCTCCGCTTGAATCCCTCTTTTCAGTTCAGATTCTCCCCCGAAGGTGTCAGAGGGTTTTTGCTTTCAGCGGCCGCATGAAACTTCCCGGAAACTAGGGCCGTCTACCCACCCAGAGTCACGCAAGTGAGCTCCGGCGGACTGCAATCCGCCCTGCGGTACCCTTCCTCGGACAACGAAGCTGCCTCTTCCGAGTCAGCTTCGTTGCTTTTTCCCAAAGTGGGAATGCGCGTTGTCGCTCCTATTTCCTCTTTTCACAATGGTGATAACGAATTAAGCAACCAAGGTAGCCCTATACCTCCTCCTATGTCTGTTTTCATTCGGAGGCCCCCATGCACCACGCAAAACGTCTTCTCGGTTTCCTCTTTGTATTTGCCTTGTCGCTTCCTGTCGTCGCGGCGGGCGCAACGGTTAGTTTTTCCAGCCACGCACAGGGCTGCTTTGACTTGTGCGGCGGCGGTCCAACCATCCCCTACTTACACGCGGATTTGAACAGCGATGGCCGCGAAGATCTGGTCTGGATCTACTATCCCGCAATGGGTGGGTTCAGCACTTTTTTTGTTCAGCTGTCGAACGGCGACGGTACCTATGCGGCACCGGTCGGCTATGAGACCCCACAGGGCAACAACACCACGCTCAATACCCTCGCAATCGGCGATTTCAACAATGACGGTAAGGCCGATGTCGCGGTATTTGCCGCGGACGGCACGGTTTATCTCTACCTGAACAAGGGAAATGGCGCGCTTGCATCAGGCGGCAGTTTCGCATCCGGCGCCACCGATCCCGCTGTCGCGGCCGTGGCGGCAGATGTCAACCGGGATGGCAATACGGACCTCCTCTTCGCCAATAGTGGCGAGTTGGAAGTCTGGTTCGGCAACGGCAAGGGCGGTTTCACGCCTGGCCCTTTCACGCCCGTCAATGGAAGCGGAGCCGTACTCGGCGACTTTGACGGAGACGGCAACGTCGACGTAGCGCTCAAAGATACCGCGAACTTCTACACCGAGCACGTGCTCTATGGCGATGGCACCGGCCACTTTCTAAAGACCGTGACCATCACCGCGCCGAATTCCTCCGCAAGTCCGAATCCGTACACCGTCTTCAGCGCGATCGACGTCAACAGCGACGGCCGCACGGACCTGGTCGCCGCCCAGCCAGGCGCGAATGTGAAGTACATCTCCGTCTATTACGGAAACGCGGCCCGCACCTTCGCAAGCCGAACCACGATTCCGCTTGCCCGGTGTGCCGGCGGCGCGGTCTCCGCTGCAGACTTCGATGGCAACGGCATCAACGACCTCCTGCCGCTTGAGGAGGACTGCAACAGCACGAATGTCTACAGCGCAACCCACTACGTCGACGTGCTGACGCGGAACAGCAACTCCAGTTACAACAAAGATCAGACCATCTTCACTTCGCCCACAATCGGTGGGGAAATCTATGGAATTCCGGCACCGCCGATCGTCCTGCGCGGCGATCTCAACACCAAGCCCGATGTCTCCGTTGTCCAGTGCACAGACGGTGGCTGCTACGCCTACACCACCACCACGCTGCTGAATACGACCTCCGGCGGTTTCCCGTCCTGCTCCGCTCCCAATGCATTTGAAGGCGTCAATGTCTGCTCTCCGGCCAGCGGTACCGCCGTCAGCTCGCCCGTTGCGTTCAGGGTCGGTGCAGGAGGGCCCATCACGATGAGGGATGTGGAAGTCTGGGTAGATGGGAAGAAGCTAGCAGAACAACTCGATGGATTTTCGAACTACACCTTTATGGATCACAGCATCAGTCTCAGCCCCGGCTCGCACAAGGTCACCATCTTCGCCGCGGGCATCGATCAATCTCTGCAGAAGAAGTCCTTCACGCTCAGCGTCAAGTAAAAGTCTCTTCCGCAAATGAATTGGGCACCCAATCTGATGGGTGCCCAACCTTTTCCTGCGCAATTCATGGAACGCCGGGTACCTAACATTCGCTTTGCGATGAGGCACACGTTCCGCTTTAGCGCAGCGCGCGATCGGCGCGCTTCTCGCTCCGCCACTTCACCGCCAGAAAACCCAGATACCCCAGTTGCAGCACCCAGGTCAGCACGTAAGCCAGAATCAGATGCCGATGCGCCATTACTCGTTCTCCTTCCACGGTGTTGCCTCAAGGGTCGCTTCGAGCGCGCGCAGCGCCTCATCTTGCTCGCGTAACTGTCGCCTGCGCTCAATCGCATAGCGGAAGCTCATCACCATCAGCCCCCATGCCAGCCACGCCGCCAGGTTCCACCACACCGCCGGCCACATGCTGCGGTCCAGGCCGCCCGTCGCGATTACCGGCGAAGGATGTTGCGTCCGCCACCATGTGGTCGAGTAGTAGACGATCGGCACATCTGCATAGCCAAAGATGGCCACCACTGCCGCCAGCGTCTGCATCTGCGGTCCGGCGGCAAAGCGCCGCACCAGCAGGTATGAGCAGTAGATCAGCCACATCACCAGCGTGCTGGTGAGCCGTGCATCCCAGGTCCACCAGATGCCCCACACCGGCCGCGCCCACAGCGGCCCCTGAATCAGTACCGCGGTGCAAAAGATGACGCCCATCTCCGCCGACGCCAGCGCCAGTGCATCCGCGCTCATCGCCCGCAGCGGATCGCGATTCCGGACCACCAGGTACACGATCGACGCAGCGAAGCTGATGAAGAAGAAGAGGAAGGTCAGCATCGCGGAGGGGAAGTGATAGTAAAAAATCCGCTGGATGTCGCCCATGGTCGCCTCGGTCGGCGCGAGGTACATCGCCTGATAGAAGGCCTCTCCCAACAGCGCCAGCGTTGCCGCCAGCCATATCCACCGGAACCACTTCATCGCGTCCCCATCCCTTTTCATTGATAGTTTACCGTGGCGCCGCCGCCCGTCGCAGCATCTAGTTAGGAAGGCGCCGCGCACTCTGGCGCACAAAAAGGAGTCAACCGCTCTGCTTTACGCCCGCATTCTCGTCGGTATCGCCTTGCTGCTCATGGCGGCCTTCGGCCCGGGCATCGGGTTGCGTCCGGCAGCCCACCGAAGGGTTGGCCCGGATGCCATCGGCCAAGGCAATGCCGCATCCGGCCGTACCGGGCGCCGGGACCAGCGAATGGCCGCTGTCCTCATCCTGCGCATCCTCGCCGCGATGCTGGGCCTGTGGCTGCTCTTCTTCTCCATAGCCCAACTGCTGCATCACCACGGCCACCTGCCGCACTGAGCAGCCCGACCTTGCTGGACAGTGCCTCGTCTCACGAAGCTTGGTGGGATTTGCCGGCAACAGCGATCCAGCTTCTGCCCAAGTTACACTGAAACCGAATGCCGCGTCGCGCCCAACTCGCCCTCGCGCTCGTCCTTCTGCTGGTGCTCGCGCCGCTCGCTGGCGCGACCTGCGGCATCCAATGCCTCGCCCCAACTCCGCGCGCAACATCTCCGGCGATCATGCAGCACGCATGCAAAAGCGTTATTGCCTGCTGCCACTCCGGCACGGCCGCGATCTGCGGTGCAACCCAGGCGTCCGATAACAGCGCCGCGCTTCTGCCAGCAGAAACCAACACACCTGCTGCCCCCGCGCTCGCTACCGGCGCAGGTGAGTCACTGACGGCCATCAGCCGCTCGCTGGCTACCCAAAGAATCGACAGCTCACCGCCCGGCGAGCTTGGCACCGCCAGCGCAATCCCCATTCGCGTCTAAATAGCCCGACCCCGCTACGCCGTGCCGGCGCATTCGTGCGCACGGTTGTGACGTGTTCTCTTTCACGCAACAGGGAAATCCCCAATGAACAATCGAAACAGCAATCGACGCAGCTTTCTGCAGCGCGCGCTCGGCCTAAGCGCAGGACTCAGTGCCGGACTGGTCGTTGCACCGCAGCTCTTCGCGGACGAAGCCACGCACCGCGGACCCGACTCCGGCTCCGCGCGCCCAGTTCTCGAAGCAGCCCGCGCCGGCACCGGTTCCGCTCGCAATGTCCCCGTCACTACGCCCGACGTCCGCGATCTCCCCTTCACCATCGAGAACGGGACCAAGGTCTTTCATCTCGTTACCGAGCCGGTCAAACAATCCATCCTGCCCAACCGGACGCTCGATCTCTGGGGTTTCAACGGCTCAGCGCCCGGCCCCACCATCCAGGTCAACCAGGGCGACAACGTTCGTGTCGTCTTTGACAACCATCTGCCCGAGCCGACCTCCATCCACTGGCACGGCTTCGAGGATCAAGTCCGTTACGACGGCCAGCCCGGCATCTCGCAGCAGCCCGTCCTTCCCGGCGGCCGATTCGTCTACGAGTTCCACATCCACCAGAGCGGCACCTTCTTCTACCACTCGCACATGTCCATGCAGCAAATGATCGGCATGCTCGGCGGCTTCATCATGCATCCCGCGGCCCCCTATCAGCCCGCGGTCGATCACGACTTCCTCATCCACCTGCAGGAGTACGCGGTGCTCCCCTCCAACACCATCCCCAACTCCATGAGCATGGAGTACAACTGGCTCGTCCTCAACGGCAAGGCCGGCCCCGCCATCACGCCCATGATCGTGCCGCTCGGCAGCCGCGTGCGCATCCGCTTCGTGAACCTCGGCATGGACCACCACCCCATGCACCTGCACGGCCACACCTTCTACGTCACCGGAACGGAAGGCGGCCGCATCCCTGAGACCGCCTGGTGGCCCGGCAACACCGTTCTCGTCGGCGTCGCGCAGGCGCGCGACATCGAGTTCGTCGCCAACAATCCCGGCGACTGGATGGTCCACTGCCACCTCCCCCACCACAACATGAACCAGATGTCCTCAACAGTCGGGCGCATGACACGCACGGGCGGAATGCAATCGGGACAGGGTGCGGGAATTTCCGCCGGTACAGACATGAACACCAGCATGGGCATGCTCCAAGGCGCGCCGCCCGTCCCCATGGGCGATGACTACGGTCCATCGCTCGGCCGCGGCATGGGCGTTGCCTCCACCAGCGACATGGCCACCACCAACAGTCCGCTCTCGCAACACGCGATGCACGAAGGAATGCCTGGAATGCAAATGAGTCCGGACGAGGTCGCCCCTAACGCCAACAGCGTTCCCAACTTCCCCCAGGACGCCTTCATGGAAGGCAGCATGATGAACATGGACGCGATGGTCGCGACCCCCGCCAACGCCGGTCTGCTCCCCGGATGGAGCGCACAAATGCAGGGCATGATGACGCTGCTCCGCGTACTGCCTCAGCCCGGGTTACGACCGCATGATGCAAGCGATTCGTAACTCTGAGAGTGCCATGAAGGGTCAGCAGGGAGGCAGCCGATGAAGCTCCTTCTTGCGGCGCTCTTGCTTTCGGCATCCACTGCAGTCTCACAGCAGCCCATGCCCGGCATGCCAATGCCAACGGCATCCTCATCGAATCCCGCTGCAGCCTCCTCCAGCACCGGTGCGCCGCTTACAGGCGTGCCGCCAATTTCAGACCCCCTCGCCGAAGCCGCCAGCCGCGAACCTCTTACCCTCGCCGCGTTGCTGGCTGCAGCCCGCTCCCACAATCCGACCCTCCGCGCGGCACAAGCCGCAATCGCCGAAAGTGCGGGCCACGCAAAGCAGGCCGGTATGCTGCCCAATCCAGTCATCGGCTACCAAGGCGATCAGATCCGCGGCGGCTCCTATGGCGGCGGCGAGCAGGGCGGCTTCGTTCAGCAGACCATTCCGCTTGGCGGCAAGGCTGGCCTGCGCCGCGACGCTTATCGCGCGCAGCAGCATAACGACGAGCTCGCCCTCACGGAGCAGCAGCAGCGCATCGAGGGCGATCTCGAAACCAGCTTCTACACCACCCTCGCCCTCCAGCAGGAGATCGAAACTCGCAAACAACTCAACGCCCTCGCCGCCGATGCAGCTGAAACCGCGCGCCAGCTAGCGAATGTCGGTCAGGCCGATACGCCCGATGTCCTGCAATCCGAGGTCGAGCAGGAGCAGGCTGCGCTTGATACCCTCTCTGCCCAGCGCCGCTACATAGCAGCCTTCCACCAGCTCACCGCTATTGCCGGCCAGCCGGACCTGCCGCTCAGTCGTCTCGCCGGCGACCTCACCGCGGTCCCCGCGCAGCCGCCTTCGCTGGAAGCTATCCTCGATCAAAGCCCCGCCGTTCAGCGCGCCGATCAGGGCGTCCACACCGCCGAAGCGCAACTGCGCAGTGCGCGCCGAGACGTCATCCCAGACCTCACGCTCCGTGCCGGCGAGCAGTGGAATAACGAGCTGATCCGGCAGAATCCCAACATGGGTACCGGCGCGCAGTCCTTCGCCTCCGCCTCCATCGATCTGCCGCTTTGGAATCGGAATCAGGGCAACATCGCCGCTGCCCAGGCGGCTGTCGAGCAGGCACACGCAAACGCTGCGCGCGTCCGGCTGGCATTGCGCTACTCTGCTGCGCCGCTCATCGAGCAGTACAACATCGCCGCGGCGCAAACTACCCGCTACAAGGCAGACTTGCTGCCCCGCGCTCAGCGCGCATGGGAGCTCTACAGCGATCGCTATCGGCAGATGGCCGCCGCCTACCCGCAGGTGCTGGTCTCGGAACGCACGCTCTTTCAGTTGCAGATCGCCTATATCCAGTCGCTTGGCGAGCTATGGCAATCGTCGGCGCGGCTGCGTCATTTCACATTGAATGGAGCGCTGGCTTCACCAGAAAATCAGTGAATACGGCAATATTGCCGTAACTTCATTGGTAGCGGATACTCTCGGCCGACGCGGTGCCCAGCAGAGAGTGCACCTTGTGCAAAAGCACCGGGGGCCCTTCCAGGCTCTCCATCGTCTTATCGGCATGCAGGGAGCACTCCTCGTGCTCGCCTTCCCGCAGGGTCAGAATCTTGACCCCTGGCCATGCAGCACGCGCCATTTCGATGGCTGCATTGCACTCCTGGTCAGGCACGGAATGACAGATCACCACGACCCGTACCGGGCCCTCCCGCAGGCACTTCCCCAGCTTGGCGAGCCCTTTGCATATCTCCACAGAAAAATCACGCTCCAGGATGCACTTTCGCGTATAGAGCAGCATCTCGTCATGTCCGTAACACAGCAAACGATGGCGGAGGGATCCCATATAAATCACTGTCGTTTTCACAAGATGTGGACCTGACTAACTCTTCCCTCACTTTCATGAATTCGTATGTCCGGTACCTGACATTTTCGATGTTTTGTCCCCCACTATGTCGGCCAGCCGACGATCCCCGGCCTTATCACGCATCCGATAGTGACATTCGCTGTACTCTGGTAATACGTTACGCAATCCATTCTCGTCATCCAGATGAGTTCCCCTTTGCGCCCCGTCAGCGAAGGAGTGTCATGAACGCTCATCTGTCCAATGTCATCCTGAATTCACTTCCCGCGCAGCTCAGCGGGTTCCGTTCGAAGCTCACCGCGGTGCCGCTTCCCGTGGGCACAGCCATCTACGAGGCCTATCAAACCCCCAAGTTCGCGCATTTCCTCACCTCGGGCATCGCCTCCGTGGTGACCACCATGAAAGACGGCGGTTCGGTGGAAACCGGCATGTGGGCCAGCGAAGGCGTGGCGGAGTGCCTGCACCTCGCCGGCAGCGATCGCGTGCCCAGCCGCTGCTTCATGCAGATGGGCGGGACCGCGCTGCGCATGCCCTACGCTGACCTCGAAAGCGAATTCGAGAGTCTGCAGCCGCTGCGCGAAGCCATTCAACACAGCATCCAGACCCAGGCCCTGATCCTGGGCCAGCTCGTAGCCTGCAACCGGCTGCACGAGGTGGAGGAACGCCTCGCCCGATGGCTGCTCATGCTGGAGGACCGCGTACATGACAATGAATTCCACATCACGCAGGAGTTTCTGGCCGAGATGCTGGGTTCCCGCCGCACCACCGTCACCATGGCGGCAGGCGCGCTGCAGCGCATCGGCCTGATCGAGTACCAGCGCGGCCGCGTCCACATCCTGGACCGTGAACGCCTCGAAGCCGCCGCCTGCGAGTGCTATCCCGTGATCCGCAAGCTGACGAACGGGTTTGCCGGCTGACGGACGCTGCTTCCCGCACTGGTCAGCCCGACCGGAGCGAAGCGGAATCGAAAGATCTGCTGTTTGCCTGCTGGCAGCAGATCTCCCGCGAAAAACAGCGCGCCGCGCGCAACACTCCCACACAACGCTCCATAGGTAAACGATTGTTCAAGCCATCTCGTCTTGACATCGCAGACCGCCTCTGGCTCAATGGCTCCGGCTGCCTTTCACCGTCTGTAGGCACCCTCAAACAAGACTTCCTCAAGGGAAGGGAATCGTGAACAAGACCCTCTGCCTCGGCATCCTGCTGCTTGTCTGCCCCACTCGCGCTCCAGGCCTCGCAGTCCTACTACCCTGCAAAGCTCGACGATCCCGCCGCCGTCTATCTCACGAAAGATAACTTTCCCGGTCCATGCCGACGGCGTCACCGATGACAGCGAAGCCATCCAGGCAGCGATCGACAAAGTGGAGGACAGCCACGGTGAAGGCATCCTCTTCATCCCGGAAGGGAAGTACCGCATCACCCGCACCATCTACGTGTGGCCCAGCGTGCGCATCATCGGCTACGGCGCCACGCGCCCGGAGTTCCTGCTCGCGGACAATACCCCCGGCTATCAGCAGGACATCGCCTACATGTTCTTCTTCGCCGGAGGACGTCCCGGCGGCCGCCACTGGCACTGGCATCTGCCCAATGGACCGCGGCCGCCCTTTCCGGGCACGGTGCCGCCCAGCAGCACCGTCGTCGACGCCAACCCCGGCACCTTCTACTCCGCCATGAGCAACGTCGATTTCGACCTCGGCAACGGGCAATCCCGCCGCCGTCGCTATCCGCTTCCATGTCGCGCAGCACTGCTATCTCGCCCACATCGACTTCCACATCAACTCCGGCCTTACCGCGCTCAAGGACGTCGGCAACGAGGCCGAAGACCTCCACTTCTACGGCGGCGACTACGGCATCGTCACCATCAAGCCCTCGCCCGGCTGGCAGTTCACGCTGCTCGATTCCACCTTCGAAGGCCAGCGCAAGGCCGCCATCAGCGAGCATGAGGCCGGCCTCACCCTCGACCACGACACCTTCCGCAATGTGCCGAAGGCCATCGATATCGATCCCGCACTACTACGAAGAGCTATGGGTGAAGAACACGCGCTTCGAGAACATCAGCGGCCCCGCCATCACCATCAGCAACGAAAACAACCCGCGCACCGAGATCAATCTCGAAAACATCGCCTGCCACCACGTGCCGGTCTTCGCTCTGCTGCGCGGCAGCGGACAGCAGTCAGCCGGACCCGCCGACGATTACGTTGTCAAAACCTACTCCCACGGACTCACCATTCCCGCGCCCGGCGTGGCCGGCGAGATTCGCACCAGCTTCGACGCGCATCCCGTGCACGCGCTGCCTGCTGACAGCGGCAATATCATCGCTGCGCTCCCGGCCGCCGATAGCTGGGTCAACCTTCGCACCCTCGGCGTAAAAGGTGACGGTAGTCAGTGACGATACCGCCGCCCTCCAGAAAGCAATCGATGAGCACCGCGTCCTCTACATCCCCGAAGGCCGCTATATCGTGACCAACACGCTGCATCTCAGGCCGGACACCGTCCTCATCGGCCTCCACCCCAGCATGACGCAGTTCGATATCCCGGACGGCACCGCGGCCTTTCAGGGTCCCGGCGCGCCGGTGCCGCTGCTCGAAACACCCAGGGGCGGTCACAACATCGTCACCGGCATCGGCCTCTACACCAACGGCATCAACGACCGCGCCGTCGGCGCCTTCTGGCAATCCGGCGCTGACTCGCTCATGGATGATGTGCGCTTCCTCGGCGGCCACGGCACCAATGCCGCCGACGGCACGCGCATCGATCCCTACAACAACACCCACACCGCCGATCCCGACATCCACCGCCGCTGGGATGCGCAATATCCCAGCCTCTGGATCACTAACGGTGGCGGTGGCACCTTCGCCGATATCTGGACGCCCAGCACCTTCGCGCAGGCCGGCCTCTATGTCTCCAACACCACCACGCCCGGCCGCGTTTACGAGCTTTCCAGCGAGCACCACGTCCGCAACGAAGTCAAGCTTGATCGTGTCGAAAACTGGCAGATCATCGCGCTGCAGACCGAAGAAGAGCGCGGCGAAAGCGGATTCGCTCTGCCGCTGGAAATCTCCCGCTCCCGCAACATCACCGTCGCCAACTATCACGGATACCGCGTCATCAGCAGCTATCAGCCCTTCTGCTGCGCAGTCAAAGTCTCCGAGTCGTCCGGCATCCGCATCCGCAACATGCATACGGACAGCAACAGCAAAGTGGCATTCGACAACTCACTCGTCGACTCGACCAAGCAAACCGAAGTCCGTCCCCGCGAGTTCGCCTCGCTCGACATTCCCGGCCAACCCACTCCGGCGGAGCACGATTCTACGTCGGCCGTCCTCGAATCCGGCGCGCAGGTCGAGCGCCTCGCCAGTGGGTTCTTCAATATCTCCGGCGCCGCCACCGACAACGATGGCCAGCTCTACTTCGTCGACGCGCACTGGCAGCGCATCTATCGCTGGTCGCCCCAAACAAAGGAAGCCGTCGTCGTTCGCGACACGCCGCTTGAGCCCGTCAACCTCGCCTTCGACAAATCCGGGGATCTCCTCGTCGTTTCCTACGCAGGCAAGGGAACCGTCTACAGCTTCCGTCCAGATGCACCCGAAGACCAACTCACCATGCTCGCGCCAGAACCCGCCGCACCGCGTCCCGGCATGACACCCATCCGCGCCCTCGATGCCTGGGAGAGCGACGCCATCGCCACGCCGCGCCCATATCAATACATCGCGCCCGACCGCAGTGTCTTCATCCCTGCCGCGGAAGACTTCGTCCAGGGCACGCTCTCCTGGGGAACCAAGATGGCTGACATCCTCCACGCCTTCGGCATTGCCAAAGCCGTTCCCGGCCATCCCTTCTATGTCAGCGACGAAGCGCAGGAGAAGACTTACAAAGTAAACGTAACCGACTCAGGCACTATATCCGACATGCGGCTCTTCGCCGATGCCGGCGGCGAAAGCGTCGCTCAGGACAATGCAGGGAATATCTATCTAGCCGCCGGTCAGGTGCAGGTCTTCAGCCCCGACGGCAAGCGGATCGGCCGCATCGACGTGCCCGAGCGTCCCATCGATCTTGTCTTCGGCGGCCCCGATCACCGCACGCTCTTCATCCTCACTCACGCCTCGCTCTACTCCTTAAGGACGAAATCTCCAGGCTTGTGAGCCGGAATACAATGAAGCCGGAGAGCCCACCCATGGCCACTCTCATTGCAGACTTGCGCTACGCACTGCGCCAATTGCGCCGCGCGCCCGGCTTCGCCATTACCGCTGTCCTCACCCTCGCGCTCGGTATCGGCGCCACCACTGCGGTCTACAGCGTGGCCTATGGCGTGCTCATCGATCCCTTTCCCTACCACGATGTGAAGACCCTTGCTACGCCTTCGATCTGCATGCCGGACGAGCCGCGCTGCTCCTGGCGCGTCTACACGCCCGCGCAATATCTCGAGATCGCGCGCCACACCGATATCTTCACCGGCACCGCGGCATCCGGCCCGCGCAACGTCACCGTCACCAGCAGCGGCGCGCCGGAGCAGGTACGCGGCAACTACATCTCCGCAAATACCTTCACCGTCCTCGGCGTCCAGCCCATCCTTGGACGCGCCTCCGCCGATGTCGATGTCCAGCCCGGCCACGGCGATGTCGCGCTGATCAGCTACCGCTACTGGCAGCGCCACTTCGGCGGCAAGCCTTCGGCGCTCGGCTCCATCCTTGTGGTCGAGCATCGCGCGCGGACCATCATCGGTGTCATGCCGCCGCGCTTTCTCTGGCGCGGCTCCGATCTCTACCTGCCGCTCGCATTGGACAGCGACACCGCGACGCAAGGCCCTGGCGTCTACGCCGTCGTTGGCCGCGTGCGCCCCGGTGTCACTGGTGCGCAGGCCGCCGTCGCGCTCCAGCCGCTCTTCAATGATTTCCGTAAGCAGAACCCTGCCGTCTTTCCAGCAAAGATGCGCGTGGGCCTTTTAGCTTTCCCGCAGATGTTCGCCTCCGGACTGGAGGATGTCCTTAAACTGCTGCTCGGCGCCGTTGTGCTGCTGCTGCTCATCGCGTGTGCCAACGTCTCCAGCCTGCTACTGGCGCGTGCCGTGTCGCGCGACCGCGAATTCGCACTGCGCTCCGCCCTCGGCGCCTCGGCCTGGCGTCTGAGACGCGCGGTCTTTACCGAATCACTCGCGCTGGCCCTCATCGCGCTGCCCGTGGCTCTCGGGTTTGCCTTCATCAGCCTGCAGGTCATTCTGCGCATCGTACCCGCGGAAACAATTCCAGACGAAGCCGTGGTCTCGCTCAACCTTCCCGTGCTCCTGGCATCACTCGCCATTGCTTGCGCCACCATCCTCATCTTCGGCATGGCGCCCGCATGGCGCAGCTCGCGGCCGCACCTTGTCTCCGCCATGCAGAGCAGCGCGCGCTCCTCCTCCGGCCGCACTCAGCAGCGCATGCTCGGCGGCTTCGTCGTCACAGAGATCGCGCTCTCCCTCGCGCTGCTCACGCTCGCTGGCCTCATGATCCGCTCGCTCATCGCGGTTGAGTCTGTACCCATCTCTTTCAATCCGGATCGCACTCTTGTCGCCGGAGTCTTTCTGCCCCGGGATCGCTACCCGAACGACGAAGCGCACAACCACTTTTACGCCCAGCTGCTCTCTCGCGTCCGCAACCTGCCCGGTGTCACCGCCATAACGCTGGATGACGCGTGGCCGCCGGTGGGTGTGAATGATGTTCAGGTGCAGGTCGAAGGGCAACCGGTCGACACGCGCGCCAGCGCCCTTCACCTCGTCGATTCCTCCTATCCTGCCGTTGCCGGCCGCACCGTGCTCGCTGGCCACTTCATCGATCAGCGTGAGGTCGACACCCGCGCGCACGACATGGTGATTTCAGAGAGCTTTGCTCGCCGCTATCTCGGTGACACTGCACTGGGACGCATCGTGCGCCTGCCGCGATTCACCCCGGACGACGAGCACCCGCTCGCCACCGACGCCTTCACCATCGTGGGCATCGTCAAAGACGTCCCGGAGTTCGCCACCCATCGCCAGAGCTACCCGGACGTTTTCCTCCCCTACAGCGTCGCTCCGCAGATCGCCGGCGCTCTGCTCATGCATACTGCCGTGCCGCCCGAAACACTCATCGAACCGCTTCGCCGTGTGGTCGCCGGCATCGACAGACAATTGCCCGTGACCGACGCCATGAGTGTGCGTCAGGAACTGGACATGTACGGCTACGCCGGCCCGCGCTTCGCCCTTGTGCTCTTCAGTACCTTCGCAGTGGCCGCCATGCTCCTCACCCTGGTCGGCATCTATGGCGTTCTCGCATTTGTCACCGCGCAACGCACAAAAGAGATTGGCATCCGCATCGCGCTCGGCGCCCGGCCCCTGCACGTCATCGCGATGGTCGTCCGCCAGGCGGCCATCCTGGCGGCTATCGGTGTGACCGTTGGCTTGCCACTCGCCCTGGCCGCCGGCCACTTCGCGCAGAGCCAGCTCATCCACACCTCGCAGCGCGACCCGCTCACCTTGCTCGCCGCCATCTGCATCCTGCCCGCTCTCGCCCTCACCGGCACTCTTCTTCCCGCACGTCGCGCCACTACCATCAACCCCACCGAAGCTCTGCGCGCCGAATAAGCTTTTTTGTGCGAGCTTGGCGGAGCACGCCGGGAGACGCTTCAGTGGCCTTGCGTGAAGGCCGCAACGCCTGGAATATCTCCGCTCATGCCACGGCGTTGGGGAGAATTCATTAACGCTTCGGCTTCCACTTTCCCGGCCGGTTCGCGCGAGTGTGGCATCATCTTCGCGTGGACCAGCCGCCCTCCTATCTGCGACGCAACTGTCTTTCGCTGTGGATACTCGGCATTGTTCTCCTGTACGCGCTGCATTTTGTCCATCTGGCCGCGGATTTCCCCCCCAACCCCGAGTGGAAGGACGCCTCGGTCGTTTCCGACGAAGGGTGGTACCTGAACGCGGCGACGCGTCATGCGCTGACCGTCCAGTGGTACCTTCCCGGAGATTTCAACCCCGCCGTCTCCTTGCCGGTCTGGCCGTCACTTGCCGCCGTGCTCTTTCACTTCACAGGTCCCGACATCGTAGCGGCGCGAGCATTCGCCGTCGTCTTACTCGGAGTCGCGCTGCTGTGCATTGCTTTGCTGCTCCACAGGCGCAGCTCGCTATGGGTCGCTCTCCTCTTCCTCTCGTTAGCTGTTTCCAATCCGTTTCTCTTTGCCTTCAGCCGGCTTGCGCTGACGGAGATCCTGCTGCTTTGCCTGTTTGCCATCGCCATGCTGCTCGCGGATCACGCCGCTCCCGATGCGCAGCACCACTGGATCCTCATCGCCGCCCTCGGCGCGGTCCTCCTGCTCATGGCGCTCGCCAAGCTCAGCGGGCTCTCACTCTTTCCCGCAATTCTGTATCTGCTCTGGTATCGTCTGCGCGGCAGTCCACGCCGGCTCATCGCGTCATTCCTGCTCGTCGGCGCCATCGTTATGGTTGGCTATGGCATCTACCGCGCCGCCGTCTCCGCCTCGCCCTATCAGTCAGACTTCCGGTATTTCTACGCGGCCAACCAATTCGGCCACCCGGCCAACTTGAAAGGTTGGCTCATCAGCCTGCGATTCAGCCTCATGGATCTCTGGTTCACCTGTGGATGGTTTACCGTCCTGGGCTTCGCAGCCGTGCTCGCATCGCTCGCCGCGCCATTGCGGCTTCTGTGGTCCGATCCGCTCTTTGTTGCCTCGCTTCTGCTGGCGCTCGGAACGTCGGGCTTCATCTACGTCCGCAATTATCATGCGCCTCACTACTACCTGTTCACGCCTGTCGCGCTCGCCATCCTCCTTGCTCTGGCTCTGCGAGCTGTGTTAGAAGCGACTCCACCTCGCTACGGTCTATGGCTTGCGCTGCCGGTTGCCGCGGTGCTGCTCCTCTTTGCCATCCGCACCATCGCGCTCGTTCGCCACCCCACCTACACCTTCAGGAATGCCGCGAAGAGCATCAAGGACATCATTGATCGCGGACCATCCTCGCGGAGGCTTCTAGTTGCTGAAAGCGGCGACCAGATCACGCTGATGACCGGCCAGCCTTCCATCTGTGATGCCTTCGGCGTAGCGCCACTTCGCGAGGAAATTCGGCAGCGCGATCCGGGATGGTTTGCCGCATGGGACGGAGTCATTCCCGATACTCTCGCCGAGCTGCACACTCGCTATCACCTCCAGCGCGTGGCCACCTTTGCTGTCTCGAGCGATCCCGGCAGGTCCGTTCTGCTCTTCTACCGCCTCGTGCCACTCACGCAACCGGAGACCGGGGTCCTGCTGCGCAAGCCCACGATGAAGTTCTACCGGCGCCCTCCTGCCAGCCAGTAAACTTTCAGCGCCGCTGGTCCTGAAACACCACCAGATCGCCGCTGTTGAAGGTTCGAAGCAGCCCCAGGCGCCGTCCCGAAGGCGAGAAGCCCGACGACTCGATCGCCTGATACGTCCCGCGCGTCAACGGAAAATTCGTCAGGCGTTTTGGTGGGCCGCCGGATACCGGCAGCGACCACAACTGATCCGAGCCCTGCCCGTGCAGCGCGTAGATTACATTCCTGCCATCCGGGCTCAGGATAGTTTCGCTCGGCGAACCGCCGTTCACGGCAACATGTCTGGTGATCGCGCCACTCTCGATCGATACCCACGCAAATGCAGGCTGGTCATGTTCGCGCCGGACAGAATGACCGGCACCACGATCTCCTTGCCATCCGGAGTCACCGCCGCCGTTCTATCCGGCTGCAGATCGGCGCTCACCAGCACCTTGTCCCCACCGCCACCCACGTTGATCCGGTGTACGTTGCTCTGGTCGTAGTCGTAATAAATCACCCGCTTGCCATCCGGAGTGCACACCGGCGACACATCGGCATTGCCGGAAGAGATCTGCTGCGGCGCTCCTCCATCCAGGCGCAGGGTATCGATATGACTGATCGGCTCCTCCGATCGGCGAATGCCGGAAAACGCCACCATCTGTTTTCCCGCAGGGACGCAGCTCCTCCAGCATCAGGTCCGCATTCGAGAACACCGGCGTCCGCGTTCCGTTACTCGGCGTGATGCTCTCCAGCGCGCCCTCGCGATCCGCGCCGACGATGCGATCATCCTCCATCCACGCGAAGGTCAACAAGTCGCGCACCGAGATCGCAGCCGTGCCGGCGATTGGGTGCCCGCCACGAAAAGATATCCAGCGAAGCCTCCGCCGTGTTCAGCACCGCGCTGATCGTCCTGCCGTCCAGCGAAAGGCTGGGTATCCGGCTGTAGCTGTTCAGGTCGTTCGTAATGCGATGAAACACACCGCCCGGCACGCTGAGATATCCAATTTGTCCCCGCCCGGTCGCGATGTTGCGAAAGCCCACGATCAGCCCGCTGCCATCCGGCATCCACGCCGAGCCGGTGGGCTCCATCGTCCGTTCTGGCAACGCCAGTGATCGCTCAATCTTGCCCGTCATCGCATCCATGATCGCGATGTGATAGACGTTGCTGTTCAGCGCCTCCTGCAATGCAATCTTCCTGCCATCCTGCGACCACGCAGGATAGTCGTAGGTCCATTCTGAGCCGGAGTAGATCACCCGCTCATCCGAGCCGTCCTTGTTCGCGGACATTAGCCACTGGCCCTTGCCGCCCGGCTTGCCGCGCAGAAAGCAATAACGCTTCAGCGCCGCGCTGAACGAAGGCTGCGAATCCATAGCGTGCGTGATCATCACGATCGGTCCGCCCAGCACCGGAATCCGATACAGGTCGTCCGTCAAACTGTTCGCCGTACGGGAGAGGAAGTAGACGTGGTTTCCCTCCGGGCCGAAGGTCAACCCGCTCAAAACTTGGTCAGTCGGCGGCAGGATCTGCACATTGCTGTTCGTCGCCAGATGCCGTATCCAAAGGCTCGTCAATCCATTCGCTTCGCGGCGCAGCCTGACTGCATACCTGCCGTCGCCGGACATTGCCGCCGCCAGGCTATCGCCGCTCGAGGTCACGCGCGATATCCGCATATCCTGGAACGGCACCGGCAGCGTCCGGCCGAAAAACCAGTAGCCGGCAAAGCCCAGCGCCGCCACACACAGCGCGCCAATGCCAAGCCACAAAGCGTTCCGGTGACCGCGACGAGGCGTAGATACTGCGCTCGCCGAACCTGAAGCAGCGTTCGCCTCCGCCGCTCCCGAAAAAGGCAGTCCTGACGAAACCTGTCCGGAAGCGATCTCCCCCAAAGAACCCGATCCCGACGGAGGCTGTCCCGAAACATGCTGTGCAGGAACCCCCGCCGGTGAAGGCATCGGCGTAATTGCCGGATCCGACCCGCGCCGCGACACCGTCCGTCCACTGCTGTCACGCTTCAGCCGCTTCAGGTCCGCGCACAAATCCGAAGCAGATTGGTAGCGAAGATCCGGGCTCTTCTCCAGCGCCCTCTCGATGATCCGCTCCAGCGCTGGCGGCGTCTCCGCGTTCAGCTCCGTCGGCATCACCGGCTCGCGGTTCAGGATGGCGTCGAACGTCATTGCGCTCGTCTTGCCCTCGAACGGCATGCGCGCCGTCACCATCTGGTAGAGCACCGTGCCGAACGAGAACAGGTCGGAGCGCCCGTCCAGCTCGTCGCCGCGCACCTGCTCCGGAGACATGTACGCAATCGTCCCCACCGTCTGCCCCGGCGTGGTCAGCGGACCCTTCAGACTCGCGGTGCGCAGCGCGGAGTCGAGACCATCCAGCGACGGCTCCTCGAACTTCGCCAGTCCGAAATCCAGCACCTTCGGCTGGTCGCGATCTGTCATAAAAATATTCGAGGGCTTCAGGTCGCGGTGCACAATGCCCTGGCGATGGGCCA
This sequence comes from uncultured Acidobacteriaceae bacterium, assembly GCA_963756435.1. Classification (GTDB taxonomy): domain Bacteria; phylum Acidobacteriota; class Terriglobia; order Terriglobales; family Acidobacteriaceae; genus KBS-83. Next base: position 22,099 of record CAVWNU010000022.1, on the reverse strand, counting down.
CGTCTAGCGCATCGCTGATCTGGATCCCCCATTCCACCAGTTGCTGCATCGGGACCGGTCGCGTCGTTACGCGGTCCAGCGTCCGCCCCTTCAGCAGCTCCATTGCGATAAACCAGTGCCCGTCCTGCTCCCCGATCTCGTAGATGGTGCAGATATTAGGATGGTTCAGTGCCGATGCGGCGCGTGCCTCGCGCTGAAATCGCGCCAGCCATTGCGGCTCGTCCGCATACTGCTCAGGCAGAAACTTCAGCGCCGCCTGGCGGCCCAGCAGCGTGTCCTCGGCGGCATACACCACTCCCATGCCGCCCCGCCCCAACTCACTCAAAATGCGGTAATGGGACACAATCTGGCCGATCAAAGGCAGCCTCACGTAGCAGGAAACGGAAGATGCATCATCTTTGCACAAAGGGCCGAAAATGGAACCGACCGACGCGGCATCCGCGACAAAAATGCTCAGCTCTTCGCCAGAGAGACGTCATAGCTAAGCGCGCGCTCTATCACCCGATCCACCCTCCATCCCGCCTCATCCGCCAGCGCCCCGAATGTCTCCATCGTCCGCGGACGAATGTTCATACGGTGCGTCGCTTTCCAGGTACGCATCAGCTCGCTATCCCGCGTCACAGATCCCACAATGAAGGCATCCGCTGCCGTTCCCGCATGAACCACGCCCAGGTTTGAGACGATCTCCGCATCCGATCCGTACTCGAACAGGCCTCCCTCCGACGAGATGGCGCACGCCGTGTCACTCGCGTGCAGCTCGTCCAGCAATTGCCGCAGCCGTCCCGTATCCGACCATGCGTATTGGAAATGCCGTACGCGGATATCGACTCCGTGCAAGGGCGCGTTCGCTTGTCCAAGAGCCGCCACCGCTCGTGCTCCAAACGCCGGACCCTTTTCATCCAGATCCAGCACCGCAATCACCACCTCGCGCCCGTCCAGCAGCTCCGGCTTTTCGGCTCGAAGCAGGATCAGCGCATTCCAGCTGTCGGCAGCCGGTCCACCGGCAATGTTCACCATACACAGCGGCCGCCGCGGCTCACTTGATGCGAGGCGAGCCAGACCATCGGCAAGCAATTGCGCCATGTCGCCGAGCCGCATTCTCATGGACAATCCCCCAAACGATGCGACGATATGCCGATCGATCGGGCTGCTCTCCGCTGCTCCCAGATTGTCGGGGCCGAGCTTCAGAACATATGTCGGCAGACTGGGCAAATAGCTGCCGGCCGCCTCCTGGATCGCCCGTCCAAGCCAGGACTGCTTCAGCGCCGCCTCAATCTCCGGCGCCATCGCCTTCTGCTGTGCCAGCTCGCTGAGATATTGATGGGCCATCGCCATAACTTCCGCGTCGGTCACCGTCATAGCGAAGGCCGGGTTGGTAATGTCGATCACGGGAAGCTCGATCCCATCATCATGCGTCGCGCAAAAAATCTGAGTCTTCAAAAGAACGCCCTCGTTTCAAACCTCGGTTGTCCAAAAGCGGTTGGTCGCAATCGATCCAAAATCATAATGGTTGCTGCGTCTGGCGCTCGCTGCGCGCTGCCGTTGCAGAAGCTGCCGCCCCTCGAGCACGAACGTGCTCTCCGCCAATTCCGGTAAACCTCCGGACACCTACCCGTAAATGATAGAGTCCATTCGGAATCTTCTGGCGAACGAGTACTGGTCCGCCCTTACAATTCAGGGACTCGACAGGCTGAGGTCGCATGCGGATTGGCTTTTCGACGCTTCGGGACTTCTGTCTCACAGTCGTGATCATTTCTACAGCTGCTCTTTCCTGCAACGCCCAATCGCAGACCATCGATCTCGACGCCTCGCGCGTCCCCATCACCCGGATCGACTCCACGTGGCGCTTTCACCTCGGCGACGATCCCCGCTGGGCACAACCCGGATTCGACGATTCAGGCTGGCCGGTGCTGCAACCGGAAAAGGACTGGACCACACAGGGATATCCCACGGAGACCGAACTTGCCTGGTTCCGTTTCCACCTGCGAGCTCCCGCCCACACCCACTCGCTGGTGCTGGAACTCCCGGCGATTGAGAAAAGCTACCAGCTCTTCAGTGACGGCCACCTGATCGCCCAGGTTGGCACATTGCCCCCAGGACCGGCTCACAACGTCATCGGCGCCGCCCGCGTCTTTACGCTTCCCGTGCACTCCGGCCCCGGAACAAAGGAGATTGTCGTCGCTCTTCGCCTTTGGCAGGATCCGGCGACTGCCGGCGCACGAAGCAGCAGCCTGGAGGGCCAAGCCTATGCCGGCGCTCCCGCAGCCGTTCTCGATCACTTCGCCGCCACCAGGGCGGTCGATCTGTTGTCTTCCGGTAGCGTCTACACCGCAAACATCGTCATCCTCATCGTAGGCGCGGCCGCCGCCCTGCTCTTCTGGTTCACAGGTGAGCGCTTTTATCTCTGGTTCGCCTGCAACCTGATTCTGGAAGCTTCCTTTTTCGTCATCGATATGGCCTCGGCGCGTCAAGCGTGGAGCCTCTATTTCACCACCGACATCAATATCCTCATCGACCTGCTTGCTTTCGTCACCTACGTTTTCTTCATCGTGTCCGCGGTCTATCCGGGCAGGTAGAAGCCCGCTGTCCTACCCGTCGCGATGGCGCTTCTTGCCGAGTTGTCGATCATCCTCGTCCTGAAGCATGCCATTTCACTGAAATGGGGCGATATCGGCTACTGCGTCTCCGACATTACCGTGTCCGTGGTGCTCGCCTGGTATCTGGTTCGCGGATGGCGCGCCGGAAACATCTACGCCAAACTCCTGTTCTTTCCCTTCGCGGTCGGCGCCGCCTTCAACGTTCTCAACAACCTTGGCGCGGTACTAAGCGACCTGAATGTTCCCCTCGGGCGCAATATCACCCCCAGACACTTTGTCCTTCTTCACGAACCCTTCGAAGTCAACCTTGATGAGGTCGCCCGGGTCATCTCGCTGCTTGGACTGCTCGCCGTGCTGGTCTATCGGTTCGCCCGCACCAGCCGCGAGCAGCAACGTCTCTCTGCGGCACTAGCCGCAGCCCACGACATCCAGAACCGTCTTGTTCCCGTCGACGTACCCGCGCTCGGCGGACTCCACACCGAGATCGCTTACAACGCCGCTGAAGAAGTGGGTGGCGACTTCTGCCAGATCCTGCCCCGCCCTGACGGTTCCATCTTCATTGCCATCGGCGATGTCAGCGGCAAGGGGCTGCAAGCCGCCATGCTGGGCGCAGTTGCGGTAGGAGCGCTGCGCTCCATGTCCGTTGAAAATATCTCGCCGTCGGTCGCGCTGGAGCGCTTAAATCGCGTGCTGCTGCGCACGGGAAATGCCGGCTTCACCACCTGCCTCTGTCTCATCCTCACTCCGACTGGCGAGGTCACCATCGCCAACGCCGGACATCTATCGCCCTATCTCAATGGCTCCGAGATCCAACTCTCGGGTGGCCTTCCGCTCGGCATCATTTCCGGAATCGAATATGAGCAAGCATCCTTCCTGCTGCCCGGCTCCGCACGCCTCACTCTTCTCTCCGACGGCGTGACCGAGGCCCGCTCCGGAACCGGCGAGCTCTTCGGCTTCGAACGCACCGCACAGGTCAGCCGCTCTACCGCTGCGGAAATCGCCGCCAAAGCTCATCAGTTCGGGCAAAAAGACGACATCACCGTGATCACGCTGGACTGGGAACCTGTCGAGATTGCCGCCGTGTTCGTGTAGCGCCCCCGGTAACGGCCCTGGATCGAAGAGTTCGCGGACTTCGCGGCGTGCCTCGCTCACGCCATCTGAGAGAAGAGTAAGGCGTGCCGAATTCAGCCTCTTGTTACAACTTCTTGGCTTCGTCGCGCAGCCTGTCAGCCTCTGGCTTTCTGCTTAGAGCCGTCAGCACCACGGCATGGAAGCCCAGCATGGAGCGGAGCGCGTGTTTATCGAAAGCCTTCAACTCGGGCTTCCGGGGGACCTCGAAAGTCGCTCGTTCCAACTCCTCAGCCTTGCTCAAGTCCTCATCAGCGCCATGCAGATCGCCCGTCAGCCCGCGCGCCTGTCCGCGCACGCCATATGCCGCTGCTTTGCCCGCAACGTCGTCAAAGCCGAGGTCGGCAGTCGCAACCGCCTTCTGGGCATAGGGGAGCGCCAAATTCGCCCGATCGTCCCGCATGAGCGCTGTTGCGGCTAGAACATAAGCGGCCCGCTTATCGCGGCCGAAATAATCCGGACGCAGAGGGTCCCCGGCATCTGCAGCCCGCTGGCAGATGGCCGCCAGCTCAGGAGGAGTTGTTCCGGAGGCAGCTGACGCGGTGCACTTTTTGAACAATCCATAAAACTGATCTCTTCCGGCAAACTCGGGTCCCGTCTCCCTCACATAATTACGAGATACCCATCGAATGGTGAAGCGGACACATACGGGTAGTCCATTCTGCTTGAACGGGACGAACGAAAGCCGCTTCATCTCGTCCGCGAAGACTGACGTGAGTGCATGCGGCCCACTGACTTCTTCGACCGCAGTGACCGTGCCTGAGACATCCACGTCCACCTGCAGAACCGCAAGACCGCTTATTTTCTCTTTCACCAGGACGATCAGCAGTTCGTGGTTATTCTCATTCTCCCAGGGGAAACCTCGCTTCTCCAGTGGAGCGCTTTTCACATGTAGCTCTCCAACCGTCTCGTCGACTTGCAGAAGCGTGCCGCCGCAGGAGGATTGTGCTTTGGCTGCCACGCACATAAGGGCAATAAAAGGCAGGAGGAAGAGGCTTAGCCGGCCCGAAATCCAGCGTCCGCAAGGCAGTGGAAAGCGATTCATGTCGGGCATTGAGGTGAGAGTGTATTTCGTAACAGCCACATGCCGACAAGATGCCGAAGGTGTTACACACTCTGGCTCGGCAACCGCCAAATCGGGAACGGGCGACGCGCCATTATTGAAAGTTTTGGCATGTCACCTCGCATAAATCGCTATCCTGAAAATAGGGGTGTAATGCGCAACGAAAACCGCGCGCAAGCCGCCAGATAAGTGCGGCAGAATGACGAATTTAGGAATAACGTCATGGGTTTGAGGTGTTTAGCTGCGGGACATCCGTTAAGTCATTGATTCTGCGTATTACACATGCGACGAAGTGTCCGTAAGTGGTTTTGTTTGGAAGAATTTGGCCGTAACTCCTTTAGATCGCTGGCTTTGGCGATCGGGACAGCCGATAAATCGCTGATTTCAGAGTACATACGAGCCAATCAGCAGAAGACCAGGGGGAGGGGGGTGGGCAGCGCCGTCACCCTCTCATCGTGAAGTCGTTTGGACTGTCTCCGTGGAGCAACCACCGAGCAGTGGTGACCAACGGGAGCCGCCCTCACCGAGCGCGCCACCGGCGCGTTCGCCTGGACGGCGAGTCCTCACTCGGCGTGCAGCACCGTCTCGAACAGCAGCACGCTCAGCACGGTGAAGATGATGTCGTAGCCGACCAGCATCTTGATCCATAGTCCCGGATCGGCTTCCCCAGTCAGCACATCGGTCGCTGCCAGCACCATCGCCAGCAGCGCCGGAATGAAAATAGGGAAAAGCACCAGCGGCAGCAGCAACTCGCGCGAGCGCGCCCTGAGCGACAGCGCCGCGAAGAAGACACCGTTCGCCACCAGCGCCCAGCTTCCCAGCGGCAGGATCGCGAAGAACAGCCACCCATTCCCCAGCGGATGCAGGTTGTAGAAGATCACGAAGACCGGTGTCAGCACCGCTTCGACGATCAGCACGAAGATGAAATTCGCTAGCACCTTCGCCAGGTAGAGCGCGCTCGCCGGCGCGGGCGACATGCGCTGCGCATCGAGCACGTTGCCGCGCAGCTCACGCGACCACGCCTGGTTCAGCGCCTGCACCGCCGCGAACAGCACCGCGACGCACAACACGCCGCCCGCGTACTGCCGCGAGGTCTCACGCGTTGGATCGAAGGCGAGCGAGAAGAGCACGACCACCAGCAGTGCGTAGAACAGCATCGACTGCATCGCGTCCTTCGCGCGCCACTCGATGCGCAGGTCCTTCTCGAGATGCGCCCACAGAGCGGCGATCACGCGTGGTCCCCAGAGGTAATCTTGCCCAGGTCGGCCAGTGTGGCGCCGGTCGCGCGCAGGTAGTCCGCCGGAGAGAGCACGATCTGCACGCCGCGATGCCCGGCCGACACCGAGATCACGTCGAAGAGCTCGATCGTCTCATCGGCGAATGCAGGGTAAGCCTTCTTCGCTCCGAAGACGGTGACTCCGCCGCGGATGTAGCCGGTCAGCGGCTGCACCTCCTTGAGCGCGGCCATCTCTGCCTTGCGCACCCCGGCCGCCCTCGCCAGCTTCTTGAAATCCAATTCCGCATCGCCTGGAACGACGGCGAAAACATAGTCGCCGCCGCCGACCGCGCACAGCAGCGTCTTGAACACCTGCTCCGCGGGCATGCCGATCTTCGCCGCAACCGTCGTCGCACGCAGATCTTCAGGATCGACCTCGTACTCCTGCAGTGTGTACCGAATGCCAAGTCCATCGAGGATGCGCGCCGCGTTGGTCTTCATGCCGTCTCCACGGTTGTAAGCGCGCCGCTCTGCATCATGAGCACAACATCGGCCGTCGGCTCAGCCAGCTCGCGTTGGTGCGTCGTCAGCACGATCGTACGGCCAGCGCCGCGCAGCTCGGCCAGCAGTGCCAGCATGCGCTCGGCGCTCGCGCGGTCCATGTTGGAGAAGGGCTCGTCCAGCAGCAGCAGCTCCGGCTGCGACAGCAACACGCGGGCCAGCGAGGTCCGCTGCCGCATCCCCTGCGAATACTGCCCGACCGGCCGTGCCAGAGCAGGATCAAGCCCAACCATGCGTAATGCCTGATCAGGACTCAGGCATTGCTGATCCGCATACAACTTCGCGGTGTACTCCAGGTTCTCTCGCGCCGTCAGCTCGTCATAGAGCATCCCCGCGTGGCTCATGTAGCCAATGCGTCCGCGAGTCTCGGCCGCCGGCCGCTCCAGCACGAGGACTGTGCCCAGCGTGGGTCGCAGCAGGCCCGCAAGTACACGCAGCAGCGTGGACTTGCCCGCGCCGTTCTCCCCCAGCAGCAGATAGCAGCGCGCGGGATCAAACGTGGTGCTCACGTGGCGCAGCGCGGCGAAGCGTCCATAGAGCTTGGACACGTCCTGCACTGTGGCGACAGGTGCTGACATAGGCACTCGCAGTATAGCGAGCGCGTCAGTTTGAGACAGGTGTACGCAGCGCAGCGGTCTTATCTGGAGCAGCGGAAGCGCCAGGCTTCTGCGCCGGCGCATACTTCGACGCGCACTTGGCCTGCAGCTCCGTAGCATGGAAGACGCCGTCGCGCCCATAAGTGCCGATGGCGAGCGCCTGGGCATCGTCCTTGAACGTATCGGGTGGCGGCTCCACGCCGGCATACTGCACCGGCAGCCTCTTGCCCAGCTCGACGAGCACGAACTGCGCGTGCGTGCCGTTCCGCTCAATGGAACCTGGCGCAACATTCCCCGCTACGCGCAGGTGCCGCGTATACGCCTTGCTGCCCATGCCCTGCAGCTCGGTAATGGTGACGTAGTAGCTCTTGTTCGACTGGATGCCGCTCACCGCCAGCCAGGCGATGACGCCAAGTACCACCACGACTGCGAGGCCGATGCGAAATGTCTGGGAGCGCTGTTGCATTGGGATGTTCTCAGGTTAGGTCTCCGCCGGAGCAGCGTCAAGCGTCGCATTAGATGCGGGTTGTGCCGTATCGCTGCACGAGGTCGGAGAAGTACGGCAATCTCGCTATAATCAGGCGAAGACCACACGTGTTAGAGCATCGGCGATCGTGCTCCGGCCACGTCTGGAGGGAGACAGGAATGAGCCATAACCGAGAGCACGAGAGCTACGCCACCGCCGAGATTCTGCAAGCCGCGCGCGCAGTGGATCGAGAAACGCCGCGCGGAGGTGGAGCGCACCGGCGATCGGAATGTCTCCCAGATGCATTACGCCCGCCAGGGCCGCATCACCGAGGAGATGGAGTTTGTCGCCAGGCGGGAGGAACTGGATGCCGAGCTTATCCGCGCCGAAATCGCTGCCGGGCGCCTAATCATCCCTGCGAACATCAACCATCCCGAGTTGGAGCCGATGGCGATCGGGGTGGCGTCCCGCTGCAAGATCAACGCCAACATCGGCAACTCCGCGGTCACCTCGAACATCGACGAGGAACTCGCCAAGCTTGCACACCGCGGTCAGCTTCGGCGCCGATACAGTGATGGACCTCTCGACCGGCGGCAACATCCCAGAGATCCGCGAGGCCATTCTGCGCCACTCTCCGGTGCCCATCGGCACGGTGCCGATCTATGAGGCGCTGAACCGGGTGAAGCGGCTTGAGGACCTGAACATCGATGTGTATCTGGAAGTCATCGAGGAGCAGGCCGAGCAGGGTGTCGACTACTTCACCGTCCATGCCGGCGTGCTGGTCCAGTACATCCCCATGGTGGCCAGCCGTATCACCGGCATCGTCAGCCGGGGGGGCGCCATCCTCGCGCAGTGGATGACGCATCACCACAAGCAGAATTTTCTTTACGAGAACTTCGATCGCATCGTGAAGGTGATGGCGAAGCACGACGTGAGCTTCTCGCTGGGCGATGGTCTGCGGCCGGGCTGCATCGCGGATGCCAGCGACGCGGCGCAGTTTGCCGAGCTGAAGACGCTGGGTGAGTTGACCGCGCGTGCATGGAAGGACGATGTGCAGGTGATGATTGAAGGTCCCGGTCATGTGCCGCTGGACAAGATCAAGGAGCAGGTGGACAAAGAAGTCGAGTATTGCTTCGGCGCTCCGTTCTATACCCTCGGGCCGCTGGTCACGGACATCGCTCCAGGCTATGACCACATCACCAGTGCCATCGGCGCGGCGATGATCGGATGGCATGGCGCGTCGATGCTCTGCTACGTCACGCCGAAGGAACATCTCGGGCTGCCCAATGAAAAGGACGTGAAGGACGGCATCATCGCCTACAAGATTGCCGCCCATGCTGCCGATGTAGCCCGGCATCGTCCCGGCGCACGCGATCGCGATGACGCCATCAGCTACGCGCGCTACACCTTCGACTGGGAGAAGCAGTTTGCGCTCTCGCTCGATCCGGAGACGGCCCGCGCGATGCATGACGAGACGCTGCCCGACGACTACTACAAGGAAGCCGCGTTCTGCTCCATGTGCGGACCGAAGTTCTGCTCGATGAACTGGTCGAGCAAAGTCGATGCCTTCAACAAGGAAGTACACGGGCTGGAGAAGAAAGACCTCTCCGAGCTGGTGACGCTTGCAGGCGCAACAGCTTGTCGGCAAGAACTGAGCACTCGCGCAAGCGTGACTCGGCAGGCCAGTCGAAGTGGCTGGGCTGCACATTTACGGATCGCGGGAAAAGTATCCAGTTAATTTTGGACGCCGGTGCATCCTTGCGTCCTGCATCCGTTGTGTCTGGCGCATCTCATCTCGGAAAGGGTGAGCGGTGAGCGGAGAGTACACGACTGAGCTGGATGGCCGTGCTGAACCGCTGCTGGGTCCGAGCATCGGCCCGCCGCAGGACTCGCCCATTCATTCAGACGCGAGCCGTCGCAAGCTGGAAAGGAAGGCTGTTGACGGAACCATCTTTGTCGGGCTGACAACTGCGGGAAGCATGGCGCTTCGTCTGCTGAACAGCTTGATATTTGCCTATCTTTTCCTGCCGGCTTACTTTGGGCTGCTATCCCTCGCAACTGCCATCATTGTGGGCCTGTATCTGTTTTCGCACCTTGGCCTGCAGGACAACGTCATTCAGAATCCGCGCGGGGATGAACCGAGCTTCGTCAACACCGCGTGGACGATCGAATACATTCGCGGCTATGTCATCGCCAGCGGCTGCTGGATCCTTGCGTGGCCCGTTTCGCGTTTCTACCACCAACCCGTGCTGCTGCCGGTTCTGATCGCACTCGGATTCACGTGCATCATTACCGGCCACACATCCCCCATCGTGCTCAGCATGGCGCGGCATCTGCGCGTGCGCGAGTTGACGATGCTGGAACTATTTAACCAACTCGTAACCTGCATTGTGACAGTCGGCTGGGCGCTGATAAGTCCCACGATCTGGGCCCTCGTGGGAGGCCGCATCATCGCCGAAGCGATACGTTGCGCCGCTACTTACTGGTTCAAGCCATTTACTCGCCCAAGTTCGCGTGGGACAGAGATGCGGTCAAAGCGATCGTCAAATTCGGCAAGTGGATCATGGTGGGTACCGCGCTCACGTTCCTTGCCTCACAGTCGGACAAGTTGATCCTCGGCAAGCTCATCACATTCAGTCTGCTGGGCCTCTACGGTGTGGCGTACTCCATGTCGGATATCCCGCGGCAGATCATCAGCCAGTTCTGCGTCAAAGTAGGCTTTCCATTTCTCGCGAAATTTCAGGAGCTGCCCCGTCCCGAGTACCGCACTCAGCTCCTGAAGTATCGCAAGCTGGTTCTGCTCGGCGGCGCGGTGTTGCTTACGCTTGTCATCTGCCTCGGCGACATCTTTATTCGTCTCGTCTACAACCGTCGATACCATGACGCAGCCTGGATGGTCGGCATCCTTGGTGTGGGCTTGTGGCACACGTTGCTCTACAGCACCATCAGTCCCGCGATCTTTGCGTTACAGCGGTCGCACTACAACGCCTTTGCCCAGGCAGTGTATTGCGTGACGCTGTTCGCCGGTCTGCCCTGGGGCTTCCATCACTATGGCATGGTGGGCGTATTGATCGTTGTGGCGGCGGCCGACCTGCCGATGTACTTCTGCTTTCAGTACGCGGCGTTTCGCGAGGGCATCAACACCGTCGCACAGGACGTTCTTCTCACGGGTGTGTTCGTCGCAGTTCTCGCCGGCGCTCTGGCCCTGCGGCACGCGATCGGCTTCGGCTCCCCCTTTCCCGCACACTTGATGTAGGTTGCTACTCGCCAGCCGCCGTCCTCAAATCGCCTGACGCACGATCGAGAGCGGCGGTTAAATCGTCCAGCTCCTTCTGCGCGCTCTCCCGATTGTTTGCGTCGATCGCCTCATTCACGCCAGGGATCACGACGGCCGCATATCCGGTGTACTCCCCTGGCGCGTAGATCGTATGGCGAAACCATGGGCGGCCAGGCAGACCCTGCGGATCGAGCAAATCTTCCTCCACCCGGCGCAGCTTCACGTTCATCCCGCTCATCTCGCCCGACATGGACTTTTGCCGCGAGTACGCCGTTTCCGCAGAGGTCAGCATCTTTCCGGCAGCAGCGTCCGCCTGGGTAAAGCTGAGCCGCATTCCCGCCTTGTCTGACTTGGCCTCCGCAGCCTTCAGGTATGTCGCTATCTCTTTCGCGTACGTCACGTAGTCGTAAGGCAGCACATCCGCGTCGGCAATGTGCAACACTTCCAGTCCGAAGACCCGTGCCTGCTGCTGCTCGTACACAAAGGTCGGATCCGCAAAGCGTGTGAACCACGCATAATTGTCAAACACGGAGTGGTAAACGCCATAACGCCCACGCGAGCCGATATCTGTGGAAGGGACACCTGCGTGCTGTAGAAATGGCGTGAAATCGGAGCCTGAGCCCAGGTCCCCCACCTGAACCTGTCCTGGCTGCGGGGCTTCGCTTCGTGCTTCCTCCATCGAAGCGGACGAGCCCGTGCGCGAAGCCTCTGCCTTCCACGCGTCCAACACCGAACCTCCGCGTGGGCTTGGCACCTCGGCTGCAATATCGCGGACATATTGCTTCAGCGACGGCACCGCCGCGGCTTCAAACTCCGGACCGGAGACGCCGACGTCGGTGTTGAAGTACGCCACCGCGTGATCGAGCTGCTTTGCATGATCTTCTACCCACTCTGTCGAGCCGATCAGTCCCTCTTCCTCAGCGTCCCAACTGCAGAAGTAGATCGTGCGCTTCGGCTTCCAGCCTGATTTCAGCAGTGCGCCGATACCGTGCACGGCCTCAAGCATCGCGGCAGTGCCGCTGTTCGGATCCACGGCGCCATACGCCCATGCATCCCGGTGATTGCCGGCGACCACCCATGCGTCCGGATCATCGGTACCCGGGATGCGTCCGATCACATCCCAGATGGTGCGATCCGCATAATCCATCTTCTCGCTCAGGTGCACTCGTACGGACCCGTTACCGCCCATGTGATAGGTGAAGGGAAGCGCGCCCTGCCAGCCGCGCGGCACGCCGGGGCCGGCGAGATGCTCAAGGATAGGAGATGCATCCTTGTAGGAGATGGGCAGCGAAGGAATGGAAGGCAGGCTGTCGATTTTTTGCAGCGGCAGGCGTTGTGCGTCAGCTAGTTCTGGCGTGGAGGCGACGCCTGGCGTTCTTGCATCGCCCGGATACTTGAACATGAACTGCACCGAGCCACGCTGCACGCCGGTATCTGGACGATATGGCCCTTTGGGATAGACGTCGCCTTGAAAATAGCCATCGTCGTACGGGTCGGAGTAGATGAGCACGCCGGCGGCGCCGCGCTGCTGCGCGATGTAAACCTTGACGCCGCGGAAGTTGCCGCCATAGCGGACCAGGACGATCTTGCCGCGGAGATCGATGTTGTCGTCCGCCAGCTTTTGAAAATCTTCCGGCCTGCCGTAGTTGGCGTAGACGACATCGCCGGTTACATCTCCCGACGGAGATGATCCGTTGAAGGCAGGCAGCACACGAGGATCGTCCTGGTATGGATCGGAACTCACGTGTTCCCTGGATGGTCCTTGCATCAATATTTTTCCGCTGCTGTCCGTGGCCTCAACATGCTCTGCCTGGGGCAGATTGATCCACGCTTTGTAGGGCACGATCGTGGTTTCGAGCCCGGCAGCCTTGAATTTGCTCGCGACGTACTCAGCGGTGTCGTAGTCCTCCTTGGAACCAGCAACGTGCGGCACCGTCGTTAGAGTCTTCAACTCTTCGCCGGCCAGCTTGGCGTCAGGCACAGCGATGAACTCGCGATCGAGCTGCGCCTGGCGGGCGAAGTCGCGATATCCAAAGAGCGAATTGGGAACTGTGGCTGATTGTGCAAACAGAGGCAACGCAGAGACGAGAATGGCAGTCACGAGGAATGAAGAGCGGAAGGACAAGAGAGGATCTCCTGACTGGATAGTGCCGATGATCAAAAGAGTAACCCAGCTTACGGCGGCTTTCTCGCAGGGTCTCGCAGCTTACACTTGAATGTGTCGGGAAAGGACCAGCACGGAGTGGGCGATCGGCGGATGGATGTGGGAGAGCCCACTGCGGTAGCCGAGGCGGTTCCGGAAGAGCGATTGCCCGCGGCGGTGAGTCCGCGGGGGTTTCCAGACGAGGTGCTGATCCCGTCCGCGAAAGCAGACGCACTCGAGCAGGATCGGTTGCTGGATCCCGCATGGCCGAAGGTCATCTGTTCACTGCGCACACCGGATTTCCGGTTCTTCTGGTGTGGCAATTTCCTTTCGAATATCGGCACATGGATGCAGAACATTGCCCTGAGCTGGCTAGTGCTGCAGTTGACCAACTCCTCCTACTGGCTGGGCATGGTTGGATTCGTTGCGGCGATTCCGTATTTGCTCTTCACCCTGTTCGGCGGCGTCATCGCCGACCGTATGAACAAGCGCAACCTGCTGATTACCACTCAGTCCGCAATGGCGCTGCTCGCGTTTGTGATGGCCGCGCTGGCATACACCAAGATCATCACCATCCGGCAGGTGGCGGCGCTGTCCTTTTTGAACGGGCTTGCGATGGCGATGAATGCACCAAGCTATCAGGCCATGGTGCCGCGCTTGGTGCCCATGACCGATCTGCCGAACGCTATTGCGCTCAATTCGGTACAGTTCAATCTCTCGCGCGTGATCGGTCCCGACGCTCGGCGGCTATGCGATGGCGTGGGCCGGAGTGGCAGGGAACTTCCTGCTCAATGGCTTCAGCTTCATGGCCGTGTTGTTCGCGCTGGTGCGGATGCGCTATCCGGCAGAGGTACCGCACACACAGCAGGGCGTCTGGCACAGTCTGGTCGAGGGATTTCGGTATGTGCGTCGCAGCCGGGAGATGTTCGCGCTGGTAGCGCTGGTGGCGAGCGCGAGCTTTCTGCTATTTCCTTTTCTGACCTTCGTTCCTTATTTCGTGAAGAACACGCTGCATCGAGGCGAGCGCGGTCTGGGGCTGATGATGGCGTGTTCCGGAATCGGCGCTTTCGTGGCCGCGGCCATTATCGCAATGCGCGGCCACATCCGACACCGGGGGCCGGTGATCGTTTTCTCGGGAACCTTCGTGATGGGCGCAGCCATCATCTTCTGCTATTCGCACAGCTTCGCGCTCTCGGCCGCAATGTCCCTCTGCGAGGGGTTCGGCCTTACGATGACCTCATCACTGATGAACCTGGCACTGCAACAGCTCACCTCGGACGAGATGCGCGGGCGCGTCATGAGCATTTATGCGACCAGCTTCCTTGGACTGCCGCCTTTGGGATGCCTGCTCGCCGGGGAGCTATCGCGGCATCTGCCCACCAGTGATGCCATCGCCGCGATGGCAGCGATGGCACTCCTGTCGTTCATGCATTTTTTGCCGGCTCGCCCGCGCTACGGCAGTTGGACTGACCGTCTCTGGTTCAAGCAACGAGCTGCGTGCAGTGGGAGCAGCGCTTCGCCGCCATAGGAATGTCGCTGAGGCATTCCGGGCATTGCTTCGTGCTGGGCGGAGCCGCGGGCACTGGCTTCTTGAATTTATTCAACAGCGTGTTCACCGGAAGCACGACAAAGAAGTAGATCGAGCCTGCGATCAGGAGAAACGAAATAAGAGCATTGAGAAAGTCGCCATATTTGATCTTGCCGCCATTGATGTTGAGGATCAGGTAGGAGAAATCCGGCTTCTGGACGATGGCAGCTATCAATGGAGTGATGATGTCGGCCACCAGCGCGGTGACGATGGCGCCGAATGCAGCACCGATGACGACGGCAACGGCAAGGTCTACGACATTGCCGCGAAGAATAAAATCGCGAAATCCCTTGAGCATCCCTGGTCTCCTACGGAAAAGTGTGACCCGCTGCAGCGCAATGCTATCCCAGTGATGGAGATAACACGCGCCAATATTACGGCAATCGATACAGTTGGCAGGGTTGGCGCGGCGCCGGTCATTGCAGTATCCTCGGGCGTGATCCAGCCGCAACCAGACGCAGAAAACGGGCCTCATTTCCTCATCCAGCCGGGATGGCAGAGCTCCGGGCCGCATCACTGGCAGTCTCTATGGGAGGAGCGGCTGGGCCGCGCCGCTACCCGCGTGCAGCAACACGATTGGATGGTTCCCGAATGCTCCGCCTGGACAAGTGTTCTTGAAGAGACGATCCAGCGGCACACCGGCCCCGGTAGTCATCCTCGCGCATAGCGTCGGCTGTCTGGCTGCCGTTTTTGCCATCGCCAAAGCCCCGGTTGCCGCGGTGGTCTGGTGGCGCCTGCGGATGCGGACCGACCGAACGCGCCGGAGGCACTGCGTACTTTTACGCCCATCCCCATGGCGCCTCTTGCGACGCCCGCCCTGCTGGTCGCGAGCGACAGCGACCCGTACTGCACTCTGGAGCGCGCTGAAGCCTTTGCGCAGGCGTGGAAGGCAGATCTGGAGATCGTCACTGGCGGAGGGCACATAAACTTCGATGCGGGCTTTGGACCGTGGCCCGATGGATGGTTGATGGTCGGCATATGGCTGAGACGCCATGGTCTGGACTGGCCGGCGAATGAGGACACGCATGAATAAGCTGGTGGCCAGTGCCGACGAGGCAGTCCGCGACATCGCCGATGGCGCGACCATCATGCTGGGCGGCTTTGGGCTCTGCGGTATTCCCGAGCTGCTCATAGCGGCACTGGTACGCAGAGGTGTCAAGGGACTACGCACCATCAGCAACAACATGGGCGTGGATGGCTTTGGTATGGGACTGATGCTCGAAGCAGGCATGATCGAATCCCACACCGGAAGCTACGTGGGGGAGAACAAGCTGCTGGAGCAGAAGGTCATTCGCGGCGAACTGGATCTCAATCTTGTGCCGCAGGGGACACTGGCCGAGCGCATTCGCGCGGGCGGCGCAGGAATTCCGGCATTCTTCACCCCGACCGGTCTGGGCACTCCGGTGGCGGAAGGCAAGGAGGTCCGCGAGTTCGACGGCAAACGCTACGTCATGGAGCGCTGGCTACGTGCCGATTTCGCGCTGGTGAAGGCCTGGAAAGGCGATCGCGCCGGTAACCTTATTTATCGCAAGACGGCCCGTAACTTCAACCCGATGATGGCGACCGCCGCGAAAGTGACGATTGCGGAGGTGGAGGAGCTGGTTGAGACGGGCAGCCTCGATCCGGATGCGATTGTGACGCCGGGAATCTACGTGCAGCGCATCTTCGAGGGACACAGCTACGAGAAGCGTATCGAGCGGCGGACTGTGCGCGCGGCCACTTGATCCAATGACTACTTTATCCAGTTGCCCCATGGATAGAGAAAGAGGAAGAGGATCATCGAGATCACCATGATGTCGACATACAGAAGGATCATCACGGCGCCGTGGTAGAAGCTCCAGCGGGCACGGAGGCAGCGCAGCGTGTCCCATGTGCCGAAGAGGGCGACGAGCGTGGGCACTAGCAGCTTCAGAGATGGCGGATCGTCTGGCCAGTGCGCCAGCAGGAACGATGCAAGCAGGCTGCCGAGTACCAATACAGTTCCGCGCAGTAGCGAATGCTGGCGAAGATCGAAGGACCGGGGCAACATCATGAGACGACTATGACTACTCTATCCAATGCTGTATCAAATCTGGGGGGCACTGTACCAGCGAAGACGTCCGATGCGGTCAAACGCGAGCGCATTGTGCGACGCGCGGCGCTGGAGCTGCGCGATGGCTTTTATGTGAACCTCGGGATTGGGATGCCTACGCTCATCGCCAATCACGTTCCTCCGGGCGTCGAGGTTGTGCTGCAGTCGGAGAATGGAATGCTGGGTGTGGGGCCGTATCCACTGACCGGCACCGAAGACCCCGACCTGATCAATGCGGGCAAGGAAACGGTGACAGAGATTGCCGGCACCTCGTACTTCTCGTCGGCAGAGTCCTTTGCCATGATTCGCGGCGGACACGTTGACCTCTCCATCCTTGGCGCGATGGAGGTGGACGAGGCCGGCAACCTGGCGAATTGGATGATTCCCGGCAAGATGGTGAAGGGGATGGGCGGTGCGATGGACCTGGTAGCGAGCGCACGGCGCGTGATCGTGACCATGGAGCACACAACGCGCGACGGACGGCCGAAGATCCTGAAGCAGTGCACGCTTCCGCTGACCGGACTCGCGGTGGTCGACACCATCGCGACCGAGATGGCGTGGATCCGCGTGACGCGCAAGGGGCTGGTGCTGGAGGAGATAGCACCCGGTTTGAGCCCCGCCGATGTGCAGGCGGCAACCGAGGCAAAGCTGCACATCAGCCCGACCTTGAAGACCATGAGCTGATCGTCATCGTCACGAGCACAAGTTGATCGCGAAAGACAGCAGCCGCCTCGTAATGACTCTTGGAAAGAAGACGGTTCACTGTCCGCCAAGACAAACCGTGCAGTGCAGCGAGCAAGGACGTGGCAGACGAATGCCTTGTTTCCGAGTTGCTTATGGCCTATTAACGACTTCCTTGACATTTACTTATGCCGCGGCGCTTAGCCTGATCTGTCCGGCTGGAATGTGATTGCCCCGGCTCGTCGCTATCGCGCCGAGTCCCGATGTGATCACCATGTGATTCAGCGGCATTGAGGAACCCGTGCAAGCCAAAATAGTGTGCTCAACCCCGACTACGCCTGTCGGAAATCGATTCACCCGTAGCCTGATAGTGGCTGTGCTTCTCATTCCTTCGTTTTGCTTCGTAAAGGCCCAGCAAGGGAAACAGAATGCGGTCACCGAGCCGCAAGCTTATGAGGAGAGCGAAGCGCCAGCCGATTCGAATGCTGCTCTCCTTACAGAGCTTGAGGCGATGCGGCGGCGCATTGAGCAGCTTGAGGCGCAGCTGAGAGCGCAATCGAAAGCAACGAACGATACGACATCCACGGGCCCGGCCGGGCAGATGCAAGCGGCGCGTCAAAGCATGCTCGCATCGGATGCTGCGCCAGTCATTTCACCCATTATTCCCGCATGGATGAGTGCCACGCAAGTTTCGCCCGCGACGGCGGTGACACCTGAGAAGGCCCAGCCGTTTGCCTTCGCCGATTTCACATGGCTGAACGGCAATCCGCGGACGGAAACACCGGCGTTCGATTCAAAGTTTTTTACGCCGGAGATTCGTGCCGACATCAATTACACATATGACTTCCGCCATCCGAAGGACGACACGATCGGAGGCTCAAGTGAAATCTTCCGCGCCAATGAGGTCCAGATAACGCAGCTAGGCGTCGGTGGCGACTTCCACTACGATCATGTCCGCGCTCGCTTCATGACGCAGTACGGCATGTATTCCACCACCACCCCGCGCAACGACTCCAGTTACTCGCGCGGGCAGTGGGATCTTGCTGATGCGTACCGTTATCTGTCCGAGGCGTACGGTGGCTACCACTGGGATGCCTTGCATGGCATCAATGTGGATGCCGGCATTTTCATGTCCTATGTTGGTCTCTTCAGCTACTACAACTTCGACAATTGGGCCTACCAGCCCTCCTATGTTTCATCGAACACTCCGTGGTTCTTTACCGGAGTACGTGCGCAGTTTTTTGTTTCCGACAAGCTCAAGATCGAGCCGTGGTTCGTAAACGGATGGCAGTCTTATGGCCGCTTCAACAATCGTCCCGGCATAGGCGGGCAGATACTATGGCGACCTACCGGCAAGCTCTCGATCCTAGGCAATCAATACGCGCTCGGCGAGGATGCCCTGGGTGTGCAGGGCCGCGTCCGCTACCACACCGACGACAGCATTCAGTACAAATATTTCGACCGGCCGGATGCGAAGCACATCAGCAAGGCCGCGTTCTCGCTGACTGGCGATGCCGGCTGCGAGCATGGCGGGGGAGTGAGCTGCCACGGCAATTCCGCTAAGGGTCCGAAACAGAGCTTCCTCGGTTTTATGCTCTACAACCGTTTGTGGTTCGACAGGAATCTCTTCGGTCTAACGCTGGGCGGCGGCAGGATTAACAATCCCGGGCGATATCTGGTCCTGCTGCCTCCTATCAATGGAGCCAGTGCAACCTCCGGGACACCGTATTTCACGGAGAACCCTGGAGACAAGTACAAGGCGTGGGATGCGTCGACGACGTTTGACTATATGCCAAGCCAGTACATCACGTGGCGGCTTGAATACAACCATCGCGTGGCTAACGTGCCTTACTTCTCCGGCCCCGGAGGTATTACCCCGCCTGGCGGCAATACCGGAGCGCCGGGATCGCTCGTTCCCGGCTGGTCACCCGACCTGCGCAACAGCGAGAACCGCATGACGGGCGCCGTATTGGTTAAATTTTGAGAGGCTAAGCTCTGACAACGCTGCCCTCGCCGTATGGCCGACGAGGGCAGTTCGTTTTAGGCCGGCACTCTGACTCGGCGATCACGCGGGAACGGCGGCTTCGTGACTCAGGCGTTCCAGTGACTCGGCGTAGGGCGCGCGCAGCACGCCGCGTTCGGTAATGATCGCGGTGACGTATTTGGCCGGCGTGACGTCGAAGGCCGGGTTCCATACGCCGACGTGATTCGGCGTGAGCTGCTTGCCGGCGTGGTGCGTGACTTCGTGGGGCGAGCGCTGCTCGATGGGGATGTCGGCGCCGGTTTTTGTTGCGAGATCGATGGTGGACCAGGGTGCGGCGACGTAGAAGGGGATGCCGTGCTCCTTGGCCAGTACGGCCACGCCGTAGGTGCCGATCTTGTTGGCGACGTCGCCGTTGGCGGCGATGCGGTCGGCGCCGACGACGACGGCCTGCAGCTTGCCCGCGCGCATCAGGCTGGCCGCCATGTTGTCGCAGATGACGGTGGTGGGGATGCCGTCCTTCATCATCTCCCACGCGGTGAGGCGCGCGCCCTGCAGGAAGGGCCGGGTCTCGTCGGCGTAGACCTCGATCTTGCGTCCGCTCTCGACCGCGGCGCGGATGACGCCGAGCGCGGTGCCGTAGCCGCAGGTGGCGAGCGCGCCCGCGTTGCAGTGCGTGAGCACGCCGGCCTTTTGCGGCAGCAGGTCCGCGCCGAATGCGCCGAGGGCGCGGCAGGCGGCGATGTCTTCGTTGTACATGCGCTCGGCTTCGGCGATGAGGCCCTGCTTCACGCTGGCGACGGTGGCGCCGGGCGCGGCGGCGAGCTCGGCCGCGTGGCGGCGCATGCGCTCGATGGCCCAGAAGAGGTTCACCGCGGTGGGGCGCGTCGCGGCGAGCACCTTGCCGATGACGCGGATCTCCGCGAGCAGCGCGGGCAGCGTGGTTGCCGTGCTGTGACGCGCGCCGAGGGCGACGCCCATCGCGGCGCGAGACGCCGATGGCCGGCGCGCCGCGCACGACCATGGTGGTGATGACGTCGGCGACATCCTGATAGGTCTTCGCCAGTACGTAGGTCTCTTCGAGGGGAAGACGCGTCTGGTCGAGAAACCGGACGCCTTCCGAGGTCCCTATACCGCGGACTGGACTGGGTGTCCCACCACATCGTTGAACTGGAGTTGCGCACGGCCGAAGCAATGAGGCAGTTGGCTGCGGCCGAACATAAGGCTTTGGACGCCAAGAGCGTCGCTCTCCAAAATGAACTGCTGCTCATTGACAGGGAACGTTCCTCAACCAGGAGGTGATCTCCAGCACCTCCTGGGCGGTTACCAAGCCGTTGCGGCAACTCAAGCGCTTCATTGCACGGAAATAGGGAAACGGGTCGCCGGCTCGCTTGGCGTCGGCGCCCAGTGCCGATCCAAACTCCTCGGCAAAAACTTCAACGCACGCTGGAGGCCGTGCCTTTTCCACGATAACAAGCGCAGACCGCCTTGCATCGGACACCATGTCGTCAGCGTTTTTCACCATCGCCGCGCGCAACTATCTGCACTATGCGCGCACTCTCGGCGCGTCGATGTTGCGGCACCACGGTGACTTAATGATCTGAGTCGTCATCGACGCTCAATCTGACGCGTTCGAGCTTGCCGAACTGCCTGAGTTTGACCGAGTAATCGGATTTAGGATATCGGGCTACCTTCGCCTCGGGCCTTCGGGTTTCGCTACGACGTCATGGAGCTCAGCACGGCCGTTAAGCCGTTCGTATTCGAAAAGCTCTTCAAAGAAGGCTACGATCGGGTTGTCTATTTGGACCCCGACATTCAACTTTATCGACCCCTGACTGAGGTCTTTGCGGCATTCGATGAAGGTGCCAATGCGGTTCTGACGCCCCATAGCCTTGCCCCCAACCTCAATAGGCAACCGCCGAACGATCACACCTTTCTGCGCGCCGGCATCTACAACCTGGGTTTCGTTGCGCTAGCCGACACTTCCGAGACGCGCAACGCGGTGCATTGGTGGCAAACCAGGCTCGAGCATGAGTGTGTCTCGAACAGAATGAGCGACGGCCTGTTCGTTGATCAAAAGTTTATGGACCTGTGGCCCGTCTATTGCGCTGGCACCGATATCCTGCGCGATCCGAGCTACAACGTCGCCTATTGGAACCTCGATACACGTGAAGTGGTCCCGTGTGACGGTGGCGGCTACCACGTGGCTGGCCGACCTCTCGCTTTTTTCCATTTTAGTGGGATCGTCCCAGGCAGTAGTAGGCATCCTCTCCCGTCATCAGACACGCTGGGCTGTGACAGCGAACCCCGCGCTGCAGGAGATCTTCAGTGACTATCAAGATGCGCTTGACAGCTGTGGGCGCGAACGATGGTCTGAGGTGCCTTACGGCTTTGCTGCGTTCCGTGACGGTACCTCAATACCCAAGCTGGCTCGCATCCTCTTCCGTGACGAGCTTGAGCCCTTTGTGGGCGACCCCTTCGTGCTCTTGCCACCAAAGCTCAATGCGCCCGCGCGTCTGCATCCCAATCCGTCAGGGGTCGTCACCAGGCTGATGCACAAGCTCTGCGTCCCGATTTAAAGGGTCACTTCCATCTGCTTAGCACGGGGTCGCAGCTGCGTTTTGCCGAGTGGTATGTGGCAAGTGGAGCTGCCGAACTCGGCATCCCGCCCGCCTTTGTCAATGGAACCAGGGACGCGCTGAGGGAGCTGCAAGCGACCGGGGTGGGCGCC
>CAVWNU010000021.1:0-18750 GCA_963756435.1 uncultured Acidobacteriaceae bacterium | reverse complement strand
CTGTTGGTTATCCTTCGAATCACTTAACGTAGCATTTTCGGTGTTGATATGGTCAGGCTGGCCATGACTTGAACTGTAGTCGCACCGGATTGAACGGAAAGGGTTACAGGAATGCAAAGCTGCCGCCGGTCTTCGAGGGGTACGGACGCGAATCGTACTATCCGTGAAGCCCTCACCGTGCTGCCGATATACTTCGTCGCATACAGTGTGTTCTCGGTGTACTTGCCAGCAATCCCTGTGCTCTGTCCCTTCTTGTCGTCAAGAAGGTCGGAACGAAAGCCGATGAAAAGCTTCTGGTTGACCTCACGATTGAGGTAGTTCACCACGGCATACTCCGGCGCCGTGCACGTCACCTCGCCGGCCTTGCAGAACGCGCCATTCGCGCCCGTCTCAGTCGATATAGGATTCGCCACATTACCGGCGACATTTGGCACGTCGCAGCTCGTACATGTACCAGGCCTCAGTGGCATGTGCCACTTCGCATTGAACTTGTGATACCAGGTTCCGTCATAGTCTTGGAGGTTGTTGTAGGCATATTTGCCGCTGTTGATGCCGTTTGCGCACGCATAGAAATTGTCCTTGTTGCTGGCAGTGGAGTAGTCGAGGCAGGCGATCCCCGGGACATCATCGGACCAAGGTGCCACATCATGGCCCGCGGAGACCCGATTGTACGATCCACTGCTTCGTTAGCTTGAGGGTGCCGTAAATCCCAGTGGGATCGAACAGACGCTACAGGCTTGTGGGCCTGGTGGCGAACAAGCGAGAGCAAACACTCCAATCTAGGCCTTGGGTCATAAGGGAGGCGTAAGGGCGAGCAAATATATGTGACCGCTGACGAAGAACTCGGCCTGATGTGACGGTATGTTCCGCGGCTATGCCCGTGAAGGCTGGATAACGTGACTATGACGATTCAAGTGAAATTCTGATTACTATGAAGAGAGCGATGCGGCGCACTTTGAAAAACATATATGGATCGACTCTCCGGCGCAGGGTCGGGCCTAAGACGATGCGGGTCTGTATCGCGCTTTTGAGCGCTGTTCTTGTTGTAGGTGCTGCCGGCGTGGCGTTCGCGATGCGCTTCAACCTATCCACCGCGGGTTCGCTGGAACTATTGCTCGTCGTGCTGATCGCTCTGCGCTGGGGTCGCATCCCTGCCACGATTGCGTCTGTTGTTGCCGTCTTTTGCCTTAACTACCTCTTTATGCCGCCGATCTTCAGGCTCACTGTGGCTGATCCGGGGAACTGGGTTTCTCTTCTTACATTCGAATCCACTGCGCTATTGGTTGGCGCACTTTCCTCAAAGGCGCGCATCAACGCAGCCCAAGCGGACCTTCAGCGCCAGAGAACAGCAAAGCTTTATGAACTCAGCCGGGCGATCCTGCTGCTCGACTGGGGGAGCTCTACCTCCGGTCAACTTGATTCGCTGATCCGGGAGATGGTGGGGGTGGAATCGGTTGATCTTTGGGTGATCTACGATTCAGCGCGCAGTTCTACGGGGCACGAGGATCTCCTGTCGAAAGATTCGGCCGAGCAGACCTATTGCGAAGGAAGAGATAGCGACGACATCGATGCTCGGTACCTCCAGGCGCATCCTCCGTTTGGGTACGACACCGATTGGGGCGATGGTTCTCCGCGGCTGGGAGATAGACCCCTTACTGGCAGATGCGGTCGCCTCTCTCGCTGCGATTGCCTTCGAGCGGGCGCGTTCTCTTGAAAATGAGAAGCGAGCCGAAGCAAGCCGGAATGTCGAGCAGTTGCGAACCGCTGTCCTCGATGGTCTGGCACATGCTTTCAAGACGCCGCTCACCGCAATCCAAACGGCAAGCTCGGGTCTGCTTGCAATCGGGCAGATGACGGACACGCAGACGGAACTCGTCTCTATTATTGATGGAGAAGCGGGTATGCTGAGCAAGCTGGCCACGCGGCTCCTGAAAACCGCTGCGCTTGAAGCGAAGCAAGTCCGGTTGATCCGCTCGAAGTTCTCCGCTGTGGAGCTATTAGAAAGTCTGATACAGACTCAGGAGCAGAGCTGTCCGCGATCGCATCGAGGTAATTGCGGCATCACCCGTCGATCTTTGTAGAGGCAGATGCTGAGTTGATCCGCCTTGCGGTGTTGCAGTTGGTGGATAACGCGGTCAAGTATTCGAAAGTTGATAGCAAAATCCAGGTTTCAGTGACTCAAGGAGAGGTGGAAACGCTGATCAGTGTCGTGAACTCGGGCACTGCGATTCGGGCCGAGGAGCGCGATCGAGTCTTCGAGCGCTTCTACCGCGGTGCCGACGCTGTTCGCGGTCCCGCCGGCACCGGACTTGGCCTCTCGATCGTCAAGAAGATTGCTGAAGCGCACCAGGGCCGCACCTGGGTGGAATGCGAAGGGGACAAGACATCCTTCGTATTCGCATTGCCAAACCATAGGGGAGTTAGCAATGGATAACACGCAGGGGACGGTTCTACTCGTCGAGGACGACACATCGATTCGGCGTGGATTACGCGCTACGCTTACCGCTCTGCAGTTTGAGATTGGCGAAGCGTCGACCGGTGAGGAAGCCCTGATGCGCCTGAGAATGGTCGATTATGACGCAGTGTTGATGGATCTGAATATGCCTGGAATCGGCGGAGTCGAAGCGTGCCGACGGGCGCGGAGGGAGTTCCCTCAAATTTCAATTCTCGTCGTGACCGTTCGTGACAATGAAGAGGACAAGGTTGAAGCGCTGGATGCCGGAGCAGACGACTACATCACCAAACCATTTCAGATGCGCGAACTCGCGGCACGGATCCGTGCTGCAGTGCGTCGTCGACGCACCCCGCCCAATCCTTCAGAGATACCGATCCACGTGGGTGTCTTCGAGTTGAATCCGGGGAAGCGTCTGGTCAAGAAGAACGGTCAGGAGATCCGGCTCACTCCAACCGAGTTCGATCTGCTGCGCGTCCTGATGGCCAATGCGGGCCGCCCCATGCCACATGCAAAGCTACTGCATGCCGTCTGGGGTCCGGAGTACGGAGAAGAGCGCGAATACCTCCGCACCTTTATTCTTGCAACTGCGACGTAAGCTCGAAGACGATCCATCTGACCCGGCTTATCTGAAAACCGTGGCCTATATTGGCTATGTCTTCTCGGATCCAACTGAGAATTAGTACGGTGTCGGCATTCTGAGCCGACCTCCGATGGCTTCTCCCTCTCACGACAAGATCAGTGACTTGGGAGAGGCGCAGTCCGGTCCAGTTCCAAATTCAACTGGAGCACGTTGACTCGTGGCTCTCCAAGAACGCCCAGCTGACGATTCAGTGTGTGACGTGCCACAATCTGGCGCACAGCATCCTCACTCAGGTGACGCTGATTGGCAACGCGAGCGACTTGAAAGTTCGCAGCGGCTGGCGTGATGTCCGGATCGAGCCCTGAGGCAGACGCAGTTACCAGATCGATGGGGACCTCGGCGTCTGGGTGGTCTGTCTGTGCAGTGGCTACGTCGCCGGCGACTCTGCTCACGAGTTTCTTGCTGGTGGGTGCGTAATTTGACCCGGAGGACGAGGAGGCATCGTAGCCGGTGCCTGCCGCCGATGGACGACTGTGAAAGTACGCGGGTCCGGTGAATGCCTGTCCCAGTATGCCTGATCCGACCAGCTTGCCATCGCGGATGATCAACTGGCCATTGGCCTTATTCCGGAAGAGCAATTGCGCGATTCCAGTCACAGCGTAGGGATAGACGATCCCGAGCAGGATAGTCCCTAGAACGGTGTAGAGCACTGCGGTCGTGATACTTCGACGCATGATGTGTCCTTCTATGCCAGGTGAAGCGAAGTGATGACGACATCGATAAGCTTGATGCCGAGAAACGGGACAATCACGCCTCCGAGTCCGTAGATCACGAGGTTGCGGCGGAGAAGTGCTTCGGCGCTCATGGCTTTGTACCCAACCCCGCGCAGAGCCAGTGGAATCAACGCAATGATGATGAGTGCGTTGAAGATGACTGCTGAAAGCACGGCTGACTGAGGCGTCTTGAGATGCATGATATTGAGCGCGTTCATGACCGGGAATGCGACGGAAAACATTGCGGGAATAATGGCAAAGTATTTTGCGACATCGTTCGCAATGGAGAATGTGGTGAGGGCGCCGCGCGTCATCAAGAGCTGTTTGCCGATCTCGACGATCTCAATCAACTTGGTCGGATTCGAATCCAGGTCCACCATGTTGCAGGCTTCCTTCGCCGCCTGCGTTCCGCTGCTCATGGCGACACCGACGTCGGCTTGAGCAAGCGCAGGCGCATCGTTGGTACCATCTCCGGTCATCGCAACCAGTTTGCCCTGTGCCTGTTCCCGCTTAATCAGATCCATCTTGTCTTTTGGTTTCGCTTCCGCCAGAAAATCATCTACGCCAGCTTCCCGTGCGATTGCGGCAGCGGTCAGCGGGTTATCACCGGTGATCATCACCGTCCGTATGCCCATAGAGCGCAGTTGCGCAAAGCGCTCTTTTATACCGCCTTTGACAATGTCTTTTAGGTGGATTACGCCCAGCGCCCTGCGATTCTCGGCGACCACGAGCGGCGTACCTCCGCTACGAGCAATGGTTTCGACGGCTTGCCGCACCTCACTTGGAAGCTGGCCGCCTCCCTCATTCAAGAATCGCGCGATAGCGTCAGCAGCCCCCTTACGGATAACGCGGCCGTCCAGATTCACGCCTGACATGCGGGTGGTAGCACTGAACGGGACGAACTCGGCCTGAAACTGCGCGAGTTCGCGTCCACGCAATCCGTAGCGCTCTTTTGCGAGCACTACGATGGACCTGCCTTCCGGGGTTTCGTCGGGCAGCGATGAGAGCTGGGCTGCATCGGCGAGCTGGTCGGCGCTCACTCCTGGCGCGGGAACAAACTCAGATGCCTGGCGATTTCCTAATGTGATCGTGCCGGTCTTATCCAGCAATAGCGTATTCACGTCGCCGGCGGCTTCGACTGCACGACCGGACATGGCGAGAACGTTGTGCTGTACCAGACGATCCATTCCGGCGATACCGATGGCGGAGAGCAGGCCGCCGATTGTCGTGGGGATGAGGCAGACCAGCAATGAGATGAGAATGAAGATCGACTGCGATGCGCCGGAATAGATCGCAAAGGGTTGAAGCGTGACTACAGCAAGCAAGAAGACGATCGTGAGACCGGCGAGAAGAATGTTCAGTGCGATTTCATTGGGCGTTTTCTGGCGCTCTGCGCCTTCGACGAGAGCGATCATTTTGTCGAGAAATGTTTCGCCGGGATTTGCTGTAACACGGACCTGGATGTGATCGGAGAGCACGCGCGTGCCACCGGTAACGGCAGAGCGATCCCCACCAGCCTCACGGATCACCGGAGCAGATTCACCTGTGATCGCAGATTCGTCTACAGACGCGACCCCGTCAATGACTTCGCCATCTCCCGGAATAAGTTCCCCGGCCGTGACAAGGACAACATTGCCCTTGCGCAGCATGGAACTGGGAACATCTTCGACATTCCCTGAAGCACTCAAGCGATGCGCGGTGGTTTCCGATTTGGCGCGGCGCAGCGTGTCCGCCTGAGCTTTGCCTCGGCCCTCCGCCATCGCCTCGGCGAAATTCGCAAATAGGACTGTGAACCAGAGCCACAACATGATCTGGCTTTCAAAGAGCAGGCCGGGGCGATGCGCAAGAAAGTCGCGAACGAGATAGATCAGAGTAATGACACTCCCTACCTCAACAACAAACATCACCGGGTTCTTCATCATCGTGCGCGGATTCAACTTCCGCACAGAATCGACTGCGGCTCGGCGAATGATCTTCGCGTCCCAGAGGGAGCGTCGTTTCTCTCGTGACATAGGCACTCCTAGAAAGTCCTTCCCGCATGCAGCAGCAGGTGTTCAAGAATCGGTCCAAGGCTGAGTGCCGGGAAAAAGGTGAGCGCACCGACAATGAGGATGACGCCCACGAGCAACACTGTGAATAGAGGCGTGTGCACGGGGAATGTCCCTAGAGAGGCTGGGACACTTTTCTTTTGCGCAAGATTTCCGGCGACAGCCAGCATGGGGATGATCATGAGGAAACGGCCGACTAGCATGGCCATTCCGATCGAGAGGTTGTACCAGTGCGTGTTGGCGTTCAGGCCCATGAAGGCGGAGCCGTTGTTGCCGGTAGCGGAGGTAAAAGCATAGAGAATTTCGCTCAATCCATGGGGGCCGCCGTTACTGAGGCTTGAAAGGCCGAGTTGCGGCATGAGCAGGGATGCCGCGGTGAGAGTGAGGATCGACAGCGGAAAGATGAGTACGTAGAGCATCGACATCTGGACGTCGTAGGCCTGGATCTTCTTTCCCAGATATTCAGGGGTGCGTCCCACCATCAGACCGGCAATGAAAACCGCGAGGATGACAAAGATCAGCACGCCGTACATACCAGCTCCGACACCGCCGAAGATGATTTCACCAAGCAATATGTTTGTAAGTGGGACCATGCCGCCCAAAGGCATAAAGCTATCGTGCATGGAGTTCACGGCGCCGCAACTCGCATCCGTCGTCACTGTCGCGAAGAGCGCGGAATTGGTGATGCCGAAGCGAACCTCTTTGCCCTCCATGTTGCCGCCTGCTTGAAGTGCGGATGCATGCTGATCAACGCCATGGAAGAAGAGGGTTTGGTCTCGACTCGGCTGAATAGGCGACGAGGACGCCGGCAAAAAACAGTACGGCCATTGCGGCAAAGACCGCCCACCCATGTCGTGGAGAACCTGTCAGGCGACCTAGAGTAGCGGTGAAGCCGGCCGGTATGAGGAAGATCGAGAGCATCTCCACGAAGTTTGAAAGTGGCGTCGGATTTTCAAAGGGGTGAGCACTATTGGCGTTAAAGAAGCCGCCCCCGTTGGTACCGAGCATCTTGATCGCTTCCTGGGAAGCGACCGGACCTTGAGCGATAGTCTGCGTGGTGACGATTTGCGTAGTGGGCTTACCATCGGCGCCGGTGGTCGACACGCGCTGAGGCTCAACCACCGTCGCCTGATCGTAGGGGCGGAAGTTCTGCACGACCCCCTGCGAGACGAGAAACACTGAGTACAACAGGCAGATCGGCAGCAGCACCCAGAGAATGGCGCGGGTCATGTCGACCCAGAAGTTGCCAATGGTCTTCGACTCGCGTCGGCTTATCCCGCGAATGAAAGCAATCGCCAGCGCCATCCCGGCCGCGGCGGAAAAGAAGTTGTGTGTAGCCAGCCCCGCCATCTGTGTGAGATAGCTCATGGTGCTTTCAGGCGTGTAGGCCTGCCAGTTTGTGTTGGTAGTAAAGCTGGCGGCGGTGTTGAAAGCGAGGTCGGGCGCAACCGCGGCGAGCTTTTGCGGATTCAACGGCAACAACTGTTGGACGCGCTCCATGAAGTACGTAAGCAGGAGCGAGGCAGCGCTGAATAGGAGCATCGCGACCGAGTACTCGGTCCAGCGCATTTCGCTGCTAGGATCGACATGCGTCGCCTTGTATATGAACCTTTCAACCGGAGAAAGCAGTCGATCAAGGAATGTGTGTTCTCGCTGAAAAACGCGAGCCATGTAGATACCCATGGGCTTGACTGTGACAAGAACTACACAGAAGAAGAGCAGGATCTGAAGCCAACCGTTCTGCGTCATGATCAGAACTTCTCCGGGCGCAGCAGCGCGTATACCAGGTAGACGAGAAGACCAAGCGTGACCGCAAGGAGAACTACCGACTCAGTCGTCATCTCACATCCTCTTTCCTGCGCAGTTTGTCGCAGCCATAGGTGTAGGCAACTGCGACAGCGAAAAAGAGCGCAGTGATTAGGAGTAGTCCGATATCCCACATAGGAGTGCCCTCTGGAGAGTTATATTCAGGCTGCTTTCGACGGCGAATGTGGTCAACTCTGAGGCACCTTTATCCACCTCGTCGCGACTTAACAGCGTAGAAGCCCCTCACCGGAAGCGGCCCTCTAAAACTCTATTGAGGCTTCCGGGTACCAACCACAATCTTCAAGCCCGGTTCATCAGGAAGGCATAAGGATTGTCTCCCGAGGCTGCAGGTAGGGCCGAGAATAGAGGACAGTCCTGCGGCGCACCTGCAGCTGAAGTCATTTCCTTCTTGATTTCTGTTCACTAAGGGCTATGCCGGTTAGCTCTCGAAGGGAGTCGGCGAGGGATCCAGCTTTCCAGTACCGCCATATCGGCAGCGGCCTGCCTCCGCCGCGAGATCGGGTCACGTGGGTCGTCGAGGGGTTTTCGTGATCTGCTCCAAACTCCCTGTCGATAGGAGATGAGAATCTCACTTCGCACAACACAAAGCATCATTGCTTCTAACTCAGCAGCCGTATTGCTTCCCCTCGGTAGTCCGCATCCACTCGAGTGGTCTGAAAGTGCGCTGGAAGAAGGCGTCATCTACGATATAGCGCTCGTTGTCTTCTCCCGATATGATCCAATCGCCAGCATGTACTACCCGCTCGCCAAGATCGGTGACTACGGTCATGGGAGCTGTGCACCTTGTTGCCTCCACCAAGAGGGGCCTGCTTGTTCGGTATGTTGCCACAATTCCTCCAGTCGGCCGATCGCTGCCGACAACTTGATTGGATCAAGTGCAACGTAAGGAAAGCATAATGATCAGCAAGTTTTGTGTTTGCCCGTTCCGGGAAGGTGCACAGTATCCTCTCGCCCAGATCCCGTGGAGGTGCGGCGCCTTACCTGTCTGTAAGGAAGAAAGCGGCCGAGCTTACCAGAAAGCCTGCACCGCGGATGCGAAAGAGAGGCAAGCTGGTTCGCATGAAGAAGCTGCCATCCGAATCGCGTCTTTACCACGGCGACCGCCTCAACGTGCAGCGGGCGTCACACGCTTCCGTCGCGGCGGAAAATGCATGGCCTGATCAGACGAGAGTATTTCCGAAGCAGACGCATTTACTCTAGTGAAGAGCCGACTCATCCTTGGCCAATGGATGAGCGTAAGGAGACCGAGCGGATGAGTTACGTACCCGATGCAAAGCGGTATGACGGAGCGCAATTTCGGCGGTGTGGACGATCGGGGATCGTGTTGCCGCCGGTCTCCCTGGGTCTGTGGCAGAACTTTGGCGGCGCCGATGTCTTCGAGACCGGCCGGGCGGTGGTTCGGCGGGCCTTCGATCGCGGCGTGACGCACTTCGACCTGGCGAACAACTATGGGCCGCCGTATGGGTCGGCAGAAGAAAACTTCGGCGAGATCCTGCGCAAGGATTTTCGCGAGCACCGCAATGAGTTGTTGATCTCCACCAAGGCGGGATGGGATATGTGGCCCGGGCCCTACGGTGTGGGCGGCTCGCGCAAATATCTACTGGCGTCGCTGGACGAAAGCCTGCGACCGCATGGGCCTTGAGTATGTCGACATTTTCTATTCCCACCGCCCGACCATGGACGTGCCGCTGGAAGAAACCATGGGCGCCCTGGTGCAGGCCGTGCGTCAAGGCAAGGCTTTGTATGTGGGCATCTCGTCCTACAGCCCGGAGCGGACGCGCGAGGCGGCCACGATCTTGCAGAGCGAAGGCGTACCGCTTGCTGATCCATCAGCCGTCGTACTCGATGCTGAACCGCTGGGTGGAAAGGGAGCTGCTGGGCACGCTGGATGAGCTGGGGGTAGGCTGCATCGGGTTCTCGCCGTTGGCTCAGGGATTGCTGACCAGCAAATATCTGCAAGGGAGTGCCGGAGAACTCCCGCGCCAAGGCGGAAGGTTCTTTTCTGAAGGAGTTTCTGAGCGAGGAAAACCTGAACCGTGTGCGTGCACTCAACGAAATTGCTCAGCGGCCGCGGCCAGACGCTGGCGCAGATGGCGATTGCCTGGGTGCTGCGAGACAAGCGGGTGACCTCCGCACTTGATTGGAGCACGCAATGTGGAGCAGCTCGACGACTCGCTGGATGCGATGCAGCGGCCGCAGTTCAGTGACGAAGAGTTGAAGGAGATCGACAAGTTCGCCCACGACGGATCGATCGATCTTTGGAAGGATGCGCGTGAGGGCGTAAGCTGACCGCCTCCTACTAGTAATGATGTGCGCCTCCACCAGGCAGGAGCGAAAACACTTGGGTGCAATCCCGATATACGTTGGCAACTCGCGCGGAGATATGGGCCGCCAGGCGGCCAGCGACGTGGCTGCTGAATTGCGCCGTCGATTGGCTGTCCAGCATCGCGTAAGGATGATCTTTGCGGCTGCACCAAGCCAATCTCCGATGCTGGAAGCGCTGCTCCGCGAGCCTGACATCGATTGGGGCCGGGTCTCCGCTTTCCATATGGACGAATACCTCGGTCTGCCGGAAGACGCCCCGCAGCGCTTTGGCGTGTGGCTCAGCCGGGCTCTGTTTGACCGGCTTCCGTTCGCGGAAGTTCATCTCCTCTCCGCAGGAGACGACCCGTCGCAGTCGGCAGACAGATATGCACAAAAACTAAATGAGGCTCCCATCGATCTTGTCTGCCTGGGCGTCGGCGTCAACGGACACCTGGCCTTCAACGATCCGCCCGCGGACTTTGATGACCCAGCCTCTGTAAAGATCGTTCATTTGGATGAGATATGCCGGCAGCAACAGGTAAGCGACGGGTGCTTTAGCACTCTCGAAGAAGTGCCGAGGAGCGCGCTTACGCTGACGATCCCGCGCTTGCTTGCCGCGCACCGGATCTATTGCTGCGTGCCTGGGTCACAGAAACGCAGAGCCGTGGTCCACATGCTCGAAGGGCCAATTGGGGCGGACTGTCCCGCCACGGCGCTGCGGCTACATCCGCACTGCGTGCTCTATTTGGATCCTGACGCTGCTCCCGATGGAATGACAACGAATCGCGAATACCGCGACGCGATGGTGAGTTCGCTCAACAATTCACGGAAATGAGTGACCCCGCCGTCAATATGGATTCTGAATGCGTGCCTGCGAGCCTTGCGATTCGATGCCGTACTTATCTGCCAGCCACGCTCTCATAGACCGCGGGAAGGTCTCGGCGATCTCCTGCCACGTGACCAACTGCAATCGGGAGCGGAGTGAGGCAAGTTTCACCGCCCTGGCAACCGTGAACCAGGCGTCGATCAGGTCGGGACGACGGGCATCGCAGATCACGCAATAACGAGTCCCCTGCCCTGCGAAAGCAGAGAGAACGCCCCGAATCAACTGGTAATGAAGATACGATTCGGCTGTCTGCGGCAGCAGCTCAGCATCGAACACGGACGCAAAGTCGCGATACCGCTCGACCCAGAGGCGGGGAGCCCGCTGAAACTCTGCCTCGGTCAGCTTCGCTTCGATCAAAAGATCTCCGATGCGGAGGTCGATCTCGGTGCGCTCGACGTGATTTGCGATGAGCGGGATGCGCGGCTTGCAGCCGAACTCAAGGCGCTCCGGCGCTTCGGTCCCGAGCAGGAGACGGAGGGAGCTATCCGCCGCAAAAGCTCGCGGATGACAAAAAATATTCATCAAAAGCGCGTCGGAACTTGCGGCGGCGTCCAGCTCTCCGCGCTCAGCATCATGACTGGGAAGGCTGCGCCGCGCGGAGGTGTGAGACTTGCCGAGCCGGCGACTCCATTCCGGCCTCCTGCGGATGCACTTGTACGAAACCGGGTGAAAATTTCCATGAGTCGCATCCGCGGCCTCGCGGAATATGACGGCCGGCAGATTTCCGATCGTGCATTCGTGCGGCAGGCCATTGGCCGCGGCCCAGGAGAGAGCGCGCAGACTGAGTTCCTGACGCAGCCGTCCCGCGTAGCTGGTCACTGGGTTGCGGCCTCAATAGCGCGGAATTGAGAGTTAGCCAGCACATCCGCAGCTTAGGGGAAGGGCTTGTGGAAAGGCAAACAATCGGCGAAGGCCGTAGCCGTTCTCATGCGCAACCTTTAGTGGTTTTCGAACTTCGAGGATGCGGCAGGAAGCGGATTCCACTTTCACGCGAGCTTCCTTTCGCTTTCAGGCGCGCATCCGATGAATTGAATGCGAACTGGACCGAAATTTCGGTCGCAAGTCGGGCTCCCGCAATCTCAACCAAGAGTTTCTTAAACGGAATCTTCGTGGCCCCTATGGCCGACGATCTGAAGGCCAGGTTGTGCATAACACCCCCTTAAAGACCGCTTTGAGCGAGAGAGTATGGCAGATGACGAGAAGATCTATACGGTAGAAGTGGATATTCGTGGGTGCAGCAGTTGCGGCAAAGAGGCGGGATATACGGTTGTCGGTCCTGACGGCGTTGAGGAGTGCGCGGTCTATAACGACCGCGAAGTAGCCGAAGAGATTGCCGACCTCATGAACAATGCATATGAGCTAGGACGAAAATCTGCGGCTTGAGAAGAGACCGGCGCGCGGCCAGTGAATTGGCGAGCGGCCTTAGGGATCGCGAAGCGTTACCATTGGGCGTGCGCCTGCCGGTACAGCCTCCCATCCCGCCGATGCTTGCGAAGCGGCTTGATGAGCTTCCCCATGATGGCACATGGATTTTTGAGCCCAAATGGGACGGGTTTCGTGCGCTGATTTTTCGCGATGAAGACGAGATCCTGATCCAGAGCCGCGACGAGAAATCACTCAATCGCTACTTTCCAGAGTTAATCGAGCCGATCCTTCAGCAGCTACCCAAACGTTGTGTGCTGGATGGCGAAATCGTGATCGCCAGCAATGGCGCGCTGGATTTCGATGCCCTGCAGCTTCGTATTCATCCTGCCGCATCGCGGGTGAAGCTTTTGTCGCAACAGTCGCCTGCGTCCTTTGTGTGCTTCGATTTGCTTTGCGAGGGAGACCACGATCTGTGCGGTGAGCCATTTGATCGGCGGCGCGCACGGCTGGAGAAGCTGCTCTTATCTGCTGCGCCGCCACTGCATCTGACGCCAGCGACGCGCGATCGAACAGTCGCATCCGATTGGTTTCGCCGTTTTGAAGGCGCCGGGCTCGACGGAGTGATGGTAAAGCCGCTGGACGGGACCTATGAACCCGGCAAGCGGGTCATGTTCAAGGTCAAACATGAGCGCGACTGCGACTGCGTCGTCGCCGGCTTTCGCTGGTACAAGGACGCGGAAGGCGAAGCGATCGGCTCGCTTCTGCTTGGGCTCTTTGACGAATCCGGAGCGCTGCAGCATGTGGGTGTCTGCGCCAGCTTTACGAAGGACAAGCGGCGAGAGCTTCTGGAGTTCCTGACGCCCTATCGCAAGAATGCGCTCGCGAATCATCCCTGGGCATCGTGGGCAGACGACGAAGCCGCGGCGGGAAGGCGCATGCCGGGCGGGCAGAGCCGCTGGAGCCAGGGCAAGGACCTATCGTGGGAGCCGCTGCGTCCAGAGCTTGTGGTCGAGGTGGCTTACGAACACATGCAAGGGAGACGCTTCCGTCACATGGCCCACTTCCGCAGATGGCGCACGGATAAGAAGCCGGGCGACTGCACGTATGCTCAACTCGAGGTTGTTGTCGCCGCACGAGCTAGAGCAGATTTTCTCCAGCGGCCGCTAGCCTTCTTCATCCTTCACGTGTGGGATCGTCGTCCGGATCGGGAGTTTCCTGCGGTGGCCGCACCTCTTCCGGAACGTGGCGCAGATTCACCCGAATGCGGGTCCAGGTGGAGGATCTCCCCCGCATTCTGTCGACCAGGACATCATCCACGGCGAGATGTGCGGCTGCTTCCGGATATTTCTTCTTCCATCTCTCGAGACCTGCCAGAGCGGCTTCTTCGCTTGGCGACTTCGCAATCACGAGAAGCGGCATCCTCGTCCGCGGTTGCTGCCGGACTTCTTTGCCGCGGTGGTCTTCGCAGCAGACTTCGCGCGTGAGGGAGAGACGCGCGGCGCTTCGCCTTCCGCCTTGCGGAAATGCGGCGGCCACGGCGCATCGCCAAGACCCGCTGCTTCGTCCTGTGCCGCCAGATCCAGCAATGGTTCGAGTGAGCCTGCCGATGCATCGATGTCTGCGTGTGGATCGCCGAGCTCTGCAAATCGCTTCGGCATGGTCAGCACAGTAAAGTCCGCCGGGTCGCAGTCGGAGACCTCATGCCAGTGCAGCGGCGCGGACACGCGAGCATCAGGAAGCGGACGCACGGAATAGGCAGAGCACGTCGTCCGATCCTTGGCGTTCTGGTTGTAATCGAGGAAGACGCCGTGCCGCTCTTCCTTCCACCACTTCGAACTGGCCAGAGCGGGAACGCGTCGCTCCACTTCACGCGAGAGCGCCAGCGCAGCGCGACGTACTTCGGTGAAGCTCCAGCGCGGCTGGATCCGCACGTTGACGTGCATGCCCCGCGAGCCGCTGGTCTTCGGCCAGCCGCGAAGGCCCATCTCTTCAAGCAGCGACTTCACCTCCAGTGAGACCCGACGCACATCTGCCCACGAAACGCCCGGCCCGGGATCGAGGTCGATCCGCAACTCGTCGGGATGCTCAAGATCGCCGGAGCGCACGGGATGCGGATGCAGCTCGATGCATCCCAGGTTGACGATCCAGGCGAGGCCCGCGGCATCGTCGACCACGATTTCTTCGGCAGTCCTGCCCGAGGGAAAGGACAGCGTGACGGTTCGCAGCCAGGATGGACGCTCGGTAGGGGCTCGCTTTTGATAGAACGCCTCGCCCTCGGCGCCATTCACGAAGCGTTTCAGAACGATCGGCCGATCCTGAATTCCGCGAGGGCGCCCGGCGCAACGGACAAGTAATACCGCACGATGTCGAGTTTCGAAAGCTTGATCTGCTTTCGAGAAATACGGCTTGTCGGGATGGGTAACACGGACCTCGCGCCCATCGATCGACAGCATCTCGGCAGCCTCTTCTTGTTTCACGCCACTAGGCTACACCTGACCCTCCATCAGAAACTCTTCACCTATGGTTCCGGCAATCGCGAAACCACAAGCAGGCATTGCAGCTCTTTGTTCTTGCCGCAGCTTTCAAAGGTTGCCCAACAATTGGCTCCAAGTCCCGATCCATCGGGCGATGCGAGCATGGTGCCCTGGTTTCATGAATGCAAACTTTTCTGAATCAAGGGAAGAGCTCTGTTCGCATCCTACTGGATGAGCACCATGCCCGTTTCCTCCTCCATCCCGCTTCGTCAATTCGGCAAGACCGATGTAAAGTTTCTGCCCTCGGCCTGGGCGGCCATCATCTGGGCGCCGCGAAAGACGAACAGACCGCGATCGAGATCGTGCATCGCGCGATCGACGGCGGAGTCACGTTCTTCGACTGCTGCTGGGAATACAACCGGGGAAAGTCAGAAGACTGGCTGGGCAAAGGGTCTGAGGGGGCATCGCGACGAGGTCTTCCTGATGACCAAGGTCTGCACTCATGGGCGGGACGCCTCGCTGGCGACGCAGATGCTGGAGCAGAGCCTGCGGCGGCTGCAGACGGACCATCTCGATCTCTGGCAGATTCACGGTGTCAGCTTCCAGAACGATCCTGATCTGTTCATCCGTCCGGGCGGCGCGGCGGAGGCTCTGCTGAAGGCCAAACAGGATGGCAAGGTGCGCTTTCTCGGCTTTACCGGCCACAAGGATCCGGATATCCATCTGGCGATGCTGAATACCGGCTTCCCTTTCGACGCCGTGCAGATGCCGCTGAATCCCTTCGACGCGAACTTCTTCAGCTTTGAGCAGAAGGTGCTGCCGGTGCTATGAGCGCGGCATCGCGCCCTTGGGCATGAAGCCGATCGGCGGCCATGGCGAGCCGGTGCAGAAGGGGGTCTTCACCGCGGAGGACTGCTTCGCTATGCGATGTCTCTACCCGTCGCAACCACCATCACCGGCGTGTCGGACCTCGCATTCTTGAACAGAATCTCGAAGTCGCCCAAGGCTTCACTCCGCTTGCAGCGAAAGCGAGATGCGACGCTCTGCGAGAACGCGCGAAGCCTTATGCCGGCGACGGGCACTTCGAGCTGTATAAGACCTCGATCAAATTCGACAACCCTGAGGCGCGCCTGGCCCATGATTTTCCGCTCGATATGGAACAGGTCGAAGTGAAGCAGATGGTTTACGCCACCCAGAACACGGGACGCCCGTATCCGCAGGTCAAGGATTCGCCGGGCGTGTAGACGTCTTCAGAAGCCTCGAATCAGCGATAGAGAGCATAGCCATGACAATGGCAGTGAGCTCCCCAATCAACCGACTACGCAGGTCCGAGTTGACGCGGAGACGGTTCCTTCACGGCGCCGCAGTCACTGGCGCGTCGGCTGTGCTGCCTGCCGCGGCTCGACCGTGCGCGGGTCGAAGCCGCCGTGCGAGACGCACAGGCGCGAACTCACGCCGGTTCCAACGGACTGCATCTCGATCTTCCAAATCCGATCGTTCCGAATTCGCAGGGTCGGTATGGCGACTCGACGCCCGCAGTTTCCAGGTGCCGAAGCGACCCATGGGCAAGCACCGGGCTGCAGGTTTCGATCATCGGCGTGGGCGGCTATCACCTCGGCACAGTCGCGGGCCAGCAGGAAGTCAACAACATGGTCGCGAAGGCACTGGACCATGGCATCAACTTCTTCGACAATGCCTGGGAGTATCACGAGGGCATGAGCGAAGAGCGCGTCGGCACCGCGCTGAAAGGCAAGCGCGACCAGGCGATCGTGATGACCAAGGTCTGCACGCATGGCCGCAAGAAAGATGTTGCCATGCGGATGCTCGAGGAATCGCTGACGCGACTGCAGACCGATCACCTGGATGTGTGGCAGGTGCACGAGGTGATCTATTACAACGATCCGGAGAGTGCCTACGAGCAGGATGGAGTGCTGGAAGCGCTGGCGGCGGCGAAGCAACAGGGCAAAGTGCGCTTCGTCGGTTTCACCGGTCACAAGAATCCGTCGATTCATCTGGAAATGCTCAACCGCGGATTCCACTTTCGACACCGTGCAGATGCCGATCAATCCCTTCGACCCGAGCTATCGCTCTTTTGAGCGCAATGTGCTGCCCGTCGCCGTGCAGAAGGGCATGGCGGTATTCTCCATGAAGAGCATGGGTGGTTCGGGAGAGTCGATCGTGCATGGCGCGCTCACGCCGACCGAAGCGCTCTCCTATGCGATGAGTGTGCCCGGCGTCTCGACCACGATCTCCGGCATGGACTCGATGGCGGTGCTCGATCAGAATCTCGAGATCCTGCGCAATTTCAAGCCGCTCGGCGAAAAGCAGATGGCCGACTTGCGCGAGCACGGCCG
This sequence comes from uncultured Acidobacteriaceae bacterium, assembly GCA_963756435.1. Classification (GTDB taxonomy): domain Bacteria; phylum Acidobacteriota; class Terriglobia; order Terriglobales; family Acidobacteriaceae; genus KBS-83. The sequence continues at coordinate 1,684 of CAVWNU010000021.1, read as the reverse complement.
ACAGTTCAACGATGGCCGCTATGAGCTGTTCAAGAGCACGCATGAAATACGACGGCGACCTGGGCCGTGAGCAGCATCAACTTCCCCACCGCCGCCGAACTTCCAGTCTGACATGCCGAGGATCTCGTTCATCGGCGGGCCGGAATGCCGATAACTCGCGATTCAATCGTCGAATCACAAATTGCCGAGGAATCCAGCTTTTCTTCCCTGCTTCTCGATCCACATCTATAAAGCGGCCAATTGGCGGGCGTAATGACAAATCCGCCACAGGGGCGCCTTCGCCTATTATGATGGGCGCGCGATGCTCGCGCAGATTGGAAGCGCGTCCAGTTTCGGACGCCGGTGCGTCGGCATGACCTGGATGGCCAAGACCAAGCTCGTGGGAAGGTTTCATGTCAGATTTGTCTGCTCCGGATACGAAGCGCAGCTATAACCGGTTTCTTTTGCTGGTAGCGGGCCTGGGCGGCCTGCTCTATGGAGTAGATGTAGGAATTATTGGCGGGGCATTGCCCTATCTGGAAGCAACTTCGCGGCTCACCGCCGGCCAGCTTTCCATTATCGTTGCCGCGGTCCTGCTTGGCAGTGTTATCTCGACGTTGTTTGCCGGTCTGCTGGCCGACTGGATGGGCCGCAAGCGCCTGATGACGCTCAGCGGGTTTGCGTTCGTTGCCAGCATCCCGATCATTGCGCTCTCGCACGGTTATGAACCACTTTTCTTTGGGCGTTTATTGCAGGGCGTCAGCGGCGGCCTGATTGGGGTGGTAGTGCCGCTTTATCTGGCGGAATGCCTCGCGGCCGCGCATCGTGGAAAAGGCACGGCAGTTTTTCAGTGGCTGCTGACACTGGGCATCGTTGTGGCCGCGTTGATCGGAATCTATTACAGCTATCGGGTTGAGGCCGTCACCCGCATTGCGAGTGCCGCCGCAATCTTCACGTTCAAGGACCAAGCATGGCGACGCATCTTTTGGGTCTCGCTTCCTCCAGGGGTTCTGTTTGTTCTGGGCAGCCTGTTCGTGGCGGAGTCTCCACGCTGGCTTTTTGTGCGCGGTAAGAAGGAACAGGCGTATGCTGCGTTGCTCCGCTCACGTGCTCCAGAACAGGCAGCGTTTGAGCTGAAGGAGATGGAGGAGACGGCGCTGGTCAGGACGTCATCTTCCTCGCCAGGAAAACAGATCAAGGACTCGCTGCTCCGGCGAAAGTACGTCATTCCTTTCCTGCTGGCCTGCGTCATTCTCGCCTGTAACACGGCGACAGGCATCAACTCGATCGTCGCCTATAACACCAACATCCTGCTGCAAAGCGGTTTGACTGACCTGCATGCCCATTGGGGCTATGTCCTGTTCACCTTCGTCAATTTTCTGATGACGATCGTTGGCATGATGTTGATAGATCGCAAGGGCCGCAAGTTTCTTTTCATTCTCGGCACGGCAGGTGTTACTTGTTCGCTGATCTTGGTGGGGCTGCTCTTTGTGACAACGGAACGGGCCAATCTGGACTGTAGAAGCATTGTGCAGTCGATGGTTGGCGCCGATCAGACGCTGACTCTACCTTTCAATCCGGCGGAGGCAAAAAGGTTGCTTGCCGCTGAGGGCTACAGTGGCACCCAGATCAATAGCAATCGCGCGTCGCTGACCGTCATTTACTCCTATGGCGATTTCACCGCCGCAACCAGCTTCGTCCGCTC
>CAVWNU010000020.1:0-31606 GCA_963756435.1 uncultured Acidobacteriaceae bacterium | reverse complement strand
CGGATGATGTAGCGCGCCCAGACGTCACAGTCGTTTCGAGATCGGCACCTTGAACTGGAACTTTTCGTAGCCGGAGTAGGGCATGTCGCGGCGCAGGTCCCAGTCCACACCGCTGGCACGCAGCGGCGGCCCGGTAACGCCAAGCGCGATCGCGTCCTCGGCCGAGAGGTGCCCGACGCCCTTGGTGCGGCTGATCCAGATGGGATTGCCGGTGAGCAGGTTCTGATACTCGTCGATCTTCGACGGCATGATGTTGAGCAGCTTCTGCACCCGCTCGTAGAAGTCAACCGGCGGCTCCATGGCGACGCCGCCCACGCGGAAGTAGGAGGTCATCATGCGCTGGCCGGAGACGTGCTCGAAGATCTTGAGCAGCTCCTCGCGCTCGCGGAAACAGTACAGAAAGACGGTGAGCGCGCCGATGTCCATGGCGTGCGTGCCCAGCCAGACCAGGTGCGACTGAAGGCGCGTCAGCTCGTTGAGCAGCACACGCAGATACTGCGCGCGCGGCGGCATCTCGAGCTGCAGCAGCTTTTCGACGGCGAGACAGTAGCAGAGATTGTTGGTGAGCGGACAGAGATAGTCGATGCGGTCAGTGAGCGGCACCACCTGCTGATAGAACTTCGCCTCGCAGGTCTTCTCGATGCCGGTGTGCAGGAAGCCGATGTCGGGCACGACGCGCAGCACGGTTTCGCCATCGATCTCAAGCACCAGGCGCAGCACGCCGTGGGTCGACGGATGCTGCGGGCCCATATTCAGGATCATGGTGCGATCGTGCGCACCCTCTTCGAGTCGCGGTTCGAGCAGCGGTGCGATGGCGAAGTCGGCTGCGTACGGCATCACCGGCGTAGGCCGTTCGGTGCCTGCGTCCTCTGAGCTCTCAGCTTTGGGGGGCGTGGTCTCGGCGATGGGAGTTTCGGGTGTTGTTGCCATTAGCGGTAGCCCTCCACCGGATAGTCCTTGCGCAAGGGATGGCCTTCCCACTCGTCCGGCATCATGATGCGGCGCAGGTTGGGATGACCGCCGAAGCGGATCCCGAAGAGGTCGAATACTTCGCGCTCGTAGAAGTCGGCCGAAGGCCAGACCGGCATGATGCTGTCGATCTCGAGATCCATGCTTTCGATCGGCGCAGCCAGCCGCACGCGAGCCTTCAGGCTGTGCGAGACGATGTGATAGATGACCTGGAAGCGCGGCTCGCCCGGGTAGTAGTCCACGCAGGTGACGTCTTCGAGGAAGTTGTAGCCGGCCTTTTGCACCAGCGCCGCGGTAGCGCGGATATGTTCGCGCGCGATCTTCAGCGTCAGCTCGCCGCGATCGAACTTGGCGTCGAGCAGCGCCGCCGGCAATGCAGCCTGGATCGCCTGCGATCGCGGGATTTGTGCCGTGCTCGGCGAGGACTGCGGCTTTGTCATAGGCGTCCTGCATGAGCTAGAGATCCCCCCGGTCGGCGGCCCAGTCGAGAATGCCTTTCTTGACGATGTAGAAGAAGCCGACCACCACGAATCCGAGATAGACGAGCATCTCCCAGAAGCCGAAGAAGCGTGAGCCAGTGATAGCCGGCAGATGACGGTAGATGACCGCCCAGGGCAGCAGGAAGACGACTTCCACGTCGAACAGGATGAACAGCATGGCGACAATGTAGAAGCGGACCGAGAAGCGGCCGCGTGCGTCGCCCTCGGCGACGATGCCGCACTCGTAGGTTTCGAGTTTCGAGATGGTACGGCGATGCTTGCCGATAAAGAAGGAGCCGCTGACCATGCGCCGCTCCCATGCCGACCGCGGCAAGAATCTGCAGGAGCAGGGGAAGGTAATTCCAGAAGTAATGGGTTGTCTGCATGCGGTCCTTGCTCGGGGAGGCCGTGTACTGCACCGCGCGGCGTCTCCTTCGAGATTAGGGTGAGGCTGCAACTCAGTCAAGCAAGCGCGGTTAAGTCACATGTTTCCAGTGAAAACCGCGGCCGCCGAAGGTTGCCTCTCGATGGTACCGATAGCTGCGAGCGATTCCCATTTCGGCGTGCATTTCCCATAGCGGAATCGGCGAAGAAAAAAAGAAGACAATTCCTCACCGCCAGCCGAGAACTGCCGATATGTTGCAAGACGCACACAGTTTCGCGGAGGGTTCCCCCGATGGCAGCATCTCCCGCTCTTCCCAATGCAAAAGTATCCTCCGCGGCGAATCATGTTCCCGCGGTTGCGGTCGAGTCACCTTCCCGCGGTTGCGGTGAGCCATGTTGTAGACATCCGGCCGGCTCGGGCCCGGTGGTGCGTACGACCGTCCATGCGATACCGACCGGCGTTGGGTCGCGGTCCACCCGGCGGCGCACGACGCCCGAAGCTGGATTTGCGCTCGAGGTTCTGGGCCATGCCATCGAATATCTGGCCGACGAGTATGCGCACGAGGCGGGATCGCTGTCGTCCATTTACAGCCAGGATCCGCGTGTGGAAGCGATGCAACTGCTGATGGCTGCGAACCGACAGGTTTACTACGCCTGCCCGCTTGTGCCTTCGCTCTATGAGCGCACAGTGGGCCGGATCTTCGGCCGGTAGCGCGCGGTCGGAGTCGCGCCGACAGCGACACACACGGCTGATACTCTCGGGGAATGGAGATCGTTCTCAACGGCCAGCCACGCGAGGTCGGCATCGATCCGCAAACTGCAACCGTTGATGCGTTGATTGCGGCGCTCGGGATGAAGGCGGACCGTATCGCAGTGGAACGCAACGGAGACATTGTTCGCCGGAATGAGTGGGCGGCGACTCCAGTGGCGAGCGGAGACCGTTTCGAGGTCGTTCATTTCGTCGGCGGTGGAGCGTGAGCGGAGTCCTCGATCGGCTGCGATCGTGGGCGGCGGTCATTGGCTTGGCCTTCGCTTCTGTCGTGCCATCAGCAATGGCTCGCGCGCAAGCTGCGCTGGATCATCCGGACCAGCCGACGTTTGTGGTGCCGGGTGTCAGTACGCAGCAGGAATTGCGCGTTCTGGTGTACGGGGATATGCGATTTACCGATCCGGCGGACACGAAGAATACGAATCCTCGAGCACGCAAGTGGCTGGCGGAGAAGGTCGGTAGCGAACATGCCGACGCGATGCTGATCACCGGCGATATTCCTTTTCACGGAAGCGATCCTCGCGACTGGAAGGTCTTTGAGGAGGAAGCGTCATCGTGGGCCAAAGGGGACCGGGTCTATCCGACGGTTGGCAACCATGAGCTACGGCTGGAGCCGCACGCCGGCCAGGTGAACTGGGCTGCCGCGTTTCCGCACCTGAAGGGGAACGGCTTCTACTCGGTGCTGCTGGGCAATGTGTTCATCGTCAACCTGAACTCGACCGAGCCGATGTGGCCCAGCGGCCAGCAGGCCGACTGGCTGCGGGACCAGCTCGGTCACATACCAACGCAGGCAGACTTCGTCATCCTGCAGATGCACGTCCCGCTGATCGCGGATACGCAGAGCGAATTCGTCGCCAACATTCCGGCGCCGGAAGGTGTTGCGCTGCGGCGTTATCTGGAGGCGCGCGCGCTGACAGCACGGCAGAAGTTCATTGCGGTGTATGGGCACATCCACAACTATGAGCGATTCGAATTCAACGGCATCACGCACATCATCAGCGGTGGCGGAGGAGCCGCACCGTATCCCGTGCTGGTGCGCGGGTCGCAGGATAGGTATCGCGATCCAGGCTTTCCGGTGTTCAACTACGTCATCCTGACGATTCACGGGAAGCAGGCGGAGGGGACGATGTACAAGATCGCCGATCCGAATGCGGCGGAGTACTCGGTCGTGGCGAAAGATCATTTCGTCGAGACCGCGCATTGACTTGAGACGGTCTCGCCTCAGTTCAAGCGAACCGCTAGTCTGATGCTCGTGATACAACTCTTGCAGCGCGAGGGGCGCATCCAGTCCGCGGAAAGGGCCGTGCCCACCCACTGACGTTGCTTATCCAAGTTGCGAATTTTCTTTCTGCCTGATGGGTGCGGACTCCGGGCATGCGTGAAAGGAGATTCGTATGTCTTATGCGATTCCGCTACCGCCTCGTCCCCGTCTCGTTTTCTATAAGAAGTTAGCCAAGGAATTGCTGCGCGCATCTTCGCAACCTTCCTCTGCCGCACCGTGGGAACACGCGGCTGCGCATTATTCGGGGGAAGTGGAGACGGACTCTTCGGCAGAAGAGGCCGCCGTTGACAATGCTGTGCGGGCGTGGGCGGTGCGATGGCTCGACGCTTCCGGGTTGTCCGGCGGCAGGGCGGCGCTGGCGCATTCCGCCATCGTGGGAGAAGGTACGCCGACAGCGCTGCGCGCCGAATGGGTGGAGCGGCGCTGGCGCGAGCTACGCAAGAAGAAGGGCGCGGTATCGCCGTCGCTGGCCGTTGCGCAGTTCTTTCTTGCTCGTGAGCATGGATTTCTGAGCTGGCCAAAGTTTGCGGCGCATCTTCGCGCCTTTGAGAATGCACACTCTCCGGTTGCGCATTTTGAGGCTGCAGCCGATGCGGTGGTTGCAGGAGACGAGCGAGTGCTTACGACGTTGCTCCGTGCGGATCCCTCGCTGGTGCGGGCGCGCTCGCTGCGTGAGCATCGTTCGACTCTGCTGCACTACTGCTCGGCCAATGGCGTGGAGGATTACCGGCAGAGGACTCCGGCGAACATTGTTGCGGTCGCGCGGTTGTTGGTGGATACGGGCGCTGAGGTGAATGCGGAATCCGATGCGTATGGCGGCGGGTCAACCACCTTGATGCTGGCAGCCACAAGCGTGCACCCGGAACGTGTGGGAGTGCAGATTCCGTTGCTCGAGTTGCTGCTGGAGCACGGCGCGGCAATCGATGTTGCGAAGAGCAGCGATGTCGTTGTGTGTCTGCGGAATGGGCGGGCGGCAGCGGCGGAGTTTCTTGCAAAGCACGGCGCGCGGCTGGATCTGGAAGGCGCGGCGGGTGTGGGACGCTCGATCGAGTGAAGGAGTTCTTTGCGGAGGATGGTGCATTGCAGGTTGGGACTGGGGCGCAGCAGCTTGCGGATGGATTTGGCTGGGCTTGTGAGTTTGGACGTTTGGCTGTTGTGGAGTTTTTGCTGGAACACGGCGTGCGCGCGGATATGACGCTGCGCGCCGACGGTGTGACGCCGCTGCATTGGGCGGCGCTGGGTGGTCATCCGGAGGTTCTGAGGATCCTGCTGGCGCGTGGCGCAGATGTAAATGCGCGGGAGACGGGCTTTGATGGAACGCCGGTACAGTGGGCAATGCACGGGTGGGGTCAGTGTGCCGGCGCGAATGTTAAGGAACGTTATTACGAGGTTGTGGATGTGCTGGTAGTGGCGGGGGCTGCGACTGGTTCGCTCGTATCGATTGATCGACGGATGATGGCGGCGCTGCTTGGTGAATCGTCTCGATGACGGACTGGCCGTCCGGGACAGCGGCGCCGGTGGCGCGAGCGATTCGGTTCGCTTCCTTTGGTCGCTCACTTCTGATGTGGGGGTAACGCCGCGAAAAACTGCAGGTCCCTTCGACAAGCAGGCTTTTCGCTTTGCTCAGGATGACGAATTCACTCTGATGCTGCGACGCGGTGGCTTATTCGTCATCCGGACGATGCCATGTGTTGGTACGGCGTGCGATGACGAAGAAGCAGAGGAAGAGTGCGATCGCAGGAATTGCCAGCACTGGTATGGCTCGGCGAAGGCCGGCGCGTATCTGCGGGGCGGAGCCGGCGGTAGTGTCGCGGCACATGCTACAGCCTTGTGCGTGCGCGGCGAGCGCGGGCGAGAGCAACAACATCGACACGACACAGATGCGGAGAAGACTGACTCGGGGAAGACGGATGCGGCGCATGCGCGCTACTGGCAGAAGACGAGCAGGCTGAAGAGGAAGACCCAGAAGATGCCCATGGAGTGCCAATACCAGGCGGTGCAGTCGACGAAGATCTGGCGCAGTTCCATCCGGTGCAGCAGCGAGAGGGCGGCGAGCGCGGCGAAGAGTGCGAGGACGCCGAGGACGAGATGCGCGCCGTGCGCTCCAGTAATGAGATAGAAGAAGTGGCTGCTGGGATTGGAGGCGAAGAAGAAGCCTTGCGCAGCGAGGTCTTTCCATGCCATCCACTGACCGATGAGAAAGGCGACGCCGAGAGCGGCAGTCGCTGCAAGCCAGGGCGCAGCGCGACGTGCAGCCGGACGCCCCATGCCGAGCCATTCTTCCATCACATCTAGTTCGTGGAAGAGCTGGCGACGTGCAATCTCCATGGTGACGCTGGAGAGCAGGAGGATGGCGGTGTTGATGTAGAGGATGGGCGGAATGGCGAGTTGGTGCCAGTCGAGAATGTAAGCGCCGTGGCCGTCGAAGTGTCCGGAGGACTGGCGGAAGAAAAATGCGGTGACCAGCGCCATGAAGAACATGAGGTCGCCGGCGAGCGCGGAGAAGATGCCCATGCGGTAGCGAGTGAGAAGGGCGCGTGGACCGCGACCGTTGCGATGGTGGTCCCAGTTTTCGTCGCCACCACCGCCTCCGGTGGGACGGCGGTCTACTGGTGGGCGGCCGCCAAATCCCGGATCTCTCCGTTCACGTTCAGTGTCGACTACGGACCTGGTGAAGGTGGCAGGCATGGTCGGGACTCCGTGCGACTACAGCTTACTCCTGTTGGGATGCTGTCTCCCACTGTGGAGTGAAGTCGGTGCCGGACGTGTTGATTTGATATTCGTATGGACCGCGCTCGATGCGATTGGGAAGCGGGCCCGGCTGCCATTCGAGCGTGGTGGCCTGCCAGGGATTTTCGCCGGCGGCCTGGCCGCGGCGGGCGCTCCAGACGAGGTTGACGAGGAAAAGAATTTGCGCGGCGCCGAGGACGAAGGCGGCCCAGGTGATGCCGCGCTCCATGGGGAGGAGCGAGGCGAGCGAGGAAGTGCTGCCGGTGACCTGCGCGAAATGGCGCGGGCGGCCGGCCAGACCCTCCAGATGCATGGGAAAGAAAGTGCCATACGCGGCGATGAGCGAGAGCCAGAAGTGCCAGCGGCCGAGGCGCTCGCTCATGAGGCGGCCGGTCATGAGGGGAAACCAGTAGTAGATGCCGGCGAAGATGGAGAAGGCGCCGGCCATGGCCATGATGAGGTGAAAGTGCGCGACGACGAAGAAGGTGTTGTGGAGGTATTGGTCTAGCGCGGGCAGGGCGAGGATGGGACCGGTGACGCCGCCGGCGATGAAGAGCGAGAGGAAGCCGAGCATGAAGAGCATCGGCGTGGTGCGACGCAGTCCGCCGCCCCATAGCGTGCCGAGCCAACTGAAGACTTCCGCCGTGGAAGGGACGGCGATGGCCATGGTGGTGAGACCGAAGGCGGTGCCGGCGTAGGGATTCATGCCGCTGACGAACATGTGATGCCCCCAGACGATGAAGCCGAGCAGGCCGATGAGCACGGTGGCGGCGGCCATCATGCGATAGCCGACGATGGGGCGGCGGCTGAAGTTGGCGATGAGGCTGCTGGCGAGTCCCATACCCGGGAGGATGGCGATGTAGACCTCCGGATGGCCGAAGAACCAGAAGAGATGCAGCCAGAGGAGCGGCGAGCCGTCGCCGTGGCCGACGACCTGGCCGCTGATCCAGTCGCCCTGCGGGATGAAGAAGGCAGTGCCGAGGTGGCGATCGCAGAAGAGCAGGATGATCGCAGCGAAGAGCACGGTGAAGGCGAGCAGGATGAGGATCGAGGAGACGAACCATGACCAGACGGTGAGCGGCATGCGGCCCAGCGTCATGCCGCGTGCGCGCTCGGTGAGGACGGTGACGAGGACATTGACCGCGCTGAACCACGAGCCGATGCAGAAGAGTCCGATGCTGAGGAGCCAGCAGTCCATGCCGCCGCCCTGGCCGGGACCCGCCGAGGCGATAGCGCTGAGCGGCGGGTAATTGGTCCAGCCGGCGATGGAGCCGCCGGCGGGCAGCAGAAAGGCCGAGAGCAGAACAGCGAGGGCGAGGGCGACGATCCAGAAGCCGAGCGCGTTCAACCATGGCATAGCCATACGTCGCGCGCCGATCTGCTGAGGAAGCACGAGGCTGGCGAATCCGCTTTGCGGCGCGGTGGTCAGGACGAAGAAGACCATCAGGGTGCCGTGCATGGTGACGAGCGAGAGGTATTCCTCGGGCAGCATGGCTCCGTGAAGAGGCCAGCGAATGCCGGGCCACGCGAGCTGCGTGCGCATGGCGAGCGATAGGAGGGTGCCGGCTGCGACCGCGACGAGCGAGAGCAGCAGGTAATGGATGCCGATGGCGCGATCGTCGGTTGTGAAGATGCGCTTGAAAATCCTTGGACGAGCGAAAGTCTGGGCGTCAGGTTTGCTCATGACGCGACCCGCTTCTGGTGAGAGGCAAGCCATGCCTTATAGGCGGATTGGAGACGACGCGCATGTGTGCCTGCATGCGGGCGTGGCCTGATCCGCAAAGCTGCGAGCAGAGGATGGGGTATACGCCTTCGCGAATTGGCGTGAAGTGGACGTGCAGAGCTGCGCCGGGAACGGCGTTCTGCTTCAGCCGCATCTGCGGAACGAAGAATCCGTGGATGACATCGAGCGAGCGTAACTGGAGATCGACTTCGCGATTGACGGGGAGCACGAGTTCGCTGGCGATGATGTCGTCTTTGCCGTGGTCGTCGGCGGGATCGAGACCGATGGGGTTGCCGAGGGCTGCATTGATGAGCTGCGGCTGCGACGTTCCATATGCTGCATCTGCGCCTGGATAGTGAAAGTACCACTGGAACTGTTGCCCGATGACCTCGACACGCAGAGCAGCGGGCGCCGGGCCTTCGAAACGTTCCCGGGCCCAGAGGTGTTCCGCGGTGACGGCCATCACGATGTAGACCGCGACGAGAACGGCGAGCGGGAGGAACTCCACGCGCCAAGTGGAAGGCGGAGGAGCTTTGCGGCGCGGGCGAAGGGCGAGCCAGACCAGGAGAATGTTCGCTAGCAGGAAGGAGACGCCCATGGCAGCGACATCCCAGCGCATTAGCCGATCGACGGCGATTCCGTGGGCGGCTGCGTTGGGCGGCATCCACCAGTCGCGCAGCCCGGATCCGAGCAGCCGGATGCGAGGAGAAGCGCAACGGGCGGCATCGAGGATCAGCGTTTCCGGTGTGTTCCGTTGGCCTCGCGCACCATGTCGACGAAATAGCGATGGACGCGGCGGTCTGACGAGAGCTCGGGATGAAAAGTGGCGGCGAGCAGATGACCCTGACGCACGAGAACAGGGAAGCCGTCACGCTCGGCGAGGACTGAGACGTCTTTGCCGACCTGCTGGATGCGCGGTGCGCGGATGTAGACGGTTTCAAGCGGACCGGTGTCGAAGTCTGCGCCGAGGTTTGTCGTCGTCTCTTCGATAGAGCTGTCGATCTGCCGGCCGTAGGCGTTGCGCTCGACGGTGGCATCGAGCACGCCAAGGCTGGGCTGCGGCGGATGCAGAACGTTTGTTGCCAGCAGAATGCAACCGGCACAGGTACCAAAAGTCGGCGTCACTTTGGTGAAGGCGCGCAGCGATTCGAGGAAGCCGTCGCGCTCAAGGAACTTGAGGAAGGTGGTGGACTCGCCGCCGGGGATGATCAGGCCGTCCAGCCCGGCGAGTTGTTCAGATTTGCGGACCAGTACGGGTTCCGCGCCCACGTCCTGAAGGGCAGCAGCATGCGCGTCGTAGTCACCCTGGATGGCGAGGACGCCGATGCGTGGCGTTGCTGTGGCGTCAGACGATTTCTGTTCTGGCAAAATCGCGGTCTTTCCCCGAAGTTCTCGAAGCGGCATCGCGCGGACGAGTCGCGCTACCAGCCACGCGTCTGCAGGAGTTGGCTCTCCTCCAGCGCGGCAACTGCCAGGCCCTTCATCGTACCGGTGACCTGCTCGCTGGCTTTCGCCAGTGTCTTGGGATCGTTGTAATGCGTCGTCGCGATGACGATAGCCTTGGCGCGAGATTCGGCTTCGGCGCGCTCTGCGGGGTTATTCAATTCACCCTTCGCGTTGCGCTCGACATCGAGCGGCGTGGCGCGTTCCTTCATGAAGATTCCCGAGCCGACGAAGACCGATTCCGCGCCAAGCTGCATCATGAGAGCGGCATCAGCGGGAGTGGCAATGCCGCCAGCGGAGAAATTTGGAACCGGCAGCTTGCCGGCCTTCGCGACCATGCGAACCAGCTCATAGGGAGCGCGATGCTCCTTGGCCGCGACGTAGAGTTCCTGATCGCTGAGCACGGTGAGCGCCTTCATCTCCAGCACGATCTGGCGCATGTGCTTGACCGCGTGCACGACGTCGCCGGTGCCGGCCTCGCCCTTGGTGCGAATCATGGCTGCGCCTTCGGCGATGCGGCGGAGCGCTTCGCCGAGATCGCGCGCGCCGCACACGAACGGGGTCTTGAAGGCGTGCTTGTCGATGTGATGGGCTTCGTCGGCTGGGGTGAGGACTTCGCTCTCGTCGATGAAGTCAACGCCGAGCTCCTGCAGGATCTGCGCTTCAGCGAAGTGGCCGATGCGGGCCTTGGCCATGACGGGGATTGAGACCGTGGCGATGATCTCTTTGATGAGCTTGGGATTCGCCATGCGGGCTACGCCGCCTTCGGCACGAATCATTGCCGGCACGCGCTCCAGAGCCATGACGGCGACCGCACCCGCCTCTTCGGCGATCTTCGCCTGCTCGACGTTCATCACGTCCATGATGACGCCACCCTTCAGCATTTCAGCGAAGCCGACTTTCAGGCGCAGACCATGTTCGCTGCTCTGTGGCTTGTGACCGTTGTGCTCTTTCATCTTGGTAACCCCTTACGTGCGAGCGATTCGTAGATGCCGCCGACATTCCAGTTTAACAGTTCGACACGAGCGACTTGGTGCTGGGTGAGCCCGTCCCGTGGGATATCCGAGGATCGGCCCAGACGGCACCGCCACCGTCACAGTCCCGGCTTGGACATACGGCTAGTCAAGTGGATTATCGCTGTCGATCTGAGTTTGTTCAGGAATGGGTTGCGAGAGGAGAGACTCGGCCATGGAGTGATCTTCATCGCGTACCTGAAGGCGGATGCCGCCGATGGAATTGGAATAGAACCAGTCCATGCGCACGGTGTTTTCGTCACGGAGGAAGGAGAGGATGCCGGCGGAATCCAAAATGCCCTTGGCGAGCTGGGCCTCAGTGAGATCACGATACTGTCGGACAGTGACGAGATGCTGGAACTCTGGGGCAGGTGGGGCGTCCGGAATTTCCGGCGGTTCGAGACCGCGGTACCCGAACTCGGCGCGCAACGCGCGCTGCGCAGCGTCAGTAAGCGAGTCGTAGGTCAGGGCGAGATCGAGCAGCTGACCATCGCTGGCTGATCGATAGGTTTCTACGAGTTCGTCTTCCCGTGGTAAGTCCATCGCGAATCCTAGCGTTGCATCGAGGGAACGGTTCTGTCGAGCACGAACTACTTTGGCGCGGTAGATTCCTTCGCCGCCCGTCGCAACATTTCAGCGGTGACCTCGACGAAGATGCCGGTGCCGGAGGCGAGCACGGTACCGCTGGTGTCGCGCAGTTCGGCCGAGCAGCGGTGTTTGCGGCCACTACCAACATCGCTTTCCGACCAGCCTTCAAGGAGGAGATTGCTGTGGAGCGGAACCGGCCGCAGATAGTCGATGGACATGTGGCGCGTCATGGCGGTGATGTTGCGGCGGCGGTTGGCCTTGCTCATGGCTTCGTCGAGCAGAGTGGCGATGATGCCGCCATGCGCATGGCCGGGCGGTCCCTGGAATTGGGCGGAAAGGCGGAAGCGGCAGAGCACGCGACCATCTTCGTCGATGAAGAACTTCAGATGCAGTCCGGCGGCATTGTCGTCTCCACAACCAAAGCAGCCGTTCTGCGCGCCGTGCGCGAGCGGGATTTCGCGTGCTGTGGGACCGTCATTCATGCTGGTTCGCTCCGACCTTTGCAGCAGGAGGGATGACCTCCTGCTGCGCTATACTCGCATCCAGATATGGCCGTAGAAAAGACGTTCTTCCTTGAGACCTTCGGCTGCCAGATGAATGTCCATGACTCCGAGAAGGTCATTGGGACGTTGCATCAGCAGGGCTACTCGCAGGTAGATACGGAAGAGGCCGCCGATCTCATTCTCTATAACACCTGCTCGATCCGCGACAAGGCGGAGCAAAAGGTCTTCAACCGGCTGAACGATACCAAGAAACTGCTGAAGCAGGGCAAGCGCTTCGGCGTGCTGGGCTGCGTAGCGCAACAGGAAGGCGAAGCAATCTTTGAGCGCGCGCCTTACGTTTCGCTGGTGTCGGGCTCAGCGTCGTACCGCAAGCTGCCGGAGATGCTGGCTCGGCTGGAAGCTGGCGAGAAACGCATCGCAGGGCTAGACGACCGGCAGACGGACGAGACCTTCGAGACCGAGTTCACGGCGCGCTCGAATCCGTATCGCGGCTACATCACCATCATTGAGGGTTGCGACAAGTTCTGCGCCTATTGTGTTGTGCCGTACACGCGCGGCAAGGAGCGCAGCCGAACGTCGACCTCGGTGCTGGCAGAGGCGCGGCGGATGGCAGAAAGTGGCTACACCGAGATCCAGCTGCTGGGCCAGAACGTGAACAGCTATCGCGATGCGGAAGGAAAGCGGAGTTTTGCGGAGCTACTGGCGGCGGTGGCTGAAATTTCAGGGATTCGGCGCGTGCGCTTCACAACTTCGCATCCGCGTGATTTCACACGGGACATCGTGGAGGCAATCGAAGCAGTGCCGGCGTTGTGCAACCACGTGCATCTGCCGGTGCAGAGCGGATCGACGACGACGCTGAAGCGGATGCAGCGCGAGTATACGCGCGAGCAGTATCTGGAACGCATTGGCTGGATCAAGGAATCGCGGCGGACGATCAGCATCACGACAGACATCATTGTTGGCTTCCCCGGCGAGACGGTTGCGGAGTTTGAGGAGACTTTGAGCCTGCTGGAAACCGTGCAGTACGACGCTGTTTTTGCGTTCAAGTATTCGCCCCGGCCGAATACGCCGGCGCTGGTGATGATCGACGCGATTTCGGACGAGGAGAAAGGGAAGCGGCTGCAGGCGTTGCTGGATCGACAACGCGAATGGCAAAGAGCCAATTACACCAAGCACATCGGTCAACTTATGGAAGTAGCAGTTGAGGGGCACAATGCGCAGCGTGGGCAGGTGAATGGCCGCACTTCGGAGAACATCACGCTGAATTTTGTGCCGCGCGGCCCGATACTTCCTGCGCCCGGCAGTTATGGCCTGGTGGAAGTGACGCAGAGCTTTCCCAACAGCCTGGTGGGACGCGCCGTCTAACATTAAGGAGGGAGAGAGCGATGGACATCGAAATGAAGATCCGCGGACTGGTTATGGATCCGAGTACACATGCACCCATCGTCATCCTGAAAGACCTGGAGAGCGACACGGTGTTGCCGATCTGGGTGGGGCTGTACGAAGCGAATGCGATCGCTCTTGAGATCGAAAAGGCAACAACACCGCGGCCGCAGACACACGACCTGCTACGAAACCTGGTGATCGGGTTGAACGCGACGGTGGAGCGCGTCGTGGTGACCGAGCTGCGCAACGACACCTTCTACGCAGTGGTCTGGATGCGGCAGGACGGGGAGTGCGTGACCGTGGATGCGCGGCCGTCCGACGCCATTGCGCTGGCGCTGCGCTGCGATTGCCCGATTTACGTGAGCGAAGAGGTGTTGCGCATTGCCAAGCTTGCGCCCGGTGCGAGCGATACCTCTCCTGAAGAGCTTCGCCGCTGGCTTGAAGGGTTGAACGACGAAGATCTCGGCCGTTACAAGATGTAGGTCTCGCGTCACCCATTCGATACACGGCAATCGACGCTTCACTGAGTTAGGCTACAGGGACCGATGAGCCTTAGCCGCGTCTCGAAGCTATTTGCCGCCCAGAATGCATCGCAGCTGGTCTCGCTGCTGGCGCAGTGGCTCATCCCACCGATATTTCTGCATATCTATGGCGTCACTCTCTATGGCGAGTGGCTCGCGTTGAGCGCGACGATCAGCTATCTCTCAACTATCAATTACGGCATCCAGACCTACACCAACATGCAGATGACCATTCACTACAACCGTGGTGAATTGGAGGAATGCGTGCAGTTGCAATCGGGAGGACTATTTATTCTCCTGGTCGTTTTTCTGGCACTGGCGGTGCTGCTGTCTGCAATTTTCCTGATTCCTCTGGACTTGTGGCTGCACCTGCAAATGCCGCTGCGACAGGCACAGATCATTCTCTATCTGTTCAGCCTGCAGGTCATTGTCAGCATGGTGTTCGGGCTCTTCAGCGGCAACTACATGGTCATCGGCAAGGCGCACCGCGGTGCTAATTTCAACAACCTGAATCTACTGATCACCACGCTCGCATCTGCGTTGCTCGCGCTCCTGCGTTCTCCACTGGTATGGATTGCCGCCGCTGGGCTCGTCGTTACCGTTTTAATGACCTGTTATCTGTATATCGACTTTTCCCGTCTGGAGCCTGCGCTGCGGCCAACCCTGCGCTATTGGCGGAAGACACCGCTGCGCAACATTCTTAGACCGAGCGGACACTACGCGCTGCTATTTTCCTCGAATATTCTGGGATATCAACTGCCTGTCATCGTGATTCAGCGGGTACTGGGTCCACTGGCGGTAGTGACTTTTTCGGTGACGCGGACCATTTACTCGATGAGCCGGCGCCTGCCGTATCTTGTAACGAATTCGATCGGCCCTGAAGTGACGATTACCTATGGGGAGCGCAACTGGAAAAAACTCTACCGCCTGTATGAGTTATCCGAGAGATTAGTGCTTTTGCTGATCCCGCCTATTTCCTTCGGCGCGATGTTATTTACGCCATTGATTCTTTTGCTGTGGCTGCATAGAAGTTCGCTGTTCGATCCGCGTGTCTGCCTGCTGTTCGGCCTTACGATCGCTATCCAGAGCGTAAAAGAGCACAAATATCAGTTTCAATTTTCGACTAATCAGGTGCGTGAGCTTTCATACATGACGCCGATTGCGTATGGGGCCATGTTGCTCCTGTCGATTCCGGCGATGGTCTGGCTCGGACTTTCGGGCCTGCTGATGGTCTGGGCGGCAACAGAACTGGTTCAGCTGCTTTATCTTCTGCAGCTCAACCGAAAGCTGTTTGGGCAAGAGGCCCGGTTGAGTTATCGGCTGATTGGTGTCCTGATGCTGTTTCTGGCGGTGGGAGGACTGGCTTCAATCTGGCCAGTCTTCCATATAGCAAGCATGACCGTGCTCAAGCAGATCCTTTTGGCGAGTGCGGTTACGTGCATTGCATTCGCGGTGTCGTATTGGATCTTCGGCGTCGACGAGGTGCGCACGCTACTATGGCAACGTTTCCGTCCGTCCAGAATTGCCATGGACGCGTCATCGTAATGGAGCCTCGCCTGATTCTGCGGCTTGGCTGATTATGCTTTGGCAGAACGGGCGTCGACGGTGGCTCGGATGGCAAGCGACTCGAGGAGAGTGCCAATGGCAGCGTCGTAGAGCGGCGAACTGTCATTTCGGCCTAACGCGGCGACGGTTGCGCGGCCGGCGCCGGCGATGGAGCGGCGCAGCTCCTCCTGCTGATAGAGCGAGAGCAGCGCTTCGGCGAGTAGTTCGGCGTTGCGGGGTGGAATAACGATGCCATCGCGCCCCGGCGTTAACAGCTCCGATGAGCCGCAGTGCGTGGTCGCGATGCACGGGACTTCATTGGCCATGGCCTCGAAGAGGGCCATGCCGAAGCCATCGTCAACGGAGGGCAATACGAAGGCATCGCAGCGCTGATAGAAGTCGTTGATGTCCGGCACATATTGCACGATTTCTACGCTGGGGTTTCGCGCGAGCCGCTGTTGCAGCGCCGGGAAGTTCGCAAAACCGGCATCGGAGCGGATCAGGAGCCGCGCCTTAGGCAGGGCAAGACGCTCCCATGCATCGAGCAGATAGAGATAGCCTTTGCGCACGGGATGCCCACCGACCACGCCGACGGTGAATTCGGTGTGACGCTCCGGATGTGTCTTCGCGGGGAAAGCGCAGCGGCCAAAGAGCGGCGCTTTGATCGTCTTGCTGCGCAGTGCTTCGGGAAATGTTCTGCGGGTGTAATCGGATGGCGCGAGGATGTACTCGGCCTCGGCATACTCGGCGAGCTGGCGGTCGCGGAACCATGCCGGTTGGGGATGGTACGGAATGCCCAGCTTTGCCGATTCCTCTTCGACGATCTGCTGTTGGAAATCGACATGCGGGCAGGCACGGTCGAGAACGAAGCGGGCGCCGCGACGTTTGGCAGCACGCGCAGTTGCGAGTGACGCCGTGGCCCAGCCGATGAAGAGGTCTCCGGGACGGATCACCGCGGCGACCGAATGATCGTAGAGCCAGGAATCGGCGTTGAGCATCGCCTGGGAGACGGGGATATGCAGGAAATGCATGCCTGTCTGAAGAGGGGATGGAACCAACTTAATGGAAACAGTTGCATCGAGGCGGCGGAAGTAGCGGCGCGGCGCAGAGCTGTAAATGCGAACACGCGCGTCGTGCTTCACCAACGCGTTTGCGAGCAGCGCGGAGTGGAAGGGGCGCGTTGTGGAGACAGCCACCTGCATAGACCCTTCTCTGCTTCGGTGAGAGGTCAAGTGATTCGTTTGGTGGCCTTCATTTACGAAGGTCATCGTGAGCATGCCCCCAACTGACATCAGCAGAAACATGCTCTATGCGGCAGGGTAGCATGTCAGCAGCCGGTCGCTCTGTGCCACCAGAGTAGGATGGGCAACAGAAATCAATTGCATTTAGGGGAGGTGCGAAAGGGTGAAGAAAGTGACTGGGGCTGAGAGGGTAAGCGGTTTCATCGGAAAAGCGAGAAAAGAAAGTCGAGGATTTGTTCTATTGCTCGTGGCGTGCTGCGTTCTGCTGCTGGCGCCGTGCAGTGCAGTTGCACAGCAGCGTCCACCCGCCGTGCCGCTGGTCACGCACGATCCCTATTTCAGCATCTGGTCGATGGACGACAGGCTGACCGACGGCCCGACACGGCACTGGACAGGGAAACCTCAGCCGTTGACCGGCCTGATTCGCGTGGATGGAAAGAGCTATCGGTACATGGGGAATTTTCCGGAGGAGACGCCTGCCCTGGGGCAGACCGGTGTGTCCGTCGCCGCCACGCATACGATCTATACATTCAGCGGCGCGGGGATTGCGTTAACCCTGACGTTTTTCACTCCGGCATTTCCGCAGGATATGGATCTGCTGTCGCGGCCGGTGACGTATCTGAGCTGGAAGGTGACGAGCGCTGATGGCAAGCCGCATGATGTCTCGCTGCTGTTGGACGCAAGTCCGCTGCTGGCGGTGAACGAAGACAACGAGGCGGCGACGTGGGGACGATTGCGCACGGCATCGCTTGATGAGCTGCATCTGGGCTCTCGTGATCAGCGGGTGCTGAATCGTTCTGGCGACGATCTGCGCATTGACTGGGGCTACTTCCGGCTGGGTGTGCCGCGTGAAGCTAGCGTGGAGACAGCGCTGGTGCCGAATGCGGTGACAAGTTTTCTGGCGAAGGGCACGCTTCCGGTGAACGACGATGCCGCGATGCCGCAGACGCCGCGCGACCATGCTGCACATGCAGCCGTGGTGTTTCCGCTTGGCAACGTGGGCAGCACGCCGATGGAGCGCCATGTTCTGCTGAGCTACACGGAGGGATATGCGATCGAGCTGATGGAGCGTAAGCTGCGGCCGTATTGGCAACGGAAAAACCTGCCGGCGGAGGAGATGCTGGAGACGGCGGAGCACCAGTATGCGGAACTGGAGCGGCGTGGCGCGGAATATGACGCCGCACTTCGGCGCGATCTGACAAGCGCGGGTGGGCAGGATTACGCCAATCTGGCGATCCTGGCGTACCGGCAAACACTGGCAGCGCACAAGCTGGTGGCGGACTGGGATGGCACGCCCTACTTGTTCGCAAAGGAGAATTTCTCGAACGGCGATATTGCCACCGTGGATGTGCTTTATCCGTCTGCGCCGTTCTTTCTCTTTTTCAACCCGCAGCTGCTGGAAGCGCAACTGACGCCGGTGATGAACTATGCTGCCTCGTCGCGCTGGCATTTTCCGTTTGCGCCGCACGATCTGGGGCGCTATCCACTGGCGGACGGGCAGGAGTATGGCGGCGGCGAACGGACCGAAGAGGACCAGATGCCGGTGGAGGAGAGCGGCAACCTGCTGATCCTGGCGGCGGCGCTGGATCGAGCGGAGTCACAGACGAGTCCGGATCATCACTATGCCGAGAAATACTGGCCGCAACTGACTACATGGGCGAAGTATGTGCGGGCGGAGGGTCTGGACCCGGCGAGCCAGTTGAGCACGGATGATTTCGCCGGGCACCTGGCGCACAATGCCAATCTGTCAATCAAGGCGATCGACGCATTAGGTGCGTATGCAAGCCTGGCCGATGCCTTGGGTAAACATGAGGTGGCTCGGGACTACCAGCAAGCTGCGCGTGAGATGGCGGCGAAGTGGCAGACCATGGCGCGGGACGGAGATCATTACAAGCTGGCCTTCGATGTGCCGGGATCGTGGAGCCAGAAGTACAACCTGGTGTGGGACAAGCTGCTGAAGCTGGACTTATTTCCGGCAAGTGTGCGCGATACCGAGCTCGCGTTTTACCTCAAGCATCTGAATCGCTACGGCCTGCCATTGGATAGCCGCAAGGACTACACGAAGCTGGACTGGGAGCTGTGGACGGCAACGCTGGCCGACAAGCCCGAGGAGTTTCGGCAGTTCATGACGCCGTTGGCGCTGTGGGTGAACGAGACGCCGAGCCGCGTTCCGCTGACTGACTGGTATAACACGAAGACCGGAGCGCAGGAAGGTTTCCAGGCGCGGTCGGTTGTGGGCGGCTTGTATGTGAAAGCATATGCCGACCCGGCGCTGACCAAGAAGTGGAATGCGATGGTGACGCCGTCGAAGTAGCGTCACAAAGAACACCGCGGATTCACTGAAACGTTCCTCCATCTGTCCGCACTATGCGATAGGGAAATAAGGCGACGCCCGGCCGGCTGGCACAGGGCAACGCTGTTGCTCGGCCTTATTGGTCTCGATACTTTGAACGGCGCGGCTTCGGGGGAGATCCTTGGGGCCGCGATTTTTTTCCCGCGGGAGAGGCCGACTGGGTTGAGGCAGAGAAGAACTGCGAGCCGCGTCAGTAGATTACAGAATACCTGTTATCGGACATAGCATGATAAGCGCCATCCGCAGCGGATCCGAAGACCGCGAGGTCTACGATTCAATTGGAATGACAAACGATGACATCCGTCTCACATTTCCCTGACATTTCTGTTTTCTCGCCGCGCTATCTCTTACCAAGAGGCACTCTCATGGGCGGAACTCCCATCAGCCGTGCAAGGGAGAGATCGCCAAAGCGCGGGATCAGCCCAGGATAAGATGTCCGAATCTAGTCACCCTATGCCGTTGTGCTTGACGCGAGGAGGATACAGATATGGCCAGCGGGTCTTGCTGCGCGCAATCTTTAAGAATCATTGAAACTTTTTCACGCGGGGTACCGCAAGACGCGCTGCTTTGCAATATGGAATTGCCGCTGCGCAGCATCTTCTATCCTTTGGGCTACCCTATCGAAATCATCACGAACGACGTTGCGGTGTTAGCGGCTGCTCACGAGAGCTTTGGCCATGCGCACGCCGTCCGTTCGAGCATGCCACTTCGCGTGCGTTTCGGGATTAGCCGTGGAGGCGACTTGGCGTGTCCCCCTGAGCCGACTCGGCGCGAATACAACCACTTGTATTCTCTGGTGGCTGACGTAAACAACCAAGCACTCCTCGATCTGAAAACCTGCACCAGCTTTGCATGGTTGACGCAGGCGGCGGTAGACAACAGAATCTACTTTCGCTACAACTTCCTTGAAAAAGTCGTCTACCTATTGCTCGGCGCATCGGTTGTAACCGATATGCATGCCGCCTGCGTCAGCACAAATGGTAAGGGCGTCCTTCTCTGTGGCAGATCAGGGGCTGGAAAATCCACACTTGCTTATGCATGCGCGCGTGCAGGTTGGACCTACACATCTGACGACACCAGCTATCTCATCAACGATAGCGATCCTCCGCGCGTCATTGGACACGCCCATCGAGCGCGCTTTCGCCCTTCGGCTCAGGCCTTTTTTCCGGAATTGAACGCGCGTGAGCTGAGCCCGCGCCTAGAGGGAAAGCCTTCCATCGAGGTTGCGACCTCGGAGCTACCCGTTGTCAGTACGGCGACTGAGGCTACCGTGGACATCATCGTCTATCTAAGACGTCATCCATCGGCAACTGGAACACTGACGCGCTTGCCTAGTGGAACTGCAACTGAACGCGCGATTCGAGAGCTCTATTCCGCCGGAGAGGTTAGAGCTAAGCACGAAGAGGTATTAGGGATTCTCTCGGACGTCCCCACTTACGAATTGGAGTATTGCGATTTGGATGAGGCCATCGGCGGGCTTGCTTTCTTAACGCGGAGCGCATGACACGCCGGGCATTACCACGGAGAGTCCGCACCGTATTGCTGCACTGGCTGACATTGCAGGCGTCGGGTATGTCTTTCGAGAGCCTCGTCGATCACTATCGCAGCACGCTCGGAGCCGCGTATCGATCGAATGCGCAGTTGCATCCTCCTGGCTTCGTTCCGATAATGCTCATCAGTGAGCACTTTGATCACTGCCCTGCGAATTCGCTTGGCGGAAAGCCGCATCACCGGTAGCACCTCAGCAACATTGAGTCGTGCCAGCCGTGCCGCCACCGCTGGCTGGTCGTGAGCCAAGGGAATTGCGATCATCGGCTTTCCTTCCATGAGTGTTTCGAATACGGTGTTTGATCCGCCGTGGGTAATTACGATCTTTGCAATTTTCAGAAGTTCAAGTTGGGGAGCATACTTCACCACCAAAGGCTGTCCGGGCAAGTCCGACAATACGCCCGGATCAAACCGGCCCCCTAGCGAGATCACCAACTGCAGATCGACGTCGTAGCAGGCGGCCGCGATGAGACGAAAAATGGCCGGCTGGACTGTTCGAGTGGTGCCCAACGATGCGTATATGATGGGCCGGCCGTCCAGGCGATTCCAAGGAAAGTCAACAAATGGTCTCGCATGTACGTTCAAAAAAGGTCCGGTGTAATAGAAGTGCATCGGGAGGGGACTGCGTGGGGTATCAAGGAAATGAGGAATCTGCGTGATGTGGGCCGACTCAGGAAACGCTTTTCGGATCTCTCGAATTGGACCTAACCCGGCCCGTCTTCTCAAAACATCGAGTGCGGAGCGGACTGGCCCACGCATCCGCAGCGCAGAGATTTCCAAAAGTGCACGTTGCGCCCCGGTTAACCACGAGGCTGAGTAACGATACCCCCACATCCAGGGAAAGGCGCTCCATCCGAAAATATGTGGCACTGAGGTAGAAATGATGAAGTACGGCAGCCGCAACATTTGAGCCACCGTCGGTCCACCCAGTGCTATCTCATCGATGAGAAGCGCATCCACCCCTGCTTGTGTGAGCGCGGAAGGAGCGTCCCTCAGAACGATCTCTAGGTCATGAATGATGCGGTCAAGCCTGAAGCGCAAAGTAGAGATCTCCGACCATACAGTCGGATTCTTGTCGGGTGACCTCGTGGTCTGATAAGAGGCCTCACAATTCTCGCCGATGGGAATAAAGTCCAACCCGGCCTGACGTATTCGATTCTCAACCTTTGGCCTTTCAAGGAATGTAACCACATGGCCGCGATTTACTAACTCCCGAGATAGTGCGATGAACGGATTCAGATGCCCGGTACCGCTGAATGACAGCACGCCGAAGTGCCACTTCCTGCATTCAGCAGACATGATTGAGTGCCGCGCTTGCTGGAATACACAGTGGCCTGCCCCCCAACCGCACTTCCCCCTTGCCGAGCACCTCTTCGGCTTTCCGCAACAACATCTTCACTGGCGCGCGGAGCCATCGTATCGTTCCGTCTACCAAGAGCGGCTCCAGATCTCGTCTGGCGGAGAATGGGAGCCGTTCCATGACGGTTTCCGAAACAAGCCGGACGTGACCTCCGGTCATCACGAACTCCACGTCCCTCATCGACAATGTCTCTAACCTATCCGCCGGATCCTCTCCCGTGTCACGAACAGCGATCAAATCCGCTAAGCCCGATGAGGTTATCGAGCCTTCGCCACTTTTTAATCTAAGTACCGATGCCGGTATTGTCGTTACCATGCGGTAGGCGGCCAGACATGAAAGTCCGCACGAGTGGATTGCAAATCGGACTTCATCCAGCAGGTCGCCCTCTGCAGTTAATGGAGAATCATTGCCGAGAGCCAGCTTTTCAAGCGTGCTCAGCATCTCGATGTTTGGCAATACTCCGAAGAGGCACTGATTGGAAGATGGACAGACAATAAGCGCTGCTCCGCGTTCTTTCATAAGAGCAATGCCTTTATGATCGATTGCTAACCCGTGCACGAGCACAGCGTTGGCGTCCAACAACCCCAACCGATCCAGTTCCCAAAGCTCTTCTCGCGCCTGCCCACCAACGCCTTCACATGCATGCACAATGAAAGGCCAGTTCGGGGAGGTCGTCGCGCGCCCCGCAGCGAGGTCGCCACCCAGGGCCACTGAATGGGCCCATCCATATTCATGAACGACTCTTACTGGAAATTCATCTTTCCGCATCTCGGGATGTAGCGGATCATGATGACTGACGGTCGTGACTCCACTCAGAAGGTTCCGTATGCCGCCCCACCATACGCGCACCCCTTTGGGGACCGCCCGATGCTTTGCAATAGCATCCGGAAACTTTTGGTGTATGTCCTCTCCCCATTCGATGTAATCGCGATAAGGCGGATCCGCTAGTCTAGGGAAAAGTGCGAATTCCAGATGATCGTGTGCGTTGATAAGACCGGGCATAATCAGGAAGCCGCTAAGGTCGATCTCGGTGCCTCCCGCTTCTACACGGCTTGCCGGCGATCCCTTCAGAATCCCACTTATACGATCTCCTGTTATCTGCAGTGAGGCGCGGGTACTCTCGCAGGGCCCGCTGGCGTGAAAAGCTCCACAAATGATGATCCGGGTCTCCCGTTCGCTTTCAGCGTTGTAGTCATGGCTTCTCATGATGAAGAGTTCTGAGCGACATAGATTTGGAACCGCGACGGCTCGCGCCGGTTGCGCAGCTTCGCTACAAATGGTCGTATAGCCCACTTGAAACCATATTGTGGGCGATGGATGCTCCACTTGATCGATAGGCGTTCTTCCAAAGCCCGCAGCCGCCTGTCTGTCAGGTACTCAACAGCGCGTAACGAATCGGAAGCCGTGCCGTAGCGTCTGAGAAAGTCGCTCCGTCGTTCGGATACCATTTGGTGTCCGCTTTCCTCACGTGAATACCAGGGCGTGTCACTGATGATGACTAGTCCGTTGTCCGTGACGCACCGAAGAGCTTCGCGTATCGCGGCCTCAGAATCCTCCGCATAATGAAAAGAGGCATTGAATATGACGGCGTCGAATTGTTTATCTTGAAATGGCAGCCGCGCAAGCTCCGCCTGGAAACGCGGAAAGAGCTCTGGTAGATGCTGTTGATAATGCTCGGCGGCCCCAAGCCCATCACGATCATTGGTGAGTAGGTCTACTGCAATGGGGTGGTAGCCGGCCAGCCTGAGACGAAAACTCATCCAGCAGTTGCCCGCACCGATATCTAGAACACGTCCACGGTCCGGCCGAAGGTGCGGCCTCAGTATATGGTCGACCAGGTAGTCGTAACTGCTAGCCCTGATCTTCCACTGCTCGCTGTTCCTTCCGGAAGTATCCTTGTATGGAAGGCTGAGATAAAAGTCACCGGTTTCGCTCCCCCGGCCTTCTGAGCCCCTTATCCGTTCATACTCCTCAATGAAACGCGCATAATGGGCGATCCGCTCCGAAGGTATCGCATGTACAATCCCATTGCTTATTCGCAGGTGGAGCGCACATAAGAGGCAATCCAGATCCTCAACATCCGCCCCGCAGCGTGGACATCGCAGCAGGACGCCCAGACTTGCTTCGCCATTGATAATGTGGGTCGTTGTCATACCTTAATGGAATATCTCCAGAAGCAGAGTCGCGTCTCTATGCGAGCCTGGCAGGTGCGAATTGCTCGATCGGCACAAACCCGTTCGGAATGCCATGTGGCGGCCTCTCAGAAAACGCCAGAGCGTCTGCCTCCCGTCTCAGTGGCTCCAGTTCGTTGACGCTGCGCCATAGGGCATCGATCCGAGCTCTGGAACACCCAGGATCCGATTGGCTCCAGGAGTCGACTTCTGCATGCAACGCATCGCGTACGATCCGGTAAAAGTCGGTTTTGTATGCTGCTTTGAACATGATGCAGAGGTCATCGCTGTCGGTCCAGTTGCGCTTTTGTCCTAGTTGCATCTGCACGCGTTGATAAAAGGCAGTTCCCTGCAGTGGATACGAGAATGAGATACCGATGTCATCCGGACGCGTCTCACGAACGAAAGCGATTGTTTCCTGTAATTCGGTCCAGGCTTCGCCCGGATAACCAAATTGTAGAAAATAGCAGGCGCGAATACCGGCTTCTTTCAGACGGTCTCGCGCGGCAACAACGGCAGGAAGACTTAGCCCCTTATCCATTGCGTTGAGCACGGCCTGCGATCCGGATTCAACCCCCATCCAGACTTCGATACAACCTGCAGCCTTGAGATGCTGTACTGTCTGTTCGCTCATCAGGTCGGCGCGAGACTGTATCTTGAATGGCAGAGCTGCATTTCGTTTGGTAACTTCCTCGGCGAAGTGCCTCACCCAATGCTGATTCAACGCGAAGACATCATCACCGAACCAAATATGGTCGACAGCAGCTTGCAGCTTTAGCACTTTCATCTCTTCAGCGACGGCCGCTGCGGGACGCACATGGAACCTATTGCCTGAAATAGGCTTTGCGCACCAGTTACAACGATATGGGCAACCGCGGCTGGCTACCATATTCGTTGAAAAGTAGCCGTGAGCATTCAGCCACGCTGCACGATACGGCGTCAGGTCGATCAGGTCACGAGACGGAAAGGCTAGCTCTGCCCATGCCGGATTCCTTGATAACCTCTTCGTGCTTTGTACAAGGGTTCCATGCGCATCGAGTCTCACCAGACCATCGACTTCCGGCACTTCCCTGCCATTCAGCAAAACACAGCAGAGCTCAACTAGGGTTGCTTCTGCTTCTCCGCACAGCACATGGTCAAAACCGTTCTCTAAAAATAGTCCGGGGTTGTCTGTTGAGTCTGAACCATGTGCAATGGTGATTGCACCTGTCGCGCGCGCAGCCTTCGCAATCTCCCACGCGACTTCTCGCATGCGCGTTAGGCACATTTTCGAAAGAAAATTGAAGTCGTCCTCATACACAACCACGATCTGCGGCGTGTGCTGTTTCAGCGCTGCGGCGAATCCAGCTGACGGTTCCTCTAGCATCGGGTCGAAAACCGCGACGGAGATTTCGTTGTTCCGGAGCGCGGTAGCCGCGTAGAGCGTGCCGAGCGGCGTATACGGCTGCATCTTGCGGAGTTGCTTTGTGTCGTAGCGAAGATGATAGGAATGGGTCAGTAGGACATGTGCCACGGTTCACCTCGGATGCTTGCATGCCCGACAGACGAGATTGCCGGTCGGCCCTGCCAGAGAGATTTAGCAGGCGCCCTCTGCTCTCCAGGAATCTAGCGTAGCTTTGCTCGCACCGCATGGTTGTCGCAGAATTGTCAACTCAATGTCACCGCTTCTCAGTGATATTGTGATCGCCTTGGTCTACTGGCTAGGAGAGTGTGGGTAGTCGCACGCATCTGCTCATGCTTGCGATCCATGATTGCAAGTCAGGAAACAGGAATGCGCTCGGGATCTTGGCTGGACAAATGGCCGAGTCGATCGCGTTTGACTGCAAGGTAGCGAGCAGAATGAGGATTAGCTGGCACGTCGGCACTCAGCCGTCTGATGACTTCGATACCTGAAGATCGGACCGCGGCGAGCTTCTCAGGGTTGTTGGTGATCAGCCGGATGGCGCCAAGTTTGAGAAGCCGGAGAATCTGTACAGCAAGTGCATAGTCGCGCAAATCCACTGCATGTCCCAGACGGAGGTTTGCATCGATTGTGTTGAGTCCTTCATCTTGAAGTTGATAAGCGCGCAGTTTCTCCAGAAGTCCAATCCCGCGGCCCTCCTGCTGCTCATAAATCAACACCCCGGCACCTTCTGCTGTAATGACCTGCAAGGCATGATTCAGTTGGTCCTGGCAGTCACACCGAAGGGAATGAAACACCTCTCCTGTAATGCATTGAGAATGAATGCGAACCACCGGCGGAGAGCTTCGGATATCTCCCAGCACCAATGCAAACGCAGTCTCGACGCGCTCCTCTCTCGTCTGGTGGTTCGTACAAACTCCTTCGAATGCCAAGAGACGGAAGTCTGCCCAGCGTGTAGGTAGGCTCACATCCGCAATCTGCTTCGGTTTGATCACAGTGGCGTGATCCTCTTTCTTCGGGCGCGCTGAAACGCGGGTCGCGTGCCGGCCCGACGCAGCGGCTATAGCTGCTCCATGTGAATGTTCATCGCACGTTCGTTCGACGGAATTGATAGAGAACGTGATCACCTAGGTTTGCTAGAGGACGGGCCGCCAGGCGGTCAACCGCTTCCATAGTTGCTAGCAATCGCGGCTGATCGGAAATCCACGGCTCCGCGCCGCTGGGAGGGACGGTTATGCCGATACCAAGGCGCTTCTCCAATACAAACCATGGCGCAAAAGCCCGCACCAGCGCCGCGCGGCGATGATATACGATCTTGAATTCCCGCTTGGCAAGGCGCGCGGGGGTCTCACTAAGTTTGCAACGCCGCAGCGCACTGTGAGGCCGGCCCCTCAGCATTTCGGTCATTATCTCGCCCGGGCAGAAGGTTCCGAACAGCACCAGCATTGCCGGGGCGCTCGGCTTGAGTAACCGGGCAAGGCCCCGTGCTACCGGCTTCAGATCGACGATGCAATTGAGAGGCGCGAAGTTGGAGAAGGCGCCGTCCAGCAATGCGCCGCCTGCGCCAAGATAACTGGAGGCGACGTCTTCCAGTTCTTCACCGGCCGCGAGGTCGGCTTGTGCGCCCAGCGGCTCTAGCTTTGACCTCGCCAACGCAACCATCGCAGGTGAGGGATCGGTAAGGAGGACTTTGAAGCCTCGTTTCGCCAAAAAGACCGCGTCCTCGCCGGTACCACCGCCAATCTCGAGGATATGTCCACCTGACGGGAGTGCTCGCAGCAGCGCAGCTGCGCACGGCGCGACGTTGTGCCGCTACGCTACGCCATCTGCCGAAGCGAGAGGTCGAACGTCGGAGCGATCGCATCGAACGCAACTGCGGAGGCGCCCAGTGGTCGCATCATCGCGTAGCCTGCTTCAGAAAGCGCCGCCAACGCCGTATCTCCCATCGATAACGAAGTCCTTCCACAATGTGAAACCGCAGACGGAGGATGATTACGGCAAGTTGCATACGATAGCGCGCAAGCCGTACCGAGAGAGATCTCATTTGGGAATGGCCGTATAACGGGAGCGGGCAAGCGCGACGGCAACAGCGATTGTCGCAAGGAACGCTTCGCCGGAACGCCTGCGGCCTCAAGCTCCGCCTGGAGCAGAAGATACAGCTTGGTGCCAGGAAAGCTCCCTAACACAGAGCGGTGTCCATACGTTTCCACCCATAGCTCGCGCGGACCGCGGCAGCCGGCGGACTGTCCAGTCTGTCAGTTCCTTCGGAGCGAAATCACCGATCATCCGTGAGGTCAGCAGCGTGACCACACCGATCCCCAGAGAGGCTCTCGCATTTCCATCCGCGACTGTTTGAAGCTCATTCCAGAACACACGATCGTCCCGACGGGCAAGCACATGACGGCGAAATTCCAGTAGGTGTGACGTACGCGAGAACTCGCTGCATACGTGCTTGTAGGCATGAAGCCCCTGGCCCAATAACAGATCGACGGGCGAGAGGACGGGCGTTCTGCATCCGCATAAGTTGCGCATTTCCGCGCGTTCCAGCGGTGAGGAGCAATCCGGGTTACTAGCCTCGATATGCAATTCCACTGCATGTGAGGGCGAGGCCCTGTAGATGTCCTTAAGAGCGATGCCTGGCTTTTCATTCAGTTTGAACTCCCAACTTCTGCCGCTTACCGCGTATAGCCTGTAGCCACGACGCTCCAGAATGCGCCGTGCATTAGCAGCGCACGTATCGGCCACAAGAAAATCCATATCGAACTGAGAGCGCAACTCCGGCTTCGACACCGAGTTTGGCCAGAGCGACAATCCTTTCAGGACCGCGTAGGAGAGGCGAGCTTCTTGAAAGTCCTGTTGGATTGACGCCGATTCGGCGATCATGCCACGGGTCCGGACGGTGTTATCCAAGAGATTTTGCTCCAGGCGTGCAAAGACCGAAGAGGGCAGCCAGTGGCAGAGTTGCAGCTCAACGATTCGATCGAACAAGTACAGCGCCAAACCGCTGATATCAAGCCAGGTCAGTAACCTCTGCCACTCCCCCGAGGAAAGGTGCTTCAGTCGCGCGCATTGCAGGGGCAGAGGATCGCAGAACATCAATAGCGCCGCCTGACGCGCGAGCAGCGCGCGTCGCAACGGTTTTGGCCGAGCGCTGACACACCGTGCAGGCATAGCTCCAGTCATCGTTAAATCCAAATTGATCAAGCTCCCAGTGAACCGCTTTTCCGCATGCGCGTTACCGCTCTCGGCTCCGCTCCAGAATTCTGCAATGGACAACAGTGCATACATCGTCCTGTCGTACGACTGCCAGACCTGGAAGAGCGAAAGAGCCGTCACTAACCATTACCTTGTCTTTGCTAGAGGCTTGTCACTTCTGTGTAAGGTCATTGTCACGATTATGTAGAGCCTTTCCTCGCGACAGTTCGCTGAAGGGGCAGTTGAGCGCGAAGCGCGTATGAAGCGAGAGGACGATAAATGACAGCCCTTCGACAAAGAGAAGACGCGACAGAGACATACATTTGAAGCGATAGCGTCTAAAGTAGCGGATGCGCTCAGTATCTGCCGTCGTGGACTCGTCTCCGGGGGGTCCAAGCCATGGTTACGAACCAAGCCATGAGCGGAATAACAGTATTCCAATCATTGAAGGTGCGATTGCTCAGACGCGCGGTTTGGGATTGGATAGAGGATAGACAATGAAGCCCTTTCAGGAAGTCCGCACCTGTCATCTGACCCCGCATTACCTCCGGGAGCAGATCAGCTCCGAGGGCTACGTGCTTATTCGAGACTTGTTGCCGCGCTCTGATCTCACGCAGCTACTCAGCACAATCACACGAGTGCTCCACGCGGCTGGTTGGCTGATGACCGGCCATGACCCGCTCGATCGCGTCGCCGATATTAACGCTGCGTGTGGGGATCCCGACCCATCGTTCAAACGAACCTACCAGGAAATCTTCAACCTCGAACCATTTCACGCGTTGCCGCATCATCCTGCTCTGGTACGGGTCATGAAGATGATCGTCGGCGAATGTCTTCTAATTCACCCTAAGCCGATTGGCCGGTTGATCTTTCCTCATTGCGAGCGGCTCAGGGTTCATGCCCATCAGGACTACCGATTTATGGGTGGAGATCCTGAATGCTTTACCGTCTGGATCCCTATCCACGACTGTCCAGCTGAAGTGGGTCCGCTACGCATTCTGCAGGGTTCTCACCGCTTTGGCTATCAGGCCCACGATGATGCAAACCTCCACGTTCCAGAGATCCCTACTGGACAAGCGGTCGGAGGAGAGTGGGTGGGTGGACAAATCAATGCGGGCGATGTGCTTATCTTCCACAGCCTGACAGTGCATGCAGCAGCCCCGAACTTATCAAACCTGCTACGCATTTCTCTCGACTGCCGGTTTCAGGATTACAGGCGAGCCTTCAATCCCGCAAACCTGGTTTTTGCAGGGGAATCCGGCAAGTCCTGGGAAAAGACATATGCTAGTTGGCGGTCAGACGAACTGAAGCATTACTGGAAGGGGATGCCTCTCGTATTGCAGCCCTCTAAATCTGAGATTGAGCAGCTTTCGAGGTCGGCAGACACTCCGTCGCGTCGTGCGAAATACGCCAGGATTTTGAGCCAACTCGATTGAGCTGTCACTTCCCTCTTCCAAACATGTTCCTATTGCGCTTGCAGGTTTGCTTTGATGTGCGCTTCCCTTCGCAGGCTTGTCTCCGACGACGCTCTGTGCCATCTCTCTGACTGCTGACTACAGGCGGTTCTTCAGCCTAGGGCCAATGACAATCAATTGACAATGGGCCGACGATCGTGAGACACGATGCAGACTGTCTGTCACTATCGTGACGGCTATGCAACGTCCGAATACGCATGGTCGTCCCAACTTAATCGCCCGATTCACAAGAATCACCATGGCTGCTCTGACCGTCTTGTGCGCGGCCTGCTATGGTACCGCGCAAGACACTCCGCTGATCTCTGGAGGCGTCGCGTTCTTCACCAGCACGAATGGCGGCAACACCAGCTACGAGCCCGTCATTGAGCCCCTCATTGCCGCACCTATCGGTAAGCGCATTCTCATCGAATCTCGGGCTACGGTGCTGGAATCGTTTTCACCGAATGGCAATGGCCAGACAGGCTATAGCCACACCCATTTTGCCGGCTTTACGTATCTTCAGGGAGATTATTTCGCGACGCCACACATCACTATCGTCGGCGGCAGCTTTTTGCTTCCCTTCAATACCTACAACGATCGGCTGTCAGTAATCTGGATCGGGAACTTTCAGGACGGTCCGCTGATCGCGAGCCTCGGTAATATGAGCAGCGGCAGCGGACTCGGAGGCATGGTAAGCGGCTCAGCCATCGCGCGCACCAAATACGCGATCAATTACAACGCCTGGTTCTCTGCTCGGAGTGGAAACGAACAGTTTAATTCCAAGCGCTCCTCCGGAGGTCGCGCTAGCCTCTATCTTCCCGAAAGCCGTTTAGAGGTCGGCCTTTCTTATGATCGTCTGTTGCAGGGAGTCCAGGAAAACTTCTACGGCGCGTATGCGTGGTGGGAACCTAAGGAGACCGCCTTTCGACTGCGTTCGGAGTTCGCGCGCGGTCACCACGGTCAGGGCTACTGGGTCGAAGCGGATTATCGTACACGAGCGTTTGGCGGTCTGGACAGCTGGGTTGGCCGCTTCGAGCCGGTATTTCGCATGCAGCAAACGTTCCGTCGAGACACGATTGTCAGCGACGGGCTGCCGTTAGCCAACACACAGCGCGCCGACTTTGGCATCGACTATAACCTTCCGCACAACACCCGAATTCTCACCAGCTACGCACGACAGTTTTCTGCTACGGGCAATACAAACGTCTGGGAGACGGGAATTGTCTATCGTTTCCTCTTTCCTACTTGGAAGGGAATCTCCCAATGAACTACGGCCTGTTCCTCGCTGCCGAACACCTACGCTGACGCCGATTGCCCTCGTCTGTTCGGCAGGTTTCTAGCACCCCGCAGATAAGGCACAGGTAATGCGCCGCAGCCGTTGTAGATATATTACCCACGCGCTTCCTGGCAGCAAGGGAGATTAGAGACGGCTCTTCGTGCGTGCTCGTCGTATCGTGCACGGACAGACCTTGTATCGAGTTTTGTGGTGTTGTCTGAGAGAGGCCACGAAAGTTGGTCACAAGCATCGACCTTAAGTAAGGGCGTGC
>CAVWNU010000019.1:0-39639 GCA_963756435.1 uncultured Acidobacteriaceae bacterium | reverse complement strand
GCGGTGTTGAAGGCGAGCCAGAGAAAAGCCAGGTATTGCGAGGCCAGGGTTTTCGCGGAGTCCGGGTTCATGGCGCTGGGCTCGGCCAGAATCGAGACGATCAGGGCGCGAGCATTATCGTCGGTGGTGTAGCCTTCGTGGTAATTCGGAACGGCGAACACCGCGTGTTGCAACATACCAGTGTCGTCGGTCATGCGGGCGAGATGGTTCAGCCTCAATGGTGGCAAGCTGTCTACACCAGTGGCTCTGGCAGGATTCGTGCTGACCACGCGGGAGTTCCACATGCGCTCCGCCCGTGCTCTCTGGAAGCTGCGCATGTAGTCCTGGGCCACGCTTTTCCACACCATGTTGCGCGAATACAAATACGCACGCTTGCGCATAGCGTGCCGCTCGGCTTCGTTTTCCAGAAGCCGGATGGTTTGCTCCGCAATCGCGTTTTGGTCGTTGAACGGAACCAGTACACCGCGTTGTTGATCAAGCAGCTCAAGTGCGTGCCAGTACGGCGTCGAGATGACGGCCTTGCCGGCGCCCAAAGCATAAGCCAGCGTTCCTGAAACAACCTGAGCTTCGTTCTTGTACGGCGTGATGTAGATGTCGGCCGAGCCGATGAACTCCATCATCTCCTCTGGGCTGACAAACCGGTTATGGAATATGACGTTCTTCTCAACTCCGAGATCCCTGGCGAGCGCCTGTAACGACTCGCGGTATTTGTCGCCTTCGCGTCGTTTGATATGAGGATGAGTGGCGCCGGCGACGATGTACATAACATTGCTATTGCGAGACAGAATGCGCGGGAGCGCCTGGATAACTGTTTCTACGCCCTTATTGGGCGAGAGCAAGCCGAAGGTCAACAGGACCGACTTGCCGCCGACTCCGAAGCGATCCTTATAAAAGTTCGGATCAACGAATGCCAGGTTCGGCACGCCGTGAGGAATGACGTCGATCTTTTCCGGGGAAACCTGAAATATCTGCTGGAGAAATTGAGCGGAGTGGTCGCTCATGACGATAAGACGGTCGGAGAGTTCTGCCAACTCGACCATCACTCGATGCTGGTCGGGATTCGGTTCACGCAGCACGGTATGCAGGGTGCTCACGATGGGCATGCGGAGGTTCCGCAGCAGTTCAAGAACGTGGCTGCCGGCTGTCCCGCCGAAGATGCCGTATTCGTGCTGCACGCACACCAGGTCGACATTGGTGAAGTTGAGGAACTCGGCTGCATCCTGGTAGGACGATAGCTTCTCTTCGGTCAGCTCGAATCGAACGCGCTCCGGGTAGCCGTATTCGGATTCGGGATCGTTCACCGGCAGGGCGAAAAGCCGCTCGGTGCCGAACTCACTCGAAACAGCGTCACACAGGTCGGTTGTGAAAGTGGCAATTCCGCACTGCCGGGGAAGATAATTTCCAATGATTGCGATTCGGCTGGGAAGCGCGAGATTGATCGTCGGGTCAATCACTTGCGCAGCTTTGGTTCGGTGCGACAGTGCGCTCCCAATTCTCAAGGGTCTTCTGAAGGGTAGCGTCTTAGGTAACGACATAGGCTCCTATCTGCTCACCATTCGAGATGGTGGTGAAACTCATGCGGTGGGAGGCGCTCGCCATTGTCCCATTCCGCTACAACAATGCGGCCCTTAACTGCCGGCGCCCCGCGTGGAACGCAGGGACCGGCGAGTATCAACTATTTGCTTTCTGCGGTTTCATGCTCGGCTGTCTTTTTTTCGGCGGAGTTTACCGCCGCCAGGAATGGCTCAGCGCTGGCCGGATCTTTTACTGCGCCCGAGAGCGTCTTTCGGAAGGGGACATCCTTGCCATAGATTGCGATTGTCGAATCTTTATCCTGCTGGATCTTGGCACCATCTAATGCCACCCCAACAAACAGGCCCTGGGAGCGCGAGTAGCTCAATGCTTCTGTGTTCATCTTCCAGTCCGTACCGGCGGAGGCATGCCGCCCAACCGGCCCGGCGGTCGCCGAGGCTTCACCGCTGAGTTCAAACTTGCTGGAGAGCAGACCTTGCACGCCTTTGTCATTCATGAAGAGAATGACGAGATCCACGGATTGTGCTCCCGCCTGAAAGCCTACATTCCCGCCGCCCAGCGAGATGAATGCCGGCGCGCTCCAGCCATGGCTGGTCCGACAGGTGACCACGCCTCGTCCGTGCTCCCCGCCGACAATGAACCCGCCCTTCGCCATGTTCGGTACTACCGCGATGCACTTGGCTCCATTCAGCACTTCTTCCGGAATACCTTTGTCGGGCGCGGCCATAATCTGATTTAAGACTGTGCCTGCCGCCTGTAAGCGCGCCGAGGTATTCTGGTCCTCGGGACCGGCAAAGGCAAAACTTCCTAATGACAACATCAAAAAGCCGATTGCGTATTTCTTCAACTAACACTTCCTTGTCATCGATGACTTAACGATTTTGTGAGGTTACTTGGTAAGCGGCGAATGCGCCGCAGTCGTTAAACCGCTCTGCGGCCGGTCACCAGATTGATGACCAGTACGACCACGGCAATGACCAACAAAAGGTGAATCAGGCTGCCTGCGACATGGAAACTGAAGCCGAGTAGCCACAGAATCAACAAGATGGCAAAGATTGTCCAAAGCATGTGTGCCTCCTTAGGGCGGCTGTGAATCTGAGCGATTGCGATCAGGCAGGACCGCGGTCCAAGACTAAAGTGAAGGACTCCGACGCTGCATGAATTATCTCCCGGAGCAGCCTCTGAATCTGATCAATACTGATCATCCAAGAAAAGCGGCTTCAATCGCGGAAGAAGCGTATGCAAGGAGTGACGACTCAGGGGCGAAAGAAAACTTACTTTGGAACTAAACAGCTGAGCGATTGTGCTCAGACACTCCCGGTCGATGGCGGATATGATCCCGAGAGTAGGTCGAGTCACAAGGAACCTAGCTTGGTTATGAGAAGACGTTATCTTCACCTCGCAGCATTCGATTGTGCAGCTTGCAATGGTCCGGTTATCTCAGGCTCCATCGCGACACGGGAGGCCGATATTCAACGGGAGACAGGGATCAAGCAAATCGGGGCGATCTGCTTAGCGTGCGGTAAGCGATACAATTCTTTGCCAACTGCACGAGCGGTACGCCACATCGCGCCTTTTGAATGGAACTCGGTCGATCAAGAAGGAGCGGTCCCGAAATCGGTCTCAGTCGTGTAGCACTACGTTGAGCAGCGAACTATGCACTTGCATTCCGCTGCCGTCGTATTCGACGAATCCGAGCTTACGGAACCGATTCATAAAGAAGCTGACGCGGGAACGTGTCGTCCCGACCATTTCAGCCAGCGATTCCTGGCTTATCTTCGGAATGACTGGCTCCGGTTTGCCCTCCTTGCCGAAATGAGCCAGTAACAGAAGTATCCTCGCCAATCTCTTTTCGCTGGAATTGAAGAGTTGGTCCACCAGATCCTCTTCGTAACGAATGTTGCGCGCCAACAGGTGCGAAACGAACAACTCTGAAAACGACTGCTCCCGGTGCAGGGCACCCATCATGGCCTTCTTGTCGATTCGTAGAATCGTGCAGTCCGTCATGGCGGATGCCGAGCCCATCCGAAGAGCCTGACCGGCGAGGCCGCCTTCTCCGAAAAAACTGCCTTCTCCCAGAACTCCGACCGTGGCTTCCTTCCCGGCATGCGACACGACTGTCAGCTTAACTTTGCCCTTCTGTACGTAAAACACTGAGTCGGTTGGGCCGCCCTGGGCAAAGACCGTTCCCCTTTTTCGAACGTGACGATCTTTCGGCCCTCTCCGATCGTCGCAAGAAACAACCCTGCGTCAAATTTTCGAGTACGTTTCACTTTCATCTTCAAATCCCCTCTGCGAGTGAGACTCGATGCGATTTTCTGATAGACGGCAGGATGATCCGCAGCCCTTCGTTCCACCAAGTGGGCCAGGTTAGACCACCGCCTGAGCGTCCACTGTAGGCCACGGCATAGTTCGTTTCACAAGTCTACGCCTTTTCTTCGACAGCGATCCGAATGCCCGGCAAACCCGCGGCGCGGTGCACGTATTCGCCGCTCCTAACTGTGAGGGACTGGAAGACTGGGGTTTTCGAGACGCGCGAGCGGGATTTGTGGAAAATGTGGAAACGTCGACGCTTAGCAAAAACGCCCTACGAGACCATCGACCCAGCCCGGCGGGTATCAACGCCACGCGTTGGGCAAAGCCGTCCACCGCTGGAATGTCGGCAGATACCGCCGTTTGTAGCAGGTTGTACATCTCCCTGGACAGAGGAAGAGGCGCGGCAGGACGATGCGTTCGACCCAACCCTCGGGAGGTTCAGCTCTGAACTGATCACCTTTACAGACGCGACACTGGGCTGACAAGAAGCGCATTGTTACGTATGAACGCCGCCTCAGGCACCGGGCGACGTTCTGTCTCCATACCTGTTAGAAGTATGGGCGAAGCGGGCGAAGAAAACTGCTCACTATTGCTCACGAGCAATCCGGCTCAGGGCGCCTCGTCCTACCGAGTATGACGGGTGCCAGAAACCAGTCTGGTCTGATTGATGTCGAATATTACGTGAGCCTTTCGGGTTAGTCGAATGCGTAAAAGTTTGGGCATGGACTATTTGAAATTACTGACAGCTAGTCTGCGAATGTGCGATGCGCTGGGAGTTGACCCATACGGTCGAACTGTACTGCAATTGTCGGCTGGAAGTCAGATCAATTTTCCAACATGCTGGAGGCGACCATGCCGTCAGTGGTGAACAGCATGATGGAAGTGCTTCGTGAACGCATAGCCGGTTGCAGCTAGTGGTGCAGTTTGAGGTGATAAAGAAGGCTATCAGTCGGGGCTGTTCTGCGTAGTCTCCCCAACAATACGCGCAGCGGCCTGGTTAACGTCTTCGGAGGTTTGGCCGGGCTGGTGCGACCTCTTTACGTGGTTCGCAAAATCCTCAGCGAATGACCGATCTGACACGGTAAGGAACGGCACCTTGCAAACCGAGCAGCGTTGGAACCGACCGTCGGAAATCAAGTGCGCCGGGGCACTGTATTTAACCTTTTTCGCCATACCCTAAGTTTACGCCGTTCGATCAGCCGCGCAAGAGTGTTCGTTTTCAAACTGCACCACTACCCGGTTGCACGGCTGATTGACATTGGCAGCGGAAGGGCCTAGGGTCAAGTGAGTGAGTTGTCCCTTCCTCTTTCAGGTTCTCTGATCTAAGTCAGCTATCTGAAGTCGTACCTCTTAGTTCACCTGCAGCCATGGAGACGCCATGCGTTTCTCCTGTCTGACTCCGAACGCAAAGGGAGGGTTTCATGCCAAACCATATACAAGCGGGCACGATCATGGTTCAGCCATCCGAGAGCTTACGTTCGCTCGGAATAGAGAGTGAAGCCTACTGCGAAACCTGGCAATCACTCGGGGTTCGCGAAAGCTCGGGCCTGGATCGGAAGCTTCGTGATTCCGGGTGGAAGTTGTTTTATATGGCGGACGAGTTGAAGACAGCGGTTCCCGCGTGGGGCGGGCAGAAGACGCTGCGTCGAGGGGTAAAGCGGCTCTTATCGCAAACTTGTTTGCAACATTTTAACTGCCTCGAACTGACCCACATACTGAGAAAACGTTTCCTGGGTATTCCGTATGTGTCCATCGCCGCCCATTCCCGTCACATACAACAAGGGTCACAGATTCAGTCAATGGCGGAGCGCCTGCAGAATACGGGGCCGGCAGATCTGGGAACCACAGGGTAACTCCTGAATCGCACAGCAGGGAGAAATCAATGAATTGGGATCAAGTGGAAAGCCGTTGGAAAGATCTAAAAAGTTCGGTGAAGGAAAACTGGGGCAAGCTTACGGACATCGACCTCGAGGAGATATCCGGCAAGCGCGAGCAACTTATCAGCAAGATTCAGGCTGTCTACGGTATGACGAGAAGAGAAGCTGACAAGCAAGTTTGGGATTGGGGAAAAACCGTGCAGCGAGTTTCGAAGACAATTGCTTAGGTCGACGATCTAGACAAGAACAGTTCGGACACGTCCGAACGGGAGGTCGCCCGCATGCAAATCAGGGATCTCACTCCTGAACAGAAACTGTCCGTGCAATGCCCTGTGTGTGCAGCTGCCCCGCGGGAGCGTTGCTGTGAGCTTCGCAGTGGCGCCTTTCGTTACGAGGAGCACCTTGCCAGGCTTTTGTCCGCGGCCGGGCAAGAAAAGCCTGTCCTTCTGCGCCGCACCATGCCTTAGCGGAAGACATTAATAAGACGATAGGGGAGAGAAGAACATGCCTACGAAAGACGAAACTTCAGGATCCGCCGTAAGCTCCGTTACGATGCCGGCACACTCCAGACAATATGTCCCTCGCTGGAGCACCGCCGAGGCGCGCGCCGAAGCTTTGAAAGCCAAGAAGCACAGAAGACGCGCTGCGCACAGGATTGCTTTGAAAAGGTCTCACGCCAACGGCTAGAAGGCCCGACATAAGCCCACGATGGCGGCTTTGCACGCTGCCCCATGCAGACATTGCGGTCACACGATCACAGCTTGGTCGTAGAGTTCTGGCTTAACGTATAAGAAAAACAAAACCTGATTCCTCCTGAGCCCAGAAGCATCATATGTTCGGTTCTGGCGTCCTCGGAGCGCTTGGATTTATACGCCGCAAATTCATCCGTTAAGACAGGATCAGGTGGCAAGCACCACAGGGCTCGTGCTCTGTGCTTCCGGCTTCGATTTGCTTGTCATTGCCAAGATCCATATCACAAGAAATGGATCGGGCATCCCGGTTCGTCATCAATGAATTCATTGCTTCCTCCAGCTACTTACGCTACTAATACTCGCATCACTATCCGGCATTGATCGCCGTGCAGAATTCTGTTCCTGAAAACTTCCAGTTGAGGTGGGTTCTGATGTTCGTTGTCTCGTCACGCTATCTTTTCGCCCCTATCGCGTTCGCGATGCTGGCCTGCGCGCCAATCGTCTCTCAAGCCGGCGAGAAGCAGTCGCCAAGCTCTCCGCAGGATGTTCTGACGTACCACAACGACAACAACCGCAGCGGCTGGTTCTCCGCCGAAACGCAATTGACTCCGGCCAATGTAACCTCTTCCGGATTCGGCTTGCAGAAGGTCATTCTGCTCGACGGGCGCATTGACGCCGAGCCGCTCTTCGTTTCCGGCCAGACGATCCAGGGACAGGGTGTTCACGACGTGATCTACGTGGCGACCGAGACCAACAGCGTCTATGCGTATGACGCTGTCAGTGGCGCAATCTTGTGGCACACGCAGTTCGGCATTCCCGGTTCCCGATAGCTACAAGAGCGGCGACGACAACGTGTTTCCGGTGATGGGGATTCTGGGCACGCCGGTAATCGACCGCACCGCGGGGATCATGTACTTTCGTCAGTGACAGCGTTGGCTGGAGGCGAGAACTTCCGGCTGCACGCGATCTCGCTCAGCACGGGCCACGATGTTGTGCCCGCCGCCGTCATCCGCTTCAGTGAAACGCTTGCGGATGGCACGCAATGGACCTTCAATCCCAAGTACCAGCTGCAGCGCCCGGCGCTGCTGTTGGCGAACGGCAGCATCTACGTGACCTTTGGCAGCAATGGCGACATCAACCCGAATATTTCGCGCGGCACGATCCTGCGTTTTGACGCCACCACGCTGCTGCCCATGACCGGTCAACTCACCGACAAGCTGACACCGCCTCAATCGAGCTATTACTTGTCGTCGATCTGGCAGTCGGGCTACGGGCCTGCCGCCGATGCCGGCGGCGATATCTTCTTCTCGACCGGCAACAGCGATCCCGGCACGCCCAGCTATTCGCAGGCGTTCAATCGGCCAGACAGCATGGTGCGCCTGTCGTCCGACCTCCTTACGTTGAAGGACAGCTTCACCACCTACGACTATTTCAACCTGGACGGCTTCGACGCCGACGTAGGCTCGGGCGGCTTGATGATCCTGCCCGACCAGCCCGGCCCGATTCCACACCTGGCGATCGCCGGCGGCAAAGACGGACGCGCCTTCCTGCTGAACCGCGACAACATGGGCGGCTACGTTCAGGGCGGTCCCAACAATGTTGTGCAGACCATCAACATGGGCGGTTGCTGGTGCGGTCCCGCGTATTACATGGGATCCGACGGCGCAATTCACATGTCCTTACCGGCGGCGGCAACGGCGTCACCAGTTGGAAGCTGCAGACTTCGCCTTCGGTGCAACTGGTGCAGGAGGGCACAACTGGATCGGGCCCGGTGAACGGCCTGCCCGACGATGGCGGGCGTGATGCCCGTCGTTTCGTCCAACGGAACCACCGCGGGAACTGCAGTTGTCTGGTTTGTGCAGAGGCCTTCCGTCTCGTCAGACATGAACCCGGGTACGCCGGTCACGCTGCATGCCTACGCGGCGAACAACCTCAGCCAGCAGTTGATCTCGATTCTCGGCGGCACGTGGACCCATGCCGTCAACAGCAACGCCAACATCGTCCCCACCGTTGCGAAAGGCAGAGTCTATGTCGCCAGCAACATGCAGCTACGCATCTACGGGTTGACCGGAACGCTCGATGGCACGGCGCGCGATCCAATCACACCTTCTTTGCCCGATACGATCACTTGTCCCGCCAGCATCGATCCGGCAGCGGCAGTGACCGGCGCAACTAGGGTTCATCAACTCTACGGAACAGTTTGCCAGGCGAGCGGATCGGAACTGAAGCTGGCGCTGCGCAGCGGACGAGCTGTTTCGATCGATACCGGTACCAGGTTCAACGCGCGTCGTCCAGTGCTGCTTACGCCCGGACGCCCCGTCCTGGTCCACTTCACCATCGACAAGGCTGGAGTGGCACATGCGCAGAAAATCACGCCTTCGCATAAAGACTCGTCGCTCACGCCCGCAGACCGGGCAAGGGAGGAGATGCGTCCTCCCCGAATGATTGAATCGACGGCATGCCGCAGTTCCGGGGGATAGTCATCCCCGCGTCTGGAAGCGATGATCGATAGGCTTCGGCGATCGGCGGCTGGTAGTGATGGGCGTGATCCAGGTAGTCGGAATCTGGTCTCGAAATCCGTGAGAACGTTGTCTTGATCTAGCAAACAAAATCATATTTGTTGATTTTTGTCCCTTCGAACGGTGTACCCGTTTGCGCTTCAGGTCTTATTTCGTCCTAAGCTTCTGTTTCGCAACTGGTCGCTGCATGAATTTCGCCCCGTCCTTCTTGTAGGCATCAACGCCTTCGAGCAACAGCAATTCGCAACTCTGAGAGATACTCCGCCCAAAAGCTAATCGGATCTGCCGCCGCGCGAATGCCCTCCACAATCTCCTGCCGAGTCTGCCAAATTGGCAGAAGCTCATCAACTGGCGGAGCAGGAAGACGTCACCGAGGCACGGTGGACCGTTATTCGAGTGTTCGAGGCTTCATCTCGCGTTTTGGAGTTGCGGGTAACCCTGGCCGTCCGCCCGATGGTCACTCGGAGCGCAACGCTTGCATAACATCGACGCGGGCAGCACGTGCCGCGGGCAGAACCGACGCGATAACCGCGACCGCCATCAGCACGAACGCAGAGACAAACACAGGCAATGCGCCCGGCATCTTGACGTCCAGAAAATATCTGCCCGCCAAACGCGCCAGCACGAACCCGAATGCCGCGCCTGCAAGGACGCCCGCCGCAGCCATCACGGTGCCCTCTGCGATCACGCCCTTGAGGAGTCGCTGCGGCTCCGATCCCAGGGCCAGCCGGATGCCGAATTCCCGCGTCCGCGAGCTCACCGAAAACGCCAGCACGCCCGCAACGCCCACCACTGCAATCGCCAACGCGACCGCCGCGAATACGCCAAACACCAGCGAATTTAAACGGTCCGGCGTGAGCACTTCTGCCCGAATGTCTGCGAGACTGGCGGCGTGCTCAACGGGCTGATCGGCGGACATGTCGCGAATAATGCGCGTGACCGACGGGACCAGCGCATAGGGATTTGTAGCTTGTGTGAATGAAGAGACGACCGCCAAAAAGTGTACCTTCGTCAAAAGGGCTGTAAATAGTGACCGTGGGTTCAGAAACGACGTGTTGATCGTCAATGTCGGCGGTGACGCCGATGATGCGGTGCGGCGCCATCAGGCGCGCCTTTTCGAGATCGGTCCCAGAAGCGAATTGCAACACGGGATCCGTCCAATAGACATGCCGATTGACCGCATCCTGGTTGGGGAACATACGCTGTGCGAGAGTCTGGCTGACGATAACGACAGGCTCTTTATTATTATCGTTATTGTCATCAAGCGCATTGAAATCGCGGCCGGCAATGATAGGAACGCCAAGCGCCGCAAAAAAACCGGGAGAGATGGAACGCGACTGTGCCCGGGGATCCTCTACACCGGCGGCATGGACGTGTCCGTCAGCGGAGAACTGCAGAGTGCCGAAGCTGCCATCGCGCCAGGGAACAACGTCGCCGAACGCGGTCTCACTCACGCCCGGCAGGGCGTCAATGCGACGTATCGTTTTCTTGTAGAAATCGACGACCTGCTTAGGTGTCTTCCCATTGGACATAGCAGGAACATCGATAGCAAGGACGTGCTGAGTATCCAGTCCTGTCTGAGCCCTTTGTAGTGCGATCAGCGTAGTGATCAACGTACTTGCGCCGGCCAGCAACACGAAGGACGCGGCGATTTGTGTCACAGCGAAGATCCGCTGGCGGCGGCTCGTATTGCCGGTGATCCGCACACTTCCGCTTGATTGGCTCAGTCCACTCGACGCGCCGGAAGAGGGCAGGCGCGGGACAAATGCGAGAATCACCGCGGCGACGATGGCGAGCGCCGCACCGACCCAAAGCAAGCTGGAATCGACTTTGAAATCGAGAGCACGGATGGAGAAGCGCGAGGCGTAGCGGGCCAGGACGGCCACCATCGGCTGCGCGCTCAGTACACCGATGGCAGCGCCGGCGCCGCACAGCAGAAGACTTTCGGCCAACAGCATGCGGCGCAACGCGCCTCTGGTTGCGCCCAGCGCCACGCGGACCGCCAGCTCGCCTTCGCGGCGAACCGTCCGTGCCAGAATCAGATTGGCGACATTACAACACGCGATGATGAAGACCAGCCCTGACGCTGCCAGCAGCACCAGCAGCACGGTCCGGGCGCCCGACGTGATCTCGTCACGAAGCAGCTTCGCCCCGATCTGAAAGTCTGCTTCCTGCGGATAGGATTCGGGATGGTCC
The DNA here is from genome assembly GCA_963756435.1 of uncultured Acidobacteriaceae bacterium. Classification (GTDB taxonomy): domain Bacteria; phylum Acidobacteriota; class Terriglobia; order Terriglobales; family Acidobacteriaceae; genus KBS-83. The sequence goes on along the minus strand of CAVWNU010000019.1, from coordinate 28,506 downwards.
TTTTTCATCGCGGAGTAGGCGGAGCGCAACTCGGCGCGAGCCTGATCGAGAGTGACTCCGGGAGCCAGACGGCCGAAAAGCTCAGTCATGCGATGGATGCGGCCAGTGACCATGGTTGCGGAAAGATGATGCGGGCTGGTGACCATGTTGGCGATGATTTCGGTATCTTGCGGATATGGGACGCAAGGTTCGAGGACGCCAATGACTGTCGCAGAGCGATCACCGAGGCTCCCGAGGCGAACGGTTTTGCCGATGACCGAAGGATCCTTGTGAAGAGCGGTCGTCCAGAAACGGTAGGTGAGAACAACGACGCCGGCAGCTTTAGGACCGTCGTCCTGCAGGTCCGATGAGGCGACCGAGCACGGGATGAAGGCCCATCACATCGAAATACGTGCCGCCGACAACGCCGCCTCGAATGGAACGAGGCTCACCGAGGCCGATCATGGTGAAGTCCATGGTCGAGAAGTCGCCAAACGCGCTCAGGGTTTTCACGCTCGCACGCAAGTCCTGTATCTCGGGTACGGAAAACGCAACGTTTGCCTCGCCGATGCCAGGGGCGCTCTGCCGGATATAGATCAGCCGGTCCTCGTCGCGGTTGACTAGAGGCTTGAGCAGCACTCCGCGCACTAGCGTGAAAATGGCAGCGTTCGCCCCGATGCCGAGCGCCAGCGTGAGCACCACGGCGATCGCAAGCCCTGGAGTCCGAATTAACGAGTGTGCTGCAACTCTCAGATCGCGAACGAATGACATGTTCTTACCCTCCCGCGGGGTATCAGCATCACACTTGCCAATTCTAAGCGCCACATTGTAAACGACTTAATATGCGATAAATTAGTTCCGCGCTGTCCGTTTCAGGACACCGCTATTGCAAATTCGGATACTAACCGCAGCCCTGGCACTCGGAACAGCGATTGTTCTCATTCAATTCGCGGATTGTCGGCCATTCGGCACGACCTCCGTTCCAGCCACCTGCGAGGACGCTCAGGAGGTGTTAGCGCAAACGGAGTTAGGGTCTGCTTGCGGTAGGTAGCATTACAAGCCAGGTACTGCGGGAGAGAGGGGCGGCGTAGGAAGCCCGTCCCATTCTCACGGGAGACCCCAATGACCAGGAAGTTCGCGGGGAAGTGGTTGTTTGTAGTAGTGCTACGAATCCCACAAAGGTCACCTCTGTTTTGACTAACGGGTGATGCATTTCGTAACGGGTACAGATAGGCTTTCGCGCAACATGAGCGCGGAAGCACCGTTGCGTTGCCCTGTTTGCTCGGACCACACGGTCGAACCCTTAGAGGGAGTTCGGCTGTCTGCCACGATCAATGGTGTGCAATCGGAAGTGCATGGGGGTTCCGCGTTCCGGTGCGATCAATGGCACATCTTTATCCTTATCGCACCAATGGAATCGCAGGAACCGCCTGACACCTGGCATTCAAGCTAGACGGTAGGAGTCGCCTTGGGTGCGGAGATCGCCAAGGAAGCGAGCCGAGATGGAGGACCGCAAAGTGGGGAGACTATCCGGCTCCGGGTGAGTACGACCATTCGACAATGACGATGTGCAATTTATATTTGTCGCCGATGATCCGCCAAGTGAATCCAGTCCAGAATCCCTCTCGTTGGGAGATTCGGCCATCGCGAGCTTTGCAGCGCATAGTGACGAGTCGATAAGTCTCGGGCTTGGCGTCTTGGTTGAGAATCCATTGCATCGTGGAGACCGCGATGAAGTTCGCAACATTCCTAACTTGTCTTAACCTCGGACTCCTGACACTCGTGTCGCTCCTCGTTGCGAACCATCTCGTCTGTATCGCGTGAACGAGCAGTCGACAGGAAGCAGGTAAGGCAAATAGACACTATGTCCCCGTTTTCAGCATAGCGATGTGCGAAGGTCTTGGGTTGACGTCATTCTCCATCTCACATGGCAGTTTAAACGTCTGAAGCATGATGCCTACATTGTGGGACTATCGAAATACCCCGTGGGCGGCATTGGCCCTGCGTCTTTAGTTGTATGCTTGCACCTGGGTGTGAAAATCAAATGGGACTCGTGGGGCCGAGTCCCACTGCGGCCAGATACTTAGCCCTACTGCAGACGAAGGGTGATATTGAGTGCGCTAGAGCATTCGCATTCGTGGTGCGACTCCCACCTTCTCAGTGAACCGTCGCCAACACTCACGAGTTGGAATGCGCCGCAATCGCTACAGGTGGACTTTATTACCAATCGTCCACCCTCGCTATAGGCCGGAGCGTTCGCGAAGTTGTGATCGGTTTGTTGCATAGAGTAGGAATACTCCTCAGGTTGTCGAGGGACAATCACACTTTGGCGTGATACGCGGCCCTCAACCGGGCGCAGACACGCGGAGACATCCGTCTACCTGGTCAAATCGTGCCATAGACACGAGCTTATTTTAGGAACAGAATGCTCCCTGCTCCTGCGGTGAGAAGGTAGCGCGCCCGCCAAATTCTCCCGCATCTGGCCGAGGAGAGGGACTGGCAGGGTGACGCAGTCGGCCCCTCTCTCCTTGAGCGTAGCTCGCAGATTCTCCATTCCACCTAAGGTCGCAGAAGAGTTGGAGCCAGCGGTAAAGAAAAGCGGCCGATCGCGGAAATTCACTTCCCGCAGACTCGTCTTGCACCACTACAACGCCCCGGCGCGATCCAATCGTAGAAGACCGGGTTTGTTTTGGCCGCTTTGGTCTTGCGGATTTCTTCGGGACCGCTAGAAAATCCGATCAGGAACGCGCAGGGGGGATCTCCCGTTCTATCTGTCAGCTTCTCACCCACTTACCTTAAGAAGCGGTTACGGTAACTGCAACTTGCTCACGGCAAGACCCCCCTGCGGAAATCAACGGAGTTTACTCAGCCTTTTCACTGCACGTTGGCCGTGACAGCGGCATTTGCGTTCAGGGTGAAGGTGCAGGCTTCTGGTCTTGTTGTTTCCAGCTTGAACATGCGCCCGACCAGAACGCGGATCTCCCGTTTGAAACCGAAAGAGTGATGTTTGTGCCCGATGTGAACGAAGCCTGCGCGGCGTGGCCGACGCCAACCTGGATTCCAGCCGGGCTCGAAGTTACAGTTTCGCCATTCCGGCCAGTTGCGTTGACCGTCAGAACAAACGTCGGTGGCGATACAGGGTTCACGAACAGAGGCGCGAGTTGTTGCACACCTCCCGCCGTGGCGAAGACCGTCAGCCCTGTCTGTGTGGTGACTACGGCCGTAGGCACAGAGAAGGAAATATTAGTCTGACCCTCCGGCACAGTGACGCTTGCGGGCAGCGTGACGATACCCGGGACATTGGTAGATAGCGCGGCGGTGAACCCGCCTGGCCCAGCCGGATTCGTCAGCGACAGGATCGCCAGCGCTGCGGTGCCCCCGGTTACCTGATTCGGGAAGAAACCTATGCTTTGTAGCACGGGCGCTCCTGGCAGCGGCGACACCGTGACAGTTGCGCTCTTCGCTGAATTGTTATACGAAGCGGTAATCGTCACCTGAGTGGCAACGGTGACTACAGACGTGGTGCCTGTAGCGGTCCCACTCTGGGCGCCCGTTGGAATCGTCAAGGTGGCTGGCAGACTTAATACCGCCGGATTGCTGCTGGTGAGGGACACGACGGCGCCTGAGCCTTGAGCGCCCGAAGTGAGCGTCACCGTAGTGAGAACTGGGTTACCCGGGCCACCCACTACTCCAAAGGGCGCGGTGAAACTGGCCACGGTGGGCAACGGCGGCGGAGGCGGCGGACCTCCGTTCAGCGCCAGTTTCGTGATAAAGGCATCGCCCCAGAAAGTATTCGGGTCGCCCTTGAAGACTCGAGAGAAGGCGTTCGGAGTTGTGGGGAAATCGGAAGATAAGGTTGCGCCGGTAACGTATACGTTGCCCGCGGAATCCAGCGTCAGGTCGGTGCCGTGATCCGTGTTGCCTCCGCCCAGATAGGTGGAGTACAGAATCGCCGAGCCCGTGGCATTCAATTCGGTGATGAATGCGTCCGTCGAACTAGGGCCCGCATGCAGGAAACCTTGGAACGCATCGGGGGTGGTGGGGAACGTGAGGGAAGTTGTTGCCCCCGTTACCCACACGCTGCCGTTGGAAGTGAGCGCCAAACCGTGGCTCCAGCATCACCCAAAAAGGTGGAGTAGATAAGGCCGGACCCGGTGGCATTTAGTTTCGTCACGAAGGCCCCGCCACCATTGTTGCCTGGCGGGACAGTCTCAAACGCGCCCGGCGTGGTAGGAAAATTCGAGGAGGCGGTCGCGCCCGATACATAAGCGTTACCGGCCGAATCGATGGCCAACCCGCCGGCAAAGTCCGCGTCCAGCCCGCCGAGAAAAGTGGAATAGACAAGGTTCGATCCAGCAGGGTTCAGCTTGAGGACAAAGACATCGAAGCCGCCATTGGAAATGGTGTTGAAGGCCCCGCGCGTGGTCGGGAAATCGGAAGAGCTGGTATTGCCCAGCACATACGCATTGCGCGCAGCGTCAACTGCGATGCGCGCTCCGAAATCCACCTGGCTTCCCCCGATGAACGTGGAGTATGCCAAGGCCGAACCGGATGGATTCAGCTTGGTGACGTACGCGTCAAAGGCGGAGTTTCTGGTGGTGCGGAAGGCGCCGGGCGTGGTCGGGAAGTCGGCCGAACCGGTCTCGCCGGTAACGTAAGCGCTGCCTGCCGAATCGACGGCGATGCCAAGTGCGTCGTCGATGTCCGATTTTCCGCCCAGAAAAGTCGAGTACAGCAGCGCGGAACCGGTTGCATTGAGCTTGAGAACGAAGGCGTCATAATTGTCCACGCAGCGCGGGCAGTTGTCGGGGACACCGAAAATTCTGTCGAATGCGCCTGCCGTGGTGGGGAAATTGGAGGACTTGGTCTGGCCGGCGATGTAGGCGTTGCCGGCGGCATCAATGGCGATGGCGCGCCCCCAGTCGAAGTCTCTGCCACCGATGAAGGTGGAGTACACCAGAGCGGTTCCAGTGGGGTTAAGCTTGGCTACAAATACATCGGAGAAATTGCCGGCGGCACCAGTTCTCTGGAAGGCGCCGGCTTTGGTCGGGAAGTCGGGCGACTGCGTTGTGCCCACGATGTAGACGTTTCCCGCTGCATCCACGGCGATGCCGGCGCCGATCTCATCACTTGTTCCCCCGAGGAAGGTGGAGTAGTCCACGCCCGGATCGATGATCAGATCGTGGTCTGGCTGGTAGCCGGCACCGATGGCGAATCCGTAATTGCCTTCAGCGCTACCTTCGTTATTCAGAACGTAGCGGCTCTCCACCGGCACGCGCGCACCGGCAATCTCCTGGTACGACACCGGCGGGGAGTCCCGCAGCACGCCCAAAGCGGTTTGGATCAGCAGTCCGCCGGTGCCATCCAGTGTCAGCCCGGCCGCGCCGTTGTAGGCCAACCGAATGTCCGCCGGCCGTGCCCCGGCACGCACCAGGAACTCGTATTTCAGCGATCCGGCTTGCTGGCTCAGTCTCAGGTCAACCCCAGGCCAGAGTTCGCGATACACAACCTGCGCGTAGCGCGGCACTGCCGTGTGCCACTGCGCCGGTTCATTGCCCCGGATATAGTTGACCTCGCCGGACGCGCGCGCCTCACCCTCTAGCGCCGCTCGCGGGTTGCTACCAACGAAGCGGAGCCCCAGGGCGACTCCATCTGGCCCCGACATATTCCCTGGCGATCCCGCTGTTTTCGACGATTGCGTTCTCGACCTCGGCGAACTTGGCCGGGACGAAAGAGTCACTCGCGCTTGGCTTGGAGCCGGTGGATGCACTGGTCGCTACCGACCTCTTGTCGAACGTCAGCACCACCTCTTCGTCCGTCAGATAGAAGGCGTAGCGAGGCCCGTTGGCGTAGTAGCGTACCCGCGCATCGGTCTGGCCCCGGTTCTCAATGAAGGTGAGAGGAAGGTTTGCATAGGATTTCAGAGCCTGTTCGTGGCTCCCCTGGTGTGTCTGCTCTTGGCATGTGTTCCCACGGCGGTCGACTTGGGAAGGCACAGGAGCATGGTTACCGTCCGCTGAGACTGCGATGGCGGCGGTCGGTCCGCAGTAGGCTCTGCGCGGTGGCCGGTGAAGTGTGGAATACAACAGCCACTAACACGGCGAACAACAAGCTGGCGACCTTGGTCGCCGTGCCAGTTGCAGATTGTTTCTCGACGAACGAGCGACGACTAGCGCTACTCTTCGGGCGATTCACGAATCTTTTCATAACGCGCTCCTATTGATCCCAGGGTTTTTAGTGGATGCCGCTGGCTAAAATCGGCTTTCCGTTTTCGGATAGTAGGGGTATGGCTACGGGGTGTTTGTCATGAGGTTGTCAACAAATTGACTATGTTGTGTGGTTTCTAGTAGTGGAAAGTAGTAGTCGCATCCTTTAAGTGCTGAGGCTGTCGTCGAACCTGTCAGCTCGACACGTTTGGTGACAAAGGTTCCGGCTGGCCAAGCCCAGATGTGGATATTGAACAGGAACCTGATGTCGGCTGTCTCAATGCCTACTCACATCGTCACAACGGCCGGACTCAAAGTCTCGGTTAAGGAAGCTCTCTTCGGGCCGGTTGGCACAGGTGAAGAGCGCAGAAAATCTTCCCTGCGGAGCGGGTAGTTAGATCTGTCAAAGCTGCCTCATGGTCACTGGGGATCTGTAAGTTTGCTGAAACCACAACATTCCCGAAACGACAATCTCATCGTTGAAAACTAGTGATTTCTGACGAAACCGGGCGCAATGTTTTCGGGGTAACTTGCGATATCGCCCGTTCGCGACAGTTAGCTTCTCGATTGCCCGTCTTACACTCACGAAGGGACAGTGGCCTTTGATCTCGAGTCGGAACACATGGCTCGTTCCTGCTCGGGAGCATCGTGCCTCTCCCGCTCGCCGCTTGCAACGAGGGACTATCCTTGCCTTGGAACCATTCGGCAGCCGTCGCCGTATCTCAGGCTTACAGCCTCGTTGAGGATCTATGCGTTTCATCAAGAACCCAGGCAGACTCGCAGGCTTGCTGTACGTGCTAGCGTCAATCCTTGGCATCTTCGGCCTCCTCTACGTTCCCAGCAAGCTGATCGTGGACGGAAATGCCGTGGAGACTGCCCGCAACATCGCCGCCTCCGAGACACTCTTTCGTCTCGGCATTGCGGCGCATCTCATTGGCGAAGCCCTATTCGTTTTTGTTGCCTTGGCTCTGTATCACTTGCTCAAAGAGGTCAACCACCGGAACGCCCTGTGCATGTTGACTTTGATTCTGATCGCAATCCCGATAGCGTTTCTTAATGAGCTGAACGCCATCGCCGCAGTCATTCTGGTGCATGGAGCTGATTTCCTCTCCTGGTTTGACCAGCCTCAACGCGATGCCCTGGCTATGCTTTTCCTCAATGTGCATGGGTACGGATTTGATGTCGCCGGAATATTTTGGGGTCTTTGGCTGTTTCCGCTTGGGCTTCTGGTGTACCGGTCGGGCTTTCTTCCCCGCATCCTGGGGGTGGCGCTGGTGGTGAATTGCTTCGCCTTTCTGATAACCAGCCTCACGTCTTTAGTACTGCCACACTACGCGACACTCGCCCACGGATGGATGCGCCCATTCCACTTTGGCGAACAGGCATTCATGCTTTGGCTACTGATCATGGGTGCAAAGCCAAAGCTACTCGCGAGTCCAGCCTACTGTGCAACGCCTTCGCAGTAGTGGTCAAAAACCGGCGACTCCGCGCATCACCGGTCGAGTTGTCGACAAGCCGAAAACTGTGCGGTTGTTGACGTAATATCGCCGTAGCACTCATTGACGCCGGTGAGAGGTTTTGAGTGTAGTGGTCTGATATCGCCAGTTGAGGCTCAACCAATGGGATTGTTGTAGTCTGGCGCCGTTGACCGAACTCGCCCTCAGGCGGTGACCTGCGTCACAGACTAGTCGCCGCTATCGGAGTACAGTCGTCAATGAGGAGATACCCTCGTATCCTCTTTCAGGCTCCCTGAAAATAAGTTAGCCGAGTCTGAAGCTTCCTTCTTCTTATATAGCCACAACTTAATAAGAGTGATTATGAAAAACCTAAGCCTTTTTCTTCTGGTATCTATTCTGCTGGCTTCCACCGCAGCCTTCGCACAAATCGGACCGCCGATTTCAAAGCCCGGCCCGACTCCGATCATCCATAATCCTCTACCGCCGCGGATGCCGCCTGGTATGCCGCGGAATCCAACTCCCCGTATGGTGAGTCATGTAACGCCGCCGATCATTGTTGCGCCGCCGCCTACAGTGCCGATGCCGCCCAATGCACCGCGGATTCCACAGCCTACTCCCCGTCAAGGGTAATCGGTAGGTCGTGGCCGTCCGGTCATGCGTTATCGAGTAGGACAGCCCAAACGGAACAATGTCAGGTGGCGCCCACGTGGGTGCCACCACTGGCAGTCTCTATGGCACGACCCTCGGGGGAGGCACCCATGATTCTGGTGTTGTCTACAAACTGACAAGGTCGCCCCGACACAAAGATGAAAAAGGTTCCCAAGTGGGGATGCCACGTGTATGGTTGGGAAACCAACCAAAACCAAAACCAAGACCGAACCCTGGGTAGCTACTTCCAATGACGACCGCACAGGTCGTGACTCTCGAAGTTTGGACTAAGGAGAATCGGCATGACGATCCCGGGGCGATACCTGTTCAAAGGTTACGGAATCAAGCTGCGCGGCCTCTCAGGCATCGGATGTGTGATCGCGCTTTGTACCTTCGCGGCGATTGCTTCGCCGGCGCAAACCTTGAACACACTAGTAAGTTTCGCCAGCACCAACGGCGCCAGCCCTCAGGCTTCGCTCGTCCAGGGAGTCGACGGAAACTTCTACGGTACGACGATTCTGGGCGGAAGCCTCAACTGCGTTTCCGGCTGCGGCACGGTATTCAAAGTCACCTCGCAGGGAAGCTTGACGTCGCTTTACACCTTTTGCACGCAAGCGAACTGTCCCGACGGGAACAGCCCGGCGGCGGCGTTGGTGCTTGCCGGCGACGGAAACTTCTACGGCACAACCAGCGGGGACGATCCGCTCGATTCCGGAAACGGCAGCTTTGGCACCATTTTCAAAATCAGTGCCAGCGGTACCTTGACCACTTTGCACGACTTTGAAACTGGTTGCGGGATCACTTGCCCCAACGGCGCCACGCCGGCTGCGGGGCTGGTGCAGGGCACCGACGGCAATTTTTACGGGACAACCGAGTATCAAGGAATCATCAACTGCGTATTGGGTTGTGGCACCATATTCAAGGTTACCCCCAGTGGCGTGTTAACCACGCTGCACAGCTTCAGCGGCGCCGACGGCGGCCACCCTGCTGCCGGATTGGTGCAAGGAACTGACGGCAATTTCTATGGCACAACTTCCTCAGGCGGCAGCAGCACCAACTGCACCGGCGGTTGCGGCACTGTCTTCATGATGAGCCCGAGCGGTTCGCTGAGTTGGGTCTACAGCTTCAAGAGTACCGGCGACGGCGCTGCGCCTGTCGCCGGACTGGTGCAAGCCAGCGATGGAAACTTTTACGGCACCACCAGTGGCGGCTTGTTTGCCATGGGCACGGTTTTCAAGATCACCCCCAGTGGCTCGTTGACTACACTGCACACCTTCGGCGGTACTGATGGTAGCCACCCGCTTGCCGCACTGGCGAAGGGTAGTGACGGCAGCTTCTACGGAACGACCTCGGCCGGCGGGACCGTCAACACGTGCAGCGGTGGCTGTGGCACTCTTTTCAAGATCACTTCCAGCGGCTCGCTGACTACGCTGCACAGTTTCAGCCGCACCGACGGCTGGTATCCTTCGGCCGCGCTGGTGCAGGCTACGGACGGGAACTTTTACAGCACCACCGCAGCGGGTGGAGCCAGCAATAATTGCGACGGCGGCTGTGGCACGGTCTTCCGTCTCTTTGTGGGCGGCAGCATGACTACGGTTACTAGCGTGCCCAATCCGTCGACGCTTGGACAATCCGTGAATATTACCGCCACCGTCGGACCGTCCGGACCGCCTACGCCGACGGGCACAGTAGGCTTCACATCGAAGGGATCGGGCATTACCGGCTGCGCTTCGGTCCCGCTGAGTTCCGGTGTAGCGCTTTGCACCACCGCAGCTCTCGCAAAGGGAACCGATGCGATCGTGGCGACCTACTCGGGCGACAGCGTTTACAGCCCCAGCAGTGGTATGGTCACTCAAATCGTGAATCCCATCCCCATCGCCTGGCAGTTCGTGCCCCTGTCGCCATGCCGCATAGTCGACACCCGCAACGCAGCCGGTACTTTCGGAGGTCCGGCCGATTCCTGCCAACACGGCGCGAGCGTTCCCATTGGCGCAGAGCGGCAACCCTGCAATATTCCAGCCACTGCTGCGGCCTACTCGCTGAATGTGACCGTCGTTCCGATCACCACGTTGGCGTATCTCACCATCTGGCCAACCGGCGAAGGTCAGCCTACCGTCTCGACCTTGAACTCGCTCGATGGCCGCATCAAGGCCAGCGCTGCAATTATTCCCGCGGGAACGGCCAATGGCTCAGTCAACGTTTTCGTGACGAACACGACCAACGTCGTGCTCGACATCAACGGCTACTTCATCCCCAGCGACGGTTCCACGCTCGCCTTCTATCCGGTTACGCCGTGTCGCGTGGTCGATACACGTAATCCTAACGGCGACCTGGGGGGCCCGTCTCTGCAGGGCGGACAGGAGCGCGCCTTTCCTCTACTCGAAGGCAACTGCAACCTGCCCAATACAGCAGCAGCCTATTCGCTGAACTTCACGGTTGTGCCTAAGACGTCGGCTGGCGTGGCTTATCTCACAGTGTGGCCTCAGGGACAGACCAAACCCGTGGTCTCTACGCTGAATGACCTGACCAACACCATCGTCGCTAACGCGGCGATTGTTCCCGCGGGCACCGGTGGAGGTGTGTCCACATATCCGAGCAACGACACTGACCTGGTGATCGACGTAAACGGCTACTTCGCCCCGCCGGCATCAGGAGGTTTGTCTTTCTACGCGCTGACGCCCTGCCGCGTCATCGACACGCGCAAGACCGGCAACGGACAGCCCTTCACCGGAGAGCTTACCGTCAATGTCGAGACCAGCCCTTGTGGTCCCCCGGCAACCTCGGCGGGATACGTGTTCAACGCAACGGTTGTGCCCACGGGACCCCTCGGCTACCTGACGCTGTGGCCGGACACAGAAAACAAGCCCGTGGTGTCGACACTGAATGCTATCGACGGCGCCGTCACTTCCAATATGGCGATCGTGCCCAACATCAACGGTGAGACAGATGCCTATGCATCCGGCGTAACGCAACTTATCCTGGACATTTCGGGCTACTTTGCGCCATAAGACTTCGCGCTTATTAGGAAGGTTAAGTAAATTCTTTAGCGCGATGACGAGTGGGTGGTTGGCCAGATCAGAAGGCGGCCAGCAATGGCGTCGCATGTCGGTACAGCCGGGTTCAAGCCGGGTGCTTGACGTAGCATCGCCTGTCTGACAATGTCGGCGCTGTCAAGAGCGTAGTTCGGCATCCGCTTTAAACAAAGAGCCACTTCGCTCTAGTTGAAAAACTCCGGTGCCAACCAACCAGGGCTCGCTTTGTAATCCTCTCAGGTCAGGACTCCTTCCGACCCATGCGTCTCTTCGATCGCTGCTGCGATCATGGTCACCAGTTCGAACTCCTCAGTGCTCGATTTGCAAACGACCCATCAGCCGCTCGAACCAGCGCCCGTGCCCGTGGCCTCCGTGCCGACTCGCACCTGGGTCGATCGGCTCACCAGCTCCCGGTCAAGGCTTTCGACTTCGTTCCGATGCTTGAGGCGCCGTTCCTGCAGCTCTCCAGTTTCCGTAAATGAATGCGAGTTGCTGAAACTCGGGGTCGAAATCTACTCCTATAACGATCATCGTTCGGCTCCTTTCTCCCGAGTCTGTTGGTTGGTCAGCACCACCAACCTTACTCGGGGACGGGAGCCGACATTGTCATGGAATCAATAGCACAGGTGATTTTCTGGCGGGGCATCGTTTTACGAATTACCTGATGACAAAATCGAAAGGTCTGGTTTGTTCCTGATTGCGCTTGTGTTAGCGTATGCGGTCATTCATTCAGCACTGGGAGGAAGTTGTGGCTAGAGACATCATCCGAACGTCGAATGCGCCAGCACCACCGCAGACTTACAGCCAAGCGGTTCGGGCAGCGGGCCTTGTGTTCGTCTCAGGAACGGGGCCGCAGGACCCCGCAACGGGGAAGATTGTTGGGGACACGATCCAAGAGCAGACCCGGCAGTGCTTGGATAATGTGTCTGCCATTCTCAAAGCTGCGGGCACTTCCCTTGAACGGGTCGTGAGTGCCACTGTCATTCTTCTGGAGGAAACGGACTTCGCCGGAATGAATGAAGAGTGGATTAAGTGGTTTCCGGCAAACCCGCCAGCGCGGCAAGGCGCTAAGCTACCCGTTCGAATACCTGGCATGAGAGTGTCCATCGCGGCCATTGCCGAGGCCTGAGCGCTCAATCGACAGGACGTGCTTGCAAGTTACGGAGCCGGGTGTATCGTTTCGGCGTAACTTGCGTTATTGCCTGGCTGCAACTGTCACACGCAGTTTCGTATCCATTTAGCGATTTCGTTGAACCCTTCCGTACTCTGGCGATAAGACAAACAGCGACCCAATCAAAAGCGCTCCCCAGTTCGGGAGCGCTTTTTCTCGTAGCGGATTCTGCTGCGGGAGTGGTGTGGCGGACCGCTCGTCATCTCGGCCTCACCGATCTACTTCTTGCACTTGCCGGCGTGTCCAGCCTGCTTCAGCCCGACCACTTCATCCATGCCCAGCGCGCGGTTGAAGATCTCTAATTCGTCGATGCCGCCTTTGAAATAGCCCTCGCCACCCTGGTCTATGGAGCGTACGCCGATGTCGAGGGGAACGGTGGTGCTGAGCGAGCCCTGATGCGCAGTGGGATCGAAGCTGCCGATCACGACGCCGTCCAGATAAAACGTGCCGCCGGTCGGTGAGTTACGCACCACGGTCACTGCGATCAGGTGCCACTGGTTGTCGGCGGGCACGGCGACGTTGAGGTTCGTCCCGTAATTTTGATAGTCGCCGTCTGCTAGCTGTACGCCGATCGTGCCCCGGTACAAGTAGAAGTGATAGCCGTGATAGTTGGCGTCGCGCTTGTCCATCACTACCTTCACGTCGTCGTCGATACTGGCAAGCCTCACCCAGGCGTCGATGGAAAAATCGCTCGTGCCCAAGTCGAGAGCGGAAGTTGTGGGCGCCTCCACGTAGGAGCTCACGCCATTGAACTGCAACGCACCTGCGGCTTGGCCGATCACGCTGATGGTGTTGTAAGCGGTTGCGGGGTTGTTGTTGGTCGAGAGATCATTCTGCGTGCTGCCCCCCTGGTCGAAGCCATACCACGCCACCATGCTGCTGGGCGGAGCCATGCACTTGCATTTGCCGGCAGGGCCAGCCTGCATGATCGAGAGAATTTCGCCGGCGCTAAGCGCTCGCGTGAATACATCCACCTCGTCGATGCCTCCCTTGAACCAGCCGTCGCTTAAAAAAGCAGGTAAGGAGCGGGCGCCGATTCTTAGAGGCAAGCTATTGTTGAGCGATCCTGGTAACCCAGTGGGATTAAAGTTGCCGATGGGCGCTCCGTCGAGATACCAGGTGCCGCCGGTAGTAGAGTTGCGGACCACGGTCACGGCTACCATGTGCCATTGGTTGTCGGCGGGTACGGCCATGTTGGAAATGAAGTTGCCGTAATTGTGGGGGTCGGCCAGTTGCACGCCGACTTTGCCGTTGTAGAGAAAGAAGCTGTAACCGGTAGGGATGCCATCGCGCTTGTCGACAATGGTGCGGACGTTGTTCTCGTCGCCTGTGCTGGCTACCCTAACCCACGCGTCGATGGAGAAGTCGGACGTGCCGAGATTGTTCGGCGATGTCGATGGCGCCTGGACATAACTACTGATGCCATTGAACTGCAATGCCCCGGCCACTTCGCCGCTTATGCTCGGCGTATTGTGAACGGTGGCGGTGTTCTGGCCGGCCAGGTCTGATTGCGTACTACCGCTCTGATCGAAGCTGTACCAGGCGGCCAGATTCGCGGGCGGAACAATGCAGGAGGGCGGTCCGATCGCAATGGCAGTGGGAAGCGGCATTCCCTGAATCAGGCCATTGTTGATCGATGCACCCGTGGCAGCATAGTACTCGCTCAGCGTGCCGTTTCCGTAGCCGGTCACAAACACCGCCCCACCGCTGGTTGCGATGCCGTACGGTGACTGGGTTTGGGCGAGGAGCTTGTAAACCTGGGCACCGTTGTCGGTGCGGTACTTGGAGAAATAGCCGATGTCATTGAGCCAGTCGGTCTGGTAATCGACCGCATAAACGTATTGCCCGTCGTCGGAAACGGCGATGCCGGTTGGGAAGTTGAGCGTCGACGTGCCCAGAGTGTTTGTCGAGATTAGGTTACCTGCGCTATCGACGAGAACATGCAGGATTGATCCGGTGTTGGCCCCCCCCGTTCCATCGTCATTGAGAGTGATGTACAGATGCGTATTGCCGGCCGGGTCGGTCCATGCTCCCAGATGAGAGGCTGCCGCGGCCGTTCCAGGCGGAACGAGGTCGGGATACTTCACTATCTGAGTGCTGTAGTTATACTCGGCGAGCCGGACGGGATAGTCATAGAGGACGAACATGTATTTCCCACCCACCACAGCACCGACAGGATACAGCGCCGGAATGCGGAAGTTGAGTAACGCTCCGGAGTTGGTACCATACTCAAGCACTGCGGCATCGGAGAGATTATCGGTAGCATTGGGTACCACCAGGGCGGCCTGGTAAATCGATACACTCTGGAGATACGAGCGGAGCTCTGTAACGAACGTCGGGTTGATCGGCGTTCCGTCCGGGGCATACTTGCCGATGGTTATGGTGTCATCGCTACTATCCCAGCTGCTCATGTAGATGTCCTGTGCTGCCGAGTGTATGACCATCGTCAGCGCAAACAGCGCGAGAATCAGCGCGTAGAGAAGCCGGCTTGCACCAGGCGACAATTTCCCCAGACTTTTCGAGTAGTAGTTGCTAACTTGCGTTTTCATCGGAGCTCCCTTACACCTCAGTTTGGGCAGCCGGAATGGAGCCGCCGGATTGGGATCCTCTTTCTAAACGTGTGTGCGTTTCCCCGAATAATCTTTTCGATACGGGGACTTTCCACATGACTTGGTGCTAATTTCCAACAGACCTTAGAGAAACGGAATCGACCAACGCCCAACTTCCACGTTGGGTGTAGAGAGCAGCGAACCGTCACACCTGTGACTAGAGGATTCTTTGAGCTTCGAGGAGCAAGGCCCAAGTAAACATTGAGAGAGTCTCAACGTTCACCGGGACTCGAAACTAGGAAATCTGGCCCAGGTTGGCAAATTGCCCAGGGAGGTACAACTATAAGCCGCAACCTTAGCAAGATTGCGTAAAGTTATTCCTGATTAGAACAAAATGCAATGGGCCTAAGGTGCTGGATTTATTTAGATCACTTCTGGGGTCGATCCACAGAAATCTTGTGGTTGTGAGTTCTTGACCTTAACGGGTTCAGGCCCAAAAAGAGTTTATGAGCATTCCTTTCAACGCCGGTCGGCTTCCGACGCGAAACCCTGATAGCAAATGACCATATTCCTCACGATGGCGATAAATTGCCTCTCTGCTCTCCAGTTTCGGTGTCAACGAATGCGATTTGCTGAAACTCGGGATGGAAATCTACTCCTATAATGATCATTGTTCGGCTCCTTTCTCCCGAGCCTGTTGGTTGGTTGGCACTACCAGCGTTGCTCGGCGACGGGATCCGACATTGTCATGGAATCAATATCACAAGTGACCCGCTGCCCTGACATGGTTTACGCGACGGCCTTTTTCCAGAAGTTATCGTGATAGCTGAGTTAAGCGTGTAGATTGCTGGCCGTAAAGCGTCTCCTCCGAATTCTGCCACTGCTTCAGCTTCTTTAATGTTCGCTCGATTGTCTTGTAATTGCGTCTCAAGTCGGTGTACAACATCGTCGTACCGCCGCAGCTTTAACGATCACTGCATAACCCGCCACCTGAGCAAACAGGAGTTCTTATGGATTTCCGGAACTGCTCGCCCACCAATCGCTTCGCCTTCCTCTTCCTCATCGCCACTGCCGTTTGTCTCGGCGCGGGCGCACCACCGGCCCAGGCACAGGCGCTGCACGTGCTGCATACCTTCTCCTATGTCGACGGAGACGATCCTTCGACCGGCGTGACCATGGACGCCGCCGGAAATTTCTACGGTGTCACTGCGTACGGGGGCGCCAATCACCTCGGCGTCGCATTCAAGATGTCACGGCACGGCTCCAGCTGGATCTTTACACTGCTCTACAGCTTCATGCCGGCCGACGGCCAGTTCCCCTTTGCCAACCTGACCATCGGCCCCAACGGTTCGCTTTTTGGCACGATGAACGTCGGAGGGGACGGCTACGACGGCACCATCTACAACCTAAAGCCTCAACAACATCCTTGTCGCTCGGTCCTGTGTTTATGGTCTGGCACCGACATTCATCATTTCAGTGGCAACGATGGGGGCAATCTCAACGGCGGTCCCGTGGTGTTCGATTCTGCCGGCAATTTGTACGGCGTCGCGACTTACGGCGGCCTCAACAACCTTGGGGTCGTTTATCAGCTCACCCGCTCGGGGGGTAGCTGGACGCAGCAGGTCATCTATGACTTTTCCCTCACCAGTACGGGCGAGTATCCGCCGGGTGGCGTCACCTTCGACAGTGCGGGCAACCTCTATACCACCAGCAGCGAAGGAGGCGGAGGCGCCGGCACGGTATTTCAGTTGACCCGTACTCAATCAGGCTGGGTCCCCAACGTATTGCACGTCTTTCCTCTCCGCAGCGGTGGAGACGGTCAAGTACCGGCCGGAGGTGTGGTTTCCAATGCGCAGGGCAATCTGTACGGCGTCACCAGCCAGGGTGGTACCGGCCTTGGGACGATCTACGAGATCTCGCCTTCCGGAAGCGGCTGGACCGAACAGGTCATCTACAACTTCGTCGGCTGCTACAGTCCGCGGGGCGGTATCAGCATCGATGCTGCCGGAAATCTCTACGGCGTTGCGACCGATTGTTCGACAGGTCAGATGTACATCTTCAAACTCGCGCACTCGGGCGACCAGTGGGTATTCTCCCACGTACATGACTTCACTGATTTCGCTCAGGGAAAGGGACCGAATACCCTCCTGACCATCGATGCCGACGGCAACCTCTACGGTACTTCAAGCTACGGCGGATCGACGGAAGGTTCGTGTTATCCCGACGGCTGTGGCACGGTGTGGGAGATCACGCCTTAGCCGCAAGGTCGTGTAACCGGGTGTCCCAGTCATTGGCGATTTCGTGCGCCGGATCAGGGTGTGGCACCGTGTTCCGGTTAACTCAACAGGGTTCCGGATGGCTGACTGATGCCTGATTCTCCAGGCACCTGGTGGTCACCCGGCTCGTGGCCAGACGCTCTGGGCTGAGCCACACGCGCTCGCGGTGGCCGCACTGGCTACAGATCAAAGTGATGACCTCAGGAGCATCCTGAGTGAAGTTGAGGTATAAACCGGCGTTTTCCCGGGTACAAGGCGATTAAACCTGCGTCACCGGCTCGACTGCTGCTGGATGCGCTGCCACTGAGAGGAAAACTTCTGCTGGCAAGCTATTCCGGCCTCGCGCACTTTCGCGAATTCGGCCGTGCCGCGCAGCCCGGCGAAGAACGGGTCTGCATCCATCACCGGATAAGAGCAGTAGTGCCCTTCGACTGCTTTAGATAAGCAGCGAGAGCGCCTTGTCATTCTGGCCGCAATAGGCGAGGTTCGCCGCGGCCAGGTAGTTGGCTTCGGGATCGCCTGACACCTGGACCTTCGCCGCCATCGCTGCGATGTCGCCCGCCGGCTTGTGCTGCGCGCAGGCTATCAGCATGTCATAGCTCGGCCATTGCTGGATGTGTGGCGCGCCGAGTCGCAGCGCCTCCGCCTCTTTGCCTGCGCGCAGCAGTCCCAGCAGGGTGATGGCTTTGGTGAAGTCCGAGTCCGGATCTGTGCCCAGATACCGTTCGGCCAACCGGTAATCACCGCGAAGCGTGGGCACGATGGCACAGGAACGCAGCCCCGACGTTAGCTTGTGCGGATCAATCTGGAAAGCGATGTCGCATTGGCGGCTCGACTCATCGATCAGCCCGGCGTAGCGCAAGGTGTAGTTCAACATGTAGTGGGCGTCAGAGCTGTCCGGATGGCGGCGCACCAGATCTTCAGCCTGCTGCATTGCCTTGGTCTCATCGCCGTCCTCGACGGCCACCCCAATCCAGATCGCGATGGCGGGGATGTAGTCAGGATCGAGCGCAACCGCCCGTGCTTCCGCGGACACGTAGCGCTCTTCCATGTCGCTGCCGCCCTTCCCGTATCGCACTTCGACATAGCATCGCCGGCCAAGCTGAAGCCACGCGGGAGCGAAGTTTGGATCGAGGGCGACAGAGCGCTCCAGCATGGCGAGGGCCGGCTGGTTGGTGCCGGAGTCATAAGGCATGGACAGCGCGCGCAGGTATAGGTCGTAAGCCTCGTTGTTGGTTGGACGCGTGCCTTTCGCGACCGTGTATGCCGAGCCGCCGAGCGCCGCGGCCAGTACTCCTTGCGTGCGTGCCGCAATCTTATCGCGCAGCTCGATCATGTTGCGGGCCGGAGCATCCAGCGTGTCGGCCCACAACACGCGCCCGCTTTTCACATCGATGGCCTCCAGCGTGAGGTGCAACTGGTCACCTTCCCCGACAAAACGGCCGGTGATGATGCTCGCCGCCTTCATCTCCGCGCCCGCTTTGCGGAGGTCGACGCCCGGAAGAGCATATTGCGAGGTGGTTAAGAACGGCTGCACCGAAAGTCCGCGAGCGTAGCTGAGCGTCATTGCCACTTCATCGGCAAGCGGAAGGCTCAGGTAATCGAACGAACGGTCGGTGCCGGCATTCTGAAAGGGAAGAACTGCGACACTTTTCAGCGTCGGTGGCGGCGGTTGAGTCACTTTCCCGTGCAAGAAGTACAGGCTGGCAGCTCAGGCCGAGTACTAGGACACACGCAAACGCGATCCATGGCCGGCGCACGCGGGCCTCCGTGCGCTTGCGTTCGGCAAGCTCCTGCTGCTGCCGCTCGCTTTCCCTGCGATTTCGTTCCGCGCGGCGTGCCTCCAGATTTTCCAGGCGCTGGGCCAGTTCCGCCGGGCTGCGAAGCCGGCGCGCAGGGTCGCCGCAGACGGCTGCGGCAATGTCCTCGCGCAATAAGGGATCCGCGACCTCTTCTTCCCATCCCGGCGAGAGCGGCTTGCGGAAGTCGCCCACGACCATCTGGTAGAGCATGACGCCGAGGGCGTAAACATCCGACTGCGCGGTGGCGGCTTTGCCGGAGAAGACCTCGGGCGCCAGATACAGCAGCGTGCCACTGAATGAGCTTGATTCCAGGGCGGCGGTCTGGGTCAAGCCCAGGCGGGTGATGCCCAGCTCCTCCAGCCGCGACGGCTCGAGCAACAACGCGCTGCCGAAGTCGGCGATCTTGATCTGGTCTGCGCCGTCCGCCAGCCGAGTGACTAGCACGTTGGCGGGCTTCAAATCCTTGTGCAGAACGCCCACTGCGTGTACGCCGGATACCGCACGCGAGATCTCGGCAAGCACATGCAGCCGCCGCTCGAGGGGGATGGCGGCGAGGCCGCCCTGGCCTTCAGCCCACTCCGCCAGGTTCGGGCCGCCGTACTCGCTCTCCAGAAAATAGGGTTCGGCCTCGAAGTTCCACTCCAGAATTTGGACAAGATAGCGGCGATCTTGCAGAGACTCACGGAGAAAGCGGAAGACCGTCACCTCGCGCTTCAAGGTCCTGAGGCGAGCCAGCTGGGAGACGAACTTGAAGACGCGCAGCTCGTGGGTCTTGGGGTGCTCGGCCAGCCACACCTCGCTCGCGGCCGAGATGTCGAGCGGGCGCAGCAGCAGCCATTGCTCGCGGCCGGGGACCGGACTGCCGGCTGCCAGTAGCAGGTGCGCCGGCGACGATGACGGTAGGCTCGCCTCAGCGTGGGCGGTTGCCGCCAGGCGATATCCCACCCGCGGCACGGTGACGACGATACTGGAATCTGCGTCGCCCAGCGCCTTGCGCAATTTGTAAACGGCGGTGGACAAGGAACCTTCGACGACGTTGAGGCCCGGCCAGACGGCGTCAAGCAGTTCGTTCTTCGTGACCACTTCCCCGGCGTGCCGAAGAAGGTAGAGCAGCACCTCCAAAGGCTTCAGCTCCAGCTCCACCGGCTGATCGCCGACGCGCAACTCCAGGCGCGATTCGACGAAAGTCCGCCCGGCAAAACTCCAAAGGCATCCGGAAAGCTCTGGCAATTCCCGGGCTAAGCGATGGGTGGCCATGAACTTCCGCTTCTTGAGAGTCTCTTGAGAATTACGTCAGGACACTTGGGAGCCGATTGCTGCACATTATGCCCCACGGCCACCGGGGTGACCAGCACATTTTGAGCGGCGCAGGACCGGAAGTCGCTGCCGTCTCTCCCCGTGCACGACGCTATCTGCGGTTTTCAAGGCGAATCTCGCGGCAAAGAAGAAGGAGGAGCCATGCCGAGCCTCGGCAGCAGTACGTTCTTTCGACTCGGGGATTTCCTCTTCTACGCCATCCTTCAGCGTCCTCGTCAACTTTGCCAGCTCTCACGGCGGCACTCCCGTATCGCCTCCCATAGGGATCGCAATGGATCCCTCGAATAATTTTCGAAAGGAAACCATGCGCCCTTCAAATTGGTCAGGATTGAGCAAACCTAATCTTTGGAAAATGGCTGTCACTCTTCTGGCGCTTTGTGGTGCGACAGCAATTAGCTCGGCTGCCCAGACCTTAACCACGCTGCACGCCTTCGCGGGATATTCGACGGACGGCGCCAGCCCTTACGCAGGGCTGGTGCAAGCCACCGACGGGAACTTCTACGGGACAACCTATGCTGGCGGGACCAGCAGCAACTGTCAGGGTGGCTGTGGCACGGTCTTTAGAATCACGCCAGGGGGCACGCTGACCACGCTGCACAGCTTCGACTGGTATGACGGCGCCAGCCCTACCGGCGCGCTGGTGCAAGGCAATGACGGGAATTTCTACGGGACAACCTACGGAGGCGGCGCCAACCCGCGCGTTGGTACCGTATTCAGAATCACCCCGGCGGGCGCGCTGACCACGCTGTACAGCTTTTGCGCGCAAGCGAACTGCACTGACGGCCAGCAGCCTTACGCCGGGCTGGTGCGAGGCTCCGATGGCAACTTCTACGGGACAACCCTGGAGGGCGGGGCCAACACCGGCTGTTCTCTCGGCAGCGGCACCTGCGGCACGGTCTTCAAAATTACGCCAGGGGGCGCGCTCACCACGCTGTACAGCTTTTGCGCTCAATCTGGCTGCGCTGACGGCGGCAACCCTTACGCCGGGCTGGTGCAAGCCAGCGACGGGAACTTCTACGGGACAACCTTCGGGCGCGGGGTCAACGGTTATGGCACGGTGTTCAAAATCACCCCGGCAGGCGCACTGACCTCGCTTTACAGCTTTTGCTCTCAAACGAACTGCGCTGACGGCGAATACCCTCAATCCGGGCTGGTGCAAGCCAGCGACGGGAACTTCTATGGGACAACCCCCGAGGGCGGCGGCGGGCCCTTCCATCAGGGCGGCACGGTCTTCAAAATCACCTCAAGCGGCACCCTGACCACGATCTACAACTTTTGCTCACAACCCACCTGTGCCGACGGCGCCGACTCCCTGGCTGCACTGCTACAAGGCACCGATGGGAACTTCTATGGGACGACAATCGGAGGCGGGGCCTACTGCACACAGAACAGCGGCTGTGGCACGGTCTTCAAAATCACCCCAAGCGGCACGCTGACCACGCTGCACAGCTTCGACGACACTGATGACGGCAAAGCGCCTTTCGGCCGGGTGGTGCAAGCCACCGATGGGAACTTCTATGGGACAACCGCGTTTGGCGCAAACCCTGCATGCACTACCGGCCTCCACGGCTGTGGCACGGTCTTCCGTCTGTCGGGGCCCCCGCCCAGCACGACGACGGTGACCAGTTCGCCCAATCCTTCCACCTTCGGAGAGCAGGTGACCATCACCGCGACCGTGGGCCCCGCCGGCCCGCCGGCGCCGACGGGAACGGTGAGCTTCACATCCAATGGCACCGCCATTTCCGGCTGCACGTCAGTCACTCTGAATTCTCGGCACAGCGGTCGTGCACCACTTCATCGCTGGCGGTGGGGACCGATAGCGATCGTCGCCACATATTCCGGCGACAGCAACTACAGCGGCAGCAGCGGGTCGGTGGTGCAGATCGTCAACCCTGTGCCGATGGCGTTGCAGTTCGTCGCCATCTCGCCCTGCCGCATTGTCGACACGCGCAATGCCAACGGCACCTTCGGCGGTCCGCCGATCCCGGGCAACAACAGCCGCTCCTTCCCGCTCACAGAAGGCGATAACCCGTGCGGCATTCCGTCCAATGCCATTGCCTACTCCGTCAATGTGACGGTGGTGCCGCAGACTACGCTCGGCTATCTGACCATCTGGCCAACCGGCGAAGGTCAGCCGATCGTCTCGACCCTGAACTCACTGGACGGCCGCATCAAGGCCAATGCCGCGATCATTCCCGCAGGCACGCCCAACGGCTCGGTTAGCGTGTATGTGACCAACACGACCAATGTCGTGCTCGATATCAACGGCTACTTCACGACCAGCGACGGCTCGACCCTGGCGTTCTATCCTCTGACGCCGTGCCGTGTGGCCGACACGCGCAACCCCGACGGATCGCTGGGCGGGCCGTATCTCAGCGGTGGTCATGAGCGCGACTTCCCGGTGCTGCGAGAGCAGTTGTGGACTGCCGAACAATGCCGCGGCGTATTCGTTCAACTTCACCGTTGTGCCGAAGACATCAGCGGGAGTGGCGTATCTGACGGTGTGGCCGCAAGGCCAGAGCTCAGCCCGCTGGTATCCACGCTGAACGATCTGACCAATACGATCGTGGCCAATGCTGCGCTGGTGCCGGCGGGTACGGATGGAGGAGTGGCCACCTACGCAACCAACGACACCGACCTGGTGATCGATATCGAACGGCTACTTTGCTCCGCCGGGCAGCGGCGGGTTGTCGTTCTATCCGCTGACACCGTGCCGTGTGATCGACACCCGTAGCAACAATGGACAGCCGTTCACGGGTGAGCTGACGGTCCCAGTGTCAGACCAGTCCATGCGGACCGCCGGCGACTGCGGAGGGCTATGTGTTCAACGCGACGGTGGTGCCGGATGGCCCGCTGAGTTATCTGACGCTGTGGCCGGATCCGCTGCCGCAGCCGACAGTCTCGACGCTGAACGCGATTGACGGAGCGATCACGTCGAACATGGCGATCGTGCCGAACGGCGATGGCAAGACCGACGCTTTCGCCGCAGGCTACACGCAACTGATCCTGGACATCTCCGGCTACTTCGCTCCGTAAGACAAACCATCGCCGGGGGGCATTCCAGCACTGCCCACAAACTAAAACAGAAAACGAACAGGCTAACACGGCACAGTCGGCAAAATACGTATTTCTACGTCTCTCCGATTTCGGAAATCCGTTTTATGCCATCCACCTTGTGCCGCCTTCCACTTACGCCAGATCGGTGGGGAATTGGGCAATTCTCCACCGCGAATTGGTCCGCGGAGAGAGGATTTGAACCTCCGGCCCCTGGCCCGCGTCAACGGGACTCGTCCTGGCCCATACATTCATAGTCGCTTAAGAGTGCAGGAATAATTCTCTGGATAGCCAGATGTCCTTATAGGAAAGCGGGGGCAGGAGAGTCGCCTGCCCCTCATCAATTCCGGCTTTGTCTTGCACGGTTTTCGGCACTTCAATAACTCTGAGCTTCTTCGCTGGTCCCGGGGTCACTGCATAGTTTCCGAGGCGAATGGGCGGAAGCGCACCAACTGCTTAAGCTGTCTGCGTGCATTCTCACTGAGCGTAAACTTCCTACCTCCCACTTGTCCGTTCTGAACGTTGAGCGAGACGGGCTCGGGATTGGGGTGGGTGGGGATCGCCAGGAATCCGTGAATTTCGCCGGCGCTTGTCGCGCCAAATCCGACGATCTCGCCCGCGGAGTTAATTCCATAGCCATGCAACAGGTACAAAGGTGAGTTCGGGGGCACGAGGCTGTTGAGGTCCGTCATCACTCCGTTCTCCCAAAGAAAGGCACGAATATTCTGGCTCGCGTCTTGGGACAACCCGACTGCCTGACCTCGGTTGTTGATTCCCAGGGCAGCGCTGACGACATCTCCCGGCAACGTTCCCATGTCGATCATCGCCCCGTTCTGCCAAAAGAACGCATGCTGATATTGGTCGCCGGGCAGGTCCGAGGCTCCGACTATCTGCTCGACGTTGTTGATGGCGAAGCCGGCATTGTTGAAACTGCCTCCAAGGCTGCCTAGATCGACCATGGAAGTTCCATTTCGCCAGAGCAACGCGTGCTTCGGCGCAAGGCCAACTCCGTATCTGCCATCGTAGGGCGCGCAGATGCCGGATGCGCCGACTACCTCGTGTCTATCGTTGATCCAGAACGCCCCGCCCTCCGGATCGCCCGGATAAGTGGGAAGTGCCCGAATTTGGCCGTTCGTCCACACCGCGGGCTTGAATTCCAGTACCTGCGGTGAAGGACAGTTCGGGTCGCTTGTGCTGTTTTCCGCGTATCCGGCGATCTGACCCTGGTTGTTGATCGCACCTCCTTGGGCGTTATTGCCACCCAAAGTGGCCAGGGGAGTCATGACACCGTTCTGCCACGAAAATCCGAGACAGATCAGGTTGGTGCCGAACCCGCAAAAATCCTCCCCGTTCGGATCGAGCATTGAGGTTTCGGCTAGACCCCGTGGCCTGACCAGTGTTGCTCGGCCCTACGTAGGACAAGCTGTTCGGTCCGCCCAGAGTTCCGAGGTCAATCATGACTCCGCTCTTTAGGACAAAAGCATGCGTCGAACCATCGCCAGGTATAGTCGAAAATCCGTCGATCTCTCCTCTGTCGTTGATGCCGTAGGCGATGCTGAAAGTACCTCCCAATGTGCCAAGGTCGATCACGTTGTACTGTGTCGGCGCGGCTAACGGTTGCGTTCCGGCTGGATGTTGCTGTGCCCAAACGCCGCTCGTTGCAAGCACGAGCGCGCATATAAGGCGAAACGAAATTGAGATTGAACGATTGGATTCCATCTTCCTCTCCTTATTTAATCGAGCGGGTTCTCGTTGAGACGACTGAAGGTCCCGCCGTCGTCCAAGTCGAAGGATTGCAAGAGGGAAGGGACGCAAATTTGCGCTGGGCCAGTGGCAGGCTGCGAAAGGTGCAGTTTGCCAGTGCTGAGCCATCGCTGAAGGTGTGCTGCAGTCGTCGGTTCCAACAAGCTGGCGTCCGTCATGGTGATTATCGTTACCTCGGCGTTACAGCCGGGACACCATGCGCGAACTGCCTTTGCGTTGCGGATGACCATCCGCGTGTCGGTCTCGACGGTGATCCTTGTTGTCCTCGACACCACAGCCTTGCTCCGTTTGTTCCTCACTCCTGCTTACCGCTGCTCTACCCCGCAGCCTGCAGGAGGCGAGGATCAGAAGTCCTTAAAGAAGCCCTAAATAAATCTCAAAATGCCTCAAACTCGCTTTTGCTAAAGAAAACAAAGCCACTTATTGGAGGTGCATTAGAAGCTCTAGATCGCCTGCCGTCGGGATGGTGACTGACTTCCTCAGGGAGGTATGTGGTAGATTCCGTAAATCGCAGGTCGTTTCGCCTGCTGGATTGGGCGTAATCCTCTACTTTGGACGGGTCATGGCTGCGGGTCCCAAGGTTCTCTACGAATTCGGGCCCTTTCGGGTCGACCCCGAGAAACAGATTCTGCTGCGCGGAAGTCAGCCGGTCGCGATCACCCCCAAGACCTTTGAAACGCTATCTCATCCTGGTTCGTCATAGCCGTGAAGTCGTTTCCAAGGACGACCTCATGAACGAGCTCTGGCCGGATGCTTTCGTGGAGGAGGCAAATCTCAGCCAGAACATCTTTATGCTGCGCAAAGCGCTGGGAGACACACCCGAAGACCGGCGCTACATCGTCACTCTGCCTGGAAAGGGCTACCGCTTCGTGGCGGAGGTGCGCACAGTTACGCAGGATGGCGAGGATGTCATCGTTGCGAGCCGCTCTCGCTCCGCAGATTATGTTGAGCACACCCGACACGGATCCAGGCGAAATTCTTCCCGAGCCTCCCGCCGACCGGCTCGCAGAACAGAGCTGGAAACACGTCGCGGCAATCGGAACGGTGGCTGCATTGCTGGCTGTAGCCTGAGTGCGTGTATCTTCATCGCCCGCACACGGGACCTTGGGCGAGAAGGACTCCGTTTTGATCGCCGATTTCACAACACGACAGGCGATCCGGTGTTCGATGGTGCGCTGCGTCAAGGCTTGGAGATACAGCTTGAGCAGTCGCCTTTCCTGGTCTGATCTCCGAAAAGCGCATACGGCAGGCTCTGAGCTGATGGGTCAGCCAGCCGGATGCAAGACTTACGCCGGAGATCGCTCGGCAAGTCTGCGAGCGAACCGGAGGTGCGGCCCTGCTGCAGGGCTCGATTGCAAGCCTCGGAAGCCAGTACGTTCTTGGACTGCGCGCCACAAATTGCCGCACCGGCGAGGTCCTCGCGGACGAGCAAGCGCAAGCGGCGAGAAAAGAAGACGTTCTAAATGCGCTGACTCAAATGGCCACCCGATTCAGGAGCCGCGTCGGCGAGTCCCTCAGCCACCGTCGAAAAACACGACACGCCGCTCGCCGAGGCGACAACCCCGTCGCTGGAAGCATTAAAGGCCTATAGCACGGCCGAAAAAATCCGCTCCTCAACCGGTCCCGTTGCTGCTCTGCCTCTTTACCAGGCAGGCGATAGAGATCGATCCGAATTTTGCGATGGCCTATCTTCGCCAGGGGAGTGCCTATGGAGAGATCGGCGAGTCTGACCTCTCGGCGCAGAGCACCAGCAAAGCCTATGAGTTGCGGAGACCACGCCAGTGCTCGAGAGAGCTTTTTTCTTTCGCTTTCTTATGAATTTCGGGTGACGGGAAACCTGGAAAAGGCGCAACAGACGTGTGAATCCTGGGCGCAAAGCTATCCTCGTGAGATGCAGCCCCACGGATTTCTTGTCGATCATTTACCTGATCTTGGGCAAATACGAAAGCGCCGTCGAACAAGCGAAGAAGACAATAGAACTCGATCCCGAATTTGACATCGGATACGTCAATCTTGCTTCCGCCTATCAGAATCTCGATCGGCTGAACGAAGCCGAAAACATCCTTCAACTGGCCTCTGAGCGCAAACTTCAATATCCCGGACCTCGCTAGTCCTGCGATACAACATTGCGTTCTTAAGAGGCGACAACGCTGGAATGGAGCGAGAAGTCGATCTGGCACAGAAGGAAGTCCGTAGCCGAAGACCTGATCTCCGCCAATCAGGCTTTTGTCCTGGCATATTCTGGGCATTCGCAACAGGCAAGAAGGATGTCACAGCGTGCGGAAGACTTGGCGCAGCAGGCGGGCGATAACGAACGAGCGGCCCTATTTATAGCCGGAGCAGCCGTGAGGGAAGCGCTGTTCGGGAACGCATCCGAGGCAAGGAAGAGCGCCGCGGCAGCACTTGCGATTTCTAAAGATCGCGAGGTCGAGTATGGATCCGCTCTCGCGCTGGCGATCTCCGGGGACCTCCCCCATGCTGGAGCCATTGTTAACGATCTGGAAAAGCGTTTTCCGGAGGATACCTCTGTCCGATTCAGTTATCTGCCAACTCTTCGCGGGCTGCTCGCCATAACTGCGTGGTGAACCGACCAAAGCTGTCGACCTGCTCGAGGCCGCCGTTCCGAATGAGTTGGGCACGCCGCGCAGCACGATTCATGGATATTTCGGAGCTCTCTATCCCGTCTATGTGAGAGGCGAAGCGTACCTGGCAGCAGGGCAAGGGCAGGAGGCTGCTGCGGAATTCCAGAAGATTCTCGACCATCGCGGTATCGTCGTCAGTGATCCCATCGGCGCACTGGCACACTTGCAACTTGGCAGAGCCTACGCCCTCGCTGGAGATAAGACTAAGGCTATACTCGCCTACGACGGGTTTCTCTCGCTGTGGAAAGATGCTGACCCTGACCTTCCCATCTACAAAGCAGCCAAAGCCGAATACGCGAAGCTGCAGTAGCCAGGACTTCTACGTTTTTCGGCTCTCGGAGCGATAGCTCCCGACGAACTGGACGGTGTCGGTGAATGTGTGCAATCCGACGGTTATTCAGAATGTCACTTGACGATGATCGGCATTTGCATGAATTAGCTGTTTGTCGCCACGAAAGAAGACCTCCGGAAGCCGACCCCAGGCAGAATTTCCCGAATACCGTGATGGACCACAAGCAAACTTTGTTCACCATTGAGGTTCTCGATCAGCGCGGAATCGCCGATCGGTTCCCGGTCCGGCACCGGGGTAACCTTTCCAGCGCTTCGTCC
>CAVWNU010000018.1:0-182673 GCA_963756435.1 uncultured Acidobacteriaceae bacterium | reverse complement strand
GGCCACCTTTATCCTGAGCGATCCGTGACCCACTAGCGATGCCACTGTGGCCGTCTTCGACTGGCGCGCACTCGCAAGGTAGTCAAGGGCGGAGTTCCATCCCCAGTTCTGATCACCATTAAGAATGCCGTTTGCGAACTCTCGTAATACGTTCGGGTCTTCCGGCGCAGGATACGGAGAAAACCCACAGTTTCCAACAACCTCCGTCGTCACTCCCTGCAGGAGCTTTTCCGTTCGATTCTCCAGGACCTTCAGATCGGAGTGGCTGTGCGCATCAATGAATCCGGGTGCAACGACGCACCCAGCGCAATCCAATACCTCGTATTGCTTCGAGCGCACTCGCCCGGGAGAAGCAACCGACAGGATCCTGTCGCCCCGCAGGACAACATCAGCCGCGCGCGCCGGACCTCCCGTGCCATCCACGATCGTTCCTCCGGTCAACACGAATCCGGGACTATCCGTCATACCCGCCTCCCGGCCTGAACTTCTTGGCGTTTGAACTCGAGCTTTGCCAAATGGATCACTTTGTCATTGAGAAATCGAATGTGCCTACGGTCTATCTCATCGACTGTGAGCGTAGCATCGCGCACCGATGTATTCGTGAGCACACCACGCGAGGTCAGGAGAGCCTTCTCCGCATGATGGAAGAATTCAAGACTTTGCAAGCTGTAACTGATCTGGGGCAGGACGCCTTGAAAGAGCTTATAAGCGTCATCTTTCCGTCCAGCGCAGGCGTAATTCCAAACAATCTGCAGCAGATCCGACACTCCCAGTCCCGGCATAACGCCGCAGATTCCGGCGTCGATCAACTCCAGCATGTACGTGCCACCCCAGCCATCAAGGACGCCGACCGCTCCTTGGGTTTCTTCCCGAATCGCCTGCACCTTTGCGGACATCAACGGTTCCTCCAACTTGAGATACCGGAAGTGATTGTGGTGCGCATGGAGAGACTTCACGAAGTTCAGGCTCACCGTTCCGCCGCCCGGATTGAAGTCCTGGATTACCAGCGGAATCGAGATGGCGGAGAGTATCGTGTCGAAATAGCGGAGCAGATCAAACTCCGGCAGCGCGAAAATGCGCGGTACCGCTACAGAAATTGCGCCGGCGCCAGCGGCCTCAAACTCTCTCGCCATCTCCGCTACAAACCGCGCCGAAACATGATTCACCTGCGCGATCACGGGGAGCCGTCCGCCCAAGACTTCGATGGCCCGCAGCACAAGCTCGCGCCGCTCTTGTTCAGTCAGCTTGTAAAACTCGCTGGCATACGCGGGAAGGCATACCGCGCACACTGCCGCCTGCACCGCAAAGTTGAGTAGTTTTTCCAGATCGCCCCAGTGCACGCCATCGTCCTTAACGAAGGGGGTTGGAACAACCGGGACGATACCACGGATTTCAAGCTTGGACATTCTGGGCCAGTCCGCGCCGGCGCTGAGTCTCCTCATACACCGTCACAAGGAAGCAACTGATAAAGATCAGAATTCCACCGGCGATCAGATTAGGCGTCATCTTCTCCCCAAGAAGGATGGACGAGAACACCAGGCCAAAGACCGGTAGCAGGTACACTGAAAGTGCAGCCCGCATCACCTCCACCGACTGGATCACGGCGAAGTAAAGCAGCATCGAGATCCCCAGGCTGAAGACCGCTACCAGAATCAGGCTCCACCAGATTGACGGCTGAAGATGCCCGAGTTGTCTCCACCCTCTATGGTCAAAAATAATATCTACGAGCAGCAACTCCACATCCGCCACCATAAAGGTCCAGACCAGCACTTGTGCCGCAGACAAACGCGATAAGGCTCTGCGGCTATAAGAATTGTTAAAGGCGCTTCCCGCACAGCTCGCCAGTACCAGTAAGTTGCCGGAGACATACTCCAAGCTGAAAAGGTGCGCGCGATGAATATCGTTTGCGGAGATGAGACAAACTCCGAGAATTGCAATAGCAAACGACGCCCAGCGCAACCGGGTCATATGCTCTTTCAGAAAGACAGACGCGCTCACCGCAGTGAGCACAGGAACTGTCAACGCCAGAACGCTCGCGTTTGAAGCAAGGGTTCGCTCCACGCCAAAGACCAGGCAGAGTTGGGCAGGCACAACCCCCAGAGTACCGAGCAGGAGCACATCGATCAGAATGGAGCGATTCTGCGGCTCAAACAGATCCCGATTCAGCCTGGCAAACGGGAGAATAAGGAGCGTTGCAATCACAAGCGGTACCAGCGTGACCAGCACTGCACCGAGTTCGCTGGTGGCAATACGCGCGCCGGCGAATTGAAAAGCCCACATCGCATTTACGGCAATCAACGCGCCGAGCGCAAGTACGGGACTTTTAGCGAAGAAGCCCACAGGGGAAGCGGGAGGCGTGCTGGGAGTACTTTGAGCGGCTGCAGTTTCCATCTGGAAGACGATGCTATGATCGCCTGCTGGAAAGCGTCAATCCACAAAGGCCGCAAGATCTAACCAGTGTCCAGCAGGCTGTACGATGCCGAAAGCTCACCGTCTCATGCGGTCTAGCCGAATCAATCGTTTGCTCACGCGTTATATCGCAGCAGTTCTACTTCCAGAGCCGTAGCATCACTACACCGCCCTGTGGAATTGTCACCGTGTATGTATCGTGCAGGATGCCAAGATCCTTGTGCTCCCACAAATCCCGGGCATGTACCGGACCATCCAAACCTACATCCTTCAGCCGAAGCGTGAGAGGTTCAGCCTCGTCGTCCGTAACATAGTTAAAGAGCGCTACGGCTGTGGCTCCCTCACTGAGTGGTCGCGTCCAGATCTGCGGCGGACCAACCCGACGCGCCTGGACCCCTAGCCGGTCCTGATCGACGGCGATGACCTCCTTATTCAGCAATATGCTCTTGGTGGTCTCGTCCATCTTGGTCAGATCATTGCCGGCCAGTAGTGGCGCGGCAAGCATTGCCCACAGGCTCATCTGCGTTCGATACTGGTCCGGGGTCATGCCACCATTGCCGATCTCGAGCATGTCCGGATCGTTCCAATGCCCGGGCCCCGCATACTTCTCAAGTCCCTCCTGTGAGAATCCAATCAGTGCCATACTGCGATAGTTGTCGCGAATATCATCCGTCGTGCGCCACAGATTGGCGCCTACCGTCGGCCCCCACTCCCACACCGCACCTACGCCGTATTGGCATAGGCTGTAGACGATCGGCCTGTGGGTACTCACCAGCGCCTCGTGCATTTTGGCGTATGCGGCCTTCATCATCGCAACCGACTTACCAGGGTCTTGATGCGGATCATGCAGGCCCATATTTGACATGTAGCTGCATAAGTCGTACTTCAGATAATCTATGCCCCAGTCTGCATAGGTCGTTGCATCCTGCTGCTCATGACCGTAACTCCCCTCGAACCCGCCGCATGTTTTCGGTCCGGGCGAAGAGTAGATGCCGAGCTTCAAGCCCTTCGAATGCACGTAGTCTGACAGCGCCTTCATGTCGGGAAACTTGCTGTTTGGCTGGATATTTCCCTGCTTATCGCGTTCGCCCTGCCATCCATCGTCAATGTTGACGTAGACGTAGCCCGCATCCTTCATCCCAGTTGCGACCATGGCATCCGCAGACCCACGCACGTCCGCATCGGTCACCTTCTCTGCAAAGTGATTCCAACTGTTCCAGCCCATCGGAGGTGTAGCAGCAAGCGTTGCCGGTTGAGCCAGCAGCCTCGGAACGGCCAGGAGGAAGAGTGATATTGCGAAGCGAGAAAGAGACAAACCTGAAAGCAGCATGGGAATAGGAACCTCAGCGAAAACGGGGCCAGGAGTCGTTCATGGTGGAACGACAACGAATGGGGTGCGGACACGATCAAACGATACGGATGTAGGTCTGAAAGAAGCTTCTTCAAAACTCTTTATTTGGTTTTCTGGCAATCGCGTCGATTTCTACCTTCAGCCCTCCCCACAGCACGGCCTGGACGGTGGTCCGGGCAGGGGGGATGCCTGTGAAGAACTTTGAGTACGCCTCGTCGAACAGTTCGAAATCCTCGATCTTAGCCAAGTAGCACGTACACTTCACAACATCCTCGAGGGTGCAGCCCGCTTCCTTCAGGACTTTGGAGATGGATGTCAACGTCCGTTTTGTTTCCTCACCGGTGGTGCCGCTTATCACGTCGCCTGTTTTCAAATCCTGCGATGCGTGACCGCTCACAAAGAGCCAGCCGTCGCACGACAATCCGGCAGAGTAACTCCCCGTGTGGGCTTCCTTGTCCGGATGTTTCACCGCTGTCTTGCTCATAGCTGGACCAACCTCTCAGGTGCTGTGGATCTTGTTTGGGCGCGATCGTTGCGTGCATCATCCGTTTCGCTCCGCTCGTACCCTCTCATCCGAGAGAGCAGATGTCAACGCACGCAGTCCGGCCAGGGCAAGAAGCGTTCAATAGGTTGGATGGCGAGGCATACTTCTGCTGCTCTGTTAATGCGCTTTCTCGCATCTTCGCGCAGATCAAAATCGAAAGCGCATTTCGCACTACTTGTCCTTTCCAATCTTCCACGTGTGCTCCCCTGCTCCTGGCGGAAGTTCGACGGGCACACCATCCTGCGAAAGGGCAGCCCCTTGCGCCAGGCTACCTTTGTCGTCGATCTCAACCTTTCCATGCAATGCAATCAGCCGCTCCCGTTCAGGATCCGCCAACCACAAACGCCATTTCGAGGGGTGAGAGGCAAAGTAGCGGCAGTACTCCGTTTCCTGAGCGAAGACGAGTTTCAATCCCATCCCGTCTTCTTCCGAGCGGATACGCGTGTGAAGAATGCCTATGTACTGATTCATGCTCAGCGTCTGGTACCCGGGCGGCAACGCGGCGAAGAGCTTCTCCACAAACCCGGCATCATGAGCGATATCTCTGTCATGAAATCCCAAAATAATCGGTCCATCCTGATGATGCGGCCAGCGCTCAGGGCGGAGTTCGTTCAATAGGTCAAACGCAGTATTGAAGTCTGGAATGACGTTCGCCATCTCTAACGCGCGATTCGGGTCGAGATAGTAAGTCGCCGTATCTCCATGGAACAGACCGAAGCCGACGCGCGCCGCAAGCGCAGCGGTGTTGTCGAATTGTGACTTCGACCATGAGTTATTACCGGGCTTCAGCTCGAGTGGCCGCTTGCCGAAGTCCTGCTCCAATTCAGCAAGCGAGCGTTCCATGTGAAAAATCTGCGTCACAGCAGGCACATCTCGACCGCGTCGCTGGTCCTGGAACTCCGCGTACCACCCCACCATCGAGCCCTCGCCTGCTAGGTCAGCAGTCCACCAGGGGCCAGGGCTCGCTTGGAGATCGTCGTTCATATGCGTCCACCCATGGCTCTCAATATCAAGAACACCGGCATTGGCCGCCTCTTTCAGGCCAACATAGGTCGAGCCATAGTCCTGATGTAGTCCGTATGCATCGGTGAACTTCTGTGTCCACGGCGACAGTACGCGCTGAGTCTTCCGGTCCATGTAGCCGGTATTCACTTCGGCTGTCGCCACGGCATGATGATGTTCTAGCGGCTCGATAAGGTCGCGTCGTATCGTGTCCTCTTGTGGCTCTAGATAACGCCAGTAAGAAAGAAAGCCCTTGTCCGCTGTTCCCCAATCATCCAGCTCGAAGATGACGCGATGGGCATAATCCACATCCGGAACAACAACATATCCCTCACTCCAGACCAGCGATCGAAAGAGCAGTTCCCGCCAAAAAGAAGACTCTGGCAACACCGCCAAGGTGGGAGCGCCTAACCATATCGCATACGTATCCGAGGCTAGTGAATTGAGGGTGAGGACCGGATGCGATCCTTGCGTCATCAGAACCTTCGCGGCCGTCGGATGAACCCAGAACCGTTCGGAATAATCGTGGCCCTGCACTGGTGAGTGTTCTTCCGCCGCGGCGTTGCGCGTGATGTAGTGCGCTGTTGTCACCTCGATAGGATCGATAGAGGTGTAGGACTCAGCGAAATGGATGCCCAGCAGTCTCTCGAGCGATGGATCACGGACGCGAGAGTCAACCGCGATGATCCCGGTCCCGGCGCGAGTAGCCGCTTCGAGAGAGGCGAGATCGTGCTGCGCAAACGAATCCGCATCCGCGAGCCAAAGCACCGTGCCGTACCGCGGTTTCCCGGTCCGATCGAAGAGATACGATGCGTCGAGGTGTTGCTGATCCAGCCTAAGAATGTCGTACGGAACCGACCATGCCTGAAGCAGGGCTGCAACCGGCTGAAAACCGTCCGTCTTCTCGTTAATGACAATTCCAGCCGGATCAGCCGAATGATCCACCACCAGCAGCACTCGGTAAGCCTTCGTGGGTGAAGCGGCATGAATCATGTCGGACGCATCAGGGCTCTGCGGGGCGGCAGCTACGCACAACAGAAGGAAACAGGCTATGGCGTTGCCCATGCGTCTGCTGCATTGGCCCATCGCGCGCCTCAGAAAAGGCTTCATCCCTTGATCTCCTGCATGAATCGAACGTCGATCCCGCTCCTCATACGTGCATCTCGCTTAACAGCAGACGCAGACAACCTATTCTTGCTATCCTGCGGCTCGAGCGCTACGCAATCTCGAAGATCCCTTCGATCCACATTTTGTTCAATGCATTGAACTCGCACCGCAGCCGGACCAGATCCCTCGATGAAGTCAGCGGAGTGGCACCCCAGATCTTCCTATGGATCGGATGATGTACTTGCCATGGTGCTGATTGAAAGTACTGGCGGCTGCCTAAGACGGGAGCCATACGCTTCAATACGTTGCCCGTCCGCCGCTCAGATCGAACACCGCTCCAGTCGTGAATGAGTTCTCCTCGGATACGAGCCAGGCAACCATGGCGGCGACTTCATCAACTTCAAGGAACCGTCCGCGCGGGATACGGGAGAGCATGAAGTCGATGTGTTCCTGGGTCATCTGCTCAAAGATCCGGGTCCTCGCAGCTGCCGGTGTGATGCAATTGACTCCGATATTCTTATCTGCCGTCTCCTTGCCCAAGGACTTGGTGAGCGCAATCACGCCAGCCTTTGAGGCACTGTAGGCGGATGCGTTTGGATTTCCTTCCTTACCCGCGATTGATGCGACGTTCACAATGCGGCCATATCCTCGACTGAGCATGTGCGGAAGGACCGCACGGCAACACAGGAATACACCAACGAGATTGATCTCAACAACCTGCATCCACGCGTCAATCGGGTACTCCCATGTCTTGTGGTTCGGTCCTGCGATACCAGCGTTGGCTACCAGTATGTCGATCTTTCCGAAGGTAGCAATCGTAGAGTCGGTAGCGCCGGACACGCTCGATTCGTTCGAAACATCGACGGTTTCCGTCGACACGTGGTCCTCGGCTCCGAGCTGCGCCTTGATTTCAGAAAGTAACGCCTCGTCGCGGTCCCACAGTGAGACTGAGGCGCCGGATTCCAGAAGGCGTTTGGCTATCGCGAGACCGATGCCTTGCGCAGCTCCGGTAACGATTGCGTGCCGGTTTTCTAGGTCAATGTGATTCATGTCACTCCTGTTGACCAGACTGTCAGTGTCTGGCTCGTGCCCAATGAAGAGGGAGCATACACGATCAATTCATCATATGGATGTTTTAAGGTATGAAATCATTGACACTCGCTCCACGACCTGCTCAGCTCCGCGCTAACCTGCATCGCCTGTCGTTTCTCACATCGGGTGTCGAATCTTTCCGGGCTTGATCCTTCCAGGATCGGTCCTCTCGAACGAGACTTCGCTTGGTACGCAGTTTGGGATGAGCAGAACGGCAGTGCGAGAAGCAATCAAGGTACTCGCGTCCGAAGGGCTTATCGAAGTGAGGCGCAAGACTGGTACGTGCGTGAACACACACGCTAAATGAGTATGCTCGATTCCGATGTGTTGACCTGTATTGTTCTCAGGAAGTGCCATGGCCAACAGACTTGTTCATTTAGTGGAGGTGAGAATGCTGCTCGTGCGCGCGGCGGCTTGGATGGCCGCCGAGCGAGCCTACGCCGGAAGATGCCCGAGAAAAGTCGGGAAGCCTACGAGGAGAAGCGAGCCACGACGTGAGACCCAGTCTCATCCGTGGGAGCGGGTCTCCGCTTTCATATGGTTGCGCTGGAAGCCAGTCACAATGGCTTCAGACGACCATTCGGAGCGTAAGGGCTAATGTCTAGCGCGATCTCCGGAGTCAAAGCCGCCTCTGCCGGCTGACCCATCAGCCGAAGTGTGCGATGGATGCGCTCATCCGGGATGAGGCTGAGAAAGGGAGATTGCTCAAGTTGGACGGCCATTCCCTGCCGCAATGTGCCTTCGAAAACCGGATCCCCGGTCGAGTTGGAGAAATCAGCAAGCACGACCGTGTCCTTTGGGCTCAGAACTCGAGTGTGGTGCTGAAGCTGATGCATTATCACGGCTACGACAGCAAGCGCCGCGATGATGGCTAGTGCAATCCACCGCCAGGGTTTCGCCTCCTCAATCTGGATCTGTACTTTGGAGCGGTTCGCGGCGAGGATACTGACGTCCTGCTCGAACACCAGATGTGCATTCTCAGCAAGTCGATAACCGATGCCCGGCGCGGTCACGATATAGCGGTCCTGAGTATTATCGCCAAGCGCCTTCCGCAGCATGAATATGTTGCGGCTGAGATTGGCCTCCTCCACGAAGGTGTCCGGCCAAACGGTCCTCATCAGTTCCTCTTTGGCAACCACCTCATTGCTTCGCTGGACCAAAACGAGTAGGCGCTGGAAACTCTTCGGCGTGAGTGGGACCGGTATGCCGTCGCGAAGGAGAGTTTGCTTTTCGGGATCCACGCGGAAAGGTCCGAACTCGTAAACTTCCTTTCCCCTAGTGCCTGGAGTCGCGGACATTGAGTGCACCCCCCACTTCGAAGCCCGCTATTGGACGCCCGGGATTCTAGCACCGATCGACAATCGACTCTGGATAATTTCCTTGGGCGCTCAAGCCGGAAGTGCCCTGTTTTCTGTCTGATACATGGCTGCGAGAAATTATCAAAACTTTTCAGCGATTTCGGAAGCACTTATCGGGCGTTGTGGTGACAGGCTGCGGGCATTGAGATAGCAGACCACCCATGGCAAAGCGCACGACGATCACAATCGAAACCGATTCCGTATTGATCCTGCGCGGGCGGACTAGTAGACGCGCGTGGTGCCCCACCTGCGCGGCCGAGGGTGAGGTGATCGCGCTGGAGACGGCCGCGGTCATTTTGAACCTAACGCGATCCCTATTTGAGGAATGGCTGAGATTCCAGAGAGCTGCATCGGTCGCAGGCAGCCGACGGCTCAGAACTGATTTGCCTGAATTCACTGCTGACTCTCGTGCAGAGCACACAGGCCAGCGAAACACCGCGTCCAGCGGTTGCGAGGCACACAAAGGAAGGCACTATGAGAGGCAAACTTGTCATTTCAACGTGGGCGGTATGTCTGACCGCCTTAGCGACATCAATCCAATTATCGGCACAGACCCAGGCGGCCCAGGCAAGACAACCTTCTCATTACGCTCTGATCGATCTCCAGACGTTCCCCGACGGAGCGTTCAATCAGGCGACCTTCCTCAGCAACGGTGGACTAGCCATCGGCATCGGCTCAACCTCTGACAACGTGCAACATGCCGTTCTCTGGCCGTTCGGATTCATCGTCGACATCAGCGCACCGGGACTCGGAGGACCGAATAGTGGAGCGTTTGGCATCAACGAGTGGGGCATGGTGGACGGAGTTGCAGAGAGCTCCGATCCGGATCCAAACAACGAGAACTTCTGCGGGTACTTCACCGGTTTGAAATGTCTACCCTTCGTTTGGCAGCAAGGCGTCATGAAGGCACTTCCATTGCTGGGAGGCAACAACGGGCCGTCGGGCAGATTAATCGCCACGGCGAAGTAGTTGGGTATGCGGAAACGGGGAGTCGTGACCGGGATTGCCGTCCCGGAGTTTCACCGACCGGCACAGGGCCGCAGGTGCTGGATTATGAAGCCGTCGTCTGGGGACCGAATCTGGGACAAATGCGTCGGCTCCGTCCGCTCCCGGGGGATACAGTCTCCGTGGCGCTTTGGATCAACGACGCGGGCCAGGCCGTTGGTGTATCCGGAACCTGCGCGAATACTGTTATCCCACCCTTCGCGGCTGGTCCGCACGCTGTTCTCTGGGAAAAAGATGGTTCTGTGCATGAGCTCCGCAGCCTTGGCGGAACCGTTGATCCCTCGCTGTTGGCAGTGGGAAACGTGGGTCTTGCCATCAACAATCGAAGTCAAGTAGTGGGCGCTTCGGCCCTACCCGGCAACACCATCAATCATGCCTTCCTTTGGACCAGAGAGAGAGGCACGCAAGATTTGGGCACAATTCAGGACGATGCCACCAGCGGCGCTCAGGGAATCAACGATCGCGGCGAGGTCGTCGGTAGCTCGGGAGCGAGTGTCCTGAATTCACGTGCCTTCCTTTGGAAGAATGGCATGATGACAGATCTCAATACGCTCGTTCCTTCCGACGCTCCTTTGTATCTGCTGGATGCAGACGCCATCAACGAACGCGGGAGATAGCGGGCTTTGGCGCGACCAGCACCGGCGAGTTGCACGCCTTCCTGGCGATCCCATGCGACGAGGGCCATGCAAGCGCTTCGTATTGCAGGAATATAGAGCATTCAGCTTTCGGGGAACGCGAAGGAGATCAAAGGCCGAAAGTCGATCCGTCGGATGTTCTTAAATTCCTTCACCGAGCGGGACGCCGTTAATCTTGCTGGCATAAATAGATTCATTGAATAGGCGAGGAGGTAGACGGAGAGTCAACTAGTCCGTTTACCTCGACCCGTATCGGCGGTCTCCAACCTCTCGGGTAGCATATCAATCGGCTGTGAGTTGGAAGTCAAATCTCCGATGCATCCATCGTGGAGCGGATCACTCCTGAATGAAGTCGGCTCTGTTTACTCTTCGTCCTTTCCCATGGACGTATAAACAGCTAACCAAAAGGTGACATCGATCTGCCTGAAAAGTCCTGTTTTGGTGACCTGGATCCCCACTGGTGATAACAGTCAGTATGGAGTGACCGGCGCCGATGCGCTGATCGTGGGTTAGGCTGTGAGTTCAGAAGGACGCACAGCTCAGAGCCACAAGCGGAAGGGAGCCGGTCATGAAGGAAAAGTTACGATTTTTAGGTTTGGATGTCCATGCCGAGACGATCGCCGTTGCGATTGCGGAGCCGGACGGTGAGGTGCGAAGCCTAGGAACGATTCCGAACCGCACGGAATCAATCCGCAAGCTGATCAAGAAGCTTGGCCCCGCAGAGAAGTTTCGAGCCTGTTATGAGGCCGGACCGACTGGCTATGTCGTGTACTGGCAGCTGGCAGAACTGGGTATTCAGTGTGAGGTGGTAGCGCCGACGTTGGTACCGGTTAAGGCCGGTGATCGAGTAAAGACGGATCGGCGTGATGCTGAGAAGCTGGCACGTTGCTATCGATCCGGAGATCTAACTGCGGTATGGGTTCCGGATGAAGCCTCCGAGGCGTTGCGCGATCTGGTACGTGCCCGCGAAGCCGCTAAGCAGGATCAGATGCGAGCACGGCACCGGTTGAGCAAGTTTCTGCTGCGCTCAGGCCAGCGTCCGCCCTCCGGAGTGAGACCTTGGACACGTCCCTATCTGATCTGGGTTGCGCAGCTACGTTTCACACAGATAGCTCAGGAGGCTACGCGGCGGGATTACCTGCACGAGGTCGAGCACATGCGGGAACGGGTAGCGCGTCTGGAGCAGAGCATCACAGAGGCAGTCAAGCTAGCCTCGCCCTCGTTACAGCAAGTCATCAACGATCTGCAGGCGCTGCGCGGAATTGCAGATATCTCGGCTGTGACCATTGCGGCCGAACTGGGCCAGGTATCCCGCTTCGGCAGCGCCCGGCAACTGATGGGTTATTGCGGTGCCGTGCCCAGCGAGGATTCCAGTGGCAAGCGAACCAGGCGCGGAGGCATCACGAAAACTGGCAACGCGCACTTGCGACGAATCGTCGTCGAAGCTGCATGGAGCTATCGTCGTCCACCAGGAGTCTGGTATGGGTTGCGCAGAAGGCAGGAGAGTATTTCGGAAGAGGTCAAAGAGATTGCGTGGAAAGCGCAACACCGCCTGCACAAGCGCTATTTGAAACTGGGCGCAGCCGGCAAGGACCACAGGAAAATCGTTACGGCCGTTGCTCGTGAACTGCTCGGCTTCGTCTGGGCCATTGGAACCAGAGCAGAGACTATCGTCAGCCAGCGAGTTACAACCTGACAAGAACCACAGTACAGACGACCATCGATGAACATCGTCGCCAATTTCGAGCACAGAGCCAGCAGCAGTCGAGCCAAGCACGAAGGAGAATCCTCGCTTGCCCTATGCGACAGGCTCAGCCGGACTCGCGATAACAGTCAGAGGCAGCTCCCGACGGATCATGATTATGCGGTTCCGACCCGCGAATATCAGACTGATCAATCGTCGCTCAAACCTGCTCCGGCTGCTGCTCGCTCTGTCCTCGAGAAAGAGCAAGTACAGCAACGGCCCACTGACCTCGCACCGTTGACACGGTCACTCCATATCAGGGCAATGCACTCATCGAGCAGTCATGGTTGCGTTAGGGTGAATCGTCGACTATTCGAAAGTTAGTAGCGCATTCTTGGTTGTTGCCGAACCGGCATCTAGCTAGCTGCGCTGCTCAGCGAGGTTCTTCAAGGAGGTGGCTGGGGAAGCGTGAGTCTGCAAATTATCCCCCTACTTTCGGGTACAAGTTCGGGCACAGACATCAGTTTGGCTTATTTACTATTAATTTCGCTAAACCACTGACAATAAGTCACTTGAGTGGTTCTAATCCTACGGTCAATTACGCTTATTTGTCATAGACTTACGGTATTCTTGGGAAACTCAAAACCCGCTTCCAGAAATGGAGTAGGAGTTCAAGTCTCCTTCCCGGCACCATTAAGATCAGCAATTAGAGCAAAAGCCGAAACAGCGCTCAAATCCGCCGACCCTTGCGGCCAGGAGAGTTCGCGAACCCCCTTCCCGATATCATCTAAAACCAGCAATTCCAATAAATTGCCCTGTTTTATTTCTTTCCACTTTGCTCCTTTATTGCGGATGGAGGGCTGGTGCATGTTCGGTGTGGTAACTCCTGCGACATCCTGCGATCTCCGGATTCGGTGATAGTGACAGCGATCCGGTCAACTACAGACTGCTTGTGTTTAAGGAGAGGTGCGCGTCCCGAGCGGCTTGACGTCGTCTTGTGCCCGGCGGCCTCTTTGATTTCGATTGTCGTCGCTCCAGCCATCTCGAAGCCATGAATAGAACGTATGTCGTGGTGCGCCACGTGATTGCCCGTCTCGACGACTGAGAGCTACCAAATGCGACTCCGCTGCGTCTGCCGAGGGATTCGTAAAGCGAACCCGACATATCAGTGCCTATCCGCTCACTTCCCTCCTCTGCCCTGTCACGGCAGGGGTCTGGGGTTCAGTAGCGACTGGTTA
This sequence comes from uncultured Acidobacteriaceae bacterium, assembly GCA_963756435.1. Lineage (GTDB taxonomy): Bacteria > Acidobacteriota > Terriglobia > Terriglobales > Acidobacteriaceae > KBS-83. The sequence goes on along the minus strand of CAVWNU010000018.1, from coordinate 169,248 downwards.
GCACGCCTGCCTGTCACGCAGGAGGCGCAGGTTCGCCCGAATGCCATTGGCATTTCCGCAAATTCTCGAAGCTCCAAGCCGACCTTAAAGCTGGCATACCTCGTAACAGCTCGCGGCGGGATGCAGGCTATTTCTCGTCATCAGACAATGTTCCCTGCAACTCCTGCAAGGTAGGCGCGCGTGCGATCACATGGCCGTCGCAGACAACCTGAAACCCGGCGCCTCTCTGATAGCGAGTTCCGCTGCGGTCATAGAAGATAGTCAGGAGGTGTCCATGATAGGGCAGACCGTCGAGTGCGAAGTAGCTCCACGTATCAATGGGCAGCAGTGGGTGCACCACCACTTCGTTTCCCGGCTGCGGTCTCAGGCCAATAAGGCCCGTAATGACAAGATCTGCAAAGCCCGAGTGGTTGTAGTAGCGCCCCCGGTTCTTTGGAAACGCGTGCTGGGCGATCAAAATGTCCCGCGCGATCCACGCATCTGTATCGGGATCTAAGTCTTCATCGATCCACGGGATCATTCGCCCATCCGGAAGGCGGATATGCTGCGAATGTGCATAGGTGCGGAGAAGTCGAAAATAGTCTGAGCGGGTCAGCAATGTCTGCGTGGAATGGTTGAGTAGATTGGCCAGAGCAACTAGTGTTTGTGTGGTCGCGTATGGCCAGGATGGGCCGTTCCATAGGCACTCATGATGCACCTTGTAACGGAAGCGTGGGCTGCTGCACTCCGCTGTGGTGGGGCCGTATTGGCCGGCAAACCCGTCAGGCGCAAAGAGAAATTTCCAGGCTATCGAATGATCGGCAGACGGGATATCAAAATACCAAGGGATATAGCCGATGAGTTCACGAACGCCGGACCACCCGGAGGCGGAATTCCGTGGGACCGTTTCATAGAACTGATCGGTCGGGTTCCACAAACGGGTTTCGATGAGAGTGCGTAGACTGCTTGCCTTGTCGCGATAGGCCGTAGCATCATCCTGCATCCCGGCCATCTCGGCGATTCGTGAAATCGCCAATGCGTCTCCGTACATGTAACTGTTGATCGTCGGCCGATAACCGTTGCCGCTAATGCTGTCCTCCATCCCGTCACGATCATCGATCTGCCAGAACAGGCCATTGCCGTCCTGGTGCGATTTCTCCCATGCGCGGTAGTTCCTTTCTAAGGGCGGCAAGAGGCTGATGGCAAGGTCGCGATTGCCGGTGGCGAGAGACAACTGATAGACCGAATCGGCAGCCCAGAAGCTGTAGCGTTGCGGTTCGCCGTCCGGTCCGAACCAGAAGCGTGTGTAATCGTTAACGTATTCAGGATCGCGTAGCCAGCGAGCTTCCCGGATATGATCTCCCGCAGCGGTGTCGATCGTGTTGAACTTTCCTGCCCAAGGAACATTGTCGAGAAATTCGGTAATCACATACCCGTCGGCTGTGTGCTCAATATGCTTCTGAAAGGCATACCAGCGGAAGTAGTAGATGTCTTCCAACTCCTGGTCAGGTGTATCGAGCCAAGGAATATTGCTAACAAACCAGGACCATGGAAGGTCGGGGGCAGAGCCCAGCATCGCGCGCTCATCGGCCACAAAACCATCAAAGTAACGTCGATAGTTTTCCGGATTCAGCACAGACTCGGAACGCGCCTTCTGCGCCCACGTCCCCGCCACGCCAATTAACAAGCCGAGTGCCACCAAGATCATTCGCTGGCCGGAACGAACATGCCCCAAGTTGATCATGCCGGCTCGAATCCCAAGTCTTCACCGCGGTGAAAGACGAGCCCGATTTGTTCCAGATGTTCCCGGCGGCCGTTGTACCAAAGCATCCAGCGGCCATGAGTGTAGATCGCGAAAGGTTTGTAGCAGGCATCGGCATCCCAGCCTCCGGGCGTAGGGCGAATGATGGGATTGCCCGCGTGACGGATCCAATTCGTGACGCCATCCTTTGAGCGCGCGATTCCGATCTGGGCGTGGTCGATGTCACGAAAGCCGATGTAGAACGCGTAGTACCACTCCTGCCAGTGGACGACCTGCACGGCAGCAACGCGGTTCTGCTCCCATTCATAGTGCGGATCCGGAGTAAGTACCGGGTTCGAGGAGTGCTTATTCCAATGCAGACCGTCGCGGCTCGTGGCATACCCGATAGCATTCGGTTCATATTGCGTGCCTGCGGAGTACCACATCTTCCAGAGTCCAGCGTGTTCATCCCACAGTACATCGGGACACATGACAGCAACGCCCTCCCAGGGAACTGATGATTCGAGCACGGGCTTGGACGAAATTCGCTTCCATGCTCGGCCATCCAGACTGGTAGCGTAGCCGATACGGGAGTGACCATTCGTCTGGCCTGTGTACCACATGTGATAACCATTTTCGCGATGGACGACTATAGGTCGATTGATGTCATCTTCCCATCCTGTCGAGGAAAGCGGCGGGAGCACGACCTCCGGATGACTCCAGCGAATACCGTCCCGGCTTTCCGAAAGTGCAACGCTCTTCTTTGGGCGCCATGAGAGCCACATGCGGTAGAGGCCGTCCTCATGAAGGACCGACACGTCGAAGCACGTTCCGTATTCTCCGCCGAGGACGGGGTTGCCCTCATACTTCACCCATCCTGTATCATTGGCGGCACTCGCTGCGCCAGACGCACGGCTCAGAAGAGCCTCAGTCGATACACATCCCAGAGCCACCAACACATCTCTTCTTGTCACCATTTCATTCCTCGGCGATATTCTGATACTTGTGATCGAGCCAGATTCCAACTGACTGGTTAATCTTTCGGCAAATCGCCTAATGGCGGCCGCAATTTCGGTGAGCCGGCTATGTTCTACCGTCTCACCGAATTAGCACGGCACACTGTCAATTCAGAAAATCGCGTGGAAGGACAGTTGAATGCTTCGCGGAGCATTGGCTGTACTGATGATTCCGAAGCCTTGCGTGTTCGGTCCGACCGTGTTGTTGTAGCTGGGGATGTTCAGCACCGTGTGATTCAGCGCGTTGAATGCCTCAGCATGAAAATTGAGCTTCAGCGACTCCCAAATTCCGAAATCCTTGTCGAGGCTGGCATTGAAATCTTGAATACCGGAAGCAGGTCCCTTGAAGACACCGACCCTCGCATTTCCGAAGAACGGCTGCTGTCCCGCACCCGCCGACGTGGTTGGCACACCATTTACAAGCGCCTGATCGGCCCTGATGAATTTGCTCGGATCGAGCCAGCTCACTCCGATTTCCGATCCGCCCGACGTGACGGGTTGTTTACGGTTGGAGAGGAGCGCGCCACCACCTGTGTAATTTGCGTAGCATCCGGCAGAGCCGAAGTTGAATTCGTTGCAGTTGTAATCTGCGACGCTGCCGTAGCCGCCTGTGCTTGCTGTCCCGGTTCCACCGATCGACCAGCTATCGAACATTTTATCGGCTAACGTGTTCTGATGCAGGAATGCGGGAAGCGTGTATCGAAAGGCAGCAGTCATCTGGTGTATCGTGCCAGGACTGTAATAGTCCAGTGCGCAGTCCGCCAAATACCGACAGCCTTGTTGACCTGTGGAGCTACTGTATGTGTAAGTTCCCAGCAGCGTCAGGCCATATGAGTATCTCTTATTGATCTTGACCTGCAAGGAGTTGTACCAGGAGTTGTAATCGGAGAAGAATGTATTGATCTGATTAAAGCCGGCCGGATAGTACGGCTCGCGGGATAGAACGTTCGCAGCATCATTGGTGCTCCCTCCTGGAACGAACCTCGGCCAGTTCTGGTTATGCTGCTCAAATAGATGGGTTCCATGAGTTGCGACCCAAGCGGCGGATACAACATAGGTATTGATTGGCTCGATCTCAAATGCCAAATTGAACTTGTCGTAGAAGCCGTTGTTGAAGTTCTTCGCCACTGCCTGCGTCGTCAGCGGATTTGGGAAGACCAGTGTTGCCGCGGCTGTCGATCCTGCGGTCGGTGCGGTATACGGAAATGGAACGCTTCCGTATTGCGCGTAAGGCTGAGACAGGTTTAGCCCCGTCCCCTGCTGGGGAGAATAGTTCACGCCGTACGGTGCGGCCGTTGTATACCCGTTGAAATTGAGAAGGTACATGTAGTCCGTATAGAGTCCATAGCCACCTTTAAGAGCAGCCCTGTGATTCCCCAATAGATCCCAGGCGAACGAGACCCTCGGTCCCACGTTATAAACATTGCCGGACAAGTTTCTCGGAATTCCACGGTCGCCAATGGTTACTAGTCCAACTGGAGCAGTTGGAAACACTGTCGACTGTCGACCGTTGATCTGGCCGAAAGGTCACAAATCGGTTCTTCTCTTCGGTAATTCCGAAATATGGTTGTAGGCGCACGCCAGCCATGACTGTGAGGCGGGGGGTCAGCTTAACGGTATCCTGAAGGTAGGCCTCCCGCGCGGGATAATCCACGATCAGATTCTGTGTGCTGTTTTGTGAAAAGCTGCCGCCAAACTGACCCAGCGGACCGCCGTTGAGCAGCATGTCCGCAATTCCATTTCCACTACCGCCATAGACGTTGGTCGAATCTTGGAACGAAACGCCCGCACCCGCACCCCAGGTCTGACTGAAGACCTGATGATAGTTTCGGAATTCCAGACCGGCTTTGATGGTATGCCGTCCCTTTGTCCAGGTGAAATTGTCTGTAATGTCCCAGGTGTGTTGAGTCATGGGATTTGTGTACCCGTTGTAGATACCCATGCCCATACTGCGCGGAGTGGAGATCTGCTGAACATTCGGCGCAAGTGTGTCGCCCACGGAGTTAATACCGGTATTTGATGGGTTCACCACCCCAGCACATGGCGCACAGGTGTTTGTAACCGAAATCTCGGACTGGGTAATTCCCAGTACAAAGTTGTTTAGCATCGAAGGCGTGATGGTGTAGGTATCGTTTATGGTCCATACCTTCGTCTGAATAGGTTCACCCCAGGTTGCTTGCGGATTGGGATACTGCGTCGCCCAGGATGCTTCGCTGAACTCGTCGTACATGTCCTGAAAAGTTCGCGATTCGTTGTACCACCAGAGACTTCCGAAGATGCGGTTCTTGCTGCCGATATTCTCGTCGATTCGCACAGCCCACGTCTGGGTGAGAGTGTCAAAGCTCGGGTTCCAGGTAAAGGTGTCGATCCCACTGGTTGGGGCCGGCATGATTGCCGTTCCACCGGAAGCGCTGAGGGCTTTCCCGAGGGGACCGAAGTCCGATGCAGGAATGATTGGCATCGGCTGTCCGTTGACAACTGGAACCCCGTCCGGCGAATTGGTGAAATCACCGCTGCGCTCGGCGTTAGTGATGGTCTGCCCGGATGTGGTTGAATTCTTCGACGTGGTGGTGCGCTCATACGACAGGAAGAAGAACGTCTTATCCTTCCCGTTGTACAGCTTCGGAATCCAAATCGGGCCGCCTATGTTGCCGCCATACCACTGCTGATTGAAAGGTTGCCGCCGAATTCCCTGGAAGTTGTTCGACCAGGAGTTCGCGTTCCAGGCGCCATTTTGCAGGTAGGTCCAAAACTGTCCATGGAATTGATTGGTTCCGTTTTTGAGTGTGGCCTCAATTTGTCCGCCGGCGCCGCGTCCCACGGATGCCTCAGGAAGCGCCGATGCCACGCTGAATTCCGAGATGTTCTCCGGCTGCGGAAAGTTCGCGGCTGCAGAGCCATGCATGTAATCATTCATGGCTGCGCCATCGATGTTGTAGTTGTTCGTCAGCTGCGAAACGCCGTTAAAACTCGTCACCGGGATAAAGAAACTCGCACCAGTTCCGGCGGCTGTTGCACCAGGCATCAAGACTTCCATGGATTGACGGGGATCGCGCCCTGACACTGGAATCGCTTCCATCAACTTGGGATCAATCGTTGTCAGATTGTTGGCGGTTTCTGTATCTACCATTGCTGCGGATCCGGATACGGTAACTGTCTGCGCGGCTGTGCCGAGCCGCAGCGCAATAGGCAGCGTGGCTGCGCCGCCGGCGTGCAGCACAACATCCGTAGCAAAGAATTTGTTGAAACCCTGGGCAGTGCAGGTCACGTTATACGTTCCCGCCTGCAGAGATACGAAGTGGTAAATGCCTACCCCATTGCTCGTTGTCTGCGATTGCACACCGGTCGCCACGTTTCGAGCGACAATCGGCGCATTTGGAACCACAGCTCCGCTTTGGTCTGTGATGGTGCCGGACAGTGACGCGGAGATGTCTATCTGCGCGAGCAGCGGAGGCGAGACTAATCCGGATGCCAAGACGGCTGCTGCACCGATTTTGCGAAGAGTTCGCCGCATTTTGAAGCGTTCTCTCACACGACGGCAGATGCTGCTGCTTACTGCGCACATGCCCATATTGCCTCCAATGAAAAAATCGATAGTGCCGAAGTATGTTCTTCTGCCGTGCATACTGTGGCCGTTCCGTGTTCCCGAGGGAATTATTGCCACAGTTGCGATCTGAAGGACAAACGAAAATGTAACGGTATACACAGCGGCTGGTCATGATGATGTTGCACCATTCTTCATTGGTGCATCTGCACCAGGCGCGCGAAGCGCCAGAAATCTAGGGCTTCGAACGAGAAGCCGGCGGGCGCTCCTATTAGCCGCGTCGTGCTCGTATCAGTATGTGGCGCTCGTACAGTGCGCTGGGCTGCCTTCGCACGTGCGGTTCCCATTGAGTTGTTTGTTCCGAACTGAAAGAATTCCATAGCAGAGCTGTGTGTCATACAGAACAGTCTTCGGTCGGGGTGGTTGAGAAGATGCGCCGGCTACCAGGACGATGCCTGACGCTTGTTCCGAAACATTCGTTGTAATCGGCCAGAATAATTGCTGAACCACTGGCGAAACGCCGAGATCAAACGCTCGACAACGCCTTGCCGGATATGGATTTCCACGCGTACACGCGTGCCTTTCCCCGGTTCGCTTTCCACGCTGAAGGTGCCTCGGACGGCGCGGACTCTTTCTCGCATCCCGGCGAGGCCGAAGCCATGGGTGCGTACAGCCATCTCGAATCCGTCGCCATTATCGCTCACCGAAAGGCGCACGTTGACCGGCGTGTATTCGAGACTTACCTCCAGCAGAGATGGATGGCCATGACGTAGAGCATTAGCAATGGCTTCCTGTGTGACTCGATAGAGCGTATCAGTTGTAGCCAAAGATAGCCGTGCGGGCGACCCTCGTGTGGTGAAGCGAACGTCGAGTTGACAGTCGTTAGTGCTTTGCTCCAAAGCTGCCTGAATGGCTGAGTGCAGCTCTGCGCCCTCCGCAAGCGCCTGAGGACGGAGCATCATGATGCTGCGATGCGCCTCGGAGTGACTGTGTCGGACCATATCCAAGGCGAGATCTAAATGTCGGGAGAGCTTATCGTTGGTTTGCGGTACGATTTTTCTCGCTGCCTGAATCTGATAGGACAACCCTGCGAAGGTCTGCGCTAGCGTGTCGTGCGGCTCGTGCCCAAGGCGCGCCCGCTCCGCCATAATGGCTCGGAACCGTGCCTTGAGCATCTGAACCAGCATGATGTGGCCCGTCGCGATCAAAACGACGAGAAGAACTGTCATCTCAAGTAGATGAGTTACGTTCCACCACGGCGGACCGGAGATTACAGATACATCCTCGCCAGAGCGCAACAGGACTGCGAATCCACCTTGGTATCGCGTGTCTCGTGGCAGAACGGAACAGATACCGCGCAGGCGCAGGATTGAGCCAATTTTCATTTTGGGCAGCAGCGAATTTCCTTGGCCAGAAGCGAGCCGTGCCAGAAATTGCTGATGTCCGCTCCACAGACGGAGCCAGGTTTCCTGGCCGTGCTTCTCAGTGCCAACCAAGTCGCCATTGACTTCAATCAGCAGCCCGGCGAACTTGCCTAGAGCGGCCTCGTCGGCAGTTACCGATAGCGGAGGAACCGGAGTGCCGTGCCACAACAATTCTGCTCGACTACGCTTGAGCACAAGACCGGCTTCTGTCTCGTTGGCAGTTCCGGTGATCAACAGTTCATCGCCGATTCTGAATCCTTGTGCGGTCAGGCCTTCGACGGCTGCCCCGCCTGTGGAGTCCTGAATATAGGCGGGATTGCCATTGAGCGTGAGCGTCGCCCGCAGGGTAACTGGCGCACCATTCACTTGGGGAAGCGCGGCGGTTTGGGCGATGGATGTGACTGAAGTGTCGCGCGGAGCGCCCAGAACAGCGGCAGCAACGATTGCGATGAAGGCGATAACGGACGATGCCAATCCAGCCATACCGTGTTGCGGAGATCTACAAAGCCCCGGCTTGCCCTTTCAATTCGGCCACATGAATATTCTTCCATTGCCCTCCGGAATCGTACGAGCGCAGCCCAATTTTCCCGCGCGCCGGGCATGGAGCCAGATTTCTGTTCAGCGCGACGAGTTCCTTATGTTCATTCGGCCAGGTTAGGACTTTCAGCGTGCAACCGTGGAGCTCCAAGTGCAGGTGGTACCAGGCGTTCGAGACAATGCGATGTGGTAATGGAGTCGCCGCCAGTTCATTCCATCCGTGATTCGCTACGCCGACGACCAGAGATTCGTCTCGAACCCGGAGACCTACATAAATGCCGCTATAGGAATCGACGCCCGGCTCGGCGTCCGAGACCCTCGCAATGACCCCCGCATCGCCTGTGTTGCTGAGCGCGATATCAGCGTCCAATGCATAGTCTTTCCAGTACGGCGATCCGGTCACGAGCTTGGCTCCACGCTCATTGGACTCATTGACCATCACGCCGGACTGAACCGTCCAGTTGCCATCGTGGGCTACCCATCCAGAGGCGTCCCCGGCCGCGAAATCGTCATGGTAAGGCAGACCTCGGCCAGGAGAATGCAATACGTGGAGAATGCCGAGGGTAAGGAATAGACCCGCGAAAGCCGCAACAGCGAAGACAAGCAGATCGCGTAAGAGCGGTTTCATCGGCATCATGCCATCCGCGGTGATGTTGTTTTCCAGGTCAAGCATCAACGGCGCTATCAGTAATAGTCATTGCTTTCTGAACTCAATAATCACCACGTCGGAGGCTTTCTCGTGTGAGAAGTCTCACCGGCAGCTTCTCAGGAGCGGGAAGGGATCGATCTCTTATTCCGACTAAAGCCGCCTGCACCGCGAGATACCCCATCCGATATCCATCCACCGTAACCAAAGAATCAAGCTTTCCCTGATGCAAATTCATTGCGAGAAATAGATCCCGGTCAGACCCAATTAGCAAGATAGTACGGCGTGGGTCAATGTCCTGCAGCGCAAGCATCACACCTTGAGTCGCATTCGCGCTGACTGCGAAAATCGCTTTAAGGTCTGGAAATGCGCTGACCAGCTCGCGTGCGCTCTGTTCTGCCTCCATGGTCTGCACTGCTCCACGCGTTTCAGTAACCACTCTTATCTCCGGGTATTCCGCCATTGCTCTTAGGAAACTATTGGCTCGGGCGAGCGTCTCCGGTATCCCGCGGTCAACACCAACAATCGCAACCTGTCCACTCTTCCCAACTACCTGTGCTACCCGCTCGGCAGCCACTCTGCCAAACTGATCCTGGTCGGGCGTTACAGATGTGAGATACGCACCGGTCGGCTCTGCCGGATCGGCCTGAACGAAAATTATAGGCAGGCGACGGGCTATCAGCTCATTGACGAGAGTGAGAACGCCCCATGCATTCGTCGGTCCCAGAATGAGCGCTCGTGCTCCACGCTCAACCGCGCCCTGAACGATGCGTATTTGTCGATCCACATCGTCTTCTCTCGTCGGAGCATTCCAGTAAATCTGATATCCAGCGCTTTGCGCGGCCGCCTGGGCCCCCCTGCGCATGTCTTCAGTGAAATTGGTGCCACTCGTTCGGGCGATAAAGGCGATCACAGGCGGCGATGGTGGTTTACCCAAGGTGGGCACGAAAGCAAGGACACAACCGCAACTGCCGCCCAGCACCACAGCGACAAACGGTCGAATCAATCGGCTTGGCGTGATCCTCATCAGTGGAATTAGGCCTTCATTCCTTCAGGTGGACGAGTCCGCGGCGGAGTGCAATCGTGGCCGCCTCCGTCCTGTCCTTGGCATCTAGCTTTGAGAGAAGGCTGATGACGTGATTTCTTGCCGTGATGTCACTGATGCCCAGTGCGCGGGCGATCTCTTTGTTGGTCAGCCCGTCTACCACCAGTTCGAGAACCTCCTGCTCTCGGGGACTGAGCGCGGAACGAACCATGCGTTCGGCAAGACGCGTGGCTAGTGCATTGGAAATCCGTCGTCGGCCCTGGCTAACCGCCCTAATGGCCTCTATGACTTCTTCCTGCGATGCGCTCTTGACCAGGTAACCCAGAGCTCCTGCCTCAATGGCATTAAAAATGTCTTCATCAAGCTGGTAGTTGGTGAGAACCAGAACCTTACACTCGTTTTTAGCAATCCGCAGGGCATTGATGACATCCACGCCTCCCATATCGGACATGCGGAGGTCGAGCAGCAAAACGTCGGGCTTCAGTTTCTCCGTGAGTTCCAGACCCTCTTTGCCCGAACTGGCCATTCCGACGATCCTGATCCCTGACTCGCCGTCGAGCATACTGTGCAGACCGCGACGAACAACCGGGTGATCATCGACCACCAGCACGCGAATGGATTCCATACCCGTCACAATATATTCGTTTCTCCACGCCTGAAATTGCCGCGTAAGTGGTTCCGCGATCAAACAAAACGCACTGACGGGATTCTAATGCCGCGTTCAGGTCACCCCGATGGTGCAGATGCACCAGGCCGCCCTCGGCGGCTCGTTCAGACGAAGGATTTTGATCCTGGGGTAAGTGATTGTCAACGTCGACGGTCCTGAACAAGATGAATCGGCCGTCTCGTGCCGGTGAGAACGGCGTCTGGTGCAAGAGCACCAATCGCGAGTGGTTCAGTGACACCATGACGCATTCTCCGCGGAGTGTCTAGAGTTTGCCGGAACATTGCTGTTTCCGCACTGGCCATCCCTAAGTGCGAGCGACGATGTGCGCTATGGCTGGAATGGACTACGAATGATGAAGAAAGTGCGCGTTATGGCTCTCTCGCTTGCGCTGTTCATTGCTGCACGATATATGCCCTCCGCGCGAAGCCAACAAGCCGGCGATACGGCACCGACCATTGATCAGCTTGCGGGGTCCATTAAGCCCCGCGGCATTGTTCAGCCAGCGATCAAGTGCCGCGGTCCGGAATACCTGCGGATCATCTACGGGCCGGAGTACCTCCTCCCCTGCAATCTCGATCGCCTAAAATCGAGAGCGGTGGGCGCGAAGCGATCACTCGCCAGCCGAGAGTTTGCTTTGGGTGTCGAGGTCTTGGAGCGTTCTGTTCGCAAGGAACCACTGCGCAGAACGCATGAGTGCGTCTTCGGAGTGTTGGCGCTGGAAAGCGAAGCGATCGATCCCAGACTATAAAGAGCATTTCTCAGTCGGATCCTCCAGCCTGTCGGTTTAACAGCCGGCGACGACGAGCCGAAGCCCCCGAGATTTACTTGGAGTTAGCTGCCATTGGAAGCTGCTTTTGGAGTATGTTCGGCGCTAACTGTCTCCTATTACAAGTCAGCTCTTCGTCAGGCATCTCAACTGTTAACTTCAGGCCAATGCGCTTAGCCGTTCCTGTGGACTGGCCCCTTGCTCAATTCGGATAGAGATGGAATGGGACAACCGTCTGCTGCTGTTCACCAAGACCTTCTATCCCTAGCCTCATCACATTCCCCGGCCGGAGGTAAATCCCAGGATTTTGTCCGAAGCCAACGCCCGGTGGCGTACCAGTGGAAATGATGTCTCCGGGCTGCAAACTCATAAAGCGGCTCAAATACGCAACAAGGTGAGCCACGCCAAAGATCATCGTCTTTGTGGAACCGTCCTGATAGCGGTGACCGTCAACTTCGAGCCAGAGTCGGAGGTTCTGAGGATCCGGCACTTCATCTGCGGTGACGAGCCACGGCCCAATGGGGCCGAACGTATCGGCGCTTTTTCTCTTGACCCACTGCCCCGTGCCCTCTAACTGAAAGGCTCGCTCTGAAAGGTCGTTAATAACACAGTATCCGGCCACATAGGACAGGGCAACTGCTTCGCTCACGTATTTGGCTTCGACTCCAATGATTACTCCCAACTCCACTTCCCAATCGGTCTTTTCTGCCCCGCGAGGGATCATCACGTCATCATTTGCCCCAATGATGGATGAAGTCGCTTTCATGAAAACCACCGGTTCCTTTGGCACTAGCATGTTTGATTCCGCCGCATGGTCGGAGTAATTCAGGCCAATGCATATGAATTTGCCGACCGACCCAATACAGGGCGCCAAGCGAGGATTGCCCTTTACCAGCGGAAGCTCAAGGGGATCGAGTGCTTTCATCTTTTTAAGTGTTGGCGAAGAGAAGATTGCGCCTGTGATGTCCGTGATCACTCCGGAGAGATCTCGGGTCCTTCCCTCCTTGTCCAGCATTCCTGGACGCTCTTTTCCAACCTCTCCAAAACGTAGCAGCTTCAAAGCCTCTCCTTTATGTTGGTAGTAGAATCAGCAGGTAACGCGACCGCCACTCAGGCCGAAGACCGCGGCAGTAGTAAAAGTGTTCTCCGCCGACAAAACCCGCGTCGTGATTGCACTCACCCTTTCGACCTGTAGCAAGCGGCTATGCGCGGCATCGCAAAACAAGCTCTCGCCTCTGTGGGCGATCCGGTGCTTGCCAAGATCACGGAGACAGTAGCGAATCTCAGCCGCGTTCTTGTTGGTTTCGAGCCGGACATTGCCGCATTGACAGTGTCTGCGTCAGACTTGTCAATGCATCCACCCGAGACGACCCCGTAAGCGAGCTCTGTGCGAATTGGAGCAGCTCACGCTCTCGATCCCACAGGGATACCGAGGGCACCGGACGCCACGAGCCGTTTGGCGATCGATTAGCCAAAGCCTTGGCTCCGCCCGAATAATGGCTGAACGGTGATTCAGGTCGATTTGGTTCACGGTGTCCTCTTAAATTGGATTGAAGTCCATTGCAGGTCAAACGAGCGTGATGTCGTCTGCCACAATTCGGGAAAGACTTCCGGTCCGCCGCGTAGTGCGGAAAGCATTCGAAAGAGAGCGCCCCAGGCGTAATCGGCGATCAGCTGTACCATCCTCCTATGCTCGACCTGGCATGATCATCGGCAGTCTCCGGCAAGAACCTGGGAAAGATGAACGGCATTGCGACTCGTGTTCTGCTTGATCTGCTCCCGGCAACTGAATCCGTTTGTCACGAGCAGGTCGTCATCGGCAGAGGCGCGCACTGCGGGAAGAAGGACCCGCTCAGCAAGTCGCTGCGACACATCAAATGCCTGCTTCTCGAAACCGAACGGCCCAGCCATGCCGCAGCAGCCTGAATCCAAGAGATCAACATTCGCGCCCGTCAAGCGAAGCAGGGCCATTTCGTCGTCCATTGTCATCAGTGCTTTTTGGTGGCAGTGGCCGTGAACCATGATGCGACGACCGGACATCTGCGGTGGATGCCAGCCCACGGTATTGTTAGCCAGCACTTGGCTGAGCATCACTGTCTGTCGACTAAGTCGTGCAGCCCGCTCTTCTTTCGGGAAGAACTTGAGCAACTCGTCCCTGAACACGCTCGCGCAGCTCGGTTCGAGCATGACCACTTGAATGCCCGCTCGAATCTCCAGTTCTAATGCGTCGAGGATGCTCAGGAGGTACTTGCGGGCCTCGTCGAGAAATCCGAAGTCGTAAAGAGGACGGCCGCAGCAGATGTGCCGTTTCGGCACTTCTACATTGTTTCCGGCCTCGGTCAGCACCTTGACCGCCGAGTGCAATGCCTCGGGATGGAAGTAGTTGTTCCAAGTGTCGGCCCAGAGAAGCACAGACCCGCCTCTCTTCGTAATATCGCGCCCAGTTGGCTGATACTCTTTGCGGAAACTCCTCGCGGAGAAAGCGGGGAGCTGACGTTGTGGCGCAATACCGAGGGCCTTCTTGACGAGTGTCGCTACACCCGGGATGCGCACGGGCAAATTAGCCATTCGCGGCGACACGGAAGCCAGCTTCGCCCACTGATCCATGAAGCCAAAGGCGTAATGCGAAAGCGGATGAACACGGCCTTCAAAATAATGCGCAAGAAACTCCGATTTCCAACTCGCCATATCGACGTTCGCCGGGCACTCGCTCTTGCACGCCTTACAAGAAAGACACAGCTCTAGCGCTTCTTTGACCTCATTGCTGCGCCAACCGTTCTTGAGTACATCACCTTGCATCATCTCCCAGAGCAGATGTGCCCGGCCGCGGGTGGAGTGCCTTTCTTCGCGCGTAGCCATGTAGCTGGGGCACATGGTGCCATGGTCCTGCTTACGGCAACTGCCGACCCCGACACAGCGTGAGGTAGCTTCGGCGAAGGAGTCTCCATCGCCGGAGTAGTCAAACCAGGTGGCAGGCTGTGCTCGTTTGTACTCGAGCCCAATACGTAGATTCTCGGAGGGATCATAGACCGCTATCGGATCTACGACTTTGCCTGGGTTCATGCGATTGGTGGGATCCCACACCGCTTTGAACTCGGCAAAAGCCTGCATCAGCTCCGGGCCGAACATCTTCGGCAATAGCGCAGCCCGCGCCTGGCCGTCGCCGTGCTCACCGGAGAATGATCCTCCATACTTGAGCACGATTTCGGCAGCTTCGTCGAGGAACCCACGGAACCTCGCGACGCCGCTTGCCGTCGTCAGATTGAAGTTGATGCGCAGGTGAACGCAACCCTGGCCGAAGTGCCCGTACATGGGAGAGCGATAGCCGTAGCGATCCATCAGCGCGAAGAGTTCGCGTAGATAACGACCGAGGCTCGCCGGCGCGACGGCAGAATCTTCCCAGCCCTCCCAACCAATTGCTTCATTGGGGACAAATACCGAAGCGCCCAGCGCGGCTTCGCGAACCCTCCACACACGGATCGCTTCTTCAGGCGAGAAGACTGTGACGGCCGGCACCTGATCAAATGTAGTCGCAGCTCGAATCAGGGCATCGGCCATGCGATCGGCATCGTCCGGGCTGTCGCCGCCAAACTCGCAGAGAAGGAAGCCACGCCCAGGAGGGAGCAGCCCGACATCATCTGCGACAAGATTCTTCAGGCGCATGAAGTCAACAAGTAGACCGTCAAATCCCTCAAGGCCGATGGGATTCAATGCCAGCACTGCGGGTACATGATCCGCCGCTATGAATGCGTCTTCAAAGCCGAGCGCCACGAGTCGACGGTGCTGCGGGCTGGGCTTCAGTTCGCAGATTGCTTCAAGAATCGTAACGCAGGTGCCCTCGGTGCCGACGAGCGACCGAGCGACGTTAAAACCGTTCTCCGGCAGAAGTTGATCGAGATTGTAGCCAGAAACGCGGCGTGGGATATCAGGGAAACGCTCCCTTACGAGATCGGTATACGTATCGCGAAGACGCTTAAGATCGGCATAAATCTGTCCGCGACGGCCACCTGCTTTGATGATCTCGAGCAGCTCCTCTTCAGTCGTTCGTCCCACCCGCATTTGCGTGCCATCATAGAGAAGAATCTCCAGTGCCTCGATATTGTCAACCGTCTTGCCACCCATCAGCGCATGAACGCCACAGGAATTGTTGCCAATCATGCCACCAAGAGTGCAGCGGTTGTGGGTAGCTGGGTCGGGCGCGAAGGTGAGCTCATGCTTCTCTGATTCCTCCCGCAGAGCGTCAAGGACGATCCCGGGCTGGACGCGAGCCAGTCTCGTACCAGAATCAAGCTCCAAGATGGCGTACATGTATTTGGAATAGTCCAAGACGACGGCTACGTTACAGCACTGGCCCGCGAGGGAAGTTCCACCGCCGCGTGACAAGATGGGCGCGCCAAATTCTCGGCATGCGGCCACTGTGGCGATCACGTCCTCTTTGTCACGGGGCAGTACCACTCCAATCGGGACCTGACGGTAATTTGAAGCGTCAGTCGCATACAGTGCCCGCGAGGCAACATCGAACCGCACATCACCTCGGACCATTTCGCGTAACCTCGCCTCGAGTCGCTCCGAGTCGGAGAACTTCTCGTGCGGATGCCTGTCATCGGAGCTTGGTGAACTTTGCAGAATAGGAAACAGTGTTGCAGCGTTCATGAAGAGGTCCTGTCAAACGAATGGGTGCAAAGGGAGCGTCCACTCTTTCATCTTCTGTGGACATTCAAAGTAAACCGCACTCCGCTGCGTCTTCCGGAGGCTTCATCGAGAGACCGCGGCCTTTCCGAACGACCGTCGCAGTCGGCGGAAAAACCGTCTCCGTACTGAGGCAACCCGCAGGCACCGGCCGCGTCATTCCACGCCACCACACCGCGATCGATGTGTCTTCTGAAAGATCCATTGTTGCAGAATTTCCTGCTCAAACGGTTAATTGAGGGCTTCGCGCTTGTTCAGTTCACCGACCAACCGGAGTCTCCAGGAAAGCTAGTATCCATCCTTTCGCTTGGCTGTGGTTTCTATCGCGTTGCACAGTCAAGAGACGTCGCCGAAGGCTGCAATGCTCCGAGCTTCCATCTGGCCGCGGCAATGACTCACAATCGGTTTGTAGAACATGGCAGACATGCAGCTCAAGACTTCAGGCGGAGACACCCGGTATGTCACAAGTCTTTACCTATGGCAATCGGAACCTTGACGTCCCTGCGGACTTCTCAACCGTGCAGTTGACTAGACGTGAAGGGCAGCCATTCGCCATAGACACTATCGGCTTAACTGCCGCCGGCGCTAGGAACATCCATCGTGTTAGACCAGTTCTCTTTGCCTGAGAGCTGGTCGTGAACTCTACGGGACCACCTCCAGATCAGAGTTTTGTCTCCCCAACCTGTTTGACCCATTCCCGCGCCCATTCAACGGAGTCCCAGTTTAGGTCCATGAAGTTGCCATAGATAATAATTCCCGCGATTCTGCCCTCGCGGAGCCACCGCAATCCTAGCTCACATTGGCGTTGCATAGCAGAAACCGGGAGGGGAGTCCATGCGGGTGTCGCATTTCCATTATTTGCTGCGGTAAAGCAGCCTAACATGATTCGCGCCTTCGGAGCCAATTTCTCCAGTTTTTGCAGATTCTGCTCCAGATTTGCCAACTCATCGGTTTCCCAAGTCCATAGTGTAATGACGTCAATAAGAGAAAGATGGTCAGCAATCGGGAGGCTTAATTGCCTCGTGTAAAGCGTGACGTATAAGTCCAGATTTTTCTCCGGGCTCTTCAGCTGCTGCTGCAAACCCCGCAGTTCATTGACACTCAGGCTAGCCTTGTTTCCATCGTCCCGAAAGAAATCATCCATATACACGCCAACAAAGTTGGGCGTATGTTTAGCCATCTGTATGACCTGCTTTCTCTCACTGTCTTTCGTAATTCCGCTCGCTCCGACAATCGACCACGACACACGCTTCAATATCTTCATCGGGAAAGCATACAGTTCGAACGGTGGCTCCCATGGCTTGTACCATCCCTCTTGCCCAGGCCCCGGATATTGGTTGGCCATAATGATGTTTGGCGCACCGAGATAGACCGCGCTCTCAAGCGGTGACATTACGGATCGCGCACGAACCATCCCGTAGTCAGCATTAACAGGATTACAGAATACCCACACCTTGTCACGAACGGTTCCCGTTTTAGCAGGACAGACTTGGCCAATGATTGGGCGCGAAAGGCCGTACGTTGCGGCGACAGCAGCCGCTCTTCCGATAAATTGCCGACGGTGAATAGACATTTCGGTCTCCTGAGATATTTCTTACTCTGACATCGCGCCACATAGCATCAACTGGTCTACCAATAAATGACAACATCACACAACCGCTTGAGCCTTAAAAATATAATTTGCCAGCAAGTTGAATGTTGCGTGGAAGATGAGTACCAATGAGTTGCCCATAGCTTGGATCGTTGACGCCAGTGTCAACCTGGCTAAAATTAGTGTGGTTGAATGCGTTGAAGAACTCGCCGCGCAGTTGTAACATAAAGCGACCTTCAAACTTGATCTGCTTCATTGCGCCGATATCCCAATTGTCGAGACCTGGCCCAAGAAAGCTTCCATTGCTTTGGCTGCCGAAGTGACCAACTGCAGGTACAAATGAATCTGTGCTGAACCACTCGGCCTGCTTCTTCACCAAATGCACCGGAGCGATCCGATCCGGGCGGGGAGCAATGTGACCGTTCGGGTCTGCTATTCCGAGTCCACCCGGGTATGTGCCAGTCACACAACCGCCGCCACCACCGGCTGGCGTAATACAAGCAAACGGATCATTGGCCTGGGTCGCCGTTAGAGATGTACCTGACTCGAATTGTGTGATTCCAGAAACTTGCCAGCCGCCCAGAAGATGCCCTAATATCCCATGTTCACCCTTATAGAAGGGCAGTTCATAGACGTAGTTGGCTACAAGCACCTGAGGCTGATTGAGGGAAGCCAGTCCGTAATCTAAGCCCGGATTGTACGTATTTGTACTTGCGGTGCCACGATCAGTCGATTGGTTGGTCAGGTTTTTCGACCATGTATAGGCCACGCCCAGCGTCAGACCATTCTGACTGCGGTGATTTAGAGATAGTTGCAGGGAATTGTAGTTGCTGCTGAAGGCGGGGACTATTTCCTGGAAATATGAATATCCCTGATAAGGCCTGATTGCATTGACGCTCGCACTAGGATTTCCTTCTCTGGCTGCAACGGTCGGCTGGTTGATATCGCGCTCACCTATCAAATTCCTTCCGACTGATCCGACATACGCACCTTCCACCTTGGTGTTATGCGTCACCTCTCCCTGAACAGACAAATTGTACGCCATGTAGGAAGGGACCTTGAAGATGGGATCTCCGGTTGAGTGGATCGCGTTAGGTCCAAGCGAACCGCTCAACGTGCCTGCGACAGGGTTGTCGAATTGCGTATTGTTATACGTCGCCGTCTGGACCAGTGGGGGGTCCATAAATGCATTTTGTTCCCAGATGCCATTCAGCGTCCGATCGTAAAAGATGCCGTATCCGCCGCGAAGCGCGACCTTGCCTGACGAGTCAGGAGTGAAGGCAAATCCAAATCTAGGTCCATAGTTTCGATTCGAGCTGGGATTGACGCGTGCCCCATACGGCGAGCAGGTCACCCCCGGCGCTATGGCCCTGGCCTGCGTACAAGAGCCTCCAGTCGGAAAAATTATCCCATTCACATAGGTTGAGGGAGTGACCGCCTGTCCCGCAATGAAGTCGCCACTGAGAGGATCGATCGCCGGAGCTTTGAGGGGATCATAGAGCGAGGGGTCAAAATTATTCAGAGTATTGCTGATGTCAGTTGGAGACGGGAAATAGCTATACCGCATACCGAGGTTCAGGGTGAGTTGTTTCAATATATGCCAGTCGTCCTGCACATATGCTTCTGTGTTGTAATAGTGCAGGTCTGGATAGATGTCGCGACTAGGTTGGGTATAGGTAGAGGCATTGCCAAGAAGAAAATCTTGCCACGTGCTGAAGTTAAAGCTTGCGTAGCCCTGGGAGGCATTTTCCGTTTGCAGCATAAAGCTGACAGTTCCTCCGGCGCGCAACGTATGTCTTCCCAGGCTTAGGGAGTAGTTGTCAAAGATGGTCCTATCGAGCGTGTGGTCGTGATATGGCGCGTTTCCTGGGTTGTACCCCGAGATGGTACCGCTCGTAAAGGAGATAGCAGGAATGCGACCATATGGATCCGGATATGCCGTATTGTTTGTAAGCGCTCGTGCCACGGCTGGAGAATTCGCAATCGCGTCTGAGCCGTAGCCTGCTTTGGTTTCGCCCTGCGTATAGGCAAATTCGACCTCATTCACCATGCGCGGGGAAATTGTCCACGTCAGGTTCGCAACCACGTTCTTCCCTGGTTGCTCTACCAGCGTATCGGCGACACCTGGATAATTGCTGCTTACGAATAGGCCTTGGCTGAAATTTTGAGGAATAGCGTCCTGCATCCCTCGTGCAAAGATGTGGACCGTTTGGTTGAGGTCCTCATCTATGCGGAGTAAATCCTGCCGGTAATTGTTGAGTGACGAATACGTGGCGACGTAATTGCCAGCATTGTTATTGGGAAACTTGTCAAATATGTTGGCTAAATATACGGTGGCATTTTTGCTGTAGCAAGCGGGACTAATGGTGCTGCGGTCGGTCGAAGCGTCATAAGTGATACATCCCGGGGTCGCGCTGTTTACATGGCCTGAGACAACGCCGTTCAGTTGATCTGTCGTAGCAGCGGGGAGGCTCACCGTCGTCGGTGCGCTGACCTTCCGCCACTCTTCGGACCAGAAGAAGAATGTCTTTGCCCTGCCCGTGTTGTATATCTTTGGAATATAAACAGGGCCACCCAGCGTGAAGCCGTAGTTATTGTAATGCTCAATACCTCGTGGTAGGCCGGTTTGTTTGCCAAAGTAGCTGTTCGCGTTGAATAGCGTGTTGCGAGCAAACTCATACACATCGCCATGGAAATCGCTGGTTCCCGATTTAGTGGCAGCGAGGACTTGCCCACCGCCGCTGCGGCCGTAGCCTGCATCGTAGGTACTTCGTTCAAGCGTAAACTCTTGGATTGCGTCTATGCTTGGGACATTCAGAATGACGTTATTCGAACCGCTATCATTTATGCTCGCTCCGTCGATCGTCCAGTTGTTGGCCGTCGAACGTGCCCCGTTAACGGAGACCGTCGTCACATTATTCAGTCCGAAGCCCACCTCATCTGGCAAGCCGCTCACGACGCCTGGCTGTAAGGTCACCAACTCTTCGAAATTGCGGTTGTTCAGCTCAAGTTCTCGGACTTGGGTCCCTGAGATAGTACCGGCAAGTTCGCTAGTTGTCGTGTTCAACGCGACAGAACTCTGCTGAACCGTGACCGTCTCTGCAAGAGCGCCTGTTTGTAGTATCGCATCGAGGGAACGGGTCTGCGCTACGTTAAGAATCACATTCTGCGCAGTGTACGTCTTGAAACCATCGGAAGTGAAAGTGATCGTGTAGTTGCCGGCAGCCAAATTTGTTGCCGTGTAGCTTCCACCCGCATCCGTGTGGACGACCCGGGGGACACCATTCACGCCGTTTTGGAAGATCGTTACCATGGCGTTCACTATCAAAGCACCCGACGCATCCGTCACCGATCCGGTCAGTGTGGCTGTGAGTTGCTGTGCATTGATCAACAGCACAGAGCACATGACAAAAACTGCAAATGAGGCGGTCAGTACTTTTTTGCCGGGCATCCCGTAACAACCTCGATGAAGGATTGGACACACTCCGAACGACTCTGTGCGATTTGCTGCGAAGACAGGTCGTCTATGGTTCGACTCAAGAGTGATATATGCCAATTGACTATCGTGTCAATACAAATCTTCCTGTCTCTCATATGAAACACAGCCTTATTGCCGGGTCGCTAGTGGGTTTTCAGCACACTTTGCCGCGGGCGGCGACTTGCCACGATCCGACTATCTCTCCACCCCGGGAGAGAAAGACCTCGTCATGCATATTGATGCATGTGCAGACGTGATTCGGAATGACGGTGAGCACTTGCCCGACCGCCAACTGAGCCAGATCAGGCGCCAAAACATATCCATGCTCTTCGTTGAGCTTCGACAGGGTTGCGCGCCTATCCTCCATCACCTGTCCGTAGCCGTGCTTTGATCCGGCGCTCAGAGCGTCTGACGAGAGCGTTTTAGATCCTGCGTCTATCACCACGTTACCGGGCACAGCCGTAGATACCACTGTCGTGACCACCCTGACAGCGCAGTCATCCAACGTGCATAGCCCCTGATAGTAGGTGTTTAGGTCGTTATAAACGTATGTTCCTGGACGTATCTCTGTGATTCCGGGGACAAGATGGCACAGCTCGGCGGCGGGCGTGGAACCTGCTGAGACGGTGGTAAGAGGAAGACCAGCGGAGCGAAACGCGTTGATAGTTTCGGTGACGTCAAGCGTACAATGTCGAATCTCTGCTGCTCGTTCTTCCTCGGTGCCCCAAACACTTCCGAGATAGGTCATCACGCCATGCAACTTTAGGTTCGGAAATTGGCGCACTGCACTCCCCAGCTCAGCGCATTCTCTGCCGGCCGCAACGCCGCAGCGTTGTGACCCTGAATCGAACTCGACAACTACGCCAAATCTGCATCTACATTCACGGGCGATACGGGAGAGTGACGCTGCCACTTGGAGCGAATCCACTGCAACAATGACTTCTGTCGTGGCAGCCACTTTAGCGAGCCTGCGTAGCTTCTCATCACCGATAATCGGGTGGGCCACCAGGATCTCGGCTGCATCTGTATTCGACATGACCTCGGCTTCGCCTACCTTAGCAACCGTGAGACCAACGGCGCCCAATTCAAGCTGCAGCTTTGCCACCTCAACGGTTTTGTGTGTCTTAGTATGGGGCCGCAGCGAGATATCGTATTTGCGGCAATACCCCGCCATGCGTGTGAGATTGCGGTTTACGATATCCAGATCTACGACAACAGCTGGCGTCGAAATCTCATTTACCTTCATGCACGCCTCGTTTGTAATCCACGACGTCTCCCGAGTTCGCAAGGAAGATCTGAGTCCTTCGTTAACATAGAGCGTGGTCTTGCTTCCTGCGAGGTGTCTTTAACGCGCACATGGAACGGTGTGATGTGAATTAACAAGGACTCTCTACTATTCCGCAGTCAGCCGCCTAATCTTGTAGTTGAACGCGACGAATCGCTTTTCCCATGCCCGAGCTTCATCCTCCGTATAGTTGTAGAAGCCACGGCCGTTGGAAATGCCTCGTCCACCGCTTTCAACGACATCACGCATTAGTCGGGGAATACCCTTTTCCGTCGAGAGTTCTGGCAAAAGGTCGGCCATGACGCGGTGATATCCCTCGACCCCCATTAGATCCATATAGCGGAAGGGACCTGCAAACGGAATCCACCAGCCCACGTCATTTCGCATCGAACGATCCACATCCTCCACTGTGCAGACGCCGTTATCCACTAGATTGCAGGCCTCGCGAAACATGGCGTATGAGATACGATTGGCGATGAACCCGCGAATTTCTTTGCGAAGAGTCGACGGCTCTTTTCCCCATAGAGGCGCTAGTCGCGCGACTCGATCTAGGCAGTCATGGGACGTGGCGTTGCCCGGAATGATCTCCATGAAACGCGTCACATGGGCTGGTTCGTCCCAATGAATACCGAGGATGCGCTCGGGGTGGCGTGCCCCATCCTGCAACAGCGACACCGGAATCGCAGAGGTATTTGACGCGAGTATGCAGGTTGAACTTACAACGCCTTCTACGTTCTGCAGAATCTCCTTCTTCAGGGCGAGATCCTCCGTAACAGACTCGAAGACGAGCTCACAGTCCGCAATCTCAGACAGTTCCGAAGTCATCTCAAACTGGCTGAAGGCTCCTCTTACTGACGCGGTTATAAGCCCTTCTTCGTGCATCTCACCCAGCAGCTCCTCAATTCGCCTGGGCGTAAGAGAGCTGGCATCCATGTCGTTCGTAATGCCAGTCACGCGATGGCCGGCGGCAAGTAAGCAAGCCACTATGCTCCGTCCCATCAATCCAAGGCCGATCACAGCAACTGGCGCCATCTCACTCCGTCGAAGATCCATTCCTTCTCCCTCCTCCTGATGACGATGCAAAGTCTAGTTGCGCCGGTGATTCACGGAAACCGTGAGTAAGCGCTGCTAAATGGACTACACCCAGCAAAAGCCACACGAACCCGATCCATTTGGCAAGAATAGGCAGACTCCACCAGATCGCTGCGCAGAACAGCAGACCGGCTGCAGGCGCGGCCAAGTCGCGCAATACACTGCGCTCTCGACCGTGACGATAGAACGTCTTCATCACCGCCGCATTGACTCCCATGAAGGCGATAAAAGCCCCAAAATTAAGTACTTCTGCCGCGTGCTCATAGTTCATCGTCAGTGACCCGCACGCCGTGATTGCGCCAATGAGAAGGATATTAAAAGCGGGTGTGCTCTTTTCATTGAGCTTTCCAAAGGTACGACGAGGCAACACGCCATCGCGGCCCATTCCGTACAGTATGCGCGCTGCGCCTAGCTGGCCGGTGAGTACACTGCCGACGCAGGCTACCAAGAGGGCAATGGCCATTGCCTGGAAGAGCCATGCACCGCCAGCACGACCGCACACATCCAAGAATGCAGTCTCTACATTCGGAAAGTTGTCGTACGAAGGCCAAATACGTGCAGCGAGATAGATTTGCACAGAGCTCAAAATGCCCGTGATCGCGCACACCAATACAGTTGCGATTAGTACATTCCGTCGCGGATTGTCGACTTCTTCTGCAAGAGTAGTAACGCCATCGAAGCCGATATATGTCAACGCCGCGAAAGAGGTCGCCGTAAACACTTCACGAAGATGAAAAGTGCTTTTGTTGTAAATCGGCTCCAAACTGAACAACGCGGGAGCTCCGCCACCGCGAACGAGGTACCTTATAGCCATCACGAAGAACGCGCAAATTACCGCACACATAGCAAACAGGAGGATGATGTTCCATTTAGCGGTAGAACGAATCCCACGCAGATTCAACCCCGTAGTGAATATGCCCAAGAGCAACACCCATGCCGCATACGGCACGAAGGGCACCATGCGAGTCAGCGTTAGCGCGGCATAGATGGTGCTGACGATCGGCACTATCAAATAGTCCAGCACCATAGCCCACCCAGCTAGAAACCCAAGGTTCGCATTCAATCCGCGCGACACATAGGTGTACGCTGAACCGGCCGAGGGATAGACCGAAGCCATTCTGCCGTAACTTACTGCAGTAAGCATCATTGCAAACATCGCAATGAGCACCGTCGTCACCATGTGTCCATGCGAGAGCTGCTGGGCAACGCCGAATAGGCCCACGGCAGCTATTGGTTGGATCAACACGATGCCATAAAAAACAAGGTCCCATAATCCGAGAACTCTCTTGAATTCTATTGGCGCCGCAGAATCAGACAAACATCCCTCCGTGTCGCGATTTTGCTGATAGAAACTGAGTGCGCGCCCACAAATGAGTTCACTTTAAAAATGAGACCACGTACTCACTTGACTTTATCCGACCTGGCCCTTCACTATAACAGACTCGTATCACATGGAACACAGGCGGTTCATTACAGGAATACCAGGAACCAGGCATGGGCGATCAAACGGCGCAAACTCAATCATTTTCTCCTTCCTTGCGAGACGCAAATATTCGAAGCAAAACCCCTGGTTCGCTTAGACGTTGGCACCGGGCGTCCAGTAGTTTGGCAGGGGGCGTTTCTAGCGGCTTAAGGCGCTCTGCACGCCCCTATCCACTGTACTTCTCGTACGGGACAGGCTCTAAACTCTGGGATGTTGACGGCAACGAATATCTCGACTACAGCCTTGGCTGGGGTCCAAACATACTTGGGAATGCTCCGCCCGCGATCATCGATGCCATTCAGGAAACAGCGCGCAAAGGCCTAACCTTTGGTGCCCAGCACGAGCTAGAGTACGAAGTCGCAGAGATGCTGACCCAAGTGATTCCCTGCGCTGATCGGGTTTGCTTTGCGAACAGTGGTACTGAGATCGTCCAGGTTGCCCTGCGTCTCGCACGTGCAGTCACAGGTCGGCGGAAGTTCATTAAGTTCGAGGGTCACTATCACGGTTGGGACGATAGCGTTCTGGTGAGCTACCATCCGTCACAAGAGCAGATTGATTCTGACCCCACCCGCCCAGGTCCGGAAGGCCTGGGTCAGGTGCCGGCCACCGGCACAGTCATTGCACAGTGGAATGACTTCGAGAGTGTGCGAGCGGCGTTCGCGTTACATAAGGGCGAGATCTCCGCAATCATCTGCGAACCTCTTATGTGCAATAGTGGCTGCATCTCACCGCAAACTGGTTTTCTTCAGTTCCTGCGCACTATCACGCAGGAGCACGGTGCATTGCTCATTTTCGACGAGGTCATTACAGGATTTCGTTTAGGGATCTCAGGAGCACAAGGCTTTTACGACGTCCTGCCAGATCTTGCCACATATGCTAAGGCCGTTGGAGCGGGTACTCCTTTGAGTGTACTTGCCGGCAAACTGCAGTTCATGGAGCTGATCAACCGCGGTGAAGTGGTGCATGCAGGCACACTCAACGGAAATCCTCTTGCGCTCTCTGCGGCGCGTGCGGCCCTCAACTATCTTATGCGCGAGTCTAGCGTTACCTACTGCAAGCTCTTTCTTCTAGGCGAAAGATTGCGCGACGGTATCAGAACCGCTCTCCAGAAGAGTGGACATGAGGTTTGTGTCGCGGGAGTAGGACCTGTTTTTCACATATCATTCACGGATAGGCAGCCCCATAACTATCGAGATCTGCTTAGCGTTGATAGGCAGAAATACAGCGACTTTGCGCTCTCATTGCTCGATGAGGGAGTGCTTCCATTGCCTGATGGCCGGTGGTACATCTCGACTGCGCATTCCGATGAAGATATCGAGCGCACTCTGCAGGCTGTGGAGCGTGCGGCAAGATGACACTGTGACCGCACGCTGCACGCCGCTTCTACAACTATTCTGGCAAGTACGCGACGCAATCGATTTCTATTTTCATTCCTGGCTCTACTAGTACCGCTTGCACGGTAGTGCGAGCCGGCGCGCTGCCGACAAAAAATTCAGCATAGACGTCGTTCATCGCTTCAAAGTCCCCAGCGTCTGACAGAAATACGCTAGACTTCACAATATCCTTCCTGCTGGCTCCGCAGCCCACCAGAATGCGCTCCACGTTCTCCAGTGCAAGTTTAGTCTCGTCCTGAATTCCACTAAACCTGAACTCTTGCGAGACAGGATCGATTGGGCCCTGCCCGGAAACAAACAAGAAATTACCTGCACGAACTACTTGTGAGTACGCGCCCTTCGGCGAGGGTGCGTCGCTTACAGTGAGATGCTTGATTACGCTCATTTCGTCCCCTTCAAATCTATCAGTCTGTGAATCAATAGATATATACTTGGTTCATTAGCAATATACTTCGCGAGGAGGCAGCTTGAGCCACTATCTTTTTCGGAATGGCACTCTCGTCGACGGCACTGGCGGCGAACCGTTTCTGGCTGATGTCCTGACGTACGACGATCGCATTCTGCGAGTAGATCGTGGCCTGTCTTCCCCAGGCGCCACCGTCGTGGATTGCACTGGCCTGATCGTCGCGCCTGGATTTATCGACTCACATACTCATTCCGATCTGCAGGTCGTTGAGGGTCGCACCGAGAAGTTACGTCAGGGAGTAACCACCGAGGTTGTTGGCAACTGTGGCTTTTCAGCGTACCCTCCGGCAAAGAATGCCGCCGATCTTCGCTCTTTCGCCAATGGCATCTTCTGTGGTGATGATCACTGGGGCTGGCCTTCGACCGACGCTTATCTCCGGGACGTCGAAAAAAGCCGCACAGCGAACGTTGTTTCCCTGGTCGGACATGGTTCGCTCCGCATCGCCGTCGCAGGTAACAAGCAGGGAGCGTTAACCGACGCTGAACTTTCATCCATGGAAGATCTGCTCGCCGAAGCCTTGGATGCTGGCGCGGCAGGGTTCTCGACAGGACTGATGTACGCCCCGGGCTCAAGTGCCCCCGCAGAAGAACTGCAGCTCCTGTGTAGTGTGACTGCGCGAAAGAACAAGATCTACACCAGTCATATTCGATCGTATTTCTCTGGGTTGGTCGAAGCAGTCAAAGAACAGATCGACCTTGCTCGAGTAAGTGGAGTAAGGCTCCAGATATCGCATTTGCAGGCCGTCGGTGCCGCGAATTGGCATCTCCAACGAAAGGCGCTTGATTATATAGAGCAAGCACATTGCGACGGGATCGATGTGGAGTTCGATTGTTACCCGTACATCGCGGGCTCGACCGTGCTGACGCAATTGCTGCCCCAAAACGCGCTCGACGGCGGAATACCGGTGCTCCTGACAAGATTACGCAATGCATGTACCCGAAAGTCAATCCGCGAGGAAGTGGAACAATCGAATCCTTGGCGATGGTCCGACATCTACATCTCATCCGTGGCAAGCAAGGCGAATTTAAGTGCGATCGGCAAAACACTTAAAGACCTCGGAAACAGTCGGCAACAAGAACCGGTTGATGCGATGCTTGATTTGCTCGTCGAAGAAGAAGGTGATGTCAATATGCTCTGTTTCAACCAGAGTGTTGAGAATCTGCGAGCAAGTTTGACCCATCCGTTAGCGACAATTATCAGCGACGGCTTTTATGTGAAGGGTCGCCCGCACCCACGTCTGCATGGCACCTTTCCACTGTTGCTGGGTTCCGTCTCGCGGGAGCAAGGCTGGCTGGATTGTTCTAGTGCTGTTCATAAGATCACGGGCAAACCCGCGGGTCGATATGCATTGAAGCATCGAGGT
Organism: uncultured Acidobacteriaceae bacterium; assembly: GCA_963756435.1. Taxonomy (GTDB): domain Bacteria; phylum Acidobacteriota; class Terriglobia; order Terriglobales; family Acidobacteriaceae; genus KBS-83. Next base: position 141,042 of record CAVWNU010000018.1, on the reverse strand, counting down.
CTATTAAAACCTGGTTATTTCGCGGATATTGTCACCTTTCGCGCTGACACCATCAACAGCCCTGCCACATACGAAAATCCCGAACTGCCCCCCTCGGGCATCCACTCGGTACACCGAAATGGATGCCCGATGTCGATTTAGCAACAAACTATTCCCATCCGTCACTGTTTTCCAATTGAAACCAAATGCCGGAGGTGGGATGCTATCCATGTGATTACCAAAAGGTCGAAGTCCGCACCCCCCAGGGAAAATTTCACGGCACAGCGAAGTGAGGCCGGCAAGTATTCAGTTCCGGTTGTGCGCAGCACCTTCCGTGTCCTCGAGCAACTCGCGCGCTCGGAAGTTCTCGGCTTGAATGAAATCACGCGGAAGACGGGAATTGCGAAGTCGACAGTCTTCAGAATACTCAGCACCTTGGTCGAGATGGGATATGTACTTCGCGACGAAAATCGAGACTATCGTGTCAGTCCAGCGCTCGGCAATCTGGTAACCGAAGAAGCAGCACATGAGACGCTTCGCTTCCTTGCCGTTCCCCTTATGCTTGATCTTCGGAATCAGTACGGAGAGACAGTGAATCTAGGCGTGCGGCAATTCGAAAAGGTTACGTATCTGGAAGTAGTTCCAAGCGAGTTTGCGCTGCGGTTGCAAGAGATCCGCGGTGCTTCAGTGCCTGCACACGCTAGCGCGCTCGGTAAGGCGATCCTTGCGTTTTCGCCCCAGAATATTGTGGAGGATCTCGTCCGGGGCCATGCGCTTCAAATTGTTACGCAAAATACGATTTCCAACCCAGACGAGTTCCTGGCCGAAATCAAACGCGTCCGTAACGCGGGCTTTGCCTTTGATCGCGGCGAGCATTCCTTACTAGCTATCTGCGTGGGGGCCCCGATCCTCGGCTCTGGGGGCAATGCCGTCGCTGCTATGAGCATCTCTGGACCCGCGTCTCGGTTCAATCCCAAGAAGGATTCGCCTGTGATTGCCTCCCTTCTCAAAGCTACAGCGCAACTGTCGGGTAGGCTCGCGAACCCAACTGTGCGCACACGATTGTGAGAATTAGACAAGGGGGATACATAACTGCTTCGGGCCGGTAGTCTATCGGTATCAGCGGCCAATTCCGCGCGAGAACGATGAGGACCTTGCACTTATCAGAGAGTCCTGAATCGACCCGCTCATACGCTTTCGTCGCGATTCGAAGATTGGGTGAATAATTGATTGGTCGGTGAGGTACTCGTGGGCTGTCCGACCTGACTTCTATGTCGAAACGGGGCAAGACCTTTCGTGCAATGCCTCTGTCGCCAATCCGCTTCTGGAACATTCGCAAAACGCCGCTGGATCGGAGTTACTCGACGAATGGATCGCCCGAAGGTTCGCGCTGGTGCTGTCTGCATCCGGATTTGTTGCACAGGCACAGCCGGGTCGATCCAGTCTGATCACCATTTTAATGACGGATGACCTGAGGCGAGGTATCGCGAATGGTCGGAAGGCGGGGTATAAGGTTTCCCTGCCGCCGCACACTCCGGGGTGGGGCGGACTGTTTGCCGTTTGCACGACGGAGCCCCCCGCTTATGCCGCGCTCATGGCCCAATCAGGAGGAGATTGCTGTTCGCGGCATTCATTTACGTTTGGCGTCTCGCAGTTTCCGATGTCTCGATTGTGCTGCCCGGCGAGCTGCCTCCGCAGTGGGTCTGCTTGCTCTCGAACGTGAACGCATTCAGTGCGTACAGGAAGCTTCTGCCCGAAATCATGACGCTCTGCACTTGAGGCTTCACTGTGCGACCGGAGCGCCAGTACCGCGGGACCTCTCCTTCTCGCGAAGTCGCGCACATAACTCCCGTTCTTTCGCTCCCTCGTTCGGATGCCCGGAACTATTCAACGCCGTTCCAAGAATGAAATGGGCCCCGGCATCGTCCGCGTCCATCGTGTCACTTCCTCGGGGGCTCAACCGCCTCGGCTGGGCCGACCCAGCCGGATATAACACTCGCCAAGCTCCAGCAGAGCGTCCCGGTAAGAAGGATTCGCCACCAGCGCCGCTTTCAGATAGACGACCGCCTGCTTAGTCTGATTCCGCCGCTCTCTGGAAATCGGGTGCCTGATTTTCTGCGTCGGAAATGATCAACGCCTCTCGGGTGAGTGTTCGCGCCTGCCCAAGGGCGTCCTCCTTGTCGTTAAAAATGTCCGCAGCCTCTCGGCAGGCATCCATAGCTGTCTTCAATGGATCCTTTAAGTCGCGGCTTTTGTAATATGCCCAACACTTATCCGCTAAAGCGGTCGCTCGCACAAGATCGTCACCGGGATGTTCGCTGGTGATCCGTTGCAGTGACTTGATCGTATCGTCAAATCTTCCCAACATCTTCTGAGCTGTCGCTTTTTCTAATACACCCGCGGATCATCAGCACCAGGCGCAGGAATCTCCTCAATGGTGCCAATCGCTTTTTGCGGATTTCCGCCAAGGGTCTGCACATGCGCCAGGCGGATCCCATGCTCGAGATCGTGATCGCGATGCCACAGCCTGTAATAGATTTCTTCAGCCTTCCCCCAGTTTGCCGTTACCTCATTGAAGATGCCCTCGACCATTTGTTTTCATTGTTTGGAAGACGGGAGGCGTTATCGGCCGCGCGTCTTGCTATCACGCGCGCCTGTTCTTCATTTCCTCGTTCGTTCAGGCTCAGTGCATAGCTGGCTAGAATCATTGGATCTGCCGGTTCCGCGGCTGCGGCCTGAGAGAATAAGCTCTCGGCCTTTCTGAGATCGAGAGCCTTCCAGCTCGACACCGCTTCTTTAAAAAACTGATCGGCGGTCCTACGTTGCTGCTTCTGTTGATGGTAAGCCCTATAACCCGCGAACGAGGTTGCACCCAGAACAAGCACCAAGGCCGATGCGACGGTGCGGTGATGCGACTTGATCCACTGCAACAGGGGCGTCGTCTTCAACACAGTGATTGTTTGAGAGCCAGCGTCGGTAATCTGTAGAAAATGGGGCTCCGAAGTGGGCAACGGCGGAGCCACTGCTATCTGATCCGCTCGCAGGGTCAGGGACTGCTTTAATTTCTCATAGCCGTCCGCGTCGTAGAGATTGGCCGCCTGGAATTCTCGGAAACGACGCGGAAGTTCAACCGGTTCCAACCGGGTCGGGACGATGTAGATGGTGTCGTCCGGTTTCTCATCCGCAATCTGCAGAGCGAATTTGATCTCTCTTTGAAGATATCCTTCTTTGGAAACAGATCCCTTGGACAGGCAAACGAGAACAACGTCGGAAAGTCGCACGGTGTCTTCGATCACGTCTTGCCATCGTTGTGCAGGTAATAGCTTCCTTTCATCGAGCCATGGCTCAAATCCATCCCGCTCGAGCCATTCACAAAGTTTGCGAACTGGCTCCTTGTCGGCGGCGGAATGGCAGAGAAATACCCGCAAGCGTCGCTTTGGCTCGTCATTCGTTAACGGCATCAGCGTCAGGTCTCGTCCGAGGTGAGAAGGCAGACATCTTAGCACTGTCTAGAACACAAGTGTGCATTAAAGAGTGGACATGCCACTAATCCGAGGCCGAAAATGCTCGCCACTTCATCGATGAGTGCGCCCGTATGTTGTATCGCCGCAAGAGGCTTGCGCTATCGTTTCTCGCTGTGAGCATTGCGCTTCTGTCGTCCTGCCTGCCGTCCTACGGGCGGAGGCTTCCACCGGAGAGTCAGAGCCTGAAGCACTGAGATCACCCTAGCCCACAGAACCAAACGAACCAGCAGCCAAATAGCCCGACCTCAATTAGGCGGTGACAGCGAACAGCCCGGTTCGCAATCGGTGAACAAGGCTGCCAGACCAAAGCCTTCAAAGAAGCCGTTTTTGAAAGTTGACCATCGCATTGATCATTGGCCTCCATAGCTGTGCATGAATAGACCGTGCTTCCGGTAAAGACACCACTCCCGATGGGCGGTCGCGGCTAAGAGTTCAGGCCGTCTTGCGACCATCAGACCTCCAATCATCCATCCGCGCTACCGCTGTCGCTTCATTGATCCGGCTTGCGTACACCTTGACCGTGTACTCAAGGTTTTTGTGCCAGAGCAGGTTAGAGAGCGTCAGGTAGTCGTGCGGGTGCTGCCTTAACCACTCATAGGCAACGATGTCTCGGAAGAGATGGGGATGAACGGCCACCCCCGCATGTTGTGAGGTGAGCTCTTCAACTAAATTGCGGATGTCAGCGCTGTTCATTGCCTTTCCGCTATTGGTCAGGAAGAGGGTTCCCGGATCAGGCCGCCCGACCGGAATAAGAGCTTCTCTGTGGGCCAGGTACTCTTCCAGCCGGACTACAAGCTCCGACGGTAAGAAGGCCTCCACTTGGTTCTTTCCCTTGGTCTCTTTTTTCGTGAAGTAAATCTGCCAGACTGGCTGGCTTGCGTTTGACTTCTCCTGCAGTTCGAGCCATTTAGGCCTAGTGGCTGCTGATAGCTGACGGATCGGCTCGAAGTACAAGTTCGGGTGAGGCTCCCCGGCGATCCTGCACTGGCGTAGGTTCCTTTGGCGCCAAGGTAAAATGACGAGCCATAGCATGAGCAACTCGTCGCGAAGGCTCATGGCAATTTCCGAAGCACTAAGATTTTTCGCCCGGTTCCGAGCGCCTCGGATCTTCGCCGGGATGGCGTCGGCCACAGCATAAGGGATGTACTTCATTTCCTTGCGACGATCGATCTCCGATCGCGTCTCGCGTGGCAGCTTCTTAATGATCTTTGAAACCCAACTGAGGTCCAAGTCGAGATAGCTGGGATGATCCTTGAACGAAGCTCTGATGCCGGACAACGCACGCACCAGGCCATCGCCTTGGTTCTTCCGCTCTTTGAGCGCCCATTGGACATATCTCGCAACGTTATCCTTTGTTAGCAGTGCTTTGAGACTCTCGATGGGCGAGCACCCCACAACGTTCTGTATAAAGCCGGTCAAATGTTCGAACCTTTCAAGTAGACCGACAGCGGTCTCCGGACGGATCGGCGGCCGGCTACGGTCAAGATTGAATTCATCCGTCCGGTATGCCAAAAGCGCCTCAACTTCAGAGCGGAGGCCGGGGTGCATCTCACGAAGTGCCACACCATAGTGTTTCGGCTGCACTTTCAACAAAGATCCGAGATGGGCGAGCTCTGACTTGGACATCAGCGACCGAAAATGAGTACAGTGCGTCCTACATGCGGAGAGCGAACGACCAGCCCGGATACGTTCTTGACACCATGCTCTAAGCCCATCTTCGCCGAACGTGGCCGGGGTTTTGCCGGAACGAACAGCGAAACGCACGATCGATTTCAGGTCTTTGGTCGCCGCCAACGCGAACACCGGGGCCCAAGATGGAGGCATCACGGCAGAGGGTGGTTCCCATCCGTATTCCCGGGCCGTCTTAACCAGGAGGTTCAAACAGCAACGGTACGTCCTGACTGTCGTCTTCTTATAGCGGACTACCTCCAAGTGGCGAACGAAAGCTTCCAGTTCAGTTTCAAGGAGGTGGATCGGCGTCTCGGGCGCGGTGGTTCCGACGAAGTTCAGGAAGTTCGCCGCCGCTGAATGCACCGGCAGTCCTTGTCCGCCTCCGCCGGGGCGCTTCGGGACCAACCTGAGCAGGTCGTCGATCATCATCAAAGTAGGTTGGGTCACATCACCGGCGGAAGGCTTATCAGCAATTAACAGGCCACCACCTTGTATCTGTTCCATAATTTCTACTTTCTCGTCATAAGTAACCTACGTAGTGGTGCTCGAAAACATAGAAAAAACGCGAATCCATGCGAAGACGAGCGAAGTGATATGACGACAACCGAGACGGAAAGCGCGAAGTCGAAATCTTCCGTGTTAATCCGTTATCGGGTGAAGATTTTGGTATCCTGGCGAACCGTCTCCGTAGGCTGGTAGCCAGCGTTCTGGAGGTAGTTTTCGAGGTCGATCGGTAGGAAGCGCCCGCCTCCGATGAGCTTCCGGCTTGGCAACGTGCCGTCCTTCACCTTGTACTGGATCGTCCTAGGGGTGACTCCGAACAAGTCGGCGACGTCCCGGCAGGTGTAGGTCGCCTGAAGCTTGAGACCTTTGCTCCGGAGCATGGATTCGAGAAGGGGGTAGAGAACCGGGCCAGCGCACAGGCAGGATCCAGGGTCTTTGGTGAACTCTGGTGAAGCTGTATACATGTTGTTCAAATGGGTCTCCTTCGGGTAGCGCGGTCTGGGTCGCGCTCCCGTCAAAGGTCAATACCCAAGCGAGCCTCAACATTCGGAAAAACCCCTCAAACTTCTTCACATAAACACTGAAGATCGTCTCGGAGACATCGGCGCCCCTGGAGCCCGCGTTGCCACCAGCCCTACGGCCCGCGCTGACGGCTCTGGTAACGCCCCCGCAGCTCCGCGGACGGTTCACTCTTCTCGGCCCTGCATCCAGCTAGTCGCCCCGCAATGGCACGCGATCAGCGTTTTTGAACGGCGATCCGGACCATGGCCGCGCCATCGGGTCAGACGATCCAGGGCACTCCGGACAAGCTTCTGGGATAGATCGGGTTTCTCGCTTGCCTGGGAGGTTTTGTCTCCTTTGGCAGGCCGGAGAGCATGGGGGTGCCAGCATACTGTCGGCGGCGTGGTGCTCGCCTTCTTTCGAAGTTCCTCCAGGCGCGGCTCTAACGTTCACACTCGCCCTATTTCCCTAGGCTTGTGCCTGCGTCCGGTGCGTGTCAGCTTGCTCGAAAGATCGATCGGCTTCCACAGCACCTGCATCGAGAACAACCAGTCCCAGGTCTGGATGTTTTCCACAGCACGCCATATCGCAGCTCGCGACTTGTGCGGCGGTATTAACTGTCATGCATGCCAGTTCACCATCACTTTTCGCCGGTACAGATAGCTTCGAGCCGCTCCTTACGCCTGAGCAGGCGGGTGCATGGCTCGGCGTCCATCAGAAGACCGCGATCCGCATGGCCCGGAAAAACACGCTTCCGGCACTGCGCATCGGTAAGCACTGGCGTTTTCGGAGGTCGGACCTTGAGACCTGGGCCGAGGCCCGCGTACAATTCCATCGCCAGCCTGATGCCGAGTGACAGGAGCTCACATGTCCGTCACTCGCCAGCGATACCAGAATGGATCGCTCGTTCAAGTAGAGCGCGCCACAGGACCCAACGTCTGGGTCTATCGGTGGCGTGAGATCGACGACGAACGCCGCCGCATCCAGCGGAAAAAGACCATCGGCACCACAGAAACCTATAAGACAAAGAGCCTTGCTCTAAAGGCGGTGGAGTCGCTTCGGCTGAAGGCCAATGCCGATGTCCCGCTCACTCGACCTGAGGAGCCGTACACCTTCGCCAAACTCTGGGGTCATTTCCAGGAGCATGAGCTGTACAGCACCGACGCGGATCGCAGTCCGACGACGATCCAGCTCTATCTCGACAACGCAAGGCTGTACCTGATTCCGCGATGGGGCGACACGCCGATCGACCAAATTAAAACAGTCGCCCGAGAAGTGGTTGAATGGTCTCAAAGGGCAGGATCGTAAGCGTCCTGATGGAACCATCCGGAAGAAGGGCGAAAGGCTCGCACCGAGCACAAAGGCCAAGCTGCGCAATCAGATGTGCGCTCTTTATTCACACGCGATCCGCCATGAACTATACGACCGAAACCCGATCAGCGGTACGGCGACCGTAGAAGGTAAACGCGGTTCCGGTGGGGTCCGCGTGAGCACAAAGCGATTGCGCACGCCCGACGTCCTTACGCTGGACGAGTTGAAAGAGATCATCGCCCGGCTGAAGTCCCCTATCGTGGTCGCTGCAGTAAAGCTCGCGGCAGTGACCGGCCTTAGAAGATCGGAGATTCGTGGATTGAAGTGGTCTGCACTTTCAGTGCCCGACCTTTGGCTGAAAGTGGAGCGAGGCATCGTGCGGAGCCTCGAAACGAAAGCCAAGACGGAAGCCAGCCGCAAAGGAGTTCCGGTCCCGGCCGAGCTGGCGGATGTCCTACTCCAGTGGCGAGAGCAGTCCCTATATAGGGCCGATGCTGACTGGATGTTCGCCTCGGAGCGGACCGGCAGCAGGACGTCAATCTGGCTGGACGTCGCCCTGGAGCGCCACATTCGCCCTGCCGCTGAAAAAGCAGGAATCAAGAAGAGTATCGGATGGCATACCTTCCGCCGTTCGCTGGCGACGATCATCGCTGCCAAGACGAATGACATGAAAGTGGCCCAGGAGCTACTTCGGCATGCGAACAGCGCTGTCACCGCAGACCTGTATGCACAAGGTAATGTGGAGGCTCAACGTGTAGCACGCGTCATATCGCTGGCCTGTTCCTGGTGGGAGACAAAGCCAAGGCGTCCTGATTACGGTCTAGGAATGGAAAAGGCCGTCCGCTTAAGACGGCCTTTCTTTTTTGCTTGCGGCGGGCGCCAATCAGATCCACAATTTCTGGGTGCCCTTTCAGTGCCCCCTGAGGCCGCCTGTTTCGGGTCTTGATTAGCTTCGCAAGCTCCTCACTTTATTTAGTTTAGGAGTGGTGGGCGCTACAGGATTCGAACCTATGACTTCCACCGTGTGAAGGTGGCACTCTACCGCTGAGTTAAGCGCCCCAGGGTGGGACTCACTCACTCTACCATTCTCCACCATCTTGCCCAAAGCCGGCACACCGCAGGGCGATGCGGCCCCGACAAGCCATCCGTTAAAGCAGCTTCCGCCTCTCCCCGGCCGGTCTTCTAGGCATCTACAATGCACTAGCCGCGTGATGCCGTTTCGCCCCTCATTCCGCTCGCCAAGGCGCCCCGATGAGCCACGCCACGGGCAGGAAGACACCGCTACAGGTCCCGCTGACGATCTGCAGGACGAACTCGACCCGGAACCCTCGGAAAATGACGAGCTTCCAGCAGCCGAAGGGGAGACCGACTCCGACCTCACCCCCGGCGATGATGGCTTGGATGAAGAGACGCAACCTTTTGCTGAAGACAGGGTTAAGGAGGGCATGGCTACCGCTGCGGTCCGTCCTCAATCGCATGTCGGCACACATCCCGGCCCCCATTCCGGAGACGTCCGGGCGGCTGCTCCCGCGCTGGCCCCGAGCAACTGGAGCCAGCTCTCTGACGCCGAGATCATGCTGCGCGTCGCGGCCGGGGACGAAGCCGGCTTCGGCGTGCTGGTCGAGAAGTACCGCCGGCAGATGGTGCATTACATGTATCGCATGGTGCACAACCAGGCCATCGCGGAGGAACTGGCTCAGGAGGTTTTCCTCCGCGTCTATCGCGCTCGCGCCAGCTATCGCGCGGAAGCCAAGTTCAGTACCTGGGTCTATCGCATCGCGACCAACCTGGGTGTGAATCACGCACGGGACACGCGTCATGAACGGAGTGCCCATGCCGTCTATCTGGATCAGCCGGACCCGGAAACCGGGATCAGCCCGGACGTGGCCGACACCACCCCCACGGTGGAGCAGGATATGTTGCGGGAGGCGCGGCTCGCCGCCATCCGCAAGCACGTCATGGCGCTGCCCGAACGGCAACGCACAGCCGTCCTGATGCACAAATATCAGGACCTGGATTACAAACAGATAGGAGCAGTCTTGAAGCTCAGCGAATCGGCCACCAAGTCGCTGCTCTTCCGCGCCTATCAGACATTGCGCGAGCGACTCAAGGAGTTCGTCTGATGCTCAACTCCCGGCCCACACCAGCATCGGAGCAAGGAAGTACCACCATGGATTGCAAAACGACCAAAACGTATATGGCAGACCTGCTGCTCGACCCGGCAGCCGCCTCCGCCGCTGCCCGTGAGCACGTCGCTGCCTGCGCGGATTGCAGCAAGGAGCTGAACGATCTGCGGACGACCATGGCGGCGATGGACGCCTGGGAGGCGCCGGAGCCCACCCCCTACTTCGATACGCGGCTCGCTGCGCGCCTGCGCGAGGAGAGGGAGAATCCGCCAGCCTCCCTGTGGGAGCGCATGCGCGTGCGTCTACTCTACGGATCGAATCTGCACGCGCGGCCCGTTGCCGCCGGAGCGCTGGCGCTATTGTTGCTGATGGGTGGAGGCACGGCAGTCTGGGTCCAGCATGGTGCACAGCCGCCCGCTCCGCAGGAGTCTGCCACTGTGCACGATCTGCAGTTGCTGGATGGCAACGCGCAGGTCTATCAGCAGTTGAACTCGCTGGATGCAGACTCGGATGACTCCGGCAATCCATCCACGAATTAGTGCATTTCTCCTCATGGAGAGAGCGGATGCTATCGCAGCCACACCTCAGGAGAAATGCTCGTGAGTTGAGAACGAGAAGAAAGACGAACGCCCATGCCCTGGCGCGCAACACGAAACGAAAGCACGAACCACGGATGCCCTCCGCCCATCGCGGCGGTGTCTTCAGTACTAGTGTGTTCGCGCGCCGCGCCGCCTTCCTTGTTCTCACCGCCGCAGCAGCTCTGCCTCTCGCCCTCGCACAGCACGGCAATCATGGCGAAGGTGGCTCTCATCCCTCCGCGCCGCACAGCTCGGGCGCGCCCATGTCCGCTCCCCACACCTCCGCTCCGCGCATGCAGGCTCCGCCGCCCGCCTATCGCGCGCCAGCAGATCGGGGACCCGCCTACCGTGGCGCTCCGCCCGGCTATGCGCCGCGCCCCTACGCCGCACCGCACAACTATCTGACAACTCCCGTCGCGCCGGGAGCCCCGCCGCGCATGATGTACCCGCCCACTCCCTATCAGCCCTCGCGTGCTCCGTACGGCGTGCCGCCGGCGAATGTGCGCGGCCCTCATCTCGGCAACTGGCTCCAGAGCCATCAGGGACAATCCTTCACTGGCCAGGAAAACGCCTTGCGTCGCGAGCCGGGATTCAACCGCCTGCCGCAGCCGCAGCAGCAGCGGCTCATCGATCGTCTCCATCAGCTCGATACCATGCCGCCCCAGCAGCGCCAGCGCACGCTCGGTCGCATCGAGAATATGGAGCGGCTCAGCCCGGATCGCCGCCAGGCAGTGCGCAGCTCCGCGCAGGAACTCGGCGGCATGGATCCCGCGCGCAAGCAGCAAGTCCGCGGAGCCTTCCGCGTGCTGCGCGACATGCCTCCCGGCCAGCGCGAGCAGGTGCTCAACTCTCCCGCTTACCGCTCCATGTACAGCGACCGCGAGCGCCAGGTGCTCGGCAACCTGCTCTCGGTCGAGCCGTACACACCGCGTTGAGAGAGTTTCCTGCTGCTACTGCGATCCGCAAGTGGAACGGCCGCAAAGTGGCCATTGCTCTTCAACACTTCCGCCAAAAATGCGGCTAAGTACAGCTAGGTCACGGCTATACAAATATCAGGCTGTAAACAGGCAATTTATTGCTTAGCCGCATTTCATGCCCGTAGTAATACAAGTAATCAAAAGACGTAATGGCTCTGGGCACGAATATCCAACCAAAAACTGCGTTGGCTTCACTAAACTAGACAACGAATTAACCTGTTCCACAGGCCGATATAGTATTTTTCGACCTATAAGAAAAGCAGTACGAAACTCTGGCTTCTTTTGATTTGCATTTTGCTTTGGTTCTTCCTGCTAGTGTCTCCCCCCTCGGCTGGCATTCCGTTTTCGACGGAAGAACTGCGCTCGTTTTCGTAACTCACAAAACTATAAATGCCTGAGCTGTGCGCTGCCCTGCAGGCATGTTGTTGTTTCTGACTTCCCCGTGAGGGCCTCATGAGCGTTGTTGACTGTAGTTCACGTGATCGCGTCTGTTACAAATTTGCGCCTTCCGCGCATTCCCCACTTCTCTGCCTTTGCCTCGGACTGCTGCTGGCAGTCGCCGGCTGCGGCGGAAGCTCATCCATGCCGACAACGACCAAGGCCCTGACCGCGATCGCCGCCTCGCCCTCCAACGCAAGTCTCGCCGTGGGCGCCACTGAGCAATTCACCGCCACGGCCACTTATAACGACGGCTCGACGGCGGACGTCACCGCATCGGCAGCCTGGACCGACGCCAATGGAAAAGTGGCCACCATCACTGCGTCCGGCATGGCAACTGCGGTCGCTGCGGGTTCGACATCCGTAACCGCCGCCCTGAGCGGTCTCACCGGAACCGCAAGCCTCACCGTCGATGCGGCGCCGAAGACCCTTACCTCCATCGCGGTCTCTCCCGCCACGGCCACCCTCGCCGCCGGAGCGACCCAGCAGTTCGCCGCCAAAGCTACCTACAGCGATGGCTCGACCGCAGATGTCAGCGCGACAGCAACCTGGACCTCCTCGGCAACAACGGTGGCCACCATCACCTCATCCGGACTCGCGACCACAGTCGCATCCGGCTCGACGACCATAACCGCCGCCCTGAACGGCGTCAGCGGAAACGCCACCATCACCGTACCTGTGGCGGCCAAGGTCCTCGCATCCATTGCGGTCACCCCGCTCGCGCCGACCATCGCCGCTAACGCGACTGAGCAGCTCGCCGCAACCGCAACCTACACCGACGGCACAACCGCGCCTGTCACCACTACAGTTACGTGGACCACTGCGAAGCCCTCGGTCGCCACGATCAGTCCGGCCGGGCTGGCAACGGCAGTCGCCGCCGGATCGACCACCGTGACCGCGACCCTGAGCGGCATCAGCGGCAGCACCACGCTCACCGTCACGCCGATCCTCTCCTCGGTTTCCGTCACGCCCAATTCCGCGGCCATCGCGATCGGTGCCACCCAGCAGTTCACCGCCACCGCGAACTACAGCGACGGAAGCACGAAACCTGTAACCTCGACGGCCACCTGGTCCATCGACAAAACATCCGTAGCCACCCTCACGCCGGGTGGTCTTGCTACCGGAGTTGGTGCGGGCTCGGCCACGGTAACGGCGGCGTTCGGCGGTATGAACGGGACAGCAACGCTTAACGTCACCGCCACCACCATCTCCGTCACACCGGACCCGGCGAGCTTTGCCGTCGGAGCGACACAGCAGTTCGCTGCTACCGCAAAATATTCGGATGGCACCACGGCGGACGTCACCTCGCAAGCCACCTGGACCTCCGCCAACTCGCTGGTAGCCACCATCGATGCTGCCGGGCTGGCCACCGGTGTCGCCGCAGGCTCGACTTCCATCACCGCTTCGCTCAATGGCGCCTCCGGCAAAACGCCGATTACCGTCACCCTCCCGCCCGGCTCGGGTGTCAACATCCCCACCTGGCACGTCGACAACAACCGTAGCGGACTGAATCCGAACGAGACCTCGCTCACTCCCACCAACGTGGCAGCGAAGACCTTCGGCAAGCTCTTCTCCTACCTGGTGGACGGCTACGCATACGCGGAGCCGCTGCTCATGTCCAACGTCAACATCAACGGCGCCGTGCACAACGTGCTCTACGTAGCCACCGAAAACGACACCGTCTACGCCTTCGACGCCGACACCTACGGAACCGGAGCGCCGCTGTGGAGTACCTCTCTGCTCCAATGCGGAGAAACCCCGCTCACCGGCGGCACCGTCACTCCATTTCAAGGCGTCACATCGACGCCGGTCATCGATCCGACCACAAATACGATTTACGTGGTGTCTGCGCAGAAATCCGGCGGCAGCGCCACCTATCGGCTCAACGCACTGGATATCACTACCGGCGCGCCAAAGTTAGGTAGCCCGGTCACCATTCAAGCCTCGGTTCCGGGAACCAATTCAACCAGTGTCGGCGGCTACGTATCGCTGCCGACGGGTTGCGTCCAGAGGGCGGCGCTGCTTCTCGCCAACGGCAACGTGTACATCGGCGTCGGAAGCTGCCATAGCGGATGGCTGCTCTCCTACGGCGCAACATCGCTGGCCCAGAACGGCAGTCTTCAATATGAGTCCCAACCTGGATGGCGAGGGCACATACGGCGGCGCGGGCGGCGTCTGGATGGGCAGCGGCGGCCCCATCGCCGACAGCGCCGGAAACATCTACGTGAGCACCGGCAACGGCCCATACGATACAACCCAGGGGTCCTACTCGGATTCAATTCTGAAGTTCAGTCCCTCTCTTCAGCTTCATCGACCACTTCACTCCGCAGGACTTCGACTACATGAACTGCGAGGACTCGGATCTCGCGGCGGGCGGCTTGCTGATGATCCCCGGCTCGGGACAGATCGTTGGCGGCGGCAAAATGGGCAAGCTCTATCTGGTCAACACCGCCAACCTTGGTGGTGAACAGGCCAACGATGCCGGAGCAGCAGCCACCCTCTTTGTCGAAATTGGTCTCGACACCCCCTATACCTCCGCTGCCTGCGTCGACAGCAGGGGATCCCATACCGCCACCATCAACTCCTACGAGATATTCGGCACCGCCGCGTATTTCAACAACTCCATCTATCTCGGCGTAACTCCCACTTCGGCAACCGCCCAGGCGGCGGTGCGCCGCATCGCCTATTCTTCCGCCGGCGGTGGCACACTGACGGCGCAGGATTTCACCTCACCCAGCATCCAGCAAAACACCCGCGGCACCACACCCTTCATCTCAGCCAATGGAAACAGCGATGGAATCCTGTGGATGATCGATGAAGGCCTGCCTGCCTCGGGACCTCCGCACCCACCAGCGCAACCCTCCGCGCCTACGATGCGACGAATCTCAGCAATGCCTTGTACAGCAGCAGCGCTCGGGGATACCGGCTACGGCATCAAATTCAGCTCGCCCGTCGTAGCCAACGGCAAGGTCTACGTCTCCACCGGACACGCCCTCACAACCGGGTCAGCCCCGTTCGGCGAGATCGACGTGTTCGGCCTGAAGTAGAGCATTTTCACTCTAGGTGTAAACAAGAGCGCCGTCATCCTCGTGGCTTTTCCGTCAAGAAAAGCCACACCTCGCCAAACTCGGCGAGTACACGGCAACAGTGAAAATGCGTTAGAGAACCAGCGCGCCGCAACCCCGGCCGCGCCGGCGTAACAAATGACTCTGAAGTCGCTTTCTAACCCGCTAAGAACACGAAACTTCGATGGCGATACGTGGGCGGATTCCTGATCGCCGCCGTTCGAGCTAGCGTGCTAGTCTCGTCGGCAACACGTCTGCGAAGTCCAGCCTGTGGAAACACGAGAGAGCAGCACTGGCGCTTCGGCATCTTCGAACTCGATATCCGCAGCTCCGAGCTGCACCGTGGCGGATCACTAAAATCGGTCGTTGCAGCTCGAAAAGAGATAAATGTGATGAAGCCAATTCTTTTCCGTGGCGCCAGAGTATGGGACGGCAGCGGCGCGCCGACCTTTCCGGGCGATGTGCTTGTCGAAGGCTCCAGAATCAAGACCATCGCGCGTGCGCCGGGCCGGCTTGCGGCAGATGGCGCCATGGTCATCGAGGCCCGAGGCAGGACGCTGATGCCCGGTCTGGTGGAAGGCCACGCCCACATCTCCTTCGGCGGGGCGGTGAACGATTCCGATCTCGGCAACATTCCGCCGGAAGAGCATGTCCTGCTCACCATGCGGAATGCAAAGACGCTGCTCGATCACGGTTTCACCAGCGCCTACAGCGCTGCCACCTCAAAGCTGCGGCTCGATGTCGTCATTCGCAATGAGATCAATGCCGGCCGTCTGCCCGGGCCGCGCATGCGCGCGGCAAGCCCGGAGATCACCGTCACCGGCGGCCTGGGCGACGAGCGTAAAGCGCACATGTATTACGAAAGCTTCGGCATGATCGCAGATGGCAAAGAGGAGATCATGAAGGCCGTCCGCCTGTGCTGTCGCGAGGGGGTAGACAACATCAAGGTCAATATCTCCGGAGACGACCTCAGCCCCGCCGCTCACGGAGGCCTCACCGTGATGAGCGAGGAAGAGGTGCAGACGGCGGTCGGCGTCGCGCGCGATTTCGGCAAGAAGGTCAACTGCCATGCGCGTGCAGCGGGAGCTGTAAAGCGGGCCGTTCGTTGCGGAGTAGATGTGATCTATCACTGCGAGTCGGCCGACGAAGAAGCCATCGACATGCTCGAGTCCGCCAAAGACCGCATCTTCGTCGGTCCCGCGATCGGCATCATCTACGGCACTCTCTATGAGGGCGAGCAGTTTGGCTTCCATCGCGATTCAGAGCTAGGCCGCACGATGCAGCGCGTCATCGATACCACGGCCGCCGTATATACCGAGCTGCGCAAGCGTGGAGTGCGCATCCTCATCGGCGGAGACTACGGCTTTGCCCAGACGCCGCAGGGCGACAATGCGCGCGACCTCAAGCACTTCGTCGATCTACTCGGCTTCTCTCCCAGCGAAGCCCTGCAGTGCGGCACGCGCATCGGTGGACAGGTGATGGGATTAGGACACGAACTCGGTGAGGTGAAGGAAGGCTATCTCGCCGATTTGCTTCTGGTCGATGGCGACCCGCTGAAGGATCTCGACATTGTCGTGCGCGAGAAGAATCTGCACGTGATCATGAAGGAAGGATCACTGTACAAGGACTGTTCTGCTGCGAGCCATCGTCGAACATCCTGTGGCGGCCGATTAGGGGGAACGCGAGCGCTCGTATCATGAAGCCTGCGGTTGGGTGGTCAAACTCCTGAGTTGTCGCAAACCGGAAGTTATCCGGCCACTTCCGGTTAGCCCGTCACCCTCGCAGAACTCCGAAGCCGACAATTCCGCCCGCAGTGTTCGATGAGTGACTCGGCGATTATGCACCGACTGATGCGGGGCCGTTCCCTCCCCGCGCCCCCCTGGCTTCCGATCATCGCCGGAGGCAAGAACAGCTGCGATCTCGAATACCAGCTGCCCATGGAAGCGCCCTGATCCCAACGTCATTCTCAGATGTCGCTTCCCGCCTACTTCTTATCGGGGCATTATCTGGGCCCGGCAATCGGCGTCACCCCGACCTGCTCCTCCGCCGTATACGGCGCTCCATAGTACGGGAAATCCTTTCGAATGCGACCGCGGTCGGGAGCCAGTCCATCGAAAATTGACGTGTTGGCCGCCAGCGTCAACATCACATCCAGCACATCGTCGCCGAGCGCACGTCCATTGAAGCCGGCGACCTCAAATGCGGCGGACGTTCCAAGTTCGTAAGGCAACGTGTCGGGACAAAGCCGTCCAGCGATTCGCTTCCCGTATTCACCCGGGTCCGGCGCCGAACCGGCATAGGTCGTCATCTTCTCCGCACAATCCGCGATCGACTTCGCGAAGCGCACTAGATCTTCAGACGGAACCGACGCATTGAATTGTTCTTTCGCCTCTTGATCGCTCAGGAAGAGATGCGTAACCATAGGCAGCCCCCAACGCGAAACTTGTACCTCCGGCGCATGGCCAAAGAGGGAGATCGTCGCCCATGCGTTGATTTTTCCCTGACCAATCAGTTCGCTTGGCACCTCTAGCACAATCGCCGTAATATTCCGCCTCTCAAAGGGATTCTGCTGATGCAGAAAGGCGTCTCCAGCGTAACGCTGGTCCTTATAGAAAGCAGTCATGAATGCGCGGAATCCAGCATTTGCCGCAAATAGCTCTGGAGCAATCCCAACATACGCACGAACACCCGAATTAGCCGCGACCGACCCGGTTTCACCCTCAACCAGACTCTCTCCGGCATCACCATGAAGAGCATCGTCACCCGTCGCCTTCCGCACCACAAACGGCTGAATGTGAGTATGCTCACTGCCATCAGCGTGTCGTGGTTCGCCAAAGCTGAACTTGAACGTAACCTCTTCCTTCGCGTCTCCGTTCAGGTCGAACCGGAACGCGTAGAGCCCTTCCGGATGAAGCGTATCCGGAGCCGATAATCCCACATCCGGATTTACGGTCATCGCCATCACCGTCTTGCCCGAGGGGCCGTCAAATAAATAAAAATCGCAGACGTTGAGGCTCGGATCTTCCTTCGACAGTTTGGTATCGAAATGATGTGACATACAGAATCTCCTTGAAAAATCCGGATTGGGGGCTCTCGGCACTAGTCCGCGGATTTAAATTACCGTAGCGTGAATACCCACGCTTTGTCCAATAGTCCGGCGGTTTGTCCTTCGTAACTATTTCTACGGTCAGCCGCGAAGAATGGAGGCTCCGAAGGGAGCGCCCGTCAGTCCGCCATCCACCATCAGCTCGACCGCGTTGATGTACGACGAATCGTCCGAGGCAAGAAAAAGCACAGCCTTGGCCAGATCTTCCGGCTCGCCCCAACGGGCAAGTGGAACCGTGGAAGAGAAGAAGTCGGAAACTTTTGCGGATTCCTCTGCCGTGGCATTGGCGCGCGCCCCGCGCTTCCAGATGGGAGTCTTCGTCGCTCCCGGGGCCACCACGTTCACGCGAATCTTGCGCGGTGCAAGGTCTGCGGCGATGGATCGCGCCATCGAGACGAGTCCGCCTTTCGTGGCAGCGTAGGCAGCCACGCCTGGTTGACCGAGATAACTCTGCACCGATCCGTTGAAGATGATGCTGCCGTTGTCGTTCATGAGAGGAGCGGCTGAATTGACGGTAAAGAAAGCACCGTTGAGGTTAGTGTGGACTACATTCTCGAAGATGGCTTCGTCGGTCGTGCCAGTCGGCGTCCTGCCAGAGATGCCTGCATTGGCGAAGACGATGTCAAGTTTGCCAAAGTCTTTGGCGAGTTCAGCGAAAAGCTTCTTGCGGTCCTCCGCAACCGTAACGTCGGCGCGATAGCCGCGCGCTTTCGATCCCAGTTCGGCGACCGCTTCATCCAGTGTCTGTTGATCGCGACCCGTAATTGCGACTTCCGCGCCTTCAGAGATGAAAAGGCGGGCTGTGGCCAGGCCGATGCCGCTGTTTCCGCCGGTGATGAGAGCCTTCTTGCCTGTGAGTTTCATGATTCCTCCAGGAACCCGCGATCGAGAGCCTTGACGTCTCGCCGGGAGCGATGTCGCTCCCGGCGGAGTCGTTCATTGCGGCAGCTCTTTGCCTGACTGCTCCGCCACCATGTAAGCGGCATACCAGTCTGCCCAGTTCGCGTCGCGCTGCCCGATGCGCTTCTCGTGCTCGCCGTGGGCGGCCTCCGCACGCCGAAACGCGCTCGCCAGATCGTTCGCCGATGCAAAGGTCGTCGCCGTGGCGTCGATGCGACCGGGAAGCCGCGTCGTGATTTCCTGGAACAGCCAGCCGTTCCCGTCCGGATCGCTGAACGAGGCGAACGAGCGGTAGCTGCGATGCTCGGGATCAGGACCGTTGACTCGATCCCGCCCAAACAGGTAGGGCTCGTCCGGGCCAGAGTACACGTCGCCGGCGCCGTGGAACACTTCGCTGACCTCAACGCCGCGACGGAGCAGATTGTTGCGGGCGGCCTCGATGTCATCGACGATCAGATAAAGGCCCTGGGCGGAGCCGGGAGCCGCCGCGGTGACGTTCTTGCCGAAGATGACCGAGCACCCGGAGCCAGGCGGCGTGAACTGAATCACGCGAAAATCCTTACCGTTGTCGTAGTCGGCGTCGAGTCGCCACCCGAGCCTCGCGTAGAACTCCTTCGCGCGATCGACATCCGAGACGGGGATAACGACGATTTCGAACTTCATGTCGACTTTCGCAACGCTAGCCTCGCTGGCGGCGTCGTTAGCTTGGACTTCATACGTCGCATTTGCCATGTCTTTCCTCCTTTGCGTTCAACTGAATCGCTGAATGCGAGCGTCAGCCAGCAGAATCACATGTTCCCGAAGGCGTGGCGTTCGATACCTTTTGCAAAGTGAGCCTCTCCTGCCGTGTGAGCCTCGGATTCACGGGAGCTTGGAGACTCCACGGAATGATCAGGAAGTCAATTCGCTTCTCCCCTAGCGGAGCCGCGAATCATATTCCTGAATTCACACGTTCTGTCGTTGATGTTCTCGACGCTTAGGCCCCGTATCATGCCTATCTTTGAGAGCGCGCGTCAAACGTCTCGCTTGGAAGCGAATCTTAGGGAATCGGGGTCGCCGATCTTTCTGCTTGGGGGCCCTGCAGTTCGTGGAGTGACTTTGAACGACGAGCACGGGAAGCCGAACGCGAACCAGTATATACCTGTAATGCAGTGAAATCTGCGAAGTCACTATTAATAAGACTATTCGCCACGCTCCGAATGCGCGAAAACCAAAAATTGTCGGTTCTTGGTAACAGGCCGATTAGGACACGAACTCGGTGAGGTGAAGGAAGGCTATCTCGCCGATTTGCTTCTGGTCGATGGCGACCCGTTGAAGGATCTCGACATTGTCGTGCGCGAGAAGAATCTGCACGTGATCATGAAGGAAGGATCACTGTACACGGACTGTTCTGCCACGACGGTCGTTGAACATACTGTGGCGGCCGATTAGGGGAAGGCGAGAGGTTGTCTCTATGCTGGCCAAATCATGTCTGAAGCGCCGCCTCATGCTTGGAACGCCATGCCGATCCGCTGGGAAGGTCAAAAGAAAGTCGTTCGATAAGTGACTCGTTCTCGAATCGCTTACTAGCGCTTCACCGGCGCAGAAGCGAACTATTGACACGATTCCCAATTACTACTACATTGTAGTTGTAATTAGCTTCGCAAGCTGCACCGAAGCCGCCGACGCATGATGATCGCGATGGAATCGCTCTCCAATCCGCCTCTCAAAAAAACCGGCAGGCGATCGTTCCTCTGGTCTTTAGCCACGGTGGGAGCCAGCGTCGGTTTGACCAGCACGGCGGCAAAGCCGCAACGAAACTCCGAAACCGTCTACCGCATCCAGACACCGGAATGCGAAGTACGCATGAGCATCGAATACTTCGGCAACTCCGAAATCAACAGTCTCCGCTTTCGCGACTTTCTCAGCCAGCGCGCGTTCTGCCTCGATCCCAACGGAGAAGACGACCGCAATTGTGCCGCAGCGCTTTTCCGGCTCCATCGCCATCGCCCACTACCATTTCCGCTCACGCCATCACGGTCAGCCCCCTCTCAACCTGCGTGAGCGCGTTCTCACCATCGACCATCACAGCCGCATGGATCCCCGTCCGCCCTTCGAGCGCCTGCTCGCCGTGCAGCGGGAAACCGTCAGCGATGTCCAGGCCTTTGGCTACAGGCCGGACACTCCACCACCATCGCAGCCGGAAGCCAAACCACTCGCCCTCTGGTGCCTCCTCCGTCAGGACCTCTTCCTGAACCAGCAACCGGCGCCCTTCCTCATCGTCCACTGGAAGCACACCTTCGACGCCATCGTCCTGCTCGATGTCATTGCCGGCGAACAAACCGAATCCGTCGAACGCATGGATTGACAATGCACTTCGATTAGTACCACAATGTGTCCCTAATCATGCTAGGTGAATTCGAATACCTGCTCATCACTACCGCCGCCCGGCTCGGGGAGAACGCCTATGGCGCGGCTATCCGCGAAGGCATTGAAGAAATCGCCCAGCGAAAGTGCTCCATCGGCGCTCTCTACACCACCATCGAGCGTCTCGAAGGCAAAGGCCTCATCACCACCTGGATGGGCGAAGCAACAGCCGAGCGCGGTGGCCGTGCCAAACGGATGGTCCGCGTCACCGGCAAAGGCACGCGCGCGGCTAAAGAGTTTTACGAAGTGATGATGCGCGTCAGCAGCGGCGCATCCTGGGCGGTAGGTCGAGCGGAGAAGCTCTCATGACATCGTCTTTGTGGTCCCTCGTGGAGCTTGCGGCTCGCCCGCTCGAGCGCGATGAACGCGATGCGGTTCTCGGCGATTCGGTGGAAGCAGGCGATAGCTCACGGCAGGCGCTCGCGGCTGTGCTCGGCTTAGTCCTTCGACGGCAGCTCCTGCTTTGGAAAAGCTGGCGCCCCTGGCTCGCCGCATTTGGCTTCGCCGTGCCATGTACCTGGCTTCTCATGGCCGTATCCCTCTCCGTAACATGCACCTCGGAGCGGCTGCTGGGACTCAACATTAGTCACTGGGCCCCCACCGGGCACGAAGGCTTCCTGCTACTTCTCTGCCACGTCTTGCTGCTCGTCGCATGGTCATGGACAAGCGGCTTCGCAATCGGCTCCCTTTCGCCGCGGACGCTCTGGACCAACGCGGCCCTGTTTCTGCTTCTGGCTCACAATCTCCAGCACATGTCCATCGTCGCTGCGCCGGTTGAGGCGATGCACGGCGCAGTCGCGGGCGGCTTCCCGTTTCGCAGCTCTTTCCTCCCGCTGGTACAGCTTGCGCCGTTCCTCTTTGTGCTTCCCGCCGTCTGGGGAGTGCGCCGGGGGATGCGCGCGGTGCAGCTCAGGCGCAGCCCCGCTCTCCTTCTCGCTGTCACCATCACCATTTTGATGACCGCTGCATGGACCAGCAGCGCACTTTGGATCTTCAACTGGCTGCTGCTCTGCCCCGCATGGTTTCTGGTGGCAACCGCGCGCAACTCCGGCAGCACTGACCTCATCGTCCCCCGTGATCCGTCATGCGGCTTAGCAGGTCCTGGAAACGTGCATCCTGGCGTGACGCGATCCACTTCGGGTTCGTCGCAATCGAGATCAGGAACGAGGAACGATCGGCATATGCCTTGTTGAGCCATGCATAGGTATTGTCGGCATCTTTCAGTGACAGATAGATCAATGCTACAAGGTACGGATCGACAAACGTATGGGCAGAAGCGCGCTGCAGCATGTCCGCGGTCTCGATGGCGGCCTTGCGGTCACCTGACGCTCCTTCCGCATATCCAATCTCGGCAGTGATCATCGGTGGCTCAAAGCCGTTCACCGCTTTGAAGCGGCGGAGCGCCTCCAGTGCCTCTGTGTATCGACCTTCGCGGATCAGAGATTTTCCGAGGCCCCAATTGGCCATAGGAGAGCGCGGATCTACGGCGAGAGCCCGGCGATAGTATCGGATCGACTCTTCGTACTTCCCACCGTAGTAGTTGATGCAGCCGAGTTCTGCAATGAGTGCGGCGGAACGAGGATCAAATTCCAACATCTGGCGAAGGTCTTCCTCCGCGTCACGCCTGCGGCCACTTTGATCGAGCAGATGTACCGTGCAGGCGAGGCTGGTGATGGCCGACTCTCGTGAGTCGGCGGCTTCGAGTTCAGCCTGCGCTGCCCCATAATCCCAGTCGTACACCAGGTGGATCAGCCCTAGCGTTCCGTGTGCTTGGCTTAGAGAGCTGTCGATCGAAAGTGCGCGCTCGGCGTATTTGCGGGCCAGCGGCATATGCTCACGCGCTGGCTCGAAATAAATTCCCAGCGCCAGATGGCTTTCCGCCAGCGCCGCCCATGCCAAGGCAAATCCGCGGTCCTTGCTTACCGCTTGTTCATCGCTTTTGATGGCCCGGTGGTATCCCTCCGGGCTCCCAGCACGCGCCGCGGACCCACCCTGAAGAAACGCATCGAAGGCTGCCGGGCTGGAAGTGAGCGGGCGCTGCGCGTGAGCCGATTGGCGCGCATCGAGCTCAATGCCCAGACCCTGGATAACGTCCTGCACAATGTCTGCCTGGACCGGCTGCAGATCCGACTGCTCCGCCATGTATTGACGGCTACGCAGCACGGATCCATCCTTCGCGTTGCTGAGCTCCGCGTCCACCACCAGATGACCGTCTGCGTCCTTTCGCAAAGCGCCGGTCAACAGAATTTTCACGTTCAACTGGCTCGCCGCCGAGCTTCGATTCACACGGTCGACAGCTGCCCGCGACATAAGCTTCAGTCGCGGAATCTCGGAACACTGACGGATGAGATTTTGCGTCAGTCCCTCGGCAAGATAGCCGTTGGCGTCGACTCCCGTCTGGTTGGCGAAGGGCAGGATCGCCATTGCGATGGGAGCGGGCTTCGTGAGCGTGGGTGCATGATGTCGTTGGCTGAGAACTGCCGCTCCGGCGATCAGGAACACCAGGCATGCCGCCGTGATCCACATGGCTCGCTTCCGGCTTGACGCGCGTGGCGCCGAAACGGCGAACGGAGTCGCCGGAGAAGGTCCCGTCCCGTCCATAGTCGGCGCGGCAGGCGCACGCCTCGTGAATGTGGCGCGGTATCCACCTTTGGGAATATCGATGATGACCGGATCATGCGTGCCAGCCTCCGCGTAGTATTCGTGCAGCCGGCTGCGGAGGCGTCCTGCTTCCACGCGCACGGTCGCGTCAATCGATGAGTCGTACGAGGCATGTCGCTCAAAGACGTCCACCGCAATGGTGTACTCCTTGAGCGCGTCCGAATCGGAATCGAATGATTTTTCGACAATGTAGCGCAGGAACCGCTGACTGCGATGTGAGCCAGCGAAGATGCGGGAGGCCAAAATGCGTGCCAGCTGCGCCCGAACCTCTTCCGTCGTCGGCGAAACGCTTGTTGCTTCGGTTGGCACCTTCAACTCCAAGGCACTGATTCAAAAGAAACGGAAAGCGTAACTTACGTGCCGAAACTTCCCTTGTCGTCTCGCCTTCAGGCAGCTTGTCTAACGTAAGTGGCCCTTGACTGAGGTTGCTTACAGAAAAAGAGGCGGTGGAATGTTCAGCATCCGATGTGCCCAGGTTCTCTTGCCGGCAACCCTGCTGGCCGCAAGCATAAGCCCCAATGCAATCCATGCTCAAGCTTCATCCAACGTTACCGTGGTGGCCACTGGTCTGGAGGGCCCGCGCGGTCTCAGATTCGGTCCAGACGGCATGCTTTACGTAGCTGAAGCGGGCACGGGCGGCACTATCTCAACCGCTGGCCAATGCGCACAGGTAATCCCTCCGATTGGCCCCTATGCCGGCGGCATGACCGGCCGCATCTCCCGGATAGATTCCTCGGGAAAAAGGACAACAGTTGCTTCCGGCTTTCCCTCGTCGATGAACGCAGTGGGCGATCGTCAGGGCGTCGCTGATCTGGTCTTTGCAGAAGGCAGCTTGTACGCGCTGGTAGCGGGCGGCGGCTGCTCCCACGGCGTCGCGAACGGTCCGAATCAGATCGCAAGCGTCAATCTACGGAATGGCTCCTGGAGGACGGTCGCCAATCTGAGCCACTTTCTTCTCACCCATCCGGTCAGGTATCCGAACGCTGACGACTTTGAGCCGGACGGCACCTTCTACAGCATGATCTTCCTGCATGACCACTTCTATGCAGTAGAGCCAAACCACGGTCAGGTGCTTTCGGTCAGTCTCGATGGAAAAATACAATCCGTGATCGACGTTTCGGTAACCCAGGGGCATATCGTCCCGACCGCGATCGCGCAACGCGATGGCCAGTTCTATCTCGGCAACCTGAACCTCTTTCCTGTCGAGATGTTCGGCTCCAAGATCATGACTCTTTCACGGTCGGAATGCAGCCGAGTCGCAGCCCCCGGACTCGACGAATTCGACGAGGTGAACAGCCTGCACATTGTCAGTTCAAAGGCTGGCTTCGAGACCATCGTAGGGCTGGACTTTGGTCCCGACGGACTGTTGTACGTCTTGGAGCTTTCCGCCGCTCCGGGCAACCCGACGCCTGGCGCCGGCAAGGTGGTGCGTGTGAAGCATGATGGCGATATCGAAGACGTGGCTACCGGGCTTGTCGTCCCGACAGGAATGACGTTCGGCCCGGATGGCAAACTCTACGTGTCCAACTTCGGCGCAGCGCCTCCGGGCGCGGGGCAGATCGTGCGCATCGACATCCCTTAACGGTGTGGGTCGCCAGTTGCAGGGCGGGAGGCGCCAGAAAGCCACAAGCGCCTCCCGTTCTCCTGGCAACTGGCGACCATTCACGAATGGGACACGTCGCCTGTGGAGAAAACCACGACAGATACCCGCACTTTGAATCTTCAACTGGCTGCTACTCTGTCCCGCCTTTTATGTAGTGGCAACAGCCCGCAGGACCGAACCAACAGAAGCAGAAAGGTCCAGCAGTCCGACCGAATGTCGCTCTAAGACGAGCCTGTCCCCTCATTCGCCAGGCATTCACTCAACGTGTCAACTGGTCCATCAGGGCCTTGGAATCGGTCTGCAGCCAGTACCTGGAAATCCGGCCATCGCTGATGCGATAAAAAACCATCACCTCCAGATTCAGCTGCCTGCCTGTAGGCGGAATACCCGCATACACTCCTTTATGCGTGCCACGGACCGTCCCCCGGATCGCCACCATATCGCCCTCGGCGATCATCTCCTGCACATCGAGCGTGTATTCCGGAAAGCCAACCTCGACTTCCCGGATGTGCTCTTTCAGGGCAGGATCTGAGATGTAGCGGTCCAACAGCTCCTCAGTCTTCGGTTTGCCGCTCAGGTCCCGGAAATACTCCGTCATCAACTCCTTGCTTTCCATAACCAATGCTTTCATCATTTCCTCCTGGAGTGGCTTCTCCCGCCAACTGGCCAATCCTACTTCCCAACGTCATCAGCCGGCCGCCATAGACATTGCAGGAAAATCAAAAGGAAAAGGAAACGATGGAGGAGGGCAGATACAACTTCGGCGAATTCTCCGTCGCCCCTGGCGAACGTCAGGTCTTTCAGGGCGGACGCACGATTCCTCTGCCGCCCAAGACCTTCGATGTCCTGCACCTGCTGGTCCGCAACCATGGGGACCTGGTATCGCGATCGAAGATCTCCGCAACCATCTGGCCAGGCGTCCACGTCACCGACGCCAACCTCACCAATATTGTCGTCACGCTGCGCAAGATTCTCGGCCGCGACTCGATCCAGACGGTCTCAAAGTTCGGCTACCGGTTCACGCTTCCGGTCACCGGCGAGCCCGGCGTCAAGCAGGTTGCCTACGCCAGCTTCGTCCGCGGCAAGGAGCTTTTGCAACATCGCTCCCCGGACTCCATCCAGCGTGCCCGCGATCTGTTCTGGTTATGCCTGGCGCAGGATCCACAATTCGCACCTGCGTGGGCCTGGTTCGGCCGCTCATGCCGCCTGCTTGAGAAGTTCTGCAACGGCGCCACGGAAACACCGGATCTCGCGGAAGCAGCCTTTCAGCGCGCATTTGCTATCGACCCCGATCTCGCGTGCGCTCACTACTTCTATACCCAGCTCCAGATGGACTCCGGCCGCGCCCCGCTGGCAATGACACGCCTCGCCTCTCGTCTCACCATGCATGGAGAAGACCCCGAAATTCTGGCCGCTTTGGTGCAGGTCTTGCGCCATTGCGGCCTCCTCCATGAATCCGTCGTCGCTCATCAGCGAGCTGTCGCTCTCGATCCCACCATCCGGACCAGCATCTCGCACACTTACTTTCTGCAGGGACGCTACGCCGACGTCTTTGAGAACTACATCGGCAACCACTTCTATCTGGACGCTGCCGCCTGGTCCGCCATGGGAGAGGTCGATCGTGCCGTCACTCTGCTCCGCACGCGCCTCGTTCAGTCGGAGCTCAGTCCTCTGATGCGAACTCTCGAGGCGTCCCTTCTCGCGGTCCTCGAAAACAAGCGCGCCGAGGCGCTCGAGCTCATGCGCAACAACACGCCACTCATCCAGGAACCGGAGGTGTTCTTCTATCTGGCTCGCCATTGCGGCATGCTGAATGCCGCTGAACCGGCCATCGACCTGCTGCAGCGTGCGCGGTTGTCGCGCTTCTCCTGCTCCCACTCACTGCAGAATGACCCCGCCTTTCGTGAGCTGCGGGACCACCCCGACTTCCAACGTGAGAAACAGGAGATGACCCGGCTCGAAGAGCAGGCTCGCGCAGCGTTGCATAACGTGCTCGACCATTTCGCCGCGCCGCAGCCTTCCAAGCCTGTGTAGCCGTTTCCGTACTTCAGCTCTTCAGCATGTTCTTCGCCAGGAAGATCACGTTCGCCGGCCGCTCCGCCAGCCGCCGCATGAAGTACGGATACCACTCCGTGCCGAACGGCACATACACCCGCACCCGGTAGCCCTGCTCCACCAGCGCGCGCTGCAGATCGCGGCGCACGCCGTAGAGCATCTGGAACTCGAACGCCGACGGCGGTATCCCCTGCTTCTTGACGAAGGCGAGCGTCGCATCCACCATCTTTTCATCGTGCGTCGCGATGCCGTGAAAGATCCCGCTGTCCACCAGAATCTCCGCCAGCCGGACGAAGTTCTCGTCCACCTGCGCCTTCGCGGGAAACGCCTTGTCCGCCGGCTCCTGGTACGCGCCCTTGCACAGCCGGATGCGGATGCCGTCCTTCAGCAACACCCCAATATCCGCCTGGCTGCGATAGAGATACGCCTGGATCACGATGCCGACATGCCCCTCGTTCCCCGGCTCGGCATGGATGCGGCGCACCATGTCGATCGTCGCCTGCGTATACTCGCTGCCCTCCATGTCCACGCGCACAAAGCTTCCCGTCGTCCGCGCGTGATCTGTCATGTCGCGAACAATCTGCTCGGCCAGCCTCCGGATCCAGGTCCATGCCCATCTGCGTCAGCTTCACGCTGACATTCGCATCCAGGTGCCGCTCGTGAATCGCATCCAGCAGCTCGTGATAAATCGCAGCGGAGCGATGCGCCTCCTCCGGCGAGTGAACGTTCTCGCCCAGGCTGTCCAGCGTCACCGAAATCCCCTGGCTGTTCAGCTCAGCAGCGGCGCGCAGAGCATCGTCCGTGTGCATCCCCGCAACAAAACGCGAGGAGAGCCGGCGGCCCATCGACGACGCTTCAGAGAAGCGGCGCATGGATGTGTTTCGTGAGAGTGCAATGAATGTGCTGCGCAGGAAAGGCATATCGGGAAAGAAGCCGGATCGGATTTCCTACGGTCTCTGCTGAAGCCGCACATCAGCCGCGCGGCTTTTCCTTTAAGAAAAGCCGCTCTCAGCGAGAGGCACGCCTGGAATCACCTATAGGAAATCCGAATCCAACCCGTGATCCTCGCACAGGTTAGGCTCTGCTGCAAAAGCGCCGGAGCAGAATGCACTGCGCTTGCATTTCGCTTTAGCGCACGTTAACTGCAAGGTTGTCTACGATTTCTGGAGACAACTGCGCCGATTTGGGAGCATTCTAACTCATGTATCGCACGGCTTGAAAAACATCGCGCGCGCAATCTGTCTCGGCGCGCAACGCGGTACGCTCCAGAAAATAAACCGCGGAACACGGCGCATGCCGTAGCTTCCGGCGAGGGTCCCCCCATGGTCAACCACTGCGCGAATCCACAATGCTGCAAGCCGCTCCACTATCTCCGGGAGGGGCGAGTCTATGTATTCGACGTAACCCGTCCGGCAGCAGGAAACAGCGAGCGGACTGCGCGCCGCATGGAACACTTCTGGCTCTGCGGCCTCTGTAGCGAAGCCTATTTCCTCGAACAGGTGGAAGACCGCACCGTGCGCATCAGCCCCCGCATCCAAGCGCCCAGTCAGCACGCCTGTTCTTCCCTACAGGACGCCGCAGTCGATCGCTTCCTGACATCCTGCACGAGCTGCCAGCTGCACGTGAGCCGTAAGCCGTCCAGCGTCCAGAGCGACTGTAGTCCGCTATCCGCTCGATATCGGCGCAAAGCGCCGCTCATCTAAAGAGCCGTGTGCCGCGCTGACTCGCGCTGATCCGCCATCGCAGGTTCGCGAATGAACTCCACCGGCTGGCGCCGGTACCGTCCCCGCAAAGCGCTCCAGCGAACGTAGACCAGCTCCATCAGCATCTGCATCCCATCTCGCAGGTAACTGATACGGCTACGTTCATCGTGTCCCCAGGTGACCGGCACCTCGGCCACCCGCAGCCCGCGCTGGATCGCGATAAACAATATCTCCGGATCGAATCCCCAGCGCTCGATGCGCTGCAGACCAAAGACCTGGTGCGCCGCCTCGTGCCGGAAGGCCTTGAAGCCGCACTGCGTATCCGCAAAGGGCAGCCGCATGATGGTGCGGGTCAGCGCGTTGAAGCATCGCCCGAACACCCGCCGGTAGAGCGGCTGTTTGTGCACGATGCGCTTCCCCGTCAGCCAGCGCGATCCGATCGCCATATCGGCGCCCTCGCCAATGGCGGCAAAAAGCCGCTCCGCCTCTTCGATGGGAGACGAAAGGTCCGCATCGGTGAACATCACGATCTCGCCCGCGGCCCGCAGCATGCCGTTGCGCACGCTGTATCCCTTGCCGCGATTGCGCCCGTTGCGGATCAGCCGCACCTCCGGGATGCCGCCGCGCCCACCCCTCGACCAGAGCGGCGGTATTGTCGGTCGAGCCGTCGTCCACCACCAGCACCTCGGCATCCCACCCGCGCTGCGGATGCAGCCGCTCACCGAAGCCAGAGCCCGCTCAATGCGGGCCGTCTCGTTATACGCGGGAATCACGATGGTGTATCGGGGATGGTTCAAAGCCGTGCGGCCCTCCAGGCCCTTTCTCACCATACTATTCCAGGAAGGACTCCGCCGCATCCGTCTAGGCGCGGAATCGCCAAGAATTCAACAAGATATGCCCATCAACAAAACAGCGGTGGTTCGATTTTTCTGGTACGGAAGCCGCTATCCCGCATCTATCATTGGGGTTGCAGCCTTTTGGACTTGCTTCTGTTAACTTCTCTGGAGCCGCCGCACAATGACCAAAGCCGATCTCGTTGAAGAAGTGACACAAATTGGAGATTTGACCCGCCGGGACGGCGAAGTCGTCGTCGACACCGTCTTCGACGCCGTCATTCAGGCACTGCAGGCCGGCGACAAGATCGAAATCCGCGGCTTTGGCAGCTTCCGCATCCGCCAGCGCAAGCCGCGCACCGGCCGCAACCCCAAGACCGGCGACAAGGTCGAAGTCCCCGCCAAGCGCGTCCCCTACTTCAAGCCCAGCAAAGAGTTACGCGACCTGGTCAACCCCAAAGCCGCAGGCGAGGGAACAGGGGAATAGCCGCGAAGAGTACCTGCGGCATTTACCATCCTGAGTCAACTTCGGATGTCATCCTGAGCGGAGCGAAGGACCTGCAGTTTCGCGGGCATGCGCACTAAGCCAGAAGTGAGCGACCATCGGGAGCGAACCCATCAACCCGCGCCGAAGGCGCGCCGCCCGTGACGGCCAGCACCGATCACGCTCATCATCCGCCCGCAGAACCCATGCTCCGCCCGGTAGGAAAAGAACATCTCCGGCTCGCAATTCGTGCAGCGATACGCCGTCGCAATCGACTCCGCCCGGAGCCCGGCATCCAGCAGTTGCCGCCGGTTCGCCTCAATCAGATCCAGGTGCAGGTTCGGACCGATATTGCTGTGCCCCGGCGCCCGCGCGGTCAGAAACAGCAGCGGATACTTCTCCTTCACCGGGTCCGAGTCGTAAACCTCGGAAAACAGCTCCGGCGCATAGCTGAACTGCGAGAGAAATTCGCTGCGCACCTCTTCGCCCACCGCATAGCAGCATGCCCCGATCGCCGGGCCAATCGCCGCCTCCAGATCCTCCGGCCGGCTGCCAAACTCCAGCCGCATCTTCCCGATCCCGCCCTCCACGATCCGCTTCAGCGTTCCCCGCCAGCCCGCGTGGAACGCGGCCACCGCATGTGTCCGCCGGTCCCGCACCAGCACCGGCACGCAATCCGCCGTCTGGATGCCCAGCATCACCTCGGGATCATCCGTCATCAGTCCATCCGCGCGCATCGTCCGCTCGGCATCCGCGCGCGTCACCCGCCGCGTCAGCCCGGAGTGGATCTGCTTCAGCGTCACCAGCGTCCGCCCCGCCGCCCCGGCCGCCCCCAGCAGCAGCCGGCGATTTTCGAGCACGTTCGCAGCATCATCCGCTTCCGTAAGCCCCAAATTCATCTCCCCCGGCCTCATCTCCCCCGCCGGGCTCTCCTCGCGGCTATAGGCCGTCGAAATGCCCGCCCCGCCGCGTGCTGAAGGCATGCGGCACATGCGTCTTCTGCCAGCGCGGCGCCACCAGCACCTCCACCGCGCCATCGCGATGCACCGCCAGCTCCGTCGGCGGCGTCTCCTGCAGCTCATCCGGCTCCTGCCGCCGATAGCGCGGGCTATCCCGCCGGATCAGCCGCCGCCCATGCTTCAGCCCCACTCCCGCCAGCAGATCATCCACCGCCCCAATCGCCTCAGGAGAATCTGCTTTTCGCCCATTTGCCATGCATAGTCAATTCTAGAGGGTCGCTACGCGTGTCCCTCTCACGCCGCTTCCCCGATATGTACTTCCACCTGCATTCCGGCCATCGCAAGCATGTTCACCAGGGTGTCGATGGCAAACACGTCGATACGCCCGCGGGTAAGATCGGAAATCCTCGGCTGAGTGACCCCGAACTTTCTGGCTGCCTCGCTCTGGCTCAGGCCCTGCTCCCGGATGTGCTCCGTCAGTGCCATCATCAACGTGGCGCGCAGTTTCATGTTCGCCGCCAACGCTGGCGTCTTCTCGATTGCATCCCATACGTTCTCAATGCGCGTAGTCACGATCCGTGCTCCTTCTGCACTTCCTTGAATCGCCGCATCGCGATCTCAAGGTCCGCGGAACTGCTCTTTTGTGCTGAACGTAACCGAAGGTGGAGTGAGGGATCTGCTCTATCGGCGCAAAGCGCCGCTCAACCGGATCGTTGCCGGACTCCCAAGACGAGCAAAGGGCCCGCTTTCCGGCGGGCCCGCTCAAGAGGCTTGGATGGGATTTCAGATTGAGCTGCGGAGTGAGGGCAAAGCCCTCGACAAAGGGGTTGGCACTACGTGGATGGACCGCACTGCTGGAGTGTAGCCTCTGTCTTGCCTAATGAGAGTTCGCCGCACCGGAAATGGTTGCTGTGAATAGCGGATTTTCCCACAACAGGACCGTCACCCGGCCAGCGCCGCCCCCAGCAACTCCTGCAACGACGCGATGTACCGCTCCAGCGCCGCGCGCCCGCTTTCCGTCATGCGGTACAGCGTCACCGGCTTGCGCGCGACAAATTTCTTCTCCACCGCCACATACCCCGCCTCCTCCAGCTTCAGCAGGTGCGCGCCCAGGTTGCCGTCGGTCGAGCCGGTCTTCTCCCGCAGCCAGGTGAACTCCGCCTCATCCACCCCGGAGAGCAGCGACAGCAGCGCCAGACGCATCTTCCCGTGAACCACCGGGTCCAGATCTGGCAGCTGGTTCGGCAGCTGGTTCGGCAACTTAGCCATGCTGCACCTGCCGCCGCCCCGCGCCCGCGCCTTGTCCCGGCTCTCCCGGATCATCAGGTAAATCCCGAAGCCGATGTTGCACACGAACGTAGCGCCAAGAAAGATGATCGCTACGGCATTGCCCGTGCTGACAAAGCGCTTGCAATCGCCGCCGCCCACCACAGCGCGCCCACCACAATCTGCGTCGGCCAGCGCAGAAAGCTGCCCGAGGCCACATGCGCAATGCCCAGCATCACCTCGATCGCCGCCATAAACGACTGCGCCTGAAAGTGGCCGCTGAATGCCACGGGAAAGGCAAAGACGAAGATGCCGCAGCCCATCGCCGTCCAGATCGCCTGCATGCCGCGGCTCTTCTCGGTCCGCGGCTTGTTTCGCGTGCGCCTGCGGGCGATCACGATCGTCAGCAAGACAGCGAAAATCATCGTGACCGGCCACGCCAGCAGCGACCGCCCGCATGCGGCAGAAAGCTCGACCACGCCACCGCCACCAGATACGCAATCCCCCACAGCAGAAAGTTCCAGCCCCAGTACTCGGTGCGTCCTGCGCCCCGCCCGCATCATCGACTCGATCAGCGCGATCCGCTCCGTCAGCTCCCGCTCGTTCATCGCGCCTCCGCCTGTTACGTTTCCCTCGCATCCATCTCCAGCTCCTTCTCTCGCAACTCAATGTGCAACCTGCTTCGCATCCCCTCGCACATTCCAGCGTCGTGCCAACAGCACCATCGCAGTGGCCACAATGCAGCCATACATCAGCAAACGTGTACTCCCGGTCACCGCGAACAGCACAAACGTCAACGCAAAGGCCCACATGAACAACTCTCCGCGAATAGCCTGTCCCCACTCCGGCCGCATTCCGCTCGCCGGCACGCGCGGCCGCAGGCTGGGAAGCATGCGCGGCACCGCAGCCAGATAACGGCGATAGCCTTCGCCCTGCGTGGCCTGGAGGGCGCGCTCTTCGCGCAGGATCAAGCGGTACTGGAAGAACGTGATCGCCAGCACCATCAGCACGAAGCCGCTGCGGCTTGCTGCGATGCCAATTCCGCAAGCCATCAAAGCGGTGCCCAGATACAGCGGATTGCGTACCTGCCGGTACGGTCCATCGGCCACCAGTCGCGAGTCGTGCACATGCGGATCATGCACCACACTGCTCCTCATGTATGCCGCGGCCCAGGTTCGCAATGCCGCGGCGCCCAGCACTGCCGCCGCGCCGGCCGCAAAGATCATCGTTCGCGTCGTCTGCACATTGCCGCCCGCCCGCGTCAGCAACCCGGCCAGTGCTGAGGCTGCCGGGACGTGATCCCACCAATACATCTGGAATGCCGCAAAGAAGATAAACGCGAAAATCCATGCCCGGACGCGGTACTCGACATCGCTCGCCGCCAGCCAGCTCTGCTCTTTGTTTCCCATCTGCTTTTCCCTGAAAGGCCTTTTTCATTCTGAGTGAAGCAAAAAATCTGCAGTTTGTTCGCACCGCCTCAACGCACGAAGTGCAACGTGACACCCGCTCCCAGAAACCACACGTACGCAATCAGCAGAACAGCCACGGTGACGCATACCATCGGCATGAGCGGAATCGCCACAGCGGTGGTTGCTTTATCTTTGAGCCTGCATGCCGCCGGCGCCGAGATGCTTGGAATCCACATCAGCCCGGATGCCCCGCCCAGCGACGACGCCGCAGCCGAGATCAGCACCAGCTTCCAGCCCATCGGGTTCCACACGCCCGCAAGGCACGCAGTGAGGCCGCCGGCGAAGTAGATGATCCATGTCATCCGGCGCAGCCGCGCTTCACCCAGACCAACGATCCTCACCAGTTCACGCGCCAGCAGCCACGCGGAAGCGAAATAGCTTCCCGCTCCGAGCAGCGCGAATCCCACGCGCCACGCCCAGATCGGCGATAGGCCCTTCATCCACTCCGCCCAATCGCCAATACCGCCGATTCCGGAAAAAAGAAAATAGCCCGTCCCCAGCAGCAGGTTGAAGGCAGTGAACGCCCACACGAACAACCGCAGCGGCACGCCCGCTCTACGCATGCCGCGCAGCGCAACCAGCCCCAGCAATCCAAACGCAAGATTCACCAGCGTCCCCGCGGCCAGAATCCAGCGCGTGTCGAAGCCCGCCTCCATGTAGGTCGACGTCACCGTGATCCGGTGCGCGCCCGAGAGCCACGCCACGCCCCCATGTCCCAGCCCCTCGTGCAGCACGTTCCCCGTCATGTAAGCCAGCACGCCGAACGCCGCCAGCGTCCAGACATCATCCTTGCGGGCAGGCGACTCTGCCACTGCCGTTGCTTCCGGTGCATGCGCCACGATGGCGTCCATGGTGTGCCCCTATCCCTGAAGCCCGGCCGCCGCAGCCAGCCTCGACGAAGGCGCAAGACGGAAGGCGGCATAGAGCGCGGCCGCCGCGCTCGCCCACAGAATCAGGCCGGCGCTCACGCACTCCACCGTATCCCGCACAGCGCCGGCAGCACAACGGCAACGGCCAC
This sequence comes from uncultured Acidobacteriaceae bacterium, assembly GCA_963756435.1. Classification (GTDB taxonomy): domain Bacteria; phylum Acidobacteriota; class Terriglobia; order Terriglobales; family Acidobacteriaceae; genus KBS-83. The sequence goes on along the minus strand of CAVWNU010000018.1, from coordinate 105,905 downwards.
GCACAGCATCATGGCCATCCCCGTCACCACATGCTGGCGTGCGCCAAATATGCGGGCCAGCGGAAGAAAATGCGCTCCGACGATCAGCACGATCGCCGAAACGATCCATCCATCCAGTTGCAGGTTGCGCAGCAGGTTGATGGTGCCGAAGATCGCCACCCACTGCACCACGTTCACTACGGCGAAGACGCGCATCATCTGCTTCTTCTCAGGCGACTCTCGGCGCCGGAGAGCTTCGGCAGCCGCCGCCGCACCGCCGATGCCCAGCCAAGCAATCAGCGCGAACACCGGAACCACAGCCGCGATCGCAACCCCGACCGGCAAGCCCGCGCTGACCATTCCCAGCGCCAGCCACACCGCTCCAAAACCGCCCATGATGGTGGCTCCAATGCTCGACCCCTTTGCCCGCTCACTGCGAAAAACCTCGGCTGGACTCATAGTCACTCCTCCCGAAGAGCACTCTGCGCAGCAGAGCATCTCTGCAGACCACTCTGCGCTACAGAGTGGAGGATGTCAAGTACGTTTTCTGACAAAGCTGGAGGCCGCCGTTCAGCTCAGTTTTCCGCCGCTGAAAACGCCACGGAACATCCCAATCGTGCCCCAGCGCGCAACTAAAGGCCCCTTTCGAACACAATTTCGACCGGTTTAAACTGCCGCCAAAGCCTCCCCAATCCACTCTTCAAAGGCTTCCATGCTCTCGTCGCGGCCCAGAAAATCCCGCACCATCGCCCGCCCCGGAGCCGCACCGCCACGGTCCAGCACCGTCTCCCGATAGCGCATGATCGCCGGATCCTCCAGCAGCTTCTTTCGATCGAACTGGTTGAAGAAATCGATCGCGATCACCTTGTCATAGAGATAGGTGTAGTAGTTCGACGAGTAGCCGCACAGATGCGTGAAACTGGCATACATGCGGTTGCCATCGATCCAGAGATAGGGCAGAAAGCGCTCATAATCCGCGCGCAACAGCGCATCCAGATCCAGCTCCGCTCCCGCCGCATCAGGATCGCGATCGTGCACATCGAGCGCGTAATTCGTGTAGAAGAGCTGCGTTCGCACCCAGTCCGCGCGGCCAAAAGCGCCCGCCTGATTCATCGTCGCCACCAACTCCGTTGGAATCGGTTCGCCAGTCTTGTAGTGGCGCGCAAAGGTCTGCAGCAGCTTCGCATCGCGGAAAAATTCTTCCAGCATCTGCGAAGGCACTTCGACGAAATCACCCTCCGTCGCAATGCCGCTGATGCCCGCCCAATGCTGCTGGCCGCCCAGAATGGCATGCATCAGGTGCCCGAACTCGTGAAAGTAAGTGACAACATCCGAATGCTGCATCAATCCCGGATCGTCACTCTTGTCATCGCCGCCGGGAAAATTCGAGGCTCCGCCGGGAAAATTACAGATCAACGCGGCTTCAGGAATCTGCCGCCCCGCAATGCCCGGCACCAGCGGCGCCGCGCTGAACCATTTGTCCTTGCCTTCGCGCGGATGCATATCCAGATAGAACCGCCCTACGCGACGCTTGCCATCCAACACATCCCACGCTGAGACCGACGAGTGCCACACCTCGGCATCCGCAGCCGGACGGAACTCGACCTTGAACAGTCGTGAAGCGGTCGCCAGCACCCCCGCCTCCACCTGGTTATAGGGGAAATAGGGCCGCACGGCCTGCGAGTCAAAGGCAAATTCCTTTCGCCGATACTGCTCCACCCAATAGCCGCGACTCGCAGCATCAATCACGCGCAGCTCCGGCCGCTGACTTTGCGCGAAATTCAGAACAATACCGTATTCGCGCTGCGCTCCGGCACGCGTGGCTTCCTCCAGACCATCGAGGAACTGCTTCATATTCCCTGCGCTGCCGATCATCTGGTCGGCCGTGGCAAAGTCTGCCCAGGTGGCGAAGCCCAGCAGGTTAGCGATCGCATGCCGGGTGCGGAAGAGATCCAGCAGCAGCTCGCGGTTCGCTGGAAAGGCCCGCGTGTTGTAAGCCAGAAACATGCGGCGGCGCAGGGCATCGCTGGCGGCAAAGGTCATCACCGGCAGGTAGTCCGGATAGTCGGTGGTCAGCACCACTTTGCCGCTTTCATCCGGAGGATGATTCTTGCGGAAGTCGTCGGGCAGACCCTCCAGCTCGCTCAGATCGGTGATCTCGACCGTGAGCGCGCCTTCCTGCACATTGCGGCCGATCGTCAGGCTGAGCAGCGTCGCCTTGTCCTGCAGCTCGCGCAGCTTGGCTCGCGTGGCCTCGTCCTTATCTACGCCGGCCAACCGGTACTGCAACAGGGTCCGCTCCACATAATGCCGCGTCGCCGGATCGGCGCTCGCAGCGTCCACGGACGCCAGAGCCCGATAGACCTCCTGGTTCAGCGAGAGCGCCGTCGCGGCCTCGGCCACCCGCTGCGCCAGTTGCTGCGCCTTGTCCCGTACCGGCTTTCTGGGGTGCACGCTGTCCAGCAGGCCGCACTCTGAACCGCTTTGGCTAAGCGCCGCAACGGCATCGTCAAAGGACCGCCAGGTGGACTCCAGGGTGCGTTCGCTTGCACCAAGCAGCCGGTCGAGCAAGGTCTTATGGGCGTCCAGACGTGCCGCTACCCAGATCTCGAGAGACTCCGGGGTTACTTCCGTGATATCGGCCAGGCTCCACGCGTGGCTTGAACTGACTGTGCCTGCTGCATTCATTCCGGGATTCATCCTCTAAAAGAAGGTTAAATGCTTGCAACCAAGTGCCGCTGCTGGTTACCATTTCGCAATTCAGGCATCACCTGGCATGACCTCGACGACTCCAGCAATCGCCGCCCACCAGCTCCGCGCGCGTATGAGCAAGATTTGCGTTTCCGTAACCGGCGCGACTGCCAACGAAATGCTGAGCCGCGCCGAGCAAATCTCGATCGATAATCCCTTCATCGAACTGCGGCTGGATACGCTGAACAAGCCGCAGGCAATCCTGCCCAAACTCAAATCTTTCACCGCATTCAATCGCCACGTCACCGTGATTGCGACGTGCCGGCGCAATGAGAATGGCGGCCACTTCGTGGGTGAGCTTGTTTGAGCAGGCGGAGATCCTGGAAGGGGCGGCAAAGGCGGGAAGCCAGCTCATCGATGTCGAGATCGAGTCGGCCGAAGCCATGCGGCCCGCAGACTGGAAGCGGCTGCGCGCAAGCGGCGCGGCGCTCATCCTCAGCTATCACGATTTCTCCCATACGCGCGGCCTGCAGAAAGCCTTTGAGCGCATGCAGCGCTTCGATCCCGAGTTCTACAAGATTGTACCGACGGCGCGCTCTCTTGCCGACAACCTCGCCGTGCTCGAGTTGCTGGAGCAGCACGCCGATGACACCAACATGATCGCCATGGCCATGGGCGAGCCGGGCATCGTGAGCCGCCTGCTGGGTGCTCGTGCGGGCAGCGCCTTCACCTTTGCATCCATGGCCGCAGGCGAAGAGACCGCATCCGGCCAGATGACTGTCGATGCCTTGCGCTCCCTCTATCGCTTCGAAGAGATCGATGCGGCGACGCGCGTCTACGGTGTTGCCGGTCACCCGATCGCGCACTCGCTCTCGCCCCTGATGCTGAACACTGCCTTTCGCCGGGAGCGCATCAACGCCGTCTTCCTGCCGCTCGAAACCTTGAAGCTCGCCGATCTGCTCACACTGGTTGAGCGCATTCCGCTGGCTGGGCTCGCCGTCACCATGCCGCTGAAGCAGGAGATCCTACCCTCGCTCGCCCGGATGGACGAGCTCTCCACCCGCATCGGAGCCTGCAATACCATCGTGCGTGGCCCGGAGGGCCGCCTTTTCGGATTCAATACCGATGTAAGCGCGGTTATCGGACCGCTCGAGCGGCGAATCTCGCTGAAGGGAGCACGCGTGCTGGTACTGGGAGCAGGTGGCGCGGCGCGCGCGGCGGTCTTTGGCCTGAAGGAGAAGGGTGCGGAGGTCCACATCCTGAATCGCACGCCGGAGAGTGCGAAGGAACTGGCTGCGCAGGCCAAGGCGAAGGTCTTCAAGCGCGAACAACTGACGAAGACCGACTTCGATATCGTGCTGAACGCGACGCCCGCCGGCATGCACGGCAGCAAGGTAGAGTCTCTCCTCAAGCCCGATGAGCTGCGCGCGCGGCTCGTCTTCGATATGGTTTACAACCCCGTCGAGACACCGTTGATACACATGGCGCGTGAAAAAGGGATCGCCATCATCCCGGGTCTCGAGATGTTCGTGCACCAGGGTGCGCGGCAATTCGAGATATGGACCGGCAAGCCGGCCCCCGAAGCAGACATGCGCCGCGTCGTGATTCATGCGCTGCAGCAGCAGACTGCGCAAGCCGCCAAAACCGCCTGAGTCGCGGCCGCCGGCCCCTGCCTTCCTTTCCTAGTCTTTCTATTCCTTGGTTCTGCCTGCGCTATAACGAACAATATGGAGCAACGCACACTCGGACGTTCGGGACCGGCAGTTTCGGCGATCAGGCGATGCTAGACCTCGTCGAGGGGTAAGCGGCGCATAGACGAGCGGCGTAGGCCAGTTCAGGTGATAGCCTTCCTCTGCCGGCCACCCCCCACTCTGCACTTCGAAGGATTGCCGCCTTGCCGAATCTTCGCTCCTTGTCCCAGCTCCGCTCGCTGCTTCCGTATGCAGCCAAATTATTGCCCGTAATAACCGGCGTCGCGCTTCCCGAAGTGGCTGTTCGGCCCGATCTCTCCTCACTGAAACGCCACTTCGGCGAGATGCAGCTGGAAAGCCGCGGCCTGCGCTCGCAGGTGGAAAGTCAAGGCGAACAAACAGAGCGCGCTCTTCGACATGGTCAGGAGCAACTGGAGCGCCTTGCCTCGAGCATCGAGGCAAGCCGGCGCGATCAGCAAGAGCTTGCCAGCTCGTTTCGCAGTCTTGCCGGATTGCTGAAGGGACTCTTCTTCGCCATTCTTTTCCTATTGGTCGCAGTCACTGCCATGTGTGCGCTCATTCTCTTTCGCATGTCGCACGCTTAGATTTATTTTGCGATGCGCTTCGTCGCCGCTCTGGCATTGCTTCGGTAACGTTTGCAATGACATACCCAGTCCTCATCGTGTCGCATTTGGGAATGCTTTGCGATGCGCGCCGCTTTCGAGTTGCCAGTCGTGTCATGCGAGGTCTAGGATGTGCCGTAAGTTCGGTGCAGCCCTTTCATCGGCGCGCCAGGGCGAGCAGTCGCCTTACCGCTGCATGATTCGGTTCAATCAACTGGCGATGTTCTGCCAGCGTCAATGGAGTGACACTCTCTATGGCGTGGTACGCCTACTGCATCAGTGAAAAGTTAGCCTTTCCTGAATTAGCCCGCCACCGCAAACCGGTACCAATGCAATCCTTAACCGGCATTTCAGGGAACCAAATCTTCCTCTATCCAGCCAGTGATCTGGCAGTCATCGTCTCCGAACACAATCCCCAAGAAAATCTCGATCATCAAGCCGCCAAAGACCACGCCCGCGTAGTTGGCGACTGCTTCAAACTCTCCACCGTACTTCCCTTCCGCTTCGGCACCGTCTTTGCCGATGATGAAGCGCTGCGCCGCTCCATCCGCTCCAATCAGCGCCAATACACGACGCATGTGGAGCGCCTGCGCGGCAAAGCAGAGATGCATCTGAAAGTCATGGTCGAGGACTGCTGCCTGCAGCAGCCGCTTCGTACTGTTTCTTCCAGAGAAAGCGTGGGGAAGGAATATCTCTCGAACCTGCGCGAGACCGCTTCCCGCCAACGCGAGCGGCAGACCAAAGGCCGTGCCATCTCCGTCCAGATGCAGCGGCTCTTCTCACCCCAGGATGAAGAGATCACCTGCCGCACACTCGACAATGGCAAGATGCTGCTGGATATCTCGCACCTCATCGAAGCGAAATGCGTCGAACGGTATCAGAACAAATTCGCGACCACGCGCGAGCTGCTGAAAGATTGCCAGATGCAACTCTCCGGACCGTGGCCGCCGTACCACTTCGTTCACCGGCTGACACGGCCGCATACGGTAGCGCCTGGCATTCCTGCTTAAACGAGTACAACTCGAGCACGGCAAGAAGGCCCGCCATCGGCGGGCCTTCTTGCGCGCAATGAACCGCAGAATCAATCGCCGCTGACAACGGACCGGCCGCTCGTATCATTCAGGCAGAGGGAGAGATCCTATGCGTGCCGCGGTTCTCAGGTCTCCGGCCTCAGTCGATACCAACCCGCTCCAGTTGGAAGAGCTTCCGATTCCCATTCCGGGGGACGATGAGGTTCTGCTCAAAGTGCTCGCGTGCGGCGTATGCCACACGGACCTCCATATTGTCGAAGGCGAGCTGCCGCCGCGACTGCCATGGGTGATTCCTGGTCACCAGATCGTTGCCCAAGTCGCTGACCCTTGTAAGTCGAGCCTGAAAAGAGGCGCGCGCGTCGGCGTCTCCTGGATCGGCGGCACAGATGGCACATGCTCCTTCTGTCTCGGCAGCCGCGAAAATCTGTGTGATCACCCAACTTACACCGGGTACACGCATCAGGGCGGCTACGCCGAATACACGACTGCGCGAGCGGATTTTCTCTCTGTGCTGCCGGAGGAATTGGGAAACAACGATGCTGCACCGCTACTATGCGCGGGCATCATCGGATTTCGCAGTGTGCGTGTGGCAGAGGTAAAGCGCGGCCAGCGGGTCGGGCTCTTCGGCTTCGGAGCATCTGCGCAGCTCATCATTCAGGTACTGCTCGCATGGAACTGCCGTGTCTACGTCTCCACACGCGAGATACAGCATCAGCAGCTTGCGCGGCAGCTTGGCGCGGAGTGGGTCGGAGGTGGCACCGACATGCCTCCGGTGGCGCTCGATTGCGCGGTCACCTTCGCACCGGTCGGTGAAGTAGTGATTACCGCGCTGCGATCGCTCGCCAAGGGCGGGATTCTCGCCATCAACGCGATTCATCTCGATCGCATTCCCGAGTTCGATTACGACTCGCTTCTTTGGGGTGAGCGGCAGATCCGGAGCGTCGCCAACATGACTCGTCAAGATGGGCGGGACTTCCTGAAAATCGCCGCCGATATCGGCCTCAAGCCAACAGTAAAGACGTATCCGTTAGAGCACGCCAATGAGGCGCTCCAGACCATTCGTCATGACAAGTTCACCAACCCTGCCGTGATTGTTCCGTAGGCGGCAAGTGCGGCAGTTTGGTTAGTTCAGCGACGCTGCATTCTTCTTGTCACGCCGCAATACGACGCTCGCTCTGCGGTTTGACGAGGAGTGGTCGATCTGCCTCCAGAAAGCCTGGAAATAATCGACCGCGGAGACGATCGATACCAGCACCATGAAATAGATCGACGTATAGGCGGTCCAGCGGACCGGCAGGATGTACCAGCCCCATTGCCATTCGTACCAGCGATGCGCCAGAATCGTTGCTACCACTGCGACAATCTGCACGATCGTCTTCAGCTTGCCCAGGTTGCTGGCCTGAATCGTGAATCCTTCCACGCTCGCGATCGAGCGCAGTCCGCTCACGAGAAATTCGCGGCCGATCACCAGCACCGCGATCCATGGCTTCATGATGCTGGGGGTAAACTCCACCAGCGAGATGAATGCCGCCGAGATCATCAGCTTGTCTGCCAGCGGATCGAGCAGCATCCCCATGGTCGTGATCTGGCCGCGTTTGCGCGCCAGGTAGCCATCCACCCCATCGGTGATCGCCAGCAAAATGAAGATGACGGAGGCGATCAATTCCTGCTCTCCCCAGGCGTCGCGAAACGGAAAGCTCGCGGAGAGCATCCAGATGAGCAGCGGCACGCCAGCGATGCGGCTCATCGTGATGGAGTTGGGCAGATTCATGCGAATGCGGGCGCAGGCTCCCGGGCCCCTTCCCAGCATTATGCCTGACTTGTATTTTCAATGCGTTATCCCCGCGCCGTCGCCCGGTACGTTCGTTTCCCGTGACATAGCTGCTGAAGCCGCATCTCACCGACAAGCGCTCCCGGTATCGCCAACAATCGCCACAAAACGCTGCAATGAATCGCCGCGGTGCGCGATTCGGCACCCCGCAGCCGTAAGGATGGTCCAAGGTCATGACGCAGCCCATCCGAAAAATGCCGCATATCCCGGTGCTCGACGGATGGCGCGGGATCAGCATTCTGCTGGTGCTTCTAGGCCACCTGTTTCCGCTCGGGCCAAAGAGCTGGCAGATGAATGGTGCCTTCGCGGCGACGGGCATGGCGGTGTTCTTCTGCCTCTCCGGCTTTCTCATCACCAACACGCTGATCTACCGTCCGGCGGTGCGGGAGTTCCTCATCCGCAGGCTGTGCCGCATCCTCCCGCTTTCCTGGACGTTCATGCTTATCGTGTTGCTCTGCGAGCGTGCGCCCTTCAAATTCTTTGTCGCGCAGATGCTCTTCGTTGCAAACTATCCGCCATTCTTTCTCACCATGCCGACGGCACATCTCTGGAGCCTCTGCGTAGAGGTGCAGTTCTATCTCACCGTCGCGCTGCTCTATGCGCTGTTTCGCCATCGCGGGCTCTACCTGCTGCCGTTGTTATGCGTGATCGTTACCGGAATCCGCATTGCAACGCACACTGAAATCTCGATCGTGACTTACACTCGCGTCGACGAGATTCTCGCCGGAGCAACGCTCGCACTCGCGCTCGAATCGCCGCGCTTCACGGTCATCAAGAGCAGCCTCAAGCAGCGCTGGTTCATTCTGCTCTTCATCCCGCTCGCCATCGCATCCGCCCACCCGTTCAGCGGTCCTCTGGAATACCTGCGCCCGTACATCGTGACCATTATGGTTGGACAGACCGTACTGTTCGCGCCCGGGCTGACGGGCAAGGTGCTGCGCTCGCGCACTCTGTTCTTCTTCGCGGAGATTTCCTACGCGCTCTACATCCTGCATCCGCTGGTAGACGTGGGCTGGCTCAATACCGGCCCGAAGATCGTTCGTTACATCAAGCGCATGCCCGCGCTGGTGGTTGTCTTCGCGGGCGCGTGGGCCTCGACGCGCTACTACGAGCATTGGTGGATCGCGCAGGGCAAACGCTGGAGCCGGCGGCTGGAGAAGCCCGCTGCGGCCGCCGCCGACTCGCCAGCCTCCAATGTCGCGGAACGCGCTCTATCCTAAGAAACTCCGAGGAGCATTGGAGAGCACCGGATCATTCCGAAAGGTAGTGCTCTAGCGGATTGGGAACCAGTTTGCGAAGCAGATTCAGCAGCGAGGCAGGATCGAAGTTATCCAACTGATGGTCCGCGACAACACAGTCAGTGACGCCGCGGCTCGAAGTCACGATCAGCAGCACATCGGAACGAATCGCGCGAAGTTCCTTCACCAGCGCGGCACAATCCATGCCGGTGACCGCCTCGTTCATCACAATGCCGTTGATATTCGGAAACAGCTTGAAAGTGGCCACTGCCTCGGCACCGCTGTATGCGGTGATTACGTTGTACTTGGCGGTTTCTAGTACCAGCTTGCGGGTGGAAATGCTGTCGGGAAATTCATGATCGATGACGAGAAAGCATGGTCGAATCATCGGCCTAGTATCCATTTCGCAGTGGCCAGTAGCAAGAACTGTCGCATGGCGTACATACCTTAAGAAAAGCTGAAGGCGGCTGTCGCCGCCTTCATTCATCCGCCTGTCGAACTGCAATCAGGCGTAAATGCCACGCTGCTTGATGGTGAAGGAGACGCGATCGATGGCGAGCATGTAGGCGGCGATGCGGTTGTTCACTCCGTGCGCCTCCGAGTAGCGAACCACGTCATCGAAGCTTTCAGCAAGAATGCTCTCGAGCTGCTCGTTGACCACCGCTTCCTTCCAGAAGTAGCCCTGCCGGTCCTGTACCCACTCGAAATAGGAGGCAGTCACGCCGCCTGCGTTCGCCAGGATGTCGGGAATGACGAAGATCTTCTTGTCCGCGAGCACCTCGTCCGCCACAGCGGTGGTGGGCCCGTTTGCTCCCTCGCAGACGATCTTTGCGCGGAGACGATCGACGTTGCGGCTGGTCAGCACGTTCTCCGTCGCCGCCGGAATGAAGATCTCGCACTCTTCCAGAATCAATTCCTGTGGGTCCGCCGCCTCGGCACCCTTGAAGCCGAGCACGGTTCCGTTGCGCTGGCGATACTCGACTAGTTGGTGAATGTCGATGCCGTTGGTGTTATACAGGCCGCCATCATATTCGGCGATGCCGATGATCTTGTAACCCTTGTCCATCATCAGCTTCGCGGCATTCGATCCCACGTTGCCGAAGCCCTGGATGATCACGCGGCAGCCATCGCGCTGAATGTTGAGATACTTCAGAGCCTCATCGCATACGATGCCAATGCCTCGGCCCGTGGCCTCGCGACGCCCGCGCGAGCCGCCGATATTCAGCGGTTTTCCTGTCACCACCGCAGTGACAGTCTGGCGCATGTGCATGGAATACGTATCCATGATCCACGCCATTACCTGCTCGTTGGTGTTCATGTCCGGCGCGGGAACGTCTTTCTCCGGACCGATAAACTCGATCAGCTCGGCCGTGTAGCGGCGCGTCATGCGCTCGAGTTCTCCAATCGACATCTTCTTCGGATCGCAGATCACTCCACCCTTCGCCCCTCCGAAGGGAATGTTCACCACCGCGCATTTCCAGGTCATCCAGCTTGCCAGGGCGCGTACTTCATCCAGCGTGACATCAGGCGAATAGCGAATGCCGCCCTTTGCCGGTCCGCGCGCGATGGAGTGCTGAACGCGATAGCCGGTGAAAACCTCAATAGAACCGTCATCCATGCTGACCGGGAAGTGCACGATGAGCTCGCGGGCGGGATACCGCAGAACCTTCCATAGCCCGTCATCCAGGTTCAGCTTCTGCGCCGCGAAATCGAAACGAGCAGCCTGGGCTTCCCAGGGGTTGATCTCCTGCTCGAGGGTGAGTGTCTGCATTGCGATGTCTCCAGTGTTCAGTGAACGTTGCGCCGTCCTCTGCGAACTAACCAGCATGAAACATGCAGAGAGCGGCAGGAAATCCTACGAATGGGTGGTTTTCCCCCTCCTGAGTGCTCCTCCATACAACAGGCGCCACCCCGAAGGTCGAAAACCGGCGTTGCTCCGGCCAAACCCACGAGTATAGGCCCGCTGAAGATACATCAACAACCAACGGAGTTAGCGACTTGGACGCCCGATAGGGAGATGCCTGAAGGCGCCGCCCGGAACACCTGACCGACGGCGCAGGAATATGCCCAGCCGCTTCCATCCATACTGCCCATGTACCATGAGCGTGTCCCCATGGCTCGTATCTCCGCTGATGCCGAAGCGCTTTTTCCCGCGCTTCCCGAGTTTTTGACGCTGGCGCGCCGCCACACGCTGATCCCTGTCTGCCGGCGTCTGGTGGCGGACCTGGAGACACCGGTCTCTGCCTTTCTGCGCCTTGCCGCCGACGAGCCGGAGTCCTTCCTGCTGGAGTCGGTCGAGGGCGGCGAAAAAGTGGGCCGGTACACCTTCATGGGTGTCAGGCCGGCAGGCAAGTTGGTCGCGCGCGGCGGCAAAGTGACCACATGGCAGGGCAAGCGGCAAAAGACCGAGCAGGCGGACATCTTCGAGACGTTGAAGGCGGCGCTGGCCAGCCACTCACCCGCGCATGTTGCTGGATTACCGCCGTTTACCGCCGGTGCGATCGGTTTCTTCGCTTATGACGTCGTCCGCCAGATCGAGCGGCTGCCCGCCCATGCCAAAGATGATCTCCAGCTCCCAGACGCCTGTCTGGCTTTCTTCCACGAGGTCGTCGCCTTCGATCACGTGAAGAAGGAGCTGCTGCTGATTGTGAACGCGGATGTGCGCCAGCGGGCGCCGAAGACGGCGTATGCGGCTGCGGTGCGACGGCTCGCCGCGCTGGAGCGTCAACTTGCCAAGCCGCTGCCGGAGCGGCGTCGGAGCCGAAGCCGCAAGCAGGCCAAGCTCGTCGTGAAAAAGTGCACCCGCAAAGCGGACTACCTGCGCGCCGTCGAGCGTACGCGGGAGTACATCGCCGCCGGCGACATCTTCCAGGCCGTCATCTCGCAGCGGTTCGAAGTCGATCCGGGCGACGATCCCTTCGCCGTCTATCGCGCGCTGCGCATCGTGAACCCGTCGCCCTACATGTATTTCCTGCAATTGAATATCGACGCAGACAGCGGCACCGGGAAAAAGCCGGAGCCGATCCACATCGTCGGCTCCTCCCCGGAGCTGCTGGTGCGAGTGAAGCAGCGCCAGGTGGAGTACCGGCCCATCGCCGGCACGCGTCCCCGCGCCCTGGATGAAGAGGAAGACCACCGTCGAGCCGCTGATCTGCTGGCCGACGCGAAGGAAGTCTCCGAGCACGTGATGCTGGTGGACCTGGGCCGCAACGATGTCGGGCGGGTCAGCGAGTACGGCAGCGTGCGCGTGCGCGATCTGATGATCGTCGAGCGCTACTCGCACGTGATGCACCTGGTGAGCTCGATCGAAGGCAGGCTGCGCCCCGAGCTCTCCGCGGTCGACGCGCTCCGCTCCTGCTTCCCTGCCGGCACGCTATCCGGTGCACCGAAGGTGCGCGCCATGGAGATCATCGAGGAGCTCGAGCCCACGCGGCGCGGCATCTACGGTGGCGGCGTCTGCTACGCAGACTACTCCGGCAATCTCGACTCCTGCATCGCCATTCGCTCCATGGTGGTCAAGGATGGCGTCGGCTACATCCAGGCCGGCGCGGGCATCGTGGCCGACTCTGTGCCGGAGCGCGAGTACGAAGAGTGCCTGAACAAAGCGCAGGCGGTCATTCGAGCTGTGGAGCGCGCACGGAACAGCTAAACCCTTTTGTTGAACGTTGAAGCTGATTACTAAGGTTCCCGCCGCTTTGCGCGACCTTCTCATCGCGATTGGATTAATGTGGAGGGCGCAACTCTCCCCTGGACCCTTCCCCGGGGGCGCCAGGCACTCAAAACGTACGAGCGAGGATTACATATGGGTTTACTCGACAATCTCGAATCCATGGTCGGCGGCGCTTCATCGAGCGATCACGCCTCTGTCGCAACGGAGTTGATGAATGCCGTGCAACAGCATCCAGGCGGTCTCTCAGGCATGCTGGACAACTTTAAGCAGAACGGCATGGGCGACCACGTCAACTCCTGGCAGCAACCGGATCAGTCGAATCAGCCGATCACGCCCGACCAGGCACAACAGGGACTCGGCTCCGGTGTGATCGATTCCATCGCGCAGCGGACCGGACTCTCCCCCACTATGGTCAAAGGCGCGGCGGCAGTGATTCTGCCTATGATGGTCGCGCACTTTGCAGAGAATGGCGGCGTGAACCAATCGAGCAGCTCGCTTGGCGGCCTCGCCTCCGGCTTTCTCAGCAAGCTCGTTTAAGGCAAAAGCAGGATTACTGTGCGGCGCGAACTGCCGCTAGGTAGGTTTTTTCTTGAGAAAAAAGCGTGTCGATATTCGCGCTCGACCTTAGACCTATCCTGCTTTGGCCATAGCCGGCGACCCACCTGACCGCTGCGGCATCCCAACGGCAAGTGTGCGCCTCCAACCGCAAAACAGAATGAGTGTTTGCATGGCAGATCTGAATCAGCTCCAGCAGAAGTACGCCCCGGTGATCACAACCATCCAGAGCTTCAGCGCCGAGGGCGCGACCGTGGACGACGTGAGTCTGGACGGCGACAAGCTGCATCTCAAGGCGTCCGTGCCATCGCCGGTCGTGGCCAATCGCGTCTGGGATGTCATCAAGCAGGTGGATCCCACCTTCTCCGATCTGAGCCACGAGATCACCACTACCGGCACCGCGCAGTCGTCCACCATCCAATCCGGAGACAATCTGTCGAAGGTCAGCAAGCACTTCTACGGAGACCCCAACAAGTATCAGAAGATCGCGTCGGCCAATGGCATTGCAGACGCGAATAAGATCCAGGCGGGACAAAACATCACCATCCCTGCCTAGCTACAGAGCGCATAGCGACCGGTACACTGAAAGGGAGCGCGAACATTGCTCCCTTTTTCATCCATGGTCTTCGTCCTCGACAACTACGACTCGTTCACCTACAACCTGGTGCAGTACATGGGCGAGCTGGGGGCAGAAATGACCGTGCGTCGCAACGATGAGCTGACGCCCGAAGAGGTCGAGTCGCTCCATCCCGATCGCATTCTTCTTTCCCCCGGTCCATGCACTCCACAGGAAGCCGGCATCAGCATTCCGCTCATTCAGCACTTCGCGGGCAAGCTGCCCATCCTGGGCGTGTGCCTGGGGCATCAGGCCATCGGCGCTGCCTTCGGCGGCAAGGTGGTGCGTGCGCCAAAGCTCATGCACGGCAAAACCAGCGAGGTCATCCACGATGGCCGCACGCTCTTCTCCGGCATCGCCAGCCCGATGACCTGCACTCGCTATCACTCGCTGATCGTCGCCGAAAAAAACCTGCCGCGTGAACTCGAGATCACGGCCCGCACCGAAGACGGCATCATCATGGGGCTGCGCCATCGCAAGTATCCCGTTGAGGGCGTGCAGTTCCACCCCGAGAGCGTGCTCACGCATGACGGCAAGCGGCTGATTAAGAATTTCCTGGAGTTGTAGGGCAATCTCCTACTCAATCACCGGCTTCCCGTAATCGGGAACCTCCCAGCCTTCGTATGCAGACATCACCGTCGTCTTGCCTTCTGCATTGCCGCTGGTCTTGCGTGCGAGTTCGGGAAACTGCTTCTTCAAATTGTCATCCTGCGCCCACACCGGCGCGTCGACCATGCGGTAGTGGTAGGTGACGTCGGATGCCTTCCGCTTATCCTCCACGCGTAGTGGCGTGAAGCTATCGACGGATGTCACATCGCGATGGCCGAAGCAGAAGCGACCGCTCGCGCGGGTGCCCAGGGGCGTCAGTTCATAGCGCACCAGCTTGAAAGCACCATCCTCAGTACGCTTCAGCAGGCCGGCTTTCGCGAGCGCGTCCATGTCCTTCATCTCCGGCTTCTCGCCTAGCTTCACTTCATCGGGAAATTTGGGCGCCGTCGTAAGCAGGCACTCGTCGCGGTGATTGTAAAAGTATGCGTTGATGGCGCGCTTGAAGTTCTCGTTGCTGGCCTCGGTCTTTTTGCGGGTACAGCCCCCCAGGGCAAAGACCAGCAGGGCTGTGGCAGTAAGCTGCGCGGTGAGCTTCCAGCCTGGCCTGAATACTTCTCTCATTTGAACGGCTTCGTTCGTAGGCATCTCGCAAGAGATTCCAATGCGAGATGGAGTGTTGCCCCGAGGGATGAAGACTAGCCGGATGAGCCGGGACGGCGGCACTCCATGCCGAGGCAGTTCTCCCATCGACCGGCATCTTCGACATCGGCGAAGCGCGGGTCGGGGTTATCAGCGATCTGCGCACGTCTAATCGCGGTAAAGCCTGCATCCTCGAGTTCGCGTGTCATGTTCTTCTCATCCCACATCCACAGATGGGCGCTGCGTCCAAACAACATCCGCAGTAGACGCGACGTCCCCTTGCCCTGCGAATCGCTCCCCAGATACGAGTCGCGCATGAACCGGCTTGCGGCTTCGGGATCTGAAGAGGCGGCATAGGCCCGCACCAGCCCCTCCAGATCCGGCAGCACAAAGCGGAACGTCCCGCCCGGCTTGAGATATGTGAAAACATGCCGAAGAGTGGTGCGGAACTCATCGAGCGCCAGATGCTCCAGCACATGCGAGCAATAGACGGCCTCTGCCGATCCCGGTGCGACCGGCAGCCCCCTGATGACGTCGCCATATTCGATATTGCGGGGATAGTCCGGAAAGCCGCGCTTGAGCAGCGCCGGCTTCAGCACCCGCAGATGGCGCTCAATCCAGAAGGCCGGGCCGGCATCGAAATTGCGCCAGGTAGCAGGAGCGCAGAGACCGCAGCCAAACTGGATGTAATTCGCGTTCCCGGCGTCTCTATGCTGACGCCCCGCGCCATTCTGCTCGTTGCTCAATAGTTTGCTTGCTCCTCAGATGCTGCATACGGGCGGCTGCAACACAGGCCGAGGCGCTGCGTCGCTACAATAGTAAGAGCGGTTTCCCACAACCATGTCTTGCCGGGTTTTCATTCCCTGGTTTCGGATGCAGCCTGGGAATCCACATCTAGGGAAACATATCTCCTGACGAAGACCATGCCAAATTCGTGGCATAGCCGGCTGCGCTTCCTTGCCGTGCTGCCCTGGGCCCTGCCCCTCGCGGCGCAGACTCCCGCGGCCGACCCTTACATCGCAAGCACGCGCGCGCAGGCGCTCCAGGCAGCGGGCGTACAGGTCTCCGGAGATGTGCATCTCGGCAACGGCGCCATGCAACTGGGCAACGGCAGCACCATTACTGCAGGCAGCCAAACCGTGCCTATCACGCTGAGCCGCGGCGGCGAGCTCAACCTGTGCGCCACCACCAGCATCCATCTGTCGCGCGATCGCTCCATCCAGGCGCCGGACGCCTCCGGACTGATGCTCGGCCTGGATCGCGGCGCAATCGAAGCGCACTACGAAACCAGCAAGTACTCCGACGTACTGCTCACGCCGGACCTGCGCATCCTCATCTCCGGCCCCGGCGAGGCCGATTTCAGCATCCGGGTCAGCCGCCAGGGAGACACCTGCATCGACAACCGCGGCCCAAACGCACCCTACATCACCGTCACCAGCCAGCTCGAAGGCGGCCTTTATCGCATTCAGCCGGGACAGCATGTCAGCTTCCAGCACGGCAGTCTGCGCGAAGTGGTGGATACCGAGCACGAACCCTGCGGCTGTCCTCCGCCAGTCTCGGTCGCAGAAGCCGGAACGCCTTCGCCCAACGGCGCCGCACCGGGCCACCCTGTCGGCGGACCATCGTCGACCCCGGCCGATACAACATTCCCGCTCGCCGTCAGCGAGGGCCTGACCAAGCCGCCCTTACCGCCCACCACGCCAGTCGCCGGTCCCGGCGAGGTGCACGCGCAGGTCGCAGTTCCGTTCCGCTACAGCGGTAGTCTACCGACCGTCAGCGATACAACGAGTGCCGGCGAACCTGCCGGGACCAGCGCGCCAGCGCTACCGCCGCCATCTCCTGCGGCACCTGCTCCTTCACCGTCGAACATGCCCGCGCCTGCGTCACCGCCGCCCCCTCCGCGTTCATCGGCCGTGGCGATCGTCCCAGCTCCGTCATCAACGGCAGTCGCGCAAGCTCCGCCCCACACATCAGCCCAGAAGCAGCCAGTACGCCGCCTCTTTCGCCGTGTAGGACACTTTTTCTCCCGCCTGTTTGGGGCTGAGCAATAGACAATCGGGACTAGCTGATCGCGTTGGCACACGGAACTAACGGCGCCGGCATGCGCATGCAACAGGCTTTACTGGCACATGACGCCGGGTAATCGATCCGCAGACGGCGATGCCGGCCAGCACCCATGGCCGGCTCGTGCCTGAATGGCTGCGGCCCGCCATAGCAGCGAAGCCGCTGCGCTACAATTCAAGCTTAGGTGCGGGCCCGCCCCTCGACCGCCACCCAGCCCTCGCAGCATCGTCAACCACTCACCACAAGGAGCCTTATTCGTTATGGCGATTCCCGCCACCCAGATGCGTCCGGGCATGATCATCAAGCACAACAATGAATTGCACGCCGTCTTCAGCGTGGAGCACCGCACCCCCGGTAACCTGCGCGCCTTTATCCAGGCCAAGCTGCGCAACCTGCGCACGGGCGCCATGTTTGAGCACCGCTTCCGCTCCCCTGATCCCATCGAGCGCGTGATTGTCGACGAAATCTCGATGGATTTCCTTTATTCCGATGGCGACGATTACTACTTCATGAACACGGAGAACTACGAGCAGACCCACCTGAAGCGCGATACGCTGGGCGACTCGGTCGAATACCTCATTCCCAACCTGCAGATCCGCGTCTCCTTCTTCGACGGCGTGGCAGTAGGCATCGAGCTTCCGCAGACGGTGGAGATGACCGTCGTGCAGACCGAGCCCGGATTGAAATCGGCGACAGCTTCATCGGTGACCAAGCCGGCCACGTTGGAAACCGGTCTCGTCGTGCAGGTGCCGCCGTTTATTAACGAGGGTGAAAAGATCCGCGTCGATACCGCAGAGGGCGCTTACCTCTCGCGCGCATAACTCAGGTACTTTGCGGGGCGGACAGCCGCCCCGCAGCTTTACTGTCCCGCTCCCGGCACTCCTACCATCCACCCCACACCAAACTTGTCTGTGCACATGCCAAACAACGGCGACCAGAACGTTGGCGCCATGGGCATCTGGACATCGCCGCCTTCTTTCAGCGCCTCATAGATTCGCCTGACTTCCGCTTCGTCCTTGTTCTCCACGCAAACCTGAAAACCCCCGAGTGGCATCGATCTTCCTGGCGGCGCGTCGCAGCCCATTAGCAGCCCGTCGCCTAGCGGGATCGCTGTATGCATGACTTTGTCCTTCCAATCCGGCGGCACCGGTGCGCCTGCCGGAGCCTCGCCATACGTCATTTTGAAAGGGTTGTTAACCTTGAATACCGTCGTGTAGAAGGCGAATGCGTCCGCACAATTTCCCTGAAAATTCAAATGCACATTCAACCGCATAGTTGTCTCTGCTCCTGCTGTTCTCCTTCGATTTGCCGTGTTCTGCAACGCTTCGGCAACATGAGTGCGTTACATCTGAGGAGTATACGCCGCAAGAACAGATCGCGAAATGCGCCCGCTTGCACTCCCCCGCACGCTCTGCAACACTGACCACTCAGCCTCTATGGTTCGCTACTACCTTGTCAAAGGCCGCGTGCAGGGCGTGGGTTTTCGCTGGTTTGTCCATCGCGAGGCCGCTGCGCTCGGCTTGCACGGCTGGGTGCGCAATACCGAAAGCGGCCACGTAGAAGTGGTGGCAGCGGGCGACGAGTCTGAACTGCAGCGCCTGCAGACGTTGCTGGCCAAAGGATCGCGAGGCAGCCGCGTCGATACTATTGAGCGACGCGACCTCGATCCGAGCGAGGGACAAGACCTCGGACCATTTGAGATTGAAGGAGCCTGGTAGATTCGAGCATGTCCACCGAAGCGATGAATGTGAATCCGACAGATATGGACCCGATCAACTGCGAACCGCTCAAGCGCCTCGTCCGCACCGTGCCCGACTTTCCCAAGCCAGGCATCCTCTTCTACGACATCACCACGCTGCTCAAAGACCGCCTCGGCTTCGCAATGCTGATCGACGCATTGGCTGCACATTATCTCGAAAGGGACATCGACCTGGTGCTCGGCATCGAGGCCCGCGGCTTCATCTTCGGTCCCGCCCTCGCCTATCGGCTCAACGCCGGTTTCGTGCCGGTGCGTAAGCCACGCAAGCTGCCCGCAGCTACCGCGAAGGTAAGCTACGACCTTGAATATGGCACCGACTCGCTCGAGATCCACATGGACGCCATCGAGCCCGGCCAGAACGTCATTATCGTCGACGATCTGCTTGCCACCGGCGGAACCATGGAAGCGACCGTCAAGCTGGTGCGCCAGCTCGGCGGCCGCATCGCCGGTCTCGGCTTCGCCATCGAACTCGACTTCCTGAAAGGCCGCGAGCGCTTTGAGGAATTCGATGTCTTCAGCCTGCTTCACTACGACGAATAGCTCGTAAGCAACAAAGAGCGGAGGTCGTTTCCTCCGCTCTTCCTCTCGCCCTGCCCGATCAGACTGCGGTGCGACGGCCCATGATGAAGTGGAGCACGAAGGACACCACGGCCAGGATCAGCAGGATGTGGATCAAAAATCCTGCAACGTGAAATGCAAAAAAACCGCCGGCCCATAACAACAGCAAAATAATCGCAATTGCTATCCACATTGCACACTCTCCCTCCGGCCGCACATGCGCCGTAGCTGCATAGACGGCTGCCGCGTCCCTAGGGTTGTGCGTGAATCCCACCAGTTTCGTCAAGCGCTCGACAGATAAACTAGCTCTATGCTCAAGCGCGCTCAGAAGCTCCTGCGCCGGCTCTTCATCGGCTCTGGAGTGACCGGCGTCTACCCGAGTCATGCCGCGGCGCTCGCGGCCATCCCGAAGAAGCAAAAAATTGGCTACGACAACGAAGAGTCGAGCAACATGTATCCATACCTGCTCGAATACACCAAGATCAGCGACTTCGCGGCGCTGTACCATCTCAGCCGGCTCGCGCAGCCCGGCTATCGCATCTTCGACTTCGGCGGAAATACCGGTGTGCTCTTTTATAGCTATCAGCGGCGCTGGACCATGCCACCCGATATGACATGGACGGTGTGCGATGTTCCTGCCGTGATCGAGGCAGGACGCGAGTTCGCCCGGAGCCATCCCAGCGAAGGCCTTCGCTTCACCTCGAACTTTGAGGACGCCGCAGGCGCTGACCTGCTCTTCACCTCCGGCACCCTGCAGTATGTTCCGGAAACATTAGGGGACTTGCTGATCCGGCTTGGCGACGCAAAGCCACGCTACATCCTCGCGAACCGCACCGCACTGTGGGATGGCCCCACGTTCGTCACTCTGCAATCTCTCGGCCCCGTGGTCTGCCCCTATCGGGTGCAGAACCGTAAAGAGTTCGTGTCCTCCCTGGAAGCGCAAGGCTACCGCGTGAAAGACACCTGGGACTGCCCGGAGAGCGGCATCAACGTCCGCTGGCACCTCCGTCACCGCATCAAATCTTACGCCGGATTTTTGCTGGAACGCGGCTGAGCAAGTCGCCGTATATCGTTCGAGTGCGGCTCCTCCCCGCGCCAATCGAGGCTCCTCCATGTCCCTCGTCTCGTTCCGTGGCACCCTGCGCCGGCTCGCCCAGTCTCCCGGCTTCGCACTCGCGGTCATCCTCACCCTGGCGCTGAGTATCGGCGCGAACACCGCCGTCTTCAGCCTGGTAAACGCGCTGTTGTTGCGCCCGCTGCCCTATCCGCAGCCGGACCGGTTGGCCGGCATTGAGTTGCATCGAATCAGGCATGCTCCAGACCCCACCACAGCTATCGATGGCGAGACCTGGGAGCTGATCCGCGATCAGGTGCCGCAGGTGATGTCTGCCGTCTCAAGTTTTGGAGGAGTTACATCGGCGACCAACATCCGCACTCCCGCAGGCATTCAGAGCGTCTCCTTCGGCGCGCGTCTCGGCGGATTTCTTCCCGTGCTCGGCGAGCTGCCGGTGATGGGGCGCAGCTTCACGCCAGAGGAAGACCGCGACGGCGGCCCGCATGCGGTCGTCATCAGCAATCAGCTATGGCGGACCGCCGTTCCAGAGCGATCCGCATATCCTCGGCAAGGCGATCCTGGTCAAAGGCGAGCCGTACACAGTGGTGGGCGTTCTTGGACCGCGCTTCTCGTTGCCCGGGGCTGCCGAGATCTTCACTCCCATCCGTCCCTCCCGCACGGGCGAGGGTGAAGGCACCAACTACGAATTCACGGCGCGGCTCGAGCCGGGCACCACCTGGCAGGAAGCGAACGCCGCGCTCGCGCGGCTGCATCCCCGCATGCTGACTGGCATGACCGACCTCAAGCCGGGTCAACACGATGTGCTGCAATTCATCCCGCTCGAAGAACACTTCAGCGCAGATGAGCATGATCCCGCGCTTGCGCTGCTGCTGGCCACCGGCTTCATCGTGCTGATCGCCTGCGCCAACCTAGCCAGCCTGACGTTGGTGCGCATGCGCCGCCGCTCCTATGAACTGGCCACGCGCCTCGCCCTGGGCGCCGGGCGGTGGCCGTTGATGCAGCAGTTGTGGACGGAGAGCGCACTGCTCGCAATTGTGGGCGGCGTCATCGGCGTTGCGACCGCCGTGGGACTGCTGCGCGCGCTGGTGGCTCTGCTGCCGCCGGAAATCGTGCCCTTTGGCGGCGTCGCGCTCGATACCCGCGTCCTGCTCTTTACGTTCATCATCTCCATCGGCACCAGCCTGCTCTTCGGCATGCTGCCCGCACTTTCCGTCTTCCGCATGGATCCCGGCTCCGTACTCGGCCAGCGCACCGTGGCCGGGCATCGCGGCAGCCGCGCCCGTCAGGTGCTCATCGCTGCCGAGGTCGCATTGACCGTCGTCCTGCTGGCCGGTTCCGGACTGCTGATTCGCTCGCTCGTCCATCTCAAAACGCTGCCGCCGGGCTTCGACCCACACGGCGTGCTGACCGCCCAGGCTTCGCTCGACCAGGCCGATTATCACGACCCCGCGCGTTTCACAGCGCTAATCCGTGAGAGCGTCGCTGCCATGCAGCGCATTCCCGGTGTGACGAAGGCCGCCGTTGGGCTGAGCCTGCCATACCAGCGCGGTCTGAACAGCGGCGTGACGGTCAAGGATGGCAAGCAGGCCGGGCAGACGCTCCATGACTTCCGAGATCTACATCACCCCGGGCTACTTCGACACGCTGGGCATGCATCTGCGCGACGGCCGTGCCTTCAGTGACGCAGATACGGCAACCAGCGAAGGCGTTGCCATCGTCAACGAAAGCTTTGCAAGGCAGATCCTGCACGATCCCAACCCGGTCGGCCGGCTACTGGAACAGGACAAGATCAAGAGACGCATCGTGGGCGTCATCAGCGATGTCCAGCAGAAGCCGGGGCTCGATGACACCGGCCCCATCTCGACCGAGCGCACCCTCTACATCCCCGCAACGCAGGTGCCCGGCGACTTCCTCGCACTCGTCCATGTCTGGTTCCAGCCAAGCTGGATCATCCGCTCCACGTACCTCGACGCGCAGACACCCACGGCGATGCAGCGAGCCCTCACCTCCGTCGATCCCAATCTGCCGTTCGCCAGCTTCCACACCATGGACGATCTGCTGGCCACCGCGCTGGCTCAGCAGCGCGTCGAAGTGGCGCTGCTCTCGTCCCTTGCAGTGCTGGCAGTGCTGCTCGCCGCACTCGGCATCTTCGCGCTTGTCTCCAGCGTCGTCACGGAGCGACAACGCGAGTTCGGCATCCGGCTGGCCCTGGGCTCACCGCTCTCCGACTCGATGCTCGTGGCCGGCTGCGCCGGTGTAGCACCGGCCGTGATCGGACTCGCAAGCGGCATAACGCTGGCTCTCATTGTCCTTCGCATCATGCGCAGCGCGCTTTTTGGCATCTCCAGCTACGATCCGTTGACGCTCATCGCAACCGTGCTCGTCCTGCTGCTACTCGCCGCCGTTGCCAGCCTGCTCCCCGCGCTGCGCATCACTCGTATTCAACCCGCGGTGGTGTTGCGTGCGGAGTAATTTCTCGCGCGCTTTAGATGCTGCAAATCCCTGACTCGAGATAGTGACTAGTTGGCAACGATGCCGATCCCCTGACCGTCTTAGTTTGTAAGCATGGGCCTGTTGGGCACCCTCAAGCACAAGATTTTCGTCGGCTCGCGAACCAGCGGCGTCTACCGCAGTGCCGCCGAAGCGCGCAGACATATTCCTCCTCGGCGCAAAGTAGGCTTCGACCATGAGGAAGCGGCTGACCTCTATCCGTGGCTGATGGATTACACCAAGATCAGCGACTTTGCTGTCCTCTTTTACTTCAGCAAACTGCTGCGACCGGGAATGCGCGTCTTCGATTTCGGCGGAAATATCGGTGTGCTCTATTACTCCTTCCAAAAGCATTGGAAGCTTCCCGAGCACCTGACCTGGACCGTGTGCGACGTGCCGGCCGTGGTGGCAGCGGGACGGAAGCGCGCCGCCGAGCGGCAGGCTCCGGGCCTCGAGTTCACTACCGATTTTCGCGATGCAGCTAACGCGGACGTCCTCCTGACTTCAGGAACGCTGCAGTGTGTGGAAGACGACTTCGCCCCAATGCTGAAGAGTCTGGGGGCAGCGAAGCCGCCCCATGTCCTGATCAACCGCGTGCCCATGTGGAATCGGCCGGAGTTGGTGAGCCTGCAGGATCTAGGTCCAGTGGTCTACCCCTATCGCATCTTCGATCGTTCGCAGTTCCTCAGTTCGCTCGAAGCGATCGGGTACACAGTACAGGACAAGTGGGAGTGCCCGGAGAAGAGCATCAGCATCCGCTTCCGGCCGTGGATCCGAATTACCGGCTTCGACGGTTACTATTTGTCCTTGCATCAGGTTGCCGCGCAGCCGTAGTCGACGCAACCTCGCTCGTTTGCTGGTCCCTGACAGCTGATGCGCTTCCTATTCTTCCTCAATGACAAGGCGATCCGCTTCGCGCAGATAGCCCTTCCGACGGAACCAGTCCTCCATCGCCAGCGTCAACGCATCCATCGGCACGCGCAGTCCCACCTCCACCTCTCCATCCGCGACAGGCAGCGTGTCATCGAAAACGGCGCTGTTGGTGAAGTTGCGCATGGCGAAGTTGTCGATCCACGCCAGCGGACAGGGCTGCGGCATACCGCTTTCACCGACATACTCGACGCGCAGTTTGCGGACAAACACCGGCGCTACCGCCGCGCCCGGGTTGGCGCTGGACCCGCTGCGCGTACCGCAGCCGGCGCATCGAAACGCGCAAAGTTCGCCTCGAAGCGCGCCGCCAGCGCAGCGGCCTGCCGATCGTAGGCGGCCTTGTCCGGCCACGCGTTGCGCGGGTTCAGCAGCTCGGCCGGCACGCCGGGGCAAGTGGTGGGAATGCTCAAACCAAACGCCTGTTCGCTCGTGAACTCCGCGCCCGCCAGGCTGCCGTCGAGCGCCGCCGTCACCAGCGCGCGCGTGTGCGGCAGGCTCATGCGCCGGCCCACGCCGAAGACCCCGCCCGTCCAGCCCGTGTTCACCAGCCAGCATTGCGCGCCGTACTGGCGCAGGCGCTCGCCCAGCATCGCCGCATAGACCTTCGGAGCCAGCGGGATGAACGGCGATGCGAAGCAGGTGGAGAACTCCGGCACCGGCTCCGAACCCAGGCCCGCCTCGGTGCCGGCAAGCTTCGCCGTGTAGCCGGAAAGAAAGTGATACATCGCCTGATCCGGCGTGAGCTTCGCGATCGGCGGCAGCACGCCGAAAGCATCCGCCGCAAGAAACAGCACATTCGCCGGCTGGCCGCCGATTCCCGGAACGACGGCGTTTTCGATGAACTCGATCGGATACGCGGCGCGGGTATTTTCCGTGTAGCGGATGTCTTCGTAGTCCGGATCGCCCGTGCGTGGATCGATCACCACGTTCTCCAGCACCGCGCCGAAGCGGATCGCGTGATAGATCTGCGGCTCTTTCTCCTCGCTCAGATCGACGCACTTGGCATAGCAGCCGCCTTCAAAATTGAAGACGCCGCGCTCGCCCCAGCCATGCTCGTCGTCGCCGATCAGTCGTCGGTGCGGATCAGCGGAGAGCGTCGTCTTGCCCGTGCCCGAAAGACCGAAGAAGAGCGCCGTCTTGCCATCCGCGCCTATATTGGCCGAGCAGTGCATGGGAAAGACATCGCGCTCCGGCAGCAGATAATTCATCACGCCGAAGATGCGACTTCTTCATCTCGCCCGCATATTTCGTGCCGCCGATGAGCACGATCTTGCGCGTGAAGTCGGTAATGATGAAGGTTGAAGAGGTAGTGCCGTCGCGTTCGGGCACGGCTTCGAACTCCGGCGCCGCGATCACCGTGAATTCCGCCATGTGCCCCTCCAGCTCCGCGGGCAGCGGACGCACGAAGAGCTGCTTCACGAACAGCGCATGCCACGCATACTCCGCCACGATCGTGATGGGCAGCCGGTAATGCGGATCGGCGCCCGGCATACAAGTCCAGCACGTAACGGTCGCGCTCCTGCATGTGGCGCTCGACCCGCTCCAGCAGCGCGGCAAAGCGATCCGGCGGAAAGGGCTGGTTCACCTTGCCCCAGTCGACGCGGCCTTCGGTCAGCGCATCCTTCACCAGAAACTTGTCGCGCGGCGAGCGGCCGGTGCGCGCACCGGTCAACGCAACGACGGCGCCATTCGATGCCAGACGCGCCTCGCCACGGGCAATCGCCGCCTCTACCAGTTGCGGCGTCGACAGATTGCGGTGGACGTGCGGCCCCTCTAACAAACTCTTCGACACAGTGCTCGCGATCGCCGCGCCCATATCTCTCCTGTTTCTGCTAGAAGCTACAAAACCGTCTATTGTGCCACTCCGCAGGCGGGAGAGGCCAGTCCGGTCCCCGGAGCCCGGTCCACCCCACCCACGCCATCCGCCAGCCTACCGAGTAAGCCGCTGAGACGACGCGTCTTAAGGTTCGCTTCATGTTTTCGTTTCACGCAAATTTCACGAGCCTGGAACTTGGCAGGAAATTGTCTTTGCTATCAACGCCGTGGAGGTAAGTCATGAAACATCTTGCTCTACTGCTGGCCGGCGCCGCCGCGCTGGCTGTCACCGGCATTCCAGGTCACGCCGAGGATGACGACTGGGGACACAATCACATCAAGCACGTGCTGCTCATCAGCATCGACGGCATGCACGCACTCGACTATCAGAACTGCGCGCATGGCGTCAGCGGCGTCAACAGCGGCGCACCCTATTGTCCGAACCTCGCGGCACTCGGCGCCGATGGCGTGAACTATGTGGCAGCCAGCACCTCGCGTCCGTCCGACTCGTTTCCCGGCCTGATGGCGCATCGTCACCGGCGGCACGCCGCGCACCATGGGCATCTACTACGACGTCGCCTATGATCGCTCGCTCGACGCGCCGGCAAAGACCACCGGCAATGGCGTCGCTGCCGGCCCATGCACGCCGGGGCAGCGCCCACCGGCACGCGCACCGAGTACGAAGAGGGCATCGACCTCGACCAGAGCAAGCTGAATGGCGGCGCGCCCGGCGCCAGCCTGACCGACGGCGGCATTGCCTCGATCGACCCGCAAGCGGCTGCCGCGCGATCCCAAGGCCGGCTGCGCTCCGGTCTATCCCTGGAACTTCGTCCGCACCAACACCATCTTCGGCGTAGTGCATCGACGCGGGCGGTTACACCTGCCTGGTCGGACAAGCACCCTGCCTACTCATCGGTGGCCGGCCCCGGCGGCAACGCTCTGAACGAATTACTTCTCGCCGGAGATCAACTCCCTGGTCGTTCCGGTGCCCGGCGACACCACTCCCGCGGGCGTCTCCTGCTGCCCGGTTCCCGATCCTTCGAACCTCGGCTCCTGGACCGAACAGCTTCGCGAACATTCAGTGCTACGACACCATCAAGGTCGACGGCATCCTGAACCAAATCCGCGGCAAGGACCACGACGGCAACGCGCGCACACGCGTCCCCAACCTCTTCGGCATGAACTTCCAGGCCGTCAGCGTCGGCCAGAAGCTGATCGAGCAAGGTGTCGGCAACGGCGGCTATCTCGACGCAGCGGGCACGCCGAGCGAGTTGCTGCTCGGCGAGATCGAGTTCGTCGATGCCTCCATCGGCAAGATGGTGAACGAGCTGAAGGACACCGGAGCGTTCGATTCGACGCTGATCGTCATCACCGCGAAGCACGGCCAGGGGCCGATCGATCCTCATCGCTTCTTCCCCATTCCCGGACATAGCGGCACGCAACGGCACCACGCCGGCGACGCTGCTTGCCAACCTGCTTCCCGTTCTCCGAGTCTCCGCTGAATCCCAACGGCATCGGCCCCACCGAGGACGACGTCTCGCTGCTCTGGCTGAGCGACTCCGAGCCAGACGGCATCGGCAGTTGCAACTCTGGAAGAGAACGGCAGCAAGATCGGCCTGGGCACCATCTTCTACGGCCCCTCGCTGGCCATAACTACAACCCGCCCGGCCTGCCGCCTACCGGCGATCCCCGCACACCGGACATCATCGTCACGCCCAATCCCGGCGTCATCTACACGGGCAGCACCGCCAAGCAGGAAGAGCACGGCGGCTTCTCGCATGACGACACCAACGTGATGATGCTGCTCTCCAATCCCGGCCTCCGGCCGCACACTGTCTACTCCGACGTGTCCACCGCGCAGGTGGCCCCGACGATTCTGAAGGCGCTCGGCCTCAATCCGCGCAACCTGCAGGCCGTGCAGTTGGAAGGCACATCCGTGCTGCCGGACCTAAGCCTGCCGCAACGATCGATAACCTTGGAGCAAAGCCGAACCGGGGCGGCGTTCCAATCGCGCCGCCCCGTTTCTTTCACCAGAGTCTGATTAAGCTGAAACGCACCACAGTGACACACGCCGCAACCGCAACTCTCCTGCCTCTGCGAAAATGAAGTGCGATCGAGGAGGTAGCCCCGTTGCGATTCGTAGTTCTGCGTAAAACCGAGAAGTGGATGGAATCCGGGACGCCTGATCCCGAGCTCGTGGCCGCCATGCAGCGCTTCGATGATGAGATGCGCCAGGCTGGCGTCCTGGTCGCTGTGGAGCGCCTGCAGCCCAGCGCCAACGCCACGCGCCTTCGGATGTCCAAGGGCGAGTTCCGCACCATCGATGGTCCTTTTACCGAAACCAACGAACTGATCGCCGGCGTCAACATCATCGAAGTTGCCTCCCGAGAAGAAGCCATCGCCTGGATGAAGCGCTGCCCCACGCTGTGTGGCCCAAGTACGGAAGCCGAATTCGAGATCCGCCCCGTGCTTGAAGCTCCCCCGCGAACGCCACTCCGGCTTAGCTTTCCAGCGTTTGCAACCGCACTGCGAAAGATGGTCTGATCGGTTTCGTGGCGCCTCACTGACATCGACCGCAGCCAGATCGATCGCACCATCGACGCCGTGTGGCGCATGGAGTCTGCGCGCGTCATCGCCGGCCTGACGCGCATCGTGCGCGATGTCGGCATCGCCGAAGAGCTGGCGCAGGACGCGCTGGTCGCCGCACTCGAGCAATGGCCGCAATCCGGCGTGCCGCAGAATCCCGGCGCGTGGCTCATGGCCGCCGCCAAGCATCGCGCCATCGATCTGCTGCGCCGCAACACGCGCGTCGAGCGCAAGCACGAAGAGCTCGCCCGCGAGTTGGAAGAACAGCAGCAGCGCTCCTTCGCCGACTTCGCCACCGCGCTCGCCAGCGCTGCCGACGGCGACATCGAAGACGATCTGCTCCGCCTCGTCTTCATCTCCTGCCATCCCGTGCTCTCGCCTGAGTCGCGCGTCGCGCTCACCCTTCGCCTGCTCGGCGGCCTCACCACGCCGGAGATCGCCCGCGCCTTTCTCACTCCGGAGCCCACCATCGCGCAGCGCATCGTGCGCGCCAAGCGCACGCTCGCCGAAGCGCACGTTCCCTTCGAAGTCCCCACCGGCCTCGATCGCGCCGCGCGGCTCTCCTCCGTGCTCGAAGTCGTCTATCTCGATCTTCAACGAGGGCTACTCCGCCACCGCCGGCGAAGACTGGCTGCGTCCCGCGCTCTGCGAAGACGCGCTGCGCCTCGGCCGCATCCTCGCCGGCCTTGCGCCGCAGGAGCCGGAAGTCCACGGCCTGGTCGCTCTCATGGAGATCCAGGCCTCGCGCCACGCCGCCCGCGTCGGCCCGGAGGGCGAGCCCATCCTGCTGCTCGACCAGGACCGCAGCCGCTGGGATCAGTTGCTCATCGGCCGCGGCCTTGCCGCACTCGCGCGCGCAGAAAGCTGAGCAGCACGCCCGGCCCCTACACCCTGCAGGCCGCCATCGCCGCCTGCCATGCACGCGCGCGCACCGGCGAAGAGACCGACTGGCAGCGCATCGCCGCGCTCTACGCCACGCTCGCCGCAGCGCCAGCCCTCGCCCATCGTCGAGCTCAATCGCGCCGTCGCGCTCGCCATGGCCTTCGGCCCGCGAGGTCGGCCTCGAGCTTGTCGACAAGCTCGCCGCCGAGCCCGCGCTCGCCAACTACCATCGCCTGCCCAGCGTGCGTGCCGAGCTGCTCTTCCGCCTCGGCCGGCTCGACGAAGCATGCCCCGAGTTCGAACGCGCCGCCGCGCTCGCAGGCAACGCCCGCGAGCGCGATCTGTTGCTCAGCCGCGCACGTACCTGCACATCCGCAGTTGCAACCGAGCTCTGACCCTCAGTAGCCTCGAACAGATGCCGTCGTCCCCTGCCATCACGATCTCGCCCGCGCAGCGGGCAGAGCTGCTGCACGCCGCGCGGCAGATCGCGCAGCACGCATATGCGCCCTACTCGGGCTTTCGCGTCGGCGCGGCGCTGCTGCTCGAAGGCGGTGTCATCGTCGCCGCGGCCAATGTCGAAAACGCCTCCTACGGTCTCTCCATCTGCGCGGAACGCGCGGCCGTTTTCTCCGCGATCGCGCAGCACGGCCCGAAGCTGCGCATCGCTGCCGTCGCCGTCACCAACCTCAACAACGCGCCCAGCTCACCCTGCGGCGCGTGCCGCCAGGTCCTCTCCGAGTTCATGCCGCCCAACGGCCTCATCCTCTTTCCCTTCGACGAGCACAGTGAAACCCACACCCTCGCCGAGCTCTTCCCCCTCGGCTTCGATCTCACGCATGCCGGATAACGCCAGCCAATCGCTCGACACGGGCAGCATCATCCGCCGCAAGCGCGACGGCAACGCCCTTACCGCCGAAGAAATCATGTACATCGCGCGCGGCGCCGCGGACGACTCTATCAACGACGCGCAGCTCAGCGCATTTCTTATGGCCACCTTCCTCCGCGGGATGGAGCCGGCGGAAGTTCAGTCGCTCACTCAGGCCATGCGTGCCTCCGGCGTGCAGCTCAATCTGCGCACTCCCGCAAACGGCGGCCCTGCGCGCCCCACAGTCGACAAGCATTCCACCGGCGGCGTCGGTGACAAGACGTCGTTCCTCGTTGCACCGATCGCCGCGGCTGCCGGCCTGCGTGTCCCCATGCTTAGCGGACGCGCGCTGGGTCATACCGGCGGCACTTTGGACAAGCTGGAAAGCATTCCCGGTTATCGCACCACGCTTTCCGTCGCAGAGATGCAGTCCGTGCTTGACCAGGCCGGCTGCTGCATCGTCGGTCAGTCCGCCGACCTGGTTCCGGCGGACCGCCGCCTCTACTCGCTGCGCGATCACATCGGCGCGGTCGAAAGCCCCTATCTCATCTGTGCCTCCATCATGAGCAAGAAGCTCGCCGCGGGCCTCGATGCGCTCGTGCTCGACGTCAAGACCGGCTCCGGCGCCTTTCTCCCCGACCCGGCCGTTTCCCGGTTCCTCGCGCGCCTCATGGTCGAAATCGGCGAAGCTTCCGGAACCCGAACCGCTGCGGTGCTCACCGATATGTCACAGCCGCTGGGACGTTTCGCCGGCAACTCCGTCGAAATCCTCGAGGCCCTCGCACTTCTCCGCGGAGAACGTGCGGCGAACAGCGACGATCTTCGCGAACTTTCGCTGATCATTGCAGGCTGGATGCTCTTCCTCACCGGCGTCAACAACACCGCGCAGGAGGGCCGCGCGCGCGCCGAAAGCCTGCTCGCGGATGGTTCCGCCCTGCGTCATTTTGAACAGATGGTCGCTTCGCAGGGCGGCGACCTCGCCGCGCTCACGCACAAGCCGGCTCAGCAGCGTGTACTGCATGCCTCTCGCTCCGGCTTCCTTTTTTCCATGGACACCACCGCTATCGGCTGGGTGGTCCAGGGCCTTGGCGCTGGCCGCACCCGACCAGGCGAGCATGTCTCCGCCCACGCCGGCATCGAGCTTCACGCGAAACTCGGGGCGCAAATCCGTGCGGGTGATCCTCTCTGCACGCTGTTTGCCGACGATCCGAGCCGTTTCGAAATACCAGAGCGCATACTTGCCGACGCCATGGTCATCGCCGACGCACCCCCGCGGCCCATTCCCCTGGTGCACGAAGTGCTCACCCGCGATACTCTGAGCCAGACCCCCGAGTAGATTCGCAGACTAGACACCCAGCAGTTCAGGACGAGCCATTGGCACGATTCACCGGAATCCTTGGCATGCTCACCATGCTGCTGCTGGCGTGGATCTTTTCCACCAACCGCCGCGCCATCCGCATGCGCACCGTCGCCTGGGGCGTGGGCCTGCAGCTCCTCTTTGCCTTTATGGTCCTGCGCTGGAGCTTCGGCCGCGATGCCATGGCGCGAGCCGGCACTGGCGTGAACAAACTGCTCAGCTATGCCTTTGCCGGATCGCAGTTCGTCTTTGGTGAGTTCGGCAAACAGCACTCCTCCTACGGATCGATTGTGGCCTTCCAGGTGCTGCCCACCATCATCTTCATCTCCGCGCTCTTCGCTGCGCTCTATCACCTCGGCATCATGCAGCTCGTCATTCGCGCCTTCGCGTGGGCCATGCAGCGCACCATGCGCATCTCCGGCGCCGAGTCGCTCAACGTCGCCGCCTCCATCTTCATGGGCCAGACGGAAGCGCCACTCTCCATCCGTCCCTTTCTCTCCAGCCTCACCGGCTCCGAGCTCATGACCGTCATGACCAGCGGCATGGCTCATGTCTCGGGTGGCATCATGGCCGCGTACATTCTGTATGGCATCGATGCCAAACATCTGCTCGCCGCCGTCATCATGACCGCGCCCGGCACCATCCTCATCTCCAAAATGCTGGTGCCCGAAACCGAAATCCCCGATACTCTAGGCCACGTCCACCTGCCCGAATCGGAGGAGCATCGTGAGGAGAACTTCCTCGGCGCCGTCGCGCGCGGCACCATCGATGGCGGCCGTCTCGCCTTCAACGTCGCCATCATGCTCATCTCCTTCGTCGCGCTCGTTGCTCTGGTCAACGGCATCTTCGGCGGCGTGCACAACTGGCTCAGCCCGCACCATATCCCGTTTCCCACCTCACTGGACCAGGTGCTCGGCTGGATCTTTGCCCCCATCGCGTGGCTCATCGGCATCCCGTGGCATTCAGCGCCCACTGTCGGCAATCTCCTCGGCACCCGTATGGTGGTCAACGAGCTCATCGCCTTCGCCAATCTCGGCGCCCTTAAGGGCACGCTCGACCCGCGCTCGTTCACCATCGCCACCTTCGCGCTCTGCGGCTTCGCCAACTTCAGCTCCATCGGCATTCAGATCGGCGGCATTGGCGCGCTGATCCCGGAACGCCGCAACGAGCTCGCCCGCCTCGGCCTCCGCGCCATGCTTGCCGGCACGATGGCCAATCTCATGTCCGCATCCATCGTGGGCATCCTCCTGCAGTAGGCGGCCAGGGCATATCATCTCTCTCGGAGAAACGGCACAGCATGGCGCAAATCGAAGATGATCTGGACCGCATCGCCCGCCAGGAGCGCGAGCTGCAATGGACCTCGTTCAGCGAAGAAGATGCATGGCAGCTCGGCTCAACGCTCCGCGAGCTGGCCGTCGAACGCCAACTCGGCATCGTGGTCGACATCCGCCGCTTCAGCCCGCACCTTGGCAACCAGGCCGGGCGCGCCGCTCTTCTACGCCGCGCTGCACGGCACCTCACCGGATAATGCGGAGTGGGCACGCCGCAAAGCCAACGTCGTCGCGCGCCTCTATCGCAGCAGCTATGCCGTCGGTCTCGCGCTCAAGGCGCGCAACATCTCGCTGCAGGAGAAGTACAGCCTGCCCGCAGCCGACTACGCAAGCCACGGCGGCGCATTTCCCATCGCGCTCGCGGGCACCGGTGTCATCGGCTCGATCACCGTCTCCGGCCTCGCCCAGCGCGATGATCACGAGCTGGTCGTCGAAGCATTGTGCCTGGAGCGCAACCGCCAGTATGCCGACCTGCGCCTGCCTTCCCTGGACTGAAAAGGATCGATCATCGACGAGCGCCTCGATCTACCGCTTTAGGCAGTCCAATAACTCTGCCGCCTCCACCTGAATTACCTCGCCTGTATCCGCAAGGGTGTCCAGAGACCGCCGCTTCACCACTTCCGCCTTCGATCCGCAAAGATCAGAGACGACGATGGGAATGTAGTTGAGGTCCAGTCCGTGGCGAACCGTCGGTTCGATGCCGACTTCAAGCGCAATCCCCGCAATGATGAATGCCTGAAGCTGTGCGTCGCGCATCGCAAGGTCAAGATAGGTGCCTTCAAATGCAGACATGGTGATCTTGTCGATAACCGGCTCATCCTCCTGGGGAATCAGCTCCGGAACAATCTGCCACGACGGTGAGCCTGACGTGAAGAGTGGCTTCGTCTCTCGAGGATCGCTCTTGCGCTGCCAGACCATCGCACGACGCAGTTGTCCAACGCCCGCGACCCGCTTGGGCAGGAACAGGTGGCGGGTAAAGAAAATCCGGATACCGGCCTGTCGTGCCGCCGCCAGAATCTGCTGACACCCGGCCACAATCTCTCGGCCGTTGCTGATCTGCGGTACGATGCCGGCCTGCATGTCGTAAACGATCAGCGCGGCGCGCTCCGGGGCGCAGAGCTCGCGCAATCGCTCAGGGATAGACAGACCGAATGCCTGCTTCACTTGGCTTCTCCTGAATTAGCTCCTTCCCGCGCCTTCGAGCGTTCGATCAAAGGGCGGGTTCACATCAATCTCCGAACGGTAGAGCGCTTCGATCGGCAACGGCGCCTGAAGAGCGATGAAGCTCCACTCCAGCAAGCCCCGCCTTGCTCAGCGGAAAATCATCCGTATACTGCTTTGCCGTAGCCACGTCCGGCACCTCAAAGACGATGACCACCCCAAGCTCATCAGCGCGGGCATAGTTTTCGCGGACGATGCCGGCCTTCCAGAGTCGCCATACGTTCGAGACCTCCTCAGGCAGGTAGGGGTTCACCTGTTCCAACGTTACACCGGGCTGAAATCGATCGAACGCGATGACGCGCATATTCTCTCTCCTCTACCGGAACGTTACCAATTCGATTGAATTCAAGCAAATTGAATGTGATTAAGTTTTGACTAAACGGGCGGTTTAGATCAGATTCGTGCAGTGAGTGACAAAGACCACATCGATCGGCTGGTGAGCCGCTGGAAGAAGGAGAAGCCGGAATACAACCTTGCTCCGGTAGAAATGATTGGACGTACCGGACGGATCATGGAACACGTCGATCGGGCTCTTGAGTCCGAGTTCGAAGAATGGGGTATCACCCGCGCTTCCTTTGATGTACTCGCCACCCTCCGGCGGGCCGGTCCCCCATATCGGCTACTTCAGCGAGAGCTCATGCGGCAGTTGATGCGGACCTCGGGAAGCATCAGCCTTCGCATTGACGCACTGGAGCGCGACGGGCTGGTGCAGCGAGAATTGAATGAAGAGGATCGCCGTACCACCGAGGTAGTGCTTACGACCAGCGGGGCACAAGCTTCTTGAAAAAGTCATCCCTGAGCATCTGGCGAACGAATCGGCGCTCCTCGCCGGTCTGACGGTTCGCGAGAGGTCGGAGCTGGTCGTGTTGCTGCGCAAATGGCTGCTCTCGCTCGAAGCAGACGTCTCCTCCGCGAATCACGTACAGCTCGGAGTTGTCATTCTCAACCCGCGGGCTTCCTTAGCGAAGCGGCGAGCGGCGGGGCTCCCGGACGCGCCCGGACTGCTCATCCACAGCGTGGAAAAAGACAGCCGGTCGGCAACAGCCGGTCTTCGGCGAGGCGATCTCATCTCTCAGGTTGAAGATGTCGAAATTACTACCCTCTCGGCGATGCGGAAAGTACTCAACCGGCCCCAGCCACGGTGGAAGCGGTTCCTGGTTCTGCGCGGTGCGGAACCGGTCACTCTCAAAGTCGACTGCCGCGACGACGGATAACCCGGCTAGCGCCGCCGGTGCATCTGCATGGGGGCGGCCCGGCCCTATTGTGTCCGCAGAGTCGTCATCGGATCCGTCTGCGCCGCACGATACGCCGGTGCCGCGCAGGCTAAGAACGCAACTACCAGCAGCACCAGCGACATCGCGCAGTAGGTCAGCGCATCAGACGGCTTCACCCCGTAGAGCAGAGTAGCCATAAACCGGGTTGCCACAAACGAGATCGCCAAACCAGCCGCTACTCCAATCGCCGCCAGGGCCATGCCGCGCTTCAGGATCATGCGCAGCACATCGCCACGCTGCGCGCCCACAGCCAACCGCAGCGCAATCTCCAGGGCGCGCTGCTGCACGATGTACGCCAGCACGCCATAAAGACCCACAGCCGCCAGCAACAGTGCGATGCCGGCGAAGCTGGTTAGTAGCAGCGTCTGGAAGCGCTCTGGCGCCATCGCCTGCGATACATAAAACTCCAGCGGATGCACACGATAGGTCGGGATATCCGAATCCATCTCCGCCACGGTCGCCCGCACCGCGCGCTCCAGCAGCGCCGGATCGCCGACGGTCCTAATCACGAGGTACGGCGTCGTGACCACTGCCTGCGTCCACGGCAGATAATAATGTGGCTCAGGCTCCGCGGCCAGTCCCTGCTGACGAATATCTCCCACCACTCCCACAACCTCGCGCACCGGATGCTCCACGACATCATCACCGAGGTCCACCGTCATGCGCCTGCCTAGGGGATTCACGCCGGCGAAATACTTCTTCGCAAATGCCTGGTCGATGATGATCACCGGCGGGCTCTTCGTCTGGTCCAGCTTGTTAAACGTCCGCCCCGCGATCAGCGGTATGCGCATGGTCTCGAAATAGCCTGGCTGCGCCAGTCCAAGCGACGCGCTCGGGTGGTCTGCCTTTGCGACCGGATGCCCCTCGACCGTAAAGGAAATAGTTCCGCCGCTGCCGGACATGGGCATCGGCCATCCCGCGGATGCGGACTTAACTCCCGGCAATGCGGCCAGCCGCGCGGTCAGCTCCTCGACAAAATGAATTTTGCGATCGTGGGGATATCCGGCATCCGGCATCGTATAGCGCGCTGTCAGCACGTGATGTGGATCAAAGCCTGGATCTACCCGCAGCACGCTTACGAAACTGCGGATCAACAATCCAGCGCATACCAACAGCACAAGTCCAAGCGCTGTCTCCCCAATCACCAGCCAGGTCTGCAGCCGGTGATGCCCGCGGCCGCTCGTCACCGTGCGCGCTCCGTCACGCAGTGCCAGAGCCGGGGCCAGCCGCGAAACTCGCAGAGCCGGCACAACTCCGAAGAGGATCCCGGTCAGAATTGACACTCCCACCGCAAACGCCAACACATGAACATCCACCGAGACGTCTTTAAGCCGGGGCAGCGCTTGCGGAAACAGCAGCGCCAGCTCTCTCAGCGTTCCGCTCGCCAACACGAGTCCCGCGAGCCCGCTGATCAACGAAAGCACCACCGATTCCGTCAGCAGTTGCCAAACAATCTCGCTCCGGCTCGCGCCGAGTGCTCCCCGCAGCGCTATCTCGCCGGTACGGCGCGAGCTGCGCACCAGCAGCAGGCCTGCGACATTGACGCATGCAATCAGCAGTACCAGCGCAACCGCGCCAAACAATACCTCGAGCGCAGGCCGCGTCTTGCCCACCTCAGACTCCAGTTGCGGAACCAACCGCGCCGTCGTGTACCACTTGTTTGAGTCGGGGTACTGCGCAGCCAGCCCGCGGGCCACGCTACTCAGGTCAGCGTTTGCCTGTGCAATGCTCACTCCCGGCTTCAGCCGCCCAATCACTTCCAAACTGTCGAAGCCGCGCTGCTTAGTTGCGGGTGAAGTGCCCTCCGCATCAGTCGCGATGGTCGTCCACGCCTCGACGCCCGTGTCTCCCGGAAACAGAAATCCCTTCGGCATCACTCCGGCAATGGTGTAGCGTTTTCCATCCAGCGTCACCTGCAGACCAACCACATTCCGCTCGCCCCCGAAGCGGGAGAGCCAGAGCGGATAACTCAGCATCACAGCGCGATTGTCCGCCTGTTCCTCGTCCCGGCGGAAGTCACGCCCCAGCATCGGTGCCACGCCCAACACCTGGAACAAATTCGACGACACGACATACACACCGAGCTGCTGTGCATGGCCGTCCCCCGTCAGTGTCATGTTCTTTCCGGAATACGAGGCAATGCCGGACAGGCTGCGGTTCCGCGCCCGCCAGTCAAAGTAGTCCGGATAGCTCAGCGATTCAGGTACTGGCGCACCTACCGAGTGGTCCTCCTGCGTAATCCGCATCAGCCGATCCGGCTCAGGAAACGGCAAGGGCTTCAACAGCACCGCATTCACCAGGCTGAAGATCGCGGTCGCCGCCCCGATCCCCAGCGCCAGCGTCACAACCGCTGCAATCGCAAACGACGGACTCTTCCGCAACTGCCGAAAGCTGAACCGGAAATAGCCAAGAAAGCGCTCCATAAAATCCTCGCGAGGGAAAAAAAGCTCGCCGGGGGAGGTGCACGTCGCGGCCCACTCTCATGGAGCTGTAAAGGCGTGTGAATCAGGGCATTCACGCGCTCCTGTCGGGGCCGGCGCACAAGCAGGCGTGTTCATTCACGGAATCAGGTGTCCGCAGCCGGACACACGGCTAGCGCGAGCTCAGCACAAACCGGTTTCCCTCGGAGTCCTTGAAGATCGCGGAGACTCCCCAGCTTTCTTTCTTCGGCTCAGCGACAAAGTCCACGCCGCGCTCCATCAGGGTCTTGGCTGTCGCCGTCGCATCGTCCGTCCAGAAGGACATGTTCATGAAACCGCCCGGTTGCGGCCCCTCATCCGTACGAAACAGCGCAAGACCCGTGTCCGCGCCCGGAATCGCCAACTCGATCCACCGTTGCTTGTTATCGAAAGGCTGGTCGGTGACCACCCGAAAACCCAGCTTCTCCGTGTAAAACGCAAGGGCCCGGTCTTGGTCAACCACCGGAATGCTGATGAACTTGATGCCGCGAATCATTTCTGTTTCCTCCGGCAGGCATTGTTGTCTGCCGCGCCGTCATTGCGCAAGCCCGCTATACTATGACGCACTATAGTGCCATGAACCATATCGCCGTCGACGAGTATGTATTGGATGTCCTGCTGCCCGACCTGGTCGGGCACGATCGCTCCGCACCCGCCTTTCTCGTGTATCTCGTGCTCTGGACCACCCTGTTTCGCTCCGGCGAACGGCGCGTCCGGATGAGTCTCCGCCAGCTTGCCGAGGCCAGCGGACTCTCGAAATCCGCCGTGCAGAAGGCCATCCGGCTGCTCACCCGCCGTCATCTCGTCCAGATTCGGCGACGCTCTGCGACCAGCACGCCGGAATACGAGCTGATCCGGCACTGGCTGCGCCGCCGCGCTCGCCGCTCCTGACGGTTTCACTCCTCTTTGCGTTCGCTTGCATCAGATCACCGATTGCGAAACTCCCGCGAACTCATCCCAAACTCCGTCCGAAACTCCGATTGAAGTTCGAAACATCGTCGAAACCGCAGTCCAGGGCAAGCTGCGCCGCATGCTCGGAGCATGGACATAGCGCAGCGAGAATCCGCCTTCGCTATAGAAAACGAAACTGTCATTCAGAGCACGGCGGAGAGCCTGCCCTGAGCCCGTCGAACGGCGCTGCCGTCAGCAATCTAGATACGATGCGGTGTGGCTTTCCCCTCGAGAATAGCCACACCAGCGTTCGCTACGCGCGCACCTCAAGCACCATGTTGAACGGCGTCTCCGCCGCGCGGCGGATCTGCGAGAACCCGGCCTCCTGCAGCACCTCGCGCAGTCGCTTCTCTCCCGCCTGCGCGCCTAGTCCCAGCCCAACTTCCTGAGACAGCGACGCCGGCACGCACACATCGTAGATGCCGAATAGTAGATCCGGCCGACCGGGTTCAGATTCGCCGCCGTATCGTCACCCGCGATCGGCTCCACGATCATCCACGTGCCGCCCGGCGCCAGCGCCTTTCGTATATGCTTCGCCGCACCCACCGGATCGCCCATGTCGTGCAGGCAATCGAAGCAGGTCACCAGATCGTAGCCGCTGCCAGGAATCGCCGCCGCGGCCGATACTTCGAACCTCACCGCATCCTGCAGGTTCTGCCGCTTCGCCGACGCCCGCGCACTTTCAATTGACCCGTCGTGATAATCGAAGCCGGTGAACTTCGACTTCGGATACGCCTTCGCCATCAACATCGTCGAAGCGCCGTGGCCGCAGCCGATGTCCGCGACCTTCCCTCCCGCCTTCAACTTCGCCTCCACGCCGGTCAGCGCCGGAATCCACTCCGAGACCAGGTGCGTCAGGTAGGTTGGCCGGAAGAACCGCTCGGAGCCCACGAACAGGTCCTTGTCGTGTTCGTGCCAGCCAAATCCCCGCCCCTCCCGGAACGCCTCCGTCATCTTCCCTTCGTCGCGCATGAGCGACGCCAGCATGTAGTGGAAGCCCGGCAGATCTAGCGCGGTATTCTCCTCGGCCAGCGCGAATGCCTGCTCCGGATTCATGCTGTAGGTATCTGTCGCTGCGTCGTAATCCACGTACTTGCTTGCGGCATTGGCCTTCAGCCATTCGCGCACATAGCGCTCGCGCACGCCGGTTCGCTCGCTCAACTGCTGCGAGGTCACTGGCGTGCCATCGCGCATCGCGCGAAATAATCCCAGCCTGTCGCCCATCAACACGACAGCCGAGTGCAGCGCGGCACCCATGTCGCCGACCGCCTGATGCAAAAATGCGTTCAGTTTGTCTGGATCGATTGCCCGCGGCGGAGTGGAAGCGGCGGGAGCAGTAGTCGTAGCCATAGCGTTCTCCTCAGAAGAAATCAGGAAACGCACGCATACGCCAGAAAGAGAACAATCCAGTAGAGGAACGGTCGAGGAGAGTCAGGAAAGAACGGAAAAAGGCGAAGCAGGATTCCTGTGGGCCCAGTGCGGCAAGTATAGGCTAGCCGCAGCCGGCTCCTGCAAGCGGAAATGCATTCGTCGCTGACAAGTCGCGGGTAGCCGCTACCGAATCCCCACCATCCCCGCCACCGAAGCCCGCAGCTTCGCCGGATCGTAGCCCACGCCGTCCTTGAAGACCGTCTCCACCTTCTCCACATCGTCGATCTTCGCCGCCGGATTGCCATCCAGCACCACCATATCCGCCGCACGTCCCTCGGCCACGCTGCCGATGTGCTCCTGCTCCCCCAGATAGATCGCGCCATTCTCGGTCGCGATGTGGATCGCCTCCACCGGCGTAAACCCCGCCTCCACCAGCAGCTCCAGCCCGCGCTGATCGCCGAAGCCAGGCAGGATGCCGCCATATCCCGTCGGATCGCAGCCCGCCAGCAGCAGTCCGCCTGCCTTCACAAACGAGCGCTCAAACTGCATCTCCTTCTTCAGCAGTGCTGACCAGTTCGAGCTCTCGCCGTGCTCCGCAATCTCCGCGCGCGTCGTCGCAAAATCCGACCACGCTTCCGTGGCCATCTCGTGCTTCGCCGCCTCTTGCCGTTCGAGTGGCGGCCGGTTCGGCGTAAAGCTCTCAAAGATCGCCAGCGTCGATGTCACCGCCACATGATGCTCCACCAGCGTGCGGATCATCGCCTGCACCTGTGGACCGTCCACATCCAGGCTCTTCGCCATCGCCGCCATCGGCCCACGCTGCCCCGGACACACTCCCTCCTTCTTGTCCGGCGCAAACTCCGTGTCCACCACCAGCCCATGCTCCAGATCGTCGATGCCCAGTTCCGCCGCCTTCGTAAATCCGACCGAGCACAGATGGCCCGTGATCTTCAACCCGCGCGCATGCGCATGATCGATCGCCGCCTTCAGTTCCTCCGGCGTGATGTGCATGTAAGCCTTGTAATTCGTCACACCCTCTTCCGCCCAGTAGTCCACTGTGCGCGCCGCATCCTCCGGCCCGGTCAACGAATGCAGTTGCGGTCCCAGCGACGGCGTGCCCTCCAGATACGGTCCAGTGATCAGCAGCTTCGGCCCCGGCGTCTCGCCCGCATCGATCGCTGCTTTCAAGGCTAGATCGGTATACGGCTCCACGCTGCCCGTCGTGCGCGCCGTCGTCACCCCGCCCGCCAGATACAAACGCGGAGCGCTGTCCGCCATCTCGCCATACATCTGCTGCGTATCGCGGCCGGCGTCCGGTGTCGGATAGAACAGGTGCTCATGCATTCCGACAATCCCTGGCATCACCGTCTTCCCCGTCAGATCCAGCACCTTCGCATTCGGTGGATACGCATTGCGCAGCTTCGCACTCTGCACCCGCGTGATCTTCCCGTTCTCGATATCGATCCGCTGGTCTTCCATCGGCGCCGCGCCCGTGCCGTCAATCACCCGCACATGGTTCAACACCAGCACCGGCGCATCTTCTTTGACGAACGGCTTCACGCCATCCTTCACCTGACCCATCGCTGCCGCAGTCAGCATCATCAGCAACGAACCACACATCACCACCGCAGCAGGACGCATCGTCCAGTCCTCGTTTCTCTAAAATCACAGAAGGGAATGCAACGCCACTCTCCGTCAGAGTGCGCTGGAGTCAAGCGTCTACTGGCTCCACCGCCGATTTGCGCAACACGATCTTCGCCGCCAACATCCAGTTCGCCCTCGCTCCGCGCCACGATAGCCGCCGCCAGGCAGTTGCCAATCACATTCACCGCCGTGCGCCCCATATCCGCAAACGCATCCACGCCCAGAATCAGAAAGATCGGCTCCGTCGGCAGGCGAAAGGTCGATGCCGTCGCCAGCAGCACCACCAGCGTCGCTCGCGGCACGCCGGCCACGCCCTTGCTCGTCAGCATCAGCGTAAAGACCATCGCCAGTTGCGCGCCCACGCTCATCCGCATCCCCGCGGCCTGCGCGACAAAGATCGAAGCCAGCGCCAGATACACCGACGACCCGGCAAGATTGAAACTGTAACCGGCGGGAATCACAAATGACACGATCCGCCGCGGCACGCCGAACAGCTCCATCTCCTCCATCGCGCTCGGCAGCGCCGCCTCCGACGTGCTGGTCGCAAACCCGATCGTCGCCGGCTCCGCCACCGCCTTGATAAACCCGCGCAGCGGCACGCGGAACAGCATCGCCACCGGCAGCAGCACCAGCAACAGAAACGCCGCCAGCGCCCCATAGAGCGTGCCCAGCAGCTTCGCCAGACGGCAGCAGCACCACCAGCCCGCGCTGCCCCACCGTGTACGCCAGCGCCCCGCCGACTCCCAGCGGCGCCACGTACATCACGATGTTGGTGATCGCAAACATCGCCGCCGTCACCGACTCCGCAAGCTCCAGCAGCGGCCGCCGCCGCTCCTCCGTCAACAGCGAGAGCGCAATCCCCAGCAGCACCGCGAACACCGCCACCTGCAGAATCTGATCGTCGGCAATCGACTTCGCGATGTTTCTCCGGGAAAACATTCAGCAGAAACGACTGCCAGCCATGCTCTGCCGGCGCATGGCTCGGCGTCAGCGCCATA
Organism: uncultured Acidobacteriaceae bacterium; assembly: GCA_963756435.1. Taxonomy (GTDB): domain Bacteria; phylum Acidobacteriota; class Terriglobia; order Terriglobales; family Acidobacteriaceae; genus KBS-83. The sequence continues at coordinate 63,162 of CAVWNU010000018.1, read as the reverse complement.
CTAGCGGTCGCCGCAACATTCGATGGCGCGCTCACCGCCAGCCCCACACCGGCCTTCGACAAATTGATCGCCACGACGCCGATCAGCAGCGCCAGCGTCGTCACCACCTCGAAGTACACCAGCGACTTCACGCCGATGCGTCCCACCTGCCGCAGACTTCCATGCCCGGCAATGCCCGTCACCAGCGTGCCCAGGATCAGCGGCGCCACGATCATGCGGATCAGCCGCAGGAAGATGTCGCTGAACACCTTGCTCTGTACCGCAATCCGTGGCGCATCGACGCCCAGCTCCACTCCGGCCAGCATCGCGACAAAGATCCACGCCGTCAGCGAGCGCCGCGCCCACACCGCCAGCAGCATCACGCCGCACACCCGCAGCGCCGAGGCGCCGCCCATGCCATACACGCCCAGCACTGCGCCCAGCACATACATCCAGCCGCCGACCACACCCGCCGCGTGCACCACTCTCGAACGCTTCGCCATCGGACTCACATCCCGTCACGCCACAACGTGGGTGCCTCATCCTAGCGCAGCCAGGGTGGGTCACGATGATCTATCGCAACCGCCATTTACCCTCAAGTCATGCCCCACATCTCCCACCTCGAATGCTCCCGCTGTCACCAGCACGTTTCTGCCGATACGCCCCAGACCCTCTGCCCCCAGTGCACAATGACGCCTGCCGGCGTTCTCTATGTCCGCTACGATCTCTCCTCCGCAAAAGGCACCGCCGTCCGCGACCGCATCGCAAGCGGAAGCAAGCGCCGCTCCCTCCGCCGGCATGTGGCGCTATCGTGCCGTCCTTCCGTCGGTCGAACCAGTCTCCCTCGGCGAAGGATGGACGCCGATGCTCCAGAGCAAACGTAACCGTAATCTGTATCTTAAAGAAGAAGGCGCCAATCCCACAGGCACCTTCAAAGCGCGCGGCCTCGCGCTGGCCGTCACCATGGCCCGCCATTACGGCCTTAAGAAGCTTGCCGTGCCTTCCGCCGGCAATGCCGCTGGCGCGCTCGCCGCCTACGCCGCGGCCGCCGGCATCGAGGCCCACATCTTCATGCCGAAAGACGTTCCCATCGCCAACCACATGGAAGGCATCGCCTACGGCGCGAAGGTCACGCTGGTCGACGGCCTCATCTCCGACTGCGCCCGCATCGTCAACGAACGCAAGCAGGCCGAAGGCTGGTTCGATATCTCCACCCTCAAGGAGCCCTTCCGCGTCGAAGGAAAAAAGACCATGGGCTACGAGCTCGTCGAGCAGCTCAACTGGCAATATCCCGACGCCGTCTTCTATCCCACCGGCGGCGGCGTCGGTCTCATCGGCATGTGGAAAGCTTTCGAAGAGATGGAGCAACTCGGCTGGGTCACGCCTGGCCCCAGACCCCAACTTAAGAGACCAAAGATGATTGCCGTTCAGTCCAGCGGCTGCGCCCCGGTCGCCCGCGCCTTTGAAGAAGGCAGGCCGGCAGCGGAGGCATGGCAGAATGCAGCGACCTTCGCCGCCGGGCTGCGGGTGCCCAAGCCCTACGGCGATACCATCATCCTCGATATATGTCGCAGTAGCGGTGGCTTATGCGTGGCTATTCCGGACGAAACCATCTTCCAGTCGCTGCTCGATTGGTCCCGCAGCGAAGGCATCCTGCTCTCACCCGAGGGCGCCGCCGCAACGGCCGCATACGATCACCTGCTCGCCACCGGCTATCTCAAGCCCACCGACCGCTGCGTTCTTTTCAATACCGGCGCCGGCCTCAAGTACGCCGACGTCATCGCAGACAAACTCGGCCTCACAGCAAAGGCATGACATCGGCAGACAACTACAAAAGCGAATTCAGCGGTTGTGGTCGCCTGCCGTTGTCTGAATTGGTCTGTAGTTGTCTGTCTACGTCTGCCGTGCCTACTCCGACCGCAGCGCCTCCATCGGCTCCACGTTCGCTGCACGCCGCGCCGGCAGCAGCGCAGCCACATCGCGACCACTCCCATCAGCAGCACCACGCCCGCCAGTGTCAACGGATCCGCCGCAGACACGCCGAAGAGTTGGCTGCGCAGCGCGCGTCCCAGCAGAATCGCGCACGGCACCGCCACCACCACGCCGATCACGCCCAGCCGCACCATCTCCTTCAACACCAGGCCGGTGATCGCCAGCCGCGACGAGCCCAGCGCCATACGAATCCCGATCTCCCGCGTGCGCTGCAGCGTCGTGTACGACAGCACGCCGTACAGTCCCAACGCCCGCCAGCAGAGTCGCCAGCATTCCAAAGGCCAGCGCCAGCACTTCGATCATCCGCTCGTTGGCGATGCTCCGCTCCACCTGCTCGTCCATCGTGCGCAGATCGGCCACCGTCAGCCCGGCATCGATCGAGTGCATCGCCTCCCGCACCGTCGCAAACATCTGCTCCGGCGGCGTCGCCGTCCGCAGGTAGAGTTGGAGGTGCCCCGGCGCATCTCCTTGGCCCAGCGGCGTAAAGAGTGTTGGCAGGCTTGGGTCGCGCAGGTTGGTATGCCGTGTGTCGCGTGCCACGCCGACGATCGTCATGTAGTGCAGGTCGTTGCCGCCCCGTGCGCCACGCGTCCGCCGATCGCCGCAGCCGCGCTCTTGAAGTAGTGCCGCACAAACGTCTCGTTCACAATCGCGACCGGCTGCCCCGTCGCATCGTCCGCCGCGGTGAAGGTTCTGCCCACCACCATCGGCACCTGCATCGCGTGGAAGTAGTCGAAGTTCACAATGTTCTTTTCGATGTCGAAGTCCTCATTCGCCGGCGGCGTGTAACCCGCAACCGTCACGTTGCCACCTTGGCTGCCGCCCGCCAGTTCAGGGTCGTCGCTCGCCGCCACCGCCTGCACACCGGGAAGATTGCGCATCGCGTCGATCACCCGCGCTTCCAGCGGAAGATGTCTGTGCCTGCTGGTAACCCGCCAACACCGGACTGATGTGAAACGTGACCAGATGCGTCGTGTTGAAGCCCGCATTCGCATGCCGCAGGTTCTCGATCGTGCGCACAAACAATCCCGCGCCGACCAGCAGCAGCACGCTCAGCCCGATCTGCAGCGAGACCACCACGCGCCGCAATCCCAGCACGCCGCCGGTCGCCGTCGCCGCCTTCTGCTTCAGCGCCGTCACCAGGTCCGGCCGCAGCAGTTGGATCGCCGGCGCCAGGCTGAAAAGCAGACTGACCCCCAGCGCCACAGCGAATCCAAAGACGAACAACCGCGCATCCAGCGTTGCGTGGAACGCGCTCATTCTCATCCATTGCGGTGATCTGACGCACCAGCAGTCGCATCGCCGCCGGTGCCAGCAGCATGCCCGCCGCGCCGCCCAGCAGCCCGATCAGCGCGCCCTCGATCAGCAGCTGCTGCAGAATGCGTCCGGACCGCGCGCCCATCGCGTAGCGCACCGCAAACTCCTGCACCCGCGCCGCCGAGCGCACCAGCAGCAGGCTCGCCACATTCACCGCCGCCAGCAGCAGCACCAGCAATGCCATCGCCATCACCGCCAGCAGCGGCGTCTCCAGCGAGCTTCGGCTGTACGAAAGTCCCCGCGCGCCGGGCTCGATCACCAGCCTGCTATGCGTCAGGAATTCGTCGACAAAGCGCGGCGATTTATGCCCCAGCGCCTTCAGTTCTTCCGCGCGCAGCGCATGCCACAGCGGCGCTACGCCCGCCTCCGCCTGCTGCGTCGTCTCGCCCTCGCGCAGCCGCCCGATGATATTCATCCAGCGATCCGTGTGATCGGTCAGCCGCTTGCCCTTGCCCGGGATCACCGTGTCCAGCATCGACATCGGCACAAACAGGTCCGGCGTCTGTCCCCATACCGCGCTCTGAAAATTCTCCGGCGCCACGCCGATCACCTCGAAGCTGTGGCCGTTCAGCGCGATCGTCTTGCCCACCACCTTCGGATCCGCACCCATGTGCGTGGTCCAGTAGTGATGGCTCAGCACCACCACCGGATTCGCTCCCGGCGCCGCGTCGTCGGACTGCGACAGCAGCCTTCCCAGCGCTCGGCCCCACGCCCAGCACGGAGAAGTAGTTGCCGCTCACAATCTCCGCGTCGCCCACCTCCGATGTCCGGTCGTGCGCAATCCCTACCGCTGTCCGGCGAGGTTGCGATCAGTCCGTCAAATACCTTCGCTCCGCCGCCTGGCTTTATCGCGCAGATCGCGGTACATCGGATACGAGAACGACTTCTCCTCTCCCGCGCCGTGGTCGCTGGTGTGTCCCTCCCACGCCTTGCCCGGCGCGCTCAGCACCACCAGTTGCTCCGGCTTGCTCACCGGCAGCGAGCGCAGCAGCGCCTGGTCCAGCAGCGAGTAGACCGCCGTATTCGCCCCCACCCCCAGCGCCAGCGTCAACACCGCCGTCAGCACAAAGCCCGGCGAGCGGCGCATCTGCCGCAACGCAAAACGAAGATCCTGGACAAAGTTCATCACGCGGTCCTCCTGAAGATGGCGCAGACAATGACGCTATGCATCATGCAATCCGCGCACCAGCACGCGACACGCGGTCCTGCCCTCTACATTCCCGATTCCTGACTCCCTGGTCCGTAATCCGGCTGTCCACTCCCGGACAGCGCAGTCCACCAGCGGACAACGCCTCACAGCACGCTACTCAGACGTCCGCGGCTAGTCCACTCCGCTCAACGATCCAGCAGCGCAGACGAAACGGCACCCCGCGTGCATCTATATCTTACGGGGAAAATCTGCGCATGCTCCAGTCGCTTCGCTTACGCGCTCCGCCAGCTTCGCAACAGCCCGGGCTTCGCAGTCACCGCCATCCTCACCCTCGCGCTCGGCATCGGCGCCACCACCGCCATCTTCAGCATCCTGGACGCCGTGCTGCTCCAGCCGCTGCCCTTCCCGCACCCCGACCGCCTCGTCGCCATCGCCGTGCTTCCGGATGAGATCGTCTCCACCCCCACCATCCATGACTGGCAAACGCGCGGCCACAGCTTCCAGTCCATCGCCGGCTATCGCGGCTGGTCGCCCACCGTCCAGTCGTCGCTGGGCAGTCAGGTCGGCAACGTCCTCGAAGTCACGCAGAACTTCTTCTCCACCCTCGGCACCGGATTCGCCCTCGGCCAGGACTTCCCCCAGACCGGCAATGAGCGCGACTGCACCGCGCAGGTCATCGTCAGCGGCGCCTTCTGGAAGCGTCTCGGCGGCGGCTCCTCGCTCGGCAATCGCACGCTCGTGATGGACCGCCGCACCTATCAGATCACCGGCGTGCTGCCACTCGTCGCAGACCCATCGAAGGCACGCAGTCGCTCAACCAACCGGAGATCTTCGTCCCCACCGGCTGCGATCCCTGGCAGCGCCCCGCTCACCGCGGCTCCAACGGCTACTGGGCCATCGGCCGCCTGCGCCCCGGCATTTCCATCTCGGAAGCCACCGCCGACCTCGCCCGCGTGCATGCCACGCTGCGCCACGATTTCCCCAATGACTACAACGGCTCCGTAGGCCGGCCGCCCGCCATCATCCCCTGGATCACGCAAGCTCACCGGCACCGACACGCATCCCGCTCTCTACTCCACCTTCGCCGCCTGCGGCCTGCTGCTGCTCATCGCCTGCGCCAACCTCGCCAACCTGCTGCTCGCCCGCAGCGTCCGCCGCCGTCGCGAGTTCGCCACCCGCGCCACGCTCGGCGCCCGCTTCAGCCAGCTGTTGCAGCCAGTTGCTTGTCGAAAGCGCCGTCCTCGCCCTCGCCGGCTCCGCTGCCGGCATCGCCATCGCCTACGGCGCAATCCGCCTCCTGCTCCAGGCCCGCGCGCTGCATCTGCCCCGCCTCGCGCACGCATCCATCAGTCCCAGCGTGCTGGCCTTCGTCGTATTGGTCACCGCCATGGTGACAATTCTGCTGACCCTGCTGCCCGCCTGGCGCACGTTACAACCGGACCTGATGCGCGATCTCGCCGGTGCCGGCCGCACCTCAGCCGGCAGCAGCCTCCGCCGCGCCGGCCGTGTCCTCGTCGCCGCGCAGATCGCCTTCACCCTCGTGCTCGTTGCCTGCGCCGGATGGACCGTCTCCAGCGTCTACACCCTGCTCCATCAGCCGCTCGGCTTCCAGCCCGATCATCTCCTCATGGCCGGCGTCGACATCGACAGCACCAGCGTTACGCCGCGCTACAACCCGCAGCAGACCAATCTCTTCTTCGATCAGCTGGCCGCGCGTCTGCGGCAGCTACCCGGGCGTCACCGCCGTCTCCGCATCGAATCATCCGCCGCTCGGCAACGCCGTCAACCGCTATGACTTCTGTTCCGATGTGCACGCGGGCCAGTGCACGCAGCAAACCACGCTCAACCCTGACTCCTACCACGTACTCCCCGGCTACTTCTCGACCGTCGGGCAGACCATCCTCGTAGGCCGCGGCTTCACCAGCGCCGATAATGGCTCGCATCACGTCGCCATCGTCAATCGCCTGCTCGCCGAGCGCGAATGGCCCGGCCAGAGCGCCATCGGCCATCGCATCAAAACCGGCGACATCGAAGACTGGGCCACCGTCGTCGGCGTCGTCGGAACGTCCACAGTTACGATCTCGAATCCGCTCCCGGCCCTGACCTCTACCTGCCCGAAGCCGACCATCCCCAGACCGCGATGGTCTTCATAATCCGCACCACCGGCGATCCGGCTCTGCTCACCAGAACCGTTCGCGACATCATCCGCGCGCAGCATTCCGACCTCGCGCTCTTCCACCTGCGCACCATGTCGCAGGAGATGGCCTACGAAGTCGAACTCCGCAGCTTCCTCATGCAGGTGGCCGCAGCCTTCGGCGCGCTCGCACTCTTCCTCGCCATCCTCGGCACCTATGGCCTGCTCGCCTACGAGGTCTCGCTGCGCGAAAAAGAGATCGGAATCCGGCTCGCACTCGGCTCCTCTCGCGAAGCCATCGTGCAACTGCTCCTCGGGCAGGAGTCGCGCTGGGTCCTCATCGGCGCCGCCGCAGGACTGCTCGCCGCCATCCTCAGCGGCTACGCCCTGCGCGCGCAGTTCTACCACGCCCGCGCCGCATCGCTGCCCGTGCTCGCCGCGTCGCTCGCGCTGCTCATCCTCCCCGCGCTAGTCGCCATCGCACTACCCGCCCGCCGCGCCGCCCACCTCGACCCCGTTCAGACCCTCCGCAACGAATAGCGGGAGCCATAGGTGTCATCCTGAGCGAAGCGAAGGACCCGCAGTCAGCGATGCAAAAATATTTTTCCTGCCAATGTCGAGAATCCGCTCCGGGCTCCGACTCCTCTATAAACGCGCCCCAACCGGCGCGACAATCCAAAGGAGAGGAATCCATGAAATACATCTTGCTGATGTCCGCAACCAAAGGCGGCGTGAACGGGTATCACGCCTGGTCGCAAAAGGATAGAGAAACGCATATGGCGGTCCTCGGGGCTCTCACAAAAGAGCTGACCGAATCCGGAGAGTTTGTCGCCACGCAAGGCTTAACCGAAGCTGGAGAAGCGAAGATAGTGCGCGGAGAAAGAAACGGCATCCCGGTCACAGACGGTATCTTCCCCGAGTCGAAGGAGTTTCTGTTGGGCTACTGGCTCGTCGATGTTGCGACTCCGGACCGCGCGTATGCCATAGCGGGCCGCATCTCCGCAGCACCCGGGCCCGGAGGATCGCCTACCAATATGCCCATCGAAGTCCGGCGGATCGCGACGAGTGAGCAGCCCAACTCCCAATAAAGGATGCCCGGGAATATGCAGCCAGTGGCGGGACATAAAATCCAAGGAGAGAAAACGATGAAATACATTCTGATGATGAATTGCCCCAGGAAGGGCTATGAGCTGATGGGCTCGTGGCCGAAGCAAGCCTTCGCTGACCACATCGCCTTCATGCACAGCCTCAATAAGGACCTCCGCGAGGCCGGCGAGTTGGCGGCTGCAGAAGGTCTGGCCGATCCCAAACAGGCCGTCATCGTGCGTGCCGGCAAGGACGGCGCGCCAGTCACCGATGGCGTCTTCCCCGAATCCAAGGAGTTCCTCGCCGGCTACTGGATCGTCGATGTCGAAAGCGAGAAGCGTGCCCACGAAATCGCGGCCCGCGCCTCCTCCGCACCCGGACCGGATGGCAAACCGTTCATCATTCCCATCGAAGTTCGTCAGGTGATGAGCGTCTGCCCCGAGCCTCTTGAGTAGGCAACAGCCTTGACAGCAGATCCGCTGGACATCCATACCGAGCACCTTCTGCGCGATCTGGCGCCGCAGGTGCTCGGCGTCGTACTCCATCGCTTCCGCGACTTCTCCGCCGCCGAAGATGCCGTGCAGGACTCATTGATCGCTGCCGCAAATCAGTGGCCGCAGGAAGGCACTCCGGACAATCCGCGCGCCTGGCTCATCCACGTCGCCACCCGCCGTATGACCGATCGTCTTCGCAGCGAGCGCGCTCGTCTCAATCGCGAAACCGCCGCCGCGGCCGAGCAATCCCTCTTCGTCATTCCCTCGTTCGATCTCGACGCCGACGCGCAGGATGACACTCTCACCCTGCTCTTCATGTGCTGCCATCCCGCGCTCACTCCGCCTTCGGCCATCGCGCTCACTTTGCGCGCCGTCGGCGGCCTCACCACGGCAGAGATCGCCAGCGCCTTTCTCGTCCCGGAATCCACCATGGCGCAGCGCATCACCCGTGCGAAGGGCATAATCAAGTCTTCCGGCGTGCGCTTCCACCCGCCCTCCGGCAAGGAGCGCAGCGAGCGCCTCCGCGCCGTGCTGCACGTCCTCTACCTCATCTTCAACGAGGGCTACACTTCGAGCGCCGGCCCGGAACTGCAGCGCCTCGACCTCTCGGCGGAGGCCATCCGCCTCACGCGTGCCACCCAGTCACTGCTTCCCGACGATCCCGAAGTTGCCGGTCTGCTCGCGCTGATGCTCCTCACCGACGCTCGCCGCACCGCGCGCACCGGCCCCGCTGGCGAACTCATCCCGCTCAACGAGCAGGACCGTTCGCGGTGGAATCAATCCGCCATCCATGAGGGCATCGCGCTGCTCACCGCCGCACTGGCAAAAGGTTCTGTCGGCAGTTACACATTGCAGGCTGCCATCGCCGCCGTTCACGATGAGGCCCCGCGTGCCCAGGAGACCGACTGGCCGCAGATCCTCGCCCTCTACGAGCTCCTCAAGCGCATGTCGGATAACCCCATGGTCCTGCTCAACCACGCCGTCGCCGCTGCCATGGTCCATGGGCCCGCCGCAGGACTCGACCTGCTCAAGGCACTCGATACCGACGCCCGCGTCGCGAACCATCATCGCCTCGACGCCGTTCGCGCCCACCTGCTCGAGCTCGCGGGAGACCAGACCGCCGCTATCACCCACTATCGAGCGGCCGCGGAAAAAACCGCCAGCATCCCTGAACGCAATTACCTGCTAACCCAGGCCGCGCGCCTCACTGAAGCCGCCGCCAGTCAAACGTCGGGGACCGCTGACCGCGCTCAGGCGTAAGCAATCGCCAGCCGGCTGAAGCCGATCTCCCGCGGCGAGAGCTCCGCCCGCGCAAAACCCGCCTGCTTCGCCATGCTCTCGATCTCTGCAAAGGTATACGCATCCCCGCTGGGAGTATTCGCCAGCATGATCATGCTGAATGCAGCGGCCGTGGGCGGCGTCACGCGATCGTCATTCGGAATGAACTCCAGAATCGCAGCGCGCCCACCCGGCTTTAGCGCAGCCTTCACTTTCTTCAAAAACGAGGTGCACGTCGGCACGTCGAAGTGATGCAAAAAGTTCGGAATCAGCACTACGTCGTAGCCGCTGCCAAAATCCGTCTCGAACGCGTTCCCCGGAATCAAGTGATAGCGGTCGCCAACCCCCATCGCCTGCGCATTCGTCTTCGCCACTTCCAGCACATTCTTCCAGTCAGCGGCGTACACCTGCGCGTCAGGATTCTCCTTCGCTGCGCTGATCCCGTACATCCCATGACCCGCGGCAATGTCAAGAACCTTGCGCGCCTCGCCGCCCGTGCGCAGCTCCGCCGCCACCGCCTGCGCTGGCATCCGCATCAGCGGCATCATCGCGCGCGCAAATGTCACCCACTCGGGATTCTCAGCGACCACCGAGCCCTCGCCCGCAGCGCCGCCGCGCCGCACCGCGTCCGTAAGCTGGGCGAAAGCCTCGCGCGAGCGCGCACTCAGCATGAACTCCATCGCGCCACCCAGATACGCCGGGGACTTCCGGTTCAGGAAGACCGCGGTATCCGCCGCCAGCCCATACTCGGTTCCGCTCTTCGTCAAAAATCCGTGAATCGTCAGAAAGTCGCACAGCGTGCGCACGCCGCGCTCCGAAGCCCCGCAGCGTTTCGCAATCGCTGCAGCGGTCCCATTGCCTTCAGCAATAGCGGTGAAAACTTCCAGGTCGACGGCGGTCTTCAACGCCTCGGTCTGCTGGTGTGCATTCATGGCGTTGAAGAAGCGTTCTGGTGTAGGTTGCTGCGGCGGCATAGCGGTGGCCATCAATATTTCTCCAGTCGGAAGGGCACGCGCAGCTTAACCGTTTCTCACAAAGAGTGTCGAGTTGCAAAAAATAGCCCTCACTCCGTCAGGGGCTGCCCGGAGTGAAGGCGTCAACCGCTCTTACAACCTCCGAAAATTCTCGCTGCGTCGATATTTACAAATCGCTCGGCTTCGTATGGATGGTGATGCGCGTCGCTGTGACCATGCCAGTGAAGGACGTCACGACATTGTTCGTGTCGGGTGCATCCAGCGTGAATGGCCCCGAGAAGTGGTTCCCGTCCCGGCTTAAGGTGACCTGTTCAGTGATGTGAGCCGGGCCGGCGGACGGTGGGCCGACGGTTCCTGGAGGCGCGTTGGGATCGGCATCGTTGCCGCCCCACGCGAAATGGTTGAGTTTGTATTGCCATCTCCCCACCTGCTCCCAGACTCCCAGACAGAAATCGCCATCCTGCGCCGGACGCCCGGAATTCATAATCTCCGTGTGGTCGCTGTGCCACACGACGAGCGCATTGTCGATCACCGTATCGGGAATCGGAGCACCGTTCAGGGTTTTGGCGGTGAACGTCACGTGCCACATCCCCACGATGCTGGCGTCGTTATCCCGATCATCATTCACCAGCGCCGCGTCGAGCAGTTTCGGGCCTCCCGGCTGGACAAACCAACTGCTGTGCGTCGGTCCCGCCAGGCTGGGGGCGCAACCCGCCCACGAGCGCGGCGAGCACACCAGCGCGAGCACCAACACGCCAAAACTTGCTGCCAACTTCCTGTAACTGATCTTCATGTGAGCCTCTCCTCCGCCGGCATCACCGGCTGGCCCACAACTACGCGCTCCTTTCCAATTCGGCGCAATGAAGAGCCCATGAAGTCCGTGGTGAAGTTTTGGTGAAGCTCTAATTCGCTGAAAGCGCATGAATTCGTAGTTACCTCTTGATACCGGCCGCTATACTCCATCCGCCAAGAGGAGGCCTTTGGTGGCCAATTCGGCGCCGTATGCCCGCGGCGGTTATGCAGCAGTGCTCCGCCGGCAGATCGCCGCGGCCGACAAACAGCCAAACTCAATCTGTCTCTCCGCGTGGGACCTGGCAAAGCCCTATGCCCACCTCGGCCAGCGGGAACACACTCTCGAACTGCTGGAAGAGGAACTTCAATTTCGCGATCCGAGTCTGCTCGAGGTCCAGAACGATCCCGCCTTCGACTTCCTCCACGACGACGAGCGCTATCGCTCCCTCATCAAGATAATCGGCCTGCCGCCAGCCTGGTGAGCGAGAGTTTCCCAAAATACCCGCCGCTTCCTATTGACATTCGATAGGAAGCAGTCGCACCATTCCTACAGGATGTCGATAGGACTCTCATGAGCTCCAAGCAGACCAACCTCCTCCAGGGCACTCTCGATCTGCTCATCCTCCAATCGCTCACGACCGGCGAACTTCACGGGCTTGGCGTCTCGCGTCGGATTGACCAGATCACCCGCGGCACCTTTCAGGTCAAACCCGGCTCGCTCTTCCCCGCCTTGCACCGCCTGGAGCAAGCCGGCTGGCTCGCGTCTTTCTGGGGAGAATCGGAAAACAATCGCCGCGCCAAATTTTATCGACTCACCAAATCGGGAGAGCGCCAGCTCGGCGCCGAAACCGAGCAATGGCAGAAGATCGCCCTCGCGATGACCAACGCATTGAAGGCAACCTGAGAGGCGATCATGCGGCTCTCGTCAAAATTCAAAAGCCTCGCGCGCAACCTCTTCCACAAGCCCGCTGTCGAAAGTGAGCTCGACGAAGAACTTCGCTCTTACGCCGATACTCTCATCGAAGAAAAAATCGCCGCAGGCGCATCCGTCTCCGAAGCCCGCCGCACCACACTCGCCGACCTCGGCGGCATCGAGCAAGTCAGGCAATCCGTCCGCGACCGTCGCACCGGCATAATCCTCGAGCTCCTCTGGCAGGACATCCGCTATGCCCTCCGCCAGCTCGCCCGCCACCGCGCCTTCACGATTACCGCCGTCCTCACACTGGCGCTCGGTATCGGCGCAACCACTGCAATCTTCTCCGCCGTCTACGCATTGTTGCTGCGCCCGCTGCCGTATCCAGCTACGAACCGGCTCATGGCGATTACTCCGGCACGTTCCGGCTTTGACGGAGATGCTCTCATCTCGCCGGATTTCATCGCCGCTCAGTCAGGCATAAAATCCTTCAGCGATTTAGCTGGATACAACAACTGGGTCGAGAACCTGACCGGAAGAAGTGGACCACTCCGCGTCAACTGCACGAATATCACTGCAAATTTCCTGCCCATGTTCGGAGTCGTACCGCAGTTAGGCCGCCTCTTCACACAGGACGAAGATCGTCCGGGTGGCCCTCCGTACGTCATTCTCAGTGATCGACTCTGGCGGAATTACTTCCATGCTGATTCCAAAATTATCGGCAAGTCTTTTGACCTCAACGGCACCCTGCAAACCATTGTGGGCGTCCTGCCGCCCAGCTTCTACTTTCCCGATCTTTCGCTTGAACCCGACCTCTACGTTCCTGCGGATCTCAACCGCGACACAATGATTCATGTGGACATTGGGGTCAAGCTGATCCACGCCTTTGCACGTCTGAGGCCGGGCGTCAGCATCCAGCAGGCACAGGCAGAGGTGCAGACTTTCTACGCAGCCCGTGCACGTAAATCGCCTCGCGAAATTGCTTCCTATTATGTTTCGACCCATGTCATTGTCGAGCCGCTTCAGCAGCACATTGCCGGAGATAACCGTAAGCCACTTCTTATCCTCCTCGCCTGCGTTGCTGCTGTGCTCTTCATCGCCTGCGCCAACGTCGCCAATCTGCAGCTCGCCCGCGCTGTCTCCCGCCGCCACGAAACAGCTCTGCGCGGGGCCCTTGGCGCTTCGCGACTACGCCTCATCCGCCAGTTCCTCGTCGAAAGCCTCGTTCTCTCTTCGCTTGCCGCCGGGCTTGGCCTCGTCCTCGCGCTTGTCATAGCCGCGCTCGTCCGCAGCACTGGCGCGCCAAATGCATCTCCATCGTCCTCACGTATTACGCAACTTCTTCAGCTCCCGTTCGGCAAACTCAGGGCCTCCATCTACGTCGATGGATGGGTCCTCGCCTTCACTATCGGTCTGGCCCTTTTCACCACGCTTCTCTTCGGCCTCGCTCCGGCTATCAGTGGCACGCGTCTCGATCTCCGCAACGCCCTTCAGTCTGCCGCCATGCGTGTCACTCAGGCACGCGAGCAGCGACTTCTCCGCCACAGTCTCCTCGTCATGGAAGTCGCCCTCGCCGTCGTCCTCCTCGCCTCTGCCGGCCTGCTGGTTCGCAGCTTCGTCAACGTCATACGCTACGACGCCGGCTTTGACGCCTCCGATACGCTTACCGGCACAACGCTCCTCGTCGGTCCGCACTATGAACATCCGGGCGAGCACGGCATGCCTGATTCATCGCCCGACAGCATCCGCAACTTCATCCAGAATGTCCTGCCGCGCCTCCGTTCTCTTCCTGGCGTCAAAGCAGCCGCCATTTCGAATGCGCTACCACTCGGTCCGGTTGATAGCACTGCCATCACCTTTGGACCAACCATGCCTCCACCTCCTGTTGGAACGTGGAAAGATACATCTGTTATCAGCGTCACTCCGAACTACTTCCACGCGGTAGGCACTACCGTCACCGAAGGTCGCGCCCTTAGTAGCAACGACACAGCAACGTCGCCCCGCGTAGCCATCGTCAATCGTGCCTTCGCTCAGCGCTATTTCTCCGGCGACGCGCTCGGCAAACGTTTCAACCAAAACGTAGATCGCGGCCGGTTCGCCGCAGTCACCATCGTTGGCGTTGCGCAGGATATCCGTCACAGCGGCCTGGAACAGCGGGTGCAGCCTGAAATCTATGTTCCTGAAGCGCAGGCGCCATCCTACGAAGTCTTCATCGTCCTCCGCTCGACCGCCGACCCCATCCTCCTCGCCGATGCCATGCGCAAAGCCGTTCTCGCCGTCGATCCCCAGCAACCCCTCTTCGACATCCAGACCATGGACCAGCGCGTCTCCAGCCAGGTCGCGCAGCGCCGCCTCATCATGCTGCTCATCGCCTGCTTCGCCCTGCTCGCTGTCATCCTCTCCGCGGTCGGCGTCTACGGCGTCTTCGCCTACTCCGTCTTGCAGCGCACGCAGGAGATGGGCATCCGGCTCGCACTCGGCGCATCCCGCCGCCGTCTGCTCAGCCTCGTCGTCGCGCAGGCCGCGCGCCTCATCGTCACCGGCGGCGTGCTCGGCATTGCTGGCGCGTTTCTGCTCAGCCGACTCCTCACCAGCATGCTCGTCGGGGTCAAGCCGCACGACTCCGTCTCCTTCTCGCTGGCCTGGATCCTCATGACCGCGGTCGCGCTCCTCGCCAGCACCATACCCGCCGCGCACGCCGCCCGCACCGATCTGGTCTCGGTGCTTCACTCCGAGTGAAGGCAACACCGCATCATCCCGAATACAGTCCGACCGGCCTTCGCCAGGGATTCCGTCACCGCCATAGCGACAAATCAAACCACCGTAACCAAGGCCGCCCGGAGTTCTGCCATTTCACCCCACCAGAATTGCTACGCTGGAAATAGAACGAACTCCGCCTGCTCTGCACTTCAGCGATGTCATTCCTCAGCCTGAACAAGGGAAGGGGGAAAGACCTGCAGCTCTTCGTTTCGGGGAAGCGTAACCCCTTTAGGAAGACGAATTTGACGATAACTCTTCTGGAGTGACGAATTTACGCACGGGACGAGCGGTAAATAAAAGTAGGCATTAGACTTACGAGCCAAAGCGCCGGAGCCGGAGGGGGGGTAGGGAGGGGGTCACATTACCCACAAGGGCAAGTAAACTGTCCTGACCCATGCCCGAATCAGCACTCGACGTTGCCTTCGAGGAGACCGAACGCGCCGCCGCCCTCATCCGCCAGCGCTCGCCGCTCCAACCGAAGGTCGCCATCGTCCTCGGTACCGGACTCGGTGGTTTCGCCGACCGCCTCACGGATGCTGTCGCGATCCCCTACGCGGAGATTCCGCACTTCCCGCGCCCCACCGTCGAAGGCCACGCCGGCCGGCTGGTCCTCGGCAGCTTCTCCGGCACGCCGCTCGCCGTCATGCAGGGCCGGGTCCACGCCTACGAGGGCTACACCCCGGGCCAGGTCATCTTCCCCATCCGCGTCCTCGCCCGCCTCGGCATCAAAATTCTGATCGTGACCAACGCCGCCGGTGGCATCCGCACTGACCTCGCCTCCGGCCAGCTCGCCCTGATCTCCGACCACATCAATTTCACAGGAAATCACCCGCTCACCGGACCCAATGACCGCCGCCTCGGAGAACGCTTCTTCGACCTGTCGGACGCCTATTCGCCCCGCCTGCGCAAGCTCGCCCATCGCGCCGCCGCAGCAGAAGCCATCACCCTGCCGGAGGGCGTGTATCTCGGCCTCCGCGGCCCCAGCTTCGAGACTCCGGCCGAGATCCGCGCCTTCCGGATCCTGGGTGCCGACCTCGTCGGCATGTCCACCGTGCACGAAGTCATTGCCGCCCGCCATCTTGGCATGGAAGTCCTCGGCTTCTCCTCCGTCACCAACATGGCCGCCGGCGTACTCGACGAAGCCATCAACCACGCCGAAGTCATGGAGATCGGGACGCGTGTCCAGCAGACACTCACCCGCGTACTCGCTACCCTGGTGCCGCTGATGGTGCCGCTGCTCCCAAAGCCCTCATAGAACACCGTACCGAAGCGGAACAACGCAATATTCACGAAGCCGTCGGGCCAGTCAGATGCCGCAGGTTGATATCCTGAGAGCTATGGCTACCAAGAAAGAACTGCTCCAGCAGCCCATTCAGCACATCGATATCAAGCAGCACAATGTGGTGCCGCTGGTCGACGCCATGCAGCACATGGCCTACAGCTCGCGCGACCTCGCCCGCGCCGCCTCCATCTACGAGCGCATGCTGCGCGACCAGGACTGCGGCGTCATCCTCTGCCTCGCCGGATCGCTGATCAGCGCCGGCCTCAAGCAGATCTTTGTCGACCTCATCCGCAACAACATGGTCGATGCCGTGGTCTCCACCGGCGCGAATATCGTCGACCAGGACTTCTTTGAGGCCCTCGGCTTTCGCCACTGGATCGCGGATGACGTGATGAAGGCCGGCACCGAAGACGGGAAGCTCCGCGATCTGATGATTGACCGCATCTATGACACTCTTATCGACGAGGAAGAGCTGCGCGAGTGCGATGAGACCACGCATAAGATTGCCGACTCACTTACCCCCCGCCCCTACAGCTCGCGCGAGTTCATCCGCGAGATGGGCGCGTACCTGACGAAGAACGGCAAGACACCGCAGCGGGGCGGCGTAGACAGCATTGTGCTGGCGGCATATGAGAAGGATGTGCCGATCTTCTGCCCGGCCTTTAGTGACTGCTCAGCAGGCTTTGGGCTGGTGGCGCACCAGCACGCCCGTGGCGACAAGCCGAAGGTGTCGCTCGACTCCGCCAAGGACTTCTACGAGCTCACTCAGCTTAAGATCGCCAACCCCACCACCGGCCTGTTGATGATCGGCGGCGGTGTCCCCAAGAACTTCGCGCAGGACATCGTCGTGGCCGCCGACATCCTCGGCACTGAAGCGCCGATGCACAAATACGCCATCCAGATCACGGTGGCCGATGTGCGCGATGGCGCGCTCTCCTCGAGCACGCTCAAGGAAGCCAGCTCCTGGGGCAAGGTCGACACCACCTTCGAGCAGATGGTCTACAGCGAAGCCACGATCGCGCTGCCGCTGGTTACCGGGTACGCCTACCACAAGCAGGCACACACGGCACGACAGGAGCGCCGCTGGGCACGCCTGCTGGAGCCTGTCACCGCCTGATTGCTCGACTCACCAGCGTGATTCCCAAAACGGTCCGCCTTTCAGACGCGGACCGTTTACATTTTCGGCTCCCCGTCTCGAACGCGAACACAAACGATTACCTGATTCCTGTATAAGTTATGCACCACAATTAGTGCAGTAACCCATATTTTTTGATTACTTAGGACAATTCTTTTGACTATCGGTAAGAGTTACCCACTATACTCACCAAGCGTTATCACCAAAATAGTGCCCCGGAGTATGGCTGTACCGGGACGAACCGCAGGGATGACGTCGGCCACCTGCCGATCGGGCTGACTTGGCGGCAGGGCGATGCTGTGATGGGCCCGTGGATAAGAAGTTTGTACGTAGTAGATGTAAGTTGTTGGAATTTTGGGGTCATGCGTGTTCTCCCGCGACACAAACTTCGCTTCGAGAAGCGCTCTCCCATTTTGCCGAACAGGGTTTGACCTTTGCACTCTTCAATGAGTCAGCACGAACGTCTCTTCACCCATTGGCTGAGCGGCCGACCGGTGTGGCTCGCCATGTTCGCGCTTACCTTACTCTCAACCGCCTACACCATTGTCGTCCTGATGTATTCAGGAAGCGGCCTTGTGTGGAGTCCGGCAAATCCAATCGTCATATTTGTGGCGTGGGGCGCCATACAGACCTGCTTTGCAGCGACCTGTCTGCTGAAGTTGCGCCACGAGCGCCAGTTGCGCTCTGGATTAGAGGACGACGAGACTAACGAGGACGGAGCCGCAACGAGCCTTGATACCTCGTCGGAGATCCGATATCACGACTACTTCGAGAATCTCACCGAGATGATCGCGATGCTCTCGGCGGAGGGCAAATATCTCTACGTCAACTCGGCATGGCAGCGATATTTCGGGCGCGATGCTGCATCCGCCCGCGCACTGGAGGGCTTCCCCTCTGCCTTCCCGTTTGCGATCCAATCACAAGCCCTTGCGATCTTTGAGCGCGCTCTGGCTGGTGAGCATATCGAGCAGGTGCATCTGCGCATGGAAGACTCCGCCGGCCGCACCCGGGAGATGGAGGCCAGCCTCTTCGGCCTGCGCGAGGCAGGACGGCCGCGCGCCGTACGCTGCATCCTCCGCGATGTGACGCTCCGCAACCAGCGCGAGCGCCGCCTCGCGATGCAGCTAGGCGTAGGCCAGGTGGTACAGGAGGCATCGACCGAGGACTCACTGCCCCGCATTCTTTCCGCGCTGGGCAGTCATCTTGGATTCGATCTCGTCGAGCTATGGCGATGCCGACACCGGCCATCAGGTGCTGCGCTACGGCAGCATGTGGATGGCGGCCGATTGCGTCTTCCCCAACATTCTGGCGAAGAGTTCGATCACGGAGTTCGCGCCGGGAGAAGGTCTACCTGGCCAGGTGTGGATACAGGGCGCATCCATCTGGGTCGAGGACATTCACAACGACATCCGCTTCAACACGCGCGACGGAGCGAAATCGGACGGCCTCGTCACCTGCTGGGGCGTGCCGGTTCGCGTCGGAAATCAAGTCATCGCCGTCATTGAGTTCTTCAGCCGCAAACGCATGGCGGCCGAAGTCGAGATCATGGCGACCGTCGAAACCGTCTGCGCCTCCATCGGCCAGTTCCTCGGCCGCTCGGTACAGGAAAAGCGCGTCACCGAGCTCAACCGTCAGAAAGAATCCATCCTGAATACGGTGGCGGACGGCATCCTGGGCACCGATCAGCACGGCCGCGTCACATTCGCCAATCCAGCCGCGGCCCGCATGCTCGGCACAGTACCGAATGCACTCACTGGCCGATTTGTGCACGCCATTGTCCACGAAGATGTTTATGGCAGTCCCACCGCCTGCGCCTCGCATTGCTATATCCGTCGCGGCCTCTTTGCGAAGGATGGCGCACAGGGGCAGGACATCTTCTACCGGCCGGACGGCAGCTCCTTCCCGGTCGAGTTCACACTGACGCCAATGCAGGTGCACGGCAGCGTGACCGGCAGCGTGCTGAACTTCCGCGACGTCAGCCAGCGGCAGGCTCTCGATCGGATGAAGGACGAGTTCGTCTCCACTGTCAGCCACGAGCTGCGCACACCGCTGACCTCGATCCGCGGATCGCTCGGATTGCTCTCCACCGGCCTGCTCGGCGAAGTGAACGAGAAGGCTGCCAACCTGCTGCGCATCGCGGTCAACAATTCTGACCGCCTGGTACGCCTCATCAACGACATCCTCGATCTCGAACGCATGGAATCCGGCCGTGCGCCGCTCAGCTTCCGGGCCTGCTCGCTCTCCGAGCTCGCGCAGCAGGCTATTGAAGCAGTCACACCGGTTGCCGACAACGCCTCCGTCAAACTGGTTCTTCGCGCCTCGGCAGTCGAGTTCGTCGCCGATCCGGACCGTTTGCAGCAGGTGATGACGAACCTGCTCAGCAATGCAATCAAGTTCTCTCCACCCGACTCGACGGTCACGGTGGCCATCGAGCAATCCGACGAAGGCGTTTCGTTGAGCGTCACGGACGAAGGGCGCGGCATTCCCGAGGACAAACTGGAGACTATCTTCGACCGCTTCCAGCAGGTGGACGCGTCGGATTCCCGTCAGAAGGGCGGCACCGGCCTGGGACTCGCCATCTGCCGCACCATCGTGGAGCAGCACGGAGGACGCATCTGGGCCGAGCAGAATCCGGTATGCGGCTCCATCTTCCGCATGTTCCTGCCTGCTGATCCTCAGCAGCAGACGCGCCCGGAAACAGTTCCCTCAGCCGAGCGGGATACGGTACTCATCAGCACCAGCGATGGCGAAACGCGCACCAGCCTCGCCGCCAGTCTCCGCTTTCACGGTTACAACGTGATCGAAGCATCGAGCGGACGCGAGACTCTCGCACACGCGCAGCGGCAGGCGCCGCGTGCGGTGCTGCTCGATCTTACGTTGCCGGACATGTCGGGATGGGAGGCGCTGCGCATCCTCAAGGAAGAGCCCGCTACGTCCGATGTCCCGGTAATCATTCTGAGCGCACATGCCATCAGCAAATCCTCCACGCTCGGCCTGGGCGCGGATGGCTGGCTGCAGGTCCCGGCGCAGGAGACGGATCTTCTGGAGGAGCTCTCGTCGGTCTTGAACCGGCAGAAAACCTGGGCTGAGATCCTCCTGGTAGAGGACGATCTCGATCTTGCGCGTGTCATCAGCGCAACGTTTGAGCGCGCCGGGGTGCACGTTCTGCATGCCAGCACGCGCCAGGCAGCACTGGAGATGTGTGCTTCCTTCACGCCCAGCCTGATGATCCTGGACGTAGGCCTGCCGGACGGCGACGGCCTGAGCCTGGTGGAACGGCTGCGGCATCATCCGGAATTGCACTCTCTCCCACTCCTCGTGTACTCGGCGCGCGATTTGAGCGATGCCGAACGTGCACAGCTTCAGCTTGGTCCAACGAACTTCCTCACCAAGGCTCGGGTCCAGGCCCAGGAGGTGGAGTCATTAGTACTTGCGATGTTGCGTGCACCCTCTCAGAATGTGCACACATCCGGGTTCGCAGTCCCCGGCGTGCAACCGTTTATGGTTTCAAACTCTTATGACACGCCGCATACTCATCATCGATGACGAAGAAGATATCCGTCAGGTCGCTGGATTAAGCCTGGAAACGGTGGCCGGCTGGGAAGTGGTGCTGGCCAATTCCGGGTTGCAGGGCATGGAGCGCGCCGAAACAGAGCACCCAGACGCTATCCTATTAGATGTGATGATGCCTGCCATGGACGGTCCAACGACCTTCCTGCAGTTGCAGAAGAATCCGAACACTGCAAAAATTCCAGTGATTTTGCTCACTGCCAAGGTACAGGGCTCCGATCAGCGCCGCTTTGCGGAACTCGGTGTCGCGGGGGTTCTGTTTAAACCCTTCGACCCACTTACGCTCTTCGACGCAGGTCTCACAAGCTCTGGGATGGACCCAGATACATTAGGAGACTTTCATGGCAGATATTCGCTCGCCTCACGCCGCTCCTGAAGAAGTTACGGGCAAGCTTCATGACCTGCTTGCGACGCTCTGGGCGCGCAGTCGCCAGACCATCAGCGACCGCCTCGATGTGCTTCGCGCCACGCACCGCGCCTTGCGCACTAATCCGGCAGACAGGAACGCGCGGCGCGCCGGGGCAGATGCGGCTCACAAACTCGCTGGCATTCTCGGCACCTTTGGCCTGCCTGACGGCACCAATCTCGCCCGCCGCGTCGAGTTGATGCTCGAATCGTCCCGCACCCATCCGCCCCTTCGATCTGGAGGGATTGCAACAGACCATCGATCAACTGCACCAGATGATCGAGGCAAAATCAAAAGACGCCGGCAAACGCCGCGCCTGAGCCGCGCACCTGTACCGGTGTAGACTCATCGTTTGGCACATCCGCTTTCAGAATACGGTAGATCCCGCAGCGAGTCTGACGATGCGTCTGCAGACCAGATCAGGACTGCTCTTCCCTTCTGAGCGGCCACAGGAATCGCGCCGCATCTGGACCGTTGGGGCGCTGGTTGCGGAAATCCGTGGCCACGTCGAGCGAACCTATCCCTGACTGCTGGGTCGAAGGCGAAATCTCCAATCTGCGCAGCGCTGCCTCCGGACACCTGTACTTCACGCTGAAGGATGAGCAAGGGCAGCTTCCCGTCGTGCTCTTCCGGCGGCAGGCGACGCTTCTTCGCTTTCGTCCCGAGGCTGCGCTGCACGTCCTGGCGCGTGGCCGCATCTCGATCTACGAAGAGCGCGGCCAGCTTCAGCTCATCGCCGAAACGCTCGAGCCGGTCGGCGCCGGATCGCTGCAGCTCGCGTTTGAGCAGTTGAAGCAAAAACTGCAGCAGGAGGGGCTCTTCGACGCCTCGCGAAAGCGCGTCCTGCCGCCCTTTCCTCGCTGTATCGGCATCGTCACATCGCCTCTCCGGCGCCGTCATTCACGATTTCCTCAACATCGCCGAGCGGCGGCACGCCGGTCTCGATGTGCTGCTCTATCCCGCCACCGTGCAGGGCGAGCAGGCGGCTGGCGAAATCGCTGCCGGCATTCTTTATTTCAATCGCGCGATGAACGTCGATGCCATCGTCATCGCGCGCGGTGGCGGCTCGCCGGAGGACCTTGCCACGTTCAACACCGAACTGCTCGCCCGCGCGATCGCCGGGTCGGCAATTCCCGTGGTCTCCGCTGTCGGACATGAGACGGACTTCACCATCGCCGATTTCGTTGCCGACCTGCGTGCGCCCACTCCCTCCGCCGCGGCGGAGTTGCTGACCGCGATGCAACATGGAGTGGAAGAGCGCGTGGATGCGCTGCAGTTGCGTCTTCTGCGGGCCTGCCGCTACAAAATCGCGCTTGCGGAGCGCCGCTTCGCTGCTGTATCGCCGGAAGCAACGATCGCGCACATGACGCAACCGGCTGGATCGCGCCCAGCAGCGCGTTGACGAACAGCAGTTCCGCCTCCTCGGCTCGTGGCAGGAGCTATTGCACGCGAAGACAATCGCTCTGCAACGACTCCATGGACGCTTGATGCAGCAGAGCAGCTTCCAGGCGCTCCGCTCGCGCGCCGAGCTTTGCGCAACCGCAACACAGCGCCTGCATCGCGCATTGCAGAGGCGCCTGCTCGCGGCACAGCGCGCATGGTCGAGGCGCTCTCGAACGGCGTGCTGCTGCAATCGCCCTCGCATCGCTGCGATCGTCTGCGCCAGACCATCGATCACCTGCAATCGCGCAGCACTCGCGCGATCGCGAGCGGCATCGAACGCTGCAACGCGAGGCGCAACGCACTCGAATGGCCGACTGGCGTGCGCTCTCGCCGACTCGCTGTTCTCGAACGCGGCTATAGCCTCACATTTACACGCACGCCGGTCAATTGGTGCGTGAGAGTTCCGGATCATCCAGGGCGAGACGCTGAAGACACGGCTGGCGCGAGGCACAGTAACCAGCACAGTGACACATACAGAAGACGGGATATGAGAAAGCTTTTTGGAACGGATGGAATTCGCGCAGTTGCGGGCGAGCCGCCACTGGACCCGCACACCATTCACGCGGTTGGGCTCGCCCTCGCTCACACGCTGAGCCACCAAAGCGCTCAGCCCCGAGTGCTGCTCGGCAGCGGACACCCGCGAGTCAAGCGAGTGGATCAGCGCGACGATCGGCGCCGGACTGAGCCAGGGCGGAGCCGTTGTTGAGAGCGCCGGTGTCATTACGACGCCGGGCGTTGCCTATCTGGCGCGAAAGCATGGGTTCAACGCAGGAGTGGTCATCTCCGCATCCCACAATCCCTGGCAGGACAACGGGATCAAAGTCTTCGGAGGCGATGGCTACAAGCTGCCCGACGAGCAGGAACTGGAGATCGAGAATGAAATCTTTCGGCGTCTGGCAGACATGTCCATTCGCCCCTGAAGCAGCGAACGCCAGTTCCCGTCCAGCCGCGCTACCGCCACGACTACGAGGCCTTCCTCCGCCAGGTAGTCCCGGCTCTCAATCTCCGCGGCAAAAGCATCGTGCTGGATTGCGCCAACGGAGCCGCCTCCGCCATCGCACCCGAACTCTTCGCGACGCTCGGCGGCACGGTGCATCTGACGCACTCTCAGTCCGGACGGACGCAACATCAACGAACACTGCGGCGCATTGCATCCGGAAATCGTTGCGGCAGAAACCACTGCGCGGAAGGCCGACCTTGGCATCACGCTCGATGGCGACGCGGACCGGGCTCTTTTTGCCGATGCGAATGGAAAGGTGGTCAACGGCGATGCTGTGCTGCTGCTCGCTGCGCGTGATCTGCAGGCGCGCGGGGAGCTCCAGGACAACACGGTCGTCGCCACTACGATGTCGAATATGGGTCTCGAAGCGGCGCTCGGAACCACCAAGATCCGCATGCTGCGCGCTCCGGTCGGCGACAAATACGTTTTGCAGATGATGCGCCAGCACAATGCCACGCTGGGCGGCGAGCAGTCCGGGCACATCCTGTTTCCATCGCACAGCACCACCGGCGACGGCCTGCTGACCGCACTGCTGGTCCTCGACATCGTGCAGCGCTCCGGCAAGCCGTTGCACCAGCTTGTCGCCGACCTGAAGGTCTTTCCGCAGGTGATCGTGAATGTGCGCGTTCGCGAAAAGCAGCCGCTGGAGCAGATTCCGGAGGTAAGCGAGCGCATTCAGGAAGCGGAGACCGCACTTAAGGGCAAGGGGCGCGTCGTGGTCCGCTACAGCGGCACGGAGGCGCTGGCGCGCGTGATGATCGAAGCAGAGTCGCGTGAGGAGATGGAGCGGCACGCAGAACGCATTGCGCAGGCGATTCGCAGCACGCTTGGCGTCTAGAGTCAGCCCTTCAAATCCCGCCAGTTCTGTCCGACCCCGACATCGGCCACGATCGGAACTTTGAGCTCGATGACGTTCTCCATCTCCCCTTTCACCAGAGTGCGTACGTCGTCGATCTCATCCTCTGGTACATCGAACAGCAGCTCGTCATGAACCTGCAGCGTCATCTTCGTCCGGAGCTTCTGTTGGCGCAGCATCCGGTCAATCCGGATCATCGCGATCTTGATGAGGTCCGCCGCGGTTCCCTGCAACGGCGTATTCACGGCCGTGCGCTCGGCAAATCCACGCAGATTGGGATTGCGGCTTTGCATATCGGGTATCGGCCGCACCCGGCCAAACAGAGTGCGGACCTGCTGCGTTGCGCGCGTCTCCTCGAGCAAGCGATCGATGAATTGGCGCACGCCAACGTATCTTGCAAAGTACGTTTCGATGTAGAGCTTCGCCTCCGCCTGGGGGATATTGAGATTCGCCGCAAGCCCGAACGGCGAGATGCCATAGACGATGCCGAAGTTCACGGCTTTTGCGCGATTGCGTGTCTCCTTACTCATCGATGCCGCGGGAACGCCGAAGACTTCCGATGCCGTCAACGTGTGGATGTCCTGTCCCGTTCGATAGGCCTGCACCAGCAGCGGATCGTCAGAAAAGTGCGCCATCAGCCGCAGCTCGATCTGCGAGTAGTCCGCCGATAACAACACATGCCCGGGCGGTGCGATGAACGCGGCGCGGATCTCCCGTCCCTTCTCTGTGCGAATGGGGATGTTCTGCAGATTTGGATTGGTGGATGAGAGTCGTCCCGGTCGCCGTGCCCACCTGGTTGAAGGTGGTGTGTACTCGTCCTTCGCTGTCGGCGAGGAGCGGCAAGGAGTCCACATAGTTTGACTTCAACTTGGCCAGTTGCCGATATGCCAGCACCTGCGCCGCGACCGGATGGTGCACCGCCAGCTCTTCGAGCACATCCTGCGCAGTCGAAACAACTTTGCCCTTGCCATATTTGAGCGGCTTGGGCAGCTTCATCTTGTTGAAGAGCACGTCGCCCAGTTGCTTTGGGGAATTCAGGTTGAAGCGCTGTCCAGCCTGCTCAAAGATCTGCTCGCTCGACCTGCGACATGTCTGCATTCAGCTCCGTCGCCAGAGCCGCAAGTACACTCACATCGATCCGCACACCTGCGCGCTCCATCCCCAGAAGCACAGACACGAGTGGCATATCGATCGTCTCGTACACCTCGAGCGCCTGCATCGCCTCCACATCGCGTCGCATCGTGGGAGCCAGCGCGTGGATCGCAGCAGCCTGTTCGGGCAATTGCCGCTCGCCCTGCTCCGATAGCGGCGTGCTGGTGAAGCGCGCCACCACGTCCGCTAAACGATGGGTCGCATGCGTGGGATTGATCAGGTAGGAGTAGAGCATCAAGATCGTCGCGGACATTTGCAATCGCGATGCCGCGCCCATCCAGAACTCGCACCGTTGCCTTCAGATCGTGCACGCTCTTCGGCACTGTCGCGTCTTCGAGAAGTTCTTTGAGACGCGCACCGTGCGCCGATGCGAGAGAGATGCGCAACGCTCGGCCCTCTTCCGCCGACACCGCAACGCAATGATCGCGCTCGGTCGATATCTCGGCGCTCTGTGCCTGCTCGATGGTGTCCAGCAGAGAGAGATTGCGCAGCATCGGCGCCTCTTCCTCCACGGCCTCCGTCTGCGCTTCGCTCACCTGCTCTGTCAACGCTTCTAGAAAGGTCACGTCCACTGCGATCGCGAAACCATCCTTCGCAGCGGCGAAGAATCTCGCGTACTCCTCCTCCGTTGGCGCAATGATCAGCTCTGCATGTGCTGCGTCGATGGCTGGAGCGAGCTCCTTCAGCAGCGTCGTGAACTCAAGCTCATTGAACAGCGCTCTCGCCGCAGCTACGTCCGGCTCCTGCGTCTGCATGCGCTCCAGTTCCAGGTCCACCGGAACGCTACAGTGAATCGTCACCAGTTCCTTGCTCAGCAGGATGTTGTCGCGGTTGTTCTGAAGAGACTCGCGATAGCTCTTCCGCTTCACCTCGTCCGCGCGATCGAGAGCGGCTTCGACTGAGCCGAATTGCTGGATCAGTTCTACCGATCCCTTATCGCCGATCCCTGGCGCGCCTGGGATATTGTCGACCGAATCTCCGCGCAGCGCCATCACATCGATCACGCGCTCCGGCGGCACGCCCAACGTCTCCTGCACCGCCGCAGCGATCGAGCACTAGATTGTCCTTCGCCGGATTCAGCACCAGCACATGATCCGTCACCAGTTGCAGCATGTCCTTATCGTTCGAGACGATGTACACCTTGTGGCCCGCAGCCTCGGCCTTGTGCGACAGCGTTCCGATCACATCGTCTGCCTCAAAGCCTTCATACTGGATGATCGGTATGTGGAAGGCTTCGAGCGCACGCCGGATGTACGGGATCTGCTGCACCAGATCGGCCGGCATTTCGGTACGGTTCGCCTTATACCCTCCATACGGCGACCTCATCGAACTGCTGCGTCTTGATGTTGAACTTGCGCACGGAAGTCATCGCCTTTGCACGTTCGTCGCGAAAGACAGGCGTCATCGTGTCAAAAATGGCGGCGAAATAGTGCGGCGAAAAATCCCTGCGCAGCTTGTTGATCATGTTGACGAAGACATACGTCGCTGCGGTAGGCACGCCGCTGCGTGTGGACATGGGCCGCGCCCGCTGCATCGCGTGATACGCGCGGAAGATGAAAGACATCGAGTCCAGCAGAAAGATGGGCGGCTTCGCTTCAGTATGTCGTCATGGTGCTCCAGCTTATGAGATGAACATGCAATCGCCGTAAGAGAAAAAACGGTAGCGCGCTTCCACGGCATGGCGATAGGCCGCAAGTGTATTGTCTCGCCCGGCGAAAGCAGAAACCAGCATCAGCAGCGTTGACTGCGGCAGATGAAAATTCGTAAGCAGTGCATCCACAGCGCGAAAACGAAAGCCGGGCGAGATAAAGATGTTGGTTGATCCGGAGTGGGGATGAAGCCGTCCGGCGCTTGCAGCGGCGCAGTGCTCCAGGGTGCGCACGGTCGTAGTGCCCGCAGCGACAACGCGACGGCCGTCATCGCGCGCCGCATTGATCGCTTCCGCGCATTCTGCAGAAATCTCATAGCGTTCGCTGTGCAGTATGATCTCTGCGGTATCTGCCACGCGCACCGGCTGAAATGTACCGAGGCCGACGTGAAGCGTTATGGTGCAGACTGTTGCGCCCGCTGCCCGGATTTGCTCGAGCACCTTCGGCGTAAAGTGCAATCCTGCCGTAGGCGCTGCCGCAGAGCCGCGCTGCCTCGCGTAAACCGTCTGATATCGCTCACGATCGAGTGCCCGGTCATCGCGATGGATGTATGGAGGCAGCGGCATATGTCCGAGTGCATCGAGGCGGCGGTCGAAATCCGCCACTGGCGCAAAGCGCAGCGTCCGCTCACCGCGTTCTCCAGCGGCCACAATCTCCGCATGAAGAGCGGCATCGTTGCCGCCACCAAACTCAACGCCGTCCCCTACCCGCAGCTTGCGTCCCGGCTTCACCAGCGCGTCCCACTCCCACGCGTCGATCTTGTTCCGTCAGCAACACTTCGATGCGACCCGCTGCAGCCTCGTTCTCTCCGGGCGACGAGTTCGCGTGCCAAACAGGCGCGCCGGAATGACACGCGAATCGTTCAACACCAGAACGTCGCCAGCACGAAGCTGCTCAGGAAATTGCGCGAAGACATCGTCTTTCCATGCGCCCGTCGCCCGGTCGAGCAGGAGCATCCGCGATCCCCCACGATCCTCCGGCGGCTCCTGCGCAATCAATTCTTCGGGCAATGCGAAGTCGAACTCCGAAACCAGCACTAGCCGATTCTAGTGTGTGGAGCGGTCCGAGAAATGTGCTTCCGCTAGCAGGCGCAAGCGTTCAAGCGTCGCCTCAACCGCAAGCCGCACCTGCTCCTCCGCATCAATCGATTCCGGCGGCGACACTGGACGGCCCCACACCATCACTACCCGGGAGAAAGGTTTAGGCACCAGGAGAGCGTCCCATGAACGCAGCGTCCACGCGCGCTGCGGCAGAAGATAGAAGCTGTTCACGGGACGTCCCGTTAACCGGGCCAGCCGGGTGATCCCCGGCTTGAGAAGATAACGCGGACCCCGTGGGCCATCGCCTGGAATCACTGCGGTCGCGCCATCCTGGACAGCACGGGCCAGCGCACGCAGTCCCCCGGATCCTGCGCGCGAGCTCGAACCACGTACCGTCTCATAGCCCATGCGCTCGATGGTGCGAGCAATGAGCTCCCCGTCAAAGCTGGCGCTGATCAGCAGAGTGGTCCGCGGCCGTCCGTGAAAGAAACATGCAGCAGGCAGTAGACAACGATGCCAGAAGCACCACACGCTGGCCTCGCCCGATTGATCGGCGTGGCCGCCCTCTTCCAGAATCTCCTCATAGCGCAGCGTTGCATGCAGCAGGCGCAGCAGCAGCGCAACCAGCGGCGGCACGGTCCAGAGCATCCATCGCTTGCGCCAGCTGAGCGTATACGGTGTCGTATCATCCATGCCGCAGTTTGAAAGTGCCTGCAGTGTAGCAGTCCGATGCGCCGCTGGTAGCATCAGAGCGTGCTCGCGATCGATACGCCCGTCCAGTTCATCAAAGGCATCGGGCCGCGCATCGCGGAGTCGCTTGACGGAAAAGGGCATCCACACGGCGGAAGACCTGCTCTATCACCTTCCCTTCCGCTACGAAGATCGCGCCAATCCGCGGACTCTGCATGAGCTGGTCGCTGGCGAGACGGCGAGCGTCATCGGCGAAGTCCGCGGTTCGGCGCTGTTGCGCACACGAACGATGCCAATCTTCGAGATGACGCTGGGCCAGGGCACCGGCACGCTCAAGTGCATCTGGTTTCGCGGCACCTATCTGAAGGATCGCTTCCAGACCGGTCAGACCGTCGCCGTCTTCGGCAAGAGTGGAGCCATCGCGGTCCTCGCGCGGCTTCAAGATGATCCAGCCGCAGTTCGAGATCCTTCCCGAGGCGACGGAAGAGTTCAGCAGCCTGGAGATGGGACGCATCACGCCGATCTACGAAAGCCTGGGCGGGACGAAGCTGGGTCCGCGCTGGGTCCGGCGGCAGCTCTACAGCTTGCTCGGCGAGTTGCGCGGGCACATTCCGGAGACGCTGCCCGCCGCCATGCTCGAGCGGCTCGGCATGCCATCGCGCGATACGTCGCTGCAACAGGTACATTTTCCCGATGCCGCGACTTCTCTGAGCCAATTGCAGAGCGCGCGCACACGCGCGCACCGCCGGCTCATCTTCGAAGAGCTGTTCTTTCTCGAGCTCGGACTGGAGATCAAGCGCCGCAAGGCCAAGGAGCGAGCAGGCATCGCCTTCGCACCCAACGAACAGGTGCGCGCAGCGCTGCGCGAGGTGCTGCCCTTCCATCCCACCGCCGCTCAGAAGCGGGCCCTGGGCGAAATCGTCGAGGACATGAAGCAGCCGAGCCCGATGCGTCGCCTGCTGCAGGGCGATGTCGGATCGGGCAAGACCATCGTCGCGCTGCAGGCGATGCTGATCGCCATCGAGAACGGCTACCAGGCGGCACTGATGGCGCCTACTGAAATCCTCGCGACCCAGCACTACCTCAGCGCGCGCAAGCTGCTGGAGCGCGCCACGCGCGATTACCGCATCACGCTGCTTACCGGATCGCTGGACTTGCACCACAAGCGAGCGGCGCGCGGACGCATCGCGCGCGGCGAGGCGGATCTCGTCATCGGCACGCATGCACTGATCGAGGAGAAGGTAGAGTTCGACCGGCTTGGCCTGGTCGTCGTGGATGAGCAGCACCGCTTCGGGGTGATGCAGCGGTTCCGACTGATGAAGAAGCCCGGCCAGGGGGAGCCCGATGTGCTGGTGATGACCGCGACCCCAATTCCGCGCACGCTTGCTCTATCGCTCTATGGCGATCTGGACCTGAGCGTCCTGGATGAGCTGCCGCCCGGCCGCACCCCCATCGTGACCCGTCGCGGCACCGACGATCGCGCGGAGGAGGTGTGGCAGTTCGTGCGCAAGCAGGTGGCCGCAGGCCGACAGGCGTACATCGTCTATCCCGTCATCGAGGGCCCCAACGACGATCAGCCGGAGCTGGACTTCCCTGCTCCAGAGGAGCCACCAGCGAAGCCCGGCAAGCGAGGCGCAAAGACGCCATCGCTCTTCGAGCGGCCCTACACTCAAGGCCGCCACACAGATGTATGAGGAGCTCCGGGACGGCGCGCTCAGCGGCCTGCGGCTGGGCCTGCTGCACGGCCGCCTCAGCGCGGACGACAAGGAGATCGTGATGCGGCGCTTCCAGCGCGGCGAGCTGGATGTGCTGGTCTCGACCACGGTGATCGAGGTCGGCGTCGATGTGCCGAACGCGACTGTGATGGTCATCGAGCATGCCGAGCGCTTCGGGCTGGCGCAGCTGCACCAGTTGCGCGGACGGGTCGGCCGTGGGGAGGCGAAGAGCTACTGCATCCTGATGACCGGGGGCCGGGTGTCGCCGGAGGCAGAGCAGCGGCTGGATGCCATGGTGCGCACGCAGGATGGGTTCGAGCTGGCGGAGCTGGACCTGGCAGCTGCGCGGGCCGGGGGAGTTCTTCGGCACGCGGCAGGCGGGGCTGCCGGACTTCCGGGTGGCCAACCTGGTCCGCGACCGGGAGCTGCTGGAGCTGGCCAAGCGAGAGGCAGCCGCATTCGTTGCCAGCGGCGGTGCGGAGGCCAGCGAAGCCGAGCGGGCCATTGTGGCGGCACGGCTGAAGCAGGCCTGGCAGCGGCGCTATGGCCTGGTGGAGGCTGGATGACATACAAGGGGGCTTCGCCCTGTGATCGTCGGCACCGGCATCGACATGGTGGAGATCGAGCGCGTGGCCCGCTCCATCGAGCGGTATGGCACGCGCTTCCTGGAGCGCGTCTATACCGCCGGGGAGATCGCCTACTGCCAGCGCAAGCGGCGCAATGCGGCGGAGAGCTTTGCCGCGCGGTTTGCGGCCAAGGAGGCGGCGGCGAAGGCGCTGGGCACGGGCATCGGCTTCGGCGTGACCTGGCGGGAGATGGAAGTAGGCCGCGAGCCCGCGGGACGCCCGCTGCTGCTGCTGCATGGCCGCGCGGCGGAGATCGCCGATGCGCTGGGCGTGCGGCACAGCTCGCTCTCGATTACCCACACAGGAACGCAGTCGATGGCGCTGGTGATCCTGGAGGGCTAATGAGCCGGAAGCTTGGGGGCAGACTGCGACGGTGGCGAATGCTGTCTCATCCAACAGGGAGCCGACGGGTCGCTTTGGCTACGCCATTTGGTACTCTCATCGGTAGCGTTGTTGTGCTGTTCGAGTGCGTCATTCGGGGATGACCAGCGAGGTTCCGTGCCCAGTCAACAGGAAGTGCAGTGGTCACAACTGAAGGTGGGAGTGCTGGTCATTGTTGCGCTGGCCGCGCTGACCGCACTGATCTTCCTGATGTCCGGCAGCACGGGCGGGATCTTCGCAGGCAAGATCACGCTGCGCTCGTACTTCGAGAATGCGGCAGGCCTTAAAGTCGGCGCTCCGGTAAATCTTGAAGGCGTGACCATCGGCAATGTGACCCACATCAACATCGTCGGGCGCGCGCAAGCTGACGCCGGTCGAAGTCATCATGAAGGTCAGCACGCGCAACATCTCGGACGTTCGCGAGGACTCGAAGACCAGCCTGGACACCGTCGGCGTGCTGGGCGACACGGTGGTCGACATCGACTCCAAGCACGCAATCGGCCCACGGGTGAAGAACAACGACGAGCTGGGCACGACGGAAAGCCCGAATCTCTCCGACGTGATCAAGTCCAGCCAAGGCACGATTGAGCAGGTAAACACGATCCTGGCGAAGCTGGACAGCCTGGTCGATTCGCTGAACACCGGCAAAGGCTCAATCGGCCAGCTCATCAACGATCCAGCACTCTACAACAAAGCTGTCCAGGCGGTGGACCAGCTCTCCAAGCTCAGCACCAACCTGAGCCAGGGCAAGGGCACCATTGGCAAGCTGCTGACCGATGACAGTCTTTATAACCACTTCAACGACACCACGGCGCGGCTGGATCACATCACCGCCGAGATCGACAACGGCCAGGGCACCGTCGGCAAGTTCCTCAAGGACAAGACGCTCTACGACAACCTGAACAAGACCGTCAGCAATGCCAATGAGCTGATGGCCGAGATCAACCAGGGCAAAGGCACGATTGGCATGCTGGCCAAGGATCCGGAGTTCCAGGCCAAGTTCCGCGATTCGATCGACAAGCTGGACGCGATCATGGACAAGATCAACAGCGGCCAGGGCACCATCGGCCAGATGGTGGTGAACCCGTCGCTTTACAACAATGCCGACGCGACGCTGACCGAAACCCGCAACCTGGTGACGCAGATCCGGGAGAACCCGAAGAAGTACCTGACCTTCCACGTCAAGATCTTCTGAGGCTCTGCTTCATCGTGGGAGGTAATGTGGCTCCCACCCCCTCCCCCACCCCGTCCCATCCGGCTTCCGGAAGTCATTGGTGCAGAACGGGTTATGAGGATGATTATGCACTTGACACAGAAAGCTGATTAGGGCATTCTGGTTAAGTCATGAACCTGATAGACGTCACAAAAGAGTTCCAGACTGACGAACAGTGCTTGGCCTACCTTGAGGCCCAGCGTTGGCCCGATGGCGTCGTCCGCTGCCCTACCTGTGGCAATGACCGCATTTCCAAGATCACGCGCAAGACCGCTTCCAAGAACAAGCGCGCGCAGCTTTACCAGTGCCTAGAGAAGACTTGCAAACAGCAGTTCTCCGCTACTTCCGGCACTATCTTTCATGACTCGCACCTGTCGATGACGAAGTGGTTTATGGCGATTGCACTTATCGTGGATGCGAAAAAGGGCATGAGCGCTAAGCAGCTACAGCAGCACCTTGGCATCGGCTCCTATCGCACCGCTTGGTACATGGCACACCGCATCCGGGAGGCGATGGTAGACGTGGACCCTACCCCAATGAGCGGCACCGTAGAGATTGACGAGACATACATCGGCGGCACCGCTATCCGTCGTTTCAAACCCAAGCCAAAGCCAGCGAAACAGATGGTGCTGGCGATCCGCGAACGCACCAAGAAGATCAAGAGCACTGGCGAAGTGAAGACAGGACGCGTGCGGTTCTTCCATGTTCCAGACGGCAAGCGTGCGACGATCCAGCCCATCATCGACAAGCATGTGGATCAGTGGGCCGACCGCATCATCACTGATAATTCAGCGGTCTACGACTTTGCGATAAACGAGCACCACAAGAAGAATCACCGCAAGGTAAATCACATAACCGAATGGGTTGTGCCCGGTTCGCGCATCCACACGAATACAGTGGAATCGGCATTCTCACTGCTGAAGCGCGGCCTGATAGGGAGCTTTCACCGCGTCTCGATAAAGCATCTACACCGCTACCTGACTGAGTTCGAATATCGCTTCAACGAGCGCGGCAACGAAGCGCGGTTCGTGAAGACTACTCAGCGTCTGTTGCAGGGCAAGACGATGCCCTACAAGGCGCTCACTGCTCCGACTGAGGCTTAGGAGCCGGGGGAATTATCTTCCCCGGCTTTACTTCATCCGTCTTTATGTCCTGCCGTTTGGCTGGATCGGCTTTTGTCAGGCGCTTGAGCAATGCGTCGAACTTTTGCTTGTTAACTTTGATACAATCACCCCCGTAGTACCGGGCTCATGTAAACCGCGAACAGGTTTACATTCAACACTTTACGCGGAAAATCCCGGTGTAATCAACTATCCGACTTTCTTTGCTATACAACTCTTGTTTTCTTGTAATATGCGAACGCCGAGCGCATCATAGTAATTAAGAAATGCGGGTGGAATCCCCGCAGCGTACTCAGGAGCGGCTACCTTCGGGTGGCCGTTCCTGTTTAGGGTGAATGCACACTCCTTGACGCCACTTCCGCAAGTCTCCCCTTTTGCATGGAAAACTACTAACAGGTACGAGTATCCCACCTTCCTCCGGTCGATCGCCTATGAGAGCAACCGTGTAGGGATAACGCATCGTCGGGTCGAACTGTTTTATGTAGACCCATTTCGCGTTCGTTACTATCGGATTCTCAGCCCACACTTCATCTGGCTCGTACATTGAGCAAAACGCCGATGTCAGATAGCGTGCGCGGGAACCTCCATATCCCACAACGTATGGACCAAACCCCACGGTCGTTGTTTTTATCTCATCCTTCTCTACGCGCATAGACAGCGTCACAAGCGGAGGACGGGTTATTGCCGCTAAATGAAAAAAGTGATGCTCATATATGTATATTGCGTGTTCGCATTTTGAACGGATGATCCCACCGGTGGCGGCGGTCAGGTTCTCAAATTCCGCGTACAGCTCCGCCATGCTTTCAAACTGACAGCAATCGGGGCGCTCCGGCGGATTGTCGTTCAAAACAGTCATCTTGATTACGGGAAACGCTATAATGTGGATCGGAGGGCGGGAGAATCGAACTCCATACCCGCCAAGGTATCCCCGGTTTATAAGACCGGTCCTAGCACCTGCTAGACGCCCTCCATCTATTCCTCTACTGCTCCGGGTACTCCAACAACAAAACGTTATTTAGCGTCTGCACCCAGCGCTCTCGTTCCTCTTTGGGCCATGCCGTCCTCGGCTTAGGCAATCTTTGGAATAGTCCAGATAGCATCAAGCTATCGAGCGCTGGAATCGCTAAGTTCTGCTGAGGCTGAACGCGATCTATCTTCGGAGCCGCGGCCCCAGACTTAGGCTCCTCTTTGCGGACGACTGGCTTTCGTCTCGCACCATTTACGCTGCGAGGACTCTTTTGCCGGATGAACGGGGACACGACGATTCCTGCATCGGTAGCAGCATCTTTGAGGAATGCGATACAGCGACCCACCGTGTCTCCCGTTGCTGTGGTGTTCGCCACAAATACCTCGCGCAGCATTTGTGCGGTCGCGGTGGAAAGGTCGAAGCTGCCGTCAAAGATAAATGTGTAAGACCGCGTTAGCATGTCGCGCAATGCGGCCTTACGCTCAGCCTCCTCTCCCATCGCGTATTGCTTCATGATGGGGTTGGGAATATTGTTCTCAGAGATCATCCCCAAATACCGCAGTGCGGTAGTAACCTGACTCTGAGCGGCACCAGACATCGATCCCATCAATCCACGATCAATGCGCCCCGGAACCCCTTGTTTAAAGCGATCTAAGAAGTTTATGAGCGTCTTGTAGGCAACGTAGGGAGGCACGGGCTTCTTGTCGATGGCTTCCATTGTCTTGATCCTCAAGCCAATAGTACCACCGTATTTGTGGCCGTCTACATTCAAATACGAGTTGGTAAATTAAAATACGGACTAGGACAATTTTTGGGAGATGCATCTTTGTCCATGAGAGTATGGCTCATGAGCGAAATGGTGCGTGGCCAAGTTGTTGTATGTAGGGATTTTACTGGAGAAAAGCTCGCCAGGAAGGTGTGGGAGGATAGTGGGCGGATCATTTACGTACATACGGAGGATCAATATATTGCCCACGAGCAGGACCGTCCCCATCTACAGCCTGTCGGCTTCCCTAGAGAGGACGTATATTGTCCCGAATCGGAACTAACTGGCCAGAACGATCCAATTTAAGAAGCTTGGGCAGCTTCCCTGTCACGGCACTTAGATTGCATCAAGTCTAGTGTATCTGTGTCAAGTGCATAATCATCGTTATGAGTCGTCCGGAGTACTAAGTCGTTGATAAAACCGAACTTATCGCTAAATTCGTCATTTCACTACTCTTAGCGCTAAATTGGTCCAGCGATTTAACTTAGCTGCAATGCGCTGAAAATAAGCGGCTTAAGCCGGAGAACAGCTGACCAAATCTCACCGGTTTCCATTCCTACTTCCAGCCTAACAATTCAGCGGATATAAACCGGCAATTTCCGATGCTCGGATACCGTGGCAATCCCAAATTGGACTGCGGCTATATCCCGCAGTCGGCTTGCTGGTTGCCGAGGCTCTGCGCGCCACCATTCGCGTCCGATTCCGCATTTCTTCCATTCGGACCGATAGGTCGCCATTTAGCCGAACTTTTATGGCCGAGTAAATGCCGACTAATTTAGTCTCCTTAAATCAGGACTAATTCAGTCCTATTGAGACTCTTCTGGAAGGCCGCTCTGTTCATGACATACCCCCGCAAGACTCTGGCTGTCGCCTGTTTCGCTTTTGGTTGTTTGCTGCTCGCTCTCCCCGCTACTGCCTCCTTCGCCCATCCCCTTTCATTCGGTCGGCGATGCCGCGCCTGATTCGTCACACGCCGAGGGAAAGCCTACGATGGTTCACGTGGAAGGCGTGATTCAGGATGCTTCCGGCGGAGTTTTTCCGGGTGCGAAGGTGCACTTTGCCAGCGCGGCGGGAGCTTCGGCCGATGTGGTGGCGGATGCGGCGGGTAGCTTTCATGCTCGATCTGCCGGCGGGACGTATCGCGTCTCCGCGGTCGAGGCTGGCTATCAGCAGGTGGAGCAGCCGCTGGAGTTGCATGCGGGCGCGCAGACGCGTCTGACGCTGACGCTGAAGATTGAGAAGAACGTGGAGACTGTCACCGTGACCGCATCCGATGGCTATGCGACGACGGTGCAGACGACAGGGAGCCGCGTGCCGATACGGGTGCTGGACCTGCCGCAGTCGACGTACACGGTGACGCATCAACTGCTGGAAGACCGCGGCGCGAACAGCCTGAAGGACGCGCTGGCCGGCGTGCCCGGCGTGCAGCCCACGCTGGGCGAGGGGCGGCGCGACTCGTTCGATATCCGCGGCTTTAGCGCCGGGACCGACCAGTACATCGACGGCGTGCGCGACGATGCGCAGTACTTCCGCGATCTTTCGAATACGGAGCAACTGGATGTGGTGGAGGGTCCGGCGGCGGTGCTCTATGGGCGCGGTTCCTCGGGCGGGCTGGTGAACCGCGTTACCAAGAAGCCGACGATGGAGGGACGGGAAGGCTACATCGGCATGACGGGCGGCAGCTATGGCGAGCGGCGGCTGGAGGCGGATGCGTCCGATTCCTGGCTGAACAACACGCTGGGCGGACGGCTGACCGGAGCCGGCGAGTACACCGGCAGCCAGCGGCACTACTACTACATGAACCGCTATGCGTTTGCGCCGACGCTGCGCTGGCGGCCGAGCGACAACACCGACCTGTACGTGCAGGTGGAGCGGCTGCGCGACGAGCGGCTGCCGGATCGCGGCATGGCTGCGATCGACGGGCCGCAGGGCGTGGTGCCGATTGGCAACTACTACGGCTACATTCTGGGCTCGCCGACAATCGCCGCGCCGCACGATTATATTCACGAGGGAGCGACGGACGAGACCTTCGACCTGCGGCACGATTTCCAGGACGGCTGGCATGTGCACGAGATCTTCCGTCATGCGGGCGACACCGTGGACTGGTCGACGATCTATCTGAACCAGCTGGATTCCGGCGGCGTGATCATCGCGGGACAATCATCGACGCATGCAGCGCCGGGCCGCGGCGGCGCTGTTCGGGAGCGGGGCGGATGCGGCAGACACGTGACGACAATCCGGTGATCTCGCGCGGGCAGTACAACGGAAACCAGTTCCAGCGAAATATCTTCGATCAGCTGGAGGCATACCGCAGCGGACGCTTTGCCGGCATTGGCCACACGCTGCTGCTGGGCGGCGAGTATGGGCGGCAGACGATCGACCGGCAGCAGTTCACCGGGACGGCGCCGTCGATCACGCTGTACAACCCGGTGCCCGATCTGGCGCCGACGCTCAACCTGACGCCGTCGGTCAACAACCGCTTCTTCGCGCAGACGGCGGCGTTTTACGTGCAGGACCTGATGCAACTGGCGCCGCAGTGGAAGCTGATGGCGGGAGCGCGCTTTGACAATTTCAAGCAGTCGCTCGATCAGCGGCTGGTGAACTCGCCCAGATCTGGGACGCGTGGACAACAAGTGGAGCCCGCGCGTGGGACTGCTGTATCAGCCGCGGTCGTGGAGCACGGTGTATGCGAGCTACTCTCGCAACTTCGATCCGTCGGGCGAATCGCTGAGCCTTGCGGCCAACAATGCAGAGCTGGCGCCGGAGCGGACGGAGAATATCGAGGGCGGCGCGAAGTTTTCGAGCCTCGGCGACAAGCTGATCTCGACCGCGGCCGTGTATGGCTGGACCGCAACAACATCAAGACGCCGAACCCGGCGAATCCCTCGCAGCTGATCCTGGCGGGCGAGCAGCGGACGCTGGGAGCGAGCCTGTCGTTCCAGGGCAGCGTGACCCAGCGCTGGATGGTCTATGGCGGTTACGCGTATCAGGATGCCGTGGTGGTAAAGTCGAATGCCAGCTTCAACGGGATACCGTTCCAGGGCAAGCGGCCGTACGATATTCCGCTGCACAGCGGGAGCATCTGGTCGACGTATCGCTTTGCGAATGGATGGGGCGCGGGCGGCGGCGTGTACTTCAACACGGACAGTTTTGCCTATACCGACAACCTGGTGGAGCTGCCGGGCTACACGCGGCTGGACGCGACGGTCTTCTATCACCGGCGGCACATGGAAATGGACGCGCACCTCTCGAACCTGACCAACACGCGCTACTACGACTCATCGCACTCGGACCTGGAGCTTTTTCCGGGAGCGCCGATCAGTGGAGCTGTGACGGCGCGGTATCGCTTCTGAGTCGTTTCGAAAGAGGTCCCGCCTTTGCGATTCGTTCCGGGGGATTCGTTCAGATTTACTATTAAGCTGGATCTGAATCGTTTCTGCAAGGGGCCTACTTGAACGTATTACGAAGAGCTATTCCTCTCTCTGTCCGAAGACTTCTGCTGCCTCTCTATGTGAGGGTCATGGATTTTTCAGACATGGCCACCCGCCGCAAGGGGATGATTCCGCCGCGAACGATGAACTTTGTCGGCGATGGGGATTACAAGGCTGTCGGACTGGAATTCAAAAATCTGTTCACGCAATACGGCGGGCTGAAACCGGATGACCGGGTTCTGGATGTGGGATGTGGGATTGGCAGGATGGCGAACCCGCTGACCGACTATCTGTCAGCCCGTGGGGAATACGTGGGCTTTGACATCGTGAAGAGGGGCGTGGAGTGGTGTCAGAGCCATATCACTCCCAGATATCCCAACTTTCGTTTTTACCACTCGAACGTCAGGAACAAGTTCTATAACCCGGAAGGTGTGTACGAGGCTTCGAGCTACCGGTTCCCTTATGAAGACGGCAGCTTCGACTTTGTATTCCTGACCTCGGTATTCACTCACATGTTTCCCGCGGATCTGGAGAACTATTTGCGAGAGATATCCCGTGTTTTGAAAAAGGGGGGCAGGTCCTTCATCACCATGTTCCTGCTGAACGATGAGTCTCAGGGTCTGATCCAGAAGGGTTTGAGCAGCCAGAATTTCGTCTACAAGCTCGAAGGCTGCGTGACTGCCAATCTGGAAAGCCCGGAGGCTTCAATAGCCTTCGAAGAGACTTACATGCGCCGCCTGTTTTCCAGCCTGAACCTCTCCCTTGAGCAACCGATTCACTATGGCCGCTGGTGTGGAAGGAAAGAATTTCTAAGCTACCAAGACATCGTGATCGCGACCAAAAACTGAGTGTTTCGGGCATCCATTGAGTTCCTCCTCTGAGTTCCTCCTTTTCTCCGGCCGGCGCCTGATCTTTCTTCCAAAACCGGCGTGGTAGAGCAACTTCCTGCCGAAACTCATTTTTGCCGGTTTGCTTTGTTTCTGCGTTGGATCGGCCCCTGGACTTCCGATTTCTCCAAGCCAACTGTTGAGCGGCACGTCTATGCTTCCAAGTACGGCTGTTGGTGCGGCTCGCAAGTCGGAGGATCGTGGATGCCGGAGTGGGGTGAATCGGAGGTGGCGCTGGATCCCGGAGCGTGACTTCCCCGGCGGACCAGCCGATGGCGCCTTCCACTGCCGCGCCGCACGAGGCGCATGCGCCGCATCTTTCGCCGAGCATGTCGCATCGACGGCGCGCTGCGGCGGCTTTCATCTTCGTCACCATCACGCTGGACATGCTGGCGATGGGGATGATCGCGCCGGTGCTGCCGCAGCTCATCACCAGCTTCATGGGCGGCAACACGGCGAGCGGCGCGGAGATGTTCGGCATCTTCGGGACGGTTTGGGCGGTGATGCAGTTTGGCTTTTCGCCGCTGCTGGGCTCGCTGTCGGACCGCTTCGGGCGGCGGCCGATCGTGCTGCTGTCGAACTTTGGCCTGGGCATCGACTACCTGGTGATGGCGCTGGCGCCGACGCTGGGCTGGCTGTTTGTCGGGCGCGTGGTGTCGGGCATCACCTCGGCGAGCGTGCCGACGGCGATGGCGTACATCGCGGACGTGACCGACCCGAAGAAGCGCGCGGAGGCCTTCGGGATGGTGAGCGCGGCCTTTGGGCTGGGATTTGTGCTGGGGCCGGCGCTGGGCGGCGTGCTGGGCAACGTGAGCCCGCGGCTTCCCTTCTGGGTGGCGGGCGGGATGAGCCTGCTGAATGCG
Organism: uncultured Acidobacteriaceae bacterium; assembly: GCA_963756435.1. GTDB lineage: Bacteria > Acidobacteriota > Terriglobia > Terriglobales > Acidobacteriaceae > KBS-83. Next base: position 22,100 of record CAVWNU010000018.1, on the reverse strand, counting down.
ATGTATGGCCTGTTTGTGCTGCCGGAGTCGCTGAGCAAGGAGCTCCGCGGGATCTTCTCATGGAAGCAGGCGAATCCGATCGGGCTCGCTGACCCTGCTGCGGCGGCATCGCGAGCTGTTCGGCATGGGCTGCGTGCTGCTGCTGAGCTACCTGACGCAGCAGTCGCTGGTGAACACCTGGGTGCTGTACACGGACTACCGCTACCAGTGGAGCGCGCGGGCGGTGGGACTGTCGCTGGCGCTGGTGGGGGTGGGGTCGGTGATTGTGGGCGCGCTGCTGGTGCGGCCGCTGGTGAAGTGGCTGGGGCAGCGGAGCACGCTGCTGTGGGGGCTGGGGATTGGCTGGGTGGGGTTTGCCATCTTCGGGCTGGCGCCGACCGGATGGCTCTTCCTGCTGGGGATTCCGCTGATGAACCTGTGGGGGCTGGCCGGGCCGACGGCGCAGGGGCTGATGAGTGTTCACGTGAACCCGCAGGAGCAGGGGCAGTTGCAGGGGGCGGTGCAGTGCATCCGCGGGCTGACGGCGCTGATCGGGCCGGGGCTGTTTACGTTTGTCTTTGCTGCGGCGATCAAGCCGGGGTGCGGATTCATTTGCCGGGGGCGCCGTTTCTGCTGGCTGCGGGGATCTTGCTGAGTGCGCTGCCGGTGGCGGCGGTGGTGACGCGGAAGACGGCGTAGCGAATCAAACTGGCCTGTACGGCGAGAGACCAAGCCAGCGTTTCAGGCGTGGCTTCAGCCAGAGCCAAAAATCCACTGAAGATGACCAACGGCATCGCGATCCACCGTGTGAACCATGCGGCCTGCGGTATATGTGCGACGGGACCGTAGAGATAGCCGAGGATGGGGATGCTGAGCACCAAGTGGAGCGTTTCGGATAAAGACGCGTTCTTTCGAAGCGGTCCAGCGCAGCGAATCACTTTTCCGAATATCAGAGGCTGAGGCCATGAAATGTCGTTCAGATTCGTAGTCTAGTGACGCTTCGTGCCGGATTTTCTTAAGAATTGTTAAGAGCCACTTCCCTCCTCTCACGCGCCAATGAAACAACGCCCGGCGCGCATGCGCTCAGCGCCTCGGTCACGCCCGGCTCTGCGAAGAGGTGCGCATCGTTGTGGAGAGGACGAAGCCCGCGATGATTAACCACAGGTAACCGGGGAAACGCGTCAGCGGGATGAGCATGCCGAAGATTGGCACGAGCATTGAGAGGAAGCTCAGTTCGCCGAATGCCGCGACCACCAGTCCGGCCCACGCAAGCCAACGCGGCAGAAGCCGGGTGAGAAGTCCGGCCACGGCGAGTCCGGCAAGCAACAGTCCGAGTGATCCCGCATAAGCGGGGCCATCCAGCATGAATGCGAACAGGTAGAGTGCGCGAACAAGAGGCGCGCTATGCGCGGATGCATCTGCAATGCCGGGTTGCGCGAGGATCCAGACCACGCCGGCCTCAAGCAGGGAGAGAAAAGCGGCGAGCGATCCACCGAAGAACGCAACGCGTATGCCAATGCCGCAGGCGCCGAGCGAGCGCATGCGATTTGTAGCAGCAGCAGTAACAATGCCCAATGCGATAGCGGAGCCGCACTGGAGAAACGCGCCGAACTGCACCCGCGCGGCAGCCGTCGAAAAGTAGGTGACCATGGTTGCAGCAGTATCACCGGGATATGGGAAATGCAGTCCATGAATGCTCTCGAACAGGGCGACGCTGACGCAAAACAGCACCGCAGAAACGATGGCGACGATGCCCGGATGCGGTCCTGGCGCAGCCGCGCGAGGAGGAAGGGACGGGATTAAAAGCGGAGCGGTCATAAAAACCTCCAACGTGCGGTCCAGGAAGAGCGCACGATGCTGAAATCAATGTATCATTATTTTATGTAATTGATTATATAAAATTACTTATTGTTAGATTTTATAATTTGCTCTATGAACCGGCCGTCGACCTCCCGACCAACCTCTATATCTTTCCTGCTCACGCAGATCGGGGCGCAGGCGGCCTCCCAGTTTTGCGGAGCGGCTAGCCTCGCTGGACCTTCTGCCGCAACATGCGGGGGTGCTGCGCATGCTCGGGCAAAGCTAAGGCATCAGCCAGCAGGAGCTCGCTACTCGGTTGGACATGCATGCCAGTCGGCTGGTGGGGCTAGTCGACACGCTTGAGAATCGCGGTCTGGTAGCGAGACACAGCAACGCACGGACAGGCGGGTATATGCGCTGCAGCTTACCGAGGCAGGACGCGGCACCTTGAAGCAACTGGGCGCGATTGCCCGCGACACGATAACGCCATATGCGATGGGTTGTCGGCGCAAGAGAGGGCGCAGTTGTTTCCCTGCTGGAGCGGATCGCGCAACGGCTGGGCCTGGCACACGCAGTCCATCCGGGCTACCGCACGTTGGAAGATGTTGAGCAATCACAATCAAGCTAGTGGATGCCGTGACAAGCACGAGGCATCAGCGTTCAGACCGGCCGAGACGGCACCACACCCAGCCAGCGCCGGACGCGGGGCTTTAGCCAAAGCCACAGGCCGCTTAAGACGACAAGCGGCATGGCTACCCACCGAGTAAGAATGCCGCCTGCGGTATATGCGCGACAGGGCCATAGAGATAGCCGACGATCGGAATGCTGAGCACCAGGTGACGTTGGCTAAAGATCGTGCTCTTTCGAAGCGGTCCAGCCCCGCAATTTTCCGTTGCGAATATCAGGATCTGAAACAGTGGCCACGGAAAGATCACCCATGGCTGCAGTCTAGTAACGCTCCGCGATGAGTTTTCATAAGAATTGTTAAGAGTGTCGCCGCCGGATTCTTCATCCCTCAGCTTTCATTTGACAAAGAATTTCGCGAGCGCTAGTTTGGTGCGGCGAATGTAACCGCTTGCATCATGGAGGGGCTAAGATGAGCAAGGTATCGCGCCGGAATCTTTTGAAGACAGGACTGCTGGCGCCGGCTGCGGTGGCGATGGTTAATGGAATGGGCCCGCTTGGCGTTGCGATGCAGGCTGGCGGCGAGGCTGCTCAGGAGCCGCTGCCCGAGACTCGTCCCCGGCACGAGCTCGTCTAACGGGGCCAGGTGCGGGACGCGAGCGGCTGCTGCTGGATTTCGGCTGGCGCTTTCACTTCGGCAACGCCGACGATCCGACGAAGGACTTTGAGTTCGGCAGCGGCACGGACCGGCAACTTCCAGAAGACGGGAAATTTTCTTCCCGCCGGTGCGATTGCTTTCGACGACAGCGACTGGAGGAGTGTGGATCTGCCGCATGACTGGGCGATCGAGCTGCCCTTCACCAACGATCCCGCGCTTGCAAGCAAGGGCTACTATCCGCTGGGACGGTACGTATCCGGCAACGAGCGTCGGCTGGTATCGCCGGGTCTTCGATCTTCCCGCCGACGATGCAAAGCAAGCGGATCACGATCGAGTTCGATGGCGCATACCGCGAGACGATGGTGGTCTTCAACGGCTTTTACATCGGCACGCACAGCGGCGGATATGACCCTTTCAGCTTCGATGTGACCGACTTTGCGAATCCGGGAGGCAGGAATGTCCTGCTGGTTCGCGTGGATGCGACGTCGAGCGATGGCTGGTTTTACGAGGGCGCGGGAATCTACCGGCACGTCTGGCTGGTGAAGACGCATCCGGTGCACGTGAAGAAGTGGGGCACGTTCGTGACCTCGCAGGTCCGGCCGGCGGGGGCTACGCTCTCGATCCGACGGAGGTGGAGAACCACGGCAATGGGGAGCAGGAACAGTCTGCTCAGAAAGCGCGCGTGATCTCGACCATTCTCGATCCTGACGGCAAGACGGTGGGGAAAGCGGCGACCGCGCCCGCATCCATTGCGGAAGGCGGCGAGCAGACCTATGCGCAGGAGATCGCTGTGAAGCAGCCGGCGCTGTGGTCGCTGGAGGAGAGAAATCTCTACAGGCTGGTGACGGAGGTGGAGGCCGGCGGCGAGATCGTCGATCGCTACGAGACGCCGTTTGGCATTCGCACGGTTTCGTTTGATGCGCAGAAGGGCTTCTTCCTGAACGGCAAGCCGGTGAAGCTGAAGGGCACCTGCAATCACCAGGACCATGCCGGGATCGGCGCGGCGCTGCCCGATGCCGTGCAGTACTACCGCATTCGCAAGCTGCAGGAGATGGGCTGCAATTCGATACGCACCTCGCACAATCCACCGACGCCGGAACTGCTGGATGCATGCGACGAGTTGGGGATGCTGGTCTTTGATGAGACGCGCATGATGTCTTCGAATCCCGAGGGCTTGAGCCAGTTCAGCGATCTGGTGCGGCGCGATCGCAATCGTCCGAGCGTCTTCATGTGGTCGATGGGCAATGAAGAGGGCCAGGCGAACACGGAAAAGGGCGTGCTGATCCTGACTGCGATGAAAGCGGTGGCGACGGAGCTCGATGGCTCGCGTCCGGTGTCGATTGCACCCACGGGTGCGATTGGAACCGGCGGCCTGGCGGTGTGCGATGTGATGGGCTACAACTACATGGACCCGGCGGCGGAGGCGTATCACAAGTCGCATCCCGACAAGCCGGTGATGGGCACGGAGACGGTGAGCGCGGTGGGCACGCGCGGCATTTACGTGACTGATTTTGCCAAGGGCTATGTGAGCTCATACGATCCGTACACCACGACGGGGCGTGCTTCGGCGGAGGGCTGGTGGAGCTTCTGCGATGCGCGGCCGTGGCTTTCCGGTGGCTTTGTGTGGACCGGATTCGACTATCGCGGAGAGCCGTCACCGAATCACTGGCCTAACATCAGCTCGCAATACGGAATTATCGATACCTGCGGGTTTCCCAAAGACTCGTTCTTCTATTACCAGTCATGGTGGACGACGAAGCCGGTGCTGCATCTGTTTCCGCACTGGAACTGGCCGGGGATGGAGGGCAAAGAGATTGCGGTCTGGGTGTATTCGAACCTGGACAAGGTGGAGTTGTTTGTCAACGGCAAGAGCCTGGGCGCGAAGGAAGTAAAGAAGGATTCGCATGTGGCGTGGAACGTGCAGTATGCGCCCGGCTCGATTGAAGCGCGCGGCTACAAAGGCGACAAGCAGGTGATGACGGAGAAGCGGGAGACCACAGGCGACGCGGCGAAGCTGGTGATGGCTGCGGACCGCACCGAAGTCTCCGCCGATGGCGAGGATGTGGCCATGTTCAGCGTGGCGGTTCACGATGCGAAAGGCCGCATCATGCCCATCACCGACAACGAAGTGACGTTCAGGATTACGGGATGCAGGGAAACTGATCGGCGTGGGCAACGGCGACCCCACCGATCACGAGTCCGACAAGGGCACATCGCGCAAAGCGTTCTCCGGCCTGTGCATGGCGATTGTGCAGGCGACGAAGACGGCGGGGGACATTACGGTGGAGGCGACGTCTCCGGGACTTACACCTGCTACGGTTACGATTGCTGCGAAGGCGACAACGCTGCGTCCGCAGGTGGCGGTGTGGGAGCGCGAGGTGCCAGACGGGTTCCGGCATTACAGGGCTGTGGAGGCCCGTACCGCCTGCCAGCAACGACACCTCAAGGCTCGCGCAGATGATGCGAGGGGAAGAGATGGTGTTCACGCTGCGGCAAGAGGCGAACAACCTGACAGGCACCGTGGAGGGCGCCGGCAGGAGCTTCTCCGGCGGCAGCGATGTGCCGGCTCCGATTACGGATGGCAAGGTCGATGGCGACCACGTTTCTTTCAAGGTCGGCAACGGCACATATTCCGGAACGGCGAAGGGCGACCGGATTGAGCTCGAACGTTCGTTGGAATCACGGCGTTCGAACGTTTCGACTGAACCAAAGGGGGAACTGGCGGTCGGGCCGCCACCGGATGGAACCGATCCGTCGAGAGATCCGACCTTCCACGTGCCGTCCAGCATTCCGATAGTGCTGCATCGGGTGGAACGATAGAGGTGCGGGTGGCGGCGGTGATGATTGCTTCGCCGCCACCACGTGCGCGTGCGGTCAGAAGCTTTGCGCTGCCACGCGAACTGGCGATAGGTTGGTGGTCTGCTCGCCTTGGACGACTCTGCGCAGGCGATACAAGGTGCACAGGTGGAGGAAGATGAAGGCCGGCACCAGGAAGCACGGGATCAGGATCCAGGGTACGGTGGACATGATGCCTGAGTTCTGCGGTGCATGAAAGAGCTGGATCGGCCCCGGTGACGAGGTGGCGCCCAGAAAGACGGCGGTGACCAAATCCGCTAATCCCAGCACATTCCACAGCAACAGCAGGCCGCGGGGAATCGTGGCTTGCCGGCGCGTCAGCCGGAAGAGCAGGAGCATGGCGAGCAGGCCCACCAAGACGTCACCCCACCCGGCGACAGGCGCAAAGGGAGCCGGCAACCGCCCGGCTGCGTAGAGCAGCACGAAGGCAATGCCGAGGACGCGGAGACTCTGCACGCCGACCAGGCCGACTAGCGGCGTTCGCCCGATCAGGTCGCGTACTCGCGCGTTGCCTAGTGTCATCAGGCTGAGTACGGCGACTGGAATCACCACGGCGAGTCCGATGCCCGCTGTACCGATGCCAGCTGAAGCAGAGAAGGCGCCGGTGGCGCCCGCGGCCAGCACCAGAGCGAACCAGCCGGCGAGGGCCGCTGCGATCAGAAGACGCTGCCGAATGGCTGTAGACAAGATGGTTGAGAGGAAAAAGACAACGATCGCGGAAGCGGCAGTCAGCTCCGCGGTAGACAGTAGGTCGAACATAATCACCTCCGTGTATCTACACCTATTGGCCCAGAAAATTCCGCATTCAGCCGCAGCCATCCGTTATGCCTGCGGCAGACGGAACTTCTTCAACACCTTTCCGACGCTGGACTCCGCCGCGACCCAGCGCGGCATGCACTTATGCAGCATGGCGTCGCCGGCTTTGGTCAGGCCGGCCTTGCGGACTCGGCCATCGCTGGCGGCTACCCACTCCACCAATCCGCGGCGCGCCAGGACACTGAGGTTGCGCGTCAGCGTGGTGCGCTCCACACCCAGCAGATCGGCGAGGCGGGTCATGGGCAGAGCGCCGGCCTGCGCGAGAATCGAAAGTATGGTGAACTGCGTGCCTCGCAGCCCGGAGCCGCGAAACTGCGCCTCATAGTGAGCCGTGACGGCACGCGTCGCCCGGCGCAAGGAAGAGCATGTGCAGTGCCGGGTTCGCAGGAGCTGTGCCTCGAAGCTTGTCATATCCGTGTATCTACACGCTACAAGATGTCACACGCTCGCGCACGATTCTTCTTTTGACTATGGTTTGGATTGACAACGAAATGAAACAGCCAGCCTTTTATGTCATCACCGGCGGTCCCGGCTCCGGTAAGACCACTTTGCTTGCCGAGCTGGCCCGGCGCGGATATCTCTGTATTCCCGAGGATGCACGCGCTGTCATCCAGGAGCAGGTTGGATCTGGCGGCGGCGCGCTGCCGTGGGCCGATGCGCCGCGCTTTGCGAAGCTGCTGATGCGGCGCTCGATAGCTACCTGGCACACAACCGCTGCCGGCTGGGGCGCCGAAGAAAAGGCCGGTACTCCTGTTTACTTCGATCGTGGTGTGGGCGACGCCTTTACCTGCGCCGATCTGGTCGGCTGCAGTCTTCCTGCAGACCTGCGCGAGGAGGCACGCGCATGTCGTTATCGCGACCCCGTCTTCCTCGCGCCCTGGTGGCCGGAGATCTATGCGACCGACACCGAGCGCCGCCAGACCGAGGAGGAAGCCGAGCGGACCGAGCATGCGATCGTGAAGACATACACGGAGCTGGGCTACCGCATCGTGCGATTGCCCTTTGGCGACTCCGGCCGAGCGCGCCGATTTCGTGCTGGCCCATTCGGCAGAAATTTAAGCCGCAGAGGTCTTCCTTTTTGCCGGCTTTGCCTGCGCCAGCCGCCACGCCATTTCGAGTGTGCCGGTGAGCACCTGCGGCTTTGCCCTGGCGAGCCGCACCAGGGTCGAGCCCTCCCGGCCCCACGCGCCGGCGGCCGGTTGAAAGGTCTCCGGCATCGCTTCCAGCAGTTTGTGCTGCTCGTCCGGCGGCAGCTTCACCATTCCCCATCCCGTGTCCGGCGAGCCGAGGGTCGCGAAGATCCGGTTGTGTACCCGGAAATCAGGATGATGCATGTGCTCGCTCTCGATTGCGCCAGGCAACGCCAGTGCGGCGCGGCGAAATGCATCAGCGGTCATAGATCACCCCCTGCGCTACACCGTGCCGTGGGTTGCCAGCGTGGCTTCCTGGCTTTCGCCGGCAGACATGACGGCGATCTGCGTGCCGATCCACCACTTGTAGCCGAAGGGATCGCGCACACCGCCCATGCGGATGCCGTAGGGCTGATCGGCCGGCTCGCGCAAACTTTCGGCGCCTGCAGCCAGCGCTTGCGCGTACATCGCATCGCAGTCCTCGGTGTAGAGCATCAGGCTCACAGGCGATCCACCGTAATGCTTTACGCCATACGCATCCATCTTTGGCGCTTCGTCGGCCATCATGATGCGGCTGTCGCCGATTTGCATCTCCGCATGACCTACCTGGCCGTCCGGGCCCTTCATGCATATCACTTCGCGCGCGCCGAAGGCCTTCGCATAAAACTGCATTGCCTTCACGCATCCCGCAAACATCATGTACGGCTGCACACTATGCGAGCCTTCCGGAACCGGATTCACTTGTGCCATCGCAATTTCTCCTTTTGCCAGCGATTCTGCTCCCGGCACAGGCCCTGTGTCTTGTAAAAATCGGAAGGCGCAGTCCGTCGGGCGAGTCGCGCGATTAAGCAGGAACGTACGTCAACCGAATCAAGTCATCGGCGATTAAATCGCTGGCCACCAGGTGGAGCGGCGGCCGGGGGCCGGCGAAGAATGGCTTGCCACCACCAAGCACGACGGGGCGGAGGTAGAGTCGATACTCATCGATAAGACCGGCCTCGGTCAGGCTTTGCGCCAGGACTGGTCCGGCAACTTGAATCTCGCCAGCCAGCTCAGCCTTCAGCCTGCGTATCACCTTCTCGAAGTCATCCGCGACAAGCGTGGCGTTGGGGCCAACTGACTTGAGGGAACGCGACACGACCCACTTCGGCTGGCTCCGCCACGCCGCCGCGAACTCGCGATCCTCCGCGTCCCAATCAGGAAGATCTTCGTCCCAATAACGCATGATCTCGTACATGCGGCGACCGTAGATGATGCCCGTCAGGCCGCGCACCAGCTCGATGAAGTGACGGAAGGCCGCGGGTGCAGGCGGCCCAAGCTTCATGTGGTCGACGTAGCCATCGAGGGACTGGCTCAATCCGTAGACAAGTTTCGCCATGCTGCAAATCTCCTCCCCACGTTCTTCAGAATAGCTTGAGCCGACGTCGCGCGGAGGTGAGGTTGGACACGATCTGCGCCTCGCATTGTCGGTGTGACCAATAACCAGAGGTCCGCTTTCCACCCAAGGCGGATATTTCAAACTGAGACACCACCTGGCGGTGCTGCCCCGGCGCGCCCTCCCAATACCAGAGGCAGTCTACGAGAACGCTTAATATGCCTTCCGGTTTGTTGCGATAACCCGGCATTTGGAAAGTCAACCCGACTGTCTCATCCCAGGCACAGCTCCAGAGCTATCGGAAGGGCTGCCTCGGTCTGTACAAGCGTTTTCTGCTTCGTGTATGAACGGGGATATTTTCCACCGGGCCATCAGAGTTCAGACAAGCTCGCAACAACTCGAGGTGCCGAATGAATATCCAGCTCCCTATGCTGCCATCCCTTCGCAGGCTCTCCGGCATTGCTGCCGCTGTTTGTGTGATGCTCCTCATCTGTCAGAGCGGTGATGCGCAGGCCACCGCCGCACCGATTTCCGGCACTACAGCTGCACCTGCCGGCTGCAACTCCGCCGAGAGTCGTCAGCTCGATTTCTGGGTTGGTCACTGGAGCGTTTCACCGAAGGCGGCACCGAATCACCAGGTGGCCACCAGCCTGATCGAGAAGCTTTATTCCGGTTGCGCCATCCGCGAGAACTGGAAGCCCCTGAAGAGCGGACCGGGTGGCAGCTTGAGTTCTTATCTCCCCGAGAAGCGCGCATGGCAGCAGATCTGGGTGGACTCATCCGGTTCGTGGGTTACTTTCACCGGCGGCTGGGATGGCAACGCCATGGTGCTCGAAGGGGTGTGGCCGATGCCCGGCCATCCGCAGCAAAGAACGCGCATGTCCTATCGCCTGCTGCCCGACAGCACGGTGGAACAGAGCGGCGTTACCTCCGACGATGAAGGGAAAACCTGGCAGCCGGGCTTTGACTTCATCTACACCCGCATTCCTGAAACAGCCCGCATACCCGATTCGCTTTCTGGAGCCTCCGGCAGATAAGAGTGCGTTCCATTCGCAGGGGACACAGAGCCGTAAGGGCCATGAGCCGCTTCGCGTCCGAACATCATCCGGCGATGCAGCCGACAAAGTCGCGAACCAGGGGCGGCAGCTCGCCGCGCAAGCTCCTGCGTTCGGGCTGGAAGAGCGTCCCCTCGAAGAACGGATGCGCGGTGAGTTCGCCTGCTCGTACCTCTCCTTGCTGATCGTGCGCGGTCGCGCGCAGGGCCCCGCCGAAAAGGCCACGCTGGTACGCCGGATTGGGTCCGAAGTTGCAACGGTATGTTTCGCTGGTACGTGTCGAGCCGTAACTGCGGGCGATGAGGCTGCCCTCGGCAAGCGCGAGCTCCATCTCCTTCTCCACTAGGGAACAGGAGAGCCGGGAGATGAGCGGGAGAGCAGCTGCGGGGTTGGTCTCGGCGTGATCGGCGGCGGCCAGGCCGGCGACGTTGCGCGCGTATTCGATCAGAGCATGCTGAAATCCGCCGCAGGTTCCCAGGAACGGCTTTCCCTGCTCGCGTGCGAAGCGGATCGCATCGAGAGCACCCTGGGTGTTGACGTAAGGGCTCGCGGGAACGCACCAGATCCCGTTGTATCCGCGGAGCGCTTTTGCCGCATCTTCGATCTGTGAGGTGTGCAGCCAGTCCCATTGCACCGCCGCGTGATGATGATCCGCGGCAAGCTGGAGAGCGACAGGGATGGCCTGGTGGGCAAGAACGGATGGATCGTAATCTCCGACGAGCGCGATACGAAAGGTCTGGCTCACGGACTTCAGCGTAAATGGAGGGCGCAAAGGGCGCCACATTTCGCATACGGAGCGGCGAATCCGGCTTCTGCCAGCGAAACGCACTATGCGATACTCACAGGGAATGTATAAGCGGATCCTGCTCAAGCTCTCAGGCGAAGCCCTCGCCGCCGGACGCGGCTTCGGTGTCGATGTCGATACCGTTCACCAGATCAGCATGGAGATCGCGGACATCCGCCGTATGGGTGTCGAAGTGGCTGTGGTGGTGGGGGGCGGCAACTTCTTCCGCGGTGTTGCGGAGCAGGCTCGCCACATGGACCGCGTCTCTGCCGATCACATGGGCATGCTGGGCACGGTCATCAATTCCCTGGCCTTTCAGGATTCGCTGGAGAAGTGCGGCGTGCACAGCCGCGTGATGTCGGCCATTGAGATGAACCAGGTGGCCGAGCCCTACATCCGGCGCCGCGCCATCCGGCACCTGGAAAAGGGCCGCGTGGTCATCTTCGCCGCAGGAACCGGAAATCCATATTTCTCAACCGACACGGCCGCCTCACTGCGTGCAATGGAAATCAAGGCCGATATCCTGCTCAAGGCCACGAAGGTCGACGGCATTTACAGCGCGGATCCCGTCATAACGAAGGACGCGATCAAATACGAAGAGATCACTTATTTCGAAATCCTGCAGCAGGGGTTGAAGGTGATGGACATGACCGCTGTCAGCCTGTGCAAGGACAACGCCATGCCGATGATCATCTTCAACATGAACACGCCGGGAAATATCCTGCGCGTGGTCTCCGGAGAGCGCGTCGGCTCGCTTGTAACCGCGTAAAGCATGCTCTGAAGAGCACTCGTCCGATGAAAAGCAGACCCCTCCGCTTCACCGATCGCACTTACGAGTGACGGCGGCATCCGTTGCCTGTTTACGGAAGAATCAACGCTGCGCATCCGCGGGCTTCCCCACGGCGCGCGTCAAGCCTTTTTTTGCATCTTCCGTGGAGGATTCTGAACTGCAGGCCCTCGACTATCATCGAATCAGCAAGGGCCGCGCCTCGCGCGCACTCTGACAGGTCCCGCCCGGAGTTTTGTGTCGACCACGTTGCCAGCAACTTCTCCAGAGACGGCTGAAATGTCGGTCACGGCCGAAACATCCACCCTGCGGATGTCGTCAGAGGATGCAGTGGCCACGGCTACCCTTCCCGTGCAGGCTCCTCCCGCGCGCCGTTCGCGGCTTGACGCGCTTACCGGCATGCGCGCGCTGGCGGCGCTGAACATCGTCTTCTTCCACTTTTCGGACCCGAAGATCTTCGGCCCATTCGCTCCGGTCGTCGACAACGGATACGTTTCGGTCAGCTTTTTCCTGCTGCTCTCCGGCTTCGTGCTCGCCTACAACTATCGCGAGCGGGCCGATCGTGGACTGATGCGCGCGCGCACTTTCTGGATGGCGCGCTTCTCGCGCATCTATCCCGTCTTCCTCTTCTCGCTGGTCATGTCTTTCATCGTGCTCGGGCAGGAGTGGCGCATTCGCCCGCACGGCGAGTTTGCCTGGGGCGTTGGACTGACATTTCTCCTCGCGCAGGGCTGGTCGCCGACTCTCTGCACCTTCTGGAATGCGCCCGCCTGGACGCTGACGACGGACGTGTTTTTCTACGCGCTCTTTCCCTGGCTGGTCACCCTGCGTCGCCCGAAGACCCGCAACCGCATTGTGTGGACGATGCTTGGCTTCTGGTTCCTGAGCTTCATTCTGCCCGCGCTTTACATGATCCTGAATCCCGATGGCGACGTTCATCTCGATCGCTATTCCAACGGATGGTGGCTGCGCGCGGTGAAGTTCGGCCCACTGCAGCATCTGCCATCATTTCTGTTCGGCATGGCGCTGGCGGGGCTGAACGACCTCATCCCCGAGCGTAGCCAATTGCGAACGATGCTGGGCGTGGCGGGCTTCACGGCGCTCTACATCCTCATGTGCTTCGGCAGCCACATGCCCTATCTCTTCATGCACGATGGCCTGCTGATGCCGCTTTACGCGATGATCGTGCTCGGGCTCGCCGGCCGGAATTTTCTCACACGTCTCTTCTCCATCTATCCGCTGATCGTGATCGGCGAGGCGAGCTATTGCCTCTACATTCTGCACTTCAATCTGTGGAACCTGCTGCACGATGACACGCATCTGCTGGCGCGGGCAGGGCTGCTGCGCTTCGATCCCTGGCTCTCTTACGCGCTGCTGGTATTGATCTCTATTGCGGTGATGTACCTGGTGGAGCGTCCAGGGCAGCGCTGGATCAAGCGCTGGACGCACAGCCCGACACGCTTCCGCGAGGCCGCCATGCCGCCCAGTATTCCCTGACCTTCTGCGCACCGCCCCGATTGCAGGCGTGTCCCACACTCAGTTTCAAATAGTTAGGCATGTATTACATTTGCTAAAATGTAAGGAATGGAATCCGCACTCACCATCAAAGGCCAAGCCACCATCCCGAAGGCTATTCGCGAACATTTGCATCTCGGTCCCGGCGACCGCATCAAGTTCTTCGTGCATCCCGATGGCACCGTGGTGATTCTCCCCAAGCTTCCCACCGCAAACCTGAAAGGCATCGTTCGCGTCGGGCAGCGTCGCGCCTCGCTGGACGACATGGACCGTGCAATTGCCGAAGGTGCAGCATCCCTGAGCAAGCGAGCCAAGCGCCGGTGATCGGCCTCGACACGAATATCCTTATCCGCTATCTTGCTCAGGACGATGCTGTGCAGGCCGCTCGAGCGACCAGAATTATCGAGCACCGTCTGACGGAAAAGCGCCTGGGCTACATCAGTCTTGTCACGATTGTGGAGACGGTCTGGGTTCTGGATCGTGTCTATGGCCTTTCAAACTCGGAGGTCGCGCAGACCATCGAGCGGGTGCTGGAGGCGGACACGCTGTTCGTCCAGAACGAGCAAGAGGTTTTCACTGCGACGATGGCGCTAAAAACCGGCCAAGCTGGTTCCGCAGACGCTCTGATCGGCGCTCTAGGTATCTGGGCGGGCTGCACCGCTAATCTGACCTTCGACAAAAAAGCAGCGCGGTTGGATCAGTTCCAGCTCGCATGAGTGGGGCCTTCCGCCGCAAATGCAGAATGCCTGCCCAAACGGGGGCAGGCATTTTGCTGTCTTGCCGCATGCGCTAATACGTTGGATTCACCTGGATGGCGTGGTCGCCGTGCTTCACGCTGGTGACTGCGGTGGCCTTGGCGGCGCCGGGGAAGGGCGAGTTCTGCACGATGTTCGTGGTGCCAGCATTCGGGTCCAGATACAGGCCCGACACCGAGTTGCCGATGAAGTTCGCCGTATAGATATAACGGCCGATCGAGTTCTCGACGGTGATCGCCGCCGGGCCAGGATCGGTAGCGGCGCTGTTCGAGGTGCCGGCAAGCCCGCTTGGAATGCCGGTGGTGGCGTTCAAGCGCGAATCCGCTTACGCTTCCATCGAGGTAATTGGCGACGTAGATGTACTTCCCGCGCGGATCTACCGTGATCGCGCTGGGGAGGTTGCCGGTCGGCGTGGTGCTGGTGGAGAGCGGGATGATTGCGCCGCCGCTGCCCTGGACGCTGTAGGAGAGGATCAGGTTCTGCTTGAAGTCCGTCACGTAGACGAAGCGGTTGGTGGGATCGGTGGTGATCGCATCGGGCGCCACGCCGGCGGCAAATGGCGACCCTGCGCCCGGCGTCAGGGAGTTGTTCGAATTGACGACGTAGCTGGAGACCTGGCCCACGGCGGCCGTTCCGCCGCTGCATGCGCCCACTGCCGGATAGGTGACGGTTGCGCTGCCGGTCGCGCCGCGATTCTGGGCGGCGACGGTGTCGATCAGCGTGGTTAGCTGCCCGGCAGGATCGTTGACCACATAGACCGCTCCACCGGCGGCGTTGCTGGCGCTGCCCAGCACGGTCACGGCGACCGGATTGTTGCAGGTGGGATAGGAGACCTCGGTTCCCGAGGCTGCCGTCCGCTGCAATAGGCATCTGGACCAGCGCACCGATGCCGGGTGTTGTCGCGCTGTAGGGCGTGCTGTTCGGAGCCAGGCCATAAGCCTCGACAATGTAGAGCGTCTTGCCGTCCGGGCTGACCGCCATGCCGTTCGGATTGGTGCCCGACTTGATGTTGTAGGTGTTCTGCGCGAAGAGCTTGCCGTCCGAGCCCACGGCGTACTCGATCACCGTGTTGTCGTCGTGATTGAGCGCGTAAATCACTTTGTCGTTCGGGCGTAGTGAGCAGGGCGATCGGATTCCGTGCCGGCGGGAAAGGGCGAGCCGAGAATCTGGGTCAGTGCGCCGGATTCGCCGTCGGCGGCAAATCCGTAGATTGTTCCCGGATTGGCGTTCGCCGAGGCTACGTAGACGAAGTCGATGGTATTGCTCTGCCCGCAGGCGGTGATACCCAGCACCAGGGCGGCGGAGACTGCTGACGCCAGAGCAAGCTGGCCAAGTTGACTGAACTTCATTCGATTCCTTCGTCCTTCATTTGAATCCCTGAACTTCTTTCGAGCCCTGGGATCCCGGTCATTTCCAATCGCCGCCGCGCAGTCTTGCAAGTTTATTCGTCGCGCGGCGGCGCGTTTCCTCAAAGTTGTGCAGGGAGTTCTGGCTTATTGTAACCACCCGGCCAGCGCTCCCCGCCGATTGTCGTTCTAGAAGGTGCTGCCTGTTGTTGCACACCACGTCGGCGAGCCTGGGGGCGCCGGCATGGCCTTGGCCAAGGGATCCAGTCCACCGGTCTGCTGGTTGATCTTCTTGCCGGTGATCGTGCTGTCGTTGAAGTTCACCGCGTATACGTACTGGTTCGATGGGTCTTCGACGAGAGCAGCGCGTGCCCGTTCCCGCCGTCTCTCCATTGGCGCCGCCGGTGTTCGCGTCGAAAAGCTGGCCATTGGCCTGGATGTTGTAGGCCGTGATCACATTGCCGCCCGCGCCGGGATTGGTGTTGATACCGGAGTTGGCCACCCACAGGAAGTTGTGCGTAGTCTCCTTGAGGATGCGCGAGGGGCCGACCGGCGCCTGGCTCTGGGCGTTGTTGGCGCGCGCGCCGCTGGGCACCGCCGCCAGTGTGCCGCCGGAGCTCACCGTATAGGGCAGGATGAAGCCGGTTGAGCCGGCCGGACCTGCGTCCAGCGCATAGAGATACGTGGACGTCGAGTACACGTAGGTCAGTTGGGTGGCGCCGGTTGGGGTTGGCGTGCTCTGCGTCAGGGTAAGCTGGCCGCTGGTGGCGCTCTGATTGTAGATAAAGATCGCCTGCGGCGGATCGTCCGGAGTTGCGCCGCTGGCCGGTCCCTGCTCAGCGATGTACGCGTAGGAACCGTTCACCGCAAGCCAGGTGGGATTGGTGCCCACCGGAAAATAGGTGAGGGGAAGACCGTTCGCATCCCTCTGCTGGTTATTGAGAATCGGGGTCAACCGGCCGGTCGTGGGGTCGATGGCGAAAGCGGAGATGTCGCCGATGCTCTGCGTGCCATTGGGCCCACCGCCGCCGGGAGCGAACTCGTCCAACGCGTAGAGAAAATTGCCCGCGATCACGATGTTCCGCGTGTTAAAGCCCTTCGGATTGAAGGTCGCCTGATGCGTGACAACGCCCGCGCCACCGATCGAAAACAGGTCGATCTGGCCCACCGCCGGACTGGCTTCGGTGCCCAATCCCGCATTTAACACGTAAAGGTAGTTGCCACTCGAATTCACCACCACCTGGGTCGGATTGGGACCGCCAGACCCTACGTTGGTGGTCAAACGGAGGGTTCCATCGTTGTTTTTGATTCGGTAGGAGGCAAGCTGGCCATTATTGATGCCGGCACCGGTAGCAGAGCCCGTCACGAAAAGATACCCAACGGTATAGCTCAGAGTGCAGGACGTCATGCCGAGGACTGTCACGGCAGAGGCGGCTAGGGCTAATGCAGCCCGGCCGAAATTCTTCAACTTCATCCGATTCCTTCGTCCCGATGCACACGACATGCGTCGAGGCTGCCAAAACAGCTTGAACTGAAAGTCTGGGTGGGGACCCGCCTGCATTGTAAAAGGTTGAAGCACATTCGGGCTACTCGACCCAGGAAAAGTGACTGATTGCGGCAGAGATCGTTAGCCAGAAAGGCAGACCACTGGAGACAAAATCAAGGCCACCGCAGACAAAAGCAGCTTGCCGTAACGCGAAGATTCGCGCTACACCAACAAGGATATCCTGCCTTCGTCTGCTTTGGTCTGGACTGTCGTCTGCCGTTTACCTCGTTTACCAGACGCGGCAGATGTTCTCCGGGTACATCGGCGAGCCCTTCTTGCAGTGGAAGGCGTTGCCGAATTCATCGAAGTTCTGCACCACGCCATCCACGCGGAACTTGCCGGGCGAGTGCGGGTCCACCTTGACCATCATGCGGGAATACTCCGGACGACGGCTCTCACACCAGATCTGCCCGTACTGGATGAAGAATTGCTGTGCCGGTGTGAAGCCGTCTTTCTTTGGTCCGTCCAGTTTTTTGCCTTCAGCAGCCAGCGTGTTCTGGAGCGCAAGGAAGGCGATGCGGATGCCGCCATTGTCGGCTGTGTTCTCTCCCAGGGTGAGCTTGCCATTCACATTGGCCCCCGGCTCTGGCGCAAAGTTGCCGTACTCCTTGACCTCGCAGTCGGTGCGTTCGGTGAAGGCTTTGCGGTCCGCCGGCGTCTGCCACTCGCGCAGGTTGCCTTTGCCGTCATATTTCGAGCCTTGGTCGTCGAAGCCATGGGTCATCTCGTGTCCGATGACCATGCCGATGCCGCCGAAGTTCTCCGCCGCGTCCGCCGACAGCGAGTAAAAGGGCGGCTGCAAAATGCCCGCGGGGAAGTTGATGTCATTCAGGCTCGGCTCGTAATAGGCGTTGACGGTGGGCGGCGTCATGCCCCACTCCGTCTCATCCACCGGCTTGCCAAGCTTGTTCAGGTTACGCTGGCGCTCAAACTCGTCGCCGCGGTTGATGTTGCCGAGCAGGTCCCCGCGCTCCACGGTGAACTTCGAGTAATCGCGCCACTTGTCGGGGTAGCCGATCTTGTTGCGGTAGAGCGCGAGCTTGGCCTCAGCTGCTTTCTTGGTTTCATCGCCCATCCACGGCAGTTGCTGGATGTCCTCGCCGAGAGCCTTATCGAGCGCGGCCACCAGCTTGGTCATATTTTCTTTCGCCGCGGGCGGAAAGTTCTTCTTCACCCAGTCCTGGCCTACCGCCTCGCCCAGCGCCTGGTCGGTTAGGCGCGTGCAGCGCTTCCAGCGCGGCTGCAGTGCCTTCGCGCCCTGCAGGGTAGCGTTGTAGAAGTTGTAGTTCTCCTGGACGAAGTCGTCGCTCAGCCACGGCGCCGCTTCGTGGATCGCATGCCAGCGCAGATAGCTCTTCCACGCATCGAGGCTATCGGAATCGATCGCCTTGTTCAGCGCCTGGACGAATCCGGGCTGCGCCACGTTCAGCGACTGGAACGAGCCGATGCCGATTTTGCCGAAGTAGTTCGACCATTCGAAGCCCGGGGCCATCTGTTCGAGCTCGGCCACCGTCTTGATGTGGTAGCGATTCATTGGCTCGCGCAGATCGGTACGGCTCAGCGAGCCTTCGGCCAGCGCCGTCTCAATCGCCATCGCGTTCTTCGCTTCGGCGGCGGCCTGCTCGGGCGTGTCGCCGGCGAGCTGGAACATCTTCGTCATGTGCTCGACATACTGATCGCGGATCTTGGTCTCGCGCTCTGACTTGTCGATGTAGTAAGAGCGATCGGGCAGCCCCAGGCCGCCCTGCCGCACGGCTGCGATTTGTTTGGAGCTGTCTTTCTCGTCCTGCTGCACCTGGAACTGGAAGATCGCGTCGGTGCCGTCCTGGCGCTGGAGTTCCGTTAAGACAGCAGCGAGCTGCTTCTTGTCGTTGAGGCCCGCGACGCGGTCGAGCGCCGGCTTGAGCGGTGCCACGCCTTTCTGGTTTACCTCGTCCACATTCATGCAGGAGGCGTAGAAGTCGCCGTACTTGGCCTCGAGCGGCGTGCGGCCTGGAGCTGGGCTTCGCTGCGGCTTCGAGGTCCTTATAGAGCAGCCACTGATTGCGCTCCGCGAGCATGCCGAAGTTGCCCCATCGCGCCTGGTCGGCCGGGATCGGGTTGTTCTTCGCCCAGTTGCCGCAGGCGTACTGGTAGAAGTCGGTGCACGGGTCGGCGGTCGTGTCCATGGAGCTCAGGTCGAGCATCTTCTGCGCCTTGGGCTCCGGCGGAACGGCACTGGAGCCGGTGTCGGCCAGGGCATCGAGAGCGGTCAGCGTATGGGGGGGAAGTTGCTTTGGGCGCAGGCGATACCTGTTCCCATCAGGACAATGGCGGCAAACCGGAATGGCTGCATGGCGCTCCTTGAGGGTGTAGAATCGATGCGGAAAGCGCAGGCTGCAACCTGTGTCCTGGGCCTCGTCCAGCGGCGTGAAGACGGCCGGCGAATGGCTCTTGTGAATCTCAAATCGTCGAACTCAAGAAACTAACACACTCCGGCAACGAACGCAAGAGGTCGCTTCTTAATGAAGAAAGCCGGGAATGGTGCTTGGGCATGTGCCCAGGAGTGCTTCGCACCATCAGCTCGAAATGTTTTAAGCACCGTGAAATTAAGTCTAATTCACTCTTGACATGTTTAAGATATATCTTGATACTACGTTCATGAGATACCCCTTTGAACAACTCAAAGAGCACTTCAGGGAATCCCACGGATGCGACCGCGGCCGTGAGGAACGTCATTTCCGGGCACGCGGCCCCTTTGCAGGCCCCTTCGGCGAGGGAGAGCGCCCCTTCTGGCGTGGACGCGGGCCAGGACGGATCTTTGCCTCGGCCGATCTCCGCTTCCTGCTTCCTCGACCTGATTGCCGAGAAGCCTCGCCACGGCTATGAACTGATCAAGGCGATCGAAGAGAAGTTTGGCGGTGCCTACTCGCCCAGCCCGGGCGTGATTTACCCCATGCTTACCCTGCTCGAAGAGACCGGGCTGGCTACGGTCGCCACCGAGGGTACGCGCAAGCTCTACAGCATCACCGATGAGGGCAAGAAAGAGCTGGAGCAGAACCGCAGCGCGGTGGAGGAGATCCTGGGGCGCATGGCCGCTGTAGGCAGTGCCGCACGGCCGACGGAGCGCGATCCGCAGATCATGCGAGCGATCCACAACTTCCGCATGGCCCTGAGCCTGCGCGCGGGGAACCTGACTGCCGAACAGCGCAGCCGCATCGTCGAGATTATCGACAGCGCAGCCCGCAACATCGAAAAGGTGTAGTCGTGGCTCCGCACCATTACCGGATCACGGTGGATGCACTGGATCCGAGCCAACGCGAAGAAGGTCTGCAATCGCTCTCCTTCTTCGCCTCCACGTATAGCGACATCTTCGCCGCGGTCGGGAATCTGCGCGAGCGTCTGGAGTGCACCGCCTGTGCCGCGACGAAGCTTGCGGTCGGACTTGGCCTTTTGAGCGAAGTCATGCACCAGCGGCACATCCTGCCGGAGCCGATGCGCGAGGTCATTGCGGCGCTGTCCGAGAGCCCAGACGGAGCTTAAACGACTGACGATCGGTGACTGGCGACCTGCGAGCCGGCTGATATAACAGCGAAGAAACCGCCTCGCGCGCCACGCATGAAGGACGAAAGAGCCACAGAGGAAACATTCAGCGCATTTCGTAACAACTTCGGTGCCTTGCGCATCCTGCTGGCGGCGGCGGTCGTGTTTTCGGACAGCTTTCTGCTGGGCGATGGCATGACCGATGCCGACCCGATGAAGCGATTCAATCATCATCAGGCGATTACGGGCCACGTGGCCGTGGATCTGTTCTTTCTCATGAGCGGCTACCTGGTGGCGCTGAACCTGATACGGGATGCGGCACTGCCGAGATACTTCTGGCATCGCATTCGCCGCGTGTATCCGGGGTTCATCCTGGCAGCGGTCTTCAGTTTTTTGATCGTGCTGCCACTGGCCGGCGGCAGGATCACCCCGCCGCGGCACATGAATGCCGTGGGTGATTTTCTGTATCGCACGCTGCGGCTGGGCTGGCCAACCTATGCGGGTGCGTTCCGCACGAACCCTTTTCCGGAGGACGTGAACCAGTCGCTATGGTCGATTCCCTATGGCTTCTGGTGTTACATCCTGGCGGCGGTGCTCTCCGTGATGGGCGTGCTGCGCCGGCCGCGCATACTCGCAGTGTTGCTGGCGCTTGCGATTGGGTTTGGGGTGCGGGCGTTGGCAGCGCACTGGTTCCCTGCACCGCACTGGGCGCTCGCGACGATTGGCTATCCGGGGATGTGGGCGCGGCTGCTGCCGATGTTTTTGAGCGGACTGCTGTTGGCTTCTGTGAAAGACAAAGTACCGGCGAAGGGATGGATTGCGGTCGTTGCGTTGGCGGTGCTGGCGATTGCGGCGCAGATTCCCTATGCGTGGGCGCCGATGATGTCTCTAGCTGGAGCTTACCTGCTCTTTTTTGCGGCGTACGCGCCGAAGGTGCGGCTATGGCGGGCAACAGCGTGGGGCGATCCCTCGTATGGAATGTATCTGTTGTCGTTCCCTATTCAGCAGATGATTGTGCGGAGTTATACGCACGGAGTTGCAGGACGGACGATGTCGCCATATCTGCTGTTTGCGATTTCGCTGCCCGTGTCGATCGTGGCAGGATATGTGAGTTGGTGGCTGGTGGAACGGTGGTTTGTCGCAAGTCAGCAAGTCGTCGAGTCCGGCAACTGACGCACAATGACCCGAGCAGGTTGAAGAAGCTCGCACATCCAGCGGCTGCGAGAAAAGCAGATCTCTCCACTCCGCTTCGCTCCGGTCGAGATGAGAATGGGCTTGTTCAGAGCTTCCGAACTCAGTACACCTCGGGCTGAAGCTGCCCAAAAGACAGCTAGGCCCGCTTCATCTGGTGAAGCGGGCCTGGTTGATCCGCGCGTCGAGGTCGTTGACTGCTGACTTACGACTGCGCGTCGTCGCCGGTCGCCTTGACCGTGGCGACGGTCCAGTTGGGATCGCCTACCTTGAAGCGGGCGAAGCGGCGCACGGTGATGTTCTCGCCGAGCTTCGCGACCTTCTGCGCGATGAGCTGCGTAATGGTGATGGACTGTTCCTT
>CAVWNU010000017.1:0-7824 GCA_963756435.1 uncultured Acidobacteriaceae bacterium | reverse complement strand
TTTCCGAGGTCTTAGGCAGAGCCGAACGATTGCGTCCTTCGCGGTTGCGAGGGAATCAGCTCTCTGCTGATTGCTGCTCCCACACACTACTGAGAGCTGAGGACCTTCGAGTCGTAGACCACCTTGCCGCCCACGATGGTCAGGACGGAGGTCGTCTTCGGTAGATCAGGCGGCGGAACACTGAAGATGTCCTGCGAGAGAACGGCCACGTCAGCCAGCTTGTTCGGCTCCAGTGTGCCCTTGTCCTTCTCTCGGAATTCGGCGTACGCAGAGGTGAGCGTGTAAGCAATCACCGCTTGCTCGCGGGTCATCGCTTCCTTGGGACGATCCGGATCGATGCTTGCGAGCATGATGTTGAGATAAGGATTCATGGGGCCGTCCGAGCCTAGCGCCACAGGGATGCCCGCGTCCAACAGGGAACGAAGCGGCTGAGCTCTTTCGAGCTTGAGACCGGCTATCATCCCGCCCGCTGCAAGGTGTGTGGGATTCTGCACCACGATGATGCCCAACGCCTTTAACGTCGGGATGAATTCGGGATAAAGACCGTCGCCATGCTCGAAGCGGACGCGGCGTGTGGACCAGACCTCGCTTCCGCCGTTGGATTGAAGAGCCTTCAACATGGCGGATGCGGAAATGTAACCGCTGATGTGCAGTAAGAGTGGATCATTGTCGTGCTGCGTCTCAAGCAGCATCGCGGTTAGCTCCGGCTCCGGGAAGAGCATGCCGAAGTTGGCAAATATGGCTTCCATCGACTTGCCGGATCCCGGGTTGAAATCGGCCGCCCGCTCTTCTCGGCTTTCGAAGGTACCTTCCAGCGGCGTGCCATCCAGCATCCATTTCGTGCCGCTGACTGTAATCAACGGTGAGTCAGGGCGTGGTGCGGGACGACCTTCCTTCACATCGCGGCCAGCCACTGTCGTCCCAGGCATGCGCATCACGCGCACTCTCGTCGTCGGAGGCAGTTTCTCGAGCAGTGCAACGGCTCGAGCCGGCGGCATCCCATTGGACATGTCCTGAATCGTCGTAATGCCGAACTTCGCTGCCTGGTTCAGTTGTGCGCGAAGCTGCTCGAGAGCATCGGTGTCGCTCACCCCATCGGCGATCTGCCGCTCCAGATCGAAGAGCGCATATTCGCGCACCACGCCGTCGAGTTTACCGTCGGCTCCCCGTTCGTATTTGCCGCCCATCGGGTCGGGCTGATCTTCGCGAATGCCGAATTGCCGGAGCGCCGCGCTGTTCAGGAATGCGGCGTGCCCTGTGAACGTGGTCAGCATCACGGGATTGTTTGGCGCGACGCTGTCGAGCGCACTGCGCGTCATTCTCGGATCGAAATAGATCGCTGGCCCGACCGCAGCCGTAAGCACCGATTTCGAATCGGCTTTCTTGACCGACGCGGTGATGGCCGCCATCACCTGCTCAAACGTCGGGTTTACGCCCGTGCGGTTCTCACTATCGATCGGCAGGTTCACTTCGTTGGTGGATTCAATATCGAGATGCACGTGGGCGTCATTGATGCCAGGAATTGCCGTGCGGCCACCAAGATCAATGGTCCGGGTCCCAGGCCCGCGCAGCGCGAGAATCTTGGCAGAATCGCCGGTGGCGAGAATCCGGTCCCCATGGATCGCCAACGCCTGCACGTAGGGGTGGTCCACATTGCTGGTAAATATCTTGCCGTTGTAAAGGATCAGCTCCGGCGCAGAGGGCTGGGCAACCGTCGGGCGCGGCGCGACAAGGAGGGAGCCGGACAGAACGCACAGCGAGGCGGCGGAGCGCAGAAAATTGGGCATAGGTTTCTCCGTGCAGGTAGTGCACAACGATGGATGCGAAAACAGGTACTGCGAGGGAGGGGCCGGATCTTTCGGGAGGGAGTGCGGCCATTGTAGAGGCCAGCAGCGGCGCGAATCCCTTTTTTGCGCCTGGTTCTATTTGCGCTCCGGTTCGGTTCGTCGGACGGGCCGCAGCGGTCGTAAAATAGAACTGTGATGTTGATTACTGTTGCGGATCTTCAGCTTGATCCTGTTGATTTTGACGAGCACCTGGCTCCGGATGCCATCGATTACGGCGCGGATATCCGGCAGCTGGGTGTGCTGGACGCTAAGGGCCGGGCGGACCTGATCGAGGAGCACCGGGGGCCCAAACAGGTGGTGCCCGACATCCGGGTGCGTGGCGACTATTCCGGCCGTTTCGAGGTGCCCTGTGCGCGGTGCGTCGAGCCGGTCCAGCACCCCCTCGAGGGATCGTTCGATCTGCTCTACCGGCCCATCGGCGTCGATGCCAACGGGGCGGAACGCGCCATCTCGACCTCTGAGACCGAGATCGGATACTATAACGGAGACGGTCTAGTGCTGGAAGACGTCTTGCGTGAGCAGGTGTTGCTGTCCCTGCCGGAAAAGACTCTTTGTCGCGCGGACTGCAACGGGCTTTGCCCGAGCTGTGGCCGGAACCTGAATACAGAGCAATGTTCCTGCGAATCGACCGCCGTCGACCCGCGCTGGAGCGCCCTTTCAGACCTGCGCAGCAAGATCAAGTCCTAAGGAAGCAAGAGGCCAGAGGTGCCGCGCGCAACGCGAACCTCGTCACGGCCCCGATCGAAAGGAATCTGCCATGCCTAATCCGAAGCGGCGCCACTCCAAGGCCCGCACCTCCAAGCGCCGCGCGCATGACGCGCTGACCGCCACCGGCCTCTCCGAGTGTCCCAACTGCCACGAGCGCAAGCTGCCCCACCGTGCATGCGCCAAGTGCGGTCAATACAAGGGTCGCGAAGTCCTCGAGGCGAAGGAAGCATAAAGGTCAGCCTGGTGCCAGCGCTGACAGACATCGCTCTCGATGCCATGGGTTCGGACGAAGCTCCGGGTCCGGAGATACGCGGAGCCATTTTGGCCTGCCGTGCCTTTCCTGTTCGCGTTCATCTGATCGGTCCTGAGGCAAAGTTGCGCGCCGGCCTCGGAGTGCTCGGCCGTCGTGTTGCCATCGAAATCGTCCACACCGACGAGTGGATCACCATGGAAGACAAGGCCGCAAAAGCGGTGCGCGAAAAACGCAACAGCACCATGCGGCTGGGCCTGAAGATGGTCAAGGAGCGTCGCGCTGCCGGCTTTGTGACCGCCGGAAACACCGGTGCGGCCATGGCCTCCGCCAAGATGGTGCTGGGCGCGCTGCCCGGCGTGGACCGGCCCGCGCTGGCCATGCCTCTGCCTACCACCACCGGATCGCCCTGCGTTCTGCTCGATGTCGGCGCGAATGTCGACTGCAGTGTGCGCAACCTGGCGCAGTTCGCCATCATGGGCGAGATGTACGCGCGCTCGGTCTTCAAGATTGAAAAGCCCCGCGTGGGCCTGCTGTCGATCGGCGAAGAAGAGAGCAAGGGCAACGACCTGACGCGCGAGGCGCTGCAGGTGATGAAGCAGTTGCCGATCCGCTTCATCGGAAATGTCGAGGGGCGCGACCTCTACAACGGCCACGCGGATGTCATCGTGTGCGACGGTTTTGTCGGCAACGTCGCGCTGAAAACCTCCGAGGGGCTGGCCCGCATGGTGCGCGACATGCTGCGTGAGTCGCTCATGTCCACGGTCAGCGGACGTGCCGGCGCGCTGCTCGCGCGGCGAGGTTTCAAGGAATTCAAGAAGCGGCTGGATCAGTCCGAATACGGCGGCGCGCCGCTCCTGGGCGTGCGCGGCCCTTGCATCATCGGCCATGGCTCGTCGGACGACCGCGCCATTCTGAATGGCATCCGCGTGGCCGCAGAGTTTGCCGCCGCAAGTGTCACCGACCGAATCGAGCGCGAGTTCAGCGCTTCTCCGGTTTCGTAGGGCTGGCAGTCGCGATTTCCGTCACATAGGCGTCAATCGGTTCGCGCGGCCGCCAATAGGTTGGTCTTTCTCTGATCAGCTGGGTGTCGTGGCGCCACGGCATGACGCATTTTACGATTCTGTATTGAGGCTCCTTCCTGCTCCTCACTTCACCTCTCGTGCGAAAATTGCGCTTTGCTGTGAGTGAACGACTATGAGCGACCAGAAGATTGCATTTCTTTTTCCAGGGCAGGGTTCGCAGGCAGTGGGGATGGGCCGCGACCTTGCAGACAAGTTCACGGTAGCGCGTGACACCTTTGCGGAGGCCGACGCAGCGCTGGGCTATTCGCTTTCGAAGCTGTGCTTCGAAGGTCCGGCAGAGCAGTTGAAGCAGACCGAGTTTACCCAGCCCGCCATCTTTGCCGTGTCGATGGCCGCGTATCGCGTGCTGGCATCCCGCGGCGTCGAGCCGCAGATTGCCGCGGGCCATTCGCTCGGCGAATATGCGGCCTGCGCCGCGGCCGGCGTGATGAGCTTCGCGGATGCCATCCGCTCTTTGCAGTCGCGCGGGAAGTTCATGCAGGAGGCAGTGCCGGAGGGCCAGGGCGCAATGGCCGCGATCCTGGGGCTGGACGCAGACGCCGTGCGCAGCGTTTGCGAAGCCGCCGCTAAGGAGACGAGCGAAGTCGTCTCGCCCGCAAACCTGAATTCGCCGGAGCAGACGGTCATCTCCGGCAGCGCCGCCGGCGTAGCGCGCGCAAGCGAGCTCGCGAAGGAAAAGGGTGCGAAGAAGGTCGTGCCGCTGCAGGTATCGGCACCTTTCCATTGCGCGCTCATGCAGCCGGCGCAGGAGCGGCTGGCCGAAGTGCTCAACAAAATCGAGGTGAAAGATCCGCGTTTCGCTATCGTCTCAAACGTCACCGCCGATGTGACCAGGCGCGGAGGCCGCGAGCGCGACCTGCTGATCGACCAGGTGACGGCGCCGGTGCGCTGGGTCGACTCCATGCGTTGCATGGTCGACGCAGGCGCGAGCACCTTTGTCGAGGTGGGGCCGGGCAAAGTACTCGGTGGGCTGCTGCGGCAGATCGACCGCGCGTTGAAGTGCGTGAACGTCGAAGACTCGACGAGCCTGGATAAGGCGCTTACTGGTAGCTAACCTGCCAGTACGTCAGACCGAACTGGCCTTTCTGCGGGGTAATTGAAAAGGGCGTAAAGCCGATCGTGCCGTGGGTCACGCCGAGGGTCATCGGCGACCGTCGGCCGTTGACGCTGACTGCCAGCAGCGTGGTGTTGCCCAGGCTTGAGGTCGCGTAAAGAACCTTGTAGCTGGTGATCTTCCCGTACTCTCCGTTGGGGCTCCAGTCATCCAGGAACTTGTTGTACGGGTAATTCTTGTACTTGTCCGGGTGCTGCTGCCAGTCGGGGTCGTTGTTCCAGATGCCGTAAGCCTTTTCAAACTGCTGCTGCTCGAGCGTGGTGAAGAAGCGGTTCACGCGGTGCTCTGCTGGCCAGTTCCAGAAGATCCAGACAAAGACGCCGATGATGAGCAGGCCGAGGAGCGAAAAAAGGATGATGTTGCGCCGTTTGCGTGCGCGGCCGGCATTAAAGGAAGGTGCGTCGAGCAGGGTCATGGGTATCTCGGGAGCAATATTACGCGCGGCAGGTTTGCGTGGGGGAGTCCCCACTCGCATTAGAGACACCGTCGGCACGCCGGTTGTTCCTTGAATCTTTCTCTGGGTGATCGCGCCGGGACGATGGCGGATCGCTATCAGGGAATGACACGCCGGCGCGAAATTGCCGTGAACCACAGGCTGCGGCCACAGTCCGCGCCGTAGAGCAGGGTTTTAGAGTCGTCTTCCCAGGCCGGCTGCATTTGATTGCAGGGTATATCCGCGATACGGCGAGTCGTGCCGCTTCGCTGATCGCGAAGCCACAAATTCCAGACGCCGCCGTCCAGGTGGCTATATGCCAGCCAGGCGCCATCGGGGGAGAGCGCAGGAAAGCGCGATTCACCCAGCGCGAGCGGTGCGTTCGCATGGGTGGCATCGGTCAAATAGATCTGGGGAGGACGCCCGTTTTCGACAGCCGAGAATGCGTAATCGCCCTTGGAGCGAAAGGAGCCTTCATAGACATTGAGCGCAGCGGGTGAAAGCGCGGTCTCGATCGCGTTGCTGGAGCGGCAATCTGTCCGCACCATTAGCCGCCCTCGACCGTGATCGTCGCGGATGAATGCGAGGCTCTGTCCATCGGCAGAGAGCATCGGCTCGCGCGCGTCGTCAACGAAAACGCGTCCCGGCTCCTGCACACTCACGATCTGCGACTGCGGACTTCGCGCCTTCTCCACCCAGATATCGCTCGAGTTGGCGGTGAAGGAGAGTTCATCAACCGAGGAGGGGTCGACCGGTCGCCCGTCCTGATCCGCCGCTAAGACTTGATAGCCGTCCTGGGTGAAGGCGATGTAGCGGAGCCGACCGCTGGCAGAGCCGGGATTTGCGTCAAGAAAGGTGGGTGGCTGAAGCGGCACACGGTAGGTGTATTCCTGACGCACGGCGCGTTGCAGTTGCAGCGTGGACCGCACGCCCAGCACCGCAACAGCGGTCATCCCAGCTGCCCAGGCATAATTCGGCGAATAAGAGTTCGGCCAATATCTCGCAGACCCCGATTCCTGGACGCGGCCATCCCGCCACAGCAGCACATAGATGCCCACCAGCAAGGCGAGCATGAGAGGAAGCCGCGGCACGTAAAGCAGGATCGCGGGTCCCATCCTTCTGGTTGGGCTGGCGATGGGAAGGCAAATCCCGATATAGACGACCAGCAGAATGGCGAGCCAGCCATACCACTTGCGCTTCAGCAGGAGAGCCGCAAGGACGCATAGCGGCAGCACCATTAGGACAAAGTGATACGACGCCGGGCTGGTGGAGATGGCGAGGGATGCGGTGATCAGCGCCGACCACTCCAGCGCAATCCTGCCTGGCGTGCGATCGCTCCTGCGGATGAGCAGGACAGCCGGTGCAAGCGCCAGCATCTGCAATGTCGGTTGCAGCAGGGCATAGCACAGCGGAGAGTTGTGCCACGGATGCGGGTTCCACTGCGGCTCGGCGAGAAAGAGATAATGCAGCACGCTCGAGATCGAAGCACTCGCCGTCGCGTACGGCGGCAGACCCTCGCCGTGCAGCGACCACGGAAGGATCTGGTGCAGGTAGGTGCGATGCAGGTTCCATCCGAAGACCGCAACAGAGACAGCAAGAGCAACCGCTCCAGTTGCAGCGCCGGCGATGAGCGCTCGCCAGCTTCCACGGCGCAGGAAGAAGACAAAAAGCACAACGGGGAAGATCTTGCAGGCGGCAGCAATGGCCACGAGCGCTCCCGCCAGCGCGTGCAGTCCACGCAGATCGCCCAGCACGCCCCGACGATCAATAGCAGCAGGATGATATAGAACTGGCCGAACAGAAGATTGCGATGCAGCGGAAAGCAGAGTGCAAACACCAGCGCGATGCGCCGGTACGACAGACCCGTAATGGAGCGCAAGAGCCAGCCAAGCGGAATGAGCAGCGCGAGATTCGCCAGTATCCACGCGTGCTTGGCCGCAAGCGGTGAAAGGCCGGTGAGCGGCCACATGGCGAGCGTTGAAAAGGGCGTGATCGGCAGCAGTCCGATGACTCGGATGTCGACCGCGCGGTGATCTTTCTCGCGCTCGAACCACACCCACTGATATTCCCGGGCAGTGTCAAAGCCCTCATGCGCCAGCCTCGCCGACATGTAGTCGTGGGAAATCTGTGATCAGCTTGCCCCACGCACGCGGCATCGTGTGCAGCCCGAGAAAGGCGACAAGCAAAAGGAGCACGCCGCCTTCTATCCAAGCGACGACGCGATGATCCGGACTTGCGATCACGCCTAATCCTTCACGAATACTCACCTGGCGATTGTCAATGGTTTGTCAATCTACCGTCATTCGATTGCTCGTTGCGGTGAGGCGAGGTATTTAGCGGCTGTACTGCGTGTAGTCGCGTTCCGCGCGCCGCTCCAATGCCAACTC
>CAVWNU010000016.1:0-18814 GCA_963756435.1 uncultured Acidobacteriaceae bacterium | reverse complement strand
TAACCCAAAGGTCGCTGGTTCAAATCCAGCCCCCGCAACCAATAAAATCAATAACTTAAGCAGACCCTTGGGTGTCTTGAGGGCACATTTTAGTGCTCCCTGGAAATTCCGCGCCTCCCAGCGCGCTGTGTCTCGCCAAAACTTCCGAGCCGAGGAATCGCACGGCACTCTGTACACAACGCGATCGGCTCTTGCAGTTGATGTTGTCTGGAACCAGGCCTCTCGATCCCTTGGTTCTTCCCGACGTGATTGCGCGACGCTGTTGGCGCTCATCCGGCCGCAAAGGCGAGTCGAGGGTATCAATATATATATGTAGAGACTCGTATGGATCGATGTGCCCTATTTCTTCAATTCTATTCCCGAAGCACGCGGGTGCTGCCGAAACTACGCTTCGACAATGGCTGCCCGGAGTGCGACTCACGTTAATGTTCCAGGGCTATGAAGAACCATTCGGACGCGATGCGATCGAGAACATAGTGCCGATCGGACAACTTGAATCGCAAATCCCAATGTGCCTGTTTTGGACTCTATCCCGGCATTTTGCTCGGCGCGATGGGGGGGCGGACTGGCGCTCGTTGGACTTGGGGCGTTCTCAATCGATGCGTGGCTCTTCGGTTGGAAGAGGATAAACTTCGATAAGTAGACCTGTCGCGGCTCGCTCATGCAGATGAGTTGACCTTTGAGCAGGGGTGCTTTCTGCTCAAAAGATTCAGCCAGCACGCGATCGTTTTGTGTTTTGCCGTGCGAAAAAAGATTGAGTTTGCCTAACCTTTAAGCACGGTAAATCTTTCGCGAGTCTGTAGCTTACCGGATCAACAAGGACATGATGAAATCACTTGAATCTCAGATAGCTGTGGTGACGGGCGCCGGCCGTGGTGCCGGTGAAGCGATTGCCTCTCGTCTCGCCTCAATGGGAGCGCACGTAATTCTTGTCGCCCGTAGCGCTGACCAGCTGAATCAAGTCCGCGACCGGATCGTCGGTGCTGGTGGAACCGCATCCGTGTTTCCCTGCGATCTGACGAATGCGACGGCCGTGGCAGAATTAGGGACTGCTTTAGCAGAGCGGCATCGACGCTGCGATATTTTGGTGAACAACGCCGCCGTCGGTATGGGTGGAATGCTTCTGCACGAAACTGCCGACGAGGAATGGGACCTAATCTTCGATACAAACCTGCGCGGTCCCTATCTTATGATTCGTGCCCTTGCACCGCTTATGATTGCAGCCCAATCCGGCCACATCATTAATATCTCGTCGCTGGCCGGCCGAAACCCGCTTCCCAAAGGAGCCGCGTATGCTGCCTCGAAATGGGGCTTGAATGGCCTCACATATTCGGTGGCCGAAGAGCTCCGCCAATTCAATATTCGGGTCAGTGTTGTAGCCCCAGGATCCGTCAATACGGATTTCAGTGACCACTCCGGCAAAGGGGCCGCCTCAGGAAAGGATCCTAAAAAGAAACTCCAGCCGGACGACATCGCCTCAGTCGTTGCCACCCTTGTGGTGCAACCACCGCAGTCGTTTATCAGCGAGGTCCTGATGCGTCCCACTCAGAAGCCCTAGCTAGCCGCTTCGGATTACACCCTGCAATACCCCACAGTGGAAATCCAGTCGCGGCATTTTGGAAAGCAATCGAACCGCGGGCGCTCGTTTATCTTGGCGGACCGCGAGAAAACCCAGCACGCGGCCATCGTCAATCAGTTCGATGGTCTGCGTCTGCGCCCAGCGCTGTTCGGCCTCAGGCATGGCTTGCTGTTGAGATTTGCGGCAACTCGCACCTTCCAGTCAATGCTTTCCGGAACCAAGCCTCTTGACCGCGTGGTTCGATTGCGACGTTGTTGGCGGTCGCGGTTCTGGCCTGCCTCGCTCCCGCATGAGGCGCGTCCCTGCTAGATAAAATGCAGGCGCCCCGAACCACGTGAGACCGCGTATAGGGTGATGGGCAACCACCGAGGCGCTCACGGACGCCGAATAGGCACTGGCATTGCTGCATTCGATCACTACGCCTGCATCGGGGCGTAGCACGGCATGATATGGTTCCTTAACGTTGGCTATTGCGGCGGGCAAGTCGCACGTTTTTGTGTCAATGTACGACAAGCCGACTACAGGCTCAAGTGAAGATGTCGACACAACCGACCGGCCGCGCCGCTGGATATCTTTCGCGCTAATGAGATAGCGGAATACTGAAGATGCTCACGCTGCTGGGCGGAACTGTTGTTTCTGCTGCTGGCTCGACCGCTGTTGTTTCCTTCACCGCCAATTCTGCCGGCTTGCCCGCGTGGTTTGCTGCGTCCAATCCAGAGCCCTCAAGCCGAAGAATCTTGGCCGGGCCCGCGGCATGTGCGCCCGCCAGTTCCAAATCTAGCGTCTGCGTCGATTCCGTTGCATTGACGACCGCTACATGCAACGTTCTCCGATCAGACGAGACTGCAGCGTAGACGTCCAAGGGATACGTGGAGCTACCGGAGGTCTGCTTTGGCTGATCGCCTCCGATCGGGAACTTTGGCTCGGGCTGCGACGCACTCCCGCCTACCGCTACCGGCACGGTCCCGGGGAACGTGTTGCTGTACATCTTGAAAACCAGTCCCAAGCCGTTCAGTGTGGAAGAGGTCTGGTTGAAGTCGAGCGTTGAGGTGCCCATGGTGTGCGCGGCCATGGTGATGGAGTCTGTGTGGCGCAGCATCTCATTGAAAACCATTCCATAGGCAAGCGCCTGCTTCAGGGATGGGCTCCTCCCGAAGTCACCGCCGAAGTAGGCCCACTCATCGATTGAAAGAAAAACCTTCTTCGCCGAGATAGCAGGAGATCGCTCGCATATATCCCTTGTCATATCCTCACTTTTTCACGTACAACGCTCGCCGGGCAACGCGCTAACTCCTGAGGGTCTGTGTTACCTTCACATCTTCTCTGTTATTCTTAGCTTGCATCTGAGGGAATGTTTTCGCTTTGTCCAGGTTGAAGTGCACACCGGGCGACGCGTACCAACGCTCCGCCACGCCCGCCTCAGTTGCCCACGCAGTCTCTCCACCCGCTCCCGCTCCACTCGGCATCGTCTGACGAGAGGCCCCCAACACTGCGGCACCCTACTTCGCGCGCTCGGCTGCTTGGAGACCACTGCTGCTTCTTCCAGCATTTCGCCCGAGGCAATCAGGTCATCGATGTGGAGATCGACTTCGCGCATTGCCTTGGCAAACTCGTTGTGCTTGAGGACGAAGTACTTCGTGTCCGTGCGCCCCAGCTGCCACGGTCCCCAGGGCTCGTTGCCGATGTTCCAGAACTTCACGTGGTATGGCTCCGCATGGCCATTCTTCGCGCGCTTTGCGCCCATGTATGTGCTGGCCGCGCCGTTCATGTATTCGACTTCTTCGGCCGCCGAGTGCGAGTCGCCGAAGCCCGCGTTCACGCTGATGTACGGCTCAACGTCGAGGAGTTTGCACATTTCGTCGAACTCATCCAGGCCAAGATCGTTCGGCTGCATTGCGCCCCACGCGTAATCGAAGTCGGGCGGCCGCGCGTCTGGATCGCCAATGGTGTTGTACCAGATCTAGGCCGGAGGTGTAATTGCCGCCATAGCGCCAAAAGCCCATTTGATCTCTTCTGCAGCAGCGCAATGGCATCGGGCCGGAAGCCATCGAAGGTTATCCGCGGGCATCAGCGAGACAGCGCCAACGTGGAAACTTCCCGAGCCGGTACCCGTAATCTCGATCGCACCGTCCGATGCATCAGCCTGTGCGACAAAGCTCAGCGGAATGGTCTTGTATGTATCGGCGAGTCGTGAAAGAACCATCTCCTGGCGCTCACCGGTTCCCTCACCCCACATGAGCGAAACCTCGATGTGCGTCCCGCGAGATGCCTTCACCACGAGGCCAGCGTATCGCTTGCCCTTGACTAGAGCGATGCCGATCTGCCGGATGCCGCGAGGCGCCTTCGCATCGAGCGCTATGCGTGGGCTTTGCTCACCGACGAAGGGCTTCTCCTTGTCCATGGTGACGATGTCATCGCCGCCTACAGGACGCCACTTGCGCAACTGCATTCCCGGGAAGTCGTGCCGTTCGCCGGTCTCTGCGTCTTTTGACGTAATTGGGAAATAGAATTTGCGGTCGTCGATCATCTCCGCCCAAAGCGGGCCATACATGGTTTTGCCGATATGCTCGATGAACATACCGAAGATGTAATTTGAGACGGGAGCCGCGGTCTGGCTGGTGTCAATGCTGGCGACAATCTTCTGTGCCGCGGCTTGGCGAGCGCAAAGCATAGCCAGCGCCAACCCCGCGCTCATGGTTGCAATCCCTATTGTCTTACGAAGTGCTTTCATTGGGCTCCCTGATGCGGTTTTGTTCGACTGTCGATGCCGACGCCTGACTTGCAGTTAACTGAGCAAAATCCTGCGTGCTTCGCCTTCGGGATCATCTGCCATGCGGCATTCGTTGTCGAAGATCATCGTCGAGTCCTGTTCAGGATTGGTGGGTTGCCACATAAGGCCAGGATGGCTTGGGTTTCCCGTGCGCGCGAAGTTCGCCCACGCACTGGCCATCTTGCGGGCCAGGGCCTGGGCCTCCGGGTGTTGCCGGTTCCTTGCTCGCAGCGTTTGGTGTTGTCGAAGCAGAACTGCAAGTTCGGCATGTGTGCCACGCGCCGGAATCCCGTCAAGAATCGGCGTCTGCCAGGTGAAGTAGTACGCGTAGGCGGGCGCGGCTTTCAACTCGGCTTCAGCGTGGCCATCTTCACCACGTTGTTGCGGATCAGAAGAGCTGTTGAGACCCGAAACACCGCTGCACATATACGAAAGAGTGCGGATAGCTTTTTTCGGATGGGACTTTTTCAGAGTGGCTATGAGCGCGGATGCCTTCTGCTCCCCGTAGGCCTTGGTGAGATTCGCGCGCCACTCCTCCTCGGTGGGCCGGGACGACATGCGGTTGCCCTCCTCGCTGACCGAGCCAATCAGCATGGGCACATTTTTGAGATCTCCGGGGCGACGTCGAAGAAACTTTCGCATGTTGATGTTCGCGCCATCGACGCATGGCGACCAGCCTACCCTTGGCGGACCGGGAGCAAAGGGGCCGAAGGGCTGCGCCTGGGCGGATTGATCTTTCCAACGGCGGCATTGGCGGCGGCGATTAGCTTTGGCCATTCCATTTTCTGCAGGGAAGCGAGTCGTTCGGCGCGAGACCCAGGTCCTTCATCATCGTTCGCGCAACTTCAGGCTGCTGCTCTCTGGAGGGATGTTGCCTCCGCCGCCGGATTGCACTGCGGCCCGGTGGAAGAGCCCAGCCGCCGAAGGCATGCCCATCAGCGTCGTCACCTTCGATCCGCCGCCGACTGGCCGTAGATCATGACCCGGTCGGGATCGCCGCCGAAGTTGGCGATGTTCTCCTGCACCCATTGCAGTGCAGCGACCAGGTCGGTCATGCCGACGTTGACGGAGTCCGCGTATGCAGCGCCGCCGATTTCGGCAAGGTCAAGGAAGCCGAGGATATTGAGCCGGTGATTCACAGAGACCTGGACGACGTCGTGGTGCCGGGCCATCTGCGCGCCCTCGTGCGAAGGCAGTTCGTAGGAGGAGCCGAAGGTGAATCCTCCGCCGTGGATGTAGAACATGACCGGGCGCTTGCCCGTGAGGCTGGGCGTCCAGATGTTGAGCTTGAGCATGTCTTCGCTCTGCCAGCCATCATCCCACTCCTGGATGAAGGTTTGCTCGGAGGCGTCCAGGTGATGAAGGGTCTGCGGGCAGTTTGCGCCGTAGACCAGCGCGGGGAATTCGCCCTTCCAGGGCATGGGCGCCTTGGCCGGCAGCCAGCGATTTTCTCCGCCCGTGTTTTGCCCGTAGGGGACTCCCTTGAAGGTGAAAACGCCGCCATCGAGAAAGCCGCGGACCTTGCCGTATTCCGTGTTGGCGATTGCGCTCCGCGGCGTGCTGCAGTTTCCCGGCGCCTGGTGCGCCGCTGTCATCACGTCATCCGACGTGTGCGCCTCGGGGGCTGAAGCCAGGCCGAGCCAGGCCGCGACGGAAAGCAGCATCGCCTCACGACGGTTGAAATGGATGGAATCTCTTCCTTGCGGCATTGTTTTCTCCTCCTGTGATGATTCCGCAAGCCCTCTTGACTTGGCGAAGCCGAAACCGCCACTCATAGTAAATCGCTTTTCTTCGATTTGTCGACCACTAAAGGAAGCAGCTGCACCCGCTCAGTAGTTGTTGCAACTGCAGCAGATGCTGCAACCAATGAGGACGCACTCTAGTGCACCTCTGACGACTTGAAGACCAGCGCCGCAAACTGATGCAGATAGTCTCTCCAGTTGGGCCATGCGTGGAAGCCGCCGCTCTCGTGATCCTCCACATTGATTCCGGCATCTTTCAGAATGGCAACGGTGGCGTGGCTGTTTTGCAGCGCGATGTCGTACTTGCCGGCATCCACCCAGAACAAGCGAAACGGCTTGCCCGACGTGCGGTACTGTGCCACGTCCGTGTCTTGCTCTTCTTTGATTGAGTTGGGGAACCATCCGGAACTAGATACGCCGACGTAGGCGAAATCCGCTGAGTCGTCGAGCGCGATATTCAGTGTCTGCAGACCGCCCATCGCCAGCCCCGCAATTGCACGATGGGCGCGGTCGGCAACGGTGCGATAGTGCGCGTCGATGTAGGGCCGCACCACCTTTACTAAGTCATCATTGAACGCGTCGTGGCCCATGCGCGCTCCCGGCGTCAAACGGAACTCTGTGGAAACGTGGCCTGCGGGCATCACGATCAGCATCGGAACAGCCTTGCCGCTGGCGATCAGGTTGTCGAGAATCGCGCCAGCTCGCCCGACCGTGGGCCATGAGTCGTCGGAATCTCCTCCCCCCGTGAAGCAGGTAAAGCGCAGGCAATCTCGCGCTGCCATTCTCGTAGGCCGGCGGCGTGTAGACGTGCATGCGACGTTTGCCGCCTGTCGCAGACGAGTCATAGTAAACGGTTGAAATTGCGCCGTGCGGTATGCCCGCCTTGTACTCCGTGAAGTCCGAGCCCGGAACCTCATACATGCTGGACGCATGCGTCAGCGATTGCGAGGTGAGCGGATTTCGCGGGTCAATCGTGCTGACGCCATCCACCCTGAATGTGTAGCGATAGGCTCCAGGCTCGATTGGACCGATTGTAGCTTCCCAAACGCCCTGATCCCCCTTCGTCAACCACACACCAGCCATGTACTTGCCGGTCTCCTCCGGAGTGATTCCCGGTGTAGCCTCCGGGCCCTCGGCATGCAACTTCACTTCCGTGGCGTTCGGCGCCCAGATGCGAAACCGGACATGACGATCAGGCTCGACCTCGACCGACTTCAATGGGTCGTTGGGAGTCGGAGCAGGCATCTGCATCGCTGGCCTTGGCGGCTGGATTGCGGGTTGCTGCGGGTGCTTGCTGCGCATGGATGCACAGCCCAACGCCTAGGGCACAGCTTGTAAAAACCGGGCGTAGAACTCTACTGCTTGACTGCATCATCCGACTCTCCTGTGAACTTCCGGTCTTGTTCTCCGAACAACTTTGCGCAGCCTTCAATACGGCCGCGCATTATCCGTTTTGCCGGGCCACGCATCTGTCCGGAACGGTGTTGCCGGCAGGCCAGCGCCATTGAACAGCCTAGCGTTGGGGTTGGACTGCCAGGCGTAGCGGACCTGCGATGGATGCGGGACTTCGGGGGAAGAGACTACGACCATATCGCCCTCGATGCGCGCGTCCGCCCATACCCACTTGCGGTCGTCCCCAGCGATCGAAAACTCCTCCAGCTTTCCGCCCTTGGCAACGAGGCCGCCGTCCGCATGCGCAAAGTGCAATCGAATTGACCCCGGTAAGTGCTCGACTGATTCCAATGTAGGGCCTGCATAGGCGGTCTTCTCACCGTAGTAGTTCGCCAGCGCGCAACGAGCGAGGCGATCCCCAACGGGTTCCTTCTCCTTGGCGTGAATGTTATCCGCATCGCCTGTATCAATGGTGACGGCAAGACATGAGTTTGGAACCGTCGCGGCAGCAATTGCCTGCGACTCGCGCGTCTCCGTCCAGTCGTCTCCATCGACGGGCACGATGCTGTGCTTTGTGAACGCCGGCAGGCTCACGAGATAGAACGGAAAATCACCTTGCCCGAACAGCGACCGCCAATCAGCAATCATCGCCGGCAACAACCGCCGGTACTGAAATCCTCGCGGCGAGTTCTGTTCGCCCTGATACCAGAGCGCCCCAGAAATCGACAACGGCGCAATGGGCGCCAGCATGCCTTCATACAAAACCGCCGGCATGATCGGCCAGTTCTCGTAGGAAATGGGAAGCTGCTGCGGAGGACGCGCGTCGACACTGAGCTTTGCCTTCCACTCGCCCGCCAAAGGGATGCTGGAGTGGTCGCCAAGTTCGAGACGCAGCACTTCCGGCTTCGAAAGAAATCCGCCGTCTGGCTTCGTCTTCAGAACGCGAATGGCAATGACATTGCTGCCTGGCTTCAGACCCATCGCTGGATAAACGCGCGGATTCTCCACCCATGCGCTCCCTCCAATCGACTTTCCGTTCACATAGACGGTATCCATACGTTCGATTTCGCCGAGGTAAAGCATTGCGCGTCCCGCAGGCAGCGGATCCGGGAGCATGATCTCCTTGCGGAACCACACAACCGCGGGCGTATCGGGAACGCCGAGTTCTTTGAATCCGCCGGGGACCGGAACCAGCTTCCATGACGAGTCGCTGTGATCGGGTGCGGCCCAGTTTTCGTTCTGCCCCACGTCGTAAAGGTCGTACCAGTGCATCACGTAATTGCCATAGGCGGGCGCATCAGCAGCCTTGAGCCGGTCCAACTCGGCCAGGGGAAGATCGAAGTCGTGGAGTGGCCGAAGCGCAGCCTCGCTCGCCCATGACTCAGCCGGGCTTCCGCCGACGGCATCCATCACCAGCCCGATCGGAACATGAACGTCCTGCTGCAGCTTGCGCGCAAAGTAGTAGCCGACCGCCGACATCCATGCGGCGGTGTCAGGCGACACTGCGCGCCAATCGCCGCCAATCACGTCCACACGGTGATAAGCTGGCCCACCCTGCACAGTGAAGAAGCGAATGTCGGGGTAATTCGCCTTCTGGATCTCAGTGTCGGCATCCTTCGTGAAACGAAGAGGAAGCCCCATGTTCGATTGCCCGCCGCAAAGCCACACGTCTCCAACGAGTACGTTATGCAATTGCACCGTTTGGCGTCCCGTGATCTTGACCGAGTACGGCCCTCCGGCCGCGGGCGGATCCATCTTCACCTGCCACCGCTTATCCGCACCCGCAGTTGCCGAAGCCGTGTGGTCTCCGATCTCGACGCGAACAGTATCACCGGGGTCGGACCAGCCCCAGATGATGTCAGGCTTGCCCCGCTGCAGCACCATATTGTCGCTGAAGATCGGAGCGATGAACGGCAAAGCCTTCACCGCGCTCCCTGCCGTCGCCTGTCCGGGCGTGGGTTGTGCGAATGCGCTTACGTGCGTGGTGATCACAAGAGCCGCGGCAGCCACTGGCCGCCAAACCGAACGATGAACCATCTACTCAAACCTCTCGCGGGAGCGTTGAGTCTTCACCGGCACTCAAAGTTGTGGGCGTCCTGTGTTTCTCCGCTTCCGATGTATTGCGCGTGTTTGGGATAGGCGCATAGCGGGCGGCTGCGTCCAGGAAAGGCGGCCCCGGTGGCAACGACCGACTCGGGCGCCGTGCCCTTTTCAACCCACCCGACCAGCGCGCTGAGCATGTCGAAGTGATCCAGGGAGGGACCGCCTCCGCAGTGTGCCATTCCCGGCACAACGAACATCCGGCTCCACTCGGCAACCTTGTCCGCTCCGCCGTTCATTGCGGCCAGCGATTTGTAGTAGCCGAGCGTATCAAGCGGTGAGAACCACGGGTCACTGTCGCCGTGGAAGAAGATAAGCTTCCCTCCGCTCTGCGAAAATGTTGACAGATTCGTCGACGCGGGCTCAACGAGGGGATCAGATGCGTGGAGCGCCGCGGAATCCACGTCGACTTCAGTCGCGGTTGTGTAGGGGCCGAACAGGCCATTCTTGCTCAGCGACAGCAAGCCGGGTACGCCGGTTGTTGATGCAATTCCCGCGTCGTAAAGGAAGCCAGGATAGACCTGAGTTCCGTAGGCATTCCTTGGTCCTGAAAAAGCCTTCTTGATTGCTGCAATCTTTTCAGATGCGATGCACGTGTCGGCCTGCCCGGATTTGCATGCCAGCACCGAAGGATCGAAGTCGCAGCCGATGGGATCGAAGATCATGCCGTCCGCCGCGCCATCACGTGCGTCGCATTGCTTCATCAGGCCGTCCATAAAGACCTTGCGATCTGTATCCGTCAGAAACTTGTCGATCTCCGGTTTGCCGGACGCGTCCTTTGGCGACGCCTGGTTGTAGGCCACCGGAATCCATTGTGCAATCGCGAGGTTCGACAGGCCTGTACGCATCGCCGGATCGCCCGAAACAATCCCGTTGAATACCGTCGGAAAGCGCTGCGACAGGATCATGCCCTCCCGCCCGCCAGTGGAGCAACCAATGAAATAGGAGAAGGCCGCAGGCTTCGCGTAGTAGCTGTGGATTATTTGCTTGGCGACTCCCGCGACTTCGGCGTTTGCCATGTACGCGAAATCCAGATAAGCCTGCTGGTCGCGCATGAACGTAAAATCGAAGCCGCCGGTCTTCGCCTTATGTCCGGAGTCTGTGCTTGCAACTGCGAAGCCGCGCGAGAGCGCCGGCTTGTCTCCTGTATAGCTTGCCCCGGTCGGGTACGCCACTACACCGTTGCCGCCGCCCCCACCCTGCATCATGAGGTCGCCGTTCCAGGCGTTCGGCTCCGGAAGAGCGACAGAAAACCCGATGCCAAATTCCTGGCCGTCAACTCCCTTGCGACGGTTGATCATGCCGTCAACCCGACAGTGCGCGGGGAGAGGTCCAATGCCCGATGCTCCCGGATAAGGAGGCGCGATGGATTTCCCCGCCGGAACGGGCTCGGAATTCGTGATCTCGACTCCGGCAAGAGTTGCGCTCTTCAGGGCGGCGCAGCGGTTCGATGATTCAGATTGTGCCTGTGCTGCAATCGAACTTGCCACCAGCACCAGGATCCCGATCTCTGAGTACCTCATTGGAATTGCCTCTCAGGAATCCAGCGTCCACTTATTGCTCAGGCCCGCGGAACTCTCGAATATACCGACTCCTGAGCTGCTCCAGCAACACAAATAAATCGCTTTATTCGCAGGCTGCAACCTCTCTGGGCTGGCTGAGCGCTTTCACTTCGGGTCCATTTATTGTTTGCCCTGCGCTCATGGGCGGGCCGGAAGCTTTGGCGCGGGCGCGGGAGCTGAGCTTGTTACGTATGCAGCCGTAACATCGAGCCTCGCTTTCAGTGGATCTTTTTCGGCTACCGGGCCGTTTTCAGTGAAATCCAATAGCATGTCGGTTGCGGGGGAGTACCGTGGCCAGGCCGGCGTGTTGCCCGTGCTCGGATCGCCGGTCTTGGCGAATGACACCCAGTAACTCAACATGGCCTGCGCAATCTTTTCATCCTCTGGCGCAAGTTCGCTTCCATACTTGGCCTGCACGGTATCGAAGACAAAAGGTATCTCGGTGGCATGGGGCGCACCCGGCCATTTGCTGCGCATGGACTTTGCGACG
Source organism: uncultured Acidobacteriaceae bacterium (assembly GCA_963756435.1). Classification (GTDB taxonomy): domain Bacteria; phylum Acidobacteriota; class Terriglobia; order Terriglobales; family Acidobacteriaceae; genus KBS-83. The sequence continues at coordinate 7,179 of CAVWNU010000016.1, read as the reverse complement.
TAGGAAAACCTGTACTCGTAGGCCGGGACGCCCTCCGAAGCGAATACGCTCGCTACGAAACGAGCGGGCTCAACCATGAATCGATCCATCGAGACCTGGTACTGCACGGCGCGCAACTCGCCCTTTCCCGTCGGATCATAGGCCGCGATTGCTTTCTCGCGATCCGCACCGAATGGCGTGAACAACTCTTCCTTATCGCGCGCAAATCCGAAGCCAATATCCAGGCTGTTGGTCCCGATCATCAGTGGCACATGCCAACCGGCGCCGGAGAGGTAGACAGATTGTGGATCGGCAAGGACCACGCGGCCGTCGATAAAGGGTCCTGCATATCCGGGTTGATTCATGGTTGCCATGTTGAGATTGCCGAGCACCTTTTCGGCGGAAAGCCCCCGCAACTTGTCCAGGGCGTCCTTATCGGTTCCATCCACTCCCAAGCTGCGTGCGAACTCGATGCCGACGGATTCAGCGGAGGCAGGCCCGTTCGGCAAGGCAGTGTTTAGATAACGCTCTCCGCCAAGGTTGGTGCGGCCACCACCGGACTCGATGATCGCTTTCGAAAACAGTCCTTGCGACAGAGGCGAGGTAAGCAACATGCTTACCGAGAATCCGCCCGCTGACTCGCCAAATGCGGTCACGTTGGCGGGGTCTCCGCCAAACGCACCGATGTTCGCTTGAACCCACTTCAACGCGGCGATCTGGTCCATGAAGCCGTAGTTACCGATCATTCCGTCGGCGTTCTCCTTTGTGAGCTCAGGAAACGCGAAGAATCCGAAACGGCCCAGGCGATAGTTGGCGCTGACAAAAACCACACCCTTTGCGGCGAACTTGCTGCCGTCATACACCTCGGGCGAGCTCCCTCCGTTGACGAAGCCGCCGCCGTAGATCCAGAACATGACCGGCAGCTTCGCGTCCGCCTTTGTGCCGACGGGACGCCACACATTGAGATAGAGGCAATCTTCCGCTGGCTTTGTGCCGAGCGGAGCAGCGTCGCTGGGGAATGGCACCTGCATGCAATCTGCGGAGTAGGCGTTGGCCTGCCGCACATCGGTCCACGGCTGCACGGGCTGCGGAGCACGCCAGCGAAGTTCCCCGACCGGAGGCGCGGCAAACGGCACACCCTTGAATGATTCGACCGGCCCCTGCGTAACGCCCTGCAACTTGCCTGAATCAGTGCCGACTACGCCGGTCTGCGAAAACAAGGGAGACACCGCCAGTACAGCGATTGCCGCACCAGCGAGCCTTTTCAAACTATTCATTTGCAACCTCCGGATTAAGCAAAGTTTTGCGATGGACGCGACTATAACAGTGCGCCGAAGCATGAGTACAATTCATTGATTCGAACGAATCAATCGGATTCGCCGATCACCTGATTGTTGCTTTCTTTTTGGTCCGTGCGGAGGCTGCGCGGCTGCCGTCACGATTTCCCGCATGGAGTTTTTTCAGGAGATGGCGCACCAGGCTCTCGGCGGCAGGCGATAACGTGGCATCTTTTCTCTGAAGCAACTCAATCTGGCGGTTCGCAAAGCGGTTGTTGATCGCCACAATCGTGATGTCCGAATTGTCAGTGCCGGCTGCCGTCTCTGGCAGGATGGCTATCCCCAGATGGGCTCGAACGAAGGCTAGGGCAGTCGCCATGAAATTCGTCTCGTAGCGGATGTCGAGGAGCAACCGCTCGCGATGTGCGATGGCCTCAACTGCTTCCCTCACGCTGCTCGCCCGCCCTGGCAAAATCAATCCGTGGGCGGATGCCTCACGAAGTGTGATGGTGCGCTTTTCCGAGAGCGGGTGCCCCGGAGGAGTAAAGACAACCAGCCGATCCTGAAACAGGGGAGTCGCGCGGAGCTCCGCATCGCGGCCGTGGAGGGTCCCGATGCCGAAGTCGACCTCCCGCTTGAGCACAGCTTCACGCACGCGCTCCGCGATCACATCGGAGATTTGCAAGCGGATGCCGGGATAAGTCTCGATAAAGCTTCGTACCAGCCCCGGGAGCGGTCCCGCGCACACGGTGGGCAGAGCAGCGATGGACACGAAGCCGGTTGAGGCGGAACTCAGGTCGCGTGCATGTTGGACTATGGTCTGGGCATCGTTGAACAATCGCTGTAGCGGGCCGAACACGTCCTTGCCAGCGGCCGTGAGCATTACTCCACGCTTGTTTCTGTCGAAGAGGCGGACGCCCAGGCTCTCCTCCAGTTGTTGCACCTGGACAGTCAACGCGGACTGCGAAACATGGAGGTCATTGGCAGCGCGTGTGAAATTGCGTGTCTCTGCAATTTTGAGAAAAGCACGAATGTGTCGAAGCTCATGAATCATCGGAAATCGAGATTATAGGCTTCTGATTTATGCAATGTACATATCGAGACGCAGCTCTCTATACTCGCACTATTCGCGAAAGGGCTGCACTAACGGTTGCTGAGCATGCTTGCCATTTGGGGTTTGATTACTATCCTCGGCATGATCGTGGCGATCGCCAGTCGCCGCGTTTCGCCGCTGATTGCCCTCTTCCTGTTCCCGGTAACTGCCTGCCTGGCGGCCGGCTTCGGGTTGAAGACCGCGCAATTTGCGCTCTCCGGACTGGTATCGATCGCGCCTGTGGTGGCGATGTTCCTGTTTGCCATCCTGTTCTTCGGTGTTTTAACCGATGCGGGAACGATTGAGCCGTTTGTCAAGATTCTGCTCCGCGGCGTCGGCAAAAACCCGGTGCTCATTGTTCCGGGCTCTGCTCTGCTTGCGCTGCTGCTACACCTCGATGGCTCCGGCGCAGTCGTGTTTCTGATTGCGATTCCCACATTGTTGCCGCTCTATCAAGAGCTCGGGATGGATCGCAGAATCCTGGCATGCGCGGTATCGCTCGCGGCAGGCGTGAACTTTCTGCCATGGACGGGCCCCACAATTCGCGCTGCCAGCGCACTCCACACCACTCCGATAGCGTTGTTCAAGCCTCTGATTCCTGTTCAGGTCGTGGGGCTGGTCTATGTCTTCGCTGTTGCCGTGTATCTCGGGCGCAAAGAGAGCCGGCGCATTGGACACACGAATTTAAAGTCCATACCGACGAGCGCAATTGCGACGATCGCTTTCCCGGTTCGCATTTTCGCTTTGCCTGCAATTTGATGCTCGCCGCAGCAGTGCTCAGCTTGGTAATCAGCGGCAAGGTTGAGCCGGCAATCGCCTTCATGCTCGGCACGACGCTGGCCCTGCTGCTCAACTTCAGATCAGTGCGCGAACAGAGCGCGGCGATTGATCGTCATTCGAAAGCGGCGTTATCCATGTGTGCCATTCTCTGCTCGGCCGGCGTATTCACGGGGATACTGAAAGGCAGCGGCATGCTCGCCGCTCTGGCGAAAGCGTCAATCGCACACATACCGCCGGGGTTCGCGCCGCACATTCCCGTGGTGCTCGGCCTGATCGCCATGCCGTTAAGCCTGCTGTTCGATCCTGACTCTTTCTATTTCGGAATTCTTCCTGTGCTTGCTGCCGCGGTCCAAGGCTTTGGTCTGCCTGCGGCGAGCGTCGCGGAAGCCGCCCTGCTAGGGCAGATGACCACCGGCTTCCCAGTAAGTCCGCTCACACCGGCGACATTTCTTGTAACTGGCCTTAGTGAAATTGAGTTGAGTACGCATCAACGATTTGCTGGCCCGTTCTTGCTCGGAGCTTCCGTCGTAATGACGATTGCGGCTGTTTTATTTCATGTCATACCCCTGTAAGAAGGTTCGTTTAGGAGTGCTCAGATGAAGAAGATCAGAATCGGCGCGGGAGCGGGTTTCTCCGGAGATCGGATCGAGCCTGCAGTGGAACTCGCCGAAAAGGGAAATCTCGACTTCCTCGTCTTCGAGTGCCTGGCCGAGCGAACGATCGCGTTGAGTCAGCTACGCAAGCGCGAAGGTCTCGACGCCGGCTACGATCCGCTCCTGGCCGAACGGATGCAGGCCGTTTTGCCGGCATGCCGCCGCAATGGAGTTCGTGTGATCAGCAACATGGGTGCAGCGAACCCGCGTGCGGCTGCGCGAGAGACTATCGAGATCGCTCGAAGTCTAGGCCTTCACGGGTTGCGTGTCGCATGTATCGAGGGGGATGACGTTTTGCATCTTAGAGATGATTTCAGGCCCTTCGACGATCAGCCACTTCCCGATGACGGGACGATCATCTCGGCGAATGCATATCTCGGCGCTGACGCCTTGGCCGAAGCACTGGATTGCAGTGCAGATGTTGTTCTGACGGGAAGAGTGGCTGACCCGTCGCTATTTTTGGGAGCACTGATACACGCGTTCAGATGGAACACCGAATCGTGGGACCTGATGGGCCGGGGCACCGCGGTGGGCCATCTGTTGGAATGCGCGGGACAACTTACAGGCGGCTACTTTGTGGATCCCGGATACAAAGATGTGCCCGATCTGGATCGGCTTGGGTTCCCGCTGGCAGAAATAAGCGAAGACGGCTCCGCGCACCTGACCAAGGTTGAGGGTTCTGGCGGACTGATCAGCCGGCCGACCTGCCGCGAACAGATCCTGTATGAGGTTCTGGACCCGTCATCGTATATAACGCCCGACGTAATCGCTGACTTCACAGAGATTCGCTTCGAACAGAAGGAACCTGGCGCAATGCGTGTGTCCGGTGCAAAGGGTAAGCCGCGTCCGCAGAATTACAAAGTCTCGATTGGAATTGACGATGGATGGATCGCTGATGGTCAGATATCGTATGCCGGACCGGGAGCGCTGGCGCGAGCCGAGTTAGCAGGGGAGATTCTTGAGAAGCGCCTTGCGCAGATTGGTGTGGAGCGTCTGAGGATCGATCTGATCGGCCTGAGCTCTATGCACGGCACGCCCTCGGATTGGCCCGCACCCTACGAAGTGCGGCTGCGAGCTGCGGCACGGTACACGAACGAAGTGGACGCCAAGCGCCTGACGCGTGAAGTGGAGAGCCTCTACCTGAACGGGCCTGCCGCGGGCGCGGGAGTCACATTCGCCGTGCGGCAGAACATCGCCATCGTGCCGGCGCTCATCGCGCGCGAACTCGTCACACCAAGCATCTCGATGGAGGTGGCATGATGAAGCTGCGAACAATTGCGCATGCGCGCGCCGGCGATAAGGGAAACCTGGCCAACATCTCCGTGTTCGCTTATCGCGACGAGGATTACGCGATGTTGGTTGAGCGCGTGACAGAGCAGCGGGTGAGCGAGCTATTCCGCGATCACATCACGAAGCCGGTCATACGATATTGCGTTCCGAATCTCTGCGGCCTCAACTTCGTGTTGCAGCGCCAGCCTACCGACAGCGTTACGCGTTCCCTGCGCCTCGACGCGCATGGGAAGAGCCTCAGCTCGCTCATGCTTTCACTGGAGGTCTGATCTCGTGAAATTGACACGGTTGATAGTGGTCGCTGCCATGGCGACGCTGTGTTCAAATGTTCAGGCACAAACAGGACAAGCTGCTTCCGAACGGCTGCGCTCTCTCCACAGCGGCTCATCGCGCGTCCTCAGTGCGGAGTACAAAGCGGCTGGTGAGTTTCGAGCGCCTGCGATAGGGTCATTTACTCTGCCGCCTATGATGTTGCCGGCGCATTGCTCTGTGCGGATCTTCACTCCCACCAGCTCTGACAGCGGAGTCACCTCAAAGATCTGGCTGCCTGATGCTGCAGGCTGCGGGAGCCTTGCCATAAAAAGCGGCGATGACCGCCTTCGCATCTTCAGCAAGGACGTGCGTGCTCACATGCCTATTTCGCCGGATGCTCAACCGGCGGGCAACAGGCGCTCAGCGAGGCGCAGCGCTACCCGCAGGACTTTGACGGCATCGTGGCTGGCGATCCTGGAAATGACCGCATCCTTCTCAACGCAGACTTCATGGAGAGCTGGCTCGTGACTCACCCGGCGAACGGTCCCTCGTTCCCAGCCTCAAAGCTCGCAATGCTGTCGAAAGCCGTGCTCGCAGCATGTGACAAACAGGATGGGCTGGCAGACGGGATCATCGGCGACCCAATAAAATGCTCGTTCGATCCTCGCACATTACTCTGTAAAGCGAGCGCGGACATAGCGTCTTGCCTCACAGACTCTGAAGTCAGCATGGTCCAAGCCTTGTTTGACGGTCCTTTGCGCAATGCAGAGGGAGAGCGGATGTTTCCAGGCTGGCGGGCGGGAAGCCAAACTGGATGGGGCTCGTATTTCATCTCACCGGAAAGCCGGTACGTCTTGAGTTCTGGACCGATTGGGTGTTCGCAGGAATCAGCTTCGATAGGCGGACCTTCAATGCTTCGGCAGCCGTGTCCAGCGCTAGAGCGAAGTTCCCTTATGTTGATGCCATCGATCCTGATCTGCGTGCTTTTCCAGCAAAGAGGCGGAAGCTGTTGCTCTATCACGGGTGGGCCGATGCGGTCGTGCCCCCGGAAGACACGGTCGGTTACTACGAGCGAGTGAAGCAGTCATTGGGGCCTGAAACAGAAGTCTCGGTCCGGCTGTTCATGGTTCCCGGTATGGGACATTGCGCAGGTGGGCCGGGCGCAACAACGTTTGATGCGATTGGAGCACTCGACCGATGGGTCATCGGGACCATGATTCCCGAAAGCATTCCTGCGAAGCATGAGTCAAACGGAAAGCCTCTTTTTGAACGGCCACTATGTGCTTTTCCTAAGATCGCGCAGTGGGATGGCAAGAGCGATCCCGCAAAAGCTTCCAGCTTCCGCTGTATGGAAGCCCCTCCCCGACGACCCCACCGAGCAATCGTCGCGAATCTGAGACAGTCGGAAAGTCGGTAAACCGAATCTTTGCCAAGAATCTGTTTTCTAGTCAACCGCCGCGCTCCGTTGTTCTTCATTGCTGAGGCCGCGCTGTCAACCAATCCAAGGGAGTTGGTAAACGGTTGAGAAGGGCGAGGCACTCACCGAGCTGCTCAGAGGTCCTATCTTTTTCGGCACTTGGCTGAAAAACCGGCATCCCGGACGGGTGACACGTCAAACCTGCTCCTGTCTAGCCGACGACATTGCTTGCGATAAGGCCCTTTGTCGTTGGCGATCCGCTCGCCAGTCGCGAGAACCTTGCGAAGGTATGTTCAGCAGGATTGAATGCGGGAGAAACGGGGGCGCAAACTGGAGCGCAGATCGCAAGCTAGACCCGTATCTTATGGATTCTAAAAAGTGCTTCGGTATCATCCGCACCGCACTAAGTCTTTTAAAATCAGTTTATGACTTCCCTCA
>CAVWNU010000015.1:0-106600 GCA_963756435.1 uncultured Acidobacteriaceae bacterium | reverse complement strand
AAAGTGATGCCAGTGACTTTGTGCACTCTGATTAAATAAATTATTGATCACCGTCTGAAAGGTCACGCAATGTGAGTAGCAATTCATCCAGACTTGCTTACTGTGCACTCAGAAATAGTCACTGAATTGCGTCGTGTCCGTTGGTCATAATGATCGGCTGTTTATTAGGGGGCAAGACGATTGACTGCTGCCTGGCCTGCGTCCTCATCTGTGTTCCTGCCTTGCGATTCTTCGGTCTCTCGTTCCTTCCGCTTCTCCTAATTGATTGCACCGAACAATTTTAGTACCTCTTTAAGCAGTGCCCAGTCCAGTAAATCATCCGACTTGAATCGCATGCGTGTGGAGACTGCTCGGAGGATCCTTCGGAGGTAGCCATAGTCGGGTCGCTCGTCAAACTGCAGGCTTCGGACGTAGTTAAAGTAGAGCGAGAACTCGGGTGGGAAGCCCTTGCAAAGCACGTCGCACGGTGTCGACCGCTTCTTCATGAGGATCTTGGCGTATTTGTCTTCCTTGTTGGCAGCACGCAAACCTTGCCACGGAAGGGAGCCCCGCAGAAAGTAGAGCAGGACGTATCCCAAAGATTCTAGGTCATCTCGACGGGACTGCTCGATGCCTAGGTGTGTGCTCAGGGAGGCGTAGCGCGCCGTTCCTGTCAGCGACTTGTTCTCTCGGTACGGGATGTGGAACAGCGTCCTTGGATCCCTGTACCTCTTTGCCAGTCCAAAGTCGATCAAATAGCAGTGCCTGGCATGTCTCCCATTCCCATGACAAAGTTGTCGGGCTTGATGTCGCGGTGCAAAAAGTGCTTGTAATGGATGTACTCGATCCTCTGGATCATCTGGTCTGCCAGCAGTAGGACCGTTTTGAGGGTGAATTTTCTGCCGCAATAATTAAACAGGTCCTCGAGGGAGGGTCCGAGCAGGTCCATGACCAGCGCATTGTACTGCCCCACAGTGCCAAAATAGTGCATCGTGGGGACACCGGGTGTGCCCGCCAAATACTTGTACACCTTTGCCTCATAGTCCAGCTGGGGATGTGTGCTCAGCCTGGACTCGATCTTGATTGCCACTTTGCCGTTTGTGAATATGTTTTTCCCTACAATAATAAATACAAAGTGAGAGCTTATATTTGGGGACCGGTACCAATGTAAATGTCTCCAAAGGCACCCGAGCCGATCTTTTTCTCCAGTGCCCATCTCCCCGCGATCCTCGCTTCTGCTGGAGGAGGGGGACCAGGTTGGCCCTTCTTTCCTGCCAACCCTGCCTCCCTTGCCGCTTCCATGGAGGCCGTTTCTAACGGCAAGTCGCCATTTGGCAGGACTTCCTTTCCTTCCGTTACAAGCATGACTACATCGTTGGTGTCAGTGTCTTGTCTCGCCTTGGACCCATCCATTCAGAGGTAGTAAGCTGTGATTGTAGCAATATGGGATTAGTGTGCTGCTGGGGCAAATAGGTGGTGCTGATGACGGATGCCACGTATTAATAATAGTTCTGTAATGTTTCCAGTTGTCTTCTTGACAGAACGATGTCGTTGATCCTTGACAACGCCAATTTATGCGGTTAATTAAACGTTGTTTCTAGGGAGCAATGATTTAAGGCGGAGGAGATTATTGAATTACTGCCTCCCTGATGCTGCTCGAACCCGTTTTATGCGGTGGATGGGGTACAGGACGGAAACCAAAAATGCGCCACGGAATGTGGGAGGGAGGGCCGGGTGTGTTTATATATCCCCAGGGTACGTGGTGGACACCAACCCGACATTACTGCACACTTCCTTGGATATCAAGATACTCTTTCCTCAGAGCTGTTTATTGACGTGTCTTTTGGGAATGGTGAGGCACGAAATATTCAGGTGGACACAAATTTCCTCAATCACCTTTTTCACAAACACAGAGTGCCACAGAACCACTGCGACCAGCCCATAACTCAGTACCATGTCCGCGCTGTAATTTTTGAGCACAAATGAGGTTGCGACGAAAACAACGACTTGGACAAGGTGAAGCAGCGTTATGGCAGGATAGGGAGATTTGGTGAGATGGGCGAGGATGATGGAGGAGACGGTGTGCACAAAGATGGTGCCGTTGAAGGTGTATAGGAGCTTGTACGTGGAGGCCGTGACATTGGTGAGGAACAAGGGCCACGAAAGGGTGATCGATAGAAAGAGCAGGAAGGGGAGCAGCTGCACGGCTTGCGAGAGCTTCCCGACCGCATAAACATTCCAAAACGACCCAAACACACTCGATGCCGCTAGCAGCACCGTCCCTGCAACTATCCACTGTCTTTTGTCTTGCCAAAACTCGATCCCTACAGCGTTGCACTCACCGAGTACCGTAAATGGCTGAAAGCAAAGAGGACGCAATCAACGCAATGGCTCCCTCGACAGGTCCAGAGACTGCTCCGAGGTAGAGGGTGCCCGTCCAGTATTCCTCCCAGGTACTCACAAAGAAGACCACAAATGAGAGGGTGCCCAGGGCATAGTATGAGTATGACAGGGGGAAACCATAGATGACTCGCATCACAAAGAAAACCAACACGAGGTTGATGCTGTCGCATCCTATAGAATTTGACGAGAATTCTTGACTGTACCATGATCAAAGAGCTCGCCAAGGGGGGAGCTGGTGCCCGTACGGCGAGCTTGCTTCCCGTCAATCGCATCCAGGGCGGTGTACATCCAGATGCACACGGCATAGAAGACGTAGGCCATTGGGCTTTGTCTGTACCTTTCAAAGACGTCAAAATAGCAGGGCACCCAACTGGCCACCGTGAATAGCAGTCCATAAAATGTCAGGGCGTTGGGACTGCAAAATAGAAAAGGAATGCATGTATGAGGATTCAAAGGTACGCTATGGAGAGAGGGACGAGCGTGATCAGATAGTTCCACACGTGGTTAAAGGCAAGGCGAGACAACACAGAGTTATCAACGCCCGAGTACTTGTAGAGCTTTAGGCCGGCAAGCGCCTTGTCGCTCAACCATTTTTTCATCTTTGCAAAATTGTCCTGGAAATTGCGCGCTTCGGGATGTAGGCTTGGGTCTACCCTTACATAACGATGTCTGTGCTGAAAGTGGCAAATTGTAAATTGATTCAGTCTGTGTCATCCCAGCTCTTGAACTTGGCAAAGCTACTCCCCAGGTAACACCTGCCTCAATCCATTGGCAAAGTGTCAAACTCGTACGCAACTACCATTTCCAAACCTTCCTTCTTATTGCGTAAATGTGCTACGATGCACGAGTACTTTGTCCCTGAGCAATACACTTTGCTGCGTTCAACTCGGTTCCTTGTAAAAGATATTGCTGCTGGCATGCGTGGGGGAATAAGTTCAAAGGGTAAATAAAAGGGCACAATCGTCCTTTTGCTGTCACAATTGTGGTGCCAGCCAAAGCTAGAACCGGGGAAGAGGGAAAGAAGCCTTGCACTCAAGCATCGCATCTTCCTATAGTCAGCGCCCCCAAAGCGATGCGAAAACTTGGTCATGAAGCAGGCAAAAGACATAAAAGGTTTTTTCCGCCTTCCAAGGAGCATAACCTTGGAGGGATCTCTCTTATGAAGCGCCAGATGTTTTTCGGATTCTTTGAACATCATGCCCACAATTTCATCTCTAAACTTCATGAGTGCGCTTTGTGAAGGAAACATCGGTCGCTACGAAAGCTTGATGTTGTCGGCGGGCCGCTCTGGGTGCCAAAAAACAAAAAAAGCCCATGCCCCGAATAATGGGTCCTTGGCTAAAAACCCCTCCCCCTCAGCCACTATATCTCCTTTTTCGGCATCGGTTGCCAACAGATGTCCCTTCTTAAAAGGTTCAAAAGGGTCCACTTTCAAATCATATGAAAATGGAAGTGCTTGGAAGGAGCTCTTTGGCCAAAACACTCGCATGCAAGCGATCATTTCAGAAACAAGTTGCTTGTCTTGTAATACAGGTGTTTCCAAGCGTATGGGCAAGTTCTTGGCATGATGGTAGCAGATGAAGCCCAAGTAAAACAGTTTATCAGGGTTTTCAGTGTAAAAGCCAGTGGGTGAGGTACCAAGTGAAATTCTTGCAAGGAGTAGGAAACAGATCAAGAAAATCATGAGTGGAATTTTCGTGTCAGCAGGGATCACGTTTATCTAATCTGTATACACACTGACTGACCCAAGCTAATCAGCTGAATAACGTCACTATCCCTCGTTGTTCAAATGTAATAACCCCGGCCAGCAAGTTTTATCGCTCGCACTCTTAAAATGAAGAACTCTACTATGCTTCATCTCTTTTTTATCAGCATCAGTCTTCCTCTCAATTGTGCTTCATCTTCCCCCGCCTCCACTTCTTCCTCTGCCATCACGCTCAAGCCCAAGCGTAGACCAGTTCCCTTACTGGTAGACACCACCAATAATGTGGAACCTGTCCAACCGAAAGAGCATGATGTTATGGTGCAATATTTTTCATGGAGATATCCGTTTCTTCGAACAAAATGGCAAGGCCCCGAGGACTTTCAAGAGCTGTTGAAGGCAGAAAAATACTGGGCAATAATTAATATCGGAAAAAGTATGAAAGATGACGAGTTTTTGAAGTGCCTTTGTCCTGTTGTGACGACTCTCGATCATTTCAAGGGCCTCTATGAATATCTGGAGCAACGTAAGATGGTTCCGGCTTTTCTTGCGCACGGACAAATGGTGCTGGTTAGAAAGGTGATCGTTGAAACTGATCTTCTTGAAACCAAAGGTTTCGGTGGGTGTAACAGTATCTACGATGCAATTACCTTGTCACTCAGCGAGGGCCGCCATGATCGTGTTGCGGGTCTTTTTGAAGCTGCGCGCAGAAGACCCGACTGGAAGAACAAGTTCTACTTGTTTGTGAGAGGTTTTTTTGATAGATACCTTCCTGAGAAGGACAGCATGCCACTCAAGCGATTTCTTACTCTTCACGGGAAAGAGTTCGGCAAAAAACATTCCGCCACTTTCAGAACTATTCGCGATGAATTAGTGGGGACGTTGAGATATCGGCTTGACAATCTCGTCTCGCAGAAGCTACTGATTGACTTGGTGGGACAACCCTCTCTGTTAACGCCAGTTACATTTGCTGGGGGATTTCTGGATTTTGCCAATGATACGCACCTTGCTGACTTTATCAAGTATGGTTACAGGGAAGCCATTGAGGAGGTGTTGAAAGAAAACCATATAAGTGGGAGTAGAAAGTTGTGGGCGATGATGGTGAACAAGTATCCAAATCAGTTCTCTGGAGAGTATCCAAACACTGATAAAGCACGCACAACCGCTCTCAAGGACTTACCTGCCAAACGTGATCGAGAAGAACAATGGATTGTGAACAATGCGCAAAACCCTCAAACAATGCTCCGACTGAGACAACTGGCCGAGTACCTCAATGAGCTTGGCATTAATATTCCAATCGTTCTCTGGGTCATCGTGGCAGAGTATGCAACCGTTCCCACATGGCTTGATGTCGAATAATGACGATCGCACTGTCCTGGTTATCACTAGCTAACTAATTAGCCAGTTAGCTAATAAAACAATTTAATTTCATTTACGTGGAGCATTTGAGACGGGCAGTTCCATCGCCGACCTCGTACGTCTCACCAGAGTGAAACTGAACACGACGCATTGTCACCGTCAAAGTCCTTTGCACCCTGGTCCATGCACAGTCCGATTCTACAAAGACAAGGGACACGAACTTTAATCACCACCCAAGTGGAGTTTAAATTGCATTTTGACGTCAGGCACTGAGTTGCACGAGAGCGAAGAATGACTGGCCATTGCACTAAGGATCTAAACACCGATCCGTACCATTATACTCACTGCACTAAATCCGCAGGCAGTGCTGTCCTCACCCTTCGGAGGCTCTTTAGTGTAGGCTTCTTGTTTGCCATTATTTGCTTGACAGTCCTTGCTCCTTCTCTACACCCAATCTTTACTCAGTCTAAACAAAAACGGGCACCATTTGACTATCGACCAACTTGATTATGATTGGTGGAAAATACCTTTTCTGACAACATGGCCAGCCTCACGCTATTGGCTTAAATAGTGGACATGACCCCGGTCAGAACGCCACTTATCGACAACAGTTTTTCTGCTGCCGCCGTTTTATCAAACCACCATCCATCCCAACAGTCTATACTATGCGCTTCCAAACTAGTCTTCTTTCGCTCTTTTTACTCGCCCTTGCTTCATATGCCGATGCATCTACTATGAACAAAAAGAAGAACAAAAAGAAAAAAAAGAGCAAAAACAAGGTGCCCATCCTAAGTGACATCTCTACTGGACGTGGCGATGCCGTCACTCCCCCCTCTTCACCTGCTCTCAAGTCCAAGCCCCAAACCAGCCTCCCTACTGGTGGACACGACCAACATCGCACCGGCTGTCCAACTCAAACATCAGGATATTTTGGTGCAAAGTGTCCCCGAGGAGAGCCAAGCCTTTGAAATGGATGAGCAGATCAGGATATTTGAAGAGTTGATCAACAAAGGGCAGTACAAGGAAATAGCTGAACTTGGCAATGGGATGAATGATAGAGAGCTGCTGAAGTGTCTTTGCCAAGTGGTGACTGATCTTGATCATTTCAAAGGCATCTATGAATATATGAAGGATCGCAACATGATTCCAGCCTTTCTTGCCTACGGAGAAATGGTGGTTGTCAAGAGAGTGATCCTTGAAACCGGTCTTCTTAAAACTGAAGGTTGCGGGGAGTGTGACAGTCTCTACGATGCAATAGTCATGTCACTTAACGAGGACCGCCATGATCGTGTTGCAGGTCTTTTCGGGGCCGCACACGAAGGACTCACCTGGCAGGGCGAATTCGATTGGTTTATGCGCAACTTTTTTGGAAGATATTGTCCCGAGAAGTACGACATGCCATTCAAGCGTTTACTTGCCCTTCACGGTAAAGAGTTCAGCAAAAAGCAACCTGCCGTTTTCGAGGCTATTTGCAGAAACTTAGTGAGTAGGTGGCAGTCTGATGATTCAGTCTCGCAGAAGCTGCTGACTGATTTGGTTGGGCAACCCTCCCTTCTAACGCCTGTTGCATATGTGCGCGGAGTTTTGCATGGCACTGGTGATGCCCCCCGAACTCGCCTCATCAAACACGGCTACAGAGAGGCGTTGGAAGAAGGGTTGAAGGAAGAATATGAATCTGGGGGTAGAAAGTTGTGGACTGCGATGGTGAGCAGATACCCAAAGCAATTTTCTGGAAAGTACCCAAGCAAGGACGAGGCACGAACCACTGCTCTCAAGGACTTTAAGCCCACTAAACAAGATCGAGAAGAAGAATGGGCCAAGAGGAATGTACCGAATCTTCGAATGAAACTTGAAATGTTCATCCCTGATCTCCCCACAGCTCTGTTGGGAATCGTTTCTGAATATGCAATCACATGGGTTGCATTTTTATGGAGTCCCCAGCAGGAACAACTGCCCTCTTTAGTCAGTGAACAGGTTGCTGAGAAGTTTGAAACGTTGATGAGCGAGAAGAGATATTGGGAGATAGTTGAACTTGGAAACAGCATGGAAAATGACGTACTCGCAAAGCATCTCTATCCACTAATGACCACTACTGAGCATTGCATGTATCTCAATGGATACTTGGAAAGTCGCGACATGCTACCAGACTTTCTCATGTTAGGGGAGATGGAGGTTGTCAAAAAGGCGATACTTGAATTTGAAAACATTGACTCCGACTATTATATCTTTGATGAGCACATATGTGATGCAATCGCTTTATCCATCAAAGAGCACCGAGGTGGTCGTGCTATCAGCCTTTTGCGAATCGAGCGAGAAAGACATGCAACAGCGGATGAACAGTGCAGGAAAACAGGAAAAACGCCCCAATTCGAGGTGATTTTGCGCAATTTTTCGAAAAAACTCCTCAAGAAGATGGATGCAGTACCACTTAAGCGATTCCTCACGATCCACAGAGAAGAGCTCCACGAAGGATGGCCGAATATTCTTGAAATCATGTGCCAAGGAGTGGTCTCTTACCTGAGTTCTGATTCATGGAATCTAGATTCGCGGAAGCTACTGGTTGACTTTGTGGGACAGTCTTCACTGATAACCCATGCTGCATTTGCCTATGGAATTTTAGAGCGTGGCTTTGATGGACCTCGATCCAATTTTATCGAGTACGGGTGGAGAGAAGCAATTGAAGAAGGCTTGAAGGGAAAATATACAGGCGAAGGTGTGATGTTATGGGGTTTTATGGTGCGCACGTACCCAACTCGGTTCTCCGGAGAGTATCCATACACCGATGAAGAACGCAGAGTTGCTCTCAAAGACTTTAAACCCACCAAACAAGATCGAGAAGAAGCATGGGCTTTAGCAAACATATCTAGCTTTTTGCCTAAACTCGTAACGAAACTTCAAGAGTCTGACATATCCATTCTTCTTCCACAAGCCCTATGGGACATCGTTGCAGGGTATGCTGCAACTGGTGCCACTTGGGTTGACGTCTGAGATACGGAATTCCCACTTGCCCATGAATCTAGCTCCAACTAACTAACTAACTAACTAACTAATTAATTAAAGAACAAAAACTAATAAAACAAACATAAAAAAGACCCAAGTCCAAAAACATGTTCCGATATTTATTTTGTATGCGCACTAGCTGACCCAAGCCAAACAGCTATAGGCAAGAGTCACGTTGTTCCTTTCCTGATGGATGAAAAACCATTTGGATTATCGGTGCGGCGCAACCACTGAAGGACCTCGGATCCCCTTTAATTTTGGACTAGGCTTGATACCATGATAAGATGTTCTAACAAGCACATGACGCCGGGAAAAGACTGCACCGTTTCAATGCCGAGATGTAAATAGAGTTTGCAAGCTTGCCGTTAGGACAGCTGGTGCTCATATGGAGAGTCCTCAAAGTTATCGATTCATGGTTTTATTAGGATATGCATAAATAGGGCTTGGGAAATGATAGATAGGAACTAACTCAGTCCATGACCAAAGCATCGAACCTGAAAAATATCGGATACGGGGTACCTGCCTTGGTGGCCATACCTGTAAAGATGCATAAATATTTCTCTCCTGAATAAACAACTTCAGTGCATGCGATTCGATCCTTTGCATAGAACATTGCCGCCGGCGTGTGTGGAGGGATCAATTCAAAAGGTTCATAAATAGCCAGCAACGTCTCCCCTAGGGTGTGGTCAGAAGGGCCATGGAGGATGGAGCCAGGAAAGAGAGACAGAAGTGTCGCCAACTTACTCGGCTTGTAATTTACACGCAATAGTCGCGGTAAATAGCGGTATTTGAAGTGGGCAAACGTCATGACATGTTTTCCTTTTTCCCCAAGGAGCATGACCTTGGAAGGATCCACCGTTCCCCTTTGAAGCACTGCAGTTTGTTTAGACCCTTTGAATGTCATGTCTATGACAGCATCTCTAGCTTTGAGGAGTGTGCTCATCGGGGGGAATATTGGCCGCTTTAGGAGCTTGATGTTGTCAGCAGGTCGCTCTGGGTGCCAAAACACAAAGAATGAAATTCCTTCGATTGCCGGATCCATGGCAAAAAATCCATCTCCCTCTGCCACTTTAGTTTCCCCTTCAGCGCTAACTGCCACCACGTCTCCCTTGTTAAAATATTCAAAAGGATGTATTCTCGAAGCATATGGCAATCGCAGGAAATAGAGAGAGCTCTTTGGCCAAAATACTTGCATACAAGCAGTCATGTCAGAAGTGATATGCGCGGCTTGTGCTGCAGGCGTTTCAAAGCGCATAAATGAGTTTCGCACATGGTAGTAGCACACAAAGCTTAAACGAAAGAGGTTATCGGGATTGTTGGCGTAAAAGTTTGCAGAGGAGGTGCCAAAAGATGCTTTGACAAAGAGTAGGAAGCAGACCAGGAGAAGCATGGGAAGAAAGATGTCGATAGCGACAGGGGTCACGCTGTCATTTTATCGTTTCCTGATTGGACCAAAAAGTCATTTGATTCGTCGACAAAGACACGACAAAACATCGGATCCCTTTGGACCCTGGGCAGCAAAAAGGAAAAAGATACGGCACCCGGTATTCGCGCGTGGTCTCCCACCGCACTACTGACCGGGCCATTGCGTGCTTAACTTCGGGGATCGGACGGGACCCGGTGCTTTTACGCATGTGTGGCCGTAGCTGACAATAGTGGCACTCTACAAGGTAACATTGTTACCTTCGATATTTCTGCAGTGAATCAGTCTGCCCCCCATGACTGCGCCATAAAATGTCCTCGACCACGTCACAACCACCGCGTGCACCCATCACACTAGCCGATCTTCACCAGGCCCGTGCGTCGCTGGCACAAGAAATAGAATTATTAAAGAATGCCTTTGTTCAGCTGAAGGACGCGGAGGCCAGATTCAAAGTGTGCAACGCCACCATCGACCAGTTGGCAGCAGGCAGTGTCAGCACCTTGGTCAAGCAGTATCCCGAAACCGGTCAAGCCAGTCCTGCAGCACAGATCGAGTCGAGCCCGCTTGACGAAATTCTTGTACCCGTGACAAGCAGTGTGTTCTTTCCCGGACGCATCCTCTCCACCAGCCATGTCAAGATAGATGTCGGCACGGGTGTGTACATCCAAAAGGACACCAAGCGCGCCAAGGAGTACTATGACAGAAAGATCAAGATGCTCAACGAGCAGTTTGCATTGATCGAGGCAAAGGGCAAGGAAAAGGCAGAGGTGTACACGGCCATCGTTGAGGCCATCAAGAAGGTTGAGGAAAAAGACTAAGTAGTCGTTTATTAAATGCACATGTGCGTACACTGTAGCGTTGCCATTGCTGTGTAAGAATATCCCTTTCAGAGAAGTGACAGTCGCAACGGCGCCACACTGACCAGTGCACTTGTCTTTACCAGCGAATATTATCTCTACATTCTCGGCAAGGAAAAGGTCTGTTTATTCAAGTCCCTGCGTCTACTGCGGTAATGGCTTGAATCCACCAAACACTGCACTTCATGTCCACATCACCCTTGTCATCGTCCTTATCGTCGGCAGCAGCATTGCCTAAAGTCATCGCAACTTTGGATTGTGCCCTAAGCTGCTGCTTCTTTTGCTTCTTCAACGCGAGTTGGCGAAGTTTGTTAGTCTGTGGATTCAGGGACTGCTCAAAGGTGGACATTGACGTATCCTTTTGAGACACCTTGACTTCTTGCCTTGCATTGACCTGTCCAATGACGAGGTTGCCGGTCAGATCTTTGCTTGAAAAGAATGACGCGCTGTTCTTTGGAGGCGGTAGCTTTAAGGTGCGTACGGGACATGCAGCGGATACGGAGTTCTGGGCAACGGCACGCGCGATCTACAAAGGTATGAGGGGTCAGATCGACCAGGAGCTGCTGAATATTCCTCGTCGATTGCATTTCATTGAAGCACTTCGCCCATTGACAGAAGGGCAGGTTCGATCAATCATGCGGCTCAGCGAGGCGCTTCAATTTCGCAGACGGAGCAGCTTCGCACTATCCAACATCGGGAACATTGTGATCGATGATAGCCGGGCGCCATTTCGACTGAAAGACCTACGTCTATATGTGCATTCCTTTAAGACCAGGGCACTCGGTCTCGTGACATATACGGTCAATGGAGAGATGTATTTTTACTGCGTGAGTCACGACAAATGTTTAAACCCCAACCAGGTGAACACGCTGAAACGCGAGTTTATGGCCGAACTGCAGCGCCAGGTCATGCGTAGCAAAGGCGATCCTGCGAGCGCTTCCCAAGTCCTGATACGTGCCTGATCTCAGAGGCGCTAAATCAAGGAAGTAAGTCGCCCTGAGTGCCGGGCGGGACGCGCTCGATGGTAAGCTGCACCCGATTCGCACGGCTGGCAGCCAAGAGCAATAGCTGCTGCTTGCATGGTTACATTTCCCACAGGCAGGCGTTTTGCCAAGCAATACCCGCTTTGTTTCCTGCGACGCTCCCGCCAAGCACTTAGAGGTACCCAAATCTGCCGAATTAGGGATATCTAATGCGGACACCGCAACATTGGCAGCCACTGTTTGGACTCGCCACCATAGGGATCGCCGCGCCGCAACGGTTTCGTTAAAGCAACTTGAAGTCAGGATCCATCTCCGGCCGCCGTATCCCTGCCATCTCCAGCGCCGTCAGCACAAAGGAATTCCAAGCGAAGACGCGATGATATCCGAAGAATGGATGCTTCGGATCTGTCGCTAGATGTTCCTGACTGGTTGGAAAGTCGGGGGGAGATGTTGATCTCCGCCCAGAGCCGGTCTGAATGGCTTTCTTCCAATGCATCCAGCCATGCAGTTTGCCCACAACATAGCTACATGTCTTCACGCGCATCCAGCTTCCGCCGTTGTAGTAGACTCCGTCCATCTCGTCACCGGCATAACTCTTCGCTAGGAATCGCTCGCCATCGGGTGCCACGTGTCGGTGAAGAACCGCCATCCCTTCCCCTGATCCGTAAGCCCAATGAAGATCCGCCGCACCGTACCGCCAACTTCCGGGTACGGACAATCGGTGCGCGGCAACAACACCGGAATCCGGTCCAGATGGTTCACTACCATCGCATCCGTCAATATCTTCCTTTCAAAGAGCCACAGTGACAGATATTCCGGAAATTACTCCGCCAGTCCGATCGCATCCTTCATATCGCGTGCGGGAAGCACGAACTTCATTGACGGATCGTAATAGCTGCGATAGATCTCTTCTGCGTGAAGCATTCTCTTGTTCCGAAATCGATTCGCCGATCTCCGGAATCTTGAGCTCGCGGATCACCTCAGCAAAAACCGCCAGCAGGCCCTGATTCTGGCGGATGATGGACGTGCCGTCGGGATAAGCGATGATGTCAAGCTGACCCATCACGAACTGTGCCGTGCAGGCTCCGGTGGCCGTGGGGTCATACGCACTCAGGCAATATTGGGCGGCCTTCTTTATCTTCTCCACAGGCGGCGCAATGCCGAACCTGCGCCGGTTCAGGAGCGCCCACATCAGCCACAGCGGCGTCGAATCGTTCGATTTCCGCTTCAGGTTCGCCATCTCCGGCTCGATCAGCGTGTTGATTGCGCCATCGTTTCCCTGGTTCTCCGCCCAGAGATCGAAGACGCCTCCGTTCAGGTCCTTGTTGTGAATCCCGTTCAGCGCGAAGAAACTATCGCGCAAATACATTTCTCCCGCCGCGGAGTAGTAGATGCTGGGCGCCAACATCGGGCGAAAATCGTTCCCGTCCGCGGTAGCAACAAAAACCGCGCCGTACTAGGGAGCTCTTATCGATATTGCGGCTGTCTGACTGGACCGGCGATTGACGTCGCCACTTAGCCAATGGGCTGTGAGGACGCCATCTGCGCGAGGCGAATCGCCCCCATCAGTTGTGCGTCGTTGCCCAATGCGCTCAGGACGAGTTTCGGGCGCAGACGCCGGGCGTATGTGTCCACCACCGCTTGTGTCCGTTCGCGCAGCGCGGCGTGCAGTCCGACCGAGCCTCCGAGCACATAGAGAGGTGCATTCAGGATCAGTGTGATGTCGAAGATCGTGTAAGCCAATGCGCGCGCGGCGCGATCCAGCAGGACATTCGCCAGACCATCGCCGGCAATCGCTGCGTCAAAGATCTCTGTTGCGGTCAGCTCCTGCGATAGCTGCGTCTTCTCCGTACTCCACTCGGATCGCCACTGCGTGCGCAGACCTTCGCCTCCGACAACTCCTTCGAGACCGCCCGGTTTACCGAGTGCGGCCGGCTCTTCGGAAACACCGGGCACCAGCATGTAGCCAATCTCACCCGCCGTCCATGCCCCCCCCTGAAACAGCTCGCCCTTTACTATGATCCCGGCGCCTACTCCTGTCCCGATCGCGAGAAACACAAACTCCGGGCAACCGCGGCCCACGCCAAAGCGGCTCTCACCCAGCGCACCCAGGTTCACATCGTTATCGACAGACGCCGGAATCTCCAGCTCATCCTCAAGCATCGCCTTCAAAGGGACATCGCGCCAGCCCATCAGATAAGAGGTCGCGATCACAACCCCGGTCTCTGCATTGGTCAGCCCTGGAGCGCCTGCTCCGATAGCGGCAATCCGTCCCAGCGGAAGATTCGCGTCTAGCAGCAGTTGCTGCGCGCATTCACCGATCTGCCGGACGACGCTTTCAGCATCACGCATATTCGTGGTCGTCGCGGATGTACGCGCAACAATCTCTCCCTTAGCGTCCGAAAGCGCCACGCGCACGTTCGTCCCGCCAATATCGACACCGAGCAGATGGGTCGGCTGTGTCATATCGTCATGAGCGCAGTGATCATGCGCTGATACTCTCCAGTTCGAGCGCCTTCGTCTCCGGAATGACGAAGCGCGTAAAGAGCAATGTGACCACGCAGAACAGAGCGAAAACTCCGAAGGTCCAGGCATTCCCGATGCGATGGATCACGCTGAGGAAACTCAGTGACACCAGCGTGTTGGAGACGCCATAACCAAGCGTTGCCGCGGCCGCTCCCCGGCTCCGTAGCTGGAGCGGGAACACCTCGCCCACCAGGATCCATGCAATCGGTCCCATGCTCGCCGCGCAACAGGCGATATAGGCCATCAGGCACACCACGGCTGCGATGCCCGTCGCCTGCGTTGCCTTTGCCTGGTGGCCAAATGTGAACGCAAGGACCAGCAGCGAAGCCAGCATGCCGCCGACGCCTGCGTATAGCAATGGCTTTCGTCCGATCCGGTCGACAAGAAACAGAGCGACCACCGTGGCGAGCATATTCACCACCGAAACCAGCACCGACGCGAGAATCGCGTGCTGGTTCGAGTCGATTCCCGACAATGCGAATATTTGCGGTCCATAGTAGATAACCGTATTGATGCCGCACAGTTGTTGCAGTACGACAAAGCCTACGGCAATGACGAGCCCGCGCCGAGCCACCATGAATAGCGTGCTCCACCTCTCCTGACTTTGCCTGTTCACGACCGCATGATGAATGTCATTCAGCAGAAGCTGCGCGCCTCGCTCATCTGTGTAGGAAAGCAGCACGCGTTCCGCCTCCCGCACCCGGTCCTTGATGAAAAGCCACCGTGGACTTTCAGGCACCGTGAATACCAGCCCAAGGAACACCGCCGCGGGCAGCACGCCGGTGGCAAACATCAACCTCCACGACTGCTCTGCGGAGAACCAGTATCCGATTAGGTTCGCGAAAACGATCCCCAGTGTGAGCGCGAACTGGTACATGCCGATGAGCGTTCCGCGCAAATGCGGCGGTGACAGCTCCGATACATAGATCGGCGCGGTGACAGACGTGAACCCGATGGCGAATCCCAGTAGTGAGCGCGCAGCGATCAGCGCGACAACATTCGGCGAAAGCGGAGCAAGTATGGAACCCACAATGAAGATCACTCCGGACCAGAGCAGTGTCGCGCGCCGTCCCAGCCGGTCCGACAGAATGCCTCCGACGATCGCGCCGAACATGGTGCCCGCCGGAACTACGCTGACGACGATCTCCTGCAGACGTGTGGACAATCCAAACGTGTTGCGCACAAACAGCAGTGCTGCCGCGATAATGCCCACATCGAATCCATAAAGAATGCCGCCCAGCCCGGCAATAAAGGAAACGCGCACCAGGAACGCGCTTCGAACGTTCAACTGTTCAGCAGCCAACGACTTCCTCCAAGGAAGCGGATTGCCAAATGATACCCTCGATTCGACTGGCATGAAGAGGTTGCGAATAAGACATGGCAGAGACCACTGATCAGCCGCGTTGGATAGCAGGAGTCAAACCTTCGGACGAACTTCTCGCTATGAACGGCATCCAGGTCCTTGAATATGAGTGCCGCCAGCAGCCTGGTAAACTCCGCGAGCTGATCGCCGCCTACAAGAGCGATGACGAGATACGCCGTCAGCTTCGCTATGCGCACGACGTCGCCGGAAATAACCCCGCGCCGGTGATCTTCATTGGCATGGGCGGCTCGCTCTGCGCTTCCATTGCTGCGACCACGCACCTGCAGGCAAATGGAAGATCGGCATTTGCCGTGGATGCGGGTGAGTGGCTGCACTACGCACGCGGTGTACAGAAGGACGCGGTGCTCTCCGTACTGGTCACCACTTCGGGAGAGAGCGCAGAGCTCGTCGCGTTGATGAAGGAGGGCACTGGAGGCCCGCTCGCCCTCGTCTGCAACAACCCTTCCAGTACCTGCTGGCAACTGGCAAAACATCGCCTGCCCATTCTTGCCGGGCCGGAGTACGGCAACGCCACCAAGACCTACACCAACTCCGCCGCCGCCGGCATCATCCTGGCTGCGGAGCTTGTCGGCCGTGCGTGGCAGGCCGACGCGGATCACGCCGCTGTAGTCATGGAGAACAGCATCGATAGAATCTTTCCGATTAGACATTCCATCGAGGAATTCTGCCGTGGCGCGGCCAATCTCGAAGTCATAGGCCGAGGCGGAGCCTTCGGTGCCGCATGGATGGGCGCACTCACCATCCGGGAGATGAGCGGCTTTCGTGCCGCGCCGCACACCGGTGCGGGTTTCAAACACGGCCCGAACCTCGACACCGATGCGACACACGTCGCCATGATCTTCGCTGTAGGCCGCGCCGCCGACCTGGGAATCAAGCTGGCCGCCGAATGCAACCGCAAAGGTGGACGTGTAGTCCTGGTGTCGAATGAAGCCCATGATCGCACCGATAAACTCCTGCCAGTCCGTATCGATCCAGTTGCCGAGCCATGGGAGAGCATCACTAGCTCTGGTGATACCGCAGGCGCTCACACTTGCGTGGATCGAACGCAATGGCTGCCGGCTGCCGCCGCGCTTTGCCTATGGCGTGATGGAACAGTAGCGAAGACCGCGACAAACGTTTGCTTTGCAGCTACGCAAATACTTGGGGTTGCGCTTTCACCTTTGGTTGATTCAAACTGGTACGCCGCAAGAAGTACCTGAATCTGCATCCGGTGGATGGAGGAACGATGCGTCGCGCTCTGACAACTCTTTTTCTATTGCTCATCTCCATGCCTCTCTGGGCGCAGTCTGCACATCCCATCCTCGCGGTGGGCTCTGCAGCTCCGGATTTCGCACTCCCCGGGGTGGACGGCAAGACTCATAAACTCAGTGATTACGCAGCCAGTCCGGTCCTTGCCGTGATCTTCACATGCAATCACTGTCCTATCGCACAAATGTATGAGCGCCGCATCGAGCAGCTCTACGAGGATTACGGCAAGAAGGGCGTGGCCGTGGTCGCCATTCAGGGGAACGACCCAAAAGCCATTCGGATCGATGAGCTCGACTCCTCCGACGTCAGCGATACGCTCGACGACATGAAGATTCGCGTCGCCTATAAGCATCTTCACTACCCTTATCTCTATGCAGGCGACACGCCGTCGGTCACCAGTGCGTACGGCCCACAGGCAACGCCCCACGTCTTCGTCTTCGACAAGACCCGTCACCTTCGCTATCAGGGACGCTTTGACAATAGCTACCGTATCGAGAAGGTCAAGACGCACGATGCGCAGAACGCGATTGATGCAGTCCTCGCCGGGAAGGCAGTGCAGGTCACGCATACCGGCGTCTTCGGCTGCTCGACGAAGTGGCCGGAGAAATCCGCACAACGTGAAGAGACAGACCGACGGATCGAGGCCGAGCCGGTTCAGTTGGAAAAGATCGATGCTGTGGGGCTCAAAAAGCTGCGCGCCAACAACGCCGGAAAAGTCACTCTCATCGACTTCTGGGCCACCTGGTGCGGATCCTGCCTGGCCGAGTTCTCTGACCTGCAGGACACCTACCGCATGTACGGTAACCGCGACTTCAACCTCGTGACTGTTTCCGCCAACATGCCGGATGAAGAACCCTCCGTCCTGCGCTTCCTTCAGAAGAAGCACGCGACGAGCCGAAATCTGCTTTTCGCCTCTGACGACACGGAAAAGCTTCAGGCAGCGTTCGACCCCACATGGCAGTCGGCTGTGCCCTATACCATCGTGCTCGACCCCAGCGGCAAGGTCATCTACAAGACAATCGGCACGGTCGATCTGCTTGAAATGCGCCGCAAGATTCTCGCGGCCATGCCCTCTGACTACATCGGCTTCAATCAGTATTGGGCCGGCAACTAGTGGTTCGCTACCGGCCACACGTCTAAACGCGAAAATGCTCTAATCCAAAGGTGGCGCCCAGGTTCTAGTGATGGATCGCCGTCTCTGGCACTTGCTCGCTCTCTTGCTGCGGGCCTTCCCACAGCAAATACGGCCCGTTGGCAGGCGTCGTAATTGCATTTTCCGGCTCAGTTCCTTTCACGATGGAGAAGCGATGAAGACCACGCTGGAGCACGAGGCTCAACCGTAGCGGTTGAACCGCATTGCCGATCGAACCGCATACCTGCGGCTGCATTTCCGGACTTCTGACGATTGAGCTACCGTCAATGGTCATCTGTGCTGTTGTACTGGTCAGAAAGGTGAATGTGTAGCCGCCATCGACCGGCACATCGATGTAGCCGTCATACTGCGTTTGCCCGCCTGCTAGTTTCGACAGATTCCACCCGGGGACAAGCGGCTGCGCAGGCGCGACCGGAGCTCTTGCGTGGCTTGCAATCACCACCGAACGCGAACTCCAGCTTTCGTTCCCTTTGGCGTCCGTCACATGCAGCAAAACGCGATACTGCCCCGAGCCATCTAACAATGTTCCTTGCGCGTCGGGAAAGGCATGTTGTACCTCTGCGCCCGTTGCGGTCCCACCGTCGCCGAACAGCCACTGATACTTAAGCCCGTCACGATCGTTAGCGCGGAAGTGGATTGGCATTCGCGCATGCAGCGCTCCGGCCTGATAGGAAAACCTAGCATCCAGCGAACCCAAACTAAATTCCGGTTCCGCTGCGCCGCCCGATAGAGCCAGCGGAATCCCTGCTTTGTCCATCGCGGGCCGGCCATTCACAACAACGTCTTTGAACGATATATCCCGCACCTCGCCAGCGAGCGCGGAGGAAACCATCGCCGGTGAGTCCATCGCCCATACGTCACGAAAGCGAATATCACGTACCTCAGGGCCCGGCTGTCGTATCCCCACCAGTGAATACCAATCATCCAGACGGATATTCTGCAAAAGATAATCACTATGAGATCCGCTTCCTCCGGGATCCGCCCACAGTTCAAAGACGGCAAACGGCACTCCGCAAGCGCCGAAGCCTGTATGCAGAACATCCATGTTCGTCATTTGCACGTGATAGCTATTGAAATGCTTATGCGGCCAATTCACCCGCATAATATTCGAAATACTCGTAGACACGACCGAATCACGAATCGTGATATTGGATACATCGTGTCCCGGCTTTTCCATGGCTTCGCGGCTGTATCCATCCCAGTTTCCTTCGAATGCGAAGTCATCATCCGCGGCGCGGATGAAGCTGTCAGCGACGGTGGTATCTCCTCCGCCCAGCCAGTCCATGCCGTCCTGATTCGCATTGTTCCGGCTGCCGCCGATGACCTTTACGTTATAGAAGCCGATCTTCCGTGAATCGCGCATCTGGATCTGCCAGGTACGGCTGCGCACGATGCAGGTAATGCCGTCAATCTCGATGTTGCGGGCATTGTCCATCACGATGCAGTGCCAGTTGGGCTTGTGCATCCAGCCTTCATCGTCATTCGGGTTCTGCGGCCCGTCATAGATGATGGTTCCACGGCCAAAGACGTGCACGTCGTGAACCTGCCAGATATTCAGAGACCCGAAAATAACTGCTCCAGGTGCGAGATAGATCCGGTCTCCATCATGCGCATCAATGTTTTCGTGATGGACCCCGGCGGCAAAATACCGAAGTCCTGCTTCCGTGGAAGAAACCGCCCGCTCGGGCCCGTTCGCAAAGAGAAACAGCATCTTCGCATCTGCAAAATGATCGCCCGGACGCGTGATCACGTATTTTCCCGGCCCCGAGATAGGAAACGTGATGGTATCTCCAACGCGGCGCGGCCGTATGCCAAGCCGCATCGGCTGCACTTCGACACCCTTATCCCAAAAATGAGAATCGCTTGCTTTGACAGAGATAGTGACCGGACCCGTGAGCTCGAAATTCAGGAGATAGTAGCCGGTAACAGCATGAAAGCTGCGGCTTCGCTGGCCCTGAATCGAGATACGAAAGAAGTCCGACTGTAACTCCGGTGGGATCGAGTCGATATGAATAGCAGCTCGTGCTCCCGTTGCATAGAGCCCAAAGCTAACTACAAAGCAGAAGAGAACGAAGAGACAGTTTCGAATCGAACGTACCGGATACAAAAGCAATCTCCATGGTGTGAGTAAGCATCAATGCGGGGGTTCCGTGACCTTGATGAGCTGATTCGCATGTGTGTCGTGAAGAACCTGCACAATGCCTGACGGCCACGTAATCTCAATCGTCTTGGCCACGGTATCCGGGCCCAGACCAAAGTGCACCGGGCCATCACTCGAAGATGCGTATCCCACACTGGTGGTCATGTGGTTGTACTGGGTCAGGCTGTCGGAGACCACCTTGATTCTGGCACCAATCCCGTCGCGGTTGCTTTTTGTTCCGCGCAGCGCGATATCCAGCCAGTGGCCTGATCCTTTGCTTCGGTTCATCCAGATTTCTGCGTCTGCCTCAAGTCCCGTAGCGACAACATCGATCCGGCCATCGCCATCCAGATCACCGAAGGCGCACCCACGATGCCGCGCGCCAGGCGAGGCGTCCAGACCCGCTTCAGCCGTCATCGCGGTCCATTTCCCGCTCTTCCCTGGATTGCGAAAGACGGTGTTGTACTGGTCAATCTCCGCTCCCGGGACCGGCATCGACTCCACATGGCCGCGCGTGACAAACAGGTCCTTCCACCCATCATTGTCGAAGTCGTAGAAGCCCGCGCCGTAGCCGGCCATTTTGATGCTGGCTTCTCGCATTCCGCTCGGCGTTGTCACTTCCTGGAAATCGCCCTTGCCGGTATTTTGCAGTAGGGGGAAGGTCTGATTGTTGAGCGCGACATAAGCAATATCAGGATAGCCGTCGTTATTAAAGTCGCGAAAATCCAGCCCCATTCCCGAGATAAAGCCGCCATCCTCCGTCAACGCGACGCCGGCATTGAAAGCGGATTCCTCGAACTTATTGCCCAGATTGTGGAAGAGAAAGTTATACGATGCGTCATTCGTGACAAACAGATCAGGCCGGCCATCCAGGTCGTAATCAGCTACGCCAACGCCCATCCCTTTGCCCGGGTGCTCACGGATCCCCCATGCAGCCGACACATCTTCAAAAACTCCGTTTCCTTTATTCAGGAACAACTGGTCCGGCTGAGGCTTATAAAAGCGCGGATGGCAATAGTCGGCAACGCCACGATACGAGCACAGCGGCTTGTCCGTGTACTTCCACTGCATGTAATTGACGACAAACAAGATCGAGCAGCCCGTCCCCATTCACATCTACCCACGCGGCAGTAAGACCCCACAGCGGGCCGTATTGCGGATCGACCGAGTGATCGAGACCAGCCTTAGCCGTGACATCCGTAAAGGTTCCATCGCCATTGTTGTGGTAGAGCGTGTTCTTGTAGACGCCCGCAACAAACAAATCTGGATGCCCATCGTTATCGTAGTCGCCGACAGCAACGCCGATGTCGTAGCCGGTCCCTGCCAGACCCGCCTTGTCGGTCACGTCTGTAAAAACGCCGTTGCCGTCGTTGCGAAATAACCGGTTCCTGTATTTCGGCGGCATCCTTCTTCAGCGTCGCGATATTTGCGCCGTTCGTGAAGAAAATGTCAGGACGCCCATCCCCGTTGTAGTCAAAGACGGCAACGCCGCCAGCCATCGCTTCGGGCGCATTCTTCGCCGGAGTCTCATCGGGCTCAAGACGAAATGGAATCTTCTGCAGATCGAAATGAATGGCAGCGTTCGGCGTCTGGGCGATGAGCGGAGAAACAGCAAGCAGGAAGACCAGCGAGACGACGACTTGAACGGGCCTGCAGAGATGCATCATGTCTGAAAAGAAAAGCGGGGCGGGAGTGAGCCGCCCCGTCAGGATTGTATGGCAAGACTTACTTAGAAGTAGAACTTCGCCGCCAGCGTGACGAACCGTGAACCCTGTCTTGAAGGCAGGAGTTCCGGTCGTTAGCGCGTTGGTGTTGGTCTGCGACAGCGACGTGACCTGAAGTGGGTTGCCCTTCGAGTCGACGCAACCCGAGCAGGTAGCGTTGGAGGTCTGAACAAAGCTGAGTTGCCCATCACTGTTGTTTCGCCAGCCCAAACTGCCGCAGCGGATGATTGAGCCAGTTCGTCGCAGAGGCGCGAATCTGAATATACCGGCTCTCCGTGATATGGAAGTTTTTGTAAATGCCCAGATCGCTATCCCAGTAGTTGGGATTGCGGATGTAGGGCAGGACATTCGCGCCCTGCGTCCCGAAGGCAGGAGGCGCGAAGCAGTTTGGATTGAATCGCTGTCCCTGGCGCAGATTCGCGGTCGGGTTGCAGGTGATGCGAGGAATCAGCGCCTTGACAGCATCCGTGCCGAACCACACGGATGGGTTGACGGATGTCACGCGCGCAGCCCATTCGGCATCAGGTAACTGTTGTCCGGCAGGTCGGGATGCTGGACTGGTCGGCACCGTTAAGCCGCTTGGGATACTGGGCATTGAGAGAGGTGCCCAGTTTGCCCTGGATGGGCCCGCCGCTCTGGAAGGCTGTATAGCCGGAGAGCTGCCAGCCGTTCACCGCCCCGCCCGCCAGATGCATGGCAAAGTTGTCGCTGTGAATCGGGCTGGGCAGGTTCCAGTTATAGGTCAGGTTCAGGATGTGAGTGTGGTCATAGTCCAGCGGACCGTAGTTGTTGCGCAAGACGAATGGGTCGTTGGCAGCGCCGTTCCCGGGACCGTTGTTTGATCCGCCATCCCGAATGCCCAGCACCTTGGAGAAGGTGTAGTTCGCCAGGAAAGTGATCGGGCCGCTCTGCTTGGTGAATGAGACCTGCAGTGAGTTGTAGTTCGAGTAAGGCGCGTGCGTCAGCAGATAGACATTCTGATAGTCGTTAGAGGCTTATAGTCCGTGGCGTTAAAGCTGGGAGTATAGGCAGCGGGATCGTTCTGGCAGTAAAGCGATCCAGTCGTGAGCGCCGTTGCCGGCACACGGATGGCGCTGCGGCGAAACGGGCCTGCCCAGTTTCGGATCCGCGCCGAAGAAGCTTCCGAGATGGTTGTTGTTCAGGTTGAATAGATTGCTGTTGCTGCCATCCATGTATTCGTTCGCACTGCGATTGCCCACGTAGGAGACCTCCATCAACGAACGATGGGGCAGCGCCTGGGAGATAGTGGCATTCCAGTCGTTCGTGAACGGGGCGCGGTCATCGCCCTGTTGCATCACGTCAATACTCGATCCGTTCTGAGATACGGAAGAAGGAGGCGTCAGACCCGGCGACACTCGCGTATCCGTTGAACGGAGTGTTGTTCTTGTAGGTGAACGATCCGAACGGCCCGCCAAACGCGCTGGCGGTTTCGCTGGTCGCCTGGTAGCGGTAAACGGCGAAGCCGCCGCGGAAGACAGTCTTGCCGGTGCCAAAGATGTCATAGGCAAAGCCGACGCGCGGTGCCCAGTAGAACAGCGGCGTCTTAAAGCCCGAGATGGGCACACTGGAGTTAAGAGCGTGCCATAGGATTCCGGCATTCGGTGCTGTCGGGTTCTGGTCGTAAGCGGCCTGGTTCCAAACCTGAAAGCCAGGCCCCGAGTCGATGCCATACCATTGGCCGATGTGGTCAAAGCGGACGCCGTAATTCATGGTCAGCCGCGGGCTACCCCTCCAGGAATCCTGCGCGTAAAACGAGACCTGATGGTAATGGGTATTCGTGGGCACAAGCTTGTTCTGCTGCTGGTAGTTATTGATGTTACCGAGCATGACGTCGGCGACAAGGTTGGTGGTCGAGTTCTGACCGTAGGTCTCGAAACTGAAGCTACCGTTGTCCGGCGAACTGCTGTTCTGGCTGTTGCGGCTGTCGTCCCAATAGAAACCAACCTTCACCGTGTGGTTCCCCAGCACCTTGGTGAAGTTGTCGTAAACAGCAGGCACCTGCTTGACGCCGCCAAAGGTGCCCGGCGACATCGGATAATAGTTCAGGCTGGCCATCTGCTCGCTGCAGCAGTCATCCGGGTTGAAGTTCGGAATCTGGTCCGTCGTGTGACCGAAGAGTCCGGGAACGTTGAAATTGTTCTTGCTCCGCGAGACGGCCGACGGATTCGACAGCGTGTATGGGTTGACGAAATGGGACCAGGTGAAGACCGTCTCGTTCGTCGTTGTGGGATTGAAGACGTGGGTAAGGTTGGTCAGGATGACGTAAGTGACCGTGTTCGATGCGCCCGGGCTTGGATACGGTAGTGTGTTCGGGGTCGCCCACCAGATGGAGATCGGCGCCAGGTCAGATTCTTTTTGATAGGTATAGGAGCCGGTCAGCTTGGTGTTGTCGCTGAGCGCGTAGTCCAGCTTGCCGGTCGCCTCCCAGCGGTTTTCCGGCGAGGTATTTACATATTGGTAGTTGCTGTAGCCGTTCGCCGACGAAGGCGTCTGTTTGGTCTTCGGATAAAGCGCCAGAATGCCCGGGATGTTGGGGTCTATATCTGACGTTGGAAATCCCGTAGGCCCGCCGCCCGCCGGCGCGTTTTGTGTCAGTTGGTCGTAGAATTTTGGCCACTGCTTCACGGCGTTCGGATCGATTCCCGTATTGCTGAAATCGCCAGCAAGCTGCGCCGCATTGGGCACGTTGTAGTTGATGATCGAGCCGGCGGGCTGCTGCTTCATGTACTCGTAGCCGCCCCAGAAGAAGAGCTTGTTGCGGTTGCGGTTGAATCCGAGCTTGGGCAGCAGCACAGGACCGCCCACGTTGCCGCCCATGTAGTAATAGCTTTCCGCCGCGTTGTTTCCACCCTGGCTCTTGGTAAAGGCATCGACGGCATCCAGGACCGAGTTGTGGGTATAGAGGTAGGCCTCGCCGTGGAAGTCGCGGCCGCCGCTCTTGCTGAATGCCTGAAAGATCGAGGGTCCCTTGGCATATTCGGCGCTGTAATTCGACATCAGCATTTTGATCTGGCCGACCATGTCCTGGTTGATGTTCGCGATCTGGGTCCCGAAGTTTCCCGGATCGACCAGGTTGGCGCCATCCAGCATGTAGGCCATGGTGCCGTTGGGCTGGGTGCCGTTCGATGAATAAGCTCCGACCGGACCGTTGTTGGAGCCGACAATCTTGTCATTGAAGCTGGATCCGGTGCCGCCAGGATTGTTCAGCGCCATGCCCGGCATGATTTTCAGCAGCTCGCCGGCATCGCGGCCCTGCAGCGGAAAATCGTTGATCATCTTCTCGTTGAGCGACGTGCTGATCTCAGGCGTATCGGTGGGCACCACGGCCGCTCCCCCGCCGATCACCTCGACGCTCGTGGTGTTTCCGCCGACCTGCAGCTTGATATTCGGAATCTGGCGGGCATCGCCCTGGTTCATCACGATGTCGTTTTCCTGCCAGCTCCGGAAGCCGCTTGCCGCGATGCTGACCGAATAGGTCGCGGGCTGGACGGCGGTAATGACGAAGTGCCCGCTGCCATCCGTAACAGTGGTGCGGGTATCCCCGCTGGCCTGGTTTTTCAGATGCCACGCTGGCGTTCGGAACGGCAGCTCCGGCAGTATCGAATACCGTGCCGCTGATGGTGCCGGTAAGCTGCTGCGCCATTCCCGGCAATGCAAATACAAGCAGTGCCACTACCAGCGCGAGTTTCGCGCACAGCCTGCTCCCTACCCTTCCCAATCCTTGCATGTTGCATAAAGCCTCCCCAAAACGTTTTCCGCATTCCGTGCTGAGACCACCGGCCTTGCACGTTTCTCTTTGTCTAGTCACTGCGCGCGATCGGAGCTTGTTGTTTCTGTCGCTTGCTTCGCCACAGTGCGCAGAGCTGTTCCAGCCTGCTCTATTGAGTGTCCCTTAGTCAAGACGTGTTATCGTTAACACGCTCTGGAATAAGGTTATTACTCCCCACGCATCAGGACTGTCAACAAAAAATCGGCGGCATCCTTTGCAAGGCACGTTACCTGCCGGGGAGGTCCAAAATGCGCCCCGGGATCTCCACAACGATGGTGTAGGCTTACTGGCGCAGCCGCTGTTTCGATGTCGATTACCACGATGCCGGGACAAAGCTCCGGCCGGCCGTTCAACGGCTAAATGGCTGCAGGGACTACGAGTTGTTCCATGGACCATATCCGGTTCGTCCGTCATCCGCCGGAACCTGTCTCGCCGATCCCGATCATCGGGCGCGAGGTTTCGCCGCCAGGATCTGCTGCTGCATGGTCCTGATTGCGGTCGCTCTTCTACTACCCGCCAGGGCCCAGACCGATGAATTCGCCTCCCTCGCAGCCGGCGCCGACGCCGCGCGACAGCAGGGCGATACGCCAAGAGCAATCGATCTCTACAAAAAGGCTACAGAGAAAAATCCGAACTGGCCGGACGGCTGGTGGTTCCTCGGCATCCTGCAGTACGACCAGAATCAATACCAGCCTGCCAGCGACGCATTGACGCGGTATCTGCAACTCACTCCTAAGGCTGCCCCCGCCTTCGCGTTGAGAGGCCTCTGCGAATTCAATCTCGGCGCGTACCCGCAGGCCCTGCAGGATCTGGAGCTGGCCGAATCACTCGGCGCAGCGAACCAGCCCAGGAATGCGCAGATCCTCTACTACCACGAGGCTCTGCTGCTCACCCATTTCGGCCGCTTCGAGGAAGCGCTCGCGAAATTCACCTTGCTCATTCAGCAAGGCGCCGACAGTCCGGATCTCGCAATCGCCGTTGGCCTGGCGGCCCTGCGCCGCAACCAGTTCCCCGAAACGGTTCCGCCCGATCAAACGCCGCTCCTTTCGGCCGTCGGCCACGCTGCCATCCTGCTCATGCAGAAGAATTACGACGCGAGCCGGCAGGCCTTTCAGGCGATCTTCATCGAGCAGCCTTCGGCCCCCGACATTCACTATCTCTATGGATATCTGCTCTTCCCCACAAACCCGGACGAGGCTGTCGACCAGTTCCATCGGGAGTTGGCCATCTCACCGCGCAATGCCACCGCTCATGCCATGTGCGCCTGGGCTCTCGAGCTTCAGGGCGACTACGCAGCCTCCCTCGACGACGCTAAGATGGCGGCAGAAGAAGACCCCTCCCTTCCCATGGCCCAGCTTGTCTACGGCAAGGCGCTTATGGAAACCGGCGATTTGAATGCCGGCCTGCCGCATCTTGAGAGCGTGCTCCAGGCCCAGCCGGGTAATCTGGAGGCGCATCTGGCGCTGACCAAGGCTTATTCCAAGCTCGGACGGAGCGAAGATGCTCGACGGGAACGGCTCATGTCTCTGGCGATCTCACAACAAGGAGCGGCTCCAGTTGCGGCCCCGTAATTCTCTGTTACTGCTGTCTCTCCTCTTTGTCTGCCTGGCGCTACGCGCACAATCGCACCAGCAGAAGCCCGCCGCAACCTGCGCCACCTGTCATGAGGAACAGGCCCTTCCCCAGCCCGCAACGCCGATGGCTCATGCCATGGAGCTGCCGTCCCATAACGATGTGCTCGCTGCCCACCCCAGCCTGACGTATCGCAAGGACGGCTATTCCTATTCGGTCGTCACGAAGAATGGCCGAAGCACTTACGTCGTGAGCGATGGAACAAAGACGGTCTCCATTCCCATCGTATGGGCCATGGGAGCCCAGGCGCAGACCTGGGTGCTCGAGCGCAACGGCAATCTCTATGAAAGCAGAGTCAGCTACTATCCCTCCATTCATGCGCTCGAAATCACGACCGGCGATGAACACATGACTCCGAAGAACATCGAAGAGGCAATTGGGCGCCCCATCGGCATGGACGAGGCAAAAGCATGCTTCAACTGCCACAGCACCAATGCCCTTCACGATCACCAGCTCGATTTGAAGGCAGTACATCCCGGCCTGGCCTGCGAGCGTTGTCACCTGGGAGCGCAGGCCCACGCAGCCGGGATGCTCTCCGGAAGCGCTTCCGCGCCCATTCCGCCATCGCTCGGCAAGCTGCAGTCAGAGGACATTTCAAACTTCTGCGGTCAATGCCACCGCAGCTGGGAAACTGTAGTGCGCGCCCATTGGAAGGCCAGGCCGACGTTCGCTTCCAGCCTTATCGTCTGGCCAACAGCAGATGCTTCAACGGCGCCGATCCCCGCATCAGTTGCGTCGCCTGTCACGATCCGCATCAGAATGTTGTCCGGGATATTTCTTACTACGATGCGAAATGTCTGGCCTGCCATAGTCCGTCCGCAGCAACCGCCGCAATATCGACGCATCCGAAAGCCTGCCCGGTTGCGAAGTCGCGATGCGCAAGCTGCCATATGCCACAGGAATCGTTACCGAATGGCCTTCTGCGTTTCACGGATCATCAGATCCGCGTCGTGAAACCGAATGAGCCCTACCCCAACTAGACAATGCGTTACGGCACGCCCGGCCCTTTACTCTGCTGCTGGGCCGTGAGCCGGGCCACGGTCTCTCGTTCCTTGGCGCCGTCCTGCGGACGATGGAGACGATAGTAAACATTCGCCAGCTCCACATGCGGCTCAAGCCAGTTCGGATCAGTCCGCGTCACCTGTTCCAGGTCCTTCGCTGCTTCGTCATAGTGCCCCGACTTGCTGTTCCAGATCGCCACTTCATACCGCGCCATCGACGAGGAAGGATTCAACGCCAGTGCGCGATCCAGATACGGCTTCGCCTCATCCATCGCTCGCCGCTTATAAAGTATCGATCCAAGATACAAATTGGCGTTAAAGTCATTCGGATCCTGCCGCACTGCTTCGCGGAGCGCCGTCTCCGCCGCGTCCTGGTCACCCACGTCGTCCCGCGCCATGCCGGTCAACGTATAGATATGAGGAAGACTCGGCTTCAGCCGAAGCGCCGCCTCAAGATTCTGGCGTGCGCGTTCATAGTCATTCAGGTCCAGGAAGGTCGACCCGGCCAGCAGATACGCGTCCGGATTTTGTGTTCGCTCCGCAAGCTCGCCGAGCTTCTGCGCGCCCTCCCGCCGCTTGCCGGCCTGTATCAGCGCTGTTCCGAACACATATTCAAAATCAGGATTGCCCGCATTCGCCGCTTCCATCGGACTCAGCATCTCTGCCGCTTCGCTTCCCCGCCCCAGCCGCACTTCGCTGTCGCCAAGAAGAATCGCGATCTGCACATTCTCCGGCTGATGCTGATGAAGATCGTTAAACTCGCGGCTCGCCGCTGCAAGATCGCCTTTTTTGTAATATGCGAGTCCGATATTCAATTGAATGGCATTTTTATCCGCGACCTCAGGAAGCGCCTGACGATACTGCGCGATAGCGTCGTCAAATCTGCCGCTATCGGCCAAAGCTGCAGCCCAAGGTTCACCCGGACCTCCGCCATCCTCGGGCTTCAACCGCAGCACTTTCTCGTAATCCCGGATTGCGGTCGGAAGGTCGCCGCGCTGCTGGGCTTCGATCGCACTGCTGAGCAGCCGATCAGCGCTCCTGGCTTTGCGCAGAAGCGTTCTGCCCGAAAACCAGCGGGACACACAAAGTCAGCAACAAAAGCAGGCGGCACACGGCCCAAGCATAGCTCATTGCGGAGCCCGAAACAGCAGCGGGCCCTGCACTCGGAGTTCTCGAGCTACGGGTTCGTCGCTGGCACCACCGGCAGGCTGATGTAACTTGCCTCACCCGGCGTATGCCATATCCGTTCGCGTTGCCTTTTCATAATCCTGCGGCTTGGCTTCAAAGATATTCGGCACATACCGCTGTGGGTTGCGGTCGTAGAGCGGGAACAGCGTGGACTGCACCTGCACCATGATCCGATGCCCGGGCAGGAACGTATGGTTCACCATCGGCAGCCCAAATACATACGGCAGTGGCTCGTTCGCTTTGATCGCCTCCGGATGCTCGAAGCTCGTCCGGTAACGCCCGCGAAAGATATCGGTCGCAATCGGTAAGCTCGTAGCCGCCCATCTCGACCGGCGGCGCAATTCGATCCGGCTGCACATCAATCAGCTTCACCACCCAGTCCGAGTCCGTGCCGCTGGTCGAAGCCACCAGGTGCACCTCCGGCTCGCCGGAAAGCTTCATCGCCGTCTTCAGCGGCTCCGTCTCATAGGTCAGCACGTCGGGGCGTCCATCTACAAAGCGCTGATCCGTCACCAGCCATGTTCTCCAGCCGTGATGTCCGAAGCCACTACCGGCCGCGGCCGATAGGGCACTGGCTTCGCCGGATCGGAAACATACTCGTCGTACTTTGCTATGCCCGCTGCCGGCGCGTCGAACGATAAGTTGCCGTCCGCCTCGAGATAGAGCGGCTTCGATGGAACCGGGCATCCTTTCTCGCAACTCGCCGGAAACACCGGCGGCCGCTCCCAGCGGTCTTCGCTGGTGTTGTAAATCAGGACTGGTGGAGTATCGGCATTCGGCGAGCCGGGCTTCAGATATTGATTGAAGAACGGCAGCAGCACATCCTTGCGCCACTGCGCCGTCGTATCGGTCGCCCACACCAGCGGACCCAGCGCGCGGCCCTCGCGATTCACCTGGCTATGGAACCATGGCCCCATCACCAGGTGGTTCATGGAATCCGGCGTGCCCTTCGCCTTCAACGCGCGATAGGAATGGATCGCGCCCCACATGTCCTCCTGGTCCCACAGGCCCTGCTCCCACATCGTCGGCACGGTAAGCGGCTTCTGCGCAATCAGCTTGTCCAGCGCCTGGCTCTGCCAGTACCCGTCGTAAGCGGGATGATCGACCATCACGCGCCAGAACGGCAGTTGCTCCATGCCCTTCCGCCTTGGCGAATGCATCCGCGGAGCCCGCGTTAAGAAAGTTCGTATAGTCGTCGCGGCCCTCACGCGGCACGCGCACGCCCTCGCCGCGATTGGTGGTCTGGCCCAGCATGTAATCAATATTCGGCTGGCGAAATGCGCCGTAGTGGAACCAGTCGTCGCCCATCCAGCCATCGACCATGGGGCTCTCCGGCGCAGCCACCTTCAGCGCGGGATGCGGATTCAGCAGC
This sequence comes from uncultured Acidobacteriaceae bacterium, assembly GCA_963756435.1. Taxonomy (GTDB): domain Bacteria; phylum Acidobacteriota; class Terriglobia; order Terriglobales; family Acidobacteriaceae; genus KBS-83. Next base: position 75,736 of record CAVWNU010000015.1, on the reverse strand, counting down.
GCCATCACCACCGTGAAGCCCTCGTAGCTGGACCCGATCATCCCCACGCGCCCGTTCGACTCCGGCACATTCTTCACCAGCCAGTCGATCGTGTCGTACGCATCCGTTGTGTCGTCCGCGCCCGCTGGGGTTGTAGCCCGAGTTCACCGGCGGCGGCGTCATCAGGTACGCGCCCTTCGGAGCCGTACTTCCCGCGCACATCCTGATACACGCGGATATAGCCCGCTTCGACGAAGACTTCGTCGCTCAAGCGGCAGGGCTTCAATCATGCGTCCGCTCTTCGAGCGCGCCGCCCGGTGCGGCCGCGTCGTACGGCGTACGCGTCAGCAAGATCGGCGCATCATGCGCTCCCTTCGGGATCACGATCACGGTGTACAGCTTCACTCCGTCGCGCATCGGAACCATCTCGACGCGCTTGACGAAATCGGTCTCCTGTTCCGGGACCTTATAGTTCGGCGTCAGATCATCAGCCGGCAGTTTCTGCTGCTGCCCAAATCCGCAAACAGCCGACACGCTCAGCAAGACGCCAACGCCAACAACGCAGCTCAATCTGCTCATAGCCCTCTCTTCATGCGCACATCACTTGTAGAATGGATTACTGCAGAATCTCAGGTCGGGCATAGAGTATCACCGAGCGGTCAACGCCGCGCTCGTTAGCCCATAGGCCGCAGGCGAGCGGTGGCAGACAACCTTGCATACACGAGTCGGGAGTTTCGCCGCAGCGGCAATGCTATCGCGCAGCGGATGCAAACACGATACTGACCTTCAGCTTCTTCCCGCTCACATCGGCAATATTGCAGTGCGTGCGCTCGTCTTTACGCTCAAACTCCAGGGCAATTCTGGAGGAGCCGATGCGCAAATTATCAACCCGCAGCCTGTTCAGAAACGGCGGAAGACAGGGATCCACGATGGCCAGTTCATCCGCCTCCGCAGAAGGACGAAGGCCGAGCAATCCGGTGAGCAACAGGAACGGCGCTCCGGCAGCCCAGCCCTGGGGCGAGCAGGAGACCGGATAGTGTACCGGATCCCCCTTGACGCGGCGCTCCACTCCACAGAAGAGTTCGGGAAAGCGATAATCGCGGAAATGAATGGCTGCGTCATAGAGCGCGTGAAATATTTTCGACGCTTCCTCTTGAAAACCATACCGCGCCATGCCGTATCCGATCAGCGCGTTGTCATGCGGCCAGACCGAGCCGCAGTGATAGCTCATCGGATTGAAGTAGCTTTCCGCTGACGAGAGCGTGCGAATGCCCCATCCGGAAAATAGCCCTTCCCCGAGCAGACGACCTGCAGTCTGTTGCGCACGTTCCCGGCTGATCGCCCGCGCAAACAGCAGGTGTCCAGGATTGGAGCTGTCCACGCAAAGCGGTGACTTATCCCGGTCCAGAGCCATCGCATAATACTTGCGATCTTCAAGCCAGAAACGTTCGTCGATCAGCGATCGAATTTCTTCTGAACGGGACTCGGCACGCTTCGCCAGCTCCACTTCATCGAGACGACTCAACAGGTCCGCAGCCCCCGCAAGAGCGCGCACCGCATAACCCTGCACCTCGATCAAAGCGACTGGCGGTTGCGCAATTTCTCCGTCGCGATGCCGGTTCGCATCCCCGGAATCCTTCCATCCCTGGTTGAAGAGTCCTTTCGGATTTCGCCGGCAATACTCGATCAGGCCGTCGCCATCGAGATCCCCATAGCCAAGAATCCATCGGGTAGCGGCGATTAACGACCCCTTCAACTCCTGCAGCAGACCATCATCGCCCGTCCAGCAAAAATATTCGTGGGCAAGGATCAGGAACAGCGGCGTCGAATCCACAGAGCCATAGCTGCGCCCGAAAGCTACTTCGTTGGTAGCCGTCATCTCGCCGGATCGGCGCTCATGCAGAATCTTCCCGGGATCTTCGTCGCGTTCATCATTGCGCTCGGTACCCTGATAGCTCGCGAGCACGCGAAGTGTGCCGGATGCCAGCTCCGGATTCAATACCAATGTTTCGTAGCTGCTCAGCAGAGAATCGCGGCCGAATAGTGCCGCAAACCAGGGCACACCCGCCGCAACGGTCGTGCCGGCCGCCTCCGGCATCCGCAGAGCATAAAAGTCTTCGGTCGAGGTTCGCAGCAGGACATCGAAGATTTCGTTGTCCGAACGAAAACGGGTGCAGGCCTGATGCCAGCTCTGATGCCGGACTGCCGAACGGGCTCGCACCTCTTCCAAAGAGGACACCCGATTGTGCGAATGGCCCAGATCTTTCGTGCCGTCGCTTACTCGCATCGTCACCGTAGTGGACAGGCGGGCGCCTCCGCGAGGTGCAAGCCTGCAATGCCATAGCGCGCAATTTGCTTCAAGCGTCGCGGGCTTCGGAGAAAAGCAAAGCTCTGCTGCACGGCTCCTCTCATCCAGCCCTGTATAGGAGAAGCGCACAGACGAATCCTGGACTGCTGGTGCGTAATAGCATCCGCTCTTGCCGCGAAGGAGTCCACGCACCTGGAAGATATCCATAAAATCGGCGGCAAAGCGCAATTCGACCGTCAGCATCACTTCCGCGTTGTGAAAGTTCTGGATCTCCAGCGCGTCGTAAAACGTATCGTTGCCAAGCAGTTGATAGCGGTGCACGTAAACCGTATTTACAGGAATATCCAGGCAATCGTTCGTAACCGAGCTGCCACGCACCGTAAGCTCCACACGCGAACTGTCAGCGTCTACGGTTGTCGACGAGAGAACAAGAGGCTTTTGCGTGTTGACCAGCAACTCCAGTTGACTCAGAAATCGCGTGTCCTCGTAGAAGAGCCCTATGTGCGGCGCGCTGGGCGGCATTAGGTCACCGTGCCGGTTTGCGGCGAAAAATGTGCTGCCCTGGATCAGTGCCAGGACCTCCGTCGCGTCCAGCATCGGCTCCGGATAGAGTTGCTTAGGCTCAGCAGGCGCTTCGACCAGGGACGCGATAGAGTTATCAGCACATTTCTTCAAGCTGCCGTCTCCTCCGTATCAAGACTCGGATCCGGTGCTGTTACTTCCAGCAGCGCGGCATAAAGCCGATAGTATCGCCACGCCATCACCTCTGCCGAAAAATTCTCCTCCACCCATTGCCGGACCACGCGTGGTTGAAACTTCTCCCGCTTTAATACCTCCGCGGCCTCGCTCGCATCGCTGCAGACTCTTCCGGAGACTCCGTCTTTCACAACCTCTTCCACCGCTCCGCCCGGAAAAGCGATAACCGGTGTGCCGCATGCCATGGCCTCGATCATCGCCAGGCCAAAAGGCTCATCCCACTCGATGGGAAACAACATCGCGGTTGCATTGCTGAGCAGTTCATTCTTGAGAGCGAGGTCGGCTTCTCCCACGAACTCAACATTCCGGCCATCTACGTGAGGGCGAATCTCCGTCTCGAAATATTTCCGAAATATCGGCTGCACTTCGCCCGCGATCTTCAGCGGCATCCCGGCCCGTCTCGCAATCTCGATTGCGTGATGCGTCCCCTTGATCGGGCAGATCCGGCCCAGAAAACACAGGTAAGGCTGCTTCTTCGCTGAAAATCGGTAATGCTGCATGGCAAGCCCATGGTGGATTGTGTGCATCGGATATTCGCGTGCCGCGACGCCTGATGGTCGCTTATGGAGACATAAGCTAATGCGTTCATGCCGTTCGTACAGCGCAGCTAACGGAGCTTCATAGGGATGATGCAGCGTGCACACAACTGGCTTGCGGGCGAGTCCCGCAAGAGGGACTGCCAACGCGCTGTTCACATGAATCACGTCGCAGACCCTGTCCGCATCGTCGATCGCCCAGGAAAAGTGCTCTATCTCCTTCATCATTCCCGCCATTTCAGGAGGAGAGCGGCCACTCGTGCCGCGCGATAGAGCCAGCGCACTTCCGCCTTGACGCGCGATTCGCCGTTTGTATACACGGTCACGTCCACCCCCAGGCTCATCAACGCTTCAGCAAGATTTGCGATGAAGAGCTCCGTCCCTCCATAGGCAGTCGGTGGAACAGAAATGAAAGGTGAAGCAATCAGGCCAACGCGCACAGCAAAACCCCCGGAACGAAACGCTTAAGCCGTTAGATGCGTCGAAGAAGGAAAGATGTTGATCGTCGAAATTCCCATCCCTAGCCCTCTCACCTTCTGCTTGAATAGGGCGCTGCCTGCGCTTCAGCCCTCTGTGAGATGCGGGTGCGTCTCTCGCATTCCCTACGCCGCCTGCACACGTCGCCAAGTCGGCTCGCGCAATGTACATCGGCCTCAACCGACCCGCTCTCCCTCGGTCAACCACGCAAAAAGAGGCTAGGGAGCAACGGAAAAATAACTACGCCGGCTAGCCAATCGACGGTTTCTCCGCGCCTATCTTGAATCGCTGACGCAAAGCGCGAAGCCAGTCCCACGCTCACACTCGGTGAGCATTCCGCATCGTCTCCCCGGTCCCTTGAACCGGCATCTGTACAATGTGCGCTGAACCGGGAGAGTTAGCACGATGGCCAAGCGCACTAACAGATCCAGGCCTGTCACTCTCGTCGATGTCGCGCGAGAGACCGGCTTCTCTCCGTCCACCGTTTCCATCGTGCTCAATGAAGCGCCGCTCTCGCGTCACATCGCGGCCGCTACAAAAGAGCGCATCCGTAAAGCAGCGAAACGAATGGGTTACCGCCCCGACCTCTTTGCCCGCTCGCTGCGAAGCCGCCGCAGCCACACCATCGGCGTCATGATCTTCGATCTCTCCGATCCCTTCTGCACCCTCATCCTGCGCGGCATTCAGAAGTCTCTCCACTCCACCAGCTATCAGCCCATCATGATGGACGCGAATAACGACCCGAACAATTAGCTGGCTATCTCGACCTGCTGATGGACCGCCGCGTCGAGGGACTGATCGTCGTCGCCAACTGGCTCTTTGAGGAAGGCGGACGGCTCGCGCAGTTACGCAACAGCAGACTTCCCACCATCGTCGTCGGCCGCGACCTCTCCCAGGATGCGATCCGGTCGGTCATCGTGGACAACGAGCAGGGCGGCTACCTTGCCATCCAGCACCTCTATGAGCTCGGCCATCGCGAGATTGCCGTCATCCGCGGTCCGGCCAAGCTGATGGACAGCAACCGCCGCTGGAACGGTATTCAGCGCTTCGCCGCCGAACACGGCCTGCGCATTCCTGCGAAACTCGTGCGCCAGTTGCCAGAAGCGGTCGACGCCAACTCGGGATTCGAAGGCGGCCGCATCCAGACGGAAGATCTGCTCCGCTCCGGAGCACGATTCTCCGCGATCGTCGCGTTCGATGACCTCACCGCGCTCGGATGCGTCCGCGCGCTCCACTGCGCCGGCCTGCACATTCCCCGCGATTGCTCCGTCATTGGCTTCGATGATGTACCGCCCGCGTGGTTCAGCACGCCCGACCTCACCACCATCCGCCAGCCCATGCAGCTCATGGGCGAGCTCGCCGCCGGCTGGGTGCTCGATGAGTTGCGGAGCAAGAAGCGTCAGCCGGACCAGCCAGCGACCACTCCCCACGCCCTCGCGCCCGAACTGGTCCTCCGCGCATCGACAAAGCCTCTTTCGCCGCTAAGCAAAAGCGCAGACGGTTGTAACGGCAGGACACAGATCGAGACGCAGCCCGTTCGCTCCAGGAACGAAAAACCTAATCGAAGCGCGTATTGACAATTTTGCCTGATTCGGCGTACTTCCATTGTTCAAACGATTCAATAGATTTCGTGAGTCGCTGGAACCACACCAACTACAACAACGTCGACACCACCATGAATGACGGCACAACCGGGCAGGTCCTCGGTGCAGGCGAAAACGCATCCTCCAGCCTCGGCCCGAAATTCAACTTCTAATCTTTGAGACGCAGAGAGAATTGAGCTTATGATGATGGCCGCTGAACTCCCGCGGCTGTCGCAACCTGAAAGACTTCATGCCAAACAAATCTCGTCGTCATCCCTGCCGAAGCAATTCCTCTCTCCCAACCGGAGCCGCGACGCGCGTTGAGTCTTCTCTCTCTATGCGCACTGCTGCTTCTCCTCGTAACCGCCGCGCCTTTGGCCGCCCAGACCATTCGTATCGATACCGCCGCTCCGGTCAACACCATCAACCCGCGCACTTCCGTCGGAGCTGGCGTCGACCGTATTCCTGTCGATGCCATCGACCACGACCTCACGAAGCAGGCCCTCCCTCCGGTGCTCGAATCTGGCTGGCAGCCCGTCACCTACCGCCAGAACACCGACCTCGCGGTCGAAGCCTGGCACTGGAATCCAGAGGGCACGTGGAGCGATCCTTCCGGCAAGGGTTACTTCATCGGCTCGACCACATCCACGGGCTTCATCCGCCACTCCTTCGGTTACGCATTGCCGCACCGCGGTGTCACCCGCAACGACGGCACCGGCAACATCGGCTTCTCCCGAATCACCGACGGCGACGAGAGTACCTACTGGAAGAGCAATCCCTACCTCACCAGCCGCTACACCGGCGAAGACTGATGCGCTTCATCCGCAATGGGTCATCCTTGATCTCTCCAAGGACGAGTTGGTCGATACCCTCAAGATCTCCTGGGCCGAACCCTATGCGACCGACTACGTACTCCAGTACTGGACCGGCTCGATCCCCTCCACTTCCCCACGCGCGGCGCGTGGGTCACCTTCCCGCGCGGCGTCGTCACCGCAGCGCACGGCGGCCTGGCGACTCACACGCTCTCCGATCTTCCCGTGCGCCTCCGCTATCTCCGCATCTGGATGACCAAGTCCTCCAACACCTGCGACACCCACGGCTCATCCGATCCAAGAGAACTGCGTCGGTTACGCAATCAAGGAGCTCTATCTCGGCACCACTTCCAAAGATGGCTCCTTCCACGATCTGCTCCGTCACACGCCGGACCAGGAGCAGACCGCAACCTTCTGCTCCTCCATCGATCCCTGGCATACGCCCGATAGCGCCGTGAATAAGAACGAGGCCCAGGTCGGCTTCGATCTCTTCTTTCAGAGCGGCGTCACCCGCGGCCTTCCCGCCATGATGCCGATCGCGATGCTCTACGAAACGCCCGACAATGCCGCCGCGGAGATCCGCTATCTCGAAAACCGCAAATACCCGATCTCCTACGTCGAAATGGGCGAGGAATCCGACGGCCAATTTATGCAGCCGGAAGACTACGGCGCGCTCTATCTCCAGTTCGCGACGGCGCTGCGCAAAGTCGATCCCAGCCTAAAACTCGGAGGCCCGTCATTTGAAGGTGTCAACGACGATGTCGAAGTCTGGCCCGATGCCGAGGGCCGCACTTCATGGCTCAGCCGCTTCCTGCTCTATCTGCGCCGGCACAACCGCATGCAGGACCTGCAATTCTTCTCCTTCGAGCACTATCCCTACGAGCCCTGCCGCATCACCTGGGCTAGTCTCTATGAGGAACCGGAACTGATCCATCACATCGTGGATGTGTGGCACTCCGATGGCCTTCCCGCCTCCATGCCGTTCTTCATCACCGAATCGAATCTCTCCTCCTCCACAAGCGAAACCTACGAAGACATCTTCAGCGGTCTCTGGCTCGCGGACTACATCGGCTCCTTCTTAAGCAGCGGCGGCGGCGGTGTCTACTACTTCCACTATCTGCCTCTACAGTTGGAGCACGGCTGCAACGACTCCGCCGGAACCTTCGGCATGTTCACCGTTCACCCCGACTTCTCCATCAACCAGCCTCTGGCACAGTTCTTTGTCGCGCAGTTGATCAATCAGGAATGGCTCCAATCCGATGGCGCGAACCAGCTCTTTCCCGCCGCCTCCGACATCACCGACGGCGTCGGACACACGCTCGTCACCGCCTATGCCGTCAAACGTCCGGATGGACAGTGGTCCATCATGCTCATCAATAAGGATCAGGAAAACAGCCACCGCGTCCGCCTGGAGTTCACCGGCGCTCACGCTCAGTTCAGCGGCGCGGTCGAGGAATCACTCTTCGGCCGCGGCCAGTATCACTGGACGCCGCCCGAGCGCGGCTTCAACGCGCATATGCCGGAGTCACGCGACAACACACAGGAGCTCTACTCGGGAGGCAAAGCCGATCCCGACGGCCCAATCGCGCATAAACAGATTCCTGGGAATGAAATCGAGCTCCCTGCCGCGTCCGTCGTCGTCCTGCGCGGCAAGCTCGAGTAGCACGGAAGCCGGGACCACTCGGATCGGAGGGCGTTTACTCGTCCTTCGCCTCAAAGCAGCGTCGCCCTTCATGGCAGACCTTCGCATGCACATAATGCTCGTCCGGGCCCGCCTTCCCCATCGTCTTCAGGCACCAGAACGTGCTGGTCGAGCCCATCAGCGCCTCCTGGTCCTCGCGGTATTCGCCGAACGCCGCGTAAGAAGACTTACTGCGGAGGCACCTGCACTTCGTACTCTGTATTGTTTCCGCCATGTTCACTCCTATCCGATCGCGCTCGGGTCGCGCCCCATCTGGCCCGCCGCCAGTAGTATCGTGCGGTAGACCGCCGTCTGGAAAAGCTGCACCTTATATCCGTTCTGGCTCAAAGCGGCGTTGCGTTTGCCACCGCAAGCTTTCCTGCCTCGCGCGCCGTCTGCTCGTTGATCGTCTTGCCGCGCAGCGCAGCCTCTGCCTCGGCTGCATGGATCGGCGTCGGAGCCGCCACCCCCAAGACGATCGCCGCCTTCCGGCACGTTTTGCCGTCCATCTCCAGCACCACGCCCGCATCCGCCAGTGGCCAGTCGAAGCTCTCCTTCTCGCCGTACTTCTGATACGCCGAACGCGTCCCCGCAGCCGGCACCGGCACGCGGATCGCCGTGATCAATTCGCCCGGTTTCACCGCCGTCTCATGCTGGAGGTCTTCTTCCGGCGCAATGTAAAAGTCCCGCATCGCCACCGTGCGCTTGCCTGTCTTCGACGTCAGCTCCACCTCCGCATTCATCGCCAGCAGCGGCACCGCCGTCGACGACGGATGCACCATCGCGCATGTCCCGTTGTTCACGATCGCGTGATACTGGTTCTCGCCCTGCAGCGCGTGGCACTCATCCGACGTCCCCTTCTTGCGGCAGTCGAAGTCCGCCGAGCGGAAGTACCAGCATCGCGGCCGCTGCATCAGATTGCCGCCCACCGTCGCCATGTTGCGTACCTGCGGCGTGGCGGCATGGCCCGCCGCATCGGACAGAGCCGCATACCGCTTCTTAATCTCCGGATGCTCCGCAATCTCGCTGAGCGTCGTCAGCGGGCCAAGCTGAAGACCGCGCTCCGATACCTCAATGCGGTGAAGCGAATGCACATTTCGGATATTCACCAGCTTCGGCGGCGAGACCACGCCGTCCTTCATCAGGTCGAGCAGATCGATCCCGCCCGCCTTCACCACCGCATCGCCCTTCATCTGGGAGAGCGCCTCATCCACCGTTGCGCAATCGACGTAAGTAAAGCGGTTCATGCCATCATCTCCCCTTGCGTCTTGCCCAGTGCCGCCAGCACGTTCGCCGGAGTCATCGGAATCGTGCGCATCCGCACGCCGGTCGCGTTGTAAAACGCGTTGCCGATCGCCGCGGCCAGCGTGATAATGCCGGCTGACTCGCCGATGCCCGCAGCATCCGTCGAGCTCTGACCAATGTAGTTTTCAATCAGCTCCACCTGAATCTCCGGAACCTCGCGCGCCCCGATGATCTTGTAGCTCTCCAGATTCGCGTTCAGCATGTAGCCTTTCTGCCGGTCCATCACGCGCTGCTCGAACAATGCGTACGAGATGCCCTGCAGTATGCCGCCGTGAACCTGGCTGATCACGCCCGTCGGATTGATCGGCCGCCCGCAGTCGTGCGCGCCGAAGACCTTTTCGATGTGCACGCGCCCGGTCTCCGTATCCACCGCCAGCTCGACGTAGTCCACTCCGCCGTAAGTAAGTCGCGCCTTCTCGTAATCCGGAACACGCGTTGTCGCGCGCCGCAATCTCACTGGTCGGCATCTTCGCTGCCGCGCTGCGAAGTGATACCGACTTCGAGCTGTCCTTCCACACCACATTGCCATCGCGCAGCTCAAGGTTCTCCGCCGTCGTGCCCAGCGGCTGAGCAATCGTCTGCAGAAATTTCTGCTTCGCCTGCCAGGCCGTGTTGCGTATCGCCGGCGTAATCGATCCCGCCGTCACGCTGCCGCCGGAGTTCGGCCCGATGGGATACCGCGTATCTCCCACCCGCACCTGCACCTGTTGTGGTGGAATGCCGAATTCCTCCGCCACCACCTGCGCCAGCATCGTCTTCGTGCCCGCCGCCGATGTCCTGCACTGCGGAGAGCACCTCCACCGACCCGTCCTTCGAGACCCGCACCTCGCATGATGAATCCATATCGACGAACCGGTACCACACCGACTGCGCAATACCCATGCCGCGCTTGATCGGTCCCGTGTCCGAGCCGGCCGGCCGGCGGTCGCGCCAATTGGTCTTCTCCCGGATAATCTGCCGCTCCACCTTGCGCGCCGGGCTCTCATCAATCTTCTCCCGCAGATCCAGCGGATCCATGTTCAGCTTCACCGCAAGGTCATCGATCGTCTGCTCGAATGCAAAACAACCCTGCGGATGTCCCGGCGCGCGAAACGCCGCGCCCGGTCCCGCGTTGATGAACACATCGTTCTCTTCCGTATGAATGTTGGCGCACTTATACAGATTCGTCGCCGGCCCCGCCGTGCCCGCGCCCGTGCCCACCCCGGCAGTTCCATAGCTGATCGATTCAATCGCCGTCAGCGTTCCATCGCGCTTCGCGCCGACGCGCAGCTTCTGATGCGAGTCGGGCCGGTTCGACACAATATGCTCCTGCCGTCGGTCCAGCATCAGCCGCACCGGCGCACCCGCCTTGCGCGACAGGTTAGCCGCGATCACGCCTTCATTGCCTGCGCCAAACTTCGCGCCAAAGCCGCCGCCCATGAACTCCGTTATCACCCGGACCTTGCTCTTCGGCAGCTTGAACACCTCGGCGAATCTCATCGCGCACGCTCGCCGTGCCCTGAGTCGAGGCATACACCGTCAGCTCATCCGGCTTCCAGTCCACGACAAACCCGTGCGTCTCCAGTGCCGAGTGCGTCTGCACCTGGGTGAAGTATTCGCCCTCCACCACGACATCGGCGTCCTTGAAGCCCGCGTCGATATCGCCCTTCGTCTTCTTCTCCGGGCCATGCACGTTGCCGGTCTGCGGCACGTCCTTTGGTCCGCCGCCGCCGCCCGCGCTTCCCGCTGCATCCGCGGGGCCCGGAAACACCAGCGGCGCATCCGGCTTGCGCGCATCTCCGCGGTCCACCACAAAAGCTTTCGCGTCGTACTTCACTTCGATCAGTTTCGCCGCATCCTCCGCAATCGCCTGCGATGTCGCTGCGACCGCCGCGATCGGCTGGCCCGCATAACGGATCACCGGATACCGCGACGCCGCCTCCTGCTTGGGATCGCGCAGCTCCGCCTCGCCGCCATAGTCATGTTCGACCACGTACACGGCCTTCACACCCGGATAGCGCTCCGCCGCCGACGTGTCGATGGAAACAATCCGCCCATGCGGTATATCGGCGCCCCGCATATAGGCATAGAGCATCCCCGGCAGATGCACATCCGCCGTGTACTTGCCGCGCCCGGTCGCCTTCGCTGCGCCATCCCACCGCACCGTAGGCTTCCCTACATATTTCAGTTCCGAGTTCTGCGCTAGCGGCGGCGGTTCATCCACCGGCACCTGCCGGTCCACATGCGTCAATCCAAGCTGCGGAATCCCAAACAGAACGCTCGCCGTCTTCGTCTCCCCCGCATCCTTCTTCGGCGGCGGAGTGGCCGCATCCTGCGCTTCCTTCTTCTGTGTTGGCTTGGCCTCGCCCTTCACGCCTTCTTTGCGCTGCTTTTCTTGCTGCGCCTGCGGATCCAGCAATATTGTCTCGTCTGCCATTTAGACCCCCTGCAGCACGCGCGGCATCACCAGGCCGGCGCTGTTGGTTGATCCGTTCTTCGCCAGCTCATCCATGGCGTCGAAGATCCTCGGATACGTGCCGCAGCGGCACAAATTCCCGCTGATCGCGTGGACTACCTCGGGCCGCGTCGGGTGCGGATTGCGTTTCATCAGCGACGCACACGCCATCACCATCCCCGGCGTGCAGAAGCCGCACTGCATGGCATCATGCTTCACAAACGCTGCCTGCACCGGGTGCAACGCTTCACCGTGCGACAGACCTTCAATGGTTGTGATCTTCTTGCCCCCGGCATCCACCGCCAGCGTCATGCACGCAAGCTGCGGCGTCTCGTCCACCCACACTGTGCAGGCGGAACAGGAACCCCGATCACACACCACCTTCGTGCCCGTCAGCCCCAATTGGTCGCGCAACGTCGTCGCCAGAGTCTCGCGCGGCTCCACGTTCACGGCGTGCATCTGCCCGTTTACATGCAATCGCACAGGCACCGCGTCCGGACCCAGCGCCGCCGGCTCATGCGCCGAGTTCTTCACCTCTGCCGTCAGCGCCTGCGCCTGTTCCAGAAGTGTGCCGGCCGCAGTCAGCCCCGCCCCCTTCAAAAAACCGCGCCGCGAAAAATGCGTTTGTTTCGGATCAGCCATAGTGCGCCCCTCGATTTCGTGCATGCACACGTGTGAATGCGGTCGACGCGGCAATTCTACGCTGCTTCCGGGAGCATCCGGAATCGCTGCAAAAGTCGGAAGGAGGCGGCCAGAATCGTCTATTCGGGTGCCGTTCTGCAGGAAAAAAGCCTTCACTCCGTCAGGCAGACCGGAGTGAAGGCTTCCGTCCAACCCGAAGCTAGAAGAGCGCGTCCGGGACCAGGTCCTTGACTGTGATGCGCGTAGCCGTGACCTTTCCTTTGGAAAACACCTGAAGAAAATGGCCGGTCAGGTCATAAAGCTTCACAATATAGCTGCCGCTGAATGTGTTCCCGCTGGGGCTCAGCGTCACGTCCTCCAGAACCGTAGCAACATAGGCTGGCGTCGTACCGCCGGACTCCCAGCCGATCGCACGATGGTTCAGGAAATAGTGACGCGGGCCGATCTGCTGCCACACACCCATGCAGAAACTTCCTGTGTCCGGCGCCCGCGCCCCCGAGTTATAGATTTCCGTCCCATCGCTATGCCACTCGTCGTAGCCGGCATCGAATACATTCATCCCCGACACCTGCTTGAAGTGCCAGAAGCCGACAATGCTCGGCTGCCGGCTGCTATCTTCACCCACTTGGAGCAGCATGGCGTGTTCCGGCTGGACCAGTAAGCTGCTGTGCGTTGGTTTCGCCACGCTCGGGGCGCAGCCCGCCCACGAACTAGGCGAGCACACCAGCCCAACCACCAAGGCTCCAAGAGTAGCCGCCCATTTCCTGTAACTGACTTTCATCTGACTCTCCTAACCCGCCGGCGTCACCAGCGTGGCAGCCAGCTAACCGCGCCGCCTTGGATTGCCGCAAGAAAAGAAGCCTGAAGAAGAGGTGAAGTAAGGTGAAGCGCTAAGTTGCTAGAAGCAAAAATAGTTGGAGTTATCTCAAGATAGCCGCTGCTATACTTCGCCGCGGGGGTAGCTCTCGTGCCCGGGCCGATCCTTGAATTCGGCGACTTCCGGCTCGATTGCGACCGCCTCGAACTGCGCCGTGGCGGCCGCCCTTTCAAGATGGAGCGCAAGCCCCTGGAGCTTCTCGTCCTTCTCGCCACCCGCGAAGGCGAGGTCGTCACCCGCACCGAAATTGCCGGGCACCTCTGGGTCAGCGGAGTCTTCGTCGATACCGAACACGGCATCAACACCGCTATCCGCAAAGTCCGCCAGGCCCTCCGGGATGATCCCGATCACCCGCGCTTCGTCCAAACCGTCACCGGCCGCGGCTACCGCTTTTTCGGCCCGGTTGCCACCATTCAGTCAATGTCCGCCTTGGACAGCGCTTTGCCCGCATCGCAGACTGAAATACCGAGCCCGGAACCATCGGGAGCTCCTGCCGCTGGGGCCCACCCACCCATCGCACGCTCTCGCCTCTGGCTTATCCTCGGTTCGCTCGCTGCATTGCTTCTCGTCGTCATCGTCATCACACTCCGGCTTCGCGAGCACACCACCCACGCGGCCACACCTCACATCCAGTCCCTCGCCGTGCTCCCGCTCAACAATCTATCCGGCGATCCTAAACAGGATTACTTCGCCGACGGCATCACCGACGAGCTCACCACCATGCTCGCCAAAGACTCCACCCTCCGCGTCATCTCCCGCACCTCCGCCATGCAATTTCAAAGACGCCGCATCGCCCGCTGCGCGACATTGCCAGCACATCTCGGTGTCGACGGCATCGTGGAAGGTTCCATCTGCCCGTACGAATGGCAAAGTTCACATGACGCTCCAGCTCATCCACGCGCCCACCGACACCCACCTCTGGGCCGACAGCTACGACCGCGACAATAATGACGTCGCCGCGCTCCCCGAACGAAGCCGCGCAAGCCATCGCCAAACGCCTCAACGCCACCGTTGCTACAACCAAACCGGCGCGCTACATCAATCCCGAGGCACACGACGCCTACCTGCGGGGTCGTGTGCTGTGGATCGCGGGTGAGTACGACAAATCTGGCGAATACTTTCAGAAAGCGATCGAGCTTCAGCCCGACTATGCCCTGGGTTGGTCGGGACTTGCCGACCACTACGCAGGCGCTGCCATGGACGGCCAACTCGATCCCCGCACCGCAATTCCCGCGATGGTTGCCGCCGCTCGAAAGGCAATCGCGCTTGACGACACGAGTCCTCAAACCCACCTCTCATTTGCGGCGGTCTCTTGGGCCGATCATTGGGACCTGCCGCAAGCTCTTCAGGAGATCCAGCGCGCCATCGAGATCGATCCTGAATTCGCTGAGGCTTACTTTCAGCGCGCCTACATCCTTAGCGACTTCAATCGCCCTACCGAAGCCATCGAAGCCGCAAAGAAATCCATGGAGCTCGATCCCTTGGCTCAACCCTGGGCGATGCCCATGATCTATTCGTACACACGGCAATACGATCGAGCCATCACCGACGCGTCGCAACGCCTCGAGTCAACGCCGAATGATGCCGGGCTTCACAAGATGCTTGCCAATTCCTACCACTGCACAGGGAAAAATAAAGAATCGGCGGAAATGCTGGTCAAGATGTTTTCCCTCAGCGGTATGCCGGAATTCGCGGAGACTCTAAAGCACTCCTTCGAGCAGGGTGGATATGAAGCCGTCGTCCGATCCCAAATACACCTCATGGAACACCAGCCCCCCGGCCAATACCTCTCCGTCGTCGACCTGGCCAGGCTATATGGACAATTAGGGCAACGCGAGAAAACCCTCGCCCTGCTGGAAGAGGGATACCGGCAGCACTCTCCGCTCCTGCTCGACATCCAGAACGATTGCAGCTTCGACTTCCTCCACAACGACGAGCGCTACCGTTCGCTGAGTCACGAAAATCGGCCTCCCGCCAGCTTGGTAAGCCCATCACTCCTGAGCAAAGCAAGGCTGGGAAATATGACACAGCTTGTCATATTTGGGCGTCTGCGGGTATTCGGCCGTTAGGGAGTCGACTTGGATTGTCGTCCATCCTGAGCGCTGAAGTGCGCTGCCGATGGCCCTGTCTTTCATGTTGCACATCCCGTTTCAGAACGAGGTTTAAAGATTTCGCCGAACCGTGGCCGATCCATTCCATCAACTCGCTACAATGGAAATAGAGACGACCCACAGCTACAAAAGCCACGGGCCCGCCGTGGCTTTTTAACGCAATATCCCCTTTAGTAATGAGGAATTTAGCGATAAGCCCAATTTAATGACGAATTTGACTTACGGAAGGCCCCGTAAAGATGATTATGCACTTGACACAGATGCACTATAATTGGTGCAATTCAGGTTTCGTGACAGGGCGAAAAAGACAGGGTGTCATTTTAGGAGGCGGCGATGGCAGAAGTTATTCGGATGGGCGGAGAATCAAAGGGCACAAACATTCGAACGATCCCCGATGTTCTCCAACGGGAAGAAACGGCGGCCCAGATCGTCGCGCTTATGATGGCGCGAATAGATCGACCTGGGCCGGAAGAAATGCGACGAATACTCAATTCAGCAGATCAACAGATCACTGGTTTGCAGATTCCCGGCGCTCCTCTTTCTTGAGGAGAAATCCGAGGATTTCGTGCACAGCAGCCAGCCCTTGCTCTGCATTCCAGCTGAAGCTCGCATTGTTGTAGAAGGTCTCAACTTTCCCTCCGCCAACTACCGTCTGCTGCGGCTGAAGCTGCTGCGGGTTAAAGGTGAACTTGCCCTCGTGCCTGATCTTCACCTCTAAAATGCGGACCAATTCGCTGTCGGTAATGCCGTTTATCACTACTGTTCCAGTGCGTACCATGTCGGTTTCCTTTGGGCCCTGGAGCCCGGTTGCATTACACTGAAGACACGGAGAGGCAGGGAGTTGAACCCACGGTGCTGACACACCGCTCCCGGCTTATAAGGCCGATAGCCCACCTAGGCGATACCTCTCCATAGTCGCCTCCGTAGCAATCCGGAGGCGGGCAGTGCAAGTGAATCATCATGGCTCGATTCGCCTACCGGCCAAGGAAACGCGAATCGGGCCTTCTGTTTTGGCGTAATGACACGATGACTCTGGTGTCACTCGCTATCTATGTATCAATGGGTCATTCTCCAAACGTCTCGGGCAGCGCAACCCCTTCAGTATCAGTCTTGTGAGCCTCCGGTTGATGGTTGTTATCCGCCAACTCGACTAGGCCGAAGGTGTTCGGTGCTGGGCGAGTAAAAATCTTTCTCTTCCTCACATACCAGCCGATGGAGCCTGTGAGAGAAAGTCGCTCTTTCTCGTCCGCATGTTTGCCCATAGAAACCAGCAAATCGTTGATGTGAAGGGGCTTCTTGGCCGCTAGCAGGGTTTGCCGTGCTGTCCAGAGCATGGTTCCTTCTCGCAGCTTAGGCGCCTCAATTTTGCCGCTGTAAGAACTCGATGGCTCCTTGGGAAGCGCCTTCAGTGAGTCGTAAAGTGCCTGTAAATAGATATTTGCGTGGGTTAAGGTTGTCTTTAGCTCTTCGATTTCTTCTTGCTTTCTATCGATTAGCCTCTGAAGATTTTCTCTAGCGCCCATAGGAGTTCTCGAATTAGATTATGAGGGGACTCTAGTAAAGAAGCAAGTGGATCGATGGAAACTAAGGTGAAGATGACACTTTAGTGTTAGAGAAAATAGAAATGAGGGCCAGAGACATGGCAGACGGAAGCGACTACGTAATCAACCTTTTAAATTCCAAACAGCGGACGGCTAGGAATGGGAAACCCTACTGGCACGGACGCGAGGTCATGGAGGCCCTCTCCTATCGAGATTGGCGGGACTTCAAGGAAGTAGTAGAGAAGGCAAGGGTTGCATGCGACATGTCCGGCCACTTCTCGGCCGACCATTTCGTGCCTTTCCCGAAATGGTCGGCATCGGTAGTGGGGCCAAACGGGAACGCGAGAACTTAATCCTCAGTAAATATGCCTGCTACCTGGTCGCCATGAACGGCGATTCTTCGAAGCCCGAAATCGCTACGGCCCAGACCTACTTCGCCGAACAGACGTACCGGCAAGAACAGCAGGACAAGCTAACGGAGGAGGAGCGACGTCTACTGCTTAGAGATCGCGTAAAAGATGCAAATCGGAAGCTGAGCGGTGCCGCAAAGGAGGCTGGAGTGCGAAGCACCATGTTCGGCATCTTTCAAACGGCTGGGTACGAGGGACTGTACGATGGCAATCTGAAGAAGATTAAGCAGCAAAAGGGTATCGGAGAGAAAGAAGACCTACTCGATTGCATTGGCAGGGCTGAGTTGGCGGCAAACGAGTTTCGCATAACGCAGACGGAAGAGAAATTAAGAATTGACGGAATTAAGGGCGAAGGCTTAGCCATCAACACTCATTTCAAGGTTGGTAGAAAGGTGCGAAAGGCGATTCAGGACATTGGCGGAACGATGCCTGAGAAGCTACCCGCCGAGCCTTCAATCAAAAAGCTGGCCTTATCTAAGGCAAGAAAACTGAAGAAGCTCAAGGCGCCCGATGAAAGTTGATAAAGACCAATTCGACACTCTCCTCAAACGGCTCACAAAAGCCGATCCAGCAAAGCGGCAGGACATAAAGAAGGATGAGGTGAAGCCCGGAAAGATAATCCCGCCACCTCAACGCCCTGCGAAATGATAGATGCGGAATCGCGCTGAAAATATCGATGATATTTTTGGACTACGCTTGCGGAGCGGTGAGCGTCTTGTACGGCATCGTCTTGCCCTGTAGGAGTCGCTGAGTCGTCTTTACGAACCGCGCCTCATTGCTGCGCTCGTTGAAGCGATATTCAAACTCAGTCAGGTAGCGGTGCAGGTGCTTTATCGAGACGCGGTGGAAGCTACCTATCAGGCCGCGCTTTAGCAGCGAGAATGCCGACTCCACAGTGTTCGTGTGAATGCGCGATCCGGGCACAACCCATTCGGTTATGTGGTTCACCTTGCGGTGATTCTTCTTGTGGTGCTCGTTTATCGCGAAGTCGTACACCGATGAATTGTCAGTGATGATGCGGTCGGCCCACTGATCTACATGCTTGTCGATGAGGGGCTGGATGGTCGCACGCTTGCCGTCTGGCACATGGAAGAAACGCACGCGGCCTTTCTTAACTACGCCCTCTCGCGTCTTCTTGGTGCGCTCACGCATCGCCAGCACCATCTGCTTTGGTGGCTTCGGCTTGGGCTTGAAACGACGGATGGCGGTGCCCCCGATGTATGTCTCATCGATTTCGACCACGCCGCTCATCGGGGTAGGGTCCACGTCTACCATTGCCTCCCGAATGCGGTGTGCCATGTACCACGCGGTGCGATAGGAGCCGATGCCGAGGTGTTGCTGTAGCTGCTTCGCACTCATGCCCTTCTTGGCGTCAATGACAAGTGCAATCGCCATGAACCACTTGGTGAGCGACAGATGGGAGTCGTGGAAGATGGTGCCCGAGGTAGCGGAGAACTGCTGCTTGCAAGTCTTCTCTAGGCACTGGTAAAGCTGCGCACGCTTGTTCTTCGAAACGGTCTTGCGCCTGATCTTGGAAATGCGGTTATTGCCGCAGGTAGGGCAGCGGATGACGCCATCCGGCCAACGCTGCTCCTCAAGGTAGGTCAAGCACTGTGCGTCGGTCTGGAACTCTTTTGTGACGTCTATGAGATTCATGGTCTGCCTACCGGACGATGTCGAAGCCGAAGTGAATCAAGATCGCGCCTATTACCCCGATCAGAATGAATACCAGTGCGAAAATGGCGCTTCCGGCAATCAGCTTCAACATCATGTAGACAGATTAGCTAAAGTCTATTTCTGTGTCAAGTGCATAATCATCCCCGTAAACGCATGAAACGAGGCGGGTTACAGCCCGCCTTCCGGTGACGGGAGGGGGGAGCGTACTACAAGGTGATGACATAATCCGGCGGATTGCCCGATAGAGCGCCGTAGAGCTGAGGAAAGCACCCGGCAGCCACTCCGTCGACCAGTCCCTTCGCCTTCACTGCTCCGCTGCCGCACTGTTCGATGGTTCCCTCAGCTAGACCCCGGCGTACCGCGCACATGTCGCAGACCATCAACAGAATCTTCTTCTGCTTCGCCACCGCGGCAAGCCGCTCGCCTACCGGGTCGCCCTTCCGCAGACAGAAGATGTTGTCATCGAAGAAAAATATCCCCGCAACGTCGGCGCCATGGTCGCCGCGCTCCAGTTGCGGAAGAATCATGCTGGCCAGCTTGTAGCTGCTCGCCATGTTGGTCGCGAGCACATAAGCAACGTTCATATCGCTCCCTGTTTGGATTAGAAAGTCGGATCAGATAGTGAACAGAATACGAGGAGCCGCCGAACCCCGCCTCAACCCTTCGGTGGGTTCATCTCGATCGCGTCGCGCAGCGCTCTCGCCACCCGGTAAATGCTTTCGTCGTCGAGGCACGTGAAGAAGGGCAGCGCAAGCGTACGTGCGCTCACCGACTCTGTAACCGGAAGAGGCCACCGCAACGGCAGATCAGCATAGGCTGGCTGGCTATGGATCGGCGCAAAGTACCGCCCGCACCCGATACCCCGCTGCTGAAGCGCGCGAGCAATCGCATCCCGCTGCTCTCGGCTAAATCGTTCTGCAAGCCGCACGACGTATACAAACCAGCTGATCCGCGCATCGGGCAGTTCCAGAGGAGGAAGCACAAGACCGGACAAGTCACGGAGAAGCTCGTCATATCGCCGCGCAACCTGCTCGCGACGCTCCAGGATCTCCCCGATCCGCCGCATCTGGCCACAGCCCAGCGCGCAGTTCATCTCCGACAGCCGGTAGTTGTAGCCCAGAATCGAGTGCTGGTGCCACTCATCGGATTCGTACCGGCCGTGGTTGCGCATTGCGCGTATCTCCCGCGCCAGCCGCGCGTCACCGGTCACCACCATCCCGCCTTCCCCGGTCGTGATCTGTTTGTTCGGGTAGAACGCGAACACCGCGGCGTCGCCGAAGCTGCCCACCGGCTTACCCCGGCAGGTAGCGCCGATCGCCTCGCAAGCATCCTCGATCACATGCAGACGATGACGGCGGCCAATCTCAACAATGGCCTCCATATCGGCAGGACAGCCGAAGGTATGCACCGCAACAATAGCCCGAGTGCGCGAAGTAATCGCAGCTTCGATGCAGTCAGCATCGAGATTGAGAGCGCGAGGCTCGATGTCGACAAACACCGGGGTGGCACCCTCGTATCGCACCGCATTTGCCGCCGCAACAAACGTGAACGAAGGCACGATCACCTCATCGCCGGCCCCGATCCCCAGAGCGCGAATGCATAAATGCAGCCCGGCGGTTCCGGAGCTGACCGCAACTCCAAAATCCTGACCGGCCAACCGGCAGACCAGTTCCTCGAACTCCTCCATCTTCGGCCCCAGGCTGAGTCGAGTTCCTCGGAGTACCGAGAGCACCTCCTCAATCTCGGACTCCGTAATGTCAGGCTGAGAAAGCGGAATGTTTAGGATAACGACGCTCCCGGATCGAGTTTCAGCAACAGCCGTTCGCGAGGCGGCAACGTTGCCAACACCTCGGCAATGCGCTCCGCGGCGTGGCCGTCTCCATAGGGATTCGTCATCCCCGAGAGCGATGCGCGAAACGAAGGCGAAGTGGCCTTATCCACCTGCTGCAGAATCGATGCGGCAATCGGCTCCGCGTCCAGCACATTGCGCGCCCGCTCTCGTCCCTGCTGCCTCATGCCAACATTGACGGTAGGCAGAGCAAACGATGCAGATTCCATGATGCCGCTGCTTGAGTTGCCGATCATCAGATCGACATACCGAAGCAGGCTCCAGTATTCAATAGCAGGTAAATTGACGAACAGACGTCCGCTGCCGCGACCCGCCAGAAAGGACCGGACACGCTCCCGCAGATCCCGGCTCCCGGCATCCGCATTTGGATGGCAGAAGATAAGTTGATGCGGAATCCGGGCCAATCCTGCAAACAGTTCCTCCGCCTCCGCATTGGTGTCCTGAAGCAGTGTGACGGGGTGATAAGCGACCACCGCAGTCGGCGGCGTCAGATCGATCTGCAGCTTCTGCTCTAGTTCCGTCTTGCTCAGCAGCTTGCTCTTGCGCAGATGATCGAGCGACGGCGCCCCGGCCCGGTGCACTCGCCAGGACTCTTCTCCCATTGCGATGACCCGCCGCTTTGCGCCTTCTGTAGACGTGAAATGAATATGGCTCATCTTCGTCAGGGCGTTGCGAACTGCATCATCAATCGCGCCGCGGCTGATTTCGCCGCCTTCGATGTGGGCAATCGGGATGCGAAGCGCAAGAGCTACAGCAGCTGGCGCAAGCATTTCGTATCGATCGGCGATCAGCAGAAGAACATCCGGCCGCATCGTCGCGAGACAATCCGAGAATGAGAGCACGGCAACACCGATGCTCTTCGCCATGCCCGTATCGGTATCGGAACTCAACAGAGATTCCAGGCGAGCAGCTATCGGAAAGCCGTCTCTTTCGATCTCGCGCGCCGTATGGCCGAATTCGTGAGAGAGATGGGAGCCGGCGACAATGACGCTTCAAATCTGTATCGGAATGCTCGGCAAGCGCCTTCAGGGGCCAGTACAAGTGACTGTAATCCGCCCGCGAGGTTGTTACGACAGCAATCCTCTTCATACAGCGCTGGCCGCTGCCTGTTCCTGTAGATATGCACTGGGCACATAAGCGGGGACAACACTCGATATCGCCTGTAATAACCTGCTTAGGTCCCGCTCGTGCACGGCCGCGCCGATCTCTTCCACAGCCGCAGCAAGCAAAGGCGGAGATAGATGGGAACCATGGAGCACTTCCCGCAGACCATGAACACACTGAGTCGCAACTTCTTCGTCATCCGCTGTCATCTGCTCGAAGAGCTTTTCTCCCGGCCGCAAGCCGATATATCGCCATTCAACTTCGCGCTGATCCATTCCTGAACGATCCAGCAGGAACCGGGCAAGGTCGATGATGCGGTAAGCGGGACCCGCCTGCGAGACGAAGATTGCTGAAGATTGCCCGGAGAGAAGCGCGAAGAGCACACGCTGTACCGCTTCGCAATGGAGAGGAAATGCCGGGTACACGCGGCATCTGTGATCGTGATTGGGCCGCCCTGAGCGATCTGACGTTGCAAAAGCGGGACAATACTGCCAGTTGATCCCCAAACGTTACCGAGGCGAACGGCTTTCATTCTCACCGCGCTACGATTCGCAGCGAACGATGAGTTCCGCGATTCGCTTCGTAGCGCCCATGATACTGGCGGGGTGGACAGCCTTATCCGTAGAAACCAGAACCACATCATCCGACCTTGAATGCAACTGCAGCATATACAACCTGCTGCGTGCCCAGTACGTTGGTCTTTGCAGCGGCAAACGGATTCTTCTCCATCAGCGGGACATGCTTGCAGGCCGCAGCATGCAAAACAATATGCGGACGATAGCGCTGAAAAACATCCCTTGAGCAACATCGCATCGCAGACATCGCCTACGATCTCTTCGTGCTCGACAGCACAATTGCGGTCGATGCCCAGTCCGAGTTCGTGCAGCCCGGATTCGGCTATATCCAACAGCAAGATGCTCTAAGGAATACTGCGACAGGGTTCGCGCAAGTGCGGATCCGATAAATCCCGCTGCCCCCGTGATAAGGACGCGCTTCCCCGCCATAAAGGATAGAAGAGTCGATTCGTCGAATGGTTTCCTCTTCCCGGCCGAGGAAGCTTGAGGCGCTGTCAAATTCCCACATGGTTAGCCTGCGAGTGATTTTAAGCGCTTCCGCCTTTCGGCCGACTCGGCGCAGCATGCCCGACGCAGGTCCAGCATTTTCGCTCGAAGCGAAGAGTCGGCGCCTCTCGGCGGCACATTACGATCCGGGAAGAACTCGACAAATTCAACAAGCATTGGAGCGAATGCTGCTGAAGGCCGCGTGTGATGCGGCCCTCAGAAGAATTCTCTACCAATGATAGAAGGTCATTTTGTGGATATACATGGTCACGGAGCCGCTGCCCTTGTTTGCTCCGTCTACCTGGACGTTCACAAGAAGAGTGCCGCGGGCCCAGCCCATGCTCCGCGCGCTGTTATGCGTGGAGTTCGTAAAGACACGGTGTGTTCCATCGAAATTCACCCAGTCGTGAGTCACAACTCCACCACTGCGATGGTAGCCGACCTGTATGTGATGCCAGGTATTTGCGGCCCAGTGCGACGGATTGCAGGGAATACCAGAAGACCGCCAATGGGGTAAAGGCGTCTCTGTATATTCCCAGGTCCCCGAATACTTCGAACATTGGGTTCCGTAGATCACTGTCTGGCCATTCGACAATACCTGGTTCAGATCGAGTCTCAAGGTTGGCCACTTGAGAGGGGTTGATAATAAATATGTAGGTGTCGAGAACGAAATGTGTGGCGGTTTCATTCTTGCCGAAGGAGACGTGCCAGCGCTCGCCGCCATGGTCAGAGTAGGTCATGTAAAACTTTCTGGCATCGCCATAGGAAGGCACACTGGCCGGATACGCCATGGAACCTCTCGATGAACCAGGCGTACCGGCATCATGCTCACCCGACCAGCCGCCAATGCCATCAAGGTTCGCAGACGGAATGGCATTGGACGGGAGCGAATAGGAAGCACTGCCTGTGCTTGAAGACGTGGTACCGCCAGATGTGCTGCCGCTTGCAGTGCTTCCTCCAGCGACCTTGAAGGTGGTGCTCACGACGGGGCATGCGCCGTTCGTTGTCCATGCCTTGTAATGGATGGTGTGGGTACCGGCCGAGATCGCCGCTTTGGTATCAATGTCGAAGGCCGTGACGCCCCTGGTCAAAGTGCCACTGTTGTCGATGGAAAAGCCGAACGCCGTAGGCGCAAGCCCATCACAGCCGACATTGTGCGCTCGCACCCATACGGGAGAAGAGACACTCGTACCGTTTACTGGGGCGCCGACGGTGATGTTGGACGCGAAAGCTGGTTGAGACAACAGGAGTCCGGAGAGCGTTGCTAGCAACAGCAGTCCAATGGGCTGTCCTGATACATGATCCCGTGAGACGAACTTTGTCTTAGAGAACAACATAACTCTATAACTCTCCTAGTAGCTTCCTATGTTTCTGTACGGGACAAGCCACATGACTCATCGGTTTTCCTGTCAATCAATGGGGGCCCGGAGTGAATAGCGAAACCCATGTCACACTACGATCCGCGCACGATGTCCAGGGCGCTCTCGTCAACCACAAGCCCGACAAGGCGCAGACATTCGAGGCCCACATATACCATGCTGTTGCGCATGGTTTTGCCGCCATATCTGAGCGGAAGTCCAATTGGCAAGGCAGCGTTACTGGCTAATTAGTCTTATTCAAAGGCAGAGGCAAAACGCCAGTCGGCCAACATCGGCAGGTCTAGCACAAACAGAGAGGAGCGAGAATGAGCGTACGTGCTGGCCCCTGTCTTCGCTCTGCCCCACCATACTTTGCCAGGGCGAAACACAAAGGTGATTTCTTAAGCCGGATGATACACACTTCGCCAATGCAGAAAAGGGGTCTTATTGATTATCTTCAAAAAAAATGAAGGAGCCAGACATCCTCTCGGAGCGTGCGCAGATTTTTCTCCATCAGCGTAACAAGACTCCAATAAAAATAGACGTAATTACGCGCCTTCGAGATACACCACCGGTGGCGTCCCAAGATGGACTGCGCCGGGAATGCATCCCGGAAACCGCACCGTGTAAAGATTTTGTCAGATCCAGGTGATCGCGAACTCCGCCCAGGTGTCGAATTGAGAGACTCCTTGGTTTCCGTTGCGCCTGACTCGGCTGGGAGCAGGAGCCAATTTCTAAAAGAACGTGCGGATTACATCGATCACCCGATACTGCGCATCCAGCACCGGCAGCGCGCGCCATTTGTCGAAAGTCAGGCACGGATGAGATATGTCGAACGCCACCATATCGCCAACCCGAAGATCGTCCTTCTGCTCAATCTTCATAAAAGCGTGCTGGTCCATCATTCTCGTCAGCCGCCAATGGGCTGGGGCCGCCTTTGGCGCTGTATCACTCGGCCTGTACTGCTGTACCGGAATCGGAAGTCCTGCGTCAAACGAGGCATCGCGCTTGCCCATCGCTACAATCGCTTTTTCCGGCTCCGGAATGGATTGCACATATGCCCAAATCTGCAGTGCGGGCAGCAGCCCGGCTGTCATTTGATTCGCAATGGAGTTTCGCTGCATGACCTTCATCTGTGCTTCGCGATACACGCCGGCATCATGCGTCAGGTAACAGCCAGGCCGCAGGACGATTTCGATGGCATCTCCGAGATCCGCGCTAGTAAACATCTCAGCCACCACGTCGTACCAGGCCGAGCCTGCTCCGGAAAGCAGGATGGGCGAGCGCCGAAATCGCTTTGCAGCCGCCAGCTTTCGCGTCACCGCGAGGGCGCGATCGAGAAAGGCGCGAATCAGCAACTCGTCATCCAAAACTCCCTCGTATATCTCCACGCCGCACAGCGCGAGCGAGCTGTTCCAGCGATCCAGAGCCGCCAGCGCAGCGTTCAGTTGCTCCTCGTCGCGTACTCCCGTGCGGCCGCCCTCCACTCCCAATTCCAGCAATACATTCAGTCGCTGGCCGCGCTGTGCATAAAACTCACCCAGCAAATCGATTTGTGCGGCAGAATCGACAAGGCAGTAATATTCGAACGCGGAATCTTCGAGCAGTCGCGAGATGATCGCCATATTCTCTTTGCCGATCAATTGATTCGCCATCAGGACGCGACGCACACCATGCTGATAGGCCACCAGCGTTTGTTGGGCAGTTGCCAGCGTGATTCCCCATGCGCCGCCGTTCAATTGCATCTCAAACAACCGCGGAGCCATCGTCGTTTTGCCATGCGGAGCCAGCTTGACGCCGTACGCATTCACAAAGCGCTGCATCCACTGGAGGTTGTGGCGAAGCCTATCTTCATACAACACCGCCGACGGCAAGCTGAGATCTTCGCGCAGCAGGTTCCAGTCAAGACGCGATAAGTCGAGCTCGTCGAGTTGGCCATCGAAATGGCCGAGCCCTTTCTCCAACGAGCGTGTCTCTGTCTGATTTCCGATACGGACAGGTGCTTTACCCTTCAAAGAAAATTCTCCCGATCGCTTTGGCACAATGGCGGAAGCCGGCGAATGCAACTATGGGTACAGCCTATATCCTGAAAGAGTCCCGATGCTGACCTGCGACACACTGATTCGGAATGCGAGCGTCGTAGATGGAAGTGGCGATGCACCCGAGCCGCGGGATATCGCAATTCGTGGAGATCGCATCTTTGCAATCGCCGGCCGGCTGCAGGCTGATGCGCTGGAAGTCGTCGAGGCGGAGGGCCTTACACTGGCGCCCGGCTTTATCGACGTACACACGCACGACGACACCGCTGTGATTGCGAAGCCGGCGATGCTTCCCAAATTGTCGCAGGGCATCACCACAGTCGATCGTCGGTAACTGCGGTATTAGCGCCGCCCCGGTATCCTTACGCGGCGAACCGCCCGATCCGATGAATCTGCTCGGGACTGCAGATGTTTTCTGCTACCCAACTTTCGCATCGTATGTTGCGGCAGTTCAAGCTGCGCGGCCTGCTGTAAACGTCGCAGCGCTGGTTGGACATACCTCGCTGCGCAATAACCACCTGGATCGGCTTGACCGAAGCGCAACTGCGGACGAGATTGAGGCCATGCGCGCGGATTTGCAGCAGGGTCTCGACGCCGGAGCGCTGGGACTCAGCTCCGGGCTGGCGTATCTTTCTGCGAACGCGGCATCTACAGAAGAGCTTCTGATGTTGGCAAAGCCACTCGCCGCAGCGGGCGCCGTATACACCACCCACATGCGTTCGGAAACGGATGCCATTCTCGAAGCAATGAACGAGGCCTGCGAGATCGGACGACTCAGCCGTGTGCCAGTCATCATCTCTCACCTCAAGTGCGCAGGCGTCGACAACTGGGGCCGAAGCGGCGAGGTGCTGGATTCTCTCGACATGACGCGAACGTCGCAACCAGTCGGCTGGGATTGTTATCCCTATGCCGCAGGCTCCAGCACGCTCGACCTGCGACAAGTGGATGAACGAGTCAGGATCACGATCACCTGGAGTTCCAGCCATCCCGAAGTTGCCGGACAGCTCCTTGAAGAGATCGCGCGTGACTGGCATGTGACGCAGCTCGAAGCGGCAAAGCGTCTGCAGCCTGCGGGAGCGATTTACCACAGCATCTCCGAAGAAGATATGCGCAGCATTCTGCGCCATCCCGCAACAATGATTGGCTCGGATGGGCTGCCCAGCGACCCCCGGCCACATCCCCGGCTTATGGGGAACTTTTCCGCGGGTGCTCGGTCGCTATTGCCGGGAGGAGAAGCTATTCTCACTATCCGAAGCGATACATAAGATGACGGGAATGCCCGCACAACGATTCGGTCTGACAGAGCGTGGATTGATTCGCGAAGGATATTACGCCGACCTCGTGCTCTTCGATCCAGAAAAGATAATCGACACGGCTACTTTTGATGATCCCATCCGACCGGCCGCAGGCATCGAGCGCGTCTGGGTGAATGGCTGTCTGTCCTACACCAGCCAGGGAAACACACTCCGCCGTAGCGGCCGCTTTTTGCCGCGCGGCAAAGCAACATGGATATCCTAACGAAGGAGATGAGGAGCCTTACATGAGCATCAAGCGATATGGCGTCGATGGAGGCGTCGGCACCGGCGGCCAGCACTTGCCTTTTGCCCGTGCAGTGGAGGCGGATGGCTGGCTGTACGTCTCTGGCCAGGTGCCGATGGTAAACGGTGAGTTGATCTCCGGAAACATTGCGACTCAATCCCGGCAGGCGATCCGCAACCTGCTCTCGATCCTGGAGCGAAGCTGGATACGGGCCGCAGGACGTCGTGCGCTGCGGCGTATGGCTGGAAGATCCGCGTGACTTCGCCGCATTCAATACGATCTTCAAAGAATATTTCGGCAACCATCCACCGGCGCGCGCTTGCGTCGTTTCCAGCATGGTAGTCGACTGCAAAGTCGAGATTGATTGCGTTGCTTACAAGGCTCCCGGCGGCACGAATTAACCCTTCGGCGCCTTGAACCCGTGCCATGCGGCAGTTCGGCGAATGGCCTCATCCAGACTGATGATCTGCCTCAGGCCCAGGAGCTCCTTCGCGCGGCCGACTGCCGGAACATAACGCGACGGTGCTGCGCCTGGCACCGGCACGCCCGCAATATGAATCGCCGTAGCCTGGGTTGAGTACTGTCGCTACCTTCTGTGCGATTTCCCGGATACTCAAATCCTCTTCAGAGCCGACATTGATCGGAACGAGTGCTGGAGCGCGAAACAGCATCGTCCAAAGCCAGATTGCGAGGTCGGCAGCATAGAGATACGAACGCCGCGGCGTGCCGTCCCCCTGGATCTGAATCGGTTTGCCCTCCAGCACATTGCCGATAAAGTTTCCGACAGCAAAGTGCGCATCAAGCGGTAGATGCGGTCCGCAGAAGGCCCAGCAGCGTGCAATCGCACACTCAATCCCTTTTGTTTTCTGATACAGAGCGCACAGTAACTCAGCCATGCGCTTCCCTTCCGCGTAAACGCTAGCCGGGTCCAGCGAATCAAGGCAGCCTGCGTAGTTTTCCGGAATATGTGTGATGGAGGCCGGCTGCTTGCCATACACCGCGCCGGAACTCGTCAGCAGGAAACGGATCGTCCCATGCGTCGCAGCGAATTCCAGCGTTCGCTCTGTCCCGGCAACAATGGTCGACAACATCTCCAGCGGTGCTTCCGCAGCCTGCTGCGCGCTGGCTTCTGTCGCCGCATGGATGACAAATGGAACTTCCCTCAGGAAACTTGAAATCCCTCACGTCACCGGCGAGCAGTTGTACGTGAGGGTCGTTGGCGAGGTGCGGCGCCTTCATCTGGAATTGGTCCGGATTGCGCGTCAGAACCGTCGCGCTCGCATTCAAACCGAGCTCACTGTTGATGTGGCAGAAGCTTTCCAGCAGCCAGCAGCCAAAGAAACCGGTCCCCCCGGTCACAAATAGTCGCTGCCCGCGCATAGGCTCCCATAGATTTCGGGTTTCCTGAAGGACGAGTTCGAGATCCGGCCTCGGAGAGACGCGCTGCCATCATCTGCTGTCCAGTCTTTCCATTCAGCCTCAAAAATATCAGGAGCAAGAGAGCCGCCGACCGAGATTCATTGTGTATTCGCCAATTGAGGGGAACGCGTTCTCGCGGTCGGACAGAGTATGCTGTGGGTCAATATTCCATGCGCGAGAATCATCTCCTCAAATCACATTCCATATGCCGGCATACTGGCCTTGCTCTTGCTGGTCTCCCTATCGCCCGCATTCGCCGAAACGGCCAGCACCGCAAAATGCGGCCCCTGCTTTTGTTGGAGACGCACCTACCGGCGTACCCCCGCTTGCGAAGGACCTGTCACCCCGTTTCAAGCGAGCCGACGTGAGCAGAGGCTCTCCGCAAAGTCGCGGATTGGCAACTGGAGAGAGCGAAGCCTCACTTCGACAAGGACTGGACTTACGCCGCCCTGTACGCAGGATTCATGGCAGTGCCGGCAAGCGTTGCAGGCTCGCGTTATCAGGATGCCATGGCGGAAATGGGGCGCAGCTTTGACTGGCAATTAGGTCCCCGCCTTGCCCACGCCGACGATCAGGCAATCGGGCAGACCTATCTTCAGCTCTATCTCGAACATCAAGATCTGGCGATGATCGCTCCGACCGGACAACGATTCGACTCCGTGATGCAAATGCCGGATGATCCGGCAAAGCCGCTCTGGTGGTGGTGCGACGCGCTGTTCATGGCCCCTCCTGTGCTGGCAGAGCTTTCCAGCGCCACGAGCGATCGCCGCTACCTCACGTTTATGGATCACGAATGGTCCATAACCTCGGGGAAGCTCTACGACCCAATCCAACACCTCTTCTATCGCGATGCCAGTTTTCTCCATGCACACGAGCAGAACGGCAAAAGCATTTTCTGGTCGCGCGGCAACGGATGGGTTATGGCCGGTCTCGTTCGCGTGCTCCAATACATGCCGAAGGACGATCCCCTCCGCCCGAAATACGTACAACAATTCCAGCAAATGGCGGCGGCGATTGCGCCTCTGCAGAGCAGCGACGGTCTGTGGCGGCCGGGACTCCTCGACCCTGCAGCATATCCTCTGCCAGAAAACTCCGGCTCTGCCTTCATCACCTACGCCCTGGCATACGGCGTCAAAGAACACCTTCTCGAACGCAAACGCTATCTGCCGGTTGTGAAGCGGGCCTGGGCCGGACTCCTCTCCCATGTCTATGGCGATGGGCGCCTTGGCTGCATCCAGCCTATCGGCGCAGCGCCGGGCGACTACACTGCCACGTCCAGCTATGTGTATGGCGTGGGCGCCTTCCTGCTTGCCGGGTCGGAGATATACCGCCTCGCAGACTGACACCTAACCTCCGACCGCATAAAAATTTAGGAAACAAGGGTCCATTGTCCGTTGGCTTACGTGAAGTCGACTTAAGCGCGCGCAGCAGTCTCTGGGCCTGTCTATCCGCTCCCTGACAGATCATCCATTCTTGGGGATCGTGCCGACGTGCGCTGCCGCAGATCCCTAAGATTTCACGTCGTCAACGGAGCGCAATCGCATACCGGTCCAGAAATTCGCAAACCCTCTCGACGAAACTGGCCCGCGAGATTTCGTAAGGCTCCGCTTGGACGCCCTGCACCGCAAGGCGCTGGCATCCGTCGTCCCTGACCTCACTTGGATTGCACATCGTCACGCGCGGCTCCGTACTTCCTACAAAACAATGTCCAGCAGTTGGCAGCTTCCCTCGTCCATCAGTTGGCGATGGAGGCTCTCTTGATCTCTGCCCGCAGACCCAGCTCCGCCACACCGGCCATCAGTAACTCGAGCGATCGGAAGACACGCAGCTCTCGAGCGCGGCTCGTCGTCGCAAGTTCCATGACGTATCGCCTCCCCAGAAAATGTTCACTGCTCACAGGAACGACGCGCAGCGAGCAGAGCATTGTGGATCGTCGCGGTGGCGCAGCGATGACGGTATCGGGTGATTCGCGTTTCTCCTCGGAACAACTCATAGGCTCATCCATCCACATCCACGCTTTAAAACTGCGGTGCTGCAAAGGTGGTGACATCAGCGCTCGTTTCGTTTCACGCAGAGCTCTCAGCCAGCAAAGATTTCGCAATTCGCCGGTGTACACTTACACCACTTACTAAGGGATAGATAGGACGGCGTGGACTTCCAGGCGTTCGACAGCTCTTATGTCGAGAAACTCCGTGCGGGCGACCGGAACACGGAAGACCATTTCGTTGCGTACTTTGGGGAGCTCATTGAGCTGAAGCTGCGCTCCCGCCTCGCGTCCCGGCAGTCGCTGGAAGACGTAAAGCAGGAGACCTTCGCCCGCTGCCTAAAGCTGCTGAGAAGCCCCGGCGGCATTCGAAACGCAGAGCGCCTCGGACCCCTGGTCAATTCCATTTGCAACAATGTGCTCTCTGAGCACTTCCGCGCGCGGCCGCCGGACCGAGCCGCTGGACGACCAGCCGGCGGAACGCTTCATTGCGCGCGAGCCCGACGCCCTGAGCCGCATCATCACCGACGATACGCGCAGGGTCGTGCGCCAGGTGCTCGAAAAGCTGCCGGCCCGGGACCAGGCGATCCTGAAGGCAGTGTTCCTCGAGGAACGCGAAAAAGACGATCTTTGCCGTGAAATCGGCGTCACACGGGACTATATCCGCGTGCTGCTGCATCGCGCAAAGCAATCATTCCGCGAGGTTTATATGGAGCGCGGCGCCGGGCGGCAGACGTGTTGACGCCCGCCGTGAAACGCCGGAGCCTATGGCCGCACTATCCAAATGTTGGGATATTCCGCCTATGAATCATGACGAGGCAATTCGCGAACTGGCTGTCGAACGCTTCCTTCTTGGTGAGCTGGCCGACGACGCACGGGCGCGCTTTGAGGAACACTTCTTCGACTGTGCGATATGCGCAGCCGATCTGAAAAGCGGCGCCATGTTTGTAGAGGCACTGCGCACCGAGCCCCAGCCGGCCGCGTCGCCACAGCGCCGCATGCATGTGGTCGCAAAGCGGGCGCCGTCGGCATGGCTGCGCCCTTGGCTCGTGCCCGCGCTGGCCGCATCTCTCCTGGTCATCGCCTACCAGAACATCCTAGTCCTGCCGGGAATGCGACGCGCCACTACCGCCGCGCAGAGCCCGGCATTGATGAACAATATCGTCCTGGCAAACATCGATGCCCGCGGAAGCGACGTTCCCAAGCTCGCCGCCCCGGCACATGGGGCTTTTGTTATCTCCCTCGATATCCCTACAAAGGCTGATGACGCGTCCTACATCTGCTCGCTCTACAATGCCTCAGGTGAACGGCTCTGGCAGATGCCGGTTCCGGCACGGCAGGCCGAAAATACGGTCTTCTTACGGGTCCCCACAGACAAAGCCGTCTCCGGCCAGAATGAGTTGCGCGTGTTCGGTGTGCCGGCCTCGGGCGGTGCGCCGACGGAAGTCGGCCGGTACCGGTTCAATCTTCAGATTTCGCAGTAAGCAGGACGGAGATATAGAAAAATGGATGCCAGTGAAGAACGGGTATATCACTACCACGCGGATGCGAATGCTCTAGGCGGCGTGCTGACACATCCTTACAAGACAGTTATCTCGACAGGGGCGAATTCATCGCTGGCCAATGCGGGCGGATACAACAGTTCTCCGACCGTGCCCTATCACCTGGACCACGTCCTCCACTGCGATAAGGCTTACACCCACGCCACGGGTGGCGAAGAAGACGGCTACTGGGGAACCCTGACGACCGCTGTCGTCGAGGGCGTCAACCTTCTAGAAGTGGTAACGGCCGATAAAATTGTGGGTCAGATTTCGACCAAGCACCCTAAGCTCGGCAAAGTCGCGTCCGTCTCCTTCGTTGGCTCGCAGTTCGTAAATCTGCGCATCAATGGCCAGCCCATCGAGCCGGTGCTGAATTTGCATCCATTCCCTGTCCCACAAAACGGCAAATCGGCCAAGCCTTTGCAGGTATCCTCGTACCATCACAAGGATGTGCGAAAGCTGGCAGCCGACCAAAGCCGCAAAGTGACCGGCAATTCGCGCACCCCGGATTGGGTAAAACGGCGCTATGGCTGGCTGGAGTCTGTTAAAGAAATCGATGACCGGGGTCACCTCCTGTGTTCGCTGGTGACCGACATTCGCGGCGGCGATTCCAGCAATACCTTCGGTCATGTGATCCACGTGCCTGGATTCGGCAACGTCTTCCTTGGCGAGATAACTGTCTACCAGGGTGCGTATCACCTGACGATGGTTCGCGCGGAGATGGGCTGCGCCTCTTCGGGAACGGTCAGCATGGCCTCCCCACGCACCAATGGCAAACCCTATCCATAGCCCTTGTCTCGCTTCGGCATCCTACTTCCTGCTTCTCGCCACGGGATGCCAGCACGCCAGAACAGCGGACGCCCAGGCGCAATTCGCACAGATCGACCAACTACTGCACAGTGGAGAGCTTGACGCCGCTCTCGCCAACGCCAGTCAGGCGGCGCGCGAGAATCGCTATCAGCCCTGGGTGTCCCGCTTTCAGCTAGAAACAGCCAGAATCCGCCAGGTTCAAGGACAAAACTCTGAAGTATTACGGCTCCTGAATCAGGAGTGGGCGCCTACCTCGAATCCGGACCTCCGTGCGCAACGGCTTTGCCTCCTCTCGCTCGCCTATGCGCGAGCGGGCGATTCACGCCTTGCAACCAACTCCATCGAGGAGGCGGACCAGATCGAACAAGTCTCGCCTTCCACAAAGGCGGAAATCCTCGCGGCCCGCGCTCGATTTGCGATCCAGGAAAATCATCTGACCGAAGCGAAATCACTGCTGGAGAAAAGTCTCGTAACCGCGCGTCTCGGTAAGGATTCCTTCGCGGAGGCCACTGCACTGGTAAATCTGAGCGTAGTCGGCCTTCAGCAGGATCGCTATGAAGACGCGCTCGAACAGTCCGCGGCAGCGGCACGCATCGCACAATCGCTCGGGGCTCGAGTATTGCTCATGAGAGCCGTAGGCAACTCCGGCTGGGCCTTTTACGAGACTGGAGACTATCCGCGCGCGCTCTCCAGCTTCAATGACGCAGCATCCAGCGCCGCCCGTCTCGGCGCAACCAGCGATCAGGAATTCTGGAACAATACTGCAGGCATGAGTGAAGCGCGCATGGGAAACTATGCCGCCGCCCGGGAACACTACACTCGAGCCATGGCTCTGGCCCGGATACTGAAAACCCCTCTGGAGGTCGCGCAGGTCGATCAGTCGCTCGCCTCCCTCGAATTGCACTCCGGGCATCCGGCGCGGGCCGCGTCCTATGTTAACGAAGCGCGCACGCTCGCCCGGCAGTTAGATAGCCCTTTCGACATCCAGCTCGGCGACCTGCTCGAGGCGCAGCTGCTGACAGATGCAAGGCAATATCCTGCAGGCGAAGTCCCTGCTGCTCCAGGTCGAATCGCAGACACGCCAGTTCCCGACGGTCCGCTCGATGCCGAGCATACCCTGACGGACGTGATGGAGAAGGCGGGCGACACGCATGCAGCCGAGAGATGGTACCAACGCTCCATCGCTACCTACCGCTGAGCAGCGCTCCCAACTACACACAGACGACGCCCGCCTCCCCTTCTTCGCAAACGGCCGCGACCTCTACTCGATTACGTCGCGTTCCTCATCCGCAACCACAGAACCGACGATGCACTCGCCGTCATCGACCAGGGCCGCGCCGAAACGCTCGCCGAAGGTCTAGGCGTGGAAGGCAAAAACGCCTCAATCAAGCCCCGCAAGCTGTCGCTGACCGAACTCGCGCGCCAGGCACATGCTGTCATCCTGGTGTACGCGCTCTCGCAGCAGGGCTCGTACCTCTGGGCGGCCAACAGCAAACAATCCGGCTTCTACATGCTCCCCGACCGCGCCGAAATCATCGCGCAGATCGCAACCCACCGCCGTGCCGTCCTCGCCGCCAGAGATCTTCTGAAAGAACAGAACCCGGCTGCGCGCAATCTTTATGACATGCTGGTCAAGCCCGCCGAACACCTCATCCATCCCGGCGATCGTGTCTTCATCGTTGCGGATGATGGAATGCATGGTCTCAATTTTGAGAGCCTGCTGACGCCGGGCGACTCCAGCCACTACTGGATCGAAGACGTCACCATAACCAATCTCTCGTCCCTGCGGCTTCTCGCGCCCACTGCATCATCCGCTCTGCGTTCCGACACAGCAGCAACATCTGCTCGTGATCGGTAACCCGGTCTACTCAGGCCAGCAGTATGCGCCCCTGCCGAATGCAGCGGCAGAAGTCGCGAATGTCGCCGCGCATTTCCCTGCCAGCTCCGAAACCGTGTTAACGGGCACGGGCTGCGTACCCGATGCCTATCTCCAAAGCGACCCGTCCCGCTTCGAGCTACATTCATTTCGTCTCTCACGCCGTAGCTAGTGAGTTAGTGCCGCTCGACTCCGCCGTCATCCTCTCGCCCGACGGCACTCCCGATTCCGCAAAGCTTTACGCGCGTGACATCCTCAGCAAGCCGCTGCATGCCAGGCTTGTCACCATCTCCGCCTGCCAGGGCTCCGGCGTCCGCGCCTATGCCGGCGAAGGCCTGGTCGGACTCGCCTGGGCTTTTCTTCGCGCAGGCTCCCGCAACGTCATCGGCGCATTGTGGGATGTCAGTGACGCCTCAACTCCTGAGCTCATGGAACACCTCTACGACGGCATCGCCGCCGGCCAGCCGCCGGATGTCTCTCTACGTGCCGCAAAACTTGAGTTGCTGCACAGCCGCGGTGTTTTCCGCAAGCCGCATCTATTGGGGAGCCTTCCAGCTCTATTCCTCCGGCCGCTAGCGACGAGCCAGCCACCATCGCACATGCTTCCCGGTATACTTTGCTCATACGATCATTTGCCGAACGTGAACGGCCAATGGTCTCCGTATCGCTTTCAGCCCCTTCATGAAAGACTCCACCGCAACTTCCGCAGGCGCCAGGGCCGATAGCAGCAGCACTCTCCATGCGCGACCCGCCACTGTAATACCGCATCGCGGCGCGCAGCATGGGACTCCGGTCGCGGACAAGATGACAGGAGCGCAGCGCTTCCTGCGCGCCTGCCTCCGCCAGCCCGTCGATGTCACCCCGGTCTGGTTACTGCGCCAGGCTGGCCGCTATATGGCGGAGTATCAGGCGGTACGCCGCCATCACTCGCTGCTGGAAATCTGCCGGACCCCTCAACTCGCCGCCGAGGTCACCATCACGGCCGCAGAAAAGCTGGACGTAGACGCAGCCATCATCTTTGCCGATCTGCTGCTTCCCTTCACGCCCATGGGACTCGACTTCGAGTTCGTCCAGGGCGAAGGCCCGATGGTGCACAATCCCGTTCGTACCTCCGCTGATGTCGACCGTCTACGCGCCGACCGCGTCGAGGAACTGGGCTATGTCGCGGAAGCCATTCAGCAGGTGTCTGCACATTTCAGCAACCGCCTCGGCATCATCGGCTTCTGCGGCGCGCCCTACACATTAGCCAGTTACATGATCGAAGGCGCCGGCTCCCGCAATTGGATCGAGACCAAAAGTCTCATGTATCGCGACCCCGGCGCGTTTCGTGCACTGCTCGAAAAACTGATCGAGGTGCTCGTCCCCTATTGCGCGCAGCAGGTCGAAGCGGGCGCAGACGCGATCCAGATATTTGATAGCTGGGTTGGCTCATTGTCTGTGGAGGACTATCGCGAGTTCGTGCTGCCGCTCACCACGAAATTCATCCATCGCGTGCAGGCATTGGGCGTGCCCGTCATCTATTTTGGCGTCGACACAGCAAGTCTCCTGCCCGCGATGCGCACCACCGGAGCCGATGTGCTGGGCCTGGACTGGCGAGTGCCGCTCGACGCAGCATGGGCAAGTATTGATTACGCGTGCTCCGTACAGGGCAATCTCGATCCCCTCACTCTCTTCGCCCCTCAAGAACTGCTTCGGAACCGCATCCACAGCATCCTCTCGCAGGCAGGCGGACGTCCCGGCCACATCTTCAATGTCGGACACGGCATCGTCCCCGGAACTCCGGTTGAGAACGTGCAGGCATCCGTCCGCTTTGTGCGCGAATACGCGGCCGCTTCGCAACAAGGTGCACCGCGATGAAAACAGCGATTCTGCTGCTGGCGCACGGCACACCTGACACGCTCGACGAAATACCCGAGTACCTGCGCAACGTAACCAGCGGCCGCGCATTGCCGCAGGCAGCCATCGACGAGATCACGCATCGCTACAGCCTAATCGGCAAAAGCCCGCTGACGGAGTATCACGCTGGCGCAAGCGCGTTTACTGGAAAAGCACGCCGCATTGCCGGTCTACGTCGGCATGCGCAACTGGAAGCCGTATATCGCCACGGCGGTTCAGCAGATGATCGACGACGGCATCTCATCCGCAGCGGCCATCTGCCTCGCGCCGCAGAACTCGCGCACCAGCGTCGGACTCTATCGCCGCGCCGTGCTGGCAGAGGCTGGCCGCAAACTCACAGTGGATTTCACCGACGCATGGGCGGACCACCCATTGCTCATCGCGGCCTTTGCCGAACGGCTGCGTGCGAAGTATCGCGCCCTTTCAGCC
Source organism: uncultured Acidobacteriaceae bacterium (assembly GCA_963756435.1). Classification (GTDB taxonomy): domain Bacteria; phylum Acidobacteriota; class Terriglobia; order Terriglobales; family Acidobacteriaceae; genus KBS-83. The sequence goes on along the minus strand of CAVWNU010000015.1, from coordinate 37,702 downwards.
GAGTTGGGACGTCCCGTCCCCGTTCTGTTCACCGCGCACAGCGTGCCGTTGCGCACAGTACAGCCTGACGCCGCAGGCAACAGCCCCGATCCCTACGCCGATGAAACGAGGCGTACCGCCGCATTGGTTGCCAGCGAGCTTGCATCTGATGGCTTACGAGATTCCGACTGGTTCTTCGCTTTTCAAAGTCAGGGCATCTCCGGGGGTCCGTGGATCGGTCCCACGGTCGAGGACACGATGCGGGAGCTTCGCGAAGCCGGCCACACCGCCGTCCTCATTCAGCCAATCGGCTTTCTCTGCGACCATGTCGAGATCCTCTACGACATCGACATCGCCTTTCGCGACCTGGGTGCCCAGTTAGGCTTGCGCGTCGAGCGCACCGAGTCCTTGAACGACTCACCGACGCTCATCGGCGCTCTGGCGGACCTGGCGCAAGCTGCCATAGCGCGCCTCGCTGCGCGTTCCACGGTTGCGGTTTCTGTTCCGTGAAGAAGCGGATCGCCATCATTGGTGGCGGCATCAGCGGCCTCACAGCCGCCTACGTGCTTGATCGAGATTACTCCGGAGCCTGCGACGTCACACTCTTCGAAGCGAGCAGCCGTCTCGGCGGCATCATCGAAACCGTTCGTGCAGATGGATTCACGATCGAGTGCGGCCCGGATTCGTGGGTCACCGAGAAGCCCTGGGCAGAACAACTGGTACGGGAGCTTGGCCTTGCTGTGGAGCTGTTGCCGTCCAATGATCACGAGCGCCGGACGTATATCGCGCGCGGCAAATCGCTCACTCCGCTGCCCGACGGCATGCGCATGATGGTGCCCACCGATCTTGACGCAATGCGCTCGTCGCTCGCTCTTCAGCGAAACCGCCAAACAGGCTTACGCAGCAGAGCTCTCGCGCGCCGCGGAGCTTCGCAATACGGCATTGCTGCATCGCGGCTCCGATGCGGATGAGAGCGTCGCCGCTTTTGTGCGCCGCCATTTCGGTGAGGAGGTCGTCGCAACGGTCGCCGGCCCGCTGCTCGCGGGGGTCTTCGGCGGCGATATCGAAAAGCTCAGCGCGCGTGCCTTGCTTGGGCCTTTCGTCACGCTTGAAGCACAACACGGATCGCTGATTGCCAGTATGCAGCAGTCCAGCCGAACTTCCAGCACCCCCGTCTTCACTACCTTGGGGAGTGGGCTCGGCGTTCTTGTTGACCGTCTCGTCGAGCGCCTGCCGGCCGCTTCGATACGGCTCTCCGCTCCCGTGCTGGCGCTTCATCCGCTCGCAGCAGGATGGGCAATAGAGACAGCCTCCGGCCGTGAATCATTCGATCGCGTCCTGATCGCGACATCGCTCGATACCACGCGCCAGCTTCTCGCCTCTTTGCCTCTGCTCGAAGCGAAGCGTGCCGCAGCCCTGCTGCCGGCACATGCCGCGTCCGGACTGGTCGTCGCGCTTGGGTTCAAATCGCCAGGCACAGCCCATCCCAGCAATCCCGCAGGGCTTTGGTTTCCTGGTTGCAGCGAGCCCGATCGGATGATCGCAGCCTGCTCGCCTGCACCTTTCTCCATCAGAAGTTTCCGCGCCGCGCTCCGGCGGGCGCGACTCTACTGCGCGCCTTCTTCGCGAGTTCAGCAGCAGACAGCCTGTCAAAACATTCCGACGAGCGAGATCGCAGAAGTCGCCCGGCGCCAGCTCATCGAACTTCTCGGCCCACTTCCCGAGCACGCCGATGTTACAGTCGTCCGGCGCTGGCCCCACTCCCTCCCACAATATGAAGTTGGCCATCTTGCGCGAATGGCTGAGTTCGAGACTTGCGTATCGGCGTTGTCTGGAATCGGGATCGCGGGCAATGCGCTGCGCGGCGTCGGTCTGCCAGACCTTATCCGCGATGCAACACAGGCTGCGCATGCACTCGCTCGCGCTTGACCGTCATTCTTCGCGCTTCAAAAGGTCTGTCAGCGTCTCCTTATGACGCCGCTCGCGGCGGGCGCGTTCGGGCTCACTGGCAATCACCCTCTCCGGCTTCGGCTGGCCAACGCGCTCGCGGGCATTGCGCTTCACCGCCTTGGTCACGGAGAACTTAGCCTGTTTCTTCTTTGCCATGCATGCCTTCCTCACTGGCCCGGGCCCTCTTCAGTATGGAATACTTTCCCGAACAAGGATGGTGCCGCATGGAGGAACGTGACTTTTTTGACGAACGCCCGGAGCAGCGCACTCACACGCTGACCTGTCCGCACTGCGGCAAGGCCGACGAATATCCCATAGCGTGGCTCGTCCGTCGCAAAAAGGCCTCGCTACCACGTCACGCCGACGAGCGCGACCGCGCCAAATTTGCAAAGGCGCAGTCCTATATGGTGCGCCGCGATGATATGGTCGGCTGCAAGAACATCCGCTGCCGCAAACGATTCGAGGTCACGTCGCTGCAATCTGTCGCATTTCTGTGACGTTCAGAATTTCGAAAATTGTGTTTGACTCTCCCCTCGCGGGAGACCCTACAACGGAACCATGCTGAAGATCGGCGATTTCTCCTCGCTCTCGCAGGTTTCTATCAAGACCCTTCGGTATTACGACGAGCGTGGTTTGCTGTCACCTGCGCACGTCGATCCGCAGACTGGCTATCGCTATTACTCCGCCTCGCAACTCTCACGGCTCCATCGCATTCTCGCTCTCAAGGATCTTCGGATTCTCGCTGGAGCAGATTGCCGTCTGCCTGAATGATGAGGTGACCGGGGAGCAGATGCGGGGCATGCTCCTGCTGCGGCGGACCGAGCAGCAGGCGCGAGTCGAGGAGGAACACGATCGCCTCAGCAGACTCGAGAGCCGTATCCGGCTTATCGAACAGGAGAAATCCATGCCACAGGAAGTCATTTTGAAAGAAGTGCCGAAGCAGTGGATCGCTTCGGTCCGCGAGACGATCGCCAACTATCCGGCAGTCGGCGCACTCTATCCGCGAGTTTTCAACGCTCTGGGACCAGCAATGGCGCAGATGACCATGTGTGTCGCGCTCTGGCATGACCCCGAACACAAGGAATCCGAAGTCGATGCCGAGGCGGGTGTCTATCTGCAGAAGCGGGTCGAGAGCACCGATGGTATCCGCGTATATGAATTGCCCGGCTGCACCGCAGCCAGTTTCATCCATAACGGCTCGTATCAGCGTCTGCCGGAGGCCTATGACGCGCTTGCTCCGCTGGGTTGCCAGCAACGGCTACCAGGTTGCCGGTCCGATCCGCGAACTGTATTTGCACTCCTCCATGCCGGTACGGCAGGATGACGAATCGTACGTGACGGAAATCCAGGTGCCGGTGAGCAAATCGTCCGCCGAATGAACCAGCCAGGGAGCAGGCTGCCACCGCACATGGCAGCCTGCTCTTCACTCCTCGTGGATACTGCTTTTCGAGCGATGCCTCTCTTATTGGTCCCGGACGAATCTGGCTTCAGCACACGATTCGCGCCGGGCCCTCCCGCGCAGACGGTCTTCCAGCGCTCTTCCGGGTCATGATTTAATGGTGCTGCGCAGGGACTTCCCTGCCTATATGAGGATCTGGACCCTATGGCGAATATGAGCTTGCCCCCCGAAGAGCGTGACCTGACTCCCAACCAGGTGGAGGCGCTCGACCAACGCCGGCGTCGGGGTACCCTGCTGCTCACGCTCGCCGGCATGTTCGCAATCATTGCCGTCCTGCTCACCTGCTGGGTAGGCCAGGATCTGCAGTATGCGCCGGGCTTCTCGCGCCCCATGACCTACTACTTCCTGGTCGCATGCGGCATCGTGGTCGTCACGCTGATCGGCGGCCTCTACTTGCGTCGCGGCGCGCCGGAAATTCACTAAGCCGCAGTTAACACCAGGTCGAGGCGACACATCCGCTGCCCTATACTGATCGGTTGACCTCTAAACATCCGAACATGTAAGGAGCCGCCCCTGATGTCCGCAGTCCGCAAAGAGAAAGATTCCCTCGGCTTTGTCGAGGTGCCGGAGCGTGCCTACTACGGCGCACAGACTGCGCGCGCCGTCGAGAACTACCCCATCTCCGGCATGCGCGCCCATCCGCTGCTCATCCGCGCCTTTGGCATGGTCAAGCGCGCCGCGGCCGAAGCCAACAAGACCCTCGGCCTCATCTCTGACCGGCGCGCCGACGCCATCATTCAGGCGGCGCAGGAAGTGATTGAGGGCAAGTGGAACGATGAGTTCGTCGTCGATGTCTTCCAGGCCGGCGCCGGCGTCTCCTTCCACATGAACACCAACGAGGTGCTCGCCAACCGTGCCAACGAGATCCTCGGCGGCAAACTCGGCGAATACGCAGAGGTCCACCCCAACGATCACGTCAACTACGGCCAGTCCACCAATGACGTCTTCCCCACCGGCATGCGCATCGGCACGCCTGCTGGTGCTCGAGACGCTCTACCCCGTGCTCGACAATCTTGCCGCCACCTTCCGCCAGAAGGCCACTGAGTTCGACGGCATCATGAAGTCCGGCCGCACCCACATGCAGGACGCCGTGCCCATCCGGCTCGGCCAGGAATTCGCCGCCTACGGCGTGGCCATTGAGAAGTCGAAGCGCGCCCTGCTGCTGGCCAGCGACTCTCTGCGCGAACTGGGTCTGGGCGGCAGCGCGGTTGGCACCGGCATCAACACCCATCCGGACTATCGGAAACTGGCCATCGCGAACCTTGCGCGCATCTCCCGCGAGGAGCTCACACCGGCCGCGGACATGCGCTGGGCTATGCAGTCGAATGCCTGCATGGGAGAGGTCAGCGCAGCTCTGCGTGGCGTCGCGCTGGAGGTCATCCGCATCTCCAACGACATCCGGCTGCTCTCCTCCGGCCCCAACACCGGCTTCGCCGAAATCTATCTGCCAAGCCTGCAGCCCGGCTCGTCCATCATGCCGGGCAAGATCAACCCGGTCATGCCGGAGCTCGCCGCCATGGTCAGCTTCCAGGTCGTCGGCAACGACACCGCGGTCGCAATGGCGGTGCAGGGCGGACAGCTTGAGCTGAACGTGATGATGCCGACCATGGCTTACAGCGTGATGCAGTCGGCTACCATCCTCGCCAACATGCTGCGCCAGTTCAACGACCGCTGCATCGCCGGCATCACCGCAAACAAGGACCGCTGCGACTTCTACGCGCAGAGCACCGTCTCCCTCGCCACGGCGCTCAATCCCTACATTGGCTACGCCCAGGCCGCAGAGATCGTGAAGGAATCGGTCGCCACCGGCGAGTCGATCATCAAGATCGCCCGTGCGAAAAAGCTCCTGAGCGAGGAAGAGATCAGCGCCATCCTCGATCCGGTCAGCATGACGGAGCCGCAATATCCGCGGGAGTCGGCCAAGGAACGCGACCAGCGCGTCAAGGCCTGATTCTCGCTGCATGCAAAAGGGCCGCGTTCCTTGAACGCGGCCCTTTGCTTCTTCAGTCGTTTATTGACGTCCGAACCGGTAGTTCAGACCGATCATGAACCCCAGATTGTGCTGCAGGTCGGTTCCGGAATACTGATGATTCACTTGAGTACCGCTCACCGTATCGTATCTGTACTTCCACGTCGTCAGGTTGTAGTCAGGCGCAATGCGAAAGGCAAGGCCAGGGCCAAGGTTTATGTCGACAGGCATCGCCGCAGCCGCCGTAAAGCGTGTGCCATTGTCATACAGGCCCACGTAGTAACCGGGCAGGCCGGCTGAGTTCGCATTGAAAATGTTGTATGTGGCTCCGGCCAGCACCTGGAACCCAACAGCATAGGCCTTTCGCTGCCTCACCCAATACTGTGGCCCCACCATCGCTGAATAGTTGCTGATGAACGGCTGGAACATCCCCTCCACGGTGCCGTATATGGGTTGGCCCGTATTGGGGTCGGTGCCGGGGATGAAATAGCGAACATTGCCCACATAGACGCTTTTGTAATAGCCGCGGAGGTCGAGCGACAGACCAAACTTGGGATTGAAATAGCGCGTGATGCCAGCATTCCAGCCGTTTTCGTTACCGTGCTGCAGGAAGTGCCCGGGTCGCATGCGCAGGTAGTTGTAACCGAAATAGATATCGTATTTGTGGCTGTATGTGTCCTTGACCGCCGCCGCTGTCCGTGCCGCACGCCTCGCACGAACACGGGCCTGAGCCTCCTGCGCCAGGCGAACCCGCTCCTGCTCATTCGGATAGTTCGCCTGGGGCTGCGAGCCTGAGCTGCTGCCGGATTGCTGCTGCTGTGCCTGCGAAATAGGATCGCGCGTGGTTGGGACTGGCGCTGTGGGCGTCAGCGGAGTGGGCTGCGCATCCGTGGAGGGGGCAGGGCTCTGGGCTGGGGGCGCGCTCTGTTGTGGATCGCCGGTGGTTTGCGCCTGCATAGAAAGAGCGGCGGCAAGGAAAAACGTCAGGAGCGGATACGCCAGGTATCCCAGACTCTTACTGCATTGCATGTATGGTGATGCCTCCACTACTCTGCTGCTGCGGACTGGGGGAACGTGCTCTTAGTATTAAAGCATCCCGCTCCGCTTTCTACCGATTCACGATCCGTTCCAGCAGCTCCGGAGAAACTTCGCCGTTGCCTTTCTCGTCAGGAAGGGCGGCTCTTCTCAGGGCAAAAAACGGGATCGGCCTTACACTCGTGTCAAACAGCCGCCTCTTGGCTGCCAAAATTCTTTTTCCGGTAGGACTTGCATGCGGTTTCTTCTCGGATTCATCGTTGGTCTCGTGGTGTCTGCTCTGGGCCTATTCGGGTACCTCTATTTCGGGAATCTGCCCGTCGCCGTGACCGACAGCACGCTTCCGTTCGAGCGCGCCATCGTCCATCACAGTCGGGACTCACGCATTGACCGGGAGGCCCCAAAACGCTCGCCGATTGAGCCAAGCCCGACGAATCTACTGATCGGTGCGCAGCTCTATCGCGACAACTGCTCGGGCTGCCACGGTTATTACGGCCAGGCAGCGCCCATCGCCAAGCATCTGTTTCCCCCCGCGCCGCAGTTGTGGGCGCCGCACGGAAGCGGCATTGTCGGCGTCAGCGACGATCCTGTGGGAGAAACTTACTGGAAGGTGCGGAACGGCATTCGTCTGAGCGGCATGCCTGCATTCAACAACATGTTGAATGAAACGCAGATGTGGCAGGTGTCGGTACTGCTGTCCAATGCCGATAAGCCGCTGCCGCCGGATGTTCTCAATACGGTGAAGCCGCCTGCAGCGCCAAATCCCTGACAAGAGAAGGCGCGAACGAGCCGCGCCTTCTTTTTTGCCGCTGGGTTGCTACTTGATCGTGTATGTCAGGCCGGCGGTGAACTGGAAGGTATTCTTTTTGTAACCGAAAGGTGGATTGTTGACGAAGTTGTCCTGCGATCCAATCGTGAAGCCCAGGTTCTTGTAGACCGGGAAAAGCAATCCGGCAATGATCTGCGCACTCCACGCGGAGGGCTCCCCCGCCGGCGTGTTGAATGCAGGAAGAATGGTGCCCGCTTCGTTGAAAACGAGGCCCTTCGGCAGCTTTCGCATGTAAAGTTCGCCGATCGTAGCACCGATCAGGTTGAGCGTCTGTCCGGACGGAAAATCTGCCGCGGGGTAGAACTCCTGCCGCTGGTAATGAATATCACCCTTTACGTCGAACGTCTGCAATGGCTCCTTGATAACGGAATACCCGGCGCCAGCTCCATAGATCTGCTGCACCTGCAAGCCGGAGCCGATGTTATGGTCCGCGCTCGCGTCAAAGAGGTAGTAGAAGCGCTGCGTGACGTACTGATCGCGTTCGATATCGCCGTGCAGGATGTTCGTCTTTGCGCTCGATGCCGCCTGTACGCCCGCGATGAACGGTTGAGTCACCAGGCCGTAGGTCGCTGTCGCGTCGAAGATCGTCTTGTTCCTCGGCTGTAGCCAATTGGCGCTGGGTTGCGTGCGCACCAGCGCGATGGCGCCGGTCAGTGTTTCGCTCGTCTGTGTTGACTCGACGAGAGTTGCTCCCAGCGTAACGCCGCCCACCCATCCATGCGTGAAAGATGGCTCATGCGAGATTGCTTGTTGAAACTCGTCGCCGCTGACTAGATACGCGGCATCCTTAGTAGGAATATTTTTTACTTCTCCACCGACGCCAGAGACAGAGACCTGGTCGTTCGCCACGCTAAGCGTGCCCACGGGGACCTGCGGCGCCGGCCTGCCAACCTTCAGCTTATCGGTCGACGAGATCACCGCATACTTGCCGCCGGTGTGCAGAGACTTGACCTTGCTCCACGGAATGGTGACCGTTCCGGACATATCGCTGTTGAAGGTGATCTTGCCATCACTCTCGCTCACCAGCGTGCCGGTTAATTGATCGCCGTTGGTGAACGTGACTACATCCACGCCTGGTTTGGCATTGGCGTCCTGCGCAGATGCCTTCGTGGAAGCGAATACCACGGGCAGAGCCAGAACTGCCACTGCGGCTCCATGCCACACGCTGAACCGGCTAAAGTGCATAAAATTTCTGAGGTGACGCGCCATCTCTACTTCCTCCTAAATGTAACCTGGAGAGTTTCCTATTACTCCGGCCCATAATCAATATGCGTTTCTTGATGATACGGCGCCGCATGGCTGCGCGCACGCTTCAATACCAATTGCTAAGATATAAAGAATGCCTTGGAATCGTGTACAAGCCATGAACGCTCTGCGCAGCGGCGATCTGCTCGAGCTTGGAATGTCAGCCAACCAAATACGCCAGAACCTGCATCCCGCGGGCGTCGTGACGTATACGCTTCGCGGCACGGCGCCTGTGCGGCGCGGAGTTACCTCGGGCATTCCGACCGAGGAAGACGGCAGCATCTCTCTCACCAGCATTCCTGACATTGAGCACTTCTCTGTCGATGCGCTGGAAGCGCTTATGGTCGCCCAGCGTCGGCAACTTCCTGGAGTTACATTTCAGCTTCTGCCAATCTCGATCCGGCACCGTTTTGCTCAGGACCTCGTCGCACTCGGGAAAGCCCTTCCCGCCCTCGGAGCCGCTGGCCTCGGCTCGATCTGCATTGAACTGGGGTCCACACAACCTTCAGCCATCTCGTCGACAGATCTCGTTGCCCTCCTTCGGGCAGCAGCCAAGTGCGGCTTTTTCGTCTCTGCCTCCGTCACCATCGGCAGTACAGAGTCGCTTGAGGCGCGCGTTGAAATGCTGGAGATGCTCCGGGGCGCCCAACAGGAGTCCAACGCTATCCAGACAGTTCTGGTGCGCGTTCATCATGCCGATGCTCCGAATATGCGCCGCGAAGAGGAGGCCACCGCAGTCGATTATCTAAAGACACTCGCGGTTACTCGGCTCATTCTCGACAACGTGGAGCACCTGCAAACTGACTGGTCAGTCATGGGCCCGAAGGTGCTGGAACTGGCCCTGCGCTTCGGCGCAGATGACGCCGGGGCCGTTCCGCGCTCCCAGGCCGGCAATGCCGGGCCTTCCCATCATGGTGGCGAGTCTGAGCTGCAGCGTATCATCCGCGATGCCGGTTTTCGCCCTGTGGAGCGGGATGCGCTCTTCCGTCAGAGCTTGCTGCACTAGGTCCCGCGAAACACGTACAATCTCCATGCGAGCCGGTTTGCGAGCCGAATGCACAGGCCGGTCCCCGACAAGATGCCACTGACCGAGCTTGCAGCGTTCCTCCAGCACACAGCCGCGAATGCCGGGCTCTGGCTCTATACGCAGCACGGCATTAGCCACTACCTGCGTACGCACTACAGCAACGATCCCCTCAACAATCCGTTCCGCTATCTGTATCAGTGGAACGCCTTTGACACCACCCTCCTCATTCCGTATTTCGTGGTCATGATCGTGCTTGCCTTCTATGGTATGCACCGCTACCAACTCGTGTACCTCTATTACAAGCATCGCGACCGGGCCGTAAAGGATCCGCCCAGCCATTTCGCGGAACTCCCCCGCATCACCGTCCAGCTACCGATCTTCAACGAGCAGTACGTCATCGACCGTCTGGTCGAGGCTTGCTGCCGGCTGACCTATCCCGCCGACCGGCTGGAGATACAGGTGCTCGATGATTCCACCGATGAAACCCGGGAAGTCGCCAGCGGCCTGGTCGAACGCTATCGAGCACTGGGACACAACATCGTCTATCTCCATCGCACCGATCGCCACGGCTATAAGGCCGGCGCGCTGGATGCCGGGCTTAAGAAGTCATCGGGCGAGCTTATCGCCATCTTCGACGCCGACTTTGTCCCTCCGCCCGATTGGCTTATGCAGGTAGTGCATCACTTCGCGGAGCCGAAGATCGGCATGGTGCAGACCCGCTGGACACACCTCAATCGCGATTACAGCTTTCTCACGCAGGTGGAGGCCATCCTGCTCGATGGCCATTTTGTACTGGAGCACGGCGGCCGGTCGCGCTCCGGCGTTTTCTTCAACTTCAACGGCACCGCCGGCATGTGGCGTCGCAGCGCCATCGACGAAGCCGGAGGATGGCAGCACGACACGCTGACCGAAGATACGGACTTGAGTTATCGCGCGCAGCTCAAGGGCTGGCAGTTCCGATATTTGCAGCACGTTGCGTGCCCGGCAGAGCTCCCCATCGAGATGACCGCCTTCAAAACCCAGCAGGCGCGCTGGGCTAAAGGACTCATCCAGACCTCAAAAAAAATTCTGCCTCACGTCTTCCGCAGCGATGTCCCGTTCCATACCAAGATAGAGGCCTTCTATCACCTCACGGCAAACATCAGTTATCCGCTGATGGTCGTGTTGTCTCTGCTCCTGATGCCCGCCATGGTCATTCGCTTCTACCAGGGCTGGTTCCAGATGCTGCTGATCGACGTGCCGCTCTTCATGGCCTCTACCTTTTCTATCTCCTCCTTTTATCTCGTCTCACAGAAGGAGCTCTACCCGCGTAGCTGGCTCAAGACCTTTCTCTATCTGCCATTCCTGATGGCGCTTGGCATTGGCCTCACCGTCACCAATACGCGCGCTGTCATGGAAGCGATCTTCGGCATCAAGAGCTCCTTCAAGCGAACTCCAAAATATCGCGTAGAAAAGAAAGGCGAGAGGGCCCAGGCAGCCAAATACCGCAAGCGCCTGGGTCTCGTTCCATGGGTGGAGATGATCATCGGCTGCTACTTCGCCCTCACCATCGCGTACGCAATTACGAACGAGAACTACTTCACCATTCCGTTTCTACTGCTCTTCGTGGTCGGCTACTGGTACACCGGCTTGCTATCGCTGTTGCAGGGACGTTTCGAGCGCTGGCGTACGGGCGCCGATCTCGATGAATCCTCGGCCAAGCCCTATCCCGTGGGCGTATAACTTCGCCTACATACAACTCACGTTTCAAAGTGCTACCATCTGATCGCTTTTGCTGGACTGCGGCATTCGCCAGGAAGGCCGGCAGACTCTTCAAGGAAGGATTGGATCGGCAACATGGTTATTATCTGGTGGATTATCGTCGGACTTATTGCGGGCTTTCTTACCGGCAAGATCATGAAGGGCAGTGGCTATGGGGTCTTCGGGGACATCATCGTGGGCATCATTGGCGCCATCGTGGGCGGCTTCATCATGCGTGCGGTGGGCTTTTCATCGCAAGGCGGCATGATCTATACCATCATCGTGGCCATCATCGGCGCGGTGATTCTAACGTTTATTCTGCGTCTTATTAGTGGCGGCGGGCCTGACTCTCAACGCTGCAAAAGCGGGCCTCCTTGAACGGGGCCCGCTTTTTGCTTTGTGCACTACACTGTTCGGCATGCGCATGGTTCGTTTTGCCATACTCATCCTGCTTCTTCTTGGTATCTCTTCAACTACCCTTCTGGCACTGGAGCGTCAGCCCACCGCCGTCTACCAGGCACGGCGCCAGGCACTGGCACGCGAACTGCAGGGCGGAGTAGCTCTGCTCTTTGGCAACTACGAGCCCGCTATGGAGTACCAGGACTTCCGCCAGGATGAGGATTTCTACTACCTGACAGGTTGGAACGAGCCCGGGGCCGCGCTCATCGTGGCGGATGCTGTGCCTGCCCGCGCAGGTAAGCCGGCCCTTCCCTATCGCGAAGTGCTGCTGTTGCCCGAGCGCAACCTGCGCGCGGAGCTCTATACCGGCGTCAAGCTCGACGCCGCATCGCCCAACGTCACCAACGTCACTGGCGTAGCTGAGGTCCGCTCCATACGGGAATTGCCCGCACTCCTGGGCGAGCGCGGTCTCCGAAATGTCTGGACACAACTCGAGAACGCGTCTGCAGAACATGCGCTTGCGTTCACGCAAAGCACGCTCGGCAACGGACAAACCGTCTCCGCGCAGGATGTCCGTGAGTTGACGAAGACGCTCCGCTCAAGCAAAGATCCCGGTGAGATCGAACTGCTGCGCAAGGCCGCAAATGCCTCTATCAAGGCGCAAACGGCGGCTATTCTCGCTATCCATCCCGGCGTAAACGAGCGCGCCATCTCCGGAGTGATTACCGGCACACTGCTGGCCAATGGCTGTGAGCGGCCGTCCTATCCCTCCATTGTCGGCAGTGGCATCAACTCGACCGTGCTGCACTATTCCGCCGACGATGGCATCATGCAAAGCGGCGATGTGGTCGTCATGGACGCAGCCGGCGAATATTCGATGTATGCCTCTGATGTTACCCGCACCGTGCCGGTCAACGGCCACTTCACCGACCGTCAGCGCGAGATCTACAACATCGTCCTGGGCGCGCAAAGGGCCGCCGCCGCCGCGTTTGTCTCCGGCAAATCTACCCTCTACAACCGTGCGCACCCGGAAGATTCCCTCGATGGCGTCGCCCGGGCTTACATCCGCACCCATGGCAAAGACCTACACGGCCAGCCGCTCGATAAGTACTTCATCCACGGCCTGAGCCACTCGGTCGGCATCGACGTCCACGATCCTTTTGACTCCAGCAAGCCCCTCGGGCCGGGCGCCGTCTTCACGATTGAGCCCGGAATTTACATCCCGGAAGAGAAGATCGGCGTGCGCATCGAGGACACCTTCTATGTGGATAAAGACGGCAAACTCCAGGACTTTATCGCCAGCCTGCCGCACAGCGCTGAGGACATCGAAGCGCTCATGCAGCGCAGCCGCTCCGCTGCGACCACGGTAGTGCAGAAGCCTCGCTGAATGCCGCTGCTCCGCTCCTTTATCGCCATCGCGGCCGGCTTCGTTTGCATGGCGCTCCTCACGGCCGTGACAACACTGCTGACGCGGTGGCTGGTCCCGAGTTGGAACCGGCATGCCGCCTTCACGCTCAGCGCAGCTCTTCAACCTGATAGCAAGCTGCCTCTATGCGGCAATCGGCGGGCGCACGACCGCTGTACTGGCGCCAGTCAGCCCGCTCATCCATTGCCTGATCCTTGCGATCGTTGTGCTTCTCATCTCGACCATGGCCGCCAGTGAATTTCGCGGGCAGGCGCTCGGATATTATCCGCTGGCGCTTTCCGTTCTACCCTCGATCACCACCCTCGGCGCCGGCATCCTGACAGTCCTCTATGGATGAACGATAAAGGCCACATCGTGCCTAAATAAGAAAGCCAGAAGGGCTACGCCCCTCTGGCTCGTTCTTCGTCGAACGCTTCTTTAGAAGCGAATGCCAAACGTAACCGGGATCATGCTGACCGTCCCCGACCCGACCTGCGTTGCGCTCGGCCCAGGAGAGTTCACCCACAGATATCGCGCCTCGGCATAAATCTTTGCGCCGTTACCGATATTGTGCGTAACGCCGGTTCCAAAATTCAGGCCGCCCTGATTGCTGGAGAAGTGGCTGACCGTCTGGTTCGCGTACTGCGGGTAGCAGCCATAGAAGTAGTCGCAGCCAATTCCCAGATATACCGGCGTCGAAAATGTAGTGAGCTTGCGATAGAAACCGCCGCCCCCCGTCACGTAACCGCCCCAGGCGCCCGTCGTCTTGTAGTAGTACACGGGATCGAGCGAGAAGCCCCAGATGTGCACGCTGCCATTGACACCAACACCGGCCTGGGAGCCCACAGATGCCAGCACATTGTCTGGGATTCCGGTCCGATTGAATTCGTACTCCAGCAACACACCGAGATGGCGATCGAAATTCCAGCCGCCGCCAACCTTGATGTTGTACCCGAACGTCTGGGCTTGCTTGGTATTGCCAAGCGGAGCATCGAAACCGCCTCCCGCTTCGATCGCCAGATGATGGAAGCCGGGCTCTCCATATTGCGGATACTGGTGGTAGCCCCCGTTTCCGTAGCCGCCGCTGTTCTGTCCGCTGGGCGAACTGGCTGGGGATACAAAGGAAAGCGAATGAATACCCTGATCTGAGCTGGAAGAATACTGTGTGCTCGACGCCGATTGCGCGAAAGCGGTTGAGGCGGCTACCGCGAACCCCAAAAAGATCGCCGGCAGGCACCGGCCAGGTTTGCGACTAGGTAGGCAGACAACAGAACGGCTCATAATTGGCAGACTCCAAGAGTGGAGATCGTAGGAGCGAGGCTCCCCGTCCGGTATAAGGAGCTGTTGCTCCGTTAAGTAGGACACGAATCGGTTGTTAAAAGTTTCTTCCGCGAACAGCAAATACCTACGGCAGAGCAAAATAAAGGGCCAGTCCATTCGGCCGGCCCTCCATGTCAGCGCAAAGATGCGTCAGTGAATATCGAACTGCTCCGGATGCAGCGTCGGATCGCTCTTCACGATGATGGTGCGCCCCGTCATCTCTTCCAGTTCGTTCAGCCAGCGAGCATTGTTGCCCTTCAGTGTTTTCACCACTTCCGGATGCACGCGCAGCATCACATCGTGCCGCTCAAGATGCTTCTGCATCTTGCGCATCTCGATGTAGATTTCATTTGCCACGGTTATCGGGCCTTTCACCATGCCGGTACCTGAGCAGATGTCGCACTGCACGCTCAACGTCCGCTCCAGCGACTGCTTCACGCGCTTGCGCGTAATGGCCACCAGCCCAAAATCGTTAAACTGCAGCACCTTCGATGGCGCGCGATCCTGCTTCAGCTCCTCTTCGAGAGCCTGCATTACCTTGTGGCGATTCTTGCGCTCATCCATGTCGATGAAGTCGATCACGATAATGCCGCCCAGATCGCGCAGCCGGATCTGCCGCACGATTTCCGGAATCGCATCCAGATTCGTCTTCAGAATCGTGTCTTCAAGACGAGCCGTCTTGCCCACATACTTGCCCGTGTTGATGTCGATGGCCACCAGCGCCTCGGTCTGGTTGATCACAATGGATCCACCCGACTTCAGCCACACCTTCGACTTCAGCGCTTTGGTGATCTCGTCCTGGATGCCGAACTGTTCAAAGAGCGGCGTCTCCTTTGTGTAGAGCTTCACGCGACGCACCAGCGAAGGCTGGAAGCGGTTCAGGAAACGAACAATCCGCTCATACTCAGCTTCGGAATCGACCCAGATGGTCGAGAAGCTCTCCGAGACCTGGTCGCGCAGAATCCGCTCCACCAGGTTCAGATCGTGATAGATCAATGCCGGCGCCTTCGCGCTCTCCGAGCGCTGCTTGATCTCGTTCCACAGACTGATCAGGAAGCGCAGGTCCGCGCGCAGCTCTTCTTCGCTGGCATTCTCTGCTGCTGTGCGAACGATAAAGCCGCCCGATGCCTCGCCTTTCTCGCTGATGAGTATCCGCTTCAGTCGCTGGCGCTCCTCGTCCGACCAGATCTTTCGCGAAACCCCGACGTGGTTCACCGTCGGCATGAAGACGAGGAACCGTCCGGGCAGCGCAATATGACTCGTGATGCGCGCGCCCTTCTTTGCAATCGGCTCCTTGGCGATCTGGACCAGAATCTCCTGTCCCTGCTTCAGCAGCTCAGAGATGATCGGAAGATCGCTCGTCTGCGCCGATTGCCGGCGAGCATTTCGTCCATGTCCGCGGCGGTCCCGTCCACGCTGGCGGTCATTGCGTCCGCGCCGCGGCGCCGGAGCTGGAGCCCCGGCTTCCGTAGCCACTGCAGTCGAAGGCTCTTCTTCCTCCTCCTCGTCGATGTCCTCAAATTCGTCGTCGTCGCTCGAAATCACCTGGCGATCAATCTGGGCGTCACGGATGACATCTCCGATCTCCGAGCCGCCGGCAACCCGCGTCTCCTCCTCTACCAGGTCGCTCAGATCGTGCTCGTCTTCGTCGTGGGCCATCGCATGCTCCGGCAGAGGCGCAAAGTCGTACTCCTCCTCGTCGATGACTTCCTCTTCCACCTGGCCGTCGCCCGGTGTGAAGGCATGCAAATGATCGAGAGCGGGAGATTGCCGTCCCTCCTCGGCGCCCGTTCCGTGCCCCGCATCCTCGTCGAGTGCCGGTGACAATTTGCGTAGGAATGCCGTTTTCTTCCGGATGATCGACGGAAGAAGAGGCGACGTCGGGAGCCGCTGATTCCTGCACGTGCGTCTCTGGTTCTTCCGGATGAACGATGGTCTCCGTCTCTTGCCTGTCTGCGGACTCACGGCCGAAAAGCGATGAGAGCCGGAAGCCGCTCGGCGACGAAGGATCGACGCGATAGGAGGCAGAGGCATTTTCCGGATCGAACTCCGGCTCCTCCGGATGCGCCTGCGCCTGCGCTCCGACTTCCTCCTCTTCCAAAACAAGCGGCGCCGGTTCTTCAACCTGCGCCGGCGGAAATGCGCTATCGATAGCCGCCTGCTCGGTGCTGGTCGCATGCAGCTCCGCAACCGGCTCCTGCCTTGCGGCATCCGGTGAGGCTTCCGAGGTCCATGTCTCTACCGCCGGTGAAGCGACCGGCTTCCGGTGACGCGATAAGGATTCGCCTGGCAGCGCTACGCTGACGCCATCCCACTCAATCGGGTGCTCCACCAGGGTCGACGGCCGAACCGAGACCTGGGGTTGGCGCGCTTGCGGTTCTTCCCGCGTTTGCCTGGGTTGGCCTTCGACCGGCTGCTGGCCATATTTCTGCAGAGCCTCTCCAGGCAGTGTTATGGTCGAAGTTCCCGGCTGCGGCTTCTCGCGGCGACTGCCCCGCCGGCCACCGGAATCCTCCGCCGGCTCTGCGTGGGCCTCAATCGAGAGGGATCCGGTGTGGCCGTATTCCTCAATCGGCTCGGGCTCGCTGGATGGCGGAGTGTCAGTCTCTTGTCCGCGAACGCCGCGAAGTCCGCGCCGGCGCCCACGGCGACCGCGCCAGCGCCGCGTGCCCTGTTCAAACTCTTCCTGGCCCTTTTCGCCGCCCGACTCAGGTTCGCCTTCGGCTTCGGCTGATGCGCTTCCCGCCGGTTCTGCGGCCTGGGCTGCGGCAGGGCGTTCAGAGCGACCCTGGCTCCGATCTGAGCCGCCACGGCGGCTACGCTCCTTGCGGGGCTCGCCCTGCGGTACTTCGGTGAACTCCTCGGAGTCTTCCTGTTCTTCCAGGAAGTCGGTTACGTAAAGGAACGCGTCCCGCTCCAGGCCAAGGTCGACAAATGCCGACTGCATGCCTGGAAGCACTCGCGTGACTTTGCCTTTGTAGATGGATCCGGCAAGCGTGTACTCATTTTCACGCTCGTAGTAGATCTCGGTGAGTTGATCGTCTTCAACAATTGCCAGCCGCGTCTCATGCGGCGTGCTGGAAATGCAAATCTCTTTCGCCATACTGCCTCTTTCTTGCCCGCGGCACATGCCGGCCCGGGCAGCAGACGAGGCAGATCAGAACGGGACAACTCCCGCTCCCGGAGCTCCGGACTGGAGTGCCGGGGCCGGTATCGAACAAGACAAGTGCAGACGAGGGAGAGCCAACCCGATTCCATGAGCCAGCTTGCACCTGGCGCCACGGCGCCTGCGTTCGCTGGACAAACCATTGATTGTGCTGGGACTTTCCACGCGCAGAGAGTTTGTGACCACTCCTACCCGATTGTGGGGCGGGGTCGTTCCCCGTCTCTGCGTGTTCATTCCTGATCCTGCCCGTCCCGGTGATCCACCTGGCCGGCTTACTTTGAAATTCCTGCAAAATCTCTTCCCGGCGCCGCTTCCAATCGCGGTCGGCGGACACCGTACAACAAGTCCCTAATTCACGAACCGGTTCATCCGGACATTCATAACCATGCCCAGGGCGAGGAACGTGAACAGTACCGACGACCCGCCGTAGCTCATGAGCGGCAGCGGTATCCCGGTGACGGGCATCAGCCCCACGACCATTCCCACATTAACGGCTATCTGAAAGATGAGCACTGCGACGACGCCCATGATCAGCAGGGTGCCAGAGAGGTCTGCGGCTGTCTGAGCGTTTTGTATCAAACGCATCAGTATGAAGAAGTATAGCAGCAGGACGAAGACCGCACCGATAAAGCCGTGCTCCTCGCTCCATGCCGCGAAAATGAAATCTGTGTACGGAATCGGCAGGAAATCCCCCTGCGTCTGCGTGCCCTTCGCCACGCCCCTGCCCCATACCCCGCCGTCGCCCACCGCGATCAACGATTGGCGAATCTGATAGCCGGAGCCACGTGGGTCCTCATCCGGGGAGAGGAAGCTGGTGAGCCTGGCCTTCTGGTACGGCTTCAATCCGGCCCGCCAGACCGGCACAATCAGAATCAGGCCCGCACATACGATGATGAGCGCCTTTTTCCACCCGATACCGCCCAGAAATAGCCCGATCAGCAGAACCGGCAGATAAGTCAGGGACGTGCCCAGATCCGGCTGCTTCAACACCAGCGCCATGGGAACGCCAACCAACAAAAATCCCTTGCCGATGTCCTTCCAATCCAGATCCTTGCCCGCGAGGGTGGCAAAGTAACGCGCCACGGCCACGATCAGCACCAGCTTCACCCATTCGGAGGGCTGAAAGTGAATGCCACCGACACGGATCCACCGCCGCGCCCCCAGCACCTTCTGCCCGGCGACCAGCACCACCACCAGCGACACGATGCAAAAGCCATAGATCCAATGGATTACGTCCAGCAGCATGTGGTAATCGATAAACGACAGCAGCAGCATTGCCGCCGTGCCGCCCACCAGCCAAAGCACCTGCTTGTTCTCAAATCCATGGAACTTCGTGTTGATGGTTGCCGAGTAGATCTCGAGCACGCTTAGCGCCGACAGCAGAAAGACCATCGCCATCAGCACCCAGTCAAAGTCGCGCAGTCGCAAAAATCGCTGCATAAATTAGTGGACGCCTCCAGCCCTCGAGCCGGCAATTATGCCATTCCGTGTCATATTTGGAGCGTCATCCAGGAAGTAGTGCCCGGCCCGGACTGTGGCCATCAGTTTCGCGTCCTGCAGTCGCGCCGGCTTCACCGGCCGGCCGCCCAACGCATCGGGAGCATCCGGGTTGGACCAAATGGCCCCTACCTCGGTCCGCTTCGCTGGCATTGTCTTCTTCGCCGGCTCCGCGGGTTGACCATTGGGCCTGGGTTCTGTGGCCACCTGCAGCACATTGTGGTCCAGCCGGCGCTGCTTATCCACGTAGGCCTGGATCACCTGCGCCGCCAGCTTGGCGGACCCCGCGCCCCACCCGCCGTGCTCCCACAGGACCACCACGACGATGTCCGGATTGCGGCGCGGCGCGACGCCTACGAACCAGGCATTCGCGCGCGAGGCCACGTCCTTCGAAACCGACTTGGCACCAAAGCTGTGGCTCACCACCTGCGCGGTGCCGGTCTTGCCGGCAAAGTCGATGCCTTCCAGATGCGACGCATGCGCCGTGCCGCTGGTCGCGGTCACAGCGGCCATGCCGTCCGTGATCGTCTCCCAGGTCGCGGGATCGATCGGAACATTCGCATTCGCCGGAACCGGGATAGGTATCGAGAATGGCCTGCCGGTAATTCGACGATAGCTGGTCCTGCATGCACCACGTGCGGCCGCCGCATCGCGCCGCCCGAGGCGATACCGCCAATCGCGCGCGCCAGCTGCACCGGCGTCACGGCTGTCGCGCCCTGCCCGATGCCGACCGAAATCACCTCACCCGCGTACCACTTCTCGTGGTAGTTCTTCAGCTTCCACTCTTCGGACGGCACCACGCCCGCTGCCTCGTTCGGGCAGATCGATGCCTGTCTTCTGTCCCAGTCCCAGCGCGTGCGCCCATTTTGCGATCGGCTCAATGCCGAGCCGCTGCGCCAGCGTGTAGTAGTAGGTGTCGCACGAGTACGGGATCGCGTTATCGATATTGACCGCTCCGTGGTGCGCATCGCAGGCAAAGAAGCGGCCGTAGAAGGTCGCGCCGCCGGCGCAGTTCACCCTCAGATTCTGCGCCACATGCTCCTGCAGTCCGGCAACCGACATGATCAGCTTGAAGGTCGAGCCCGGCGCGAGCTGGTCCTGGATCGCCTTGTCCATCAGCGGATGATTGGGATCGGTGATCAGCTTGTTCCAGACGTCCCGCTGGACGTGTACCGCGAAATCGTTGGGATTGAAGGAGGGATGGCTGACCAGCGCCAGTACTTCGCCCGTGTGCGGATCCATCGCGATCACCGCGCCATTGCGATCGCCCAGCGCCAGCTCCGCGGCTCGCTGGATATCCAGATCGATCGTCAGCTTCAGGTCCTGACCCGGGATTGCGCGCTCGTAGCCGAGCCGGCCCACCTCCCGGCCGTGACTGTCCACCATAACATCGCGGGAGCCGTCCGTGCCGCGCAGCAGCGCGTCATAGCTCTCCTCCACGCCCGAGCGGCCCACCACATCGCCCGGCTCGTAGTAGGCGTAGCGCGACTGGTTCAGCATGTCTTCGCTCACCTCGCCGGTGTAGCCGATCAGCGCTGCGGCAAAGCCATCGCGCGGATAGAGCCGCCGCTGCTCGTCGATCGTCTCCAGTTCCGGCAGCTCATCGCGATGCGCCTCGATAAACTCCTTTTCATCGGGCGTGATGTCAGCCTTGAGCGGAATAAGCTGATACTTCGGACCGCCGCGATAGCGCGCCATCACGGCGCGTATCTGGTCCACCGTCATGTGCAGGCCGCGAGCGATCTTCGGCAGGTCGTCCTGCAGGGTCTGCGTCTGATCCGGCACCAGAAAGCACGAAACCGAGGGATAGTTATCCACCAGCAGGCGGCCTTCGCGGTCGAAGAGCCGGCCCCGGGGCGCGAGGATCGGCACCTTGCGGATGCGGTTGGCTTCGGCCAGCTCGCGATAGTTGGTTGCGCCCAGAATCTGTAACCGCCACAGTCCGGTAATGAGCACGGCAAGGACGGCGACGATGACATACTGCACCACCGCCAGCTTGAGCGCCGGAATCTTCTCTTCCCGCGATCCGATCATGCTCGCCTCACCTTACTGCCCATTGCACAACGCATCGCCGTCAGTTCCGTAACCTGGTTCGATCCAGCAACGCGAAGAGCACCAGCCCCAGCGCGACATTCACCGCGGCGCGCACGATCTGGTGCATCCAGCTCCACGCCAGCGGCTCGGCAATCAGATGACGCACGATCACCAGGTAGAGAAAGCCGTCCAGCAGCGTGAACCCGAAGATCATCAGCACGCGCGTGATCGGGTTATCGACATCGATCCGCAACCCGATAGACGCAGCCAGAAAGCCAATGATGGTGTTCGCGATGCCATGAATGCCGATGGGCCGGTGCGTCACGCCATCCTGCAGCAGGCCGACAACCGCGCCGAACACCGTGCCGCCGATCGGGACTACGCCGCGAGACGGAGAAATAGATCACCACCAGCAGCGGCAGATCGAAAACATCCAGCCGTGGATAGCGCAGCGGCAGATAAGCCTGCAGGAAGACCGCCAGCAACGGCGCGGCCAGCATGATCGGCCATGGGAACTGCTGGGAATCCAGCTCCCGCCGGGAGTTTGCCATCACCATTGCCATTACTGATGCTGCTCCCGCACCGGGCTTCCTGCGCCTGCGGTGCTTACCGGACCTGTGATGGGAATATTCGAGATCGTCTTCGCCGCGGCTGTCTTCTCCGGATTCACCAGCGGACGATCAGGCCCGGTCGCCGTGCCGGGAATGATGAAGCTCTCCTGATTGGTATGCGGCGCAGTTCCGTCTGTAGAGACGGCGCTGTCCGCATCCGGGTTCGTCGAAGGCTTTCTCACACGTCTTGCCGCCTGGTCGCTGGCTGCGCGGGGGCGGCGTAATCGCGGTGACCTTCCCCGGCGTCATCTGCGCTGCCGGGGGCACCTCACCGGGCGAGAAGCGGTCTGGACGGGCTGCGGTCAAAGGCTTGAGCGGGCGAAGATCCAATGCAGGATCCTTCGTCGCATCGTCTGCCTTGAGCGCGTTCGGATCATCGAGCCCCGGTAGTTTCTGCGCCAATACATCGGAGGCGCGCTGCATTTCCGCGTCTTCGCCGCCGGCAGCCTCGCTCTTCGCAATATCGCGCTTTGCTGCCTCCGGCAACTCGTCGCTCGTTCCGGTCACCACCAGCACCTCGTCCAGGTGCTGCAGGTTCGCCGCCGGCTTCAGCACGATGTCGACGTAGGGCTCGCGGTCAGGATCGGAGACCACCTTCTCCACCGTCCCCACCGCCAGCCCGCGCGGAAAAATCTGGTCGCCGCCGCTGGTGATGACCCTTTCGCCGGGCTTCACCCGCTCGTCGGGCAACATATTGATGATCTGCGGCTGGCCCTAGCGCGTTGCCCCGGAGTACGCCGCGCATGCGGGTCTTCTCCAGCAACACGCCCGCGCCGCTGGTCTGATCGTTGATCTCCATGCACCTGCGAGGTGTGCGGGAAGACGTCCACCAGCTTGCCCACGATGCCGTCCGGAGTGATCACCGGCTGATCGCGCTTCAGGCCGTCTTTGGATCCTTTATCGATGGTGAGGATGCGCGACTGATCGCTGCCCGCCGGTGCCAATCACCTGCGCAGGCACAGTCGTGTAGATGTATTTCTGCCGGAAGCCCAGCAGCCCCTGCAGCCGCTGGCCCTGGCGGGCATCTTCGAGTAACGCTGCCTGCTCCAGCCGCAGCTGATCGAGCTGCGCGCGCAGGTCCTGGTTCTGCTGCTGAGCGTGGCGCAGATCGATGTAGTTGCCCCACATGCCGCGCACGCCGTGGCCGGTGTGCGACATCACCTTCTCCGGCGGCGACATCATCGCGACGGCCCAGTAGCGCATCAGCCGCACGCCCTTGCCGTCGCCGCCCTTGGCGGCCGGCGTGCGCACCTGCATCGCCAGCCCCATGAACTGCGCCAGCAGCACGGCCAACAGAAACATGATGTTCTTATAGCGGCTCAAGGAAGCTTTCCATGGTCCGCTACTTCCACTGGTGCACTGTGTCGACTCCGCGGCCGTGATGGCCCATTCTCCAGGCGCTCTTACTCGATCTTGATCTTGCGCAGCAAACGGAAGTCCGACAGCATCTTGCCGGTGCCCAGCACGACGCTGCAGCGGATCATCCGCAATCGACACCGGCAGCCCGGTCTCCTCGCGAATCCGCTTGTCGAGATTCTTGATCAGCGCGCCGCCGCCGGTCAGAACAATGCCGCGGTCGCTGATGTCCGCGCGAAAGCTCGGGCGGGGTCCGTTCCAGTGCCACGCGGATAGCGTTCAGAATCGTCGCAATGCATTCCGTCAGCGCTTCGCGGATCTCGCTGTCGTCGATGGTGATCGTCTTCGGCACGCCTTCAATCAGGTTGCGCCCTTTGATCTCCATCGTGCAGCGGCTTGTCCAGCGGGTATGCCGAGCCGATCTCGATCTTGATCTGCTCTGCCGTGCGCTCGCCGATCAGCAGGTTGTACTTGCGCTTGAGGTAGTTCATGATCGCCTCGTCCATCTGGTTGCCGGCCATGCGGACGGAACGCGAATAGACGATGCCGGACAGCGAGATGACGGCGATATCCGTAGTGCCGCCGCCGATATCGACGACCATGTTGCCGCTGGGCTCGGTGATGGGCAGACCCGCGCCGATCGCGGCTACCATCGCCTGCTCCACCAGGAACACTTCGCTCGCCTTGGCGCGATAGGCGGAGTCCTCCACCGCTCGCTTTTCTACCTGCGTGATCTCCGAAGGCACGCCGATCACGATCCTCGGATGCACCAGCATCTTGCGGTTGTGCGCCTTCTGGATGAAGTAGTTCAACATCTTCTCGGTGATTTTGAAGTCGGCGATCACGCCGTCCTTCATCGGCTTGATGGCAACAATATTGCCAGGCGTACGGCCGAGCATCTCCTTGGCCTCTATGCCGACCGCTTCGACCTCGCCGGTGTTCTTGTTGATGGCGACGATGGAGGGCTCGTTGACCACGATGCCCTTACCTCGCGCATACACCAAGGTGTTCGCGGTACCTAGATCGATCGCCAGATCGCAGGAGAAGACGCTGAACAACGAACGCATACCGTGCGAGCGCGAAGAACGCGAATGAAATCCGTTACTTGCCATCTGGGCGGCCTGTCTGGTCTTCCTTCGGGGAAAGTCTACAAAGTGGATTGTAAGGGAGCTAAAAAGAACGCGCCTATGACACAAAGGTGGTTCCCGGAAAGTCAACCTCTGGGTTACCAGGCCCCCATGGTCATCTCCGATTCCGATTTGGGATGACGCATAGGGAAACGATAGTCATATTATTCCCTATCTGGAACCGATCGGAACAGGGAAATCCGAGGCTCCGATCGCACCGAGTCAGTCGAGCGGCAGGGTCCGCTGGCTCGCCCGGATAGGTCACCCGTGTGGCCTTCCACCCGCGCCCACTCGTGCAGAGTTAACGGCGTCGCCCGCGTCGCGCTGGCAATCTCCAGAACCTCAATCCCGCGCACCAGAAGCGCGTCCGCAATCAATGACCGGTGGCACCGCCAGGGCACCGCCTCCGCGCACATGATCGCCGTCGGCTCCTGGCCTGCCCACTTCAATCAGAAGTTCGAGAGCCTGCTGAAACTCTGGCGTCTGCATGTAATCGGCATAACCACGGAAGCTCTCGTTGCGCCATGCGGTATTCGCCGAGTCGCGGCGAGGACGCCGCAGGCCACCCAGCGCAGGCATGTGGCGATAGTGCAGCCGCCTGCCGTGGAGGGCGTGCGAAAGCTCTTCACGATTGAACTGCGGGTTGTGCCCGGAGCGCGGAACGGTGCGCACATCCACCAGACGCCGAACGCCATGCGCCTGCAGCATGCCGAGGAACTCCTCGATAGGATGGGTCGAATGGCCGATGGTGAAGACGCAGAGGCTCACGGCGCTCGCTGGCTAACAACAGCCGCAGGTATGTCCCCGCCAGGCCGATCTGCCCTCCTGAATGAGGAAAGGCACCGCAACCAGGCCAGCCGCGGGATCGATCCAGGAGATGTGCCAGAGCGCATTGATCGAAACACCGGCCAGCGCGGTGAGCGCCAGGTAGGCACAGGTTGCCGATTGGACGGCATCGGCGGCCAGCGCGGCATTGCCGCTCCGGCTGCGCCTCGCGGCGCTTCAATGTCGCGAGTATCGGCATGGCGATCAGGGCGGCAATGGTAATCGCAATGCCGCTCACGGATGTCTCAGGACGAGAACCCCGCACCAGCGAAGCCACGGCAATGCCCACCACGGCAGCGGCCAGCAGAAACAGCAGGACTGCCGCAGTGCGGCCGGCCTTGCGCTCCGAAATGCGAATGGCAGGAACAAACTGCAGCAGGACGACCGATGCCGAGGCAAGCTCGATCAGGCTGTCGGAGCCGAAGGCAAACATTGCCGGGCTGTGAGCCGCGCTTGCTGAATACAGGGCAACTCCGCATTCGACGAGCATCCAGGCCAGGGTGGCGACCTGGAGCCAGATCACAGTGGAAGGGGACGCCGCAGAGCAAGCGGAAACCTGCGGGTTTGCGCCGATCTGAACGAAGTCCGACACTGGCTTCATCATAGAACTTTCCCTCGCTGGCAGGAATTCTTCAGCGGATGCGGGCGATACAATGACCGGCGTGAAAGCGAAGGTCCCAGCCGGCGCTTCAGAACTTCCATTTCCCTTCAAGCGAGCGCTCACCACATGCAGAGGTTCCGTTCCGTCTGCCTGATCGTCGTCATGGCCACGTTTGGTATCGTTCTCAGCGCCGCGCACGCGGCTCTCCGCTCAAGCGTGGACCTGAACTCCGGCTGGCAGTTTCGCCAGCGTATGCCCGCGACCGCGACACCGGCGGAATGGCGGCCGGCTACCGTTCCCGGCGACGTGCACCTCGACTTGCTCGCCAACAAGCTCATCCCCGATCCCTTCTATCGCGACAACGAAGCCAAGCTGCAGTGGATTCAGGATGCGGACTGGGAGTACCGCACCACCATCACGGCCACGCCCGCGATGCTGAGCCGCGAACATGTCGATCTGGTCTTCGATGGTCTCGACACCTATGCCGAAGTCTCGCTCAACGGCCACCTCATCCTCACCGCCGACAACATGTTCCGCGGCTGGCGGGCCGATGCGAAGCCGTGGCTGAAGCCCGGCGTGAATGAGCTTGTGGTTTTCTTTCCGTCGCCCATCAAAGTGTCGCAACGCGTCGCGCTCGCCGACAAGTGGCACGGCCAGACGCCGGCCCAGGACAAGACCTACGTGCGCAAGGCGGCCTATGAGTATGGATGGGACTGGGGCCGACCTTCGTAACCAGCGGCATCTGGCGCGCCGCGCACCTCGAAACATGGGACGACGCGCGCATCGATGATCTCTACATCCATCAGCGCGAGATCACCCCGGCTCTCGCCCGCATCGATGCCGAGGTCGACGTCGTCGCCTCCAAGGACGAAAAGGCTACCGTATCGGTGACGTATGAGGGCGGCGGCAAGAAGCACGACGCGAAGGCGCAGGTAACGCTCGTACCGGGCGTGAATCATGTTGTGTTGCCGGTGGAGATTGCCGACCCCGCGCTCTGGTATCCGGCCGGCTACGGCGCGCAATCGATGTACACCTGGACCACGAAACTCAGCGTGGACGGCCACGACGCCGACACCGCGACCACCCGCACCGGCTTGCGATCCATCGTGCTGCGGCGCGACAAGGACCAGTGGGGCCGCTCCTTTGAGTTCGTGGTGAACGGCATTCCCGTCTTCGCGAAGGGCGCGGACGTCATCCCCTTCGACAGCTTCCCCTCGCGCGTGACGACGGCACAGTATCGCCGCATTCTCGCAATCGGCGCGCGACGCCAACATGAACATGATCCGCCACTGGGGCGGCGGCTACTACGAGACCGACGAGTTCTACCAGATATGCGACGAGCTCGGCATCATGGTGTGGCAGGACTTCATGTTCGGCAACGACTGGCAGCCCGGTACCTACGCGTTTCGCGAACAGGTTGCGAAGGAGGCCGAATACCAGGTGACGCGCCTGCGCAACCATCCCAGCATCGTGCTCTGGTGCGGCAACAACGAAACTGAAGAGGCGCTGCAATGGGAGCGCAACAGCAAGATCTCGAATGCGCTCGATACGAAGGGACAGATACGCATCTGGCAGGACTACCTGCTGCTCTTCTCAAGTGTGATTCCGCGCGTCGTGGAGCGGCTGAATCCGGAGACGCCATACTGGCCCAGTTCGCCCAGCGGCGACTATGAAGACGATCTCGCACCCGGGCAGACCACCGGCGATATGCACGACTGGAGCGTATGGCATGGCCGCGTCCCCTTCAGCGAGTACGAGACAGCATCATCCGCGTTTCATGACCGAGTACGGCTTCCAGTCCTTCCCGGAGATGAAGACGGTCGAGGCCTTCACCGAGCCCGCGGACCGCACCAGCATCTTCACGCCGGTCATGCTGGCGCACCAGAAGAACAACGAAGGCAACTCCATCATCCACGACTACCTGCTGAAGGACTACGCCGAGCCGAAGGACTTCGCGTCGTTCCTCTACGTCAGCCAGGTGCTGCAGGCGGAAGGCATCAAGATCGGCGCCGAGCATCTGCGGCGCGAGCGTCCGCGCACCATGGGCTCCATCTACTGGCAGTTGAATGACTGCTGGCCGGTCGCATCGTGGTCCTCCATCGACTACTACGGCCGCTGGAAGGCGCTGCAGTACTATGCGCGCCGCTTCTACGCGCCGGTGCTGGTATCGCCACATGTGGAGGACGGCACGCTCGCGGTCTACATCGTCTCCGACAAAACCACGCCGGAGACGGCGCAACTGCGCACCCGCCTGATGAAGTTCGATGGCACAGTTATCTCCGATAAGCAGCAGCAGGTCTCCATCCCGGCGCTCTCGAGCGCGATCTACCAGCACATGCCGCTCAGCGAGCTTCTGCCTGCCGGGACCGACGCGGCGTCCGTCTTCGTCACATCGGATCTCACGGTGGACGGCAAGGTGGTCTCGACGAACCTTACCTATCTCGTTCCCACGCACGAGATCCACCTGCCGCCGGCGACCATCCAGACGGACGTGCAGCCGGCCAGCGGAGGCTACACGGTGCGGCTCAGCTCGCCCGTCCTGGCGCGCGATGCCTATCTCACCTTTGGCGCGCTGGATGTCGAGCCTTCCGACAACTATGTCGATCTGCTGCCCGGCCAGCCGGCCGAGATCACGCTGAAAACGACCGCGCCCATCGATCAGGTACGGAGCCAGTTGAAGGTGATCTCGCTGGTGGATGCCTTCGCAGCATTGCCGCCCGGAACTCCCTGAACGCAAATAGTAAGCACGCATCCGGAAGGACGCGTGCTCGGGAAATACAGCAATTATTAAAAGTACCGAAACTATCCGTTCGCCTCCTATCCGATTTCGCGATCCCTACCAGTACCACGTGCGGTTTGGGCTGGCGCTGCTGACTCCGATGCGCTCCGTCTCGATCTCTCTCACGTCGCTCGTCGTCCGACTTCGTTTTATCCGTTTCCACTCCGTGCGTGCTCACCGACTTCTCACCCGAAGAGGAGATATCATCCGCACCGGTCTTCCTCAGGATGTCCTTCGCGCGCGAAACCTCTTCGGACGAGTCGCAATGCACGGACAGCAGAACACCGCCATCCTTCACCCGGCCTTCATATCGCTTGGCTTCGTACTCCGGAATTCCGAGTCCGACCAGCGCCCCCACGAGGCCGCCGACAGCACCGCCAACGCCGAGACCTGCGAGCGCGCCCATGATGGGGCCGGCAGCGATGAGCGGACCCACGCCCGGAATCGCCAGCGCGCCGATACCGGCGAGCAATCCGAGTGTTCCGCCCACTGCACCGCCTACGCCCACGCCTGTGGTCGCGCCCTCCGGCGCCTTGGTGTTCTTTTCTGCGGCGAAATCTTTTGATCCCTTACGATCTGCCATGAGGACGGAGACATCCTGCTTGGAAAATCCGGCCGCAACAAAGCTGATCCACTGCCAGCCTCTGCTGCTGAGTTGCTCGGATAGATACCGAATGCTGCTGTATTTTTACCTGCCATGTCAGTTCTTCCTTTCGCGCTGCTTCAAGAGCACCGCAGCAATTACTGCTTGACTGTGAGTTGGTTTGTAACCTTGTCCGGACTACCGGCGACTTCTGCTGCCTTGGATGCGATAGCCGATTTCTCGTCTTCGGAATGCACCGGCCCCTTCAGAGTGACCATGCCATCCTTAGTGATGATCTTCACGTTGTGTCGCATACGTAGAAAGCGACTTGTCCGCGACAAGTGACTGCCGGATCTTCTTTGTCAGCATACGATCCGAAGTTGCCTCCGACTGCTGATCGGCGGTGTTGCTGTGGGCCTTGTTTTTGGCGGAGTTATCCGGAGCTGGTCATTGGCGCGCTGCTCTGGTCCTGGCAGAACGCAGTCGCCGGCAGCGCCGTCAGACATGCGAGTGCCAGGCATCCACAGAGCGGGAGCTTCCTTACGTTGCGTGGAAACGATATCAAGTTGATTACCTCGGTAGTGAATTCGCGCGGGAGTGTTACTGCGCGGTGGTTGGAAATGGAATGCTGAATGGGAAATAAGGCGGAACGGATATCGCTTCAATCCGCAGATGTTTTCAGAGCACCGCCTACATTAAGTAAGAAGCGAACCACGCGAGCATAGGTTGTGGGGGATGATAAATAGTTAGCAAACTTGCGATGCGCCGACTTTGAAGGCGAGGCGTCTGCGTGGAGCTAATCAGGGGTGAATAAGCGAAGGCTATGCGGCGATGAACGTTGCTCTTGTATGCCAAGCAACCTTTCTTTTCAGTCGAGCTCTTGCACGATTGTCGTAGATTAACGATCTATCTCATCGCAGAACAACCCAGGCGCCGAGTATCTTTCAACTATGCGTCACCTGAGTGACATTTCACGCGTGATGCAGGCACACTAACTGCGCAGGGGAGGCATGGCCAT
Organism: uncultured Acidobacteriaceae bacterium; assembly: GCA_963756435.1. Classification (GTDB taxonomy): domain Bacteria; phylum Acidobacteriota; class Terriglobia; order Terriglobales; family Acidobacteriaceae; genus KBS-83. The sequence continues at coordinate 7,748 of CAVWNU010000015.1, read as the reverse complement.
GGACTGGACACCAGGCGGGCTCAGCGATGATGTCGAAGACCGGCGCAGCGAAGGCGGCGGCGGTATCGGCTTTGGCGGTGGGCGCGGCCTGGGCATCGGCGGCCTTTTGATCCTGCTGGTCATCAGCCTCATCACCGGCCGCAACTTCATCGGCGCGTACCTGATGGGCAACTCCGGCGCCGTGCAGCAGCAGGGACCGGCGGCGCCGCCCTCCGCGGACGAGCAGCGCTCCGCGCAGCTTGTCTCCTTTGTGCTGGACGATGCGCAGAAGACATGGGCGAGCATCCTGCCCGGCTACCGCCATGCCAAATTGGTGCTCTTCCGCAACGCGACCTACTCGGGCTGCGGATCGGCACGCGCGGCTACGGGGCCGTTCTATTGCCCGCAGGATGAGAAGGTCTACATCGATCTCGGGTTCTGGAACGATCTGAAGCGCTTCGGCGCGGGCGGCGAATTTGCGCAGGCCTATGTGATTGCGCACGAGCTGGGCCACCATGTGCAGAAACTGGTGGGCACGGAGGCGAAGGTCGAGCAGCTTCGCGCGTACAACCCGTCGGCAGGCAACAAACTTTCGGTAGCGCTGGAACTGCAGGCAGACTGCTACGCCGGGGTGTGGGCACATAGCGGCGAGCAGAGAAACATCATTCACACCGCCGACATTCAGCAAGGACTGCAGGCAGCCGCAGCCGTGGGCGACGATCACCTGCAGAAGATGACGCAGGGCTATGTGTCACCGGAGAGCTTTACGCACGGCACATCGCAACAGCGCATGGACTGGTTTGAGCGCGGACTGCAGGACGGCGATATGCGCGCCTGCAACACCTTCGGCAATGCCGCCCCGAATTAAACAGCGCGCAGCAGCCGCGCCGGCAGAAAGAACAGCGCCGCGACGAAATCGAGCACGCCGTGGACCGCTATGCCCAGCAGGCGGAATGGCAACAGCAGCAGCCACACGATCGGATAGAGCACCAGCGCGAACAACGCGACCGGCCAGCAGAGGATAAACAGCAGACACCAGAGAAGAAATTTGATCACGACGGGCCTTCCCTCCCTGGTTTAAAGATACGCGGCGCCGGTGCAGAAAGTTCCGCCGCGAATTGCGGCCGATTAGCCGTCCGGCTGCCGCGTCAGCTATGCTTTCCTGTTTGGCAATTTCCTCCCCTGCAAGGACAGTCGATGGCATCCGCAAAAACCTATGGCAATCTGATCGGCGGCAAGTTCGTTCCCGCAAAGAGCGGCAAAACCTTTGAAAACCTGAACCCGGCCGATACCAGCGACGTGGTCGGCGTCTTCGCATCCTCCGACGCCGCCGATGTCGACGCCGCAGTCCAGGCTGCAGCCAAAGCCTACGAGACGTGGCGGCTCGTCCCCGCGCCGAAGCGCGCGGAAATCCTCTACCGCACCGGCGAACTGCTGCTGAAGCGCAAGGAAGAGTTCGCCCGCGACATGACGCGCGAAATGGGCAAGGTGCTCAGCGAGACGCGCGGCGATGTGCAGGAGGCAATCGACACCGCCTACTACATGGCCGGCGAAGGCCGCCGCCTCTTCGGCCAAACCACGCCCTCTGAGTTGCAGAACAAGTTCGCGATGTCCGTCCGCATGCCGGTCGGCGTCTGCGGCATGATCGCGCCGTGGAACTTCCCCATGGCCATTCCGTCGTGGAAGCTCTTCCCCGCGCTGGTCTGCGGCAACACCTGCGTGATCAAGCCGGCCGAGGACACGCCGCTCTCCACCTTCCACCTGGTCGAGATGCTGATGGAGGCCGGCCTGCCCGATGGCGTCGTGAACATCGTCACCGGCTTCGGCCCCGAAGCCGGCGCGCCGATCGTCGAGCATCCCAAGGTCCGCGCCATCTCCTTCACCGGATCGAGCGAAGTCGGCCGCATTGTCGGCCAGGCTGCCGCCGCGCGCTTCAAGCCGTGCTCGCTGGAGATGGGCGGCAAGAACGCCATGATCATCCTCGACGATGCGAACCTCGACCTCGCGCTCGACGGCGCGGTGTGGGGCGCGTTCGGCACCAGCGGCCAGCGCTGCACGGCCACCAGCCGCGTCATCGTGGACAAGCGCGTCGCCGGCGAGTTCATTGCGACGGATCGTCGAGCGGGCGAAGAAGCTGCGGGTCGGCAATGGGCTCGACGAAAGCATCGAGATGGGGCCGCAGATCAACAAGCAGCAGATCGAGACCTCGACCCGCTACGTCAAGATCGCGCAGGACGAAGGCGCGGCGCTGCTCCAGGGCGGCGTGGCGCTGGCGGAGGGCGCGCATGGCAAGGGACACTTCTTCGCGCCCGACCATCTTCGGCAAGGTCAAGGAGAAGATGCGCATCGCGCAGGAAGAGGTCTTCGGACCGGTGCTGAGCGTGATCGAATGCGACGGCGTCGAAGACGCCATCCGCATCGCCAACGGCATCGAATACGGCCTCTCCACCGCGCTCTACTCCCGCGATGTGAACAAGGCCTTCCGCGCGATCCGCGATCTGGAGGCGGGCATCACCTACATCAACGCGCCAACCATCGGCGCGGAGGTGCATCTGCCCTTCGGCGGCGTGAAGCAGACCGGCAACGGCCACCGCGAAGGCGGCACCGGGGCGCTCGATTTCTACACGACGTGGAAGTCGGTCTACATCGACTACTCGGACAAGCTGCAGCGCGCCCAGATCGACAACGCGGAGTGAGCTTTTCCAGCCGCAGACATTTTTCAGCCATCAGGAGAACGCATGATCATCGGAGTGCCGAAGGAAATCAAAGACCACGAGAGCCGCGTCGGCATTACGCCCGCCGGCGTGAAAGCGCTGGCGGAGGCCGGTCACAAGGTGCTGGTAGAAACCCACGCGGGCGAACTCTCCGCCTTCACCGACGATGACTACCAGAGCGCCGGCGCGGAGATCGTCGGCTCCGCACACAATGTGTGGGGCACGGCCGATATGGTCGTGAAGGTGAAGGAGCCGGTCGAAAAGGAATATGCCTTCTTCCGCGCCGGACCTTACGCTGTTCACCTACCTGCACCTCGCTCCCCTTCCCGGCCTGACAGATCAATTGCTGCAGAAGAAAGTAACCGGCATCGCATACGAGACCATTCGCGATCGCAACAATGCGCTTCCGCTGCTGACGCCGATGTCCGAAGTTGCCGGGCGCATGTCCGTGCAGGTGGGCGCTACGTATCTGGAAAAAGAAAAAGGCGGCCGCGGCCTGCTGCTCGGCGGCGTTCCCGGCGTGATGCCGGCGAATGTCTGCATCATCGGCGGCGGCATCGTCGGAACCAACGCGGCCAAGATCGCGCTCGGCATGGGCGCAAAGGTCACGCTGGTCGACTTGAACCTGAACCGCCTGCGCGAGCTGGACGACATCTTCAACGGCCGCGTCTTCACCCTGGCCTCGAACTCCTACAACCTCGCGCTCGTTACGCGCGAGGCGGATCTCGTCATCGGCGGCGTGCTGATCCCTGGCGCGGCCGCTCCGAAGATCGTGACCGCCGCGATGGTCGCGAAGATGAAGAAGGGCGCGGTCATCGTGGACGTCGCCATCGACCAGGGCGGCTGCATCGAAACTGCCAAGCCGACCACGCACAGCAACCCGTCCTACGAAGTGAACGGAGTCGTGCACTACTGCGTTACGAATATGCCGGCCGCGGTGCCGAACACCTCGACGCTGGCGCTGACCAACGCGACTTTCCCCTACGTGATGAAGATCGCGCAGGTGGGTCCGAAGCAGGCCATCCTGTCGGACTCGGGCACTGCCGAGGGCGTCAACACCTACGCCGGCCAACTCACCTACCAGGCGGTGGCGCAGTCCCAGGGAAAGCCATTTCGGCCGATCCGCGAATTGCTCGCCTAGGGTGCCGGGAGACCAGAAAAGGCGTGGCCGCGGCCACGCCTTTCGTTTTTGGACCTTTCTCGAATTACCGACGCACAGTAATACGCGGTTCTGGATGCTGAAGGTCAGCGGCGATTCCGCGCCGACGATGATCTGCTTGTTGCCGGTGAAGGCGCCCGCCGCAGTACCGCCGCCGCCGCCTGCAAGTGCGCCAATCAGCGCGCCTTTCCCGCCACCCGCCAGGCCGCCGATCAGGGCGCCCGCGCCCGCGCCACCGCCGGCGAAGACAGCGGTGCGCTTGCCCTTGCCGCTGATGGTGCGGCTCCAGGTATTGGAGTCAATGGGCGTGGGAGTTCCGAGAATCCGCAGGCTGGTGAGCTTCAGACCCAGCACAGCAGCGCCTTTGAATTTGCCGCGCGAGTTCGCCGCCGTCACTGTGCCACTTGCGGTCGAGCCGGTGGGCACCAGCGTTTTGCCGTTCACGACGATTGGCGAGGTAACGGTCGCGTCGAAACTGTCGCCCTCATGCGCCGTGTTCGAGGCAATGCTCTGCGCCAGCCGCACAGTCACGCGGGTACCGGCCGGAATGGTATAGCTGACCGGCTGTGGCGGCGGAGGAGGTGGGGCCGGCGTACTGGCCGGTGCGGCCGGCGTAGCGTTTGGCGTACCGGGAGCCGAAGCTGCCGTATTTGGCGCAGGCGCGGTGGCCGCATGGCTGGCTCGCCGCGGGCTGCTCGGCGTTCTGCGGCGGCTGGTTCTTGTTGCAACCGGCAACCAGGAGCAGGCCTGCCAGTGAAAAAGGTAGCGCGAGATGGGTCAGCTTGGCATGGTTCATAGCGCCACTAGGATGCCACAGGCGACCCTAAAATGGCACCCGTATATCGATGAATCGGCTTCTTCGGCATGCTCTTCGGAGCAGCAGCCCGCGCAGGGAGCGCCTATAATCGCTGCGTTCGCGCACAAATTGGTGCCGTGGAGAAAATTTTCGTGTTTCGCAGCCGCCGCGTAACCGTAACCCTGCTCGCCGGATGCCTTTTCCTCGCTGCCCTTCTACTGGTTGCCCTCAATGCCTTCAATCTGCGCTTCCTGAACCCGCGGGACAGCAACGGCATCTTCCTTTTCACCGCGCTTTCCATTCTCGTCTTTCTGCTGCTCGTCGTCCTGCTGGTGCTGCTCTGCCGCAACGTGCTGAAGCTGTATGCGGACGGCAAGAACCGGCTGCTTGGCTCGCGCCTCCGGACGCGCCTGCTCTCGGGCGCGCTCATCCTGAGCTTTGCGCCTACGCTGTTCATGTTTCTCTTCAGCTATCTGCTGCTGAATCGCTCCATCGATCGCTGGTTCTCGCAGCCGGTGGCGCAATTGCGCGAAGACTCTACCCGCGTGGCGCTGGAGCTCTCGCAGTATGCGGCGGAAAATGCCCGCGCAGAAGCCGAGTCGCTCGCCAGCTCCGTGACCCTGGACCGCAGCCTCAACCAGAAGGACATCCTCTCGGCTCTCAGCGTGATACGCAGCCATCGCATCACGCTCTCCGGCGGCTTCGTCATCATCTACAACGATGATGAGCCGATGGTGGAGTATGCCCTGCCGCGCAACGCGGCAATGGCACACCCCGAGATTCGTCCCTGGATGGACGAAGCAGACGCCACGCGGCCAGCCGCCGGTGAAACGCTGCCCGCCTTTGTGCTGGCAGCCGCGCATCGAAGCGACCAGCCGATCCTGACGCTGGGTACGGTCGACTATGTCCTCGGCACTTCGACCACGCCGTCGTCCAGCCTTGTTGTGGTCGCGCTGCCCATGCCCGCCGGCCTCTCGCGTACTGTCGGCACTATCCGCTCCGGCGCGGAGAGCTATTGGCAGCTCTTCCGCGGGCGCAATCGTATCCGCGGCACTTACTTTCTGCTCATGCTGCTGCTCACCGTACTTACGCTGTTTGCCAGCAGTTGGCTGGCTCTTTACCTGGCCAAGCAGGTGACGCGCCCGGCGGAAACCCTGGCCGACGCCATGGAGCAGATCAGCGCCGGCCACTACGGCCACCGCGTCACGGTAGGGGCGACGGAGGAGCTCGGCGAGGTCATTCATTCGTTTAACGCCATGGCCGCCGACCTGGAGCAGAGCCGCGCCCTTGCCGAGAGCTCCACCGCGCAGCTTTCCGAAGTCAACCGTACCCTTGCCGACCGCCGTCGCGAGCTGGAGCTCATCCTCGATACCATTCCCAGCGGCGTCGCGACTCTCGACGCCCGGTTGCGCGTGCTGCTTTCGAATCGCGCCATGCTCGATCTGCTGGACCTCGACGCCGTCGCTACCGACATTGAGCGTGCCCTTGCCGATCTGCCGCTCGACGTGGCGTTTCCGCCCGCCATCAGCGAGGAAGTACGCCGTCTGCTGCGGCGCAGCCAACGCATGCGGATCGCCGGTTCGGAAATCGATTTCGCAACCTCAGGTGGGTCGCGGCGGATCTCTGTTACGCTCGCCGTCCTCGACCAGCCACATCAGCGGGGCTATGTGTTGGTGCTGGAAGATGTGACGGAGGTACTGCGGGCCCAGCGGCAGGCCGCGTGGAAAGAGGTCGCACAGCGTGTCGCGCACGAGATCAAGAATCCGCTGACGCCCATCTCGCTATCGGCAGAGCGCATCCGCCGCCACGTCGAGAAGCCAACGCCCGAAACTCCGACTGTGATCCGTCACTGCAGCGAGGTCATCCTGAGCTCGGTCGAAACGGTGCGGACGCTAGTGGATCAGTTTGGCGCGCTGGCGCAGTTCCCCGTCTCTTCCCCTCGGCCCATCGATCTCAACTCTGTTGCCGATGCCGCATTGCTCATCTTTGCCGGACGGATGGACGACATCCGCGTGGAGCGGCGCTACGCTTCGGACCTGCCGCTCGTGATGGCTGACAAAGATGCCCTGCGTCGAGCGCTGGCGAATCTCATCGACAACGCCGCGGAGGCCATGCAGGGCACGCTGCATCGCCAACTCACGCTCGTCACCGGTGAGAATTCCGGGCGCACTATGGCGGAGATCATCGTGGCCGACACCGGCCCGGGCGTGACCAGCGATATGCGCGAGCGCCTCTTTCTGCCCTATTTCTCCACCAAGCAGCGGGGTACCGGCCTCGGCCTGGCGATCGCTGCGAAAATCGTGCAGGAGCATCAGGGGACGATCCGGGTGGAGGAAAACAAGCCGGCGGGCGCGCGCTTCATCATCGAGTTGCCGTTTGCCGAGGTGACTGCGCCTGAAAGCAGCGCTCCGGCTGCCGCGGAGCAGCATTCGTGAGCCACGTCCTGATCGTCGACGACGAAGCGGACATACGCGATTCGCTCGGCGAGATCCTCGCGGAAGACGGCTACAGCGTCACCACCACAGCCACCGGCGGCGAGGCCATGGTGCTGCTGCGCGACGCCACCTACGATGCCGTGCTGCTCGACATCTGGCTCCCCGATCGCGATGGAATGGATGTGCTGCAGGAGATTCGGCAGCTGGACAGCGAGATCCGGCCGGAGGTCATCATCATCTCCGGCCACGGCACCATCGAAAGCGCGGTGCGTGCGACGAAGCTCGGCGCCTTCGATTTCCTGGAAAAGCCGCTCTCGCTGGAACGCACACTGATCCTGCTGAAAAACGCCGTCGAAGCACGGCGCCTGCGCGCAGAGAACGAAGAGTGGAAGCGTCAGCTTTCGCCGCGCGCGCACCTCTCCGGCGAAAGCGTGCCCATCAAAGCGTTGCGCCAGCAGATCAAACTGATGGCCCCCACCAATGGCCGCGTGCTGATCTTCGGAGAGTCCGGCTCTGGCAAAGAGATCATCGCGCGCGAAATTTACGTAGCAAGCCTTCGCCGCGAAGGCGTCTTCATCGAGCTGAACTGCGCCGCCATTCCGGAAGACTCCATCGAGATTCAGCTCTTCGGCTATCGCCACGGCGCAGTGCCGGGCGGCCCGCCG
>CAVWNU010000014.1:0-49632 GCA_963756435.1 uncultured Acidobacteriaceae bacterium | reverse complement strand
TCTGGCCTATAACAAGCAGATGAACGGCGATATTCCGGCGAGCCTCCCGCTTTTCCAACGGGCCTATGACGGCTACAGGACATGCTCCGGTCCGGACACTCGTGGAGCCCTTACCGAGCAGGAGTACCTGGCTGGGGCGCTTATCAAACTGGGACGGCCGCAAGAGGCGCTTCCCATGATGCAGGAGGCGATGCCCATCTGGAGAAAGTTGGGGGGGGCGAGTCCCGATCTTTCCGAGCCGCTGAACTTCCTGGCGCTTGCGGAGGTTGAAACCGGCCACTACGCGCAGGCGGAACAACATGCCAAAGAGATGGTCGATGTGCAAGCCGGCAAAGTGGCTCCTGCCGACCGTCGTTTTGGGGCTTCGCACCTGTTGTGGGCACGAGCATTAGCCGGGCAGCAACGCTATCAGGAGGCTCTGCCGCATGCCGAGATTGCCGATCGGCTACTGGCGCACAATGCCGTCTCGACGGGCGCGAAACAAATGGGTGCTCAGGCGCACGAGGTGCTCGTGGATGTGCGGTCAAAGCTCGCCGACAAATAGAAGGTGCGCGCACAGACAATATCGAGCACGTTCGCGCATTGTCGAGAAGCAAAAACATTCTCAAATGAAATCAAATGACGACTTCAGCACACGGCAGGAATGCTGCGTGGAAGGGTCAGAAACGTCCGGGAAGAAGGCCTCACAAAACGCTCCCAATCGCGCCCAAAAGCGCTCCGGAAGGCCTTTTTCGAGACGAAAATGCGCTACGAAATGACGCTGGAAGGAGTGGTTTCGTGCTTCCCGGAAGCCTCACCAGAGGACGGCAAAGTCTCCGGCGTGACCACCCGATGCTGCACGTAGTTGTACGGCGGGACAGTGTGGCCGCGCAGCAGCGTGACCCCAAGCTGGATCAGCCGGGGCCCGTACGTGTGCGCCTCATGCGAGATCGAGGCGATGAGCGGCCCCTTGTTGCGCCGCATCTCGTCCAGCGCCTCCGGAATACAGTCCTGGCCCACGATCGCCATGTACTTTTCGCGGCCCAGCTCCCGCACCACCTGCAGCGCTCCGAGCGCGCTCGTATCCGTCGCCGCTGCAATCAGGACGCGGTCCGTGCGCCCATGCCGATCCAGAAATTCCCTCACTACCTGCGCGCTGGTCTGGCGCAGACCTCGCCCATCCAGCCGCACAAATGATGCGCGGTTCAAGCCCCGCCAGGTGCGTGCGGACGCCCTCAAACGCACCCAGTCATGCGGCTCTGCACAAATGTCCCAGCCTCAGCCACATCCAGCCCCAGCACCCAGTCCACCTTGCTCTTCCAAGAGTGCACCGCATGCTGCGCCAGCAGCTCGCCGGCCTCAAAACCCACCTGGAAGTTGTCGACACCGAAATACACCGAGCTGGGATGGGGAATGTCCACGGCGATCAACGGAATGCCCGCGCGCGCGATGGTGTGCGCGATCAGCGGCGCAACCCGTTCCTCGATCTGGAACTCGATCACCAGATCCACGCCCTCGGTCACGAAATCCTTTGCGTTCTTGAGCGCTGTCTCTGCGTTATACCGGTTGTCGCGGATCATCAGCTCCACGCCCGAGCGGCCGCTGCGGAGCCTTCAGGCTGGCCGCGACTGCCTCGGAAAACGGCATCTCCTCGCTCTCCCCGGCAAAGCCGAAACGCATCTTCTTCGGCCGCGCCACCAGGCGATACGCGCCATCCGGCGTCTGCACAACATACCCGCGATGCACAAATGTCTTCAGGATGCGGTAAATGCTCGTTTTCGAGATCTGCGAGCGCTGAAAAAGTGACTCCAGCGTAAGCGGCCGATTGTCCGCCTCCAGCAGCTCCAGAACATCGAGCGCCTTCGACAAGATCGGAATCAGATAAAGACGTTTGATCTTCTGGGGCAATGGTTAACCTCGCAGTGGGGAGCATAACAGGCTGGTTTCTCTATTGGACGGACCGCCATTTCGGGTCAGCACGCATGAAGCTCGGTGAGTACGTGAGCCCAGTGAGCAATCCTTCCCGGAGAGTTCAGCTCGCCCTCCCACGTGGCAAGCTGAATGGCAAAGTTGCCGATCGTGGCGCTTTCCGCCACGCCGCAATAGACCTCCAGCCCCGTCGCGTCCGCCGTGAGTCGGTTCAGCGCACGATTCAGGCTGCCGCCGCCGACAATGGCCAGCCTGCTGAATCGCTTTCCCGTAATACGCTCAGCATCCCGCAGCACGGTCGCATAACGAGCCGCGAGACTGTGGAAGATCAGGCTTGCGAATTGCGGCGCACGGTCAGGCGTTTCTTCGATGGCGGCTCTTCCCTGCCTGCCTGCGCTGCGCATTGATGCGCGAAGCCATCGCGCCGGGCAGCAGCAGATCCGGGTCATCGACATCCAGCAGAGACTCCGGAGGCGCGACGGATTCAGCCGCAGCAATCAAATCCTGCATGGGCCAGCGTTCTCCATTCGGGACAAAGCTGCGCGAGCGTCTGCTTCAGCAGCCACATGCCGTTCACGTTCTTGTGAAAGCAGACGCGGTCCCCCGCGGCTCCCTGATTGGTAAAACCCGCCGCGCAGGCTTCCGCGGTCGTGATTGGCTGATCGAGCAGCGTTCCGACGAGCGACCATGTCCCGGAGCTGATGTACGCCCAATCCTCGCCATCAAGCGGAATCGCCGCCACTGCCGACGCGGTGTCGTGACACGCAGTCGCGACCAGCCGCGCGTGCCGAAGCGCCGGCGCTGCAGCCTCAAAGGAGCGCAGTTCCCCTACATCGGTTCCGGTAGCGACCAGCGGCGGAGCAGCCTCGATCTGCAATCCGCTCAGGTCGAAGACCTTCTGGCACCACGCACGGTTACGCATATCGACCAGCCCGGTATGCGTCGCGTTCGTATACTCGGCAACCATCCTGCCGCCAAGGTTTGCGAGCACGTACTCCGGAAGATTCACCCATCGCGCGGATGTCGGCACGCCGGCAGCATGATCGGCCATTAACTGAAATTGCGTGTTGATACGCAGTGGCTGCGCGCCGCTCAACGCGAAGAGTTCCTCACGCGAGCATCGCGCCTCAAGCACTTTTACCACTCGCCTCGGTTCGCGGGTCGCGATAGCAAAAAGGCAACCGATGGGCCGTCCCGCCCCATTCAGCCGCACATAGTCCACCGCCCAGCCATCGACGCCGATGGAGGCTAACGGGCGCAGTGGCCTGCTCGCCGCACCGCAGCAATCCGCGCTCGATCTCCGAGAGGATTTGCTCCAGGTCCCAGAAGAGCGATTCGCCGCGCGAGACTGGCGCATTGGGAAAGCGGTGCACCAGCCGAATCTGCGGCCCTTCCCTTCCCGGCGTCAGCAGAGAGACCCGGCAGCTCTCCGCTCCTAAATCGATCGCCACCAACGATGGAAGACTGCCCGATGGAAGATTGCTGCCTGCCAAGTGACGGCCTCTACACTACCGAAGAAATGCTTCCGTCAGTCCGCCATCGACCGGGATCAGGTGCCCTGTGGTGCAAGGGGATTTCGGTCCCGCGAGGAAAAGAATCGCCTCTGCGCATATCTCCGGATCGATCGGCCGGTGGGTCAGCGTGCGGCCCGCATAAAAGCCGGCTAGAGCCGTCCGCAGCTCGTCATCGGACATGCTTTCTTCGAACGGAATGCTCGTACTTCCGCAGCGACGCAATGACGCGATCCCGCGGGAACATCGTGGAACCCTTCACCACCGTCGCGGGACTGATGCCGTTGACGCGCACCATCGGCGCCTGTGAGACGGCCAGCTCACGGATCAGATGGCTCAACGCGGCCTTGCTCACGTCGTATGCCTCGGAGCCGCGCTTGGGCACCACAGCATTGGCGGAGCTGGTAAGCACGATGCTTGCCGCGAATCCCTGATCGCGCAGAAGCTTTCCGATCTCCTCCACCAGCAGAAAGTTTGCCGTCACGTTGATTTCGAGTGTGAGCGGCCCATTGCTCATCGGAGATCACGCCGCTCGGCGAAGAAGGAAAGAGCGCGGCGGTATTGATCAGAATGTCGGCGCCGCCGAACTGCTCCACGGTGCGCCGAATCGACTCGCGATCGACTCGCGATTCCGGATATCGACCGGCGCGGCAACTACCGTCTCTTGCCCGGCGGTCTTCTTCAACTCTTCGGCCACGCGCTCGGCGCCGGCTACGTCGCGATCGGCAACAACGACGTGTGCGCCGCGCTCGGCCGCAAGCAGCGCCACCTCACGGCCGATGCCGCTGCCGCCGCCCACGACGACGACGATCTGCCGGCTTAGCTCTTTCTCGGGCGGCTGGCGGCGAATCTTGGCCTCTTCCAGCGCCCAGTATTCGATGCGAAATGCCTCCGACGCCGGCAGCGCGACGTAGTTGCTGTAGACCTGAAATGCCTGCGCCAGGTTCTCGGAGCCGCATTGCGGCAGCCGCGTGACCGCGACATCGCTCTCGAGGCCGCCCGCGCCTTTCATGACGTGAATCGCGTTCAGATAGAACTCGCCGACGATGCGCGACTCCGGCTTGCTCTTGCCGAAGCTGAACATGCCGAGCCCGGAATAAGAACCACGGCCGGCATGGCATCTCGCATGGCCGGTGAGCTCGGCTCGGCATGCTTCTTGTAGTATTCGCCGTACTCCCGTCGGTAAACGGCGATCTGCTTTTCGATTTCCTTCCGCAGCTCGCCGGTGCCGCTCTTCGGGTCCCACGGCACAAACATGGGGCGGATCTTGGTGCGGATAAAGTGATCGGGGCAGCTCGTGCCGAGATAGGCGAGCTTCTGCTGCATCCGCCGAGTTCACAAACTCCAGCACATCCGGATGATCCGAGAAGCTGCCGATCAGCCGCTTGTTTTCGCTGAGCCGTCCACGCAAAACAGGCAGTATCTCCAGCGCGATGCTTCTGCGATCCGCCAGCGGCTCATGCTTCCGGCCGCCAAGGATGCGATCTCCCTTTTGTTCAAGATGCTCGTCGATAAAGCTGGTGAGCTGGTCGATCAGCGTGATGGTGTTCAGATAGCAATCGCGCTGCGTGTCACCCCAGGTGAAGAGGCCGTGACCGCCCAGGATGATCCCGTCGCAGGCGGGCTCCTGCTCGACCGCCCGCTTCAGCATCAGGCCCAGCTCAAAGCCCGGCCGCTGCCACGGCACCCAGATCAGCTTGTGGCCGTATCGCTGGTTGAACTCCTCCATCTTTTCGAGACCATTCGCCGCAGCTGCCAGCGCGATGGCGCAATCCGGGTGCAGGTGATCCACATGGCGAAACGGCAGGAAGCCGTGGAGCGGAGTGTCGATGGATGCGGCGACCGGATTCAGGCCATAGGTGCAGAGCGGGTAGTACTCCACCATCTCGTCTTCGCGATCCACCCCGCCGTACAGCTTTTCCAGCGCCAGCAGTTTATCCAGATAGAGCGTGGCAAAGCCCCCGCGCTTGATGCTGCCCAGGTCGCCGCCGCTTCCCTTCACCCACAAAACTTCTACGTTCTGGCGCGTGAGCGGATCGGGCATTTCGACCTTGGAGCTGGTATTGCCCCCGCCGAAATTGGTGATACGCAGATCGGACCCGAGCAGATTGGAGCGGTAGCGCAGCAGCTCCGGCTCATCCATGCCGCGAGCGGCGTTCGCGTCCCAGCGATCTTCCAGGTGCTGAAGTTGTATTCGCGAGTCCACTGCAGAGACAGACATGACTTCCTGATTCCCCTCTCAAAACAATACGGCGAGAAGAGAATTATCACAGGCGGAATCTAAATGGCAAACTAATTCCCTATAGAAATTTCAGGCGTATGAGCTTGTCAATGCTGCGTTTCTCTCGCGCCGCTCGCGTGTGATGCGCTCCACGTAGCCGCTCTCTTCAAGCGCCTCCAATGGATTGGGATGCAGCCCCCGCCGGATTCTCCACTCCGCCAGCGCGGGACGGACATCGGTCCAGAAGGCGGCTCGCAAGCATTCCTCCGCTTCGACGATCTTTCCCGCCGACTGCAGCTCTTCGAGCCGATCGCGATCGACCAGCGCGGCCTTCATGTAGAGCTCCTGCGCGGTCATCACGGTTTGCACCATCGCTTCCAGCTTGCCCTTGAGATTGTGGCTCTGGTCGATCATGAACGCGATCTCTGCGACCAGCGCGGCTTCCGGCTCGCTGAATATCTCGTGAAAGATCCGGAAGACCTGGTAGGGATCGATGGAGCCGATCGTCAGATCGTCATCCGCATAGCGGCGGTCGTTGAAGTGGAAGCCTCCCAGCAGGCGCATGTGAAGCAGCCAGGCGACGATCTGCTCGATGTTCTGCGACTGGTAGTGATGCCCGGTATCGACCAGCACCCGCGCCTGCGGTCCGGCCGCCTGCGCCAGATGCGACGCCATGCCCCAGTCCGCGATATCGGTGTGATAGAAGGCCGGTTCGAATGGCTTGTACTCGATCAGCATCCGCTGCCCTTCCGCCAATTCGGCATGCGTCGCCGCCATCGCCTCTTCGAGCCACACGATGCGCTTGCGGATGTTCTGCGAACCCGGATAGTTCGACCCATCTGCAATCCACAGCGAAACATCGGTGGACTGCAATTCCCGGGCGATGCGGACCGACTCGACGAGATGGTCGATCGCCATCCGCCGGACGGAAGCGTCCGGATTGCAGATCGAGCCGAACTTGTATTCCTGATTCTGAAAGAGATTCGGATTAATCGAGCCGGGCACGGATACCGTATCGTTCGGCCAGGCGCTGTACCTTCGCCAGCGTCGGCCGATCCCGCCGGGCAGGTCCCAAAGCACATGCAGGGCAAGCTGCGGGGTAACCCCCGTCAGTGACATGGACCTGAGCGGCATCGGCAAACTTCTCCTCCAGGCTGGTCGCCGCCCGCGGCCTGAAGAAACTTGCCGAAGCGGGTGCCGGTGTTCGCGAACCCCCAGGAGGGAATTTCAATCTGAAAGCGGTCCAACGCCCGCAGCGCGCCATCGCCGATTTCGCCTTCGCTCATCCGTACCTCCCGCGGCACCGCAGAGTTTAGTCTGAACCGCGGTCACTTTCCAAATGGAAAATATTTTCTCTTGATACACGCCCTGCGCTACCATGGGCAGCGTCTATTCTCCTTCCTGTTTAGATCGCTGAGGTGCGGCTTGGGTGCAAATCCCCTGATCGGGGTCATCTATCACTGGATCGGCGGTCTCGCCTCCGCGAGCAACTTCATCCCATTCCGGCCGATCAAGCGCTGGTCATGGGAAATTTACTGGATCGTGCAGGGCTTTGCAGCATGGATCGTTGCTCCCGCTGTTCTGGGGTATCTGTTTGTACCCGGCCTCTCCTCCATCTTGCATCAGGCGCCCTCAGCCACGATGTGGCATTCGTTCTTCTGGGGAGCGATGTGGGGCATTGGTGGGCTCACTTTCGGGCTTGCCATCCGTTATCTCGGCATTGCGCTAGGCTACGCGATCGCGCTGGGCTTCTGCACTGCGTTCGGCACGCTGATGCCGCCCATCTTCAGCGGCCAGATGTCCGCGATCATGCACCAGCGCGGCGGTCAGGTGATCCTGCTGGGTGTCTTCATCTGCCTGCTGGCCATTGCCGTGAATGGGCTGGCCGGGTACTCCAAGGAGAAGGAGGTTTCCGCCGAAGAGAAGGCCCTGCTCGGCGAGCGCGACTACTCCTTTGCCAAGGGGCTCGCAGTCGCCGATCTTTGCCGGCATCATGAGCGCCTGCTTTGCCTATGGCCTGGCTGCAGGCAAGCCAATCGCCGATCTCACGCGCGACTCAACTGGCGACAGAACACCGCGCGCTGCTCTGGCAAAACCTGCCGGTGCTAGTGGTCGTACTGTGGGGCGGCTTCGCCACGAACCTGATCTGGTCGGCGATCTTGATCGTTCGCAATCGCTCGGTGCGGCAATTCTTCGGCGCGCCGGGCACGAATCCGATGGGCACCGCAACGGCGACCGGCGACACGCTCGCGGAGCTGGACCCGCGCCACCCGGAACTCTCGCCGCGGCTCTCGCCTTCCGTGCTCACGCGCAACTATGTGCTTGCCGCGCTTGCGGGCGTCATCTGGTATTTCCAGTTCTTCTTCTACTCCATGGGGCAGACGAAGATGGGCAAGTACGACTTCTCCAGTTGGACGCTTCACATGGCGAGCATCATTATCTTTGCCACGCTTTGGGGCATTGCTCTCCACGAGTGGCGCGACACGAGTCTCAGAACGCGTCTTCTGGTTGGCTGTGGGCTATTTCTGCTGGTCGGGTCCACCGTGGTGGTCGGCTACGGGAATTTTCTTGTGGCTCGCTGACAATCGGTCTACCGGCCGCCGCGCGTGCCATCTGGTCTCTACGGCTGCGGCGGAGGTGGCATTCACCGACCGCTCGTCCCGAGACTTTCCCGTTTCGAAAGTCTCATTTGGGCGAGGGACATGTCAGTTCCCGGAGTCTCGATCGCAAAAAGCTATGCCATCGCAGTGATCGATGGGTAGCACGTGAACTCACGTACTGACCCTTCACAGCGCCATGCCGCCGGATACCTCAATTCGCTGACCATTGACCCACCGATTCTCGTCCGAGAGAAGCGCCGCGATCATCGGCCCGATATCGTCCGGCACGCCCGCACGCCCCAGCGCAGTCATTTCCGCTACACGCTTATTGATTTCGGGATTGTCGCGCACCATGCCGCCGCTGAAGTCGGTTTGGATCGCGCCCGGCGCGACCACATTCGCGGTGATCCCGCGTGGACCGAGTTCTTTGGCCAGATAGCGGGTCAGCACCTCGACCGCGCCCTTCGCGGCTCCGTAGGCGGAACTGCCGGGCAGAGCAAACGCGCGAGCCCCGAGGAGATATTCACGATGCGGCCGCCATCGTTCATCAACGGCAGCAGCTTTTGCGTCAGGAAGTAAACACCTTTGAAGTGAACATTGACGATCGCATCGAATTGGGCTTCCGTCGTTTCCTCGAAGCCGGCATGCAGCGAATTGCCGGCGTTGTTCACGAGGTAGTCAAACCGGTCGCGTCCCCAGCTTTGCAGCGTTTTGCGGACCTCAGCGACGAATCCGTCGAACGCGCGAACGTCACCGGTGTCGAGACGAAATGCCGCCGCTTTTCGTCCCATGGCTTCGACCTCGCGGATGAGACTCTCGGCTTCCTTCTGATTCGCGCGATAGGTGAAGAGGATATCGACGCCGCGCCGCGCAAGATTGACGGCGGTGTTGCGGCCCAGGCCGCGGCTTCCACCCGTGATAATGGCGATCTTGTTTGTCATGCTTCCAATCCTTCGTTTGCCATAAGAGATATTTCCTTTGATTCGCTGGACTCAATCCAACGTTTGCTTTCTGCAGCTCGAGGATGCGACTGCTTCTGCATCGGGCCATAAGCTACGAGTTCAGAAATGCAGGCTTCAGTACTTCCTCGCACCACTGTCGGAAACTGGTCGGAGTCGTGTTCTCCAGCGTTCGCGGTTCGGCGCTGTCGAGGCCATTGTCCTTCGCCGCGTGCATCTCCACCAGGCTCTGCGCGAAGTTCTCGCTCGCGCCGAACTTCATCAGTTGAGCTTTGTACTGCCTCGCCGGGGACAGACTGGAAGCGGATCGGCTTTCCAAGTACATCCGTCATGATTGCCGCCATATCGTTGAAGGACAGATCCTCCGGCCCGAGCACCGCGAGCCCACCCTGGCCCGTCCACGACCGGTCGAGGAGAAGTTTAGAGCCGATGGAGCGATGTCCCGCGTGGCCACGAACGGGGCCTTCACATCCGGACGGGATGGGAGGAAAAACATGCCCTGATGCTTGAGCGGTTCAAGCTGTCTCAGCATGTTCTCCATGAAGCCGGGACACCAGAGAGCGCGAAAGTCCACCCCTGTCCGCTCGATCTCTTCGTCCTTCGCGAAGGAGTCGGTGACCACTCCCGCATCGAGGGCGAAATCCCCGTCCCAGGGCGGAGACGGCCACGACCCGTTTCACTCCCTGGTCTCGATGGCGCGGCAGGCGGGCCGGGTGAACTGGAGGTAATACTCTTTTACGTCGTTTGTCGTGAACGACGGAGGTACGACCCAGAAAAGGCCTTCCGCGCCTTGAAAGGCGCGGGACAAGTACGCTCTCGTCATCGTGGAGCCCTGCACGATATCAACCCTATTGCGAACATCCGAGGCAAGCTTGGCCGGGTCGCGCACAATGACACGCACCGCCTCGTCGGCGGCAAGAAGATTTTTGACGACCTGCGATCCGATATGCCCTGTGGGCGTGGTGACGACGATCATGATTTTCCTCATTGTTCAGGCTTCGAAGTAGCGCATGTTGTTGAGATCGGAAATCAGCCCAGGCTGCGTTGTCGGGTGCCATCCCAGGCGTTCCTGCGTTAACGCGCTGGAAGCCGGCATGTCGAGACCCGCGAACATCCCGAGCCAAGCCAAAGTGCTCGCCTGCCTCCTCGGGGGACTTGGAGACGACTGGCACCTTCAAGCCCCGGCCGATTGCCTCAGCGATCTCTCGAACCGGCACGCCCTCTTCGGCGACCGCGTGATACCGGGCTCCCGCTTCGATGCCCTTCTCAAGCGCCAGCCGGTAGAGGCGAGCAGCATCGAGCAGATGCACCGCGGGCCAGCGGTTGAGCCCGTCGCCGACATACGCCGAAACACCTTTCTCCCGAGCGACAGCGATCACGTAGGTGACGAGGCCTTGCTTGACGCGGTCGTGGACCTGCGGAAGGCGCACCACCGACACGTTCACGCCCGCGCAGCCAGCGAAGCCGCCGTCTCTTCCGAAGCGCGCGGATACGAGCTGGAAACAGGAGGAGCCGCGTCTTCCTCGGTCGCGACGCGGTCCGGCCGCCAGCAGCCCGGTCCCGGAGGTGACGATCAAGGGGCGGTCAGAGCCCGCGAGCGCGGAGCCGAGCGCCTCGATGGCGCGCCTGTCCATCTCACAGTTCGCCGCGAACTTCGAGAAGTCGTGGTTGAAGGCGCAGTGAATCACGCCGTCCGCCATGGCTGCTCCGCTGCGCAGGCTTTCCAGGTCTTCGAGATCACCTCGGTGCACCTGCGCTCCGGCGGCGATAAGCGACTTGGCACCCGCATCGGAGCGTGCAAGACCAAGCACCTGATGGCCCGCGTCGATCAGCTCCTGAACGACGGCAGAACCGATAAATCCTGTAGCTCCTGTAACGAAAACACGCATTTCTTTTCCTCCTATACCGGTCGTGTGCATGTTGCCTGATCCGCGCCGGAATTGACGCGTCCGGCGTCATCCAATAAAACGGAGATAGTCTCCGCATGAATAGATTACCGGAGACTGTCTCCGGTTGCAAGTATTTTTGCGCATGGCAAAGAAACGTTCACAACCCGTCCCAGCGAAAGCCGCGCACCGATGCGCAGCGGAATCGCGAGCGCATTCTGGAGGTGGCGAAGGATGCGTTTACCCGGTTTGGCGCGGACGCCAGCCTGGACGACATCGCCAAACAGGCAGGCGTCGGAGCCGGAACTCTGTATCGCCACTTTCCCTACGCGCGACGCTCTGATCGAAGCGGTCTATCGGACTGAAGTGGAAAAGCTGGCCGCGGCGGAGCGCAACTTCGCCGAGACGATGCCGCCGATTGAAGCATTGCGGGCCTGGATGCTGTTGTTCGTCGACCACATCGCGGCAAAGCAGATCATTGCGCCGGCGCTGAATAGTGTGGTCGGAGGCCCCTCAAAGGTTTTTGAAGGTTCTCACGGCCAGATCCGTGGAGCGATTCGATCGCTGGTGAAGCGCGCGATCAAGAGCGGCGACATCCGCAAAGATCTCGACCCGTTCGATCTGCTTCGCGCGCTGATCGGCGTCTCCCATGTCGCGTCCGGTCCTGACTGGCAGCAGAGCGCCAGGAGGCTGGTGGACATCCTCATCACAGGTTCACGCCCAGTAACATCAAATAGATAGATTGCGTCTCACAGATCCGGACCGAAGACATTCGATCTGCACGACGCGAGTGATCCGACCACTCCAGTCTCTTAAACCCTTCGTAGGACCGTTCCCCGTGCTACTCCAGCGGCGACTTTCCGCTTCAGCAAGGTATCCCCGCCTAATGGACTTGCGCTAAACATAAACACAAGATATGGTGGTTTCCTCCATGGTTTCTCCGCAAGGAGAATCAAAAGGGAATCCGGTGAGAATCCGGAACTGCCCCGCAGCGGTAAGCAGGTACGAAAGCCCAAGATGACACTGGTGCCGAATGGCTCTGGGAAGTCCGGCGAGTAGGGTCGAACCTGCGAGTCCGAAGACCTGCCACGGAAACATACGCTGACGCCTCCGAGGGGAGGCGAGGTGGCAGTGGCTTGTCTTCCGTTTCCGGACTGCATCCGCTGTTTCTTCGCACCACTCTCCGAGGCCAAGGAGACGCTTCCATGGCCACTCCGCGACATCACAGTTTGAACGCTTCCCTCGTTCCGCCGTCCCTTCTACCCGCGGTCACGGTTCATCTCCCAAGTCGACCAGCGTTTTCAGGTCATTCGGCGAAACGGCTCCTTCTCACCCTTCGATCCCAGCAAGATCTCAGTCGCCATCACGAAGGCGTTCGTGGCCGTTGAAGGCGCAGAGGCTACCTCATCCCGCCGTATCCGAGAGCGGTTGAAGCGTTGACGCGCCATGTCGTTGAGGCGCTGAGCCGGCGGGCCGATCCCGCGCGAGCCATCCACATCGAGGACATCCAGGATCAGGTTGAACTGGCTCTGATGCGAAGCGGCGAACACAAAGTGGCCCGCGCCTACGTGCTCTACCGCGAGGAGCGTGCTCAGGAGCGTCGCCAGACGCGAAGAGCAAAGGGCCCCAGCCTCCAGTCGAAACTCAATGTGCGACTCAAAGACGGTCGTCTTGAGCCACTCGACGAAATGCGGCTTGAGCGGAGATCGCCGCGGCTTGCCAGGGTCGATCTGGCGTGTCTCCAGAAGCCGTCATGACGGAGGTTCGCCGCAACCTCTACGACGGTATCCTGCTGCACGAGTTAGGCCTGGCTCAGACGATGGCGGCGCGTGCGCTCGTCGAACAGGAACCGAACTATGCCTATGTAAGCGCCCGGTTCTGTTGAACATTCTGCGCGATGAAGCTCTGACGTTTGTCCTGCCCGGCAGTGTCGGGTCCACACCAGAAGCATTGCGATCTTCGGTACAAGGAGTATTTTCCTAAGTTCGTTCGCCGGGCAATCGACCTGGAGATACTATGATAAGGAACTCGGAAGCTTTCGACCTCCACGCCTTGCCACTGCGCTTGAGCCAGAACGCGACGGGAACCTTCAGTTTTCTTGGAAAAAAATGGCCTGTTATCGCGTTGAGCTCCGCATATGTCGTTCCGAAACAGGAATCAAAGTTCTCGGGCGGCGGCGGATTCACTCCGCTCGTGTCGTTCGCGAATATCATTTGACGCCATCCCGATATTCTCCTAGGATCGCAACGCAGGACAGGGCCTCGTTTCTCTGATCATCAATCCCCCTCTTGATCCCTCGTTGAATAGTCGTTGTTGCTCCTCCAGCGAAAGTCACTGGGAGCATTGCTAGCAGCCGCCATTCCGGTGAGCCCGGGACAAATCAGGGAGTTTGCCTCATGAGAAAAGCATCTATTCTGCGGTACTGCGCCATCGCTGTGTCCTCGACCTTTGTCGTCCCGGCGATCGTCGCCCAGAACTCCATCCGCCTCTTCGATCCCGTCAACGTGCGAGCTTCCGCGACTGGTACGGGGACCGGATCGCAGGCGGTCACTTTCAACAGTGCCACGCTGAATCTGACCTGCGCCGCCTCTCCCATCACTGCAACGCTCACTTCATCCGCGGACGGCACTGGGAATGTTCTCGTCGACAACAACGTTCAAGTCAGCGTGACATCGGGAACCGCCGTCAGCGGTCCGGTGAACGTCTGCCGTGGTGGGACGGTAGACAGCACGCCCAGCGGTCCGTCACAGAACTGCTTCACGTCGGCTTACCAAGGGCCGGCTGGCAGCGGCAAGCTTACCGGCCAGGACCCAGACACTTTTGTCAGCACGGGGGGCGTTGCCACCCATCGATATAAGTAGCCAGCTCCAGCCGGGATCTGTGCAGGTCAAAATTGACCTTGTCGATACCGGAACTTTTCTCACCAGTTCCACTCTCTATCTCCGCACGAACTGCTCGCAGAACGGCGTCACCGGCCCGGCCACGATCACGGGCAATCCCATCCCCATCTACTCCGACCCCGGCAGCAACTAACTCAGAACTTTCCGTTCAATCCGACGACGAATCAGCAGGTCCAGTTTGTCTATGACCTTTCCATAGCGCAGGCGGCTGGAACGCTTTCGATCACTCCGGCTACCATCCCTACGACCAACGACCTGCCCTTTGATCCGACAGAGTTCCAGTCAAAACTGGTCGCCAACACCTCCTTCGCTACCTCCAGTTGCCTCATCCATTCCGGGGAACTCATTAATGGTCTGCCGGCCTGCAAGATGTTCACGCTGACGTGTGCCGTAGGCACCGGCTCAACCGGGAGCGGCGCGCAATGCCCGGTTTCGTCGCTACCCAATGAGGTGTTTCAGGATGTTTTTGACGGCCCTAGCTTCACGCTGCCCGACATCGCGACTCCCAATGGCCCGACCTTCCATCAGGGCGTAGGCTTCCTCATGGCGAGCGAGGGCTGGACCGGTGGTCCGTGCACATTCGATCCAGCGTCTGGCCTGCAGAATCTGCTTTGCCCGCTCAACCTGCTCACCAATTTCACCGGCCCGGGCTTGTACAACGCGACCGGCAGCACCTCGCACCCAAATTCAACTTTCGTCCCGGTGGCGCAGGTTCCTGAGGATCTCACCACTGTAACGGTCGCGGGCCAGCAGCCTGGAGGCTGGGTCAATACTTCCACGCCGAGCATAACGCTCTCCAGTCAGCCGCCCGCCCTTGCTGGTACGAATCTCCCTGGATCGGCAACCTTCATTGCTTCACCCATTCAGAGCATTACGTATGGCATCTCGGCAGCGAACAGTGTGCCCTCACCCGGAGCGCCCGCTTCGACCGATACCGTCGTCGAAAACAGCGTGCCGTGCCCAGTCCCGACGAATCCATCCGATCCTCCAGCTGCGCCGTTCTCAACAGGTTCGCAGAACTTTCAATGAAGCGGACTCGCGGACGGCAACTACCTGGTTCACTACTTCGCCCAGGATTGCGCCGGAACCGAAGAACTCCAATTCAGCCAGAATGCAGGCGGCAGTTGGTCCACTTCCTACTACACCTACCCCATCAATGTAGATACGGTCGCTCCGGTAGTGGCGTCGGGTCCAGTGCTTTCACCGTCGGCGGGGAGTTCAGGTTCCTATGCTGTGGGTCAGGCTGTTACAGCCACCTACAGCTGCACCGATGAGCGTTCTGGAGTCGTTCGCTGCGGGAGCAAGACTTTTTCCGGAGACGGTATTGAATACGGGCACAATCACACAGCCCCGTAGATACTTCGACGCCTGGCCCGAAGACCTATATCGTTACGGCCGTCGATGCGGCCGGCAACCAGTCTTCCGCGTCTGTGCCGTACGTGGTCGCGCCGTCTTTCGATACGGCGATCAAACTCACGCTGAGCGCGACGACCGTGACCTATCCTCTGGGAACGAATGTCACCATCAGTGTTGCGCCGACGAAGGGCCATGTTCCCACCGGCACTGGTGCGCCTCTACGACGGGACAACCCTTCTTCAGACGTCGCAATTGCAAGGGAATGGCGCTGCCTATCTCTACATCCAGGGATTGGCGGCGGGGGCTCATCCGTTGAGCGTTGTGTATGCGGGAGATGCATTCAATCCTGGCGGAACTTCCGCTCCGGTAACGCTCAACGTGAATCCGGTCCCAGTCAATCTCACCGCGTCTTGCTGGAATGCCAACTTCCCGTATGGGGCGGATTACCATTGCGGCGTTTATGCCAGTTCCAATGCTGGTGCGCCGCAAGGCGTTATCACCTACCAGTACGATGGGGCGCCCGCAGTAACCCTGCCACTTCAAACTGGTAGCGCGCAGTTCATCCTAACGCTCCCACCCACGGGCACGCATCATGTGCTTATCAACTACGCGGCACAGACAAATTATGCCGCCGCAAAGTCGGTCAATGAGAGCTTCACTGTTACCACCGCTCCCGTAGTGATCCAGCTCACTCCTTCGACCTGGTATCTCACTGGAGGTAACTTTAACTCTGACTGCAGCGATCCAGTCGTGGAGCGCGGGACCGCCAAACCAGATTGGCACCGTTGTCTTTCTATGATGGAAGCCGGCTCCTTGCCACCGTGCCGGTAAGCGCTTCCGGAACTGCCTCAACGACAGTAGCCGCATCCACACTTTCGAATGGGAGCCATACCTTCCGCGCAAATTACAGCGGTGGCACGAACTACTCCGCCGGCAGTTCGCTCCATCACGATCACCGTTGCGAAGTAACGGAAGAACCTTCACGACGAAGAGGGAAGGCCGGAAACGATTAGCACTGCTGCCGCATGGGTGCGGGAGCAGGCGTCACTCATTCAGCCGTGGCAGGCTCCAAAAATGGAGTGGCCAGCGAAGTTGTGGATTCTTCACCTGCAGCCAACCGCGTGAACGTCAGCACGGTTATGTCGTCGTCCTGGCCGAAGGCGATCGCGGCGTCTGTGGCCTGTTGGGCGGATGGCCGCGACGCGAACAACGTGTGCAAACGATCAAATCCGTAGAGCTCTCCGGTTGCGCTGCGAGCCTCCACTAGCCCATCTGTATAGAGGACTGAACTGGTCGCCCGGATGCAGCATGTAGGGATACTTCTTCATAGGTCGCGGAGGGTACCAGACCAAGCGGCAAAGAGCCCTCGATCTCTAGTTCCCGCTGATTCAGAAAGGGCGGAAATGACCGGCGTTGGCGAGCGTAAGTACGCCGTTCGCATGAAGACGCAAAATGACGGCCGTGACGAAGCCACCCTGAAGACGCCCATATAAACAGTGATTCAGCCTTTCCAGCATCCGCAGAGGGCCGAAACAGGCATCGGACGATGAGCGCAGAACCCCGACGATAAGCGATACGTTCATGGCTGCCTTCATCCCTTTGCCACTTACATCGCCCAGCGCCATAATCGTCGATCCGCTCATCTTCACGGATGATCTGGAAGAAGTCTCCGCCGACTTCGAGTGCAGGCCTGTAGGCGCTGGTGACTGCGAAACCCTCGAGGGAAGGCAATGCCTCCGGAATCAAGACCTGTTGTATCTCGCGGGCGCTGTGCATCTCGCGCTCCAGCAGTTGCTGCCGGGACTGCTGCTCCACGTTGAACCGGTAGACAGCGTAGAGGATGGAAACAAACAGCACGATAGCGGCCAATTGTGCGGCCTTAAAGACCACGTCGTGAATCGAGAAAAGCGGCCTGTTTACGATTTGAAAGAGGGTCAAGTGGGTGAATCGCTGTCCCGCCGCGCCAGTATCCGCAATTGTGGTGATCATCTGGGACACAAGTGCGCTGATCGCAACTATCCAATGTGCACCATCCAATCGCTTGCGGACACCGATTGCGACGATTACAAAGGGAAAGACTTCGACCAGCAAAATGATCGCGGTCAGAACTGTGTCCGCGCCCTGCATCCAGGGGCCGGCACTCCCCCAGAAGAACGCGAGGCCCCCGTCAAGGACGCCGGCAGCAAATGTGAGGATCGCCAATACCCGCGTCCAGAGGACCAGCGCCCTGTTGTTGTCAAGCCGGAGCAGGTAGAGCAATAGGAACCAGAGCGAGATATGGTTCAGTGCGTAGATCGGTTGGTTCAGCCCTCTGCCCCAGCCGAAGGAGATGGAGACGAGAAACTCCTGAAACATTAAGAGAATGGCTGGCGTTGCAGTGAAGATAGCAAGCCAAAAAAAAAGCCTTACTTGGCGATCCCGGCTCCACAGGAGAAGAGCGACCAGCGTGACAAAACCGTACAAGATTATGAGGCTGAAGTCATATAGGTACTGCAACGTGGAATCGGAGTTGAGCAGTGTGACCTGGGCCGCAATGCTATCTGCATCGCCGAGTATGGGCAGCCCATTCATGCCGCCCAGCGTGCCGGAATCGACAAAGAGCAGAGGGGACTTCCAGACGCGAATGGCGATGGTCCCCGATTCCATCGAGGGGACGGGGAAGGCGCGGAAAAAGGAGGTGTAGTACCAGTGCGGGCGGGGAGGGAGCTTAGCGTAGCGTCCTATCAGCTTGCCGTTCCAATAAACTTCGTAGGCATCGTCGACTGGCGGTATCAGCAGGGCGTATGTCGTATTTGCGGCCGCTCCGATAAGGAGGTGACGGCGATACCAGGCAAATCCTGTATAGCCGGATGGTCCTGGCTACCCCAGGACTCCGATGCCGTTATCGGTTCCCAGGTGGAATCGTCTAGCGTCGGCGAAGCCCAACGTGGATCATCGCCCGTGTGAAACTGCCAGAAGCCATTGAGCTTGACTTGGCCCTGGCCCAGCCCTTGAATAACCAGAGCAGATTGCGGCTTTGGTACTGGCTGTTGCGCGTGCACCGACAGGGCAAGAAAGAAAATGAATGCCACTGTGTTGACGCGGAGCATGCGGCCAGAATAGCACTCTGCCTAACAATGGCGGGGCTGAAATCGATCCAGCTGAGCCTCTATTTAGGTTGCCAAGAGCTGTTGCCGCTGCGTTAGCGCAAGACGCTGCATTGCTCTCATGGACGCGGTCTATGAAGTCATCCTGCTCTTGGGCTGAACGTCTGAAGCAATTAGCCCAGCATCGCCAATGCGCTCACCGACAATAGAACGGCTTCCCGAAGAGTCACCTGTCTCGGACAGATGACTGGTGAACTTGACTTCCGAGTGACGGGCTATCCGGAAGCGATGTTCAACTTCCGAATTGCCGACAACCCAGAAGTTGAGTGTAAGGTGGCCTGGCGCGAACGTCCGAGAAGGCAGTTTTATGTCCAGACGGAATCGCCTTTTCGGATTCCAGTCTTGCTCCGAGGGCGGAAGACCATGCCGCAGGATGGGGTCTTGAGCGCCGCCTCACACGGTTGTCTGGTTCAGGCCGTTCCATAAAGCGGTTCGGATGCGACTTCGTTCTGCATACGGTCCACTAGCGATGCGATCGTGCGCAGCATGCGCAGCATCGCCTCCTCTCGTTCTGAGAAGGTTGTATGCTCGTCGGCCTGTGCAGCATCAAGCAGCGCCATGAGGCTGCGGGGAGCGCTGCTCATCATATGGTCTCTTGTTGAGTTGATTCTCCAGGCTTTCCGCCATGTGTTCGAAGGATCGCGAGCATTGCTCGCGGAAGGCTGTCATGCATCTGCGCGAAGGGCCTCGATTTCAGGCTGACATCGCCGAATACGCGGAACTGGATCAGCGGCGCCTCCAACAGATAAAAAGTGCGCAACGAGGCCTGCCAGCGGCGAATCCGATCACGCGCAGCCATGTCCGCTGCGCGGGCGGGTCCGGTTTCGAAAGGCACGGCATCGGCCTGCGCGTTCACTTCGTTGAAGTAGCGGTAGACCTGATCCCTTTGCCTGCGAACCTTGACGATGGCTTCAGTATCCGTGCCCGCGGGTGAGGCATTGACCAGTTCTGCCAGGAGACGAAGATTGCTAATGAAAATGCGCACCATCTCATCGCCTGCGGGCCGGGAGTACAACCGCTCGAATACCAGCCACATCATGAAAGTGCCCAGAAGCACACCGATGGCGCGGTCGCGTGCAATAGTAAGTGACGTCTGAATGCGGAACTCGCTCAGGGTGATCAGGTAAAAAGCCAAGGCTATCTGCAGACCGGCATAGGAAAGGCGCGAACTCGACGTGCTGACCCAGGCAGCGATCGCGGTCACAACGGCAAACAGCACAATGAAGCCGGCGATGGAATCGATATTCGGCAAGATAAACATCTGCGAACCTATGCCGAAGACGAAGCCGCCCAGGACTGCACCCGCGATGCGCAGCACCTGTTTTTGACGCGATGTGCCAACGTTCGAGAGAGCAGTAAAGACGCAGGTAGTCACCGAGGTTGAAATCCCGGGCCAATCCAACGACACGTAGAGCACATAGCAGATCATGGCGGCCAATGTTCCGCCGAGAACAAACGGCAGATGCTCAGGATTGGAAAATGCGTCCGGAACAAAGATGCGATTTGAGGAGGGTGCGCTCTCCAGAACTTCCAGTCGCGGATCGATCGAGCTTTCACTGACGAACGCGGACGGCATGAGTGAGACCATAGCTTCCAGCTCAGTGAGTAGCGGTGTACCTGCGGTGCCAGCCGGGGTCTCCGAACGCGACGGCGCTTCATTTGTCTGGAGGCAGCGACGTATCTCAGCGATACGCCGCGCGAGTTGTGCTGCTCGTTGCTGCTCTTGAGGAGTCGGGTCCGAAAGCGTGCTGGATAGTGCCGCTGCGAAGTCGATGGCGCGGCCGGTAAGTGACACCAGCGCGCTGGTGCGCATACGCTGAATTGGCTCTTGATTCCTGCGCGCGAGTTCGCGGCGCAACGATCCCACGCCCACCACGGCATACTGCGCGAGCATGCGAGTGGTCTCAGGAGACACAGGTCGATTGGCAGCATAGTCTTCCATCAGAGCTTCGATATGTTGAAGCCGGACGTCCATTCCATCCACGACCTCGTCGCCATGATGGATGGCATGGAAGACTATCTCCACTGCGAGTGTCACCAAAGCGCCAATCAACGCCGCCAACACCTGCCACAAGTGAGAGCTCGACATTTTGCTCCCCCGGGCCGGGAAGATACCAGATAGCGAACATAGCGGTCGCTATTGCGCCGAGATTGATGGCAACCAAATAGTTCGTAAGAGTCTTGAGCAGAAAGAAGATGATGAATAGGCTGATTCCCTCCCACAGAAAGTGAGTGATGGGAACCGAAGCAAAGAACCGTGACCCGATAGGAACGAAGAGGCCGCCGAGGAGGAAGGCGCCCCCTAAGGCAAGAGCGGATTGCGCGGTGGACTGGAGGCTTTCACGCGACAGCAGAAACGCGCTGAGAACTCCAATGGCTCCGCCGGGAATGCGGAATGTGTCGATCAGGATGGCGGTGATGCTCGCAGCAATGACCATCCGCGCGACAATCACGCCCCGCCCGGGAAAGGGAGCGAGCTCCTTGCGCAGGAAATCGGGAAACCAGGTAGTAAAGCGAGCTGCATGCGGAAGCCGAACCGACGTGGTCGCCATAGCTATCTACGAGACAGGAGGGAAGAATCTCCGCGGATGACTACAACTGCCGATTCGCCAAGACGAAAGACGTCGGACGGTTGCGATTCGATGCGTACCCGCACCGGGAAACGCGAGGCGAGATGTACCCAGTTAAGAGTGCGCTGCACATCGGGCAGGCCAGGCTGCGAGAGAGTGCCAATCAGATCGGCGTCGGGAGTTACTCCGAAGCCTACGCTGTCCACCACACCCTTGAAGTGAACATTTGGCCTGGACAGGACATAGACATCTGCCTGCATGCCGGGACGGATATGTCTGGAGCTGCGTTTCACGGAAATTTGCGATGGCCCACCATACACGCGTGTCAATCAGAGTAAAGATATGCTGTCCGGCCGTCGCATAGGCACCTTGCGAAATGGTGAGGTTGGTGACGCGAGCATTGAATGGGGCGGTGATCCGGCAGTTGTCGAAGTTGTACTGCGCGGTATCGATCGCGGCCTGTTTTCCCGGCAGTTCTCCTAATCAACGGTTCCAGCGTGGTGACATTATGGGTCGCCTGCTGCACCTGCTGATGGCTCTCAATAACGGTGGCTTGCCCCTGCTTGTATTGCGCTTCCGCCGCAGCCAGTCCCGCCTCCGCCAGGGCAAGCTGGGAGCGGGCCTGGTGCGAGGCCTGAGAGCGGGAGACTTCCAGCGTGCGCGCCTGATCTACCTGGTCGACCGTGACAAACTGCTTGGCCAGCAACGGCTCAATGCGGTGAAGATTGTTGCTCGCGTAGGCCTGCTCGGCATCGGCGCGCTCGACCGCCGCTTTGGCATTGGCGACATCGGCCTTCGCCTGCTCTACGGATGCGGCAGCACGTTCCAGGCTGGCTTCAGAGCTCAGCGCGCCGGCTCTTGCCACATCCACGCCACTTACCTTCCCTGCAATGATGCGCCGCTGATCGCTGATCTCGCCTTTGAGTGCCTGTTGATCTGACTTGGCGTGGGCAAGTGCATAGGCATAGGGACGGTCGTCAATCTCGAAGAGCGGATCACCCTGTTTGACGAGCTGATTGTCGGAGACATAAAGATGAGTGATTGGACCGTTTACCAGCGGCGCCATGCCAATGTAGTTGGCGAATACCTCGGCGTCATCTGTGCGGGGATTTGCCGTGACCTGGCGCAGGGCAAGAAGTCCGGTAATCGCGGCGCTCAGAATGATTGCGATGCTGATCACACGGCCGAGACGACGTTGATCCTCGGGTGATCTATCGACTGCCATTGTTCCTCCCGCTAACTAAAGAAGACCAGCCAGAGTGTGAAAGCGAAAAACGCCGCAAGGCACGGATAGACAACAATCGTCCAGACGATTTGCTGATCCAGTTTGTAACGACGCAACACCCAGTTCGCGATGACGGCAAGCCCGATGCCCGCGACCATGCAGATGAGCCACGCCGGAAAAAAGGACCCGACAATATTGAAAGACGGCGCTCGCGCACAGCCAGCCAGGGCGCTAAGGCTGCCCAATGCACCAACCGATGCCATCGTTCTTCGCGAAAGCTGCACGAGTCTTTGGTCCTTTCGGTTCTGAATCCGCTTTACGGTCCTATCTTCGGGGGCTGCACTTCGATCAGGTCGCCGGTCTCAAAAGCGAGATCGGCCGTCTGCAGCAGCAGCTGAGTGCGCGCGAAGATATCTTCCGATCGGGCCTGCGCGAGTGTCTTCTGCGCTGAGACTACATCCAGCAGATTCCGCACTCCATAGCCGTATGACTCGCGAGCCGCCTCATATGACTGGTCTGAGGCGGCGAGGAGCGCCGCCGCCGCCTGCTGCTGCCTGAGTGCAGTCTTCATGTTCGAGTACGCAGCCCATACTTCGTTCGCGACCTGGTCGCGGAGCGCATCAATATTGGCCTGCGCCGCTTTCTTTTCCGCCTCCGCCTGCGCTATATCATGTTCGCGGCGCATAGCCGTCGAAAAGCGTCCACTTCAGTTGAAGGCCAACGGTCCAAAGTTCTCCCTGAGCATAATTGCCCGGAAACAGATCCTGCTGTCCATAGGCACGGGCAAGGCCGCCATCGCCGCTGAAGCTCAGTGTCGGAAAATACGTTGACCGCGCCTGTTTGATGGATGCGTTGGCAGCGCGCACACGGGCTACCTGCGCTAATAGCTCCGGCCGCTGCGCGAACGCGCGATCGATGTCCTGATCGACAGAATCAGCCATGGCGGTCGGCGTGGCCAGTTCGCTGATGCCCTGCACCTGGAAGGCTGTTTCCGGCGGCAGGCCCATGACCGTCGCGAGATTGCCGCGGGCAATGTCTTCAGCGCCGACGGCCGCCTGCAGGTCAAAATCGGATTGGGTTCGGGCGGCGGTTGCTTCAAGCACATCGGGCTTTGTCGCCAGCCCATTGTTCAGCCGATTTTGCGCATCCTCTTCGACGGTTTGTGCGTTCTTCAGGCTGACTTCGGCTGCCTCGCGCTGGCCTTCGGCATTCAGCAGACGATAATAGCCCGATGCGACTTGAAAGATGACTTTGCGGTGCGTGTCGTTGAAGGCGAGATCCGACACCAGCAGATTCGCCTTGGCCAAGTCGATGGCACCGCCTCGGCCGCCGAAATCTAAGACCAGATATTCGACATGCAGCGTGGGTTCAAAGACTCCAAGCGTCTGCCGGTGGAAGAATTCTCCGATCAGCGTTGCCTGACGGAGTGTGGAAGCCAGAGCAATGGCGGCGATGGTCGGGAAGAGTGCGCTACGCGCCACCCCCAGCGACGCAGCTCTCGCCTTCGCTTCTTCCCACGCCACGCGCGTCTCTGGATTATGCCGCTGAGCCAGGTCGATCAGTTCGGCGAGCGAGTAGTTCTTGCGCGGATCGATCTCGTACTTTGCCTCCGGACGCAAGGCAAGCTCACGATCAAGCCCCTTCTCCGCCTTGGAATGCCAAACTTTGTCCGGAGATGCAGGCGCACTCTGCGCACGGCCACTTACGCCGCCGATAGAAATGGCTAGAGTGAGAATCAACGTAACTTTACAGGTCGCTGCCATGCACTTTTCGAATGCCAAATGTGGCGCAGAGGCCTCACGACCGCGACACAGCCGGCGACACTCTCGCCTAGGTAGCATACTTGGATTGCATTCACTGTACAGCCACGGATTCACTGTATTGACAGTTTCACTACACGGTGTCGTTCCGCTACGGCCACCCCAAGTGGCGGCGAGGTCGCTTGGCTTCCGGCACGGATCGCTTATGCCGAGGAGGCCCACTTCCGGAACCAATGGAGGGTGGATGAGTGCGTTGCCCTGTTAGCACGATTTGATAGTGGGCTTCATCACATTCCTAGATGCTTGCCGATTTGTAATCATTGATTATCTCAGCGCTGAATGGGTCCCCGTGTTTATGGCGTAAGCGGCCTCTTTGGAAAGGACGCCATTCACTCAACGAACTGCGCCATCTCAGTCGTCATCGCTCGCTGAGCGAGAGCGCCGGGGAGGAATCTAAAGGCAAGACTCACCAGCAAAAGCGTGATGGCAATCCAAAGCGCATGCCGCGCGAACGCGTTCACGGTCGTGTCGACGGGAGTCTCGACATTGAGAATTCGCTCGAAGATCCATCCCACAGACGCGGCTCCCCCAAAAACTGCAGCGATTCTTAGAAATGGATACGCGCGTGTTTTGCTTATCAGCATCAGCGAGGGCAGGATGAGAACAACTACGAGGAGATCACATCGAGCAGCATCGTCCGTTGCCCCTCATTCATGGCCGAAGCTTTCAGCCCGTCGGGCTGGATCGTCGTCAGCACCAGGAGGTCTATCCACGCCGCTTCTGCTGAACCTGGCGACCGTGGCCGTCTTTTGGGGGTGTGAAGGGGGAACTGCACTTTCTTACGCTGATCAGCGCTGAGCGAGTTCAGGAAGGCAGTCATTGCGGTCGCAACGGCCTGCGTCTGCATCGGCTGTGGATTTTAGCAATGGCCCCAGCCAAGCTCCCAGTCCAAACCAGGTATCCGCACAACTCGACTAAGATCAGACCGCAAAGAGAAGCGTGTTTTTCTTCATTCGCTATCCCCTGTTTTTTATGGCGGACGGTGCCGTCGGCCCTGGAATCACCGCAGGTTCTTCTGAAAGTCTCGCTCGCTTGTGGTGGCCAGTCTTGGTGCGCTATCTGCGTACCGAGGCCCATCTCTGGCAGTTCTTCTGTTCACTTCTTCGGTGGGTGTAAGGGTCGCTGGGGGAATGTTTCTCGGTTGTCAAATTTGACGAGACATCGTACAGAAGCCTACCTGCATCTGTTTAATCGCAAGCTATGCCACAAATTTGGGCACAGTTAGCGCCGTATGCGCTCCGAAAACAGCTTCCGATTTCAGTTAAGTCCAAGTAAATACAAGGACTCCGCTTCCTCGTCGCCGAATGTTAACCGAATGGTTGTCAAGGTTCGAATTGACCCGAGGACCACTGCCCTTCCGCATGAAATTTTGGCGAATGGGAACATGCGGCGAAGCAAACGCGATTACGTTAATACGTTGGTTCTCGGGCTTAGTGTACTTGCAGGACCGTTGTGCATCGGGGCTTGTAGTATGTAAGTGTTTGAAAACCCAACGATTTGTTGAATGGCATAGGCGAGCTCACGGATTAGTTTCAATAATCGGCTTAAGAGGAAGTCCGTTACGGCGTTATCGGTTGGCCCCATTCGCTACAGAGATGCGATTTTGGGCGGGGAACGAGGCGGAGTGTGTACGATCAGAGGACACGAAAGTCGCTGTTAACAAATGGCTTAAGGCCTTCCGGATTTCGGGACCGGAGTCGGAGGGTTGAATCTTTGCTCCCGTGACCAGTTCGCATCTTATCTCAATCTTCACGCTGACTGTTGACCGGGCAGTTTGTGACTTGCCTTCCGACGTGTCTCCGACGATACATGTCACACTATCGGCCGAACGATAGAATAGGGAGCAGAAATCGAAGCGGTCCCTTAACAGGGTTTCGCAATGGAAGATGGCCACTCTATCATCTTGAAGGAAGCCCCCAGTCATGACCACCTTCGCTGTAGATTGCAATTTTGTCCCCGACGATGTCCGAGCGGTATCACGCAGCCACCCACATTCCATCGCACTCATCCATAGACGATCGGCAACTGAGTTATGAAGAGCTTGACCGCAGAGCGGATCGATTTGCCGCCTATCTAGCGCAGCTTGGTGTTCGAACTGGCGATACGGTAGCCATCTGCTTGGAGCGTTCGTTCGATTGGATCATCGCTGCGCTGGGGATTATGCGGGCCAATGCCGCGTATGTGCCACTCGATGCCGCATGGCCGGAGTCGCGGTTACGGTTTGCTGTGGCCGACTCGGGTGCAACTGTATTTGTGGCCCGGAAGCCGCTTATCGAGAAGCTGCATCTCACCGTGCAAGGGATAGACCCGGCTCATGACGCAGCAGCCATCGCTGCCAGTCCTGAATTAGCCCGTTTGGCCATTGACCCGGAGAACCTTGCCTATCTGATCTACACCTCAGGATCAACGGGAACACCCAAGGGAGTCGAGATTACACACGCCAACCTGAATCATCTGATTCGATGGCATTGCCAGACCTTCAGCGTGACGAAAAACGACCGCGCGAGTCATCTTGCAGGTCTTGGTTTTGATGCGGCGGGTTGGGAAATCTGGCCGTATTTGGCAGCGGGTGCCGCAATCTGCTTGGCTCTCTGATGAAGTGCGCTCGTCGCCGGAGTTGATTCAACAATGGATCCTGCGTGAAAGAATTACCACTGGTTTTGTTCCGACCGTGCACGCCGCGGCGATGATGAAAATGCAGTGGCCCGCGACGACATCTATGCGTTTCCTGTTAACGGGCGGGGACGCGCTCCATCACGGCCCGGCTGTGAAACTGCCCTTTGATGTCGTCAATAACTATGGACCTACCGAAACTACGGTAGTCGCGACCTATTGTGTCCTCAAACCGGGGCGGAGGGCGCACCCACCGATCGGCCATGCAATCACCGGCGCTACGGTCTATCTGCTAGATGAAAATGGCCAACCGGTACCCGAGAACACCCTCGGTGAAATTTATGTCGGCGGCAATGGGGTTGGCAGAGGGTATCGTAACCTGTCTGACTCCACCGCGCGCAGCTTCCTTCCAGATCCCTTCTCCACAGTACCGGGGGCTCGGATGTATCGCACGGGGGATCGAGGCATTCGGCGTCCCGATGGAGAAATCGAATTTCATGGGCGCATCGACCGGCAGATAAAGGTCCGCGGACAGCGAGTCGAACTAGACGAAATCAGCAGTCTTCTTATCAATCACCCGACCATCGATTTTGCGACGGTCATCGCAAGTCCTGCGCAGAACGGGGATAATCAACTTGTGGCCTACGCTCTTGCGAAAGAGAATATGGCTCTTCCCGCTGCTCAAGAGCTTCAGGAGTATCTGGCAGACAGTCTGCCTGATTACATGATCCCGTCTTTATTCGTGCGTCTGGATGCGATCCCGTTGTCGACCAATGGAAAGCTTGACCTTAAACTCCTTCCGAAGCCAGCCGAAAAAAACTTACTACGACAAAGAGCGGCGAGGACTGACCTAACACCAGTTGAGAAGAAGCTGTTAGCCACGGTGCGAGCGCTTATCGAAAACTCTGCGATCGAGATAGAAGATAACTATCTCTTGGCGGGTGGGCATTCCCTCCTCGGCATGCAGCTTCTTACGCGGCTTCGGCAAGCGTTCGGCGTGGATTTCTCACTGCGCCAGATTTACGAATCGCCGACGGTCGAGCGTCTCGCGGCAGCCATAGAGAGTCAGCTCCACCAAAAACAGATCCTTGCAATGTGGACGGATCTGCTCCAACGGAATCAGATCGGCATAGACGACAACTTCTTTACTGTTGGCGGCAGTTCGGAGATCGCTCGCACCTTGCAGGCACGCATTGCCAAGCAATTCGGCCGGACGATTTCCGTTCACGAGCTTTTGCAGAATCCTACCGTGCGCCAACATGCAGAATTGACGCGGAGCTCGGTCAAGTTCAAGTCAGCGCTGCCCCACGGAGTGATTCCTTTGCAGCCGAACGGAACCAAGCGGAGTTTCTTCTGGGTGCAGAATTTGAATGTCGGACTTGCAAGGGCGATGGGCGAAGATCGACCGTTTCTGTTCGTCGGCTATACGGAAGAAGACTTCGCATCTCTGGACAAGGCGCCTTCCCTGCAATCCATTGCGGCGTGTCTGTTGCAAAAGTTGATGCTAGTGCAGCCCACCGGGCCGTACAGTCTTGGCGGCTTTAGCCTCGGAGGGACGCTCGCTTTCGAAATGGCTTCGCAGCTACGATCTGCTGGACACCAGGTGTCACTGCTGGTGCTGGTGGATCCGCCCAATCCGTCATATTTAGGAACGCGAAATCCCTTGACGCCCAAGTTGAAGTATCCGCGCTATCTGCTTAAAAGAGCTAAGCAACTTGGCCCGCGTCTGAGCCTGCGTTATTTCGGCGACTACCTGAAACTCCGTTTTGCCCACATTTTCCGGCCAAAGACTAACAAGCCTGAGTTGAGAGCGGCCCACGAGTTGATCGAATCTGCGGCAGCCAGCTACCATGCCGAGGAGTACACGGGAAACGCGCTCTTAATAATGGCAACCGAGCATCCTCCAGATGTGGACTTCCTGCCGGGATGGCAAGAGGTTCTCTCGGGTGACCTGGAGGTTGGGCACTTAAAAGGGCACCATCGCGACCTGTTGGTCGAGCCTGCCGTTCAGACCCTTGCAAATGTCATACTCTCCCGTCTGGACCAAGTAGCTGGCGAGCTCATTTCGATGCGTGGCACCGAGGACTCTTCGATGTATGGCACATAGATGTCTAAACCGCTGGAGTCGGATATGAACGGAGAACTCAGTCAGAGTGCTGCCCTATCTAAGGGATTGCTGATCAAGCTGTATCCAGCTTCCTCCGTGCTAGAGGCCGTCGCTGCAAGCCCGCTCGTCATGCGTCGTAGTCGGACGCGGGAGTGTTTTCAGCAATCCCTCTAGTCATGCGGAGTGTTCATCAGGCGTGGTTTTTCTTCAAGTAGGACCACAAGAGCAATCGTCTTCACCGATACCGGTAATAATGCCGTAACCCAGGATTCGAACGAATAATCCAAATGCCCTCTGACAACATAGCCATGCAACCTCCCCCTGATAAGCGCAGGGCACGTCAATGACGAAAGCCTCAGCCTCCTTCGGCTGCTGGAGCCCGATGTAATTGCGGCCCCCTATGAACTCTTTCATGCCTTGCGCACATTCGATCCCGTTCACTGGGATCCGTATATGCACGCCTGGGTGATCACGAGCTATCCCGAGGTCGTGACCGTCCTGATGAATTACTCCGCCGACCGCACTCCCAAGCCTGCCTACCTGGATCGGCTTGGACTTTCGGTTATGAAGCCGTTTGCCGAAATGATGTTGCAGCAGATGTTGTTCATGGATCCCCCAATGCATGGCAGGTTGCGTAGTTTATGTGCCGCAGCATTTACGCCCCGGCGGGTGGAAGAGTTACGCTCGGTCATCCAATCCGTGGCAGATGACCTCATTGATAAAGTTGTTGCCAACGGACAAATGAATCTGCTCGCTGATTTCGCGGATCCGTTCCCCGGTATCGTCACCGCAAAACTCCTCGGCGTTCCGGCTGAAGATTATGAGCAGCTCGGTGCCTGGGTGATTGACATTGCGGAAGTGCTGGGCAACTTCCAACACCACCCAGATCGCGTCACGGCCATCGTGCAGAGTCTTGAAAATCTAAAAAACTACGTCGCGGCAAAAATGGCAGAGCAACGCCTTTCCCCTAACGATGGGTTGATTAACTCGTTGATGACGGCGGAAGTCGACGGTCAACGTCTTTCGGACGATGAGGTAATTGCGAGTACGATCATCACCATGATCGGTGGTCGGGAGACGACAACCAATCTAATCGCCAGTGGATTCCTGTCACTCCTGCGCGATCCCGCGTCCCTTGAGCAACTGCGTGACCATCCGGAGATCGCTGGCACCGCCGTCGAGGAACTACTACGTTTCGAATCGCCTGTTCAACACACTGCCCGCATTGCGCCAGAAGACATGCAGTTGGGCGGAAAGACTATCAAGAAAGGCTCCAGAGTTGTGGCGGCGCTGGCTGCCGCAAATCGCGATCCGGTCCGGTTCTCCGAACCCGACCGTCTCAACTTGACTCGCCCCGATAACAGGCATTTGGCGTTTGGCTGGGCGGCCCATTATTGCTTCGGCGCACCCTTGGCCCGAATGGAGGGCCAGATTGGTTTCAACACCCTGCTACGCAGACTAGCAAAACCTGCGCTGATGGAGACAAAGCTGGAGTGGCGGGAAAATGCCGGATTACGGGGTCTGGCCAGATTGAACATCAGCTTCGAACCGAAATCCGCTGAAACAAACGCGTAGTACGGTTACCCATAGCACCTGCCTGGTTGTGCCTACCAACGCAAAACGTACTGGCGCGAGTTCCCTATGCCGCCTGGGCCGTTGCTTAGCGCTCCCCATCGAATCGCGGCCAGAGACTCGTGCCGGGAAGCAAATCAGAGTCGGAAGCTATCGGACATGCGTGGATGTTGTGAACCGAAAGCAGGCAGTTTCATTCGGCTCTTTCGACACCGATGTTGTCGAATGCGGTGTGGTCCCAGCCCGAGCCAATGCCGACCATGCCACGTCTGTGCGTATGGTCCTCTAGATCTGCAACGGCCTTGCCATCAATCACCGCGTGAATCGCGCTGCCACGGAATGTTAGCTCCATGCTGTGCCAGCTCGCAGTGTCGAGCGCCACGGCGCCGGCCGCGAGCTGCTTCTCCGATTTCTTGTAGGCCGTAGCAATCAGCGCCCAATGTCCGTCCGCCTGTATGCGGAGCACGTAGCCGCTTGGATAGCGTGCCTTCTGGTCCGCGAATACATCCGCTGAATCAATGCGGCCGATCAGGGTGGCGACGCCATTGGCGGGTAGGCGGAAGTCCGTGTGTTCGCGGTAGTCCGTCCAGTTCACATCACCCGCCAGCGTCCACGGATCGGGGAGTGGCCCCCAGGGAACGGGCTTCTGTGTGATGACCTGCTCCAGGCATCTGCCCGGTCGCCCTCTGCATGGGTGCACTTCGTAGGCGCCATCCTGATCGGAGAGATAGGCCGGGGCGCGCAAGAGTGGTGTCTTCTCAAAGGACTCGTGATAGGGAAACGGGAAGGGCTTGCTGGGCGGCGGCACAGCTGTGCCCTTGTGCTGGCCTGTGGTCGTGGTGATGGTGTAGAGCGAATCCGGCTCGAAGGTGTAGGAGAAGCTGCCATCATGCGGCGTGATATCGCCAACGTGCTCGAAGGTGCGCTTCTGGTTCGTCTCCCACACGTGAAGGGCACCGTGGCCAAGCGCTCCTTTGATCGCAACCGTCATGCTGGTTGGCTGCTTGCTGTCGATGGTTTCGACGACCATGCTCCAATCGTGCCCGTTGGGCGCGGCGAGCGTGACATAGCTGCCGGGGGAAAGCTGGCCGGATGCGCTCTGAGGTAGCGCCATCCGGGCTCCGCAAACTGCGTGGTGTGGGCGGTCGCCCAGATCGCTCCCTGCACCTGATAGTAGCCGGACCATGGCGTGTTCGCGTACATCAGGCCCGAGTTCGGCGCGGCCAGGATGTCGTAGTAGGAGGTGACCGGACTCCATATCTCGGTTTTGGTGAAGTGTCCTTCGAGATAGTTCTCGTTATAGAGATGGGCCAGGCTGCGGCCGCCGATGGGCCAGTCGCGGGAGAGGATGATCGAGGCGCTGGATTCGGGCTGATCTTCACTAGACCACAGCGGCTTGCCCGCGGCTGGTCGCATCGGCGGGCGTAGTGAGCTTACCCTTCTCGCGCGGATAGTGGACGCTCACGACGTCGACTGCTTTGGCAAGCGCGGAATCCTTGCGCATGGCATCCAGGATGTTCCATTGGCCGAGGCCTTCGTGCGGATACTCGTCGCAGCAGACGATCTTTGTGCCGGGCCGCTCCTTGTTCAGCACGTCGCGTAACGTCTTTACATATTGTGGATCGAACGGCTTCTCGTTCCAGATGCCGGTGTAGGGAATGTTCGAGGTGATATTGCGACTGGGCGCCGTTGAGGAAGACGGCGACGTAGTGGGCCATGGCCGGGGTGTAGAGCGTGGCTTTCTAGTTCCGCCAGGTCCGACCCAGCCGGGCGCGCCCCAGGCGAGTGTGTCGAGAATGATCTTCGGATTGCGGCGGTGCGCTTCCTGCATCAGCCACCATTCGTAACCGCGACTGAAATTTTTATCCTGCGGCGTGCGCATGTGGCTGGGCTCGGAACCGTCGGTGGAGTTGACGTCGCTGCCGATCTCGACTTTCAGTGTTGCAGCGATGCGCCGTAGTGCGGCAGAAAAAGGTAGTCGAGCACCTGCGAACGATAAGGCTCCGGATAGTCATAGAGCAGGCGCGAGGATGCGCCGGCGCTGACCGCGCCAAAGCCATCGAAGGTGCGGCCGGGGCTGGCGGGATCGATGGTGACCGAGACAGACTGCGCCCGGGTCGTGGCGCCAACCAGAGAGCAGAGCAAAAGTGCGAGAGAGACGCGCGCGTGCATCGTTATTCTTACCTGATCGCCAATGCCAGAACTGATCCTGGTCATTCGGCAAAGCTTTGATGAAGCGAAGTTTGAAAAAATACCACTGCGGCAGCCGACAAGCGGTTTGGGAGACTGACCTGCCGCAGTGGTATGGCTAAAAGTAGTACTTCGCTGCGAGTTGGAAGAAGCGTGGGTTGGGGGTGAATTGGCCGAGCGAGCGCGTATTGATGATCTGGCCGCCGGTGGAGTTGTCGTTCGCGCTGCCGTTCCCTGGCTGGCCGAAGGCCGGGGTGTTGAAGAGGTTGAAGATGTCGGCGCGCACCTGCAGGTACTGGCTCTCGAAGGTGTTGAAGTTCTTGAAGACGCTCATGTTGATGCGCTGATAGCCGGGCCCATAGACCTGGTTGCGCGCTGTGCCCAGATAGGGGAGCACAGCGCTCAACGTGGTGAGCGGCTGCCCGACCGGATTGGCCGCGGTCTGTGTGTTAGGAATGTCGCTGGCCGGAAGCGGATTGCCAAACGCGCACGGATTGAACCAGTTGGTGACGTTCCGGGTCGTAGCCGCGCACTGCGTTCCCGCATTCGATGGGTCGGCGGAGCCGCCGCTGGCGTATGGATCGTGTAGAGTATCGCGCGCACTGCGTTTGTCGCTGTGTTGGCGCCGTTTGCTACCTTGACGTTGTTGGGCCCACCGTGAACGGATTGCCGGTCTGCGCCACGAATACCAGTCCGCCGCCCATCCGCCCGCCACCTCGTTCACCAGGCCGCCCCGGTTCAGGAACTCGCGTCCTTTGCCGAAGGGTAGTTGGTAGCTGGCGTTCAGAGTGACGCGATGGCGGACATCCCAGTCGGAGTTGGTGTATTCGTAGCCGATGGGGAGCAACCAGCGGGCTGCGATAGATGTTGCGCGCCTCCCGTGAGCGGTGTGGCGGTGTCATCCAGCGCGTGGCTGTAGGTATAAGTCGCGAGGAAGTACAGCCCTTTCGCGTTCCGCTTCTCCAGCGTCACCTGGCCGGAGTTGTAGCTGCCCACGCCTTCGTAGCTGTCGAATTGTGAGCCGCCGAATCCCGGGAAGGGCCGGATGTTCTGCGAGTTGTCCTGCGGACCTACCAGTCCGTATGGCGCATTCTGGTCCGGGAAGGCGGTCAGGCGGCGGGAGACATTCCCTACATATCCGGTGGTGAGGCTCAGAGTGGAGGAAAAGGCGTACTGGGTCGAGAGGTTGTACTGCTCGCTGTAGGAGCTAGCGGAACTGTGTCTGCGATCCGACCAGGCCCGGCGTACTGAGGAAGTTTTGCAGGCCCTGGTTGATCGCATTCTGGAAGCCTGTCGCCAGAGTCAGGCCGTCGGTGGGACACATATTTGTTGTGGTGCTGCAGCCCGGCGCGGGGAA
The DNA here is from genome assembly GCA_963756435.1 of uncultured Acidobacteriaceae bacterium. Classification (GTDB taxonomy): domain Bacteria; phylum Acidobacteriota; class Terriglobia; order Terriglobales; family Acidobacteriaceae; genus KBS-83. The sequence continues at coordinate 15,691 of CAVWNU010000014.1, read as the reverse complement.
GCCGGAGGAGAAGGAGAAAGGATAGTTGAAGCCCGGATTCGGCGCGCCGCCAATGCTTTCCAGGCCGCCAAAGAAGAGGCCGAAGCCGCCGCGCACCACGAAGCGATCGGTGGGACTGTAGGCGAAGCCCACGCGCGGGCTGATGTTGGTGTATTGCGAGTCCATCAGGGAGCGATTGCCCCTGTACACAAGGTTGATATTGTTCTTGGCGATCAGGTCCAGGAAGGTGGGCGCGAGCGTCACGTTGCGTTTGCTGTCGACCAGCACATAGTTTGCCGTGCCCGAGCCCGGTCCGTTGATGGCCGTGGGATACCAGTTCGCCTGGTTGTCATGGCGCTCCTGCGTCGGCTGGTACTAGTCGTAGCGGATACCCAGATTCAGGGTCAGCCGCGGCATGATCTTCCAGTCGTCCTGAAAGTAGCCGGAGTTGTACCAGCGCACGTTGTCGATGTTGAAGTAGTTGGATAGCCCGGCGTTGTTCTGTTGATCGGCTAGGAAGTCGGCCACGCCCGAGCCGGTGAAGCTCTGCCCCGGGATCGAGGTGTAGAAGCCGTTGTAGTTGTAGCCACCGTGCGGGTTGGTGGGCGCCGTGGTGGAGAAACGCACATGCTGGAACGCGACGCCGGCCTTCAGGGTATGGTTGCCGGCGACCTTCGTGACGTTGTCCAAGATCTGGAAGACGTTCTCGTACTCGATCGCCGGATAAAAGCCCGGCGAGCCGAAGCTGCTGATGCCGGTGATGCTGGTGCTGGGCAGGCCGCCATTGTTTTGCTGGAAGGGAATGCCACCGAGGCCCACGGTGGGCGCGATGTTCTCCTGCGCGCCTGGCTGCAGGAACTGGAAGTGGCCCCAGTTGTAGCCGAAGCGGAACTCGTTTGCCAGGGTGTCGGTGAACTCGTGGGTCTCGCTCAGCGCATAGTTCTCGCCCATATTGATCGTCGATCCATCGGCCCCATAATTGCCGCCGTCGAGAATCGGGCCGAGCGGCGGAGCATAGTTGCCGCGCTCGTTGTAGTAGCTCATGCGGAAGAAGGCCTGGTCGTGCGCGGTCGCGTTCCAGTCGATGCGGCCATCCCACTGCACGGTGTTGTCCAGGTTGTTCCGGTTGAAAACATAGTTGTTATAGGTCTTGCCGCCGTTGGCGTTGGGCACCGGATAGAGATTGAGAAGGCCCTGCGCGATGGAGTTGATCTGGTTCGGACAGAACACATTCTGCTGACCATTGCAGGCCAGAGGCGCTGAGCCCTTCGATCCCGGCTGGTAGAGCATGGTGGGCTGGCTCTGGCCTGTCAGACTGGGATTCAGTAGTTCGCTGAAGTTGCCCTGGCGCATCAGCGCGGTGGGAACTGTGTAGGTGTCGGTCTCGCCGAAGATGATGCGGTTGGCCTCGACGTCACCGAAGAAGAAGAGGTGGTTTTTGAGGATCGGGCCGCCGATGGTGCCGCCGAACTGATTCTGCCGGTACTTCGGTTTGTTCTGCGCAAAATAGTCCACGGCGTCGAGCACATCGTTGCGCCAATACTCCCACAGGTTGCCGTGCAATCCATTGGAGCCGCTCTTGATGGAGGCGTTGATCACGCCGCCCGCAGAGTGGCCGAACTGCGCGTCGTAGTTGCTGGTCTGCACTTTGAACTCGGCCAGCGCATCGGGCGGAGGCTTTACCACGAAGCTCGCGCCGTTCAGGAAGTCCACTGCGTTCGAGTTGTTGTCTACGCCATCCAGTAAAAAATTGTTCTGCTCTGCGCGTTGCCCGTTGGCGTTGAAGTCGCCCTTGCCCTCGCCGCGCGATCCATTGGATTGTGTCACCCCGGCCGTCAATTGCGCGATGAAGACGTAGTTGCGACCATTCAGTGGAGTGTCATTGATCACCTGCGAGCTGATCACTTGTCCGGTCGACGACTGCTGCGTCTCCAGGAGCTGCGCCACGCCGGAGTTTACCGTCACCGTTTGCGCAACGTTGCCGGCCTGCAGCTTCACATCGGCCGAGAGCCTCTGGTTTAGGTTCAGTACCAGGCCGGGCAAGGAAGCGGTGGAAAATCCAGGCGCGGACGCGGTCACCGTGTAGTTGCCGATCTTCACGGGGGAGAAGACGTAAACCCCGCCCTTGTTAGCCACGCTCTGAAGCACCAGGCCGGTATCGTTCTCTGTAAGCGTGACCTTGGCGTCTGGCACCACCGCGCCCGAGGAGTCGGTCACCGTGCCGGAAATGGTGCCCTGATCCATCTGCGCCATGCAGGGGACACCCTGCAGGACCAGGCAGAAAGCTATCATCGAGAGCAGAACACACAGAGTATTCCAGCCCGCCGATCCTCTCCACCGCCCAATTTGCGCAATCGCGCCTACCCCGAATGTGCGCTGCATGCTGCCTCCCTGAAATCTACGATCAAAGCCATTTTCGTTTACGTTACCGACGCATTTTCTAAACGCCGCACAGCATAGCACGGGATCAGACGCCGCGCCACGAAGAAAATGCTTCAAGCAGCTTCGCGCCCTGCGATTATGACCTCAGCGAAAGTGCACGGGCTACGGCTGGAACAGTCGAGCATCGGGAGAAATTGACGATTTATGAGCGGTTTTATCGGTAACGTGCACGAAGCGATCGGGAGTTTGCCGGTAGGCTGTCAGTAGCGCCGCCAAGCAAGCTGTGGCTAGCGGCCGCACCCGGCAGCAAAGTCGCGGGGTTGCGCTAGGATGCAGGTTGCATGGAAAAGGGAAAGAAGCCGGCGGGAATCAAGGATGTGGCTCGGGCGCTTGGAATCTCTATCGCCACCGTCGATCGTGCTTTTCACGATCGTCCGGGAGTGAACCCGAAGACGCGAGCACGCGTGTTGGCGATGGCGCAGAAACTGCACTACCGGCCAAACCTGGCTGCACGCAACCTGAAGCTGAATCGCCGTTTGACCATCGCGGTCTGTCTGCCGGAGCAGATTCACTCGTTCTTTGCTCCGCTGCTCGAAGGCGTGCGCTCTGCGGCGGACAGTGTCTTTGGTGTCGAGATCGATGTCGAATACCGCACTTACCCGCGGATGGGCGAGGGCGATCTGGCACTGCTGGAATCGATTCCCGATGGCCGGTTCGATGGGCTCATCTTCACGCCTGGAGATCCGGCGAAGTCCGAGCCGGTGATCAATCGGTTCAGCCGCTCCGGCACCGCGATGGTATGCGTCGCCAGCGATGCACCGCATAGCGAGCGCATCGCCGCAGTCTCCGTCGACGCATATGTAAGCGGAGCGTTGGCTGCGGAGCTGCTGGGACGCACCATTCAGCGCAACGGCGCCGTCGCCATGATTACAGGGGAGCTCCACGTGCTGGATCACGCGGAGAAGCTGCGCGGCTTTGCCGCCAATCTCGCGTTGTTGGCGCCGCATCTGTCGCTGCTACCGGTGGTGGAATCGCACGAGAGCGCGCAAGAGGCTTTGCGACAGACGCGCAACCTGCTCAAGCGCAACCCGGAGGTTGCCGGCATCTACGTGAGCACGGCGAACAGCCTGCCGGTGCTGCGCGTTCTGGAGGAGCAGCGGCTTCTCGGCAAAGTGCAGGTGCTGTGCACGGATCTGTTCGCTGAGCTCATCCCTCTGCTCGAAGGCGGCCGCATCCTGGCGACGCTCTACCAGCGGCCGTTCGCGCAGGGCAAGACGGCCTTCGAAATCTTGCTGCGCTATCTAGTGGAGCGGGTACGTCCGGAGCGGGCAACGCGATTAGCGCCGCACACCATCTTCCGCAGCAACCTGCCGCTCTTTGCCGATCGCGTTCGCAGCAAGGCTCGTGCGGCAGAAGCACGAGGCGTCTGACAGTCAGCGTCAGTCGCGGTTGCGCCCTCAATCTGATCTTCAATTTGTTCCAGGCTGCGCCCCTTGGTTTCCGGCACGAAAGCCCGTACGCAGATCCAGCCCACCAGACAGGTCACGCCGTAGACCACGAAGGCTCCCGACTGGCCAAAGGCACCGGTGAGCGCGGGGAAGGAAAATGTGAGCAGGAAGGAAGATGCCCACAAGGCGGAAACGGCCAGCGAGACGCCGCGGGCGCGGATGCGGTTGGGAAAGATCTCCGTGATCAGCACCCAGGTGACTGGCGCGAGCGTCATGGCGTAGCAGCCGATGGCGCAGAGCGTGAGCAGCAGAATGGGCAGGCCGCGCAGATGAAGATGATAGACAATCGCGAACGCGACGTGGACCACGCCGACGCTGGCGCAGCCGAGCAGCATGAGGAAGCGGCGTCCTATGCGGTCGACGAAGAGCATGGCGAGCAGCGTGAAGGCAAGGTTGATCGCGCCAGTGATGACTATGTTGAACAGGATGTCGTTCACCGCATAACCGGCGCTGCGATAGACCTCTTCCGCATAGTTGAAGAGGATGTTGATGCCGCTCCACTGCTGCAGCACGGCGAGTCCGATGCCAATGAGCACCAGGCGTCGCACGGCCGGTGACGCAAGCTCACGCCAACCCGTTGCCTGAGCGCGATCGTGCTGCAAATGCTCCGCGATACTGCGTACCATGCCACCGGCATAGTCGCGGCCGCCCATGCGCGTGAGGACGGTCTCCGCATCGGCCGTTCGGTGATGAGACATGCAGCCAGCGCGGACTCTCCGGAATAATGCCTGCCAGAAGAAACAACAGCACCGCTGGCACAGCGACTGCGGTGAACATCCAGCGCCATCCATATTGCGCATTCCACGCGGCCGTTGAAAGCGAGCCGCTGAAGAGGTGTGCGCCGCGTGTGCCGATCTGCCAGTCGAAGATTTGCGCCCCGAGGATGCCGCAGACGATGGCGAGTTGATTGAGGCTTACCAGGCGGCCGCGCCACTGCGCCGGACTGATCTCGGCGATATACATCGGAGAGATGTTGGAGGCGAGTCCGATGGCGAGGCCGCCCACGATGCGCCATGCGATGAATGCGGCGAAGGAGAAGGCCCAGCCGGTAAGGACGGAGGAGACAGCAAAGAGTGCGCCGGCCAGCAGCAGAGAACGCTTGCGGCCCAGTCTGTCGCCGAGGATGCCGGAGAGGAGCGATCCCGCGAGGCAGCCCACCAGTGCACAACTGTTGGCCCAGCCGATGAGCGTGTCGGTCGTCAGATGAAAGTACGCTTCGTAGAAAGGTTTTGCGCCGCCGATAACCACCCAGTCATAGCCGAAAAGGAAGCCGCCCAATGCTGCAACAGCGGCGATCCAGAGCAGATATCCAAGACGAAGTTGCTCTGCGTGAGGCTCGATTGGCGATGCAGCAGAGGGCGCGGAGTGCACGCTTATGTCGTCCTGTCTGAGATGTGTGACTCGGATGCGGCCTGCGCGATTCCGCTGCGTAAGTCGAGCTCAGCCTGCTGGAGCAGATCGGAAGCGCCGGTGTGATTGCTGTTGAGCGTGAGCACTGCACGCAGCATTGGAATTGCAGCCTCCGCTCCGTCGAGACCATAGGCAGCCTGCGCTCGCAGGAAGGCTGCGAGCACGCGATTGCGATGATGCAAATCCTCATGGAAGAGCAGCATGATGGGCAGCGAAGTGGCAAAGTAATCGATCTTCGGTTCCTGCACCTCGAGCTCATCCGCGTATGCAGCGATACTGCGGAAGACCTGCTCTGCCTGCTCCGGCTGCTGCAGCTTTTCGAGCGCGGCGCCTCTCCAATACGTCATGTCGGAGACGGTGAGCACGCTCATCTGCTGGAAGTCGCCTGTTTGCCGGGACGCGCGCCGCCACCAGCGCTCTGCCTCCGACGGATTGCCGGCAGCCGCGTGTGCCACGCCCAGCGCGTATTCGATATCACTCTTGTTGGCCAGGAGATGCCGGGCCTCTCCCAACGATTGCGGAGGATCGAGCGCTGCCTCCAGATGCGTGATCGCGTCCGCGGGCTTACCTGCGGCGATCGCGTGCCGCGCCAACAATAGAGAAGCGCGCACGAACTGGCCGAGCACCAGACCCTCGCCGCCCTCCCACGGTTGAAAATTGCGCGAGAGCAAGCCGGCGAGCGCATGCTCTGGCTTGCCGGTCTGGTTGTAGAGCGTCGCCAATTCCACGGCGAGATCATCGCGCGATGGCGACGAAATCAGCATGCCGCAGCAGTTCGGCAACGCGCCGCTCCGGAGCGATACCCGTGCGCTTCCAGAGCTGGTCGCGCTCATACAGAATGCGGCCATCGCTCGGGTCAGCAGCCTGGGCGCGATCGAACGCGGCGACGGCAGCGTCGGCGTCGCCACGCACGTTGAAGAGTGCAATGCCAAGATTGCGGTGGACGGTGGGAAATGTCGCATCCAGCGTCGCCGCGCGCTGCCAGAGATCGATCGCCTCATCGTAGCGACGGCGATCGTAGAGCAGGTTGCCAAGATAGTAGGGCGCTCGCGCGTCGCTCGGCACAGCTTGTACTGCGGTCTGCAGCACCAGCATCTCTTCCAGCCGATGCGGAAAGCAGTAGTCCGGCGGCGCGGCGGCGGCGCGTTGCCACGCCTGATCGGCTTCGTCCGTTACGTCCCAGGCGATGCATGAGATAGCCGAGCGTGTAGTACACAAGTGGTACGCTGCCATCCGCGGCGCTGCATATCCGCAGCATCAAGCAGAGCGATCGCTGTATCGTGCTGGCCGCAGGCAACGTAATCCCAGACCAGATCGAGGAGCGCACGGTTGTCCTTGGGTACATCGCCGAGGGCGAGATGCCGGCTCCACTGATCGAGCGGGTCCAGGGCGCGTGTCTCGTCCAGCATGATCGCCGCTTCGTTATCACGGCCAAGCGCGCGGAGAGCTACCACGATCAGGTTGCGGACATTCAGGTTGTCGCTGTCGCATGCCAGGCTGCGCTGCGCATGCTGAAGTGCCGGCTCCCATCGGCCCGCTGCTGCGTCCGCCTGCGCCAAAGCGTAATGCGCTGGAGCCTTCCAGGCCGCGTTCCATGTCGCCTTGGAAAAGGCGTCATAGCTCTCCGAGTGCCGATCCATGAAGCGCAGCACCAGGCCAAGCAGATAGAACGGCTGACCATCGGGCGGATTGGGATTGAGCGTTGTGAGACGTTCGATCGCTTTGCGCAGCAGCGCTTCCGCAGCCGCGAACTCGCCACGCTGCATGTGCCATTCGCCCAGCGCGGTGTTGGCGCGAGTGTCGAATGGGTCGCGGCGCAATGCTTCCTGCCAGTAGAGCTCTGGCCGCCGCGTCGCGTGACGATACTGCGCAAGATGCACGCCGGTGAGATAGAGCTCTTCGTTGGACGCGATCGCAGAGGGCGGCGGAGGCTCCGTGGCAACAGTCGGCACAGGCGCGGGCACGATCTCGCCCGGCGCGTAACGAAGCAGCAGCACTCCATTCGCTTCCACTGTGACCGAAAGATCGCTCTCCGGCACCGGGTTCTCCAATGTATGCTCCACCGCCAGCGGCTTGCCGATGTGGATGTCCTGCGTCCACGCGGCGGTTACGGCACCACGACATAGCAAAGTGACTGTTGTGTTGCCCAGGATGCTCGGTGGCTTGCACGCCGATCGTGACCTGGCGCTCCTCCGTTGTGAGACGAAGTGCGCATTGCAGGCTGGCTGCCTGGGGCGGCCCGATGCGCTGCAGCGGATACCAGAATTGCGAGAAGTGCTTGGTCTCTCCCGGAGCGAGAAAGGAGAAGTCCGGCTGATTGTCCGTGTAGACGCCCGCCATCAACTCGATGTACGGACCATCGTTGTCCGTCAGGCTGCGGTCCCATGCATAACCGAACTCGTGGTTGCCCCACGTCCACTGCTTCTTGCCCGGCGCAATGTGGTGGTTCGCAACGTGCACCACGCCGGCCTGCGCGCGCATGATCGTATCCGCCAAAGAAGTCGTCTTTGGTGGACCGATGATCATGTAGCTGGTCGGCACGGGAATGTTCGCATACCAGCTCAGATCGTTCGGCGCGAGTAAGAGCCGTCGGGACAATACTGGCGCGGCTGCTCCTCTTCGGGAACGCCGTCGCGGCGCGCGCGCCGGATAATCCACGCCGTAGTAACGCCGATCGCTCAGCGGGAATGCGGTGATCGCCCGCTTCGCATGATCGGCGACATAGCGGACATCGGGCGGAAAGAACGATTGATACTTCTCGTGCACGCGCGTCGCGACGTTCGCCCACCACAGAAACGTCTGCGTGTAGGGCGTGCGGTTGTAGAGGCGCACCTTCAGCTCAACGATGCGCGCGATCCGGATAGAGGCACACGCCGTGCATGCCTTTCATGCGCTGCATCGGATCGTGGTCGCTGCACCAGACCGTGACGCGAGCCATCGGCGATGACGCTCGATCTCGGATTTCGACCGGCATGAAAGTCGCCGGGCCGATGATGCTGCGGCCAGTTGAATTCGACGCCGCCGGAGATCCACGGGCCGGCCAGCCCGACGAGCGCCGGCTTGATCACATTCTGCCGATAGAAGAAGTCATAGCCGTTGGTCTTGTCGAGCCCAACGTGAATGCGCCCGCCGATCTGCGGCAGAACCATCAAGCGCAGATACGCGTTCTCAATGTGCACCGCCTCCCACGATTGCTCGATTGCTGTCTCGTGCAATGCGATCGATAAATGGCAGGGGATAGACGCGGCCGCTGCTGCCCTGGTATACCCGCTTCTCCAGGAACATCGGATTGCGATCAGGAGGTCGTGGCATGTAGCTGCGGAGAACGACAGGTTGCCGCCATGCCTTGACGGCGCCCCTCTCTTCAGCAGGGGCTGGCGGAAGCTCCAGGCGAGATGGAAGGAAAGCAGACTCTACAGACATGCCTGTCACTCAATGCTCTTTGCGATCCCGCAACCGCGTGGGCAGAAGCTGGACGCTCAAAGGAGATCATTTTAGTCGGTAACGTACACGAGAATGACATCGCGATGGAATGAGTGTCAAGCCGGTCGACGAACCAGCCCCCTACTTGCCCAGATGCAGAGCCGCTGAGGGAAAGAATGCAATGTATCGGCGCATTGGACGTCAGACACTTATAAAACCCCCGGCAACTCGAAGTGCATGTGATGGCTGGATCCTCTGGAACTACTCTTCAATGGTTGCACTCCATCACCGCAATTACTTCTCCTCGACAATCGCATTTACAATCCTGGAATGTTCAGCGCACGCCGGGGGGTTTCTTCCGGTCTTAGCTCGAATCGTGCAGGCAACTGTCGATCATTCTGCTGCCGAATTCTACTTGCGCTTTCGATCTCTTTTGCACTTGAGGCGCCTCCTTGCTGGAGTTTGCCTGTTGTAAAAGATTCGGCAGCGGGTATGACATCCGCGGACAGACAGAAGCTCCGTCAAGCACTAGCGGCCTATGATGAAGGGCGATCGGCGGAAGCGCGGCCCGGGCTGGAGGATCTGCTCATCCGCCACCCCGCGAACTTTCAGATCAACGAGGCTTTGGGGCTGATACATGCCGAAGCAGGTGACCTGACCGGTGCTTTGCCGCTGCTCGAGCACGCTGAGCACTTGCAACCAGGTAAGCCTATGGCTCACGCAAATCTTGGGGTCGCCTACCTCAAACTGATGCGACCTCAGCAAGCTCTTATCCAGCTTAAGATTGCGGCTCGGCTTGATGCTCGCGACCAACAAACACAGATCAATCTTGCCCGCGCCTATCTTGAGACATCACAGCCTTCGAGGGCAGCCCAAGCCTTCGCAGCGGCGGCAGCGATCGCTCCACTCAGTGCAGACATCTCCCATGATCGCGTCGTTGCGCTCTTGCAATCGAACGACTTGGCGAGCGCCAAGGATGTGTTGGACACGCTTCCCACAACGGACCGCAACGATGGAACCGAGGCTCTTTATGGTGAGGTAGATGAGCGGCGGGGTAATTACCTCGACGCCGAGCGGCATTTCTCTGAGGCCGCACACCTCAATCCGAGCGAGATGAACATCCATGCTTGGGTCGTCGAGCTGCTCCGTCATTTCTCGTGGCAGCCGGCGATCAAGGTTGCAGATGCCGGCCTTGAGCACTATCCAGACAGTACAGGACTGAAGGCCGCTCGCGGCATCGGCTATTATGGCGACAATCGTAACAAAGAGGCCGCTGCCGACTTTTCATCATTACTTGACATGGATCCGGACAACGCAATGTATGCCGAGTTGCTTGGCCGCAGCTGCGAGTTCGTCTCTGATTCAGAGGCCACCAGTTGCGAGAAGCTCCAGCACTTTGCGGATCAACATCCCCACAACGCCGCGGCGAGCACCTATGCTGCCGCATCGCTGCTACACCGACCTGCCGGACAGGGGACGATGCTAGGCTCGCATCCTGCTTGAGACGCGATCCAAGTGGATTCAAAGCTAGCTGACGCTTACTATCAACTTGGCGTACTAGATCAAGAAGAGATGGAGTGGGATCAAAGCACAACGCCGCTTGAGAAAGCGATAGAGCTGAGGCCCTATTTCGCAGAAGCCCACTATCGTTTGGGACGCGCATACTCCCATCTAGGCCGACGTAAGGAGGCTGCTAAAGAAATTGAATTGCAGCAGCAATACACAAAAGAGCAGAAAGCTGCGATCGATGCGCGTCTTAAAAGCGTTACGATTTTTCTAGCGGCGCAACAATAGAAGAGTCTTACGGAGCTCAGGGGCCACGGCGCCGCTGTTTACCGGAATGAGATCCGCATCGATTCGAAGAGTTCTGAAGTCAGCGCGGCGCCCTCTGCGACGAAGCACTTCTGGAAACGAAACATGTATCACTGGGCAACATCAGTTGAGTCAACTTGTAATCTCACCGGAAGGACAAAGAATGATTCATTTTCTCGTGCACGATGCAGCCGACAACGTCGGTGTTGCAGTCGTCGATCTTGAGCCGGGCACGGCCTGCAGTGGACGGATTCTCGCTGACAACTCGAACCTGAAGGCGCGTGCTGAACAGGCCATTCCCCTGGGACACAAACTGGCGCTGAAAGATTTCAGCGTCGGCGACACGGTCATCAAGTACGGCTGCGAAATTGGCCGGATCGTGCAGCCGGTGAAGGCCGGCAATCATGTCCATACTCACAATCTCAAGACAAAGAGGTGGGCGTAAGTCATGACGAAGCGAAGAGTTCTGGGATACAGACGCGAAAATGGGCGGGTTGGCGTGCGCAATCACGTCATCATTCTGCCCGTCGATGACATTTCCAACGCCGCCTGCGAAGCCGTCGCGAACAACATCAAAGGCACGCTGGCGTTGCCGCACGCCTATGGGCGGCTGCAGTTCGGCGAAGATCTGGAGCTGTTCTTCCGCACGATGATCGGCACGGGCGCAACCCGAATGTCGCCGCCGTCGTCGTCATCGGCATCGAGGCGGGCTGGACGCAGCGCATCGTCGATGGCATCGCCAAGACCGGCAAGCCGGTCGCGGGCTTCTCCATCGAAGGTAACGGCGACATCCAGACCATCGCCGACGCCTCGCGCCAGGCAAAGGAATTTCTGCAGTGGGCCATCGAGCTGCAGCGCACAGACGTGCGAATTCAAAGAGCTCTACATCTGTGTGAAGTGCGGCGAATCCGACACGACGACCGGACTTTCGAGCTGTCCGACCGTCGGCAATGTGATCGATAAGCACTGTGCGGCTGGGCGGCACAGCATCTTCGGCGAAACCTCCGAACTGACCGGCGGCGAGCACATCGTCGAGGCCAAGGCCGCGAACGAGGAAGTGCGGAAGGCATTCATGGCCGCATTTCAAAGATTATCACGAAGCTTGTCTTCGAGCAAAAGACGGACGACCTTTCCGAATCGCAGCCGACCAAGGGCAACATCGCCGGCGGCTTGACGACGATCGAGGAAAAGGCGCTCGGCAACGTCGAGAAGCTCGGCAAGAGAACGAAGTTCGTCGGCTGCCTCAAGCCCGCCGAGGCGCCGGCCAAGGCAGGGTCTGTGGTTCATGGACACTTCCACCGCCGCCGCCGAAGCCGTCACGTTGTGGGCGGCTTCCGGCGCGGTCGTGCATCTGTTCCCGACCGGCCAGGGCAACGTCATCGGCAATCCGATCGAACCGGTGATCAAGCTCACCGGCAATCCGCAAGACGGTTCGATCGATGAGCGAGCATATCGACCTCGATGTGTCGGGATTTTGCGCGGCGAAATGACCGTGGATGAAGCCGGCGACGAGCTGATTGAAATCATTGTTCGCACCGCCAACGGCCGACTCACCGCAGCGGAGGCGCTCGGACATCGCGAGTTCGTCATGACCAAACTCTATCGCAGCGCATAACCAGGTCCGGTTGAGGCTATGATTGAATGAAACGCTTCCGGCCCGAATATCTGGAGAGCATCACAGCCCAGCTCGCCGAGCATGCTGGTGTTTCCCAGATGACGCAGCGATCTTTGCGCGAGCCTTGGTCGACGCTGACGTGTAGGGCACGGCGACGCACGGTATCTCGCGGCTTAACATTTACCTCGAGAGGATCGGACTGGGCCTTATCGATCCGAAGGCCGAGATTGCCATCGACCAGCAGTCCCCGGCGTCTTGCGATCGATGCTCGGAACGGTCTTGGGCAAGTTCAGGCGATGAAGACACTCGATCTGCTGATTCCTCGGGCGAAGAAGAATGGCGTGGCGGCGGCGACGATTCGGAACTCGCAGCATTTCGGCGCGCTCTCCTATTACTGCAATCGTGCCGCGGAACAGGACATGATCCTGCTGGCGATGACGAATTGCGAACCTGCGATGTCTCCGACGGGCGGATACGAGCCTTTCTTTGGCACGAATCCGATCGCAGCCTCGTTTCCCACGGGAACCGAGCCCCAGTAAAAATCGACCTGGCAACTTCGATCGTGGCCCGCGGAAATATCATCGCCGCAAACAAAAGAAATGCTGAATCCCGGAAGGCTGGGCATTGAACAGCGAAGGAGAACCGACAACCGATCCGGCCGAAGCGCTGCGCGGGACCGTATTAACCATGGCTGGGCACAAAGGATATGCGCTGGCCTTGATGGTCGAGGCTTTCAGCGGCGTTCTGTCCGGCGCGGCGGTTGGACCGGAGATCGGTTCGATGTATAAAGACCTCGATCGCAAACAGGATGTTGGTCATTTCTTTTGCCTCTTCGATATCGCTGCTTTTCCGCCAGCGGAACGGTTCACGCGTATGCGGGAGATGATCGGCAGGCTGAAAACAAACAAGCGGCGTCCTGGCGTAGACGAGATCCTGATTCCCGGCGAGCGATCCCAGCGATCGGCGGAGAGGAATCTGAACCAAGGTGTCGCTGTGGCCGACGAGACCCTTACTGAAATTCAAAAATGGTGTGACCACTTCGGCGTCGCGTTCGATTCCGACGGAATGGAGCGGCACACACGTACCTGACATCTCGCAGTCAGCGGCTTGGTTCAGCGCTCGCGACAGAGAGTCGCAGGAATTACTCCGCAACCTCGACATCCGCATTTTCCACGGCATTCGCTTCCGGGCAGGAAAGCCTTCGATCGACTAGCAGCGGAAATTCGCTATCGTCGCCATCAGATGTTTCGAGGAAGACATCGAATAGGGCCGCATACAGACCTTGACGGCTGGTTAATCGCTTTTGCCGTTCCCGAAGAAATGCAAAGCGAAACGGAGAACAGCACTCCGCTTCCTCTAAAAATCCCGGGGTGAAGAACTGGTACGACTCAGCGACAGCGCCAATGATGAGCGACCGCGAGCTCATGCTGAGCAGTTCCTTGAATATCGGGGTGCCGTGGGGTAGTTCATTCATCTGTGCTCCGACGCGCTCACTGAAATTGAGGTGCTGCGTTAGAGACTATCCAACGGCCTGCCAGATGCAGCCGTGCGAGAAAATAACGTGACCGAATCACGCTGTATATCCTCGCGCACGTCTTGCAGATCGTCACCCAATTGAAGCAGCACCCCCCACTCAAACGAGAATCGGCCCTCTTCCGCATGCAGCCAGCCGCGTGTCAGGCAGGCATCCGCCAGTACAGAACTACCTCCTTTTGCGCAGCTCATTCGCAGCACCTCACCGTGATCGCAAGGATTGCCGCCGCTAATTTGCGCGATGCTTTCCTGCTGCGCTCGATGGATCGCCAGCAGACAATCGAAGACCTGGGAGTAACGCGCGCGAGGATATTGTTCTTCGATCAGTGTGACCAACGTCCATAGTGCAGCCTCACGATCATCCTGGGCTGAGAGCCTCTCGCCGCGCAACCGATCCCGGAACCGTTCACTGAAGCGGAGTTTCTCCTCGGCTGATATATCTGCACGGTCCAGATAGTTGTCGCTGTACGGATAGAGCAGGCTGTAACTCAGGATCGATGGGGTGATGCCCACGCGCTCGCCGAGCAGAGGTTGCAGTCCGCACGCTGTCCACGCATTCCGGCATGCCTGGACAATGTCGTCCATGCTCAAGCTGGCGTCGAAGCGTCTCGCCCACCGTGCAAGCGTGGTGCCCGCAGGCAGAAAATCGTCGGTGAGGAACTGAACCGCTTCGCGCTGCAAGTCCAATGCGGTAGCCGAAAATCGCGCGAATGACGCCGTGATTCTATCCTGGGCTGCCAGGCGCTCAGCCTTGGTGCGAGGAACTTTCTTCGCTTCGCGTTCCACCGCCTCCAGTTCCTCGTCGTACGCTCTCTCCCGTTCTTGCTGCTCTTTCAGGCTGAATCGCCTGCCGGCCAGGATCGGCGGCGCAGCGCTGTCATTCCAAATTTCGATGGTCTGCGAAACCTGCGCTTCCACCCATGGCCAGCTAAAGACTTGTCGCATGCTCTTGCGGTTACGAAAAGCAGGGTAAAACGGTTCCACGGCCCAACGAGCTACCGCCTATGAAAGCCATGCCCCTACGGAAATGCCCCACAGAATGGCGCCTGGTAAGGCGCGGAGATATTGCTTGACCGGGCCGGTAACCACCATAACGCGGTTGTCATGGTGACGATTCGGGATACGGCCCTTGAGCCGAGAGGGCTACCAGAAGGCATCGGTTTCGGCGCGTCAGCGAAGGCTCCAACCAGTCTGCTCGTGCTGTGGGCTAGGCTGGCTCGGATGTGTCGCTGAGCTCATGCAAAGGCCCCCCGACGCTTTGCCATACCGCTATAATAGGAGAGCATGCTACCGCTTCGAATGTGACTTAAGCTGAACGAACAGCGCAGAAGAACTGAATAGTCAGTTCCGGCAAGTCCTGTGACTTCATGTGGGATATTGCCGATACCGCCACGCTCAAGTCCTTCGGAGAGACATGATGAAAACCCGCCAACATCCCCTTGAAAAGGTACTCGAGAGTCGAATCGCCATCATCGATGGTGCGATGGGCACCACGATCCGCACCTACGGCATGACGGAAGCGGACATCCGCGGGGAGCGCTTCAAGGACTCGAAGAAGGATTTGCTGAACAACGGCGACCTCTTTTCCCTGACGCGGCCGGAGATGATCTGCGACATCCATCGCCGATTCTTAGAGGCCGGGGCAGACATCATCGAAACGAACACCTTCGGCGCGACCAGCATCACCCAAAGCGAATTCTTCGTGGACGATCCTCGGGAGCACGGGGGACGGAAGGATCCCGCGTTTTACCAAAAGATCGTCGAGGGCCCATTCCTTAGCAGTCTGGCATGGGAGATCATTGAGCAATCGGCGCGGCAATGCCGCGAGTGGGCAGATCGTGTCGCGAACGCAACTTCGCGTCAACGGTTCGTGGCAGGGGCAATCGGACCGTTGACCGTGTCTCTGACTCGCCCGATGCCGATGATTCAGGCTTCCGGGTGGTCACCTTCGACCAGGTGAAAAGCGCCTACAGCGAGCAGGTGCGGGCTTTGATCGCGGGCGGCGTCGATCTGCTTCTGGTCGAGACGA
>CAVWNU010000013.1:0-608888 GCA_963756435.1 uncultured Acidobacteriaceae bacterium | reverse complement strand
ACCATCGACTACGTGGTCACCAAGGTGCCCGCGCTGGGCGTTCGAGAAGTTCCCGGGCACCGCCGACGTGCTCGGCACCCGGATGCAGTCGGTGGGCGAGGCCATGGCCATCGGCCGCACCTTCCCCGAGTCCCTCCAGAAGGCGCTGCGCTCGCTCGAGCACGGCCGGCTCGGGCTCAACTGCGACCCGGCCGAGGCAGCCTACGACGACGCTGACCGACGACGAGCTCGTCGGCGCGCCGCGGCGATCGGCACGCCGGACCGGCCGTTCCAGCTCGAGGCCGCCCTGCGCCGGCGGCATCACGCGTCGACCGCTCTACGCCGAGCCACCGGGGTCGACCCCTGGTTCCTCGACCAGATCGGCCTGATCACCGAGGAGCGGCGCCCGACCTGGTCGAGACATCGGCTTCGCCGGCCATCGACCGCGGCCGGGCTGGCGGCGGGCCAAGCGGCTGGGCTTCGCCGACGCCCAGCTGGCCTACCTGTGGGGCGGTCGACGAGGCCGAGGTGCGGGCCGCCCGCCTGGCGGCCGGCGTGCGTGCCACGTTCAAGACCGTCGACACCTGCGGCGCCGAGTTCGAGGCCGACACGCCGTACCACTACTCGACCTACGAGGACGAGGACGAGGTCCGGCCCAGCGACCGGCCCAAGGTCGTGATCCTCGGCTCGGGCCCCAACCGCATCGGCCAGGGCATCGAGTTCGACTACTGCTGCGTCCACGCCAGCTTCGCCCTGCGCGACGCCGGCTACGAGACGGTCATGGTCAACTGCAACCCCGAGACCGTCTCCACCGACTACGACACCTGCGACCGCCTGTACTTCGAGCCGCTCACCTACGAGGACGTGCTCAACGTCATCGAGGCCGAGCAGCGCCGTCGGGCGGGCGTCGGTCGGGGTCATCGTCTCGCTCGGCGGCCAGACCCCGCTCAAGCTGGCCGGCCGGCTGCCCCGACGACCTGGTGCTCGGCACCCCGCCCGGCCTCGATCGACCTGGCCGAGGACCGCGAGCGCTGGAACGCCCTGTGCGCCCGGCTCGGGATCCCCCAGCCCGCCGGGCGGCACCGCCGTCACGCTCGACGAGGCGCCTGGCCATCGCCGAGCGCGATCGGCTACCCGGTCCTGGTGCGGCCCGTCGCTACGTGCTCGGCGGCCGGGCCATGGAGATCGTCTACGACGACGAGCAGCCTGAGCCGGGCCATGGCCGAGCTGGCCGGCTTCGGCTCGCTCGGCCAGGAGGGCGGCCTGTCGGCCGAGCGCCCGGTGCTGGTCGACCGGTTCCTCGAGGACGCCATCGAGGTCGACGTCGACGCCATCCGCGACGCCACCGGCGAGGTCGTGATCGGCGGGGTCATGGAGCACGTCGAGGAGGCCGGGCGTGCACTCGGGCGACTCGGCCTGCGCCATCCCGCCGCACTCGCTGTCGGCCGAGACGATCGCCGTCATCGAGGACTACACCCGCGCGCATCGCCGAGGCCCTCGAGGTGCGGGGCCTGATCAACGTGCAGTTCGCGGTCAAGGACGGCCAGGTCTTCGTGCATCGAGGCCAACCCCCGGGCCAGCCGCACCGTGCCGTTCGTGGCCAAGGCCACCGGCGTGCCGCTGGCCAAGGTGGCCGCCCGGGTGATGGTCGGGGCCACCCTGGCCGAGCTGCGGGCCGAGGGCCTGCTCGGCCGAGCCGGTCGACCGGCGGCCACGTCGCGGTCAAGGAGGCGGTGCTGCCGTTCAACCGCTTCCCCGACGCCGACACGCCTGCTCGGCCCCGAGATGCGCTCGACCGGCGAGGTGATGGGCATCGACCGCACGTTCGGCCTGGCCTTCGCCAAGAGCCAGATCGCGGCGGGCAACCGGCTGCCCGACGGCGGGCACGGTGTTCCTCTCGCTGGCCGACCGGGACAAGGCCGCGCGGCCTCGACGCCGCCCGGCAGTTCGTCGCGCTCGGCTTCGACCTCGCCGCCACCTCGGGCACGGCCGCCGTCGCTCGAGGCCGACGGCGTCGCCGTCGCCACGGTGGTGGCCAAGGTGGGCGACGCCCAGCCGGGGGCGGCCGACGCCGTCGACCTCATCGCCGCGCGGCGAGGTCCAGCTGGTGGTCAACACGCCCGCGGGGCCGGGGCCCGCGGGCCGACGGCGCCCACATCCGGGCCGCGGCCGCGTCGCCCACATGGTGCCCGTGCCTGACCACGGTGGCCGCCGCCCGGGCCGCGGCGGCCGGCATGGCCGACTGGGCCAGCCACCCGCTGCCGGTCCGCTCGCCTGCAGGAGTACCACGCGGTGAGCCGGCGAGCGCCCGCCGGCGCCGATCGACCCGCCGAGCGGGCGCCGCCGGGCCTGGCGGGCGCGGCCCGGCCGTCGACCTGCGACGCCGGTCGGCTCCGTCGAGCTGCCCAACCCGGTGATGACGGCGTCGGGCACCGCCGGCCACGGCGCCGAGCTGGCGCCTACTTCGACCTCGCCGCGCTCGGGGCGGTGGTGGTCAAGTCGCTGTCGGCCGAGCCGTGGCCCGGCAACCCGGCGCCCCGGGTGCACGAGACCGCCGGCGGGCATGCTCAACAGCGTCGGCCTCCAGGGCCCGGGCGTGGAGGCGCTGGCTCGACGACGACCTGCCCGCGCTCGCTCGCCACCGGCGCCCGGGTGGTGGCCAGCATCTGGGGCCGCACGGTCGACGACTACGCCGCGGGCCGCCGACGCTGCTGGCCGGCGCCCGCCGAGGTCGTGGCCGTCGAGGTCAACGTGTCAGCTGCCCCAACCTCGAGGACCGGCGCCGGCATGTTCGCCCACTCGGCCCGCGGCCACCGCCGAGGTCGATGGCCGCCGCCGGCGGCGCTGCGGCCGGCCCCGCTGGGCCAAGCTCAGCCCCAACGTCGCCGACCTCGTCGCCGATCGCCGGCGCCGCCGTCGAGGCCGGCGCCGAGGCCGTGACGCTGGTCAACACGGTGCTCGGCATGGCCATCGACGTCGAGACCCGCCGCCTCCGGCTCGGCGCACGGCGGCGGCGGGCTGTCGGGCCCGGCCATCCACCCGGTGGCGGTGCGGGCCGTCTACGACGTCGCACGCCGCCCTTCCCGACCTGCCGATCGTCGGCGTCGGCGGGGTCGTCGACCGGCGGTCGACGCGGTCGAGCTGATGCTGGCCGGGGCGCGCCGCGGTCCAGGTGGGCACGGCCACCTTCGCCGACCCGCGGCGCCGCGCCGGGTGCTGACCGAGCTGGACGACTGGTGCCGGCGCCACGGCGTGCGCGGCGCTCGCAGACCTGATCGGAGCGACCCATGGCCGACCGCCAGCTGACGGCGAGCGCCGATGCCGACCGAGCGTGCGTGAGGCGCCAGCCTGGCGCTGTCCTCGACGTCGACGACCTGGTGGCCGCCCTGCGCCTGGCCCGCGAGCTGAAGCCCGTGGTTCGGGGTGGCCAAGGTCGGGCTCGAGCTGTTCAGCGCGGCCGGGCCCGATGCGATCGGCCGCGCTGGTCGACCTCGGCTACGAGGTGTTCGTCGACCTCAAGCTGCACGACATCCCGACCACCGTCGGCAAGGCGGCGCGGGTGCTCGGCTCGCTCGGCGCCTCGCTACCTCACCATGCACGCCCGCGGCGGCGTCGACATGCTGCGGGCCGGGGTCGAGGGCCTCGCGCGAGGGCGCGGCCGAGCGCCGGCCTCGCCGGCGCCGTGCGCGCTCGCCGTCACCGTCCTCACCAGCGACGCCGAGGCGCCGCCCGCACATCCTGCCCAAGCGGGTGGCGCTCGCGCGTCGAGGCGCGGCTGCGGCGGCATCGTGTGCGCGGCCGCCGACCTGCGCGAGGCCCGCCAGTCGGCCCCCGCGCTGCTGACGGTCGTGCCCGGCATCCGGCCCGCGGGCAGCCCGACCGCACGACCAGGCCCGCGCGGCCACGCCGCGCCGAGGCGCTCTCGAGGCCGGCGCCGACCTGCTGGTCATCGGCCGGGCGGTCACCCAGGCCGACGATCCGGCCGCGGCGGCCGCCGCCGTGGCGCGTCGGAGCCTGACGGCGCGCGTGACCGGCCGCGGACGCCCGGTGTGCCGCGCGCTTGCTCGGCCGCGATCTAGCGGTAACTTCCGGCCATGCCACTGCCTCCCGCTCTTCGCCCGAACAGCGCCAGGCCGCGCTCGAGAAGGCCGCGGCAGGCCCGGCGGGCCCGGGCCGAGCTCAAGGAGAAGCTGAAGATGGGTTCGCATCACGCTGCCCGAGCTGCTCGACGGAGGCCGAGAACGACGACATCGTCGGCAAGATGAAGGTCTCGCCGTGCTCGAGTCGCTGCCCGGCGTCGGCAAGGTCAAGGCCCGCCGCACCATGGAGGAGATCGGCATCAGCGAGACCCGGCGGGTCCGCGGGCTCGGCGTGCAGCAGCGCGAGGCGCTGCTCGAGACGTTCCCGGCTGAGGCCGCGACCGCCGCCGCTGATCGTCGTCATCTCCGGCCCCGGCGGGGTCGGGCAAGGGCACCGTGGTCGCGCGCCTGCGTCGACGCGGACCCGCGGCTGTGGCTCAGCCGTCGTGGACCACCCGGGCGCGCCGCCCGGGCGAGGCCGAGGACGCGTACCACTTCGTCGACCGACGACGAGTTCGAGGCCCGCGTCGCCGCCGACGGCTTCCTCGAGTGGGCCGAGTTCCTCGGCTACCTGCTACGGCACGCCGCTGCCCGACCCGCCGGCGGGCGACGCGACATCGTCCTCGAGATCGACGTGCAGGGGGCGGCCGCAGATCACGGGCCGGTACCCCGACGCCCTGCTGATCTTCGTGGACGCGCCGTCGCGCGAGGAGCAGGAGCGAGCGCCTGCGGGAGCGGGGCGATCCCGACGGACAAGGTCGCCGAGCGGCTGGCCAAGGCTGACGCCGAGCGAGGTCGACGCCGGCCGGCGCCTCGGGCGCCCTGGTCGTGGTCAACGACGACCTCGACCGGGCCGTCGCCGAGCTCCGGCGCCATCATCGAGGCCGCCCGGCGCGGCGCCTGATGCGGCGCCGCCGACCGGTTGACGGGTCCGACTGCGTCGCGCTGCTAGGATCGGCCTTCGGTCGCGACCGCCCTCGAGCCACCTGGAGATCCCGATGGCCTGGCAGCACGACACGATGATGAACCCGCCGATCGAGGAGCTCCTCGAGCAAGGTCGACTCCAAGTTCCGCCTGGTCACGCTGGGCGCGCTGCGGGCCCGCCAGATCAACTCCTACTTCGGCCAGCTGGGTGACGGCCTCGGGGCCATCGTGCCGCCGCAGGTCACCTCGGTGGCCCGCAAGCCGCTGTCGATCGCCTTCGAGGAGATCGCCGCCGACAAGATCGTCGCCGTCGACGTCCTCGCCGAGGACGAGCCCGGCCGCCGACGGCGACGGCCGCTGACGCCGCCGAGCTCGACGCCGACTGACCGCCGCCGATGCTCGCCGGTCGGACGCATCGTCCTCGGCGTCACCGGCGGCATCGCCGCCTACAAGGCCATCGAGGTCTGCCGCCGGCTGGTCGACGCCGGCGCCCACGTGGCGCCGATCATGACCGAGGGCGCCACGCGCTTCGTCGGCGAGACCACCTTCTCGGCGCTGGCCTCCGAGCCGGTGCAGACGTCGCTGTTCGACGAGCGCCGACCCGATCCCGCACACCCGGCTCGGCCAGAGGGCCGACCTCGTCGCTGGTGTGCCCGGCCACCGCCCGGCTGCTCGGCGCCTACGCCGCCGGGCATCTCCGACGACCTGCTCACCGCCACGCTGCTGGCCACCCGGGCGCCGGTCGTGGTCTGCCCGGCGATGCACACCGAGATGTGGGAGCACCCGGCGGTGCAGGACAACCTGGCCACGCTGCGCCGGCCGGGGCGTGCACGTCGTGCCGCCCGAGAGGGCCGGCTGGCCGGCGGCGACGTCGGCGCCGGTCGCCTGGCCGACCCGGCCGACGATCGTGGCCGCGGTCGAGCGCGCTCGCTGCGCCGCCGCCCGACCTCGCCGGCCTGCGCGTGCTCGTCACCGCCGGCGGCACCCGCGAGGCCGATCGACCCGGTGCGCGTCATCGCCAACCGCTCGTCGGGCAAGCAGGGCTACGCCCTGGCCGAGGCGGCCGCGGCCCGGGGGGCCAAGGTCACCCTGGTCACCACCGTCGACCGCCCGGTGCCGCGCCGGCGTCGACGTGGTCCGGGTGGCCACCGCGGCCGAGATGCAGGCCGCGGTCATGCCCGGCGCCGCCGACCAGGACGTGATCGTCATGGCCGCCGCGGTCGCCGACTTCCGCCCGGCCGACCGCCGCCGACCAGAAGATCAAGAAGGCCGACGGCGGGCCGGCCCGAGTGCGTGCTCGAGCCGACGCCACGACTTCCTCGTCGACCTCGGCGCGGCCAAGCCGGCCGGGCCAGGTCCTGGTCGGCTTCGCCGCCGAGACCGACGACGTGCTCGCCAACGCCCCCGACAAGCTGGCGCCGCAAGCACCTCGACCTGATCGTCGCCAACGACGTGTCGGCCCCCGGCGTCGGCTTCGAGCACGACACCAACCAGTCACGATCCTGCGCAGCGACGGCACGCGGCGTATGGTGGAGCTCGACGTGAAGCGAGCGTCGCCGACGCCATCCTGGACGAGGTCGTGTGCGGCCGAGGGCCGGCCAGTGCGTCAGATCGCCGTCGTCGACCGGGTTACCGTGCACTGACGTCCGGTGCCTGATAAAATAGCTGCCACTTTGCCAATGCCGAGCACAACGGTCACCTATTGGCGGCGTTCCACGTGAGGGCCGTGGGCGACCTAAGGCTGCCCGCGACGAACTGAGCAAGAGGAGCATGACGTGACGAGTTGGACCTTCACCTCGGAGTCGGTGACCGAGGGCCACCCGACAAGATGGCCGACGCCGATCTCGGACGCCGTCCTCGATGCGCTCCTGGAGCAGGACCCCACGAGCCGGGTGGCCTGCGAGACGCTGGTGACCACCGGGCCTGGCCATCGTGGCCGGCGAGATCACGACCTCGGGCTACGTGGACATCCCAAGATCGTGCGCTCGACCATCAACGAGATCGGGTACAACCGCGAGTCTACGGCTACGACGGCAACACCGTGCGGCGTCATGGTCTCGCTGGACGAGCAGTCACCGACATCGCCCAGGGCGTCGACGCCGCCGAAGAGGTGCGCAGCGGCAAGTCCGGCGAGGACATCCTCAACAGCCAGGGCGCCGGCGACCAGGGGATGATGTTCGGGTACGCCATGGACGAGACCGACGCGCTCATGCCGCGCCCATCCACGCTGGCCCACCGGCTGGCCGAGCGCCTCACCGAGGTCCGCCGCTCGGGGGCCGTGCCCTACCTGCGCCCCGACGGCAAGACCCAGGTCACCTTCGACTACGAAGACGGCCGGCCCGTCCGCCTGCGCTCGGTGCTGATCTCGACCCAGCACAACGACGGCGTCGACAAGTCCGGATTTCATGCTGCACTTCACGGATACCCAGCCGCATGCCATCCAGCTTGAATACAGCCACCAGGCGCCTATCTTTGGTGCGGGCATTTCGCTGCGATGGAAGCCGCCGCTTGCTCCGCTACGCGATGATGCTGTCGCAGTGGCGAAGCAGGCAGACGCAGTCATCGCATTTGTTGGATTGACGTCCGAACTTGAAGGCGAAGAGATGCCGGTGCATGTGCCGGGATTTTCCGGTGGCGATCGCACGGACATTGACTTGCCGGCGGCGCAGAAAGAGCTTCTGGAATCGGTGGCAGCGACCGGCAAACCGCTAATAGTGGTGCTGCTGAACGGCAGCGCCCTGGCGGTGAATTGGGCGCAGCAACATGCCGCGGCAATTTTGGAAGCGTGGTATCCGGGTGAAGAGGGCGGCACCGCGATTGCGGAGACGCTTTCCGGAAAGAACAATCCTGCGGGCCGGCTGCCTGTGACCTTCTACGCTTCGACGGATCAGTTGCCGCCATTTGAAGATTATTCGATGCAGAACCGCACCTATCGCTACTTCAAGGGCAAGCCCTTGTATGGCTTCGGATATGGGCTGAGCTATACGCACTTTGCCTACTCGGACCTGAAGCTGAGCGGAAACGAAGGTGAAGGCAGGAGAGCCGATGAACGCGCAAGTCACCGTGAAGAACGAAGGCGAGGCTGCCGGCGACGAAGTGGCGGAGCTTTATCTGGCGCGGCCTGCGGCACAGGGAAATCCGGTGCTTCGGGGAATGGCGCGCGTGCACCTCGCTCCGGGTCGAGCCAGACAGTGTCGTTTACGCTGACACCGCGGGATCTCAGCACGGTGGACCAGCAGGGCAAGCGAGCGGTTCAGCCGGGCGAGTATTCCGTGATGGTGGGCGGCGCGCAGCCATCCGCCGCCGAGCATGTGACGGGAAGCTTTGCTGTAGCTGGGTACGAAGCGATGCCGGAGTAATTTTTGGTTGAGGGCGTTTCCGCCAATCCTGTCTGGAATAGATGCAGCAGGTCCTTCGCTCCGCCTCCAGTTCCGTTCAGGACACGTGGTGGTGAGTAGTGACTTACCACACCAGCCTGAGTTCAGCGGATGAGGACGCCGGCGGACTGTACGGTCAGATCGCCGGCACGCGTTGAGACGACCGGCAGATCGGGCGTGCCGGTGAGCAGTTCGATGGTGCCGTCGTGGAGCAGGACAGTGTCCTCGACCTTGCCGCCGGCGACGGAAGGGTTCCAGGCAAAGGCCTGCCTGTTCACGACACGCTCCTTGCCTGCCGGGGTGGCGAGCCACTCGCGTTCGCCATAGCCGGTTGCGCCACCCTGATGGTGGCGCAGCTCCTCGCCCGGATGTCCCAGCGATGCGTATGCATCCGCCGCAGTGGCGAATAGCTCGGCTGATGTGGCGCCCGCTTTGGTGGCGGCGAGCAGGCGAGCATTTACCTCGGCGGCTATGGCGAAAGCATCCGCAAGCTGCTGCGGCATCGGGCCGAAATGAACGAAGCGGGTGATCGAGATGCAAAGCCCCCAGCGTCGAGAGCAAAGATTCAACATGCCGAAGCGCTGCAGCCTCGCGTTCTGCGTCACGGCATGCTTATAGCGCAGGATGCGATCGTCGGCCGCCATCAGGAGGACGGAGGGCTCGATCCCGCGTTCGATGAGGCCGGCAGCGATGCGCGCAGCCATGGTGCGTTCGGTGACTCCCGGTTCGAGAGATTGCAACACGCGGCAGTGACCTGGGCGGTGTTGCGGCCGAGCCAGCGATAACGCTCGATCTCCGTATCGGTGAGTGAGGCGCGTTGCTCGAGGAGGAGCGACGCGCCTTCGGCTGTGGTGTCGGCTGCGATTCGGTCCGTCTCCTGCCAGCGAGTGAACCTTGTCCGCAAAATCGGCGCGTGCCATGGGGCAGTGACGGCAGTGAAAGGCAGCCCAGCGAAATCTTCTTCTGCGAGACGGCGGGCTTCGTTGTCCGGGCGCGAGGTAGAACGCGTCGCCGCTCCGCAACAGGAGAATGGTGGCGGTGCCGAGCGCAGAAGGGAGAAGAACGCGGCGATCGACGCGGCCGGCGGTAAGCCAGGCGATGTTCTCGGTGCGCTGCAACTGCACGGCAGCAAGCCCCGAAGAGGCCATATGCTCCGCAGAGTCGCCGACGCTTGGCTTCGAACTCGGCGAGAAGAGCCTGCGGCGATTGCGTGAAGTTCCTGGGCAGCTTTCAGCCATTCGACTTTCACCTCCGCACTTGCTCGCATGCAATCCGTGGAAGATGGGCTGCAGTGACTGGATAGAGTCTGCGATAGAGACCATACATCTCCTGAAGCTTTGCGCTATCGGCAGGCTGGGGCACGATGCGCTGGGCGACCCGGACGACAGCATCGCATGCGGCGTCTGCCGATGGCCACACGCCTGCGCCCACGCCGGCGAGCAACGCGGCACCGTATGCAGCGCCTTCCTCGGCCGCGACAATTTCGACTGGCTGGCCGTAGACATCGGCCTGGATCTGCCGCCAGATCGGCGAGCGGGCGCCGCCGCCGCCCAGCCGTATGGCACGCGCCGGCACGCCGATCTCGGCAAAGATGCTCATGGTGTCCTTGAGGCTGAAGGCGACGCCCTCCATGATGGCGCGGACGATGTGCGCGCGGCCATGCGAGGCGGTGAGCCCGACCAGCGCGCCGCGCGCCTCCGGATCGAGATGCGGGGTGCGTTCGCCCATCAGATAAGGAGCCCAGAGCAGGCCGTCCGCGCCGGCAGGCGACGGTCGCGGCGGATTCGCCGAGGCGAGCGTAGGCCTCTGGAGTCATCTGCGGCGGCGAAGGTGTCGCGGAACCAGCGCAGGGAGAGCCCTGCCGCCTGGGTGACGCCCATGACGTGCCAGCGCCCGGGCACGGCATGGCAGAAGGTATGCAGGCGGCCTTGTGGATCGAGAAAGGGCTGATCGGTTGCGGCGAAGACCACGCCGGAGGTGCCGATGGTGGCGCTTACGTCGCCGGGCCGCACGATGCCCATGCCGAGTGCGCCGGCGGCCTGGTCTCCGGCGCCGGCGACAACCGGCGTGCCGGCAAGCAGGCCGGTAAGCGAAGCCGCCTCCTGCGGTGACTGTGCCCGCAATCTCGTGGCATTCGTAGCAGCCTGGGCAGGATGCTTTCGGGCATATCGACGGCGGCCAGCATCTCGCTGGACCAGCGGCGGTCGGCAACGTTCAGCAGCAGCGTGCCGGAGGCGTCGGCTACGTCCATTGCCCGCTCGCCGGTCAGCCGGAAGCGCACGTAATCCTTGGGAAGCAGGAAGGAGCGAAACTGCCGCCATAGTGCCGGCTCGTGGTTGCGCACCCAGAGCAGCTTGGTCAGCGTGAAGTTGGTGAGGGCGGGATTGGAGGTGAGTTGGATGAGGCGATCTGCGCCGAGCTGTCCGGGTCAGCCATGCGGCTTCGGCTGCCGTCCGTTGATCGCACCAGATGAGCGCGGGGCGGAGAACGCGATCGTGCTCATCCAGCAGAACGGCGCCATGCATTTGACCGCTCAGGCCGACGGCGGCGATCTCTTCCGCGCTGGTCGAGGTCTCCTTCAGCAGGGCGGGAATGGCGTGAATGGCCGCCTGCCACCAGTCTTCCGGATCCTGCTCCGCCCAGCCCGGCTGTGGCGAGCGAAAGGGAGCATGCTCACGCACTGCAGAGCCGACCACTTTTCCTGCCGCGTCTACCAACAGGACGCGCGTGCCGCCGGTGCCGACGTCGATTCCGATCAGTTTCATGGTTCTGGTGTGCGTTTCGTCGGGCTTAGCGGGCTGACACCTGCCGCGACGCGCTGCAGACGTGATCGGTATCAGCTACTGTGATTATTGCAGCCACAGGATGCGCGCAGGATCAGTTCGGTCGGCAGCACAATGCGCCGCTCCGGCTTTGGTGTCGGTCGCCGACGTCGTGCGAGCATGGCGGATCATGTCGAAGAGCATGCGGGCAGCGCTGCGTCCCAGCTCCAGTGCGGGTTGGCGGACGGCGGTGAGCGGGGTGTCCAGCAGAGGAGCCAGCTCGAGATCATCGAAGCCGATCATGGCCAGGTCCGTGGGCAGACGCAGTTGCATGGAGCGGACAGCCTGCAGCGCATGGATGGTCGTGACGTTGTTCAGAGTAAACAAAGCAGTCGGGCGGTCGGGTTCGCTCATGAGGCGCCGCAGCAATGCCTCGGCGGCCGGGGCAGTGGTCAGGTTGGTCCACATTTCGGGCTTCAGCCCGGCTTCCTTCATCGCGCGCCGGTAGCCAAGAATGCGCTGGTGAATGGTATAGACCTTGGCGTCATAGCCGATGCACATCGACCCGGCGGTGTCCATGCGCGATCAGGTGCCTGACCGCTTCCTCTGCGCCGCCTGCGTTCTCGACGATGACCTGGCCGGCATCGACTCCGTCGAGCGTGCGGTCCAGCGCGACCAGAGGAATCTCCGCCTGCTGCAGCTCGCGCAGCCGCTTGTCCGCGCCCACGCGCGAGGGCACGATGAGCAGTCCGGCGATACGCCGCGCGGCCATCATCGCGATCTCGTTGGATTCCGTTTCCACGCTGCGTTCCGAGGTGACGATCAGCGTCATGTATCCGTGCGTGCCGGCCACCTGCTGCACGGCGTTGGCACAGGTTGCGAAGAAGGAGTCGGCAAGGTCGGGAACCACCAGCCCGATCATGCGTGCGCGCTGGCCCTTCAGCATGCGTGCGGCTTCATTCGGCGTATAGCCGAGCCGGCGAATCGCCGCCCGCACCCGCTTTTCCGTTGCCGGGCTGACATAGCTGCCGCCGTTGACGACGCGCGAGACGGTCATGATGGCGACGCCGGCTTCGCGGGCTACGTCAGTGATGGTGGGGCCAGAGTGGCGGCGCCTGGCGGCCTTCCGTGGAGGTGGCACGAACATTCCTTCCTATGCGATGCCCGTGACTTGCCGGGCAGTCGGCGCTGTCAGAACAAGAGCCTATCACCGGGCCGTCGCGATTGAACAACCCCGGTCTACAGAATTGACGTGAACTCGACCCGCGGCGGACGCAGAAAAATTCAGTCGAGGAGCTGAAACAATCATGCGATTATCAGTTAACGTTATCAAGTCCGTAAACTCCCTCTCGGCCAGAGGGCTCTCGCGGCGGAACGGAGGACGGACAGATCATCCGACCGAGTCTATGCGTTGCGATCGAGTACGCGCATGCGGGTTCCCGGTCGGTTCCGATGATGGTCGTGGAGAGAGATGCATGGGCATGAGTGCGTCGCCATATCAGATGGTTGTGGATGGTTGTGATGTGCGGGGTGGTCTCTGCATCGGCGTCAGCGGCCAACGGTCCTCGCCAAGCTGCGGCTCGGCGAGTTCTGGCGGCAACGCCGCCAATGGGGTGGAACAGTTGGGATTCGTACGGAACCACCGTCGGCGAAGCGCAGGTGAAGGCCAACGCGGACTGGATGGCCGCGCACCTGAAGCAGCATGGCTGGCAATACATTGTCGTGGATATGGAATGGTTTGTCTCCAATCCGATTGCCAGAGGGCAACGCGACCAACTTCCGGTACTCGCTTGATGGCCAGGGCCGCTACACGCCGGCGCTGAACCGGTTCCCCTCCGCGGCGCAGGGCGCAGGCTTTCGCGCCGCTTGCCGCGATATGTTCACGCGCACGGGCTGAAGTTCGGCATCCATATCCTGCAGGGCATTCCGCGCGAAGCGGTGGCGAAGAATCTGCCGATTGCGGGCTCTTCCTTCCGTGCCACGGATGCGGCGAACACCTCCGGCACCTGCAACTGGAACCATGACAATTACGATTTGAAGGACACGCCAGCGGGCCAGGCGTACTACGACTCGATCGCCAGGCTCTATGCCGGGTGGGGCGTGGATCTGATCAAAGTGGACTGCATCGCCTCTCGTCCCTACAAGGGAGCGGAGATCCGCATGCTGAGTGAGGCGCTGCGCAAGACCGGCCGTCCAATTGTGCTGAGCCTTTCGCCGGGTGCTGCGCCGCTCGATAAAGTGGACGAGATGCGGAAGTATGCGCAGATGTGGCGCATCTCGGATGACATCTGGGATGAATGGCACAGCGATGTCGAGTATCCGCAGGGGCTGGGCGATCAGTTTCCCCGCGTGGCCGAATGGGCGCCGCTGACGCGAGCCCGGGCACTGGCCGGATGCAGACATGCTGCCGCTCGGCTATCTGGGTCCGTCGCCCGGCTGGGGCAAGGCGCGCCAGACGCGGCTCTCGCCCGCGGAGCAGCGCACGATGATGACGCTTTGGTCGATCTTCCGCTCGCCGCTGATGATGGGTGGCGACCTGCCGCACAACGATGCGGCGACAACCGCGCTGCTGACCAATGATGAGGTTCTGGCGGTGGATCAGCACTCGACGGCGGCTCGCGCTGTCGTTCAATCTGCGGATGCGAGCGTGTGGACGGCGAAGGCGGCGGATGGGAAGGGCAGGTACGTGGCGATCTTCAATACTTCGGAGCATCCGCAAGATCTGAACTACACATGGAAGCAGCTGGGATGGCCCTCCGGCAGATATGTTCTGCGCGATCTGTGGGAGCACACCGAGAGCAAGCCGGTCGAGACGCTCACCGTGCATCTGGCGTCGCATGCCTGCGCTCTGTACCGCGCGACCGCCGTGACGGATAGGTAATTCAGGCTATTTGCCGGATAGGCTGTGAGAGTTTGATAGTTGCAGAGCGCGCTCAGACGATTGAGCGCATAGCTCCATTGGGAGACCCTGCGATTTGGATCGACGAGATTTTCTGAAAGCTCTTATCAGCGGCCGGAGCGGCCAGCACCTTCGGACCGGCCGACGAGTTGTTCGCGGCGACGCGCACCCATCCGGCAATTATCGTCCCGGCCGGATTGTGAATGAGTACAGCGCCTTTCTTCCCGGAGAGCAGGCCGCTCTGGCTGAGCCGCCGAAGGTGAGCGCGATCGATGGCAAAGGGGCGACGGCCAGCCACGGCGGTGCCGAACAGCGGGTCGCGCATGGCGGGAATATCGCCGGATGGGTGCTGCTCACGACTGTCGAGATCAATGGCGTGATGACCGCTGTCTTTGAGAAGACATGTGACCCATCGCGGAGCGATTGCTTATGTGACGGAGCGCGGCGGGACGATTGCTCTGATCCCGAAGCAGATTGGTGATCTGAGCAAGGTGCGGCCACGGCCTACGGATACGCCGCATGGCGTGAAGCTGGAGCGGCCACTGCGCATGTCTCCGGGGCCGGACGTGACGGGCGAATACATCCTGAAATCGAGTGAAGACCCCTGCTACGAGAACGTCGCGGCATTGGGGGCGGAATACATTGGATGGTCGCTGGTGGCGAATGAAGAAGCTGGGCCGCTGGGGTCGATCTATCTGGAGGCGGATGGCACCAGCCGGCAGCCGAAAAAGAATCCTCAGGCAGAGTGGGCGCCCGATCTGGAAGGGCGCCTCTTCGATCCGACGAACTATTTTCCATTCGCGGCGCCGGAGCGCTACGCATACCGGCATGGCTACAGCAAACGCACACTGCTGGGCGGCTATCTTCCGGTTGCGGATACGGCGGTGTGGAATGCGGAGTATGGCTGCGGTTATGAGCTGATGATGCTGCTGCCGCCGGGCGTGGATGCGCAGCCGATTGCTCGCATGCGGATGACGATTCCGGCTGAGGATGTTGCCAGCTATGAAGGACCGGCGATGCTGGTGCACGCACCGGATGGGCGAGTCTATGCCGAGCATTACTGGAATACATCGCCGGGAGCGCTTTTTCAGCGCGCTGGCGGGCATCTGGAATCGCTGGCACAGCTTTTACGAAGATTCGATGCCGGTGGAGATCCCTGACTCGTGGCTGCTGGATTCTGCGCGCGCCGGCATCACGCTCTGCCGGTGCAGTTATCGCGGACTCGAACCGACCTATCAGGTAGGCGAGGGTAGTTATACCAAGATTCCGGAGCGGAGTCATGCGCTGTTTCCCGTCGCGCACTATGAATTCATCTGGGCGCAGCAGTTGTGGGGCCTGACGAATGCCAGCCGGCCGTACATCCAGCACTATCTTGAGCACTACGTGCTGCCCGACGGAAATTTCACCTACAACACGCAGGACCAGGTGGAGGCGCCGCTGAACGTGGGCATCTTCCTGATGAATGCGGCGCGCGATTACTGGTACACGCGGGACGCGAGCGGCCTGCTGCAGCAACAGCCGATCCTCGAGCGCATGTTGGGGTATGTACTGGCTCGATATGAATACGGCAAGCAGCG
This sequence comes from uncultured Acidobacteriaceae bacterium, assembly GCA_963756435.1. Taxonomy (GTDB): domain Bacteria; phylum Acidobacteriota; class Terriglobia; order Terriglobales; family Acidobacteriaceae; genus KBS-83. Next base: position 593,291 of record CAVWNU010000013.1, on the reverse strand, counting down.
ATTTGCGAAGAGCGATCGCCGGTATGGGCTGATCTGGGGCTCGCCGGAGGCCGATCTGGGCGATCCGGCGAACGATTATCCCGATTCGCATCCGTACTACTACCAGAACGCTGCATGCGTCTGGCGCGGCATCACGGAATATGCGAAGGCGCTGAGAGCGATTAGCGTTGCGAACAACGATCGCGGCATCGGCTTGGCTTGGCTGATCGCTACACGGCGATTGCCGAAGAGATGCGGCAGAATATCCAGGCTTCGATCGAGGCCACGATTGCGGCGTCCACGCCGGAGATGCGCGCGCGCGGGCATCACGCCCTTCGAGCCGAATGACATCCTGCGCAAGCCAACCGATCTGTCGAGCTATGAGAACCACCGCTTCATGATGGACTGGTTCCTGGCCGACTGGGGTGTGCCGGCTCTGGATCTGGGCCATTTGAAACATCGCGAGCTTGCCGGCCAGCAAATCTGCGGGCTGAACACCGATGGCGATGTGCCGCGCAGTTCGAATTTCATGGAGCATGGAACGCTCGCGGTGAAGATCCGGCAGGAGGACTACCGGCCGTTTCTGCTGACCCTGTATGCGCTGGTGTGCTATGCGGCGGATTCGGGGAACCGTTACTCGCCGGAGGACGCATATATTCCGGGAAGCTATCCGGGCGATGGAGCGCCCTGGGGGTGGTCGGCGGTGATCAACAGCACGCTGCAGCCGGCTCTGGGTCTGCGCTGGCTGCTGTGCTACGAGGAGAACGATCGCGATATCTGCCATCTGCAAAAGGCGGCGCCGAAGCACTGGTTCGGCAAGGGAGAACGGATCTCGGTGCGACAAGTGCCCAACGCGTTTCGGAACCATTGCATGGACGACTGAGGCCACCAGCGACAACCAGTTGGCATGTGGTCGGTCGAGGCTGCAGCGGGCTTCAGCGGAGATGTTCACCTGCACATCCATCCTCCTGGCGGAGGGTCGTTGCGCTCCGCCTCGAGCGGCAACGATAGAAGGTTCGGCGGTTGTCCTGCCAGCCGCCACTTTCGCGAAGTGGCGGCCGCGTGGAGCTGGACGTCCGCGCGTAGTGTCGTTGCGATGCGGTAAATCCTGCATAGTGGAAAATGGTCTCCGTGGCGCTGTAGGGTATGCAGGGCCGGTAGATGCCGATAGATGAGGCGCGGGCGGGTGACTGTTGGGCGCTCTCGGCCTCATCTCTGTATGGAGCAGCTTAGAGAGCAGTCGAGGTTCCCTGACCGTGCCCGGATGGTGCGCCAGCCCGGGCATGTGTACAGAAGGGGAAGACAGGAAACGATGGCCCTGATGGAATTTCACATCTCGCGCGCAGCACGTGATCGCTATCACGCGGAGCAGACGCTGTTCTCTTTCACCGGCAATGTGATTTTTGCCGATCTTGAAGGCCAGCCGCGAGCTTGCGCATCGCATGAACCAGGTTCGCGGAACGGAAAATGATCCGGAGCGCGTCGTCAATCCGGGAGCGCTGTTCGCCATGGGGTTGATCGATGAGGCGAGCCATCTGCTGCGTGCAGCACTACCGCAAGTCTGTTGCGCCACACGCGATCCCAGAGGCACTGCAGTGGTTCTCGTCGCGGCTGGGAGCACAGCGTTTCGATCGATTGCTGCTGCGCTTTGTCGAGGAGTTTCCCGGTTCAGGCGTGCTATCGCGGCGAAGAGACGGCGGAGGAGTGGCTGAAGGGCTCAACGGATGGCGTGCCGCATCGCGAGGCCGCGTTTGAAGAGCTGATGATGCTGTGGCTGGCGAATGCCAACCCGGCATTTCGCAAGTTCATCGAGCTATTCGACGACGAGCCGCTGGAACAGCAGACACCCTATCCGAATGTAACCGGTGGACTGCGCGAGTTCTTTGCCACGAAACCGCCCATCGGCGATGAGGCAGCCAACCTGATCGATGTGCTTCGTGCGCCTGCGCTGGCGTCGCCGGATTCGCTGAGCGGACAGCTTGCGTTTATCCGCGAAAAGTGGAGCCGCATTGTGGGCGATGCCGCGCTGCGCCGGCTGCTGCTCGCCATCGATGTGCTGAAGGAAGAAGATGTCGCGATCTGGATGCGCTTCCATCCGGCCGATGAAATGGCGGAGCGGCGGCGCCGGGGAAGGCACGGCCATGCCGGCGATTTTGGCGGCCGTGTCGATCTGCCGGACTTTGCGGTAATTCAGCACGAGTACGAGCGCTTCAGCCCTGACCAGGACTGGATGCCGAGCACCGTCCTGATTGCGAAGAGCACCTATGTGTGGCTTGCGCAACTGAGCAAACGATACGGGCGATCGATCACGCGGCTCGATCAGATACCGGACGAGGAACTGGCGACGCTCGCGGGCCGTGGCATGAATTCGCTGTGGCTGATCGGACTGTGGGAACGGAGCCGCGCCTCGCGCACCATCAAGCATCTCTGCGGAAAAGAGGATGCCGTGGCGTCGGCCTACTCGCTGTATGACTACCGTATTGCCGACGATCTTGGCGGCTACGACGCATACATCCGGCTGCGCGACCAGGCATGGAGGTTCGGCATCCGGCTGGCGAGCGATATGGTGCCGAACCATATGGGCATCGACTCTCCCTGGGTCATCGAGCACCCGGAATGGTTTCTCTCGCGCTACGACTCGCCCTATCCGGCCTATAGCTTCAATGGGCCCGATCTTTCAAGCGACGGCCGCGTCGAGATCAAGATTGAGGACCACTACTACGAGCAGTCCGATGCGGCCGTGGTCTTTCGCCGCCACGACAAGTGGACGGGAGACACGCGCTACGTCTATCACGGCAACGACGGCACCAGCTTTCCCTGGAACGACACGGCGCAGCTCGACTATCTGAATCCCGCGGTGCGCGAGCAGGTGATCCAGACCATCCTGCATGTCGCGCGCCTGTTTCCGATCATTCGCTTCGATGCGGCGATGACGCTGGCGAAGCGGCACATCCAGCGGCTGTGGTATCCGGCGCCTGGCGCGGGTGGGGCCATTCCTTCACGCGCGGAGTACAGCATGTCTACGGCAGAGTTCGATGCGCGCATCCCCGTGGAGTTCTGGCGCGAGGTGGTGGATCGCGTGGCGGCTGAAGTGCCGGGTACGCTTCTGCTGGCGGAGGCTTTCTGGATGATGGAGGGCTACTTCGTCCGCACGCTGGGCATGCATCGCGTGTACAACAGCGCGTTCATGAATCTGCTGCGGGATGAGGACAACCAGCATTACCGCGGGCTGCTGAAGCAGACCATGGAGTTCGATCCGGGCATCATGAAGCGCTACGTGAATTTCATGAGCAATCCTGATGAACGCACTGCGATCGACCAGTTTGGCACAGGCGACAAGTGCTTCGGCATCGCGACATTGATGGCGACGCTTCCGGGATTGCCGATGTTTGGCCACGGGCAGGTGGAAGGCTTCACCGAGAAATATGGAATGGAATACCAGCGGCCGCGCTATGACGAGACACCGAACCAGTGGCTGGTGGAGCGGCACAATCGGGAGATCGCGCCGCTGCTGCACAGCCGCTGGCTTTTTGCGGAGAGCGACAACTTCCTGCTCTACGACTTCTGGAAGGAAGACGGGGCGGTTGATGAGAACGTCTATGCATACTCCAACGCGCGCGGTGGCCAGCGGGCGCTGGTCATCTATCACAATCACTATGGGGAGACACGCGGCACCATCCACCACTCCACCGGGTTCATCGATAAGGCGAACGGCGGATTACGGCAGCGATCCCTGCAGGACGGGCTGAATCTTCCAACCGATCACGATGTGATTCTTGCTTTTCGTGACGTAAGCAATGGGCTGGAATATCTGCGGCGCGCCTCGGACCTGAACCAGCGGGGATTCTCGTTGCAGCTGAATGCGTACAAGTACCACGTCTTTCTGCACTGGCGGGAGTTGCGGGCGTCGCGGGAATACCCTTGGGACCGGCTGCACGATTCGCTGCACGGTGCGGGTGTGCCGAACCTTGATGAAGCACTCGATCAACTGCGCTTGCAGCCACTGCATGAAGCGCTGCGCGCGGCACTTGATGCTTCGATCCTGGCTGGAATCATCGATGCGGCGGAGATGGAAGCGTCAGGTGCGATCGCTGTGCGGCAGCGCGAGAGACGCATTTTGGAGGCGGTCGAGCCGTTTATCGAACGGGGAAGACGATTCCACAAGATCGCGAAGCAATTAGAAGCTGAGCGCGCGGGAGCAGCGCAGGCTGTTCCCAATGCCGAGACAATTGCGAACGAAAGCGCATTGCTGGTGTCCACTCTGGCGCTGCCGCGTTACGAGGCGCTCTTTCCGAAGCGCTGGCCGGAGACGGCGCGCAAGGTGCTGCCCAGCGATTCGCCCAATACCAGCGGCACTGCGGTATGGGCGCCGGTGCTGGCGTGGTCGCTGCTGCGCGGCCTGCCGCTCGATGGAGTTTCCATGTTTGACCAACTGCGGCTGCGGCATGCGCTGGCGGAGATCTTCCATGGGTTGGGCATGGGCGGAGAAGATGGCTGGAGAGCTGCTGCACGAGTGCGTTTCCTGCTGCATCGCGCGAGCCCGCTTTCGCTTGAGCTGTCGCATCGCGAGTGGCAGGACGACGATGTGCAGTGGCTTACCGGCACGCATACGTCTCAAGGTGTGCGCTACTTCAATCAGGAGAGTCACGAAGAGTTGCTGTGGTGGATCCAAGTGCCGGCGCTGGTAGCGGCGAGTCCTTCGGAACAGCGCGCGGCGGCGCGGCGGAGTGAAGAGGCTGTGAGCCGGGCCACCCAAGCGGCGAAGGCTGCGGGATACCGTGTGGATGGATTGCTGCGGCGCGATGCGTCATCCGTAGAAGGACGAGGGGCGCCACGTACGACCGGTCCGGCGGCGAAAACTGCTCCAGCGAAGGCGGTGCGTAAGCCGAAGCCCGCAGATTCGCGAGACGGTGCGGGGGCTCCGGCGGGCGGAAAGAAGTCTGAGAAGCCAAAGGCCAAAGGCGCAAAAAAGAAATCCACTCCCAGCGATCGCAAGCAGTGAAGATCTGACGCCACCTGTCCGACGCCGCATCCCTTCTCACTGGTTGGCTTTGGCTAGCGCTCCGCTGAGCAGGTGATGAACGTGATGGGCGATGCGGCCGTCTTCGTCCGCGGGCAGAATTTGGACGCGGATGCGACTGCCTGTCAGCGAGATAGTCGCCACGTGACGCTGATTCGCCTCCGCATCGAAGGCGATGCCGAGGAACGTGAGCTGGCGGCAAACCTGCTCGCGGACCAGCGCGGAGTGCTCACCGATGCCTCCGGTAAAAACGAGCGCGTCCAATCCGCCGAGGACAGCGGCGTAGCTGGCGACCGTTTTGGCGATGGCGCGGCAGAAAATGGCGATGGTCTGATTTGCCCCAATTGAGCCGTGATTTGCCGCGGCGGTGAGCTCGCGCAAGTCGGATACGCCGTCGGATAGACCGCTCAGACCCGATTCGTGGTTGAGGATAGATTCCAAATGATCCAAATTACCAACGCCGGTCCGGACGACATCGCCTGCGCTGCCCTTGCTGCCATCTGACGAGAAACTGCGAGCCAGGAAGAGGACGACGCCGGGGTCGAGGTCGCCGGAGCGGGTGCCCATGGGGATGCCGCCGGTGGGGGTGAGGCCCATCGACGTATCGACGGAGTGGCCGTTGGCGATGGCGCAAAGACTGGCGCCGTTGCCGAGGTGCGCGACGACGAGACGCCGAGGGAGGGCAGCCTCAGGCGAAGCCCCAAATGAAGCGACGATGGATTCATAGGAGAGGCCGTGGAAGCCGTAACGCCGCACGCCCTGGTCGCGAAAACGCGCGGGGATAGCGTAGGTGAAGGTTTCGGGGGGCATGGTGGTGTGGAATGCGGTATCGAAGCAGGCGAAGGCGGGCGTCCGCGGGTAGAGCTTCGACGCGGTGTCGATGAGCGCGAGGGCAGGGGGGATGTGAAGCGGGGCGAAGTGAATCGAGGCGCGGAGCGTTTCGAGGACCTTTGGGGTGATGAGGCAGTGCTCGACCAGATGCTGGCCTCCGTGGACAACGCGATAGCCGATGGCCGCGGGCTCGGCACCGCTGAGTTGCCGGAGCTTTTCTGCAGCCTGCGTGAAGGCGCTGGATTGCGAGTCATGCGCAGCGTCTTCGCGATGGATGGCTTTGGCTGTGCTATCGGTGATGGTGAGCGAGCCGCCGGGTCTGCCGATGGCGTCGGTGGCGCCTCTGAAGAGGAGTTGCGGTTCGCCGGTGCGACCGCCATCGTCGGCGCGGTAGAGGCCGAGCTTCAGCGAGGAGGAGCCGCTGTTGATCGTGAGAATGGTGGGCATGGTGCGTTAGAAGCGGACCGGCCGTTTCGAGGCAGGAGTGAGAACCTTGGAATTTCCATTGTCATTGTTGCATGAGGCAGTAGATTGGTTCTGACTCGCACCCAGTGAGGGCACTCGTCGGGGAGAAAGTTGATGCTGAGATCAGGTTTTTGCGTGATGGGCTTTGCTGCTCTGGCCGCGCAGTTGTCGCTGGCTGTGCAGGTCCCGCAATTTCAGATCAGCTACAAGCGCATGCCGTACCAGGACGAGCGGCATACGGATGGCACGCAGCAGATTCCCGGACGGGTCATGTGCGCGTACTACGATCGCGGCGGCGAAGGCGTGGCGTATCACGACTCGGTGCCAAGAACAGCGGGAGTGGCGGCCTGAATCCGGCGGACCGGACGTATCTGAATGAGTTCCGCATGCACGAGGCAGTGGATACGTCGTACACGAAGTATCAAACACGAGCTGCGGGTTATGTCGGTTCCAGTAGCACAACGACCTATGTGAACGACGTTGTTCCCGGTCAGGCTTACAACGTCCGCGTCCGCTCGATCCGGGCCGCATTAATCGGGAACAAGCGCTTTACTGCGGAGCAGCTGCTTTCTCGGTCTCCTGCACCGACTTGTTCTGCTCTTTCTTGGCGTCCGATTGGCTTTTGGCGGAGTCCGCTTCGTGCTTGGCAGCCTTTGCTTTGGCCTTCGCAGCCTTTTCCTCGTGCTTCTGCTGCTGTCGCTGCTTTTTCAATTCGGACTTCGACATAGCAGGTGAGTCCGTGTTCGTTGCGGTCGTAGTGGTGGTCGTCTGGCTTGTTTGCGAGGTCGTGGCTTGCTGAGCCTGCAAACTCAGCGAGACGGCTAAGACTGCTATCGACAAGCGGAGGGGATGCAAACTCATGTTGCTGCTCCTTTCAGTAGGCAGAGGACATCCGACGAATGTCCTACCAGTGCGTAAGTGAGATGAAAGGAAGTCCAATGGCGTTGCGCCGACATCGCAGACGTGCAGCTCAAAGGCCACATGAAGAAGAACGGGGATCGACTAATAAGTCAAAGAGCGGACCGTCATCGGGCGAATTTGGGAGCAAATCCGGTACTTCATATTCCCCTCCAGATCGTCGGCCCTAACGATTTGGCCTGGCCCTTTATTCCCCTTCCACAGCCGCACCTTATATAGGCTCACCGCATGCTCAAACATCGGCGGGAGAGCAGGCTCGTCAACTGTCTGCTGTGCTGGACGTGTGGCGGCAGGATGGGTCCGAACCACTTCACGCTGAAAGACGCGGCGGCCTGGTGCGGGATCTGCGGGTCCAAGAATCCCTTGGGCAATCTGCGCAAGCTGCCGCTCATGCTGGTGAACGACCTCGTCATCATCAAGGTGGCATTCACTCGCAATGGGACGGCGGCACATGCTTTGCATTGGGATGAGAAGCAATCACTCGGCCCCTGGATAAAGTTCACGTCCGGCGAGGTGTTGGAGCGCGCTCTCGTCTACCTCGGCATGACTCTTGGGCAGCTCGCGGCTCATCGCGAGACGATTAGCCGATTCGGGACATGGAATCAGACCATGACCCTCGTACCCCGGAGGAAAAATCTGCTCCGAATCGATTGGGAGAAGCTTTAGAACGAGATATTTTCTGATCCTACCTGGGGTACTTCGGGTCCCGTGAGTATTCACCCTTAGTCCGCGCGACTAGGGCTTTCTAGGAGGAAAGGCTATGACACCAACCGAAGGGGAAGTGATCATCACCATGCCCGCGAGTACGTGGCTGGCATGCCTGGGCTGGTTGCTGCATTTCGCGGTCGTTCGCAATCCAGGTAAACGGTAGACGATAAATGGCCCTGGCATAGCGCCATGGCCATTTCTGCGTTTGAGGGAATCTACTCTTTATGTCTTCGACTTGCTGGCGGGTGAAGGTGAGAGCGCAGGCTTCGGGGGAAGAGCCAAGGACAGTAGAGCGTTGCTGCTTTTTCATAGAGTGCCTTCCTGGTTGATCCAGAGTTCAAGCGTGGTTTTACGGCAGGGGAACTTGGCTGGCTGAGGGCGCGCCTTGAGACGCGCCTCGGCCCAGTCGGCCTTCAGGCGAAGGCGAGAGGCGAACCCCGGCGTAATGACTCCGGTGCTCTCGGCGTGGCTGACGTGAAAGCGAAACCTATTGAGGGAATCAATCTCGCTAGGGAGAGATGAGGGTCGGGAGAAGAGACCTCGGCAGGACAACATTTGAAGCACAGACATCAGGGCTGACCTCGATTCAGAGATCAGCAAGATCGGTGACCGCTGTACACCCGCTGTACACTCTGGGCCTGTTTCTGTGCTTTCTGTGCTTTCTGTGTCTTTGAGGAATCAATAACTTAATGATTCCATTAGAGACCTTTTAATACACGAAGTATCACGACCAGATCGACGACGACCCTTACGAGAAGGTGCATCCGCCGGAGGGCCTGCTGTATTTCGGGTGGACCGAACCGGGCGAGTGGTTCAACATCACGGTGGATGTCGCGCGCGCGGGAGTGTACACGGGCGATCTGTTGTATACGTCGAACCGCGGCGGGACGATCTCTCTGGATTTGAACGGGAAAGATGCCACCGGGCCGGTGACGATTTATTCAACCTTTAACAAGGCCGATCCGATTGCGTGGCGGCAGTGGCATCACTGGGATCTTGCAAACGGGATTGTGAAGCTGCGGCTTCCGCGAGGGAAGAGTGTGCTGACAGTGCACATTTTGACGCAGGGGAATATGAACCTGGCATATTTCGACTTCCGGGACTTGCCGTCCGGACGATAGCTTCTGCGGCTGGGGTTATGAGCGTCGCTTCGCCCCGGTCGGGATTGCCTGAGGGCGGGCAAGATGTTCGCTTTTCTGGCGGTACGCTCTTGTGACAATGGAATGACAATGCAATGACACGGTGAACACCACCCCTGTTGATGCAGCGGACTAAGCTTCGTCTGCCTGCTGAGGGAAGCATCGCTCGGTCCCGAGCGGCGACTGGAACATTCCGGAGGTGTGACGTGCGTGCTTGCGAATCTTTCGTCCCGCGCGGGACGGATATGGGAGTAGTGTGCCGCAGCGGAAGGATGAGCTGGGGCAGCGGGTTCGTGAAGGTAGCCGTGGCGGTTGCGCTGGTGACAGGCGCGCTTGGGACAGCGGTCGCCGCGCCACATGATGCCGATGATGCGTTCCTGCCCAGCCCGGTGAGAAGCGTGTCGACCGTGCCGATGAATGGCGACGTCAATCCGTATGGCGTTGCGTTCGTGCCGGACAGCTTTACCATCGGCGCGGGGCCGTTGCAGCACGGCGACATCCTGGTTTCGAACTTCAATAATGTAAAAAATCTGCAGGGCACGGGTACAACCATCGTGCGCATTGGAAAGAGCGGGCCGGCGACGGTGTTCTTTGCCGGCACAGCGTCCCTCGGCCTTTCGACAGCGCTGGGCACGCTGCGACGCGGATTCGTTGTTGTGGGGAACGCGCCGACGGCGGATGGCAGCTCGGGAACGGCCACTCCGGGATCGCTGCTGGTGATCAACAACCAGGGCAAGCTGATCCAGACCTTCGCGAATGCGTGGATTCAAGGTCCGTGGGACATGGCGCTGGTGGATGGCGGCGACTGGGCGAAGGCATTCGTGTCGAATGCGCTAACGGGCACGGTGATCCGCATGGATTTCACGGTTGGGGCGAGTGGATTGCATTTGCTGAGCACGAAGGTGATTGCGTCTGGGTATGTGCATCGCGGCGATCCGGTGACTTTGTTCGTCGCGCCGACTGGCCTCGTATATAACAGCCGGTTCGATGTGCTGTACGTGGCATCCACTGGGGACAATGCTGTCTTCGCCGTGCGGCGTGCAGCAGAGCGCACGGATGACGATGGCACGGGAAGCATCATTTACACGGACAATGTTCACCTGCATGGGCCGCTCGGCATGGCGCAAGCCCCGAATGGGCATCTGCTGGTCTCGAATAACGATGGCATCAATCCAGATGCGAACCAGCCGAGTGAGATTGTCGAATTCACGGTGGACGGTCAGTTCGTAAAGCAGCTTTCGGTCGATCCGGCACAGGGCGGAGCGTTTGGCCTGGCGGTGCGGACGACGGAAGACAAGGCAGTCTTCGCCGCGGTGGATGACAACTCGTCGATGCTTCTGATCTGGACGCTGAATTTCGAGAACTAGCCATCCTGCGGGCGCACGGCAGGGTTGTGGGATTCGCTCCGTTGGTCGCTCACGTTCGACCTCGTGGGGGGTCGGACTGATTCCCACATCTCGACAAATGAGTGTGGATACCCTGCTTTTGATTGAGATGAGAGGCGCCGGAGGGACGCGCGCATAGCGGCGATAGACCGATGGGCGCGCCCCTCCGGCGGAGTGGTACAGCGGAAGTACGTTGAGAATTTCAAACACGAAGCGCACAATGGAGCCCGCGCGGCTTTCCCAGCTGCGGTCGCCAGATCCCTGAATAACCTGACGATCTATCTGACAAGCGATGCCAGGCTGGGATGAAATCCGCGTGGTCGCGTCGGCGGCATTCATTTTAGGGAGAAATCCATGCCCAAAACGTTCGATGAGGACTTCGAAGACGGCGACCTGATTTACGGCCTCAATGGGGCACGAGTTGGCTACATTCAGCGGCTGGGTACGGGTCGTTATGGAAATGTGCTAATCATCGACGACCTCAGCAATCAGTTTCTTGGTACCGGCCTGAAAATCCCAACGAACGTTCGGGAGCAAAGACTCGGCACAGGTGGAATCGGTGACGCATACGCCCCCGATGCAGTCACCTCCGGCGCCGCACTCGGTTTTATTGAGTTTATGGAGAACCACCCTAAGTGGAACCCCGATCTTCGTCCTGGGGAGGACAGATTCCACACCCGGACCAAGCATGGATCCAAGGCCGGCCTCGAATACACGACCAAGGTCATGAAACGCAAGATTCACTTCGTTCTGGACAAACTCGATATGCAAATGGTTGTTGGAAAGTCGGGACCCGGCGACGAAGAGGGCGAAAATGACGTTAAGTTGGCCATCATGCAACGAAAAGATCCGGCCCAGGCCGAAAAGAAGCGCGACGTCACCGGATCAGAGCTGCGCTGGCTCTACCGTCACCGCAACGACACAGCTGTGATGGACAACGTTCGATTCTGGGAAGACTACAATCCGGTCGCGCCTCCCTGGAACGATCAAAGGTGTAGCAATCTCTGGGCCACTTACAAACCGAAATCCGAGCAGCTGCCATCAACTAGCTCGAGTTCGAGGTTGACGTCGAGTTTGACATCGACATCGACATCGAATTCAAATTTACCTCTGACGACTTCCAACTCCAGCGTAGCGGTCCCTGGCGCGCAGTCGATCTCTGGTGCATCCAGCAGCTTGAGCGTGGTGGGAAGTCCCTCTCCGCCATGCAGTTGATGGCGACCGGTCAGCAGCGAACTCAATAGGGAGAGTGGCAGGGACGCAGCGATTGTTCGATCACGCCTTGGCGAGCGATGTGACTGAGTCGCACGTCCCGACACGGGGACATGTGGTAGCCATTTGGCGCCTGCTGCGACGTCCAATTATGCTGGCGGCATGGGCGAGGAGAAGGACCAGGACGCGCTGTGGATGGCGGTGGATGCTTACCTGGCAGACCACCTGATCGCAAAAGATGATGTGCTGGAGGCGGCGCTGCGGGACAGCGAGGCGGCGGAGTTGCCGCCGATCCAGGTGACGGCGTTGCAGGGCAAGATGCTGCAGATGTTTGCGCGTATGGTGACTGCGCGGCAGATTCTGGAGATAGGAACGCTGGGCGGATATAGCACGATCTGGCTGGCGCGTGCACTGCCCGAGAACGGCCGGCTGGTGACGCTGGAAGCCGCGGCCAAGCATGCGGCGGTGGCGCGAAAAAACCTGGAGCGCGCCGGACTGCTGGGGAGACAAGTGGAACTGCGTGAAGGGCCGGCTTTGGACACGCTGCCAAAGCTCCTCGCCGAGGGCGCGGGGCCTTTTGATCTCATTTTCCTCGACGCAGACAAGGAGCACAACGCGGAGTATCTGCAGTGGGCGGTGCGGCTGTCGCGCGTGGGCACGGTGATCGTGACCGACAATGTGGTGCGCGAGGGCGCCGTGATCGATGCATCGAGCCAGGACGCGATGGTGAAGGGGACGCGGCGCTTCTTTGAAGCGGTGGCGGAACCGCATGTGACGGCGACGGCGATCCAGACGGTGAGCGGGAAGAAGTATGACGGCTTTGCGCTGCTGATGGTGGAATAGGCGTCCAGGCCGCGCGGGCGGCGTCCAGGAGAGCGCCTGCGGGGCACTCTCTCTGGGTTCGCTTCTTTTGGTCGCTCGCGTTTCGAGTGTGGTGCCCCCGCAAACTGCAGATCTTTCGCTTCGCTCAGGATGAAGTCGTAGGATGCCCCCTTTGATGGATGCGCAGATATTCACGGAACCTGTGCGGAGTGGGCGGCATCTAGCCAAGGGTGGGCTGGGTTATCTGGTCCCGAGGAGTGTTTTGCATGAGTGCAACAGCAACAGCCACGAGTGTGCAGGAGCTGGACAAGCAATTGAATGACGATGTGCTGTCCGGCAAGATCATGGACGCGTTTGAGAAGTATTACGCCGAAGACGTGGTGATGCAGGAGAACTCCGAGGAGCCGCGGCGGGCAAGGCGGCGAATCGCAAGGCGGAAGAAGAGTTCATGGCGTCCGTGGAGGCGTTCCATGGGCGCGAAGGTGATAGCCAGCGCGGTGAATGGGGACGTAACGCTTCTCCGAATGGGAGATGGACGTCACGTTCAAGGGTGGCAAGCGCGTGAACATGAGTCAGGTCGCGGTGCGTCACTGGAAGAACGGGAAAATCGTGAACGAGCGGTTTTTCTACAACAAAGGCTGAAGGCTCTTAAGCAGCGCGGAGACTGCGACGGGGCAGGCCAATGGCTCGCCCGTTTTGCTTTACTGCGAAGCGGCGGCGTTCTGTTTACGCTCGTTCCGGAACAACGAGCGACGAGGTTGGGGATGTCGCCTTCGACTTTGAGGGGCTGTTCGAGGTCGCCGTACTGATGGAGGGTTTTCTCGTCGGAGTATGTCATAGGCATGGGGTCCTCCCGAGGAGACTTCCTGTACATGGCTGTCGCGTGGGTTGTGAACACGCAAGGTGTATGTGCCTTCCGGAACACTTTCGAGATGGAAGGTACCGTCACTGCCGATTTCGGCATCGACGACGGCTCATTATCTCCGGCGACTCTAATGTCGGAGATTGCCGCTGTTGATGGGGTGACCATCAGCGTGCAGCGGTCACGACACCGCTGACGGAATGAAGCTTGCTGAGCGGGATAGTGATGTCGTCTCCCGCCCTCTCCTCGCCCGGGCCCAGTTTGAAAACATCGGCGTCGCTTTTCCGCGTGGCATCGCCTGAGTAGACCATCAGGGTGGAACGCATCATTGCCTGATAAACCGGCGCTGCGGCTTGGGCCTGGTATCAGGTCAAGGTGAAAGACCACGGTCTCCAGAATATAGTCGCCATCACGGAGGCCGCTGATGCGGTAATGGCCGAGATCATCCGTAGTTTCGTTGCCTGGTATGCCGACGTCTGTCGAGTTCGAGGGATCCTCTTTATCTTTGCTCTTGCGCACGACGGCGACGTGAATGCCGGCGGCTGGGCTTCCATCGTCGAAGCGGATTGTGCCGTTGACGGCAGCGCCACGCTCCAGGCGGATATCGACCGCTGCAGTCTGGTCTGCCTGGACATCGACCTTTGGGATCACTGGTGGCTGTCCGGCAGGTGCCGGCGGCTCCGCCTCGTCGATGTCTTCAGCGTTGGCACGCGGCGAGAGATAACCGGTCGACGTGGCCACCACATAGTACGAGCCAGGAGAGACATTTGGGATTACGAAGCTCCCGTCGAGTGCAGTCTGCACAATGCCGCCGATAGGTCCGTCGGAGGACGGCGAGGGGTGGCTAGCGGATCGCTGTTCAGCATCCTTGACTGATTCCAATTGGACTCGCGCCATGCGGGCGGGCGCGTTGGTGTCTGCGCAATAGACGTGTCCCGTGACGGTACCGGTTTGTGGCTTCACTGAGTTGTTCTGCGCCGCAAGGGCGACGGTGAAGACCGGAAGCAGCAGCAGGAACCAGGGACGCATGGTGGTTGCGGATCGCGGAGACAAGTGTATTCCGGGCGTGCGTCCTGTATCGACCCTTTCCCCGATTTGAGGCGCGATCACGGCTGCGGCGGGTGGCCGGGGAGCCAGTAGGGTTCGCCGGAGTTCACGTATTCGACAGGCAACGCGGGGAAGAGGGTGCGCAGCCAGGTGGCGGCGGTTTGCATGCCGTCTGTTTCCGAAGTGCTGTGGCCGACGAGAATGAGGGCCTTGGGGCGGTGCTGCTGCTGGGCGTCCTGGGCGTACATGACGGCTTCCCACTCCGATGATTCCCCGGCGACAAGCACCTGCACGTCATCGCGCTCGAGGGCCGGGATCTGCGCGGCTTCGCCCGATGCGCCGGGACGATAGGCAACGCCGGTGACGCGGAGGTCGGGATCGCCGATCACGCGGACGATGCGCGCGTGGAGTTTCTGCTGGAGGTCTTGCGCTAGTTGGTTGACCGTGATGGGCGGGAGGTTGAAGAAGAAGGGGTCATCTTTTTGTCCCGGCCCACCCGCATGCTGATACTTCTGCCAGCCCACGGCGGCGGCGAAGGCTTCGGTCATCGGCTCGGGGCTGCGACGATGCCACTGGTCGTGGAAGCGCCAGACGACGAGGTGGTGATCCTGGAGGTATGCGAGCTTCTCCTTGTAGACTGCGTCGTTGGTGAAGAGCGTGGACTCGTCGCGATGGTTATAGAAGGTGGGCTCGTGGGTGATGATCAGGTTGGCATGGAGGGCGACGGCGCGGCGGAGGACGTCCATGCTGTCGGTGAAGCAGGTCACAATGCCGGTGACGATTGTGGACGGGTCGCCGGCTTTGATCGTATCGACCGTATCGGCTGGCGGCTTCTGCGGGATGGCTTGCTGGATACGGGCGATGGCCTGAGCGGCTGTGAGCGGAGAACTGGACTGGCTCCGCGCGGTGATCGAGAGAGACATGAAGGCCAAGACGGCGAGGGCGAGTGATATCCGCATTTCGCGAGAGTAGCAGTTGCATTGCAGTCGCGGCATCTGCATTCATGGAGTAACGGAGGGACTTTGATGGATTTGGTGTTGGATCCGAAGACGACAGCACTCGTCTTGATCGACTTGCAGAAAGCCATGGTGGGGCGTCAGCTGGCGCCGTATGCGCTTGCGGATGTCGTGCGCCGTGGGGTGAGAATTGCGGATGCGCTGCGGGCAAAGAGCGGATTAGTGGTGCTCGTACGGGTAAACGTCGCGGAGGTGCTGAGCCTGCCGGTCGATACGCCAAATCCGCGGCCGGCGAATATTCCACAGGAAGCATCGGAACTGCTGTCGGAGCTGAATGTGCAGACAGGCGATGTAGTGGTAACAAAGCGGCAGTGGGGCGCGTTTTACGGAACGAACCTGGACCAACAACTGCGCCGGCGGCGGATTCGCACGATTGTGATGGGTGGCATTGCCACGAACATCGGGGTGGAGTCGACGGCGCGCGCGGCGATGGACCGTGGATATGAGCTGGTGTTCGCGGAGGATGCGATGTCGACCTTCAGCGCGGAGGCGCATGGATTTGCTGTCGGCACTATTTTTCCGCGGATGGGACGGGTGCGATCGACGGAAGAGATTTTGGCGACGTTGGGCTGAGCGGTCTCTCGTGCTTACTTGCCGACCATGAGGTAACGATTGAAGAACTCAAGGGATTCGATGGCGAGCTGGCGGCGGCCTTCGGGAGTGCGGAAAGTGTGGACGTCGTTGACCTTGATGAAAGAGACCGGCACGCCTGCCCCTACCAGCTTTTCGTAGAGCTCCTGTGGCTGATCCATAGAGACGCTTTGGTCCTGAGTACCGTGCAGGATGAGGAATGGTGCGTCGGACTTGGCGGCGTGGAATGCTGGGGAGGCGTTGCGCCAGACGTCCGGGTGCTTCGCGTAATCTGCACCGAGGAACTTCGTCAGGAAGGCGATGCGGTCCGGATCGCGCATTGCAGTGAAATCCGCCGGGCCGCTGACATCGACAACCGCTTGAACACGGCTGGAGTATTTTGCCAGCGCGTGGTCGGAATTGTCGCGCGTATCCTCCATGCCAAGCAGGGCGGCGAGTTGCCCACCAGCGGAATGGCCGAAGGCTCCGATGTGATGCGGGTCGATGTTGTACTTAGCAGCGTTCTCACGCAGCCAGCGCACCGCGCGCTGCACGTCATCGAGCTGCGACGGCCACGGGTTCTTTCCGTCTTCATGGAAGAGGCGGTAGTCCACGGAGAAGGCGACGTAGCCGTGCCGCGCGAGGAAGTTGCCCATGCCCTGCATGGTGCTCTTATCAAAGCTGGTCCAGCCGCCGCCGTGGATAAGGATGACCGCCGGTCGCGGTGCGGTGGCGGCGCCGACGGGTTTATAGACATCCAGGCGCAATGCGGGATCGGTCGCCGAATAGGAGACGTTCTCCTGGATTGAAACTTCGGACTGCAGACCTTCGGATAACTGCTGAGCAGCGGTGCTCGCCGCCTGCGTGGGAAGCGCGAGGGCGGGTAGAGCGGAGAGCAGCGTGGCCAGCATTGCCAGAGACTGTTTGCTCATTGAGCGCAATTGTAGTGCGACCGGCGGTTGCTACCGGTCGCTGTTCACGCTCTTTTCATAGCGTGATGACAACTTTTCCCACTTGCTCATTCGATTCGAGGTATTGGTAGGCCTTGACCGTATCGGCAAAGGGGAACGTTTTGGTGATCTTGATCTGGAAGCGGCCGTCGGCGACGCGGTCGAAGACGTATTCACGGGCGCTGCGGGAGAGATCAGGGTTGGCGTTGACTTCGCGCAATGTGTAACCGCGCATCGTGAGCTGTTTGTGCAGCGCGGGACCCAGCGGGAAAGGTGTGGGCTTCAGCGAGAGCGATCCATACTCGATGAGAATGCCGTATGTCGCCGCGGCGCCGACGAGCTGCTCGACGAAGGGGCCGGCGACGGGATCGAAGATGACGCGGGCGCCCTTCCCGCCGGTGATCTCGGTGACACGAGCAATGAGATCTTCCTCCGCGGTGGCGATGACGTGATCGGCACCCAGCTCGTGAAGCTCTTCGCGCTTCTTTGAGCTGCGGGTGGTCGCGATGGCGATAGCGCCTTCCACTTTGGTGATCTGAATGGCAGCGATGCCGACAGAGCTGGAGGCGGCGGGGATGATGACGAAGTCGCCTTTGGCGATTTTGCCGACATGGATGAGTCCGCCCCACGCGGTGAGGTACTGCATCCACATCGCGGCGGCTTGGGCGGGGGTGAGTTTCTCCGGGTACGGCGCGATGCTGGCGATGGGGACGACCGCTTCTTCGCCGAGGATGCTGTAGTCGTTCATGGAAAAGCCGGGAACGGTGGCGATGTGGCGGCCGATCCAGGTGTCATCGATCTCAGGGCCGACGGCCTCGACGATGCCCGCAGCTTCATAGCCGAGGCCGGAGGGCAGGCGCGGCTGCTCGAGATATTGGCCACGGGTGTAGAGAGCTTCGGCGCGGTTAAGGCCGACGGCCTGAACGCGGATGCGGACTTCACCGGCTTTGGGTTCGCGGGAGGGCTGGTCTTCAAACCTGAGAACCTCGGGACCGCCGAGCTGATGGAAGCGGACAACCTTGGGCATGCAGTTCTCCTTCTGTTCATTTGATGAGAGCGCGGGTGCGCAGGGTGCGGGGAGTACGACCGTGATGCTCAGCGTTGCAATGTGGCAAAAGGAAAGAGGAGCGCGGCTACACTGAAAGTAGGAGCGAATTTCTGGTGGGACCGAAATAGAATTTGCACTAGCCCAGGGGAGGGCTGTACGTCCGAGTGATGAATCGTCGCGGTTGGAAGTTAGTGTGGACCGTGAGTCTGGCAGCGCTGCTGGCGGTGAGTGGCTGCCGCAAGGGGTCCCAGCAGGCGCATCCGAAACCGACGTCGCCGGAGAGCATGGCGGTGCACGCGATGGCTGATCATGCGCGGCTGGACAGCATGCGCTGGCCAAACTTTTCCGATCTGAAGAAACCGGTTGACGAGTTCTACGGCGCGCACGATTTCGAGCTGGTATGGCTAAAGGGAAATAGGCCGACTGAGCAAGCTCGGCAGATGATGGCGGCCTTTGCCGCGTGCGGGACGGATGCGCTCAGCCCGGAAGATTACGATAGCGCGCCGTCGAATGCCGCGCCGGACAGCTCCCGCTGGGCGGCGCGTGTGGCTGCGATTCACACAGCCCAGGACCGTGCCGCATTCGATATGGCCATGACAGTGTCGGTGATGCGCTATCTGAGCGACGAGCACAACGGGCGCGTTGATCCGAAGCGATTTAACTTCGGCATCGACATCAACCAGAAGCGCTATGACCTGGCCAAGTTCCTAACGGAGAAGATCATTGCGTCGGCCAACGTAGGCGCGGCGCTGCTGACTGTGCCTCCGCAAAGCAATGAATACAAAAGGACGCTAGCGGCCTACCGGCACTGGACGGAGTTGGCCAAGCAGGATCCCGGCGGCGGACTACCGCCTGTTGCACGACAGTTAAAGCCCGGGGATGCGTACGCAGGCGCCCCACGAATGCGCGCGCTGCTGGTGCTGGATGGCGATCTGCAGGATGTTGCGGCCGAGCCGGGCGCGGATGGACGTTCGCCTGCAGCGAAGCGTTATGAGCCAGCGTGGGCAGCGGCGGTGCGGCATTTTCAGTTTCATCATGGATTGCAGGCGGATGGGAAAATTGGGCCGCCGACGATTGCAGCTATGAATGTGCCCACGGCAGAGCGGGTGCACCAGCTCGCAATTGCGCTGGAACGTTGGCGCTGGCTACCGGACCTGTACCAGAACGCGCCGATCTTTGTGAACCTGCCGGAGTTTAAGCTGCGAGTGTATTCGGATGAGGCGCCGCCTGCCCTCGACCTGAAGCCGGAGACCACGGAAGATGTGGCGGTGGTGCATGCGAGCGAGCGACCGGCACCTGCGGACATGGCCAGCGACCACACAAAGATCGCGCTGGAGATGAACGTAGTAACGGGCAAGGCGGGCATCAAACCCTCGGAGAAGCCGGGCCAACAGCCGGAAGACCATCAAACGCCAATGCTGGTAAACATGATGCGTTACTTGATATTTCGTCCGTATTGGTCTGTTCCCATTGATATTACGCAGCGGGAAGTGCTGCCGGGCATCGCCAAAGACCCAAACTATCTGGCGGAGCACGATTTCGAAATTGTGGATCACCGCAAGAAACCGGTGATGTACACGCCGACGTTGGATAAGAAGCTGCTGCACGGCGAGCTGATGGTGCGGCAGGACGCCGGGCCGGACAACTCGCTCGGGCTGGTGAAGTTTATGTTCCCCAATCCATACTCTATCTATCTGCACTCGACCCCGGCGGTGGGACTGTTTTCAAGGACGCGGCGCGACTACAGCCATGGCTGTGTGCGAGTGGAGAAGCCGCTGGCGCTGGCGGCTTGGATCCTGCGCGACCGGCAGGAGTGGACGCCGGACAAAATCGACGAAGCGATGAACACCGGTGACGACAACAAGGCGGTAGGGCTGAAGCAGACCATCCCCGTGACGATCTTCTACGACACGGCCTACGTAGAACCGGATGGGACGGTGGACTTTACGCGCGACATCTACGGTTATGACCAGCTGCTGGACGAAACGCTGGCAATGGGGCGGCCGTATCCGACGAAGGCAATTGCGCCCGTGGTGGATGTCCACGACGAGCGGTAGTGGACCACAGAGCGCCAGGAACAGAACGATGCCGGGCGACAGATTCCCCTGCTGCGCCGGTGACGCCTCACTTGCGCAGTTGAGATGATGCGCTGATTCGAGTACGTGATCAGTTGGTGCGTTCGACGAGATAGCGGGCGACGGCCTTGAGGGGCTCGGCTTGTTCGCCGAAGATGGTTAGCTCCGCGAAGGCTTGGTCGATCAGCCGCTGTGCGTCATCAATCGAGGCGGGTATGCCGTGCACCGCTGGCCAGGTCGCCTTGCTGCTGGCGGCGTCCTTGCCTGCAGTCTTGCCGAGCGATGCGGCGTCCCCTGTCATGTCGAGCACATCGTCAATGATTTGAAAGGCGAGTCCCGCTTTGCTGCCGAAGGTGGTCAGGGCGGCAACCTGTTGCGGTGTTGCGCCGGCAAAGGTACCGCCGCTCACGATGCTGACGCGGATGAGTGCACCGGTCTTCGCGCGATGGATCGCCAATACGGACGCCTCGGTGGGATCGGAGTGCTCACCTTCCAAGTCGAGCACCTGACCGCCGATCATGCCGTCGACCGTGCTCGTGGCTTCGGCGATGAGCCGCACGATGCGAATGGCGGCGTCGGACGGGCAGCGAAGCGCGCCCAGGACGGAGTAGGCGAGGGTCTGCAGCGCGTCGCCGGCGAGGATGGCTATGGCCTCTCCATAGACAACATGACAGGTGGGCTTGCCGCGACGGAGGTCGTCGTTATCGAGGGCTGGCAGATCGTCGTGGATAAGGGAGTAGGTGTGGAGCATCTCGATCGCCGATCCGAGCTCTTCCACGCCGGCGGGATACGCACCATTGTTTGCAACCATACGCGCAGCTTCCATGCAGAGGATGGGCCGCAGGCGTTTGCCGCCGGCAAAGATGCTGTGCCGCATCGCGCGATGGATGGAGACAGGTACCTGATCGGAAGAGGGAAGCAGGCGCTGCAACGCCTGATCTGTGCGTGCGGCACCGCTCTCCAGCAGTGCGCGAATGTCAGTCTGCATTGAGCTCATGATACCTGAGCGCGCATAACTGCTTTGCTACTGCACTTATGTGGCAGAGAGAAGTTGGAATTAATTCAGTATGCTTGCGTTGCTCTCGGGGGCCCCGAACGATCCGGAGAAAGGACAGACCCTCGTGCGCATCCTGCTACATGGGATCAACTACTCACCTGAGCTTACCGGTATCGGCAAGTACTCGGGAGAAATGGCTGAGTGGCTTGCCGCCCGAGGTCATGGTGTGCGCGTCGTGACGGCGCCGCCCTATTATCCCGCATGGCGCGTGCGTACCGATTATCGCGCCTGGAGTTACAAGACAGAGCCGGGTACCGCGCGGGACGGTGTGCGCGTGTATCGCTGCCCGATCTACGTGCCGCGGCGGCCCTCCGGAAAGACACGCCTGCTGCATCTCAGCTCCTTCATGCTGAGCAGCCTGCCCGTCATGCTGTCGCAGGCACAGTGGCGACCGGACGTGGTATTGACAGTGGAGCCGTCGCTGATGTCATCGCTGGCAGGGTTGATGACAGCGCGGATGGCCGAAGCGGTGGCGTGGTTGCACATCCAGGACTTCGAGGTGGACGCGGCCTTCGATCTGGGGCTGCTTCAGAGCGACGGATATGCTCATCGGCTCGCCGATGCCGTAGAACGGCGTGTGATGCATCGGTACGACTATCTCTCCACGGTTTCGGAAAAGATGATGCAGCGGCTGCCGGAGAAGGGCATTTCGGCGGAGAAGACGGTAATGTTCCCCAACTGGGTGGATACCGACGCGATTTCTCCACTTGCCGGGCCGAGCCGGTTGCGCCAACAGCTTGGCCTGGGTCCGGACACGGTTGTGCTCATGTACACGGGCAACATGGGGATGAAGCAGGGGCTGGAAGTGTTGCCGCTGATGGCGAACGAGTTCGCACCGGACCCGCGCATTCACTTCATCTTCTGCGGTGATGGAGCGTATCGCCCGCAGCTGGCCGGAATGCTGCGCGGCGCGGCAAACGTGACCATGCTGCCCCTGCAGCCCTTCGACCGGCTGAACGATCTGCTCAATGCAGCGGACATTCATCTGCTTCCGCAGAGACCGGACGCCGCCGACCTTGTAATGCCGTCGAAGCTGACCGGCATGCTGGCGAGCGGCCGGCCTGTAATTGCGACGGCTGCGGCGGGGACACAGGTGGCGCTGGCTCTAAGATCGTGCGGCATCGCAGTGCCGCCATCGGACAAGTCGGCACTGTTTGACGCGGTGCGCACGCTGGCCGATGATCGGGCGATGCGCCATGCGCTGGGTGTGGCGGCGCGCGCGCATGCGGTAGAGCATCTGGGCAAGGAGCGGGTGCTCGAGCGTTTTGAGTGTGAGCTGACCGCGGCCGTGGCGAGATCCCGCTCCGCAGGCCACAATAGAGAGAGCTGGTTCCCGCATGGTACCGTAACCTCGGAGGCGAGGGCTGGCCTAAGGCTCTGAGGTCATCGCCTCGAACGAGTTGTCACTCAGGCGGTGGCGTGAAGAAGGCACTTATTACCGGTATTACCGGCCAGGACGGCTCGTATCTCGCGGAGTTTCTGCTGGCCAGGGGATACGAGGTCCACGGCATCAAGCGGCGCACCTCGATGTTCAACACAGCGCGCATCGACCATCTTTATCAGGATCCGCATGTGGAGCACCAGAAGCTGCTGCTGCACTACGGCGATCTGACGGACACATCGAGCCTGATCCACGTGATGCAGCAGGTGCAGCCCGACGAGCTGTATAACCTCGCGGCACAGAGCCATGTGATGGTGTCGTTTGAAGAGCCGGAATACACGGCCAACAGCGACGGTATCGGCACGCTGCGGCTGCTGGAGGCGATCCGGACACTGGGTCTCGAAAAGAAGACGCGGTTCTACCAGGCGTCCACGTCGGAGATGTTTGGACTGGTGCGGGAGACACCGCAACGCGAGACGACGCCCTTTTATCCGCGATCGCCATATGGAGTGGCGAAGCTGTACGCCTACTGGATCACGGTGAACTACCGCGAGTCCTACGGACTGCATGCCTGCAACGGCATCCTGTTCAATCACGAATCGCCGAGGCGGGGCGAGACGTTTGTGACGCGGAAGATCACGCGAGCGCTGGCGCGCATCAAGGTGGGGCTGCAGGACAGGCTGTATCTGGGCAATCTGGATGCGAAGCGCGACTGGGGACACGCCCGAGATTACGTAGAGATGATGTGGCTGATGCTGCAGCGGGACGAGCCCCAGGATTATGTGATTGCGACCGGCCATCAATACAGCGTGCGTGACTTTATCGAACATGCGGCGGCAATCCTGGGCATTCGGCTGCACTGGAAGGGCGAAGGCGCGGACGAGCACGGCATCGATGCGGAGGGCCGGGTGATTGTCGCGGTGGATCCCCGCTACTTCCGTCCAGCGGAAGTGGAGACGCTGCTGGGGGATGCGTCCAAAGCGCACCGGGAGCTGGGATGGAAGCCGCGCATCGGCTTTGCAGAGCTCGTATCCGAGATGGTGGCAGAAGACTTAAAGGAAGCGGAGCGCGATGCACTGGTGCATAAGCATGGCTTTAACGCATTCCGCTACAACAACGAGTGAGCGAGAGCCGATGAATCGTGACAGCAGGATTTTTGTTGCCGGGCATCGCGGGCTGGTAGGTTCAGCGATCACTGCGTACCTGAGACAGAAGGGCTTTGCGCGGCTGCTGCTGCGCACCCGCGCGGAGCTTGATCTGCGGGATGTCCGGGCGGTGGAGGCATTCTTCGCGACTGAGCGGCCGGAATATGTTTTTCTCGCGGCGGCGAAGGTGGGC
The DNA here is from genome assembly GCA_963756435.1 of uncultured Acidobacteriaceae bacterium. Classification (GTDB taxonomy): domain Bacteria; phylum Acidobacteriota; class Terriglobia; order Terriglobales; family Acidobacteriaceae; genus KBS-83. Next base: position 569,468 of record CAVWNU010000013.1, on the reverse strand, counting down.
GGCATTCTGGCCAACGACACCTATCCCGCGGAGTTCATTCGCGACAATCTCATCCTGCAGACGAATGTCATCGAGGCGAGCCGCCAAGCAGGTGTGCGGCGGCTGCTGTTTCTGGGTTCGAGCTGCATCTATCCGCGGCTGGCCCCGCAGCCGATCCGCGAAGAGTATTTGCTGACCGGGCGGCTGGAGCCAACGAATCGGCCGTATGCGGTGGCGAAGATTGCGGGCATCGAGATGTGCTGGGCATATAACCGGCAGTATGGGACGCAGTACCTCGCCGCCATGCCGACAAATCTCTATGGGCCGCATGACAATTTCGACCTGAAGACTTCGCATGTGCTTCCGGCGCTGATACGCAAGGTGGCGGAGGCGAAAGCCGCGGGGCGGAATTTCGTTGAGGTGTGGGGCACGGGAACGCCGCGACGGGAGCTGCTGTATAGCGAGGACCTGGCAGAGGCATGCGTGTTCCTGATGCAACTTTCGGATCACGAATTCCAGCCGCTTATCAACGATGAGCACGCGCCGCTGATCAACATCGGGACCGGTGAGGATGTGACGATCCGCGAGCTTGCAGAGCTGGTGGCGCAAACGCTGGGCTTTCCGGGTGAGCTGAGGTTTGATACGACGAAGCCCGATGGCGCGCCGCGCAAGCTGCTGGATTTGTCGCGAATGCATGCGCTCGGCTGGCGAGCGAAGACGACGCTTGCGGAAGGAATCCGCAAGACCTACGCGGCAGCCGAGCAGCAGCTTAAGGCGTAGGGAGCGCATCGCCCTGCCGCTCGCGATACCAGAAGAAGGCAAAAGCGCCGAGGCCGAGGAACGACAATCCGCGGCCGATCCAGATGTCCGGCGTGATGTGCCAACGGATATCGATCTCTGAGCGTCCGGACGGGACGGGGATGGTGAGCAGGCCATCATCGCGCCGAGGACGCTGGATGATTTCGACCCCATTGCGATGGATGATCCAGGCGGGATAGTCCATGAGGCGAAAGACAGCGTAGCCCGGAGCAGGGGTGTCGAGCCGCACCGCGTGGTACTCGGGCGACCAGTCTGTCACTGTTACGGTTGCGTGTCGGTCCACGCCCGGGTCGGGCTGATATTCGGGATTCTGCACTTTGCCGCTATCGGGCTCCTCGGCGCCGGGGTTGATGAGAACACGCACCGCCGGCATGTCCTGATCCACTTCGGCGTTATCGTCATTGCGCGGCGTGTATTCGTCGGTTCCCTCCTGACCGTGCCGTCGTGCATCAGCATGACCTGGGCAGAGACGTTGTCCTCCTCGTCACAATATTGATGGAACGCATGGGTGCAGAGAGTGATCGATACCACGCAGAAGACAGTGACGATCGCGATGAGCCAGGCTGTTCGCGCGCGCTGCGCGATGCTGCCTGCGACAAAGAGCGCGGCTACCGGGGCAAGGACGAGGAGCCAGCGCCAGGGGAACTGCATATATGCGAGCTGCGGTGCATAGCGCCATAGCGGCGCGCTGATGGGCACGAGGAGCAGCAGGATCAGCGGAACGAAGGAGGCGAGCCAGAGCAGCGGGCGAGTGCGCAGTGCGTCCCGCCAGAGCAGCAACGATGCGAACGCGAAAGCGAGCAGGATGCACGCGAGAATGGATGCGGTGTAGAGCACGGAGTCATGGAATGGCTCGCCGGTGTGGTGGAAGAGGAAGCTGTCCTGGAATCGCATGTCGGGACCGATGGCGCGCGCGATCTCGACCCAGTGCTCCTGATATGCGGCGGGGATCAGATAAAAGCCGGCGAGTGCGAGGCCGATTGCGGTAGAGGCTGCGAGGCGCAAGGGCGCGCGCCAGCTGCGCTCGGATGGAAGGCGCAATAGCGCGATCCACAGCAGCGCGTAGCAGGCCATCACGCCGGAGGGCGCATTCATGAGCCAGATGCCGGAGATGGTGGCGGCGAGCGCGGCGATGGGAGGCATCGGACGCACGGCGAAGCAGAGCAGCAGAGGGATGAGTGCGGCGGCCATCAGCTCGCCATAGGCGGTGCGCTCGTAGGCAACGAAGAGCATGTACGGATTCGCGATGTAGAGGCATGCGGCGGCGGTGGCGGCGAGCGGCCTGAGCCAGTCTCGCGCCAAATGGCGCATCGCGAGTCCAGCGCAGAAGAGACAGATAGCGGTGAAGAGCCAAGGTGTGGCCTGCCAGCCGGCGATGCTGCCGAGGGCTGCGCCGAGCATCCACGACGCAGGCGGGTAAAAGACGAAGCGCGGTTCACCCGCGCCGAAATTTGCGGAGGATGCCCAGTGCGGATAGAAGCAGGCCGCTGTGCCAACTGCGCGCGACTTCGAGCCAGGAGACGAGGTGGAAGTCGAAGTCGTGGCCGCAGGAGGGACCGCGTTTGAGCAGCAGTCCGCTGGCGGCGAGCGTAGTGAGCAGCAGCGCGGCGATGCGAGAGCGATGGCCGTGTTCTCCACGACGAGGATGGGCCGGAGCTGGTGGTCACGGCGTGAGCCGCAGCGTGTGTTCGGTCGCTCGATTCACGGCTGCGGGCGTGAAGGGCAGCGCGAATGTAGTGGCGCCGTACCAGGCAGGCCACTGGTCGCGATAGTACGGGCTGACTGGGTCGCCGGATTGACCCATGACGATGTTTTCCGTAGAGCCATCGATGTCGCTCCAGTCCATGGTGAAGCGCTGCGACGGACCGAAGTTACGGCCCACCTGCTTCACCGTGGTGGTGTCGCCGGATTGCGGTTGGGGTGGGATGCCGGTCCAGCCGAAGAAGGGAATCATGCCGTAGAGCGGGTGCGAGAGCGCGATCGTGTGCACGTCGCCGTAGCGCCAATGTTTGAGCGACAAGGGAGCGTGGGCAGTTGTCGAGTCCGCGGGAGACGGCGGCGGCGAGCAGATCGTCCCAGCGTAGAGTATTTCTTCGGCAGCCATGCCGCGGGCGTGCCGGTGACGAGTTGCTCTTCGACGTAGGCGCTCTCCGGCCATTCGTAGAGCTTCCAGTCCGGGCCGAGTTTGGGTTCGAGCAGCAATGGCCAGAGCGCGTCGCGCGCGGCGCTGACGATGGCAGGCGCGGCTTCGGTGGTGTGCATCACGCCGTCCCAGGAACGGAGGATGTCCGCCGCAGCACGCAGGCGAGCAGAGGGATGGTGCGCGTGGTCGATGGCGTAGGCGAAGCGCTGCGCGAGCTCGTGGTCCAGCTCGGAGTCGATATCCGTCTGCAGCAGTGAGCATGTCGGTGCGGGTCATCTTCTCGTGGCTGGCGAGCCACTTCCAGATGCGCTCATTGCGATAGGGCGAGGCCCACTCGAGCGACAGGGGTGTGGGATAGCCGTCCGGGGTGATGCGCGAGTTGGCCGTGGCCAGGATGCCGCCGGGGGGATCGAGCGAAGCGGGCAGGGATGCGAAGGGAAGCACGCCCTGCCATTCGTGCACCTGGTCGGCGATGGGAACGCCCACCAGGCCGCCGGGCCGCTGGGGTATGTGGCCGATGGCCTGATAGCCGATGTGGCCCTGGTCGTCGGCATAGACGACGTTCAGGGTGGGAGCCCACCACTGGCTCATGGCGGCCTCGAACTCCTGCCAGTTGCTGGCGGTGTTCAGCGCATAGATGGGCATGCCGCCGGCGAACTGCGGATCATAGACGGTCCAGCGCAGCGCGATGGTGCGCGGACTCATGCGGCACCAGCGGCGAAATGACCGGCCCGTGATTGGTGCGCAGGACGTCGAACTCCTGATCCTTGCCGAAGCGCACGTGGATGGTCTCGTGATCGCGATCCATAGGGCGCCATGCGGCGCCGTCCCAGTACTCGCCCTGGCCGTTGGTGCGCTCGACGTAGAGGTCCTGCGTGTCGCCGTAGAGTGCGGTGTAGCCCCAGGCGATGTGCTCGTTGTGGCCGGCGACGATCATGGGGACGCCGGGCAGGCTGACGCCGGCGGCGTGGAAGTTGGGCGCGCGCAGATCCATCTCGTACCAGACGCCGGGCACGGAGTGGTTGAGGTGCATGTCGTTCGAGAGCATGGGGCGGCCGGAGGCGGTGTGAGCGCCGCTGAGGACCCATTCGTTCGAGCCCGCGATGCATCCGCGGCACGAGCATCGGCCTGTGCCAAGGGCGGCGCGCAGAGCGCAGCAGATCGTCCGCCATGCCGCTGGAAGGACTGGTCTTCATCGGGCGGCGGAGGCGGCACGTCGGTGGGCGGCTTGGTCAGGTCAGGCACGGCCTGGGTGGGTGGATGGTCGCGCCACGATCCAGTGGGATAGAGATCGGCGGCGAGCGTGGGACCGATCTTCTTCGTGATGGTCTCGCGGGTGAGCTTGGTGGGCCACTGCTCATCGAGCGTCTGCACCATGCTGAGGACGATGAGCACCGAATCGACGGGCTGCCAGCGGCGCGGCTGATAGTCGAGCAGGCGGAACTCGGCGGGAAGCGCGTCGGCTTCGCTGATGTAGGCGTTGACGCCGCGGGCGTAGTCCTCGAAGAGGCGGCGATCCTGCGGGGAGAGGCTGGCGGTGAGCCGCTCCGCAGTTTGCCGGAACTCGAGCACGCGCTGGACGCGGTCATGCTCGACGAAGTTGCTGCCGAGAACTTCCGCGATTTCGCCGGCAGCGACGCGGCGCATCATGTCCATCTGCCAGAGACGGTCCTGCGCGGCGACGTAGCCCTGTGCGGCGATCAGGTCGTCGATGCCGGCGGCGGAGATGTGGGGGACGCCCTGGTGGATCGCGCTGGACGGTGACCGGCGCGGTGACGGCGATGGTGCGGCGGTCGCCGTCGAGCTGCGGGAGCTGCGCCTGCATGGCGCGGCGGAGCCAGAGCGCGCCGGCGCCCGCGGCCAGCGCGACCAGGATGAGCACCGTCAGACAGACGCGCAGCAGGCGGAAGAACCAGCCGGGTCTTTCCTCTCAATTGGCGTCTCACAATTGGCGTCTCAAAATGGTCTCTCGATGCGTTGCATAGGGCACTCTGGCCTGGCATCGCTGCTGCGCCGGCACACAGACACCATATCGTAACCGCGCCCTGCGGCCTGCGGCGGACGCAGCTTGACAGCGGAGAGAAGCCCGGCAATCCTAATCATTCTCTCTAAGCTGCGTTTTGTGTCTTTCTACTCGTGTGGTCTGGCCAAGGAGCTGTATTGAAGGTTCGCGTTTTTTATCACGACAAGTGTTTCGATGGGGCGTGCTCGGCCTCGCTGTTTACCCGGTTTCATCGCGAGTGCATTGAGCCGTCGGCTGACTTACGGCTATCACGGGCTGGTGCATCGCGCGGGCGCGCTCTTCAACGAAGCGGACTTTATCGGCGACGAGAACGCGATTGTCGACTTCAAGTATTCGGCTTCGCCGAAGATTACCTGGTGGTTTGACCACCATCTGAGCGCCTTTCTGACGCCGCGAGGACCATGAAGACTACCGGCGGGGCATGGCGGATGGCCGCTATGCGATGCGGCGCTTTTACGACCCGAGCTATACCTCCTGCGCCGGCTTTCTGACGCATATCGCGTCGACCAAGTTCGGCTTCGACGCCGCGCCGGTCGCCGAGCTGGTGAAGTGGGCCGACATCGTGGACGGCGCGCTGTATGAGAGCCCGGAGTCGGCGGTGGAGATGGCGGAGCCGGCGATGAAGCTGACGCTGATCATCGAGTCGACGGCGGACCCGGCGCTGATCCCGCGGATGATTCCGCTGCTGACCGAGGAGCCGCTGGCGGATGTGCTGAAGGAGCCGTTCATCGCGCCGCTGCTGCCGCCGCTGCTGGAGCGCCATGCAGGAGGCGTGAAGCTGATCCGCGAGCGCGCCGAGTGCAAGGACGGCACGATCTACTTCGACATCACCGACCGGCAGCTTGAGGGCTACAACAAGTTCATCCCGTACTATCCTGCACCCGGAGGCGACGTACAACATCGGGCTGAGCAAGTCGAGCTTCCGGACCAAGGTCGCGGTGGGCTCGAACCCGTGGACCAAGCGACGAGCCGGACGAGATGGTGAACCTGGCGACGATCTGCGAGCGCTACGGCGGCGGCGGACACGCGCGCGTGGGTGCGATCTCGTTTCCGCCGGACCGCTCGGATGATGCGCGGGCGGCGGCGGCGACGATCGTTGCCGAGCTGCGGGCGCACGAACAGAACCTGGACTAGCCGCGTGAGGGACTGGCCGTCCGGGCAATGGCGCCTGCGGCGCGAGTCTGTTGGGTTCGCTCCCTTTGTCGCTCACGCGTGGTTGCGACAGTTAGAACGTCAGCTTCTGGTGGCGGTGTGTCTGGCCCGTTGTTGCGAGGCGAGTGCGGCTGAGGCGGTTCGACCTCGTGTTCCTCGATGGGCAGGCCGGCGCGGATGCGGACGAGGTCGGCGATGCAGCGCGGTGTTGCGGCGGACGACGCGGAGCTGGCGGCGGAGCTCGTGCTTTGGGTCGGCCACGGTGCCCGTGTACCCCTCCCCCCTCCGGTGCGGGAGGCTGGCGGTATAAACCGTGCGAATCATGAGGATATGGGCTCTTCCGAGCATCAAATTCGTCTTTCTAAAGGACTTATCGCTAAATTCGTCCAGTGATTGGAGTTAGGGGCGAGTATCGTATCCCGGCCAAATGAAAAAGCCACCGCCATGGTGGCTTTTTCTCCGTTTATGTGACTGGAACTGTGTCTATTTGTAGAGTAGCAAATTGGCGGTGATCAAGTGGCAAAATGTTGTGGCTGGTTCCCGGGATGGGAATCGGTGGAACCTTCGGATGGACTGGATGGTTGGGAACACCCCCACCCTACCTGCGGTAGGATGGGGCACCCTGCCTGTCCAGGGGAAAACCGACGGCCACAAGAGAGTTGTATGAAGAAAATCGATCTAACAAAATGGCCGTTTCTTGCTCTTGTGGTTCTCTCACTTATTCTCAGTGCCTTGCATGGTGTGCTTCAGCTTCGATGGGTCGGGATCCGCTATAGAGCGTTCGGGCGGCCACGGCCTCTTGCAGCCAAAGCCTATATCGGCTCCGAAGTGCTTCTTCTCATGGTGATATTCACCATTGGCATGATCCACATCAGTGATCGAGAAAGTTCAGAGCCAAAGGCTCGCTACTATTCAGGGATCACAGCCGCTGTCGTCGCGTGGATCGCAGTCTCGTTTGTAATCTAAGCCAATCCTCCACTTTGGTCGTGATGACGACATGAAAGGTTGACCGTTCGCGTCGACTTCTCTCGCCCACGCTTCGCTTTGCTCAGGTTGGGGCACCCTCCGCGGTGGTCGTCCACGCGAACTGCAGGTCCTTCGCTGCGCTCAGGATGACATCTCGGCTGGTGACAAAGGACTCAGCAACGCGGCGGCGCGGAGGTTGCGGCTGAGCTGAAACATCTTTACAGGGCTTTGATCTCCGTGTGCCAGGCATCGAGCGCTGCGTGTACCGCGTCCGTGAACCCACGGTCTCGATCGCTAGCGACGAAAAGCTGCTTGTCTGTAAAGCCGATAACGGACAGTGTTTATCGAAAATGGACAGTGCGGCAGAGAGTCTAGAGCCGTTGCCATCTCGTTATTTGCTGACTACAAAGAGGTAGCACGCAGCGCGCCGACTGGAATCCTGCGTGCACAATGTTGCCGGGCAGGAGGCTTCGAATGCAATACTTCCTGAAAAATCTCTTCTGGGTGATATCTGTTGCCGCCCTCGGGTCGGTGGCCAGCGCCCAAATCTCGCCGAACCTGCCCAATCCGACCGGAGCGCCGAATCCGCTGACAGCGACGTTATCTATTTTTCGCAGCAATATGCAGGACAAGATCATGAAGTCGGCCGAAGCGATGCCGGAGTCTAAGTACAGCTACCGGCCGACGAAGGACGTTCGCTCGTTTGGCGAGATCCTGACTCATGTAGCGGACATATCCTACTTTTATGCTCAAACGCCAAGGGTGTAGCGAACCCCGCCACGCCTACCGCGAAGGGTTCGAAGACCGAGATCATTGCCTACCTCAAAGGCTCGTTCACCTACTGCGATGGCGTGTACTCCAGCTTCACCGATGCGCACCTCAATGATCCGGCGGACTTCTTTGGCTACAAGACGAACAAGATGTTCCTCCTGACGCAAGTCGGAAATCATGACGCCTTGCATTACGGCAATCTCGTCACGTATCTGCGCCTCAATGGCCTCGTGCCGTCCGGGGGCTGGTTTTAATGGCGCCGCGCGGGTCTTATTTCATCGTTTGGAAGGTCATCGCCCTTCTCCCTTCACTTTGTTGTTGGCGAGAAGCGGTTGCGGCGGGTTAGTAACGCGACGGCCAGATGGGCTTACGTTTTTCGAGGAAGGCGACGATGCCTCCGCGGAAGTCGTCGGTGGCGCACAGAGCGAAACATCTTTACAGGGCTTTGATCTCCGTGTGCCAGGCATCGAGCGCTGCGTGTACCGCGTCCCGGGTCATCTGCGTGAGGCGTCCTGCGCTGGATTCCTTGATTGCCGTGACCTGTAGATACACAATCCGTTTGCGCAGACGCTCGTTCGCCAATTGCTGGCGCAGGTCGTGAGCTTTTTCCGCTAAGGTCTTGCGCTTCATGCGACCGTTATACCGTCTGAGGGAGACTCCTCACAAACGAAGCGCACTGCCGGTCCATGGCTCAAATTGATCAAGCGAAGGGCTTTGGTGGTATTCACCCTTCGCGTTGCTCAAAGAATGGGGGCACGCCGGGTTTGTGGTGATGCCGGCAAAACTGCAGGTCCTTCGCTTCGCTCAGGATGAAGTTGATCAGGTCCTCGCTTCACTCAGGATGACGCTTGATCAGGGCTCGGTGCGCTCCGGGTTGACGCTTGATGAAGTCAGCAACGCGACGGCCAGATCGGCTTGCGTTTTTCGAGGAAGGCGGTGACGCCTTCGCGGAAGTCGTCGGTGGCTCGGAGCTCGGCGTTGGTATTGACGGCGGCGCGGAGGTTGCGGCTGAGGCGTTCGATCTCCTGACGGTAGAGCAGGTGCTTGGTGGCGCGCATGGAGCAGGGGCTGTTGGCCAGGAGGGATGCGCCGAGCTCGCTCACGGCGGCGTCGAGCTCCCCGGACGACACGATCCGGGTGATCAAGCCGAGCCGGAGCGCCTCGGCGGTATCGATCATGCGGCCGGAAAGCAGCAGGTCACGCGCCTGCTTCTCACCCACCTGCAGGAGCAGGAAGGACGAGACGATGGCGGGCACGAAGCCGATTTTTACTTCGGTGTAGCCGAAGCGCGCCTCTTCGCTGGCGAGGGTGAAGTCGCAGAGCGTGGCGAGGCCCATGCCGCCGGCGAGCGCAAAGCCGCGCACCTCGGCGATGGAGGGCAGCGAGAGGCTGTAGAGCGTGCGAAAGAGCTCGGCGATGTTCATGGAGTCGAGGCGGTGCTGCTCGAGCGAGCGGTTGGTCATGGCGCGCAGCTCGGAGAGATCGAGGCCGGAGCAGAAGTGCTCGCCTGTGCCGCGCAGCACGACGATGCCGCAGCGGCTGTCTTCGGCGACGCGCAGGGCCAGCGTCAACTCCTGGATCATGGTGGCGGTGAGCGCGTTGCGCCGCTGCGGGCGGTTGAGGGTGATGGTGAGGATGCGACCCGCTTCAGTCTGTGTTTCTTCGACGAGGATGGTTGTGTAGTTTGTCATGGATGGCCGCCCTTCGTTGTTCTTCAAAGCCAATGCTGTTTCGATAGATGCTGCAGGTCCCTTCGACAAGCTCAGGGCAGGCTCTTCGCTCCACCCTTCGGTTTCGCCCAGGATGACAGACCCTGTGATGTGCTTGCAGGTTCTACGCTCCGAAGAAACGGTCTACTGTTTCATGCCGCTGTACTTTTCGGCAATGGCGCGGTTGGCGGCGAGGACCGGGGCGAGATCTTTCAACGGCGGGAGCGCTGCGCCGAGCGAGGCCAGGGCGGCGAGCGCGGTCTCCGTGGGAACGTTGCCGACCAGGACATCCTGTGCGAAGGGGCATCCGCCGAGGCCGCCGATGGCGGAGTCGAAACGCCGGCAGCCGGCACGGTAGGCGGCGACGACTTTTGCGGCGGCCTGATCCGGACGTGCGTGCAGGTGCACGCCGAGCTCGAAGTGTTGACTGTTCGCGACGACGGCGGCGACGACCTCTTCGATGAGCCCGGGAGTGGCGAGGCCGACGGTGTCGGCGAGCGAGATGGTTTCGATACCGGAGTCGGCTAGCAGATCGCACGCGGCGACGACCTCATCGATGCTCCAGGGATCACCATAGGGATTGCCGAAGGCCATGGAGATATAGGCGACGACGTCGAGATCGGCCTTGTAGGCGAGCGAGCCGACGGTGTCGATGATATCGATGGCTTCTTCGGGCGTCTGGTGCTGATTGCGCTCGAGGAAGCCGGGCGAGATGGAGTAGGGAAATCCCAGCGTGTTGACGCCACCGCTGTTGATGGCGCGCTCCGCGCCCTTGGCGTTGACGACGATGCCGATGACTTCAAGCTCGTCTGCAGTGAGGGACGGCAGATCGGCGAGGGCGAGCACCTGCTCGGAGTCGGCCATTTGCGGAACGGCCTTTGAAGAGACGAAGGAAACGGCGTCGAGGCGGCGGAAGCCGGCGGTGACGAGGGCGCGCAGGTAGTCGGCCTTGACCTCGGCGGGGATGGCGATGGGCAGGCCCTGCCAGGCATCGCGCGGGCATTCGATGATTTTGACGGCGTTGCTCATGGAACGAAAACGAGGGGGATAGACGAGGGTATCAGGGACTGGCTCTCCGGGCACACGCGCCTTTGGCGCGGGCTGTCCGGTTCGCTTCCTTGGGCCGCGCTCCTCGTGGATTTGTGGGCGCCCGTTGCAACTGCAGGTCCTTCGCTTTGCTCAGGACGACGACGGTGGGAGGATACTTCGAAATGCCCGAACATCGAATCGCGGGACGCGGTTGCGTCATCCATTGCTAAGACCTTGACTGCAAGAGGAGATGCGTAATGGCGGCTTTTTGTGCGTGCTGTGGAGCAGAGATCGGGCCGAAGGCCGAAGCGTGTCCTGCGTGTGGGACGCCCCAGCATGGGATGGTACCCGCGCGTTCGAAGGAGACCAGGCACGCCCTCTTAAGCGAGGAGCACGATTTTCAAGAAGCGGAAGTTGCTAGCCAGAAGCGGGGCTCATGCTGTTGGATCTGAATCGCGGAAGTCGACCCGCTTCTGCGGCGCGGCTAGAGCTGGGAGAGGATCATGACGGCGGCGATGGCGAGCGCGTGGGTGAGCACGACGACCGTGGATGCGCGGAGGAAGCCGGCGGCGCGCCAGAGCAGGCCGAGCAGCAGGCCGTAGAGCGGGAACTGCGCGTACATGAGGACTTGGGCGATGGTGTCGGCTGTGGCGTCGGGCAGGCCGAGCTGCGGCTGGTGCGCCAGCATGGCGAGCGGCGCGATGAGGCGCAGGCGGAAGAGGCCGCTGGGGCCGAGCAGGGGAGCGACTTCCGCATAGTGGACGGTGAAGTACGCGGCGACGAAGCCGGCAAGGACGAGCGCCCACACGATGGCCCAGGCAGGCGGGGTTCTGCCGCGACTTTTCTTGCGGGCTGCAGTTCGTTGACGGGGGAGTGCTTCTGCTCGTGACGCCATGATTTAAGGATAGCGGGGTGCGCCGGTTTCATGCTGCTTAGATCGATGCCCGGCATCTGGCTGATCAATGAGGGGCTGATCCCATGGTCCAAAAGGGATACTCTTGGCGAATTCCGGCGGAGCCCGTGAAGTTTCCGAAAACGGGACTTTTCAGGAACGGCCTTCCACCAGTGCTCGGCTATTGGCTCCTTACCGTGATGCCGAACGGCGTCCTTCCCGCCGCGACTGTAGGAGCAGTAAGCGGAGCAAGTCCCCCCGTCCTCGTGATTGAGAACTGGTGAATGACGTTATATACGCCGCTCGGACAGTTACTGCAGGCTTGCGGGACATAGACAAAGCCGCCGGAAGGATCAACCGCAATGTTTAGACCATATACGCCGGGGTAGATCGCGCCCACGGGAACGAAGACACCGCCAGCCACAGCATAAGAGACCAGATCGTTGTTGTTCTCGATAGTGTAGGCAGAGTTTCCGCCCGGCGCGAGGGCGATGGTGTACGCCCCAGCCTGCTCCGCTGTAGGTGTCGATTTCGTCAGGCTCAGCAGTCCGGAGGACGGATCGATTCCATACGATAAGAGTGAATTGGAGCCTGCTGCGTAGAGATAGATTCCGCCGGGGTCCAGGGCAATTCCTCCACCGTACTGCGATGGCAAGGTTTGCAGCAAAGAGAGGGCACCGGAAACGGCGTCGATACTGAAGGTGTAAAGGTTGGATATGTCCTGAAGGTAGAGGAATTTTCCGGTTGTATTGACCGCGATTCCAGTAGCGGGAACAAACTGAGCTCCTGGAGGTCCCATGGGTAATGGCATGCCTTTGACAGCGCTCAAGACTCCTGTCGAGCTTAGGTTGTAGGCAAACATCTGGTTGCCATTTACGCCAGGGAATACACCGTTCCCCCCTGTGCGGTAGAGATAGAGGTGAGTTCCGGGAGGATCGATGACCATCGGACCCGGCTGAATCATGGTGTTGTAAGGGGACGGGCTGATTTCGCTCAGCGCCCCGGTAGTGGGATCGATCGCGTATACGTGCAGCATGAATGCCGCATTGTCGCTAACGATCAGGAAACGATTCTGAGGATCGTGAGTGATGGCATATGGATTCAATCCAACAGCAACGGGAAAGCCGCTGAGTGGAGTCAGCGCGCCCGTTGACGGATCGACTGAATAGCCGGATAGGCTCGCTCCCTGATTGGTTGTGTAAGCAAACTTCGGCTTCGTCGTGGAAAGAGGACTGACCGGCGCGGGAGCTGAGACTACCGGCGCGGAAGTGGTCCCGGAGCCGCAGCCGATCAGAATGCTGAGCGAGCAGGAGATAGCGGGAAACCAGCGGAGCAGCGTTCTCATATTCGTCGATTCAGGCATCCTTCGCATGACGCATTCTCCGGGATAATACGGGATGACTCCCGTGCGCGTGAGAAAAGTACGGATGACGTGACGCTAGTTAGCGAAAAACGGGCTTTGAGGTAACTCGTTGGGAATTCGCTAACGGTATTCGGTCAGAACAGGGCGCGCATATTTCCAGGAACAAACCCTTCGCTTCGCTCAGGATGGGGCACCCACGCTGAAGCAATTTTTAAGTCTGCAGGACGCCTGGGTGGAAGCGTTCCACGTTGGGATTGTGGGCGGCGGATTCGAGCGCTGATAGAACCGCTTCGCGGGTTTTTGCGGGATCGAGGATGGCATCGACCCAGAGACGCGCGGCGGCATAGCGGATGTCGGTTTGTGCGTCGTAGGTGGCCTGGATGCCGGCGCGGATCTCCTGCTTTTCTTCGTCGCTTAACTTGTGGCCGCCGCGTTCGAGCGTACGGATGCGGATCTCGACCAGGGTGCTGGCGGCGGAGGCTCCGGACATGACGGCGTAGCGCGCGGTGGGCCAGGCGAAGATGAAGCGCGGGTCGTACGCCTTGCCGCACATGGCGTAGTTGCCGGCACCGAAGGAGCCACCGACGATCACGGTGATCTTAGGAACGGTGGAGTTGGAGACGGCGGCGACCATCTTGGCGCCGGAGCGGATGATGCCGGTCCACTCGGCATCGCGGCCGACCATGAAGCCGTTGACGTCGTGGATGAAGATCAAGGGGATGAGGTTCTGATTGCAGTCGAGGATGAAACGGGCGGCCTTGTCGGCGCTCTCGGCGTAGATGACGCCGCCGAACTCGACGCGCTTCTCGCCGGTGTGGCTGGTGTGTGGCTGGTGCTGCTTCTGGTTGGCGACGATCCCGACAGCGAAGCCGCCGATGCGCGCGTAACCGCAGAGCACGGTGCGCCCATAGTCGGGCTTGTACTCGTCGAACTCGGAGCGATCGACGATGCGGGCGATGAGCTCGTGCATGTCGTAGGTGTTATTCGAGGCGCGGGCGGGATCGGGATCGAGCAGCGCGTAGAGATCGTTCGCGGAATATTTCGGCGCGTCTTTTGCAGGATCGAAAGTTGTGCGATCGAAGGGGGCGCGCGCGGGATGGCCGAGCTTGGAGACGAGCGAGCGCAGACGGGCGAGGCAGAGGTGGTCGTTGGGCTCTTTGAAGTCGACGGTGCCGGAGATTTCGGCGTGCATGCTGGCTCCGCCGAGTTCTTCCGCAGAGTATTTCTGGCCGATGGCGGCTTCGACCAGAGCGGGGCCGGCGAGGAACAGGCCGCTGCCTTCGGTCATCAGGACGTGATCGGTCATGACGGGCAGATAGGCTCCGCCAGCGACGCACATGCCCATGATGGCGGTCATCTGCGGGATGCCCATCGCGGACATGCGCGCGTTGTTGCGGAAGATGCGGCCGAAGTCATCCTGATCGGGAAAGACGTCTTCCTGCAAGGGCAGGAAGATGCCGGAGGAGTCGACGAGGTAGAGGGTAGGGAGATGGTTCTCCATCGCAATGTGCTGGGCGCGGAGGACCTTCTTGGCGGTCATGGGGAAGAAGGCGCCGGCCTTTACGGTAGCGTCGTTGGCGACGATCATGCAGAGACGGCCGGAGACGCGACCGAGTCCGCAGATGACGCCGGCGGAAGCGGCTCCCCCCAGTCTTCGTACATGCCGAAGGCTGCGAAGAGTGCTAATTCGAAGAGTTCTGTTCCGGGGTCGAGGAGGAGCGCGAGCCGCTCGCGTGCGGTGAGGCGCTGCTTGGCGTGCTGGGCGTCGATGGCCTTCGTGCCGCCGCCTTCGCGGATGGTCGCCTCCTGCTGGCGGAGTGCAGCGAGCAGGGCGAGCATTGCAGCAGAGTTGGATTGCTGGCGCTTCGCCTTGGGGTCGAGTTTGGAGGCGATGGTGGTGTTGAGCGCGGGAGTTGGCTGCGGGTTTTCGGGACTGGGCATAGGAAACTCGCCAGCATAGCAGGGACTGGCCTCCGGGCACATGCGCCTTCGGCGGTGCTGGCCGCACGGGCAACTGCGCCTGCGGCGCGGGACGCTGGATTCGCTTCCTTTGGTCGCTCACGTTCGGATTTGTGGCCCGGGTGGGATGGTTTCCACCGCACCCACGTCTCTTCCAGGGATGGAGCACCCAGCTATTCAGCACTAAGGACCGAGCCCGCCGATGCGATAGAGGGAGACCGTATCGCCGCTGAGGAGGGCGAGGCGGTCGCCGGATTCGCTCAGGGCGAAGCTTTGCCGGTTAACAGCGCCGTTTGCGGAGCGGGTCGCGAAGAGGCGATGGCCATCCGAGCTGCGATAGACGGAGACTGCGACGTTCTGAAAATCGGAGGCAACAATTCCCTGAACGAAATCCACCGGGTGGGATGCCTCTGCGATGCCGATAGCGAAGACACTGGCGCCGGTGGGCGCATCTGCTTGCTCGAGCAGTCCATTGCTGGGGACGTTGCCGGTGAGGAGCGTTTTGCCATTCGATCGGACGATCTTGTACCAGGCGCGGGTTTCATCGAGCGAGCAGCCGACGATGAGGATGAGATTGGTGGGAAGCGTCTCGACGCGCAGGGGACAACCGGAATCGACGCGCACGATCTGGTGATGCTTTGCATCCCAGCCGGATTCGCTGAGGGTCCATCGGTCATGCAGGCCGCGTTCGGTCACGATCAATCCTGTATCCAGAACTTCTGACAACGTGGGCCAGGTCTGGAGGCGCCGGGTGGATTGCACGTTCAATTGACCATCGAGCAAGGTGAGATCGACGTCCTCATCGACCGGACGCCCGGGTCCGACAAACTCGGCGATGCGGCGATGTTGTTCCGGCGTATGACGCTCGTGCGCGATAGCAGCGACGATGAGATGGCGCGAGGGAGAGACGCGCAGGAACCGCAGCTCGCCTGCCGGTACCCACTGCCGTTCCTGCTTGAGCCCCGGTCCGTACACGGCTAGTATGCCGCCCACATGAGCGAGCACGCGGCCGCCGTAGAGCGGCCAGAGATAGGGGCCTTCGCCGGGAACACGCCAGTCTTCCGCGCGGATGATTTTACCGGTGGCGGTGGAGAACAGGAGGGCACGGATGATTCGAGGGCTGGCAAGTCGCGCGGATTCATCCTGCGAGCGCACGATCAAGGGGTGGGCGTTGAAAGTGATGAGCAGTTGATCTCGGCCAAGAAAGCGGACTGCCGCGTCCTCGGCGAGTGAGCGCAGCACGCGGTTTCCACGGACCTTGTAGCCGAGGGCGTGGAGAGAGAGACTCCGCTCGAGCTGGTTGTCGACCACGGCCGCAGGGCTATCGGCAAAGGCGCAGCCGGTCTCGACACATTTCTCGATCTCCACATCTTCTTCGACTGGCGGCTTGAGTGGAGGTGCCGCTGGTTCTGTCACGGGACGGGTGATGGTGGCCCTCTCCGCCGCGGGAGAGTCGGAGGGGTTGGGGCGCGGAGCCAACTGAAGGACGAGAAGGAAATGGCTCTCCGGATCGATCATGATCTGGCTTGAGGATGAAAGCGCGGTCGGGTCAGTGGTCAGAATGGGAAGCGACAATTTGACACCTGGGACCCCGCGCACCTCCTCCGCGCGGAGCGGTCGTTGGTTGGAAGAGGAAGGAGAGAAATTCCCGAGGCTTCCGCTGGACCCTCCCATGCTCCCGGGAGTTCCAGGGGTGCGGGAGCCTCCCCCGGAGCTGCCCGTGGAGTTAGGCACCCTGCGGAGCTGGGAGGAGAGTGCATTGGCCATCTGCTCCTGCATGATGAAGTCTTCGCGGGGGTCGTGCTGTGCTCCCTGCATGGCGACGAGGACGGGAATTATCTGCTGAGCTTCATCGCCCGCGCAGGGGACCGGCAGGAAGCTCAGGTCCATCTCTTCACGCTTCGCACCGGGCCCCTTTCGCTGCACCTTGGCGATGCGTCCTTCCAGGATGGCGCCGTTTGGGACGCCGCACCGCCCCTGCTGCCATGCCGAGGTGGTCTTCACGAAAAAGGAGCCGCCTTCGGAGACGCGCCGGCTGTCGATCCGTCCGAGAACGTCGCTGCGGATCGCGCCCTGCTGCGCATTTGTGGAGACGCAGAGCGGACCGAGAGCGGCGACGGCCGCGAGTACGCCCGTGCGGATGAAGCCTCGGACCATCAGATGCCTGCTGCTAAGCGGAATCGGGGCCCGGGCTAATCCTATCTTTTTGTGCGGTAGATGCGAACGGTGCTGTCGGTGAGGACGGCGAGGCGGTCTCCGGAAGGCGACAGGGCCAGGACGCGCCGGTCCACAGTATGGCTGGGAACCTTCGTGGCGTAAAACTGTTTGCCATCGGCTGCGCGATACACCGCGACGGTCATCGATCCCAGATCTGCGATGTGCATGCCAGTATCCCAATCCACGTCGCGGTCTGCGCGCTCCACTCCGATCGCAAACACATTGCCGGTGGAGGAGGCGCCGACGTACTCCGGAATGGATTGATTGGTGGTTGCGCCGCGCAAGAGGGTCTTTCCATCGGACCGCAATACGCGGTACCACTTGCTCCTCGAGTCCGCCTCACACCCGCTGAGGAAGAGCAGGTTGCCGGGAAGCGATTGGATGAGTGGAGGGCAGGCGGAGGCGAGCTGGGCCAATTGCCGATTGTGCTGGTCCCACGCCGCTTGCTCGATCCTCCATCGGCTCCGTGTCCCCCTGGTCGCGGTGATCATGCCCGCATCGAGGAGGGCGGGTGGCGCAGGAATCTCGGTCAAGCGATGAGAGCCGGTCTGCTCCAGGCGACCGTTCAGTGCAATCAGGTCGCAGTCTTCCTGCACCTTCTCTGCAGAGCCGACGAAATCCGCCAGGCGCCGAAAGGTTGCGGCGTCATATTTCTCTTGCTTGACAGCGGCGAGGATGGAATTGCGTGACGGCGATAGGGTGACGAAAAGCAGGGGACCGGGGATTTCCCATCGCGCCTCCTCCTCGAGATCGCGAGTATAGACAACGAGCGCGTTGCCCACGTGCACCATCAGCCGGCCGTTATCGAGCGGCCATAGATAGGGTCCCTGCTCCGGCACGAGCCAATCGACGACGCGCAAGCGACGCCCATCGATCGCGGAAAGGAGAACGCCGCGTATCGGCCGGGGCGCGTTGCCGCGCTGGGCGTCAGTCTCGCTCCGAGGGACGAGCGCATGGGTATTGAAGGTGACGAAGATCTGGTCGTCGCCGAGAAACGCGATGGCGTCCTCGTCCTCGAGGCCACCCACAACGGTTCGGGTGATGCGCGGGCGATATCCCACCTCGCGCAGCGAAGTCTCCGTCTGTGCCTGCTCTGCAATGACCTGAGTGGTATCCGGCGCTGTTATGCATCCTCCGCTGACGCAGTTTTCAATCAGCGGCGGCGGAGCAGGGCGGCTCGCTTGCGCCCTGAGAGATCCGTCCGCGCGAGAGGAGTTCGAAGGCGATGCAGAATGAGCCGTGTCGACCGCAGGAGAGTGGGAGGCGTAGCTCGGGGCTGCGCGCATGACGATCACGAGACGAGCATCCGGATCGAAGAGGAGTTCGCCGTTAGAGGTGAGAACGGTTGGGTCGGAGGTTAGTCTGGGCAGCGAAAGCTTGATGCCGGGAAAGTCACGGACCTCGCCAGCGCGAATGGAGTCCTGATTGGCCGCCATGGGAGTAAAGCCGCCGCGGCCGAGTGTGCCGGTGTTTCTGCCGAGCGTGCCGGGGGCTGCTGGACCGCCAGAACTGCCGGGACTGGCGGAGTGCGATCCAGCCACGGACGCGAACGCGCTGAGAATTACTTCCCGCGCGAGCATATCGTCATTGGAGTTTTTTTGCGGCCCATGCATGGCCGTAAGGAGAGGCGTGAGTTCCTGGGTGTCATCCCCGGGGCACGGGATTCGCAAGAATCGCAAGTCGATTTCTTCGCGTTTTACGCCCGGTCCGCGTTTCACGACCTTGGCGACCCGGCCCTCCAGAGTCGTCCCCATGGGGATGGTGCATCGCCCTTCTTTCCACACGGAGATGGTCTTGACGAAGAAGGGTGCTCCTTCGGCGATTCGCCGGCTATCGATGCGGCCGAGGAGCTTTGTGGTGATGGACGAGACCTGGCCATATGCGCCGGCAGCGAAGAAAAACAGAGTTGCCGCGGCAAAGACCGCGAGCCTGCCTCTCTTCGTATGGTGTGGGCGCATGGGAAAAGAACCGGTTTATCGAATCTGGTTCATCTATTTTGGGGGCCAGACAATCCTAATGCTTCCGCGTCCCGCCGCATTGCGGCGAGGCAGAAGGCGATGTGCTGGTCAAGATCGATTCCCAATTCGGTCGCGCCGTTGATTACGTCGTCCCGGTTGACGCCGCGGGCGAAGGCTTTGTCTTTGAGCTTTTTCCTGACTCCGGCGACTTCGACATCGTGGATGGATTTGCTGGGCTTGATGAGTGCGCAGGCGGTGAGAAAGCCGGCCAGCTCGTCGCATGCGAAGAGAGTCTTGTCCAGGTGCGAGATACGCGGCGTTCCGGTGTATTGGGCGTGGCCGAGGATGGCGTGGCGGAGCTCCGCAGGCCAGCCGCGCTCTTCGAGCACGCGGACGCCGACCCAGGGATGCTCTTCTGGCGAGGGATGGCGCTCGTAGTCGAAATCGTGGAGCAGGCCGGTGGCGCTGTAGAGATCAACGAACCGAGCGATGTCATCGCCGACGAGGCCAAGACGGCGGGCCTCGTGCTCGCCATAGGCGCGGAGGCAGCTTTCGACCGCCAGTGCGTGCTTGAGCAGGCTGGGGCTCTGCGTGAACTCGGTGAGGAGGGTCCAGGCTGCATCGCGGGTGGGTGAAAAGGGAGGTATCTGATTGGTCAATTGCACTCTCGTGTCTGAGTTGATAGGGGACATTGCCGATATCTCCGGGTTTTCAGCCTTCTGTTTAGAAGATTCAGGCGCTTTCCACTGGAATTTCACTTGACATCAAAATCGACCCTCGGGCACTGTAGCTATGCGCGACAGGATTTTCTCTGTGGCGCGGGATGCCCGCTCTGGCCTCCGTACAACTTATGGCAACTACCTTAGCAAGCGTCGAGGCGCGCGAGGTACTACGTTGCAGCCACTGCAGTCTCGTGCAATTCCGCACGATGAATGCTCTATGCAGGCGGTGCCGCAAATCCCTGGAGATGGAAGAACCTGAACCGGTCATGCCGGCCGCGACCTCTGCCTCCCATGAACCGGAAGCGGAAGAGGGCGGTCTGCAGGTAGCGCGCGCAGTGCGCGATGCCCGGCGTGGCCGCAACCTGTCGCAGCGGCAGCTTGCCGGGCGGATGCAGGTGCCCCGCACCTACATCTCGAAGATCGAGAACGGCAAGGCGATGCCGACCTTGTCCTCGCTGGAGCGGCTGGCAACGGCGCTTGAAGTGGACATGTGCAACCTGCTGCACGATGCGCGCAACCGCCAGCACGACGAGGCGTTTTCCGTGCTCACCGATCCGTTCCTGTCGGAGATTGCACCGCTGATCTCCAAGCTGGATGCGCTGCAGCGCTCGATGTTCCTGAACCAGGTGCGCGACATGGCGATGGGCCGCCGGCGCACCGCGGTCGCGTAAAAAAGCGACCAGTTCCTTCAAGCAGCCTTCATGCTGCTTTGCAGTGCACGCGGCCGTTTTCTCCAGACGGCCGCGTGCATTGCGAGGCGCTCCGCCGTGTGCTACGGTCGAGGCTGAGAGGGAAGGGCGTTCTCAAATGAAGTCAGCCAGCCGGGCCCATGAGCTCTCGCCGGAGGAGCAGGCTATCTACCGGTCGCTCAATCCTGAGCGAATGCCAGCACACATCGCGATCATTATGGACGGCAACGGCCGCTGGGCCGGCCGCCGCAGCCTGAAGCGCTTTCTGGGGCACCAACAGGGCGCCGAGGCAGTACAATATGTTGTCGAGACGTCGTCGCGCATCGATCTGCCGTGGCTGACGCTTTACGCTTTTTCTCTTGAGAACAACCTGAAGCGTCCCAAGACGGAAGTGAACTTCCTGATGCGGCTGCTGCGTTCTTATCTCATTAACAATGTGAAGCGGATGAACGACAACAATGTCCGCATTGCCTACATCGGCCGCACGCATGAGCTGCCCATCGAGGTGCAGGAGCAGATGCAGGCGGCGGCCGAAGCGACGGCGCGGAACACGGGCACGGTGCTTACCCTGGCGCTGAACTATGGGGCGCGGTCGGAGATTATCGACGCGTTTGCGGCATTGTCGCGGGAGCGCGCGGCGCAGGGGCGGAATGCAGAGGGGATCACGGAAGAGGATCTGCACCGGCATCTCTATACGGCGCACATGCCGGACCCCGACCTGGTGATCCGCACTTCGGGTGAGATGCGGATTTCGAACTTCCTGCTGTGGCAGATTGCGTACTCGGAGATCTTTGTGACCGAGCGCTTCTGGCCGGACTTCCGCGGTGTGCATCTGCTGGAGGCGATCGCGGAGTATCAGCAGCGCGAGCGGCGCTATGGCGGGCTGAAGGCGCACACGGATGAGGAGATTCCGGAGCATGCCGTGCTGGTGCCGCGGTAGATTCGGTCTCGTTCCGCTTTGTAATTGACAGCCGGAGATGGTGGCGCCTTCGCCGCGATTGCTTTTGACAACATCCCTACCCGCCTGCGGTAAGGCACCCTGCCCGGTGGTCACTACCTTCCTTCCATCGAACCGTCTAAGCTGCACAGTATGCAGGTGCGTGTTCTTTTCTTCGGTATGCTGAAGGACCTTCTTTCGTCGAGCGGGGAAGCAGTGATGCTGCCGGAGGGCGCGACTGTTGCGCAGTTGATGGAACGGCTTCGCGGAAACGAGACACATCCGGTGTGGTCTGCGCTGGCGGTGGCGGTGAATCGCGAGTATGCGGTGGCCTCTGCGGTGTTGCATGAGGGAGATGAGGTGGCGTTGCTGCCTCCGGTTTCGGGTGGTGCGGATATTGTTGCCACGCCACCGAGTGTGGCCCTGACACGTGAGCCGATCGATCGCGATGCTCTGGTGGCAAAGCTGAAGCAGCCGGGCGATGGCGCGGTGGTGGTGTTTGACGGCATTGTTCGCGACAACACCCGGGGACGGAAGACGCTCTATCTCGATTACGAATCCTATGAGGAGATGGCGCTGGCCCAGATGCAGAAGCTGGCGCGTGAGGCCGGGGAGCGATTTGCCGTTGATCGCGTGGGCGTGGTGCATCGGCTGGGGCGGCTGGAGATTGGGGAGAGCAGCATCGTAATTGTGGTCACCTCGGCGCATCGCGCGGCGGCCTTCGATGCATGTCGCTGGCTGATCGATACTCTGAAACGCACGGTGCCGGTATGGAAGAAGGAGTACTTCACCGACGGCGCAGTGTGGAAGGACGGCGAGCCGTTTCCAGCGGCGCTGCAGCCCGGGTCGTCCTCATGAGAGAGCTTGCCGCTGGAGTGGCGCTGCTTCTGTCCGGGGTGTGCGTGGCGGCGTGCGTGGCGCAGAAGGAGCCGACATTCCATGTGGAAGTTCCCCTGGTGAATGTCTTCGCCAGCGTGACGGACAAGGCGGGTGCTCCGATCGGCGGTCTGACGAAAGAGGATTTTCAGCTCTTCGAGAATGGCAAGTCGCAGACCATTGCGGTCTTTGAGCGCGACACTTCCGCGCCGCTGGCGATTGTGCTGGCTGTGGATGTGAGCGGAAGCGTGTACAAGGATTTTGCCGCGGAGCAGCAGGCGGCGCAGCGCTTCGCGAAGGACGTGCTGCGGCCGCAGGACCGCGCGGATGTTGTGTCTTTTGCGGATGGCACGAACGAGGTGACAGGCTTTACCGGCGAGGCGAAGCGGATCGCGGGCGGACTGGGCGGGCTGCACCCGGGGAGCGGAGGCACGGCTTTCTACAGCAGCGTTTCGCTGTCTTCCGAGCTGCTGCGGCCACAGCACGGACGGCGGGTGCTGCTGATGATCTCGGATGGGGACAACACCGTGAACGGCGTGAGCTACCAGGATGCGCTGGATGAGGCGGTGCGCGACGAGGTGATGATCTACAGCATCATCGACGTACCGGTGGCGGCGAGCGCGGGCCGCGACCTGGCGGGCGAGCACGCGATGATTACGCTTGCCGAGCAGACGGGCGGACGCGCTTACTACGCGGACCAGCGATCGCTGGACCAGATCTTCCATCGCATTGCCGATGATCTGCGGACGCAGTATCTGCTGGGCTACTATCCGCATAAGCGCGCGGCGGAAGAGGATGATGGATTCCGTTCCATTGCGGTGAAGATGAGCGATGCGGCGAACAATGCGAAGTACAGCATACGCAACCGGCCGGGGTATTACCCGTCCGCTGCGCGCTAGCGGTCGGCTACAATCGCGGCATGACGAGTGAGAATGCACCGCGGCGGAGCAGCCGCAAGCGCCGCCACCCGGCGATACTGGACAGGAAGCCGCCTATCTTCGATTCCTCTCCGAGAAGCAGGTACCGGTGACGGTGAAGCTGCGCGATGGGGAGAGCGTGTCGGGGTGGATCGAGTATTTCGATGAACGCATGATCCGGCTGACGCGCGAGGGACGGCCGAACCTATTCATCTACAAGCAGCAGATCCGCACCATCACGGAGCAGGGAAAGCGCGGGCCAAAAAACGATGCCGTGCGCAACACTGCGGAGGAGGCGCGGCATGATTAGCCAGTTACCGGACTCGCTGAATTTGGGTATGGCTGTGCCCGCGGCGGCGATTGCGCTGGAAGCCGGGCTGCTGATTCATGATTTCTACGAGCGTGGGGTGCGCACCGAGTACAAGGGCGATGTCGACCTGGTGACGGAGGCGGACCGCGCCAGTGAGAAGCTGATCGTCGAAAAGCTGCACGAGACCTTTCCCAGCCACGGCATCTTCGGCGAGGAGGGCACACGCGCGCGGCTGGATGCGGAGTATCGCTGGTATGTCGATCCGCTGGACGGCACGACGAACTTTGCGCATGGCTTTCCTTACTTCTGCGTATCGCTGGGGTTGGAGCATCGGCCGCCGGGGCTTGCGCCCGATCAGGATGGCGAGCTGATCGCCGGCGTGATCTATCAGCCGATACACAACGAACTCTTCGTCGCGGAGAAGGGAAGCGGCGCGTTTCTGAATGGACGGCGACTGCACGTATCGAAGACGGCGCAGTTGCAGGAGGCGCTGCTGGCGACGGGCTTTCCCAGCCACAAGCGGCATGAGAATCCGAACATCCACTTTTATCAGCAGCTCACGCTGCGCTCGCACGGGGTGCGGCGCGCGGGTGCGGCGGCGCTGGACCTGGCATATACAGCGGCGGGGCGCTTCGATGCTTATTGGGAATTCAATCTCAATCCGTGGGACACAGCCGCGGGCGCGCTGATGGTGACCGAGGCGGGCGGCATGATGACCGGATTTGACGGCAGTCCGTTCAAGCTGGAGAGCAAAGAGATCCTGGCGACAAACGGTCTTCTGCTTCCGGAGCTGCAGCGGTTTTTCGTGGACATGTTTGCCGGCCGGGATATTGAGCCGGTGCCGACACCGGCGGAGTTTGCGGCGCGGCGAAAGGCAGCAAGCTAGGTCGCGTACTCAAGTGGCGCTTTGGGTTATCGTGTCTGTGCCGATGAAAGGCCTTACATGCGCGCACTGAAATACATCTTCGATTCGCTGGCCACGCTTGTGCTGGCCTTGCCTGTCATCGCCGCTGAAGCTCCAGCGGTTGTGAAACACGATGGCCATTTTGCCCTGATGGTGGATGGCAAGCCGTTTTTTGTGCTGGGCGGCCAGATCAATAACTCGAGCTCGTGGCCTTCCACGCTGCCCGATGTGTGGCCGACGCTCACCGCGATGCACGCGAACACGATCGAAGCGCCGGTCTACTGGGAGCAGATGGAGCCACGGCCGGGTCAGTTCGATTTCTCGACTGTCGATGCGCTAGTGACAGGCGCGCGCCAACACAACCTGCGCATGGTGCTGTTGTGGTTCGGTACCTGGAAGAACGGCGAAGACCACTATGTGCCGGAGTGGATCAAGACGCAGCCGGAGAAATATCCGCGGATGATCAACGAGCGCGGTGAGCCGGTGCAGGTGCTCTCCGCGAATTCGGATGTGAATCTGGAGGCAGATAAGGCGGCCTTTCGCGCGCTGATGCATCACGTTCACGAGATCGATGGCGATCAGCACACCATCATCCTGGTGCAGGTGGAGAACGAATCGGGGGCGATCGATGCGGTGCGCGATCATTCGCTCGCGGCGGAGAAGCAATTTAACGGACAGGTGCCGGCAACGCTGGTGAAGGCGTTGGGAAAGCACGGGGGCAGCTGGCGGGAGGTCTTTGGCGCCGATGCCGATGAGGATTTTCAGGCTTACTCGGTAGCGCATTACATCAGTGAAGTCGCCGCCGCAGGAAAGGCTGAGATGCAGTTGCCGATGTACTGCAACGTGTGGATGGAATATCCGCATGGCTATCGCATTCGTGGATGGAGCCGGCCGGGCTTCGACTACCCGAGCGGCGGTCCGGCGCAGCCTGTGCTCGATATCTGGAAGGCGGCGGCGACGCACATCGACATGGTGGGACCGGATATCTACACCAGCGATACCAAAACCTTCAACGAGATCCTTTCTGCCTATCACCGGCCGGACAATCCGATATGGATTCCGGAGACGGGACTGGGCGACTCCTTCGCAAAGGGAATTTTTTATGACATGGGAGCGGGCGGCATCGGCTACTCACCCTTTGCAACGGATCAGACAGGCTGGTCACTGCAGCCGGCCGAGGTGCCGAAGCTGCATACCGAAAATTACAAGCTGTTGGCGCCGATGGATCGCGATCTGGCGCAGTGGATCTTCGATGGCAAGCTGCACATCGCTACGGAAGAGGTAGGACAGACGGAGACGTCGATCGATCTTGGCCGCTGGCGCGCCGAGATCGGCTTCGGGTATCCGCAGCCGGATGGCGGCCACGCGCCGGGAACGCCAGACCACATGGGACGCGTGCTGATTGCCCAGATCGATCCTGACACATTCATGGTGGCAGGCTTTGATACGCGCGTGACGCTGCGCCTGGCGAACGATGCAAAGGACCATGCGCAAATTCTGCGCGCGGAAGAGGGCAAGTACGAGAACGGTGAGTGGCGCGCGCTGCGTATTCTGAACGGTGACCAGACGGATCGGGGCATCAATCTGCGTCACGTCAATCCGCAAGATCAGGACACTGTGATTCGCATCCGGATGGGGACCTACTGACTGCGTCTGAGAGGCGCTTGGGGCATAGAAAGACGCTCAAAAGAATGGTTGCGCCCTGCTACAATCGAGATGACCCCACGCACTGGAGATTCGTTTCATGGCTTACATTATTGCGGAACCTTGCATCGGTACGAAGGACTCAGCCTGCGTCGATGCCTGCCCTGTCGACTGCATTCATCCCAAGAAGGATGAGGCCGATCACGCTGAGGCGGAACAGCTCTTTATCGATCCGGTGGAATGCATTGACTGCGGCGCCTGCGTGCCGGTGTGTCCGGTTTCGGCGATCTTCGCGGGCGATGACCTGCCGGAGAAGTGGGCGAGCTACACGGAAAAGAACGCCTCGCATTTTGGCCGCTAGTCGCGGACATAGCTTTTTGCCAGCGCGCAGCCCTCGGGTTGCGCGTTGCTGCTTTGTGACAGCAAACAATGAATGCTGAAGCCATTGTGCTGCGGACGTGGCCGATCCGCGAGGCAGACCAGATCGTTGCGCTGTTCACGCGCGAGTTCGGCAAGCTGAAGGGCGTGGCGAAATCGGCGGCGAAGAGCCGGCGGCGCTTTGGCGGCGCGCTGGAACCGATGACGCATGTGCGGGCCAGCTTTGTAGAGAAGCCGCGGCAGGAGCTGGTGCGGCTGGATTACTTCGAGATTCTGCGCTCGCCGTTGTCGCTGGCGGTGGACTACACGCGGCTGAGCGCGCTGGCTTTCTTCGCCGAGGTGACCGACGAAACGCAGCCGGACCACGATCCGAACGATGCGGTTTTTCGCCTGCTGCTGACTGTGCTGGAGGCGGCAGAGACGGGCGGCGTATGGATGCCGGTGACGTATTTCGCGTTATGGATGACGCGGTTGATGGGCTGGCTGCCGGAGCTGCGGCGCTGCATGATTTGCAGCGAGTTGCTGGAAGGCGCTCCCGCATATTTTCATGCGCTGTCGGACGGGCTGGTGTGTGTGCATCACAAGCGGCTGGCGTCGGGAACGCTGAGTGTGGAATCGCAGCGGGTGGCGGCGCAGATCTTTCACGCGCCGGCGGCCGCTCTGCTGAATGAGGCGTGGCCGCGGGAGCGTGCGCGGGACCTGCGCCGGTTTTCCGTGCAGACGCTGGAGCGGCATCTGGAGCGCCGGCTGACCAGCCCGGCGGCACTGGTCAAGCTAGGGGGCTAGGTGCTTGCCGCACGGGCGGATGCGCCTGCGGCGCGGGCTGTTGGGTTCGCTCCCTTTGGTCGCTCACGTCTTAGAACCTGGGTGACCTGACGCCGCTCCCAACGCAAAGGTCCTCATATTTGTGGCGATGCCGAAAGGAAAAGTAGATCTCTCACACTGCGCGGATTGGATTCGGAAGTCGCTGGACTTCGGACGGGATTGTTGGGGACACCCCCACCCTACGCTGCGCGTAGAGTGGGGCACCCGGTCTCGCGGCGCAGCAGGCGACTGCAGGTCCCTTCGCTGACGCTCAGGATGACGGGCGATGTGGTAAGCAGTGGCTCCCCGCATCAGCGCTCGACGTGTTCGACCGGATGCTCCCGGGCGACGACTGGGTCCTGCTCGGTTGCGCGCGAGGATGCCAGGCGAAAGACGCGCTCCCGCGCCTCTTCCCGTGCGACGAAGCGGCGACGGCCGAGCAGCAGGTCCTGCAGCGAGACATAGCCACGCGGCTGCATGGTGTCGCGGTCGAGTACGGCGAGGCGTATCTGGCCGGTGGTGGCCATGCGCTCCGCCGCGCTGCGGCAGGTTTCGTCGCCGAAGGTGTAGACGGGCGGCAGCTCGGTGAGGGCGGGGGCATGTTCGTCTGTAACGTCGGTCATGGCGTCTTCGACGCTGACCATTTCGAGCGGATCGACGCCGTATTCGCGGGTGAGGTGGTGGCCGCGGCGGCCGAGCTTCTCGGTGAGGATGGAGCGCGGCATGATGAGCGACGGTGATGGTGTAGGAGGCGATGCAGGCGACGATCAGCGGCAGGAGCGCGGGCAGCGCGTGGGTGAGCTCGATGGAAAAGACGATGGCGGTGAGCGGCGAGCCGAGCGCACCGGCAAGCATCGCGCCCATGCCGATGAGCGCCAGCGTGCCTTCCGGCATGTGGAGCAGATGCGCAGACAATGCGCCGAGGGAGGCACCGATCATGAGCAGTGGCGCGAGCACGCCACCGGAAGTGCCGGAGCCGAGAGAGAAGGCCCACATGAGCGATTTGAAGACGATGACGCCGAAGATGAGCCCGAGCGTGGCGCGGCCCGCGAGCAGGGTGGCGATGTTGTCGTAGCCGACGCCGAGGCCGTGGGGAAAGAACAAGCCGCCGATGCCCACGCCGAGGCCGCCGATGGCGGGCCACCACATCCAGTGCACGGGCAGCTTGCCGAACATATCTTCGAAGCCGTACATCATGCGGCTCATGGCGGCGGCGGCGAGTCCGACGAGCGCGCCGAGCACGGCTGCCAGAATGGCGAAGCGTATGCCGCCGGGAATGGCGTCCGACGAGAGCGGGAAGAGCGGTCCGGCACCGAGCCAGAGGACGCGCAGCACGGCGGCGGTGACGCTGGCGAAGGCGACGGGAATCAGTGAGCGCGGGCGCCACTCGAAGAGCAGCAGCTCTACGGCGAGCAGTACAGCGGCGAAGGGCGCGGCGAAGGTCGCGGACATGCCTGCCGCCGCTCCGGCGACGAGCAGCGTGGTGCGCTCGGCATCGGTGAGCTTGACCCATTGCGCGAGCAGCGAGCCGAAGGCGCCGCCGGTCATGATGATCGGACCTTCCGCGCCGAATGGACCGCCGGAGCCGATGGCGATGGCGGCGGAGATGGGTTTGAGCACGGCGACGCGCGGTTCGACGCGCGCTCCGTTGAGCAGGATGGCCTCGATAGCCTCAGGGATGCCGTGGCCGCGAATCTTGTCCGAGCCGTAGCGCGCCATGATGCCGACGATGACGCCGCCGACGATGGGCACCAGCACCATCCAGTAGCCGAGCGGGCTGCCGGCCGGCCCGACCATCGCCCAGACTGAAGCGGTGATAGTAGAAGAGGTTGGTACAGAAGGCGATGAGGCGTAGCAGAATCACGGCCAGCGCGGCGCCGCCGATGCCGACGATGATGGCCAGACCGGAGATAAGCCAGACGCGGCGGTCGACAGTGAAGTCGCGGAGTGTGGAGGAGTGGCTTTTCATCGCGCGCCTCGCGGCGGCAGCGTGCTGGGATGGCCATCGCTGCTGCCAATGTTCGATGCGGGTGAGCGCCTCGATGAGGTCGGGACCCATCACTTCGAGCTCGCTGCGGTGGTGCGCGGCCAGCTTGTGCAGCAGACGCGCGCCTTTCGCGGTGACGCGCAGCAGGACGCGGCGGGCATCGTGCTCGTCGCTGGTGCGCTCCAGCAGCCCTTCCTCCTCAGAGCGGTTTGCCAGCTCGACCACGCTGTTGTGGCGCAGGCCGAGACGCTCGGCCGCGTAGGCGATGGTGGGGAGCGCATTGGCCGGCGCTCCGGCAATCTGCAGAAGTAGCTGATGCTGCTGCGGCTGGAGCCCGGCATTGTGGGCGGCCTGCTCACTGAATTGCACAAAGGTGCGAAGGCGATAGCGAAATTCGGCCAGGCGCTCGATGAGGTCGGCCGAGGAGTGTCTTTCTTCTTTCATTCTAATATATCGTATCACGATATATTAGACTTTGGATGCCCCGTTCGCATTGCACCGGCTTCAGTCTGCTAGGTTGACGGCATGTTGCGCATTTTCGCTCTCCTCTGCACTCTGTTCGTGTCGCTTCCCGCAATGGCGCAGTATGCGCCGGCCAATGCGGAGTGGAATCAGCCGATGGCTCCGTTCCGCATCGCGGACAATCTCTATTACGTGGGTGTGAAGGGTCTTGCGGTGTATCTGATCGTCACGCCGGCGGGCGACATCCTGCTGGACACGGGCTATCAGGAGACGGCTCCGCTGGTGGAGGCGAGCGTCCGCAAGCTCGGCTTTCATGTGTCGGACATACACATTCTGCTGTCGAGTCACGCGCACTCGGACCACGCCGGCGGCTTTCGAGCAATGAAGGAGGCCACGCATGCGCGGCTGCTGGCGAGCCCCGGCGATGCTCCGCTGCTCGAGCGTGGCGGGCGAGACGATTTCGCCTTTGCCAACCGGGCGCGGTTTCCACCGGTGAAGGTCGATGCTCTGCTCGAGGACGGAGTGCCGGTGCGTCTGGGCGGAGTTGCGATGACGCCGCACTTCACGCCGGGGCACACCAGGGGGTGCACCACATGGACGATGGACGTCGCACGATCGAGGACAACTGCGGCATGTCGTTTTTGCCTGCAGCCTCTCTGCGCCCGGCTATCAGGTGGTGAACAATCCCAAGTATCCGGAGATGCTCAAGGACTACAAGACGAGTATTCGACCATGCGAACGCTGCCCTGTGACATCTTTCTTGCGGCACATCCATGGCAGTTCGGGATGGATGAGAAACTCGCCAGGCTGAAGGCGCATCCGGACGGACCGAACCCGTTTGTCGATCCGGCGGGCTACAAGGCGTATCTGGATGAGTCAGAGGCAGACCTGAACAAAATGGCGGCAGAGCAGAGCCGGAAGCAGAGCATGCGGAAGCCGGCGACAGCAGGACGCTGAGCGCAGGTTCGGTTCCGGTGCGCGCACCGCGTATACTTTTGTTATGTCGATCGTCCGCAACATTGCCGGTGTAGCCAAGGGAATGTCGATCACCTTTGGCGAGATGTTCAAGCCGACCGAGGTGGAGAACTATCCAGACGGGCCGGGGCCGAACCGGGGCGCGCACTTCCAGGATCGCTTCCGCGGCGCGCACGTGCTGCAGCGCGATGAGAATGGGCTGGAGAAGTGCGTTGCGTGCTTTCTGTGCGCGGCGGCCTGCCCTTCGAATTGCATTTACATCGAAGCGGCTGACAATACGGACGAGAAGCGCATCTCCAGCGCCGAGCGCTACGCGAAGGTCTACAACATCGATTACAACCGCTGCATCTTCTGCGGCTATTGTGTCGAAGCGTGTCCTACCGATGCCATCACGCATGGGCATGGGTTTGAGCTGGCGACGCTGAATGCGACCAACCTGATTTATCGCAAGGAAGACATGCTGGTGCCGCAGATCGCAATGCCGGGCGAGACCCAGGCGCAGTCGGATTCGATCAAGTAGTCTGCCTTACACCTAATCTAGTATTCCTTCTGCATCTAGTATTCCTTCTGCTCTCCCTTGGCGGGGATGGAAGTGGGCACGCCCGGAGTGCCCGAATAGGTGACGAGCAATACGACTGGTTCATCGCCGGTTTCGCCGCGATGAATGTCATCAACCGATTCGGCGAAGGCCTCTCCCTGATGAAAGACCCTGGTTTTGCCGCTGACCTTGTCATGCACTGTAAGCGTGCCGGAGAGCACATAGCCCGCGTTCGGGAATGGATGGGTGTGCCAAGGCAGCTTCGTGTGCGGTGCAAGCGTCAGCTTGAGCATGGTGAGTTGCGGGCGCCCTTTCGGGTAGTGGGTGTAGGGCGTGCCGTTCCAGGAGTGGTCAGCCTGCAATAGAACCTGCCGCTGCGCGGACGCAACTTTGTCAGCTCCAGACTGCGCGTATGCGCTGGACAGAGATGCTGCGACGACGGTGAGTGCTGCGATGCAATGGCGAATCATGGGATGTCTCCGTGATCTGGTTTTTTGATCGGACAGAACGGTGCAGCGGAACCTTGTGGGCGCCGATGTTCATGGAGCTTCTAGGTTGGCGTCTTCAGCAACAGGTAGCCCCCGGCGAGGCCGAAGAGCAGATCGGGTGACCAGGCTGCGAGGAATGCGGGCAGCATGTTGACGTTGCCCATCGCTTCGAAGGTACCGGCGACGACCCAGTATGCGATGGCAACTCCGATAGCGGCGGCAATGCCGGTGAGCGAGCCGCGCTTGCCCATGAAGAGCGCGAACGGCACCGCCATCACCGCCATGATCAGCGTGATGAGCGGATAGGCGATCTTGTGATCGAGCTGGACGCGCAGCCGCATGGTGTCGAAGCCGCTCTGCCGCAGGTCGTGGATGTAGCGCGAGAGCTCGATGAAATTCATCTCCGACGATTGGCGGTTCTCTTTTTTGAAGTACGAAGGCGGTTCACTGAGCGTGGCGAATGTGCTGAGAGAGAACCGGTCGTAGCTGCTGACAGCTTCGCCCTGGAAGTGCCGGTCCCAACCGTCTTCGAAGATCCACTGATTCAGGTGGGCGTCCCAGTGCGCGGTGTCTGCGAAGATGCGCCGGGTGAGGGAGAAGTTATCGGGATCGAATTCGAAGACAGAGATATTGGCGAAGCGGTCGTGGTCCGGGTCGAAGAACTGGTAGTAGTAGATGCGGCCGGGTTTGCCGGGCTCCTGCTCGCCGAAGATCCACTGCTGGTCGGGACGCAGGAAGGTCTGCGCGGGCTTGCCTTTGATGACGCTGAGCAGCGCCTCCTGGCGGCGGTTCGCACCGGGGAGATAGCTCTCGTCGAACAGGAACAGGCTGACGGCGAGGACGGCGGAAATTACCAGCACGGGCACGATGACACGGTAGATGCTGATTCCTGTAGCCTTCATCGCGGTGAGTTCGCTGGAACGATTCAGGATGCCAAATGTAACCAGAACGGCGACGAGTACGCCGAGCGGCATCAAGGTATAAACCATGCTCGGGATGAGATTGAACAGATAGGCGCCGACGGTTACCAGAGGCGTGCGGTTGCGGATGATATCGCCCAGGCGCTCGAAGAAGGTGAAGACCAGCATGAGGAGCACGAAGGTGACCAGCACCATCGCAAAAGTGGCGAGGAATTCGCGCAGGACGTAGTCGTCCAGGATGAGGGGAAAGCTGCGGCGGCCGGAGCGCTCTGCGCGTTCCGGGCGGAGAAGCCGCGGCATAGCCAGGCCCTTGCCCGCACCCGTTCCACCGAAGCTGAATGCAAATGGCGCCATGCCGCCGCGGCTCAGCTGCCGGATCAGAATCAGGCCGAAGACCGCGAAGATAAAATTCGCCGCCCACACGCCGAGGAATGGACTGATCTTGCCCTGTCGTGCGAGCGAAACGCCGGTGAGCGAGAGGAAGTAGTAGACAAAGACCAGCGCGATGGTGGTGACGAAGCCGGCGCTTTTTCCACCGCGCCGGGAAGCGAGTCCGAGCGGAACGCCGACCAGCATGAGCACGAAGCAGGAGGCGGGGAAGGCGAAGCGCTTGTAGAACTCGATGCGATACCAGCGGCCGTCATCACGCTGAGATTTGCGGTATAGCTCCGGCGTGGATATGGCGAGCACAGGCGCGTCGGCGTGGCTGATGTGCGTGTCTTCCTGGTTGCCGATCTGCAGCGGAAGATCAGCTTCGGCGAAGGTGGAGACGGAATACTGATTAGGATCGTTGGCGACGAACTCATGGCGCGTGCCGTTGCGGAGGCGCATGCGCAGTTCGCCGTCGCCGCCGTTCACGACGGTGGCCTGGGCTGCGGTGACGATGAGCGGTGAGGAGGGATTGCTCAGGTCGGCAAGGAAGACGCGCTGCCACTGCGATGCTCCCGTGGCGGGCCGGACATTCTGCACGTAGAGCACATAATTTTTGAAGTCTTCGTAGAAGACGCGGGGCTGAATTTCGAAGGAGGCCTGGGAGGTCTTGAGCGCATTTTCGAGTTCGACCAGCGCCTCCGTGGCCTTGGGCGCGAGATAGAGCGTGGTGAGCAGCGAGATGCCCAGAGCCGAGAACTGCGACCAGCGAGACAATGCCGACGAAGCGCCAGACGCCAATGCCAGCGGCTCGCATCGCGGTGATCTCGCTGTCGGCGGCAAGACGGCTGAGCCCCAGCAGAACGCCGACCAGCACCGCCATAGGGATGGTGTAGCTGAAGGTGTTGGGCAGCGTGAAGAGGAAGACTTCCCCCACGTTCGCCAGCGAGGCGCTTTCGCGGACGACCAGCTCAAGGATCTGGCCGAGGTCGCGCATGAAGAGCACAAAGGTGAAGAGCGCACCGCCAACAAGGGCATGCGAGATCACTTCGCTCAGGATGTAGCGTCTTAGGATGCGCACGGCAGTCGGCCTGCGGCTAGTTTAGTGCGTATTGCCGTCACGCGCGGAAGATTGCAGCCGCGTTCGCAGCAAGTGTCTGGTTGAGCGGCGCTTCGCGCCGGTATTGAACGATAGATACAGCAGATCCGTTCGACAGGCTCAGGGCAGGTTCTTCGCTCCACCTGCGGTTACGCTCAGGATGACAACGTGATGTGATGAATCGCGACTCAGCGCCCTAGCGCGCGTGCCGGTAGACGAGGTCGAGCAGCTCGTCGTACATGGCATTGGCGCTGTCGCCGCCGTCGCGGATGGCCATGGTGGCGCAGTGCTCCAGATGATTGCGCATCAGCAGGCGGCTTACGCCACGCAGGGCCTCCTGGACGGAGGCTATCTGCACCAGGATGTCGGCGCAGTAGCGCTCCTGATCGACCATGGACTCGAGTCCGCGAACCTGTCCTGCGATACGGCGCAGCCGGCGCACGGCGGCTGCTTTGAGCTCGGGATCAACGGCGACGGCAAGCTTTCCATCCGTATCGCATGCGGCCGCGGAGCTGTTCTGGGTTGGTTGTTTCTGCGCATTGCGCGTCTTGGTCTTCATGCTGTCCTCCAGAGGATTTTTCTGTGCCATGATGTAGCGGAGTGCATCTCTGTGTGGCCTTTCCTTAGCGAAAGGCCACATCAGCTTCAGTTGCACGCTCTATGCCCGCAGGAAAAATCCTCCAATGCCGCAGGCGCAGGCTGTTCAACAACACACTTACCGAACTGAGGGCCATGGCGGCACTGGCGACCGCGGGCGAGAGCAGGATGCCGAAGGCAGTCCAGAGCGCGCCGGCGGCGATGGGCACGGCGAGCAGGTTGTAGCCCGCGGCCCAGCCCAGGTTCTGCTTCATGATGCGGCGGGTGGCGCGTGCCAGCTTTACCGCCGCCACGATTGCCGCGAGATCGCTGTGCAGCAGGATGGCGTCGCCGGCTTCGCGCGCGAGTTCGGTGCCAGTTCCCATGCCGATGCCGGAGTCTGCCTGCGCGATGGCGGCTGCATCGTTGATGCCGTCGCCCACCATCAGGACGCGCGCTGCCTTGCTGCTGGAGCTGGCGAATCTGATCCAGCTTCTGTTCCGGCGAGAGGCCGGCGTAGACCTCGCGGATGCCGAGATTGTCTGCCAATGGCCGCGCGGCAGCAGCGGTATCGCCGGTGAGCATGATGGGCCGGAGGTGCAGCGCCTGGAGCGCTTGCAGAGCGGCGCCAGCATCGCTGCGAAGCGTATCGCGGCAAAGGAGAGTGCCCGCGTACACGCCCGCATGCGCGATGTGCAGCGCGGTCGCGCCTGGCTCTGTGGGCAACCCAGGAATTGCGATGCCGTGTTCCTCGAAGAGTCGCGCGTTGCCGGCGAGAACCTTCACGCCATTGACCGTCGCTTCGAGCCCGCGGCCGGGCTGTGCCTGGAAATTCTCGCTGGGCAGAAGCGTGAGCCCGTCGCGTTTCGGCTGCATGAAGCACGGCGCGAGCGAGTGGGTGTTCGGATCGCTGTTCGGCGGACGCGGCGAGTTGGAGCAGGCGGTCGTCGGTCCAGCCGGCAGCGGGCAGCACGGCGACGACGCTGGGCTTGCCCTCGGTGAGCGTGCCGGTCTTGTCCAGCAGAACGGTGTCGACATGAGCCAGGCGCTCCAGGGCCTCGCCGCCCTTGAACAGAACGCCGAGCTGCGCGCCGCGACCTATGGCGACGGTCAACGCCGCGGGCACGGCAAGGCCCATGGCGCAGGGACACGCAACGACCAGTACCGCGACGGCGATGGCGAAGGCGCGGCTGACGTCGAAGAACGACCAGATCACGAAAGTGGCCAGCGCGAGGGCAATGATGGTGGGCACGAAGATGGCGCTGACGCGATCTGCCAGTTGCTGCATGGGCGCGCGCGAGGACTGCGCCTGTTCCACCAGGCGCAGGATCTGGCCCAGGCGGCTCTCCGCACCGATCGCCGTGGCGCGGTATTCGAGTGCGCCGTCGTAGTTCAGCGATCCTGCGATGAGCGTGTCTCCGGCGGATTTCGCGACCGGCTGCGATTCGCCGGTAAGCAGCGACTCATCCACGCTGGTGATGCCGCGTAAGACGATGCCATCGACGGGCACGCGCTCTCCGGGACGAAGAACAACGACGTCATCCGGCAGCACGGTTGCGGTTGGCACGCTCAGCTCGCGGCCGTCTTTCATGATGCGGGCCTGCGAGGGCTCGAGTTCAGCGAGCGTGCGGACAGCATCGAGCGCACGCTTGCGTGCGCTCGTTTCGAGCCAGTTGCCGAACAGCAGAAAGCCGAGAATGAAGAGCACCGAGTCGTAGTAGAGATCGGGGCGAATGTGATGGCGCACGAGCAGTGCGGGCCACAGCGTGGCGACGGCGGAGTAGCCGAAGGCAGCGAGCGTGCCCAGCGCGACCAGCGTGTGCATGTTGGTGCTGCGGTGGCGCGCTGCTCGCCAGGCGCGCTGGTAGACGGGCGCTCCGGCGGTTGCCATGCCGAGCAGGGTGACTATACCCAGCAAGATTGCAGTGCTCTGGGCTACCGGGTGCATGCTGATCGCCATAACGATGACGGCGGCCACGATGGTGAGCAGCGCGGTGGCGAGGAGACGGCGGTCTTTGTTCGACGTAGTTTGCGCCTGGTTTGCGGATGGGCTGGCTGTGCTTTGCGTGGGTAGCGTCGCCTCATAGCCTGACTCGCCGACGACTGCCACCAGATCCTGCGGCGAGGACTCGGCCGGCGCGTATATCACGCGCGCGGAGTGCGCCAGCAGGTTGACTGTCGCGTCGAGCACGCCCGGCGCAGCGCGCAGCGAGCGCTCCACATGCGCCTGGCAGGCTGCGCAGGTCATGCCCTGGATGGGCAGCACGATCGTTTCGACGGATGTCGCGATGGGTTCGGCGATCGGTGCGAGCTTCTGCGGAGTCTCGGCCGCGGAGGAGCTATTCGACAAGGTGTGCCTCGAATCCGGCTTTGCGGATTGCAGCCAGATAGGCCTCCGGTGCGGAGATATCTCCATGAACGCGGGCTGCGCCAACGCGCACCTCGTCGACCTGCGTGCCCGGCACCTGGTTCAGCGCGCGGGTGACGCGCTGCACGCAGGCCCCGCAGTGCATGCCCTCGATCTGAAATGTAAGTTCACGAAAGGACAGCTCATTCATATACCCCTACCCCCTATGCGTATAGGATGCGGGATTTGTGACTACGATGCAAGCGATTGGGGATGCAAATCAGGCGGAAGCCTCGGAGCTCTGCTGCGGCTCGAAGCGGTAGCCGATGCCGCGGACGGTCCGGAGGAACACAGGATTGGCGGGATCCTCTTCGATATAGCGGCGCAGCCGGACGATGAAGTTGTCAATGGCGCGCGTGTCGGTGTCCTCGCGCATGCGCCACACCTGCTCCAGCAGCTCCTTGCGCGGGATGTTCCGTCCCTGATGACGGACCAAATAGCGCAATAATTCGGTTTCCATGAGGGTGAGGCGAATGCTGCGGCCGTCGACGCGCAGCTCCAGCGCGGCGAAGTCGATGGTGCGACCGGCGAAAGAGTAGGGCGCCTCCGCTTCGGCAGGTGCCGCGGCATCCTGCTCCCGGCGCTGCCATGCCCAGCGGCGCAAGAGGCCGTGCAGCCGTGCCAGCAGGATGGAGAGATCGAAGGGCTTGGGCAGGTAGTCATCGGCACCGGCGGCGAATCCGCGCAGCACATCCTCGGAGCGGCCGCGGGCGGTCAACATCAGGACCGGCGTGCGGTCCTCGCGCTCGCGGAATTGTTCGACCACCGAAAAGCCATCGCAGCCGGGCAGCATCACGTCGAGCACGATGACATCGATGCCGGCATCGGGAGCGCCGGTGATCTCCAGCGCAGTTTCACCGTCGCGGGCGATGGTAGCCCGGTAGCCCTCGGCTTCGAGATTGAACTTCAGTCCCTGGGCCAGATGCTCTTCGTCTTCAACGATGAGGACGTGCGGCGTGCCGCTCATACGGTGGCTCCGCGCTCGAATGGGCCGCCGGGAGTGAGGATGCGCGGCAGTTGCAGGTGGATGGTAGAACCGCGCCCTTCACCGGCGCTCTCCGCAAAAGCGTCTCCACCATGCTGCCGGGCGATGGAGCGCACCAGGAAGAGACCGAGCCCGGTGCCTTTCACGCGCAGGATGCTGCGGTTGGGCACGCGGTAGAAGCGGCGGAAGATGCGCTTGAGCTGCGGCTGTGGAATGCCGAGGCCCTGATCCGAGACGCTGACCATGACCCAAGCATCGCTTTCGACAGAGAGCACGATCGAAAGATGTGCGCCATCGGGCGAGTATTTTACGGCGTTGTCGATGACGTTGAGCACCGCGGTGCGCAGCTCCTCCGGATTGCCGGCGACGGCAAAGCTGGAGCCGGCTTGCATCTCTCTTCGTTCCACGTGGATCGCATCCTGATCGCAGGTGATAGCGAAGCTTCGCGGTGGCGACTGCTTCCTGAACCAGTTGATCCATGTCCACACGCACGCGGATCTGGCTGCGTACGCGCTGGCCGAGTTCGCCGGCCTTCAGCACCTGTTCGACGGTCGCCATCAGTCGGTCGGTGTCCTCGCTCATCACGGCCAGGAATTCCTGCTGCTGCTGGTGAGAGACTTCGCGGCGGCGCATGGTGTCGAGATAGAGCCGGATGGAGGTGATGGGCGTCTTCAGCTCGTGGGTTACCGCGTTGATGAAGCTGTCCTGCTGCTCGTTGCGGCGGACTTCGCGCACCAGAAAAATTGTGTTGAGGATAAGTCCGACGATCAGAAGAGCGAAGAAGGGGATGCCGATGACGAGCGGGGCGAGACGACGCCAATTGAGGATGATCCAGCCGAGCTGCAGCGCGACTGTGACGCCGACCAGACAGACACCGAGCGCGATGGAGAAAAACATCGCCCGACCGCGCCGCGTAATCCGCATAGGTTAAGAAAAGTATAGCGGCGTCCGAATTGGACGCCGCCAGGCATAAACAGTGCTCGGACGAATCAGGCAGCGCCAGCGGGCCGTGGGTTGGCGGGATCGTACTGCGCGAGCTTGATCTGCTTCGCCAGGCCGAGCTTCTTCAGCAGCCAGATGCCGTAGTAGTTGGGATCGATTTCGTACCAGGCGAGGCCGTGGCGTGCGGAGACAGGATGCGCGTGATGATTGTTGTGCCAGCCTTCGCCGCCGGTCAGCAGACGCTACCCACCACAGGTTGCGTGACTCATCGCGCGTTTCGAAACGGCGCGAGCCCCACATGTGGGTTGCGGAGTTGACCAGCCAGGTGGAATGCAGACCAAGCGTGACGCGCAGGAAGATGCCCCACAGGACGGCGGGCCAGCCGCCGATCGCCAGCAGCGCAAGGCCGACCAGCACGAGGGGAACCCAGTGATAGCGGCTGAGCATGCGGTGCACGGGGTCCTTGGCGAGGTCGGGAGCGTAGCGCGAAAGCAGCGCGGTCTCGTGATGCAGTGCGTCGCCCTTCAGAATCCAGTCGACGTGCGCCCACCATCCGCCATCGTGCGGTGTGTGCGGATCGCCTTCGTGATCGCTGAGCTGATGATGAACGCGATGCGTGGCTACCCAGAAGATCGGTCCGCCCTCAAGCGAGAGCGTGGCGCAGACCGTCATCGCATATTCCAGCCACTTCGGAACCTTGTAGCCGCGATGCGTCAGCAGGCGGTGGTAGCACATGCCGATGCCGACGTTGATGGAGAGGACGTAGAGGACAACGGCGGCGATGAGCCCCTTCCAGGTGAAGAAGAAGAGCGCAGCCACGGCGCCGACGTGGAAGGCGAGCATGAAGCTGGTCGTCACCCAGTTGCGGCGGAAATTCTGGCCGGCGCGGCCCAGCACAGGCACATCCTGCTTGCTGCGCGCGCGGGTTGCAGCGGGGGCGGATGGCGTAGCGGCGATAGTCTCGAGAGGTGTTTCTACCAACATGTATGGGGGACCTTTGCTGAAAATTGTGGGATGTCCTACTTCGACCCTAACAGCCCGGTGTGAGCCACATGCGTAACAGTTTTGTAATCGCAGTACCCTCGTAAGCGTGAGACAACTGGGACGGGAGTTTTTAAGGGATGAAGAACGGTCTGGATAGCGCTTTCACTTGCAATTGCCGTAGGGTGCGCCGGTGCACAGCAGACGCCGATCGATCTGCCAACCAGCAAGCAGTTGCTGCCGGTGCCGGGCACGCCGCAGCGTACGAACAGCCTGCCCATGGCGATTGCCGCTTCGCCCGACGGCCGCTATCTCGCGCTGCTGAATGCGGGTTATGGGACGTATGAGTCCGAGTATCAGCAGTCGATTGCCGTGGTGGACACGACAACGGGCAAGGTCACTGACTTTCCCGAGGCGCGTACCGCGCCCGGCATGCCCCAAACGTTGTATCAGGGGCTCGCCTTCAGCGGTGACGGCACGCACCTGTATGCGTCCTTCGATTCGCTCTCCGCACCGGTGCCGAAAAAAGACGAACCAGACGGGAAATGCCATCGCCGTGTATCGCGTCGACGCGGGCCGCGTGACGCCGGAACGGCTCATTCCCATCCCGCTGCAGACGCTGGCTGAGGGGCGCACGCAGAATGAACTCGATGCGCGGGTGCCTGCGGGCAAAGCAATTCCTGCGCCGGCCGGTGTGGCGGTAGTGAAGGGAAGCGACGGCGCC
This sequence comes from uncultured Acidobacteriaceae bacterium, assembly GCA_963756435.1. Taxonomy (GTDB): domain Bacteria; phylum Acidobacteriota; class Terriglobia; order Terriglobales; family Acidobacteriaceae; genus KBS-83. The sequence continues at coordinate 528,854 of CAVWNU010000013.1, read as the reverse complement.
GAAGAGCTGCTGGTGCACGGACGAATTCTCCGACGACGTTCTTTTGATCGATGTGGCGAGCGGCTCTGTGCGCCATCGGTTCGATCTCGCGGCGAGCGCGGTGGTTCCGTCCACCTATCCGATCGCGGTGACGGCGTCGCGCGATGGCAAGCGTGCATTTGCAGCGTTGTGGAATGGGTCGGCGATTGCCGAGCTCGATCTTCAATCGGGCAAGGTCGTCGGCAACCTGCCTTTGATGCCTCCGTCGGACGCAACCTCGCCCAGCTCGCACCCAACTGCGCTTGCTCTCTCGCCAAATCAAAAAATGCTCTACGTCGCGCTGGCCAATCGCGATGCTGTTGCTGCCGTTGCGCTGCGCGGAACTGGTATAAAACCGGCCGGTACTGGCGCGGGGATGAAGCTGGCCGGCATCTTCGACACGCGGCTGCCGGGCCAGACATACTTTGGCGGCGAGCCGGATGCGCTGGCGCTTTCCGCGAATGGGCAGCGACTCTACGTTGCGAATGCCGGAACGGACTCGGTTGCGATCTTCCGAACGCGCGGGCTCCGCGCAGGCAAGTCGAAGCAGGCCGATGGATTTCTGCCAACGGAGTGGCTGCCTACCGGACTTGTAGTGGATTCCGGTCATCTCTATGTGGCGACCGGAAAGGGCAAGGGCACCGGCCCCAACAACGAGCCGCAACGCCGCGTTGCCAGTGCGCCTCACATGCGGGGCAGTTCGAGCTACATCGCCACGCTGCTCTATGGCTCGGTTGCCGCGGTCGATCTTGCGCAACTCGATTCGCATTTGCCGGAGCTGACAAAGCAAACGGTCGCCAGCAATATGCAGAATGCAGCAGCGACGCACATCCAGTTTCAGGGCGGCAGAAATCCCATCCGCCACGTGATCTACATCATCAAGGAGAACCGCACCTACGATCAGATATTCGGCGACCTGCCGGCGGGGAACAACGATCCCAGTCTGACGATGTTCGGCCGCAGCATTACGCCGAACGAGCACAAGCTGGCGGAGCGGTTCGGCATCCTCGACAACTTCTATGATTCAGGCGAGGTCTCGGGCGATGGTCACGTGTGGTCCACCGCCGCCATCACCAGCGACTACACGGAGAAGACATGGCAGCAGGCGTATCGGGGCAAGGAGCGGGTCTACGACTTTGAAGGCGTGGTGGAGAACGGGTTCCCGCTGACGGAAAAGATTTCCGACGTGAACGAGCCCGAGAGCAGCTACCTGTGGACCAATCTCGCGCGGCATCACAAGACGTATTTTCATTTTGCGGAGTACATTGCGACGCACTTCTGCGGCAGCGGCGAACCTGCGCCGCGCCAGAGCCCAAGCGAAGGCACGCCGGAGCCTGAAAGAGAGAAGTGCGCGACAGCCGCCATTCGGCCAGGCGCCGCGATTCCAGAGAACTATGGCGGCGGGACGAGCAAGTATCCGTGGGCGATTCCGCTGATCGCGCAGAATGTGGCTACCAAGCCCGAGCTGGTGGGTCATTTCGATCCCAACTATCCGGATTTCGAGCTGGATTTTCCTGACCAGATGCGCTTTGAGGAGTTCGATATCTACTTCAAAAAATGGGTTGCTGAACGCAACAACGGTCATGACGAAATGCCGGATTTTGTGATGCTGCGCTTCCCGAACGATCACACCGAAGGCACGCGGGCGGGCAAGCCGACGCCGAGTTCCTCAGTTGCAGACAACGATCTGGCCGTTGGACGGGCGGTGGAGGCGGTCTCGCATAGCGCGTATTGGAACGACACCGCGTTCTTCATCCTGGAGGACGATGCGCAGGCCGGCGCGGACCACGTGGACGCGCATCGCAGCACGGCGCTCATCATCAGCAAGTACGCGCCACGGCAGGCGAGCCCGCTGGTGGACCACCACTTCTACACGACCGTAAGCATGGTGCGAACGATGGAAGACCTGCTCGATCTTCCGCCGATGAACAACAACGACGCCTTCGCGCCGCCGATCGCGAGCGTCTTTCGCAGGCGCGGGCGATCAGCCGGCGTTCGACGCGGACTACTCAAATCGCGACAACGGCCTGATCTACACGGCGAACAAGCCAACGGCGCCGGGCGCGAGGGAGTCCGGCAAGATGGACTTTCGCCACGAGGACCGCGCCGATCCGCAGAAGCTGAATGTCATTCTCTGGAAGGATGTGAAGGGCAACGCGCCGGTTCCCGCGATGCTGCTGGCCCCGGTGAAGCATCGGAAGGACGATGACGACTAGGTTTCTCCGAAAAGGGGAAGAGGCGGCCAATGGCCGCCTCTTCAACGTTGCGAATAAATCTCAGCCGACGAAGTCCACCTTCACCGGATGCGGGATGATGCCGCGCTCGTGGCCGAGCTCGAGTAGCTTGCGAATTGCCTGCCTGCCGTCTTCACCGTAGTTGAGCGTGCGCTCGTTGACGTACATGCTGACGAAGCGGTTTGCCAGTTGTGCATCGAGATCGCGGGCGAACTGCATGGCGTAAGCCAGCGCCTCTTCGCGATGATCGAGCGCGTGCTGGATGCTTTCGCGCAGCGCTTTTGTGACGACGCGCATGGTGTCTTCGCCCAGGCTGCGACGGATGGCATTGCCGCCCAGCGGCAGCGGCAGACCTGTCTCTTCGCGCCACCACTGGCCGAGGTCGAGCACCTTGTGCAGGCCGCTGGCTGCATAGGTGAGCTGGCCCTCGTGGATGATGAGGCCAGCTTCGTGCTTGCCCGCGAGCACCTGCGGGATGATTTGATCGAAGGGAACAAGCGTCGTCTGCACGTTGGGCGCGAAGAGCTTCAGCGACAGTGCCGCGGTCGTGAGCTCGCCCGGAATCGCGATGCGGACCTGCTTGATCTCGTCGAGCGAGAAGCGCTTGCTCGCGACGATCATGGGGCCGTAGCCCTCGCCCACGCTGCCGCCGCACGCCATCAGCGCGTAGTTGTCCTGCAGGTAGGGATAGGCGTGGAAGGAGATCGCGGTGACGTCGTAGAAGGCCTCGTGGATAGCTTTCTGGTTCAGCGTCTCGATGTCGGTCAGGGTGTGGGTGAACTTCAGGCCGGGCACGCGGACCTTGTTGGTGGCGAGGCCGTAGAACATGAATGCGTCATCGGAGTCCGGCGAATGCGCGATGGTGATTTCGCGGATTCCAGTTTGTGTGTGTTCCAACTGAGAGGTAGTGCTCACGCTGCTTGAGGTCCTTTCCGGGAGAGGGCCGGAGTTGTCTGACTATTCGGTCTGGGAGGAACGCCTGGCGAACGATGTTCCGGAGAACGAGGTGAAGATCTGGGCGCACGCTGCGGCAGCAATCACTTTGGCTGCATCGCTGGCCAGGAAGGGTACGACGGATTCGCTGAGAAGAGTGGAGATGCCGGCGTGCGCCAGAGCGCCCAGCCACAGAGTGCCGATGGCCAGCAGGATGACATCCCCTGCTGCAGCGCCTGCCAGCGCAAAGAGAAACGTCCGTTTGCCGTCGCGATAGATCAGGCCAGCGACCGCAGCGGCGAAGGGCGCCGCGAGCAGATATCCGCCGGTAGGGCCGAAGAGCTGCGCGATGCCGCCCAGTCCGTGCGGGCTGAAGACGGGCAGGCCGGCGGCGCCTTCCAGCAGATACAGCGAGAGCGCGGCGAAGCTGAGCTGCGGAGCCAGCAGCAATCCCAGCAGCAGCACGGCAAAGGGCTGCAGCGTAATGGGTACGGGCGTGAAACCGAGTGGAATGGAGATGTGCGCGCACAACGCTACGAGCGCCGTCGAGGCGATCACGATGCCGGACTGGTGCGCGAGGTGGCGCGCACTGCTGGCGGTATTGGGAGCCGGGCTTGCGGTGCTTACGGCTGTCTGACGCATCATCGTTCTCTTCTCCTGATTCCACTCCAGCCAACCTCTGGCTCAGAGGTTGTCCTGCTTGACATCCGTCTCGGCTGCTTCCGCGGGCAGTTGGTCTCGATCGCGGCGGACGTGCCGGGCCACCGCGATGGCTGCCCACAGCAGTGCGCAAAGACTCGCAACGAAGACAGCAAACAACCAGCGCATGCGTGAGGAGCCGACCTGCCGGCCCTGTCAGAATAACAAACCGTCCGCGTGCGCCTGCCCGGTCCGGTCAGCGGACGGAGGAAGCGATCAGTGAATGCAGGAAGCGATCCAGTCCAGATAGGCGCAGCTGCCGCCGGCAACGTCCAGTACCAGAAACTCGGGCATTTCGTAGCTATGCAGCTGGTGAACGCGCGTGCGCACGGCCTCAACCTTCTCGTCCAGGGTTTTGATCAGCAACAACACCTCCTCGGCGGTCTCTACGGCTTCCTTCCAGCGATAAACGGAATGAACTCCGCCGACGAGATTCACGCAGGCGGCCAACTGCTCCTCGACCAATGCATGCGCGATGCGTTTCGCCTCCGCGCGCTGCGAAGTGGTCACGAGAATGAGGCGAGTGTCGGTCATGCGATGGGCCTGATCGCAGGAGGTGCGAGATACCTAGGCTCTGCCATACAATCCTCGGCGGACCGCATCCCATGCGACAGTGTTAACTGAGGCGGCATGACGCGGCGGCACATGGGTGCTGCCGCTAAGCGGAGAGACAGGAGAGATATGGCCACAGAGATCAAGTTCGGAACCTCGGGCTGGCGAGCCATCGTTGCCGAGGAGTTTACGCTGGCCAACATCCGTCGCGCGGTGACCGGCATTGCCAGCTACGTGGCGAGCCAGCCGGGCAGCCATCGCGTGCTGGTGGGCCGCGACCCGCGGTTTCTGGGCGAGATGTTCGTCGATGAGGCGGCACGCCTGCTGGCACAACATGGCTTGACGCCGGTGGTGATTCCGGAGGCTGCTCCGACGCCAGCGATTGCCTATGCGATTCGCGAACAGAAGGCGAGCGGCGGCATCAACTTTACGGCGTCGCACAATCCGCCGGAGTACAACGGGATCAAGTTTTCGACGGCGGACGGCGCGCCGGCGCTGCCGGAGACCACCAGCAAGATCGAAGCGGCGATCCGCGCGCTGGGCGATGCGCCTGTAGCGCAGGCAAAGCCGCTCGAAAATGTGCAGAAGCTGGATGTAAAGCCGGACTATCTGAAGCGGCTGGGTGAGCTGGTGGATTTCAAAACCATCCAGGCGTCGAAGATCAAAATTGTTTTCGATCCATTCTGGGGAGCGGCGCGGGGCTACACGTCCGATGTTCTGCGCGAGCACGGCATCGATGTAAGTTGCGTGCACGACTACCGCGATGTGCTCTTCGGGGGGCATGCGCCGGAGCCGGACGATCATCTGCTGGGCGATGCGAAGAAGAAGATGCGGGAGACAGGCGCGCACATCGGCATCGCGACTGACGGCGATGCGGATCGCTTCGGCGTGGTGGATGCCGACGGCACATTTATTCAGCCAAATTATGTAATTGCGCTGCTCTTTGAATATCTGATCGAGACGCGCGGCTGGAAGAACGGTGTGGCGAAATCGGTAGCGACTACCAATCTCATCAACGCGATTGCCGAGAAGCAGGGCGTGCCGCTGTATGAGACGCCGGTGGGATTCAAGTTCATCGGCGAGCTGATCATCAAGGATGAAATCGCGATCGGCGGCGAGGAGAGCGCCGGGCTCACCATTCGCGGACACGTTCCGGAGAAGGATGGAGTGATTGCCGGGCTGCTTATGGCAGAGATGGTGGCACGCCGTGGCCGCAGCATTGGGGAGCAGCTCAAAGAGCTGTTTGGCAAATATGGTTCCTTCTATCCGGTGCGGGAGAACTTCCGCTTGACCGACGAGGGGAAGCAGAAGTTCACTGAGAAGGTGAAGAAGGATCCCACGGAGCTTGCCGGGCAGAAGGTGAAACAGGTGGTGCGCACCGATGGCCTGAAGCTGATCTTCGGTGACGGCTCGTGGGTGTGCTATCGCCTCTCCGGTACGGAGCCGGTGGTACGCGTCTATACCGAGGCGCGCGATGAGCAGGAGAGCGCCACATTGACGCAGGCAGCAAAGGATTGGGTATTGCAGTAACGAGAAGGGAAGCACGGTGGATCGAGCAGTCAATACGGCAGATACGCGCCCGCATACGCAAACCGGCAGGCTGGCGCGGCGCTTCGCCCTTGCGACGGCGGCGTATGGACAACGCCGTCGCATCGCGACCGTCTTCGCTGTCGTGATCGCTGTGCTGGTCGGCTATCACGCGCTGTTCGGAGCGAATGGGGTGGTGGCCTACCGTGCCAAGCGCAGTGAAGATCGTGTGCTCGCGCAGCAGCTCGAAAAGATGAAGGTCGAGAACGCGCGGCTCAAGTCGCATGTCGAGCACCTAAAGACCGATCCGGATGCGATCGAGTTTGAGGCGCACACGCGGCTGCGCTACGCGAGGCCGGACCAGGTGATCGTGCTGAATAACTCTGGCAACGCCGCTACGCCTGCGGCGAGCCCCGCTACGCCCAAATCCAAATAACTCTGCGGCTGCTGAGGGAACCAAGTAGTCGCGCTGAGTTCGCGCAGCCGCGGTTTATACTGGCTCTATGAGCACAGCAGCGCCGCGCGATCGCTATCTCTTCGGCTCACTCGAAAGCAGCGCCAAGAACCAGATGAAGGTGCAGGAGGCGAACTTCGGCGAAGAAGCGCCGGAAGGCATCATCCTTACGTCGCTGGATTTTGCGGTGAACTGGATTCGCAAGAGCTCTGTTTGGCCCATGACATTCGGTCTTGCGTGTTGCGCGATCGAGATGATGTCGATGGGTGCGGCGCGTTTTGATGTTGCGCGCTTCGGCGCAGAGGTGTTTCGTCCCTCGCCGCGCCAGTCCGATCTCATGGTGATCGCAGGCCGCGTCTCGCAGAAGATGGCGCCGGTGATTCGCCGATTGTGGGAACAGATGCCGGAGCCCAAATGGGTCATCTCCATGGGCGCATGCGCCACTTCCGGCGGAGTTTTCAACAACTACGCGCTGGTGCAGGGCGTGAATCAGATTATTCCGGTGGATGTGTATGTTCCGGGGTGCCCACCGCGTCCGGAGCAGCTGCTTTATGCCATCACGCTGCTGCAGGAAAAGATCCAGCGGGAGCGAGGCAGCCTGAAACGTACCCTCAATCTGACCTAATACCCTCAAATTCAGTGAAATAGTACTTGAATTGGCGGGAGATGCCGTTAGGATGGTGCAGTCCAGGATTTGTCCTGGACGGGTGCACCTTTTTTGTAGCGGTTGCCTGATGGTCATGGGATGGGTTACTCCAGTGATGCTCTGGATAAGCTATTGAAAATTCTAGGCAACTCGCCTATTAAAATGTGCACTAACCTAGTCAACGTGTGATAGCTTCCTGCTCGTTGTCTCCCGGATGGCGACGGTGTTCTGGGGTATGATGGGACACTCAAGTGCCATTCGTAATTGATTTGTATGACTTTCAGTACGGTTGCGGAGGATAGACGCATGCATTTACGTCCGTTGCATTCTCTGAGCCGGATTCTGCTCGTAACTTGCGCGGTAGGCCTGGGAACAACGGCTCTCTTAGCGCAGGACACGACGAATTCGCCGTCGACACCGACTCCGAATTCAACGCAGACGCCGCCTCAGCCCACTCAAGATCAGTCGTCAAGCAGCGCTCCGGCGGCTGCGCCTGCCGCCCCTGCCCCAGCAACGACCGCTCCGGAAGTTCCTTATGCTTCGCGGGTCGATATCTTTGCGGGTTATTCGTATCTGGCGCCCCACGGTTCTGTCACCATTCCCGGCGGCGCTAATGTAGGTATCACCGGCCCGGTGACCTATTCGGCCATCGACTACGGCGCGATCGGCAGCGGCACCTACTACTTCAATCGGTACGTAGGCGCTCAGGCCGAGGTCAGCGTTCATCCCGATGGCAACAATGACGGGGCGACGGTAGCGTCAGGTGGCATCGTGTTCCGTTACCCGACCGAAGACATCACTCCGTTCGTGCACTTTGAAGGCGGCGCAGTTCGTCTGGGCGGTCCGTTCAAGCAACCATACACCTGGGGCCCGGCACTCACGGCCGGCGGCGGTCTCGACTACGGGCTAATGCACCACTTCGCCCTCCGCGTCTTCCAGGCGGATTATCAGTACTACCACGTCAATTTCGGTCCGCAGCTCCCGTATCCAACCGGAGGGCGCGCCAATCTGGATGTGGTTCGTCTGAGCGCGGGTCTGGTCTACCGCATGGGCAACATTACGCCGCCTCCGCCAGTCGCATATCAGTGCGCTGCGAGCCCGGCGTCGGTCTACCCTGGCGACCCGGTTACCATCACGGGCACCCCAACCAATCTGAATCCCAAGAAGAATCCCACGTACACCTGGACGGGTAATAACGGCGTCAAGGTTACCGGCGACAACACAACCGGCAACGTCGACACCAACGGCCTGAACCCAGGCAGCTACACCGTGACCGGCCACGTTTCGCAAGGACTGAAGGCCGGCCAGTTCGCCGACTGCACCGCGAACTTCGAAGTCAAGCAGTTCGAGCCGCCGACCATCAGCTGCTCGGCGAATCCGACCACTCTGAGGCCGGGTGACAGCGCGACGATCACCGCACAAGGCGTGAGCCCGCAGAACCGTCCGCTGACCTACACCTACTCGACCTCGGCTGGCCAGATTAACGGCAACAACAACACAGCCACCCTGAACACCGCTGGCGCGCCGGCCGGTCCGATTACCGTGACCTGCAACGTGGCGGATGACAAGGGTCAGACAGCCTCGACTACGACTTCGGTCAACATCGAGCAGCCGCCACCACCGCCGCAGCCCAAGACGCAGACGCTTTGCTCGATCAACTTCGATCGTGACAAGCGCCGTCCGTCCCGCGTCGACAACGAAGCCAAGGCCTGCCTGGATGACGTAGCCCTCAACCTGCAGCGTCAGTCGGATGCGACTGTTGTTGTGGTTGGCGACTCGGCAGCCGGAGAGAAGATGGGTCCGAAGCTGGCAGCGCAGCGCGGAGTCAACACCAAGGACTACCTGGTCAAGGAAAAGGGCATCGATGCCTCCCGTGTCCAGGTTCGGACAGGCACTGAAGCTGGCAAGCAGGTACAGAACTACCTGGTTCCGGCTGGTGCCAACTTCGACAACGACGTGCAGGGCACAACCCAGGTGAATGAGGACAGCGTGCGGCCGCAAGCCCGCGCCGGTCACGCCGCTCACCATGCACGGCGCCAAAAGAAGGCGGCTGCCGCAAACCAGTAGGCGTTCTTCCGCACAAAGGGCTGACCGGGTCACCGGTCAGCCCTTTTTTCTTTGTTGCTGCATCTCATCCGGCAAAGAGAGTCATCGGCGAGATGCTCAGCTTGGTACGGGCCTTTTCGTGTGATTGCCAGCTCTCCCCCGCCCGGTTACCCTTGGCAAGACAGTTTCCCCAAAGAGGTTCTTCCGTTCAATGAATCGTCGTCTCGCGTCTCTGCTCGTGCTTCCTGCCTTGTCGCTTCCGCTCCTTGCGCTGCCGCCCCAGGCAGCGACCAATGCAAATCCCGTGGCCACTGCGTGGGTTCCCGTAGGCCCGGATGGGGGCGACGCTCGCAGCTTTGCCGCCGATCCATCAGACAGTCACCATCTGTACCTGGGCACCACCAATAGCTGGCTCTACGAGAGCCGCGATGACGGCGCCTCATGGAAGCGGTTGACCAAGCTGTCCCCGAAGGACGACCTCATCCTCGACAATATCGTCGTGGACGAATCGGATGCGAAGACCATCTATGTGGCGGCGTGGGTAGTCGATCATCCGGATGGTGGCCTGTTCATCAGCCACGATGCAGGGAAGACCTGGAGCAAGAGCCCGGCTATGGATGGGCAATCCATACGCGCGCTGACGCAGGCGCCTTCGAATCCCAAGACGCTTGTGGTTGGAACGCTGAAGGGAGTCTTCCGCAGCGAAGACGGCGGTCAGCACTGGGACCAGATCAGCCCGGCGAACAGCGCCGAGCTGCACGAAGTGGAATCCATCGCCATCGACCCGAAAGATGCGAAGACGATCTATGCCGGCACCTGGCACCTGCCATGGAAGACCACGGACGGCGGTGCGAACTGGCACAACATCAAGGAAGGACTCATCGACGATTCCGATGTGTTCTCCATCATTATCGATTCCACGACGCCGCAGACGGTCTATACCAGCGCGTGCTCGGGCATCTACAAGAGCGATAACGGTGGCGAACTCTATCACAAGATCCAGGGCATTCCCTCTACGGCGCGTCGCACCCGCGTGCTGATGCAGGATCCGGCCGATCACTCCGTCGTCTATGCCGGAACTACCGAGGGCCTCTATCGCACAACGTCAGCCGGCACCAACTGGTCGCGCCTGACCGGACCGGACGTGATCATCAATGACGTGTATGTCGACCCGAAAGACCACCGGCACGTTCTGCTGGCTACGGATCGCAGCGGTGTGCTGCTGAGCAACGATCAAGCTGTCAGCTTTGCCCAATCCAACAGTGGATTCTCCCAGCGGCAGGTGGTTGCGTTGGCGAAAGATGTGAAGGACCCGAACCGCTTTTATGCCGGCGTAGTGAATGACAAGATGTATGGCGGCGTCTTCACCTCCGGCGACGATGGGCGAAGCTGGCAGCAGGAGAGCCAGGGACTGGATGGACGCGATGTCTTCAGCCTTGCGGAGAGCCCGGACGGCACACTGCTGGCGGGAACCGGTCACGGCATCTTCGTGTGGCAGGATGGCCGCTGGCAGCCTTCAGGACGCGTCGTGCAGATGGAAGAGAAGACGACCTACGAGCGCCGCAAAGGCAAGCGCGTGAAGACGGTCAAGACGGTGGCGAAGCCTGCGGGCGAGATCGATGGGCGCGTGCATGGTCTCGACCTGACGAGTGGCACCTGGTACGCGGCGACCTCGGCTGGCGTGTTCCAAAGCACGGATCAAGGCAAGGTCTGGACCGGCGGTCCGGTACTGGGGCAGACCGATTATCTGAGCGTGCATTCGCAGGGACCTGTCGTTCTGGCGACGCGCCGCACCGGCATTGCTGTTTCGCAGGATGGCGGCAAGACGTGGCAAGCAGAGCCGCTGCCGGAGAAGCTCACCACGGTTCGCACCAGCGCCATAGCGCCCGGCGGCAGCATGTGGATCGGCGGACGTGAAGGCGTTTACTACAGCACAGACAACGGAGCGAACTGGAAGTTCATGTCGACGCTGCCGCTTTCTGACATCAGCGGCATTGAATATGAGGGTGATCTGAAGCGGATCGTGATTACTTCGTGGAGCTCCACCTGGGTCATGGCCGTGAACGAAACGGACAGGAGCTGGAAGTGGTGGGATGCAGGCTGGCACGTGCGCGGCGTTCGCTCCAACGGTGGTCGCCTGCTTGCGGCGTCGCTCTATAACGGCGTTGTGATGCAGCCGCAGGGCAATGCCTCCAAGCAGAGGCATTGGAGTCGGAGGAACTCAGTAGAGTTCCCTATATTGTCAGGAGCAGAGATCTGCTCGGCGTTTCCTTTGACACTCGAGCCTGATAGAAAAAACGCTTCCGACCTTTCGCAGATCGTGTTGCGCGCGTTTGAGGCGAAGGACGTTTCTGACCTTTTGCGTCTGGACGCGCGCTGCTTTCCCCCGCAGATATCCTATTCGCGCGCAGAGCTGCAATACTTCGTGCGGCATCCACGCAGCACCACCACGGTTGCTGAGCTGGACGGCGAGATTGCCGGATTCTGCGTGGTGGATTGGAAGCTTGAATCCGGCCGCAAGCTAGGTCACTTCATCACCATCGATGTGGCGCCTGAGCTGCAACGCAAGGGCCTGGGGCGACAACTGATGCAGAAGGGCGAAGCGAATCTGGCAGCGATGGGCTGCGTCGCGATCACGCTCGAGGTCGCGGCCAACAACACGGGAGCGCAGGCCTTCTACGAGCATCTGGGATACCGGCAAACCGGATGGATCCCCGGGTACTACGCGGATGGGACGAATGCTCTGGTGCTGCGCAGGGCTCTCGATGCGGTGAAGTGAATCTCATTCACGGGCATCGTCGCGTAATAGATCGTCAGGTCAGTGCGGAGGTGTCGTCGCGGGCGGTGCCGGTGGCGCAGGTATGGAGGGGCCTCCGGCGGTATGCAGAGCGTTTCCCATTGCCAAGCGACTGCTATCCGTGGGCGGCCCGCTGACACGGCTTAGCAGGTGTCCTTTGCGATCAACGAGCAGGAGCACCACCTGTTTCTCCGAGGGAATATCAAGCTTGTGCTCGAAGGCATGCTTGTTCACGTAAAGGGGCAACGTCGTCGGCCAGCGACTGGAATCCGATGCACTGCGCATCGACGCGTTCTGCCACCAGCGCGAGAGAAAATTCTTCTGCGACGAGACCAGCGACGTATAGGAGGTGAGCGAGGGATCGCTGGCCCGCCAATGGTCGATGATGCCGTTCCAGTTGTCGACATCGGTCTGCTGTGTCAGCTCGAAGTAGAGGAGCAGCAAGTTGCGATCGCTGTGAAGATCTGCCGGCAGCGTGACGCGGTCCTTGCTCAGGTTGTCGAAGGTGATTGTCGGAAGAACGATCGGCTCCGCCGCGCGCACGGCCATCGTGCTGGTGAGAGTGAGCAGAACCACCCGGATTATCAGGGAACGCATGTCTCGCCGATGTCTCGCCTGGATGAAGTTTTAGCTGGTGCGGAGGTACGCTGCACTGCATAGTATCAGCACGGCCATGATCGCTTGTAGCCGGTCCAGTGCCGCGCGGTATGATGGGGATGTGAGCCTGTCCAATCCAAAGGGAACGTCGACGAGCGGTTTCCGCACGGATGATGAGTGGCTTCGTCCTGTCGCAGAGAGAGTTTTTGCCGGGCAGCGCCTCAGCTTCGAAGATGGGCTGACGCTCTATCGCAGCGCGGACATTCTCGCGGTGGGTTGGCTGGCGAATTGGGTACGCGAGTCGCTGCACGGCGATATTACGTACTTCAACGTGAATCGCCACATCAATCCCACCAATGTCTGCGTCGCGGCCTGCCGTCTTTGCGCCTTTGGCCGCAAGAAGGATGACGCCGGCGCGTACACGATGGCTTTGGAAGAGGCGTGGACCGCGGCGGCCAGCGGCTATCACGAGGCGGTCACGGAGTTTCATATCGTCGGTGGACTGCATCCGGACTTGCCGCTTGAATATTTCCTCGACCTGGTACGCGGACTGAAAGAGCGTTTCCCGAAGGTACACGTCAAGGCTTTCACGATGGTGGAGGTTTCGTTCCTCGCGCGCCGCGCCAAGGTTTCGATTCCCGAAGTGCTGGTGAAGCTGAAGGACGCAGGCGTCGACTCCATGCCGGGCGGCGGAGCGGAGATATTCTCTGACCGCGTGCGGCACATTATCTGCGACCACAAGATCGATGGCGGCGAATGGCTGGAGACGGCGCGCGCCGCGCACAGGCTCGGGCTGCGCTCGAATGCGACCATGTTGTACGGTCACGTGGAGAACGACGAAGACCGCGTCGACCATATGCTGAGGCTGCGCGAGGTGCAGGACGACACGGGTGGTTTCCAGACCTTTATTCCGCTCGCGTTTCATCCGGACAACACGGTGCTGCAACATCTGCCGCGCACTACGGGCCTGACTGACTTGCGGCAGATCGCCGTGGGTCGACTGTTGCTGGACAACTTTGCGCATATCAAGGCGTATTGGCAGATGATGACCGCGGGCATCGCCCAGGTCGCGCTGCGCTTTGGCGCGGACGACATAGACGGCACAGTGATCGAAGAAAAGATCTACCACGATGCAGGCGCGAGCACCCCGCAGGGCATGCGCCGCAGCGATTTGATACGGCTCATCCGCGAGGCCGGCCGCGAGCCATTTGAGCGCGATACGCTCTATCGGCCGGTCATCCGTACGGAAGAGAGCTTCACGGTCGCCGTCTAACCGTCACTGCGGTTCCCCAAACATTGCCGTTGTTGGGTGATAGTGCCCGCGCAGGCTCGTGTACCTTTTTTCGCGAAGAGTTGGTTCGTGCCACGGACAACGTAAGTAGATATAGTGTTCGCACCGGATCTTCCCCCGGGAAAGGTCTTGTCCGTATGAGTCGCTTCCGCTGCCTGCCGGCGCTGCTGGCGTGCCTTGTGGTTGCCCTTGCACTTCACGCACAGGCCAACTCATCTTCGGGGCCCGTCCGCATCACGCTTGGCCAGTCGGTCGTTCCTCTTTATGGCCCCTGGAAGTTTACTGTGGGCGATTCGCCGCTCGATCCGAGCGGAGCGCCGCTATGGGCGCAGCCGGATTTCGATGACTCGAAGTGGGAGACGGTCGACCTTACTCCGAAGGCGGGGCTCTTTGATCCGCTCGGCGGCTTCTCCGACTACGTGAAAGGCTGGACGGCGCATGGGCACGCCCGCCACTGGGGCTACGCTTGGTATCGCATCCGGGTGCAGGTGTCTGCGCAGCCGGGAGAAAAGCTGGCTCTGGCTGGCCCCGCGTATGTCGACGACGCCTATCAATTCTTCAGCGATGGAACCTTGGTCGGCAGCTTTGGCAAGTTCACGAGGGGCAATCCCACGATTTACTACACCCAGCCTATGATGTTCCTCCTGCCGCAAGCACCTGCCGGCGCCCTCCACTCCGCTCCAAAGGCGGAGGTGCTGTCCTTTCGTGTCTGGATGGAACCCGACACGCTGGTCACGCAGGTCGACAGCGGCGGCTTCCATACAGCGCCGACCCTGGGCAACACCAGCGCAGTTTCAGCCGGATACCAGCTTCGCTGGCTGGAGCTCATCCGCACGCAGATCATTGCGGCTGTGGAAGGGTTGCTTTTTCTGCTGCTGGCCGGTATCGCCTTCAGTCTTACCCGTTTCGATCGCTCCGATCCTGTCTATGTCTGGATGGGAGCAATCTTTCTTCTCATCGCCGCTCTGGAAGCCATAAACGTTCTTGGAGCCTGGACACAACATATTGGCGCGATTCTGGACAATGGATTGGGCGACGGCATCCTCACCCCGCTTATCTTTGGCGGCTGGGTCATGGTGTGGTGGATCTGGTTCGGCCTGCAGCGAGCTGCCTGGGTGCCTAAGGTCGTCGGTTTGCTGACCCTTGGCTACATGGTCTCGACCGCCATCGGCGAAGACATCTTCTACCCCTTTATCTCGGTGCCGGTCGCCGGTGCCTTTCATACGGTTTCACTTGCGGTGCGACTGGCGCTGCTGGTCTTGCTCATCCTAGTCGTGGCCTGGGGCATTCGCCGCCAGGGCGCGGAGGGCTGGCTGGTGCTGCCCGCCGTCGTGCTGCTGACTGCGTGGCAGTTTAACAGTGAGCTCACCCTTCTACATGTCCGGATCAATTGGTTTCCCTTCGGCATACGATTCGGCCTCGCGGGGTTCTCCAACGTGCTGCTGACGGCCGTGCTCTTCGTGCTGCTCTTCCGCCGTCTGCTGCTCTCGGTCCGCGAGCAGCGCCTGATGGCGCTCGATGTCAAGCAGGCGCAGGAGGTGCAGCGCGTGATCCTGCCGGAATCCATGACGACCCTGCCAGGCCTGACCATTGAGCACGAATACCGGCCCGCGCGCGAAGTCGGCGGGGATTTCTACCAGATCATTCCGCACGCGATGGACGGAAGTTTGCTGATTGTGGCGGGCGATGTAACGGGCAAAGGGCTGCAGGCGGGCATGCTGGTGGCGCTGCTGGTCGGTGCTATCCGCAGCACCTCGGAACTGAATGCCGATCCGCTGTTCCTGCTTCAGGCGCTCAATCGTCGCCTCATCGGACGTCGCGAGGCACATGCTACCTGTCTCGCCATGCGGATCGCACGCGACGGTGCAGTGACGCTGGCGAATGCGGGCCATCTGCCGCCGTATGTCAACGGCAAGCCCATCGAAATTGAAGGCTCGCTGCCGCTTGGCGTGATCGATGAGGCGGAGTTCTCTCTAACCCGGTTTCAACTTGAGGAACACGATCGGCTGGTGCTGGCGTCCGACGGCATCGCGGAAGCGATGGATGAACACGGGCATCTGTTCGGGTTTGCCCGCGTGCAGGAACTTCTGGAGGCGCAGATGCCCGCGTCCGATGTGGCCGCAGCAGCGCAAAACTTTGGCCAGCAGGACGATATCAGCGTGATCGCGGTGACGCGAACCGCAGCGCTGGTTGCAGCCTGATGGCTTGCAATCGCTAGTATTTTTGCACGTCAACATAGAAGAGATCGGTAGCGACCTGAAACTGATCTCTGGTCAGTGACGTTTTCATGGTCTGCCAATTGAGCGTCGGCTCGATGCGTTGCCAGTGGTCCTTCTGCCCGACCAGGACGGGCATGGAGAAGCCGTGCTCATCTGCGCGCCACTTGTAGGACACCGTTCCCTGCGATGGATCGAAGAGGAGTTGGAGCGTAGGGATGTCCGGATGGCGCAGGTATTGATTGAAGATCGGGGTCAGGTTCTGCCCGGTCTCGCGATTGAACCAGGTCACCACATCTTCCGTCATGATGTTGCGGTACTTGAACTGCTGATAGAAGTCGTAGAGTAGCGGCCACCAGTGGTTGTCATCGTTGATAACGGAACGCAGCGTGTTCAGCATGAGCGCGCCTTTGAAGTACTGGTCCTCGGGCGGATCGCCGTTCACGCCACGTTCGGTGACGATGGGCCGCTGATTTTTGATCTTGGGCTTGAGGCCGTTCAGGTATTTGATCGCATCGTCGTGGCCCCAGCGGTATTCGACGTAGAGGCCTTCGAGATAGGTGGTCCAGCCCTCGTGGATCCACATGTCGGAGCGATCCGCTGCGGTGATGCTGTTGCCAAACCATTCGTGGCCGCTCTCGTGGATGATGATGAAGTCGAAACGCAGGCTGATGCCGACGCCGGCCCAGTCGCGCTCGAGATAGCCATTCTTGAAGCGGTTGCCATAGGTCACGGCGCTCTGATGCTCCATGCCTGAGTAGGGCACCTCGATAAGTTTGTAGCCGTCTTTGATAAATGGATAGGGGCCGAAGTAGTGCTGGTATGCCTCGAGCATCTCTTTCGCCTGAGAGAACTGCTGCTTCGCCTTCTCGAGATCGCCAGGCAGCGCGTAGAAGTCGAGCGTCAGGTCGCCGAGCTTGTCGCTGAAGTGCTGATAGTTACCGATATTCAGTGAGACATCGTAGTTGTTGATCGGATAGTGGACCATCCAGTCCCACCGCGTGTATCCGTCGCCGAGATCGGTCTTGCCCATGAATCGTCCGTTCGAAACATCGACGAGATCGTTGGGGACCGCGACGTTGATCTCCATTTCTTCGACTTCGTCGCGCCACTGGTCCTTATTGGGCCACCAGATACTTGCGCCGTCGTCTTCGCAGGAAGTGAAGATCCAGGGTTTGCCAGCGGGGTCCTTGCCGAAGGTGAAGCCGCCGAAGCGCCCGGTCGTGAGCGGATGGCCGGAGTAGTAGAAGTCGATCGAGTAGTCCTGGCCGTCCTTCAGCGTCTCCGGAAAGTTCACGAAGACCGCGCCGGAGTCGCGCTCATACTTCAATTCGGTTGTGCCGAGCAGGATCTTGTCGATCTTCAAGGCATCGTTGAGATCGAGCTGAATACGATTTCCATTCTCAAGCATGCGAAAGCGGATGGTGTTCTTGCCGCTGATGATCTGCTTGTCCGGATCGACGCGGATATCGAGATGGTAGGAAAGCAGGTCGTTGTTCGCGCGGTAAGGACCGTAGGCTCCTCGCAGCATGGCGGCACGGGTGTTCGGCAGGACGGCGGGCTGCGGATGCGGGGTGTATTGCGAGCCTACTTCGGATGTTGGTTTTGGCGAGTTCCGCGCGGTACCGGTTTGAGCCAGCGAAATTGTGGAGGCGGCAAGGAGCGCAATAAGCAGCAAATACCGATCAACAGATGACATGGCACAAGTAGCCTAACCGATGCGCTCAGAGTGGAAGCAACAAGCCAGATCGGCGATAGGTCAGTCGTCGTGACACGTATCTAGGCAGCTCGGGTGAGCCAACTCTTCATGGTATTCGCGTCTACCAGACCGGCCTGCTGGAATTGAAGGCTGCCATGAGCGAAAACGGCGAAGTTCGGAATCCCGCGGACGTTGTACCGTGAGGCTAGTTCCGGGAATTTCTCCGTGTCTACCTTCAGCACGATGGCCTTGCCCGCCAGGTCTCGCGCGACTTGCGCAACATGCGGCGCCGCCATCCGACACGGGCCGCACCATTCCGCCCAGAAATCAACCAGGATTGGCACTTTGCTGTCGCGCACAATTTCGTCAAACTCTTGGGGGTTCACTGACACGGGTTCGGCTATTGCAGGTAGCGGTGCTTTGCACGCGCCGCATCTTCCTGTGTCGGCAAGATGCCTCCCAGGAATTCGATTCGGCTTTCCGCAGGATGGGCAATTTCGGATGATGGCCATAGCGAACTTCTTTTCTTCGGTGCCGCGTCAATAATATCTCGACCGCCGAGTGCTCGACGAATCTGTCGCGAATGACACTCAGTCGGTGCCCAGGGCGAGAGGCGAGCCGGCGATCTGGTTTGTGACTTCTATTTCCTGATCTTTGTACTGGAGGCGGTAGAGCTTCCAGTAGAGGCCGTGCTGCGCGAGGAGCTGCTGGTGCGGTCCATGCTCGCGAAGCTGGCCTTTGTGCATGACCAGAATAGTGTCTGCGCGCTGCACGGTGGAGAGGCGGTGCGCGATGACCACCGAGGTGCGGCCGGTGACCATGCGATCGAGCGCGGAGCGAACGCGGATCTCGGTATCGGTGTCTACCGAGGAAGTGGCCTCGTCGAGGATGAGGATGCGCGGACGGTGAGCGAGGGCACGGGCGAAGTTGATGAGCTGCTTCTGGCCGGTGGAGAGGCCGGCTCCGCGCTCGCGCAGTGACTCGTTGAAACCGTGGGGCAGAGTGCGGATGAAGTCGAGCACGTTGACCTCCTCGGCGGCGCGTTCCATGTCCTCATCGGTGATGGACTTGGTGCCGAGGCGGATGTTCTCGGCGATGGTTCCGGTGAAGAGGAACGGGTCCTGCAGCACGACACCGAAGTGCTGGCGCAGAGCGGTGAGATCGTGCTGGCGCACGTCGATGCCATCGATCAGCACCTGGCCGCGCTGCACATCGTAGAAGCGCATCATGAGCGAGATGATGGTGGTCTTGCCGGCGCCGGTGTGGCCGACGATGGCCGCGGTCTCATTGGGCTCGATGGTGAAGGAGACGCCGCGAAGGATCCACTCGACGCCGATGGCTTCGAGGTCTTCCGGGGATGCGGCGGCGATAGTGGCGAGCTGCTCGGGGGTTAGGCGCTCGTAGGTGAACCAGACATCGCGGAACTCGATGCGGCCGGCGCGCGGGCTGGGCACAGGGTCGGCGGGCGCGATGACTTCCGCGGGAGTGTCCAGGAGCTTGAAGACGCGCTCGCTGGCGGCCATGGCGGCCTGCAGGATGTTGTATTTGTCGGAGAGGTCCTGGATGGGGCGGAAGAAGCGCTGCGAGTACTGGATGAACGCGACGAGAATGCCGATGGTGACCGTGCCGCGCAGCACGCCGCGGCCGCCCACCCAGATGACGAGCGCGATGGCGATGGAGGAGAGCAGCTCGACCGCGGGGTAGTAGAGGGCGTAAGCCAGGATTGCGTCTTTGAAGGCGACCAGGTGGCTGCGGTTGACCGCTTCGAAGTCGGTGAAGGCGCGCTGCTCGCGGCCGAAGAGCTGCACCACGCTCATGCCGGTGACGTGCTCCTGGGTGAAGGCGTTGATGCGCGCGATGGCGGTGCGGATGCGGCGGTAGGAGTCGCGAACGCTGTTGCGGAAGATGCGCGTGACGACCAAGATGACCGGCAGCACGGCAAAGGCGATCAGCGCGAGCCGCCAGCTCATGCGTCAGCATGACCACCACGATGCCGAGCAGGACAAAGACGTCTTCGAAGATAGCGAAGACGCCGGAGGTGAACATCTCGTTCAGCGCGTCCACGTCCGAAGTGAGACGGGTGACCAGACGGCCGACGGGGTTGCGATCAAAGAAGGCGACGTGCATGCGCTGCAGGTGGCGGAAGATCTGCGAACGCATGTCGTACATGATCTTCTGGCCGGTCCACTGCATGAGGTAGGTTTGGGCAAACTCCAGCACGTAAGAGAAGCAGAGCGCGCCGACGTAGATGAGAGCGATCTGGGTGATGCCGGCGGCGGGCGAATTGCTGAGATGGCGTCCGAGCCAGGTGGATTGGCCGGTGCTGTCGTGCGTCATGTAGCGGTCGACGGCGACTTTGGTCAGGTAGGGGCCGAGGATGTCCGCGAGAGCCTTGAGGATGATGGCAACCAGCGAAATGCCGGCCTGCCACTTGTAGGGGCGCAAGTATTTGAGCAGACGGCCCATCAGCCGGCTGTCATACGCCTTGCCGATGACATCTTCTTCGTGCGCCGCCGGCTTGTTGTCCGGCTTCTTGTCCGGAGTGGGCTGCTGCGGACCGCGGGGCCTGGTTTGGGAATGGGCTTCGGACATGCCTTCCTTCACGCTTATTTTAGAGCGCTGTCACAATAGATGAATGGGCGAGACGCTTGGCCTCTATATCTCCGTGCCTTTCTGCCGGGCGAAGTGCACCTACTGCAACTTCGCCTCCGGGGTGTTTCCGGCGAGCGAGCATGGGCGCTATGTGGCGCGTGTCTGCGCGGAGATTCGTGGAGCGCGGGCGCGGGCAGAACGCGAGGGATGGCGGCTGCCGGAGCGGGTTGGGAGTGTCTATCTGGGTGGCGGCACGCCGAGCACGCTCGAACCGGATCGGCTGCGGGAGATCTTTGCGGCGGTTGGCGAATGTTTCCGGGAGGAACGGGATGCTGAGGTCACGGTGGAGTGCGCGCCGGGACAGATCGCTCCTGAATTTCTTAAAGCGATGGTTGAGGTATCGGCTACCCGGGTGAGCCTGGGAGTGCAGTCATTGGTGAATGCGGAGGCGGCGGCTACGGGGCGCACGCACACGCGCGCGATGGTCGAGAAAGATGTGCAACGGCTCCACGATGCAGGGTTAGCAGTAAACATCGACTTAATCGCCGGGCTGCCGGGGCAGACGATAGCGAGTTGGATGGAGTCGATAGAGGTGGTGTGCGGGCTGGGCGTGGAGCACGTGAGCCTGTACATGCTGGAGGTGGATGAAGATTCGCGGCTGGGGCGGGAGCTGATCGGCGGCGGAGCGCGCTATGGCGCAGGGCTGGTGCCGGCCGACGACACGGTGGCTGCGATGTACGAGGCGGGATGCGAGCGGCTGGAGCGTGCGGGGCTGCGGCAATATGAGATTTCGAACTTTGCGCGCACGGGTGCGGAGTCGCGGCACAATTTGCGTTACTGGCGGCGGGAGCCGTATCTGGGCGTGGGTCTGGATGCGCACTCGATGTCGCGCCGGGGCGATGGCGGGGCGGTGCGCTTCGGCAACACGGACGATCTTGGTGGTTATCTGGCAGACGATGCGGAGGGCGAGGTTGCCCTCGTCGATCGCGCGGGGCAGCTGGAGGAGGCGTGGTTCCTCGGATTGCGGCTTGTGGATGGTGTGTCGCTGATGGCGCTGTGTCTGGAGTTTGGTGAAGCGGCCGTGTCGGCATTCGATGATGTGATCGCGGAGCTGATTGCTGACGGTCTGCTGACATGTGAGAGTGAGCGCGTCGGGCTGACGCTGCGTGGGCGCATGCTGTCCAATGAGGTCTTTGGCCGGTTCCTCGGTGTGGCGACGGCAGAGACTATTTTGTCGGAGCGGCCGGAGTTGCCGCAGTTGACGCGGTGATTTGCGTATCAGGCTGTGGCGGTGGTGCTCCGAGCAGGCGGCGGATGTTGGTCTCCATCGTATCGCGCTCCCCGAGTCCGACGGTCGCAATGCGGACGATGCCGGTGCGATCGACGTAATAGGACATGGGCAGGTAGTCGCAACAACCGTAATCGGCATAGGTTCGTCGGTTGCCGTAGAGGACGGGATAATTCAGGTTCATCTTCTTCGCGAAGCCAGGGACTTTGGGCAGGTCTTGCGGGTAGTCCTTGTCGATGCCGAGAACGATGAAGCCCCGCGATGCATATTTCTGCTGGAGGTCGATGAACCAGGGCATCTCGACCTGGCAGGGCGCGCACCAGGTGGCCCAGAAGTTGATGAGCACGGCTTTGCCACGATAATCGGCAATCGATACGGGGCGTCCTGTCAGATCGCGGAGCTCGAAATTGGGTGCACGCTTGTTGAGAAGCGGCGAGGTGACAGCATCAATGTCCTGCGAGGCCGTAGACTCGGCGCTGTCGGCAGCAGTGGATGGCGAAACTGTGGAGCGCCGCGCGTTTCGGTGCTGATAACCAGACCACACGATGAGCGCGAACCAGGCGAAGACAACAACGAGGACAAGGACGCGGCGCGACATCAGGAGGCCTGGGAGATGGACAGTGTGTTGCCGTCGGGGTCTTTGAACCAGGCGACCTTCGCGCCGCCGGGCGCAGTCCAGATGCCGAGCTTGTCCTGCGGACCCATGTAGTCGTAGCGCTCGAACTTGACGCCGCGCGCGGACATCTCACGAACGTCCTGCTCGATGTCGGAGGACTGCCAGCCGAGAATGGTGAACGGCGCCGGTGTGAACGAACCGGTGCGGGCGATGCGGATGATGTTGTCTCCGGATTGAAAGACCACGGCGAACTGGTCATCGGAGATGAAGCGCAGCCCGACCTTCTTTTCGTAGAAGACGCGTGCGGCATCGCCATCGCGGGTCGGGATGAAGCCAACCATTTTGCCGAGTGGGGGCATGATCGTTTCCTCCTACTGCCCTCGCATCGTATCGCAACTGCGTTGACCGCGTCGCCGGCCCTAAGGCTTCGGCGACTGCCAGCCGAGGATTGCGTTGGTGACCAGCGCGTAACTGCCGATGGTTTCGCCGCGGTAGAGCGGGTTGTTGGCGAAGAGCAGCGTGGTGCCGCTGCCGAGATGGGCGGCTACGACCGTGGCGTGCTCGGCGAGTTTGTCGCCGTGATCGAGAAGACCGGCTACGAGCAGACCTTTCGCATCGGCATAGCGCAGCAGCACCTGGGGACGATCCTGCTCGGGAATAACGTACGGATTGTTACGCGTCTGCTCCACGCTGAGCGGCATGGGCTCCCAGGGCTTGGCTTTGGGCAGCGGTGGCGGCACGGCGAAGCTGCGGTCCTGCGGGATGTCGGGATCTTCAAGGCCACCCCGTCCGGTGGGGCGTGGTGTCTTGGCCTCGGTGCGAAGACGTCCGTCGCCGGTCAGTAGATTGCTGACGTTGAAGGACAAGCCGTCTTCGCTGTAGACGGCCGGCGCGGCGGCGTATCCGGTGAGGATGGGGCTGGGCGGTGCATCCTTCTTCGTAACCAGCGCGGTGCTCAGAATGGTGCCGACGACCTTCACATCGTCGCGTGGCGCGATGGAGACGCCGGGGGCGAGGCCGGTGTTGATAGCGAACTCGGCGGCGTCCTGCGATGCGATGAAGAGGCCGCCCTGGCTGATGAAATCGCGCAGATGGGTGAGGCCAGCCTCACCGAGGCCGGGGCGGATATCGGTGGTCGAATCGATGCGGCCGAGATTCGGCGTGATGTCTGATTTCTGCCACGGCATCGCGTTGCCCCACATGGGAATGCCGTTGAGGATGAGCTGTGCGCTGCGGCCAACGGGCGCGAAGAGGATGACGTCGTACTTGGAGCGCAGATCGGATTCGGCAGCGACGGTCTGAGTGCTGATGTAGGTGTAGGGGACGTGCAGGTTGTCGAGCGCGAGGCGCCACCAGCCTTCGGGTTGCGTGTCCAGCCAGGTGTGCATCAGGGCGATGCGGGGAACGGACACCGCATGCGAGGCGACGCTGGGCAGACCGGATGCGGCCACGACGTGCAGATGCAGCGGGGCAGTGGCTTTTTCGAAGTCGCCGGCGGAGACGTCGCGCACTATCCATGTGCCGGAGGGGTAAGTATGACCGCCGGAGGTGAGGCTGGCATCTGTCGCCGTGATGGTGGCGTGAGGAAGCTGGTAGCGCAGAGTGATGAGCGATGGGTCGGCGTGGTTCTCGATGAGGAACGTGTCGCCGGAGAGGGAGGCGCTGCTGGATGGCGCAGTGGGATCTTCGACCAGCTTCATGGGCGCTTTGAGGATGGCGCTGTCAAGGATGCGCGCCGTGTCGACGCCGAAGAGCGGTCCGAGCGACCAGCCGGTGTCATCGTAAGGATTCTTCTGCGGGTCTTCGGGCGACCAGAACTGCCGATCGAGCAGCGAGTCGGCGATGCGCGAATAGGGCTGATCCATGCGGATGACGTAGCTGCCCGCCGGGAAGATACGTGATGTGGGCGGCTTGGGCTTGCTGGATTTTGTTTCGTCATCCTTGTCGCTGTCGGCGGCCTTTTGTGGCTGCGGCAACTCGACTGTGACGGGGGCAGTGGTCTGCTGGATTTCTACGTGCTGATCGCGCAATACGCGGAGCAACATTGCCTGGCGACTGGGCGAGGGATCGTCGCCGGTGAGCACATAGGCCGCGGGGC
Source organism: uncultured Acidobacteriaceae bacterium (assembly GCA_963756435.1). GTDB lineage: Bacteria > Acidobacteriota > Terriglobia > Terriglobales > Acidobacteriaceae > KBS-83. The sequence goes on along the minus strand of CAVWNU010000013.1, from coordinate 504,551 downwards.
CGTTCTGCTCAGGCTTGAGGATCGAGCGCTTGCTCTTCAGGTAATAGTTGTTCAGGAAGAGCTTCGAGTTCTGCGCGAAGTAGCTGAGCGTGGTGAGCAGCGCAGTCTCTTCGTAATTGTTGTTGTCGCGCTGCGACCAGAGCACTTTTGGGAGCGGCGGGTTGGGTTTATACCAGGTGCGGGCGTACTCGTCCGGGGTGAGGATGCGCTCGACCGTGTCGGCTCCGCCGTTACCGAAGGTTTCGTAGAGACGGCTGATGCCGTTGTGCATGGCGGCAAGGAACATCAGGTAGCCGGGGCTCCAGGTATCGAAGTCGCCGTGGGTGAAGACGCCGGGCATGTTGAGCTTGGCCATTGCCTGCACGTTGGACCAGCCGAGCATCTGCCATTCGTTGGTGAGGATGGGATCGATCCAGCTGTTGTAGGGCTCGTCGCCGACGGTGTTGTCGTAGAGGAAGGGAACCGACTCGTGCAGATCGTGCAGCACCTGCGCGTGCCACGCAATGTAGGTGTTGAGCACGTTGCGCGTCAGCGCAAGGTTCATCGTCATGGCGTCGCGGTTGTTATCGTGCGCGACATAGTGGCCCCAGTAGAGCAGGTGCGGGTAGGTTTGGTCGGGATGCGCGCGATGCCAGCGGTAAACATCGACCATGCGGTCGCGGCCATCGACTTCGACGACCGGCGTGATGAGTGTGATGACATGCGAGCGGATGTACTGGATGTAGGGCGAGTCGTCGACGGCGAGGCGATAGGCCAGTTCCATGAGCGCCGTGGGCGCGCCGGTTTCCGGTGAGTGGATAGTGCCGGTGATGTAGTACACGGGCGTAGACGCAGCGATGAGCGGCGCGGCCTTGGCGTCGTCCATCCCGAGAGTGCGCGGATCCGCGAGCTTCGCGAGGCGCTCGTCGTTCTCCTTCTGGTGCGCGAGCAGCGATTCATCCGCGATCGCGACCGCGATCATCTCTCGGCCCTCTTCGGTATGACCAATCGTCACGACGCGCACGCGCGGCGAGGCGGCGGCAAGTTCGCGGAAGTATTTATAGACATCCTCCGCGTAGGGCAGCATGTTCGGCGCGCCGGAGACATCCCCCAGCACCTTTGCGGGCGTGGGCACGGTCTTCGAGGCGGGCAGGTAATCGGTGAGAGGCGAGTTGAACTGGGGCTCGGTTGTGTATTTGCGGATCGCGGCGGTATAGGACTCGTCGATCGCCTGATGAGGATCACGGGCATAGTCGGGAACCTGAGCAAACGTCGCACCGCAAGCGAGAAAGGCAGAGCCGAGAAGAGCAACAACGGGGAGGATGCGGCAAGAACGCGACATGAGGGCTACTCCGAACAAATAGCGAGGCTTAAAAGGTAACTGATTCTGGGCGAAATGAGGCGAGCGTCATTGGCCGGGTGGCGCGTGGTCGCCGTACTTGTTGATCCATTTCAGCTCTTCGCGCACCGCGATGTAGCCGTGCCACGGATTTTTCGAGAGAGGATGACCTTCTCCGGGAAAAGTGAGCAGGGCGTGCGGGATGTTGAGCGATTCGAGCGCGTGCTCCAGCAGAATGTCTTCCAGGAATGCGACGCGGATGTCGGCATCGCCGGCGATGATGTGAGTCGGGGTGGTGACCTTGTTCATCTGGAAGAGCGCGGCCTCGCTCTGATAGATCGCCGGCTTTTCCCATGGACGGCCGCCGAGATAGGCCGCGTCGTCGTAGGTCTCATCGTCATTGCCCCAGTTGGCTGCGTGCTCCACGGCGCCGGCACCGGTGACGGCGGCACGGAAGCGCGTGGTCTGCGTGATGAGCCAGTTGGTCATGTAGCCGCCGTAGCTATAGCCGCCGATGACGAGATGGGCAGGATCGGCGGTGCCGTCGGCGACGAGCGCGTCGACGCCGGCGAGGATGTCCTTGCCGGGAACGGAGACGATGTGCGGCGTGATTTGCTGCATGAAAGTGTCGCCATAGCCGGCGGAGCCGCGGTAGTTGGGGCGGAAGACGAGCCAGCCCTGCGCGGCGGCCATGGTCGCCCAGTCGTACCAATCGGCGCCGAAGCGATCGCCATCGGCATCAGCCGGGCCGCCGTGGATGAGAGTGAGCATGGGCAGATGCTTTGCCTCGCGCTGGCCGGGCGGATAGATGAGAACACCTTCGACGGTCGTGCCGTCAAAGCTCTTCCAGGTGTACGGGCGCCATTCGGATTGCGCGTAGTTGAGATAGTGCGCGTTGAAGTGCGTAAGCGGCTTCGCCTGATCGAGATGAGCGGGCGATGACGCGATGTAGACCTCCTGCGGCTCGCGGATGGCGGAGTGCGTAAGCAGCAGAGCACCGCTTTGCGTAGCGGCGTCGAGGCCGCCATAGGTACCGGCAGTACCGGCGAGCTTTTCTGCGTGCTCGCCCTTGACGCGGTAGACCTGCGTGCTGGTGCCCTTGGTGCCGGTGGCGAGGAGCGTGCCGTCAGAAAGGATGGCGTAATCCTGCCAATTGCCATCGAACTCCGCGCCGAGCCGCTGGGGCGCACCGCCTTGTGTGGAGATCGAATAGATGCGTCCCTGCACATCGCGATACGGGCCTTCGACCGAACCGGCGGCACCCTGCACCGTGAAGTAGAGCCGCTGTCCGTCCGGCGACCAGCGGAGATTATTTTCCAGACCCTGATTGTGGGTCAACTGTGTGACGGCTCCGCCAGTCGCTGCGACAGAGTAGATCTCGGTGTCCTCTGGGCGTTCGAGGCGATGGGAGATGGGGCCGGTGACGAAGGCGATGGTCCCGCTGTGGCGGTCGACCTTGATGACGTCGATCGCGAGCGGACTGCGCGCGATGACCGTCGCGCCTTCCGGCAATGGCTGCTGGCCAGGCGGTGGTGTTGGCGGCGTGGCGTTGGGCTGAGCAGCTGAAGTGGGAAGAGCCGGGATAGGGATGCGGATCAGCACATCGCCACGATCACCAGTGCGATACCGTGTGACGTCCTTCCAGTCGCGCTCTTTAGCGTCGGTCTGGTCTTTGGAGAGCGGCTCCTGGATGGCGAGATAGATGGCGCTGCCGTCGGGCGCCCAAGCGAAGGAGTGGACATCGTTCTTGCTGCGATAGAGCGGGCGCGCTTCGCCTCCATCGGCGGAGACGATCCAGATGCGGCCGGGCGTTTCGTCTTTGTCTTTGCTGTCTTTGCTTTCGGAAGGCTTTTCGTCGGAGAGAAGACGGTCAGAGGTGAAGGCGATGGAACGGCCGTCGGGCGACCAGTCAGGGCCGCTGTCGTGTCCGGAGGTGGTAAGAGGCTGGACTTTGTTGGCTGCTGCGCGCCAGAGCCACAGGTCTTCGCGGAAGCGGTTGGCCATCCAGTCCGGCTCACGCACGGCGATAACGGCCGCGGTGCCATCCGGGGAGAGGCGGGCGGAGGTGTACTCAGATGCGGCGAAGTAGGCGTCGAGGGTGAGGGGTGGCTTGGATTCCGGCGTGGTGGCGGGAGTCTGAGCCGAAAGCGAAAGCGTTAGCAGAAAGGCGAAGAACGGCGGCACACGAAGGGGCATGGACACTCGAGAGACAGGATGGTGGCTCGAAAAGCGACGGCTTCGACGATACGCCGAAGCCGTCATAGGTGCGAACCGAGGACATTAGAAGCTGACGCGCAACGAGAACTGCTGCACGCGCGGGATGGTAAGTGTGGAGCTGTACTGCCCGAGCGTTCCGCTGGTGACCTGCGTGTTCAGACCGCCCAAGGCACTGACAGGATTGGTATCGAAGCGCACGGAGTTGGTGGCGTTGAAGACCTCCCAGGCAAACTTCAGCGTCATCTCCTCGTGAATCTTCCATGCTTTGGATAAACCGGTGTCGACGTCGAAGTAGCCGTCGCCGCGGAAGTTGTTGCGCTGGCCGGTTTCGCCGGGGTAGGCAAGACGAACCGGCGAGCCGGAAGCGACGCCATTGTTGATAGCGTCCGGATCGGCGAAGACTTGCGGGGAACCGTTGACGATATGACGATGGGTTTTGACGCTGCCGGTGACCACGGTATTGCTCTGCTGCTGCCAATTGGTAGCCCAGCCGGTTGACAAAATGGAGAAGGGCAAGCCGCTGGTCCAGCGAGCAAGACCAGCGAGCTGCCAGCCGGCGACGAAGCCATCTACCAGACCTCCGCCGGAGTTGAGGAATCGTTGATTGCTGCCGAAGGGTAGCTGGATAACCCAATCGCCATTGATGAGGTGGCGGGTGTCGAAATCCGAGACGCCGCGGTTGTACTCGGGGTGGAAGGTGTTGATGATCTCGGAGAAGGATCCGCCGCTGTTGTAGGTGCTGGAACCGTTCAGTTCACCGGTGCGCTCCGTATCAGAGCCGAGGTCGATGGAGTTGGAAAGAGTGTAGGTGAAGTCAAACTGCAGACCGTGGCTCATGGCGTGGCGCAGGATGAACTGACCTGCGTTGTAGGTGGAGTTGCCGACGTTCGACCATGCGTACAGAGAAGAGAACTGCCGCTGGTAGAAGCGTGGCGACGTATAGGGGCCGCAGCCGAGCGTGCAGTACGCGTCGATATCTGCAAGCGCTGTCGTCTCGTTGCCGCGCTGATAGGCCCATTCGTTGCTGTAGATGTTCTGGGTAGCGCTCATGCCCCCGGTGGCGAGATACGGGAACATATTTTCGAAGTAGGGAATTGCCTCAACAGAAGCTTGCGATGCGGTACCGGGATCCGCGTAACCGTTGTTGCGGTCGACATCCTGCGACAACAGTGTGCCGGCGCGGAAGTAGTCCATACCGGACTTGGGATCCACCAGATCGAGCGGTTCGGCCAGATCGAGCTGCTGCAGCAGCCGGCGGCCGAAGCGTCCCAGGTAGGCCGCTTCAAAGGTAAATCCGCCGGGCAGCTCGCGCTGCACGGAGAAGTCCGCGGCTTCTGAATATGGCGTTCTCAGATGATCGTCGATGCCCCAGGTGATGGCGAAGCCAGCTCCGTTCACGTCTGTGGGCGGTGTGTAGGGGTATTGCACGACACTAGGCTGGCTCGCTCCCAGGGGCGGCAGATTATGCACTCCAGTGAAGCGAGGTGCGTTGTCCGGTGAGTAGCTGCCCGCCGCGTTGGTCAGGCTGGTGCTGGTGCCGAAGGAGCCAAGCTGATCGAACGAGTTGACGATGCCCTGGCCGAAATGGTCGTAGTAGAGGCCGAAGCCGCCGCGGATGGAGGTCTTGTTGTCGGGCGAGTAGGCAAAGGCTAAGCGCGGGGCCACGTTGCCGAGCTGCGATGGCCAGTATGGCGACCGACCACGTGCCTGGCCGTCCGGAGCGAACTGAATATCCGGCTGAACGGTGAGGCCCTGGGTCGCGCCAGCAGCGCGGTCGATGAGCCACTGATGAATGTTAAGCGTGGGAGCGACCTGCTGCCCATTGGTTTCGTACGGCGTTTGCAGCATGGACTGCCGAAGGCCGAAGGTGACGGTCAAATTCGGCTGCACCCGCCACGAATCCTGTAGGAAGTATTCGAATTCATTCGTCTTGTAGTGGCGATTGACAAATGACCCGTCGCCCTGAAGATTGCCGGTGGTTCCGTCGCTGGACACGGCATAGTTGAACTGCCCTGACACCGAGGGAACGATGCCGCTGAGGGCGGCGATCGCGATGTTGTAAGAGTTGCTGAATCCGGAGTCCACGCCGGGGTATCCAAAGGCGGCCGGATCGAAGCTGCCGCCAGTGTTCGCGATGTTGCCGCCGCCGGCGATCCAGTACTCGTTGGTGCTGGCGCTGTTGTAGCTGGACGCGTCCGAGCTGCGATTGTTGAAGATGAGCCGGTAGTTCACGCCGAAGCTCAGACTGTGTTGGCCCTTGGTCCAGGTAAAGGTGTCGATGACATTGTGCACCGGCACGTTAACGATGGTGGAACGTGCGTGGGAGGTGGCCTGATCCATGAACCGGAAATCGATGTAATCGCCCTGACCGATGCCGCGGTCGGCGTTGCCCTGGCGCACATAGCCGTAGCGCAGGTCATTGATCATGTGCGAATTGAGAGCCCAATCCCAACCGGCGGCCAGGCCCTTGGTGTTGTCGGAAGTGAAGCTGGACGGCGGCTGGCCCGGATATTGCAAAACACCCGCCTGGGTGTCCTTCTGCAGGTTGCCGCGGATGAACAGGTGATGATGGTCGGTGAGCTGGTAGTCGAGCTTTGCGATCGAGGTATTCAGCGTCCCCGGGTAGGGCGATGAGAAGGTGAACGATCCGAGGTTGAGACCGTCGCCCTGGGCGAGGCCGTTGGCCGTGGGGTATTGGCTGAAATAGCTGAGCACGTTGGGATCGACGCCCGGTCCCCAGGGGCAGGTTCCGTTCCCGCTGCAGTTTGGATCCATGGTCGCGATCTGGGCGGGCGTTAGCGTCACGGGTGTGCCGTTGCTGGTGTATTGGATCTCTCCGGCCTTGAAGGACGCAGTCGGGACAGTACGTGTGATCTGCCTGTTCTCCGCGGTGCGCTGGCCCTCATAGGTTCCGAAGAAAAAGAGCTTGTCCTTCATGATGGGGCCGCCCACCCATGCGCCGAAGGTATTGCGGATGAGCTTGCCCGGAACATTCGGCTCACCCGCAGCGGCTTCGGCCGCCTTGTTGAACCAGTCGTTGGCCGCCGCGAAGGTATTGCGGTGAAATTCGTAAACGCTGCCGTGAAACGCGTTGGTACCGGAGCGGGTGACGATGGCCACCTGGGCTCCTGAGGAACGGCCGGAGTCGGCGTTGGAGTTGGTCGTCGCGACGCGGTATTCCTCGGTGGAATCGAGCGTCGGGCGGAGGACGCCGGTGAAGGCGAGCCCCTGCTCCTGGTTGTTGTCGTCCAGGCCGTCCAGGGTGACGTTTGTCTGATCGGAGCGTGCTCCGTTCACCGATCCGGAGCGGCTGTCGCTTTGTGCATCGGCCTGCCGTCCCAGATAGAGAACGCCCGGCTGCAGGCTGAGCAGGTCAGGGACGTTGCGGCCTTCCGAGGGAAGCGACTCGATAGTCTGGCTGTTGAAGGCGTTGCCGATGGTCGCGTCGATGCGGTTCAACGTCTGGGCTTCGGCGCTGACGTTCACGGTCTGCGATGCCTGGCTGACGCCCAACTGGAAGTTGATGGTGGCTGGCTGGTTGACCAGCAACTGCGCCTGCTTGGCGGAGTCGCCGAAACCGGGCGCCGTTACTGTGAGGGTATAGGTCCCAGGCGCCAGTTGCGGGAACTGGTAAAGCCCGCTGCTGTCAGAGGCGCCGGCGACCACGGCGTTGGTGGCAATGTTTCTTGCCTGGACCTGCGCATTGGGGATCAGTGCACCGGAGGAGTCCGTGACCGTTCCGCGTACGGAGGTAAAGGTGGTTTGCGCCAGGAGCGGCACAACAGAGACGAGAAACACGAGTAGCGCGAGTTTGATCGATCGCATGCGAACAGCCTCCAAGAAGGACAACATCCAAAGCAGCCGGTGGCCCGTTGTGCCTGCTCGGAGCCTGCCGTTATAAACCACGGATGCAGACAGCTTGGTCCGCAAAAACGTTTCAACGAAAGAGAGGTTTGATTATGGCGCACAGGTCTCAACCAGAGCAAGAGGTTGGGACGGGATGACTGAAAAACTGGACTGATACACAGACCTGTGCGCTCCCGAAGGCGCGGCGCCGGTTTTTTTCAGGGATACAGCCAGGTACGCTGCCAGTCCGTGGGGTTGTGGGTGTAAAGGACCCGGTCGTGCAGGCGGTCCTGCCGGCTGCGCCAGAACTCGATGGTCTGCGCATGGACGGCGAAGCCGGTCCAGTACTGTGGGCGTGGAATCTCGCTGGGATAGCGCAACGCCAGCTCGGCTGCGCGTTCTTCGAGCGTTCGGCGGCTGGCGAGCGGCCGCGATTGATCCGAGGCGAGCGCGCCAAGCTGGCTGCCGCGGGGGCGGCTGCGGAAGTAGGCATCGGCACGATCGGGCGAGACCTCTGAGATTGGACCTTCGATGCGGATCTGCCGGCGCAGCGATTTCCAATGGAAGCACAGCGCGGCATGAGGGTTGGCGCGCAACTCGAGGCCTTTGCGGCTTTCTGCGTTGGTGTAGAAGACGAACGAGGCGTCGTCTGCCACTTCTTTCAGCAGCACCATGCGGACGGACGGCAGTCCCGCCGGAGTGGCGGTAGCGAGCGCCGCAGCATTGGGGTCGTTCGGCTCAGCGCCTTGGGCTTCGGCAAGCCACGCGTGAAAGCAGGGAAGCGGATCGAGGGCTTCCGGCGAGAATGGGTCCTGAGATGGCAACGGCTCGGATTGCGCGCTTGGGTCCATAAGACAAGGGTGAATGACCCAAGTATTGTCGAGAGCAGGTCTAAAGGCCAGCGGAGATTCACGGCAGCGAATCAACAGAGGCGGAACGGGTACTCCGAGGCCAGATGTTTTGAAAGGTAACAATTATGGATACGATAAACCGGGAGAAGACTGACCTGCGCAGCGACACCGTGACCACACCGACAGAGGCGATGCGTCGGGCGATGGCGGAAGCGGAGGTGGGGGATGACGTCTACGCGGAAGACCCGACAGTCAACCGGCTGGAGCAGCGGGCGGCGGAGATATTCGCGAAGGAGGCAGCGCTGTTTGTGCCCACGGGCACGATGGGAAACCAGATTGCCGTGCGGCTGCACACCGAACATGGGCAGGAGGTAATCTGCGAGCGCCGCGCCCACATGGTGGATTGGGAGATGGCGATGGTTTCCGCCTTCAGCGGCTGCCAGTTGCGGCAAGTAGAAGGGGAGCGCGGCGTATTGCGGTGGGATCGGATTGCGGCGGCGATTGCCACGCCGATCTACTATCGCGCGCAGACCGGGCTGATCGCGCTTGAGAACACCCACAACATGGCAGGCGGCACGGTGACGCCGATTGCGGCGCTGGAGGAGGTGTGGGCGGGCGCAGCAGAGCGTGGTTTGCCAGTGCATCTGGACGGAGCGCGGGTCTTCAATGCGGCCGTGGCGCTGGGGGCCTCAGTGGCGGCGCTGACGCGCGGATTTGCGACGGTGATGTTTTGTCTGAGCAAAGGCCTGTGTGCGCCGGTGGGGTCGATGCTGGTCGGCTCACGCGCGCTGATGGAGCGTGGCCGGTCGATTCGCAAAATGCTGGGTGGCGGCATGCGGCAGGCAGGAGTGCTGGCTGCCGCGGGGTTGATTGCACTTGAAGAGATGCCGGCGCGGCTGCAGGAAGATCATGCGAATGCGTGGTGGATTGCCGAACAGATTGCCGCGATGGGAGGCTGCCGGATCGATCTTGAGACAGTGCAGACGAACATTGTGATCTTCCGGCCGGAGGACAGGACGGCGGCGGAGGTCGTTACCGGGCTGAAGGCGCAGGGCGTGCTGTGCGGCACGGCGAGCGCGGATGAAGTGCGGTTCGTAACCCACCGCGATGTCGACCGGGCTGCGTGTGAGCGTGCAGTCGCCGGGTTACGCCAGCTCCTGAAGTGACAGATGGCAGGCGCGCATAAGCGGTTCGGCAATGCGAAGCCCTCGGAAGAGATGCGGCACGTCTGCGGTCTCATCGATGGCGAGATTTCGCAGTGGCCGGAGGTGATGGCGCGCTCCATGTTTGGCTTTCGCGCATATTACCGGAGAGACGTGATCTTCGCGTTGCTACCCGAGACGCGCGCCCTGGAAACTCCGAATTCCATTGCTTACAAGTTGCAGACGGTCGGCGCGCGCGAAGGAGCGAAGTGGATCTTCTGCGAAACCGATGGGCCGGCGAGCGTGCGGCCTGCGCTTGCGCTTTTGGACCGTGCCTATAGGACAGCGGGGCGGAAGAAGCAATCGAAAAAGATGCAATAAAACCGCTATTTACAAGGGATGGAACTCTCAATCCAAGCCCTTTTCGCCGTCCATTCTTCTATATAATTAATGCACTATGCCCAAGTACTCGATCGTTGTCCCATTCCACAATGAGGAAGAGAACGTTACGGCGCTCTACGACCGTTTGAAGGCGGTGATGGAGACGGTTGGCGACAGCTTTGAGCTGGTGCTGGTGGACGATGGGTCGAGTGACCGCAGCTACAAGCTGCTGGAGGAGATTGCCGCGGTGGACAGCCGCGTGCTGGTGGTGAAGCTGCGCCGCAACTTCGGCCAGACCTCTGCGCTGGCCGCCGGTTTCGATCACGCGCAGGGCGATTTCATCCTGGCGATGGATGGCGATCTGCAACACGATCCGGAAGAGGTGCCGAACTTCCTGGCCAAGCTCGAAGAGGGCTATGACGTGGTGAGTGGCTGGCGCAAGGATCGCATCGACAACTACGTGATGCGGCGCATTCCTTCGCGCTGCGCGAACTGGCTGATGGCGAAGCTGAGCGGCGTTGACATCCACGACTTCGGCACGACTTTTAAGGCATACCGACGCGAGGTGATCCACAACATTCCGCTCTACGGCGAGATGCACCGCTTCATTCCGGCGCTGGCCTCCTGGTACGGCGCGAGCATCTGCGAGATTCCGATCAAGAACGTGAATCGCGAGCGCGGCAAGAGCCACTACGGCATCTCGCGCACCTTCCGCGTCTTCTTCGATCTGCTGACGATCCGTTTCCTGCTGAAGTACATGTCGCGTCCGCTGCACTTCTTCGGCAGCTTCGGCGCCCTCAGCATCCTTTTCGGCGGCGCGATCTCCATGTTCCTCGCGGCATTGAAAGTGCTGACCCATCAGCATGTGATGGACCAACACGGGCCCCTCTTTGTGGTGGCGGGCGTGCTGATTCTGGCGGGCATCCAGATGCTGGCCATCGGATTGCTGGGCGAATTGCAGGTGAGGCACTATCACACCGCGCAACAGCGTTCGCCATATACGATCGACCGGCTGGTTCGTCTGCGCTCGCCCGAAGAGCCGAGCATGCTGCGCGAGGGCTGAACCATTTCGATCGCAGCTATGCAATGAAAGGACGCCGATTCGGCGTCCTTTTTCAGTTTTTTTGACAGTGTGTGGTGGCGGGCGGCGCGAGACTGGCGCATTCTAAACAAGGCATTTTTTATTTCGATGGGGACGGCAGCACGATGACGTCAACGATTTTGTATCTGCTTTGCGTTGTGATTGGCGGCGTGACCGGCCTGCGCTCGCTGACGGGGATTGCGATCGTCGCCATTGCGGCGCAAAGGGGCTGGCCGCATCTGGGATGGCTGCACCTTGGCGGCACCGGGTTGAACTTTCTTACAAAGCCGGTGACGATGTACATGTTTGTGCTGCTCGCGCTTGGCGAGCTCATCGCGGACAAGCTGCCGTTCGTTCCGCCGCGCATTCAGGTGGGGCCGCTGGCCGTGCGCTTCCTGCTTGGCGCTTTCTGCGGCAGTGCGCTCGCCGTCGCCGCGGGGATGCCGTGGGTCCTACCGGCGACCGCAGGCGGAGTTGCAGCCATCGTTGCCGCGTATGCAGGCTATTGGCTTCGTCGCAGCATCACCCGCCGTGGGGTGAAGGACCTGCCCGTCGCGCTGCTCGAGGATGCGACCGCGATTCTGCTGGCGCTGTTCGCCGTCTCGCGCTTCTGAATCTGGAAAACCGGGGCCTGAACGTTTGCGACACAGATGGGATGAGACTCATGGCAGAGCAATATGACGTGCTGATTCTGGGATCGGGGCAGGGGGGCAATCCGCTGTCGTCCGATTTTGTGAAAGCCGGCAAGCGGGTTGCGCTTGTCGAACGCGGGGAGGTGGGCGGCACCTGCATCAATTACGGCTGTACACCGACCAAGACCATGGTGGCGAGCGCGCAGCGCGCGTGGCAGGCGCGCCACGCGGCGGAGCTTGGCGTTGAAGTGGGAACGGTGCGCGTGAACCTGGAGCAGGTGCGGGCGCGCAAACGGAAGATCGTCGGGCAGTTTCGCGCCTCGAATGAGAAGCGCTTTGCCAACGGACAACCGGAGCTGGTGCGAGGCGAAGCCCGCTTTGTCGCGCCGAAAGAGATTGCGGTCGCTGTGAACTCTGGCGGCGAGCGCCGGCTGTCCGCGGAAACGATTGTGATCGACACCGGCGATAGCCCAGTGGTGCCCAGGATCGCAGGACTCGACAGCGTGCCGTATCTGGACAACGTGAGCCTGATGGAGCTGGATGCGGTGCCGGAGCATCTTCTGGTGCTTGGCGGCGGGTACGAAGCGGTGGAGTTTGGCCAGATGTTCCGCCGCTTCGGTAGCGCGGTCACGCTGATAGAGCGCGGCAAGCACCTGCTGGGGCATGAGGACGTGGAAATCTCCGAAGCGATTGAAGCGATTCTGCGCGAGGACGGCCTGACCATCGAGACCGGCGCGAATGCGGTCGGCGTCGACGGTAAAGCGGACGCCGTTACTGTCCATCTGGGAGGCGGGAAGAGTGTCTCCGGCTCGCATCTCTTTGTCGGCGTGGGGCGTTCGCCAAATACAAAAGCCCTGCATCTGGACTTGGCAGGAGTGCTGACTGACGATCACGGCTACGTCAAAGTGGATGATGAGCTGCGCACAAATGTGCCGGGCATCTATGCAATTGGCGATGTGAAGGGCGGTCCGGCCTTCACGCATGTTTCCTATGACGACTACCGCATCCTGCGCGACAACCTGATTAAGGGCAAGGGCGGCCGGAAGACGACCGATCGCGCGATCGTGTACGTCGTGTACATGGACCCGCAGCTTGGCCGCGTCGGGATGACGGAAGCCGAGGCGCGCAAGACCGGACGCAGAATTAAGGTGGCGCGCATGCCGGTGACGTGGATTGCGCGCGCCATTGAGACGGGTGAGTCCCGCGGCCAGCTCAAGGCTGTCGTCGACGCAGAGACAGAAGAGATTCTGGGCGCGGCTATTCTTGCGCCGGAAGGCGGCGAGTTGATGAGCATGTTCGAAATCGCGATGATGGGGAAGCTGCGCTACAGCATGCTGGAGGATGCAGTTTTTGCACACCCGGCGTATGCGGAATCCCTCAACACGCTGTGGGGACACTTCGAGAAGTGAGCGAACACACGGGCGGCGATGTGCATCCTTCGTAGGAGAGGCGGAAAGTGTGTTCCGCAAAATAGCGAGTGGCTGCTTCGGCGGCGCCGACCGAGATGGAGACGATGACGAACGACAAGCTGGCTGAGACTACTCCGAAGAAGAAGAGCGCGAGTAAGACAACGAACGCAGTGAAGGCTCCGCGCAAGCGCGAAGCCAAAGAGAGCAGGATGAACGGGGCTGGCACCACGTCGACCAAGCCGGCGAACGGGCGCAGCCGCGTCGTGGTAGAGGCGGTGACGCCAGAGGTCGACGGCGGCCGCTTTGCTGTGAAGCGCGTGGTGGGCGACCAGGTGCGGGTGGAGGCAGATGTCTTCGGCGATGGGCACGATCTGGTGCGCGCGCACCTCCTCTATCGCCATGCGAGTGAGCCAGACTGGCGTACCGAAGAGATGACGGCGCTGGGCAACGACCACTGGCGGGCCAGCTTTCCCGTGACGGAGATGGGTTTCTACGAGTACACGGTGGCGGGTGAGGTCGATCACTTTCTGACCTGGCGGACGGAGCTGAAGAAGCGGCAGGATGCGGGCCAGGACCTGGACCTGCCGATGAAGACGGGCGCGCTGCTGATCGAGGCGACGGCGAAGCGCGCAGCGAAAGACGAGGCGGCGCAGTTGCGCGCCTTTGCGGAGAAGGTTCGCGCGGGATCGACGGACGCGGCATTTGACGAGACGCTGCTGGCGATTGTGAGCCGGAATCCGGAGACAGACATGCAGACGCGCTACGAGCGAACACTGCGCGTGTGGGTGGACCGTGAACGGGCCCGCTTTTCCAGTTGGTACGAGCTGTTTCCGCGCTCGTGGGGCAAGCCGGGCCAGCATGGCACGCTGCGCGATGTCGCCGCGGAGCTCGATTACGTCGATGACATGGGATTCGATGTGCTCTATCTGCCGCCGATTCATCCCATCGGCCGCAACTTCCGCAAGGGCAAGAACAACACGACGGAGGCGAAGCCCGGTGATGTTGGCAGCCCGTGGGCGATTGGGGCGAAAGAGGGCGGCCATCTCGCGATCCTGCGTGAGCTGGGCACCTTTGCGGACCTCGACTATCTCATCCAGCAGCTTCACGCGCGCAAGATGGAGCTGGCGCTGGACATCGCATTCCAGTGCGCTCCGGACCATCCCTGGGTGACGGAGCATCCGGAATGGTTCAAGAAGCGCGCGGATGGATCGATCCAGTATGCGGAGAATCCGCCAAAGAAATATCAGGACATCTATCCTCTGGATTTCGAGTCGAGCGACTGGCGGGGACTTTGGGATGCGCTGAAGGAAGTCTTCATGTTCTGGGCAGAAAAGAATGTGCGCATCTTTCGCGTGGACAATCCGCATACCAAGGCCTTTCCTTTCTGGGAGTGGGTGATCGCAGAGGTGCAGGCGGTCTATCCCGATGCGATCTTTCTAGCTGAGGCGTTCACGCGGCCGCGCGTGATGGAGCGGCTGGCCAAGCTGGGCTACACGCAGAGCTACACCTATTTCACCTGGCGCAACACGAAGACCGAATTGATGCAATACATGATTGAGCTCACGAAGACGGACGTGTTCGATTACATGCGGCCGAACTTCTGGCCGAACACGCCGGATATTCTTGCGTCCGGCTTGCAGACGGGTGGGCCGAATGCGTTCAAGAGCCGGCTGGTGCTGGCTGCGACGCTCTCCTCCAATTACGGTATGTACGGGCCGGCGTTCGAGCTGGGCGAAAGCATTCCGATCAAGGAGGGCAGCGAGGAATATCTGAACAGCGAGAAGTATGAGATCAAGCGCTGGGACCGAGATGCGCCAAACTCACTGCGGCTGCTGATCACGCAGCTGAATCAGGCTCGACGCGCGAATGCCGCGCTGCAACGGAATGAGAATCTGATCTTCCACCCCGTCGACAACGCGCAGATTATGGCCTATAGCAAGGCGACCGACGATGGCTCGGACATGGTGCTCACGATCGTAAGCCTGGACCCGGTGAACACGCAGGCAGGTTTTGTCACACTTGATCTGACTGCACTTGGTTTGAGCGATGGGGCAACCTTCGAGGTCTTCGATCTTTTGGCAAATCGCGTCTATCGCTGGCAGGGATCACGGAATTATGTGGAGCTGCGACCCTATGAAGTGCCCGCGCACGTGTTTGCGTTGCGGAAATAATCCGGTGTTGCGGACGAGGAGAACGGCTTGAAGCAAGCGGGCAGCATGGCGGATCCACTGTGGTTCAAGGATGCGGTCATCTACGAATTGCACGTCCGGGCCTTCATGGACAGCAACAATGACGGCATCGGCGACTTTGCCGGGCTGATGCAGAAGCTGGACTACATTCAGGATCTTGGGGTGACGTGCCTGTGGCTGTTGCCTTTTTTCCCCTCGCCGCTGCGCGATGATGGCTACGATATCTCGGACTATCTGAATGTGAACCCGAGCTACGGGACGCTGGATGATTTCAAGGCGTTTCTGGCGGCCGCGCATGAGCGCGGTATCCAGGTCATGGTGGAGCTGGTCGTGAACCACACCTCGGACCAGCATCCGTGGTTTGAGCGGGCGCGGCGTGCGCCGAAGGGATCTCCGGAGCGCGAGTTCTACGTGTGGAGCGACACCGACCAGCTCTACAAAGATGCGCGCATCATCTTCACCGACACGGAGAAGTCCAACTGGACCTGGGACCCCATCGCTGAACAGTACTACTGGCATCGCTTCTTTTCGCACCAGCCGGATCTGAACTATGACAATCCGCAGGTGATGGAAGAGGTGCTGGACATCATGCGCTACTGGCTGAACATGGGCGTGGATGGCCTGCGTATTGACGCAATTCCATACCTGGTGGAGCGCGACGGAACCAACTGCGAAAACCTGCCGGAGACGCACGCGGTGATGAAGAAGATCCGCGCTGCGATTGACAAGGATTACGAAGGCCGCATCATCCTGGCGGAAGCGAACCAGTGGCCTGTGGATGTGCGCCCTTACTTCGGTGATGGTGATGAGTGCCACATGGCATTCCACTTTCCCCTGATGCCGCGTATGTACATGGCGCTGCGCCAGGAGGATGCGCTGCCGATCACCGAGATCATGGCGCAGACGCCGGATATTCCCAATAATTGTCAGTGGGGAATCTTTCTGCGCAACCATGACGAGCTCACACTCGAGATGGTGAGCGACGAAGAGCGCGACTACATGTACTTCGCCTACAGCGCCGATCCGCGGATGCGCATCAACATCGGGATCCGCCGCCGGCTGGCGCCGCTGGTAGACAACAACCGACGCCGCATCGAGCTGCTGAACAGCCTGCTCTTCTCCTTCCCCGGCACGCCGATTCTCTACTACGGCGATGAGATCGGGATGGGTGACAACATCTATCTCGGCGACCGCAACGGTGTGCGCACGCCGATGCAGTGGACGGGCGATCGCAATGCCGGATTCAGCCGCGCGGTTCCTGCAAAGCTCTTCTCGCCCGTGGTCATGGATCCGGTGTGGGGCTACGAGGCGATCAATGTGGAGGCGCAGCAGAGCGATCCCTCCAGCCTGCTGAGCTGGATGCGCAACATGATCGCGCTGCGTAAACTGTTCCGCGTTTTTGGCCGCGGCTCGCTCAAGTTCCTGCACCCGTCCAACCGCAAGGTGCTGGCGTATGTGCGCGAAGATGGCGATGAGCGCGTGCTGTGCGTGGCGAATCTGTCACGCTTTCCGCAGCCCGCGCAGCTTGATCTTTCGGAGTACGCCGGGCTCACGCCGGTGGAGATGCTGGGCTACGTCGAGTTTCCCAAGATCGAGAAAACGCCCTATTCCATCACGCTCAACCAGTACGGTTTTCTGTGGCTGGAGCTGCAGGGTGCGCTGGAAGCAGAAGAGCCGGAGCTCCCCGTGGATGCCGGGCTGCGTCTGCAGCACGCGGCGGACTGGAAGACCGTGCTGGCGGGCGCGGCGCGGGAGCGGCTGGAGCAGGAATGGCTGCCAGCGTTTCTGCCCAGACAGCGCTGGTTCGGCGCAAAATCGCGACAGATCTCTACTACAACGGTACACGACTGGGGGCGCATGGGCGACGATGCGCTGGTGCTGGTCGAGATCACCTATGCCGGAGGTGATCGCGACATCTATTTCCTCCCTTTGTCGATCAGCATCGGGGCGACGGGAGAGGCCTTCGCGAGGAACCACGCCAATGCTGTCCTGGCCGCAGTGACCACTCCCGATGGCAGCGGCTATCTGCACGACGGCATGTTCGACGACGAGACCGCGCGCGAGTTTCTGACACTGATCGGTGATCCGGGCGAGCTGACGATGCAGCATGGCAAGGTGCGCGGCGTGCCCAGCGCGCACTTCGCGGAACTGCGCGGCGACGAGCCGCTGGAGCCGCGCCGCGGGTCGGCAGAACAGAGCAATACATCGATTGTGTTCGGCAGCCGGCTGATCCTGAAGGTCTTCCGCCGCCAGCAGGCCGGGCCCAATCCCGATACCGAAATCGGCCGCTATCTTACCGAGCACAGTGGATTTCGCGCGATCGCGTCCTTCGGCGGTTCGGTGGAATATCTTCCACTGGCGCCCGAAACGGAGGAGACCGCGACTTTCACGCTGGCCATGCTGCAGGGTCTGGTGGTGAACGAAGGCGACGGCTGGGAGTGGACGCTCGAAGAGCTGCAGCGCTACTTCGAGCAGGTCTCCGTTGTCACGATGCCGGAGGAGCATTATCCGCGGGCCAACGTTGCGCTCACGGAGATGAGTGCGCATCCGGAGAGCGAGTGGGCGCGCGAGCATGTCGGTACCTACCTGGACGCAGCGACGCTGCTGGGCCGCCGCACTGCGGAGATGCACCTTGCCCTGGGTCAGCCAACTCAGGACCAGGCATTCGCTCCGGAGCCGATGACGGAGACGGACCTGTCGGTGCTGCGTGCCGGCCTCTCCGAGCACGCCAACGCGGCCTTCGATGGGCTGCGGCAGAATCTCTCGCGCCTGCCCGCGGAGGTGGAAGAGATGAGCGGGCTGGTGCTGAGCCGGCGCCGTCGCGTGGCGGAGCGGCTGGGTCGCGTGCTCGATCTTTCCTCCTCGGGACTGCGCACGCGGGTGCATGGGGATTACCATCTCGGTCAGGTGCTGCGCTCGCGCGGTGACTTTGTGATCCTCGATTTCGAGGGCGAGCCGGCGCGGTCGCTGCTGGAGCGGCGCGCGAAGCAGTCTCCGATGAAGGACGTTGCGGGGATGCTGCGCTCGTTCAGCTACGCGGCATACACCGGGTTGATGCGCGTGCTGACGCGCAGGCCGGGCGATGCGGAGCGTCTGGAACCATGGGCCCGGTTGTGGGAGCAGTCGGCGTGCAGCGCGTTCCTGCGGGCCTATCGACTGACCATGAGGGCCGCGGGTGGAATGATGGTTCCCGCGGAGACGGAGGCCTTTGAGCAGTTGCTGGAGATTTACGTGCTCGATAAGGCGCTCTATGAGTTGATGTACGAGCTGAACAACCGGCCGGCGTGGGTGCGCATTCCGCTCGCCGGCATTCTCGCCCTGCCGCTGCGCTAGCGGTGACGTGCGGAAGGGGTATTCGACGGAAGCAGGCCTATGGCTAACGTAGAGGTCGAGCGGGAGACAGGAGGGCAGAGCCCTAGCTCCTCGCAAACAGAATTGGTGGTAGGCCTGCCTGGGCTGGTGGATATCGCACAGGTGAAGGCCGCTGCTGCGCAATGGAGCGGCAGCGGGCGCCGCATCGCCGTCGTGCATCCGTGCGTGCCTGGCATGAGCGAGGCATTGGAAACGCTGGGCGAATCGGGCGAGGTGCGGGTGGTAGCGCGGGAGATCACTGGGGTGGCCAGCGCCACCGCGCCCTGGCTGGGACAGCCGGCCGTCTATTCCGCGCTGCTGGCGGAAGCGGAATCGCTCGGCGCGAGCGCCTGCGCCGTTCTCAATCCGGACCTGGCAGCCTTCACACCGGTTGCGGTGGATGCGCTGGTCCGGCCCATTCTTGAGAACCAATGCGACCTGGCCATGCCGCTTTATCGAGCCGGCCCGTTCGATGGGCTGCTGAATCAGGCGTTTCTCGCTCCTGTAACCCGTGCGCTGTACGGCAAGCGCGTGCGCTATCCGCTGGCGCAGGACTTCGCCGTATCGGCTGGTTTCCTGCCCGGGCTGCGGCAGGCCATCAGCACGCCGGCAGCAGGACAGGGACTGCTGTGGCCTGCCACTGAAGCCGTGCTGCGCGAGAAGAAAGTCTGTCAGGTGTCCCTGCCGGTGCATCACGAGTACCCGACCGCGGGCATGGATCTGCCCACGCTGCTGCAGCAGATCGTCGGCCCGTTGTTTGCGGACGCGGAACGTCACGCCAGCTTGTGGCAGCGGGTGCGCGCCTCGCATTCCGTCACGGAGACCGGGGGAGAGCCGGGCGAAGCCCCGGCCGGAACCTCGCCCGATCCGCGGCCCATGGTGGAGGCCTTTCAACTCGGCCAGCGCAACCTGCAGGAGCTGTGGTCACTCGTGCTTCCGCCGGTGACTCTACTGGAGTTGAAGAAGCTCAGCCGTCAGCCGCTGGAAAGCTTCCGCATGCCGGATGCGTTGTGGGCCCGCGCGGTCTACGACTTTGCGCTTGCTTACCGGCTGCGCACGTTGAGCCGCGGGCATCTGCTGGGCGCGATGGCACCCCTCTATCTGGGCTGGGTGGGCTCACGCGTGCTCGAGGTGGAGAGCGGCGTGCCTTGGGGTCCGCGTCAGGAGCAGCTGGAGCGCGCTTTTGAACAGAACAAACCGTACCTGGTGCAGCGCTGGCGCTGGCCGGATCGCTTCAATCCGTAGCTCAGGGAACGGCAGCGCGGGAGCGCGGGAGGAATAGATCGAATGTGGAACCAAGTCGGCAGTACGCTGAGCAATTCGATGGCGCAGGCGATGGGGCGGTTCGCCTCGTTGCTGCCAGGCATCCTGGCGTTTCTCGTGGCGGTGGTGCTGTTCTCGCTCATCGGCTTGCTACTGGCGTGGATATTGCGTCGCATCCTGATTGCGCTTCACTTTGACGACCGCATGGGCCGGGGCACGGAGGCGGTGACGGAATGGTCTCCAAGCCAGACACCTGCCGGGCTTGCGGCACGGCTGCTCTTCTGGGTCTTCGTGGTCACCGGTATCGCTGTGGGCGCGGATGCCTTCGGGGCTTCGTCTCATTCCAGCCTTGCGGATGGGCTGCTCGCGTACCTGCCCAAGTTGATGGGCGCCGCAGTCATCCTGCTGGTTGGCAACATCGTGGCGCGGTTTCTCTCCCGCGGCGTGCTGATCGGCGCTGTGAACATGAACCTGCAATATGCACGCCTGCTGAGCCTGGGCGTGAAGTGGCTGGTGCTGGTGCTGACCGCGGCCATGGCGCTGGACCACCTCCAGATCGGTCAGAAGATCGTCGATATCGCCTTCGCCATTCTCTTCGGCGGCATAGTGCTGTCTCTGGCGCTTTCAGTGGGGCTGGGATCGCGCGAGCTGGTCAGCCGCTCAATTGAACGGGAGACCTCCCGCGCGGCGGCAGCCACCGCGCCGGAGGAGGAGCAGTTGCGGCACTTCTGAGAGATCAAAGATCACACTTGGCGCTCAACCGTGGCCGAGGACCGGGTGAGGCTCATAGGGCTCTTCGAGTGCGCGGATCTCTTCCGGCGTGAGCTTCACTTCGAGTGCATGGAGTGCGTCCTCCAGGTGCTGGAGCTTGCTGGCGCCGACGGTCGGTGAGCTGACTCCCGGTTGTGCCAGCACCCAGGCCAGCGCGACCTGTGCATTGTTCACACCGCGCCTCTTCGCTATCTCCGTCACGCGGTCGACAACATCGAAGTCCGAGTCCTTGTAATAAAGGCCCTGCGCATATTCGTCTGTCTTGGCGCGCAATGTGCCTCCTCCACCTTCGCCGCGCTTGCGGCTGCCGGTCAGAAAGCCTCGTGCGAGCGGACTCCAGGGAATCAATCCCACCTTCTCCGCGCGGCATAAGGGGATCATCTCGCGTTCTTCCTCGCGGTAGACCAGGTTGTAATGGTTCTGCATGGTAACGAAGCGGGCGAGGCCGTTCTGGCGCGAGAACTCCAGCATCTTGAGGAATTGCCACGCGTACATGGAGGAGGCGCCGATGTAGAGCGCCTTGCCGGAGCGAACTACGGTATCCAGCGCCTCGAGCGTCTCTTCGATCGGCGTCTCCGGGTCGAAGCGGTGGATCTGATAAAGATCGACGTAATCAGTTCCGAGCCGGCGCAGGCTGCGATCGATGGAGTGCAGGATGTGCTTGCGCGAGAGCCCGCGATCGTTCGGGTCGTCACTCATCTTGTTGAAGACCTTGGTGGCGATCACAAGTTTGTCGCGACCCGGCCCGAACTCCTTCAGCGCTTTGCCGGTGATCTCCTCACTGCGGCCCACCGAGTACATGTCGGCGGTATCGAAGAAATTGATGCCCCCTTCGAGCGCCCGCCGAAAGAAGGGAAGCGACTCCTCCTCCTCCAGCACCCACTGCCTCCACTGCTTTGATCCATAGGTCATCGCTCCCAGGCAGATGCGGGAGACCTTCGTTCCGGTGGAACCGAGATTCACGTAATCCATAGACGCTCCTGTTGAGTTGGATTGCAGGAAAGCGCGATGCGATTCGCGCCGGGCTGAAAACGGCGAGGAAATAGCGCGTAACGGCGCGTCCTGACCTGAAGCTACGCGATGCTGACTTCCGTGTAGGTGCCCATGACCTCGCGCAAGGCGGCGCAAATCTCGCCGACGGTGGCGTAGGCGCGCACGCAGTCCAGGATGTACGGCATCGTGTTCGCGGAAGAGATCTGGCCGGCCTTAGTCGTGGGCTCCTCCGCGGCTGCGTCGCGAAGGGCCTTCAGCGTCCGGTCTACCGCCTCCTGCGAGCGCCATGTGCGCAGATGCCGCAGCTTGGCCGTCTGCTGCTCGCGCGCCTCCTCGCCTATGTAGAGGATCTCCTGCGGAGTTTCGTCGATGACATAGTCATTCACGCCGACGATGATCTTTTCTTTCTTCTCCACGGCACGCTGGTAGACGTAGCTGGCTTCGGCGATCTCCTTCTGCGGGAAGCCATGCTCAATGGCCTTCACCATGCCGCCCATCGCGTCAAGCTTGCGGAAGTACTCGAAGGCGCCATCTTCCATGTTCCTGGTCAGCCGCTCGACGAAGTAGGAGCCGCCCAGCGGATCGACCGTGTTGGCAACGCCGGATTCATAGGCGAGGATCTGCTGCGTGCGCAGCGCGATGCGCGCCGCGTCCTCGGTGGGAAGGGCGAGAGCCTCGTCAAAGCCGTCGGTGTGCAGCGACTGCGTTCCTCCGAGTACCGCTGCCAGCGCCTGAATGGCCACGCGCGCGATGTTGTTCTTCGGCTGCTGAGCGGTGAGCGAAACACCGGCAGTCTGGGTATGGAAGCGCATCCACGTGGAGCGAGCATTTTTTGCGCCGAAGCGCTCGGTCATGGTGCGATACCAGATGCTGCGCGCTGCACGATACTTCGCGATCTCTTCGAAGAAGTCGTTGTGTGCATTGAAGAAGAAGGAGAGACGCGGCGCGAAGTCATCGATCGCGAGACCGCGGCGGAGCGCCCATTCGACGTACTCGACGCCATCGTAGAGGGTAAAGGCGAGCTCCTGCAGCGCCGTTGAGCCGGCTTCGCGAATGTGATACCCGGAGATGGAGATAGGATTGAAGCGCGGTGTGTGGAGCGCGCCGAATTCGAAGGTGTCGATGACCAGCCGCATCGAGGGCGCCGGAGGGTAGATGTATTCCTTCTGCGCGATGTACTCCTTCAGGATGTCGTTCTGCAGCGTGCCGGAGATCTTCTTCCAGTCCGCGCCCTGCTTTTCCGCGACCACCAGATACATCGCCCAGAGGACGGATGCGGGCGAGTTGATGGTCATCGAGACGGTGACGTTTTCAAGATCGATGCCCGAGAAAAGAATCTCCATGTCTTCGAGCGAGTCGATAGCGACGCCGCACTTGCCGACCTCGCCCTCGCTCTCCGCGTCGTCGGAATCGTAGCCCATCAGCGTGGGCAGATCAAAGGCCACGGAGAGACCATCGCCGCCCTGCGCGAGGAGGTATTTGTAACGCAGGTTGGTCTCTTCCGGCGTGGCAAATCCGGAGAACTGACGCATGGTCCAGAGCTTGCCGCGGTAGCCGGTGGGATGAATGCCGCGGGTGTACGGCGGCTGGCCGGGCAGCGGCAAAGCGAAATCGGGCGGCAGGTCGGCTTCGGTGTAGAGCCGCTTGATGGGCAGGCCGGAGATGGTGGTGAAGCGCGCATTGCCCTCCGCATCGACGTTGACGCCGCTGCGCGCGCCTATGGGCCGCTCCGGAGCCTTGGCCAGCGCGGGCTCGAGCACACGTTCGGTCCAGTCGCGCTCCGCGCTGGATGGATGGCGCTCGGCCGATGCGGCCGTGGCGAGTTGATCGGGCATAGGTCTCTCCGGCGAAACTCACAAGCCTAGAGGATCGTAAGGCCGCATAGCAAGTGACAGTAGTCAGGGCAGATCAGTAGATGCCGGGGATGAGGTGCTTCGTGGTCCTGCTGTAATCGCGGTATTCCTGGCCGAAGGCTCCGACCAACGCTGCTTCTTCGACGTGGATGCGGTAGAGCAATGCGGCGGTCGTTGGAATGAGCATGACAGCGAGGCCCCACCAGTTGCGGGTATGCATGCCCAGAGCGACGAAGATCAATAGAAGTCCGGTGTACGACGGATGGCGGACGAAGCGGAACAATCCTGTCCTATGAAGCGTCTGCGAGGTATGAATAGCAACGTTCGCGCTGAACCTCTTGCCCAGTGTCGCCATCGCGGTCCAGCGGATGGTGAGGCCGGCTGCGAGTATGGCCACGCTCAAGGTCTTCACCCATTGGGCTCCAGCGAACATGGTGGGCTGCTGCGCGGCGCCGATCCATTCACTCACGGTCACCGAGGCGACTATCACCGGCCAGAGGATGAGCAGAGAGCCGCGATCGCGCACATTGCCTGTGCTGCGGCGGGTGCGGGTGGCGACGAGAATCAGCACCTCAGAGGCGATCCAGGCCCAGTCGAGTACCTTCCAAAGCCCAGATAGGTTCGCAGATACATTCATGATGCGATCACACTCCGGACTTACAGAATGTTCACGGCGCGCGCCGCCAGAAGCGCAATGGTCGCCAGCGAGACGATTGACTGAACCATCATCAGCAGCTTGGCCCAGCGCGAGAGCACCGGCACGTCTGTGGGCGAAAATGCGGTGCTGGTGTTGAAGGCGAGGAAGAGATAGTCGACGAATCCGGGCGACCATCCATTGGCAGGCGAGCCGGAGTCACTCGCATCGAGTGTCATCTGCGGGAAGAGAAACGCGCCCTCGCTGTGAACCTCGCGATGGTCGCGCGCGTTCGGGCCGCCGGCGTCCAGCCGCCAGTACCATGACGCGAAGATAAGAATGTTACTCGCCCAAAGGACGACGGCAGAAAGAAGCAGTTGTGCTGGAGGAAGCTTGTGGGCGAGCAGCGCCATGACCAGCAACGAAAGCGACCAGATCATATCCAGCGTGACGATGCCGGTGATGACAAAGCCGAGCCATCGATTCAGTTGAAGGCGTCTCATGCGGCGCGCCAGCACCGTGGGAATGACCAGCAGCGTAACCACGGCGAGCGGCACCCAGGCGGGGCTGGCGGCCAGCGAGCGGGGCAGCGCCAGCCGCAGGCCAACGATTGCGAACAGTGCGATTACGGCCGGCCAGCGCGCTTCCGGGTTCGGACATGGGTTGGTGGAGAGAGTCATCGCCGGCGTGTCCCTTCCCAGGCTTTTGCGTACTTCCAGCTCACGTAGGCGGAGTGGTAGAGGTGCAGCAGCAGGCCCTCGCGGCCGTCCAGGAATCCCGCGCGCAGGACGTAGTTGTAAACAAACGTTGCCAGAGGATTGAGCAGCACTCCATTGAGAAAGCCCAGCAGTCCGCGCCCGGTGCGGCCGCGCGTAGCCGCGATATCCGCGCCCAGGGTGCTGTAGCGCTGCATGTGGTCGAGATAACTCGCGAGCGTGGGATAGGCATCGTGCAGCAGATCGCCATCGAGCGTCTCGACCTTGCCGCTGAAGACGGCCGTTTCGTGCACGGGGGTCTCGTGAAAAGCGCCTTGCGAGCGCGGAAAAAGGCGCAGCTTGGCATCGGGATAGTAGCCACCGTGGCGAATCCAGTGGCCGAGGAAGAAATTGCGTCGACGCAGCGCATAGGCGGTATGCGGTGGCGGGGCTGCAAGAACCTTCTGGATGGACGCGGCGAGCTCCGGCGAGACGGCTTCATCCGCATCGAGTGAGAGCACCCAGTCCGAGGTGCAGAGCGAGATCGCGAAGTTCTTTTGCACAGCGAAGCCGCGCCACGGCTCAGTGATGAAGCGAGCTTCGCAGGACTGAGCGATCGCGCGGGTCTCGTCCGTAGAACCGGAGTCGATGATGACGATCTCGTCGGCCCAGGCGACGCTCGCGAGGGTACGCGGCAGATTCGCCTCTTCGTTCAGCGTGATGATGGCAACGGAGAGTGTGGCGCGGCGAGGCGTCTCCATGGAAGATTGCGCTTTAGCATATTCGGTATTCGTGTCGACCGTCCCACGATTGCTCTTGCGGCTTTTCTTAACGGAAAAGCCACGCTTGGTGAAATTCCGCAAACCAGAGTATTACCGAAAAAATGCTTTAGTGCAGCGCCACGGCGCCGCCATCGCCCGCATCCACGCCCAGGTGCTGATTGATGGCTCGCTCGATCACTTCTTTCAGCGTCTCTCCGGTCTTCGGCAGCACAAATGCTTCGGCACCGTCGGACCAGTCCAGCTTGAAGGAGGTAGAGAGCGCAGAAATCCAGATCTGCCGCACGGGGGTATTCGGCGTAATCACGAACTTGCCCGGCGGCTCCTCGAAGACAACGTTGAGGACGCCGTTCTGCTCTTCCGCTTCGAAGTCGCCCTGCTCCTCGGCGCGGATCAGGCTGCGCTTCAGCGCTTCAAGTGCGGAGTCGGCATGGTTGCGGAACGAGGCTTCGTCGAGCATGGCGTATAGTGTAGACCGTTTTCTTAAAGGAAAAGCCGCATCAGCCGTTGTGACATGCCTGACATCTTTTTTGAAAACGATGCAGCTCCCGATTCAGTTCAGCCGCTGCAGCCGCGCGATCAGCTTCTCGGCCAGGCTCTCGCCGCTCTCCGACCACAGCAGGCGGCTGGAGACGGCCAGGTTGTTCTGGATCGCATTGCGTGACATCGATCAGCTTTTGCACGTTCTGCTGAACGTGGGTGGCGGCTTCGGGCTCCAGCGTCACATCTTCCTGCAGAAAGGCCGCGTCGGTGCCGAAGTCGATGCGGATATGGCCGTTCTGCTCATAGCTGCCCTCGTCGAACTCCGGCCCGAAGCCGGTGACGCGAAGTGGCCGCGGCTCCTGCCGCCAGATCGTGTCCAGTCCGCCACCGGTCTCCGGCACCCACAGGTCCCACTTCACCTCGAACTCGTAGGCGTAGTCCTCGTGCAGCATCTCCATGGCCTCGGCAACCGCGGGTTCGGGCTGTGCCGCCTCGCCTTCGTCTTCGTCATACACCCGCTGATAGACCGGCGCTTCGTTCCAGGAGATCGGATACACGGCGGCCGACGTGACCGCGGAGGCGCCTCCCGCGCTGGCCAACTGCCGCAGCACGCCCACGATAGCTGGGGCAAGAGCGACAAGCCGGAAGTTGGGGAACCACAGGCTTAGGTAGAGTTGATCTGCCACTTAAAGATTGTAGTCTTGGGACAGCGACCCGCCACGAGGTTTGCCTGCACGCGTTTCCGCCGGCAAAGAGGCCGCACCTCGCACGATCTGGAGAGGCGAGTGCCATAGGAGAGATGCGCGAGACGTATGCGGATCACCATTGAGAGGTTGCGCACCTGGATCCTGGTACTGGCCGGGGTGCTGATCGCCGTCATCGCTGGTTTCTTCGCCCTCACCCGCTACAAGGTGAGCCACTTCGGCCGCGATCTTCCGGGCAAAGCTCGGAGTGAACATCCAGCAGGATGCCAACGGCTTCACCTTCTCCAAATCGCAGGGCGGCCACACGCTGTTCACGCTGCATGCGTCCAAGCTGATCCAGTACAAGGGCAATGGCCGCGCCATGCTGCACAACGTCAGCATCACGCTCTACGGCAAGGACGGCTCGCGCAACGATCATGTCTTCGGCAAGGACTTCGAATATGACCCGGTCGCAGGGCACCGCGCGGGCTCTGGGTCCGGTGCATCTGGATGTGCAGGCGCCCGCCGGGCACGCGGGGAACGGTGCCGCAGAACCGTACCGTCCGTGCCGAGACCAGCGGCGTCGTCTTCAATCAGAAGACAGGCGAGGCCAATACCGATGCGCCGGTGACCTTCTCCGTCGCGGATGCAAAGGGCACGGCCGTCGGCGCCTCCTACGATGCGAACGAAGGCGTGCTGATCCTCCAGAAGGACGTCCACTTCACCGCTCAGTTGACCAAAGGCCCGCTGGTGCTGGCCGCCGAGCATGCCGAGTTCAATCGCGACACGCGCCAGCTTGCCCTGCTGAAGGACGACATTCGCTATGCCGGCGAGCACAACACTTCGGAGGAGGCGCTGGTCTACTTCCGTGAGGACGGCACGGTGGCAAAGGTGGACGCCAACGGTCATGTCAATATGCAGGACGACGAAGGCCGCCAGTTGCATGCCTCAGCCCTGGAAGTGCTGATGGATGAGCGCGGCAACACGCAGCGGGCAACTCTGGACGGCGGACTGCTCTTTTCCGCGGAAGAGGGGCCGCACTCCATTCACGGCGACGCGAATTCCGGCATTCTGCAGCTCGGTCCGGATGGAGAGCTGAAGCGGGTGGAGATGTACAACGCGGTCACGGTGGTGGACCAGGAGATCGGACCGCCGCATGACCCGCACGGCTCGATCACGCGCGAGGTCCAGGGTTCGTCCGTCTTCATCGATTTCGTGCCCTCGCCCGAGGGTCACGCCGAGGCGCAGAAGCTGATGGCCTCGGGCGGCGCGGTGCTGACCGAGCACACCATCTACTCCGATTCGCCGCCGCAGAACACGGTGATGAAGGGCGACGCAGATCCAGGCCACGCTGCGCGAAGGCCGCGCGCTGGATACGCTGCACGCGCCAGGGAAACACCTTCCTGACCAACACCAATCCCAGCGGAGTGAGCCAGACCAGCACCGGCGACACGCTGGATGTCACGCTTTGCGCAGGAGCCGACGCGGCAAACCGAAGCGCAAGCCGGATGAGATTCCGCCCAGCCTGGTCGAGAAGGCGGTGCAGCGGGGCCACGTCACGATTGTGCAGATCAAGCCCGGAGTCGACGGCAGGCCAAGCCCTGGCGCAGCCAGGCGACGGCGGAGATCGCCACTCTCGATGGGCCGCGCCAGATCATCCATCTGGAAGGCTCGCCGCGCCTGAACGACGAAGAGGCCGAGATGACGGCGCAGATGATCGATTTCTATCGTCTCAGCGGCGCTGTCACCGCGGACCACGATGTGAAGGTGACGCTGCATCAGGGATCGAGCGCGCAGGCGCCCGTGCACGCCGTGGCCGAGAAGGTCTTTCTCGACCACGATCGCGACGAAGCCACGCTCTACGGCGGCAATGGCCAGGACGCGCGGCTGTGGCAGGCGGCGAATTCTGTGGCCGCGTCCACCATCGTGCTGGACCGGCATGACCAGATGCTGATCGCGCCAGGCAAAGGCGGGCAGGGCCGCGTGCATGGCGTCTTTGCCGATCCCGGCTCGAAGGCGACCGGCAGCGAGGCGGTCATCCGCGTGGATGCGAACTCGCTCCAATACTCCGGCAGCGAGCGCAGGGCGACCTTTCAGGGCAACGTGGTGGCGCAGCAGGCCAGCGGACGGCTCCGCGCCGACAAGGCCGATCTCTTCATGACCAAGGACGCGCCGGCGCGCCAGCCGCGTTCCGAACCCGCGCGGCTCGCTCGACCACATGGTGGCCGAAGGCCACGTCCAGGTCGACGAGGGGACGCGCAGTGGCGAGGGAGAGCGGCTGGTCTATACAGCGTCCGATGGCAAGTTCGTTCTCTACGGCCGCACGGGACAGCCGGCGCGCATGGCCGATCCGGAACATGGAACGGTATCAGGTGCGGCTTTGATTTTCACCAATCGCGGTGATAGCGTCGAAGTGGATGGCGGGACCGCCCGCGCGATTACGGACACACAAGTTCCCGAAGTAGCAGCGCGAGGCCGCCGGCATGACGAGGCACGTTGCAGAAACTCCATACCGACGAGATCGCCAAGTCCTACAAGGGACGCCAGGTCGTACGTGGCGTCAACCTGGAGATCACCCAGGGTGAGGTCGTGGGGCTGCTTGGCCCCAACGGCGCCGGCAAGACCACCAGCTTCTACATCATCGTCGGCCTGATCGCGGCGGATGCGGGACGCGTTCTGGTCGATGACGAAGACATCTCGCGCGTGCCGATGTATCTGCGGGCGCGGCGATTCGGCATCAGCTATCTGCCGCAGGAGCCATCGGTCTTTCGCAAGCTGACGGTGGAGGAGAACATCCTGGCGGTGCTGGAGGCGCAGGCCGATCTCCTGGGAGATGCGCCGCGCGCGGGCGGAAAAGCTGATCGACCAGCTCAACCTGGGCCACATCCGCAAGACGCGCGGCTATGCGCTCTCCGGCGGCGAGCGGCGGCGCGTGGAGATCGCCCGCTGCCTCTGCATCCAGCCGTCCTTCATTCTGCTGGACGAGCCCTTCTCCGGCATCGATCCCATCGCGGTGCTCGATCTGCAGGAGATCATCTTCGATCTCAAGGCGAGCGGGATCGGCGTTCTGATCACCGATCACAACGTTCGCGAGACGCTCTCGGTGACGGATCGCGCCTACATCATCAACGACGGCAAGATCTTCCGCGACGGCACTCCGGATGCGCTGGGACGCGATCCCGAGGTGCGCCGGGTCTACCTGGGCGAAGGATTCTCGCTGAATTAAGCCTGCGGAGTCGCCCATCCCGCCATCGTGTGATTACCGCCGATGCCGGGGGCAAAAGGAATTGGTGCATCCGGCTCCCTCCGCCCTGTAAGCTATGGGCAATTAACGCGATACAGAGCAGGTAAGCAATGGCACTTCTTCAACCCAAGCTGAGCCTCAAAGTGGCTCAACGACAGATCCTGACCCCTGGCCTCATGCAGATGGTCAGCGTGCTGGCGCTGAACAAGCTTGAGTTGAAGGAGATGATCCAGTCCGAGATGGCGGAGAATCCGGTCCTCGATGAGATCGAGGAGAGCGTTCCGCTGCTCGACGACGTGGAGGGACGCCAGGCGGAGCGGGAGCGGCCGGCGGAAGAGATAGCCGCCGCGGTCGAAACGCCGAAAGAGGAGAAAGATCCCTTCGCGGAGATCGACTTCGGCTCCTACTTCCAGGACTACCTCGACCCCGGCTTCCGGACGCCGAACAGCTTCGAGCAGAGCGAGAAGCCCTCGTTTGAGAACTTCCTCTCGCAGCCGGATACCCTTACCGATCACCTGACCTGGCAGCTCGGCTCGCTCAGCATCGCGCCCGCTCTGCGCGAGGCCGCCGAGTACATCGTCGGCAACCTGAACGAAGACGGCTACCTGCTGGCGACCGACGAAGAGCTGCTGGCTGGCTTCGTTCAAGCGTCAGGACAGCGTCGAGGACCGCGAGGCGGCGCGCACCTGCTGGCCGAAGCGCTGGAGACTGGTGCGCTCGCTCGATCCCAGCGGCATTGCGACCCGCGATCTGCGCGAGTGCCTCGCGCTGCAGGTGCGCCAGCAGGAGCACGAGTTCGACCTGATCTTCGGCGAAGCCGATGCCGCCATCGAAGATGAGGCGGATGTCGTCGCGCGCCGCGAACTCTTCCGCACTGCGATGCAGATTATCGACCAATATCTGCCGCTGCTGCAGAAGCGCGACCTGACGGCGCTGGCACGCGCTGTCTCAAGCCACAGGAGCATGTGCAGCAGGCGGTCGATCTCATCCGCGCGCTCGACCCGCGTCCCGGCCAGCGCTACAACCGCACCGAGGCACGGCTCATCGAGCCGGATGTCGTCTTCGTCAAGCGCGGCGATGAGTTCGTCGTGGTGATGAATGAAGAGGACCTGCCGACGCTGCGGCTCAATCAGGGCTATCGCAAGCTGCTGGCGCAGAACGATACCGAGCGGGAGGTAAAGGAATACGTGAAGGAGCGCTACCGCTCCGCACTGCAGTTGATCCGCAACATCGAGCAGCGCAAGAGCACCATCCTGCGCACCTGCGAGGCCATCGTCCGCCGCCAGCCGGAGTTTCTGGAGCGCGGCGTGGATGCGCTGCGCCCCATGATGATCAAGGACGTCGCCGAAGAGATCGGCGTGCATCCCTCCACCGTCAGCCGGGCGGTCTCCAACAAGTACGTGCACACTCCGCAGGGAGTCTTCGAGCTGCGCTATTTCTTCTCCGAAGCCGCGGGCGGCCCGGAAGGCGCGGCGCACGCCGCTGATGCTGCTGAAGCGCAAGGTCAAGAAGCTGATCGATGACGAGGACCCCAAGAAGCCGCTGACCGATGACTTCATCGCCAGCGTGCTGCAATCCCAGGGCATCCAGGTGACCCGCCGGACGGTGGCTAAGTATCGGGAAGACATGAGGATCCCCAGCACGCACCAGCGCCGCGTGCGCATTTGAGGATTGCACTGCGTCCTCTGGTGTAGGATCATCTCCCCTCACGGGATTTGCATCTTGATACCTATGGAGGTTCCGCTTATGCAGGTGGAGTACACCGGACGCCAGATCGCGATTACCCCTTCACTCCGTCGTCTGGCTGAAGAGGGCCTGGATCGGGTCGGCAAAGTGGTTGGTAGAAGCTGCAGCGCTCACGTGATTCTCACCGAAGAGAAGTACCGGCACACCGCAGAAGTGACCGTGCAAACCAAATTCCAGACCATCGTCGGTCTGTGCGAATCGACCGGCCATGGAGACGGCGCTCCGCGATGCGCTGGCCAAGGCCGAGTTCCAGGCCATCAAACACAAGGACAAATTCCGCACCCGGACGCGCGAACCCAAGGACGGGAAGACCGCGCACGAACCGCAGCTCTCGCGGCCGCGGAACAACCGCATGTCGGTTGCCGCCCTGCCGGATGTTGCCGAACCGATCCTCCCGGCATCGAAGATGCCCCGCCAAGGCCGCCAACGGCAATGGAAATGGCCGAAAGCCCGCGCCGGTGAAGGTCCATAGCCCTTCGCACGGCATGGAGATCGCCGAGCCGCACGTGGTGCACTGCGACGACTGCGTGGCCGAGCAGCGCATGACTCTCGATGAAGCGGTCAAAGAATCGGAACTGCGCGATAAGGACGTCTTTGTCTTCCGCGAGCCGGCCGGAGATCTGCGGGTGCTGCATCGCCGCCGCGATGGCGTGATGGAGCTGATCGCGCTGCCCTCCTGAGTCTCGCAAACCTCGGTAACGCGCTGCGGGCGTCTGCGAAACGGGCGCCCGCAGCGCGTTCACCGACAGCGAATCCCACGTGAAACTGTGCGAAGGTGGCAACGTTGCGGCAACGGAAATGCTTTAGCATGTGGCCATGCCGCGCAAAGCCGCACCCCAAGCGAGCCCGCGTCTGGCTCGGAATCCGAAGCACGACAGCACGCACGCGCCTCACGACGGCTTGCCGCGCGAGCTTGTCATCATCACCGGGCTCTCCGGCTCGGGCAAGGCTTCGGCCCTCAAGGCTTTTGAGGATCTCGGCTACTACTCGGTCGACAATCTGCCGCTGGACCTGCTGCCGGCGTTTGCGGACCTGGTGCGTCAGTCCACGGAGATCCTGCGCGCCGCCCTGGTGGTCGATGTGCGTGAGGGCCAGCGGCTGGACCAGTTCCCCGAGCTGCTGAACAAGCTTCGCAAGGTGCTGCCGACGCAGGTCTTTTTCCTCGAAGCCTCCGACGCCGTGCTGCTGCGC
The DNA here is from genome assembly GCA_963756435.1 of uncultured Acidobacteriaceae bacterium. GTDB lineage: Bacteria > Acidobacteriota > Terriglobia > Terriglobales > Acidobacteriaceae > KBS-83. The sequence goes on along the minus strand of CAVWNU010000013.1, from coordinate 471,799 downwards.
CGCTTCTCCGAGACGCGCCGTCCCCATCCGCTGGGGCGGACCGAAACCGTGGTCAAGGCGATCGATGCCGAGCGGCGCCTGCTCGATCCGATTCGCAATGTGGCGGATGAGACCGTGGATACCTCGCAGCACAATGTGCACGAGCTGCGCGCCTTCATCCTGAGCAAATTCGAGCGCGGCAGCACCAGCGACAGCAAGAACCTGATGATCTCGTTCGTCAGCTTCGGCTACAAGAACGGCGTGCCGCTCGAGGCGGACCTGGTCTTCGATGTGCGCTTCCTGCCCAATCCGCACTTCATTCCGGAGTTCCGTCCGCTCACCGGAAAGCATCCCAAGGTAGCGCAATACATCCGTCAGTTTCCGCAGACCGCGGAGTTCCTCGATAAGACGACCGAGCTGCTTCTCTTCCTGCTGCCGCACTACATTCAGGAGGGGAAGAGCTATCTCACGGTCGCCTTCGGCTGCACCGGCGGACAGCATCGCTCGGTCATGATCGCGGAAGAGATTCGCAAGCGCCTCGCCAAGGCCGGCTACCGGGTGAAGAGCACGCATCGGGACATGCCGCGCTGAGCAGCTTTCACAGTAGGCTGCATACAAGAGCGCGATCATTCACGTGGCCTTTTCCGTCAAGAAAAGCGACACGCCTGGAAGTTACTCGGCTGCAGACATAACAGTGAAATGCTTGATGAAGCGGGGCGCTGGCTCGTGTGGCTACAATAGCCCCATGTATCCGCTCCAGCTGACGCGGCTTCGCCGTCCGCGATATTCCGGAAGTCAGTCTCTTCGGAGATGCGCCGGTGAGCGGATTCGGCGGATCGGGCGGTTGTTGTTCTATGTGCGCCGCTACTGCTCTGCAGGCAATCGCATCGGTTGTGCTGCTGGCGGCTGTGGGCCTGCTGGACGCCTTCCGGCTGCTGTTGATCGGGCCGATCTTCAACACCGTTCTGAACCCCAAGTCACCGGGGCGCGATCTTAGCCTGTTCGGCGGCCGCTTCCACTTCAGCCTGCAGCAGCTTGTCCCTTCGCATTTCCACAATCCGTGGAGCATCGTCGCCTACGCGCTGATTGTCTCCACGGTGCTCAAGGGCATCTGCGACTACGCCGGCACCTATCTGGTGAACTACGCAGGCTTCGGCATGATCACGGACATGCGGGACGATCTGTACCAGGCCATCCTGCGCCGCTCCGTGCAGTTCTTCCAGAGTCACGCCACCGGGCACGATTCTCTCCACGGTCATCAATGACATCGAGCGCGTGCAGTACGCCATGTCCTCGGTGCTCTCGGAGTTTCTGCAGCAGGTCTTCACTCTCCTCTTTACTGCATGGTTCGCGGTCATGCTCGGCGGCAAGCTGGCCTGGGTGCTGCTTCTCTTTGTGCCGGTAGTCATCAGCTCGGCGCGGCGTGTGGGACGCAGCGTGCGGCACACCACGCGGCACGGTCAGGACAAGCTCGCCGAGATTCAGAACATCCTGCACGAGACCATCACCGGCAACCGCATCGTGAAGGCCTTCACCATGGAGCGGTGGGAGATGACGCGCTTCAAGGAGGCGGCGCGCCGGCTCTTCCACGCGAATCTCAGCTCGGTGCGCGCCCAGGCCATCAGCTCGCCGCTCATGGATATCATCGGCGCCGATCGCCATCGCGCTTGTTGTTACTGCTGGGGCGTGACGCAAATCAGCAGAGGGGCGCTCAACGCGGGCACGTTCTTTGCCTTCATCGTGGCGGTCTTCAAGCTGTACGATCCGGTGCGCAAGTTCGCTCTCTTCTACAACAACTTCCAGCAGGCCCTGGGCGCCTCCGGCAACATCTTCGAGTTCATGGATGAGCAGGACACCGTCCGCGACCGGGCGCACGCGCAGGGAGTCAAGGGCTTCCGCGAGGAGATCCGATTTGAAGACGTGCGCTTCTCCTATGCGTCGGAGGAGGGCGAGAAGGAAGTCCTCTCCGGCATCAATCTCACTGTGCCGCGCGGCGAGGTCGTCGCCTTCGTCGGTCCCAGCGGCGCCGGCAAGACCACGCTGGTGAACCTGATCCCGCGCTTCTTCGACGTGACCGGCGGCCGCCTGTTGATGGATGGGCAGGATGTGCGCGACCTGAAGATCGACTCGCTGCGCAGGCTGATCGGCAACGTCACGCAGGAAACCATTCTCTTCAACGACACGGTGCGCAACAACATCGCCTACGGCCAGCCCGACGTGCCGCTCGAAAAGGTGCAGGAGGCTGCTCGCGTGGCCCTGGCGCATGACTTCATCTCTGCCATGCCGGAGGGCTACGACACCATGATCGGCGAAAAGGGATTCCGCCTCTCCGGTGGCGAACGACAGCGCCTGGCGATTGCGCGCGCGTTGCTCAAGAACGCGCCCATCCTGATCCTGGACGAGGCGACCTCCTCGCTGGACGCCGAGAGCGAGTCGCTGGTGCAGGCCGCGCTTTCGAACCTGATGCTGGGTCGCACCGTCTTCGTGATCGCCCACCGGCTATCCACGGTGCGCCGGGCTAACCGCATTGCTGTGGTCGAAGCCGGGCAGATCACCGCGGTGGCCTCGCATGACGAGCTGCTGCACACCTCGCCGATGTATCAACGGCTGTACCAATTGCAATTTGCCGACGACACCGACGGAACCACCGAGCCTGCGATGGCCGCAGGAGCCAAAGCTTGAGCGCCCAGACGATCTCCCGGAAGAGCCCACAGACTCTGCCCATCTACTCCATGACCGGCTTCGCGCGGCATCGCGGACGCATCAACGAGTCGCTCGGCTGGACGCTGGTGCTGAAGGCGGTGAATCACCGTTTTCTCGATCTGCACATGCGCATGCCTGCCGGCTCGGAGGCGCTGGAGATGCAGTTGCGCCGCCAGCTCAAATCGGCAATCCTGCGCGGGCATCTCGAGGTCACTCTCACCATCGAGCGGGCCTCGCAGCAGCAGGTGGAGATGGATCACGGGCTTGTCGCCAGTTACATTGCCGCTTTCCGCTCCGCGGCTGCGGAGCATCGTCTGCGCGAGACGCCCAGCCTGCAGACCATCCTGCAGCTGCCCGGCGTCTTTCGCACCAACGTGCAGGGAGGCAATGGAAATGGAAGTGCCGAGGTGCGCACGGCCGAGATGGAGTTGGTGGAAGCGTCTGTGCTGGCCGCGCTGCCCGAGGCTGTCTCCGCCCTGCAGGCGATGCGCGGGCAGGAAGGCGCCGCGCTGGCGGCAGAACTGGCTGCGATCATGGATCGCATCACCGGGTTTGTCGATCGCGTCACCGAATTGCACGGACCCATGCAGGCGGCGCAGTTTGAGCGCACCAGCGCGCGCATCGCCGCTTTGCTGGGCGGCGCAGCGGACCGCGAACGGCTGCTGCAAGAGGCAGCAGTTCTCGCGGACCGGAGCGATGTGAGCGAAGAGCTGGCGCGGCTGCGGGCGCACGTCGAGCATTTCCGCCAGATGCTCGCCGGGGGCGGGGAACTGGGCAAGAAGCTCGACTTCCTGCTCCAGGAGATGAATCGCGAGGCCAACACGATGCTGTCGAAGACCGCCGGCATTGCCGGTGCCGGCACCCAGGTGACGGAGATCGGGCTGGGGCTGAAATCGGAGATCGAGAAGGCGCGTGAGCAGGTACAGAACCTGGAATGATGCGATTTCCCGCCTCCCACGAAAGCCGTACCCGGGGTCCGGTTCGCCATTGGTGTTCAGCATCGCTCATGCGAGAATCGAAGGAACCTTTCGCTTTGCATGAACGTGGAGAGGAGCCAGAGATGCTAAGCGCATTTGTTGCTCTCGGGACGCTGGGTGGTTTCGCTTTTGCCCTCGCTCTCTTCTTTCTGCCTACTCTGCTTGCAAAATCCCGCAATCATCCGAACACGCTGGCGATCTTCCTGGTCAACCTTTTCTTTGGCTGGACCTTTATCGGCTGGGTCGTCTCCCTGATCTGGGCATGCACGCGGCCTGCGCCGCCGGTTCTCTACGCGCCGGTCTATCCCACGGTCATGGCCCCACCCCAATATCCGGCGGTTGCGAATTCCGCCGTATCCATCCTTCCCCCGTCGTCGCGATACCGAGGGGCGAGGTAACCCGGAGCGCGCTTGGCAGGCATCCTCTTCATCATTTCCGCTCCCTCGGGTTCAGGAAAATCCACCCTGGTCAATCAACTGCGGTCCGATGTAAGCGGCCTCGACTTCTCCATCAGCTACACGACGCGTGAGCCGCGCGGTTCTGAAGAGGAGGGCCGCGAGTACCACTACATCGATCGCGCGACCTTCGAACGTATGCAGCATGCGAATGAGTTTCTGGAGTCGGCGGATGTCTTCGGCAATCTCTACGGGACGGCGCGCCACGCGCTGACCGACGCGGCCAAACACGGCAACGATCTGCTGCTCGACATCGACGTGCAGGGTGCGGCACAAGTACGGAAGCAGATGCCGGACTCCGTGAACATTTTCGTGATGCCGCCTACCCCGGAGGTGCTGGCGACCCGCCTGCGCAACCGCAGCCGGGCCGAGGGCAAAGTTTCCGAAAAGGATATCCAGCGCCGCCTCGCCAAGGCTCGCATGGAGATTGAGAACTACGACGAATATGGCTATATTCTCGTCAACGATGTGCTCGACCATGCCGTAGAAGAGCTGGAGGCCATCGTTGCAAGTGAGCGGTACCACCGCGGACAGCCGTCCGGAAGTGCTGGAGTCGGGGATACGGACCGTCTGCTGGCAATCGCCGAACGGTGCCGTCGCAGTCACGCGATGGACCGGGTCATTCCAGTGTTGACGGCGTTCGGTGTCAGGGAACCGGCACGCACCCGTTAACGGCAGCAAAGCTTCAGGAGGTCAGAGTATGGAAATCAAACACGGATTCGATAGCAACTATCGCTACGTTTTGGTGGCCGCTCGCCGTGCCCGCCAGTTGCAGGGCGGCTCGCAGCCGCTGGTGAACACCCATTCGGCCAAGGCCTGCCGGGTCGCGCAGGACGAGCTCGATGCCGGCCTTGTCGGCTATCAGGACAAGCCAAAGGCGCAAGATCGGCGATGCGCCGCTGAACACTTTCCTTCGGTAACGGACGATCACGCCGCTTGCCCGACGGGGGTAAAATCGACCGTAGAGCATCTCTCCTGTATGTGTAGAGGGTCGAGCAATCGTTCTTGTCGCCTTTCCGCAAAGAAAGGCCACGTCGAGTGGTACTCCACTGTTCACCGAAACAGGAGAAATACTCTATGAAGGTCACGGTCGGTGTCTCCGGCGGAGTCGCTGCCTACAAGGCGGCGGAACTGGTACGCGCGCTTCAGGCCAAGGCGCTGGACGTTCACGTCGTGATGACAGCATCGGCCACGCGCTTCGTGCAGCCGCTCACCTTCGCCGCGCTTACCGGGCACAAGGTCATCACCGGCCTGTGGGGCACGGAGCACGCAGAGCCCAACCTCGACTCTGCGATTGAGCACATCGCCGAGGCGCAGTCGACTGAACTCCTCGTCGTCGCGCCGGCGACGGCCGATCTTCTGGCCCGCTTCGCCCATGGGCTTGCTGACGACTTCCTGACCACGCTCTACCTCGCGACGCCCGCACCAGTCGTCGTTGCCCCCGCTATGAACAGCGAGATGTGGGCGCACCCAGCCACGCAGGCAAATCTGCGCATCCTGACCGATCGCGGTGTGCGCATCGTTCCGCCGGGAGTGGGGGACCTCGCCTGCGGAATGGTTGGCCCCGGTCGATTGGCTGACATAGAGCTGATTGTCAAAGTTGTACTTGAACAATTGGATCGCCGCGTAAGCCCGCCTCGCCGCGACCTGGCCTCGAGACACCATCCTGGTAACAGCGGGCGGCACGCGCGAGGCCATCGACCCGGTGCGCTATCTCGGAAACCGCTCCAGCGGCAAGATGGGCTACGCCCTGGCCGAGGCCGCCGCGGCCCGCGGCGCGCGTGTGATCCTCATCTCCGGCATCTCGCCGCTGAGCCCTCCGCCGGGTGTCGAGTTCGTTCAGGTCACCAGCTCGGACGAGATGCGCACAGCGGTCCTGGACCGGCTCCCCGAGGCGACGATCGTCATCAAGGCCGCGGCCGTCTCCGACTATCGCCCCAAGGCGCCGGCAGTGCAGAAGATCAAGCGGCGGGAGGCAATCCAGCTCGACCTGGAGCCGACAGCCGACATCCTTGCGGAGGTGGCTGCCACCCGACCCGAGGGAACGCTGGTGATCGGCTTTGCGGCGGAGACGGAAGATCATCTGCAGCACGGCCGCGACAAGCTGCTGCGCAAAGGCGCCGACGCTCTGGTGCTCAACGATGTGGGGCGGCCCGGAGTCGGCTTTGACTCCGATCGCAATGCCGCCACCTTCCTGACCCGGCAAACCGCGATCGAGCTGCCGGAGATGTCCAAGCGCGATCTTGCGGATCGCATCCTTGACGAGGTGCGCGCGCTGCGTCGTCCCGCCTCGATCGTGGATGAGAGCGCGCCGCTCAGCAATACGCTGCTGACCGCACCGGTCGGTGGCGCATCGCGGCAGCCGCGATGACGGATGCGCCTCAGAAATCGGGACTGCAGGAGCTCGCCGCGCGTCTCGAGTTCTATCGCGAGCTCGGCATCTACGACTTCTACCGCCGTGACGTCGCCGCAACGCTCGTTGCCGCACACCGAGATTGAAGTGACCATTGCGCCGCCGGCTGCTGCGGAACCGCCGCGTTCAGCGCCGCCTTCCTCGCCAACAATAGCTGCCGCACCAGAGGAGAAGACCATTCCACGCCGCACATTAGTCAGCGATCAACCAGTCCCGCCACTCGTCTCCTTCGGTCCCGTTCTGCCTGCGGAGCAGCGTGCTGCAGCGCTTGCCGCCGTCCGCGATCTCCTTGGCGAGTGCCAGCGTTGCCCTCTGGCACAGGGCCGCAACAAAATTGTCTTCGCGGATGGCGATGCGAATGCGCAGCTCATGTTCGTGGGCGAGGGCCCGGGCGCGGATGAAGACGCGCAGGGGCTGCCCTTCGTCGGCCGCGCCGGACAACTGCTGAACAACATGATTGCCGCGATGGGGCTGAATCGCGAACAGGTCTACATCGCCAATATTGTGAAATGCCGGCCGCCGCAGAATCGCAAGCCCGAGCCGGAGGAAGCGCGCTCCTGCATGCCGTTTCTCGAGCGGCAGATCGAGATTGTGCGCCCCCGCGTGCTGGTTGCGCTCGGAGCGACCGCCGCGACCTACCTGCTGGGCATGCGCGGATCCATCGGCAGCATGCGCGGCCGCATCCACGACTACCGCGGCATCCAGACGGTGGTCACCTACCATCCGGCATATCTTCTGCGCGATCCCACGCAGAAGAAAGAGGCATGGAAAGACCTGCAGATGGCGATGGCCGCGCTAGGACTAAAAGCGCCATCGCGCGCTCCGCAGCCCTAACGCTCGGCCATTGGTTACCAGGGCAGCGCTTCGCCCATGTGGAAATATCCGCCGGTCGGACCACTGGCGGGCAGCAGAGCAAGCTGCACGCTCGTCTTTGCTCCGTCCGGAATCTCCATAGGAGCCGCGTCCGTGCCCATCTCCGTCTTCACCCAGCCAGGGTGCGCGGAGTTGACCTTGACGTTCGTATCCTCTAAGCTCGGCGGCAAGATGGACTGTGAAGGCGTTCAGAGCCGCCTTCGATGCGTCGTACGCGAGGGCTTTGAACCCATAGATAGGCGACTTCGGGTCGGCGTGCAGCGCCAGCGAACCAAGAATGCTCGAAAGGTTCACGATGCGGCCTTCCGGAGCCTTCTTGATCAGTGGCAGCAGTACCTGCGTCAGCTCAATGGTTCCAAAGAAGTTTGTGTCGAAGGTCTCGCGCAGAAGGTTCTTGCTCGCAGAACTTGCATTGTTCGGACGCGCCAAATGGCTTCTTTGGCTACGCCGGCATTGTTGATGAGGATATCGAGCCTGCCAAAATTCTTATCGAAATATTTGTAGGCTTCCTGGTAATCGGCAGGCTTGGTTATGTCGAAGCGAATCGCGTCGACATCGGCGCCCTCAGCGCGCAGTTTCTCGGCAGCCGCTTTGCCTTTCTCGGCGTCCCGCGATCCGATCACAACCTTTACGCCTTGCTTTCCCAACTGACGGGCGGTTTCAAGGCCAATGCCCCGGTTTCCGCCAGTAATAAACGCAACTTTCTTCTCTGCAGCCATCGCTGTTGTTTCTCCAATCCAATCGATCTAGATGCCGCGGCAATGAATCGGATGCAGCGAACTTGTCCAGTTGCAATACCGAATCTCCACCTTCGAGTCCCGATACCGCTCGCCCCCTGATACCCTCGCCTCAGATGGCCGCCTTTTGCGATGTCGCTGTGCCGGTGCCGCTCGATGCGCACTTTACCTATCGCATCGATGCGGCAGCATCCGCCGCCGCTGGGCGGCCGCGTCATCGTACCGTTTCGCAATGAGAAGCTGATCGGCGTCGTGACCCGCCTGCACGATGAGCCGCCGCCGGTCGAAGCGAAGACCATCGAGCGCATCCTCGACAGCGAGGCGATCATCTCGCCGCAATTGCTGGAGCTCGCGCGCTGGATCAGCCAGTACTATCTGGCGCCGTTGGGCGAGGTGCTGCGCACCATGCTGCCGCTGGTGGCTGAGGTGCGCAAGCAGGTCGTCTATCGCATGGCGGAGGCGGGCGAGCGCGCTCTGCAGTCTGGCGCGGAGCAGGGAAGCAGCCGCCGCACGCGCCGCGCTCCGGAAGAGCAGGCGGCCGAGTATGCCGTGCTCAATTACCTGCTGGGCGGCGAACCTGCAAAACGAGCAACGCTGATGCGCGCCACCGGCGCGAGCCGCGAGCTGATCGACGGCATGGTGCGCAAGAAGTGGATCGCGCGTGAGACGGTGGCTGCGCCACGCGATGCCCGCCGGCTGGAACGCTATGCTGTTCTGGTGGAAGTGGAACGTCTGCCGAAGTTGAACGAGAACCAGCAGACGATTCTCGCCGCGCTCGCCGGCGCGGGCGGCACGCTGCCCGTTGCGGTGCTGCGCGGACTGCCGGTGCCGCCGTCGACGCTGGCCACGCTAGTGCGGCGCGAAGCTGATCCGTATCGAAGAGCGTCCGCAAGCCTTTCACCTCAGCGGATTGCGCGCGCAGTCTTTCGCTCTGAATACGCAACAGCAACAGGCACTTGAGGCCATCACGCAGCAACTCGCCGATGGCGGATTTCGCGCCAGCCTGCTCTATGGCGTTACCGGTTCCGGCAAGACAGCGGTATATATGGCAGCGATGCAGCGCGCGCTCGATCTGGATCGCTCCGCCATCCTGCTGGTGCCGGAGATCGGCCTGACGCCCGCGACCGCCGCGCAACTCCACCATGCATTCGGCGATGAGGTCGCGATGCTCCATTCCGCCCTCACGCCGGAGGAGCGCGCGGAGCAATGGCACCGCATCCGCCGTGGCGAGGCGCGCATCGTGGTGGGCACGCGCTCGGCGATCTTCGCGCCTGCGGTGCGGCTCGGCCTCATCATCGTCGATGAGGAGCACGACTCCTCCTACAAGCAGGAGGAGAACCCGCGCTATCACGCGCGCGATGTTGCCGTGATGCGCGCGAAGCTGGCAGAGGCGCCGGTGGTGCTGGGCTCGGCAACGCCGTCGCTCGAAAGCTGGCACAACGCCGAGCGCGGCCGCTATGCGCTGATCGAGATGCCGGAGCGCGTGAACCAGCGTCCGCTGCCGGAAGTCGAGCTCATCGACATGCGGCAGGAGTTCCAGGAGACCGGGCAGGAGCAGCTTTTTTCGCGCCGCCTGATCGCCGAGACGGAAGCCACACTTGCGCGCGGCGAGCAGGCCATCATTCTGCTCAACCGCCGCGGCTACTCGTTTGTCGTGATGTGCCGTGCCTGCGGCGAGCGGCTGGAATGCGAGAACTGCGCCATCGCACTAACCCACCACAGACCGGTGGCCTTTCAGGAGCCCGCGATCCCGAACCGCGAGCTCTATTGCGGGGATTGTGCCGACGCCATCACGCGTGAGCGCTCGCTCTCCACAGCAGATGCTCATGCCCGCGCCGGGCAACGGCTGGAGTGCCACTACTGCGGCTTTCGCCGTACTGTGCCAAAGCTCTGCCCGAAGTGTGACAGCGAGCACCTCTACTTTCTCGGCGCCGGGTCCCAGCAGGGCGAGCAGCGCCTGCAGGAGATCTTTCCGCACGCGCGCATCGGCCGCATGGATCGCGACACAGTGCGCAGCCGCCACGACATGGAGCGGCTGCTCACCTGCCTGCACTCGGGCGAAATCAATCTGCTGGTCGGCACGCAGATGATCGCGAAAGGCCACGACATCCACGGCGTCACGCTGGTCGGTGTCGTCGGCGCGGACTATGCGCTCAGCCTGCCGGATTTCCGCGCTGCGGAGCGTGTCTTTCAGTTGCTGACGCAGGTATCCGGGCGCGCCGGACGCGGCGAGTCGCCGGGCCGCGTCGTGGTGCAGAGCTATCACCCGGAGCACTACGCTATCCAATGCGCGCAGGCGCATGACTATCGCGGCTTCACGTCGAAGGAGCTGAAATATCGCAAGTGGATGCATTACCCGCCCTACGGCGTGATCGCAAACATCCTGGTGCGCAGCGCGCGTATGGAAGAGGCGGCGGGCTGGGCGGCGACGTTGGGCAAATGGTTTCAAGCGGCGGAGCTGCCGGGGATTCGCGTGCTCGGTCCAGCGGCAGCACCCATCGCGAAGATCAAGAGAACTTATCGCTTCCACCTGCTACTGAAAGCGGATCGGCGCGAAGCGCTCTCCCGCGCGCTACGGGCAGCACGCGACTACGCAGAAAAGGCCGGCATCCCGCGCAGCGGTCTGGTGTTCGATATGGATGCGATCAGCCTGATGTGATTGCGCGTCTCATCCGGTTCGGTGTGGATCAACTCCAGCAACACCAGAGCGAGCGAGGCCGCGGAGATTCCCACTACACTGCGGAATTGTGATCAAGTTTGTTCTTTGTCTTGGGACTCTTTGTGTTGGGCTGGCTGGTTCCAGCTCTGAGTGCGCAGAAGACCGTCTGGCAGCCATCGCCTGGACATACGCAGATACCGATTTGGCCGGGGTCGGCGCCAGACGCGCAGCCTGTTGCAGGTCCGGAGTTTGCTACGACGGATAAAGAGTCGCTAATTGCTTGGTAGGCCGTCGACTGCGGTGGAAAGGGTCTCGCGGCCTACGATGACTGTCTATTCACCCAAGGGAAAGAACACGGGCACCGCGGTCGTCGTGTTTCCTGGCGGGGGCTATTGGATTCTGGCCATCGATCTTGAGGGCACAGAGGCTTGTGACTGGCTGACGTCTAAAGGGATCACGTGCGTGCTGCTGAAGTATCGCGTGCCGGGCGACGGGCTTTCTCCGAGATCGGGGCCATATCCGCAATCGCCAATGGCGCTGGAAGACGCGCAGAGGACAGTAGGGCTGGTCCGCTTTCACGCCGCGGAGTGGCAAATCAATCCGCACAAAATCGGAGTGCTCGGGTTCTCGGCCGGCGGGCATCTGGTGGCAGCGATGAGCGTGCATTTCAAGCAGCGTTTGTACCCGGCTGTCGACGCGGGCGACAAAGACAGCTGTCGTCCGGACTTTGCTGTGGCGCTCTATCCCGGGCATCTGTCGCTTGCCAAAAACACGATGGGGTTGAATCCCGACATTCGTACGCGGATCACGCTTGAGACGCCGCCTACCTTCCTGCTGCAGAACGAGGATGACCATGTAGACAGGGTCGAAGACTCTCTGTCCTACTATGCCGCGCTGAAGAAGGTTGGAGTTCCGGTAGAGATGCACTTGTATGCGCAGGGCGGCCATGCGTTCGGGCTGCGGCGCACAAAGTTTCCGGCCACGGCATGGCCTCAATTGGTGGAGACCTGGCTGAGGACAATCGGGATGATCTCCGAGTAGAAGGAATTGTCATCCGTGAGCGAAGCGCCGCGCAGTCGAAGGACTGCTGTCTGCTCGTTGCCACCGCCATCAGAAGTGGGCGACGGAAGGAAGCGAACCCCCCAAAACGCGCCGCAGGCGCCATCGCCTCGGACGGCCAGTCCGTCAATCAATCAGGTGCAGCTCTTTGCCGGGCTTGAAGCGCACAGCTTTGCCCGGAGTGATGGTGACCTCGGCGCCAGTGCGCGGGTTGCGCCCGATGCCGGTCTTGCGGGGACGCACGTTGAAGACGCCAAAGCCTCGCAACTCGATGCGCTCCCCGGCGGCCAGCGCCTTCTTCAGGCTTTCAAAGATGGTATCGACGGCGGCCTCGGCCTTGTTGCGCGGTAGGCCCGTCCGTTCAATCACCCGGTGCACGATGTCTTGCTTGATCAAGGCATTCTCCAGAGAATTGGTTCAGCGGCTATGCTGTTGTTTTTGACGCGGACGATCCCAGCGTTGTCATCTTCGATAGTGCCCTATTAAGATGCAGATTCGAAGAACAAAGTGCCGAGAAACCTCAATTACTCTGTAATTTAGGACCTCAGCACCGGATTGGGCAAGGAGCAGGATGGCAATCAAGAGCGATACATGGATCAGGGAGCAGGCGCTGCAGTACGGCATGATTGCGCCCTTCAGCGAAAAACAGGTGCGGGAGGGCGTCATTTCCTATGGGCTTTCCTCCTACGGCTATGACCTCCGGGTTTCGGACGAATTCAAGATTTTTACCAATGTGAACAGCGCCATCATCGACCCCAAGAAGTTCGACGAGCGCTCGTTTGTCACTGTTCAGGCGGAATCGGTGATCGTTCCTCCCAACTCCTTCGCGCTGGCGCGGTCTGTGGAATATTTCAAGATTCCGCGGGATGTCCTGACCATCTGCGTGGGCAAGTCCACCTACGCGCGCTGCGGCATCATCGTGAACGTCACCCCGTTTGAGCCGGAATGGGAGGGATTTGTCACGCTCGAGATCTCGAATACGACACCCCTGCCGGCCAAAGATCTACGCCAACGAGGGTCTGTGCCAGATCCTGTTCTTCCAGTCCGACCAGGTCTGCGAGATCAGCTATGCGGACCGCCGCGGCAAATATCAAAAGCAGCAAGGCATTGTCCTCCCCAAGCTGTGATCACACTTAGGTAACAATAACAGCGCTCCAAAGTTTGACAAGTAACCGTATAAAGCGTCTGATGGTAATCAGAACAACGCAGATCTGGGGAATGGGGCGCGAAAGGCCATAGCAGCCGGTCGCACCCCTTATTTTTTGCGTGCATGGCGCCTCTTCTGCAATTTTTTCCGCCACCGTCCCTACTACAAAGCTCTGCTTTTGCATCTCACCTGACCGTAGATTGACGTGTCGATGAGCGAAGTCCAGTAAAGACCGCAGTTTGGGCGATTCCGGGCAGCGCGCATCCAAACCTATTCATGCGGACGAGCTTCCGCGAACTAATTGGAGAATGAGCGACATATGAAAAAGTTTCTTGCTGGTCTTGTTGTTGTGGGTCTTGGGTTTGCGGGCACAAGCTTCACCGCCTCCGCGGCTTCGAGCAAATCTGACCTGGATGCCAGGCTGGCGGCTGCCACGCGCGTCATCAACGAGGTCATGGCCACGCCCGACAAGGCCATTCCGGATCAGATTACCGAGAAGGCTACCTGCATCGGCGTGGTGCCGAGCATGAAGAAAGCTGCGTTTGTGGTGGGCGGCCAGTATGGGCAGGGCGTCGTCACCTGCCGCACCGGCCATGGCTGGAGCGCGCCAGTATTCTTCCGTATCGCGGGTGGCAGCTTCGGATTCCAGATCGGCGGTCAAGCGACGGATCTGGTGCTGGTCGCGGTTAACCAAAAGGGCTTTCAGGATCTGCTGAAGAACAAGGTCAAGCTCGGCGGCGATGCTGCGGCCTCCGCCGGTCCTGTGGGCCGCAATGCCCAGGCGGGTACAGACTGGAAGCTGAATGCAGAGTTGCTGACCTATTCGCGTTCCAAAGGCCTATTTGCCGGCATCGACCTGACCGGCGATGAAGTCTCGCAGAACACCGAGGACACGACCACTTTCTACGACGGTGAAAACCATTCCTTCGAATCCATTCTGAAGGGCAACGTCCCGGTGCCGGAATCGGCGAAGCCGTTCGTGCGCACCGTGGCGAAATACTTCCACTCCACCCAGGACTAGCACTCACAACGTGATTCGAATTGCAGTGCAGTGACGCCGGCCCGCCGCTTCGATGGCGGGCCGGTTTTTTTGCAACGGCTCTGTACCGCGAATACGGATATAGTCGCGTAGAGCCTGGTTATCGATTGCAGGCACGAATTTTCAGAAGCGGCAGCAGTGCAGTTGTAGTCCCCTAGGGAATGCGTCAAAGGCTCGAATTCATCATCGTGTGGGTGCTGGTGCGCGCGCTGGGTGCGCTGCCGCGAAGCTTGGCACGCGCTGTTGGCGCCGGCTTGGGCGCTGTAGCGTTCGCCTTCACCGGCAGGCTGCGGCGCACGGGCGGACGCAATCTCCAGATCGCGTTTCCGGAGTCCGACGCCGCATGGCGCATGCGCACCTTGCGGCAGCTCTATCGCAATCTCGGACTGCACCTGGCCGAATTTTGCCGGATGTCGCGCTACACCCCGGAAAGCACCCGCAGCTTCATCCGCTATGCGGGCCTGGATCATTACCTGGCCGCGCGCGATCAGGGCCGAGGCGTGCTGGTCGTCACCGGACATCTCGGCCTATGGGAGCTTTCCAGCTTCTATCACTCGCTTATGGGATATCCGATGAGCATGGTGATCCGGCGGCTGGACAATCCGCTGGTCGATCGCCTGGTGAACGGCATCCGCTGTCTGCACGGCAACACGGTGCTGCACAAGGATGACTTTGCGCGCGGCCTGCTGGGTGCGATGCGCCGCGGCGACACCGTCGGCATCCTGATGGATACCAACATGACGCCACCCCAGGGCATCTTCGTCGACTTCTTCGGCACGCCCGCCTGCACGCCTTCTGGCCTTGCCCGCGTGGCTATGCGTACGCAAGCCGCCGTGCTGCCCGGCTTTCTCACCTGGCGTGAGGATGAGAAGAAATACGTGCTCGAATTCGGCGAGCGCCTCGAGCTCGTCCGCACCGGCGACGATGAGCAGGACATGGTCACCAACACACAAATCTGCACTACGGCCATCGAGGCATGGGTGCGGCGCTATCCCGAACAGTGGCTCTGGGTGCATCGCCGATGGAAGACCCGTCCGCCGGGTGAGCCCTCGCTCTATAGTTGACGACATGCGACTCTCTGACCTCGCCGCGCAACTCAATGCGGAACTTCGATTGGCCGCGGGCGTCGGCAACGGACCCGCGATCGAGATCGAGAGTGTCGCCGCTCCTTCGAATGCTGGCAAGGGGCAGCTCGTCTTTGCGGAGAGCGAAGCTGCGCTCGCCGCTCGCCGATGCCAGTCGAGCCGGCGCCATCCTAACCTCTCCGCAGCTCGCCGGGATCGGAACGGGTAAGCCCATGCTGCTCGTGCGTCATCCGAAGCTCGCGTTTGCTCGCGCAGCCGTGCTGCTGGCGCCGGAGAATCCGCAGCGCGGCGTCCATGCCTCAGCACACGTCGATCCCGGCGCTTCTCTCGGAGAGGGTGTCTTCGTCGGACCAAATGCGGTGATCGAGCAAGGGCGTAGTGATCGGCGCGTGTTCGCGCATCGATGCCGGAGTCGTCATTGGCCAGAACGTGCGCATCGGCAGAAGCTGCCATTTCTATCCGCGCGTGGTACTCTATCCCGGCACGGAGTTGGGAGATCGCGTCATGGTCCACGCGGGCGCAGTGCTTGGCTCGGATGGTTTCGGCTACGTGCGCGACAACGCGACGGGCGAGTACACGAAATTTCCCCAGCAGGGCACGCCTCATCATCGAGGACGATGTCGAAATCGGCGCGAACACCACGATCGACCGTGGAGCGCTCGAAGAGACACGGATCGGCCGCGGCACGAAGCTCGACAATCTTGTCCACGTGGGACACAACGTCTCCATCGGCCGCAACGTCGTGATCGCGGCGCAAACCGGCATCTCCGGCAGCAGCACTATCGCGGATGGCGCGATCGTCGGCGGCCAGGTAGGCATCGCCGAACATGTCGAGATCGGCCCGGGCGCGATCCTGGGAGCGCAGGCCGGTATCCTGCCAGGCAAGCGCATCCATGGCCCGGGCAGTCGTCTTCTGGGGCACGCCGGCGCGCCCCATCAAGGACTATCTCAAGGAACTGGCAACATTGTCGCGGCTCACGCGGCGACCGAAGTAGGCGGCCGCCGCGTCTCAGATATCTATGGCAATCGTTGTGGTAGGCGGGCATTCGCGCAACGTGGGAAAAACATCGGTGGTCGCCGCGATCATCGCGCGACTGCCCGAGATGCACTGGACTGCCTTCAAGATCACGCAATTCGGCCACGGCTTCTGCACCGCCAATGGCGAGCCCTGCGACTGCCAGACAGATGAGCACAGCGTCGCGGTGAGCGAGGAGCGCAATGCGAGCAGCGGCACAGACTCCGCCCGCTATCTCGCTGCAGGCGCGGTGCGTTCCTTCTGGGTGCGCGCGCGCATCGGCAACCTGGCCGCCGCCATGCCGCGGCTGCGCAATGAGCTTGCTGCCGCGGAGAATGCCATCATCGAATCGAACAGCATTCTGGGTTTTCTGCGGCCGGATCTCTATCTCAGCGTGCTCGACCACGCGACCGCCGACTTCAAGGACTCCGCTCGCCTGTTCCTCGATCGCGCCGATGCGCTGCTGGTTCATGCGGGCTCAGAGGAACTCGTTCCCCAGTGGCGCGGTGTTTCGCCCAGGCTTGCTGAGGGCATTCCGCGCTTTCCCATCGCGCCGCCCGAGTACATGACCGACGCAATGATCGCATTTGTGCAAGGGCGTCTGTCCCAGCGGCGTCTTACGATTGCCCAAAGCTGATCGCTTCAGCGCGGCGCTGTTGCGGTAAGCGCATCCGTACGACCTGAAATAACAAGTCGTACGGATGTCTCGTGCCTTACTGCTTCACCAGCTGCCAGTGATCGCCGGTCATCGTCAGCGATGCATTGTCCGCCTGCGGTCCGGAGAGCGTTGTGGCCAGGTCGGGAAACGCCGTCTTCATCTCCTGCGTGTTCGCCCACGGAGCGGCGTCGCTGATCTTGTAGTGATAGCTCACCTGGGCCGTCTTGTTGCCGGAGCTATCCGCGCCATTGGTGACGTTGTCGATCGAAGTGACATCGCGATGGCCATAGCAGAAGTTTCCGTAGCCGGGCTGGGTCGGATCCTGTGTCCACGCGCTGCGGCCTTTGTCGGAGACATCGTAGTTATTCACCTGCTTCGACGCGATAATCATGACCTTCTTTTCCCCGGTGGTGCGGGTCAGCAGTCCGGCATCGGTCAGTGCGTCGTAACCCTGGGTCTTCGCATCATCGGAGGTCGCGGCTTGCACCGGGAACTTCTTCGGTTGCGACCACAGGCATGCTGGATGTGCTTTGTAGTAATCGTTGATGGCCGACTTGTAGTTCATCGTCGAATCTGTCTTCTTGTTGCAGCCGGCGGAGAGCAACAGGGAAGCGCACAGTATGGAGGAACCAAATGCGGTAGGATAGCTTCATCGGAGAATAAAGTCCTTTCACCGGGTAAGATGCAATTTCCGGTCGGAAAAAAGTTGGGCCTGTCGAAAGACGGGCCATATGGAATGATTTATTGCGGGAGTGTTATCGAATTACCTCAGAAGCTGAACCGTGTTTGCAGCTGGACCGTACGGCTACCCAATGCTGCGCCTGCTATGCCAAAGTTTGAGTTCGGACTTATAGAGCCGTCGGTGCCTACCGATCCCACCGTGTTGTCGATCGAGTCAGCTTTGATATTTGTCTTATTGAATATATTGTAGGCATCCACGCGGAATTCCAGCTTCGCGCTCTCGCCCAGTATCGGCATTCTTGGCAGCCCAAACGCCTTGGTTAGTGTGCCGTCTAGGTCGTTGTAGCCCGGTCCGTTAATACTATTGCGTTGAATTCCACGGATGCGGTGGCGCTCCCACGGCCGGGAATGCTGGCCCGTCGGCAAAGCGGGGCGCAACAAAGAATTGTGTGCCGTCGCCGCCGTAGTTGGGGTTCGTAGCGTTGGCATTCTGACCTTGAAACGTCTTGTTACTGGTCTTCCTGCCGGCCCCCGGCAAGAGGCCGCCGGGACGGAGCTGGTTGTAGCCGCTGCCGTTGTAATAGAGGCCGCCGGAAGTTTGAACGTTGTAGACCGGATTGACCGGGAAGCCGCTATGGAGATTGTAGATGCCGCTGATCGACCAGCCCCCAGCCACTTTTTCCAGCCATCCATGCGACCCGCTGAACATAACCGGCTGCCAGAGACCGAAAACCTTGAACGCATTCGCTACGTTGTAATCAGACCGTCCGTAAGCGGCATGCGAATTGTACGGATAGGGATCTTCTGTATATGGGCCGGAGTTCTCATCCATGGCCTTCGCCCAGGCGTACTGCGCTTCCACCTGGAAGTGGTGAGCGAAATTATGAGCCAGCGTTGTGATCAGTGCGTTGTAATTGCCGGTTCCGGTGTTTGCGTAGTAATCGATGAAATTTGCATAGGGACTGAGCGGCATGCCATGGATGCCCGCGATGACGTTGTAGTTCGACTGCACCAGCAGGTGCCGGGACTGTGTCCCCTGATAACCAATCGAAGCAACCAGGTCGTACGGCAATTGATATTGCGTGTCCAGCGAGTAGTGATAGTTCACAATCGACTTCGGGTTCGAGGGGAAACCTGTTACCGAGATAGGCTGTCCGTTCGAGGGCAGGTTATTGGGACCGAAGTGCGTGATGGCCGCTGGGTTCGGCGCGTATCCAAAGATAGAATTGATGCTTGAGGCCGTCTCGTAGAGAATGCCGGGTGCATTGCTGGTTGGGGTCGAGCAGCAGAAATTAGCCTGCACAGCATTGGGCGGGTTGCCGTTGCCGTTCGCGGTGATGGCGATCTCATTCTGGTTGTAATTGATGCCGAAGCCGCCGCGGACCACCATCTTTCCTTGGGACTTCAGCGGCTGCCACGCGAAGCCAAGCTGAGGACCAAAGTTGGTCTTTTGCGGCGTGTAGAGTTTCCCGCCTACGCGAATATTCAGGGCGGCTAGATTATTAAGACTGCGCAGCACGTCTAGATTGTCTCTGCTTGGCATAGAACGAACCGAAGTAAGACCAGCGAAGACCGGCATTGATGGTCAGGTTTGGACGCATCTTGAAATCGTCCTGAACGAAAAAGCCCCACAGGTTGACGCGATTGTCTTGCCGATTGGCAAAAGGAATGCCGGTAGCGGCATTGAATTGGCCGCTCTCGCTGTAGGGAGCGTCGTTGGCGAAGTCCCACAGGTTGCGGAAGGCGAAGGTCGGACGTGCTGCATATATGGGATTGTTCAGATAGTAGAGCCGGGTGAAGTCGCCGCCGACTTTGATGCTGTGGCGGCCGAGTATCTTGGTGAGAATGTCGTTGTAGTCATAGGTCCACTGGTTCAGATTGCTAGGTCCCGGAGCGCCGAAGTATTGAAAGCCGTTTTCATTGCCAATCGTGCCGATGTCGTCAATGCTGTTTCCGCGGCAGGCCGAAGGGTGCCTGCGGATTGGTGGCGACCTCATTCCACCGCCAGCCTGCAGCATTGGCGCGCGCCTGGTTCAGCAGAGTGGGGGAAAATGTGTGGTTCCAGATCACTGAAAATGCATCGTTGACCTGCGAGTGATGCCAGAAGTTGGCCGCGCGCACCGGGCCGTTGTAGTCCGTGTTGCTGACCGGCACCCAATAGATGGCAAAGCTCAGGTGGTCCTTCGCGGTCACGTCCGCGTCCAGCCGTCCGTTCCATTGCGTCTGAGATGTGGTCGTGGGATTGACCGTGTTGAAGAATCCCAGGTCGGGTATGCCATCCAGCCCGCCGCCAATACCGGGCATGCTTGACGAACCGCCGTAGCTGGGATCCTGTTTGCCGAGGCCATTCTTCAATGGCGAGCCAACGTCCAGCCCCCGCGGGGTGGTCACGCAATTGACCCCCTCGGTGAGCCCGATGTTTGCGCAGGTACGCTGGACCAGCCCACTGGAAGCTACGGCCTCGCCTTTGTAGGTGGTGTACTTCGCAGCGATGCTGCCGGACGGGCGCAGCCGAGGCAAGGAACTGTGGTGTTTCATACCAGCCTTGAGCGGTAGTGCTCGCGGAGAGCGGGCTTGTCTCATAGTTGAAGAAAGCAAAAATCCTGTTCTTCCAGATAGGACCGCCGAGGCTGCCGCCATAGTTGTTGAATCGGTTTGCGTCCCGATTCACGCCGCGATCGGAGGGAGTGCCGGCCTTGTTGGACCCAGTGCCGTTCCATCTCTGATAGGCGTTCAGCCCCGGTCTGGAGGCCTTGAAGAAGAGGCTGCCGTGCACGTCATTGGTGCCGCTCTTCGAGGTCACCTGAATCTGGCCGCCGCTGAAGCGACCGACCTCCGCGTCATAGCTGTTGGAAACAACCTTCACATCCGACACCGAGTCTTCACTGGGCGTGATGATGGACGTACCGCCCCAGACCGCACTCACCGTGCTGATGCCGTCAACGGAGACTCCGTTGGTCTCATACTGACCGCCGCGGGCCTGAATCTGCGGGCCATTCTCCGTCTGAAATATGCCGGATGCGCCACCCCCGCTTCCGCCCGGACCCTGGTTGCCGGGGTTGCTGTAGGAGCCACCCCCGCTCTGCTGCGAGCCGTCTCCGAAGACGCCCGGCGCAAGCTGCGCCAGTTGGAAGACATCGCGGTTGTAGGACGGCAGATGTTGGATCTGATTGCTGCTGATGGTGGCGCTCGTCGTTGCCGTGTCGGTGTCGAGCAATGGCGCTGCCGATCCCAGGACCATAACCTGCTGGGTGGCGCCGCCAAGCTCCATCTGGACATTGAGCGCATTGGGCTGCTCGGGAATCGGCACCACTTCCGCGATGGTCGTCGTCTTGAAGCCGCCCTTTTCCGCCTTCAGACTGAAATGGTCAGGCGGCAGGCCATTGAAGGAGTAGATGCCGCTGGTGTCGGAGGTCGCGGTCATCGCTTGGTTGGTACCGGTATTGGTCAATGTAATGGTCGCGCCGGGAACGACCGCTCCGGATGGGTCGGTGACCGTTCCGCGAAGTGACGCACGGTATTGCGCCTGAGCTGCGGAGGCCAGCATCGCGATCCCTGCCAGCACCAGGCCAGTGCGCGCAGCACCGGCAAAAGCGAGCGTAGTCTTTCGGGCCAGACCGAGGGCCCGGTTCCAATCCTGTTTCATATGCCTCCCCAAAAAGTACCTTGCAATATTTCTCTAATAACGGCTGTTCGTTGGATTCTGAACCACGCGCATGGGGTGCCTGCGGACGCTTTTGGGGGTAACTGAATATGTAACCGGAAATCTGCCTGCAAACGTCTTCGCTGCAGGTGCAGAACCTATCGCGCTGAGCGCCGGAGTCAGTTTGGCGGGACGGCTTGACGCCAGAATGGTTTCGCTGAAGGAGTGGCCGCTCTGGCCAAGGATCGGAAACGCGTGCGCCAGCCTACGACGCGATGACCTTGACCAGCCCTTCTTCCTGCAGGCTCTCCAGCAAAGCTCAGCACGTCTTTCGTCAGCCCCTCCGGGTCGGCATGGTATTCCAGCATCAGCTCGCGGCACAGGTCATCGACGCGAATCGGCGAGCCCAGCCGCCGCCAGACCGAGCTGCCGGTTTCGCCCAGCCCATAGCAGCGGCCCCGCCCGACGTTCATCAGAACCACCTCGCGGTCCACCTCGGTGGCGACGGGGGTCTCGCTCCAGGACACGACACTCTCCGCCGTGATCGGAATCTCGCGCGACATAAAGAAGTTCGCCTCCGGCCCGGATCGTTGCTCCACCTGCGGCCTCGCATATGATACTGACACTTCGTCGCCCATGGCCCAAACGGCGCAATCCCGA
Organism: uncultured Acidobacteriaceae bacterium; assembly: GCA_963756435.1. Taxonomy (GTDB): domain Bacteria; phylum Acidobacteriota; class Terriglobia; order Terriglobales; family Acidobacteriaceae; genus KBS-83. The sequence continues at coordinate 450,016 of CAVWNU010000013.1, read as the reverse complement.
CGCCTGCGCAATCCAGCCTTCGCATACCGTCGCCTGCCGGATGAGCTGCGCCTGCTGTTGCGCTGCGTGCGCTGGCCCTCGCCGGAAGCGGATGCTGCGGAGATCCGCGCACTCGCCGTCTTCCGGGAGATCGACTGGAAGCGATTCCTCGCGCTATGCGGCCATCATCGTGTGATGCCGCTGGTCTATCGCGCGCTATCCTCTGCTGCCGCGACGTGCCGGCGTCGATTCTGGCGACATTAAAAGCTGACGCCAGCGGAAAATGCGCTGAGCGCATTCCGCTATCTCGCCGAGACGCGGCGTCTCTGCGATCTGCTGCAGCAGGCGGGAGTTGCGGTTCGGGTGCTCAAGGGCGTTCCGCTGTCGCAGCGCATCTATGCCGACCCTAGCGTGCGCGATGTCGGCGATATCGATCTGCTGATCGCGCCCGGCATGGAGGAGACGGCCGACCGCGTCCTGCTCGCCGATGGTTTTCACCGCAACGATCCCGAGGCGCGCCTCACGCCGCGCCGCCGCCGCTCCTGGCGGAAGCATGGCAAGGACTACACCTATCGCTCGCGATCGCGACGATTTCGAGATCGATCTGCACTGGCGGCTCTTTCGCAATCCGCACATGCCCGGCAATGCGCTGGCAGAACGATCGCATCGGAATGAGCAGGTGCGCTTTGGCGAGACGGAGCTGGCCGTTCTGCCGCTCGATCGCAGCTTCCTCTACCTCTGCGTTCACGGCGCGCTCGACGGCTGGTTCCGCTTCAAGTCGCTGGCAGACGTTGCCGCGTTGTGGCGCAGCTTCTCCGCGGAGCAGAGAAGCGCTCTGGCCGATCAGGCACATGAGTCCGGCATCCTGCCGGAGATGGCCGCGGCGCTCAGGCTCGCGCAGGAGCTGGAGCTGGTCGATGCGGATGCCCTCACCGCTCCCATGCAATTGCAGACAGCGCAGCCGCGAGGCGCGATGGATCCTGGACTATGCCTGGACCCAGCATCTGGCGCAGCGCTTCCAGCCCACGCAGGATGGAGCGGGAAGCTGGCCGCTGAAGCGCTATGAGCTGGGACTGCGGCGCGGGCTCGCCTATCGCATGGAGATTGTCCGGCGCGTTCTGCTCCGGCCGCGTGTCTGGCAGCGCTTCGATCTGCCGGACGCTCTCTTTCCGCTCTACGCGCTGCTCAGTCCGTTGGAGTGGATGCTCTTCCATCGCGGAGTCTCGCCCGCAGGAGTCGCGCGCATGCGGCGCAGCCCATGGCATCGCTGGCGCGCTCTGTCCGCGTCGCAACGAAGTGGCTGCTGCTGGAGGCATTCGCGAGCACTCGCTGATCGCGCGCTGCGCGCTGGTGCTGCTGCCGGTGCGCTGGATCTTCCGCTGGCTGGAGAAGCCCGGTGCTTGGCGTCCGATCCGCCAGCCCCGATGCGGACCATCCCAATCGCGCCACCTCCGATATTGTCGAGCGCATCCGCTGGGCCGTACTCACCGTCGCCCGCTACGGCCCGCTCTCGTTCGTATGCTTTCCGCAGGCGCTCGCCGCGCATGCCATGCTGCGCCGCCGCGGCATCAGCAGCATCATGCACTACGGCGTGCGCCGCTCCGCCGATCGCAAGCTTCGCGCGCATACCTGGCTGGAGGTCGACCACCGGATGCTGCTCGGCGGCGAAAGCGCGCTGCTCTTTGCGCCGATCCACTCCACCAACAGCAAGCCAGCGACGTAGCTCAGATGGATCCACTCCTCAGCTCTTCGTATCCAAGGCATTGACGCCAGGTGCGCTTCGAGCGCTGTCAGTGTCGCCTCCATCGCGTCGAAGCCCCAGGGCCGTCGCATGCGCACCACCCGCGCGCCCTCCAGCGCCTGTCCGCAGCGCAGAAATAATCTCTCCGTCCGGCCAATGGCACGTACCAGCCAGGATTGATAGGTGAGGTCCAGCATGGCGTGCAGCGCGTGCACCGGCGCCAGCCGCTCGAAGCTCACCTCGGCCTGGGGCTCCGCGCGCTCCAGCAGGATGAGCTCCGCCAATGGCGTGGGCGCTTCGGGTTCCTGCAGCGCATAGCGGTACTTCTCATCGTCGGAAAAGATGCGGGAAAGCCCATGGCTCGATTCGCCCATCGCGTCCAGCGTCGTGCTCCAGAGTTTCAGCCAGGGGGCGACAGGCAGCACGCGCCGATCGCGCGGGGCAGCCGGGTCGATCAGGCAGATATCGTCGGCCAGAACGCGATGGCCGCGCTGCGACAGAAAAGCGACCATCGACGACTTGCCCGCGCCGGATGTCCCCAGGAAAGCAACGGCGCCGCGCGGAGTCGCAATGGCGCTGGCATGCAGGGGAAGCAGTCCCCGCTGATGGCAGAGCACGGCGAAGAGATTTCCCATGAGATAGGAGCGGACGTCGAGCTCCGGAGCGCCGGCTTCCGGATCGACGACAATCTCCACCCCATCGCGGACGTAATAGGTGGCAATGCCGGGCAGGCGAAGCAGAAACTCCGTGTCGTTCGCCTCGTAGCTCTCCGTCGCGCCAGCGGAGCAGAAAGTTTTGCCGGCGCCTCACCCAGCCGGATGCTCACCGCCCGTTCGCCCGCCTCCGCCCTGCCCAGTGGCAACTCGGGCAGTAACAGGTCAGTCACATAGAGAAGCGGACCGATCCGGTAGTTATTCAGGGACGGCCCCCTCCATCCCCCGGAAGGTGCATTTCCCTGCTTTGGGGGCTGTGCGCATACTGGTCAAGGTTACCGGAGCAGGCCGAGATAGCAAGGACATCTGTCACATCAGTATTGCGATCGCCAAAGTGCAGTAACGGTTGATGTTACTCGGGCCAGAGTTTCACATACTATCGAATTGACGGTTCTTCGGATTGCTCTGACAATGGTGTAGGCACAGCATTGCTGCTGCGGGAGCAACGTATCCCGCCGCCTTGCTGGATGGGTAAAGAGGGACGAAGAGTATTTCAGGACAACGAATGCGGGAATCCCGCTCTCGGATGTTCCAGAGCAGCCGACTTTATGAGGCCGCTACGAACAGCGATTCCGCTTGCAGTTGTGTTGGTTTCGGAGGATGGATGACGAACGCCCCCAGTATGAATGCCCAATATCCGGCATCGGCCACTGTCCCGCAGCGACGGGAATGGAAGAAGCCCGTGCTCGACATTCTGGCACTGGCGGATGCGCAGGGCGGCCATAGCCATGTTCATGATGGAGCGAACCTACACAAGTCCGGCTGATTCTGCTGTTCAATCTCCTGTTCGATCTTCCACTTTTATTCAAATTCAATAGAATGCTTCGGAATGGCTGCGGGTAGTCGACACTCGCCCGAATTGGGCGTACGGACCGGACGCACGGCCTGATGTCCAGTCAGTCGCGAAGCCGCATACGCGCCATTGCGGGCCTTTGGGTTCCCGAAGGTCCAGTTCCTTCCGAACACTGCCGTGCCATGCTCGCCGCCATGTCCGGCTCGCCCGCTACCGTGCAGCAGCCTGGACCCTCAGTCGTCCTCGGTTGCAGCGATCTACCGTCGAATTCCCATTCTGGCACCGGTCCGCCATCCGAGACGCCGCTCCATCCATCCGATACATCCGCGCGCCCCTGCCTGGTTGCCGATCTGCGGATCGACAACCATGACGACCTGGTGCGCGAGCTCGACCTGCCGCCAGGCCGCGACGGACGACGAGGTACTCGCCCACGCCTGGACGCGGTGGAGCTTCAATATCGTCGACCACCTGGTCGGCGGCTTCGCCTTCGCCTGCTGGGACCCGCGCCGGCAGACGCTTTTTCTGGCCCGCGATCATGGCGGTGAGCGTCCGCTGCACTTCGCGCGTTCGCCCGGTCCGGTTGGCGGCTTTGCCTTTGCCTCCATGCCACCCGGACTATGCGCGCTCCCGGCGGTCGGTCATCGCATCAACGTCGCGCACATGGCGCATTTTCTCGCCGCCCTTTCAGCGGGGGAACGCGAGACATTTTTTGAGGGCGTCGAGCGCCTGCCGCCTGCACACTGGATAAAAGTGTCGCCGGCCGGTATCGAGATTCGCCGCTACTGGCATCCGATCGATACCCGGCCGATCCGCTATCGCAAGATGCCGACTACATCGAGGACTTTCGCGAGCGGTTTGATCGTGCCGTCGCGGCGCGCCTTTCAGGAGCAGAGGGCGATCGCCTCGCAATTGAGCGGCGGCCTGGATAGCTCATCCGTCACCGTCACGGCGGCCCGTCTGCTCGCGCCGCAGGGCCGCCGGCTCACGTCGTTCACCGCGGTGCCGATTGCCCGGCTACGACGGCATCGGCGCTGCCTCGGCCGCTTCGGCGACGAAGGCGACCATGGCCGCAGAAGTCGCGGCGCTCTATCCCAACATCGATCATCTGCGGGTAAACGTCAGCGGGCGCGACCTGCTCGCCTCCTCTCGCGCGACGCGCGGCTCAGCGGGCAGCCGACCTTCAATCCCACCAACATGCTTTGGATTCGACACCATCCTCGATGGCATGCGCGAGCCGCGGAGCAAGGCGTGCTGCTGCAGGGCGCGGGCGGGAACAACACCATCAGCTTCGGCGGCCTTATCGGCTTGTCCGATCTGTTGCGCAGCGGCCACTGGCTCAAGCTTCTTCGCCTGACGTCACGAGCTGCGCGCCGGCGGCCACACCTCGTGGCGCGGCGCCGCCTCCTGGGCCACGGGATGGATCGTGCCGCAGTGGCTGCGCCGTCTCTACCATCCCGAGATGCGCGGCTTCTCCCTCAGCTACAGCGCCGTGCATCCGCAGCTCGCTGTGGAATACCGGCTCAAGGAGAAGGCGCTCGCCGAGTTTTACGGTGTGGAGAGCAGCACCGAATCCGTGCGTCGCAGCCTGTACGAGTACTACGATCCGGGCGTGGCGAACGGCGCCGCCGCCGCCGGCTGGCAGATCGAACAGCGCGATCCGACGCAGGACAAGCGCATCTTCGAATTCTGCTTCGGCATTCCGATCGAGCAGTACCTGGCAGGCGGACAAAGCCGTTCGCTGATTCGCCGCGCGATGCAGGGACGCCTGCCTGAGTCCACTCTGCGCCGCACCACGCGCGGGCTGCAGTCCGCCGACTGGTATCTGACCGTCGGAGCCGCGCGTCCCCAGCTCTCCGCCGAGCTCACTCGCATCGAGCGCTCGCCTCTCGCTCGCCGCATCCTCGACACCGCACGGCTGCGCACGCTGCTCGATACCTGGCCCAGCTCCGGCTATGACACCTCGCAGGTGAGCGACGTCTGGCACCTCGCGCTCACCCGCGGCATCGCCGCCGGCAGCTTTCTCGCAATGCATGATCCGGACATCGCAGGGGACGAGACCACCGCCGCCGCTGCAACAGAAAAACCCGGCGATGTGCGGGGTCTCTGATGAAGTCGTTGCCGTACGCTTTATGCGGTCGTGGGCGCGCCGCAGTATTCGTTGAATGCGCGCATCAGTTCCTGGCCGATCAGCTGCGCCGTTGCGCCCTCGATGACGAAGCGCTGCATCAGGTACACCAGCTTGCCGTCGCGCAGGATCGCGATCGCCGGCGATGTCGGCGGCTGTCCCTCGAAATAGGAGCGCGCCCGTTCGGTCGCCTCGCGGTCCTGTCCGGCGAAGACGGTGATGCTCTGGTCCGGCTTTACCGCATTCTGCATCGCCAGCCGCACGCCCGGACGCATCTTGCCCGCCGCGCATCCGCAGATGGAATTGACCACCACCATCGTCGTGCCCGGCTTTGCCAATGCTGCGTCCACTTCCGCCGCCGTGCGCGTCTCCTGAATACCCGCGCGCGTCAGCTCCTCGCGCATCGGGATCACCATAATCTCTGGGTACATGCCTGCTCCTTCTTGTCTCTCGACGCCAGCGTCCCCGCTCGCTGTCTCTGTCTATTCCTATTGTATGGAGCGGGGGAGCGGATTGCCAGCGGCCATCCTGCCTGGCGAAGCCAGACGCATCAAGTATGCTGCTCTCGCATGCACATACGGATGAGCTTCCTGAACATTGCGACGATCGCTCGCGCTCGGCATGGCCTCTCTTTCCTTCGCCCACAACGCACCCCAGAACGCTCTCCAGACCGCACCCGGAACTCCCGCGCTCTCCCCGATCGAGTCGCGTATGGCGGCCACCATCGACGCGAACAGCGCGGCTGATCGCGCGTTGCTCGAGCAGCTCGTCAACATCAACAGCGGCACCATGCACCTCGCTGGTGTCGTTGCCGTGAAAGATGTGCTTGCCCCCCGGCTGCAGGCGCTCGGCTTTCAGCGTGCGCTGGGTCCCGATGGACACGGTGACCGCAGCGCGCCGGCGACCTGGTGGCCGAGCATCCATGTCCGGCAGGCACCGGGCATTGCGGCAAGCGGCTGCTGCTCATCGGCCACATGGATACCGTCTTCGAACCATCCAGCTCCTTCCAGCGCTACGCGCCTGTAGCCGACTCCGCCGGCAAAGTCGCGACCGGCCCCGGCGTCGCCGACATGAAGGGCGGCCTGGTCATCATGCTGGCCGCGCTCCAGGCGATGCAGCAGGCAGGTGCGCTCAAGAACGCCGAGATACGGATCGTTCTGAGCGGCGACGAAGAGCGGCCCGGGATGCCGCTCGAAAAGGCGCGCCATGACCTGATCGAAGCAGCGAAGCAGAGCGATGTCGCGCTCGAATTCGAGCCGAGCCTCGGCGCGACGGCCAGGACACCGATCAGCATCGCTCGCCGCAGCTCCACCATGTGGCACATCGAGACCACCGGCCTCTCCGGCCACTCGTCGCAGATCTTCGGCGACCACTTCGGCTACGGCGCCATCTACGAGCTCACCCGCATCCTCGATGCCTTTCGCACGCAACTGCCGGAAGATGGTCTCACCTACAACGTTGGCCTGGTGCTGGGTGGGGCGACCGCGCAGATGAACGCAGAGAAGACGGGCGGCGAAGCGACCGGCAAGGACAACGTGATTCCACCGGCGGCGATTGCATACGGCGACCTGCGCACGGTGAGCAACGAGCAGACCGCGCGCGTGGAAGACAAGATGCGCGCCATCGTCGCGCAGCATCTGCCGAAGACCGACGCGAAAATCACCTTCGACGAAGGCTATCCCGCAATGGCCGTGACGCCGGCGGGCAGGGAACTGCTGCGCGAGTGGAGCGATGCGAGCGTGGCGCTCGGTCTTGGTCCCGGTCCCCGAAGCCGGCCCCATGACGCGCGGCGCGGGCGACATCTCCTTCGTCGCCTCCTATCGTGCCGGGTCTGGTCGGCGTCGGTGCGCTCGGCCAGGGTTCGCATGCGGAAGGCGAAACCATCTTCCTCGATTCGCTCGCATCGCAGGCCAAGCGCAATGCCGTCCTGATGGAGCGGCTTACAAAACAGCCCTCCGGCCACTGAATCGCGCAAGCGAACCTACGGAACGTTCTCCGTGGCGAGCTCGTCAACGACCAGCGAGCGTCCCGCCGAAGGCGCGTCGCCTGGACGGCCAGTCTCCCCTTGACTATCTACAACAGAATTGTAGATAGTCAAGGCATGGGAAAACCAAGCGATCTCGTGCAGGGAACACTCGACCTGCTCATCCTGAAAACCATCTCGCTCGAGCCGAAGCACGGCTGGGCCATCGCCAAGCGCATCCAGCAGATCTCCGGTGAGGTGCTGCAGGTGCAGCAGGGCTCGCTCTATCCGGCGCTCCATCGCCTGGAGCAGCAGGGATGGATTCGCGCCAAATGGGCGGAGACGGACACCGGCCGCAACGCCAAGTTTTATTCGCTCACCGCCGCCGGCCGCGCCCAGCTTGCCGCCGAGACCGCAGAACTGGAACCGCCTCTCCGGCGCCATCAACCTGGTGGTGCAGGAAAGCTAGGAGAGCAGCCATGCGTGCTACTCGACCGATTGCGAATGCTGCTCCACTCGCTCTTCGGCCGCAAGGCGGCGGACGCCGAGCTCGATCGACGAGCTGCGCTTCCATCTCGAAGAGCAGATCGCGGAGAACCGCGCAGCCGGCATGAGCGAGACCGAGGCGCGCCAGGCAGCGCTGCGCCTCTTCGGCAATCCGACGTGTCGTGCGCGAACACGCGCGCGAGACGTGGAGCTGGCAATGGCTGGAATCGCTCGCGCGCGACGTTCGCCAGGGCACGCGCCGCCTGATGCGCGCTCCATCCTTCGCGCTCACGGCAATCGTCGTGCTCGCGCTCGGCATCGGCGCGAACATCGCGCTGTTCACCGTCGTGAATGCGGTGCTGCTCAAGCCGCTGCCCGTCGCTCATCCGGATCGCCTGGTTCGTATCTACGAGGCAGACAGCCGCGGAATTTTCAGGACAACGTCGTCGCCGGCGGATGCTTCGCGCGCTGGCAGCTGAGGCGCGCAGCTTTGTCCAGATGGGCATCATGCAGGCCACCACCTACAACCTGGCGAGCAACGGGCAGATGCCGGAGGTGTTCACGGCGGAGCAGGCCTCCTGGAACACGCTGCCCATGCTCGGCGTTCATCCCGTGCTCGGGCGGCTCTTCACCAGCGACGATGACCGGCCCGAGCGAACGCCACGGTCATTCTGAGCTGGGGACTGTGGAAGCGCCGCTATGGAGGCGACCCTTCGCTGATGGGCCGCACCATCCTCGTGGACCTCAAAGCCCTATACCGTCGTGGGCATGCTGCCGGCCTGGTTCCGCTATCCGGATGCGCGCACGCAGCTGTGGATGCCGCTCTATCACGAGCGGCCGCCGATATCATGCAGGCCTTCGCCTCGCACAACTTCGATGTGGTCGGCGAGCTGCAGCCCGGCGTCAGCATCGCGCAGGCAACCGCGGAGCTTGAACACCATCCAGCGGCAGATTCGCCAGCAGAATCCGGACGGACCAGTGAATGATGCCGTGAACCTGCGGCCAATCCTCGATGGGCAGGTGCGCAACGTGAAGGCCGGCCTCTATGCGTTGCTGGCCGCTACCGGCTGCCTGCTGCTGATCGCATGTCTCAACATCGCGAACCTGCTGGTAGCGCGTGCCGCCTCGCGCGGCCGCGAGACGGCCATCCGCACCGCGCTCGGCGGCAGCCGCGTGCAGCTCATCCGCGCTCAGATCATCGAGAGCCTGCTGCTCTCCTCCGCTGGCGGCGCGCTGGGCATGGCGCTGGCCTATGGCGCGGTGCAGTGGCTGGTGCATGTGCGCGCCGATCTGCCGCGCGTCGATCCATCCACATCGATGGCGCCACCGCGCTCTTCGCCGCAGGCTGCATCCTGCTGTGCGGTGTCCTCGCGGGTCTGCTGCCGGCCCTGTCTTCCGATGACCGCGACATCGTGCGTGCACTGCAGGAGTCATCGCGCTCCGCCGGTGCAGGCCGCAGCCGTGCCCGCATGCGCCGCCTGCTGCTCACCGCCGAGGTTGGCCTTACCGTCGTGCTGCTCATCTCGGCCGGCCTGCTGCTGAAGAGCTATCGCGCCATGCGCACGTCCGACCTGGGCTGCGCCACGGACGATGTGCTGACCATGAATCTGAGCCAGCCGCGCACGGCATGAAGACGGCTGCGCAGCTCGTAGCGTTCTACCAGATACTGCTGGAGCGTGTCCGCCAGATTCCCGGCGTCACAGGCGGCGGCGGCTACGAACGCTCTGCCGGGACAGGGGCGCGATCGCGACGATGTATACACGATCCGCGAACATCCGCCGCTGCCCAAAGGACAGGTTCTCGATGCGACGACTCTCTTTGTCGATCCGGGCTACTTCCAGGCCATGCAGATACCGCTGTTCGCCGGTCGCACCATTCACCAACGACGAGCGGCTGGAGCGCGCGGACAAGGTCATCATCAGCCAGGCAGCTGGCGCGCGAGAACTTCAAAGGCGAAGATCCCATTGGCAAGCACATCGTCGCGTCGATCTTCAGCCCCGAGCCACGACGCTTTGAGATCGTCGGCGTCGCTGCAGACACGCGCGAATTGCCAGCCGCCGAACCCTATCCCAGCCATCTACTACCCGCTTCTCGCCGGCTCGGAGAACTCCATCTATCTCGCCGTGCGCACCGCGGGCGATCCCGCCGCCATGGCCGAGCCGGTGAAGCGCGTCATCGCCTCCATCGACAGCACCCTGCCCGTCGCCGACGTGATGACCATGGACGAGGTGATCGGCCAGGCCGCGGTCGAGACCAGCTTTGAGGCCACGCTGCTCGCCGCCTTCGCCGCGCTGTCTCTCGTGCTCGCGGCGGTCGGGCTCTTCGGTGTCCTCTCGTTCCTGGTCACGCAGCGCACGACAGAGATCGGTGTGCGCATCGCGCTCGGCGCACGGCGCGGAGAAGTCCTGCGGCTGATGCTGTTCGACGGCCTGCGTCCCGCCCTCGTCGGACTCGTGCTCGGCCTGGCGGGAGCCGCAGCCGCCACGCAGCTCATGAACTCGCTTCTGGTCAACACGCGGCCGCTCGACCCGCCGGTCTACATCGTCGTCAGCGCCGTGCTGCTCGCGGTCGCGGCGCTCGCGTGCCTCGTGCCAGCGTGGAGCGCCTCGCGCCTCGATCCCATGCAGGCGCTGCGCACCGAGTAGCGCGTCTTCCACAAAAGTGTGGCTCGACGATTTTGTTCCCTGGTGTACCCTCCGCAAATGGACCGTTTCTCCTGTACGTCTAGCGTGGCAGAAGAAGCTGGCGCAGCCTTTCCACAGAAAGTGCTGCATAGAGCGGCATCTGCGTGCCTGCGTGTACCCTCCGCAACATGGAGTTTCGGCAGCACGTCTCCCTGGCCCCCTTCACCACCTTTGAGATCGGCGGTCCGGCCGCGTGGTTTGCCGAGGCCGCCACCGAGGCCGATATCGAAGCCGCAGTCGAGTTTGCCGACGGAGCGGAACCTGCGCCTCTTCGTGCTCGGTGGCGGCAGCAACGTGCTCGTCTCCGATGCGGGCTTCGATGGACTGGTCCTCCACATCGCTCTGCGCGGCGTACATCGCAGCGGGGAGACGCAGCTCCTGTGCTCTCCGCCGCTGCAGGCGAGGACTGGGATGCGCTTGTCGCCCGCAGCGTCGACTGCCGGCCTCGCCGGCATCGAGTGCCTCAGCGGCATTCCCGGCACCGTCGGCGGCACGCCGGTGCAGAACGTCGGCGCCTACGGGCAGGAGGTCTCGCGCACCATCCGCAGCGTGCGCGCCTTCGATCGCGCGGCGCGCCAATGGGTCGATCTCGGCAACGCCGAATGCGGCTTCGCCTATCGCCGCAGCCGCTTCAATCAAGGACCGGACCGCGACCGCTTCATCGTCAGCCGTGTCACCTATGAGCTCGATAGCAGAACGTGCCGGCAGCGGTGACCTATGCAGACTTAAAGCATTACTTTAAGGATCAGGACGTCGCCGATCCCTGCCTGCAGCAGGTGCGCGACGCCGTGCTGCGCATCCGGCTGGGCAAGGGCATGGTGGTCACGCCGGACAATCCGGAGCGCCGCAGCGCCGGCAGCTTCTTCAAGAATCCCGGTCGTCCCCGCTGTCGAAGCTGCCGCATATCGCCGAAGCCGCCGCTGGCATTCCGGAAGCAGATGTGCCGCGCTATCCCGCCGGCGCGGAAGAGGTGAAGCTTCCCGCAGCGTGGCTGCTCGAGCGTGCCGGCTTCGTCAAGGGATATCGCCAGGGCGCGGCTGCGGTCTCCACCCGCCACACGCTCGCGCTCACCAATCAGGGTGGCGCGACGGCGGCGGACATCACCGCACTGCGCGACACGATCCAGTCGCGGGTGCGCGATCTCTTCGGAATATCGCTCGAGCCGGAGCCTGTCTGGGTCGCTTGAATCGAGCGGCTGCAACAGAGCTCTAATAAAAACTTCGTTGTGCTATCTCGTTGTCATCTCGACCGGAGCGGCAAAGCCGCGCAGTGGAGAGATCTGCTCTTCTCGCCACTCTCGACTGGCCTGGTCCTCAATCAGAGCTTCCTCAGCGCATCGCTGCCTGCAGCAGCGGTGATAGCGGCTCGCGTCGCTCCAGCCACTCGCGCGGAATCCCCCGAGCTTCGCTGTGCATTGCCACAATGCCGCCGACGATCGCGCAGTTCGTATCGAGATCGCCGCCCCCGTTGACCGTCTCCCACAGCGCATCTTCATAGCTGTCCAGGGAACGCGCCGCGCTCCACAGTGCAAACGGCACCGTGTCCTGCGCCGTACCGCGTGCGCCGTTGCCGATGGTCAGAGCAGCATCGAGCGCCGTTGTCGAAGCGGGCAGTTCCAGTGCGCGATCGATGCCGTCGCGCACCTTGCTCTCCGGCGTGCGGGCGCGCACCGCTTCCAGAAATGCCGCAGCTTTCATCGCGCTCGCCGCTTCGCGGTCGCGCCATGCAATCGCCGCCGCGACAGCAACCGCAATTGCGCCGGCAATGCCCTCCGGATGACAGTGCGTCGCAATTGCCGAGAGCGTCGCCTGCTCCACAACCAGCCCCAGTCATGGGCGAAATAAGCGCCCACCGGCGCCACACGCATGGCCGCGCCGTTGCCAAACGATCCTTCGCCATCGAACAGCTCCTGTGCCTCCTCAAACCAGTTCGCCGCGCCGATCGCGTCCAGGCGCGTCAGCAGTGCGTTCATCGCCTGGCCATAGCCGCGCTCCGGATCGTAGTGCCGCGCAAAGCTCTCCGCCAGCCACTCCGGCTCGATGCCATGGTGCCGCTCGAGGGACGCGCAGACGGAAACGGCCATCATCGTGTCATCGGTAAAGCGCCAGGGCGCCGGGGGTAAGGTGCGCGACACGCGGATCTCCACCGCGCGATTCCGCGAATCGAAGAAACATTCTCCGAATGCGTCGCCGCAGGAGAGTCCTTCGAGTGACGCGAGCGCCCGCGCCATATACACCGGCGCGCCGGGCTCGCGTCGTTTGCTGTTCTAGTTCGCTCACTGCCATATCTCCGCCACTTAGACGCTCCTGATCTGGAAAAGTGCAACCGCTTCAACTGGAGGAGGTCCTCCGCCGGCCGTGAACAACGGCGCCAGCGACCAGCGCGCCTCCGGCTCACCGATCAGAAAGGCAGCAAAGCATCCGGCGAAGACCGACCACTCCAGCGATGCCCCGAAGTAGCGCCATAGCGCCGACATGCGGTCCCGGATACCCCGCGGAGAGCCAGAGCAGCATCATCAGCAAAATGCCAAACACGCTGGCAACCCGCGTCAGCACGCCGCAAATGAGCCCCAGTCCAATCAGCAATTCGCCATACGCCGTCAGGAATGCACAAAGACGCGCGTGTGGCAGCACGACGTGTTGCAGTACCGGCGCCATCCAGGGATATGCGCCCTGCGCCAGAAAGCCGCGAATCGACTCTTCAAATCCGCCATGCAGCGTGAACTCCGTCCCGAAGACCTTGTACTCGCCAAACAGCAGAAAGAAGATGCCAACAAAGATGCGTAATGTAGCGAGTGCGGTTGCATTTCGGTCGGTGCGTAGTCTGCATATCTTAACCTGGAAGTAATTAGATCGGTAATTCGGAACTAGGCACCGAAAGGAATTACTCAAGCGCCGTAAGCAACTGCGTTCGCTCCGCCGCCAGCACCACGGCCGCAGCGCCTTGACTCACGATGCGTCCGTCTTCCATGCGCAGCACCTCGGCGTCCGGCCGCGAACCCAGCCGCCATGCTTCTGCCACATCGTGAGTTACATAGAGCACCGGCGTTCGCGTCGCGGCCAGCCAGCCTCTCCAGATCGGTCAGGATTGCATCCTTCAGCTCCAGGTTCAGTCCGGCGAAGGGCTCGTCCAGCAGCAGCACACGCGGATGCGGCGCCAGCGTCCGCGCCACGGCCACGCGCTGCTGTTCGCCGCCGGAAAGCTGCGCCGGCCGGCGGCACAGCAGCGGTTCCAGGCGGAATAGCGCCGCCATCTCCTGCACCCGCCGCTCGCGCTCCTCGCGCGGCAGCGCGTGCAGCCCGAAGGCGATGTTGTCTCGCGGCGGTCATGGCCGGGAAGAGCGCGGGCCGCTGCGTCACCAATCCGCAGCCGCGCTCGGCCGGGCGGAAGCCGGATGCCTCGCGCGCTGTCCCACACAGTCGTGCCTGCAACGGTGACATATCCGCGCTGCGGCCGCATCAGTCCGGCAATGCTGCGCAGCAGCGACGTCTTGCCCGCGCCGGATGGGCCGACCAGCACGGCGAGCGATCCATGAAGCGACGCCTCCGCAGCCAGCGTCGGCCGTCGCTTCGCTACTGTGCGCTGTCGCGGCTGCCGCTGGCGCCGTGATAGACGGCAAATGCAAGCCACGGCGTCTGCTCACGCGCGTCGCTCTCGCGGCGCGGTCTGCGGATGCGCCTCCATCTCACGCACCGCGCGTCTCTCCTCGCGCGCCCGGCCGCGCCACGCTGTACACCACCAGCAACGCCGCCAGCGAGATCCCCACCAGCGCCAGCGCCATATGGTTCGCGGCAGCATAGTTGCCGTCCATCACCTGGTCATACAGGGCGATGGAGAGCGTGCGCGTCACGCCGGGAATCGATCCGCCCAGCATGAGCACCACGCCGAACTCGCCCACCGTATGCGCGAAGCACAACACCGCGGCGGCCAGCACGGAAGCCTGCGCGCCCGGCAGCAGCACCCGCATCAGCACCCGCCAGCGCGAAGCGCCCAGCAGATCCGCGCTTTCCAGCAGCGCAGTATCCATCGCGCGAAATCCGGCCAGCACCGGCTGCACCGCAAAGGGCAGACTGTAAAGAATGGAGCCGATCACCAGCCCCCAGAAGGTGAATGCCAGCGGATGTCCGACGATGCGCACCAGCAGCCGTCCCGGCGCAGTTGCCGGTCCCAGCAGCACCAGCAGATAAAAGCCCAGCACGGTAGGCGGAAGCACCAGCGGCAGCCCCACGCCCGCCTCCACGCACGCGCGCCACCCAGCTCCGCGACCGCGCCAGCCACGCCGAGAGCACCAGCGCCAGCGGCAGCAGAATCGCCGTGGTCACGGCAGCCAGTCGCAGTGTCAGGAGCAGCGCCTGCTGGTCCATGTCTTCAAAGACTAGCTCACCGGACTCGGCACCGGCAAAACCCGCGGCAAGCAGGCCCACCACAGTTAGCGAAACAGGCTCATCCCTCAAAGACGCATTGTCACGCCAAGGATCCGGCTGATCGCATCCGCACTCCTCGCCAGCTATCTGCCGGCGCACTGCGCGGCTTCAATCAATCCTGCAGAGGGTTTTCGCGTCGAGTCGTTGGAAGAATGTTCTTTGTTGCGGCGTTCATTGCGACATCACTCATGCCGCAGTGCCTCAATAGGCTGCACCAGCGCCGCGCGCCGCGCCGGAATCCAGCTCGCCGCCAGCGCAACAGCCAGCAGAATGAAAATGCCGCCGGCAACCGTAGCGGGATCATCGGGCCCGACGCCGTAGAGCATCGACTTCACAAGCCGGCAGAGCACCAGCGCCGCAACCGCGCCTGCAACAATGCCCGCCACGGCCAGCCATGTGCTCTCCCGCAGAATCAGCGTGCGCATCTGCCACGGCTGCGCGCCCACCGCCAGTCGAACGCCGATCTCATTCGTCCGCTGCGCTACCGAGTACGCCATGATGCCGTAAATTCCCACCGAGGCCAGCGCGAGCGCCAGCAGGCCGAAGCCGGACGTCAGCGTGACGAAGACCCGCTCCTGCTGCATCGCCGCGTCGATCTGCTGCTCCTGCGTCCGCACGTTGCTCAACGGAAGATCGGGCGCAATCTGCTGAGCCGCGTGCCTCAGTGCAGGCACCATCGCTTCAGGCCTTACTCGCGTGCGAATCTCATAGCTCAGCCCGCCCACTTCGCGCTGCTGGACAAATGGCAGAAAGAATTGCGGCGGCGGCGCGGTACGCGAAGATTTGCATAGCGCGTATCGGCGCAGACGCCAACAATTTCGGTCCACATTTGCTGGGCGCTGCCGTCGCTCTGCCGCGTCGACTGATGCCAAACCGCTTGCCAATCGGATTCTCATTCGGAAACGCCTTCCGCGCGAGGCTCTGGTTGATCACGCCGACCTTCAGCGAGGTCGCCGTGTCCTGCGGGCCAAAGCCTGCGCCCGGCGACGATCGGAATTCGGAGTGTCTCGAAGAAATTGTTACCGACCACGTTGTAGTACTCAGCCAGATTGGCGTGTGCGCGTTCTTGCCTTGCACTACGAAATTCCTGCCGATCCGGCTGTCCGCGATGTACACCGCCTGCGCTGATGTCACCGCCTTCACGCCCGGGACCGCGGCGAAGGCTGCCGCCAGCCTCTGGTGCAATTCTATGTCTTTGCCCGGCGGATACTGTGTCCGGTCCGGGCTGATCTCGACGAGCAGCAGATGATCGGTGCGGAATCCCACATCCACGGCGTCAGCCCAGCCAGCGTTCGCAGAAAAAGTCCCGCGCCGATCACCAGCAGCGTCGAAAGCGCAATCTGGAATCCGACCAGCGCTCTGCCGCCCAATCCTTTGCGGCGTCGCGTCGCTGTCAGCGCCGCGGACTTCAATCCGTGGTTTACATTTTCGTCGCGCTGCGGCAAGAGCCGGCGCCAGCCCGAACAGAATTCCGGTCGCAATCGTGATCGCCGCCGTGAAGGCAAAGACACCCCAGTCAAAGTGAACCTGCAGACCGTTCTGCTCCCACGCGTTTTCGAGCATTCTTGGGAATCACATTGCGGCCCAGATAGGCAAGCAGCAAGCCGCCTGCGCCTCCTGCCGCGGCCAGCATCAGGCTCTCCACCAGCATCTGCCGCAGAATGCGCACACGTCCTGCGCCCAGCGCCAGCCGCACGCTCATCTCGCGCTGGCGCTGCGCCCCGCGCGCCAGCATCAGGTTGGCGATATTCGCGCAGGCCAGCAGCAACACCAGTCCCACCAGCGTCATCAGCACCGCCATCGGCTTGCCGAACGTCCGCTGCTCTTCAAACAATCCGCGGCTGCCGTCGCGCAGATCCATGCGCGGGATGTCCTCGCCCTTCGTCACTGGCATCGTGCCGCGCACCGCTGCAGCCAGTTGCGTATCCAGCGCGGCCTGCGCCGCGCGTATCGCTCACTCCCGGCTTCGCGCGGCCCATGATGTTCACCCACCACAGGTTCGGATCGAAGAGCGGTTGCACCTTGCCGCGGCATCGGCGAAACCAGCGGCTGCATGCTCAAGCGGCATAAAGACATCGGCCGGCGTCTGCACATCGTCTGCGGAAGTGAAGTCCTTCGGATTCACGCCGACGATCGTCAGCGGCGTGTCGTTCACCCGGATCGTCTGGCCCAGCACCGCGGGCGAGCGGCCAAACTCCCGCTCCCACAGGCCATAGCTGATCACCGCCACCGCACCCTGTCCGGGCTTCGCATCGTCCGCCGGTGTGATGCCGCGCCCCAGCACCGGCTGCACGCCAAGATCGGCGTAATAGTTGCCGGAAACCATCTCGCCGCGTACACGCTGCGGCCGTTCCACGGATGGTCGCGTTCATCGCTGTCTGCCTTGAAGGCGAAGAGGTCTTCGAGCACGCGATTTTCCGCGCGCAGTTGCTGAAACACCTGATAGGAAAAGACGGTGCTCGTCACCCGCCCACCGGGCAGCGGGTCATAGTCGCCCCAGATGCTGTGTACCGCGACGTCCTCTTTGCGCGGTCCATGCCAGCAATCGCAGCTCGGCGGCATGCGGCACGTCCAGCCGGTCATACAGCAACTGTTTCGCTACCGAGAAGATCGTTGTGTTCGCGCCAATCGCCAGCGCGAGTGAGATCACGGCAATCGCGGTAAAACCTGGGCTCTTGCGCAGAATGCGCAGCCCATAACGAAGATCGGCCCACAGCGCGTCCCACCAGCCGCAGCCCAAGCGAGCCGCGCATCTCCTCTTTGCTCGTCAACATTGAGCCCATCGCAATCCGCGCGCGGCGGCGGGCCTCCTCCGGCGAGAAGCCCGGAGCGGATCAGCTCCTCGGTCAGATTTTCCAGATGGCAGGCCAGCTCTGCTTCCATCTCATCTTCCAGCCGACCGCGATGCACAATCGCGCGCAGCCACGAGCGAGGCTGTGCGTATAAGACGAGTGATCGACGAACGCAGGCTCATGCTTCCTCCGGCCTCGTGCGCAGAATGCTGCCGATGATCCCGGCCATCCGATTCCACTTCTCCGTCTCCGCTTCCAGCCGGTCGCGGCCGGCGCGATGTCAGCCGGTAGTACTTGGCGCGCCGGTTGTTCTCGCTTTCGCCCCACGAGCTCGCAATCGCGCCCTGATGCTCCAGCCGGTAGAGCGCCGGGTACAGCGATCCCTGCTGGATCACCAGCTCCTCGCCGGAAATCTGCTGGATGCGCAGCAGCACGCCATATCCATGCAGCGGTCCAAGCGAAACCGCCTTCAGGATCAGCATGTCCAGCGTCCCCTGCAATAGATCCATCTGCCGGTCTGCATCCGATCGAGCCAAGGTCGTCTCCTCGATAATCTAGGAGAGCAGCCTAGATCCGCTTCTCCTAGGCTGTCAAGGAGAAGCGGACAGTCCCGCCTTTGTAAGAATTACGGCTGAATTTTCGTAAAGAGCGCCTTACCGCACCGGCGCCAGTCCGCCTTGCTGCAGCTGCTGTGCCACCGCCGGCGAGTGCAGATAGCGCAGGAACGTGACCGCGCCCCTCGGGTTCGCGCCGCCCTTCAGCGCAACGGCGCCCTGCAGGATTGGCTGGTACGCATTCGCCGGCACCGCAACGTAATGTCCCTGCGCCGTGAGAGTAAGCGCCGAGGTCAGCGAGATCAGGCCCACATCCGCGTTGCCGGTGCTGGCAAATTGCGCCGCCTGCGCGATGTTCTCTGCCGTGCGCAGTTTTGGCTCGACAGCGGGAAGCAGCGCCAGGCTGGTAAGCGCCTGCATGGCCGCGCGGCCGTACGGCGCATGCTGCGGGTTCGCGATGGCGACGCTGTGGATCGCGGTCGACGCAAGCATCTGCATGCTGAGCTGAGCCACGCCGCTCTGGTTGCGCGTCCACAGCACCAGCGTGCCGCGCGCGTACGGTTGCGCGATGCTGCCCGCGGCGGCAAACCCGTCGTGGACGATCTTCTCGGGAAGCGCCATATCCGCGGAAAGGAAGACATCGAACGGCGCTCCGTTCTCGATCTGCGTCGCGAGCGTTGCCGATGAGGCGAAGGACGCCTCCACATGCTGCGCCGGTCTGCCGCTCGTAATTCCTGAGCAGAGCAGGGAGCAGCGGTTCGAGATCCGCCGCGGCCGCAACGCGCACCGGCGCGTGCGACTGCGCAAGTAAAAGCGCGTGACTCTGCAGGAGCAGTAGCGCGAGCGCAGTCGAAACAGAACATCCTGCGGGTCACAGTGCAGGTCGGCCGAATGCCGCGCCTTACACACGGAGCAGCATCACTTCGGTCGACTTGATCAGCGCGGCCGCCGTCTCGCCCACTTCCAGCTGCAGCTCGCGCGCGGCATCCGACGTGATCAGTGACGTGATGATCTGGCCGCCGATCGAAAGCTTGATCTGCGCCAGCAGCCCTTCGATCTTGATCTCCACAATCCGGCCGACCAGTTGATTGCGGCCGCTGACGGTTCGCAGCATCTGCCGCTTCGGCGTCTCCGGCCCGTCGCGCCTTGTGCAGCAGGCTGTCCAGCTCCGCCTCCGGGATCCGATAGTGCCCCCCGGGCGTCTTGATCGCCTTCAGCTTGCCCCGGTAGAGCCACTGCTTCATCGTGGGATAAGAGATGCCGAGGCGCAAAGCCGCCTCTCGCGGAGAAAGTAGACCAGCCATTTGTGACGAAGTATACGATTTTTTCCAGTTTGCCGAATCGTGCAGAGGGAGCAGGGTCACCTCGAAGCATCGTGCGCTCAGTAATATCAGGAGCGATGACCACAAAAGTACCTAAGTTTTATTTACTTTTTTGCTTCGTACCGCCTACCTTCTCACCCGTGGGCAGTTCTGGGGGAGGGCTGCTCTAGCGCCTGTGGCTCCTGTGTGGGCCACGGGCGCTTTTGCTTTCCACAGCCGCATTCCCGCCTCATTCGCGATTTTCCCACTATGATGAAAACAAGGCTGTCCGGGCTTGCGACTTTTGCGCCCTGTTGCATCTCTCTAAGGAGCACATTTCGGCACACAAATCGTGCCTGGATGCGCCCGCAAAGGGCAGTTTCGGACACAAACTGGAGCCCGTTTAGGTGTGTCCAGATGGAGGAATAATGGCAGGTCATGGGATCACTGAGGTCAACGACGCGACCTTCGAGCAGGAGGTTCTGAAGTCCAACGAACCTGTCCTGGTGGACTTCTGGGCAGCCTGGTGCGGCCCATGTCGCGCGCTGGCCCCGATCGTGGACGAGGTGGCCGCGGCCTATGAAGGCAAGCTCAAGGTCATGAAGATGGATGTGGACCGCAATGCGTCCACCCCCGCTCGCTACGGCATCCGCGGCATTCCCGCATTGCTGCTCTTCAAGGGCGGCAAGGTAGCGGAGCAGATCGTCGGCTATGTGCCCAAGGAAACGATCGACAAGAGCGTCGCGAAGGTGCTGGCCACCACCAGTCGCGTAAGCAGCTCACTTGTGAGGATAAAAGAGAGCGGCCCGGCAGAATTGCCGGGCCGCTTTTCATTTCTTACGTTTGCTGCCAGTATCAGGCGTATTTGCGCAGAATGCCCAGTACACGGCCCTGGATCGCGAGTTGCTCGGCAGGCACGTAGATCGGCGCCATCTCCACGTTCGAGGGCTGCAGCCGCACCCGGTCGCCTTCCATGTAGTAGCGCTTCAACGTGGTCTCGCTGCCGCGCACCAGCGCGACGATGATCTCGCCCGGACGGGCGGTCTTCACGCGCTCCACCAGCACATAATCGCCGTCCACGATGTGCTCGTCGCGCATGGAATCGCCGCGCACTTCGAGTGCGTAAACGTCTTTGTTACCAATAATATCGCCGAGCGAAATGGATTCCGACGCCTCGGCAGCATCCACCGGAAGGCCAGCGGCAATCCGGCCGACCAGCGGCAGGCGATCCGGCTGCCGTGGACTTGCTCTTGGGCGGCAGAATGTCGATCGAACGGCTGCGATTGTGCGCCCGCTCGAGCAGACCCTTCTTCTGCAGGTTCGTGATGTGCTTGTGCACGGTAGCCAGGGACTTAAGGTTCAATCCCCGGGCGATCTCATCGAAGGATGGGGAATATCCATTCTCTTCCACGAAGCCGCTGATGAAAGTCGACCACTTCTTTTTGTCGGCGTGTGACGGACATGCCGCCATTGTAGCGAAGAAATAGCGAAATGTGGCGAAGAAATCTTCGCCAAGGTCTTCCGCGTTCCCAATTTGACACTAAACTGCCGAGGCGTACCAAAAGCGAAATATAGGCGAAGAAAAATCAAAGCAATATCTTGCCAAGAGCCCCCATTTGACGAGATGGTGTCCTTGCAAGCCGGGAATCAAACCCGGCGCTGAGAAGAGGGACGGGCCTTGAGAATCCTGATTGCTGAACACGAAGCTGCCCTGGGAATGTTTGTCGCGCGGTCACTCGAAAAGGAAGACCACATGGTGACGCTGGTAGGCGATGGTGCGGGAGCCGCCAACGCGATCGCCAGCGCGGACTACGACCTCTTTCTGCTGGACCTGGACCTTCCGGGAGAGATAGGGATGCGGGTCCTGGAAGTGGCGCGCACGCTGGGCAATGGCATGCGGGTCCTGGTCCTGACGGCCCAGGCCGCGGAGCTTGAAACCCGTATCGCCTGCCTGGAAGCGGGCGCGGACGACTGCATGATGAAGCCCTTCGCCATGCGGGAGCTGAAGGCGCGCTGCCGTGCGCTGGTCCGCCGCCAGGATGGGGGGGCGGTGCTTCGCTGTGGCGGCCTGGAGCTGAACCGCCTGCAGCAGTCGCTCGAATGTGGCGAGGAGTCGATTGCGCTGAGCCGCCGCGAGTTCGGGCTGCTGGAATACCTGATGCTCAATCGCGGCCACTGCGTCTCCCGCGCGACGCTGCTGGAGCGGGTGTGGAGTGCGAGCGACGCTGGGAACACGAATGTGGTCGATGTCTACATCAACTATCTGCGCCGGAAGCTGGGTGCCAGCGGTTCGTTGATCGAAACCGTTCGTGGCCAGGGCTATCGCATCGCCGGAGTGGATACCGGCAAGAGCGGCACAATCGGTGCCGCTGCCCGCGCTTCCCGCGGCATTCCAGCAGGCAGCGATGCAGTAGTGCAGGCCGTATTGCCACCAAAAGTCAAAAGTGAAAAGAGAGGTCCACGATGGCAACAGCTTCCGTCATGACGAAAAATGCAGCATCTGTGCTGGTGTTGAGCACGGATGCCGCGGTCCGCGCACGCTTGCGCAAGCGCGCTTACGGCGCAGCGCTGGGAAGTTCATGAAGCAGATGGAGGCGCGGCCGCGCTGCTGCTGATGGAGCAGACGCATCCGCACGCGACGCTTCTTGGATGGTCCGTTGCCCGATCTGCATCTGGAGGACTTTGCGGACGAGGTCCGCGTCCAGCCATCCCACCATGGATCTGATTGCTCTTGACGGCGCGCTTGCAGGATTGCCGGAAGCGGTGCGGAGTCCGCGGCGCGGCGAGTTGTTGCAGGTGTTGCGCTCGGTATGCGAGGAGGTGTCCTCACCGCCCGTTCCCGATATGAACCCGCCAGTCCGCCCGGCGGTGGTGACGATGTCCCGCGTGCGGGCACCAAGACCTGCGCCACGCTCTGCTCACCGGCAGTCTGCCGTTACTGCAATATCCGGTCGGCTGCCGGAGCTGATCGGAGACTCGGAAGCGGATGCTTGAGGTCAGCCGCCGGATCCGCCTGGTCGCGAAACGCAAGACCACGGTCCTCATCCAAGGGCCCACCGGCACGGGGAAAGAGGTAGTGGCGCACGCTCTTCATCGCCTGAGCCCGCGTGCCGAGCGGCCTTTTGTGGCGCTGAACTGCGCGGCCAT
This sequence comes from uncultured Acidobacteriaceae bacterium, assembly GCA_963756435.1. Lineage (GTDB taxonomy): Bacteria > Acidobacteriota > Terriglobia > Terriglobales > Acidobacteriaceae > KBS-83. The sequence continues at coordinate 427,314 of CAVWNU010000013.1, read as the reverse complement.
TCCTGAGGCACTGCTGGAGGCGGAGCTGTTCGGCCATTCCCGTGGCGCCTTTACCGGAGCGGTGCAGCGCCGGACGGGACGGATTGAAGCGGCGAATGGGGGCACCCTTTTTCTGGACGAGATCGGCGAGATGCCGCTGGCCCTTCAGTCCAAGCTGCTGCGCTTTCTGGAGAGCGGTGAGCTGCAGCGCGTTGGCGAGAACGAGCCGGTCAGGGTCGATGTAAGGATCATTGCGGCGACGCATCAGCCGCTGGCTCGGCGCGCGCAGGAGGGCAGCTTTCGTGCGGACCTATTTTACCGGCTCGCGGTTTTTCCGGTGCAAACTCTCATCTCCACCCTGCAGCGCATGGGAGTAAACGTACCCACGACGGGCAGCGCGAACTCGCTCCGCGTGCAGAACATGGCGGCGGTGTTCATTGCAGCGACCTTACCGCCCTTTGCAGAGTCGGGCACCAAGCTCGATATTACCGTTTCGTCGGCAGGCGATGCACGCAGCCTCAACGGCGGCCTGCTGTTGATGACTCCGCTCTATGGCCCGGATGGCCGGATCTACGCGCAGGCTCAAGGACCGATTGTGCTGGGAGGATATGCGGCGTCGGCTAATGGAAACGCAAAGGTCGTCAATCATCCGACGACCGGACGGATTCCAGGCGGCGCGATGGTGGAGCGGGGAGTTCCGCTCGACCTGTCTCGATTGCCTATGCTCTCCATATTGCTGAACGACGCGGATTTCCGCACCGCAGAACGAATGGCCGACGCAATCAATGGTGAACTGAAGCGCCCGCTCGCGCACGCCGCGGATAGCCGCCGCGTTGATCTGCATCCTCAGCCTGGAGAAGATCTGCCCGCTCTGCTGGCTCGCGTAGAGGCGGTCGAGATAGATACGTTCCCACGGGCCAAAGTGGTTGTGAATGAACGAACGGGGACGGTGGTGATCGGCGGCAATGTTCGGTTGTTGCCTGTCTCTATCCTGCACGGCGGACTGGTGGTGAATGTCGTCAGCGATGTCGCAGTCTCGCAGCCCGGACCATTCAGCAACGGGACGACACAAACCGTACAGGAGACGCGCGTCAATGCGCAGGACAAGCCGGTGAACCAGATCGTATTGAAGCCCGGTGCAACGGTCGACGATCTGGTGGAGGAGTTGCAAGGCATTGGGGCAAGCGCGCGTGATGTGATCTCAATCCTGCAGGCGATGAAAGAGGCTGGAGCTCTGGAAGCCGAGCTGGAGGTGCTCTAGTGGAACTTGCGAAGTTGGAGTCGCAGGGTGTGGGGCTACAGAACACCTCCGCTGCTACGGGGCAGACCAGGAATCCCAGGCTCGAGCGTTCAGCCCACGAGTTTGAAGCGAGCCTGATGGCCGAGTTATTGAAGCCGTTGCAAGAGCGGGACGGTCTGACGGGGGAAGACAGCGGTGAGGGTGGCGGAAGCGGAGATGCCCTGGCTGGCTTTGCCTCTGAGTCGCTTGCGCGGGCGATCTCTGAGCGAGGCGGCTTCGGCATTGCGGACCGAATTCTGCATCAATTGGAATCCAGCCACGCCGGCGGTGGGAAGAATCAAACGGAGAACCCAGTTCAGAAGGGTTTCAAGCTTTCCGTCCCGCAGCCGATATAGGTTGTGAGGAGATCCATCCATGGACGTACATGATCGATCCACCTATCCACCGAATCTGGCGAGTCCGAATCTCGCGAGTCCGAATCTCGCGAGTTCAGGAGTGGAGGCGCCGTCCCGTCTGCGCACTGATGATCGATCCACTTCTGCGACCCGCAGCACGCCCACCGGGAGCGATTCGACGGAACTTAGCCCGGCTGCACAGTCGGTGGCCGAAGCCCTGCAGACGCCCGAAATACGGCAGGATCGCGTCGCGAGCCTTCAGCTGCAGATCGCCAGCGGAACATATCAAGTGGCGCCTCAGGCCGTGGCAGACGCCATGTTGCGGAACCTGCAGGGATAAGGAACCTGATGACGCGCAGCGGGGCTGAAAATCCATGGTTTCTGCCAGCGGCGGAGATTGAGCGGACGCTCGATCGTGTGATTGACGGCCTGGCCAAAATGGACGCAGAGCTGCTTGTGCAGCTGGCGTGCCGCTGCCGGGAGTGGGAAGCGAAAGGTCGACGGGTCTCCGTCTCTGATGCGACACAGGCGCGCCTCTCCTGGAAGCTGCTGTTGCTGGATCGTCTGCTTCGGCAAACGCGTACCAATCTGAACGTGCTGGGGCTGGAGCCGGGTCACGATTCACCGGCGGATGGCTATCGGGCTCTGGCAAGGCGCTGAATATCATGGCTTCTCTGAATCAGGCATGGAACATCGCGACAGGCTCCCTGACGGCAGATCAGGCGGCGATCTCGGTCGTAGCGGGCAACATCGCGAATGCGAATACGCCGGGATATACCACTGAGACGGTGCAGTGGGGTGCCCTCGACACGGTATCGGTGGGCGGTCAATCGTCGGCAGGCGGTGTGTCGTTCGAGGGAGCTGCTTCTCAGCGCGACCGTATCTTGAATCAGCGCATCGATCAGCAGACGCAGGACCAGTCTTCCACCGCCGCGCGCCTTGCCGCACTGAACGATCTGCAATCGCTCTTTTCGGGGGCGATTACCGCTACAGGAAACGCGACCAGCAGCGGCGTTGCCGATATCGGTCAGCAGATGACGGCATTTTTCCAGAGCTTCTCGTCGCTTTCCGCCGATCCATCCAACTCCAGCCTGCGGACCGGAGTTCTCTCTGCGGCGCAGAGCCTCGCTGCAACCTTCAACCAGGTTTCGAGCAGCCTGCAAGAGCAGAAATCTGGTCTCGATGCGTCCATCACTTCCGCGGCCGATCAGGTGAACTCGTTGACCAATGAGATCGCCAGCTTGAACGCGAAGATCAGTACGAGCAGCCCGACCGGCGACGCGGGCACGCTCGAAGATCAGCGGCAATACGATATCCAGCAGTTGTCACAGCTGATTGGCATCCACCAGATCAGCAATGAAAACAACAATCTCACCATCTCCACCACATCAGGCGCCGTACTGGTGGCGGGCGGGCAGAGTATGAATCTCCAGACGCTGAGTTCTGGCGGTGTCACCCATCTGTTGCTCGGCGGAGTGGACCAGACTTCCGCTTTGACCAACGGAGGCGGCCAGATCGGTGGCGCGCTCGAGGCGCGGGACTCCGATATTCCACGTACCCTCGCATCGCTCGACCAGTTGGCGTGGAACGTGGGCAATGCTGTCAACACGCAGCAGGCTAGCGGTACAGATGCCAATGGGAATAGCGGTGCTGCGATCTTTTCTCTGGGAAGCAGCGCCACCGGAGCAGCGGATGCTATCTCTGTCGCGCTGACCGATCTGAACGGAGTGGCGGCATCGGCCACAGGGGCTGGAGCACAGGACGGGTCGAATGCTACCGCGATTGCCGCTCTAGCATCCGTAGGTCTCGCGGGCGGACAGACGCCAACCGCGTCGTATGCAGCACTAGTCGGCGAGATCGGGACAAACGTCAGCGAAGCGATCACGACGCAAGCGTCGCAGAATGCCTCTCTGACTCAGCTCCAGTCGCAGCAAAGCGCGTTGTCTTCGGTGAACATGAATGACCAGGCAGCGCTCCTGCAGACGTTTGAGCAGTCCTATCAGGCGGCTGCCAAGGTCTTTACCATCCTGAATTCGGTGATGACAAGCGCCATCAATCTGGGCACCGAGACTGCCGTAGCGGTGTAGCTATCGGAGAACAGGAAGATGAACGTCAATTCAAATTACCTCCAGCAGCTCACCGCGGCGCTGTCCCGGAGCACGGCGCAGCAGCAGGCGCTTTCGAGCGAAATATCGAGTGGCGTACGGCTCGGTGGATTGGGCGACGATCCGGTAGCAGCGTCACAAAATGTGCAATTCTCTTCGCGAATCGCCGCGGACAGCACATTCACGCAGACTGCGTCGACGACGACAGCCATGATGCAGGTTGCCGATTCGACACTCGGTTCGGTGGTGGACCAGATTAATCAGGCTATATCGGTTGCTACCGCAGGAAATAACGGGACCAAAAATGCGAGCGACCAGTCCAGTGTTGCAGCGGAGCTGACCAGCATCCGCGATGAGGTCCTCGGCTTGGCGAACACAAGCTACAGCGGAAAGTACCTCTTCTCTGGAAGCCAGAACAATAATCCGCCGTTCCAACTGGATACCTCCACCACACCAGCCACCGTGACCTATTCAGGCGACAGCGTTGTGAATCATGTGAGCACGCCGGGTGGCCAATCGATTGCGACGAACCTGCCCGGGCAGCAGGTCTTCACCGCGACCGGCGGTGACCTTCTCGGCACGCTGAATGCGTTGATCCAGGGTTTCTCCTCAGGTAGCACAGCGACGACCACCTCGTTGACATCACAGTTGGGTGCGGCGCTCTCGCAGGTGAGCACGCAGCGCGCTTCGCTCGATGGCGCAATCAACCGCTTTCAATCGGCTTCGTCGTATGCCTCGCAGGAGCAGACACAACTGGTGGCGAACGAGACGAATCTACTGCAGGCTGACTTGCCAACAGTGGCAACCCAACTCTCCTCCAACCAGACGCAACAGTCAGCGCTCGAATCGGTCATCGTAACCATCGAGAAACAGGGGACGCTCTTCGATCGCATGTAACGGGCGGTCGATGGGCGGGGAAAAGCTGATGCCGGCGCATCGAACCGGACCTCTATACTGATGGTCGGAGTCCTCCGTCAATGCGAAGCGCGATGCGGTTTCTGTGGAATGCCACCCGTGGACATCGCCTGCGGCCGTGGCGCAGTGAATATCTGCGTTGGCGCATCGAAACTTACTCTGGGCGGGAGGCGCACAGCATAGGCGCTCGAGACTTCTTCCGCTTCGTATGGCAGGAGAAGGGACATCTGGTCCGCTTTCTGCACTGGACCGCCCAGCTCGATGTTCGGAAGTAATAGTTCGGCGGTTTGGTGGACCTCCGCAGTTTCATGACAGCAATCGTTCAGCGAACGGCCGGACTTTACGAGACACTGTTCTGCCCAATTTTCGAGTCGGGCAACGCTGCTTTTGCATCTATTTAGCGAAACTACTTAGGTTTTGCCGCGCTCATCAGTCGTATTCTTTGCGCAGGGCGAGCCCCATCCCGCAGGAGCGAGCGCAGACATGGCAGCGGCGACAGCAGCAGTTCCCATGACGGCATGGAAGCCGAAGACCAATCCGTGGGTGATTGCTGCGACCGTCGCAATGGCTGCTTTCATGGAGGTGCTGGATACCTCCATTGCGAACGTTGCGTTGCCGTATATCGCAGGCGGGCTTGGCGCCAGCCGAGATGAGAGCACGTGGGTGCTCACCACCTATCTAGTAGCCAACGCAGTCGTGCTGCCCATGGGCAGCTGGGCCTCGAGCGTGGTTGGTCGCAAGAACTTCTTCATGCTCTGCATCGTGATCTTCACCGCGGCCTCGTTCCTGTGCGGGCTTGCACCATCCCTTGGGTTGCTACTGCTCTTCCGCGTGATTCAGGGTGCTGGAGGTGGTGGGCTCCAACCGATGGCGCAGGCCATCATGGCGGACTCGTTCGAGCCGAGCAAACGCGGTCTGGCGTTCTCGCTCTACGGCGTGGTTGCCGTGTTGGCACCGTCAATCGGCCCGACGGTCGGCGGCTGGCTGACGGACAACTACAGTTGGCACTGGATTTTTTACATCAACATACCAATTGGCATCGCTGCTCTTTTCCTGGTTCAGTTGCTGGTGGAAGATCCTCCGTATCTGAAACCTGACCGCAAGAACTTCTGGCGGATCGACTACATCGGCGTCATCTTCCTGGTGATCTCGATGGGTTCGCTCGAAATATTCCTGGATAAAGGAGAGGAGTGGGACTGGTTTGGGTCACCGTGGATTCGTTTCTATGCGATCGCGTTTGCGATCTCGACGATTGCGTTGATCTGGTGGGAGGTCTCAGGCGCGAAAGAGCCGATCATTCACATGCGGCTCTATAAATACCGAAATTTCGCCGTTTGTTCCTTTCTGATGTTGATTACGGGGGGACTCCTGAATGCATCGACGGTATTACAGCCGCAGTTCACCCAGCAGCTGCTTGGATATACGGCAACCATCGCCGGACTTGCCCTTTCCGGGGGCGGTGTCGCCTTAATATTCCTGTTCCCGATGGCCGGCCAGGCCGTGTCTCGCTTTCCAGCGCGCAATATTATCGTCTTCGGTTTTAGCCTGTATGCCGTTGCGTTCCTTTACTCTGCTGTCCGCTTGAACCTGGGAATGAGCTTTGGCTTTGCTTCGTGGCTGCGTATCTTGCAGGTTGCTGCAATCCCGTTCGTCTTTGTCTCCGTGACAACGGCGGCGTATTTTGGGCTGCCGCGCGAGGCGAATAACCAGGTTTCGGGTCTGATCAACTTTGCGCGCAACATAGGCGGGTCGGTCTTGATCTCGCTGACCGGCGCGTTCGTCACGGAGAGCACGGCCTTTCATCAGGCGACCCTCCTCAAAAATGTACATCCGGGGAATGCCGTGTTCCAACAGCGCATCCAGGCCACCACCAGCGCATTGGTCAATCACCTGGGCGGAGCTAACGCAGCGGGAGGCGCGCAGCTTCGCACCTACACCACGCTGCTGACGCAGACGCAGGTGCAAGGCTACGTGGATGTGTACTTTGCGCTGGCGGCGCTCTCGACCATCATGGTGTTGCTGGCTTTCCTGCTCGACAAGAACAATCCGAGAGAGGGCGGGAAGACCGAAATCGCCATTCACTAGCTGTGATCCGCCGGCGTTCGACTGTCTCGGAAAGCACTCTATGTTACTCTTGTGGCAGACACTTAGAGAGTGGATTCGATAGAGAGCATAGAGAGGTAAGCGTGCTGGCAACAGAAAAGAAGACAGAGGTGATCTCCCGCTTCCGGACGCACGATTCGGATACGGGCAGTCCCGAGGTGCAGATCGCGATTCTCAGCGAACGGATCGGCGAGCTGACCGAACATTTCAAAACCCACAAGAAAGACCACGCATCCCGTCGTGGTCTGTTGATGCTGGTGAGCAAACGTCGTCGCCTTCTGAACTACCTGAAGACAAGCGACTCCGCGCGCTACCGCGACGTTATCGGCAAGCTCGGCATTCGTAAGTAAGCCTGTACACCTTGCCCCTTTTATCGCACGCCTCCAGTGACAGCGACGTGGGACTCCGGCCGTGGCTCCTTCAGGGCCACGCCGCGCGTTGCTTCCGCACCCTTCCACTCGCCGCGACGGCTGAGAGGGGGTCGCATGCGAACCATGCCGCGCACCCGGAGTTCTTCATGGGTGCTGCGCGCCTTCCTGCCTGGAGCCACATCATCTCCTGCGCTGCACAGAAAACGAGGATTCCATGAAACAAGAAGTATCTGTTGAGCTTGCCGGCGGCAAGCGACTGACCTTTGAAACCGGCCGCATGGCCAAGCAGGCGCCCGGCGCTGCGCTGGTAACGCAGGGCGACACCGTAGTGCTGGTCACCGCAGTATCTTCCGCAGACCCGCGCGAAGGTATCGATTTCTTTCCCCTCACCGTCGATTATCGCGAATACACCTACGCCGGCGGTCGCATTCCCGGCGGCTTCATCAAGCGCGAAGGGCGGCCCAGCGAGAAGGAAATTCTGACCTCGCGGCAGATCGATCGCCCCATCCGTCCGCTCTTTCCTGAAGGCTTCCGGAATGAGACGCAGGTCATCGCATTTGTATTGTCCGCGGACAAAGAGAATGATCCCGACGTCATTGGCATCAACGGTGCAGGCGCGGCGCTCGCGCTCTCGGACATTCCTTTTGGAGGTCCGGTGGGCGCTGTGCGTGTTGGCCGTGTGAACGACCAGTTCGTTATCAATCCCACCTATGCTGAGCGGCACGAGAGCACCCTGAACATCATGGTCGTCGGCACCAGGGACGGCATCGTGATGGTGGAGAGCGGCGCCAAGGAAGTGAGCGAAGAGATCGTGGTCGATGCGATCGACTTTGGTCATGGCGAGATCAAGAAAATCATTGCGGCGATGGATGAGCTCGTGGCGAAGGCCGGCAAGGCCAAGCGCGTGGTTGCCGAGGTCGAGGTCGACCACGCTTACGCTTCGGAACTCGAGTCCAAGGTGGGCGCCCGGCTGAAGGATGCGCTGGATACAAAGACGCACCCAAAGGCCGAGAGCTATGCAATGGTCAAGGCGATCAAAGACGAGCTTGCGAAGGAGTTGCCGGCAGATCAGCCGGATGCGAAGAAGAAGCTGAACAAGTACTACGAGGCGTTGCGCGAGCGCATTTTCCGGGAGCAGGTACTGCAGGAGCGAGTACGCCCGGATCGCCGTGGATTCGACGAGATCCGGCAGCTCACCATCGAGACCAGCGTGCTGCCACGCACGCACGGCTCCGCGCTGTTCACGCGCGGAGAGACGCAGGCTCTAGTTACAATCACGCTCGGCACTACCGACGATCAGCAGCGCCTGGAGACTTACGAAGGCGAGCAGAAAAAGCGCCTGATGCTCCACTACAATTTCCCGCCGTTCTCTGTCGGCGAAACGGGCCGCATGACCGGTGTTGGGCGTCGCGAAGTGGGTCACGGTGCGCTGGCGGAGCGTGCGATATCCGCAGTGTTGCCGGCGGTGGACGAATCGCCCTATACCTTCCGTATCGTCTCCGACATCCTTGAGTCCAACGGTTCTTCCTCAATGGCAAGTGTCTGCGGCGCAAGCCTTGCGCTGATGGATGCTGGTGTCACGCTGAAGGGCGCGGTTGCTGGCATAGCGATGGGTCTGGTGAAGGAGGGCGAGCAATACGCAATCCTGACCGACATTGCCGGCGCGGAAGACCACTACGGAGATATGGACTTCAAAGTGGCCGGCACGCGCAAGGGCATCACAGCGATGCAGATGGACATCAAGATACCTGGCATCACCGGGCAGATCATGCGCGAAGCGATGGAGCAGGCACGGCACGGCCGGCTCTTCCTGCTGGACAAGATGGACGCTGAGTTGCAAGGCGCACGCGAGACCCGCTCGAAGTTTGCTCCGCGCATTCACACCCTGCAGATTCCTACAGACAAGATCCGCGATCTGATCGGGCCGGGTGGCAAGGTCATTCGCGGCATTATCGAAGCGACCGGAGTCAAGATCGATGTCGATGATACGGGCCGCGTCAACGTGGCCTCCAGCGACGAGGTGGGTCTGACCAAGGCGCTGGGCATGATCAACGACCTCACCGCTGTGCCTGAGATAGGAAAGACCTATCTCGGCAAAGTCGTCCGGCTGGCTGAGTTCGGCGCCTTTATTGAACTCTTTCCCGGAACCGACGGCTTGCTGCACATCAGCGAGATCGCTGAGCATCGCGTGAAGGATGTGAAGGACGAGCTGCGCGAGGGTGATCAGGTGATGGTGAAGGTCCTCGGCATTGAGGGCAATCGCATCAAGCTGTCGCGTAAAGCACTGCTGAAGGAGCAGCGGCAGAAGCTTGGATTGCCGGAACCGGGCAGCGAGGGTGGAGGCGAAGCGGCCGCGCCCCGTGCGCCGCGCCAGGAACACGCTGACCGTCAGCCGTCAGAGCGTCAGCCGTCTTCGAATGCAAGCACGATCATGATCGAGGGTGGCGAAGACTTCGAAGAGTCGGACGAGCCGATCGACGAGGAAAATGAGCCCAACTTCAACCGCGCCGATGATGCGCCGGCACCTGCTGGTGCTGTACGCAACGGAGGCGGAGCCGGCGCTGGAGCTGGAGATCCGAACCGTCGCCGCCGCCGCCGCGGCGGCCGTGGTGGCCGTCCACCAGGCGGTGGCGGAGGTCAGGGCGGCCGCCGCTAGTTGAAGAGGAAAGGGCTACGCGGATCGCGTAGCCCTTCTTGTTTATGCGCAATCGATGCGTCGCCGCATTTCTGGGACTTTCCTTGTTGTGGGGCTCGGAATGGATGTTGACCGCATCTATTCCCGCGCAGCCACAACTTCGCGCGCTCGCGATCCGCTACGGGCTCGGCGCTGTTCTGTTGTTGCCCTGGGTAATCCGCCGCCGCATATGGCGCAGGCCGGTTCGCAGCATTGCAATCGCGGTCATTGCCGGTTTAGGCATTTTGTGCCTTCCGCAGATACTCATATCCATCAGCAGCCGGAACCTCTCATCGGCAGTCGAACTTGCCGCAATGGCGACTGTTCCGGTCGTGCTGGCGATCAGTGGGCGGCTTTCGATTACCACCGCCGTCTGCGGTCTGGCGGGCGTGCTCTTCCTGGCGGGCAATGGACTCGGCATCGCTACGCGTCAGATACCGTGGCTGTTGCTTCCGCTGGCGGCTGCGGCCGGTATCGCTGCGGCTCTCACGGCTGCCGAGAAACATCTGCGCGAAATATCCATTGTCGAGATGCTGTTCGTGCAGTGCGCGATCTCCGGCCTGCTGCTTTGGATTGCATCTCTACTGCTGGAACACCAGTCCGTAACGTGGTCGACAACGGCTGCGCTGGGTTTCTCGATCGCCGCTGCCGTGATGACGATGTGCGGTTATCTTCTCTTCTATTGGTTGCTGGGTAAATCCGGCGCTGCCAAGGTAAGCATGTTGCAATGGACGCAACCGCTGATCGCAACTGCGGAAACCGTAGTGTTGCTGCACATCCGACCCGATTGGACCGCTGTTCTGGGTGCGATTCTGATTGTTGCCGCAACCGTGATGGGGTTCTCAAATCGGGCTGAGCAGGGGGTAATATTTGAGATTACTCAAACGTAGCGTATCTGCAATCCGCAGTCCGCATCTCAAAGACCGTGGAGTACACTGCTGCCGTGGCTGCGTCCATGTACATCGTCGTAGAAGGTGAAGATCCGGGATACGACATCTTCGTGAATGGGCGTGCGCTGGCCAGAAACGAAGATGCCCTGGAGAAGCTGGCGCATCGCCTGGGTGTGCGTCCGATCCTCGACTTCTTTTCTGCAGATGAGAACTCCATGGCTCTTCTTCTCGAAGAAGGGGCTGGCGACCCGGAGTGGGCAAAGACTCTGCCGCCGCCGCAGTGGTTCGCTGCCGAGGATGGTCTGATCACCGTTTGCACGCTGATCGATTTCCTGCGCGATCACCCTCTCGCGCTCGGCAACGAAACTCAGGAAGTTCTGAGGGAAACCGAGGAATTTGAGCGTGTGCTTCGCAAGACTGCGCAACGCCATCTTCGCTGGCAACTAGCCGTCAGCTGGCGGTAGACCTACCCATCGCCCACAGCAGCATTAGCTCTTCCATATTCCAAGCAGGCGTCGAAGAACGATCAACTCGCCGACATGATAGCTTGTGTGGTCGGCCGCGAGAAGAACCTCCCGTAGCAGTGTCTCCCCGTTTTTACCCCATGGGATAGTTGCGTACAAATTGCTGCCCGGCGAATGAATCAGCGTCTCGAAGCTCTTCATGTCTGCGTGAATGGCCCTTACTGTCGTATCCCAGGATTCGCCTCTACCTGGCGCCGGGTTCTTCGGCCAATAGCCGCTGGGCCATTCCATTTCCACATATTCTGAATTGGTGACGAACTCCAACAGATCGTGAAGCGTAATCCGGATGTGCTCCACCAGTTGCCATGCAGAGTAGGGCAGGCCGTCCGGCTGTTCCCCAATGCGGTTCGCAGGAAATTGGGCCACCGCATCCGCCAGCGTGGCATGTGCCTGGCCGCCTTTGAGAAGGGCGACGAGTTGGGCTCTGAGTGCTGCATTCTCGTTATCGTGCATAAGGTTTCCTCCACGTGTGATGCTTCCGGACGAGCACAGACACAGAATTTTCTGTCAGGATGCGGCGCATTGAGAATTCGGCGAATAGCGCAGGTCTCGCAGTGCCTCACGTATGAACCACGCAGAGCACACGAGTTCGATCAAGTACATGGCCATGAGCAGCCATGCGCTACCATTCCCCCGCGCCAGAAGAACATGAATGGGCTGATGCTGGTTGCCCACTTTGGCGAACAGAAAGCTCGGTTCGACGATCAGCAAGAAGGAAAAGATGCAGTATAGAGCTCGGGTGACGCGTCCGTGGCGGGCCACCAGTTGGCAAAGCAGGAACATGACCATGATGATGTAGATGCTCCAGGATTTTTTGCTGAGCATGAGCATGGAAAGCGTGAGCACTAGCAAGCCAAGGCCGGTTTCCCAGCTACGCGCCGTTCGGACGCGTGTGATGCGCCACCAGGCCAAAGTACACGCGAGCAAGACAAGTACCGTGATCCCGTCGGAGATACGGCCGGGTATGTCGATGCCGGTTGCGTAAGAGAAAAGAAGCGGTAAGCTGCCACCGAGCTGCGCATTTCCTTCCTGCTGAAACGGCTGAAAAACATTCGCATGTTGCGCCGCAAACATACCGAACACAGCGAGCATGGGCAGCAGAAACCCGGCGGTCCATGCCAGCCGTCGACGTGCGCTCAGGAAAAGCAGGGGCGCGAATATCAACGGAAGGAATTTCACCGCAATCAACGAAATCGAATAACTTACACCGGATGCGGCATCGCGGCGACTAGTGAAGCACAAAAGCGCGAGTGCGAGACTGAATGCGATCCATACATTATTGCCACCATCGATAGCGACGTTGAAGAGCATCAACGGTTGCACGAGATAAAGCAGTGCGCCGCGCCGGAAGGCGGGTTCCGGGCAGGAAGAACGTATTGCTGCGAACCAGATTGGAATCGAACAAGTCTCCACCAGGATGGTGAACGCAATGAGGGCCAGCGGACTATCTTTTAGCCGGAGAATGGCAGCGCCGATATAGCTGAATAATGGCGCATAGCTGGACGTGAAGTCCCGGTAGACAAGTGCTCCATGCAAAGCGTGACTGGCTTCTGGGTAATAGTACCCGACGACATCTCCACGCGGACCGACATGAAGCACGAGAAAAATCAGAACGAAAAGAAGAATGCGGCTGGATAGGATGAGAGCGAAATAAAGCGCATCAAAAGTCTGCCGCGATGCGGAAAGAACCTTACGGGGAAGTGGGAGAAATGCCAGAAGAAGAGTTGCAGGAATTACGGCAACGGCATACATACAGCGCAGCCACAGCACTGTTTGATTAGGGAACTCTTTCATCCAGTACGATGCTCCGCTATGTCGCCGAAGAAGCCCCGAGAGCGTTGGTGGAGTAGATCGGGGTGTCTATTCGGGCATCAGTGGCACCTTGTCGAAGTTGAAAATAGCGCGACACCTCCAGGCAGAGCAGGACGTAAGCGGCATATTCATAGCGCGGTTGAACCATGGGATTCACGGCGGTCATGAGCAGATAAAGCACGAGCAGGTAGACGGGCGCGTGCTGCAATCGGAGCTTACGAAAAAGAATCATTCCAGCCAGCAGCAGTGACAAGAGCAAGGTGTGCATCGGCAAGATGATCTGACCTAGCCAGTCAGAAAAGTCTCCGGAGAAATAGTCACGGAGGAAATATGCGGGCGTAATAAATCGTCCCAGACAGTTCATCATGATCTTCGGAATTGCGACCAAGGGGAATCCGAATTTCGCCTGGATGTTGTCCAGTATGAGAATTGTGTGGCCACCCTCCGCTTGCGCCAGCAACGCCGCGAAGAAGAATGGAACGAGGCGGTAGATCAGGCCATAGCCGACTGTAAAGCCCAGAACCGTTATCGCTACACCCCATCGCGGGCGGCCTCGTAATGGTGAGACTTTCGATTGATAGAGCACGTAGAGAAGCAATACCAGTACTTGTTGCCATCGCGCAAAGAGCGAAAGCGTAAGCGCGATCGCCAGCCACGTCGCCCGGAAGCGCTTTGCCTCCGTGTATCGGACGAATACAACTATGCCTGATAACGCAAATATCTCCTTATTCAGCGTGATCAACGACACGATGAGGAAGGGATTCATCATCATGAGAAGAAGAAAAGTCCCGCGGTCGAACTGCGGCGTGCTGCGCAGAATGCTGAGGCTGAAGATAAAGAGAAAGCAGTTGAAAAGCGCGACGTTGAAATCGTTTCGCAGGGCTTCTGCTTCGAGGACAGGGCCGAATAGGTTGGAAGACGCCTTGGCTCCCACTTCCTCACGATCCGCGAAGTTCATCCCGCGCACACCGCTTGCGGCCCAGTATGTACCGGAGTCCGCCTGGATGAGAGGCTGGAAGTGAAAATTCGCAACGGGGGCGACAGCTTCAAAGAAGATGAAGTAAGAGACGATCAGGTAAACCGCGAACAAGCCTATGACCAGCCAAACACGTACCGGTCGAGGAGCAAAAATGCTGGGGGGCGCGATGGGCGGCAGTTGCGTCATCAGGGACTGAGACGATTCTACCGTTACACCACCTCGACCAAGCAACCGCGCATCTTTACTATGCCGACGGCTTGCTCGCGAAGATATTCCCCAGCCTGCGGATCTCCGCTCCCACTCCGCGCAGCTTCTCCTCAATGCGCTCGTAGCCGCGGTCGATGTGGTACACGCGGTCCAGGATCGTCTCGCCCTCGGCAACCATGGCCGCAAGGACAAGCGAAGCCGATGCGCGCAGATCGGAGCACATCACCGCAGCCGAGGAGAGCGGAGTCTTGCCGCGTACCGTGGCTGTGCGGCCGTCCACCTTGATGTTCGCGCCCATGCGCACCAGCTCCTGCACGTGCATGAAGCGGTTCTCGAAGATGTTCTCGACGACAACGGATGTGCCCTCCGCCTGCGTCGCCAGCGCCATGTACTGCGCCTGCATATCGGTGGGGAAGCCGGGATACTCTTCGGTGGAAATATCGGCACTGCGCAGGCTGCCTTCGCTGCGAACGCGGATGGAATCGCCTTCGATATCCAGACGCACGCCGCACTCCTGCAGCTTGGCGATGACCGAGCTCAGGTGCGCCGGATTGCACTGCGTCACGCGAAGATCGCCGCCGGTGATTGCGCCCGCCACGAGGAATGTGCCGGCTTCGATGCGGTCTGGATTGATGCGATGGCGCGTGCCGTGCAGCTTGTCGACGCCCTGCACACGGATCACGCTGGATCCGGCGCCTTCGATCTTTGCGCCCATGGAGACGAGCATCGCCGCCAGATCGGTCACCTCCGGCTCGCGCGCGCAGTTCTCCATCACGGTTTCGCCGTCCGCCAGCACGGCGGCCATCAGCAGGTCTTCCGTTCCGGTCACGGTGATCTTGTCGAAGAGGATGTGCGCGCCCTTCAGCCGGTCCGTACGTGCTTCCAGATAGCCGTGCTCCTGGGTGATCGCGGCGCCCATCGCTTCCAGTCCTTTGATATGCAGATCGATCGGACGGCCGCCGATGGCGCATCCGCCGGGCATCGCCACGCGGGCAAGTCCGGTGCGGGCGATGAGCGGTCCCAGCACCAGCGAGGACGCGCGCATGGTCTTGACGATCTCGTATTTCGCGACGGGATCGGAGAGCACGCGGCAGGAGATGGAGGTGCGATGCTGCGCGCGGCCGTAGCCGAGCTCTACCTCGGCGCCCATGGAGACGAGCAGCTTGCGCTCCGTCTCGATGTCGCGGACCTGCGGAATGTTTTCGAGGATGACTTCATCTTCCGTAAGGATGGCGGCAGCCATGCAGGGAAGGGCGGAGTTCTTCGCGCCGGAGACGCGGATGGAACCAAGCAGCGGATTACCGCCGCGAATGACGAACTTTTCCATGAATCTGGGGACTCCTGCTGTAAGTGCCCCCTCAGTTTACGGTTGAAGATGCTTGCGTCAAACAGCGTCCAGCGCAGGAATGGACGGAAGTTGTAGAGGATGTATCGGAGTAGTATCGGCCGCCCAGTCCAGCTAGGCGTTACAACTCGGTCTTACAACTCGAGGACAGTGTCCTCGATCGCCAGCCGGACATTGCCGTCCGCCTTGGCCAGGCGGCGCACCGCCTCCGGCTTGTCTACGCCAGCCTTCAGCATGACAAGGGCGATGGGAACGCTCTTGCCGGCGGATTTGATGGTCTGGACAGCGGTTTCACGGTCGATGTTGCAGGCGCGCATCAGCACGCCGATGCCGCGCTCCACCAGCTTGGCGTTGTGCATGTGCACATTCACCATCATGTTCTCGTACACGTAGCCCAGCCGCGTCATGGCGCCAGTCGTGATCATGTTGGTGATCATCTTCTGCGCGGTGGCCGCCTTCATGCGCGTGGATCCGGAGATCACCTCCGGCCCGACTTCGGCAACGATCGCAATCTCCGCAGCCGCAGCAAGGGCGGTGTTCTGATTGCAGGTGATGGCGGCGGTGTGGGCACCGCGGCTGCGCGCGTATTCCACGGCGCCGACAACGTAGGGCGTCCGCCCGGAGGCGGAGAGGCCGATCACGACATCTTTGCGCGTGGGGCGGCGGCGGGCGATATCGCGCTGACCCGAGTTCGGGCGAGTCTTCGTTTACCTCGACGGCAGAGGCGACAGCCTTGGGGCCGCCGGCCACGATGTACTGCACCGACTGCGGCGAGGTGGAGTAGGCAGGCGGGCACTCGGAGGCATCGAGCGCGGCGATGCGGCCGCTCGATCCCGCGGCGACATAGATCAACCGCCCGCCATCGCGCAGAGCGCGGGCCACGGCGTCGATCACCAGAGCGATCTCCGGCAGGGCCTTTCTTCACGGCGCCGGCAATCTTGCCGTCTTCATGATTGATGATGCGTGCGATTTCGAGAGCAGATTTGGTATCGAATCCGTGCGACGCGGAGTTGACACTCTCCGTCATCAGTTCGTGCAGTTCGTGCTCTGTGGGAGTCTGGATTGCCCCGTCCTCTACGGTACTGCTCATACGGGTTGCGGGGGTCAAAGTAGCCATGTTCGTGGTCGGAAAAGTCCCTAATGTTATTTTACCGCCCCTGTCAAAACGCATTCTCGAGGAAAATGCGACCAGCGGGTTACTGGAATTGTGACCTCGAACGTGCGCTTGATGTGGCGTCGATCAGCTTTTGTGATCGGCGGCAAGCTCGCGCCGGAGAGCGTCGTGAAAGCGCGGACGCAGTTCGCGAATCGCCTGATTGGAGCGGTCCGGCCAGGTGCGGTTTGTCAGCAGGGTAACGGCGATGCCTGCGTCCAGATCGATCCAGAGCGAAGTGCCGGTGAATCCGAGATGGCCGATCGATCGCGCGCGAAAAAAGCGTTCCCGAAGAGGACGGCATGGACGGAGTATCCCAGCCGAGTGCGCGTGAGGTACCGGGCGGCTGCTGCGCGGAGTTGGCAAACAGCGCGATCGTTTGCGCGGAAAACAGCTGCGCGCCGGACGGCGTTACGCCGTTTGCCAGCATGCATCTGCGCAAAGCGCAGAGCATCCACCGCGTTGGAGAAAAGGCCGGCGTGACCGGCGACGCCGCCCATTACGGAAGCGTTTTCATCGTGCACTTCGCCCTGGATGACACGATGCCGGAAGCTGCGGTCGTCCTCCGTGGGAGGAATCGAGGCGCGCATGTGCCGCTCCGGACAGAAACGAGTCGTGCTCATGCCGAGAGGCTGCGAAGATCTCGCGCTGACAGAAGGAGTCGAGTCGCTCGCCTGTGATCTTCTCGATCAGGTGTCCGAGAATGATGAATCCGATGTCCGAATACTCGGCGCGTGTTCCTGGATCGGCCGTCAGCGGCTGGCGAAGACAGGCGTCGATCATCGCAAGGCGATCGTTTGCCGACTCGAAAAGACGCACATAGCCGGGCAGCCCGGAAGAGTGATCCAGCAGCATGCGCAGCGTGACATGCGATCGACGGGTGTCGGATGCGATCGGCGGCCGCGAACTCCGGCAGCCACTCGGCGACAGGCAGCATCGAGCGCAAGTTCTCCGCGGTCGTAAAGCCGCATGACGGCCGCTGTGGTTGCCAGCACTTTGGTGAGGCTGGCGAGATCGAAGATGGTGTCCGGCTCGACGCAGCGGCGAGTTCGGCTCGTAGGTAAAGCGTCCGACGGCGTGCGCGGCTTTGTTCAGATGGCCTCGGCTTTCGCCATGGCAGAGGACGGCGAAGGCGCAGCCGGGAAAGACATGGTCGCGAACGGCCTTGTTCCAGCAGGCGCTGTCGTGACGGGAAACGCGCATCTTACGGATTGAGCCAACTCCGCCTCCTCGGCTGCTGAAATCCGGCAGCATCGATTCTCTTTCGTAACGATGTTGCCATGCCGGAGGGTTACCGCGTGCCGCGAAACCGCTATCCATGTTGTTCCGGTTGCGTCTATAAACGAAGAGTGGGTACCAGATTGATGAAACCGACCAATGCCGCTGCGTGGCTCATGTGCAGCACACTCTTGCGGCTCCCCTGACGTTGACTGCACAGCAGGCCCCTCCGCACCCCCGGCGCCGCCGCAGCACTCCGATTTTCCGGCCTCCGGCGGTCTGGCCGCCGCCGAAACCGCGCTGAACGGCAAGACCTACACCGTTCCTGCGGGAACGAAGGTCCTGTTGTCGCTGAAGAGCGGAGTCAACACCAAGACGGCCCGTCCCGGCGACGGCGTTTACCTGGTTTCGACCTTCCCGGTCATCGTCGGGTCCCATGTGCTCATCCCGTCCGGCGTCTACGTCCAGGGCGTCGTGGACAAGGTGGAACGCCCCGGCCGCATCAAAGGACGGGCCAAGCTGCTGATGCACTTCACCACCATGATCTTCCCCAACGGGCAGGTCGTCGGCATCCCCGGGACGGTAAACAATCTGCCCGGCTCAAGCGGCCCCTCGGTCAAGGGCGACGAGGGCACGATCGAGCAGGCGAGCAACAAGGGCAAGGACGCGGGCAACGTCGCCAAGGGCGGCATGATCGGCGCCACGGGCGGCGTCGATCGGCGGTGCGGCCAGCGGCAGTCCGGGCGCGGGAGCAGCGATCGGCGGTCTCGCCGGAGTGGCCGGCGGATTGATCTATACGCTGCTGACCCGCGGCGACGAGGTCGTCATCCCCGAGGGCACCAGCCTGGAGATGGTGATGCAGCGTCCACTGGAGCTTGCAGGCCGCGCAACTGGATGGAATTAATGACGTGCGCGGAAATCCGCAGTACATTCCTAGTGGAGGGCAGCCGCAGCCGCTCTCGAAGCCTGCGCACATCGTCTGTCCCGCCGGTAGTCTCGGTTGCAATTGATGGAGCATCAGGAAGACCATTCGCTCGGACCGCATCCGCTCGACGTGGCAGCGCGCCGCAAGCGCAGCCGCGCCGTGGTCGTCTGGACGCGCGACATTCTCGTCTCGCTCGCGGTGGCATTTTTCGTCATCACGTTTCTTTACCAGCCGGTGCGTGTCGAAGGCACCAGCATGCTGCCGCGGCTGCACGATCAGGACCGCATCTTCATCAACAAATTTGTCTATCACTTTGAAGACATCAGCCGCGGCGATGTCGTCGTCTTCTACTACCCGCGCGACCCTTCGAAGAGCTACATCAAGCGCGTCATCGCGCTGCCCGGCGATCGTCTGCGAGGTCGACGACGGCCGCGTCTACGTGAATGGCAAGCGCATTCCGGAGCCGTATGTGCCGCAGCGTTTTCGCGACACGCGATCAGTGTCGCGCAGTCATGCTGCCGCCGCATTGCTACTACGTGATGGGCGATCATCGCTCGATCTCGAGCGACAGCCGCGACTTCGGTCCCGTGGATCGCAGCTTCATCTACGGCAAGGCGGCGTTCGTCTACTGGCCCACGGAAAAAATGCACGTCGTCGAATAGCATCCGCGCATCACGCGCCGCATTGCGAGACTTCGTCCGGTATGCGATGTCATCATCGGTGGTCAGCACAGGCGTCGATAGTGCGATTCCGACGGCGTCCGAAACCTGATAACATCGATTGAATCCACCCTATGGAGCAGCGATGCAGGCCATCCTTGCGCTCGAAGACGGGCGCATCTTCCGCGGTGAGAGCCACGGCGCGGGCGGTGAGCGCGCAGGCGAAGTAGTTTTCAACACATCACTGACGGGCTACCAGGAAATCTTCACCGATCCTTCCTACGCGGGCCAGATCGTCGTCCTGACGAATCCGCAGATCGGCAATTACGGCACCAATGCCGCCGATGCCGAGGCGCAAAAACCCTATATCGAAGGCCTGGTGACGCGGGAGTTCTCGCCCGTCAGCTCCAACTGGCGCTCCGAACAGGTTGCCGACGAATACCTGGAGCGCCACGGCGTGCCGGTCATCTCCGAGATCGACACGCGCGCATTGGTGCGGCATCTGCGCACCTACGGCGCGATGCGCGGCGTCATCTCGACGAATGGATCGAGCACCGATGCGCTCGTGGCCAAGGCCAAGGCCCAGCCGAAGATGGACGGTTGCGACCTGGCAAGCGTCGTCTCGACCAAGGAGTCGTACGACTGGGACCGCGAGCACGCCGGCAATGCGTTCCCGGGCTGATGCCTGATGCGCCGGCAGAGGATCTTCATGTCGTGGCCTATGACTACGGCATCAAGCACAACATTCTGCGGATGCTGACGCGCGAAGGGTGCCGCGTCACCGTCGTGCCGGCGCAGACTTCCGCGGAAGACGTGCTCGCGCTCAAGCCGGATGGCATCTTTCTCTCGAATGGTCCGGGCGATCCCGAGCCGCTCCACTACGCGCAGGAGAATATCCGCAGGCTGGCAGGGAAGAAGCCGATCTTCGGCATCTGCCTCGGCCATCAGCTCATCGGCCTTGCGCTCGGCGGCAAGAGCTACAAGCTGAAGTTTGGCCATCACGGCGGCAATCATCCCGTGCAGCAGACGGGCACCGGCAAGATCGAAATCACGGCGCACAACCACAACTTCGCCATCGATCCCGATTCGCTCAAGCAGAGCGAGGTCGATCTGACCCACGTCGATCTGAACGACAACACGCTCGAAGGCCTGCGGCACCGTTCGCTGCCGCTGTTCAGCGTGCAGTACCACCCGGAAGCCAGCCCGGGCCCGCATGACTCGCACTACCTCTTTCGCGACTTCCGCAAGATGATGGAGGAGTCGAAGCGGTGAACGTGCGATCGCATTGCCTGCTGGCTGGCTGCGGCGGTTGTTTCGCTGGCAGCAGGTGGCATGCCTCGGCGCGGCACAAGTCGCGGGCTCACGGCACCGGTCTGCGCTATGGGCCGCCGGACAGAGCGGCGATGAATTATGTTTCGCGGTGTCTGGCTGTGGCGCCTCCGCGTCCGGTCGAGCTCTATTCGCGTGGAGGCTGGTACATCACCGACGATCTGCGCGAACAGCTTCGCGAGCGTGCAGGGCGACATCGAAGGGATTGCGATGGTGTGGAAGCTGAAAGATCTGCCGCGCGCCGTGTATCAGTGGAACCACGACGGCGAGTTCAATCGCGATGTCGTCGCGTGCCTCGATGTCAGCGGCAAGGTCACGCGCTCGGAGAGCCGATACACGCCGGGCGATTCGGAGCCCGACCAGCGCTGGATCTACATTCACACTCTCACGACCGCTGGACACCACGGAAACCTTCAGGGCTCGGGCCGCTTTACCGACCGGCAGGGACATCCCGATGGGCCGTCCGCATCTGACCCCTGAGGACCAGGACTTCATCGCGGGTGAGCGCGTGTATCACAAGTGGAACGACTTTGATTTCGCCGGCCTCGTCGGCAGGCAGGGGCAGTAAGAGAGATAGATGCCACGTAGAAATGACATCCAGAAAATCCTGGTGATCGGCTCCGGTCCCATCGTGATTGGCCAGTCGGCGGAGTTCGATTATTCCGGCACCCAGGCGGTGAAGGCGTTGCGCGCGGACGGCTATGAAGTCGTGCTGGTGAATTCCAACCCGGCCACGATCATGACCGATCCCGAACTCGCCGACCGCACCTACATCGAGCCGCTGACGCGTGAGTACGTGGAAGAGATCATTCGCCTGGAAGCGGCGATGATGACCGGCATTGACGGCAAGCGCAAAGGCAAGTTCGCGCTGCTGCCGACTGTCGGCGGACAGACTGCTCTGAATCTCGCGGTCGATCTGGCGGACGCCGGCATTCTCGAGAAGTACGATGTCGAGCTGATCGGCGCGAAGCTCGACGCCATCAAGAAGGCCGAAGACCGCCTGCTCTTCAAAGATGCGATGCAGAAGATCGGGCTGGACATGCCGCGCTCCTCGCTGGTGAACAACATGCGCGACGGCATGGATTTCGCTGCGAAGATCGGCTTCCCGGTCGTGATCCGTCCATCGTTCACGCTTGGCGGATCCGGCGGCGGCATTGCCTATAACCGCGAAGAGCTGATGGAGATCCTCTCGCGCGGGCTCGATCTTTCGCCCGTGCACGAGTGCCTGATCGAAGAATCGGTGCTCGGCTGGAAGGAGTACGAGCTGGAGGTGATGCGCGACCTCGCGGACAACGTCATCATCATCTGCTCGATCGAGAACATGGACCCGATGGGCGTCCATACGGGCGACTCCATCACCGTGGCGCCGGCCCAGACGCTGACCGATCGCGAGTATCAGATGATGCGTGACGCGGCGATGCGCGTCATCCGCGAGATTGGCGTCGAGACCGGCGGATCGAACGTGCAGTTCGCGGTGCATCCGCAGACCGGCCGCATGACCGTGATCGAGATGAACCCGCGTGTCTCGCGCTCATCCGCGCTCGCGTCGAAGGCAACCGGCTTTCCGATTGCGAAGATTGCGGCGCAGGCTCGCCGTCGGCTACACGCTGGACGAAATCCCCAACGACATCACGCGCAAGACGCCGGCATGCTTCGAGCCGACCATCGATTACGTGGTCGTCAAGGTGCCGAAGTGGCAGTTTGAGAAATTTCCCGGCGCCGACGAGACGCTGGGCCCGCAGATGAAGTCGGTCGGCGAGGTGATGGCGATTGGCCGCACCTTCAAGGAAGCGATGATGAAGGCGCTGCGCTCGCTCGAAACGGGCAAGCGCGTCGGCTCGGAAGTCATCGAGCCGCGCCGCCTGATGCAGCGCCTGGTGACTCCGCAGCCGCAGCGGCTGGATTACATCCGCTACGCCTTTCGCACCGGGCATGACGGTGCGCGAAGTTGCCCGCATCACCGCGATGGATCCCTGGTTTCTCTACCAGCTCAAAGAGATCACCGACACGATCGGGCTGCTGGGCACGACCAAGCCGGAGACGGTGAGCGCGAGCGTGCTGCGCAAGGCCAAGCGCATGGGCATCTCCGATGCGCGCATCGCCGAAGTCTGGCACCTCGATGCAGCCACCGGCGCCGACGAGGTGCGTGAGCTGCGCGACCGTCACGGCGTGAAGCCGGTCTTCAAGCTGGTGGATACCTGCGCGGCCGAGTTCGAGAGCGAGACTCCGTATCTCTACTCCAGCTATGACGAAGAGGACGAGGCGCCGCCGACGGCGAAGCGCAAGGTCATCATCCTCGGCTCGGGGCCGAACCGCATCGGGCAGGGAATCGAGTTCGACTACTGCTGCTGCCACGCCGCCTTCGCGCTGAAGGAAGACGGCTACGAAACGGTGATGGTGAACTGCAATCCGGAGACCGTCTCGACCGACTACGACACCAGCGACCGGCTCTACTTCGAGCCGCTCACGCTCGAAGATGTGCTCGCCATTTATGAGCGCGAGAGCGCAGGCGGCGCGGATGTGGGCATGATCGTGCAGTTCGGCGGCCAGACGCCGCTCAATCTCGCATTGCCGCTGAAGAAAGCCGGAGTAAAGATCCTCGGAACATCGCCGGAATCGATCGATCTGGCCGAGGATCGCAAGCAGTTTGGCGCGCTGCTGGAGCGGCTGAACATTCCCGCAGCCGCCGGGCGCGATGGCGACCAGCGTGGACGAGGCGCTGGCCGGCGCAGAGCGCGTTGGATATCCGGTGCTGGTGCGTCCCAGCTATGTGCTGGGCGGGCGCGCCATGGTGATCGCGTACGACGATGCCGAAGTGCGGCGATACATGGCCGAGGCCGTCGAATACTCGCAGGACACGGCCGGTGCTGATCGATCACTTCCTCGAAGCCGCGGTCGAAGTCGATGTCGATGCGCTCTGCGACGGCAAGGACGTCGTCATCGCCGGCATCATGCAGCACATCGAAGAGGCCGGCATTCACTCCGGGGATTCTTCCTGCGTGCTGCCTGCGGTCGATCTTGCTCGCGGAGACGCTGGCGACGCTGCGCGACTACACGCGGCAGCTTGCGCTCGCGCTCAACGTGCGCGGGCTGGTGAACCTGCAGTTCGCCATCCAGCGCAGCAGGCAGAAGGGTGAGCGCGACCGCGTCTTTGTCATCGAAGTGAACCCGCGCGCTTCGCGCACCGTGCCGTATGTTTCGAAAGCCACCGGCGTGCCGCTGGCGAAGATCGCATCGCGCATCATGACCGGCCGCACGCTCGCGGAGCTACTGCCGGAGCAGGTGCGCGAGGGCCAGGACCTCGATACCGGGGCGCACTTCTACGTGAAGTCGCCGGTCTTCCCCTGGAACAAGTTCCCCGGCGTGGACACGGTGCTTGGCCCGGAGATGCGCTCGACCGGCGAGGTGATGGGCGTTGCCGACAACTTCGGCGAGGCCTTCGCCAAGGCGCAGCTCTCGGCCGGGCAGCGGCTGCCGTTGCGCGGAACGGTCTTCTTCAGCGTGAACGATCGCGACAAGGACGGCCTGGTCGCACTGGCGCGCGAGTATGTGCATCTCGGATTCCGCCTGGTAGCCACGCACGGAACAGCCGATGTGCTGGAGCGCGCCGGCCTCACGGTCGAGCGCGTCTACAAGGTGAAGGAAGGGCGGCCGAACATCGTCGATCTCATCAAGGGCGACGCAATCCACCTCATCATCAACACGCCGCAGGGGCAGGACACCTTCTTCGACGAGAAGGCGATCCGTCGTGCGGCCGTGCAGCAGCGCATTCCGACCATCACCACCATGGCTGCAGCCCGCGCTGCTGCGGAAGGCATCGCTGCGCTGCAGCGAGAGACCATCCATGTAGACGCGCTGCAGCAACTGCACGCGGCACG
This sequence comes from uncultured Acidobacteriaceae bacterium, assembly GCA_963756435.1. Lineage (GTDB taxonomy): Bacteria > Acidobacteriota > Terriglobia > Terriglobales > Acidobacteriaceae > KBS-83. The sequence continues at coordinate 402,613 of CAVWNU010000013.1, read as the reverse complement.
TGCGCTGGCGGCGCGATAGACGAGGAAGAGCCATGCTGCTTGAGGGAGTCTTCGCCGCCATCCCCACGCCGTTTCAGCCGGATGGCCGTCCGCAGTGGCACAACCTGGAGCGCAACGTCGAGCGCTACTGCCGTGCGCCGCTCGCGGGCGTTGTCGTGCTGGGCTCGACCGGCGAAGCCGTGATGCTGAACGATGAAGAGACGCGCGAGGCGCTGCGCGTTGCCAGAAATGCCGCCGCGGATGATCGCGTGCTCATCGCCGGCGTCGGTCACGAGAGCCTGGTCGAGACGCTGAAGCGCATCGAGCATGCCGCATCGCTCGATTACGACGTGGCGCTGGTCCGCACGCCGCATTTCTTCCGGCCGCAGTATTTCCGATCAGCATCCGGCCGAGATGCTGAACTACTACCGCATGGTCGCGGACGCATCGGCGCTGCCCGTCCTGCTCTACAGCATTCCCGCGTATACCGCATACGATCTGCCGGTCGAAGTCATCGCTGAGCTTTCTGCGCACCCGAACATCTATCGGCGTCAAGGATTCGAGCGGCAAGCCGGAGCGGATCGCGGCTATCGTTGCGGCGACAGCTTCCGCGCCTCGCCGCAACGTCGCAGTCACGGCAACCTTCGCGCCCGTGACGAACCGCATGCTGAATGCGCAGGCGGAGGCCGCCGGGCTGGCCGCGGCGCTGATGCCGGCAGAGGCCTTGATGGCGGGCGTTGGCTACGCCGCACCTCCTCCGCCGCACGTTCAAGACGCGCACGCGCGAAGTAGGCTTTCAGGTGCTCTGCGGGTCGGCGCAGACGCTGCTGCCGTCGCTCGCGGCGGGCGCGACCGGCGGCGTGCTGGCGATGGCCTCCTTCGCGCCGCAGGCCTGCGCGGAGATCTACATGGCGTGGAAGGACCGCGACGCGACGCTGGCCGAAGAGAAACAGCAGCGCATCGTTGAGGCAGCGGATGTGGTCTGCGGCCGCATGGGTATCCCGGGTGTGAAGTACGCGTGCGACCTGAATGGCTACTACGGCGGCTCGCCGCGGCTGCCGTTGCTGCCGCTGACCGCCGCTGAGCGCGATCGAGGCCGATCGTCTGCTGGCGGACATTCGCCACTGACGCAAGGCAGCTTCGCGACATTTCAGCGCCGCACAGCACCCACTCAGCCGTGAGCCAGCGCAGTTAACCCATGCCGGGTGAGCCGGTTGGACAATGCTGTCCTATACTTAGAAGATGGCGGCGGTGGCGTGGTACCCACTCCTGGCATCCTCGTAGATGCACGCTCCAGCCCCACCCGAATCTGGTGTTCTAGAAGGGAATTCGCTCGATGGCAACAGGTGATGTGGCCCTGAAAACAGAGCAGCCACGCGCTGCAGCCGGGCACTCCGGCGAGGTAGTCAACGACTTCAGCATTCAGGTAGCCACGGTCAATGGCTCCGGATCGCAGTCGGCAAACAATGTCCTGCTGAAGAGCATCTTCGCGATGGGCATTCCCGTCAGCGGCAAGAATCTCTTTCCCTCCAACATCGCCGGCCTGCCCACCTGGTACACCATCCGCGCCAGCAAGCACGGCTACGTCGCGCGCAAGAAAGAGATCGACATCCTGGTCGCGATGAATGCCGAGACGGCGAAGGATGACATGCTCTCGCTGCCCGCCGGCGGCGTTGCGATCTATGAAGAGAGCGCGAACCTGAAGCAGTACCGCGACGACGTGACCTGCTATCCGGTGCCCTTCGACAAGATCACCGCCGCCGTCTGTCCCGAAGCCAAGCTGCGCAAGCTGGTCAAGAACATGGTGTATGTCGGCGTGGTGGCGCAGCTTCTGGAGATGGATCTGGCGACGGTCGAAGCTGCGGTGCGCCGCCAGTTTGCGAAGAAGCAGAAGGCTGCCGACCTGAACTGGGCTGCGGTGCAGGCGGGCTATGACTACGCGAAGGCCTCGCTGACCAAGCAGGATCCCTTCCGCGTGGAGCGCATGCACGCGAACGAAGGCAAGATCATCATCGAGGGCAATGCCGCCGCGGCGCTGGGCTGCATGTTCGCCGGCGTCACCGTCGTGACCTGGTATCCCATCACGCCGTCGTCCTCGGTGGTCGAAAACCTGATCGACCTGCTCAAGAAGTATCGTGTCGAGCCCAGCGGCAAGGCGACCTTCGCGGTCGTGCAGGCGGAAGATGAACTTGCCGCCGTGGGCATGGTGCTGGGCGCGGCTGGACGGGCGCGCGCTCCATGACCGCCACCTCCGGCCCGGGCATCTCGCTGATGGCGGAGTTCGCCGGCCTCGGCTACTTCGCGGAGATTCCCGCGGTCATCTTCGACATCCAGCGCGTTGGCCCTTCGACCGGCATGCCGACGCGTACCGCGCAGGGCGACATTCTCTCCGTGGCGTATCTCTCGCATGGCGACACGCGCCACGTCATGCTGCTGCCCGGCTCGGTGAAGGAGTGCTTCGACATGAGCATCGAGGCCTTCGACCTTGCCGAACAGCTGCAGACGCCGGTCTTCGTGCTCTCCGATCTCGATCTCGGCATGAACAACTGGATGACCGAGCCCTTCACCTATCCGGAGAAGCCGATGCAGCGCGGCAAGGTGCTGAGCGCGGAAGATCTGACGCGTCTCGGCGGCTTTGCACGCTACAAGGATGTGGATGGCGACGGCATCGGCTATCGCACGCTGCCGGGCACGGACCATCCGCAGGCGGCCTTCTTCACGCGCGGCAGCGGCCACAACGAGCGCGCGCTCTACACCGAGCGGCCGGACGAGTACCAGCAGCGTGATGGAGCGGCTGGCGCGCAAGTTCGAGACCGCCCGCAAGATGGTGCCCACGCCGGTGATCGTCGCGAACGGCACCTCGAAGATCGGGCTCATCGCCTACGGCACCACGGACTTCGCCGTGACAGAGAGCCGCGAGCAGCTCAAGGCCGAGTACAAGCTGGAGACGGACTATCTCCGCATCCGCGCCTATCCGTTCACGCGCGAGATCCACGAGTTTGTTGCCGCGCACGAGCGCGTCTACGTCATCGAGCAGAACCGCGATGCGCAGATGCTGAGCCTGCTCAAGCTGGATCTGCCGCCGGAGGATGCGACCAAACTGCGCAGTGTGCGGCACTACAACGGCCTGCCGATTGATGCGCGCAGCGTGACCGACGAACTGGTCATGCAGGAAGGAATCTAATCGATGGCCACCACACCTGCAGCACCGGCACCGAAGCCCGCTCCGAAGACGAACCGGCTCGGCCTGCCCATCCTTGACTATCGCGGCGGCAAGACCAATCTCTGCGCCGGCTGCGGACACAACGCCATCTCCGAGCGCATCATCGATGCCTTCTACGAGATGGGCGTTGCAGCCGGAGCGCGTGATGAAGCTCTCCGGCATCGGCTGCTCGTCGAAGAGCCCGGCCTTCTTCATGAGCCGCTCGCACGGCTTCAACAGCGTGCATGGGCGCATGCCTGCGGTGGCCACCGGCGCGCTGCTGGGCAATCACACCATGAAGGCCATCGGCGTCTCCGGCGACGGCGACACGGTCTCCATCGGCATGGGACAGTTCGTGCACCTGCTGCGGCGCAATCTGCCGATGATCTACATCATCGAGAACAACGGCGTGTACGGCCTGACCAAGGGCCAGTTCTCCGCCACGGCCGACATCGGCTCGAAGCTGAAGACCGGCGTCATCAACGATCTGCCGCCGATCGATACCTGCACGCTGGCCATCGAACTGGGCGCGACCTTTGTCGGCCGCTCCTTCTCCGGCGACAAGAAGCAGTTGCTGGCCATGATGAAGGCGGCCATCGCGCACAAGGGCACGGTGCTGCTCGACGTGATCTCGCCCTGCGTCACCTTCAACGATCACGAAGGCTCGACCAAGAGCTACAAGTACATGCAGGAGCACGAGGAGGCCATCTCCGAGGTCGGCTTCGTGCCGCACTTCGAGGACATCACCGTCGACTACGACGCCGGCTCGACCTACGACGTCGAGATGCACGACGGCTCGCACCTGCGCCTGCGCAAGCTGCATGAGGACTACAATCCCGACCGATCGCATTCGCTGCTGTGCGCGCGCTGATGGAGGCGCAGCAGAAGGGCGAGGTGCTCACCGGCGTCTTCTATGTCGATACGCAGAAGCCCAGCTTCACCGACCTGCTGAACCTGGTCGACGAGCCGCTGGGCACGCTGCCCGAATCTCGCGTGCGGCCACCGAAATCGGTTCTGGACGACGTCATGCAGAGGATGCGCTAGACAGCTCGATCGCGAAGCTGGATTGCGCGTGCGACGGCACTGCTCGCACGCGAATCCTTGTATTCTCGAAGTGCGGCTGTTAGCCGCTCGCCGATTCGCATGCTCAATAACCGCAAAATTGCTGTTGTCCTTCCGGCCTACAACGCTGAGAAGACCATCGAACGAACCGTGGATGAGATTCCGCGCGACATCGTGGACGATATCATCCTGACCGATGATGCGAGCCGGGATAACACTGCAGCACTGGCCGGCAGGCTCGGCCTCCACGTGATCCGGCACGATAAGAACCGCGGCTACGGCGGCAATCAGAAGACGTGTTATGAAGCGGCGCTTGCCCGCGGCGCGGACATCGTCGTCATGCTGCACCCCGATTATCAGTACACGCCGCTGCTGGTGACGGCCATGGCCTCGATGATTGCCTATGACCAATACGACTGCGTGCTGGCTTCGCGCATTCTGGGCAACGGCGCGCTCAAAGGCGGCATGCCGCTCTACAAGTACATATCGAATCGCTTCCTGACCTTGATACAAAATCTGCTGATCGGGCAGAAGCTATCCGAATACCACACCGGCTATCGCGCCTGGAGCCGGACGGTGATTGAGCGGCTTCCGTTGCTGAGCTGTTCCGATGACTTTGTCTTCGATAACCAGATGATCGTCCAGGCGGTTTATTTCGGATTCCGCATCGGCGAGATATCCTGCCCCACGAAATACTTCGAGGATGCGTCCTCGATCAACTTCAAACGCAGCGTTGTGTATGGAGTGGGCGTACTGACGACTGCGCTTCAGTTCCTGTTGAAGAAGTGCGGATTGGCGCATCCGGCATTCCTCGAAGACCGAGAAGCGTGCCGCCTTCCGCAAGGCGCGTCTTCTTTCGGAGCAGCCCGATAACGTGGCTCCCCCCACCCCCCCGGTGCGGGAGAGCCCCTAGTAACCTCTGCAAAATCATGGGCTTGCCCGATGTCCCGAGGGCTAAATTCGTCAATCCATTGGATTTACCTGTAAATTCGTCCAGCCGAAGGCCTTAGCGAACGATGGGGCCATACCTGCAAACGCGGAAACGCCACCGTAACGGTGGCGTTTCTGAGATCTCGTTTGGTGTCGCTCGGCGTTTCTCTCTACTTCTCTATTTCCAGTGTAGCGAATTGAGTAGATGAATCCGGCAGATTTTTGCTGGTGATTCCTAAAATGGAATCGATGAGTTGATGTTTCCGAATGCTGAATTAACTGCCAGGTTCGCCGGAGTGTTCTTCCCTTCCGCCGGGTTCGGGGAAGTCGCTGTCGTTGTCTTTCACATCTGTGTTGGAGGTGCGGTGGCCGAGCTGGCCGGCGATGGATGGCCGGCTGGTGGTGGCGCGGGGCGACTCTTCTTCGACGACACCTTTGTGCTCGTCGCTGTCGTGGTGTTTTGTCATTGCCGTTGGGATGATGTGCGCGGATGTGCTGTTGTATTCGCTGGAGTTTGCTCTACCGGTACGCGGTGGGTTTGGGGCTGATGCGGATGCCCATCCCGTTGAGCTTGCTGCGCGCTTCGGCAGCTTCCGGCGTCTGCGGATAGCGCTGGATCAGCGAACGCAGCTCCTGTGCGCCCGCTTCGCGCTGCTGCGACTGCAGCAGCGACTCGCCCTTGCGCAGCTGCGCGGCCGGCGCCTTGGGATTGCCGGCGAACTGCTCCAGCACCACGTCGTACTGTTTTTCGGCCTGGGCGTACTTGCCCTGCCGGTAGGCGATCTCGCCCATGTAGAAGTGCGCATTTCCCGCCAGGTCGTCCTGCGGGTAGTACTTGATCACATCGCTGAACTCCGAGTTCGAGAGCTCATACTTGGCGGAGTTGTAATCGCGCAGCGCGGCCTGATAGGTCTGCTGCAGGGGCGGGGCAGGGGCGCCATTGTTTGTCGGGTGCCGGCGACGGCGCCAGGTTACCCGCCGGAGGAGCGTTGCCGGCCATCCCCGGACCGGTGGGCGCCGGACCTGCCGGCTGCAGTTGGTCCGCCCGCGGACGGGTTCTGCACGTTCTGCAGCTGCGCCTGCATGGACTGCAGGGTCGCATCCAGTTTGCCGATGCGCGTCTTCAGCTCGTCCACCGAATCGTTGAGCGCCTGCATCTGGCCGGATAGCTGCTGGTTCTCGTTCTGCGAGGACATGGCCTGCTGCATCGCGTCCACCTGGGTGGTCATGCGCGAGATGCTGTCCGCGTTCTGCTGCACCATGTGGAGCAGGACGCCCATGCGCTCGTCGTTTGACTGCTTCATCTGCGAGATCATGTCCTGAAGCTGGGAGACCTGGGTCTGCAACTCGATGATTTCCTTGGCCACGGCGTGGGCGCGAGGCGGAAGGGCAGTGACGGAAAGCAGGAGAACAGCGGCGGCGGGAAGGAGCGATCTACGCATGTGAAGCCTCGAAGAGCCTTGAACCGTTTTCCCAAATAGCGTGGGGTCACCTGCATCCATGAGGAGCAGCTTTTCTTAACGGAAAAGCTGCATCCATAGTTCATGCGAACCCTACGCCCTTTGTAAAAACGGTAGAACTCTCGTTCATTTTAGACGCTTTGCAGCAATGAAAGGGGCAGCATGACCGGGTTGGTCACGCTGCCCCTTATTACACCATTTTCACAAATACGTGAGGTCCTCGGTAATAGCGAGGAGCAGCTTTTCTTAACGGAAAAGCTGCGTCAGGAGGCACTACAAGTCCATTCCTTTGTGAAAACGGCCCAGTTTGGCACTAAGTACTTGGTTGAGCGGCGCTTCGCGCCGATATTGAACGATAGATCCAGCAGGTCCGTTCGCTCCACCTTCGGTTACGCTCAGGATGACAAGCGATGAAGTGAACCAGATTACCGGTCGACGGAGAAGCCGGCGCGCCGGTTCTGCTGATAGCACTGCTCGTTCGCCTCGGTGCAGAACTGCTTCTCCTTGCCATACGAGACGGTGCGGATACGGTCCGGGTTGACGCCAGCCGATACCAGCGCCTGTTTGGCCGCATTGGCGCGGTTCTCGCCCAGAGCAAGGTTGTATTCCGTCGAGCCGCGCGCATCGCAGTAGCCGCCGATGACGATCTTCAGCTTGGGATGCGAGGCGAGGAACGCCGCATCCTTGGAGACGACCGTCTGCGACTGCGGATTGATGTCGTAGCTGTCGTAGTCGTAGAAGATATCGGTCACGTTGGTGTGGAAGGTCGCGTCATCGACGGTCTCGCCGCTGAGATCGCCGCTCGTCCCTGCGCCGCCCACGGTCACGTGAGCTGTCGCATCGGTAGAGCCGCCGAGGCCGCGCGCGACCAGGTGATAGTCCGTGGTCGCGGTCGGCGAGACGGTCTGCGTGCCGGAAGAGGGCACAGCGCCGATGCCGTCGATCGAGACGTCGGTCGCGTCCGTGGTCTTCCAGGAGAGGATCACCTTGTCCCCGGCGCTGATGTTGTCCGGCGTCGCCGTGATGGTGGCCGTGGGCGCGGCGCCGGTTTCAGCGGCTGGCGGCGGTGGAGGCGGCGGCGGAGCATGTTTCTTACCGCACCCGGCAAATGCTGCAATCACAAGGACAGCCAGGCAGGAAGCCGCACGGCGGCGCATGTTCCAGGTACGAACAGGAAGCGAATTCACGGTCTCTTCTCCTCAATCAAAAACTTTAAGCGCGGCCAGATCGAGATGGCCGCGGAAATCTGTATCAGTACCCAGTTTCGGCAAGATGGCCAACTGATGCAGGCAATCCGTCCATCAGGGTACACGGAAGCACACATTGTCCCACGTGATTTATTTCCAGCTCCATCCGGGCATGGTGTTGTTTCCGTCATGAGTCAGTGCGTGTTGCTGTGTACCGTCGGCCAGCATTGACCATATCTCGGATTGGCCGCCCATCTGTCGCTCGAAGACGATATGCCGCCCATCGGGCGCCCAGGAGGGAAAGTCATTGCGTCCGGCATCGTGGGTGAGCTGCACCCAGCGCTTGCTGGCGATGTCCATGACGTAGATGTCCTGGTTGCCGGGAGCGCCGGGACCGTACTTGCGATCCCAGGCGAAGACGAGGAACTGGCCGTTGGGCGACCAGGAGGGCGAGGTGGCGTAGCCGCCATCGGTCAGGCGCTGCACGTTCGCGCCGTCGGATTCCATGGTGTAGATCTGCGGCAGGCCGGTGCGGCCGCTTACCCAGGCGAGCTGATTGTTGGTCTTGGGATTCCAGCAGGGCGAGACGTCCGGCCCGCGGAAGGTGGTGACGCGGTGAGCGCCGCCGCCGTTCGCATCGGAGACCCAGATCTCCGGATCGCCCGATCTGTCGGAAGAGAAGGCGAGATGCGCGCCATCTGCCGACCATGCCGGAGAGATGGTGGTGCCGCCCGGGGAGGGGAAGCTGACCATGCGGCCCAGCACCAGCGAGTACATGCGGATCGTCCAGCCGGTTTTGCCGAGCGAGGAGAAGGCGACGCGGCTGTTGTCCGGCGAAACGTGCGGCGAGAGCGAGACTTCACCCAGGTGGGTGACCGCATGTTCGCCCTGACCGTCGTAGTCCATGGCCCAGATCTCCTTCACGCCGGAGCGCGAGGAGACGTAGTAGATCTTGGTCTCGGCGATGCCGTTCACGCCGCCGCCGAGGCGAAGGATGATCTCGTCCGCGAACTTGTGGGCGATCAGCCGCGCATTGTCCTGGGTGGCCACTTCGCCGTATTGCTTGCCGACGATGGCGGGCGCGCCGGCCTCCTTCACGTCCACCAGGAAGCCGCTGACATTCAAGCGGCCGCCCTGCACGGCGAGCGAGCCAAGCGCCAGCATGGCAGCATTGGCGGGCGCAGCCGACCACTGCGCGAGGTTCACTTCCGCGGGAGTAGCCGGAGTGACGGCCGGAGCCAGTGCTCTTCGAAACCATGTCGAAGAAGCCGGCGTTCGCCAGGTCGTTGTAGAGGGTGTTATCGAAGGTCGCTTTGAGGACGGGCGTCTGCGGATCGGAGGAATTGGGCTTGAAATCGGCCGCGGCCATCCGGATCTTCTCGACGCCGAGGTTGGAGCCGGTTCTGTACCCAGTCCTGTGCATGGGCGGCGGAGGCGAATGGGCAGAAGCAGCAAAGAAGAGAGGGCGAGATACAGGGAGGATCGTGAGTCGTTGCATCGTCCTGGATGTTTTCACTTGGGGGTTGATCTCCTCAGCGACCTGTGAATTCACAATAATATGACACCTGCAACGTGGAACCGCTGTACCCCGAAGGGAGTGGACCGTAACTGTCAACACGCTGCACTGCCCGCAAACATGACTGATCGAGCGATGCGGAACCGCTGGATTCGCCCGACTTTGACGTCGGAGGGCGCGCCGTCGCGCGAGAGGGTGAAGTAGATATAGGCCTTCGCGCCGCCGGGCGTGGAGGGATCGACCTCCTGCTTCAGCCAGTTTTCCTGAGTTTTGCGCTGAATGATCGCCACGTAGTAGGGGAAGCGGAAACCGCCGCCACCGGTGACGGAACCGGTGCGGCAGGCGCCTGCGACTGCTGCTGCGCCATGGACTTGGGCAGGCTGGAAGCCTGCTGCTCGCCGAAGTTGCGCGCGATCCTTGGGCTGCTGTTGCGGCTGCGGATGCTTCTGCTCCTGCTGCGGCGGAACTTCCTTCTTGGGCGGCGGCTCTTTTTTGGCGGGCTGCTTCACCGGGATCGGGATTGCCTTGAGATCCGGCGCGGGCACCGTCTGCTCCTTCTCGATTGCAGGCGCAGGGACTGGGGTTCTCGGTAGCCAGCACGTTGTCGGTCGGCTTCTGGATCTGAGGCAGGGGAATGGACGGCGCATTCGATACCAGGTTGGCCTGGATGGCGCCAGCGTCCATGTTCTGTCCCCACTCGTTGCCGCGGATGCGGCTGTGCAGCCAGACCGAGGACACCAGCGCGCCAACGATGAGCAAGTGCAGGCCAAAGGACTCCGCGAAGGGCACTCCGAATGGCGCGCGCCTTTCGTATCGTTCTTCGACGTCGATCGGCATCCCTGCTCCTATTTCTGTCCGGGCGCGTTGGTGAGCGGCTGGGTCACGATCGAGACATTCGTGATGCCGGCCTGTTTCACTGCGTCCATCACCGAGGCAAAGGCGCCGAAGGGCACGCGCTCATCGGCGCGGAGGTAGACGATCTGCTTCGTTGGGTCCTGGTCCGGATGGTGCAGCGCCTGCGGAATCTCGTTGACGTTGATGGGGTGGTCGCCAAGAAAGACGCGCTGATCGCGATCGATGGTGATGACCTCATGCTGCTCGGTGGCTTCGCGCACGGTGCGCGTCTTGGGCACGGCAACATCGATGCCGGACTGCAGCACGGGCGCGGTGAGCATGAAGATGACGAGCAGCACCAGCACCACGTCCACCAGCGGCGTGATGTTGATGTCCGCCAGCGACGACTTGGTGCGGCCGCCGGCATCAGTAAACGCCACGGCCGGGCTCCTGCACGGCCTCGCGACCGGCGCGCTCGCGCTCCAGCGGATCCTGCTGCGGCCGCAGCGTGATCTCTTCCATGCTGTTCAGCAATTCGCGGGCAAAGTCGTCCATGCGCGAGCCGAACTCGCGAATGCGCGCGGAGAACTGGTTGTAGGCGACGACCGCCGGGACGGCGACGACCAGGCCGGCGGCGGTGGTGATGAGCGCCTCCGAGACGCCGGGCGCGACGGCGCGCAATGTCGCAGCGCCCGCGGTGCCCAGGCCGTGGAACGCATCCACGATGCCCATGATGGTGCCGAAGAGGCCGATGAAGGGCGAGATGGCGCCGATGGTGGCCAGCCAGGTCAGCCGCTGCTCCATGAAGGTGAGCGCTTCGCTCGATGCCGACTGCGCGGTGCGTTCGAGCGCAGTGATGTTGCGCGGGCGGGCCGTAGCCTCCGGTCTGGCGGCGATAGGTCTCGTAGACCTCGTCGAAGACGTTGACCAGCGGACTTGGCTTGTACTGTTCGGAGATGGCGCCAATCTCCTGCAGGCGCGCTGCCTTGCGGAAGGCGCGCAGGAAGGCGCGGCTCTGGCTGCGTGCGCGGCGAAAGCCAATCCACTTGCCCAGAATGATGGCCCAGGAGAAGAGACTGGCAAGCGCGAGAAGTCCGAGGACGGTGAGAGCGATCGGCCCGCTGGCCCGCAGCATCTCCAGAATGGCGTTGCTGCTGGAGTGCGGGGAGCGGCACGGGCGCGCCCTGGTCGTCGCCCTGAAAGAGCAATAGGATCGCAAAAAAAATCGGTTGGGCTATCATCTGCGGCTCCTAGAAAGGGTAGCAGGAAGCAACCCCAGCGGATAGAGATTGCAAGTGACGAAAGGGCTACTCCTTACGGCCACCGAGAGGGAAGACGCCGGCAGCGTTCAGGCGCCTTGACTCTGCTATGCTCGGCCTCGGAAGAGCCTATGTTGCTGGAGTTGCGAGCGGAAAATTACGCGGTGATCGATCACGCCACGGCCGCGCTGGGCCCGGGGCTGAATCTGCTGACCGGCGAGACCGGCGCGGGCAAATCGATCCTGGTGGACGCGCTGGCGCTTCTGCTGGGCGGCAAGGCCTCCAGCGACGTGGTGCGGCATGGGGCGGAGAAGGCGGTCGTCTCCTGTGTCTTTGAGGCCACAGACGAGGCGGAGCGCATTCTGGAAGCGCACGGCATCGATGCGGGCGACGGCGAGATCCTGCTGCGGCGGGAGATCGCCGCTTCGGGCAAGGGCCGCGTCTTTGTGAACAGCCAGCCGGCGACGGCGGCGGTATTGAAGCTGCTGGCGCCGGAACTGGCGCTGATTCACGCCCAATCGGAGACGCTGGCCGGCTTCGATGGCACGCAGCAGCGGCTGCTGCTCGATCGCTTCGCGCGGCATCTCGACCGAAGCGGTCGCATGCGGCATATGCGGCGTGGCGCGAATGCGCGGACAAGCTGCAGATCGCTGGAGAGCGATGAGCAGGAGCGGCTGCGCATGGCCGACCTGTGGCGCTTCCAGTCGCGCGAGATCGAGTCGGCCGGGCTGCGCGATGGGGAGGATGGGCAGCTCGAGACGGAGAAGCGCGTGCTGAGCAATGCGGAGAAGCTCTACGCGGCCGCGATGAGCGCGTATGAGCAGCTCTACGACGGCAGCAATGCGGCGGAGGCGTCGCTGCGTGCCGCCGAGCGCCACCTGGAAGAGCTGGCGCGCTATGAGCCGCGCTTTGGCGATGCGGCGCACCAGTTGGCCTCGGCGCGCGCGACGGTGGAAGACGTTGCCGAGACGGTGCGCGATTTCGGGGAGGGCATCCAGGCTCGCCCGAGCGGCTGGCCGAGATTGAAGACCGGCTTGCGCTGCTGGACCGGCTGAAGCGCAAATACGGCGCGAGCGTCGGCGACGTGATCGCCTACGGGCAGGATGTTGCGGCGAAGCTGAACGAAATTGAGAACCGCGACGCGGTGCTGGCCGAGCTGCGAAAGCAGCTTGCGGATGCGGCGGCGGAATATCGCCGTGAAGCAGAGGTGCTGACGGCGGCGCGCACGGCCGCGGCGAAGAAGCTGGCCGGGATGGCAGAGCGGCAGATCAATGACCTGGCGATGAAGGCGCGCTTTGCCGTCGAGGTGGATGCGCAGAAGGAGGAGGCGCACTGGGCCGGCGCACGGCTGGGACGCGATCGCGTGCCAGCATCGCGACCAATCCCGGCGAGCCACTGAAGCCGCTGGATCAGATTGCCTCCGGCGGAGAGATGAGCCGTGTTCTGCTGGCACTGAAGGTCAGCGTGGAAGAAGGCGCGGCGCGGGCGGGTAAGGGGAAGCGCAGGACGCTGCTGCCGCGCACGCTGGTCTTTGATGAGATCGACATCGGCATCGGCGGCCGGGCGGCGGAGGCCGTGGGACAGAAGTTGAAGGTGCTGAGCCGCTCGCAACAGGTGCTTTGCGTCACGCATCTGCCGCAGATCGCGGCGTTTGCCACCCAGCACTTCGTAGTGGAGAAGAGCGAAGAGAAGGGCCGAACACGCACCGCGGTTCGCAGCCTGGACGCCGGCCGAGCGCGTGGAGGAAGTCGCGCGCATGTTGAGCGGAGCAAAAAGGTCGGAGACCTCTCTGCGCCATGCCGAGCAGATGCTTGCCGAGGCTGCCGGCGTCTGTGAGGGAATCAGCACTGCAAATGGTGCAATCTTGCCTGACAAGCAGTCCCCTGGCCGGTATACTAGGGATTGTGACTTCCTACCCTATCGAGTCCCCTGCCGCTGAGCCTGTAGCCGACGAACCGAACCGACAAAGCGCGTCATGCTGCTGAAGCCGCGTGGCTTCTGCGCCGGTGTGGTGCGGGCGGTGGACATCGTGCGGATTGCGCTCGAGACCTTTGGCGCGCCCATTTACGTGCGCAAGGAGATTGTTCACAACAGCTTTGTGGTGAATGAGTTAGCGGAGAAGGGCGCGATCTTTGTCGATGACATCGACGATGTGCCCGAGGGAATGCGCGTGATCTACTCCGCGCATGGCGTGTCGCCGGCGGTGCGGCAGCGCTCCAAGGAGCGCGGTCTCAAGGTGATCGATGCGACATGTCCGCTGGTCACCAAGGTACATGTCGAAGCGGTAAAGTTTGCCCGGCAGGGTTATTCGCTGGTGCTGATCGGCCATCGCGACCACGACGAGATCGAGGGCACGCTGGGCGAGGCTCCGGATGTGACCCAGGTGGTTTCCTCGGCGCAGGAGGTGGCGTCGCTCCAGGTGCCCGATCCAAATCGCGTGGCCTATCTGACGCAAACCACTTTGAGCCTCGATGAGGCGCGGGACATCATCCAAGCGCTTAAGGAGAAGTTTCCGAACATCGTGGGGCCGCATTCGCAGGACATCTGCTACGCGACGGAGAACCGGCAGGTAGCGGTGAAGAACGTGGCGCACGCGGCGGACCTGGTGCTGGTGGTGGGATCGACGAACAGCTCGAATTCGAACCGGCTGGTAGAAGTTTCGCGCAACCTGAACACGGTGGCGCATCTGATTGATAACTCGAATGCGATCCAGCCGGCGTGGCTGGAGGGCGTTTCGACGGTTGCGGTCACGGCGGGCGCGTCGGCGCCGGAGATTCTGGTTTCAGAAGTGGTTGCGTATCTGCGGGATAAGGGCTTTGGGACCGTCGAAGAAGTGGAAGTGATGCCGGAGAATGTGCGCTTCGGGCTTCCGGCGGAGATCGTGCAGGCGATAGGACCGGCGGCAGTCGCGGCCCGCTAGAGCACGTTTCCACCGTCGCTGTGGGTTAGTCGGAGATCGTATGTCGGCGCGGCCTTTCCTTGAAAGAAAAGGCCACAGTCGCAGCTGCTGATCGATCTACATGGATAGGAAAGTGCTTTCGTTGCGAAAGAGATGGCATGAATCGAACTGTGGATGAGAACCCGCTGAGGGCTCCTGTGCAGCAGATGCAGCCGCCCAGCCGCGCAGCCAAAGTTTGGGCGCATCGATGCCGGCCTGGACCAGGTAGACGAAGCAGTCGAGGCTTCGAAACAGCACATCTTCGAGATGCAGCAGCGAGGACGGCCACTGGGTCGGCGAGCTCGAAGCCGACGGCATGCTGGAGGCCGATTACATCTTCCTGCATGTGCTGCTGGAGACAGTCGATCCCAAGATCCGCGGGCGCATGCAGCGCGCGCTCACCGAGATGCTGCGCTACCAGAACGAAGACGGCAGCTGGAGCATTTATCCCGGCGGTCCGGGCAATATCAGCCTGGCGGTGAAGTGCTATTTCGCCTGCAAGCTGATGGGCATCTCGGCGGAAGAGCCGCTGATGGTGAAGGCGCGCGCGTGGATCCGGGCGCATGGCGGCGTGGTGAAGTGCAACACCTTTACGAAGATCTATCTCTGTGCGCTGGGGCAGTACGACTACGATGCGGTGCCGGCCATTCCGCCGGAGATCGTGCTCGCGCCGAAGTGGTTCTACTTCAACATCTACGAGATTTCTTCGTGGTCGCGCGCGATCCTGGTGCCGCTGTCCATTGCTTACGCGAAGAAGCCATTCAAGAAGATTCCGGCGGAGCGGGGCATCGACGAGCTCTTTGTCGGCGGCCGCGACAAGGCCAGCCTGAAGCTGCGCTGGAACCGGGACAAGATCGTCAGCTGGCGGAACTTCTTCCTGCTGCTCGACCGCATGGTGCACTGGGCAGAGCGGGTGCATATCCGTCCGCTGCGCGCGATGGCGCTGCGCAAGGCGGAGAAGTGGATGCTGGAGCGGTTCGAGATGTCCGACGGCCTGGGCGCGATTTATCCCGCGATGATGAACGCGATCATCGCGCTGCGCGTGCTGGGCTATTCGGAAGACGATCCGCACTTCATCCGCGCGATGGATGAGTTTGAGAAGCTGGGCATCGACGAGCCGGAGGGCACGCCAGATTATCCCGAGCCGACGTTCCGCATGCAGCCCTGTGTCTCGCCGGTGTGGGATACGGCGCAGATGGTCTACGCGCTGGGCGAGGCCGGCGTTTCGCGCACCGATCCGCGTCTGCTGAAGGCGGCGGACTGGATGCTGGCGAAGGAAGTGCGCCACAAGGGCGACTGGGCGGTGAAGGTGCGCAATGCGCAGCCCGGCGGCTGGTATTTCGAATACAACAACGAGTTCTATCCGGATACGGACGATTCCGCGCAGGTGCTGCTGGCGCTGAACAAGGTCGATAATCCGCGCGAGCGCTACCAGTACGAAGTGTCGCGGCGCGCGATCGATTGGATCTTCGCCATGCAGTGCAAGAACGGCGGCTGGGCGAGCTTCGACAAAAACAACACGAAGATGATCTTCCAGCACATCCCGTTTGCCGATCACAACGCGATGCTGGATCCGCCGACGGTCGACATCACGGGACGCATCCTGGAGATGCTGGCGACCTACGGCTACACGCGCAGGGACAAGCGCATCGAGCGGGCGATTCAGTTCATCCTGAAGGAGCAGGAGCCGGATGGAAGCTGGTTTGGGCGCTGGGGCGTGAACTACCTCTACGGAACATTCCTGGTGCTGCGCGGGCTGGAAGCGATCGGGATGTGGAATCACGAGCCGGAGATCCAGCAGGCGGCGGAGTGGATCCGCTCGGTGCAGAACGCGGACGGAGGCTGGGGCGAGAGCTGCCACAGCTACGACGATCCGATCACCCGCGGCGTGGGCGTGAGCACGCCATCGCAGACGGCGTGGGGGATCCTTGGACTGCTCGCGGCGGGCGACACGCGCAGCGACTCGGTTGCCAAGGGCGTGCGCTGGCTGCTGGAACGGCAGCGCGCGGATGGCTCCTGGGACGAGAGCATGGGCGAGGGCAAGACGCGTGAGGCGATCATTACCGGCACCGGCTTCCCGCGCGTCTTCTATCTCGCGTATCACACCTATCGCGATGTGTTTCCATTGCTGGCCCTGACGAATTATCGCCGGGCCATGAGCGCGCCGGCCGAATAGCCGGCTGAGCCAATCAAACAGCGCTGACGGCGTGAACGGAGAAACGTAACTATGGCAGTACCGATTTCACAGATGTGGACGGTGGCCACCTATGTGCTGAAGCAGCGGCTGAAGCGGGCGCGAGCGCTATCCGCTGGTCCTGATGCTGGAGCCGCTCTTCCGCTGCAACCTGGCATGCGCCGGCTGCGGCAAGATCCAGTATCCGGCCCACATTCTGAAGCAGGAGCTGACTCCGGAGGAGTGCTTCCGCGCCGTGGAGGAATGCGGGGCGCCGATGGTCTCGATTCCCGGCGGCGAGCCCCTGATGCACCCGCAGATCGTCGAGATCGTCGAGGGACTGATCGCGCGCAAGAAGTACATCTACCTGTGCACCAACGCGCTGCTGCTGAAGGAGAAGATCGGACTCTTCAAGCCGAGCAAGTACCTCACCTTTTCTGTCCACCTGGATGGGCAGCGCGAGCACCATGATTTCTCGGTCTGCCGCGAAGGCGGATATGACCAGGCGGTTGCCGGCATCCGCGAAGCGGTCGCCGCGTGGCTTCCGCGTGACGACCAACACGACGCTCTTTGACGGCGCAGACCCGAACAGCGTGCGCGCGCTTCTTCGATGAGGTGATGTCGATTCGGCGTCGAGGGCATGGTGCTGAGTCCCGGGCTATACCTACGACAAGGCTCCGGACCAGAAGCACTTCCTGGGACGCGCGCGCTCGCGCAGGCTGTTCCGCGCGATCCTGTCGAACCGCAAGAAGGAGTGGAAGTTCAATATGTCGCCGCTGTTTCTGGAATTCCTGATGGGCAAGCGCGACTACCAGTGCACCCCCTGGGGCTCGCCCGCATTCAACATCTTCGGCTGGCAGAAGCCTTGCTATCTGCTGCAGGACGGCTATGCCGACACCTATCAGCGAACTGATCGAAACCACGGACTGGAGCCACTACGGCACGGAGAGCGGCAATCCGCAAGTGCGCGAACTGCATGGTGAGCTGCGGCTATGAGCCGTCCACGGTACACCACGGCTTCACCTCGCTGTCCGGCTTCTGGGGCATGGTGAAGGCCACCCTCTCCAGCGCTATACGAGGATCGCGGCGCACTGGACCTGTTGAATCAGCCGCTCGAGCATGGCCGCGCACCGCTGGTGCAGATCGCTTCGTCACGCAGAGCAATGAGCTGGAAGGAGTCGCACGTATGAGCGAGCAGACGAGTTGCAGTGCAGCAGCTGTCGCCGGACACGCAGGAGGTGGCTGCAGGGTTTGAGCACGAGCAATCTGGAGGGCTGGATCCCGCAACTGGCGAGCGAGGAAGAGATTGCGCATCGCGCTCGAAAAGGCCTTCGACTATCGCGGCGATATCCAATTGACGTTGAAGGATGGCAGCATCGTCGAAGGCTATGTGTTCGACCGCCGGTCTGCCGCCACGCTCGCTGGCTCCGCAGTGCGAGTGATCCCGGCCAAGGAACGGAGCAAGCCACCATCAGCTACGCCGACATTGCGGCTCTGGCCTTTACCGGACGCGACACCGCAGCAGGCAAGAGCTTCGAAGCCTGGATGAAGAAGTACCGGGAGAAGAAGGCGGCGGGGGAAAAGGGCATCGGGATCGAAGCCGAGAAGCTCGATTAAGCTCGTCGCGCACGGCGCTCTCACTCTGCGCTCGATCATGCTCGCCTGATCACGCATGAACGTCTTCCTGACAGGGGCAACCGGCTTTGTTGGCAGTCATGTGGCGCGCGCGTTTGCCGCGCAGGGTGCACGGCTGCATCTTCTTGTCAGGTCCACCAGCCGTCTCGATAACCTGGAAGGCCTCTCCGCCGAGACAGTGACCGGCGATCTTCGCAATCCGGAAAGCTTTCGTTCCGCGCTGAGCGACTGCGAAGTGCTGGTCCATGTGGCGGCGGACTATCGTCTGTGGGTGCGCGATCCGCAGGCCATGTACGCGGCGAATGTCGACGGCACGCGCAACCTGCTGGCGCTGGCCCGCGAGGTTGGCGTGAGCGCAGGTCGTCTACACCTCGAGCGTGGCGACGATGGGCTTCCGCGAGGACGGCACGATCGTGGATGAGAACACGCCGGTCTCACTCGACGATATGATCGGGCATTACAAGCGCTCGAAGTATCTTGCCGAGCAGGAGGCGATCGCTGCGGCACGAGACGGCCAACACGTGATCGTGCTGAACCCGACGACGCCGATCGGCGCGAACGACATCAAGCCCACTCCGACGGGGCAGATCGTCGTCGATTTTCTCAACCGCAAGTTTCCGGCGTATGTGGATACGGGGCTGAACCTGGTGGATGTCGATGAAGTGGCGCGCATGCACGTGGCGGCGCTGGAGCGCGGCGCAGCCGGGCGAGCGATACATCCTGGGTGGCGAGAATCTCTCGCTGAAGCAGATACTGGACAAGATGTCCGCCATTACCGGCCTACCGTCGCCGACGCATGAAGGTGCCGCATGCGGTGGCGATGGCGTTTGCGTTCTTCGATGAGACGGTCACGGGACGGCTGCGCGGCAAGGAGCCGCGGGCCACGGTGGAGGCGGTGCGGATGGGAAAGAAAAAGATGTTTGCCTCCTCAGCGAAGGCGGAGCGGGAGCTGGGCTTCCGGATTGTGCCGGTGTACGCGGCGCTTCGGGCGGCGATCGACTGGTTTCGCGCGCACGGATATGCGCCTGCCACATGAGCTATCGGATCGGCATCATCGCGGCGCTCTCCGGGGAGTTGAAGCCCCTGGTGAGCGACTGGTCGCGGCAGCCCGATGGCGCATTTCTGACACAGCGGGGCGATGTCGCGCTGATTGCGGTCGCGAAGGGCATGGGTGTTGTGCGCGCAGAGCAGGCGGTCGCCATCGCGGAGACCTATGGCAGCCTGGACGCGCTGGTGTCGATCGGCTGGGCGGGTGGAGCCTCCTGCGGAGTGCAGCCGGGAACGGCCTACGAGGTGGGCGAGGTGATCGATCCGGCGAGCTGGCGAGCGATATGCCACGTCGGCGGTCAGCGAGTCCGATCAAGCTGGTGACGCTGGATCACGTTGCCGGACGAGAGGAGAAACGTCAGGTTGCGGAGAGCTATGGCGCCTCGCTGGTGGACATGGAAGCGGCGGCCGTCGCGCGGCTGGCACGCGCCGCGGGCGTGCCGTTCTATTGCTGGAAGGCAGTCACCGATATTGCCACTGAGGACCTGCCGGATTTCAATTACTTTCTGGACCAGGAGAAGCAGTTGCGCACCAGACAGGTGGCCGCATACGCTTTGACTCATCCGCGCTATGTGGCGCCGCTGCTGCGGATGGGAAGAAACAGCAAGAGCGGCGCAGAGGCGCTGGGCCAGGCGCTCCGCCGATGGATCGGCGAAGGAAGATATGCAGACAGCAACGGTTGAGAAAGAACTAGACCGGTCGCTCCGTATTCCGGAGACAATGCAGGCGGCTGTCTACCGCGGCGTGAACGACGTGCGGGTGGAGACGGTGCCGGTGCCGCGCATCGGGCCGGGCGAAGTGCTTCTGCGGGTGGCGACGTGCGGCATCTGCGGCACCGATCTCAAGAAGATTCATACCGGCTCGCACTCGGCGCCGCGCATCTTCGGCCATGAGACGGCAGGCGTGATCGCGGCTGTGGGCGAGGGCGTGCACGACTTCGAGGTCGGAGATCATGCCATGGTCTTTCACCACGTGCCGTGCGGCGATTGCTACTACTGCCGGAAGAAGACCTTTGCGCAGTGCCCGGCCTACAAGAATGTCGGGTGCACGGCCGGGTTTGAACCTTCCGGCGGCGGCTTTGCGGAGTATGTGCGGGTGATGGACTGGATTGTGCGCCGCGGTCTGGTCAAAATACCGGCTGATGTTCCGTTTGAACAGGCGGCCTTTATCGAGCCGCTGAACACCACGTACAAGGGCGTGCGGTCGCTTCATCTGCGAGCCGGACGAGACGGTGCTGGTGATCGGACAGGGGCCGATTGGCATCCTGCTGGCAACGCTTGCCAGGCGCACCGGCGCCAAGGTTGTGACTTCGGATCTGTACCCCCAGCGCCACGCTGTGGCGCGAACCTTCGGGCTGGAGCATCCGATCGACGCGAGCACGGAAGACGTTGTGGAGCGCATTCGCGAGGAGAGCGAAGGCCGGGGCGCCGACGCCGTTCTGCTGGCTGTGGGCGGCAACGCGCTGATTCGCACGGCAATCGATGCGGCGCGTCCCGGAGGGCGCATCATGTTGTTTGCGCAGACACAGCATGGAGAGGCTACGTTCGATCCGGCTGTCGTATGCATGGACGAGAAGACTTTGATGGGTTCGTACAGCTCATCCGCCGAGATTCAGGATGAGGGCGTACGGATGGTGGTGGATGGCTACACGCAGGGCTACGACCTGACACGGCTCATTTCGCACCGGTTTCCACTCTCGCGGGCAGCAGAGGCAATTGCGTTTGCCTCGGAACCGCATCCGGATTCCATGAAGATCATGATTGAGCCGGGAAGCTAAGGCCCGGCGCAATCTGAGAAAATAGGGCAATGGCGACAGGCATGCAGGCAGCCGTACTGTACGGCAAGGAAGATGTCCGGATCGAGGACGTAGAGCGGCCTTTGCCCGGAGCGGGCGAGATCGTCGTGCGCGTTCGACGCCGCCCTGACCTGCGGAACGGACCTGAAGACCTATCGCCGGGGCTATCACGCCAAGATGCTGAACATGCCCGCCCTCTTCGGACATGAGTTGGCGGGCGTCGTGGCGGCTGTGGGTGAGGGAGTATCGGCCTTTCGTCCGGGAATGCGCGTCGTCGCGCTGAATTCCGCGCCATGCGACCGTTGCTACTGGTGCCAGCACGGCCAGCAGAATCTGTGTGAAGACCTGCTGTTCAACAACGGCGCCTATGCCGAGTGGATTCGCGTGCCGGCGCGCATCGTGGAAAAGAATACGCTGGAGATTCCGGCTCATGTGACGGACGAGCACGCGGCGCTGACGGAACCACTGGCGTGCGTCCTGCGCGGACTCGAGGAGAGCCGTGCGCAGCGCGGCGACACGATGGCCGTGATCGGCGCAGGGCCGATTGGGCTGTTGATGATTCATGCCGCGGCGCTGGCTGGCGTCCACGTGATCGCCGTGGTGAAGCACGATCAGCAGGTAACGGCGGCGCGGCGGCTGGGCGCGCAGCATGTGGTGCAGACGACCAAGGTGAAGGATTCCATTGCCGCGGTCCGTGCATTGACGCCCGACCATCGCGGCGTCGATATCGCGATTGAGGCGGTGGCTCTGCCGCTGACCTGGCAGTGGGCGGTGGACATGGTGCGCCGCGGCGGCCTGGTGAACTTCTTCGGCGGTCCGGCGAAAGGAACGCGCGTCGATCTGGACACCAACCACCTGCACTACAACGATATCGAACTCAAGGCGAGCTTTCACCACACTCCGGCGGTCTGCCGCAGAGCGCTTGCGCTGATTGCCAATCCGTCCTTCGATGCGGACGCGTTTATCACCGGGCATGCTCCTCTGCGCGATCTGGTTTCCGTATTTCAGGGAATGATGCGCCGCACCAACGAGATCAAGACGGTGATCCTGCCATGATGGCGGCGCAGAGCACAGTAACGGATACGAATGCGCTGGCGGAACAGGGCTGGGCCTCGCTTCCGTCCTCGTATCGGATTCCGGACCGCACGCCGACGCTGGCAGAGGCGCAGCAATACTGCCGCGAGCTGGCGGAATCGCACTACGAAAACTTCCATGTCGCTTCCTGGCTTCTGCCGAAACGCCTGCGGCCGCACTTTCACAGCATCTATGCCTACTGCCGCATCTCCGACGATCTGGGAGACGAAGTAGGAAGCCAGGCGCAGGCTCTGGCGCTGCTCGATATCTGGGGAGAGCAGCTCGATGCCTGCTATCGAGGCGAGGCGAGGCATCCGGTCTTTGTCGCGCTGCGAGAGACGATCCGCATCTGCGATATTCCGAAGGAGCCCTTCGCCGACCTGCTGACCGCTTTCCGGCAGGATCAGACGGTCACTCGCTATGCATCGATGGACAGATGTTCTGGGCTATTGCCGCTACTCCGCCAACCCGGTAGGACGGCTGGTGCTGTATGCGTGTGGCTATCGCGATGAGGAGCGGTTTGCGCTATCCGATCGAGACCTGCAGCGCTCTGCAGCTTGCAAATTTCTGGCAGGACGTTCGTGAAGACTTCGCGCGCGGGCGCATTTATCTTCCGCAGGACGCGATGACTGCGGCAGGCGTGGACGAGGCGACGATCGCCAATAGTCGCGGCAACGCCGGCATTTCGCGCGCTGATGCGGGAGCAGATCGCCGACACGCGAGCGATGTTTGCGCGGGGCGCAAAACTGATTGGCATGGTGGACCGGGAACTCGCTGTCGATCTGGACCTGTTCACGCGCGGTGGCCTGGAGATTCTGCGCGCGATCGAGGCGCGACAGTATGATGTGCTGTCGGCGAGGCCGACGATATCGAAGCCGCGCAAGGCGCTGCTGCTGCTGCATGCGCTGGCTGGCCGCTTTGTGCCGGGAGTGCGGCCGGCAGGAACGATGGCTTGACGCAATCGCAGCCGATAGAAGCGGCCTATGCCGCGTGCCGGGCGATCGCCAAACGAGAGGCAAAAAACTTCTACTACGCCTTTGTCGCGCTGCCTGCGCATAAGCGCGACGCCATGTGCGCCGTCTACGCGTTCATGCGGCATGCCGACGACATCTCGGATGACGAGTCGAAGGACCACGCGACAAGGCGCGAGGAGCTGGCGCAGCTGGACAGCCGCATGGCGCGATGGAGACGGACACGAGCTGATCCAGTCTTCGTCGCCGTCCGCGACACGCAACAGCGATTCAATATTCCAGACGAGCTGCTGGAGCAACTGATTCACGGCACCGCCATGGATCTGCAGCCAGAGACGGCAGGTCGCCGTGGATGCCGACGGGCTGAATACCTTTGCGACATTCACCGAGCTATATCAATACTGCTACTACGTTGCGTCGGTCGTGGGTCTGGTCTGCATTCGGATCTTTGGTTATAGCAGCCCCGCCGCGGAGAAGCTTGCCGAGGAAACCGGCATTGCTTTCCAGTTGACCAATATCCTGCGCGATGTGCGCGAAGATGCGGAGCGCGGCCGCGTGTACATCCCGTGCGACGATCTCAAAGGATGTGGCACGACTGCTGTCGAGTTGGCCCATGTGAAGACGGGCAGGGAACTCACCGAGCGCAGCGGCTGGCGCTGGCCGGCGTTGCGAGGCGCGCACGTGCCTACTACAAATCCGCAGATCGGTTGCTGCCCCTGATCAGCGCAGACAGCCGTCCCGCGCTGCGAGTGCTGGTGAAAATCTACTCGCGATTGCTGACAAAGGATTGAGGAGCAGCGCTTCGATGTCTTTACCACGCGAGTGCAGGTTCCTACGTGGCAGAAGCTGCTTATTCTTTCCGGCGGCATGATGCGGATGCTGCCGCTGCGCCTGCGAGGTGGTGCGCGATGAGCATCCCACGACGCATACGCCGCGTCGCGGTGGTGGGCGGCGGCGTCGCGGGACTGGCGGCGGCATGCGCGTTGGCGCAGGACGGCTACGCAGTGGAGCTGTTCGAGCGAAGGCCGTACGTCGGCGGACGCGCTTCATCCTATCTGCATCCAGGCGTTGGTGAAGTCATCGACAACTGCCAGCACATTGTCCTTGGCTGCTGCACGAATATCCTGGATCTGCTGCGGCGCGCCGGCGCAGAAGACGCGATGCGCTGGTCCGACGGCATCACGTTTCTGGAGCCCGGTGGCAGGCGAACGAAGCTGAAGCCCGCGCGGCTTCCCGCTCCGCTGCACAGCACGCCATCGTTTCTGGCTGGCGAAAGCACTCGGGCTGCGCGACAAGATGGCGATCGCCCGCGCCATTGCAGCGCTTTCTCAGAGGCAGCCGGCCGGAAGACGACCGCCAGAATTTTGCGGATTGGTTGCAGAGCACAGGGCAGACGAAGCGTGCGGTAGAGCACTTCTGGAAGCCGGTATTGTTCAGCGCGTTGAACGAAGATCCCGACCGCATCTCCGCTGCGTTATGCGGCGAAGGTCTTTCGTGAAGCATTTTTGTTTTCGGCGGAAGCGGGGCGCATGGGAGTTCCGCGCGTGCCGTTGAGCGAGATGTATGGCCAGGTTGCAGCGGCCATTGAACGCGCGGGCGGCAAGGTTCACCTGCGAAGCACGGTGAGAAGCTTATGCCGCGATGACGCATCGGGGCAGTGGCGGCTTCGTGTCGGGCGAGCGGACTGAGAACTTCGATGCGGTTGTGCTGGCGCTTTCGTTTGAAGGAATGCAGAAGCTGCTGCCGGCGTTGCCGGAGGGAGCGCCGCGCGCTCGGCTGGAGCGGCTGCTGGCGGGCTTCAGCCATTCGCCGCTAACCGGAATACACCTCTGGTTTGATCGCGAGATCACCGAGCTGGAGCATGCCGTGCTGCTCGACACTACGATGCAGTGGCTCTACAACACCTCGCGCATCCAGCCGGAGCGCCAGTCGCTGCGGGATGGCCATCTGATCGAGCTGGTCGTCAGCGCGTCGAAGTCGCTGGTCCCGATGGAGCGGCAGGCGATCATCGATCTGGCTGCTCCGGGAGCTGGCGCTCTTCTTTCCTGCGATGCGTGAGGCGCGCCTGCTGAAGGCGGCTGTGGTGAAGGAAGTTCGCGCGACGTACTCGATCGTGCCCGGACTGGATGCGCTCACGGCCGGGAGCGGAGAGCGGTTGGCCGGGGCTGATGCTTGCGGGCGACTGGACTGCTACGGGCTGGCCCTCCACGATGGAAGGCGCGGCGCGCAGTGGATATCTGGCGGCAGAGGCCGTGAGCCGCGAGTCTGGCGATCGAAAGCAGTACCTTGTGCCGGATCTGCCAAGGCGCGGGCTGATGCGTTTGCTGAGGTAGCCGGCTAAGAAGGTTGCAGGTTACGCACATGGCGTTGCTTCTCATCCAAGCAACGTCCCCCAAATTGAGGCGGAGGAGTCTTCATGGAGTTTCAGCCGATTGAAGATTATGGCGTGATCGGCAATATGCGATCGATTGCGCTGGTGGGAACGCACGGGTCCATCGATTTTTTCTGCTTTCCGCGATTCGATTCGCCTACGGTGTTTGCAGCACTGCTCGATCCGGAAAAGGGCGGCTTCTTCTGCATCCAGCCTGAACTGGATGGAGAGAACAGCAAGCAGCTCTATCTGCCCGACACCAATGTACTGGTGACCCGCTTTCTCTCCGAGACCGGCATCGCCGAGATTGCCGATTTCATGCCGATTCTGAAGGATGAAGTTCCGAACCAGTTGATTCGTTCCGTGCGCGTTATCCAGGGCAAGATCAAATTCAAGCTGGAGTGCAGCCCGCATTCGATTACGCGCGGCGCAAGCACACGGTGGAACGCCGCGGTGACGCTGTGGTTTTTCGGCCCGAAGGCACTGACATTCTGCCGATGGTGCTGCAGGCATCGATCCCGCTTGAAGTGAAGGACGACGCGTGCCGTGACGACATTCACGATGAAAGAGGGAGACCATCACTTCTTCCTCTTCAGCGAAGACTGCGCCGGAGATGGAGAAGTCGCTGGATGAGCAGCTGATGAAGCAGCGATTCGATGAGACCGTCGATTTCTGGCGCAAGTGGTCAGGAAAATCGCGCTACAGCGGCCGCTGGCGGGAGACGGTCAACCGCTCGTGCGCTGACGCTCAAGCTCATGCAGGACCATGAGTTCGGCTCGATCATCGCCTGCGCCGACATTCGGGCTGCCGGAACATCCAGGTGGAGAGCGCAACTGGGACTACCGGTACGTATGGCTGCGCGATGCGTCGTTCACGCTTGTATGCCATGATGCGGCTGGGCTATGTGGAGGAGGCGCAACAGTTTCAGACGTGGCTGGGTTCGCTGCTGAATTATGACTCCGAGCAAGGACCGCTGCAGGTCCTGTACGGCATCGATGGCAGACATGAGGTGCCGGAGGAGACGCTCGATCACCTGCGCGGTTACAAGGACTCCCGCCCGGTGCGCATCGGCAACGCGGCCTACAGCCAGCTGCAACTCGATATCTATGGCGAGATGATGGACGCGGTGTATCTGGCCAACAAGTATGGCGAAGCTACCAGCCACGATGGCTGGCTTTCCATGAAGCGCATGTTGGAGTGGCTGGCGAAAAACTGGAATCGGCCGGACGATGGCATCTGGGAGGTCCGCGGCGGCCGCCAAAACTTTCTGCACTCGCGGCTGATGTGCTGGGTGGCGTTCGACCGCGCGATTCGGCTTGCGGACAAGCGCTCGCTCGTTGGGCCGCTGGATTGGATGTATCGCGACCCGCGATGCCATTGCCGACGATATTCACGACAATTTCTGGAGCGAAGAGCGCAAGTCTTTCGTACAGCGCCAGGGCTCGAACGATCTGGATTCAGCCGTGCTGTTGATGCCGCTGATGCGCTTTATCAGTCCGACGGATCCTCGCTGGCTCTCCACTTTGAAAGCGATCGAAGAGGAACTGACGGTAGACACGCTGGTGTACCGCTACAAGACAGAGAGCGGCCTCGACGGCCTTGCGGGAACCGAGGGTGCGTTTACGGCGTGCTCCTTCTGGTTCATCGAGTGCCTTGCCCGTTCCGGAGAGCTGGACAAGGCGCGGCTGCTTTTTGAAAAGATGCTGGGCTATGCCAACCATGTCGGGTTGTATGCGGAGGAGCTGGGACGGAGCGGGCAGCATCTGGGAAACTACCCGCAGGCGCTGACGCATCTGGCGCTGATCAGCGCTGCGACGTATCTGGACCGCGCGCTCTCCGGCGACCTGCCTAGCTGGAAGTGAGCGGCAGCGCGGTGCGTTAACGCGATTTCGTGTGCCTGCGCTTTTGCAGGTATCCCAGCGATTGGACAATAAGCGTGGCCAGTGCTGTTGCTGCGAAGAAGAGGATCCAAGGCACCCGGCGTTTTTCTACGTACTGGAACAGAACGCTGTGGACCAGCGTCAGCACGAAAGCCGCATACGTCCAGCGTTGCAGGCTTTTCCAGCGTGGCGTTCCAAGAGCGCGGAGGGACCAATCGTTGGAAAGGGCAAGCAGCATTGCGAACAACGCGGCGGCAATGAGGCCGATGTAATTGGCGGCGCCAAATGCAGTGGCCTGGAGGCGCAGTGGATGCACAGCTTTAAAAAAGTACATCCACATGCGGCCACGCAGATGCACGGTGAGCCCGATTCCCGTGTGCACCAGCGCGAGAATGCCGGCGATAATGCCGACGTCGCGACGAAAATCGTAACTGACCGGAGTTGGCCGGCGGCGCAGCACATTCCATGGCCCAAGCATGAGAGACGCTGCTAGAAAGCACAAAGCAGCATATGCAGTAGCCATGCTCAGGCGATGGCGAACGTCTGGCGGTGGCGTGAGTAAGTACGCGACAGCGCAGATAACAAGTGCGGCGGCGCAGAGCAAGAGCAGTCGCGATGCGCGGCGAATGGAGTATCGATTCACAGCCTCAATGTTTGAGCAGCGCCACGCCGCAGCAGACGAAGATGGCGGCCACCCAGCGGCGGTGGTCGACGCGCTCCTTCAGGAAGATGCGGGCGGCGATGGCGTTGGTGACAAAGGTGAGCGATCCGGCGGCGGGGCTACCAGACTCACATCCGCATGACTCAGCGTGAATAGAAGCGAGAAGAAGCTGACCGCCATGGCGGCAAAGCCGCGAGAAAACGAGCGTTGCGAAGCACAGTGAGGACTGTGCCGAGCATGCCGTCGCGCGCCATGATCAGATCCAGATCACCGATCTGACGGAAGGCGGAAGCGATGAGGATGTCGCCTGCGGTTGCCGTAGCGATATTCACCGCCAGCATGGCTGTGAGCTCCAGACCTGTTGACGCCCGCTATCAATGTTTTGCTCCCTGTTGAGCGATGGAGCCGCAGATGGGCGCAGATGCCGCAGGCTCCTGCGGTTTAGCTGCTTCTGCTTCAGGCGCGGCGTGCTCGGTATAGGCGGGCCCCCGCGTTACGAAGCCGACGCCGGCCACGATGCAGAAGATGCCAAGCCAGCGCGCAGGCGTGATCTGCTCATGCAGCCAGAAGCGGGAGACGAGCGCAACGACCACATACGCGAACGAGGTAGCGGGGAGCACAAAAGTGACGTCTGCCCACGAGAGCGCCGTCAGGTAGGAAGCGAAGAAACCGATAAGCAGAACGATGCCGGCGAGGACCCATGGCAGTTTCAGGGCGACAATCAGCGTGCTGAGATGGTTCAGAGAAACCGGTCCAAGCTGCTTCATCCCGTGGGCGAGGAAGGTGTCACCCAGCGCCGAAGTTAGCGTGACGATGGCGAGGATGATGTATCGGCGTAGGGTCATCACCGTTCCACAAATACTTTTCTCTATCCACATCCGCGACGAGCAGCTTTTCTTAACGAAGAAGCTGCGTCAGCATTTGTTGCAAACCCACACTTTTTCTGAAAACGATCCAGGGTTTCCGCGAGCGGCAGAGGCGGCCGGAGGCCGCCTCTAATTGAAACAGAGCCGCCGATCAGGCGCCGGCGTTCACGACCGGCACGGTCTTCGGCTGCCTGTTGCTGCTTGGTGTCCTTGACGATCTTGTTGCGCTGCGCGCGGAGCTTCATGAAGCTTTTGGCTTCCTGATACAGGCGCGGCACATCGCGGTTCACGATGGCCTTCCAGACGACGCGAGCTGCCGCCTTGGGCCGGAAATAATACTCGTCGTAGAAGCGGTGGACCATCTCGAGCACATACTCGGCGGGCAGGCCGGGATACTCGATGTGGGCCATCTGGTGACCGCCCGAATCGGACATGTTGTGATTCGTGATGAAACCGTTCTTCTCGGCAAAGTCGTAAAACTCGGTGCCGGGATAGGCGTGCGCGATGGAGACCTGGATGGTCTCGCAATCCAGCGACTTGGCAAAGTTGATGGTGTTGCGGATCGATTCTCTCGTCTCGCCCGGCAGGCCGAGGATGAAATCGGCGTGAATGGTGAGGCCGAGATCGTGGCAATCCTTGGTGAAGGCGCGTGCACGCTCGACGGTCGCGCCCTTCTTGATGTTCTTGAGAATCTGCGGATCGCCCGATTCGTAGCCGACGATCAGCAGCCGGCATCCGGCGTCCTTCATCGCTTTCAGCGTTTCGCGGTCCGTGGTGACGCGCGAGGTGCAGGACCAGGTGATGCCGAGCGGCTTGAGCTTTTCGCAGAGCTCAACGGTGCGCGCCTTCTGGATGTTGAAGGTGTCGTCGTCGAAGAAGAACTCCTTCACCTGCGGGAAGTTCTCCTTTGCCCACTTCATTTCCGCAGCCACGTCGTCGGTGGAGCGCTTGCGCCAGGCGTGTCCGCTAAGCGTCTGCGGCCAGAGGCAGAAGGTGCACTGCGCCGGGCAGCCGCGCGTGGAGTAGAGCGCGATGTAGGGATGCAGCAGGAAGGGGACGTTGTAGCGCGTCACATCCATGTCGCGCTTGTAGATTTTCGTGGCCCAGGGCATCGCATCCAGATCTTCGAGCTGCGGACGATCTGGATTGTGCGCGATCGTGCCATCGGCGTTGCGGTAGCTGATGCCGAGAATTTCCGACAGCGGCTTGCCGTTCGCAAACTCCACCACCGACATATCGAATTCGCGGCGGCAGATGAAATCGATAACCGGGCACTCGTTGAGCGCGCGATCCGGCGAGGTGGTGACCGGCGGCCCGACGAAGGCGATCTTGATGGACGGGTTCGCCCGCTTGATGGCCTGCGCCAGCCCGTGATCGCCGGACCAGCCGACGGTGCTGGTGAACAGAACCAGAAACTCGTAGCCCTTCGCGATCTCGATGGTCTCTTCAGCGGAGACATGGTGTGGCGGGGCATCAAGGAGGCGCGAGCCCTCGAGCAGTCCGGCAGGATAGGCAAGCCAG
Source organism: uncultured Acidobacteriaceae bacterium (assembly GCA_963756435.1). GTDB lineage: Bacteria > Acidobacteriota > Terriglobia > Terriglobales > Acidobacteriaceae > KBS-83. Next base: position 372,252 of record CAVWNU010000013.1, on the reverse strand, counting down.
ACAGGGTACCAGTAGGATTCGATCTCGCGCGTTGCGGGCCAGCGGCTGCTTGCGCCGCCATCAAAGTTTTCAAAGGAAGGCGGGTTCAGAAAGAGCGTCTTCAGTGGCATATTGTCTAACCCCTAGTGTACCAGCCGGAGCACCCTATAAGCGGCGAAAACCGCCTCGAAAAGGGTGCAGGTGCCGAGGTCTGAAATGGCCGTAAATCGCTATGGATGAGGCGCCTGCATGGCCCATTCTTCCACGGTGCCTAGCGAACGCTGGAGCTGTATCTCTGCCTGCACGAGCTGGAAGTCGGCCTCGAGCTTGTCGACATAGCGGCGGCGTTCTTCGATGCGGGCCTTTTGTTCATCGCGCGGGGTCAGCGGAGTGGCGTTCGGGTTGCCGCTTCCGTGCTGTAGCTGAGTGATGACGGCGTCCACATTTTCCTGCGCGTAATCGCTCTGCAGTTGTGCGATTTTCTGTTGCGCCCGCAACTCCGCCAGACCGCCGGAGAGTTCGCGAGTATGTTCTCCCAATTGCAGACGAAAGAGGTTCGCCTGTTCGCGCGCGTGGACAGCGTCTGCTGCCGACCCGCGTGCGCGATCGCGTGCCTGCGAGTCAAAGATCGGGAGGGTCATGTTAAGGCCGACATCGAAGTTGTTGTGTTGAAAGCGGAGATAGTACTCGGCGTAGTTGTTGAACTCTGCATAGCGGCTGTATTGAATGCCGAAGGCAATTTCCGGTCGCCAGATCTTGCCCCTGTCGGCCGCCGCGATGTACTGCTTGGACTGGGCGTCCGCCTCGGAAGAAGCGATGGCGGCACTGGTATTCAGCGTTGCGTTCAGGGTGGTTGCGATGGGCGGTACTGGGGCTGCGGGGATCGAGGATGATTCCGGATCGACTGAGTTTTCAGTCACTCCAGTGAGATTCGCGAGACGCAACCGCAACAGACTCATGTGGTCCTGGATATGCAGACGGCGAAGCTCGAGCTGCGCGTTGGTCAATTCGGCCTGGGTGACGTCCATGGCGCTGGAGAGTCCCGCGGCGTTGCGCTCTCGCTCAATCTCGACCAGGCGCTCGCCGAAGCTGTGCTGCTGGTCGAGTGCTTCGAGTTCGCGGCGGCCGGTATCCAGCTCGATGTAAGCGAGGGCAGTGTCCGCGACGATTTTTTCCCGTGTATCGCGCAGGGAAGCCTGCGCTGCGGTGAGCGATGCACGCGCGGAACGGATCATGGACGGCTGCGAGAAGGAAAGCGCGAGGGAATTCGCAGTCGCATTGACGACCGTAGGTTGACCGACCGGGAATCCGTAGGAGTAACCCAAGCTCGATCCAATCGCCATGGTGGGAAGGTATGCGTCCTTCGATTCATGCAGGCCCGCCGCAGCGCGGTCAACTTCCGCTGCAGCCATCTTCACCTCATGCGAGTTGCGCAGCGCCAGGTCTACCGCCGTGTAAAAGGAGATCTGCGCCTTCGCCGGCGCCGGTGACGTCATCGACAAAACCGCGAAGGCGGCAAGCGCGGGCACGGCGAGTCGCGAGCGAAAAAGCGCGTATGGCAAAAGGCGGTGTCCTGTACTCTATCGTCCGGTGTTGGTAGCAACCTGCCTGGTTGGATGATAGACGCTGGCGATGTCTGATGCGGCCTGAATCTCCCGCGCTGCACCCGCTGCGTCACCTTGTTTGTTCAGCAAATTGGCGAGGAGAAGGTTCACGCGGAAGGCCGGCTCATCCTCGGATTTTTCTGAAGAGGCGAGGTACTCGCGGAGCAACCGGACCACCGTCTGCGGATCCTGGCCGGTGCGCGTCAACAGGTGCGCTGCATCCACGAGCGGCTCGCCGTGCGCGCCATTGGCTTCCAGGCCGGAGTGGATGGCATCCTGCATGCGTCCGAGATCATTCTGCTTCTGGTAGAAGGAGCCGAGGACCATCCAGTAGCTTGCCGATCGTGGCGCGGCAGCGATCGCCTGGCGGAAGTGCTGCTCTGCCGCGGGCATGTCTTTGTTGCTGGCGGCGATGCGGCCTCGCAGCTCCTCGGCGCGGGCGCGGTCCACATCGTCGAGCTTGCCTGCGATGGCCGCCGCCTTGTCCTTGCCGCCGCCGACGATGGCCGGCGCCTCGGTGTAGTACTCGCCGAGATCCGAGAGCGCCTCCGTGTTGCGCGGATCGAGAACTACGGCTGTTTCAAACTCCGCTTTCACCCGCTTGGCGAGGCCATAGGCTTTGATGAAGGAGACGCGGTTCGCTTTTTCGCCCAGCGCTCGTCCGTACCAGAGATGATTGTTGCTGCTGTTGTCGTCCAGGACGACCGCTTTCTCACACGCGGCGACTGCCTCGTCCCATCGCTCCAGTTGCAGTGCCAGACGGCAGAGAAGCTGTTGCGCCTCGGCATCGTTGTTGCCCGGTGCTGTGGCGGGCTGGAGAAGTTCAAAAGCGTGGTCGGCGCGGCCCTGCTGCAGATCGCGAAGCACATCTGTGCGGCCCTCCGGAGAGAGCGCCAGAGCGGTGAAGGGCGCGAGCAAAAGGATGAGCAATAGGGGGACAATGCGCATGAGACGTATCGATTCCGGTATTTGATAGCGGTGAACACTAGGTGAATACTTAGCGATCGATGTGCACGGGCACACCCTCCGCCAGGGGCTCGCCGTTGGTTGTGCTCAGCGCTACGGTGTCGTTCTCTGCCAGCCCTTTGACGATTTGCACCTGAGTTAGATTCAGCGCGCCGACCGTGACCGGTTGCCGTCTGAGCACCCTGCCATGCAGCAGATAGACGTAGCTCTTGCCGTTCTCGCTATGCAGCGCTTCGCGCGGGATGGTGAGCACGTTGTCCAGTTTCTGTTCGGTGACGGTGACCTTCACGTTTGTATTGGGCAGCAGCTTGCCGTCGGCATCATCCACGCTCACGAGCACCTCGCCAACATTGCGAGTCGTATAGGTAATGATGGTCGAAGGCATGCTAAGGATTCGTCCATGCCATGCACGATTTGGCAGCGCATCCCAGACGATGGTTGCGGGCTGCCCGGCGTGGAGCGCGCCCAGTTCCGGTTCGTCGAAATAAGCCCGGACCTGGAGTTTGGTAAGATCCGCCATCTGCAGCAGCAGATCGCCGGGATGGACGTACTCGGATACGGAGACCGGCAGGGAATAAACGGTGCCCGCAAAAGGCGCCCGCACGTTCGAGTTGGCCACTACGGTGCTGGCGGCGGAATAGGCTGACTGGGCCTGCTCCAGATCTGCCCTGGAGTAGGCGAGGTCGGCGGGCGAGAAGGGCTGCGGTCTGCTTCTTTTGAAGTGTGGCAAGGGACGTGTTGGCGGCGTCCAGCCTCTGTTGCGCCGAGGCGACTTCGCTGGGCGCCGCGGCACCCTGGGCAGCGAGTTTCCTCAGGGCATCCAGATCGCGCTGTGCCTGATCGCGATCCATCTGCGCTTTGGCCATCTCGCCGGAGAGCGAATAGCGCTCCTGCAGCGTGCCGCCCTGCTGGGTGGCCTGGTACTGCGCCTGCGCGCCGCGCAGGGAGGCAAGCGCGCCAGCGCTGTGCGCGACGGCATCGGCGTCATCCAGCGACAGCAAAAGCTTTCCCTTGGGCACAGATTCTCCGGCACGCACGTAGAGGCGCTTCACCGTGCCGGGCGCCGGAGCGTGCGCCTCGAAGTTATGCTGCGGCTCGACTTTGCCGTTGGTGCTGTCGGTTGTCACCAGGTCCTGCATGGTGGCCTGCGCGACGCGCAGCGGCAGCTCCTCGCGGGTGAGCCTGCGCACCAGCAAAGAAGACAACTACCAGAAGGATTGCGGCGAGCGACCACAAAATGAGGGTTCGCTCTGCCATTAGAGGTTTCTGCCATTCGTTCCTAAACCGTCGGTAAGTATATAAGACGCGCTTCATGCGCCTTTGGAGTCAGAAAGATGCAGGGAGTCTTCATGGGTACAATATGAGAATGACCACCACGCCGCGATATACCGATGAACACGCACGCGCGGGGCTTGCCACGGATTTTCCTGAGATCGAGACCTGGGAGAACCAGTTTCGCGGCTACGAGATCGTGATCGACAATCCCGAGTTCACCTCGGTCTGCCCCAAGACCGGCCTGCCGGATGCCGGCGTCGTGACCTTGCGCTACATGCCGCGCGAGCGCTGCCTGGAGCTGAAGTCCTTCAAGGAGTACCTGTTCTGCTACCGCAACCTGGGCATCTTTCAGGAGAACGTGGTGAACCAGGTGCTCGACGACGTAGTGAAGGCCTGCGATCCTGAATGGGCCGAGGTGAAGGGCGACTTCCGTCCCCGCGGTGGCCTTTCGACGATCGTGACTGCACGCTGGCCACGGCCGGCGAGCACGCGTTAGGCTCCGGCTCAGGCCGATTGATGCCGCACGACGAGCACCCACGGTACGGCCACGCTGCATGGGCGCTTGGCCTGCTGACGGCACTGAACCTTTTCAACTTCATTGATCGCTACGTGCTGCCCGGAGTGCAGCCGCTGGTGCAGCACGAGTTCCACGCCACCGATGAGCGGATGGGGGCGCTCACCTACTGCGTTCTTCATCACCTACATGCTCGCGGCGCCGCTTACCGGATGGCTCGGCGACCGGGTGCCGCGCAAGCCGCTGGTCGTGGCTGGAGCGCTGCTGTGGAGTGTCGCGACACTGCTGACCGCGACCGTGCACAGCTACGGGCAGCTCTATTTTCGGCACGCAGTCGTCGGCATTGGCGAGGCTACCTTCAGCGTATTCGCGCCGGCGATGATCGCCGATATGTATCCGGAGCGGATACGAAATCAAGCTGCTGAGCATCGTTCTATCTCAGCATTCCAGTGGGCGCCGCGCTCGGCTATCTGATCGCAGGACAGCTTGGATCGGCATATGGATGGCGCATGCCATTCCTGGTGAGCGCTGCACCGGGTGTGCTGATCGCGGTGCTCATCCTCTTCTTCGTTCGCGAGCCGGAGCGCGGTTCCGCGGATCGGCTGAAGGCGCACTCCCAACGCGCGCGACGATCACGGGCATGTTGACCAACCCGGCATATTGGACCGCGACGCTGGGCATGGCCATGCTGGTGTTCACGATGGGTGGCATCTCGGTGTGGCTGCCCACATTCCTGTCGCGCGTGGAGGGCTACTCGCTCTCGCGTGCGAATCAGCTTCTGGGCGGCGTGACCGTAATCGACGGCATCCTGGGAACGATCGTTGGAGGATGGATTGCACAGCGCTGGCTGCGTACCAATCATCGTGCACTCTATCTGGTCTCGGCGTGGAGCGCGGTGCTTACATTTCCGGCTGCCGTGATGGTCTTCTTTGGACCACGATCGTTGCTGGTGCCTTCGATCCTGCTGGCGGAGTTCTTTCTCTTTCTCAACACTGGCCCGCTGAATACCGCCATCGTCAACTCCGTCTCGGCGGTGGTGCGCTCTTTCGCGATCGCACTCAATCTCTTCCTGATCCATGCGCTGGGCGATGCGCCTTCGCCAAGGTTGATCGGCGCGATCTCGGACCGGCACGGATTGCGACTGGGTCTCGGGCTGACGCTGGTGACGCTCGTGATCTCTGCGGGGATTTTGTTTCTGGGCGCGCGATTTGCCCCACTCCTCCCACCGGAGGACGAGATCGCATGACGATCTTGCGAGTGGCGGGGATTGCGGTGGGGTGGGGAGTTGCGATGCTGTGGGCGACGCGAGCCGTGGCGTGGCTGCGGGGTATGTCGCGGCTGCCGGATCTGCTGCGGCAGAAATCCGATTCGGCATGCGGAGGCAGTGAGTGTGATTGTCCCCGCTCGCAACGAGGCCCGCGACGTGGATGCTGTGTCTGCGCTCTCTCCTCGCCTCGAAGGGAGTGGGCCTGGAGGTGATCGCAGTCGATGACCGGTCGACGGATGAGACCGGTGCGGCGATGGATGCACTTGCGCGACCCGAGTCGTCCGGTATGCGGTGGAGCATGTGCGTGAACTGCCCGCCGGGTGGCTGGGCAAGCCGCACGCGATGGCGCGCGGAGCGGCGCTAGCCACAGGGGAGTGGCTGCTGTTCACCGATGCCGACGTGGTGTTCGCCGAGGACACGCTGGCTCGCGCGCTGGCGTGGCTGGAGCGTGAGGGTGGCGACCACCTGCTGATTGTGCCGACGGTGGTGGCGCGGAGCGCAGGAGAGGCGATGATGCTGCCGTTCCTGCATGTGCTGTCGATCTGGGGGCCGCGGCTGTGGCGTGTGGCGGACCCGCACGCGCGCGATGCGATCGGCGTGGGAGCGTTCAACCTGATGAGGCGTGCGGTATACGACAGGGTGGGCGGTTGGGAACAACTGCGCATGGAGGTGATCGAGGACGTGCGGATGGGTTATCTCATCAAGCATGCCGGGTTCGCTTCACGCGTCGCGACCGGGCGCAACCTGGTGCGCATCCGCTGGGCGCGTGGCGCCTGGGGCGTGGTGGACAACCTCACCAAGAACGTCTTCGCGGCGTTCCGCTTCCGGACCGATCTGATGATTGCGGGAACGATTGCGGCTACAGTGATGTGCCTGGCTCCGTTCGCCGGCCTCCTGCTGGGACTAACCCTGGATCGGGCGTGGCTGTGGCCGAGTCTCGTGTCTGTGGCAGCGCTGTTGGCACTGTACTGGCGGTACCGACGCTTCGCCGATCCGAATGACATCGCTACGATGCGGTGGGCGCTGACGTTTCCCGTTGCAGCGCTGGTGTTCGTGTACGCGATGGTGCGGTCGACGGTGCTGACCCTGGTACGCGGCGGCGTGGTGTGGCGCGGGACGTTTTATCCGCTCGCGGAGCTGCGCCAGCATGCAGGCCCGTTGCGCTGACGATGCGGGTGGCACAACTCAGAGATCACTCGCGATGCCTGCATCACTGACTGCAGGTCCTTCGCTTCGCGAAGGATGACAGCTCTTGCCAGCCAATCAACAACTCACCAGGCTAGTGAGTTGCGCGGAAGACGCTGAAGTGGTGGTTGCCACTGAGCGACGGGTCGTGCACCGGGGCTTTGCCTTGCTCGGCGCCGAAGCCGGCGAGCAGGGCAGGGTTAGGGTGGAACTTCTCCGCGCCTCCGTGCAACTGCCGCGCGGTGCTGAGATAGATCAGGCTGCGGTCGTTCACGCTGTGCACGGTGCCGCGCAACTCAATATCCTTGCCGCGAAGCGCGCTCAGGTCGCCCACATCGCGGGTGTCCTCGGGGCAGGCTCGCGATGGTGAAGCGGCAATCCTGGTCGCTGGTGTCGGGGCTGCAGGTGTCGAGGAAGCGCGTGCCATCGCGGAGCTGCGCGATGTCGTAGACGTGTGCGGTGATGCAGATGTCTTTGCCGTCGTAACGCGCCGCTTCCGACGCAGGATGGCAAGAACGCGCTGCAGCGTGAATCCCCGGAAGTGACAGCAGCGGAAGCAGCAGGTAACCGACAGTCGTTCGCACGCTGCGAGGCTATGGCAGTTGTGGAAAGCGCGCGATCCCACATTGGTGGATGTGGGTCGCGCATGCGCCTTCATCGCTGAAACTGCAGGTCCTTCGCGCCGCTCAGGATGACACTATTTTCGGAAACGATCCGACGCCGTTGTGGTGGCGCTCCGCCCCGGATGACACATCCAGAACGTCAGTGCGCGGTGAGGGCCGGTTCCTCGCTCTTGCCGTAGTGGCTGGCCACGTAGTCGTTCAGGATGCGCTTGAAATCCGCGATGATGGTGTCGCCTTTGAGAGTGACGGCGAGCTTTCCGTCGATGTAGACGGGAGCTTTCGGCTCTTCAAATGTTCCGGGGAGCGAGATGCCGATGTTGGCGTGCTTGCTTTCGCCGGGGCCGTTGACGATGCAGCCCATGACGGCCAGCTTCATCTCCTCCACCCCGGGGTACTGCTTCTTCCACTCGGGCATGGACTCGGTGAGGTAGTTCTGCACCTGCTGGGCGAGCTCCTGGAAGTAGGTGCTGGTGGTGCGGCCGCAGCCGGGGCATGCGGTCACTTGGGGCGCGAATGAGCGGATGGAGAGCGCCTGCAGGATCTGCTGGGCGCAGCGGACTTCCTCACTGCGGTCCCCGCCGGGGGTGGGGGTGAGGGAGACGCGGATGGTGTCGCCGATGCCGGCGAGCAGCAGCGGCGCCAGGCCGGCAGTGGAGGCGACGATGCCCTTCATGCCCATGCCGGCTTCGGTGAGGCCGAGGTGGAGCGCGAGGTCGGTGCGGGCGGCGAGCGAGGTGTAGACGTCGATGAGATCGCGGACGCCGGAGACCTTGGCGGAGAGGATGATCTGGTCGCGGCGGAGTCCGTAGCGCTCGGCGGCCTCGGCGTTGTCGAGAGCGGAACGGACCATGGCCTCCATCATGACGTCGCGGGCGTCGAGCGGCTCTGCCAATCTGGAGTTCTCATCCATCATGCGCGTGAGCAGCGCCTGATCGAGCGAGCCCCAGTTGACGCCGATGCGCACCGGCTTCTGATGCTTGACGGCGACCTCGACCATGGTGCGGAAGTTGTCGTCGTCCTTGCGGCCGATGGAGACGTTGCCGGGATTGATGCGGTACTTCGAGAGCGCCTGGGCGCAGGCGGGGTACTTGGTGAGCAGCAGGTGGCCGTTGTAATGGAAGTCGCCGATGATGGGGGTGGTCCAGCCCTTTTCGCGGATACCGTCGACGATGTAGGGAACTGCCTTGGCGGCGTCGTCGTTGTTGACGGTGATGCGGACCAGCTCCGATCCGGCGCGGGCGAGTGATGCGATCTGCTGAACGGTGCTCTCGATGTCGGCGGTGTCGGTGTTGGTCATCGACTGGACGACGACGGGGGCGGAGGAGCCGACGCGGACTTCGCCGACGCGTACGGTGAGAGATTTTCTGCGCTGGATTTCGGGCATAGCGGTGATTCCAGTTTATCGCGGCTGCACTGCCGGGCGGCAGGTCACGGGGCCGCTTACCCCCACCCCTCCGGTGCGGGAGGGCCAGGCAGTAAGCCTTGGAGCTGCAATGGCTTAGAGCGCTTTCGGGCGGCTAAATTCGTCCAGTTAAGGGAGTTAGCTGCAAATTCGTCAAAACAAAAGGCTTAGCAGCTTGTGCGTGCGGGCGATTCCAGCGGGTAGGCAGTCAGCCAAAACCGCTCTATTTCCAGTGTAGAGAATTTGGCGAGTTGTTATGCCAAGAATTTGGTGTTGTCTGCCGGGGTTTCCCAGAAAGGCATTGGCTGTCGCCAGAGGCGGCTTTGCCTGGGATCAATGATTGTGCCGGCTTTGCGGACGAATGGAAGCACCATCCACCTCCCTTTGGTCGGCTGTTGAGACTCGTCGCATCCAGCCTTCCGAGTCAGGGACATGAGGGACACAGTTTTGTGCGCATCCGAGGTTTTTTTCCTCAGGGGATGCACAGCGAATTTTCCCGTTGCGCGCACGGACGGAGAAGTTTTTAGGAGGCAGCGTGAAAACTCTACTGCCTCAACGGTTACGAATTGCGCGAGGCGCTCTGCGAACGCGCTGGATGAGCATGGAGTGTGCCAAACCGGCGCGATAGGTGCCCGATAGAATGCCGAAAAAGTGGTAGTGCATTACGCCACGTATCCAGTTACAAACTGTACAACCTTTTCATTTGAGACCGCCGCCGGCATGTACTGGCACGGATGGTAAACGCGGTCCGCTAGCACGCTTCCACGCGATGATGTGCTTTTTACCTCTTCCTTGGATTTTGCAGTTGCATGCCGGTCAGAACGAACGGCATATCTCGCGGCGCAATGGCTTCGCATTCGTGATGCTTGCGCGGCCTGAGGAAGAGAGCTGATGACACGGGTCTGGACACAATTGATGGGGCACCTATGGGGCCGCGCGTTTCTATGCGGCGTGTTTCTGCTGAATGGCTCATTTTTGAGCGCCGTGGCGGCGACGGGCGTCACCGTGACTGGACCGACGTCGGCGAACTCGGGCACGCCTGTGGCGTACAACGCCGTCGTCGCCGGTACTTCGAATCAAACGGCGATATGGACGGTGAGTCCGGCAACAGGCGCGGGTTCGATTTCCATGAGCGGCGTGTATACGCCACCGACGAATATACCGTCGGCGAACTACGTAACCATCCGGGCAGCGAGCAGAGAGACGCCGACGGTTTCCGGATCAATAACGGTTGCGCTGTACGATCCCATTCCGGTGATCACTTCCGCAACGGCGGCGCCGGCGGGTGGGAGCGGCAGCTACCTGCTGGATGTACAGGGCGATGGATTCATTGCGGGAGCAAAACTGATGGTAGCCGGGACACAGATGGCGACGACAGCGGTCTCCGCGAGTGAACTGCAGACGACGGTCACAAGCAGCGGCACCCAGATCACGGTTTCGGTGAAGAACCCATATCCCGGTGCCGTGTATTCGGTGACGTCGACGGTGCCGCTGGGCGCGATGCAGGCGTCGGCCACGGCCGCGGCGCGTCTGCTGGACCAGTCGACGTTCGGACCGACCGAGGCGAGCATCCGGCATGTGCAGCAGGTGGGCCTGCAGGGATTTCTGAATGAGCAATTCAATACACCGTGGACGTATCTGCCGGCGCTGCCGGCGACGGCCCCATCGCAATGCTCGCCTGCGTCGATCACATCCGTATGCGTGCGGTCGAACTGGTTCAAGAACGCGCTGACCGCGAACGATCAGCTACGGCAGCGGGTGGCGTTCGCATTGAGCCAGATATGGGTCGCGTCCTCTTACAACGGCTACATGATTACGCCCTACGCGAACCTGCTGTTGAAAGACGCATTCACGAACTACCGGCAGATCATGCAGGACATGACGCTCTCGCCGAATATGGGCTCGTTTCTGAACATGCTGAACAGCCCCGCGCCGCCTGCAGGACAGATTGCGAATGAGAACTACGGGCGCGAGCTGATGCAACTGTTCACTATGGGTCCCGACCTGCTGAACCAGGACGGAACACCACAGACCGACAGCAACGGAAACACGATTCCGGCGTACACAGAGTTGCAGGTGGAGGCGATGGCGCGCGCGCTGACGGGCTGGACCTATGCGAACGCGGACGGCAGCACACCTGGGAACCTGAACTTTACAGCGAACTGGAATCACCTGATGGTGCCAGTCGACCTGCGGCACGAGCACACCGCCAAGCCACTGCTGAACGGCGTGACGCTGCCGGCGGGGCAGAGCGCGACCCAGGACCTGCAAGGTGCGCTGGACAACGTCTTTAGCCATCCGAATGTGGGCCCGTTCGTCAGCCGGCTACTGATTCAGCATCTGGTGGCCGGCAACCCCAGCCCGGCGTATGTGTCGCGCGTGGCGCAGGTGTTTGCGGACAACGGGCAGGGCGTGCGCGGGGACATGAAAGCGGTGATTACGGCGATCCTGATGGATCAGGAGGCGCGCGCAAACGATACGCAGGCGGGCGACTCGCTGGCGACGAGCCCGACGGTCGATTCGGGACATTTACGGGAACCGGCGCTGTGGCTAGTCGACATAGCACGCGGTTTGAACGCTGCTGCGACGAACCCGACGGGGGCATACCCGTTCATCAACGTAGGCAATGGGCAACTGGTGTCGATCGGGGAGCCACCGTTCGGCGCGCCGTCGGTGTTCAACTTCTTCCCGCCGGATTATGTTGCGCCGGAGACGACAACCAACGCACCGGAATTTGGGCTGGAGAATACCGGCTCGATCATTCCGCTGGCGAACGCGGCGTCGTACGTCATGCACAACAGCGCAAGCGGGTTACAGGTGGACTACAGCGCGACGGGACAGTTCGGCGGCAGAGCCTCGGACCCGGGCGCCTTGGCGGACTACCTGGGCATGATCTTTATGCACAGCCAGATGCCGTCGGATCTACGGTCGGCGATTGTCGACAACGTTTCAGCCATACCGGCGAGCAATCCTTCGGCGCGAGCCAGCGTAGCGGCTTACCTGGTGGTCACGTCGCCAGAATACAAGATCATGCATTGATATTTCTGCGGGCACGCCGCAGTGGGACTGGAGTGAAAAATGACAACGAGTCGACGGAGTTTTCTGAGTTATGCAGCGATGGCGGCTGGCGGCAGCGCGCTGGGGCTGCGGCCCTTTGGTGCAATGAATGCGCTGGCGCAGACGACATCGGATTACCGCGCGCTGGTATGCGTATTCCTGTTTGGCGGCAACGACTCGAACAACATGCTGGTGCCGTTCGATACGACGGGCTACGGGAATTATGCGACTTTGCGGGGGCCGGTTGCGTTGTCTCGCAGTGCGCTGCTTCCGCTGTCGCCGACGCCAAATTTCGCAGTGCATCCGAACCTGCCGGAGGTGCAGGGGCTGTACAACAGCGGCAAGCTGGCGTTTCTGACGAACGTGGGCACGCTGATCCAGCCGACGACGCAGGCGCAGTATCTGGCAAACCAGGGGACGCGGCCGAGCAATCTGTTTTCACATCCGGATCAGCAACTGGAGTGGCAGAACCAGGCGACCAGCGCAAGGACGCAAAGCGGATGGGCGGGCAGAATCGCCGACCGGTTGAATGTGCAGTACAACAGCGGCGCGCAGGTCCCGATGATCTGCTCGCTCGATGGAAACACGATCTTCTGCAATGGTGAGTCGACGCAGGCGATGTCGCTGGGCAGCCAGGGCGCGGTTCCGCCGTATTGCGCGGATGGACAGTATTGCTCGTCGCGGCTGCAGACCGCACAGCAACTGGCGACCTTGAGCTCCGGCGTGTCGCTGGTGCAGGCGGACAATGACATCACATCGAACGCGTATCGCTATAACACTGTGCTGATGGATGCCTTGAACTCTGCCGGCGGGTTGCAGACGGCCTTTCCTACCGGGGGAGGCAATCCGTTTGGATTGCAACTCAAACAGGTGGCACAACTGATGCAGGTGCACTCGGCGCTGGGAGTGAAGCGGCAGATATTCTTCGTGGGCGGCGGTGACTTTGACACCCACGGCAACCAGCTTCAGATCCAGGCGACGCTGCTTTCGCAACTGAGTCCCGCACTAAGCGCGTTCTATAGCGCGACCCAAGAGCTGGGACTGGCAAACCAGGTGACGACGTTTACCTGCTCAGATTTCTCGCGGGCCTTCCAGCCGAATTCGGCGAAGGGAAGCGATCATGCCTGGGGCGGGCATCACATCGTCATGGGAGGCGCAGTGCAGGGCGGCCGGATGTACGGCACCTTCCCAACACTGGCGCTGGGCGGCCCGGATGATTCGGACAAAAATGGCCGCTGGATTCCGACGACGTCGTCTTCGCAGTATGCGGCGACTCTGGCGCAGTGGTTCGGCGTGGCTTCGGCTGACCTTTCCTATGTGCTGCCGAGCTTGGGCAACTTCTCGCAGGCGAATCTGGGATTCTTGGGCTGACGTCCCGGGGATTTCTGGGCTGATGCTGATTTCGCTGCGCGCCAGCCTGGTGCATCAGGGATTCAGAACCTGCTGCGCGGCGCGCAGGCCGGAGCGCAGGGCTCCATGGACGGTGCCCCAGTGGCCGGTGGTGTCGGTGTGCTCGCCGGCGAAGTAGAGAGTGTTGCTGACCGGCTCTGCCAGGATGGCGGAACAATCGGCGGCGCCGGCGGGCGCGTAGCTATATGCGCCGAGCGTCCAGGGATCGCTTTGCCAATCGTGCATATACCAGTTACGTAATTCGGCGTCGAGCGACTGCGGCGCGAGCGAGAAGATGCGCTCAAGCGAGCGCAGAGCCTGATTGAGGAAGTACTCAGGACTGGGTACTGCGTCGGCTTTGGGGCCCCCTGCCCACGCGACGAGCATGGGAGCATCGCCAGGATGCTGGGTCCAGAAGGTGGCAGGAGTCATGCTGGGCGCAAAGAGAAAGCGCATACCTGGCATTCTGGTGTTCCACAACGGCGCGCGGAAGATCAGCACCATGCGGCGGACGGAGCCGGCCTCCATGCGGTCTGCTGCAGCGAGGATGCGGGACAGCTGAGGATCGAAGCCGACGCTGCGCGCCTTCAGGATGCCGAGCGGCACGGTGATGATGGCCTTCGGTGCGGAGTAGGTGGTTTGCTCACTGGAGCCAGTGTGCACGTTGACCGTGCCGGACTTCCACTCGACGGATGTGACGGGGGAGCGCAGGAGGATGCGGGCGCCTGCCTGCTCTGCACGCTTGGCGAGATGCTGTGGGAGCAAATCGTAACCGCTGGTGGAGCGTGAGGACTCGTCGCCGTCGATCTCTTCTTCGGCCTGCTGCTGGCGGGCGAGGGCGACGATGCCGATGCGGCGCGCGTCGGCGGCGTTGAAGCCTTCGACGAAGGAGCGGGCGCGCTCAGCGAGCTCTGGGCTGGGTTGGTGGCGCACGAGGAAGTCGGCGAAGCTCATATCGCCTTCGCGGCTGGCGACATCAGCCAGCTGGTCGAGCAGGTCGAATGCTTCGTCCTTTGGGCAGGCGCTTAACTCTCCATCGCGAAAGCAGGCATTCACACCGGTGATCTTCTGCAGCGGCATGTGCGCGTCATGGAAAAGCTGGAGCAGTTCGGGAGGGCGACCGTGGATGAACTCCGCGCCGAGTTCTACCGGAGCTTCGATGTCAGCGGGGTGAAGGGTGAAGATGCGTCCGCCGATGCGGTCGCGTGCTTCGAGCAGGATGGCTTGGCTTCCTGAGGAGGCCAGCTCGCCGGCCGCAATGAGACCGGCGACGCCAGCTCCGATGATGAGGACGTCGGCGGTACTTCTCAATCACAATTCCTCGGCAACCGGCGGCCCATGAGTGCGTTGCATTTCTTCAAATGCGGGCGAGGTTGGGGCGCCGCGTGGGCGGCGCCCCGGTTGGGATTACGCGGCGGCCCTGGCGTTTGCCGCGCTCGAGATGCGTGTCAGCTTTTCGTCGGCAGCTTTCTCTTCCTTCAGAGTGGATTCGAGCAGCGCCACATCTTCATTGTGGTTCATAAGCTGCGCCCAGCTGCGGAGCGTGCCGTAGACTGCGATTTCGTGGTGTTCTACTTCCTGGCCAGCTGCGATGAGGGTAACGTCGAGGACCATGGGATCCTTGGCGTCTTTGATGCCGTCTTCCGCCTCAGTGACAAGAGCGTTAATGACCTTGCAGGTTTCGGATTTCGTGGAGCCGGTGTGCCGTTCGAGAATCTGCTCGATCCGTGACACGTGCCCTTCCGTTTCCTTGAGATGGCTGCGGAATGCATTTGCCAATTCCGGCGTGGTGGATTTTTCGACCATCTTGGGAAGAGCCTTCGTGATCTCACGCTCCATGTCCAGGGCTTTCTTGAGATGGGCGATGTAGAGGCCGTGCAGGGTCTTCAGATTTTCGGATGTCAGCTTCATAGGGGATCTCCAGTTGGTTGATTCCAGTCAGTTCGGAATGAGTTCTTTGGCCGCGGTGTGTTGCGCGAGAGGGCGGCAAGCACATCGGGGCGGACAATACTTCTTAAGACGGTTGCAAATTGGTGGACGTTGCCCGCGTCAGGAGCGATTGCGGCGACGTGAACAGCCAGTGGGGATCGAACGCTTCCACTTCCTCTGCGCATCTGAAGAAAAGGAGGGACATATGCAGAAACGAGCGAAGGCACGGAAAACGGGCACGAAACAGGCCTCAACGTCGAAAAGCCGGAGCACCCGCAAGCGCACAACGAAGCCGACGACGCGGGGCGCTTCTCATCGCAGCTCGCATGGAAAGCGAAAGTGGTCTGCCGGGGTGAACACCGAGTCGACCTATCCGCAGGACGGGCTGTTTAAAAAAGATGCCGCGACGATTGCGCGCAATCTTGCTTCCAAGAAAGTTTCGCCGAAGGGACCGAGCTCCGGGATGCGGATGCTGACGTTCTATGTGAATCGCGCCGGGAAAAATTTATCGCAGAGCCGGCTGCGGGTGCTGGAGCGGGCAAAGGAGTTGTTGCACGAGCGCATTGAGAAGAGCGAGAGCGGCGCCACGAAGCGACGGCGGCATTCCTGAGGGGTGAAGACTGACGCAGCCATTGGTGCTGCGGGCGAAACTGCAGGTCCTTCGCTTCGCTCAGGATGACATTCGTTGGTGGACGCTGATCGCTGTTCCTACTGATGCGTTGGTAGCAGCATGACCTGGCTTGCTCCGCTGGGATGGGGCAGGCGGACGACGTGCGGGGTGATGAGGACGACCAGTTCGTCGTTGCTCCTTTGCACGTTTTTGTTGGTGGTGGATTGCAGGCCGGGGATTTCGCTCAGGCCGGGAAGGCCGCTGACGGCGTTCGCCTCCTGCGAGCTAAGATTGCTGGTCACCATCGCGCTGGCGCCGTCCTTCAGATCGAGATCGGCGGTGAACTGACGGTTGGTCAGGATGGGGATGTCGTTGATGGAGGTGCCCGCCGAGCGCCTGAATCTTGAGATCGAGTTTGAGCGAGACCGACTGATCGCGATGGATGTAGGGCGTGGCCTTCATCTGCAGGCCGAGGTCCTGATACTGGATTTGCGGAATGGTCTGCTGGTTGAGGCTGGAGGAGTTGAGCCCGAGCGCGGCGAGCTGGCTGGAGAGGCCGGCGCTGTTCAGTCCCGGGATATTGACGCCGCTGCCGGTGAGGTTGGAGTAGCTGGACTGGATGATGGGGTAGTGCATGCCGGCGATGATGTCTCCCGCTTCCTGGTCCTGCAGGCGGAGCTGGAGCTGATCGATGGCGCGGCTGTCGCTGGTATTGAGCGCCATGTTGACCGTTGGGCTGCCGAGCGTGACGCCGGTGGCGGTGAGGCCGCCGCCGAAGACGGCGAAGGGCTGGCTGAGGATCGAATTCGAGATCTGGCCGGAGGCGAGCAGGATGGCGGCGATGGCCTCGAAGGTCATTGGCATTGGCGAGGCCGCTGGAGATGATCTGCTGGATCAGGGCTCTGATTGCCGTTGAGGACCTGCTGGATCTCCGAGTTGAGATTGAAGGCATTGAATTGCTGCGGCGTCTGCACGCCGATGTTGGTGTTGTGGGTGCGACTGATCTCGTAGATGCGGACTTCGAGCAGCACCTGGCTGCGGCCATCCATCAGGCCGTGGAGCGTGCGGTTGAAGAGGGCGAGCCTGCTCTCCGGGCCGCGCACGGTCATGGTGTTCTGCGTTGGGTCGGCGACGACCTGCGTGATCTCGAGCACGTTGCGCGCGAGATTGCTGACGTCGGTGAGTTCCTGCGAGGTGAGGCCGGGCAGATAGACGGTCTCCAGCAGGAGCCGCTCGTATTCCTGGCGATTGGCTCGCGTGTCCTTGGCGACGAGGACGCGATGCGGATCGAGTGGCACGAAGAAGGTGTCGGTTTCAAGGCGCAGCATCTGCTCGGCCTGATGGAAGTCCACATCGTCGACATCGAAGCGGACTGGACTGCGGAGTGACGCTGGAGTCGAAGCTGGGCGCGATGCCGTAGGCGGAGAGCACCTGGCGCAGCAGCGTGAGGCCGTCGGCGCGGAGATGAAAGCTGTGTTTGCCGGCGTGGGCTCGAGGCGGATGGCGTCGGCGATGCTGGAGGTGATGTCGTCGGGCTTGATGGAGCTGTCGTCGAGACCGGCGACGTCGCCGATGTGCTGCTGCGACGATGGGGTTGGTGGGATCGAGCTCGAGCGCTTCGGCGAGGCGCGCGTGGGCGACATCGTTCCTTGCCGAGGATGCGCGCCTTCTCGGCCTGCTGGATGAGATCGGTGACGAAGTGGGCCTTCGCGACGACGGCGGCGTTTTTGTAGTCGGTGTTGGTGGGATCGAGAGCGTGCGGCTTTGCTGAAGGAGTCGTAGGCGGCGCGGGTGTTGCGCTCTTCGATGGCGTGCGCGCCGGCGAGATAGGCCTTGGCTGCGGCATGCTTGTCGTGCTGGGTGGGCGTGGATGTGACAGGCGTTTGCGCGTGTGCGGCGAGCGTGAGGGCGAGCGCGCATGCGGCGGCGCGGAGCAGGCGGCTCATGCGGATGCGTCCTTCTTTGCGCCATGGGTGCCATTGCCGTTGTTTGCGGCGGCTTCGGAGGCGAGCAGCAGCGCGGCTGAGATTTTCGGCGCAGATCTCCGGTGTGTGCTCGAGCAGGCGATCGAAGGACGAAGTGGCCGGTGGCGACGGCGATGATGGGCAGGGCATTGGCGCGCGCGGCTGCGATGTCGGAGGGCGTGTCGCCGACGATGACGATGGAGGCGTCTTTGCCGGCAAGCTCGCGGGCTGCGGCTGCTGCCGCGGCGATCATGTCGGCGCGCTGCTCGTGCGCATCGCTGAAGCCGCCGAAGGTGAAGTGCTCGCGCAGTCCGGTGCGCTCCAGCTTGAGCCAGCCGATGGATTCGAGATTGCCGGTGGCGACGCCGAGCCACTTGCCCGCGCGGCGAGATGGCGGAGTGCATCGACCACGCCGGGCATGATGGTGAGCTGCATGCTGGCGGCATCGCGTTCGACGGTGGAGCAGATGGCTTCGAGCAGGCGCGGCTGATGCGGACGCCAGGTTTCGTCGGCGATGCCCGCGGCGGCGAAGGCGTCGCGCAGGATGCGGGGATCGGTCGAGCCGGCTACGGTGACAGCGTTCGAGCGAGAGCGGATGGCCGAGGACTTCGAGGCAGGCTTTGGAGAAGGCGTGTAGTGGACGCGGCCGGGATCGCGCAGCAGGGTGCCGTCGATGTCGAAGAGATAGGCGTCGTAGTGGTCCCAGCGCAGGCCGGGACGCCAGGCGACGCGGCCCTGCGCGGTGGCAAGCGAGACGATAGCCCGCCGGAGCGGATGATGCGATGACAGAATTCGGCAAAGCGGCCGGCGGCTCCTGAGTGGAATCGGCGAACGCCCTCAGGATAGCTGACGCGATATCAGCCCTGCTGGCGCATCACCTGTTTTGGCTGTTCAAGTAATGGACGCACGGGACGCGGCGGACGCTTGAGGCCATTGCGGATCTGGGCGGGGTCCATGTGGAGCTCGGCGATGGTGCGGCTCAGGGTGTTGCGGTGCATGCCGAGCTCCTTGGCGGCCTTGCACTGGTTGCCGCGATGCGCGGCGAGCACCTCCAGAATGAAGCGCTTTTTGAACTCGCGGATGGCTTCGTCGTACGTGATACCACCGGCGTGCATCTGGCTAACCAGGCTGTCCAACTCGCGTTTCACAGAGTCCTCTTTCTTGGCTACGGACCGAATCTCAGTGCCGGTCTCTTTCGTTCAGTACTGCTGATTCAGTAATGCTGGCCCAGTCCTGATGCCTCGCGGCGAGCAGCGTCCTCGAGAGAGTGCAATCCGGACTGAATTCTAACGCCCAGGTCCCGCGGCAGCACAGTAGCACTTCCGTGTGCCCCGGGAAAAAAGTATGGCACGAGTTGCGACTGATCGAACCACGGCTGCCGAGGAAAAAATGCGGCCATGGCAGCGACGCCCAGTGCCACCAGAATGTATCCCTTGAGCAGACCGAAGGCCCCCCCGGCAATGCGGTCCGCCCAACCCAACCCCAGGCCGTGGAGTATCCAGCGTAGCACCCGGCCGAGGATTGCGGCGGCCAGCATAACGCCGAATGCGATCAAAAGAAAAGCGATTCGCGGCGGCGGCAGCGTCTTCGTGCACGAAATGCTGGACCCAGGGGACGAGCTGCAGATAGTACTGGCCGGCCAGGATGATGCCGCCGACCAGGCCGATGAGGGCGCAGACCTCCACCAGAAAGCCATGGAGGAACGCCATCACCGTAGAGATGACCAGGACGGCCAGGATCGCCCAGTCCAGTGGAGTCAGCGTCTGCATGGCGTGATGGTATCCTCAGAGTTCAGCCGAGATCGAGCTCGCGGCCGGTGAGGAGGCGGTAAGCATCCAGGTACTTGCGTTGCGTTTTTGCCACGATGTCGTCGGGCAGGGCGGGCGCGGGCGCCTGCTTGTTCCACTGGATCTGCTCGAGATAGTCGCGGACGAACTGCTTGTCGAAGGAGGGCTGCGGGCCGCCGGGCGCGTACTGGTCGGCCGGCCAGTAGCGGGAGGAGTCGGGGGTGAGGACCTCGTCGGCGAGGACGATGCCCTCCGGGGTGACGCCGAACTCGAACTTGGTGTCGGCGAGGATGACGCCGCGCTCGGCCGCGTAGGTGGCGGCGCGGTTGTAGATGTCGAGGCTGAGGCCCTGGAGCTTGGTGGCGGCGGCCTCGCCGATGCGCGTGACCATCTCGTCGAAGGAGATGTTCTCGTCGTGCTCGCCGCCGAGGCTCTTCGACGCAGGCGTGAAGAGCGGCTGGGGCAGCTTGTCGGATTCGCGCAGGCCCTTGGGCAGCGGGATGCCGCAGACTGCGCCGGTGGCCTTGTAGTCCTTCCAGCCGGAGCCGGAGAGATAGCCGCGCACGACGCACTCGACGGGGAACATCTGCGCGCGCTTGACCAGCATGGAGCGGCCTTCGAGCTGGCTGGAGTAGGGGCGCAGGGCCGCGGGATATTGCGCGACGTCCGCGGTGATGAGGTGGTTGGGCACGACATCGCGCAGCAACTGGAACCAGAAGAGCGAGAGCTGGGTGAGGATTTTGCCCTTGCCGGGGATGCCGGTGGCGAGCACGTGATCGAAGGCGGAGATGCGATCCGTGGCGATGAGCAGGAGCGATTCGCCGACGGCGTAGAGGTCGCGGACTTTGCCGCGCGCGAGCAGAGGAAGGCCGGCGAGATCGGTTTGGGTGAGTGTCTGCAAAGGGTTGTTGCCTTGGAGTGGACGTCTACGGATTGACTCTTCGATTTTCGGAGTGGGGTTGGGCTTTGTCAACGCGCGGTGCGATCAAGCCCGATCGACGACGCAGCAGCCGTTCATAGATTTTTTCCGCGCGCGAATCCATCGGCTTCGCTGGTTCGTTCCTTCAGACAGCCGGGCCTACTGACGACTCGCCGCTCCTCCTCGGTAAGTTGACCTTTCCTTCACCTCAACCGCATCCGCATCTCTGAGGATCGACTATGAACTCGCAGTCTGAATTGCATTCCGTGGTCCAGGCACGTCTGGATCGCCGCCGCTTCTTCCGGCAAGCCGGCCTGCTTGGGCTGGGCGCTGCCACCGCTGGATTTGTCGTTCCCGCCGCGCTTGGCGAAGCCGAAACGCCGGCGGAGCGCGCGCAGGAGCGTGAGCAGACCAAGGATACGGTGAAAGAGATCTTTACCGCGGCGCTGATTGCGGAGGATCTTGCCACCACCTTTTATTACAACTCGTTAATTGGCCCAGTGATTCAGGATCCCAACCTGGCCGGCCCTGGGGGATCGGCCACGAACGTCACCTCTGCCGGCAATTTTGGAAACGTCGCCTATGTGCGCGCGGCTCTCTCCGAAGAGATCAGCCACGCCAATCTGCTGCGGAGCCTGCTGGGGATTGCGAGTGCAGCGCAGGATCCGGCGCAGACGTTTTATTTTCCGGCGGGTTCGTTCGACACGCTGGGCGCCTTCACCGGCTTGCTGGACGCGTTGGAGAATGCATTTATCGGCGCCTATCTGAACGCGATTCAGGAATTGTCACGCAAGGCCGCACATATGCGCGATCGCGACTGGTGGCGCGACTGCGATGACGACAGCGACCGCAAGTACACACCGGAACAACTGGAGTACTTTGCCAAAGTCGCGGCGTCGATTATGGGCATCGAGTGCGAGCATCGCGTGCTGGGGCGCGTGATCAGCAATACCAATCCGGCGAACCAGCTCAATTACGAACAGACCGATGGGCTGAACGCGGTGTACAACGGGCCGAAGTCCGCGGTGGCCGCGCTAACGCCGTTCCTGACGCCATCGACGGGACCGGCGTACACGCTCGCGGGCGCTCTTGCGGGACAGTCGACGGTGTCGGAGCCGACGACGGGGAATCCGCCAGCCTTCTAGAGAAAATTCTTGTAAGGGCGTGCCTCTGACCCAGGCACGTCCTTTTTTTTTGAGAGATACGCTTCGGCCATGCCATAGACTCTGTGCCGGGAGATAGTAATGGTGCGGACGATCGATCGGGTCTTTGGCTGGCTGATGGTGGTTGGTGCGCTGCTGCATTGCATGGGCACGCTGACGGCGCATCTGGGCGAGGATGTGACGCTGTGGTCGCTGGGAGCTGGTCTGGGCGAGCTGCTGCTGGCGGCGATCAACCTGATGCGCGTGGGCCGGCCGGCGGATCGCACGCTGGCCTGGGTGAGCTTTCGCGGGCTGCCTGGGCTGGCTGGTGGTGATCGCCGGCTTCGCGCACCTGATCCACAGCTTTGTGGACTTTCGCGTGCTGATCCAGGGCGTGATCACGCTGGTGCTGACGGTGATGAGCGCGCGCAGCGCTCTGAGGACGAGCGCGGCCTGACGCATCGGCTTGCATTCGTGCTTCTCCTCTTGACAATCAAGAGGAAAGAAGAGTACCTCTAGGCAATCAAGAGGAGCGCGCGCGTGATGGCCCTGTTGCGAAACCTGATGAGCGGGATCCAGGCGCTTTTTCATAAGGAGCAGCGAAACCGCGAGATCGACGAGGAGCTGCAGGGCTATTTCCACGCTGCCGTGGAGGAGAAGTTGCGCCGTGGCATGCGCCGCGAGGAAGCGGAGCGTGCGGCGCGCGCGGAGGTGGGCAGCGCTGCGGTGGTCCGGCATCGGGTGTGGTCGGTGAGTTGGGAGTCGGCGGTTGAGTCGCTGGGGCAGGATGTGCGCTTTGGCGCGCGGCAACTTTTGAAGTCGCCGGGATTTTCGCTGGTGGCGATTCTGTCGCTGGCGCTGGGGATTGGCGCGAACACCGCGATCTTTACGCTGATCAACGATCTGCTGCTGAAGTCGCTGCCGGTGCATGAGCCGCAGCAACTGGTTTCGTTCGGGCGATCGGTGGGCGGAGGCATTCTGGGCTCGGTGAAGCCGGGCGCGATCGATATATTCACCTATGACTTCTACAAGCGCATCGAGCGCGAGCATCCGCCATTCGAGAGTGTTGGCTGCGATGGGCAGCTTTCCCACGCAGGTGAGTGTGCGGCGCGGCGCGGGAGAGAGCGGCGCGGCGACGCAGGCGAACAGCAGCCTTGTTTCCGGCACGTTCTTTGACGTCCTGGGCGCGGAACCGATGCTTGGCAGGGCGATCAACGCGAACGATACAGCAGCCGCGGGACGCAATGCAGTGGCGGTGATCAGCTATCGCTACTGGCAGCAGGCGCTGTCCGCCGATCCGGCGGTGATTGGCGCGCGCTGACGATCAACGGCACGCTGTTCACGGTGGTCGGCGTGATGCCGGCGAGCTTCTATGGCGTGGAACTGAACGAAGAGATGCCGGACATGTGGCTGCCGATCACCATGCAGCAGGCGGTGATGCAGCAGCAGCAGGGATCGCTGCTGGATGCGGGCGGCCTGTTCTGGCTGCACATGATCGCGCGGCGCAAGCCGGGCGTGAGTGTGGCGCAGGCGCAGGCGTGGATCACGGCCGAGCTTCAGCATTTCATGACCGATCGAGAGGGAGCGCAGGTCTCCGCTCGGCGACGAA
Organism: uncultured Acidobacteriaceae bacterium; assembly: GCA_963756435.1. Lineage (GTDB taxonomy): Bacteria > Acidobacteriota > Terriglobia > Terriglobales > Acidobacteriaceae > KBS-83. The sequence goes on along the minus strand of CAVWNU010000013.1, from coordinate 349,031 downwards.
CAGGAGATTGCGAGGAGCTTTGTGCCGCTGGTGCCGATTGGCGCGGGGATCTCTCATCTTCGCGAGAGTATGAGGCGCCGCTCGCGGTGCTGATGGGCGTGGTGGTGCTGGTGCTGCTGATTGCGTGCGCGAACCTGGCGAATTTTCTGCTGGCGAAGGCGGCTTCGCGCGAACGCGAGTTCACGACGCGGCTTGCGCTGGGCTCGAGCCGGACGCGCATCGTTCGCCAGATTCTGACCGAGACGCTGCTGCTGGCATTCATCGGCGGCGCGGTCGGCCTGCTGCTTGCGTTCCTGGGAACGCGTGCGCTGATCAATTTCGTTGTCGGCAAGGATGCGCACACGGCGCTGGGCGCGACGCCGGATCTGCATGTGCTGGCGTTCACTTCGGCGATCTGCCGTGGCGACGGGGATGCTCTTTGGGATCGCGCCGGCGTTGCGCGTCTCGCGCATGAGCGCGTCGGGCGCGCTGAATGCGACGGCGCGCACAGTGGGGAGCAGCGGCGGACGCTCGGGAAGACTGCTGCCGAAGACGCTGGTGGTGGGACAGGTGATGCTCTCGCTGGTGCTGCTGGCGGTGGCGGGACTGTTTGTGCGGACGCTGCATAATCTGCGCAACCAGGACCTTGGCTTCAATCGAACCAACCTTCTGCTGGTGAATACCAATCCGAGGTTTGCCGGATACAAGCCGGAGCAATTGAATGCGCTGTACGAGAGGATTCTGACGCGCGTCGCAGCAGCTTCCCGGGCGTGCGCTCCGCTGCGCTCTCGGGCCGGCTGCCGATTGCGCGCGGCAACTGGGGATCGCCGATCACGATCATCGGGCGGCCCACCACTCCCAATGAGGATGTGAGTACGTACCTCGAATCGCGTGAGCGCCGGCTACTTCGAGACGCTGGGGATTCCGCTGCTGCGCGGACGCACGATCGATGCGGAGGACACGGCGACATCGCTGAAGGCAGTGGTGGTGAACCAGACGCTGGCCAATCTGTATTGGCCGCATGGCGATGCGATTGGCCACAGCTTCACGGTCGCCGATCCGGGCGTGAAGGGGACGTGGCAGATTGTCGGCATCGTGCGCGATGCGAAGTTCAGGGCATCGGTGCAAACGAACCTGAGCCGATGGCGTATCTCGCCGTGACGCAACTGACCGAGGACGACTCATTACGCGTACTGGCTGCAGGTGCAGAGCGCGGGCGATCCGGCGAATCTGATCGGCGAGGTGCGGGCGGCGTTTGCGGAGATCGATGGGAACCTGCCGATACTCAAAGTGCAAACGATCGAGGAGCAGACGGAGGGCCTGATCGACACGCAGAAGCTGGTCTCGCAGCTTTCGAGCTTCTTCTCCGGCTGGCGCTGGCGCTCTCCTGCCTCGGGCTCTATGGCGTGATGATGTACAGCGTGGTGCGGCGGACGAATGAGATTGGCGTGCGCATTGCGCTGGGTGCGCCGACGCTCGGATGTGCTGTGGATGGTGCTGCGGGAGTCGCTGGTGCTGCTGGGCATCGGGATTGCGCTGGGCGTGCCGGCGATGCTGGCCGCGTGCCGCGCGGTGCAGGCGGGACTCTTCGGGCTTGGACCGTGGGATGTGGCGACGCTGGCGACGGCGGTGCTGATCATTGCTGCGGTGACGGTGGTGGCTGCGTATTTTCCGGCGCGCGGGCGACGAAGGTCGATCCTGTCGTTGCTCTGCGGTACGAGTAGGGCTCCTATTCGCTTCTACGCGGTGGCGCGCTGCTCTGTGCGGCCGTGCGCGTGGTGGCCCCCATGTGCACGGAGACGAGCTTCGAGACGCCGGGCTCCTGCATGGTGACGCCGTAGATGAGATCCATCGCGGTCATCATGCGCTTGGAGTGGGTGACGAGGACGAACTGCGTCTCCTTCGCCATGCTCTTGAGCATGTCGGCGAGGCGGCCGACGTTGGTCTCGTCGAGCGGCGCGTCGACCTCGTCCAGCACGCAGAAGGGGCTGGGCTGGTAGAGGAAGATGCCGACCAGCAGCGAGAGCGCGGTGAGCGCTTTTTCGCCGCCGGAGAGCAGCAGCACGTTCTGCAGCTTCTTGCCCGGCGGCGAGGCGACGATGTCGATGCCGCTCTCGGCGGTGTTCTCTTCGTCGGTGAGGCGCATGAAGGCCTGGCCGCCGTTGAAGAGGCGGGTGAAGGTGACGGAGAAGTTTTCGTTGATGCGCGCGAAGGCCTCGTCGAACTTGGTGCGGGAGATGGTGTCGATCTCCTTGATGGTGGCCTGCGTGTTCTCGATGGAGTCGAGCAGGTCGGTGCGCTGGGTTTCGAGGAAGCTGTGACGCTCGGCGGCTTCCTTGTACTCATCGAGCGCCATCATGTTGACCGGGCCCATGGCTTCGAGGCGGCTCTTGAGGCCGCGGCAGGCTTCGTCCTCGGTGGCGAGGGCTTCGTCTTCGAGGCGCGCGATGTCTTCGTTGCGCGCGGAGCTCGCCGGCTTCGACGCCGAGATCGCTGACGCAGGTGGCTTCGAGGTGTTCGAGGTCGGCGGCGAGCTTGGCGGCCTGCGCGGCGTGGCTGCTGCGGTTCTCGCGCAGAGCATCGGTTTCGGCGCGCAGCGTCTTGAGCTGCTGCTCGCTTTCGAGCAGCGTGATGCGCAGCAGGCGGGCTTCTTCGGTCCAGCGCGCGGTTTCGGCGACGGCCTGCTCGCGCAGCTCGTGAAGCTGCTGCTGCTGCGTGGCGAGTGAGGCGTTCTCTTCGGTGCGCTGCTGCCTGCTCGGCGGCGGCGGCGGCGAGCTGCTGCTCGAGCTGCACGACGCGGCGGCCGAGATCGGCGTACATGCGGTCGATGCGGGCGAAGGAGGCTTCCGCGCCGCGCTTGCGCTCTTCGAGGCCGGCGAGCTCGGCGACGGCCTGCGAGGAGGCCTGCTGCGCCGTCTCGCGCGTTTCGCGATGGCCGGCGAGGGCGGCTTCGAGTTCGCGCTGCTGCGCTTCGGCGGTGGCGTGCTCGGCTTCGAGGCGCGCGACGTCTTCGCGCTTGCGCTCCATCAGGGCGGTGCGCTGATTGCGCTGGTCGCGATTGCGCTCGCTGTCGAGCTGCCAGTCCTGCAGGCGGCGCTCCAGGCGCTTGGCTTCGGACTCCATCTGGCGCAGCGCGGCGCCCTGGTTGGCGCTGTCGCGCTCGGCGGTGCGGCGGTCTTCGTTCTTCGCTTCGAGCAGGCGCGTCTTCTCGGCGAGGGTGCGGCCGAGCGCTGCGGCGTGCGTCTCTGCCTGCGCGAGCTCGACGTCGAGCGCATCGAGCTTCTGCTGCGTATCGCGCAGCTCGCGCTTGATGGCGAGCGGACCTTCCGCGCGCGGCTTGCCGCCGGTGACGGTGACGTTGTGGAAGCACTCGCCGGAGGGCGCGAGGAAGAAGGCGCGCGGATTTTCGAGTGCGAGCGAGCGCGCGGTGCCGGCGTCGGGCGCGACGTAGCCCTCGCGCAGCTTGGGCAGGATGGCTTCGAGCGATGTGCCGAAGCCGTCGAGCACGCGGATGCAGTCCTTCAGGCGCACGATGCCTTCGCGGCTGGTCTGCGTGCCGGTGGGCTCGGTGGGATCGAAGGAGAACTTGGCCTGCGCATCGTGCGGATGGACGAGGAAGGTGGCGCGGCCATCGACATCGCTCTTCAGCAGGCGCATGCCTTCGTCGGCGGCGTCCCAGCTTTTGACGACGATGTAGTTGAGCTCGTCGCGCAGATATTCGTCGACGACGGTTTCGTACTGGCCGTCGACTTCAAGGAAGTCGGCGAGCGTGCCGACGGCGGAGAGGCCAGCGCCGCCAGTGCTGGAGGTGTGGCCGTTGGTGCGGAAGAGCTTGCGGACGGTGTCGGTGGAGTAGCTGTGCTCGCGGATGAGGCCTTCGAGCGAGTTGCGGCGGCCGGTGAGCGTGGCGTGCTCGGCGCGAAGCGCGTCGCCGCGGCGGCGGGTCTCGGTTTCTTCGGCGCGGGTCTGCTCGATCTCGGCGCGGAGCGCGAGGATCTCCTGCTCGAGGCGCGCGAGCGTTTCGGTGACGGATTCGAATTGCAGCGATGCCTGACCGCGCTCTGCGCCGAGATTTTCGAGATCGCGGCGTGCGGCGTCCATCTCGCCGGCGAGACGCTCGGCTTCGCGCTCGAGCGCGCCGAGTGCCTCTTCGGCCTGCGATGCCTGGTTGCGCGCGTTGGCGGCTTCGGAGAGGAGCTGCAGGCCGCGGCGGCGCTCGGCTTCCAGGCGCTGCTCGGCGTGGGCGACGGTCTGGGCGGCTTCGCGTGCCTGCTGCTGCAGCGCTTCGGCCTGCTGGCGGAAGCGTGCGGCTTCGGCGGCGGCGGTTTCGAGGAAGCTGCGGTGCTGCTCGCGCTCGGCGGTGAGGCCGTCCATCTGCTGGCGCGCCTGATCGAGCTCCGCGGTGCCGGCGGCGGAGCGGGAGGTGAGGTCGGCGATGCGCTCCTCGTTGGCGTGCTGGCGTGCGCTGGCGCGTTCCAGATCGATGGCGGCCTGGCTGGCGCGCGCGCTGGCTTCCTTCGCGCTGGCGTCGAGCTCGTAGCCGCGGGCGACGGCGGCGGCGTGCTCGGCGTCGAGCGATTCGACGTGCGCGGCGGAGGCGTCGATCTGCGTGGTGAGGGAGGCGATCTGGTCGTGGAGCGAGACGCTGGTCGCGTCCATCTGATGGAGGCGGCTGGCGAGGACGACGCGCAGGCGGCTGCGCAGCTCATCGCGCACGGCGGCGTAGCGCTCGGCCTTGGCGGCCTGGCGCTTGAGCGAGTTCATCTGCCGCGTGACCTCTTCGAAGATGTCGTTCACGCGCGCGAGATTCTGCTTGGCCGATTCGAGGCGCAGCTCGGCGAGACGCTTCTTGGTCTTGAAGCGGGTGATGCCGGCGGCCTCTTCGATGATGGCGCGGCGGTCGTGCGGCTTGGAGCTGAGAAGCTGGCCGATGCGCTCCTGCTCGATGATGGCGTAGCTCTCCGGGCCGAGGCCGGTGCCCATGAAGATGTCCTGAATATCGCGCAGGCGGCAGAGCTTGCCGTTGAGCAGATATTCGCTGTCGCCGGAGCGGAAGAGGCGGCGGGTGACGATGATCTCGCCGGCGCGCGCGGGGGTGCGCTGGAATTTGCGGCGGCGGATCTTTAAGACGACGGCGTTCTGCGTCGGCGACGGCGACGCAGCCATCCTGCGATGCGATCTGCGCGGCGGACTTCGCCTTCGGGAACGGCTTCCTGCTCTTCGCCTTCGATGACGGTGCCGGGCTGGGCTTCGGCGATGATCTCTTCGGTTTCGGCGGAGCGCGCCTGGCGGTGCGCGTCTTCGTCCCAGTCGCCGTTGGCGGCGACGATCCCATCGCCGTTGTGGTCGGATCCGTCCATTCGCTCTTCGGCGGCTCAGCGCTTCGTCGGCGAGCGGGCCTTCGCCGTAGGCGTCGGGATCGATGAGGGTGAGGGAGACCTCGGCCATGCCGAGCGCCTTGCGATCGCGCGTGCCGGCGAAGATCACGTCTTCCATCTTTGTGCCGCGCAGGGTGCGCGCGGACTGCTCGCCGAGCACCCAACTGACGGCGTCGAGGATGTTCGACTTGCCGCAGCCATTGGGGCCGACGACGGCGGCCATGCCCTGGCCGGGCAGGGTGAGCTCGGTGCGGTCGCAGAAGGACTTGAAGCCGAGGATCTGGATCTTCTTGAGCTTGAGCATCGGTACACCCTTGGGAGCGGAGGCGGAGCCTGAGCAGGCTCCTATTCCACTCGAACACAGTCTTGCCAAGAATGGTAGCCGGGGCGGAGGGGCGATTCAACACAGATACCCCTACCTATTGTGGATAAGGAGGGCGCGAATTGCGAGTGCCTTGGGCGCGGGATGCATTTGGGTGCGGAACGGCGCAGGAATGGCACCGGAGTGACCCGGAACCGGTGCAAAGTTCGGCCGCAGGCCGTTCAGGGCTTCTGAGTAGGGCGCATCCGGACTTCGCTGATGAAGGACTGCGGCGGCTGGGTGACCAGCATGGCGACGACGCTGGCGACATCTTCGGGCTGGAGCATCTTGCTCCGGTCCTTCCCGCCTCGGCCGAAGCTCGGTGTTGACCGAGCCGGGCGCGACGACGGAGACGCGGATGTTGTGGGCGCGCAGCTCCTCGGCGGCGGAGTAGGTAAGACCGTTGAGCGCCCATTTGGAGGCGGCGTAGGCGGCGCCATTGGCGAGCGGTGCCCTGGCCGGCGAGCGAGGAGATGTTGACGATGTGGCCGCCGCCGCGCGCGATCATGCCGGGAACGACGGCGCGCATGAGCAGGAAGGGCGCGCGCAGGTTGGTGGCGAGCACGGCGTCGAAGTCTTCGACGGGCATCTCGTGCAGCGGCGCGCCGATTTTGCCGATGCCGGCGGCGTTGATGAGGATGTCGCAGCCGCCTGCCTCATCGATGCGCGAGGCGAGGGCGGCGATCTGCGGAGGCAGAGGTGAGATCGCAGGGCAGGATCTCCGCCGCATGCCGCTGACGCTTGGACGATCTCCTGCTTGACGGCGCGCGAGCGCTGCTGGTCCCGCGCGACGAGCAGGAGGCGGGCGCCGAGTTGCGCCAGCCGCAGGGCGATGGCGCGGCCGATGCCGCGCGATGCGCCGGTGACCAGAGCGGTGCTGCCGGCGAGTGGCGAGATCGGCGATGCGGCTGCGGAGACGATGTTTCTGGCTGGCATGGGGCTTTGGCTGTCGGGCATATACTCTCGGATGATGCTTCGATGGGGCGATGTAGCTTCGTCCCACGAAGAGAGTATGTCTCGGAGTCACGTCATGGGGAATGTCATTCGGAATGTCATTTCCGTCGATCGAGTCAACGCGGCGGCGCACATTCGCATCTCTACCCGTGATTCCGGAGTTACCAGCCGGAGCCGTGCATGCGTTCCGCTTGCATGGGAGAAGGCTGGTTCTTATAATCCAGCCACATTGCCGCGCCGTTTCTTTTCCGGGACAAATCGATGGACGCATCGCTCGGTCTGGGTGCGTCTTTCGGCGAGTGCCCTGGATGTGAAGACTGCAGGTACGGAGATTTCAGGATATAAATCGCTGCACTTCTCTTAGGAGCGTTGAATGAAGAAGGTCGCCTTAGCTTCTCTGCTGGCAATCGCTACCAGTATGCTGTGCGCTACGCCCATTCGCCCTGGCCCAGGCCGCGGCGTCGGGTGGCGGCTGCACAGCAGATCACCATTAAAGATCCCGCCGAGTACAACGACTACTCGAACGCGATCAGCCAGTCCTCGCCTGCGGCGAAGGCCTCCGCCATTGAAGCGTTCCTCACCAAGTATCCGAACTCGGTGGTGAAGGAAGAGATGCTGGAGCAGCTGATGGCTGCCTACCAGGCGACCAACAACATGGACAAGACCGTGGACGCGGCCAGCCGGCTGCTGCAGACCGATCCGAACAACCTGCGGGCCCTGGCCATCACGGTCTATATCAAGAAGGCCCAGGCAGCGCAGAAGTCGACGCCCGCCGACCAGCAGCCGCTGCTGGACGAAGCAGCCGCCAACGCGCAGAAGGGACTTGCCGCTCCCAAGCCGGCAAACATGCCGGACGCCGACTTCCAGAAGCTGAAGGCAGCGACTGCGCCGATCTTCTACAGCGCGATCGCCATGGATGACCAACTGAAGAAGGACTATCCGGGAGCGGAAGACAACTTCAAGAAGGAGCTGCAGGCGGTGCCGGCAGCCCAGACGCAGACCGGTCCGCAGCTGAACGACACCTACCTGCTGGGACAGGCGTACGCGCAGCAGACGCCGCCGGATCTGAAGAATGCCGTGTGGTTCCTGACGCGCGCCGCGGCGTACGCGCCGCCGGCGGCGAAGGACCAGATCGAGAAGGCGGCCGAGTACTACTACAACAAGTACCACGGGGGCATGGACGGCTTTGACCAGGTGAAGACGCTGGTGACGCAGTCGGTGCTTCCGCCGGACAGCTACAACCCGACGCCCGCGCCGCCGCCGCCATCGCCGGCCGACCAGGCAGCCAAGGTGGTGGCCTCGACTCCGGACCTGAAGACGCTGAACCTGAATGATAAGGAGTTCATCCTCTTCAACGGCAAGCCGGAAGATGCCGAGAAGATGTGGGACACGATGAAGGGGCAGACCTACGAGATTCCGGGCAAGGTGGTTTCGGCGACGCCGGACTCCGTGCAGCTTGCGGTGACGGATGATGCCAAGGCTTCGAACACGGCAGACTTCACCATCAACATGAAGAAGCCGCTGACCACGCCGCCGGCGATCGGAACCATGGTGAACTACGACGCCACCTTCGATTCGTACACGCAGAATCCGAAGATGATCACGCTGATCAACGGCGCGCCGCCCGCGCCCGAGAAGCCGGCACGGCGTCACACCCACGCGCCGACGCGCTGCGCACTAAAGCAAGACTGCAGTGCGAGGTAACAGGAAGGGCGGCCATGCAGATGGCCGCCCTTCCTCTTTTGTGCGAGCCAGAACGGCCCCGGACGCGTGGTAGATTGGCCTTGCTATGCGCTCTCCCCAGCATGCACGGCAGGCAGGAAGGCGCGCTGGCTGGCGCTTGCGCTGACGCTGTGCTTCGCATGCGCGCTGCCGATTGCGGCGCAACTTGCATCGCCACCGCAACGGTCCGCCGCCGCCCGGGGAAGAAGAGAAGATTGCCGCGCTTGAGGCGCACAGCTCGACCCTGCCGGTGCTGGATGCGGGCGAGATGAGCGCGGCGGACCGCGCGCTGCTGCAGCAGCGGGAAGTGGACGTGAGCAGCGCGGCCGCGTTCTACGGCTTCGACATCAGCGACAGCCACTGGACCTATCAGCAGATTGTCTGCCGCTCGCTGCCCGATCACATGATGCTGAACTTCCAGAACGACAGCGTGGAGCATGGACCGTCGCACTTCGTTGCGGTGGTGCCGGCGAATGGCGACAAGGTGCAGGTGGTGACCGAGTACGCGCATGGCCTGTTGCCGTTCCATGCGGCGTGGGAGAAGAGCACGGCGTACGAGGCGTTCAATCGCATGACGGCGGCGGATCGCGGCGAGCATGAGCTGGGGCCGCAGTCGCACTGGCTCAACCTGGGCATGTGCTTCGTCGCGCTTACCGGGCATCTGCCCAGGGTGGCGGAGCCGAGAGAGAACGTGGAGGCGTCCGAGGCGCTGATCAAGCGCAACGGCAGCACGCCGATCATCCTGATCGATCCCGGCAAGGATGCGGAGGTCGACTTCAGCGATGTCTCCGAGGCGCGCACCGGCAACTGGCGGCTGCGCTTCGACAATCGCGGCCGATTGACGAAGGCGGAACTGGATAGCGCAGGCCCGCTGAAGACGCGGGTGGTGCCGATGTCGCCGGTGATCCCTTCAATACAGCCTGAATAGACCCGCAATACCGCCAGAGAGGGCCGCGATTCTGGAGCGCGCTCGTTCGCCTGTTCCGATCGGCTCCGGGGCATTGCTGCGCCGGTATACTGAAAGGTTGTCTCCCGCATTATGTCCCTGCTCTGGTTGCGAGTCGCGGCTGTTCTTTACGCTGTTGCCGGCGCCACGGCCTTCCCGGCCGTGCTCTACGGGCGACCGCGATGGCAACGCGTGTCGCTGCCGACGGCCGTAGCCGGCTTCTTCTTTCATCTGGTCGCCGTGGTGGAGCTGATGGTGGCGGCGCATCATCTGGTGCCGCTGGGCTGGGTAGAGGTGCAGGCGACGCTGGCGCTGCTGATCGTAGTCGCGTATCTGCTGGTCTATGCGGTATATCGCGCGGCGGCCTTCGGCATCATTGCGCTGCCGCTGGCGCTGGTGGTGATGCTGGCGCCGGCGATGGGCGCGAACAGCCGCACGTTTCGTGACGCCGGAGATGCGCTCCGGCTGGCTGGTGCTGCACATCAGCGCGCTGCTGGCGGCGTACACAGCGCTGCTGTTCAGCCTGATCGCGAGCGTGCTCTATCTGGCGCAGGAGCGGCGCCTGAAGAGCAAGGAGGGAGTCGGCTTTCTGGCCTGGCTGCCGCCGCTGGAGACGATGGACCGCATCGCGTATCTCAGCCTGCTGATCGGCTTCCCGTGCATGACGCTGGGCTTGCTGGCGGGCTCGCTCATTGCGCAGCAGAGCGTTGGTGCCGGCGTACTTCCTTGATCCGAAGGTGTTGCTCTCGTTCGGCATGTGGGGCGTTTATGTGCTGATGCTGCTGGTGCGTCGCAGCACCGGGCTGCGCGGGCGGCGGGCGATCTATCTTTCGAGCGTGGTCTTTCTCGTCGTGCTCAGCGTGTGGGCGGCAAACACCTTCAGCTCCGTGCACAGGTTTCCCGTCCCATGACCATCCGTCTGCTGGGAGTGAACCATCGCACCGCGCCGATTGAGCTGCGGGAGCGGCTGGCGATTGCGCCGGAGTCGCTGGGCGAGGCGACGCGCGCACTGCTGGGCACGCCGGGCGTGAGCGAGGGCATGATCGTCTCGACCTGCAACCGCGTGGAACTGGTGACCAGCTACGAGCAGACGGCTCCGGATGTTATTGATTTTCTCCATCGCTACTTTGCGCTGGAGGGTGATGTGCTGCTGCCGCACTTGTATCAATACGAGGGCGCGGATGCGGTGCGACACCTGTTCCGCGTGGCTTCGAGCCTGGATTCCATGGTGCTGGGAGAGCCGCAGATTCTCGGGCAGGTGAAGGAGGCTTATACGGCGGCGCGCTCGGTGGGCGCAGTGCAGAGCTCGCTGGAGCGATTGCTGCAGACGACCTTCACCGTAGCGAAGCGCGTGCGCACTGAGACGCAGATCGGCAGCGCGTCGGTGTCGATTGCGTCGGTCGCGGTCGATCTGGCGAAGAAGATTTTTGGCTCGCTCGAGGGCAAGACGGTGCTGCTGGTGGGCGCGGGGAAGATGAGCGAGCTGGCGGCGCGGCATCTAATTCAGCAGGGCGCGCATTCGATACTGATCGCGAACCGCACCTTCGATCGAGCCGCAGGATTGGCGCAGATCTTCGACGGCCGCGCTGTGCGCTTTGAGGATCTGCACGCGGTGGCCGACCAGGCGGACATTTTGATCACATCCACCGGTGCCGCTCAGCCGATCTTCCGACGTGAGCACGCGCAGCAGTTTTTGCACCGACGGCGTAACCGGCCGATGTTCTACATCGATATCGCGGTGCCGCGCGACGTGGCGCCGGAGGTGAATCGGCTGGAAGGCGCGTTCGTGTACGACATCGACGACCTGCAGTCAGTTGCGGCGTCGCACATGAGCGAGCGCAGCAAGGAAGCGATGCAGGCGGAGTTGATTGTGCAGGTGGAGGTGGAGCGCTTTGCCAACGGACAGCAGACGCTGAGTGCGGTGCCGGCGATTGTGTCGCTGCAGCAGTCGATGGAAGAGCTGCGGCAGGCGGAGCTGCGGCGGATGCAGTCCAAGCTGCAGTCGCTCTCCGAAGAGCAGCGCGGCGCGGTGGAGGCACTGACGCGCGGCCTGATCAACAAGGTGCTGCACCAGCCGCTGCAGGCGATGAAGGCGGCGGCACGCAACGGCGATCTGACCGTGGTGGAGGCGGTGCAGCAGATTTTCGGGCTCTCCTCGCAAGGCGGCGGATCGACCGTGCAGGGCGGATCCGCTGCTCAGCAGGATGATGCTGGCTCGGTGCAGAAAACAGCAGCGGAAGCTACCTCTGAAGCTGCCGAGCGCGTTGCCCTTGAGGCGACGAGACATTGATCCGTATCGGCTCGCGCGGCTCACAGCTTGCGCTCTGGCAGGCAAACCACATTGCGGCTTTGTTGCGGGCGCAAGAGCATGAGGTCGCAATCGAAACCATCACAACCACTGGCGACCGGCTGCAGGCGGTGCCGTTTGCGCGGGTTGGCTCGAAGGGGATGTTCACGAAGGAGATCGAGGAGGCACTGGCGGACGGCGCAATCGATCTGGCTGTCCACAGTCTGAAGGATCTGCCAACGGAGCTGGATGCGCGGTTTGTGATCGCAGCAGTGACAGAACGCGTCGATCCGCGAGATGTCTTTGTCTCCATCAAATACCAGAGCATGGACGGGCTGCCCGCGGGTGCGCGCGTGGGCACGAGCAGCCTGCGGCGGCAGTCGCAGCTTCGTGCGCGCTGGCCGCGGTTGGAGTACGTGGAGTTTCGCGGCAATGTGGACACGCGACTGCGCAAACTGAGCGAGGGCCAGGTGGACGCGGCGGTGCTGGCGGCTGCGGGTTTGGATCGGCTGGAGCGCACGGAGTGGGTGCGGGAGCGATTCGCGGAGGATGTGCTGTGTCCGGCCCCGGGGCAGGGGGCACTGGGGATCGAGTGCCGGGCCGCGGACAAGCGCACGCGGGCGGTGCTGACGAGCCTGGACCATGCCGAGTCGCGCTTTGCGGTGACGGCGGAGCGAGTGGCGCTGGCCGCGCTGGGCGGCGGGTGCCAGGTGCCGATTGGAGCTTATTGCAGGCGCGATGGGAATGCCTATCGTATCAGCGGTTGTGTCTCATCGCCGGACGGCGCGCCGGTGCTGCGCGGCGAGATGCGCGGCAACGATGCGCCCAGCCTGGGCGCGGACCTGGCAGATGTGCTGCTCCGGCAGGGCGCGCTGCAGTTGCTGGCACAACAAGGAGAGGCGTGACCGCTGGTCCGCTGGCCGGACGGCGCATTGTGGTGACGCGCGCGGAGCGGCAGAGCGGCGGCCTGCGCGAACGGCTGGAGCGTCAGGGAGCGGAGGTGCTGCTGCTGCCGACGATCGAGATTGTGCCGCCGGATTCGTATGCGCCGCTTGATGATGCCCTGCGCGAGGCTCGGGAATTTGCCTGGCTGGTCATCACGAGCGCGAACGCGGTGCGGGTGATTGGCGAGCGGCTGGTAGCTCTCGGCTTGGCTGCTGAGTCGCTGGCGCACCTGCACTGCGCAGCGGTTGGACCGTCGACCGCGGAAGCGCTGCGAGCGTTGGGCTTGGCCGTGGACATGGTGCCGGAGCGATATGTTGGTGAGGCGCTGGCGGATGCATTGAAGGACCATGCGCGTGGACAGCGCGTGCTGGTGGTGCGTGCGGCTGCGGCTCGGGATGTGGTGCCGAATGCGCTTGCGGCTGCCGGCGCTCGGGTCACGGTGGTGGATGCGTATCGAACGGTTATTCCTGCGGATGCTGCGGAGCGTGCGCGTGCGGTCTTTGACGATGAGCCGTTGCCGGATGCTGTCGTGTTTACCAGCGGATCGACTGTGACGCATCTGCTGGATGTGCTGCGTGATGCAGGGCTGACGTTTCCACCGCAAGTGGCCTGCGTGTCGATCGGACCGGTGACTTCGGCTGCGTTGCATGATGCTGGGCTTGGCGTTGCTACGGAGGCGGAGACGGCGTCGCTGGATGCGTTAGTGTCTGCTTGCGTGCACCTACTTGCGCATTAATGACTCGACCAGGTTTTGTCGTTGGAGTTGCACTCCTTCTCGATCACGCAGTCGGCGCAGCGGGGTTTACGGGCGATGCAGATGGCGCGGCCGTGCAAGATGAGCTCGTGACTGAAGGCGATCCAGTGATCCTTGGGGATGATCTTCACTAAATCTTGTTCGACTTTTTTCGGCTCGGTGTTCAGGGTGAGCTGGAGGCGGCGCGAGAGGCGGAGCACGTGGGTGTCGACTACTATGCCTTCCGCGATCTGGTAGGCCACCCCCAGGACGACGTTGCCGGTCTTGCGCGCGACGCCGGGGAGTGTGAGCAACTCATTCATCGTCTGCGGCACTTTGCCGCCGAAGCGCTCGACGACGCCCTTGGCTGCTCCGGAGATGGACTTGGCCTTGTTGTGATAGAAGCCGGTGGTGCGGATGAGCTCTTCGAGCTCAGGCAGGGAGGCTTTGGCCATCGCGGCCGGGGTGGGGAAGCGGCGGAAAAGTGCCGGTGTGACCATGTTGACGCGCACGTCCGTGGTCTGCGCGGAAAGGATGGTCGCGATCAGCAACCCGAACGCATTCTTGTGCACGAGCGCGCAGGTGGCGCCGGGATAGGCCTTTTGCAGGCCGGCGATGATCTTCGCGATGCGCTGGGGTGAGGACTTGAGCTGCGGCTTGCGGGACTTCTTTGGAGAGGTCTTGGCGGGAGGCCTTTTTGCTATCGGCTTGGATGCGGTAGACATGTGAGATCAGTCTTACCACGACGAGAGTGAAAACAGCAGACCCTCCACTAGGGTCGGGATGACTCATCGTGAGCTAGGGCGCAGAGCTACGGTGCCACATGACTTCGAACGTGCGCACTCCTGCAAGTACAGTTACCGCGCACTGCAAGGCCGCGCTCAAAAAGCGGCCATACGGGATTTCAGGCCATGCAACTCCTAGTTCCACCAGCAGATTCGCTAACCAAAGCAAGCACAACACTTCGGTCAAAACGATACCCAATTGTTCAATTCTGTTTGAAATCTTGCGGAGCAATATCGGCAAATAGACTGCCATGAAAAGCGTGATGAGTGCGAGCAGAAGGCTTTTAATATCAAAGCCAGCTGTACCTCGATGAGCTGCACCCTGGGTTAGCTGACGCAGCTTCTCCATTGTGACGAGCGCGAGCACACAGAAAAGGAATACATACAGCTTGACCGAATCAAACAGCTGCACGATCCCTCCCGCTCTTGTATCTCGTTAGTGACAGGCACCTCTTCGGAGGCACCATTCCGAAACGAAATTATCTAGTCGTCAGCCGAGGCGGTCGAGCATGGCTTCGGGGGTCATGCGGATGCAGGTGTAGATGGGCGTGTCCTTGAGGGTGTAGGCGCTGATCTCGGTTTCGCGGAGCTGTTGCACCAGGTCGAGGAAGTCTTCGGGGTGGTTGCTTTCGAAGGCGACGACGAACTCCTGGTCATCGATGCCGAAGGAGTAGGTGGTGTTGAGCTTGACGCGCGGATAGAGATGGCCGATGCGGATGTGCTCGGTCATCAGGCGCTGACGCTCCGGTTGTGGCAGCAGATACCAGGCGCGGGTTTTCCAAAACGGATAGATGAAGATGTACTTCTGGCCGCCGGGGCGGATGGCGCCGCGCGAGTCGTGCTGACCTTCGTGCTCGTGACCGATGAGATATTGCGAGCGCTTGGTCATCGCGATGTAGTTGTTGGCGAGTTGCAGGTAGCCGCCCAGAGGGGTGGCGAGGAGCTCGGCCATCATCTCGCTGAGGTCGTCGACGGAGTAGCAGATGCGCCAGAGGGCCATGTCGCAGTCCGGGCGGAGGCCGACGGTGGAGTAGGTGAGCGAGAGCAGGCGGCCGGGCTGGTTCCAGCGGGCGAGGACCTCGGCGAAGAGGCGCTTATGCTCGGCGCGCTCGGCGGCGGGCAGGCGGCGCCATTCGGGCATGACCTTGAAGAAGCTGAAGCCGATCATCTGGCGCTGGATGGGTTTTTCCTGCTTTGTTTCTGTCTTGCCCGCTGCGGCTTCTGCCGGGGCGGCGAGGGTTTCTGTCTCTGCCATGTGTCTCCTGTCCTATGTCTCGATGGTAGCAAGGATGGTGACGTCACGTTGCCGCCTACCCTCCCCCCTCCCGCTACCGGAGGCTGGCTTGGAACTCTCTTGTTTTGTTTGACTTATGGCCTCTTCCGTAGCTAAATTCGTCCCCTAAAAGGACTTATCGCTAAATTCGTCCACGGATTGGGCTTAGCTCGCGATGAGCAGTGCCGCAGGAGCGGTTGAATACATGCCTATTTCAAGAGTAGCGAATTCAGTGGGGTGATTTGGCACAAATGCCAAGGAAAGCGCTTGGCGTGGTTCATTGTGGGAACGTGCCGGTCGGGAGGACGTCTCCTGAATTCGATTGGATTGCGGAGAAGCTACCCCACACTGGCGGCTTCGCCGCTCCGGTCGGGATGGCAGATGTCTGGAGTAGCGCGCGCGACTACACTCGTCTGGATTGAAGGAGCAGCGAGTATGCCGACGACGAAGGATGGGAAGATCTGCTACATCGAGATGCCGGCGACGGATGCACAGGCGTCGGCGGATTTTTATCAGCGGACGTTTGGCTGGACGATCCGGACGCGGGGCGATGGCGCGATTGCGTTTGATGACACGACGGGCGAGGTGAGCGGGGCGTTTGTGCTCAGGCGACCGCCTGCTGCTGCGCCGGGGCTGATGGTCTACATCATGGTCGACAGCGTGGCGGATGCGATGACGAAAGTCGAAGCGAACGGCGGGGAGATTGTGCAGGCGATCGGCGGCGATCCGGGGGAGATTACGGCGCGCTTTCGCGATCCGGGCGGGAATGTGATTGGGTTGTATCAGGAGCCGGGTTGAAAGGATCGCATGGCGCCTTTCTTGGAAAGAGATGCAACACAATCGATGAATGAAACGCGATTAGTGCTCGGATTCGATCTACGGTCAGATCCCGCACAAGACAACCACCATCCGATACGAGATGACCAGCGTCTAACACCTGATTTGCAAAGCCCGATCAGTGCGGACCCGGCGGTCTGGCCTTCGCCGCCAGGGGCTGAACAACTTTGGCCGGGTCTCTTGCAAGATTTTTCCAATCCCTTGAATCTTGCGAAGGATCTAGATCTTCTCGAAACGACGTACTCACAACGATCGATCTCTACCGCCGATTTGTGGCCCATCTGCATCACGGCCCATCGAACGATCGCCGATGTGCTGGCGAAGCGATATGGACCGGGCTACTTCGACTGTTTCGTCGAGGCAAGCGAACTGAAATCGAAGGGATGGAGACATTTAGGCTTCGATGTAATTGACCTGAACGGACTGATCAGTGGATTGAAAGGATGCGGATATACAGAGCCGCTTTGGTCTCACCTGCGCAACGAGTTTCAGGCTTATTTGAATGAGGTTTGGGTTGTTTACTGAGATGTTTATCGCTTTCCGGTTCGCGGAAGTTCGTGGGCTGGAAATTCCAAAACACGCGCCGTTTACAACTGTCGGAGTTCTCACACGAGGAGGGTTTTGTTAAGCCATGCCCGAGAAGCATCGCTGCAAGTGGGCGGAGAGCGATCCGCTCTTGCGCGTATATCACGATGAGGAGTGGGGCGTGCCGGTGCGCGATTCGCGTGCCATGTGGGAGATGCTGATGCTGGAGGGCTTTCAGGCGGGGCTCTCGTGGCTGACCGTTTTGCGCAAGCGCGATGCGTTCCGCAAAGCGTTTCGCGATTTCGATCCTGCGAAGGTTGCGCGGTTCACGGAGAAAGACGTTGAGCGGCTGCTGGCGAATGAGGGGATCATCCGTTCGCGCGCGAAGATCGAGGCGACGATTGCGGGTGCACGCATCTTTCTTGCGATGGAGAAGGATGGCGGCTTTGCGAAGGCGATATGGGCGCATGTGGGCGACAAGCCGGTGCCGGGTACGGGGCATGTGGTGGCGAAGACACCTTTGTCTGAGGCGATCTCGGCGGATTTGAAAAAGCGGGGCTTCAAGTTTGTGGGGCCGGTGATTGTCTATGCGTGGATGCAGGCGATCGGGATGGTGAACGATCATGCGCCGGGATGTTTTCGGCGGGCGGCGAGGCAATAAGACAGTGGACCCCCCGGGTCGACTGGCTTGCAGGGAAGCAGCTCGCCAGGCTTCGCCAGAATGGGGCACCCAGCCTGGATGTGCGCGGGTAAACTGCAGGTCCTTCGCTTCGCTCAGGATGACAAGCCGCAAATGTATCAGCGGCTGAGCGCGATGGAGAGGATCTGGCCGGCGGCGGTTTTGTCTTCTGCCACCGCGTAGAGCACGATTGCGTGTTTGCCTTCGAGATCGGTGCAGGGATGGATCTCGCCATCCGGCTGGTAG
Organism: uncultured Acidobacteriaceae bacterium; assembly: GCA_963756435.1. GTDB lineage: Bacteria > Acidobacteriota > Terriglobia > Terriglobales > Acidobacteriaceae > KBS-83. The sequence continues at coordinate 331,381 of CAVWNU010000013.1, read as the reverse complement.
TTCATGGCCAGAAAGTTGATCTTGTAATAGTCATTCGTGTAGAGCGCGAGCTTCTTTGCAGCGCCATCAACTTCGAGCTCGAGGATGGATGGCGGTCCGCAGCGCACGCCGTGGATGACGCCGCGGGCTTCGCGCTTGGGCGCGGTGGCGGATGCGGCGATGTGCTCGCTGACCTGGCTGCCGCCAAGCGCGATGGAGACGATCTCGCCGGCAGCGGTTTTGTCGGCGGTTTCCGCGTAGGAGACGAGAGCCGGTTTGCCTTCCAGATCGTGGCAGGGCTGCATGTCGCCTGGCGACGTATCGTTGATCGCGGCGAACTCGATTTTGAAGTAGTTGTTGCTGTATAGGGCGGTGGTCTGGTTGGAGCCCAGCAGCTGAAGCTCGAGCACGGCGCCATTGCAGCGGACGTTCTGGATTACGCCTCGGGCAGTGTGTTTCGGCGCGTCCGCAGATGCAGACGGGTGCGGGCTGGCGGCGGAGGTAGCCTCGATGACGGCGGTCTTGAACTGTGCCATCCGTTCTGCCTGATTCGCGATCATGCTCTGGTTCTGCTGTATCGCGTGGATGGTTTCGTCGAGCATGGCCGTTTGGGAAGGATTTTTGGCGAGCGGCCGGGCGTTCTGAAGGACGCGGAGCGCGTCGTTCTCACGTTTTAGCTGGACCAGCAGATTGGCGGCGTTGATGCGGTAGTGGAGGTTCGCGGGATCGAGCTCGGTGGCTTGCAATTCGAGCATGTGGGCTTCATCGAGGTGCTCGTGTTGCATGCGATAGAGCGATGCGAGCCGGTCATAGGAGGGCGCGAAAGCCGGGTTGAGCTTGATTGCCGTCTTCAGGCTGGCTTCAACGGCGGGCGCATCGCTGAGGCCCCCATCGCTCATCGCCATGGAGGCGTAGTAGTAGTGGGCGAGGTAGCTATGCGAGTCGAGCTTGACCGCCTGGGTGAGCCACTTGCGCGCCGCTTCCATATCGTGATTGTGAAGGGCCATGTAGCCCAGCGTCTCGCAGGCGACGGCGTTGTTCGGATCCTGTTTGAGGACGGCGTCAAGCAGTGCGCGTGCCTCCGCGGTACGGCCGTTGTAGGAGAGGAATTCGGCTCGGCGGGCATCCGCGCCGGCGGCGGAGACGGCTGCGGTCTGAAACGATGCGACGTCGGGAGCGGGCGGGGTAGCGATGCGGAAGTAGTGAAAGCTGCTCTCGCGGATGTACATCTCCAGATCCCTTTGCAGCAGGCTGAGATCGCCGAATGCGGTAGTGGCGGCGGAGACCGGGTCCTGCTTTTGCGCGAGCAGTTTCGCATACGCGCTGATGCGGTCCTGATGGGTCTGCTGTCCAGTGACTTCGAGGTAATGGACCAGCGCCCAGGACTCGGCGTAGAAGACGGAGCCTTTGTTCTCTTCGTGGTAGTAGGGGGAGTTGTGATCGACCCTGAAGAGAACGGGAAGCGGAATCAGCCGGTTCTGACGGAGGTAGAGCACGTCGTCGGGACTGGGCTGGCCGAGAGCGACATCCTTGCCTTGGATATCGGTGTTCTGGAAGAACTCAGCGATGCCTTCATTGAGCCACAGGGGCATCCATTCTGCCGCGCCGCTGAAGGCGAAGTGGGTGTACTCGTGGTAGACGGTGGCGAAGGGATGCTCCTGCTGGGCATCGAGGCGCAGCAGGATGTAGTTCTTCTCCGGTCCCTGGAGGAAGTATCCATCGAGGGTCAGTTTTCCTCTGGCGAGATAATCGGCTGGTTCAAGGGCCCTGAAGCCCTTCTGGTCTTTCAGCGCGATCACGAGGATGGGCGCGGGCGCATCCACTTTTGCGTTGGGAAAGAGCGTATGAAGCACGGCGCGCATGCGCTCGAACTGCTCGGCGAGGTGAGCGGCCTGTTTGGCACTGCTGTCGGTCATCACGACGAAGTGGGGACTGCGCACCTCCACCCAGGCGGGGACGGAGTCGCGCGCGTAGGCCGAGGTTACGCAAAGCAGAGTAGAGACAAGAAAAAGGCAGAAGCCCTTCATGGCGCACTGACTGTAACAAATGCGTGATAGCGCGGCCCATGAATTTCTTCTATGGAGAAGGGTACGGATGGTGCACGAAGTGGGCGCGGATGTCTTTATGCTGCGGACTAGAAAGCAGATCTCGCCGCTTCGCTTTACTCCGGTCGAGATGCCAGGGATGTGGAGAGGGCGGCGTCAGTCTTTGCCGCCGAGGTTCAGTCCGAACTTGGGCGCAGTGTTGGTGCCGGTGATTTTGATGGGGATTTCTGCGCCGGCGCCGTGCTTGTGAAAGAAGGGATCGACGGGCTTGAGCAGGAGGGATTTCCACCAGGTGGAGGTCATTTGGGAGAGCAGAGCGGTGGTGCGCACCTTGCCGGTGAAATCAAATTTTCTGCCGTCGAGAGTGTACTGACCGGCGAGCTCAACGGTCGCGCCGGGCAGCGCGTAGTCGAGGCGGCTGAAGGCCATGCGACCGGAGCTGAGATTGAAGCTGCCGTTCATGCGGGAGTGAACGTCAGGCGCGCCCGCGTGTGCTTCGTCCGGTTTGCCCTGAGCGCGCAGGCTAAGCATGTCGACCTTGTCCTCCACTTCCGGGTTGCTGAAGTGAATGCGGGTGAGCAGGAATGTGCCGCGTACGCCGATTTTTTGCGTGACGCTCTGCTGGCCCGGCGGGATGGTCAGCTTGGCTTTCATGTTGACGGTGCCACTCAGAACGGATGGTTGCGTTTTGACGGCGAGGTCGAGGAAGTCGCGGATCTGGCCAGCGGGAATGTCGACGTCGAGCTCGATGTCGTGGCCAACGCCCTTCTGATTGATCACCGAGCCTGAGCAGGTGAATTGCGAGCTGCCGAGCGTGGCTTCGACGGGCTGCAGGTAGGTGTCGCCGCTGGTGCCATCGACGATGGCGTGGAAGTGGGTCTTGAGCGGCACGGGATGGTTTGCCGTATCGAGGGTGAAGGCGGGCACGTCGGCGTCGCCGTCGACGACGATGCGGTCGAGCTGACCGCCGAAGTTGCCGGTGGAGGACAAGATGCCGCCGATGCCGTGGATGGCGTTGAGGTCGGCGTGGTCGAAGGTGTACTTGCCGGTGACGGGGGAGTCGCCGGGAGATCTCGTTGTTCCACGGGCCGAAGGTGCCGGTGGCGTGGATGTCGCCGGGGGGAATGGCGTTGGTGAGCGTCGCGTCATAGGGCGAGGCGCTGGCGGAACCGACATCGTTCAGGACGATGTGTTTGAGGACGAAGATTTTCGGATCCTTCTGCGGGTTGGCGGTACCGATGATGAGCTGCGAATCATCGAAGACGATCTCGCCGACGCGGAATTTGATTTTGCCGCGGCGCCGTTTTGAGGGCGCTCCCTGCTGGCGCATCTGACGCGGGGGGATGTGGATGGTGAGTCCGCTGACATGCACGGTATCGACATGGGTGGGCTTGATGAAGAGGCCGAGAATGCCGGCGCGGAAGGAGAATTCGCGCAGGGCGATGATGGGATAGTTGGCGCCGGCGGCGACGACATCGTCCGGAGGAAAGATGCGCAGGCCGCTGCCGGAGACGTGCAGGCCGTGGAAGACGGAGACGTCGAGGGTGTCAAGTTCGACCTTGCTGTTGAAGCGCGTGCTGAGGGTTTCAATGACGCGGCCCTTGAGGATGGGACCGGCGTGACGCAGCATGATCTCAGCGACGACAGCGAGCACGGCGATGCTGAGCAGCAGCGAGATTCCTATCCATTTCCATATGCGCCGTTTTCTGCCGCGCGATTTGCCGCTGGGTTCCTCAGGCAAGATTGCTGCATCTCCTTTTGCTGCGGATTTGGAGCGCGATTCGACAACATCAAAACTATCGGCGCTTTTTTACTGATGCGCAAATCCGTCACGGGGAGGAGAAGTTCTGGGCAGTGTCTGATGCGGGTGTGCGGGAACGCTGAACGGTATACTCACCCGAGCATGACCGAGAAAATCCTTGCAGCGTTAGCGCACTTCATCATTGCGGTGATCTCCACCTCCGGGTACTGGGGCGTTCTGTTGTTGATGGGCATCGAGTCGGCGTGTATCCCGCTGCCGTCCGAGGTGATCATGCCCTTCGCCGGCTACCTGGTGCACGCAGGAAGGCTGAACCTGCTGGGGGTGGCGACGGCGGGCGCGCTGGGCTGCAACCTGGGCTCGCTGGTGGCGTACTGGATTGGCGCCTACGGCGGCCGGCCGCTGGTGGAGAAGTTTGGCCGCTATGTGCTGCTGAGCCACCATGATCTGGACCGCGTGACGCACTACTTCGAACGCTGGGGCGGGATCACGGTTTTCTTCGGCCGCCTGCTGCCGGTGGTGCGCACGTTTATCGCGCTGCCTGCGGGTATTGCAAAGATGCCGCAGGGGCGCTTCCATCTGTATACGTTTCTGGGTTCATGGCCGTGGTGCTACGCGCTGGCGTATGTGGGTATGCGGCTGGGGGCGGGATGGGATTCCGATCCTCGGTTCAAGGAGATATTCCACCGCTTCCATCTGGTGGTGGTACTGCTGCTGGTGGCGGGGTTCGCGTGGTTTGTGTGGAACCACTGGCGCAGCCGAATGCGGACGTCTGAGGCGGGCTGAGTCGTCTACGCCCGAGCGTTCGCGCTTACGCAGCGGTCGATGCCAGTTGGCGCGACTGCCGTGTCGGGGCAAGAACGAGCAGAATTACACAGATGACTCCAATGACACCAAAGAGCGGCAGTTCTGCGCGTTCGTTCCCTAGCTGGACGGACTGCACCGCCATAACAGCGGCATGGGCCAGGCTCGACCAGCCTGTAAAGGCGATCAAGCTGCGATTGGCCGCCGGGTTGCGGATGGCGAGCAGAAGAAAAACCCCGAGCGTGACATAGATCGCCAGCATCATCTGATCCGGGTAATCGGACTGCTTGGGGTGCATCATGGATGTGACCAACGGATAGATACCGGCCACAAAGAACGACCCTACCAATCCCAATAGAATTTTCAGCGCGCGTTCTCGATTCACGAAACACCTCCTCAGGCTGCTGTTCTCCTTACAAAATCAGAGCGGACCGCGTCGCCGGCGGAGCTGCACTGCTGCTGCGAGACAGAGCGCGGTGAATGCGAGGCCGATCCACAGGCCCGGCGTGCTCAGATATCGCGCGAGCGTGATGTGCACCCCCGGATCGATGGGCATGCCCCCGGCCGCGGTGGTGGCTTCTGCGCCTCCGCCCAGACGGTCGCCGAGGAAGGTGGCGAAGTGCCAAGTGTTGAAGGCTATCTTCTCGACGAAGGCGACGACGAGTATCGGCAGCACGGCCCACAGGAAGGCAGCGCGGCGCGCCCATGCCGAGATGAGCAGGAACCAGGCGTAGAAGGGTGCATGCCAGAGCACATGCACGGTCACCAGGTGATAGAGCAGCATCAATGACATGGGGAAGAGGTGCACGTGCGCCCAGAGTTTGCCGGCGCTCAGACCGCTGCCCATCAATACTGCGCTGCTCAGGAGCAGCATGATCCACTGCGCGGCAACGGTGACACCGAAGATGATCAGCGGAAGAACGAGGAAGGGGATGCTCGCCTTCGCGAGTACGGCGGTGGTATCAGAGACGGGCAATGACTTCCAGAACAGGATGCTGCGATCGCGGCGTTCTCCCTGCAGCGCGTCGAGGCAGTAGAAGAGGCCGACGACCATGCCGGTCAGCATGAGCAGACCGGCGACGAAGTCGTAAGACGTCATGGCGATAAACATCGCACCTTCGTGGGGTGTCACCATGGGCGCGTGCTGAGGCGCCGGGCCGAGAGTGGCGGGCGCGGGCACATGTCGCGACAGATGGATGTTGCCGATCAGCGAACCGATGAGAAATACGGCGGCGACAGCAAGCGGAGCGATATAGATCGAACGGTTCTCCCAGATCTCGCGTCGCACGGACCAGAAGAAGGGACGTGCGATCGAGAAGGCGGCGGGTGGAATGGTTTGCGCATGGAGCGGGGAGGAGGCGGTATTGACCGGAGTATTCATCGCGTAACTCCTTGTGTCTGACCGACGACAGCAACGAACAGGTCGGCGATGCTGGGCGTACGCACGTCGCCGAGTGCGCAGAGCTGTTGACGATCGCCGTGGTCGAAGAGCAGGATGCCGCGGTCGAAGAGCTGACGCTCATGTATTGGTTTGAAGGCGCGTGCGGCGGCGACCTGCTCCGGATGCACGATGAGTTCCAGATAGCGGGATTCGTAATCTTCGATGGTGGAATTCAGCAGGATCCGGCCGCGGTCCATGAAGATGAGGTCGGTGAGAAGGTCCTGAAACTCGTCCACCTGATGGGTGGTGACGACGATAGTGCGGCTGCGATCGAAGTAGTCGTTGAGCAGGGTGTCATAGAACTGCTTGCGATAGAGGATGTCCAGGCCGAGGGTGGGCTCGTCGAGCACCAGCAATCTGGCATCGATAGCCATGACCAGAGCGAGGTGGAGCTGCGTCACCATGCCTTTGGACAAATGCCTGATTTTCGCGTCCGGCTGGACGGAAGTCTTCTGAAGAAAGCCCTGCGCCCGGTCGCGGCTGAACCGGGGATGCACACCGGCTACATAATCGAGCAGCTGCGAAACGCGCATCCAGCGTGGCAGCACGGCGACGTCGGCGATGTAGGCGACGTCGCGCATGAGCTGATCGCGCTGGGTCCAGGGGTCGCGTCCGAGGACGTGCAGTGTCCCCTGATAGGGGATCAGACCCAGGATGGCGTTCAACGCGGTGGTCTTGCCGGCGCCGTTCGGACCGATGATGCCGAGGATGCGGCCCTCCTCGAGACGCAGATCGATGCCATCGAGTGCAACGGATGTGCCGAATGTCTTACGCAGGCCGTGCGCTTCTATCGCGGGCATGGCTTCAGCGTCCCTCCTTTGCGAATTTCGACGGTGAGCGACGGTTTACGGCCTCCAGCAGCTCCTTGGGTGAGAAACCGAGCCGCTCCATGGTGGCGCAGATGCGGGGCCATTCTTCGCTGAGGAACTTCTCGCGTTCGCCGCGCAGCAGCAGTTTGCGGGCGTCGATTTTGACGAACATGCCGAGCCCGCGTCTCTTCTCGACGAGCTCCTCGTCGACCAGTTGCTGGTAGCCCCTGAGAACGGTGAGTGGATTGACCCGCAGCTCGGCCGCGACATTGCGCACGGAGGGCAGAGGGTCGCCTTCCTTGAGCACGCCTTCGAGAATCATCGCGACCACGCGATCGCGAAGCTGGCGGTAAATCGGCTGATTGTCGTTCCACTCACGGTCCATCCGGTTTCCAGAGAGTCCTTCGGAGCATGCTCCGGTTATTTTGTCCGCTCGAGATCCATGTGCGCACGGACCGGTTTATCCCCGGGCATGATGTACGTCCAGTCCTCGGTGTGATGGTTGGCGTCAATCATGGTGAAGACGGCGTTGTTCATGTGTCCATGCTCTGTGCCGCCAGAAAGGTCGAGGAAATCGAATTCCACCCTCTTTCCGTCAGGCGAGCTCTTCGCGACCATGCGCGGCCTGTTTCCGGCGTCGCAATAGTGCGTGAGGAGCAGGCGATCGCCGTCCATGTAAAGCATGGTGACCGGATGGTCATAGCGCGCTGGATCGTCCGCCGTCCCTGCTGCCTTCATTTCATGCACGAGGGCGTTTCCTCGCGATGTCACGCGCAAAGTGATTTGCACATTCGCATTGTCCCCCATGCCCGTCATGGGAGGAGTGGTTGTCACGCGCCCTTCCCAGGGACCCGCCAGGGCCTTCAACGAGTCGAATGATTTTTGTGCGCCTGACTGGGCAAAGGTCACGGTCGAGGACAGGACCAGAACGACGGACGACATAAGACGGAGCGGTTTCATACGCATTTCTCCTGAAGCCCTTAGCATTTGGGTCCCGGAGTATTTCGCGTGCCTAGAGCTTAGTGTTGTACTTGACTATAACACTATAGCGATTGTCAAGGGGTTTCGCACGCGTGAGGGGAAATGATTGTGGCTGCGCTGACATCGAGCCGATTGCGTAGAAGCTTCGCTGAAATCGGAAGGATTTTTTTTGGCATGTCCAAATGGGTGGGAGCCGAGCGTCATGGAAGTAAGCGGGGATGGTGCTCGCTTATATAACCGAGAGCGGAGGATTTCCATGCAATATCTCTTGATGCTTTATGCGGATGAAGCGGGCTGGGGGACGATGACACCGGCCGAGCAGCAACAGGGAATGGCAGCTTACATGGCGTATACCGAGGCGCTGAAGAAGGCCGGTGCCCTCGTGGGTTCGAATCGGCTGCAGCCCGTTTCTGCGGCGACAACCGTGAAGATCGCGAACGGGAAACAGCGGGTGCTGGATGGGCCGTATGCGGACTCGAAGGAGCAACTGGGCGGGTATTACCTGATCGAAGCGCCCGATCTGGATGCGGCGATCGCGTGGGCGGCGCGCTGCCCGGGCTCGGGTCATGGAACGATCGAGGTGCGGCCGGTCTGGGCGATGGGGTCGTGAGCTGCGGCTGGGCAAGCATATGAATGTGCAGGAAAGCGAGGAGCGGACGCGCAGCGAGCACGCACGGGAGACGGCTGATGCCGTGGCTCGCCGCAGCTACGGCAAGCTCGTCGCTTTTCTAGCGGCCCGGACGCGCGATGTGGCGGCGGCGGAAGATGCGCTCTCCGAGGCGTTTCTTTCGGCGCTGGCGGACTGGCCGCGCAACGGCTGCCCGGCGAATCCGGAGGCGTGGCTGCTGACAGTGGCGCGGCGCAAGGTGATCGATGCGGCGCGGCGGCAGTCGACGACCGACGCGGCGACGGGAGATTTGCAAATCCTTGCCGAAGGTTTGGAAGCGGCCGCGGCGGAGACCGCGGAGATTCCGGACCGCCGGCTGGCGCTGATGTTTGCCTGCGCGCACCCGTCGATTGAGGCGGCGGTGCATGCGCCGCTGATTCTGCAGGTGGTGCTCGGCCTGGATGCGAAGACGATCGCTTCGGCGTTTCTCACGTCGCCGGCGGCGATGGGCAAGCGGCTGGTACGCGCGAAGGACAAGATCCGGCAGGCAGGGATTCCGTTTCGCGTCCCGGAGCGCGAAGAGCTGGCGAAGCGGCTGGATGCGGTGCTGGAGGCGATCTATGCCGCGTTCACGGAGGGTTGGATCGATCCGGTTGGAACCGATGTGGTGCGGCGGGATCTGACGGCGGAGGCGTTGTTTATGGCGAGGCTGGTGACCGAATTACTGCCGGAGGAACCCGAAGCGATGGGGCTGTTGGCGCTGATGCTGCACGCCGAGGCGCGACGTGCAGCGCGGCGCTCCGCGGACGGCGAGTTCGTGCCGCTGGCGACGCAGAATCCGGCGTTGTGGGATGCGCGGATGATCGATGAGGCCGAGGCGCTGCTGCATCGCGCAACGGCGCGCGGCCTGGTGGGCCGATATCAACTGGAGGCGGCGCTGCAGTCCGCGCACGTGCATCGCTGCCAATCGGGGAAACCGAACTGGAAGGCGAACTGGGCTCACGTGGTGGCGCTTTACGATGCGCTGTTCGCGCTGTCGGGCTCGCCGGTGGTGGCGATCAATCGCGCGCTGGCGATTGCGGAATTGCGGGGCGCGCAAGCAGGGCTGGATGCGCTGCCGGAGCCGGCGACCGATGCGCGGCTGGCGGAGTATCAACCGTACTGGGCGACGCGGGCGGAGCTGTTGTCACGAACCGGTGCGCGGGCAGAGGCGTGCGAGGCATATGAGATTGCGATTGGGTTGGAGCGCGATGGCGCGGTGCGGAGGTTTCTGCAGCAGCGACAGGCGGCGCTGAGACCGAGGGGGATGTGATTGCAGAGGGGGGAGCGACGTGGAAGCTGGGAGGATGAACTATCCAGCGATTGCGTGGCGACCACCGCTAAGGGGAGGACAGATCGATATTCTCCTAAGCTTCCTTCGCCAGGATCGGCAGCCCTCCCCGATGCAGCCCTTTGGCGCAAACATTGTGCTCGCAGGACGAAATTTCGGCCTATATTTGGAGGCCACAAACTGAGAGTCTGACTATCGACGGCAAGGGGGGCGGTATGCTCTTCAGTCGACGGACAAGAACCAAGCGCGCTGGATTCCCTATGCTACGTCGCTCGGTGGTGAACTCCGGTCTGAGCGGGAAGGTTGCTTGCAGCGCCTCGCGGCTGCTCTTGCGGTTGCCGCGTTTCTCCTGGCAGTAAGCGCGGTATGGGTCACAACCGCGATTGCCCAAGAGCATGGAGCGGCACATTGAAGTTACGACGGACAGACGGGGCCCAGCCATTGGGGCGACCTCAGCGTTGACTTCGCTCCGTTCGACCCTACTGCACAACTCGCCAATTCTCTCGTCGCTTAAGCGTGACTTAAAAACAAGTAAGACCTTTCGCAGGTCGATTTACGCCGCTTAGCCGACCCCATTTGCCAAAGCCGGAGTGGGCCGTCAGACTAGGACGTTGATTCACTGAAAGATTTGACTGGAGAGGACTAGCACACGATGACGAGTTCCAAGGACAGCGGCCAGGTCGCCGCTGCCAAGCAGACGATTGCGCCCGCCGCGGGCAAATTGGGAGTGATGGTTGTGGGCATGGGCGCGGTGGCGACCACGCTGATCGCAGGGGTGGAGGCGGTGCGGCGCGGATTTGCGAAGCCGATTGGATCGGTGACGCAGATGGGCACCATCCGTTTGGGGAAGCGCACCGAGAATGAGACGCCGCTGATCAAGGACTTTGCGCCGCTGGCGAAGCTCGATGACATCGTCTTTACCGGCTGGGACATTTACGACGAGAACATGTACCAGGCGGCGAAGACAGCGGCCGTGCTGGAGCGCGACCATCTGGAGCAGATCAAGCCGTTTCTCGAAAGCATCCAGCCGATGCCGGCGGTCTTCAGCCAGCACTACGTGAAGCGGCTGCATGGCAATCATGTGAAGACGGGCCGGTCGAAGTGCGATCTGGCGCAGCAGGTGCGCAACGACATTCAGGCGTTCAAGGGCAAGACGGATCGCCAGGTGATGATCTGGTGCGGCTCGACGGAGATATTTCTGGAGCAGGCTCCGTGCCATAAATCGATCGAAGCCTTTGAGAAGGGGCTGCTGGAAGATGATCCGGCGATTGCGCCATCGCAGATTTATGCCTATGCCGCATTGAGCGAGGGGATTCCCTTTGCGAATGGCGCGCCAAATCTAACCGTGGACATCCCGGCGCTGCAAGAGCTGTCGAAGAAGACGGGAGCGCCGATCTGCGGCAAGGACTTCAAGACCGGGCAGACGCTGATCAAGACGGTGCTGGCGCCGGCGTTCAAGGCGCGGATGCTGGGGGTTGCGGGCTGGTACTCGACTAACATCCTGGGCAATCGGGATGGCGAGGTGCTGGACGACCCGGAATCGTTCAAGACCAAGGAAGAGTCGAAGCTGGGGGTGCTGGACTTCATCCTGCAGCCGGAGCTCTATCCCGAGCTGTACGGCGACATTTACCACAAAGTTCGCATCAACTATTACCCGCCTCGCGGTGATAATAAAGAGGGTTGGGACAACATCGATATCTTTGGTTGGCTCGGATATCCGATGCAGATCAAGGTAGATTTCCTGTGCCGTGACTCGATTCTGGCGGCGCCCCTGGCGCTGGACCTGGTGTTGTTCCTCGATCTCGCATCGCGCACGCCGGAGCTGAAGCATCGCGGGATTCAGGAGTGGCTGAGCTTCTTCTTCAAGTCGCCGATGACGGCCGAGGGGCTCTATCCGGAGCATGATCTGTTTATCCAGTCGATGAAGCTGAAGAACACGCTGCGGCACATCATGGGCGCGGATTTGATCACGCACCTGGGGCTGGAATACTACGACTGAGACTCGCCGTCTCAGGCAACCGCGCCTGCGGCGCATTTTGTTAGATTCGCTTCCTTTGGTCGCTCACGAGGGGTTTGGCGGGCGACCCAAAGGCACTGCAGGTTCTTCGCCCAGAATGACAATTCTGGGGGATGACGATCATCCTATGGATAGCGGGGTGTGGGTTCGGCTTACCAATGGCGGCGTATCATGGTCTAATCAGCGGCTCAGTCTGAGCTGCCCGCCCGTTGGGCTGTCCGGCTGGCCTCTTCGTAGAGGTGGTGTTTTTATGCGGGTCTCCGGTTTGCACTCGACCAAAGTTCTTCTTCCCACGCTGCTCGCGATGGCGACGCTGACGCTGCAGGGTCAACAGACCACTCCGCAGACTGCGCCGATGGGAGCTCCGACGAGTACGAACACGCCGGGCACTGCGCCAACCACGCCACCCGCGCTGCCGCAGCCGACGCAGACAAATCCGCAATCGACGCCTTCGGCGACACCGGCAAGCACGCAGCCGAATCCTTCGCCCTGCGACACCGGGAAGGACGAGGGGAAGAAAGACAAGAAGAAGGACAAGGATAAGGACGCGGCCTGCCAGCCGAGCGCGGAAGAGATGGCGGCGGCGCAGGACACGGCGATTCGCGCGCGCAAAAACACAGCGCCGGAGCCGGGACCGAACGGCGTGATGCCGGGCGTGAAGAAGGGAAGCATTGATGATGTGAGCGCCACGGGCACGCGCGATATCGGCGGACGCGGGCTGGGCAACTGGTATTCGACTGAGTCGGAGATGAAAGAGGGCAAGGGCGTCTCGATGGAGATCGAGAAGAGCGTGAAGTTCATCAACGATCCGGTGGTGACGGAATATGTGAACCGCATCGGCCAGAACATCGTGAAGAACTCCGACGCGAAGGTGCCGTTCACGATCAAGGTGATCGATTCGGACGAGATCAACGCGATGGCGTTGCCCGGTGGATTCTTCTATGTGAACAGCGGCCTGATCCTGGCGGCGGACAACGAGGCCGAGGTGGCGGGCGTGATGGCGCATGAGATTGCGCACGTGGCGGCGCACCATGCGATGCGTGAGCAGACTCGGCTGAACTACGCGCAGTTCGGGACGATTCCGCTGATCTTCATCGGCGGCGGCCTGGGATATGGACTGTATGAGGCGGCAGGACTGGCGGTGCCGGTCACCTTCCTGCAGTTCTCGCGCGATTTCGAGCGGCAGGCGGATTTCCTGGGCATTCAATATATGTATCGCGCGGGCTATGATCCGCAGGCGCTGCCGAGCATGTTCGAAAAGATCGAGCATCTGGAGAAGACCAAGCCGAACCTGATTGCGAAGGCGTTCTCCGATCATCCGCAGACACCGGACCGCATCCTGGCGACGCAGCAGGAGATATCGCATCTGCTGCCGCCGAAGGACGAGTATGTGATCACGACATCGGAGTTCGATGAGGTGAAGGCCCGGCTGGCGCGGATCGAGAACAAGCGCAAGCTGCGGGATGGGCAGAACGAGAAGAAGCCATCGCTGCGGCGTGCGAGCACCTCGCCGGATGCGAATGGGCAGAACGGACAAAACGGGCAGAACGGCTCCGATGACGATCGGCCGACGCTGCACCGGCGGGACAACTAGAACACCAACACTGTCCTTTTACGACGGGCAACAGAAAGGCGCAGCCGAATGACGGCTGCGCCTTCGCTATTTGTCTTCGCCCTATGGAATTTTCATTGTGATGGCATTCGACGGAGGTCCTGTATCCCCCGCATGGTCCAGGGCGCGAACGCGATATTGATAGGTCTGGCCGGCTTGAGGTGAGTAGTCGGTCCAATTGGTCACGCTTGCGGGCGTGGACCCGATGTGTGAGAAGTGGCTGGAGCCGCTGACGGCGCGGTCCACGTCATAGGAGCCGGTAGGCATGCCGGTGGATGGCTGACCCCACTTGAGGCTTACGGAATGAGCGGCTGTGGATGGTGCTGCTGTCTCGGTGAGCCCCACGACGGAGTTGCCGGCGCTGGTAGAGACGGTCAGCGTGCCACGCATGGCGGCAGCCTCGGGCGTAGCGACCACTTTTACGGTGAGGCTTTGTCCGGACGACAGCGTGAGGGGCAGCGAGACCCACGAATTGGAGAAGGCGTTATTGGAGAACGACAGGGCGTTGATGGTGATTGCCCCGCTGCTATGGGATGTGATGGTGAGGGGCTGCGATGTGACATTGCCAGTGGAACCGTTGAAGCTGAGGGCCGCAGTGGAAGTGCTGAAGCTGGCGGTGGCGCCATAGGCACTGGCCCAGACAGGGCACGCGAGGATGATCGCGGCCAGGGGGAGGAAGGTCCGTTGTTTCACTACAACTGCTCCTGGATAGGGGAATGGGGGATAAAGGGTTGTGGTCTCGACGCTCGGTCGCGATTCAGGTGCGCGATCCAGCCGTCCCAAAAAAAAGTCAAAGGCAGCAGATAGACAAGTTGTTGTCTTAGTTTAAAGCAGAAAGTGTCGTCGTTGTGCGGGCTATCTGGAGTTAGGCGAAGTGCGCAAATACGCGGCAATCACAGCGTCATGACTTACATGAATGCTGAAGAATTTACTCTTGCAGATAATCGCGAAGGCCTGCGGCGGAAGCGGCTCCAGGTTGGGGCCACTAAGGTATTGTGTAGCAGAGATTGTGACAAAAATGAGCGCACTTCGCAGCGTCCGTGGAGACGGCTTCGGGGTGCGCTCATATGATTTGAGCCCGCGCCATGTTTCTTATGGAATCGCGAGGGTTACGGTATTCGAAGGGCTGCTGTCATTCCCGGATTGGTCTACCGACCGGACTTCGTAGACATAGGTTTGACCGGCGGTGACCGAGGTATCGGTGAACGCTGTGGAAGACGCGGTTGTTGTGCCGACGACTGAGTATTGCGTGGAGCCGGAGACAGCGCGGTTCACCTGGTAGGAGTCCACTGGATCGCTGCTGCTGGCTGGCGCCTTCCAGGTGAGACTTACCGAATGAGACGCCGGCGGTGGCGTGGTGGCGGTTTCGCTAAGCGAAATCGTGGGGTCGTTGCCGGTGGAAGTGACGGTCAGCGTGCCCTGTTGCGCTGTGCTTGCTGGATGCGCGCTTACTTGAACAGTAAGACTCTGGCCCTTGGACAGCGTGACAGGCAGCGAGACGGAGGAGCCGGAGAAATCGCTGTTCGAGAAGGACAAATTTTGAATGGTCACGGACTGTTGACCGGTGGAGGTGATGGTCAGCGGCTGGGATGAGACATTGCCGCTGGAGCCATTGAAGCTGAGTGCGGTTGTGGACACAGTGAGGCTGCCGCTGTAGCCCCGATGCTGACGTGCCCAGGCGGGTGCCGCGATGAGCATCGCGGCAAGGGGGAGGACGATCTTTTGGTTCACTACGACTGCTCCTGATGGGGGATGGGGGATGAAGAGCTGGGGGCCTCGACTCTGTGTCGTGATTGCATCCACGCGACCCAGATGCCGCAAAGTCTGATGCGAAAATAGACAATAAGTTGTCTTAGAGTAAATGAGAAAATGACCCGGATGAGCAGTTATCTGGAGTTATCTCGGACGTGCGAAAATACGCGTCGGCAGCACGGTCGCGAGTTACATGGATACTGAAGAATTTACTCTTTCAGATATCGGCGACGGATATCTGGCGATGTGGTAGTTGGAGCAAGGGCTGCATCGCTGCGGCACACAACGGATCTATCCACTGCCGGTCGGGCTCGCGCCCGATGGCTCCGGTCGGATTGACGAATGTCGTTTGCGCGACGGACTTCATTTCGTTACGGCCTAGCGGGGTCTGCGGCTGAAGCGATTCCACGCGGCGAGCAGGATGGCGATGGCGACAAGCGGCGTTGCCCAGGGCGATGGGTCGTCGGGGTGGTGCCAGTTGTGGATGGTGTAGCGCAGGCCTGCGAGCGCGAAGAGGATGCTGAGGACGGCGGCGAGGGGCCAATGCTGTCGCGGCGTTCGCGACTTGTTGAGCGCTCGGAAGCCGGAGCCTGCCGGCGGCGTGACTCGCCGGGAGTTGAATATCTTTTCGCGATCGACCACGGATTCCTTTAAAACAGCGCGGCAGCATCCAGCGTAAATCTCCGATGGTGAAACCGCTGACTGAGGAGGGCTGTCTTGAGTTCGATGCGGACCCGCGGAGGGCGGAGCAGCCCCTCAGGCAGACCGCCTGAAATGCCGGTGTAACCCGAAGAACCAACAGCAATCCCCCATTTGGACGGCAGCGGAGCGGAATCTTTCCTTGAATGGGCAGGAGGAAACAGGGTATATACAAGACGCCGGGTCCCAGGGCGCGATTACGGGGGTGTGCCCGGGAGGAAGTTCCCCCTGGAAGGAATGGCACTCCGATGAAGGCACAGGCGACAGCAATCGAGCAGCGCGAGGTGATGGACATCCGGCAGGCGGCGGATTACCTGGGGATCAGCGCGGACACCTTATACAAGTACGCATCCGAGGGGTTCGTGCCGGCATTTAAGCTGGGGAACCGGTGGCGCTTCAAGCGGTCGCGGCTGAATGACTGGATGGACCAGCAGAGCTCGGGCGGGAACATGCCGGCGCGAGCGTCCGGAAAAGCCGCTGAAGAGAAGCCTTCGCGCGCCAAGGCGAAGCCGGTGCAGAGCGTCCGGCCGGCCCGGCGGCGGAGCGCGGCTCAGTAAACTAACAGGATGTACGACTCTCTCCCATCATTCGCACACGTGTGTGATCGCTCGTGACGTCTCTGTCTTCATCCGGAAACATTTCATCGACCCACCACCGGACACGCATGCGCCAGCTGCGGGCGATGATGGCGAAGCAGAAGATTGCTGCGCTGCTGGTTACGCATCTGCCGGATGTGCGCTACTTGTGCGGCTTCACCGGATCCAATGCGGCGTTGGCCATTACGGCGAAGGCTGCTCTGCTGGTGACCGACGGCCGCTATACCGCGCAGGCCGCTGATGAGGTGAAGGGGGCGGAGGTGCGGATCGCGAAGGGTCCGGCGCTGGGCGAGGCTTGCCGCTGGCTTGCCGCTGCTCGTGTGAAGTATGCGTATTACGACGGGGAGCAGACCACCGTCGCGTCGCTGCAGGCGATGCAGGAGGCGCTGAAGGGAAACGGCATTGCGCAAGGCAGGGCGAAGCAGTTTTTCCAACCATTGCCGTCGCCGCTGGTTACCGCGCAGCGCATGGTGAAGGATGCTGCGGAGATTGAGCGCATGGCGGCTGCGGCGGCGCTGGGTGTGAGGCTGTTCGAGCACATTCTTGGTTTCATAAGGCCGGGGCTGACGGAGAATGCAGTCGCGGCGGAGCTGGAATATCGTGCGCGGCTGTGGGGCGCGGAGGCGATGTCGTTTCCGACGATTGTGGCGAGCGGCGCGCGCTCGGCGATGCCGCATGGCACGGCGTCCGAGGCGAAGCTGCCGCGGCGCGGATTCGTGACGCTCGATTTCGGTGTTATTCTCAACGGTTATTGCTCGGACATGACGCGCACTGTGCACCTGGGGCGCGCGACGGCGCGGGAACGCGAGGCGCTACGATGCAGTGCTGGCGGCGCAGGAGAACGCGGTCGCAGCGGTGGGCGCGGGTGTGAAGGCCGGCGATGTGGATGAGGCGGCGCGGAGTGTGCTGCGCGAGGCGAAGCTGGCGGACTACTTTACGCATTCGACCGGACACGGAGTGGGGCTGGAGATTCATGAGTCGCCGCGCATCGCCATGGCACAACAGGCGTTGCTAACCAAGGGGATGGTCATTACCATCGAGCCTGGCATTTATATTCCGGGCGAGTTCGGCCTGCGTATTGAGGACACGGTGGTGGTGGAGCGGCGCGGATGCCGCGTGCTGACGCCGGCTACCAAGGCATGGATCGAGCTATAGAGTGGCAACGTGAGGCAAGAGCGCGGCACAGCACGCGACAGACAAGAAGAGATTGGGAAGCATGAATCCGGAAGAGATAGCAGAGCTGAAACAGCTCATCGAGTTCCTGAAAGAAAACGGCATCGGCGAGTTCGACCTGGAGCGCGGCGACCTGAAGGTGCGGCTGAAGTTTGCCGGTGCGGCGCCAGCCGGCGAGATCTTTCGCAGATGGCGCATCTGGCGGCGGCTGCGCAGGCGGCCCAATCGGCGGCGAGCTTTCAGCCGGCGGCGGTGGCGCATGCGCATCCGGCGGGCGCTCCGCAACGCTGCCCGGCAGCCGCATCCGGAGCGGCGCAGCCGGCGGCGCCGGTGGATGATGAGGCCGGACTGCACATCGTGAAGTCGCCGATTGTGGGGACGTTCTACGAGTCGCCGTCGCCGGGCTCGCCGGCGTTTGTGAAGCCGGGGGACACGGTCGAGGTGGGGCAGGTGCTGTGCATCGTGGAAGCGATGAAGCTGATGAACGAGATCGAGTCCGATGCCGCGGGCGAGATTGTGAAGCGCTTTGTGACGACTGGCCAGCCGGTGGAGTACGGGCAGAAGCTGTTTGCTGTGCGGCCGCGCTAGGATTTGCCATCCAGGCAGTGCGGGACTGGCTGTCCGAGGCAATTGCGCCTGCGGCGCGGTTTGTCGGGGTTCGCTTCCTGTGGTCGCTCACATTGAACACTGTGGGCGACTTGAGGAACAGCAGATCCCTCCACTCCACTCCGCTTCGATCGGATGACGACTTTTGTGATGAGAGATTGTGACAGCGCGGCATCTGAGGGCGCGCGAAGGGAATGCATGTTTCGGAAAGTTCTGATCGCCAATCGCGGCGAGATTGCGCTGCGTGTGATCTGCGCGTGCAAGGAGCTTGGCGTCCGCACGGTGGCCGTTTACAGCGAGGCCGACCGCAACTCACTGCATGTTCGTTTTGCCGATGAGGCGATCTGCATTGGGCCGCCGCGCTCGGCGGAGAGCTACCTGAATGTGCCGGCGGTGATCTCGGCGGCGGAGATCGCGGATGTGGATGCGATCCATCCCGGCTATGGCCTGCTGAGCGAGAACGCGAACTTCGCCGAGGTGTGCCGCGCGTCGAACATCAAGTTCATCGGGCCGCCGCCGGAGGTGACGCGGCTGATGGGCGAGAAGGAAAAGGCGCGCATGGCCATGAAGAAGGCCAAGGTGCCGATCCTGCCCGGCTCGGAAGGCGTGATCCAGAGCGAGGGCGAGGCGCTGGAGTGGGCGAAGTCGGTGGGCTACCCGGTGATCCTGAAGGCGTCGGCGGGCGGCGGCGGGCGCGGCATGCGCGTGATCCGCTCGAAGGATGAGCTGCCGGCGCTCTTTCAGGCGGCGCAGACCGAGGCGGCGAATGCCTTCGGCAACGGCGACCTGTACATGGAGAAGTTCATCGAGCAGCCGCGGCACATCGAGTTCCAGGTGCTGGCGGACCAGCACGGGAATGTGATGTCGCTGGGCGAGCGCGAGTGCTCGATTCAGCGGCGGCATCAGAAGCTGATCGAAGAGGCGCCGTCGCTGCATGGTGGACGCGAAGATGCGCGAGGAGATCGGCAAGACGATTCGCCGGTGCCTGGAGCAGATCGGCTATCAGAATGCGGGGACGATCGAGTTCCTGATGGATGAGGACGGCAAGATGTACTTCATCGAGATGAACACGCGCATCCAGGTGGAGCATCCGGTGACGGAGATGGTGACGGGCATCGACCTGGTGAAGGCGCAGTTGCGGATTGCGTCGGATGAGAAGCTGTCCGATATTGTGACTGAGCCGGTGACGATTCGCGGACATGCGATCGAGTGCCGGGTGAATGCGGAGCATCCGGAGAAGTTCACGCCGTCGGCGGGGAAGATCACTGTGTTCAACGTGCCGGGCGGCAATGGCGTGCGGGTGGATACGGCGCAGTATGCCGAGGGATTTGTGCCGCCGTACTACGACTCGCTGATTGCGAAGCTGATCGTGCACGGCAAAGACCGCGCCGAGGCGATGGCGCGGATGCAGCGGTCGCTCGAGATGTTTGTGGTGGAGGGAATCCATACGACGATCCCGCTGCACCAGAAGATCTTTGCCGATGCGGAGTTCCGCGAGGGCCGCTTCGATACGAAGTTTATGGAGCGGTTCTTTGAGCGGGAGAAGGCTCGGCTTGACGGGGTTGCCGGATTAGACCGCAGCGAGTCAGCACTGCGGTTTGTCATCCCGACGGGAGAGCTAGATGGCTTCTTCTCTATCACGAGTCAGGATCACCATCGGGCCTGCCAGGCCCATCTCCCGATCCAGTCAACTTGCCACAAATCGAGAGCCTCGATCTGAAAGCCCGGTACCACTCGGCCCGCTGCGGTGGGGACTTCTTCGACGGTGTGGCGACAGATTCGCCGCGTGATTTTTCTTTTGACGGACATCGCCGGCAAGCGACCGGAAACTCACGCGACTCGCGGTTGACATACAGAAATGTATTCCGAAGCAGGGCACAGGATCTGTTCAAGCATTCCGACACAAATGAATCAGAGGGCATCGCAACATTGGCACGCGATATCAATCGCTCGCTCATTGAGGCTGCTGGCGGTGTTCGGTTTGCTCCGGCCTTTTTAGGTTGCTACAACCTGACTCTCAATATCCTTACGTATCACTATGCCGGCGACCTCCTCGCTGTATTTCATGACGGGAAAAGGGCGCGTGTTCTCGAGCCTGGCGGAATTCCAATGGGGCTCTTTACTCACGCACCTATGAACCGGCGGTTCTGGCATTCGCCCCGTATGCCAAGCTGCTTCTCGTTACCAAGGGAATTACCGAGGGTCGACGAGGACCAACCATGTTTGATGACGAGCGCATCCGGCTTCTCCTTCTTCAGGAGACTCCACCACAGATTCGGCGTCCGGAATCTGCGATGCCGTACTGCGGGCAGCCGATGATTCCGGGAACCATCCGGGGTCGCGTGTTATTCTCCTTCCACGTAAGCGGAAGATCGTGATGACCTGACGGCGGTAGCACTTGTGCGGCGCAGCGATACTCCTGGCAGCGCTGACGCCAGAACAATGAGTCCTGTCAACGGGAAGCCCGCAATAGGCGGAATCGTAGGCAAACGCGCCTGCTACCAACGGCCGCCGAGACCGTGGCCGGGGATGAAGTGCAGCGTCAGTGCCAACGCAGCCATGACGGCTACGTAGTAGAGCAGCGTGTCCCAGCCTTCTTCCTCGGGACGATCCTGCATCTTTGGGCGGCTGATGGTGAAGAGGCGCCACAGCGCTCCTGCGGCGACGAAGAGAAAGAGTCCTTCGCCGCCGATCCACCACAATCCAACTGCGGCGCAAAGCAGGGCGAGCCTCGCGGTGCGGCCTAACGCGTTGGCGGCCTGTGCGCCATCGAGCACCCAGATGGGAATCAGGTTGAGGACGTTGAGCGCGGCGCCGGCGCGGGCGAGCGCGGCCCACAGCATGGAATGTGTCTGGAAATACAGTCCGGTGCAGATGGCGGCGGCGAGCCAACCTGCGAGGGGACCGGCGAGCGCAATCTGCGCCCGCTGTGCCTGGGAGACGCCGAGTGCCTGCCACTTTACGTAAGCGCCGAGGCCGGGGAGGAAGACGGGCATTTCGGCGGGGAGGCCGCGGCGTTTGATGTCGATGTAGTGGCCCATCTCGTGGATGAGGATGGAGGCCGCGAAGCCGATGCCGAACTTCCATCCGTAGAGCGCCCAGTAGACGCCGACGAAGGTGAAGAGGCTGAAGAGGAACTTCAGCTTGAAGAGAGCGAAGAAGAGTCCTTTGCCTTTGAAGATGACGAGCACGAAGGGGCCGAGCGGCCCGAGGCGCTTGAGCCACGTGGGCGTTTGGTTTGCGGGCTTGGGCAGCGCGGCGAGATGGCCACGGATCCATTGCGCTTGCGTGGTGTCGGATGGCAGAAGACTGAGTGCTTCCGACCAGAGCGCGCGGGCGCCGGCGATGTCTCCGGCGGCTTCGCGTTTTTTCGCTTCGGCGGAGAGGGCGTCGAGGCGCTGCGCATGGACGAGAGCGTGGCAGCGCGGGCAGGCGCGCGCGCCGGAGGAGAGTGGTGCGCCGCAGGAGGCGCAGTTGGAGGGATTAGGACGGCATGATGGATGGACGCGCTTAGATGGCAGTCGGTGTCAGGCGGAAGGGGCCTTCCACGGCGACGTGAGTGGCGGCGGTGCCGCGCCAGGCGATCTGCAGTCCGATGAAAAGGATGACTGCGTTGATGAGGCCGTGGACGGGGCTGCGCATTTCGCGGATCGGCGAAGCGAGACCGATGGGCAGCAGTCGTATCGCAGCGGATAGCATGCGGCCAGAGGGGATGTGGGTGCGGAACTGCCAGAGGGCGATGGGGATCTCCGCGAGCGCGATGGCGAGATAGGTGAGGACGACGGCGGCGATCTGGATACGGACGTCCGCCGAGCCCCGCGGGAGCCGAACTTCATGGCGCGGGCGACGATGTAGCCGACGCCTAGCGCAACATAGCCGACATAGAGACTGGTGGCGATGGTGAAGGCGGCATAGCCGATGAGGCCGACGAGGGCGGCGGCGATACCGAAGAGCAGCGCGCGGATGAAGGCGGCATTGGACTCCGGCGGGGCTGCCCTCGCGAGCGGCGGCGGCGCAGCTTGCGCATGCGGCCTGGCCGCGTACGCGGTAGTACTCGGTGGCAAGCGGGGTGCTGCAGAACCGGCAGCGGTCGATCGCCTGCGGCTGTTCGTACTGGGCGGTGGTCCACTGCGGCGCGTCGGGCATGCTGCATCCTGTTGCTGGTTTGTGAGGCTAGCACAGGAGTTGATCCGGCGGATGGAAAGATGGTGGCGGGACTGCCGGATTGCCTGAGTTGGGAATGCTCAGGCAGGATTACGGAGAAGGATCAGGAGCGGGGAGGGCAGAGTGCCTACATGTGCAGAGTTGTTGTTGCCGGAGTTTGATGCGGAGATGGCGAGCACGCGCAAAATACTGATGGCAGTGCCGGAGGAGAAGTTTGGCTGGCGGCCACATGCCAAGTCGTTCCCGATGCGCGAGCTGGCCGGGCACGTTGCGGAGCTGGTGAGCTGGACGAGCGACGTGTTGCGACGGGAACGCTTCGATGTGGATGCGGCGAACCCACCGGAGAATGCCAGCTTCAAGCCTGCGAGCAAGCAGCAGATGCTGGAACGATTCGAAGAGTGGGCGGCAAGGGCGCGGGCGGATATTGCCGCGGCAACTGACGAGGCGATGCTGCAGGAGTGGGTGATGACGTGGGGTGGCCACGAGATCAATCGCTCATCGCGCTATCACGCCATTCGCAAATGGTCGCTGAACCATATGGTGCATCATCGCGGGCAGCTTGGCGTGTACCTGCGACTGAATGATGTGAAGGTGCCGGGGGTCTATGGGCCTTCCGCGGATGACAGGCGTCTTGATCGAGCTGCCGCGGCTGTATCCGATCCTCGATGCAGAGGCGCTGGCGCGGGCCGGTGTACCGCTGGCGCGGCGGCGCATGCTTTGCGGGATGCGGGTGTGCGGTGGGTGCAGTATCGCGACAAGCGAGCGAGCGACGCCGAGGTTGTGGAGCGGATGCGCGAGCTGCGCGGGATCTTTCCCGCGGGCGAGGCGGTGCTGCTGCTGAATGACCGCGTGCATCTGTGCGACGCGCGGGAGCGGACGGCGTGCACATCGGGCAGGAGGACATGGCGCCGGCGGAGGCGCGCAGGATTCTGGGGCCGGAGCGGCTGCTGGGCGTGTCCACGCATAACGTCGAGCAGTTGCGTGCGGCGCTCAAGACGGGCGCGGCGGACTATCTGGCGATCGGGCCGGTGTTTGCGACGGGCTCGAAGGATAATCCAGACCCGGTGGTGGGGATGGAGGGAGTGAAGGCGGCGCGGGCGCTGACGCGGCTGCCGCTGGTGGCGATTGGCGGCATCACCGGCGGAGAACGCGCGCGAGGTGATCGAGGCGGGCGCGGATGCGGTTGCGGTGATTTCGGCACTGCTGCCGCCGGGGGGCCAGGCAGATGGCGCAAAGGATTCGGGACTTTCTCGCATTTTTCCGGTAGAACTGACTGTCAGATGATCGAGGCCGGCCACACCATTCAGGCCCGCCGCTGTATCTCTGAGAATGCATGATCGCCCGCAGAAGACGGACAGGCGGGAGGCTCGATCGCGGCCATGTTGCCCGACCTTCGCTCGCCGGAAACGGCAAGACGCGCACGAGCGCACGACGATCCATAGATTTCCGGAGGCAGATTCTTTTGGCTAGACTCTTTGCAACCAAGCCCCTCTCGCTCCTGATGGACGAGGCGCACGAGGAGGGCGAGCACACGCTGAAACGGTCGCTGGGGCCGGTCAACCTGATCACGCTGGGGATCGGCGCGGTGATCGGCGCGGGCATCTTTGTGCTGACCGGGCAGGCCGCGGCGATACACGCCGGACCTGCGATCGCGCTGAGCTTTGTCCTGGCGGGCATCACCTGCGCCTTTGCCGGGCTGTGCTACGCGGAGTTCGCTTCGATCATTCCGATCGCCGGCTCCGCCTATACCTATGGATACGCGACGCTGGGCGAGTTTGTGGCGTGGATCATCGGCTGGGACCTGGTGCTGGAGTATGCCTTTGGCGCGGCCACGGTGGCTTCGGGGTGGTCGGGATATTTCGTGTCGCTGCTGGAGCAGCTTCACATCTATCTATCGCCGGGGATGGCGCGGTTCACCACCACGCCGGGACGGTGCTCTACAACCTGAACGGCAAGTGGATGACTAAGAGCGGCGATTTCGATGGTGGTGCCGCCGGGCACCAATCTGTCGACGTTGCCGCATGTGACCGGCGTGTTCAACCTGGTGGCGTTTCTGGTGATCCTGGTGGTGACGGCGGTCCTGGTGATCGGCATTCAGGAGTCGGCGAACTTCAACACGCTGATCGTGATCGTGAAGCTGACCTGCGTCTTCATCTTCCTGGTGCTGGGCATCAACTTCCTTTTCCATCATCCCGGACCTGGCGAAGATGAACTGGCACCCGTTCATTCCGCCAAGGATGCGGATGGGGAACTTCGGCATCAGCGGCATTGCGGCGGGCGCGGCATCGGTGTTCTTCGCGTATATCGGGTTCGACGCGGTGTCGACGGCGGCGCAGGAGGCGAAGAATCCCGCAGCGCGATATGCCGATCGGCATTCTGGGCTCGCTGGTGATCTGCACCATCCTCTACATCCTGGTGTCGCTGACCTTGACCGGACTGGTGAGCTACAAGGCGCTCGAATGTGGGCGATCCGGTGGCGGTGGGCATCGACGTGACGGGCGTAGCGTGGGGCAGCCTGCTGGTGAAGATCGGCGCGGTCTTCGGACTGGCGACGGTGATGCTGGTGATGCTGCTGGGACAGTCGCGCGTCTTCTTTTCGATGTCGCGCGATGGCCTGCTGCCGAATGGGCGAGCGCGATCCATCCCAAGTTCCGCACGCCGTGGATCTCGAACATCGTGGTGGGATCGATTGTGGCCTTCCTGCCGGCGGTGCTGCCGATCGACCGGCTCTCCGAGCTGGTGAACATGGGCACGCTGCTGGCCTTCAGCATTGTGTGCGCGGGGGTATGGATCCTGCGGCGGCGGCATCCGGATCTGCACCGGCCCTTCAAGACGCCGCTGGTGCCGCTGGTGCCGATCCTGGGGATCATCAGCGCGTTTTACCTGATGTTCTCGCTGCCGCTGCTGACCTGGATCGTCGTCGTCGTCTGGCTGGTGGTGGGGCTGGTGATCTACTTCACGTATTCCACCCGGCACAGCAAGGTGCAGGCGCTGCCGGAGCAAGAAACGACCGGACGCTGAGCGAAGAAAAGCAATGGCTGGCCTGAGGACCAGCCATTCTTGTCTGCGCGATTAAGTGCCGTAGATTTGCGGCTTCGCGGAGGCGAGCGTGCCGAAGTGCTTGTCTTCCGCAGCTCGCGACAAATCGAGACGGATATTCCTAACCGGTAAAAGCAACTGGCATTGTTTCCTACCGGTCTGCACTTCTGAACGAGAGTCGCATGGCAGAAACCGCGTCCGCCGATCTGGCGATGCGTCTGTTTCGGCAGTACTGACTCAGGCACCTCTGCGTGTGCACAGAATCCGTCGGGCAATGCCACCTGCTACGGCACGCAGCCCTATGGCCGACTCAACAACACGGGCAACAAGACTACGCCCGATATCTCCACTCTGGTCGGTCGCGGCATCTATACGGTGATCGTGACGGGTACGGCGGATGTTTTCACGCGTCCGCAGGCGAATACCACCGTTACTGTCGTGCATAATTTACCGCTGCAGGTGGTTGTGCAGTAGTCTTCCTTTGAGCACTTAGAGGAAAAGGGCAAGCTTCGGCTTGCCCCTTTACATCTTTTTTACGGAAGGCTGCACGCGAGCGCTCTGCGATGCATCGCAGAAGACAGATTCTGCTGGTGACTGACGAGAGACGTCAGTGAGAAAGGGGAGCTGAACGATGGCCGTTCGTCTGAGACACATTACAGCGATCGTGCTGATTGGCGATGGTCTGCTGGCATTGCTAGCGCCGGAGCGAGATGCGCTTGCCTGGCGCATGGGACCTGAGCCATTTCGCTCGCTGATGAGTTACATGGCCAAGCGCCCAGGGCTGACACGCTGGGTGGGAGCGACACAGATTGCCGTGGGCATCTGGTGGGCGTTGCGGGAAGAGCCGCTGGCGCCGCCTAAGGTGTAGACCCGAAAGCGAACTGATCGAGACTGCACTTTTTGGGGCCTGTTCGTTATTGAGATAGCGGTTCCGCTTCGACGCGAAGTAATACCAGAGATACAAGTGATGGGTGGAACTTCGCTGGCCGTGACGCTATCATGAGCGCAATCATGCTGAACCGGCGAAAGTTCCTGACTCTCTCGGCAGCTGCATGGCCAGCAATGGCCTTCGGCGCCGGGAAGCACATTCCTCTCGGTGTGCAGCTCTACACGATCCGCAATCTTGTGAAGGACAACAATCTGCTGCAACTGCTGAAGCAGATTCGCGCCATCGGTTACGAAGAGGTCGAGCTTTATTGGAATCTTTACAAGAACACGGCGCATGAGCTCGCGAGCATGCTGCATCAGTCGGGCCTGACGGCGGCCAGTGGTCACTTCAATTACGAAGAGTTCGTTGCAAAGATTCCATATGCAAGGCGGCTGGGGCTGAAGTGGATGGTGTGTCCGATGCTGCCCCAGGCGCAGTGGGGATCGCCGGAGAGTTTTCGCAAGGCGGCTGCGACGTTCAATGACTGGGGCAAGCAGTGCCAGCAGCATGGGATGCGGTTTGCTTTTCATAATCACAACTACGAGTTTCAAGATTTGAAGGGAACCACCGGCTACGACATCCTGCTGAAGGAGACCGATCCCGAGCTGGTATGGCTGGAGATGGACGCATACTGGATCGCGCAGGCGGGACGCGATCCGGTGCTGCTGCTGAACCAGCTGGGCAAGCGAGTGCGGCTGCTGCATTTGAAAGATCGGAAGGCCGACGTTCCAACCTCGCAGGTGCTGGACGATTCCGCAGAGCATTTCACCGAAGTAGGCAACGGCACGATTGCGTGGCGCCCGCTGCTGGCGCTCGCGCAGAAGCTTGGCGTCGAGCACTATTATGTCGAGCAGGACGAGAGTGACAAGTCGCCCATGGATAGCTTGAAGATCAGCTATGCGTTTCTGCGAAAGACGCTGAGCTGACGGACTTGCCGTCCGAGGCGAGGGTGCCTGCGGCGCGTGCTCGGGTTTCGTTCCGTTTGGTCGCTCACGTGTAGTGATGTGGGCGACCTGGCAACTGCAGGTCCCCTTCGACAAGCTCAGGGCAGGCTCTTCGCTTCGCTCAGCATGACAATTGAGGCTGGAAGCTGCAGGCCTGTTCATTCCGCAGCTCCCGCGTTGGGATAACGAAACGCATTAAAGTTTTGGCGCGGCGCTCCAGTCGCAAGGGATTGCTGCGCGCTGTTCGCTGCTCTCGCGTGCCCATTCAAGCAGGCGCAAAACGCGCCACCCATCGACCAGCGTGACTGCCTGTTCGGCTTTGCCCAGCAGCGTGTCGCGCACGTTCGCGTAAAAGCCGCGGTAATCGCCCGGGAGGGTGGGGACGGCGGTGTGCTGTGTCGCGCCGTTGGAATCGAGCGTGGTGATGGCGCCCCATGCGTTTTCCGGATCTACACCCCAGGGCGAGGTTTTGAAGAGATCGCCGGCGCGGAGCGCATCTTCCTGCGGATCGAGATTGTCCTTGCGGTAGCTGCCCTGCGTGCCTTCGACCATAAAGCGGACGGCGGGCAGCGCCGAGAGCGATGTGGAGCGGAGCCAGACGGTGATCTCGGGATAGTAGAGCCGCAGATCGAAAGCGTCATCGACGTTGGAGCCGGCGCGCTCCGCCCGAACATCGCCCCACACGGCGGTGGGCAGGCCGAAGAGGACGAGCGCCTGGTCACCAAGGTGAGAGCCGAGATCGAGCAGGATGCCGTTGCCGTGTCCTGCCGATTCGCGCCATGCGCCCGCCTTCGGTGTGGGACGGAAGCGGTCGAAGTGGGACTCGAAGGTGCGTACGGTTCCGAGCTGATTGCCACCAGTTTTGCTTTCCTGGAGCAGCTGCTGCACGGTGAGAAAGTCGCCGTCCCAGCGGCGGTTGTGATAGACGAAGACGCGGCGGCCGGTCTCGCGTGTCACGGGGAACAAGCGAGCGGCCTCGCTGGACGAGACGGCGACAGGCTTGTCAATGACGACGTGCTTGCCGGCGCGCAGGCACTGCTCCGCCATAGCAACGTGGGCGTCATTGGGCGTGGCGACCACGACGACGTCGAGCGTGGCCTGCTGGAGCATCGCCTCCAGCGACGGGTAGACGGGGACGCGCGGATACGCCTTCTGCGCGGCGTCGCCAGTGCGCTGAACGATGGCTGCGAGCTCAAGGCCCGGTGTGGCATCGATGACGGCGGAGTGAAAGATGCGGCCGGCGAGGCCGAAGCCAATCACGCCGCAGCGAATGGGTTGAGCGGTCAATCTTTCTCCTCTGGTCCTGCTTCGTCAAGGTTGGTGTCGGCTGCGCACTCGGTGAGCAACATCATGGACCGGCCGGCGACGATGACGGTCTCGTCCACTTTTCTGCGTTGGAACTCCTCGTGCAGATCGTCGGTGTTCATCATGCACTCCCAGTATCCATTACAGGGGCAGGCCGGAAGTTTGAACTCGACTCCTTCATGGTACGCATTGATGAGGATCAGGAAGGAATCGTCCATGACCGGATTGCCGTGCGGATCCTTGGTGTTGAGGGTGCGGCCATTCAGCATGAAGGCGAGGCTGCGCACCCACGGCGCGTTCCAGGCGCCTGCGTCCAGTTCAGTGGCATCCGTTCCATACCACGCAATATCGCGCTCTGCCGAGTGGTGAATGGCCGCGCCCTGGAAGAATTTGCGCCGGCGGAAGTTGTTGTGTTTCCTGCGGACATGGATCAAGCGGCTGGTGAAGTCAAGGAGGAGCTGCTTGCGGTCGCTGGGTCGCCAGTCATACCAACTGATCTCATTGTCCTGGCAGAAGGCGTTGTTATTGCCGTACTGTGTGCGGCCGCGCTCGTCGCCTCCGCAGATCATGGGCACGCCCTGCGAGAGAATGAGCGTGGCGAGGAAGTTGCGGATCTGCCGCTCGCGGGCGTGGTTGATGGCCTCGTCGTCAGTGTCGCCTTCGACGCCCATGTTCCAGGAGTAGTTGTCGTTGGTTCCGTCCTTGTTGTCTTCCTTGTTCGCTTCATTGTGCTTTTCGTTGTAACTGACCAGATCGCGCAAGGTGAAGCCGTCGTGCGCGGTCACGAAGTTGATGCTGGCGTAGGGACGGCGGCCATCGTGCTGGTAGAGATCGCTGGAACCAGTGAGGCGATAGCCGAGGTCAGAGAGCTGGCCTTCATCGCCTTTCCAGAACTTGCGGACGGTATCTCGGTATTTGCCGTTCCATTCCGCCCAGATGACGGGGAAGTTGCCGACCTGGTAGCCGCCGTCGCCTACGTCCCAGGGTTCGGCGATGAGCTTGACGTCGGCGAGAGTGGGATCCTGATTGATGATGTCGAAGAAGCCCGAGAGGCGATCGACATCGTGCAGCTCGCGCGCGAGCGTGGCAGCGAGATCGAAGCGGAAGCCATCGACGTGCATCTCGGTCACCCAGTAGCGCAGCGAGTCCATGATGAGCTTAAGCACCTGGGGATGGCGCACGTTGAGCGTGTTGCCGGTGCCGGTGTAGTCCATGTAAAAGCGTGGATCGTCGGGCATGGTGCGGTAGTAGACAGAGTTGTCGATGCCTTTGAAGTTGAGCATCGGCCCCATCTGGTTGCCCTCGCAGGTGTGGTTGTAGACGACGTCGAGGATGACCTCGATGCCGGCTTTGTGCAGCTCCCGCACCATGGTCTTGAACTCGCGGACCGAGGCACCGGGTGTCTGGTCAGAGCTGTAGCGTTCCGCGGGCGCGAAGTAGGCGAGAGTGTTGTAGCCCCAGTAGTTGGTGAGCCCCTGCTCGACCAGGTGCGCGTCATTGATGAAGTGATGGACGGGCAACAGCTCTACTGAGGTGATGCCGAGCTTCTTCAGATACGCGATATTGCTGGGGTGGGCGAGTCCGGCGTAAGTGCCGCGCAGCTCTTCGGGGATGGCGGGATTGTTGATGGAAAAGCCCCGAACGTGGACTTCATAGATGATGGAGTCGGCGAGCGGGATGCGCAGCCGCCGGTCGCCGGTCCAGTCAAATGTTGGATCGACGACGATCGACTTGGGCATGCCGGGCCCGCTGTCTTCGTCGTTCTTGTTGAGGTCGGCGTCTTTTCCGCCGAAGGTGTAGGGGAAGATGGACTGGTCCCACTTCACGAAGCCTTCGATGGCTTGCGCGTAGGGATCGGCCAGCAGCTTGTGCTCGTTGAAGCGGTGGCCCTTCGCGGGCTCCCACGGGCCGTGGACGCGATATCCATAGCGTTGACCGGGACGGATCCCGGGCACGAAGCCATGCCATACGAAGGCGGTGCACTCTTCGAGGCGCAGCGAATCAGTCTGGTTGTTCTGCTCGTCGTAGAGGCAGAGTTCCACGCCGGTCGCGTTTTCCGAGTAGACGGCGAAGTTTGTGCCTTTGCCATTCCATTTTGCGCCGAGCGGATAGGGCTTTCCGGGCAGTAGTGTGCGTGCCATATGCAATTTTCCTGAATTCCTGAATTTACGGCAGAGGGGTTCCTTCGACTCAGAAGCGGGGGAGGCGGCGGGCGTTGCTTTTGCTACAGGACCGACGTTGGGCGGCCGAACGGCTTACAGCGTGCTGTGAGAGCCGGAACGCCAGAGGACTGGAGCGGAAGGAAGATGCGGAAGACGGTGCCACCGGGTCCATCGGGGCGCTGCCGCACGCGGCTACGGATCGAGACATAGCCGCTGTGCTTTTCGAGGATGGTCTGGCTGACCCAGAGGCCGAGGCCGGTGCCGGTCATGCCCTTGGTGGAGAAGAAGGGCTCGAAGATGCGCGCGCGGGTGGCCGCGTCCATGCCGCAACCAGTATCTGCTACGGTGACGTATACGCCTTCGGCTCCGCTGCGGGGATCGCGACCGCTGGAGGTGCGCAGCGTGAGGCGACCGCCGTCGCGATGCATGGCGTCGATGGCGTTGCCGATGAAGTTGGCCAACACCTGGCGGATCTCGCCGTCGTAGGCGTGCACGGTCGGCACATCGCTGTATTGCCGGTCGATGAAGACGGAGTAGCTGCGCAGACGCGGCTCGTAGAGCGTAATCACGCCATCCAGGAGCTCGTTCACGTCGGCCTCCACCGGCCGGGTGCTCTGGCGATAGAAGCGCAGCGTCTGGGTGGTGATGTGAGTGACCCGATCCAGCTCCTGCTGGGCCATGCGCAGATATTCCTGCGATCGCGCATCGAGGCGGCCAGAGCCGATGAGGAAGAGACAGTTCGTTACTGCTTCGAGAGGATTATTGATCTCGTGCGCGATGGATGCAGCCAGGCGGCCGGTGGCGGCGAGCTTCTCTGTCCGGCGCATCACCTCTTCGCTGCGCTTCTGTTCGCTGAGATCGACGAAGAAGATGGCGATCTGTTCCGGCGCGGGCACGGCGGCAGAGGAGCTCTCCGGCGCCAGCGGGGCAAGCGCGATCAGGACCGGGATGAGATCGTCAGCGCGCGTGCGGCAGATTGCTTCGAAGGGGCGCCAGGGCTCTGGTGTTGTGGCCTGCAGCCGCGAGAGCACTGCCGGCCCCTCTGCTCCAAAGATGCTGCCGAAGGCGACGGCACCGCTGCGCAGCTCCTGCTCGCTATATCCCAGCAGCCGCTCGACGCTCGTGTTGGCATAGCGAACCGTGCCATTGGGCTCCACGATCATAAGGCCGACGGGCATGGCCTGGACAAGCCGCAGGAAGCGCTCCTGGCTGGTGCGCAGTGCCTGTTCGGCCTTGAGCCTCAGGCGGCGGGCGTGCGCCTCGCGCATCTCGCGTTCGATGGCAGGTAGCAGCCGCGTAAGGTTCTGCTTAGATACATAGTCGTGCGCGCCGGCGCGCATCGCTTCGACCGCGGTATCTTCGCTGATGGCGCCCGACATGATGATGAAGGGGACGTCGTGCCCGAGATGCTTGAGCAGGTGCAGGGCGGCGGGAGCGCTGAAGCTGGGCAGGTTGAAATCCGCCAGCACCACATCCCAGGCGGCGTGGCTCTCGCTGAGCGCCCGGCGCATCTCCTCAGCGGTTTCGATGCGGTGGACTGAGGGCCGATAGCCGGCGCGTTCGAAGTAGCGAGCCAGCAGGGCTGCGTCGTCCTCGTCATCTTCGACCAGCAGGACGCGCAAAGGTGTTGCGGTTGCCGACTGGTTCTCGATCTGGTCCGGCTGATCTGGGGCGCGCATTTGGGAGGTGTGATGGGAGCGAGATCGATCCCTGCGATGCCAGCAGCTTAACGGAGCGACATGGGCGGCGCCTCGTTCAGCACCAGCCAGTACATACCGAGCTGGCGGGTCGCCTCTGCGAAATCCGTAAAGTTGACGGGCTTGCGGATATAGCTGTTGACGCCAAGCTTATAGCTGCGCATCAGGTCACTCTCTTCGTCAGAGGAGGTAAGGACAACGACGGGCAACATGCGGTGCTGTTCCGACTCGCGAATCCGACGGAGCACTTCGAGGCCGTCGATCTTGGGCAGTTTCAGGTCCAGCAGAACGACCTGCGGTATGTAGGGCAGCGAGTTCTCGCCTTTGCCGAAGAGCAGATTGAGGGCCTCTTCGCCGTCGTGCGCGACACGAATGTTGTTGGCAATGTTGGCCTTTTTGAGGGCTCGTATGGTCAATGCCTCGTGGTCCGGGTCGTCTTCTACCAGAAGAATCATGCGTTCGTTAACCGTCATCACGAGGTATGGTACTCCATCCGTGACGCTGGCGCGTCAGCCTGGTTATGAGCGAGGCTCAGCCTTCCAGCCGGTATTTGGTTTCCGCCAATTGAAAAAGCGGACGCCAGACGAGGCGATTGATGGTGACCACCATAAGCGCCATGATGATGGTCGCCATCAACAGCGTGGCGAACTGGCCGTGGTCAGTAGCGCGGCTGATTTGTGCGCCAAGGCCGAGTGTGGAGAGCGTCTGGCCGCGCAAATGGAAATACTCCGCGATGATGCTGGCGTTCCACGCGCCGCCGGAAGCGGTCACCAGACCGGTGATGAGATAAGGAAAGATGCCGGGCAGGATCAGCGTCTTCCAACGCTGCACGCTGCCGAAGTGAAAGAGGCCGGAGACTTCTTTGAGATCGGAGGGGATAGCGATGGCTCCGGCGATGACGTTGAAGAGGATGTACCACTGCGTGCCCAGCAGCATGAGAGCGATGGAGCCGATGCCGAGTCCGCCGCCCGCGCGCACCAGCGCGATGAGCAGTACGGGAAAAAGTGCCGTAGCCGGAACCGATGCCGCGATCTGGGCGAGCGGCTGCGCGATGCGAGCCAGCTTCGGATGAAAGCCGATGGCTACGCCCGCGGGAATCGTCCAGAGGGCAGCGATGAGCAACGAGGCATTCACACGAAGAAACGTGGCGCCCGCGCCTTTGAGCAGCTCGAGGATCTCCGCACCGTGCAATTGACGCAGCAGCAGCACTGCATGGAAGGCGGCAAAAATCGCAGCGACGAGAAGAGCGATGAAGATGGTGCTGTTGGTAATGAGTGAGCGTTGACGCGAGGCGGCGCTGCGCTCCGGTTGCGTCATCGTGCGCAGACGGCGCATGGCGAGACCCTGGTAAAGACGCTCGCCCAGCGGCACGATGGTTTTGTCATGCAGCCAGCCGATCGCGTTGGAATGGCGCAGCGCATACAGGATGGGGGACGTGCTGCGCTTGGTGCTTTCCACCTGCTCGAACTTGAACTTGTCCGCCCACGCGATGACCGGCCGCCAGATGAACTGGTCGGTAGCGACGATGATGGCGATCATCACGGCGAGGCCCCAGATCATCGCGCGCGTGTTGCCGTTGCCTGCCGCGGTCTGCAGGTAGGAGCCAAGACCGGGCAGGCGGAAGTCGCGATCGCCGAGCACGAACATCTCGCAGGCCATGAGAAAGAACCAACCGCCGGCGACCGAGACCATGGAGTTCCACACCAGGCCGATGGCGGAGAAGGGCAGCTCAAGTTGCCAGAAGCGCTGCCACGCGCTGAAGCCGTAGATCTGCGAGGCTTCGCGCAACTCGCGCGGGATGCTGCGGATCGAGGAGTAGAAGCTGAAGGCCATGTTCCAGACCTGGCCGGTGAAGATGAGCAGGATGGCGCCCATCTCCACGCCAAGCTGACGTGTGGGCAAAAGCGAGACCATGACCAGCATGACCCCGGGCAGAAAGCTGAGCACCGGAATGGACTGCAGAATGTCCAGCACGGCGATCATGAAGGCTTCGACACGCGGGTGGTAGGCGGCGTAGTAGCCGTAGCCGACGGCAAAGACCAGGCTAAGCAGATACGCAACGCCGATGCGCACGACGGAGTAGAAGGCGTAGAGCGGCAGCGCGGATATCGATTGCGAGATCTCCGCCGAGGGCACGGGATGGCTGAACCAATAGCGGCCGAGCAGGACGACGCAGTAGAAGGTCGCGAGGCAGAAGGCCGCGACCGTCATGTCCAGCACGACGGGCCAGGAACGCTCCAGCACCAGAGTGCGCGAGAGCGTGGGAATGCGCGAGACCTTCACTCTACCGTCTCCTCGACGGAAGTTTCGGCGGTTTCTTCGACTTCGGGCTTCATAAAGCGGCGGCGCCCGGCGTCGAAGTCGAAGAGCTCGGCATAGCGGCCCCAGTTGATGGCGGTTTCGATCTGGCGCTGTGTCTCTTCCTGAGAGAACTGCTCATCGAGCATGTCGAGGAAGAAGTCTTCAGGCACGGTGTGATCGGCTTTGCTATCCAGCGCTCGAGCGATCTGACGGAGCAGCAGCACGTGCTCGAGCGCGGCCTCGCGGAAGAGCTCCTTCTGCTTCAGGATCTCGGCGTTGGCGAAGACGCGACCGCTCTCCGTGATGGCGACATCGCCCTCTTCCAACTTGAGGTAGCCGAGCAGTTGCGATGCTTCGACGATAGGGAAGAGGTCGTCGAGCTCGAAGGCGAGCTCGTCGGCCAGCTTGTAGACATCGTCCTTGCCGCCGCGGTCGATGAGGATTTCGAGCAGGCCGGCGATGCCGCCGGGACGCGCGTGGGGAAGCATCTGGTAGTGCATCTGGCGCTGGTCCCGGATGGCGACGCGCTCCGGCACGTTGCTGGGCTGCACGTCGGGCCGGGTGAGCACGGTATAGATGTAGTCGACGAGCTGAGTGAAGAGCGAGGACTTGCGGTCGCGGGGCTGCGACAGAGTGACGCGGAAATCGACACGGACGTGACCCGGGTTGCGGCCGAGCACAATGATGCGGTCGGCGAGCAGGACGGCCTCTTCGATGTTGTGGGTCACCAGGAAGATGGCGCGCGTAGGGATGGTCTTTTTCTGCCACAACTCCAGCAGCTCGCTACGCAGATTCTCCGCAGTGAGGACGTCGAGCGCGGAGAAGGGCTCGTCCATGAAGAGAACCTCTGGCTCAACCACCAGCGCGCGCGCAAATCCGACGCGCTGGCGCATGCCACCGGAGAGCTCCTTGGGAAAGGCGGCCTCGAACCCGTCGAGACCGACGGTATCGATGATGCGCAGGCTGCGCTCGCGGCGCTGCTGAGCCTCCATGCCGCGCGCCTTCAGCGGCGCTTCGACATTTTCAAACACGGTGAGCCAGGGGAAGAGCGCGAAGCTCTGGAAGACGATCGAGACGTTCGGGTTGGCGCGAGCGATCGGCTTCTGGTGCCAGTAGACTTCGCCGGCTGAGGGCTTGCTGAGTCCGGTGAGCATACGGAGCAGCGTGGATTTGCCGGAGCCCGATGGGCCGAGCAGCGCGACGATCTCGCCGGGCACGATCGACAGGTCCGTGGGCGCGATGACCTGGATGCGGTTCTCGCTGGGCTGCGCGTAGTACTTTTCGACCTTCTCGGCGCGAATAATGGTTTCGGTCGTCTCAGTCATAGAAGCATCCAAAACACGAACAGATTGGTGGCCGGAGTGCACCGCTGTTGCTGCGTTATTACAGTGGTAGCTCAGGCGAAGGGCGGAAGGCGGCTGGAGCACAGGGTCCGTCCGGTACCTGACTGTATTGCTAATTTATGCGTTGTCTGTTTGCGGGCAGATGAAGCATCTCCCCACGGGCAGCGTATCATCTAGGGGATAGAGCATTTTCCCCGCAGGTGTCGATCCGCCGGTGACGAGTTCGTGGTGTCTTCTTCCTAAGGAGGGCAACGGCGAGTGTCTATCCCTGGCTTCGATCATCGGGGAGAGTCCTCGACGCAAGCGAGTTTCAGGTGCTGGTAGCGGTTCTCAAAAGAAAGACTGTGCGGCCAGCGCCGCAAGCAAAAGGGAGCGAATGTCCGAATCACAGGGAAAGCCTAAAGTCCTGGTAGCCGATGACGAACGCGTGATCGCCGATACCTTATCCATCATTCTGAACCAAGCTGGCTTTGAAGCGACGGCGGTCTATAGCGGGGAAAAGGCAGTGGAGACGGCGAAGACGCTGAAACCGGACATGCTGATCTCCGATGTGATCATGACGGACATGAACGGCATCGACGCGGCAATCAAGATCCGCGGGATGCTGCCGGGATGCAAGATCCTGCTCTTTTCCGGACAAGCTGCCACGGCCGACCTGCTGGATCGTGCCCGTACGCAGGGGCATGAGTTCGAGATCCTGGCCAAGCCCGTGCATCCGCAGGATTTGCTGGCTCGGCTGCGGAGCTAAAGTCTTACCTTAAGTCGTCGATTCGATTGGCAAGCGCTCGGCAGTACGCCGGGCGTTTTGCATATGTGGACGTTACACCTCGCGCCGGCCCTCGAGCGCGCGGGTCATCGTGACCTCATCTGCGTATTCGATATCGCTGCCGGCGGGCACGCCCGTTGCGATGCGCGTGATGCGAACCGGGTAGGGCTTGAGCAGGTCGGCCAGCATGGATGCGGTGGCTTCGCCTTCGAGTGTGGGGCTGGTGGCGAGGATGGCCTCGTCGATCTCGCCGCGTTCGGCACGCGCGGTGAGTGAGCCGGTGCGCAGATGCTCCGGGCCAACGCCGTGCAGTGGCGAGAGCGTGCCGTGCAGCACATGATAGACGCCGTTGTAGTGCGTGCGCTCGATCACACTGATGCTGGTTGGCTCCTCGACCACGCAGATCTGGCGCTGGTTGCGGGTCGGGCTTGAGCAATAAACGCAGGGATCGATATCGGTGATGTTGTTGCAGATGGAGCAGAGGCGCAGCTTCGCCTTGAGTTCGCGCACGGCGTCGGAAAGTGCGTCGGCATCCGCTGTGCTGGAGCGCAGGATATGGAAGGCGAGGCGCTGCGCGCTTTTCGCCCCGATGCCGGGAAGCTTGCGCAGCTCCTCGATGAGGCGCGCCATGGGCTCCGCAAAGCGTGACATGATCGCGAGCGCTAGAAACCGGGCAGGTTGAGACCGCCGAGCATTCCGGAGAGCCCGGACTGGAGGCTCTCATCGGCGCGGCGGCCAGCTTCGTTAAGCGCGGCGACGATGAGGTCTTCGAGCATCTCGATGTCAGCAGCGTTCGTGCCCAGGCCGCCAACGGCTGATGGATCGATCTTGAGCGAGAGCACCTGCTTCTTGCCGTTCATCTTGACGGTGACGGCGCCCCCGCCGGAGGTTGCCTCGACGACCGTGCCCGCGAGGCGCTGCTCCATCTGCTGCTGCATCTCCTGCGCCTGGCCGAGCATTTTCTGAATGTCTTGCGGATTCAATCGATGTCCTTTCCTATGACTTGCGCCGAAGGTCGAGTATGTCCCGGACCTCCGCGCGGAAGAGCTCCTGAGCCTGCTTCACCAGCGGATTCTCGAGCGCGTGCGACTGGAGGCTGCCCTTGGCCATTGGCGGGGCGGGCGGCGTGGGCGAAATCGAGCCGTCGCCCGGCAGAACGATCAGCTTCGCACTGCTGCCTGCCTGTTGCAGCGCCGTGCGCGCGATACGCTCGGCCTCCGGATTCATGGTGAGCGAGAGCATCGTCTTCTTCACGGCGACGGAGACGGTGACGTTTCCATCCACGACGGACCACTGACCAGCGCGCAACAGCGCGCTTGCCGTCTCGTGCCCCTTTTCGTGCAGCGCCTGGCTGACGGCGTCGCGAAGCTTGTCGGCGATCCCCACGAATTCGCCGGCCGCGGGTGGCTCGGGATCGCCGTCGGAAGCAATCTCTTCTTCGAGGTCGGCAACGTGGCGCTCCACCTCGGAGGAGGCGTGGCCGCGAATCTGTGGATCAGGCGGCTCGTGATGGAGGACCGGAGTTTCGTCGGCGTCGGGCATCGGTGCTTCGTCAACCGCAACTGCGGTGCCGACCGTGATGGGGCTCGTGTCCCTTGATTCGCTCGTCAGGGAGGTTTCTATTGTCGCTGCGGAACCGGATGGCCCGGATTTGCGCCGCGTGTCGGATTCGAATGGCGAAAAAGTGGGCTGCGAGGGCGGTGTGGACGAGGCGGCCGATCCGCCGCGCGCGGCTTCGGTGCTGACGACGCTGCGCGGTGGTGTGGATTGAGGCGTGGCATTTCGCTGAAGAGGCGCAGGTGACGCAGATGGGCCCGCAGCGGCGGCGCGTACCGGCGTCGGACCCGGACGCGAGACACTGTTTCCGCCGCCCGGAAGGTGGCTGAGGACCTGCTCCAGCGGGATGAGGCGCTGCGTATGCACGAGCTTGAGCAGGCCGAGCTCGAGGTGGAAGCGCGGCTCCTGCCGGTAATTCATCTCGTCGAAGCTGCGCAGCATGATCTGGAGGAAGCGCGTGAGGTCCTCCTCGGCGAAGAGCATTGCGGTGCGCGCGACGCGGGCCCGCTCGTCGTCGGAAATCTGGAGCGACTCGGTCGATTCGCCGCCGAGCTTCGCCATCAGCGCATTGCGCAGATAGCGGACCATCTGGCGCGCGAGCTGCGATGGGCTGTTGCCGGCATTGAGCAGCGTATCGATCTCCGTCATAACGGCGGCGCTGTTGTTTTCGCCGACCCATTCCAGCAGCCGCTCGAAGACGGTGTTCGGAACGGTGCCCATGAGCTCGCGAATCTGCGTGGCCTCGAGATGAGGCCGGGCATTCGCGACCGGAGCGCTGGCGATGGCCTGGTCCATGATGGAAAGCGCATCGCGCATGGAGCCGTCGCCGGCTTCAGCCAGCAGCGCGAGCGCCGCATCATCGGCATCGAGCTTTTCCTGGTCGGCGATGGAGCGCAACTGCGTGAGGATGTCCTCGAAGCGCACCGCGTGGAAGGCGTAGTGCTGCGAGCGGGAGCGGATGGTCTGCGGAATGTCCTCGGGCTGCGTGGTCGCCATCATGAAGACAACGTGATCCGGTGGCTCTTCCAGTGTCTTGAGCAGCGCGTTGAAGGCAGCATCGGTGATCTGGTGCGCCTCATCGAGGATGTAGATCTTGTAGCGGTCGCGCGCCGGACGGTAGCGGGCGGCGTCGCGCAGCTCGCGGATTTCGTCGATGCCGCGATTGGTGGCGGCGTCGATCTCGATGACGTCCACGGCGGAGCCGGAGCGGATTTCCGTACAGGCATCGCAGATGCCGCAGGGCTCGGCGGTGGGGCGCTCGGGTGAGCCAATAGCCCGCTGGCAGTTCAAAGCCATGGCGAGGATACGCGCGATGGTGGTTTTGCCGATGCCGCGGTGCCCGCTGAAGATGTAGCCATGGGCGATGCGGCCCTGTTCGAGGGCGTTCAGAAGCGTGCGGGTGACGTGCTCCTGACCGACTACGTCACGGAAGAATTGGGGGCGGTATTTGCGGGCGAGAACCTGGTAGGCCATCTGTCAGTCGATGCTCGGGGTCTAGGTCGATTGTAGTCCCGTTGGCGGTGCGGAAATCGGTCTGTAAAGAAGCCGGACGAAGCTGGAGCATCCCGCCGCCTGGGGCGCAGACTCTATCCGGTTGAAGAGGAACCACAGGGTCGGGAAGTTGTGCCGGGTGAGCCTGTCTGAAGAAGCAGCACCTGTTGCGTCTTGTTCAACCGTTGTAATTTGCTACGACCCTAACGACTTTTCGACGCTCATCCAATTCCATAAACTCACCAGTCTTCGTGCCCTTCTGGTTGATGTAATAGAGAACGATGCTGGAAAGGCCCCACATCACATCCAGGAGTTCAAAGCAGAGGTTTGGGTACTCTTCAAGCCCCTTCTTGAAATAGTCTTGCAGCGATTGCTTTCCCTGAATCGTCCCGGACGGGCTATTGAGGAGCTTTGCTGCGGCAGGGGACGTCAGAACAACCTCCGATCCATAGTGCGCCATGATGGCATCGAGGTCGTGCGAGTTCCATGCGAGAACCCAGTCGTGTGCAAATTTCCGCGCCTCAGCTTCTGTGAGCATCTATGGTCTCGATTGTGGAGCTATGGAATCCGTGGCGCGTCGCAGATTACTTCTGCTTCTTGCGCTTGGCGATGCGGGCGCGGCGGGCAATCTCTTCCGGTGAGTACATCGTCTTTCGGCAGCTTGGGGCGCCGCAGTTGCAGGCGGCTTCGTCCTCATCTCCGTCGTAGAGGTTGTAGTCGTAGGTGAGCTCCTCGCCGGGCACAATGTCACGGATGGCCAGGATCCAGACGCGATCGCCGAACTCGTTGGTCTCGCAGTTGGGATCGCAGGAGTGGTTGAGGAACATCGCGGCGCCGTGGCCGTCGATGACGATGGAGCGGGAGCCGATACCGAACAGATAGGTGATGGGCGAGTCGTCGTAGAGGCGGTCTGCCTCGGCCTTGCGAAGGCGCGGGCCGGTGTATTCGACCACGCGAGCACCCTTGCGGATGGGGGCGGTGGTGTAGCAGCCGGCGGCGTGGATGGCGGAGGAGCGGATCATCAGGCCCATGGGGTTCCTCAGGGAAAAGATGTCCTGAGTATAGAGCCGTGTGCCGGAATCCTGTGCTGAGGCGGCCGCGTCTTATACCCTAGAAGATGATGCAGCGCTTGGCGACAGGGACGGTGGCGGCGACGTTGGCGCACACGCGGTCGCTTGGCTGTGCAGCGCTCGTATTGGGCGGCTTGCTGGCTCTGCCGGCGATCGCGCAGCAATCGGGTACGCAGGATTCCGGCAACGCGCAAAACTCGTCTTCCTCGCAGAGCAAGCAGAAACAGCAGGCGCCGCCCGCGCATAAAAATGCCGCGCAGGAGAACCCATTCCCGGCGGATGTGTCGAAGCATGCCGCACAGAAGGAGAACCAGTCGGCGGATACGCCCGCAGCTTCGGATGCTGGCCAGCCAGATGCAAATCAGCAGCCGCCGCAGACCTCGCAGAAGCCGGGAAACGCAGCGGCGGAAGACAATCCATTTCCTGAAGACGTGTCGAAAAGTGCCGCGGCGGCTGCGGCGAAAAGTGACGATTCGGGCGCTTCATCGAGTTCGAGCAGCAGTTCCAGTGCGGGTGGGGATGCAGCGGGTGGCGGCACCGACCCCAACGCCGATTTGCCTCACGATACGGGCCGCCGCAGGCTGAAGAAGCCGAGCGAATCGGACATCCAGAGCGGATCGCTTGCAGGAGCGGGCAAGGCGCAGGACGATATACGGGTCGGGCGCTTCTATCTTTCTGACGGAAACTACAAGGGCGCATATGAACGGTTTTCCGAGGCCAGCCGGTTCGATCCGACGAACCTGGATGCGATCTATGGACTGGCCGCCGCGGCCGCCGGCATGCACCATACCGATGAGGCGCTCACCAACTACAAGCTCTATCTCCAGATCGCTCCGGACGGAAATGAGGCCAAATCTGCCCGAAAGGCGATCCGCGCGCTCTCGAAGTAGCACAAACGGGGGATCAACCTCGCCAAATCTGCCACTTTTTCGTAGTTGCCCTACTTTGGGGGCACGTTTTATCGTGCTTGCAGAATCCGGAAATAACGATTCCAGGCACAGATAATGCACGCTGTTTTCCAGTCCGCGTTTCGCGATTTCGTCGCTGAGCTAGGCTCGTTCGATGCGACATCGGCGAATGTGCATCCCTGGGGACGGCCGCATTGCTGGTCCGTGCAGCAGATCGTCGAGCATCTGGTGCTCTCCATGGAGAGCACGCAGACGACGCTCGAAGAGCGGCTGGCCAAGGGGCGTCCGGGGCGGGGCTTGCACCGTTCACGAACGGAATGGGCGGTTCAATTGATGATTCTCAGTGCGGGTCACATGCCCAAGGGCGTGGGCGCGCCGCAACAGACGACGCCGAAGGCAAACCTGCCAACGACCGGCGTACGCGAACTGACGGAGCGGCTGGAAACGGCGATCGAATCGCTGGATGCCACGCTGGACGAATGCCGGCACCGCTTCGGCATGGAGCGGGTGGGACGGCATTTCCTGCTGGGGCCGCTGCGCATGGACCAGTGGCGTCGCTATCATGTTTTGCACGTGCGGCACCATCTGAAACAGATCTGCGAGCTGCGCGCAACGATGTCGGTCGAAGTGGTCCATCATCCGGAGATGGTGCGAATTTAGCGCCCCGCTGAATTTTGGTTGAGCGGCGCTCCTTGCGCCCTTTTTTTTTGTACAGATACATCAGATCGCTTCGAGAAGCACTGGGCAAGTTCTTCACTCCAGCTTCGTTGCGAAGGATGACAGAGCGTTAGTGGAAGAAGCCCAGGTACCACCTCAACGTCTCCTGGCCCAGGAATGAGCAGTAGATTCCTGCGAGTGCGAGGAAGGTTCCGAAAGGGACTGCCATTGGCCCCTCCTGCGTGGTGATCTTGCGGCCGCGAATTGCCAGCACGAGCAGCGCGGTGAGTGCGCCGGTGACCACGGCGAGGAAGAAGACGACACACATCTGTCGGGCACCGACCCAGGCAGCGATTGCCGCGGCGAGCTTGACGTCGCCCAGGCCGAGTCCCTGCCGCCGGCGCACCAGCGAGTAGAGCCAGCGCAGCAGCAGAAGAAACAGTGCGGTGGCGACCGCGGAGATGGCTCCTCGCAATCCCAGCAACAGGGCTGAGTGCCAGGCGTAGGCGGCGCCGCGACCCACTTCTGCAATGCCGTCGCTGGCGCGATAGAGAATGCCGAGGCCCAGCAGGGGCAGGGTGAGGGTGTCGGGCAACTGCATGGTCTCGGCGTCGCATACAGCCAGCGCCAGCAGCAAAGCACAGAAGAGGGTAAAGGCGACACTCTCGAGATCTACGCCGCCGACGAACAGGACATTGCCCACGGTGAGCGCAGCGACAGCCGCTTCCACAAATGGATATCGCCACGCGATGCGCTTCTGACAGTTGCGGCAACGGCCGCGCAGCAGGAAGAAGCTGACCAGCGGGATGTTATCGTACGCGGCGATGGACGTTTTGCAATGCGGGCAGTGCGATGGCGGCCGCACGATCGATTGATGGCGCGGCAGGCGGCTGATGCAGACATTCAGGAAGCTGCCGAATGCGAGTCCGAAGAGCAGCGCGAAGATGATC
The DNA here is from genome assembly GCA_963756435.1 of uncultured Acidobacteriaceae bacterium. GTDB lineage: Bacteria > Acidobacteriota > Terriglobia > Terriglobales > Acidobacteriaceae > KBS-83. Next base: position 287,889 of record CAVWNU010000013.1, on the reverse strand, counting down.
TCAATGGTCAGCACCGGCCGGAAAAGCGCTCCTCGGCGCTGCTGGGGAGTATATCGGCAGATCCACTCGACAATGCGCGGACGGGGCAGCCGAGCGTTCGCAAACGAACGTCGGTTAAAGTGGTGGCATGAGCCAGCAGAGCGGCAGCCATTCCCCTGACGCCGGCGCATTGTTTCAGGAGAGCGTGGCGATCATGGCGCGGCTGCGCGGACCGGGCGGCTGCCCGTGGGACCGCGAGCAAAGCTTTGCCACCATCCGCAAATACACGCTGGAAGAGACCTATGAGGTGCTGGACGCGATCGAGCGTGAGCACTGGGCCGACCTGGCCGAGGAACTGGGCGATCTGCTGCTGCAGGTGCTGTTCTACGCGCAGATGGGCGATGAGGCTGGCTACTTCTCCATTGTCGACGTGCTCGGGCACCTGAACCGGAAGCTGATCCGGCGGCATCCGCATGTCTTTGGCGAGGAGGCGAGCGCGGCAGCGGGCAATCGCGCCCAGGTAGACGCCGCGACAGCGTCCGAGGCCGCGGGCGTGCTGGCGAACTGGGAGGCCATCAAGAAGGCCGAAAAGGCGAAATCCGTCGACGCATCTGCATCGCTGCTGGACGATGTGCCGCGCAGCTTTCCGGCACTGCTGGAGGCGGCGAAGCTGGGCAGCAAAGCGGCAAAGGTGGGCTTCGACTGGCCAGATAGCGCCGGGCTGCTGGAGAAAGTGGAAGAGGAGTGCCGGGAGATTGAGGCGGAGGTGCGGGCGGGCGCGGCTCCGCGAGCGGTCGAGGGTGAGGTCGGCGATCTGCTGTTCACGGTGGTGAATCTGGCGCGGCATCTGAAGGTGGACCCGGAGCTGGCGTTGCGGCGGACCAATGCGAAGTTCCGCAGACGCTTTGCGGCGATGGAGCAGGCGAGCGACCGCGCGCTGAGCGATCATAACGCCGCGGAGCTTGAGGCTTTGTGGGAGAAGTCAAGCAACACGAGGTGGTTGCGGCTAAATGATCATGGAAGAGGCGAAGTATCCGGCAGAAGTACGCAGCCGAGACTGCCTTCGATGTGCGCTCCTGTCGCGGATTCGAGGAACTGGAGGCGTGCGTCGCGCTGCAGATCGCCACCTGGGGCTACGACGAGATGGATGTGATCCCGCGGCGGATGTTCACGGTGGCCCAGCGGATCGGCGGGCAGGTGATGGGCGCCTTCACTGCGGATGACACGCTGGCAGGCTTTGCCATGGCGATCCCTGGCATCCGCGACGGCGAGCCGTACCTGCATTCGCATATGCTGGCGGTGCAGCCGAAATTCCGCAACGCGGGCGTGGGCCGGCGGCTGAAGCTGGCGCAGCGGGAAGATGCCCTGAAACGGGGCATTCGGCTGATGGAGTGGACCTTCGATCCGCTGGAGATCAAGAACTCTTTTTTCAACATTGAAAAGCTGGGGGCCATCACGCGCAGCTATACCCCAATTTTTATGGTGTATCCTCGGCTCGGATTCAGGGTGGCCGCCCGACCGACCGGCTGCACGCGGAATGGTGGCTGGACTCGGAGCGCGTCGCCGAGGCGGTCGCGGGAAGGCGTGCGCCGCGCGGCGCGATTGAGATGCGCATCGAGCTGCCGAACCAGGTGATGCAGTGGAAAGAATCTGCGGAGGGCGCAGAGCAGGCGATGGCGCTGCAGAAAGCGAACCAGGCGCAGTTTGCTGAAGCCTTTGCACGCGGGCTGGCAGTGACGGGATTTTCGCGGGACCAAGAGGGCAACGGGTGGTTCGAATTGAGTCGCTGGAGTCCACCAGACCGGATGCCGGCGCCTTCAGCAGCCTCGGAATGACGCACCAAGGACACACACAGCGAGTGAACAGGAAAAGAGTCTATGAGAATCGATGCAATCGTTCTGCGCGAGATCCGCATGCCGCTGGTGGAGCCGTTCGTTACCAGCTTCGGCGAGACCAGAGATCGCCGTGTGCTGCTGGCGGAGATCCATGCCGAGGGATTGGTGGGCTGGGGCGAGTGCGTCGCGGGCGAACATCCGTACTTCTCGTCGGAGTCGATCGATACCGCATGGGTCGTTCTGCTGCAGGAACTAGCTCCGATGCTGGCGGCAGCCACGGTGGAGCACGGCGGCGACTGCCCGAAGATCTTCAAGAAGGTGCGCGGCAATCCGATGGCGAAGGCTGCGCTGGAAAATGCGATCTGGGACCTGGAGGCGCAGATCGAAGATGCGCCGCTGTATGAACTGCTGGGCGGCACGAAGAAGCGCATTGCGTGCGGCGTATCCATCGGGATGCAGCCGACGATGGAGCAGCAACTGCGCAAGGTGGAGCGCGAGGTGGATGCGGGCTACCAGCGCATCAAGCTGAAGTGCCAGCCGGGCTGGGATGTGGAGATGCTGGAGGCGGTGCGCAAGCGCTGGCCGAAGATCATGCTGAGCGTGGACGCGAACTCTGCGTATCGCATGCGCGACTTCGATCATCTGGTGGACTTCGACCGGTTCAACCTGCTGATGATCGAGCAGCCGCTGTGGGCGGATGACTTCTATTACCACTCCATGCTGCAGAAGCGGCTGGAGACGGCGATCTGCCTGGATGAGTCGATCCGCAACCGGCGCGACGCGCTGGCGGCGATCGACATGGAGTCCTGCCGCATTATCAACATCAAGAACGGGCGGGTAGGCGGCTTCTCCGAAGCGATCGCGGTGCACAATGCGGCGATGGAGCGCGGCATTCCGGTGTGGTGCGGCGGCATGCTGGAGACAGGCATCGGACGCGCGCACAACATCGCGCTTTCCACGCTGCCCGGCTTCACGCTGCCGGGCGATGTGTCGGCTTCGAAGCGCTACTGGGCGGAAGACATCATCGAGCCCGAAGTGGAAGTTTCAAGCAAGGGCGAGATCACGGTACCGACGACGGCGGGCCGCGGCTTTGAGGTGAAGACGGACCTGGTGGAGAAGCTGACGGTGCGCAGGGAAGAGATACGCGCGCTGCAGACGGTCTCCTGAGTTGCCGGAGGTCGCGCCATCGGAATCTGGCAGCTGCCTAATTTGAAATTTGTTTAGTCGTGATGGAAATAGAAGAGGTTTCCATCCAGATCCTCTACGGTGAACTGCCGTAATCCCCAGGGTTTTCTCTCCAGAGGATCCACGATGTTCGCACCTAACGACTTCAGTTCCTGGTACGACGCATCGATTTCTTCAGCGAATACCCAGTGAACGGCAGGTTCGAACGGCGGCACCCTCTTCCGAAAGAAGATCACCGCTTTATCGCGTGACACAGCCCCAATCTCTTTGCCTGGGTAAAGCCACCCAATCTCAAAGCCGAGTGCATCCCTGTAATGCTGTTGTGCGCGTTCGACATCAGCAACCGGCAACTCCGGCACTGGCTGGCCCAATCGAGTGCATTTTCTCTTTTGCGTCCATGGAGGCTCTCCCCATTTTCTTTATGCAACAAGACTAGCCATGCATCGAATTAGAACACTGCCCGGAACTTCGCTCACTTGCGTTGCGTTCTCACATCTAACAGGTAGAGCCGCGCGTCATTTGTATGAAGGCGCGATTGAGAGATGGAGAGACGATGACCCCGCAAGAACAGAAGATGCTGGACGACCTGATGGCGCGTGTGGACAGCACGCGGCTGGACGAAAAAGACCCGGAAGCGGCGCAGCGGATCGAGGAGTGGTCTCAGCGTAATCCGGATGCTGCTTACATCCTGGCGCAGACGGTGCTGGTGCAGAATTATGCGCTGGAGCAGGCGAAGGCACAAATTCAAAATCTGCAACAGCAGGTGGCGCAGCATCCAGCCCTGCAGCAGCAGGCGAAGCCGGCGAGCTTTCTGGGAAATCTTTTTGGCCATAAAGACGAGCCGCATCCGCCACAGCCTGCGCGCGGCATACGCGCAGCCGCAAGCACAGCAGGGATATGCGCCGGTTCCGCAATATGCTGCCCCGCAGCAATATGGGTCCGCTTTGGCGCGCCGCAGAGTTATGCACCAGCGGCGGCGGCGGATCGAGCTTCCTGCGTTCCGCGGCGACCACGGCGGCCGGCGTCGCGGCGGGTGCGCTGGCGTTTGAGGGCATCGAGTCGCTGATGCACGGCTTTGGCCACGCGGCCGGCTTTGGCGGATATGGCGGAGGATTGGGTGACTTCGGTAGGCCGGCCGGAAGAGACCGTCATCAACAACTATTACGACTCCCCTGCGCCGGGCGCCGGGACGGGAACGCCGAGATCCAGCAGTTTGCGCACGAGGGCGACAGCAGCCTGAATACCCAACAGGACCAGGCCGGCGATGTGAATGTGGGCGGCGGCGACGGCGATACGCAGCTGCAGGCCGACACTGACCTTCCGACGCTCGACGATAGACGGCGGATCCTATGACGATGCGTCGCTCGATGATGGTGGGTCGTTCGACGATGCTGGTCCTTCGACGACAGCTCCGACAATTCCTAGATCGCAATCGCGATTGTGACCTGAAGGCGCTCCGATGGGGCGCCTCTTCGCGTTTGACTGGAGGCTGCCGGCGGCCTTTGCTAGACTGAACGCCGTCACCTGAAGGGTCCGTACTGCATGCCGGTAGTCGATCTCGATCGCATATCCAAGTCCTACAGCAGCAAAGTGGCGGTGCAGGAACTGACTCTGCGCATCGAGCCGGGCACGATGTACGGGCTGCTGGGGCCGAACGGCGCGGGCAAGACATCGACCATCCGGATGATGGTGGGCATGACGCTGCCGGACTCCGGAACGGTGCGGCTGTTCGACGAGCCGTTCCGCCGCGATCATCTGCGGCGCGTGGGCTATCTGCCGGAAGAGCGCGGCCTCTACAAACGGATGAAGGTGATCGACCAGCTTGTCTTCATGGGGCAATTGCACGGCCTTGCGGCGGCGACGGCGAGAGGGCGCGCACGCCAATGGTGCGAGCGGATGGAGATTGCCGAGTCGATGGAGAAGAAGACGCAGGAGCTCTCCAAGGGCATGCAGCAGAAGATCCAGTTCATCGCCACGCTGCTGCACGATCCGGAGCTGATCATCATGGATGAGCCATCCTCCGGCCTGGACCCGGTGAATGTTTCGCTGCTGGAGCAGACGCTGCTGGAGTTGAAGAGCAAAGGCCGAACGATCCTGTTCTCGACCCATCGCATGGAACAGGTGGAGAAGCTGTGCGACGCGATCTGCCTGGTGGACCAGGGCAGGGCGGTGCTGGAGGGCTCGATGCGCGCGGTGAAATCGCGCTATCGCGCGCAACCGCGTGGTGGTGGAGTATGCAGGCGACGCATCGTTTCTTACCGATCCGTCGATCACGGAATTGCGTGAGTCCGCCGGGCGGGCGGAGTTCAAGCTGCGCAACGGCGCGGACCCGCAGGCACTGCTTCGTGCGGCGGCTGCGAAAGCGGAGATCTTCAAGTTTGAACTGGTCGAGCCGTCGCTGGAAGAGATCTTTATCCGCACGGTGGGGAGGAAGATCGATGCGTGAGGTGCTGCTGATCGCCCGGCGCGAGTATCTGGAGCGGGTGCGGAGCCGGGCGTTCCTGATGATGACCATACTGTTTCCGATCTTCATCGGATTGCTGGTTGGGGGAAGTATCGTGGCGGGCAAATTCGCGTTCAGGCGCGAAGCAGATCGCGATCGCGTCAAACGATGCGGTGCTGGCGCGTGCGGTTGCGGAGGAGATGCAGTCGGAACCTTCGACCCGGCGGAATTCTGACAGGCGAACCCGCCTGAGGTGGTGGCGCCCGCGTCGGATGCGGATCGCGCTGCACTGAACCGACGCGTCGAGGACAAGGCTTTAGACGGCTATCTGTGGCTGGACAGAAAGCCCGATGCCGCGGTGCCGGAGGCCACCTTTGTCTCGCGCTCCGCAGGTGATCTGTTTTCCTTGGGCGGCCTGGAAAGTGCGGTGAATCACGGGCTCGAGCGAGAACTTCTGGTGAACCACGGAGTGTCGAGCACGGAGATCGCCGAGATGGCGCGCAGTACCGACATCCAGACGGTGCAGATCCATCAAGGACAGCTGGTTCCATCGAATTCGTTGAAGAGTTTCTTCGGCGCGTACGCGATGATGTTCCTTATCTACTTCACCGTCGTGTTTTATGGGATGAACGTCGCGCGCTCCGTGGTGGAGGAGAAGACATCGCGCATCTTTGAGGTGCTGCTCTCCACGGTCGAGCCGCAGTCCCTAATGGCGGGCAAGCTCCTGGGTGTGGGCGCGGCGGGGCTCACCCAGTTGGCGATCTGGTTTGTGCTGGTGTCGGCGATCATAACTACATCGGCAGGCGCATCGGTGGGTTCAGGCGGCCTGGCTGCGTTTGGGATTCATCCGCAGCAGCTTTTCTTTCTCGTCGCCTATTTTCTGCTGGGATTTTTCTTTTACAGCGCGATCGCCGCTGCAGTGGGCGCGAGCGTGAACAGTGAGCAGGAGATCCAGCAATTCAGCATGGTGATCGTCGCGCCGTTGACGGTGGGGATGGTGCTGATCTCGTACATCGTCGGCAATCCGACGGCGCTGCCGGTAGTGCTGCTATCGCTGTTCCCGCCCTGCGCGCCGATTGTGATGTTTCTCCGCATGTCGTCGCAGATGCCGCCAGCATGGCAGATTGTGCTCTCCATGGTGCTGATGCTGCTGTTCATCTGGGGCGCGATCTGGGTGGCGTCGCGGATCTATCGTGTGGGCATCCTGATGTACGGCAAGCGCGCCACGCTGCCGGAGATTCTGCGCTGGATGCGCTATAGCTAGAAGAGCAAGTCAGCGGGCCGGCAGGTCAGCCATCCACTCGGCCGTTTTCTCAGAGCGATTGGACAGCGCTCGCAGTACACTCGCGTGCATGAAAAGAAAGTCTTGTGTGCTGATGATATGCGCGGTTGCGGGATTGATGCTTGGTGCACAGACTCCCGCGAGTCATTCGCTGCTGCTTGAGCCGGCGCAGGTCTGGACGGCGGGCGAGCCTGTGCATCCCGGATGGGTGGTGCTGATCGAAGGCAACCAGATCAAAGCCGTGGGATCGAAGGGCAGCGTCACTGCGCCGCCCGATGCAGAGCGCATTGCGCTGCCCGGCATGACGGTGCTGCCTGGGTTGATGGACTTGCATTCGCACATCTTCCTGCATCCTTACAACGAAAAGCTGTGGGACCTGCAGGTGCTGACGGAGCCGCCGCAGTACCGCACGATCCTGGCGACGAAGCATGCCGAGGCGACGCTGATGGCTGGCTTCACAACGCTGCGCGATCTGGGAACGGAAGGCGCGGGGTTCGGCGATGTCGACGTAAAGCGCGCGATCAAAGAGGGTGTGATTCCGGGGCCGCGGTTGTGGGTGGCGACCCGCGCAATCGTGGCGACGGGCGCGTACGGACCTGCGGTGCGCGACTACCGGCCGGATATTTCGCTCCCTCAGGGCGCACAGGAAGCGACCGGCGCAGCGGAGTGCGTGGCCGCAGTCCGCGAGCAGGCAGCGCGCGGCGCCGACTGGATCAAGATTTATGGCGATTACAGAACCGGGCCGCATGGCGAGACGCGACCCACCTTCACGCAGGAAGAGATGAACGCGATGGTCGCTGCCGCGCATGACAGCGGGCGGCCAGTGGCCGTGCATACTACGACAGATGAAGGGATGCGGCGGGCGGCGCTGGCCGGCGCCGACACCATCGAGCATGGCTTCTACGGCACGGAAGCGACGTTTCGTCTGATGGCGGAGAAGCACGTCGCTTACATGCCAACCTTGACCGCGACTGAAGCATACGGAATCTACTTCGACCATTACGTGCCGGGCACGAGCGCGCCGACGGAGGAGATGCAGGCGGCAACGCATGCTTTTGAGCTGGCGCGCAAGGCAGGGGTGACGATCGGCTGCGGCAGTGATGTGGGCGTTTTCAAACATGGTGAGAACTGGCGCGAGCTGGCGTGGATGGTGCGCGACGGCATGACGCCGGTGGAGGCGCTGACCGCCGCGACGGCGACCGATGCGGCGGTGGTCGGGATGGGCAAACAACTCGGCGGCCTGCATCCGGGCATGCTGGCGGATGTGATCGCGGTGGCGGGCGATCCGACGCAGAAGATTGAAGCGACGAAGGATGTGCGGCTGGTGGTGAAGGATGGCGTGGTGTATCGGCGGCCTAATCAATAAGCGCAGCTTGGAACAGCAGATTCCTCCATGCGCTTCGCTCCAGTCGGGATGACGATTCACGCAACCATGCAGGTGCAACATCCAGCTGGTCCGCTGATCGTTTCGACTATGGCTCGTCGTTGTAGATCGCGATTGTTGGTTGCGTGCCCTGGCTCATGCGTGCGCGGTACATGCCCGGTGTGTTGAAGCTCCACGCCTCCTCGCCGTCGGGCGCGATCGCGATGATGCCGCCGTCGCCGTGGAGATCCTCGAGCTGTTTGTGGATGACCTCGTCGGCTGCGGCCTGGAGCTTCATGTGCTTGTCTTCGACCAGCGCACAGATCTCGCGCGCGATGGTGAGCCGGATAAAGTATTCGCCGGTACCGGTGCCGGAGACGGCGCAGGAACGGTTCGAGGCATAGGTGCCGGCGCCGATGATGGGCGAGTCGCCGATGCGTCCGGGCAGCTTGGCCTGCAGGCCACCGGTCGATGTGCCGGCCGCGATGTTGCCTGCCTGATCGAGCGCGACCACACCGACGGTGCCCCATTTGTGTGCGTCAGGAAGCTCCATCATAGCGAGCGGTTTTGCGGGCGCCGGCGGTGCGCCTGCCGGCCGCGGCGGAATCGGCTTGCCTTCCTTCTGCAACTGCTTCACCAGTCCTTCCCAGCGCCGCTCGGTGAAGAAGTAGCTGTTGGGCACCTGCTCGAGGCCTTTGCTCGCGGCGAATTTGTCGGCATCGGGACCGGCCAGCATGACGGCGGGCGACTGCTCCATGACAGCACGCGCAGCAGCGATGGGATGGCGCGTGTGCATGATCTGCGCGACGGCGCCGGCCTTGAGCGTTGCGCCGTCCATGATCGCCGAGTCGAGTTCATTGCGACCATCTGCAGTGAAGACCGCGCCCTTGCCAGCGTTGAAGAGCGGATTGTCTTCGAGGTATTGGATGGTCGCCTGTATCGCGTCGAGCGAAGTGCCGCCCTTGTCGAGCACGGCCGCGCCGGTCTCGATCGCAGTCTTCATTGCGACGCGGTAGGCGGCCTCGGTCTGGGGCGGCATGGATTTGCGCTCGATCACGCCCGCGCCGCCGTGCACGACGATGGACCATTTGTGTGCTGCAGTGGTTGGCGAAGGAATCTGGGCCATGACGGGGAGTGTGAGCGCGATCAGTGCAGCGGGGGCGAGTAGGACGCGAAACATCATGCCCGGAATACTAAACCGTTTTCAGCAAATACGTTTTACAGAGAGGAGCAGAGAAAAGTGCGTCAGCAGGACTACAAATGTTGAAAAAACTCACGATTCAATGCAGAGGCGGCAGACGTCGGCGCCGAAGCGTTCGAGCTTGGCGGCGCCGACTCCGTGAATGGCGGCCAGCGCGGTGAGATTCCTGGGCCGCGCGTGCGCGATGGAGCGCAGCACGCTGTCGCCGAAGACGAAGAAGGCGGGTTTCCCCTCCTTCTTTGCGATGGCGAGGCGCCACTCCCTGAGCTTCTGTTCGAGCGCTGCGCCTTCCGGCGAGAGAGCGACAGGTGGCTTCTCGCGCACCTTCTCCGGCTTACGCTGCTTCGGCGTCTCGCGTGTACCGCGCACACGCGAAGATGAGTCGCGAGCCACACGTTCGCGCAGCGATATCTCGAGCGGCGCGCCTTCCGTGAAATCCTCGCCGTCGCGGGTGAGCGCGGCTTTGCGGTAATTGACAGGCTTGCCATCCTTCTCGAAGCTGGCCTCTTCGATGCGGACAAGTCCGGCGGCGGCGAGCGCCCCGAGCACGGCGTCGAAATCGTTGCGGCGGATCTCCTCTCGCGGATACAGCTCTTTATAGAGGCGGCCGGTCGAGGGCGACGGCCCGCTGCGCAGCAACTTGAGGATGCCGCGGGCGGCCTGCTCTTCCTGGGCGGTCAGGCCGCGGAAGCTCTGCGCGATGGCGCGCTCGGGCGAGCAGAAGTCGCATTGGCCGCACAGGCGGCGGCTATCAGCTGTATCACCAAAGTGCGCAACCAGCGAAGCCATGCGGCAGGCGTGACCCTCCGCGTAGCGGGCGACAAGATCAAGCTGCTGGCGACGGTGATCCGCCTGCGACCGGTAGGTCTTGCGCCAGTTACCGGCACCGGAACCGAGACTCACCTGGTCATCATAGGTAACTGTGACTGCGCCGTGAATGTAGAGTTTTTCAAGCGCCTTCTCGAAGACCTCACCATCCATGCGAAGGGCGGCCCGCAAATCGTCACGATGCAATGGCTCGGTACTCAGGCGGCGGTGAATGCGTTCCAGCTCGTCGAGTGCCGGGTAGTCGCGCTCGAGGAAGAACTCATGCGTGCGGCGGTCGGCGTAGGAGTGCATCAGGATGGTGCGGCTGGGGTGGCCATCGCGTCCGGCACGGCCGATCTCCTGATAGTAGGCTTCGAGGCTGGCGGGCAGCGCAGTGTGGATGACGGTGCGGACATCGGCCTTGTCGATGCCCATGCCGAAGGCGATGGTGGCGACGACTACTTCGAGTTGGCCTTCGAGAAACTGGCGCTGCGCATGATCGCGCTGCTCCGCGGTTAAGCCCGCGTGATAGGCAGCAGCAGGGAAGTGCGCGGCCAGCGTGGCGGCAGTTTCCTCGGCATCTTTACGGGTGGGCGCGTAGACGATGGCGGGACGGCGCTCCCGATCGCGCAGCAGGCCGAGAGCGCGCTCGGTCCGCATGGGCTTGGGAACCTCGACGACTTCGATGGCGAGATTGTCTCGGCGGAAGCCGTGTATGAAGCGCTGGGCATCGTGCAGCGCGAGCTGTACCAGGATGTCGTTCTGCACGACGGGAGTAGCGGTTGCGGTAAGCGCGAGCACCGGTGCGGGACGCAGCAGGTGGAGGTGCTGGCCGAGCATGCGGTAATCGGGGCGAAAGTCGTGTCCCCATTGGGAGATGCAGTGCGCCTCATCGATGGCGATGAGTGAGGGCTTGCGCTTGCCGAGCATCTCGGCGAAGCCCGGCACGCGGAGCCGCTCCGGCGCAATGAAAAGAAACTGCAGGCTGCCGTTGAGATAGTCGACGCAGGCCTGGCGCGACGTCTGACGATCGAGGCCGGAGTGGATGCGTGCCACCTGCAGACCGTGCGCCGTGAGCTTGGCCGCCTGGTCTTCCATCAGCGCGATGAGCGGGCTGATGACGAGCGCGGTGCCTCCGCGCGCGATGGCAGGTAATTGGTAGCAGAGCGATTTGCCGGCGCCGGTTGGCATGACCAGCAGAACATCGCGGCCAGCGATGGCGGCGCGGCAGACCTCCTCCTGGTTGGCCCGGAACGCAGGGAAGCCGAAGGCGTGGGCGAGCAGGCCGGCAAGGTCGAAATCCGGGGCCGCGCCTTCCGGCGAAGCCGTGTCAGCGAACAGAGGGGGCCGGGACGACTGAGGCATGGGTTGTCCCCATGGTCGCACAGCGTGCGGTGGAGAAGATGGTTGCTGCGGAGCTTAAACGCTCTGCCGGGAGGACGGGGAATGCAAGATTTGCTTTTGGTCCTGCTGGCCGAGGGCGCGTGCGGGAGCACGGCGCAGCCGCAACCAAGGGCTCAGCAGCGCATGCACCGCGAAGAGGCAGACCACAAGCGCGAAGGCAAGCCCGAGGGCAGTCGCGAGGAAGTCGCTCATCCGCGCACCCGGGTCTCGCGCACCGCGGCGCACGAAGAATTTTTTTTGCAGCTACCAGCTACCGAAAGAACGGTCAAAGTACACCAGTCCGGCGACCAAAATTTGGTATCGCGGCATCCGTTCGCCGCATTTTCCGGTGCGAAACGCAAAAACTGCCCGGAGTTCTCGCTTACTTAAGCAAAGGCTACGGGTGGTCCAGGGCAGCGTCCATACACCGAAAAGGGCAGCGAGCGACCCCGATGAACCGTGACTTTAGTAAGTTCATGGCCGATTCAGCGCCCGAAGAGCCGGCTGAAGAAGCTGGGTTTCGGGGGGCGGCGGCGTGATTCGACGGAGTTGACGGGCGCGGGTTCGGGCTGCGGATCCAGCGCCTCGCCATAAAAGGCGGCGCGCGGGTTTGCGATGCAGAGGCGCTCGGCGGTTGCCTGATCGTACTTCTCAGCCACCAGGTCGAAGGCAGGTCGCAGCCGCGGTGGACGGGACTGGACATCGTGCGCGTCGGTGGCGAGGAAGTGGACCCACTGGTGGTCCAGCAGCCAGCACGCGGACCGCTCCGCCATCTGGCCGAAGCGGCCGGTGAGGGAATTCGCCGTTACCTGAATCAGCGCACCGGCTTTCAGCCACTCCATCATGCGCTCCGGCTGGCGGGCGAGGATGGGGTTGCGCTCTGGATGGGTGATGATGGGCGTCATGCCGGAGAGCGAAAGCTGATAGAAGGTTTGCGCGGTATTGGGCGAGATAGCCGTGTCAGGAAATTCGACCAGCAGATAGTTGTGGCCGTTGATGGTGTAGCGCGTCGGATAGCGCTGCGCGTCCTCGATGTTGTCGAACATCAGGTGGAAGTCGCAGCCGAGGCCGAGCGTGATCGCGTCGCCGAATCTGCCGGCTACCTTGTCCTGCAGCTCTGCAAGCAGCGTGGCGTTGCGCTCCGGATCGAAGTGGTAGTGATAGCTGGAATGCGGGGTGCAGACGATGTGCGTGATGCCGTCGGCAATCGCCATCTCCACCATGCCGAGAGACGTATCAAGGTCGCGGGCGCCATCGTCCAGCCCAGGCAGCAGGTGGTGGTGAATGTCGATCATTCTATCTGGCGATTTCGGCGGCGATGCCGCTGAGCATGGCAGCTCCGGAAGGTGTGACTCCGCTGAGCGCCTGAATCATCGACTGGAAGATAGGGAAGCCATCCGCCGAGCCTAAAAGCGCCTCGCTCGAACGATCCGGATGGGGCATCATGCCGAGCACGTTGCGGCCTTCACTGAGCACGCCGGCGATGTTATCGAGCGAGCCGTTGGGATTGGCAGTGGCGGTGATCTCACCCGAGGGCGTTGCGTACCGGAAGGCGATGCGGTCTTCCCGCTTCAGCGCAGCGAGCGTTGAGTCGTCACAGAAGTAGTTACCTTCCATGTGACCGATGGGGATCTGCAGGACTTGCCCCCTGGTGAGCGCGTTGGTAAAAGGCGAGTCGGTCGTTTCAGCACGTAGATGTACCTGCTTGCAGATGTACTTCAGTCCGGCATTGCGCAGCAGCGCTCCGGGAAGCAGGCCGGATTCGCAGAGAATCTGGAAGCCGTTGCAGATGCCGAGCACCAGGCCACCGGAGGCAGCGAAGCGCTTCACCGATTGCATCACCGGCGCAAAGTGGGCGATGGCGCCCGTGCGCAGGTAGTCGCCGTAAGCAAATCCCCCGGGGACGAGGATAGCGTCGCAACCCTGCAGGTCTTCCGACTCATGCCACAGCATGGTGACCGGCTGGTGCGCAATCTGCTCGATGACGTTGTGGGTGTCGTGGTCGCAGTTGGAGCCGGGGAAGACGAGGACGCCGAATTTCATATCTTTAGGGTAACAAAGCACGCAAGGGATCTTAGTATCTTGGCGGCTTCTGTGGTCCTGCTGCTGCGTTTACCCTTGCATGAGAGTGCGAGTATTTCGATGGACGAGCCTGAGCCGCAAGACGAGCCGACAACCCCGGTGCCGTATGAGCCCGCGCAACCGCCAGTGATCGTGCGTACCCAGCAGCCGGCTCCCGAACAGCCGGTCGGCTACGCGAGGGTGCAGCGACCGGCCGCCGAATCTCTGGGCCCGACCATCAGCGGGCGGGGGACGCCAGGGCATCATCTGCGCACTGCAGGCACAGCGCTGGTGAACTGGTGGCGTGCTGTTTCCATTGAGGCGCTGTGCGTCGCGGTACTGTGGCTGATCGGCCTCGAGATACTCCGCGTGCCGCTCGCTCCGGCGTGGGCGCTGGTTGCGGGTCTGATGGCGTTCGTCCCCAACATCGGCGGTGTGATCGCGCTGATCGGCCCGGTTTTCTGCATTCTGGTGACGGGCAAGGACCTGGAGCGGCTTGCCTTCCTGCTCGGCATCTACGCCATCATCGTCGTGATCGATCAGCTTGTGCTGCAGCCCTGGCTGATGAAGAAGACGACACGCGTGCCCATCTGGGCGTCGATCCTGGTCCCGATCGTGCTGGGCATCGTGATCCCGTTCTGGGGTGTGCTGCTGGCGCCTCCGCTGCTGGCCATCGTTTATGCGTTTCGCAAGCCGAAGAGATCCTGAGAGGCGAGATCAAGTCGTCCCGGCGATATTGTGGGGCTAGATTTTGCCTCGCGGCGGTCCGATAACGACGAAGAAGCAACCATAACTTCACTTCGGGAAATCCCAGGCTGGGAGCACATTTTTCGCTTTGCAATAAGCTGTCGCTCTGCGATGGTATGCGTGGCCGCCGGAGCCGGTGTCGTCTCCCTCTGCATGTTCTAACCGCCGCCTTTCGGCAGGGCCCCTAAGTAGCTCATTCCCCCAACAAGGTATTTGCAGTTTCTGCGCGAAACGCGCAGCGCGCCGCCGTACGGCCGTGATTTGACGTTGGAAGAGTGAACGCCATGAAAGTTATTTTCGCCTCAATTCTCCTGCTACTTCTGTCTGGCAACTGCTTTCCTGCCCAGGCGCAGAGCGATCCGATGAGTGAAATGCCGGTTCTTGCCAGCGACGGCCGGACGGGCGTGCTCGATTTGCTGATGATCGCAAAAACCAAGCCCATTGAGTTAACAGGCAAGCCATTCACCGCATGGGTCTACGAGATCTGCCGGCGTGCCTCGGCAGTTCACGACCAATGCCCGGCGGGTCCCAACACACTCTCGCCATATGGTGGCGTGCGCCTTCAACTTCAGCCGGGCGATCACTTGCGGATCCGTCTAATCAATCAATTGCCGCCCGCGCCTCCGGATGCCGAACATGCGTACGATTCCGATCCGATGGGCGAGGAGATGCTGCAGCCCAACCCAACCAACCTGCACACGCACGGGCTGATCGTTGAGCCACGCAGGGCGGACCATTCGGATCCCACGTACGGCGACTACATATACGTGCTGGGATATCCGGGTGGAAAAAAGCCGAAGATGGCCCGTCCGGGTTTGGACTACACGGACAAACCGATCGATTACGACATCTACATTCCAAGGAACCATCCATCGGGCTTGTTTTGGTTCCACCCACACGTGCATGGACTGTCTCTCAACCAGATTTCCGAGGGAATGTCAGGGCTGATCACCATCGGTAATCCGGGCGATTATCTCGGCGATAGCGGGCATTTCTATGGCCTTCATGATGGCGTCAGCGTCCATCACCTGCTGCTGAAAGATATCGAAGTGCAGAAGGACGGCACGGTGCTGTCGCAGGAGGACCCGGATTTTTGCGATGCGGATCCGGGACCAATGCAGCCAATTCGTCCAGGATGGTGTCCGGGGGTGATCGTCAGCTCGGATGGTGGGAGCACCGATTACACGGGTGGACGCTGGATTTTTTCGGTGAGCGGTCAGGTGTTTCCATCGGAGACGATCAAAGGCAAGGGCGAGGTCTGGCGCATTGCAAGCGGCTCTGGCAGCCGGGGCTATTCGCTCGTTGTCCGCGACGACGATACAGGTGAACTGCTTCCATTTCAGCTGCTGTCCATCGACGGCGTGTCGATCGAGTCGACCGGTAAGGATACGTCCGGTTTCGCTGCCAAAGTCGGTGATCGGATACGGCAGGTGCCGTGTGGCGATGCCCAGGCATCCAACCTCAGCTCTCATCCGATTTGCACCACGAGCGTGAAGATGATGCCCAGTGCGCGGACGGAAATCTTTCTGCCGTCGCGCATCGGCGGCTCGAAGCATGCAACGTTCATGACTCAGGCGTTGAATACAGGACCGGATGGAGACGACTGGCCATCGGTTGGACTCGTTCGGTTGACGTTTGGCGGTTCCGCGTCACGGAACGCGCCCACCTGGCTGCAGGTGCGGCCTTATGCATCCGAGATCGCGAACAGCGGTGGCATTCTGGCCAGCCCTGCGATGATCTCTGTGCACGGAGTGAAGGACGCGATGACCGCGGACCAGGCTGGCCGGCTGCCGCAGTTTGCGGAACATGTCGCATCGCTGGCAGATCCCAACTGCAAGGCGTTGGCCGCGGGCCACACCCGGCGCATTTTCTTCGGGGTTCCGACCGGCGCTCCGGACGCGTTTGGACTTGGCTACGAGGAACTGGATGAAAAAGGCAGACCCGTACCCGGCACATTCAAGGACATCGCGCCCTTTGACCACCTCTCTGTGACCGTTTGTCTGCCGTTAGCCAGCGGCAACAGGCCGGTGACGGAGCGCTGGGAACTCGTGAACGTTGCGGGAGAAGACCATAACTTTCATATCCATCAGACACGCTTCCGAGTGCTGCCGGCGAATGCTCCGGCAGGGGACGCATACGGCGTGATGGACAACGTTCCGGTACTCCACGGTAGCCCGGGATGTGACGGCAGCATCACGAGCTTTCGCCGGGGTGCATGCGTGGTATCTACGGTCCACGTGGAGATACCCTTCGCCGAAATTGGCGATTTCGTCTATCACTGTCACATTCTGGAGCATGAAGACGGAGGGATGATGGCTCACATCCGCGTGGTGGCGCACCGATAGATCAGATAGATCAGACTGTACGGCACGTGAGAAGTAGAGTGCTGATCGTGCGCGGCCATTCACGGCGCGCCGAGACGACTCGATCGGGCTGCTGAACCTCGTCATGCAATCGACGTCCGTTTCGCATCGTGCTCTTCGGTGCGGGCGTAACCCATCACCCTCGATCCTGGTCCCGATCGTGCTGGGCATCGTCTAAGCCTTTCGCAAGCCGAAGCCAAAGCGCGGCATGAGTTAGGGCTCAGGTAAATTTCAAGGCTGCTTCTGAAGGTTCGTGTTGTATGGGTTCTGCGCCGGTTTTCCGTCGCTGCCGATCACGGCCAGCGTGTCGCCATTGAGCTGATAGGTGTCGACATGATCCGAGGTGTTCGAATGCAGGGCGTAAATCACGGCTTTCGCATCCGCGGCGGTGCCCGTCTTCAATGACCACTTGCCGGCGGATACGGATACGGTGTCGCCCTTGGGAGAACCCAGATATTTCATCGTGCGCACGTAGTAGGTCCCTGTCATCTGCTGCGGACTCGCCTCGTAGAACGCAACTGTGGTCACAATGCCGCTGCAGTCTGCACAACGCGACTTGCCACTGTAGGTCCCGATCAGCGTTCCGGCGGGAGTGACCACCGGCGAATCCGAGTCGCTGCCCGCTGCTTGTACCGTAACGCTTACGTCGTACGTCCGCGCCGGCTTTGTGTTTTTCTCCCACGGACGGGCGTAGTTCAATGTCAGGTGGTCCTGCCCTGGCGCTCTCGCGGTGAAGCTCAAAGTCTGCTGCCCTGGCGCGCCCATGCGCTGCGGAGCGGCCGGCGTGTTCTGAGAACTCGCCGACTCCAAAACGCCAGCTTCATTGCTCGCCACCTGCCAGCTATAGCCGGTGGAGACATTCGCGGCGAGCACCACCCGAAGCGTGTCGCCCACCCGCAGTTGCACGCTGGCGCGCTTGCCCAATTCGCCGATCTCTACGGTTGCCGGGGGCGCGGTCTGCGCCGTGACGGCAATCGGCATGGCCGCGGCCGCAGCCGCAGTCAGCGTAAGACAGAGCATGAGCCAGAATCTGGCCTCCGGCTTCGTGTTGTGCTGCATATTTCACCTCAAATTAGCGATCGGGAGGGCGGGGATCCAAGTTATAGCATTCTCCCCGAAGATGGCTGTCTTGCCATCTTGTTCGCATCTAGACGGCTGTTGTGCTCGACCATTGTCGGCGCCCTCTTCCTCCGTGGTTTCAAAACGGGAATTGTCGAAGTAGCTCGCCTACAGCGCGACCGCTCTCTGGATGTAAGAAATACAGGACGCTCTTTTCTCCGTCGCCTCGCGAGTCGTTCGGAAAATGCCACAAAAAATCGGAGGAAATTGCAAGTGGCGCGCCCCGCCCTATTTTCAGCAAGAAGATCTTTCTATCTTCGCTCCGAAGAAACGGCACACCATAGACAACCATGGCTAAGAGCCGCCATTTATGCTTGAAAATTAATTGGTTTCGCTGCGATTTTGGTTGCCTGGCGTGTGTATTATCCGCAATAAGAAATCACACCATATTCTGCGACTCCGCCAGAGAAGTTTCTGGGGAAGAGCAGAGATTGGAAGAGTAGTCGTGCTGCCAAATACGGCAGTGCAGCACCCTTTCTATTTACATGATCCTCGCTTTGGGGGATCTATTTGCGTCTGCGCCTGCCTTCGATAAGCACGACACATTTGAAACTCTGCCTTGTTGCGTCGATCTTCAGCCCGAAGAGCTGAACGGGTCGCATGAAAATTGCTGTGGGGACTCGCTAACCTCGCATCCAGTTGCGCGGCTAACAACAAGGGTATTTGTTATCAGGCCAGGAGAAATGTGTTGTCTATTCAAAGACCGCTGCATGCATTTATGGGCCGGATATTAGGCTCTCGCTCACTTCTATTTTTAGTTACGGCGCTGTCCGCGCTCCTGCTCATTCCAACAGCATTCGCAGCTGATATCACCGTGGCCAGTCCGGTGAACGGAACTACAGTTCCTTCTCCGGTGTGGGTGCGCGCGCATAACACGGGATGCAACGGCCTGCTGCCCACATCGTTTGACTATTCCATCGACAATAGCCCCACGCTGGTTCAGGGTGTCACCAACAACGATATCGACACCACCGCCGCCATTTCCGCAGGTACCCATACGATTCACTACAAGTCGTGGGTGAGCAGTGGCGAGTGCCCGGCCGTCAGCACGACATTTACTGTATCCGGCGGAAGCAGCAGTGGACCGTCAGGCTCCGCCTCGACTCCTCCTGCCAGCGGTGGGGGCATTGTTGTCACCAGCCCGGTGAATGGTGCCAGCGGCCTTTCATCTCCCATATTGGTGAAGGCGCACAACACCGGATGCAACGGAAAAGCGCCGACATCATTCGACTATTCGATCGATAACAGTGCCACCCTCTTCGCGGGATCTGTTTCCGATATCGACGCTACCGGAGTTGCTATCGGCTCCGGAACCCACACGATTCATTTCAAGTCCTGGACCGGCGCTGCATCTGCCCCGTAGTGAGCACCACGTTCACGATCGGCGGTAGTTCGTCCAGTGGCGGGGGTACGACGTCGGGCTCGGGCTCCAGCACGCTCAGCTCGCTGCCCTCCAACGCTGTTGCTTCCGCGAACCTGGATGGATTGAGCGCCTGGGCGGACCAACACGATACCGGCACGCCCGGCTCATCGAGTGGCTCGATGGTCTATCCCGCAACGACACCTTCCTATGACGATGCGCGCGAGTTTTACATGACCTATTCGAGTGGAGGAGGTCAGCGCTTTCACGTTTCCTTCGACAACAATCCCACGGCGATGAATTTCGCGCTCGATACCTATGTCTACGTCACCGATCCGAGTCAGCTGCAAAACCTGGAATTGGATCTCAACCAGGTAACTTCAGACGGCAAGACGATCATGTTCAACACACAGTGCTCCAGCGACTCGAAGACCTGGGAATACACAGTGATTACAAATGGCTCGGACCACTGGAAGCCGTCGAATGTTCCCTGCAATACTTTGACCTGGGCGGCGAAGACGTGGCATCACATCCAGATTGGCTATCACCGCGATAACAGCGGCAACGTGACGCACGACTGGGTGAATTTCGATAACACTCATAGCGTCTTCAGCAATACCACCAACCCCGCCAGTGAGAGCCTGGGCTGGGCGAAGGGGACGCTGCTCACCAACGTCCAGATCGACGGCCTGAGCAAGGGCAGTGGATCAGTCACCGTCTATGTCCACAAGATGACCTTCTATCACTGGTAGTCGATAGCTATAAATCGGTTACGCTGTTCAGAAAGGCCGCCGCTCGATCGAGTGGCGGCCTTGCTTTCACCCGTTCCATCCGGGCGAATCCGGCAGCGCCGGGCCCCGCGCTCCGGTGCTACAATCGAGTGTCCCGGCAGGGTTTACTGCGCTGCTGCGAGCGCGGACGACGGGCCGGTCGACACACTTTCCGAAGCTGCAGAGGTTCTATGTCCGGCCACTCCAAATGGGCCACAATCAAGCACAAAAAAGGCGCGCTGGACGCGAAGCGCGGCAAGATCTTCACCCGTCTGATCAAGGAAATCACCATGGCGGCACGCGGCGGCGGCGACCCGGACGGCAATCCGCGGCTGCGCACGGCGATCCTGGCGGCCAAGGCCGAGAACATGCCGCAGGACAACATCAAGCGCGCCATCCAGCGCGGCACCGGCGAATTGCCCGGCGCGCTCTATGAAGAGATCACCTTCGAGGGCTACGGGCCCGGGCGGCGTCGCGCTGATCGTCGAGACATCGACCGACAACCGCAACCGCACCGTGAGCGAAGTTCGCCACGCCTTCTCGAAGAACGGCGGCAATCTGGGCACCGAAGGTTCGGTCCGCTTCATGTTCACCAAGAAGGGGCTGATCGCCGTTCCCAAGGAAAACGCCGACGAAGAGAAGCTGATGAACCTCGTTCTCGAAAACGGCGGCGACGACCTGAACGATGAAGGCGACACCTGGGAGATCCTGACCGATCCGGCCGCGTATCACGCGGTGCTCGATGCGATCCACGCAGCGAAGATCGAGACCTCGCTAGCCGAGATCACGATGATCGCTTCCACCTACACCAAGCTTGAAGGCGCCGGCGGCAAACCAGATGATGCGCCTGCTCGAAGCACTGGAGGACCACGACGACGTGCAGAACGTCTACTCCAACTTCGATATGGACGCGAAGCAACTGGAAGAAGTGGCCGGCTGACCATCAACTGAATCACCCACAGGCCGCCGGCTCCTCCACTGGCGGCCTCTTCTCTGTCACCTGCGCTGTTTGGCACAATCCGCGCGGGTCTGGATACCTGACTCGCGCACCTGATAGGACGCATGTTTTCTTTTCGCCTTCGCCTGATGCCCGCGGCCCTGCTCGATGGGCGCCGCTCTTCCCCTTGACAGCGCAATCCTAGCAGCGCCAGGCATCGACAACGCAATCCACGGGCAACGTGCCGCTTCCGCCGCTCCTTCGCCGGTGAGCGACACCATGTCCCACCATCCATGGAACTGGGGCGTGTTCTTCGATGGCGGGACGAGCGCGCGGGTTACCCCCACCTCGACCTACCTGAGCATTGGAGCGCGCGCAGGCAAGGTGCTGACCGATCCTGTCGGCCCGGGATTTCTGCGCGGACAATTCGAGTATTCCGCCGAAGTGATGCCGTGGTGGCAGGGCCGCACAGCAACCTTCGAGCGCTACAACCTGACCGCGACCAACAATCCCGACATCGCGGCGGCAACGGGCCCTACAAGACCGGCGGCGCGTACAACGGCTTCAGCATTACGCCGATCGTGCTGCGCTGGGACCTGACCGGCAGCCGGCGCATCCTGCCCTTTGTGCAGGGCGGCGGCGGATTGATCTGGACCAACCACAAATTTCCGCCCGTCGGACCGCTGCCGCTGCCCGGACATCAGGGCACCAGCGTGTGGAACTTTACGCCGCAGTTTGGAGTGGGTTTCCAGTACTTCCTCAAACCGCGGCGCTCGATTACCTTCAATGCGAATGCGGTGCACATCTCGAATGCATCGCTGGGCGATGCCAACCCCGGCGTGAACGCGACAGTGCAGTTCCAGATCGGCTATAGCTGGTGGAAGTAGGCAGAGACAGGGATGAGTAAGGCCATCATCGAGTGCGTCCCGAATTTTTCCGAGGGCGTCGACAGAGAGCGTGTGCTTGCCATTGTGCGGGCGATGCAGGTGCCGGGCGTGTCGCTGCTGGACTGGTCGCAGGACGCGGACCACAACCGCTCGGTGGTGACCATCGCCGGCTCTCCGGCGGCGGTGGTCGAAGCCGCGGTGCTGGCAGCGGGCAAGGCGGCGGAGGTGATCGACCTGACCCGACAGACCGGCGTACACCCGCGCATTGGGGCCGCGGACGTGATCCCGTTTGTGCCGGTGCGCGACATCTCGCTGGAGCATTGCGCCCTGCTGGCGCGGCAGGCGGGCGAGGAGATTTGGCGGCGCTACGGGGTTCCCGTGTACTTCTACGAGGCAGCGGCAGCCCGGCCGGACCGGGCGCGGCTGGAGGATGTGCGGCAGGGGCAATTCGAGGGGCTACGCGAGGCGGCGCGGCGGGACCCGGCGCGCCGGCCGGATGTGGGCGGTCCGGACCTGCACCCTACGGCGGGCGCGAGTGCGGTCGGGGCGCGGCGATTTCTGATCGCCTGGAATGTCTTCCTGGACAAGCCGGACGTGGCCCTGGCGCGGGCTTTGGCCCGAGAAGTGCGCGATTCCGGCGGCGGCCTGAAGGGGGTCAAGGCCCTGGGAGCCCTGGTACGTGGCCGTGCCCAGATCTCCATGAATCTGACGGACTTCCGGGTTACCTCGCCGAGCGAGGTCTTTGCCGACCTTGCAGCGCCGGGTGGAGGGCCGGGGCGCCCGGATCGTCGAAGGCGAGCTGATTGGCCTGATTCCGGAGGCGGCGGTCGAGCAGAACAGCGAGTGGGTGCGTCAGTTGGAAGACTTCTCCGCGGAGACGAAGGTCCTGGAGCGGCGGATGGAGCGGCCGCTCGATTGGCCATAAATGGCCGCAAATGACAGGCGAGGAACCTGCGATAGTGACGAATTTCGTAACTATCGGTCAGTTAAGTGGTAGTCACCCAGAAGTGAAATAGAGCGCTCCAGTAACGCAGACTAAGATGGTAACCAGCGGGCAGGTCCGCAGTGTGCCTGGGCCCGCTGTCTGGAAGGAAGTGAAGTAGAGATGAAGAACCTTGCGAAGTTTTTGAGCGGCGGCGTCGCGGCTCTCTGCCTTGTCACGGCATTGCCGGCATTCGCGGCGCAGTTGAGCGGCGATGCGCGCGCCGCCATCCCCCACGATGTGCAGCAGTTGATCGTGATCGACTACCGGGCGATGCAGAACTCGCCGGCAGCCATGCAGCTGAAGAACAAGGTGATGCCTCCGGAGCTGAAGAGCCTGGAGAAGGCGCTGCAGGTTTCCGGGATGAACGATAACCATGACGTGGACGAGCTGGCCTTCGCCTCGTTCCGGCCGAAGGGCGCGACCGGCGACTCGACGCGGATCATCGGCCTCGCGCAGGGGCAGTTTTCGCTCGACGACATCATGGCCAATTTCAAGAAGAAGAAGATCAAGCCGACGGTGCTGCGCGACAACAAGATTTACCCCATGGGCGCGTCGGGCATGCAGGTGGTCTTCCTCAACCCCACCACGATGGTCTTCGGCCAGACCGATTCGCTGAAGCAGGCACTGGATTCGCGCGATGGCCTGCAGCCCAGCTTTCTCACCAACAGCGCGATGACCGACATGATGGCGTCGGTGCAGGACGAGCCGCTGTGGAGCATCCTCGACCAGAAGGGCACGCAGACCATGATGCGCTCGCTGATGGGCGAGGCCTGCGCAGGTGGGCGATTACGACACCATCAAGAAGCGGATTCTCACCTCGTACTACACCATGGATTTCCAGAATGGGGTGAAATTCAATCTCGACGTGCTGACGCCGGACACCTTCACCGCCGCCACGATGGCTTCGCTGCTGAATGCGGCCGCGCTTGTACAAGAAGATGAGCGGCACGGACATCGAAAAGCAGGCGATCGACGGAACGAAGATCGACTCCAGCTCAGGCAAGCTGCTGGTGAGCTACTCTTCGTCAGACAGCCAGTTCGCGACCTTGCTGCAGTCGAGCCTGTTCCAGTCCGTGGTGCACTAAACAGCCTGCCTTTGCGAAAGAACGAGAGGCCGCTCGATCGAGCGGCCTTAGGTTTTGTGACGGCGTCTGCGGAATACATCACCAGCGATAGACCGCCAGGTTGTTCAGGTAGGCGTCCATGATGCCGTTTTTCTGCGCGCCGTCGATCTGGAAGTTCAGCAGCAGCTCGCCTCGTGACCAATGCAGCGACTCGGCCGATAGCACGGTCGCTCCCTGGAAATCGGTGTAGACACCATCGAAGCCGATCCAGTCGTAGGTCACGTTTCCATCATCGTCGCGGTGGAAAGCGATCTGGACCTTGTGCCACTTCTTTGTGCCCCACTCGTGGGGATTGCAGTGAATGTTCGACGGATGCCAGTGCGTCCCCGTGCTTGTTCACGTAGGTGTACTCCCAGCTTTTGGAATGGGCGCTGCACTGGGTTCCGAAGATGACAGTGCGGCCATCGGACAGGACCTGGTTCATGTCCATCTCCACGTTTGCGATCTGCGCGGGATCTACCAGGTAGACGTTGGCCTCGTAGATGAAGTGCGTCGCCGCCACATCATGGCCGAAGGTCAGGTGATATCGCTGGCCGCCGTTGTCTCCGTAGGACGTGACGAACTGGCGCCCGGGAAGTCCACTGTGACCGTCCGGGTAAATGGGGAAGTTCGAGTGGCCGGTAGACCACCCCTTGGTGTCGCTATCATGTTCCCACCGCCAGGCCGGGCTCGTCTCAAGCTCGCTTGCGCCGATGGCGTTCTCGGGAATGCGATAGGCATCCGTTGCGGCAGGGCGAGAGGCGCGGGAGCCTGCGATTGTGGAGCCTGAATGCCAGACGTAGGAGCGGCTTGCTGCGCGGTGACGGGGGGCTCAGCCGTCGCAGAGAGAGTGAGTGCCAGAAGTGCGATGAGTGGCCGAGTGCGCATCCGTGATTTCACTTATCTTACAGACGCGCTTCGAGCGTAAGTGTCGCTTCAGCTCGGCTGGTCTGGGCAGCGCCTGGAAGACGATGCCCTCATCCTCGCCGATGGAGATGACAAGATTCTTGCGCATCCCCTCCTGCACCACTGGGCCGGTTGCCGTATGGCTCTTGCCGGTGGCGTCGTTGAAGGTCACCTTCACCGGACCTGAGCCGATCAGCTTGGGCGGGTAGTTGAAGCTGGCGCCGGAGGCCAGCGCATCGCGGCCAAAGCTGGCGTTGGGGTAATCCACTTCGAGCTGATGGATATCCGGGCCCTGGTTCCTGACCGTGATGGTGAATGCGGCTTCCGGCCGTCCCAGGCTGGGGCGGGCATTGCAGCCTGCCAGCAGAAGAGCAAGTCCCGGCGCGGCGAGGCGGAATAAAGTAACTCTCATAGTGTCGTTTCAGGATCCTTCAGCAGCGTCACGCGGTCTCACAGCGCGGTTTGCCTCACAGGGTGGTCTTGCGCTCCAGGATGCGCGCGGTCAGCACCACGCCGGTCTGGTTGTTGTGCAGGGTCAGAGGAAAGGCCAGCACGTTCCAGACCCAGCCCTCGCCCTTGCGGGGAAGATTGAGAAGACCGCGGTAGGTGCGATCGATGTAGGTTTCCCGCTGCACCGCGACCGTGCGCAGAATATCGCGCCAGTCCGGTGCGAGCTCCGGCATCTCGACGAACATGTTCTTACCGGGAAACCAGTCGCGCGGCCGTTCGAGCAGGCGGGCGCAGGTGTCGTTCACGTATTGCCAGTTGCCGTTGGCGTCGAGGATCTCGAGCACCACGTCGTCGCCCATCGCCATGTTGATGCGGGAGTAGAAGAAGTCGCGCGCATCCACGACCACCGGCTTGCCCCGGCGCTTGGCCTCGAATCCACGCAGCGCCGTAACCAGATCGTCGATGGAGCTGTAGCCCTTGAGCAGATGCATGTCCTCGACCCCGCCGAAGCGTCGCTCGAGCGTGGCGGAGAGAATGATGATCGGGACCTCCGGACGCCGCTCGCGCAACTCCGCTGCGACATCGGTGCCGAAGCGCCCATGCGCCGAGATGGTAGTCCAGAACGGCGATGTCGATGCGGTCGAGCAGCTTCTCGGCCTCCTCGACCGAGTCGGCGGTCTCCGCGACGTAGCCGTGCTTGCGCAGGATGGTCGAGCGCAGCAGCAGGTTCTCCGGATGGTCGTCCAGCAGCAGGACGCGGACCGGTTCTTCCTGCACGGCCTCGGCCACCGTGCCAGCGGGCTTGATTTCCTCAATGTCGGACATTTGAGCCTTACGATGCGTAGATGTCGCGGAACGCTGCCGGGTCTTCGCATTCAACTTCTTTATTTTTCAGCAGGTTTCCGTGGAAATCGTTTGATCAACTCGGGAAGCCTTTGAAACATTGCAGACGCGCGCAGCCACTGGCGATTGTCGATCGCCGGATAACCACTGACGATTTTACCGGCAGCGACGTCGTTGGGAATACCGGATTGCGCCGTGGCGACCACGCCGTCGCCGATGCGGCAGTGGCCGGCGACGCCAACCTGTCCGGCGAGCACCACGTTGCGGCCGACCTCGGTCGAGCCCGCGAGCCCGACCTGCGCGCACAGCAGCGTGTTCTCGCCCACACTCGATCCGTGGCCGACCTGCACCAGGTTGTCGATCTTCGCGCCGTCGGCAATGACGGTCGCGCCGACGCTGGCGCGGTCGATGCAGGCATTGGCCTGGATCTCGACATCGCTGCCGATGCGCACCGGCCCGGACTGCGGAATCTTGTGCCAGGAGCCGTCATCGCGCTTGGCGAAGCCAAAGCCATCGCCGCCGACCACGACCCCGTTCTGAAGAATGACGCGGTCGCCGAGCACGCAGCCCTCGCGGACGACGGCATGGGCATGGGCGAAGAAATCACCGCCCACCGTCACGCCGGGATAGAGGACGACGTGGGGGAGCAGGACCGCTCTCTCGCCGATCCGGACGCCTTCACCGACGACGGCATAGGCGCCGATGTGCGCGCCGGTCCGATGGTGGCGCTGGGATCGATTACGGCGGTGGGGTGGATGCCGGCGGGGAAGACGCGGCGAGGGATGCAGCAGCGCGATGGCCTGGCGAAGGCGAGATAGGGATTGGCCAGCCGGAGAGTGGCGGCGGCGATCTCCGGAAAATCCGGCGCAACCAGCACCGCGCTAGCGTGGGTGGTGCGGGCAGCGGCGGCATACCGCGGATTGGAGACGAAGGTGATTTGCCCGGCGCCGCCTCTTCGATGCCCGCCACGCCAGTGATCTCGGTCTCGCCATCGCCGTGGAGAGTGGCGCCGAGATGCGCAGCAAGATCGCGAAGCTTCATGCTCCGCATGGTAACCGAGGGACTTGCCGTCCAGGCAACGGCGCCTGTGGCGCGTTCCGCGGGGCTCGCTCCCTTTGGTCGCTCGCGATGGGCTTGGTGGGCGACCTGACGGCAATGGAGATTACAAGCGCGCGAGGCGTCGCGGCGGGGAAGAGATCGGCCTGCCCGCGATCCGAGGCTGGCGGCTTGCGCTTGGGCGCTGCTGCTGCCAAGCTTGCGCCGATCACGGAGACGATGGTGAGCTCCGTAATGCCGGAGCGCGGCAGGAAGATGCGCTGGGTATTCGAGCGCGTATCGGGCGGCGTGATGAGGAGGCCGGCGGGATCGAGCAGCGTGAGGTCGTTGGCTGCCATGCCTTCGAGCACGGTTTCGTCCTTGAGGGTCATGCGCAGCCAGACGCCGGCGAGGCGAGGGCGGCCGGAGAAGGTGGTGCGCAGCAGGCGCTCCGGGTTGGCGGGCTCGCCGGAGTTGAAGTCGCGGACGAAGCAGGCCCACTTGAGGGTTGCCAGCGGGATAAGCTGACGGCGGGCGGAGAGGTCCAGCAGCTCGAGCGCATCCGAGTGGGGCCCGGCGGAGGCAGCGCGGCGAATAAAGCCGGCGGCGGGCAGATAGCCGGCCAGCCAGTTTCCATCGTGCATGCGGAGGACGGCTTTTTTCTGTGTGCTGGCCATAGCGAAAGATCGGCTTGAGCCAAAGGCTCGCGGGATTGTCTCACACCAGGTGCCACCTGCAGCGGAAACTGTGCAGAATGGTAGCCAAGATAGTCACACTATGATACCGTTAGTCCTTGAGCAGTAGCTCATAAAGACGGTAAGTCTCCCAGAAAGAGCGACATAGAGCCAGCCGGCCAAGTGGTGGCGGCGGCTCAAGGCACGAAACATGCCCGACTACGTTTATCTGCTGGAGCGCCGCCTGTCTCCGGCGCAGCGCAGTGCCCTGAGCCTGGTCCGCGACGCCGCCCGTACCGAGGGCATGACCAGCTTTCTTGACGGGAGGCGCAGTACGCGACCTTACCAGCGGCCATCCCGTCCGCGACTTTGATGTAACGGTTCAGGGAAATCCGCTTAACCTACGGCAAAAACTGGAAGAAGCCGGCTTTGTCTACTGGGGATCGCATGCCCCGTCGCAGACGCTCTTTCTGCGCTATCCCGGCGGCGTGAGGCTGGAGGTGTCGAGCGCGCGCAAGGAGACCTTCGCCAAGCCCGCGCACCCCACCTACGAGTGGACGAACATCCTGGAAGACCTGCGCCGCCGTGACTTTACGGTGAACGCGATGGCCATCTCGCTGAATGAGGGCTCCTACGGCCTGCTGATGGACCCGACCAACGGCGTCGCGGACATCGAGATGCGCACGCTTGCGGCTGGTGAGCAACTACGGCTTCCTCGAAGACCCGATCCGGCTCCTTCGGGCGGTGCGGCTGGGCACCCGGCTGGGCTGGCTGATGGATGAACGCACCAAGCAGCGCTTCGACAACGCAATGGAAGAAGGCGTCTTCTCGGCGATCACCAACTACCAGCGCGGCTATGAGCTGGAGGAGATCGGCCACGAGGAGAGCCCGCTGGAGATGCTGCGGACCCTGGAGCAGCAGGGCTGGATGAAGCAGCTTTACCCGGCATGGACCGCGAGCAAGGCCGACGCGCAGGGGCTGGGGCAGCTCCATGAGTTGCAGACCCGGCTGCAGATGGAAGGGATTTATCCGGACATCTCCGCCGCGGCGATGGAACTGCTGACGGCGCGGATGCAGCCCAAGGACATTGCCGGGCTGAAGAAGCTGTTTGTGCGCCCGGGATTCGTGAAGGAATGGGAGCGGCTGGACAAGGACGCGGAAGCATTCGCGGCGAAGCTGACGGCGAAGGAAGCGAGCGCGCCCTCCGCCACCTGGAAGCTGCTGACGCGCTCCGCCGCAGAGCCGGTGCTGTGGCTGGGACTGACCGGCAAGGGCGCGGCGATCCAGAACAAGTACAAGAACTTCTTCACGGTATGGCCGGAGGCGCGGCAGAAGGTGCCGACGGCGCTGATGCTGGAGATGCGCATCACGCCCGAGATCGAGCGCTATCCGGAGCTGCTGCAGGAGCTGTTCTTCCAGACCATGGACAACAAGCTGAACGACGAGGCTGCGCTGCGGGCGTTCCTGGAGCCTTATTCGCCGCCTGCGCCGCCGCCGCCGGTGAACCTGCGGAAGCCGCGCGCGGCAAAGAAGAAGCCGGCCAGGAAGGAAGAGGCTGCCGCACCGGCTGCCAGCGGCTGCTCAGCCAGCCGGCTGCCGGCGAAGCTGCGGCGAAGGGCAAGCCGGCTGTTCCGGCGAAGGGAGCGCCCGCCAAAGCAATACCCGCCGAAAGCTGTTCCGGCGAACGCTGCTCCGGCGAAGGCTGTGCCTGCCAAAGCAGTGCCGGCGAAGGCGGTTGCGAAAGCTCCTGCTAAAAGTGCCAAACCGGAAGCGAAGAAGACCTGCGAGCGCTCCGGCGAAGAAAGCTGCTCCGGCAAAAAAAGCAGTCGTCAAACCTGCGGCGAAAAAGGTTGCTGGCCAAGAAGCCCGCGGTGAAGGCGAAGCCGGCAAAGAGTGCGAAAGCGGTGAAGAAGGCCACGCCTACAAAGAAGCAGCCTGCAGGAAAGCCGTTGCAAGAAGGCCGCAGCGAAGAAAGCTCCGGCAAAGAAAGCAGCAGCGAAAAAGAAACGCTAGAGCGGATTGCAATGCGGTTTGTCGAGAGAGGCGAGCGATGCTCGCCTCTCTCTTTGCTTGTTACCTGATTTCCTCAGCAGGTCACGTGTGACGCACAGCCTCCACGGCCCTCCTGTCTGCGTATAGACAAACTAAAATGAAGAGAGATGGCTGAGTTTACCCACCTTCATCTGCATACGGACTACTCCTTGCTGGATGGCGCCTGCGACGTGGAGAAGCTGGTCGCGCGCGTCGAGTCGATCGGCCAGAAGGCCGTTGCGATCACCGATCACGGCAACATCTATGGCGCGGTGCATTTCTTCGACGCGGCGAAGGCCAGGGGCATCAAGCCGATCCTGGGCTGCGAGCTCTACGTGTGCAAGAAGGAAGATCATCGCGCCGATCCGCAGGGCGATGACTACAACCACCTGCTGGTGCTGGCCGAGAACGAAGAAGGCTACCGCAACCTGGTGCGCATCACCTCGGAGGCTTCGCTGCACGGCTTCTATCGCAAACCGCGCATCTCGAAGCGCTATCTCGCCGAGCATGCCAAGGGCCTGATTGGATTCTCCGGATGCCTGGCGGGCGAGTTCTGCGAAAACCTGATGGCAGGGAAGTACGAGGCCGCGCGCGACGTTGCCTCCGGATACCAGGACATCTTCGGCAAGGGGAACTTTTTTCTCGAAATTCAGGACCAGGGGCTTGAGCTCGAGAAGAAGATCCACGCGGACATGTTCCGGATGGAGAAGGAACTTGGCATCCCGCTGGTGGCGACCAATGACAGCCACTATCTGTGCGAGGACGATCATCACGCGCACGAGGTGCTGCTGTGCGTGCAGACGGCGGGTTCCATCCATGACCCCAAGCGCTTCAAGTTTGACTCCGATCAGTTCTATGTGAAGTCCGCCGAGGAGATGGAGCGGCTCTTCTCGCATGCTCCGGAAGTGGTCAGCCGCACCATGGAATTTGCCGAGCGCTGCCAGCTCAAGCTGAACAAGGTGGACAATCCGTTCCCCGAGTTTGCGGTGCCGGCGGGACACACCATTGACAGCTACTTCGAGGAGGTGTGCCGCGCGGGATTTGAGAAGCGCTTGCAGGCGGCGATCCAGCACCTGAAAGATCGCGGGCTGCTGCGCAAGACCGAAGCCGACTATCGCGAGCGGCTGGAACGCGAGATTGACTGCATCAAGCAGATGAAATTCCCCGGCTACTTTTTGATCGTCTGGGATTTCATCCGTTATGCGAAGGAGCATGACATCCCGGTGGGACCGGGACGTGGATCGGCGGCGGGATCGCTGGTCGCTTATGTCATGGAGATCACCGACATCGATCCGCTGCAGAACGAGCTCCTCTTCGAGCGCTTTCTGAATCCGGAGCGCGTGTCCATGCCGGATATCGATATCGACTTCTGTATGAACCGCCGCGGTGAAGTGATCGATTATGTGACGCGCAAATACGGTCGCGAGCAGGTAGCGCAGATCATCACGTTCAACACCATGGCGGCGAAGGCGGCGATCAAGGACGTCGGCCGCGCGCTCGACATGCCCTATGGCGATGTCGACCGGATCGCCAAGCTGGTGCCGGCGACGATTGGCATCACCATCGAGCAGGCGCTCAAGGATTCGCACCAACTGCAGGCTGCGTATGAGGCCGACACGACGGTACGCGAGCTGGTGGATACGGCTCGGAAGTTAGAGGGTCTGGTGCGCGGCGCTGGTGTGCATGCGGCCGGCGTGGTGATCGCACCGCAGCCCCTCACCGAACTGGTGCCGGTGAGCCGCTCGAAGAACGATGAAATTGTCACCGCCTACGACATGAAGGCGGTGGAGAAGATGGGCCTGCTCAAGATGGATTTTCTTGGGCTGACCACGCTGACGGTGATCGACGATTGCCTGAAGCTGATTCGTCGCAACCGCAATGTCGAGATCGATATGGCGAAGGTGCCACTCGACGACCAGACCACGTACGAGCATGTCTTTCATAAAGCGCTGACCTCCGGCGTCTTCCAGTTCGAGTCCGGCGGAATGCGCGATGTGCTGCGCCGCTATCGTCCGACGACGGTGGAGGACCTGACGGCGCTCAACGCACTGTACCGGCCCGGCCCAATCCAGGGCGGCATGATCGACGACTTCATCGAGCGCAAGTTGGGTCGCCGCAAGGTGGAGTACGACCTTCCCGAGCTGGAGAAGATCCTGAAAGAAACGCTGGGCGTGATCGTGTATCAGGAGCAGGTGATGCAGATCGCAAACGTGCTGGCTGGCTACTCGCTGGGCGAAGCCGATCTGCTGCGCCGCGCCATGGGAAAAAAGAATGCCGAGGAGATGGCGAAGCAGCGCGAGCGATTTGCCACCGGCGCTGCCAAAAACAAGCATCCCAAGGACAAAGCGACGCACATCTTCGATCAGATGGAGAAGTTCGCAGGCTACGGATTCAATAAGTCGCACTCCGCGGCATATGCGCTGCTGGCGTATCACACCGCCTATCTCAAGACGCATTATCCGGTCGAGTTCATGGCCGCGCTGTTGACGAGTGAAATCTCCAAACCCGAAAACGTGGTGAAGTACATCAGCGAGTGCCGGGAGATGGAGATTGCGGTCGAGCCGCCGAACGCGCAGGTTTCGGATGCGGACTTCACCCCGGATGGCGACGTGATCCGCTTCGGCCTGACGGCGATCAAAAACGTTGGGCGCAACGCGATCGACTCGATCCTTACGGCGCGCACGAAGCTCGCCGAGGAGGAGAAGCGCGGCTTCGCGTCGCTGTGGGAGTTCTGTGAGCTGGTGGACTTGCGTCTGCTGAACAAGCGGGTCATCGAGTCGCTGATCAAGGCGGGTGCGCTCGACGGGTTTGGGCCGCGCGCGCGGCTGATGGCTGCCGTGGACAAGGCGATGGAGCGCGCGCAGAAGTCGCAGCGCGACATGGCCGCGGGACAGTCCGGCCTATTCGGTGGCCTGGGCGCGATCTTCGATGATGTGCCGGTGAATGGAGCGCACGGGAACGATCCGTTGCCCGACTTACCGGACTGGGATGAAAACCTGCGTCTGCAATCCGAAAAGGAAGTGCTTGGCTTCTTCGTCTCCGGGCACCCGATGGATAAGTACGCCGACAAGATCAAGAACCTGAAGGCGGTGAGCACGGCGGATGCGCTCGAGATGAAGCCGGCGCCCCCGACGCGGCGCGGCGAGCAGCGGCCGGAGAACGATATCGGCATCGCGGGGGTGATCGTCGGGCTGAAGGTGGCGAAATCGAAGCGCTCCGGCGAGCTCTACGCACAGGCCGCGCTTGAGGACACAGTCGGCAAGATTGAGCTGATCGCCTTCCCGAAAGACTATCCGCGGCTGGCGGAGTCGCTGAAGATCGATGTGCCGGTGCTGGTGCGCGGCCAGTTGCGCGCCGAGGAAGATGCGGCGCCGAAGCTTGCTGTCTCATCCATCCAGGCGCTTGAGGATGTGCGGGTAAAGCTGCCGCAAAACGTGCGCATCAAGGTGACGCTTGATCGCGCAACCGACCAGACGCTGCTGTCGCTGCAGGCCATGATCCAGGAGGCGCCCGGGCCGGGCAAGCTGATGATCAACCTGGAGCAGCCCGGCGAGTTCATCGTGATGCTGGAACCGGAGGGCGTCACGGTTGGCGCTGACCGCATCTTCATCGAGCGCGCGGAGGGGCTGCTAGGCCGGAACGCGGTCACCGCGATTGACTAAAAAGTTGTAGCGATGTGGCGACACTAGAGGGCCGTTGCGGGACCGTTTTGGGTACTCGTAAGGGTAGACTGTCGCCATGTCACAGACGAAATCACCTTCAGCGACTCGGAGATTGCCTGCATCCTCCTCGCTGCTGCTGGATGTGGTTCGTTTCGGGGCGGCCATCATGGTGGCGTTCGGCCATGTGACGCAGCCCTTCTTTTCCACCGGCTGGCCCGATCTCACTGAGAATGCCGTGGAAGCTGTGGGAGTGTTCTTCATCCTCTCGGGCTTTGTGATTCGCTATGTCACGCGGCTGAAGCATGCCCGGATCGGCGAGTACTGGATCGATCGCGCGTCGCGCATCTACTCGGTGGTTATTCCAGCTATTTTATTTACGGTGCTGGCTGATTGGATCGCGCTGCGTGCCAATCCCGGCTTCTATCTCGCCCACTGGGGCCAATATATGGATCATCCGTTCCAGCGGCTGGTCCAGAACGTAATCTTCACGTCGCAATTCTGGTCGCGCAGCACGGCATTGTTTGCCAACGGGCCGTTCTGGTCGCTCTCCTACGAATGCCTCTACTACGCGATCTATGGCTGCGCCTTCTATCTCCGCGGAGCGCTGCGCTGGGTTGCCGCCCTGGCTCTCATCGCATTGGGTGGCCCCCATATCGCGTTTCTATTTCCATTGTGGATTCTCGGCTGCGGACTGTATGAGATGTATGCATGGCTGGTGACGCCGGGAAGGCGTGGAGCCGAATTCCGCCGCGTCCGCGTGCATCTGGTTTTCGCTGTCGTCTGCGTTTGCGCTATCGCGCTTTGGCGACCGGCCGGCCTGGCTTGTTATGCGTTGTATATGGGAATAACCCATCTGCTGGTTGCTCATCATCATCACCCGGTCGAGGTGTTCTGGCTGATGCGGCCTTATTACCGCGTTGGTTTGCCCGCCGGATTCTTCATGCTCTGGGGGTTGGTCGGAGTGGATGGACTTCGGATCAATACCAAGGCACGGTGGGTGCGCACTGTGCGGGTCCTGGCGGAGGGAACCTTTCCTCTGTACCTGATGCACTTCCCGCTCTATCTGCTGATCGCCGCAGTCGTGCCTTATGACTATGCCAATCCCGTGTCGAAGATAGCCATGCTGCTGGCGGCGATTGCATTTGGCGTGCTGCTGGCATTTCCCACAAACCGCATCAAGGACCGAATGCGCAATCGCCTGCGCGACTGGTTCACGCCCGGGGACCGCATTCCCGCGGCACGTCCGGTGGAAACGGTAGCTTCCTGAGCCCGCCGCCCTGGCAAGCGCAATCATTTGTCTCCGCATCTCCAGTTCCATACAATCGGACCGTGGCCCAGGGAACCCTGATACCGTTGACGACACAGCCCAGTGATCAGCCGGAAGGCAAGGCGGAGCCGCAGCACTCACCTGCCCAGGAGCCTCAGCCGGATGCATGGCTGAAGACGGAGCTGGCGAGGAATGCGCAGCGGCCATACCCTATGGACTTTATCCGGACGATCTTCACCGACTTGAGTGAGGTCCACGGCGACCGCAACTTCGCCGATGATCCGGCGCTGCAATGCAGCATGGCTCGGTTTCACGGCGAAGAGGTGCTGGTCATCTCCAACGTGAAGGGCCGGACTACAAAAGACAATGTGAAATTCAACTTCGGGCTGCCCAATCCGGAAGGCTATCGCAAAGCGCTCAGGGTGATGAAGATCGCGGAGAAATTCGGCCGTCCGATCTTCACCTTCATCGACCTGTTGGGCGCGAATCCCGGACTGGGAGCAGAAGAGCGCGGACAGGGCGAGGCGATTGCGCGCAATCTGCTGGAAATGTCGCGCCTGACGGTGCCGACCATCGCAACTGTCACGGGTGAGGGCGGCTCAGGCGGCGCGCTGGCGCTGGCTGTTGCGGACCGCGTGCTGATGTTGGAGAACGCGGTCTACTCGGTGATCTCGCCCGAGGGCTGCGCTTCCATCATGTGGCGTGATGCATCGAAACGCGCGAAGGCGGCCGAGGCGCTCAAGACGACTTCCGACGACGTGATGGCGATGGGCTGCGTGGACGATGTGGTGCCGGAGCCGCCGGGTGGCGCACATCTCGATCCCGAGGAAGCGGCGCGGATGCTCGATGCGAAGCTGACTTGGCATCTCAATGAATTGAAGGCTATGTCCCCGGATGCGCGTCTGGCTGCACGGCGCGAGAAGTTCCGCAACATTGCGCAGTTCTACACCACCTAAGACTTACTTGGTCACAACGCCGCCAACTCTGCGCCCGCATCCACAAAGACCATCGCGTCTGCGCTCGTTCTCCGTTTTCGTGTTGGCACTCATGTGGGCCTTCGTCGCGGAGGCGATTGCGCATCGCGCGGCTAACGGGCTGAGCTCAGGCGATTGGCTGCCGCTCGTCGACCGGCTGGTGATGCTGTTTCTCCTGCTGGTGGGCTTTAGCGGGCTGGGCATTGGCTTTTCGCGCCAGCGCGAGCCTCGCAAGGCGATGGGGCTGGTCTCCCGCCCGGGTCTGCTGCATGAATTCGGCACCGGCTCAGCCGTCGGCTGGGGGCTGCTGCTGCTGACCATTGTCCCCTCCGTATTCATCGGCGGACTGGGCGCCACGTTGTGGATCGGCGCGCGCCAGTGGTTCCTGCTCATTCTTGACCTGCTGGTGCTGGCGATTGCCGCGCTTTGCGAGGAGCTGATCTTCCGCGGCTACCCATTCCAGCGGCTGATGGATGCGCTTGGAACGACGCTGGCATCGGTGCTGATCTCGATCTGCTTCGTGGTGGTGCACTACCAGCCGGACATGCCACACGCGGCGGTCTTCGCGCTGTTCCTGCTCAGCATCATTCTGTGCATTGCCTACGTGCGGACGCGCGCTCTGTGGCTGCCCTGGGGATTGCACTTTGCATGGAATGCAGCGATGGGGCCGCTGTTCGGTTTGCCGCTCAGCGGCTACGGCGGCTTTGCCAACGGCTTCTCGCCAGTGGTGCAGAGCTCGCCACCCGGACCGGAGTGGCTGACCGGCGCCGATTATGGGCCGGAGGGCAGCGTGATTGCCGTATTAGTGCTGTGCTTCGGGCTGTGGCTCATCATGCGGGTAACGCGGGAGTATGCCAGCCGTTATGGATACCCGGAGATCATCCCGGGCGGAATTCCCGTGGACATCGACGCAGCCGCCCGGCGCCAGCACGAGGCCGCTATGGGTCCAACGGAGCCGGCAGCGCCAAAGTTGATCCAGATCGGCGATTTGCCTCCTGCCGCTGCGCCCCCGGCGACTGTCCCGGAGCCGCCGCAGCCGGAGATGCCGCCAAGAGACGAATAGATACCTCCCGTCTTGGGCACTTCGTTTCGACTTTGCCGACAGAGTCGTCACTCTCGCCTTGTCAGAGGTACTCAGACAGGCGCATCATGCCTCCATACGAGGCTTGTTTATGGGCAATCGGCACAGTTTGCGCAAGGCTGCTCAGTCAGTCGCGCTGGCTGGCTCCGCCCTGGGGTTGGTCCTCTCCACTCCCGCTGCGTCCGGGCAAACGCAGGTCTTCATCGTGCAGTCGGAACACCAGGCGAATCTCCCTCCCTTTCAGCCGACGCATGTGAAACTCGACGACCGCAAGCTGACGCCCCGCGCGCGTCGCGAGCTGATCCTGGCCTTTACCGCGGAGCAGGGTTTTGCCCGCCGTCCGCTGCCGCTGGACTCGCATGGAGTCGTGCTGCACGCGAATGGGGAACTCAAGCCTGATGGACTCGATTACGAAGAGCAATTGCAGAAGCATGGCATCAGTTCGAAGGCCGGCGACCGCCTGATAATCTCCGACGTCAAGATCGACCCGGACAAGATTGTGTTCCTCTTTAACGGCGGTCCGGACCATAAGCACAAGTTTCTGCGCCACATCGAAGTTGGTGGCGGTATGGGCACCTCTCCGCTGGTGCAGGATGATGGCCAGGAGCCGGTGGGATCGCGGCTCACCTTGACCTTCGACAAATACGTTCCGGACATGACTCCGGACCAGCTTCGCGCGCTGATCCAGCCGGTGATGGACTTTAACGTAAAGACTCCGCTTGAGGCCTTTGTAGACACGCTGCCTCCCCAGCTGAAAGAAGCGATCCTGAACCATCACGTGCTGGTGGGCATGGATCGCAAGATGGTCATCTACGCGCTGGGGCAGCCACACGACAAGGTGCGGGAACAGGACAATGGCGTTGCGTTTGAGGAATGGATCTACGGCGAGGCGCCCCAGACGACGCAGTTTGTCCGCTTTGAAGGCACCCGTGTGGTGCGGGTGGAAGTGGCCAATGTCGGTCAGGACCTGATTGTGCGCAATCAGGACGAGACCGGCGGCTACATCGCCGGCGGAGACACTCATGAAGTGAAGATGGGCGACGCCGCGCCGTCGACCGACGCCGATGGCAACCACAAGAGGACGGCGCCTTCGCTGCGCTTGCCGGGTGAGGAACTGCCGGGGTCCGTGCAGCCAGTCAAGCAGCCGGGCCAGCCGGAGACGAAACCGCAGCCGATTCCTGCGCCACCGTCATCTTCGCCGGGGGACACTGGTCATTGGTCCACAGCGTCAAATAGCATTCCCAGGCTGGGTTGGAACCACTGAAGCGCAGTAGCCTTCGTGTACACTTAAGGCAGCGGGACGCCGCCTTCTGCCTCACTCCACGCCTCCATCGATGAGAAGAGTTGCAGGGTCCGCCGCAACAGCTATGCGGCTCGAAGTTGCGTGCCGGAATCAGGTTTCGAGGAGCTATAGAGAGTCATGGCCAAGATTGCAAAGACAGCAGATCGCCAGAAGGTGATGGATACGTCGAAGAGCACGGATTGTCCCAAGTGCAGCAAGCCGACGCGCATTGTGAAGCGCGTGAAGGACCGCGAGCGCGGCGTTCCGGGCGGAGTGTACATCTCCTGCTCGGCGTGCGATTTCTACGAAAAGCTCTAGGCGGAAAGCCCAGACGGGAAGCTGTATAAGCGAATTGTGAGCCTGGCCACGCGGCCGGGCTCATTTCATTTGGTGGGGTTGCTTTTCGCCATGTCGGTGAGGATGGCCTGCGCGGCGGTTTTTGGATCGGGCGCCGCGGTGATAGGCCGTCCTATCACCAGCATGCTCGCGCCGGCGGCTAGGGCAAATTGTGGCGTGGCGATGCGTTTCTGATCGCCCGCATCGGAGCCTGCGGGCCGGATGCCGGGTGTCACCAGTAAAGCTTTGGGCAGCGCGCTGTGCAGCGCCGCCGCCTCTGCGGGAGAGCAGACCATGCCTTCGATGCCGCATTCCGCAGCCAGCCGCGCCAGGCGCAGCACCTGTTCGACAGGCGCCGCCAGGACGCCGGTTTCCGCGAGAGCCGCAGCATCGACGCTGGTGAGCACAGTGACAGCCAGAAGGCGCGGTGGGCGCGGAAGGGAGCGCGTCGCCTCGGCGGCGGCGGTGAGCATGGCGCGGCCTCCGGCAGCATGAACGGTGAGCAGGTCCGGCTCGAGCCGCGCCAGCGAGCGAATGGCGGAGCTGACCGTGTTGGGAATGTCGTGGAGCTTGAGGTCGAGAAAGATGGAATGCCCACGCTGCTTCAGCTCGCGGACGATGCTATCGCCGCTGGCGAGAAAGAGCTCCAGTCCCACTTTGAACCAAGAGACGGACCCAGCAAGCTGCTCGACACACTTCAGAGCTGCGGCGGAGTCGGGGAAGTCCAGAGCGACGATCAGCCGATCTTTGACGGTCGTGGGGATCGCTTTCGGGAGGGCAGTTGCGGAGGCTTGCGTAGCGGCAGGTTGCCCAGAAGAGGCCGGAGGCGGGCTAGTCACCATGGTGTTATCTTACGGGCGTCGCGGCTGTGCAGAACCGGGGTTATGCCGGAAGTTAATGGGGGCTGTCAAAGGCGGCGGATGCCTGCCTCTCTACATTGCCGGCTTGGTCAGCATGGCGACTTCCGTGGGCGAGGGCTTGGCGTCGACCAGATCGAGCCGCACCCGTACGGTGCCGCGGTGGCTGAAGCCGAGACGTTTGGCAGCGGCGTAGGAGAGATCGACAACCCGCGTTTCAATCATGGGGCCGCGATCGTTCACGCGGAGCACCAGCGAGCGA
The DNA here is from genome assembly GCA_963756435.1 of uncultured Acidobacteriaceae bacterium. GTDB lineage: Bacteria > Acidobacteriota > Terriglobia > Terriglobales > Acidobacteriaceae > KBS-83. The sequence goes on along the minus strand of CAVWNU010000013.1, from coordinate 248,419 downwards.
TGGTTGCGTAGGTTGGTGACGCGCACCAGCGATCCCAGGGGCAGCGTGCGATGAGCGCAGGTCATCGCGTTCATGTCGTAGGCTTCGCCGGTGGCGGTGGGCAAGCCCTGCAGGGCATGGCCATACCATGATGCGCGGCCGAACTGGAACCAGTGCTGACGATGGACGGTCGGAGATGGCGCGCTTGCAGCATCTGACTGTGCCGCGCGCACCGACGTGCCCGTAGGAGCGCTCGTCAAACAGAACGCCATTCCCATAAGGGCCGCCGCAACGATAGGAAATCGTAGAGAGCGATTCGTATTGGTGATGGCTGTATTCATCATCGAGTCTTCATATTTTACGGAGGGGAGGAACCCCAAAGCAAACAATTTAAGCCATTTATTTGCACAAAAATGGTTGCAAGAAAAAGGAGAGTGTGTTACTTCGGTCACGAAATTCGCATAGATCGTGCAACCGGATAGACGATTTGCCTCTGCGGATTCAATCTCTTCCCCGATATTGCCTATGCGTTGTCCCGAAACTGAACCTTGCGGCAAACTGCAGCTGACGTATGGCGGGGAACCCCGCGCCGGCCGCCGCCAGTTCGGGCGCGGTGATCTGGCAAAGGCTGCCAGCGGATGATTGGAGAGGTTGAAGGCCTGAATTGCGCTGGCCGCGTTCGGTGATGGGAAAGCTCTTGAGAGTGAGGCGTCGACGAGTTTTCCAAGGGATACCGCATCGAATTCGGCCCAATGCGAGCCAGGAGCATCGAGTCAATCACTTCGGCAGGAGACAGGACCTGTGATCATGGAAGAATGACCGACGGCGTGAGAAAGGGGTTGGACGCGAAGGGCTCGCTCTCTGTGAAGACACGAAACCGGGTATGGAGCGGTCGCCGAGCTCTCGTAGTCCTGATCGCAGGCCTCTTCCTGATATATGCAGCGGCGCTTGCGCAATCGCGCAGTGCGGCGGACCGCTCAACGCTGAGTACGAATGCAGTTTCGCCGGTTCGGTTTGTCGCCGCACATGGTGAGCGCGCGGTATGGATGGGCTATGCGCAGCAGGGGCTGGAGATGTGGGCCTACCCGGTGCAGGTCTTGAGCCACTACAGCATCGCCATTCAGCCCGAGGGGGCTGCGCGCGCGATTCCCGGCGCATTGCTGCTTCGCCGCATTGAAGTGGCGCCCGACATGACGACGCGAGTCTATGTTGGGTCGAACTTCGTGGTGCGGGAGCAGTTGTTTGTGCCCCTTGACCAACCGGGCGCCATCGTGACCTACACGGTCGAGGGCCACCAGCCGGTGGACATCGTGGTCCGCTTCACTCCGGTGCTTGACCTGATGTGGCCTGCGGCGGTTGGCGGACAGAGCGTCGAATGGCGAGGCGCAACGTCTGATCGCATGGCAGGCTATTTCCTTTCCGAGCCGCTGCGTCGTTTCAGCGCGGCCATCGTTTCGCCAGATATCGTTGGGCACGATCCGACGGAGAACAGCGCGCTGCCGACACTGGATGGTCTGGCGTTTACGGTCCGCCCGTCGAAGACGCCGGCGGGATCGGCGCAGGCGCGACTCTTCGTCGGCCTGGATAGCGGGGAAGCGACAGCGGCGGGAACAGTGGCCGGCGAACTTGCCCGCGAGGCGGCCACGTTGAAACGGCAGGCGGCAGCCCACTACACCGCGTTGATGTCCAATGCGCTGCGCATCGAGACCCCGGACGAGCGAGTGAACCAGGCTTTGTCATGGGCGGAGATTGCGCTCGATCAGGCGTGGGTTTGCAATCGTGACCTTGGCTGCGGACTGGTTGCCGGCTACGGACCTTCCCGCAATGGGCGGAGGCCGCAATACGACTGGTTCTTCGCCGGTGATGGTCTGATCGCAACCGACGGACTCGTCGCAGCGGGCGAGTACGACCGGGCACGGGAGGAGCTCGAATTCATTCTGAAGTATCAGGATGCGAAGTCCGGGATGATCTGGCATGAGCTCTCGCAGAGTGCGGGATATCTGGATTGGACAGGGAAATACCCCTACATGTTTGTGCATGTCGATGTGACGTTTCAGTTTCTGTCCACCGTCGCGCGATATGTCGCCTCCAGCGGCGACCGGGAGTTTCCGCAGCGGCATTGGGCCGCGCTGCTTGCGGCGTATCGGTATTGCGAGTCGCAGATCGACCCGTCCACGAAGCTGCCGCGCATTCCCGCAGGCAAGGAGGGCAGCAACGAACAGGACCGCATGAGCGATGATCTGGGGCTTTCCTCAGCGTGGCTTTCGACAGCGGAGTCCTTCGCCGAGCTGGCGGACGCCGCAGGGCAGACACAGTTTGCGACTAAGGCGCGGCAGGCAGCAGCGGCAGCGCGGCCGTCAATCGCGCAGCGATATTGGGACCCACAACGGGGCTTCTGTATCAGCGGCCACACCGATGCAGGCCAGCCGATTTTCGAGGAGCGAAGCAGTCCGGGCGAGTTGGTTGCGCAGCGAGTCTTTACAGCAGACGAGAACGCGATCCTGCTGGACAAGCTGGCCTCGTCAAACTTCCAGTCGGACTGGGGCACGCGCGGTGTCTCCGCAGCAGCGAGCACCTATGATCCGGACTCCTACGCCCGCGGGAGTGTCTTTGCGCTTGGCTCGGCAAGCATGGCCTCGACCTTCTGGCAGACTCATCGGCCCGCCACCGCTGAGGCGATCTGGCGAACCCTCGTGCCGCTCAACTGGCTCGACGCGTTGGGGCACATGCACGAGGTGCTCGCCGGCGATTTCTATCATCAACAAGCAGAATCGGTGCCGGAACAGACATGGTCGTCTGCCGGCTTTCTGGACAGCACGGTGTACGGGCTTTTTGGATTGAGCGTGCAGAGCGGAGCGAACCGGATCGTCTTCGCTCCGCACCTGCCGGCAGACTGGCGGCACGTTTTTATCGCCAACGTTCGCATCGGAAGCGGAACGCTCACGCTCGATATGACGCGCAGCGGAACGCAAACCGCGCTCGAGGTCACCAACGACGGCGCGCCGGTGACCGTTGCGTTCGATCCGGAGATTCCGCTTGGCGCAACGCACATTGCTGCGACATGCAACGGCCGCGCGATTGCAACTAAGCCGCAGCGCCATACGCAGGACGAGCATGCAAGCATCGACATCTCTGTTCCACGCGGAACCGCAAGGTGCGACTTGCGATATCACGGTGGGGTCGAAGTGATGCCGGACACGCCAGATCCACAGGTCGGCGATCGTTCAACCAGTCTGAAAGTGATCGATATCTCACTCGAAGATCATGTGTTGACGGCCGTCGTTGATGCATATGCGGGGAAGCAGGCATCCGGCTTCGAGCTGAGAACAACTACGAAACCGGAAGCGATAGAGGGCGCGCGGATCGAAGCGGCGCCGGATGATCTCTTTCGAGTGATTGTGGACAACCGCTCTCCATCCGCCTCTGGCTATGCGCGCCGAACGATTCGGATACGGATCCCGGACATTGCGCCAAAGCACGATGTTTCAGCCAGACACTGATCTGGAGATTGCGGTTTGCTGGTGGGTTCGCCAAGGCGATCAGGATGGCTCCGAGCGGGGAGCTCGCCGCGGCCGATGCAGATTTCGGCCAAGTATGCTTTCTGAAATCCTGGACCCTCACTATCTCAGCTGTCGCCACCATGATCTCGGTTGTTCAGGCGACGTCGTTCACCAATAAGCCGATCGGTTCGATGCCGATTTGGATTCGGTCGCCGCTCTCCAGCGTGAAGGAATCCGGAGGAACGATGCCGGTGCCGGTGAGCAAAAAGCAGCCATGGGGAAAAGTCTGATCGCGAAAGAGGTACTCGACCAGCTCCTCGGGACGGCGCTTCATCTCGGAAAGCGTGGTGCTTCCGGAAAATACGGTTTCGCCGCTGCGCTGAATGTCCAGTACGATGCGCGTATCGGGAGGCAGCAACTCGTTCCGGACAAGGATCCGCGGACCGACGGCGCAGCTGCGGTCATAGATTTTTGCCTGTGGAAGATAGAGCAGATTCTGCCCCTCGATGTCGCGCGAGCTCATATCGTTGGCGATGGTGTAGCCCACGATGCGGCCAGCCTGGCTGATCACCAACGCGAGCTCCGGTTCCGGCACGGACCAGGTCGCATCCCGGCGGATAGCGACCGAGGCGCCCGGGCCGATGACTTTGTGCGGCATGGCTTTGAAAAAGAGTTCCGGCCGTTCCGCTGCGTAGACGCGATCATAAAAATCGCCGCCGCCGGTCTGCTTCGATTCTTCCATTCGCGCAGTCCGGCTGCGATGGTAGGTAACGCCCGCTGCCCAGACCTCCTGCCGATCAATGGGAGCCAGCCACGTCGAGGAATCCACCTGCTCCTGCGCGCGATTCTGCTCTACATACGATTCGAGGTAGTCGTGCAGATCGGAGTGCTCGAGGAGTTGCCCCAGTGACGTTCCCTCGAGAGCGCAGGATTTTCCATTCTGCTCAACAACCCATCCATTGGCCACGCGATATAGGAACAATGCGATCTCTCCTCAGAGAAGGTTTGTGCGAGTTCAGATTAGCGGACACGGGCTAAAAAATCAGGACGGGTGGCGGGTGCTGTCAGGTGGTATGCCGCAGGCCCACACTGCGCAGGATGCGTCGCACCTTTTTAGGAGAGATGGAGAGCCGCGTGGCGACGCGGGAGACCTTTTTGTCCTCGCGCAGCCACACCTGAGGGATGACGACTTCGGCGAACTCCTCGGTCATCTGCTGAAAGGTTTTATGGCCGACGATGCCTTGCGACCACGCGCGCAAGGTCTCGTCGATGCCGATGGAGCGCATGATCTTTGACTTGAGGATAGCCAGCTCTTCTCCCAGGTGGTCACGGTCGTAGGAACGGAGCAGCGCCGCGGACTCCATCTCGCAGCGGCGCGCCTCTTCCCATTCTCGAAAAAAATCGCTGGCCGCAACCATGCCGCAGACGATATGGGCACCGGCCAGCAGGCGCCGATTCTGGGTCTGCAAGGCGAGCTGCACCGCCTCCTCCGCGTAGCGGCGGGCCTGGTGCGCGTGCGTGGCGATGTTCGCATCCTCGCCGAGTTCTTCTTCGACGCGAGCATTCTCCGCATAAGCCTCGAGGATGCGTGCGCGCGCCATCAGGATCAGGTCGTGCTTGCTGTGGGCTAGGTCGTAGGCTTTGGCACCTTCAATGGCGGCGCGTTCGATGTCGCCGAGCTCGAGATGGAGATGACCGCCATTCACCAGAACCGAACCGGTTCCACCGTGATGCTCATGCAGTGCGTAGATTCGTCCAGCTTCTTCCAGATCGGCGAGAGCCTGGTGGCAGATCGACATGTAACGGCGCTTCACATTTCCGTTGCCGTTCGAGCTGCGTGATCCGCTGGCCGGCTGCCGGCTTGCGCGATTGTCCAACTGCTTGCGTAGATTGAGCGCGAGGAGGCGCTTTACGTAGGCCGCATTTACCAGGGTCCGTGCAAGGTTCCGATGATCGGCATTGTGCCGCTGGTAGATGGCGACGGCGCGCTCATAATGCGCCAGCGATTCGGCGTATTCACCGGTGCGGCGGACGATTCGGCCTCGCGCTGAACAGATGTTGCCGAGCGCGATGTCGTCGTCAGTCGAGCGGAGCTGCTCTTCGGCCTGATCGAGCAGCGACCACGCCTCCTTTGGCTCGGCGCGCTGAAAAGCCAGCCACGCTTCCTGAATCTGGATGGCGGCTGCCAGTTTTTTGAGCTCAAGATGCTGGGCCAACTGGCGCGCGGCCACAATGTCTTCCGAGGCCCGCTGATATTCGCCCTTCTTACGGTGGGCGCGGCCCTTCCAGAAGTGCGCCAGCACGCTGAGGTGCTCGCTGCCCAGCTCGCGCTCCGCTCCCAGCACGAAGCCGAGGAGTTCGATGGCACGATCGGTATCCTCGTGCGCCATGGCGGCGAAGGCTTCCGCCATGCGGACCATCAGGAAATCGCGGAGCGGCAACTGCGCCCGATGCTCGAAGGGGAGCTGCTGCAGCAGCTCATCGACGAGATGCGGTGACTTGTAGCCCAGATCGACCCACTGCGCCAAGCACAGCAGGAACGGAGCCTGCATCGCACCCAGCGGGCCCAGGCTGATCCGCTTGCAATCCAGGCGGTCGAGCAGGGTGATGCCTTCCTGCACCCGGCGTGCCTCGATAGCGTCGTTCAACTCCTATGAAGCGAGCCGGATCGGTGCGTGATGGGCGCTGCATGCGGTCATTGTAGGAGCGGACATCCGAAACGGTCGAGCAGAAAACGACCAAATTATGATATTTTTCACAGGCAGAGGAGTACTCGTCCGAATCGGACGAGTGGCCGTTTCGGCCTCGGGCGCTTGCCCAAGAGCTCCCGCGTGAGGTGTACTCCGTTGAGTTGGCACGATGCCGCTCGCGACTCAGCGAGCATTTCCAACAGGAGTCAGGAATGTCTATCGCAACCGTGAACAAGAGCAGTGTCTATCGCTTCAGCGCAGAGACCACCGATGGGGAGGGAACGATGAAGGCCCTGCTGGGCGGCAAAGGCGCCGGATTGGCCGTGATGGCGCGGCTCGGCATTCCTGTGCCTCCGGGCTTCACGGTGCCAACGAGCGCCTGCCGCCATTACCTGAAGCATAAGCGGCTGCCTGAAGAACTGGAGAGCGCGATTGACACGGCTGTCTCCTGGCTGGAAGTCCAGCAGAATAAGCAATTCGGCGGCGTCGAGCAGCCGTTGTTGGTGAGCGTGCGGTCGGGCGCGGCGGTCTCGATGCCGGGCATGATGGACACCATCCTGAATGTGGGGCTGACCCATGCGAATGTGGAGGGTTGGCTGCGGCGCATGGTGGTCTGCGCTTCGCACTCGATTCGTATCGGCGGCTGATTCAGATGTTCGGCGCGGTGGTCCTGCAGGTGCCGAAGGCTCACTTCGACGAGGTTCTGGAGCGGGTGAAGCGGGAACAGAAAGTGAAGTTTGATTTCGAATTGAAGGAAGAAGCTTTGCGCACCATCATCGCCGCATTCAAGGCTTGCGTCTTGCAATATGCCGGGCGGCCGTTCCCGGAAGATGCGCGGGAGCAACTCCTGATGGCGACCGAAGCCGTGTTTCAGTCATGGACGAATACGCGCGCCCAGCACTACCGCCGCATGTACAACCTCCCCGAAGAGGCGGGAACTGCGGTTACTGTGCAGGCCATGGTGTTTGGCAACTCCGGCATGGACAGCGGCACAGGAGTTGGCTTCACGCGCAATCCCATCACGGGTGATCCAGCGGTGTTCGGAGAATTTCTGCCCAACGCGCAGGGGGAAGACATTGTCGCCGGCATTCGCACGCCGCTGCCGCTCGCAGAGCTTGCGAAGACCATGCCCGCGATCGACGAGCAGCTTCGATCGATTACCAAACGGCTGGAGCGGCACCTGCATGAGGTGCAGGACTTCGAGTTTACGGTCGAGAAGAACAGGCTGTTTCTACTCCAAACCAGGACAGCTAAGCGCAGCGCACTCGCCGCGCTCAAATGCGCGGTTGATATGGCGCATGAGGGGCTCATCTCCCGGACCGAAGCGCTAGAGCGCGTGAAGCCGGAGCAGGTCAACGAGATTCTGTCGCCGCAGCTCGATCTGTCGGAAGTGGACGTCGCACCGGTGACCCGCGGTCTGCCGGCATCGCCCGGTTCCGCAGTCGGAAGGATTGCGCTGACAGCGGACCGTGCCGTGACCATGGCCGGCAAACACCATGACACGCCGATCATCCTGGTGCGCCAGGAGACTGTGGCCGACGATATCCACGGCATGGAAGCATCGGTTGGTTTTCTGACGGCGCATGGCGGTGCGACCAGTCACGCCGCTGTAGTGGCGCGCGGCATGGGCAAGTGCTGCATCACGGGAGCCAATGCCGTCGCGGTGAACGAGGCGGCGCGTACGGTGACGATCGGCGACCTGCTGCTGCGGGAAGGCGACTGGCTGTCACTGGACGGACTCTCCGGCCAGGTATTTGCGTGCAAGGTGCCGCTGCGGTCGGCTTCGCTGCACAATGCGATGCTGCATGAGTTTCTCGGCTGGGCCAAGTGTGTCAGTGAGACGCCGATACGCGCCAATGCCGATACGCCGGCGGATGCGGAGCGGGCACGCCGCGCGGGAGCGACCGGCATCGGGCTGTGCCGGACCGAGCATATGTTCTTCGCGCCGGAGCGGTTGGAGTGGATCCGGGCCATGATCCTCACCCAGGACGCTGACCAGCGGCAGCAGGCACTGAACCATTTGCTGCCGATGCAGAAGGCAGACTTTGAGGCGCTCTTCCGCACCATGGATGACCTGCCGGTCACCATCCGGCTGATCGATCCGCCGCTGCATGAGTTTCTACCCCGGCTGGAGGAGATCGACGAGCGGCTGCGCCGCGCCCGTCAGCGGGAGCTGCATGTCGGCGAGATTACTGCGCTCGAAAGCCTGCGAGCGCGCACGCGGGAGCTGCAGGAGACGAATCCGATGATGGGGCATCGCGGCTGCCGGCTGGGTATTACGCATCCGGAGATCATCGTGATGCAGGTGAGGGCGATCCTGGAGGCGGCAATTGCAGTGCAGAGAAAGGGCATCCGCACCGTGCCGGAGATCATGGTTCCGCTGGTGGCCGGGGTGGGCGAGGTTCGCGCGATTCGCAAACTCGTAGAAGAAACAGCCGAAGCTGTCTTTGCCGAGCTGCGGCAGTCCACGCCCTACAAGTTCGGCACGATGATCGAGCTGCCGCGCGCGGCGGTGTGCTCTGGGTCAATCGCGAAGGAGGTAGACTTCCTCTCCTTCGGAACCAACGATTTGACGCAAATGACGTTTGGCTTCTCCCGCGACGATGCGCGGAGATATCTCGATGCCTACATCGAGGCAGGGATTCTGAAGAAGGACCCATTCATTACGATCGACCGTGAAGGAGTGGGAGCGCTGATGCAGATGGCGATCGAGCAGGCGCGCCAAGCCAACCCGGAGATCAAGATCGGCGTGTGCGGTGAACACGGCGGCGATCCGGAATCAATTGAGTTCCTGGAAACGCTCAATCTGAACTACATATCGTGCTCTCCGGCGCGCATTCCCGCAGCGCAACTGGCTCTGGCGCACACCGCTATTGCGGGCGAACCTCATGCTGTCAACGTCGTTCCGATAGAGACACGGCAGGAGACGCTGGGCGTCGCGATGTAGGGACGAGCGCTTACGTATCCGTCGCTGCGACGCACCGCTTTTGCAACGGTTTGAGGGGTCGAGGAGCGATCGCATTCCGGCCTTCCCTGGTTCCCATCGATTTGGAGATCTTTTGCATCCAACTCTCTGGGTCACTGGAAAACCGAGTACGGGAAGCTGGAGTCCAGCAGCAATGCGGGTTGCACTGATCGCGTCGCCCTTCATCAGCGTTCCCCCCGAACGTTATGGGGGGACAGAGCTGTTTGTCGCCAACCTCGCCGAGGCGCTGGTGCGTCTCGGAGTCGAAGTTGACGTTTACGCAAACGGTGAATCACGTGTGAGAGCGAACCTGCGCTCGCGCTATCCCAAGCAGGAGTGGCCGCTTGCTTCAGAGCATTCGGGTCTGACGAAAGAGATTGACCATGTCGCCTGGGCAGTGGACGATGCGCAGGCGCACTGCGACATCCTCCATGTCAGCTCCACGCTAGCCGTGCCATTTTCACGCTTCTCTTCACAACCGTTCGTCTATACCCTTCATCATCCAGCGAGTGCCGCGTTTACCGATCTCTACGAGAGGCACGATGACGTGACATATATAGCGATCAGCCATCATCAGGCCTCGCTGCAGACCACCTTGCGTCCACACGTGATTCATCATGGTCTGGATCTGGCGAAGTATCGCTTCCGGGAGACCAAGCAACCCTACGTCGCCTTCCTCGGCCGGATATGCCCGATTAAAGGCGCTCATAACGCGATCGAGATCGCAAAACGCGCAGCTATTCCGTTGAAGATTGCCGGCGAAGTTCAGCCAATCTTTCGCGACTACTTCGAGACGGAGATCCGGCCGCATCTGGATGGGCGCAATGTCGAATATGTGGGCGAGGCAGATATGGCTCTCAAAAATGAGTTGCTCAGCCACGCCACCGCGCTGCTTTTTCCTATCGAGTGGGAGGAGCCGTTTGGCCTGGCGATGATCGAGGCCATGGCCTGCGGAACACCGGTGATCGCCTTTCCCGGCGGGGCTGTGGAAGAGGTGATTAACGAGGGTATTTCCGGAAGGGTCTGCCGAGGCATCGACGCAGCAGTGGCGGCGCTGCTGCGTGACACCTTTCAGCCAAAGGCCGTTCGGCACTGCGTGGAGACGCGATTCTCGGCGGACGTAATGGCGGAGCAGTATTATCGTCTCTACTGCGGCTTGCCGAGAACCATACCGCTAAGTTCAGGATTGAACCCCGAGGAGACGGCGGCTTGAAAGAGGCCATGGAATCGACCGCACCTCGATTGATGGAGCCGCCGCCCGAGCCGAAGGTGCGCTATCCGGAGCCGCTGCTGGATGGCCTCGAGGGCTTGGCGCTCATACGCGGCAGCACTTTCTTTGCAGCGAATCGCCAGGGTGACCTGATGCCCCCCGGGGCGCCACAAGTCGGCCTCTTCTGCGATGACACCCGCTTCCTCAGCCGGCTGCAACTGCATGTGAACGGGCAGGAGCCGATCGTTCTCTCGTCGACGACCATGGGAGCGGATATGTCCCGAGTGGAGCTCACGGTACGCGGCGGATCCGTCTCGGGAGAAAATCTGGACCTGCCGATCAACACGGTCTACGTTCATCGAGAGCAACTGCTGGATCGAGGGCGGCTCTACGACATCCTGGACGTGCAGAATTTCCATGATGCGCCGGTTACGCTGAACCTCGAGATATTTTTTGCCTCGGACTTCATGGACATCTTTCAGGTGCGCGGGCTCGTCCGCGGAAAGAGTGGTCGCTATTTCTGTCCTGAGGTGCGGGACTCCAGCGTATGGCTTCGCTATGACGGGCTGGATGGGCGAAGCCGCACCACCACACTCTCGTTCGCGCCACAGCCGCACGTTTTAGAGGGCCAGCGGGCGCAATGGCAACTTCGGTTGTCCGCACATGCCGGCCATCGAATCACAACCACGATAAGCATGGAAGGAAATGCAACGGCTGCCGAGCCGTCGCAAAGCGCTACGCCAAGCCGAGCAGATGCGCAGCGGCAAGACAGTCCAGAGGACGCGCGCCGCCGCTCCGCGGAGCGCCATCAGGAGTGGATTGAAAACTGCACACGATTGCGATCAGACAACGAGATCTTTGACGTGATGCTGGAGACTTCGGCGGAAGATTTTTATGCTTTGCGTATGCCGGAGGAGCAGGATACGGCGGTGGCCGCGGGTGTGCCGTGGTTTGCCGCCCTCTTCGGTCGCGACTCTTTATTGAGCAGCTATGAGACGCTGCTGCTGGATCCGGAACTAGCGCGGGGCACATTGCGGGTGCTTGCCAGCTATCAGGGCCAGGTGGAGGACGACGAGCGCGACGAAGACCCAGGCAAGATTCTCCACGAACGCCGCTCAGGCGAGATGACGGCGACGCATGAAGTGTCCTTCGGACGCTCTTATGGATCGGTCGACGCGACCCCCCTTTTTCTGATTCTCGCGCACGAATATTTTCGTTGGACGGGCGATCGCGGCCTATTGGCCGAATTGAAGGAACCGCTGCGGGCCGCAACGAACTGGATCCTTCAGTACGGCGACCTGGATGATGATGGACTGATTGAGTACTGCCGCCGCAGTCGGAAGGGGCTCTTCAATCAGGGATGGAAGGACTCGGGCGACGCCAATCGCCACAGTGACGGGAAGATCGCACAGCCGCCGATAGCGCTGGTGGAGGTGCAGGGGTACGCAGTGCGTGCTCTGACTGGCGTTGCGGAGCTGTTGGGCATGCTCGACGAGCACGAGTTAGGAACACAGGCGAAGACCCGGGCCGATGAGTTGCGGGGATTGATCGACGAGCGTTTCTGGCTTGAAGATCGCGAGTACTATGCGATGGCTTTGGACCGCGACAAGCGTCCGTTGCGAGTGGATGGCTCAAACCCTGGTCATCTGCTTTTCTCCTCTGCGATAAGCCCGCAGCGCGCGCGGCAGGTGATGGAACGGCTGCTGCAGGATGGCCTATTCTGCGGGTGGGGCATCCGTACCCTCTCCTGCAAAGAAAAGTTCTTCAATCCGATGAGCTATCACTGCGGTTCGGTGTGGCCCCATGACAATGCCATCATCGGCTATGGCATGGCCCGCTATGGACTGCATCAAGAAGCCGCGGTTGTTTTTCAGGCGTTATACGACGCGGCACTGCATTATCGCGAGTACCGGCTGCCCGAGCTTTTCTGTGGCATAGAGCGCCAATTGAAAAGCGAGCCCGTACATTATCCGGTGTCCTGCTCGCCGCAGGCGTGGGCTGCCGGCGGGCCATTCCTGTTGCTTACCGGCTTGCTTGGACTACAACCCGACGCCGATCGCGGCGAGCTGGTCATTGTCGATCCCCATCTTCCGGCATTTCTGCAAACGCTCCGGATTGAGAATCTGCGCATCGGATCTTCGCGCGTGGCGCTCGACTTCAAACGCGATGGAGAGCGGACGCACTGCAACATCGTCGATGTTCAGGGGACGGAGATCCGGATCAGCATCGTCTTTCCATCGGGGCAGTGCTGATGAAACACCGGATGAGAAGTTCGATCTCCTTGCCACCTGCACTCTTCTTCCCCTGAGAAGGCACAAGCCACCATCGCGCTGAACTAGAGCTATCCGCCGAGCAGATAGAGAGCGATATAGTGAATGCGGGTAAAGACCGCCTCTCTTAAAGAGGGATATCCAGGGAGCGCGCTGGTTGGGCGACAGTACAAGCATCGAGATTGGGCAGAACATCGGCGATTATGAGGTTACAGGCCGGCTGGGCGCCGGCGGCCTGGGCATGGTGTATGAAGTACGCCACCTGATCTCGCGGCGCGCTGAGGCGATGAAGGTGTTGCTGCCGGAGCAGATGGGCACCGCCGAGATGGCCGAGCGTTTTCGTCGCGAAGTACGGTTGCTGGCGACGCTGGATCACCCCAACATCGCGGGTCTGCACAATGCGTTCCACTACAACGATCAGCTCGTGATGATCATGGAGCTCATCCAGGGTGAAACGCTTCGAGACCGAAGCAGGCGTATTGCGATTCCGCTGCCTGTCGTGCTGAACTACGCATCCCAGATACTCTCCGCTTTGACCTTTGCCCATCAGGCCGGGGTGGTTCATCGGGACATCAAGCCGTCGAACGTCATGATTACGAACGAGGATGTGGTCAAGTTGCTCGATTTCGGCATCGCGATCAGCGATCGTTCGGTGGGCCTGACGACTCCCGGGTTCCTGCTGGGCTCATTGAATTACATGTCGCCGGAGCAGTTGAGCGGTGGCAAAGCAACGGCTCGTTCCGATATCTACTCGGTCGCGGTGACGCTCTATGAGGTTCTTACCGGGCAGCTACCATTCACCGGCGCCACGAACTACGAGATCATGATCGGGCATCTGCAGCGCGCGCCTGTGTCGCCGACCGAGCACAACCCGGAGATACCGGCACTTGTTTCGCAGGCTATCTTGTGTGCTTTGGCAAAGGATCCGATACAACGCTTTGCCACCGCAAGTGATTTTGACGCGGCGCTGCATGGCCGACCGCTGGCTCAGGAACGAAGGCTTCCTCCGAGGAAGGTCAGCGCCGCTGTGACGGAGCCAAGCCCTGTCCCGCCCCGGCCTATTTCATCGGAGAATTTGCAGAAACCTGCTACCGCCTCGGGTGCGCAAACGATGCCGCTGGAGGAGTTGACCAGGCAGCTCGCCGTATTCATCGGACCCGTCGCCAAGTTCGTGGTAAAGAAATTAGCAGCCGAGTGCAGCGACATAGACAAGCTTTATGCCCAGGCCGCGAAGCAGATTCCCTCCGATGCCGACCGGGAGAAGTTCCTCCGTTCCCGACGCCGCTAGACTTGCGGCAATACCTCAGCCGTTCAGCATCTCGAAAGCCTTGATAAGACTGGTGTGCATTCGATTGAAGGATGCGGTTACGGCGGAGATCTCATCGTTGCCCTTGACCGTCAGCGGCGGCAGGTCCACCTCGCCTTTGCTGATCCTGTCAGCCGCCCGCGATACCCGGTTCAGCGGCCGGATCACCAGCAGGTACATGGCGATATCGATCATTGCCATCGTGGCGAGAAAGATGATTCCGAGACTGATGAGGAGGTCCCGGAAGCCATCGTTGGCCATCTTCAACGGCACCGACATGGGCACGGAGATGATCTGGGAGCCGACGGTCTCGTTTGCCTGCCAACCGAAACCGTTCTGGCTGCCGTAGCGTTTCACCATCGCGGCCGGAGCTACCGCGGGCTGGCTGTGGCATTGCAGGCATCCGCCTGCTGCGACGATGGGAGTTGCAACGTAGAGGATCTCGCCCGTGGGTGTTGATCGCTGCCCGATCACCTCTTTTTGGCTGGGATTGTTCCGAAAGTAGTTGATCAGGTCCGCTTCCCAGTCGGTGGCGCGGTCGGTCAGCCGGGTGGGGTTGAGCGCGGCTTCGCGAATGGTGTAGTCCGGATAGGAGTTGCGCACCGTCTGGAAGGTCACCGTGGTCGCGTAGAAGGGAATGGTCTGCGGAAGAAAGGTGCTGGCGTGCTCCTTTGTGCCTTCGAGTACAGGACTGACCTGATGTTCGGTGTAGTCCTTGGTGGCGCTCGCGCTGGCGTTCATCAACTCAGCCTGCTGGAGTACCTGCTGTTTCGCGCTACGGATGAGGAAGTCGTGCGAGTTCCGAGCGATGAGATACATGCCGGCGCCGAAGACGAGCAACAGGACGAGATTGAATTTGACAAGTAGTTTCAACGGATGCTCCTGAGAGATGAACCAGGCTTACGCCATCGCAAAATGCCGCGTGGATGCGCCCAGACAGCATAGGTCGGAGCGCGCCTCACCTCAAGCATGGAATGCGTGCGTGGCCGGCGAATTCGGTTTTTCCGGCTTGTCACGCGGCGGCGGAGCGGCTCGTGGTATTTTGCGTGTGGAAAGCGAATCCACAGGGGCTGCCCTGCAGGCCGCCTTTGCCTGGGCGTGAGTGGGATGCGAGAAGCCAGTCATCATGAGTGAAGCGGCGGCGCTGGCAGTGGAGTTCGCCGCCGGCACGGACCTGGGCTGCGTGCGCGCGAGCAATGAAGACAGCTTCGGTTACGATCTGGAGCGCCAGATCTATGTCGTGTGCGATGGCATGGGGGGCATGGCTGCGGGAGAAGTGGCAAGCGCCACGGCTGTCCGTAATCTGCTGGAGTCGTTTGACGAGGCGAGCAAGGCTTCTCTGGGCGCACCTGCGGAGAGCCGTCTGCGAAACGCCATCCATGTGGCAAACCAATCCGTGCATGAATCGGCTGTCAGCAGCGAGCACCTACGCGGCATGGGAACGACGCTGGTCTGTGCGTGTCTGGACGGCAGCAGGATCATTGTGGGAAATGTGGGCGACAGCCGCGCTTATTTTCTGCGCGACGGGCAGTGCTTCCAGATCACTCAGGACCATTCCGTTGTGGCGGAGCAGCTTCGAGAAGGGCTGATCACGCCGGAGATGGCCGAGGTGTCGGATATGCGGTCGATCATTACCCGCGCGGTGGGAGTGGCTGAGGCGGTGGAACCGGATCTGTTTGCGGCGGAGGTGCAGGAAGCGGACGTGGTGCTCCTGGCCAGCGATGGTCTCACGCGCTATGTGTCTGAAGCAGAGATCGGACAGGTGCTGGGTAGCGGGGAAACGGCTCAAGACCAGTGCTCCCTTTTTGTCGCGCTGGCCCGCGAACGCGGCGGAGCCGACAACATTACGTGTCTGATTCTTCGGATCATCCGAGCTGCCGCTGCTGTCTGAACACCTTCTTTAGTGCGCGATTTGCGAGACGCAGCGGAAGCCATTGAAGGCGCCCGGCGTGAGCAGTGCAGCTCCGCTGCCCGAGAGATCGAAACGCACGACCAGCGGGGTCCCATCGGGCAGTCTGCTGGGGCTGTTCGAAATCTCTACCGGGAACTCCAGCTCGGCACCCTCGCCGGTTCTTTGAGAGTGGGCCTTATCGAGCAGATAGAAGAGCGCCCACGGGCCTTGAAACTGCTGGAGGGGCAGTTCGTTTGCGACCAACTGGGCGCTCGCGGCCGACTGTGCGTTCCAGTTGAATTGCTGGACGGAGTTGGCGCCGCTGATGCGTTGTCCATCGACCGAGAGCGTGGCGTTCTGCACGCCTTTGCTGGGCAGCTCGCGCAGGCTGAAGGTGAAGGTCGGGTTCTTTGCACCCGCTGGAAACAATGCGGAGGAGAGCGCGGTCGCGCGATTGAAAAAGCGGAGGAAAGATGGCGTGATCTGTACGGGAGCCCCCGGCGCGGGAACGTACTGGTTGCCCTGCGGTATCAGAAGGGTTTTCAAGGTGGCGTTGTAGAACTGCCAGAGAACGCCGGTCTCCGGGGCGAGCACAGCGTCCACCTCCGCGACAGAGGCCTGCCTCGGCGACGTGGAGGAGAAGGGAAACTTGCTCATGAGCGCATCGAAGGAACCGCAGAATGCGTGGCCACCAGCGTTGACGGCAGCGGGTCCGATGCCGCGGACCAGGCCTTCGGTAGATTTGATGGGAGCCTCAAGCAAAGCTAATGTCGTAGTTTCCGTGTGAGTCTGAGGATCGATGGTGAAGCCCTGCGCTGCCTGACGCGCAGCGATGTGGGCAGCGGTCGCAGCGTTGAGCATAGGGGTAGCGGCTGCGGGATCGGTGGCGGCCGCCGGGTTTGAAGCTACTTGCGCGATGGTGCCCTGCAGCGCAAGCAAGGCATTGATATAGCCGGTATTGCCGGGGCCGATGAACTTGTCCCGGCTGTCGGGCGGGACAAGCACCTGCGCGGGCTGGAAGACATGCGCGATGTCAGTGTTCGCAACGGCTGTATTATGCGACACCGTCCAGAAGAGCGCCAGCAGCGGTGACGTGGGACCGGCCAGGACGTTCAACTTGTTGGCGGCGTCCTGCAGTTTGGAATAGCCGTTCACATGGGCGGCATTGAGGAAGGCGTGCCATTCCTTGAGATAATCCGCGGTGTAGCGGGCGGTAAGCTGCTGCGTGATGCTGGCGCGGTCGAGCGAGGGAGCGGACGCATCACCGAGCACCCAGGTCTCGCCGTTAAAGTAGCGATCGGGATGAAGGATCGCGTCCTGCATGAAGGAGAAGCCGCCTCGGGTGAAGGCGCCGGGCACAGTGTGCGCATCGACGACCACTTCGCTGGAGCCGGGGAAGAGCCGGTTGAATTCGATTGGAGCATTGGTCTTTCCGGCGGCTACGAGCATGGCTTGGTAGACGCGATCGATGCCGCCGAATTTTGAGAGGTAGTCGCGGGCGTGTGCCACAGCGGCCGTATCGGCTGGAATAGAGTATGGATTGGCGCGCTTCAACTCCTCGGCATAAAAATCCATCTGGGCGCGGGCAAGCTGCTGCTCGTCTGCACCCAGTGCAGTACTGGCCGGCCAATACTGCATAAGCACGGGCGAGAGGAATTCGGCGGTGCTCTTCTCCGGATTGCTCGTGGTGATCAGGTAGGCCTTCAGCGGATTGTAGGCAGCAGTGTAGTCGGCGCCAGGCTCTGGAGCGGCGGGGAGTGCATTCAGCGCGGAGACCAGGCTGGCCTGGGTGGTCCGCAGGATCAGGGGACGGAAGCGATCGAAGTAGATGCGCCTCGCACTGGCAGCGAGATGGTCGCCTTGATAAAGGCCCCAGCGGTACTGCCAGGGAGCGCCGTGTTGCCGCCAGTCTTCGAGCTTGACGATCGCGCCGCGCAAGTGATCCATGGCCTGCAACTGCTGCATCGTGGGCACAGCGGGAGCCGCCGCGCCAGTGGACGCGATGTCGGCGGCCTCACTGATCTGTTTTTCGAGCGCAGAGTTTCTGGTGTAGGAAAGCAGCAACAGAGCGCAATACGCCACAGCAACGAGTGCAATTGCGCCGAAGAGAAGCCGGCGGAACATACGCGCGGGCGCTGACTCGCGGCTGGCAGTAAGTGCCGGCCGGTCACTGAGAATGACATGCGGGAAGAGGCGCGGAAGAAAAGTCCACTGGGGAACTCGCCGGGAGACCATCTGGGCCGTGCGGGGGGCTTCCGTGCGCATGTCGGCCAGGGTGAACATGCGAGTGGCTCCGGCGTCGGGCGCTCCCTCCGGCGCTGGCGCAGTTGTGCCGGCTGGCTGTTCGATCATCTGCGCACGAACTCCGGTGAAGTAGAAGCCGCGCAGATATGGGTTCGCCGATAACTGGCTGGGCTTTGAGAGCTCGACCAGGAATTGTGTCAGCGGATTTCTGAGCTTCCGTAATTCACGAGGGAACTCGTAGACCAGGCCGGCATCCTGGTCACGGTTCTCGCGATTGAGCAACTCCAGACGGAACTCTGCGAGAGAGAAGAAAAGGGCATCAAGAGTCCGGCCGATCGTCTCGGTCGCCTGCTCGGCATAGACACCGGCGGTCGCACGGATGGTCGAGATCGTATTGCCCAGCACGCCGTTCGCTTCCTCGGCGGAGAGGTTGCGCACAAACTCCGCGAAATGAGGAACGCGATCAAGCTTGGTAAAGAGAACATAGACCGGAATGGCGGACCCCAGACTGCGGCTGATCTCGCGCAATTGCGCGCCCGCGGTGCGAGCCGCGGCTGCCGCGGAGGCCGCTGCCTCCCCGCCGAGAAAGCGCTCCATGCTGACGCAGACGACGGCTGCCCTTGGTGGCGCGCCTTTGCCAAAGGCGGAGCGGTAGGCGAGGGGGCGGGTACGGTGCAGAAGCCGCGCAAACAGCGAATCACTGCTGCGAATCGCCTGCCCTGCTTCCACGATCGTGAAGCCGGAGGCGTACCAGATGTTGACCAGCGGGGTAGCGACGACATCGGCTGAACTGTAGACGTGTCCTGCAATCAACTCCGGATCGAGGCTGGAGTGTAGGACAGTCGTAGTCTTGGCCGCGTTGGCATCGCCGAGAAGGTAAAGCAACGGCATGCGGTGGAGGGATCGTGGACCGGCCTGCTGCGAGGCACGCAGTTTGCGCTCCGCATCTCCGAGCAACACGTCCAGGTCCGAGGCGCTGCCGCCGGATTCTGCCTTGCCGCCCGGCCCCCGGCGGCGGTGCAGGAAGAAAATCGCGCCGGCGGCCGCTATGCCGATGACGGCGAGCAACACGCGCAGCAGCAGGAGCGAGTTGCCCTGGATATGCAGTACAGGCCCGGCGATGTAGATGAGGCCGGCGACGATAAGCAGGAGCACGACGATGAGCAGATTGACCACCAACGATGTCTCCTAACGCAGGCTGGCACTGCTGGTTTGTATCCGGGACGCTCCCGAGGTGAGTACAAACGCAAGCGCACCGAATGTGAGCAGTGCTGCCACGCATGCCACTGCCGCTATGTAGACCAGAGCTCGACCCAGGCCGTCGCGCTTGCGGGCGAGATGGATTTCGCTGCCGCTCGTCACCTGAGGCAGACGGGCTGGGCCGCGACTGCGATCGATCTTCTCTCTGGCGCGGCGAATGGACGCCTGAAGGTCTCCGCTGCCTCCAAATGCATAGCGGCCCTTGAATCCGAGCAACAAGCAAAGGCAGTAAACCTCGAGGCAATCGGCGGTCTCCGGCGCATCCTGGCGCGCAAGCAGGTCGTTGAGGTTGCGAAAGAACACCTCGCCGGCATTGCTGCTGCCGAATAGCTCCTCTTGAAGCGGCCGCCGTGCCCATTCGGAGAACACCGGCTTCTGAAGGTTCAGCACGCTCTCGTCGAGCAAGGCAACAACGGCAAAGACAGCAAGATGGACGGCCTCGCTGTTGTATCCGAGACTGCGTGCCTCCTGCATGGAGGCCTGAAGCGCTCGCCGTATCTGATCGCGAAAGGTTTCGGCGTTCTGAACCTGCTGGCGCCCGGAGCGCACGCGCACGATGGCCGTCAGCGGCTCCTGGAAACACAAGGCGAGATTATTCAGCGCGCGCGGCTGCGTTTCCATCAGGAGGCCTCCGTTTCGGAGGTGCCGAGAATGACGGTGAGCGTGAAATCCGCCTCCGCAATTTCGCCAGGGATGTAGATGCCGACTGTCTTGGTCTGCAGGATGTGCTCCCAGCAGGGGCCGGCGAGGTCGAGCGCGAAGTACTGCATGTCGGGCTCGGGATGCAGTGCTGTGGGAGCGACTGCAAGATGCGTGAGCGACATGCCCGGAAGTGCGCGCTTCACCAACTCGACGACGAACCGCGCGGAGCAGACCTTGATAAGCTGAGGCGCGAGCCGCATCAGATCCGATTCGCCGAGGGCGGAACGGACGCCAAGAATCCAGCGCGCCCGCCGCAGGCAACGCTCGTCCGTGATCGCCGCCTCCTGGATGTACGGCGCCGCGGAATGAAAATCGAGGGTGAGGGTGTTGGAGGGGATGACGATTTCAAGATGACGCCGTATGTGCTGGTCCAGTTGCGCAAAGGCCGGCCCAGGATCGCGGTGGTTGTACTGCGGCAACTCTGCGGGATTGGATTCGAGAGAAAACGTGCACAAAGCGCCGGCGACGCGAGCGAGTTCGCCAAAGACCTGCTCCGGGTGCGCGTGTTTGGTGCCGCACAGATGGCGCAAGGGCGGCAAAGCAGTGTACATCGCATGCAGAAACCAGTAATTGGCTACGTCCAAGGCGGAATGGCCGGCCTGGAAGGTTCCCCGACCGCGGCCGGTGCGGGCGATGCTGCTGCATTTGTCCTGGATTGTATCGAGCAGCCGATTCACCAGCAGCAGCAGCGGCTCACTGGCGTTCACCCGCAGACATGCCGGAACGAAATCGGGATCGAAGATCATGTGACCGCGTCCGTCGCGCAGCGCTCGCGCGATAGGGAGCGTGCTCAGGTCTGGAGTGATCTCTGCTTCTGTAATCAGCCGCAGGTTTTTTCGTCCGAGCTCGACTTCCCGCTCGTCCATACCATTGGTCTCGTCGCGCATCACGCGGCGCATCCCGATGAAGCGCGTGCCTGCGCTGTTCGCATCGGCAGCGTAGTCACTGCCGGTATCCTGTCGCTTGGGCACGGCCAGAAACAGGTTCAGGGCACTGTGCGTGGCAGGGAAGATGTCGGTCAGATTGCGGACCGACGGCGGCGGATCGGAGTTGGGAAGATCGAATGCGAGTCCGTCGGCAAAGACACCGGAGGCGTGCAGCAGCGCCGCATTGCCATTGGAGATGGATTCTTCGTCCAGAGCGAAATGAAGAAGTCCCCACGGTTGATGCCAGAGGTTCTGCACGACAAAGGCGATCGAATCCTCGAAGTACCGGCTCTGTGTCTGGAAGTGGTGAGGTCCCAGATACATGCCCTCGGTCCAGACCACTCGGGATAGAAATTTCATCGCGATAGAACCTGAGGAAGGGACGATTTCATGGGGAAAGGCATCCGAAGTTTACCGCAGAAAACGCGAAGCACAAGGTTAGTTATTGACCTGCGTTGGCGCTCGCCACTTTGAGACAGGGGCGGATACAGATGAAAACTTTACTCGCAAGTAGCCGAAGTGTAACCTGCGCGCAGGTTCGGCGCAGCAGGCGCTGAGGCAGCACAGTATGGACCGGCCAGGGACTCGATGAAAAACCAAAACGAAATCGGAGGCCTCGGCCGCAAAGACGAAGGCCCGGATCGGGAGACAACGCCGCCTGTCTCTGCCGGAGCGACGGGAATGTTCGAGCAGCCTGTGGCGCCGTCAGGAGTGCCCGCATTTGACAATCCGAACGCAGAGTTTCGCGCTACGAATTCTGAAAGCACTACTCCTTCGCCTGACAGGTCACCCGAGACGCATTCATCGCCGGGAGAATTCACTCGGCTCTTTCAGGCAATTACCCCGGACGCCCCTGCGAAAGTGACTTCGCCGGCGTCATCATCGCGGGCTGTGCCCGCGAAGTCCCTATCCGCCAATGCAAAGCCCGCTGATGCCAAGCCCACCAATGCACCGACCGGTGAATTCACGCGAATCTTCATGAGGCTCCCGAAGGATCCCGGTGCCGAGCAGAGCCCTGCGACGCCAATCGGAGCGGGGCTCCCATCGGGAGTTGGAAATTCCACGCAGTCGGAAACTGGTGAGTTCACGCGGCTGATGCGTGCGGCAGAGCTGAAGTCCGAATCGCCCCAGCCTGGCCCGGCTCCCGCGGCCGTTCCTCCCTCAACTCCGGTGCGCGGCTTTTCTACACCGGGAAGGAACGATGCAGTCTCCGGAACCGCCGGGGTGACGGAGCTGTTTGTCGCTCCCACTCCGGGTCCGCCGGTTGAGCCAGCGAGACCGGCTGTCGCTTCGCAGGGCAGCGTTTCGCCTCAGACTGGAGCCCCCTTTCAGGGCACCCCGCGCCCAGGTCCGCACTCCGAGCAAACCGCGGGAGAGTTCACTCAGCTTTTTCGCGCATTGGACAGCCGACCCGAATCGAACCCCGAAGAGCAGGCAGAGATACCGGCGTCTCCAGCCAAGCCATCGGACGCGCGGGCCGGGGAATTCACGCAGTTGATGCAGAGCCTCTCGCCGGAACGAGCGCGTGAGGCGCTGGGGGGAAGCTCAGCGCAGTTGGGGCGGGATGTCGCAGAACCACGAGCAGGAGTCCGGCCGGAGTCCACGCCGCCGGCCATGCACCCCGACGATGCGGCCAGCTTTACGCGAATTCTCTCGACTTCCGCAGCTCGCGAAGAGGCTGTCAGAGGAATGAAACCGGCTGCGGATGTGCAGTCGGCCGTCGCATCTCCCGCGAGGGAATCCGCTCCGGTCCCATCGCTTGCCGCGATGCCCGGGATGCCAAGGCTGCCTCAGACGCCCGCGATACCCAGGGCTGTGGCGTTCGGACAGCAACCGGCAGCCGCGGCTCCCACACCCCCGGTGCTTTCCAGCCCAGTGCCAGCCGTCCCGCAGACCAAACTCCAGGCTTGGCTGCCACTGCTGCTGATTCTCAATGCGTTTGCTTTGGCGGTACTGATTCTGCTGGTCATATTCGCGCTGCGGCGGCACTGACCAGTCCGCTTTCATTCTCCCGCTGGCAGCAGAATGACCAGCTCCATCGCCGGGTTGGGGATGTCTCCGGGCAGATACACCGACAGATTGCGGCCACGCGTCACCGACTCCCACGCTGCTCCCGAGCACTCGATGCTGAAGTACTGGTAATTCAGCTTGATCGGGATGGCTTTGGGCGGTGCGGGAACGTGCGCGAGCCGAAGACCGGGCAGCGCCTGCCGTACCAGCTGTTCGATGTAGTTGGAGGAGCAGATCTTTGCCAGTTGCGGCACGCGCGCGATCAGATCCGCGTCGCGCATGTCGGCGGAGACGGCGAGATAGAAGCGGGAGTTCTCAAAGTACTGCGTCCTTCTCGATCGAGGTCGCGTAGATGGAATCGCGCAGCGGCTTGAGCGGCAGCGCGACGAAATTGCTGGGGACCACGGTTTCGAGCAGCTCGCGCAGCAGGGAGTCGAGCACGCCGAAGGACTGGCCCTGGTGCTCGTGATCGTAGCGCGGCAGATCGCGCGGCTGGATGTCGTCGGAAAAGGTGGTGAGAGAGCCGGCGAGGGCTGCCATCTGGGAGAAGAGCATCTCGGGATGAAGCTGCGCGGCTTCGAAGTAGTGGTGGAAGGCCGGCAGGTGGGTGTTGATGGTGTAGAGCAGCCAGAAGTTGGCGATATCGGACGCGCCGAAGTCGGCCAGCGACTGGTTCTTCTGGCGGCGCGCGCCGGCAAGCTGGCTGCTGCGCGCGACCAGAAGTTGCACGAGGCCACGCAGGAGTCCATTCAGGTACTCGCTGCTTTTGACATTCAGCATGGGCGCGATGCTTTTGGCATCCAGGCGAAAGCGTGCCCGCCTCGGTTCTTTCCACCACCGCCAGGGGCACGGCCACGGAGCCCTCGAGACTTTCGCCTTCGGCCAGGATCTGCAAGTTCTTGCGGGCAAGCGAGACGGGCCGCTCGCTCTGGCCGTTGCTCTCATCGCGGAGCATAAGAAGCTCGGAGGAGTAGCGGGTGCTGATGCCGGCCGCGCTGCAGCGCCATGTTCATGCCGCCCTCGCGCGACTGCGGCACCGCGAGATAGAAGGTGCAGCGGCTGCGGCCTCGCGAAAGCAATCGTCGAGAGTGCGGGAAGCGGGGCAGCGGATCGGAGGAGGGCATCTCGACCAGCAAACCATCGGGAAAGATGGCGGCGGCGCGGCTGATGCTGAAGAGGCCATCGCTCAAGGCGGTGCCATCGAGTTGCAGCTCTGTGAATCCCCAGCTGCGAAAGGCGAGTGCTTCGAGCTGGAAGTGCAACGTCTCCTCGAAGAAGCGGTCCTGGGCCTGCAGGTGCTGGGGAGACAGAGCCACGCCTTTGGACCAAATCACTGGTTGTAGCTGCCGCATGGTCGGGCCGATCCTTCTTTACGTATGTGCCGATCCGCACAGGTTGCGATGTGCCTATAGCTATACGGCATGACGAGCGGGAAAGCGAGAGCGAAGGAGGCGTGCCCGTCTCCGGCGTCAACCATTGTTTCCTTGACTGAGGGCGGAGCGCTGATCATAATTAGCAGCGATCTTCTTGGGCCAACGGGTTGTGTTCGCAGAAACCACGCTCTGCAGCGGGTTTTCATGAGTCATTCCTGGGTGTGAATCCCAATGAGATTCCGTTCAAACATAACTGCGCCTGAAGCCCCAAGCTTCACCGCCAGGGAGTCCTATACACATGCCGCGCGAAAGCACACAGCACAAACTGGATAGAGTCCGGTCGCCCCGCGTCCACATCACCTACGACGTGGAAGTCGGCGGCGCGATCGAGATGAAGGAACTGCCGTTTGTCATGGGAGTTCTGGGCGATCTCACCGGGCAGCCCAAGCAGAGCCGCTGGCGGCGTTGAAGGACCGCAAGTTCGTGGAGATCACACCCGGACAACTTCGACGCGGTGCTGAAAGGCATGGCAGCCGCAGCTGGCGTTCTCGGTCGAGAACAAACTGAGCGACGACCCGAACGCCGGGCAACTGAAGTGTCGACCTGCACTTCGAGAGCATGGACGACTTTTCGCCGGAGCGCGTGGCGCAGCAGGTGAAGCCGCTCAAGGAGTTGCTGGATCTGCGCACACGCCTGTCCGATCTGCGCGGCAGCCTGCAGGGCAACGACAAGCTCGACGACATGCTTTTCGAGGCAGTCACAAACACCGAAGCGCGAGAGAAGCTGCGCGCCGAACTGGGCAAAGACGGGGGTGAGAAGTGAGTACACCGAAGGCAGCCGCCGCGGCTGGAGCGCAGGGCACCGAACAGAGTCACCGCGGAAGATTCTCTGCTCGATCAGATCGTTGCGCAGGGAAGGTTCAACCGCGACGCGGCCACTATGGAACGCGGCCGGGACCTGGTGAAGGAGTTCGTTGCGCAGGCGCTGGACGGGCAGATGACGCTCTCCCGCGACGCGGAGGCCACCATCAAGGCGCGCATCGCGCAGATCGACCGGCTGATTTCGCTGCAGGTCAACGAGATTCTGCATCACCCGGCATTCCAGAAGCTGGAAGGCACATGGCGCGGCATCAAGTATCTGCTCGACCAGAGCGAAACCAACGAGATGCTGAAGATCAAGGTCTGAACGTCTCCAAGAAGGAGCTGCTGAAGGACCTGCAGCGGGCTTCCGAGTTCGATCAGAGCGGCCTTGTTCAAGAAGGTGTACGAGGAAGAGTTCGGCGTCTTCGGCGGCGCGCCGTTCGCGGCGCTGGTGGGCGACTACGAGTTCGGCCGCGGCCCCGAGGACATCGAGCTGCTGGAGCGGATCTCGCAGGTTGCGGCGGCGGCACACGCGCCGTTTCTGTCGGCGGCTTCCTCGGAGCTGTTGAATCTGGACAGCTACACACAGCTGGGTTCTCCGCGAGACATCGGCAAGATCTTCGACTCGACGGAATACGCGAAGTGGAAGTCGTTCCGGCAGTCCGAGGATTCGCGCTACGTCGCGCTCACGCTGCCGCACATCCTGATGCGCCTGCCGTACGGCAAGGACACCAAGCAGATCGAGGCGTTCGATTACGAAGAGCAGGTGGACGGCACCGACCACTCGAAGTACCTGTGGGGCAATGCGGCCTTCGGGCTGGCCGCGCGGCTGACCAACTCGTTCTCGAAGTATGGCTGGTGCGCGGCGATCCGCGGCGTGGAGGGCGGCGGCCTGGTCGAAGGCCTGCCGGCGCACACCTTCCGCACCGACGAGGGCGATGTCGCGCTGAAGTGCCCGACCGAGGTTGCAGTCACCGACCGGCGCGAGAAGGAGCTGGCCGATCAGGGCCTCGTGCCGCTGGTGCACTGCAAGGGCACGGACTATGCGGCTTTCTTCAGCGTGCAGACGGTCAACAAGCCAAAGCTCTACGACAAGGACGCGGCCAATGCGAATGCGCGGCTTTCCGCGCAGCTTCCGTACATCCTGGCCATGTCGCGCTTCGCGCATTATCTGAAGGCGATGATGCGCGACAAGATCGGCAGCTTCACCAGCCGGCAGGACACGGAGAAGTTCCTCAACCAGTGGATCTCCAATTATGTCTGCGCGGATGACAATGCTTCGCAGGCAGCGAAAGCCAAGCTTCCGCTGCGCGAGGCGGCCATCCAGGTATCGGAAGTTCCAGGCAAGGCCGGCGTCTATCGGGCAACCGCATTTTTGAAACCACATTTCCAGCTCGACGAGCTGTCTGTATCGCTTCGTCTGGTGGCCGATCTGCCTGCTTCGGCACGGAAGTAAGTCAAGAAGAACCGGGACCGGCAGGGCACTCGTGAGAGAACGCTGGTCTCCTCAAGCACACAAGGAGAGAGCGCATGGCGGTCGATTATTTTTTGAAGCTGGATGGGATGCAAGGTGAGTCAGTCGATGCGAGCCACAAAGATGAAATCCAGATAATGAGCTGGAGCTGGGGCGGCAGCCAAACCTCCAGCGTGGCAGGAACAGGTGGGTCGGGCGCGGGCAAGGTGGATCTGTCCGACTTCAATATCATGACCTATTTCGATAAGGCCACACCTAAACTCTTTAAGTCGCTCTGCGCGGGCACACACATCAAGACCGGCACCATGACCGCGGTGAAGTCCGGAGCAGAAGGCAAGCCTTACCTCAAGGTCGATTTCACCGAACTCTTTGTGAGCTCGCTCCAAATCTCCGCCAGCAGCGAGGTTCCGACTGTCAGCCTGTCCTTCAGCTACAACACCATCAAGATCGACTACAGCGTGCAGGACGAGAAGGGCAATCTGACGAGTACCGGGCCAGCCAGCTACGACTTGAAGCAGAATAAGTTGTCGTGATGGATGCTGTTGCCCTGTATCGAGCCGGCCAGTTGAAGCCGGCGATTGCGGCGCTTGGCGAAGAGCTGAAGAAGCAGCCGCTCGACGCCAAGCGCCGCACCATGCTGTTTGAGCTGCTGTGCTTCGCGGGCGAGTACGATCGGGCCGAGAAGCAATTGGACATGCTGGCTGATTCCAGCAAGGAGGCGATCGCCGGCATCCTTGTCTACAAGGCTGCGCTGCATGCGGAACGCACGCGGCAGGAGATGTTTGCGAGCGGAACGTTTCCTTCGGATAATCCACGCCCCTCCGGGCCGGGTACGGTAAATGGCACCTCAGTGGTGTCGTTTACGGATGTCGATCCGCGCATCGGCGATCATCTGGAAGTCTTCATCGCCGGCAGCTATACATGGATACCTCTGGAGTATGTGGCCTCGCTCGCAGTCGAGCCGCCCACCAAATTGCGCGATCTGATCTGGGCGCCCGCGCGGCTGGAAGTGACGCCTGCCTTCCGGCTGCAGGAGCTTGGTGAGGTGCTGCTTCCGGTGTTATCGCCGCTCTCCTGGAAGCACAACGAAGATAGCGTCCGGCTGGGATCGACGACGGTGTGGGAAGATGACGAGCGATTCGGATCGCTGCCTTTCGGGCAAAAGATCTTCGCAGCCGATGATAAGGAATTAGCGTTGCTCGAATTGCGGAGTCTCACCCTCGAGCATCCCGCCGAGGGGGCGTAGTGCCGCTGCGCGATGACCTGCTCGAACCGATCGCGGGCGGAAATCCTTCCGGTCCCAGTCTTCGCTATGACCGCGTATACGACCAGATCAAGGAGGCGCGCACTGAGGAGGACGATAGCCTTCCGGTGGGCGACTGGCAGCGCGCAGCAAAAAAAGCAGATTCCAATCTGGTCATCAAGCTGGCTGGCGATGCGCTGGCGAGCCGGAGCAAAGACCTTCAACTGCTCGCCTGGCTGACCGAAGCGCACATCAAGCGCGAGGGCATCGTGCTTCTCCCACCGTGCCTGACGCTTTTCCTTGCCATGCAGGAGCAGTTCTGGGAGACGCTGCATCCCGAGATCGAGGATGGTGACAGCGGTCTGCGGGCGATGCCCATCGAGTGGATGGCGAATCGCGTGAGCAGCCTTTTGTATAACGCTCCGTTGACGCGTGCCGGATACAGCTTTTACCAATATAAGGAGTCGCGCGCGCTCGGCTACGAGGCCGATGCCACTCAGAGCGATGCAAAGCGCGAGGCGCGCGAGGCCGCGGTAGCCGAAGGCAGGCTTACCGCGGAAGCCTTCGACAGCGCGTTGGCCGCGACTCCCAAGAGTTTTTACGTGGAGACAGAGGTCGCTCTGACCGAATCGATGGATCTGCTGCACGGTCTTGCAACGTTTTGTGAGGAGCGTTACGGCGCGGATGGTCCCTCATTGAACAGGCTGGAGCAGGCGATTGAAGAAGTGAAGCGTGCTGTAGCCGTGTTGCTGCAGGAGAAACGCAAGACCGATCCGGATCTTCGCGTAGAGGAACCGACTGATTTCGTCGCTCAGGTAGAAGATACGGCATCGCGGAATGAATCAGCCACGGAAGCGGAACGGCGAGATGCGGCCGAGCCTCAGATGCAAAATGAGGTGGCAGCTCCCGCACCCGGAACAGTAACGGGCCAAGCCGCAGAGCCAGCGAATGCCGAAGACGCGGCAGCCCGCGTTCAGAGCTGCGCTCGTTTCCTGGCACAGCAGGATGAAGCGAGCCCCATCCCATATCTGCTGCAGACGGGATTGCGCTGGGGCGAACTCCGCGCACGGCAGGGAAGGATGGAAGCCGCCGAGCCGCCGCCGCCAACCGAGGCGAGGCAGCAACTTCGCCGCGCGCTGACGGAAGGAAATTGGAATGAATTGCTGCGTGCTTCTGTAGCCGCGGCTGGCGAGCCGTGGGGCGGTATGTGGCTGGACCTGCAGCGCTATATCTGGAAGGCAAGCCTCGAGCTGGGACACGGTGTGATCGTTTCTTCGGTCCTGTCCACACTGGGCGCTCTGCTACGGGATTTTCCGGAGATCCCTGCGTGGATTTTCAACGACGATACGCCCGCGGCGAATCCGGAGACTCTCCGCTGGCTTCAGGAGACGGTGCTCCCGAAACCGGTTGAAGCTCCGGCGCCTGCCGTCGAGCTGGTGTACGCACAAGAAGCGGCGCAGGCGCACACATCAGAAGCGGCGGAACGCAACGGACAGAACGCCCCAGTACCGGACACGCTTGAGATCGCTCGTGGCCTGATCCAGCAAGGCCGCGCGCACCAGGCGATTCAACTGCTGGTCCGGGATGCGGCGCAGCAGGAGAACGGCCGTCTGCGTTTTCAGCGCAGGACCCAGGTGGCGCAACTGTGCCTGGCGGCGGGATATGAATCAGTGGCTGCGCCCATGCTGGAGCAGCTTGCAGCAGAGATAGAGCAGCGAAAACTCGAGGGCTGGGAATCCAGCGATCTGCTGGCGCCTCCATTGACGCTGCTGCTGAAGTGCATGCAGGACAAGGATGAGAGAGAAGAGAGACGGCAGGAGATCTTTGAAAGGCTTTGCCGTATCGATCCGACAGCAGCGATGGAATATACCAGTTGAGGATGAGGAGGGACAGTGGTTCGCGCAAACACTGAGGCGCTGGTGACGCAGTCTGTGCTGGACCGGCTGATGGAAGTCGACGACTGGCCGGCAACGCGGGCGCAGTCACTGCGCTATTTCCGCGAGGCGTTGAAGCGCGATGTAGAGTGGCTGCTGAATACGCGCCGGCCGCCGATTGAGAACATTGGAAAGTTCGAGCGTGCCCGCGCCACGATGGTGAACTACGGCCTTGCAGATATCACGGCGCTGGGACTGAGTTCCGCATCCGACCAGAAGCGTCTGCGTAAGGCGCTCGAAGAATGCCTGCGTGAGTTTGAGCCGCGGCTGACGGATGTGGTGGTGACGCTGCAGGAATCGCAATCGGCGGATCGCAGACTGCGCTTCCATGTGCAAGGATTGATGCGCATCAACCCGGCGCCGGAAGAGATCTCCTTTGATACGGTGCTGGAGCTCAGCAGCGGCGAGTACACGGTAAAGTAGCGATGCGAGAAGAACTCCTTGAGCACTACGAAAGGGAGCTGGCGTATCTGCGCGAGCTCGGAGGCGAATTCGCGCAGAAGTATCCGCGTGTCGCCAGCCGGCTGCTGCTGGAACCGGACCGCTGCGAGGACCCGCATGTGGAGCGCCTCCTCGAGGCCTTTGCATTTCTCGCCGCTCGCATCCATCTTCGCATCGAGGATGACTTTCCGGAGCTCACGGCAGGGCTGCTCAGCGTCGTCTACCCGCACTACCTGCGGCCTGTTCCGGCGATGACAGTGGTGGAATGCCAGATGGAGCAGGTGCAGGGAAAGGCCACCGCGGCTGTTACCATGCCTGCCGGCACTGTGCTGACCACCAAACGGCGCGTCGATGGACTGGCCTGCCGCTTCCGTACCTGTTATCCCGTAGAGCTGTGGCCTCTCAGCGTGGCTGCCTGCGAGTGGCGGCTGCCGGAACGGCTTGCGCGGCCAGTTCCGACCGCTGGCGCTGCGGCGGTGATGCAGTTGCGCCTGGAATGCGCTCCGGATCTTTCATTCGCAGACCTGGACCTCTCGAACCTGCGGTTCCATCTCTCCGGCGAGACGAATGTCGTTCACACGCTCTACGAGCTCCTGTGCAACAACTGCATCAACATCGTGGTCCGCAATCCTGAGGATCCCGCCGGCCCCAATGTTCCCATCGCTCCCGACGCGTTGATCGCCATGGGATTCGGAGAGGACGAGGCTCTCTTGCCGTATTCGCGCCGATCTTTCGATGGTTATCGTCTGCTCCAGGAATACTTCACGTTCTCAGAGAAGTTTCTCTTCTTCCGTCTGGAGGGACTTGAGGCGCTCCGCAGTGCAAAATGCAGGCGCGCGGCAGAAGTGTTGTTTGTCTTCTCCCGTTTCGGCGCGGCCAGAACGGCAGCAGGCGCTGGAGGTGGGTGTTTCCGCGCGCACGGTGCGATTGGGCTGCACGCCGGTCGTGAACCTTTATGAGCAGACTGCCGAACCGATTCTGCTGACACAGGCTGAACACGAATACAGAATCATTCCGGATGTGCGTCACGACGATGTGACAGAGATATTCTCTGTCGATGAAGTGCTCGCTTCCAATCCGAGCAAACGCACAGTCGAGAGTCTGCAGCCATTATTTGCTTTCCGATCGCAGACTCGCGAAGAGAACAAGCTGGCCTTCTGGCATGGAACGCGACGGCCGAACGTGCTCGGCGAACGCGCTCCCTCCGCGATGTTTATCTCCATCGCCGATATCGAAGGCGTGGTAACCGATCCAGACACCGAAATCCTGACCGTGCGTTGTACCTGTACGAATCACGATCTGCCATCGCGCCTACCCTTTGGAGCGGAGGATGGCGACTTCTTTGCGGAGTCCGTGCCGGCCGCGAGCATGATCCGGGCATTGCGCCGGCCCACGCCGAGCTACGATCCGCCCTCCGGCAAAGGCCAGCTATGGCGGCTGATCTCTCAGTTGTCGCTCAACTACCTGTCGCTCGAAGAAGAGGGCCGCGGAGCATTGCAGGAGATATTGCGGCTGCACAATTTTACGGATTCTTCGTTTCTGGAGAAGCAGATCGGCAGCATTCTCCGGCTCACCGCAAAGCCTCATGTAGCGCTCACGCGATCGCATTTTGGCATCACGCCGGCACGGGGAACACAGCTGGAGGTTGAGTTCGACGAGCGCCAGTTTGTCGGCGGCGGCCTTTTTCTATTCGCAAATGTGCTGGAGAGATTTCTGGGCTGTTACACATCCATGAACAGTTTCTGTCAGTTGGTGGCATATTCCTCACAACGGAAGGAGGTGGTGCGCGAGTGGTTGCCGAGAGCGGGAAGCAAAACCTTGATTTGACGACCTCCGGCCTGCGCCGATTGCTGGAAGAAGACCATCACTTCGTGCACTTCTTCCAAGCCGTGCGGTTGCTCGAGCGCCTGTACCCGGAACGCACGCCGGTGGGGCTCTATGTGACTCCGTCTTCAGAAGTCGTGCGGTTTTCCTCGCTTCCGACGCTCAGCTTTCCAGCGGGCGAGTTGGATTCTCTGTCACTTCGTGATGACGAGCCGCACGCTATGCGGGTGAACTTCATGGGCCTGTCTGCAGCGGTTGGCGCGCTGCCGCATCCCTATACGGAGTACCTGCTCGATCGAATGCGAGCGCGCGATCACGGGCCGGCAGCCTTCTTCGATCTCTTCAATCACCGTATCCTCTCGCTCTTTTATCGCTCGTGGGAAAAATATCGCTTCTTTATTGCATATGAGCGGAAGGGCGCAGGCGAGGACGCTCTCAGCGCGCGCCTTCTCGATCTGCTTGGCATGGGCACGGCCGGCTTGCGCAACCGGATGGATATTCCAGACGAAGCCGCGCTGTACTACACCGGGTTGCTCGCGCAAAAAGCACGATCTGCACAGGGGCTTAAGCAGATACTCGAAGACTACTTCGATATTCCGGTAGAGATTGCGCAGTTTACCGGAAGCTGGAATCGCCTGCCGGTGAGGCATCAGACATTTCTCAATGAGACCTATTCCTTCACGGAGAAGCTGGGCTTCGGCACGATCATCGGCGATGAGATATGGGACCAGAGCGGCAAGGTGACAGTGCGGCTAGGGCCTATGCCGTTTGTGCAGTACCGTGAATTTCTTCCTGGCGCGCAGGCTTGCCGGGAACTGGCCTCGTGGCTAAGGTTTTACGGCAACCGCGAGTTGACGTTTGTCGTGCAATTGGTACTGGATCGCGCCGAGGTCCCCGGCTTGCATCTCGGCGAAACAGGCGCATCGTCGGGGCGGCTGGGACTGGTGAGCTGGATCAAGAATCGTGCGTTCGAACGCGATCCCGACGAGGCCTTCTATGAAGTGCATTGAATGAATCATCCAATGCAGGCAGTTTGAGATGAGCAGTGTGGAGCGACGGCAATGAGCTTGAACCTGAAGTCCTTGATAGGGAAGTTGAACCCCACCACCCGCAGCGCACTGGAAGGTGCCGCCGGCTTGTGCCTTGCACGAACGAATTATGACGTCGAGATCGAGCACTTCCTGATGAAGCTGCTGGAAGGGCAGGGCAGCGACTTCGCTGTGATTCTGCAGCACTATGGCGTCGATCGTTCGCGTTTGACGACGGAGTTGCAGCGCAGCCTGGATCGCCTGAAAACGGGCAACGCCCGCACACCGGCCTTCAGCCCGACGATTCTCAAGATGCTGACCGAGGCCTGGGTGCTGGCGACGATCGACCATGACGCATCTGAGATTCGCTCCGGCTTCGCGCTGCTCGCATTGCTGAGCAACACCGAGCTTGCCCGCCTGGTGCGCGACGTCAGCAAGGAGCTGCAACTGATTCCGGCGGAGGCGTTGAGCAAAGATTTCTACACGATTGTGGAATCGTCCACTGAACAGAAGGCGGCCGCCAAGGCTGCGGCTACTGGCGATGGCGAAGCATCCCGAGCACAAGGAAAGACGACGTCCACGCCGCACCTCGATCAGTACACGCAGAACCTGACCGCTACGGCGAAGGCCGGCAAGATCGACCCGGTACTGGGGCGCGACGTGGAGATCCGGCAGGTGATCGACATCCTGATGAGGCGGCGGCAGAATAACCCAATCCTGACCGGTGAAGCTGGTGTAGGAAAAACCGCAGTAGTGGAAGGCTTCGCACTTCGGCTCGCCGCGGGCGATGTGCCTCAGGTGCTGCGCAATGTGCAGCTGCACAGCCTGGATCTCGCACTCTTGCAGGCGGGCGCGGGCGTCAAAGGCGAATTTGAGAATCGGCTGAAGGGCCTGATCAATGAAGTGAAATCCTCCGCGCATCCAATCATCCTGTTTATCGATGAGGCGCATACGATGATTGGCGCGGGTGGGCAGGCCGGGCAAAACGATGCTGCCAACCTGCTCAAGCCAGCGCTGGCGCGCGGCGAGCTTCGCACCATCGCCGCGACCACCTGGTCCGAGTACAAAAAGTTCTTCGAAAAGGATGCGGCACTGGCCCGGCGATTCCAGGTCGTGAAGGTGGAAGAGCCGTCGGAAGAACAGTGTTGCACCATGCTGCGGGGCATCGTATCCGCACTTGAGAAGCACCATGACCTGCGCATTCTGGACGAAGCGGTGCGAGGCACGGTCAAGCTATCTCACCGGTATCTCGCTGGGCGGCAGCTTCCAGACAAGGCAGTCAGCGTGCTGGACACGGCTTGCGCGCGACTTTCGCTCGGCCAGAACACGACCCCTCCGGCGGTCGAAGATACGCATCGCCAGATCGACGATCTGGAGACGCAGAAGCGGATACTCGAGCGGGAGGCGCTGGTGGGCGCCAACCATGTGGAGCGCATTCGCGAGATCGATCAGCAACTCGCCGATAGGCGAAATCAGCTGGAGAGCCTGACTGCGCAATGGAAGAAAGAGTCGGACCTGGTCCAACGCATTCGCGAGCAGCGTAGTGAGCTGGAGCTTGCCGCGGGAGGCAGTAAGAATGGCGCCGGAACTACATCACTGGCGGCGCTAGAGGCCGAACTGGCCCAGGTGCAGGGAAAGCGTCCGATGATGCGCGTCTGTGTCGATGAGCAGATCGTCGGCGAGGTCATTTCAGCCTGGACCGGAATTCCCGTCGGCAAGATGGTGAAAGATGAGATCGGAGCGGTGCTGCAACTCGATCAGCAGTTGAAGAAACGCGTCATTGGTCAGGACCACGCGTTGGCCGCGATTGCTCAGCGTATCGTCACCTCGCGCGCCAACCTGGAAGATCCGGGCAAGCCTGTCGGCGTCTTCATGCTGGTCGGGCCGAGCGGCGTGGGAAAGACCGAAACCGCGCTGGCGCTCTCCGATCTGCTCTACGGTGGCGAGCGAAACCTGATCACCATCAATATGTCTGAATTTCAGGAGGCGCACACTGTATCGACGCTCAAGGGTTCGCCTCCCGGATACGTAGGATATGGCGAAGGTGGCGTCCTGACTGAGGCCGTGCGCAGGAGGCCGTACTCCGTCGTCCTGCTGGATGAAGTGGAAAAGGCGCACATCGACGTGCTGGAGCTCTTCTATCAGGTCTTCGACAAAGGACATATGGAAGATGGGGAGGGGCGCACCATCGATTTCAAGAACACCATCCTCATCCTGACGAGCAATGCGGCCACCGACACGCTGATGAAGCTTACCGCCGACCCCGAAACGATGCCGGAGAGCGAGGTGCTGGCGACCGCGATCAAGCCGGAGCTGAACAAGATCTTCAAGCCGGCGTTTCTCGGACGCATGATGATCGTGCCTTATTTGCCGATCCGGGATGAAGCGCTCAAGCAGATCATCCGGCTGAAGATCGGCAAGATCCAGCGGCGGTTGCAGGAGACACACGGCATCACATTCGACTTCGACGACCGCTTGCTGGATGAGATCGCCCGCCGATGCACCGAAGTCGAAAGCGGCGCACGCAATGTGGACAACATTCTTTCGAATACGCTGCTGCCGGAGCTTTCGCGGCAGCTTCTCGGTCGAATGGCAGAAGAGCAACCCGTCCAGCGTGTGCAGGTGGAACTCGCCCCGGATGGTAATTTTCAGTATTCGTGGTAGCAGCGCTGTTGCCCGGCGCAGCAGCGTGGCGATTGCCGAGAGGTGAACGGAAGGCCAATATGGCGAATTTCGCGTTAGACAACCGTGTCTTCTCCCTGAGCAGCCCTCTCGGTAAGGATGTGCTCCTTCCCGAATCACTGACAGGCCGCGAAGCGCTCTCGGAACTCTTTCACTTCTCCGTCGACCTGCTGGCGGAGGTTGCCACCACTGTGTCTGCAAAGGACCTGGTCGGCCGACGTATGACGGTCGGGCTTCAGACAGCAGACAGCGGTAAGTTTCGTTACTTCAACGGAATCGTCTCAAGATTCGAATCGAATGGTGGCGATGAAGAGTTCAACGCGTACCGTGTCGAGCTGGTTCCGTCATTGTGGCTGCTCACCCTGAACACCAACACGCGCGTATTCCAGACCCTGAGCGTGACAGAGATACTTGACGATGTGTGGAAGCCTTATGGCTTCACGACGGAAAATCGCACACACGGCAGTTATCCAACGCTCGACTATTGCACGCAATATCGGGAGACGGACTTCGCCT
Organism: uncultured Acidobacteriaceae bacterium; assembly: GCA_963756435.1. Taxonomy (GTDB): domain Bacteria; phylum Acidobacteriota; class Terriglobia; order Terriglobales; family Acidobacteriaceae; genus KBS-83. The sequence continues at coordinate 212,091 of CAVWNU010000013.1, read as the reverse complement.
TCGTTTCGCGGCTGATGGAGCGATGGGGAATCTTCTACTACTTCGAACACACGGCAACGGATCACAAACTCATACTCAATGATCAATCCTCCCTGCTGCCGGACACGCCGGTGCAGAGCGCCTTCCGCTACGCGCCGGAACCCGGTGCCGCGGAGGGCTTCTACGACTACATCGTTCAGCAGTGCGCCTCCACGGCCACACTGGTCACCGGAAAACATACTGGCTGGGACTACCAGTTCATGGACTACACGGCGGATGCAAAGGAACCTTCGCTAACCGCGGGTCCACTCGGCCCCAATCAGCACGAGTCGTACGACTATGTCGGGGTCGCGGATGCGAACTTCAACCGCGACAATAAGGATTCCTCCGCAGCCCGCAACGCGGGGCAGCTTGTTCAGAACGTCCGCCGCGATGTGACTGACGCCACCACTCTCCTGCTCAGTGGCACTTCGAACGCGCGGCCGATGCAACCGGGTTTCACCTTTCAGCTAAGCAAACACCCGCTCCCTGACGTCAATACTAAGTACGTTACCACTGCCGTCGAGCATCGAGCATTGCAGTTGCCGCCCTACCGGACACGTCCAGACATGGGAGAAGAGGTGTATCAAAATCGGTTCACGGCGCTGCCCTCGTCCATTGCCTATCGCGCTCCGCAGACTACCCCTAAGCCGGTGGTACATGGTCTACACACGGCGATGGTTGTGGTGCCGCATGGAGCAGACTCCCATATGGATAAGTGGGGCCGGGTGTGCGTCCAGTTCTACTGGGACCGTCGCGAACGGGGGACAAGCGGCGTAGACAACACACTGTTGCGCGTCGCTCAGCCGTGGGCCAGCGCGAGCTTCGGCGCCTTCTTCTGGCCGCGTCTGGGCGATGAGGTCGTCGTGGACTTTGTCGAAGGAGATCCGGATCAGCCGTTGGTAATCGGCTCGGTCTACAACGGCGTCAATACTCCGAAGTATGATCCAGCCGGCCAGTACACCCGTTCCGGGATCGTTACGCGTACTTCCTTGCACGGTGATGCGTCCAAAGCAAACGAGCTGCGATTTGAAGACAAGGAAAATGAGGAGCAGGTCTTTATCAACGCCCAGAAGGATATGGACCTTCGGGTCGAAAAGGACTCCCGCACATTTGTGGGAGGGGATCAACACCTCATCGTCAAGGGCAAGCAACTGGCCTCTGTCAGCGGCGACAAGGGAGCGACCATCTCGGGAAATCACCTCGAGAAGGTGAAGGGCGGCGCGGAGCGTTCCGTGGGACAAAGTTGCAATGAGAAGATCGGTGCCAACTACTCGCTGCAGGTGGGAGTCAATCAGTACAACAAGACCGGGATGGTCCACGTGCTGGATGCGGGCGAAGAGATGCATATCAAAGGCGGAGCAACGGTGGTGATCGAGGGCGGTATGGGACTGTGCCTCTCCGGACCTGGAGGCTTCATCTCCATCGATCCCAGTGGAGTAACCATCCAGGGCATGCTGGTCAAAATCAACAGCGGCGGTGCACAACTGGAGGGCTCACCGGCTCAGGTGCAGGATCCGAAGGACCCGGATTCGCCCGATGAGGCGGACGACGGGAGCAAAGGGACCAAGATGAACGGATAGCGATGCGCACAGACGCATCGTGGCATGGAACAGGGAGAGGCTTATGGGAACACCGGCGTGCAGAATCAGTGACGAGACAGAACACGGTGGCATCATCGTGATGGGCTTTCCCACCGTGCTGATCGGGATGCTTCCCGCGGCCCGAATCGGCGATAACCATGTCTGTCCGATGGTCACGCCGGGAGTGCCTCCCATTCCGCACGTTGGTGGCCCGTTCGTGATGGGCTCCCCGACAGTGCTGGTCGGCGATATGCCGCAATCGCGCGTCACGGATCAACTGATATGCGTGGGACCACCAGACATGGCAGTCATGGGAGAACCCACAGTGCTGGTGGGGATGGTTGGAGCCGGCGGATTGGCTGGTGCCATGGGAGGTCTCCAATCGATGGGGATTCCGGTGCCGATGTCCTCTTCGAGCGCAACGGGCGCCAGTGCGGCCACCGCAACGCTTCTCTCCGATGGCACTACGCTCACGAGTGTTCCTCCCGGGTCTCCTTCCGGATGTGCGCTGCCCCCCATCCCACTGAGTCAGCCTGGCTGGCCGGATTTACCGCCGCAGAGCACGGCAGCCTTCCAGAGTGTGCAGCCCGTGACTTTGCTGGCGGGTACGACGCTGTACCCGCCGGCACAACAGGACGCGGGAGGGGGAAGCCTTTGGTCAGTGGAACCGCCAGCACAACAAGCGGATGCTGCCAGCGCTCCTGTCGTCGATGGGAACGACGGTGTGCGAGCGTGGATGGGCCAACTGGCTGGGCATGCTAGCGACGCCGCGCGGATCGCGGCCCCTCACGTTTGGACCGCCCCCGGAACCGCCGCGAGCAGCGCTCTGAAGAATCTGCCTTCTACGCGGACAAACCTATGAGTGGCTCGCATCCGCTGCTGCGGGCCGGGCGATGGGGAGTGGGCTCCATTCCCGATGGTTGGGAACTTGCAGACCAATTTGGCATTCGGAAATTGGAGGGCGGCTCTCAGGTTGCGAATATCCGCTTATCGGAGGACACGCTGCCCGCGGGCAAGTTACTCGCGCCCTATCTCGTCGCACAGCAGACGCTCTTCCAGCGCACCTTCGACAATCCGAAAGCTGCCGGACCAAGTGTAATCACGTTTCCGGGAGCGGAGGAAGCGGCGCTGCTGTTTCTCAGGCACAGGGAACTCGAAGGTGTGCCGAGTGTCATCCAGGCCCAGACGTATGTTCGCCGCGAGAAATGGATCGGCATCATCACCTTCACCGCACTCGCGGACCGATTTTCGGGTCTGAAGGCGAACTATCAATCGTTCGCGGCGAGCTTGCGCGTGTGCGATCCCTAAAGCGTGTTCAGCGGCGCAGGACGCGCCGGAATCTCAATACCTTCTTGGCGGCCACGATATCTACTTCGACCGATCGGAATTCTTCCTGTTTTGCCGGTGAGGCGAACTCCGTCCACGCGTCCACTTCCCGCATCACGGAATCGGCTCGATCGTTTTCTTCGCGAGCAAGCGCGTCTTTCGCGCCTTGGATCGCGGACGAGATCTTCTCGTCGGCGAAACCCGCGGCGCGGTGCTGTAAGCGTTGCTGTGCCGCCGCTATCGATGCAGAGTCCTGTAAGGTGGATTCCCGCATGAGCGCGGCCCGCAGGTCGCAGACGTCACGAATGTCGCCAACGGTGCGGTATGCGCGCCCCAAGCGGTTCCAGAAGTCGGCATAACCCTGCGCCAGCGTACGGATGCGGTCGCTCTCCGCCTTCACCGTTGCCAGCCGCTGCACAGCCGGTGGCTGTTCTTCGAGGAGATGTAGCGCCTCACTCATCAGTTCGAACTCAGCCAGAGTCTGAGCACGGCGCAAAACCTCGGCAGCCTTCTCTTCGACTGCAAGATGCTTGCGAGATGCATCATCAAGCTGTCGGCGGAGAACCGGCTCATCGACTTGCCGCAGTGCTCCCTGTAGGAGTTGGACTGCGCTCTCGTATTTCTGATCGTCGATGAGTTGTTTCGCCTGTGCATAGGTGCGCTCGATGAGATCCTGGGAGAGATGCTGGGACGCCGCGGACTGCGCAAGCTCCAGCAAGCCTTGAATCTCGGGAGAACAGTAGCCTTCCGCCTGGCAGCGCTTCAGGATCTTGACGGCTTCGAGATAGAGCCGGTCATCAATCGCCTGGCGAGCCAATCCGAGATGTTGAGTGAGTGCCTTGCTCCTTGCCTGCTGGGCCAGACGATCGGAGAGCGCAGTCTCCAGCGCAAACAGGTGTTCGCTCCCCGGCACCCGAGCCAGACCTTCCCGCACCCGCGCAAGAGCTTCTGCCGGGGGGAGCTCATGAGCGCTCCGCGATATCTCGCGTATGTATGCCTCGTCTTCGAGCTGCCGAATGCGGGGTTCCAATTGGAGTCTTACGCGGAGAAGCGTCGGGTCGACCGGAAACTCCCGGAGAGCCTCCGCGAGCTCATCCGAAATCGCTCGCAGCTTCTCGACACTTGTGGTGAGTGCCAGCTTCTCTTCCAGCCTGCGCGTGATAGCACGCCTCTTCTCGTCTGCGAGCGAAAGAGTCGCCCGGTCGCGCAGCGGGATGATGCCCGGATCGCCGGGGCATAGGCTATCTGCCTGGTCGAGCAGCAATGCGGCCTCTTCCAGTTTGTGGTCCTCCAGAAGCTGCCGGGTGGATTCCAGCAAGCGAGCCAGTTCTTCCTTGCGCTGCTTGTCTTCTATCTCCTGGTGAATGGCCTTGCAAAGCGCAATAACCTGTGAGTTATGTGGGTCAAGCTGCAGGGCTATCTCGGCGTGAGCTCTGGCGTCCTTCAGATCGCCCATTTTTCGGGCGGACGCGGTCTTCATCAATAGCTGAGACACATCTTCATATACCTTCTTGCCCGTTGCCACTGACGTACGCAGCTCTATTAACGTGTTGCTGTCGGGCAGGATCTCGATCGCTCGGTTGCATAACTCAAGCGCGCGGGTCCAGTCACGGCCCGCGGCAGCTTCGCGTGCCTGTCGCCCAAGTTCCTGCCCTTTGCGCTCTTTCTCCTGCTGCGTAATCTCCTGCTCGACGAAGGTGAGCCGGCGCTTGGCTTCTATATTCTTTGCATCGAGCCGCAGAAGTTGTTTCAGTGTGTCCCTTGCAGCAATATACGAACGGCTACTTATCAGACCTTCAGCTAGCAGCTTTAACTCCGAAATATGGGCGCTTCTGACCGTCTCGATGACAGCCATAAGATCGGTCGCCATTTCATCGGCGTATGGATAGCGATCCGCGGGCCGCTTCGCAAGCGCGCGGGTCGTAATGGCATCCAGGCTCGTAGGGCAGTCCCGAACGATATGCGATGGTGCGCAGGGATCATCGTGAAGAATCTGCTGAATGATGGCAGGGAATTCGGCGTCAAAGGGTAGCTGGTTCGTGATCAACTGATACAGCAGCACGCCGACGGAGAAGATATCCGATCGTCCGTCGATCGCGCTTCCCTGAAGACGCTCCGGAGCCATGTAAGCCGGTGTTCCGATCAGCGTGCCCGTGCTGGTCAGGGACGTGTCGAGACGGGTATGGTCAGCGCGCGCGATACCGAAATCCAACAACTTCGCAGTGCCATCCCGCTGCATGATGATGTTGGCAGGCTTCACATCGCGATGGACGACGCCGTTCCGGTGCGCGTAGGCAAGCGCCATGCATACCTGTTCGACGATGCTCAGGCGGAGTTCCAAAGATATCTGCTTTCGCTCTTTGAGAACAGCCTCCAGCGATTCGCCTTCCACGTATTCCATGACGAGGTAGGGCATGCCATCCTGGTCGCCGGCATCGTGCACGATCACAATGTTTGGGTGACGCAGGGCGCTCGTCTGGCTGGCTTCGTGATAGAAGCGCTTGAGCATCTCCGGGTTTCCACTAAAGCCTTCCGTGAGTGTCTTGATAGCGACATCGCGGCTCAGCATCGCATCGCGCGCTCGATAGACAACACCCATTCCGCCCCGCCCCAGCACGGCATGGATCTCATATTTTCCGATCTTCTTCGGAAACCTCGAGGTTGTCGGATCGCTCACGAATCGTTCATTCATCGATGGCCGTTCTCGGCAGTGGCAACGAGGTTGCCCTTTGGACGAGCCGGCTCCGCGATGTGGAAGTTATAGTTTGTGGCGAGAAACCGCCGCGCTTTTACGCATTCGGGCGAGAAGGGCTTGTCTGTTGATCCGAGATAGAGGATATACAGCTCAGCGGCCCCGTCGTTATCACCGTCCGCGGCCTTCCGGTCTGCGTTCTGCAGGACAATGTTGGGAAGCGTGCTGACCTTCTCCTTTGCAACGGTCAGTAGTTGATCTCGAGCCTCGTCCTCGACGCCTTCCAGGAACTGGTCCTCGGAAGGGACCTCGCCGGCTACGCGCACGCCCGTCGTATCCTCGGCTTTCACTCCCTCCAGCATCTTGTAATCTTTTTGATTTTCCACCGGCGGTATCGCCACCATCGGAACAACTTCGGCGTCCATGCTGTCCAAAACTTTAAATTGGAGTGCGACGACGGCTTTTAAGTGGCTGGTTTTCTCAGTGTACGTATAAGGGCGCTCGACCTCCTGTGAGCGGGTTCTGGGCAGCTCATCCAGCTGGCTCTGAGCCGCGAGAACTTTCTTTGAAGCCTCCGCAACAATCTTCTTGGTCTGCTCGATTTCCTTCTTCTTACCGCGCGCCATCGCTCCTTCTACCTCGTGCTGGGCGGTCTCCATCTCTAATTTCGCCTTCTCATAAACGCGGTTAACGGCATTCCAGTCTTCATTGGGAATTTCATGTTCGCCGGAGCGGTATTTCGATTCCTTCGGCGTTTGATCAAAGGAGTTTGATTTGGAGTTCTTCAGCACATCGCCGATCAACTGGAAGTTTGGCTTTACAGAGGAAGTTTCATTCGGCCGGATAACCTTGATATTGAGCCCCGACGACTCAAGGCCAGTGGCGAGCGAATCGGTAAGTTGAATCGCAAAGTCAACCGCTTCCCGCCGTGAGGTCGTATCCCTGAATAAAACCTGGGTCGATAGCCTGGACTTGAGCTGGTGAGCATCGCGAGCGCGGGTCATCTGGTCCCGCACTGCGCCTATATTCGAAGCGTGAAACGGGATGGCTTCTTCGAGATATGCCCATCCAACATTGACGCCGCTTCCATCCGGTCGGTCGAGATATTGTGTTGCCTGTTTGAGGTAGTAGGTGCTCAGATTCTCCGCCAGCGCCGTACTCTGGTCCTGCAGAGCCGGATCATTGGTCAATGCATAGCATTGCTGCAACAGAACGTAAGCATGTTGCACGGCTATCTCATCCTGCAGAGCTGTGATGGGGGTATGGGCCCGCTGCAACTGCTTTGCTTGCGCGGTCGCGGCCTGTAAAAAGCGTTCCTTCAACTCCTCCATGCGGGGGCTGACCGCAGCCGCAGTCTTCTGCGCGGGGGTCAATGAATCGAGCACCTCATAGGCTCTGACATAGTCACGATCCGCTTCGGCGCCATCGCTTAAGCCCATGGCCGTAGTAACTGCGGCTTCATCGGCGCTCTTGTCCGCCTGATCCTGGGTAGCTTTTAGCAGGCCGGCGATTTCTGGCGTGGAACGTATGTCGGATGCCTTCTGGTATTCGGCCATCGCCACGGTCAGGTTATTCCCAGCGGCAGCTTTCTTGCCCTGGTCCAGGTGATATCGATAGAGAGCATTCAGACAATCCTGAATTGGCGGATATTCCGCGGCGAATGCATGAACAGGCGCGATGGTGAGATATGCATCCTCGGGATGACCGGCCCCGAGCTTGCTTTTCGCACCCTGGATGCGGTTTTCAAGCATCGCGCGCTCTTCCTTACAGGAACGGCTGAGGGAGAGCACCTCGCTCGATTGCGGTTCGACGGAGAGAGTGGCCTGAGAGATTGTCTCTGCCGCGGCCAGGTGTTTGTAGCCCGCGCTCTGGCTTTTGAACGCGTCGCGATAAAGTGTCAGTTCTTCTTGAGCGCTCCGATCAAGCTCCGCGACCTGCCGATCAATGCCTTTCGCTAAGGCATCCTCGCCTGCCGCGCTTGAATCGGCCAGCTGCGCTGCATCCAGGGCGTGTCTTGCTGCCTGCAACTTGTCATAGTCCGGGGTCGCTCCCGTCGCGGACGCCTTGAACGCCTCCAGGGCTTTGTTTCCATCTTGCAGGTAAAGGTGCGCGAGCGAGCTTTTTGCATCAGCGCCGTGCGGCGAGGCCGGAAACCTGACGAGATAGGTCTTCCATGTGTCGATCGTGTTCGCCCGCTGCGCACAAAGAAATTCAGCTAACTCGTTATCTGGCGCCTTTACCAGCACAATCTTCACGCCTGCGGCGAAGGGCGCGATGGTGCCGGCCGACTTATCGGACTTCGAGACAACATGGCCTAGCAGGCTGGCTTTCTCTGCGAACTCCGCGGGCGTCAGCCCTTCCGACTTATCCAGCTTCAGGTTTCCCGGAACAGCGCACTCCGGCTGCGCGCCACGCGTCAGCATAAGCACGCCGTTGCGGTCCCGTTCGAGCGTCATTCCCGGCGTAAGAGTAAGTCTAGAAAGCTTGCTGTAGCTCTCCTTGTCGATCTTTGCGGCGCCATTGCACAAGCGCACTTCGTTCTTCGCATTCAGGCTGAAATCCTCGATCTGGACGTAAGCCTGGGAGCCAGCAGTTGGATATACCTCGATCGCTGAAAGAGATACGTTCTTCGCACCGCATACTTCACATGAGATCAGGAGGATCGACCCGACCAGCCACAAGCGAGACCCTGTGGTGCCCCGTAGAGAAGCCCTTGACGAGCACATATGTCCTCGGAATAGATTGGTCTACCGTCGGAGGAGGTTAGAGCCCAAGGGAAACGGCGTCTGTATCGAGTCAGAAGTTAGCACTTCCGGGATTGAGGTTGCAATGAAAGTTCTACCCGCCGTCCAAGGAAGAGTGCCGCTCCGGGAGGGGCGCCGAAATCGTGTCAAATGCCGCGCTAGAGCAAGAAAATGAACAAAGTAGGCAGCCGGTGCAGGTGCTGATTCGCCTCTGGCATGGAGGTAGCAACCGGCATGCAGAGACGAATCAGGAAACCGGCTTGCGCGCGCGTGCCTTGATCGAGGACATCTTAAGTTCCAGCCTGGGATCGGCGACGAGTGAGGGAACAGAAGGCTACATATATGCCTCGGGCTTAAATAATGTGAGCCGCACGCTGGCCGCCAGCCGGGCACTGCAAGAGGCCTTCGAGGGATTCCGCGCGGTAGCTGCTTCGGGGAAGACAACCGTTTCGCTCGTTCTGGATGCGCCCCCCTCCGGTAAGTCAGAGCCGGTAGTCGCGAGCCCCTCAATGGAATTGAATAGTCTGCTGGAGGTCGCCAGACCGGGGCAGGTGCTCATCACGCAGTCTTTCTATAAGAGAATTGAATCCTGTCAGCCTCTTCAATTGCGGTCCTTCCCTCCGCGTGCGGGAACGTATGAGTGGCTTTGGACAGGCAGCGAGCGGCTCAGTCAGCTCCAGTCCGATCCGGCATTCCGGCCGACGCTGGTTGGAGAGCCGCGAATCGCCCCGATCCCGTTGCCAGTCGCTTCAACGGTGCCCGGTTCATCGAGTGCCTCGCGAGCATCGACGGTTCAAAGTCCTTTAACCACATCGAAGCGATCCCGCCCTTGGCATCGATCTGCACTTCGAGGGATGGCGGGCGCGGTGTTGGCCGCGAGCATCGGTGTCGGCCTCACATGGTATCTGAGCGGCACGAAATCGCCCCCTCGGCCGCCACTGCCTGAGCCGGCGGTTTCTCAGCCTGAGTCAGAAATCCTGCCAGACGAACTTGCCCTCTTGCCTTTCCCACTACCCGGGCTGCCGATAACACCGAAGTCGACGCCAATGCCGCAATCGAAGCCAGCCCCGCCCCGAGGTTGCTTGATCGATGGCCAGACAGTCCAATATCTCGCGATGGCAAGAAACAGCCGAAACCGAAGAGACTATGACGCGGCGATCCGGCAATACACCGATGTGCTCGCCTGCGAGCCTGGGAATCGCGAGGCCAGGCAGGGACTGACCCAGGCCCAACAGGACAAGCTCGATCGCGTACAGTAGCTGAAGCGCGAGGTCGATTCGCCTGGTTTGCCCGATCCGCCCGATTCATCCGGCAATACCAGGCTGAGATCGTGCGCATGCCCGCATGTCCGCTCACGCCACAACGAAGCCCCCGGTTTGCCTTACCATTGCGGGGTTCGATCCCTCGTCCGGCGCCGGAGTTACCGCCGACCTTAAAACCTTTGCCGCGCATGGCGTTTATGGCGTTGCGGCAATTACGGCGCTGACCGTGCAGTCCACCCAGGGCGTTCGCTCCTTGGAACCTGTGCGCCCATCGCTCTTCCGTGAAACGCTGGAGTGTCTGGCGGAAGATGTCTCGCTGGCCGGAGTGAAGCTGGGCATGCTGGCTGGCGTCGGGCTCGTGGCAGAAGCAGAGCACTTTCTACGGGCACGGCCGGAACTGCGCGCGAAGGTAGTGCTCGACCCTGTATTGCGATCGAGCTCCGGCGCAGCGCTGCTGGATGCCGAAGGCACAGCCTTGCTCCGGGAACGTCTGCTCGGCGTGGTTGGCTGGATTACGCCCAACCTCAGCGAACTGGCCCTGCTCACGGGAGTAGACGTGCGAACGCGGGAGCAGATACCCGCTGCTGCCGAGCGGTTGGCCAGGCAGGCGGCGAACATCGGCAATCCCGATATCGCGATCGTGGTGACGGGCGGTCATCTCGACCGCCCCGATGACTACCTGCTGCTGGAGGGAGAGGGAAGCTGGCTCCCGGGTGAGCGGGTAGAGACGCGCTCCACGCATGGGACAGGCTGCGCCTTTTCGAGCGCACTGCTGGCCGAGCTTGTGCTGGGACGCAGCAGAGTGGGCGCAGTGGAAAGGGCGAAGCGCTATGTCACGGAGGCTTTGCGCGCTGCTTATCCGGTAGGAAAGGGCCGCGGCCCGCTGCACCATCTTTTCGCATACGAGCCTTCTGTCGAATAGCGTCCCTGTACCCGTCAGTTCGGTAGCGGTCGAGCATCGCCCGCAGGAGAGCCATCCCGCAACGGAGGATCGGTTGCCGCGTCGGGCCGCGCGTGCCGGGCAGCGACGATATCTTCCTGCAGTACGACGAAGCGGCGGATGTACTTGAGGGGGTGCGGCGCTTCCACCATCTCGCGCAGGTGATACAGCCAGGAGTCGGCCTTGAGCATGCGCCGGGCAAAGGCGCGCCGGTGTACGGTGACGATCTGGCCGTCCTTTCTGCGTTGCGGATAGCTGACAGCGGGAACCATGAAGCTCATCTGCAGGCCGGCTTTCCAGAAGCCCTGCGCAAACTCATGCGAGAAGAGCAGGGAATAACAGTTGCGCCCCTGGCAGAGATGGTCGATGGCTGCATCGAATCCGAGCCACTCCGGTGCAACATAGGCCCTGTACCACGCGCGGAAGTCGAAACCGTTGGATCGCGCCTGCAGAACGATGTGCCGAAGAACCTCTTGCCGGGTCATTCCGTCCCCCTGGGGTGGAGTGCGGGTTGGGCGTGAGTGGTTGAAGAAGACGGCGAAAATGTCCTGCAAGCATAGAATGTACGGCGTCCACTGGCCAGTACTTTCCGTCTGTGAATACGGAGCCTTCGGAGCCATTCGCAGCTCTGCAGGCGTACGCGTAATTTGGGTGAGTGGACCGGTACCAAAATCCTGAGCTGACTTACAGAGGGCCCGCCCAACGAGATCCCCGGGGAGAGCACACCGAAAAATGAGGAATGTTCCCCAGGTTCAGGACAGGTTGGCGGGAATGCGCTGGCGTAGTTGTCTGCTGGGACTTGTCGCCGCAGTCATCTGGCCGGCGACCATCCATGGCCAGGAGCGGGTCATCCATACCAATCCGCTCAACCGGACGCCGGAGGTGCGCGCCGCCTACGACCGCTTCTACACGCTCGATTACGACGGCGCGCTGAAGCGTTTTCAAAGGGTGGAGCTGGCTCACCCGGACGATCCGATGGCGGCCGACTACATCCTCGAAACCGTCCTCTTTCACGAGCTTTACAACCTGGACCTGCTGGACACGACCCTCTACGCGCATGACGGCTTTCTCTCCGGCAAGCACCAGGTGGTGGAGGACAAGGCCTTCTCGGCGCGTATCGAAGATCTCTCCGACAGGGGTATCCAGTTGTCAGAGAAGCGATTACGGCAGAACCCGAAGGACGTGGATGCACTGTATGCCCGCGGCTGGTCGAAGAGCCTGCATGCGACTTACATGGGGCTGGTCCAGCGGTCCTTCATATCGGCATTGCGGATGGCGCTGCAGGCGCGTCAGGACAACGACCAGGTCCTAAAGATCGATCCCGACTACGTCGAAGCGGAACTGGTGGTGGGGATACACCAGTATGTCGTCGGCTCCTTGCCGATCGCGATCAAAATGCTCGCCGGGCTCGCTGGCATTCATGGCAACAAGGAAAAAGGTCTGGCGCTCCTGCGCGATGCTGGCGAGCACGGCGTGACCACATCGGTGGAAGCGCGAACCGCGCTGGCCCTTTTCCTGCGCCGGGAAGCGAAATACGGAGAAGCGGCGGAGTGGAACGATTCGCTCAAGCGGCAGTACCCGCACAACTTCCTGTTCTGGCTGGAGGCCGCCAATCTGCAGAAGGACGCCGGCCATGCCCAGGAGGCGATCGCGCTCTACCGCGCGCTGCTTGACCAGTCGCGGCGGCCGGGCTACTTTACCAATCCGCACCTGGAGCTGGCTTGGTACGGCCTGGCTGACACGCTGCGCGGCCAACGAGACGCGGCAGCAGCCGCGGATGCATTCGAGCATGCATCGGCGCAGCCTACGGTGAGTCCGGATCTGAAGCGGCGCGCCCAGCTTGGCGCGGGCATGGCTTATGACATGCTGGGTAAACGCAATCAGGCAGAAACGGCGTATCGTGATGTCCTGACATTGGGTGAAAGTGAGCAGGCCTCGGATGCGCGCCGTTATTTAAAAGTGCCATACAAGGGCTGATTCCTGCACAATGTTGATGCTCGAGTTCCTGGAACTTTGAGCTTGGCGGTTGCGTCTTATCGAACAGAGATCAGATATCCATCCGGATGCAGGAGAGAGGGCGATGGGATATTACTGCAGCAGTTGCGGCAAACCAATAGCGACGGACGCCCGGCACTGTCCCAATTGCGGCCATGCTGTCGGCGGAGCCTTCGACGGTGCGAACGCAGTCCCTCCCATCGCATCCCAGCGTCGGTTAGTGCGTCCGCGCGTGGGCCGCATTATCGCCGGCGTCTGCCAGGGCGTTGCGCTTACCTATGGATGGGACCCAACTCTGGTTCGGGTGATGTTCGTTCTGCTGGCGTGCTTCAGCGGTGCAGGCCTGGTCCTCTATATCGTTTTGTGGGTAGCCGCGCCGGAAGAGCCATTGTTGCTGCCGACAGCGGCAAGCTATCCGCCGCCGGTGAATCCACAGCCATAGCGACCGTGGTCGCCGCGGAACGCCGCAAGAGAGTTTAGCCTTCCAGCATGAGCGAGCTCCTGCATTACGAGGAACGCGGTACAGGACCGTGTGTGGTGTTTCTTCACCCTACGCCTGTCGATCATTGCTTCTGGCTGCCGGCCGCAGCCCTGCTGGGGCCGGAGTATCGCGTGCTGCTGCCCGACCTTCCTGGTCATGGGCTATCGCCGCTCGGCGATGAGACCGCGAGTATGGCGACCATGGGGCATGCGGTGCTGCATCTGCTGGATGCGCTCTCGATCGAAAACGCCATCTTCTGCGGCTGCTCCATTGGCGGCTATCTGCTCTATGAGCTTTGGAGGCAGGCGCCGGAACGGATGCGCGCACTCGCCATCTGCAGCGCGAAGCCGCACGCCGATACGCCGGAGGCGCGGCACGCGCGCGAAGCCACAATTGCTGATATTGAGCGACACGGCACTGCGCGGTTCTTCGATACCATGCTGGACACCCTCGTCGGAGCGCCGGCAAAGGAGCGCGACCCCGACATCGTGCACCGGTTGTGCGCGATGATGGAGCGCATGTCGGCCGAGTCTGCGATTGCGGTGCAGCGCGCTCTGGCCGCGCGGCCCGATTCGAGAGCGACGGCCGCGACGATTCGCGTGCCGACGGCTGTGCTGGCGGCGGCGCTCGATCGCGGCTCGAGTCCGACGGAGATGCGGGAGCTCGCCAATGCTGTTCCCGGTTCCAGCTTCTATCTGCTGCAGGAGATGGGCCACTACGCACCCTATGAGCAGCCGCGGCTGGTCGGTGCGCTGCTGCGTCGCTTCGCCGACGAGAACACCCCACACTGATCCCGGTCGACGATACGGATGAGGCTCCGCTTACCGTGCGGTTCAACCAATATATGAAAAGATGAGAGCACCTTATCCACACGAGGAAGCTCCCCTTGCCCAGAAAGTCCGACGGGATCGCTGCGCGTCCCTTCCACTACAGCCCTGAAGGTCAACTTCTCTGCGACGCGATTCCGCTGAAGAAGCTGGCTGACCGCTACGGCACGCCGCTCTATTGCTACAGTGCTTCCCAGGTGCGGGAGCGGCTCGCGTTGTTTCGGAAACAATTCAAACGCCAGGATCACCTGATCTGCTACGCGGTCAAGGCTAATTCGAACCTGTCGCTGCTACGAATGATCGCTTGGGAAGGCGCGGGCTTTGACATCGTCTCCGGCGGGGAATTGGAGCGGGTGCGGCGCGCCGACAAGCGGGCCTTGGCGCGGACGGTATTCTCCGGAGTCGGAAAGAGCGCGGACGAGATGGACCTTGCGTTGCGCGCGGGCATCCTGCTGTTCAACGTGGAGAGCGAGCAGGAGGTGGAGCTGCTTGCCGAGCGCGCCGCGAATTTGCGCAAAAAAGCCCGGGTGGCGCTGCGAGTGAACCCGGATGTCTTTGCCGAGACGCACCCTTATATCTCGACTGGTCTGCGCGAGCATAAGTTCGGCATCGACATCGATCGCGCGCGCGAGGTCTATGCCCGCGCAGCGAAGAGTAAGTGGCTGTCGCCGGAAGGCGTGAGCGTGCATATCGGCTCGCAGATTCGCAGCGCCGCTCCTTTCGGCGCAGCTCTGGACCGCGTGCGCGGACTGGTCGAAGAGCTGGCTGCGGACGGCATCCGGATCGGCTTCGTCGACGCCGGGGGCGGACTGGGCATCGACTACGCAGCACCGCTTGGCGCCGAAGAGTTCGACGCCGCAAAGGAAGTGGGGGAGTATGCAGCGGCCCTGAGCGAAGGATTGCGCGGACTGCGGGTTCGGTTGCTGCTCGAACCGGGGCGATTCCTGGTGGCCCAGGCCGGCGCGCTGGTCGCGCGGGTGCTTTACCGCAAGCGCAATGGTGCGAAGGAGTTTCTGATCACAGATGCAGGCATGAACGATCTCATCCGGCCGGCGCTCTACGGAGCGCATCACGAGATTGTCCCGGTTGAGCGGCCAGCCGGCGGCGAGGCGGAAAATGTGACCGTGGATGTGGTGGGCCCGGTGTGCGAAACCGGAGACTTCTTCGCGCGCGATCGCATCATGCCCGAGGTGCAGCCCGGTGCGTTGATCGCGTTGCTGGACACCGGCGCGTATGCGATGTCGATTTCTTCGAATTACAATTCACGCGGCCGCGCCGCCGAAGTGCTGGTGGATGGCAAACGTATGAAGCTGGCGCGAAAGCGCGAAACGATCGAGGATCAGCTTCGGTTTGAGGAGTGAAGGCAGCCCAACCCCAACGCCAGTTCTATCGGCTCATCAGGAAGATGGCAGCAAAGCGAAAGGTCCGCATCGCGCGGACCTTTCCGGTTTTCTGCAGTTCTCTCTACTACTGCGCGATCGAATGCACAGAAGCCAGCGTACCGGCTTCTGCGGGTTCTGCGGAAGGAGCGGAGTAGGTGTTTGCCGGTAGGGCTTGCGGGCCGCTGGCGGTGCTTGGTCCGAGGCCCAGCGCGATCAGCGCGCGCGAGTCCGGCGTCAGCTTGGTCTGCCAGCCGTGGTCGGCCTGAAATTTCTGCATTGCAGTTTCGGTCTCGGAATCCCACTGGCCGCTGGGTGAGCCGGTCAGATACTTCTCGCGGATAAGTGCGCTCTGGATCTGTGTCGCGCGCTCCGGCGCAATCCCGCGCTGTCCCAGCGGGTGCGCGATGCGGTGCCCGATGCGATGACCCACGCGCCGCACCGCACCGCGTTTGTGCGCAGGGGTGGCGTGGTGAGAGGTTGTTCCAAATGCAGGACTCGCGATGAGGGCCAAGGCCAGGGCCAGCGTGCTGCCGGCAAAAAAACGAATCATGCGGATTCCTCGTCGGGGGGTAGGGAGATCGCGTTCTGGTGAGACTATCGGCATAGTCGTGAGATTGCAACCCAAAGCCAACCGGCATCCACCAAAGTTGCGGATGCCGGCTATCTTGGGTAACACGGAAGTGTTACTTAGGGCAGGGTTCCACCGCGGTAGAAATTGCCGCTGTTCGGCCTGCGCGGATCGATGATGCTGACCACCAAATCCTGTCCGCTCTTCAGGGCGGAAATGGCGGCCGTATAGTCGGCCTTGTTGTTAATGGGAGTCTTATTGATCTCGTTGATAACGGCTCCTTGTGACAGGCCGATCTCATCAGCGAACGAACCGGGCTTCACCTGCTGAATCAGCACACCATGGACACCTTTGCTGGTGAGCTGCTGCGGCAGATTCACCGCGGTGATGCCGAGCTTGTCCGGACCGGACTCTTCTTCTCCTGGCCCCTTCTCGTTCGGTGCGTTGTTCTGTCCGGTAAGCGAGCCAACTGTTTTGGTGCGGTCCTGTATCGTGACCGTCGCACTCTGCTGCTGGCCGTTGCGCAGGTATCCGACCTTGGCAGTCGAACCGGGATGACGCGCGGTGATGATGTTCACCAGATCGTCGCCGTCCTTGATCGATTTGCCGTCGACCGACGTGATGATGTCACCTACCTTGATGCCGGCCTGCTCCGCGGGTCCACCCTTCGCAACGCTGCTGACCAGCACGCCCGATTTGAATCCGTAGACGCGTCCTACCGCCGCCGGCAGGTCCTGCTGGAAGGAGATGCCGATGGAGCCGCGGACCACTTTATGCTCGGGTCCGATCAGGTCGTTGTAGGTCTGGATGACAGTGTTCGAGGGCATGGCGAAGCCAATGCCTTGATAGCCGGCAGATTGGGTGTAGATGGCGGTGTTCACGCCAATGACCTGCCCATCCATGTTGATCAGCGGACCGCCCGAGTTGCCCGGGTTGATGGCCGCGTCCGTCTGGATGAAGTGCTGGAACTGGCCCTTCGCACCCGGCTCGATGGTGCGGTTCTTCGCCGAGATAATGCCGGCAGTGACCGTTTTGGAAAGCTCGAACGGCTCGCCGATAGCGACCACCCACTCACCAACCTGCGTGCTGTCGGAGTTGCCCATCTTTACCGTCGGCAGGGAACCGGAGGCATCAATCTTGATGACCGCGATATCGGTGTCAGGATCGACGCCGACCACCTTCGCGGGCCGGCCGTGGTCGGTCGGATTATCGGGGTCGGTAGAGAGCTTCACAAAAATCTTGTCGGCCTTATCGACTACGTGATTGTTGGTGATGATGTAGCCACGCGAATCGACGATGAAACCGGAGCCGAGCGACTCGCGGACGCCGCCGCCATCCATGCCACCACCATCATCCGGACCCTGCTGGCCCGGTCCGCCGAAGAAGCGGTTGAAGAAGTCCTGGAAGTTATTGTCCGGACCCTGCTGCTGCTGCTGCTGGTCATCATCGGGACCTTCCTGATCGTCGGGTCCCTGCGGCTGCAAGGGCATGGCGCCATGTGGACGTCGGTTGGCGCGGCGCTCATGGGGCAGAGTCTCGGTGTAAATGTTCACGACCGCGGGACCTACATCCTTGGCGATCTGCGTGAATTGCGTACCCATTTGCGTCGGGCTGGGGATCTTCAGCGGTGTGGCGTCGGAACTGTTGACCTGGTTCTCGCTGCCTTTCACGCCGTGGACCGCTACCGAGCCGATAAGGATGCCGGCGGAGAGGGTTGACAGTACGACAAACGTTGGAGCCAGACGGTTGAGCTTGATCCGTCTCAGTAAAGAGTTCATATGCAGGTCTAACCTCGTGAGTTTCGCGATAGCTGTCGCGTCGGTGCGGCGAGTACGCCGGGGATGTGTGGAATTGTCTTGACAATTCAGTATAGATGGTCCGCTCGTCTATTCAGACATCGCTGCTTTCTTAGACGCCATTTCTGGCAATCGGTTTTACACGGAAATGCAACTGATTTCAGCATTTACGCAACGGGCGCCTCGTGGGCGGTGGCGTGCGCTCCAAGCGGCAGCAATTCGGTAAACGCGATGCCGCCCAGAATCAGCAATGCGCCAACCGAAGCACGCCCGGAGAGCCGCTCTCCGTAGAAGAGAAACGATGTCAGGAAGGCGAAGACCGGCTCGAGCGCCAGTATCAATGCCGTATGTGTTGCGGAGAGGCGCTGCTGCGCCCACGACTGCACGGTGAACGCCACCGCCGTTGCGAGCACGCCTGTTAACAGCAGGGCAACGAGCAGCCTGGGCGACACATGGATCCATGGATGCTCAAAGAGCGGAAGGGCCAAACTCATGATGAGGGTGCAAAACATCAGTTGCAGAACCGCCAGCGCGCCCAACGGCAAACGGGGCGATACATGAGCGAGCGCCACTACATGCAGCGCGAAACCGAGGGCGCAGAGCAGCGTCAGCAGGTCGCCCGCGTTGATGCTCCCGAGCAGTGCCCCCCAAGGCGTTCCGGCGGGCGTCGTCAGCAGCAGGATGCCGGCGAAAGCCAGGAGCGCCCCGCCGAACGCCACGAGCGATGGCCTTCGCATGGTTAGAGGACGCAGCCGAGGCACGGCGCAAAGCAGCGGCACGATCACGACAATAAGTCCGGTGATGAACGCGGATTTGGCCGGCGTGGTGCGCGCCAGGCCCGCCGTCTGGAAACTGTAACCCCCGGCGAGACAAAGACCGACGACAGCGCCTCCGGCAAGATAGCTTCGCTTGAGGCGGCGCAGATCGCCGTGATAGATAGCCGCGAGCACCACGGTAGCGATGATCATGCGCAGCAGGTTGAAGAGCAGCGGTGAGACATCGCGCAGTGCGTCTTTGACGACGACAAAGGTCGAGCCCCAGATGGCTGCAGTGAGGACCAACAGCAGGGAGGCACTGCGGGTGTGCTTCGCGATGGCCGTGCTCCTTACCTACCGCGTCACGACGTTGGCGAAATATGTCGGATGACCCGCAACGACGGTCCGCAGCACCTTGGTTCCGAGAATATCGTGTGGCGGGATGCGGGTGAGATCGCGATCGAGCACGACGAAGTCCGCCACCATGCCGGGCGCAAGCGTCCCTTTGTAGGACTCGGCGAACTCCGCGTAAGCCGAGCCCTGCGTGTAGGCATAGAGCGCCTGCGCGATGCTCAGCTTCTCGTCGGGAAAGTAGCTCTGGGTGCCGGCTTCGTTTTCGCGCGTGATGGCGGCGTAGATGCCGCGGAAAGGCGTGATGGGCTCGACCGGATAATCGGTGCCGAAGGCCAGCGGCACGCCGTGATCGAGAAAGCCCTTCCATGCGTAGGAGTAGCGCGCGCGATCGTGACCGAGCCGCTGCTCGGCCCATGCCATATCGGTGAGCAGGTGGCTCGGCTGCATGGAGGCGATCACGCCAAGTTCCTTGTAGCGAGCAAAGTCAGGTGCGTCGAGAACCTGCGAGTGCTCGATGCGCGGGCGCGGTATGCATGCATTGTGGCTGACTACCTTCCCATCGACTCCAATCTGACAAGGTCGATTTTTCTCAGTCGCGAATGCATCTAGCGCCATCTCCACCGCGCGATCGCCAATGGCGTGAAAGCCCATCTGGAACTGCGCCGCGGCACGCTCCTTCGTCATTACATCCAGCTTGGCCTGGTCGTAACGCGGGATTCCGCTGTTTCCCGGATCATCGGAATACGGCGCGTTGAGCGCCGCCGTGCGCGAGCCGAGCGAGCCATCCATGAAGCCCTTCAGCATGCCGGTGCGCAGCATGCGGTCGTCTAACGAGTGGTGCGCGCGATGCTCCTTAAGCGTCTCGACGGAATCATTGAAGGTCAGCCATTCGGAGACGCGCACAGGCAAGTGATCCTCGCGCTCCAGCTGCTCCATCACCAGGAAGTCATCCCACTGGGAGTAGTCCTGCACGCTGGTGACGCCGTGGATCGATGCGTCGGCAAGCGCCAGCGAGAGGGCGCGCTTGCGTTCGGCAGGGGTCGGCGGCGGAATGACTTTGAAGACCATATCCATCGCCGCATCTTCGCGCACAATGCCGGTGAGTTCGCCCGCACTGTCGTGATCGAACTTTCCCCCCTGTCGGATCAGGCGTGCTGCGCGTAATTCCCGCCGCAGCCAGCGCCGCCGAGTTGGCGATGGCGATGTGACCATCCACGCGCTCGAAGATTGCTGGATGACCGTTGGTCACCTCATCGAGCTCCTGCAGTGTCGGCAGCACTTTCTGCGGCCACACCGTATGATCCCAGCCGCCGCCCTGTAGCCACTTGCCCGCGGGGGCCGCCGTGGCCGCGCGTGCCACGCGGTCGAGCATCTCCTGAAGCGATTTGCTTCCGGTCAGGTCCACCGAGAGCTGGATGCGGCCAGCATCGGCCTCGTGCGTGTGCGCATCGTTGATGCCGGGCATGGTGAACGCGCCGCCAAGATCGACGAGCTGCGTCTTCGGTCCCTTGGTCTTGAGCAGCGACTCATCTGTGCCCGTAGCAGTGACGATTCCATCGCGCACGGCAATGGCGCTGACAAAGTCGAGCTTGCTCTCGCCCAGCCCCACACCGGTCAGAATGTGGCCGTGATAGTAGATGGCGTCTGGAGAAGCGGACTGTGCGGCGAGCGGTAAAGTGACGGCAACCATGGCGGCAGCGATCCAGCAGGGCATGGCTGGGAGTGTAGCAGTGCTTGCCCGCACGGGCGATTGCGCCTGCGGCGCGGGCCGTGCGGTTCGCTCCGTTTGGTTGCGCACGTCTGATGGAACGGTTCTCGCTGATAAAACTGCATTCTTCGTTTTGCTCAGAAGCACAGATGCATGTTCTAGCAACGCTCGGCGGTCAGCATCAGCAGCAGCAGGATGCGTTTCAGCGCCTGCTCGCGATGCGTAGCGTCGTACCACTCGTTGCTTGTGTGGATACCGCCCCCATCGCCACCAGCGCCGATACTCACCGCGGCAATACCCAGCGAGAGCGGGATATTCGCATCCGTGGAGGCGATGCGCGGCTCGGTGCGGATGCCGAGATGGCGATCGACCGCGAGCAGATCGTCATACAGCCTCTGCCCGCTCTGCGCGTGTTCCAGGCGGCCGGCCGGCCGCTCTCCAATGCGCTCGATGGTGAAGGCGGCCTGCGCGTTGGGACGCCGCTTGCGCTGCTCTGTGGCGGACACGTTTGCTGCCAGCACCGCGTCTTCAATCGCGCGATGCAAAGCAACTTCCAGACTGATCAGATCCTCCGAAGATGTGGAGCGGAGATCGAAACGTGCGCTGGCGCGTTCCGGAATGGCGTTTACGGAACTGCCGCCCTCAATGGTGCCGACGTTCAGCGTCGTGCGGGTCTCGGAGTGGCGGTCCGCCGCCGTAAGGACGGAGATGGCCTGGCTGAGGATCGCAATGGGATTGGGCGAGCCCGCGTCAGTCCAAGAATGACCGCCGGGACCGGTGATGGTAGCGAGAAAGCGGCGGCTGCCCAGCGCCTCGGTCACCGCGACTTCATGTCCAGCGCCGTCCAGCACGATGTGGGCGGCAATGCGGTCGCGCCACGATGAGCGTTGATACAGGTAACGCATCCCGCGCAGATCGCCCTCCCCCTCCTCGCCCACGTTGCCGACAAAGAGCACCGGGCACGGCAGAGTGATGGATGCATCTATTAAGGCGGCAGCAATGGCCAGCAGTCCCGTCACGCCAGCAGCGTTGTCGCATGCGCCGGGGGCGACCAGTCGCGTGCCGTTGATCTGTGGCGCGACTCCGGTGCCCGCAGGGAAAACGGTGTCGATGTGGGCGGACAACACCACGGCACGCTGATCGTCGCCGGGCCTTGTTTCCGTTGCGGCTGCCGTGGGCAGCAGCCCCAGGACGTTGCCTTCCTCGTCAATCGTCGTGCCGCTCAGCCCAATCGACGTGAATTGCTCCAGCAGCCATGCTGCGCGCTGCGCTTCTCCAAATGGAGGCGCTGGGATGCGAACCAGCGTCTGCTGCCAGTCCATCAGCAGGCCGTCGTGCAGGTGAAGCCAGCGAAAGGCCTGGTGAACCCGCCGTTGCGCGGCAAGCTGGGGCACCTGTCCAAGCGGGTTGAGCGAGAGAAAGGACTGCATGGTGCTGCCTTCAACCAAGCGTAGCATCGCAAACATCGGCGCCCGCATAGCTGACCGAGTGCAGGAACAGCCCGCGTGCCGGCGCCGTTGCACCTGCGGCCATGCGGTATCGCGAGGCAACTATCGTGGCAACGTCGGCGACGCTGCGCTGTCCGCGGCCGATTTCCAGAAATGTCCCCACCAGGTTGCGCACCATGTGGTGCAAAAATCCATCGCCGCGCACGGTGTAGACCAGCAGGTCACCGTTCTCAATCCAGGCGGAGTGCATGAGGGTGCGTACGTTATCTACGTCCGGATCTGCGGCCATGCGGGCGGTGCGGTCAGGATCAACAGCGGCGAAGGATGAAAAATCATGCGTGCCCAGCACAAGTGGCGCCGCCCGCTGCATCGCGGCGGTGTCGAGCGGCCAGGCCAGCGGATAGACATACCGCGCCAGTTGCGGCGGACAAATCTCGCCGCGGTAGATGCGGTACTCATATTGTTTCGCGACTGCCGAGTGCCGCGCGTGGAAGGCCGATGGCGCATGTGCAGCCTCCAGCACACGGATGGATGCGGGAAGCGCGCGGTTGAGTGCGCGCAGCAGATTCGACGGCGGAATGGGCGACTCCAGCGCGACCGAAGCGACCTGCGCGAGCGCATGCACGCCGGCGTCTGTGCGGCCTGAACCCTGAGGCAGCACGCGCTCGCCGCACACGCGCTCGATCGCCGCGGCCAGCTCGCCCTGAATGGTTTGAAGTCCAGGCTGCACCTGCCAGCCATGAAAGTCTGTGCCGTCGTAGGCCAGGACGAGCTTCCACATCTGCCCCTGTGACGAGATAACGGAAGAGGGAAGCAACTCCATACGCAGCCTGAGGATAGCGCAGGGCAACAGCGCTACTGGGATATACTTTTGCTGCCGCTCGCAGACGATGCCTGCACGCGCGCAGGGCGATTTGTGGGAACGTGCAGCGGCGCTCGAACGTAACAACTGCAAGACGCTACAGGGCAGATCCGTACGGTCCGAAAGCCTTGATATTGCGGCAGGGCATGGTCCGGCTGGAAGGATTCCGGTTCAGCGCGGAGTCCAGGGAGCAGCCTGTGCCGTCTCTGGGAAGACGTGGCATATCGATGGGTGGGGGCGAATGAACTTTTTCAAGCAGCGGGGAGCACGGCAAGTGAGTGACGACCAGAGGTGGACGGGACGCAGGCTGGCGGGATGGGCTGGGATAGCGATGACGGTACTCTCCACGCTTCCGCCGGTGGCCCTGGCGCAGCAGCAGATCAATCCGGGCGCGGCAACTGCAGGCCTGCCCGCGGAGCCGGCGCCGAACGCAACCCTGCCCCTTTACATGCGTCCGAGTGGGCGGGATTTCCGCGACACACCCTCGCATTTTCCCAACCCGATTGCGCCCTATAAGGCGACTTCGATCGATACTCCCAGCGTCTTCAATTCTCCGCGGCTGACCGATCTGCTGAAGAACGGGAAGATTTATCTGAGCCTGAGCGATGCCGTCATGCTCGCGCTTGAGAACAACTTCGATATCGCGATTGCACGATACAACCTGAATATCTCAGACACGGACATCGTGCGGTCGCGGGCTGGCGCGTCGCTGCTGGGCTCTCCGGCCGGTCTCGTGACCGGCACATTGGGCGGCAGCAGTTCGACACTCACCGCCGGCGGTGGCCCCGGAGGCACATCGGCGGGCGCTTCCGGAGCTGGCACTGGAGCGAGCGGCCTGGTGCTGACTGCGAACGGACAAGGACCTGCGCCCACCGTGTCCGACCCACTGCTGACGGGGACCGTCCAATTGGAGCGTGCTACGACGCCAGAGCCGAACCAGTTCATCACCGGTGCGCCTACGCTCATCCAAAACACCAATGCCTATAACTTCCAGTATCAGCAGGGCTATAGGACGGGCACTACGCTCACCGTAGGTTTTCAAAATTCGCGAGTCACGACCAACAGCTTCCGCAGCGGTTACAGCCCCGAGTTGGGCTCAAACTTCAAGGCGCAGATCACGCAACACCTTCTCAATGGTTTTGGTATTGGGGTGAATACCCGGTTCATGGCCCAGGCGATCAACAACCGGCGTATCACGGATTCGGCGTTCCGTCAGCAGTTGCTCTACACCATCAACCAGGTGGAGAACATCTACTGGGCGCTGGTGAGTGCGTATGAATACGTGCAGTCCGCGCAGCGTGCGCTCGATCAATCGACCCAGGTAGCTTCCGACAACCGCAAGCAGTTGCAGATCGGAACACTTGCGCCCCTGGATGTTCTCAATGCCGACAATCAGGTGGCGCAGGATAAGCAGACGCTCATTACCGGGCAAACGAACCTTGAATAC
The DNA here is from genome assembly GCA_963756435.1 of uncultured Acidobacteriaceae bacterium. Classification (GTDB taxonomy): domain Bacteria; phylum Acidobacteriota; class Terriglobia; order Terriglobales; family Acidobacteriaceae; genus KBS-83. The sequence goes on along the minus strand of CAVWNU010000013.1, from coordinate 187,903 downwards.
CAGCAATTGGTGATGAAGCAGGCGATTGCCAAGAATCTCAACGATCCCGCTTTATCACAAGCGCCGGTGATTCCCACGGATCGCGTTTCCTTGATTGAAATGCCTGAGGAAACAGCGGCAGTGGAGGATCTGGTAAAGGAAGCCAATCAGAACCGGCCGGAAATCGAGCAGGCAGTTCTGAACCTGAAGAACGATCAGATCACGCTCAAAGGCGTGAAAAACGGCTTGCGGCCGACGGTGGATCTATATGGGTTCTATGGGTCAACTGCGCTTGGCGGTGCGGCAAACCCGAATTGCAGTCTGACCGAGAATGGCCCTCAAGGCTGCACCATCACCCCGGGAGGCTACAGCGACGTCTTCAGAGGTCTGTTCAACGGAAATACACCGGATCGTGGTGTTGGTGTCAACGTCTCCATTCCACTTCGCAACCGACCGGCGCAGGCGCTGGAATCGCGCTCACTGCTCGAGTTTCGCCAGGACCAGCTGAAGCTGGAGCAGCTCTATACGCAGATTCGCATCGGAGTCATCAACGCGCAGTATGCGCTGACCAACGACCGCGCAGCAGTGCAGGCGGCGCAGGCAACCCGCGAGTACAACACGCAGGCGCTCGATGCCGAGAAGAAGAAGTTCAAATATGGTGCTTCGACAACCGCGCTGGTCTTGCAGCAGGAGCGCAGCCTGGCCGCCGCTGAGAATACGGTGACTTCCGCGATGGCGACATACGCGAAAGACCGCGCCTCGCTGGAGCAGATCCTTGCCAACACGCTGACCGAGTACAACATCAGCATCGGCGATGGTGTCTCCGGCACGGTAACCCAGCAGGTCACGATTCCCGGCCTCGAACCGGCGCCAAAGAGTTCGGAGACGAACTTGCCCTCGCAACAACAACAGTTGCACACTCCACCGGTGGCAGCGCCTTCGCCCATGCCCCAAGCGCAGCCGCAGCAGCAACAGGCGCCGCCGCAGTAGAGCGAAAGAGTTACTCTTCCAGCCAGGTTGTCTCAAAGGTAGGGTGCAGGTGTATGTCGATCTGACGCAACTGCCCCTGCCCGCTGTTCACAAAGCCATGCGGCTCGCCTGCATGGACGACCACGGTGTCGCCCGCTCGGGCGATGACCTGCTGGTCACCAATCGTCCACGTGGACTCGCCCTCGATCACGTGAACGACCTCATCGTAATCATGTTTATGCAGGCGGACACGCCGCCCCGGTTCACTGGTGTTTACCAGGAAGAACGAGATGCCTGTCGGCCCGTGGTCTCGTCCTACAAATTCATACGACATCCCGACCAGCGGCAACGCGGATTGACGCACTACATGCACGGGAACCTCCGCAATTCGTTCAGCGAATCGCCACCTGATCGAGCAGGCTGAAGAACTCCGGGAACGAGATGTCTGCCGACTCGGCGCCCTGAATCATGGATTCGCCCTCTGCCCGCAGCGCCGCAACGGAGAAAGCCATCGCGATGCGATGGTCGCCGCCTGAATCGATCTCCGCCCCATGCAGAGTCTGCCCACCCGGCACGTCGAGTCCGTCCTCAACCTCACTGACTTCGGCGCCCATGCGGCGCAGATTCTCCGCAACCAGCGCAATGCGGTCCGATTCCTTGACCCGCAGCTCCTTCGCGTCGCGGATGCGGATGCCATTCCGCGTGTAGGGTGCGATGGCGGCCAGCACCGGCAGCTCATCGATGAGTTGCGCGGCCAGCGCGCCGGAGATGGTAGCGCCGGTCAGTCCGTCCTTGGGCGCAACCAGCTGCACGGTGCCGGTAAGCTCGCCATTGCGCTGTTCAAGATTGAGAACTGAGGTCTTCGCGCCCAGCGTAGCCAGCACATCGAGCAGCGTGGCGCGGGTCGGATTCAATCCGAGATTGTCCAGCAGCAGACCGGAATCGGGGAAGAGCGCCGCCGCGCAGAGAAAGAAGGCAGCGGAGGAAATGTCGCCCGGTATGACGGCGTTCACGCCCTGGAGCTGCTGGCCGCCAGCGATGCTGACCGAATCAAGTGGCGCGCGAGCCTGACGCCAAAAGCCTCCAGCGCAATCTCGCCATGGTCGCGGGTGCGGACGGATTCTGTCACCGTCGTTGTGCCATTCGCATGCAAGCCGGCAAAGAGCACAGCAGTCTTCACCTGCGCGCTCGGCACTGGGGTCGCATAGTCGATCGCCTTCAGCGGCGCGCCTTCGATGGTGAAAGGTGCATGCCCATCTGTCAGGGTGATGCGTGCGCCCATCGCTTCAAGCGGCTTGCGGATGCGCTCCATGGGGCGGCGGCTCAGCGAGCTATCGCCAACCAGCGTGAAGCTCCCACGTTGCGATGCAAGCAGGCCGGCGAGCATGCGCATGGTCGAGCCGGAGTTGCCGCAGTCCAGCGCCGCGCTGGAGGGCTGAAACTCGCCATCGCAGCCCTGAATGATGATGCTCGCGCCATCGCGCGTCACCTTCGCGCCCAGCGCTGCCACGCAGCCCAGGCTGCTGGCCGGATCGGCGCCGGTCGAGAAATTTTCGAGCTGCGTGGTGCCATGGGCAAGTCCGCCCAGCAGGGCGTAGCGATGGGAGATGCTCTTGTCGCCGGGCAGGCGCAGGCTACCGAGCAGGTTGCGGGCGGGCGCGATCACGCGGGTCGCTGTGGCTTGAGACAAGCGAAGACTCCAATCAAGGGATGTTCTCAGGTTACAACGTGTGCGTCAGTTGGCTGGGCCTGCAGAGGCCGCATCGTGGACGCGCAGCACGATCAGCGTCTCGTCGTCGAAGTGTTCGGCGCCGGCCTGGAAGCTGCTGATCCTGTCCATAATCAAATCGGCCAGCTCATCCGCGCCTAGAAATGCGTTCTGCTGCACGATTTCAGAGAGCTGCTCGGTTCCGAACATCTCTCCTTCAGGATTCTGCGCGTCGGCGAGGCCGTCGCTGAAGAACACAACGGAGTCGCCGGGACGCAGCGAGAGCGTGAACTGCTCATAGGAGACATCGGGGAAGAGCCCGAGAGGGAAGCCTTCTGCATGGATCGTCTCCACCTCGCCATTGCGGCAGATGAGCGGCTGCACGGCGCCGGCGTTCGCGATCTCCAGCGTCTGATCTTCATCGTTCCACACCGCGTAGACCATCGTGACGTATTGCGCGTCCACCCGCCGCTCCTGCAGCGAATCGTTGAGCAGCCGCAGCATCTCTTCCGGATGCAATGCCCGTGGTGCGGCGGCGCGCATGATACCGCTGACCAGCGCGGCATACAGAGCAGCCGGCGCGGCCTTGCCGCTGGCGTCTCCCAGCGCGATCCCGGTGCGGTAATTGTCATAGTGCAGGAAGTCGTACATGTCGCCGCCGATGGTCCGCGCCGGCAGAAAGCGCGATGCAAACTCGGCGTATTGGTGTTTTGGGCGCGATTGCGGCAGCAGCCGAAGCTGCACCTCGCGCGCCATCTCCAGATCGTGCTCCAGCCGCTGCTCCTGCTGGGCAACCCTCTGATAGAGCCGCGCGTTTTCAATGGCGATCGCAATCTGCGCGGCCAGCGTGACAATGGTGCGCTGGTGATCCTCATTGAAATAATTGGCGCGCGTGTGCTCCAGATCGAGCACGCCGATCACCTTCTTCTTGTAAACGAGCGGCACAGCCAGCTCCGATCGTGTAAGCGGATTGACCAGATGATAGCGAGGGTCGCGTCGCACATCCGGTGCGTACACGGGCGCCTGCGTCTGCATGGCAACGCCCACCAGCCCGCGGCCAAGGGGCACGCGTTCGATGGGAACATAGCGCTCGCCGAAGCGCACCGCAAACTGCGTCTCCAGCACATGGTCGCGCTCATTGAGCAGCAGGATGGAGAACATCTGATAATCGATCAGCCGCCGCAGCAGGTGCCCGATGCGCTCCAGCAACTCGTCTAGATCGAGGATCGAGCTCAGGTCGCGCGAGATCTCGGTGAGCACTGCAAGCGTCTGCGCCTGCCGGGAGACGCGTGTGTATAGCCGGGCATTCTCGATGGCCACGGCAACGCGCGACGCCGTCAGTTCGAGCAGACGAAGCTGCTCCTCCTGAAAATAGCCGACCTCTTCGCTTTCAATGTCGATGACGCCGATGACGCGGCCCTTGACGATGAGCGGCACCGCCAGCTCGGAGCGCACGGCCTCATTTGCGGAGACATAGTTCTTCGCCGAGCGCACATCGTTGACCAGGACCGGCTCTTTGCGCGCGGCAGCTTCGCCGATGATGCCTTCGCCGATGCGGAAGCGGCGTCGCTCCGTCTCCGGCGTATGGCCGATCTGGAAGCGCATGCGCAAGTCATTGGTGCGGTCATTCAGCAGCAGGATGGCGAAGATGCGGAAGTCCATGACGGCGCGGACCAGCTCCGCCGTCTGATGCATGATGGTCTGCAGATCCAGCGTGGCGTTGAGCGCGTTCGCCAGCCGCATGAGGAACGCGAGCTGGATGGGTTCGGTGCGGACACGTGCACGCGCCGCGCCGCTCTCGCTGGCCGGTCGGTAATCTCCTTCGAAGCTGTCCGAAGGCCGGTCGTGGGGCCGATCCTGCTGGCCGTCATCCTTCACAGATTTCGCTCCACTGCCTGTGCCCCGGACGGGGCGGGCAATCGAGTCATCATAGCGCAGCGGACCAGCGGCAATGTGGCCGTCACGGCCCCTTCAGTTGCTCAAATGGGTGCGGTTTGCGCGGTGGCCGCAAGCGCGGCATTCAGCTCTTCAACAATGCGCATACCGGCACTGGCACCGATGCGGGTCGCGCCCGCTTCGAGCATCGCGCGCGCATCGCTGAGCGTGCGAATGCCGCCGGAGGCCTTCACTCCACATCTGTCGCCCGCAATACCCCGGAGCAGCGCGACATCGGCAGCAGTGGCTCCTCCAGTGGAAAAGCCGGTGCTGGTCTTCAGGTAATCCGCTCCGGCGTGGATGACCATCTCCGCGGCGCGCAGCTTCTCCGGCATGGTGAGCAGGCAGGTCTCGAGGATCACTTTCACGATCGCGCCTGCGGCTCGGCCAACCTCCACAACCGAACGGATGTCCGCTTCGGCCTGCTCGTACAACCCGCTCTTCAACATGCCGATGTTCAGCACCATGTCCAGCTCGCGCGCGCCCATCTTTACCATCTCGCGTGCTTCATCGCGCTTGGTGGTAGAAAGATTGGCGCCGAGGGGAAATCCGATCACCACGCCAACGGGTACGGCAGTGCCGGCCAGGGCCGAGGTCGCCAGCGGTACCCATGCGGGATTCACCATGGCGCAGGCGAAGCGCTGTTCTGCCGCCTCCCGGCACAGGGCCAGCACCTGATCGCGTGTCGCCTCCGGCTTCAACAGCGTATGGTCCAGCACGGCAGCCAGGCTGGCTGGTGTGGCCAGTGCGTTTGCGGCAAAAGCGGCGGCGTCAAACGTGCCGCGAGTTTCGACAACAGCTTCGTCGGAGGTGTTCGGTTCCATGACTCTCATTTTCGCACTCCAATTCCGCACTTCAATCGGTGGCGCAAAATGCCACCATCCTGATGGACGCAGAAAACCCGGCAGAGTTGCCAGCTACAAATCAGTCGGCGGCATCTGGCGGGAAGATGCAAATATCAGGCAAATTCCGGAAGCGTTCCGCGTAATCCATGCCATAGCCGATGACGAAATGATTGGGGATGCTGAAGCCCACATACTCGGCCTGGATCGGCTCGATGCGGCGCTCCGGCTTGTCCAGAAGCGCGGCGACTCGCAGCGAGCGTGGCCGGTGCTGCATGAGCATCCGCTTCAGAAAGCACAAGGTCAGCCCGGTGTCGAGGATGTCCTCCACCAGAATGATATTGCGCCCCTCAATCGGATGGTCGAGATCCTTGATGAGCTTGACCGCGCCGCTCGAACGCGTGCCTTTGCCGTAGCTGGAGACCGCGACGAAGTCGAAGGTGCACTGAATGCTGATCGCGCGCGCCAGGTCGGCAAGAAAAATCGCCGCGCCCTTGAGCACGCCGACCAGCAGCACCGCCTCGCCGGCAAGGTCGCGATCGATCTCCGCGCCAATCTCCGCAACCCGGCTTGCAATCGCTTCGCGGCTGATCAGCACGGGCGGATGTGCAGGCAGGTACGAGGATCGGATTGGCGTGGCCATAACCTATCTTCACCCAGTATCGCCGCGCTGACTATACTTGTGGGGAACCTGCCCAAATGTATCCATTTATTCATCTAGGCCCGCTCACCATCGGCACTTTCGGTCTCATGCTCTGGCTGGCAGCGGTCTGCGCCGGCTACGTGCTCCATCTCAATTTCCGCCGCTTCCATGTCCAGGCGGATGCCATCAGTGTCGTGGCTTTCGTCACCGTTCTGGGTGTCATCGGCGCCAAGCTGTGGCACGTCCTGGAAGACCCGGCGATGCTGATGCACTACCCGGGGGCAACGCTCTTCGATCGCGCCGGCTTTGCCTGGTATGGCGGGCTGATCGCCGGCATTCTGACATTGATGTGGCAGGGCCGCGCGGCGAAAGTGGGCGCTCTCGGCATGCTGGACCTGGCCGCGCCGGCAGCCGCGGTGGGCTATGGCGTGGGCCGCATCGGCTGCCTCACTTCCGGCGATGGAGACTACGGCATTCCTACCAGCCTTCCCTGGGGGATGTGTTTTCCGCACGGGCTGGTCCCGACGGTGCAGCGCGTGCATCCGACCCCGATCTATGAACTCATCGCCGCACTGATTATCGCGGCAATTTTGTGGAAGCGAGGCCGGCGCAATCCGGGTGAGATTACCGGCGAATACCTGGTGCTCTCCGGGCTGGCGCGCTTTCTGGTCGAGTTCATCCGTATCAACCCGCGGATCTATTTCGGAATGAGCAACGCGCAGGTGGCGAGCATCGGCTCCATGATCGTCGGTGTTGCGCTCATCGTCTGGGCACGGCGTCACGCCGCGGCGCGCACGGCGCGGGCTGCTCCGGCGACGTAAGAACCGCCAGGTTTTCAAGGGTATCCGTCATGCCAAAGTGTTCCATTTCGGAATTGCATCCGCGATTGTGACGAAATCGTGGCATGATACCTCTCCCAAGTCGCTATGCTGGAAATAGGGCAAGTTGTTTGGCGCGAGAGGGCTCTATCGCCCATGCCAAATTCGCTCTTCGTAGGGCATTAACTTCAATCGCTGGACGAATTTACGGCTAAGCCCTTTGGATGGACGATTTTGGCCGTCGGGACCCGCTTTAACCCTAACCAGACAAAGGACTTCTGCTCCGGGCTCCCGGCACGGGAGGGGGGTGGGGGTCGCATCAGGTTGGCCCCTTTGCCGTACAGATCGCCGCTGATGCTTACAGTTGCTTCAGATAGGCGCGAGCCCCCGCAAGTTCGGGAAAAAGACGCTCGTCCTGCTGGAAGGCGCGCGAATGCACGCAGCGCCGCCCCGAGCGCACCGTGACCGGATGCTTCAGGTGCAGCATCTCGTGGTAGACGAGATACTCGACTGCGCAGCGCGGTGTGTTGCAGCGATCGAAGACCCGGCTGACCACGATGGTGTTGTGCGCCGGGTCATAGTGGCCCAGGCTGCGCCGTGCCATGTGGCTGCTCCAGGTCAACTGTGGCCGTCCCATCAGCCCGTAGAAAAAGCGCTGGTTCAGGCTTTCAAAGATCTCGTCGAGGTCGTAATAGCGGCCTTTGGCGCCGAGGATCGTTTTGCGCCCGCGCATCTGGCGGATGAGCTCGGTCTGGCGCATCACCGATTCGCTGGAAGAAAAGTGCCGGTATCTGCGCGTGTGCCGCGCATCGAGCGGCTTGCGATAGAGCTTCGCGATGAGGATGTGAGCAATGGCGCGCAGTACCGGCTCCGGCGCGCCCTCCAGAACATCGGAGAGCGAGACATGCAGATTGCCTTCGCGCAACCGGATGGTGGTGTTGAGCGTGGTGAAGCGGCGGAAGCGCACCTGCATCGGCGGCATAGGCGCGCGTGGCCGGACCACGCGATACTCGTCCTGAAATATCTGGTGTAGCTCGGGACTCACGTCAACGCTAGCGTAGCATCTCTGCCGATGAACACCACGTATCAGTGACTGCGCTCGGTTCAGGTGGTGGTTCAGCCAATCGGGCTCAGCGCGTGCCGACCAGCCGCGCTACGGAAAAGAAACAGACGGCCGCCACGGCGATGAGGCAGACGCGCACTGTCCAGCCGACAGCCGGACGAGCCAAGCGGCCGGTGTCTCCGAGCTGAAAGCACTGATAGAGAGCAAAGATGCCGATGCCGATGCCTACCAGTCGCTCGAGAAAACTGAGTGCGGCTTCCATGCCATCTCCCGTCATTTGCTGTCAACTGGTAGATGCGCAGGCACGCAGAAGGACGCAACGGCGGTGATGAAGCCTGCAAGGAAGGCCCGTTATCACTCGGGAGGTTTCTTGGTCTCTTTCCCCGGCTTGTGCTTGCCGAAATACTCTTCCTGAGACTTCAGCAGTTCAGTTGCCGACTGGGTAAGGCCGTCCACCGCGTCCTGCGCGGTCTTGCGCGCGAAATCATAGTCGGGAGAGCCGGGCGGCTCCTGCAGCACGGATTGCCACTTCGGCACGCGCTCCAGCAGGAACTTGAGCGACTTGCGAACGTCGTCGTGCGACTCGTCGTAGGCATCAAGATTGTCCTGCAGCTCATCCACCAGCCGCGTCATCTCTTCCATGCGATCGTGAATCTCGATGCCCGGATGTTGGATGGCGGGACGCACTACCGCGTGGTGGATGGCATCGGTGCGCTGCTCGATGAACTTGATGTAGAGCTTGACGCGCTCGTTCGGCTGATCCGCGACCGCGCGGACCTGCTCCTCCTGGTCCGGCGTAAGCGGATCCTTGGAGCGTTGTGCATGGGCGCTATGAGACGAGGAAAAGGCACACAGCACGCGCAACAAGGTGCGTTGCGTGAAGCTCATCGGAGGCTGCGTATTGGGAGAGTGGACGGCAAATGATTCAGTGGCGAAACACCTGCATCATAAGCTCATTCTGTACCTGGTTCAGATTCTTCAACGTCGATTCGAGGATTGGCCGGTCGTCGAGGCCAGCCGAGTGCAGGTACTCAGTCAGGCGAAAAGCTGTGTGTTCCATCAGGATCTGCGCATTCTTGAGCCGCTTATTATCCTTTGCCTCGGCGAGGTGGATCTTCTGCGTGTAATCACGCACCGCGCGCAGCGTGGCCGAGGGGTCCTCGCCCTGGCTTAGCTGACGGCCGGCAAGTTCGGTCATCTGGTGCACCAGCTCCGCGTAAAGGAAGCACTGTTCCTTCGGTGACGCCAGACTTGCCTTCGCAGCCAGCGCGGAGAGCGCGACCGGATCGAGGGGCTTGTTCCATGCTGGAAGCATGGCTGAGCGTGGGGAGGAGAAGCGCGATGAACAGGAGCAGACCGATTGGACGCATAGCGCACCTCGGACTTTCCGTGCGCGGTTAGTGGCCGTGTCCCAGAGCCACCAGCCGATGTTTCGCCTGCCATTCCTCGTTTGGATACTTGCCGTGAGCGGCTGCGAGGAATCTGTCGTAATACTCAGCCGCCTGTCTTCATCTGGTGCAGATTATCGTACGAAGTTGCCCACAGAAACAATGTTTCTGGGGTGTCAGCCGCGATTTTTTGTCGCGCCGAAAGATCCTTGAGCACCGAGGCATCCTGATGAAGCTGGGAATGCGCAAAGGCGAGTCCACCCCAAGCCTCCTCGCCTTTCGGGTCGGCTGCTGTCGGCGCGTTCCAGAACGGGAACTGCAGCGGAAAACTGCTTGGTGTAGATCAGGCTTTGCCCGTAGTCGGTGAGCAGGGTGGCGTTGTCCGGCGCGGCCTGGACGGCTTCGGCAAGCAGCGGAGCGGCTTTGTCCGGAGCGCCGATGCGCAGGTAGGCGTCGGCCAGCATGCCGGTGACAGCGCTATTCGCCGGCTGAAGCTGATGCAGCCTCTCCAGCGTCGTGATTGCCTCGGCGTCATTGCCTTGTGCCGAGAGTGCCGTGGCGAGTTGAGCAGCGAGTCCGGCGTCCTCCGGGTGCCTGGCGATGGCGGCGCGCAGCAGCGGCTCCGCCTCCGCCGGCTTCTTTTGCTGCAACAGCAGGTGCGCCAGCCCGGAGGTGGCGCCGGCGGAGGCGGGATCCGCCGCCAGAGCGCGTTTGTAGGCGATGACGGCATCGTTCGGGTCCTCGTTGGCTTCGGCAATCTGACCGGTGAGCACCAGATCGGCAGGCGTGTCGCTGCCGGGGACGAGCTGCAATGCCTTCAGAAGCGACTGTTTTGCAGCGGCGGGGTCGCTGGAGAGCTGGATCTGCGCCAAGCTGCGCCATACCTGCGCTTTGGCCGCCGCGTCATGGTTGGCGGGTTCGAGCTGAGCCGCGGTCGGAAAGCTCCGGCAACGCCTTGTTGAGCCCGGTTTGTCTGGGCGTAGAGCAGGCCCAGCGCGGCGTGAGACTCGAACTGCTTTGGATCGGCGGCGATAGCCTTTTGATAGTCGCGCTCTGCTGCGTCCTGCTGGCCAGTAGAGTCTTCGACGAAGCCAAGATCGAAGCGCGCGCGGGCATCGCCTGGGTGTTGTTGGAGATAGCCCAGCAGCCCGGGCCGGGCGGCGTCGTAGTCATGGGCTTCGATCTTGTCCTCGGCAGCAGCAAGGGCCGCCGCGATTCCCGCAGGCTTGGCGGAGGACAAAGTCGAGGGCGGGGTGACAGGCTCGTCGGGATCGCGAGTACCGGCAGGGAGGGAAGTCTGTTGCGCCAAGCCTTCAACACATACAAGTAAACAGCATAAAAACAGCAACTTCATGATCAATCCTTAAACTGCTACTTCCGCTGGCTCCGGAGAGCTCTTCAGCATGCGGCTAAGCCAATAACCCGTGTGCGAACCCTGCGCAGCGGCGATCTCTTCCGGCGTGCCGGTCGCCACAATGGCTCCTCCGGCATTGCCACCCTCCGGACCCATGTCGATCACCCAGTCGGCGGATTTGATCACGTCCAGGTTGTGCTCGATTACCAGAAGCGAGCCTCCGCCATCAATGAGTTTGCGGAAGGCGTGAAGCAGTTTGCCCACATCATCGAAGTGCAGACCGGTGGTCGGCTCGTCGAGAATATAGAGCGTACGCGAACGGGCTATCTTGCCGTTAGACGTCCGGGCGGAGGCAAGGTGTGCCGCCAGTTTTACGCGCTGCGCCTCGCCGCCGGAAAGCGTAGTGGCGGATTGTCCCAATCGCACATAGCCGAGGCCAACCTCGTCGAGGACTGCCAGCTTGTCGAGAATGCGCGGGTGGCCGGCGAAGAAACGCAGCGCCTCTTTGACGGAAAGTTGCAGCACTTCGGAGATGTTCTTGCCCTTGTAGCGGACCTCCAAGGTCGAGGCTTTGTAACGGGTGGCGTTACATTCTTCGCAGGGCAGCTCGACATCGGCGAGGAACTGCATCTCGACAGTGACCGTTCCGTCGCCCTCGCAAACGTCGCAGCGGCCGCCCGGCACATTGAAAGAGAAGTGGCCGGCGCTGTAGCCGCGCCGCTCCGATTCCGGCTGCGAAGCAAAGAGCTCGCGGATGCTGTCGAAGGCCTTGATATAGGTGACCGGATTGGAGCGCGGGGTGCGGCCGATCGGATTCTGATCGACCAGGATGATGTCGTTCAGCCGCTCGGCGCCGGTGAGCTCGCGATAGAGACCGGTGGGATCGCCACCCTCGGTCTGGCCGAGAGCGTGCGCTACAGCGCGATAGAGCACCTGGTGTACCAGCGTGGACTTACCTGAGCCAGAGACGCCGGTGACGCAGACCAGCATACCCAGCGGAATCTCGACATCAATGCCGCGCAGATTGTGAACGCGGGCGCCACGCAGCACGAGCTTCTCGCGACCAGGCTCGCGGCGGCGCGTGGGCACCGGAATGGTGAGCGCGCCGGAGAGATACCGGCCCGTAAGCGAGTCGGGATTGCGCTCGACCTCGTCGACGGTGCCTGCGGCCAGCAGCTTCCCACCGTATTCGCCGGCGCCGGGCCCAAGGTCCATCAGGTAATCGGCGGAGCGCAGGACGTCGGGGTCATGCTCGACGACCAGGATGGTATTGCCGAGGTCGCGCAGGTTCTCGAGGATGCGAATGAGCTTCGCGGTATCGCGTGTGTGCAGGCCGATGGAAGGCTCATCGAGCACGTAGAGAGCGCCGACTAGCTGGGAGCCGAGCGACGTGGCGAGCTGGATGCGCTGCGCTTCGCCTCCGGAGAGCGTGGAGGCAAGCCGTTCGAGCGTGAGATAGTCGAGACCCACGGAGTCGAGGAATCGTAACCGCTGCTGCACTTCTTTCAAAATCGATCCGGCGATCTCTTCCTGCTCGCGGCTGAGCTTCAGCGCGGAGAAGAATTGATGTGCGGCTCCGATGGTGAGCGCGGCGGTCTGGCAGATGTTCCGGCCATCCACGAGCACTGCGCGCGCTTCGGCACGCAGGCGCTCGCCCTTGCACTCCGGGCAGCGGGCGTAGCCGCGATACTTCGAAAGCATGACCCGCACATGCAGCTTGTACTTCTTGCGCTCCATCAACTGGAAGAAGCCATGCACGCCGGGAAAGCTGCCGCCGTTGCCTTCGAGCACGAAGCCCTGCTGGGCAGCGGTCAGGTCGTACCACGGTACGTTGAGGGGAATGCCTTGCTCACGACAGGCGCGGCGCATTTCTGTGTGATACGGCCGGTACTTGGGTCGTGTCCATGGATCGATCGCGCCGTCATCGAGCGTCTTGCCCTTGTCTGGGATGATGAGGTCGAGATCGAAGTCGATGGTGTTGCCGAAGCCCTGGCAGCGCGGACAGGCGCCATACGGATTGTTGAAGGAAAAGAGGCGCGGCTCAGGCTCGCGATAGAGGCGATGGCAATGCTTGCACTCGTACTCGCGGGAGAAGCGCAGGCGCTCGCGCGATTTGCCATCGTCCTCGCGCGGGACCACTTCGAAGATGATCTCGCCGGATTCGCGATAGCCGATCTCGGCGGCGTCGACGATGCGGGCACGGCTCTCCGCCGACACAGCGATCCGGTCGACGAGCACGAAGACTGGCTGGGTGAAGTCGATCTCTAGCAGCGACTCGGGCGAGGAGAATTCGAAGATGCGATTCGCCTGATAGAGACGATTGAAGCCGCGGGTGCGCAGGTCCGTGAGGCGCTGACGGAGCGCGTCGGAGATGGGCTCACGGATTGGCGCCGCGCCGGCTTTTGTCCCGGCCTGCGCCTTCTTGGCTCCGCGCTTCGGCTTCACGGGCTCATCCTTCGGATGCTCGCCGACCGCGAGATCTTCCGATGCCGGTGGCCGGCGCGCCTCGACAGGGAAGAGCGCATGCAGACGCCTGCCCTCGCCCAGCGCAAGGATCGCCGCGGCGATCTCGTCGACAGAATCTCGACGGACCAGGTTGTTGCAGACGATGCAGTGCATGGTGCCGCACCGGGCATAGAGCAGCCGCATGTAGTCGTAGATTTCTGTAGCGGTGGCGACGGTAGAGCGCGGGTTGCGCGTGGAGTTTTTCTGCTTGATGGCAATAGCAGGCGCGAGGCCGTCGATCAAATCCACGTCCGGCTTCTCGATGCGCTCCAGGAATTGCCGTGCGTAGGCGGAGAGCGATTCGACATAGCGACGCTGTCCCTCGGCGTAGATGGTGTCAAAGGCAAGCGACGATTTGCCCGACCCGGAGACGCCCGAGATTACCGTCAGCTTGCCGTGCGGGATCTCGCAGTCGATGCCTTTCAGATTGTGGGTCCGCGCGCCGCGGATCACGATAGCGTCGTTCACTGGGGGCTTGTCCGTAGTCACTTCCAGGGGCTGAGGATGCACCCTTCAGTATATCGTCGATCATGGATAGGAAATCGAGTTGGCGCGAATGCCGGATCGAACATGGAGTGTGAGCAAAGTCTGGCCATGGAGTGTGAGCAAAGTCTGGCCATGGGGTAACGCACGGCGGAGTTGAATTCCGTGCTGGTGGTAGAACCTATCTCATAAATCGACGAGCCCGGTTGACCCGCCCTCGGCATAACTTCCGAGTAGGCGGTGATCTGACCCCAATCCGCGAACTTGGGTCTTTCACAATGCTCAATGAGCGACTCGGCGATAATGCGCTCGTTGACCACCTGCGGGATCGCGGGGGTGAACGAGTTTGTCAGTACCGATCCCCTCTTTATAATTTGGCAAATTGTGGCTCCCATCGTTCCGGGAGGGTCCTGTGCGCAAAATGAGGAGCTTACATTTTCTTTTGATCGCGTCGCTCGCAGTTTCTCTGAAGGCGCCTGCGCAGACAGATTCCTCACCGCACAAGGTTCGGTTTGTCACCGTTGAGAAAGGTGTTCAGCTTGAAGTGCTTGATTGGGGAGGACGCGGCAGACCGCTCATCTTCCTGGCGGGCAGCGGAGATACCGCTCATGCGTTCGATAATTTTGCCCCGAAGTTTACTGGCAAGAATCATGTCTACGCAGTTACGCGCAAGGGTTTTGGCGCGTCCAGCAAGCCGGCGCCGGCGAACGGGAACTACTCAGCAGATCGCCTTGGAGATGATGTCCTCGCCGTCATGCAAGCGCTTCGGATTGAACGCCCTGTTCTGGTGGGGCACTCGCTTGCGGGTGAGGAGCTAAGCTCAATCGGCAGTCGCTTTCCGAATAAGGTATCCGGCCTCGTCTATCTTGATGCCGTAGCGAGTTGGTCTTTCTATGATCCCGCCCATCCGCAGGTGGAGATCGAGATGAACGGCATCAAGAAACGCATCGAGCAGATTGAAGCTGGTGGGGTCGATGAGCAGGAGAAGCTACGCGAACTTGAAATTGCCATTGCAAGGTTCGAGACCGTTCTTCACCAGAGCAATCAAGATGTAAAGACCATGCCTCCGCTGCCGCCGCGGTCGCCGATCGGGGCCGCGCTGAACTTCGGCGTGGAAAAGTACACATCCATCCCCGTTCCGGTCCTCGCGATCGTTGCCTGCCCTCACGATTGGAGCCACTTCTTTCCGAACGACCCGCAACGCAGAGCAGCGCGACTTGCTGCGGATACAGCAGCCTGCTCGGCACGCGCCGAAAGTTTTGCCCGCGGAGTTCCGACCGCCCGCGTCGTTCGCATTCCGAACGCGGACCATTACGTCTACCGCTCGAATGAGGCGCAAGTGATCGACGAGATGAAGAAGTTTCTTAGCACCCTTCCGTAGGGGATCGGTATTGCCAAGGCGGCAAGTGTCCAGAGATCTTCAAGTGGCTCAAACCTCAACTGTTGACTACAGGGCGAGTCAGTCATTGAGACGCACCACTGGTCGCAATTCGGATTCCTGGCGAATTGTCGGCAATACGGAAGTAATTCTGCCAAGCTTCGCCAGCCAGAGGCTGGGTGCCCCATCCTAGCAAGGCTAGGGTGGGGTAGTTCCCAGCGTCCTGTGTCAAGTCCAGCGAGTCCCGTTGTGGGAACGTACCCATGAAAGTAGCAAATAGTTGGCAGGTCAACTCGCGCAATTCGCTACCATTAGAAATAGGGGACAAATCTCGAATTGACCAACACCGCAGGAACACACCTTCAAACCTTGGCTTCTAAGTCCAATCAAAAGAAGAATTTACGCGTAAGTCCTTTGCCTGGACGATTTTAGGCTTCGGGAGCAACCCTAAGTCGAACGATGGAAAGCATTTAGCAAGTGCCCTCCCGGACCGGAGGGGGTGGGGGGTGGCGGGTCACGTTACTCGTTGGAGCGAGTTGCCATCAACGAATGCAGGACCAGCAGGATCCCGCCGCAGACGATAGCCGAGTCCGCGACGTTGAAGTCGGGCCAGTGATAGTTGACGATGTGGACCTCAAAGAAATCGATGACGGCGCCGGTGCGGATGCGATCGTAGGCGTTGCCGATGGCGCCCCCAAGGATGAGCGCAAGACCGAAGGTGGTCGCCGTAACACGGCGTCCCATGCGTACAAGCACGATGGCCACGATGACCGCGGCGATCAGCGAGAAGGCGACCAGCAGCCAGCGCACGCGCTCCGGCGATGCACTATCGCCGAAGAGTGAGAAAGCTGCCCCCGTGTTGAGCACGTGACTGATGCGAAAGATTTTAGGGATGACGACATGCGCGCCACCAAGCGGAATGCTGCGCGCGACGACGATCTTGGTGATGCGATCGATAACCACGATGAGCGCGGATACGAGAAAGAGGATGCCGCGGCGGTCGGCCGGACGCGCCGCAGTGGTGGTCGCATCAGCCATTAGACGGGAACCTCGTCGTTCAGCGGAGGGAAGCCGATCTCATCCAGCGCGCCCGCGCAGCGTCCGCAGACGGTGGGCCAGCGTGGATCCACGCCGATGTCGGTGCGATAGTTCCAGCAACGAGTGCATTTGGCGCCGTCGGCATCCGCCGTGACAGCGCGGATTTCGCCGCCGGATGAACCGACAAGCTCCACCTGAGAGACATTGAGCAGTTCTTTCAGCGAAGACTCATAGCGGCGGGCGACTTTGAACGGCTCCGCCGGAAGTTCGAGCGTCAGCTTCGCCTCCAGAGCCTTGCCAATCCGCTTTTCCTTGCGCGCCTCTTCAAGACTGCTGAGCGCCACATCACGAATGGCAAGCAGTTTCGCCCAGTCAGCGAGCAGGGCTTCCTGTCCTGAGGGAGCAAGATCATCCGGTGCAGGGAAGAGCGTTGTATGGACGCTTGCATCGCGCTTCGCACCAGCCGGCAAATGCTGCCAGACCTCATCGGCGAGGAAGCTAAGGATCGGCGCCAGCAGCCGCGCCAGTGCGTCGGTGATCTTCCACAACACGGTCTGCGCTGCGCGGCGCGCCGGATTGTTGGGCGCGAAGGTGTAGAGGCGATCCTTGAGCACATCGAGGTAAAGTGCGCTGAGATCGACATTCGCAAACTCGTTGACCGCGTGGTAGATGCGGTGGAACTCGAACTGCTCGTACCATGCAAGTATCTTTGTGGTGAGTTCGCGGGTGCGCGCCAGCATGTACCGGTCAAGCGGCTCAAGCTTCTCCCAGGCAACGGCATTCTGGGCAGGGTCGAAGTCGTGCAGGTTGCCGAGCAGGAAGCGGAAGGTGTTGCGCACATTGCGGTAGTTGTCCGCAACGCGTTGCATCAGGTTCTCGCTTGCCGAGACATCTTCGCGAAAGTCGACCGAAGCCACCCAGAGGCGCACGATCTCACCGCCGAGTCGTTTCGCGACGTCAACCGGATCGACGCCGTTGCCGAGTGACTTCGAGAAGGCGCGGCCCTGCTCGTCGAGCGTCCATCCGGAGGTGGCGACAACCTTGTAGGGTGCGATATCGCGCAGGCCTACCGAGAACAATAAAGAGGAATGGAACCAGCCGCGGTGTTGATCGCCGCCCTCGGTATAGAGATCGCAGGGGAAGCGCAGCTCTGGCTGCGTTTCGAGCACAGCGGCCCAGCTGGTGCCGGAGTCAATCCAGACGTCGAGAATGTCGGTCTCACGGCGGAACTCCGTGCCACCACAGCCGGCCGTAGCGCATTTTGCGTCCGTGGGAAGCACCTTCTCCGCAGTTCCGTCGTACCAGGCATCGCCGCCGTGCTGCTGAAAGAGCTCGACAACGCGTGCGTACACATCCGGCGCCTGCAATGGCTGGTTGCACTTCTTGCATAGGAACAAAGCGATGGGCACACCCCAGATGCGCTGGCGCGAGATGCACCAGTCGGGCCGGGTGGCAATCATGTTGGAGATGCGCTCCTCGCCCCACGCGGGATCCCACTTCACGCGCTTGATCTCCTCAAGAGCACGCTGGCGGAAGCTGACTGTACCGCCGCCAGCGCGGTTGATCAGCGTCTCCATGGAGATGAACCACTGTTCCGTAGCGCGAAAGATGACGGGGTTGTGGCAGCGCCAGCAGTGCGGGTAGGAGTGATAAATGTCGTTGCGGGCGAGCAACGCGCCGCGCGCTTCGAGCAGCTTGACGATCTCCGGGTTCGCCTTGAAGACGGTGAGACCGTTGTACTCCGGCAGTCCCTCGTGAATGCGGCCGGCAGCGTCAACCTTCGTGGTCTGATTCAGGCCATAGCGTTCGCCGGTGTAGAAGTCGTCGATGCCGTGGGCCGGCGCGGTATGAACGGCGCCCGTGCCTTGGTCGGCGGTGACGTAGTGCGCAAGCACTCCGAGGATGGAGCGGTCGAGGAATGGATGCTGGAATGTAGCGCGTTCCAGCTGCGTGCCGCGGAGGCGTGCGATCTCGCGGGCTGATTCCAGATGGCATGCCTGCTTGACCGCGTCCGCCAATGCGGCAGCGACGAGATAGATGTTGCCATCGGTGTTTTCGAGCGCAAGGTATTCGAACTCCGGCTGGAAGGCGATGGCGAGTGAGGCAGGCAGCGTCCAGGGAGTGGTGGTCCAGATGATCGCGTAGACGGACTTGCCGGCAAGCGCCGGATCGAGCGCCTCACCGGGGCTGGTAAGCGCGTACCGCACGTAGATGCTGGGGCTGGTGTGCATCTCGTACTCCACCTCGGCCTCGGCCAGAGCGGTACGGTCGTGGATGCACCAGTAAACGGGCTTGAGGCCGCGATAGACAAACCCGCGCTCAAAGAGCTCATAGAAAGCCTTGAGCGTGGTGGCCTCGTACTGATTGGACATCGTGGTGTACGGGTCCTGCCAGCGTCCGAGGACGCCGATGCGTTTGAATTGCGTGCGCTGCAGATCGATGTAGTTCTGGGCATAGCCGCGGCAGGCGGCGCGGACCGCGATTGGGTCCATTTCGAGCTTTTTGCGGCCCAGCTGCTCGTCCACTTTGATTTCGATGGGCAGGCCGTGGCAGTCCCATCCGGGGACGTAGGGCGAATCGAAACCGGCCATTGTCTTCGATTTGACGACAAAGTCCTTGAGACATTTGTTGAGGGCGTGGCCCAGGTGGATGGGGCCATTGGCGTAGGGCGGCCCGTCGTGCAGGATGTACTGCGGAGCGCCCCTGCGGGCCTCCCGGATGCGCTCATAGAGGCCCATCTCGGTCCACGCGGCAAGCCTTTTTGGCTCGTTTTCGGGCAGATTGGCCTTCATGGGGAAGCCGGTGCGGGGCAGGAGCAGGGTCGATTTCAGCTCCGGGCGCCCATGGGAGTCTGGGGTGTGGTTTTGGTCACGCAAAGTCATGATCTGGAATGATCTATTGTAGACCGGGCGTGGTCCGCTGATTTTTCGGTGTGACTAATCCGGCCGAGTGGTCGTCTCAGTAAGTATCGCGTCGTGGCAGAGCCATTTACGTGACTGTGGTTACTCATCGGTTGCCATTTGGTGCAGGGGATCCCGCAGAACCGGAGACATAGCAGAACACATTCATAGATAATCGAAACATCACAGGCGGCGCGCCGCAGGCTACCGTCTGTTCCAGGTCAAGAAGTAGCCTATGACAAATCAGGTCCTGCCCCCGCCCGACATGGAAGCACAAGAGAAACGCATAACCCCGATCGAGCCGCACCTATGGAATCCGGTGGTGGATGAGCCGGTGTGGCGGACGTGGCTGGGGACGGTGCGTGGATTGTTTACGCGGGAGACGCTTCCGCCTTTGGTGCTGACCTCGGTGCCGGTGGCGGTACCGGATCCATTCCGGGTAAAGCGCGGCCCGTTGTCGACGTCGCTCTCGGTGGGCGCGCACGTTGCGATTATCGGTCTGATCATCTTTCTGATTATCGAAGCGCGGATGCATCCCAAGCCGGTGCCGCCCAAGCCGCAGATGGCGGCGATCGATATCACGCCCTTCCGTCCGATTGCGCCCAAGGGTCCGGCGATGGGTGGTGGTGGCGGCGGTGGCGCGCACGAGCTGGTGCAGGCGCCCAAGGGCAAGCTGCCCAAGTTTGCCGAGACGCCGATCACCCCGCCGATGCTGGCGGTGAACGAGCATCCCAAGCTGGCAGTGGAGCCGACGATCAAGATGCCGCCGAACATCGCGCTGCCGAATAACAATCTGCCCAACCTGGGCGATCCGCGGACCAATATCACCGGGCCACTGTCGAACGGAACGGGCTCGGGTGCGGGTCTGGGCTCGGGGGATGGCGGCGGGATCGGGTCAGGTTCTGGCGCCGGCTATGGGCCGGGCGAGGGCGGCGGCTACGGCGGCGGTTTGTATCACGTGGGTGGCGGTGTGTCGCCGCCGGTGCTGATCTACTCCGTCGATGCCGAGTTCTCCGACGAAGCGCGGCGGGCGAAGTATCAGGGCGTGTCGGTGGTGTCGCTGATCGTGGATGCGCATGGGCTGCCGCAGCGGATTCGCGTGGTGCGCAAGCTGGGCATGGGACTGGATGAGAAGGCGGTAGAGGCAGTGCGCCAATACAAGTTCAAGCCTTCGATGTACCAGGGCAAACCGGTTCCGGTCGAGATCACCATCGAAGTCAACTTCCATATCTACTGAGTGCTCTCCGGAGCAAGAACGGGCAGAGATTCAAGCATCTCTGCCCGTTTGATTTCATCGGCATCGCTTGCTATCCTCAGTGAGTCCACCCCTTGTGCGCCCATAGCTCAGCTGGATAGAGCGATTGACTACGAATCAATAGGTCGGGAGTTCGAATCTCTCTGGGCGCACCATAGAATCAACAAGTTATGGTTTCAGCAAGTGCGGAAGCCGAACTGTGACAGGAATATGACATTGAGGCAACCTCCTCTTGCCGCGTCATATTCCGCGGGTTGACGATGCGTGCCACTAGCTTCAGCGATGGGTGGATTGACAATCACTGGGCAGGGTTGTCGCATAACGCAATCGTCGTATGGCGGCGTATCACCTGAGGCGAACCTCTTTTAAGACTACTCGCCGACCTCGTCTTCCTGCTCATGAGGAATTGTCTTCCCTGAGCTCTCGCCGCTAAGATCGCCAATGAAAGTTCAAGGGAAGCGTGCGGTGGATCAGAATCTATTGCGCACTTTGGAGTCTCTCTTTCATTTGACGGCACCACAATTTGATTAGGCCCTTCACTTCTTCGCGCCGCGCCTACAAGGTGTGCTTGGATTGCGGCAAGGAGTATCTCTATTCGCTTCGTAACATGTCATTGATTGAAGTCGCGGCGAAAAGAGATTCCGGAAGGATCGAATTGAGCCGCAGCCGTTTCGCCAGGTAGGCGGCTCGGCGGCGATCCTCACAGCTCTCGAAGCATTTGCCTCCAGACAGGAGATCACAGCGTGACCACACAGCAGCCTCAGCCATACCCAGGCTTCCAGTGAACGGGCGCGACCGCGTAACAAGGACCGGCAACAGCGGCAATCGCTCTTGTCGAAATACCGCGATTATGAATGATCTTTCTGCGGCCAAGCATTCGGTCACGAGAACCCAAAGGTAATCGAGCTCTTCAGCCAGGCACGGAAAGAGCGTCCTGCAGCCTAAGGCATTTCAGCAATGCGGCTGGCGCGAGCAGGGGTCAGAAAGATCGCGCGAACCCTAACTGGAATGACCCGAATGCCGGGGGGAATATGGAACGTCGTCAATTAGATTCCATGAAACGCGAGGTCTCCGTAATCGGCCAGGGGACTTGGTATATCGTGGATAGGGACCGTGACTCCGCGATTGCCGCTTTGCGCCGGGGCCTCGACCTTGGCATGAATCACATCGATACCGCGGAGATGTACGGCTCGGGAGCGGCCGAGGAAGTAGTAGGCGAGGCGATTGACGGACGGCGCAATGAAGTCTTCTTGGTCTCCAAGGTTCTTCCACAACACGCTTCTCGTAGCGGAACGGTCAAGGCCTGCGAGGCATCACTCGCGCGTCTTGAGACCGACCGGTTGGATGTTTATCTCTTGCACTGGCGCGGCAGTCATCCTTTAGAAGAAACGATCGCCGCCTTCGAGGATCTTCGGCAAAAGGGAAAGATCCTAGCGTGGGGAGTCAGCAATTTCGACGTGTCCGATTTAGAAGAAGCGTGGAACATCTCGGATGGCGGCCATCTTGTTTGCAATCAGGTTCTCTATCACTTAGAAGAACGCGCTATTGAACACGCTGTAATTCCCTGGTGCGAGGCGCGCAAGATCGCGGTGGTTGCATACAGCCCTTTCGGCCACGGCAATTTTCCTGGAGCGGGCACTCGGGGCGGCCGAGTGCTGAAGGAGATTGCGGAAGAGCAGCATGCAACGCCTCGCCAGGTCGCACTTCAGTTCTTGGTGCGCCAACCTGGCTTGTTTGCAATTCCCAAGGCTTCCACTCCAGAACACACGGAGGAAAATGCAGGAGCCGGCGACTTTCAGTTGTCGATTGCGGACATCGAGCAAATCGATAAAGCGTTTCCGCGTGGCCCGCGCCCTCATCGGCTGCCTACGCTTTAGCAGAACTTATTGGCCTGCAGCGAAGACTGGATTCAAGCGCACGGGCACGAATTAAACAAATTGAAGGAGAAAGAGATGACAAAGGCTGCTCTACTCATTCGCTTCGAAGCAAAGCCGGGAAAAGAGCAAGAAGTCGCTCAGTTTCTGCGTGGAGCCTTACCCTTGGCCCAAGCTGAACCGGGCACTCCGGTTTGGTTTGGGATCCAAATGGGGCCATCTACCTTTGGCATCTTCGACGCGTTCCCCGATGAATCGGGCCGGCAGGCGCATCTTGCCGGCAAAATTGCGGCGGCGCTGGTCGCGAAGGCTCCTGACCTTCTTGCCCATCCACCCAACATTGAAAAGGTTGATGTATTGGCATCGAAACTTCCTGGATGAAAATGCCATGTCGATAGCTTCGCTGTATGTCGTAGAAACGACCGCTGCTCTGCCGCGAGCCTCCACGGAACGTCTCTTTCAACCGGTTCGGGTTGGACGGTACGACCTTCCGCACAGGATGGTGATGGCGCCGCTCACCCGTTCTCGCGCTCGCCAGCCAGGCAACATTCCCTCCGCTCTCAACGCGTGCTACTACGCGCAACGGGCCTCCGCCGCCCTCATCATTACGTGAAGCAACTCAGGTCTCCCTTCAGGGGCAAGGCTATGCCTGGACGCCGGGCATTCACAGCCTTGACCAGGTTGAGGGCTGGCGACTAGTCACCGAGGCGGTACACAAGGCCGGAGGCTTGATCTTTATGCAGTTATGGCACGTTGGACGCATCTCCCATCCATCGCTTCAGCCTGACGGGATGCTGCCGGTCGCGCCATCTGCTATCAAGCCCAGTGGAGAGGCTTTTATAGAGGGCGAGGACGGCGAAGGTGCTATGGTTCCGTTCGTAACGCCCCGCGCGTTGCAAACCGAAGAGGTGCCTCACATAGTTCGGCAGTACGTACGCGGAGCCAAGAACGCGCTCGAAGCCGGGTTCGATGGCATAGAAGTTCACGCGGCCAACGGCTATTTGCTCGACCAGTTTCTCAATTCCAACACCAACCGGCGAACGGATGAATATGGCGGATCGATCGAGAATCGAGCGAGACTTCTGTTCAATGTGGTCGAGGCAGTGAGTGACATTTGGGACGCCGACCGCGTCGGCGTGCGCCTTTCTCCCATGGGTATATTGAATGACATAAGTGACCAGGACCCCGAAAAGACCTTTGGCTGTGTTGCTAAAAAGCTGAATGACTACGGGCTTGCGTATCTGCACATCGTCAATCCGGACATCGCGGCGATGGAACAAGGACGGGAGCAGGAGCCTCGCGCGCTGCGCATACTCGACCTGATTCGAAAAAAATACAAAGGCACTCTCATTGTCGCAGGCGGCTTCGATCACGATAGTGCTGAGAACTGGCTGAAGGATGGCCGGGCGGATCTGATCGCATTCGGCCGTAAGTTTCTCGCGAATCCGGATCTGCCGGAACGATTTCGTGAGGGTGCTCCCCTGAATGTTGACGATCCTGCCACTTACTACGGCGGAGGGGCCGTTGGGTATGTCGATTACCTAAGTCTCGCCCAGGAGAGAGGCGAAGAGCCAAAACCTTGAGTGGACGAAAGATGGCGTTGAGGCGCGCGTCCGTTGCCCAGACCGAAAGACCAAGAGTATGAAAATAGATCGCAGGGGTGATTGCTCATGACAGGGTCCGATGCAGCAAATTGGAACGCAAGCTGCGACTCTTAGGGACACTCGGCTCGTCTGCGTCGTATGCTCTGCGTGATTTTCTCTATCGAAGCGGTGTCCCCTTTGAATGGATTGAACTAACGACCGATGAGCAGGCGCGCGAGTTGGCACAAGTTGAGAATCTGCAAGATCCCCGCTTGCCGGTTTGTTTCTTTCCTGACGGGACGCGGCTGGACTGTCCCACCATCCGGCAGATCACGGAAAAGCTAGGCTGGTTCCAGAAGCCTTCAAGCGCAGAATACGATCTCGCCATTCTGGGCGCGGGGCCCGCCGGCCTCAGTGCCGCGGTCTACGGCGCATCCGAGGGTCTCAAGACTTTATTGATCGAGCGCTCTGCGGTAGGTGGACAGGCGGGCACCAGCTCCAGGATTGAAAATTATCTAGGGTTCCCAGAGGGGATCAGCGGTGCCGATCTGGCCAAACGTGCGCGCGAGCAGGCCAACCGCTTCGGCGCAGAAATCCTGCTGCTGCGTGAAGGCGTGCGGGCAGAACTGCTGCCGGGAAAGGCTATCGGCCATCTGGCGGATGGAACCAGCTTCGTGATGCATTCTGCGATCTGCGCCTCCGGCGTAGAGTATCGCCGCCTTAACCTTTGGAACGAGGAACGTATGCGCGGAGCCGGTGTCTACTATGGCGCCGGAACGAGCGAGGCTGAACTCTGCACCGACCAGGAAGTCTTCGTGGTGGGAGGTGGCAATTCCGCCGGTCAGGCTGCGATTCATTTTTCACGGTACGCCCGGAAAGTCTGCATAGTAATTCGCGGGGATGGTCTGAAGAAGACTCTTTCCCAATATCTTATCGATCGCATCCAGGAGTCTCCTCGCATTGAGGTGAAACCCCATACCGAAGTGACCGAGCTGCACGGCACGAACCGGTTAGAGGCCATTACCCTCACAAATAACCAGACAGGTCAACAGGAGACGGTCGCGACGTGCTGGCTTTTTCTCTGCCTGGGCGGCAGCCCCAACACGGGGTGGGCTGGAGACGCCGGCATTGTGCGCGATGAGCAATGTTATCTCGTGACCGGCCCGGACTTAAGAGAGTACGAGGTGTTCACCAAGAAATGGCCGCTCGATCGCGAACCGTACTACCTGGAAACAAGCAGCCCCGGGATGTTTGCCGCAGGCGACGTTCGTCATGGGTCGGTGAAGCGCTGTGCCGCCGCAGTAGGCGAAGGCGCAATGGCTGTTACGTTCGCCCACCGTTATTTAGCTAGCCATTGAAGGAGAAAACTATGGCAACCTGTACTCATCTCGATCTAATCCGCGATGTGGTGCCGCGCACTCCCAACGGTTGCGAGGAATGCTTGAAGATAGGCCAATCCTGGGTCCACCTGCGCCTGTGCCTGGAATGCGGACATGTAGGCTGTTGCGATTCCTCGATCGGGAAGCACGCAACCAAACACTTCCATCACCATCATGATCACCCGATTATGCGGTCGTTTGAGCCGGGCGAAACCTGGGGCTGGTGCTATGTCGATCAGCTCCAGCTGGACTTCGCCTGAAGAGGGATCTTTGAAACCCTCTTGCACGTCGAAGTGTGCAAAGTGCAGGCTTGCCAATCCCTGTTTTCGTAAGAATTCAAACCTTCCCTGAAACGCGATCATGCGGGGAGAACCATCGCCTCCCAGACCAACGCCGAGCAAACCTGTAGGAGGCGAGATTGTACTTTCGAGCGTTCCGAACCGGACGGCGATCGAACCACCTGGAACGCCAGCTTCGACCTCACCACGTAGCGCGAAATTGGGATGGTTGAAAGCGTTGAACATTTGCGCGTCTAGGCGAAACGTAATGCCTTCTCTGACTGGAAACGTTTTGGTGATGTAGATGTCCGAGCTCGTGTAATGTGGCCCACGGACCGAGTTGCGTCCCGAGCCGCCAAATTGGAAGTGCAGCGGCGAGTCTCCCCCGGTGCACGCTCCAGTTGCGGGATCGACCACGGAGATAAAGGCATTCGGGCTTGGGCACCGCAGCTCCGCTCGAATCCGACACTTCGCCGGCCAGGGTGCTACTGGTGCCGCTTTGCGCTAGCAGAACGCACGAGTTAACCGTGGTCAACACGGACAAGAAAATGAACTTGTGTTTCCATGCTCGAAGGGCGCACATGCCAGTTTCCGGTTGTCCTCTTGCTGTTTGCCTGGAGCCGGATTCGATAGCTCGCGGCGCTGAAGTGGTCGTACCTAATAAATATATTAGGTACGCCAAACAGAAGCTGTGTCGATCCGGGAATGCGCAAGGTCCGGGGTTGTTGTCAACTAATGCCCACAGGGCTTAGCACTCATTGAGAAGACCCAACTGCAATCCATTTTCTGGTCGTCCGGATGGTCGCCAGTCCGGAAGTTACCTAACGGGCCGGTGTAGCTTCCGGTTGGCGTGACTCGTCCGCAATCCGCGGAAATGGAAGGCTCCCAAAGGCAGGCGCTCAGCTGCTGCCGTTGATCAATAGCTCTGGAGGTTGAATCGCTCTGAGCTCCATAAACTCAATAACTTAGAGTCGGCAGCTGCACCCGGCGCCTGCCTCCTTCGCGATTGCGATCGCGGGTTTGCGTTCCTGATTCCTGCCATATCTTCAGTCGCGCAACTGCACGATTTTCGTGGCTTTCAGCGGTTTCATAGCGGGCGGCCTCAAACTCAAGTGGTCGAAGCCTAGTCCGATTGCTCTATTGGAAAAGCTTTCGTTTCTTGCCAACTTTGCCACTTTGGGCTGCGGTTCGGGAGGGACGTGAGATGCCATCTCACAAAGCAATCTTCGCTGACGACAGAGGAGCCTGTATTCTTGAGGGATGAGCAAACAAACAAAACCGCCGAGCCCGCCATTTCAGACCACGAATGGATCCTGGACCTTTTGCATAGATCGCGATGGTGTTTCAGAAAGTGCTGGCGTGTATCCGAACGAAAATGCTGCGAGACAGGAATTGGCCCTCGCCCAAGGGATATACAAAGCGCATAAAGACGTCTAAGGCCATTCTGCACGGTACCGGTAGTGCCATTCCCTCAGTCGAGCTTTACCCGTTGCGGTGGTTTCCAACCGGCCGGCCGGCGCTATCCTGCTGGCGCAGGGACAGCGACATCAACCTGAGCTTCATCTCCCGGAAAGGCCTGCACATCCAGGCCAAGGCACCGGGCTGCCGCACAATGCTCGCCCATCCGGCGCATGCAAAGCGTGGCGACGCTGCGTAGCCTGCTCACTTACCTCGACGCCACACCGGCGCAGCTCGCCGCCTTCGACCAGTCACACCGCAGTTCGCGACGGCGTCATCCCAGGCCAGCGCAATGGGGGAAGGCTTTCCTCGTTTCGGAATGCAATTGCAGTCGGGAAGGAAGCCGAGACGACATGAGATGCCGGTAAGCCGTTTCCATTGGGGTCAGCGTCGGCGCACGATAAACACTGACAACTGATAGTTGGTTGTCGGCGTCCGTCGTCTGGTCTGAATGATCATCGCGGCGACGAATCCGGTCGACTGTAACATCAGAGCAATGCCACAGCGGCCCCCTTCTCGTCCACTTTTCTCCCGCCCGCTTTTTCTGCTCCTGCTGGTCACCGGCCTGTTCACTTTTCTGATCCAGTCGGGCGAGCTGGGGACGGCTGACACCATGCACCGCCTGCAGGTGACGCATTCTCTCTGGACCGGCCAGCCTCAGGTCTTTCCCAACGAGTATCCGGAATTTGGGCTGCATGGACGTGCCGGACGGCTATATGCCTGGTATGGGATTGGGCAATCACTGCTCATGCTGCCGGCTGATCTTCTCGCTTCCGCAGCGACCAAATTGCCGATCTGGCATGCGTACGTGCTCAGCCAGGAAGATCCTGCGATCCGCAGCATTCTGGTCAGCATCAGCACCAATATTTTGATCACTGTCCTGACGGCGCTTGCCGCGTTCCGTTTCCTGGGCCTGTTCGGATTTTCAGAAGGCGAGTCTGTCGCCGGCGTTTTGAGTCTGCTTTGTGCCACCACACATCTGCACTATGCGCAGAACATGACGGAGAACAACTACATCCTGCTGCTGACGATCGCGGGCTTCGCCTTGCAATACAAATGGCTCGTAACCGGCAACCGACGCGCGCTGTTCTGGGGCTCGGCGGCACTCGGACTCAATCTCCTCACCCGCCTCACAACGACTCTCGATATCTTTGGGGCCGCGTGCTTTATTTTGTTGGCGGCGGTGTTTTCGCACCGTGCAGCAACCCGCGCGCCGGCGCACACCTTGGCACAGCCACGGCCGTCCCTGCTCCTCACGTACGCGCGTACCGCGCTGCCGGTCTATTTGATATTTCTCGCGATCGACCGGGTGTATCAATACATCCGGTTTGGCTCCTGGACGAATACCTATGTCACCTACTTTGCCCGGGAGTACCGGTCGCGGGATGCGACACTGCCTGCCAGTTTTCCATTCAACCTGCACTGGTTCGAGGGAGGGTTGCACTCCGGCGTTCTCGGGCCGTTCTTCATGCCGGAGAAGAGCGTTTTCCTCTTCGATCCGATGTTTCCGCTGGCGCTTCTGCTCACAGCGCTTCTGTGGAAGCGGCTCTCTCCCGCGATGCGAGCCTTTGCCGTGGCCACGCTGGTCATGCTTGGCGCGTACGTACTCTTCTATGCGCGCTACAACTGGTGGGCCGGTGACTTTGCGTGGGGCGATCGTTATATCTCCAGTGCCGTGGAGCTGACAACGTTGCTGGCAATCCCGCTTCTGCTTCGGTATCGGCAGGTTCTCGGCAGAGCCATCTGGTATCTGGCGCTCACGGTCACAGGTGTCAGCGTTGCGATCCAATGCGCGTCGCTCGCCTTCTGGGTTCCGCTGGAGATTTATCAGATGGAGACGCTGGGGCATCCCACATGGGTCGTGCCGCTGCGCTTTGAGAACATTGCGGCGTTCGCGCTGCACAGGCGCGAGGCGTGGGGACTGAATACGCCGGCGATGTTTCAGGATTCGTGGGACGCGGCCCATATCACCACATGGAACTTCCTTCCATCGCTGCTGCGTCACATCGGCGCGGCGCCGCTTTGGGCCGTCCACGTTCTGTACGCGGTGTGGGGCGCCCTGGGGCTGGCAGTTGTTCTGGCTTTCGGGAGGCTGGCCCGCATCCTGATGCATTCGGCACCAGAGGATTGCGCTGCCCAGACTGCACAATCGATTTCTGTGTGAGCCGCCGGGGGATTGCCCAAGGGTGTCGAGAACACCGGCGGCCGGTTCCGACGCCGGAGGATTGTTGCCGGACTGGCGGGATTTCCTATGCAAAGACGGTGGCGGGGCTGTAACCTCCCCCCACCCGGTGACTCTAACCGAGTGCTGGCTGCTGTTGTTCCTCCGAGGAGGGCGACGGTACTGGCGGGTTGCTGCGGCTCTTTGTATAAGAGTTGCAATCCGCAAATGCGGTAGACAACGTAATCCGGATGGACTCACCCTCAGATTGGTCAATCTGAGGAACTCAATAAGGAAGGTTTTCGCGATGAACAATAGCGTTAAGACTCTCATTCTGACTGCGGCTGTAACCGGCTTGTTCGGTGGCACCTCGGCCCGCCTCAATGCTCAGCCAGTTACTCCCAACGGGCAGCCCAGCGTGAGCGCAAGCTCGAACGTAGGCACTGCTGTGCATCTGAAGAGCAACTTCCAGGACACAGGCAAACACTCCTGTAAGGGCAAGAACGACTGTAAGGGCCAGGGCGGATGCAAATCCAGCGACAACGGCTGCAAGGGCAAGAACAGCTGCAAGGGCAAGGGCGGCTGCGCAACCGACGGCTCCAAGATGCCGAAGTAGTCAACTCCACCTGTGCGAGGGCAGCCTGGTGGAAAAGGCAGCCCTCGCGACAGCTTGCCGCGTACACAACCCTTCCTTACCCGGCGTTTCGAGCCGTGCGCCCTTTGACTGGATCGAGAGATGCCTGCCAATCGTTTCAATGGATTTACAGACTATGGGGTCGGAATTGGCCTGAGGATTCCGCACTATCAGCACATCTTCGAAAAGAAACCGGTCGTGGACTGGTTCGAAATCATCTCCGAGAACTACATGGTGGATGGAGGCCGCCCGCTCCAGGTGCTGGACCAGATTCTGGATCAGTATCGGGTGGTGCAGCATGGCGTCTCGATGTACTTCGGTTCGGCGCAGCCGCTGAGCCGCGAGCATCTGAAACGGCTGAAAACTCTTGTTCGGCGGACGAACACGCCCTGGCTTTCGGACCATCTCTGCTGGGGAAGCGTAGATGGACGCTACACGCACGACCTGCTGCCGATCCCGTACACGTGGGAGGCAGTGAAAGTGACGGCGAAGCGCATTCGCCAGGTGCAGGATTATCTGGAAATTCCAGTGGTCGTGGAAAACGTGAGCAGCTATGCCGAATACCACGAGAGCGAGATGACGGAGTGGGAGTTCCTGAACGAAGTCGTCGAGACGGCTGACTGCGGCATCCTTCTCGACGTCAACAATATCTATGTCTCGTCGCAGAACCATGATTTCAATCCGCTGACCTATGTGAACAGCGTTCCAGGCTGGCGGGTGGCGCAGATCCATATAGCGGGGCATTCGAAATATCGCAAATACATTCTGGACACGCACGATCACCCGGTGATCGATCCCGTATGGGCGCTCTATGCGCGCGCGATCGAGCGCTGTGGCCCGACGGCGACCTTGCTGGAATGGGACGACAACATCCCATCCTTCGATGAGGTGCATGCGGAAGCTCTGAAGGCGAACCGCTATCTAAAGCGTGCTTCCAGCCCCGCGGTTCTGCCTTTGGCGCTGGATGCAGAGCCGCAACCGCTGGGGACGCGATGACGCTGCTGGAGCTACAACGCAGGATGGCCGAAGCCGTCATGCTGCCGCTGACCCGCACGGACACCATGCAGCGCAAGACGCGGGATGGCCGCTCAATGAGGGCCGAGGCTGCCGCGTTCATCAAGCCGAACGATCGGCTCACCTCGTTCGAACGGCTGGAGATCTACAACCGGCAATACTGGTTTCGCATTATCTCCGCGTTCTCCGAAGATTTTCCGGGACTGGCCGCGGTGGTTGGGCCGGTAGCCTTCGAGAAGCTGACACGCGCTTACCTTGCGGATTATCCATCGCAGTCGTTTACGTTGCGCAATCTTGGCTCGCGGCTTGACGGCTGGTTGGTTGCGCATCCCGAGCATGCAGGGAAAAAACCTGACCTGGCCTTCGATGTCGTGCGTCTGGAATGGGCGTACATCGAGGCTTTTGACAACGCGGCGGAGCGCGCGCTGACCCTCGCCGATCTGGGTCATCTCGACGGGGAATCGCAGCTGTCCCTACAGCCGCATCTGCGTCTGCTGCACCTCCGGCACACCGTCGACGACTTCGTGATCGACGTGCATCGCCGGCAGGCATCTCAGACCGTGGCCAGCAATG
The DNA here is from genome assembly GCA_963756435.1 of uncultured Acidobacteriaceae bacterium. GTDB lineage: Bacteria > Acidobacteriota > Terriglobia > Terriglobales > Acidobacteriaceae > KBS-83. The sequence continues at coordinate 156,691 of CAVWNU010000013.1, read as the reverse complement.
CGGTCACGAGTGTCAAACGTTCACGAAGCCGCCGCCTGCCAGCTTCGCTGAAGCGCGGCGACATTTTTCTCGGCGTGCATCGATTCGAAAACGCGGTTTACTACAAGCGTCTCGAGAGCGAGGAGTACGAACTGCTGGGTGCACTCGATGCAGGCAAGACGCTGGGCGATGCGCTTGACCAAGCATTCGAATCATCGGCGCTTCCCGAAGAGGAGCGTCCGATGCGAGTGCAGGCGTGGTTTGGGAACTGGGCTGAACTTGGCTGGTTCTGCCGCCACAAATCCGCTTCAGCGCGGCGTGCGACCAGAAAGCGAGTCAACTAGGATGCGGGAGCGTGTTTTTCGCTGGTACGCGCAGTTTCGGCGTGCCGCGTCATCGCTGCAGTCGCCCCTTCTGCTGCTGGTGCGGCTCTATTGGGGCTGGCAGTTCGCACAGTCAGGCTGGGGGAGACTGCATCATGTTTCACAGGCGACGCAGTTCTTCCTGAGCCTCCACATTCCTTTTCCGGCCGCGAACGTCGTATTCATTTCGAGCCTGGAGTTCGTCGGCGGCATACTGTTGATTCTTGGCCTGGCGTCGCGGCTTATCAGCCTGCTGCTGGCATGCGACATGATCGTGGCGTATGTCACCGCGGATCCGGAGGCTCTGCACTCGATCTTTTCCGATCCCGGGAAGTTTTATAACGCGGATCCCTACACGTTCCTCTTCGCGTCTTTGCTCATCCTGATCTTCGGCCCTGGCCGATTCGCGCTGGATTGGCTGCTCAAACGCAAATGGGGGCTTGAATCTGCTGAGGCAGCGGCCTAGCTGCAAAGCAGAGGAATGTGCTGGCTACTTGACGGCTGCCGGCGGCTGGGATGCATCCGGGTGTTCGAGCGGGCTCTGCGGCGCGATCAGGGGGACCTCTTCCAGAATGCTGATACCCCCGCGGCGCAGCAGGTTCGCCACGACGGCTCCGGTCAAACGGGTCGCGTCATACTCGACACGAATAGTCTTTGCCGGCTGATCGATCTCGATGCGGCGGATGCCATAGACCTCCTTGAGATTGCCCAGCGCAAACATTGCGGCCTCGGAAGGCTGCTGCTCATAGCGGAACAAAACATCGACATTTGTCATCGAGCATTTCCCCTATTGCTGAGTTCAATACAAGCGAGGTGAGGTGGCGTCTCTCTGGTGGAAGAAGGCGCGTAACGGCTCTAGCGGCATCATAGATCATTTTCCGGGCGTCGGCGGCACGAAGCTGGCCGATCGTAGGCGGCGGCGAGATATCACAGCCGGCGGAGGTATTCCAGAACTTCGGGACTGGTCCAGTCCTGCGCGCCTATGAACTTGCGGCGGATGATTCCGTGCTGGTCGATGACATAAGTCTCCGGCCATCGAAAGGTGCCGTACAGATCGGCGGAGCGGTGCCCCGGGTCGTTGATGGTGAGCAGGCTGATCTTGTGCTGGACCAGGTAATCCCGGTAGGCCTGCTGATCCTCGTCTACGCTGACAGCGATGACCTGGACCTGAGGCACTTGTTGCTGCATGGAAGTGAGCGACGGAAGCTCTGCAATGCAGGGGATGCACCAGGTAGCCCAGAAATTGAGCACGACGACTTTGCCCCTGTAGTCGGCCAGATGGACGCTGCGATTGCCGTCCGTTACTGTGAAGTCGGGGGCGATGCGGCCTGTTTGCCGAGGATGGCTGCCACGGTCGCAGCCGGCGGTAATGAGCAGAAGGACGGTCAGGATGACAGAGATTCGCTTCACTGAGCCCATCATACGGCGAAGGCCCGGTTGAACGTAGGAAGGCGGACGCAGGGCCGAAGCATGAAGCGAATCCGTCGGGCAGGACATCCATATAAGGCAGATACAACGGAAACCTATGATCTTATTGACGCGCAAGGCGGAGTTTTCCGCAGCCCACTACTACTGGAATGACACCTGGAGCGAGACGGAGAACCATCGCATCTTCGGCAAATGCGCCAACCGCAACGGTCACGGCCACAACTACACCCTGGAGGTGACGGTGGCCGGCGAGGTGGACCCGCAGACCGGCTTTGTGGTGGACCTGAAGCAACTGAAGGATGTGATGCACAGCCAGGTGGTGGATGTTTACGATCATCGCCATCTGAATCTCGAGATTCCAGAGTTTCGCGACCGCGTGCCGACCGTCGAAAACATCGCGGTGAGCGCATGGGAGCGGCTGGAGGGGAAGATTCGCGGTGCGAGGCTTCAGCGGGTGCGGATTTACGAGATGCCGGACCTGTATGCCGATTGCTATGGCCCGGGAAGTGAGCGATGAAGGTGAGTCTGACCCGCCGTTATCACTTCAGCGCCTCGCACCGGCTGGACTGCGATACATTGAGCCCGCAAGAGAATCGCGAAGTGTACGGAAAGTGCAACAACCCTTATGGGCATGGGCACAACTATCGCGTCGAAGTCACAGTGCGTGGTCCTATCGATCCTGCGACCGGCATGGTGATGAACATGGCGGATCTGGATGCGGTGGTGGGCGAGTCGGTCGTCGAGCGGTTCCATCTGGCGAACCTGAATGCCGATCCGCTCTTCCAGCAGGAGGTTCCGACAACCGAGAATCTGTGCCGGGCTATTTATCGTCTGCTGGGTGGCGGCCTAGGCCAGCGCGGGCTTGAGCGGATCCGGATTGAAGAGACGGAGAATAACTTCTTTGAGTATGCAGGGGAGGCGGCACGTGGCTAAGAGCAGACGTGTGGAAGCACACGCGGGAGCGACCATCGAAGCGATCCACGATGTTGCAGTCAACAACGGCGATGTTGCAATCACCAACGGCGCTGGTTTGAAAGGGCTGGAACGGTACTCGACACAACAGCTCTATGCCGAGCTGCTCCAACGCTTCGACGAGGATCCGACACGAAACGGATTGCTGAAAACGCCGGAACGCATGGAGAAGGCGATGAAGTTCCTGACGCAGGGCTACCACCAGCATCCGCAGGAGATTTTGCGCGAGGCATTGTTTGATGTGGATTATGACGAGATGGTGATGGTGAAGGACATCGAGATGTACTCGCTGTGCGAGCATCATATGCTGCCATTTTTCGGCAAAGTGCATATCGCGTATATCCCAAAGGGCAAGGTGGTTGGGCTTAGCAAGCTGCCGCGGCTGGTGGATGTGTTCGCGCGACGCCTGCAGGTGCAGGAGCGCATGACACGGGAGATTGCCAACGCTATACAGGAGGCCATCGCGCCGCAGGGCGTCGGAGTGGTGTGCGAGGCGCGACATCTGTGCATGATGATGCGCGGGGTGGAGAAGCAAAATTCGTCTACGGTAACTTCGGCTATGTCTGGCGTGTTTCTTGAAGATAAGACGCGCGCGGAGTTTCTCTCGCTGGTACGCGACCACGGACGAAGCGGGTTCTAATGCTGGCCGTTATAGTGGGAGAGTGAACGGCCTGCTGATCCTCGACAAACCGGCGGGCATGACTTCGCACGATGTGGTGGCGCGCACGCGGCGCATCGTGAGTGAGCGCTCGATTGGACACCTGGGCACGCTAGACCCGATGGCTACAGGCGTGCTGCCGTTGCTGCTGGGCCGCTACACGCGGCTAGCACAGTTCTTCGGCAGGATGGATAAGTCATACACGGGGACCATCCGCTTTGGTCAGGCCACGACCACGTATGACGCAGAGGGCGAGCCAATTGGTTCTCCAGTGCAGGTCTCACTCGATGCGGAAGAACTGAGGCAGCAGGCGAAGCGTTTCAACGGCGAGCTGCTGCAGACGCCGCCCCTCTACAGTGCGAAAAAGGTTGGCGGCCGTAAGGCCTATTCACTCGCACGTGCCGGAGAAACAGTAGAGCTTGCGCCAGTGCGGATCGTCGTTCACGAGTTTGCGATCACCTCTGTAGATGGCGCTACGGCTGAGTTTCGCGCCACCGTCTCCGCCGGCGGATACATTCGCTCGCTGGCACACGATCTCGGGCAGCGGCTGGGTTGCGGCGCACACCTGGCGTCGCTGCGACGTGTTGCTGCAGGGCCGTTTTACGTGGAGGCGGCACTATCGCTGGACGAGCTGGCCGCGTTGGCGCAATCGGGCGAACTGGAGCGGCACTTGCCACATCCCCGCGCGCTGCTGCCGGAGCTTCCCTCGACGACAGTGGATGCACACACGGCCGGCCGGATGCGCAACGGCGCGATGTGCAACCTTTCGGACTTTTCCGCTGCTCCGCTCGTCAAGGTATTTGCGAATCGCCATGAGCTCATCGGCATTGCGCAGCGTGTTGCTGGCACATTGTTTCAGCCCGCCGTAGTGATTGGCTGAGGTCTACTGCTTATGCAGCAGAGGAGTGACCAACGGCAGCAGGTTGCGCGCCACCTGCTGGTTGCCTTGCGCCGTGGCGTGAATGCCGTCGGCCTGCATGCTTCCTGCGGTGCCGTACACATCCTTGAGCAGAAATGGAAGCAGCGGCACATGATACTGCCTGGAGAGCGACGCGTAGATTCCGTTGAACGGGCGGATATAATCCGCGCCGTAGTTTGGGGGCAGCGTGATGCCGCCGAGCACGATCTTGATCCCGGCGCGCTGCAAGGTGGATACGATTTGATCAAGATTCTTCCGGGTGCTCTCGATGGGAAGCCCGCGCAGGCCGTCGTTGCCGCCGAAGGCGACGATGACGAGAGCTGGTTTCCGCGCGAGTACATCGTCCAGGCGCTCAACGCCGTCCTTGGTCGTGTTGCCACTGATGCCGGCATTCACGACGTGGTAGTGGAAGCCTTTGGCGTTGAGATCGCGTTCCAGAAAATCGGGATAGCCGTTGCCGGCATCCGTGCCGTAGCCTGCAGTCAGGCTATCCCCGAAAGCAACGATGACCGGGCGGTTATCACTCGGTGGAGCTATCGGTTGCGCAACGGGAGCAGCAGCAGAGGATTGACTCGCAGGCTCGGGCGGCGGGTTCTTACTGTTGCATCCACCGGCCGCGAGCGCAAGCGCAGCAATCAGCGAAAACAAGCGGCGGGAACTGCGAGGGTGCATCACACGTTCAATCTAGCAGCAGATCGCCGGCAGAATGAACACGGACGGCGCGAAGGGGCAGCATGATCGAAGTGCGGGGCTTGAAGAAGTCGATTCACAACGGCACCAACCTGGTGGAGATTCTGCGCGGCATCGACCTGACGATCCCGGAGGGCCAGTTTGCCGCGATTATGGGTGCTTCCGGCAGCGGCAAAAGCACGCTGCTGGGTCTGCTGGCGGGCCTGGATGCGCCGACCGAGGGCGAGGTGATCCTGGACGGAACGTCGATCTCGCGACTGAACGAAGATGAGCTGGCGGAGATTCGTGGACGGAAGCTCGGGTTTGTCTTTCAGTCCTACCAGCTCATCCCCATGCTGACGGCGCTCGAGAATGTGCTGCTGCCATTTGAGCTGAATAGCTCGGCTCATCATTCCGGCGATGGACGCGCTGCGGGCAACGGAGCTGCTGGAGAGCGTTGGGCTGGCAGATCGCCTCGATCATTATCCGGTGCAGCTTTCCGGCGGAGAGCAGCAGCGGGTGGCGCTGGCTCGCGCCTTCATGCTGGAACCGCCCATTGTGCTGGCGGACGAGCCGACCGGCAATCTCGATTCGCACAATGGTGAGCATGTGCTGGACCTGCTGCTGCGCCGCCATCGCGAGAGCCGTACGACTCTGGTGATGGTGACGCACGATCCGCTGATCTCCGCGCGGGCAGAGCGGCGCATTGTGTTGCGCGATGGCCTAGTCATCGAAGACACGCTGGTTCCGGAGGCAGTGGCTGCAGCGGAGGCGCAACTGTGAATGGCTCTATGAGCCGTATCACGCGGCGTGCCCTCAGCTGGAGTGTTGCTTTGCGCATTGCGTGGCGCGAGTTCCAGGCTGCACCGGCGAAGTTCTTATTCGTAATCGTGTCGGTGGCGATAGGGGTTGCTGCGCTGACCGGCGTGCGCGGCTTCACCGAATCTTTTCAGAAGAGCTTGCTGGGGCAGGCGCGCACCATCATGGCGGCTGATGTCTCCGCCCGCATGTTCCGCCAACCATCACCAAAAGAGATCGCCGGACTGAATGCGCTGCATGGAGTGGAGCGCACGCAGGTGACGGAGATGGTGTCGATGGCTTCCGCGCCGTCCGACCCGATTCCTCTGCTGGTTTCGCTGAAGGCAGTCGATCCATCGCAGTATCCCTTTTATGGCGCGTACAAGCTGCGGCCTGCGGGCATGCTGCGCCAGGAGCTGACTCCGCAGACGGTGCTGGTGGGCGAGGATCTGCTCATTCGGCTGCATGCGCAGATTGGCGACTCGCTGAAGCTGGGCAACAGCACGTTTCGCATCGCGGGCGTCATCGAACGCGAGCCGGACCGCATGAATTCCAGCATGGGGATTGGGCCGCGCGTCCTCATCACGCGACAGGGCCTGGCGGCGAGTGGTCTGCTGCAGCCGGGCAGCCGCGCGGGAGAGCGCTTCCTGATGCGTCTCCAACCTGGCACGACCGATATCAAAGGTCTCCACGCGCAGGTGGAGAAGATCCTGCCCGAAGCACAGGTGACCGACTTCCGCGAGGCCAACCCCGCGTTGACCCAGGGACTGGATCGCGCGAGCAGCATGCTGAGTCTGATCTGCCTGGTAGCGATGGTGCTGGGCGCTATCGGCGTGGCGATGTCGATGCGTGCGCATCTGGAGCAGCGGATGGACATTCTGGCAACCATGAAGTCCATCGGGGCTCGCTCATCGGACATCCTGCGTATCTATCTTCTGCAGACGTTGCTTCTTGGGCTGGCCGGCGGCCTGGTGGGTGTGGCGGCCGGCTTTGGTGTGGAGTGGACGATCCCGCTGCTGGCCGCAAAACTGCTGCCGATCGAGCCCACTCTGCGCCTGCCGGTGCGCGCGGGCCTCGCGGGCCTGGGGACGGGCATGCTGACGACGCTGCTCTTCTGCCTGCCACCATTGCTGGATATCCGGCGAGTCAAGCCAAGTCTGGTGCTGCGCCGCCAGGTCGAGACACAGCCGGAGATGACGCTCACAGAGCGCTGGCAGCGGCGCCGTATGCAGTGGATCGCGACAGCCGTCATCCTGCTTGCGCTGGCTGGTATTGCTGCGGGCCTCACCAGTTCGCTCACCGTGGCGACGTGGTTTACAGCAGCGCTGGTTGCGCTGCTGCTGTTTATCACGCTGCTGGCGCGAACGCTGCTGCGCCTCTTGCGGACGGCGCTTGCACGCACGCGGCTCAGCCTGCCATCTGCAGTGCGGCACGGATTGTCCAATCTCTATCGTCCGGGAAACCAGTCGACTGCCGTGCTTACGGCGCTGGGCGCGGGCATCATGCTGATCCTCACGGTATTTCTTATGCAGAACGCCGTGCTGCGTGATCTGCAGGAGACGCTGGGCAAGGGTCTGCCGAATATTTTCCTGATCGACATCGCAACCGATGAGCTCGATGGCGTCGCTTCGCTGATTGCGAAACAGCCGGGGGTGCATGGCGCGCATGGAGCGCCTGCCGGTGGTAGCGGGACGGCTGAATGAAGTGAACGGCAAGAGCGGCGATGCATTGAAGCAGGAGAAGGTGCCGCGGCATCTGCTGCAATCGGTGAGCCTCACCTGGTCGGATACAGTTCCGGCGGGCGCGAAGGTGCATGCGGGCGCGTGGTGGAAGCCTGGAGATGAAGGCAAGGTCGCGGTCAGCGAAGGTCTTGCTCGCCGGATGCAGGTGGGCGTTGGCTCGACGATGCTGTTCACGGTGCAGGAGCGGCGCATTCCGGTAACGGTGGCGGCGCTGTATGCGAACGATGGCCAGCATGTCTTCGGGCGCAGCGAGTTCATTCTCTCGCAGCGTTCGCTGACTCATCTGCCGGTGGTCTGGTATGGCGCTGTGCACGTGGACACGGCGCAAATCCCGCAGATGCAGCGTGCGCTGTTTGCCGCCTATCCGACCGTCACGGTCATCAACATTGCGGACCTGCTGGATACCGTGGCCGGCGTTGTTCACCAGGTCACGATCATCGTGCGATTCCTCGCGGCGTTTTCGATTCTCTCCGGGTTGGTGATCCTGGCGTCCAGTGTTGCCAGCACCCGATTCCGCCGCATCCGCGAAGTGGTGGTGTTGAAGACACTGGGAGCGCGTCGCGCGCGGGTGGCCGCGGTATTCGGCGTGGAGTTTACGGTGCTGGGGCTGCTGGCGGGATGCGTGGGCGTGATCTTCGCCAACCTGCTCACTTTCATTCTGCTGCATCGGCTCGACGTGACCGTATCGTCCGCAGTGGCCTGCCGCGGCAGCCGCGGCGGCCGGTACGGCGCTGTTAGCCGTTCTTACCGGATGGCTCGCCAGTATCCGCATCCTCGGGCAGCGGCCGCTTGAAGTGTTGCGTGAGGAGTAGCTTACCCAGTTCCAGTGGGCTGGGTGGTCCATCATTCGGCGGCGGATTCTCGCCCCCATTCTCGTCATCACCGCCGCGGTCCGGATTGCGGTCCACGGGCGCCCACGTGCGCGCCATGAGCGGCACCAGGAAGAGCACCGCAAACACAGTCGTGACTGTGCCACCCACGACGACGCGCGCCAGTGGCTTTTGCGTTTGCGAACCAATGCCGGAGGCGATGGCTGCGGGCAGCAATCCGAGACCCGCCGCCATGCAGGCCATGACGATGGGACGCATTTCGTCGATTGCACCGAGGAAGACGCCGCGCTCGCGTCCGTGATCATGCTGCTGGTGACGCAGCCCGGTTAGGAATACCACTGTGCACAACGTGTTGAGGCCGAGCAGGGAAGTAAAGCCTACCGCCGCTGAGATGCTGAACGATGTGTGGGTCAGCACCAGTGTGAAAATTCCGCCGATCGCGCCAAACGGAAGAGTGGCGAGCACGATCAAAGCATCGCGGAAGGACTGGAACAGCAGGTAGAGCAGCAGCAACACGATGAGCAGCGATATGGGCACGATGAACGCAAGACGGTGCAGCTCCTTCTGCAGGCTGTCGTACTCACCGGCCCAGGTGTAGGTGTAGCCGGAGGGCAGCTTGACCTGACGCGCCAGGACATCCTTCAGCTCTTCGATCGTGCTCTGCAGATCGCGGCCGCGAACGCTGAACTTGATCGGGATGTAGCGCCTGCCGCCCTCGCGATAGATCATGAACGCGCCATTGTGCAGCGTGACATTCGCCACGTTGCCCAGCGGGATCTGATTGCCATCCGGAGTAGGCAGCAGGATCTTGCGGATGGCCTCCGGTGTGTCGCGGAACTGCGGAGTGAAGCGCACGGCGAAATCGAAGCGGCGCTCGCCCTCGATGATCTGCGTCACGGCAGCGCCGCCGACCGCCGCCTGCACGGCGTTGTTGATGTCTGCCGCGGCGATGCCGTAGCGCGCAGCTTCTGCGCGATCGATGGAGATGAGCAGGCTGGGTTGGCCGCCAACGTTGAAGACACCGACGTCCGTCACCCCGCGAACGTGCGTCATGAGCTGGTAGATCTTGTCCGCGGTGCTGGTGAGCGTGTCGAAATCGTCGCCAAAGAGCTTGAGCGAGTTTTCGCCCTTCACGCCGGACATCGCCTCTTCCACGTTGTCCTGAATGTTCTGGGAGAAGTTGAAATCGATGCCGGGATAACTGTCGGAACTTCTTCTGGATCGCCGCGATCAGTTCTTCCTTCTTGCCGTGGAACTGCGGCCGCCATTCATCGGCAGGCTTCAGATCGGCAAGAAACTCGATATTGTTGAAGGTGCTGACGTCGGTGCCGTCATCGGGCCGACCCATCTGCGAGAGACACTGCGTCACTTCAGGAAAGCTGCGCAGCACGCTGCGGATCTGATCGGCCAGCTCAGCGGACTGCGGAAACGCCATGTCCTGCTGCATCGTCGCGCGAATCCAGAGATTGCCTTCTTCGAGCGCCGGCATGAACTCGCCGCCGATCTGCGTGAAGGCGAATGCCGCACCTCGCCAGCAGGACAGCTGCGACGATCCAGACCATCAGGGAGCGTCGCAAGCGCGAACTGCAGGGTCTTTTCGTAGAGACGGCGATGTTGGCGATGAGCCAGGTCGGCTTTACCCGAGACATGTTTAGGTGAGGACAGGAAGCACAAGACCGGCGCGAAGAGAAACGCATAGAGCAGTGCGCCGATGAGCGCAAAGCCATACGCCTGCGACATGGGCGCGAAGATCTTCCCCGGCACTCCCTGCATGGTGAAGAGCGGGATGAACGACACCAGAATGATGAGTGTGGCGAAGATGACCGGCCGCGAACCGTCGGCGACGCCGGCCACGATCACGTCCGAGAGAGTCTCTCCCTGGCGGCGGCGGCTTAGCTTACGGTAGACGTTTTCGAGAATGATGATCGATGCGTCCACCAGAATGCCGAAGTCGATGGCGCCAATGGAGATGAGATTGGCGGAGCTGCCCTCCAGCACCATCAGGCTGAAGGCAAAGAGCAGCGCGAAGGGAATCGTGAGCGCGGCAATCGTGGTGATGCGCACATCGCCGAGCGTGACGTAGAGCACGATGGTGACCAGTACCATGCCCATCAGCACGATGTGCTGCACCGTGTCGGTCGTGCGGTTCACCAGCTTGCTGCGGTTGTAGATGGTCTTGATCTGCATGCCGGGCGGCAGCAGATTGCCGGAATTGAGCTCGTCGATCTTCTTACGTGAGCGCTTTGAGGGCGGGCAGCGACTGCTCACCCTTTTGCAGCAGCACGATGCCTTCGACGATGTCCGGATTTTCGTTGAAGCCGACCTTGCCCAGCCGCGGCTGATGGCCCTCCTTTACGGTCGCCACATCGCGCAGCAGGATCGGCGTGCCGTTGTGCTCGGCCACGACGATGTTGTTCATGTCCGCCAGTGATTTCAGCAGACCGATGCCGCGCACGTTCACGCTCTGGCTGCCCATCGTCAGATAGTTGCCGCCGGCGTTCGCATTGCTGTTCTGGATGGCGTTGACTACCTGCGTCATGGTGACGCCCATGGCCAGAAGGCGATTGGGGTCGATCTCGGCCTGGTACTGCCGAGTGGTCCCGCCGAAGGTGGCGACGTCGATGATGCCGGGAACGGACTTGATCTGGCGGACAACGAACCAGTCCTGCTCCGCCTTCAGCTCATTCAGGCTGTAGCCGGGTCCGATGAGTTGATAGCGATAAATCTCACCGACAGGCGATTCGGGCGATAGCTGTGGCTGCAGACTATTCGGCAGCGTGAGCGATTGCAGGCGATTCAGCGCCTCCTGCCGGTCGATGAAGTAGGACGAGCTGAAATCGAAATAAAGCTTGACGTCGCTGAGCCCGAAGATGCTGATGGAGCGGATTTCGGTGAGCTTGGGCGTGCCGTTCAGCACTGTCTCGACCGGAATCGTGACCTGTTGCTCCATCTCCTCGGCCGACCATGCCGGGTTCTGCGTGATGAACTCAACCATTGGCGGCGAGGGATCGGGATAAGCCTCGATATCGAGCTGCGAGAAGGCGAAGCCGCCGGCGGCCAGCGCCACGAGGAAGAGGATCAGGACGATGGTGCGGTACTGCAGCAGCGCTCGTGTAAGTCCCTGCATGGCTATTCCGACCCCGAGCCGCGCAGCAGTTCAGCGCCGGTGCTGACGACGTGATCGCCCTCGTTCAGGCCGCCGGTGATCTCCACGTTCGTATCGTGAGCCTCACCGACGCGCACATCGCGGCGCACGTATTTGTTCTCGCCTGTTTGTACATAGACGTAGGTGCTGACGCCATCGCGGATGACGGCAGTAGCGGGAACCACGATGGCTTTGCGGCTTTGGTTCGTCACCGCCACAGTGGCATACATCTGCGGCTTCAGCTGATGATGCGGATTGGGCAGCACGACGCGCACTTTCAGAGTGAGGGTCTGCGGGTCCACTGCGTCGGAGATGTTGTCGACCACTCCGTGAAAGACAGTATCGGGATAGCCGTTGACGCGTACCTCCACCGGCTGACCGCGCCGAATCTCTTGAACATCCCGCGGATAGAGATCGGCGACAACCCATACATCGCTGATGTTCGCGATGGTCGCGATGGAGGTCGCGTTATCGAGCGAGCGCTGCAGCTCGCCGCTGGCGGTGTTCACGTCCAGCACAACTCCCGGGATGGGAGAGCGGATCGCAACCAGGTCCGTCGTGTCCGTCTCCTTGTACCCGAGGATATGCAGGGTCTGGAGCGCACGGGAGAGCTCGGCGTGGGCTGCCTGATCCACGGCATTGAGATCATCGAAGTCCTTCTGCGCCATCACCTCGTGCTGCAGCAGATCGCGGGCGCGATTTAGCTGCAAGTCGGCGCGCGCCGCCTCGATCTTCGCCTTCTCGTAATCTGACCGCGCCTGTTGCAGATCGGTGCTTTGCAGCATGCCGACGATCTGTCCCTTTGCGACTTCCTGACCGGGCAGCACCTTGAGGGCGAGAACACGGCCGCTGATCGGCGGGTAGATGTGCACCACGGTCGTGGGGTTCGCCTGGATGCGGGCGGCGAGCGTCAGCGCATCGTGCACCGGCTCGACGTGCGCAACCACGTGTCGAAGACGCGATATTGGGGAGCCGGTGTATCGGACGCATCGGCGGCTTTGTGGCTCTCGCAGCCGCTGAAAAGCAGAAGCGCCGAGGCAGCGGCGAAGAAGAGAGCAAAATCGAAAAGGTCTCATGGGACGATCTCCGTGGCGGCAGCAAAGCTGACCTGATGCAGGCTGAGCCACACCTGCATGTTCGCGTTCAGCGCATCCAGGTTCACCTGGCGGTAGTCCTGCAATGCACTCAGGTAATCGAGCAGCGTAGTGCCGCCGTGGCGATAGCTGTACTCGAGGTTGTCGCGCACCTCGTGCGCCTCTTGCAGGTAGTGGCCGTTGTAGCGGCGGGCCAGCGAGAGTGCAGTCCTCATAGCCTGCCCACGCCTGATCCACATCGGAGACCACCTGATTGCGCGCGGCTGTCTCCGCAAAGCGGCTGGACTGCGCCTCGTACTTGGTGCGCGCCTTCTCACCCTGATTGCGATCGAAGATGCGCAACGGAATACCGATCTGAAAGCCGGCGGAATTTGCTGTGCCGGCGCGGTCGTACTCGCCCTCAATGGTGGGATCGGTCGTGCCATCGGCATATGCGAGCTTCACATTTGCGTCCGCCACGCGAACAGATTGCTGCGCAGCCAGATAAAATCCGGCCGCGCCTGCAGCGCCTTCTGCTCGGTATCGGGAAGCGTTGCGGTAATCGCCGGGGGATGAGAGAGCCGGTGATGTCGAAATCCGGGCGAGGACGGTCGTAGCCGAGCAAGGTCTGCAACTGCTCCGATGCCTGGATGAGATTGGTATGCGCGTTGTCGTAGTCGGATTCGAATTGCGCCAGTTGCAGATCGAGCCGCTTGAAGTCCGTTGCGCTCATGTCGCCGGCGCGCAGCCGTTCGCGGTTCAGGTCGAGTGTTTTACGGTACTCGTCCAGGTTTTGCTTGGCGAAATCGAATGCGCCTTTCGCACCCAGCATCTGGGTGAACGCGGTTTTGACGGCAAGCACCACCTGTCGCTCCTGGTCGGCGTATTGGCTGCGCGTCACATCCGTAGTGGAGCGGGCGATATCCAGGCGCCAGCGGCGTTTCTGTCCGCGCTCGAAGAGCCGCGAGACCTGACCGGAGTAGAAATAGGGGCTGTTCGACTGGGCCGCGAGCGAGATGTCAGAGCCGACCAGATTGAAGTTCGGATTCACACGAAGCCCGGCGGTGGTCTCCGACTGCTTGGTGGCGGTTACATGAGCCTGCGCCGACAGCAGAGAGGGATTCTGCATGACGTGCAAGATCGACTGCCTGCTGCATGGACAGAGGAGCAGGGGCAGGAGTTTGCGCGCGGCACATGCCGGCGATCACCAGCAGCAGGGCGGTGCCCCAACGGCTTGCCAGAAAATGGGCTCCGCGCGCCCGTTGGAATACGGGTGGGGAACTCGATTGAGCTTCAGACAAATGCACCTCTACGGACGGCCATTGCCGCGACTTACTGCTCGCGGATTAGAGATCTCGTGATGGAAGGATTGACAGACGACAGCGTGGCAGGAGCGTTGGCCACATTGTGCTGCAAGGGTGCTAGAGCGCCACGGGCGGGGGGCGCGACTCAACCGGCAACCGCGTTCCAGCAAGCTGGATGGCCAAGTCGGCATCCTGCTCGACAGGACGACGCGGCCCAGCTGTGCAACAGGACAGCCACAGCATCCATCCACGCCATGGTGGATGGTAGAAGTGCCGGCGTGGGCTGAGAGCCGTCAAAAGGATCGTGCAGGCGAAACGCCCGTTCGGCATCCCGCGGCGCGGTGCACATGGCGATGTCGTCAGAGAGCGAGATCACCGGCAAAAGCAGGACCACCAGCATGAGAACCGCTGCGAACTGCAATTGACGGGATGGTAGGAGCCCGTCGGGTTTGCATGTCTGGTCCGCCACGCATGCACGGACCACGTCGTGATCAGCGATAGCCCCAGCACCAGCCACACGCAATTGAGAAGTATCTCCACGCCTGCCAGTGATTGTAATCGGAAGCAGGAGCCCACGAACGTTTTGAAACCCTTAAGAACCTGTAAACAAAAGGGCTAGCAGAGACGTAGGATTGACCACAGGCGCGGCTTCACTTATGATTTCTGAAGGCGACGCTGACGAGCATGCGCCAGTCTGCATTGCCCCCTCGTTCAATGGTAGGACAGCTGCCTCTGGAGCAGCATATCGGGGTTCGAATCCCTGGGGGGCAACCAAGCCATCATCACAAATGGTAACTGTCCGAACCACCGCCTTCAGACCTTCTGTGCAGGTCTAGCGCGGGTGGCGTTGCTCCGCGTCATCGCCAGCCGTGCTCCCGGGGTGCGCCAGTGGTCTGGCGCACGATCAGACTGGTCTCCACCGGACGCACGGCAGGACGCGCAGAGCCCGGATCAATGCGGGAACGCAGCGTGGAAAATGCAACCTGCGCGATATCGGCGCAGGACATACGCACGGTCGTAAGCGGCGGCAGCATGAATTGAGAGATGTGAACGTCATCGAAGCCGATGACCGACAGGTCCGCGGGCGCCTGCTTGCCCGCTTCGAAGAGGCAGTGCAGTATCCCGATTGCTGTGAGGTCGTTAGAACAGACGACCGCGGTCGGCGGTTTCGCTTTGCCCCGGAGCCTCACCATCGCGGCCATCCCGCCTTCGAGCGTGTGATCGCCTTCGATCATGAGGTCAGAGCGCAGCTTCAGATGGTGTCCCCGCATTGCCTTCTCAAAGGCATCACGCCGGAGGCGTGCAGAAGCCTGCTCCAGAGGGCCGCTGACGAAAGCAATCGCCTGGTGTCCCAAATCGACGAGGTGCGCCACAGCCTGGCGGATGCCCTCGTCGTAATTCACCTTCACTGCGTCGATTTTAGGGAAGGCCGGAGCGCCGTCCATGACGACAAGCGGGACGGCGTGGGTAGCTAACTCTTCGAGGATGGGCGCTTCGCGACCGAACATCATCACGGCTACGCCGTCGACCTTGCGCTGCAACATGCGGCGCACCGACTTGGCGATGCTCGCTGCGTCGTTTGGCGTGGAGGCGAGCAAGACCTCGTAACCGCCCTCCACTGCAAGCTGCTCAAACCGCTGGATGAGCTCGGGGAAGAAGGGATTCGTGATTTCCGTGACCATGAGACCGATGATGTGACTGCGGCCGGAGACGAGCGCGCGCGCCTGAGGGTCAGGCTGATAGTTGAATTCGCGGACCGCGCGCCAGACGCGCTCGGCCATCTCCTGGTTGACCGTGCCTTTACCGTTTGTGACGCGGGAGACGGTAGAAATGGAGACGCCGGCGCGCCGCGCCACGTCGCGGATATCCATCCGAACGCGCGGCTTTTCCGTTCTTGCACGCTTCTGCATGGGGACGAGTATAGAGGCTGCCAGCCGATCCTCGTCGCCGTCGCCAGCACATCCGTGGCTCTGAGAAAACGTTTATTTCTGGGTCTCCGCTGTGCGATACTGCTTCGCGCGGCCCCCTTTTGATTCATAAAGGTCGCGAATCTTCCGTAAGGATTCCGTATGCGCCTGGAAGTCCTCCGCACCGCAGTTCTGGAGGCCAACCTCGAACTCGTCCGCAGGGGGCTCGTCCTTTACACCTTCGGGAATGCCAGTGGCATCGACCGGGAGAGCGGATTGGTCGCCATCAAGCCGAGTGGCGTCCCCTACGACGAACTGAAGGCCGGCGATCTGGTGCTGACGGATCTTGACGGAAAGCTTGTGGAAGGCAAGCTGCGTCCTTCCTCCGATCTAGCGACGCATTTGTTGCTCTACCGGGCCTTTCCATCGATTGGCGGCGTTGTTCATACTCATTCGGAGTTTGCCACTGCATGGGCGCAGGCCGGCCGGGAGATTCCCGCCTATGGCACAACCCATGCGGACTACTTCTACGGGGCGGTTCCAGTGACCGACGAGCTCACGGCCGATGAGGTCGCTGGGGATTACGTGCTGAACACCGGTCATGCCATCGAGCGGCGCTTTGCCCGAGGGCTCGACCCGCTCGCGATGCCGGCGGTGCTGGTCGCGGGACATGCTCCATTCTGCTGGGGCGTCACCCCAGGAGACGCGGCACACAATGCGGTAGTACTTGAGGCTGTTGCGCGAATGGCCTACTACACATCAACACTCAACGCGGCATGCACGGGCGTGGCTCAGCATCTGCTGGACCGGCACTACTTTCGCAAGCATGGCGCCAGCAAAACCTACGGACAGGAGAGCTGATCGCTGTTTCCGACGCCATGCCGCTTCCAACACTGTCACAACTCGGACTTGCTTTCGCGGGGAAGTCGCTTGCGCGACTCGATTCCGTGGACGTTCTGGTCATTGCGATCTACTTCGGGATCGTCATCTTCATCGGCTTCTACCTGAAGGGCTCCTCGAATACGAGCGAGGAGTTCTTCATGGCCGGGCGCGAGATGACGGCCTGGATCGCCGGGCTGAGCTTCGTGTCCGCCAATCTTGGCTCGCTGGAGCTGATGGGCTGGGCCGGCTCCGCGTATCAGTACGGCATTCTGGCGACGCACTGGTATTGGATCGGCGCCATTCCGGCGATGCTTTTCCTGGGCATCGTGATGATGCCCTTCTATTACATCTCGAAGACGCACTCGGTGCCGGGATATCTGCATCTGCGTTATGGCGACGGCGCGCGGGCATTGTCGGCGGTCAGCTTCGCGTTCATGACTGTGCTGATGAGCGGCATCAATATGTACTCGATGGCGCTGGTGATGAAAGTTGTCCTGGGCTGGAATCTGAACTTCTCCATTTGGGTCAGCTCCGTCACGGTGGCGGTGTATGTCGCGCTCGGTGGTTTGAGATCCGCGATTTTCAATGAGGTCCTGCAGTTCATCCTTATCTGGGTCGGAGCGCTGCTTGTCCCTATTCTGGGCATGATCGAGGTGGGCGGCTGGACCAACCTGCGCCATCAGATCATGACCAACCTCGGACGCTCCGACTATGTCCATATGTGGAGCACCACTGGGCACTTTCACGATAACCCCATGGGCATCCACTGGACGGGCCTTGTCTTCGGCCTGGGACTGGTCATCAGCTTCGGCTATTGGACGACGGACTTTCTGGTGGTGCAGCGCGTGCTCTCCGCGCACAATCTGCGAGCGGCGCGGATGGCGCCGATCATCGGCGCAGGATTCAAGATGGCGGTGCCGTTCATCGTGATCCTGCCCGGACTACTGGCGCTTGCGGTGCTGCCCTTCCATCTGGTTGGCGAGGCACAGGCCGTGTCCACCGGCCAGCATAGCTATAACGAGGTGCTGCCGCTGATGCTGGTGCGCTACTGCGGCCCCGGGTTGCTGGGACTGGGCGTCACAGCGTTGATTGCGGGTTTCATGTCCGGCATGGCAGGAAATGTCAGCGCGTTCTCCACCGTATGGACTTACGACCTCTACGGCGCATTCATCAACAAACGCGCCACCGACAAGCACTACGTCGCGATGGGTCGCTGGTGCACCTTCATCGGCGTGCTCATCTCGGTAGGCACCGCATACCTGGTGCAGCAGGCTGCCAGCATCATGGACTACGTGCAGGGACTGTTCAGCTTCTTCATCGCGCCGCTCTTCGGCACTGTGATACTGGGCATGCTGTGGAAGCGCGCCACCAAGGCAGCGGGTTTCTGGGGGCTGCTCGCAGGGACGTGCACCGCAATCGGATTATGGGGATGGGTGCGGCACGACCCTTCGGCTCTCCGCTATGTCGCGCTCTCTGCCGATGCCAAAACGATGGCGGAAGATATGTATCGTGCTCTCTGGTCATGGCTGGTCTGCGTGATCGTGACCGTCGTCGTGAGCTACATGACCCAGCCCAAGCCAGTCGCCGAGCTCGAAGGGCTGGTCTACGGCGTGTCACCACTGCCCGAGGAGCACGACGATCACTGGTATCAAAAGCCGATTGTGTGGGCCGGGGTGATCGCGGTTCTCTTTGTCGTACTGAATATCATTTTCTGGTAAAGGAGCAGCATGCGCGCAACAATTTCGATCTGGTTCTTTGCGGGCGTCATGCTGCTGGCCTACGGCATTGTGATACTCGCTGCGGGTCTTTGGGAGATAAGCCACCCCCTGGCACATCCTCCGGTATTGGCACAACTGCACGCTCCAATCTGGTGGGGAGCGCTGCTTGCAATCGCCGGCGCGGTTTACACCACTAAATTCTGGCCACGACGGTGAATTCCAGTTGCAGGGTGAGCGCTCCGGCCTCCTGGATAGCTACCACCACATGCGATGAGTTCTACTGAGAAGAGAGATTGGTTCGACTTATGCGAAAACAGTTAACGTTTGCTTTGATTGTTGGAAACCGCGGCTTCTTTCCCGACCACCTTGCCAAGGAGGGCAGAGACGCGATGATCCGTGTGCTGGAAAAGGCCGGCATAAGGGTAATCGCGCTGACGCCGGAGCAGTCGAAATTCGGCGCGGTGGAGACGCCGGACGAGGCGCGCCGCTGTGCGGAGTTGTTCCGCAAGCACCGCGAAGAGATTGACGGCATCATCGTGACGCTCCCGAACTTCGGCGAAGAGCGGGGCATCGTGGATGCGATCCGTCATTCGACGTTGCAAGTGCCGGTGCTGGTGCAGGCAACGCCGGATCGCACGGATGACATGAAGATCTCCGATCGGCGCGACAGCTTCTGCGGCAAGATGTCGGCCTGCAACAACATGAAGCAATACGGCATTCCTTACTCGATCACTTCGCTGCACACCTCGGCACCCGACTCGGAAAGCTTCGCGAAGGACCTGGCGTGGTTCAGCGCTGTGTGCCGCATTGTTCGGGGCTTCCGCAACCTGCGCATTGGGTCGATCGGCGCGCGACCCGCTGCGTTCAATACGGTTCGCTATTCGGAGAAGCTGCTGGAGCGTTCCGGCATCTCGGTGGAACCGCTTGATCTGTCGGAGATCTTTGGCCGCATCGATCGCCTGAAGGACACTGATGACGCAGTGCAGGCGAAGCTTTCGGCCATCAAAAAGTACGTCTCGACGAACAACATCCCTGAAGCTGCGCTGCTGAAGATGTCGAAGTTGGGCGCAGTGATCGAAAACTGGATGAAGCAGACCTACTGCACCATCTCCGCGATCCAGTGCTGGACGTCGATGGAGGAGTACTTCGGCGTGGTGCCTTGCACCGTGATGAGCATGATGAGCGAAAACCTCTTCGCTTCCGCTTGCGAGGTGGATGTATGCGGCGTGATGGGTATGCATGCGCTGGCATTGGCCAGCGAGACGCCAAGCGCGCTGCTGGACTGGAACAATAATTACGGAAGCGATCCGGACAAGTGCGTGTGCTTCCACTGCTCCAATCTGCCCAAGCACTTCTTTCAGGATGTCGTTATGGACTTCCAGGCGATTATCGCCGGCACGGTAGGCAAGGAGAACACCTTCGGCACCTGTGTGGGCCGTGTGAAGGCGGGCGCCATGAGCTTTGCGCGCTTTTCGACTGACGACTTTACCGGGCGTATCCGCGGCTACGTCGGGGAAGGCGAGTTCACGAAGGATCCGCTCGAGACCTTCGGCGGCGCGGGCGTGGCCTACATTCCAAGGCTGCAGAAGTTGCTGCGCTACATCTGCGAGCAGGGCTTTGAGCATCACGTCGCGGCAAACTTTTCGCAAACCGCGAGCCCGGTGTATGAAGCAGCCGTCCGCTATCTGGGGTGGGATATGTACTACCACAATCAGCCGGAGGCCTAGCCGACGTGCCTATTGTTGCAGGGGTAGATTTCGGCACACTGAGCGTGCGTGTGACGCTGCTGGATAGCGATACGGATGGTTCCGGGAAAGTTCGCGGGCGCCTCGGTACCGCCACGGCGGAGTATCCGCTGCATCGCCGCCGCGATGATCCCGACTATGCAACACAGTCCCATGACGACCAGATGGACGCGCTGGTGAAGGCCATGCGCGCTGCGCTGGAACAAACGGCAGTGCGGGGCGGCGAGATTGTCGCCCTGGCACTCGACACCACCGGATCGAGTGTCGTGGCGGTCGATGCCGAGATGCAGCCGCTCTCCGAGTACTACCTATGGTGCGACCATCGCGCAAAGAAAGAGGCGCAGCAGATCACCGCACTCGCCCACGCGGAGAACCTTGAAGCCATAAAGTGGTGCGGCGGCGTGTACTCGCACGAGTGGGGCTTTGCCAAACTGCTGCACTTTCTGCGAAACAATCCGGAGAAGCGCGCAGCCTTCGCGAGCGCCTTGGAGCACTGCGACATGGTAGCGGCGACGCTCTGCGGTATCACCGTTCCGAAGAAGGTGAAGCGCAGCGCCTGCGCCATGGGCCACAAGTGGATGTGGAATCCGAAGTGGGACGGTTTGCCGTCGCAGGAGTTTCTTTCCAAAGTAGACCCACTCTTCAATGGAGTGCGGGAGAAGCTTGTAGGCGAATATGTGACCTCCGATCACATCGCGGGCTATCTCTGTGCTGAGTGGGCGGATGCTCTCGGCTTGCGTGCCGCCATTCCGATTCCTGTCGGAGCATTCGATGCGCATTGGGATGCCATCGGCGCCGGCTGCCGCGAAGGGGATGTGGTGAACGTGGTCGGCACGTCGACGTGCATCATTGCGATGGAGCGGCGCGCCACGCTGGTGCCAGGCGTATGCGGCGTGGTGCCGGGCAGCGTGCATCCTGGTTTTACCGGCGTAGAGGCGGGGCTTTCCGCAACCGGCGACATCTTCGAAGCCATCGCACGGCGAGCGGGCACGAAGGTGAAGGAGCTCTCGCAGGGGCTGGAGCGCTACCGTGCCGGACAGACCGGATTACTGCGCCTGAGCTGGGACAATGGCGACCGCACTGTGCTGGTGAATGCGGAGCTGGGCGGCGTTACGCTCGGCTGGAATCTGGTCCACACGGCACAGGACGAGCTGTTCGCAGCAATCGAAGGCACGGCGTTCCACACGCGCATCATTCTGGAGCGCATGGCGGAGAACGGCGTGCCCGTGGAGCGGATTATCAATGGTGGAGGTATTCCGCAGCAGAACGCGGTACTGAACCAGGTCTATACGAATGTGCTGAACAAGCCGGTGCTGGTGCCGGACGGAACACCGACCAGCCTCGGGTCCTGCATCTTTGCGTTGCTGGCTGCCGGAGCAATCAGCTCCGTGGAACAGGGCCAGTCGATGCTGTGCCTGCCGCATCGCACCTTCCTTCCACAGCCGGAGGCGGTGGCGACCTATGAGCGGCTGTATCTGCAGTATCGTAACGTTTATTTCGCCCTAGGCACCGCAGACGCCGCGCCGGCGGCACTTGGCGCGGTCTTACCCGAGCTGAAGCGCATCGCTGCTGAAAGCGCGGGTACTTCTTAGAGGATTCTTAGAAGGCGCTCTGTCCCGAATTTGCAACCCGTCGCCCGCTATGGGAATACTACCCAGGCAATTCTTTGTTCGCCCTATATTCCCCGCCAAGCTCTGCCGATAACGCTCCCGTATAGGCAAACACCGCCTGACATGAGGGGTGTGTATGAATTGGGGACGATGGACATTCGTAGCGTTTGGTCTTCTCGTGCTGTGCTGTCTTCTGGCCTGCACATCGGCGTCAGGCGAGCCTGCGCCTTCCGCGCCCGCTCCGTCCTACTCCTCATCATTGCGGCCAGTCATCGCGGCTGGACCGACTCGAATCCGGTTACCTGAGCAGGGAAGGCCTCATCTGCTGGACGACACCTTCTACGCATCCATTGCCGGTTATCGGGCGCTGGATTACGTCAGCACCCGGCGCGCGCTTGCGGGCGGCGCTCACGAGGTAGTGCTGCCCCAATGGGTAGTCGACAACCGCGGCACCTTTATTGCATTCGAGGGGATTGCCACCGCGAGCGAGATCGGTGGATCAGTGTGGCTCATCCGGCACGGACATCGCAGCATGGCGCGCGCCATGAACGTGATAAGCATTGGTCTCGGTGTGCAGGCAGTCGCCAACAACTGCACGGAGCCTCTGATTTTTGTGCGGTAGTCGATGAACTTACTCTGACTCGGCTGATAGCGGCCTCGGTGAGGTTGCGCATAATCTCCGGGCGCCCGGGCGTATTTCATGAATTGTTCTTGCAATAGGAAATGCACCTGTGCGATAACTACGTAATGCGTAGTACGCGGCACGTAGTAGCCGGCGAGAGCGGGGAAGCAGGACACTATTCCGACCCGCCGCTACTGGTGCTGGCCAGTCTGGCTGATGGGCCGAAGCATGGGCACGCGATGGTGGAAGACATTTTGCGGCTGTGCGGTACCCGGCTGGGACCGGGGACGTTGTACGGAGCGATTGCGCGGCTGGAGCAGCAGGGGTGGATTGAGCCGCTCCGACCCGAGGAGCGCCGTCAGCCGTATCGCATCACGGCCGAGGGTATCCGTGTCCTGCGCGCGAAATTGAACACCCTGCAGCAGTTCAGTAGGGCTGGACTGCGGCGGCTGGAGGCTTTGTGAACGATGCGCTCGCCCACCTGCTGACGCGTCTTTATCCGCGCGCGTGGCGAGTTCGCTACGGCGCGGAATTTGTAGCGTTTCTCAAAGACAATAAGGGCGGTGTGCGCGCGTCGGCCAACGTTGTCTGGTCGGCGCTATGCGAGCGCGCTTTCCCGAGACGAGGAAGCCAGATGGATCAACACGCCCATCCCCGTTCTTTGCGGTTCCACTCCTGGTGTGTCCGCGCGCCGTGGGCGATCTTCGGTCTCGGGTCGCCCATGGTTCTGGCTGCGGCCTACCTAGTTGCCTGTGTCTATTTGTGGTGGATATGGAAGTTGTTTCTGCCGGGCGCGGATACGCCCTTCGGTCACCCCAACTCTGGCCCGATCTATGGATTCCAGAACATCTGCTTCCAGGCCGGCAAGTTCTACTATTTCGGCGCGCCGCTTCTCGCTGGGTGGGGAATCGCGATTATGGCTGCCCGTCAACGGGTGAAGGCCGTGTGGCCGATTGCCGGCTTAATCCTGATCGCGTTGATGGGCGGCACTGCTGAAATTCATGCGGGCCGCACAGCGGTCCCAGAGGGCCTCGGACATATACGAATGGACTTCTTCGCCCTTGGGTCTTCCGTTCAGAACGTTTACGGGAGCCTCTTTTATTCTCTGCTGATTCTTTTGCTGACGGTGCTGCCGTATCTCATCTGCCGGCGGTTACAAAAGCCTGGCTCGCTTCCCGTTTAGGCGCGGCAGGCGGTCAGGTAGGACTATAGCTGTTCTGCCGTCCCGCCCCATTCCGCGGGATGTACATCCGCGATCGACTGAGAAAAGGTCCACGAGTATCCCGCGAAGTCCTCGGCGTTGTATTGCCGCTCACCGTAGGGATAAGAAGTTGGATCTTGTGTGATGCGCGCGCCGTGATTCTCGGCATGTTTCGAGTGAGCATCCGCATCCTCGACACGAACTGTAACCGAGAGTCCCAAGCCCAGCGCTGCGCTGGCCTCGTTCGGGCGCATTTCCCTTACGATCACCGCTCCATCTCCCACGTTCAACTGCACGCGGTGACTATCGATGCGCAGACGCACAGTGAATCCGAATGCAGCGCACAGCCATGCCGCAGCCAGCTTCACATCCGGATACGCGAGAACTGGAATGACCGTGGCGTGAGGTATCGATCGGTTCGCGAGCATCCGGTTCCTCCTTCACTGGGATGCTACGTGGGATAGACGATGTGATGTCACTTCTGGAACAGAAGCGGCGTGAAGTTGATGAGGTTATTGCGCCAGACCATCCATGTGTGACGGCCTGGCGTTTCGATCACCGTCACGGGGATCTGCTGCTGTTTCAGCCAGGCGGTGAAGGCACGGTTGGGCGTGATGAGGTGATCGTCGGTGCCGCAGGCGACCCATAACAGCTTGAGGCGGTCTTTGTTCTTCTGTACCTCGGAGGCGAGGTTGGGGAAGACCTGCTCGTAGTTGTTGTCCGGTACAGCGGAGGAGAAGGCGCCGATCCAGGCGAAGTCGTCGAGGTGATTGAGGCCGGTGCGCAGGCTTTCGCCGCCGCCCATGGAGAGGCCGGCAATCGCGTGGTCCTTTCGATCCTTGGAGATGGAGTACATCTTTTCCGCCTGCGGCTTTACTTCGGTGAGCAGTATCTGGGTGTAGAGGGTGAAGTTGCGGTCGACCAGGGCTTTGTCGCTCCAGGCCGTCCAGGTGTGGGTGACCATGTCCATGGTGCCGTAGCCGAGCGGCATGACGACGATCATTGGCTTGATCTTGTTCTGCGCGATGAGGTTGTCGAGAATCGTGTTGGCGCGGCCGACGGCGGTCCATCCGCTGGCATCATCGCTATAGCCGTGCAAGAGATACAGTACCGGATACTTTTTCTTGGGGTTGTAGTCAGGTGGCGTATAGACGTAGAAGTCGCTCTGCCGGTTCAGGGTTTGCGATTGATAAAAGTGGTGGTGCACAACGCCATGCGGGACGTTTTGCATGTCCCATTCCATCGGCTGGGGGCCGGGGACCTCGATTTCGTTCTGCAGGTTCAGCAGGTTGGGCTTTGTGAGGACGCTGCCGGGGTCGAGATAGGCGATCCCGTCGGCGCTGAACCCGTAGCCGTAGAGTTCCGGCTGCAGCGGTGCGGTGGTCAGGGTCCAGACGCCATCAGCACCCTGGGTCATGGGCTGCGGGTCGGCGCCTTCGAGATCGAGCAGCACCGTCTTTGCGCCAGCGAAAGGGAAGTGGAAGGTAATGGAACCGTCGGGGTTGACGGTGGGTCCAGCGGGATGCGTCGGCGCGACTTGCGCGGCTACCCGCTCCGGCGGAGTGTGCTCGTTGTGGACGGGAGGTTGCGCGGGGAGCATGGCTGGTAGGACGAGCAGCGCGGAGAAAAAGGTGGCAGCGAGGGAAAGGGCTTTCATGTCGCCCAACAGTCTATAGCAGCAAGAGCAGGTGTGAGAGCAGAGCAGTGCGGAAATAGAAAGCGGCAGACGATTGTCTGCCGCCTGATGCGATGCCGATGAGCGCTACTTTTTTGGCGCGGGATGGGCCGGCGCCTGCTGATGGATCGGCGCGGTCGGCGTGCCTTCGAGCACCGAGCCACCGCCGGCGCGCTTGCCGATGAGGACGAATAGAGAGATTGATGTGACAGTGAAGATGATTGCTGCCCAGGTGGTCATGCGGGTGAGCAGATTGGCTGCGCCGCGGGGACCGAATGCCGTCTGCGATCCCTGACCGCCGAAGGCGCCAGCGAGATCGGCGCTCTTGCCCTGCTGGAGCAGAATGACCGCAATCATGAAGACAGAGACGATGACGTGGATGATGGTCAGGAAGATGATCATGCAACTGCTTTCTAAGAGGAGCTGCGGTCCTTGAAAGAACAGCGGTCAAGAGCGCAGGGTCCGAAAATTCGCTCCGGGTTTCAGCCGGAATATTGGGATTCAGTTTGGTGCGGAAGGGGGGACTTGAACCCCCATGCCTTTTGGGCGCCACCCCCTCAAGATGGTGTGTCTGCCAATTTCACCACTTCCGCATGCGTGAGAATCCTTCGCGAGTATAACAAATCGACCGGCTGACCCCACGGCTAGAAGTGCTCTGTCAGAGAGGCGAAGCTGTCGAGCTGAAGCAGGCGCTGGGGCGGCACAGGTTGCCCGAGCTCGTCGCGCTCGAGCACCCAGGTGTTTGGGTGATGAACGTAGACGGCGTGAAGGCCCGCTGCGAGAGCAGGGTTGATATCGGAACGTGGACTGTTGCCGATCATCCAGGTGTTCTCCGGCGCGAGCGTGTGACGAGTGACGATCTCGCGATAGGCATCCGGGTGCTTCTCGGGCGGAATCTCGACCGCGGTGAAGTGCGCGTGGATGCCGGAGCGATCGAGCTTCTTCTGCTGCTCCCGCGCGTTGCCTTTGGTGACGAGAATGAGGCGATGGCGCCGGGCGAGGACAGGAAGCGTTTCGGCGACGCCGGTGAGCAGCTCGATGGCGTGATCAGCGATGGCGTGCGCGAAGCTCGCGATGCGTCGCCGCTGCTCGTCTGATGGTGGCATTGCGGAGAGCTCCGTAAAACAGTCGAGCATGGAGCGCTCAAAGCTCGCCATGCCGTATCCGTGCGCTGCAATCGTTGCGTGTTCACAACGGTTTAACACCTGGCGGACCTCATCCGGTGCATGCTGATGGTGATCCAGGTAACTGATGAAACTGGCGATAGCGCGCTCGAAGTAGATGTTGTTTTCCCACAACGTATCGTCGGCGTCGATCAGCAGTGTTTGCGAGGCGAATGGATTCACGCGAGACATCTCTCCGCATCATCGCACGGAGTGGCGAAGGCATTTCCAGACTGAGCGAACGAAGTGCGCATTGCGTTCATCTAACAGGGAGATAAGGGGAGGAACCAAAGTTACAAAGGGTTGCGATAGCGGAATGTATACTTGTAAGTACCTCGTCGTTACTATTGTGAGAAGAGCTTACGGAGACGTAAGAATCAGGTGAATTGCATCAATTTGAGCCGACGCGTAAATCGCGGCAGGCATCTGAGGAAACCGACCCGGAGATTGCAGGCAATCTTCGGATTTGAATCCAATTTGAACAGCCAGTGGAAGGATTCGGATCTGCCTTACAGGGTGACACCAGCAGGCAGTCCGGTTGTGGATCGTTTCGCAGGCACAAGGCTAGAGAAGTGAGAGCAGTCGAGAGAATTACAGAAACTCCTTTAGCAATCGCGGCGATGTCCGAGATTGGAGATCGGCTGAAGCGGCCGGTCTACCTTCCCGACACAGCGGCGAACCTGCATGTGCAATATTTGGCGGCACAACCCTTTCCTCATTTGGTTTTGGACGGCCTGTTCGACGATGAAGCAATGGACAACCTGCTTGGGGAGATTCCCTCGCTGCGCGATGATCGCTGGGTGCATCACGAAGAGAAGCGGCTGACCAAATCGAATCTGCGGTCGGCGGTGGACGTCGGTGAGATCGGCTACCAGCATCTCTCGTTTCTCCACTCGGCGGCGTTTCTGTATCTATTGGCGGAGCTGACAGGAGTCTGGCACATGGTGCCGGACCCGTATCTTTCCGGCGGCGGCTATCACGTAGTGCCGACCGGCGGCCGCTTCGATGTACATGCTGACCGCAACGTAGACCACAACACTGGCCTGACGCGAAGGCTGGTGATGATCACCTACCTGAATAAAGGCTGGGAGCCGGAGTACGGCGGCCAGCTGGAGTTGTGGTCGAGAGACGCGAGCAAATGCGAAGTGGTAGTGGAGCCGGTTTTCAACCGGACCGTCCTCTTCGAGGTGGGCGATAGGAATTTTCATGGGGTCCGCCCGGTGGAACGAGAAGGGCAGGAGAGAAAGTCTTTTGCCATGTACTTCCATACCGTTGGGCTACCGGACGGCAAGACTCCGGCGCCGCATAATTCGATCTATGCGCCGACGTTTTATCGGAAACGGCCTGAAATCAGGCACATCGTGAGGGACTGTATTCCGCCCCTTCTGATGCGCGGGGTCCAGAAAATTCGTGGCAGGTAGGCAACCTTTTGCCAGGGTCATCGCATCAAACGTTGTAATCCTGCCAATTGTATTGAGTTGAGCAACCGTATCGCGCATCGAGACGCGAGGCAATTGCTCCTAGAAGACGTGTTGACGCCGGTTACCGGCGTCCCCGGGAACACGCATTGAGCATGTTTCGAAAACTGGAGTTCCGCGCCCTAAGGGGGAGCTCTGAACTGGAAAACCGAAAAAACAAGCGCGCAGAGGGAGTGGTTGCGCGGTGGGGATTATGGACCGTCATTTACGTCTTGCAGCGGAATCGGGTCGGGGCTACGAAGCGGGTCTGGGGGCAGGAATCCGCCCGGGGATGGACCCTGAAGAACTCACGATTCGCGGGCTGCTGGGTATCCTGCGCCGGCGTCGGAGGGTAATTCTTTCGATTACAGGGGCGTGCTTCCTGGCTGCCGTGCTGCTGTGCATCTTCATGACGCGGCAATACCACGCCGCGACCACGATTCAGGTGCAGAAGGGCAATTCGGACAGCCTGGGGCTCAATTCGCTGACCAATGAAGGCCCGGTCGCTCCAGTGGATGCAATGGAAGAAAGCATCACGATGGAGACGCAGGCGAACATCCTGGAGTCTGACAGCCTGGCTTTGAGCGTGATCAAGAAGCTCAACCTGGAGCAGAACAAGGATTTCAAACCTCACTTCAACCCGGTTGGCTGGTTGATGGGCGTGATATCGCCTTCCGGTTTGAAGGACCCGTCGAATGCATCCCTCGATAACAGTCCGGTGCGCCGCACGCGGCTGCTGAAGGTATTCGCGAAGCACCTGCAGGTAAAGCAGTTGCCAGGCACACGGCTGATCACCATCGGTTTCAACAACTCCGACCCACACGTGGCAGCGGCGGTGGTGAACGAGTTGACGCAGTCGCTGCTGGACTACACCTATCAGACCCGCAATGAGGCGACGAAGCGCGCTTCCAACTGGCTGAGTGTGCAGCTGGAGGATGTCCGCCGGGAGGCGCAGGAGAAGCAGGCGCGGGTGGCCGCGTTGCAGAAGGATACCGGCGTCTACAGCTTGGGCACTACGGACGCCGCGGGACACGACCAGACCTACAGTGCGACGCTGGACCGGCTGCAGCAGGCGACAACGGCGCTGGCAACCGCGACGTCAAATCGCATTCTGCGCGGCGGCATTGCGCAAGCAGTCAAGACCGGCGATCCGGACCTGATCTCAGGTCTGGCGGGCAGCTCATCGCTGAACGGCGGCGCGAATACCACCAACAACGCCTTCAACCTGTTGCAAAGCCTGCGTCAGCAGCAGGCGGCGATGGCATCACAGATTGCTACTGATCGCAGCCGCTACGGATCGGCGAACCCGAAGCTGCTCGACGATCAAGCCACGATGGCCAGCATCAACAATGCGGTCAAGGCGGAGGTCAAGCGCATCGGTGAGCGCGCTGACAGCGACTACAAGTCGTCGCAGACAGTCGAGAACCAGCTTCGCGCTGAGTTCGAACGTGCGCGCGCCGATGCCAACAACCTGAACAACAAGGCGATCGACTACACGATCGCGCGCCAGGAAGCAACCGATAGCCGCGAACTGTACGACACGCTGTTTCAGAAGCTGAAGGCCGCGGGTGTGGTCGAGGGCCTGCACACGACGAACATCAGCGTGGTGGATCCAGGACGCGTGCCGTCGAAGCCGGTGAAGCCGAACGTTCCTATTTATCTGGCCCTGTCGATCTTCGGTGGCGTTTTTCTGGGCGCGTGCTTCGCGTTGTTCCAGGAAGCGACGGACGAGCGTATTCAGAGCCTGGAGCTGGTGGAAGACAGTCTGCAGGCGCCGATTGTCGCCGTGCTGCCGCTGGCGCCGAGCACGGAGAGTCACGGCTTCGCCTCCTATCTGCAGAACGTGCCGGGAGCGCGTCGTCTCGCGCAGTCCGGCGCGGGCGTACGCGCCGAAGTGCCAATCGCTGCCATCGACGGACCGAATTCCGCGTTCGTTGAAGCACTGCGTGGATTGCGCACCGAACTGCAGCTGTTCTCGGGCAGCAATCCGCCGCGCACCATTCTTGTCACCAGCGCTCTTGAGAAAGAGGGCAAGAGCACGATAAGCACAAACCTTGCCGCTGTACTCGCGCAGGGTACCGGACGTGTGTTGCTCGTGGATGCGGATATGCGTCATCCCGGAGTCTCACGGCGTTTTGGATTCTTCGGCAACAGCTACGGCGGACTGAGCACGGTGCTTACAGGTGAGGACATCACGGCTGAGGTCGTGCAATCAACGGAGATCCCTCGGTTGTCCATTTTGCCGGCGGGACCGTTGCCTTCTTCACCTTCGGACCTGCTGGGGTCGGTGAGAATGCGCCAGCTTCTGGAAGAGTGGACGCAGGCCTATGACTACGTGGTGATCGACACGCCGCCGATGCTGGCGGTGACAGATGCCACGATCCTGTCGCGGCTTGCGGATGTGACGCTGCTGGTTGCGCGACATGGAGTGAGCACGCGCCGCAGCCTGCGGCGGGCGCACAAGACCTTGGCCGATCGGGCGGATGCGAATGTGAGCGTAGTGGTGAACGGCGTGAGCCGAACGTCACAGACCTACGGTGAGTACCACGGATATGCCGGCACGAAGTACTACAGGGAGGCTTAAGGTGAAGACCTTTCTGCACATGATGATTGCGTTGTGTGTATGTGTGTCGCCGGGCGTCGGCCTGGCGCAAGTGAGTGCGCCGCAGGCTCCGGGACGGCTCCTTCCACCCGCGTCCGCTGCGCCAAGCGTCCCGCAGGAGAGCCTGCTGATCGGACCCGGCGACGTGTTGCACGTGCAGGTGGTGGATGCGCCGGAGATGGAGCAACATGTCCGGGTGACCGACAGCGGGATGATCCCGCTGGTGGGCGCGGGCGATGTGAAGGTGGGCGGCATGACTGTGGCGTCGGCTGAGACGGCGATCCATGACCACCTGATTCAGACCAACTACATGAACCATCCGCAGGTAATTGTGACGGTGGAGCAGTATGCGACGGAGACGGTTTCCGTGGTGGGCGAAGTTGCGCGGCCTGGCGCGTATCCGATCACAACGCCGCGCACCGTGCTCGATGTGCTGTCGTTCGCCGGTGGGATCACCAACGTAGCGGACCGCAACATCTTGATCCAGCGGCATGATAGCAAGGACGAAGCGGTGACGTATTTCGTGTCGAACGATCCGAAGCAGGCGGTGGCGACTCAAGTAATGGTGGACCCTGGCGATACGGTGATCGTCCCCAAGGCGGGAATCGTGTACATCCTCGGTGACGTGAACCGGCCCGGTGGGTTTGCCATGTCGAATAATCAGGACCACATGACGTTGCTCCAGGCTTTAGCACTGGCCGGCGGTCTGCAGCATTCGGCCCGACAGGGGCATGCCAAGCTGATCCGTGAGGCGGAAGGCAAGTCGCATGAAGAGCAATTGAACCTGGGTGAGATTGAAAAAGGAAAGCGCCCGAATCCCACTTTGTATGCGGGCGACATCCTTTACGTGCCGTTCAGTTGGGCCAAGGGCCTGGCGACGTCCATGGCGCCAAATCTCTCTGGCTCTGCAGCTACGGCCGCCATCTACGCAGTACCGTAGGAACTTTGCGAACCTGGCGCAGGCAGGATGCCAGGTCAACACGGGACGGGGTCACACCAAAAGGGGACCGGATTGTCGGCTATTCGATTAACCAAACTCACCGGAGAGGCTGCTGCTGCTCGATCGATTGCTTTTTCGGATGATCAAGCGGTCAAAATAGGGCCGATACATGTGACGACGCTTTCCCGTCGGGACTTGGTGGATCGGTTGATCCAGCATGTCTTTGAAGGAACGCAAACGAAGCATGTGGTTACGGCGAATGCGCAATTTTACGTCATGGCAGAGCGGGATGCGCAGTTCCGGGAGTGCCTGGCCGAGGCGGACTATATCTGTGCGGATGGTCTTCCCATTGTGCGTATGTGTAATTGGATGGGCGTTCCCAGCGCGGAGCGCATCACCGGTGTCGATCTGATTCCGCTGTTGTGCGAGCAAGCCGCGGAGTTCGATCTGCCTGTGTATTTTCTGGGCGGATATCCCGGCTCTGCGGCGGCATCGGCCTCGCTGCTGATGGATCGCTTTCCAAAATTGCGGGTGTGCGGCGTGGGCTGCCCTCCTAAAGGATTTGAAGAATCGACGGAGGTGCTCACACAGGTTCTGCGCAGCATTGCAAAGGCGGAACCCTCAATCATCTTCATCGCCTTCGGCGCCCCGAAGCAGGAGTATTTCATCCGGCAGCACATCAAAGCGCTGGGGATTCCCGTGGCGATCGGTGTGGGCGGCAGCTTTGAGCTATTGGCTGGCATCCGCAAACGCGCGCCGCAATGGGCGCAGTCCGCGGGGATGGAGTGGGCGTTTCGACTAGCCCAGGAGCCGCGACGGCTGGCGAAGCGGTATCTGGTGGGCAACTCGGTTTTTTCGTATTACGCATTGCGCTATCTCTTTTCGGAGGAGGCGTTGGAAGCGCGGGATGCCTATCATGCCGCGCAGCGGGAAAGTGGAGAACAAGTGCAGCAGAAGAATGAGCGCAAGCTGGAGGTGGGCTGAAGTATGTCCTCCCCCGTGTTCCTCGCTGACGCGAGTCAGTGTTGTGATCCCGACGCGCAATCGCCCGGAACTTGTGCGGCGTGCAGTAGAGAGTGTGCTTGACACAAACGTATCGGGATTTTGAGATCATTGTGGTGATCGATGGGCCGGACCCGGCGACCGAGTCGGCGCTCCGCGAAGTGGCGGATCTCGCGGCTCCACGTGCTGGCGCTGCCCGAGTCACTGGGGGGTTCGGATGCGCGCAATGCGGGCATCGCCGCGTCGAGCGGAGACTGGGTCGCGTTTCTGGACGACGATGATGAGTGGCTTCCCGAGAGACTTGCGCGGCAATTGGCCCATCCTGCGGCTTGCCCGGAGCGACCTGTTTTTCTAGCGTCGCAGTTTATCGAGCGCTCGGAGCTGGGAGATCGGATCCTTCCGCGGCGATCGCTTGAATGCCGCGAGCCGTTCAGCGAATTTCTCTTCTGCCGGCCGAGCTTGTCGTCGGGCACGGGATACGTGCAGACTTCAACCTGGCTGGTGTCGCGTCCGCTGATCGATGCGGTACGGTTTACCAGCAAGCTGAAGCGCAATCAGGATGTGGACTGGATGTTGCGTGCGATGGCGGTGAAGGGTGCCACGCTGGCTATTGTTCCGGAGCCATCTAGTCATTTTTCATGAGATGGGAAAGATCGGGCCGGGTAAGCAAGAAAGCGGACTGGCGGTTCCAGTTCGAGTGGCTCGAGCGCAACCGCGACCTCTTCAGCCGGAAGGCGTATTCGTTTTTTGTGGCGACGGTATGCATCGAAGACGTGGTGCGCCAGCGGGCAGGCGTGGGCGCGTACGCGACGCTGCTTCGAGCGTTTCTGTTTCGGGGCCGGCCGGCGCTTCGCTCGGCATTTTTCTTCGCTTACTACGGTCTCTACCCGGAATCGATGCGTGCCACGCGGCGCGCTCGGGCGAGTGCCGAGTCCGCTATGCGTGAGATCGCGATGTCGTAAGCCGTCCTGAACGAATTTGTGCGGGACAGCTGGTCTATTACCGGGCTC
The DNA here is from genome assembly GCA_963756435.1 of uncultured Acidobacteriaceae bacterium. Lineage (GTDB taxonomy): Bacteria > Acidobacteriota > Terriglobia > Terriglobales > Acidobacteriaceae > KBS-83. The sequence continues at coordinate 123,278 of CAVWNU010000013.1, read as the reverse complement.
GGTTTCTGTGAACACGTACGTAAGGCGCTGTATGAACCTGGAGGAGCTAACGCAAAACATGCGTGTAGCCATTACATATGCAAACTCCCTCGCCCTGGGCGGAGCCGAGCGCGTGCTGGAAGTGCTGGCGCGGATGTTTCCAGAGGCGCACTTCTTCAGTCTGATGACGGAAGATCGCTTCATTCCAGAGGCGTTGAAGAACCGCGAGATTACCACCTCGTTCCTCAATCGCTTCGCATGGGTGAAGCGCTCGCATCGCAATTTTCTGCCGCTCTATCCTATGGCTGTGGAGAGCCTGAACCTTCGCGGATACGAACTCGTCATTACCGCGGATGGCACGGCGACAAAAGGCGTGATTACCGATCAATCGGCAGTGCAGATCTGCTATTGCCACAGCCCACATCGTTCGTTGTGGGACCAGTACGCGTCCTATCTGGACGAATTGTCGGGTGCTCGACGGAAATTCTTCATGCTCTCCGCACATTATGTGCGGCAATGGGACTATCTCGCTGCGCAGCGCGTGGATGCCTTTGTTGCGAATTCGCGTTATATCCAGGACCGGATCCGAAAGTACTACCGCCGCGACAGCACCATCATCTTCCCGCCGGTGGATACGAGCGAGGGCTATGTAGCGGAGTCGCACGGGGACTATTACCTCACGGTCGGCAGATTGGTCGACGTGAAGCGGATCGATCTGCTGATCGAAGCATGCAACCGGCTTGGGCGTCACCTGGTGATCGTCGGGCGCGGTGCATGTGAGAGCGCGCTGCGTGCCATTGCAGGACCCACGATCTCGTTCCGCGGGCACACAACCGATGCGGAACTGCGCGACCTGTATGCGCGATCGAAGGCGCTGCTGTTTGCCGCGGAAGAGGACTTCGGCCTGGTGCCGGTGGAGGCCCAGTCCTATGGCCGACCGGTTATCGCGTACGGAAAGGCGGTGCAATCGAGTCGGTGGTGGGTGGGTTCTCGCCGGAACTGCAGAAAGACGGCCGCGCTACCGGTGTCTTCTTCGATGAACAGAGCGTCGACAGCGTAGTGAAGGCGATTCAGCAGTTTGAGATGCTGGAGCAGAACTTTGTCCCAACGTTCATTCGGGAGCACGCGAAGACGTTCGATACCACCGTCTTTTGCGGCAAGATGCTCGACTTTGTGCAACGCCAGGTGGAGCTTCGCAAAGGTGGAGCGCGCCTGCCGCTACTGTTCCCGCCGTCGCATGCATCGATGCGTGCCCAGGGCTGAGGGCTCTACCGCATGCGGCGTACCAAGCCGCTCCGCGACACGATGCCGGCAGAGCAGAAGCTGCGCCGGCTATCGCATCCCAGATATGAACGTCAAACGCACCATTGCTGAAGGAGTGAAGAATGCCAAGTCGAAGAGATGTCCTGCAATCCGGATTTGGATTGGCTATTGCGTCCGCGATCCCCGCAAAGCTTTTTGCTGATAGCGACGACGTTCCACTGAAGCAGCTTGCCGCGCATTCGGGCATCGCGATGGGCGCCCAGTCCATGCGCTCCCTGCTGAAGGACCAGAACCTTGCCAGTTTCATCGCACAGAACTTCAGCGTGCTGACTCCGGGCATCGAGATGAAGTGGGAACGTATCCATCCGGCGCCAGAGACCTATTTCTTCGATGACGGCGACTGGATGGTGAGCTTTGCCCAGAGTCATGGGATGAAGGTGCACGGTCACAACCTTTGCTGGAACGATTACAACCCGGCATGGATGGCAAAGACGATCAACAAGAATAATGCCGAGCGGTTTCTGACCGATCACATTACCAAGGTGGTCAGCCACTACCGCGGCCGGGTCGGCTCCTGGGATGTGGTGAATGAGCCGGTGCGTAGCCAGCAGGGAAGGCCGGATGGTCTTTCGACCGGGTTGTGGATGAACACGCTGGGACCGCGCTATATCGACATCGCGTTTGCCGCGGCGCGTGCCGCCGATCCGGATGCGAAGCTGATTATGAACCTGGACAATGTAGAGCAGGATACGAATCCCCAGCCGGCGAATCGTCAGCATGCGCTCGCGCTGATTCAAGGGATGCTGCAGCGCAAGGTGCCGATAGACGGGATCGGTTCGGAGTCGCATCTTGACGGAAACTCCAGCGACAAGAGCGCGGACGCCGCACGTTTCTATCAGACAGTGCACAAGCTAGGACTGACCGTTGCGCTGTCCGAGCTGGACATAAACGACTCATGGGAGAATGGTGATGCTCCCACGAGAAAATTGAAGAACGGCCGCGTTTACGCAGATTTCATTACGTGGGTTGCGGCGTGCGGTGCCGTTGAGCCGAATTTCATTCTGGACTGTGTCCGACACCAGGAACTGGCTGGATGGCGCGGCACAAAGGTCGGCGACATTCCGGCGCAAAGATGGCGCAGCGCACGCCCCTGGCCTGCTGGATGAGACGAATATTCCGAACCCAGCCTGGACCAGCGTGCGGGCGGCCGTTGCCGCCCTACCGAGCCGCAGTGCATGAGAGGGCTACTGAAGACGACTGGGGTCGAGGGACGATGAGCCTGTTGCAAGGCACAAATGTAACGGTCAAGGTGCGTTTTAAGCGCCGCAGCCAGATTGTGCCTCGGCAACAGCTGGGTCCTATGGTTGTGCAGCGGCCAGCCCATTGGCTCGGCGCTGCCGGTACTTGGCTGACGGCATTTGTGCTGCGTCTACTTTTCTGCCGGCGGCAGCTTCTCGTTCTACGATGCGGAAGCAAACACGCAAATGGGTGCGGTGAGCGGCGCCGGTGGAACTCGCTGGTCGGCGCGATGGTTGCGCGGCTCGTCGCTGGTCGGTCTGTTCTATGTTGCCTGGCGATCGGCTGCCCAGGTCCGCAAGGCAGCATTTTGCGTACCACTGCTGGCACTGCTGAACTGCATGGGCGTGATCTCCTGCCTCTGGTCTCCGGAGCCGACCTTTACGTTGAAGCAGGGCGTCTATCTGCTCGTTACCTACACCTTCGCGATCGCCTTTGTCTCCAAGCCGGCCGAGACCCAGATGAAGTTCATACAACTTGCCGGCACCATTGCGGTCGTCCTTACGGTACTCACGGTCGCCTTTTTCCCGGCGTACGGCCTTAATGGACGCCAAGGCGCCACGGGCGAGTGGGAAGGAATTTACGCGGGCAAAAATGTATGCGCAATGGCGATGATGTTTCTGCTGATGCCAGCGTTATATCGCAAGCCGGCCACGCTTCAGGGGCGCGTTCTGCGGAACATCTACGTTCTTGCTGTGCTGGGCGTGATCGGAATGACGCGTTCGCGCACCGGGTGGGGAATCGCGGTGATGCTGGTGCTCTTCTCCGTGGGAATCAAGCAGCTGGCGCGCTTCAAGTCGTTTCGATCGATCTGTTCTGTTCATCCTGTTCTGCGCAGCGACGATTGCCTTCGGCGCCGTGATTCTTTTGAACCTCTCCACTCTGTTTCACTTCATTGGACGGGATACGACCTTCAGCGGCCGCACTCCAATCTGGTCCGCGATTCTCGCCTCTATCCACAAGCAGCCCTGGACCGGTTATGGCTACCGCGCCTTCTGGCGTGGGCATGACCGGCGAATCGGCGAACGTGATGATCTCGCTCAGATGGATGATGGGCTACGCACACGATGGTTTCTCAGCGTGTGGGTAGAGGTTGGGGGTGTCGCGCTGGCGCTGCTGATTTTGTGCCTGTTGAAAGGACTGAAGGATTCCTGGTACTGCTTCATGCGCGACCCCAGTCCGCAGGTGCTTTGGTACATCACGACGATCGTGTTTGGCATTTTGTACAACATTGACGAGGCTTCATTCCTCTTCCGCTTCAATCTTTTGTGGATGATGATCATCGCGGCCATAGTTGGTCTGGACCGCAAACGGCGTCAGCTTCGCCGCAACAGCTGTCGCGCTGATGGTGCGCGCATGACCACGTACCATTTGCTGACCGAGACCGAGCCATTTTCTGAGCCGGTGGGCGGCGCGATTTCGCGTTGGGCGGCTAATGTGTTGCGCGACGATGAGAGCTCCGTCATCCTCGCGCCGAGCGCGGATGATAGTTGGAGTTTTCCCGCACACCGCATCCGATGCAACGAACGGCTATCTAACTATGCGCGATTTCCGGGAACATTGAAGCGCAATCTGCCGTGGCCGCTGCGGCGGTCGTTCCTGCGCTGGGTTCTAAGCACGGTTCGGCCCTTGCTGAAGCGAGGGGACGTAGTATGGGTGCATAACCGGCCGGAGTTTGCGGCCACGCTGCAAGCCAGTGTTCGCAAGGCAGGGGCGCGCCTCGTGCTGCACATGCACAATTCTCACCTAAGCGATTGTGCTGCGCCTATCGCGTCGGCGATAGACGCCGACCGCTGTGTGTTCGTCAGCAGATTCCTCGAAGACGAGGCGCGACGCTGCTCTTCCATCGTTGCGGCGAAGCGCGGTGCTGTATAACGGAGCGGATGGATCGCTTTTCCATCCGGCGAAGCAAAAACGCAGCGGACCGATCCGCATTCTCTGCGTCGGACGACTGGTGCCGGACAAGGGCATGCACATCTTTGTCGATGCGATGCGGTTGCTATCCGAGCGCGGCGCCCAGGCACAAGGCGTGATTGTTGGGACTGCGAATTTCGGTTCTGACACCGATGCCGAGACCGACTATGTACGCAAGCTGAAAAGCGATGCGCCGAGAAATGTTGAGTTTCTGCCCTTCACTTTTGGAAGCGCGCTCGCAGATGAGTTTCGCGCGGCGGACATTTTCTGCTGCCCTTCCATCTGGCAGGAGCCTTTCGGGATGGTCAATGTGGAGGCCATGGCGACGGGCTTGCCCGTGGTAGCGACACGGATGGGCGGCATTCCAGAGATTTTCGAAAACGGCGGCGCATTGCTGGTACCGCGCGAACGATGCGGCGGCGATTGCGGACGCCGATCGAGCGGCTGATTGCGAATCCGGAGGAGCGCAGAAAGATCGGCGAAGCGGGCCTGCGCTCGTTCCGGCAGCACTTTTCCTGGGAAGCGATACACAGCGCTTACGACCGGCTGCTGGCGGAGGCTGTTTGATGTCTCTGCGGGAGCAGGTCCGGAGGCTTCGGGGCAGCACACTGGCGAGGAATTCAGTGTGGATGTTCCTGGGCCAGGGACTCTCTGTCGTGGTGCAGGCAGGATACTTCTTCGTCCTGGCGCGGCTGCTGGGCAATGTGGAGTATGGCGTGCTGGTCGGCTCCGTTGCGCTGGTCATGATGTTCTCCCAGTACAGCAACTTCGGATCCGGCCTGATCTTCATGCGGTATGTCTCGCTGGATCGCAAAACATTCCCGGTGTACTGGGGCAACATCCTGCTGACGACGCTTACCTTCGGCTGCATTCTTGTCGCGGGCGTTCATCTGGGCGCTCCGTGGCTGATGGGAGCGCGGAATCGCGGCATTCTTACGACGCTGGCGATCGGCGAATTTCTTGGCGCGCAACTGGTGGTCGCGATCAGCCAGATCTTCCAGGCCTTCGAGCAGATGCGGATCACCGCGACGCTGAGTCTGCTGACGAATCTGCTACGGCTTGTCGTGGCGGTGATTCTCTTCCTGAAGTTTCACCGGATTTCGGCATGGCAGTGGGCCTATGCGTCGATGGGCGTTGCGCTATGCGCGGCGATCGTCAGCGTGGTAACGGTACTGAAAAAATTCGGCAAGCCGGCCTTCGATCCGCGGCTCGCGTTGCGGCGCGCGGGAGAGGGATTCATCTTCGCTATCTCCGGCACCACGACATCGGCTTACAACGACCTGGACAAGGCGATGCTCGGCCACTATGGCATGAACGCCGCGAACGGCATCTACACCATGGCTTATCGCGTGGTGGATATCAGCTTCATGCCGATGCGGTCGATCTACAACGCCGCGTTTCCGCGCTTCTTCCAGCTCGGCGCCGGAGGTCTGGCGGCAACTTCGAAGCTGGCACTGCGGCTGATCCGCAAAACGACGCTGCTGGGCATTGCAGCTGCGGTGGGCATGTTTGTGTGCGCGCCGCTGATACCGTTTCTGGCCGGCCATGGCTTTGACAAGAGCATCCTTGCGTTGCGCTGGCTCTGCCTGATTCCTCTCTTCCGCTCCTTTCATATGTGCGCGGGCGATGCACTTGCCGGCGTGGGACTGCAGCCCTACCGCCTGGGCGCGCAGACGGTTGCGGCCCTGGGGAACTTTGGCCTGAACCTTTACCTGATTCCGCACTACTCCTGGCGAGGCGCTGCCGCCGCCAGCCTGATGACCGATGGAGGACTTGCAGTATTGTGCTGGCTGCTGCTGTTTGGCCTGCGGGCTCGCGAGCGCAGCAGGGGTCTGCCGTTGGCCGAGGCTTCCGCTGAAGTCAATCTCGGTTCAAGCTAGACCCAACTATGCGCAACGTCCTGATTTTCCGGGAGCTGCTTCTGCCTCCCAGTGAGACCTTCGTGCTGGCCCAGGCAGCGGCGCTGCTAGCGGTATCGGCCAGTCTACTGCGGACTCACGGATGTACCGCGTACGCTCCCGTGCCGCGTCCGATCCGGCTGACCAATCACGATGCGCTCTTTGCACGTTATCGCATGGAAGGCTACCGGCGTATGCACTGGGCGCCGCTTTTTCATCGAGCAGGGCGCGCCGTGCGCATCCTGCGCTGATCCACAGCCACTTCGCAGTCGATGCCGCCGATGCGCTCGGGATGCAGAGGAGTCTCAACATACCGATGGTGGTGACGCTGCATGGCTTCGATGTCTCCACATCGGATGAAGGCTTCGCGCGGAATCGGGCGGGCGACGGCTGTTGACGACGGCGGTCGCGGATGTGGCAGACAGTGTCGCACTTTGTCTGCGTCTCGAAGGCTATTCGCGAGATCGCGCTGCGAGCCGGATATCCGGAAGCAGAAGCTGATCGTCCGCTACATCGGCATCGATTGCGAGAAATTTCGGCAGGGCCGCCGTGACAGATCGCGAGAAGAACCTGATTCTCTTCGTCGCGCGTCTGGTGGAGAAGAAGGGCTGCGAGTACCTGATCCGGGCGGCGGCGCAATTGAGAGAGCGGCAACGGGATGCGCGGCTGGTGATCATTGGCGATGGACCGCTGCGCAAGGAATTGGAGCAGCTTGCGGTGGAGCTGAAAGTACCGGCGGAGTTTCTTGGGGTGCAGGGACCGGATGCAGTACGCGGGTGGATGCAGCGGGCGAGAGTGCTGTGCAATCCGAGTGTCACGGCGGCGAATGGCGACACCGAGGGGCTGGGGATGGTCTTTGCCGAGGCGCAAGCGACAGGATTGCCGGTGGTGAGTACGCAGCACGGCGGCATTCCCGAGGTGGTGCGCGATGGCGAGACGGGATTGCTGGCGCGCGAGCGCTCGGTAGAGGAGCTGACGAGTCATCTGGAGCGGATGCTTGTGGATCGGGCGTTCTGGGCATGCATTGCAGTGAGCGCGGGAAGCGATGGATTCGGGAACAGTTCGATATCCGCAGATGTACGGCGGGGCTGGAAGAGGTATACGACGAGGCAGTTGCGCATGGTCGAAAGATGACCTCGGCAGGCGATTTGCCAATTGTGCCGCGAATCGTGTGTATTCATCTTCGCCCGGACGGGCAATCCTTTTACGAACGGAAGGGAAAGAACAATGCGTGGACTCTCTTTGGTATTGAGCGCGGCAATGATGGGCACCATGGTGCCTGGTGCGATGTTGGGACAAAATGCGGCTTCGACTGCCGCCCAGAAGACGACCAATGCTGCCAAAAGCGCCAAGGCAACAGTAACCATGCCGACGGATGCGGAGATCGCCGATGCCAAGGCGAAGGGCATGGTTTGGGCGAATGAAAACACGAAGGTGTATCACAAGGACGACGCGCAGTATGGCAAGACCAAGCACGGGAAGTTCATGACCGAGGACGATGCCAAGGCGGCTGGCTATCGGCTGGCGAAGTCATCGCCTGTCGGAAAGAAAAAGAGCGCTGCCGCAGCCGCTCCGCAGCAGTAGTTCGCGGCGTGATCTAGACGGGGCCGGCCAGGAGATCCTCTGCCGGCCCTGTTTTCTGTCCGCTGGATCAAGACCCGGCAGTGGGAAAGGTAACTGACGCTTCTGTGCGATGGGCCGGGAGGCCGGTGCTGCCTACACTTTGTGCATGGCTAACTATCGACTTAAAAGTTCTTGGCATCCCCACCGCGATCATTCTGTTGTGCGCGGTATTTGTGGAAGCCGCGTTCCATCTGGACCAGTCTGTGCTGCTTGAGACTTACGGGACTGCTGGCGCGGCTGACCATTGTGCGTTTCGTTTCTGTATTTCCTGCGGGCCTGGAAGAAGACGGTGCTGCCTTATTGGTAGAGGGTTTAAGCGCTCCCTGCGGTTCGGGATTGTAACTCTCGCATTATCTTCCTGTTAGCCTGCGTGGGGCTGCGGTCACTATCTGATCTGACGGCCGCCTACATCCATAGAAAAATGCTTAGTGGCGCGCTCTGGGGCGTTCTGCGGCTTTATAGAAGGTGTAGAGGGCGGCGTAGGGTACGCGCGCGACCGCTCCCAGGTGCCGGGCATCGCAGCCGGCCGGGGGCATGCCGCCGTGGGTATCGGAGCGGCGAACGTAGGTGACATGCGCGAGCATTCCGTTCGGCGTGCTGTCGATCGCCGGCGATGCCGCGAGGAGCAGCCACGGAATCGAGGTGCGATCCGGGGCGGGCTGGGTGATCAGCAGCTTGCCGGTGATCGCGCTGCCATCCTTCCAACGCCAGGTGGGTCCGGCGCTGTGGGTACCGACGGCTTCGGCACCGGCATAAAGGGTGGCCTCCGGTGCGACGAAGACCCACGCTAGTGTGCCCTGCTGCTGCTGGCAGTGGTAAATCTGCACACCTTTGCCGGTCACGGGCGGTAATGGCGTGACCGACGGATCAGGCGGAAGCGTGCGGTCCTGCGCGCCGCTGCTGAGCGGGAGCAGAAGCAGGGCGGCAATCGCGATCGAGATCCGCATAGCGCTTCCAGCCTAGCATTTCCGTCGCGATCAGCACTGCGCTCCGCACTCTACGGTTCGCCTTCGATTCGTATACCGCTATTTTGCGGAGCAGGTATTGCGGCTGGTGTCGGCTACGCTGGCGATCAGCCACTCGCCGTTCTGGCGAACGAGGTTGAACAGGTCGGTGCCGCAGTGCTCGACTTTGCCGTCTACGAGGAAGTCGAAGGGCGCCCAGACAACAGCGAGATCGCTGTCGATGCGGACGAGCGGATCGTGGATGCGCTCCTCGATCTTCTTTGTGCCCGGTTTGCCGACGCGCGCGGCGAAATCTTCGAAGGTCATCTGTGTGGGTTTGCCGTCGCGCATGAGGACCATCACGCCGCCGGGGAGTGTCGGCTTTTTGATGGCTGCAGCGTCGCGCGCGGACATGCCTTCGAACATGGCGTGGATGGGGGCGAGGACGGCATGGTCGTCAGCGGTGGCGGCATGGAGGGCGAGAGGGAAGAGGGCGGCGGCGAGCATGATGAGTGGGCGGGACATGGCTCCTCATTCTAGCTGCACTCTCAAAATGCTGGTTCCAGTGGCAATGTGACCGCCCCACCCTCCCCCCTCCGGTGCGGGAGGGCGTCGCGTAACTCGCGCTGCATCATGAGGATAGACGGCTTCCCGAGAGCTAAATTCGTCCATCCATTGGGTTTATCGCTAAATTCGTCCAGACAAATGACTTAGCAACCGTTTCAACCATGGCTCGACACATCAAATGACACGCTATAAGCGAAAACGCCACCGTGACGGTGGCATTTGTGGGATCGCGTGGATTGTCGCTGCGGTCTGTTTCTATTTCTCTATTTCCAGTGTAGCGAATCGAGTGGGGGCATTTGGCAAATTCTTCGTGGTGGTTCCCGGAATGGGATTGGGGCGCAGGATGCGCTACTCGCCACCGCGTTTATGATGACGGCGAATGGAGGTCTTGATGTCCACAACACACGACCAGAGCCTGCTCGAAGCGCTGCTTGATTCATGGGATCGCAACAATACGATTCTCGTCAATCTGCTGCGCGCTGTGCCCGAAGGACTGCTGGAGGTCAGGGCAATGGAGGGCAGCCCAACTATCGCCGGGATGTTTATGCACATGCACTATGTGCGGTTGATCTTTCTCTCCGAGGATGCTCCGGAATTTGCCGGCTCACTGCCGAGCGAGGAGTGGAAGAGCGAGCGCAACCGCGATCGTATCGCCGAGATGCTGAACGAGAGCGCACGCGCGGTGCGCGATGCGGTGAAGGACCGGGTGGAAACCGGACGGGAGATGAAGCTGCACTATGATCACCCGATCCTGTTTCTGCAACACATGGTGTGGCATGAGGGATATCACCATGGCCAGATCAAGCTGGCGCTGAAGGCGGCGGGACGCCCACTGGATGATGAAGTAATTGGGCCGGTTACTTGGGATGTGTGGATGGATAAGACGGGCGCAGAGAAATGACTCTGTGACGGGATTGTGTCAGACGGCGGCCGTATCGGCATTGTCCTCGGTGAGGAGCTCTTCGAGGTCGAGCGGCGCGGTGACCATGGCGAGGTCCCCTTGCGGTGTGCGGGGCCATTGAGATTCCGGGCGGTCCCAGTAAAGCTCAACGCCATTGCCGTCCGCGTCGCGAAGGTAGAGCGCCTGGCTGACGCCATGGTCGGAGGCGCCTTCGAGCGGAATGTGAGCGCGAATGAGGCGACGGAGGGCGTCCGCAAGCTCAGCGCGTGTGGGATAGACGATGGCGAGGTGATAGAGACCGGTGGTGCCCGGTGCGGGCGCAGAGCCGCGCCGGCTCTCCCAGGTGTTGAGGCCGATGTGGTGATGGTAGCCGCCGGCGGAGAGGAACGCAGCGCTGTTGCCGATGCGCTGCGTGACCTCGAAGCCGAGGACGTCGCGATAGAAGGCGAGTGCGCGGTCGAGGTCGGCGACCTTGAGATGGACGTGGCCTATGCGGGTTTGCGGGTGGATGGCGGACACACTGAATTAGATTAGCGTGCCAAACGATGCGGCGTCGGCCTAGGAACCCCCCGCATGCTGCTCATCTCCGGTCATCGACACCCAATGCCCGGCGGCGACTCCCAACAAAGGTTAGCTCCTGGCTGCCCTCGGAGCATTCCCACCGTGCATCCATTTCTCCTCTAAAGAGGTCTCGCGGAAGTGTTTTAGCGGCGGTGGCATTCTCCCAAACGGTAACTCCAGCTTCCTTTGCCTCGGCGTCATCTGGCAGACCAGCAAGGCCATTGTGAATGTCGTCGGCTCGTTCGCGTCGGCTCCTACCGTCGTCAGTGTTCATGTACTTTCGCATGGCGAGGTTCCAGACAGCGAATTCGTGGACTGATATGAGGGCTGTAATGCGCGTGTTTTGCAGCCGGTTCTTTCTGACCATCTTCCCATCACCTACTAGGAATTCAGATTTAATCTCTTCGGAACGCGTCCCGCCCTCTTCGGTGTCAAACGGGATCCGGAAGCCCAAGTTACCGTACATTGCTCCGAGCATGACATGTGGTTCATTGAGGTCCACAAAGCTGGCCGGGGGCGCAGCTAACACCAATACGCACAAATAGTCTGGAGTCGATTTGAATTTACGTTGGCCCTCTTCGATATGTTCTCGAATGGGGATGTACGGATCGAATGTGCTGAAGCCGCCAGGCGGCGGTGAGTTAAGAATATCCTTTACTTCAAGCAATATTTTGCCGTGCGTTGGATGATCTACAACAAAGTCGATCAGCTGTGAGATTCCTGGTAGCTTCGGCTCTCGCTGAAATGCGATGTGTTGAGAAATGAGATATTTCTCGAAAAGCTGCTCGCCATAAGTAGCTTTGTTCATGATTAGTATCTCGTGCGTTTTGGTCCTTGGTCTACAGAAAGCCCCTCGCCTGCGCGAGGGACTTGTTGTAATACACGAGCGGCCCGTCCTTGCGGGGCTAGTTCTTGACCGTCATGGCGTCGGAGTCGACGGCCTTTTTCCCGGTCAGGCCTTCGAGGCCGGCGAGGACGCCGCGGTAGTCGTTTTTGTCGCACTGCATGGCGAAGCCGCCCTTCTTGTCGCCGTCCTGCCAGGTGAGGCCGACGAAGTGCTTCTTCGACTTGGTAAGGGCCATGAGCGCGCCTACGCCGAAGCTGACTACCGCGAGGCCGATTGCGGCGCCGATGCGGCGATGCACGTCCTGTCCGTAGCTGATTTCGGTGACGGCTGAGGCGGGGATGACGATCATTTCCTGGCCGCCTTCGCGGAAATGTATGTCCTTCTCGCCCAGTGTCAGTTCCAGCTTTGCGCCGGTCTTGACGTTGGGGAGTGATCCGCCGTCATACATGACTTTGTAGCCGTTGTTGCTGGCGAAGACGACGGTGGGAACGAGCAGACAGAGAAAGAGTGCAAGGGTTCGTTTCATGGACTCCTATAAATCAGTGGATTGGAGAATCGCATGAATGTAACTGCCGATAGCAACTATGTGCAACTATCAATTTGTGCTTATCGGCTACACCTTTTGAGGTGTGAGCAGACAGAAAAAGCCCTCGCTTGCGCGAGAGCTTTTTTGTAACTGATGCCGGTCCGATCAGCAGAATGGCGCCGAGAGGCGCGTGTGCCCGGACGGCTAGTCCTTGTAGTTGAGTTTGGGGTACCAGTCGGTGCCTCGGCCTTACGGTGAGTAGTCCAGCATCGACCAGAGAGGGTCCATTTCTGGGGCGCCGCGGGGGTCTTGTCCGGGGTCGGCCATGTCGAAGCTCATTTCGCCACTGTAGAAGTGGCGGATGGTTCCGTTGTTGCGGGTGAAGACGGAGAAGCCGGGGACATCCGCGTCTTCGGCGTTGACGTAGATGCGGGTGTAGTCGCCGGAGGTGTCGGAGAGAAAGGGGAGGTTGGGGAGGCCGCGCTGCTTCTTGTACTCCTTCAATCGCTCGATGGGCGAGCGCGCGGTGACGGCGAGGGCGACGCGCTCACGCAGGTTGACCGCGCTGCCGTTCCATGAGGTAAGGAACGATGTGCAACTGGGACACGGTGCTTTGCGCTGGGGGCCGAACATCATGCTGTAGATCATGAGCGTGTCTTTGTTGCCGAAGAGATGGGAGAGGCGGACGGGGCCGGTCTCGGAGGCGAAGGCGAAGTCCTGGGGAATCTCGCCGCCGGGTGGGAGTGCGCGACGCTGCTCGGCGACGCGCTCGAGGTGGCGGCGCAGCTCGATTTCTTCGGCGAGGAGGGCATTGCGGGCCTTGCGATATGCGGGGCTTTCGTTGGGGAAGTGAATCTTGTTGGTGGCGGCCAGTTGCGGGGCGGGGCGAGGGATTGCTTGTCGGCCATGGGACCTCCAGAGGGCATGATAGCTCTTCGATCTGAGCCCAGCGAACGGCGGCCATGGGATCACAGGAAGCCAACGCAGTCGTACAAATCGGCGTTACGTTTTGGCCGGGCGCAAAAACCCTTCGCTTGCGCGAGAGGCTCGCTATTTGTAACTATTACTGATCACTAGCGGGACAGCGTTGTGGCGACCGTGAGCTCGCGTTTCGCCGTCCGCGCAGGACCTCAACGTGGAGAGTAGACGAACCGGACGATGCGGTTCTTGCTCCAGCATTCGTCGTCGGGTTCGGCACACACTGGATAGGTGTGCCCCCATCCTGCCGTCATCACGACCTGATTTTCCGGAACGCCCTTGCTGATCAGAGCTTGTTTTACCCAATCCGCTCGTTGCTTGGAGAGTCTGAGGTTGTTGAATTCCGGTGCGCCTTTTGAGGATGCGTAACCCTCGATATAGAAGTGATCGCTTGCATGATCCTTCAACCATTGGGCATTGGCATCCAGGATGTTCGGGTCCACAGGAGCGTCATACACATCGTTGGGGAAGAGGACTTCGTGCACGTTGCCGTTGAAGGCTTCCTCCGGGGGGCCAAATAGAACCACTTTTGGTTTTGCCCAGTAAGCAACCCAGTAGGCAGTGTAATCAGACGCGGCTGGAGTGTCTTGTTGCGCGAATAGCCCGACACTGGGCCACAGGAGCACTGTCATCATGACGAGAGCAAGTCGGCATTTCATGGGTTTCCTCGCAGCTTCCGCTTCAGTTTGATGCGCCCCGTTTGGGCAGGGCTAGTTTCAAAGGGTCCCTGCAGCTATCTTTGCTTCTGCGACGCGATTTGGGAACTGTCAGTTTAGCCAGTTCACAGAGAAATAATAATGTGCGGGCTTGTTGTAACGGAAAAGCCCCGCGCTTGCGCGGGGGCTCCCAGTTGGCACCACTAACGGGTGCGATTCGCACATGCCGCCCATGCCGGCGATGGCATTCGCGTAGGGTAGGGCACCCTCTCTCTGTTTTCTTCGCTGATTGCGTGGGGAGTGATGCGCGATCGCGGAGGTTCGGCCGTTGCGAAACGAGTGTTGTTATTGCCGCAAGGTCTCCGCATTCCTCGACATGCGTGCGAAGAGGAGGCCGCACGTGGCGTCACCTTCTTGGGTGATTTTCTAATCTAAGCGGCCACCGATCTTTTACTGCCGAGCGAACATGCTTTAACGCTCTTCAGACGCTTCACTCACCTTAACTACGATAGAGCCATATACGTCTCCCGGGGCGATGCGCAATTGGTGCGGCACGCCTGCCGGAATGTGAACGACGTCTCCCTTGGTGATCGTCTCCGACCTGCCGTTCGCAATGCCGCTCCCTTTTGTCTCGCCGCTGCTGTCCGTTTTTGCCTGGATGACACTGCCCCCGCTGATTAGGGTCGCTTTGCCTTCGGTAACAAAAAAGATGTCGTCGTAATGCGCGTGCACTTCGGCGCCGCCGCTTGCAGTCCGCACCGAGAGCTTGATGGAGTGCGATGGGTAATCCGCGAGAGTGGCTCCGCTGCTGCCTGAGCGTTTTGCCGCCTGCACAAGTGCCGACAGCTGCGATGTGACTGCATCGCCAGAATAAACATCAGCCCTCTTCACTTCCTGTGGGTAACAGGGAATGGTGATCACAGCGATCGCCAGAATGCCAATCAGTTTCACGTAACCTCCTGAGTTCAGCCTGCCTTTCTCAACGAAGGCTGTTGAGTGGAGCTGGCTCCATATCTCCATAGTCCTGATTCTCTCCGCCCATGCCCCAGCAGAAGCTATAAGCCTGCGTGCCGACGCCTGCATGAATCGACCAGCCGGGCGAGACAACTACTTCGTGATTTTTCATAACGATGTGACGCGTTTCTTCTGGAGGACCCATCAGATGAAAGACACGAGCCTCCTCCGCAAGGTTGAAATACATGTAGATCTCAGAGCGTCGCATGTGCGTGTGAGCAGGCATCGTATTCCATGCGCTTCCCGCATGAAGATGAGTCACGCCCATCACCAACTGGCAGCTCTGTGCACCCTCAAGATAGATGTACTTGTAAATCGTCCTACGATTGCAGGTATCCGCGCTCCCTAGCTCGACGGAAGTGGTCTGATCCTTGCGAACAAGTGAGGTTGGATATGTGGCATGAGCGGGATAGCTCAAAATATAAAAGACAGGTGGTGCCGTTGTGTCGAGTGATTCGAAGACAATCTCTTTCGCGCCTCTCCCTATGTACAGGCAATCGAGGGTCTCCAAGGGGTATCTCTTGCCGTCCACGTGAATCAGGCCCTTGCCGCCGATGTTTAGCGCGCCCAATTCCCGGCGCTCCGTAAAATAGTTCGCGCGCAAGATCTTATCTGCGCCCAGGGCGATTGGAGCGGCCAAAGGCGCAGCCATGCCCACTACGGCGCGATCCAGGTCCACATACGTCTGAACGATCTCTCCGGGGACATGGAGCGCGTCTAGCAGGAATGCCTCTCGAATCTGAGCAGTCGTCATGGTGGGGTATCGTACTGAATCGGCCGTGAAATGAGTTTTCATATTGACTCCTCGGCGCGCCCCCGGCAGCGGCGACGCGTAAACAGAAGGCGCAAGCGGTGGGAGACGACAGAGGCCACATCTGCGAGTTTTTGGGATGAATGGAAAAAGATCATTGCGCTGTGCGGCTGAAGTCTGGTGATCTTGAACGCCCATCCAGGCCGCGGTTTCTATGTATCAGAAGTTGCATGGCGTGTCTGCATATTATGCAGGAGTTGTGTCTCTATGCGGGATATGCGTCGCTCGACTGCAAAGTGCTTTCTTCTGGGAATGCGACATCTCGACACTGGAGGCCACGAAAACCAAGTGCAACTGATGCCACAGAATTTGCAAAGCTTCGATATAGGCCTTTTCAAGAGTTTCGCGCCACAGCCTTCAATGTGTTTGACCATACGCAGTGGAGCAGGATTGATGATTTATTCGGCATCTACTTTTTTCTACCGCGACTTCCGCCCGCAATGCACGGATTCTGCAACTGGCAGCGAAGTTTGTCTTCCAGTTCAACAAGCACGTACTAGAACTGCAATCGCAAGGACATCTGGATCTGTCGGGGGCTGCCGATTGCCTTATTGGTGACGCCGAGGCCACTGGGGCAATTGAAGAAACTATCGGGCGTGGTGTTTGAGCCCTGGCCGCACCCCGTCGGTAAGGCGGGCTGTCCTTGAATCGGATACGGATTGTAGCCGCCGTTTTGAGTGACATTGTTCAGTGGCACGTCAAAGCTGGTGGTATTCGTAAGGTTGTAGACGTCGAACGTGTAACGGACAGTCCATCCTTCCTTCAGCGCGACGGTCTTGACCAGCGACATATCGGCCCGGCGTTGCCATGCCTGGCGGAAGATATTGCGTTGACCCGTGGTGAAATCGGTTTCGTAGGAATCGTTCGACGGAATGCCTCCATTGAGCGTGCCCGGCGCTATCGTTGGAAGCGTAAAGCATGAGGCTTTCAACGCCGGTTGACCACCCCCTTGCGTGAATGCGCCCGACGCGCCGGTTTTCGCACTCTGCGGCGTGCATCCAGGGGCCAATGGGACGATTGGATTCGTAATGCCGTCGGCGACACCGTAATAGATACTGCCAACAGCTCCTGAATAGTCGATGATGGAGTAAGGCTGTCCGCTCTGTAGAACTGTCAGGCCCTGAATGGCCCATCCGTTCACCAATCGCGCGGCCATTAAATGTTCATCTAAGACATTAGGAAGCTGGTACAGGTAATTGAAATTGATCACATGAGTGCGATCAAAGTCGGCTGATGCATAGCCGTCCCGCAGGTTATTTGGATTGTTTCCGTTGTAGAACAGGCCGAGAGCACTCTGCTCATCCAATGCGTGCGAATAGGTATAGGAGAAGCCAATCTGCAGGCCATTCGACATACGTTTTTCCAAATGGGTCTGAAGAGAGTTGTAAGCAGATACGCCCGCGGCTTTGTATGTCTCGGATTCCGCCGAGTAGCCGATGTAGGGAACACGCAGATCGATGTTTCCACCTTCGTAAGTCGCGAGATACGGCGTGCCATCCGGAAGGTTATCCGGGTTCGCGTTGTAGTACTGGAAAGGCGTCGTTCCTGGCTGCTGAACGGTGTATCCATAGGTATATGACTGACCATGGATCGGACTGCCCGGCGATGCGATATTTGCTTGATTGAAGGGAACTGGAATCACTTGGTGGCGGCCGACATTGCCGACATAGCCTACGTCCACCGCCACATCGTTCCTTGGCTGCCACTGGATATCCAAGGTGTAGTTGATGCTGTAGGGAAGCTTATTTGCGCGGTTGTAGGTAGCAAACGAGAATAGCGGCGCGCCGTTCATGATTTCCGCGGTGTTCGGCAGATACTTGCTGATGTCTGCCGGATTGCCGCTTGGTGCATTGCCGGGCGTGGTGCCCCAGGGATTGGAAAGGGTGAATCCGCCGGATGCGTCCGGAGTGCAGGGAGAGACAAAGGCTGGCGAAATCGGGCATTGAATGGCGTTCACGTACGGAGGCGCCTGCGTAACGCCAAAGACGCCACCGGCCACTTCGCCCGCCGCATAGCCTGGTGAAAGATAGCTGAACAGCTCACCGCGATCGTAGTAGATGCCAGTTCCTGCACGCACTACGACCTTGTTGTCGAATCGCCGGGGCTGCCATGCAGCGCCGATGCGCGGACCAAAGCCCCACTGTCGACCGGTGAGTGTTGTATCGCTGACCCCCTTTGTCGGAAACAGCTTGTTATTGCCGGCGACGACGAATCCGTTCGAGACAACCTCGCCGCTCCCTTCGTCGAACTGGTAGAGAGAAGGATCGAAGTTCGTGATGCGGCCGTTTGCCTCCGTGAGACCGCCGTTCCAGTCGTAGCGGATGCCTAGCGTCAGATTGAGATTCGGCTGGATCTGATATTTGTCCTGCAGGTACATACCAACCTGATTTGCGCGATAGTAGCGGTTCGCATCGCCCAGCAAAAAGGTCGTGGTGGTGAAGTCGTTGTTCTGATAAGAGATGTTTCCGGCAAGGAAACCCGGCGAAGTCCGCCGTCGCGATTCCGCCTTTATCGGTGCGCTCGTTGCGCACGTTGAGCTGGGTGTAAGCGTAGCTGCCCCCGAACGTCAGATTGTGCTTGCCGAGAGTCCAGATGGCATTCGCGGAAGGCATCCAGCGGTTCTGAAAGAGTCCCGTGTTCGGTCCTTGAGAGCTGCTCTGCGGGCCCCAGGCTCAAGCGTCTGATCGAAAAGACCATCCGGATTCTGGCCACCTATGTCGTTGTTGCCCAGCGAATCGACAATCTCGATGCCAGGAAATAAGTGGATCCGAAGGCGTTGATGCCTGCCTGTGCCGGACCGAAGGGCTGGTCGTTCACTCCGTAGGCCTTTTCGCGGATGAATCCGAATGTCTGGGTGGTGCTCAGATTTGGCTTTAGCAGCAATGTATTCGTGAGTGCAATGACCTGACTGCCCGCATCCATGTGCTCTGTAAAGCCGGGTATGTTGGAGTAAGCATAAGGAGCGACGGTGGGATCGTGCTGATAGTAGTACTTCGCCGACACCGTATCCTTTGAGTTCGCATTCCAGTCCAGATTGGATACTGCCTGATTCGATGTGAAGTATGACGTACCGGGAATGGATGCGTTGAATGGATCGGCAGGCGTTGGAGTGTGGCCGTCGTCATTGGGGAGGAGCCATTTCCCCGGTTCTCCGGGAAGCGCGGGATACTGCATCAGGAAGAGCGCCACCGGGCTGATTTGCGCCGCAGTCAATGTCGATCCAAAGTTCTGATTCGCAAGCGCAGCAAGGCCGCCGGCACTTCGGTCATCGCTCAGCCCTGCGGGAACGGTTAGCCGCGATATGCCGATCTCCTGATCGCCCACGTGAATGTGTTGATAGGCGAGAAAGCCGAAGAGCTTGTCTTTAATGATCGCTCCGCCGAATGTGCCGCCCGCCGTGTAGCGGTGCAGTTGCGGCAACTTCTCGTTCGCCGGAATGCTTTCATCCTGCTTGAAGAAAAACGGAGCGGCATTCAGCCAGTCCGTCCCGCGGCGGAAATAGCCGCTCCCGTGCGGCACGTTCGTGCCTGAACTCGTGCTCATATCGATGTGCGCGCCGCTGCTGCCGCCCTGTTGCGCGTCGTACATGGAGGCGTTGACGCGCAATTCCTGCAGCGTCTCCGGCGCCGGCGTCGGCAGCGCCTGCCCAATCGCGAGATACACGGACGCGCTGCTCTGAATCACGCCGCCCCCGTTCGAATTGCCTTCGCCGGTATCCAGAACGACGCGGTCGGAGGTCACCTGGCTGGTGCTCTTTCCGTTGAACAGATTGCTGGCGTCCACTCCGTTCAGCAGGAAGCTGTTGCTGGTATCGCGCTGGCCGTTGGCCCAGATCGGCGCATTGCCGAGGCCGGTGTTTGCTCCCGTGCCGCCCGTTCAACTCTGCGTTCACGCCCGGAGACAGAATCGCCAGCCCGGTAAAGCTGCCGGTAGGCAAGGGAATCGAGTCGATCTGCGCTCTTTCAAGTATGTATCCGTTGGTCGTATCCACTGCATTGAGCAGCGGCGTTTCCTGGACTTCAATTGTCGTGCTGGTAGATCCCGGCTTCAATTGCACATTCAGCGTAACGGTGCGCTGACCCTGAACTCCGATATGTGGCAGCTTCTGAGCTTTCAAAGCCCTGGTTGGTGTATGTGAGCGCGTATTCGCCGATGGGCAGATCGGGAAAAAGATACTCGCCGGAGGCGCCAGTTTTGGTTTCGCGGCTCAAACCAGTGTGTTCTTCCACCAGCTTGATCGTCACGCCCGCAATCACCCCACCCGAACTATCACTCACTGTTCCCGTGATGCCGCCGAAGGTCTGTTGTGCCAGCGACAGCGGCGCGGATAGCGAGGCAACGACCACAACAGCGAAGAGCCGAAGAAGGGATATGGAGATACGCCGACCGGAATACATCTTCACCTCGCCTCACCGATGAAAGTTATGCATGCGCAGCGAAGCAGCGATTTTCGATCTTTGAAGAATGCGGCTACAAAGGTTCGAGGGCAACGACAAGGTTGCCACGTCAGTAACGGCCCGTACTGCCGAGGGGCACAACGCCTGCGAAGGACCCGGGGCCCGGGTTCCAAGTGGTTTCTAGGATAAGGTGAGTTTTCGAAAACTCAATCGGAATCTATTGCAAGCTGGAGGGAAGAAACGATTCGCCAAAAGCGAAGGGGCGATCTCCCTTTCAGGATGTCGCCCCCTCTTCCGATTTTCGAAGATCCGGCTCGGCTTCCAGATCACAACCGATTGCAATTTCAGAATCGTTCAGAAGCATCAGGCCGAAGCCCAAGCCTCTTTCTCTCTTCCGTCATCACGCGCGTCGCAAGAATGATCTATGTTCACCTTTTTGCATCCAGTTTCCTAGATGCTCTGTGAGCACCGTTTCCAGCGCTCCCGGCGGCCATTCCTCACTCTCTTCTTCTGGAAGATTTCTCTTCCGTTGGTTTGAATCATACCCCTGATCTTCCGCACGTCCAGTGGCTCTCACACATTTTGCGATGTGGAAATGGAGCGTCGTACTGTGGGAAAGCCAGTTCGCGACGCTACTCGTTCCGCAGCGCCACCATCGGCTCGACGCCTGCCGCGCGCTGCGCCGGAATCACTGAAGCAATCAGGGCCGCGAGACCGAGTAGAAGCGTAGCCACCGTCAGCATGATCGGATCCCATGGCTTGACTCCGAAGAGCTGATCGCTCATCAGCTTGCCGGCCCCGATCGCCGCCGGAATGCCGAGCGCAAGCCCGATACCTATCTGCGAGAACGCGCCGCGCAGCACCATCCTGACCACCTGCCCGCGATCCGCTCCCAGCGCCATGCGCAGACCGATTTCGCTGGTCCGCTGTTCCACGTTGTAGGCCATCACTCCATAGAGCCCAACCGCAGCCAGCACCAGCCCGAGTGCACCAAAGAGGGTCGTCAGCGTAGCAATCATGTTCTCCTGCTGGAAATCAGTGCCGACTACTTTGGTATAGGGGTCAACTCCATAAAGCGCCAGGTTTGGATCAACACTGGCCAGCGCCTTGCGTACGTGTTCTTCCATCCCCGGCGGATTGCCTGGCGCCCAGATGACGATGTTGTAGAGATAATGAGACCAGATCTCGCCACTCGTGAACGCCGGATCGTCGTACTGCGCCGTTTGTGCCTCGGGCAGCCAGAACATCGGCCGGATCGGGTCTTTGTAGTCGTAGGTCATGTACCGCATGTCCCGCGACACTCCGACGATCTTCGAAGTTGGAGGCATACTTGATTTTGTCGGGTCCGAAATGCTGGCCGATGGGATTCTGGCCTTTGAAGAATCGTTTCGCGAAAGCTTCGTTGATGACTGCAACCTTGCGCGTGGTCGCGGTGTCGTCCTCGGTGATGGGCCGGCCCAGTACCATCTTCGCGCCGAGGTCTCGAAGAATCCCGGCATGACTCTAGCCCAGCCCGCGCCTGTATCTTCCTTCGCTCCTGGCTCCGGCCGGCCTTCGACGCGAATGCTATCGTTCCAGCTATCTCCGGTCATTGGCGCGTAAAGTACGGGAGCCACCATTCGCACACCAGGAATCTGCCGCAGCCGGTCGTCGATTTGCCGGAACATCGGCTCCATCTGCTCCGGCTTGTAGGTGCCAAGCGTGGGATTGATCCACGCAATATAGCGGCCCTCGGTCTCGAAGCCGAAATTCTGGTGCTCCAGGTTCCGCAGGCTCTGCCCCAGAAGGGCTGCAGCGGAGAGCAGCACAAGTGACATCGCGGCCTGCGCGATCACCAGCGACTTCTGCGCCCACGAACCACGGCCACCCACCGAGCGGTTCGCCCCGCGCAGCGCCTCAACCGGGTCGGCGCGCGAAGTCATCCATGCCGGCGCGATGCCAAAGATGACACCGGTGAGGATGGAGATGCCCAAGGCAAAGAGCAGCACCGGCCAGGAGGGAGTCGCGTCGATGGGAACATAGTTATTCGGGCCGCCGATCTGGAAAGCCAGATGCATAATCAGGCGCGTCCCGGCATAGGCCACGCCGATGCCGATAGCTCCGCCAATCACCGCAAGCACCAGGCACTCCACCAGCGCCTTGCGCACCAGCCGCTGCCACGAAGCCCCCAGAGCCACACGAATGGATGTCTGCGCACGATCCTTCAATCCACGCGCCAGCATCAGATTTGCCAGATTCCCGCAGGCCACCAGCAGCACACATGCCGCCGCCACCAGCAGCAACTTCAGTCCCTCCTGATATTGATCCCGCATGGCCGCCACGCCGGCGCCGCCGGGAATGACGTGCAATGTCTGCTGCTGCCAGAGCTGTTTCTCGCTCGGCTCCATGTCTGGCACGTGGCTGGCCAGCCAGTTATGGAACTCCCCCTTCAGTTTTGCTTCGAGTGATTTTGGATTCACTCCCGGACGCACTCTTCCGATGATGTCCAGGAAGTTGCCGTTGGGCCGCTTTCAGTCGCGCAGGTCGCTCCGTCAATCAGTAACTCCTTGGTGAGCGGCAGCCAGAAATCCGGCATGCCCCACCCGGCGAGCTTCGCTCCGTAAAATCCCGGCGCGGCCACGCCGATCACGGTGAAGGGATGACCGTTGATCTGATAGCTGGCGCCAACCACAGAAGGGTCAGAGCCGTACTTCTCCTGCCAGATGTGGTAGCTCATGACCGCGACTGGCGACGCGCCCTCCTGATCGTCCGCGTCGGTCATCAGCCGGCCGATCCATGGCTGCACGCCGAGACGTCCGGAAGAAATTTCCGGATACATACTCCCCATTGCGCGTGTCCGCCTGCGCCTGTGACCCAGCTCTACGGACGCCGAGCGGGGCATTGCCGGCCTGAAGCGCCGCCAGGTCAGTGAACTCCGGCGTGTGCTCGCGAAATGTCTTGTACATCTCCCAGGAGAACAAGGAGAAATCGCCATCTTCGCCCTGGGTATAACCGCCCCAGTTGCAGCAGCGAATCTTGTCTCCGATTCTCCACAGCTCATCCGGCTTCGTCACCGGGAGCGACTTCAGCATCACCTGGTGGACAAGCGTAAAGATCGCCGTCGTCGCCCCGATTCCCAGTGCCAGCGTGATCACCGCTGTCGCTGTGAACCCCGGCGCCTTCCGCAATTGCCGCATCGCGTCGCGCAAATCCGCCAGCACTCACCCCTCCCGCTATGGCCTGGGACATCAATTTCCCATCTTGAAGTACGGGAGCATGCCCTCCGCAGTTCCCAGCAAAACAGGATGTAACTGAGAGCCGCGCAACCGTGTGGTCTGCAATAGTCTGTGCGTATGGGAGAGCACGGAGAGTATCTGGACCTTATGGTGGACGAAGTACCCGTTCGTGGATACCTGCACCACCCGTCAGGTCCGGCGGGGGATTGCCTCGTCCTGACCCACGGCGCAGGATCCAATTGCAACTCTCCGCTTCTCGTCGTGCTGGCCGAGGAGTTCTGCGACGGGGGGCTGGCTGTTCTCCGCTGCGACCTTCCCTTTCGGCAGATACGGCCGCATGGGCCGCCGCCCCGGGGGAGTGCGGAACGGGATCAAGAGGGGCTTCGTGCGGCGATTGCCTTCATGCGTCGGCACAGTCCAGGCCACGCGTTCCTGGGCGGTCACTCGTATGGAGGAAGGCAGGCTTCGATGCTTTGCGCTGCTAAACCGAATTTAGTGGATCGGCTTCTGCTGCTGTCCTACCCTCTGCATCCGCCACGACGACCCAGTGAATTGCGGACCGGACATTTCCCAGAACTCAAAACTCCCGCGCTGTTCGTTCACGGCACGCGGGACGGCTTCGGCTCCATAGATGAGCTAGAAGCGGCGTTGAAGCTTATCCCGGCACCAACCGAAATGCTGCCGGTGACTGGCGCTGGACACGAATTACTGACCAAGACGAATCGCGACAAGTTACCCAAAGTCGTGGCGGAGACCTTCCGCTCGTTTGCGAACGACATAATTGCCTGACCGGGGCCGGATATCGTCCGTGGCTGCGCGGGGGGCTGCGGCGTTCTGTTCAAGACCATCTGCGGCCGGACCCTTGACGCAGATCCCGTCAGTACGCAAAGCAGAGCAGCTGTCACAAGACTAGGAGAGCGCATCGCCCAATTCCATTGGAAAAATGACTAACGGGGCGCCACGAGAGTAGCCGCTCGCAGGGAACTCTGACTAGCTCAATCCGCCAAACAGCAAGCGATTGAGCAGGCGAATCTGAGGAACTCATATGACCTTCACCGCAACCACTGTCAGATCATCCGACTGTTCGGTGTCCTGCGCATATGTGGAGACGGCCTGGGCGATATGCTCTACCAGAGCAGTCGCGGGCTCAAATTCGTTGCTGAGAATTACCTCTTTCAGCCGTTCGATAGAGAACTGCTCTCCATGGTCGTTCTCCTGCTCGGTTACACCATCGGTGAAAAGCGTCAGGATGTCTCCTCGATTGAGTGCGAGGACCGTATTCGAGAACTGTGCGTCAGGCAAAATCCCGACGACGGGCCCCCCTTCTTCCAACAGCGATATCTTTCCGGTGTTTGACTGGACGAGGAGAGGAGGGTTATGTCCTCCGCTGGAGTACTCCAACGTTCGATTGCTCGCGTTGATGCGTGCATAAAAGACCGTGACAAAGGTCGCCGAGTTCGTAATTTGCTTCAATACCTCGTCGAGATCCTTGATGATCGCAGCCGGCCCACTCAATTCGCTGGCGCGAAGGTGTAGAGCCACAGCAAGTGAGGGCATTAGAAGAGATGCTGCTGCGCCCTTGCCGGAGACATCTGCAATAACGACATCCACCACATCGTCAGCAATCTGAAAAAAGTCATAGTAGTCGCCGCCCAACAGCCTGGCAGCCTGCATGGAGCCAGCCACTTCGAGAGTGGGCAAGAGCAGAGGTTTCGGCAAAACCCGTTGCTGGACGTGCGAGGCCAAGGTTAAATCGCGCTCGTATTCATCGCGTTGGCGGCGCACCTCCGCAGCCAGGCGGTCTCGCTGCCTCGCTATGAGCGTTACAAGAAATCCGACAACCAGAAAACCCGCCAGACTGATAGAAGCGTGAACAATCCTCAGGTAAGTCGAGTCCGGCGCTGGTCCGAAGATATCCTGTAGCACGGTACAGACTCCGGCGAGAGTGACCGTGAGAGTCAGGGGATTGACCAGCCCGCTGAGCGCGATCGGCAGCAGGTAAAGATAGCCGAGCGAAACATTGGCTACAACAACCCAATCGGTATAGGCAACAGCGGCAATTGCCAGAAAGACAATTACATTTAATAGCCCGGCGGTCTGATGCTCTTCAAGTAGAAGGCTACCCTTTGAGCCGCTATTACCATTTCGGCTTATCCTCACCACTCGATGCCCTCTCGCGATCTTCCGGAACGAACGGCATTCAACATCGAGCCGCACAATTCTCTCAGACGTTCTTCCGGTGTTTTATCTTGTCAATTTTTGCCGAGGCAAATGTATCACCCTTCGAGTGAATGGCACCGCTGAATCGAGTTCACCCGCCAAGGTGAAGTTCCGAGACTAAATGCTGAAAGCGGCGGTCCGCACGGCAGCCATCAAACAGTGGCTCTACTTTCAGCATGTTGATTCCAGTGTCGTGTTGCTGATAGGCGCGATCGAGCCATCTCATGGCTTCATCCGTTTTGTTAAGCGCACAATAGACCTGCGCGATATGGACACCCGAGACATATCTTTGGGCAGATATAGCTTCCAACTCCTTCGCGATCTTCAGGGAGTTGTCGTTTTCACCCGCCAGCGCTAATGCGTGCGCGCGCATCGAAAGGAGATTGGCAGGCTGACCAAAAAGTCTGCCCGCCTCAGTAAATTCCGCGTCGGCGTCGCGATAGCGATGCAATTGCTCGAGCACCTTCCCTTTGACGAGATGAGCCTGCGCAAAACCTGGATTAAGAACGAGCACCGCTTCGATGCGCGACATGGCTAGCTGAGGCTTCCTGGACCAATAGGCAACTTCTGCCGCGTCAGTGTTAATGATGAGCGAAAGTGGATCAAGAGCCAGCGCGCGCTGGAGCTCCGTCTCGGCTTCCTGCCATCTTCCCAGTCGCGCCAGGTGGAGAGCGTACCAGTGATGCGCAGTCGGGTCTCCGGGGTTCAACGCAAGGGCGCGACGGTATTCCTTCTCGGCTCCGCTCCAGTCCCAATCACGGTCCGTCCTGACCGCAGCCAACGCAGTATGGGCCTGCCCTAGCTTGCCGTTTAGCTGCAATGCGCGTTCCGCGGCAGATTGTGCTTTTAATAGCGAGTCGGAGGGGTGAACCTCTCCGTAGATACTCAAGAGCAAATATGATTCCGCGAGTCCAGCGTAAGCTTCCGCGTAATTGGGATCGGCGTGAAGCGCCTCGTTGTAATAATCGATGGATTCGTTCAGGCCGTGCACTGTTCGCTGGTTCCACAGATAGCGTCCGCGTAAGTAGGCATCACGCGCCTTCGCGTTGGCCGTCTGCGCGCTCGGGTCGGTCAGGCTGGCACCCAACGCGATTGCGATCCGGTGAGCAATGTCATTCGTCACCTGATCCTGCATGGCGAGCAGATCCGCATCACTTTCCTCATATGTCTCTGACCAGAGCTCGCGGTCGTTGCGAGCGTCCATTAGCTGAGCGGTAATGTGTACTGACTGGCCGGCTCGCAGGTAGGAACCTTCCACGATCATGTCCACATTGAGTTGTCGCGCGGTGTCTCGCACAGGGCTCTGGACACCTTTGTATTGCATGACCGAGCCGTAGGAGATCACCCGCAACGACGGGATTTTTCCGAGTTCGGTGATCAGTTGATCTGTCATGCCATCGACGAGATAGTCCTGATCAGGCTCGCGTGCCAGGTTGCGAAAGGGAAGAACGGCTACGGAATGAGAACCGCCCGCCTGCATCTGGCGTTCCGGCGGGTGCGGCTTGAGCAGTAGGACAACCGCGGCGGCGACGGCAAGCAGCACCAGGAGAGAAATGACCAGCCCGAGGTGTCGTCGTACGCGGCCTGCGCCCCTATGCTCGTCAGCGAACTGTGCAGATAGGGGCTGCGGCACGATGGGATTTGTTTCGACCGTGCTCGGTGCTGGGGTGGGAGCTTCGCTGACCGGTGACGCGCCCATATGTCCGTTGACGAGCGGGGCGGCGACGCTTGCATCCGGTTGGGAGAAGGGCACAGCGGGCTTATCCGCAACCGAAACCGCCTCCAGCGGTTGCGTCACCTTTACCTCCGCAATGAAACAGTAGCCGCGGCCAACGATCGTCCGGATAAAGCGAGGGTCTCGCGAGTCATCGCGCAGGGTTGCCCGCAGTTTGTTGATCGCAGTGTTGATGCCGTGTTCTGTTTCGATGAAGACGCCGTCGCCCCAGAGCCTCTCGTTGATGGCCTCCCTGCGAACGAGTTTTCCGGAGTTCTGGAGCAGCAGGATCAGCAACTCCAGCGGGATGCGCTCCACCTTCACGGGAAGTCCGGAGCGTCGCAGCTCGCAGCTGTCGACATTCAACTCAAACTCTTCGAAGCGGAAGTTCAGTTGAGCCATCCGTGCCACCTGTCGTGAGAGGAGACAAATACGCCGTGCTCGGGATGTGACTTCGGAGCGTGCGGCTCATGGTGGGGAAGCTGGTGGCAGTATATCGCCATTGCGTCAGACACTTGGGCCAATTCATCTCGTATATCACACAAAAATAGCGACTTATGGCTTTACAAATTCTTTAGATCAGCAGGACAAAGGATTTAGACCGTCTGCATTGACGCACCGCCGCCGGCCGATAACACTGCGTTTCGCTCGTCGGATTCCTCCCTATGCGTTGTCGACTGAGGACCTGACCACCTGCAGATGGAGCAGGTTGCGGTGCCTGAGCGCCACAAGCCTCTGCGCGAAAGAGAGATGGACGAATGAAAGCACTGCGAAACCCCGTCCGGTTTGTCATACGCACCAGTCGTCTGAAAAGTGCATTGCTCCCCTGCGCGGCGCTGCTCTGCATCGGCGTTTCGAATTCCTTCGCCGGCCCCTTGCAGGCCAAGGTTCAGGTGACAACGCTAAAGAGCTACAGCGGCAGCCCTCTATCGAAGCCGGACAAGATTCTCGTCTACGACCTCGTAGCCAATTCTTCGAACGTCCAGGTGGACGCGTCGCAGGAAATTCGCCCACGGCACTTCATCACCGGCGACGAGAAGCCGGATGCCATAGCTGGAGAAGGCTCAAAGTCTCTTTTCTGGAGAGTTGCAGAAGAAATTGGCAAAGACGGGCCTGCCGGTGGAGCACGTCGCGGAGGATACCGCGCCATCCAATCAACTCGCTGGTTGTTCAAGGATCGTTTCTGTCGCTTCGGCAAGGCATGAAGACAGAGCGCGTTGTTGTTGGGATGGGAACTGGCTCGCGCCACGGTTCAAACAAGATTGATGTACGCCTGAAGACACCGACGGACGTCATGCTTCTCTCACAGTTCCAGACAGACACAACAAAGGCAAAGAATGTCGGTGCCGCAGTGCCGGTTGCAGCCGGTCTGAATCCCGCTGCGGTCGCCGCCAAATCGACCATCACCGACCGCAGAAAGACGCTGAATGCGTATGCCTCGAAAACCGCGGATGCCTCTGCCGACGAAATCCTGAAGGCCATGGCCGGCCAGGGATGGATCAAGCTGAACGACAAGGGCGAAGTCATTCCATGAAGCGAAGGATACACACGATGACCGCAAAGGCCACCTGCTTACTACTCGCGGCGCTGTGTGTCCCCTTCGCCGCCGCGCAGACCAGCCCGCAGAAACCGGTGAAGGGCATGGCGAGCACTGTCGGGCTCTACGTATATCCGCAAAAGCAGCAAAGCGCGACCCAGCAGCTTACCGATGAGCAGCAGTGCTACGGCAGCGCCGAAGACACAGACCGGCTTTGATCCCAATGCGGCTACCACTGCAGCGAAGACGCCAAAGCCGGACAGCGGCAATGATCACGCCGCAGCGAAAGGCGCCTTGCGGGGCGCAACCATCTCGCGTGCCATGGGCGAAGATCCGGGGCATGGAGCCGCCAGAGGCGCAATTCTTGGATCAGCCCGAGCGAAGCGGAAAGAGAAAGAGCAGGCCGAGCAGGCGGACAAGCAGGCGGACGCAAAGAAAACTCAACAGCAACAGAAGCAGGACGACTTCAAGCGAGCGATGTCAGCCTGCCTGGATGCTCGTGGCTACTCCGTTAAATAGTCGCACACTTGGCACCGTATACCCCAGCAATTCGTCAAGAGAATCCGCTTCAGGAGAACGAATCATGAGAACCCCAGCGAAAGTTCTTTATCTATTTCTCGCAATGGCCATGTTGCAGCCGGCTTGTCTGCCCTCCAGGCGGACGCACCAAACCCTGCCAGAGAGAAGTTTCAGGACGACATGAAGACGGCCGTCATGAACGGAAGTATCACGGTTGCCCAGGTGAAGGAGTTGAAAGCCAACGCCGACACGCTCAAGAGCGTACGCGAGAATCAAACGCCGGGAGCTCCGGTTGACCTGCTCACGCCGTATCGTGCGGTTTCCAGGATGAAGGCCATCATGGCCACGCGTCGACGCGAAAGATCGCGAAACTCTGCGGGAGGATCTGCAAGTGGTCCTGGCAAATCAGCCGGCAAAGGCTGCTGTCACAGATCCCAGTGCCGGTCAGAAGCTCGGCAAAGACATCTTCACGGCAGTCATGTTCGGCAACCCGACCGAGAGCCAGGTTCAGCAGTTACAGAAGAGCTTGAATTCTCTGCAGCAGATCAAGGCTCAAAACCAAGGGCCGCTTGAATCTCTGAGAACGCTCCGGGATTCGAAGTCGGAGATTGAGCAAGTGATGAATGCGGGTTCCTTCCGGCCTCAGGATCGACAGGCGGTACTGGACGATCTCAACAACCTTGGGCCGCAAGGTGGTGGCCGTCGTCGCCGTCTGTAAGGCGGAAACGCTCATGGGTGCGTTCAACCAATTCACATTTGTGTGTGCACTGATGACGGGAACTATTGCGCTTGCCCAAAGTCCGGTAAGTGATCTCCCGGAACTCGCTTTATCGGAGGCGATTCAGATCGCTCTTTCTAACAATCGGCCCGTAGAGATCTCGAAGCTCGACATCACCAAGGCGCAGATGGAAGGTGGCGGACACGAAATCGAAACGATTTCCGGAGATCAACACGTATTTCTTTGGCTCGGGCAATCTCACGCCTGCGTCCTTCACCTTCAAGAAGGGCATTTTCCCGAATGGCGACGGGCCGCCCGTGCCGTCAAAAGATACCAGCATCACTCTTTCGCAGGGCTTCACCGGGTACGCCGTTGCTCAAGTCGCTCAACCTCTTACGCAGCTCTACAAAATCAGACTCGCAATCCGCGAGCAGGAGCTCGAAGTTGATCTGGCGGGAGCCAAGTATCAGGGGAGCCGCCAGTCAGTGGTCGCGGATGTGAAGCAGGCCTACTACGCCGTCGCGCAGACCGAAAGTGCACTGCATGTCGCAGAGGTTACGGTCGCAGGATACAAGGAGACTGACAGAGTGATGCTTGAATATCTCTCCGAGGAATCGGTACTGAAGTCGAGCAGCCTGGAAGTGAAAGCAAAGCTCGCACAAGCCCAGTATCAGGTCGTCGAATTGAACGATACTCTAGCAGACGCAAAAAGAAAAGCTCAATGACCTGCTCGGGCGGGGGATTGATACGCCATTTCAGACTCAGCCCATCATGCCCATTTCTTCGGAAGAACTAGATCTGAAACTCGCGCGTCAGACCGCTCTGAAGCAGCGCCCGGAGATCCAGGAAGCGGAGATTGACACGCACCGCGCAGAATACGATCGCAAGATCGCGAAAGCTGCCTATATCCCCGACATTGGAGCCGCCTTCCACTACCTAAGTCCTATCGGCACGCAGATATTGCCACAGAACATCGCTTCTGCCGGAGTAGAGGTGAAGTGGGATCCGTTCGAGTGGGGCGCGCGTCGTGACAACGTGAAGCAAAAGGAAGCGACGGTCTCCCAAAGCAAATATCAATTGGATGAGACTCGCTCGCAGGTATTGATTGACGTGGATAACAGCTTTCGCAAGCTGTCAGAGAGCCGCCTGCTCCTTCAAGTGGCGGCAGCAGCGCAGAATGCAGCGGACGAGAAGCTGCGCGAGGTCAACAATCAATTCAAGAAGTCAGTGGTCCTGTTGCGCGACGTACTCGACCAGCAGACTGCGGTTGCAAATGCGAATCACGAATACGAGCAGAGCCTGTTGGCATTCTGGAGCGCAAAAGCGCAGTTCGAGAAAGCGCTTGGGGAGGAGTAAGCATGAAATCGACAACTCTCTCGGCTCTGGACTCTGACCGGCGCCCTCGCGCTTTTCACAAGCTTCCTGTAAAGAGAATGCCGCTGCCAGCCATCCTCCGGTGCCTGTGCGTACGGCCATGGTGCAGACCGTCTCGGTAGGCACTCCGACCAGGTATTCCGCCAGCATCGTTCCTTACTCACAGGTTGATCTGGCTTTCCAATCCAGCGGCTATGTGGTCACGTGTGCTCCAGGTAAAAAGCGCAAACGGTGGAATGCGCAATGTCGATCAGGGAGACTGGGCAAAGAGGGGAACTGTCCTCGCGGTAGTGCGTCAGGACAGTTACAAAGACAAGCTGGGGCAGGCGCAGGCTCAACTCTCGCGAGCGCAGGCCGAGCGCGAAAAGGCGCAAACTGAGCTTCGATCGCGTCTCGGCGCTTTACTCTGCACAAAGCGCGACGAAACCGGACCTCGACTCTGCTAAGGCCCAACTCGATAGCACAACCGCCTCCGTCTCCGGAGCTGAGGCTCAGGCAGGTGAGGCACGGACCGCACTTGCAGATTGCTCATTGCGTGCGCCCTTCGATGGCTGGATCGTGAAGCGAACGGTTGATGCGGGCAGCTTTGTCGGCCCGGCAACGAATGGATTCACTATTGCGAGCACGAAGACGGTGAAAGCCGTATTTGGCGTTCCAGATACCTCGATCAACCGCGTAAGAGTGGGACAATCGCTCACCATCACCACCGACGCACTCTCACAACCCTTCCGTGGCCGCATCACAGCCATTTCGCCGGCCGCCGACCCGAAGAGTCGTGTCTTTTCCGTGGAGTTGACGATCAACAATCCAAAAAACTCGTTGAAATCAGGAATGATTGCGACTCTCGCGCTCGATGGAGCCCGTCTGCCGCAAACGGTCTCTGCCGTTCCACTCTCTGCTGTCATACGTAATCCGCAAGAGACAAATGGTTTTGCCGTCATGATTGCCACCGGCGACTCGGAGATCGAGTCAGCACACCTCCGTTCGGTACAGCTGGGAAGCGTCTACGGAAACATGATAGGTATCGACAGCGGTCTGCAGCCCGGGGAAAAAGTGGTCACCACGGGAGTGACGTTGATCAAGAACGGAGCTTCTGTCCGGGTCATTCCTTGATGCCGTCACAGCAATTATCAGGGCGCTAATTATGAGCCATAAGTCCGAAGCAGAGTACATCGCGAACACGCACAACACGGCACGATTTTTCGTCGAACACCGCCAGGTCGGATTCGTGCTGCTGGTGAGCGTGTTGCTATGGGGCTGGTATGGCTACATGCGAATGCCCAAGCGCAAAGACCCGCAGATTCCTGTGCGTGTTGCTGTTGCTTCGACATCCTGGCCCGGCGCAACAGCTGAGGAGGTTGAGCAGTTGGTCTCCCGTCCCGTGGAACAGACGCTGGCGCAAAATCCGCATATAAAGGCACCGATGGCGTCCGATTTCGGCATCCGCTCGCTCAGTTTCCCCGGCCTTTCACTCGCATACGTCCAACTTGATGACAGCGTCACGGATACGAAGAAGCAATTTGCCGACATCAACCTCAAACTGAATGCGCTGAACAGCAAGCTGCCGCAAGGCGCAGGTCCGATTCAATTTAACAGCGATTTCGGTGACACTGCGACGCTGATGTTGACAATAGCAAGTCCGCCTGCCGGAGATGTCGAGATCGCGCTGCGCGCCAGGTCTATCCAGAATGCGATCCGGCAGACGCGTGCCACCGAGTCGAAAAGCTCCCCTCAGCCACGCATCAGCATCGTCTACTCTTTTCCTCTTTCTGTGTCTGCAAGTCTGGTGAGGAATTCCTTCACTGCCGTCATTCACAGTGCTGCGGAGAACAATGCCGTCAGCTGACCCTCATTTTTTCGAAGGTAGTGGCTTTATCGGAGTCGACGCCACTTCAAAGTTAAGTGACGAGCAGTTACGTGTCTTTGGCGATCGCTGGGCTGAAGACAATCTTCATCGCTCCGAGATACATCCCGATGCGTGGAAACCGGTCCTGATCCGCGATCCGGCTGAAACGGAGACGAGGCTGGCTTCCGTAGCGGGCGACAAGTACTCCTATCGTGATCTCGATGACTATAGCGATCTCATCAGCAGAACCGTCCAGGGCGCTCCGGAGGTCGCCAAGGTGGACCGCAAAGGGGTCCTGCCTGAACAGATCTACCTTGATTATTCGCAAGAGCGGCTTGCCTCCTATGGTATTACAGCCCTCTAATCTGAAAGACATCCTCGGAGCGCGAAACATTACACTTCCTGGCGGCCAACTTGAGGTGGGTGCCACCGAGTATTCAGATTGACCCATCGGGAAAATTCACAAACCCGCAGCAGATCGGCGATGTCATCGTCGGTAGCTCATCGTCCGCGGCTCACAGCCCGATCTATCTTCGCGACCTGGTGGATATCTCGCGGGGTTATCAAAGCCCCGCACGCTATCTGAATTATCTGACCTGGGCAGATAGGAACGGTCAATGGCACCGTAGCCGCGCCGTCACACTTGCCATTCAGATGAAAGATGCCGATCAGATCACTGCATTCGGCAAGAGCGTCGATCAAAAGCTTGCGGCGGTGAAGCAGTACCTGCCCGAAGACCTGATTATCGCTCACACCTCTGACCAGCCGTTGCAGGTAAAGGAGAACATCAGCCTGTTCATGGACTCGCTCTATGAGGCCATCGTCCTGGTCGTGCTGGTCTCGTGGCTTGGCTTCTGGGAATGGCGGTCAGCCCTGCTGATGGCTATCTCTATTCCCATCACCCTAGCGATGACCTTCGGGGCCATGTCGCTGCTGGGCATCGACATTCAGCAGGTCTCCGTCGCCACGCTGATCATCGCACTGGGGCTGCTCGTAGACGATCCTGTGCTTGCCGGTGACTCTATCAAACGCACGCTTGGCGAAGGCCATCCGAACTCGGTTGCGGCATGGCTCGGACCCACAAAGCTCGCCACCGCGATCATGTATGCAACGGTTACGAATATCGTCGCCTATCTGCCATTCCTGATGGTCACTGGCAGTACGGGTGATTTCCTTCACAGTCTGCCGATTGTCATGACCTGCGCGCTGGTCGCATCGCGCATCGTCTCCATGACGTTTCTCCCCCTGCTGGCGTATTACCTGTTAAGGCCCGAAAAAAAGCACGCTCAGTCGCTCGAGGAGATGCGCGAGATCGGTTTTTACGGCTGGTATGCGCGTATAGCGCGTTATGCAATCGAGCATCGCTGGAAAGTCTTCTATTCTTCGCTGCTGTTCCTGATTCTGGGTGCATTTATTTTTACTCGCCTGAATACGGCTTTCTTCCCGGCCGATGTGCAGTACTGGTCCTATATCGATGTCTGGCTACCGAACAATGCCAACCTGGGTGCAACAAACGAGACCGCCTATCGTGCGGAACAGATCATCCAGGAACAGGCAACGAAATTCATGCACGAACAGGCTGCTCACGACATTCACTCTGGATCGATTTTGCGGTACATCACTACCTTTGTGGGCGGAGGTGGCCCACGTTTCTGGTTCTCAGCCTCTCCTCAGACTCAACAGCTCAACTACGCGCAAATCCTTATCGAGCTAACGGACAAGGACATCACCCCGGAATTCATCAGAGAGTTACAACCCGCGCTGAGCGCATCTATCCCGGGCGCGCGGTTAGACGCGCGACAGCTCTTGACCAATCCCATCGACTACCCGATCGAAATTCGCATCTCCAGCACCGCGGATCTGAATGCTGCTCAGGAGGCGGACGATATCCGTCAACTGCGCGCGATTGCCGGCAAGGTTGAAGATATTTTGCGGGCCTCGCCAGCCGCTGAGCGAACGCGCAATGAGTGGGGAGATGAGAAC
Organism: uncultured Acidobacteriaceae bacterium; assembly: GCA_963756435.1. Classification (GTDB taxonomy): domain Bacteria; phylum Acidobacteriota; class Terriglobia; order Terriglobales; family Acidobacteriaceae; genus KBS-83. The sequence continues at coordinate 87,977 of CAVWNU010000013.1, read as the reverse complement.
CCGCAGGTCTCTCTTACCGTGGAGCCCGATCGTGCCAATCTGGCGGGCGTCACGAACATGGATGTAGCCAATTCATCCACCGCCGGAATCAGCGGCACTACCGTAAGCGTCCTGCAGGAGGGGCAGAAGCAGATCCCCGTTGTCGCGCGCATGCGGATGGACGAGCGCGCTCAGCTCTCAGACATCCAGAACCTTTATGTCTACGCGTCGCAAGATAGCTCCAAGGTGCCCCTGACGGCGGTTTCTACGGTGGGACCGGAATTAGTTACGAGCCGGATTGTCCGCATGGAACAGTTTCGGACAATCAATGTGCGCAGCTTTCCCTCGGCGGGGCATTTGAGTTCCGAGGTGATGAACCAGGCGATGCCCCGGCTCCTCGCTCTGCAGGCCTCCTTGCCTCCTGGCTACAGGATGCAGATTGGTGGAGAGTACGACAAGACGAAGTCTGGCTTCAAGAACCTGCTGATTGTGATGGCGATCTCCTCGCTTGCCATCTTTCTCGCGCTTTTATTTCAGTTCAAGAACGCGATCAAGCCTCTGCTGGTTCTTGCTGCAGCTCCCTATGGCATGATTGGCGCTTTTCTGGCGCTCTGGATCATGCATGAGCCCTTCGGCTTCATGGCTTTTCTCGGCGTAGCCAGCCTCATCGGAGTGATTGTCAGTCACTCCATTGTTCTCTTCGATTACATCGAAGAACGGCACGCGGAAGGTGATGACTTCGAAAACGCCATCATAGACGCGGGCATTCTGCGCTTACGGCCCGTGCTGATCACGGTCTTTGCAACTGTGCTTGCGCTCTTTCCATTGGCAATGCACGGCGGTCCGCTATGGAAACCTCTCTGTTACGCACAGATTGGAGGGCTGTTGATCGCAACCGTCGTCACCAAGATTCAGGTGCCCGTTATGTATGCCATCTTCGTGCTCGACTTGAAGATCTTGAAGTGGGAAACAAACTCCAGCGGTGCAGCCAGCCAGAGTCTCAGCGTCGTAGTGCCCAATCCCACGTAGCACGTCCTCGGTTCTGGCTTGCGCCACCCTGCCGGCCTTGCACCACCCTGTCGGACGGAGGCCATAGGCGCCCAACCCGGGACAATGGCGCGCTTGCGGCTGTTGGATCGATAGAAGAGTGGCCCCATTGTAGGGAAGGGAAGGGAATGCACCGGTCTGGCTCTGATCCGAGTTGGTCTGCGGGGTTGGTCTGCGGGGTAGGTCGGCGTATGGTGGTTACTGTTCCGGCTGCAGTGCGCCTAGCGATGGAATGTCCCGCCTTCGGCATTCCTTTGCCTCCTGCACCCGCCGGTCGCAACGCCAACTCAATAGGGAAAGTGAGACACGCTTGACGATGCTCGATCGCAGAAAGTTCATCCAGGCTGCTGCCATGGCTGCTACCGCTACACAGTCTGAAACCTCTCCTTGCGCAATCCTCGTCAACGCGATCTCCCAATGACAACATCCAGCTCGCGCTCATCGGTGCAGGCATCCAGGGGCAGCATGATACCGGGATCGCGGTGCAGGTTCCCGGCGTCAAACTCGTCGCCGCCGCCGACTGCTATGACGGCCGCCTGACCCACTGCAAGGAGCTCTGGGGGCCGGATGTCTTCACCACCCGCGACTACCGCGAGATCCTCGCGCGCAAGGATGTCGATGCCGTCCTCATCGCGACGCCCGATCACTGGCACAAGACGGCCGCCATCGATGCCATGAAGGCCGGCAAGGACGTCTACCTCGAAAAGCCGATGATCCACCTCTATCCCGATGGTCCGGAGATCATCGAGACTGCGCGCTCCACCAACCGCATCATTCAGGTCGGTAGTCAGCGGGTCAGCTCCGTCATCTACGCCAAAGCCAAAGAGCTGCTCGCCTCCGGCATCATCGGCAAGCTCAACATGGTCAGCGCCTACTGGGACCGCAACTCCTCCATCGGCGCCTGGAACTACTCCATTCCGCTCGACGCCTCCACCGAGACCTGCGACTGGCCGCGCTTCCTCGGATCCGCACCGAAAATGTCCCTGGAACGCCGAGCGCTTCTTCCAGTGGCGCAAGTGGAAGGACTACGGCTCCGGCGTTGCCGGCGATCTCTTCGTGCATCTCTTCAGCGGCACCCACTTCATCACCGGAGCACATGGCCCACGCGCGCCATGGCAACAGGCGCCATTCGTTACTGGAAGGACGGCCGCGACGCTGACGATGTGATGCTCGCGCTCTTCGACTATCCCGAAGGCTTCAACCTCAGCCTGCATGTGAACTTCGTCGATGGCGGCGAGGAGAGCGAAGGCTTCCTCTTCACCGGCTCGGAAGGCCTGATGACCATCGGCGGCAACACCGTCTCCGTCACCCGCACGCCACCGGAAACTGAGCCCGGCTATACCGTCTCCACCTTCGCCGACGCCATGCAGCAGCAGTACATCGAGCAGTATCGGAAGAAGTATCCGGAAAAACATTTCAGCGGCGCGCTGCCTGAGAACGTGCAGAAGTTCACCGCGCCAGAGGGCTACTCCGATAGCTACGACCACTTCCACAACTTCTTCGACTCCGTCCGCAGCCGCAAGCCTGTTGTCGAAGATGCGACCTTCGGCTTCCGCGCAGCCGGCGCGGCCCTGCTCAGCAATCTCAGCGTCGAGCGCGGCGAGGTCGTCCACTGGAACCCAGAAACCATGAAGCTCGTAGAGCGCAGCTAAATCCACCGGAGATCCATCATGAAGATTGCCTTTCAAGAGTTTTGCGCCCCTGCTCGCCCTGCCTCTCCTGGTTCCCGCTCTGGGCCACGCCCAGGACCCCGCGCACGCTACCGAGTTCCGCCTGCAGCACCCCGGCAACGGACCCGGCGGCGAGCCACGCATTGCATTTCTTTCTCATCGCCTCGGCAACGATCACGCCGAAGGCATCTCGCTGCTGGACATGAATGGCGATGGCTTCGCCGACCTGCTCAGCGGCGCCTACTGGTACGAAAATCCCGGCGCCAACGGTGGCGAGTGGAAGCGGCATCAGTTCCGCACCGTCGGCATCCACAATGAATTCGTCTCCGACTGCGGCGAGTGGATCGTCGATGTCGACCACGACGGGCTGCCCGATCTTGTCACTACCGGCTGGATCGCCAATGGCCTCTGGTGGTATCGCAACCCCGGACCCAAGGCCACCGCGGCCGGCACGATGTGGAAGGCCGAAAAGATCACCGACAGCTTCGACACCGAAGGCGGAGCCTTCGCCGACATCAATGGCGATGGCAAGCCCGACGTCGCTCTCGCGCACTACAACCGCAGCGGTGTGCTCTGGGTCGACTTCAGCAAAGACAAGCCGCGCGTCCATCACCTCGGCGGCCGCGCGGAGGACGGCCACGGCATCGGCATCGCGGATATCAATGGCGACGGCAAGGCCGACGTCCTCACCACCCACGGCTGGTTCGAGCAGATCGACGCCGATAACGACAAGTGGAAGTGGCATGGCGATTGGGACATCGGTGACGCGGGCTTTCCGATCCTGGGCTATGACGTGAACCACGACGGCAAGCTCGACCTCATCTACGGTCAGGGCCATGGCTACGGCCTCTACTGGCTGGAGCAGGCCGGCACTGCCGATCATCCGTTGTGGATTCGCCACACGATCGACGAGTCGTTCTCCCAATCGCACGCACTTCTCCTCGCCGACATCGATGGCGACGGCGCTCCGGAACTCATCACAGGCAAGCGCTATCGCGGACATTCGGGCAATGATCCCGGTTCCTACGATCCAGTCGTCGTCTATGCGTACAAATTCCCCAGCAAAGCCCAACTCGACGCGGCCAGATCGAGCGCGGAGGGCACGAAGGGAACAATGGAAACGATGCGCATCGCGGACAGCGCATCCGATCCCGTGTTCACCCGCTACGCACTATCGGTGAATGGCACAGCCAGCGCGGGAACGCAGTTCATCGCAGCGGATCTGGATCACGACGGCGATCTAGATATTGCCAGCGCCGGCAAACTTGGTGTCCACGTGCTGGAAAATCTCAAAGTAAACAAGGTGCCCAAGAACGTTCGCGAGGAGATGCAGCCACTGGAACGCAAATGGCCCTTCCCCGGCGAAGGCAAAGAGGTACCGCAGGAGGACGGTCCGACCCCTTAGGCCATATCGGGTACCGTCCAAAGTTAGCGAATCGCCTAGATAGCCGGAGGCTCCGGCGCCGGTTGCGGCCAAATGCAATTTGGCTATCTTTATTGCGAGTAACGTTTGTCGATTTTCGGCATGCGATTGGATAAGCACTCTGACGAAGGACCAGCAATATGCGGCGTCGTGATTTTGTTAAGGCAGTTCTTGCGGCATCGGTAAGCCCTACAGCACTGATCGGGCAGAATGCGGGCTCATCAGTGGCTCCCTCAGCACCCCCTCCGGTTCCTCCAACGGCAGCGCCTCTTCCGGCAGCGGGGCCTGTCCCATGGATGCGGGGACTGATGGAAGCTAAAGCCCTGCCGATGACGCCTCTCGTGCCTGACGCAGTGGCACGCACCACTCCCTATTTTTTTAGCCACCAGCAAATGGCCACTTTGCGGCAGCTGTGCGAGATATTCGTTCCCCCGCTCAAGGGCTTCCCTGGCGCCCTTGATGCAGGAACGCCAGAATTCTTAGACTTCCTCATCTCAGTTTCACCGGCGGATCGTCAGCAGATGTATGTTTCGGGCCTAGACCGGCTCGACGCAGAATCGAGGCGCAGGTTTGGCCTTCCGTTCGACGCAGTGAGCGCGTCGCAAGCGGATGAGCTGATTCGTCCGTGGCTAAGAGCCTGGATGACGGATCACCCGCCCACGGAGCCGTATGAACGGTTCATCAACCTGGCCCATAGCGATATCCGCACGGCGACCATCAATTCGAAGCCTTGGAACGACGCCACCGGCGACGAGGATGATCGTCGCATGGAGGAGGGATTGTACTGGTATCCGGTGGATCCGGACATCAATCGGAGCTATTCGCGCGGAAGGCACACTCCCGAGCACGCTACCTAGTGCCTTACGAGTGCATCGTTCAGATGGTGAACCTTGGCGAATAATCAAAAACGCACAAGTAGTTCAGGGAAAGAGGGCCCTGTGTATTCATGATGGATGAAGTGGATGTACTGATCATTGGCTCCGGTCATTCCGGAGGAATGGCGGCAAAGATTCTGACAGAGAAGGGCATCTCCTGCCTCATGCTCAACGCAGGCCCGATAGTGGATGCCCGTAAGGATACGGAAATCCGTCAGTCGTACACTCTGCCATTTCGCGGCTTTAAGCAGCCGGGCCGGTTACCCCATGTCTTCCAATCGAACGAATTCAATGCGAACACATGGGTCGACGAGAAGGAAGTTCCTTATACCTACGCCCAGGACAACCCGTACAACTGGGTGAGGGTGCGCCTTTTTGGCGGGCGATCGTTGTTCTGGTCACGGCAATCCTTCCGGCTCAGCGATTACGAGTTCAAGTCCAAATCGCATGATGGATTTGGGGATGATTGGCCCATCGGGTTGTCTGATCTGTCCCCCTATTACTCAAAGGTCGAAGAGATTTTCCGTGTAGAAGGCGCTCCGTATGGCCTCCCCCAGTTTCCGGATGGCAATTTCGTCGTTGATGATCGTCCCTGGTGTGGATCTATGCAGCGCTTTCGGGCAGCGGGAGAGCAGCTGGGCGTCCCTGTCTGCAAGCAACGCACGGCGCTCGGTATTGACGGCCTTGCGAGCTCCATCAATCTGTTGCTGCCGGACGCTTTTGAGACCGGGAAACTCAAGGCGATCCCCAACGTCGTCGTTCGAGAACTCCGGGTCAACCCCCAGACCGGACTGGTGCACGAGGCTCACTTTGTCGATCGCCTCTCGCGGCGGGAGATGTCAGTCAAAGCGCGGGTGGTTGTACTGGCGGCAGGCACTCTCGAGAGCACGCGACTGCTGCTGAATTCGAAGCTGGCAAACTCAAGCGGAGTTATGGGGCACTATCTGATCGATCAGATCTATGGGGCCGGTATCGTATGCTCCGTTCCCGAGGCTCGGGACGGCAAGAGTACACGCGAGCTGATGGAAGGAGCTGCGCTGGTTCCTCGCTTTCGCAATCTCCAAAACCGGGAGAAGAAATTTATCCGCGGCTATGCTCTGAATGTTTCCAGCAGCACGCATCCGATGGATTCGAAAAACTTTGCCGCCTATGGCAAATATCTGCAGGACAAGTTGGACAGCTATAGCGGCAGCGGCTTCCATATTGGAATCATGGGCGAGGTGTTGCCGCACTATGAGCATTGCGTCAGCATCGACAAGAATGTCGTCGATGCCTGGAACATTCCTGCTCTGCATATCAACACCCGCTATACAGACAACGAATTCAACATGGCACGCGATGCTGTAGATACGAGCATTGAAATGGCCCACAGGGCAGGCTTCGAGGTTCTTACCAAGAATTACGATCCGAACCCGCCCGGATACAGCATTCACGAGCTAGGCACCTGCCGGATGGGCAACGATCCTAAGTCCAGCGTCCTCAACAAGTGGTGTCAAAGCCACGACATCAAAAATCTTTATGTTGTGGACGGAAGCAGCTTTGTCAGCTCCGGCTGGCAGAACCCTACAATGACCATTCTTGCTTTGGCGATGCGGGCGTCCGAGCACCTCGCCGAGCAGATGCGCCTTGGAAATGTGTAAATCTGCGAAACGTTCGCTACGGCTTATTGCTTGCAAGGGGCGGTATGGTGCGATACTCCGGATGCAATTTCTCCAGCGCCGCCAGACGCTTCGTGCCTGCGTCGACTTGACCTGTCCTGATCATCGACTCCGCGTAAGCGTACTCTACCTGGGGAACGACGTCAGTCTTCTCAATCACGGATTGCAGCGTGTCCAGGCAGCCGTGATAATTCCCGGTCATGAACTGACTGATGCCAAGGACGCTGCGGGCGCCAGTATCCGTCGGGTGCGACTTCAGATAGCGTGACAACGGCATGATTGCGTCGGCAAATTGCGAGCCTGCGAACGCTGCTCGCCCCCAGTTATAATCCAGGCCGTCGAGCGCTGGATTCCACATGGCGGCACGTTGGAAATACATGACTGCGTCCGCATAATCGCCATTCGTCGCCGCGATAGCACCCAGATTGTTATAACTATCGGCGAGGGGAAGCCTGAATTGCTCTCTGGTCGCCTCAACCTTCTCCAACGCCACCGGGTGAGCGGCTTCCGCAGTGAGGGAAGAAGCTACTGGCGAAGGCACGTCAACGTCCGCGGCTCCGGCCCCGTCCATCATCCCTGCGAGCTTGTTCTTATCATGCTCGAGCATTCTGCTGGCCAAGTTGCGGGCGATATCCATCTCGGCTTGCGCCGCATCCTTCTGATCTCTATTCATCAGAATCTTACCCAGAATGAAATGCGCCTTCCGGACCTGATACTGATTCCGCGAAATATCCGTCGTAAGACGGATGCACTGCCGAAGGGCGGTCTCTGCCTCCGCAGAGCGGTTGGTCTCAAAATACATCTGTCCCAGGTACAAATAGGCATCAGGATTTTGCGGGTCCGAATGCAATCGCCTCCTTCAGATACTTTTCCGCCTCCGCATATTCATTTCGATTTGCCGCAATCTTGCCGAGTGCCGTATACGTCATGGAATCTCGTGGGGAAATAACCAGTTCCTGCTTCAACGCTGTTTCTGCGCCTTCCACGAGGCCTTTGTCGTTACCCGTCGCCAGCAACGCCGCCGCGAGTAAATAGTGGACGCCTGGCAAGCGTGGGTCTTCCGCGATAGCCCGGTCTGAATTCTGTGATGGCCCGAGATTGGAAATCCGAGTTGCCGTACGCCCGGCCGAAGGCCAGATGTACCTCCGCCCTGTCCCCAAACGACTTTTCCATCTCGCCAAAAATCTGCACTGCGCACTTTTCGTCGTCCAAGTCGAGACATGCGACGGCCAGGTCATAGCCGTTGGAGAACGTAGGTTCCAATGCCACTGCCGCCTCAAACTCTTTCTTCGCCTCCTGATCTCGATTCAATTTCAAAAGCGTACGTCCAAGCAGTTGGTGGGCCTGGGCGAGACTCTCATGATCATTCGGGTATTCGCTTATGAACTCCGTCGTCAGCGTCTTTGCGTGGGACAGATCGCCCAGCGTCAAGGCCGCGCGCGCGTAGTCAAGCGTCAGGGCTGGAGAGTTCGGTTCGAGAGTGAGGGCCTCATCGAATAATGGAGCAGCGTGCGTGTAGTCCCGGGCCACACTATACCCGACCGCCAGTTCGTGTAGGGCATCGGCTAGAAACGCGTGGTATTGCTTCGCAGCCTCGTTGAGCTTGCCGTTTCGCTGCAACTCCTGGGCGTCGACATAGTGCTGCCGCAACGGCGCACTAACAACGAGCCCATCGCCTGTGGATTGTCCGCAAAGTGATACCGGAGAGAACAATACGACAAGGCATGCGCAACGCAGTTTGGACCGGAGGGACATGCTGAATCCAGGAATGGATGCGACATTCACCATCAGTATCAGATCGTAGCACTCAGCATGAGCGACAAGGCACACCTGCGCGGTCGATTCCGTGCAACAGTCGCTGACCGCGTTTGGAAACACAGAAAAACGGGATGTGAACGAATGGCGCACATCCCGTGCCAGGGAGGCCTTACTAGAAGAAGTACTTCACATTCAATTCAATAATTCGTTGATAAGGGGCACCCGTCTTAGTGTCCATGACGCCGAAGGTGCTGGTGTTGTAATTCCTCGTGATGGTTTTACTGGCGTAGTCTACGTTGTAACTTAATGTGAGCGGAGTCCGCAGCGAGCTGTAATTGGGCAACGGATGATTCAGCCAGTCGAAGGCGCTAGCCCGGAACTGGATCTGTTGGCTCTCATGAATGTGAAACGACCTGTAGATCGCCAGATCGTTATTGAAGTAGGCGCCGGCGCTCATATAGGGATAGTTTTGCCCGCCCTGCCTGCCCACCGTCGGTGCGTTGAAACAATTTCCATTGACGCGCTGGTAATGTTTCAGGCCAGATGTGGGGTTGCAGGTTAGGACGGGCAGAATCGGGAGAGAAGCGTCGGTGCCGAAGTATGTCGCTGAGCCGATGCCGCTGCTGATACCCTCGGCAGTCGCATTCGCAGGCAGACCGGTGTACGTGAGCCCCAGGCCAAAGTTTGGTACACCATTGCCAAGCGCGGCGGGAATGTACCCGCCTGCCTGCCATGTGGAGATACCGGAGATGGTCCATCCTCCCAGCAGTCCATTGACGAACCGGTTGAAGTTATTGAGGTTGCCAGTCTGGTACGTGTAGGAAGCGTTGAAGACAAACGGCCGGTCGGTAGACGTCGGACCATAGTTCAGGTTGATGTTGAAGGGATTCGTCTGCAGGCTGGTGCCCAGTGTTTTCGACCAGGTGGCGTTGAGATTGTAGCCGAGCCTGCCGGCAGTCTTGATCCACGCCACCTGCAGACCGTTGTAATTGGTGTAAGCGGTACTTTGATTCATATAGGCGGAAGCGGTGCCGTATGCGTATCCGTAGGGGTGATAGTCCGCAGCGGTGTTTCCGGTTGGTGTTCCGCCGTGCGCCATTCGGATTCGTTCCCAGGTTCTCCGGGTTCGTGGATACGACACCTGTGACCGGATCGGGTTTGAAGAAGGCTCCGATCGGGGTTTTGTTCTGATCGGCAATTGCAGAGATAGTTGCTGCCTTCAATGCCCTCGCTGTTGTCGGAAAGCTGGCTGGTACTGCTGCCGACGTAGGCTAGATCGAGCAGGGTATTCCATTTCAGTCTCTGGTCGATCGTGAAGTTGTAGGCAAATGTGAGTGGCTGGCCATAGTCGCCGGGATCAAAACCGTTCTGCGATCCGCTCCCGCATTGAGCGGTGCAGGGTACGTATGCGAGTTGACTGAGTTGCGAAAGCATTACGGTTCTTCTGACCGGGCAGGTTGTAGGCAAGGACGTGTTGCGCGGTTACCAGCGGCGCTGCGACGTCGTTCACCTGGGTGACAAAACGGTAGGCGCCCCATCCGCCGCGAACAATGGTGTTGCCGGTGCCGAAGACATCGTAAGAAACGCCCAGGCGCGGATCGAAATAAGCAAAGCGGTTCGGCTGACCGCTTAGCGGAACGCCCGCATCGATGGCATGCCAGTAGTATCCCGGAGCGTACTTGCCAGAATTGAAGTCGGGCAATACGCGATCGGGATAGAAGACCGCCATGCCGACATGATCCACGGTCATACCAGTGGCCGATGTGCTCCATACGCGCGCCCAGTTCCAAGGTCATGCGTCTGGTTGCTTTCCATTGTCGTCTACAAAAAACGCTGTAGCCTGGTAAGCAGTATCGGCAATGGGAGACGCATTGTTTTCGCTGTAGCCCGAAAGTATACCCATCATGAAGTTGGCTGTGGGGTTATGCGGCGAGCCCAGCGTTCTTCCGGTGATGATATTCGGATTCTGTCCCGCGTTTATGGTGAGATTGCCATCCTGGTAGGTGCTGAAGGTGCTCTGGTAGTTATCCGTGTTTTGCGTGAACGCACCCATTTCACCGTGTGCGCTTCCCCAGACCTTGGTCAGGGTATCGCTGAACTGGGGAGCCTCCTTGCGGACGGCATATTGTCCCGGAGGGTTCTCAAAGATGGAGGCCTGTGAGAAGTCCGGAAAACTCGCAGTGCCGGCGCTGCCGTAGGCGGGAATGTTGAGAGAGGCGGTTTGAAAGACCTTACCGTACGGGTAACCGAGCGTGGCTCTGGAGGCTGCCGATGGATTTGGCTGGACGAATGGGAAGTCTGCCGAAGGCCCAGGCCGCCATGAAGTCGTTGGTTGTTGTGGCATTGAAGTTATGGACGAAGTGTCCCGCCAGCGATTTGCCACAGAACGCCTCGGACTCACCGCCGCCAGGGATAGGGAATTGCATTGCCCGGCGTCCAGTAGAGGTGCGCGCCGTTGCCCTGGGCCAGTTGTGAGTCGAATGCCTGCTGGTAGGATCCGTAGATCTTCGTATTCGCTCCAAGTTGATAGTCAAGCCGGACGCGATAGATCCATCCGTTATTGATGTTCGGAATGGGCTGATAGTAGTTGATAGCCGCCCGGAGTAGTCGCAGGGTTCGCGTTGGCCTTGGGCCAGATCTTGGCGAGAGCTGCCGCGCCCGGATCGATAAATTGAGATGGAATTTTCTGGCCAACATTTCCTCCTTGGCTCCCGTAAGGCGTCAGGGAGGAACTCGCCGCCGAGCCGTCCGGGTAGGCCGTTCCAGAAAGATCGCTGCACCATGCGCCCTGCGGGTAGCTGGATGTCGGCGTCGCAAAAAAGCCGTTCGGGCACAAGGCGCGATTGTCCGCATTATCGGTACTGAAATCTCCGGCCATCATTTCCGGAGTAGGAATGTAGGATTGCAAAACATTCGCGTTGCCCTGGTTTTGCAGCCAGCGTTCATAGCCGCCCCAGAAGAGCAGCTTCTTGCTGGTGAGCGGCACGGGGCCGCCGAAGTTTCCCCCAGGATAGTAATAGTGCTGGGGTCCCTGTGCGATTCCCTGATGGTTGCTCCTCCAGTCATTCGCGTTCAAAACGCTGTTGCGCGCATCGAAGTATGCTTCGCCGTGATATTGGTCGGTCCCCGATTTGCTGATGGTGCTCACAACTACAGGACCAAACGCCTGTGTCAGCGCCGAAGTTCGACGCCTGGACGCTGACTTCTGAGGTCATTTCCGGGTTGATGATCGAGACGGACGACGCCATATTGCCGGGGTCAATGATGTTGGCTCCGTCAGCCAGCAATGCAGTGCCACCGCGATTCACGGCGCCGTTGATGTTAATGCCGTTGCCCACCGCGCTCTGCTGCACAGAGACATTCAGATCGTTGTACGCCGGACTGTTTTGGGTCAGGCCAGAGGAGACTGTTGTAGCGCCGGGCAGTATTTTCAGCAGCTCCGTCGTGTCGCGACCGACAAGAACAAGGTTTTGGATCTGCTTGCTGTCCAGGACGTTCGTGCGTTGCCCGTTTTCCGTAGGAATCATTTCGGAAGTGGCGCTAACCGTGACCGTCGTCGATTCAGATCCCACCGGCATATTGAACGCCGGGATGGCACGCACGTCTCCGGCGTGCAGCGTGATTCCAGTGATTTGCTTGGCCTGAAATCCTTTGGCGGAGACCTTCAGAGTGTAGGAGCTCGGTACCAGAGCGGGAAAAGCATACAGTCCAGACGCATTTGTCGGCACAGTGCGCGAGGTGCCTGTCGATTCATCGATCAGCGTCACCTGGGCATCTGGAATCACACCACCCGACGCGTCTTCAACGGTTCCCGTTAACTGAGCTGTGGTTTGTCCGTAGGCCAATGGTCCGGACATGAGAAACAGCGCGATTCCAATGAGAGCAACAATCCGCCATTCTCTTTCATAGAATTGGCGCATGCCTCGCTTAAGTTCCTGCCAGCCAAGACTGCCCGATGCGTTTTTCATGCTATGACACGCCTCCCTTTGAACTCCAAAACATTTCGGCAACAACTGAGCTGCGAGTGGACATTGCCGGGCTTTCCCTGGCTTCAACCCTCGCAACTTCACTATTTTGTTAGCGCCCGAAACTATAGAGACGATTTTTTAGACCTGTCAAGGAGAATTCTGACTTGCGCGAAAAGAAACAAGGATTTCATGCGTAGGCAAAACCATTTGGCTTGATACCGGACGGGACTTGGCTCTATCCTCTGCTGTCGAATGGTGGACCGCTTCAATAGCAGCATTGGTTGTTTACAGTATGCGAGCGTGCGCACGCCTATCTCTCGGCCATTATGAAGCCGTCGGATTTAGTTTGCTTTAGGAACTAATCGTGAGAGTAAACGATATCTGCTCGTGGAAGTCCGTTGGTGATGGTATCCTTCGCTATTCCACGCTGGACCTCAAGGTGATCTTGGCCCGGAGCGGCTTTTTGCATTCTTAGCACCAGGAGCTGCAAGAACTTGCGGGAAAACAGGCACGCCATCAAACACGTTGATCTGGCTGAAATGCAGCTCGCCTCAAGTGAGACGGCGCGGATCATCAACCGGGATATCGTGCTCGAGTTGATCCGAGCCGGCCAACCCATTTCGCGCGCTGATCTGGCGCGGCGTTCGGGGCTTGGAAGAAGCACCGTTTCGCAAATCGTGGAGCAGCTAATAAGTGAAAACTGTGTGCGTGAGGGCGCAATGGGCTCGCTGCCGCGCGGGCGCAGACCGACACTTGTGGGACTGAATGAAGACATGGTGGCGATCGCGGTTGATATCCATCCACGGCAGGCCAGCGTCGCACTAGTGGATCTGAATGGACGACTGCTCTCGCGTCTTCAGGTCCCGATTACCTCGGATCCGGTGCCGTCCTTGCGGATGATCATCGAGTGCATGCACCGGATCCGCAGCATGGCCCCGCGCAAATCGACGGAGGGCATCGGCATCAGCCTCCCCGGAAGAATCGACCCGGTAACGCAGCGGCTGATTTTCGCTCCCAATCTGAAGTGGCCTGACTTCGATATCAAAAAGATGGTCGAGACCCAGATGGACCTGCCGGTCGTTATGGAAAACGACGCAACCGCATGTCTTCTAGCGGAGCTGACCTTTGCGCGCATGGACGGAGTGCGAGACGCCGTGCTGGTTGCGGTTGCGGAAGGCGTGGGAACCTGCGTCTTTGCTAACGGGCAGTTGGTCGCGGGGCACAATGGCATGGCGGGCGAGTTCGGTCATATCCCGATCGACCCCAAGGGTCCTCGTTGCGGGTGCGGAAAGGCCGGATGCTGGGAGGTTTTCAGTTCGTCCCAGGCTGCACTGCGGTATTACCGGGAGTTGCGCCCAAAGAGTTCCGTCGCCGCCTTTCAGGAACTGCTCAATCTGGCAGAAGAAGGCGATTCGGCGGCCGCGCAGGCACTCACCACGCAAGCCAAATGGCTCGGCCGCGGGCTGCGATTGATCATCGCCGGCGTTTCTCCAAGCACAATTCTGATTGCGGGTGATCTCACTTCTGCGTGGCATCGTTTCGGGCCGGTAATCGAAAAGGAGATAGCTGATCTAACTCTGGCCGGCAGCGCGCCGCTGATTCGGCCGAGTCACGAAGGGGAAATAGCCCGGCTGCGAGGCGCTGCCGCGTTGGTGTTCAAGCTTGAAGTACACCGTGCAAGCGCCACTCCAGCCACTCCAGCCGCGGCGCCCGCGGCGGCGACTATGCCAGCCTGAAATTCAACTGCGGCCCTGGACAATCCGGTGCCAGTCCCTATATCGGGGCGGTCAATATCGAGCAGTGCCAAGGCAGATCGCTGGCTGGCATGCAAAAAGCGCTCTCCATATGGATTGAGTTGCGGAAAGCAGCAAAATGAACCAGCTTCAGCGCATAAACAACGAGAGAGGGATCGCCTCTCCCATGGCCCGGTATCCTGCAGGCGATGGATGCAGGTGGTCACCACTGTCGTAGGCCGCAAGCAGGTGATCCGAGTGATGCGGATCACGGACCACGGCATCGAAGTCGATCAATGCATCGAAGTGTCCGGCAGCTCGAATCCAATCGTTGACGGTCTGCCGGTCAGCCTCGTTTAACGGACCGGGGTGATAGTAGTCCGAACCTGCATAGGGGGTGATTGTCGCCCCAATCGCCCGAATGCCGTGGACGCGCGCGCGCATGATGATCTGTTGGTAGGCGGCAATCACCCTTTGCACCAACGCCGCGTGTTCCATCGGCGGTACCTCGCCTGCCCGGGTCAGGCCGCCCAGATCATTGACACCTTCAAACACAATGAGCCAGCGAACACCGGAAGGCGCGAGTACATCACGATCGAAGCGCGCCAGCGCGTTTGGCCCAAGCCCATCTCTGAGCAGATGATTTCCGCCGATCCCCTCGTTAACGACTCCGATGTTTTGGGTTGCGGCTAATCGCTGCAATCGCGATGCCAGGACATCGGTCCATCGATCGTTGCCGTTCGTGGTCGCTCCGTGTCCGTCAGTAATCGAATCGCCCAGCGCTACGACCGAACCGGCTCCGGGCGTACCCGGCACATCGATTTCCGAAATCAGGTACCAGTGCTCCACTTTGCGCGGATCGATCAGGACGGCGGCGCCGACTACGTTTCCACCCACAAGATAAGAAGTGGCACGTGAGCCTGGATGTCCAGTTTCCCCTGCCGGCGCATCATCGAGGTGAAAGGTGAGCGCAATGTTCGATAAGGCAGCAACAGGGTAATCGATCGGATCCGATACAAATTCCGCACCCGGCGGCACCGTTACGTCGATTGCCCCTGCAAAGCTCAACGGCTTGTCGCTCGCCGGATCGATTTCAGACGAACCCGCCGCGAGGGGACGCGCAATGTGCACGGATGTAAAGTGCACCTTCTCGGTGCCGAACGCATTCGACATATGCACGCGCAGTGCCGGGCCGCCAACGGATAAATGAAAGACTTGTCGCACGGTAATGTCGTGGGCGGTTACAGCCAGCGCGTTCTGGGGCTCGGGAATCTGCTGCGCCGCAGCCCACGAGGCGATCCAGGTTTGCGGTTCAGCAGCAGCCTGGGAGTAAAGGTGTCCTGGGGCGCAAACGAGCGTCACAAGAAGAACAAAAAGCTTGAAGTCTTCCACGCGCGTCTCATGGAACGAGAATTAGTATTAGTCCCGGATCATACTATTTCGGATGCGTGGCGGGAGAATCTACAAGTGTCTCTGTCTTCAAAGTCTTGTATCGGTCTGCTCTGCTTGGGGCTGGTCATTGCCAGTCAGCTGGCCGCGCTTAGTCAGGTTCTGACTTCCTCTCCCGCTTTGCCGCTGCCCATCACCTTCACCGCGGATCAGGATCACCAAAACATGATGGACCAACTGGGGATCAAAGCCCTGCGTCCGGGGCCGAGCGGCGACGAACAAGCGCCACACCATGCCAATTATGACGAGTCAAAAGCGAATCCTTTTCCGAATCTTCCCGATCCGCTCAGGCTGAACAATGGCCAAAAGGTAATTACGCCCGCAATGTGGTGGAACAAGCGGCGTCCTGAGATCGTGGAGATGTATGAAAAGTATGTTTATGGTCGTGTGCCCGCTGTTGTGCCTCGCGTGACGTGGACGGTTACTGCTGTTGACCATGAGATGGTCGGATTCACACCTGTCATTGCAAAAGACCTCATCGGGCACGTCGACAATTCTTCATATCCCGCTGATCAACGTCGACATTCACATGACGCTGGTGACGCCCGCGAACGCGCGAGGCACCCGTACCCATCATGTTGATGTTTGGCCATGCGGGTTTTCCGGCTCCAAACGAGCCGCCAGGCGAAGACATGGAACGCATCAACAAGGCCTGGAAGTCACTACTGATCCAACAGGATCCTTCGCTCAAAGAAGTGTTCGACCAGCATCCAGCATGGCAGCCCGTAAGGAATACGCCCTTTCAGCTACCGCAGTTGAACCAGGATGGAGGGCCGCCGAATACCTGGCAGCTGGTCGCCGACTGGCTGGGGCTTCGCGCTGCTTCGATCCGGCAAGCGTGCAGGCAGACAACGGCGGCGGCGTGACGCGGGGCATCATTGGCCTGGTGAACAAAGGGCAGCCACGTCATCCCGAAGACTGGGGAGCGCTGCGGGCATGGGCGTGGGGCGCCGGACGCGGCCTTGATTATCTTGAGACCGATCCCGCCGTCGATGCAAAGCATGTCGGCGTCGAGGGAGTCTCACGCTATGGAAAAGCGGCGCTGGTCACCATGGCCTTTGATCAGCGCTTCGCTATGGTGCTTGTCGGTTCATCCGGAAAGGGCGGAGCCACTCCGTTGCGCCGAAACTTCGGCGAAGCCGTCGAGAGCCTGACCGGTGGCGAATACTACTGGATGGCTGGAAATTTCATGAAGTACGGTGCATCCGAGGCCACTTTTGGAAGCATGAACCCGGGCAGACATTCCGGTCGATTCAAACGAACTCATCGCGCTCTGCGCTCCGCGTCTGACATTTATCAGCTACGGCATTCCTGAAAAAGGCGATGCACATTGGCTCGATCATGAGGGGAGCTTTATGGCTACGGTGGACGCCAGCAGAGTGTTCGATTTGCTGGGCGCGAAAGGGCTCGACGTAGAGGGCGATTACCACACGGCAAAGATGCCTGCGACAAATCAGGGTCTGCTGAACGGCCAGCTTGGGTGGCGACAGCATGACGGCGGCCACACAGACGCACCCAACATGAAGTATTTCATCGAGTGGGTGGATCGTTTCATTGGCCATATTCGAGATGAGTCATAGACCCATCTGCCCGGGCGAATCGGGATAGAGACCGACGAACGGAACATCGTTTGACTAAAGGTTGGCTCGCTAACTAGCTATTGAAGGAGCTTTTCCGTGCGCATCGTCTTTGTCTGCTGCATATTCTTGTGCATTGGAGGGAATGCCTTCGTCGCTGCTGCTCAAAAGGGACATTCTGAAAGCCTGGGTGGCGCCCACCACTATCGCAATCTGTTGGCAGAAGATGGGCATTCGCAACGACAAATAAAACGGAAAATCCAAGCTGCTTACCGTCAGCTCTTTCACGGAGATCCGCAAACGCAGGCAGTGTATTTCGAAGCCGGACAAACGCCAACGGCAAGCTTGCTTACATTACAGACTGGGCCAATCATGACGTCCGTACAGAAGGCATGAGCTACGGAATGATGATTGCTGTTCAACTGGGCGACAAGGAAGTCTTTGACTCCCTCTGGAACTGGGCAATGACGTACATGTACGTATCAGACCCGCGGCATCCATCCCATGGATATTTTTCCTGGTCGTGCAAAACCGACGGCACGCCTAATGACGAAACTCCAGCGCTGACGGCGAAGAATATTTTGCGATGGCCTTGCTGTTTGCGGGAAACCGCTGGCCGGGCGGAGCCGGTATACACGATTATCACGCGAGCGCGGAAGCTCTACTGCACGCCATGGTGCACCGGGAAGTTCTCTCTGGCATGACACGTTTTGGTCAGCGCACCGTAGAGCCGGAGATGGACAAACAACACTCCATGGTTTTGTTTGTGCCCGCCATAATGCCTCATCCGTTTACGGATCCCTCGTACCACCTTTCTGCTTTCTACGAACTCTTTGCGCTATGGGGACCGCCGGAAGAACGTGATTTCTGGAAACAGGCGGCTGAGGTCAGCCGCCAATTCTTTGAGAAGACAACCAACCCCTCTACGGGACTCGCGCCGGACTATGCCAACTTCGACGGCACACCGCATGTAACACGCTTTCCGCAGTACGGGGAGTTCGGCTACGACGCCTGGCGAGTTGCTTCAAACTGGTCTGTCGATTGGTCGTGGTGGCATGAGGCTCCAATCGAGCAAGCTTTGAGTGACCGCATCCAGAGGTTTTTTCTATCGCGAAGCATTGCCGACTACGGCCCGGTATTTACGCTCGACGGCAAGCCTCTTGGAGCAACTCGTGGCCTGACATTCGAGGATCACCCGATTGGACTAATGGGAACGAATGCAGTGGCCAGTCTTGCAGCGCAGGATCATACCATTTCCAGGAAATTCGTAGAGGCATTGTGGAACGCCCCCATCCCAAGCGGTCAAAATCGCTACTACGATGGCATGCTTTATCTCTTAAGCCTGTTGCATTGCTCCGGGACATTCAGAATCGTGATGCCGATGCAACCTGCAGCAGCAGAGCGCCGCATTGCATCTTCGGCAAGAAGACATTAAGCATGTAACGACTTTAGCGGGTGGCTGTGGTGTTCTGTACTTTCTGTCATCGCGCAGATAATTGGCCCGGCGCGCAAAGCTCGAATGCCAAAGAGCTTCACCAGTCCGTGACGGTTCCGTCGAGCTTCCTGGCTATCGGAAGATAAGCGCGCTGATAGGGATACTTAGCAGCAAGCTTCTCGTCGATCTCGACACCTAGCCCAGGCGCTTCGCCAGGATGCATATAGCCGGCCTCGAAGCCATAGCTGTGGGGGAAGACCTCCTTTGTGAGCGCACTGTGAGGCATGTACTCCTGTATGCCGAAATTGTGGACGGCAAGACCAAGATGGAGCGCGGCAGCCATGGTTACAGGCCAGAGATCGGTGGCACCGTGACAGCCGGTACGGACGTGATAGAGCGCAGCGAAGTCGGCGACCTTTTTCACGTGGCTGATGCCACCGCCGTGGATGATGCTCATGCGGATATAGTCGATCCATTGGCGCCGAATCAGATCGTACGCATCCCACACAGAGTTGAAGATTTCCCTGACGGCAAGCGGCGTGGTGGTGTGTTGGCGGATGAGCGCGAAGCTCTCCTGTAACTCGGCGGGAGTGGATCTTCCATCCAGAAGAGGTGATACGGCTCAAGGGCTTTGCCCAGACGGCTGGCCTCGATGGGGGTCAGGCGATGATGAACATCATGAAGAAGGTGAGGGTCTGGACCGAGTTCAACGCGGAGCTTTTCGAACAGGGTCGGGACAAAGTTGAGATACTTTTCCGTTGACCAAAGACTCTCGGATGGAAGACCGCGTTCGGCAGGTTCATATGGTTTGCTGCCCTTGGGAACGCCGTAAGTCGAGTTGATTCCTGGCACACCGGCCTGCGCGCGGACTGCCAGGTAACCTTCTGCCAGATGCTGACGCACGCAGTCGAGGGTCTCGGGGACATCGCGGCCGTTGGCGTGTGCATACACAAGAACACCGTTGCGGGATCTGCCGCCGAGAAGGTTGTAGACCGGAGTATGGAGCGCCTTGCCTTTAATGTCCCAGAGCGCCACGTCGACAGCAGCGATCGCCGCCATCGTCACTGGCCCTCGGCGCCAGTAGGCACCCCGATATAGATACTGCCAGATGTCCTCCGTCTGAAACGGATCGCGACCGATGAGGCAGGGCAGGACGTGTTCTCGAAGATATGCTGTCACCGCCAGTTCGCGTCCGTTGAGCGTGGCATCGCCTAGTCCATGGATGCCTTCGTCGGTCTCAATGCGCAGAGTGACAAAGTTGCGGTCGGGCGAACAGATAATAAGTCGGGCGTCAGTGATCTTCATGGCTCTTAGATTTTCCCAATGGTGTTATCTCGACGTAGTCAACGGGGGCGGGTTCGGTGCCGTCTGGTGCGCCGCGAAGGGTGAGCACATCGCCTGGCTTCATCCGGATGTTGGAAAAAGTAATGCGAGTGCTGGTCTCACCGTCGGGGTGGAGATCGGGCATAGCGGGCGGAAGGGTGTCATTAGCAATCCAATGCCCAGCTAGTCGACCGTTCAGGCGAAGGTCGAATTGAGACTTGCCAGTCCAATAGTCGAAATACTGCACGGTGACGGAGTAGTTGCCTGCAGGTCTATCGAGGACCGTAGTGAGGGTACAGGGAATGGTCCGATTGCAGACGACGGCTTTGCTGTTGGAGGCGTTCTCCCAAGGATGGACATCGGTAGGCATGTAACCCATGGCAGTCATATTTTCTGCTTCGATGCGATTGGGATAGTTGCCAACCCGGCCTTGTCGATCAGGGATGCCGGAGACGTGCTGGAACCACTTCGTGATGGCGTCGCGCCAGACTAAGGCCTGCCCGGCCTGGTAGGTGAGGAGTTTGAGGACCTGCCGGTAGCGTTGCTCATCGACGAGGCCGTGGATCGCTTCCCAGCGTGGAGCGTTTGTCTGGGCTGTGGCGGCGCCTTCGTAGTGCGCGTCATAAACATACTGAGTCACGGTTTTTCCGTCATGCAGCACATAGGTATACGGAACGTGATGCATGAAGAGAAGAAGATCGTCGGGACAGGTAGCGAGATTCTCATAGATAGTGGCCAATTCGGGTGGATACTGGCCGATGTAGCCGGTTCCGGTGGCGATCGTGCGATCCATGCCAATGCCGTTGCTATCGGCGCGGAACCACTGGCCCCAACCGTTGCGCTCTGCGGACTCGATGCCGGGGCCGTAGTGGTAGCCGAGGATGTTGGTAAGAGTGCCCATGCCCAAGTTGCCGGTGTACTGCTCATAGACGCGCCAGGAGTTGAGTTGAAGATCGTCGATAGTAGAGACGACTTTTGCATCGTTGCCCCATGTAAGACGGGTCCAGCTATCAACGATCTGTTGCGAGGTGAGATAGGGGTTCCACGCGACCTTGCCGAAACCATAAAGATTGGCCATTGCCATAGGATGATGAAGCCAGTTTGTGTCCATGCCGACATTGGCCACGCCTACGAAGCCGCCGAGTGGCTGGTGGAAGCTTTTGCCCTCCACAATTTCCTTTAACGGAGTCGATTGATTTTCTGCGTGGAGGTCCGTGTCCAGGGCTGTCTTCCACATGGGAACAAGGAACACCATGTGGCGCTGTTGACCGGTGTATTCTTGCGTGATCTGGAGCTCGACGGCCTGCCCGGTGTGCCGGAGGGCCGCGAACAGGGGGCTGACGGGCTCGCGGACCTGGAAATCGATGGGGCCACTCTTGATTTGGATAACAACGTTGGAGTTGAACCTTCCGTCAAGAGCGTGAAAGTTATCGTATCCAGCACGTGCGCGATCAGCCTTGAGATTCTTCCAGTCGAGATGATTGTTGTACACAAATCCGCGGTAGAGAACGATGCCGCCATGCGGTTTGAGAGCTCGGGCGACAGTATTGGCGGCCTCAGCCGGCGTGCGGCCATATTTGGATGGACCGACGCGGCCTTCCGAATCGGCCTTGATAACAAAGCCGCCGAAGTCAGGGATGGCCCGGTAGATTTCATCCACCTTCGATTGCCACCAGGCGCTCACCTGAGGGTCGAGAGGATCGAATGTAGGAAGATGCCCGATCGCCATTGGACTTGAAAGATCGACCGAGAGCGACATCTTCACCCCCCATGGTCGAAGGCGGTCCGCTATACGAGCGAACTCGTCGATCATATTAGGATCAAGCGTGCGGAGATCGGCGTTGACATTGTTGATGGTGACACCATTGACTCCGATGGAAGAGAGCAGGCGCCCGTATAAGGAGACGCGGGTGAGATCGAGGCGGACGTGGCCTTTGTCAAAAAAGATGCTACGGCCTGCGTACCCACGCTCGATAGTGCCGTCGAAGTTATCCCACTGGTTAATCCAGCGGACCGGTGATGATGGAGATTCCGTGGTGGTGCTCTCCGGCAGCGGCTGATGAGTACCGACCAGTTCGAGAAGATGGAAGACCCCATAGAGTTCGCCGCGCGGATCATGGCTGACAATCATGAAATAGAGCACGTTACCTTCTGTTTTCGTGCCTAAGGTGAAGGCTTCGGATTGCAGCGGCTCCCCCAATTTTCTAACGAGCGAGTTGCTTCCTGAGCCGGTCATGTTCGCGATGACGATGGCGTTGGGCGCATTTCGAAGCTGACCGACGCTATGCACAATAATGAAGGTGCGGCCGAGCATGGAGCTGAGACCGCGTTGAAGCTCATTGCCGGCCACGCGATCGATGGAACTGTTCCCAAGCACAATGATGTGACTCGGAAGCATGGCATAGCGCTGCAAGACGGCGGAATCGGTGATGCGCGCGTAACGAAGCCATCCGTCAATGCCGGTTTCTGCAAGCGCGGAACAACAGGTGACGATCGCGAGCAGCAATGAAAGCGCAGCTGCGAACGTTCTGTTGGCCGGATTCATTGATTCACGCCGCTTGCCATATAGCCGCCATCGACGGTGAGGATCTGTCCATTGGTGAAGCAGGTCTTCGGAGACGCAAGATAGAGAGCTGCTCCCACGACCTCATCTACTTTGCCGAATCGATGCATCGGTGTGCGGAGTAAAAGCTCATGGCCGCGCGGTGATTCGAGCAGACTCCGATTCAGGTCCGTGGGGAAGATGCCTGGCGCAATGGCATTCACGCAAACTCCTTTAGCGCCCCATTCCACCGCGAGGGAGCGTGTCAGGGAGCCTAACGCCGCCTTGCTGGCACAATATGCCGCAACTTCATGGAATGCGACAAATGTCGAGAGCGAAGCAATGTTGATAATCCGTCCGTATCTATGCGCGATCATTGTTCTGCCGAAAATCTGGCAGGAGCGGAGGGCCCCGTTGAGATTGACATCCAAAATCTTGTTCCAGAGATCGTCGGAGTAATCCACGGTTGGAATCCTGCTGGTGATTCCGGCAGCATAGATCAGAATATGAACTACGTTGAAGGCTTTGACTACCCGGTCATGGAGCCTCTCCAGAGATGGACGGTCGGTGACGTCCGATACGACTGCCAAGGTCCGTCGACCCGTAGCTGTGATCTGAGAAGCAATCTCATCGACGGCTGACTGGGATCGCGAAGAAGCAATAACATCCGCGCCGGCATTCGCCAGTCCAAGCGTTATCGCCTTGCCGATGCCGGACGTCCCACCAATCACGACTGCGACTTGCCCTGTGAGATCGAACATAAGGTGGAGCTCTCTCCCCTTTTCACGAGAACGGATGCGACCAAATTGTTATACCGGATAGGAGCCGCCATGCTGCTCTTATCGCGCAGCAGCTGGTGCAATTCCGCGCCCCCTTTGCTGACCATATGCGAGTCGAGCAATGCAGATGACGGCTGGTGAATTTCGTCGCGGTAAGCAGGCGCGGTACGCGTGGAAGTTCGTTAGGAAAGGCCCAGCCGCTTTGGTTGGGCCTTTCCATTCCTGATAGGCGAATCAGAATTGCAGTTTCAGGGACATCTGAATCTGCCTGGGGAAGTTTTGCTGAGTTGAACCGACGGTCCCGTATCCGGACCATGCGCCGGGCTGGTTCGGATCAGCCACGCTGTCATTGCGTGTCAGAGCCTGATCCGGAGATCCGGTGCTGGGAGCGCCGAATATCGGCGTGTTGGTGAGGTTGAATGCTTCTGCTTTGTACTGCAGTGTCATGCCTTCCCGGATCGGAAACTTCTTCTCGAATCCGAGCGCGGTCTGCTGTGCCCATGGATTGCGTAAGACGGTGCTAACGGGCAATTTGGTCGTGGAGGTGTACTCAGTAAAGGTCGAGAAGCAGCTGCTTTGCGAATTGTTCAGATAGCTTTGGTACGTCTTATGCAGAGGTCGTAGATTGTAGCTGCCGCAGTTGAAATTCTCGCCATTCGGATAGCCGACCGGAGTGCCGGCATCGTTCTGAAAGATCCACTCCATCTGCCAGTCGTTCACGAGCGCACCAACGAATCCATGAGCATTCGGCAGGAACGCTCCGTCCTTTCCGACGGGTAGTCCGTATAGCCCGCTGAATGCGAGATCCCACGGCCGGTCGGAACTGTCGATTGCGTAGTAGGGCACCGGATCGACCAGGCTGGCGCCGTTGTTGTTAAGGAAGCCGGTCGCTGAGACGAGACGAGACCATGTGAAGGAAGATAGGAAGCTGAGTCCTCGGGTCAGCAATCCGCTGCCGCTGACGCGCTTCTCCAGCTTCAGCAGCATCGCGTTGTAGTTGCTGTACCCGCCGGGAAATGTGTAGTCGTAGATGTTTCCATCGAAGGCGGCGTAGGGGACCTTGAGATATTTCGCCTGAATGGTCGGATTGCTACCCAGAGAGGTGCTCGCGGGCAGAACCCCGTAGAACGGGTTAGCTACCTGTTGATCCAGATAGTTCGGATCAGCATGCCCCGCAGCAAAATCGGCTGCGCTGAGGCCGTTGAGCTGCTTGGAGGCGCGCAGGTCCACAGTGTGAGCGCCAAGGTAGGTAATTTCCCCCACCATGCCCCATGGCAATGTTCCTTGCACGCCGAAGGTGTACTGCTGCACCTTGGGGATCTTCCGGTCGCGGAGGTCAATGCCGAAACCGGTTCCGACCAGCGCCAATGCACCCTGCGAACTGCCGGGAGGCGTCAAGATAGCCGCTCGGATACGGATGTCCGGTATTGAAAGCTTGTGCGGGGTGCAGACCTCCATCGGGAGAATCGTTATACGGGGTTGAGATGTTCCAGGCGGACTGTCCGCCGAGTTCGATCCCAAGCGCTTTGCTGTAAGTCCAGCCCATGTGGAGCACGACATTGGGCCGAATGCCCCACGAGGCGCCGATCTTCGGCTGCCACAGCGCAGTGTTATTCGGATATGCGGGCTGGTGGTTCGTGGCGAAGAGCACTGTGCCTAGCAGAGGCGCAAGGGAAGGCACACTCGACGATATGGGATTGACGCAGGTCAGGCACATGCCGGCCAGAAGGCGATTGTGGCGTTCGATCGGAGAGAATTCTTCATCCCACCGAATGCCCGCATTGATGGTGAAGTTGCGCTTTACCTTCCAATCGTCCTGCACGTATCCCGCGACGTAGCGATACGACTCATACGGCGCCACGTTGTCGTCCACACTTCCCGCGTTCGAATATCCCAGCAGAAGGTTCGCGATGACCGAGCCGTCCTTGTTTTGTTGGAAAGGATTTTGCTGTGTGAAATCGGTGCCGAAACCGAAATACCCATTGGGGCGTCCGATGCCGCTCGGCACATCGTGATAGAGAGACCACTCCGCGCCGTAGTGCAGGCTGTGATTGCCAAGAATCTGGGTGATCGAGGGACCTATGTCGTAGGTCTCGAAGACATTCGGGTTTGCCTGGTTTCCGATTATGTTTGGAAAATTATCGCCCAGATCAATTTCCGGGGCGTATTCCTTGCTGGTCGTTGGGATTTGCGGCATAGTGAGCCCGAGGTCTCCGGCCGTGAGAGTGTTCAATCCGGCGGAAAGTGTGCCATTGGGATCGACGTAGTAGTAGCGATTGAATGAAACACGCATATCTCCGATGAAATAGGGGCTGAAAGTGTGAGTGACGTCTAGCACCTGCGTGGTGCTTGACCGGTAATTGTTTATGTCGCCCATGATTGCAGGTCCAACCAGCCCATTGCCATTGCGGTATTCATGGCCCGACCACCAGGCAAACAGGCCGTACATCTTCGTCCGGTCGGTGAAGTTGTAGTCGACGCGAGCGATAGGCATGTTGTAACTGTAGCGGTCCTTGCCGTTGAAGACGTAGTTGTCCACGTAGCCGGCACGATTCGGGGCGGGGAACAGCTTCATGACGGCCAGACCTACCGGGCTGATGCGGTTCGCGGGAATAATATTCCCCGGAAACTGCTGACGAGCATACGTCGTACAGCCGGAGCTTCCTTGCTGTACACAGGCCGTCGTCAGCGGATCGTAGATTCCACCGCTTCTGCCGGTTGCGGTCAGAAAGTTATTCAGATCAACACCATTGGCCGAAGGAAACATGTCCGGGGTCGGCACTGTCGTGACCACTCCGGCCGGCAATACCTGGCGATATCCTTCATAGCTGAAGAAGAAGAACCCGTTCTTTCTCAGAAAGGGGCCGCCGATTGTGGCGCCAAACTGGTGTTCGTTGTGAAATGGCCTTGACTCGCCCTGCTGATTCAACTGAAACGTGTTTGCATCCAGGATGGAATTGCGCCAGAAATCGTATGCCGTGCCATGAAAACGCGGCATGCCGTTCTTGATGATGATGTTGACAGCCCCGCCACCAACCCGCCCGTACTGCGCATCGAAGGTGATGGTCATCACCTTGAACTCTTGTACCGCATCGATGCTCGGCGAAATGTTCCATGTCCCGGCGGGCCCACCGCCTTGAACCGAAATAGGCGCACCGTTCAGCATGAACTGGTTATAGCTTCCCGGTTGCCCGGTGATCGAGTAGGCATTCGACGTATCCCAACCGCGCGTGCCGGAATATCCGCCCGCGCCAAACTGTGTCTGCGTAAATCTCACTCCCGGCGTAAGGCTGAGAAGCATGTAGACCTGCCTGCCGTTCAGTGGCAGGTTCTGGACTTTCTCCGGATCCATGACCGTGCCGCCGGACGCATCCGCCGTGCTGAGTTGGAGCGTGTTCTCATTCACCGACACCGTCTCATTTACCGCTCCAATGGGCAGAGAGAATGTCTGGCTAGCCTTGGCCGAGATGTCGATTACGACGCCTTCATGAACAACCGTCTTGAAGCCGGGGGCAGCGGCTTTGACCTTGTAAGTGCCAGGCTGGACGTAGGGAATGTAAAAGCTACCCTTGCTGTCTGTCCTGCCGGAGTAGTTTTGTTCCGGGTTTGTCACTGTGACAGTTGCATTAGGAACAACATCGCCTCCTGGGTCTGTCACTTGCCCAGTTATGCTACCGCGGTACTCCTGGCCATGTAGCCGGGCGGCCGAGAGAAATGCAAAAGCAGCGAAGAGCAAAAGAAGCGCATGCGCAGTCAGGCGAAGAGTGGCTTGCGGATTTTCTGATATCGATAGCAGACAGCGACGCAGATCTGCCAGCAACGGGGGAGTAGAGCCTGCCATAGGGGTGGCCTCCAAAAATATCGGCCACTATATGTCACAGTCGCAGGATTGTGAATTGTGGAAAACTATTCGTAGCAGTGGTCGGCACTCTAAGTAGCTGATTCTGTTATCGCTACCATACAACGCCGCGGCCGCTAAATTGTCGATTTAGAGTGACGTGTAGGCGGCCGGTGGGTGGTCGCGAGGAGCCACCCGCTTCCAGCCTGAAAACGGCAGCAAGCTCTTCTAGTGCGACGCCAGGGCGTGAATTATTTGATTGCGACCAAGCCTAGGAGCCGCCCGTTTTACTGAATCAATCTTTCCCGTAAATCCTATTTTGCTAGGCAAGTTTGATACGCAAGCGAGGATTTCTTCTAGCGCCATATGAGGAGGCCGTTGCCTACCGACACTCGCTGTCCCAGCCACTTCGTTCGCGCCTGATGTCTAAGACTCCTCCAAGATTTCGGAGGGTAAGAATGAAGTTCTATTTCGAGGCGCCCGCTCTCGTCTAAGCACGACAGCCAATAGGACGCAGTATATGGAAAGTGCAGCCGCAAACCAAACAATTGGATCCTGCGCCAGTTTCGCAATCACGAGAAAAGGAGCTCCTCTACTTGGGCAATGGGCCAATAAGGCATCGGCACCGAAGAGCTTGAGTAAAAGCCATTGACTCTGTTGAGACAATAGCCCGGAGGTAGCAGTAGCGAGACTCGCAAAAGCGATTGCACGTCGGTAGGCTGTTTGAAGTGCTGAGGCGTCCGAAACGGCTCAGGCAGCCCTGCCTGCCGAGGGCGCTCGCGTCCAGTTCGTTTGGTGGTACCAAAGGAGCGGTTTTGCACCGGCTGAAGCGAGCCCCAATCACCAGACCTGGGGAGTTCAAGTCCGCTGGAGCGTTTACTTCAAGCCGGTGCGCTCTATTAGTAGCTGCATCCCGCAGACTCAAGGGCCTGGGCAAGCTGGTCCGTCTTGAATGCAGAGTCTTGGGTATCGAAGCTGAACCGGATCGTCGGTGAAGAAGACAGCCGCTCGACCCAGCGCCGGTCAAGCCTTCCTTCGAACATCTCAGAGTGAGCAGACAGGGTTTTGCCACCATCGGCAACGGCCCAATCCTCGAACGCACTGTTGGACAGGTCAGATCCGAAGCCCAGGCGGGTCGTTGGAATTCCGCGATTGAAGTCGACCGCGCGTTCCTGGACGGGGTCGCTCGTCTCGAGAGCCACCTTCCACACCTTGCCGTGTCGGCAAATCAAGTCGAGTTTTGCGTGATCCGAGACGGTTTGAATCAAGACGGCGCGATTGTCTGCTGCCTGGGTGACAGACCATGCGCCGATCTGCTGTGAAGTTGCTGCGAATGCCTGGGCAGTAAACATCATGACGACAAAAATGCTGCTGATGGGGGTCTTCATCTCTTTAGCCTCGGTCACCTGTGGATCAGGTGTGAGAGAACAGTAGCAATCATCGACCGAGGCAAAGAGAGTTTGTGGTAACAACTTGCCATATCCTGGTCATACCGACTTGATGACCATCTGGGCATCTCCTTCTATGACCAGTGGCTGCCCCATGAGATCCACTGCCCTGGAATGTACTCTGATCCTCAAAGCCGCCACTGTGACCAGTCCGGAAATGCAGTCAGCACTCTGAAACGGCCGCTTGGCCGATGGCTGAGAGCGTCAGGCCGGCGTCGCGTATACGCAACAGACAGAGCGACAAGCTCCCGCTTCTAGACGGCTGGCGCTCTCATCCCGTGTCAAGCTCTGACCCAAAAGTGCAGTACCAAGTTACGTAGGTAAGTTGTATACCAAAGAGGCGTCTCAGACAGGCATGTGACGGCCAGGGGGAGACTCATGAAGTTAAGCACTTCCTTGAAGCGCTGTAAGGACTCGACGTCTGGGCCCATAAGCAGGCGGTTCTCTTATCAACGCGGCTCCGCTTTCAGGCAGTGGAATGGCTAGAGCGAAATGACAAAATTATCCCCCCGCATCAAACAAAATATCTATCGTGCCGCGGTAGCGCTGCTTCTCTCGCTCACAGCGCACAGCGCCTCTGCGCAAGTCGCGCCGCCAGTCCGATATGGCCCACACGTCTCAACCTTTTCGGAATTTACCACCGGCAAGCCGGACTTTGGTAATTACGGCGATTGGGCCGTCTACGGTTTTACGGTGGGGGGATTTACGGAATCGCCACACATCCTCAGCCTCGAGATGAGGGGCTCAATGCTGCGATCGGGTGGCTACGATCATGCGGAATCAGCACTATTCGGTGTTCGTGCCCCATTGCACTTTGCCCGCGTCTCTGCATACTTGTCGGCTCTGGGAGGCGGAGGGCACGTGTGGTGGTACTCCAATGCTCCCAACAAGGGACCGAAGCCGACCATGAAGTCCGGCGTAGGTCCCCAATTGACGGCTGTAGCTGGGTTTGACGTTTACATGAATAGGCGCATCAGCGTGCGTGTTGGAGAGCTATCGTACTCGGACGTGATCGTGGGCAGCCGGACAATGACATCGCTCACCGCAAGTGCGGGCATTGTTTATCGACCGCGGTCGAGGGGGATACAGGAACGCTGAGCTTAGCGGTCTCCTGGAGATGGTGCCTGGCGTTTCGTCGATAGTCCCATGAACTCGCATCGCGGGGCACCAGCCGCGTATACACCGCTTCACGCTCGTGCTGCCCTCGGAAATAAAATGGCGCGAACCCCGTGGTTTTCGTAACTCACGAACTCCGCGCCCGTATCAAAATCGCCGCGCAGCGGCCAGTAGGTATAGCTCTGCTTGGGCGATTAGCACCTTTCATTGGGGCACACAATGGGTCTGCAATTCTGTGTACGAGCGGCCGGATCCAGGGCCCATTCTTGGGCAGATACTCAGCAAAAAGCCATTGGATGTTTGCACCGCGAATTGCAATAGACAAAATACAACTTAATGATTACTGAAGAAACCTAATTCCTATTCTAATATCCGTCTTGTAATAACGATAGCGACATGAAGAACGACTGTACTAAGACAACAAGTGAGCGGCTTGCCCGCAGAATGTGCGCGCCAAACAGCGGCGAGAGAGAACAAGAGACGACCGATGAGTAACAAGGAATCAGCTAAGAGCCTCGAGAACGACCTGACGATCCAGGCATTGCTGGCAATACTCAAACGACGCCGGGTACTCATCGCGAGGACGATAGCGATCTGCTTTACTTTGGCAGCGCTCTTCTGCATTTTCACGAGCCGACGTTACTCTGCCACAGCAGAGATCCAGGTGCAGAAATCGAGCGCAGATGGTCTGGGCCTTGAAAGCATGATGTCGTCTGCCGGCGGCGATGCGACGGATGCGCTCGATGCGAACATTACCCTGCAAACGCAGGCGACGATCCTTCAGTCCGATACTCTCGCCCTGAAGGTAATTGACGACCTGGACCTGGAACACACTAAAGACTTCAAACCCAGGTTCAATCCGATCAGCTGGGCACTCGGGCTAATGACGCCGGCTGGGCCCAAAGATCCCGCGAATGTGCCGCTTGAGCAGGCGCCGCTGCGCCGGACTCACATGCTTAAGGCCTTCGCCAAGAATCTTACGGTCAAGCCAGTGGCGGGCACGCGGCTGATCGATGTGACCTATCTCAGCACCGACCCGAAACTCGCGGCCGCTGTGGTGAATCACCTCACGCAGGGGCTGGTCGATTACACCTTCCAAACGCGCTACGACGCGACGACCCAGGCCTCTGGCTGGCTCAGCGCACAACTCGACGATCTCAAGAAGCAAGCGGAGACCCTTCAGGCGCGTGTCGTCACTCTGCAGAAAGGACTCAGGCGTCTATTCGCTGGGCAGCGACTCCACAGGTAAGGAACTGGCCTATAGTGCCACTCTTGATCGGCTCCAGCAATCCACGGTTTCCCTTACGGCCGCAACCTCCAATCGCATACTCAAGGAGGCGCTTTATCAGATCACGCGCAAGGGCGATCCTGAATTGATCTCCGGACTCGCGGGCTCCTCGATGGCTTGGGTCTTCTCCTGGTATCAGCAACTCGCTTGCCCTCATCCAAAGCCTTCGCCAGCAACAGGCGACGCTTGAAACGCAGGTTGCCAGCGAGACGTCCCGGCTCGGAAGCGCCAATCCTAAGCTTGGCGACGAGCGAGCGTCCGTCACGGCAATCGATGAACAGATTAAGGCCGAAGTGGCACGTATCGGCGAGCGGGTCGAGAACGATTACCGCTCCGCTCAGGCAGTCGAAGCGAGCCTGCAGAACGTTTACAACCAGCAGCGCACCGCTGCCAGCCAGCTCAACGACAAAGCAATCGAATTCATGATTGCCAAGCAGGAGGCAGAAAGCAGCCGGACCCTGTACGAAACGTTGAATGCGCATTTGAAGGAAGCGGGCGTGATGGAAGGACTACACTCCTCGAACATCACTGTGGTCGATCCAGGCCGCGTCCCAGCTAAACCGGTCAAGCCGAATGTCCCGCTCTACCTCGCCCTTAGCCTGGTCGGTGGCGCCTTTCTTGGAGGTATCGGAGCACTGTTCCGTGACGCCACCGATGATCGCATCCAGTCCATGGAAATGGTCGAGGCGGCGCTGTCAACACCGATCCTTGCCGTCTTGCCGCTTGTGAATGGAGGCGCGGCTCGGAACGTCGCTTCTTATCTGCCATCCCGTTCTGGAACGAAACAGCTGCCAGCAGGCGCCGATGAACTGGCCGCCGCACGTCGACTGCCCGCGATCGATGGACCGCAGACTGCGTTCGTTGAGTCACTGCGCTCCCTCCGCACATCCATCCTGCTTTCGCGCTCCGGTGCTCCGCCCAAGGTACTTCTTATTACGAGCGCGACCGAGGATGAAGGCAAGAGCACCGTCTCAATGAATCTGGCAGCCGTCTTTGCTCAGTCGAATTCCAGAGTGCTTCTGGTTGAGGCAGATATGCGCCATCCCGGCCTGACGCGTCGCTTCGGCTATGAGCGGATTGGTGGAACCGGTTTGAGCAGCATGCTATCCGGTGTGGAGTATCAGAACATCCCCACCATCGAGGCATTCTCTGAGCTTCCCGAGGCTGCGCGTTCTTCCTGCTGGCCCCATGCCACCCTACCCCGCTGAGTTGCTGGGTTCCGATCGCATGCATGAGTTAGTCCAGAACTGGCGCGAGAATGTATGACTTCGTCATTATCGATTCGCCGCCGCTGCTCGCCGTCGCCGACTCACAAATTCTGGCGCGCGAGGCCGATTTAACAGTACTCGTGGCGCGGCACGGTCTCTCCACCAGGAAGAGCCTCGAGCGCGCGTATCGCAAGCTGGTCAACGATGAGGAAAAGGTAAGCGTGGTGCTCAACGGAGTCAGCCGCGACTCAGTGTCCTATGGCGAGTATTACGGTTACGGCGGCAACTCCAAGTACTACACGGAAGGCTAAGTCCGCGAGAAAAGGGAACTGCGATGAAGAAAGTTATATTCGTGTGTCTTATGAGTCTCCCACTGGCTGCCCTGGCACAGTCCGGCGAAAGCCTCCGCATTGGGCCAGGTGACCAGATCCACGTCACCGTCGTCGACTCCCCGGAACTCGACCAGCACCCGCGCGTTACAGACGCCGGTGAGGTTCCGCTGATCGGTGTGGGCGACGTCAAAATAGCAGGCCTCACCCCCGCTGAAGCAGCTACCGCAGTTCATGACAAATTGATCGCGGCCCACTACCTCAATCATCCCGAGGTTGCCGTGGCCGTCGAGCAGTACGCCACGCAGACCGTCTCGGTGCTCGGCCAGGTGCGTGCCTCGGGAGCGTATCCCATCGGCACCGCCCGCCCCGTGGTCGACGTGCTCGCGTTGGCGGGCGGCCTGAACGAGATCGCGGACCGAAACATCATTATTGAGCGTCGTGGCGATCCGGATCATCCGATACGCTACAACCTCGCGAACGATGGCGCGGTAGCCCTTCAGACTTCCGTGCTGGTGTATCCCGGCGATACCGTGATGGTGCCGAAGGCAGGCATTGTGTACGTCCTCGGTGACGTGAACCGGCCCGGCGGAATCGTAATGGATAACAACTCCTCGGAGTTGACGCTGCTGCAGGCACTGGCTCGGGCTGGCGGCGTCTCGCGTACCGCCAAGCAGGGCCATGCGAAGCTTCTGCGCAAGGATGCGACCGGCTACCACGAGACTCAGTTGTCGCTCGGTGAAATCCAGAAGGGCAAGCAGCAGGACATCGCGCTCGCCCCTGGCGATGTGCTGTACGTGCCATTCTCTTATGCGAAAAATGTTGCGGTCTCCGGATCGGCAGGGATCCTCTCCTCCCTATCCTCGGCTGCCGTCTACAGCATGCCGTAAGGCTGCTCAACCGCTGTCTTTCGACGCATAGAAAATTCGCGTCGCTGTTCTCGAACCGGCTCGTCTTATCTGCTCAGCTCAGTTGTATTTGGAATGCTTGTCTGGTCTCAAAGTGGTCTTACTCCCCCAACGCGCCGCAGAGGTCAAGGCGGACAGGACTGTAACACATGCCTCAACCCGGGACAGCTCGTTTTCTCGATATCTCAGTCCAGCCAATGACCATGGACGCATTGACGGACACGGTCATTGAAGGTGTGTCCACAAATCAGAAGTGGATTATCGCCAACCACAACATGCACAGCCTTTACCTTTTCCATAAGGAGGCGGCAGAAGGCTCCGATGGTCCCTTCCAACGTTACTTCAGCCGTGCTCACCGTACGCATATTGACGGCATGTCGATTGTCCTGCTGGCGCGACTCTATGGGCATCTCGCATACCGGATTCACCGGGTCGGCTACACCGATTGGCTACCATCCCTCATGGCTGCGGCCGTGCAGAAAAACTGGCGGGTCTTCTATCTTGGCTCGGCTCCCGGTGTCGTGGACATCGGCGCCATGGCCCTACAGAAGCGTCACCCGCGGCTTCAGATCGAGTACCGCCATGGTTACTTTGACATGGACCCCGACGGTTCTGAAAACAAGAATGTCCTGCAGCAGATCGCCGACTTTCAGCCGCACCTGCTCATGGTTGGCATGGGCATGCCGCGGCAGGAGCTTTGGATTGAAGCAAACCTCGACGCGATCCAGGCCAACGTCATCCTGGCCACGGGTGCTGTGCTCGACTATGTTGCCGGTGTCATCCCAACCCCGCCGCGGTGGTCTGGCCCCTTGGGGCTGGAGTGGGCGTTCCGTCTCGCATCCGAGCCCCGGCGTCTGGCCCCCCGGTACCTCATCGAGCCGTGGACGCTGCTCCGCGTTATCGCTCGCGACTGGCTCTCAGCAGCCGCAGCCCCCGAACCGGTCCTGCAACTTGGAACGGAAACCGAGCTCGATTGATCGACGTTGATAAGGAACAAGCAATGTCCAAGCCTCTCGTCACCGCGGTAATCCCGACACGCAACCGTCCGGCCTTAGTGTGCCGGGCGGTACGGGATGCGCTTGGCCAGACCCACGATGCCATGGAGGTGCTCGTGGTTATCGATGGCCCGGATCCGGCTACCGAAGAGGCACTTTCGACGATCACGGATCCTCGCCTGAAGATCCTCGTTAACGCGGAAAACCAGGGCCTCGCGGAAACCCGCAACATCGGAGTCAGGCACGCACGCGGAGAATGGATCGCCTTTCTGGACGATGACGATCAATGGATGCCGGAGAAGGTAGAGCGGCAGCTTCAGGTGGCCCTCTCGCTGAACTGCACGCATGCCTTTGTTGTCTCGCGCTTCATTGAGAGGACACCGACCCTCGAGCGCGTCATTCCTGTAACGCTTCCCACCAGCACCGAGCGATTCAGCGAATATCTTTACTGCAAGCGTGGATTTCTGCAACCATCGTCCCTCTTTGCATCGCGCCAGCTCCTGCTCGACGTCCCCTTCACCAAGGGCTCGAAGGTCGAGGACACGGAGTGGCTTCTCCGGGCGGCCGCCGATCCTCGCACCCGGCTGGGTGCTGTAGAGGACGCTCTATCCATCTATAACAACAATGCATCAGCAGGGAACAGGCTGACGGGAAGCGGGCCATGGGAGACGTTGTACGACTGGGGTATAGCGAACCGCTCCCTGTTCACCCCGAAGGCTTTCTCCCTGTTCATGACCAAGCAATGTGTGTCGAGAGCGCGTCAGAATGGAGCGCCTGCAAAGGTCCTTCTCCACCTGTTGATCACGGGATGCGTGTTGGGATCTTTCAATCCCAAAGCGATTCTTTACTTTTTCAGCTACTGGCTATTTCCTGGAGATTTGCGCCGATCAATGCGCCACTCCCTAACGAGGAGTCCTCGTGCTGCAGCTGGAAGCTAAACCAGAATTACGGAGTGCCGCCAGCGAATCGAAGCGGCTACTACTCAACGTCCGCACATGGCTCCTCATGGTCCCGCTACTTTACTTCGCAGCGGACGGACATCTATTAACCAGAATAAGGACTATGCCGGGCAGTTCAGCAGCAGCGGAGATGCTGGAGGAGGAGCAGCTCGGCCAGGATTGAGCAGTTGCTCGTGTGGTGTCTGGCTTGCTTCATCATGTCGGCCGCCTTCCCGAGAATCGCTCGCGCCGCTGCGCGCCACAAGACGTTTTCTGTGTTCGCGCTGCTGGCGTTTGTTTCTATAAGCTGGTCGCCCGACCCAGTCGATGCTCTCAGGCGGTCTGTCCTTTTCGGACTGACACTGCTGTTTAGTCTTTATCTGGCTGAGTATTACGATCCGCAAGAGCAGATGCTGCTGATTCTTTTCACTGGCGTTATCGCAGTGATCGCCAGCTTTCTTGTCGTGTTCCTCCTTCCTGGCTTTCGGCTACGGCTATGAAGGAGAGTGGAAGGGCATCTTCGGACACAAGAATGATCTGGGAATGTACGTGATCTTCCTGATCTCTCCTGCTTTTTCTTGCGGCTCAAACAATCTCTGGCTGGTATTGCCATGGCCGGCATAGTGGGCTTGGCGGCTGTCCTCGTACTCATGTCACAGTCGCGTACCGCATGGCTTCTCGCTTTTGTCTTTGCCTGTTATGTATGCGCCTACAAGTTGATAGCTCGCTTTCGACGGCGGGACGCTGTCCTCTTATCCATTACAGTGATGAGCATCGCAGGCCTCATGATAGCTCTCGCAGTTACTCAATTCGACTCGCTGATGCAACTTCTAGGAAAGACGCTCCGACCTGAGCGGACGGCTTCCAGATTTGGAAGGCAGTCGCCTCGCAATCTCCAAGCATCCCTTCTTGGGGTATGGCTACGGAGGCTTCTGGGAGCAGTCACAGGGCGAATCGATGAATGTCGATGCTGGCTGTCGGATTTCCCTTGGGCCACGCGCATAACGGCTACCTGAACCTCTGGCTGCAACTGGGGCTGATGGGTCTTCTCTTGTTCATATGGAGCCTGGTCGCGGCCACGCGCAACGGAGTGAAAAGCTTGTGGCTCGGCGATCATAACTATGTGGCATGGTGCTTAGGCATCATCCTGCTCGTCATTGTTGGAAACATCGACGAGTCATTCATCATGAAATACAACTCGCTAGCGGCCATGCTCTATGTGATGGTCTGTGTCGGACTGTCGAAGTCAGCGAGGGGAGACTACCAGGAATGATCTACCACCTGCTTGACGAGTGCGAACCATTCTCGGAGTTCGAGGGCGGGGCCATCTCTCGCTGGGTTGCGAATGTGCTGCGGGATGATGATGATTCCGTTGTCGTCTGCGCAGCCGCAGACTCCAGTTGGGGTTTCCCCTCTGGAGCGGGTCCTGGTGCTTCCCGAGATGCTGAAATACAGCCGTCTCCGGGGCCGGCAACACTATCCGCTCCAGGTGAAGAACTACCTCATTCGTCGCCTCCTCGGTCCGCTCATCGACCGGCTCAAGCCCGGAGACGTGGTGTGGGTACAAAACCAGCCGGACTTTGCGCGCTTTCTGTCCCCGCTGGTCAGGAAGACTGGGAGCGAGCGTCACTCTCCATAAGCACAGCGCCTTCTCGACGACCCGCCCGGACGCGACCATTCGTGAAATCGTCGACTCTGTCGATCGGGTGATCTTCTGCAGTGAGTTTCTGGAGGTCACAACAAAGAAGCGCCTGCCTGGATTCACGCATTCCGCACTTGTCCGCAACGGCGCGGACGAAGAGCTCTTTTACCCACCGGCCGAAAAGCCGCAGGCACGCGAGACGCCAGTGGTGTTGTTTGCCGGCAGACTTATCAGGGAGAAGGGCGTCCACGTCTTCACCGCCGCCATGCGCCTGCTGCAGGAGCGAGGCGTAGCCCTCGAAGCTCGCATCGTGGGGAGCTCATCCTTCGGTCGGCGGCAAGCCAACGCCGTATGTAAACGAGCTGATCGGTACTGCGCCACACAATGTGAAGTTCAAGGGATACTGCAGCGGACACAGCCTCGCAGACGAATTCCGCGCCGCGGATTTGTTCTGCTGCCCATCCGTCTGGCAGGAGCCCTTCGGCATGGTCAATGTGGAAGCGATGGCCTGTGGCTGCCGGTGGTGGCCACAAACGTCGGGGGCATTCCGGAGGCGTTCCGCGAGGGAGGCGGTCTGCTGGTCGACCCGAACTCGCCCGAGCAACTCGCCGAAGCCATCAGCACGCTGCTGCGCAACGAAGCCGCCCGCAAGGAAATCGCCCGCGAAGGCTATCAGTCCTTCGTCAAGAACTTCACCTGGAGTGCCGTCCGCGATCAATATCAGCAGGTGGTGGCGACGCTGTGAACGTCCTCGCACGGAACGCTGGTTGGGTGCTGGCAGGACAGTGTGCGTCTGTCGGGCTGCAGGCAGCCTATTTCATCCTTCTCACGCGTCTCCTCGGGAGTTCGCAGTACGGCGTATACATCGCCATCGTGGCCCTGGTCTCGATCGTCAACCAGTACAGCACGCTGGGCGCGGGGTTTATCCTGCTCCGCCGAGTGAGTGCAGACCCGAGCCGTTTCTCTGTGTATTGGGGAAATATTCTGCTCGCAACGCTGCTCGTCAGCCCGTTCGTGGTCGGCATGCTTGTCGGTGTCGGCCACCATCTCCTGCACGGGGCAAGCATGCTGCCCATCGCCCTCATCGCCACAGCCGAATGCGTCTTCACCCCTCTGGTTACGAACTGCAGTCAGGCATTTCAGGCTTTCGAAGAGATGCGTAGAACCGCCGTGCTGAGCTTCGTCACCAATCTGATGCGCGCGCTTCTCGCACTGGCCCTCTTCCTGAATCTGCACAAGATCACTCTCGAGAACTGGGCCGTAGCGAGCATCTCGGTAGCGAGCATTTCGGCACTGCTCGCGGTTTCAGCAGTGACGTACTATCACGGGTGGCCGACCTTCCATCCAAAGCTCATCCTTCGCCACGCGGGAGAGGGAATCGCTTTCGCCGTCTCTTGCTCGACGACGTCCATCTATAACGACCTCGATAAGGTGATGCTGGGCAATCGCGGCCTGAACGTAGCAAACGGCATCTACTCTGTCGCGTACCGCGTTCTTAACTTCGCCACCATGCCCGTTACCGCTGTCTATGCCGCGGCCTTTCCACGTTTCTTCAGGCAGGGTGAACAAGGCATATCTGCGACGGTTGCTCTGGCGCGCCGTTTGTTGAAGAAGACGACCTGGCTGTCGATCGCCATCAGCATAGCTTTGTTTGCATGCGCTCCCCTCATTCCGCATATTGTAGGCATGGACTTCGGCCAAAGCGCCGCTGCTCTACGCTGGCTGTGCCTCATCCCAGTGTTCCGCAATTTCCAATGGAGCGCGGGGGACGCTCTTGCCGGCGCGGGATACCAGCACGTTCGGCTCGGATCTCAGCTTGCGGCAGCCGCGCTGAATCTTGGTGTCAATCTGTACATGATCCCCCGCTACTCATGGCTCGGCGCTGCGTGGGCCAGCCTCATTACGGATGGCAGTTTGGCTCTGATGAGCTGGGGCCTGCTGCTCTACTTATCTCTTCGCGAGAAGATGCGGCAGCAATTTCCAGCAGCAGTCCTATCGGGAGGGCAATGATGAATCGCGTTGAAAGCCGCTCCTTGCGAATTGCAATCCTGACTCCCTGGTTCCTGATCAATGGAGGAGGAACAAAAGTTGTCTGCGCCTTGGCGGAGATGTATCCCGACGCAGATATCTTCTGCCTGTTCGCCCGGAAGCAAAGCGTTCCTATCCAACTGAATGGGCGAAAGATCACCTGCTCCTTCATGCAGAAGATACCGGCGATTACGCGCCTTTACCGTCCGCTGCTGCCGCTCTTCCCCATTGCTGTGGAATCGCTGGATTTACGCGGGTATGACGTCATCATCAGCTCTGACGCCAGCCTCATGAAAGGTGTGCTCATCGATCAGGATGCGCTGCACATCTGCTATTGCCACACTCCAGTTCGTTACGTCTGGGATCTTTACTGGACATTCCGGCGCCAGACGTCATGGCTGGCCAAGCCCATCTTCACCGCAAGCTCGCACTACATTCGTCAGTGGGACTTCGCCGCAGCACAGCGCGTTCACCACTTCATCGCGAATTCCGAGTACATCGCCAAGCGCATCGAAACGTACTATCGCCGCAGCTCAACCGTCATCTATCCACCGGTCGAGACGCAGCACGGCTTCCTCTCCGGTGCCCGCGGCGACTACTACTTGTCCGTTGGCCGGCTCACGCATACCAAGCGTCTGGATGTGCTGATCGAGGCCTGCAACAAACTGAAGCGGCGCCTTCTCATTGTGGGCACGGGAAGGGAAGAGGCGGCGCTGAAGCGCATCGCCGGCCCCACCATCGAATTCCTCGGCCGCGTGAGCGATGACCAGCTATCTACTATCTATGCGAACAGTCGCGCCTTCCTGTTTGCGGCAGATGAGGATTTTGGCATCGTTCCTGTCGAGGCCCAGGCATATGGGAAACCCGTGCTTGCCTACCGCAGAGGTGGTGCCCTGGAGACGGTCCTTGAGGATAGCGGCAACGGATGTCGCACAGGCCTGTTCTTTGAAGCGCAGGCGGCTGACGCTCTCATGCGCTGTATCGAGCGCTTTGAACGGGAGGAGGCTGAGTTCAATCCCGCCTCCATCCAGTCTCACGCTCGTAGCTTTGACACCTCAGTCTTCGTCGATCGCATGCGCCAGCATGTCGCCAGTTTGATGAACACACATTTTCATGCCGTGAGGAGAGAGTCCGTTGATTCACTTGTATCCGCATGAGCTCGAAGAGCGTCTATCGGGTTTGAAGGCAAAGCTGGCCGAGATCGCCGCGGTCATTGACACGAACAGCCGCATCTTCTACGTCGACTACCCGGTGCATAGCAATATCGGAGACCAGCTGATCAA
Source organism: uncultured Acidobacteriaceae bacterium (assembly GCA_963756435.1). GTDB lineage: Bacteria > Acidobacteriota > Terriglobia > Terriglobales > Acidobacteriaceae > KBS-83. Next base: position 47,740 of record CAVWNU010000013.1, on the reverse strand, counting down.
CCTGGGAACAGAGGCGTTTTTCGAGCACTACAAAATTCCGATATACAAGCGTCTCAGCGTCTTGGACCTTCGGCGTACCGGTGTCCCCGGCGTAACTCCGGACTCTACCTTCCTATGCCACGGCGGGGGAAACTTCGGCGATCTCTACGGGAAGCACCAGCAGGCTCGTGAGTGGCTGATGGAGAAGTACCCGTCGTGCCGAATCGTCGTCATGCCGCAATCGTTGCACTACAGCACAGACGCTGCGCGCGAAGCATCCCTGCGCAAAGTCGCGAGACATACAAACACCTACTTGTTTGTGCGCGATCAGGAGTCGTACAGCGTCCTTAAGCAGAGTGGAGTCGAGCGCGTAGCAATGATGCCGGATATGGCACATGAGCTGTGGAACCTGCTGAAGCCGACTGGGGCTGCCCCTGCAGGTCGCGTACTAAATCTACTGCGGCGTGATAAGGAGGCGGTTGCCTGCCCGGAGTACGAGCCCTCCGTCGACTGGAAGGACAGTCTTACTGGTCTCACCAAGGTTGTGGCGGGGGGGACATATTACCTTCTCTCGCTCTTTGGTAAGTGGAGCCCGCAGCGGCTGAATGTCGTTCTCTGGTATGCCGCGCGCGACAGAATGGTGAAGGACGGAATCGCTCTCTTCTCTGACTATGAGGTTGTTGCAACGAATCGCCTGCACGCAATGCTTCTCGGTTTGCTGCTAGGACGTGAGGTTTACGCGACCGATAACACCTACGGTAAGTTGGCCCGCTACACCAGAGCGTGGCTCGCCGAAACATGTTAATAACCAGGAGTCTCAGAGTGAGCAAAAATACCCGGATTTACCATGCCCTCTTAGCGGTTGCAGTATTCGTTAGCACATGCCATGCAGCACCGCCTTCCACATCCAAATGGAACCTGGTATTCAGTGATGAGTTCAATGCCTCCGCGCTGGACCCATCGAAATGGACGCCCGACAATGGCCCAACAAATCCATCGCCCGCTTGGCTGGCTGAATACCTATCCACCCGTTGGGCGGACAACGTCGTAGTGAGCGGCGGTATCTGCCACCTCGTCATCCGGAAACAGGAGCGCGTCAAAGGCGTCCCCTGGACTGCGGCGAGCATTTCCACGGGCCAGTTTAGGCAACATTATGGATATTTCGAGGCGAAAATCCGCTATGCAGGAGCGTCCGGCGTCAACAATGCCTTCTGGCTCGATACCGGCCAGGTCGACAGCGGCCCCGGTAAGCACTTCGAGATCGATATCAACGAGGGCCATTATCCTGCGGACGTCAACCTCAATTTTCACGACTGGTCGGGAGAGAAGGACCATCCTGACGCGAAGAAGCTCAGCCGGGCGGGAAACCTTAGCCAGGGCTTCCACGTGTACGGCCTCGAATGGAGCGAGCATGAGCTTGTCTGGTACATCGATGATAAAGAGATATGGCGGCAGCCAATCACAACCGGACCGGGGCAACCTAAGGTTATTTTGAGCACGATGGTGATGCTCTGGGCTGGGCCGGTGAACGACAGCCTCGCCAACAAAAGCATGGACATTGATTGGGTGCGGGTGTACCAAAAAGCCAATTAGTAATGGTCTTTGACCGGCTTTGACGAAACGCGATGGTGAGTGCCTCCGACCCGCGGCTCCGGGGATACCAGCAGCTGGACCCACCGCGGTGCGGTTATCCTGAAGCGCAATCAGGTAGTCCAGCACTCTCAAACTGGCCGAGTTGTAAATCGAGCCGTTCGTATTCTGGTTCCCAATATAGTCCGCTTTTCAATCGGTTCCCGCCGAGTCAGACTGAGTCTCGTCCAGGATTTGAGAGGCGCCTTCTCGTTTCCGCGCACTATTCACCGGCGACTGTTGGATGCGCGAACGTCCTCCGCCACCCAACCTCCGCGCTGAGCGCATCCGCAAGACTGAGGCCACGCAAGAGATCGCCCAAAGTCACGGAACCCCGCGCGCTGAACTCGCAATGGCTCTCGGCTCGCGGACTCCCCGCCGCTTGCTAAAGCTTTAGCGAGTTCTTGGCGACGGTAGACGGCTGTCTGAGTAGCGAAGACCAAACGAGCCTCAGTTGTTCTTAACCAGGAGCCTTCCCTGTCTTGCTCGTTAAACCTTTCTAACATTGCGACCGATAAGACCTACTACTCCACTTGACTGCGCCCGCTCCTCTTCCGGGAGGGTTTTCTCTTCCTGATTGTCGGCACTCCCAAACTCGGCTTAGTACCCGCTCAGGGAGCAGTAATGAAGTGTGCCTTGCTGCCGATAGACATATTTGTGTGGATATGCCCTTAGCCGGGCACACCAATCAACTCAGTGCAAGGGTGAAGTGCCTGCCTCTTGCAAAGGCGAACCCGAGTAGCAGGGAATGATTATAATTTTTAAGGTGGCGCATTAGCGAGATTTTTCCCAGTTCGGAGCCCTTGGTCAAAAGCCACTCTGAACCCTGCGATGACAGCACCAAGCCACGGGTCTGCGGGAACCGCGGCGATCTTCTTGGCAGGTAGTCCATTCCGATGAAATCTAGCGCGAGGCTTAACTGGCCCAATCCGGAGTGGCTCCGTCCGCTTTTTAGAGCTATGCGAGATCTAATATCTTGCCATAGTTTGTGAGATAGCTTTCGCTCCTTTATCGACAAGTTATTTCTCTTTCTCAGCAAGTTATTTATCATTTGGGCAAGTTATTATCATGGATAAGTCGTGCACTCCCAAAAAGAAATGACATAGTAATTTCTCCGCAAGGGTACTAGAAAGACGCCCTTCTGCCGATAAATACATCACACGTGACTTTGCAACTGGTCGCTGTGAGGGGATGATTCGGCTATGTCGAGGTGCTCGGTAGACCCACGCAAACGAAAAGCCCGTCTCACGACGCTTTATCGTTGTACCTACAGCTACAGACTTGATCACCATCAAGAGGATCAAAAGATCCTCTGTGCTGACCGTTTTCACGGTAGTCGCAAGTTAGTCCCGGCGGACACCGGCGGATCGTACATCGCGCCGCAAGTGCCTGCATTGCGCCATTGTTCCGGCGCCACGGGGTTGATCACTCGCAAAGAGATCGGACGATTCTCTGCGTTGACATTAGTCGCATGGTTTGTTCTTACGGCAACTGCATCAAATGCATTTGCTCAAACAAGTGATCAGTCTAGTTCGTTCGCTGACCTATCAGCCGACAATAGCGGCAGTGGTCAGATTTCCGTTCTGCCTGGAGGTCTGACGTTTGCGTCGCAGGTTGAGGGGACAACGAGCGCCGCCCAGATCGTGACGATCAAGAATCCTGGCAATGGCGTCGTAGACCTATTGATCGCGCTATCGGGCGATGAGGATTACGCGCCGTATGATACGTGCATTGGCAGCATGGCCGCAGGCACCAGTTGCACGATCGCCATGACGTTCAGACCTGCAAGTATGGGACCCAGCAACGGTCTACTAACCATTACGAACCTGGATAACGGCTATTCACAATCAGTTGCGCTGGCCGGGTCGGGAACACCGCAGAGCAGCACGTCGTCCAACGTCGAGCTCTCCTCTTCAGTAGCTAGTCTGCAGGTGACTGCTGCTGGAGAGGCAGCAATTTCGGATGTCTACATCACTCCTCAAAACGGGTTCCAGGGACAAGTTAATCTCCAATGCAAGGTTGTTGCAGGAAGTCAAGAAGGGTCGGCTGCATCGCCAGTCTGTTCTCTGTCCACATCGCAAGTGACGATATCCGACGGAGACGAGAGCTCGAGTGAGTTGTCAGTATCTGTACAGACCGCTGGTGCAATCTCCGAATCCGGACCCCTTAGTTCGAGACGAAGCATTTCTTTGGCAGCGCTTGCTGCTCTGGGCCTGTTTACTTTCGGGCGATGGCGGAAAGGAGTCTTTGCTGGTCTCAGCCTTCTGTTAGTTACGGGGATGATCGGTTGCGCTGGCGTACCAAATACGGATACTGCGACAGGCCTGACCGCCACCAGCAGTTACCAGGTGATGGTTACTGCCACTAGCGGGGCTCAGAGTACCTCCATTTCGATACCTTTAGAGATTAAGAGCCTGTAACAAAACCCTCCCTAAAGATTCGTAGTGGTCACTTGTTTGGTTTGCCGGCGGTTCGGTGCAATCGACGGTGTGGAGCAAATGCAGCAACTTCTCGGAACCCGACTTCTGGCCAAGGATAACTTCTGGTTTGCCGGTGATACGGCAACATCGCAATCCGGGCGGCGATTCGCTACACTTTCGACTGCCCATGTCAGACAACATCCTCAGGATCGTGCCGCGTGACAAACTCTTCTGTCCATCGGAAGAAATCGAAACTTCAGTCAAGCGAGTCGTTGGAAAGATAATCCCCCACCGCGACTCACTACTGGCCAGGAGGCTTGATAACATCGCGTTTCTGGGTTGCGGGGAAAACCATGAACGTGTTAGCTCTCCCACTGTGCGGACATGAGCAGCTAACGGCGAATTGGCAGCGGTGGATGGACAACTGAGCCAAAATCATGGCCCGATCCTCATGGACACTGCTATAGCTCGGCGCCAGCGCGACGGCTCAGGCCGGAATGACAGATTTTCGGTCCCAGGAGATCTAGCTCTTCAAACCCATACGGAGCAGAAGGTTTTGGAAACGGGGGTCAGGACGCAGATTATCAAGCAACGGGTCAGCCTTCATGTTTCCGGGCATGTAGAAAGCTTTCTCCGAATAAGCCTTCTCCAGGAACTCGAATGCTTTGTCGTTTTGTCCGCGGGTGGCATAGATTCTTGCCATCGTGAGTGACGAATCAGGGGTTCTATTTACCTTACGCTCCAGGTCGCGAAGGATCTTCTCCGCCTCGGCTTTTCTGCCTACGGCTGAATAGACGTGAGCCAGCGTCACAGCCGTGGCAGCGTCGCCTGACATCTCAAGTGCTTTCTGGTACTCGGATATGGCTTCCTGAAGCTTGCCTGTACCTTCGTAACCAACGCCGAGAAGGTAGTGAGCAGTCCAATTCTTCGGGTCAATGAGCATCCCTCTTTTGCTCGCGTCAATCAGGTTGGGGTAATCCCGCAGCGTGTAATACGCCCACGCTTCGCTCATTGCCGAAGTGAGACCGTAGTCCAGTTGGTCGATCTTCGCCATTTCGGCGAGGGTTTCGTCTCGTCGGCCGAGAAGGGCGAGAAAGCCGACGCGAGCCTCATGCGGGCAGCTATAGCTTGGCGCCAGAGCGATGGCACGGTTCAACTCGCGATCGGTAGCTTCCCAATCCCAGTCAAAATCCGATTTCAGCGTGGCAAGGGCATCGTGCGTCTCTCCGACGCTCTCGTCCAGTTCCAGTGCCTTGGCTAATGCCGCCTTGGCAGACTGGTACGCCTCATCCCTTTTTAAAACTCCTGCAAATGCCGAGTAAAGGTAGGTATGAGCCAGTCCCGCGTAAGCCTGGGCGAAATTCGGGTCGCTTTGGATCGAGTGTTCGAAATACTGTTGCGCCTTCTTGAGTGAATCAGCCTCGCTGTACCCGTTATCGAAGTAGAAACGTCCTCTAAGATAGTCGTCGTAGGCTGCCGGTTTCACCGCGTAGTTTCCCCGAAGCTGAGTCTGCTGCTGCGGAGTCAATTGTGCGCGGACTTGCTGTGCTATGGCGTCAGCCACTTCACCTTGCAGTTTCAGCACATCTCCAAGATCGCGGTCATAGCTCTCTGCCCAGAGGTGCCGGTCGGTACGCGCCTGCAGAAGCTGAGCGGTGACGCGCACCCGCTGACCCGAACGAACGACCGAGCCCTCCACGATGGCGTCCACGTTCAGCTCTCGTGCAATTTCAGGCAGATCCTTTTTTGTCCCTTTGTATTGAACTATGGACGTCCGCGAGATGACGCGTAGCGATCCGACCTTGGCGAGGTCCGTAATCAACTGGTCGGTCATTCCATCGGCGAAGAACTCTTCTGAGGGATCGCCGGAGAGATTGGCAAGAGGCAAAACGGCAATAGAACTCAAGCGAGAAGCAGCACGTGTAGGACGACTAGTCACGTGCACCAGCCAGACGGCAAAGCCTATAAGCAGCACAGTGAGAATCGCCGTGGCCAGGAATTTGCGAGATTTGGGATGGGTTGGGCTGGCAGGCAATTCGGCGATCGGCGCGGGTTCCGCAAGAACAGGAGATAGGAACTGAATCTCTGCTCCGTCTACCTGACCGATGAACCTGTATCCGCGGCGGGGAAGTGTTTCGACGTATCGGGGCCTCTCGGCGGAGTCGCCAAGCACCTCGCGAAGGCGGGCAATGGCATTGTGAAGACTATGGTCGAAGTCGATAAAGGTGTCCGCGGCCCAGATCTGCGCGCGGAGTTCCTCGCGGGTGACCACATCACCGGGGCGACTTAGCAACGCGGCCAGGACTTGCAAGGGTTGGCCCTGGAGACGGAGCTTGATGCCTCGCTTGCGCAGCTCACCTGCGCGAACATCCAGTTCGAAGTTGTCGAAGCGCAATACGCGCGGGCCCGGTGCTGTAGCGGCCATAGCGGCACCCATCGGGTGCGCCAAGTCTAGCACGGTTGCCGGCACGCCGGATTGATCAGTGAACCCCCTTACTTTCAGTAGTTTACCAATGGAGATAACTTTGGGGACGAATGGAGGGAGCGAGGATTGCGCGCCGGGAAGGATCTGAAGACAGTTCGCATGGTTGTTGCAGGAACTCATCGTACGGCGCCACGCCCGGTAAGCCGGTGGTGAGTCATTTCCGGCGAGACCCAGAAGGAGAACTAAGATGAGAATCCTATCAATCCGGCTCTTTGTCGCTGCTATGACACTGAGTTGCATTCCCGCTGCCTTCGCTGACTGCGACCACTTGCTGAGAACACCTGTCAGCGATCCCCATCAGATGAGCGGCATTACAGGCTCAGCCGAACTCTGCATTGATGTTGACCACAATGACATTGACCGCAATCACGCAACAGTTTCAGAGTGGGCCAAAAACCTGATCCCGGGCAACGCTTACACCACCTGGTTTGCCTATATCGATGATCCCGGGCAGTGCGGAAACTACACAGGCGGAACTCCAGGAGTATGTGCCGACCAGGATGGTTTCCTGCCTGCCGATAACCCAGCTGTAGTATTTGGCCGAATGGACGGCGCCCTCGCCGACGCAACCGGCCGATTGCATTTCACCGGCGACTTCCACAACTTGCGTTTCTCTCACGGATCAATGGTGTGGATCATCATGTTTGAACACGGGTCGGCAAGCACCAATGACAACCGCTATCTTGCCCGCCAATTGCTGACGCCGCAGCTACCCCTGCTTGGCCCTCCCGGACTGGGTGCGCCAGTGGATGGACCCGTCGGTCACCCTGTCGCACTTGCCGTTTTCAATATTCCTTAGGCCGCGAATGAATGCCGCAAGGGGATTTCCGGAAAAGTAGCCTCGGAAGTCCCCGAACTTCATCACGCCTGGAAATTCGACGGCAGCAAAAATGAGGAGGGTCTTCCGATGAATCGCAGAGAGCGTCATTCTATTCGTCGCTGGTTTTCACCACAGATGTGCTATTCGCTTGCTGCTGTTCTGGTGGTGTTTGCGCCTGTTGCGGCAGCGCAGAGCAGCTCGAACGTGGTGATTCAGTGGAATAACGCGGCCTTGCAGGGAGTGCGCGATGGAACTCTGGGGCCGCCCATGGTGGCGCGCGCCCTGGCGATCGTCCACACCTGCATGTACGATGCCTGGGCCGCATACGACCGGAAGGCAACAGGTACGCAATTGGGCGACAGCCTGCGCACTCGTCCGGCAGAGCGCACGCACGCCAATAAGAGCGAAGCGATCAGCTTCGCCGCTTATCGCGCAGCCGTTGATCTCTTCCCTTGGGACAAGACCAAGGTATTTGACCCTTTGATGGCGAATTTAGGCTATGACGTGGATGACACTTCAAGGGACATCGAAACGCCAGCCGGAATCGGCAACGTCGCATGTGCGGCCGTGCTCGCGTTTAGACACAATGATGGCTCCAATCAGTTGGGAGACTTGACCGCGAGCGGCATTCCCTACGCGGACTACACGGGGTATCAGCCGAAGAATCTCCCGAGCACAGTGCCTGTGAGTAATCTATCCACCGTACTCGATCCGAACCACTGGCAGCCGCTGACCTACTTCAATGGGACGGGGGTTGTTACTCCGGTATTCGTGGGCGCTCAATGGTACAAAGTAACACCCTTTGCAATGACATCGCCGGATCAATTCCTGCCTTTCGTTTCTTTGTACGGTCCGGCCTTGTACGGGTCGCGAGAATACACCGAGCAAGCACAAGAACTAGTTGATTTCAGCGCAAATTTGACCGATGAGCGGAAGATGATCGCGGAGTATTGGCAATTGGGTCCGCACACCGAGCAGCCTCCGGGACATTGGGACCTCTTCGCGCAGTACGTCTCAGCCAGGGACCACCACACTCTCGACGACGACGTAAAGATGTTTTTTGCACTGACGAACGCAATTTTCGACGCCGGCATCGCTTCCTGGGATGCAAAGCGGGTTTTCGACTCTGTGCGTCCCGTCACCGCAATCCCATATCTCTTCCATGGCCAACAAATTGAATGCTGGGGAGGTCCGGGACGGGGCACTATCACAACCGATGCCGCTGACTGGATTCCATATCAAAAGGCTACATTTCCCACACCGCCTTTTCCCGAATATATCTCGGGCCACAGCACATTCAGTGCAGCAGGCGCAACCATTCTCGCGCTGTGGACCGGCAGCGAACAATTTGGAGGTTCCGTTACTTTCGCGCCCGGAGTATCAATAATTGAGCCTGGGATTACTCCCACGAGTGCCGTGACGCTGCGTTGGAGGACCTTCCACGACGCGGCCGACCAAGCTGGAATCTCCCGCCGATACGGGGGCATTCATTTCCGGGCTGCAGATCTTGTCGGCAGGGCCACTGGGAATAGGGCAGGGATGAATGCTTGGGCAAAGTCGCTGATGTATTTTGACGGCAGAATGGAACGTGAACGCTAAAGTTTCTTGTTGAGCCCACCGCGCGGTCTGCACTTCGCTGCTGTGGCTCGTTACAGCGTACGCACCCCTCACCGTCTTGCGCAGCAATGAGGCGGAGATACTCACGCGCATGTTGCAAACTTTTTTGCAAAACACTGCCGCGGTTCCCCTCACGCATCGCTACTCCAGACCGTTTACGGTCACAAGAAAGAGGAAAATATGCCACAGGTGATAACATTTGCGGGCCAGAATTGGCTCATCACGCCAGCTGCTCTAGCGGTCAATGAAACGAAACCAGCAAGCATTAGCAACCAAAAATGGCTACTCGTTCTTTCAGGGGTAACCATTGTGAACGTACAAGGTACGCTGCCCTCAGACTGGTTTCGAGAAACGCTCACACTCTCCCCCGATGTCAATTCACCAATGGCATGGGCGATCAACAAATGGTCGATTCCAGTGCCTCAAAACCCCAATTTCCCTTATATCCCCGTCATGAGCGTGGAGGAGTGGGTTCCGTTTTCAGCCGTGAGTTCCACCTTCGACAAAACCAGCGGCGGTGTCGATGTCGGGTTCGCCGTCGATGATTGGAGACCCACCCCGTTTATACAAACGTACAAAGACCAGAACAACACTCCGATCAGCAACGTGTTCCAAGGCATCAATGTCGATATTGCGGTCATGAACAATACTGCCAACCTTCAGCGCATCAGCTATCACATAACGCTCCTCGGCAACATCGCATTTACGCCAAACCCAATCACCTAACCGTGGAGTGTCAATTGGTTGTTGTCATGGAAGCCGGATCCGTAGGCAGCCGAATCGGACGGGCGCGCGGTACTCATTTTGATCTCAGCAACCATTTCCGAAGAGGAGCTTCCTGGGCGGAGATGAAACGTCGGCAGTGCGGAGGGGTCTTCCTCGCCGTGAATGTCAACTGGTTGATAACAGGCCTTCGCACTCATTGAGAGGAGGCTACCGCGATGCATTTCGGGTTCTGTCCGGGTGGTCGGCCACTCGGAAGTTATCCAGAAACGGCGTTGTGGGAGGCGTCAAGTTTGTATTGGGTGACCATAGGCTCACCGAGCAACCACGGCGGTTGAGTTTGTAGAAACTTCCAACAAATCAGAATGCACGCGAGAGTCAACAATGCCAGGTGCATGACTGGCCGTTTCTCGTACCGCACACGGAGGCGGCGAAACTGATTCAACCATGCGAAGGTGCGTTCCACAACCCAGCGCCATCGCCCTATCCCGCTACCATGTTTCGTATTGCGCATGGCCAACTGGGGCAAGATTTGCCGGGTACACAAGGCATGGCGAATGTACTCGGCGTCGTAGGCCCGGTCTCCTAGCACGCTGTCCGGGCGACAGCGCGGCCGACCACGCGGCCCTTGGAGCGATGGAATGCCGTCTAGCCACGGTAGAGCCTGGGTTGAATCGTGACAATTGGCTCCGGTCGGTCTGATTGCCAATGGAATGCCATGACCATCGCAAATCAAGTGGTGCTTGCTGCCATGCTTCGCCCTATCTGTGGGATTTGGCCCAGTCAGCAGCCCCCAAAAACTGCTCGCACCGAACAGCTATCGACCACCGCACGTGACCAGTCGATCTGGCCATCACGGGAAAGCCAATCCAACAACACGAAATGGATCAAATCCCAAATTCGGTCCTGCTGCAGTCGCGCAACCGCCGCCAGCAACTCATACCGGAGCCGCAACCCAGTCCTAGCGGCAGCATCCGCCAGGGAATACCGCTGCGGAGCACGAAAATGATGCCCGCGAGGCAAGCCCGGTCTGCCAGACGCGGTCGCCCACCTTGCGGCTTAAGTGCCGGAATTGGCAGAAGAGGTTCGATCAAATTCCACAACGCGTCAGGAACGAGAGTCTTCACAGCACAGCAATCGAATGACTGCGGAATGACAGGCCCATGACAATGGGCGACTGATTTCTTAAAAAGATAAGGCGTGGGCAATCGCCAAGAAGATCGCCGCGTCCGCTGGGCAGAGCGCGGCGCGCTTTTGCTGCTTATTCTTTACATGTGCGTTCACACCATGCCGCGAGCGTGGAACAGCCTGGTTACCGACTTCCCAAATTATTATATGTCGGCACGACTGGTGCACGACGGTGATGATACGTCGCGAATGTACGAATGGGAGTGGCTGCAGCGCGAGAAGGATCATCGGGCCGTTGACGTTCGCGTCATCGGCCTGTTGCCCATTACACCGTTCTCAACATTATTCATGTGGCCGCTCGCCGGGCTTGCACCACTTGCCGCTAAGCACGCCTGGATAGTGTTGAGCTTGTCGCTGCTGGGTCCGATCGGCTGGATATTGCGCTCTATGACTGGTCTGAGCTATCGGCGAATCGCCCTGGCCTTTGCGCTGAGCTTTCCGCTTGCCCGCAATCTTCAGTTTGGCCAATTCTATGTGCTTCTTCTATTACTGATCGTTGCGGCCTGCTGGGCGTACCTTCGAGGCTTTCGGGCGATGGCTGGCGTGCTCGTAGGGCTAGCCGCCGCTTGCAAGATTTTCCCTGTTCTGTTCCTGGTGTTCTTTCTCCAGCGAAGAGCTTGGCGATCCTTGACGTATGGAGCAGTCACGGGAGCAGTCACCAGCGTCATATCTGTTGCCGTCTTCGGATGGAACGTGCATCGTACCTATCTCCTTGAGGTTCTGCCCGGGACGCTGCACGGAGAGGGAATGCCTCCGTATGTGACGAATGCCTCCATCTCGGGCATACTGCACCGGCTGTTCCTACTCGAGCCGCAGTGGAACCCACGTCCATGGCATTCCTCACCACTGTGTTACTCACTTCTACTGCCGTCTCTGCAAATCCTGGTGCTGGCCCCTGCAATTCTGCTCATCCGCAGAGAAGACAGCAGCCGACTCCGTATATCGCTGGAGTGGTCAGCGTTGTTAACAGCGTCGCTCGCCATCTCCACGATCCCGGCATCGTACAACTTCGTATTGATGGCGTTGCCCATGTGCGTGCTGACAGGAGTGTTGCTTCGATGGAAACGATATGCGTGGCTGGCCGTTCTGCTGATTGTCTATCTTGGCATTGGATTTCCCACGCCGAATCCACACCAGACAATTGGATCTGTAATGCCGCTATATATGCTACGGCTGCCTTTGATGCTCATCATGCTTGCTGGGATATACGGACTCCTGCGACACAATGGGCAGCTCAAGACGTCTCCGCGAGACTGGACACCCTACGCATGGGTCGCAGCCATGGTGGTATCTGTGGTCTTCAACGCGAGATCTACCTTTCTTCGCGAAAGGGCTGTGCGACGGGAATATATCTATCGGCTGCCGCTGCAAGTCCAGGGGTTCCTCAACGCAAATCCGCGCCACGCCGGAACGGACGTCCGTTACATCGCGTTTACATTGGACGGATATCACCTGGTGAGTGACCAGGATACGGAAACGGTAGAAATTGGTTCCTACCGCAATTCTTCTGAGGACGATCTTTCCTTTACCAGCAACGCTGACCATCTCTTGGTCGAGCGGGGGAATAGTCCTCGCTCACAGATCGTCGATCTGAGGAACCCATCGCACGCAGTCGTTGATGATGCGCGCGATCCAATGCTCTCCGCCGATGGCCAGAGCGTTGCCTTTGTGCGCGATGAGCACGGCCTGGGACGATTGATGGTGTTGAGGGCATTCCAGTCCGATACTAAGAAACGCCAAATCTTGCTGACGCCACCTTCCTTGAATGTATATGAGGCGTCATTTAACTCTGAGAGAGTCTATGCATTTTCAGCGACGGACAGATGGCATTCGACGCAAATCTATCTCACCGACGATACACACGTAAATGCGCCGCTCGCGCTCGGCGAATCCCGCTACCCGGCGTTGTCGCCCGATGGGCGTTGGCTGGCCTACAGCCACTTCGAACACGGCGTATGGAACCTCTGGATTCGTGATGAGAGCACCGGAGCGATACGGCGAGTTAGCGATGCGCCCTGCAACCAGATTCAGCCAGCCTGGGACGGTAAAGCGACCAGCCTGCTATACGGTACGGATTGCGGCCGGAGCCTCTGGTTTACGACAGTTGCGCGCCGTCGAGTCATTCCGTGATCGCCAGCGTGAATTGAATAAGGTGTCAGCCCGGTGTCTCTTTGAAAGCGTGAAAGCGTGCCCTTCCAGTCGCAATTCGCCGGGCACCGGGACCCGTCGGTTCCGTCGGGCTGCCGACGCTGGCCAAGTGCTTCGCCGTGCTGTGGGTGCTCTACATCGTCGCCTTCCTCATCGGGCCCGAGACCCGCGGGCGGCGGCTGGAGGAGCTCGACGCGGTCTGACCGGCACGTCGCAACGCCGGCCGGGCCTGCCGCGACGATAAGGTCCCCGGCGAGGTAGGCAACCGAGGGAGGCGACGTGAGCGAAGACGGCCGGCGGCGGACCCTGTCTGACGGTAACTCGATCCCCACGGTCGGGCTGGGCGTGTGGCAGGTCCAGGACGGCCCCGAGTGTGAGAACGCGGTGCGCTGGGCGCTCGAGGCGGGCTACCGGCACATCGACACCGCGCAGGCCTACGGCAACGAGGCGAGCGTCGGCCGCGCGCTGCGCGACAGCGGCGTCGCGCGCGACGAGGTCTTCATCACGACGAAGTTCTATCCCGCGCGCACCGACCCGGCCGCCGAGGCCGAGAACAGCCTCGAGCGGCTCGGCATCGAGCAGATCGACCTCTACATCATCCACTGGCCCCAGAAGGGCGCGACCTGGGCCTGGCCGGGGATGGAGGCGGCCCGCGAGCGCGGCCACGCGCGCTCGATCGGCGTCTCGAACTTCAGCGTGTCCGAGATCGAGCAGGTGATGGGCGTCGCCAGCACGCCCCCGGTGGTCAACCAGGTGCAGTTCAGCCCCTTCGAGTACCGCAAGGCGCTGCTGCGACGCCTGCGAGAGCCACGGCATCGCGCTGGAGGCCTACAGCCCGCTGGGCACCGGGCGCCACCTCGGCGACGCGACCGTGGCCCAGATCGCCGAGCGCGTCGGCCGGACGCCGGCCCAGGTGCTCATCCGCTGGTGCCTGCAGCGCGACACGATCGTCCTGCCCAAGTCCACCCACCGGGATCGGATCCAGGCCAACCTCGACATCTTCGACTTCACGCTCTCAGACGAGGACATGGCGCTGCTCGACGACCTGGACCAGAGCCACGGCACTGACGTGGCCCGCGAGCGCAAGTGGTGGTGACGGCGCGCCGCGCGGCCGACCCCGCCGCCGGCCCTCAGCCGTCGCGGATGACCCGCAGGATCACGGGCCGCGGCGCCCGGCCGGCGGCGGCGAGGAGCATCCCCAGCTCATCCTCGCGCAGCTCCTCGGCGGCCTCGATGACCACCACGATCGGCTCAGTGCTCGTGCCCGCGTCGTCGATGACCTGGCGCACGTGCCGGCCTGACGGCGCAGGGCCTCGGGCGAGGGCACGGACAGGACCACCTGACCGGCGGCGGATGGCTCGAGCACGCCCTGCTCGTCGGTCGGCCCGCGCTCGACGACGACGGCGCCGCCCGCCAGGCTCGGCGGCGGGTCCGCGTTCAGACTGCGGTCCACCGCCCCGCCGGCGGGGATCTGGATGATCAGCCTCGGGCTCGTCGGCCATGCCGGGCACACCCTACCGCTCACTCGTCCACGGCCGTGAGGTCGAGCCGGCGCAGACGCTCGGGGTCGGCGAGGATGTCCATCTCGACGATCCGCCCTCCTCGCACCGTGATGGCCCCGACCGAGAAGGCCTGACCGTCGCGGTAGGCCACCATCCCGAGCACGCCGTTGACGAGCACCGGGCGGTTGTGGAGCTGCAGCCGGGCGAAGGTGACCGCCCGGCTGGCCACCTCGGCCGCCCCGCGGACCTCGATCGTCGCCCCGGGAATGCCGGGGCCGGAGTCGGCCCGCAGCACGATGTCGGGATCCAGGAGGGCGACGAGCGCATCGAAGTCACCCTCGCGGGCGGCGGCGATAAAGGCCTCGACCACCTGGCGCTGCTGCTCGGGGTCCGCATCGCCGACGGGCGTGTTGCCCTGGACGCGGCGACGCGCCCGGCTGGCGAGCTGCCGGGCCGCCTCGGGGGAGCGGTCCACGATCGGCGCGATCTCGTCGAACGGGACCGCGAACATGTCGTGCAGGACGAAGGCCAGCCGCTCGGCCGGCGCGAGCATCTCCAGCACCACGAGCAGCGCCAGGCCCACCGAGTCGGCCAGCAGCGCCTCGTGCTCGGGGTCCATCCCGGCCACCGGATCGATGATCGGCTCGGGCACATGGGGGCCGAACGGCTCCTCGCGCCGGGTCTGCCGCGAGCGCAGCATGTTGAGACGAGACCCGCGCGACGACGGTCGTCAGCCACCCTCCCAGGTTCTCGACCTCGTCGGCGTTGGTCCGGCTCAGCCGCAGCCACGTGTCCTGCACCGCGTCATCGGCCTCGCTCAGCGACCCCAGCATCCGGTAGGCCACCGCGCGCAGGCGGGACCGGTGCTCCTCGAAGCGCTCTGCCAGCCAGTCCTGTTCGGCCATCGTCACATCCTCGGGTTCGCCACGGCTCATACAACCACTCGACCCGCCAGGGGCGCGGAATGTGACGAGGCGGGCGGAGCGGGACCGCGTCTTGACGGCGCCCGGCCACGTGTGTCAGGCTCGGCGGCGAGCGGGCACACTCGAGCCGGGGGTACAGCATGGGCTTCCTGCACGACCATCATTTCGTTCACGCCAAGGTGGCCGAGTTACTCGACCATCTCCGGGCGCACCAGGGAGAGGGTGGCCTGCTCGCTCGCACCCGTCACTTCACGCCTGGCGAGCTCGCCGATATCCACCAGGCGCTCACGCGCGGCGCGGAGCAGGAGGCCAAGGGGCGCGAGGGCCGACCCGCAGCCGAGCCGTACTTCGCGCGCGACCCACTGTCAGCCTGATCCAGTCCGCCATGCACGAGCAGGCGGTCAAGGACCTCGGCTCAGCGGCTCCCGAGCGAGGCGACGTGCGGATGGGCGATGCCTTCACGCCGCACGACATCAGGGGATGGGGCGTGGACATCGGCCTGTCGCTCATCGGGCGGCTCCTGGACGGAAGCCACCCCTTCGAGGACGCGCCGGCACAGGTCGATGTCGACGACACCAGGACGCGTCTGGTGCTCTTCTCTGACTGGGGCACCGGGACGCCCGACGCCGCCAAGGTGATCGACCGGGCGCGCCGCTACGTCGAGGACCCCGGATATGACGTCCATGTCGTTCACCTCGGCGACACGTACTACTCCGGGACGGAATTCGAGGCGCGCAAGCACGTGCTCGACCTGTGGCCGGTCACGGCGCAGCAGTCCGGTCGCATCGGATCATGGGCGCTCAACGGCAACCACGACATGAACTCCGGTGGCCATGGCTACTTCACGACGACGCTGGGCGACGAGCGGTTCTCGCGGCAGACGGCGAACGGACGGCCCACGAGCTGGTTTCATCTGAAAGGGCGTCAGACGTGGGACGTCATCGGGCTTGACACCGCATACCAGGACCCGGTCGCCGCCTTTCGCACCGGCGCCCTCTTCCTGTTTGGCAGGCTGGGTTTTCTGCATGGATCCCAGGCTGACTACGTGAACGAGCGCAGCGCCGAGCCGGGCCGGCGTCTGCTCCTGTTGAGCCATCATCAGCTCTTCAGCGCCTACGACGAGGACATCACCAAGGACAGCGTGCTGCGCACGAAGCTGCAGCCGGCGCTGGACCGCAACGATGTCGACGCGTGGTTCTGGGGTCATGAGCACGACTGCCTCGCCTACAACCCCTTCCGTGGAGTGAACGCCGCCCGGGTGATCGGCCACGCGTCGATCCCGGCGGTGGTCCGCAGCGCGCCGGCCGGCACGCCCTACGGCGACGGCGGCCATCACCTCGTCGTTCCCACTCCGGGTCCGGACATCGCGGAAGACCATCCGCTGCGGTCGGTCAAATGGGAGTACCGGGACTACGAGGTGGGCGAGGACGGCAAGAACTGGGCCAAGCACGGCTTTGCCGTGGTCGACCTGTCCGCCAACGGCCTGCGGGTGCGGCACGTCGACCAGGACGGCGAGGTCTACGTCGACGAGACGATCTGACGCCGCCGCGGCGGCTATTTCCGGGTGACGCCGGGCAGTGAGTTGATCTGGCTGGTGAGCCAGCTGCTCGTCGACTGATTGCTCGACAGCGCCGCCTCGAGCATCGCGAACTGCTTGGTGAGCTGGTTCTGCTTGTCGTCGAGCGCGGACTGCATCGTTCCGATCCGGCGTGTCAGCGACGCCACCTGGCGGCTGTCGCCGGAGAGGCGGACCGCGATCGTCCCGCCCAGACCGGAGTAGTTGTTGACGACAGTCGCCATGTTGTTGGCCCAGCTGCCGATGACCTTCTGCACGCCGGTGGAGCTGCTCTTGAGCGCGGCCTCCAGCGTGCCGGCGTTGAGCGTGAGGTTGCCGGCCAGCTCTGCCGCGGTGGGGCCGCCGCTGCTCGCCGCGCCGGTGCTGACGCCGAGGTCCAGCATGGTCGCCATGCCCGTGGGGAGCCCGTCGCCGCCCTTGATCATCAGCGAGCGCATCGACGAGAGCAGGCCCTTGAGCTGCTGGTCGCCGAAGAGGGTCCCCTGCGTCGGATCGCCGGCGGTGGGCTTCTGGGCGAGCTGCGTCTGGATGGAGGAGAGCGCGGCGTTGTAGTCGGTGATGAACTGGTTGACCGCGGACTCGACCTTGGACGAGTCCGCGGCGGGGGCGCCCACGTTGACGGTGACCGGGCCCGAGGTCGTCGTGACCCCCGTGAGGTTCAGCGTCACCCCGGCGATCGCCCCGGTGACGACGTTGGAGCTCGACGTGCCGGGGACGCCGTCGACCGTGTAGGTGGCGTTCTGGCCCTGCTTGGCGTGGCCGGCCTGCTCGGACAGGACGCCGGCGGCTCCGGAGACCGCGATGAAGCCCGGGCCGGTGTCGCCGGTGTTGCGATTGGACAGCACGAGCGTGCCCGCGTCGGTGGCGGCGGCATACACGGTGGCCGACTGATCGCTGTTGATCGCGTCGGCGAGGTCATAGACCGATGCCCCGGCCGCCACGCTCGTGTCGTGGCCGTCGATCGTGACCGTCGCCGTCGCTCGCGGGGGCGGTGAAGGAGAACGTGCGCTGCCCGGCGTTGGCGAGTTGGCCCACCGATACCTGGTAGCCGCCCACCCCGGCCCCGGCGGTGGTGCTCGCCGCCACCCGCGTCGTGTCGCTCGAGGTCGCCTTCTGCGTGCCGCGGTAGATCCGCGGATCCATCAGCGCCAGCGCGTCGGCATTGACCTTCTTCAGCGACGCCTGGATGCTCGTGAGCTGCGTGTTGCGTGCCTGCAGGCTCGTCTGCTGGGTCTGCAGCATGGTGACCGGGCGCTTCTGGATGTCCATCATCTGGGACACGAGCTTGGCCGTGTCGAGTCCCGACGCAAGGCCGGTGACCTGGATCGCGGCGCCGTTGGTGGAGGTTGTGAGGCTCGCGCTCGTGCTGGCGGAGCTGTTTGAGACCGAAGAGGTGGACATCGCCACCCTCGACATCGGCCCAAGCCCCCGTCCGGCGTATGGGGTCTAGACCCCATCTTCGGCTGACAGGCCGCGCCGGCCTCCGCGGCGCCGCTACAGGGCCATCGTCAGCGGATGCTCGAGAAAGCGCCGCACATCGACCAGAAACGCCGCGGCGTCAGCTCCGTAGAGGATCCGGTGATCCGCGGCCAGCGTCATCGACGCCATCGGCCGGATGACGACCTCGCCGTCGAGGGCGACCGGCCGGTCGCGGGTCGCGCCGACGCACAGGATCGCCGACTGCGGGGCGTTGATGATCCCCTCGAAGCGGTCGATCCCGAACATGCCGAGGTTGGACACGGTGAACGTCCCGCCGTCGAGCTCGGCGGGGGAGAGCCGGCCGGCTCGGGCACGCTCGATCAGACCCCGGGTCTCCCGCGCGATCTCGCCCACGGACTTGGTCTCGGCGTCGCTGACGACCGGCGTCAGCAGCGAGCCTTCCACCGCGACGGCGATGGCGACGTTGACCCGTGGATGGAGCACGAAGCCGTTCTCGGCAAAGCTGCCGTTGGCGCGGGGGTGGCGGCGCAGGGCCAGCGCGCACGCCTTGACGATGATGTCGTTGAGCGACGGGGCCGGCTCGGAGATCGCCTTCAGCTCGCGGCGCATCTCGAGCGCACCGGTCATGTCGACGTCCACCTCGAGCGAGAACTCGGGCACGGTGCCGCGCGACTGCGCCATCCGGCGGGCGATCAGGCTCTGTGTCCGCGTCAGCTCCACGACCTCGCCGTCGGCCGGGCGGGGCGCCACGTCCACCTCGCGGGGCTGCTGGGCCGTGCCGCGGGCGACGTCGCCGCCGTTGCCGGCGGCCGCCATGACATCGCTCTTGATGACCCGCCCCTGCGGCCCGGAGCCCGACAGGCCGGACAGCTCGACGCCCAGCTCGCGGGCGATTCGCCGGGCGAGCGGGGACGCCTTGACCCGTGCCGTCGCCGTCGCTGCCGCGGGCGCACTCGCCGCGGGCACATCGTCGGCCGTTCCCAGGACTGCGATCACCGCGCCGACCGCGACCACGGCCCCCTCGGGCGCGCGGATCGACAGCGGCCCGGAGGCCTCCGCCTCATAGCCGACCGTCGCCTTGTCGGTCTCGACCTCGACGATCTCCTCGCCGCGCCGCACCTCGTCGCCGTCGGCCTTGAGCCAGCGCACGATCGTGCCCTCCGTCATGGAGTCGGAGAGGCGCGGCATGACGACCTCGGGCATGGTGCGCGCAACCATACCGCAAACGTTTGCAGCCGTGGGTCGCAGGGCCTGCCCAGCCGACCCGCAGTACCTGGCCAGCCGACCCGAGCCCACCGCGCGCCGCCCGTCTAGGAGCTGCGGCTCTCCAACGTCTCGGTGAGCTTGGCGATCGCGAACCCCCACGCCTGAGCGGGTTTGGTCTTGGGCGGGAGCGAGATCTCCTCGGGGTTGGTGACGACATCCACCAGCACCGGGCCGGGGTGGGCGAACGCCGAGCCGATCGCGTCGTCGAGGTCGTCCGGTCGCTCGACCCGGACCGCGTGAAGTCCCGCGGCGGTCGCGATCCCCGCAAGGTCGACGTTCGTGAGGTGGGTGCCGAACTCCGGCAGGCCCGCCTGCTCCTGCTCGAGCTTGACCATGCCCAGGCGGCCGTTGTTGAAGACCACGAGCCGCACCGGGAGCTGGTGGGTGACCGCGGTGATGATGTCGCCCAGCAACATCGTCAGCCCGCCGTCGCCGCAGAAGGCGATGACCTGGCGGTCGCGGTACAGCGCCTGGGCGCCGAGCGCCTGCGGCATCGCGTTGGCCATCGATCCGAGGTTGTAGGAGCCGATCAGGCGCCGGTCGCCCCGCATCGGCACGAACCGCGAGAGCCAGACGGTCGACATCCCGGTGTCGCTGGTGAAGATCGCGTCGGAGGCGGCATGGCGGTCGACCGCGACGGCCACCGCCTCGGGACGGATCCGCTCGTCGGGGTTGTCGAACTTCGCCCGCACCTTCTCGACGACCCCGCGGGTGTCGTAGTCCGGGTCGGCGAGATGCATCTGGCGCTCGTGCCATTCGCGGTAGCGGCCCGTCGCATCCTCTAGGTGCCCGCGGTCGGTCTTGGCCTGGACCCGGTCCAGGAGCGCGGCGACCGTCAGCCGCGTGTCGCCCACGATCGCGTGGTCGACGCCCGTCCGGCGCCCGATGTGGCCCGACCGCCGGTCGACCTGGATGACCTCCTTGCCCTTGGGATACCAGTCCGTGTAGGGGAAGTCAGTGCCGAGCATCAGCAGCAGGTCGCACTGGTCAAACGCGCGCTGGGCGGCCGGGTTGCCGATGAGCCCGCTCTGGCCCACGCCGAAGGGGTTCTCGGCCTCCAGCCCCGCCTTGGCCTTGAGCGTCAGCACCATGGGCGCGGCCAGCCGGTCGGCGAGCTCCAGGACCTCGGTCCGGGCGTGGCGCGCGCCGTGGCCGACGAGCAGCGTGACCCGCTCGGCGCCATCGATCCGCTCGGCCGCCTGCGCGACGGCCCCGGGCTCGGGAACGACGGGCATGTCGGCGCGGGCGATGCGCGCCGGCGGTCCGTCCACGTCGAGGGCGGCGGCCTTACACATACCCGAACTAAAGCGCAATTCGTCAGTATCATATTCCTCATGATCTTTGAAGCCCAGCTAAAGAAGTGTGGCGGGCGTTTGGAGGTCATTGAGCTGGGAGCCATTCTGCCGTCGTGGCCGATTAGGGGGCGATGTGGCAACGTGGACCGGACCGCGACCGAGTTGACCCCCAACACACACGAGGCCTAGATAACATGGGCTCCGGAGTAGAATCATATCACATACCCATTGTCGATGACGAGAGCAGCAACTTCCTCTGTAATGACACTGTATTAGTCTCCATTCGCAATTCAAGTTCTAGCCAACAGGGGGGGTGAGTTGACAGCTAGGAATAAGCTGAACCAGTTGAGCTGGCCTTCAACGGATGAACACAACATACCTTCCATTGTGACGAATTGAAAAGAGAATGAAGAAAAGAAAGATGGATGTTAAAGGGGAGTATAGAGATGGGGGGAGATTAGGGGAGGAGGGAAGAAGGAAGAGAGCGAGAGAAGTGGAGAGGGGTTTGTGATGGCTGGGATTGTGCGCTGCCTGAGGCGTTCCTTCCCCTCCGACTTCAACGTTTATCTTTATATCTTTGATATCTTAGGCAGAACTGTTCTTTATTCTTTTGTCTAGAATGAACTACATTGTGATTGCGTACATTGTATGTTGCACGTTGAGGTGAATACCTCCAAGCCCTGCCTAGGTGGGCACGGGGGAACACGTACCTCTGGATAGCCACCTGGGCACTATACAAGTAAGCACACTACAATACTCAGACAACACAGGCAACAGACATTGTTCACTTGGGCAGGCTGATGGATTCCTCCCTTGCCTCCCTCACTCCCTTTTCTTCCGGGAATGTGTCTACGCATGTGGCGCAGGCTTCCACTTTCTAAGTATAGGAACCCCCCAACACCCCTCCGAACCAGACTTGAGCTCTTGGGGTACACATTGGGTGTTCTGGACACGGCACATTTGGGGGCCAAGTTCAGGTTTCTTGACCCTGTATAAGACAAGGGGACTGGACCTGCCCAGGTGGATCAACAGTTATCGTATTTACCGCCATTTGCCTAAACCTCCCCCATGTTACTGGCCAACGTGTCGAACATCGGTGAGTGGCGGCGCACGTGACGGAAGCCGCTAGTCGCCGCACGAATCACCCACGTCAGATTATGTCAGCGGTCTTTTTTCCGTGAAATACTTCGATCAGGCGAGATCAGTCAGTGTTTCTGTCATATATAATTCAATTGCTTTGCGATCGTCTATAGATATACTCTGTTCGCATATAACCCACGAGATATCCTTCTCCGAGATCATCAACCCTCCACCAACCCTTCTACCCCGCCAACACCGTGGCCATGGACCCCCAGATGAACAAGCTCCTCAAATGGAGTGTCGCCAACTCCCAGGTCTCCGAGGGTGCCGAGAGCGGTACCCCCAATGCCCCAGAAGCCGCAAAGGGCCTCACCCCGGATATGGTCAGGACGCTATTCGGCGGCCCATCCGAGGCCGATCTCATGCGCGCCGCCATGGAAGTGGTGCACTCCGACGAAGCAGATATGGAGAACAAGTTGATCGCCATGGACAACTTCGAGCAGTTGATTGAGGGTATTGACAACGCGAACAACCTCGAGCCACTGGGTCTGTGGACCCCGCTAGTGCAGTTGCTCAAGCACGACGAGGCCGATCTGAGACGCATGGCCGCTTGGTGTATCGGAACTGCCGTGCAGAACAACGAGAAGGCCCAGGATAAGGTATATATCACTCGTTCTATATGCGATAGGATTACGCTAACATGTGCAACAGCTCGTTCTACTGAATGCCATCCCCGATCTCGTCACAATCGCCACAACTGACTCCGACCCCGCCGCGCGCAAGAAGGCCATCTACGCCCTCTCCTCCGCAACCCGCAACTACCAGCCCGCCATGAATGAGCTGCTTAAGAGTCTACCCGAGGGATACCCCACCGACAAGAAGGACGCCAGTAACATGGACGACGTGGACGCCATCCTTGACAAGCTGCGGGCTCACCCCGTCGACGCCTCGGCATGAAAAGTTTTCGATTGGACTAGATGAGTTGAGAACTGGATACCAAAAATAGAGGCAGCAACATAGCTGCTAAACGAAGCACGTCCCTCGGACAGACACTCTATCTTCCGGTGGGATTGGCGCTGGAAGTGCGATCGGCGAGTCAACTGGCCCTGACTGCGCTGTGCACTGTGATGACGACGCGAACTAGATCTCACAATCGATGCCTGTGTGTTACTGATCACCTGTGCTGATGCCCGAAATGGTTCGGCCGTGGTGGTGTTGGCTGCCTTGGGTTGTGTTGACGATATACGCAATCCTGGTGCTTGGCATGCACATATCAACGTTTACATACCCTGGGACACTATCCCTACTAGTTACATTATGCCAATTACGAATTTCGACGTTTAATGTTAAAAGTTGATACCTAAAATCATCCATGGGAATATCGCTGTATACTTCGCTGCCTAAATCGGCATATTTCGTAGTAAGATCTCTGATGACGAGTCCATGAATCGTCAAAGTAACTAAAATCATAGACCTGGACTAGAGCATGAAACAATAGACCGAAACTTCAATATTCCCGGGGTCCAAGGCGTCTTTGTCTTGTCTGCCTATTCCTACTCCGTAGTCGAACATTCATATATCTCGGTATAACATTTCTCCGACGTCCATCGTCATCAGACTGCAGCTCTCACCAGCTCATCCCTCAAACCTCCCTCCAACACCAACCATGGACGTCTCTAACAACCGTCTCTTCCGCTTCTCCAAGCCAGAATGGCTTAACAACTCCGCCGTCCGCAATGGCGGCGTCTACGTCTCCGGCGCACTGGTGAGTCTTCAATGCGCGATCCACCACCACCTCCACCTCCACACTCCAGATACAACTTCAAGCTCCCATACCAGCCGCAAGAAAAACAGCCTTGAAATAGAGATTGGAGCTTCGCAGACACTCATCCCTTTAGTCCCTCCAATTCAAACCAACCCCACATCCATTTACCCCAATCAAAAGCAAATCCAAATCCAAAGCTAACAGCCCACCCCTCCCCCAGTTCGCAGCAGGATTCTTCTTCCTAATCGACGTCGCCTCATTCTCGCGTAGCCCCCGCAACGGATCAGACGTGCACATCAAATTCGTCGACTGGATCCCCGGTATCTGCTCCGCACTGGGCATGCTGGTTATCAACTCGATTGAGAAGTCACGGCTGCAGGCTGATAGCTTCAGTTATAGTGGTAGTGGGGTTGCGTGGAAGGCGCGCTTTGTTCTCTTCTTGGGCTTTGCTTTGCTGGCTGGTGGTCTTGCTGGTAGTGTGGTATGTATATGTTTGAAATTGGGATTGGGATATTCGGATGAGAGTGAAGCTGACTGGTTTTCTGTGCTGGTAGACGGTTATGGTTCTCAAGTATTTGATTAAGGATTATCCGATCCAGACGCTTTACTTTGGTATTGCGAATGTCGTTGCGAATGGTTTGGTTATGCTCAGGTATGTTGTGTACCCTTAACCCTCTGTTCCGTGTGTATCTATGTCTTGTGGCGCATACTGACTGCTCTTCTTTCTAGTTCTATTGTTCTTTGGGTTTCGCAGAACATTGAAGATGATTATACCTACAACCTTGCTCTGTGATCTGGCTGGCTTGGTATAGACAATAGCCTGGCTTTTTGTATTCTACTCATTTTCTTTTGCTTATGTGATGACTTTTTGACTTGCCGGGTACATTTTGTATGCATCCGCATCTTTGACTGCTGGGATTGGCGCATAGCTTGAATTTACTTCTGCATTTCTCTTGCACATTACTTGGTACCGGGTCGGTTCACGATGTGTCTAGTAGATGGCTTATTCGGATTTGTTACTTAAGGCGTACTGGTATATCCAGAATTGCAAAGATAAAAGACAGTAAAAGTTGACACTGTCAAATAAATTTAGGATGCTTTCAAGCTATGCATTCGTAACAATACCCTCGAACCAGCAACAAATCAAGTCACGACATAACCTAACATAGCCCTAACACCAAACCAGTATATGCATTCATCAAATCATAAACCCCAAGAGGAGAGGAAACCTCAATGCTCCTCACAAAAAAGCCTCAATAACTCATCAATACAAGTCATAGCCTTCTCCTTCTGCAAAATAACCGGCCCCGGCCCAGACCCAGCCAACGCCATCTTCAAATACCTCCTCAACGCAAAAGCAGCAGCCTTATATGTTGCATGATACATAGCCTTGAACTCATCATCATCAGCAGAAAC
Source organism: uncultured Acidobacteriaceae bacterium (assembly GCA_963756435.1). GTDB lineage: Bacteria > Acidobacteriota > Terriglobia > Terriglobales > Acidobacteriaceae > KBS-83. The sequence goes on along the minus strand of CAVWNU010000013.1, from coordinate 22,468 downwards.
ACCGGGCGCAGGCGTCTCAGCGCGCAAAGATTCAGGCGCTGGTGTCGTACCTGAACCATCGACTTCTGCATCTGCGGCTCCGCCGGGTGCTTTGCTCATTGATGCTGTGCGTGTATTATTTGCGCGGTGGAAGCCGTAGAGACGCATACAGGTCAATATCGTGCGTGTGATTAGATTTTTGTTTTCTGCTATTACGGTTTCGGGATCTTTGGAAGGTGAGCCCGGTGTTGGGGTAGGTTTTTCTTCTGTTGACAGAGCGGATGGTTGTTGTTGTGATTGTAGTGTTTCACGTCGAGATCCAGGTCTAGAACTAGGTCCAGATCCAGATCCAGAGCCAGAGTCCAAGAACGGATTCGGAGTCGGTGCGCGCTTTTGCGGATCTGCTGCTGCACGTGCGCCGCGCACACTACCTGGACGGTGTAGATTCGCGCCGATGGACAATGACCGAGAACGGCGCGCATGGGCGATCCTATCAAGGGATGGGAGAGAGGGATGGTCATCATCAGGCTCGCGCTTTATACGCAAGGACTGCAGGTTCTGGGATGAGGAGAGAGGGCGCGAAGGTGCCATTAGTTGTGAGACGGCTTCGCCGCCTCGCTGGCGGACGCGGCGGTGGTGTTGTGCGGCGACTTCGAAAAGGGTGGCTACCCGTTTGCGTTTTGGGCTTGGGGAGCTGATATCCGGGAGGAATTCGGCATGCCGGGTATTTTGTATGGTGTGTTCGCCGTCTGCGCTTGGTGGTGGGGATGGGTAGGTTTGGGCCTGGGCGAGGCGGGAGGTTGATAGTGGTGCGGCATAGATGCGCAGTTCATATGGAGCCCTCGGTGATGTGGCTGTTGGGTCTGGTAGCTCTGAGGGGGAGGAGTGTGGTGGTGTAGGTGGGCGTGTGTATGCTGCGCTGGCTAATACGCCGTAGACTAGGAGATTTGTTGTGGCTGCGCCGCCGGTTTTTGTGTTGCCGTCAACACTGACTAGCAGGCCGACTGGGCATTGCAGGGATTGTTGAAGAGCTAGATCTTCCTCATTCAACCAAATGGAGCCCGTAAGCTTGTCTTTGAGCCATTGTGACGTCCCCGCATGGCTCGTGTGTAGTTCGAGGTTCGGGCCTGCGCGTGCATGGAGTGGAATGAGTGCTGGGTTGACAAAGCTTCGGAGGCTTAGTTGAGATTCTTTTGACAGTTCGGAATGCCAGTAAGAGTTTGGATCAATTAAACGAATCCCTGGTTATGTGGTCAGCGAGCGAGCATGTTGCGAGTCGCGTGTGGCTTACCTTCCAACTTGCAGTCCGAATTGGTTATGACGGATCCTGACCAGACATTCATGTTTTACTCTGGATTCAGGAGGGGCTTTCATGTGCTCATCATAGTCGAAAGAATAATGTGGTTCCGTTATGTTGCTCAGTGCTGTTATCTCCGATCTCTCAGACGCGCTGAAATCCGCGCGCGGGGTCACGTGGCGTACAGATATAGTTAAACCACGCCGGACAAAAGAGAAGGATCCTTTGTCTGAGAAGAGAATTGATTCAAATGTTACGAATTTGCCAGAAAATTTCTATATCCATTGTGTTATAGTACACATAAAGTAGCACGGCCAAATATCGAGTCACGGGAGCCGTCGGAGCCATTCAAGCTAGACACCCGGACCAAATACAGATCACTCATACAAAGCATATCAAGCATACGCTGAAATCAAAAGAAATAAAGGAGAAAGACAGATATCATGAAGTCAGAGCCGGCGAGGTCACTTGGCCTACAATATAGCCCATATAGTCCATGTAGCCCAAGGGCGCCGCACCCCAGTTTGCGATCAGAACTCTTCCTGTTCCTGGAAAAACATTGAGAAGCTAATAATGGTTCCGTAGATCAAAAGACCTCCGAGAATGGACATGATCATTGCGGGGATCTCGATCGCACCGCTGTGGGCAAGGACGATGGGAAGTGCTAGAGACAGTTAGCGAACTGGTCAAAGAGAGAATAACACAGCAGACATAGGTGCATGTCATAGACCACATCATGATCAGACTGATCAAAAACGACATGCCCCTCTTGAGGGGCTATTGCTGACAGATACGTACCGATGCCAGTCAGAACCAAGAATCCAGTCATGAACCGCCCAAAGTCCATCGCAGAGTTGCTCGAGCTATCCATGAAATCATCGGGGTTTGCGCATCGTTGGCAAATCCAGTTGGGGAGGGGCGCAACGACATAGATGCCGACGACCAGCAGCGGCCAGTACTTATGCCATAGCGCGGAAGAGAGGATAACGAGGAGGAAGCCAATGGCAAGAACCTGGTTAGGGGTTAATAAGTCAATATTCGCTCGACAAGCTGTCAAGCTCAACGTACAAATGAAAGCGCGATGATGGTCTTTAGTCCAGCCGCCATGATTGCGGAGACGCCGAAGTCCGATTGATGAGACTTAAGGTGAAAGGAGGTGTTGAACGGTCTGGAGTAAAACCAAAGGAAGATATCAAGAGTAGACTGATAATCACAGCCCCATTGGCCGAGTGCAGGAGAGCAGAGAGAGACGGTCACAGGGCGCCAGTTGGAGATGAGCTCGAGAATGAGTGACGTTGGCGCCTGAAGGTCACTGGATGTGGTGGCCTCAGGCCACAACAGCTCATGCTTCACACCGCGTCACTTTACTGCCTGCTCCAGCTCCCCCATTCTCTCCCCATCTCCGGTTTATTTCTCGGGCTCTTGTGTTGCTGTTTACCTTATTCTCGAACCCCTCGCCTCGGTCTATCTCTATATCCATTCAGCTATTACCGCCGCCATGTTCAGAAACAATTACGACAACGATGCCGTCACCTTGTAAGACTACCCCGACCTTCCTCCGATCCATCAGATGCTAACTCGGGCGATAACAGCTCCCCACAAGGCCGTATCTTCCAGGTAGAATATGCACAGGAAGCCGTGAAGCAAGGATCCGTCGTGGTGGGATTGGTGAACAAGACACATGTCGTGCTGGTTGGACTCAAGGTTCGCAGAACACCACCGAGAAACGACCAGCGAATCTGAAAATTAACATCTGAATTCGCAACCAGCGAAACGCAGAAGAGCTCTCCTCGTACCAGAAGAAGATCATCGAGATCGACTCGCACATGGCGATCGCCATCGCCGGCCTTGCATCAGACGCCCGCGTCCTCTCAAACTTCATGAAGCAGCAATCCCTCGGCTCGAAGATGACCTACGGCCGGCCCATTCCCCTGGACCGAATCGTTGCCCAGATTGGTGACCGCGCGCAGACCAACACCCAGCACTACGGGAAACGGCCATACGGTGTAGGTCTCCTGGTGGCCGGTGTTGACGAGGCTGGACCGCATCTGTTCGAGTTCCAGCCCTCGGGTCTGACCCACGAGATGGTTGCTTGTGCTATTGGTGCGCGCTCGCAGATGGCACGTACGTATCTGGAGAGGAACTTGGACAAGTTTGCGGATTGCAGTCGTGATGAGCTTGTTCAGCACGGTTTGCGTGCTCTTAAGGAGACTCTGTCTCAGGATAAGGAGCTTACGGTGGATAACACTTCCGTTGGTGTTGTGGGAGTGACTAATGGCAAGAAGGAGAGCTTCAAGCTGTACGAAGGTCAGGATACGGCCGCGCTGCTTGAGGTGCTGGAGCAGTCTGAGCAAGCTGGTGGGGAGGGCGAGTCCATGGAGGTTGATTCATAATCATCTCATTTGGTTTAATGATGCATAGACATGAAATCTGCTTATGCTTTGTCTGTTAATGGTCTCTGTTATGTCAATCATCGATTTGTAAGGCTGTTTCTAACGAAGTAAATCTACTTGTGTATGTCTATATCCAGCCCCTAAACAGCCAAAGACAGTCCAAACCCCGAAATAAAACCGAAAAGACAAGACAAGTGTCTATGTATATTCACGTCCAGTCGTCTCATCCAGAACAATTGCTCATTCCTGTCCCCAGTTCAACCGCATCCGACCCTGACTGACTCGATAAGCCAACAACTTAGGGAAGACTTCCGCAGGGTCCCTAGCCTCAACCAGGATTCCCCCGTTATCAGAAGAGATATACCCCTCCTGCACGGCATTACGCACCCAAGCCAACAACCCATCCCAATACCCATTAATATTCAACAACACAACACCAACTTTATGAATTCCCAGCTGATTCCAGGTAGTCATCTCCATAACCTCCTCAATAGTCCCAAATCCACCAGCCAGCGAAACAAATCCAGACCCAGGCCCACCTTCCAGCACCTTAGTCGCCATCAAACGCTTGCGCGTATGCATATCAGGAACGACAGTGGTCATGCCGTACTCGGACTCGGGGATTCCATTCTCTTCAGTGGAATCAGAGATGACTCGCTCGGCTGTCTTGCCGCCAGACTCTGTGTTGCCGTTCTGGTGCTCGCGCATGCCGCTATCCGTTGCTACCTTCACCAGCGCGCGGGGGATGATGCCGTGCACGGCTTGAGGGCCGGAGAGCTTGACCAGGGTGCGGGCTACTTCGCCCATTAGACCGGTTGTGCCGCCGCCGTAGACAAGTTGCACTTTGTGCTTGTGTAGCTCTTCGGCTAGGATTCGTGCTGCTTCCATGTGGACTGGGTTCTTGCCGGATCCTGAGCCACAGCTAGTTTCCCCATTGGGGCGTTTGTTAGCTTCATAATCCTTGGTGTATATCATGTGTTTGTATCAGGTTCTTATGGAAGTTTCATATTGGGCTAAGGTAGAATGGTAGGGCCAGGTTGCGGGTATCTGATGAGATGGTGGGGTATGACTCACAACACGCAGACCACGGCTGGCTTGGTTTCCGAGTCCGCCATTTATGGAATCCAAGTGAGGATTGAGAGTAGAGAAGAATATAGACTCGTAATGTCTTTGATAGAGGATGAATGAGTAGAAGAGAAGCAAGAAACCTTGGAAGGGCAGCCGAGAAGTAAGGGAACCTTATCGATAAGACTTAAGGTTCAGCCTCAACTACACTAACTACTAGTACTCACATGAACACTTTACGTTTTGAGACCCCGGCAAGACTATAGATACAGGGATAGTTTAGTTCTACTTGGTTTTGAGAGGACACAATCTATATGGAAGATTGCTGATGGTTAGCAAGTGGAAGCTCACAGAGTGATAACGACGTACAACTACATAGCTATGTTGTAGTCATGTTATATTTGCTAGAACACCCTATATATTCAGCATTACTCATATTAGCTCTTTGTCACTTCCTTCCTTCATAAAACCTTTCCTTCCGTGTATCTCTGTTCCGTCTCTTTCACATACCAAATTCCCTGTGAATCCACTCTGTCAAGTGCTTCATTGAACTCTAAAGAATTTGTAATTCCCAAAGTACCCAAACTGGTGATCAAAACGTTGCCCACTTCAAATACTAATACATATATGCCTCCTAGCGTCGGCCACCCAGTTTCCGACATGGAGTCTGAGCGAGCTAGTCGTTCTCCAAGAAAGACTGCCCCCGGTCAAAAGAACACAAAGCGAAAAAGGTGCGAGCCAGATGTCAAAGACAAGCCTACCAAGTTGAAGTGCGAAGGCAAAGAACTTAGCATCGGAGGTTTGAAGAGCGACGACAGAGAGCTTAATATCAGAGACGTGAAGAGCGGACATTATACACACATTTATGGACTTGATAAAAAGAACACTCACGACTCCTGGTCCCTTTAAAAACCCCCTATCTTCATCTCGAAGAAGCAGCACATTGCCAAACAAACGGAAGAGCAGTCGACTCGCACTTCTTCGAGCAGCATTGATCATTATTGGTACAGTAGAGTGTCTATTAAGTACACTGTTTCCCAGTCGCACAGCACCGTTCTTACACTCTTGCCCGGTCCACACTTCTTCGTGGCAGAGCAGGGAAAAGAAAAGAAAGAAAAAAAAAACATGACAACGGCACAGCTGGGCTCCCTAGTCCCTGCATATGACACTGACGCAAGTTCTTATATGATGCAGCACATGCGCTCTTGAAAATGTGACAGGACTATCTCTAAAATATTTGGTTAAGTGTGGTCAGTTTTCGCCGGCATTCCGATGCCTTGTTTACTGTACTATATACATCCAAAGCAAAAGCTTGGAAGCTGCAGTCAGAAAAAAATGCCCTTCTGATCGAGAAGACAAATTGCCTTCAAAGCCTTTCTCGTGCTGGCTCGGTGGTTAAGTATTGCTTTACAATGGAATGACCTAGAAGTAAGAGTTGGCTTCCACTTCAATTCAATAAAATACTCCGCAATCCACAAATGCTCTTTCTGAATACTGTGCTTCCCCGGCCTGAATAAACAATGCAATGCACAAAACGCCCAGAATCCCAAAAGAAAAGGGGGGTATCGAGAAAACAAATCAAACCACATTCCGACTCTTCTTCTTCTTCCCCCGATCTCCACCAGAACTAGGCGGCGAAGCACCCTTATCAGACCCCTTCGGCGTCTCAACACGGACCTGCGGCGTAGTCGCCCGCCCAGGCGGACCAGAAGCAGGAACACTCAACGACGAAGGACCTGCGCCGGTTTTAGGCGCGGCCTGTTTACCAGCATTGCCGCCCTCGCCGCCAGTTCGTGATAAGATGAACGAGCCTGGTTCACCGGCGAGGGGGTTCTCGTCCATGAATTCGTCGCCGTAGCGTGCTAGCAGGCTGAATGATTCCGCTAGGCTGCGGGTGTCTTGGTAGTTTGAGCCGGTGGTTGAAATGCCGAGGTTTGTTTTTGAGATTGATTGTGTGTCGCTGGGTGCATCGGGCATTGGTGTTGATTCTTTGCTTTGTTGGGAGGATTGTTGGTTTGGTTCTTTGCTGCGGGCTCCTGGTGGCATGTATGTGTGGCCGTAGGAGGGGGTGAAGGTTGGTAATGTTGAGGCGGTTTTCATAAATCGTGATAGGGATGTAACGGCTGATAGCTGCAAGTGGGGGGAAAAAACACAAAGATGTTAGCATGCTATTCTGATCTTGTGGTTGGTGGTGGATTCAAAGACAGAACAGAAACATACAATTCGGTTTCCGACAACACTGGCAACTGAAGGAGCCATGTAGATTGCGTCGCCCACAACAAAGAACGTCGATATGACGGACACTTCATCTTCAAATCCACTCCTCTTTCGCCGGTTCTGTTTCCGGATTACCCAGATGTTGGAGGGTTCGTGGGCAAAGCTGGTATCTGTCTGTGCCGCTGCTTGAAGGGGGTCATAGGAGACGACAAACTCCAGACCCTGCATGGTCTTCAATCGGCCTTCGAAAGCTTCCCGCGTTTCGACGAAATGGCGGAAGGCTTCGTTGTAGTTGGCCTGGATGGCGAGGGAGGCATTGTTGGAGGTCGCGTCAAAGAAAGGGGATTCGGCAAAGTAGAAGAGAACTGATTGAGAGGATCGTTAACTTCTGTTCATGTTTATGAGGGCTACTACTGACTGTTGTTCGAATGGAGGAATCCTCCCATCATCTGGACGTGCGGGGGAGACCGCCACATTATCTCCTCCATTGGGGCGCCTTGGGTCGCCATAATGGGCGCTTCAATAGATAGACTGGGTGTAATAAGACCTATGAAAAGTCACAGACTTTTGGAGACTTGAGAAAGCGCAAGGAAGCTCGGAAGTTGAAGCTACGGATAAAAAGATTGTTTGGGTTGTTTGCACCGAGCTCCATAGCGATAAGAGACAGAGTTGATGTCTGCCTCTATATTTCTTTGTTGAAATTTATATGCAATGTTAAATACAAATATATACCCAAACGCCATCGCTGAATGTTGAATCGACTCTCTATCCATCTCTATCCCATATAACTAGATCCGCATGTTGAAAGCAAGAGCGTGGATCATAATGCAATCTGGACAATTGACAAGTCCAAAGACTGGAACCAGGTAGACAAACTAGGAACTCTAAGCTGACTTCTCACTTGAATCGAGGGGTGTGAAGATATTGCAAACCACGCGTAATTTGGTGAGCATTTCTTCCCATTCTCCGTCCGCCGTGCTGAGCATGGTAATAGCTCCGCCGGCACCAATGCGCCAAGTCTGCTGGTTGTTCTCAGTGTCTTGACCAGACGCACAGGTAAATGCCGAGCGGATCACAACTGAGAAGCTCCCGCCTCCACCGAGGTCCAGGAAACCCATCGCGCCGGAGTAGATACCGCGCTTGCGATCCTCAATTGTTCGCAGGTGCATGCAAGAGCGCTCCTTTGGAGCACCAGTCATTGAGCCTGGGGGTAGACACCGCTGCAAGGTAGTCAGGCCGTGGACGGCCATGTTGGAGGTCTTCAGCTGGGGGATATCCCGGACGGCGAAACCGGGTTGATTGGGGCGAATCTTTCCCTTGACGTGCGTGATCATTGAGTAGACTCGCCCGTAGTCTGCAACCTCCAACAGTTTCTCAACATGGACACCGCCAGACCCGCAGATACCATACAGATCATGGCGGATCAAATCCGCGATCATCAGGTTCTCGGCCATCTCCTTGGTCGAGCCTAGGATCTCGCAGGCTTTCTCGAAGGTCATATCTGGCGATTTGCGAACAGTGCCTTTCATTGGCTTCATTTCTAGCGTCGACTCGCGGTCCCAGTTGAGAAAACATTCTGGGCTGCTGCTGGCAATCTTGGTATCTCCTAGGTCTGCAAAGGCGCTGAATGCAGAGGGGTTGTATTTCATCAATCGCTTGAAGAGTTTCCAAGGGAACGCGACGCGATCGGACTCTTTTTCCGGAACTGGCAAGGTGATTGATGTTTCACAACTCAGACACAGCTCATAAGATTCACCAGCCTCGAGTTCTTTCTTGCAAGACTCAATTTGACGTTTGTACTTGTCTTCCTCTGGGAATTGAATCTTGGCTTCGCGAAAGATCGAGTTCAATAATGGATCAAATGTTGGGTCATTGCTGTCCACTGAGAAGTCCTGAAGCAGTTGCAGGTTCTCATCAAGCCATCCTGCAGGGGTATTGTCGTCTTCACGGGTGGACTGAATGACAATGTTGCCAGTGAGGTTGTCCAAAACGATACTTCTTTCGCACCACAAAAGACTGACATCAGGCGGGTCCGCAAATGGAGAATTATTATACGAAGGCTTTTCAGTGCTAGACTTCGCTGACGCCGATGCCTGCGAGCGCTCCGAATGAGGAAGACATGTAAGTCCAAGTTCGTAGGAGAAATAGCCAAGAAATCCACCCCAGAAAGGAACATCAGGGTTTCCAGAATGGACTTTCTTCATATCCATCAAGTAACGTAAAGCGTCCCAAAGCTGAGCCACGGCAAGAGTACTCTCATCCACTTTGCAGTCACCATGCAGCTGCAGCATTCGGAGCTTGTGTGTCTCGACCTGATATTCGAACCGCCAAGAGTCCGGACTGGGCACCGAGGCGATCGTGTATCGCCCATTAGATTGGAACAGAACTGTGGGGGAACCTGGCTTGTTGAAGAGTTCGCTAATCGCCTCTGCAGTCAAGCCATGTCGCTTGAAAGACCGAGAAGCCGAAACGGAAGAAGTGGATTTGCACCACTGCAGCATTTCATATGCAGCTTCAGGGAACGGGCTGGCAGCTGTGTGGGGGCTGATGACCGTCTCAGGGAGGGGCTCGTATCCGCCACGTCCATTGATCTTGTTGAATGCAAGAGCCTTCTTCCACCAGTTCCGTAGAAGGGTCTTGCAGGCGTCGATTTCGGATTTGCAGGACTCTGGATGGAATTGGACGCCCCAGAAGGGCTTATGCAAATGCCGGACCCCCATGGGAATCTGTGCATTGGGAAGGTCTTCCAGAGACAGCCACGCCAAATATTCCAAATCAGCCGGAGTTGAAGCAGCCGCGTTGGCATATAGCGAGTGATAAAGAGTCACATCAACAGCCGGGATATGTTCAAAGATATCCTTCGAGGTGGTGCGGATCTTGTGAATCTGACCATGAATCGGATATGGCAATTGCTCAATCGGGACGTCATGGTGAAGACAGAGGCTTTGGAAACCGAGACAGATACCAAAAACCGGTAAGAGCTCGGAGTCCTTGAGGTTCCAGATATCGTTCATGATACCAACGTCGGTGGACACATTTGGGTTTCCCGGTCCTGGGCCAAGAACAATGGCTTCATAGTGTTGGAGGAAATCGTTCATATTGGAATTGGGCCATTCCGAGTCGATGGTCATCACTGTGACTTTGACACCAAGCGTTTCCTCGAGCATGGCGACCACATTGTAGGAGAATGAGTCATATGCATCGACATATAAGATGTTCTTGGGCAAGTCAGCATTATGCTTGAACACGAGGCTCCCGGTGCTGGGAGCGTCCCAATGACCTAGCATTGGCGCCATGGTGTGATACTGTTCAAAGATTATGTATGGAGTGGGGTAGTTAGGGTGCGATTGCCAAACCCCGCGATAGCTCCCGGGATCAGTTAGATAGTGAGGCTTTCAGAGACGTCTGCAGCTCAGGCCCATCTATTTCCGAGAATGGACCCCAGGAGATCGCCGCTAACCTAGCAGACTGGGGTCAGAAAGTGGCGATATGTGCCAAGCACACCCCAGAGGGAATGACGAACGAATGATTGGAAAGAGATACAAGGAGAGAAAAGAACGTAGCAGATCACCACGTCCCAAGGCCAGGGAGGAGAAGCTAAGAATACATGAGGCGTGAAAAATGAAGCAAAGGTCACGAAAAATTAAGGTTGCGAAAAGGGCAAAAGCGGGTACCAACGGATGTGCTCCACCGAGTGGCAAGACGTGTTGACTTGCATGTACTTACTTGTATACTTACTGGTTAACTGTTATTTCTCCGATATGCATGTAATTTAATTAACAGTAACCTAAAAATATTGCCAAGCAATTTACTTTATGTATGATGGACTTCGTCGAAAACCGAGTAAGCCCGAGTGGCCCGAAAAGGAGAACAGGGGAACCGGGAAAAACCGTTAGATCCCTGAAGATACCGTCTGCTACTGTGTAGGTTTGAACTGAGACATTCTAGCGTTCTAGAACATCCTAATATCCACTGGAGCTACACTATTGACAGGGAGGGACACAAGGGACATAAATCGAGCAAATCGAGCAAATCCAACATCATATGAGGGTATTGAACATTGTAAAAAATCAAGTCTGTCTAGATAGAGACGCCTGAGCCGGCACCTGCAACGAAGCAAGCTTGACAGCAACCTTAGGGAAATACTGCGCCACAAAGCCTTCAGTGTAGTAACTATGCGCCGAGCTGTGGTCCCCGACCAAATTATGCGCCAGCTCATGGCAAAGGATCACCCACCAATACACAATAGCGTCAGTACGGTCGGGGGCGGGACTCTGGAGCAGGGCTTGCTCCTGCAACTGCTGGAAATAGAAATAGTTGCAGAAGATACTACCTGCCCGGTTAAAGGCGATTGTCTTGCCACCTGGGTCGTAGAAGATGCTGAGACTGTCAGCTCGCATCGAGAAGATTGAACCACAGTCGAGGAGAATCGAGGCGAAGAGATTGAAGCCTGCACGGTTGCTTGCGAGGAATGTGGATCGTTCCGTGACTGTCCTTGTGAACAGTACGTTGACGCCGCTGGGAAGTGTAGCGACGAACTCCAGGTCGTGGCTTGGACGTTCGTCACAGTATGACTTGCTTTCGGAGATTTGATTCGTCTCCGGTCGGCTATACACATCGGAAGATCCGTGGGGCCGGCATGCTTGGACGGCGGAGAGAAGCTCGGAGTTCAAGCGATGCGGGGAGTTGACAGATACAGGTTGTTCTGGGCGCGGTTTCTGGGGGTCGCTGGGAGAATAGGGCGGCGGTGGAGGTGTAGAAGATTCGGGTAGCAAAGATTTGGATTGTTCCCCAGAGCCAGAGGAGCCGGGTTTATTACCATCCAAGCCAAATCGCTTCGACAAGTTGGCAAACAAGCCGCGATTGGGACGCTCAGGCATAGGTTCTGGTGGAGGAGCATGTGCTTCCGCTGGTAACATCTTGTTATTGTTTGGTGATTCAGGGAAGACACCCGGCATCGCATTTTGGGCCTGTTGCTCATGTCTGTCTTCCTCCGCACGTTGGGCTTGGGTCGCAGCCCATGCGGCTTCTCTTTCCTCCAAGGCACGCCGTTCTTCTTCAACCTGCTTTTGACGCTTGTCTTCTGCCACCCGGGCTTCCTGGGCCTTTTGTCTCAGAATACGTTCCACGTTGTAACCTCGGGCCCGGAGCTCCAGAAGATCTGTCTTCAACAGCATCTCTAGTGTAAGGGTCGAATGCAGCTTGGGCCGCTTCAGAATCAGATGCACTAACGACTGACTGATCTCATACAGATCGTACCGACCCGGGGTGATACACATACCCCAGTTCCTCCCCAATTCTGCGACGATGGCATTTCGCTTTTGTGTGTGTGCAACTCGTCGGCCCTTGAGGGATCTCGTGAGAGATATCGCGGTCACGACCTGAACTTTGAAGGAATGTTCTAGCCATCGAGTTCCATGCAGGATAGAATCGGCGGGTTGATCATGCAAGAAGAGCCGTGCACGCTCTAGGATCAATTTGTGCAGCTTGACGGCAAGTGTTTGATCAGCTGCCACGCTGCCAAACCGCGCTTGTTCTTCAACAAGACCACTCAATGGAATGGCACCAAGGGCAGTGTAGAAGTTCTCCAGTGCTTCCTCTTGTGGCGCGGCAAGGATGTGCTCTTTGAACAGATTGAAACTCTGGAAAGCATCTACCACAACAATGTCCTTTGCAGATGCCAAGCTCCACTCTCTGATATCCAGATCATCGTCTTCATCAAGGGGTTCCTTGGACTTTTCCTTGTCGCCATTATCTGTGCCACGGGGCGGAATATCTCGGCTCGCCATGAGGAATGGAGCTCGCTTCATCTCAATAAAAAGATCCTTATCCTTCTTCAGGGTTGGGAGGTGCTCCGCGAGGGTCCTGAGAAGCATCAAATATTTCTCAGAACTTTGGAACGCAGCAGAGATGCGAGCTGGCTCTTTGACCAGCATTCGCGCAATCTCGATCTTAGTGGGCTCCCGTTTTGAGCCGACGGCCATGAGGAAGAGGTTCGCTTCTTGGCCGAAATCAACAAAGTCAAAGATTCCTTTGTAGTCTTCTCCGTCTCCAAGATAGCAAAGCCTAGGCGCCACAAGACGGGTTCTGGGCGCCTTTTCGGCTTGACTGTGGATGGCAATTGGAATGATTGGAACCTGGCTAATACGCTGGATATCCTGCGAATTCAAGTCTGCCACCCGGCCTGCTAAATACTTGAAGACAATGCGAGCATCCTTTTGGGTAGTAGGGGGCTGCTTTGAAAGAACCTGAAGACAGTCCGTCATAGGAGGATGAGGTTTGACTCCAAGTTTTGAGGCATGGGCGTGGAGGTTCTTTCGAAGAATTTTGAAGCCAAACAGAGCTGCACCTTCGTCGGTGAAGCATTTCTTAGGCACACTCAATTGATCAGAGTCTTCGATGGGAAGGAATGGCACGGTGACCGCGCTGATATCGAATGCAGCGTACCCATTTGTGTAATACTCACTGAGGAAGTACGACAGAGCCTTGGTTGCTCGGCTGTCTTTCTCTGTACTTCCGGCAGTCATGAGCCGGATGAGTTCAACAGCTGATGGGTAGCTCTTCAACCCCATCATTGTAAGAAACTTGCCCTCGTTGCTACTGTTGGTATAGATGCCTGGCCACTCGAGCACCGGTAGCCCAAGAGCCCGAAGGGAGTCCTTTGGCTCATAAAGTTCAGATATCTTGTACCGTGTTCCCTGGGAACCGCTGTCGCTTTCGGCAGTACAGATACTCGTACCTTTGAGCCTCTGGATATCGTTTGCAGGAATGTCCTCCCGCACAGAGGTAAGGTATCGAATGAGATCAACGTGATTCCATTTTCTCGGTGCGGGTCCTTTGGCATCGCTGGACGTAGGAGTGTTGATAAGACGATCAAAGATCACACCAAGCTCAACCGTTTTGCGAACTCCAAGTGATACCAGGATTTTCTCTTTGACGCCGTTCAACCCATGAACCACGGGAAGGTCATCAAAAAGGCGCACAGATGCAAAGTAGGTCTGAGAAGGCTTGTTTCATTCCAAGTCTAGTTGGGATCACAGTATGAGGTTGAAGTATTGAGACAACCGTCTGTTTAGAAGCCTGGCTGAGGGGCTCCCACTGCTTTGATAGAACAGGCAAGATCTGTCCAGAGAATGATGCCGTCTGGGTAATGTCTTGGTCGATGGACAATGACACTGCGGTCTCCGGCATTGTTGACGAGCCAACGAAGCCAAGGAACAATTTGCAGCTCAACCCAGCCGAGCGCCTCCAGTTCCGGCTTGCCCAGAGATTTGGTAAACCGGAACGGAATTACACTGCGGTGGCACAGGGAGGTCTGCTGGAATACGCTGGGGGTTCAAGAAGCAAGTAATATCCGCGAAAATAATCAAGCGAGTGGGATGTCCTTCTTTATCTTCGTCATTGGCCACTGCTACGCGCAATAGACTCTGGACTGACAGCCTATCAAGCTGGCCAGCCACCGTTTTGCGGCCAAGCCAGGCAATGAATTCAACAACCTGGTTAGAGCGCAACGTGCTGGACTCGAGCTCACGTTTGATGTCTGATACCGTAATTTCTGTAACGAGACCGAAATCGGTGAGCCTTTTGACAAAGTCTTTGGCGTTGTTCACAAAATCGTCAGGCAAAGCAGGAATCGAGTCCATGAAGCTCAGTTCTTTGGGCGCAATGCGAGTCTGATGGCTGGGGATGACACCGCAGGTAGAAAGAACTTCGATAGACGCGTTCTTGTTGCACATCCAGAACGCATCTTCAATCGTCTGACCCAAAACCGAAGACGGGGTGGATTCACGGAACACAAATTGATTCGCAGTGTGGATAGCCTCTGGTAGTACATCGACGATGTCTTCCTTTCGAATTTTTGAGCGCGATGGTCCAATTTTTGATGATAATTTGGACTTGATGGTAGCCATTTCCGCGGACCAAGCAATTCGACAGACCACACCAACCGCACGCAGCATCTCGAGATTCCACTTGCTGATATACCGAGTATTCAGATCAATACTCTCTCGTTCAACAGTAGGAATCACAGATGGTGCAGATACGTGAGCATTTAAGCCAGTAGTCTGCTGTGTAGGGAAACCAATGAACACCCTTCCAGCTTTTGTAGGCAGGATTGATGAAAGGATTTCTGACTGTGACGAAGATGCCCCAGTAGCTATGTTGGCATCATACGAAGGGGTCAAAATGGCAATGGTGGCTCTCTTAGGGGGAGGCTTTCGTGTAGCTCGTTCTAGCTCCTTGCTCAGAGAAGAACTAATAGAAGGCTGGATCGATGCCGTGTTGATGTGCAAAAAGACCGATGCGGTCAGCATTGTGTTCATGTTGCTAGACTCTTCCTGGCGCTCATGCTCAGGCTGCTGATGAGTCTGCTTTTCTGGTTGACCAGTAAACTTTGAAAAGAAGCTTCGCAGCGAGCTTGTTGTATCACGGATATTGTCCAGACGGAATATGCTTGCGTTTGGGTTCCATTCCACAATTCGCATCCAGGAAGCGTCAACCTGCGCAATTTCTCGGGTGACTTTGACAATTTTCATTAAACCTTCTTCAGTCTTGGTGTCAATGTCTCTGGGAATTGCAACATCAACACTGGGAGCAGTCTTCTTCGATAGCCGTAAAAGATTCCAATCATCCAGCCAGAGCTCTATCTCTTGCAAAGAGACGAATGTGAGACTGCTTGATAAAAATTGACACAGCTGCAATAACGATGGAATCGGAGAAGAGTCGTTGCGGTAGTCCAGAACGAAGGTGGTGTCCTGGCTTGCAGCTTCTCCGAGGTCCAGTCGGCGTGTGAACAACGCATTGCCTTTCCAGTAGAAAGCCATGGCCTGGCTGCCAGAAGACACAAATGGTTCTTCACAGTCGTCAAAAACACTGTAAAATCCAACACCAAACGCACCGATTTTCGTCTCATCGGGATTTCCGTCTGCAATACGCTTCAGTCGTGCCCAATCCTTTTCACTGAATGGAGAACCATTGTTTGAAATCAAGAGACGCCGAAGAGTGTGGTTGTTTATGGTATGTTTGAGCTGTGCAGTTGGGTCATTTGTTGATGGGGATGGTACTGTAGTCGAAGGAAGAGTCTCGAACTTGATTGTCACCTTCGTTGCAGAGGCATCGGCGGCGTTTTGAATCATTTCTCGAAGTACAGTCCTGTTGGAGAGCACATACGTCAGACTGAGATTCACAATATAGAAGCGAGTTGCACTTACCATTTACCAGAATATCGGGCCAGAACCTTTGAAATCAAACCTCTGGTATCAACTGTCACTGCTTCCTCGTCGGCTCCAGACCCCATGGTCCGCGCCTTCAAGGCGTTGAAATCGACGTTCATAGCCATTCTGTAGTCTATCTTGTTGGCTCGTGATAACAAGCTACTTGATTAATATAATAAAAGTTTAGTTCATGGTGTGGCAGCAGAGAGCCGAACTTAAGATCGAGGGTGGTCTAGGCTGCAGTCGGATTTCGACACGTCTGGGCTGATGGCACGAGGTGCCAGTAACCAGCTAACAAAAGAAACAACGGTATAACGCTGGATAAGATCTAGGATCAAAAACGAAAGAAACAGAGCATAAGGTGGCGCGGAGAGAGAAGTCGAAGACGACAAACAACTCGGAGACTGCGGAGTTTACTTATCTCTTATCGGGAACTGCCCTCGGTAGCCGCCTTTACGTGAGCTGTACGTAACTCCAAGGTACTGGTACCTCCCTACCCACACTATTTAAGTGGGTATGAAAGTACCCTAAGTATACTTACGGTAAGCCAAAACCCCCACGTATGCAACATTACCTCAGCCATTTGTTATTCGGAGCTCATCAGGAGGAAACGAAGCAAGTTGCTGGCTTTGTCTCCAGATATTATTTGGGATCCTTTGGATCTGGCGCTTGTCCATCTCGGCTTTTATTGCTGAACCACCCAACGCATGACATCTGGAAGGTCAACTCGAGTGGATGCGGGCTTGATATCGAAACGCCTGCACAACAGCTCTCGACAGCATGGGTGTTGACCCTCTGTCTCCAATTGCGCCTGTGCGCCTTAGGGCACTCCTACTTCCTATCGGAAAGATCAAGCGCTCGCGCTTTTTGAATTTCGCTGCCCGACTACAAGCCGAGAATGTAGTTCGATTAGGGGATATCAGCCCCGATGCTCGGCCAAACAGAAGTATGCAACCCAGCTCGCGAGAAAGCCAGTGGAAGTACCATTTAGCTGCAATGTGTACTAATTTGCTCTTGACTAGACATGTTCTCGCCGCTGGCATTTCCGACCGGCATGATCCTCTACGACCTTTCGTTCTCGGTTCCCCCTACGTCGCACCTCGAATTGTTCCCTTTTGAGATTTACAGAGAACCATTGGTGATTATCGCGATAGCAGATGGAACAGAACTACCACCCAGTACAGGAGGGAACACCCAAAAGCACCCAACTCCAGAGGGACTCGATCAGCTGTTGGAGGAGCTCGATGGAATGAAGGAGAGAAACCCACGGGCATTGGTGAACCAACTCTTAGTATTCGATCATGAAGGCATGGACAAGGTCACAAACGGACCCGATAATGTTCTCTGGGTTCCGCCGCCTCAGGCCTCCAAAGCCACCACGATGAAGACTGTCCTGTGCGATATCACCTCGGTCTTGCTCTCTGAAATGGACGAGTTTGCAAAGACTATCCAAAGTATACCGACAATTGACTCGCCTAAAGCATCTTCTTGGGGCCCGCACCGGAACCCGGAACTACGACCACGCCCTGTGGACCGACTACTAAATACCTGGAGGATGACTCTGCCTGCGCAGCTTCCATCTAATCCCAATGGGGCACCGGATACCCCACTGAGCCTAATGCCAGCTCCCCAGCCCCTAGCGATCACTGAGACTCCTACAACATTTGACGAGATCACGCGATCAATTCACTTATCCAGCCGCACAAACTCAGGCAGCAGGACCCCATCAGTAGCGTCCCCAAAGGAGCATAGCCGTGACCGCATGTCTGTCAGTGGGGTGAGTGCCACTGACAGGACTAAAAACCGAATCAAGGGCCGGGCCGGAGTGGTCATTGGAACTCTTTTCCTGCAGGCAGGAAGGTGGCCAGATGCTCTGAAGGAACTGACAGAAGCCGTGAACAATGCCCGAGCCGGCAGTGACTATATCTGGCATGCCAAAGCACTTGAATCAATTCTGCTTTGTCTGCTGTTGTTTGGATGGGCGGGCATGGACTTCCAGGTATGTCGCATACCCAAAACTATAGTAAACCTTGTCGCGGAAAGCTTACTATGTTTACTAGATTCCATCGGTTCTGTATCCGGTTGCCGACAAGTCCTCTAAATCTTCCCGGGATTCAGCTACGCCCAGTAGTGCTGGAAACCGGGTCATCTCCCTGCAGAATCTAGCCAACCTCCTGCCAGATCTCGCACACAATATTTTAAATCTCTACAACCGCGCCGCCAATATCACGGATGAGCCTCTGCCACAACTGGTGTTCTCTGAGACAGTCATTCGATTATCAAGGCTGTTGGTGTCAGCCCGCGTTCGCGACGGTGCTTTAGATGACAATGCCTTGAAACACATTGTGATGAACGAACCTTTGATTCCACTGTTCCACTCAGAACTCCCTACGAGGAACTGTTCTTCTTCGAAAGTCTGAAATTGCGAACTTCCTATACCGGGCGTTGCCACTCCGCCAGGTGCGGATTTGCCTGCTACTGATGCTGTGCCCATTATTGTTGGTGTTGTGTCCGTGCTTAATACCCTTGATCTACCAAGGAAGAAGGCTTTCATTTTGCGCGAACTTCTTGTCCGTCATGGTACCAAGCTTGGTTCAAGCACGCAAGATCGGTGCTGCAGAGGTGGGAATTCATCCCGCTGCTGGACTGGCCTCTCTTAGCGATGCCGCTTTTGATGTCAATGCCCTTGATACAGGCTCAGGCAATATGGAGAACAAGTGTGCGCCTTCTTCTTGCCACGATTGGAGAGATTATATGGTGTTCAGCCCTCGTCGTTTTATGAATGGGAGAAGAGATCAAGCCAATCATCCGCTGTCAGTGGACTGCAAGAAGGCTCCTGAATATGATTCAGTCGCCAGTATTGCTGAAAGGGCATTCCGACATGTCGTTTTAGATCGGTATGGTGATCTGAACTTGAAGATCGATGTTCTTAAGGCTTGCATCAATTGCTGCGAAGCACTTCCTGATTTCAATGGCGTTCTTCGCTTTACAGTCGAGCTTTTGCAGACCATTCGAGGAGATTTGATGCTGGGCGATGCATACAGATGCCCAGCCGTATCTTCCGCAAGACGAACAAATCCGCCTTTTGAATAATATCAAGCGTACTGTGGGCGCTGGTACCAGACTAGGTGCCGCTGATATGGTTGCAGAATACTGGGATGACTTCTTATCCGTGATGTCCAATTGTTGGCACTTCCAGATCCCAAACGCCCCGTTCGTCGGAACAAGACAGAACTAGATGCTGTTACTGCAGGCACTGAGAAGTCGAAAAAGGACCCGTTCCTGTACAACCCTTTTGCCAAGGTCAGTAGTAAGGCATTGGAATTGCTTACGGTCACCGATGAGTCTGCCTCGTTCCGAGTGACACTTCAGAATCCGTATGAATTCGAGATTGAGATTGAGCACTTGCGCTTAGAGAGTAGCGGTGTGTCGTTTGATGCTGTGGCAGAAAACATCGTCCTTGCCCCATCTGTCTCTTCAGGACGTTACTGGTGCTGGGCGTCGCTCACGAGGAAGGTAGCCTCAACATTACCGGCTGTATCGTGAAAGTGCGACACTGTCGTATGCGGAAGATTCCCTATCTTCAAGACATTCTGGAGGCCCGAACCTGAGGTTAAGTTCAAGCGAACAGGGTTAGGGGCGAAGAAGCCCTTGACAGAACGCCCGCTTTCCTGGAGCTCGACAACATCAAAAGATGGCAAGGTGGACATCAAAAAGGGCCCCGAGACGACAACATGTGAGGTCAAAGTGATCGGCAAGCAGCCATCCCTTGTCATTGAATCTATGTCTTTATCACAGTCGGCCTTGATGGTGCTGGAAGGTGAAGTCAAGTCATTCACTATCACACTCCAGAACGCATCTTCGTGCCCTGTGGACTTTGTTCTATTCACCTTCCAAGATTCGACCACAAGGCAGCTACAGTCCGCTCTCAGAAACAAGGATCTATTGCCCGTTGAGATTTATGAGCTCGAGTTGAAATTAGCAAACAAGCCTGCCCTGCGATGGCGCCGTGAAGGTCCAGACCCGAGCGACTGTTCGATTGGAGCTGGCCAGAAGGCAACCTTTACCGTCGATGTTCTGGGTAAGCCTGGTTTGCAGGATACAACCGTGCAAATCGACTACTCCTGCGTTGGCGCAGCTCCTGGTGAATTGCCTGATATATTCTATACCCGGCAACTGTTTGTTCCTTTGACTGTCACGGTTAATGCAAGCGTGGAGGTCGCCCGGTGTGACGTCCTACCATTCAGTGGCGACTTTGCCTGGAAGAACCACCTCGAACCACCCGTTAGGCTCGGAGAAGCCGGATGCGTTGCTCTCCACCACTGATCATGATCCATTCTCTCAGGTCCTGTCCCGTCTTGGCAATGGGGCCTATGGACCTGATCACTGTGTTGTGCTGCTTGACCTGCGTAACGCATGGCCAAGTCCCCTGTCGGTGTGGCTGCGCGTTAGCGAGCACGATCACAAGCGTCTCGCCGGAGGCAACTGAAGATGATCCCAGCGGGAAGTACTCCGTGGGTGGAGAACTGCAGCCCGGTCAAGTCTGTCGATTCGTCCTTGTCCTACCTCGCGTCTACCTCGATAACCCTCATGCTTCTATTCCCGTCGTCAACACCGGAACCCGGAGACAGTTCGTTGTGAGCGCCAACAAGCTCTCCTTCGAAGCTGAGGCAGCCTCCCGCGAAGCTTTCTGGTTCCGTGAGGAGCTCCTGAAGAGAGTTCTTGGAGGCTGGAAAGAGCCTGCTACAGGACGCGAGGGTAGCATTGACCTCCGAAACCTCCGACTGAACAACCGCATGGTCGAAGCCATGCGTCTCGAGGACATTGAAATGACCTTCTCCTTGATCTCCCCATCTTCATCCGAGACCACCCCAGGAGTAGAACAAACTGGCCGCTCTCGCTTCCGCGTGAAGACAGACGACCTCCTTACCCTCACCGTCACCGTCCGCAATCGCTCCTCTCGCGCCATCCACCCCCTCCTCCGTCTCCAGCCCAGTCTCCGCCATCAACCAAACAATGTTGCTCTAGACCTCACCCGCCGCCTAGTCTGGACCGGCATGCTGCAGCAAGCCCTCCCCATCTTGCAAAGCGGCGAGTCCACCACCGCCTCCGTCGGTGTGACAGTTCTCTGTCGCGGAGAGTACGAGTTCGGCGCTAGCGTCGAAGAAGCCCGCCTCTTGCGTCCATCGTTCGCCGACGATGATGCTCACGCCGGTGATCCTGCTCACAGCCATGATTATGATGGTATCAAGGATACCTTCGGCGCAGATGTCGTGCGTCGCCGCCGCATCTGGCATGCAAAGGAGCTCTGTATCATCCATGCGAATGACTAATTTCTGTCTCTTGACTGGTCTGGTCATATTATGTGAGAATGAGCATAGACATGATTTAGACTCTCGTCTAATTCCTCTTTCTTGGTGTTTGTGTGTTGCGTTCTCCTTTCAGCCTAAGTCGATGATAATCATGACAGGTGTAGCATACCCCCCCGCCCCTCCCATCTTGTATAAAGCTCTCCCTCTATCCTTGCACTTTAGGACATGCATGCTCTCATGAATAAAACATGTCTCAATGTCTATCAAGTCCAGAGTGGATTTCTTGGATAACTACTAAGTCAGTATACATATTTGCCTTTATGGGTCTAGTAAACACTGCGCTATGTTAAGCCGAAATATATCCTATGTACTATAAAGTATAAAAACCACGTCCCAAGAAAAGAAGGAACATTCTTACATTGAGTTAGATACCTGAGTCTTGTGCCTAACTTCTATACGGTTTTCAACAGATGAGGTTCATCGCGGCTTGACTTGTCTTGCAAATACAATACTCAGGCCAGGTATTATGTGTGTGGCTGGTCATGAAATAAGGCAAATATCACACTTTACCAAGCATGAGACGCATGGGGATTAAGATCACATGAGTTTGATCTGCTCATTTTGCACTGCCGTACTGCAGATATATGATATATAAGCACGCAGTTACGAACTAAATGTAGCTTTTGCAAACCAGATTCTTATCCAGAGGGTCTCCCTCGGTGTTTTATCAACAGTTTGGCTGGTAGTCAATTTTCTCTTCTGCGCCTCGATTCTCTGGTAAATCAGGCCTGACGTCGAGTAATGGCTTTCATCAGATCAACTTCTACTTTTTTGTTATGGAATTTTTAATTGTCTTCATTTATAAGTAACATCTATTCTTGTTTTGATTTAAACCTCAGTATGATCTCCATCTTCGTGTCTACCTAGCAGGAGTTATTATATGTCAAGATCAAACGATTATTTATAGAACTTTCAGATACTTCTCTTCACTCG
>CAVWNU010000012.1:0-221337 GCA_963756435.1 uncultured Acidobacteriaceae bacterium | reverse complement strand
TTCTCTTCCTGGTCGGCGCATCCATCGTCTTTTCTACCGAATCGCGACTGGCGCGCGGCGTCACACGCGCCTCGCTATTTGCTCACACGGCGCGGCGCGCCATCATCATCTTCCTGCTCGGCCTGGTGGTGAACAGCGCTCCGTTCTTCCACCTCTCAACCATGCGCTATTACCGGGCGTCTGCCGCGCATCGCGCTCTGCTATTTCATCATTGCCACGCTCTACATCTGGATTCGCCGCCCGGCAGGTTCTGCCGCGGGCCCGCCAACCACGGTGGACAAAATCGGTCTGCTTGTCGCCTGTCTGGTCGGCTATTGGATCATCATGCGCTTCGTGCCGGTTCCCGGCTTCGGCATGCCCGGCCGCGATGTGCCCTTCCTCGACCATGACGGCAACATCGTCACCTGGTTCGACCGCCAGATCTTCTCCGCAAAACACCTCTATGAAGGCACGCGCGACCCGGAGGGCCTGATCTCCACGATCCCGGCGCTCGGCACCACCCTCATCGGCGTGCTCACCGGTCTCTTCCTGCGCTCGCAGAAGCTATCTGACTCGCGTAAGGCGCTCGGCCTCGCGGCGGCGGGAGTCACCGGCGTCATTCTCGGCTTCGTCTGGAACCCCTGGTTCCCCCTCAATAAGAAGCTGTGGACATCGAGCTTCGTGCTCTACGCCGCAGGCTGGTCGCTGCTGATCCTCGCGGCCTTCTGGTTTCTGGTGCAGGTGCGCAATTATCGGCGCGGCACCTGGCCATTGCTGGTCTTCGGCACCAACGCCATCTCGGCCTACGTTATCTCCGAAGTGATGGCCGACTGTCTGAGCACGTTAGGGTCGGCCCCCACAGCAACGTGCTGCGCTGGACGGCCGGGCACATCGCCGCGGTCATGCCTTCCTATCCGGCACTCGGCTCGTTGGTGTATTCCCTGCTTTACGTGCTGGTGTGCTGGCTTATCGTGTTGCCGCTCTACCGCAAGAAGATTTTTATCAAGATTTGAGACCGCAACCGGGGGGACGAGGTTGTCGCTACCGGCAGCGAAGGTCGCCGTATCTATATCGTTGCATTCAGCGATACTTGCGCCACGGCCGCTGGCTCGCGGTCCGCGCGCAGGAGACGTGGCGTCCCCGCCCTTGCTCAAGCGCGTCCGCGCCCTATTGCCTGCGGGTTCCCCAGGTTGTCCAGTCGGCTGTCAGGTTCGACCGGCTCCATTTGCGCCATTGTTTCCGTTGCCCCAGTGCACCCGCCGCCCTGCCTTTTGAAGATACGCAGCACGCGCCTGCAACAGATCGCTGAGATGTTTTCCTTCAAGCGTCGCGCCGCCGCCCAGTTGCCGCACCACCAGGCATATCTGCGCAAAGTGCTCCACGGTCTCCATCTTCATCAGGGCATCCATCACAGAGTCGCCATAGGTGACCACGCCGTGGTTCGCCAGCAGCACCGCATCATGATGCTGCAGGTACGGCGCCAGCGTCTGCCGCACCTCGCAGGTTCCCGTAGTTGCGTATGGAGCCAGCGGAATCGTGCCCAGCGTCATCACCACTTCCGAGCAGAGCGGCTGATCGAGCGCAAGGCCGCTGGAGGCAAAGGCCGTCGCGAAGACCGGGTGCGCGTGCACCACAGATTCCACATCCGGGCGCGCCTTTAGATCGCCAGGTGCATATCGATCTCGCTGGTCACGTGCCGCGTCCCCGCCAGTTGATGGCCATCCATATCCACCACCACCAGGTCCTCCGGCCCCACGATGCGCTTTGAGCAGCCGGTTGGCGTCGCCAACACCCGCGCGCCATCCAGACGCACCGACACGTTGCCCGATGTGCCGGGCGCAAAGCCCAGCGCGTGCAGGTCTCCGCTGCAGCCGGCAAGCTCCTCCCGCAGCTTCGCCTCGCAGCGGGCGACTTTGGGAACGGCCGCGGTTTCACAGACGATGGTGGAGCGCGTTTCGGGCATCTGGGTCAATGGCGTCTCGGTCATCGTTGCCTCGGGCCTCATAGGATGGTGAACGGCTGCGCTTCGGTTTGGGCCTCAGGTGCGCGCTGTGTCAGCGAACGCCATCGCCGGCCAATACTATCGGATGCCTTGAAGAGGTGCCCCGCTGTAAGCCCGGCTGCTACCCGATGATGCCCTACCGCGGCGAGTCCCAGGGTGGCGATGCAACCACACTGCGCGCAGTCCGGGTCGCCGCCAAACTGGCAGGGCGTCACCTTGGTCTTCAAATCGGCGGAAAAAGTATGGGTCGTTCGCGCGAAGACGCAATCCGCCGGGCTCTTCGGTGGCGTTGCGATCTCGCGGATCACGGCCTCCGGCATATCCAGCGAAGGATATAGCACGCGGAGCCGTAATAGTTCCTCCATTACTTCGCGCCGCTGCACGGCGGTAAGTATCTCCGGGCCGGTGGCCCCCCGCTGCGGCGTAAACAGGCTGAACCATACCTTGCGGATCTCCGGCTGCGGCGTCCAGAAACTCAGAAACGCCTCCAGGTATCCCGGGCGCGATGCGATGTTCCCCGTGATCGTGCAATGGATCGTCACCTGGCTTCCCGCGATGCTCTTCAGTATCCGCTCATAGGTAGCCGGTTTGCGTCGCTCATCGTGCTCCGGCTGCAGGCCATCGATCGAGACCACGACGTTCAGCCGCTCGAACCGCGACCACTCCGGCGGAATGCGGCGGAATGCGCTGGTCACTACCTGGGTGTGCACCCCGCGCGCCTCCAGCGCGGGAAGGATCTGCTCCAGCTCCCGATAGCGCACCAGCGGATCGCCGCCCACCAGCGACACATGCAGCGGCTGGTACTCGTCCACCAGCGCAACCACGCGCCGCACCAGTTCATCGCCGCGAAAATCGGAAAGCTGGCGAAGCTGCTGCGTGCCTCCCAGATGGGCTTCGTCGAATGCATAGCAGCCCGGGCAGCGCAGCGGGCATTCCTTGGTGATTTCGATAGAAAGCGAAGGCCGGCGGCCGGAAAGAATGCCTCGCCAGGCCTGGAGTACCTCGGATGTCTTCATCATTCCCTCATGCCGGCATCGGCCGTGTGGTAAAGCCGATGGCGAACAGTTCGCGTTCTCAAAAGAGTTGCACCGGCCGCTCCATCGAACCTCGCCCGGTCACTTCATGAGACGGAAAAGAATCAGATCCGCATCGGGGTGTGCAAGCCAAGATCGGCACTGGCCGCCGGCGCATGCTCATCCGGCCATCGGTAGTGGGATCGACTTCCCCCGAAGATCGCGACCTGATGCTTCGCGAGCGCGACCAAGATGCAGCGCTGTGCTCTGCGAGGCAGCGGTCGAGACCGGCGCCGGCATCCCCGGTTGCATGACGACGGGACGCAACATCGTCCCGTTCATCGACAGAACCACCATCGCGGCAAACAACAGCCCCGCCAGCAGGCTGAACTCCACGTCGGGACCGCCGCGCAGAAAGTGGTCCCAATTGCAAAGGTGCTCCGTCACCGGCATCACCAGCAACAGCAGCGTGGTCATCAGTACGAGAAGCCGGCTCAACGGACGGGACCACTCGCTGCAGTCCCACGCCGATCCCCGATACCACGCATTGCAAATGGTTCCCAAAATGCACCCTCACAGCATTCGCCGCCGGCACACCAGCGTGCCCGAACCTTAATAAAGCGTGACACACTCGGCAAGTCATGTCGAGCAGGCGCAAAATCTGCCGCCACGATCAAGACATGGCCTGTTATGACAGCAGATTCGGCCTAGAATGTCCGAAGCATGATTCGACCCTGCTTTCTCGTGATCGATCAGGAACACTCCGGCAGCATCTCCACCCGCAAGCTCGTTATCGAGACCGCCAAATTTAACGTCATTACGGCATACAGCGGTGAAGAAGCCCTCCAGACTCTGGCCAAATTTCCTAAAGTGGACGGCATCGTCCTGGATGCCGGAGTCAGAGATGTTCCTTGCCATGTGCTGGTGAAGCAGGTCAGGCAGGGGTGGCCGCAATTACCAATCGTTCTGGTCGGCACACTTGGCCATGATTACTGCGACGGGGCCGACCATTACCTGGAGGCCTTTGATCCGGGCAAGCTGCTCAAGCTCCTGCAAAGTCTTGAACCGGAAAAGACCGCGTTGATTTTGCAGAAAGACGAAAGACTCAGCGCCCCCGAGTCCTGATCTGTTGGCTTCCTCTTAAAACCTGTATCCCACCCCCACTGAGATGATGGGAAAGAATCGCGCATAACGATCGAGATTGCTGTTGACATCACGCAAAGCCGTATTCAGGTTCTGATTGAATCCTGCATCGGTGCTGGCCAGCCTGCAGCTTTGACCGGCGGGGCATATGTCTCCACTGGTGCTCACGTGTGCGGTGGGCGCCCCTTCATAGGCTGCGCCGATCTCAATCGGGAAAGAAAGCCGTTGGTGGTAATCGCGAGGAATGAGATTGCCCCATCCAACCGTAATTACGGGAGCGACCGGGCTGATCTCCGAATGTCCGCTTCCGCGAAAAGGGTTGGAGGCATCGGTCGTATAGCGTACTCCTTCGATCGTCAGTGTCTTGCCGGGCTGCAAATCGATGTGAGCCGTTACCTGCGTGAGATTGGGGACCAGAACGCCAAGGCTGACGTGAAAGCCTCCGGCAACCGGGAACCAGTCGACGCCCACCCTGGCCCCTCCTAAACGCAGGTGCGCTTCATAGGGCGATCCGGTGGAAGATCCGCTGCTCTGGAAGGTGCGGCCATAACCCAGATAACCCACACCGGCTCGTATATTCCAATACGCCCCATAAGGAACGGCTGCTTCAATGCTGACGCCCGTGGTGCCTACGGTGACTCCCGTTCCTAGATGACTGAACGGCATCCACACTCGCGCGGGAGCGGGCACTTGGGCGATCGCTTTTGGCGCAATGACAAGTCCGAGAATCGTCGCAGGCGATACAACGCAGATGAAGCGGGGGCGACTCGAAAAAAACTTTGGTAGGAAACGCCAGCTGCAAATTGCTGCCTTCAGTGGAAAGGTTATGTCACACATCGACCACATGAACAAGATAGATCAGCTTGGGCAACGCATGGATGGCTGAGCGGCGAGAAGATTCTTTAGTGAATCAGCAGTCCTGAGCGCGTACCGGAGCCAACTGCAACGACGAGTCGCTGCTCCTCAGTGGAGGCAGGCTGCAATTGTTATGCCTCCATGTTCCAATAGAAAAAAAGGAAAGTCACAGTGCCACTGAATTGCGGAATCGTCGGCTTGCCCAATGTTGGCAAGAGCACCATCTTCAACGCCCTCACCTCGGCCAAAGCGCAGGCCGCCAATTATCCCTTCTGCACCATCGACCCCAACACCGGTGTCGTCACGGTCCCTGATCAGCGCCTTACGAAGATCGCCGATCTCATCCATCCGAAAAGCCTCGTCCCCACTACGATGGAGTTCATTGACATCGCCGGCCTGGTCGAAGGCGCATCCAAGGGCGAAGGACTCGGCAACCAGTTCCTCGGTCACATCCGCGCTACGGATGCCATCGCGCACGTCGTCCGCTGCTTCGACGATCCCGAGGTTGTTCACGTCGCCGGCGCCGTCAATCCCCTGCACGACATCGACATCATCAATACCGAATTGCTCCTCGCCGATCTCGACACGGTTGAAAAGCGTCATGCCAAAGCCGAGAAAGCGGCGAAGTCGAACGATCCCAAGGTGAAGGCCGAACTCGCCGTCCTGCAGAAACTCCTCGCCGCACTTAATGCTGGCAAACCCGCCCGTACGGTGGAGCTCGCGCCGGATGAAAAGCCGATCGCGCGCGATCTCTTTCTGCTCACCGCAAAGCCGCAACTCTACGTCGCGAACGTCGATGAAGCAGGACTCTCTGCCGGCAACGCATACACCACTGCGGTAGAGAAGCGCGCTGCCGAAGAAGGCAGTCAGGTGGTCCGCATCTGCGGCGCACTCGAAGCCGAGATCGCGCAGCTCGAACCTGCCGAACGCGAGGAATTCCTCTCGAGCATGGGTTTAGCCGAGCCAGGCCTCGACCGCCTCATCCACGCGGCGTATCGTTTGCTCGATCTCATCACCTACTTCACTGCCGGCGTACAGGAGGTTCGCGCCTGGACCATTCGCCGCGGCACGAAAGCCCCCGGCGCCGCAGGCGTCATTCATTCCGACTTCGAAAAGGGCTTCATCAAAGCCGACTGCTATTCTTCCGACGATCTGTTCGCGCTTGGCAGCGAACAAGCGGTCAAAGAGAAAGGCCTGTTGCGCTCCGAAGGCAAAGAGTACGTCGTCAAAGACGGCGATATTCTTTTCTTCAAGTTCAACGTGTAGCTCCTGCGCTTGCCGGCGCAACGGCAATACATTTCATCAGGGGCGGCTTTCGATGAGCCGCGCCATATAGTTGCTTCGCCTGGATACATATTCCAGCTATGCTGGAACACCGCTCCCCACAATCACGCCACACCAAGGAAGAACACTACAATGCTCATTCCTACCCGCGCCCGCACTGCGTCCTGCCTGCTCGCCGTTCTCGCTGTCGCGCCTGTGGGTGCAGGCGGTCAATCCGCCGCGGAACAAATGACGCCGTTGCTGCTCGCAGTGCATGACGCGCCGGTACCCTTCACCGGATCGGACGGGTGGACACACCTCGTCTACGAACTCGCAGTGACCAACTTTTCGAGCGGCAATGTCTCCGTCGAGAAAGTCGAGATCCTCGGCGACGGTGCCGTCCTACAGACGCTCGATGCCACCGCACTCGCCACGCGTCTTCAGCAGGCGGGCCTGCGCGACTCCGCAGGAACGCTTCCAAAGAGCGCCCAGGCCCTCCTGTTTCTAAACGTCGTCCTCGCTCCGGGCGCCGCTGTTCCTCGTGACCTTTCGCATCGCGTCGTGATTCTGGCAAGCGCAGCCCCGCCGGATCGCCGGAATATCTCTGAAACCGGAGGAACGATCACTGTAGACCGCGAACCCGCGGTGCAGATCGGCCCACCGCTCCGTGGCGCGGGATACATCTCCGCGGACTCCTGTTGTGACGCAGTGCGCCATACCCGCGCCGCGATGCCGATCAACGGACGCGTCTGGGTAGCGCAGCGCTACGCCGTGGATTGGGAACAACTCAACGCCGAAGGCACCATCTACTCCGGCCCGCGCGAAAAGCTCGAGAGCTACGCCATCTTTGGTCAACCCGCGCTCGCCGTCGCAGACGCTGTCGTCGCGTCCGTCGTCGACAATCAGCCCGAACAAACTCCCGGCACTTACCCCAAGAACATCCCCCTCGCCGATGCCGACGGGAATTGCGTCATTCTCGATCTCGGCAACCACCGCTACGCGCTCTATGCCCACATGCAGCCACGCAGCATCAAGGTACATGCCGGCGAACGCGTCAAACTCGGGCAGGTGCTCGGCCTGGTCGGCGATTCCGGAAATTCGGTCGTGCCGCATCTTCACTTCCAGGTCACCGCAGGCCCATCCTCGATGGCGTCGAACGGTCTACCTTATGAAATCCACGACTTTCAAATCACAGGCAAAGTTCCCGGCACCGAAGCCTTCGATAAATCCGAAACCGATGGTAGCCCGCTCCCGATTACACCGATTGCGCCACCCCACAGCGTCAAGAACGCATTGCCGTTGGACCAGTTCATCGTCTCGTTTCCATCCAATCTGACCAGCCGGTACACAGATAGACCATCGGGTAAGAGTGTTCAACGTCGCTCAGAAACTCCAAGGTGCCACCGTCGCCGAGCGCAGCAGAAGCTATCCGCAGTCTCAGCAACTCAGGTACGAAATTCAGCTGCGACGCTGGATCCTTGCCCTCTTTGGCAACTGTCGGCCGATTCGGATCGGGATCTAGAGGGATGTAGAGTTTGTCTTCCGGATCTGTAGAAAAGCCGGCGTCTTTGCCGCCGTCCCATTGCATGGGTGTACGGCTTCCGGTCCGCGCCAGGCTGCCTTCAACGTCCGGGGAGCCAGCGACATACTTCATGCCGATTTCGTCGCCATAATAGATGGGCGGTATTCCGGGTTGGGTGAGGAAAAACGTGAGTAGAACCTTCAATTCTGCAGGAGTCTTCCGGTTTGCGTCTGCGATGCGCGGGTTGTCGTGACTACCTGTTGGCAGCGGTGTGAAGCCTCCGTTGGCCGATGCTTGATACTTCTTAGTGACGTAGGACTTCCGGTCAGCGATGCTGCCTTCCCCCGCCTTATCGAAATATACTTTCCCGGCGGTCTTCCTGCTCTTTCAATAGCCGATGTGAGCTTCCCCGCCCTTAGGAAGTCGATATCGAATCCGGCGGCAAGGGATTGTTTTGGATTGAACCATTCTGGTGTTGCGATATATGGTCTGACTACTTGTGAAAAGACCTCACGCAGGCTCACTCGTTGAATGACACTTTGAGTTCAGCGCAGGTCCGTCGTTCTGGTCACAATCGCTGCTTATCGCTTAAGAGACCACTAGGAACGACTTGAGGCCGGATAAAGACACCACTTCACGGCATGACCGAAGATACGAAGATAATTTCCACCGCCGATCTTGGCGATCTCTTCTTCGCTGAAGTCCGTTTTCAACATCGCATCCACGACGACGTAGTAGAAGCCAGCCGTCTCATTGGCCCAGGCTTCGTTGGTCCGTTCGCCGATGCGTTCGTGTTCCTGACCCGGCCGGAAGTTCTGGGGAAGACCGCCCAATCGAAGAGCAGGAGTCAGCTTTGTGTCCGAGCCAATGCAGACGTGATCAACGCCGATGACATCGACAAGAGCGCGAATGTTCTTCGCATATTCCAGAGGCGTGTCGGCGAGATGCGTCCAGACGCCAATCGCTCCGCCAGCATCCGCAACCATCCTTGCCTGTTCCTTGCTGATGAGGCGCGGCCGCATCATCTGTGCCATCCGAGGATTATTACCAAGCCGCGTATCAAGACCAGTGTGCGAGATGACAACCGGTTTACTAGTGATCTTGAGCGCCATTGCTGTCGTCTGTGCATTCGCATGCGCGAGGTCGATAAGCATACCGAGACGATTGCACTCTTTGATTACGGAGGCTCCGAATGCAGTCAGCCCCCAAACCTTGGTGTATTGGTATACACGTCACCTAGCGGAACGGACGCATCGCTATCATGCAGCAAGCCGAAGTGACGCAGACCCCGTTTGTAGGCTTCTTTCACCCGCCCCACATTGCCTTGAAGAAAGTGCCCACCCTCCACCGCCTGGATCACGGTCGGTTGCCCATTTCCATGGGCGATACGAACATCATCCGAGGTTAAGGACCGCTTCATGCCATTGCGTTCCAATTGCCGGTCCATTGACGCCAGACCCTTCATAAACCGATCGTAAGCATCACCCGGCTGATAGTCGTGGCGAAGGTCATGCAGATTCCCGCGAGCCCGGCACGCTTCATCTCAGCTCTGAGTACGATCTCAGGCCCCGGCATTTTGCCGGAGCCAGCCTCCACAGTCTTTGCGGTGGCCGCATTCACCGGACTGAGGCAGGGTGAGATTCGCGGAATGAGATGGCAGGATCATCGGAATGACGAGATCCACGTCACTCAATCGGTTTGGGAAAGCCACGTTACCCGGCCGAAGACGTTTCACAGCCAAGGTGCGGTTCCGGTGATCAGCGCGGTGGCAAAGATGCTAGACGCTCACCGTATGCGCTACGGAAGTCCCGAATTTGGGCCAGTCTTGCTGCCATGAATGGGAAGCCGCTAAGCCTCAATAACCTGCAAGGACGGATGATCCTTCCAGCGTTGAGAAAGGCTGGGCTCGAATCGCTTTGGCGCGGCTGGCACGCCGCGAGGCGTGGCCTTGGACGCAATCTCTCCGCGCTAGGGGTGCCGGGAAAAGACGATCTAAGTGATCCTGCGTCATGCAAACGTCACAACAATCAACTCCTACTACATCAAGACAGCGCCTGCCGATGCAGTCGCAGCAATGCAGAAGCTTGACCTCGCAGTTCCACAGTTGGGCAACCAACGGGCAACGGACGCGACTCCCCTCGCAATTCCTGTTGCAGTAAACTGAAGCAGCAAAAGCCGATACGACAGATGGCCCTGTAGCTCAGATGGATAGAGCGACGGTTTCCTAAACCGCAGGTCGGAAGTTCGAATCTTCCCAGGGTCACCAGAACGCCTAAAAAGCAAATTAGTTAGGGTTGAACGCCGTTAGTCGCAACACCGGCTCTGTCCTTATCGCTCTTTCACCCGCGGGAGTTGGGCGATGAAATCACTGCTGATTGCAAAAACGGTTACCTCTTAGAGAGGTCCGACCTGCGGCAAGGTCGGTTCAAACCTGTGGCTGGCCGCTCTTCACCTCAAGGAATCTAATCCCGAGTTGGCGGCGAATATTTGGCAGCTTCACCCGGTCTTGGATGTTCTCCCCGCGCAGTCCTACTACCTGGCAGGTCTCCGTAGTCGAAACATACGAGCAACACTTTGGTAGCAGTGGGAGTTTCGTAATAATCCCAAAGTCACACGCGGTTTTAAGCTCCGACCCGGTATGCAGAATCAGCAGTTTGGGATTTGAAACTGGTCGAGGACGGCGTAGATAAGTTCGCGCATCAGCCCTATGTCGTTGTCGAGCCGTTCCATAGACAAACAAAAGCCGTCGACTTTTCTGGCAGCCTCCCCAGACGGACAAGCGAGTTCCTTGAGACTCTTTTTTAGGCTCGAGTGATAGGCTCGAACGGATTCATCAAACTTTTCAATAAGGCCAGGGGCCTGCTCACTGAGGAGTTTCGAGTTCGTTGCGAGCGTGTTAAAGATCTCGGCAGAGGCCTTTTCCAGTGTGACGTTCACCACGAAATAGTCCAAGTTGCTGCACTCGCTGCGATCTGTCGAGGATGGGGAAGCAATAGTCCGAACCAATAACCGCTCGCGGGAGTGTCCCGGACTTGGCCCACAAGCTGGACGGATGCCGGCTTGCCTGTGCGCAGCACTTTTTCGTAGGTTGGTTCGATCTGCGTTGCGAGATCCCCCACGATTTCGCGTGAGGTTTTTCCAATGTGTTGGTCCACAGATGCCTGGGTCTCGCGTGCGAGTGCGGCGTTGACTGACTGAAAACGTGTCTGCGAATCCAATAAGGTGATGCCGAGATTGAAGGCATGAACGCCCCCGGCCAGCAGCGCTTTTACGTAGTCCGGTTGCGCAAAGCGGTGAGTATCCCTATCTCCCATCGGTTGCGGCCTCCGCGGGTCCGAGTTCAGGAAGGTCTTTTCCAGACATACAAATTGACTTGATCCGAGGTGCTTGATATTTGCAGGTTCCCAGAGGCGGCCGCACGAACGACTGCCGAGCGTAAATCCTTGGCTGAATAGCCTCCGAGGGGAACCTTCACCGCGGTATCGCTCGAAAGTGCGGACAACTCGTTCAGAATCTGCTCCATTAACTGATGATGCTTACCCCGCCGTTTGGGTTTCAGGCTTGAGAGCTGAACTCTCTCAATCTCCGGCTGCTGGCTCTTTCCGGACTTTTTTTGTACGCCCACACACCCAGTTTAAGACGGCGTTTTACCTCTCAAATAACTCTTTTAAGACTCGATACTGGGTTTAGAGGAACTCGTATTATGCAAGACAAAACGCTTGTTTACATCTCGCTGCAGGATTCGTTAATAGCTCGTTTGTATACTAAATAAGGGCTGCAGCAGAGATGTCTCAGGATGCTCAATCGACGGCCTTTCGAACTCGGGCTGGCGCCTTGATTTCACTCGTCGACGACGACGAGTCCGTCCGCACCTCCACGAGCAGGCTTCTAAGAGTGATGGGATTTATCGTCCAGTCCTTCTCCTCTGCAGAGGACTTTGTGAACTCCCCTTGTGTCCATGAGACCGCGTGCCTAATCCTTGATGTGCAGATGCCGGGCACCAGTGGACCTGAACTCCAGACCCGGACCATCGATCTGGGATTGGAGATCCCGGTGATTTTTGTCACCGCAAACGCAGAGGAAAAAAATCGAATACTGGAAGCTCAGCGTAGAGCCGTCGATGTATTGCTAAAGCCATTCAGTGAAGAGGCCCTACTTCGGGCGGTCGAAAAGGCTTTAGCCCTTTGATTATCAGCAAGACGTTCCGTGACAGGCGGAGGTAGCACTTTGTGGAACAGGTTTCCGGGAAGTGCCACTTCCTCTGTCACACGTCGTTGGCTTCTAGGTCTTAAGTCGCATTTCTGAATCGTTCTAGCGAAGCATTGTCCAGCTTGCAGCCCACGGGTAGCGTAATTACTGGAGTCATCTCCCACTACAACAGGCCGGTCCACGATGGCAGGTTCCTACGATTACTTCCTGGTGGCTCTTTCCGTGGTGATCGCAATTCTTGCATCCTATACCGCCCTTGATTTAGCAGGACGGGTAACCGCCGCGAGCGGATTGCTGCGCCAAATCTGGCTCGCTGGTGGAGCAGCGGCCATGGGATTCGGCATATGGTCCATGCACTACATCGGAATGCTGGCCTTTCGCC
Source organism: uncultured Acidobacteriaceae bacterium (assembly GCA_963756435.1). Lineage (GTDB taxonomy): Bacteria > Acidobacteriota > Terriglobia > Terriglobales > Acidobacteriaceae > KBS-83. The sequence continues at coordinate 208,969 of CAVWNU010000012.1, read as the reverse complement.
TGCCCGTCCCCGTCGCCTACGATTGGCCTACTGTCATGTTTTCGCTCGGAGCCGCGATCGTGGCCTCGGCCCTTGCCCTGCACATCGTGAGTCGAAAGGCGATGGGTCTTCTGCAAGCCGTGCTCGGCAGTCTCATGATGGGGTCAGGAATTGCGTCCATGCATTACATCGGCATGGCGGCGATGCGTTTGGCAGCCGAATGCCGGTACGACGTGCGGCTTGTGGCTCTCTCGATCGTCATTGCCGTCCTTTCTTCCTTCGCAGCGCTGTGGCTGGCTTTTCGTTTCCGTGGAGACACGGCCGGGACAAGTTGGCGAAAGTTAGCCGGAAGCGCGGCCTTGGGTGTAGCGATCCCAGCAATGCATTACACGGGGATGGCTGCTGCGCACTTTAGCCTGTCAGCGGCGCAGCCAGACTTGTCCCACGCCGTGAATATTTCCACACTCGGCATCGCTGGAATTGCCGCTGTCACTTTTGTTGTCCTCGGGCTGGCCCTCCTCACGTCCTGGGTCGACCGGCGATTCGCAGCCCACGCTCTGGAGTTGCTGGTCAGTGATGAGCGCTATCGTCTGTTATTCGAGCGAAGCGTCGCGGGCATTTACCGAGGAACTTCGGATGCACGCATTCTAGACTGTAACGACGCCTTTTCTCGAATTCTTGGCTACGCTTCCCGGAAGCACCTAGGCCAATCCGCATGCAATATTCTTTTCGGTTCAGCCGATCAGGAGACCTTTTTGGCAACGCTGAGGAATCAAAAGGTACTCAGTAACTTCGAGCACTGTCTTCGACGCAAGGACGACGCGCCCGTTTGGGTTCTTGAAAACGCGACGCTCATCGACGGCAGTGACGAGGCTCCGGAGATGATTGAAGGAACTGTCATCGACATTACCAAGCGCAGGCAAGCGGAGACGGACCTGCGCCTGGCGAATAGCCTGCTGGAAAAGCGCAGCCGGGAGATTGAAGAAGAGTTGATACTCGCCACAAAGGTACAAGAAACGCTGGTGCCGAAGGGGTTGGTTTGGGACCGCGGTACGGTGGAAACGCATTATCAGCCGGCCCGATCGATCGGCGGAGATTTTGGGCTCGTCGCTTTGGGCGACGATTGCCTCAATGCGATGGTTTGCGACGTGTCAGGGCATGGCATCGGCTCTGCGCTGGTTGCAAATCGTGTTTACACCGAGATCATGGAGTTCATCCAGCGTGGCACGGAATTCGCACCGATGCTCCGGCAACTCAACCGCTTCGTGCTGCAATCCTTTGGTGGCCAATTCTATTTCACACTCGCGGCGGTGCGGCTGAATGGAGACGGACGAACGCTGGTATTCGCCGGAGCTGGACATCCACCGGCAATGCTGGCGCGGCCCGGTGAGCAGCCGCGACTGTTGGAATCGCAGAGTTGTGCTCTTGGACTGCTCGAAGAAGCGGTCAACGGCAACGCGACGACTCAAGTCCAGCTTCAGGCCGGCGATCGTGTGGTCATCTACACAGACGGCTTCAGCGAATGCTTCGACACGCAAGAGCAGGAATTGGGCATCGATGGGCTGAGCCGTATCGTAGAAGAGGCTTCGATGCAGCCGTTGCCTGAGATGAAGCGGGCCATCCTCGATAGCATCGACGCATGGCAGAACGGTCCCCCCGTAGACGACCGATCCTTGATTGTCGTCGGCATCCGGTAGGGACATGCTCTTGGGAAATGCAGGACAGGGTGAAGTTCTGGAAAAATCCGCACGAAATCCGTCCGCGAATCCAATTGTGATCTTGTGAGCAAGACGATGGGAGGGTCAACGTATACTGCACGCCATTGCCGTTTGCTGCGCCAAGATCCGAACTCTGCACAATTGGAGCTGGATAACTCGACCTGCCAGCGGTGCCCAACGTATCAAGCCAAGAGGCCAAGGTTAAGCCATTTCAGGAATAACCTTGTTCCGGCGAAGCTCTCCGAAGAGATCAAGGAACATATCTTCTGTATCAATACAGTCCGGAAATCCGGCTCTTCGAGCTTTGATCGTGCTGCTGATGTTGTCGAAACCGCTATTGAAGATAAAGTCGCCGAAGCTCCACGAAACAAGCTGCTCATAGGGTATTTGTTGCAGATTGTGCTTGCGAACGATCTCATCCCACAAAGCACCCTTGTCTGTCATGTAGTTCGTGAGAGGTGTTGGTACCGGATCAGCGCATTCCATCTGAAACGCCTTAGCTATGCGCGTCCACATGTGTTGCCAGCGAAAATAATCCCCATTCGTGATGTTGAAGATCTCGTTCGCTGCTGCCGGTGTGGAACCTGCCCAGTCAGTTGCCCTGGCGAGGATGTCCGCGGACGTCACCTGGTAGAGTGCTCGATACGCCGCCTCAGTTCCAGGAAAGCGAAGGGGAAGTCCAAGCTGCTTTGAGATCGTCGCGTATACCGCAATGACCATCAGCAGATTCATCGGATTGCCCACGGCGAAGCCCATCACCGCCTCCGGCCGAAGGGCTGTGAAGTGCCACTTCGCGCCCATTTGCCGCGAACGCAGAAGGTCCTCCTGATCGTAATAAAAGTTGGGAGGCATCAGTCGCGGATCGTCTTCCCGGGCTGGTGTCTTAAACGGACCGAGGTCTGTGCCGTAGGCCTTTCCACCCTGGTAGAAGGTGACATGTTCAAGGCCAGGAGAGGCCGCTTCCACGACGTCAAGAAGATTGCGCAGAATGGCGACGTTTACCTGGCTCTTCTCGCGTGCCGTCGGTTTCTCAATGTACGCGCCAAAGACGATATGTGTTATCTCGTTTAGGGAGCCCAGCTTTGATCGGACATCATGCGGTTCAAGGAGATCGATCGAGATCAGCCGTACTCCTTGCAGGTGGAGGCCGGTCCTGCGCGATAGTCCGATGACGGTCGTATCGGGCTGCGCAGCAAAGTGGAGCGCTGCCCGTCGCCCAATCACTCCATAGGCCCCGGCCACCAGCACACACTTCTGTTTCATCTTTAACTCTCCTCTTGATCCCTCGTCACGGAATGGCGATGACTTTGCGACGAGGAGAACGGTCCTCGCGAAGGCGGTGGTTCATGTTGTCTCCTGCTACTGATTTTTCTGCCACTGAATGTGCAGCGGTACCGCCGCGCAAGCATCTATAAAGAATAGGCGCCTAAATGTTCGTCTAGCAACCACCCTAAGCCAGTTCTCAATTTCCCAAGGAGGACGTCATGGCAGCCCCAAATTTGAATCCCCTTCAACCTGTACATAACGTGAAGCCCTACAAACGGGTTCAGGGCACCCACCAGATCGTGCATTTTTTTCGGGCCGCCGCGGAACTCGAAGTCGATAAAGAGGACCTGAAGCGGTACTACGATTTCGTTGATCAAAAGGTCGCTGATCTGTTGCTGATCGCCCAGCACACGGCAAAGAGCAATAACAGGATCACGGTAGAACCGCGAGATCTGCCAATTCCCAAGGGCTTGCAAGAGAGCATCCATGCCTTCGAAAAGCTCGACCTTGACATCGGGCTGGAGCGCATCCTAGACGAGACGGTCCCCGAGCCACCATACGACCTGCCCTATAGCGATGAGACGGAAGCTCGTCTCCCCGTCATCGCAGGCGGATTAAGCCTCGCGCTGGCGCGCATCTTCAAGGTCATCGACCCTAAGTTGAAGCACCCGGCAACAGAAATGTGGGAACGCGCGTTCGCGATCTTCAACCAGTTGCTTTAGCCACAATGCACCTTTCCCTGGACTACCCCGCAGGTTGTTCGTTACACAGAATGCCCCGGGACGCTCGGAGGCAATCGTCGTGGGGATCCGGAACACAACCGCGAGTGTTGGGCCCTGCGCCGGCCGTTAGCTTGCGATTGGCGACGTTTGGTGTAGTGACCCCGGATTACAAACCCAGCTCTCCTAGGAAATGGGTCGTTAACTCCAGAGAGATTTGCTTTCTGTCGCGATCGATCGTGGCGATTTTGAAATTGCGCACCTGACCAACGTGAAGTTGCTCAGCCTGCTCGCTCAACGCTTTCGTCTCACCCTTCCATCGGGCGCTCAGCATAGAGCTCAATGCTGAGAGATCAAGCTTGGCTTCGCTTTGGCTCGCCGCCGCCGGCTCGGTCTTTACCCTTACGGCGCAATTGGCACGAATGCCTTCGCCAAGTTCCACGATGGCGTTATCCGCTGTGCACTCAATCAGGCGGCCCGATACGACGTCACCGATGGAATGCTCCTCGAGATACTCGTCCAGGTCGGTAGGAATCAACTGCTTCATACTCAGCTTAATCTGACGCTTTTCCGAATCTATGGCAAGAACCTGAGCTCTCACGATCTGTCCTGTCTTGAGCGCGTCCTGTGGATGGTTGATGCGTTTTTCGGCGCTGATCTCGCTGATGTGAACCAGGCCCTCAATACCCTCCGCCAGCTGCACAAAGGCTCCAAACTTTGTTAGTCGTGTGACGGGGCCATTGATAACAGAACCGACGGGAAACCTTTGCGGCACCATAGTCCATGGGTCGCCGAGAGCCTGCTTGAGCCCCAAAGAGAGACGGCGCTCGGCTGGGTTGATCGAAAGGATGACGGCCTCAACCGTGTCATCGAGCTTAAGCAAATCAGCAGGCTTCCGCACCTTGTTGACCCACGACATCTCCGAGACGTGAATCAGGCCCTCAATGCCGGGCTCGACTTCGACGAACGCACCAAAATCCGTAAGACGTTTCACAGTGCCGCTTACGCGCTGACCCAACTGATACCTGTCGGCAGCAGACTCCCATGGTTCTGGTTGCAGTTGCTTGAGTCCAAGGGAAATGCGCCTGCTGTCGGCGTCGATCTTCAGAACCTTGACTTGCAATCGCTGACCGACAGTAAGAACTTCCTCAGGATTATTGACGCGACTCCAGGCAATCTCGCTTACATGCAGCAAACCATCGACACCACCAAGGTCGACAAACGCGCCGTAGCTTGTAAGGCTTCGAACGAGACCACTAACGATATCTCCCTCTTTCACCTCTGCATATCGTTCCTGCTCAAGCTGGCCTTTTTTTGGGAGGCCTCCGTTTCGATTGACCGCCTTGAATTTTTTTCAAATTGTGAAAGGAGTGCGCCGAACGATTCCGTGGAATCGTCAATGACCTCGGGTGTATTGAGGGAGTCGGGAGCAGTCTCTGGGGTGCCTTGGTTTGCCATAACAATTGGCCAATATTGTAGCGATGATCGGAGCGGAGCGGTTTTTGCGAGCAATGTAATGATGCGGCGCGACTGCCGTAAGCGACGCGATGCGACTGAGCAGCTTTCCGAAAACCTGATAAGCCTCCGTTACCTGCAACGGACCTGGCCCACGTAGCCTTATTGACGGCCCAAGAGACGCTGGTTTCGATCGACACAGTGATGCGAAAGCCAGCACTTCCGGTGGATGCGGCTCTGCCGGAGGTCCCGCAATCCTGCAGGATACGACCACGCGCGTCGCTGAATCACCGCCAGGAACCGGGAATGCCCCGAGTCCTTCGGAAGACCAAGCCTGCCTTTGCCTCCTCTTCGTCTCGGCGCGCTCTTTCACGTGAATTTCCAGAAATCGAAGTTGAAAAGCTGTCGAGAGGGATGACCTTTAAACACGAAATAGAGATCATGTATCCCGGCTGCATGAGCGACGGGAGTTCGCATAACTTGCCATTTGTTCCATCCACCGGTAGCTGGAACTCTTAGTAAGCCGATCAGAGGCCCATCGACTTGATCTAAATGCAGTTCCAGAATCCCTCCGCCTGAGTCACTGGATACGCTGGCGGCAAAGCTCCTTGCCCTATCATCGCCGAAATCCACGCCGCGCACTTCAATATAGGCGCCGCTCATTATGTGCGTCACATAGACGCCAATTTTGTCATCTTCGGCGGTTCTAACCCCGAATGTCCATGGGCCAGCCTTGGTTCCAGAAGTCCAAGCAATTGTCTCCGCTTCGTTACGAATAAACGGATTCAAGGTATCGATTTGCTCAACATCCTCCCGGTCCCACCAGTTGAGCGTGGGGATCGTTCCATCGGGATTGTAGGCAAACTTTGCCAGACAAACTGATCGTCTTTCTCGATGGACGTTTGTCAAGGAGAAGTTAAGCGCGTAATTAAAACCGAATACATAGGAGCTCCCCTTGTAATCGATAATTCCTGGATGATTTCCGGAGGACCTGCCATCCGGATTCATGATCATTCCCTCATATTCCCAGGGACCAGTAGAACTTGAGCTCATCGCATAGCCAATTCCCTCCGGACAACAGTGAGAAGCATAAGCTAGGTAGTACCAGCCATTCCGTCTGTAAAACCAAGGGCCTTCTTGATAGTTTTGCGGCTTAGAGTCGATCTTCACAATGTCACCGGAATAAGAAATCATGTCCTTGTTGAGCTTGACATACCAAATATTCGGATTTCCCCAGTACAGATAAGCCTGACCGTCATTATCGACGAAAACAGTTGGATCGATATTCCCCACAGCTTTCTCAATCAGCGGATGCCCTAGCGTATCCCTGAAAGGGCCTGACGGACTATTCGCTACAGCGACAGCGATCACATTATGGGGCGATCCCGGTACGCTGATGGGAACGTACAAATAGAACTTGCCGTTTCTTTCAATCGCTTGTGGTGCCCATGCGTGGTTGCTCTGTACCGCCCAAGGGAATGTCGCGAGGGATGCAATCGTGCCATGATCCGTCCAATTCACCATGTCCCGGGACGTGTAGAGCTTCCAATTCACCATCTTGAACGCTGTCGCATCGTCCTCGTCATGGCTCGTGTAAACGTAGACCGTGCCCTTATAAACAAGAGGTGCGGGATCCGCAGTGAAATTCGTTTGTACGATCGGGTTTTCTGCGCGGCAAAAGAAGGCCGCACAAAAAAGCACGAAAGCCCAAAAAGCGTGACGTCGGAATGAATGTTGCGTGACCATAAGTCTACCTATTTATTAGTTGGCGCTGGCAGCGGCGGATGTATCACAAAAGACACCTAAGCCGCCCGCGGTAGTTTTCATGTGCTGCAATCCGAACCGGGATTCAGGTGATCTTCTGCTACTAATGGCGGGAGGTCTTTGCGGAGGATGCTCATATCAACAGCGCCATCAGCTTTCCGGTCTAAAAAGAAAAGAGACTCGATGGCCGCACAACGGACCTACTTCGGCGCGACCGCAGCAATCTTCTCCCCGTCGTACCTGAGCTGACGCACGGAGCCTGCATCTACGGCGACAATCTTGAATTGCCTGGACTGAAGCATTCCCGCAAACTGCCCGCTACGTTGTGCTATTGAAAGCTCTCTCTTGGCGTCGTTCCAGTGGAAGTGGATCGTGCTTCGCATTCCCTCTTCGTAGTTGTAATTTGTGCCTTCATCTTCATACAGAGTGAAGTCTCCATCCGTGCCCGGATAGACGCGAATCTCCAGATCGGTGGCAGGTTTTTCCCCTGTGTATTGTTCGACAGGGCCAATCGGGACAATGCTCCCCGCCCTGACGAGCAGGGGAATCTGTTCCAGAGGAGCGGCGATGTCGGCGATCCCTGACGGCACCGTGTTCCCCGTCCAGAAGTTGTACCAGCCGCCCTTGGTGGCGGGTGCGTAGACAGGCCATCGCACGGCTCCCGCTTGAAGCACTGGAGCGACCAGGAAGGCCGGCCCAAACATGTACTCATATTTCTGGGCGAGCGCATGATCGTCGTGCGCGAAATCCATGACCAGGGGACGCATAAGCGTCGATCCCTGAAAGGTCACTGCGGCTGCCTGAGAATAGATATAGGGCAGCAGCTGTTGACGAAGGTCGAGGTAGCTGCGCATTTCGCGTTCAACCTTGTCGCCATAGCGCCAGGGTTCCGTATCCGTTTGGAAGCCATGAACACGTTGCAGGGGCGAAAAGGTTGAGAACTGGAACCACCTTAGGAACCGCTCGTGATACTCGGGATCGGTATATTGACCAGGACCCGGACGGAAAAAGCCCCCGGCATCCGTAGTCCAGTAGGGCAACCCACTCGCGGTGTAATCCAGGCCGGCAGTGATTTGCCTCCGAAGTGTCTCCCAACTGTTGCCGATGTCGCCGGACCAAGTCGCGGAGGCATAACGCTGTTGGCCCAAGAAGGCGGAGCGGCTCAAGATGAAAACGCGCTTCGTCGGCACATCCTCTCGCTGCCCCTCGTAAACGGTCTTGTTCACAAGCAAGGGAAAGAGCAAACGCACCTTATCGCCCGGACCGGCAAAGGTGCTTCTCCCAGCCAGGTCATCGTTCTCCGGTTCGGTGGCGTCTTGCCACCAGGCATCGATGCCGAGCGATAACATGCGTTCACTGAAATTCTTCCAATAAAGCGCCGCCGCCGCGGGATTGAAGAAGTCAACCCACTGAGTTCCAGGTATGTAAAATCCCTTCGCCGCAAATTGCCTCCCCACTTCGGTCTCTGGATCGATCTTGGACCACACGGAAACCATCAACTTTACGTTCATCGCATGGAGGCGGTCGATCATACCGGCGGGATCCGGATAGTACCGTTCGTCCCACTTCATTGCATTCCAGCCGTACTTACCCCAGTACTGCCAATCCTGCACGATGAGATCGAGCGGCAAATTGCGTTTTCTGAACTCCGCCGCCGTATCCAAAATCTCCTGGCTGGAGTGGAACCGCTCCCGGCAGTGAATATAGCCATATGCCCACCGCGGCATCAACGGCGCCGGCCCGGTTACCTGACGATAGGTGGCGATCACATCATCAGGAGTAGGTCCCGCGAAAACGACGTAATCGACCGCCTCCGCTACCGGAGACCGTAATACCGTGCGGTCGTCGGTGGGCCTCCAAAACAGCACGGGCTGGTCATCTTGCGCGCCGATAACCCGGATGCTATGCCGGCCCGAAGAAAGTTCGCCAAACCAGCTCGTCGTGGGAGGAAGCCAGAAGTTGGCAAAGTCGATGACGACCTTTCCGTCGATCTCAACGTGATAGCGGCGGGCCATCTTTTGCCCCACATCCAGCATGAAGGCATATCGCCCATCGCGGGGAATTTCCAGACTTCCGGTAAATTCTCCCTCGCGCCGGATTTCTCGTCTCACGCCTTCGGCTGTGGTGACGTTAGCCGTTGTCTCGCTGCCAGTCGATGTTCGCGTCAACAGCACACGTTCGTCCGCCGGATTCAAGTCAGTCAAACCATAGTTATGCCAAAGAATTCCGTATCCTCTGCTCGACAGCAGAAAAGGAATCGCGATCTGGCTATTGACCTGCGTCAGGCGGCGGGGAAGATCTCGGATGTCTAGGAAACCGTCCTGAAATTCTCCAGATCCGAACAGGTGTTCGCCAGGCGGGGAGACAAAGGCCTGCTCCGCTGCAAAGGTCGCTTCGCCCTGTACCGTAGCCGGGGCTAGCCGGCGCGTGCCAGCAACTTCGGACAAGAACGTCTTTCCCGAGCTATCGGTAAAGTGGAGAGCGTCATCACGACGATCGAAGACGGCTCTCATCTTTGCTGTCGCAATCACAACGCGGGTCTTATCTTGCGAGACCTGGAAGGCCGGCACAGAGGGTTGCGGAAGCAGAACAAGACTCGGGCTCTCTATCGCTGCTTCCTTCGCGCAGCGAACCCGAATCGCGCTCGCGGTGATCGGGCGTATGGTAAGCACGCAAGCCTTCGTGCTTATTTCCACGCCAGACTCGATCCGCCTGACGGCTCCATCCGATGGGCCCTGAACGATTGCATCGGCAGATGCCGACCAGGCAAGAGTCCCCACAAGGATCGCCGGATATATAAACCGGAGTGGGTTTCGTCGACCGAGACGCCTCAAGCTATCCTCTGTGCCCCATTTACCTACCCACCACCGTCACGACGGAGTCATCCGATCCACTCCAGGCTGGCGCTCCTTCATGTTTCAGCTGATGTGCTCCGTCGTCCCACGTCAGCTTGGTGACCTTGCCACCATCCTTCTCGTAGGCATACGTTCTCCCGTCATCCTGAAAGAGCGTAAACGTTCCATCCGCTCCCGGATACACGCGTATTGACGCGATCGTCTGCGGCTGCTGGGCGCTCAGCACCTCCGATCCGAACGGCACGATGCTCCCTGCCCTTACAAATAGCGGCAGTGTATCGATCGGAGCGTCGGCAACAATTGTCTGTCCGCCATGCACCCGCTCATTGGTCCAGTAGTTGTACCAGTCACAGCCCGCCGGCAGATAGACCGTGCGCTGCGTCGAGCCCTGCTTCGTCACCGGCGCCACCAGGAAAGCAGGCCCGTACATATACTCATCCGGAATGTCCGCGGCTTTTGGGTCGTTGGGAAAATCCATGAACAGCGCCCGCATATAGGGAGCGCCCGTCTGGTAGCTGCGATATGCAACCGAGTATGTGTATGGCAGAAGCTGATAGCGCAGCTTGAGATACTTCGCCAGAATCGGCTCCGCCTGCTTGCCGTACGACCACACTTCGTTGTGATTTCGCTCACCGTGCGCACGCATCACCGGCTGAAAGGCGCCCCACTCGAACCAGCGCACAAACAGCTCGGAATAGTCCTCGTAGTTGCCAATCGTGCTGCGTACATCAGATCCGTCGATCAGCGGCTTGTGTGCAGCGTGGTAGTCGGGCGGAAGTTGCGGCGAGAAGAACCCTGCGATATCCGTGTCCCAGTAAGGAAGTCCCGTCGCCGTGAAGTTGAGGCCCGCAGGAATCGAGCGCTTGAGCATGTCCCAGGTCGAGGTAATATCACTCGACCAGAACACCGTGCCATTGCGCTGCGCCCCCAGGTAAGCCGCCCGTGCCAGGATCATCACCCTTCGGCTGTCTCCAAAATCGCGCCGAAAACCGTCGTAGACTGAAGCGGTGTGAAATAACGGGTATACGTTGTAGAAACGCGTCCCAGAACCAACAAAGAAGATGTCTTTCGCCGGGTCGACGTCGGGCTCGGTTTCATCGAGCCATATGTAATCGAAGCCGTACGGTTTCACGTACCGGTCGCGAATCTTCTCCCAGAACCACTTGGCTGCCTCAGGATTTGTCGTATCGATGTTGGGCCCGATGGAGTCCTTGAAGCCTCCCGCATCAGGCTTTCCGTCCGGTGAATGGATCAGCCAGCCCTTTTGCAGCAGCATTTCATAGAACTGGGTCCCGGGCGAATAGTGTGGCCACACGCTCAAGAGGGTTCCCACGCCCATCGCATGCAATTCACGATTCATAGCCGCGGGGTCAGGCCATCGCTTTGGATCAAGATCCATTTCGCCCTGCTTGGTCATGTTCAGAAAGTCGACGACCATCACATCCAGCGGCAAGTTTTTCCGGCGATACTCATTGGCAATGTCGAGAACCTGATCCTGAGTCGGGTAGATCGCCTTGCTCTGGATGTAACCATAGATCGCTCTCGGAAGCATGTGGGTCACGCCGGTCAGCAGGCGATAGCCTTCGTAGATTTCATCGCTTGAGCCGCCTGCAATCACGAAATAAGAAATACGATCACCGACCTCCGATGACCATACATTTTGGCCGTTGAATCCCAGGTCCACCGTCGTCTTTGAAGGGTTATCCCACACGAGCCCATAGCCACGACTCGATATCATGAACGGCACACAAACATCCTGACCGCCAAGCGCCGTATAGTCATGCCAGCACCGAACCTCATGGTTTCGAAGGTCCATCCAGCCCTTCTGCTGCTGCCCCAAACCGTAGTAGTGCTCTTCCGGCGGCGAGTCGAAAGTCGATGTCACGTGGTGGCCCTTTAGATCCGCATCGGTTTCCACTACCTCCGGACGTTTTGGCGCCATCATCCAGGTGCGCATATGCAGCAGCATCTTGCCTTCTGCAGTTGTCACCAGCAGAGAATCATTATGAGGGCCGTTTCCGCCGTCATTCGGACCGTTCCCTCCACCTCCTCCAAAATAGTGATGGCGCAATTCGAGGTTGAGGGCATCCAGAGGCATAGGTTTGGGTTGCTGGTCCTCGGGCAGAGTTCCCGGGGCGACACGCACCGCCATCCGCGCGGAACGGAACACATCGTAACCCTCTGCGTCGCGCTCATGCGTCCAACCATCTGAGGATGGCTTGGCCACAATTCCATAGCCTGGAGCAGCTGTCGCGGCAGCTTTGTCGGTACTCATCGTCACGCGCACGATGTTCGGAGCATATGGTTCTAAAGAAACTACCCGTCCGGGCCTCTCCAGCACCAACGGCCCACTCTGGGCCATCGCCGCTCCACCGAGCACAGAGGCTAAAAGCCCATAGCCTAATCTGCGTCCCCACAATTTCGGGGTCAGACTATATATCATTCGGGACGCCCCTAATTAGCAGTTATGTAACGTTTGCGGTAAGGCTGCTCAGGGAGCGCCGCATAGCGCTCTCTGAGCAGTCAAAGAAATCATTTGTACATGCTTTCGCCCCTTTGTTAGGTATTTCCGACAATCTCACACAATTGATTGCTACCCACTTCGAAAAGAACCGCGCAATGACGTACACCGCGCGGCCTGGGAGGTAGCGAGACCTTCGATGCCGATAATCGGAGTTCTAACTCATCCTTGGCCGTCCTCCAATCATTGAGTCTGTCTCTGCTAAAGACAGCAGCCTGATCCAGTGAAGCGAGATCAAAAGCTAATCGTCACTGAAAATTCCAGTTGCCGCGGACTTTGTCCGAGAGCCATCCCGGTGATGATCCCGGCGCCACTGCAATCGATGCAGGTGTTTCCTGGATTTCCCGGACCGATATAGTTGAAGACGTTGAAGGCATCCATACGGAACTGGGCTGTGATGTTCTCATGAATCGGGGTGTTCTTCGATACGGACAGGTCGGTATTGAAGAACGATGGCCCGAAATAATTGTTACGCCCAACATCGCCGAATTGATCGAGGAGGGGCCTGGAAAATGGTCCGGAAACCGCTCCATTTTTGCTCATGGTGGCAACTGGAGTGAAGTAGGTCCGGCTGTGTGAAGCGGTATCGAAAGAAGTGAGATGTGTTGGCAGACGCCCACCTGCTTTATTGGGCATGCAGGGACCGTTCGGTATGTCAGATCCGCACTCGCCATAGCTCGGAGTGTAGGGCAGACCGCTCGACCAGTTCAAAGACGGGTTTAGCTGGTATCCGCCGATGAGGTAATTCGCCCACTTCGGAGCTCCGCTGAAAAACCTCTGGTTATTGCCAAAAGGCAGATTGTAGTTTCCATAGAGCTGGAATTCTTGTTGCCGCAGATCGTCATATCTTCCGTAGACGACCTTCCTGTTGATCAGAGCGTAATCGTTGTTTCCATAGTTGAACGCCGCTTGCCACGTGTACCTCGCGGTAAATTGCAAGCCTTGGGAGAAGCGCTTATCCAAGGTCGCCTGCAGGGCATTGTAATGAGAATCGAATCCATCGTGGTAGTAGGTTAGGCCTTGGGTCCAACCGAACTGAGAATAGTACCTTCGAAGCAAGTTCGTGTTGCTGGTCTCGGTTAGCGAACCTGCGGGGGCCGCGGGATTCCAGCAGAGCCCTTGACCGGTAATACTCTCGTTTGCCGGAATACAAGCGGCAGGCCCATTAAGATTAACGGTCTGGCCGTCGCCGGCAAAGGTGTGCGTGCCCTTGTTGCCAACGTAAGCGAGCGTCGCGGACACCGATTGCGTAAGTTGCCGCTGGACGCTCAGGTTCCATGCATCGACTGTGGGTAAAAGCTGGGGGTTATCGCGGACTTTGGCGCTCAGGCCATTTGGGATTGGGATTTGGCCGTTGGATGGAATGGCTGGAAAGTCGAAGGGCGTAGGACCGGAAGCGAGATTGAAGGCGGCGGTATTCGCGCCCGAGTTGGTGAGGTTTTGATTGGCTAACACTGGGAGATTCTGGGTCACCACATGACCGAAGAGCGTGCCGAACACTCCGATGTCGAAGCTTCTTCCATAGCCGCTACGAATCACCGTTTTGGGGTCGAGTTGGTAGGTGATGCCGACACGCGGAGCAAATTTGCGGAAGTCCTTCTTAACGTTCATTGCTGTGTCATACGGGCCATAACCCGCAACGCGAATGGCGCCGGTTGTGAGGTCGGCGAAACCACCCTGCCCTCTGCCGTTGACGGCCTCGGGGAAATACAACTCCCAACGAACGCCCACGTTAAGGGTCAAGTTGGGCGTCAGACGCCAAGTGTCCTGGGCGTAACTGAAAAGAATCTTTTGCGTTTCCTTCGCATTTGTTGAAGTGCTCACGTAACGGGTGAGATTCGTGACATCACCCAACAAGAACGTAGCCAGGCCCAGACCCCCAGGCGTCCCAAGTGCTGTGTTTTCGGTATCGGTCGCGCTAAACGTCAGTTCGCCCGCCCGATTGTTATCGCTTGGGACACGGAGATTGCGGGCATAGCGCAGATCTGCGCCGAACCTGATGCTGTGATTGCCAATAATCTTCGTCCAGTTGTTCACGAGCTGATACTGATCCTCAGTCTCGAGCAGATGGCAGTTGCACGCATTTACCTGCAAACTCGAACCGAAACTTGCCAGTCCGTCACCGGCAGTTCCACCCGTGTTGGTCATAAAGAACGCGGGGGCACCGGAGGTGAAGGTCGTCCCCAGATTGAGGCCCGGGATTCCTGCCATGGTGGCCAGATCCTGTTCGCCATCATACTTTTCAGTGGAGACGTGATAGCGCAAATATCCCAAACGGAAGTCGGTGAGGAACTTAGGATTCAACGCGATGTCCATACCGGCGACCGCGCTCTGGTTGCGCGCAGTGGCGGAACCGCCAAAATTGTTTGTGATGGACGAGAAGCCCGTGCCGCCGGCCGGCCCGAAGATAACGTTTGCCGAGTTTGCATTGTCGAAATAGCTGTAGCGGCCAAAGGCGTGCATGGCCTCGCGAAGCTCGTGGTCGACGCGCACATCGAACTGGTTCTGGTTCGTCGCGCCGGTGCCGCCTGCATTGTAGTTATTGGCGGTGCCATCCTGCGTACCCGACGCATTCGGTAGCGGAATCAGCTTGAGGAGGTAAAGCGCCTGAGAAGAGAGATACTGGTTAGGAATGAAGTTGTTCGTAAAAGGCGCCGGGCCGGTAACCGGGTCGATTGTCCGCGGGTTATATATCTGCCCTTGGAGCGCCCCGCGGCCCGCCAAGAATTCGCTCAGATCGCATCCATTTCCTGACAGACATGAATTGTGAGCGAGCGCCGTTGGTACGGTGACTTGAGCGGAAGCTCCATTCCGTTGCCTGACACCCTGATAGTCGCCGAAGAAGAACAGTTTATTCTTCAGAATCGGCCCACCCACCGACCCTCCAAACTGGTTGTATAGTGCCGGCGGAGTTAAGCGAGTTGACGTAGCAGAGTACGGCGCGAACTGGTTGTAAGGATTACGTGCCAACTGGGCTCCGCTTCGCCTATACAAGAATGCGTTCCCGTGGAAGTTATTGGTTCCCGACTTTGTTTGCGCATTCACCACGGCGGCAACCGACTGCCCGAACTCCGCGTCATAGCTTTGCACCAGGATTTTGGCCTCTCCAATGGCATCCAGCGGCGGATTGATGACGATCTGACCCAAAATCGGATCCTGATTTGAAGCACCGTCGAGGAGATACCCAACACCGGCGAAAAACTGCCCCTGAATGTTTACGGTCGGGCTACCCTGCGCGTCCTCAGCGTTGTTCTGCGTCCATCCCATCGCCTGGGCACCCGGAATCAACAGTTGAAGGCTGGCAAAGTTGCGATTCGGAATGGGCAGGCCGGAAATGGTTCTGCTATTAAAAACAGTTCCGACTTCTGCTTTATCGGTTTGTAGCTGGGGAGGCTGCGTGGTAACAGTTACCGTTTCGCTGGCGTTGCCGACAGTAAGCTTCAGATCGATTTTCGGTGATGTGTCGGCCGCGACCTGGATTCCAGGCTGCTCAATAGTACCGAAACCCGTCGCGGACGCCTTGACGTCGTAAACGTCCGGAATAAGATTCTGGACGGTGTACTCGCCCGACTCATTGGTGGTCGCCTGGACAGATGTTCCTTTGCTCACGTCCGTTACCGTGATGGTGGCATTGGGAACGGCGGCACCGGAGGCGTCGGTCACCTGCCCATAGATGGATCCGTGTATGACTTGCGCTAGGACAGCACGGGGCAAGCCACAGATGCACACGATTGACATCACCAACAGCACATACCCAAAGACGCTCTTGCTTCTCTGCAGCATCATTCCTCCTAAGGGACTGCCAGCGGCACATCTGTTCTTGACCTACGCTGCCATGATCTGGGACAGGTTTTCGAAACGTTGGAAGGCAGCGCTTCTAACGGTGCGCTTTCAGGTTTTCAACACGGCAGGACCGACCCGTAGAACGTTTTCTGACAACGTTTACCTAAACGTCGAAAGTACATACCGCTCACACCGCCTTCGTCAAGGAGAATTTGTGCGCGAGTGCGGCAATTTGCAGTTCACGGTCGGCAAGCCCGGAGGAGGCGTCGCTTCAGCTGATTTGATCGGGCGGGCTCTGGGCTTGCCTTTAATCCGATCATTTCAGAGCATCCGCGACTCCTAAGGGATTACTTTCACGTCGCGACAACTCACTGGTGAGCGGCTTCTCTCCGATCTGAAAACGCGCCCGGGACGCATGGATCGTCATGCTCATGTTACTGGGTCAGGCCCTCCGATCAGGCCGGTGGTGATTTCTGTCCCATGGACCCCTAACGCGACCCTGCGGTATCTAGCCGCGAACGTTCTTGGCAGGGCTACTCTGGGCAAAAGAACGTACTGCGTTCTGTACGACCGCTCCGGTGAGGCGGGTGAAGTCGCCATCCAGTACAAGAATGCGCCAAAGACTTCCCGACCAGCGTTTGGAAGTGGGATGCAAGGACGAAGGTGGCACGCGCGACCTTCACGTATCCTGCCGGCGACAACGTACGTCACCGAGGATTCATCGGTCCACGTGCCGCCCGCAGGCGCCAAGGTCACGATCTATTCATCTCACGGCAGAAAGGAAATCGTCGAACCGGCTCGCAGCATCCCCATAACTCCTCCGGCCTTTGGCGATTGGCGATGGCGCGAGGCGGCGCCTGGCTATGACGATTCGCGGTGGGCCTCGTCCCCTCAGCCGGAAGCGTTCGGCATCTGTGGCTTTCAAAACGGGTACGGTTGGTATCGAGCTAAGTTCACGGCATCAGCCGCGGGCATCATGTCCTTCAACATCGCGACGAGGCCTCAAAAAGTTGGACACCTTTTGTTCTGCACTTTTCCGATCTAACTTAAAGCAGCGCTCAAGATCAGGCTGGACATGTTCAATACACCAATTCATCCTCTCTGGAGCAACTACGGGCAGCACTCTAAGTAGTGCGGCAGACTTCGGAATTTTTAGTACGATGGCAAACCGTCGGGCCGGCTACAGGGGTCCGGCCAACAGATGCGCACGGGTCGGGATGGCCAGCCCAGAACTCAAATTCGACCACTGGAGAAAAGAATAGATGAACCGAAGGGCATTCCTGG
This sequence comes from uncultured Acidobacteriaceae bacterium, assembly GCA_963756435.1. Lineage (GTDB taxonomy): Bacteria > Acidobacteriota > Terriglobia > Terriglobales > Acidobacteriaceae > KBS-83. The sequence continues at coordinate 191,625 of CAVWNU010000012.1, read as the reverse complement.
CAAGCGGAATATCGCTAGTTGCATTGTCTCGCTTCGGTAAGGCTTTTGAAATACAAACGCCTGCTGCGGAAGCCGCCACCGTGATTGGCGGGGCTCTCAAAATAGCTGATCGCGATTCTTCTGCTGGTTATCTCGTCAGTTTGACCCAACCCGGCCACGGCATCAAATTCACCGATCTGCTGGCGGGAAACAAGTTGGCGATTCGCTACGCCTCGATGTCAGTTGGCACGATCAGTGTCGCGGTCAACGATGAGCAGGCCCGCAAAGTGAATGTTCATTCTTCCGGAGCGCTCACCAGTTCTTATCTGCATACAATCGTCGGCTTGGCGATTCCAGCCAAGGCCACGGTGACGATCAGCCTAGCGACTGACGACGTCGGAGTGAACATCGATCGGATAATCGTAGGCGACGGGAATCTGGGTTTGCCGCCGGACATCTGGAACCTACCGCCGTTGCCGGTTGCAGCCGGTCCTTATTCCCCGATTGGAAAGCCATCAGCAGCGCCTATAGCGCTCCAGCGTGGTGGCGCGATGCCAAGTTTGGCGCATGGGCGCACTGGGACCCGCAATCCATGCCGGAGCAGGGCGATTGGTATGCGCGCGGCATGTATATGGAAGGCAGGCCGCAATACGAATATCCACCTCAAACACTTCGGGCATCCGTCCGAATACGGTTACAAGGACATCTGCCACAACTGGGTAATCGATCGATGGAACCCTGACGAGTTGATGGAGTTGTATGTCGAAATGGGCGCCCGGTACTTCATGGCGATGGGCTGTCATCACGATAACTTCGACTGCTTCGATTCAAGATATCAGCCGTGGAATTCGGTGCGCGTCGGCCCCAAGGTAGACATCGTTGGCACGTGGGAGAAAGTGGCCCGGCGGACGGAATGCGCTTCGGCATCGGTTTTCATGACACCCCGGCGCGTACCTGGGGCCAGTTTATGCCGGTGCGTTACACCAGCGACAAGAGCGGGCCGATGAAAGGCGTGCCGTACGATGCCATGCAAACGATTCGCGATGGAAAAGGAGAATGGTGGGAGGGCATGGACCCGGCCGAATCTTTATGGTCCTCGTCCACACTGCGGAGGATCCACTTGCATTCACCGTTCGCCAACCAATTCATGTGGCGGGTGGATGACGCCATCACGAAGTACCATCCCGACGTGATCTATTTCGACGAGCACGCGGGCGATTCGCAAGTGGATATGGGCGTGCATATGGGACTGGGTTTTCTTGCCCCGCCGCTGATTGCAAATTACTACAACAAATCCTTGCAATGGAACCACGGCAATATGGAAGCGGTCGTCAATCTCAAGGGCGTTGGCGGACGTTACGACAGCTTTCAAGACCACCCTGAACTGCTTCCGTATGTCGACCGTTCCTTGGTCAAGAGCACCGAAGCAATCATCGAACCGGATATTATGGCCTATCCATTCCAGACTGAAACCAGCATTGCAGATTGGCACTACAAGACCGGACAAAAATACTTGGATGCCCGAGGCATCATCCACTCGCTGATGCAAAACGTTTGCCGCAATGGAACCATGTTGCTGAACCTCACTCAGCACGGACGCGGCGATCTGGATCCGGAAGTAATTCGCATTGCTAAAGATGTCGGCGCGTGGTTGAAGTTGAGGCGAAGCGGTCTATGGCTCCCGTCCGTTTGAAATCTGTGGCGAGACCGGGAGTTTGCTATACACGCAATCGGGGCAATGTCTATGCCACGCTTCTGGATTGGCAAGGTGGCCCGATCACTCTTAAAGCCCTGCGCTCCGGCGGAGCGACACTGTGGAAAGTCTCCAAAGTCGAACTGCTCGGCTCCGACGTTCCGCTGAGCGTATGTTCAAGATGATCAAGGTTTGACCGTCACCGCCGGCGGACCTGTGCAACCGCTACCTGGGATCACTAACCAACCGCTGGCATCCGGTTGCCGAGTTCTGCGCATAACCCATGACAAGGGCTGGATCAACGACGACGACCTCAACGTGGCCTCGCCCGGATGGATTCGCCGCTGCAACCTCGGGAACTGGCGACTACAACAATGACCTCACTATGAGCGACACGTCCGGTGATGTCTGGACCTGTTCCTTTACTGGCAGCAGTGTCTCGGTCATCGCGCCCGAAGGAAGCGGGAGCGGGAAAAATCGAGGTTCAGATTGACGGTCGAACCCGTGCCACGGCGGACCTATCAACGGCGGGCGCGCGTCAAGCCCAGCAGAGAGTTTGCGATGTCAGCGGTCTGACTCACGGCCAGCACTCCATCGCCATCGTCAACAGAGGTCCAGGGCCAGTGGCTTTGGATGCCCTGGTTATCCGATGACTCAAGTTATAGATATTGGCACGCCGCAATCGCTCGATGACACGAAAAAGCAATCATGATTTGAATCAGTGCAGCTGGTAATTGCCCAAGGCCCGGTACCAAACTGCATACTGACACCGGGATTGATCGGGCACCGTGGCTGTCCGTTGGCGCAAGGAATATGGCACCTTGACCAGGCCCGGCAGCTAGAGGCATTGAAGCAGTCGAAAAACAGGCTGACACGTCTGGTTGCGGAGTTGAGCCTGGACGGCTCAAGTTTAGTTTGATAAGGACATACCGGACGACGTCAAACGTGATCTCACCTCTAGATCCCCAAGGGTTATTTATTCACTGTCTCGATCTTCGGCTGGTCGGCAGCCTGAATCTCTTCTGCTAGCTGAAATTCATGAGAGGCCTGATCAGTTCGGCCAAGCGACCGGAATGTCTGTCCAAGCAGGGCATGCGCGATGTAGCTCCGCGGATCCATTCCTAGCGCTTTCTCAAGATATTGCTGGGACATCACCAAATTGTTCTGTTTTAGCAGAACTTTGCCCAGCAGTATGAATGGCACCGGGGACGTAGGTTCCAGCAAGACGGCTTGGTCCAACACTTCCTGCGCCTTTGAATAATCGCCGAGGCGAATGTAAGCATCTCCCAACCTGTCATAGACTTCCCCCAGAAGGGGATTCATCGTCCGCTCTTGTTCAAACTCGGCAATCGCCTCCTTAAGCTGCGATCGCGACAAACGTATCTTGCCTAGCAAGAGATGTGCCGTAGGAAGATTTGGGTTGAGCGCAAGCGCCTTTTGAGCGCTACTCTCAGCTACGGGAAGGTAGTCCCGCCGCAGCATCATCCTCGCAGCAAGCAGATAAGCGGGAGGTGAATCGGGCTCAAATCGATATTGAGTGGCGAAGGCGTGCCGAGCGTCATCAAAACGATGGGCATCAAGATAACAAAGCCCCAGTACATAGTTGTTATCAATGTTGCTTCGGGGCATCGAGAGACGAGCTTTTTCAAGCAGCGGAATTGCGTCTCCGGATCGGCCGAGCCGGAACAGAGCAACTCCCTCCATCTGAGTTGCTTCTCTATCACTCGGATCCTGCTCAGCGGCCTTAGCGAAGGCCTGGGCCGCGGGTTCCATCTGCCCCTTGTTGTAAAAAGCCATTCCACGCAGTCGTTCCGTCCCAGTGGGTTCCCGGCCTTGCGCAGCGAGCGTATTCAACAATTTGAGCGCTTCGTCGAACTGTCCGCGGTCAAGGAGTTTCTGCGCTTCCCCGGTCCTCACATCGGTCATCGGGCTTCCTGTTTGCGAATACGCGCAAAAAGTCATCGGCAACATTGGCGCCGCGATGATCGCTATCAACGCGAAGCGATTGATGCGCATCTTTCCCATAAGCAGAACTCCGAAAATGGCTGATGTCATGCTCGAAGAACATATACACCATCGCAGCAACGCCCGCTTGCCGATTGTTTCCAGAGAGTACACCTCCGGTTCGAGGGGGGCAGCTGGTCGGTGACGTCATGGATTTCACTTGCGCTGGGACCGTGCACGAAAACCGCGAGTGGAGTCCGGCATTCCAATCAAAAGAGATGGCCTGTATAGTCCGAGTTATGACGGTCCGAATGAAGGACATTGCGGAGCAGTTGGGCCTTTCAATCGTGACAATCTCGAAGGTCCTGCGAAACCATCCGGATGTCGCAGAAGATACTCGGGAGCGTGTTCTCAAACGGGTCAAGGAACTCGATTATCAGCCGAACATTACCGCCCGAGGACTTGTTACTGGACGTAGCTACTTGATCGGTCTCGTCGTCCCTGACCTGCTCCATCCCTTCTTTGCGGAATTAGCGAAGGCAATCTCAGCATCTGTGGCAATGCATGGCTATTCGACCATCATTTCGTCGTCTGAGGAAAGCCCGGAACTTGAGGCACGAGAGATCCAGCAGCTGATGAGCCGACATTTGGATGCGCTCGTCATTGCATCGTCTGGCGTTGAAATCGAGCCGTTTCTTCGCATGGATCGCCACGGGTTGCCCTATGTCTTGATCGATCGCGAATTGACTGGATTGTCTGCGAATTTTGTCGGGATTAATGACGAGGCCGTTGGCCGCATGGCAACAAAACATCTGATCGATCAGGGTTGCAAGGTCATCGCTCACATTTGTGGCCGGGAGAACAGCACCGGCATAGGTCGCTTAGAAGGTTATAAGCATGCACTTCGGAAGAGCGGCCTTGCTTGCTCAGAATCCCTGGTAGTGGCCCGATCTAAAGTTGACGTTGATAGCGAAAGAATTGGCGCTGAAGCTATGCGGCTCCTGCTGAAGCGACGGCCCCGTCCGGATGGCGTGTTCGCCTACAATGACCCGCTTGCGATTGGCGCACTCGAAGCGATTATGGAAGCAGGACTTCGAATTCCGGATGACATCGCGGTGATTGGATGCGGGAATCTTCACTACGATCGCCTCCTGCGCATTCCTCTCTCCAGCGTCGACCAGAATAGTCAAGGCGTTGGAGACAGAGCTGCAGAGATTCTCCTCCAAATACTCAAATCAAAGGTTCGCTGTCAACCGCGGAGCATCATCCTTGAGCCTTCCCTAGCGATACGGGAATCAAGCCTGAGAAGGTCAACAAGTCGCGGCAATCGCAAACCAACCAAACTGGCAAGACGCGGCAATTGAGGGCGACGAAGTAGGGAGATTCCTAGACTGCTGAAGCGACCCGGTCCCGAGTCGACGGGGCTGCCAGATCCATCCTTCATTAGTTCCTGAGTATTTCTTCTGAAAGAGTAAGGTCGCTAAAATAAGGCGTAATGCCTTTTCATACTCACTACCCGAAAGCGAGCAAGCCCCTGCAGCACGGTTGCGTATTTAGATTGGGACTACAAATCGTAGAAAGTTCTGTCTTTCGTATCGGGCGTAAAGTTAAGAAAGATACTCTCCTCTACTCATGTTCAACCGCTAGCACATTTTCATGAGAGCGGCGGACGCAATCGCTCATTACGATGAACGCTGCGTGACGTAAAGACTTTGCGTAACCAATGCCCCACAGATGGCGGCTGCCTGCCCATGTCAAACGAGAAAACTAACGTGATTACTTCGACTTTTGACAAGACAAAAAACGTTAACTGTAACGTTGACAGCTTCGACGCTTGATTGTTATGATCGCGACTCAATCGTGGGGCAAGTGTTGGGCAGCCCACCGCTCATGAACGACAGGAGCTGGCATGCAGCGACGGGATTTTTGTAAGTTTCTCGCGGTTGCGACCGCATCGAAAGCGCTCGCGAGTTTTGGACAGACGGCGGGAGTAAACGGGGCGGCGGTGCCAAGTGGATTTGCTAATTATTCCCGGGACTACGCTCAGTTCTGCGCTTTGCCGCCGAAGCAGAGAGTCTTCTACACGGTTAGCGACGGAAGAATCGTCGAGACAAAACTGGATGATTCAACATGGAAACCAACCGCATGGGGCAAGCCACCGGCATTGCCGATTCCTGGCGAATCATGGGACGGTGTTCCCATGAAATCACCTATCCCCAACCTTCACGGAGATGGTCCCTACAAGCCTACTTGGGATTCGCTGTCGCAATACGACGCGCCTGAGTGGTATCGGGATGCCAAGTTCGGTATATGGGCCCATTGGAGCCCGCAGTGTGTCCCAGAAGACAGCGATTGGTATGCGCGCAATATGTATGTAGAGGGGTCGCCTCAGTACAAGTATCACGTCGAACACTACGGAGCACCCTCGCGGTTCGGCTACAAAGACCTTTGCGCGCAGTGGACCCTGCTGAACTGGGAGCCAGAGGAACTAATCGCACGTTACAAAAATGCCGGCGCAAGGATCTTCATCGCGCTGGCGAATCATCATGACGGATTGGACACCTGGAATTCAAAACATCAGCCGTGGAATTCTGCCGCGATCGGCCCTCACCGTGATGTGATTGGAACTTGGGCCGCGGCGGCCAGAAAACAGGGACTGCGTTTCGGCGTTACGGTACATCAGGCGCGCAACTGGTGGTGGTTCCAGCCCTCTCACGACGCGGATAAGAACGGAGCACTGGCAGGCGTTGAGTACGATGGCGCGCTAACAGAGGAAGAGGGCAAGGGTCAGTGGTGGCAGGGGCTGGATCCGCAGCGCCTCTATGGCGTGAAGCACCCGTTCGATGCCCTCCCCGACATCTCCTATGTCAAGAACTTCTACGACCGCACACGGGATCTGATCGATCAGCACAACCCCGATCTTCTCTATTTCGACAATTCGCTTCTGCCGCTGGGGTGGGGCGGGATGAATATCGGAGCTTATTTCTATAACAACAGTATCGGAACCCACGATGGCAGAATTGAAGCCGTTCTGAACATTAAAGACGTCCCCGATCTGCTGGCAAAGGCTGTAGTAGCCGACTATGAGCGCGGACTTACCAGCGGAATTATGAAATATGCCTGGCAGTCGGAGACCTGCATTGGCGACTGGCACTATAACCGAGCTCTTTACGATAAGCCCGGTGAATACGGCGGATATCTGCCCCCGCGCGACGTCATTCATTGGCTCATCGACACGGTCAGCAAGAACGGCACCTTCATTCTCAATGTCCCCGGCAAACCTGACGGGACGATCGACAGCAAAGAAATCGCGGTGCTCGATGGAGTGACCTCATGGATGCAGGTCAATGGGGAGGCCATTTATGAGACTCGACCATGGAAGATCTACGGTGAAGGACCGAATAGCATAAAGAGCGGGTCCTTCCAGGGAAACAGCGTCAGCAAACTAGGTGCAAAGGACATCCGGTTTACGCGCAACAAGGCAAACAACGTAATCTACGCTCTGGCGCTTGGCTGGCCCACCGAACCCCTGGTTGTGCAGTCTCTCGGATCTGCGGCTCCCACTCAGCCGGGCAAAGTGACGGCGGTGGAACTTTTGGGAACGGGCGAGAAGGTGAGTTGGAAACAGACCGCCGATGGTCTGCGAGTGGAACTGCCGAATCAGTATCAGCCGAAAGTAGATTATGCAGCGGCGCTCAAAATAAGGCTGAGCTGAACCGGTGCTGGTCATACATTCAGTTGTGTTGCTTTTATATGCGCAGTTTCACGGCCTTTGCTGACCTTCTTTAGCTCGAGGTTCGCTAGCGCCGCGATCTGTTGTCGTCGGGACCGATTCTCTCCGCCTCTTGCCGAACAAATGTGGCAACCCAATATGCTGCCAGCTTGCATCGTTTAAGTGGACTGCTTCAGCACGCCTCAGATCGACGAGATAGACGCGTCGGTCGACGCCCAGAAGCTTACGTCCTCGCCCGGGTTGGACCCGCACGACGACGTTCAAAAACACGGTCACTAGAAGAAGCAAGCTGCCGAGCACAGCCACAACGGTGGCGTGCTCGCTATAGCCTTCAATTCATCTTTGGCCCAAGCCCCCCATGTCATGCTCCTTTGTGCTCTTCCTCAACGCCTCTTTCCGTCGCTTATCGAATACTGCCTTGATGATCGGAAGGGTAGACCGGACGCAGGCTTTCCATCGGGACCGGGCGCATCGATGCGGAGCAGATGCCATGCGCCGGTCAGTTGCTCTCGTGCGCTACGCGTCTTTGCAGTCTGCGCCGAGGCGCTGAGAATTATGCCCATCGCAACCACAAGAATGATTCCGTGAACGATCGCCCTTCTGCGAGCACCGTTCAGCGCCCCACCAACGATTGATGGATTGGGGAGTAGCGGACGCCCTCTACTTTGATCTTTGAAGAAGCCTCCTCAGGGACTGCACTTTGTCGGGTGTGAGTTCGATGGTCGCGCCACCCAGATTCTCCTCGAAACGCGAAAGCTTCGTCGTGCCCGGGATAGGGTCAATCCATGACTTCTTCGCGAGCAGCCAGGGCATGCCGTCGGAATCAACCTGCTGCTCTTGCTGCTTTGATCGACAGCACGGCAATCAGTTCGTTTCAACTGAAGGTGAGCGCGCTCACCACGTCGGCCAGGTCATCAGTTTGAGACCGTCGCAAGAGTCGCACGTACTCGCGCGAAGGGTCACTGAAGATGGATTGGACCTGGGCGTTCTGGTTCAATGTTTCTTGAAGTACTGTATCTCGCGTTCATGCTGCTTTGCCTTATCGAGCGTTGTGAACGTGCCGAGGTTGCGTCTTTTGCCTGTGGCGGCATCCTTTTTGCGCGAATATAAGCGTATTCTCCGGTTTTTAGCCTACGGATCATAGAGAAAAGGACGCGGGGAGAATGCGCACCGTTGCCACCAACAACCGTGCGTTTGGAAAGCGGCAAAGCTTCCAATGATATCCGCGCATCCACACCGGTTATTTCGTTATCCCGAGTCTGCTGACTAAACGTCCCGACCTATAGGTGAGCCTGACCGGTCCTTCCAGCGGCCGCGGGTAAAGTCCGGAAATTTCGCCGGCGCACTTCCCTTTTCCAGCGAGGCAAGACTGAGCGGACCTGGCGCCGACCACGACGGCCGCGTCGTAGACATCCATATCCGGCGGCAGACCTTTGCGCATGCAGTCAAGCAGGCGAAAGAGCATGATGAAGTCCATGCCACCATGGCCGCCCGCCTTGCGTGCGACGTCGCCCTCCTGCCGCCATAAGGGATGCTCGTACTCCTTGTAACCCATCCAGAGTCGCCCACGCCTCCTCACCCTTCTGGCCGTCCAGATAGATGCGCGGCGGATAATCGGTGAAAATTCCCTTCGTTCCGGCGATGGTGTTGATGCGATCGTAGGGCCGCGGATTCGAGACATCATGCTTCAGCGTGATCGTCAGCCCGTTCGCGGTCTTGATCAGGGAGGTGTTCATGTCGCCTGTAATGTAGTGTTCGGCCCAGCGAGGGTCTCCCTTTTCAAGATGACGCACTGCGATAAAGATCCAGGCCTCGTTGTGGCGTGCTCATCGAGACGAGATAGTCGAAACGATCACCGCGATTGATACCCATATAGTTCGCGACCGGACCAAGGCCATGCGTGGGATACAGATTGCCATTCCGCTGCGTGTGGACGGTTCGGCGCCAGAGTCCCTCGCCCTTGTTTGAAAACAACTCTTCGCGCAGATCGTGCAGGTACGCCCCTTCTCCATAGAGAAGATCACCGAGTTGCCCCGCACTGCACCATGCGCAAAATAAGTGTCTCGTTGTAGCCGTAGCAGCAGTTCTCAAGCATGATGCAATGGCGCCGCGTGGCTTCCGACGTGTTGACCAGCCGCCAGCAGTCGTCGATCGTGGTTGCTGCAGGCACTTCGACCGCGACGTGCTTGCCTTTCTGCATTCCGGCGACCGCCATGGGAACATGCCACAGCCATGGAGTCGCGATGATCACCAGATCCAGATCGTCTCTGGCGACAAGCTGCTCGTATGCGTGATCGCTTTCGGTGTAGAGCTCGGGCGCATGCTGGCCCGCTTTTTCAATCGAGCTGTTGGGCATGCTTTGCCTTCTCCGGCACCACGTCGCAGATCGCCCGCACCTGCGCGTTGGCTGCCAGCAGATCTTCCAGCAAGCTTGTGCCGCGGCCACCGACACCAATGATGCCGAGTCGCGGCTCCTTCGCTTCGAAGGGGACATTCATCATGGTTTTGCGCTGGATTGGACGCTGCAGGAGTGTGGGCTGTCGCCTTCATCGGTGACAATCCCAGTGCAATGGCGGACGCCGCGCCCGCCTGCAGGAAGCTGCGTCGCGAAAGTGGTCCGTGAGCCGGAGTTGCGCTCTCTGACGCAGGCGATTGCGATGCGCTTCGATTGGACGATCGTCCATGCTTGCTCCTAGTAGTAGAACTTCAGTCCCAATTGCATCTGCCGTGGCGGACGTGCGGCAGTGACGTACCCGAAGCTTGAGGTACCAAGCACCGTTGAGTTGTTTGCGTTCTGCGGCCCTGCCGCTGCAAATAGGTAGTTCGTGTGATTCAGCAGATTGTAAAACTCCGCACGGAACTCGACGCGACGGTTCTCTCCGATGGGAAAATTCTTCAGGAGCGAGCCATCCCAGTTCTTATAGCCGGGTCCGCGCAACGAGTTCAGGCTGACGTTTCCGAAAGATCCCGGCTGTGGGTCGATAAATGCGCAGGTATTGAAGAAGGTGCCTGGAACGCAGGGCTTGCCATTGCCATTCTGGCCTGGCACAAAGTCCGGCCGCTGCTGTCCATCCGAATTCGCGAAGTTGGCGTTCGCATCTGTCACGGTGAACCATGTGCCCGAGGAGAGCGTCACAATGCCGGAGAGTTGCCAGTTGCCGACCAGGAAGTTTGCAACGCTATTGATGTTCGAGGCAAAGTGCTGACCTTTGCCGATCGGAAGATCCCAGATGTAGCTCGCGAGGAAGCGATGCCGGACGTCGAAGTCCAGGTTTCCGTACTCGATCTCCGGATGCGCGCTCCAGCGGAAGCTGTCGTTGTTCTGGGCGCCCAGATTCGCATTGGATGAATCGCCCAGCGCATGGCTGTAGGTGTAATTGACCAGAGCTGAGACGCCTGAGCCGAAATGGTGCTGCAATTTGGCCTGCAGCGCGTTGTAATTCGAGAGACCCTCCGAGTCCAGATAGCTGATGGAGGAGTCGATGTAGGGGAAGGGACGGCGAGGCGCATAGGGTGCCGACGCATCCGCGGTCGGCGCAGCCTGATTCAGGTTCTTGAAGGTGTAGAGCCTAGTTCCCTTCGAGCCTACATAGCCGACGTCCAGCACAGTATTCTGCGCAATCTGATACTGCACAGTGCCATGCCACTGCGATACATACGGCGTGCGCAGGCTCAGTTGCAGAGAGAAAAGGCTGGGCGTATTCGGGTCAGTCAGCGAAGTGGCTGGAAATCCTTGTGCAAGCTGCGTGAGTCCTGGTACCGAGCAGTCCAGCGCGCTTCCGGCGTAGGATGACTGGCTGCAAGGCGCATTGAAGCTCTGGCTCGCGAAGTAGGGAGGATTGAAACCGGGGCTTGGATTGCTGTAGGGCCCGTTCTCGTCGCCGTTGTAGAAGACGCCGAAGGCAGAGCGGATCACAACCCGCGGCGCGACCTGGTACGCGAAGCCGAGGCGCGGTCCTAAGTTGTTATAGTCCGTGCCGATCAACTGATTGGAGGCCTTGTGGTTGACCGGCAGCAACTGCGCAAGCGTCGGAGTGAGCGACACGTTGCTGGATGCGGGAATGTCCAGCATGCCCGTGATGGGATTGAAATTTGACTGTGCGTTATGCCGCTCCAGCACCGGGCCGAAGAACTCGTACCGCAGGCCAAGGTTCAGCGTGAGCCGCGGAGTCAGGCGCCAATCGTCCTGCGCGAAGATCGAGTAGGTGGTCCGGTTGTAGTCGACGTTATTCAGGTTGTTGATGTTTCCGCCGCCGGGCTGCCCCGTCAAAAGAGTTGCAAAGCCGCTGCCGCCCGTGCCCTGGGCAGCAGGATTATCGGTGTACTGTGTCCCGAAGTTCAGCGCTCCGCGGGATGCAGCCGGCTGGTAGATCGTGAACTCTTCTGGCCGATACTCTGCGCCGAACTTCCAGGATTGATTGCCGGCGATCAGCGTAAACGTGTCGGAGACCGAGTAGGTGTTCTGTATCTCGTTCGAGGGCAGATAGGTCGGGCTGCCCAGCGTCGCCACGTCGTTGAATGTCATCTGCGGCAGTCCGCCGTTGTCTGTGCCGGCCACATAGGGAACACCCGGGAAACCGACGCTGCCGGAGACGTCTTCGTTGTAGTTGAACTGGAAGCGGCTCGAGTGCAGGCGGTTATAGCCAAGCCGGAGTTCATTCACGCGCTTCGCTGTCAGGATGTGGGTCCAACTCGCGGCGAAGCTGTAGCCGGAGTTGCTCTCGATCCCGGTAAAGAACCCGCCGCCGTCTGCAATCCCGCTGAATGGCCCGGGTATGGTCGCCGGCTGCCGGCTCATGCTGAAGCGATAAAAGGCATTGTCATTGGCCGTGATCCCCTGATCGATGCGAACATCGCCTTGATTTCGATCGCGCGACAGCACGGGGTTCGAGAGAAAGTTGTAGCCCAGCCCGGTTGCGTTCGGCTGCGGAAAGAGCGCGGCCAGTTTGCCCCCGAGCGCATCCTGCTGCGCGACCGGGATGACGTTCGACGGATTGCCGCTCGCGTCATAACCGAACGGCACGCCGCAATAGCCGGTTGGACTGCTCGCGCTGGCTTGCGTCTTCGTGGTGTCAAAAAGCTCGCCGGCGTAGGTTGGGTTGCCGTTGCAGTCCTGAACGCCGGTAGGCGAGGTCAGATCCAGCTGGCTGCTGAAGTCACCCGCCGCGCTGTGCTGCGGTCGGGACCAGTTGCGTGTACGTCTGACCCTGCCGCACACGGAGTCCCTCGTAGTCGACGAAGAAGAAGAGCCGGTTGCGCCAGATGGGGCCGCCGAGCGTGGCACCGAACTGGTTCTGGTGATACGGAGGAAGAGTGCTGTCGAAATGATTCCGCGCATCGAAGATCTGATTGCGGACAAACTCGTACACCACGCCCCGGAACTGGTTGGTGCCGCTCTTCACCGTGGCATTGACCACAGCTCCGTTCGCGCGTCCTAATTCGGCGCCGTAGGAGTTGGTCGCGACGCGAAACTCCTGCAGCGCATCGACCGACGGCATGACCACATAATTCGCTTCGTTCAGCAGGTCGGGCAGGTTTGAGTTGTTGTCGACACCGTCGAGCAGGAAGTTGTTCTCGAGCGAGCGGGCGCCGTTCGCGCTGAAGCCGTAACCGTTCTCATCGCGCGCTCCCGGCTCACTCACCGTGACGCCAACCGTCAGTTGCGCCAGTTGCACCGGGTTCCGGCCGTTCAGCGCGAGGGTCTGCATGGTCCTGCTGTCGACCACCTGGCTGCGATCGGAGGTGTCACTCTCCAGCAGAGGCACGGTTTGCTTCACGATCACCGTCTGGGTAATCGATCCTGGCTGCAGGGCGACATCCGTGCGCTGCCTTTGCTGAACGTCCAGCGTAAAAGGCCCCACTTCTGCCTTGCTGAATCCGGCGCCGTGACGGTCACGCGATAAGTGCCGATGCGCACCGGACTGATAGTCCACTCTCCCGCCTGATTACTGGTGGCGTGATAGGCGAAGTTTGTCTCCAGGCTCACCGCATCGATTGCCGCCCCGGGCACCGTGGCGCCGGTGTGGTCCGTCACCGTTCCCGATGATGGAAGCCGTGTCCTTCTGGCCGAAGGCCAACAAAGGACAGAACAGAGCCAGACCAAGCAGGCGATAAAGGGAACGGCTCATAGCGGAACATCCTTTCTGGACGAACACCTACCATTACCTATTGTTTCGAATTATTTCGATTTAGCATGAAGTCTAGCAGGGGTCTTCAGCCTGTCAAGACAGAAATTTCTGCATATCTCTGTGCTAATCGCGCCTATGGCTGGGCTACACTGCGAATGATCGCGCTGCCGGTTGGCAGCAAAACGCGGAAACGCACATTGCAATCGACGTGATACGATGCCGCACATCGGAAAAGGTAAGCAAACGAAATACGGACTTCCTCTGGCTGAATGCACGCGGCCCGCAAAGTCGGCACACATTCAACTTCTTGGAGAAGTCATGAACTCCGCTATCGCCGATTCCGCTCATGCGCCGCTGGCTGCAAGCTCAGGACGCCCGCCCGCTGCAACCACTGTCGTTGCTCCCAAGCGCAATGTCGCGGTGGACGCCTACCGCGGGCTGGTCATGCTGTTGATGATGGGAGAGGTGATGCAGTGGGCGGCCGTGTCTCACGCGTATCCCCACAGCCTGTTCTGGCGCATACTCGCCTTCAACCAGACGCACGTCGAGTGGGCGGGCATGTCGCTGCATGACACCATCCAGCCTGGGTTCACGTTTCTGGTGGGAGTTGCGATGCCCTACTCCATCGCGAGCCGCATCCGCAAAGGCGAGAATTTTGTCCACATGGTCGCGCATGCATTCTGGCGGGCTCTGCTGCTGATTGCGCTTGGCATCTTCCTGCGCTCCACGCACAGCTCCATGACGTACTTCACCTTCGAAGACACCCTGACGCAGATCGGCCTGGGCTATCCAATCGCATTTCTGCTGGCCTTTGCCCGTCCCCGCTGGCAGTGGACGGCGCTCGGTGTCATCCTGGTCGGCTATTGGGCCGCGTGGGCTCTGTATCCAGCACCCGGCCCGCACTTCGACTACGCCGCTGTGGGTGTGCCTCCGGACTGGCACCACAACTTCACCGGCTTCCTCTCGCACTGGAACAAGAACAGCAACCTGGGTCAGGCATTCGACGTCTGGTTTCTCAATCTCTTCCCGCGCGAGCATCCGTTCCTCTTCAACGACGGTGGCTATCTCACGCTCAGCTTCATTCCAACGCTCGGAACGATGCTGCTTGGACTGGCGGCCGGCCGCTGGCTCCGCGCCTCTGAGCCGGTGATACCAATGAAGCGCTTCCTGCAGGCTGCCGCCATCCTCATCGCAGCCGCATTGCTGCTCCACTTCGGCCACATCTGCCCCATCGTGAAGCGCATCTGGACACCCGCATGGACCCTGTTCAGCGGCGGTGTCTGTTTCCTCTTCCTCGCAGCATTTTCCTGGGTGATCGAGGTGAAGAACCGGCGCGGCTGGGCCTTCCCTCTGGTCGTAGTCGGCATGAACTCCATTGCCGCCTACCTGATCGCTCACCTGTGGGAAGACTTCATCATCGACACCCTTCGCATCCATCTCGGATCGCGTCCGTTTGCTATCCTCGGGCCCGGGTTGACGCCACTGCTGGTGGGCATCGCAGTCATGCTTACGTACTGGCTGGTGCTCTACTGGATGTACCGCCGCAAGCTCTTCCTGCGTATCTGAACGTGGAGGTAAACAGCAGGAAGGTGAACGTTTCGCATCGCGTCAGCACTGGCCGGACGCGCAATCGTATTTCTGATCTGGCACCGTTAGGTTTTTCGACCAGGCCTATTGTGCGACCGCGGTGCCGGTGCCGCGGGATCTTTCCTTCTCGCGCAGTCGCGCGCACAACTCCCGCTCTTTCGCGCCGTCGCTCGGATGGCCCGACTTGATCAACGCTGTTCCGAGAATGAAGTGGGCCTCCGCGTCGCCAGCATCCATCGCTGTTACTTTTTCCAGCGGCTCGACTGCCTCGGATGCTCGGCCCAGCCTGATATAACATTCGCCAAGCTCAAGCAGCGCGTCCCGGTAGGACGGATTCGCCGCGAGCGCTGCTTTCAAATAGACGACAGCCTCCGCCGTCCGATTCCGCCGCCGCAAAATGCGACCGAGCGTGCAGTTGGCAATGGGATCTGTGGGATATCGCTTCAGCTCCTCGCGAAACTCGCGCTCCGCCGCATCCATATTGTCGTTTCGCCAATAGATGATCCCCAGGCCGGTGTGTATTCCTGGATAGGTCGGATCGCTGGCGCGCGCGGCCTCGAACTCTTTGATCGCGTCCTGCTCGCGGTACATCTTGTCGTACGCCATCGCCATCATGGTGTGTGCTGCCGCCGAGTCCGGCTGGATCGCCATGATCTGGCGAAACACGTCCGTCACGCCGGCATAGTTCTTCGTCCGGAGATACGCCTTCCCGAGCATATCCAGCGTCTGCAGATCGTCCGGTTCGAAGCCACGAGCCGCGGCCAGATAACGCGAAGCCTCCTCGTAGCGGTCCAGCGCAAACGCATCGAGTCCGGCAAGCTCGGCCGCCTGAAAGGAGGGCGCACGGTCAGCGGTCTTCTCCAGCAGCGGCAACGCGGCTCGATATCGATGCGCGCGAAAGTACGCGACGCCCAGATTCCGCTGTGTCACCGCATCGCCAGGCTTCAGATGAAGTGCGTGCTCATAGGTAGCAACCGCCTCGCTCTCTCGTCCCTGCCGGCTGAGCGAGATGGCAAGGTTATTCAGAATCTCCACCGAACCGGGATCGAATTTCAGGGCATCGCGAAACGCCTTTTCCGCCGCAGCGTTATCGCCCCTCTGGAGCGCCTGTGACCCGGTCGCTACATACTGCATAAACTGCTGCCGGGCATTCATCGTGTTGTCCGCTGCGCTTTGAGCAGCCAGCGAAACCGCAAGGCATGTCCACGCCATGACCAAGCCAAGCCTTGAGGCGAGTCTCAGTCCTCTCGATATGCGGCGAGGTTCGATTTGCAAACGGACACTCATTTAGGTCGTGACTCACGGAATACCACGTAAGCTCGCCCTCGGCAACCGTCACTACTAACCATTTAAGGGCGAAATGGACGTTTATGTTGACAAGCTATAGGCAATTTGACTATTTTTGGCGCACTGGCCAGCACCATGCCTCGTCTCTCAGGTTTGAGCAGATAGTCACCCGGACCGGCACGATTGGCGCGCAGGTAAAGCGAAGCCGGAGTGTGATTATCCCCTTGTGTGAGGCCCCTTCAGGATGCCAGGCAAAAAGTTTCTCCTCTCTGTGTTTACCCTCCTCTTGCTCCTCTATAGTTCAACCCTCCTGAGAAGTCAGGAGCTTGCAGCCACCATGGTGGGAACGGTGACCGATCCGTCGGGCGCCGCAATTCCCGGAGCCACGGTCACCATCACGCAAAACGGAGTCAACGGTGCTACCCGTGTCGTTCAGACGAATGCGCAGGGTAGCTACACGGCAACCAACCTTGCCGCCGGCAACTACACAGTCACCGTAGCCGATAGTGGCTTCCAGACCTACTCTGCACAGAACGTTATTCTGAACGTCGCGCAAACCCGGACTGTCGATGCCAAGCTCAACGTGGGCGCTGGCACCCAGACCGTCACTGTGCAGCAGAGCGCGGTCAGCATCGACACCGAAACAAGCGCGCTGGCGGGCACGATTTCAGGAACCCAGGTCCGAGAACTGCAACTGAACAATCGCAACTTCGAGCAGCTCGTTACCTTGCAGCCTGGCGTGGTCAGCGGGCTACCCGACGAAGTCGGCTTCGGTCTGAACAACACCTCTTCTGTCGCCGTGAATGGCGTCCGCGACACAGCCAACAACTGGACCGTTGACGGAGCCGACATCAACGACAGCGGGTCGAATGCCACGTTGCTGAACGTGCCGAGCGTCGATGCGATTCAGGAATTCACTCTCCAGCGAAGCACCTACGATGCTGGATTTGGCCGCAGCGGCGGAGGGCAGATCCTGGTAGCCACGAAGTCGGGCAGCAGCTCCTTCCATGGCGATGCGTATGAGTTCAACCGCAACAACATATTCAACGCCAACAGCTACTTCAACAAACACGTAACACCCGTCATCCCGCGCGCCATCGAACGCTACAACAACTTTGGATTCACCATTGGCGGCCCGCTATACATTCCGAAGGTCTACAACACCGGAAAAAACAAGACCTTCTTCTTCTGGTCGGAAGAGTGGCGCAAGGTCAGTGCCCCGGTGACAGCAAGCGTCACCTCTGTTTCGCAGGCAAATTTGAACGGCATATTTTCAGGCCAGATTACCAATGCACCTGCCGGCTGCGTAGCCTACAACGCGGCTACTGACACGAGCACGCTCAATCCGAGCTGCTACAGCCAGAACGCGAAGGTGTATCTGACCAATCTCTACGACAAGTTCCCGGCGAACACCAGCAACGGCCAATACTCCTTCAGCTACTCTCAAAAAGGAAACACCCGAGAAGACCTCGTCCGGCTCGACCACAACTTCACAGATAAGCTGCACTTCTTCGGACGCGCCATGCAGGACGAGACACCGCAAAACTTCCCGCAGGGCTTGTTCTCGGGCGAAAACTTTCCTGGTGTGGCCGCCGCCTCAGTGAACGCTCCGGGCCAGAACGTTGTCGGCAACCTTACCTGGACGGTCTCCCCGCGCATGGTCAATGAAGCGGAGTTTGCCTATACCCAGGGAACAATCTCTTCTCAATTCACGGCAGGCGCCATCGCCACCGAGCCCGCAGTTTCTGGCGGCCTCACCAACAACACGGCTTATACCGATCCCTACGGTCGTATCCCGGGAATTACTTTCAAAGGTGGCGACAGCGCCCTGCAAGGATTCAACCTTGGAGTGACACCGTACTTTGAGCGCAATCTCGACCGCACCCTTTACGACAACTACTCCGTGACTCTGGGCCGCCACACACTCCGGGTCGGAGCGACCGTCTCCCAAATGTTGAAGACCGAGAACGCCTCCAGCGGAGCTGCCAGCTTTCTTTTCGCCAGCTTCCCGGATTTCCTGCTGGGCAACGTCCAGACCTATTCGCAGAGCAGCCGCGACACCGTTCCCGACCTGCATTACTGGAATTTCGAAACCTATGTTCAGGACGATTGGAAACTAACCAACCAGCTCACCGTCAATTTAGGTTTGCGTTATAGCTACTTCCCCTCTCCCGCCGATGTCTTGAACACACTGAATAATTTCGACCCCACGCTCTTCAATCCCTCCAATGCGCCTGTCATCGATCCGGTCAGCGGCAATTTCACCGGCACCCAGATACCCGCAACCTATGTGAACGGATTGATATTCCCCACCGGAACGGCTTGCGCCCAGGCCAAAGCCATTGCTCCGGGTGTGACCTGTTCGCCGTATGGAGCACACGTCAACCCCGACCCCAAGACGAACTTCGCTCCACGGCTCGGGTTCGCTTATGACGTCTTCGGAAACGGCAAGACGGCCATCCGTGGCGGCTACGGCATCTTCTACGACCGCATGCTCAATGGCATCTGGGAACAGAACGCCTTCCAGGACCCGCCTCTGGTCCAGACCGCGACCATCAACAATACCCAATTCGATCATCCGCTGGCAGGCTCTTCCGCTGTTTCGCTTGGGCCCAATCACATCGTCTCTACCGGCAATCCGACCATGTCGAATCCCTCCTACATGAACATCAGTCTCGGCCTTCAGCAGCAACTGCAGCCGGGCACGGTCCTGGAGATAGGCTATGTCGGCTCTCTCGGACGCCATCTGCTGGGCGAGCGGGACCTCAATCAGCCCACACTCTCGGAGAGAGCAGCCAGTCCTGCAGCCTTATGTAACCGCGGTTGTGCCCTATCAGGGATATTCCTGGTTCGCTTCCCGAGTCCCCGCCTACTCCAGCAACTATCACTCGCTGCAGGTAGCTCTGCATCACCACACCAGCTATGGTCTGACCCTTGGAGTTGCCTATACCTGGGGCAAGACCCTGACCAATCAGTCGAACGACCGGGGTTCCGAAACCTACGACACCTATAACCCAAGCATCGACTATGGTCCGTCTACCTTGAACCAGCCGCAGACCTTTGTTGCCAACTACGTGTACGAGCTTCCCTTCTACAAGGAACAGCATGGCTTGGTCGGGCACACCCTCGGTGGCTGGGAGCTCTCCGGCATCACTCAATTCCTCTCCGGACAATCCCAGACGGTGAGACAGTCGTCCGATAACTTCGACTGCATCACCCCAGCGGGCGCTACCACCGGGTGCATTGCTGGAACCTATCCAGGCGGCATCAATATCGATCCCTCCGACATTGCTCCCCGCCCCGATCAGATTGCGCCGCTTCACTTGGTCAAAAAGCAGACCCAATGGTTCAGCACCGGCTCTTTTGTCGATGCTATCGGCCACTTCGGAAACTCTGCCAATGGAAATGTGCTCGGCCCAGGCCTGGAACTTTGGGACCTTTCGGCGATCAAGAACGTGAAATTTGGCGATCGCGCCAGCTTCCAGTTCCGCGCCGAATTCTTCAATGCTTTCAACCACACCAACTTTGCCGGGGTCAATGTGAACACAGACTCCGGCTCGTATGGACAGGTCACTTCCGCACACGACCCGCGCCAGATCCAACTGGGAGGCAAACTGTACTTCTAAGCTCGCGGGCAGTGGACGCGCTCGTCAGGAAAGGCTCTCCGCCTCGTAAGCGGAGGGCCTTCCTGCTTCAGGCCGAAGAATCGCCGTGCTCTCGCGGCCCACGCCCTGCGTCCGGATGATGTACAACGGGAATATGAGCCGAGTTTCGCGCAGATCAGTTTCTTCAGTCGAGTTCCCTTGCCACTGCGGCCGTCGCCACCAGCGGATTGTGGAACCGCAACGCATGGGCAGCAGATCCATCGCCCGCCATGCTGTCGGAGTTCAGCTACGCCGACGTGCTCGTGGCCAGCGATCTGCACGAATCCCAACTCATGACCACGCACGCCGTGCTGATGGCGCTCAGCGAAGACAGCCTGCTGAAGCCTCTGCGGGCGATGTCCGGCATGCCCGCGCCCGGCGAGGACGCTGGGCGGCTGGTATGAATACGACCCCGACTACGACTACCGCAGCGCATTCGATGCCGGCTTCGCGCCCGCATGCACCTTCGGCCAGTGGGTCTCGGCCCTGGCCCGCGCCTACGCCATCACCGGCGATGAAGAGACCCGCCAAAAGGTGATCCGCCTCAACCGCCTCTACGCGCAGACCATCACCGCGGACTTCTACATCAAAAATCGCTTCCCTGCCTATAGCTATGACAAGCTCTTGCTGGGCTTGCTCGATTCGCACACCTATGTGAAAGATCCGCAGGCGCTGGCGATTCTCGAGCACACCACGGACACGGCACTTCCCCACATGCCGGGACATGCGGTGGAACATAACGTTCGCTGGCGTATGGATAAGCCTGCGGACGATGAATCGTGGACGTGGGATGAGTCGTACACCAACTCGGAGAATATGTTTCTCGCCTCGCAGCGCGGCGCCGGCCATCGCTACTACGATCTCGGCCTGCAATATCTCGACGACGAAAAACTGGTTTGATCCCCTCTCCCGCAACGAGAACGTGCTGAACGGCCGCCATGCATACAGCTACGTGAACTCGCTCTGCTCAGCGATGATGGCCTACATGGTCGCCGGCAGCCAGAAGCATCTGCTCGCGGCCCGGAACGCCTTTGCGATGCTCGAAGCGCAAAGCTATGCGACCGGCGGATGGGGACCGGATGAGACCCTGCGCGCACCCGGCAGCAACGATATGTATGCCAGCCTCACAAATACGCATCACAGCTTCGAAACACCATGCGGTTCCTACGCGCATTTCAAGTTGACGCGATATCTTCTCCGCGTCACGCGCGATGCGCACTACGGCGACAGTATGGAACGCGTCATGTACAACACCGTGCTTGGCGCAAAGCCGTTGCAGGAAAACGGCGAGACCTTCTACTACGCCGACTACAACTACGACGCGAAGCGCGTCTACAAGGAGTTTCGCTGGCCCTGCTGCTCCGGCACGCTGCCGCAGGTCGCAACCGACTACCGCATCAATATGTACTTCCGCGCGCCGCAGGCGGTTTATGTCAACCTCTACGTGCCCTCCACCCTGCGCTGGACCGACAACGGTGCTGCGCTCTCGTTGACTCAGGAAGGAGAGTATCCCTATGAAGATCGCGTCACGTTCACGGTGACAACTTCGCGACCCAACGAGCTGACGCTCCACTTCCGCATTCCGGCCTGGGCAGAAGGTGCATCCATCTCTGTAAACGGTGTGCGGCAGAAGGGGCTCGCCGTGCCCGGCGACTTCGCCGCGATCCGCCGCGAATGGAAGACCGGAGATCGAATCGAGCTGGAGCTTCCGCTGAAGATGCGCCTTGAAACCATCGACCCGCAGCACACCGATACAGTTGCACTGCTGCGAGGACCCTTGGTGCTGATGGCAGTCAAGCAGCAGCAGGCGAGCCCGCTGCCCCAGGCTGACACGCGAGCAACTGCTGGCGGCGAAGCGCGCCGGCGAGCGGCAATGGCAGGTAAGCTCGCAAAGCGGACCCGTGACAATGCTGCCGTTTACCTCCCTCGGTAGCGCGCCCTATACCGCCTATCTAAAGGTGGTCTGACCCCGCTATCACCGCTTGGACGATGCCATAACTCCGTCAAGAACTTGCAGTCGCCGATCTTATCTACGGAGAATTGAGATCGGAGCACAAAGTAATTCTCATTATTCATAAGCCATTGCGCCGCGTCTCAAGGCTGGAAACCCGCGCCGTCTGTGATCCATTCTTCATTTCATCAAATCCACAAAATCTACAAGACGTTTTCTCACTCCTAAGATTACTATGTAGTACCGCTCCGTCCTCCCCCGGGAAGTAGCCGAGGTGAAGGATGTCTCACGCAGCCGCTAAGTCATTCCCTGTCTTCAATTTCGCTGGAAACAGCACTTATCTGCCAATCTGCAACCGAGTCTATTCCCGACTTACCACCGTTTTATGGATCTGCCTTATCGTTTTCCTGGCAAGCCCACGCTGCACACGCGC
Organism: uncultured Acidobacteriaceae bacterium; assembly: GCA_963756435.1. Classification (GTDB taxonomy): domain Bacteria; phylum Acidobacteriota; class Terriglobia; order Terriglobales; family Acidobacteriaceae; genus KBS-83. The sequence continues at coordinate 169,246 of CAVWNU010000012.1, read as the reverse complement.
GCAGGATGTGACTACCTGGCACTACAACAATGCACGAACCGGCGTCCAGCCAAACGAGACCCTGCTGACGCCCTCGAATGTCACCTCTGCGAAGTTTGGCAAGGTCTTCAGCCTCCCCGTTCTCGGCGACATCTATGCTCAGCCGCTGTATCTGCACCAATACCAGATGAGCGATGGGCAACTCCACAACGTCCTTGTGGTCGCAACCGCAGAGGACTATATCTATGCGTTCGACGCGGATGGCAAAAACCCCTCGCAGGGTTATCTATGGCGTAAGTGGCTAGTCAATTCGGGAGAAACCTGGCTTACTTATCTCGATGAAAACAGCGACTTCGACATTTATCCCAATATCGGCATCATTTCCACCCCCGTTGTGGATCGCACCGGTGGGACGATCTACGTGGTCTCCAGGTCGAAGACCACCAGCGGCACGACCAAGTACTATCAGCGCCTGCATGCGCTGAATATTGCGGACGGTTCAGAGAAATTAAATGGTCCAACGACTATCCAGGCAACAGTAAACGGCCTGGGTGACGGCGGCACCACGATCACCTTCAATCCGCAGCTTCAAAATCAAAGATCGGCGCTTCTGCTCGCTCCTACTCCTTCCGTTGGAAGCGGTAACTCCATCTTCATCGCCTGGGCATCGCACGGCGACCAAGGAAAGTATCATGGCTGGGTCATGGCCTACGATGCCGCAAACATAGCAGTACAAAATGGCGCCTGGGTTAATACACCGAATGGCGTTGAAGGCGGCATCTGGATGGCGGGCGGCGGACCCTCCTCCGATGGCTCCGGCAACATCTTTGTCGCCGGTGGGAATGGCACCTTCGATGCAAATACCGGAGGCTCCGACTACGGAGACACCGCCGTCCGTCTCACGCTCGGCGGTGGCTCGGTCTCAGTGGCTGACTACTTCACTCCCGGAGACCAAAGCACGCTGAATGCCGATGACCAGGACATGGGAACCGGCGCCGTCATGCTGCTCCCGACACAGAGTGGCGCCATCCCTCACCTGGCGATGACGAGCGATAAGGGCGGCACCATCTACCTAATCAATCGCGACAAGATGGGGAAGTTCACAACGCCCGGAAACAGCTCCGTGCAGAGCTTTTCTGGTGGCGGATCCAAGAATCGCAGCAGTTTTGCCTTCTTCAACAACGTGGTGTATGCGGGACTGGCCGGTGCGCCCCTGCAGGCGTGGGCCTTCAATCCGCAAACCGAGCTCTTCTCCACTACACCCCAATCCAAGTCCGGCAACATCTTCGGATGCAACTGCAACGGCGCAGGCTCCACTCCCAGCGTCTCTGCAAACGGCACCACCAACGGCATCGTCTGGACTCTGGACAATAGCGGCTTCACCCACACGCCCGCGATTCTCTATGCCTATAGCCCCACCAACCTCGGCACGGAGCTCTACAACAGCACCCAGGCCGCAAACAACCGCGATGCGGCTGCGGTAGCCGTCAAATTCACCACACCCACTGTTGCCAATGGGCAGGTCTACGTCGGCGGCCGCAACGCCGTCACCGTGTATGGCGTGCTAGGCACCGGGCAGCAACTCACCGCCACGCCCAGCTTCTCCCCGCCAGCCGGCACCTACTCCGCCGCGCAGAGCGTCTCTATCACGGATAGCACGCCGAACGCCTCCATTTACTACACCACGAACGGCACTACGCCGAGCACAGGATCGACCCTCTACACCGGTCCGATACAGGTCGCCGCGTCGGAGACACTTGAGGCCGTCGCTCTCGCCCCCGGCTTCTCACAGAGCAGCGATGCTTCTGCGAGCTACACCATCGGCACCGGCGGCAGTTGCAGCGCACCCTCCACGCCCGGCCTGAACGTGTGCGCGCCGGGGAACGGATCGACCGTGGCCTCGCCCGTATCCGTACAGGCCGCAGCAAGGGTCAACGGCACCATTGCGCGCATGGAGGTGTGGGTGGATGGCGTGAAGGACTACAGCACCTTTAACAGCACGACACTCAGCACTTCACTAAGCCTCGCGTCCGGTAATCACCGCTTCTCCTTCTACGCAGTGAATACGGCTGGGACAAAGTGGAACACGGTAGTGAATGCGACCGTGGGCACCGGAGGAGGATCCTGCACAGCACCCAGCTCGCCGGGTGTGAACGTGTGCAAGCCGGTAAACGGGTCCACGGTAGGTTCGCCGGTAGCAGTTCAGGCCATTTCAACCGTGACTGGCACCGTCGCGCGCATGGAGGTATGGGTGGATGGCGTCAAGAAGTTCAGCACCTTCAGCAGCACGACGCTTAGCACGTCGCTAAGCCTTCCAGCGGGCACCCACCGCTTCGCCTTCTATGCAGTGAATACGGCTGGAACGAAGTGGGAGACCGTCGTAAATGCGACCGTTCAGTAGTAGAGAGGCAAAGTCGATACTGACGAAACGAATTCGGGAGACCACAATAGATCCACGAAATCCACGTGATCTCCCACCAACATTCGCCGCGCCATCATCGCCTCTAACCGCCGGTTGCGAACATGGCGAAACTCGCAGCCACGGTGACTAAATGGAAGCCTTGGCTGTCGCTTCGTCTTGATACAGCGAGGCGTATTTGGTGATCCCCACCATCGTGAAGACCTTCTGGAAGTGCGGCGTCAGGCCGAATGCGGCAATTTTCTGCCCGTTCTTGTTGGCTTCTATCAGCATCTGGATCACCAGCGCAATGCCGCTGGAGTTGATGTAATCAACTTTCGAAAAATCCAGCAGAACCGGCAGCACTTTGCTAAGTGTCGTATAGGTTCCCAACAATGCATCGTGCGAGCCGGAAGAGATATCGCCGCTGAAGCGAAGCACCGTCACCCGGCCGCCGTTCGCATCGGAGATTTGATCGACGCTCGTCTTCGTTTCTATCTGCACCTTAGTCGCTCTCCTTATCCAGCCGTATCACCAGCCGCACGTAGCTGCCTGCCCCATTCCCGGCCTTCACCCACTCGGCCTCGTCCACCAGGGACTGAATCAGGAACATGCCCATCCCGCGGGGGTCTTCTTCGCCATGCACCTTGCGGTCGATATCCGGCTTCGCGGGCAACTTGGAGATACCGCTGCCATCATCCAGAACCTTCACCTCAAGGCTGTCGTCATGCGAGGAGAGGGTTACGCCCACGCACAGGTTGTCATTCAGTTGGTTTCCATGTTCGATAGCGTTGATGCACGCCTCAGCGATGGCGGTCTTCAGGTCTTCAATGCGATCGTCAGGAAAGCCCATCAGCTTCGCCACGCTCGCGGCCGTGCCCATGGCTACCTTCTCGTATCCCATGCGGGAGGGTACACGGAGCTCAACTGGTTTGCCCTTCAAGTCGACCATGTGGTCCTCGCTGGAGCGAATTTCCTCTCATTGCGTTGCTGACTGATCGTCAACGTGGGTTTCCGTAAGACGCCGCCTGGATCGCCACACCTGCTGGAATCCGCTTTCACGCCTGCTCTCTCAGGAGCGCAAGTGCAGTCATATCATCTTCCTGACGTGTACCGCCGCAAAAATCGTGCAACTCTCGCCATAAAGAATCCAGAACGGTGGCACTCTCATTCGACTTGCACCCCTGGAATGAGCGCAATAGCCGCTCCGTCCCAAACTCGTCGTTGCCCCGGAAGACCTCCGTCAGCCCGTCGGTGTAGAAGAGCAGCCTGGATCCGGCGGGAAAGGCAAACTGCTCCGCGGAATACTGCATCCCGGGCACCAGACCGATGGGCGTGCCGCTCGCCGCAATCTGATGTGCGCTGTCCCCACGCAACAGGAATCCCGGATTGTGTCCCGCATTCACCACTTCCAGCAGATGCGCAACCGGCTCCAGTCTGAGAAAAATCGCCGTCACATACCGCTGGCGCGCCTCCTCGCCTTCGGCATAATGCTGTTCATTCAGCCGCGCTGCCAGCTCCGCCAGCGGCACATCCGCCGTTGCAATGGCGCGAAACGCCGAGCGAAACGCAGTCCCGACGATGCAGGAGGCCAACCCCTTGCCGGCAACGTCTGCCACCGCCATGATCTGCCGTCCCCCTGGCAGTTCGACGATATCGACATAGTCGCCGCCCACCTCGTAACAGGTAGTCGAGCGGACGGCAATGGAGTATCCCGCGATCCGCGGCATCTCCTGCGGCAGCAGGCTGCGCTGGATCAGTCTGGCAGCTTCGAGGTCCTGCTGCACCCGCGTCCATTCCAGGTTGCGCTCGTGATAGCGCGCATTCTCCAGCGCCACGCCGGCCTGCAATGCCAGGCCCTCCAGAAAATCCTGCTCATACAAGGTGAGCGCGCGGCCTGTCGGCGGCGCGACGATCAGTTCGGCCAGCAGATGACCGTCTTTTGTCTGGAGCGGAAATCGCGGGCTGCCCTCCCACGGCTCAGCCGGCATCGCGCCGTAAATCATGTACGGCTCCGTAACCAACGCACCGGGCAGCTCCAACTCGCGCACCACAATGCGCAGAACCGTCTGGAGCAGCTCTTCAAGCCGCACCGTCGCATGCACCTGGCGCGACGTCTCCAGCAGCGCCTGCAGCCGTGCCACCTGCTGCTGCAGGTCAACCAGCTCGACCTCGGCGGTGGGATAGTTTGAAGATGAGGCACTCAGCATAAATTCATCCCTCCATCATGCGGTCGCAATCTGCGCCGTCAGGCTTACCGTGGCAGCTTTCGGTTCGGCGGCCGAATGCCGCGTGATGGACAAAGCAGTAATGTCGTCCTCTTGCCCGAACACCTCCGCTGCATCCACGATCTTTCCGACTTCAGGGCGAGTCGCCAGCATCGTCGCCAGCCGCTCGAATCCAAACAGCTCACCCTTCGCGTTGCGCGCCTCGATGATTCCGTCCGTATAGAGCGTCAAAGTCTCGTTCTCCTGCAGCCGGAAGCTCAGCTCGTCATAAACGACACCGCTCGAAAGTCCCAGCGGCAAAGAGCCTGAGACTGGCAGTTCCCGGCCATCGCGGAACGGCGCCAGATGCCCGGCATTCGCAACCGTGGTGTCACCATTGGCGCCAAGATGCAGCACCAGGCAGGTGACGAAGCCGCCCTCGATACGTCCGACAAGCCGCCGGTTGAGCCCTTGAAGAATCTCGGCTGGCCGCAGCGTGTAATCAGTCAGCGTGCGCAGCGTGCCTACGATCAGCGACACCGTCATCGCAGCTTTCAAGCCTTTGCCGCTCACGTCGCCGACAACGATCACCGCACTACCGTCCGGTTGCGGCATCACCTGAAAGAAATCGCCGCCCACCTCGGCCGCTGGCTTGTAAACACTCGTGATCGAGTAACCCGGAATCGCCGGCGTCTCTTCCGGAATGAGAACGTGCTGCACTTCGCGCGCTGACTTCACTTCCAGCTCGATCTCCGACTGCCGCCGCCGCTCCAGGAACTGATGGCGAGCAACCGTAAACAGCAACACGATGAACAGGAGCAGGTCTAGGAGGAACGGCGCGCTGAAGGTGTAGGCGCCCACGTGCAAGCCCCAGGCCGTCATGCGGTCAGCCAGCGTCCAGTGCGTGAATCGCCGGCCCTGTGCTGACAGTTGATAGGTGATGTTGTAGGCGCCATAGAGAAACGCGGCAATCGCTATAGGCCACAGCGTCATTTGTCGTCTGCGTGCAAGCCCGAAACCCACGATGAAAAAGATGTAGATAGGGGTGAGCGTGTAAAACCCTGTAGTAATCGCATCTGTCCATTGCAATCCCGGACCGGCATACTGCCATGGCAGAAATGTCGCTATATCGACCGCCTGGGATACCAGATAGAGCGTCGCCAGAATCTTGGTCCAGCGTCGCCACCGCGCTTCCCGGTTCAGCCCAAACAGCGTAAGCAGGAGCAGCCAGAGTGAGATGTCCTGAAAGGCCCCAACCAACTGTAGATAAAGCTGCAGCCATAAGAAATGCAGCCCATAACTCATCACGTCGAGACGCCGGAAACCATACAGCCCGTTCGCCAGCAGATAGAGCGCCAGCCATAGATACAACCACTGAGTCCGCTCGCGCAGGTAAAGCAGCAGTGCGATCATCCCCGCGACAAAGATCGCTGCCGCCATTAGGAATCCAGGAAACTGTCGCCGCTCCTGCTGGAATCGCGGCTCCATCGCCTGCATCGCCAGGACTGCCTTATTACCAATCGCCGGTGCGCTATTCAGGCCACCGCCGCTCGATGGATCGGTCGACGACAGTGGGGCCTTCCATACGCGTATCGCAAGTACGCCGCTGACGTTGCCGGATGCGTCCACGGGAAGCGAATACACGGCGCTGTGCCCAGAGCCCCACCATTGCGCATGTGGCGGCAGCTCGCCATAGGTGCCGATCTTCTGCCCATTCCAGTAGAGCTCATAGGCGTCATCCACCGGCGGCAACATCATGGCCAGTGATTTGTTTGCCCCCGTGATCTCGATGCGCTTCCGGTACCAGGCATATCCAGTATGACCCGGATGCGTCTGCGCACCCCAAGTGTCATTGCCACGTATCTGCTCCCAGCCGGAATCGTCATACGCGGGATTCGCCCACGCCATGTCATCGCTGGTACGGAACTGCCACAGGCCGGGAATGGCAACCGAGCCGGTGCCCGGGTCATGCGTTTTGAAAGTGCCGGCATCGGCGCGAGCTGCCGCCAGCGATACACCGACGAGCGATAGAACGAGCGCACGAAACAGAAGGTACCCGACGCTTCGAGAGCCCCAGCCACTCATCGTTCCCCACCCTCCTAGCCGATCGATCAATACCGGAAATCATTCCCCAAGGCGACAGCTAACCGGCCGCCGATACTACTGGCAACGCGCAGCTCAAAAGCGGGCTCAGGGGGAAGATTTGGTGGAAGTGCGCCTACCGAGCATACGGGGCGTATGCGGTCTGCAGCAAGCAGGTTTTTATGGTTGGCATCGAGTTCACGGACACATTATTGTGCTCTGAGATCGGCTCGATCACGAGGCTGCCGTACGCAACGCGAAGCCGAGATGGTCTTCACCGACTCGTTTGGGCAAGGGCAGGCGGACCGCCTCTTCGCTGAACAATTCTCTAACCGTCAGCTACTGCACAGCGTAACCAACCATCTTCCAGGCCACACCCTCATGCACCATCACCAGCGACTCCAGTTGCGGATGCCCATTCGCAAACACCGTCTGGTAGACAAGCGCGACGTACTCCCCCTTCGGCAAATTCGGCATCTCGGTATTCCACTCGCTCGCCGTCAGATCGCGCGTCACCAGCGGATCGAGCGGCTTGCGCATCGTCTCCATATGCCGCACCCAACCCTGCTCCGGCACCTGCGAGCGGAAATAATCCGACGCTGCCTGCCAACTCTTGTCGTAAGTTTCAGCGTCCTCAATCTTCAGCCACGCCTCGGCCGCCGTACGCGCCGCCGCAATCGCGTCTGCATGCTGCGCGTTGATCTTCTCCTGCTTTTTGCTAAGCTGCGCGCTCGCAGGCAGCCCGATCAACAACGCCAAGCCTAACGCCGCCGTCCCGTGCTTAATCGCCATACTCGACCGAACACGCATAAGTCCGCGTCGAAGCCACCTCCACCGGCTGGCCTGCCATCGCCTCAGTCAGCGCCACAGAAACATAGTTCTCGGCAATCTTCACATCCGCCGCCGTGTCCGTCGTCGTTTTGTTATCGATCGCGCCAGCGAACGCCCCAAGTCGACGCACATACTGCTCTTCACTCGCCATCGCTCACTCCTGCGACTGTTTGGATGGTTGTAGAGACGCCGTCCGAGAGCTATCTGCATCCGGGAGTGCCTTCAACGCGTTGAGGACCGTGTTGGTCGTCAGGACTTCAGGCAGCACCCTCGCGGGCGCGCCCGGTGTCCCCGGATACAGCGCATAGGTCGGCACGCTTGAGCGTCCCAGCGTCGCCAGCGCACGTGCTATGTCCTCATCATGTCGCGTCCAATCCGCGCGGACCAACGCAATCTTCCCATCCTGCAATCGGTTCAGCACCTCGGGCCGCTCCAGGACCACCCGCTCATTCACCTGGCAGCTCAGGCACCAGTCCGCCGTAAAATCTACAAACACCGGACGCCCCTGCGCCTGGTACTGCGCAATCACATCGGCTGTAAACGGCTGCCACGCGCGCGTATGATCTGTCCGCGCGCCCGCTGCGACAGCAGACGTGGTCGGTACTGGAAAGGTTCGGACTGCATACACAGGAGCAGCCGCCGCAAGCACCAGGATCGCCACCGCCGTCGCGGTAGCCGGCAGCCGCGCCGGCCAGCGTCCCAGTACCCAGCCCGCAATCCCCAGCAGCAGGAACGCCGTCAGCAATCCAATCAGCGCCGTCGCCCCGGCAAGCTGCGCAAACACCCACACCAGCCAGATGACCGTCCCGAAGATCGGCACCGCCGTCGCCTGCTTCAGGAGCTCCATCCACGCGCCCGGCTTAGGCAGCAGCTTCGTCCACGTTGGCTGAAATGCCAGCAGCAGATAGGGCAGCGCCAGTCCGATGCCGAGGGCGGTAAACACCGCAAATGCGACCACCGCCGACTGCACCAGTGCAAAGCCAATCGCCGCCCCCAGGAAGGGTGCTGCGCATGGCGTGGCCACCACCATGGCCAGCACGCCGGTAAAGAAGCTCCCCGCGAGCCCATGCTTATTCGCCAGCGACGAGCCAGAGCTGGTCACGCTCAGCCCGATCTCAAACATTCCCGCCAGCGACAGTCCCAGGAAGAACAGCAACAGCGCGATCATCGCGACAAACACCGGCGACTGGAACTGGAAGCCCCAGCCCAGTTGCCGTCCGCCAGCGCGCAACGCCAGCAGGATCGCGACCACAATCCAGAACGACACCAGGATGCCCACCGTGTAAGCGAGCCCCTGTACACGCATCGCGCGCCGTTCCACAGTCGATGACTGCACCAGCGCCAGCGCCTTAATAAATAGCACCGGGAAGACGCAGGGCATCAGGTTCAGCAGAATGCCGCCGATCAGCGCAAACCCGATATAGCGCGCTAGGCCCGCGCTCCCCGAAACACCCAGCGGCGCCGCCGGGATCACTCCCTGCTGGGCCCGTATCAGGTACGACGTCCCATCCCGCAGCAGCACGATGCCGCTCAACGTATCCGGCGCCTTCTGCAGATTCTCATCCTGCTTCAGCGCAATCACCGCGCCATCCCTGCGCGGCGTCACCGGCTGCAGAGCCGCATTCGCAATCACGCCCTGGTCGGCCGGAAAAAACTGCGCGCCCTGAACGCGCTTGCCCGTCAGTACAGCCAGTTGGAAGCCGCCCGGAACGCGCGTAAAGATCGCCTTTTCCCGCGCCGGCAGCACCTTCGGCATCGCTGCGAATGTCTTCTGGAACAGCGGCGCAGCCGCGCTCGCGCCCCCCGAGTCCACCGGCAGGTCCAGCGCCAGATGCGCCTTGCCCGGGATGCAAGCCTGCCGGCACACCAGCCAGCTCACATCCGCAGCAATGGGCACCGCATTTGCGCGCTTTCCACTCACATGGAGTTCCGAAGGAAACAGCACCTGCGTCTCGTAGCCAAAATCCATCAGCGGACCCAGCGGCAGCCGCTTCGGCGCCGGAAACTGCAGCGGCCCCACCGTCACACCCTCAGGAAGCGCCCACTTCACCGCAGGCGGCTCGCCCGAATCGCCGGCATTGGTCCAGTACACATGCCAGCCCGGCTCCAGATCGAACAGCAGGCCCACATGCGGCGGCACCGAAGTATGCGAAGCATCCGGGGAGAGCGACGCCTGGTCCGCCACCAGCGAGACCGTCAGGTGCCGCGCCGCGACCTTGCTTGCGGCATCTGCGCTCTGCGCATCGCTACGTGTTGAGGCCGCAACCATCGCAAGGACAGCCAGAAAGGCCGACAGCAGGCGCGAACGCCACATAAGACGTGCGTTCAATCGTGCGCTCAGGCATGCGTTCATAGTTTGATTTGCTCTATTGTAGGACGTCCGGCCCGCCGTTCGGTTACGGATTGAGAGAACCCCTGAGCAAACCGCTTGTCATCGCGTTGTCATTCCGAACGGAGCGCCTCGACCACGCTGCAAACCTTCGGATGCTCGACTTGGCTTGCCAAGGTAGGTGTTCCCACTAATCATGACGAGCGAAGCGCCCTCCAAAGCCCAATTTCAGGAAAATTGTTTGCGCTCTTCGGCCGTCCGCCGTCCCGGACCATGCGGCATGCGCCTTCAGGATGCAGCGGTCCATCACCACCCCGATGCCATCCGCCTCCGCCCAGCCCGCGGCCTCGTCATGGCAGACGCCTTCCTGCAACCACAAGTAAGGGATCTTCAAACGCATCACATCTTTCACAATCTCCGGCACATACACGGGATCGCGAAAGACATCGACAACGTCGACCTTCCCCACCGCCGCGCACGCCTTATCCAGCGAATCAAACACCGGCTCGCCCAGAATCGTCCTGCTTCTCGCCTTCGGGTTTACCGGCACAATCCGATACCCGTGCTGCTGCATGTAATGCGCCACGCTCAGGCTCGGCCGCCCCGGCCTGTCCGAAAGCCCCACCACCGCAATGGTCTTCGCAGTCTTCAGAATCGTCCGTATCGTCTCCGGCTCGTTCATCAGTTCCCTTCGCCCTCATTGCGTTGGATGACAGTCAGCCGCCGAAGGTCCAAGGATTGGGTGCTGAGACAATTTATCGGTATGGCCTTATCTATTCCGTAATGACGCGGTCCGCCCACTCCACCAGACCCACAAAGATTGTCGGACTGCCGTACTTTGCCCCATAGTTCGCCAGATCTGCTTCTCCCACGCTTCGTGCGCGAGAACACGCACCGCATGCGAAGATCGGGATCTTTTTTGCTGCCACCTTGTCAGCGTCTGAGCCAGTGAAGGCCACCCTACCGGCACCACAGCCTCCGCTTCGCTCTTGCGCATCAATCCGACCGCCTCGCCCAGGAGGAAGATCTGCACCGATTGGCCCGCCTCGGCCAGCGCCAACCCATGAAGGAATGGAAATGCCGCCTTGGTCGGGTCGTCCGATCCCCACGCGCTCTTCATCATGATGTTGAGCGATCTTCGGCGATCCGGCGCCTGAGCGCCATGTGCCGCGGATTGCAAGGCTGCTCATCGCCATCAGCGGCAGCGCTGCTAACTGCGAAAGAAACGATCGACGCGACATCGAAGACCTCCGGATCGTGCATGGAACACGAGGCCCGCCACCAGTTATACTCTGGCGGCCACGTTCGCAGACGCTAAAGTTCCAGATCGTCGCCCGCAGCTGCCACCGCAGGCACTCCACCCTGCCGCCGCATCAGCAGGTAACCGCGGATAAACGGCGCCAGAGCCCCATCCAGCACGCTGTCCACATCGCCCACCTCCACCTTCGTCCGGTGGTCCTTCGCAATCCGGTACGGCTGCAGCACATAGCTTCGAATCTGCGAGCCGAAGTTGATCTCCAGCTTCGAGTCCTCAATCTTGCGGCTGGTTTCCTTCTTCTTCTCCAGCTCGTACTCGTACAGCCGCGAGCGCAGCATCTTCATCGCCTTCTCGCGATTCTTGTGCTGCGAGCGTTCGTTCTGGCACTGCACCACAATGTTCGTCGGAAGATGCGTGATGCGCACTGCCGAGTCGGTCGTGTTCACATGCTGGCCGCCCTTGCCGCCGCTGCGGTAGGTGTCGGTGCGGATCTCGTCCGGCTTGATGTCGATCTCGATCGTGTCATCGATCTCCGGCGACACGTACACGCTGGCAAACGATGTATGCCGCCGCTTCGCCTGGTCAAACGGCGAAATGCGCACCAGCCGGTGCACGCCCGTCTCGCCGCTCAACAACCCATACGCCGACTCGCCGATGACGGTGAAAGTCGCCGACTTGATGCCAGCCTCTTCCCCATCCTGGTAGTCGTTCATCTCCGTCTTGAAGCCTTCGCGCTCCGCCCAGCGCAGATACATGCGCATCAGCATCTCGGCCCAGTCCTGGCTCTCCGTGCCGCCCGCGCCCGGATGCACAGTTACGATCGCGTTCAGCGAGTCTGTCTCGCCGGAGAGCATCGTCCGCGTCTCCAACTCCTCCGCATACTTGCCCAGCGAGGTGATCTCGCGCTCCAGCTCCGGCTCGACCGCCTCGCCCTCGCGCGCCAGCTCGAAGTACGCCTCCACGTCGCCCACGCGACGCGCCAGCTCCGTGTCAAAGGCAAGCTGCTGCTCCAGCCGCTTGCGCTCACGCATCAGCACCTGCGTCTCCGCAGGCTTCCCCCAAACGGCCGGATCGGCCAGCTTCTCCTCAACTGTTTTTAGCTCCGCGCGCAGTCGTGCGGCGTCAAAGATACTCCCGCAGGTCGCGCACGCGATCGCGAACGGGAGCGTAGGCAAATTCCAGATCGTTCAACATAGATTTAGGCCTGACCTGACTTGTTTTACTTAGAAGGTTCGAGCACGCGCCGGCGCTCAATTGTTAACCGGACAGAGCGCGCAAGCGTTGCTAGCGACAGTATCCCACACACCAGCGCAAAGACATCGCCGAACTGCGTGTAGAAGGTCAGGTCGTCATTGAACCCGTAGCGCACCGCCAGCGACGTAAACTCATGCCGTGGCGCGCTCTGCGTCATGCGTCCATATGGGTCGATTGCCGCCGTCACGCCCGTATTGGTATCCCGCAGTAGCCAGCGCCGGTTCTCCACCGCGCGCATGCGCGCCATATTCAGGTGCTGCCACGGCGCGCTGGTATCTCCATACCATCCATCGTCCGAGATATTCACCAGAACCTCTGCTCCATTCACCACAAACTGCCGTATCTCATCCGCAAAGATCGATTCGTAACAGATGAAGATTCCGTAATGATGGCCATTGCAGCCGGAAGACACTGCGCTTCCATCCATGGGTAAACCGCCCAGCATTGCGCGTCAGCCCGTGGGCAAAGCTGAAGAGCTTCGCGAACGGCACATACTCGCCCCAGGGAACCAGATGGATCTTCGCGTAGCGCCCCAGCAGCGCACCGTCCGCGGCAAATACGCTGGCCGCGTTGTACAGGTCCACATGCGTGGCGCGCACATCCGCCGCCGCATTGCCCACAATCGCCGCCGCACCCGTCGCCGCGGTCATGCCGCGCATCAGCGCGCGGAACCGCGGATCGCCCTCGGTCAGCGCCGACTCAGCCTCCGGCCACACAATCAGCGCCGCCTTTGCATCTCTCGCATCAGCGGGATCACCCAGCAGCGCATCCGTCTCCGGCATCCCGGCGATATACGGCGTGCAGGTGCGCTCGCTCCACTGCACAAAGCGGTTCGTGTTCACGTCCCATAAGTCGACATACTTTCCCGTCTTCGGGTCCCACTGCGTGCCTGGCCAGCTGTTGTCCTGCTGCACGCTCAGATTCTCCTGCAGCAGCACCGCCGTCGCGGATGTCGGCGACAGCCGCCGGATGCCACAGCAGCCCCGCCTGCAGCACCACCGTCGCCGCCGCGCCCGCCACCCACCACTGCCGCTTTCCCAAAGCAAAGCCTGCGGCCAACGCGCATTCACCGCCAGCAGCACGAAGGTGATGCCATACGTCCCGGTCCAGGGCGCGATCATCGTCAACGCCGCATTATCAATCTGCGAGTAGCCAAGCTGGTCCCACGGCACCTTGATCAAATGCGCGCCCAGCAGATCAATCGCGGTCCACAGAAATGGCGCAAGAAACAAAGGCGCGCGCACACCGCCGGTTGCGTGACGCGAAAATGCAATCAGCCATCCAAAGAGCCCGTAGTACAGTCCCATGATCAGGCTGAACAGCAGCAGGATGCCCGCAGCTACCGTCGTCGGCAGTCCTCCGTAGAAATACATCGTCTGATAGATCCAGTAGCAGTTGATCCCGTACCACATCACGCCGAAGACCCAGCCGGTAAAGAACCCCCGCCACAGCGGCCGCGTTCCCTCCTCGGCCGATAACAACGCCACCAGCAGCGGCACCGCTCCGAACCATGCAAAGACCGTGCGCCACACCGGCAACGGCCCGGCGAGGGGAAAGCAAAGGTTCAGCAGCACAGCAGAGAGCGCCGCCAGCCCCAGGCGAGCTTTGTTGTGACTATGCGCTTCGTATCGATGCGCCTCTATAGTCGGTGTCTTCGCAGCTACTCAAGTCGTAAAACACAGACTAAGGTCATTCTTCCGTTCGCTCGAAAATGTGGGCAAAATCGTTGGCTCAAAGGCCCCGCTCATCAGCCTTGGTTCTCCAGATCGGAGGGTTTCGGTAATTTGGCGTTGATACAGCGTTGTCGGTGCTTCACCCGCTTCTCCCTCTACATGAACGCGGTCTTGTGGAAACGCAATCGTCACATTACCGCCCAGATTTTCTACCGTTAGGAAAGCCCACGGCTTCTGTCCTGCGGGAATCTGCTTTTGGGGAAGAGTTAAGCTAACCGCGACATGTGCGGACTTGCCGATCATGAGTTTGGGCTGGTAGCTGACCGCTTGAGCGGCCTGAGCATCAACAGAAATGCTTTTTGCAGCCATCACACCGAACATTGCCAAAGACACGGCGAGCTTGTGAAACCTGGTCACATCCTCTCCGTTTTTCGGCAATCAGTGCTGACGGTCGGCGCGGGAAAGACGAATCCTGATAAACATCTCATGCGAGTCGGAGTCTACCACCATGATCCGGTTCGACTTATAAGGCATTGTCCTGCGAGCGGAGAATCGGCGTTACACTGCTCTCTATGTTCCTCGCTCTCTTCGGCATGCGGCTGCTCGAAGTCATGTTCTTTGTTGGCATCGTCGGCTCCGCAGTTGTCGTCCTCATTACTTCCGTTGAAGACATGTATGAACTCTTCGGCAAAAAATCCGAGGAAAACATCGCCGCAGAAAAGACGCCGGAGGCGTAAGAACGTCGCAACAAACGGAATACAAGCCCTTTTTCGCATCTTCGCCGGCTGATGTTCGCATCCTATGAAAATTCTTCAAGGACGTATGGCGGACGGGCACCCCACCTGCGTTTGACGCTCCTATCCATCCGCTCTACACTCAGCCGAGTACGCCGGGCGGGCAGAGGCGCTCTTAATCAAGCGCCACTCCCACGCCGTCAGGATTGAATGGCCATCGAGAATACATTCGCAGCACCCTCTGGTCGCGTACGCCTCGTCGTTGCTTCCTCCGTCATGCTGTCGTTCATCTCGTTCTGGCGTGCAGCCGCCATTGTTCTCAACGACCTCGGCTCGTCCGCGTTTTATGCCGGCGGCATTGCCGAGCAATTAATCGGGAAGTCGGCACCCTGGTTCATCCTCGGCGTCATGCTCTTCTCCTTCGCGGTCCGCGCCGTGTACGTGGAGAGCTGCTCCATGTTCACCCGTGGCGGCGTCTATCGCGTCGTCAAGGAGGCCCTCGGCGGCACCTTCGCCAAACTCAGCGTCTCCGCGCTGATGTTCGACTACATCCTTACCGGACCGATCTCCGGTGTCTCCGCCGGCCAGTACATCACCGGCCTCCTTGACGAGTTATTGAACGTCGGCGCGACGCATGGCTGGCTGCCCAATGCATTCTTCGGCCCGCACCACCAGGTGCTCCAGTTGCCGATGGACTTCACCTCCGCCGCCCTCGCCGTATTTGTCACCATCTACTTTTGGTGGCAGAACGTCAAAGGCATCCACGAGTCCAGCGATAAAGCTCTGGAAGTCATGAAGATCACCACCGTCATGGTGGTCATCCTGCTCCTCTGGGGTACTTACACCGTCTTTCACGTCGGCGCGCATCTGCCGCCGCTTCCCCGGCCTTCCACGCTCACCTTCAGCCCCGACGCCCTCGGCTTCCTGAAGCACATTGGGCATCCCTCCGAATACGCCAGGATGCTAGGACTCTTCGGCATCCTCATGGCCTTTGGCCACTCCGTGCTCGCCATGAGCGGCGAAGAAACCCTGGCCCAGGTCAACCGCGAAATCGAGCACCCCAAGCTGCGCAATCTGAAACGCGCCGCCATCGTCATCGCCATCTACAGTCTGCTCTTCACCGGCTTCGCCACCCTGTTGGCCGGCATGCTCATTCCTGATGCGGTGCGCGTCCCGGTCTACAAGGACAACCTCATCGCCGGCCTCGCCATGTACATGGCCGGCCCGCAGTTGCTGCGCATCGTCTTCCGCGTCTTTGTTGTGATCGTCGGTTTCCTCATCCTCTCCGGAGCCGTCAATACCTCCATCATCGGCTCCACCGGCGTGCTCATGCGCGTCGCCGAGGACGGCGTTCTCACTGACTGGTTCCGCAAACCCAATCGCCGCTTCGGCACCAGTTATCGCATCGTCAATCTGGTCGCCATCCTGCAGCTCTTCACCATCGTCGTCACCCGCGGCAATGTCATCACCCTGGGCGAGGCCTATGCCTTCGGTGTTATCTGGAGCTTCACCTTCAATGCCCTGGCCATGCTCGTCCTGCGCTGGAAGTACAAAGGCGTGCGCGGATGGAAGGTTCCTCCGAATATCCGCATCGGCCAAAAAGAAATACCCATCGGGCTCATCTCCGTCTTCATGGTGCTGCTCTCCACGGCAATCGTGAACCTCTTCACTAAATCGGTCGCCACCGTCAGCGGTCTGGCCTTCGCGGCTGCCTTCTTCATCATCTTCTCGCTCTCCGAGCGACAGAATCAGCGGCGTCACGCGCTCACCGATCGCCAGATGCGCGAGCATTTCCAGTTGCAGCACGAAGACACCATTGGTCGCGAGGCACTGCAAATCCGCCCCGGATGCGTCATGGTCACCATGCGCGATGCTTCCAATCCACTCGCGCTGAAGTGGGTTCTCGCGCGTACCGATACCGAGGAGCAGGACGTGGTTGTTCTTACCGCGCGCATGGTCGGCGTCGGTGGCCCCGAACTACTGGATGCATCGGAACAATCCTTCTCCGAACATGAGCAGATGCTCTTCACCAAAGCCGTCTCCGTGGCCGAAAGCTTTGGCAAGCACATCAACCTGCTCGTCGTGCCGGCCGGCGATATCTTCTCCGCCCTGGTGCAAACTGCCAATTCGCTTGAAGCTTCGTCGGTCGTCTCCGGCATTTCCTCGAAAATGACGCCGCAGGAACAGGCCTACTATGTCGGCCAGGCGTGGGAAGCGCTTCCCGAGCCCAAGCGCCAATTCACTTTCTACGTCGTCATGGAAGATGGCAGCGCGCAGTCTTACCACATCGGTCCGCACGCGCCCCACCTGCAGCCCGACGATGTGCAGCTGGTGCATCGGCTCTGGTTGAACTTCCGCCGCGATCCTGAGCTCGCGTCGCTCCACCACAGCGATATCGTAACTTTTGCGTTAACACGTCTGGCATCCGAGTATGCCCGCGACAAGCAGGAGACGCTCAAGGGATTGAAGCGTAGCACCAGCAAAGATGCTTCTACCCGCGCCTTCGGCAAACCCCATGCCGCGCGCGAAGGTGCGAACGACTACAACGTGCTCGCACCCAAACCCAACGCCGATAAAACCGACATTTCTTTCTGATTTCTTACTACTTCACAAATAATAACGATTGTTTAAGGTGGATTTTCCGCCTCGAACTTTGCCTCATCCCACAAATTCCGTCATAATAGATTCGCTTCGCATTTTTATGCGATGTCCAAGGGAGGGTACGTGAAAGTAGAAGATATTCTGGCCGGCATCGATCAGGAGATAGCTCGCCTGCAGCATGCGCGCAACCTGCTCGCCGGTGACCAGCCTCGGCGCGGCCGGCCCCGTGGGTCGACATCCGCGAAGAAGCCAGCCAAGGCTGTAAAGCCAGCAAAGTCGTCGGGCCGCAAAAAGCGCAAGCTTTCGGCTGAAGGCCGCAAGCGAATCGCAGAAGCTATGCGGAAGCGTTGGGCAGAACGCAAGAAGGCAAGCGCTGGAAAGTAAGGAACCTTCCTTAATGTTCCTTAAGATTCTGCCTCCGGGTCATAAGCATGAGAAGAGGGCAGCCATCGGCTGCCCTCTTCTGCTGAAACACCATCCGCTCGTAGCCACTCAACCGAGCCCTGGAACAATCACCTATTGCACGCTCTCACCCGGTAACGGAGCCAGAACTTCAACTCCGCTCCCTTCCAGATGCGCTTTCAGCTCCGCAGGTGTCCCCGTCAATAACGGAAATGTCCCGTAATGCACCGGTATCACTGTCTTAGCCCCAAGATACTTTGCCGCCAGCGCAGCATGTTTCGGCCCCATGGTGAAATTATCCCCGATCGGCAGGACCGCGATCGTCGGCTCATATAGATCCTTGAATAACTTCATATCTCCAAACAGCGACGTATCCCCGGCAAGGTAGATCACCGGCGCGCCTTCGATCGCCAGGACAAACCCGCATGGGTTTCCCCCATAGATCGTTTTGTCGCCATCCACAATGCTTGAAGAATGTCGCGCCTCCACCATCGAGATGCGCACGTCATCCACCTGCAGGTTCCCGCCATAATTCATCGGGCTGATGTTTTCCACGCCGCGGGTCTGCATATAGCTCGTCAACTCGTAAATCGCTACCACCTTCGCCTTCGACTTCACTGCCACCTTCACCGCATCGTGAAAGTGATCGTCATGTCCATGCGTCAGCAGCAGGAGATCGATCTTGTCTGGTAGCTTGTAATTCTTCGGAGAAGAAGGATTGCCCTCAAACCACGGGTCAATCAAAATTGATGTCCCGCCCGCCGTCTGAATATGAATCGTTGCGTGGCCGAGCCAGGTAAATATGCTTCCGCCCAAATGCTTTTTACTATCTGGTTTGCGCCATGTTGTTTCAAACTCCTCTTCCGAAAGCGCTTCAGAAGCTAAGATGCACTGAAAGAGCTCTCTTCGACAATTCGCCGCAATCCACCAAGCCAGCCATGAGTCCGACTCCCGACCCTCATATCACCGATGCATGCTCCCTGGCCGCCCGGACCCTCCTTTGTCCGCCGCGCCATCACCGGCCAGGTCTTTCGCTCCAGCACCATCCACCTCCTCCGCGCCAACGCCCGCCTCTACGGCGACCTCGTCCACTTCCGCGCTGCCGGACGCCATGTCTTCCAGCTCAATCATCCAGCGCTGGTGCAGGAGATGCTCGTCCGCGATGCGCCGCACCATCACCGCGGCATTGTCATGCAGCGCGCCCGCTTCGTCCTCGGCGATGGCCTGCTCACCAGCGAAGAGCCGCTGCACCTCCGCCAGCGCAGGCTCACGCAGCCCGCCTTCCATCGCGCCCGCATCGCCGCCTACGGCTCCATCATCGGCGATTATGCCCTCCAGATGACGCGATCGTGGACATCCGGCGTCACGCGCGACCTCCATCACGACATGCTGCTGCTCGCGCTGCGCATCGTCAGCAAGTGTCTCTTCAACGCGGATGTCGAAGCTGAGGCGCGCAACATCTCCGCTGCCGTTGACGCCTTCATGGGCTTTCTTCCGCTCGCCTTTCTTCCCTTCTCTCAACAGATCCTGCGCCTGCCGCTGCCCATCATGCGCCGCATCTATCGAGGCGAAGCCGAGCTCGATGCGCTCATCTACAGTTTCATCCGCCAGCGCCGGTCGAGTGACCTGGATCAGGGCGACCTGCTCTCTATGCTCCTCGCCACCGTCGATACTGAAGGCAACACCGGCAGCATGACCGATCGCCAGGTCCGCGACGAGTGCCTCACCCTCCTGCTCGCCGGCCACGAGACCACCGCCAACGGCCTCAGCTTCGCGCTCTGGCTGGCCGCGCTCCATCCCGAGTGGCAGCAGCGACTGCACGAGGAAGCTCGCGAAGCCCTCACCGGCGAAGCCGCCACTGCGGCCGACTATGCGCGCCTCCCGCTCACCTGGCAGCACTTCGCCGAAACCCTGCGCCTCTATCCGCCGGTATGGGTCACCGCGCGCACCGCAGCCGAGCCCTATCTCTTCCGCGGCATCTCTATCCCGAAAGGCGCGCTGCTCATCGCGCCGCAGATCGTCATCCACCATGACCAGCGCTGGTGGCCCGACCCCGAACGCTACAATCCCGAGCGCTTCGCCGGCCACGCACCCTCGCAGCGCGCGCAGGAGACACCGCGCGACGAAACCGCGCGCCCGCGCTTCGCCTGGTTTCCCTTCGGAGCCGGCACCCGGCAATGCATCGGAGAAAGCTTCGCCTGGATGGAAGGAGTACTCGCGCTCGCCACTATCCTGCGCGACTGGCAAGCGTCACTACCCAAGGACCACAGCGGCACGCTCGACCTTCAGCCCCGCATCACGCTGAGACCTAAAGCCGGCGTGATTCTAGAACTCAATCGCCGCGCGTGACTTAGCAAGATGGGACATTGCAAAAAGATGTCACGCGAACCGGGCGTCGCAGATGCGGGCCGGAATGATACGCTCTTCGACTGTGCAACCATCGACTCGGATGTGAGCGCCAAAAGGGAGCGAGCCGACATCTCGCGCCGCAGGCGCATCTGCCCGGACGGCAATGCTCAGTTCGGCTTAGAGGCCGGCTTCTCTGTAGTCTCCTGCGCCTGGCCGCTCTGGTCGCCAGTCGCATTCCCCTTGTAAATCGAATATTGCGACTTGGGCCGATCCATCTTGATGGTGATCGACTTGGCATCGGCATTGGCCACATAGTCGTTGCCGAAGGTCTGGAAGCCATTCGCAATTACCTGCAGCCGCACCGTCGAGCCGATCGGAATCACATCGAGCGTCGTCTTGCCTTCGAGATCGGTCTTCAGTTCCATCGCGCCCTGATCCTTCCCCTTGGCATTGATCGGGTGAAAGATCACCGCAGCATTCGGAATCGCCTTGCCATTGGTGGCACGAACCACACTGATGTCGATCTTCATGGTCTCCGGCGGAGCCTTGTACTTGCGCCCGCGGCGATCCTGCTGCGCCGGCAGCAGCAAGGTGGTAGTCACAATCAGAAAAAGGCTGGCGACACGAAGGAACGAACGAAACGGCATGATCGCTATTCTAATGAGTCCACCCGCCTTCCGCTATGCCCGCTGCTGGCACGAGGGGAGCTTTCTTTGTGTGGGAAAACGATGCGCCGCACCTGCCCCCGCGCGCGGAGAGCGATTAAGGCATCGCTAGCCGGCTGCTAACAGTTTCTCCGGTGCTAGACTGAGGCACAGTTTCCAGTGGGGAAGTTCGTGCGCCTAGTCATATTGATGGTTGAAGTGGACCAGCCGGAAGGTATTTCCACGCGAAAGCTGATTCTGGAAACGGCTCGTCACAACGTGATCACCGCCTATTGCGAAGAGGACGCGGTCGAGCTACTCAGGCGTTTTCCCGATGTCGATCTAGCGGTAGTTCATACGGAACTGGAGGGCAGCGCCTTCGAGTCAACGGTACACCGGCTCAAGGAAGTGCGTCCCGATCTCTACATCATTGCGATATCGCCGGTCGGTGCTGGAGACAAGGTGAAGGTGAACTTGGTTCTTTCCAGTCACGATCCACAGGAACTTTTGGAGGTCTTGGCAAAGCGTTTCCACGCCGCGACCTCCGACGGCAGGTAGCTCACTAGGGACCTACCATCAATTGCGGCAGCCGGCGCCAAAAAGGGGCGGAGTGCTTTCAAGCCAGAGAAAGCTTCGCCAGATTGCAGACTTGTCCAAGCGAGTCTACCAAGCGTCACAGTCCAGTTCTGCCTCAGCTCCGATGGGAAGCGTGAACTTGGGATCGGCCTGCTCCAATGACAAGTCGCTTCGGATCGCAAATCATCACTTTGCATTCGGCGCTTCTGCTGGGTTTCGAAATGCCCAGCACCTTCCGTTCGCTTTTCCTCCCCCGATTGACAAGCATCCACAGACGGTGCAGACTTCTGGCACTCCTCTCCAGGGCCAACGCCAAAGCCTTTCGTCTCCCCCTGCACATTTCATCCAGCTCGATATTCCGAGGAGAACCATGCACCCTCTCATTCGTAAGCTATCCTTCGGCTGCGCCATGCTGCTGCCGCTCGCCTTCCCGCTATCACCTGTTCTGAATGCGCAGAGCGCACAGGATGACGGGCCCCCGAATGTTCTCGTGACTCAACGCGAATACCTGAAGCCTGGCAAGGGTGGAATGCTGCATGAACGCTCTGAAAGCGCCTTTGTCCGCGCATTCGCCAACGCGAAGTCCACTAGCCACTACTTTGCCCTCGATTCCCTCTCCGGCCCTTCTCGCTCGCTCTTTATGATGGGATACAACAGCTTTGCCGATTGGGAAAAGGACAGAGCGTCGATCACCAATGACAAGGAGCTTGGCGCGGCGGTCGACCGTGCACAGCAAATGGACGGCGATCTGCTGGCAAGCTATGACTCGATTGCCATGATGCTTCGCCCGGATCTCAGCATGAACAAGGGGTCCATCAATGGCACACGGTATTTTGAGATCACTACCTTTGTCGTCAAGCCCGGCCACAGGCACGACTTCGAACAACTTGCCCACATGTATGCCGACGCCTACCGCAAAGTCGCTCCAGAGACGCATTGGGACTGCTTTGAAGTGATGTACGGGAACCCGGCCCCCGGCTTTCCCTCCGGAGCCACCTTCGTCGTCATCAACACCATGAAATCCCAGGCCGAGACGGACAAGGGCATGGCGGATTCCGAAAAATTCGCCAAGGAACTCGGATCAGGTGGCATGGAGAAGATCGAACAGCTTACGGCTGCCAGCATCGAGACGACCACCAGCAACCTGTTCGAAATCAACCCCCGGATGAGTAACCCGCCGCAAGAATGGATCGACAAAGAACCAGCCTTCTGGAAGGTGCCTCAGACATCGATGACGAAGGAAACGGCACTCAAGACCCCGAATCAGTAGCTGCAGCAAGCACCTGCCGGCGAAACGCACACGCTGCGCTTCGCCAGTTTTTTTTGTGTGAAGAGATGTGGGATTAAGGTCGGCGAAGCTAACAGTGAGCGACCAAAGAGAGCAAATCGAGCATCGCGCGCCGCAGGTGCATCCGCCCGGACGGCCAGTCCTCAGGCCGTCACCATCTCCCTCCGCGCCGGACTGTTCAGCTTCTCCAGCGTCGACCACAGACCCGCGGAAGGCGTGCTGATATAAAACACCTCTTCCCCGTCCGCCATCGTGTTCCATCCTTCCGTCATGCGCTCCTGCGGATAACGCGTAAGCGTCTCGCGAAGATCGGCGTATTCGTAGCCCACGCCTTCGATCTCCTTCCTGCTCAAGTGCCCCGGCGCATAGCGAATGGTGAATCGCCCCTCGCTCGATCCATGAATCAAATGCGCGGTCGCATGCGCAAGGTCCTGCAACTCCAGCTCGGTCTTGTACAGGCTCAGAATGCGCGGCGTACCCGTGTAGCCGTATTTGCGAATCAGCGCATCGACATCCGGCTGTTCGCCAAATCGTTCGAGCCCCGGCGCAATCACCAGCAGCTCGCCGCCATCGGCGATCGCCATGCGCGTCCGGTACACCGCCTTGTTCGCCACCCAGGTGCTCCGGAACTCATCCGCCTGCATCACCGCCACCACCTTGCGCAGCGGCTTGTCGAATGTCGTGATGTTCTGCTCCCGGCTCGCGCGCGCCGCCGTCAAGTACGTCTCAAGGTCATCGCCGACATA
Organism: uncultured Acidobacteriaceae bacterium; assembly: GCA_963756435.1. Taxonomy (GTDB): domain Bacteria; phylum Acidobacteriota; class Terriglobia; order Terriglobales; family Acidobacteriaceae; genus KBS-83. The sequence goes on along the minus strand of CAVWNU010000012.1, from coordinate 145,895 downwards.
GATGCCGCTCGTGACTAATTTCTCTTCAGCATCCCGGCGCATCACGATCTGCAGATACACGTCCGGCAGATGCCCGAGATACTTTTGCTCGGCCCAGTTGTAACAAGCCCGCAGCGGCGTCACCAGGCATCCCAGGTTGTTCTCGATCCCATACACAGCCGCCGCAATATGCGACGCGCAGATGGTCTCCTTGCCTCCCAGCCCGATAAAGTAGTTCTTATTGTGATTGGCGAAGCCGAGCACCTCGTGCGGCACTACATGCCCCACGTTGATGACCAGGTCCCACGGCTCCGTCATCACCTTGGTGTTCAGGCCCAGCGGGATCTCCCAGTCCGCCACCCCACCCGTTGTCTCCGCCACCATCGACCCCGGAATCGTCCCCACTCGCGTGCAGCCCCCTCGCCAGTCGTGGGCAAAAATCTTGTGATTCGGGATCGCCCCAAACATCCAGCGGTTTTCCTCTTCGGTATGCGGCCGGTGCTGCCCCAGTGTCGGGATCACCGCGACCTCGCAACCTGCCAGTCCCTCATACAGCATCTCGGTGATCCTGCCGGCACCGCTGTGCGCCCTTGTCAGGTCCGGCGGTAGCAGCAGCACCCGCTTCAGATCTCTCTTGATCCGCTTCCGAGCCTCTTCCAGCAGCCGCGTCACCGCTCCCCGGATCTCCGTCTCTGTCAGCGCCTCGCCTTCCACCTGAAACCAGGGCATGAGTTCGAACCTCCAAACCTGCCTGACAATCTAACAGGTATCGCTAACTCTCTTCTATCCCCGTTTTCCATTCGCATTAACCTGAGCGTAATACACTCAGATTGTGCATCGACCCTCTTGACATCACAGCCCTTCCTCCCCTACCGTTGGCAGTTGAAGGGTGACAGTGCTAAGCCCCTGATATCCGGCAAACCGTCCACCCCTCAACCCATTGGAACTTCACCCGCGCGGACCTAATCCGCGCAACCCAATAAGGAGAAGCAATGCCTACAGCAACAGCATCCGCAGCGACCTCTACCTTCACCCCGCTGCATGACCGCATTCTCGTTCGTCGCGTCGAAGAGACCGAGTCGGTCCGTGGGGGCATCATCATCCCCGACACCGCCAAGGAAAAGCCCCAGGAAGGCGAAGTCATCGCCGTCGGCAAGGGCAAGTCCAATGACGAAGGCAAGGTTTTCCCCCTCGACGTCAAAGCCGGCGATCGCATCCTCTTCGGCAAATGGGGCGGCACCGAAATCAAAATCGACGGCGAAGACTTCCTGATCATGAAGGAAGACGAAGTCCTCGGCATCCTCAAGTCCAAGTAGTCCATCGAGTGTCATCCTGAGCGAAGCGAAGGACCTGCAGTTCCCTCGCATACCTAGAAAATTTGCAGTAACTCCGCCCTAACTCGCGGAGAGCAATCAAGGAGAAAGCAATGGCAAAGCAGATTCTGCACGGCGAAGACTCGCGTCAGGCCATCCTGCGCGGCGTCAACACACTGGCCGACGCAGTTAAGGTCACCCTCGGCCCGAAGGGCCGCAACGTCGTCATCGAGAAGAAGTTCGGCTCGCCCACCATCACCAAGGATGGCGTCACCGTCGCCAAGGAAATCGAGCTCGCCAACGCGCTCGAGAACATGGGCGCCCAGATGGTTCGCGAGGTAGCTTCGAAGACCTCCGACGTCGCCGGCGACGGCACCACCACCGCAACTGTTCTGGCCCAGGCGATTTATCGTGAAGGCGTCAAGACCGTCGCAGCCGGCGCCAACCCCATGGCGCTCAAGCGCGGCATCGACAAGGCCGTCGAAGCCATCGTCGGCAAGCGCGACGAAAACGGCAACGTCGTGGGCGGCGCGCTCTCGAAGTTCTCGAAGCCCGTCTCCGGTGACATGATCGCCCAGGTCGGCACCATCTCCGCCAACTCCGACTCCACCATCGGCACCATCATCGCCGAGGCCATGAAGAAGGTTGGAAAGGATGGCGTCATCACGGTCGAAGAGTCGAAGACACTCGAGACTCAGCTCGAAGTCGTAGAGGGCATGCAGTTCGATCGCGGCTATCTCTCGCCCTACTTCGTCACCGATCCGGACCGCATGGAAGCAACGCTCGAAGACGCGTACATCCTCATTCATGAGAAGAAGATCTCCACGATGAAGGATCTGCTGCCCCTGCTCGAGCAGACTGTGCAGACCGGCAAGCCCCTCGTCATCATTGCTGAGGATGTGGACGGCGACGCACTCGCCACCCTCGTCGTCAACAAGCTGCGTGGCTCGCTCAAGGTCGCGGCCGTTAAGGCCCCTGGCTTTGGCGATCGCCGCAAGGCCATGCTTGAGGACATCGCCAAGCTCACCGGCGGCAAGGCCATCACCGAAGACCTCGGCATCAAGCTTGAGAACGTCAAGCTTGAGGACCTCGGCCGCGCCAAGCGCGTCACCATCGACAAGGACAACACCACCATCGTCGAAGGCAAGGGTGACTCAAAGGTTATCGAAGGCCGCGTCAAGGAGATCCGCAACCAGATCGACAAGACCACCTCCGACTACGACCGCGAGAAGCTCCAGGAGCGCCTTGCCAAACTGGTCGGCGGCGTGGCCGTCATCAAGGTGGGCGCCGCAACCGAGACCGAGATGAAGGAGAAGAAGGCTCGCGTTGAGGACGCCATGCACGCCACCCGTGCTGCTGTGGAAGAAGGCATCGTTGCCGGTGGCGGCGTTGCACTCATCCGCTCCGCGAAGGATGTGGATGACCTCGTGAAGAGCCTCACCGGTGACGAGAAGATCGGAGCACAGATCGTCCGGCGCGCCATCGAAGAGCCGCTGCGCCAGATCGTCGGCAACGCCGGTGAAGAAGGTGCCGTGGTCGTGGGCAAGATCCTGGAGAACAAGGATCCCAACTTCGGCTACAACGCCAGCACCAACGAGTACGAGGACCTGGTCAAGGCCGGCGTCATCGACCCCACCAAGGTCACCCGCACTGCCCTGCTCAACGCAGCCTCGATCGCCGGCCTCATGCTGACGACCGAAGCCATGGTCTCGGAAATTCCCGAGCCTAAGCAGGCAGCACCAGCCGGCCACGGCGGCGGCGGCATGGGCGACATGTACTAGTCTGCGCAGAAAGCGAAACGCGACTTCGATCGCCAACGCTCTCCGATCAGAACTCAATGGTCGTTACAGAAAAGAGCCCCTCGCGCAAGCGAGGGGCTCTTCTGTTGAGCGTACTTAGCACTCACGTTACAAAACAGACCGGAGACATGGTTTACAGCGAAGCGCGACGGCTACGAATGCTCGGTATTAGGGCACGCACGACGATGTTGTATGCCCTGGAAAGAGAGTCGGATCATGGATCAACGGCTGCAGTTTTTATCGAGTTATCAGAAGGATGAGATGTCGGTAGCGGACCTGTGTCGCGTACGGGTTCTCGCGTCCGACGACCTACCGCTGGATCAATCGCTACAACGAGACGGGAACAGAAGGGCTCGTGGATTGCAGCCGCGCCTGCATAGTTGCTCCCACGCGACGCTTGAGCCAATCGAGAACACCATTCCCGTGCTTCGGGCCAAGCATCCCTCCTGGGGCGCCGGAAACTCAAGGCAAGGTTGGAGATGCTACAGCCTGATGCTGGTGTGGCCTGCAGTTAGTACATTCGGCAACATCCTGAGCCGTGCGGGCTTAACCAGTCCGCAGAAGAAAAGGAAACGCACCACGCCATGCTCAGAGCCGTTCTCTCTCTACTCACGGGTCCAAATCAACTGTGGTGCATCTTGCAGCGGAACGAAAGCAGAGATATCCAGATGCCGCGAGGCTCATTGACTGCTAAAGGTCCCAAAAACCAAAATCCCGGCCCGTTCGCGCAGACGGTGCGCGATAAGGACGGGGTACCTGGTCTCTTGAGCTTTACTTCTTGGGCTGCGACTCCGGCGGCACAATCCCTGCAAGGCGGTAGTACACAACGAGCTGGCCGTAGTGTTCACCGCTATGCTCGATGATGCCGTAGGCGATGTCGATAACGCGCGATTTCTGCTGAGGGAAATAAACAACCTCCGTCATCAGGCCTTTGTCGCCTTTCGACTGGATGGCGGCGGCACCATCGGCGAAGGATTTCTTGACGAACGCAACGATGTCGGCCTTTGACTTGTATTGGTCGCGCTTCGGATCTTCTCCAGCGGGGGGCTTCTTCCCCATCGCAGGATTCGTGAAGTAGTAGCAGGAACCCGCCGCGTGCAGCAATTGCTCGGCGAAGCTCCGCTCCGCGGGTGTCGGCTTGAAGTCGTATTTGTCCTCAGGAAACTCTTCGGCCATCGTCGTCAGCTTGCGTCCGATCTCATTCCAGGAATCAAGCACGACTTTCGATTCCGGATCTGCAGGTTTGACGCCTGCATCTTTCTTCGTCGCGTCCTGGGCATGGGCGGAAAATGCGAATGCCAGCAGCACGATAGCGAGAAACGGTGTTCTTTTCATTTCTTCCTCCACGGTTGAGTTTCGCGAATCAAAGCTCCAGTTTCTTATTTCGCCTGCGCCAGGTCCTCGACCACCGCAGCCACTTTGTCGAGTATCTCGTTCCAGCCCTCGAGTTGACCGCTGTCTCTCGCGCTCTCCATCGGCTCATTTCCGATCTGGGTCAGCTTCGTCCGGCCGTCTCCCAAATCCTCAAACAGGGTCACGTCGTATGCGCCTTCAATGGCCTCCTGTTCTATTCCCAAGTGCTCAGAATCAATCTTGTTTCCCTCCGCGTCTGAAAAGTACATCGAGGACACGATCTTTTCGTACGGCACGATCTCGTGGTACTCGATCCCACTCCAGCACTCCTGCCCATCCGGTGTCTTCATGCAGAAGAGCGATTTCCCTCCAACGCGAAAATCCATCTGGCAAACCGGCGCCGTGAAGCCCTTCGGTCCCCACCACTGCATCACGTACTTCGGCTCGGTCCACGCCTTCCATACCAACTCGCGTGGGGCATCAAAAACTCTGGTAATCACCATCCGCTCAACTTCGCTTACCGTGTTTTCTGTCATCTCTTCTCCTCCATCTTCATTTGATTTACGACGACTTCCAGTTTGTCGAAGCTCTCTTCCCAGAACCGCCGGTAGCGGATGGCCCAGTCGCTGACGGTCTTGATCGCCTCGGGCCGAAGCGTGCATACGCTCTCCCGTCCACGCTTCTTCTTGATCACAATCCGTGCCCGCACCAAGCAGGCGATATGTTTTGAAATCATCTGCTGCGACAGCGCAAACGGTTCGGTCAATCCACGCACAGAGGCAGCCCCGTGAGAGAGCCGCTCAATCATCGCCCGGCGCGTCGGATCGGATAGAGCCGCGAAAGTCATATCCAGCTTATCCACAACCAAATGGTTGTGGATTTTGGCTGGAATGTCAACCTGATACTTCGGCGTCCACGAGATTTGCTTGTCGATCTTCCCTCAACCCGACGATCGTGCGAAAACTGGGCGTCGCCACGAGCGCTCGATCGCCGAGACACTCTTGAGGACAGATCAGTAAATTAGAAGTCGGAATATCCGAAGTGATCTGATTCCACTTGTCCGAAAGCGGTCTTGTCGTCCATGTGGCGATCAGGGCGAATCGTTGAACATCGGTTTCTGCAGCTTTACCGCGCGATGCGCAGGCCATGGATATGACAGAGTGTGGAAAGCATGGAAAGCCATTAAACCGGCTTCTTACCCTTCCCACACTCTTTAGAAATCCCTTCGGGATTCCCATATTCCCACGGCCTCGACGACTCGACTATGTCTTCTCGTTTCCCCCGAACTCGAGTCATAACCACCGCAAGGGGCTTGTAACGGATGTCTCAGGTCCACAACGTAACGCGTGTCCCTGTACACTCACTGTTACGACAAGCTCAGCGCGCCATCCACCCACCATCCACCACCAGCACCTCGCCATTGATGTAATCGCTCGCTCGCGAAGACAGAAACACGGCCGCTCCGGCAATGTCTTCCGGCTCACCCCAACGGGACGCCGGAATGCGCTCTAGTATCTGCCGGTTACGGAGTTCGTCTGCCTGCAGCGCGGATGTATTCTCGGTACGAAAATATCCCGGAGCAATCGCGTTCACCTGTACGTTTCGTGACGCCCATTCGTTCGCGAGCGCCTTGGTGAGTTGAGCTACGCCGCCCTTTGAAGCTGCATAAGCAGGCACGCGAATACCTCCCTGAAATGAGAGGAGAGAAGCAATGTTAATGATCTTTCCTTGCCCGCGCTCGAGCATGGTATGGCCTGCAAGCTGGCATAGACGAAACACACTATTCAGGTTCACCTGCAAGACATTTGCCCATGCCTGCGCATCATAGCTCTCCGCAGCCTCACGATAGATCGTGCCGGCATTGTTCACCAAGATGTCCGGAGATTTCATCGCGGCTGAGACATCTCCATAAAGCGAGTCCGCTCCGCCACGCACGGCAAGGTCGGCGGCAAAACTCTGTGACTCGTGCCCCAGCGCGCGAATTGTCCTGCTGGTTTCCTCCGCCGAGCGGCGGTTGCCATGGCACGCCACCGATGCTCCGGCTTCAGCGAGAGCAACCGCGATGGCACGTCCAAGGCCATTGGCCGACCCAGTGACTAGGGCAAGTTTTCCATCCAGGCGAAACTGATCGAGGATTCCCATTATTTTGGCGTTGCATATACGGTTCGCTGTATGCAACCGCATTCCTTTAAGGCCCAGGGAAGGATAGTCGACACGCGAAAAGGATGCGTCGTCGTCTTGTCCTGGGATGCGGGACAAGACAGTCTCCGCCCTATTGACCGCGTGCCGCGCGAATAACATCCAGATACGCGCGCGCTGCATTCGTGACGATTTCCGGCTTTCCATCCGCAATAGCTGCGTTGTTCACCAGGTCTGCGCCCACGCCAAGAGCACGTGCGCCAGCCTTAACAAAATCTGGCGCTGTCTGTAGCGTGACTCCCCCGGTGGGGATCAGCTTTAGTTCGGGGAATGGAGCGAGCAGCGACTTCAGATAGCTTGCGCCACCCATCGCCGAGCATGGAAATACCTTCACGTAGTCGGCACCGGCCCGCCATGCGGTGATGACCTCGGTAGGAGTAAGCGCCCCCGGAATCGATATCCTCTTCAGCTCTTTTGTCTTTGCAATCACGTCACGATGCAAGCTTGGACTGACCACGAACTCTGCTCCCGCATCGATCGTTGCCTCTGCCTGCTCCGCATCCGTTACCGTACCCGAGCCAAGCAGAAGCTTTTTCCCGTGCCGCTGCTTCAGCTCTCGCAGAAGAGTCAGCGCGTTGGGCACGGTCATCGTCACTTCCACCACGGTGATGCCGCCGGCCAGCATGGCGTCCACCAACGCATGTCCAACCTCTACTGAGCTGGCGCGCAGTACTGGAATGAGCCCTACTTGCTCCAGTGTCCTTTTCGTCTCTTCCCGCATCTCTTCTCTCAATCAACGCTCAATTCTCGCGGAGCTTCCCCTCATCACGCGTTCTACCTCCGCACCGGTCGCCATGCTGGTGTCTCCCGGTGTCGTCATAGCGAGCGCACCGTGCGCTACGCCGCAACGCACCGACCATTCCAATGGTTGTCCTGTGATGATTCCGTAGATCAGTCCGGAGGCGAAGGAATCGCCGCCGCCAACACGGTCCAGAATGTCGATGTCGCGCTGGGCAACATGCACAATCTCATCTTGATAAATGGCAATCGCGCCCCACGCGTTCCGGCTTGCAGTGTGTGCTGTTCGTAACGTTGTAGCGACCATCTTCAAATTGGGATAGGCCGCGGAGACTTGGCGCAGCATTCGTTCGTAACTCTTCACTGGCAACTCCGCGAAATCATCAGAGACGCCTTCCAAAGTGATGCCCAGCATCGCTGAGAAGTCTTCTTCGTTGCCCAGAAGCAGATCGACCTTTCTCACCAACTCGCGATTTACCTCCTGTGCGCGGCTCTTGCCACCTATGCTTTTCCAGAGAGAATCGCGGTAGTTCAGATCGTAGGAGACCGGCGTGCCATGCCTGCGTGCAGCGTCCATCGCATCTGCCGCAACCAGCACCGTCGACTCCGAGAGAGCCACAAATATCCCGCCAGTGTGAAACCAGCGCGACCCGGATTGCGGCCCAAAGATTTCCTCCCAGTTGAAATCGGCATGTTGGACCTGCGATATCGCCGTGTGGCCGCGGTCTGAACAGCCGGCAGCGGCACGCACTCCGAAGCCACGCTCGGTAAAGTTGAGGCCGTTGCGCACTGTGCGTCCAATACCGTCGTAAGCCGACCAGCGAATCAGCGATGTGTCGACGCCGCCCTGCAGAATCAGATCCTCCACCAGGCGGCCGACCGGATTGTCTGCTAATGCCGTAACGATTCCCGTGCGCAGACCAAAGCATCGGCGCAGCCCACGCGCCACGTTGTATTCGCCGCCGCCTTCCCAAACGTTGAATTGTCGCGAGGTATGGATCCGGCTCTCTCCCGGATCCAGGCGCAACATCACTTCGCCAAGGCTCAGGCTATCCCATCGGCACCCCGCAGGCTTCACGATTATCTGATCCATCCACCTTCCCTCAATCCAAACTGTATTCCCAGAAGTCTATCCCCCAGACTATTGCCTACTAACCCCTTCGGCTCCAATATCGACTTGCGAGTGCAATAAGTTCCGCTCCATATAGGGATACAACTGTCGCACAACGTTCCTGACACCACTGTTTACTAATTGAAGAATCTCGACCTGAAGTGCATGAAAATTCCGATGGGCGCGAGGTAAAGAGTCGATCTCACGCTCCGTCGCACTCGAAGCGTCCGACGTGTCGCATCGTATGAAAGCCGAATGATTTCGCGGCTTCCTATCCGGTTGTCAGAAATATTCCTGACCTTCGCATGCGGATCGATCCTAGGAACGTTGCACACGCAAGAGGTCCGGGTTAAGTCCTTCTGTCTCGAGGACGTGTCGTAATTACAGCCGCGCATTGGCGTATAGTACTCCGTAGCGATGCGACGTATGGGGCAAATGGCGGCGCCCGAAATGCGCAGACAGATTCTGTTTGCGATCGTCTGCGCCATTCTTCTCCTCGTCGGCACCACGATTCAACAGGCCCACTTTCATGCCGATGGGTTGACGCATACGGATTGCGCGATATGCCACACCGCGCATCAGGTAGTTCAGCCATCGGTACAATGCGCCGTTCAGCAAGCAGCCGTTCCTACAACGCGAGTCATCCTGCTCAGCGTACGGCTTCCCCGCGAGCTCCGTTTCTCTTTCAGCCACTGGAACAGACCGCCGCCCGATCAGACTGCTATCGCCTAGCAGTGCCACTACAACAATCGAGCGACTTTCCAGGAGGCTTCCATGCGCACCCCTGCGCGCAGGTTTTTTGCTACGTTCTTCATGGTTCTTCTTTCTTTAGGCTTTTCAACTCTCTACGCCCAATCGAATTCTGGCCTTCTAAGCGGCATCGTCACTGATCCCTCGGGCGCAGTTGTGCCCGGGGCTACCGTTTCCATTCAGAATCCGGTCAGCAAATACTCCCGGACGGCCACCACAGATTCTGCCGGGCACTTTCAATTTCCAAACCTTCCCTTTAATCCCTATCACTTCACGGTCGCCATGACGGGATTCAGTACATTCGTTCAGGATGTCGACGTTACCTCCGTCCTGCCGATCAACCTGCGCGTCTCCCTCAAAGTGAGCACGACATCCAGCACAGTGACAGTTGAAGGCGGTGGGGATCTGATTGAAAATGATCCAACCTTCCATACTGACGTCGACCGCGGCCTCAGCCAGAAGCTTCCGTTGGAAAGCCAATCCTCCTCGCTTAGCTCGCTGGTTACACTGGCGTCGCCGGGAGTTGCCGCTGACTCGAACGGACTCTTTCATGGCCTGGGCGATCACGCCTCAAGCTCTTTCTCGGTCGACGGCCAGCCGATCACCGATCAACAGAGCAAGGTGTTTTCGAATCAAATTCCTTCCAACTCAGTTCAGTCGATTGAAGTCATCTCTGGTGCACCTCCCGCAGAATATGGCGACAAAACCAGCCTGGTTATCAACGTCACCACCCGCTCCGGGCAGGGCCTTACCAGACCGGTCGGCAATATCACCACCTCCTACGGCACCTTCGGTTCAGCCACGGGCTCTATCGATCTCGGTTACGGCGGACAGAACTGGGGCAACTTCTTTGAACTCGACGGTCTCAACACCGGCCGATTCCTCGATCCGCCCGAGTTCACCGTCTTCCATGCCAAGGGCAACGAGCAAAATGTCTTCGATCGTGTCGATTATCAGTTCTCCACCACTGACTCCGCTCACGTGAATCTCAACTACGCTCGATCCTGGTTTCAGACACCAAACTCCTTTGACAATGTCGGCATTTCGAACGTGATCAGCGGAGGCGCCAGTGCCAATCCAATCTTCGGTCTCATCGGCAATACCGATCAGCGCTCCAAGATAGAAACCTTCGGCATCGCACCGACATACACGCGCATCCTCGGATCGAATGGCGTTCTCAATTTTGGCCCTTATGTGCGCAGAGATGGGTACAACTACTATCCCAGCGGCAATCCCCTTGCCGACCTCGGCCCAATTCAGAATGAATCGATCTCTCAACAGCGCTCGCTCTTGAATGCTGGCGTCCATACGGACGTCACGGTTCAAAAGGGCAACAACAATATCAAAGCCGGAGTCGTCTACGAGCACACCTTCCTGCGTGAACGCGACAACTTCGGTGTCGTCAATCCAACATTCAACTCGCCTTGCGTGGATGCCAACGGAAGTCCTCAGCCTGGTTTTTCGGATCCAGTTCAATGCCCGGCTGCCGGTCTGGTTCCGAACGATGCCACCACTCCCTATAATCCGATCTTCGCGCCGTATGACCTCACCCGAGGTGGCTCGTTCTACAACTACTTCGGTCACACTGACGTCAAAGAGCTGGCTCTCTATATCGAGGACCAGCTCAAAGCGGGCAACTGGGTTTTCAATGTCGGGATGCGCGGCGATCTCTACAATGGTTTAGCCATAGCCCGTCAGGCCGAACCTCGACTTGGTGCGGCGTATAGCATCAAGTCGACAAATACGATTCTCCGCGCGTCGTACGCAAGAACACTCGAGACTCCGTTTAACGAAAACCTGGTGCTCTCCAGTCAGGGATGCGGCAACGATGTGCTCGCGCCGTTGTTGGCTTGCACCTCGGGGGTTTCTACTGTGCTGCAGCCGGGATTTCGCAACGAGTTTCATGCCGGCTTCCAGCAGGCGTTCGGGAGGTATGCGGTCGTCAGCGGAGACTACATATGGAAGTACACGCACAACGCTTTTGACTTCAGCGTTTTTGGGAATACGCCAATCTTCTTCCCCATCGATTGGCACAACTCCAAAATTCCCGGCTTTGCCTTGCGTGCCGATGTCCCCACCATTCATAACTTCGCAGCGTTCGTCGTCATGTCCTCAGTTGCAGCTCGTTTCTTCCCGCCGCAGGTCGCCGGCGCCGGCGCTACGGTTGGACAGGCCGGACTACCATTTCGCATCGATCATGACGAGAGGTTCAACGAGACAACCCACATCCAATATCAGGTGCCATTCAAGAGAGGCCCCTGGATCGGCTTCAACTGGCGCTATGACAGTGGCCTTGTTGCGGGTTCCGTACCCTGCTACAACAGCACGGGTGATCCCAACACCTCATGCGGCGCGGCGACTCTTCCCGGCGGTACACCGGCGATTGATTTAACCGGATTGACCGCGGACCAGCAGTTCCAGGCTGGACTTGCGTGCAATGGGGTAAAGGCAACACCCACTCAGGCACTGCTCGCCCTCTGCCCTGCATCAGAGTTCACTTCCAGTCTCGTCAGCATCCCCACGCCGAACACGGAGAACAATGATAAAAATCCACCGCGGATTGCGCCGCGCAGCCTCTTCGATGCTTCCATTGGTGAAGACAACCTCTTCAATGGTGACAAATACAAGTGGAGTCTCCGCCTTACCGGCATAAACATTGCCAACAAGTACGCGCTCTACAACTTCCTCTCGACGTTCAGCGGAACGCACTACGTCACTCCCCGTGCACTCACCGCAGAAATCGGCTTTCACTTCTAGCTTTCCGCAAGGCACTACGATTGCCGATCAGGATAATATCTGCACGTTGTCCTGATCGGCGTCTCGGACGAGAGCCCGCCTGTTTCAGGAGCTCTTCACTTTAGAAGGCCGCGAGAGCCTCCTTCGCGCTCAGGCCAGCCTGCGCAGTTCGGGGTAGCGCGCATAAATCCGGCGTTGATCGGCAGCATGCAGCTGCCCCAGCCGGATGGGCTTGTCCTGGGGCCGCTGGCCTTTCTGATTCAACACGTTCATCAGGCTCCATTCCCGCTGGAGCGCCTTCGGCTCCTGCGCTGGCAAATCATATCGGGTGAAATCGATGACCATCGGCGGGCTGCTCGTCTGCCAATTGTGGAGAAGCGCCAGCCGAAACTCCTGATTCATATACCACTGGATTTCCAGTTGGGGCTCTGACCCCGGCGCCCCGGTGCCTCGCTCGTCGAAGCGGTAATTCAAAGCTGTATTGTCACGCGTATGCTCCCGCCAATTCAGTCCAAATTCGCTCTCCGTCATCACCTGCGTGTCCGGCCACCTCTCGCGAATGGTCTGTAGCCAATACGTGAGGTCCGGATCATGACCGATCGAGACCTCCCAGATCGCCGTCACCCAACCAAATCCATTTAGAGCGTGGCCGCGATCGAAATGCACCGCCGTGGTATCCATCATCTCCTTGCGACCGACCTTTGTTCCCAGATTCCCGACTGTCTCAATCGGACCCACGCCCATCCGGCTGTTAAACCCGCCTTCGAAGCCCTCGCGTCGCGCAGTGAGAAAGTCACAGGTCCAGCCATCGAGGCAGACGCAGTCGATAAAATCACTCGGCCCCTGAGCGGGCTTGAGGTAGTGCTCGCGGCTCGGATAATACGGATAGCAGATGCCACCATCGCCGTCGCCGTGATCAATGCCATGCTGGCTCCAAATCTGCCCCTGGCACACATGGATGCCTTCTTCGGTAGCCAGATATCTCTGGCTATCTGCATCAAGAAAGCCCGCGACGATACATTGCGGACGATATCCATTGCCCACCATGCCCGTGATCAAACGCAGCGACTTGTGAATCGTCTGCTGATTGTGCTGGCGCGTGTCATACATGGGCGCAAAATAGCCGCCGGGTATGAAGGTGATCTCATCGCCGTAGCGGTCGTGATAGGAGGCGAGCAACCGGCGCGCATCCTTGTACTGCTGGCGATCGTCGTTCAAAGCCAACCAACTGACGGCCCATGTCATTTTGCCGCCGGGACAGCCTCTCTCGAATGCTTCTCTTCGCGAGCGAATGTGCTGGGGGCTGTTGTCAGCAGCTTCGTCGTCGCCGATCGAACGAGTTGGAGTGACCTCGATCTGATTCACGCGCACAACCGAAACGTGCGTCACAAATCTGCCGCGAAGCGGAGTCGAAGCCGCGCCATATGCCAAAGCGCTCTCAGGAATGCCGGCAAGCGCAAATGAAGCAGCAGAACCGATCGCGCCGTTAAGAAACTGCCGTCTCGTCAACTGCTGTTTTGGCCAGTGATCCATGAATATCCTATTCTCCGTCTCGCCTAGTGTAGTTAAAGTATTACTTTAACTGAATGCGGCGCTTTACTCCTGCGCCGTCGCCTCTGCTTCCAATGCGTGCAGCAGCATGCGATGACTCTTCCTCGCCCATTGCCATAAGAGATAAATCGCGATGACGATCAGTGAAATCGTGAGCCCGATCCAGATACCGAATACCCCGCGCTGCGCGTGAAAGCAGAGGACATAGCCCAGCGGCAGGCCAAAGAACCAGTAGCCGCCGAGGTTCACGAACATTGGCTGGCGCGTTTCGCCTGCGCCGCGAAGTGCGCCGGTGGCGACGGTCTGGATGCCGTCGAAGATCTGGAATGCCGCAGCAAGCATGAGCAGTCGCGTGCCTAGCGACACCACGGTTTCATCCTGCGTATAGATGTGCAGTAACGGACGCGGCAGCAGGAGAAAGGCGCAGGCCGCCAGTGCCATGAAGCCTGCCCCGGAGGCAAGCGCCAGCCATCCCGCCCGGCGCGCGCGAGGCAGGTCGCCGGCTCCGATAGCGTGACCGACGGCAACAGCCGCCGCAGCCGACATACCGAGCGGCACCATGAATGTGGTGCTTGCGCAATTGAGCACGATCTGGTGTGCGGCCAGCGCATCCGCAGTGAGACGCCCCGCCATCAAGGTGGCGACACCGAAGGCCCCCACTTCGAGGACGATCTGCCCCGCCGCCGGCGATCCGAGAGCGATGAGTGCGCGCAACTGTTGCAAATGTGGCCGAGGCCAGTGGGCAAAGAGAGGATGACCGCGACGGCGCTCATGCTGCCAGGCAAAGAAGATCAGCACCGCCGCCATGTAGATGCGCGCGAGGCAAGTGGAGACAGCCGACCCCTTCAGCCCCATCGCAGGCAGCCCGAGATGGCCGTAGATGAGGGCCCAATTCCCTCCCCAGTTGATGAGGTTCGCAGAGACGAGCGTAAACGTGACGGGACGCACGCGCCCGACGCCTTGCAGGTAGCGGCGGAATGCAGCATAGATGAGCAGCGGTAGCGTGCCAAGATTGAGAATTTGCAGATACACAGCGGCGTCGCCCGAGACGGCAGGGTTAATGCCGAAGCGATGAAAGAGCAACGGCACCCCGGCGATGACGAGCATTGCGAATGGCGTATAGCAGATGACGAGGTAGACCCCCTGCGCCAGCCAACGATGACACACTTCGAAGTCACGCCGCCCCCAAGCCTGCGCCACCACCGTATCCAGTCCCAGCAGAATGCCGATGCCAAACAGCGCGGGAGCGTAGTACGCAGCGCTCGAGATTCCTACGGCACCGATGGCCTCCGGCCCGAGCCGCCCAACCATGACGGTGTCGACGATGCCCATAGCGACCCAGCCCAGCTCCGACAGAATGACTGGAATGGCCAATGCGAGCAGCGTGCGCAGCTCACTTCGCAGCTGGGAAAGGTTGCCTTGATGACGCATCTTTTAACAGTATCCCTAGTGGATTCTTTCATGAAGGACACACACATATTCGCCGTTGTTGACGCGGGTGCGGAGCATGGTAGGCTCGAAATTGTATGGCCCGGAATCGTCCCCCCCTTGTCCAGACGCTCGAAGAGCATCGCACGCAGCTGGCCGCGGCGCTGCTTCCCTCGCTGACTGGGTGGGACAAATTCCCCGAAGCGGAATCCGCCGACGCTGATGCGCGCCGATCGTTCATCGAGACCGAACTGCGGGTGTTCGCCGATTATCTCGCGCTTTACTTTCTGCACGCGGACAGCACCTATCGCAATCTCTACATCGGCGAAAAGCTGAAGCAATGCTATGACCCTCGTGACAGTGTTGAGGAGAGTCTGGCGCGCCGACGGAAGATACTTGCGAAAGACCAGGCAGCAATCCATACATATCTGGCACCTTTATTGACAGCCGTTGAGATTTCCCGCGTCGATAGCTTTCTTGATGAGGTGGCGCGGGTGGTTGCAGGCGAATCGACGCGGCAGGTCCGCGTGCTCTTTGTCGGCGATTGCCTTCATCTGGATATCGTCGCGTTTCTGGCCGCGCCGTTGCTCGAGCAGGGCCTGCGGCTCGAATCGACCTTCGCCACCTCGAAGACAATCCCGGAGCTGCTCCGCTACCTGCGTGGTCTTGAGGGGCGCACGTTCGACGTAATATTTTTCAGTCCGTTCAGTTACGAATTCCATCTGGAATATTCGCATCTGCGTTTTCTGCGCTCGGCGTTCATCTCCGGCGAGAAGCTGGAGGCCGTGCTTGCCGGAGCGAAAGCAGACACGCTGAGCGTGATGCGGCTGCTCGGCAGCTTGTTTGAGGCGCCCATCTTCGTGCACAACACCTCCGGCATTCGCCGTCATGATGGCAGCCTTCGGGAGCTGGCGAAGAACCGGCTGACGCAGCGAACACGCTCGATGGCGCGGCGCGGTATTAACGAATGGCTCCCAGGACAAATTGGTCTCCTCAACCGCGAGAGCTACCTGCATTTCTTCCTGTTGGATGAGGCTGGCCTGTTGCGCACCCGCCCCGAGAATGAACTCGGTCGCCATTTCTACGACCTGGGCCTGCAACATCCGGCGGAGTTGGGACGCGCGATCGCCGGGCTATATCTTGACGTGATCCTCGCGCAGTTCCTGCTGGCGAAAAAGAAGGTCATAGTCTGTGACCTGGACAACACTCTGTGGGATGGTGCGATTGGCGAAGGAGCGGTGAAACATTACCACGATCGGCAGAAGACGCTGAAGCGGCTACGCGACAAAGGGCTGCTGCTTGCCATCAACTCTAAGAACGATCCGAAAAATGTTCGCTGGGACGGGGCCGGACTGACGCTGGATGATTTTGTCTGCTGCCAGATCAACTGGACTTCCAAAGTGCAGAACATCCGCCGCATCGCCGAGGAGCTAAATCTCAAGACCAAAGATTTCCTGTTCATCGACGATCGCGCCGACGAGCGCGCGATGGTGCTGGAGATGATGCCGGAAGTGTTTGCGCTCGATGCTGAATCGGATGCGGTGTGGCGCCGACTGTCAATGGCCGCCGATCTTTTGCCCCAGCAGGATGAACTGGACCGCACACTTGCCTATAAGCAAAAAGCGGAGCGGGAGCAGTTCCTCGAGAATGCCGAGGCAGTCGCAGCGGAGCAGCGCGAGCTCTTTCGCCGGCTGGATTTCCGGCTCAGCATCCGCCAGCCTGAACGCAAAGAGCTGAAGCGCGTCGCCGAGCTGATCAACCGCACGAACCAGTTCAATATGTGCGGAAGCCGCGCCACTCTCCACGAAGTGACAGACTGGTATGACCGTAATTCCCATAGCGTGCTCATCGTCAACGCACGGGACAAGTTCGGCAGCATGGGCACTGTGTGCGTGGCGGTGACGCGAGAAACAGAGGACCGCGTCGAAATTCCACTCTTTGTTCTCAGCTGCCGCGTCTTCGGCTACGGAGTCGAGACCGCGCTGTTGAACTACGTGAAACGCAGCGCTGGATTTCCCCGGGCAGGCAAGGAGGTTGTCGGTCGCTATATCGCAACCGCCTTCAACGACCCCTGCCGCGACACCTACGTACGCCACGGCTTTACGAAGGACGGCGATACATGGGTCTACCGTGGGGGAGACGCTATCGAAGATCCCGACTGGTTGCTGGTGGAAGCAGAAGCCGAAGCTGTCGCCTGATCGCGATCAGTTCGCGCTTTTCAGGGATGTCTTCACGACGGTGGCCTTATGCTGCTTGCCGCTGGAGTCGAGAATAAACATCTTGTCCCGCCTCACGGCGAACTGAACCTGCTGTCCCAGGTCGATATCAGCTGCCTTTGACCACGGAAAAAGCAGATGCTCACTGCCGACGTACACAACGTTGCCGCTTTCGATCGTATAGATCTGATAGTTCTCGAAGTTGTCTGACTTCGTAGTCGTGGTATTCGAGGAATAATCGGTCTTGTTTCCGCGGTTCTTCGCCGTAGCGTCAGTATTGTAGGTGGCCGTGCTTCCCTCTTTAACCTTCTGCCTTTCCTTGGCCGTCAGCGTACCGTGCTGCCATTTCAGGTCGTCTGCCGCTTTGGTCGTCACCGCTGCCAAAAGGCATACCGCCAGTGCCAACATTCTGAGTCTCATGGGTTCCCTTTTCTTGTTTCTGAAGGATCTGGGGGACTGTACTGAAATACTGGGTACTTAAGTGTCAGACGAAGGTGCGGAAGCCTCGTAACGGGAGCTAAGCGATTCTACCCGAGAGAGCGGAATTCGATTTCGCCGCAACAAATTTGCGCGGAATCGAGAGATTCAGCAATCACCCGCTTCAATGAAGGACCTAGCGGCTATTCGCCATGCAAAGAACAGGGCCGGCGACGGTCGATTCCTTCGGACGGTCCCGTTTCGGTCATGCGCATTCGCGACTATACTTGCGCACACATATTGTTTCCAAGTGCCCGAGTTGCTCTTATTCTCAAGCATCTAAGCTTTGTGCGGTCTTTGTGCATTTCCGCGGGCTGGACAAAGCAGTCCTCTCGGTACTCCAGTTCTAAATTTCGACCAGGACAGACCGAAAAACGTCAGCCAGGGACTTCCCGCGCAGCATGCGAAACGGTTTCGGATTTAACAACTTATTGGTGACGTCGGGTTTCAGGCAGATTAGCGGGAGGTCAATTGGCTACATCCTCATTCCGAGTTCTCGTGGTAGATGATTCTGAGCCTTGGCGTCGTTACCTTTCAACGACGCTCCAGAAGCAACCGATCTTGCAGATCATCGGCGAAGCATTGGACGGATTGGAAGCAGTCCAAATGGCAGAAAAACTAAAGCCGGACTTGATCCTGCTTGACATCGGACTTCCGAACCTGAACGGAATCGAAGCCGCCCGGAGAATCCGCAGTGTCTCCCCTGAATCTAAAATTATCTTTGTGAGTCAAGAGTCCTCAGCTGACTTTGTGCAACAGGCTTTTAGCTTGGGCGCATGCGGTTATGTAGTCAAGACGGATGCCAACACGGAGATGCTAGCGGCTGTGACCGCCGTGCTTCGAGGCGAGCTTTTTGTCGGCATCAGGTTCGCGGCTGACAATCTCACCCGAGATTCAGCTAGAAAACCTTCAGGCGCAGCAGACCCGGAAGCCTGCGGGAACAAAACGATCTTCGGATGACTTCTCCAAAACGAGCGAAAAACCTGCCGTCACGAGGTAGGGTTCTATAGCGATGACAAACAGTTTTCTAGATCACCTAACGCAGTTCATCGCGACTGCCATCAAAGCTGGGAATGCAGCCATCGTGATCGCCACCGGGACAGCATTCTTCCAAAACTGCAAGCGCGCGGCTTGGACATCGGTGCCGCTATCAAGGAGGGCAGATATATTGCGTTGGACGCTGCTGACATGATGTCGGCACTCATGGTGAGTGGCACGGTTGACTCGGCTCAATTTTTCGAACTAGCGGATGATCTCATTAGGACCGCGGCAGACGCTGCGAAGGGAGAACATCCCCGTGTAGCAATTTTCGGAGAATGTGTGTATCTCCTGTGGGCACAAGGCGATATAGAGACGGCGATTCAGTTGGAAAAACTAGGTAACCGGATCGCCGAGATGTACGACGTGGACATTTTGTGCGCTTATTGTCTTGGTAACATTCACGGCGCACTCGACACCCAAGTCTTCCAACGAATTTGTGCGGAGCATTCAGCTGTTCATTCTTGGTGAGCCCTTTCCGTGCCCCTCGTTTTCCTCAATTTCGCCCCGCCGCCCCTTGCACTTCGTGCCCTAACTCAAGGGGCACCCGAGCATGGATGGTCGTTCCACCGTTAGGTTTCGATTCAATCGAAATCGTTCCACTCACCAACCTGACACGTTCCTGCATGCTAGTCAGACCCAAACCTGCGCCTTGCCTTGCTGCCTCGATGTCGAACCCTCTGCCTGAATCATGGACGATGAGATGAATTTCGTTTGAGCGCTCCGCTAGTTGCACTTCGACTCGCTTCGTCCCGCTATGCTTGACGGCATTGTGCAGGGCTTCCTGTAAGACCCTAATCAAGCAAACTCCCACGTCGAGTGGCAGAACACTGCCAATGTCATCTTCGAATTCGATGTCCATCCTCTGCCGCTCGCCAAATTCCCTGCACCAGCTTCTTATCCCTGCAACTACACCTAGATATTCCAGCGTTGCTGAATGCAACTCGTGAGATAACGCCTGGACATCGTTGGAGAGTTCAGTCGTCTGCCTTTGTAGTTCTTTCAGACGGCTCCCGACTTCAGCAGGATCGTCTTGCAATTGCTGGAGTTCCAGTGCAAGCAGAGCGAGTCGTTGGTTGATGTCGTCGTGAAGCTCCCTCCCGATACGGTTGCGTTCCTGTTCCTGTGCCTCAATCAACCTGCGGTTCACCGCCAAGAGTGCCTCTTCTACCTGCTTCCGTTTGGTGATGTCCTCGGAAAAGATGATAATTCCACCCGGCGACCCGTCGAGACTCTGCCAAGGACGAATTTCCCAACGTAGCCAAACGGCACCGCCCTCTCGCTCCCAACAATCATCTTCGGAACGGAGCGTTTCTCCCGCAAGAGCACGGCGGTGACTTTCTTTCCATCGGTCGGGAATGTCAGGAAAAGCTCGTAATGAGAGCGCCCCAAGAACGCTGAACCGTCGACCGGAAAATCTGCGCACCAGCGGTCGCTCACTTGAAGATAACGCATGTCACGGTCGAGCATCGCCACTGTCGCTGGTACATGTTTGACAAAGACTTTCAGCAGTTCTTCCTGTGATTGCAGCAATGCCGTCTGCTCTTCCAAAGCGTGGTTTAGCTCCGACAAGGCGAGTTCCGCCCGCTTGCGCTCGGTGACATCTATGTTGACGCCGATTATGCGCACAGCCTCACCGGACTTGTTCATAAGAACCTGCCAGCGCCCGGCTATCCAATGGAGACTGCCATCGCTCCAGAGGACTCGCCATTCTCCCTGAACCGGCTGTCCCGACTTCAAAACAGAGCCAATCAAATCCATGACTCTTGCTCGATCATCAGGATGAACCAAACTTTCGAAAGCCGATTGTGTTTTGCCAAAGCCGCCCGGTGGCAAGCCGTAGATGGCTTCGAGTTCTGGCGTCCAAACGTTGACGCCCGTCTGAATGTTCCACTCGAAGGTGCCAATACGAGCAACCTTCTGTGCCAGACGCAGACGTTCCTCACTGCTGCGCAGTGAATCCTCTGCTAATTTGCGTTCAGTAACTTCTTCCACGAATGCAAAGACCAGTGGAGTTCCTCCCTCGCGATTCTTGAAGAGAGAAACGTTAAGGCGTCCCCAAATCCGAGCACCGTTTTTTCTCACATACCGTTTCTCAAGCGAGTAACGATTTATAAGTCCCGCACGAAGTTTCTGGAATAGCGCCCAATCTTCTTGAGAATCCTCTGGATTAGCAAATTCGGAACAACTCATGGCGCATAACTCTTCCTCCCGATAGCCCAACATGGAGCAAAGCGCCGGATTGGCGAGCAACAGCTTCCCGTCTAAGTCTTCCACCGCAATTCCCAATGATGCTTCCTCGAACAGATGGCGGAATAGCTGGACGCCCTTCTCTGACGGTGTGGTTAACGGCATGGCACTCACACTAACACGACATGTATCTCGAACTTAGACGGATCAAAACGTTAAACCCAAGCGACTCTATACCGATAGAACGTCTGGAATCGGCTAGGATTTTGAGCAGTCGGTCGGCCCAGCTCGCCTTTTTGGCTACCACCGATGGGTCTTTGGACCGGGCACAGAAA
This sequence comes from uncultured Acidobacteriaceae bacterium, assembly GCA_963756435.1. Classification (GTDB taxonomy): domain Bacteria; phylum Acidobacteriota; class Terriglobia; order Terriglobales; family Acidobacteriaceae; genus KBS-83. Next base: position 124,682 of record CAVWNU010000012.1, on the reverse strand, counting down.
GACTGGAACGATGGACCGAAGGGCAGTCATCGAGCATGCTGACAGGCCCATAGAACTTAGCAGGCCGCTCTTGCGATCAGTATTTTATCACTTTCGATTGGCTCTTAGTTAGGAGAATTCATTTGCAGTGACGCCCGTCCTCCATCGCGCCCCTCGTTTCGCTCATTAATTGCTTGTGAATCGTCACGTCACATGTAATCGAGCTCCCGCAGCAGCCAGTGGTAATTCCCAAGCCGGTCCCGATTGAAATCTGCCTCCCGCACGGCGCACGGGGTTCCGGCGTATGTGTGCAGTCGCGCTGGCGGCACTCCTGTCAAATGCCACAATGTTTCCCGGATACCACCGTCTCTGTTCGCTTCAAGATGTATTCCGAACGCGCGGACCGAGTCGAATCGGACTATAAGAGCCGTCGATAAGTGTTCCGTTTGGAAACTCGCTCATATTGTGGGGCCAACCCTTTGTCCACCAGCTCCAATTGAGCTGAACGAAGGGTGTCTACTTTCCTTTGGACGTATTAGCGGAGCGTGGCTTTCGCACACTTGCTCCTCATGCCGTTCAATACCCAGCGGGAGCGGGCGACCTGAGTTATCTTGTGAAGCATATTCTTGGACCCCGCCAAATCTGTCACAGAACGGGTCACACGATAGATCCGAGTATTGATTCTCGGCAATTTGGGAGGGCCTGGCGGAGAGAGTGGGATTCGAACCCACGTTACCCGTTAGAGTAAACACGCTTTCCAAGCGTGCGCCTTCAGCCACTCGGCCATCTCTCCAGCGCCTGATCAGGATAGCATCTGCGGGATGCTTCAGGATGCTGTGTCTACCACCGCCAGCGTGCCGCTAATCCGCGATTCCGGGTTGCGGTGGATCGATGCCCAGCGCTGTTGCCAGAGAGACCAGGTGATCCTGCTCATCGACAAGAATGGTACGGATGGTTTCACTCAGCGCGTATTCGTTCAGTTCCTCCGCTTGCTTCAAGCGGCGGCGATACTGACGGATCGTCTCGTTCTCGTTATCCAGGTCGAAGCGCAACATCTCCTCCGCTTTATCGGAGGTCTTCACCGGCTTCGGCTGAACAGTCGGCATGCCTCCCAGGTAGTCAATCGCATTGGAGATCTTCAGCGCGTGCGCGAGTTCTTCCGTGGCGTGAACGGCCAGCTCGTCTGCAATATTCATGTAGGCCGCGCCCTTCAGCACCTGTGAATAATTCACATAAGCGATGATGGCTTGATACTCGCGGGCCAGGTCTTCGTTCAGATAATCAATTAGCTGCTTCCGGTCCAGCGAGTTCGCATTCGTATTTGGCATTCTTTCTCCTTAGCGGTTGTGCAAGCGTTCCAGGCCATCGACAGCCCGAATGGCTTGCGCTGAATGGGATGATAATGGGGCCATAGCTGTTGCAACCGGTCACAGAGCACCTTATGCACCCTTCTTCCCGTCCCATACGTCTATCCATCACCATGGTGCGCACTGCTCTACTCTGTTCTCTGCTGCCCCTGCCCCTCTTTGCTCAGGTTAAGCCCGATACACCTCCGACACCACCCAAGAGCGGAATGACAGTGACCGTCCCGGTGCTGGTACGGGAGAAGAAGGGCCGGCCCGTCGCAGGCCCGACCAAGGACCAGCTCACTCTGAGCGAGGATGGCACGGCCCAGAACATCCTGACACTTGCTCCGGCAGCCGGGCAACCGCTCGTCTTCGGCCTGCTGGTTGACACCAGCCGCGGGCAGCGTGGAGCGACGCCCGAGGAGAAGGCCGCGAGCGCGGAGTTCATCAATGCGATGATGAAGTCGGCGCAGGATCGCGGCTTCGTCGTGCACTTCGATCGCGAGGTAGAACTGCTGCAGGATTTAACCGCTGACAAGGAGAAGCTGCAGCAGGGCGCCAGTCTGCTGGATTCGCCGGAGCCGAATCAGGGCGGTAATGCATCGAGCCCCGGCGCGCAATCGCTGCTCTATGACTCGATCTATCTCGCCACGAATGAGATCACCGGAAAACAGAGCGGACGCAAGGTGCTGGTGATCTTTTCGAACGGCATCGATCAGGGAAGCAAGGAGTCTCTGCGGACGGCCATCGATACCGCGCAGAAGACCGGCACCATCGTCTATGGCGTTTATGTAAAGGGCGAGATCGACAAGGCACAAAAGAAAATGGACCAGGAGCGCGATCCGAACCGAGGCGGCATGGGCTATCCCGGTGGCGGCTATCCCGGGGGAGGCTATCCTGGCGGCGGCTATCCTGGCGGCGGTTATCCGGGTGGCGGATATCCGGGTGGCTACCCGGGCTATCCGGGAGGATATCCCGACCCATACCCGGGCGGCGGATATCCCAACGGCGGCCAGCGCAGGCCGCAGCAAGGCGTGAAAGGGGACGGAAAGCGCGTCCTGGAGGACATCGCAACGCCGACCGGCGGACGCGTCTTCGAGCTCACGAAGAAGGAGAATGCCGCCGCCATCTTCGCCATGATCGAGGACGATCTGGCGCACCAGTCAGTCCTGACATTCAATCCGGACAAGACGGGAGCCCGTCCCGGCTTTCACTCGCTGAAGCTCGAGAGCAAACAGGCCGATACGGTCGTAGACGCGCCGGACGGTTTTTACGTGAAGGAGCCGGATTAGCTTTTCCCGATATATGCAGATATGCAGCAAAAAGACCTGCCACCAAAGCAGGTCTCTTTGCTATAGATCGTTCGCTAGCTATTGCGCCGCTTCCTGCCTTGCATGCAGGAAGAGATCGACATTGTTCTTGTCCACCAGCGTCGTGCCCGTGTCGACAAATGCCGGGACAGGCGAAAAGGAGTCAGTCTCGTAGTCCTTGTCGAGCTGCTTCAGCGGGTTCTCATGCAATTCCACCACCTGCTTCAGTCCGTAGTAGGCCATCGTGAATGGCTTCTGACCGATGGTGGCATCAATCACGCCTTCCTTCACCAGGTTCAGAGTAGCCTCGTCAACATCCATCGCCACCAGTTCGCGATCCGTCGCATTGGCACGTTTCAAGGCCTCTGCGACGTCCTTGCCGGCCGACGCTTCAAGACATATGAATGCGTCGACCTTGTCCTTGCCGGTCTTGGCTACCATCGACTGTGTATTGTCGAAGGCGTTGCCTGAATCGCCTTTGATGTTGACCACCTGAACGATGTTGATCCCCGGGCTGCTGGAGAACGCGTCCTTGTAACCCTTCAACCGCTCGTCAAGATTGGGCTGGCCAGGCATGGTGAAGAAGACAACGTTGCCCTTGCCGTGCAGTTTCTCCACTACACGTTGCCCGCCGAGACGTCCTGCGGCGAGGTTGTTCGTGCCGATGAAATAGAGCCGGTGGCTGTTGGGAGAATCCGAATCGATGGTCAGCACCGGAATGTTCGCGGCGACAGCCTTGTCGATCTCGGGCTGCATAAGAGCCGGATCTGCCACCGAGACGAGAATGCCGGCCGGCTTGCGAGCAATGACGGTTTCAAACTCCTGCACCTCGCCCTGCGGGTCGAAAGTGTCTGTGCCGCGCATCTCGGCCTTGATGCCATATTGACCGGCCGCTTTCATTAAGCCGTTGTTTGCGGTCTGCCAATAGGGCAGCTTGATATTCGTGGCAACCAGGTAGTACTGATCGGAATAGCTATGTTTGGCGCAACTGCTGGTGGCCATCAGACACGCCGTGCCTAATACCGTGATCGCCGTGTTGCGTAACGTCCTTTGCATTGCTTCCTCCCCAATGTGCTTCGCCGCACTCGTCGCGGTGAAAAAATTCCAACCTCGAAAGGGCTGATTGTACGCCCGGTCTTCTCCTCGATGAAAGTGAGTGCCGATTCATGACCTGTCTTCGCAAAAGAACCCCACGAATGTACGACGGCGATCTGCTCATTCAGACGCGGACTGGCAGCCCTTGAACGCCGGCGCCGGTGGCACGAAAGACGGCGTTCGCGATTGCCGGGGCAATCGCGATGATCGGCGTTTCACCGGCACCGGCGGAGGACAGGTCCGGACGATTCACTAGATGAATGTCCAGTTCCGGAACATCGTCCAGCCGCGGCACGCGATATTCGCCGAAAGAGGCGTTGACTATCTTGCCATCTCCAAATTGAATCTCCTCACGCAGCGCTGCGCCCAATCCCATGATGATGGCGCCCTGAACCTGCGCAAGCAGATTGGCTGGATTCACAATCGCGCCGCATTCGAAAGCCTCGCAAATCCGCCGCACCTTGAGCATGTGCTGCTCCCGGTCCAGCTCGATCTGGACGCACGCCGCTACGTAGGAACCCTTTTCCGTTCCGCATGCCAGGCCGACGGCCGTGTTGGCCGTTTTTCTGCTCGCGCGTTCCTGCCACTGAAATTGGCTTGCCGCCGTCTCCAGCACTGCGCGGAGGCGCGGGTTTTCCAGGTGAGACCGCCGGAATTCGAGTGGATCGGCGCCGGCCACGGCGGCCAGCTCGTCCATAAAAGCCTCGCGCGCAAAGTTGTTGGCCGTCGCGGCGAGCCCGCGGTAGGATCCGTGGCGCAATGGCGGCCTGGAAGGCACAAAGCGGCAATCCGTTTTGCCGACGGCGTATGGAGTATCCACCGCATTGGGTCCGGAGTTGATGTTGATGAAGTGCCAGGTTGCCATTTTGCCCTGCGCATCCAGGCTGGCTTCGGCCTCAATGACTCCCGCCGGGCGGAAATAGGCCCACGTAAACTCCTCTTCGCGTGTCCAGCGCAGCGAAACGGGCTTGCCCGCAGCCCTCGCAAGCCGCGCCGCTTCCACCGCGTACTCCCCGGTATGCTTGCCGCCGAAGGCCGCGCCAAAATCCGGGATGACGACGCGCACCTGATCCTCAGAGATGTGAAATGCATGCGCCAATTCTGTGCGCACTCCAAATGGATTCTGCGAACCGGTCCAGACAGTCAGGCGGTCATTCTTCCATTCCGCCACCGCTGCGCGCGGTTCAAGTGGAGCGTGCTGGATATATGGGACGCGGTAGGTCCGCCGCAGGCTTTTTGTACCCGACAATGCACTGGCAAAAGGGTTCTGCGGCACTCCGCCTTCAGCGTTCTGTTTGAGGTAGTCGAACAGCTCGCCGCTGGATGGCTGAGGACTCGGTGGATCCTCCCATTTCGCAGTGCCCGAAATTGCGGCAAGTGCGCGTTCTGCGCGAAGCGTGTTCGGAGCAGCTACCCCGACGAACGTATCGTCTCGAACGACGATCACATCGGCCATTGCCTTCGCCGGAGCAAGGTCGACGGAGAGCAGCTTCGCACCATAGGCAGGTGGCCGAAGGATTTTGCCGTACAGCATTCCCGGCCGGACAACGTCCGAGGGATATTGGTGTGCGCCCGTCACGATATCGTGCCCCCCAGGCCTCGGAACCGGCGTGCCCAGCACCTTCCATTCCTTCACCGGCGTCAGCGCAATATCTGCCGGTATCGCTTGCTGAAATTGCCGCGTCGCTCCGGCATTTCTGGCAAGATCGGCGTAACTGCACGAGCGGTTGCTCGCCGCATGGATGACTTTGCCATCCCGCATCTCCACCGCAGCTCGATTGACTTGCCACTGTCCGCAGGCGTACTCGACCAGCAGATTGCGAGCCATCGCTGCGCCGCGCCGCACTGCGGGAACCGTGCGCGGTGTGGTGCCGCTTCCCGCCGTCATGCCGTCGTCCGGGACCATGCCGGTGTCAGCCAGGATCATCTGCACCTGTGCCGCCGGCACGCTGAGTTCTTCCGCTGCGGCCTGCGTCAGTTCCGCACGCGCGCCCTGTCCGCCTTCCACCTTGCCGGCCAGCACCGTGATGCTTCCATCGGCGCCGAGGTGAATGCGCGCCGCCAGGTTAGCCGCGCCGCTGCCGAGGAAGGTGTTCCGCGTGCGCTGTCCGCTCTCCTTCTCCTGAGCGGGTGCGCGTAGGGAGACCGCAATAAACAACCCCGCGCCCAATGACTTTACGAACGTGCGGCGGCTGAGTCCAAAATCATAATCCACGTACTCGAGTGACTCGCCTTGGCTGGGCGCTTCCACTGAACGTATTTCCGGCAGGGACGACGTTTTCATACACCCGCCTTTTCGGTTCGTGCGGATCCTCTGAGTCGGTGAATGACACTTACATACTTCGGATAACCGCCGCACCGACAGATATGCTTTTGGAGCTCTTCACGGTACTCTGCCTCGCCAGCCGCGGGATTCTTCTTCATGACAGCGGCGACTCCAAGGATCATGCCCGCTGTGCAATACCCGCACTGGAACGCGCCTTCGGCAAGAAACGCCTCCTGCACCGGATGCAGCTTGTTGCCATCGGCTAGCCCTTCGATCGTGAGGACGGTCTGCTTGTCCACGCTGCCGACGGCGGTAAGGCAGGACGGTGTACTCTCGCCATTGATCAGCACCGTGCAGGCGCGGCATTCCCCTTCGCCGCAGCCGTACTTGGTTCCGGTTAAATGCAAATCCTCCCGCAACACTTCCAGCAGAGGCCGTTCGGGATCGGTGCTGACGGTACGCGACCTGCCATTCAGGGTGAAGGTGATCTGGGCATCCGCACTGGGATTCATGGACAGGGCCCTCCAAACGATCAATTCCAACCCTTAACCATGAACCTGATGGCCGCAGACCGTCAACGCAGGCAATCTGGCGGAAAAGCAGAAAGGGTGGGAGCCTTGCGGCACCCACCCTCTGCATAACGTCGTCGTATTCGGTTATGCCTGTTCGGCCATGCCGTCGCGGCCGCCAAAGATCCGGCCCAGGCCGAAGCCGACCTGCGCGTTCTTCTTGGCCACCACAGCATCGGGCAGCGGCATTTCCTGCGCATCCGGCAGCATGTCCAGCCAGCGTGGGGCGGCAGGCATGGGCATCTGGTCGCGCGGTGGCAGGTCTGCCTTCACCTCAACCGGCTTTGCCTCGGAGCGCATGTGGGACTCCTTGCGCGAAGCCGGAACCGTCTGCTGCGCAGGCGTCGGCATCTGGGTCGACTTCTCTACCCAACTGCCGATGGCGCTCACCACACGAGCCGCACGCAGCCGGCGCGATCCGCCAACACCGTTATCGCCGCCGCGAAAGAGACCGAGGCTGCGCATGCCGTGTTCCGGATCCATCACTTCCAGTGACCACTCCCGCCCCGTTTTGGGTGTCAGAAGGAAGATGGCGCGGAGGCTTTTGGGCGCGAGCTCGATCGTCCAGTTTGCGTATTCGTCAGAGGCGCGTGGCATCAGCTCATCACGCTCGTCGCGCGAGAACTCGAACGCTTCGTTGAAACGGTGCTCCAATTCCTCAAGCTTGCGATCTGCTTCTTGAACTAACTGCCGGGCCTGGTGGAAGATAGTGGATCCGTTCTCCATCGCGCGCTCCTTATTAACTGACGTGAGTCAGAGTATCAATGGGAATACGTGCCTTTGGGCATACCACTAAAGCTGAAGATTCCCTAAATGAAACGGGTAACATCACTCCTGATCTACGACTTCGGAAGTACCAAAATGCGGAGACTCAATTGAAGATCGCCAGGCTGTCTTTGCCTCTTTTCGCACTCTGCGCGGTTACTATCTCGGCGCAGCAGACGACAACACACCACACGACGCACCGGCGGCCGGCGCCCCCATGCCCTGAGGCGAATCCGCTGCCCGCTTTGCCGGCAGGAATCCCGCCGGCAACCGGCAAGGTGGAATCGGCATTTGCGTTGCGCTATATCGATATCAAACCTGGCGATGGAGCAGAGACGCAGCCCGGTCAGTTCTATACCGTCCACTACACCGGCTGGCTCGCTTCGGATGGGACCAAGTTCGACTCTTCACTGGACCGGAATGAACCCTTTACTTTTCAACAGGGAGTTCGCGGCGTCATTCCGGGCTGGGATTATGGCTTGACCGGAATGCACGTCGGTGGAAAGCGCCGGCTCTTCATCCCCTACCAGCTTGCTTATGGGGAGAGCGGCCGGCCCCCAGTGATTCCGCCGAAGAGCGATCTCATCTTCGATATCGAATTGTTGTCAGTTGGCGATACGGAACCGCCACCGTCAACGGAGCCACCACCACCACCACCAGCGGAGCCGCCGCAATCCACGCCGCCCGCAGAGGCCACGCCACCGCCTCAACTCTAAGTAACTGACGCGCGCTTGCGGTGATCGCGCAGCAGCCGCCATCCCGCAAAGATCATCAGCAGCAGCACGACGACTATGGCGATGAATGTCAGCAAGGGATGTGTCCGCTGCAACAGACCCAGGTGATTGGCCACCATGACCCGTTCCAGATCGCCCGCCAGCCCGGGGATGATGATCTCGCTGTAGTGCAGCGTGGGCAACGCGCCCAGCACACGATTGATCGGCGGCAATCCTGAGCCGCGATCGGACGGAATTGCGGCGAATGCGGCCAGAAATTCCCGATCGCGCGGGTCGGCCGACGCGCTTTGCGGAAAGTACGCGGGATCGTGAGTGATGGGAAAAAGAACGGTCTTTGCCTGGAGATCATGTTCTACTGCGGCGCTCACGTCCTGGCAAACGCCCAGGCGATAGTAGCCGCCAAAGGGCAGTTCCAGATGCGCCATGCGCACGTGGTAGTAGACGCGCACTGCCGCACTCAAGAGCTGCATCACCCGCACTTGCCGCTGCGTGTCGTCATAGGCGAAGAGCGCGCGATGCATCACCCAGCTCTGCTTGAGCGAATCCATCGTCCGAAACTCTGCCTTGCCGTCGATCCCAAAATAGAAGCTGACATCCGCGTTCCACTTCGGGCCACGGATGTGCAGCTCCTGCTCAGAGTGGCTGACCGGCAGCAGAAGCGACCGGCGGCTGGCCGGCACGGCGATCTGCGTATCGATCCAGAACGGCATCATCACTTCGCGCCCGCCATCGTGCAGATGGCCAAAGTTCGCAAAGAACACATCATCGGTCATCTGGACGCGGTGACCACTCGCGGCCAGTTCATCCAGAAGTGCGCTGCCATCAGTGAGGGTCTTTCCATCCAGCGTCGCGACAGCTTGCGGTTCTCCTGGTTCGTTCATGGCAAGCCGGTTCAGCACCGCGGCAAGCTGCCGGCTCTGGGCGTGCATGGGTGCGAGCTTTGGATCCGGTCCGTCGCCCATGGTGAGATCGAAGCCAATCTGCCGCCGCGCCGTCGCTGGATCGTCGGCGTAAGTGGGTGCGCTTACGGGACGATCGAGAGCAATGGCCGCCGCCTGCCCCAGCGGATATTCGGCAGTATCGAGCAGAGCGGACGGCTCCAGGGGCGCCCCCGACTTCCCCGCCAGCTGCATGGCTGTATCCACGCTCTTATTTAGGGCGGATACCGCTAGCGCCGGAAAGTGATCGACCCGTTGCCATTGCTTCCCAAGAATCAGCACGCGCAGGCGATCGACAAGATCGGGCGAAAGAAACTCACCGACCTTCGGGACCTCGCGAATGCCCTGCAACAGGCGCTCGCGAAACTCTGGCTGCGCCGAGATGCGCTGCATAACTGCAGAGAAGAGCTCCGGCGAGCTGTCAGTGTTCTGTGCGGCAACACCGATCGCGACCACCAGAGTGAGCGACAGACAGGTGAGCAGAATGCGGGCAATGCGGCGGGAGTGGAGAGCAGGTTGGGTCTTCGGCATGTCGATGGCTTACGTGCGTTTTCGCCGCAGCCACAGGCTACAACGCCCGACTTGATTTCCGGACAGCGAGCGGTCGGCTTCGGATGCATCGCCGATTCGGATACGATGAAGGCTGGTCGCGACAAGTGGAACGGCTCAGGCCCGGATGGCGAAATCGGCAGACGCAGCGGACTTAAAATCCGCGGGCCGGAAACGGCTGTGGGAGTTCAAGTCTCCCTCCGGGCACCAAGCTAAATAGCTGGCGCGAAAGGGTTAGTTCATACTCTTGTGGAGAGCATCGGAAGGCTGGAAGTTCTCTGCGTGAATCGTTACGCGACCAATCCGCGAATCTTGCTCGCTCTGCTGTAGCTTTTGCATCGCATCCCCGATCTCTGTTCTGCTCACGATCGCATATCGCTCGAACGCGCTGCGCGTGCGCCAGCCGCCGAGCTTCATTATTGACCCTCAAGAGGTTGTCCGGAGCGATGATAAATCGAAGGGCATACTTACTACCTGAAGCATGAAGATAGTCTAGATTCATCAAAACTTGATTTTCGCTGAATTGACAAGGCTTCGAGATAACTGAAAAACCTGCCGGAAGAGCGGCTTGGTCTTGTCAACATTTTGGGGAGTTGGGATGAGGAATGCTCCATTGGGAAGTTAGGCCCCTCTCAACCATGGTTATCCCGACTCCCGATGAGTCTGCCGTACATCCGCTATCTTGCATGCTGCATGGAGCGATTAGACTTGTGTGACCATTTTTCAGTGGTGTTCGAAGCGCCGACTGTGAATCGTCTCAGCCGCAGGACAATGAAGGAGGCGAGCAGAATCTCCGAGACCGCCAATAACAGTATGTGCTTAAGAACGCCGGGGTCGAACTGCGCTTCTCTAAGCTGCATCACTGCGAGGAATCTGGGTTTCGATCCTTGCGGCGCGAGATAGAACATCCCGCAAATCACGTATCGCTCCCGACAGATTAATCAGATTCACCCTTTGGGTTAGCGCCAGCTCACCAAAGTTCGATACCGTCCCCGCGCCAGGTGGTGTTACCTAAAATATATGGGCCAATCGTCACCAACTTTTATCTCGGTCGTACGTGACGATGAGTCAGTCCGCCATGCCCTTAAAAGACTGTTAGTCAGTTCGGGCTTTACACCAGAACCCTTTTCCTCGGCACAAGAGTTCCTGAGCTGTGCTCATCTTCTTGACACGGGGTGCATAATCCTCGATGTACAAATGTCGTGAATGAGCGGGCTTGAGCTTCAAAGTCATTTGGCCGCTGCTGGCTATCACATACCGATCATCTTCCACGCTTCTCATCCAAGTGACCAACTCAGGGAGCAAGCGCTCCAGGCTGGATCCGTAGCAGTATTACGGAAACCCGCAACTGATCAAGATCTACTCGCGGCAATCGAGTCGGCTGTCGAGCTTCGTGATCAAGATTTGACATTCGCGGTGAAGTAAGTCGGTAGTGCGCTCTGGAATGAATGTCGCTCACTCATGTGTCAACGCGCCATCGAAAGCGGCGTGGTTCCTTCTCCAGCTCACAGTCCAAAACCACATCCTGCTCGCGTTCCGAAACCCGGATGCGCTCCCGCTCCTAGCATGTGACTTGCATTCATGCCTATTAGAGTCTCTCCCACACCTTCGCCGAGTTCGTAGTGGCGAGCCCGGCAAGACGGGTACAAATCACTCGCTATCGCGCGGAACGCTCGTTGTCTGATCGCTAAGTGCAGCTGCCGGTCAACCTTCCTCGACGTCCGCCCTCGGTCGCAGCCCGCACTACTACTGAAGTCGTGCAACGCACCTTCACGCGTGATCGATCTCCTTATATACAATCCCACCGAAACTCCCATCCTTCTCCTGACCGATTGTGCCGATAGGGCGCTCTGGATAGCATCCGACAGAGAGCACGGTCGGGATATAGCCATCATGCTCATATGTCTGTCATTGGCCGCGCCACTCATCGAGATGAAGTGGGCAACGTGAGCAACCAGTTCGCCTGCATGGGTGGACAAACAACGAAAGGGAATATTTATCATGGCAACCGCAACCTTCACTCACACAGACGAGCAGATCCGGAACGATGTTTTAGCCGAACTGAAATGGGATCCCCAGGTCCAGGGCAGCGAGATCGGCGTCATCGTAAAGGACGGAGTAGTAACCCTTACAGGGTGGGTCGATTCCTATCCGAAAAAGTGGCGCGCGGAGGAAGACGCACTGCGCCTCGCTGGCGTAAAAGCAGTCGCCAACGACATCGAGATCAAACTGGCAACCGAACGGACGGACGCCGACATTGCCGCAGCCGCAGTTCGCTCATTGGAGTGGGACGCTGACATTCCTGCTGGGAAGATCAATGTCACCGTCTCTAAGGGATGGGTCACGCTGAAGGGGGAAACGGAGTGGCAGTATCAAAAGCTAGAAGCCGAGCGAGTCGTCCGCCGTCTCTGGGGCGTGAAGGGTGTCAGCAACCTCATCGCTGTCAAGCCACTGGCGACGCCCTCGGAGTTGAAGAAGAAGATCGAACAGGCCCTCTTGCGAAGCGCGGAAATAGACGCGAACTCGATCACGGTCGAGGTTCAGGGTAGCAAGGCTATTCTCAAGGGGAAGGTGCGGTCCTGGGCCGAGAAGCATCAGGCGGAACAAGCGGCGTGGCTCGCGCCTGGCATCAACTCAGTGGAAAACAAGATCGAAGTCGCTTTTTAGGAATCTACGCGCTCGCATTCTTCCCAACGCTTTGACCCATGGGCAGATAGCAGTGAGAGAGCCATTCACGCACTCATCTTGGAGGTGTTGAGATGTCGCAAGTCGGGCAAACCACGGCGTTACTTCAGACTCGTCCGCGCCTGCTGTTGGTTGATGACGACACTCGGGAGCTTTGGCTATCTGCCTACATCATCAAACTGGGAGGCTACTCTGTGGTCACAGCCACAGAACCCAACACAGCGATAACTCTGGCGAAGCGGCAGCGGCCAGACCTTTTGGTAGTCGACTATGAGATGCCGGTGATGAATGGCTGCATGCTAGCCGATCGATTGAAGATCATCATGCCCAGGCTGCACACCATTCTGTACTCAGGTGCGATCGACATCCCAGATAGCGATATTTTGAAAGTGAGCGAATATATCTCGAAGTCGGACGGACTGGATGTTCTCCTGCGCAGCGTGGACCGACTGCTCCGCCCTTCCGACGAATCCGACGAGCCAACGCCACGCTGCTCCTGATTCGCGCCCTCCTGAATCCGATTGCAGGAACCAGTGGTGCACGCGCTTTCTGCTCAGAGTACGGAGCAATATAGATCGATCTCCACGCGCGGGAGGCGTGCTTCTTCTGCGCTGGACGCTCGGATATGCCGAGCCGTCGTTAAATCCGCGCGCACACCGTGCAATCTCGGCTTCGACTAGCCATTAAATAGCAATCCCCTATACCCCAACATAGGAGTGTAGGTTTGCTGGAAACCTTTGGAACATGGGAGAAGCCGAGACACCGCATCGGGCTTCAATAAGTCACCAAGGAAACGAACCGTCGAAAGTAAGCGCGTTACTCCGACCCCTTAGAAACATCCGCAGAAAGGGTCTCTCTCCGTTAGACCGCAACGCTCTTCTTCCGAATTCCGAACCACCGCACCTTTATCCAGGCGGCTGATGATTCGCGCTTTCGCGACAGGAGGTCGTTACCCCAAAGCACGGGCGATGTTTGACCACCGGCTCTATTACCAAAGTCTTACCAACCCATGCGCTAGTGGATAGAACTAATCCTAAGCACACGTGTTCACACGCAACTTGTGCTAGCGACGAATTGTTGCGGATGCACGAAACTGGCTAAGATCGCAGGCGAGTGACTCAGCCATAACCTTTGGCTGTGTTTTGTGTCAAGCACCAGACAGCCAGCTCAGACTGAGTCCGCTGCAAGAGGAGAGAAGGCCGATATGAGACACGCAATCTACACTTACGGACTTAGGATGGCGATCTTCATCGCGTCCTGCTTGGTACTGATTGCAGGCTGCAGCTCTGGTAATACGGGTGCCAATCCCCCCGAGACAAACACGCAGACACAAGCTCAGGGACAACCCCAGCAGTCGCCAACTCTCGAGCAGCGGCGGCAGACGGCTGAGAAGCAGGTTCGACCTGATGTTGAAAGAGAGCGGCAGAACGCAAAAGTGCAGGCCGATCAATCACTCGATAAGGACGCTGTAGCTGCAATTGCCCAGACGCAAACCGCAATTGATGCAATCGCGAAAAACAAGCGGAGTGAGGCCCTCGCGGCTATCGAGGCGGCTACCGGGAAGATCAACATTCTGCTGGCTCGCAACGCGGCGGCAGCACTGATCCCGGTGGCGTCCGAGGTTGATGTCGTCGATGCCGCCCCTCTCGACGAGAATGCTATCAAGGCGCTGGACCGCGGCCTCAACGACGCGGTAAAGACCAAGGACTATCCCGCCGCACGGCTGATTCTCTATTCCCTGACAAGTGAGATTCGCGTCCGTACCTACAATCTACCCTTGGCCACCTATCCCACCGCTCTCAAGGATGCGGCCCGCTTCTTGGACCAGGGAAAGAACGATGAGGCAAGCCAAGTTCTGCTGACGGCGCTCAACACACTTGCCGTGGTTGAAAAAGTTACACCGATTCCCGCGGTGCTTGCGCGGGCGGCGATTACAGCAGCGGAAGAGCAGAGCAAGAAGGATAAGAACGCGGCGCAAACGTTGTTAGCAACCGCCAAGAATCAGCTCCAGCGCTGCCAGGACCTTGGCTATGCGGCCGACATTCCGGAATATCCAGCCCTGAACACTAACATCGCGCAGCTTGAGAAGGAACTGAAGGGCAATGGGGAGACCGGCGCGCTGTTCGCCAAGTTGAAAGACGAGTTGTCCTCGTTCTTCAACCGCCGATCAGCCGAGGAGCGGCGCTAAAAGAGAGATGAACTTATTGTCACGGTTCCGAGAATGCATAAAGGAGATTCATATGTCAATTACAGCGAAGGCAGCCGGCCGTTTGCTGGCAATCACCCTATTCGTTGCCACGGCAGTTTTGCCGCCTGTCCTGGGAGCGATTACTCGAAAGCCAGCCAACGCCGAGGTGGCAGCCCAACTCGACGCTGCGAAGGTCGAGGCCTCTGAGCTGGCGCGTGATGCGGACGATATGACCGCCCTACTTCGTAACGACACGAGCTGGCAATCGCACGCCGAAACCTTGAACCGGATCGCAGACCATGTAAACAACATGGGGAAAATCTTGGAAAAGTTGCAGAGCGAGCGTGATGAAGCTTCGCCGTGGCAGCAGCAGGCGATTGATCGTATGGTCCCCTTGCTCAAAGACATAGCCGCCAATACAACCGCGGCCATCGAGCACCTTAACAAGAATCAGATTCGCCCCGTCTCAGGTAACTACAAAGATTATCTAGAACAAAATGCCGAAACAGCCCATGAGCTTGCGGACACGATTTCTGCCTTCGACAAGTATGGCCGCACGAGGGCCAAACTCGAAGAACTCCAAGACAAGATCGAGATACCGAGTCACTGAGAGCACGCCGAGCCTCTGAGCGGCGCTAGGGCAGTCCCGGGTCATTCTTGCTCTGTCGGCAATTCCGGCTTTCACTGTTTGGAGAAAGCCGGATCAGCACAACCAGATCACGGAGGTTGAAGCATGAAACGTCACCAAAGAATTTTGCTGGCAGTAGTAGTTTTTGCCATTCTCTTTTCAATTACCGGGCTGGCACAGAAAGTGGAGACCGACTACGACCACACTGCCAACTTCGCGCAATATCACACCTACTCTTGGGGACATATCCATGCCCCGGATCCTCTCTTCGAGCAACGTGTCCGCGACGCGATAGACAGTGACCTTCAAGCCAAGGGATGGCAACAAGTACCGACAGGCGGCGACGTCACGGTAACGGCCGTACTAGTGAAAAAACATACGGCCGAATACACCACCTTTTACGACGGTTTAGGGCCAGGCTGGGGATGGCGTGGCTGGGGCCCAAGCATGGCGACAACGACCGTTGAAAAGATCCCGGTTGGCACCCTGGTTGTCGATATCTACGACACCAACTCGCAACATCTCGTATGGCGGGGTTTGGCGCATGACCAGCTCTCCGAAAAACCTGATAAGGACACTAAGAAGCTGAAAAAAGCCGTGGATAAGTTGTTCGAGAAATTCCCACCTCGATCGAGCTAGTCGCCATATCTGCTGGAGCAGCCACAAGTGCATCAGCCGAGCGGCGCTTACGATTCACCCATGTATCGCCGTCAACGTCACAAAAGGGAGGAAACAGGTGAGCGCGCTGGCTACCTATACACGCTCCGCGGGATGGTCGATCTTCCTGGGAATCCTGCTCGTTCTGGCGGGACTGTTTGCCATGGTTGTCCCGTTCTTTGCCGGCGTAGCCGCCAGCGTGTTCTTTGGATGGCTGGTCCTCTTCGCCGGCATTGCACATTTGATCTACGCATGGTCGGAGCGCGGCGCCGGCGCCATTCTTTGGCAGGTCCTTATCGGGATCATATATGTGATCGCCGGTCTCTACATGCTGGTCCTGCCGGTCGCTGGAGTAGTTGCGCTCACGCTGATCCTTGCGGTCTACATCACCCTTGAGGGAGTGTTCGAACTCGTCATTTTCTCTCTCCTGCGGCGGCTGCGGGGAGCGGTCTGGTTCTTGATAGATGGTCTGGTGTCGTTGCTGCTTGCGGGCCTTATTTTCTTTGGTTGGCCATCAAGTTCGTTGTGGGCGGTAGGCACTTTGGTGGGAATCAGCTTGCTGTTTAGCGGCATCGCGAGGCTGACTTTGCCACTGGGTCTGCGATCGGCGTGAAGGAGAGGAAGGTCCAATAATGAGAACCGGCGGTGTGCAACGCGCGCTTCTGGTCATAGCAGTTCTAATCGTTCCGCTCCTATTCCAGTGGCCGCTGGCAGCATATGTCACGAGGCCCGAAAACCAGCAGCTGACGGACCTCCTTTCAGACGCAAGCAGCGAGGCTCTTGAACTGGCCAGCGATGCTGTGGAGATGCAGACGCTTACCTTGAACGATACGAACTGGGTGACACACGCGCTAATGTTGGCCAAGGTTAAGGGACACGTGGACAACATGGCCTTGCTCATCGATAAATTGACTAAAGCCCAGAAGTCGGGTTCTGAATTGCAGGAGCAGGCGGCGCAGCAGATGTTGCCTCTTGTAAAAGAGTTATCGGCCAACACAACGGCTGCGATCAATTATCTAAATCGGAATAAAGCTCGCCCCATCTCGGATTCATACACGCAATATCTGGACAAGAACGCAGAGACGGCACGCCAACTCTCTTCGATCATCTCCTCCCTGCTTGAATACCAAAAAGGCATGGCAGATATCGAAAAATTGAGGAGCAAGCTCGTGGCTTCCGGAGGGCCGACGCCGTGAGTCGAGATAGCGATCACACCCCGGCCTTCCTATTCGATCTCGATGGCACGCTTATTGACAGCGTTTACCATCATGTCCTCGCGTGGCATGAGGCACTGGGAGAGGTGGGATATTCTCTTGGCGTGTGGCGCATTCATCGCCACATCGGCATGAGCGGCGGCCTGCTGGCTCAAGCGCTCAGCCGAGAGCTCGGGCAGCGTCTGACTCCGGAACAGGCCGGAGGACTCCAGGACCGACACGCCGCGGCCTACGAGCACTATCGCGCAAAGGTCCTGCCGCTTCCGGGCGCTCGCGAACTGATGCGACAACTGGATCGTGCCGACGTCCCCTTTGCAATCGCAACCAGCGGGGACCGGGAAGGAGCGCAGCCAGCGCTCGAAAGATTGGGATTAACACCTGACATTCCGGTCATCACACGCCAAGAGGTCCGACGTGCCAAGCCAGATCCGGACCTGTTTCTCGCGGCGGCAGAACGGCTCAAAGTACCGATCGCGAGAGCGATGGTAGTCGGAGACAGTGTGTGGGATCTGTTGGCTGCTCGGAGAGCGGGCTGCTTGGGAATCGGCCTTCTTTCGGGAGGCTACGGAAAAGAAGAGTTGGAGCGGGTAGGCGCATATCGCGTGTATCAGGATCCAGCCGATTTGCTGATTCACCTCGATGAAGTCGGAGTTCGGGTTGTGGAGCGAACGATCAAGGAGCAGATTCCGTAAGGAAGGTTGGTGGCAAACAATGCTCACTCTGTCTTCCGAGATCGGGGAGATACGCTCCAAATGGCAAACCCTGTCGCTCTATGAAAGATTTCAGCAGGCAGTTGTTGCGCTACTCACGCTTGTGATTGCAGTCATCGTCGCCATTTCCACCTGGCAACTCCTTCTGCACACACTCAAGCTCGTCAAAAGCCACGTAGTCACACCGGCGGACCCCCAAGTCTTTCAGGGTCTCTTCGGCATGGTGCTCACCGTGCTCATCGCACTTGAATTCAAGCACACGCTGCTGGTGGTCAAACACCATCTCCGCGCCATCGTTCAAGTGCGGGCTGTTGTGCTGATTGCCCTGTTGGCTCTTGTACGCAGGTCCATCATTCTGGATCTCTATCAGACTCCTCCAGGCGTTATAGCAGCGCTGGCTGGTACAGCTCTGGCTCTCGGGCTCGTGTTTTCCCTCGTCGGCACTTACAAACAACCGCAAGAAGATGAACTGCGGGAGTGGTCTTTTACGAAACCTTCCCTGCCGGGTGAAGAAAAGACATAGACGCAATGGCGTCACTTATTCTCAGCAACTCACGGACCAACGAAGGAGACACGATGGCTAATACTCAGGCCCGAATGCAGCTTACACGGCAAATCGGTTGCGAAAGCAGACTACGCAATTGCCAACAAGAATGGTCAGACGAAACAAATAGACCTGATGCGATGCTCTTATATTCTTATGATCGCTTTCTGGTATGGGTCGTGAAGGTTGCTTTTGCCCTCTTTTTGCTCCTGGTCAGCCTGGCTCTAATACTTGTGTGCCTCCCAGTAAGGTCTTCTGCGCAGCCGGTGGCGCTGACTTCATCCCGGCTAGACCGATTGGTGGCACGCATTGCTCTCTATCCGGACCCGCTGCTGGCTCAGATACTCACCGCGTCGACATACTGGAGCGAGATTCCCGAAGCTGCCGCCTGGGCCGATGAGCACAGTTATCTGAAGGGCGATGCACTGGCTGAAGCCATTCAGGCCGACCACCTGCAATGGGATCCCAGCATTCTGGCTTTGCTTCCCTTCCCTTCGGTGCTGGATATGATGGCGCGTGATCCATCATGGACCCAACAACTCGGCGACGCTGTCCTCACCCAGAATTCTGCAGTCATGGACGCCGTACAACGGATGCGCCGCCGCGCGAGACATTACGGCTATCTAGCGCCAAACAGCTATGTGAATGTGGTTTCGGACGGAGGATATATCCAGATCCTGCCCGTCAATCCAAATGTGCTTTACGTGCCGTATTACGATCCCCTCGTCGTCTACGAGCCGCCGCTGCCCGGTGTCGCTGTTGCAGACGCCATCCACTTTGGACCCGGAATCAGCATCGGAGCGGTATTCGGTGGATGGGGATGGTGGCTCGGTTCGGGATTCATATGGCCTTCGCACACGATCCTCATCGATCGTCGCCCATGGACCCGAGTGTGGATCAACCGCTTCGGATATGTTCATCCTTATGTACACCCATGGGTGCGCCCGATTGGACCGCGAATGGAAGTCCATCGGCTGAGGAGATAGCAGCTTGATCGAACACCTGGGCTCTCCGCCAGATTGCGCGAAGAAATTCTCTAACTGCGATGTGCGGGCTAACTTTTCTAAGGGTGCGTGCCCCAGACAAGTGCTCGTCCCTTAGTGCATGGGGGCCGGTCACAAGCCCAACGTTTACTCAGGTGGCGAAGGGGCGTGGGTTATGTCGGGCGATTACGTTGTATCCCGCAGAGATGCTTTCGACGCACCTGAGACGTTACTCGTTCCCGTAACCGAGTATCAACGGTTGCAAAGGCTGGCCGCGCTCGTCGATTTCTCCAATGATGGAATCATCGGCAACACCATTGAAGGCATCGTTACCAGTTGGAACCGGGGAGCCGAACGCATCTTCGGATACGCTGCGGAGGAAATGGTGGGTCAGCCGGTCTTCCGACTCGTTTGCATGGACGGAAACAATGACATGGTCCACGTTCTCGATCGGGTACACAAAGGAGAATACGTAGATCACTACGAGACGAATCTTCGCTGTAAAGACGGCTCAGAGATACCTGTGTCGTGGACCGTTTCTCCCATACAAAACTCCTCGGGCGAGATCGTCGGGGTATCGGAGATTGCACGAAACATCGCTAGTCTGAAGGAAGCGGAGAAGGCCCAGAGAGTCGCAGAAAAGCTGGCTGCCGCTTGCCGCCTGGCATCCAGCATCGCGCATGACATCAATAACCCGCTGGCGGCTCTGACTAATCTTCTTTTTCTTGTGGAGAGCGAGAGCCTTTCCGAGGAAGGAAGACAATATCTCAAAACCGCTCAGCGAGCGCTATCGCGCCTCGCCCAGATTAGTGCCCAGGCGTTGGGTTTCTACCGTAATTACCGTGATCCAGTATGGCTCTCCATATCGAGCATCCTTGATGATGCGCTCGCGTTGCACCATAACAGAATCAACGCGTCTGGAATTGAAGTGTCGCGAAGCTACGGCTCGGCCCCGCAGGTGTACTGTCGCCCTGGCGAATTGCAGCAGGTAATGGTCAACCTGATCGGCAATGCGCTTGATGCAATGCCCCACGGCGGCAGATTGCAACTGAGGGTTCGTAGAACGACGTGTTGGGGAACGAATCGCCGAGGCATACGCATTACCGTTGCAGACACTGGCGGCGGGATGAGCTCTGAGACACATCACCGCGTCTTTGAGCCCTTTTATACGACAAAGCAAGGAACCGGATCGGGTCTTGGACTGTGGGTCTGCGTCGACATCGTGGGTAGGTATGACGGTCGAATATTGATGCGCAGCAACGATGCCCCAGGACATAATGGTTCTGTGTTCATGTTGTTTCTGCCGCTCTGAATGTCTCGGCGGTTGTATTCGTAACTGGGCGGCATCTTCTTGACATCCTAATTAAGCGGAAAGAGAGCAGTCGCCGCGGAAGTGTCGTATGATCGAGCCACGCGATGGAGGCGTAGCACAAGCCCTCATGATCGAAGACAACCTACGCGCTCTCTGAAGAAAGCCGCGTCTCGGAAGGCGGGTTACGTGAGAACGACCCCATGTCCGCTGAAGCCAGTGATGCTGGCCTCTGAGAGATGGCTCGCGCCTGACTTCAGCAACTGAGACATCCCCACAGATCGTGGGCAAACCGCCTCACCCACGCTGTAACGCCTCAATGATATTTGAAACTATCAGGCCACCTTGAACGTCTTCGCCATACATCATTCGTGGCGAAGAATTACACGCCGCGACGGGCGCCCTCTTATCAGTAGAAGCCTTGTTCCATTGCCAGTACACGCGATGCTGTTCTTTCCTGACTATTTGCTTGTTGTATTCTTTCGCGCAGGCCAAGTGAAATGCTGCGGGGTGCGCGATGCAACTCCTGAAGGCGCTTTTCTCGTCAGGCCCGTTCATGCCTCATGGTTCTTGCTACATGTGGAACCCGGGGCTGGTATGGCTGCACGTTGTTTCTGATTCACTGATTGCGTTGTCCTACCTGTCGATTCCCTTCACACTTTTGTACTTCGTAGGTAAGCGCAGAGATCTGCCATTTCATGGGATGTTTGCCTGCTTTGGCATGTTCATCCTTGCCTGCGGCTGCACACATGCAATGGAAGTGTGGACTCTATGGCATGCGAACTACTGGGTCTCCGGATCGATCAAGGCTATCACCGCCATCGTTTCTGTTCTGACGGCCATATTGCTGGTGAGGCTGATGCCTCAGGCTGTCGCGCTGCCGAGTCCCGCGGCATTACAGCTTGAGATCGCAGAACGGACCCGCGCTGAGGAAGATCTAAGTCTGGCAAACGCGGGGTTCGAACGAGTGGCCGAGGAGAGGACAGCCAAACTGAAAAAAGTCAATGAGGAGCTGGTCCTTGAGATTGGTCGACGCTCGAGAGTAGAACAAACACTCAGGGATCGCGAAGAGCAGCTGCGGTTGGCTCAGAATGCTGCAGGGCTGGGTGTGTGGGACTGGGACCCCCGCAGGGACGAGGCCGTATGGTCCGACCAGCACTTTCGAATCTTTGGACTTGAACCAAGCGCCCAGACATTCGGCGAATCAGGTTTTGTTTCGATGATTTATCCGGAGGACCGTGCGGCCGCAAGGCTTGCTATTCGAGAGGCGCTTCGACCCGGCGGAGCATTCGACGCCGAGTACCGAATTCGGAGAAAGGATGGTCAGGTGCGCTGGGTGCTCAGCCAGGGGCAGACTCATTGCGACACCGGGGGCCAACCGATCCGGATGGTCGGTCTGACGTTGGACATCACTGATCGCCGGCTGGCGGACGAAAGACTACGCCGGAGCGAAGAGCGATTTCGCCTTTTGGTAGAAGGCATCACAGACTACGCGATTGTCATGCTGGACCCTGCAGGATTTGTCTCCAGCTGGAACAGTGGAGCGGGGCATATCATGGGATACGGCGCGCAGGAGATTATCGGACAACACTTCTCCTGCTTTTATGACGACGAAGATCTGCGCAAGGGCGAGCCGGCGAGGGCCCTGCGAGAAGCGGCGGCTGCAGGCAGGTTCGAAAAAGATGGGTGGCGGCTCCGTAAGGACGGCTCACGCTTCCGGGCGAACGCGATTCTCACGGCGCTGCGCGGCCAGCGGGGGGAGTTGATTGGCTTTGCCAAGGTTGCCCGGGATCTGACAGAAAGCCGGCGGGCGGAGGAGGCCGTTCAGATGGCTCACGCAGAGCTCGCGCGGGTCGTCAGAGCGTCCACCATGGGTGAGCTGACTACTTCGATCGCGCATGAGATCAATCAGCCGCTCGCGGCAATCGTCACCAATGCCAATGCAAGCCGGCGGATTCTGGCCAGCCCGACACCGGATATTGAAGAAGTGCAACAGGCGGTGACCGACATTGCAGAGGCGGGCACACGGGCCGCCGAAATCATCGCACGCATCCGCGCGTTGCTAAAAAAGAGTGCTCCGGTGAAAGAAACGCTGGATATGAATCAAGTGATTCATCAGGTATTGGCGCTCATCCCTGGCGTGCTGGAAAAACAACGGGTCTCTGTAGAGATGGAATTGTGTCCTGCGATGCCACGGGTGCTGGGCGATCAGGTGCAATTGCAGCAGGTTTTGTTGAACTTGATCATGAACGGTATCGAGGCTATGAATACAATTCTGGATCGCCCCCGCGTCCTGACCATCCGGTCTGACGTGAGTGAGTCAGGCCTGGAGTTCGGCGTGCAGGATTCCGGCAACGGGCTTGATCCCAGTCATATCGACCATATCTTCGATACCTTCTTTACAACGAAACCGAGCGGAATAGGTATGGGTCTGACCATCAGCCGATCGATCATCGAGGCACACAACGGCCGACTGTGGGCCAGCTCTGATCGTGCGAGCCAAGGGGCGACTTTTCGCTTCTCCCTGCCCGCCGCGGGATAGGTCTACACGATGAGCGAAATGTCTCCAATTGTGTATGTTGTAGACGATGAGCCTTCGGTTTGTCTCGCACTTAAAAGACTGCTGCGATCGGTTGGTCTGGAGGCCCGGACTTTCCTCTCAGCACAGGAATTTCTGCACTCCGGGCGTCCCGATGCACCGGGATGTCTGATCCTCGACGTCCGACTTCCCGGACTAAGCGGGCTGGATCTTCAAGCGGGACTTGCTGCTGAGAAGGTTGACCTTCCAGTTGTCTTTATCACTGGTCACGGCGACATCCCGATGTCGGTTCGGGCAATGAAGGCCGGCGCAATTGAGTTTCTTACCAAGCCCTTTCGCGAACAGGATCTGCTGGAAGCAATCCAGCGAGGGATCGAACAAAATCGCAGCATAAGACTACAAAGTGCTGAAATGCGGATACTGCAACACCTTTATTCATTGTTGACACCCCGCGAGCGAGAAGTCTTTCCTTGCGTGACAAGCGGTCTGCTGAATAAGCAGATAGCGGGGCTACTTGGCACAAGCGAGAAGACCATCAAGGTTCATCGAGGTCAGATCATGCAGAAAATGAAAGCCAAATCACTAGCTCATCTGATCCACATGGCCGAGAAACTGGGACTGGACTCCATTTGATCCCGGTCTTCTGGGACCAAGGTCCAATGGACAAGTCTCAGTGCTGGAGCTAACGTTCACACATATAAGGCGGGTGAGCAGATGCTATGCAACCTGCTCGCACGCAAAAAAACACCGATGGACAACCTCCCGGTCCTTGCAGGGATCAGGTTCTCTTTGCCCAATGAGTTGGCTCAAGGAGGGGGGCGATGATTGAGACTGCACACATAGCGATCGTGGATGACGACCGATGGATGCGCAATTCTCTTGAGAGACTTCTCAAGTCGGTTGGATTTCGAACTGAAAGTTTCGCGTCGGCAGAAGACTACCTGGACGCCGGCGATCACCGGGGTGTTGGCTGCATCATTCTGGACGTAATACTGCCTGGTATAAGCGGATTTGATCTAGATCGCACCTTGGCGGCGCAACACAACCAGGTCCCGGTCGTATTCGTTTCAGCGCACGACGAACAAGAAGCTCGACAAGAGGCTGCGAGAGCAGGAGCGATTGAGTTCCTGGGTAAGCCGTTCGACGATAATTCGCTGTTCTATGCCGTTCACAAAGCGCTGAGGTCAGCGAAAAGAAGAACATAGTGCCATCTTCGTACCTTCCATCTGCATTCGTGCAGATGCTGTGAGTTCCACCTTTCTCTGCTTTGGTTCGCCACATTGCGACGTGCCCTATGGCCGTCGCCGAAGGTAATACTTGCAACCCGTGGAGAGAATCGTGCCTACGAACAGAAGCACCGATGATCACTGGAGAATCTCCGAACTTCCTCGCAAGCCATACACAGTGTTGATCGCGGATGACCATCCGATTGTGCGCGAGGGACTAGCGGCGCTGATTAACCGCAGGTCTGACATGCAGGTCGTCGCGGAGGCGTCCAATGGGCGGGAAGCTGTGGATAAATATATTTCACAATCTCCTGATATTGCTCTCCTTGAACTGAGATTGCCGCTCATGAATGGAATTGAGGCGGTCATGTCCATTTGCGCCAAGCTGCCAGGTGCGCGTCTGGTCATATTTACGACATGTCAGGGTGAGGAAGATATCTATCGTGCGCTGAGATCAGGTGCCTATGGATATCTTTTCAAGAACTCATCGCTTGTTGAGCTTGTTGAATGTATCCGCACTGTCGCGCAGGGGAGGAGATGGATTCCACCCGCAGTAGCGGCGCGGCTTGGAAAGCGAGTCGGTGACCGGGGCCTAACTGAGAGGGAAACGCAGGTTATTCGCGCGGTTACCAGCGGCAAAAGCAACAAGGAGATCGGTACCGCACTCGACATCAGCGAAGCGACAGTCAAGGTACATATGACGCATATTCTGGAGAAGCTCAATGTCGCCGGACGCACGGAAGCGATCAACGTAGCTGTAAGGCGGGGACTCGTGCATATGGATCCAGCGAAGCCGCGTGAGGGGCATGGATGACTCGGTACGCGTCCTGCTGTTTGCCTCAAAACCCGGAGACTTCGTGTCATGGCATTCTCAGAGCTCTTGCCAAAGCGCACATTCATCGCAATCGGGCTTCCAACCGTCCTCCCTGCAAATGTAACAATCGATCTAACGATCTATCACGTAACTGTAAAGCTCATGCGCCTCTATCATGTGCGCTTCTATGACTGAAGTCGTAAAACTTTCTATCTCCACCTGGGGAGACGTTCCTGCTCTTTTGTCGATAATTTCAGTTCCTGCTGATGAGCAGTTGTTTGTGGAACCGCGATCGTTATCGTCGACAAGTTACTGGTCGCGGTCTGGCTGAAGGTCACGATGCTTGAGTTCTCGGTGGAGAACAGTGAGCGTGAATCAGCCAAAATGTCCTTGGATGGCTTAACTCGCGTAGAGGCGACTATGAGAGGAATATGCAAATGACCACGACTTCAGCACTCCCGAAGGTCATGAAAGCAGCGGTAGTGGACAAGGCCGGGCCACCAACGGCGATTCACATGAAGGACGTGCCTGTACCCGCCTTGGCCCACAAACACGTCATCATTGCGCTCGAGTATGCCGGTGTCGGTGGATGGGATGCCGAGCAGCGCGCGGGTCAGTACGGAGCCATAAAGACGGGAACTATCCTGGGCTCGGATGGGAGTGGAACGATTGCCGCGGTCGGGTCAGGTGTCGAGACGTTTAACGTTGGCGATCGTGTGTATTCATACAGCTACGGCAATCCGAATGGGGGCTTCTATGCCGACTATGTCAGCGTTCCAGCTGACCGGGTGGGGCATGTCCCAGTCAAGCTTGAAATGCGGGTGGCCGGTGCTATGCCCTGCGTTGCACTGACTGCGCAATCCGGGCTCGATACTTTGAAAGTGAAAGATGGCCAAACCGTACTGGTGTTTGGTGCTAGCGGCGGCGTCGGTTCGCTCGCAGTCTGGTTGGCGGCCCTGAGAGGCGCAATGGTCGTTGGTACAGCACGACCGGAAGCGCAGGAGTATGTGCGCCGGCTGGGGGCGGCGCACATACTCGATCCGAACTCTTCCGAATACGAGCGTGTCATAAAGCGAGAAGCGCCGGCGGGGTTCGATGCGTGTCTCATCACCGCGAATAGCGATAAGCTTCCCGCCTTCTTATCACACCTAAAAGCAAAGGCGCCCTTCGCTTATCCGAATGGTGTCGAGCCCAGACCGCACTTCGAAGGTCATCCCGGTTTAGCCTTTGATGGTGAGATGTCGCGTCAAGCATTCGATCACTTGAACATCGCGATCGGTCCACGAACGATCCCACTGCGAACCGAGGTGTTTTCCTTCAAAGACGTCGTCGATGCACATCGCAGGATCGAACAGGGGCACGTCATAGGAAAGATCGTGTTGCGCATCGATTCCTGACGATCCGAAGATCGCATAACTGCAGAAGCGACGATTCCGGAGGGAATGCAATGATTCGGCGCATCGCAATCATTGGACTGGTGTGGTTCGGTTTTTTGTCATCGAGCGCCCCAACCCGGAAAGCTTCACTGCTGAGTCCATCGCAATAGGAGAGCTTTTCACCGCGGCTGGTCATTGTGTGTCGTGCCACACTCGCCCAGGCGACCAACCATTTGCTGGTGGCTACGGGATGAACACCCCATTTGGGATCATCTATGGGAGCAATATCACCCCTGACCCGAGGACCGGCATAGGTGTGTGCTCATTGGCGGGCTTTACCAGCGCTATGCATAAGGGTGTCTCCCGAGACGGGTCATATCTTTTCGCGGCGTTCCCTTACACGCCACACCGAACTAGTGGATGGTGACGTGAAAGCGTTGTACACCTATTTGAAGACCCGGCCGGCGGTCAGCGCCACGGTCCGCCGAACACGATTCCGTTCCGGCTTAAAATCCGCTCTCTCCATGAGGGTGGAGAATTTTATTCTTCAGGAGCGGACGCTATCGAGGCGATCCGAAAGCGCGCAGAATGGAATCGCGGAGCCTATCTTTCTGAGGCGCTCAACGATTGTGGAGGCTGTCAGACCCGCGCAAACGCTTGGCGGCCAAGAGCTCCGAGTCGCTAGCATGGCTCCACCGATGAATTGCGCGTCCCCAGCGGTTGCAGCGGACGCTCCGCATGTGTGGTGACAAGCCCGCTCATAGTTCGACCTCACAGCCATCTGTTAGCCATGCAGGCATCCCTGTACGTGCACTTGTGAAGTAATGCTGAAGTCAATGATTTGAACTATTTGTCTCTGCGATGGCTGCGCAGGCGTTGGTGATCAGCTACGGGATCCAACAAATGTAAGATATGTTCCCCCGAGCGCGGATCGAAGCGGTACAAAAGAACTGCATCGGCCGCACTCCTGTCCCCTGCAAGTTCTAATTGCGGATTGCCGAGAGTCAGGTCGCCGTTGTTCTTGATGCGAAGTTCACTGCCCACTTGCAGCGGTATCTGCGTCCACATCACTTCTGGAGTGCTGTTCATAGTTTTCCTTTTATTGACCAGGACGGTTAACACGCCGGAGCGTTAACGCCATCTCTGATCTACCTGAGGTTTCGGTCCCTCGCCTCGTTCCTGGGCCAAGGGTTAGGTAATCCACATACCCCATGACGCCTCCGCCATAGTAGGTGGCGGATCATCGGCGTTGAGGTCGGCGTGCTTACGAAACCGCTCGGCAAGTCTGGATTTGCCAGAAACCTGCGTTCAAAGGAGAGCGCCGAGCGCACGTTCCCTGGTTGGCGGGTGCGTGAGCGGGTCAGCGGTGCCATCACCATCCGGTGCGGAAGGTTGTAGCGTCCCACCCGGAATGGCTGAAAAAGCTGTTCTGTCACGGTTTGTCCCGGGGCGGAGGCTTCTACGACCGCAGCAGTGGTTGACATAATGTTTATCCATGTAGCTTCGATGTAGGCACGTCGATCGTCTCCATGGCGGGTGGCTGGGCGAAGGGTTCAGGACCTTTCGCCAGCATTGGATTGGCAATGCGGGCCTGAAGGTGTGTCTCCCGACCTGCTTGATGCGGAAACGCATCGGCAATGCCAAGGTGGAACATCCCAAGCGAACCTCGAACCACACTTTGGCTGCCGATTCGGCTTGGGTCATCGTAAGAGCGCTGCGGAAACATTCTGCTATCGTCCTCGTTCCCGGCTTTGCTTCGAGACGAATCAGCCGCGCTGCGCTCGTAGTGTTCGACATGTTCAACCTCCTTCACTGGGTTCGATGTAGGCTGGGCAGTCTCGAGCAAGATCTACAGCATAGGGAGCTTGCTAGGGCGCCGGCCTCGCGGGAAGACTTTCTCGATCCGTTCAACGTCTGCCTCAGACAGTTGCAAATCTCCGGCGCCGGCATTTTCCATGGCATGCTCGGGAGTGGAGGCTTTTGGAATCGCGAAGAGTCCCGGCCGGTGCACAAGGAACTGAAGGGCGACCTGGCGAGGAGTCGCATGGTGGAGTTCAGCAATTTCTTTCAACACTCGTCCACCCGCAGAGCGCGGTCCGGGGAACGTTCCATGGCCCAGCGGACTGTATGCGACCACTGCCACCTTATGTTTCTCACACCATGGCATAACGGCGTGCTCAATAGCACGTTCTTTCATGTGATAGAGAACCTGATTGCAGGCGAGATGGCCTTTCTCAGCAATCTGCCATGCTTCTTCCAGATCAGGAACATCGAAGTTGCTCACGCCCCAAGAAAGAATCATTCCATCACGCTGCAATTGATCGAAGCCTGCTATCGTTTCCTCGAGCGGATATTGACCGCGCCAGTGCAGGAGGTAGCAATCCAGTCGGTCCGTCTTGAGCCTAACCAGTGACCTCTTGCAAGCCTCAATCGTTCCTGCCTGAGAGGCGTTTTGCGGAAGAACTTTCGACACCAGGAAGACTTCGTCGCGCCGTCCAGCAATCGCCTGACCGACTAATCTTTCGGCTGCCCCCGATCCGTACATCTCGGCGGTATCGATGTGGTTCATACCAAGGTTGAGACCAATTCGCAAAGCGGCGATTGCCGAAAAAGGGTCTTCGCTCTCGTTGTACCAGGTTCCCTGACCGATCACCGCGACGTCACGCCCCGTGGATCCGAAATGGCGTTGTTCCATACTTGCCCCTGGCTGGGAATTAATTCGTTGCGAATCGCTGACCTAGGTCGAGGTTTTAGTCGTCCCTGCTTGCGCCTATTCTGAATAATCTCGTCAGGAGCGGCCCATGCCTTCACCGCGCGTATAGCCGACGAATGATACGGCAGCTATTCTGTCCTGTTTGAACTTCATACATGAAGAAGGATCACCATCTTCACTGAACACATTACGGCCAAGATCGAGAGCTAAGCAATTCTTCGTGAGGATGAAGCTAGCCTCCGAAAGAGTACATATGAGAGCCCCCACGATACGCTACGCGCGACCGTAAAACCTTAGTCGTAGAGTCCTACACGACGTACGCTGCAGCCTTCTGCTCAACTCGCTCTTCGCATCCACCCAGATACCTCATTAATCAGCGCGGCAGGACCCTCCAGCGAATTTAGTCTGCTGTCTGCACTAATCTGCATCGCATCTTCGCGAATGTCCGCTCCCAGCAACAAGGTCCTGGTTTGAGGGGCTCGAAACCGACATATCTCACGGAGTTCCGCCGCATCGCGCATTGGCACAGATTGGCAAAGAATCAGCAGGTCGTACTTGCGTAACATTGCGGCGCTGCGCGCGGTCAGGACATCTGCGGAGTCGACTGTCGCGCCCGTATATCGCAGCAGAGCCGCGCGCGATTCTAATAACGCAAAATCATTCCCAACAGAAAGAATGCGAAACATATTCCCCCGCAACCCTCATCGCCTGCGAGTGTGGGACTACAAGGCCGCGACTATTGGAAGAAGGCTGGATAGGTCCTGCCGTTGATAGGAATAGTAGGGGAGACTCGAAATGGGAACAAGTCATCGCGTGTAGAGAGAAAATACTCTGACGAACGATTACTGTCTGCCTCACCTTAAAGGAAACTCTCTGATAGCACTTTGGTCGTAGGTGCAGATGCAATCTGGCCTACTGAACTCTGCATACTCTTCAAACAGGACGAATGCAGCAAGCTGCACAATGGGTATAGGAATCTGCTGGCGTATCGCGGTTGTCGCAGCATTGTCGCAGTCGCCTATTTAAACTGTCCTCATCAAAGCGAGATATGTTGCATCACATTGGATATCGGAGTAAAGCAGCATGCGCGTCGCACTTATCGCGTCGCCCTTCATCAGCGTTCCCCCCGCGGGCTATGGCGGAACGGAGCTTTTTATCGCCAACCTCGCCGAGGCTCTGGTACGTCTCGGCGTCGACGTTGATGTCTACGCGAATGGCGAATCGCGGGTGAAAGCTAACCTGCGCTCGCGTTATCCCAAGCAAGATTGGCCTCTCTCCTCAGAGACCTCCGGCCTGATGAAAGAACTCGACCATATGGCGTGGGCCGTCGAGGATGCAGAGGCGGCTTGCGACATCATCCATGTATGTTCCGCTCTGGCTGTACCGTTTTCGCGTTTCTCATCGCGATCGTTTGTTTGCACTCTTCACCATTCGTATGATCCCGCACTTACGAACATCTACGAGCGGCACAGCGGGGTCACCTATGCTGCTGTCAGCCGGCACCAAGCTTCCGTGCACGCCACCCTGCATCCGCACGTGATTCATCACGGCCTGGACCTCGGAAAGTATCACTTTCAGGAGAAGAAGCAGCCCTACCTTGCCTTTCTGGGTCGAATCTGCCCCATCAAGGGTGCCCACAACGCAATCGCAATTGCGAAACGGGCCGGCATGCGGCTCAAGATTGCTGGCGAAGTCCAGCCCATTTTCCGGGATTACTTCAAGAGGGAGATCCGTCCGCACCTCGATGGCCACAATATTGAATTCGTGGGTGAAGTCGATCTCGCTCTCAAAAATGAGCTGCTGAGCCAGGCCACGGCTTTGCTATTCCCTATTGAGTGGGAGGAGCCATTTGGCTTGGTAATGATCGAGGCCATGGCCTGCGGAACGCCCGTTATCGCCTTTCCCGGAGGGGCGGTGGAAGAGGTGATTGACAATGGAATCTCGGGAAGGATATGCCGTGATATTGGGGAAGCGGCCGATTCGCTGGAACGCGATTTCTTCAAGCCGAAAGCAGTACGCCATAGCGCAGAGATGCGGTTCTCGGCCGATGCGATGGCGCATCATTACTATCGTCTTTACTCCGATCTCCAGAAGAGAATGCCGCAGAGCGCAGGGCTGAACCCTGAGGAGACGGCAGCTTGAACAAGGCCACGGACTCAGAAGCGCCTGGACTTATGGAGCCATTTCCTGAGCCGAAGGTGTTATACCCAGAACCGCTCCTCGACTCGATTGAGGACTTGGCGATCATACGCGGAAGCACGTTTTTTGCGGCGACCCACCAAGGCGACCTAATGCCGCCCGGAGCACCTCAGGTCGGGCTCTTTTGCGACGATACGCGTTTCCTCAGCCATCTGGAATTGCGTATCAATGGCCAGGGGCCTGTGGTCCTCTCGTCGACCACAATGTGCGCGGACATGGCGCGGGCGGAGCTCACTGCCGGCGGCCGCTCGGTAACAGGTGAAAACCTGGATCTGCCGGTAAATACGATATACGTTTACCGCGAGCTCCTCCTCGATCAGGACCGGCTCTACGACATCCTTGAGATTCAGAACTTTCATGACGCTGATGTAATGCTGACCATCGCAATGTTCTTCGCCGCGGATTTCATGGACATTTTTCAAGTGCGCGGACTGCTGCGCGGCAGACACGGCCGTTATTTCTGTCCCGAGGTGCGTGACTCCAGTGTAAGGCTTTCCTATGAGGGCCTGGACAAGCGGACTCGTTCTACCGAGCTCTACTTTGTGCCACGACCGGTGCTTTTGGAAGCAAGGCGGGCGCAGTGGGAGTTGCGACTGCCGCCCCGTGCCCGCAGTCGCATTGCAACGACAATCACTCTACAGGCGTCTACCTCACCTAAGCGGACCGAGCCTTCACAACCAATTGCGCCGCGACGAGAAACCGTGGAGGACGCACGCCTTCGTTCGGCAGTGCGCCACAGCGAATGGGTTGAAAACTGCACGCGATTCAGATCCGATAATGAGATCTTTAACGTCATGCTCGAAACCGCGGCTGAGGATTTTTACGCCTTGCGCATGCCGGACGTTCGGGGAACAGCCGTGGCCGCTGGCGTACCGTGGTTTGCAGCTTTATTCGGACGCGACTCGCTACTGAGCAGCTACCAGACGTTGCTACTCGATCCGGATCTGGCGCAAGGAACACTGCGTGTGCTTGCCAGCTATCAAGGTCGCATGGAGAACGACGAGCGCGATGAAGATCCGGGCAAGATTCTCCACGAGCGCCGCTCGGGCGAAATGACGGCCACCCACGAGGTAGCGTTCGGCCGCAGCTACGGCTCAGTCGATGCAACGCCGCTATTTCTTATCCTCGCGCATGAGTATTTTCGCTGGACCGGAGACGATGGCCTGCTCGACGAATTGAAGGAGCCGCTAAAGGCCGCCACGAATTGGATACTCCGCTACGGCGATCTGGATGGCGATGGATTGATCGAGTACCGCCGACGCAACCCGAAGGGACTTTTCAACCAAGGGTGGAAAGACTCGGGCGATGCGAACCGCCATAGCGATGGCAGCATCGCGGAGCCACCTGTCGCATTGATCGAGGTGCAAGGCTACGCCGTTCGCGCACTCGCGGGTGTCTCTGAACTCTTGGCGCTTCTAAATGAACACGAGTTGGGAGCGCGGGCAAAGGAACGTTCCGAACTATTACAGGACCTGATCGAGCGGCAGTTCTGGCTTCAAGACCGAGCATATTACGCGATGGCGCTTGATCGCGATAAGCGCCCTCTACGCGTGGACGCCTCCAACCCCGGACACCTACTTTTCTCCTCCGCTATCAGCAATCGGCGTGGGCGGCAGCTCACAGATGGCTGCTCGACAAGGGACTCTTTTGCGGTTCGGGTATCCGAACATTGTCGTGCGCGGAAAGCACCTTCAACCCAATGAGCTACCACTGCGGCTCCGTTTGGCCGCACGACAACGCCATCATCGGATACGGCATGGCTCGCTACGGATTTCACCGCGAGGCCTCCATCATCTTCCAGGCCCTTTACGACGTGGCACTGCACTTTCGCGAGTACCGGTTGCCGGAGCTTTTTTGCGGCATAGAACGCCAATGGAAAAACGAGCCCGTGCATTATCCGGTGTCCTGTTCGCCGCAGGCTTGGGCCGCTGGAGCACCCTTCTTGCTGCTTACCGGCCTGCTGGGACTGCAGCCGCGGGCCGAACGAAGCGAGTTGGCCATTGTCGATCCGCACCTACCGCCCTTTCTACACACACTCCGGATGGAGAACCTGCGCATCCGTGATTCGCGAATCACGCTCGAGTTCAAACGTGACGGAGAACGCACGCATTGCAACCTCGTCGATGTTCGCGGCAAAGAACTTAAGATCAACGTTGTCTTTCCGGGTAGTGCTCTATAGGCAAAACCGCTAGGAGATCGGATGGACCGGGGCTTATTCCGTCTGGGCATCAATATCTTGCGAATGACAGAATTATCGCCGCAATCGGTATTGCGAGCGATAAGCACCTCCCGCAGGGAAAGAACCGAAGGGGCCAAGCTGCGTTGCCGTTTGCATTAACCGCGTCCGCCTTCGCTAGCTTGAGCACATCCGGTGGAGAGGCTCAATTGGGCTCTGCCCTCTCAGCCGAACAAGGCCGTCCGCAACCTCCAGTTCGTCCGCCTGCTTCCCCTTTGAATGGGCTGCCAGAAGCTTTCGTTGCAGCCAGCACATGGCTGAGCTCAACCGATCGGGCCTTTACGACGGGACATGCGATGGTTGTCGATGACGGACAGACCGGCGGCTTCAATGTAGAGTGACTATTCTAGGTCTGAGCACCAATAGCTCAACAGCTCCGACTGTTCCCTGTAAAGCTCAGTCGGAAGGCGGATCGATCTTCGCGATATCTCTCCAGCTTTGTTCCGCACTTCTGGAGCGCTCGCGTATAGACCGTGCCCGCTCTTCAGAAACTGCCTTTTGCACTGCGGCGGAGTCTTCACGCAGAGACGAGGATGCCTTCAGGATCGCCTGCGATTCGGCGCGGATAGTGCGGCTTCGCTGCAGGAGCTCGGCGATCTCGCTGAGCCATTCTTCCGGCGGAGTGAGCGATGGAATGACCAGGTCAAAGTCCCCTGCGGTGAAGCTGTCGACCTCCGAACGGAAGAGGATCAGCGAAGCAGCAGAACGTGACCGCGTGAGTATGGCGGCCGCCTGGGTCAGGGCCTTGGGGTGTTCTTCCAGCAGCACTGCTTCAGGATTTTGCCCGAGCGCTGCGGAGAGCACCTCAAAGGAATGGCATTCTGCTACCGAATAACCCGCGCTCTTGAGAACCGGGAGACGGAAGCAGATGTCTTCTCCGAAATGAATAAAACTCGTCGCCATTTCTGTCCCCACTTGCCCAAGGCAGTGTGAGAAAGCTTATTCTGTACTGTCGCCTGGTCGAGTGCAACGATTGTAAATCGGTCCGTTTGAGATTCGCGCTATCGTATCCTCGGCATTCGCAGGAAAGCAGTTATTACATACCATGGGCTTCATTTTGACCGCGAGATAGCAATGATCCCACGGACCGGACCGA
This sequence comes from uncultured Acidobacteriaceae bacterium, assembly GCA_963756435.1. Lineage (GTDB taxonomy): Bacteria > Acidobacteriota > Terriglobia > Terriglobales > Acidobacteriaceae > KBS-83. The sequence goes on along the minus strand of CAVWNU010000012.1, from coordinate 90,014 downwards.
TTGTTCCCTGCTTATGGCGCGGTCATCATCGTCAAACGCTGCAAACCGTGAGGCCGTGTAAATTCCGCGCTGGCGGACAATAATCTTGCCGGCCGCAATCTGTGCGGTTGCTCATATTCGGAAAAATGGTTGCCTAATCTCTCCATTTTTTGTGTGAAGGTCTTGTGGCGGAAGGAACAGTGTGTTCACATTCCGTGTAGTTCCCCCTTTGAAGTAGCTTCTGCCCGAAGAGGCTTGGGCCCGAGAAGAGCGAAATGTTGACGGGCCCCCTTCCGCACGATTTCGCAACATAGTTCCTTCGCTTCTCGTCCCATCGCTAAAGGTTTGAGACGGTCTGACCGAGTTGTTCTTCCCCCCAGGTTCAGACGCAAGTACACGAGGTCGTCGAGCTACCGAAGGCGCGGGTGCGTCTTCCCGCTCAGATTTGCCCGGTGAATCAGCGCACGTATGCGGCTCCCGCCATAACGCGGAGAGCGGGCCCGGTGACCACCTCAACTGAAGCAAAGGGCAGATTGTGAAAACTTTCATTCATACAGCATTGATGCTGTCAGCACTTGCGGCTCCCGTTTTTGCGGGAACCCCGCTCGTTCCCCCCACTGCAGAGTCCTCCGGCGATCTGAGCGGTTCAGGTCGATGGCAGTGGACTCACGACAAAGGCACGCCCGGCACTTCTGTCGGTTATAGCTCCTATCCTGTCGGCAATCCATCTCTGGACGGAAGGTCGCGGGAATTCTCTGTGTCCTATTGGCGTCATGGCGGCGAAATCTACCACGTCACCTTCGGCAACGATCGGTACGCCACGCATTTCGTCTACGACACCTACGTTTACCTAGTCGATCCATCACAGGTACAAAATCTGGAGATGGATATGAACCAGGTGACATCCGATGGAAAGACAATAATCTTGGGGACCCAGTGTTCCAGCATCTCGAACACCTGGGATTATGTCTATGAAACCAGCAACCATCCCCACTGGCATGCGTCAAACATCGCCTGCAATCCCAGGACCTGGGCCGCGAACAAGTGGCACCATGTCCAGATCGGTATGCATCGGAGCGGTGATGTGGTGACCCACGACTGGGTGAGCTTCGATGGCGCCGTCCACTACTTCGCGAAGGCAACCGCACCCGCCGGCTTATCGTTGCATTGGGCGGAAGGCGATCTTCTCCTGAACGTCCAGTTCGATGGTGAGAACTCCGGCAATGGCTCGATCAAAGCCTTTCTGGATAAGCTCGTCATCTATCGGTGGTAAGCACTGGGAATTCGGTGGATGTCACGGCAGGATCAGCACGGTCGTGACATCCACTGCGATTCAGTAGTCTTTGCTCATCGAGGCACTACTGCATTCCTTTGGCACCATCGCCGGCGGATGCCTTGGTCGCCGTGCTTGAATCTTTGGGAACCGCGCGGTGTGCCGCAAGATCCCGATAGATCATCTCGTTGCGCACAATGCCCTGCACATATTCACGCGTCTCGGTGAAGGGGATCGACTCCACGAATTCGTCCATTCCGTGGAATGGTGCGCCCGATTTCCAATCCGACACTCGATCGTCGCCGGCGTTGTAAGCCGCGAACGCGAATTCGGGCTTGTTTTCGAATTTATCGAGCGTCTGGCGCAGATATCTGGTTCCCAGCTTGATGTTCACGATGGGATCCAGCAGCTCGTTGTGATCGAAGTGGCGGATGCCGTCCTTGCGCGCCATCTCCGAGCCGACGCTGGGCAGCAACTGCATCAATCCCCACGCATTCGCGTACGACACTACCGTAGGATTGAACTCTGACTCCTGACGGATCAGCGAAGCCACCATAAACGGGTCAAGACCGTTCTTTGCGGATTCGTTCTCGATGGTTCCCCAGTAGGGCTCGGGAAAGAGGATGTGCCAGTAAGCCAGCGGAATCGATTCGATGGGCGCAGAAGTATAGAAGGGCAGCGCGCGCTTCATCACACGCATAGCCTTGGCGTCCTCGCCATAGGAGTGATAAATCTCCGCTTCGGCAAAGGCGCCCCACTCTTCGCTGCCCTCAGCGGCCTGGATCTCCGGAGCGATGTACTCGTTCAAACCAGCGTTGGCAAGCAGCTTCGCGCGGACGACGTGGGGATCGTCCTCCGGTACGGCATCGGTCAAGGCTGGAATAGTGGGCGGCTGGATGCCGTCGAGTTCCGGCGCATCGGCTGGCGTGACATCGCCCAATTCAGTAAGCCGCTGGGCCGCCTGCTGAGCGTAGTAGTAGTGCAGGTAAGTGTCTTTTACGACCAAGTAGTAGGCAGCGGCCTTCGCTGGTTGATGTTCCTGGTCCTGATAAATCCGCGCGCGCCAGTAGATGGCGCTGGGAACTTCCTTGCCGCCGGGGTAATGTGCAATCTGTTCGTCGAAGAGGCGTGCAGCGTCGGAGTACTTCTCAAGCCGGTAATCGAGCCATGCGGCGCGCCAGTGAGCGCTGGGCGCGTAATCGGAGCAGGGGCCGCTCGCGCCTTTGCAGATGGTCGGGAAGCGCTGGACCAGCTCCGTGTAGTAGGCAGCGGCTGAGGGGAAGTCTTTGCGCAGCATGTACATGTTCCCCGAACTGTAGAGCGCCTCAGCCAGCCACGGGCTCTGGGGGAAGCGCTGCTCCAACTGAGCGACATCGGCCTGCTGCTCGCTCAGGTCGCCGCGGTCGCGCGCCAGTTCCATGAGGAGGTAGATCCGACGGGCGCCGGCTTCGCCATCTGTATCAGCCAGACTGGCGATCTGCTGCCGGTAGGCGCGCTTCAGCTTGTAATCACAGGCTGCCGCGGCTACCAGCAGCTCGGCATGCTGCTCGGCATCGTGCACACCGGGATCCGCGGCAAGTGCACGGTAGTCGTCGTAAGCCTCGTTGTAGCGGCCGGCAGCGTAGAGCGCATTCGCGTGGTGCTCGCGCTCAGCCACTGTGAGTGCTGCCTCTGCACCCATGGCCTGCAGTTGCGTTTTGGCCTGGGCGGCCTCCGGGCTGAGCGGATAGCCGAGATAGACACGACGGAAGCTCCTGGCCGCGGCTCCCGTATCCCCGGCGATCTGTTGTGCGCGAGCCAGCGCCAGTACATAGTCCGGCTTGTTGGCCATCGGCTCCGCGGCATGCTCGCTCAGCACATGGAGCGCCGTCTGCGGATCGCCCTGCGCGAGAGCCAGATTCGCGAGCAGAACTGGCATCTGCGGCACAAAGACGCTGTCGGGATATTTCGCAGCAAAACCGTTGAGCACGCTTTCCGCCTGGGGCAGTTGATTTGACTGCATGTTCGCCTGCGCGGTCAGGTACGCGGCGTAATCGTCCAGCGCGTCGCCGGCGGCGTCCGCATGCGACAGGGCCGCAGTGGCCTCCGGGAAGCGCCGGTCCAGCAGGTAGGCATGGCCGAGAGATAGATAAGCCGCCGCCGCAGCGTCACCCTTGTGGGTCTCGGCGTAGTGCGCAACGCCTGCGTAAGCGGCGGGAGTGCGGTTCTGCGCCAGTTGCTGGGCCATGGGCCGCAGCTGAGAGGACGCGACAAAGGCGCGCTGCAACCTGCGGCTCCGGGCGATGCTCTTTGCCGTGCGCCGCGAGCGCTTCGTCCGGGCGTGGCGCACGTGCGCCGGTGCCCCGCGGCGGCTTCTGGTATGCCGCGGCGTGGAGTGGTGGCCCGTCGCTGCTTTAGCCCCGGTCTGGGTATGGTGTACAGCTTTGGACGACGGCTGCTGCTGCGCAGACCCACTCAGTAACGCGGCCGAAAAAGCCGTTCCTAGCACCAGGTGGGCGCCAGCACTTCGAAGCAAATGCAGAAATGACAATTCCAAGACCTCAATGAGCAACGGCTCTGGTCAAAAGACTAAGCCGATTCGGGAATGAGTTGCTATTCGACTTCTGTGGGGGTAGTCGCAGTAGCAACTCATTCTCCAGGGCATTCCAGCCGCCGGCACCGTTTAGGACGAAGTCTCTCGTGTGTCGGTTAGCCGACCTCTTATCGATATAGGAAGGGCGCTGGCTTTGGCTTCCGCTCTACCAGGCGTAGACGGTCGTGTTTGCCATCTCCACCGTCTGCGCGCCCTTTGCCCCCTGCCCATCCATCTGGAAGTTGGTCAAAAGGACCGGCCCCCAGTTGAGTGCGAACCGGGACGGCCCTGTCGCTCCCGACAAGTCCGACTCGACTCCGTCCAGAGATACCGATTCGTAGGTAACCGTTCCGCTATCGTCACGCGAATATGCAATCTGGACGTGGTGCCACGTGTCTTTTGTCCATTTCGCCGGCTCGCAGGGGACGTTCGTGTGCCGCCAGGTGGATAACTGCCTCGCCGGCGTGCCTTCGTTCACGGTGTAGTCCCAGGTCCCGGTCCAGCCATCGCACTGTACGCCATAGATCACAACGTCACGGTTGGCCAAAACCTGGTTCATGTCCATTTCGATGTTCGCCAGGTTTCCGCAGAGCACGCTCCCACAATGCTTGTTGATCATTAGGTACGTGTCATAGACAAAGTGGGTTGCCGTAGGGTTGGCCGGGAAGGAAACGTGGAAGCGGTGCCCGCCATCGTTCGCGTACTGGAAGGTAAACGCTCGTACTTGCCCGCTCAGCGGAGCCGCGCCTGTCAGCAGGCCGGTTGTTCCGGCAGACGATCCCGGCGTAGCCGCATCGTGCTCGCCTGTCCAAGAGCTCATTCCCTGAAGGTTGGTTGCCGATGCCACGTTCGCGGGCATCATCGGCAACTTGTCCAACACCTCAATGTTTAGCGTCTGCTTACAAATCGCGCCGCGGTTACCCCAGGATTTGACATACAGAACGTGGGGTCCGGCGGAGGCCGTCACCTGTGCAGCGATGGTAGACGCTTGGACAATCGTGTCTGTGCCGTTGTCGAGCGAGTAGGCCATCGCGGTGAGGGGCTGAGACTGGCACGCGTCCGCAGAGGCTTGTAAATCGAAGGGCGCCATGAGCAAAGCGCCTGGAGTGGGAAAGCTTACTGAGACATCCGCAAGAGCAGGAGCGGTAAGAGAGAAAAACGCCATAGCGGCGCAGAAGTACTTCATTCAGACACCTCGGGGGAGGGTTCGAGCGTACGACCCTGGCTAGGTACAGGAATGGTTGAGAGCGCGCGTGTTACCGCATGCCCTGTGGCACGAAATTGTTGAGTAGATGTTCGGGATATTGCCACAGTGCGTGTGACATATAAATCACCCAAAAGGAGTGTTGCGGAGAACGTGCCCCACGCGGGCACGTTCTCCGCTATCCCGAATCACATGGCGCGATGGCCGCATCGCCCGTTGGACGTGCCAGTGCGGTTCACTCACAAGACCGCGGCCGGGATGGCATTCGCCAGGACTCTCCCACTTTGGGCTTACGGGACGGACGCGCTGGCGGCGGCGAATCTACAGGCGATATTCACGTGCTGAGCTTTGGGTCAGGCTTCATGCGCGACGATCGCGTGATTTTTCAGAGGCTTTTACCGGCTGATCTGCTTTATGCTTCTCAGGCTCCGGACGGCGATCTACGCGGCGGACTAAGGACAAGATCTTGCGCAACTTCTGGGGCTTTTTGCTGTTGAGCCTCGGGCTGATTTCCCCCTGCAGCTCCGAGACATTTCGTAACCCGCGCCACATCCCGATTCCGTCGAATCCGCTACAGGTAGGTACGGCCGACTTCAACGGTGATGGCCGTCCGGATTTCTACTACGTCGACGCGAGCGGATTGAATGTAATCCTGGCAAACTCCGACGGCAGCTACGCCGCGCCGAAGACAACAGCTATTGGGACTGCCACGCCGCCGACAGGAGCTCTTGGTCCGGCCGCCGGCAGTTGCCAGGCAGCCGACCTCAACGGAGATGGCTTCGCGGACGCGGTTTGCTTTCCACCCGTATGGGCTACAACACCATCGCCCGCCATATTCATGGGCAATGGAGACGGAACACTTCGTCTCGACAGCACACTATCCATCCCCAACAACTTGGTATCCCAAGGGTCTGACTTAGTCTTTATCGCTTTTGCTGACATGAATAGCGATGGGCATCTGGACATCGTTTTTACCAGTTCAGAGGGAACGGTCTTCACGGCGTTTGGCAATGGATCAGGTCAATTCGAGAACCTTGTCTCTTTCCAAGCTCCTGGAGGCGAAAGTTGGTTAAAAGGCGCAACAGTAGCAGACATTAACGGAGATGGGCATCCCGACATTGTCCTTATCGACGAGCCATTGGTAATGCTCGGTGTGGGAGATGGCACCTTCACTGGGGCATACACTGCGGGACCGTGGACGGTTGCCATCTGGCCGACTTTGATAAAGACGGACATCTCGATCTTTTTTGTACGCTCTTCAACTACAACAACAACGAAGCGTACCTCGAAATTCATCATGGCAACGGAGACGGAACCTTCACCATAGACGCCCGTTTTCTCCAAGGGCTACACGGATGCGGATTTCATTCAGGCATTTGCCGCGCGCGATCTCAACGGCGACGGCTATCTCGACATTCTGGCGCTTTCCGCAGATGGTCTTGTGATCTTCTTCGGAAGGCCGGGCATGCATTTCACCGACCCTGTTCACTATGCGTTCTACAACTCTGAACCCTTCGACGAAGACCAGGGAGATCCCAGCCTTATCGCGGATTACAACCTTGACGGCAACCTGGATCTCGCGATGCCCGGCGTCAACGGCATCTACATCACCTATGGCCGTTCCGATGGCACTTTCGACGCTCCGCCGGTCATTCGCTCTGGATTGACGGCCAGCTACAGCGTCGTCGCCGATTTTAACGAAGACGGACGGCCGGACATCTTCACCTCAGGCACTGCACGGTCTTCAACTGATCCTCGGAAAGGGCAATGGCACATTTTCGCCGCCAGTCACTAGTTCAGCCTGCAGCCCGACCGCCCACGGGTATCCTGGGATGGTTTGCCATGCTCTACCTGGGAGATTTTAACGGAGACAAGCATCAGGATGTCATCGCATTCGGACGTCGCAGCGGACGGGACTTTCCTTCGTCAACTATTTCTCGGACGGGGAGACGGCACGTTTAAAGATCCTCTTCGCAGTTACGAATCTGGTTCCCGGCCTATCCATCCTACACTCGCCATTGCCGACATAGATGGCGACGGCCGCGATGATCTTGCGTTACATCACCACGGAAGGCCAGTGGAACAGTACCCTGTATCGTCCTCTGTCGAAAGGTGATGGCACTCTCGATCCGATCACTACCACGCTGCCCGGGAATGATTACTACCACGGGCTGCCAGCACGCCGCCGACTTCAATGGCGACGGCAAAGCAGACCTCGTCGTGCCCACACCATCAGACAATCAAGTCCTTTTGGGACATGGCGACGGAACATTCGACTCGGAGCCACAGGCGCTCCTCATGCGCCCCATTCGGAGGTCAAACCACGAACCATATTCTGGCAGTCGTGGCTGGTGACTTTGACCAAGATGGAAAGGCTGATTTCGCAATTCTTGCTTGCACGCTTCAACGGATACAACGAAACCCCGGTCCCACTGCAATTTTCGTCTATTCGGAAAGGGCGATGGCACCTTTTCGCAACCCGTGACAGCTAGCTGTGCTGGATCGGCGATACCTTAATTTTCTAGCAGACCGATCTGAATGGCGATGGTCTGTCCGATTTTGTTCTGAGCACGAACGAGTTCGACGGCATGATCTCGACTACGGAGGCACAGCGATCTCCATCATTCATGGTCTCCCTGGCCGCAAATTCAGCGCGAGAAACGAACCTGATCGCCGGGCAGGGCTTCGCATCCATGGTTGCGGCCGACTTCAACCGGGACGGCCAGCCAGACCTGCTCTTCACCAATGGCCATATGCGGATTCTCTGGTTTTACTCACGAATGTCGGCACTCCTGCCATGACCCTGACCAGCAGCGCAAACCCCAGCGTCATCGGCCAGACCGTCACCTTCACTGCCACCATCAGCGCGCCTGCGGACCTGACCAAGCTTCCCGGTCGCCGGCACCATCACCTTTGAGGGACTACCCGGTGGAAACGCCTCTGTTCCCATCACGTTTGCGGCGGGCGCTCCCGGCCTGCCTTTCCAGGCGAGCGCCACCTATGAGGCAGCGGCGCTGCCGGTCGGATCAACGCTCGTCACTGCGACCTTTCCCGGCGACAGCCTTCTCAACGCCGCATCTGCGTCACTGACCCAAGTCGTCAATCCGCCTGCCAGCTATCAGCTTGTTGCCTCGCCGACAACGCTGGAGCTGAAAGCCGGAGCCACGGCGAACAACTCGGTCACCATTACAGTCAAATCGCTTTATGGATTTACAGGGACGGTGAGTCTCTCGTGCACCGTGGCCTACCTTGGCTCCGGAACGGATGCCAGTCCACCCACTTGCGGATTCGCCACGAGCCCGCTGTCGGTGAAGGGTGCCGACGTCAGCACGCAGCTTATCCTCTCGACGACTGCAGCCACAGCCGCAGGCAGGAAAGTCGCTGCCACTGGGGGCTTGGGCAAGACCGGCATCGTGCTTTGGGGCGGCGTTCTCCTGCTCCTGCTGCCTGGGCGTCTTCGCTGTCGATGGATGGCGGCAGCGATCATCCTCCTCGTGGTGTCTGGATCGATGCTGTCGCTCTCGAGCTGCGGTGGTACCGGTGGCTCGATTCCGCAGATCGGCAGTTCGCGTCCCCCCACCACCCCGCCTCCTCCAACTGGTCCTCCCGGCACACACGACAGGAAACTACACGGTCACGGTTTCGGCGACGAGCGATACCACCGTGGCGGCACCTCCGCCGGTCACAGTTCAGCTCACGGTCGATTGACCATGCGAGCCATGTTTCGGCGCCGAGAACGTACCGGAGCTGACGGAACGCTTCTGTTGGTAAAATGGGCAAGGAGCCGCTGCATTCTGACGGCTCGTCACCGAAAGGCGCGATTCCTCTGAAACCTTCCGAGAGCCCGACCATCGAACCAGTGAACGCACCCGAGGAGGTGCATCCGGACGTAGCGCTCGTCGAGCGGGCCCGGGGCGGGGATGTACACGCCTTCGAGACGCTGGTGAAGCAGTACGACCGGCAGGTCTTTCGCATTGCGCAGCACATCACGCAGAACCGCGAGGATGCTCAGGACGTCGTGCAGGACGCCTTTCTGAAGGCGTACGAAAAGCTCGATCAGTTTCAGGGCAACTCCAAGTTCTATACGTGGTTGGTACGGATTGCGGTAAACGAAGCACTGATGCGGCTGCGCAAGCGGCGCACCGGCAAGATGGTCTCCATTGACGAAGACGTGCAGACCGACGAAGGATCGGTGCCGCGCGATCTGGCCGAATGGCGGCCGAATCCGGAGCAAGAGTATGGACAGTCGGAGCTTGCGGATATTTTGCGCAAGACCATCAATGGTCTGCCTCCCGGCTTCCGCGTGGTCTTCGTGCTGCGGGACGTAGAAGGTCTCTCCACCGAAGAGACGGCCACTGCGCTGGGGCTAAGTGTGCCGGCGGTCAAATCGCGGCTGTTGCGAGCGCGGTTGCAGTTACGGGAGCGGCTGAGCCGGTACTTCCGCAAGAAGAATGAGGATGGTGTTCAGTGACCTGCTCGGAATTTCTGGCCGAACTCGACGACTTGATCGACAACTCCGTGACGCCCACGTTGCGCGCGGATCTCGAGTTGCATCTGCGCGAGTGCGAGCACTGCGTCATCACCCTGAACACCACCCGCAAGACGATCGAAATCTATCGCCAGCATGAACTATACGAATTGCCCACCGCGCTGAGAGAACGCTTGCAGGCGGCCATTCTGGCCAAGTGCAAACACGGCTGCTAGTCGCTACGCCTCATAATTTCGTTCGACCGCCGCCGCTATTCGCTTCCAAGCTGCCTTCTGCCCGCTTCTAAGCCAGAGACATGCGCATCTGCATCGTTGCCGACAATGCCTCTGCCCGCTTTGGCGGCGAGGCCATCCTGCCCCTGCACTATTTCCGGCTGTTGCGCGAGCGCGGCATCGAAGTCTGGCTGGTGGCGCACGATCGCGTCCGCGCAGAACTCGAAGCCCTGCTGCCTGAAGAACGCGACCGCATGCGCTTCGTGTCGGACACAGCAATCCATCGAGTCCTTTTTCGGCTCTCGGGCTTGCTGCCGCGTCGTGTCGCGGAATCAACGCTCGGCCTCGTCATGCTGATGTACACGCAGTGGGCCCAGCGTCGCGTGGTGCGGCGGTTGATCCGCGAGCACGGCATCGACGTATTGCACCAGCCAGCGCCGGTCGCGCCATCCTATCCATCGATGTTTTTTGGCCTCGGGCGGCCACTTGTCATCGGACCGATGAACGGCGGTATGGACTACCCGCCGGCCTTTCGCTCTGCCGATTCCCTGTTTAGCCGGATCTTCGTCGCATTCGGGCGCCGGATGACGGCGATTGCCAACCGGTTGCTGCCGGGAAAGCGCAATGCCGCTCTGCTCCTGGTTGCCAACCAACGGACGGCCGCTGCATTGCCCGCGGGATATCGCGGCCGGGTGATAGAGCTCGTCGAGAACGGCGTCGACCTGAATATCTGGCATACGGAGACATGGCATGCGGCCTCTGCGCCGACGCAGCCGGCAGCGAGTCGCTTCGTCTTTATGGGCCGGCTGGTGGACTGGAAGGCATTGCCAATCATTTTTGAAGCGATGATGCGCGTTCCCACCGCAACGCTCGAGGTCATCGGCGACGGCGGAATGCGGCAGGCGTGGCAGCATGAGGCCGGACGTCTGGGACTCGGCGGCCGAGTGCACTTTCGAGGATGGCAGTCACAGCAGGAGTGCGCGCAGTCGCTCGCGGATGCTACGGCGCTGGTCCTGCCGAGCCTGTATGAATGCGGCGGCGCTGTGGTGCTCGAGGCAATGGCGATGGCGAGGCCGGTGATCGCCACGGCCTGGGGCGGTCCCGCCGACTATCTCGACAGCGAGACCGGGTTCCTCATCCCGCCGACAAGCCGCGAAGGGATGACTGCCGGCTTTGCTGACGCCATGCAGCGCCTTATCGAGAATCCGGAATTGGCAGCACGCGTGGGTGCGGCCGCGCGGGAAAAGCTGCTCGCTCAGTTCACCTGGCAGATGAAAATCGACCGCATCCTCGAAATCTATGAGTCAGTGATCGGCCCCACCTGACAGAACTTGCAAACAAAAACGCCGGAGCCCAACAGCCCCGGCGTTCTCATTTGGTGGAATTACACTTCCGGCTGCAACCCGTCGGCGAGCGCAATCAGGTCGTCGCCTATGGTGCGCGTCTTCGCGATCGCATCCTTGAGAGGAATGCTGGTTATCTCGGTCCCGCGCAGCACGACGAGTCGCCCGAAGTTGCTCTGGTGCACGAGATCGATGGCTGCCGTGCCGTAGCGTGTGGCCAGCATGCGGTCGAAGGCCGAGGGCGTACCGCCGCGCTGCGTATGGCCCAGATTCACACTCCGGGTCTCGTAACCGGTCTTCTGCTCGATCAGCTCCGCAACCGCCTGCCCGATGCCGCTGAGCCGTTCGTGGCCGAAGGCGTCGAGCTTGCTGCCCTGCGTCGCCTTGCCGCCAGTTGGCAGCTTTGTGCCTTCCGCGACCACGACAATCGAAAACTTCTTTCCGTGATCGTGACGGTACTTGATGACTTTGCAGATCTTGTCGATGTCCAGCGGCTTCTCCGGCACGCCGATGGCATCCGCGCCACCTGCGATACCGCTGGTGATCGCGATCCAACCGGCATCGCGTCCCATCACTTCGCAGACGATCACGCGATTATGCGCCTCGGCGGTGGAGTGCAGGCGGTCGATGGCTTCAGTCGCGATTCCAACCGCAGTATCGAAGCCGAAGCACGCGTCCGTCCCGCTCAAATCGTTGTCGATGGTCTTGGGCACGCCGACGATCTTCACGCCCTTCTCGATCAGCGCGTTCGCGACCCCCTGCGTGTCATCGCCGCCGATGGTGATGAGAGCGTCAAGATTGTTCGCCTTGATGGTCGCAAGGCATTTGTCGATGCCGCCCTCCATCTTGCGCGGATTGGTGCGCGACGTGCGCAGGATGGTGCCGCCAAGGTGGAGGATGCCGGAGACGCTCTCGGCATTCAAAGACCGTGTCTGGTTGTCCACCACGCCACGCCAGCCTTCGAGAAAGCCGACGAACTCATCCTTGTAGTGAAAAATTCCCTTGCGTACCGCGGCGCGGATCACCGCATTCAGTCCGGGGCAGTCACCGCCGCCTGTCAACATTCCAACTCGCATGTCCTTCCAGAGCTCCTCTCAAAACGACTCAGTCAATCGAATCGAATCATACGTGCGGCGGAGCGGTGGATCAAACGGCCGCCGGGGTCGAGATCAGGAATTCTTTTTTCGTACACCCGTCAACGCAAGCAAACCATTCCACGCGGCTCGTAGAAAAGTAGAGGGGTGAGGCGATTCATTCAATAGAACAAGAAGATAGTGGTCCCCTTTGCGCAGCTCAGAAATCGCATCGTCCCATAAATCCTTTTGCTGGCCCTGCAACCGGTCATATGCACGTTGCAGAAGCCCTGAGATTTTGCCCTCGTATTCGGACGGCTCGTATTTTGCCTCGAACTCATCATTCAGGGTGAAACGGATCGTCGCAAGATGATGGGTCACTCTCAGTGAAATACATCATTCTCTTCTCGAGATCCGAGAGCGGCAGCCCTTCCAAGGCGGCCTGTTGTGCCACCTGCTGCGCAAGGAAATCCTTCGACTGTCTGGAGTTCATATCAGGCCGGAGGGTATCACTGGTGCCAGGCCGTGCACAGGCCCAGCCGCTCTTGACAAATCGGCTTTGCATATTTATACATATATATGTATATTTATGCAGTGGCCGCCCGACCCCCCTTTCCGGTGCGGCCTTTTGCTTTGGGCTTGTGAGGACGTACAATGAAGGTGGAACGGCACAATGCGATTCGCCAATCGTGACCACTCGCGTGGTGACCAACCAGGATGAGCTGCGCCGGCTGCTGGTGAAGCGCGGCCACGAAGTCACGCAGGCCACGCTGTCGCGCGATCTGCATGCACTGCGGCTGTTCAAAGGGCCGGGCGGCTACCAAATTCCCAACGGAGCAGCGGCGAATCATGACGAAGATCTGCCGGACATTGCCGATATCCTGCGCGACTTCGGCCTGCGGGTGCGCCAGGCAATGAACCAGCTTGTCCTGATTACGACGCAAGGCAGCGCGCAGCCGGTGGCGGCCGGCATCGATGACGAGGGATGGCCGGAGGTGGTGGGCACCATCGCCGGCGATAACACGGTATTGATCATCTGCCCGGATGCTAAGAGTGCGACCACGTTGCGGGCGCGGCTGGAAGGACTGATCGGCTAATGCAACAGGGACAGATCACAAATCGCAGTGATGGGTGTGACCGGCTACGCAGGCGCAGAGCTGGCGCGGCTGCTGCTGCGTCATCCTCGGCTCGCCGGCACTTCCCCGCTCTTTCTGGGACGTGAAGGCTCGACGCGCGAATCGCTCACCGCCATCCATCCGCAGCTTGCCGGGCTTTCGAAGGATCAGCTTTGCATCGAGCCATTCTCCTGGGATCTGCTTGCCGCGCGCGGCGTCAAGGTGCTCTTCCTCGCCACGCCGCATGAGCAGTCGCGCAAGTGGGCGCCGGAGGCGCTTGGCTCGGGGCCTGCGGGTCATCGATCTGAGCGGCGCATGGCGGCTGGAAGAACCCGCGAACCGCGCCGTCTACAAATTTACCGATGACGGTTCTGCCCGTTGCCGCACAAGACACAGTCCGAGAGTGTCTACGGCATGCCGGAACTGCATCGCGAGGCGATCGTCACAGGCGCGGCTGGTGGCCAATCCCGGCTGCTACGCGACCACCATCATTCTCGCGCTTAAGCCGCTCGTGGCCGCCGGCTGGGTGGACGTGGATCGTGGCATCATCTGCGATGCGAAGTCCGGCGTCTCCGGCGCAGGCAAGGAGCCGACCGCGAAGACGCATTTCATGTATGCGGCGGACAACCTCTCCGCATACGGACTCTTTGGCCATCGCCATACCGGTGAGCTGCTGGAGCAGCTGGATGTCTCGGCCGATGCAGATCACCTTCACACCGCATCTGCTGCCCATTCCCCGCGGCATCCTCGCTACGATACTACGTCACGTTTCGCGAGCAGCATACCGCCGATGAAGTCGAAGCCTGTCTGCGCGGGTTCTATGCAGAGAGCCCGATGGTGCGCATTCACCCTGCCGGTCAATTGCCGCAGATCCAGCACGTCGTGCGCACGAACTTCTGCGATCTCGGCTTCCAGCTTGCCCCGGATGGCCGACGAGCAATCGTCATCAGCTGTCTCGACAACCTGCTGAAGGGCGCCGCCGGGCAGGCGGTGCAAAACCTGAACGTCATGTGTGGATGGCCGGAGACGGAAGGATTGCTATGAGATACGTGGTTAAGCTGGGAGGCACGGCGCTCGAAAATGCCGAGACGCTGCACGGCTGCGCTCAGGCGATCGTCGAGATGGTGCGCGATGGCCACCAGGTCGCGGTCGTCCATGGCGGCGGTGTGGCGCTGACCCGCACCCTGAAGGCGCTTGGCAAGCAGAGCGAATTTGTCGCGGGGCTGCGCATCACCGATGCCGAGACGCGCGATGCCGCACTGATGGTTCTTGGCAGGGCGCGTGAACAAAGATCTGGTCGCGGCGTTGGGCGCACATGGCCAGCCGGCCGTTGGACTTTCCGGTGGCGATGGCCTGGTCTTCCGCGCGCGCAAGAAGCGCACGGCGCCCGATCTCGGCTTTGTCGGCGAAATTGTCAGTTCCGATCCTCGCTGGCTCGAAGCGATCTGGAAGATGGGCGCCGTGCCCGTTCTGTCCAGTCTCGCGCTCGGCTTTGACGGCGAATACTACAACATCAACGCGGACGAAATGGCCTCTGCGTGCGCCGTCGCTGCGCATGCCGACGCGCTGGTCTTCCTCACCGACGTGCCCGGCGTGCGCGGTGCGGATGGTGAGGTGATGCGCTGGCTTTCCGTCGATCAGATTGCTCCGCTTACCCGCGACGCGGTCATCAGCGGCGGCATGCTGCCGAAGCTCGGCGCGTGCCGCGAGGCGCTGCTGCATGGCGTGAAGCGTGTGCGGATTCTTCCCGCAGAAGAAGCGTCGTCGATGCCTGACCTGCTGCAAACGAAGGTTGCCCACGGAACGGAGGTGCTGGTCGCATGAGCAAGTCAGTTGACTTTGCAGTAGCCGAATTAGCTGCCGTTCAGGCGGCTGAAGCGAAGCTGCTGCTCCAGACTTACGAGCGCAACCCCATCCTTTTCGTGGACGGCGAAGGCGTGCATCTCATCGATCAGGAAGGCAACCGCTACCTCGATCTATTGAGCGGTATCGGTGTGAACGCACTGGGGTACGGACATCCGGCGATCGAGCAGGCGATCGCCGAGCAGAGCAAGAAGCTGCTGCATATTTCAAACTTGTTTTTTCACGCCGGCCAGGCCGAGTTGGCGGCGCGCCTCACCGAGATGACGGGCATGGATCGCGTCTTCTTCTGCAACAGCGGCACCGAAGCATGGGAGGCTGCCTTGAAGCTGGCGCGACTCTGTGCCGGAACGCGCCGCGGCAAGGGTGTGAAGATCGGCGCCAAGTTTCTTGCGCTCGAGCACAGCTTTCACGGACGCACCATGGGCTCGGTGGCAACCACCGAAAAGGAGAAGTACCGCGCGCCGTTCATGCCGGTGATGCCGGGCGTCGAATTCGTTCCGTTCAACGATGTCGCAGCATTGCGTGCCGCGTTCTCAGACGAGTACTGCGCGGTCTGTCTCGAGGCCGTCCAGGGCGAGGGCGGCATCCGTCCTGTCTCGCAAGAGTTCATCGATGCTGCGCGAGAGCTGACGCACTCGACTGGCGCACTGCTCATCATTGACGAGATCCAGGCCGGTCTGGGCCGCACCGGCAAATGGTGTGCATATCAGCACTACGGAATCCAGCCGGACATCACCACGCTGGCCAAGCCACTGGCCGGGGGGCTGCCGCTGGGCGCGATGCTCTGTACGGAAGAGGTCGCAAGTGTGATGCAGCCCGGTCTGCATGGCACCACTTTTGGCGGCGGCCCGCTGGCATGCGCCGTGGCTATCGCGGTGGTCGACACGCTGAAGCGTGAGGGCATGCTCGCGCACATTCAGGATGTCGGTGGTTACTTCCGCGGGCAGCTCGCTCGCTTGGCTGCGCAGCACTCCGCCATTGTCATCGGCGCGCGCGGCCTGGGGCTGATGCTGGCGCTCGAGCTCCGCTCAGCCGATACTGCCAAATCCGTCGCCGCTGCCATGATGCAGCGTCACATCCTCATCAATCGGACCAGCGAAACCGTGCTGCGTTTTCTTCCGCCCTACATCCTCGGCAAGTCCCACGTAGATCTTGCCATTGCCGCGCTTGACGACATTCTGCACCAGCACGCGCCTGCTCAAGCTGGCGCTGGACCTAGAGCTACCCACGGAGGCACTCAAATTGGCCGCTAACGCTTACCTGCTGAAGGAAGCCGCACCTCGTCGCAACGTCGCGACAGGGCCCTTTGCCCTGGCCGCAAAATCGCTGGCCGGCAACGATCTCTGTTCCATCGCCGACCTCTCCGCGGGCGAAATTGCCGCGCTGCTCAAGCTGGCGCACGCAGTCAAGGCGCGACCGGGCGATTATCGTCGCGCGCTTGATGCGAAACAGTTAGTCATGTTCTTCGAGAAAGCCTCGCTGCGCACACGCCTCAGCTTTGAAGCCGGCGTCAACACGCTGGGTGGCAACGCGATTTTCGTGGACCAGACGCAATCGCCGCTGGGCGAGCGCGAGTCGCTCGGCGACATTGCCCGCAATGTCGAGCGCTGGAGCGACGCTATCGTGTTGCGCACCTACGCGCACGACACTATTACGGAGATGGCGCAGTATGCCGCCGTTCCAATCATCAATGCGCTCAGCGATCTCGAGCATCCGTGCCAGGCCCTTGCTGATTTCATGACGCTCGAAGAACGCTTCGGCACGGTGCGCGGCCTCAAGTTCGTCTATGTCGGCGATGGCAACAACGTCTGCCACTCGCTGATGCTGACGGCTGCTCTGCTGGGTGCGAACTGCGTCGTCGCCACACCGAAGAACTATGGCCCGAAGGCGGAGATTGTCGCTAAAGCCAACGCGATTCTCGGCGAGATCGGCGGATCGCTCACCCTGATGGAAGATGCGCAGGCTGCGGTTGCCGGTGCGGATGCGATCTATACCGACGTGTGCACCAGCATGGGATTCGAGCACGAAGCGACCAAGCGCGCGCCCATTTTCAAGCCCTACCAGGTGAATGAGACGCTGATGGCGCGCGCTGCGCAGCATGCCGTTTTCATGCACTGCCTACCGGCGCATCGCAACGCTGAAGTCACCGATCAGGTGCTCGACGGACCGCAGTCCATCGTCTTCGACCAGGCCGAGAACCGCATGCATGCGCAGAAGGCGATCCTGCTGATGCTGCTCGGCGCGGCTGTCACGCCCGAACGTCGCAAGCCGCCCAAGTCCGCGCGCCGCCGCGCACTTGCCCTTAAGTAATCACGACAGATATTTAATTAGGAGAAATTGATTTCATGGCTGACAAAGTCGTTCTTGCATATTCCGGTGGGCTCGATACCTCGATCATCATTCCCTGGCTGAACGAGAACTACGGCCTGGACGTGATCGCGATGGTCGCTGATGTAGGCCAGGGCGAGGACATCGACGGGGTTGTCGAAAAGGCGAAGAAGACGGGCGCAAAGAAGGTTGTCGTGCGCGATCTGCGCGATGAGTTCCTGCGCGAGTATGTCTTCCCCACGATGCAGGCGGGCGCGGTGTATGAGAACAAGTACCTGCTCGGCACCTCGATCGCCCGTCCGGTGATCGCCAAGCATCAGGTGGAAGTCGCGCTGGCCGAAGGTGCTAGTGCCGTCGCACACGGCTGCACCGGCAAAGGCAACGATCAGGTCCGCTTCGAGCACGCATATCAGGCGCTGGCGCCGGAGCTGAAGGTAATCGCGCCGTGGCGCGAGTGGACACTGACCAGCCGCGAGGAGTGCCTGGACTACGCAGAGGCGCACGGCATCTCCGTCGCAGCTAGCCGCGAGAAGATTCACTCGCGCGACCGCAACCTGTGGCACGTAAGCCATGAGGGCGGCGAACTGGAGGATGCTGGCAACGCGCCCTTCCCGACCACGTGGACAATGACCCGCTCGCCGCAGGAAGCGCCCGACCGCGAGGAGCAGGTCACGATTGGTTTCGAGCAAGGTATCCCCGTCTCAGTTGATGGCATGAAGATGCCTCCAGTACAGCTTGTCGAGCTGCTGAATGAGATCGGCGCGCGCAATGCCATCGGCCGCATCGATCTGGTGGAAAATCGCTTTGTCGGAATCAAGAGTCGCGGCTGCTATGAGACGCCGGGCGGCACACTGATCGTCGCCGCGCATCGCGAGCTCGAAGCGCTGACCCTCGACCGCGAGCTTTCGCACTACAAGCAGCACGTCGCTCTGCGCTACGCCGACCTGGTCTATAACGGCCTCTGGTTCACGCCGCTGCGCGAGGCCTTCGATGCCTTCGTCCAGAAGACACAGGAGAACGTCACCGGAACGGTGACCCTCTCGCTGTACAAGGGCAATTTGAACATCGTCAGCCGCTCCTCTGCATTGTCGCTCTACTCGACCGATCTCTCGTCCTTCACCATGGGCGAGAGCTACGATCAGAAGGACGCCAAGGGCTTTATCCAGATCCTCGGTCTGCCGGCCCGCACCCGTGCGCGTCTGTTGCAGAAGCAGAAAGAGGTTGTGAAGTGAAGATGTGGTCTGGCCGCCTTCGTGAGCCGCTCGATGCGCGCTTCGAAGAGTGGCAGCGGTCCTTTGGCTTTGACTGGCAGCTTCTCCCCCAGGAGATTGCTGCCAGCAAGGCGCATGCCAGCGTACTCGCCGCGGCGGGGATCCTGACGGTAGCAGAATGCGCGCAGGTACGGGGCGGGCTCGATACGGTTCTCCAGGACTGTTGGCATGGACCGCGGCGAAGTGCGCTTGCGTCAGATTCGCGCGTGGAGGACGTGCATCATTTTGTGGAGCTGGAGCTCACCGAACACATCGGCGAGCTTGCGCTGAAGCTGCACACCGGCCGCAGCCGCAACGAACAGATTGCGACCGACCTGCGCCTCTACGTGCGGGAACAGGCCGCGAGCGCGCAACAGTTGCTCCACGGGTGGGCTGCTGCGCTCGTCGAACAGGCTGCGGCGGCGGGTGATGCCATCATGCCCGCCTATACGCATCTCCAGCGCGCAGAACCGGTGCTCGTTGCCCATTGGCTGCTGGCTTATGTCTCCATGATCGAGCGCGACATCAGTCGACTCGCCGATCTGAGCACACGGCTCAACTATTGCCCGCTTGGCTCAGGCGCCATCGCCGGCGCGACCCTCGCGCTCGACCGCGCCATCGCGGCGCGCGAGCTTGGCTTTACTGCGCCGACAGCCAACAGCATGGACGCGACCAGCGACCGCGATTTTCTCGTCGAGTTCCTGCAGGCGCTTTCGACCATCGCGTTGCACACCAGCCGTTTTGCGGAGGAGATCACGTTGTTCGCGACGGCGGAGTTCGGTTTTGTCGCGCTGCCGGAGAGCTTCTCAACCGGGTCCAGCGCGATGCCGCAGAAGATGAACCCTGACTTCACCGAACTGGTGCGTGGGCGCACCGGCCGCATCGTCAGTGCCGCTCAGACGGCAGCCATGCAATTGAAGGGTCTGCCGCTGGCCTATAACAAGGATCTGCAGGAGATGCAGCCGGTCCTCTTTGACGCCGTAGCTGGGCTGCCTCCCCTATTGGATCTACTTGCGGAGTTCACGCAGAAGTTGAAGTTTCGGCTGGAAGCGATGGAAACAGCGGCGCAGTCGGGCTTCCTCAACGCGATGGCGGCGGCTACCTATCTCTCGCATCGCGGAATCCCCTTTCGCCGCGCGCACCACATCATCGGTGAGGCGGTCCGTCTCGCGCTCGAGAAGGGCTGCGAGCTTGATGACCTCACGCTCGAAGAGCTGCGGCAGTTCTCTCCTGCGTTCGCAGAAGATTTCTACGCGAGCATCACGCTGACCGCCACCGTTGACTGCCACGATGTCATTGGAGGCACGGCACGCGCGCGAGTTCGCGAGGCTGTCGCAACCGCCAAGGCACGCCTTGCTACCCACTCCGTCCAAGAACTGGAGGCTGCCGGTGCCCATTCGTAAGGCCCGTTTGCAGGACGCGGAGAAGGTGCACGCTTTGGTCAACAGTCTCTCCGGCGACGGCACGTTGCTAAGCCGCCCCTTCGCGGAAATATGCGAAAACATCCGCGACTTCACCGTTGCCGAGTCGAACAGTGGCGAATTTCAAGGCTGCGGCGCCCTGCATCTCTATGGGCCTCATCTTGCCGAGGTGCGCTCCATCGTGGTGCGGCCAGAGTGGAAGGGCTGCGGCCGCGGACAGGATCTGCTGCAGGCGTTGCTCGAAGAAGCGGAGCGGCACGGCGTTGGGTGCGTTTGCCTGTTCACCCGCATCCCTGAGTTCTTTCAGAGCGCTGGTTTTTTTGTTGTCGAAGACCGCGCTGCCCTCCCCGACAAGATTTACAAGGACTGTCAGGTCTGCCCGCGTCTGCAGCGCTGCGACGAGGTCGCGATGGCGCACGGCGTCCTCCCGGATGTTTCGATTCTGGGCCCGCGCGAACCGGTGGAGCAGCTGATTCGCATCGCAACCTAGCTCGATCTCAATCGGAACCAATATGGTGACGATTCAGCGCATCTACGCCGGCGACGGAGTTTCATGCGAGGCCTCCAGCGGCTCGCTCGCGACCGCCGGCTTCAGCAGCGGCCATCCTTTGCGCAGCACGTAGTCCAGCCACGCCCCGGCAATCTGCGAGGTAAGCACGGCCGCCACCACCAGCGTCGTGTAGAACTTCGAGCTGATGATCCCGGCATCGAACGCCACGCTCGCCAGCACAATGCCAGGACCGCCACGCGCATTGGTGGTGATCGCCAGATTGATCAGGTCCAGTCCACGAAATCCGGCAAAGCGGCCGGCCAGCGACACGGAAAGAATTTTGATCACACAGGTTCCGCAAATGAACGCCACGATCATCCACACCGACACACCGCGAATAAGATCGAGCTTCAGCCCGACGATCGCAAAATAGATAGGAATAAAGAAGGCGAAGGAGACCTTTCCGATGGCTTCCAGCGCGTCAGCGAAGAGCCGCCGCTTCTTATGCACCACCGCGAAACCGGCAAGGAACGCCGCAAAAACGAGATTGACATCAAGCGCTCCGGCCACTGCGCAGTAAGCCAGCAGGACGGCAATTGCATACCCGGTAGGCGACTGCTGAGCCAGAACGTTGAAGCGCGATTTATTGATTCGCTTGACCGCCCGGGGAACGATCGTCAGCCCGAGAACAAAGAAGGCTAAAGTCAAAAGAAGGTGATAGGACATCTGGCGTGGGTTCAGCGCGACTTTGCCTGCTGTGGCAGTAGCAATCGCGAGCGCAAGCCACAGAACGATGTCTTCGAGCACAGCAACGCCCAGGATCAGGCGCGCGAAGCGCGTGTGCAGAATTTTGAGATCCGCAAAGATCTTCGAGACCACGGGAACCGATGTGACCGCGACACCGACGGCAAGAATGATGATCAGCGAAACCCGGTTGCCGTTCGGCCCAGCAAGACTGGGACGGATCACCCAAGGACCAAATATCAGTCCAAGCAGGAACGGGATTCCAGTACCCACGATGGTGAGCCAGCCAACTGTACGGCGCTCTTCGCGGCTGAATAATTGCTGCATCTCTGCGCCCGAGAGAAACATCAGCAGCAGCAGCCCGAGCCAGTAAACGAAATCGAGAATGTTGCCCTGATGTTTCGCGCTGTCGATGATGTGGGCCGCGAAAGGCAGGCGGCCAAGCAGGGCCGGTCCCAGTACGACGCCCGCCAGTATCTCGCCAACCACCTTCGGCTGGCGCATTTTCATGAATAGATAGCCAAGCAGTTGCGCCAGGCCAACGAGGAGAAGGAGGACGAAGAGAACCGCAGTCAATTGAGAGTTGGACATGGTGTGGCTATCCAGTGCTGGATGCTCCCCTTTCCTGATTGTTTGCCCGGATAGCTGGGCATTCCAGCGGAGGAAACCCCTAAGAAAGACTGAGATGGGGAACCATGATTATTACCCCGGCATGGTCGCTCTTTCAGCCAGAAACGACATTTCGCGCAATACGAGAGTTACCGATCTGCTGCCGTTAGTACCAAAAAAGGCACCTCAACGTCCGCCGGCGAAAGCTCGCTCGCACGGGGCGGCCGAAGATTTGGCGTTTCCAGCGCATCCAGCTATATTCAAGACATATGCGACCGCATCGGTCGCCTTTGGAGCGAGATGTCCCGTGAAGGGATTGAGGCACAGGTGATGGCCCTGAGTGATATGGCGGTGGGTAGCTCGGCAGTGGTGGCCTCGATCGAGCTGCCTCACGACGTCGGCGACCACCTGATGCACCTGGGATTTCTGCCGGATGCCACCATCGATGTGCTGCGCCGCGCCCCGGCCGGCGACCCCACCGTCTACCGCGTCGAAGGCGCCGAGATTGCATTGCGTCGCGAGACAGCTTGCCACATCCTCGTGCGGGCGGCGAACGTGCCGCAGCGGGAGAACGCATGAGCTGTCACGCGCCCACTCCGCCGGTTGCTGTTCTCGACGAGCCGCCGGTCAAAGCCGGCCAGCCCCGTGGCCGCTTCCGCACCATTGCCCTGATCGGGCCGCCGAACAGCGGCAAGTCCACACTCTTCAACCGGCTTACCGGCCTGCGGCAGAAGGTCGCCAACTACCCCGGCGTGACCGTAGAGCAGCGCTCCGGCCGCATGAGCGGCATACGGCGCCACGATTTGACGCTCATCGACCTTCCCGGGATCTATAGCCTGACTGGCTACTCGGAGGACGCACGCGTCGCTGTGGATGTGCTGAACGGCGAGATGCCCGGAACACCGCGCCCAGATGCTGTCCTGATCGTTCTCGACGCGCTGAACCTGAGCCGCCAGCTGATGCTGGCCGGGCCGATTCTGGCCATGGGACTGCCCACCATGGTGCTGTTGAATATGGCGGACCTGATGGAGTCCCGAGGTGGCGTGGTCGATCCGCTCGCTCTGGCGCAGGAACTGGGCCGGCCGGTTGCGCTGATCAGCGCAGCACGCGGCACCGGCATCGACGCCATTGAACGCTTTCTGCTGCAGCACGGGAGCAGTCACCCTGAATTCGCAAAGACGCTGCCCGTCCTTCCGATTGAACTGCCGGTTCTGCAGAATCCCGGCGAATGCCGCCGCTGGGCCTCGCAGGTCAGCAGCCGGACGAAGTACAAGGCGCCGGCATCGCCGCTGTGGACGCGCCGGCTGGATTCCGTGTTGCTGCATCGCGTCTGGGGTCCGCTCATTTTTCTCGCCGTCGTGGTTTCGGTCTTCCAGGGCGTCTTTACTATCGGCCAGCCGCTGAGCGATTGGATGGGCGACGGCCTCACCGTACTTGGCACGCGTATCGCGAACGTCATTCCCATTCCGTGGCTGCAGGCGCTGGTGCATGCTGGTCTGTGGAACGGCGTGCAGGCGGTGCTGGTCTTTCTGCCGCAGATCCTGCTGCTGTTTCTTTTCATCGGCATTCTCGAGGACTCCGGCTATCTGGCGCGCGCAGCCCTGATTGCCGATCGCCTGATGCGCTCCATCGGGCTCAATGGCAAGGCGTTCATCCCCCTGCTTTCGGCTTACGCATGTGCGGTGCCCGCCATCATGGCGACGCGCACCATCGAGAACAAGCGCGACCGGCTCGCCACCATCCTGGTCGCGCCCTTCATGACATGCTCGGCGCGGCTGCCCATCTACACGCTCATCATCGCTGCCTTCATACCGAATCGCCCGGTGCTCGGCAGCCTGATCGGGATGCGCGCCTGCGTCATGCTCAGCCTGTACGTGCTTGGCTTCCTCGCGGCGCTGCTCACCGCGAAATTGCTCAAGTCATCGGTGCTGAAGGCGTCCTCTTCGCCCTTCGTACTGGAGCTGCCGCAATATCGCTGGCCCACGGTGCGTTCGCTAAGTCTCCGCTTGTATGACCGCAGCGCACTCTTCTTGAAGAAGGCCGGCACCATCATTCTGGCCGTCAGCTTTGTGCTGTGGGTGCTCAGCATCCTGCCGGTGCACAATGGCAACTTCTCTGACCTGGCAGGCAGCGTGATCGGCAAGCTGGGGCACTTCGTCGAACCCGTGCTGCGACCGCTCGGCTTCAACTGGAAGATTGGCATCGGCCTGCTGAGCTCCATCATCGCGCGGGAGGTCATCGTCGGCACGCTGGGCACGCTATACGGTGTGGACCCGAGCACGCAGGCTCTGAGTCTGCAGGCGGCGTTGCGGCATGATATGACCATCGGCGGCGCTATCGCGCTGGTCGTCTTCTTCGCCTTTGCGATGCAGTGCACCTCCACGCTAGCCGTCGTGCGGCGCGAGACCAACAGCCTGCGCTGGCCAATCATCCAATTCTGCTATATGAGCGGCCTAGCGTATGTGGCCGCATTGATCACCAATCAGGTGCTCTCGCGCCTGCTGTAGAACTACCCTGCTGTAACCCGACACCTCGCATCTTCTGCGACAATAAAGACTGAGACCAGGTAATGATTTCTGTCAGCAATCTGAGCATGCGCTACGGCGCCAAGGTCCTCTTTGAGGATGTAACCATCAACTTTATTCCCGGCCGCCGCTACGGGCTGACCGGCCCCAACGGCTCTGGCAAATCCACCTTCATGAAGGTGCTGGCCGGCGATCTCGATCCGCAAAAGGGCACCGTCGTGCGGCCGAAGAAAATCTCCGTCCTGCGCCAGGATCAGTACGCTTTCGACGCCTACCGGGTCATCGACACCGTCATCATGGGCAACAAGGGCCTGTGGGCGGCGCTCGAGGAGCGCGAGACAATTTACGCGAAGCACGACATGTCCGATGCAGACGGCATGCGGCTGGGCGAGTTGGAAGGCATCGTCGGCGAAGAGGACGGCTATACCGCGGAGAGCGATGCCGCGATTCTGCTGCAGGGCCTCGACATCCCGGACGAATTTCACGAGCGCAAAATGAGCGAGCTGCAGGGCGGTCAGAAGGTCCGCGTGCTGCTGGCACAGGCGCTCTTCGGCAAGCCGCAGGCGCTGCTGCTGGACGAGCCGACAAACTATCTTGACCTCGACTCCATCCACTGGCTACAGGATTTTCTGGAGCATTTCGAAGGCACACTGATCACCATCTCGCACGACCGCCACTTTTTGAACAGCGTGTGCACGCACACGGCGGACATCGACTACGAGACGATCATCACCTACACCGGCGGCTACGACGACATGGTCGTCGCCAAGACGCAGATCCGCTCACGGCTGGAGTCGCAGAACGAGCAGCGCGAAAAGAAGATTGCGCAGTTGAACGAATTCATCGCGCGCTTCTCCGCCGGCACGCGATCGAGCCAGGTGACGTCGCGCAAGAAAGAGGTCGAGCGGCTGCAGACCACGGAGCTGGCACGTTCGAACATTGCCCGCCCCTTCATCCGCTTCGACATGCTGCGGCCCTCGGGCAAGCACATCCTCGAGTTCGACGGCATAACCAAAGGCTATGGCGATCAGCCGGTGCTGAAGGACTTCAGCGGATCCATAATGCGCGGCGAAAAAGTCTGCCTGATGGGCCGCAACGGCCTGGGTAAGACGACGTTGCTCAAGTCTTTGCTGTCCGCTCTGCCCGGTCTGGTCGAAAAGGACTTCCAGGTCGACGGCGGCGCCGTTAAGTGGGGGCACGAGGCGCAGGTTGGCTACTTCCCCCAGGACGTGTCTGGATTGATCGACAAAGGCACAACCGTGGCGGAATGGCTGCACAACTTCGATCCGCAGGCGACCAAGGAGGACATCCGCGGCATTCTCGGCCAGATGCTCTTCCGCGGCGAGGAGGGGCTGAAGCCCACTGATGCCCTGTCAGGCGGTGAGGCGGCACGGCTGATCTTCTGCCGGCTGATGATGCAGAAACCGAACATCCTGGCGCTCGACGAACCGACCAATCACCTTGATCTTGAGTCGATCAACGCCCTCAACATCGCGCTGCAACGCTACGAGGGCACGGTGCTGCTCGTCACTCACGATCACGATCTGATCGATGAGGTAGCGACGCGCATCTGGCACTTCGACGGCTCAGCTATCGAGGATTTCAAGGGACCGTATGAGGAGTATCTCTCAGCCTCCAGTGCTTTCAGTAAGTTATAGATTCTAAAATAGATTTACCTGGGTATGCAGCGTGTGCACAGCGAAACTAACTTTGTTTCGCTTCTTTTTTAACTATCCATAAGCTTGAGCGCTCCCGTGCCGGTTCGCCAATCCTGATTCGAGCACACCAGCGCCCCGGGTCAGGTGCAAGGTGACTCACGGCGGCCGTGAATGCGGTCCGCGGACTGACGCAGGCCTGTGGCTACCGGATGCCGACTTCCTTGACACAGTGTTTGCCAAGGCAGTGATCTTCGCAATTGAAGTGATCGGGAACCGGGCGCGCGCGAACGCACCATTTAGTATGGGCCCGCGGTGGATCGCTACCACACGAAGGCCTGAATGAAACTCTCATCTGCAATCATTTTTCTTTTGTTGCTAACGACCTGCACTTTGCCCTTGACGGCAGAGAACCCGGAGAGTGTCTGGCGCCTCGGGACGTTCGACCGCTCATCGGCTGAGTTCGCCGACGGCTCTCCCGGCCAACGTGTCACGTTCGTGATTAGCCAGAGCATTCCGGGAAAAGATTGGTATGCGTATGCCCCGGCATACTTTCCTTCCCGCAAAGCAGACGCAGCATCTGCTCCGCGCACTATTCAGTTTTCGCTCGACAGCAATCCTGCGAATGCATATCGCCTACGCGTCTCGTTGCTGATTGAGCAGTCGAGCGTGCCTGCGCTGCGCGTGGAGATCAATGGCCATAGCGGTCGTTTCTATCTCCATCCGAAGCTCGACTACAGCATGGGCGATACCACCGCGGCTTTTTTTCCTGCGTACTCCCACGCCGATGTCGATGTGGAGGTTCCCGGCCGTTATCTGCGCACAGGAATGAACACAATCTCGCTGCAGGCTGTCGCTACTCAAGACAAAGGCGTTCCCGATGCGGGTTTTGTCTACGATGCTGTGGAGCTCGAGCGTATCTCACGTTTTGCTTCTACGCTGACGGCGCTTGTAGAGCCGACCATCTTTTATAAGCAGCACGGAAATGAACTTTCAGAACAGGTGGATATCTTCGTTCGATGCAGCGGCCATCCGCGCTCTGGGCAGGTCGATCTCGAGGTCGCCGGACAACATTATCGTCAGTCGCTTCGTGCCGGATCTGACTTTGGCGAAGAGCGGCTTTCGCTCGAGATACCTGAATTTCAGGCAGATACTCTGGCTCAACTTGCAGTAGAGGTCAATGGCCGAACAAAGCATTTCGCGGAGAAGTTACAGCCGCAGAAGAAATGGACGCTTTTTCTGGTTCCGCATGTTCATCTCGACGTGGGTTATACGGACTATCAGGCGAAGGTGTCCGCGATTCAGAGCCGCATTCTTGACGAGGCCATGGACCTGACGGCTAAACATCCGGAGTTTCGTTTCAGCACGGACGGCGAATGGAACCTGGAACAATATCTCAAAACGAGAACGCCTGAGGAGCAACAACGCGTCGTTCGGGCGATACAGCAACAACAGCTTTTCGTACCCGCACAGTCCAGCAATGTGCTTACCGGGTTCCCTACCGCTGAAACTCTGATCCGGTCCCTTTACCCCAGCGCAAACTTTAGCCGGCTGCATGGAACGCCATTCAATTACGCAAACATCACTGATGTTCCGTCGTATTCCTGGTCCTATGCATCGGTCTTGGCCTCTGCCGGCATTCCCTATTTTATTGCGGCAAGCAATAACGACCGCGCGCCGGTGCTGCTACAAGGACATCTGAACGAAAACTCCCCGATGTTTTGGGAGGGACCGGATGGGAAGAAGGTCTTGCTCTGGTATTCACGGCATTACATGCAAATGCAGTTTCTATTCGGTCTCCCGCCACTGACGGAGACCGGCGAAGAGATGCTCCCTTTATTTCTGCAAATGTATGAGCATCCGGGCTATCGCGCGGATGCCGCGATTCTGTTCGGAACGCAGGTGGAAAACACCGATTTGTTTCCTCAGCAAGCGGAGATCGCGAGCCAATGGAACATGCTCTATGCATATCCACGGCTGCAATATTCCGGCTTCCACGATGCCTTGAAGAACATTGCACAGCAATTCGGTAATGATATCCCTACTATTCGCGGCGATGGCGGCCCTTACTGGGAAGACGGCGTCGGGTCAGACGCCTTCTACGCCGCGATGGAGCGTGAAAATGAAAGCAGAGCACCCTCCGCTGAAAAAATGGCTACGATCAGCTCCCTTGTAAACCCTCGGCTTGCCGTGGACAGAGATGCGCTGGATCGCATGTGGGCCAACATGGTGCTGATGGATGAGCACACCTGGCTTTCCTGGAACAGCGTCTCCGATCCGGATAGCGATGAGGCCATGGAGCAAGTGAAGGTCAAGGATTCCCGCGCGATCACAGCGACTGCTCTGCGCGATTATCTGCTGCGAAGCAGTTTGGCAAGCCTCGCGGACTCGATCGCCGCAGGTGTAGGCAGTGTTATCGTCTTTAACCCGCTGAGCTGGACGCGTGATGGGCTCGTCAGCATGGATCTGGACAACGGCTTCGAAATTGCCGATCGTGCCACGGGGCAGAACATCCCGTACTCTGTACTTCATACCGGAAGCAACTTTCGCAGAGTTGAATTTGTGGCGAAAGATGTACCTGGGATTGGATACAAGGTTTACGCTCTGCGCCCGGCCAAGGGCCGCTCTGCAGCTGCTCAGATCGCCGAAACAGCAACGCTGGAGAGCCGCTACTATCGAGTCGAGCTTGATCCATCGTCGGGCGCGGTGCGCAGTATCTACGACAAGCAGTTACAGAAAGAACTCGTGAACCAGGGCAGCCCCTACCGGTTTGGCCAATATCTCTATGTCAGCGGAGGAGACCAGGAGCCGAACAGCATCCTCCAATATCGCGTCGTTTCGCCAAAGCCGGAATTACAGATTCATGCCGCAGAGCGGGGACGGCTTATCTCACTTGAGCGCACGGCGTATGGCTGGCGCGCGCGGATGGAAAGTTCCGCTGAAAATACACCGAAGATCACCGGCGAAATACGGCTTTTTGAAGATCAAAAGAAGATCGAGTTCGTCGAGGACATCTCGAAAAAGGAGGCGCTGAAGAAGGAGGCGGTTTATTTCGCATTTCCTTTTGCGATGGACCATCCTCAATTCCAGTATGAGATACAGAATGGCGTCGTTAACCCCGCGAAAGATATGTACCCGGGAGCCGGCCATGAGTGGTTCTCGGTACAGCATTGGGTGGCTGTCGAGCAGGATGGATTTTCGGGAGCTGTGATGCCGCTGGATACTCCTTTAATGACGTTCGGCGATATCAACCGAGGCACATGGCCCACGACGTTCGGCCAGCGGGGCGGGACGGTATTTTCATATGTCATGAATAACTACTGGCATACAAACTATCGCGCGGCACAGGGCGGGGATTTCCGTTTTCGCTATGTCATCACCAGTGCGCCAGCCACAGATGCGAGTGCTTTGAGCCGCATGGGCTGGGAAGAAGAGACTCCTCTCGAAGAGGATGAGGTCCGCTCGCAGGACAAAGCACTGGACCTGCCCCGTCCTTTAGACGGCAAACAGGGCAGCTTCCTCACCGTAGGCGACCCAGATTTGTTGCTCGACACCTGGAAGCCATCCGAAGATGGTAATGGCACAATTGTGCGACTTATCGATATTGGCGGGAAGCCGCGCACTGCCGACATAGGCACACCGTTGCTTACTTTTGAAAAAGTAATGGAAACCGATGCTGTTGAACGGAACCAGAAGTCGCTTCCACTCGTAGGACCACATGGGTTTCAGGTTCAGATTCATCCGCATGAGATCGTGACTGTGCGTCTGACCGGCCGTCAGATGCTCTCCGCGCCGACGGAATAACCGGCGGAACAGGCAAGTCTCGATCGATATTGCTAAACGAGCGGGAAGGTAGAGACACAACTCGTTCGCGCGTGCGAGGTCTCACGCGGACTGCGAGTGAGGGCATGGGACGGGTGAGAAATAATGGGCCATTCATCATACAAACTCATCAGAGGTCGACGCGGGTTGCTGTCGCCCACGGTGACAAGACCTCACTCAATCAAATCGGCTTGTTGCGGTCCCAAGACCATCGTTCCTTCATAAACGCGGCCGCTGATAATTCCTTTTTTCGCTCCTGCGATGTGGATCTTTTTCTCGTCGCCGGTGGTGTTGACATACAGCGTGCGGCCTTCGACAACACGTGCGTATACGCCGTCTGGAGTCTGCGGACCGGCTTGGATGCCCGCCATTCTGTACAGATAAGTTAGAACCGGTCCGAGCGCGGAAGAATCCGCCTCAGTAGCCAGATACAGCGCGTTCCCTTTGCCGAAGTGGTTGAGGGTGAGTGCGGGTGTGTGGTCCACGGTGTTCACGAATCGTGCGAGTACTGTAGCCGGGGACGGTTCGAGTACCTCATAGCGGTGCACCGCGGTCTGGATCGGCCGCCCTTCCAGATCGAACTTCAATAGTCCCGAGTCATAGAACGCGTTGGTCTTTAATCCGAAGACATCGCTCAGTCGGCCCGGCAATGGCGTGTCAAACCACAGGCCGTGCTCATCGACCTTGGCCGAGTATGCTGTCATCAACACGGTGCCGCCGCCGCTCACGTAATCACGGAGGGCCTTTGCTCCGAATAGGACATGAAGCCGTTGCCGATCTCGTTCGCGTAGCCCACAGCAATTACGGCTGGATGATGTGCATAGCGCTTGGTCATCATGTCAGCGAGAATTCCCAACTCGCGAATATAATTCGGATCGCTGATGTCATCCATATAACGCTCTGCAGGAGGGAGACGATTGCCGTTCTGGTCGACGATATCGGCTCCCGTGGACGTGCGATTAAGCCAGATGGGTGCAGGTGCTCCCGGAATATCGAGGATTACCCGAATACCGGCGGCCTGCATCTTGTCCATGATTTTGTCGAACCACTCAAACTCAAACCTACCTTTCGCCGGTTCAAACGAATCCCACGACAGGTCGCCCATACGCACCACGTTGAATCCGGCGCGCTTCATGATCGCGATATCCCGATCGATCTCTTCGGGCGAGCGGTCGATGGGCTGATAGCACGTGCCCACAAACAGCTGCCCAGGGCCAGGCCAACTCGGATGCTTGGCTATGTCCTGTGCACTGGAAGATGAGATCAAAGACCGATGAAAACGAGAGCGAGTGCAAGCTTTTTCAAAAGGTGTGCAGCCTTTCACAATCATTCGCAAAATGAGCACCGCCGCTCTGCTCTGCAGAAGCTACATACGTTCCTCGCTTGTTGCGAATGGAATGACTGATGAGAACCTGAGCAGGTGCATTTGTTTCTGCGTGGCCGGTCTGCCTGTTATTGGACCGCTTGGACCAGCGTCTGCCCCATCGATCTGCCTAAAGGGACTGCACAGAGAGCACAGTTTAGGATCATGCATCGTCAAGATACCCATCACGCGTCAAGCGCTGCCAGTCCTCGAGAGATCGCAATTCCAAATGTAGAGGCTGGGACAGATGTCGCCTGTGCGGTACTGCTTTCCCGTCCATCCGCGTTTTCTCGGGCCTTACGAGGTACCGCAACGGCACCTTTTGGAACATCGCTAGTGAGAGCGGTCCTTTGTTGCGTCTGTTTCGCCACCCCCCGCGTGAGACGAGGTCTGGACGCGTCCCTTGCAGGCACGCGGATGACGACGACCTGCGCCTCTTCGGTTCGGTCTGCCCGACGCACGGGATGTGGTTGCGCAGTCGTCTCACGATTCCGAACGGATGGATTCCGTTTCGCTTGCTTTGCAGACGTGGGCTGTCTCGGACGTTGATGGCCCCGTCGCTCACCGACGAGAGACTGGGCGATCAGGAATCGTGCGCGATGAAGACGTGCAATTTCAGCATCGATGGCGGCGATAATTTCTTCTCTATCCACCCGATGAAGATATCAAATTGCGATCTCTGAAGCTCGGCACCTGAAGGCTCATGATGCGTAAAACTGTCCTGATACCGTCAGTTGGGAACGGGAGAGCCATTTGCCCGGTGAGCCTGTTTTCGCCAACTTGGCCTAGACATCACCGATCGATGTCCATGACTCACCGACCGACCGCCTGTTATCTAGGCGTGAATCTGCGCCCCGGGGCCCTTCCGATAACGGGGATTATCCATCGCCAAGGTTGAAAGAAATTAAGAGGAACCACAGAAGTTGATCTTCTCTACTTGACAATAAAGCAAAATCTTTTGATTGTGGAGTAAGGGGTTCGGGGAGAGGTTTTCTTGCACCAGCCCTGCAGAGGAGGTAGACACCTGAAACGGAAGACATTGGCCTCACAAATCACCGATGGCGACGTGGTGCAAGAGTCAATTCGTCCTTACGCGCTCGCCGAAAAGCTGCGCACTCTGCGCCTCCGCCGCAGCATGGGCCTCGCGCAGCTCGCGGAGCACACGGGATTGTCGCCAGCCATGCTGTCACGCCTAGAAAATGGGCGGCTGGTGCCCACATTGCCGACTCTCATTCGTATTGCGTTGGTCTTTAATGTTGGGCTCGACTATTTCTTTACCGATCCAAGAAAGCGCCACGTCGTGTCGATCACGCGCCGTAACGAACGTAAAGTGTTCCCGGCCAATCCAAAATCGTCGTCAGTTCCCTGGCATTTTGAGACTCTGGATTTCCGCGCCACTGAACGAAGGTTGAACGGCTTCCTGGCACATTTCCATCCTTTACCAACGGGAAAAGTTATGCCGCACTTTCACCCGGGGGTCGAGTTTCTTTACCTCATTGAAGGTGAACTGGAAATGAGCATTGGTGTCGATACATTTCGGATTTCTGCTGGTGACTCCGTATATTTCGATTCGCTGCAAAAGCATAGTTACCGAAGCCTGGTGAAGGAACCTTGTACAGCAGTTGTAATTACGACAGGCTCATCTCTCTGATGATCACCAGTAGCTTGCCGTAGCCTAGTCTCCTTTTGTGCTGATCGCGTCCGATCCGTGTTGCTTCACCATCTTGTTGTAAATGCCCAATAACAGAAAAGGTGCCGCCCACTGTCCGAAGAACAGTGCATTGTGGTTCTTGCCTTGAAATTTCGCTATGAGCGAACCAAGAATTGAGGCGCCCGCTGCGACGAGGTAAAAACTCGATGGAAGCTGCGCGGAGTAGCTTTCAAGCAATGATGTAACCTGATCTTCTTCGATCTCGCCTGCACGTACCCTGTAATCATTCATCTTTTTTTCTCCTGATCTGTCCTCGCTTGAATCTGAGCATGCGCTCTGTAACTGCGAGTGATAATGAATCAGATGCCACGCTAACGCATAGTGGAAGGAGCAATCGCATCACGGAGCAATCGAATATGGTTGGAATTTACTGACCTGCAATGAGTGCAGGTCTTACTTGCGTGCCAGTCAAGTGATCGCGGATTGAGGATTCTGGTCCCGCCAATTTAGTGAGTGGCCCCCATATGTTGAACTTATGGGTGTCCAGCAAAGATACGGAAAAAGACACGTCGTCATTGTGGGCGCCGGCCCCGGCGGGCTCGCCACTGCCATGCTCCTAGCGCAGCGCGGGTTCCGAGTTCAGGTCTTCGAAAAACAAAGTGTCATCGGTGGACGCAACGCGGAAGTTCGCCTTGGCGAGTATCGCTTTGACCTCGGCCCAACCTTCCTGATGATGAAGTTCCTCCTCGACGAACTTTTCGCCGAAGGAGGCCGCCGCTCGAGCGACTACCTGCAATTCCGACAGCTCGATCCAATGTATGCACTCAACTTTCCTGGTAAAACCATGCTCGCCCGCTCTCATCCAGACGCGATGAAGACGGAAATCGAAAGGTATTTCCCTGGCGAGGGCGCCAGTTTCGGCCGCTTTCTCGAGCGCGAGAGCCGCCGTTTTGAGAAGTTGTACCCGTGCTTGCAGAAGCCTTACGGCACTCTTGCGAGCCTGGTCAGTCCCACGCTTCTCGCAGCCGTGCCGCACATTGCCGCAGGACGGTCGCTGCACAAAGTACTCGCCAGTTATTTTCGATCGGAGGAGCTTCGGCTGGCGTTTACCTTCCAGTCGAAATACCTGGGGATGTCGCCGTGGGATTGTCCTGGTCTGTTCACCATGATCCCGTACACGGAGCATGCGCACGGTGTGTACCACGTCATGGGTGGACTTTGCAGAATCGGCGATGCCTTCGCCGAGGTCGCACGTGAAGAAGGCGCGGAAATTCACACCTCCAGCCCGGTGGCTCGCGTAATGCTGGATGAGCGCCGCGCCTGCGGCATCGAACTGGCGGATGGCGAAAAGGTCTACTGCGACGATGTCGTGATCAATGCCGATTTCGGCCACGCCATGAGCACACTCTTTGAGGAGAAGGCTCTCAGGCGCCATAAGCCTTCAGCGCTTCGGAAGCGTAAATTCTCTTGTTCGACTTTCATGATGTATCTCGGTCTTGATCGCGAATACGACGCTGAGCACCACACGATTGTCTTTGCTCGCAACTACAAAAAGCACATTGAGAGCATCACGCGCGGCAGCGTCGCCTTCGAAGATATGTCGCTCTATATCCGGAACGCCGGCACGACGGACCCATCCTGTGCACCCGCCGGTCATTCGGCTCTTTACATCCTGGCGCCGGTGTCCAACAACATCAGCGGCATTCAATGGCAGGAACAAAAGCATAAATGTCGCGAATACGTCCTGCGCACCCTGCGCGAGCGTACATCGTTCGGCGATGTAACCCCACACATCCGCCGCGAGCTGATCATTACCCCAGAGGACTGGGAGAATAATCATTCCGTCTTCCTGGGTGCCACCTTCAACATGGCGCACAGCTGGAACCAGATGCTTTACATGCGTCCCCACAATCAGTTCGAAGAGTTCTCGAATTGTTATCTGGTCGGCGGCGGCACCCATCCCGGCAGCGGCCTGCCAACCATATTTGAGTCCGCGCGCATCTCGGCGAACCTCCTCTGCCAGAAATACGAAATTGCGTATCCCGTCGCCAAACCGCTGGAGCTGGCCCTCGCATGACTTCATTGGTTGCAGACCAGATTTTCGCCAGCGCACGAGCGGCACAGCCTGCATGGGCCGCGATCAGCATTTCGCGCCGGTGTGCCATCCTCGGGAACATCCGCCGCGAAATCGCCCTCGGCTGCGAATCCATTGCTTCCACGATCGCGCGCGAGACCTCAAAGCCGCCATTGGACGCTCTCTCCGGGGACGTGCTCGTTGCGCTTGAACACCTGCGCTATTACGAAACTCATACAACTCGGATCCTGCGTCGACGCCGAATTGGGAAGCCTCTGTTTTTCTTCCGCGGTGCGCGCTTTGAAAGCCACTTTGAGCCACACGGAACGGCTCTTATCTTCGGCCCATCGAATTATCCTTTCCAACTTTCTATGATTCCCCTCATTACGGCGCTTGCTGCCGGTAACGCCGTGGTGCTGAAGTGTTCCGAGCGCACGCCTCGAACGGCGGCTATGATCGAGTCGATATGCGCGAAAGCAGGACTGCCGCGCTCGCTGGTGCATGTGCTGCACGAGGATCCCGAACAGTCCGCAACGCTTATCGATGCGCGCCCGGACATCATTTTCTTTACGGGCAGTAGCCGTCACGGTCAGGAGGTCGCGGAACGCGCCGCAAAGCACTTGATTCCGACGGTCCTTGAACTCGGCGGGAAGGACCCGAGTATCGTCTTCGCCGACTGTCACATTGAGCGCACTATAGAAGGAATCACCTACGGCGCGTTTTCCAATGCTGGACGCGTGTGTGTGGCCGTCAAGCGCGTTTTTGTTCAAGCTTCCATCTACGACGAGTTTCTTATCCGGATGAAACAGCGCGTTGCGAAGATCCGCGTGGGCCACGATCCTGACGCGGATTTCTGCCCGCTTCCGGAGCATGCGCAACCCGATCTTCGCGCCCAGGTCGAAGACGCGCTCTCCCGCGGAGCCACGCTGCACTGGCCCCAGGATCGCGCGGCTATCGCGCATGAGCCGGTGCTCCTCACTGACGTTCCACGGGAAGCCCGCATCGTCACCGAAGAATCCTTCGGACCCGCGCTCTGTCTCTCTCCCTTCCGCGACGAGACCGAAGCCATTGCGCTTGCAAATTCGAGTGCTTTTGCGCTCAGCAGCAGTGTCTGGACGCGCGATCGCGCGCGCGGCCGCCGCGTCGCTACCCAGCTCTCCGCAGGCAGCTGTGGCATCAATGACGTCATTCGTACGATTGCAAATCCTTATGCGGCATTCGGCGGCAATCGCCGCAGCGGCTACGGACGGTATCACGGCCCAGAAGGACTTCACGCCTTCTCGCAGATGAAAACCATCATGCTCGCCAGCGATCGCCGTACGCGTGAGATCAACTGGTTCCCGTTCAACAGTCACACCCGGCGCCAGCTCGCGACGCTGCTTCGATTGCGTCACGGAGGTAACAATGTTGCGGCGCGCCTCGCCCGCATGCTCCTCCCTCTACTGATCGGTACCGTCCTTTCCGTTGGACACGCCGCGGCCAACAAAACGGAGACACGCCTCGCCATCGATGTCCGCCTCACAAAGCACGCGCATGGCGAGCTCGGCTATCTCATCTTCGCTTCGCCCTCCGGATTTCCCGCAGATCCTGACAAGGCAATCCGCCGCGGCTTTTTACCCATCCCAGATGGCGCGCAGCAGCTGCGCATCGAAACCGATCTGCCTGCCGGGACGTATGCTGCCAGCCTCTATGAGGACCTCAACGAGAACCACAAGCTCGACCATAACGTCATCGGCATTCCGAGAGAGCCCGTCGGCGCGTCCCGAAATCCGACGAATCACTTTGGGCCGCCACGCTTCGACGAATGCGCGTTCCGGCTTGCCGACGCTTCCCGAACGATCGTCATCAGTTTGGTGCACGGATCATGATCGCTGGTGCGAGAGCCAAACACGTCGTCATCATTGGGGCGGGACTCGGCGGCATGTCCGCGGCCATCATGCTGGCGAAGAATGGCTTCCAGGTCACGATACTCGAGAAAAACGCTCAAATCGGCGGCAAGCTCAACCAACTGCAGACCATGGGGTTCAGCTTCGACCTCGGCCCATCGATTTTCACGCTGCCTCACATCTTTCGTCCCATTTTCGAAGGCGATGGCAAACGATTGGAGGACTACATCACCCTCCAGCGGGTCGACCCGCAGTGGCGCAATTTCTTCGAGGACGGTTATGTCCTCGATCTGTGGGAAGACCGCGAAAGGATGCGCGCGGAACTCGCGCCCTTCGGCCCAGGCGTTTTCGATGAATACAAGCAGTTCCTCGCCTACTCACGTCGCCAGTACGAAATCGTCGAGCGCGGTTATCTCCGCCACGGCTTCGACACCTTCGCCCAGTTTGTCCGGTTTTACGGCTGGAAGGAAGGCCGCGACCTCGACTACCTGCGATCGATGTCGGGCAGCATCTACAAGCGCCTGAGCAATCGCTACCTACGCGACGTATTCGAATACTTCATCAAATATGTTGGCTCCAGCGCGCTCGATTCACCGGCCTTCATGAACCTGATGCCGAATATCCAGCTGGAATTCGGCCTGTGGTACGTCGCAGGCGGCCTCTATCAGCTTGCGCACGCCTTCCGCAAGCGCCTTCACGAAACCGGGGTCACGCTCTGCCTCGGACACGAAGTTTTGCGCATCGAATCCGCCGGCAGCTCGGTCACGGGCGTGTGTGTGCGCGGCTCCAACGGTGTTTCTCAGACGCTATCCGCCGACTACGTCGTATCCAATATGGAAGTCATTCCAGCGTTGCAACGGCTGCTTCGCTCACCCGCTGCGGCGATGAAGAGGCTGCGCCGTTTTGAGCCCTCGTGCTCCGGTATTGTCCTCCACCTCGGACTCAATCGCATATATCCGCAACTCGCGCATCACAACTTCTT
Source organism: uncultured Acidobacteriaceae bacterium (assembly GCA_963756435.1). GTDB lineage: Bacteria > Acidobacteriota > Terriglobia > Terriglobales > Acidobacteriaceae > KBS-83. The sequence continues at coordinate 52,091 of CAVWNU010000012.1, read as the reverse complement.
CTATTCCAGGAATCTGCACGCGCACTTCCGCCGTGTCTTTCGCGATAGGAAACTGCCCGACGATCCGACGCTTTATGTTGTCGCACCCACCCGAACCGATCCTTCGCAGGCGCCACCCGGCTGCGACAACATCAAAATTCTGCCGCACATTCCCCATATCAACGACCGCCATCCCTATACGCGCGAAGATTACGCGGCATTCAAAGAGCTCTGCCTCGACAAGCTTGAGCGCCTGGGCCTCAGTAATCTGCGGAGTCACATCGTGGTCGAAGATTTCTGGACGCCGTTCGACATCGAAGCTCGCTACGCCTCAAATCGAGGCTCCATCTATGGTGTAGTTAGCGATCGCCGCCGGAACTTTGCTTTCAAAGCTCCGAAGCAAAGCTCCCAGTTCCATAATTTGTTTTTTGTAGGCGGCAGCGTCAACCCGGGCGCAGGCATGCCCATGGTCACGCTCAGCGGCCAGCATGTAGCGCGGATGATCGTGGAACGAGACGCAAAAGGAATGTCATGATCGCGCCGGCTCTCTTCTGCGCTCTCGGACTTCCCGCCGGCTTCCTCCTCATCCGGCGCATCCCCTCCTGTCTGCCGGCTCAGTCGCAGCCAGCGACCACTCTTTCCATCGTCATTCCCGCACGTAACGAGGAGGAGAATTTACCGCAACTCCTCCAGTCCATTGCCACTTCGCGGGCACAACCCACGGAAGTTCTCGTCATCGATGACGCCTCGACCGACAACACCGCGTTGGTCGCGCAGGGCTTTGGCGCTCGCCTGGTGACTTCGGCGCCGCTGCCCGCCGGATGGACGGGCAAATCATGGGCATGTCATCAGGGAGCTCAAGTTGCCGCGGGTGATCTTTTGTTTTTTCTCGACGCCGACACCTACTTCGTTGAGGACGGTCTCGCGCACGTCATTGCATACTGGCTGCGCGAACAGGATCAGCGGCTGGTCCTGTCTCTGCTGCCGTACCATGCGATGACCGCCGCGTACGAGCAGCTGTCGCTGTTCTTCAATCTGCTCATGGCAGCGGGGGCAGGTGGATTCGGTGGCGTCGCGCAACCCCGGCTTTTCGGCCAATCGCTGTTGATCGGGAGGGAGACCTATTTTGCCGCCGGCGGACACCAAGCGGTCATCGGTGTGGTGCTCGAAAATCTGCGCTTTGCCGGCGTGCTCCGTGGCTGCGGCGCGCGCATCGTTTGCTTCGGCGGTCGTGGCACGCTCCACACGCGCATGTTTCCTGAAGGCTTTCGTCAGATGTCAGAAAGCTGGGCCAAAGCCTTCGTTCAGGGTGCTGTAGATTCCGGCACAGTCGTTCTTGCCTCCGCCATCGTGTGGATCTCCGCCCTCTGGTCTACGGCGCTGCTCCTCGTCGCACCGCCCAACTACGGCCGTCCCGCCATCGCGATCGTGTACCTGCTGCTCGGACTGCAACTTGCATGGGCCGGACGCCAGCTTGGCAATTATCGTGTTCTCATCTGCCTGCTGTATCCGCTCCCGCTCGCATACTGCTGCTTCGTCTTCGGCCAGTCCGCAGCGCGCCGTGCTCTCCGCCGCAAAACGGTTTGGCGAGGCCGTGAAGTATGACTGGGCTGATGTGGCCGGCGAACTTCCTCGGCTGGCCTGTAATTCATCTTTCCATCGCCTCCACTGCACTGCGCCTGCCACCCGTACTCTTCGCGCGAGATTCCTGGGTTACGACTCCACGCCATTGGGAGCGAGACGGCCGCTTTTACCGCAAATGGTTCGCCATCCGTAAATGGAAAGACCTGCTTCCTGACGGAGCGCCGTGGCTCGGCGGCTTCGCCAAGAAAAAACTACGCGCGCGCGACCCTGCCTACCTCATGCAATTCCTCATCGAAACGCGCCGTGCCGAAGTCGCGCACTGGTGCATGCTCGGCTGCCTGCCGCTCTTTTTTCCTTGGAATCCAACCTGGGCGCGCTGTCTGATGACTGCATATGCTCTGGTCGCCAATCTGCCTTGCATCCTCGTGCAGCGCTACAACCGTCTGGCGCTCAATCGCGTGATTCGCACGCGTTGCGCCGTCTTCGCCCGTCCATGAATCAGTCAACCGGCAAGCCTGATCTCAAGCGCGACAAGCGTCGCTATGTGATCCATCTCTTCTGCTCCCTTGACGAGAACACTGGAAGCTGCCACTACATCGCCCGGATACATCCATGGGGCGCCCGCAGCAGCGCGCATGCCGAAATCCATGAGCGTGTCTTCGCCAACGAATATGAACTCGTCGACACCATCAACCGGCTGCTTCCTCCCGGCTCCGATGTCCGTGACGTTCTCAGCCATATCGAGAGTCCCGAGGGCTTTTTCTATGTCCTCCATCTCGGCTCTGATGAAGCAGTGCGCCTTGGCTGGTGCAGATAGTGATGCCAATTCGATGAATCTTTATCTTTTTAATTTGCTTAGTGCCGAATGCTTACATGCCAGCCGGCATCCGGTGGACCGAAGTAACGAGGCTGACGAACTCCGGAAACGGCTCAAACTCTTCCCTCAAATGCTCCCAATCACGCATGAATAAAGGGCTGCGGAATCTCCGCTCGGCGGAGCGCAGCATCAAGTCCCACATTCGTTTGGGTATTCGGTGCTCGCGAAACAACGTCGCATATTGAAAGACGTGTCCAATGTGCATATTCGTCACGCGGATATCCCGACTGTTGCAGGCATCTCTGAGGGTTTCTCGGTAGAAGCAAAACCGGTGGGTTCTTCTTGTTCCCAACGGATCAGCTTCAGGTCCAGTACCACGAAGGAATAGAGACCGGAACCAGGCCGAGCGTCACGAAGGTCGCGATCGTCAGGCCACCGATTTGTGCATAACAAAGAGGCTCCCAAAGCGGGCCACCGTGTGCAGCCAACGGAAACAGCGCGATCACCGTGGCTGCGACCGTGATCATGACGGGCCGCAACCGAAGGATACCGCATCGATCAGTCAGGTGTAGCGGGATCCTTATTCCAATAGTGCTGTTGGCCCCGGCGGGTACGGCGGAACTCTGGCGGGACGCGCTCGAATGCTGCGTAGATGAAATCCTGCCCGCGCCTCTTGATGGTTCTCGTTTGTGCCAATTTCTGGAATCACACTTCGCACAATGAAGAGCAGTGGAATGTTCATGTATGACTCTGAACCCTGCTTATGATTATCTGCATTGATGGCAGCCAGTTGGCCCAATTGCTACCATCTCCCTTGGACCGCGAGTTGGTTTTCCGTTCACGGTGCCTTCGATGTGGTAGCCATAAAAGATGAATTCATGCCCAGGTCCGAACTGCTGCAGCGGTACAACACACACCGCGGGGCGGTCATATGATGCGTGTAGGGGACTCTTCTGATTGCAAAGACCCGAATCGAAGACGACATCGAAGCTCTCATCGCGGGATGTAGCGGCCCATTCCAAAGTCGCGCCCGGCACTGTAGTGGCGCTGAGTGGCGCGAGAGATGGATCGACATTGATCCTGATGACTTTTTTGCAGCCGGCGAAGCTAAAAATTAAAAGTGGACTACAGCAAGCGATGAATCGGCGGCTCCATCTCATGAATTGTTCCTCCTCGGTGGCCCGCAAGTAGTGCCATTGTTGATCAGGTAGCGCTGGGATTCGCCAGGGTTCGCAGAATCTCGCGGTACCGTGCATCACCTTGTAGTTGTTCCATCTCCGGCATGAGATCGACTTGCACAGTCGTCGCACCCCGCCGCAGACAGGATTCCAATGTGCTCAGGGCTGCGTCGCGCTGACCCAAGGTTTCAAAGAGGCGTGCTTTGCACAACTGCGTGTCGATATCGCTGGAGGGAAGTGACTCGCTCTTACGAAGATGTATGCGTGCATCCTGATTCGCTCCCACCTTCGCCTCGCACAATGCCAGAAGAGTCCATCCGGGGCCATCCGAGTTGTTAGTCTCGAGAGCCTCGCGTTGCACGCGCGCTCCCTCGCCGTAGGCTCTTCTGGCCTGCTCTCCATGTCCGTGAAGCATGGACTCGCAGTCCCCTAGTTCAATCCACATGGTACTGTCGGCCGCCTCTAGAGTCGTCGCCTCTCGTGCGAACGGCAGTGCGGAGATCGCGTCGCGCGTGCTCCTGAGTACCGCCGACATCATGGCCAAAGCTCGTGCGGTGCGCTGCAGAGATAGACTTACCTTCAATCTTTCGAGCGCCTCCGGAGTACGGCCTAGAAAGAGATACATGATCCCCACATTGCTCTGTGTCATGACGTCTTTAGGGCTGACCAGCGCGGCGGTGCGAAACTCAGAGAGTGCATTAAGATACTTTCCCTGCGCATAAAAGAGCATGCCTAGCTGGTTGTGTGCTATCCAGTCGTTCGGTCTCAATTGAAGCGCCCGCCGCAAGGAGGCTTCGGCGCTCTGCCAACGGTTAAGCTGAGCGTAAGAGTCGCTGAGCCAAACGAGTGTCTGCGTATTCGACGGATCCGCGGCAAGCGCTCGCTTCATCTCGCGCAGCGCCGAGGCCTCATCCCCGGTCTGCACAAATGCCCCTGCCAGCGCCATACGAGCGGGGACCAGATTGGGGTCCATTCCAAGCGCGGTCTCCGCATTTGCGCGGGCTAAAGCAGTTGCTGCGGGGTCATGCTTCACAGCAGCGAGACGGCAGTAGGCGAGGCCCAGTTTGGCGGTGGCAAGGACATAATGCCCGTCGAGATCGATCGCTTCTCTGTACTTCTCAATGGCTGCTTCAAGACCAGTGTCATTGTTCTGCTTCCTCAGGGCCTCGGCTGCCTGAAAGGCTGCATACGCTACCGGATTACTGGTACCCGCCGCGATACGCTTGTCGCTCGGTTTGTAGTGGCGAATGTCCAGCAGTTCCGCAGCCGCGCGCACTGCCTTCTGTGCCAGGGACAACTCCTCCCCCTCGTTGACGCGGATGTGTCTTGTGCGCAACGCACGGGACGAAGAAGGAGGTAACACCTGCAACGAGACCTGCAAGCCCTTAGACGACCGGGCACCTGAAGCGGCAAGGACGAGATTCGCTCCCAATGACTCTCGCACCTCATCCAGTTGGGTTGGCGTTGATACATCAGAGGAGAAGTCGGGAATCAGGAACAGGTTGCGATCATATGCCTCAGCCCGCGCGAGCTCGCTCGAGATCGCGTCGATCAAGTTTGTCAGGATCGGCTCCATCTTCGTATCCGTGGACGGTGGCCAGCCCAACATCGCGACGAAACGCTTTACCGGCAGCGGGTGCAGGTATTCCGTGATCGTGTCCCGATTCCAGATGGCGCCACCGGCGATCGCACAGAATGCACCGCCTGAAACGACCAGCATCTGGCGACGCGTCAATGTCCCAGATGGTTTCGGTATTTCCTCTCGCAACGAACCATCTTCCAGCGAGCTCCGGAATCGCTCGAAGGCACGGCAGCGGACGACCGGATTGTCCGAGAGGAAGTCACGGACAGTATCTTTGTAGACCGTGGGGACGGGTACGGTCTCGAGCGACGGCGCTGCTTGTACGCTGAGCTCACCTGCAGACTCAATAGGCCTCTCGCCAGTAAAAATCTGGTGCAGTAGAACGCCTAACGCAAAAATGTCCGAAGCACGCGAGGGGCGATGACCGCGCATCAGCTCGGGTGCAACGTAACCAGGAGTTCCCGCGAAAGTGCCCGACTCATTCGGAGTTGCCTCGGACTTGTTGAGGTGAGCGAGCCCGAAGTCCATGATGGAGACAGAAAGTCCCAAGCCAGAATGATCAAGCATCACGTTTGTTGGCTTGATGTCGCGATGTACGACGCCTGCAGTGTGGACCGCGGCGATGCCTGTGATCATCTGGCGAAAGACGACGAGCGCCTCCTCGCGCGGCAGCAGTACATTCTTCCGCAGGCACGCGTCCAGGGTTTCACCAGTAAGCAGCTTCATGGTGAGGAAGAGAAACGGCGGCGGTTCCTCACAACGGAATATCTCGTAGATCGGGCATAGATTCGGATGGTTGATCTTCCGGGCGAGTAGAACCTCCTGCTCAAAGCGATGAGACGACTCCTCATGCGCAGCGATTTCTGGCCGGATGATCTTCAACGCGACGCGGTCGCCCCGAAGCAAGCGATCCTCCACTTCGTATACCTCGCCCATGCCGCCGCGCGCGATAAAGCGCACCACCAGAAAACGCTGCGCAATAATCTCTCCCGCCACAAAGCGCTGCGTCGCGGGCGCTTCCATACGCTGGTCGCTGACGCTGGAGGCCGTCGCAGCAGCCTGCCCTCGACGAACAATGGGCAGACGGAGAAAACTTCCCGCGCGTTCGTCTTCCCGCAATAGCTCTTCGACAAGCCGGCGCAGCATGAGATCTGCACCGCACGCGTGATCGAGGAATGCCTGCCGCTCCCGAGGCGCAAGCTCGAGCGCGTCCGCAAACAGTCTCTCTACGGGTTGTCTTATCTGAGCCATGAATGCCCCATCATCGTGTAGCGGAGACAGACGATTCTGTCGTCCGTAGCTACAGGTCCGGTCAATACTTCCTGACGAGCCGGTCGGATTGTGGAACGGAGAAGGGAGTTAAATCGGGGGAAATGCTTTTTGGCCTCGCACCATGTTCCTGACCATGGCGGGCAGTCTATTGACTGCGTAATAATAGCATGAGATTACCGTAGTCAACGCTGTTGTTAACTAAGTAATAAGCCTCGCCGCCATCCGTCACACCGAATACGTAGATTGCGGGCTCTCAGTCAGAGCGATGCATGCTTCCCCGGCCTGTTCTTCCGAAAGTCACTCCTCAACCCGGCAGGAGGTTACAAATGACCGAAGGCCAGGGACCGGTCACTGTTCTGTTGCAGGCCATGCGCGCCGGGGACGCCACAGCCGAGGCGAGTCTTATTCCTCTCGTCTATCAGGAACTGCACCGCTTGGCGCAGTCATACATGCGGCGCGAGCGGCCGGATCATACCCTTCAACCGACTGCTCTGATCCACGAGGCATATCTGCGGCTCGCCGGCGAGGATGTGGATTGGCAAAGCCGGGAACACTTCATCGGAGTCGCGGCGCACGTGATGCGCCGGGTACTTGTAGATCATGCTCGTGCCCATCGTGCGGAAATTCGCGGAGGCGACCGAAGACGCATTGAATTGGAAGAAGGACTTGCCGTCACGGCCGAACGAAGTGACGAGGTCTTGCTGGTTGATGGCGCCCTCGAGCGGCTCGCGAAAAGAAACCAGCGGCAGGCTCGGGTCGTCGAATTGCGTTACTTCGGCGGTCTCTCTATGGAAGAGATCGCCGCAGTGCTTTCCATATCCCTGCGATCGGCGAAGCGCGACTGGTCGCTCGCCAGGATCTCGTTATTCCAGGATCTTCATCCCAAACACTCCTAAACCCATCGCTCCAAAAAACTTTTCTGTGCCTTTGCACCTTTTCCGGCGCCGCTCCGCATTATCGATCGAAGGCGGCCTCAAGGCGGCCTTCCTACAAGGAGAGACCGTCATGAAAACCGCATCGATTTCGAATCTTCGCAGCGCTATGCTGGCATGCGCTCTGGCAGCAGCGGCACTGGGGCCGGCGTCACTCGCATTCGCCCAGAGCCAGGTTATGCAGGTGAATGTCCCCTTCGCCTTCCATAATGGCTCGCAACTTTTGCCCGCTGGGATCTACAGAGTGGAGATTCAGTCCAACCATGTCATCCTGCTTCGCGGACAGTCCCGCAGCGGCTTCGTTATGACAAACCCAGAAACGACGAGCAAGGTGAACGGTCCCGGCAAGGTCATCTTCAACCGCTACGGCAGTCAGTATTACGTGAGCGAATTCTGGCCACAAGGAAGCGAGACCGGCCAGCGTTCTGTCAAGAGCCGTCAGGAGAAAGAAGCGGAACAGGGGGAGCTTGCGGAGAACCACTCAAGCGTCGCCACCCGCGTGTTGGCACTGAATCACTTGCCGCGATGATTGCAAAACGTGTCCCGACTACAAAAATGCAGTCGGGACACGTTTGGTCCGAGAGTGCGAGAAAAAACCGGTTCTCGCCTCTCCGAGGGTGTAACGACTCCGGTATCTCCCCTTTGGGGGGTACCCTTGCCGGAAAGGGAAGCACCAGGGCCGTTCTTAGCGATGTCCCACTACTACGATCATGAAGGAATTCGGCTTCGCCTTGGGTCGCCCCGCGGATGGAGCAGCCTCGAATTCTGCAGTTGGCAGATAGATCTGGTGAGTTGCCGGGTCGATGCCCATCGTTCGAGCGCCATCCGGAGTCTTCACGGTCTGCTGTACCGCCCATTTCCCAGCCTTGTCTGCGATCACCGACAGAGATCCGTCTCTACAGCTTGCAAATGCCTCTCCTTCGTCCACGGCTGTAGCGTCCACCCCGGCTCCGATGGGCAGCGATGCCTCAACTTTGCCATCTTGCGTGCTCATCACGATCAACTTCTGGGGCTTGCGGCAGCCGATAAAAAGCCGGTGCGCATGCGCATCCATCGACATTCCAACCGGCTGCCCACCCGGGGTCACAGGCCACCTTGCGGTTACCTTGCGCGACTTCAAATCCACCACAGCGACAACATCTTTGTCCTCTAAATTGACGTAAACCTTTCCTGTTCCGTCAGAGGCGAGAAACTCCGGCGCTCCGCCCAACATGATCGGTGCGTCTATCTTGCCGCTTTTTGGATCAATGTCAGGCTTGAAGGTCATGAGCGCGCCACCATCCCCTGACACGGCCAGCACCCTATTCAATGTCTGGTCATAAATAATCCCGTCCGAGTCCGGCATAGTGGCGAGCTTTCCCAGTACCGCATATGTCTTCAAATCGAAGACCACGATGTTGCCACTCCCACCACCATCTGTGATGAAGCCGCGGCCCAGCTTGGGGACGATCGCCACGCCATGCGATCTTTGCTGGCCAGGAATGTCGCCCAGCACCTTGCCCGTCTCCGCATCGATGACAATCGTGTGGGTGGAACGCGTCACAAATAAACGGTGCGTGGGAGCGTCCACTGTTACGTAGTCCCACCCACCCTCTCCACCGATCGGTAGTGTTTTGGTCACCTGCCAATGTGTCTGAGCCGTTGCTGGCGACAAGGCGGCAAGAAGAGCTAGGGCTAAAGGTGTCACAGAAATTCGAGTCAGCAGTCGCATATCAATTCTCCTAAATCGGTCTGACAGCGCAGAGGGACTTGGGGCTTGCGTAACATCCGCAGAGCCTACACGATGATTCTTAGATTTGCCTGAAGGCGGCGTGTGAGTACTTGTGGAAGACTGCCTTTCGTCAGAATGAGGTACAAGATGAGGTTGATGTGTCGCGACTTGGTGTTGAACTTGACTCGTAATCAAAAGACGAACTGACCAAGAGGTGGCGGAGAGCAGCGCAACACGTCGCAATGATCATCGATACGCGGATATTCCCTCGGACGCTGGGGAAGGTGAAAGCTGCCATCCACGACAAAGAAACCACGCCTGCTCAACAAGGACGGGTTGGATCTCCGCCGGATCTCTCGGCAACTCGCTCTTCGATTTATCGGGCCGCAACTTTCCGTTCATCCTCCCATAACGAGCGGGGGATAAGGGCCCTCCGTTGCCACTGTTGCGATCATCTGCAGTAACCTAGACTTGTCCTCTTCTGATGCCGCCACTTCTCAACGCACAAAACGTCACCAAGACCTTCGGCGCACGCCCGCTCTTTCGCGATCTCTCCTTCACGGTGGACGAGGGCGCACGCATCGGGTTGATCGGTCCAAACGGCGCGGGCAAATCGACGCTGTTGAAGATCCTGGCCGGGGAGCTCGAGCCGGATTTGGGTGAATTGGCGATCCGCAAACGTACCCGTATCAGGTACGTATTGCAGATCTCCGACTTCGTCGCCGGCCAGACTGTCTGGTCAGCGATGGAGGACGCAGTCCGGGAGGCGCAGCTGCCTACCGCGGACCGGGAACGCCAAATTCGAGAGACGCTCGGCCGGGCCGGTTTCACCGATTTCACCGCAGAAGCCGTGTCGCTATCCGGCGGTTGGCGGAAGCGCCTGGCCATCGCGCAGGCGCTCGCATCAGCGCCCGATGTGCTCCTGCTGGACGAGCCGACGAACCACCTTGACCTTGAAGGCATCGAGTGGCTGGAAGGCATGCTGAACGGCGCGTCCTTTGCCTCTGTAACTATCAGCCACGACCGCTACTTCCTGGAGGCAGTAGCAATCGAAATTGCGGAGATCAATCCCGTCTATCCCGATGGCATCCTGCGCACGCGCGGCAACTACAGCCGCTTTCTGGAGGACAAAGAGGCATTCCTTGAAGCCCAGCAGCGCCGGCAGGAGTCGCTTGAAAACCGCGTGCGCACGGAGATAGAGTGGTTGCGCCGCGGTCCCAAAGCGCGCGCGACCAAGGCCAAGGCGCGCATCGACAGGGCCCACGCACTGATCGGCGAATTGGCGGAAGTCTCTGCCCGAAATCGCAGTACGACCACCGACATCGAGTTCACCGAGAGCGGCCGCGAGAGCAAGCGGCTCGTCACATTGGATCGCCTCGGCTACGAACTCGCTAGCCACGCGCTTTTCAGCGATCTCACCTTCCCGCTCACCGCAGGAACACGCGTGGGCCTTGTCGGACCGAACGGCAGCGGCAAGACCACGCTCCTGCGATTGCTGCGCGGCGAGATCGAGCCGACCTCCGGCGCGATCGAACGCGCCAATGCGCTGCGCATCGTCTACTTCGACCAAAACCGCCGGCTCGACGAATCGCTTTCTTTGCGCCGCGCGCTCGCGCCGGACAGCGACTCGGTCGTGTACCAGGATCGCGTCATCCACGTGGCCTCCTGGGCATCGCGTTTCTTGTTCACAGGCGAGCAGCTCAACCAACCGGTGGCGAACCTCTCCGGTGGCGAGCGAGCGCGTGTCCTCATCGCGAACCTGATGCTCGAACCGGCGGATCTGCTGTTGCTTGATGAGCCGACTAACGATCTCGATATTCCTACGCTCGAGATCCTCGAAGAGAGCTTGCTCGAATTTTGCGGCGCGCTGGTTCTGGTCACGCATGATCGTTACCTGCTCGACCGCGTTTCGACAGTGGTGCTCGGGCTCGACGGCAACGGAGGAGCGGGCCAGTTTGCCGATTATCTGCAGTGGGAGGGGTGGCGCGATGAGCGCCAGCAGCAGCGCGAGGCAGCGCAGCGGTCGTCCTCCGGCGGAGGTCAGCCCCCTGCGTCCGGCACTTCCGCGCGTTCCGCGCGGAAAAAGCTCTCGTATCTTGAAGCGCGCGACTACGAAACCATCGAAGATCGCGTTGCGGACGCTGAAACAGCACTCCAGCGCGCCCAGGCTGCCGTCAACGACCCAGCCATCGCCAGCGACGCGGCGCGATTGCAGCTTGCGCTGGACGAACTGGCAACTGCACAGGCGGCAACCGACGCACTCTACGCGCGATGGGCAGAACTCGAAGCCAAGCAGAACTGACTATTTCGCAGCGGCTTCCATTATCTTGCGCCACACCATGGCGTTCGTGCCCGCAGGCGGCTCCATCTCCAGCAGCAGCGCGTCTGTTTCATCCGCTGCACCAATCCCGCCGTGCACGGCAACTGGCGGATCGCTCGGGTTGTGCGGGTTTTCCGCGGAATTGTCGTAGCTGACCTTCCAATGAATGATAGTTCCCTTCGGCAGCATCACCGGCCGCCGATACTGATAGACCTCTACCCAGTCCACATCCCACTTGGGAATCGAAAGCAGCCACACCTGCTTGCCGCCCCGCGTCGTCGCATACGCGTCGAAACTGCGCGCCAGAAAGTGTGCGCGCGGATAGATCACGCTGACCGCGGCAGCCCGAGGCAATGTGTAACTGTCTTCGAACGTTGTGGAAGAGGCCGCAGCCGGTATTTCGATCGGGCCGCGGTGCCTCAGTCGCAAAATGGTTGCGCGACCTGCGCCAGATGTGGTTTTCTCCGCACCTAATGCGGCCTTCTCGTAGTACAAGCCGATCTGGAATTGCAGCATGAGCTTCTTGCCGGTGGTCTTCAGGTGTGTGGTCAGCAGCAGATCGCCGCCCGCCTTGAGCGTCCAACTTTCACCCGCTCTCGGCTTCAATGCTTGCCGCCCCGGCGACCAGAAGGTCAGGCCTCCCGCTCCCTGCGCAGCGTTTTCCGGCGGCTCCATGCCGGCAATTCCCTGCTTCCATCCATTCGTCTCTCGCAAAACACCGCTCTCGTCGAAGGAAAGCAGCACGCTGCGTACGGCCTGCGGATCGCTGGGCCGAATCTGAATCGCGCGGAGCCTTCGCGTCTGGTCTCCCGTAAAAGGCACAACGAGATTGGTGAACACGTCCTGCCCATTGCCGGATAGCGCCACCGGCTCTGCCAACGTAAGGATGGCATCCGGTTTGCCGAGCTGCCACGCCGGCGCTTCTGCCGGGCTTGCCTGGGCCGTGGCTGGGGCCGGAGCACCCGCACCCACCCAAGCGCGTATCGCCTCCAGCTCGCCGTCGGAAAGGCGCCGCTCTCCCAAGAAATCGCCTTTGCCCGAAGCAGGCAGCCAGGGCGGCATGTAGCGGTTCTGGGTCACCTCCAAAATCTGGCCGCTCCACTGTTTCGCGTCTTCGTAGGTCAGCAGGCTAAAAGGCGCGCCACCCTGCGAATTGTGACAGCTCGCACATCGCGACTGCAGAATCGGCGCAACTTGGCTGTAGCTCGCACCCGCATTTGTGGACGATTGCTGCGCTGCGGCTGCAACGGCGGAAGGGCTGCTCAACTGCGAGACACATACCACGCTGATTGGAATGATGGCGGCCAGAATGTGAGCAATGCCCCGCCAGATGCTGCGATTCTTCACGCGTCTGAGAATACAGGACTGGACCGCAGCGCACGCCCTCACGGCCCTCGTCCATTTCTCCGATTTGTTTCTGCTTCAAAAGTTGTAGCCATCGGTACGGAAGGCGGGGAGCCGGAACAAGCAAGGGACGCTATGCTCAACCTCAGTCTGGTCTTCACCGTCCAGGGCCTCGACACCAAACACCACATCACATGCCTCGATCGCCATTGCCGCGCACGTTGTTCGCCATCCTGCCGATCCTCGGCGCTCTCCTGGCAGCGCTCGCCGCGCATCTGGACTGGCCGATTCCTCTAAGTTTGTTCGCGATGGCAGTGGTCGCATCGACATCGGCGGTGATCTATTGGTCCGCCCCTCTCAACAAACGACAGCCAATCGGAGCGGCGCAGCAAAATCCGCCATTTCATCCGGTGGCCGAGATCATGGAGGAACTGGAAGCCGTGCTCGAATCGGAGACAGAGGCAACGCAACAGACGGTATCAGTGTTGGCATCCAGCGGGATCGCGACCCCCGAGTCAAACCGCATATTGACCCACATGGATTCACTCGTTACAGGTGAGCCGCACGAAATCGACCTTATCACCGGGCTCCTGGACGCTCAGACCTTCTGCGCCTGGCTCTCCCGCGGTCTCATTCGCTGCAGAGATGCTAACTTAACCGGCATACTCGTAATTTGCGATCTCGATGCTTTTGGCGAAATCAATCAGAGCGTCGGAGCTGATCGATGCGAATCGCATGCTGCGCCAGGTCGCCGATTGCTTCCGTCTCACGGTGCGCGAAGGCGACCTGCTCTCCCGCCTCGGATGCGATGAGTTCGGTATATTCTTCCCCGGCCTAACATCGGACATCGCTGAAGCGCGCGTGCGCGATCTCCGCGCGGCAGTGCGGGAGGCCGGCCTGCTGACGCTTCCAGAGGGCAGCCCGCAGGTGACTGCCTGCATCGGCCTCAGTTGCTTTCCGGCAGATGGAGACACCGTGGATGCGCTGCTGGCGGCTGCCAGTCTCTCTCTCGACAATGCCAGTCGCGAGCGCCAGGAAAAAGCAAATCTACCCATCCCCTCAGCGCTCGTGCTCACTCGCATCTAAGCCGCAACACCGCCTCAACCGGTGTTGCGCAGCCCCGCGGAGATGCCGTTGATGGTCGCGCCAAGCGCGCGATTGAGCGCATCGGAGTTGTCGCCGTCGCGCTTGCGTCGCAGCAGCTCCACCTGAATCAGGCTCATGGGATCGACGTACGGATTGCGCAGCCGGATGGAACGTGCCAGCACCGGATTCGATTCCAGCAGCGCCTTCTGTCCGGTCACCAGCAGCACAGCCTGCTCCGTCCGCTCGAACTCTTCTTTCAGCTTGCGGTAGACGCGCTCGCGCAGTGCCTTGTCTTTGACCAGCTCGCTGTAGAGCTTCGCGATGCCGAAATCGGATTTGGCCAGCGCCATCTCGACATTGCGCACCAGATCGATGAACAGCGGAAAGCGGGCCATCATCGCCCGCAACAGCGGCAGATCGCGCTCCGCAAAGCGAGTCAGCGCATAACCCACGCCGAACCATGCCGGCAGTTGATGCCGGCTCTGCGTCCAGCCGAAGACCCAGGGGATGGCGCGCAGATCCGCCAGACTAGGCTTGCCGCTGCGGCGCGAAGGACGCGAGCCGATGCGCACATTTTCAAGCTCGGCAACCGGCGTCGCCTGCTCGAAATACTCGAGCACCTCGGGATCATCGACGACGTGCTCGCGATAGAACGCGAAGCTCTCATCCGAGAGCGTATTCATCGCCGCTTCCCAGGCCGGCTCCGTGCGTCCGCTGAGCCGCCCGTCGCCGATTCGGTCATTCGGCCGCGCCAGTGCATCGAGCGATGCCGCCAGCATCAGTTCCAGATTGCGCTCTGCCAGAACCACATCGCCGTACTTGAAGCTCAGCACCTCGCCCTGCTCGGTGATGCGCAACTGTCCCCTCAAAGCTGTCGAAAGGCTGCGCATAGATCGCGCGGTGCGTCGGACCGCCGCCGCGGCCCACCGTTCCGCCGCGGCCATGGAACAGCCGCAGGTGTACGTTGCACTCCCGCGGCCACCTGATGCAGCGCGCGATGCGCGCGGTAGATCTCCCAGGTGCTGGTCAGCATGCCGCCGTCTTTATTCGAGTCCGAGTAGCCGAGCATCAGCTCCTGCGTGTTGTTCCAGGAGGCCAGCAGCTTGCGATATTCCGCCGAACTCCACAGCGCGCGGCAGATCTCCGGCGCGCGTTGCAGGTCCTCGATCGATTCGAAGAGCGGTACCGGCATCAGGCCATGCAGCCCATTGCCGCCCTCCACCTGCACGCCGGCGATGCGCGCCAGCCCGACGACGCGCAGCACATCCTCGACGGAAGCTGCGCCGCTGATCACGTAGTGCCGGATGGATTCGCGATGAGGCCCCTGCTGCAGCCGCGCGACCGTCCGCAGCGTATCCAGCACGTCTTCGCTCTCCGGCTGCAGTGCTTCGGCGGCCTTCCCGTCGGCAGCAGCGCAGCCGGCGGCCGCGGCCACCTCGCGGACCGCCAGCTCGTGGCGGCGCGCATGCTGACGCACATCCAGCGTATGCAGATGCAGGCCGAAGGTGCGCAACTGCAGCAGCAACGGATCGACCAGCTCCGCCGCAATGCGCTCGCCACGATTCTCCGCCAGGCTTGCGCGCAGCAGCAGCAGATCGTCGCGGAACTCCGCCGCGTCGCCGTAGGGCTTCAACCCTCCGGTCGCTTCCGCGTCTCCGTCCAGGCGCCGCTGCATGCACAGCAGAAAGCGGCGGTATTGCTCGAGCGCATACCGCTCCGCCGTTTCCGCTGCCGCATGCGAGGTCTGGGCCAGATAGCCCTCCAGGCGCTTGCGCAAGTGCCGCGCTTGTGTCCACCTGATGCACCGAGCTGGTCAGCAGGTCGAAGAGCGATTGCACCTGCTCCCGGTAAAACGCCAGGATGTGCTCCCGCGCGCCTGTGATCGCCTCGATTGTCACTTCTGGTGTGACAAATGGATTGCCGTCGCGGTCGCCGCCGATCCACGATCCAAAGCTGAGCATCAGCGGCATCTCCGCCGGCGAGAGCTCGCGGCCATACTCGGCGGCAAATGCCGAAGCGAGCTCCGCGTACAGCGCCGGCACGGTCGCGAAGATCGAGGCGTGGTAGTAATCCAGCCCCATCTTTACTTCGTCGCTCACCAGCGGCCGCCGCGCACGCACCTCATCCGTCTGCCACAGCGCGGTGATCTCCGCCGCAACCGCGGACTGCAACCGCTCCAGCTCCGCAGTCGGGCAGCGGAATGCGGTCCAGTTCCTCCAGCAGCGCACCTAAGCCGCCGCCGCTTGTAGAGCACCGAGCGCCGCGCCACCTCCGTCGGGTGCGCGGTGAAGACTGGCGTGATGTGCACGCGCTCCATGAACGCGAATGCCGCATCCGCATCGATGCCGGCCTGCCGCATGGCGCGCAGGGTGCCGCGGAACGAGCCGCGCTGGACGGCATTCTGCGTACCGCGGCCACCATCTTCGACACTCATCTGCATGGAGGTGCGGCGCCGCTTGCGGTGGTTCGTCTCCGCCAGGTTGATCAGCTCGAAGTAGTAGGCGAAGGCGCGCGTCAGCTGGTAAGCATCCGGGAGATCCAGGTCCGTCGACCCGCGTCCATCTGCTGCTTCAAAAGCTGTGCAGCGCGGGTCGCATCTCCCGTAGTTGCCGCCTCGCGGCGCTCAATCGAGAGCTGCCGCAGATCTTCTTCCAGGTGGAACAGCCGCTCGCCGGCCTGTTCCCGCAGCACTTCACCGAGCAACATGCCGAGCGACCGGACATCGCGGCGCAGCGGCACTTCCTTCAGGTCGCCCGTGCGCGCCTCCAACTCCTCCAGGCGCGACGGCCAGCTCTCTGGCTTCCATAGCAGGGGACTCATCGTATTTCCAGTATGCGGCATGCGCCGGATGCGCTCACATTCCATGCCACGTTTCCCGCTCTGGCCCTGAGGCATTACGAAATTTCCCGTGAGACTCATGGGTGCTAATGACAACAATCCGGCTTATAGTGAACTATGGCGAACCACTGGCACCCTGCGACTGCCACTTCTGCGTCCTCGTGTACCGAAGTATCGACCCAAAGCGCTGACGCGCGCCCCGGCTCTGCCCTGTCCCGTCCCTCTCTCTGCTTGACCCGCGCTTCCATCACGATTCCTGCGGCGTAGGCTTTGTTGCGCGTGTCTCGAATGAGCCGTCGCACGAGGTGCTGACCCACGCGCTGACCGCGCTGGGCCGTCTTGCGCATCGCGGAGCGGTGGCCGCCGATGGCAAAAGCAGCGACGGCGTCGGCATCATGACGCAGGTCCCGCGCAACTTTCTGCTGCGTTCCGCAGGGCTCACGCTGAAGGCCGACCGCACTCTCGCCGTGGGCGTCTGCTTCTTCCCTGCCGCCATCGATCCCGCCCCGGCGCAGAAGAGCTTCGAAGAAGCGTTGAAGGAGCATCGCTGTCGGCTGATGGCCTGGCGCGAAGTTCCCACGCGTCCCGAGCATCTGGGCCAGCAGGCGCTGGCCTCCGCGCCGCGCATCCTGCAGGCGCTCATCTCCGCGCATCCCGCTGATCTGGATCGCCGCCTCTTCCTCGCGCGCAAGCAGTTTGAGCGGCAAGAAGACCGCCGTCCACATCTGCTCGCTCTCTGATTCCACCATTGTGTACAAGGCGCTCTGCGCCGGCCGCCTGCTCGCGGACTACTATCCCGATCTCGCCGATCCCGCATACGAAACCGCGTTCGCCATCTTCCATCAGCGCTACGCCACCAACTCCGAGCCTGCGTGGAGCCGTGCTCAGCCTCTGCGCATGCTCGCGCACAACGGCGAGATCAATACCGTATGGGGCAATCGCGCGCGCATGGACGCCCGCGCCTCCACCATTCCAGCCGAGTACCACCCGCTCTATTCGCCCGATGGCTCGGACTCCACCAGCCTCGATGAGGCCGTGGAGCTGCTGGCCCGCAATGGCCGCAGCGTGAGCCAGGCGGTCCGCATGCTGGTGCCGCCGGCGAAGCTCGAAAAGGTCTCCGAGTTCATGCACTACCACGCCGACTGCGTGGAACCATGGGACGGCCCCGCTGCCCTCACCTTCGCCGATGGCCACCTTGTCGGCGCAGCGCTCGACCGCAACGGGCTGCGGCCCTGCCGCTACTTCATCACTCGCGGTGGCCTGGTGGTCGCCGGCTCTGAGGCTGGTCTGGTCGATCTCGACCCTGAATCGGTTCTCGAGAGCGGGCGTCTCGGTCCGGGCGAGATGCTGGTCGTCGATCTGAAGAGCTATGAGGTCCTGAACACGCGTGAGATTCTCGCCCGCTTCGATCGAGAAGTAGAGTACGAGACGCTCGTCTCCGACCTCGCCCTTACCGATGCCGTCGGGTGGAAGAGTGGTCTGCCCGCGGAGCGGCTGCTCGAATTGCAGCGGCTCTTCGGCTACACGCGCGAGGATGTCCGCATGGTGCTGCAGCCGATGGCGGTCGATGGCAAGGATGCCGTCTGGTCCATGGGCGACGACACGCCCATTGCCGCGCTCGCCCGCTCGCCACGCCCCGTTTACAACTATCTGCGCCAGCGCTTCGCGCAGGTGACCAATCCGCCGATCGACGCATTGCGCGAGGCCTGCGTCGTTCAATTGCACACCCGTCTCGGCCCGTGGCCGCACCTGCTCGATCCGCACGCCCGCATCCCCGGCCTCTCGCTCTCCTCGCCATTCCTCTCGCTCGGCCAGGTGGAGGCGCTGCGCGAGCGCAGCCATCCGCTGGCTGCCGATCTGCCCACAGCGGTGCTCGAGTGCGTCTTCTCCACCACCGAGACACTCTCCGCTGCGATCGACCGCCTCTGCATCGAAGCAACCGCACTGGTGACCGGCGGCGCGCAATTGCTGCTGCTCACCGACATGCCGGCTGGCCCGGAGAAGCTGCCCGTTCCCATGGCGCTGGCCACTGGCGCGGTGCATCACGCGCTCATCGACGCCGGCATCCGCACGCGAGTCGGCCTTGCGGTCGAAGCCGGAGACTGCCGCGATCTGCACCATGCCGCCATGCTGCTGGCTGTCGGTGCCGGGCGCCGTGTGCCCATGGCTCGCTCTGCAGACCGCTGCCGCCGCTGCTCCGGAAACGGGCGAGAAGAACATGCTCAAGACCTTCGATCAGGGTCTCGCGAAGATCATGTCGAAGATGGGCATCTCCGTGGTGGACAGCTATCGCGGCGCGCATCTCTTCGACTCCATCGGGCTCAACGACGATGTCATCCATCGCTGCCTGCGCAGCTCGACCGCACCGCTCGGCGGCATCGGCTTTGCCGAGATCGAAGCTGCAGGTCCGACGCGCCTGGCAGGAAACCTTCCATCCGGAGCCGCCAGCCTCCGGTGCGCCTGCCGGCACAGACTTGCCGGACTACGGCTGGGTGCGCTTCCGCAAAGCTGACACTGCGGAGCCGCATGCCTGGCAGCCGCAGCGCGTCAAAGTGGTGCAGAGCAGCGTCGGATCGGTGCGCGGCGCGGTCGCGGTGGCAGAGCCGCAAACGCTGAATGTCCTGACGGCAGCCTCCGAAGCCGCGCCCCAGACGCTGCGCGACATGCTCAACATCCGCGCCGCTGGCCCATCCCTGGCAGAGGATGCTGTTGAGCCCACGCACGAGATCACGCGCCGCTTCATCGCCTCGGCGATGTCGCTCGGCTCGCTCAGTCCCGAAGCGCACGGGACCATCACCGAGGCCATGAACCTGCTCGGCGCACGCTCGAATACCGGCGAAGGTGGCGAGGATCCCGTTGTGTTTGCACCCGATCCGCTCACCGGCGGTCGCGGTCTGCGCAACAACAAGATTAAGCAGCTTGCCTCCGGACGCTTTGGCGTCACTGCTGAATACCTCGCGAACGCGGAAGAGATCGAGATCAAGATCGCGCAGGGCTCGAAGCCCGGCGAGGGCGGCCAGCTCCCCGCGCACAAAGTGACCGAGCTG
Source organism: uncultured Acidobacteriaceae bacterium (assembly GCA_963756435.1). Classification (GTDB taxonomy): domain Bacteria; phylum Acidobacteriota; class Terriglobia; order Terriglobales; family Acidobacteriaceae; genus KBS-83. Next base: position 32,401 of record CAVWNU010000012.1, on the reverse strand, counting down.
ATCGCACGCCTGCGCCACGCGCAGCCCGGCGTCATGCTCATCAGCCCGCCGCCGCATCATGACATCTACTCGATCGAAGATCTCGCGCAGCTCATCTACGACCTGAAGCGCGTCAATCCGCGCGCCGCCATCGGGGTCAAGCTGGTCTCGTCCTTCGGCGTGGGCACTATCGCTGCCGGCGTCGCCAAGGCCTTCGCGGACTACATCGTCATCGCCGGCCACAGCGGCGGCACCGGCGCATCGCCGCTCTCCAGCATCAAGCATGCCGGCAATCCCTGGGAGCTGGGCCTTGCCGAAGCGCAGCAGTCTCTGCTCGCAGAAGGCCTGCGCGGGCGCGTGCGCCTGCGCTGCGACGGCGGCCTGCAGACAGCGCGCGATGTCCTGATCGCCGCGATGCTGGGCGCCGATGAATACGCCTTCGGCACCGCAGTGCTGGTCGCTATCGGCTGCGACATGGCGCGGCAGTGTCACCTCAACACCTGCCCCACCGGCATCGCCACGCAGAAGCCGGAGTTGCGCGCAAAATTCCGCGGCAAGCCGGAGCACATCATCCGCTTCTTCGAAGGCCTCGCCGACGATCTGCGCCACATGCTCGCCGGTCTGGGTCTCGCGAGCCTGGCTGACGCCGTGGGCCGCACCGATCTGCTGGAACAGACGCGCCGCATCGGCGCGCTCGATCTCACCCGCATGCTGGCGGCGCCGGTGGATGGCGTGCGCGCCTGGGCGGGGCAGCGCAATGTGCGCCCGCAAACAGATACGCCCATTGACGACGAGTGGCTGGAGCCGGCGCTCGCCGCCGCGCGCGAAGGCAAACCCTTCTCCGTCAGCAGCGAGATTGCGAACAGCGATCGCGCCGTCGGCGCGCGCCTTGCCGGCGAGCTGGCGCTGGAACGGCTGCACCAGCGGCAACCCGGTCGCACCCATCGAGATCGAGCTTCAAGGCGTGGCCGGCCAGTCCTTCGGCGCCTTTGCTGTTCCCGGCATGCGGCTGGTCTTCGAAGGACTCGCCAATGACTTCGTCGGCAAGAGCTCTGTGCGGCGGCGAGATCGTGCTTCGCGCCGAAGGCGACGCCGCGCGTGAAAGCTCGCATCACGTCCTGCTCGGCAATGTCGCGCTCTATGGCGCCACAGCAGGCCGCCTGCTGGCCGCCGGACGCGCCGGCGAGCGCTTCGCGGTTCGCAACTCGGGCGCAGTCGCGGTCGTCGAAGGCGTCGGCGATCACGGCTGCGAGTACATGACCGGCGGCGCCGTGCTGGTGCTGGGCCGTGCCGGCCAGAACTTCGGCGCCGGCATGACCGGTGGCATCGCATGGGTGCTCGATGAGGACGGCAGCTTCGTCAGCGAGCAGCGCTACCATCCCGATTTTCTCGACGCGTCATCCCTCGCAGATGATCCGGAGTCCGCGGCGCAGGTCTACGAGCTGCTCACCCTCCACGCCGCCAGCGCGCGCAGCCAGCGCGCGGAAGTCCTGCTGGTGGACTGGCAGGCAACGCAGCGCATGCTGGTGAAGCTGACGCCCCGCCCGCAAGCCTGATCAGCGAGCGATCGCAGCTCAGCGGGCGAGCGCCGCAGTCGGCCGCAGTGTCTGGATGGCCGCGGTCAGCTCGTCCGCCAGCCGCGCCTTCAGCGCATCGTCGAGCGGCCGCTTCGATTCCGTCAGGTAGAAGACGTCCACGGCAAGCTCGCCCTCCGTGTCGATCAGCGCGACGCGGATGTCGCAGCCGAGCGTCGCGATCACCGATGCAATCGTGCGCAGCAGGCCGGGCCCGTCCTGCGCCACCACCTGCATCACCGTGCTTGCGCTCGAAGCGGTGTCATCGAAGGAGATGCGCGTCTCCACCCGCATCTTCACCGGCAGCATGTGCAGGTGCCGCCGCGCGCGCATCAGCCCGTCCACGGAGGTTCGTTTCGTCACCGCATCCATTACCTTTTGCGTGAAGCGGCCGAACTCCGACGGATTCAGCTCCAGCGTGCCGAAGGAATCGGCGAACAGGAAGCTGTCCACCACCACGCCCGCATCGTTCGCGAATGCCTCTGCCTTCACGATGTTCATGCCCAGCGCAGAGAGCGTGCCGGCGATATCGGCGAACAGCATCGGACGGTCCTTCGCGATCAGAACCAGCTCGAACAGGTGCCGCGTCTTGCGCAAAGAGAGCTGCGCCGGCTGCTGCTCCAGACGGCTGGACATCTCCAGATGCGCGCGAATCTGCTCCGGCAGGCGGGTCTGCACGTAGCGCTGCGGCAGCCCTTCGAGAAATCGCTGCAACTGCTCCTTACGGTCCGGCACCAGCGCGGTGACGCGCCGCAGCAGCGCCGGATCGACGGAAGCATGGTAGCGCTCCTCGTCCACGTTGCGGTCCATCCAGTTCGAGGTCGCGATGAAGAGCTGCCACAGGTTCTCCGCCTTCCACGGCGTCAGCGCCTCCGGATTCACCGCGCGCACATCGGCATAGGTCATCAGGCAAAGCATGCGCAGCCGCATCGGCGTCGCTACTTTTTCCGCCAGCGCGCGCAGTGTCTCCGGATCGAAGATGTCGCGGCGCAGCGCCGCCGACATCGCCAGATGATCGCGCACCAGCGCCAGCACGATCTCGCGCTCTTCCGCCTCGAATTCCAGCCGGTCCAGCACAGCCTCAGCCAGTTCCCCGCTCTGCGTCGTGTGATCGCCACTGCGGCTGGCCTTGCCGGTGTCGTGCAGCAACAGCGCCAGCAGCAGCAGCTCCAGCCGGTCGATCTCGTCCAGCAGCCCGGAGAAACGCCGCTCCCAATCCTGCGCGGCATCGCGCAGCGCATGCACATTTTCGATGGTCAGAAAAGTGTGCTCATCCACCGTGTAGCGATGATAGGAATCGCGGATCACCAGCGCATCGATGCCGTGGAACTCCGGCACCAGCATCTCCAGAACACCCAGCGTGTGCATGGTGCGCAGCGCCTGTGCCGCATGGCGTCCCAGCAGGATGCGCTGCAGCCCGGCGCGCAGAAACGGCCCCTCCGGCAGATGCAGGTTCAGCAGCGGCAGCGCATCGCTGATGGCGGACTCGGCGCGCACCGTGAGCCGCGAGCCCTGCTCTGCGATCTCCGCAAAGACACGCAGCATGGACTCGGGATCGATATTCGTCTGGTCGTCTTCCAGATCGATGCGCCCGTCCGCCAGCACAAACGGAGTTCCCTCGAGCGTGACCTTCCGCCGCCGGCGCGCGAAAAACGGCCGCGCCGCGGGCGGCTGCTCCAGCAGCGGCGCCACACTGCGCGAAATCGTGCGGGCATGCCGGTAGTAGGTGCGCATCCAGTACGCAGGATCCGCCGTGCCGCCGGTGTCCAGCCCAATGCTCTTCGCGCTGGCTTCATCCTGCGCATGCCAGCTCAGGATGTTGTCGTCGCGGTGCGCGCGCAGGTGCAGAAAACACCGCGTCGCCGTCATGAATTCGACCGCTGCCTGCACCTCCGGATCCGGCGAAAGATCGCCGCTCCGCGGCCACGCTTTCGTCTCGCGAATCCTCGTCAGCGCCGTACACCATTGCGCCGTGTGGTGATCGCGCAGTCCGCCGGGCGCGTCCTTCACATTCGGCTCCAGGTGAAAGATGGTTCCGCCGAAACGCGCATAGCGGTCATAGAGCGACTTCTGCAGGAGCCGCTGGATGGTGTCGGCCTCGCGCGCAATCACGCGCCGGGAGCACCTTCTCCTTCAGCAATGCATACGGCGCGGCATCGCCGCCGACGCAGCCGCCGGTCCAGCAGCGACAATGTGAATTCGAAGTTCTCCACCGTAAAGCGATCGCACTCGCGCACGCTGCGCGTGATGGTGCTGGCCCGCAGGCCGGTATCCCACAGCGCCTGGCTCATGGTGCGGATCAGATCGCGCGCGGCGGACTCCACCCGCGCATCGGCGCAGAGAAACATCAGATCGATATCGGAATAGGGGAAGAGTTCGCGGCGTCCGTAGCCGCCCGTAGCCACCAGGGCGATCGGCCGCGCAGTACCGCCCAGCAGCGACCACAGTCCGGTCACCAGCGTGTCCACCAGCGATGTGCGCCGCCGCAGGCAGGCCGCGCCGTCGCCGTTGCGTGCAAACGAAGCTTCCAGGGCGGCGAACTCCGCGCGATAGTAGTCCGCCGCGGCGCTGACTGAAGCCAATGGCTGGGTCATCGCATGACCTCCCACGCGCGTTCGCGGCGGCTAAAGCGCCGTCTCGCCGCGCTCGTCGTTGCGGATGCGGATCGCTTCGTCGATGCGCGACACAAAGATCTTGCCGTCGCCGATGTGGCCGGTGCGCGCCGTCGTGAGGATCGCCTGGATCACCTTCTCCGCCGCCTCGTCGTGGACCACCAGTTCGAGCTTCACCTTCGGCAGCAGATCCACCGTGTACTCGCGGCCCCGTAAAACTCCGTGTGGCCCTTCTGGCGGCCATGCCCGCGCGCCTCCAGAATCGTCATGCCTTCCACGCCGATCTCGATCAGCGCCTCTTTCACAGCGTCCAGCCGCGATGGCTGAATGATCGCTTCAATCTTCTGCATGCCTGCTCCTCGGACCGGACGAATCTAGGCCCAGTCGTATCCCTCTTCGCCATGCTGGGTCACGTCCATGCCTTCCATCTCGTCCTCCGGCGACATGCGCAGCCCGATAACGAGATCGACCAGCTTCAGCAATACAAACGTGCCGACCACTGATAGCACAATCGCGATCAGGATGCCTACGATCTGATTGCCCATCTGCCCCCAGTGGCCTTCGATCACGCCCACCGGCAGCGTCTTCCCTGCCGCATCCTTGAACACCGGATTGATCGCACTCGAAGCGAAGACGCCGGTCAGCAGCGCGCCCAGTGTGCCGCCCACGCCATGCACGCCGAAGGCATCGAGCGAATCGTCATAGCCCAGGCGCTGCTTCACCACGGCCACCATGGTGTAGCAGACCAGGCCGGCCAGCAGTCCGATCAGCAGCGACGACATCGGCTGCACAAAACCCGCCGCCGGCGTGATGGCAACCAGTCCGGCGACCGCACCGGAGATGCCGCCCAGCGCGCTCGGCTTGCCCTGCCGGATCCACTCCGCGACCATCCAGCCGATCGCCGCGGCCGCCGCGCCAAGATGCGTGTTCACAAAGGCGCTGGTGGCCAGCGGACCGGAGGAGAGCGCCGAGCCCGCATTGAATCCAAACCAGCCCACCCACAGCAGGCACGCGCCGATAAAGCTCAGCACCACGGAATGCGGCGCCATCTTCTCCGTGGGATAGCCGACGCGTTTGCCCAGATAGAGCGCGCAGACCAGCGCCGAGACGCCGGAGGTGATGTGCACGACCGTGCCGCCGGCAAAGTCGAGGCACGGAAACTTGCCGCCCGACGCATTCAGCAGGCCGCCCTGTCCCCACACCATGTGGGCCATCGGGTCATACACCACGAACGACCACAGCACGGTGAACACCACCATCGCGCTGAACTTCATGCGCTCCGCAAATGCGCCCGTGATCAGCGCCGGCGTGATGATGGCGAACATCATCTGGTAGATCATGTAGGTCTGCGCCGGGAAAGCCGCATAGGCGAGATCCGGCGCCGTGCCCACGCCGTGCAGAAAGAGATGGTGCAGCCCGCCGATGAAGCTCGTGCCGGCATCGAAGGCCAGGCTGTAGCTGAGCATCGCCCAGGTCACCGTGATGATCGCCATCATGGCGAAGCTCTGCATCATGGTGCCCAGCACGTTCTTCTTGCGCACCAGGCCGCTGTAGAAGAGCGCCAGGCCGGGCCCGGTCATCATCAGCACCAGCGCCGAGCTCACCAGCATCCATGAGTTGTCCGCGGACATTTTTGGCATCCGCCACTGCCTGCTTCAACGCGGCGATATCCGCCGCGCTCGGCGCACCCGCCGCCTGCGCATGGGCCCACACTGGCAGCAACGCCAGGCCCACCGCCACACCGCAACACTTCACCAAAGAACGCATCCGGCTCCCTTCGAGCAGAGGTTGAGTCTGGGTCGCCGGACTACGCAGGGAGTTCGGCAGATGGTACTCATCGACCAGGACAACACGACACGAAGACGCCCCAGAAACAACACACCGGATGCGACAGGGATCGCGGCGCAAAGGAAATTGTGGGGTTCTGGATACTCTGTCACATTTCGCCGCCCAGCGCAAAGCCTTGTGTGCGGCGGGCGATTCGAGATGCTTCCGCCGAGTTGCTTGTTGCACAAATATTCAGCAAGGCCCTGCAAATCGCCGCATCCTATTGCAGGATTTGCTCACCGGAGGGTAGGCCGGGATCCCCGGACTCGTCTGTTTAGTTATGGCCACTCTTCTCCGGTTAGCGCGCTCCGCACCCCAGCCGCACCAGCCTCCGGGCCCTTGAGGCCAGCAACTTCTTTCTCGCAGACGTGCAGACCGGCCTCGGTCCATTTCTCGCTGCCTACCTCGTTGCTTCCCACTGGACCCCGTCCGCGGCTCTCTATGCGCTCACCGTCGGCGGCCTGATGACGGTCCTGCTGCAAACTCCCGCCGGGCGGCATCGTCGATCAGGTGCGCCGCAAGCGTCTGATTGTCGTTGCCGGCTCGCTCGTGCTGGGAATCGGCGCGATGCTGCTCGCGTGGAAGACGAGCAAGGTCGCGGTGTATAGCGCCCAGTCGTTGATCGGCGGCGCCGGCCCCGTTTCTTGCGCCGGCGCTCGCCGCAATCACAATGGGGCTGGTCGGTCAGCGCGGCTTCGCACGCCAATTCGGCCGCAATCAGGCCTTCAACTCCGCCGGGAACGTTGCCGCCGCCCTGCTCGATGCTCGTCGGTGAGCCCACTACCTTGGCAATCGCGCCATCTTTCTTGCCGCGGCCTGCCTCGTCGCTCCGACGATCTCAGCTACTCTGCTGATCAAACCAGCGAGAGATCGATTACGAGCTCGCTCGCGGCGGTTGCGAGCGTGTCGAGAAAGGTCAGGGCCTTGTCGCTACTCTGCGGCTGCTCGCGCACGATCGTGTGCTGCTGCTCTTCCTCGTCTGCTGCTTCCTCTTTCACTTCGCGAATGCTGCCATGCTGCCGGAGCTCGGCGAGTTGCTCAGCAGGCATGACACGAAAGCGGCGATTGCCTTTATGACAGCCTGCGTCATCGTTACGCAACTCATCATTTCCTTCACCGCCGCATGGATCGGCCTGCAGGCGCATCGGCATGGACGCCGCCCACTACTGCTCGTGGGATTCGGCGTGTTGCCGGCACGCGCAGTCCTCTACACCCTCACAAATCTGCCCGGCGCCCTTATTGCCATCCAGTGTCTCGACGGCATTGCGAACGCCATCTTTGGCGTTGTCGCCATACTCGTCGTCGCCGACCGGACGCGCGGCACCGGACGCTTCAATCTCGCCTCCGGCGCACTGGCGACTGCAGTGGGCGGCGGCGCAGCACTCAGCAACACTTATGGCGGCTATCTCATTCACCTCTCCGGCTTCCGCGCCTCATTTCTCGGCCTTGGCGCCGTGGCACTCGTGGCCTTCCTCATGCTCTTCTTCTTGCTCCCTGAAACCGGGCGCGGCGACGAACTCTCCCCCGCACGCTCGATGCTGCTCTTGGAGAAAGCCCCGTTTGAAGCCGTTTCAGAAACGCTTTCCTGGTTCCCGCAACCATTCTGTGAGTTCTCGTCGCAAGGACCTGCGCAGTCGTGGTAGCGTCAGATGCCGTCCCCCGCGATCGAAACGACATCTGGTTTGCCTATAGGAGGGCGCAATTGCCGAACGGGCTCTGCGGTTCTATTGCTGCCTGCTGCCTCACGATTCTGACCTGCGCGACCACGCTTCCGGCGAAGACAATTCCGGCAGGAACTCCTCTGGAAATTCGCATCCAGCAGCCCATCAGCTCCTACTCCACTCGCGCAGGCACAAAGATCACCGGCATCCTGATCTCCCCGGTCAACGAAGAAGGGGGCAATATTCTCGTTCCACTCGGCACTACGGTCGAGGGCTCGGTAGTGAAGGTCCGCAAAGTAGGGCTTGGAGTGGCTCACGAAACCGCGGAGATCGAGCTGCGCTTCGATCATCTTGTCCTTGCCAATCACGGAGCGGTCCCCATACAGGTCCGCATCACCAGCGTCGAAAATGCCCGCGAGAGCATCAACAAGAAAGGCGGCATCCAGGGCATCCGGTCCACATCGACGCTGAGCAATCGCGCCTCCGGCATCGTCGGCACCCTTGCTTTTGGCGATCCCATCGCCGCCATCTTTACCACTGCCGGCTCGGCGAGCGTCCTGCGCTTTTCTGAACCGGAGATCACGCTCCCCGCCGGTACCGAGTTGCTGGGCCAGTTGGCCGCTCCAGTCGATCTTCCGGACGCGGGCGAACAGACCATCCCGCCCATCGTGACCTCTGATGGGCAACGCAAAGACCTTGGCGAAATGGTGCACAAGCTCCCGTTTCGCACCTTCACCTCAGGCGCGAAGGAGCTTCCCTCCGATCTCACCAATCTGGCCTTCATCGGCAGCGCCGATGCGCTCACGCGCGCCTTCGCGGCAAGCGGATGGGTCATCGTCGACAGCCTCAACGCGCAAACCACCTACGGCACCATCCGGTCTGTCGCGGAGAATCAGGGATACCGCCGCGCGCCAATGTCCATCCTGGTGCTGGATGGCAAAGACCCGAATTACTGCATACGCCAAAACGCTCAACACCTTCTCCAAGCGTCACCATCTGCGCATATGGACCACACAGCAGACCTGGAACGGCCAGCAGGTCTGGACGTCCTCCTCCACGCACGACATCGGCATCGGCTTCTCGAAGAAGGACAAGACCTTCATCCACCTGATCGACAGCAATATCGACAACGAGCGCGCCAAGGTGGTGAATGACCTGATCTACACCGGCTGCGTCTCCGGCGTGCAACTGGTCACCCGGCCGTGGCTCCCCAAGGACGCAAAGAATGGCACCGGCGAAGAGCTGATCACGGATGGACGCATTGCCGTTCTGGAGCTGAACGACTGCCAACACCCGATCGACGAAACAAGCGGCCAGGAGAATATGGCGCTGCGCACGCACGGCAATCGCCTTGACCGCACCACCCGGCAGACGGTGCTCACGCTCAAGAACAACATCATGCGCGACAACGTCGGCGTCATGGCATATTCCGGCATCCGCTATGGACTCGATGCGAAGAAGCGGAAAGAGACGGCCCCTGAGCGGCAGATGAATGTCGAGGGCGAGCGCTACACCATCGACTCCGGCTTTCGCACACGGGAGGAATATGCCGGCCTTTCCACACGCCCCCGATCGCAGACGCCTTCAGCCGATGCCAAGGCCGCGCGGTGGGCGCCGCCATCCGTGGAGTTCGGCATCCGCGGAGGATTCCACGGCTACTACGGCGGCAACGGCGGCGCAGTTGCTTACATCCTGACCGATCCGAATCCAGACGACGTGCTCGCCCTGGTGCTGGGCAACTCCCTGCACGATGGCTGGGAGCTTGGCGGAACGGTGACGCTGAATCCGCAGAAATATCTGTCTCACGAATTCAGCTACGACCACAGCTTCACCGAGTTCAATCTCGGCCTGGCGATCGTCGGCAACGATTCCACGAGTCAGCAGGAGATCGCCCTGGTTCTCTTTGACGAGAGCGCCCTGCACACCTCGCAATTCACCTACAACCTGCTGGTCAACTTCCGCCCCAAGACCTCGCGCCTGCGGCCATACCTGGCAGTCGGGCCTTCCCTGCAACTCATGCACCTCGCCGATGCACCCATCAAAAAAGCGCCTGGCTGGTTCAAGCTCGGCCTCAGCAATATCGGTCTGATCAGCGCCGCCTATAACTTCGGCAGCGACCCGCCGCTGGATGGCGGAGGCATTTTCCAGCCCGGACTTAACTACGGCGGAGGCGTTCGCTACCGCCTGACGCCAAGATGGATGATCCGCGCCGACTATCGCGAGACGCTGACCTCGCAACCGGATTTCTGGACGAAGTCGCAGAAGGAGATCCTGTCCGGCATCGACACGGATCCGGGAACAACCCTGACCGTCGTCGGCCCGGTGCTGGACGGCCCCATGCGCCCCGACCGCGTCACCATGGGACTGTCATTTACCTTTTGAAGTAGCTGGCAACTCGTATTTCGGTCCGTAACAACGTCATTCAGGGGCAAGGAGCGACCGTGGCTGATCAGATCGAAAATTCACTTGTTTCATCCAAGACGCCCACCTCGGAGACAAATTCAGCGCGAGAGTGACGGTTCGAAAACGCTCACCAATTCGCCAGACTCTCCAGCAGGACGGAAATGTTGAGCTTGCCGACGTTTACATCGAGCCAATCTCGGCCAACTTGGCAGCCATCATCATTTCGTAGTTATGAACCTGGATGGTCGAGGACTCTACATCGTCCGCGACGCAAAAGGAGATGAGCGCCAAAGGCGAGAATGCTCTATTTGGGATCTTGGAAACTTCCTGGGAACACGGATCACCGCGATAATGCAACGGTTCACGTGATTACGCGCGGCTTAGCTTGACTTTCGCGCAGCCATTTCCGATCATTTCAATCATGCAGCGCATTTCTCCAGCCCGGCGAATGTCTATGGCCATGCGAACCCTAGGCGGTCCGCTGTCCACGCCAGGAGCCTGAAGCGCTCTCCTCTCGTGCACACACCGCCTAGGGTGCCGCGGTGTTCCGGTTGACCGTTTCGACATTCCCGTGCCAGGAGGATTCCATGTCTCTCAATCATTCCAAGAATTCTGCCCCCAAGTCTGCTTCCAAGGCTTTTGATCTCGACTCCCATCTCACCGGCGCCGTGCATGGCGGATTGCACGCCGACCCCGCCACCGGCGCGCTGCTGACGCCTATCTATCAGTCGACGACCTATCGCCAGGAAGCCGTTGGCGTTCACAAGGGCCACACCTATTCGCGCGCCTCAAACCCCACCGTCTCCGCCCTCGAAGAGGCGCTGGGCGCGCTCGAAGACACCCCGCCCGCGGTCTGTTTCGCCACCGGCATGGCGGCCATTTCGGCCATCTTCCTCGCGCTGCTCAAATCCGGCGATCATGTCGTGCTCTCCGATGTCGTCTATGGCGGCACGGTGCGGCTCTTCGATCAGGTGCTCGGCCACTTCGGAGTCGAGTCAAGCTTCGTCGATACGGCAGATCCCGCGGCCGTCAAGGCAGCCATCAAGCCATCCACCCGCATGGTCTTCATCGAGACCCCGGCGAACCCTACGCTCAAGCTCACCGATGTCGCGGCCATCGCGGCCATCACCCGCCCAGCCGGCCTGCTGCTGGTCGTGGACAACACCTTCCTCACGCCGCTGCTGCTGCGCCCGCTCGACCTCGGCGCCGATATCACGCTGCTCTCCACCACCAAGTACATCGAAGGCCATAACTCCACCGTCGGCGGTTCCATCGCAGCGCGTGAGGAAAAAATCCTCGACCGTCTGCGCCTCATCCGCAAAACGCTCGGCTCCATTCAGTCTCCGCACGAGGCGTGGCTGACCGCGCGGGGCATCAAGACGCTGCCCCTGCGGCTGCAGCAGCACTCACGCGGCGCGCAGATTGTCGCCGAGTGGCTGGAGCAGCATCCCGATGTCTCCCGCGTCCACTATCCGGGCCTCGCCAGCTTTCCCCAGCATGAACTGGCGGAGCGCCAGCACGGACTGCATGGCGGCATGTTGTCCTTTGAATTAAAGCAGGGCGCGGAGGCCGGCATTGCCCTGATGAATGCCGTGCGCCTCTGCGTGCTGGCGGAGAATCTGGGCGCGGCCGAAACCCTGATCACGCATCCGGTAAGCATGACGCATGGAGATGTGCCGCGCGCGATGCGGGAACGTATCGGCATCACGGATGGCCTGGTCCGCCTGTCGGTGGGGCTCGAAGACCCGCGCGACATCATCGCTGATCTCTCGCAGGCACTCGAAGTGGCACGCAGGAGCGAGCCGGTCGCGAGCGCGGTCGGTCGTTAGCGGCTTTCAACGAAACTCGCTGATCACCACCGCGGCTACTCTTCGACCAGATGAGCGCCCAGATTGGACGCCACGCGACCAGTCTCCGGCTTCTCCGGCAGCATCGGGTCGGAGAGCTCCGCGCGGTTGCGCCCGTTTGATTTGGCACGGTACAGCGCAGTATCCGCGGCGTCCACCAAGCCCTCGCGAGTAAGCCCGGCAGTTGGCACCACCGAGCAGACGCCCACGCTGATGGTAAGCCGACCAATGGGCGAACCGTGGTTCTCAAGGCCAATCTGATGGACGCGGGCGCGCATCGCCTCGGCCGTCAGCATGGCGCCGGCGGCATCAACGTTGGGCAGCACGGCCACGAACTCCTCGCCGCCGTAGCGGGCCAGCAGCTCACCGCCGCGGCGCAGGTCGCGGCGCAGCATCTGCGCCACCGCAGTCAGGCATTCGTCGCCGCGCAGATGGCCGTAGCGATCGTTCAGCGACTTGAAATGGTCGATGTCCAGCATGACGATCGAGATGGGCCAGCCGGAGCGCAAGGCACGGTTCCACTCCACCTCCAGCACCTGCTCGAAGCGGCGCCGATTTGCGATCTGCGTCAGCGGATCGATCAGGCTCTGCTCATGCAGTTGGCTGTTCAACACCCGCAGATTGCGCTCGGAGTCATTCAGGCTCTCCTGCACCTGGCGCAGCCGCGTCTGCAGAATCGTGGCGCGGAAGGTGTAAATCAGCAGCGCGCCCACCACGGCTGCGAATCCCACTACCGGCCGGTGCTGCGCGGTATGCGCCCCCAGCAGCAGCACACACATCGTGAAGAAGACCGGGCTCGCGTTGTACACCATCATCGCGCCCCAGGAACGATGCTTCGCCACCGGCTCGGGCTTGGCCGCCTCCTCCTTCGAGAAGGCCATCACCACCACCGCCAGGAACGGGATCATCCAGCACACCTCGATGGCCGTTCCGTTGGTCGGCCCTACATATGCATCCAGATAATTCAGCGGCGTGGACACCAGGATCATGAGCCACGCGAACATACATGCCGCGCGATGGAAGTAGCGGTCCTCGCCATCCGGCATAGCCAGCAGCCGAACCGTCGCTGTCAGCGCGAGCGCAAGATTCTCCCCCAGATACAGCGACGTCAGCTGCGATGCCGGCAGCGTCCGATGGCTGAAATGATTGTTCATGAACAGCGTGACGTAAATCAGGACGATCGCCAGCGTCGCCTGGGCGCTGTCCGCAATCAGGATGGCGGTCGAATCCTGGTCTTCTCCCACGGAGCAGACGGCCAGCAGCACAAAGATGCCGTAGACCAGAAACCAGAAGTCCGAGGGCAAAGCCGCGGTCTGCACGTTGTGGTGCACCACAGTGCTGTAGGTGTAGCAGGCCTGGCCGATCGACCAGATGACGAGCCCGACCCCGAGCAGCCTCCATTTGTCGGCCAGCACGGAGGGTCCCTTGCGGCTGCGCCAGAGACATGCGAGTCCAGCCAGCAGCGGAGCTACGGCGATCAGCGCATTGGTCAGAAATATCGATGGAGCCACCACCGCCCCGAGCACGTGCAGGGACATCATGGCTACTGCCACGACAACGGCCGGTTTGGAGATGCGGATCATGGGGAAGTGCGCGTCTACACTATCGACGCATTGAGAGTACCCATCATTGGAGACAGCCGGAAATCATACTCATGCGGAATTACCGAAGTCTGAAAATCGCCTCAACCAGGCAATCCAAGCCGCGCCTGGCGTTCAGCCCCCGATAGTACCGTGACGAGTTGCCTTACTCTACAGCAGTACAAACGCAAGTCCCAGAACTTTGTCGCTGACAGAATGGACGTTGTAACGGCCCTTTTCACTTCAATCAAGCTCGTTCCGAGATGCTGAAACGTTAACGCTCCGAGTTTCGACGCAAAGGAACCGCCACGGCATAGTGCATATCCGTGAACAATCGCTTCAGATGTCGAGGGTGACGTTGGTAATCCGGCCCGGTTGGTTTTCCGCTCCAACTTGGGCCAGTCGTATCCGAAAAAGACGGATTCTTGCCAATTCGATTGCCGGAAATATGCGTTTTCTCCCCGAGAGATCCGAAGGCGGGTCTATGAACGGCGTTTTCGCAAACTTGTCGGGTGGGAGACCATCAACAATGGTCCGGTTTGGTTATGCGATTTGTCACTTCAGTAGGTATGGAGCCGCCCGTGCAGGTTTTGATACCGATGCTGCTTTTTTCGAAACAAGCTGAGACAATCGGGCTATCCCCAAGCCAGAATCGTCCTCGACGCCTCTAATAGCCGCCCCGCCATGCGCCGGAGGAACCCCTACGGCCAAAGGAAACTGCACATTGAAAAGCTGGAAAAACAATTATGGAGGAACTCATGGCGGCATCCCGACCATCCCTGCTAAAGCGTGCAGTAGGTCGATTGATTCGACCTCACGGCAGCGTGGTTCGCCAGGGAGAATTTGTCACCTTCAGACCGGAAGGTTTCGTTGAAGCCAAAGATCCGGGAAGTCTCCTATGCCGGCACTACTATGAGGTAGTGCAATTGCGGCGCTGCCTGGGACTAATAGCCGAGCAGGGCGTTACATCCGCCCGATCACTCGAGATTGGCTGTGGCTTCGGTCGCTTGTCTCCATACATTGCCGAGCACTTTGAGCAACACACAGCAGTGGACATTAACAATTGGGCCGTATCCGAAGCCAGCCACTTTTATCCTCAAATCTCGTTTTCTGTGGCCAGCGCCACGGAGCTCCCGTTTCCCGACCACAGTTTCGATACTGTGCTCACATGGACGGTGCTCCAACATATCCCGAATTCCCTGGTCGGCAACGCACTTAGCGAGATCAACCGGGTAGCGAATCCCAAGTCGCTCATCATCCTCTGCGAGGCAACCCTCAACGCGGCAAAACCGGAGAAGGGCTGGCAGCACACACACGATCGTTTCCCCGAGTTTTACGCGGAGGCGTTTTCTCCCCGCAGGCTCATCGTGTCGGAGTTCATCACCGAACTAGATCGGATGCCGTCCCTGGGCTCTCCCGGCCGGCTGATGGTTTTCGGACCCCTCGACCAAGGCCCCGTTGACGGGCAATGAAAGTGAACCCGATAAGCCGCTGGTGGACACTGTTCTGATTCAAAAATGGTAACGCTAACGGGTATGAGATGGAATCCGATTGTGCCGTGGCTGCGTGAAATGGACGACGTTCGGCGCTCTGGTCTCTTCGCATTCGGATAAAGCGGCGGTTACTATACCAGTCCCGCCGCCCGCATTCGTTTATTTCGACAGCTTTACGCCATATTTTGTGGCTTTGATGCGCTGCCATTCTTCAGCACTAATGCCCTGAAACTTTACTTTCTCAGCGCTGGACTGCATAGGCACCCACGTTCCCGCGAGGATGAGACGCAGGTCGTTGGGATCGTAAGTTCCCGTTACGAGGAACGCTGGCAGTTGTACATCGCACGTCAGTGCCCCATCACGAGTCAGCGTGGGTGTGGCCAAGCAATCGAGCGAGACCCGTTCGCCTTCTGACATTGGATTGGCGTAAACGACCATTGAGCTCAGTTGGCCGATCTCCTTCCAAGGCGGTGTAGTTTGCACGGTTAGGCGGACTTTCTCACCGGCTTGGAAAGCGTCGCTGCTGTTGCCGTTTTCGTGTTGGAGTTGCACCTGTGCGCAGGCAAGCGCTCAGGTCAAGAGGGCGAGTGGAACTGCACTGCACAGACTTTTCAACATTTCAGGACCGTCCTAAGGGGAATCTCAACCAATACTTCAGCGTTACGCCCCCCTAGAAGTCAAAGCGAATGGGATTCTTGTCTTTTCTTCGCCACCGCAATTAGTAGTGCCATTTTGGTCCACCGGATACAAGTGTTGCTAGGCGAATCAGTAGTTTACGCTTCGGTCATTCGAAACGTATTTTTGCCTTTTGTTTGCCCTTCCACAGACCACCGGATTAGGCTGCCGGAATGCCAGCTCCCGCTAGGAATCGCGTCCAGGTAGTGCAGTGCAAAGGGTGTCACCGCAACGTTCCAACTCCGGTGGAGCTTCGCGTCCTCGTTGGATCGATTGCCGTCCTCTGCCCTGTGTGTCTGGACCGGAGGTCCTACATCGTCTCTACAGAGGTTTTCTTGGGTCAGCCCTCATGGGAAATCATGCGCGTGCTACAAGGGCGACGCTGATGGACTGGAACAACACCTCGCCCTATCGCCATGGGCACACGGCCTGCGGCGCCTGCGGGAAGGTCACTCTCGTTTGTCCATGCCAGCCACATCAGGTGATCGAAGCCGTTGCCGAGAAGACGCTCGTGAAGTGTCAGCATTGCGGAGATACCCGACAGTACTTTGAGCAGCGACTGTTTCTTGGCTCCTCTCTCGCCTGCGGTTCAGGTGGAGAAACCATCCGGAGCACTGGCCGCTGTCGCCGGGCTCATTGCAGCGGTGAAGCTGGCGCGGGTCGAATCCAGAGAGATACAGAATAGGAGCCCACGGGTGCGGTCCATCATCTCGGAGTCAGTAACGATCGCTAGGATGGTGATCGAGGCAGCCAAGGGGAAGTCATGACTTCAGACTGCTGAAATATTTTTGGAAAGCCAAGCTGTCGATTGGACGCCAAAACGGCGTTAAGCGACCTGAGCCAACTCGCCTGCGCCGCTGACCCGAAGCAGAAAATTCTGTTCAGCGGAGCATTTCGCTCCTATAATTTTGCCGCTCCCAAGGAGGCAGGCTCATGCTCGGTTTTCGTGACGCCATTACAGTTGCGTTCCTGCTCGGGTTCGCCGCCATCTCTCCCCATAAGATGCCTGCCCAATGCACCGACCAGGGCGTTATCCCCGCTACCTTCACTCCTGGCCCCGACTACCGCAGCCTTGTATCTGGCGCGATTAGCGCAACCCCAGCAATTGGTTCCGCACTCGGCGGGATAACTAAATTCCTCTGGCCCGATGACTCGCAACAGCAGGTGTTTAACGCGCTGGTGGCATATGTGAACCAGGTGGTCCCCGGAATGATCGCGCAGGAGCATGTGCAACAGTTACAGGATCATGTGGCTGGATTACGCGCCGTTCTGAACGATTACAACCGGACCACCGACCCGGTGCAGAAAGGCCAATACCTCACTACACTCATCTCATTGCTGGACGAGTTGGAACCGGAGTTCTTCGATCCCCGGACCCCGGAGCGCACCTTGGCACACTTTGTCGCTTTCGGTAGCATTCGTCTCGTCGCGCTGCGGGAACAATATCTATTTGCCGCTCAATACTATGGCACGGACCCTGATCGTGCGGCGCATCTCGCTCTCCTGCAATCGAACATCGCCCGTTACACCAAGGCCTCCGCCGACATTCGCAGTCGCGCGATGGAATGGAGACTGGGGATGGTGAACTTCGTCCAGAACAGCACATGGAACTATGGAGTCCGCAGCAAACAACAGATCCACCACACAAGCACACGCGATGACTTCTGCAATGCTAATGTGAATAGCTACAATGGCCCGAGCTACCCCCGGTATGCCCGGAGCCTACATGGCGACTACGTAGCCAAAGTTCGCGCAGCGTTCAATCATCAACTCGATCTCATCATGCAGCCCACGACCGACTGGCCAAAGCTGAATGCTGTTGCGCCGCCACCGGCTCACGCTTTGCTTTCCGCGCATGGTAATTCGCAGATCATCACAGGCAGCGAATAAGCCGACGCCTCAGGCGGGGAAGACCAAGCATGAGAAGGACGGGATGCTCGGCCTACGTGGGGGAGTCTATTCGCGGAATTGCAGCAGGTGCTATTTCCAGAGGGAATGACTTACGACATGAAGGCAGGTTATGGAACCACCATAAATGGAACCACCATAACCTGTATGTTTTTCAATCTCTTAAGGGAAGATTTGGAAGGGAAAAACGGTTTGGTAGCGCTAACGGGAATTGAACCCGTGTCTCAGCCTTGAGAGGGCCGCGTCCTAACCCCTGAACGATAGCGCCACGCACGCAGTGGACAGGGGGCATCCACCTCGTTTACTTTAACAAACTTCCATGCCGGGACAAAGCTGGCCAACGCAGCCGCTTGCCGTTACAGGCCAAGCTTTTTGACTTCCTCGTTGTAGTACTTGCGATAGAGGATGTCCCACTCCATCGAACCCTCAGGAATAATCCTCCGCTGCGAGGAGATCTTCAGCCGCGCCGCCTCGTCGATCCTCGTTTCTTCGAGAAGGAGCGCCTCAAGCACCTTGCGCGCTTCCTGCCGGACCGTGTTGCGGTCCTCCTGGAACTCGCATTCATCGAGGTCGGCCAGCGTGTCCGCCACCACGTGGGCCAGTTTGTTGAGCTTGTCGCGCGAGATCCTCACAGCACCGCCTTGTACTTGCGCGCCAGCTCCATCTTGACCTTCTTGAACATCTCCGGATAGCTCGCACCGGTACGCCGCATGTCCTCCTGATAAGTTTCCAGGATCAGCCGGACCTCTTCGTTAATGCGGTCTTCCAGCTTCAGCTCGTCCAGCAGTCCGGCCGCCACCCGCTCGGCGAGGAGCTGTGGCTTGGCCGTCTTGATCACCTTCGCGTCGAGCAGTCCGCGTACCGTTTTGCGAGCCAGATAGCCCACATAATCATTGGAAAAAATCATCGATCGTTACTCGGAATATAGCATAACCCGCGCCGGACGCCGCTGCTTGGAAGCTCTACTGCGGACGTGGTTTACAAGCACTTCTCGGATCACGTGGCCTCTTCCAGGGCGGTGATGTGCCGCTTTTCTTGACGGAAAAACGGCGTTAGCAATCTGGCCTCGGGATAGAGCCTTGGGAGAAATGCTTATGCGGACAAGCGGCAGTGTTGATACAGCTCTCCGGCAAACGCAATCGCTCGACCGGCCGGCCGTTCGCCACTTGCTCCCGGACAATCTCCGCCACATCCTCCGGCCGCACGAATCCGTACCAGACCGCCTCCGGATACACCACAACTGTGGGCCCATGCTCGCACTGGTCCAGGCATCCGGACTTGTTCGCGCGCACCGTCGCCTTCAGCCCCGCCGCGCCAATCGCATCCTTGAACAGCTTTTGCAGCTCGCCCTTGCCATCCGGAGAGCAGCAGCCGCGCGCGCTCCCGGGCTCGCGCTGGTTGGTGCAGATAAACAGATGTCGCTCAAAATTCGCCAATCTCCCGCTCCTCCTTTCAGATTACGGGAAACCGCGCGTCCGGTTTTCCTCTGCCATGGCTGCACCGGTCGGCGCCTTCTGCGAGAATAGGCGACGGAATGATGCCACCAGACAACCTGCACTCCCTCAAAGACGACATGATCGCGTTTATCGAAGGCCACGGCATGAAGCGCCTGCCCGGCTTCGTGATGGAGGATGTCGCCTCTGTCCTGTGGGAGGACGAACAGAACCCGGATAGCTGGAAGGACTTCGTCGAGATGGCGAAGGCCGTGCAGTCACCCTTCGTTACCATGAGCGACATCACGCTGGAAAAGGAAGATCTGCAGTCGCTGCTCGAAGACCTGCGCGACTTCAACTTCCCCGACGAGATGCCCGACTCCGAAGAAGTCGAAGAGCTGGTGAACTACGTCGGCAAGACGGGTTTCGTGCAGCTCGGCTTCGCCCACCAGGGCATCATGTTTCTGCACGAGAGCTCGACTGAGTGGTACGACCGCTATCAGGAATTGCTCGAATCGCTCGAAACCGTAAGCGACATCGTCATCGACGAGGACGCGGACGAAGAGTGAGACCGATCGCGTGAGCACGGCTCCCTGTGCTCAACAAGGGACGAGCGTGCCCGCCTATTCCCCCCTCTACGCGCATTGGCGCCTGCCTTCCAGTGATGCCGCCGCTGTCGATTCACTCGCGAACGCCGCCCACGTTCCTGCTCGGGTGGCTTCCCTGCTATTGCAGCGCGGTATCGTGGATGCCGCTGCCGCCGCGCAGTTCCTCCATCCCACGCTGGACCACCTGCTCGATCCATATGCGCTCCACGGGATGGGAGTCGCGGTCAAACGTATCCAGCAGGCCATCGCCGCGGGTGAACCGATCCTCATCTACGGCGACTACGACGTCGACGGCACTACCGCCATCGTTCTGCTCAAGACCGCTATCGAGATTCTCGGTGGCACCGTCCGCTTCCACATCCCGCATCGCCTGCGCGACGGCTACGGCATGCAGGCGGAGGTGCTCACGCATGCTGCAGGTGATGGTGTGCGACTCGTCATCAGCGTCGACACCGGCATCCGCGCCTTCGCCGCCGCCGACGAAGCCGCACGGCTCAACCTCGACCTGATCGTCACCGATCATCACCTCCCCGAAGCCGCGATGGGCCTGCCGCATGCTCTCGCGATTCTCAATCCCAACCAGCCCGACTGCGCTTACCCCTGCAAGCATCTCTGCGGCGCGGGCGTGGCATTCAAGCTGGCCCAGGCGCTGCTCGAAGCTCGGTTATCAGTTCAATTTTTCACAAGTTCCCAGCGAGACAAGGAAATTGCCTTTTTCGCCCTGAAAGAGCGCGAAATGGTTTGTGCCGTACAGCGTGAACTTCGCATGTTCGCTCTGAAAATTGTATGTGTCGGTCGAGCCGAGGAAAGTTCCCATCGAGGGAGAGAATTCCGCGTCGTAGTTTATCAAGCACCTGTTTTCATGATAACCGTCAAGGTTATCGATTAGACCGTACTCGCTCCCGTCACACCTCATCCGCTTTTCGGCGTCACTTACCTCTATAATCGTGACGAAAAACTTTTCATTGGCCGGACTGACTCGATCGCTGGTCACTCGCCTCTGTTCGTCGAGCTGCATCCCGGATGTCTTGCTTACCTGGCAGGCCCATTTGCCGACGCGGACGCGTTGTTCGGCTTTGACGCACTGGCCATAAGCCAAAATCTGATCGATGTTTTTTTCCTTCTTGTCCTTTTCCAGTTTAAACGCCGAGTTGTGGCAGACGGCGTGGCTGCTGCCCACCGCTAACAAGAGACAGATCGTCGATAATGCCAGGATTTGGAACATCGATTTCATTTGAAACCTCCGGGTGAACGAAGAGAAACACGTTTGTGCCTCGTCAATACGGACCGCTTCGATACGACATAGCGGCATTCAATCTCTCCCCTCGCGTCGCTGCCTGCTCCACGCTCTGCCAAGTCCAGAGGCGACTTAACTAGCATATTGGGACGCGGCTGGGTATTCGTCACGCCGCGGGATGTCCGAGGCGGGTCAATCGCCACCAAGTTGCTGGCAGCCAAGCCGGATTCCAGGCTGTGGCGGTCCGAAAGCAGACCTGCCTCCAATGCTCTGGTCGGTGAGACAAGGCTCAGCGATGGCAACGGATCGGAAATTACGCCGTTCGTTTTTGTCCGATCGCTTCGAACTGCGCCTTCTGCTCGTCGCTCAACGTAGCATAGAAGCTTTCAAGTGCGGTGCTCACCAGATAGACCGCTCGCTGCATGGCGGTGAGCCGCCCATCTACTGCGTCAAGACGAGCGGGTAGCGTGATCGGCGTCCGGCTGGCATGTCGGATATCAGGATCTCGACGGCCCTGGCATTGGCGTCCTGCAGCGCTTTGAGCGCGGCGCGTTGAGTGTCGTTCGGCTGCAGCCTGGCTTCGATCTCGTCCGCCGGCCATTGCAACGCGGCTGGTTGCGCCGCGCCGCATTGCTGGGCAGGCAATACCGCGGGCCCGTATGCGGCGCATCTTGCGCCGATCCTCTGCGAGTGCATTGAGCCGGGCTTCCTGCTCGTCTTCCAGCAGGTCATAGAATTTCGTCAGCGGCTGCTGTGCGGCCATGCCGCCTGCATCATCGCCCCGATGCGCTGCTGCATGACCGCCAATCGGCCCGGCGCCGTGAACGCCGCCTGCGCCGGGCACGACGCCCGTATCATCTGGGCGGCCGAGATCAATGCGTTGGCAAGATCGTCCAAAGCGGCGCGCTGCGCCTCATTCGGCTGTATCGCCACTCGAACCTGATCGATGGGGAGGACGGCAATTTCGCTTCTGTCATCGCTGCAGAGCTGCGGAGCCGAGGGACCCTGCGAGATCTCCGGCCGTGCGGGCCCGGTCCGGCATAGGCGGCAAGCTCCTCATGGCCGTAAGGCGCAAAGATCGCGGCATAAATGTCAGGATAGCCGTAGTTCCAGAAGCCGATGCCATCACCCCAGATGGTGTAGTCGTGGATATCGTAAATGGCGAACGGCCAATATAGCGGCCCGACCCATCCATATCCGCCGTTGCCATGCCGCCACCAGGCGTTCGCGGTTCGGCCGCCGTGCCAGCCCGCCAGCGCGGCAGAAGCGACGATTTGCCTGCGCACCGCCGGGTTGCCGAGCCCGGCATCCATGACGCTCCGGACGTTTTGCGACCTGAGGGAAGCCGTTCGGATCTGGCCGTGACGCACCCGGGCACGCGCGTGGTGTAATCCCCCTAGTGACAATACGCGGGTGACGGCGAAGCTCGCGACCCCAACGGGACCGATGCCCAGGCGCACCCTGGCCAAGGCTGAACTCGACAGCAAAGTCGCCAAAACGATAACGGCAATTCCAATGCGGGTCTTCGACATGGCACCCTCCGCGCCAAGACTTATCGCGTTACCTCAGATGACGCCGAGAGGAAGCGAAAGTTCCCTGGATTTACGTTGCAGACCAAGGAAACGCGCAAGAGAAGTAGGCCGGCCGAAGTCAGCTCGGGGTCAAAAGCGCCGGTTTGGCAGTCGGCCAGTTGAGCCGGCAGGCTAATCTCGGAAATGCCGATTGTTTGCCCGACGCGGCAGATCACGCGCGATATCGTAGGTGGCGAAAGCGACTTGTCGTATTCGGACTTATCAACCTCATTGCGAGGAGCCAACGGATCGCGCGAACGCGCTCCCGATGACAGGCTCCGCGACGAAGCAATCCAGTTGCTTCCACGGAACGATCTGGATTGCTTCGCTTCGCTCTCAATGACGTGAGGGGAGTTGCCGCCGTGGCCGTGACAAAAACAAACCGACGGGCAAATCAGCAAAACCTGTCCAGCCCCTCCGGCAAAAATATTCCGCTTAACCTGTCGGGCAAATCAGCGCTACCAGCTCGCCCCGTCCTTTCCCGGCAAGAGGGGCGTATCATGATCGTCACGAAACGCGGGAGAGGATGCGGTGGACGCGGCAGCGTCGGCGCGTAAAAAGATCGCAGGGCGAGTTTTCTCGTGAGCGATCGACAGGCGCGCAGGACGAACGACGCTCGTTGCGTACGGCAAAACCGTGTGGTCCCGACACCCGTTGCTGGTGCCAAGCTGTCGGTGGCTGATACGATCCAACCGGATCATATCCACCATCAAGCCGGCAGCGACGGTGACAAGACGAATTCGTCGCCGGGGAGATCACGGCATAAGCCGTAAAACCATTGCGCAGGGAATGCCGGAATGCCTCCGCTGAACCTGTATGCTCGTGTGCGCTTTCTTCTGCACAATTTTGCACACGAGACCGCGGGTGCAGCGTGCACCCGGCATTCCCTGCTCCCTCTCTTTTGAGGGACAACGTTCGAGCAAAGCTCGGGTGCTATCGGCGCCGCGAGATCGCCGAATTATATTCAGTCTGTCGTCACCCGCGCATGCGGGTGATCCAGTATTCCAGAGACAGGAGTGCTTGAGCCGAGAAGCCGCGGCGTACTGGATACCCCGCATGCGCGGGGTATGAGCAAGACCCGCTTACCCCGGCAAATAGCCCTTGATCGCCGGCAGGAAGAAAATCGCGACGTTGATCGCAAAGCCGAGGTTCCAGAGGATCGAGCGCAGCGTCGGGCGATCGCCGAGATAAGTGAAGACATAGGCAATCCGCACGATCAGGAACAGCACGGCCAACTCGTTGATCAGATGCTGCGGAGCGGTTCGGAATTCGGCCAGCAGCACGGCGGCGGCGAAGAAAGGAAATGCTTCGATGCCGTTGTGCGTGGGCGCCCAGCGCGCGAGCCCGGAGCGGCTCCTGGAAGAAGGCGGGATCGCGGGGCCTGGAATTGTCGAAGCGGCGAAAGCCGACGGCCTTTGACGGATGCAATCGTCAACAAATAGAGCATCAGCGTTCCGAAATATACACCATTCGGCGATCGTCATGGCTCCCTCCAAACCAGCAATGCACGACACGTATCGAACCGGCGGTTGTCTTGACAAGGATGGGCAACGCGCGATGCCACTGAAATCATGACCGTGGCCGTTCCCATTGGAAATGCAAAGCCGGCGCCGGTAGCCAAACCGGAGCGCGTCGGCGTGCTGCTGGTCAATCTCGGCACTCCCGATACCGCCGACACCAGGGGCGTGCGGGTCTACCTCAAGGAATTCCTCTCCGACCCGCGCGTGATCGAAGATCAGGGACTGAAGTGGAAGCTGATCCTCAACGGTGTCATCCTGCGCATCCGCCCCCGCCGCAAGGCGCGGGATTACCGGAAAATCTGGAACGCCGAGAACAACGAATCCCCGCTGAAGACGATCACGCGTGCGCAAGCCGAAAAGCTGGCGGCAGCGATTGCCGATCATGACCATGTCGTCGTCGATTGGGCGATGCGCTACGGCAATCCGTCGATCCGCTCGCGCATCGATGCGTTGACCGCGCAAGGCTGCGACCGGCTTGCTGGTCGTGCCGCTCTATCCGCAATATTCGGCCGCGACCTCGGCGACCGTGTGCGACGAGGTTTTTCGGGTGCTGGCCGGCATGCGCGCGCAGCCGATCCTGCGGGTGACGCCGCCTTACTACGATGATCCCGATTATATCGATGCGCTGGCGGTCTCGATCAACGCGCATCTGGCGAGCTTGCCGTTTCAGCCTGAAATCATCGTGGCGTCATTTCACGGCATGCCGCAAAAATATGTCGACAAGGGCGATCCCTACCAGGCCCAGTGCATCGCAACAACGGACGCGCTGCGCAAGCGCATGGGCCTTGATGCGTCAAAACTGATCCTTACATTTCAATCGCGCTTCGGCTTCGACCAGTGGCTGCAGCCCTATACCGACAAGACCATCGAGCAACTGGCGAAGGATGGTGTGAAGCGCATTGCCGTGGTGACCCCCGGCTTCTCCGCCGATTGCCTGGAGACGCTGGAAGAGATCGCGCAGGAAAACGCCGAGATTTTCAAGCACGATGGCGGCGAGCAATTCGCAGCGATCCCCTGCCTGAACGACAGCGATCCCGGCATGGACGTGATCCGCCAGCTGGTTTTGCGCGAGCTTCAGGGCTGGATCTAGACCATGGCGCTTTCAGCGAACTGGTTAACGGTTCGCGTGGAAAAGAGGCGTCAAAATAATAAGTCGCGGCATTCATCTGGCGGCCGCTGGACGGCTCCCCAATTATAACCATGGTTGAGAACAGCCGGCTGAACCGGCGCAGCTGCCCTGCAGACCAATAGACGACCGCGTCCGGCAACGGCTTTTGCCGGCTTTGGAGGAATTCATGACTGGTTTCGACATTTTCGCGATTGCGCTTGTTCTGCTCGTCATTGTCACGCTGTTCGCCGGCGTCAAGACCGTGCCGCAAGGCTATGACTGGACCATCGAGCGGTTCGGAAAATACACCCGCACGCTGGCGCCGGGGCTGAACATCATCGTTCCCTATTTCGACCGCGTCGGCCGCAAGATGAACATGATGGAGCAGGTGATCAACATTCCCGAGCAGGAAGTGATCACCAAGGACAACGCCACCGTGACGGTGGACGGCGTCGCCTTCTTCCAGGTGTTCGACGCCGCCAAGGCCAGCTACGAGGTCGCCAATCTCAATCAGGCGATCATCGTGCTGACCATGACCAACATCCGCTCGGTGATGGGCGCGATGGATCTCGACCAGGTGCTGTCGCATCGCGACGAGATCAACGAGCGGCTGCTGCGCGTGGTCGATGCCGCGGTGTCGCCGTGGGGCCTCAAGGTCAACCGCATCGAGATCAAGGACATCGTGCCGCCGGCCGACCTCGTCGAGGCGATGGGACGGCAGATGAAGGCCGAGCGCGTCAAGCGCGCCGACATTCTGCAGGCCGAAGGCCAGCGCCAGTCCGAAATCCTGCGCGCGGAAGGCGCCAAGCAGGGCCAGATCCTGCAGGCCGAAGGCCGCAAGGAAGCCGCCTTCCGCGACGCCGAGGCCCGCGAACGCTCCGCGGAAGCCGAAGCCAGGGCGACGCAGATGGTCTCCGAGGCTATCGCCAAGGGCGACGTCGCCGCGCTGAACTATTTCATCGCCGACAAATACATCAAGGCGTTCGGGCAGCTTGCGGATTCGCCGAACCAGAAGATCATCATGCTGCCGATCGAGGCGACCAGCATTTTGGGCTCGCTCGCCGGCATCGGCGAGATCGCGAAGGCGACTTTCGGCGAAAGCGCGGCGTCCGCCGCGGCCGCCGCGCGGCGCACGTCATCGGTGCCGAGCACAGGCCCGACGCCGCCGGTAACGCCGCAGCGGTAAGGCAGCTTTTCTTACCTCTCCCCTTGTGGGAGAGGTCGGATCGCATCGATGATGTGATCCGGGTGAGGGGTCTCGGCCTATCGATGGACCGTAATCCCTCACCCCAACCCTCTCCCACAAGGGGAGAGGGAGCGCACTGCCGCCGCTTCAAGACTGGCAAAACGACAGAGGTCGTGTCATGGCCGACATGTTTTCTACCTTGGGCACCTGGAACTGGCTGATCTTCGGCTTCATCCTGATGGCGCTGGAATTGCCGGCGCCGGGTGTCTTCCTGTTCTGGCTCGGGCTTGCCGCGCTGTTGGTCGGGTTGCTGTCGTTTGCGATCAACCCGTCCTGGCAGACGCAACTTTTGATGTTTGCCGTGTTCGCGGCCGCCGCCGTGCCGGCATGGCGGCATTTTGCGAAAAGCGCCTCCAGCAACAGCGTGAGCAATCCGTTCCTCAACAAGCGCACCGAAGCGCTGATCGGCCGGGTGTTCACGCTGGAAAAGCCGATCGTGGATGGCACGGGCACGGTGCGGATCGACGACACGATCTGGCGCGTCGCCGGCCCCGATGCGCCCGCCGGCAGCCGGGTCAAGGTCGTGCAGGCCGATGGCGCCAGCCTGACGGTGGCTGTGGCTTGATGCATGCGGCTTCATATTCACCCCGTGACGCGTCTGCTCCATCGCTCGGCAAACTGGTGCAGCGGCAGGAAACTATCGAACAGCTCCTTGCCCATCGCGGTGAGGCGATAGCCGTCGCCGGACATCAGTTCGACCAGTCCGCGCCTCACGCAGCTCGGAAAGGCGCGTTTGCAGCACGGTCGGCGAAGCGTCGTCGCAGGCTGTGCGCAGGGCGCGCGAGGTCAGCGATCGGTCGTCGCGAAGCTCCCAGACGATCCGCAACGTCCAGCGCCGCCCCAGCAGATCGAGCAGCGCCATGATCGGCCGGCCGGATCTGGAGCCCCGGACGGCGCGTTTTTTCATGGCTGAGGCCTGTTTCGGCATCGGAAGCCCTCTTGCGGATCGCTACAGATATTGTAGCGTGTTGCTACGTTTATTGTAGCACAGGAGCGGGCCATGTCACAAATCGCGTCACAAACCACGCCACGCATCGCGCCGCTGGAGCCGCCTTATGCACCGGAGATTCAAGCGCATTTCGACCGCATCATGCGCGGCGCGCCGCCGCTGGTGCTGTTCCGCGTGATGGCCGGCAATGCCCGCGCCTGGGAGAAATTCCGCGCCGGCAGCCTGCTCGACCGCGGGCCGCTCTCCTTGCGGGAACGCGAGATCGTCATCGACCGCACCTGCGCGCGAACCGGCTGCGAGTACGAATGGGGCGTGCATGTCGCGACCTTCGCCGAAGCCGCGCATCTGACCGACGAACAGGTCCGCGCCACCGTGCGCGAAGATGCCGACGCTGCGTGCTGGTCGCCGGCCGAACAGGCGCTGATCGCGGCCGTCGATGCGCTGCACGAGCGCGCTACGCTTGAGCGATGCCGAGTTCAAGGCGCTATCGGCGCATTACGACGAAGCGAAGATCCTGGAGATCATCATGCTCTGCGGCTTCTATCGCACCGTGTCGTATCTGGCGAACGCGCTGGCGTTGCCGCTGGAGCAGACGGCGGCGCGGTTTCCGAAATGACAGGATCGTTACGCCACGCCCGCGCGCAGCAGATCGTGCAGATGCACGATGCCGACCGGCTTGCCGGCGTCGGTCACGATCAGCGCGGTGATCTTCGACGAGTTGAGGATTTCCAGCGCCTCGCTGGCGAGCATGTCGCGGCCGATCGTCTTCGGATTCTTCGTCATCACCTCGTCGACGCTGGCGGTCATCAAATCGGGCCGCATGTGGCGGCGCAAATCGCCATCGGTGACGATGCCGACGATCTGCGCCGCGCGTGTCGACGATGCCGACGCAGCCAAAGCCCTTCGACGTCATTTCGACCAGCGCGTCCGACATTTTGGTGCCGAGCGGCTTCAGCGGCACCGCGTCGCCGGAATGCATGAGGTCGCGGGTGTATTTCAGCAGCGCGCCGAGCTTGCCGCCGGGATGCAGCACGCTGAAATCGACCGAGGTGAAGCCGCGGCCTTCCAGCAGCGCGATCGCCAGCGCATCGCCGAGCGCGAGCATCATCAGCGAGGAGGTGGTCGGCGCGAGATTGTGCGGGCAGGCCTCGCGCGCCTTCGGCAGCGTCAGCGCGACGTCGGCCGCCTTGCCCAGCGTCGATTCGCGCTCCGCCGTCATCGCGATCAGCGGAATCCGAAACCGCTTGGCGTAGGTGATGAGATTCTTCATCTCCGGCTGCTCGCCGGACCAGGACAGCGCCAGAATGACGTCGTCGGCGGTGATCATGCCGAGATCGCCATGGCTGGCTTCCGCGGCGTGGACGAAAAACGCCGGCGTGCCGGTCGAGGCAAAGGTTGCCGCGATCTTGCGGCCGATATGGCCTGATTTGCCGAGCCCGGTGACGATCAGCCGACCCTTGGCGTTGCGGATGCGATCGGCGGCCGCCGTAAAGGGCGGCACGGAGATCGGACTGCAGCGCCGCCGTGATCGCGGCGATGCCGCCGGCCTCGGCATCGAGCGTGCGCAGGGCCGATTCGACGGCGGCATCAGCGGGATCGGTGCCGGATGATTTTGCCATCAGCGGTTTCGGATTGGCCATGTCTGGTTCCAGGGAGGAGGGGCATCGCCCCGAACCCCTCCTTAGCATGGCCGATCGTCGCGAGGCGACGCGCCCGCGTCCGCTCTCAACGGCTCATTAACCATAATTGTTTTAACTCCATTAACGACGTTTTCCGCGCGCGCTTGGAGTCGCGTCGCCTAAGTTCGTGAATTTGTTGGGGTATTTTTATCGTGATGGCGGGTCCAGCAAGGGGCCGAAGCAGGCGCGCGAACGCCCTTCGCGCGGCTTTGCCGTGCCTTGCGCTGATCGCGCTGACCGAGGCTCCGGCAAACGCGCAAACCGTCACGCCTGACCTGTTCAGTCCGACCCGCAGCAGCCAGATCAGCACGCCGGATTCGCCGCTGCGGCGGACCACGGCCGATGCCAACGACAAGACCGGCGACGCCGCCAGCAACGCCCGGCTCCGCGAACGGGACACCGACACGCCTGCGCCGTCGCGGATCGGGCAGATCCCGCGCTATGGTCTTGCCCGCCGCCAGCGGCGCTTCGGACTGGGGCTACGACTCGCTCAACCGCAAGCGCAAGAAGCCGAAATATTATCCGGGACAGGCCAGGCCGAAGCCGCCGGTCGGTCCCGGCAGTCGCGCCGCCGCCGATTGCATTGAACACGCGGATACGGCTTTCGATCCCGCCGTCGGAATCCGCCAACAAGGCGCCGATCCCGCCGGCGATGGCCGGCACGGTGGTCGGGCCAGCCGCTGCGCAAGCGGCTCAGGATCGACGATGATCCGTTCGGCGCGGTCGGCGATTATGCCGGCAGTTTCCTGATCAAGTCGGCGGTTGAACTCCGGGCGGCTACGATACCAATCCGGGCCGAACCGTCGTGCCGCGGGGATCGCCGCTCTATGTCGTCGCGCCGGAATTTCTCGCGGTCTCCGACTGGGAGCGCCACGCGCTGGTCGCCGACTTGCGCGGCTCCTTCACCGGCTACAGCAACACCTTTCCACCGGTGACGACGGCGTGGTGTCGTCGGCGCCGACCAATGTCGACCGTCCGGATTTCACCGGCCATGTCGATGGCCGCCTCGACGTCACCAACGA
Source organism: uncultured Acidobacteriaceae bacterium (assembly GCA_963756435.1). Taxonomy (GTDB): domain Bacteria; phylum Acidobacteriota; class Terriglobia; order Terriglobales; family Acidobacteriaceae; genus KBS-83. The sequence continues at coordinate 2,469 of CAVWNU010000012.1, read as the reverse complement.
TACGCGGCTGTTGGGACAGACGCGGCTGCGCGTCGCCACCGACAATCCCGGCAGCCCGAACGTGCAGGCGGGCCTCGCCAAATATCCGGTATACGCGACGTTCGGCGGCACGTTCGGCGTCGATCAGAGCTTCAACCGGCTGCAACTTTCCGCAGGCGCCACCGTCGACCGCACCGTCTACCAGAACTCGCTGCTGACCGACGGCACCTCGACGCAGCAATGACGATCGCAACTACAACCAGTTCGGCGGTCTCGGCCGTGTCAGCTACGATCTGATGCCGGGCGTCAAGCCGTTCGCCGAGATCGACGGCAACGTCCGTTCCCACGACCTGCTGTAGTCGACCGCAACGGCTACCAGCGCAATTCCAGCGGCGGAAGCGTCAGGGCCGGTTCGTCGCTTTGAATTGTCGCGGCTCCTGACCGGCGAAGTCGCGATCGGCTGGGCGGCGCGCACTTATGAAGATCCGCGGCTGCTGCCGCTGCAAGGCCTGCTGACGTCGGCTTCGCTGATCTGGACCGCGACCCCGCTGACCACCGCAAAATTCTCTCGCCACCACCTCGATCGACGAGACCACGGTGCCCGGCGTCTCCGGCGTGCTGACGCATCTCTACACCACGGAAGTCGATCACGATTTCCGCCGCTGGCTGACGGCCATCGGCAAATTCACCTGGGGCACGCAGAATACCAGGGCGACTAGCCGCTCGACCGCATCTATTCGGTCTCCGGCGATCTGATCTACAAGATGAACCGCAACCTGTGGATCAACGGCACGCTGCGCCGCGACTGGCTGGATTCCAACATTCCAGGCAACAGCACCACTCGACGATCGTGATGCTCGGGGTGCGGGTGCAGAACTGATCATTCGTTCGCCGTCGTCTCCGGCCGCCAGGTCAGCAGGCGGTCCTCGACCATGGTCAGCAGCCATTCGGCGATCAGCGCCACCACCGCGATCACGATCATCGCGGCGAACACGCCATTGGAATCGAACGAGCCTTGCGCGGTCGCGATCAAGAGGCCCATGCCTTCGCGCGCGCCGAGAAATTCGCCGACGATGGCGCCGACCAGCGCGAAGCCGAAGCTCACATGGAGGCTCGCGAGGATCCACGACAGCGCCGAGGGGATCACCACCGCACGGGTCATCTGCCAGTCGCTGGCGCCGAGAATGCGGGCATTGGCGATCAGGTTCTTGTCGGCTTCGCGCACGCCCTGAAACGCGTTGGCGAACACCACGAAGAACACCATCACGACCGCGAGCGCGATCTTGGAGGCCGCGCCGAGGCCCAGCGCGACGATGAAGATCGAGCCCAGCACCACGCGCGGGATCGAGTTGGCGACCTTGATGTAGATCGAGAACACGTCCGACAGCAGTTGGTTGCGGCCCAGCGCGATGCCGCACAGGATGCCCATCACCGCGCCGATCAGAAAGCCGGCGCCCGCCTCGTAGATCGTCACCCAGATTTGCTTCCACAGCGGGCCGATCGAGGTGCCGTTCTCCGACCAGTCGATCAGTTTTCGACGATCCGCTCGGCTGGCCGAAGAAGAACGGATCGATCCAGCCCGAACGCACGCCGAGTTCCCAGCCGCCGACCAGGAACACCAGCACCGCAAGCCGCAGCGCCAGCACCAGCCGCGCGCGGCGGCGCTGCCGCTCGACCAGGGTTTCCATGCGGATGGCGGAGGTGCGGCCAGTAGGGATGCTGGTCTCAGCCATGGCTCAATGCCCCGCCCTGGCGCGCAATACTTCCTCGCGCAAATCGTCGGAAATTTTGCGCGCGATCGTGATGAATCGTTCGTCGTAGCGCAGTTTGGCGACGTCGCGCGGGCGGGGCAGGTCGATGGTGTGCACCGACTTCACCCGCGCCGGGCGCGTGGTCAGCACCGCGACGCGGTCGGCCAGCAGGATCGCCTCGTCGAGATCATGGGTGACGAACAGCACCGCCGACTTCGCCTGCGCCCACAATTGCAGCAGCTCTTCCTGCATCAACTCGCGGGTCTGCACGTCGAGCGCCGAGAACGGCTCGTCCATCAGCAGCACCTGCGGATTGTTGATGAAGGTCTGTGCCAGCGCCACGCGCTTGCGCATGCCGCCGGAGAGCTGGTGCGGATGATGATCCTCAAAGCCTTTCAACCCGACGCGATTGATCCAGTCGCGCGCGGTCTCTTCCGCCTTGTCGCTCGGCACGCCGCGGAACAGCGGCCCCGCCATCACATTGCCGAGCACGTTGCGCCAGGGGAATACCGCATCCTGCTGGAACACAAACCCGACGCGGCGATCGACGCCGTCGACCGGCGCGTCGAACAGCGTGACCTCGCCCGCCTGCGGCCTTGCAAGCCCCGCGATCAGCCCGAGCATCGTCGACTTGCCGCAGCCGGTCGGGCCGACGATGGCGAAGAATTCGCCGGGCGCGATCGAGAGATCGAAATCCTCCAGCGCCGACAGATTTCGCCGGCCGGCGTCACGAAACGCC
>CAVWNU010000011.1:0-452559 GCA_963756435.1 uncultured Acidobacteriaceae bacterium | reverse complement strand
ATTCCTTCAGATGGCTTCCGGTTAGTCTCCCCATCGCCCTGCTATTTGCGGCAGACGACGAAAAATGCGAAGGGGCGCGGTTCCTGGCGTTTCCGCAGTATGGGAGGGCGAGGGATGTTGCTGCATTCATTGCCTTACGAGTTCTACACGGCGATTGCGGGCTCTTCCTTCGAGTGTGTCGTTGGTTTCGACTGGACGGGATGCGCCGAAGCCGCCGGTGAGCAGTCGATCGGGAGCGATGTTGTGCTGGCTTACCAATGCCTGCTTGACCGCAGCAGCGCGGCGTTTCGAGAGATCGAGATTGTAGCCGTCTCCGCCAATGTTGTCCGTGTGGCCTTCAACCGTCAACTTCCAGTCAGGATTGTCGGTCATCGCCTGAGCGATTTCTTTCAGCACGGGCTCGGATTCCGGCTTCAGCGTATCGCGGTTGAAGTCGAAGTAGATGCCGTAGGTGACAGCGCGCTTTTCCTGCGTCAACTGTTTCTCCAAAACGTTTTCAGGCTTGGCGACAGGGAAGTTGATCTTGATGACCTCCACGCGGAAGTTGCCGTTGTGAAAGAGAGGATCTTTCAGCCTCCAGTTCAGAACCAGAGGATCGGCAGGATCATCGAGAACGAAGAGTTCCCCCGCACTTTTGGTGGGGCGCTGATTCGCAGGCCGAGGATCTTTGCCGACGGAGGTGATATCTCCCTTGAGATGGATCGCGGGCAGTTCGACGCGCTGATCATTCATGATCATCGGATATTTCACGTCTTCCGCTTCAACCCGAGTCAGTGTCCCACCCTCACGCGTGAGTTTCACGCCGTTGCCAAAGTGCGAGATGTCGACATAGGTGAGCTGCGCCCGCCCGTTTGACTTGATCTCCTGAAATGTCTTGTCCGAGAGACGGAAACGCGTCACATCGTGCATCAATTGTGGCATTTGTGTTGAGTTCACTGTGATGTAGCTTGCAGCGGATTGATAGTCAGTGTTGCAGTTCTTGTTGGTGGTCGTGAGTGCCTTCGCCATTCTTCCGTCATCGTCTTTGTAATCCGGGCTGTTGTTCGAGGTCGACACGGTCGAGCCATCGATGGAGTTGATGGCGTTTCTTAACTCCACGTCGCCATACTTCACGCCCCATGCCGTGGTAAGTACGGTGCCCGGTTTGAAGGGCACGCGCGCCTTGTCCTGCGCGGGGAATGAAGCAGGCTCGCAGGGCGTGACCGGATCGCTGAAGGAGAGCACGGGGATGCCGTCCGCGCTAGCGCCGCCGTTAGCGTTCAAAGCATTCATCAAACTCTGCAATGCTCCTTTCGCATCCGGTGGCCCGCCTTTCGGAAGGTTCAGGCTCTTCTCATTGGCGAGGGCGGAGAAGGACTGGCTGACGGCGCGGGCCTTTTGCCGCACCTTGTAGCCCACATAGACCACTCCGCCGACCACCGCTGCTCCGACGAGCAGGATGAGGACCAGGGCGATGCCGATCAGCTTCGGCAGAATGGACCGGCGTTGCGGCGGCTGGCCAGCCGCATTGATCGGCGTGGATGGTGGAACCCCACTCGGCGGGGATTGGGACCATTGCTGATTTGGAGTTGACGTAGCGGCGGGCTGTGACCATTGCTGATTCGGAGTTGAGGAAGGCGCGGGCTGCGACCACTGCTGATTGGGCGATGACGTTGGAGGCGTGGTGGCAAAGGAAACGGGAGCGAAGGAACTCTGCTGTCCGGATCCTTGCTTGGACGGAGGGACACTGGAATTGCCATTTGTTGCGGGTGCGGCTGGTGGCGTGACTTGCGCCCAGCTCTGGCTGGATGCTGCGTCGCTTGGCGGCTGCGCCGAAGGTATGTCCACGGGCGTAAATGCAGATGGCTGCGCGGGCTCGGGTATTTCAGGCGTCGCTACGGTGGTCCAGCTATCGTTGGAACCAGAAGCGGATTGAGAGCCTGAAGCGGACGCTTGCGAGGCTGTGACGGGCGTGAACTGCGCCGCGGGCGTAGTGGAGGGACTCTGCGATGGCGTTGCCGGAGCGACCACTGCGCCCCCGCACGAGGGGCAGAAACGAACCCCCGGCTGCAGTGGCTTTCCGCAATACGTACAGAACTGGCTCATGGTTCACTCCATAAATCGCTACGACTTATTGCGCTGAGTTATTCATTTGCGAAGAACATAACTTGCCCTTAACCCGTGCATATCTTCGCATTGGGCGTGGGCTGGTCGATATCTTTGTGGAAGATAGTGATGGGTTTGAACAATTCGTTTCTCATACCGAGCAGATAGAGATTTGCGCCGACTTCGCCGTTCACGTGCAGCATGAAGCGCTGGCACGGAACCAGGCTGAGCATGCCCGAGTGCGACGCCGTCGTGGAAAAGACCACCTGGAAGTAGCCAGCGCCCTCCGTCTTCAGGGCCTCTTTCGCCTTGTGCACGAAGTGTCCGAAGGTGGTCTTCGCGAGCAATTCGGCCGCATGTTCAGCAAGCGATTCCGGGATGGGCGGCATGAATTCCTCGGCGCCGGTCTTGAGTTCGAAACGGGGCATCGCCATGGCGACAACTACCCCAAAGGCAGCCATGGGAGAGAACGCAGTGGTAGTTTCGATCGAGCTATCGGAGCTGGCGTTGCTGGTGTTCTGCTGGTTGGGCTCACCGCCGGAGCCGCTGGTTACGCTGAGGCCGGTCACGCCGTTATAGTCGACGTGAAAGGCACCCTTGGCAATTTCTTCTTTCGCGCTGAAAGCAGGATGGAAGAGAAGGGCCTCGCCTATCTCAAGAGTAAAAGGAAGGCCGCCGAGAAAGAGTGGAACCGACATCATTGGCGATAATTTGATACGTTCCTCGCCCAACTCCGGAGGTTTACCGGAGACACCCACCGTCCAGTTAAAGTCCACAATGCCGTTCATGTTCTTGTTGCTGAAGTCGAACTGGTTGACTTGGCCGTTGTTGACCGTGAGCGCCAGAGACGATTCGAAGTTCTTCACGTAGCCTTTGCCCGTGATGTCCGCATCCAGCTCACCTTTTTTGCTTAAGTCGACCTGGAAGTTCACCTGATCCGGGCTGAAGTCCGTGTCATATTTCACATGCCAGCCTTCCTCCTCTTCTTCCTTGGCTTCTGCCTCGGCGGCGCGGACGGATGGTGGTGAGAGCCAGGGCGCAGAGAAGCGGTGCTTCGCATTGCGGCTTCCTGACAACGCCTGTACCTGCCGGTTATGAATATCGAGGAAGTTGATGGGCGTGTGCCAGCGGATATCCGCATCTTTGAAAAGCCGGTTGAGCGGGGCATTCTCGGTACCGACGATCAGCTGTGAGCCGTCCTCGGCGATCGCCTGGATCTTCTTGAAGCTGAGTCCTTCGAAGAGCACGACTTTGCCTGGGATTAACTGATCACGCAGCTCCGGAGTGGCAGTGAAGATATAGATATCGTGATCGCGATTTGCGCCCACCAGGCTGTGCTTTATGGTTGACGCACTGATGCGGACGACATCCTCCGCGTAGCTCACCTGATACCGCGTGCCGGGCTGCTTCGAGAGATCGATGCCGGACGAAATATCGACGACGCTTGCCGGCGCAGTCGTTGCCGATTCGTTTCCGGAGGAAGGCTGAGCCGACCCCGGATCATTGTTGTTTCTGTGGCAGGAGATCAACGAGAGATAGGTGCTGACGAGGAGTAAACCGATGCTACGCAGCACGAATGGCGAGATATGCCGTCCTCGGCTCATAAGGTTCCATGTCTTCCTGGGCGCATTGCACGTCACTGAGCCTTGGCATCGACCGGCACCTGGAAGGACCATGCAGCGTTGAAGATCATGCCGTCGCCCTGTCCGCGCATGATGTCTGTGCCGGAAAATTGCTTGGATTTGGAAACAGGCCGCAGCGCGACGCCATATTCGCCGGGCAGCAGCGGCGAGGTTGGGACGATTTTGTATTGCCCACGCGCCAGCTTCTCGCTCTGGATGGCTACGCGGTCCTCCATGAAGTTCGAATAGACCTGCCAGTCCGCTGCCGGGCTGGAGCGCGCATCTTCCTTGCCCTGTGTCGCTCCCACAAGGCGCACTGAATTCTGTGCCGGCGTCAGCTTCAGGATTGCAGGCTCGTAGTCGTCCGGATCGACCCCGGGAACGTCAGCGACGTTCACCATGAACAACGGAAGCGTGCTGGCCGCGATGTTGCTCGATGAAGCGCCGGTGATGCCCCAGACGTAGGTCACCATTGGCTTGCGGTGACCCATCATGCCGGACATCACACTGCCCGCGCCGTTTACGGCGGTGTAGCCGGCATAGGAACCGGTGTGGCTTGCCACGTCCCACGCTGTTGCGTTGACGCCCACCTGCATCGACTGGCCAAGCACGGTGTCACCGGCCAGGCTATTCATGGAACTGGGCTTGTTCTTCGTCTGGGCGAGCTGAACCTTCTCAAGCGCGATCTGCCGGGGAGCACCGTTGACCATGAGGGCAACGGTTGGAAGGCCTGTCGAGGGGGCGGATGTGGCGGGCGCAGCGCTTGCCGGGTGACTGCCAGAGCTCGCCGCGATGGCAGCCTCCAGTTCGGCTTGAGTCGCGCCGGCCTTGTGCAGTGCGACCAGCCCATCGGGGGTGAGATCGAAGTTCGGGCTGCTGGAGCGGATGGATGCGATGATGGCCGACTCCGGCACGCCAGCCTGTACCAGCTTCACCAAGTCGGCATTGGTCATAGGGGTTACAGGCCGCTGCTGCTGTGCCCGCAACGCGGGTGCGGGCACAGCAGCAAGGATGAGAACCACAGGCAATATATAGCGATGCAATGAAAAAGGGGAGACGGGAGAACCGCAAAGGCGGAACGCGCTCGGTCGCATGGCCTTCCTCCTGATCAACAGAAGGAGATATGGGACTAGTTAGCCCGGGTCAAAGGAGTTATGCCTGATATCCACATGACTTACTAAGTCGTTGAAGAGGGATAGTTTCGCTGCGGGTCATGAACGATGTGCCGACAGGAAGAAGCGCTTTAGTGCAGGCCGGCCTGCAGCAATCTTGCCTTACGGGCGGTTAACTCATAGCCGCGCGCGTGCGACTGCCGCTCGAGAGCCTCCAGATCTGCTCGGGCGTCCGGCCGCCCCGCCGCGGTCTCGATCTCTGCCATTAAGAGGCGCGTTTCGCACTCGGTCTGCCAATAGCCGAAGTGGTGTGCCTCCCGGGTGGCGGCGCGCATACGCATCGCAATGGAGCGCTCAGCAATCGCGACCGTGTGATTGTGCTTCGCCACGGCAATGTCGATACGGGCCTCTTCGATGACAGCGGCCAGGCGCAGCATTGGGTCCGGATGGTTGCCGCGAAGCTCCTCGGCGCGCCGCAATGCCGCGCGCGCCTGCTCGAAGTTGCCCTGTTTGATCAGTGCCTCAGTCATCACCTGTCGCGCGCCGCTTGCGTTTGCCGTCGCGTGCTCATTCTCAAGCTCGGGGATAGCCTGCTGCACCAGATCTTCCGCATCGCTTGGGCGGTTCTCTTCGATGGCCAGAGCAGCCAGAGAGACCTTTGTGTCAGCCACCAGTCCGTTTGCTCCCATCTTCTTCCGAATGTCGAGCGCAGCGTTGTATGCGTGTCTCGCCCCGTCGAGGTCGCCGGCTGCCATCAGCGCATCTCCGCGAACATCCATGGCTTCCGTGAGATACGGATAGTTGCTCTGGTTTGGGCGCAGATCTTCGATGGCTTGATCCACATGCCTCCGCGCCTCCTGAAGCGAGCCCTGCAGCAGCAACAGGCTGGCAAGCCGGTAGTTGGGGTAGCCCAGCTCCGATGGATCCTCCGCCACCGAAGTATTCAGGGTTTGCAGGTAGCCCGCTTTTGCGCCCGTCAGATCGCCTTTCGTAAACAGGATGTCCGCGATGTTGTTGCGAGCCGTTGCCGAGTTGACGGCATTTCCTGCCTGATCGAAGTGTTGTTTCGCCTGGCGGTAAAGCTGTTCTGCGCGATCCACATCGCCCTGATTCTCATAGTTGATGGCCATGTTGTTGAGGATGGCGCCGGTCTTCTCGTGCTCGCCCATGTTCTGCAGAATGCCCAGCGCCTGCTGATAGGTCGCAATGGCATCGCTCATATGGCCGGCCGTGCCCTCTGCATCGCCGATCGTGCGCAGGGAGTCGGCAGCCTCCAACCGGTTGCCGGATGCCAGATAGATCCGGTAGGCCTCTTCACACGCGGGGCGACCGCTCTGCGGATTTTCGCCATAGACGAGGGCGACGCACTCCCGTTTCCGGGCCCGCGCGTAGAGGAGCTTCTCTCCCTCCACCTGGGCTTTACTCATGGCGGAGCGGAGCAGCGCGAGCTGCTTGGGTACGTTGCGTTCAATATTTGCTTCGGCCAGGTCGATGCGCGGATCATCCGAACTCTGCGGCGGCAGCCGCCGCAATTGGGCAAGTGTCTCCCGGGCTTCGCCGCTGTGCTGGCCCTCCAGTTCAGCTGTGATCAACTGCAGACCATAGTCAACGCTATCGGGGAAGAGGCTAAAGAGCGCGCGGTAGGCAGATGCGGCCTTCTCGTGGTCTGCGAGCGTCTCGTAGTAGTCGCCTTGGATCTGCAGGCGGTACATGCGGGGCAGTCGCGAGGACAGATCCAGCGCCTTCTTCGCCTCTCTCCGGCGGTTCTGTTCGTAACCGAGCTGTCCCCAGGCCCTCGCGAGCATGGCATGGGCAAGGGGAAAGTTTGGATCGGCCTCGACCGCCTGCTGCAGCAGCTGCTTTGCAGACGATGCGTCAAACTCGCGCAATTTGGCGAGGCCCAGGGTGTAGAGCCGCGCGGTCTCTGCATCCGCGGGCAGTTCCGGCACGGGACTCAGGCCGGTCTCGGATGTACCGGCACCCAGGTGGGTGCGCAGGCGGTTGCCCATGCGGGAGACAAGTTGGAAGAGGTCGCGATCGCTGCCTACTTCTGCCACCTCGGCCAGGATGTCGCCGGTCTTGGTTTCCTGCAGACGCGCATCCAGCCGCAGTTGATTGCCATCCGGTCGCGCGATCCGGACAAACGAGCCCAGCACCAGCACATCGGTATGTAGAGCCGATCCGAGACGTGCCGTCGTCTGTGCGTTCAAAGTATCGGTGAGCGACCACGGCGAGGATGCATGCAGGCCGGAGACGTCTTCGCCTGAGATCATGCGCAGTTGTCCGCCACTAGCCAGTTCGGTGCGCAGCATTTCGGTGATCGCGGGGCCCAGCCACGCGTCAACCGGATCGGCGGACAGATTGTGAAAGTCGAGCACCGCGACCGAGCGGCGCGCATGCGGTGGTGGCGGCTGCGCGACCGACCTGGCAGGAGCGAGAACTACCTTCTCAGGGGAGAGATGATGCAGAGACCAACCAACGAGCGATCCGACCGCGAGCGCGATGATGCTGATTGAAAGATACAGCGAGCGCCGCGGAAGAGAGACAGATACTGGTCCGGCCCGGATGGCATCTGGTCCCCCTGCCGTGTTTGTTCCCATCGGCGGTGGCGCCGCGGTCTCGCCGGGCGGACCCCCACTCAGCGGAAGCATGTCGTGATCGTGGGCCGCGTACGAAGGACTCGCTGCCACGGGCGCGATGAACCGATAGCCATGACGCGGAATCGTCTCGACGAAACGCGGATTCGCTGGATCGTCATCCAGCGCCTGACGAATCTTTTTGGCGATCACATTCAGGCTGCCATCGAAATCGACGAAGACATCCTGCGGCCAGAGCTTCTCCCGCAATTCCTCGCGGCTTACGGTTTTGCCGGCATGCTCAAGCAGGATGATGAGAGCGAGAAAGGGTTGGTCTGCCAGCTTGACGCGCAGTCCATTGCGGCTGAGCGTGCCGCGAGCCACGTCAGCCTCAAACTGTCCGAACCGGAAAACAGGAGGAGATGGCACATTCGATTGCATAGAGTTAGCAACCGGGTTGAAAGTGTCGCGATTTTAGCACGGCGCCGCGTTCAGTTGTATCTATAACTCACGGTCCAGCTTTGACTTAACTGGACAGATAGAAATGGCCGCGTAGATATGGCCGCAGATCATTGCGACGACGATGCGGCCTGTGGTTATTGCCAGCGAGCGGCTATGCCGTGCAAGCTGACAGCATGCCTGAGCTGCCGGATATTGCTGCCTATATCAGCGCGCTCGAGCCGCGCATTGTTGGCCAGCGACTCGAGCAGGTGCGTGTTGCGAGCGCCTTTCTGCTTCGCACGGTCCAGCCGCCGCTCAGCAGGGCCGAAGGCAGAACGGTATCTGAGTTACGGCGGGTGGGTAAGCGCATTGCGATCGGGATGGACGGGGAACTGTGGCTGGTGCTCCATTTGATGATTGCGGGGCGACTGCACTGGCGACCGGCGGGAGCGAAGCTGGCTGGACGAAACAGCCTGGCGGCCTTCGATTTTCCCAACGGTTCGCTGGTGCTTACCGAGGCGGGGACAAAGAGGCGTGCTTCGCTGCACGTCGTGAGTGGCGAGGAGGGGCTGCGCTCGCTCGATCCGGGTGGCATCGAGGTATTTGAGGGCGATCTGGATTCGTTTCGGGCGGCCCTGATGGCGGAGAACCGCACCTTGAAGCGGGCGCTGACCGATCCCCGTATTGTGAGCGGCATCGGCAACGCATATTCCGATGAGATTCTGCACGCCGCGCAGCTATCGCCGATCAAGCTGACGCACAAGCTTGAACCTCAGGAGTGGAAGCGCCTGTTCGCGGTCACGCGGGAGACCTTGCAGCTCTGGATCGATCGACTGAAGGCGGAAGCAAAGGATGATTTTCCAGAAAAGGTGACTGCCTTCCGCAAGGAAATGGCGGTGCATGGGCGGTATGGGATGCCGTGTCCGCGATGTGGCGAGACGATCCAGCGCATTCGCTATGCGGACAACGAGACGAATTACTGCGCGCACTGCCAGACCGAAGGGCGTGTCCTGGCGGACCGCAGCCTGTCGCGCCTGCTGGGCAAAGACTGGCCGCGCACCCTGGATGAGCTGGAGAGCATGACCAGGCGGGCTCGCGAAGATGGCAGGAGCACACCGACGTCCGCTACGCCGACAGGTAAATCGTAAGAGTTCTAAAGGTGACCGCAGTAGTGATAGTGGAGAAGTTCCTCCACCGCGATGAGCGCGAGGGTAGCGACGGAGAGAACGACCTGCATGCCTTCCATGCGGAGCTTGCGCCGGCTCGGCAGTTGTTGGCGCCACCGCGACGCAGGGCGACGCCGCAGCCGGCGGATTTGGCCGAGCACTGCGAGGTTCATGAGTGCGCCGATCAGCGCGATGCAGATCATGGGGACGCGGAGCGCGTCCGCGTGGAAGCGGTCGACCATAGCGCCCGCGCCGGCACTGAGGACGAGCGAGCCGAGGCCGACGGCGAAACGCAATCCATTGGCTGCGGCAAAGAACGTGCAGATGCTCTGCAGGAGAGCAAAGAGAAGACTCGACCACGCGACTGCGCCTTGAACCGTTGCGACGTGATGCTTTGACGTAGCTTCGGAAGAGGGGACGGGCTGAACTGGAGTCGTCGTCATATGAAAGCTCCGAGCAAGATCGGCTTTCAGTCTCGATTCTACTCGGTTGACTTGCGCAATCACCGCATCACGAGGAGCACGGTGCCAGGTGATGCCGACATGCGGATTTACGGCGAATGGAGTGACGCGGCGTGCGGCTTAAAAGGGCAGTTGCAGTGTAAGGAACAGGGTCGGTTTGGATTCGATGAATGCGCGCAGGATGGTGGACAACACGCCAGCATGTGCCGGGGGCGGGTCGTTCAGCGTGAGCCGCGGTGACTGTGCGGCGCAGTGCAGTACATCGCCGGAGGCCCATGCGGTGGCTTTCTGATATTGCCACTCAACGTCGAAGTGTTCCGGATCGTTCACAGTATAGAGAAAGCGGTTCTTCGGAGCCGCTGGGGAGTAGCGGAGCACCTCGGTACTGGTTACGGTCAGGGTGCGACCGTCCCAGCCTGGGCTGTCGAAGATGGCGTAACCGGCGGAGTTCATATCGATAAACACCAGCTTGTCATGACTGGCGTCTGCTCCAAGTTCGTAACGGCCGGCATAGCCTTTGGGATCGATGTCGGTCTCGGTCAGGTCCACCCATTTACCGTCAGCGCTGGCTTCTCCGTGATAGACGGAGCGATGCTGCCGCCCATTGCTTGGGAAGGTGCCGGAACATTGCCAGTCGCCGGCGAAGCTGAATCCGGAGGGCGGAGTAAGAGAGGACGCATGGCAGAACGCGTGGCCAAGGATGACAGTTAGGCCCATGGCCAGAAGACGAAGCGAGGCTCGCAGTAACTGTCGCATGCGCCACAGCCTAAGACGGGGTGGGACGCGGTTACAGCGGGTATCGACGAGCCGCACTCGGATTGCGACGAACCGTGCATTTCCTGCGCCAGAACGGTGCCGTAAATCGATGTGCGGGCCAATAGAATGTCAATCGTGGAGCAACTTAACTCCAGTCCGCGTATTCGCTCCTTTTCGTTCTGGCAGTTTCAGTTAGGTGGCTGGCTGCTGTACGCCGCGACCGTGGCCGCATCCATGTTGCCGCTGCGGAATATGCGGGAGGATGTGGCGTACCACGCTGGATTTTTGGTCTCCGGCTTTCTTCTCAGTTTCGTGATGTACGCAGTCTGCCATGCGCTGTGGCGAGCCCGTGTTTCGTTGATTCGAGCGTTGTTTACCTGCACGGTAGTCGCATATGCACTGGGCCTGATGGTCGCTGCAGCGTCGCTCTGGGCGGAGCTTCGGTTTAGCACTGAGGCATCGCACTTCCATTGGACCTATTTATTTGCTATGGCTACAGGAAGCTGCTTTGTTCTGGAGGCCTGGGGGTTTCTGTACTTCGGCATCAAGCATTACCAGGGATGGGAAGAGGAGAAACTGCGGCTGCAGGCTCTGGAGGTGATGGCGAAAGATGCCCAGATGCGCGCGTTACGCTATCAGCTTCAACCGCACTTCTTGTTTAACACCTTGAATGCGATCTCCACGTTGGTGTTGGACAATCAACCGCGGATCGCCACGCAGATGATCGCGCGTCTTGCGGACCTGCTGCGCAGAACGCTTGAGTCGCCTGACACGCACCAGGTCTCGCTGAAGGAAGAGGTCGCAGTTACGAAGGAATACCTGGCGCTGGAGAAGGTTCGCTTCGGTCCTCGTCTGACGGTCAGCTTCGAGATCGATCCACAAACCCAGGAGGCCCTGGTGCCGCGCTTCCTATTGCAACCGCTGGTGGAGAATGCAATACGTCACGGTATCGCGAAGCGTCCGGATGGGGGCAATCTCGTTGTGCGCTCCGACACGATTGGCGGACGGTTGCGGGTGAGGATTGAGAATGACAGCGCAGAGGATGACGCTCCGGTGCTGCGGCGGAACACGGCGGCGCCGCATCGCGGAGTGGGGCTGACCAATACGCGCGCACGGCTGCAGCAGATGTATGGGTATGAGGCGACGCTGGAAACTCACGCGACGGCAAGCGGCACCTATGAGGTTCGGATCTCTATGCCATTCGGCACATTCGAAACAGCATCCGAATTGCAGGCTCTGGAGGCACAGTGAACGTCCGATCATTGGTTGTGGATGACGAACCACTGGCGCGGCGAGGCGTCATTCTTCGTCTGGCGGAGCATCCCGATATCACGGTCATTGGAGAATGCGCCAATGGCGAAGATGCCATCCGGTCGATTCTTACGCTCAAGCCCGACTTGGTGTTTCTCGATATTCAGATGCCGGGGATGTGCGGCATCGAGGTGCTGCGGTCGCTGCCGCAGGGGTCGATCCCCTGCATCATTTTTCTCACCGCTTATGACGAATATGCGCTGGCCGCTTTCGAGGTTCAGGCGCTCGATTATCTATTGAAGCCGATCGACAACGTGCGCTTTCTGATTGCGCTGGAGCGCGCACGGCGGATCCTGGCGCTGCAGCAGCAGGATATGCTGCACAGCCGGTTTCAGAAGCTGCTGGAGCTGCACACCGAGCGTAATGATGGGGGGCCGGCGAAGCGTTTTGCCATCCGCAACGGAAACCAGGTGGCGTTTGTGCAGTCGTCGGAGATCGATTGGATTGAAGCGGTGGGCGACTATGCGGGCCTGCATGTCGGCAAGAAGATGCATCTGCTGCGCGAGCCACTTCACCTGCTGGAGTGCCGCCTGGACCGAAGCGAATTCTTACGCATTCACCGGTCAACCATCGTGAAATTGGACCGCATCACCCGCATTGAGCCGCTTGCGAACCGTGACTGCCGACTGACGCTGCAGGACGGCACGCACCTCCGGGTCAGCCGCACGTACAGCAAGCCCCTGCACGACCTGTTGCGCAACCGGGAGCGCGCGCCCGTAGCCTGATGGGGTCGGCACTACAGTAGTCAAACGATTGTGCATGGCATCGTGAATTAAAAAAACCGCCCAGAAAGGCACCTGTGTGGCTATCATGGGTGGGCAGAACCACAATAACGATTTGCCGGGTGGCCTACCGAATGCGCAAGTCCCTTTTCCTTTCCCTGACGGTAGCGCTGGCAGCTGCCGGCACTATGTCATTGCGCGCGCAGCATCATCACCACCATCAGGTCGAGTCCCAGGCGCAGAAGAACCAGCCGTGGATGAAGCCCGGTCTATCACCGGATGAGCGCGCCGAGATGGTGCTGAAGCAGCTGACGCTGGATGAAAAGATTGATTTGCTGCATGGCAATGGCATGCCGGGCTGGGGCAAGCCACGTCCGAATGCGTATCTGGGCAACGGCGGCGCGGGCTTCACGCTGGGCGTAGAGCGCCTGGGCATTCCGATGATTCAGATGAGCGATGCCGCATACGGAGTGCGTAGCAGTGCAGAGAATGGCCGCTACTCGACCGCGCTGCCGTCAAATCTGGGCTCGGCCGCAAGCTGGGACCCGCAGGCAGCCTGTGATTATGGAGCGCTGATCGGCCGTGAGCTGCGTGCGCAGGGCTACAACATGACCTTGGGCGGAGGCGTGAACCTGACCCGCGAGCCGCGCGACGGCCGCACCTTTGAGTACATGGGCGAGGACCCGGTGCTGGCCGGCACCCTGGTGGGCAACCGCATCAAGTGCGAGCAGGCCCAGCACGTCATCGGCGATATCAAGCATTACGCGATGAACGATCAGGAGAGCGGGCGCAACGAGGTGGATTCCATCATCGACAAGCGCGGGATGCGCGAGAGCGATCTGCTGGCATTTGAGATCGGCCTCAAGGTGGGCAATCCGCAAGCGGTGATGTGCAGTTACAACGCGGTGAACGGCGACTATGCCTGCGAGAACAAGTATCTGCTTACAGAGGTGCTCAAGAAGGACTGGAACTTTAAAGGCTTCGTGCTTTCCGACTGGGGCGGCACACACAGTACGGTGAAGGCCTCTGCTGCCGGGCTGGACAATGAGGAGCCGGAAGATTTGTTTTACGGCCCGAAGCTGAAAGAGGTAGTGCAGAGCGGGCAGGTGCCGATGGCGCAGATCGACGATCACGCCCGACGGGTGCTGCTGGCGGAGTTTGCGGCCGGGTTAGTCGATTATCCGCCGCAGAAGAGCGTCGTCGATGTCGAGGGTGGCCTCGAAACCGCGCAGCGCATTGAGGAGAGCAGCATTGTGCTGCTGAAGAACGAACATAACATTCTGCCGCTCGATCCGGCGAAGGTGCATTCGATTGCAATCCTTGGCATGAACGCGGATACAGGGATGATCTCAGGCGGCGGCTCAGCGCAGGTGGATCCTCCGGGACGCCCGCCGGCCCGGTGGCAGACGCATGTGTGGTTTCCCACGTCGCCGCTGAAGGCCATTGCGGCGAACGCGCCCGGAGTGACGGTGCGCTACGGCGGCAGCGATCCCGCTACTGCAGCCGAAGCTGCGAAGGGTGCCGATGTGGCGATCGTCTTCGCGTACCAGTGGGAGAGCGAAGGCATGGACCTGCCCGATCTATCGCTCCCGGATCAGCAGGATGCGCTGATCGAGCAGGTAGCCGCGGCCAATCCGCACACCATCGTCGTGCTGGAGACCGGGACAGCCGTCACCATGCCGTGGCTGGACAAGGTCGAAGGCGTAGTGGAGGCATGGTATGCGGGCAGCAGCGGCGCGAAGGCACTCGCAAATGTTTTGTTCGGAGAAGTGAACCCAAGCGGCAAATTGCCGATGACCTTCCCGCGCGGTCTGGCGGACCTGCCGCACCCGCATCTGGTGACACCGCCGCCGGGTGCCACTGGCAAGGAAGCGGTGCAGAAGACCGGCGAAGCCAAGCCGACCTTCAGCGTGCATTACGACGAGGGAGTCAAGGTTGGCTACAAGTGGTACGACGCCGAGCACAAGCCGGTGCTCTTTCCCTTCGGATATGGGCTTTCCTATACGAGCTATCGCTACTCTGGCCTGAAGCTGGGCGAGAGCGGTCATAGCGTCACCTTTACTGTGACGAATACCGGAGAACGCGCCGGCACCGAGACTGCCGAGGTCTATGCAGCGCTGCCGCCTGCGGCAGAGGAGCCACCGAAGCGACTGGTGGGCTGGGCGCGCGTGGCGCTGAAGCCGGATGAAAGCCGCGAGGTCACGGTGGCTGTCGATCCGAAGTATCTCTCCATCTATAACGACCGTAAAGACGAGCCGCAGGGCTGGAAGCTGGTGCCCGGGCAGTACACTTTCCTTGTCGGCGGATCGTCGGAAGACCTTCCGCTGAAACAGGAGACGACGCTCCAGTAAGAGCACGTCTCTTCTTCCTGACAGGAGACATGTCCCGCCCGCGTGCGCATCGCTCTTTTCATCACCTGCTATAACGACACGCTGTTTCCGCGTACGGGGCAGTCGGTGGTGCGCGTGCTGGAGCGGCTGGGGCACACTATCGAGTTCCCGCCGGAGCAGACCTGCTGCGGCCAGATGCACTTCAACACCGGCTACCGGCGCGAGGCATATCCTCTCGCAAAGCGGTTTGTCGAAATTTTCGGCGACGCTGAAGCGGTCTGCATCCCATCGTCTTCCTGCGTTGCGATGATGCGCGAATACTATCCGGCATTGGCGCGCGAGAACGAGGACGCGGAGATGGCGGCTGCGGTCGAGCGTTTACTGCCGCGTATCTTTGAGTTCAGCGAGCTGCTGGTGGACAGGCTCGAAGTGACAGATGTTGGTGCGTATTTTCCGCATCGCGTTACCTATCACGCGAGCTGCCACGGCCTGCGCAGCCTCCATCTTGGTGACAAGCCGCTGCGGTTACTACGCGCAGTGCGTGGGCTCGACCTTGTGCCTCTGGAAGGTCTGGAGCAGTGCTGTGGCTTCGGCGGAACCTTTGCGGTGAAGAACGCAGATGTCTCCGCCGCAATGCTGACTGAGAAGACACGTGCTGTGCTGAATACGCGCGCAGAGGTTTGCACGGCGTGCGATAACTCCTGCCTGATGCACATGCAGGGGATGCTGCACCGCCAGTTCGCCGGCGTTCGCACGCTGCACATCGCGGAGGTGCTGGCAGGCACGGAGGATGCTCCCGCATGAGTCCAAAAACAGGACAACTGGTGCAACTCAATCCGAAGACGGCTCCGCCATTTCCTGAGGCCGCGAAGGCAGATTTGCGCGATACGCAACTGCGCCGCAATGTGGTGCGGGCCACGGATACGATTCAACGCAAGCGCGCCGTGCTCGTCGAAGAAAAGACGGACTGGCAGGCGCTGCGCGATGCCGGCGCGGCCATTCGCCGCGAAGCGTTGGCCAATTTGGATCGCTATCTGCTCCAGTTTGAAGAGCGATTCCAGGCGGCGGGCGGGACGGTGCACTGGGCTGCAAATGCCGCGGAGGCGAATCGGATCGTCGCTGACATCCTGCAAGAGAGCGCAGCCCGCGAGGTCATCAAGATCAAGTCGATGACTACGGCTGAGATTGGCCTCAATGAATATCTCGCGCAGCGCGGCGTGACCGCCTACGAGACGGACCTCGCCGAGCTCATCCTGCAGCTTGGCGGCGATCAGCCATCGCACATCGTTGTTCCGGCCTTGCACAAGAACCGGCAGCAGGTCCGGGAGATCTTCGCGCGCAGGATGGGGCTGCCGAATCTGAGCGACGATCCGGAGGCGCTGACTGCCGCGGCACGACAGTATCTGCGCGAGAAGTTTCTGCGGGTGAAAACGGCGATCTGTGGCGCGAATTTTCTCATCGCCGAAACGGGCGGCATCACCATCGTCGAGTCCGAGGGCAATGGGCGCATGTGCCTGACCCTGCCGGAGACGCTGATTGCCATCGTCGGCATCGAGAAGGTGATTCCGCGATTCGCCGATCTCGAGGTATTGCTGCAAACGCTGCCGCGTTCGGCGACAGGCGAGCGGATGAATCCGTACAACTCCATCTGGTCGGGCGTGGTGCCGGGCGACGGGCCGAAGAAGATGCACGTCGTGCTGCTCGACAACGGGCGCAGCCGTGTTCTGAGCGATGCGATCGGACGGCAGACGCTGCAGTGCATCCGTTGCGGCGCATGCCAGAACGCGTGTCCGGTCTACCGGCAGACCGGCGGCCATGCGTATGGGTCGGTGTACGCGGGACCCATCGGCGCGATTCTGACGCCGCAGCTTGAAGACATGCGATACGCGCAGTCACTGCCGTATGCGTCCTCGCTGTGCGGCGCGTGTTATGAGGTCTGTCCGGTGAAGATCAATATCCCGGAGGTGCTGGTGCACCTGCGTTCGCGCGTGGTGGATCGCGGGCGTCGCAAGCTGGCCGCGCTCTTCGATCAGGAGCGCGCCGGCATGATGACCATGGCCGCGGTTTTCGCGAGCCGCCGCAGATATGAGGCGGCGCAGCGATTGGCCCGTATCGCGCAGAGAACCGTGCATCCCGGCGAGGCGTGGTATCACTGGCTGCCCGGCATGGCGGGGCGCTGGACCGAGACGCGCGACCTGGCGCCGCTGCCGCAGCAGACCTTTCGCGAGTGGTGGCAGCAGCGAGGGCAGGCATGAGCGCCAGTGGGATCTCCAGCCGCGAGCGTATGCTGGAGCGGATACGAAAGGCGAATGCCAAGGCAGCCCGTGCGCAGGAGCCGATTTCGCGCACCTACGATGGCGCCGGTTCGGCTCGCTCCAACATGCAGGATGCGGAAGTGGTCGCACTCTTCGAGGAACGGCTGCGGGATTACGACGCGCGTGTCTTTCGTGTCCGTCAGGATGAGATTGCGGCCAAGGCGACGGAGATTTTGAAGGCGGCCAACCGTCATCGGATCGTTGTTCCCGCCGGGCTACCGATGGTGTGGCGTGATGGTTTCGACTGGCTCGCTGACGACGAGCTTTCTGTGGATGCGCTCAATGCCGTTGATGGCGTCATGACCGCGGCCACTCTGGGGGTCGCGGCTTCCGGCAGCATTGTGCTGCAGCATGGCGCGGCGGAGGGACGACGCGTCCTCACCCTTTTGCCGGACTATCATCTCTGCGTCATCAACGCAGCGCAGGTGGTGGAGACGCTGCCGGAAGCCTTCGCGCGCATCGACCCGAAGCATCCGGTCACCTTCTTTTCCGGTCCGTCCGCCACTGCAGACATTGAGATGACGCGCATCAAAGGCGTGCATGGGCCACGCTTCCTGGATGTACTGCTGGTACAAAACTGAAGCTTCCAATTTGCTTCATCTTCATGCTGCGGTAGCACAATGGTCGGTGGCAGTTCCGAAGGAGCCTCCCCCATGGTGAAGAAGAAAATCACGCGTTCGAAAGCCGCGAAATCTACTCAGGCCAAGAGAACCACTACGAAGCCGCGCGCCGGCAACGATCCGGTCTTTGCGCAGCCCTCGCCGACTCCCGATCCAACCAACTTCCGCGATCCTGTCACCGACCAGAAGCTCAAAGAGGTGGGAACGGTAGAAGCGTTTCCGTCGCCGCGCGGTGGAGTGGCCGAACCGGTTCTGCAGTTCGCGGATACGCTGGGTTCGCAGGGCGCCGCACGGGTCGCGGCAATTCAGAAGGCGGGACGGATCGTTTTCCATACCGTGGGCGACACGGGCAGCACGAAGGGGCCCTCGACGCAGTCGCAGGTGGCGGACAAGATGGTGGCGGATTTTACTGAGGACAATGCCGCCGATGTACCCTCGTTCTTCTATCACCTCGGCGATGTGGTCTATAACTTCGGCGAGGCGGCGTACTACTATGACCAGTTTTACGAGCCGTATCGCAACTACCCGGCGCCCATCTTGGGTATCCCGGGCAATCACGACGGCGTGACCTATCCGAAGGAGGCCGTTCCCACGCTGGACGCGTATCTCCGCAATTTCTGCTCCGCGACGGCGGTGCGTACGGATGAGGCCGGCGGACTGTCACGAACCGCGATGATTCAGCCCGGCGTGTATTACACGCTGGAGGCTCCGTTTGTCCGACTCCTGGGGGTGTACAGCAATACGCTCGAAGACCCGGGCGTGATCTCGACGGAAGGCAACACGCGTGTCACGCTGAACGATGACCAGCTTACCTATCTCAGGACAGCGCTCGCCCGCTGCAAGAGTGATAAGTTTACAGGCGCTGTGCTGGTGGCGGTGCATCATCCGCCATTTACCGGAGGCGTGAACCACGGCGGCAGCCCCCGCATGCTGCAGGATATGGACTCCGCGGCGACCCAGGCTGGCTTCTGGCCGCATGTCGTGCTCTCCGCGCACTCGCATAATTATCAGCGTTACACGCGCACCGTCTCCGGGTTGACGATTCCATACATTGTGGCGGGCATGGGAGGACATGGGCTCACGCAGATGCGGACTACGGCAACCGGCACCGCAATCCGAACCCCCATGACGGTGGACGGCACGCTGACGCTGGCGAGTTATGACGACACTCACTACGGCTATATGCGGGTGATTGTGAACGCGACCACGCTCCGGATGGAGTTTCACCCAGCCGAGGACGGCGGAACGACCAAGACTCCGGATGACGTATTCACGCTGGACTTGAAGACGCGCGCGATCACCTAAATCCAGTCGGCAACTGCCGACGCATCTTTCGTATCGCGAACCTTGGACGGGCCGTGGCACGATCCGCCTACGGAGTGTGTTGGTTGGGTAAACTACGCTAATTACCAACTAGAGCTTGTAACCACCTGAGTCAAGTTGACGCCGTGCCACCATGCGACTCAAGGCAATCGTGTCCTGCGGGGTGTTCTTCACGAGCCGGCGCAGGATGGCCAACTGGGTGCGGAGCATGTCGCCTTCCGCAACGGCTGCGAGGACGCGTCTTGCCGCCTTCTCGACAATCGCAAGCGCGTCGGCAGCGAACAGCGTCACCATGGCACGTGCAGTCACCGCCTGCGTCTTTTGCGCCTGCTGATTGAGCCCAAGCTTGCGCGCGCGCAGCAAAGCAGACTCAAGCGCGAAGACCTGCATCGTCATGTCGGCTAGGTCACCCATGATCTCCTGCTGATCCTGCAGTGTCTGCATGTACTTCTGCGTGGCTGACCCGGAGCAGAAGAGCGCTGCCTTCTTCAGGTTTGCGAGCAGGGCAGCTTCGGCTGCGAGCGCGTCTTCTGCTTCTTCACTGCTGTCGAAGGAGGGAGGCTCCATCACCTCGGCCATCAGCTTTTTGATCGCACCCAGCAGCGGCAGTTGACCGCTGGCGGCACGTTTCATCAGCCATCCGGTAATGATCAGCCGGTTGATTTCATTGGTGCCTTCGAAGATGCGGTTGATGCGCGAGTCGCGATAGGCGCGCTCGGCTGGATACTCTTCCACGTAACCGTAGCCGCCATAAATCTGCAAGGTGTGGTCGACCACCATGTCCAGCATCTCGGATCCCCACACTTTCAGGATCGAG
This sequence comes from uncultured Acidobacteriaceae bacterium, assembly GCA_963756435.1. GTDB lineage: Bacteria > Acidobacteriota > Terriglobia > Terriglobales > Acidobacteriaceae > KBS-83. The sequence goes on along the minus strand of CAVWNU010000011.1, from coordinate 432,902 downwards.
CACTCGACGGCGTACTCTTCGATCTTCTTCTGTATTTCGCGCGCGCTGGTCGCGTTCTCGCCTTCCAGTGAAGCCAGCGCAGCATCGATCATCCCGATAGTGCGGTATGCCATGCTCTCGCCGACGAAGATACCGGTGGCGCTCTCGGCCAGCTTCTGCTGAATCAAACCGAACTCGCTGATAGTCTTGCCGAAGGCCTTGCGTTCCTTCGCGTAGTGGATTGCGTTTGCCAAGGAGTTCTTCGCGCCGCCAATCGCGCTGGCGCCCAGCTTGAAGCGGCCAATGTTGAGGATGTTGAAAGCAATGTGGTGTCCCTTGCCAAGTTCGCCAAGAAGGTTGGCGACGGGAACCTTGCAGTCAGTGAGGATGAGCGGGCAGGTGGATGAGCCGCGAATGCCGAGCTTGTGCTCCTCTGCGCCGACGGCAAAACCCGGCGTGTTGCGCTCGATCAGAAACGCGGTGAACTTCTCACCGTCCACTTTGGCGAAAACGGTATACAGGTCCGCGAAGCCGGCGTTGGTGATCCACATTTTTTCGCCGTTCAGGATGTAGTGCTGGCCATCCGGCGACAGCACCGCGCGCGTCCTCAGGTTCATCGCATCCGACCCCGAGGACGCTTCGGAGAGCGCATAAGCACCCACCCACTCACCAGTCACCAGCTTTGGAAGATACTTCTTCTTCTGCTCAGACGTGCCATACCAGATGATCGGCAGCATGCCGATTCCCACATGCGCGCTGAATGTAGTGGCAAAACTGCCCAGCACGGAGATCTTTTCACCGACAATGGCTGAAGCTACCTTGTCCATCGCCAGGCCGCCGTATTCTTCAGGCGTGTCGGTTGCCATCAGGCCAAGCTCGCCTGCTTTCGAGAGCAATGCGCGCGTCACCGTGTAGTCCTTCGCTTCGATCGCAGCCGCCGCCGGCAAGATTTCCTTCTGCGCGAAATTCCCGGCGGTCTCGGCGATCTGCCGGTGCTCGTCGCTGAAATCCTCCGGCGTGAAGATTTCCTGGGGCGTGCGCTCTTCCAGCAGGAAACTGCCGCCTGCTGCCGCTTTGACAGTAGTAGGTTGTGACGCCAGCGTTGCCATCATGTCGCTCCAGTGATTCCGAATTCAAGTGAGATTCTCAAAGATCCCAGCTGCGCCCATACCGCCGCCGACGCACATTGTCACCAGCCCATAACGCACCTTGCGGCGCTGCATTTCGTGCAGCAGCGTAGCGGTCAGCTTCGCGCCGGTGCAGCCCAGCGGATGCCCCAGGGCGATGGCACCGCCGTTCACATTTACCTTCTCCGGGTCCAGGCCAAGCTCGCGGATAACCGCGAGCGACTGCGCGGCAAAAGCCTCGTTCAGCTCGATCAGGCCGATATCATCGAGCTTCAGCCCTGCAATCTTCAGTGCCTTCGGCACCGCATGTACCGGGCCGATGCCCATGATGTCCGGGGCGCATCCCGCTGTGGCAAACGCAACGAAGCGCGCCATCGGCTTCATGCCGAGTGCGGCTGCCCGCTCGGCGCTGATGACGATAGTTGCGGCCGCGCCGTCGGAGGTCTGTGAGGAATTGCCCGCTGTCACGCTGCCCTTTGCCTGGAACGCCGGCTTTAACTTCGCCAACGCTTCTGCCGAGGTATCCGCGCGCGGACCTTCATCAACCTGAAAGCTGCGCTTTTCTTCCTTCGGCTTTGCCGATCCCGGCTTGGGCGTACGCTCGGTCCACTCCACCGGCACGATCTCGTCGGCAAAACGTCCCTCAGCGATCGCCTTAAGTGCCTTGCGGTGGCTGGCGAGGGCGAAGCTGTCCGCATCCTCGCGCGAGACGTGGAAGCGATCGCCCACGCGTTCTGCGGTAAGCCCCATCGAAAGATAGGTGGCGGGCAGATTGTCCACCAGCCAGGGGTTCGCGCTGATCTTATGGCCGCCCATCGGGATCATGCTCATCGATTCGGTACCGCCAGCAACGATCACCGATGCGCCACCACCGCGGATACGATCTGCAGCCTGTGCAATGGCCTGCAAGCCGGAAGCGCAGAAACGATTGACCGTCATGGCCGAGACTTCAACTGGAAGACCCGCCCGCAACCCTGCGATGCGTGCCACGTTCATGCCCTGCTCGGCTTCCGGATGTGCGCAGCCAAGGATCACGTCGTCCACTTCGCTCTTATCGAGCTGAGGCACACGCGAAAATGCGCCTTCGATGGCGGTAGCGGCCAGATCGTCAGGGCGTGCTGTGGCCAGGCTTCCTCGCGGCGCTTTGCCGACCGGCGTGCGGACGGCGCTCACGATCACTGCATCCTGCATAACTAATTCCTCAATGGTTTACCGCTGCTCAAAGTAAAGGCGATGCGCTCCTGCGTCTTGCGCTCGCCACAAAGCGAGAGGAAGGCCTCGCGCTCGAGATCCAGGTAGTACTGCTCGCTCACGCGCGTGCCCGGTGGGACACGGCCGCCGCAGAGGATGTGGGCGACATGGCCCGCCACCTTTACATCGTGGTCGCTCGCATAACCTGACTGCTGCATGATGTAAGCGCCAAGTTTCAGGGTTGCAAGCACGCTTTCACCCGCGGCGGGAATATCCGTGCGCATGATCGGGGCCAGATAGCCACTGTCGGCAAGCGCCTTCGCAGTCGCCTTTGCATCGAGCAGCAGCCGTTCGCGATTGAGCGTGATGCCATCTTCGAGAGTCAGCAGGTTGAGTGATCTCGCTTCGGCGGCGGAACTGGAGACCTTGGCCATCGCAATCGTCTCGAAGGCCTGCTTCATAGTGTCCACCAGTTCAGTCGAAATGCCGACGCGCGCTGCATCGCCGAATCCGCGAATGGCCTCGTCCGTCGCCTTTAGCGCGAACTCCTTCGTGCCGCCCCCGCCGGGGATCAGGCCGACGCCGGTTTCCACCAGGCCCATGTACAGCTCGGCATGTGCCTGCCGCCGTGCTCCGTGGAGCGAGATTTCCGTCCCACCGCCCAGGCAGAGCGCATACGGTGCCACCACGACCGGACGGGGGCAGAATTTAATCGACTGGGTCATGCGCTGGAAGGCGCGGATAGTCAGGTCCACATCCTGCCACTCGCCCTCCTGTGCAGCCAGCAGAAGCTGCATCAGGTTTGCCCCGACGGAGAGATTGTCCGCATCGCTCGAAATGACGAACGCGCGGAAGTCACGCACCGCATCCGATGTCGGATCGAGTGTCTTCGTGATCAGCCGCATGATGTCGTCGCCGATCGCGCTCTTCTTCGAATGCAGCTCGATGCATGCCACGCCATCGCCCAGGTCGACAAGCGATGCGCCAGGGTTGCCGCGCACTATCCCGTTGCTGGCGCGGAAGGTCGCGATGCGCGCCAGACCTGTGGCGCGCGCTACTGGCTGGTAGCGCTGGGTCGACGGATCGTAGCTGGACGCGCCGTTGTCGGTGTACCAGCTTGCCGCACCGCTGGCCAGCATGGTCTCGACCACCGGGCTCACATGCTCGCCCGCTGCCCGCATGCGATTCACGATATCTGCGACTCCGACCGCGTCCCACATCTCAAAGGGGCCGAGCTGCCAGTTGTACCCGGCGCGCATGGCTGCATCAATGTTCGCTGCAGAGTCGGCGATCTCCGGCAGGCAATCAGCCGAGTAGTTCCACAGCCGCGTCAGCAGCTTCCAGTGGAAGCGCGCCGCCTTGTCCTTCTTCTGGTCCCCGTTCAAAAGCATCCGCAGCCGCTCGGGCAGTGACTCGACGTTCTTTGCCATCTCCAGAGCAGGGAATTTCGGCTTCGTGGATGGCTGGTATTCCAGGGTCTTCAGATCCAGCACCATCCTGTTCTCTTTGCCGTCGGCGCTACGCTCTTTCTTGTAGAAGCCGCCGCCGGTTTTATCGCCCAGCCACTTACGCTCCAACATGGTTTCGAGAAATGGAGGCAGCGCGGCCTGACCACCCGCATCCTGTCGCGAGCGTGCGAAGTTCCGCGCCACATGCGCAAGAATGTCTAGCCCAACCATATCCGCCAGCCGGAAGGTGCCGGTGCGCGGCAGGCCGATAGCCGTGCCGGTCAGTGCATCGACCTCTTCGACGTTCAGGCCCTCTTCTTCCATGACGCGTAGCGTCTCCAGGATGAAAAAGGTGCCGATGCGGTTGGCGATGAAGTTCGGCGTGTCGCGTGCGCGGACAACTTCCTTGCCGAGATTCTGATCGAGGAACGCGGAAAGCGCCGCCATCGCGGCTGGATCGGTGTCCGGCCCGGGGATGACTTCGACCAGCCGCATGTAACGCGGCGGATTGAAGAAGTGTGTGCCGAACCAACGGCGGCGCAGCTCCTCAGGCAGCACGCTGGCGATCGAGCCGACCGGAATGCCGCTGGTGTTGGTCGTCAAAAAAGCATGCGGCTGCATATGCGGCGCTACGCGTGACAGCAGTTGCTGCTTGATCTCGAGGTTTTCTGTCACCGCCTCGATGACCCAGTCGCACCCGGCGAGTTCGGCGAGATTGTCGTCGAAGTTTCCGGTGCGAATGCGCGTGGCGGCAGATGGCGTGTAAAACGCGGCCGGCTTGCTCTTCTTGAGCGCATCGAGCGCCTTGTCGGCAACGCTGTTCCGTGGGCCATCGCTCGCCGCCAGGTCCAGCAGCAGAACACTGACACCGGCATTCGCCAGATGCGCGGCGATGCGCGAGCCCATGGTGCCGGCGCCCAGCACTGCGGCCTTGCGCAGGAGCAGGGGTATCCCGGTTTTGGTTGTGGCGGCTTCCCGCTCGGCAACAACAGCTTCCATGCTCTCCTCGTCTTCCCTCTTCGATCCGTCTAACCGTGTAGATGGGCGTCACTCTTGAGCGTCACAGTGCCGTGCCCGTGGTGCACTACGTCCGTCATGCCGCCATTCGCCAGACCTGCCGTCAGCACCCGCACGTACTGGGCGGTAATCCCGGTCAGGTTCATTGGGCCCGTAGGCTCGTACCAGCTCGCCATCCCGTGGATCGCGCCGGCAAGAATAAAGGACGCAATCTTGGCATCGCAGGACGCAATTGAGCCGTCTTTCATGCCGGCGTCAATCAGGGCGCGCAGCCGATGATCAATCTCGCGCTTACGCCCGCGCACCAGCTTGCGTCCGGCGCTCGACAACTCGCCGTCGTCCAGCCGGATAACCGCACGGCCAAAATCGCCGGTGATGATCCGGATGTAGCCCGCGATAAAGTCTGCTACCTTGTCCAGTCCGGGCTTTTCGTCGGCTTCGATCGAGTCCAGCATCTCGTCGATCAGGTCCGTCCCCAGCCGGTAGATCTCCACCAGGATCTCTTCCTTGTTGCGGAAGTAGTGGTAGAGCGCCGGTTTTGTGATGTTCAACTGCAAGGCGACGTCGTTCATCGACGTGCGCCCGTAGGAGCGCTCAAGAAACATGCGAACCGCCGTATGCAGCACGGCAACCCGTTTGCCATCCGGATTCCGTCTGCGGTCGGCGAACAGCCGGCGATGCGGTTGCAGGGCCGCGGACTGCCTGGGCATGGTTCCACTCCGTCAGAAATTGACACTGTCGCTACCGGTTGATATCTTACTCATCGGTAGGATATGTAAGTGTTCTACGCGCTCTTCCCTCGATTGCGCAAGTGAATTTTGCGGCTCGCCTTACCAAGGTAAGGGCGCAGTCCAGACCGTTTTCACAAGAGGTATAGGACTTCTTATAGCGGCTCTTCGCAAATCTGGAGAAGGCGCAATATTTGTGAAAACGATCCAGGTTGGAGCCGTATGAACACTGCGACCCCCATACACGTGCTCGCCCTGACTCTTCATTACGCGGAGCCGCCGTCCTTCTCGCGGTTGGAGATGGTGCTGCTTGGGGTCCTGATCGTGCTCGCTCTGGTCGGCTTTTTCTGGCGTTTCGGCCGGGTGCTGCGCAACGTTTTTACCGCCCGCAAGGACGCTGACTTTCACATCGCTCCCATTGGGAAGCGGATATGGGAGTTCTTCTGGGAGGTGCTCTGCCAGGCGAAGGTCATCAAGGAGCGCCCGCTCCCCGGACTCGCCCACGCGTTCGTCTTCTGGGGCTTTCTCGCCTTCGCGCTCGTGTCACTCAACCACTTCGCATCTGGCTTCCGGCTTGGCTTCCTCGACGCTGACGGTTGGATCGGGGGTTTCTATTTCTGGTTTGCCGCCATCTTCGCGCTGCTCGTCGCGGTCGGGATCGCTGGCCTCTTCGTACGCCGCTTCTTCGTGCGGCCCATCTGGCTGGGGCGTAAGGTCTCCTACGAATCCGGAGTGATCGCGTTTCTTATCTTCGTGCTGATGGCGACCTATCTTGCAGCCTTCACCATCCCATCCACTTCGGCCGCCGCACGCGGATTGTGGTGGACCCATGCACTCTGCATCCTCGTCTTCCTGCCCCTCATTCCGCATACCAAGCACCTGCACCTCGTCCTGAGCCCGATCACGATCTTCCTTTCCCGCGGCGAGTTCAGTCATATCCCACCGCTCGCCGGGGATGACGATTTTGGCCTGGTCAGCGGTAAGGATGTCACGCAACTGGTCGCGCTGCAGGCCTACTCCTGCGTGGAGTGCGGCCGCTGCTCCGAGCACTGCCCGGCCACCAACACCGGCAAGCTGCTGAACCCGAAGGAAATCATTCTAGGTGTGCGCGGCTATCTCAACGACCTGGGCACGCACTCCGAGGAGCCGCTGCTGGGCAAATACAACTCGCAGGAGGCGGTCTTCCAATGCACCACCTGCGGCTCATGCGAGTACCAATGCCCTGTCGGCATCGAGCACCTTCCCATCATCATCGGATTGCGGCGTGGCGCCGTGAACACCGGCGCATGGGAAGACGACCACGGCACCAAGCTTTTCCTTGCGCTGGAGCGCAACGGAAACGCGCTGGGCATGAGCGCGACAGAACGAGACAAGTTCATCAAGAAGCAGGAACTGCCCATCTTCGACGGCTCGCAGGAATACTGTCTGTGGCTGGGCTGCATGGGCGCGTACGATCCGCAAGGCCGCGAGATCATTGCCTCGTTCGCAAAGGTGATGCAGTACCTGGGCACCTCGTTCGGCGTGCTTAAGAAAGAAAAATGCACCGGCGACCCAGCCCGCCGTCTCGGCAACGATCTTGTCTTTCAGCAGCTTGCAGAGCAGAACCTGGAAATTATGAAGCAGCAGAAAGTCACAAAGATTGTGACGATATGTCCGCATTGCGTTCGTACCATCGCGAAGGACTGGAAAGACTACGGCGCTTCGCCAGAGATCGAGCATCACAGTGAGTTCATGGCGCGCTTTCAGGACAAACTGCCAAAAACGGATGGCCCCGATATCGTCTACCACGATCCCTGTTATCTCGGCCGCTATCGTGGCTCCTACGACCAGCCGCGCGAAGTCCTCGCACGTTCCGGAAAAGTGATCGATCCGCCACGAGCACGGGAGCGCTCCTTCTGCTGCGGAGCCGGAGGCGGGCTCGCGTTTCTTGGCGAGGAGGGCGGCAACGCGCGCGTGAGCCACGTGCGGGCAAAAGAGCTCGTCGCCACGGGCGCAAGCATCGTCGGCGCGGCCTGCCCCTTCTGCAACACCATGTTTCGCGATGCGCTCGCCGCCACCAGCGACGCACCGCCGCAACTGCTCGATATCGCGCAAATCACCGCGCAGTCCATCGCCAATGCAACCGCTACATCCCCGAATGGAGCACAGAACGTATGAAGATCATCGTCGCCATCAAGCAGGTCCCGGTGCGGGATTCAAACCTGCGCGTCGACTCGAAGGGTCGCTGGATCGATGAAGAAGATCTCAGCTATGAGATCAACGAGCCCGACGCCTATGCGCTGGAGGAAGCGCTGCAGTTGAAGGAGAAGCACGGCGGAGAAGTAGTCGCGCTGCTCGCCGGGCCGGAGCGCGGATCGCAGACCATCCGCGAAGCCCTCGCTAAGGGCGCGGATCGCGCCATCCACATCGAGTGCGACGATCTGGCCTCCCTCGATACGCTGGGTATCGCGAGCCGTCTTGCCGCTGCTATCAAGGATGAAAAGGCCGACCTCATCCTCACCGGCCTGCAATCGGACGATCTGGGTCTCGGCCAGACTGGCGTGGTGCTCGCAGAAATGCTCGGCATTCCTCACGCCACCATCATCATGCAGGTGGAAGCAGGCGATGGCTCGATCAAAGTAAAACGTGAATTGGAAGACGGATGGTTCCAGCACGTCGAGATGCCGCTGCCCGCGCTGCTCACCATTCAATCCGGCATCAGCAAATTGCGCTATGCAACCCTGATGGGCATCAAGAAAGCGAAGACGAAGGAGGTCCGCCGCGTCGCCGCGGGCGATCTGCCGCAACCTGCCGCGCCGACCGTGACGCTTGAGCGCATCTACATGCCCGAGAAAAAGAAGGAGACGCAGTTAATCGAAGGCTCGCCCAACGAGGCAGCCGCGAAGCTGGTCGAAAAACTCAAGTTTGAGGTGCGGGTGATATGAGCGGAGTCCTCGTTGTACTCGAACACCGTGGTGGTGCCTACAACCGCATGTCGTGGGAGGCTCTCGCGGCCGGACAGCAAATTGCCGCCGCCGCGGGCCAGCCGCTCTCAGCGGTCATCGTGGGCAGTGATTTGGAAGCGCTAAGCTCCGAGCTTTCGAATAAGAAGCTCGACAAAGGCTATCGCGTCGAGCATGCTCTGCTGAAGGATTACACCGCCGACGGTTACGTATCCGCACTGGAGCAGTTCATCAAAAAGGAAGGTCCCAGCTTCGTCGTCTTCCCCCACACCTACCAGGTGCGTGACTTCGCACCGCGTCTGGCTGCGCGTTTTGGGCAGGTGCTTTTGCCCGACTTGGTCGGCCTGCGCAAGGAGGGCGACAGCTTCGTCTTCGTCCGCCAGCTCTTTCAGGGGAAGCTGAACGCCGACTATCGCCACGCCGGTCCGGGGCCGTGCTTCGTCTCCGTACAAGCCGGCGCCTTTCGCGCGGAATCACTGGAGGCCGGCAGCGCCAGCGTCGAAACGTTCGCGCCGCAGCTCGACGCGAGCGCCATCCGCAGCAAGCCCGAGGCGCCTTTCCGCGAGGCAGCGCAGACAGTGGACCTCAGCTCTGCCCCGATCATTGTCTCGGTAGGCCGCGGCATCAAAGAGCAGGACAATCTCCCGCTCGTTGAAGAGCTGGCGCAGGCGCTGGGCGGCGAGCTTGCCGCTTCGCGTCCCATCTGCGACAACGGCTGGCTGCCTATGGAGCGGCAGGTCGGCAGCTCCGGCCAGACCGTCGCACCCAAGCTCTACCTCGCCGTCGGCATCTCCGGCGCCATCCAGCACCTGGTCGGCATGAAGGGATCCAAGACCGTGGTTGCCATCAATAAGGATGAGAATGCGCCCATCTTCGAAGTCGCCGACTACGGCATCGTTGGCGATCTCTTCGAAATCGTGCCCGCACTCACCGAGGCAGTAAAGAAAGCCAAAGGTACGTAGTACGCTGCTTCCAGCAAACTGAATTACCCTCGAGGCAATCTGGATGGCGCAGTGGAGCGACGAGTATCTCCCGCTGGGGCGGGCATATCACTGGGAGCGCGTCCGGGCGCGTGAAACCTATCTCGTTCAGCCCCTGAGCGATGGCACCATCCGCTCCTGGACATGGCAGCAGGCATTGGACGAAGCGCGCCGCGTCGCGACCTTTCTGCGTGCGCGCGGATGGGAGCCCGAAAGCCGCATCGCCACGCTGGCGCGCAACAGCGCGTGGTGGATGATCGCCGAACTGGGCGCGTGGATGGCGGGCCTGGTGACCGTGCCGCTCTACCCATCTCTCCGCGCCGAATCGATTCACGGACTGCTGCAGCATGCAGATGTGCGCGCCTGCTTTCTCGGTGCGATGGATGATCGTGAGGCCATGCAGCAGGGCATTCCTGTGGGTGTGCTGCGCATCGCCATGCCCAATGCCGCGTCCGAAGTGCTGCGCGGCTGCGATCGTCGCTGGGACGACATCGTTGCGGAGTGTCCGCCTATCTCCGATTCACCCACGCGCTCCGGCGATGAACTCGCGACCATCATCTACACATCGGGCACGACCGGCCAGCCCAAGGGAGTGATGCACCGCTTTTCCGTCTTCCCGCAAATGGGTGACAGCATCGCGAAGCTGGTAAACATGGACAGCAATGAGCGCTTTATCTCGTATCTGCCGCTGGCCCATATTGCTGAACGCGGCGTAATCGAGGCGACCAGCCTGCACATTGGCTGTACTGTCTACTTTACCGCCGGGCAGGAGAGCTTCCTTGCCGATGTGAAGCGGGCCAAGCCAACGCTCTTCTTCTCTGTGCCCCGGCTCTATCTGCGCTTCCGTCAAGGAGTGCTGGAAAAGGTGCCGCAGCCGAAACTCGACCGCCTGCTGCGCATCCCCATCCTGCGCAGCATCGTGAAGCGGAAGATTTTGCGTCAGCTTGGCCTGGATCATGTGCGTTTCGCCTCATCGGGAGCAGCGCCGCTTCCCCCGGAGGTGCTCACCTGGTATCGCAGGCTTGGCCTGGGACTGGTCGAGGGCTATGGCCTTACAGAGACAGCCATCACGCATGCGCCCCGGCCCGAAGACTTTCGCATGGGATACGTTGGGCCCGCGCTTCCCGGCGTCGAAGTGCGCATCGCCGCCGAGGACGAAGTCCAGATGCGTAGCCCCATGAATATGATCGGCTACTACCGCAACGAGGAAGCCACTCGCGCCTGCTTTACTGCCGATGGGTTCTTCCGCACCGGAGACAAGGGCGAGCTGGCGCCGGATGGGCAACTGAAGATTGTCGGCCGCATCAAGGAGCAGTTCAAAACCAGCAAGGGCAAGTACGTTTCGCCCGTACCGATTGAAAAGCGCCTAAGCATTCATCCTGCGCTGGAGGCCACGTGCGTGATGGGCGATGGCCGGCCGCACCCCTTTGCCATCTCCGTGCTCTCGGCAGAGGCCCGCAAGCAGTGCGAGGCCAATGGGCTGAACGGAGAGCTTGGCCGCACGCTTCAGAATCTGATGACGCAAGTGAATGCTGAGCTCGATCCGCACGAGCGGCTTCAGTTCCTTGCACTCGTCGATGGCCCCTGGGACATCCATAGCGGCCTGATCACGCCGACCCTGAAGCTCAAGCGGAATGCGCTTGAGGAGCGTTACGCTCCGCGGGTGGACGGCTGGATCGCCGCGCAGAAATCTGTGCTGTGGGCGCGCGGACTGTGAGCATACCCGAACTACTCAGCATTGCCGGACGCCAGCTCGAAATCCGGCACATCGTTGTTCCGCATTCGCAGGGCACCATCGTCCTGCTGCATGAGGCGTTGGGCTCCGTCTCCCACTGGCGCGACTTCCCGGAGCAGCTGGCAGAGCGCTGCCAGACGAACGTGCTGCTCTACTCGCGGCTTGGCCACGGCCAATCAGAGGGACCGCCGGGGATGCGTACCCGAAGGTACTTTGAGGAGCAATCGCTCGAGGTGCTGCCCGCGCTGCTGAAGCAATTTGCCGTCGAGCACCCGGTGCTTTTCGGACACAGCGAGGGTGCCGCGATGGCTCTCATCTATGCCGTAAACCATCCAGAGAAGGTACGCGCACTGGTGCTGGAGTCGCCGATTCTCTGGGCAGAGCCGTCTACCGGCACCGGGATGGCCTTGGCCGAGCGGGCGTGGCGCGATACCGACTTTCGCGATCGCCTCGCGCGTCATCATCGCGACGCAGACGCGGTCTTCGCCGCATGGCTGAGCATTCGCAAGTCCGGCAGCCTGCTCACCTTGCCGCTGGAAGCGCATCTCCCGCCGGTGCGCTGCCCCTTGCTCGTCCTGCAAGGCGCACACGATGAGTACGCAACCAGCTTGCAAGCCGACGCGCTACGGCCGCTCGCTCCGCAGATGCATCTTGTCCGGCTCCCCGACAGCGGCCACACTCCGCATCGTGAGCAGCCGGAGATCGTTCTAACGGAGATTGAGGGGTTCGTCCGCCCATTACCTGCAGAGCCATCGCTTGCCGATAACTTTCCGACCAGTCAGTAGATTATGGTTGCCAGGGCACCCTCGGGATGATTACTCTTCGGCTGCTCTCCGCGCAGTTTGATTCACTCGGAGGTTTTCAACCGCATGTTCCTACTCCCCTGCACACTCCAATCGCCTCGCTCTCTCCGTCCGCTTTTAATACTCCTGTTGCTGTCCTGTGTCGCCCTAAGCGCGCAAGCCCAGCAGGACTACGTTGGCCGCTACGATATCTACAATGGCTTCGCAACTCTCGATGCGCCGGCCGTCAACCTGATCACCCGCGGCTATCACTTGCAGGCTGGCTGGAACTGGAAGACATGGGCCGCCCTGGGCTTCGACTACTCCGTCACCACGGGCCACACCTCGCTGACTCCCAACCTGCTCCCGACGGCGCTGCAACAAGAGCTCGCACAGCAGATCCTCGCGCTCATTCAGGCGGGCGTTATCCCGCCCACCTATCAGGTCTATGTGCCGGTAGACTCCAATACGCAGACCTTTGCCGCCGGTCCGAATTTCAACTACCGGAAGTTCCAGCACGTCACCTTCTTTATCCGCCCGTCGCTCGGCGCTGTGCGTGAGACGGCAACGCCGCATCCGCATGACATGGTGACGGCGGCAATCGCTCAGGAGCTTGTGCCCGCCGGCAAGAAGACTGACTGGACCGGCTTCTACGGCTTCGGCGGCGGTTATGACCTGAACGCGACGAAACACATCGCCATCCGCATGCAGACGGACATCGTCTACTTCCACATCTTCAATGACCTGCTCAGGGACGGTAGATGGGACTTCCGCTGGTCGGTCGGTCCAACCTTCCATTTCGGAGGTAACATTCGGCCGCTAAAGAGCGTCCTACGCAAAGGTACATCCTCTTCGGACCCGCAATCGAGTTCGAACCCATAGGAGAGTCATTCTGCATGATGATCTGCCCTCGCCGGGCGCTGCCGGCCTTGGCCTCTGCACTGTTCCTCGGCTCCGTCGCGGCGTGGGCATCGCCCGCAGCCAGCGGAGCTGACTGTTCGCTCATCATCCACGTGACCGGTTTTCGCAATACGAAGGGCAATCTCGGCGCGGAACTCTTCACGTCGTCGGCGGGTTGGCCTGAAGATGTCGATAAATCTTTCCGCCATGACCATTTTCCAATTCAAGGCGATCACGGCACAGCGCGTTTCGACCACATTCCCGCAGGGAAATATGGCGTGGTCGTTCTGCACGACGAGAACGAGAACAAGAAGCTGGACCGCAATTTACTCATGGTCCCCAAAGAGGGCTTTGGTTTCGCCAACAACCCGAATGTGTTGCTGGTGGCGCCTCCGATCCAAAAAGCTACCATACCGGTGACGTGTCCGATCACTACTACGGAGGTTCACCTTATCTACAAGTAAGCGTTTATTTTGGTTTGCCGTCCGTCGGAACCTTCAGCCCAAGAGCCTCGATGTATCCGCTATTGATGCGGCACTTCTCCAGCTTCACGTTTTCCAGGAGCTGGTTCAGCGCTACGGCAGCAATCTCCGGCGAAGGCCGCATCGCAAGCTGCTTCTCCGTATTGCCCACACCGCGGCGCTCACTCGCATACTTCACGATCTCGTTCCAGTGATCCGGCGGCTGGATAGAGACAATCGCCGAGCTCTTCTCCATCTTCTTGTAAGGCCAAAAACACCAGCCGATCTTGTCCTTTTCGAGCAGCAGGCGAAAGTTGCGGATCCAGTTGTCGTCATTCTCGCCGGACTCGCCCAGCCAGATCGGAACGTGATACTTGTCGCGGAATGCCACATAGCGGGCGAGTGATTTCTCCGTATCGGCCGCGCTCGTTGTGTTCCAGGGCGTGTTGAATTCGTACAGGTGAAGCTGGTACATCACGTTGCTGTCAAACGGCGGACCAAAGACGTTGAAGTTCGTGTCCCATTGCGCTCCGCCGAGGATCAGGACATGATTTTTATCCACCTCTCGAATCGCCGCGGCAACGCGCTTGTACAAGGGCTCGAGATGACTGTTGTACTTCTGCAGCTGCGGAAAGTGGGGAATCGGCTCGTTCAGCAGGTCGTATCCCAGCACCGTCGGATCATCATGATAGTGATCCGCAATCCGCTTCCAGATATCGATCAACTCCTCCTGGTCGCCGGGCGAATCGTAGAGCCAGGGATAGCCATAGCTATCATCAATGTTGGTGCCGGTCTGGCCTCCGGGCGCCATGTGCATGTCGATCACGACATACATGTTGTCGGCCTTCGCCCAGCTGACCGCGCGATCCAGCAGACGAAAACCCTCATCGTTGCCCTTGGTAAAGAACTTGTAGTGGATCGGCACTCTCACCGAGTTCATGCCCGTGGACTTCAGCAGGTCGATGTCTGCCTTGGTGATGTATGCGTCGCGGTATTGATGCCAGAAGACCGTCGCCTGCTCGGGGCCGATCAGTTCGTCGAAATAGTCCTCGATCTCACGCGGGGAGCTTGGTCCGTCATCGCCAAACAGGAACATGTAGCCTTCCGGCTCCAGCCAGTTCCCCAGATTCGTTCCGCGCAACATCAGAGGATGGCCACTGCCGTCTACCAGGTCACTGCCCTGCGTATGGACAAAGCCGGCCGTCTGGGCGTGGAGCGAAATCAGGGGCGTGGCCGTCGATAAGGCGAGAGCGCAAAGCAGCAGAGAACGTATCACGGTGCCTCCGGGCGCATGGCCGGCCTAGTGCCGGCTCCCGCGTCATTTTAAAACAAACGATAATCTTTAGGCCGATCTGCCACCGTTTCCGTGTTCGGCAAGGCATTCGCCTGAAAAAACATAGTTTGCGGATGCGCAAATCGCTGTTGCAGGGCTACTATCACCTTCACGCACCCAGACGATCGTGGAGACAAATGGCGCGCAAGAAGCAACAGAATAATCATGGAGAAAAGCCGGCAAGCCTGAAGACGCTGGCTGAGCACCTTGGGCTAAGTCCAGCGACCATCTCCGTAGTCCTGAATGACGTGCCCGGCCGGTCGATTCCGCAAGCCACGCGCGATCGCATCAAGGCCGCTGCGAAAAAGCTCAACTATCAACCCAGCCTGCTCGCCCGCTCGCTGCGCAACCGGCGTACCCACACCATCGGCATCCTCGTGCCGGAGCTGGGCGAGGGCTATCACACCCAGGTGCTGAGCGGCGTGGGCGATCAACTGGTTCAGGAAGGCTACTTCTACTTCACCGCACACCACCGTCATAAGCCGGAGCTGGTGGAGCAATACGCGCGCCTGCTGGTGGGTCGCGGCGCCGAAGGCCTGATCCTGGTCGATACCGCTTTCCAGCATAATTTTCCGGTTCCCGCCGTGGCCGTCGCCGCGCATCGCCATATCGAGGGTGTCACGAACGTGATCCTCGACCAGGGCAAGGCTGCGGAGCTGGCGCTCGGTCATCTATACAAGCTCGGCCATCGCTCAGTCGCCTTCATGCGCGGCCAACCCTTCAGCTCCGACTCGGAAGATCGCTGGCGCAGCATCGAGAACGCCGCGCAAAAGCTGGGTTTGGTCATTGATCCCTCCCTGGTCGTACAACTTGACCGCGATCTCACTTCGCCGGAGCTTGGCTACCCTGTCGTGCAGCAGTTGCTGGCCGGCGGCAAGCGCTTCAGCGCACTCTTTTCTTTCAACGACGTGGCTGCCATCGGTGCCATCCGTGCGCTGCGCGACGCGAAGCTGCGCGTGCCCGAGGATGTATCGGTTATGGGCTTTGACGACATCCGTGCCGCCGCATTTATCACGCCCAGCCTGACCACCATCCGTCAGCCGCTGGAGGACATGGGCCGAACGGCCGCCCGCATCGTGCTCAGCCGCATCCGCAATCAGCAGGAGTATGGTGACCAGGTGGCCGTGGAGCCCGCGCTGATGGCGCGTGAATCCACCCGGGAACCATCGTGGAAGCCAGCCTGATCCCAACCCGCTCCCCCGCGCGCTATTCCATCGGTCCCATCCTCAGCATTCAGGTGATGGAGCTGATCACCGGTATCGGCCTCACCCTGCTGGGCAGCGGCCTTCCGGCACTCGCAGCTCTCTGGCATCTGGACGACGCCCGCTCGGGCCGGTTGTTGCTCGCGGTCTTCGCCGGCTCCGCCATCGGGGCGCTGCTGGTGCGCTTTCCGTTTCATCGCACACTTGCCGCGGGCATGGCGATGATCGCGGTCAGCATGGCCGGACTCGCCCTCAGTGGCGGCCACGGTCTCTTTCTCCTGTTTCTGCTCTTCGGCACTGGTCTGGGTCTGGCCATGACCGCCAACAGCGTCCTCACCGGCGACCGGTACCCCGAGGGACGGGCCGCCATGCTCACTCTGCTCAACTTTTCGTGGAGTGCGGGCGCGGCTGTCTCTCCGTTTGCCGTGCAGCTTCTTATTCACCATGCCGGCGTTGGCGGTCTCTTCTGGTGCATGACGGCTGCGGGAGTTCTGAGCACTGTGCTGGCCCTTTGTTTGAGAG
Organism: uncultured Acidobacteriaceae bacterium; assembly: GCA_963756435.1. Lineage (GTDB taxonomy): Bacteria > Acidobacteriota > Terriglobia > Terriglobales > Acidobacteriaceae > KBS-83. Next base: position 416,555 of record CAVWNU010000011.1, on the reverse strand, counting down.
ACAGACGAACCGTCGAGGCGCAGGAGGTTTCACGACGAGCCTTCGCGGGCACTGTTCAGGGCGGGAAGCGCGTCGTTGCATTCTTCGCCATCTTCGGACTGCTCTACTGTGGGACGGAGGCTGCGCTTGGCGGATGGGTTCTCACCTACGTCCATCGCCTCCACTTCCAGGTTTCCGCGGCGCCTCCGCTGGCCGCCTCCTGTTTCTGGCTGTCGCTGCTCATCGGCCGCGCGGTAGCGCCTGCTGTGCTGCTGCGGGTTCGGGAAGAGTTGGTTCTCGCCATCGCTCTGGTCGGTGCGTTCGCCGGTGTCGCTGCTCTGCTCACACTGCACTCTCTTCCAGCGGTGATGTTGTCCGCCGCCGTGGCCGGCCTCAGCATGGCTCCCATCTTCCCTATCTGCGTTTCCATTTTCATGGCGCTCACCAGCGATCCCGCACAAACCCGCTGGATGTTCGCCGTCGCCGGACTGGGGAGCGCCACCCTGCCCTGGGCCACCGGGCAGCTCGCGGCACGCACGGGCTCGCTCCATACCGGCCTCCTGGTGCCGCTTCTCGCACTGGGTGTCATGCTGCTCATGATGCGCTGGCCCGGCGGCGGCACCGATCTCTATCGCACCTTGTTTCGCGAGCCGGCAGAGCAGCCTTTTCCGCCAGCTGGCCCAACCGCTTTGCCATCGCTTTAGCGAGGGGTCAGATGGCGCATCGTAATCAATAAATCTGTTTCACAGGAGGGTGCATGGCGCGCCTGAAAGACCGCATCGCAGTAGTGACTGGATCAAGCTCCGGAATTGGGCAGGGAATCGCAGTGCGTTTCGCACACGAGGGCGCGCGGGTGGTGGTCGACTACGTCGGCCATCCCGAGGGAGCCGACCAGACGGTCGATGCGATCCAGAAGGCTGGCGGGCAGGCCATCATCTGTCAGGCCGACGTAACCCGCATGGAGGACATCCGCAAGCTGATCGACGCCGCGTGGCAAACCTACGGCGGCTGCGACATTCTGGTGAACAACGCGGGCACGGAGAAAGGGGCCCCCTTTTGGGAGGTCACCGAAGCCGACTACGACAAGGTGCTCGCGGTGAATCTGAAAGGCCCATTCTTCCTGAGCCAGTATTTTGTGCAGAAGCTCCTGGCTGCCAATAAATCTGGGCGCATCATCAACATCTCATCCGTACACGAGGACATGGCCTTCCCGCACTTCTCCACCTACTGCTCCAGCAAGGGTGGCATCCGCATGCTCATGCGCACCCTCGCTGTCGAGCTCGGCCCGAAGAACATCACCGTCAACAACATCGCGCCCGGCGCGATCATCACACCCATGAATGCCAAGCTTTCGAACGACAAGGCATTGCTCGACAGGCTGTTGCAGAACATTCCGATCGGCCGTATCGGCACTGTGGACGATGTTGCCGGACTCGCCGCCTTCCTGGCATCCGACGAAGCGGCTTACGTCACTGGATCCACCTATGTCATCGATGGCGGACTAATGCGCAGTTATCACGAACAGTAAGACCGTTTCGCAAAGCTGTAGGGTTCATAGCAGCTACCAACGCAGCTTTCCGTTGAGAAAGGGCTGCTCGTCTCAGATGCGGAGGAAAACCAGTATTGGTGAAACGGTACAAGTAATCGCTGAAGCAGGCGCAGAAGGCGCGAGGGCCGCCTGTTTGTGTTAGTGTCCTCACGAGGTTTGAGAGAGGATCGATGGCTCTAGGAAGCGCTTCAGGACAAACGGTTTCTGTTTCAGAGAGCGGCAGCGCCCACTACGGTCGAGCGCTGGCCGTCGTCACCACGCTCTTCTTCATGTGGGGATTTCTCACCGCGCTCAATGACACCCTCATCCCTCATCTGAAGCAAATTTTCGATCTGAACTATACGCAGTCCCAACTGATCAATCTGGCCTTCTTCGGCAGCTACTTCATCTTCGCTCAGCCCGCCGCCAAACTCATTGAGACTATCGGCTACAAACGCACCATGGTAGTCGGCCTCGGCGTCATGGCGCTGGGCGTCTTTCTGTTTCTGCCCGCCGCGAGCGTGCCCTCGTATCCGTTCTTTCTCGCCGCGCAGATCATCCTCGCCGCTGGCGTCACTGCACTGCAGGTAGCGGCCAATCCTTATGTCACCGTGCTGGGACCTGCGCGCACGGCATCGAGCCGTCTAAACCTGACGCAGGCCTTCAACTCGCTCGGTACCACCATCGCGCCCTACTTCGGCAGCGTGCTCATCCTTGCAGGCGCCGCCGAGGTTGCGAATATGTCACGGCAGCAGCAAGCGGCCTCCGTGAAGATGCCCTACGCAGGTATCGGAATCGCGCTTGTTCTTCTCGCCATTACGATCGCGCTCGTCAAGCTGCCGCGCCTCCAGACCACGCAGGAATTCCGCACAACAGGCAATGCCAAAAACCCACTCGGCTCCATCTGGGAACACCATCACGTCTGGCTAGGCGCGATTGCCATCTTCCTGTATGTAGGTGCAGAGGTGTCCATCGGCAGTTTCGCCGTCAACTACATGGGCAGCCACGATCTCGGTTCCATTCCTGCCGCCACCGCCAGCAAGCTGGTGGCGCTCTACTGGGGTGGCGCGATGGTGGGGCGCTTTATCGGATCGGCAGTGCTTCAGCGCGTCCGCACCGGTCCGCTCGTCGGTTGTTTCGCCATTGTCGCTGGGTTGCTCGTGTGCACCTCCATGCTCACCAATGGCCACACAGCCGTGGTCACCATCCTGCTGGTGGGTCTCTTCAACTCCATCATGTTCCCCAGCATCTTTACGCTCGGAACCGCGCACATGGGCCCGCTCACCGGCAAGGCATCAGGCCTTCTCGTTCAGGCGATCGTCGGCGGGGCCCTCATTCCCGTCGCGCAGGGCGCCATCGCAGACAAGATCGGTATCCATCACTGTTTCATTCTCCCGTTGCTCTGCTATCTCTTCATCATTTATTACGGATTTGTCGGCTCCCGTCCAACCGGGCCCAGTGTCGATCTGGTCGCCACCGATTAGCCGGGGAGAAATGGATACCGGAGCGCTTCAAATCTCCATGAGATTGGAATCGACAAAGAGGCGACTCCAAATCGGCACAACGCCGCAAATACTGCCGGTTGATACTCCTCGATTTGCTAGACTCGAAATAGAAGGACAAAACATAAAAGCCACCCTTGCGGTGGCTTTTTCATTTGGAGGTGCCTGGCTGGCCGACGTCGTCCCTAAACCCTTTGGATGGACGAATTTGACTACTAACCCTTTTGGAGAGACGAATTTACCCGCCGGAAGCTCTGTAACAACCTGAATCTACAGTAGTTATAAAGCGCCATCCCGGACCGGGAGGGGGGAGGGGTAGGTAATGCTGACCTGCTGCGACCTAAGCAGCGTTCGGCTTGTCCAGCGCCAGGGCGGCGATCTCCTCTTCGGAGAAGAGCAGCTTTTCGCCATTCGTGCGATCCAGCACGTGCATCGCCACGCCCGCGGTCAGAGTGCGTTGCATCGCTTTGCGGTGGAAGGGCGAGCTGCTCAGCAGCGTGCAGATGCGCTCGAAAATTGGCAGCCATTGGCGCGAGCGCGTGCGAATCGCCTCGCCCGGCCCGTTCGGCTGCGCGACGATCTCCATCTCCAGCACCCCGTACTCGGGCTGGTTGGGAGAACTCGACCGGAAGCATCTGGAGCGAGTAGCGAGTCGTTTCCTTCGGCATAGACCTGACTTCCTGGGTTGAATGGGTAACTGGACTTTGATTCTTCGCGGCCCGCTTGCGTTGCATCGTTATCGGTACAACCTCGCCGTTCCACCGGAAGTTCTGTCTCAGAATCCCTTGCGCGACTGGATAGTCTAACCCGGTTTGGATTAACGGCGTGCAAACAATCTGCCTCGTTCGCACATGCCGGCAGTGCTCTTTCCTCTGTTACCGGCAAGCAGGGTCTAGGCGATCCGGTGCTCCCGATCTGGTACCCTCAGACCCTGATGACTCGACGCGCCTGCCGCCTCCTTTGCTCATGCTTTCTGCTCTTTGCCGCTTCACCCTTTACATCATTGGCCCGTGCTCAGGACACCGATGTCAGCCATAAGGAAGCAGTCGACATCCTTCGGCAACTCATTGAAGTCAACACCACCGACTCTGTCGGCAGCGTAACGGCCGCGGCCAAGGCGATGCAGCAGCGCTTTCTTGATGCCGGCTTCCCCGCTTCGGACCTGCAACTTCTTGGCCCAAACGACCGTAAACAAAATCTTGTCGTCCGCTATCACGGCGCGAACGGCAAGAAGCCTATCCTGCTGATCGGCCACCTCGATGTGGTCGAAGCGCGGCGCGAGGACTGGACCACCGACCCCTTTCAATTCGTAACCAAGGATGGGTACTACTACGGTCGCGGCACCCAGGACATGAAGGAGTCGGACGCCATTCTGGTGGAGACGCTTCTCCGGCTGCACCGTGAGGGCTTTCGCCCTGACCGCGACATCATCCTCGCCCTGACCGCGGATGAGGAAGGCGGCAAATCCAATGGCGTCGATTGGCTCATCAAGAACCATCGCGATCTCATCGATGCCGACTACGTCCTCAACCCAGACGGCGGCGGCGTGGAACTGCATCACGGCAAGGCGACCATCTTCTCCGTCGATGCCAGCGAAAAGCTCTATGCCGATTACCAGCTCACCGTCACCAATCCCGGCGGCCACAGCTCGCTGCCGGTGCCGGACAATGCGATCTATGAACTCGCAGACGGCCTGGAACGACTCTCGCATTACAGCTTCCCCACCGAGCTCAACGGCGTCACCCGCGACTACTTCCAAACGGAATCGAAGATCATGTCCGGTCAAACCGCTGCCGATATGCGTGCCATTCTGCAGACGCCGCCTGACCCCGAGGCCGTGAAGCGACTCAGCCAGACTCCGGAATACAATTCCACGCTGCGCACCACCTGTGTCGCGACGCGGCTCGATGCCGGCCATGCCAACAATGCGCTGCCGCAGCGCGCGCAAGCCATTGTGAACTGCCGCATCCTGCCCGGCCACTCCAAAGAAGAGGTCCGTCAAAACCTCATCCGCGTGCTCGACAGCCCAAAGATCACCGTGCAGTACGTAGGCGATGGGGGAGAAGGCCAGGGCGTGATCTTTGACAAGGCGCCGGAGATGAAGGCGTTGCCCCCCGCTGCAATCAAGCCGGAAGTGATGCAGGCGCTGGATCAGGTCGCAGGGAAGATGTGGCCCGGCGTGCCGGTTGTCTCCACCATGGCGGATGGCGCCTCCGACGGCATCTACACCAATGGCGCGGGTATGCCCACCTATGGTGTCTCAGGCATTGCGCTCGAGAGCGACGACGTGCGTGCCCACGGCAAAGATGAGCGGCTGCCCGTTGCCTCGTACGATCGCGGAGTCGATTTCTACTACGACTTCCTCAAGACATTGACCGCAGCACATTAGTCACGCGGGGGAAAACGCGTTCCGTGCAGCTTCACCTTATCGACGTCCTCGCGATTGTCCTGTATCTGCTGGGCATCACCTGGTTCGGTCTCCGCTTTCGCAACGGCGAGCGTTCGCTGCGGTCGTACTTTCTCGCCGACCGCAATATTCCGTGGTGGGCCATCGCGCTCTCCATCGTCGCCGCAGAGACCAGCACGCTCACCATCATCAGCATCCCCGGTCTCGCCTTCACGGGCGACTTCGGATTCCTGCAGATCGCGCTGGGCTATCTGCTGGGCCGCATCGTAATCTGCCTGCTGTTCCTGCCGCGTTATTTTGAAGGCCAGCTTATGACGGCCTATCAGCTCATCGGCGCACGCTTTGGGAAAGGACTTCACCGCTTTACTGCGGGCCTCTTCCTCGCCACTCGCGCCGCGGCAGAGGGTGTCCGTATCTTCGCTGTATCCATCGTCATTACTGTGGCCTTCGGCACTGGCACGAATGCCTCCATCATCATTTTGACGATTCTGACTCTGATCTACACCTTCGAGGGTGGCTTATCCGCAGTCATCTGGACCGACGTCGTGCAGATGATCATCTACTTCCTCGGCACGGTGCTTGCGCTGTGGACGCTGGGAACAAAAACAGCCGGCGGCTGGAGCGCCATTCATCACACCGCCGCTGCGGCGCACAAATTTACCATCTTCCACTTCGCGTTCTCGCTAACGCAGACTTACACCTTCTGGGGCGGCCTCATCGGCGGCTGCTTTCTCACCATGGCCAGCCATGGCACGGACCAGCTCGTGGTCCAGCGGCTGCTCGCCGCAAAGAATCTCGCGCAGTCACAGCTCGCGCTGCTCGCCAGCGGCGTCATCGTTTTTGTACAGTTCGCCCTGTTCCTGCTCATCGGCGCCGGGCTCTACGTCTTCTATCCTGCGGAGACGCTCGCGCACGTCGGCACGGCAGACCGCCTCTTCCCGCTGTTCATCGTGCAGGTGATGCCGCATGGCATCTCCGGATTGGTGATCGCCGCTATCCTTGCCGCGGCCATGTCCAACATGAGCGCTGCGCTCAACTCGCTCTCGTCGACGACGATGGTTGATTTCTACCTGCCGCGCCATCCGGAGATGGAGGAGCGCGCGCGCACGCGCCTCTCGCGGATACTCACCGCCGTGTGGGCCGTGGTCCTGCTCTTACTTGCGATACTCTCGCGTACCGGCGGCCACGTTGTGGAGATCGGCCTTTCCATCGCCTCCGTCACCTGGGGCGAGATGCTGGGCGCCTTCCTGCTTGGCACGCTCACGCGCCGCGCCACGCAGAACGGCACCATCCTGGGCATGGCGGTCGGGCTTGTCGTCAATGTGATTCTCTGGCAGCAGCCCGGCCCTTTTGCCGTCGGACACGCGTGGGCTCTGCCGAAAATTGCATTCATCTGGTATGTGCTGATCGGCGCAATCGTCACCACCTTTGTTGGTTACACCGGCAGTCTGCTGCTGCCGCAAACAGAAAGGCCCACCGTCGCATGATCCATCTCTCGCGAAACCTCGTTGTCAGCCTCATCGCGCTGGCCACGCCCGCGCTTGCGTTCCCTCAGACGCCTGCGGCTGTCGCGCCCCCGGCATCAGCGACCTCTGCAGCTTTCGCGCCCATCGACGCCATCGTCAACGATGCCGTCGCGCATAACGAGCTTCCCGGCGCCGTGGTCGTTATCGGCCACAACGGCCAGATCGTCTTTCATCGCGCTTACGGGATGCGCTCGCTTGAGCCCACGCGCGAAACCATGACCGAGGACACCATCTTCGACATGGCCTCGCTCACCAAAGACCTCGTCACCGCCACCGCCGTGATGCAGCTCTACGAGCAGGGTAAGATTCGCATCGACGATCCCGTCGCGCACTATATCGGCGAGTTTAGTGCCAACGGCAAGCAGGACATCACGATCCGCCAGTGCCTCACGCACTACTCCGGGCTCGCGCCAGACCTGGACCTCACCGGCCCATGGCATGGCCGCGAGGAAGGCCTGCGCCGCCTCTACGAATCCGCACCGATTGCGCCGCCAGGCGTCGTCTTCCGCTACAGCGATGAGAACTTCATCGCTCTCGGTGCACTCGTCGAGCGCGTCTCCGGTCTTCCGCTGGAGGCATACGCGCAGCGCAACATCATTGCGCCCCTCGGACTCACGGATTCCGGCTACCTTCCGCCCGCTGATAAGCGCAATCGCATAGCGCCCACCCAATATGTGACAGCGGACGGCACATTGTCCAGCGAAGGAACGATGCTGCGCGGTGTAGTGCATGACCCCACCGCTCGCCGCATGGAGGGCGTCGCCGGGCATGCCGGATTCTTCAGCACTGCCGCCGATGTCTCGATCTTCGCGCAGGCGCTGCTCGACCGCCTTGCCGGCCGTCCCAGCAATTTTCCGCTGAATCAGCTCACCCTCGCCAAGATGACCGAGCCGGAACAGCCCGCCACCGGCACGGCACTGCGTGGATTTGGCTGGGACATCGACTCCGCCTTCTCCACGAATCGCGGCACGCTTTTCCCGCTCGGCTCCTTCGGCCACACCGGCTTCACCGGTACGTCATTGTGGATGGATCCGCAGAGCGACAGCTACGTCATCATCCTTAGCAATGCCGTACATCCCGACGGTCACGGCCACACGGTCGCGCTGCGTGCACGCATCGCGGACGCGGCCGCACAAGCCGTCGGTATCCGCACACATGAGAACGGCCAACTCACTCAGCTCACCGGCTACAACGAATCGCTCACCGGCGCGCGTCACTGGCAGGCACGCAATGGCGACGTGATGACTGGCATCGACGTTCTCGAATCGGAAAAGTTCCTCACGCTTGAAGCGCTCGCGAAGAAGCACGGAGGTCGCCTGCGGATGGGGCTGCTCACCAATCAGACGGGCCTCGATCGCGAAGGCCATCGCACCATCGACGTGCTGGCGCGCGATGCTCACGCCGCCGATCCTGACCTGACGCTTACGACGCTTTTCAGTCCCGAGCACGGCATCCAGGGCGCACAGGAGCAGCCCGACATCCGGAATGCAACCGACACTGCGACGGGGCTCCCCGTCATCAGTCTTTACGGCTCGAAGGAGGAACAGCGCCGGCCATCGCAGGAATCGCTGAGCCAGCTCGATGCCGTCGTCATTGACCTGCAGGATGCCGGCGTCCGCTACTGGACCTATGAAGCGGCGATGGGCTACTTCCTCGAGGCCGCGGCGAAAGCCGGCATTGACGTGGTCGTGCTGGACCGGCCAGATCCGGTCACCGGGTCGTTTGTACAGGGGCCGGTCTCGGAGATCGGTCGCGACAGCTACACCAACTACATGCCGCTGCCCGTGCGCCATGGCATGACCTTCGGCGAGCTCGCGCGCTACTTCAATGGCGAGCGCCATCTCAACGCGGCACTCACCGTGGTGAAGATGCAAGGCTGGGAACGCGGCGACTGGTTCGACTCTACCGGCTTGATGTGGATCAACCCTTCACCCAACCTGCGCAGCCAGCGCGCTGCCGAACTCTACACCGGCATCGGACTCATCGAGTCCAGCAACATCTCCGTCGGCCGCGGTACTGACACTCCGTTCGAATTGCTGGGTGCGCCATGGATCGACGCTCGCACTTTTGCCCAGACGCTCAATGCGCGTCTGCTGCCCGGGGTCCGGTTTGTGCCCGTTGATTTCACGCCCACCGCGCCTTACCCCTATGCGGGCCAGCTCTGCCATGGCGTGTCGCTCATCGTAATGGACCGCAACGCTCTCGACGGACCGGAACTTGGCCTCGAGATCGCATCCGCGCTCTGGAAGCTTTACCCGAATGACTACAAGCTCGATCAGATCGATCACCTGCTGGTGAACAAATCTGTGCTTGACGCGTTGCGTTCCGGCGAAGACCCGCAGCGCATCGCGGGCGACTGGCGCCTGGACCTCGAGGCGTTCATGCAGCGCCGTGCCACCTACCTCGAATACTGATTCGGAATATCGCGGAGTACACTCATCGCGTGCGCATTTCCATTCTGTCATTTTTGCTGACGCTCGTTCTTACCGCACCCGCATTCTCGCAGAACACCATGCCGCTGTGGCCCGGCACGCCGCCTGGCGCGCCCAACGTGACGACCGGCCAGCAGGAGCAGGACACCACCACGCCCGCCGACAACCTGATTGCCGGCAAGCGTGTAGCGCGCATCGGCTTCGTCAGTCAGCCAAACCTCGCCTTCTATCCCGCGCCCAATGCTAAGAACACCGGCGCCACCGTCGTCGTCTTCCCCGGCGGCGGCTATAAAATTCTCGCCTACGATCTCGAAGGGACGGAGGTCTGCGAGTGGCTGAACGGTATCGGCGTGAATTGCGCACTCGTGAAGTATCGCGTGCCGAATGCCGGACCATTCCCCAAGTACACGCAGGATTTGGCCGATGCACAACGCGCCGTGCGCATGGTGCGCCAGCACGCATCACAGTGGCAGCTCGATCCGAATCGCGTCGGCGTGCTGGGCTTTTCCGCGGGTGGCCATCTCGTTGCCGTGCTCGGCGCACATGCGTCCGACACGATCTATCCTGCCGTCGATGATGCCGACAAGCTCAGCGCACGCCCGGATTTCACTCTGCTTATCTACCCGGGCTATCTGGATCAGGAGGCAAGCCCGCTGGCCGTGCGGCCGGAGGTAAAACCTGTAGCGCTGACCCCGCCCAGCTTTCTTATTCAAGCCGAAGACGATCCTGTAAAGGTTGAAAACGCGTTGTCGTATTACGAAGCGCTGAAGCAGGCGAAGGTCACCGCCGAGATGCATCTCTTCGCCAATGGCGGTCATGGCTATGGATTGCGGCCAACCAAGCTCCCCATCACTCACTGGCCGGAGCTCGCAGCCACCTGGTTGCGCACGCTCGGCATCACAACGCCCTGAGGCGGAAGCGAATTCCACATGCTGTTACTTCGTCGCGTTTTTGCTGTCATACAGAGATGATCGCAAGCCTGAACCGGCGGACAATCCTCCAGATGCTCGGATCGCTCGCAGCATCCGGGGCGATCCTGCATGCGCAAGGGGACCCTGCGCGACGCTATGGTCCACCGCGCGCAACACGCCGTCTTCAGATTGGCGGCGCTACTCTGCAGATCGACTTCGCCGTCGGTGCGCTTGATCTGCCTGACGACGTTATCGTGAAGCGTATCGAGATGGCGGCCCATGCTGTTGTCACATACTACGGGCGATTTCCCGTGCCCCGCGCCCGCGTCCTCATCGTTCCCGTCGCAGATCGCAGCGGAGTTGTGCAGGGAACGACATGGGGCGATGTCGGCGGGTGGCCGGGATTCACCCGCATTCGCCTCGGTCAGCACACCAATGCGCAGGAGCTCACCGAAGATTGGACCATCACGCATGAGCTGGTGCACATGGGCTTTCCCTCACTGCCCGACGATCAGCATTGGATGGAAGAAGGGCTCGCGACATACATCGAGCCCATCGCGCGCGTGCAGGCTGGCGAGCTGACGGCAAAGCAGATCTGGCATGACATGCTCGATGGCATGCCCAAAGGCGAGCCGCAAACAGGCGATGAAGGTCTGGATCGCACTCACACCTGGGGTCGCACCTACTGGGGCGGTGCGCTCTTCTGCCTGATGGCAGATGTGCAGATCCGCATCACAACGCATAATCAGAAGGGGCTTGAGAACGCGCTGCGCGGAATCGTAACCGCAGGCGGCACGATCGATCACGAATGGCCTCTCTCTCTCGCGCTCGATATAGGCGATGCCGCTACCGGCACGCACGTGCTCACAGAGCAATACCGGAGCTGGAGCACGTCGCCAGTAAATGTCGATCTCGAAAAACTCTGGGAGCAGTTAGGGATTCGCCGCAGCGGCGATCAAGTTGAGTTCTCCGCATCCGCGCCCTACGCCAAGATCCGCGAGGCAATCACAACGGTCATGAACAAAACGTAATGTCATCCTGAGCGAAAGCGAAGGACCTGCAGTCTGGCCGAATGAAAGCGGAGCAGCAAGTCGTCCTACTGTGCCAGAAACTTTTCCACGCGCTGCGATACCTGCTCTGCATCGCATTCCATAATCAGGTGGCCACAAGGCGTGTTGGAGATATACGTCTCGGCCCCCACCGCCTTCGCCCATGCGAGTGCCGGCGCCGGATATACAAGGTGATCGTGCGCGGAGACGATCACGAGCCACTTCGCGCGCGTCGTCTTCGCGACTTCATCGGTCGACTTACCGCGCAACACGTCCTGTGCCAGCACCGCCTTCAGTTGCCACATGCGGTCATTTGCGTCCTGCCGCTCGGGCTTGCGTGCTTCTTCGAGCAGCGCGGGGAAATCCTTGCGGTCCGTATGCTCCGCGCGGAACTGTGGCGTGGTCAGCTCCATCGTTAGCAACTCATTCGCCAGCTTCAGCGCCGGTTGCTTTTCGCCATACTTGCCGTCTTTATAATCCGGATCGGCCAGCATCGCGTCTTCGGTGATGGTGTGCGACAGCAGATCGTAGCTGGTGAGCTGTGGTGTGCCGATGATCGGCACCGCCAGGTTGAAGAAATCCGGATAACTCACCGCCCATTCGAAGGTCTGCTCGCCGCCCATTGAAATGCCGACGATCGCACGTGCGTGCTTCAGGTGGAGCACCTCGGTGACCGCGCGATACTCCGCGCGCACCATGTCGCGTTCTGTGATCGCGGGAAAGTTCGCGCCCTTTTGTTCGTCACTGTTGGAAGGCGAGGACGAGACGCCGTCGCCCAGCGCGTCCAGCAGCACGGCATAGTATTTCGTGGTGTCGATGAGCCTTGTCTCACCTGGTGCGGAGCCCAACAGCGAGAGCAGATCTTCCGTCCGCCCGTTCAGCCAGGTCGGCATCAGCACCGCATTGTCCCCCGCCGCGTTCAATGTGCCGAAGGTGCGGTAGCCTACGCGGCAGTGCTCGATGGTCTGTCCGCTGTCCAGCGTGCAGCGTCCGAGCTCCGCGAACTGCTGCACGCCCTCTTGCGCCCCCCCAGGCAGCGCAAGCAGCACAACACTCGTCAGCCATGCGCAGATGAAGCGCTTCACCGGAACTCCTTGGAAGCAATGCAAGCGCGACCGCTCACATATTGGTGTGGCCGTGGCGCATCTCTTCGTTGAACTCCGGCTTCGTCAGCGAGAGCGCATGCGCCATCAGCGCGCGATAATGCTCGCCCTGTTCGGCCAGCTTCGTGGTTGGGGTAGCAAAGTCATCATCCAGCGCCAGAAGCCCGTCCGTCGCCAGATACGCCGCGTCCTTTTGCAACTCTTCCGGTGCCGTATTCAGATACTGTGCATCATACGGATCGGCGATCCACACCGGCTGACTACCGCCCAGCACCGTGGAGAGCCAGTACGCCTTGATCGCCAGGAACTCACGCCGCAATGTCTGGTTGCTGTCGGAGAAGACGAACCGTTCTTGGCGCCGGCTGTAGTAGCGCGTCGTGACGGGCACCGGCTGGCGATTGCCGGACTTCAGCATCTCCAGCTGCCCCTGATCCAGCGTTTTCCGCACTGCGTTGTAGATAAACGCCTCGGCGTACGGCTGTTCCGGCGCCGGCACTACTTCGGCGAAGGTCACGGTCATGCTGGCAGCCACTTTCGCATGCAGCGGCGACCCACTGCCATCTTCCAACCCGACGATGCCATGCACCAGAAACGTGTCCGCGCCGGAAGTCGAAAGATGGAATGGCCATTTGAAGTCGCGAAAGACCAGCGGTAGCCCCATCAACGAGACCATCGCATTCGGGTTCGGATTTCGCAGCCGCTTCGCTGCCTGCCGCAGATACACGGCGAGACCTTCCTTCTGCCCCTCCGCCGCCGGCGCAAAACTCTCGCTCAGCTCCAGGGTGAGGGTGCGCGCCGCCGGGCTGTCAGGCGACAGTCCAAGCCGGAAGATCGAGGTCGGTTTGCCGTGGAAGTCCGCACCTTCGGTGGTGGACAAGATAACGAGACTAGCCTCTTGTGCGGCCTGTTCAATGGTCTGCTGCAGAGTGATGGATGCGAGTGTCATGCCGTTCCTGTTGCGGGAGAATGCGGGGCCGTCGGGCTTTTCTGCCGCCGCGACCCGCCTCGCTCATTGTACCGGCTGATGCCGCTCGCTCCATTCGCCGCAGTTGTGTGCCGTCGATCGAAACCTGATTACGGCAGCGATGACAAAGCGCTTAGGGCATTTTCACTGTAGGTCTATGCTGGACGCCAATGTCCGCGTGGCTTTTCGGTCAAGAAAGCCACACTTCACAAAATCTAGCTATACCCAGCGCCAGTGAAAGTGCTCTATGCCTGCGCAGTGATCGCAAGCGCAGAGCAATCTGAGGAGTACCGCAACGTGTCCCTCCACGGACGCTCCGTCTTGCGCTCACGTCGGCGCAGAAGCTGCTCGACAAGCCGCAACTCCGTCTCCATTGGTGCTCGATTCGCTGCCCACCGTGCCGCCTCGTTTAGCCGCTGCCGCGCCTCCTCCAGTTGTCCAGTCTGCCGCTCCAGCACGCCCAGCAAAAACAGGGCATCGGCGTGGCGCGGGTCCAGCGCCACTACCTCCTGGTACATGGCTTTGGCCGCCGTCAGCCGGCCGGCTCGGTGATGTTCGGCCGCAATCTGCATAACCGCCGTCAGCAATTGCGTCACAGGGATAAAAGGTCGGGGCAGGGAACTGGTCATGGAAATCACCTCAAATACCGTCAGTGGCAGGTCAACATCTTGTCTGAGCTCACCATAGCGGGCCTTCGCCTCTTCTTCACCTCAAAACCATGTCTTGTGAAGCACCTCTTCCTTATATGAAACGAGCTTCCTTCGCCGGAACTTCCCCATGACTAAAGTTTGTCGCCTGTTTGCTTCTCGATTGCCCAAACCCGGCCGTTTGCGCCCGAGCTGTCGTTACCATGTAGGCGATGCCAATCTCCAAGCCGAAGCGGGCCACTACCCAGGGATCCCCGGTCGCCACACCCCTGATCATTGCCGGCAATCTCCGCAACACCGAAGCCACAGTCGAGGTGCATAGCCCCTACGACAACCACGTCATCGCCACGGTATGCCAGGCCACCGGTGGCGATGCTGATGAAGCACTTCGCGCCGCAGAGCATGCCTTCGCCGAAACGCGCGCGCTTCCCGCATGGCGTCGCGCTGCCATCCTTGAGCACATCGCGCACCGTATCGATCACGATTCGCTCGACCTCGCCCGTGGCATCGCGCTTGAGGGGGGCAAGCCCATCTCTGCCGCACGCGCTGAGGTGGAACGCGCCGTCCAGACCTTCCGCGTCGCTGCTGAGGAAAGCAAGCGCATTGGCGGCGAACTGCTGCCGCTCGACTGGACCAGCGGCAACGATCATCGCGCCGGCCTCATCCGCCGCTTTCCCATTGGTCCCATACTCGGCATCACGCCCTTCAACTTCCCGCTGAACCTGGTGGCGCACAAACTCGCACCTGCAATTGCGTCCGGCAATCCCATCATCATCAAGCCGGCCCCGCAGACGCCGCTCACCGCACTTCGCCTCGGCGAAATTACTGTCGACGCCGGTTGGCCGCGCGGCGCCATCAGTGTGCTCCCGTGCTCCAACGAAGTCACCGCCGGCATGCTCGGGGATTCGCGCCTCCGCATGTTGACCTTCACCGGCAGCGCAGACGTTGGCTGGAAATTGAAAGCGATGGCGCCGCGCCTCCGCTGCACGCTGGAACTTGGCGGAAATGCCGCCATGATCGTTCATGAGGACGCCGATCTCGAACTCGCGTCGAAGAGCATTCTCACCGGCGGCTTCAGCTACTCCGGGCAGAGCTGTATCTCGGTGCAACGCGTATTCGTGCACAAGACGCGATGGCAGACACTCGCGCAGCGCCTCACCGAAGGCATCGAGCAGATGCACCTCGGCGACCCGCTGGATGAGCAGACGCAGATCGGTCCCATGATTTCGCTTGCTGCCGCAGAACGTGCCGCAGCCTGGATTGAGAAAGCTGTCGATGCCGGCGCGCGCCTCATCACCGGGGGCGAGCGGCGCGGCGCGCAGCTCTCACCCGCACTGCTGGCCAAGGTGCCGCACACGACAGCTCTCTTCAAAGACGAAGTTTTCGCGCCCGTTGTCTTCCTCAATACATACGATAGCTTCGACGAGGCAATCGCCGCGGTCAACGATTCGCGCTATGGCCTACAGGCGGCCGTGTTCACCAGGGACTGGAGCCGCATCACCCAAGCCTTCCGCGAGATCGAGGTGGGCGCCGTGCTCGTCAATGAAGCCACATCCTGGCGCGCCGAGCACATGCCGTACGGCGGCATAAAGGACAGCGGTACAGGCCGCGAAGGCCTGCGTTCCGCGATCGAATCGATGACAGAAGAACGCATGCTCGTCGCCCAGTTCTGATTTCAGTTCTGACGCTCCCGTTGTGATTTTCCCAAATTGGACCGAAAAACCACCGCAGGGTGATGCGCCTTTCACTTCCGTGTGAGCGGAGAAATGTCCTCTCCATCGGATCATTGCAGAGACGCGTCACAAGATTTCAAATTCATACGGCGCGCTGTGAGACGAACTTCCATGCCCCGGACCGTGACGCGAACGCCTGCCAAATCCAGGACAACTCTTTTTGCGACCACGCTCTTTGCCCTGCACGCGGCTCTCTTTTCGAGCATGGCCGGTGCAGCTTCGCACTCGAGCCTGGCCGCCGCCACCGTACCACGATTGGTCATCCGTCTCATCAACGCGGAGACCGGCGATCCCATGAGCCACCAGAACGTAGTGGTGGAGTGGGACGCGGACTCTGAGGAATCTCTGGTCTACGTCGGTGGCAACGGGCGAGGCACCGTACAGCTTCTGGAAGGCAGCGCCAACTTCACCATGAAACCGGGCACAAAGGATTACGGCGATCCGAACCGCCTCGCCTACTTCAGCTGCAGTGGCCCCACGATCGCGGTGCCGGTCCAGCAGGCGATCCGTGCCGGCTTCGTTGCGCACAATGAATGCAACGGTCGAACCGTGCAGGCAAGCCCCGGAGAGATCGTCTTCTGGGCCCGCCCGCTGCCACTCTGGGTGCCGGACTTCCAGTAGCGACCCGCAAAGGTAACAGCCAGAATGTCATTCTGTGCGCAGCGAAGCACCTGCATTTTTTCCTTATCGCGCCGGCTCGATCTTTCCGCGACATTCTCCAAATCCGATTCGGGTCGCGCCCTCGCGCTCACAGTAGCCGCGCAGGATAACCGTGTCGCCATCCTCCAGAAACTTGCGCGTCTCGCCATTACGCAGTACCACGGGCTGCGCGCCACGCGCCGTGATCTCGAGCAGGCAGCCGCGCGCCGTTGTCTCTGCCCCGGAGACGGTGCCGGTCGCCAGCAGGTCGCCGGTTCGCAGATTGCAGCCGTTGCTGGTGTGGTGCGCCACCATCTGGCCCAAGGTCCAATAGAGATCGCGCAGGTTGCTGCGACTCAGCAGGAAGGGCGGCGCGCCCGTGTCGCGCATGCGCTGCGTTTCGAGATAGACCTCCAGCCGCACATCAAAGCCACCCCGCCGCCGGTCGTCCTCCTCCGCCAGATAGGGTAGCGGCGCCGGATCAGCCGCCGGCCGCTCGTACGCCGGCGCACGGAACGGCTCCAACGCATCCAGCGTCACCACCCACGGCGATAAGGTGGTCGCAAAGCTTTTGGCCAGGAACGGCCCCAGCGGCTGGTACTCCCAGCTCTGGATGTCGCGCGCCGACCAGTCATTCACCAGACACAGGCCGAAGAGATGCTCACGCGCCTCACCGATCGGTATCGGATGACCCAGGCCATTTCCGTGTCCCACAAACGCGCCAATTTCCAGCTCGTAATCGAGCATGCGCGTGGGGCCAAACGCAGGCGCGGCGCCCGGCGCGCCGGGTAGCTGCCCACGCGGGCGCTCTACAGCGGTGTAGCTGGGCACGATCGACGACGCTCGCCCGTGATACCCAATCGGCACATATTTGTAGTTCGGCAGCAGGGGATTGTCGGGCCGGAAGAGCTTGCCCACGTTCGTCGCATGGAAGATCGAGGCGTAGAAGTCCGTGTAGTCGCCGATAGCGGCGGGCAGCATGGGCAGCACGGAACTCTGTGGCACCAGCGCAGCCTCTACCGCCGCGCGATGCCGCATGGTCTCCACGCGCGCTTCTTCGAGTAGCGCACTGATGCGCTCGCGCAGCGCACGCTGCGACTCCCGTGGCAAACTCATCAGCGCGTTGAGCGTAACCTCGCGGCACGCTCGCTTCGCACCATCGTCCAGCCCGTCCATCGCCGCGGTCTCCGCTAACCGGCGCAGGCTGAGCGCCTGATCGCCGATGGCCACCATTAGATCTGCGCCTGTATGTGTCGTTTGTCCCGGAAGCAAAATGCGGCCAACACCATACGGCAGGTTCTGGATAGGGAAGTCCGTCCCCGCGGCCTGGGCCGATTTCACCCAACTGCGCAGCGCGGGATCCCAGGTATTTACAGCCATCCAAGCTTCCTCAGGTCGTCAATCGGTTCAGTGAACGAGCACGAGCCGAAGGCGATGCAGAATCGTTTGCGCGCGAGCTCGATCTGCTCCGCCGTCAGCGTCACTCCGCTGTTATGCCATGTCATCGCTTCCTCCATCGTAATGGCATCGGCATCCCGCTCGCCCAGCATCCATGCGGCCTCCTGCCGCCGCTCCGGCTCATGCCACAGCAGCACCGCAGCGCAAAACACATTCAGAAATCCATGCATCACCCCGGTTGGGCTGTCCGGTTTGTACGTAAGCCGCTGCATCCCGCGCAGCGGATGATGCAGCCCCGCCGTCGCCTTGAAGGCCAGCCGCCGCTCGCTCACAATGCGCAGGAACTCAAGCACGCGCGATTCTTCAGG
Organism: uncultured Acidobacteriaceae bacterium; assembly: GCA_963756435.1. Taxonomy (GTDB): domain Bacteria; phylum Acidobacteriota; class Terriglobia; order Terriglobales; family Acidobacteriaceae; genus KBS-83. The sequence continues at coordinate 398,369 of CAVWNU010000011.1, read as the reverse complement.
GATCGCCCTCGGCACTTCGCCGCCTGTCCGGATCTTCGCGCGTGCCCTTGCGACGGCAGTGGCCGGCAGCAGCGGGTGCCACTTGTCTGGGGGCGTTTCAAAATAAAGCTGGTAGCCCCCGCCGAATGCCTGCGTCGCATCCTGAATCTCGCGAGCATTCGCGGCCTTGATCTCGAGCGCGTCAATGCTTCCCCATCCGCCTGCGCCGGACTCGTCTGCGCCCTTGTTGAATCTCGCGATGGTGTCTGCATCGGCCGCCGTCGCCAGCACGCTCAGGCTCCATGCGCTTGCGTCAACGCCGGCATTCCGCACGGTCTCGGCGTACTCCTCCAGCCGTGACGCCGGGACAATGAATCGCCCCAGCATCCACGCATGCTCGCCATATACGTAGCTGTCATAGTTGCGAACAGCCGCATCCATTCCCAGCCCGGCGGGCGGGAACAGTCCTGCGTAGTCGATAAGCCTGGTGAGCAGGCTGCGCAATGCCGGCGAGGTCATTGCCGGCCAGGCGGAGTGAAGCGGCGGCTCAGGCCCTGCCAGCACTCGAAATAATTGCGCTGCAGCGTATTGCTTTCCAGCGCATGCTTCGTCGTCTGCACGATAAAGCGCGTCTCGAACATGAAGGCCAGCGTATTTTCCAGGCGTACCGGCTTCAGGTCGGCGTTCGTCGCGCGTTCATACGTCTCTGCGTCCGGTCCGTGGCCGCTCATGCAGTTGTGCAGGCTGCATCCGCCGGGCAGAAACCCTTCGGCCTTCGCATCGTACTGGCCGAAGATCAGCCCCATGAACTCGTTCATGACGTTGCGGTGGAACCACGGCGGCCGGAAGGTGTTCTCCGCCACCATCCAGCGCGGCGGGAATATGACAAAGTCGATGTTTGCCGTGCCCGGTATCTCGCTGGGTGCCGTCAGCACCGTGAAAATCGAAGGATCAGGATGGTCGAAGCTCACCGTATTGATGGTGTTGAAGTACTTCAGATCGTATTTGTACGGCGCAAAGTTGCCATGCCAACCCACCACGTTCAGTGGCGAGTGCTCCATGCCGCTGCACCACAGCGAGCCGTTGTACTTCGCGATCACCTCCACGTGCTCCTGCAGGTCTTCATACGCGGCCACCGGGGTCAGGAAGTCGCGCGGGTTCGCGAGTCCATTCGCGCCAATCGGTCCCAGGTCGGGCAACCGAAATTGCTGCCCATAGTTCTCGCAGATGTAACCGCGAGCGGCATTGTCCAGCAGCTCCACCCGGTACTTCAGCCCGCGCGGCAGCACGCAGATTTCGCCCGGCGCCACTTCCATCTTGCCCAGCTCCGTGAAGATCAGGAGCCTGCCCTGCTGCGGCACCACCAGGAACTCGCCATCCGCATTCCAGAAGAAGCGCTTGTGCATGGAGCGGGTCGCAACATAAATATGAATGGCCGCGCCGGTCTGGATCGATGAATCGCCATTGCCCCCGAGGGTCATGATGCCGTCCACAAAATCCACCGCGCCCGGAGGGATCGGCTCCGGGTTCCAGCGCAACTGGTTAGGAGAGGTGGTTGCCTCCGTGTTGGGCCAGCCGCGGATCAGCCGCTGCGCCCGCACCGGTGTGTAGGGTTTGTGCACGGTTGAAGGGCGGATGCGGTAGAGCCACGAGCGTCGGTTCTGCCCGCGCGGCATCGTGAACGGCGTGCCGCTGAACTGCTCCGCATACAGGCCCAGCGGATGCTTCTGCGGTGCATTCTGCCCGATGGGCAGCGCGCCCGGCTCGGCTTCGGTAGCAAACTCGTTCAGAAACCCAGACTGATAGCGCAGCTCCGCCATGCCATTCCTCCGAAACAGCCGTTTATAACACGAAAGGTTACGCCATTGTCCGTGATAACGAGGGTTCGTGCGTCGGCAGCAGGCCTGCGCACGCGCCAAGGCGAGTTACATTGAGAGCGTCTTCAAAACGCCCGGCAGCACGCGGCAAATACGTAAAGGACGGAATGGCAAACATCACGCGAGCCCCCCGCGGCGCTGGCCGGCTCTTTTCTGCTGTAATCCTCTTCCTCGTTGCACTCGTGCCGCTTCTGGCACAACCCGCTCCCGCCCTCCGGCTCATCCCCATGCCGCGCCAGGTGCACGCAGGCGCGGTCCTCTCGCTCGATCACGGCGTTCTCGTCCGTACCGGCTCGCTCGATGCAGAGGACCGCTTTACCGCCGATGACCTCCGTGCCGCCATCGAGGAGCATGGCGTCTCCGCGCACACCGGCGGCCCGATGATCGATCTGCTGCGGAACAACACCGCCTCCGCCCGCGCGCTGCTTGCCGCCGCACATCTCACCTTCGATCCAGCGATGCACGATGAGGGCTACGTCATCGTCCCGCAGCCGCACGAACTCTCCGTCATTGCCGCCACCAGTGCAGGCCTCTTCTACGGCGCACAGACTGTCAAACAACTCATCGTTGGCAACGGCGCGGACGCGTACCTCGAAACCGCCACCATCCGCGACTGGCCCGCGCTCCCGCATCGCGGCCTCGACGACGACCTCTCACGCGGCCCCGTCCCCACGCTCGAGTTTCAGGAGCGGCAGGTCCGCATCCTGGCCGCCTACAAACTCAACATCTACTCGCCCTATTTCGAACAGAGCCTCATCTACTCCGCATCGCCCCTTGTTGCGCCGCCGGGTGGCGCAATGTCGCCCGCGGACGTTGCTACGCTCATCCACTACGCGGTGCAGTATCACGTCACCGTAGTGCCGGAGCAGGAGGCCTTCGGCCATCTGCACCATGTACTCAAGTACGAGCAATTCTCCACCCTCGGCGAAACGCCGCATGGCCAGGTCCTCTCGCCCGTCCAGCCCGGCTCGCTCGCATTGATCAGGCAGTGGTTCAGCCAGATCACGCAGCAGTTTCCCTCACCCTGGGTGCACATCGGCGCGGATGAAACAAACGAGCTCGGCAAGGGACGGACACGCGACCTCGTTGCCCAGCGTGGGCTCGATCAGGTCTATGTCGATTTCCTGCGCCAGATCCACACCGTCATCCAGCCCACCAGCAAGCGAATCCTTTTCTGGGGCGATCTCGCCTGGCACAATCCCGATCTCGTCGCCGCTCTGCCCAAGGACATGATCGGCGTTCCCTGGGTCTATGACGCGCTGCCCGATTTCGACAAATTCATTCGTCCCTTCAACCGCGCCGGCATGGAGGTCTGGGTCGCGCCCGGAGTCAATAACTGGCGTCGTGTCTATCCGGACAACAACGTAGCGCTGGTCAACATCCAGCACTTCGTCCGCGATGGTCAGCGCCTCGGCGCGCGCGGCATGCTCAACACGGTCTGGAACGATGATGGCGAAGGCATTTTCGATGAAGACTGGTACGGCGTCCTCTTCGGTGCGGCCGCTTCCTGGCAGCCCGGCGAAAGCTCGCTTCAGCAATTCGAAACCAGTTACGGCGCCGTCTTCCACGGCGACCTCAGCGGCAAAATCGACAAGGCGCAGGGCCAGATCATGGCGGCGCAAAAGCTGCTTGCTGACAACGGCTTCCGTTTCGGCGGATCGAACGCGCTCTTCTGGGAGGACCCCTGGAGCCCTGCGGGCCAGCAGGACTCCGCAAAACTGCTCCCCATCCTGAAAGATGTGCGGCTCTATGCGGAGAACGCCATTACCCTGATCGACGAAGCCCGCGCAGCCAATCCTCTGCGCCAGCAGGATGCGCTCGACGCTCTTGCATTAGGCGCGCGCCGCATCGACTTCATCGGCATGAAGTTCCAGTTCGCCGACGAGATCGCCCATGCTTACGCCGACGCCTACAGTGAGGCCGCAACGCCGCACTCCCGCGCTTTCAGCGATCTGGTCGAGATCAGCAATGCCAACGGCCGCTGCCAGGACCTGCGCGACGGCTACACGCTTACCCGCGAGCTCTTTTCACAGGCCTGGCTGCGCGATAACCGGCCCTACTGGCTCCAGAATGTCCTGGCACAGTACGACATCTCCACCCAGCTATGGATTACGCGCGGCCGCGAGTTCGAAGGTCTGCGCGCGCAGCTCGCGAAGACCCATCAGCTGCCTAAGGCGGAAGAACTTGGCGTACCTGTCGTCAATGGCGACTGAGAGCTGCTATCTGAAATACTGAAGCCACAATTAATACTGAAGCCACAATTGTCATCCGGACCGAAGTGGAGAGCCCACCGTGAGCTTGTCGAAGGGGATTTGGTTTTCTCCTCGTGCAAAGGAATCTAAATGCGTAGTTTGCTAACCGCCGGCGCCCTCGTGTTGCCGGATTCAGACTTGCCGGAGTCCGTCCTCGCTGACCCCTGGCTGCTCATCGAAGACGGCATCATTCACAGTTTCGGCACCCGTGGCGACGGCCTGCCGCAGCACACCGAACATCACGACCTTCCCGGCGCGCTGCTCGCACCCGCCTTGTTTGACATTCACGTACACGGCGCGGCGAACCATGACGTGATGGAGGGCACCGCCGAAGGCGTCTCGCACGTCAGCCGCTTTGTCGCCGCGCACGGCGTTGGCGCGTTTCTGCCCACTACCGTCACCGCGCCGGTTGACGACACGCTGCGCGCACTCAGCGGTCTCGCCACCCTGATCGAAAAGCCAGGTTCTGTCGAAGGCGCCGTGCCGTTAGGCATTCACCTCGAAGGTCCGTTCTTGTCGCATGCCAAGCGCGGCGTCCATCCGCCAGCGTTGCTGCAACCGCCGTCGATCGAGCTCTTCGATCGCTTCTGGCAAGCTGCGCGCGGCCACATCCGCTTGATGACCGTTGCGCCGGAGCTTCCCAACGCCCTCGATCTCATCAGGCATGCGACGGCGCTCGGGGTCCGCATCAGCCTCGGCCACAGTGATGCCACCGCCGCCCAGACGCGCGACGGCATTGCCGCAGGAGGTGTCTCCGCCACCCATACCTACAATGCGATGCGCGGTCTCGACCATCGCGAGCCCGGCATGCTCGGCGAGGTGCTGGATGACGATTCGCTTTACGCCGAAATCATCGCCGACGGCATTCATGTCGATCCCATCACCGTCCGCATCTACTGGCGTTCCAAGGGAGCCACGCGCGCCATCCTCATCACCGACGGCATGAGCGCGACCGGCATGCCCAACGGTCGCTATCGCCTAGGCACCTTTGATGTCGACGTGGCCGACGGCCGCGCTACGCACGGCGACGTCCTCGCCGGCAGTGTGCTCACCATGGATCGCGCCGTGCACAACTTCGCCGCATTCACCGGTGCGCCGCTCGCCACAGTTGCCCGGCTCGCGACTGCGAACCCCGCGGCGCTCGCCGGCTTTGCGCAGACCCATGGAGAAATAGCTCCCGGCCGTCGTGCCGATGTCATCGCGTTCTCGCCGGAAGGCCAACTCGTCGCCACCTGTATTGCAGGCCGCTTCGCGCGCGCCCAATGACTCAGCGCACCGCCATCATCATCGGCGCTGGTCCGGCCGGCCTTACCGCTGCGCTGGAGCTTCTGCGCCGGTCTGGAAAGACATCGAGTGGCACTCCGGCCATTCGCCCCATCGTGCTCGAAGCGGACGACTCCATCGGCGGCATCTCACGCACAGTCCGTTACAAGGGCAACCGCATGGACATCGGCGGCCACCGGTTTTTTTCAAAGTCGGACCGCGTCATGCAGTGGTGGCTCGACCTGATGCCCATCGCCGACGAGGGCGCCGGCCACGCCGTCATCTCCTATCAGAATCGTCATCGCTCTCTCAAGGCGCTGCACGCTCACACGCAGCCCGATGCGGACCCGGAGCTGGTCATGCTTGTGCGCCCGCGCCGCAGCCGCATTTATTTTCTCCGCCGCTTCTTCGATTATCCGATTACGCTCACCGGCGACACACTCGGTAAGCTCGGCCTCGCCCGAACGGCCCAGGTCGGCATCAGCTACATCGCCGCGCGCCTTCATCAGCGACGCCCGGAAAGGAGTCTCGAAGATTTCCTCATCAACCGCTTCGGCCGCCAGCTTTATCTCACGTTTTTCAAGTCGTACACCGAAAAGGTATGGGGCATGCGCTGCGATCAGATCAGCGCGGAGTGGGGCGCGCAGCGCATCAAAGGGCTCTCACTCACCAGCGCTGTCGGACACTTCCTCAAACGCACCTTCAGCATGCGGCCACGCGGCGCCGACCTCGCGCAGAAGCACACAGAAACTTCGCTCATCGAGCAGTTCCTCTATCCCATGCACGGCCCTGGCCAGCTGTGGGAGCATGTCGCGGACCTCATCCGCGAGCAGGGCGGAGAAGTCCTGACCGGCTGGCGTGTCGATCACATCGAGACTGATGGTGCCAACCGCATCGGTGCGGTCGAGGCGAAGAATGCGAACGGCGAGCGCCGCCGCTTCCCCCCGGACTACTGCTTCTCCACTATGCCGATCACGGAACTTGTTCGCGCGCTGGACCTGCCCGCTCCCGCCAACGTTCAGGAGGTCGTGGCCGGCCTCATGTACCGCGACTTCATCACCGTCGGCCTGCTCCTCGATCGCCTGCTGGTCACCGAGCCGGACGGCTCACCGCTGAAAGACACGTGGATCTACGTCCAGGAGCCCGATGTGCTTCTCGGTCGGTTACAGATATTCAATAACTGGAGCCCGCACATGGTCGCGGATCCATCGAAGGTCTGGATCGGTCTCGAATACTTTTGCTATCAAACCGACGCTCTGTGGCGCATGTCCGATGAGGAGATCATCCGCTTCGCAACTCAGGAGCTGGAGAAAATCGGCATCATCCGCGCCGCTGACGTGCGCGACGGCCACGTCGTTCGTGTGCCCAAGACCTATCCTGCATACTTCGGGACCTACGATCGCTTCAACGAAGTTCGCGAGTGGCTCGACCCGTTCGAGAACCTCTTCCTCGTCGGCCGCAACGGCATGCACAAGTACAACAACCAGGACCACTCCATGCTCACCGCCATGACCGCTGTCGATAACATCCTCGCCGGCATCACAGACAAGAGCGCGCTATGGGAAATCAACACCGAGCAGGACTATCACGAAGAAAAGTAGGGTGCAAACCATAGAATGAGCCGCGGATGAACATCCTCACCTTCACCCTCGCCATCTTCGGCACCTCCATCGCTGCCGGCCTGCTCGGCGCGCTCACCGGACTTGGCGGCGGCGTCGTGGTCGTGCCGGTGCTCGCGCTGGCCTTTCATGTCGATCTGCGCTACGCCATCGGCGCCTCACTGGTTTCCGTCATCGCGACCTCGTCCGGCGCCGCCGCCGCTTACGTGCGCGAGGGCTTTTCGAACATTCGCATCGGCATGTTCCTCGAGATCGCCACCACCCTCGGCGCGCTGGTCGGCGCCTACCTCACGGCGATGGTTTCCACAAAGGCCATTGGTATCGTCTTCGGCGTCGTGCTGCTCTACTCGGCGATCTCCAGTTTTCGCGGCAGGCACGAGGACCCCACGCCCGAGCACACCGGTGGCCTTGCCGATCGCCTGCGCCTTGATGGCGAGTATCCCACCAGCACCGGCATCCAGGCCTACGTAGCCCAGCGCGTCCCCGCTGGCTTTGGCATCATGTTTCTCGCAGGCGGTCTCTCGGGCCTCCTCGGCATCGGTTCTGGCGCCGTCAAGGTACTGGCCATGGACCAGGCCATGCGCCTGCCCTTCAAGGTTTCCACCACCACGAGTAATTTCATGATCGGCGTCACCGCCGCCGCCAGCGCCGGAATCTATATCAGTCGTGGTTACATCATGCCGACGCTTGCCATGCCCGTCATGCTCGGCGTGCTGAGCGGCTCGCTGATCGGCTCGCGCATTCTTGTCCGCGCCCGCGTCTCCACCCTGCGGATGGTCTTCGCCGTCGTCATCGTCGCGCTCGGCGTGGAGATGATCTACTCCAGCTTGACCGGGAGGCTCTGATTTCATGACTGAGGCGATTCACAAACACGCGCCAACCGCTGAGCAGGACCAGCGCCTGGAAGTTGCCATCGGCATGTTACTGCGGATCGGGGTTATCGCCGCCGCTGTCCTGGTGGCTATCGGCGGCGTGATGGCGCTGCGCCATCCCGGAGCTCCGGTGCCCAACTATCGCGTCTTTCATGCTCCCAACGACCATTCCGGGATCGCCACCGGCACGGCCATACGATCCATCCGCGCTGTCTTCACTCAATTGCGTTACGACAACGGCGCCAGCATCATCGCCCTTGGACTACTCGTCCTCATCGCGACACCCATCGCGCGCGTTATTTTCGCGGCCATAGGATTCGCCCGCGAACACGACACGCTCTACACCGTCGTCAGCCTGATCGTGCTCGCCGTCCTGGTCTTCAGTCTGTTCCACGGTCGCTGATCACATCATCCCCCGTCCGCACTGCACGCAAAATCGCGCGCCCGCATTCTGCACCATCCCGCAAGCGGGACAGGCCACCATCGGCGGCGGCGCGGGTGGCAGTGTCACTCCCTGCACCACGGAGTGGGCAAGCAGCGTCGCCTGCTCCGCGTTGAATCGCCGCACCCGCTCCGGCATGAAAAACGCCTCAATGATTCCGAGGAAGAAGGGGATCGACGTCCAGCACAGCAGGAAGTACAGCACGCCCAGCGAATTCCGCCGCAAATAGAAGTGGTGCGCGCCAAAGCTGCCCAGCAGCAGCGCGAGCAGAACGCCGGTCAGCTCATCCCGCTGCGTGCTCGCGTAGTAGATGTTGAAGGTCGCTTGCTGCTGCTCCGTCATCTGCGGCAACATCACCGGCGTCGTCATGGGCTTTGCTCCTGCTGTTTGCGTCCGGAAATCCCGGCACGCTCTGAATTACGCATCCGCGCGATTCACAGTTCCGTAATGCGGGAACTCCTTCTGCACCTTCTCCCGGGGCACCGCATCGAAGGGAATATGAGCACCGCAGCGACTCTCTCTGCACAATCCAGCGGCACCTTCTCCCTCGGCGGCAAGCCCCCCGTCCACCGCCTCGGATTCGGTGCCATGCGCCTCACAGGTGAAGGCATCTGGGGCGAACCCAAAGACCGCGCGGAGGCCAAACGCGTTCTCCAACGCGCGATCGAACTCGGCGTCGACTTCATCGACACCGCTGACGCTTATGGGCCCTATGTCAGCGAGGAGATCATCGCGGAGGCACTCCATCCCTACCCAAAAGGCCTCGTTATCGCCACCAAGGGAGGTCTGGTGCGTATGGGACCTAACCAGTGGGCCCCGGTCGCTCGTCCCGAGTATCTGCATCAGGAAGTCGAGATGAGTCTCCGGCGCCTCAAGCTCGAGCGCATCGATCTCTGGCAGCTTCACCGCATCGATCCCAAGGTTCCCGTCGAGGAATCGCTCGCGCCCATCAAGAAACTGCAGGAACAGGGCAAAATACTCCATGTCGGCCTCTCCGAGGTGAAGCCGCACGAAATCGACCAGGTGCGCAAGTTCATCGAGATCGTCAGCGTGCAGAACCAGTACAACCTCGGCGACCGCCAGCACGAAGACGTGGTCGACTACTGCACCAAGCACAACCTCGGCTTCATACCATGGTTCCCCGTCGCCGCGGGCAAGCTCGCTCGCCCTGGCGGACCGCTTGATGCCGTGGCCAAAAAGCATGGTGCAACGACTGCTCAGCTATCGATCGCATGGCTGCTGCATCGCTCCCCGGTGATGCTGCCCATTCCCGGCACATCCTCGGTCAAGCATCTCGAGGAGAACATAGCCGCCGCATCGCTCAAGCTGGATCAAAGCGAGTGGCAGGCCATCGAAGCCGACGCGAAGAAAAAGTAGGCTTCACGTCGGCATTACACAAGGGGCAACTCCGTAAGGCGCGCATCGTGTAATGCGGCGGCGCCGTAATGAATTGGCTGCGGAGTACGCCGGTGAAACGGTTACTTATTGAGTTGCGCAGCAGAAGCCGGAATGCCGCGCATAGAAGCAGCCACGGTGAAAGGGTACTCGTCGTTCGCTTCAGCAGCAGCGTCTCGCGGTATTGTGCAGCCAGATCGGCCGGCGGCCCAAGCTGCGCGACGACGCTGCCTACATCCGCGTGTCCTTGCGCCACCGCATCGCGCAAATGGCCGCCGCTCTCGGACACAATCTCGTCGCACTCTGACGCCCGCAGCCCTTTCAATGCGTCGCGGAGCGCTGTCAGATAATTCGTAATTGCTATTTCTGCTGGATTCATCGGAGCAACTCCTGTCTAGCTAGTGCCGGTTTAATCAGACGGCTCAATCCTGCTGAGAATTGCAGCCAGGTTGCAGCCATCTCGCGCCCCCGGTTGCGGCCACTGCGCGTCAGCGAGTAGTACTTCCTCGGGTGGCCGGCTTCGGCTTCAACCCATTCGGCCGCGAGCAGGCCATCTGTCCGCAGCCGGTTCAGAATGGGATAAATCGTGCCTTCCGACAGGACGAGTTCGGAGTGCTGCTCCAGGAAACGGATTAGATCCAGGCCGTAACGCCGTTGCTCCCAGAGCGCGAATCGAAATTGTCAAGAACCCATCCGCGGGTTCTTCTTTTTCAATCCCGCTTGCACTCACCTTCCGCTAAATGCTACAGTCTGTAGCATTATGATCAGTAGCAGTTCGGCTCACCCGAATCCCGAAGCGAACAACGCTCAAGACCACGACCCCGCCGGCCTCGGCGAACTCGAGCAGACCATTCTGCGTATGGTCTGGCAGCAGCGTCAGGCCACCGCCGAGCAGGTTCGCGAGCAGCTCCACACAGTCGGCAGGGTGCTCAAGGAGTCCACCGTTCGCACCGTCCTGCGCCGCCTGGAGGAGAAGGGCTATCTCGCCCATACCGTCGAGCAGCGCACCTATCTCTACCGTGCCGCGGAAGATGGCCGCTCCGTCGCCGGCCGCGCCGTGCAGCGCATCGTCGACCGTTTCTGTGGCGGCTCGGTCGAGGCTCTGCTCGTCGGCATGGTCAGCGCCGATGTGCTCAGCGAAAACGAATTGCAGCGGCTGGCGGCAAAGATCGCCCGCGCGAAGACCAAGGCAGGGAAGTCAAAGTAATCGCAAACGAGTAAAGGAGAAGTCTAGATGAGCATCATCCATGTTCTCGGAGAGTCGGCGGTTCGTTCGCTTGCCTTGGCGCTCGCCGTTGCCATCGCGCTGCGCGTATTGCGTGTAGAACATGCAAGGCTGGCCAAGCGCGCCTGGACCGCAGTCCTCGTCCTCGCGCTCGTCATGCCCGCGCTCGTGGCCCTGCACATTCCGTCGTTCTCCTTCACCGCGCTCTGGTCTACCCCGCAGACGGTCATCCTGCCCGCCGCAATTCTGCAAACGCAGACTCCGCCTTTCGCCGTAAGGGCCATTCCGCTTCCTCGCAATAGCTCCTCCGCCACTGTGCAGCTCGCGGCGCAGTCGGAAAACTTCGCTCCCGCCGTCTCTCTCAACGTGCCGGTTCCTGAAGCCCTGCAGGGCGCCGCCGCAGCTGCCCATCACGTCGCCCGGTGGCAGATCGGCTTTGCCGCCTACCTCGTTATCACCGCTCTGCTGCTGCTTCGCGTGCTGCTCGGCCTCGCCCTCGCCGCGCGACTCTGGCGCCGCGCGCAAAGTTTCGCCACATCGGAGGCCGATCTTCCAGTCCGCCTCTCCGTCCGTCTCTCTGTAGATCTCCGTTCGCCCGCCACCGTCGGACGCGGCATCCTGCTCCCGCTCGAAGCCATCGAGTGGGACGACGCGGCGCTCCGTGCGACGCTGGCCCACGAAGCTGAGCACATTCGCGAAGGCGACTTTTACCTCCAGCTCCTGGCCACCCTGCATCACTGCTTCTTCTGGATCAGCCCCCACGCGTGGTGGCTGCGTCCGCAGCTCTCGCGCTTGAGCGAGACCATCTGCGATCGCGCCGCTATCGCCTCCACCGGAGACGGCCTCAGTTACGCACAATTGCTGGTTCGCTTTGCCACTGCCGAGCAGACTCCCACGGGCATGCTTGCCATGGCCCAGTCTGCCGGACTACGCGAGCGCGTCGAACGCCTCATCGCCGACCCGCAACTCTCCGGCGCCTTCCGCTATCGTCGCGGCCAGGCCATCGCAGCCGCTATGTTTCTCGCAACCGCCGCCATTGCCGCCGCCGGTTCGGTTCACATCCTCCAACCGGCCATCATCGTCCTCGCGGCCCCGCAGGCTCCTGCGCCTCCGCCGGCGGCCCCCGCACCTTCCCCCGCCCCCGACGCGGCGCCTGCCCCCGCGCCGCCGGACGTCGCGCCGTTGGAAGTCGCACCGTTGGCTCCTCCACCTCCCGACGCCGTCGTAGCTCCTTCGATTGCGTTGCACGACGATTGCGCCCCCGAAAACACCTGCGATGAGCCCACCATCCACGTGGTGCCGGAGATTCACCTCAGGACCGCCGTCCCCAATATCGCCTTGCCCAAGGTAGACAACGTCATTCACATCCAGAGTCTCGACTCGGTTTCGCCCGTGCTCTCTGTGCAGTCTTTCGCAGCCGTGAACCGGCTCATCCTCAGCAAAGACGGCGCACACATCATCACGATCCCTCAGGTCGATGTCGTGCCTCCCGTTACGAACGGCCCTATCGATTTTCACGGCCGCAGTTACGCCATCTATGGACCTGACGGCGACCACACCGTGATGATGCATGGCTGGTTCAGTGACGGTGACAAGTTTCGCGATGAGCAAGCCAAGCATCCCGGGGGCGCCATCCTCTTCAGGCGTGATGGCAAGACCTACGTCATCGACGATCCTGCGCTGGTCAAGCAGGCACTCGACGCGTATGCGCCCGTCAACGCGCTAGGGAAGCAGCAGGGCGAACTCGGCGCAAAGCAGGGAGAGCTCGGCGCGAAACAAGGCGAGCTCGGCGCGCTGCAGGGTGAACTGGGAGCCAAACAGGGCGAATGGGGCGCCATGCAGGGCAAATTCGCGGACGACTTTCATTTCGAGATGCCGAAGGACTTCGACAAGGACGTCTCGCAAATGACGGATCTGTCCACCAGGTTAGCCATGGATGGCGATTCCATGAGCGACTCCGAGCGTGCCGCTCTGGAGGCGCAGCGCAAGCAGGCGCAGGAGCGTTTCGATAAGGACATGGCGCAGTTCAAAGCGCAGGAGCCGCAGCACGAAGCCATGGAGAAACAAATGCACGAACAGGCCGAACAGATGCGCAAGGAAATGCAGCCGCTCGTCGAGAAGATGCGCGAGCTTGGAGAGAAGCAGGGCGAACTGGGCCGGCAGCAGGGGGAACTTGGACATCAGCAAGCATTGCTGGGCCATCAGCAGCGCCAAGCCAGCCATGAAGCCGACAGCAAGGTGCAATCGCTCATCGATAATGCTGTGAAAGAAGGCAAAGCTCGCCCGGTGCAATAAGCGAGGAGCAAGTCGACCAAGCTGCTGGCGGAGGTCATCCTGAGCGCAAGCGAAGGATCTGCATTCCGCGCAGCGCCACAACACTTTATTGCTTCACTAGCGAAATCGATCGAATGTGAATGACATCGTTCGCAATTTCACCTATGACCTGCACGTTTTCCGCCGCAAACTTCGCCGCCTGCTCCTGCGGTTCCAGTTCATATACGTGATTGCCGTACCAAAGCCCGTACTTCGAGCCTTTGCGCACGCAAATCCGCACGCAAGCCGGATCCGGCCGCATATCTGAGCTCCGCTGGCAATTTGTTCCGCAATGCGTGTCGGTGACGAAGCCGTTCCACGTGCGGTCTTGGGCGGAGCAAAATGCGGCGGAACAGAGCAGTACCAGAATTGCGAAAGCGCGCCTCATCGCAAGTCCTCCTACAGCACAGAAACTTTAGCACCCGGTGCCATGACCTTACGAGCCGCCCGGCCAAACGAAAAGGAGGAAGCCGCAGGCTCCCTCCTTTTCGTTGTTTAGCTTTCGTTGTCAAGCGGGCTCGCGGCCGTTAGATTTCCTTCACCCCATCCACGAACGCCTTCAGCCGCCTCGATCGCGACGGGTGCCGCAACTTGCGCAGCGCTTTCGCCTCGATCTGCCGGATGCGCTCGCGCGTCACCTGGAAGCTCTGGCCCACCTCTTCCAGCGTGTGCTCGGAGCCATCCTCCAGGCCGAAGCGCATCTTAATCACGCGCTCTTCGCGCGGCGTCAGGGTACGCAGCACCTGCGAGGTGTACTCCTTCAGGTTCACGCTGATCACAGCCTCGGACGGCGATACCGCCTGGCGGTCTTCGATGAAGTCTCCCAGGTGTGAATCTTCCTCTTCGCCAATCGGCGTTTCGAGCGAGATCGGTTCCTGCGCAATCTTCAGCACCTTGCGCACCTTCGCGACTGGAATATCCATCCGCTTCGCGATCTCTTCCGAGGTAGGCTCGCGGCCCAGCTCCTGCACCAGTTGCCTTGAGGTGCGGATCAGCTTGTTGATGGTCTCGATCATGTGCACCGGGATACGAATGGTGCGTGCCTGGTCGGCAATCGCACGCGTGATCGCCTGCCGGATCCACCAGGTTGCATAGGTCGAGAACTTGTAACCACGACGGTATTCGAACTTGTCCACAGCCTTCATCAGGCCGATGTTACCCTCCTGGATCAGATCCAGGAACTGCAGGCCGCGGTTGGTGTACTTTTTCGCGATCGAGACAACAAGACGAAGGTTCGCTTCAATCAGCTCCCGCTTCGCCCGCTCGGCGTCCATATCGCCCTGGATCATCTCGCGCTGCGTGCGCTTCAGGTCGGCGATGGACACGCCGATCTCCGTCTCCAGGTGATCGAGATCGGTCTTGCAGTTGCGCTGCTGGCGCCGGTACTCCTTGCGCAGCTCCTCGCTCTTCGATGCGTCGTGCTTCTGTTCGAGCGACTTGATCTGCCGCTCCAGCGTGCGCATCGAATCCACCGTCTTATTCACCTTGTCGAGCAGCCTCTTGCGCTCGGCATTGGTGTACTTCAGCTCGCGGACGATGCGCGACACGTGCACCCGCTCGCGCCCCATCAGCCAGCGCGTCTTGCGGTGCTCCCTTGCCTTCGTCTTGACGTTGATCGTCTCGAGTTTTTCGAGCAGCGTCTGCGCCTTCTTCTGGTGCTTCAACAGCGCATCCACCCGCGCAACCGTGGCCTTCACGCGCGTCTGCAGGATCTCTTCCGTGATCTCCTCTTCGTCGAAGATCACCACTTCCTTGATGTTGCGCACGCCGCGCTTCAGGTCTTCGCCCAGCGCGATCACTTCGCGAATCACGATCGGCGATCGCGAGATCGCCTTCAGCACGCGAAGCTGGCCACGCTCGATGCGCTTGGCGATTTCGACTTCGCCTTCGCGCGTCAACAGCGGCACGGTACCCATCTCGCGCAGGTACATGCGGACAGGGTCGTTCGTTTTCTCGAGTGTTCCCGGTGTCAGGTCCAGTTCAACGTCGTCGCCCTCTTCGGCATGCTCCGCGTCAAACTTCTCCCCGGCAAACTTGGGCTCGCCTTCGAGCAGGTCAATGCCCTGGGTGTTGATCGTCGTGATGAGATCATCAAGGTCGTCCGCCGAATGCATGTTGTCCGGCAGCAGGTCGTTTACCTCGCCATAGGTGAGGTATCCCTTTTCCTTGCCCTGATCCATCAACTTCTGGATGTCGTCTTCGAATTTGTCTTCTATCGCCAAAGCGCGTCTCGTCTCCCCGCGTTATTTCGCCGCTCACGCAGCTCTCGCTGCGCTGGTTTGTCCTGGCAAACCGTCCTATCTATGAGTGAAGATGCGCGATAAGCGCCATCCTTATGGTGGCAAATCCCGCGGCCGGGCAGGCATCGTGCGGGCTGATTGACGCACACTTCAAGACAGAGAACGTCAGGATATCACGGCATCCGCCCGATTCCTGCCTGCGGACACTTTATCCTCAATGGTTAGATGTACTTCGAGCCATTTTGTTTCGTCTCGCCCTGGCTTTCGCGCCAAAATTCTTGCGGGGCTGCCGATCCGGCTGCGGCGCTTCAGGAAACGCCCGCGGACGGCGCTGCCCAGCCCGGATGCCACTGCCGCAGATACGACATCACCGCTTCCGTCGCCAGCACCGCCACCAGCAGCGTGAACTCGTCAAAAATCCGGCTTTCCGTCCAGATTCCGAAATAAAGCAGCACCGGCATGCACGCCCACATGGCCCACAGCATCCGCCGGCTGCGCAGGCCGAGGCGCTTCCAGTTCACCGTCACCGCCGGCAGCAGGAATCCCAGAGCGCTGGCCATCTGGGGCCAATGGCGGGGGCCCAGCAGATCGTGCAGGTCACGCGGGATCCGCGAGCCGGTCATCGACGGATTATGGGCAAAATGTAGAGCGATCAGCACCCGCACCACCGCCCAGGCTGCCCCCAGGGCCACAGTTTGCAGCAGCAGCACTGTCCGGCGGAGGCTCTCGCCCTTCTCCGGCCACGCTGCCGCTATCCATAGCGGCACCAACAGGATGGCCGTCTCGCGGTTCAGCGCCACCAGCGGCATCAGCAACAACAGAGCGACAAATCGTCGCCGCATGGCAAAAACCGTACCCAGCCCAAACAGGAGGAATTCCGGCAGATCGTAGGGATACCAGTACGCCTGCTCGACGCGCGCAGCGTAGCTGCTGTACAGGATCGCCAGAACGATCGTCCATGGAAGCCACCAGAGCGGCGCCGCTATGTCCCGGCCTGCATAGTTGGCCAGCAACCCCAGCAGGCACACGGCAACGCAGCCGATCAGGATGCTTGCCACTTTCTCCGGCGTGTAGGGCTCGGCTACCAGCTTGTTGTCGTTCAAGCGATCAGAGATCCGCTGCATTGCGTGGCTCTGGTGGGCCCAGCGCATCGCCGGCTCCATCAGCACCCGGCCCTGGAACGGCATCTGGTCCTGCCCATGCTCGTACGCGGTCATCTGCATGACGATGGAATTGGTGTTGACGAAGAAGATTGCCCGCGCGCAGTGCGCCGAGGCGAGCACCAATAGCAGGTAGATCCACCAGCACCGCACGCGCAAGCCTCCGGGTCGGTATTGGCAGGCTCAGGACGATCCCTGAGCCACCTCCAGAAGCTAGGATGACGTTGTGCGCGCGCCGGCCGGCGTGCGTTAAGCAAGGAAGTGCTTACCCGTGCTGGCTGATCAATTCCCGCATCCGCAGGTCCAGGTCCCGCAGCCGCCGGTCCAATTCCATCCGCTCCGTCATCCGTGCCGTCACGCTTGCCAGATCGCCCTTCCGCTCGGCCTCGGCGATCGCGCCCCGCAACCCGCGCTGGCGATGCTCCAGAAAGTGCCGCTCCAGCGTCACGAGCGCCGATTCCAGTTCGTGCCCGTTCACCGGCTCGCTTTCCCGCATCAGCAGTTGCGCCACCAGCGTCCGCGCCCCCGGCTGCACTGCTTCCAGTGGATCGGCAACCGCGCGCCCGGCCAATTCCTGCAGCGCAGTCAAGATGCCAAGTCCTTCAAAATGCTCGGGTTGTGCTTCCATCGCCTGGGAGGCACGCTGGAACGTCTCGCTCGCGAGCGGTCCGGCAAGCGCCCGCACCAGGACCCGCTCGCATTCGGATAAGTTCGACACTCCCATCGCCGCAACCTGGCCTTGCCGCTTTCACGCGGCTTGCTTCAGTCGCTCCCGCAGGAGAGCGGCATCGATGGCCAACTTGTCCCCGATATCCTTCGCGAACTCCACTTTTGCAATCACATCGGGCATTCGCTGGATATGCGGAAGCAGGAAAGTTCACCGCCTCCACCTTGCCCTGTGCCGTCCGCACCGGAAAGAGCTTTCGCGCCCGCTCAATCAGGTAATCGGAGTGCCGAACAGCGCCTTTCAGCGCTTCAGCGTACGCCTGAATGCCCCTTTCGCGCACAAATCGGTCCGGATCAAGGCCGCCTTCCAGCGTCACCACCCGCACCTCGAAGCCCTCTTCCGTCAGCAGGGCAATCGATTTCTCCGCCGCATTCGCGCCCGCCGTGTCGGGATCGAAGTTCACCACCACGCGCGTGGTATAGCGCCGCAACAGCCGCGCCTGCTGCTCGGTAAAGGCCGTGCCGCTGGTGGCCAGCACCGGCGTCACCCCTGCCGCATACACGGAGATGCAGTCCATCTGGCCTTCCACCAGCAAGGCAAAGTTTTGTTGCCGGATCGCCTGCCGCGCCTTGTCCAGATTGAACAGTACCTGGCCCTTTGAATAGAGCGAAGTCTCCGGCGAATTGAGATATTTGGGGCCGCCCTTATCGTCGGAATCCAGCGCCCGCGCCGTGAACGCGATCACCCTGCCACCCTCATTCGCAATAGGGAAAGTGATCCGCTTGCGGAAGTAGTCGTAGATCCGGCCTGAGCCGCCATCCTCCTGCTCCTTGAAGCGGAAGAGTCCAGAGGTCCGCAACATCTCCGCTGGAACCGCACCGTTCAGCCGGTCGCGCAGACCGCCAAAGCCCTCCGGCGCGTAGCCGATGCGGAACTTCGCAATTGTCTCCGGTTTCAGCCCGCGCCCGGTCAGGTATTCGCGCGCCCGAGCACCCTCGGCAGATTTCAACTGTTCTTCAAAAAACAGCGTCGCCTGCTCATACAGATCCAGAAGCCGCCCGCGAAGCCGGCTCTCCGCCGCCTCCTCCGGCGAGGAGAACTCGCGCTTGGGCAGCGCAATGCTGCACTTTTGCGCGACGATCTTTACCGCCTCCGGGAAGCCGACCTTCTCGATCTCCTGCACGAACTTGAAGACATCCCCCGAAACGCCGCAGCCGAAACAGTGATAGAACTGCCGCGTCACGTGCACGGAGAACGACGGAGTCTTCTCGCCATGGAAGGGACACAGCCCGGAGTAGTTCTGCGCGCCGCTCTTTTTCAGCGTGATGTATTCGCCGATCGACGCGGACAATGTCCGCCTGCTGCTTCACGCTCTGGGCAAAATCCGACATCCGTACCGGTGCAGCTCCAAGTGGGGGAGGTTAAGCCAGTTGTAATCCCAATCTCGCCCGGTGGCGAACTCCACCTTTGTGGAAAGCCGAGCTACCCGGCAGTCACGCGGGTTCAGATAGAATCCTGACCGAATCCCCCTCAGCAGAGAATATCCAGGGACCCTCGCATCTTGGGTAAGCCATGACGGAATGGAATGCCTCTGAGTACGACCGGCTCTCCGCCCTGCAGGCCAGCTTGGCTGAAGAAGTGCTCTCGCTGCTCAAGCTCAATGGTACCGAACATATTCTTGACATCGGCTGCGGCGACGGAGGAACCACCGCCGAAATTGCTGTGCGCGTTCCAAACGGCTCCGTCACCGGCATCGATGCCTCCGCCGACATGATTGCCTTTGCGAAAGCGCGCTGGACTTCTGAGCACCCCAATCTCCAATTCCAGGTGGCGGATGCGCGCCATCTGCCGTTTGAGCGCGAATTCGACCTCGTCGTCTCCCTCAACACGCTCCATTGGATCTCCGATCAGGTCTCGGTGCTCCAATCGATACGTGCCGTCATCAAGCCGGACGGCCACGCCCAGCTTCGTTTTGTGTCGAAAGGCCCCCGCAAGTGCGTCCAGGATCTTGTGGAAGAAACCCGCCGCTCGTCACGATGGGCCGACTACTTCCCCGGATTCAGCGATCCGTTTTTGCACGTCACGCCGGAGCAGTACGCCGCCCTTGCCGAACAACAGGGCTTCCGCGTGCTCAGTATCCGCACTTCCGACAAAGCCTGGGACTTCGGCTCCCGCGACGCGTTCCTCGCGCGCATGAAGGTCACCCTTGTTGAGTGGACCCAGCATGTGCCGCAACGGGACCGCGTCGCCTTCATCACCGATGCGCTAAACCGCTACCGGAGCGTAGCCGTCACCGCGCCCGGCGAAGAGAACTACTTCCGCTTCTACCAGATGGACATCGTGCTCGCTCCGAAATAGTCCGGCTTGGAAGTCCTCGCGATCAGCTTTGCTGATACCTAGACCCGGCCACCGTTCCCCTCTCAGATACAATCCAGTCCGAATCTCCTTCGGCATGGCTGATAGCCAGCAACTTTGCCCAAACGACGGCCCCGATGACGGAATGGAACGCCTCTGAGTACGATCGCCTCTCTGCCCTCCAGGCAACCATGGCTGACGAGGTGCTCTCGCTCCTCAAGCTGCAGGGGACGGAGCGGGTGCTCGACATCGGTTGCGGCAACGGAAAGACCACCGCCGAAATTGCTGCGCGTCTTCCGGACGGTTCTGTCACCGGGGTGGATGCCTCGGCCGAGATGATTGCCTTTGGGAAAGAGCATTGGACCCGTGCCCACCCTAACTTGCGATTCGCGGTCGCGGACGCCCGCCACTTACCGTTCGAGAGTGAGTTCGATCTGATTGTCTCCTTCAACGCCTTGCACTGGATTCCCGATCAGGCGCAGCCTTTGCGATCGATCCGCACTGCAATCAAACCGCACGGCGTCGCCCAGTTACGCCTGGTGCCGAAAGGCAAACGGAAGAGCATCGAGGATGTGATCGAGGAAACCCGCCTTTCACAGAGGTGGGCGAGGTATTTCGAAGGCTTTCATGATCCCTACCTCCATCTCACGCCCGAGCAATACGGAAAGCTGGCGGAACAGCAGGGATTCCGCATCATCAGCATTCACACAGCGGACAAAGCCTGGGACTTTCAATCCCGCGCTACCTTTGAGGCGCTCAGTGCTGTCACCATGATTGAGTGGACCCAGCATGTGCCTGAGATCGAGCGTCCAGCTTTCATCTCCGATGTCCTCGATCGCTACCGGCACGTCGCAGCCGACAGTCCCGGAGAAGAGAACTACTTCCGCTTCTACCAGATGGACATTGTTCTCACGCCGAAGTAGCGAGGCCTAATTGCATGAAGGCCAATGTCCTCTCCCTCGCGCTGATTCTTCTGGCTCTGTGCTTCTTTGTGCCGCAGTTCCTGCACCGACCGTGGACGCCGCTGCGCATCGCCGGCGCGATTGTTGCCGTGGCATCTCTGTCCCTCATCGCGACAGCGCGCATCCAGCTTGGGCGCGCCTTCTCCGTGCGTGCAAAGGCCACCCGCCTGGTCACCAACGGCCTGTATGCACGGATTCGGAATCCCATCTATATCTTCGGCTGCTTCTTCTTCCTCGGGCTCGCCATGTTCATTCCGGTATGGTGGCTGCTGCTGCCCCTGGTAATTGTCATTCCCATGCAGATCGTTCGAGCTCGCAGGGAGGCTGCGATCCTTGAAGCCACCTTCGGCGACGACTACCGGCGCTATCGCCAGCAAACCTGGTTTTGAAGCCCTTTGGTTAAGACGGAAGGTCCCGCTACTGTTAACTTGCTGATCAAGGGTTCCGCTGCAAAGTAGCCAAGGCCGCACCGCTACGGCCATCAACCGTCACGGCGCAGTCCCAGACCGGCACGCTGCGGGACGTTAAATCCAGCCTTCCAGACAAACCTGGCCCACAATTCTGTCTCTAAGCCAAAACGGGGCCATGCCGGAATGCTCCAGGCTTGCTTTGCCTGTAGTGTCTTCAAATTTGACTGAGTTATGCTTTACCGTTTCCCCATCGTCGCCGCGCTTTCCGGCGATGAGCAGTCGCACTGGAACCGGAGATCGCTATGCACGCTGTCATCGACACACTGCGCATTTATCTCGACCAACTCCTGAATTCCCCGCACCACGTGATCGCATACATCGCCGGGGCTGCCGTTCTGCTCGTCTGCATTCCGCTTGCGCGCGCTCTCTTCGGATCGCGCAACCGCAAGGATGAGGACACGCAGTTGAGCGCAGCGTCTCCCTCTATGCTAGGGCTTTCCTCTCCTGCGATCACTCCTGTCATGGATTTCGAAGATGCCCCGATCGCGCGGAAAGGCCCCTCCTCCGCGACGGCGGGTCTGTCCAATGTCACCGCGATCAATGCATCTCTCACCGTAGCGTGCATTCACTGCGGCGTGATCATGCCCTCACGTGAGGATTTCTGTCCCGCGTGCGGCTATGCTCAGCCGGTGAAGAAGAGCTTTATCGCGGCGTTTCCGGCTTAGAGTTTCGCCTTCGGTACGGTTGTTAGTCTCCGGCAAACGGGCCTGCAGAGAGTCCCTTCATGTCGAGCATTTACGAATCGCTCCGCGAATTCCTGCTTAAGCTCGGACCCACCCATCCTCTGCTGCGCTCTGCCATCCGGCTCCAGGCGCGGGCCAGCGGCTTCAAAGTTGCGTCGTCGGAGCAGCAGCTCGTCGTTTCGAAAGGCGCGCGCCGCATGCTGCTTCCGATCAATCACTACGCAATTGTTCCGTCCGTGGTGCACATGTGGGATCTACTCTTCGATACCGTGGCGCCGGAGACACAGGGCGAGACGGCGGTTCTCGATTTGTCCAGGCCTGGACTGCATGAGTACATAAAAAGCGGTGTGTCCTTATGGTCTCCAGGCGTTGTCGAAGAAGACTCGCTGGATGCCTACACCGCTGGCTATCATCCGCGGCCGGGTGATGTCGTTCGGGATATTGGCGCGCACGCCGGAGCCACCGCGTACTTTTTTCAAAGATGGTCGGTCCCGCCGGAAGGGTCTATGCGTTCGAGCCTGATGAGCGCACGCACGAGTATCTGCTGCGTAGTATCGAGTTGCAGAAAATGGAGAACGTCATTCCAGTGAAGAAGGCCCTTGCGGAGAAGACTGGAAAAGCCTGGTTCAGCATGGACGGAACTCTCGGCGCGGGTCTCGCCGATTTCACGCAATGCCCCGATAAACAAAAGGTGCGCGAAGTGGAAACACTTTCGTTCGCAGACGCCTGCGGTGAATTCGGAGTTCCCAGCTTCGTGAAAATGGATGTCGAAGGCGCCGAGATCGCGGTCATTGCCGGTGCGCTCTCAGTGCTCAAGGGGAAGCCTATCCACCTCGCTCTCGAAACCGAGCACCGGGTTCACGGCGAGTACACCTCGGTGCCAATCACCCGGATGCTCTCCAGCATTGGCTACAACGTGTGGTCCTCATCGGAGTTCAGCGGTCAGCAGTTCACGTGGGCTCGCCCAGCAGCATCCTGAGTTCCCGGCGGGAATTCCGTGCCTCAGTCCGCCGGACTCGCCGCTGTGAAATCCGAGCAGCACGGTTTCATGACCGGCTGAAACTCCATCAGTTCCACGCGTGTGCCGTCCGGGTCGTAGAGATTCGCCTGCCACTTGCCGTCCTTGCCCATGGTTGGGCCGTCATGGCGCGGGCTGAAGCGAAGCACGTCCCTGACATTGAGCGCTGTCACCGCCTTCTCCATGTTCGGCACGCCCAGCGAGAAGTGATTCATGACGCCAAGCTGCCGCGCATCCACTTTGTCGGCCGGGCCAGAGTCGGAACCGGCGCCGGTCATCATGTACTCCAGCCAGTCATGCCCATCCGGAACCTGCTGCGCCACCCAGTCCAGCTTGCCCGGATGCATTGCGCCGTACCAGTACGGCCTGAAGCCGAGCAGATCGCGATAAAAATGATCCTCCGCCGCGCGATCCTTTACCAGAAATCCGACGTGGATGATGCGCGGGCTCACCAGACTTGCGGACGCGTGGAAGGGATGCGCCGCGGATTGGAAGAATTCGACGCGGTTGCCCTCCGGATCGCGGGTGAAGAACCATTTGCTGCCGTCGGAGCCGGTCTTTACCGGATCGATGTTGCCATATTGATGCGCGACAAAATAGCCGTGCAGCGCATTTGCGTCCGCTGTCTCGAAGGCCACGTGATCCAGCCGCGAAATGGAGTGCTCGGCCGGCAGCGGGAGCACCTCAACGAACTGCTGTTCGCTGAAGCGGTAAACCGTACCGCGAGGGTCTTCCGGGTCGGGCTCCTTCGTCGCACCCAGTTCCTCAGCATAGAAATGCGCCGCCGCCGCCGGATCGCTGGTATAGACGGCCATGTGAGAGATGCCGATGATCTTTGGGCGATCCTGCGCGTGGGCGGCAGACACTCCCGCCAGAAGACCTGTAAGGAGCACCAGTGAAAGCACGGGGTTACGCAACAGTGATGGATGCATATATTTGAGACCAGCCTTGGATCGGACTTGCTGCGACACGCCATCATCGCGCAAAATCGTTTTCTTTGCAGGCCTTTAGCCTTCCTGCCACATCGCCCGCACTTCTGGCGGCGTCACTCCCCGTTCGCGCAGCGCCCGCAGGCTCAGGGCATCGGTCCGCTTCGCCAATCGCTGCCCGCTTGTATCTCGAAGCAGGGGACAGTGATGCCACGCCGGCGGCGTGACGCCGAGGGCGTGATAGACCAAAATCTGTCGCGCGGTGGACTTCAGCAGGTCCGCGCCGCGCACTACCTCGGTGATCCGCATCGCTGCGTCATCCACGACGCACGCAAGCTGGTATGCGGGCACATCGTCGCGGCGCCACACCACGAAATCGCCAAAGTCACGGGCGGCAACGTAGGTGCGTGCGCCCGTGCCGCTGTCCTCGAAACGGATCGTCTCGCCGTCCGGAATCCTGAACCGCCAGTTCACGCCTGCCGGCGCGCGCGCTTGGGCCACAGCACCGGCAACAGGGCGGCAGCGACCCGGATATACGGGCTCATCGTCATCATCCTCATGCGGTGCGCTCACCGCCGCAGCCAGCTCGCGTCGGCTGCATGTACACGGATAGATCCATCCACCCGTCCGCAAGCGCTCCCATGCTGCGCGATAGAGCCCATAGCGCTCGCTCTGCCGGTATGGCGCGCACGGCCCGTGGACATCCGGGCCCTCCTGCCACTCAATGCCTAGCCAGCGCAGGTCTTCGAGAATGGCTGCTGCATGGTCCGCGCGCGCCCGTTGCCTGTCGAGATCCTCGTCCCGCAGGACGAGGGTGCCGCCCGCATCGAGCGCCCGCTCGTAAGCCTTCCAGAAGGTGCGCGCATGCCCCAGGTGCAGTAGTCCCGTCGGTGAGGGTGCAAGCCGCCCCCGATACGGGATGGGATACGACATCATGCGCCGAATTGGCGGAGATGATGATCGGCGTGCAGGTAGCCCCAGCGCAGCCAGTCCGCGCGATCCATGCCGCCAAGCATGGGGTGGATGGCAATCAATTGCGTGCAGGCGCAAAAGCGGTCGATGGTCTGGAGCAGCCGCGCGCGGTCCTCTGCGAACTCTCCCGGCGGCGTGCCGCCGCCACCCTGCCGCACCGATTCGCCGCTCATCATGCCTCGCGGCCAGCGAAATGGCGAGCGCAGCGCAAAGAACTTCGCCAGCCCCTGAGGAATCGCAAGCTTCGATGTCGATAGCGGCCGCTCGCCCATTACGCACTGATAGCTGTCATCCACATGGCACAGCATCCCGCCAATGGACATCGATCCCCACACGCGCGGCGATTCTGGAGTGAGCGCAGCAATGCGCCGCCGAATCTGTGCGCAATCAGCAGTGCGGGCCAGCGTCTTCGCCATCGCAAACCTCCACGTATCAGGATACCGTCGTCGCTGATGCGGCGGCCGTTGGCTCGGGATCGGATTCAGAACAAATCCGGGATGCTCGTAAATGCGATCCGCGTTGCCGCCGCTGTCCCCGCCGGCAGCATGCTGGCGTAGAACAGCATGGTCGTTCCGTGTTTCTTGTTGATGCTGTCCATCGTTGCTGACAGGTTGGTTCGGCGCACGTCTGTTTCCATCCCGGCGAACAGATCCAGTGTGTGCAGATGATCGGGCACAAGGTTGCTCAGCGCCACTCCCACGTAGAACGGCTTGGAGTAGTTTCGCCCCGCCGGCATCCCCGCCCACAGCTTGCGTAGGCCCTCGCTCAGGGTCTGGTTGTCCTGGCACTCCACCAGCGACGTGCTCTCCGACCAGCCGAGCTGCGGGATACCCGAATTGTGTTGTCGCGCGGAGAGATCCTTCTCCACCGCGAATTTCACGCTCAGGCGCAGGTTGGTGGTCCAGAGCTTTGCGGTGCGCAACCGCATCGCCGCTTTATGCAGTAGTTTGACCGTGACAGCGTAGGCGCCATCGCGCGTGCGGAGCTCCGGCGCCAGCACGTGGCTGTGGCTGATCGACTTTGCATGCTCCAGCTCCGCGTCTTCGAAGTCTTCGCCGCGTAACCAGTGCCAGAGCTTGTCGCCGCCCATGCCGCCCCACAGATTATTCATCTGCTCGCGATCGAGCGCCCACAACTGCTGCATCGTCCGGATGCCCGCCTGGTGCAGCCGCGCCTCCATGCGCGGTCCAATGCCCGGCAGATCGCGCGGCGTAAGGCGCAGCAGCGCTGCTTCCAGGATGTCCGGCGTCAGCGCGACAAGCCCATCCGGCTTTTCCATATCGCTGGCCACCTTCGAGAGATAGCGGTTCGGCGCCAGCCCAACCGAACAGCGCAGCGTGGACCCGACTGCGTCGCGAATCTTTGTCTTCACCCGTTGCGCCAGATCAAGCGCCGCCAGCAGCGGCTGCTCCCTGCCCATCAGCCGGCAGGCCATTTCGTCGATCGACATCACCGACGAGACCGGTACTACCGTTTCGACGGCATCGACGATTCGATTGTGATAATCGACGTACAACTCGTGCCGCGCCTCCACCAGCTCGATGCCCGGACACATCCGTCTCGCTTCGCCTACCTGGGTGCCCGTTTTCACTCCAAACGACTTTGCCTCATAGCTGGCGGCGATGCAGCAGGTGGTATCCGCAAGCACCGGAACCACGGCGACCGGCCTGCCCCTCAAGCTGGGGACCAGTTCCTGCTCCACCGAGGCGAAGTAGGAGTTCAGATCAAGAAATAGCCAGCGAAGCCGAGGCTCGCCCTCGGCGGCTTGCGAACTGGTCTCAGGGCTTGCCACGCACAACGATTCTGCTTCCGGCGTGGCAAAGCGGGCAAACTGGTGGAAAACGGAACACTTTTCCAAGAATGGGAAGTCCAGCTAAGTCACTTCGGAAGAAATACTTCCCAACTCAGTACTCTGCGCATTACTCTCATCTGCGCGTATCGAGTCACGCGTTTGCCCCGTTTGTGGGGACCCTGTCAATAGCAAACGAGGTTATTCTGTGGCTGGCAGTCAACCAAAATACGGAATTCGGGTTCATAACACCTACGACGCGGAGTAATTCGATGCTATCGACCGATTTTTCCATCGTCGCTCACTGGTTCTCCCAGATCGGGTCCTACCTGCCCGCCATTCTTGTCACGGTGGGGGCGGCGCTGCTGTTTGGCTGTGGAGTGAGCGCTCTGTGCTCGCCCTGCCGCGAAAAGGACGACATCTTCCACCGGCACGTCTCTTAGACCCGTTCTTTAAACGGTGGTCGTACGGCATAGCCGTGTCCTGCACTCACGTTCGAGGAATGCTGGTCGCACCGATCTGCTGCAACAGGCCGAGCTGATCGGAGCTGCCCCATCGCTCCACCATTTTCCCGTTGCGGAATTTGGAGAGTTGCAGACCGCGAATCGAAACCTTCTTTTCCGTCGCCGGTATGCCCATCAGGGGCCCTTTGTGCGTTCCGGAAAGCGTGTATGCGAACGCGATGGAGTCTTCATCCGCGACCATCGCGGCAAGGTCTGCCCTCAGGTCGGGAAATGCAGTTCGCATTTCTGTGAAAAATGCGCGATATCCCTTCGGCCCTGGACCCTGTCCGGGAGCCGGATCGTGGTCGACCGAATCGGGTGCGACCGCCTCGTCGAACAACTCATACTTCCCCGTGTTCACCGCTTCGGCAAACTTCGCGAGTGCTTGTGCATTTTGTTCTTTGCTCATTCGCTGCTCCTTCCTCACCGCTCAGCCTAGCCCCGTTTCGCTCGTGGATTCTACGGAAATGACGGTATGACAGCTGCATGAGCCGTAATCTCTCGCAAACACAACACCGCAGGAATAATTAACCCACCGTCCCACGTTACGAGGCGAAGTTCGCACGCTAGCGGTCAAATGCGGCGTCCCGGGTGCACGCGCACCAAAGCCCCGGATGGCGAGCGAGCCCTATAATTGCGTTTCGCATGGACGACTCCCACCCCAGCCACCCCCACGCAGCTTTCATCGCTGAACTGGAACGCCGCCACGCACTGGCTGAAGAGGCCGGCGGTGCAGAACGCCGCGAGCGTCAACACCGTGCAGGCAAGCTCTCCGCCCGCGAGCGAGTTGAACTGCTCCTCGACCCCGGCTCCTTTGAAGAGACAGATAAGTTCGTCACCCACCGGGCCACCGACTTCGGCATGGACAAGCAGCGCATCCCGGGCGACGGCTTCATTACTGGCTATGGCACTATCGATGGCCGTACCGTTTTCGTCTATGCGCAGGACTTCACAGTCTTTGGCGGCTCGCTCTCGGAATCCAATGCCGCCAAGATCGTCAAGATCATGGATACCGCCATGCGTGTCGGCGCGCCCATCATCGGGCTGAACGACTCGGGTGGCGCTCGCATCCAGGAGGGCGTCGTCTCGCTGGCCGGCTATGCCGACATTTTTCTCCGCAACACACTCGCGTCCGGAGTCGTCCCTCAGCTTTCGGCCATCATGGGTCCCTGTGCCGGTGGCGCCGTCTATTCACCAGCGATTACCGACTTCATCCTCATGGTCGACAAGACCGCTCACATGTTCGTCACCGGTCCGGACGTCATTCGCACCGTCACGCACGAAGAGGTGTCCAAGGAAGAGCTCGGTGGCGCGGCCACGCACAACGAGGTTTCCGGCGTTGCCCACTTTCTTGCGCATGACGATCAAGAGTGCCTGGCAATGCTGCGTGAGCTGTTCAGCTTCCTGCCGGCGAACAATCTCGATCCGCCGCCGCGGCGCGCTACGGACGACTCCGCCGACCGCGAGGACACATCGCTCGACAGCATCGTGCCCGCCGATCCGTCGCAGCCTTACGACATGAAGGACGTGATCGCCCGTATTGTCGACGATGGTTACTTCTTCGAGGTGCAGGAGCATTTCGCGCGCAACATAGTCATCGGCTTTGCGCGGCTCAACGGCCGTTCCATCGGTGTGGTCGCCAATCAGCCGGCGTTTCTCGCAGGCGTGCTGGATATCGATGCCTCGACCAAAGCTGCGCGCTTCGTGCGCTTCTGCGATGCCTTCAACATCCCGCTGGTCACGCTCGAAGATGTGCCGGGCTTCCTGCCCGGAACCGAGCAGGAGCACGGCGGCATCATCCGCCACGGGGCCAAGCTGCTCTATGCATTTGCCGAAACCACGGTGCCCAAACTGCTGGTCATCACGCGCAAGGCCTACGGTGGTGCTTACTGCGTCATGAGCTCGAAGCACATCCGTACCGATGCCAACTTCGCGTGGCCGACTGCGGAGATCGCCGTCATGGGCGCGGAGGGTGCGGTGAACATCGTCTATGGCCGCGAGTTGGCGCAGGCGCTGCGGGCGGCGGAACAGAAAGAAGGCGAGCTCAGCGAGGAGCGCAAAGGTGAAGTGTTGGCCGAGGCGCGCAAAGAGCGCGTGGCGGAGTTCCGGGAGCGTTTCGCGAACCCCTATATCGCCGCGGAGCGCGGCTATGTCGACGCAGTGATCCGTCCGCGCGAGACCCGCCGCCGTCTGATCCGCGCGCTAGAGATGCTCGACGGCAAGCGCGATACGAATCCGCCGCGGAAACACGGCAACATCCCACTGTGAGATGAATGCACTCGCGATGAGTCCCGAACGTTTCCAAAGGATACGGTTTTCTGTGCCGCTTCTCTTGATCGCTGGGTTGGCAGCGATATTCTTCCGGATATCGTGGGCTGGGGCGACACCGAACAAGCCAGAGTGGCTACCACAATCCTCTGTCTGGATTTCCGGGCCCCACACACCGCTCGAAATGGACCGCGTCGGAGAGTGGGTGGGTTGTACTCCAAGAAGTGAAAAGGTCGCCCAATGCTGGTTTACCGACTACAAAGGGTCGCTAATTTTTCAAGGACAATTCGCGCGTTTGGATGGTCGTCCTCTTGGGTTATTGCAGATACAGCATGGAGACATGTCGGATTTCCGATCGGTCGCGAGCAAGCATGGCGAAGTCATTCGGATCGTTCGACTAGAGCAGGGCGGTATCATGGCACCGCTCGACAACCTCAGCAACTTGGACCCCATGGGGAATCCAAAGAGTTGATTGACTTGAATGTGAAGCATCCTATCAGCCGCGACAACGCCGAGCATTACACCTGGCCCAGCGCCATCAGCGAACAACTCTGCGATGGCTGGCACCTGCATCGTTCCGAAAACCTGAGCATCATCGAAGAACGCATGCCGTCTGGCACCGCCGAGAAGCGACATCTGCATCAGCGCGCGACGCAATTCTTCTATGTGTTCGCCGGTGAACTCACCATCGAAATTGGCGGTGAAGAGCATCGCCTTATGTCGATGAGCGGCGTCACCGTTCCTGTGGGGATGCCGCATCAGGTTTTCAATCGCGGTAGAGAAGACGCACGCTTCCTGGTTGTCTCTCAACCACCCAGCCACGGAGATCGCTTGTCCGCAGCGCCCGCATAAAGAGCAATCACGCGAATCGGCAGCACCCTCTCGATCAAACGGATGAATCAAAATCCCACCGTTCGGGTCACGACTCGCGCGCACGCGCGCCCCTATAGTGAATCCGCACTCCCTGCGCGACAATGCTGTCCCCGCTCACGGGTTTGTGACTGAGTCTCGCACGTATTACCACTCAGCGCAGTCTCGCGAAAGCAATTGCAGTCTTCCAATTTTTGACTGAGGCCAATTCATTGAACCTGTTCTTCTTCCCGCAAGCCGCCAATACTCATCCTGCGTTCACCAGAACAACTGCAGTCCTCCACACGCTCCTGATTGCCATAGCTCTTTTCGCCGGCACGGTCGCCGCGCCGCAACTCCATGCGCAGGGGTGCATCGTCGCCCGTTCGCCCGAGCAGATCCTTCCCGGCATCGACCAGAATGGCCTCCCGACAGGGCAGGGCGGGTTTCTCCAACCCGGCCATTTTCAACTCACCATTGGTGAACGCCATCAGTTTTCCTACCAGCACTTCGTTGGCGACGTTTATCAGGAGTACCGGGCGCAGTTACAGAATCAGGTGGAGAACCGCATCAATATTGTCACGGCAGACCTGATGTATCAGTGGACG
Organism: uncultured Acidobacteriaceae bacterium; assembly: GCA_963756435.1. Taxonomy (GTDB): domain Bacteria; phylum Acidobacteriota; class Terriglobia; order Terriglobales; family Acidobacteriaceae; genus KBS-83. The sequence goes on along the minus strand of CAVWNU010000011.1, from coordinate 367,659 downwards.
CCGCGCATTAGTTTCGAGATCAATGCGCCATTCCTCTTCGCATCGCGTAAAACGCAGAACTCGCCGATCAAATACGAAGCGCAGGGAATCGGGGATACCATACTCGCTGCAAACACCTGGGTCCTGAATCCGAAGAAGGCGCATCGCGGCAATGCTTCCGTCGGCATCGGCCTGCTGCTGCCTACCGGCAACGACAACGTGCAGAATACGGTGAACACCAATACGACCGGGAGCGGTCCTGCGGTTGAAGTGACCGCGCCTGTCGACTACTCCATTCAGCCGGGCAACGGCGGCTATGGAATGGTGTTGCAGTGGCAGGGCTTCCGTGCGGTTGGCAACCATCTTATCTTTTACACAGATGGTGATTACATCGCATCGCAGGGAGATACGAACGGCATCGCGAAAGGTGCGAAATTAAATCCCGCGACCCCGCTGACCAATTACGTCGCGCGCTCGGACCAATACTTGATGGAGGCCGGCGCCTCCATTCCCATCCAGCAGGTGCGCGGCCTCGCAGTTATCTTCGGTCCGAGATTTGAAGGCGTGCCGGCGCGGAACCTTTTTCCCAACAGCAATGACGGATTTCGTCGTCCAGGGTTCGCGGTCTCCGCCGGTCCAGGGGTGCAGTATGGGCGCGGCTCGAACATCTTGAGCGCTAGCGTCTTCAAGGCTGTGCACCGCGACCGTACCACGAGTGTTCCCGATGAGGTCTACAAGACGCATGGCGACGCGGCGTTCGCACAATACGTATGGCTCGCCAGCTATACACACCGCTTCTAGTGAGGCTTTCATGATTCGCAAGCTTCTGCTCCTTTGCGCGATTGTGGTGCTTGCAGCCGCCGCTTTGGCCGAATCTGCGCCGAAACTGTCGCTGAAGGATCTTAACGGCCAGTCGCAGAAGCTCTCTGCCCTGCGCGGCAAGGTCGTCCTGCTCAACTTCTGGGCCACCTGGTGCGAGCCGTGTCAGGAGGAACTGCCCCGGCTCTCCCGGCTTTCACAGAGCTACGCAGAGAAGAATGTCCAGTTTGTGGCTGTATCGATCGACGCGGCAAAGGACCGCGGAAAAATCGAGCCGCTGCTTCACCGGCTCAATGTCGGTCTCGACGTGTGGGCCGGCGCGGATCTGGATACGCTGGAAAAATTCGGTCTCGGCAACGTGGTTCCCGGAACCATGGTGATCGACGAGAAAGGCCAGGTCATCACACGCGTCATGGGTGAAGCGCGTGATGAAGACGTGCGTATGCCACTCGATTGGCTCTTGCATGGCCGCGTTGGGCCCGCTCCCCCTCTGCTCCTGGAGCGGTACTGAACTCCTTGGCCTGCAACGTTCCGGCGTCTGAGGTGGCTTCCGGCGGCGAATTGAGCATCTATTGAGGGACAACAACCAGACAAGGAGCTCCTCATGTCCCCCCAAGGTCAGGTGCGTCTCGTTCCCATTCCCAACAGTGATCACCCGGCGCCGCGCGACTGCCGCAAGGTCGGAAAGACATCTCCAGACCAGCAAATCACCGTAACGGTGATCCTCAAGCGCGAGAAGCCGCTCAATCTTGCCGACCTGAAGGGCCGCCATCTGAGTCGCGCAGAATATCTGAACACACACGGTGCTACACAGCAGGCCATGGACCAGGTGCGTGCCCTCGCTGCGCGCCACGGGCTTACGCTGGTGCATGAAGATCGCGCCGCGCGCCGTGTGTGGCTGCGCGGCACGGCGCAACAGTTGGAGCAGACCTTTGGCGTCGACCTGCAGGACTACGAACACACCGCGACCAAGCCGGCCGGACGTTACTTCCATGCCTTCACCGGAAAGGTGTCCGTGCCGGAGCCTGAGTCGGCTGTCATTGAAACCGTTCTCGGGCTGGATAGCCGTCCCATCGCCCGGCCGCACATCCGCTGGCGCGAGCAAGCCGCCGCGGGGGCCCGTCCAAACTCGGCCGAGGCCAGCTTCACCCCACCGCAAGTGGCGGCGGCCTACGACTACCCCACCACCGTCGATGGCACAGGTCAGTGCATCGCGCTCATCGAGCTCGGTGGCGGCTACGAAGACTCCGACATCCAGACCTACTTCGGGCAGCTCGGCATCTCTCCGCCCACCGTGGTCGCCGTGCCGGTCGACGGCGGCGCCAATTCACCCGGTGATCCCAATGGCGCCGATGGCGAAGTCGCACTCGATATCCAGGTAGCCGGCACCATCGCGCACGGCGCACGCATCGCCGTCTACTTCGCGCCCAACACCAATCAGGGCTTTCAGGACGCTATCTCGGCCGCCATCCACGACACCACCAACAATCCCTCGGCCATCTCTATCTCCTGGGGCGGGCCCGAGTCTTCATGGGCTGCGGCTTCGCTTGCAAGCTTCGATAACTCCATACAAACGGCCGCCGCCCTAGGCGTTACCGTCACGGTTGCCTCCGGCGATTCCGGATCAAGCGACGGCGTCACTGACGGGGCAAACCATGTCGACTTTCCCGCGTCCAGTCCGCATGTGCTCGCGTGCGGCGGCACGAATCTCACAGTCTCAAGCGGCGTTCGTTCTACCGAGACGGTCTGGAATGATCTGTCGCAGGGCGGAGGCGCTACGGGCGGCGGTGTCTCCAGCTACTTTGCATTGCCATCCTGGCAATCGAACGCGAAAGTGCCTGCACCCAGCGGAGAGCAGGGTGGTCGCGGTGTTCCTGACGTTGCCGGGGATGCAGCTCCGGCGACTGGCTATCAGATCCTCGTCGATGGCCAATCGGCCGTGGTAGGTGGGACCAGCGCGGTCGCACCGCTGTGGGCTGCGCTCGTTGCACTGGTAAACCAGCAGACGGGCCGCAACGCCGGCTTCCTTAATCCGACGTTGTACTCCGCCGGCGAGGCGAACTTCTACGACGTCACTTCAGGCTCGAATGGCAGCTACAGCGCCGGTGCGGGATGGGACCCATGCACGGGGCTAGGCTCACCCGACGGGCGAAAGATCACAGCCCTAGTTACGAATAGCGGAGCCTGATTCTTTACTGAGTGTCTGGAGCGCGCTTGCGGTGGCCATGCCGGACCCAGTGCCATAGCTTCCCCAACCCAAGCAAGTGGCGATGGTGCCGCTTTACGGGCGGCACTCCCGCGGTTGCGCCGCTCGAGGTGGGGCGAAGCAGCGGCATGCGAATCGCCGCATGACGTCTGCTGAGCGGTGTTGCCGAAATGCCTTGGGTTTTCGCATCGGTGGTGTCCGGCAGGGAATGAACGTCCCCAGGCTGCGGCAGGCTCACGCCGGAAGGCTCGCTTGCCGCAGGGGCGGCATGAGTTGCGGTGGGCAGATTCGATGGCGGCTGGTATTCCCACTCCGACGGTGCCTCATGGCCGAACAGCAGCCCGCGGGGCGCCAGCGCCCAAAGGAGCAGGCCGACAAAGACGACCGTCAGCACCACACCCGCGATGCGCTTCGGCCGCGTCAACCTGCCGCCCTCGCCGGCCGTGTCGCGCTCGATCAGCCGCGCCATTTTTTCATTGAAATTCATCGAAAGCCCGCGCGGGGTTCGTGCTTCCGCAACCGGCCTGCGAAAGCTCCCGAAGGTGGGCTCCGTCATACGATCGGGCTGAGCGAACGACGCCGTTGCGCTCGTGCCTGTCGTTTCAGGTGCGGCAACAGCATTCTCTTCCTTGGGAAGTGCAATCAGCGGCGGCAGCGTGCTTGCCGTTGCCTCGACCAGCGGTACGCTCGCAGCACTGGGCCGGATTTCTTCCGGCTTCGATACGGCTGTTTTCTCATTTATTGCGTGTTCGGGGAGAAGCTGCCTGTCCAGCCGGCCAAGTTCATGGAAGCGCGTCCGCAAGCCGTCCAGGTCCTTCATTCCCAGCCGCAGCCTCGCGTGGCGGAGTCCAAGCCCAATACTCTTCAGCTCAAGCTCAATCTCCGCGCCCACTTCAGAGAGCGCGTTCGACACGACCGCGCGTGTGGCACCCATCCAGCGTTCACGTCCGCGTCGCATCATCACCGAGTGAAAGGTCGCAAACCTGCCATGCCAGAAGCTCTCCTCATCCCCTTCGGTAGCGGAAGAGGCCACCAGCGTCAGCCGCGGCGCTCCGATATTGCAGCGCTCGCGCAACGTGCGCATTAGCCGCTCCCGACCCACCAGCCGCTCTTCGGCCGTCAGCGCCTCCGCGCCTTCTACCACCATCTCCAGCCGCGTGCCACGCTCCGGCAGCCGGCGCAACAGGGCCTGACTCGCGTCACTTAACTCGTGATCCGGATGCAGAACCAAAATCCACACATCGGCCTGCTCGGCGCATTCCAGCACACTCTCCGTAGCCTCGACGCTTCCCAGCGCGGGCGTATCGATTAGCGCCAGGTCATCCTTGAGCGTGGGGTTAGGAAGCCGGATGGTCTGAGCCGCCTTCTCCATCGTGTGCCGTTCGTGGAAGGCCTCCAGCTGATCCAGGGGCAGCACAGTCGTCAGCCCCTCCGGCATGGTTACGCTGCATTCGGGTACTGCGCCGTACTCCAACCGGGTGCATACCACGGTCGGGTTTGGCAGCTGCGCCAGTATTCGGTCCCAGCAGCCGCTCCAGAAATCGCCGTTTCAGATCCTCATGCTCGCTCAGCAGCATCACCACTGCGCGCGGGCCGGAGACCTGCTCCTGCGCCGCCTTCAGTGTCTGCTGCAGGCTGCGGCTGCGCTCCTTCAGTTCCAGCCGGCCAGCAAGCGCCCGCAGGTCCGCCACCAGCACGCGCAGCGCTTCCACTGGATCTATTGGCGGCTTCTGGTCGGTCAGGAGTGGGGAAGTCATCGTCGGCCGTCATCGAAAAGCGATGTGCGGGAGCCCTGCGCATCAAAGACAGTGCGTCCACAGCCTGTAGCCGATGCGTGCAGGCTGGCATAGTGGCCGCTCCGAAATCCCGCGAAGTGCTATGGCTCCGGTGTACTTCGCGTAAGAGGCTCGGCTACTGGTAAGCGGTCTCCTCATCCGGCTCTAGTCCCTGCGGCGCCTTCGGGCCGAAATACCGGCTTACCCTTGTCGCTCCAGCTCACGTAACCCATCGGCGTGTGGTGGTCGTGCGTGAACAGCACCAGCCACTCCTCCGGAATGGCCCGCTTGTAGAAGCGCTTGCGCTCCTCGATGCAGCGCAGTGGGTCCAGGTCGTAGCCCATCACCCAGGTAACGTCGAGGTGTGCGCTGGTAGGCAACAGGTCGCTGATATAGCAGGCATGCTGCCCTCCGGACTCGATGTGCACCGCCATCAACTGATGGGTGTGGCCGGGGAAGAGCTCGACCGAGATGCCGGGCACGATCTCCTGCACCTCGCCCGCGCCCAGGTCGAGCAGCGACATCTGCCCGCTCTCCACCAGCGGATCGTAGTTCGCGCCGATGTAGCTCACCGCATCGCGCTCCAGTTGCAGATGGCCATGCTCCACCTCGCCGCGATGCGCAAAGTAGCGCGCATTGGGAAAGGTAGGCACGACGCGGCCATCCGGCAGCCGTGTCGTGTTCCATCCGCAGTGATCGAAGTGCAGGTGCGAGTTGATCACGACGTCCACCTCTTCCAGCCGGATGCCGGCCTCATTGAAGCTCTCCGGCAGCCACTCCTTCGCGTCATAGATCGCGCGCAGCTTTTCCGGCAGCTTGTTGCCGATGCCGGTCTCGATGGCCACCGTGTGCCGTCCCGGTCCGCACCACTACGGTGTTGGTGCCCAGCAGGATGCGGTTCTGGTCGTCGGCCGGAGCGCGCTTCTCCCACAGCGGCTTGGGCACCACGCCGAACATCGCGCCGCCGTCCAGGTAGTAGGTGCCGTCGGTCAGCACGGTCAGCTCGAAATCGCCAAGCGTGGTGCGCGCGCGCACCCGATTGCGCGTCGCGGCAGTCTCCGCAGGATGTGTCATCCCAAATCCTTATTCGGTTGGTTCGCCCAGATACGCCTGGAACTGCGCCAGGATGCGCGTGTACAGATGCGTCCGCGCGTCCGCTCCGGCAATCGAGTGCGTCTTGCGCGGATAGAGCTGCAGGTCGTAGGGCAGTTGCGCGTCGATCAGCTTCTGGATGAACTGGATCGTGTTCTCCATGTGCACATTGTCGTCGCCGGTGCCGTGCACCAGCAGCAGGCCGCCCTTGCAGTTTGTCCGCATTCGTCACCACGGAGAAGTCGCGGTACTGGTCGGCATTCTGCGCCGGCTCACTCATGTAGCGCTCGGTATAGGTGGAGTCGTAGTTGCGCCAATCTGTCACCGGCGCCACCGCGACCCCCGCCTTGAAGCGGTCCGAGTGCGTCATCGCATAGAGCGTGAAGGTGCCGCCCCAGCTCCATCCCCACCAGCCCTGCCGCTTCGCGTCCAGCTCCGGAAACTGCGCCAGCACCTGGTCCATCGCGCTGAGCTGGTCCTCAAGCTGAATGGGCCCGAAGTTGTGATACGCCGCCTGCGCGAAGTCGCGCCCGCGCCCGCCCATGCCGCGATTGTCCACGTGCAGCACCGCGAAGCCATGCTCCGCCAGCACCTGGTCGAAGAGCGTCGCGCGTCCCTGCCATGCATTCTCGACCGTCTGCGCATGCGGACCGCCATACGGATTGTTGATCAGTGGCACGCTGCCGTTCTGGTGCGCTCGCCCGGCGGCAGCATCAGGCTGGCGTAGAGCGTAGTTCCGTCGCTCGCCTTCAGGGTCAGCTGGCGCGGCGTCATCAGCTTGTATTCCGGGTTCAGCGTGGGATGCCAGAAGGCATTGCATGTGGTGCCGCTCACGGTGCACATCGCCACCGTGGGCGGCGTCTCGATGGTTCGAAAAGTTGTCCGCGTAGAGCCGCGCGTTGGGCGAGAACTCCGGCTTGTGCACGCCGTGCGCCTCGGTCAGTTGCTTCTTGCCGGTGCCGTCCAGCTTTACCGACCACAACTGCTGCTCGCGCGGGTCGCCCTCGTTCGAGATGTAATAGACCAGTCCGCCCGGCCGGATCCACAGTCTTGATCGACGAAACCTCGCCGTCGCCGCTGGTGAGCTGCCGCACCAGCTTCGCGTCACCGGACATCGGATCGGCCTCGTTGAAGTTGTAGAGATAGATCTGCGTGTGTCCATCGCGCCAGCTTGTCCACAGGATGTTCGGGCCCGCTGATGGTCACGTCATAGTTCTCATCGAAGAACTTCGCGTCCGTCTCCTCCATCGCCAGCCGCGTGCGGCCGTTGGACGCGTCGGCGAAGTAGAGCCGGCGATGCTTGTGGTCGCGCGTCAGTGTCTCGATCCACAGCGTGTGCGCATTCAGCCAGCCGAAGCGCGGAATGTAGTCCTCGCCGGCGGCTGAGCGGCACCTTCATCCAGCTGTTGTGGCCGGAGGTCACGTTCACCACGCCCACCCGCACCACCGGATTAGGGTCGCCTGGCTGCGGATAGCGCTGCATCTCCACCGTGGCGTGCGTCGGAATCCAATCCGTGATCGGATACTGCGGCACCGCCGCTTCATTCATCTGCAGATATGCGATGCTCTTCGAATCCGGGCGACCAGAAGTAGTTGCTGCGCACGTCCAGCTCTTCCAGATACAGCCAGTCCACTTCGCCGTTCAGCACCGAGGCGTCACGCGAGATGGTGAGTCGCATCGGAGTCTGAGAAGAAGGTAGCCGCCGCAGATACAGATCGTGATCGTGAACGTAGGTCACCGCGCTGCCATCGGGCGCGAACTTCGGATCGTCGCCGCTGGCCGTGCCGGTCTCTGCGATCGAGACACCCACCCCGTCCTTGAGCGAGTAGAGGAAGAGCGACTCCGTTGGAGTCGAACAGCAGGTGTTTCGAGTCCGGCGCCCAGAGATAGCTCGCTTCGCCATAACGGCTGCGGTGGTCCTTATCCTGTTCGCTCGCCACGGCGGAGTGCATGCTGCCGATCTTTTCCTTCGCCACCAGAACGCTTGTCTTGCCCGACTCGCCATCCACCGCCATCAGGTCGCCAGTGTCGTTCAGGTAGGTCATGCGCAGCCCATCCGGAGACCACTCCATCCCGCGCGGCGCATCGGCAGTGAGACCGGGATCGGTAAAGATCGCCGAAATCGTCAGCGGCTTCGTCTGTGCCCCAAGCACAGCAGCAGACGTGACAAGCATGCAAAGAGAGAATGCGCAAACAGGAACAGGAGGGCACCGAGGACAACTCCGACAACCAGATATGTTTTTGTGGCAGGAAATGACGGATCAGTGTACAGGACGGCCCAGGCGAGTGAGGGGAGATGGACTCAGATTGCGGGGGAGGCCGGCACGCCCGGCGCACACCGGCGACTTGGGATAGTCCCGGGCGAATTGCGCATAACTCGGTCACCGCGCCGCTTGAATAATTTGCCAGGAGAGTGCCGCATGTCGGGAATAGTTTCTAATTCGGACAATCGGCAACAAACTGATCTATCAGCCGTGATTATTCGGCTTAGTATAGGCGCGTGCATATCGACCTGGAGCAGGCCGCCGCAGGACGATCGTTTCACTCGACAGTCTGCGTGATTGGCGGCGGCATTGCCGGGTTAGTTCTCTCGATGCGTCTTGCAAAACAAGGTACGCAAGTACATCTTCTTGAAGCAGGCGGACTCGAATTCGAAGAACGTAGTCAGTCTCTCTATCGCGCTGAGATGACGTATGACAATCATCGCGGCTCACACGAAGGACGAGCGCGTACCTTTGGCGGATCCTCCACACGGTGGGGCGGCCAAATCCTGCCATTCACTTCCGATGTCTTCGATCCGCCGGCTGGTTCGGTCTCAGAGCGTTGGCCGATCCATTTGAATGATGTGATCAGCTACTACGAAGAAGTGCAGAAAATCCTGGGGGTTAATTCTCTTTCCTTCACAGGTGACTTACTCGAAGTCCTCGGCCACAAGCTGCTTCCCATATCTGACGATATCGTCATTCGCTTCTCGAAATGGGCACCATTCAAGATGCGCAATCTCGCGAAGACCCTCGGGGCCGAGGGCATGGCTCATCCCGGTGTCACGATCTTTACGCATGCCAATGGTGCCGTGCTGATTGCAGCTCCGGGCAATCGAGATCGCATCGGCTCAATCCGCGCTCTCGACTACCAGCGACGGGAATTTGCTTTTACCGCAGACTATTTCGTAGTGTGTGCCGGGACGGTAGAGAGCTCACGGTTGCTTCTCAGCTCACCCGATGTGCCAAATCCGCACGACCAGATCGGCCGCTACTTTAACGATCATGTGGCGTTCCTTGCGGCACGACTCTTGTCGCCGGGAAGGGAACGTGCTCTCGATCTGCTGGGCCCTTTTTATGTGAAAGGCACGACTCATACCTGTAAATTCGAAGCCTCTCCAGCGCTTCGTTTGCGCGAAGGATTACTTCCCGCCGTCGGCTACATCACGATCGATGAGCCCGAAAGTTCCGGCCCTTCGGCAATGCGTAATCTGCTCAAATGCATCCAGCGCGGCCAGCTTAAAGCCGGAATCCACACCAACTTGGTTCCAATGCTTCGCGGTGGACAGGATATCGCGCGCCTTGTTTATTATTCGCGCGTCAAGAAGCGTCGCGCTGTCAGTGAGAACGCCACATTGCAGTTGAACATCGACGTAGAACAGGCTCCCGATCCGGAGAATCGCATTCGGATATCAGATTCGAAAAAAGACGCGCTCGGCCTGCGTACGACCATCATCGATTGGCGGATCAATCACGTCGAGCGATCTACCGCAGCGCGCTATTCGCAGATCATCAGGAGATATCTAGAACTGGCCAGGATAGATACGTTCGATTGGAACCCGTCAGTCCTCAATCACGCAGAGCTGGTCATGTCCGACACGAATCACGCTATGGGAGGGCTGCGCATGGGCAAGGATTCCCCCCGCAGCGTGGTTGACTGCGAACTGAAGGTGCATGGAGTCGACAATCTTTACGTGGCGAGCTGTGCGGTCTTCCCGTCGGGCAGCAGCTCCAACCCGACCTCTACGATGATGGCGCTTACCCTCAGACTCGCAGACCACCTCATTCAACGAATCTCTGCTCATTGACGACCGTACGTGTTAGACGACGGCCTGACGGGCATTAGCGCGGCGCAGTGGGTGCAGCGGGATGGAGTTCGCGGTGTCGCGCAGGCCGCTCCAGCTCTCGGCCACGATGAGGCTGTTGCCGGGATTGTGCGGATCGTAGCGAACCGACGCCGGGAAGCTGAGCCGGATCTTGTGGATGTCCACCACGTGCTGCAGCAGCGTGACGTCCTGCGAGCACTCGTAGGTGACGCCGGCAACATCGTATTGGTAGAGGATGAGCTGCATGCCCAGAGGCCGGTCCGATTCCTCGGGCGACAGCTCGGAGATGTCGAGCACGGTGGCGTCGATGATGCGGCCCTTGAGCACCAACACATCGCGGCGATCGCGCTCCAGCTCGTCGGGACTGGGACGCTTCCGTGACATCCAATACAGGGTGACCCCGGCAGCCACTGCCGCCGCTACCGCAACGCCACTTACCGCCTGGGTCTCTCGCAGGGTGATGCCGAACATCGGTGCTCCGGGGTCGGGAGGGCGACAGCAGCAACTCTCCCTTGTCTGCTGCTAAGGATAGCGCAGCAAAGGCGAGAGTCGAGTTACGAATCAGTGTCTGAGTGATGGCGCAAAAGAGGGATATGGGACCGCGAAGCGTATAGTGAAGAGAGCATGAATGAGTCAGTCGTAACGCCGCCGGCGGGGTCTCCGCGGCGGTTTTCCACATCTACAGCGGACGTTGCCGGCAGGGGGATCTGTCCCTTTCCGGCAAGCGCCGTATCCGCTCCACCACGGTGATCTGTGTACGGCGCGGCACGAGCGTCGTGATGGCGGCCGACGGCCAGGTTACGCTGGGCGACAGCGTCATCAAGCACACGGCCAAGAAGATCCGCCGGCTTTACCAGGACAAGATCCTGGCCGGGTTTGCCGGTTCGACTGCGGATGCCTTCTCCCTCTTCAGCCGCTTTGAGGGCAAGCTGGAGCAGTATGCCGGCAACCTGGGCCGCGCGGCCGTGGAGCTGGCCAAGGACTGGCGCACGGACAAGATGCTGCGCTCGCTGGAGGCGCTGCTGGTGGTGGCGGACCCGCACCAGACCTTCCTGATCAGCGGATCGGGAGACGTGATCGAGCCGGATGAGGGGATTGCGACCATCGGTTCCGGCGGCTCGTTCGCGCTGGCGGCGGCCCGCGCCCTGATGCAGAACACCGAGCTGGGCGCCCGCGACATCGCGGAGAAGAGCCTGCGGATCGCGGGGCAGATCTGCATTTACACCAACGACCAGATCACCATCGAAGAGTTGAGCGCCTAAGCAGGAGAACAGAGGAAATGGCTATCTATTTACCAGGCGCAGCGGAAGACCAGGAGCTGTCGCTGGATGAGCTGACGCCGCGGCAGATCGTGGCGGAGCTGGACAAGTACGTCGTCGGGCAGAGCGCGGCGAAGCGCGCGGTGGCGATTGCGCTGCGCAACCGCATGCGGCGGCAGAAGCTGCCGCCCGATCTCGCCGAAGAGATCATGCCGAAGAACATCATCATGATCGGGCCGACGGGCGTGGGCAAGACGGAGATTGCGCGGCGGCTGGCGAAGCTGACCGGCTCGCCATTCCTGAAGGTGGAGGCGTCGAAGTTCACCGAGGTCGGGTACGTGGGCCGCGACGTGGAGTCGATGATCCGCGACCTGGTGGAGATCGCGATCGACATGGTGCGCGAGGAGCGGCTCGAAGAGGTGGAGGACAAGGCCGAGCTGAACGCGGAGGAGCGGCTGCTCGACCTGTTGCTGCCTGCGCCTGCTGCGGCGGTGAAGCAGCCGGAGGCGAAGGCCGGACTCGAAGGTGATCGACATCGTGAGCGGGCAGGAGAATGCGCCGACGATCGAGGCGCCGAAGGAGGCCAGCGACAGCCACAACCGCACGCGGGAGAAGCTGCGGCAGCAGTTCCGCGAGGGCAAGCTGGACGATCGCACGGTGGAGATCGATGTGCGCGAGCGGAATACGCCGAGCTTCGAGATCATCACCAACCAGGGCCAGGAAGAGATGGATGTCAACCTGAAGGACATTCTTCCCGGGCTCTTCGGCCAGCGCACCAAGAAGCGGAAGATGAAGGTGAGCGAGGCCTTCGAGTACCTGGTGCAGGAAGAGGAGCAGCGGCTGATCGATACGGATCAGGTGAATCGCATCGCGGTCGACCGCGTTGAAAATTCCGGAATTATTTTTCTGGATGAGATCGACAAGGTGGCGGGGCGTGAGGGCGGCCACGGGCCGGATATCTCGCGCGAGGGCGTGCAGCGCGACATCCTGCCGATCGTCGAAGGGACGACGGTGAACACGCGCTACGGCATGGTGTCGACCGACCACATCCTGTTCATCGCGGCGGGCGCGTTCCATGTCTCGAAGCCGAGCGACCTGATCCCGGAGTTGCAGGGACGCTTCCCGATCCGGGTGGAGCTGCAGTCGCTCACCGTCGAGGACTTCATCCGCATCCTGACGGAGCCGAAGTCGTCGCTGACCAAGCAGTACGCGGCGCTGCTCGAGACCGAAGGGCTGAAGCTCGAGTTCACGCGCGAGGCGCTGGAGGAGATGGCGCAGTTTGCCTTCCGCGTAAACGAGACGACGGAGAACATCGGCGCGCGGCGGCTGCATACGATCATGGAGCGGGTGCTGGACGAGATCAGCTTCCTGGCGCCGGATCTGCAAAAAGGGCAGAAGACGGCCGAGGGTGTGGTGGATCTGGCGGCGGCTGCGGCCGACGGGCTGGGCGCTACGGTGCCGCTGCCGATGGTAGAGCGAGCGACGGAGCACGGCGTCGAGAAGGTTGTAGTCGTCGATCCGGCATACGTGCAGGCGATGGTGGCGTCGATCGTGAAGAATCAGGATCTGTCGCGCTACATTCTGTAACGCTAGGCGGGGGTACCCCCCCCCGGTACGGGAGGACTGGCTGGCAACTGCCTTTTTTTCATCAGTTTAGACCTCCTTCCGGCGGCTAAATTCGTCCAGATAAAAGGCTTAGCCGCAAAATCTTCCAAACAAACGACTTACAAAAGAGAAAGCCACGGAAGGATCTTCCGTGGCTTTCTTAGTCCTTGTCAGGCCTATTTCCAGGTTAGCAATTTTGGTGGGTGGATTTGGCAGGTTTTTGCGGTATGGCAATTCGCTGGTTCCGCTTTGGGATTCAGCCGTTGGGCGTTCTGAAAGTCAGTAGTTATCGCGAAATGCGAGCATTCGGCCGAGATTCCTCTCATGCCCATCCGGAAAGCCACATTACGGCGCAAACCGCTCTGCCTCGCGGAATGTACCGAAGAGACGATCCCACCAAGTGATGTCGTCAAAGTTGAACTCGTGCACATCCAACTGATGGTGGAGGGAATGACGTTCAGGGCGCTGAAGGAAATATCCCATCCAGCGCGGTGTGCGTTGCAGTGTCTGTGGCTCCTAACTTGTAATCGTCCGCGACTCCAACCGCCCCAAATGGGTCTTCAAGAAAATTTATCCACCAAGTTGAGCTGCTCGGTATCGAGATTTTTCTTTGCCTCGCAGTTGTCGTTGAAGATCATTGTCGTCTTGTCGTGGGCGTCGAACTTGTCCCAGTGCGGCACGGCTGGCGTGTTGGGGTTGCCGGTTTTTGCGAAGGCTATCCAGGCGCTGCTTACCTTCGCGGCCAGAGCGTTGGCCGCGGCGCCTCCGCCGGTCATGTTCTCGCAACGGTCTGCGTTGTCGAAGACGAATGCCAGCTCTGAACAGTGGAAGGACATGGGCCTGCCGTCCAGCACCGGCGTCTGCCAGGCGAACTGGTAGCAGTAGACGGGAGCCGGCTGCACGGCCTTTCGCGTGGCCTGCTCAATGACCGCCGATCTGACTCCCGAGGTCGCGATGATGGACCACAACTGGAAGGGCGTCGCGTCGGGATAGAGGCTGCGATAGCTGCGGATCACATCGCTGCCTCCGCTCTTCAGGGCTCCCGAGACACGCGACTGCAGATCCGTATCCGTCATCTTCATTAGTTCCGCATCGCCGATTGCGGTTGTGAATTCGTTCAGCGTGCAGCCGACCAGCAGAGGGATGTTTGCCGCCATCTGCGGCGCCGCCGGATCGAAGGGCTGCTGCGGGATGACCTTGCCGTCGAAGACGGGCGACCATCCAAAGCGATGACCCATGTGCCGGAAATTCACGATGCCGGTGAGGTGCATGGGAGGCATGATGGCGGTGGCGGCCTGATCCAACTGCTCGTAGGGCATCTGCTGGAGTTTGCTGACATCCGCTGGGGCCACGCCGAGTTGTTGCAGCATCTTCGCGGCCAGATCTTTGCTGTCTTCTTCCGTGCCCACCGTCAGCAGCGAGCCGCTTTCGACGATGGCGCGATGGAAGAGCCCGCGAGCGGAGGGCATCGCCATGAGCGCGGATACCTTAGCTCCGCCACCGGATTGTCCGAAGATCGTCACCGAGCCGGAATCACCACCGAAGGCGGCGATGTCGTCGCGCACGAAGGTCAGCGCGTTCACGATGTCAAGCATGCCGACGTTGCCGGATTCTGCAAACTCGTTACCGTACGCCGACAAATTGAGATAGCCGAGCAGATTGAGCCGGTGATTGATGCTGATCACGACGACATCACCGCGGCGCGCGAGATTTTCACCATCGTAGGAACGAAGTTCCTGCCCGGAGCCGGCGGTAAATCCGCCGCCGTGGAGCCAGACCATCACAGGACGCTTTTTGCCATCTAGAGCCGGGGTCCAGATGTTCATCCGCAGGCAGTCTTCACCCGGAAAGCCATCGTCCCACTGAAAGAGAAAGGCCTCTGCATCGTGATGCCAGCCAGCGCGCGGAGACTGCGGGCAGACCGGACCAAAGGAACGGGAACTGCGCACTCCGGTCCAGGGCTGGGGAGGCCCCGATGGCTTGAAGCGAGCGCTCCCTCCGGTGTCCGAGCCGTAGGGGATGCCCTTGAAGGTGTAGATGTCATTGCGAATGTAGCCCGCCACCTTGCCATATCGCGTGGAGGCTACGGCTGTCTCCGCGCCAACCGAGATCCGATCTCCAGTTTTCGACGCCACGGAGGGATACCCTGACGCTGCCTGAGTCGTGGCTCCCGCTACCTCACCGAACGTTGCTGCGGCAGTGACTGCAGCAGCGCCCTTGAGAAGATCCCTTCTGTTCCAACCGATTCCCATGTTGATTTCCTTTTTTAACCAAAGAGTGATTTATGTCGCCGGCTTCGATATGAGAAAGAAGGTTACTGCGTTGCCTGCCGTATCTGCTCGGCTGTTTTGTAACCTTCCGGGATTGCAAAGCGGGCGGGGTCTGGATCGATGCGTGTAATATTTGTCACCGTCATGGTGTCAAGTACTTTGCGAGGGTCGCTGTGTTTGATCATCAGGTTTGATGCGGAGGTCCTCTGAATACCGGTATTCGTCTGTTATCACGACTTCTATGCAGTGCCGCTGAGAGACAATCGCAGATGCAACACCAGCCCCTGGAAATACCGGCGACAGGATACCCGGGGTAGGCTGTTCCTGAATAGTTGTCTTCAAAGGATGGGGCGATGGCGACAAAGTCGGAGACCGTGACGGCTGGAGGCTGGTGGGTGCGGAAGAATCTCCCTCAGCGTGCGATTGGCGCTTTCAAGACCGGCTTGGCGGCGGTGCTTTGCCTTTGGCTCGGGCACCTTTTCGGGCTTTCGCATAGTTACTGGGCGGCGATTTCAGCCGATTGTGGTGATGGGTTCCGACAGCACGGTGAGCCTTGCGGCTTGCCGCGACCGGCTGATCGGCACTGCGATCGGCGCGGTGTTAGGCTGGGCGACCTCCTATGTATGGCACGGCCACTATCTTCGTGTATGGGCTGGCCGTCCTGGTCTGCCTGCTGGTTTGCAGCACTCTGGAATTTGAGAAGGCTGGACGCCTGGCTGCTGTGGCGCTGACGATCATTGTGCTGATCAAGACGGAGGGTGGCCCGGACAGGCGGCACTGGCGCGGTTCCTGGAGGTAAGCCTGGGCATCATCGTTGCGCTGGCAGTGACGCTTGGCTGGTGTTTCCGCAGCGACCTGGCGGAGTATGCGGAGAGCCTTCGCATTCGTCCTGATCGTCGATCTCCGCATGAAAGAATGAACGATGCCCATGTTCTGTCTTTCAAAGTCCCTCGTCCTTGCATCGTTGGTCGGGATGGCCGCTGCGAGTCCAGTGAATGGCGCAATCACGGCCGACGCCACCGACTCGCGATCCGCATACGGCTGGCTATGTGACTGGCTACGGAGTTGCCGGATGGCGCGAATGCTCCGGCGGACAAGGATGGGAACTTCATCCTGGGGCCGACGCATACGCCTGCACCGGAGATGACGGTGCGGGAGGGTGTGCCGCATGGCGATGTGTTTACGTTCACGATGAGTTCGGCGGAGAGCAAGCTCTATCCGGGCATTGCGCGGGAGCCGCATACCTTTGGCACGGTGGATCCTCACAATCCTGCGAAGCTGATCGTGACGACGAGCCATCCTGCTCCTTACACGCGGCGCGTGACGGTGTATGTGCCGAAGCAATATGTAACCGGCACGGTTGCTCCATTCATTGTGGGAGCGGATGGACCGGACGGGGAGTTGTTCACGGCGCTGGATAACCTGATCGCCGAGCACCGGGTGCCGGTGATGATTGCGATTTCGATCAGCAATGGCGGCGGCGATGCGCAGGGCAGCGAGCGCGGCCTGGAGTATGACACGATGTCCGGCCGCTATGCGGAGTTTGTGGAGACAGAGGTGCTGCCGCGGGTGGAGGCGCTGTATCACGTGCGATTGACACGGGACCCGGATGGCCGGGCGGCGATGGGCGGCAGCTCGGGCGGCGCGTGCGCGCTGATCATGGCGTGGTATCACCCGGAGCTTTATCATCGCGTGCTGAGCTATTCGGGAACGTTTGTGAACCAGCAGTGGCCGTGGAACGAAGCGACTCCGCATGGCGCGTGGGGGTTCCATGAGCGGCTGATTCCAGAGAGCCACGCGGAAGCCGCTGCGCATCTGGATGGAGGTGGGCGACCGGGACCTGCTGAATCCGAATGTGATGCGCGACGGCATGCACGACTGGGTGCTGGCCAATGAGGAGATGGCGCGAGTGCTGGCGGCGAAGGGCTATCACTACCAGTTTGTGTTTGCGCGCAACGCGGGGCACGTGGACAACGGCGTGAAACTGCAGACGCTGCCCGAGGCGCTGGAGTATGTATGGCGGGGCTACGGAGTCACTGCGGCGAAGCGCTGAATTCATTACGATAAGATCTGGCTGCTCGGTCGCCATGGGTTGCCGAGTGGCGAATCACTTCAGAGTCGAGGTGGCGGGATATGTGCCGGAATATCAAGATGCTGTTCAACTTCGATCCTCCGGTGACGGAGGAGGAGGTTCGGGCAGCGTCGCTGCAGTATGTGAGAAAGATCAGCGGATTCAACAAACCTTCGAAGGCGAATGAGGCGGCTTTTCTGGCGGCGGTTGAAGAGGTGGCGAGTGTCTCGATGGGTCTGCTGCGTTCGTTAGAGACGAATGCGCCACCGAGGAATCGTGAAGAAGAGGCGGCGAAGGCGAAGGCTCGCGGCGCCGCGCGATTCGGTGCGTGAAGGGAGGGGGATGGCCCGGACTTGACCAGCTGAACTTGACGCCGTGCTTACGCTGCGCTCTTCCATCCGCGGGAATGGTCATCCGCCTCTATGCCCCAGCGGATGGGGCTCCAGTGGATGAGTCGACCCTTCTGCAGACGCGGGCGCAGGCTTGTGACGCTCTCGGCGCCCGGGCAACATGCGCCGGTCTGAGTTGTTGGCCGGTGGCGAGCGGAACGTACAACAAGTGCTGCGAACGGACCGCAGATAAGAAAGAATACAGTGATGCCCATTGAAAACCCCCCAAAGGTCATGATCTGTTGTACGAAACGCGGGACGGTGATGGCACAGATGCCGTGCTCGCCGAAATCAGAGTTACGGGTCACCACAACCGTGATTACGGGACAGGGGAGGGGCAGGTTTCGTTCTGTAACGGGAGCAGACGACCGAAATGGGCTCGCGGCCAAGCCGAGATCGCTATGAAACCCGGTTTAGAAGATGGTAGAGAGACGCAAATGTTCTCGCTAGCGCTATCCCTGGATGTGCACGATCTCTATTTGTAACGGCGTGGGCGTGTTTGGTCAGGCGCCGCTTCATTTGGAGTTGTGCTCGTAGGCTCGATACCAAGCCGTTTGCGGAGGTCTAACTCGATATCCGGTTCAAGGTGAGAACGTAAGGAAGATTAGCAATCAGCATGCCAGGCTTGGTTCCTCGAGCGGTCACCCTGCCGAGAAGCTTTCCCTCTTGCGGGATCAGCTTGATCGCCAGCTTTCTGACCCCGTAGGCGGTTGCATCGGCCGATTCGATGAGCCCCATTGACGTCCCTGTAAAGCCGGGCCCTTCCAATTGCATCTCACTGATCTGTTCCGCAGCTTTTTCCCCGAGTGCCAACGTGGCTGAAGTGCTGGATCGGATCTCTAGTCGTACATGCATGTCTGCACCACCATTCTTGAGGGTTCCCTCCCAGCCGCCGACGAAGTCGCGTGTCGCCACGAAGGGAGTGTGCGGGGGACCAACATCTTCCTCCGGCGGAATCCATTCTGGCAGGTAGCTCGCGAGTATCTGGTTGCACAAGCCGTTCGCCAACTCTGTTCCGTCGGTTCGATTCGTCAAGACTAGACAGGTGAGATTTTTCGACGGCACCATATAGACCTTTGTCGCAACACCGGGCTGCCCACCGCCTTTGAAAACGTATGGGGCGCCGGATTTTAAATGCCCGGTAAACCAACCGAAGGTTGTCGCGATGCCCGATGGACCGACAAACACTGGTTTGTGAAGTTCGTCGATCCATCGATCGCCCAGAATCTTCGCTTGACCTGCGACGCGGTTTTTCATATTGAACATTGCGAAACGCGCGAGGTCGTGTGCGCTAACGTAAGCTTCTCCGGATGGAGGAGTCGATGTTGTGTAATACGGGATTGCCTTCGCCGAGGCATCGTACCCCACGGCACGCGTTGGCAACCGTGCAACATCGGTGCTGAAAAAGCTGTCGTGCAGCCCGAGGGGTGCCAGAAGTCGTCGTGCCAGCAGGGTGCCAAACTCCGTTCCCGTCACGTTCGATGCGATCGCGCCCAGTGCGCTGAAGCCGACGTTGCTGTATTCGTATACAGACCCGGGTGGGTACGCGAGCCTGCCGTACTCCTGTAGAACCGTCTCCGGACCTGGAGCCGGGGTGGGCGAGTCCTTCAAATATCCCGAAAACATCCCCGGTAACCCGCTCACATGCGCTCCCAGCCGTTGTACGGTCGCGCCATCAGGATTCCCATTCGGACCCTTTATCCCGCTGTGCGAGAGGTATTTATTTGCGGGCTCCGTAAGAACGACTTTCCCATCCGCTACCAAGGTCATCAGCAAAGTGGCCGTGAACGGTTTAGTGATGGACGCCAGGCAGAAGGGAGTGCGAGCAGTTGCCTTCACACCCTTTTCGCGATTGGCAAATCCAAAGCCCTCTTCCCAAACAATGCGTCCGTGGTGTGCCACTGCAAGAGCCACTCCAGTAGCCGCTCCGTGCGCAATCGCTTGAAGAACACGGCTACGCACAGGCTCAAAGTCGTGTCGTTCACCAGCAAGTTCGGCACCCTTTGTGTCCGCACCATAGAGCGTCGACATGGGAAGCATGCCCGCGATGGATGCGGACAGAAGGGTTTGTAAGACCTCGCGGCGGTTTGTCAAATGATTCCCCTGCCTGCGCTTCTTAGGATAGTTTCGCTCTGAGCTACATGATCACGATCTGTAGGCTGCGACAGATCCCATTGATGGCGGAAGCATGTGTTTCGCGCTCATCCGTAAATAAAATACGCAAGCACAGCCTTCTGCGTTCCCACCATGTCCAGACGCAGAATCGATACCGTGATCTGAGCCGATCCGTCCTGTAAGGCTGTCTTCCCGCTATCGAGCCGGCAGATTGAGAATCGACAGCCATCTTAAAGTTTCGTAACATCTCGACCAGCCCCGCATCTCTGAAACGAGAGATGCGGGCTGTTGTTGCTGTAGATGTCAGAAGCGTCGTTTAGGGTGGCGGCGGATGTCCTTTTCGATCGCGTTCCATTTCTTTCTTTCCTCGCGGGCGCGGTGGATGTCGGTTTGCAGCTCGAGGTGATTGAGTTCCTTTTGCAATTTGCGATAGCTGCGCAGGCGATCTGGATCGAGTTCGGCGGCGCGAACGGCGCAGCCGGGCTCTTCATTGTGCGCGCAGTCGCGAAACCTGCACTGCCGTGCCAGATCGAGTGATCTCCGCGAAGGCGGTATCGATGCGTTCGGGATCGGCCCACAGTTGCAGTTCGCGCAGACCCGGGCAGGTCCATCAGCAGCCAGTTGCCGGGCATGCGGATAAGCTCGCGATGGGTGGTGGTGTGGCGGCCCTTGCTGTCGTTCTCGCGGACAGCGGTTGTGCGCTGGCGCGATTCGCCGAGCAGAGCGTTCACAATGGTTGACTTGCCCGCGCCGGAAGAACCGAGGAGGGCGGCGGTCTGGCCGGGTTCGACGTGGTGTGCGATAGCATCGAGACCCCACGGCGCGAGAGCACTGAGCGCGAGAACGGGAACGCCGGGAGCGTGCCGCTCGGTGAGCCGAACGACATCTGCGAGATCGCCTCGCAGGTCGGCCTTGTTCAGCAGGATGATGGGGCGAGCGCCGCTCTCATACGCGAGGACGAGATAACGCTCCAGACGGCGCGGGTTGTAATCGCGATCGAGGCCGCTGACGAGAAGAGGAGATCCATGTTGGCGGCGAGGACCTGCTCGCGCATGCGCTTGCCCGGCTCCTTGCGGGAGAGTTGGGTGCGGCGTGGCAGCACCTGCGAGATGACGCTGCCGTCGCGCAGGATGGCCCAGTCTCCAACGCATGGCAGGTCGGATTCCATGTGGCGGAGATGGCCGCTGATGGTTGCGGTGACTTCGCCGGTTGCTGTCCAAACGATGAAGTGGTCGCGGTGGGCCAAAGCTACTCGGCCGCAGGACGGGTTGGGTGCTGTCTGAGGCGCGTAGTGCGCCCAACCTATGTCTGAAAAGTTCATGTCTAAACCCTTTTTGGTGGAAGCACACATCGACTGCGCTACCGATGAGGCGGGTAGCGATCGAGATGGGAGGTTTTAGACAGTGACCGGCAGAGGCGGTTCCTTTTGCGGCATAGTAGCAGGTTGTGAGGAGGATCCGCCGAAAGATCGCTTGGCTCCGGCTGGCAGTGGGGAACACCACACTTCGACAGGCTCAGGCAAGCTCCTCCCTGCGGCAGGCCAGGGCACTTGTTAGTGAACAATTTGGTGTCATTTGCCGCAACTTGTCTTTGGGTTCAGGCGTCCTGATACGCAGCATCGAGGTGCGACATGATGATTCGCAGGTTTTCGCGGGTCTTTGCAGCGGCGCTGTTTTTAGTGCTGGGAACTCGTCCTGTTGTTGCATGTGCATCATGGCGCGATGCGACGGGATGTATTGGCAGCGAGCATGCCAAACGGGCCCCGACGCGTTGAGTGGTGGGATGGCGCACATGGCGGGGCACATGTATATGACCTCGCTGCGCGCGCCGCAGGCGGGCGATCAGCAGAAGGCCGATGCCGTGGCGGCGGCGGCGAAGCAGGCGATGGCGCCTTACCAGGACTACCGCAAGGCGCTGGCGGAGGGTTATGTGATCTTTCTGCCGAATGTTCCGCAACCTATCTATCACTTCACCAAGCGTGAGTACGGGTTTGAAGCCGCATTCCGCTTCGATCCGCTCAAAGCCGACTTCGCTGCTCTACAAGAAGACAACGGACGGCGGTTACAAGCTAGTGGGGGCGATGTATACGGACCGGAAGGCCGCGAGCGAGGATGAGTTGAACGAGCGGATTCCGTTGAGCATTGCGCGCTGGCACCAGCACGTCAATTTCTGCAAGGCGCCGCAGGGGCAGGAGGCGGCGTACTTCGGACGCGATGCGAAGTTCGGACTGCGCGGTTCCATCACGACGGAAGAGGCGTGCAATGCTGCCGGCGGAGAGTTTTATCCGCACCTGTTTGGCTGGATGGTGCACGTCTATCCGTATGAGACGGATCCCCGAAAAGTCTGGTCGATCGACGATGACGATCAGGGACATGACAACATGGACCACTCCGCGATGCCGGGGATGCAGATGAACTAGCGAGTCCAGCTAGCTTGCCGTATCGAGATGAAAGGATTCCTTGTATGGCTCGACCGGATAGCCCCTTGCCTTCCAGCCGTCCAGGCCGCCTTTCAGGAACCTGACACATGAGAATTGCATGGCGAGCGCCTTTCGCAGGATGGCTCGGCTGGTTTTATCGCTCGGACAGGTGCAATACACGACCGTGTCTTTATCCCGCGGAATAAGCGATGGATTTCGTTTCACGTCTTCGGGGGGAATCCGCCTGGCTCCGGGAATGATCTTGGAATCGGCTAACAGGTCGAGCGGCAGGCGCACATCAAAGATGAGCACCTCCTGATTCGCAGCCAACAGCTCATGGAGAGCTTCGGGTGTAATGCTGTGCTGCTCCAGTGCGCGGCTGTCCCTTGCGTGCCTGATCCAGTACGCGATCCCCAACACGACGACGCCAATAGCAATCAGAGTGACGATCATCTCTATCTATCCCCCGGCGACTCGGCAAAGATGCCTTCTCTTCCAGATTCATCTGCGCTCGGAGGGGATTCACTGATGTAGAGGCTGCGAGTTCCAGGGTTGCGGGGTTGCGCTTCTTCGTGCTGCGAGCACGGACTGCCTTCTATTCGGCGCGGAGGGCCTGCACGGGATCGATGCGGGTGGCGCGCATTGCCGGCAGCATGCTGGCGAGGCCTCCGGTGAGGAGCAGGACGGCCGCGGCTGCAGCGGCGATGCCGATGTTGAATGAGCCGACACCGAAGAGCAGTCCGCTGATGGCGCGCGCGGCGAGCCCGGCGAGTGCGATGCCGGCGACGGTGCCGAGCAGTACTGGCGTGACGCCATCTTCGAGGATGAGGCGATAGATTTGCGCGGGCTGCGCGCCGAGCGCGATGCGGATGCCGAGCTCGCGTGTGCGCTGCAGCGCGGAGTAGGCGACGACGCCGTAGATGCCGAGCGCGGCGAGCACGATGGCGCAGGCGGCGAAGGCCAGCAGCAGATGAAGCTGGAAGTTACGCGCAGCGAGCGAGCCGTTGACGATGGCGTCCATGGTGCGGACTTCGGGCACAGGCACCTGCCCGTCGATGCTCCAGATAGCTTTGCGGATAGCGTCGCTCATCGATGCCGGATCATTTGCAGTGCGGACGACGAAGGAGCCGGTGTTGTTGGAGCGATATGTGATGGGCACGTAGACCATGGCAGGCGGATCTTTGCTGAGATCGACCGCCCGGACATCGCCGACGATGCCGATGACCTGGAAAGGTTTGTCATCGGGGTCGCCGCGGCGGAAGAACTGGCCGAGAGGATTTTGTCCGTGCCACGCAATCTGCGCCGCGTGCTGGGAGATGACGGCGACATTTCTGCCGAGGTCATCCTTGGTGAAGAAGCGGCCAGAGATGAGCGGAATCTGCATGGTTTCGAGGTAGCCGGGGCTGAGCCAGCGGAAGCTGGCCGCAGGACGCGCGAAGAGCGGCCGCGTATCAGTGGGTAAGGAGATGAGGTCACCCCAGCGGTCGCCCTCAAGCGGAAGCACGCTGACGACGCCGGCGGAGCGGACGCCAGGCAACTGGCGCAGGCGATCGAGTGAGCGCTGGTAGAAGGCCTCGCGCTGCGCGGGCTGGCCGTATTGCTTATCGGGCAGCACGACGTTCGCGCTGATGACATGCTCGGTGGCGAAGCCGCGATCCACGCCCAGCAGCCGATAGAGGCTGAGCAGGAACATGCCGGCGAGGACCACGAGCGTGACACTGGCGGCGACTTCTCCAATAACCAGCGCGCGGCGGATTCGCTTGCCGCTCGCGGATTCCGATGCGGTACGGCTCTCTGCCCGGAGTGCCTGCTGCGGATGGTTGCGCACGAAGCGGATGGCAGGCAACAGCCCGCAGAGCAGAGCGGAGACAAGCGATGCACCGAGGGCGAAAAGGACAAGCGGAGTGTCGATACGCAAGGGATGCAGCAGGGGCAGTGTTGTGGGGAGGGCGTGAGCAATCGAGGGGAGAGCAAGCGTTGCGAGAAGAAGGCCGAGGAGGCATCCTCCGATAGAGAGCAGGATCGGCTCTGCAACAGCGCTGCGCACCAATTGCGCGGGGCTTGCGCCCATCGCGGAACGGACTGCGGATTCATGCTCACGACTGGCGGCACGGGCGAGCAGCAGGTTGGTGATGTTGACGCAGCCGATGAGCAGCACGGTGGCGACGGCGGCGAGCAGCATGAGCAACGCACTTCGGCTTGAGCCGGTTAGATATTGCTGCAGGCCGATGACGCTGATGCCGATGCTGAGGCGATCCGGTGTCTGGCGGGCAATGGCCTGCTGCATAGTGTTCATCTCCGCCGCGGCCTGCGCGATGGAGACGCTTGGCTTGAGGCGGGCGATGCCGAAGTAGTTGTAGTCGCCTTCAATTTCGGAGAGCTGATCGGCCGTCCATCCAAAGGGTACGAATGCTTCCAGGGCATGACTTGTGCCGCGGAAGCTGCCGAGCAGCTCTGTGCTGGGCAGCGCGAAGCTGGCGGGCAGCACGCCGACAACTGTGTAAGGCCGGCCGTCAAGCGGAATGGCGCGGCCGACGATGTTGGGGTCGGCGGCGAAGCGGCGGCGCCAGAGGCCTTCCGTGAGCAGGACGACATCGTGGCCGGGCTGCTCTTCCGCGGGGAGCAGGGTGCGGCCGAGGATGGGCTGCACGCCGAGGAGCGAAAAGAGGTTTGCGGTGTGCTGCGCGACGCCGATCTGCTCCGGTTGACTGCCACCGAGGGGCAGCGATTCTGTTCCGATCGCGGCGAAGCCCTGGAAGGACTTTGCATGCTGCCGCCAATAGAGGAGATGGTTGGCGTTAACCGGGAGATCGTTGAAGCTATCCGGTCCCGCATGGATTTGCTCGCGCAAGGTAACGAGCTGCTGCGGCTGCACGTAATCCGGCATGCGCAAGAGGACGTTACGCACGATGGAGAACATGACGATGTTGGCGCCGATGCAGAGGGCGAGGGTAAAAAGAGCGGCCGCGCTGAAGGCCGGACTTCGGCGCAACTGACGAATGGTGAACCGCAGTTCGCTGAGAAGTCCGTGCATGGTAGAGATGTTCTCCCTGCTGCGGCCCGGGTATCGCTGCCGGGACGCCGCTCGTAGGAGACAAGCTCGCGCGCGGCCGCTTTCTCCTTAGGAATGAGGTAGGGAAATGCACGTTTCTTGCCGAATGGCCGTGTCGCGGCTGAGTGTGGTTTATCAAGGACTTCCGTACTGCCGGCAGAATTGCGTGCGGCCTGGTTCTTGTCCACGGATGCGCTTGTGTGACCGGATTCGGACACTCGGCTATGCGCGAGGGGTGGACTGGAGCCAGCAGAGCGCATTGCGTGCGCGGACGCGCATGGCGGGCGTACCGGTGACGAGCGCCTGGTGAAGCAAGGGCTCGACGGTGTTGCGAATGGAGGGGTCGCGTCGTGCAAGAAGACCAAGGCCTTCGACGGCGGAGCAGCGGACGACGTTGCTTTTGTCTTCCGCGAGCTGCCACAGAACTTCCGCGGCGAGGCGGATCTGCTGCGATGTGCGAGCAGAGCGGGCGGCCACGAGGCCGAGATGCCAGCGGGTACGCGGTTCGATGATCGGGATTTCCGCGAGGATGGAGGCGACCTCGGAAGCGTGTGAGGTGAAGAAGCCGGAATCTTTCTCGGTGATGCGACGGGCGACATCGGCGGCACGAAGGCGCTGTCCTGGATTGCTGGTCGCGAGTGCGGCGACGATCTGGCGCGCGATCCGGCGGTGGTCCGGTTGCGCGAGCATACGTTGGGCCTCCGCGCGGGCTTCGGCGAGGCCCCAGCAGCGTGGTTTCAGCAGGTCGTCTTTCACAGAGGAACGAGCGGCAGCCATAGGCGTCTGGTGGCGAGATTACTGTGCGCGTCGACCGGTCGCGCATCGAGGAGGATCTTATTCCAGCGGGCAGGAACGGGCTCAGGGCGAGCGCCCGGAGTGCAGTGGTTTTTCGGATGACGTGACGACGCGAAGGCCACTCCTTGCGGAGTGGCCTTCTTCTTTTGCGGAATCCTACCTGATGGATAGCGTCGAGTCGCTATACATACCGGCGGAGATTTCGATGATCACGTCGCCGACCTTGTGGTTGGGCGTTGCCGTGTCTGTGGTCACGCGCGTTCCAACCGGCAGCTTGACACCCATAACCGTGCCCGCCTGAAGCTTCGTAACCTTGTCGCCGATCTTCAACTCAAGCGGGGCCCCGGTGTCGTTGCGGAGATTGATTTTGACGTTCTTTTGTCCATTGCCGCCGAAGAACGCATGCATGGGCGAATGAATGCTGACCGAGGCATGAGCGGCGGGAAGTGCGCAGAGGAAAAGGACGGCGGCGAAGGTGGGGAGGGCAATACGAATTTTCATGACATCTCCTGATTGAGGGGTTGCGAGCTGGCGTGAGCAGCGCTGCAAGTGCTGCCACTGTCGCCAGCGAAGTACTCTTCTGTCGATACGCAGTTGAAATACGCGTTCCGGCATCTGATTGCCGTGTCCTTGCTTCTGTGGGCACGGCGACAAGAAAGAGTGACTAACCGGAATAAAATATTTCATCCGCAAACTGACATACAGGGATGCGGGAAATCGTCATATCCACGGCTACATTCTTCTTGTACTGATACATGGCACGTCTGCTGCCGAACTCGTTGGAGGAGCTACAACTCCAATCTTTCAATTACTTGCGCGAGCGATGAGGAGACTGTCGCAAAACAGCAGTGTCCACTCTTGTGTTGGCATGCCCGCATTTGGACACTCGACAGATGGTTCGCTGCTCTCATGTGTGCAGATTGCGAAAGAGCCCGCTCCTTGTGGAGCAGCCTCTTTCCTGGCGTGGCTTTTTGCCGGATCGCGCTCTGTGCTACTTGCCGATAGCGAGGGTTGAGTCGCTGGGAATGGCGTCAGAAACGACGGTGATCACGCTGCCGATAGAGTGGTGCTCGGTTGCCGTGTTTGTGGTGATGCGTGTCCCAACCGGCAGCTTGACGGATATGACCTGTTCCGTCTTGAGCATCTCGGTCTTATCGCCGACCTTTAGTTCAAGGGGGACCCCGGTGTCATTGCGCAGATTGAAATTGATCTTCTTGTCTCGGGCGTGAGCCACGGGGAGCGCGGCGAGAAGAGCAGCGGCGAAGCAGGAAGTGAAAGCAACATGAATTTTCATGACATCTCCAATCGGTGGTTATCGCACCTGTAATGCAGCAAGCGACGATCGCCGCCGCTGGCATAAAACGTTTCTGCACGTGATACGACATTGCGACGCGGGCGTTCCCGATCGTCTGCCTCCTTGTGCGGCTCTTCGTCACGGGCGCGATAGAACGACAAAAAACAGGGATGAATTGCAGCTCGAAGTTGTTTTCCTGCGCAGGCATTGCGGGAAGGAGACGAGGCTGGAGTGTCCGGTTTCGCATATGCGTGCCCGGAATCGGACACTGCGCTGACGAGTGCGTGCGTACAAATGCGAAGGGCCACTCCTCGCGGAGCGGCCCTTCTTTTTATTGGTGCCTGATTCAGTTACTAGTAGCGGTAGTGGTCGGCTTTATACGGGCCTTCGACCGGGACTCCGATGTAATCGGCCTGCTTCTTCGAGAGCGGCGTGAGCTTCACGCCGATCTTTTCCAGATGCAGGCGGGCGACTTCTTCGTCCAGCTTCTTGGGCAGGGTGTAGACATCGACCTTGTAGGTGTCCTTGTTCTTCCAGAGATCGAGCTGGGCCAGTGTCTGGTTGGAGAAGCTGTTCGACATGACGAAGCTGGGATGGCCGGTGGCGCAGCCGAGATTGACGAGGCGGCCTTCGGCGAGGACGAAAATCGCGTTGCCGCCGGCGAAGGTGTACTTATCCACCTGCGGCTTGATGTTGAGCTTCTTCACACCTTTTGCGGTGTTGAGGCGGTCCATCTGGATTTCGTTGTCGAAGTGGCCGATGTTGCAGACGATGGCCTGGTCCTTCATCTGCTCCATGTGCTCGTAGGTGATGATGTCGACGTTGCCGGTGCAGGTGACGTAGATGTCGCCGCGGCCGAGGGTGTCTTCAAGGGTGGTGACTTCGAAGCCTTCCATCGCGGCCTGGAGCGCGTTGATGGGGTCGATCTCGGTGACGATGACGCGCGCGCCCATGCCGCGCAGCGAATGCGCGGAGCCCTTGCCTACATCGCCGTAGCCGCAGATGACGGCGACCTTGCCCGCGACCATCACGTCGGTCGCGCGCTTGATGCCGTCGGCGAGCGACTCGCGGCAGCCGTAGAGGTTGTCGAACTTCGATTTCGTCACCGAGTCATTGACGTTGATGGCGGGGACGAGCAGCTTGCCCTGCTCCATCATTTTGTAGAGGCGATGGACCCCGGTAGTGGTCTCCTCGGAGACGCCGCGCCACTCCTTCGCTACATTGGTCCAGCACTTGGGATCCTGCTTGAGCGTTGCGTTAAGCAGGTTCTTGATGACCTGCTCCTCTTCGCTCTCGGCGGGGGCATCGACCCAGGAGCGGTCGCCCTTCTCGAGCTCGACGCCTTTGTGGATGAGCAGCGTGGCGTCGCCACCGTCATCGACGATGAGTTGTGGGCCGAGGCCGCCCTTGTGCGCGAGCGCCTGCGCGGTACACCACCAGTATTCTTCGAGCGACTCCCCCTTCCAGGCGAATACCGGGACGCCGGCGGCGGCAATGGCGGCGGCGGCGTGGTCCTGCGTGGAGAAGATGTTGCACGACGCCCAGCGTACGGAGGCGCCGAGATCGACCAGCGTCTCGATGAGCACGGCGGTCTGGATAGTCATGTGCAGAGAGCCGGTGATGCGCACGCCGGCCAGCGGCCTCGACGGCGCGTACTTGGCGCGGATGGCCATGAGGCCGGGCATCTCCTGCTCGGCGATAGTGATCTCCTTGCGGCCCCAGTCGGCGAGCGAGATGTCGGCGACTTTGTAGTCGGCAGTTGCGGCGGTGGGTGTGATGGTCGTGGCCACGAAGGCTCCTTACAGGCTTGAAAGATATTGCAACATCCAAGGATACCGTGGATGACCCGTGCTCTGAAACTGGCCGGGCCGAGTGGGGACTCTCGGGAGCTAACCGGGAGTGAAGTGGGCCTGAAAGGTGCTGTTGAGGCAGAAAAAGAGCGGCAGACTGAGCGCATACAGTCTGCCGCCTGAGGAATCTAGACCGTTTTCACGAATACGGAGAAGGCGCACTAACAGCTACTGGGGGCCCTGCACCTTTTGTGAATCGGTCTACCAGCGACCGCGACCCTGATCGTCGTCGGCTCCGGTACCGGGAGCGAAGGCGACGCCACGCAGCACTTCGGCGAAGCCTGCCTGACGCACGATGTGAAACTGCTCCTTCGCTGCGATGGTGGCGTCGGTGTTGGCGAGGCGATCGGTGATGGCGACGAGGCGGTTGGGATCGGCACCCTGATCACCATTGCCGCTGACCGTAGAGGTGATAGCCCACACGGTCGCGGTGCCATCGCGATTGACGCGGCCTTCAATGTTGCGCAGACCGTCCGTGGACGGCGCCCAGGGAAGGCTGGTTGCTGCATTGGTGCCGGTTGGGTAGTTGTGCACGGTGTAAGGCACGCCGAGCTGGAGGCCGCTGGTCAGCGTGTAGGCGAGCTTCCAGGTGCTGCTGGTTGCGTCGAAGACCCACTTCTGCAGCCCCGCGGTGGTTTGCGCGGCGGCATGCGTGTAGAGGTCCGTGCCACCGCTGTAACCGTCGCCCTCATCGGCTACGTAGAGCGTGGTCGGGCTGGCGAACCAGAGCGCGAAGGGATACGCGAGCGGATTGGCCTTCTTCGCAAGTGCAGTTGGGAAACCAGCGAGGATGCACATGTTGGACGGCAGGCCGGTGGTCTGGAGCGCGCCGGGATCGTAGTTGATCCCGCTGGTGGGAAGCTGCGCGTCGCTTGCGGGCAAACCGACGCCATTGGGGCAGGCTTTGCCGGTGGGGTCGACGAAGTAGACGGTGTTAACGCCGTTGCTGCCGCTGCCCTTGGTGTAATACAGCACGTTGTTGAAGATGGTCATGCCGCGGAAGTTGTCATCCTTGCCGATCTTGTCGGCTTTCTGGCCAAGTTCGGTGATATTGAAGCTGCTAACCGGCGTGGGCGTTTCGGGGTCCTGCTCACTTTCGCGCTGACGGATGGGATCGATCAACTGCGCACCAGCGCCGAGGATGACGCCGTCGGGCTGCGGATTCGCGCCATTGCCGGCATTGCCCGCGGTGTAGAAGAAGCCCCCATCGGAATTGTTCAGGATCGCGGCGCGGCCGTTATTGCCGCTGTACGCGTTGGTCTCGGTGAAGTGGAAGCGACCGTTGCCGTCCATCACTGCGACGGCGCGATAGAACTCTTGGCCAACGGGATTCGTGGGGTCGATCGCGCCTGCTGTGTTGGAGTTCGAAACGTCGAGAGCATTTACCGGAGCGACGTAGCCCATGAAGGTGAGATAACGATGATCGGTGGAGAGGTGAAGGCCGATCTCCGACTTGGAGCTGAAGCTGGTGACGAGCTGGTCGCTTGTGCTCTTGATGCCGCGGTCGAGACTGTTGGGGACTTCGAGTGAATCGATGTAGCGGCCATCGGGTGTGAGCTGATCGAGAAAAATGCGCGAGGTGATGCCGAAGGAGCCATCGTAGATGTCGTTATTGAAGACGTAGGGGTACGTGCCGTTATACGGCGCGCCGGTGGAAGCTCCGCAGCCGCCCTGGGTGCTGGCGCAGTTCGGCGGCAGAATGGTGCCGACCGTCACGTTCGCGGGGTTGTTGTCATAAACGCTGCGGCTGAGGACGAGATCGCCGGGCCAGAAGCGGGGATTGTCGTGGTCACTGCGTTGCTGGGCTCCTGCGGCGAGTGTGAGCAGAGCGATGCCGAGAACAGCGGTGGCCTGAGCCAGAGCGTGGATGGTGCGGGTACCGGTGCGTTGTTGCATGGACGACTTCTCCCCTTCGCGATGGGCGCGACATGAAGGCGGGCTGTCTGCTCGCCGCCAGCGAGGCTAGCAGCGGAAGATGAGTGCGGAGTTACAGCCGCGTGACAGGAGTGTTGCAGGCGGCCGGTGCATGGTGTTCTGCCAATGCCGTGTGCAGCGTCGTATGCTCGACTGCACGGTGAGCCTGGGCAATTTTTGGGGAATGCTGGAGGCACGACATGATGCGACGGTGCCTGGGATACATGGCGATGGCGGTGTTTCTTCTGCCGATGAGCCGGGGCACGACAGTGAGCGCGCAGAGCCGGTTGAATGACGAGGATCTGGCGCGGCTGATGCAAAACGTGAGGGACGATGCGGAGTCCTTCCGGCACAGCTTTGCCAATGCGCTGAAGAAGAGCACGATTCGCGGGACCAGCCACGAGAAGGATGCGCGCGGACTTGCGGAGATCTTTGCCAAACAGGCGCAGCGCGCGCTGAAAATCTTCAAGCACCGGCGGATAGCGGAGAGCGAAGTCTCCGCTATGGTGGACACGGCGGGGCAGATCGATTCGCTGGTGTACGGCCTGAGCCTGAATGCCACCGTCACGTGGCAATGGGAGAAGCTGCGGACGGAGCTGCACGAGGTTGCGCAGGCATTTGGATTGCCGGAGCCTTACCTTCAGTCGCAACCCGCTATGGCGGGCAGTGGCGCTGAGACGAGCTGTCTGATGACCGCCGGAGCGAAGCGCAGCGCCATCCTGGTGAACGAGTGCCTGCAGGTTTCGCCGGCGACCCATCCGCCATGCAATGCCGGGAATGCGTGTTCGCTGATTGTCGATGAGATTCGTCGTGGCTGCGGGATGCTGGGGCAGGATGCGCCGGGGTTCTGCGCGGAATACAAATAACTGCAGGTCCCTTCGACAAGCCAGGGCAAGCTCTTCGCTGCGCTCAGGATGACACGGCTTGCGTTGGTGGCATCCCCCCTGACGAAGACGTCAGGGGGCACCGGTTACATCAAATACTGCTGCTCTTTGCCCTTGCCAGGAGTGAGGGCGCGGCGGCGATCCAGTTCCTTGCGCACCAGGTTGAGGCCGAAGATGCAGGTCTCGAACTTCTCCGAGAGGCGCTCGAAGAGGGGCGCTTCGCGCGCGTACTCAAAGAGATTGAAGGCGGCGACGATGGAGTAGGAGTCGCGCCCGGTCTCCACCAGCCGCTCAAAGCTGATCGGTCGGGAGGAGACCCCGATCGCCTCGGGGTACATGCCGGCGAAGAAGAGCGCGTAGTCGCCGATCTGCTTGCGCGCCGACCGCTCCGCGTCGAAGGACGCAGCGGTGCCGTTGACCGGATCTGCGGCGAGGAGCATGGCATCCAGATCACGCAGCGGACGGCCAATCTCGTCGCGCAGCGAGTAGATGCGTTCGTTTTCGGTGAAGTCGGTCAGCAGGTCAGCCACGTACGTGGAGATCTCGGCGTCATCGACGCCGGCCCCCTGGCTGTAGCAGTCTCCCACCAGTTCGTGGAAGAGCGAACGGAGCATGTGTTCCTGGGGAACCATGGCACAGTCCTTTCAGCAGACAACAGGTGCAACAGTGTCCGTGGACCGCGTCCGGTATCCGTTTGGTACCCCGGCTCATGCTTACCTCACCGTCGTGAGTGGGTTAGCCCGGGGATTATATGAACGTTGAATGTAGCGTGACAGTTGCGTGAAACCAATAGCACGCATGGGTCGGGGTAATAGTTCTTTAGCAGTCGACGAAAGAGAGTGCGAGCGTTTTGTGTCTATGGGCAACCGGATCAATTCCTTGCCGCATGTCGATGAACTCCACCGTTTGCCTCCAAGGGGATTACCCTCACCATGAATGACCGTGCTGAAAGGCAATCACGCATGATCTCGCGCACCGCTAGGAGTCGGCCTCCCAGCTGGGAGAGCATCACCGGTCGAATCACAAGGCCCTGGCTGATTCCGTTCATCGCCTTCGAATGGATATGGGATTGGGCCGCCTACCTTCTGGGGAACTGGAGCTTTCTGGAAGTGCTCGATTACCTTGGCCGGTTCTCGATCCTGGTGGCGGTCATCTTCTACTTCAGCGAATCGGGCAACCGGATCAAGCAAAGGCACTACCAGGCGTGGCAGGTTATCAATACTGCGCAGGGTAAGGGGGGAAGCGGCGGCCGCATTGAAGCGCTTCAGGAGTTGAACGCAGACCGAGTCCCGCTGGTTGGAGTCGATGTGTCTTCGGCATTCCTGCAAGGGCTGAAGCTGGAGCGGGCGAATTTGCTGAGAGCTGATTTCAGCGCAGCCGATTTGCGGCGCAGCGATCTGCAATCCGCGGATTTGACGAGCGCCAACCTGCACTCCGCGAATTTCCGCGAGAGCGACCTTGAAAATGCCTCGTTTCAGTCCGCCGATATGACGGACATGGACTTGTGGGGGAGCAGCCTTGCCGGGGCGAAGCTCGACGATGCGGACCTCAGCGGCGCGGACCTGCGATTCGCGGATCTGCGCAATGTGGCATGGAAGCGGCTGAAAAAGGTGAGCAGTGCAAATCTTGCCGGGGTGAAGAATGCGCCGGAAGGATTCGTCGAATGGGCGCTCAGCAACGGGGCCGTAATGCAGCCCTGAACGCGGAGTGAAACAAAACGGCAGCCAGGGTGATCATTCTTTAGCAGGTCGAGAGTGTGAGTGAGAAGAAACCCCGCCTAGGTAGTCTCAATTTTTGAGGGATGAAGGGCCGTTGCAGAGCTGCTATACCGGCACTCGCAGTCATTGCGTCACATGACCGACCTCTATGTCCGCAGGCCGCCGAAATCTTCTTTCTTTCCACGCCAGTATAGGGTTCTCGAAGTACCGCCATGAGAGAGAGGCCGCTCCGATGCATAGGGCCAGCGCAAGCGGAATTACCAGTCCTGGCGCGTTCTCCGGGAGATCCAGCTTGTTCAAGAGCGAGCGGACAGCTACGTACGACGGAATATGAATGAGGTACAGCATATAGCTGATCGTGCCCAAATAGGTCACCACCCTCAGACGAAGCATGCGTAACCCGGGATTCTTACTGCCGCTGTAAACGGCGCAGAGGCCGACGATTGCGGCGGAAGCAAAGGCCAGAGAGGTGTATCCGATCGAGGCAAATAAAAGCGTGGAGCGTGGATCCAGGTCGATTTGCAGGCCCCTGCGCCACATGATCCAGTACAGAGATACGCATGCCGCCGCGAGAAGCGCCACAAGCGCTTTAACGAAGATCTTCAGGGAGCGCGGTCGATCCTTAAGTCCGGCAAGGCACAGCGCAATGACGGCGCCGGTACAAAGACTATCCGCGCGAAAGAAGAAGGAGGTGTATTCGGGGACCTCGGCTGTGTGTGCGGCAACTCGCAAAAGAGGACAGAGGACGATCGGCAGGACCGTGAGCAGAAACAGCTTCCGGACGGGCACGCGCAGTACGATTGGCGCCCAAATGAGATAGAAAATCTCTTCGACTGATAACGACCAGATGACGAACAGACCTTCCGTGATGGTCTGCAATTGATGTAGCTCCACGGGAGCGACCGCGTGATCCAGCCCATGACGGACGAAAAGATTGTGCACCAGCGCCAAGAACGGCGCCGGTGTCAAAGATGTTGCAAAGAAAAAGCCACCTATCCCTAGAATCTTTGGAATGAATAGCTGCTGCCACGCAGCAATGCTGCAAATCAACGTAAGGACGAGAAAATATGGAGGAAAGATGCGCAGACTGCGACGAGCATAAAAAGTCCGGTAAGGGTGATTCATGCCTCTCATGGTGAGCAATATGGAGGTGATAAGAAAGCCGGAAATGGCAAAGAAGAGGTCCACTCCCACAAACCCCATCGCACATAGCTTGCCCAGCAAAGAAAGCTCGGCCGGACGATAATGGACCGCGATAACGGCGCCGACCGCAAGACAGCGCAGCCCATCCAATTCCGGAATTCTTTTCATAATTGAGAGAATCAGATTCTAGAGTAGTTTCCTACTGCATTCACAGATCTAGGAAGCGGCACCGACCAGAGTTTTTTGCTGCATCTGCTTAGAACGTAATCCGATGTCCGTTAAGGCTGTCAGCAAAGTTAGGAGCAGAAATACGAAGTTCCCCGCGTCAGGGTGACGGCTGTATGCCAGCAAAACAAACACTCCTGCGATGGCGGCCCAAGGTAGAGACTTGCGCTCCCAAGTGCCTATCAACTTTACAGCGATATAGATGGCGACCAGCATACCGACGCAGAGGTCGTAAGACATCAGGCGGGGGCTAAGCAAGACGCAAAGGAGAACGAGGGTCGGCAACCAGATCGGGCTATGTCGGCCGCTGCTCCTGTTTAACCACAGATAGAAAACGACGGGCACAGACACTGCGCAGTGAACGATCAATCCCACACGAGGATGCAGTATACCGACGAACCCTGCTCCGGAATCCGAAAGAAGTACGATCTGCGAGTAGACATTCGACTTGAACTCTGCGTATAGGCGCGGCGCGGCGAGAAGTTGTATTAGATACGCGCAACCGGCGAGCACCAGGGCTGCTGCCGCGGCGAGATATTGGGACTCGATTAGCGGCATCAGCAGAAAAGCGAGAAATGGTGGTTTCAGCATTCCCGCCGCCGACACGACCAGCACAAATGGCCACCACCGGCCCCGTCGAATACCTGATACGCCTGTTCCCAAAATCAATGCATATAGCAAGGGCGCGATGTTGCCCGTTAGAAAGGTAACCTCGCTCATGAAACCCGGGAGCAGCGAAAAGATGCACAGCGTCACGGAATTGCGCATCCAGGTCGAGCGGATGTATCCGACGGAGAGTATGAATGGAATCGAAACAGTCGCAAGGCACGTCAGGCCGATGTAGAGGAACCACCCGGCATGGAAGGACAATGCGGACCCCAGCGCCAAGAATATGGGCGGGTATACGTACAGGGTTCTAGCTGACGCATCCGCCAGGTATGGATCAGTTCCGTTTTTGAATGCGTGTATCGCCTGCGCATATACGTGAGCGTCCCAGAACACGCCGGACGGAACTATGTGACGCACGTACAGCGTAAGCCCGATGAAAATTGCCAGTGCGGTGACCGTCCGAAGCGTAGACATGCCGAGAGTTTATGCTGTTCCACTTTCCCGCAGTGGCCGCACTCTCACGAAAGAGCCGAGGCTGGCGCGTGGTCAGCATCTGGGCG
The DNA here is from genome assembly GCA_963756435.1 of uncultured Acidobacteriaceae bacterium. Lineage (GTDB taxonomy): Bacteria > Acidobacteriota > Terriglobia > Terriglobales > Acidobacteriaceae > KBS-83. The sequence goes on along the minus strand of CAVWNU010000011.1, from coordinate 331,528 downwards.
GCGCTGACGATTTCTGTCCTCGGCTCGACGGAATGTCGGCGTCGTCTCGGATTTCTGTTCACGTATTTGGCCCGTCCGGCCGAGTTGCGAGCCAGCACGAATTCATTCCAGCCTGATGGTCGCCGACTCGCGTGAGGGATGCACGCGACCGTTTCGGCCCGGCGGTCGTGGCGCAGCACTGAGCGCGATACCGGGGAATAGAAAGGGCAGCCCTTTGGAGGCTGCCCTGTTTCGTACATGATGCGTTCGCTTACTTGGTGGCCAGTTCTTTCTGTTCGAGCTGCGCGAGGCGGTTGGCAAGCAGCTTCTCAAGCTCTTCGAGGGACTTGGCGAATCCTTCGATGCCTTCCTTCAGCTTGTCATGCGCCATGCGGTCTGCCACGTGCATCTTCTCGAAGGTGGCCTGGTCCATGGGAATCTTGTCGATCTTCATGTTCTTCGCCTTCGCTGGATCGAGTTTGCGCGGCAGATCGGATGTATCGGCTTCCAACTCGGCCAGCAGCTTGGGAGCGATAGTCAGCAGGTCGCATCCGGCCAACTCCTTGATCTCACCTGTGTTGCGGAAGCTCGCGCCCATGACGACCGTCTTGTAGTCGAATTTCTTGTAGTAGTTGTAGATCGTCGTCACGGACTGCACGCCGGGATCGTCAGCTCCCTGATAGTCCTTGCCGGTGTCTTTCTTGTACCAGTCCAGGATGCGGCCGACGAAGGGCGAGATCAGCGTGACTTTGGCCTCGGCGCAGGCGACGGCCTGGTGCAGGCCGAACAGCAGCGTCATGTTGCAGTGAATGCCTTCTTTCTCCAGTTCCTCTGCGGCGCGGATGCCTTCCCAGGTCGAAGCGAGCTTGATCAGCACGCGATCGCGGCCGATGCCGGCCTTTTCGTATTCCCCGATGATCTCGCGTGCCATGCTCATCGACTTTTCCTTGTCATAGGAGAGGCGTGCATCGACTTCCGTTGAAACGCGGCCCGGCACAATCTGCAGGATGCGCTTGCCGAATTCGACGGCAAGCTGCTTGAACGCCTGGTTGGCGACCTTCTTCTCGTCGGCGCTCTCGCCCAGCTGGGTGCGCGCGTTCTTGAGGGTTCCGTCGACGATGTCGGAGTATTCAGGCATCTGCGCTGCGGCTGCGATGAGCGATGGATTCGTGGTCGCGTCCTGCGGCTTGAACTTCTTGATGGAGTTGAAGTCGCCGGTATCGGACACCACTGTGGTCATGCTGCGAAGCTGCTCTAGCACTGTTTTTGCCATGATGTACTCCTGTCTCCTCCATTCTACCAATGGTTGGATGCGGCCCGATGAAAGGAAGATGACGCTCGCGTCAGGGCAGCGGCAGGGGCACATTTTGCAGGTCCGCGTTTACCTGGATGGGCACGCTGAGCGCGGCCGAGGCGGAAGCGCCCTTGTCGCCTGACGCCTTTACCTGCAGCAGATAGTTGCCCTCAGGAACGCTGCTGAAGAAGGCGGTGTGGGTCGCGCCGACATCGGCTGTGTCCAGAACTTCTTGGTTGTCCGCATAAACGAGCGAGACCTGCGGGTCTTTTGGCAGGTTGCCGCTGGCCGAGCTGAGGACGGCGCTGACCTGGTGCAGCGCGGAGAGCGGGAAAATGAAGTCGAGCCCGGTGATCTCCTCCCCGCCGTTGACATGGATCGGTTTCGCGTCACGCAGGCGGAAGGTGTTCCCGCTGTAGAGGCGGAGACGCGCCAGCGATCCCGGCGACTGGTCCATTCTGGTGCCGTTCACCGTGAAACCGGGAAACATAGAGACGGGTTTTGGAAGCGAGGCGCGGAGAACGTAGTCGCCTGGAGGAAGGCCTGCGATGCGGTACTGTCCGAGATCGTTTGTTGCGAGATTTGACGGACCGGAGAGCAATTGCAGGGAAGAGACGGCAAGCAGGTCGATCGAGCCATCTTTCTTCTTGCGCAGCAGTTCTACGCTGGCGTGAATGGAGGGGCTGCCATCGTCGTAGGAGATGGTACCGCTGAATGCGGCGCCGCGTTCGAGGCGAATATCTGCGTTGGCTGTGGAAGATGCATCGACCGTGACAGCCATCATCTGGCGCACGACAGCAAGGAATGCAGAAGGGTCGTCGTTTTGCAGCTTTTCGACGGAGGCCGTGATCAGCGGATTGATGTAGCCGGCAAGCTCCGCACCGATGGCATAGCGGCCTGCAGGAATGGCATTGAAGGAATATGCACCGTCGTCGCCGGAGACGGTAGTGGCGGAAGCGGGTAGCTGATTGAGGTCGAGCTTGGCGCCGGGTGCCGGAACAGGCTGGAGGATGACCGTGGCGAAGCGCGCAGGCTGCCCGGTATCCGAGCAGATGACATGACCCGCGACGCGTGCATCGCCCGGTGTTGGGGCGGCAGAAGCGCGAGACAACACTGCTGCGAGAAGGCCCATCAGCAGAACGACGCAGCCGAGGCAGAATCGCCTGCGTCCTCCATCATTCCGGGACTTCGGGAAATTCCAGCGTATTCGCAGGATCCTGGCAAGGCGATCGCCGAGGCTCATCACTTCCCCGACTCGACGGAATTGCGCAGGATGCCGAGGCCCTCGATGGCGACTTCGACGGTATCGCCGGCGGCCATGGGGCCGACGCCGGCGGGTGTGCCGGTGGGGATGAGGTCGCCGGGCTCGAGCGTCATGGCGGCGGTGATGTAGACGAGCAGGCGCGGGATGGAGAAGAGGAAGTCGCGCGTGAAGCCGTGCTGCTTGCGCTCGCCATTGAGCCGGGTTTCGACGAAGACACCGGCGGCGGGATTGATCTCGCTGGAGACGAAGGGGCCGCAGGGGCAGAAGGTGTCAAAGCCCTTGGCGCGCGTCCACTGGCCATCCTTCTTCTGCAGGTCGCGCGCGGTGACGTCGTTCACGATGGTGTAGCCGCGGATGTAGGGGCGCAGGTCGGCGTCGGCATTGAGCGCGCGGGCCTGGCGGCCGATGACGATGGCGAGCTCGCCTTCGAAGTCCACGCGCGAGGATTGCGCGGGCAGACGGATGGCGGCGCCGGGCGCGAGCAGCGAAGATGGCGGCTTGAAGAAGAGCAGAGGCTCGGCAGGCACTTCGTTGCCCAGCTCGGCAGCGTGCTCGCGATAGTTGCGGCCGACGCAGACGATCTTCGATGGCTCGACGGGCGGAAGGAGCGTGGCCTCGGCGAGCTTGATGGGCGTGAAAGCTTCGCCGGGATCGTAGATGACGCGTGATTCCGGCGGCGCGGCGATGAGGGCATTTACCCAGGCAGCGCCGTCACGGTCTTCGACTGCTGCGTAGCGTGGTCCATTCGGGGTTTGCAGGCGGCAATAGCGCATGGTGGCTCCTGAGGTCAGGGATGAGGAGTGGCGGTTGAACTCGGTTGTGCGACGGGGGCGTTCCACTGGTCTTCGACCTCGGCGGAGCGCGCGCTCTCGTTGCCGGAGACATCGATGGCGCTGACGGAGTAGGCGTAGCGCTGGCCGGGGAGGCGGTGGTGTCGGTCCAGGCCGAGGCGGTCACCGGCTTGCCGGCGGGCGAGATGCGCTGCGGCTGCTCGATTCGTGCCGGCGGCACGGCGATAGACGATAGTAACCGGCGAGGCCGGGATCGACGTCGGGGGTCCAGTCGAGGTCGATGGCTTTGGCGGCGGTGTCCGCGGCCGAAACCAGCCCGGTGGGCACGGGCGGCGGGAAGACGTCGCGGTATGCGGTCTCCGCGGGCGCGCTGGGCTGGCTCGCGATCTCGATGCTGCGGCCGGCGACGGTGACCTGCTCGACGCGCTGTGCGATGTAGCGATAGCTGTTGCCGGTGTGGGCGGTGGTGTCGATGGCAGAGGCCTGATGCTGGACGCGGTTTCAGGCAGGCGGAGGATTTGCTCGGCGGGCTCTTCGGGCGTCTTGCGGCCGGTCAGAAGGATTGCGGTTGGAATTGCCGGCCGCTGGCTGCGGTGGCGGCGCAGAGGTGCGGGTGCGGTCGAAGCGAATCCAGGCCGGCGGCGCTGCCAGGCTGATCGTTCCCTGCCAGGAGAGGACGATGCCATTGCGCCGCGGTATGGCAGTGAAGCCGGTGAGACCGGACGGAGCCGCGCCCGCGGCGGTGTAAGCCGGGGCGGATTCGCCGTAGGATTTCGCGGCGCGGTTCAGGATCGACACCCTGTAGGCGAGGAGACGCGGCGGCCCCTGCGTGAGTTCGGGCGGCAGGTTGTCGTCCATGGCGGCCGCTTTCTGCTGCGCGGGAATGGCGAGGCGTGCCGACGGGCTGGCAGGGGCCGCTGTCCACGCTGCGGCAGAGCTGGGCGGTCATCGGGCCGCGAACGGGAAGCTTGTCCGTGGTCTTCTGCGGGACGGTGAAGGTGAGATGGACGGCGTCACCGGCGCGCTTTGCGGCGAGATCGCGCACCGGCTGCGGCAGGTTCAGCGTGGGCGGCTGGGGCGCGGCGGGCGCGCCGCAACCAGCCGCAAAGGCCGAGGCAGATGAGCAAGCGCGAGAGACAGCGGCAATCCAGCGGCAGTCTTTTGCTGTGCGATCGCGCTGCATCATTGGATTTCAGCGTAGCAGACGGACGCGGCAGTCCGAGCCTGTTGTCGGTCAGACCATCTCGGTGAGGGCCTGCTCCAGCAGCGGTCGTGACTGAAGAGGAAGCCGGCTGCGAGCAGTCGCTCCGGAATGGCGCGGGTGCTGGCGAGCAGCGCCTCCTGCGCCATTTCGCCGAGAGCCGCGCGCAGCACCAGCGACGGTACGCGAAAAAAGCGTGGGCCGGCGCAGGATGCGGCCGAGTGTGTAGGTGAACTCGGCGTTGGTGACGGGATGGGGCGAGGTGGTGTTGAAGGCGCCGCTCAGTTGCGGCTGCGCGATGGCGAATTCCATCGCGGCAACGGCGTCCTCGAGCGAGACCCAGCTCATCCACTGGCGCCCGTTGCCCAGCCGGCCGCCCAGGCCGAAGCGAAATACACGCAGCAACGCGGGGCAGCGCGCCGCCGCGCGCGGTGAGAACCACGCCGAAGCGCAACTGCACGACGCGCGGCGCCAGCGTGGCGGTGAGCTGCCTCCCATGCCTGGCAGACCTCCGGCAAGAAAGCCGGTGCCGGGACGCGAGGCCTCGGTGAGCACCTCGTTGCCGCGATCACCGTAGTAGCCGATGGCCGATGCGGCGACGACCACCGGCGGCGGAGCTGTGAGCGCGGTAAAGATGCGGCCCAGAGCGCGCGAGGTATCGACGCGGCTGCTGACGATGAGGCGCTTGTAGGCAGGCGTCCAGCGATGACCGGCGAGGTTGGCTCCCGCCAGATGCACCGCGGCATAGCAGCCTTCGAGCGGCGAGAGATCAGCGCGGACCTCGGAGCGCTCCGGGTGCCACTCCACCTCGACGATGTTGGGATTCGGATAGGCGACGCGGCGGACGCCGGACAAGCAGCACCACCTGGACGCCATCGCGGACCAGGTGCTGCGTCAGGGCCTTGCCCAGCAGGCCGGTTCCACCGCACACCAGAAGCTTTCGGGTCATCACTGCAGGCCGTCGATCGGAGGTATTGAGCCTGTCCAACGCCCGTTGGATGCATGCCTGCAGAAAACGCTGATGGCGTTAACATGCCGCTTTCATTTTGATCATTTTCTGCATTCCAGCTGTTTCCCTGTGTGGTGCGCCGCATCTTTATTGCTGTGAAGCGGCCATCGCCACGGGACGCCATGCAGGAGACGCACAAGCTAATGCAATCTGTAACGATACAACGCAATAGACGGGGTCGCGAAGCAGACGAAGCTGACGACTGCAACCACCATCCTTTCCATGAACGGACTGCCAACGGCGCCGGGAATGCTCGGTGATGCACGGGGTGGATGGCGCAACCGCAGAGTCCTTCATCACCGAGAAGCGAATCGGCGAGCGCATCAAGCGGCTGCGGCTGAAACGGTCGATGGGGCTGGTGGAGCTGGGGAAGCACACCGGGCTTTCCGCGAGCTTTCTTTCGCAACTGGAGACCGGCCGCGTGGTGCCGACGCTGCGCAACCTGGCGCGTATCGCCATGGTCTTCAACAAGGACCTCTCGTTCTTCTTCGAGTCCGAGCCGGTATCGCTGTTTCGCGTGCATCGCAAGAGCGATCGCGTGCGGCTGCCGCAGACCGGCGTGGACGACCCGACCTATTTCTTCGAGAGCATCGGCTTCATGGTGCCGGACCGCCAACTTGATCCTTACTATGCGGAATTTCTGCCGGTGAAGAAGACGCAGGAGATCCGTCCGCATGTGCATCCGGGCTTTGAGTTTCTGTATGTGCTGGATGGCGAGCTGGAGGTGCGGCACGGCGATTCGGTGCAGGTGCTGAATCCGGGCGACGGAGTGTACTTCGACGCGAGCACGCCGCATAGCTACCGCTGCGCCGGCAAGGCAGCCGTCGACGGCGATCATCGTGACCATGCATCAGCAGTCAGTAGCGCAGCCGGCGTACAATCTGCGGCCGCTGGGCGCGCCGATGGGGTGCGCAATGCGGCGAAGCACGGGAGCGGTCCGCGCCGCCGGATGCCCCCGGTGCGAGCAGTGGTGAACGGCGCGCCGGTACAGAAGGCATAGACGGCCTGTCGAACCGGGAAGAAGAGGTCTTCGACTTCCAGCCAGTTGTTGACGCGCACTGGCGCGACCACCTTGGCATTGTGGGCGGCGGTGAAGAGCACGCCCTGGCCGGCGAAGCGCTGGAAGTGGCGCGGCATGTCGTCGATGAGGTAGTCGGCGTGCAGGATGCTCTTGTCTCCGCAGAAGACGAAGTGCGTGGGCGAGAGAAATGGAAAGTGCCGCTCGAGCCAGCGGAACTTTGGGCCGAAGGAGCGGGGAAACTCCATGGCCGCGGTGGCGATGAAGATCTCGTAGCGGCGGGAGAGCCGTTCGAGGACGCGCTGGCTGTCCGGCATGACGTCGAGGTCTTCGAAGAAGTCTTCCTCCTGGAGATAGGCCATTAGCCGGTCCTGGCGGCTGGCCGGGAGCACATTCACCATCCAGTTGCCCCACATATCCTCGACGGTGAGGTTCTCGGAAAACTCCGCGTTGTAGAGGCGGATGAGCTTGCCGAGGGCGTCGGCGAGCACCTCGTCCATATCGACGCAGATACGGTTCATGCGGTGTGGGCGTTGGGTGTGCCGCTGGCGCCGCCGGGCCGGCCGGTTTCAATTTGCGGCTCGCGACGATTGTCCACGTAGAGGATGCGTCCGCAGCTTTCGCACTTCAGCGATTGCCCATCGCGGAGCTGATTCCACAACTGGGGGCGCAGGCCCATCTGGCAGCCGGTGCAGCGCTGATCGCGGGCGCGGGCCAGCGCGGTGCCGCGCGCGGCGGCGATGCGGTCGTATTCCGCGAGCCGGTCTTCGTCGAATTTGCGGACGAAGCGCGGCGCGCTCCGTCCTGCCACTTGCTGAGGTCGGCCTGCTCCAGCAGGGTGCTGCGCGCGGCTGCGGCCTTTTCGCGTTTCGAGATACGCCGCGTGGCTGGCATGCTGCTGGCGCGCGGCGAGCAGATCACGATCGATGATGTCGGAGCGCTCCATGCTTTCGAGCTCGCCGTCTTCGATGCGGCTGAATCTCCTGCTCCGCGAAAGCGATCTGGTGTTCGAGCGCGGTGGCCTGCGCCTGGTTCTGCACGGTATTGAGCTGCTGGCGGGACTTGGCGATCTTCGCCTGCTGATCCTTCAGATCGCTCTCATCGCGGCGGCGCCGGGCCTCTTCTTCGCGCTGGCGCTGTTCGAGACTCGCCGATGGTCTTGGCGTGCGCGGCGAGCTCACTTTCGATACCGCGGATGCGGCGGGGTGTCGCCTCCAGCGAGGCGCGGAGCTGGCGGATCTCTCCATCGAGCTGCTGCAGGCGAATCAGGTTCTCGATCGTTGGATCCATCACAATGCGTGGAGTCTAAATCATTTTGGACGGCGGCACATGGCGGCAGTCGAGAAGCAGCCGGACTGCCCGATGCCAGTACCGAGCGAGCCGCGATCGACTTTGGCACTCGCCTGGACCGGCGCTTCCGGATAATTGAGCTTTGCCTGACCGCCGCAAATACAATATAGGTATGCACGTTCACGGCGCCCAGACCCCTCGCACACAGCGCATCCTGCGCCTGTCGCTGGCGGCCACGCTCGTGTATGTGCTGGTCACCTTCATTGCCGGGCTGCGCGCGCATTCGCTGGCGCTGATCTCGGAGGCCGGCCACAACGTCTCGGATGCGCTGGCTTTGCTGCTTTCGTTTGTGGCGGTGTACTTCCAGGGACGTCCCGCCTCCGATGCCAAGACCTTCGGCTACCAGCGAGCCGGGCGTGCTGGCAGCATTTCTCAATGCGCTGACGCTGATCGTCATCGCGGTCGGCATCGGGATCGAAGCGGTGCACCGCCTCAGCAGTCCGGTCACGGTGCAGCCGCGGCTCATGATGATTGTGGCCGCTGCGGGTGTGGTGATGAACGGCGTGATCGCCGCATTTCTCTTCAGCGGCAGCCGCGACATCAACATCCGCTCCACCTTCATCCACATGCTGGGCGACACGCTGTCGACCGCAGCCGTCATCGTCGGCGGCGCCGCGATCCTGTTCACGCACCTGAACTGGATCGACCCGGTGCTGTCGCTGCTGATTGCCGCCCTGATCCTGTGGAGCTCCGTCTCCATCGTGCGCGAGACGCTGAACATTCTGCTGGAGGGCACGCCGCGCGGGCTCTCCGTGCCGGAGATCCGCAATTCGCTGGCAACGATCAATGGCGTGCTCGACATTCACGATCTGCACGTGTGGAGCCTCGGCTCCCAGACCCGCGCGCTGGCGACGCACGTCACCATCGATGACATTCCGCCCTCGGAGAGCAACCGCATCCTGGGCGATATCCGCGAGCACCTACTGAGCCGCTATGGCATCTATCACACGACCGTGCAGTTCGAGCATGCTGCCTGCGGCGAGGTTCATGGCTGCGTGGAAGTAGTGGAAGAGGCGCACGACCACAGCCACGTGGGACATCCGCACTAAGATCCGACACCGAACGTGAGTGACCGAGGAAACGAATCCAGCTGCACGCGGCGCTGCGTAATCACTATGCGCGAGCATCTACAATCTTGCCATGCCTGAACCCACACCGGATGTCCTGACCCGCGCCAAGCGCATTCGCCTGCTGCTCATGGATATTGATGGCACCATCTCGGGCGGCGTGTGCCTCATCTCTCTGCCCAATGATGGCGGTGTTGCCGAGATGAAGAACTTCGATCCGCACGACGGCCTCGCGCTCAAGCTTGCCCACACCATGGGGATCCGCACCGGCTTCATCACCGGCCGCAAATCGCCTGCTGTGGCGCAGCGCGCGCGCGAGTGCGAAGTGGATTACGTCTATCTGGGCCAGGCGACGAAGACACAGGCGTACGAAGAGTGCCTGCAGAAAGCCGGCGTGACGGATGAAGAGACCGCGTATCTGGGCGACGATCTTCCCGACATGCCGCTGAGCCGTCGTGCGGGCTTTGCGATTGCGGTGGCCAATGCCGCGCCGGAGCTGAAGGCGATCAGCCACTACGTCACGGAGAGCGGCGGTGGCGAGGGCGCTGCACGCGAGGTTGTCGAGCTGATCCTGAAGGCGCAGGGACGCTGGGAGACTGCGATTCCGCTGGCGCTGGCCTGATCGCTGCGGATCAGGCGGGCAGCTGCGGCGTGGCCGCGATCAGTGCCTGGGTGTACGGCTGGCGCGGCGCGCGGCACAGTTGCGTCCGCTTCACCCTCCTCCACGACTCTGCCGCGCTGCATCACGACGATGCGATCCGCCAGGTAGCGGACCAGCGGCATGGAGTGCGTGATGAACAGGTAAGCCATGCCGTGCTCGCGCTGCAGCGTGCGCAGCAGGTTCACGATCTGCGCGCCCACGCTTACGTCGAGCGCGGACACCGGCTCATCCAGCACCAGCAGCTCCGGCCGCAACGCCAGCGCACGCGCGATGTTGATGCGCTGGCGCTGTCCGCCGGAAAACTCATGCGGATAGCGCGGGAGCGCGGAGTCATCGAGCCCGACGCTCTTCAGCAGCTCGGCGATGCGCTCGCGCTGCGCTTTGCGTCCGCGCGGCAGGTGCGCCTCGCTGCCGGCCAGCGCGGAATGAATACGAAAGGGCTCGCAGAGAATCTGCTCCACGCGCATGCGCGGATTGAGCGCGGCATAGGGATCCTGAAAGACCGGCTGCATGCGCCGCCGCATCCAGCGCAGCCGCGCGCCGCGTGCTCGGGCGACGACTTCGCCATCGAAGCGCACCTCGCCCGCGGTCGGCTCGATCAGCCCCAGCACCATGCGCGCCACGGTGCTCTTGCCCGATCCCGATTCGCCGACCACGCCCAGCGTCTCGCCGCGCGCGATCGTGAAGGAGACCTGGTCGACTACCAGCGCCGCGCCGGAGGACGAGGGATAGCTCTTCGAGATTGCCTGCACCTCAAGCAGCGCCATGCGCGAATGCTACCATCCAGCATCGTCGCGTTCAGGAGCGCCATGCCATTCGATCGCCGCCACTTTCTCAACATTTGCTCGGCTGCAGGACTTGCCGGGACGCTGTTGCCGGGCGCTCTTTACACGCTGGCCGCGCAGGCGGAACAGCAGGGAAGCGAACTCACAGAAGCTCGCAAGCCTATCACAAGCGAGATGCTTGAGGCCGCAGCCGCGCTCGCGGGCGTGCCGCTCACTGCGGAGCAGCGCGCGATGATGCTCGATGGCCTGAATCAGCAGCGCACATCGTACGACGCCATCCGTGCGCTGCATATCCCGAACAGCGTTGCCCCTGCATACATCTTCGATCCGCTGCCGGCGGGCGCGACGGTGAGACACGGAGCGCCACGCCATGCGTGTGAGCAAGGCGCCAGCCGTCGCGCGGGTTCCGTCGAATCTCGAAGACCTGGCATTCCTTTCCGCGCGCGAACTCGCGGAATATGTGCGCACGACAGAAAGTGTCATCGACCGCGCTGACGGAGATGTATCTCGCGCGGCTGAAGCGCTACGATCCGATGCTGCACTTCGTCGTCACGCTTACCGAAGAGCGCGCGATGACGCAGGCGCGCGAAGCCGATCGCGAGATTGCAGCGGGCAAGTATCGCGGGCCGCTGCACGGATTGCCGTGGGGCGCGAAGGACCTGCTGGCGGTGAAGGGCTATCCGACGACATGGGGCGCGGGCGGGTTTGAGCATCAGAGCTTCGATGAAGATGCGACGGTCGTGAAGCGGCTGGATGCGGCGGGCGCAGTGCTGGTCGCCAAGACCACGCTGGGCGCGCTGGCCATGGGCGACAAGTGGTTTGGCGGGCGCACGCGCAATCCATGGAACCCGAAGCAGGGATCGAGCGGCTCGTCCGCCGGATCGGCTTCGTCGGTTGCAGCGGGCTGCGTCGCGTTTGCGATCGGCTCGGAGACGCTGGGCTCCATCTCGTCGCCGTCGACGCGCTGCGGCGCGACCGGCCTGCGGCCTACGTTCGGCTTTGTCCCGCGCACCGGCGCGATGGCGCTGAGCTGGACGATGGACAAGCTGGGCCCGCTCTGTCGCGCGGTGGAAGATTGCGCCATCGTGCTCGACAGCCATCCACGGTCCGGATGGCAAGGACCTGGCGACGCGCGACGCCGGCTTCTCATGGAATGCCGACTTCGACTGGCGCACATTGCGCGTCGGCTATCTGAAGGATGCGTTCGAGTCGGAGCATCCGCAGGAGCCGCGAAGCCGCCGGCCTCTGAAACGGAGATCGAGAAGCAGAAGCGCCTGAAGTCGGAGCGTGATCGAGCAGCCGCGCGTGCACGCCGCGCATACGATCGCCGCTACGAGCAGGCCGCGCTCGACAAGCTGCGCGCGATGGGCGTCGATCTGCAACCTGTCGCGCTGCCCAAGCTGCCCTACGGAGATATGTCACCGCTGCTGACCGCGGAAGCCGCCGCGGCCTTCGACGAGCTGACGATGAGCGGGCGCGACAAGCTGCTGACCGAGCAGAGCGCCGATGACTGGCCGAACCTCTTCCGCGTCTCGCGCTTCTATCCGGCGGTCGAGTACATCCAGGCGAACCGCGCGCGCACGCTCGCGATCCAGCAGATGGCCACGCTCTTTCAGCAGGTGGACGTGATCGTCACGCCGAGCGGCGGCGACCAATTGGTGGCGACGAATCTTACCGGACATCCCGCAGTGATCGTGCCCAACGGCATTCGCGGCAACGATGCGCCTGTGCCGCCGAAAGTGGACAATGGCGAGGATGATTCGATCGGCGGCCCCGGCACCCCGGTGAGTCGTCACGTTTCTTGGCGGCTTGTATCAGGATGCGAAGCTGTGCGCATTTGCGCGCGCGTATCAGGAGGCGACGGGTTTCCAGAAGCTGCACCCGAAGCTGGCGTGAAAAGACGCGGGCGGCAGAGTTGCCGCCCGACGGCTCTGGTCTTACTGCTTTATCCAGACCTCAGTCATAGGCTCGTTCGTCTTTGCCGAGCGATCCGACTTCCGTGAACTTCTTGCCGTCCGCCGACAGAGTCATCGTGCTGTGATAAACCGTCTCTCCATTCATCTTCTCTACCATTTTGAGTGTGCGGGGAGACGAGCGAACGAGCGCGATGGTAAGACCTTTGGGCACGGTCGGCCCAACCGGCGCATAATCCTTGCCGTCCACCTTCGCGTCCAGCACGCCCTTGATCGCAGGAATGTTCCAGGACAGCTCATCGGGCCCTTTGTCGGCGATGTTGTAAGTCTGCTCCTCGTTGATGCTCGCCTTCGTGCTCTTCCAGCTTCCCACAAGACCATGTGTGCCGCTGACTCGCGTGTATTCGGAAGTGTCGTCGAACGATTTGCCGTCCGGCCGCTTGCCCTTGCCTTCTACCTTCAGGCTCTTGCCATCCGGCGCGATGGTCCAGGTGTCGGTGCCCAGGTCAACGCCATTCGCCGTTGCGTGGCTCTCGTAAGTGTTGTCATCCACCTTCTTCCAGCTCACCTCGTCGCCGGACCAGGTCTTCACGGGATTTCCATCCAGCTTGAACTTCGTGGTGTGACCTCCGGAGGTGTACATCATCTCGCCATCTGCGCCTGACGCAAAGTGGACAGTGTCTCCGGTGAGCTTGCTTTGGGAGGGGTCCATCTTCCAGGTGCCTGCCCACGGGCTTTCAGCAAGCGCAGTGCCGGCAGCAGCCAGCATAGCGATTGCGACGACGAACGAAAAACGATTACGCATGAATTATTCTCCTGACCTGCGGTTTTTCTCGGGGAAGGATAATAGCGGCGTGCGTCGCGGATGGGGAAGGAAGGGCCACGGACGTGCGCGAGAACCCAGCAGGAGAATGCGCCCGGCCATCACAGAATGGCAAGCGCTTTTTCGCGAGCCGCGGACGGCCGCAGGTAGAGTATGCAGAGCGGCCCGGGTTCACGGCCGCCTTACTCACACTACCGGAGCTTTCATGTACTTGGCGGATTCTTGTCCGTGTTGCGGGTCGAAGGAGCTGCGGCGCTGGCCCGCCATCGTCTCGCCGTTCATCGCGCATTACGCGTGCGCCACAAGGCCTGGAGGCGCCCACCTCTGCGAGTGCCAGGACTGCTCGTTCCGTTTCTTCGACACCCGCCTGACGAGTGCGGAGGTGACCAAGCTCTATGACGGCTACCGCGGAGATGCATATTTCAAGGCACGGCATCACTTTGAGTTCTGGTATTCGCGAGCAGTGAACGACGGAATCGGGAGCGATCCTGTTGAGATCGTCTGGCGAAAACAGAATCTGGCAAAGCTCCTGGGCGACAGGGCGCGATCCTTCGAGACGGTGCTCGACTACGGTGGCGATCGCGGGCAGTTCATTCCCGATGGCCTCGGAGCCGAGCGCTATGTGTACGAAATCTCGAATGTAGAGCCGGTGGAGGGTGTGGCCGGGTTGCGATCAGTGGAGGGCAGGCAATTTGATTTCGTCATGCTGGCACACGTGCTGGAGCATTGCTCTGACCCGCGTGAATTCGTTCGCGGCCTGAAGGCTCTTGGGCATAGCCGGACGATCTTCTATTTCGAGATGCCGTACGAGCGGCCATCGCTTGCGAACGCCGGGATGGGAAGCGGGCAGCGGCGCTACCTGAACGCTTTGCTGCGGCTAGGGCCGGTTTTGCAAGCGGTCGATCTGTATTCCACTGTTTTTCGCATCAAGTTCGATAAGATCCCGCCCCTCGGCCTGCAAAAATGCAGCGAGCATCTCAACTTTTTCAATGAGCGATCGCTTGCGGCGTTGTTGAAGAGCGAAGGCTTTCGCGTACTGGAGAGCGGGGTTGCGCCCTTCGAAGCGGGCAAGGCAGGAAAAAGGAGAATCCTGAACCGGATCCTCTATGGTCTCGCGCAACTCGCCTGAAATACGTGAATCGGGCCGCCGCAAAGCGGTAGCCCGATTCACGCCAGAATCCGAACGGCTTTAGATATCCAGGTTCTTTACATCCAGCGCATTCTCTTCGATGAACTTGCGCCGCGCATCCACGTCCTCGCCCATCAGCGTGGTGAAGATCTCTTCGGTCGCGGCCAGGTCTTCGAGCCTCACGGACAGCAGCGTGCGGCGGTCCGGATCCATCGTCGTCTCCCATAGTTGCGGCGCGGTCATCTCGCCCAGTCCCTTGTAGCGCTGCACCTGATAGTCGCGGCGGCCCTGCTCGATGACGTATTCGAACAGATCGCGAGCGGTCTTCTTTTCGACCGGCTCATGCGGGCTGCGCGGCGCCTTGCGGGCGGCCTTCGCCGTCAGCGCTTCTCCGGTTTCAGTATCGGAGCCGTCCTGCGCCACGATCTCCTCGACGGTTTCGTCCGCGGCGGCCTTGCCCTTGGCCGCATATTCGATGAGGAACGGCGGCGCCAGCTCGTCCTTGATCTGCGCATGCTTTGCCATCATCTGGCGATACTCCGGCGCCGAAGCCAGCGCCCAGTCCATCCTGCGCAGCGCGCCCTGCGCATCGGTGAAGGAAACAGACCATGTCTGGTGCTCTTCATCGAGTGCCGGCTCGGAGACATCCTTGAACTGGTAGCTCTTCTTCATCGCGGTGAGCGCCTTGTGCAACTGCGCCAGCTTGGCCGGCACCTTGCCGTCGGAGGATTCGAAATCTCCGCGGCGTATCAGCTCGAGCTTCGCCAGCAGCGAGGTGACCTCTTCATTGCGAATGCGCTTGTCCACCTTCTCGAAGAAAGCGAGATAGTCGTTGAGCTGGCTCATGAATCGGGTAAGCGCAGCGCCTTCGAGGTGCTTGTGTGCGCCATCCGCGCCGTAGCGGATCACCATGCCGTCCGACGCGCGCTTCACCATCACCTTCACGAACTCGCGATCGTCCTTGATGTACTGCTCGAACTTGCCCTTCTTGATGCGATACAGCGGCGGCTGCGCAATGTAGACGTGACCGCGCCGGATCAGCTCCTGCATGTGGCGGAAGAAGAAAGTTAGCAGCAGAGTACGAATATGCGACCCGTCCACGTCGGCGTCGGTCATCAGGATGACCTTGCCGTAGCGCAGCTTGGTGGGATCGAAGTCATCCTTGCCGATGCCGCAGCCGAGCGCCGTGATCATGGCGCGAATTTCTTCATGGCCCAGCATCTTGTCGTAGCGGGCCTTCTCCACGTTCAGGATCTTGCCCTTCAGCGGAAGGATGGCCTGGAACTTGCGATCGCGTCCCTGGCGCGAGGTACCGCCGGCGGATTCGCCCTCGACCAGATAGAGCTCGCAGCGGTCCGGGTCGCGCTCGGAGCAGTCGGAGAGCTTGCCGGGCAGGCCGCCGCCATCCAGCGCGCCCTTGCGCCGGGTCAGGTCGCGTGCCTTGCGTGCCGCTTCGCGCGCGCGCGAAGCTTCAATGGCCTTGTTGATGATGCGCTTGGCGATCGGCGGATTCTGTTCCAGAAACATGCCGAGCTTCTCGTTCACGAACGCCTGCACCGTGCCCGCGATGTCCGAGTTCAGCTTGCCCTTGGTCTGCCCTTCGAACTGCGGCTGCGACAACTTCACGCTGATCACGGCCACCAGGCCTTCGCGCACATCGTCGCCCGAGAGGTTCTCTTTCACATCCTTGAACAGGCCGAGCGACTGCCCCGCGCTGTTGATGGTGCGGGTGAGCGCGGTGCGGAAGCCGGAGAGGTGCGTGCCGCCATCGACGGTGTTGATGTTGTTGGCAAAGGAGAAGACCGTCTCGGAGTAGCTGTCGTTGTACTGCAGCGCGATGTCGATCTCGACACCGTCGCGCGGCGCCTCCATGTGGATCGGCTTATCGTGCAGCACCTGCTTGCCCTTGTTGATGTGCTTGATGAACTCGGCGATGCCGCCGGCATAGCGGAACTCGGCGCGCTTCGACTCGCCGGTCTTCGGATCGGTCACGCGCTCGTCGGTAAGCGTGATCACCAGGCCCTTGTTCAGGAAGGCGAGCTCGCGCAGGCGCTGCGCCAGCGTGTCGTAGTTGAATTCCGTGACGGCGAAGATCGACTTGTCGGGAAGGAAGTGGATCTTCGTGCCGCGCCGCTTGGTGGTGCCGGTCTTGCGCAGCTTGGAGATCGGCAGGCCCTTCGCGTACTCCTGCTCATAGGTGTGCTCGCGCCAGATCTCGACATCGAAGGCCTGGCTCAGCGCATTCACGCACGAGACGCCCACGCCGTGCAGACCGCCGGAGACCTTGTAGTTGGAGGAATCGAATTTTCCGCCGGCGTGCAGCTTGGTCAGCACCACCTGGACCGCCGGCATCTTTTCACCGCCGGGCAATGTCATCTCGTCGACGGGAATGCCGCGGCCATCGTCGATCACTGTGATCGAGTTGTCGAAATGAATGATGGTCTCCGACGCGCGTCGCATGTCCGGCCAGCGCCTCGTCGACGGAGTTGTCCACCACCTCGTAGACCAGGTGATGCAGTCCCATCTCGCCGGTACTGACCGATGTACATCGCGGGCCGCAGGCGCACCGCCTCCAGGCCTTCGAGCACCTTGATGTTGCTCCCGGTGTAGCTGCCGTTCTTGGGGGCCCTTGCGTCGTCGTCACCTGGTTCGGGAGGAGTGCTGCGGCGATCTCTTTAGTGGACATGAAACTCCATCATTGCCCGGGGCCGTCGCGCAGGGCTCGGATCGGCCAACTAAGTAGCTGTATCCAAAAGACTTGAGCTAGCCCCGTGAGTATCTCTATTCTATCATGCGCAGGGCCCTTCCGGGTGTCCTGAAAGGGGCTTCTTCGCAGTGCAAAATCAGCACTTTGCGGCGGATTTTCCGGGATTGACCGGCTACCGGCATCGTTCGCGACTCAGGCGGAGATCACCCGTTGGAGTCCACAGTAACGCTCCATCGTTACTGCAAACCGGTGGCGTTACGTTGAGAGCCGTGCTTGCTGCGGTCTATCTTCGATGAAGCACATGTTTTCTCCCTTTTCTCAATCCGTGCTGTTCTGGCTGCGGCAGTGTCACCGTCCTGCAGACGGTGTTGCTGCTGGCGGCCTATGTCTGCGTCCTGCGGAAGGACCGCATCTATCCCGCGATGCGCGCCTACCTGCTGGTGAATGCCATTGGCGGCATCCTGGTGTGTACCCTGCTCGGATTGCCGGGTCTGCTGGCCGGCAGCGAATCGACTGTGTATTACGCGCTCTTCTGGGTGGCCTACGGCGCCTCCGGCGTGCTCACCTTCTTCACCGCGCAGCAGATCTTCCGCGACGCCCTGGAGCCGCTGCCCGGCCTGCGCCGCCTGGCGCTGGTGGCCTTCCGCTGGGTCGCCGTGGTCTCTGTCGCGCTCTCCGTGGTGCCGGCGATTGTGCCGCTGTTCTTCCGCGCGCACTCGCTGCAGATCACGGTGCTGCAGGCCATGCGCTGCGTCAGCGTGCTGGAGTTCTGCCTGGTTGCCTTTCATCCTGCTCTCCGCGCAGGCGCTGGGCATCTCCTGGCGCAGCCGGATCGTGGGCATCACGCTCGGCTTCGGCGTGCTCGCGGTGGTGGACACGGTCTGCTTCATGTTCCTGCTGCGCTCGCTCTCGCAGCTTCTGCCCTGGCTGCTGGTGCGGGAGACGGGCAGCGCTGATCGCCGCCTCCGTCTGGCTGGTCTACCTGCTGATGAAGGAGCCAAAGCGCACCGCCGTCCGGCTGAAGAACAGCTCGCAGTTGCAGAAGTGGAATGAGATCGCTGTCGCGCTGGGCAAGCCGGTTCCGCACATCGCTCTCGGCCAGCCTGAGCCGTCGCCCTTCTTCCTGCAGGATGTCGAGCGCGTGGTGGACCGCGTGCTCAGCCGGAACGAAGTCGACCGCCGGGCGCGCGCTGATGCGGCTGTCACCGATACGAACAAAGTGCGAAAGGCCAGAGCGATTTGCCCTGGCCTTCGTCTCGCCGTTCTCAGAGAGACGGTTGCCGCTTATGCGGTGGTCAATTCCGCCGGTTCCTTCCTTCCGCCGGCTCAACGGAGACGAAGCGGCCGCTCTTGCCCTTGTCCTGGAACTTGATCTTGCCGGTGACCTTGGCGAAGAGCGTGTCGTCGCTGCCGCGGCCGACATTCAGACCCGGCTTGATGCGGGTGCCGCGCTGCCGCACGATGATCGAGCCGCCAGGCACGACCTCGCCCGCAAACCGCTTCACGCCCAGCCGCTGTGCATTGGAGTCGCGGCCATTCTTGGAACTGCCTAAACCTTTTTTGTGTGCCATCTCTTCGTCCTCTGAACCTCAGCGGTTCGCCGGTTTTGCATTGCCGGAGGCTTACCGTCCTGGCTTGCTTCACTTGCGGCGAGTTTACTTTTCGGCCGGTAGGTGGTGCCGTCCACTTCGATCTCGTTGATGCGCACCTGGGTGAAGGCCTGGCGGTGTCCCTGCAGCTTCTTGTACTGCTTCTTCCGCTTGTAGTGGAAGACCAGGATCTTTTCGCCGCGGCCGTCGCCCAGCACCGTCGCCGTTACCTTGGCGTTCTGCGGCTTGTCCAGGGCGCCCTCGGAGGTCGAGGCGGCCAGCACCTCGCTGAACTCGATCGTCTCGTTGGCCTCGACTCCGGCCTTTTCGATGCGCAGCACATCTCCAGGCGCCACGCGATACTGCTTCCCACCAGTGCGGATCACCGCGTACATAAAACCTCCACAGCTCCACAGGCGGGAGCCGGAAACTCAAAGTCAGTTGGGCGGATACATGCTTTCGCTCATCCGCGCACTGCTCCATCACCGGAAACCGGGTCATCGAATCAGAGCTGCGAGTAAGGGGCCTCTTCGCCAGTCCGAACCAAGTCTGATTTCGACAGACGCAAAGAGGCGCAGGCAGGATCGCCGGAACCTATCCAGTCTAGCCGGAGACAGCAGCAGGGTCAACCGCGGGATGCGCGGTTTGCGCTGTTCCGCGCTCTGAAAGAGATAAACGCCGAGCAAGGCGATCAACGGCTCCAGCGGATGGCGGAAGCGCGCGTGCACGGTCACGAAATAGTAGACCGCCGGCAGCGTGAGGAAGGCGAACGCGAAGAGCCATGCGCCGTAGACTCGCCGCCGGAGCGCCAGCAGCAGCCCCAGCAGTCCGGCCGTGCTGAGAAAGCCATAGTTCAGGCTGCGGAAGAACCGGCTGGCGCAGGTTTCCGCTCGCCGACGGGCACGCCGAACCAGAAGAAATCCAGCCGCTTGAGCGTATTGCGCACGAAGAGCCAGCGGTCGGCCCGGATCGTCTGCTTGGCCAGCGCACCCCGCATCTGCGCGTAGCGGTATTCGCCCATCGCGGTGTACAGGCGAAGCTGCTGCGGGTCCTTGGCCGGATGGTCGTACTCCATCAGCAGCCCGGTCGCGCCGGGGCCATTGCCCAGGCAGAGCTCCGCGCCGAAGTTCGCGCGCAGCGGCACAAAATGATGGAAGACACGCGTATTGCGCACCACCCAGGGCGCCAGAACAGCGAGGAAGATCACAGCGCTCAGGCTGGCGCCGGCAAGGCCGCGCGGCAGGGTAGGGGCTCGGCCGGTAAGAATCCAGACGCCCGCGAAGGGCAGGAAGAGCACCAGAGCGGGGTTGGCGAGCGCAATGGCGCCCCAGATGAGCCCGAAGAGCACCCAATCGCGCATGGCGAACCGCCCTGGCCGGTCAGGGGAGCGCTGGTGCATCCGCAGGGCGAGCGCAAAGGCGCAGGTGAAGAGCAGGGTGCTCAGGCTGGTCTCCCATACCCAGCGAACCGCGTACTGCATGGCTGCCGGATAGAGCGCCCACAGCCAGACGGCCCAGCGGCGGATGCTGGCAGCGCGGTCGGACCCGGAGGCTGCGAACGAGCGCCGCGCGATGGCCGCGATGGGAAAGACCGTCAGCGCGCTGAAGAGCGAGTTCAGAGTGAGCAGGATCCAGGCAGAGGTCAGCGGTGTAGACGCCGGTGAGCTTGAAAACAAAGGCGATCAGCAGCGGATAGAGCGGGGTGACCCAGGCTGTGGGGCCGGTATGGCCGACGAATGGGATCGGCATAGCCATGCCCGGTCACCAGCGCGCGGGCGATGCGGCCCATCTCCCAGCCGTACTCGAAGTGGTCGGGAAATGGGCGGATGCGGTAGGTATGGGCGAAGCGTGAGATACGCCACGCGCACCAGGAAGGCGGCCCAGAAGGCGAATGCGGTCCGGTCGAAAGGCGTTGCGGCCCCGGGGACGCAGCCGGGATTTGCCTGTGTGAGGTATCCATCATTGTGGGTCGTTACACACAGTATGCCGGTGCTGCCGGGAAGGCCGGGATCATCGGCGTCCCGTGATTGTCTGAAGGCAGCTTCTCGGATACACTAAAAGCTCGCGAAGCGGTCCGGGCTGGCGCTTGCATGCCGCCGGAGAATTCTGCGGGGCTTTCCCCGCATGACATATCCGCCGCGTACAGGTTTCCAATCGAGTTCTGGAGTTGGTCATGGCACAGGTATGTGAGGTTTGCGGCAAAGGTCCGCAGTTCGGCAACAACATCTCCCACGCGCACAACATCAGCCGGCGCCGCTGGAACGTGAACCTGCGCCCGGTAAAGGCGAAGGTCGGCGGAGGCAACAAGCGGATCCGGGTCTGCACCAGCTGCATCAAGGCCGGCAAGGTTACCAAGGCTTAGGTAGTCCTCGAGTCTCTTCGCAAAAGAAAAGCCCCGCCGCTGGCGGGGCTTTTTCGTGGCCGCAGAACGCGCTTTTACTTCTTCTCGGGATCGAAGTTCAGTGCCGCTGAGTTGATGCAGTAGCGCAGCCCGGTTGGCTTGGGGCCATCGGGGAAGACGTGGCCCAGGTGTGCGCCGCAGCGGGCGCAGGTCACCTCCACCCGCTCCATGCCGTGGCTGGTATCGGTGTGGGTCTCGACGGCGGTCGAATCCACCGGGATAAAGAAGCTGGGCCAGCCGCTGCCGGATTCGAATTTCGTATCGCTCTTGAACAGCTCCGCATCGCAGGCGACGCAGCGATAGATGCCGTCAGCATGGTTGCGATAGAGCACGCCGGAGAAGGCCGGCTCTGTCCCTTTCTCCCGGGTGATGTGGTATTGCTCGGGCGTCAGTTGCGCGCGCCATTCGGCGTCTGTCTTCTCTACCTTTGCCGCTTTCGTGTCTACGTTTGTCTCGGCCATGGAATTCCTCGCTCTCTCTGGCTATTAGATGGACGGTCACCCCGTTACAGGTGCGCGATGACCTCGATTTCGACCAGCGCGTCCTTGGGCAGCCTCGCCACCTCGACTGTGGACCGGGCGGGCGCGACAACGTCGGCGCCGGCGAAATAGCGGCCATAGACCTCGTTCATAGCGGCGAAGTCGCCCATGTTCTTGAGGAAGACCGTGGTCTTTACCACCTGGGCTAAGCTCGCGCCGGCGGCAGTCAGCACTGCCTTCAGGTTTTCGATGACCCGCGTGGTCTGCTCGGTCACTCCGCCCGACACCAGCACGCCGCTTGCCGGATCGAGCGCGACCTGACCGGAAGTGTAGAGGAAATCGCCGATGCGAACTGCCTGCGAATAGGGGCCGATGGCGGCCGGGGCATGTTCTGTTTTCACTGCAAGCTTCTTCATGTGGGTCCTCGCAAAATGGGTTTAGGAGCGACGGTTCAAGATTTCGGGAAGAGAGAAAAGCCGCTTCGCGCCGCGGCGCCTTGCTCATCACTGGATTTTGGCAGTACAAGATCTTTTGCGATCGGCCACTGTCCGGTCTTGCCGATGCGATATTCCTTGCGCATACGGAGGATGCGCATGAGCCTTGCGATCCGGTTCGGCGGAAGCGTCAGGCGATCCGACAGGAATGCGTAATACCGCAAGTAGTCTGCCGCCGCCCCGCGCGTCCGATCCACCTGCAGACGATCCAGGGCGGCGACGATATCGATCAGGATGACGCGGTGCGCATCCATGAAAGACCAATGCCGCCGGGCGAGCGCATCGATACTCCACGGCCGGGGCTCCGCCGGTTTTCGCAATCCCAGTTGCTGCGACGTGTGCTGGCGATAATGCACCAGCGGCTCGGAAACGAAACAGATGCCGGAGAGAGAGGCGATCAGCATGGCGATCCACCCGTCGTGAATCCAATCGCCGATGATAGGAAATAGAAGCGGCCGGAAGTGGGAGCGGAATGTAACCGTCGCTCCGGTAATAAAGCGATGTTGCGCAAGCGGCGTATAGTCGCCGCGGCTGATCTTCTTCTGCAACTCAGGAGTGAACCTGAAATTCTGCCATAGCGTGTTGCCGGTTGGACGGCCCTCATCATCGATGATCAGGGCGTCGGAGAAGACAAGACCGCATCCGGGATTTGCCCGCAATGCGGACTCGCTGCGCTCCACCCGATTGGGCGCCCACACATCATCCTGGTCGCTGAGTACGATCAGATCGCCGCTGCACAGGCAGATCGCCTGCTGAAAATTTCGATTGGAGCCGAGATTCGTTTTGTTCCGCACGATGCGCACGGGGAACGGCGCGCGCTCAGCGAAAGATTCCGCGATCGCAAGCGTTCGATCTTGCGAACCGTCATCGCATAGAACTAGCTCATCGGGCAGACGCGACTGGCTGAGAATGCTTGCGAGCTGTGTCTCGAGAAACCTCTCGCCGTTGTAGGTGCAAAGCGCGACGGAGATCCTTGTGGCATCGGTCTGGCGGCTCGGCCACTGTCATCCATTCGCTCCACCGATGGCGAGAGCCGGCACCCGCAGAAAAATGGCCTGCAGCATCTTTTCCAGTCCTACGCGGCGGTCACTGCAAGCGTGAAAACTCTGCCGGCTCATGCGCAACAGGAAAACGCGATAGCGGAGCTTGTCCATGAAGCTGCCGAAGCGCTTTACGAAAAGTGTTTGCGCGGAGAGCACATTTCGCTCTCTCCATAGCGGTACCTCATGCCGATTCGTGTGCGCAAGCGGATGCGCGAGTACCGACTGCATGATGTAGATATAGCAGCCGCGCGCGGCGAACATGTGGAAGACAGCATGGTCGAGAAAGTCGAGCCAGAAATCCGAAGGAAATCCGCCAATCGCATCGAGCGCGCGCACGCGCATCAGCGCGCCGGAGTTGTAAGCCACGAGCCGATGTGACTGGATGCCCGAGGCGGAGAGACTGACGCCGTGGTCGCGATGCTGGAACTGCGAGCGCAACTGATCGAACAGGTGGTCCTCAGGGGATTGAACTCTCCCGTTCCATGCAAGCTTCGGAACCACCGCGGCGACGGATTCGTCCGCCGAGAGAGATGCCGAGAGCGCGAGAAGCTCCTGGAGATACGACGCGGTCACCTCCGTGTCCTGATCGAGAAGCAACAGCCATTCGCTTTGTTGTTCGAGTGCGTGACGCAGTGCCAGGTTATATGCGGGAGCGAGGCCGCCGTTTTCCGGAGCGGCGTAATACGTCAAATTCAGTGGCAGCGAAGGCGCGGTTGCCTGATACTCCGGCGAGTTGTCGTAGACGATGACGTGAATGGGAGCGCTGCGAATCCGTTGGCGAGCCAAGAAAGCGAAGCAACGATTGCAGTGCGGGACTACGATCGGCGGAACGTTGATAGAGAACGATAACCGCGGTGATGGAGTGCATGGCTGGCATTCATGGGCATGGGCTCTGCCTGGAGAGCCCATGGATGCAGGAATCGCTGCGCCTTTATCTTAAATGATGCAGCAATGCGCGGGCTGTGGCTCGTTCGTCGGCATTCACTGCGACAATCCAGGCGATCCCGGCAGAGGCAAGCGTTGCCATCACAAGCCAGACCGGCGGAACCGGAAGCAACACGTCTCCACGCCACGTTGGCACCAGCAGGAAGAGCGGCGCGAGACAAAGCATCGGGCGCAGAAGACCCTTGATCAGAAATTCCGATCGCCGGATCTCCGCGACGCGCTTGGTGAGAGACATGCTCAGCACGATATGCAGAATAAAGCCCACGACGGCGCCAATGACCGTGCCAAGAGCCACACCGACCGCACCCATACGCCGCGCCAGCAGCACGCTTGCAACGATGTTGACGACCGCTTCGGCAAGAGGTGACGCTGTGGCGAGACGCTGTTTGCCCATCGCAATCAAGGTCAGCGAATACGGCCCGGCAAGTTGCCGGATCACGTTGCCGATGACGAGCAGACGCAGGAAAAGTGCGCCTTTGGCGGCGTAGTCCCGGCCCACCCACGCGGTCAGCAGGGGATAAGCGCCTACGACGAGGGGCGCGCCCAGGACGCAGAGCAGCAACGCGCCATACCGCGTGGTTTTGATGATGAGGTCCCCCATCTCCTTCGGACTGCGGCGGAGTTGCGCAGTAGAGAGCGCGGGAAGCAGAGGCGACATGAGATTGCCCACGAGCATGAGCATGAAGTTGGTGGCACTTCCGGCCACTGCATAGAAAGCAGTGTGGGCGAAGTCGTAACGGGCAACGATCGCGGTGTCCAGACCGCTGATAAAGATGTTGCCAAGCGTCCAGATCGACAGCACTCCGCAGTATTCGGCAAGCTGACGCCCTGCATTCCGCTCGAACTGAAATGGGGTGAACCCGACGCGGTCACGCAGCAGGTGCCACCATCCGTAGACCTGAAGCAGTCCGGTGAGCACATTGAAGGCCGCGATGGTGACCGCCATGTCTACCAGGGAGCCATGCAGCAGCACGATGATGACCAGCGCCACGGCCGAACCGACGCGAGTGGTCGTATAGAGAGCAGTAGGGAAGCCGTAACGCTGCAGGCCGGTGAAGATGCTGGCGAACACCGACAGCGGCAGGGCCAGCGACGTCGATATGCCGACGGCCAGCATGGCTAGCCGAGCCTCTGGAATCAACTCCGGCGGCATCTGATGGAAGAGCTGCGGAAGATACCAGATGACTACGCCAAGCGCGACCATGGCGAGTGCCGAGACCGCGCAGAGCGCGGTGAAGGCGGTGCTGACCAGGCTGCGCCCCGCTTTGTAATTGCCGGTGGCGTCGTGCTCCGCTACAAACTTGCTGATCGCTGTGGAAAGGCCAAGGTCGAGAAAATTGACATAGGCGCCGAATTGCAGGATCAGTACCCAGGCGCCATATTCCGCGGTCGACATCCTGTGCACCAGAAATGGCGGCAGGACGAGCGAGACCAGCATGGAAAGAAAGACCCGCAGCAGATTCGAAGCGGATCCCTGAAGAACCCGCCGTTTATTCAAACTTGGCATTGGCAGCGTACGTCACAACGAGGGTAGCAGAGTACGTCGCCTACACTTTGCTGGCGCGTTCCACATCGCGCACGCCGGGAAGTGTGCGCAAACCTGTGACAATTCGATCCAGGTGGATGACGTCCTCAGCCTCGACAATAAATTCCACGATGGCTTCGCCATCCTTGCCGGCGCGCGAGTCGACGCTGCGGATGTTGGTTCCGTCGTCGCTGATGATGGCGGTCAAGTTCTTCAGCATGCCGGCGCGGTCGTCACAGTAGACCACCACCCGGACCGGATAGGTTTGCTGGCGGCCGCGATCGTTGCCGCGTTCTTCGACCATTCGACAGAAATACGGCGGTCCGCTTCGTACAGCAGGTTCTGCACGTTGGAACATCGCCGCGCGTGGACAGCGACACCGCGGCCGCGCGTGACGTAGCCGATGATCTCTTCGCCGCGAATCGGATTGCAACATCGCGCGCGGTAGACCAGCAGATCGTTCTGTCCTTCGACTTCGAGCGCCTCGGTGCGCGGATTGAGGTGCAGCTTCTTGATTGTGTCGGCGGTTGCCTTGCCGTCGGCTGTCTCGGTTTCCGGCGCGGACGGGGCGATCAGGCTGGGCTCCAGCTTGTGGAGCACCTGGCGCGATGAGTATTTGCCGAAGCCGATGCCCGCGAGCAGGTCCTTTTCACCACCCACGCCGTACTCGTTGGCCACGCGCGTGTAGTCGACGTCGTTGAAGCGCGCCAGCGGGACCTTGTACTTGCGTGCCTCGCGGTCCAGAAGTTTGCCGCCGATGTCGATAGCACGCTCCCGCTGGTGCTCATTCAGCCAGTGCTTGATCTTGTTGCGCGCTCGCGAGCTCTTGACGAAGGTGAGCCAGTCGCGGCTGGGCGTGTGGCCATTCTGGGTCACGATCTCAACGATGTCGCCGTTGCGCAGCCGTGTGCGCAGCGGCACCATGCGGCCGTTGACGCGGGCGCCCGTACAGGTCTGGCCAACCTCGGTGTGAACGGAATACGCGAAGTCAACCGGGCTTGCATCCTTGGGCAGCACGACGACCTTGCCCTTGGGCGTGAAGGTGTAGACCTCTTCCGGATACAGGTCGATCTTCAGTGTGGAGAGGAACTCGTTCGGGTCCGACATCTCCCGCTGCCACTCCACCAGCGAACGCACCCAGGCCAGGCGCTGCTCGTCCTTGCTGCTGATCGGGCCGCCATTGGCTTTGTACTTCCAGTGCGCGGCGATGCCCTCTTCGGCAATGCGGTGCATCTCTTCGGTGCGGATCTGTACTTCGAACTGATGGCCGCCGCCGCCCATGACGGTTGTGTGCAGCGACTGATACAGATTCGGCCGCGGCATGGCGATAAAGTCCTTGATGCGTCCTGGCACGGGGCGCCAGATGGAATGGATCAGGCCAAAGATGGCGTAGCAGTCCTGAACGCTCTTGGTGATGACGCGCACCGCCAGCAGGTCATAGACCTGGTCGACGCTCGAGCGCTGCTTCTGCAGCTTCTGGTAGATGCTGTACAGCCGCTTGATGCGCCACTCGACCCGCGCCTCGATCTTGTGCTCCTTGAGCTTCTCCTGAAGCATCCGCTCGACTTCTTCCAGGAAGTCCTCGCCTTCCTTGCGGCGCTCGTCGATCGCGGTCTGCACCTTCTCGAAGCTGACGGCGTCGACGTAACGGAAGGACAGGTCTTCGAGCTCGCCGCGCACCTTGCCCATGCCCAGGCGATGCGCCAGCGGGGCGTAGATGTCCAGCGTCTCGCGCGCGATGGCCTGCTGCCGCTCCACCCGCAGGTGCTGCAGGGTCCGCATGTTGTGCAACCGGTCGGCCAGCTTGATGAGCACGACGCGCACATCGCTCACCATGGCGAGCAGCATCTTGCGCACATTCTCTGCCTGGCGGTCTTCGCTGTTCGCGAACTGGATTTTGTCGATTTTGGTGACGCCTTCGACGATGTGCGCGACCTGCTCGCCGAAGAGCCGGGTGATGTCGTCCGCGGTCACCGGCGTGTCTTCGACGGCATCGTGCAAGAGGCCTGCGGCGATGGCAGTGGAGTCCAGCTTCATCTCGGCCAGCACATGCGCAACTTCCAGCGGATGCAGCACATACGGCTCGCCCGAGGCGCGCACCTGGCCCTGATGATGTTCGAGAGAGAACTCCCAGGCGCGGCGGATGATCTCGACGTCGTCGCCGGGACGATGGGCGCGCACGATATCCAGCAGCGCACGGAAGCGTGCGTCGATCAGGGCACGACCGTCCGAGACACGGCCGTCCGCGGCCCGAGCTTCGGGCGGGAGTGGGCGGGGTGCGTTTGGTTCCGGCGGCGTTGTACGCGCGGTCGCCATGCCTGATTATAGGCTGATGGCTTTTCATTTTCTTCGAAAGCCGCATCCGAGAGCGTTACCAGAGCCATGACCAGCACCCCCAAGGCCTCATCGCG
This sequence comes from uncultured Acidobacteriaceae bacterium, assembly GCA_963756435.1. Taxonomy (GTDB): domain Bacteria; phylum Acidobacteriota; class Terriglobia; order Terriglobales; family Acidobacteriaceae; genus KBS-83. Next base: position 303,651 of record CAVWNU010000011.1, on the reverse strand, counting down.
CCGGTCCGGAAGCAATGCCGCCCCTCCGCGGCGCACTCCGGCAGCCGGCATTCCCCCGAGCATTGCTCGTGCCGCCATCGTGACTCGGAGGGCTGCCGATCGCCTGCGCGCGGGACACCCCTGGGTCTATGCGTCCGATGTGGTGGAAGTCACTGGTTCGGTGGGCGATAGCGCCATCCCAGGTCTCATTCCGGTTTCTGACCAGCGGGGCATCCCGCTGGGCACGGCGCTCTACAGCCCCTCGTCGCAGATTGCGCTGCGGCTGGTGACCCGGGAGGTGCTGGCATCCGAGGAGGAATGGCTGGCCCTGATCGAGAGCCGGCTGCGCCGCGCGATCGCTCTCCGCGCCACCATGGGGACGGAGGCCTGCCGTCTCGTCTTCAGCGAAGCGGACGAACTGCCCGGCCTCATTATCGACCGTTATGCCACGCTCCTGCTGGTGCAGGTACTTGCTCGCGCGCTCGATCGGCCTGAGGTGCGCGATCTGGTCACGCGCATTCTCGTCGAGGAACTCGCGCCGGAGACCATCGTGGAGCGTGGTGACGCACGCATCGCGGCACTCGAAGGGCTCACGACGCCGGCACTGGCTACGCTCTATGCGAAGGACGAGAGCCACCCTCGGCTGCAAACAACTTTCCTGCTGAATGGCCTGCGCTTTGCGTACGATGCCGCCTCCGGCCAGAAGACCGGCGCGTTTCTTGACCAGCGGATAAACTACGCGGCCGCGGCGGAGCATGCGCGCGGTGAGGCGCTGGATATCTGCACCTACCAGGGCGGCTTTGCGCTGCATATGGCGCGGCGCTGCTCGCGGGTGACCGGAGTGGATGCGTCGCGCAGCGCGCTCGAGGTCGCGGAGCGCAATCTGGAGGCAAATCGAGAGCAGCTTTCCGCAGAAGTAGATTGGGTGGAGGCGGACGCCTTCGAGCTGTTGCGTGCATGGAGTGACGCGGGCACGCAATACGACACCATCGTGCTCGATCCGCCGGCATTCGCGAAGAGCAAGCGGGCGATCGAGGGCGCGCTGCGCGGTTACAAGGAGCTGAATCTGCGCGCGCTCAAGATGCTGCGGCCGGGTGGCGTGCTCGTGACCTGCTCCTGCTCGCATCACATCTCTGCTGCCGACTTCACCGCGACGGTGGCCGCAGCAGCGGGCGATGCTGGACGCCGCGTGCGCCTGCTGGAGCGCCGTGGCGCTGCGCCGGACCATCCCGTGATCCTGACGATTCCCGAGACTGAATATCTGAAATGTCTGATCTGCGTCGCTGAGTGAAGATCAGGCGATCTCCACTGATTGCATCCATTCCTTTGCCGAAGTGTCTCTTCAACTGAATGCCTCTTTCGTTCTTCCATCATGCTGCGTGGCTTGCCGCCGCCTCGTTCCTCGCCGGCATATTGAACGCCGTAGCCGGTGGCGGTTCGTTTCTTTCATTCCCGGCGCTGCTCGGAGTGGGCGTGCTTCCGATTGCCGCGAACGCGACGAACACCGTCGCTTTGTGGCCGGGTCAGCTCACCTCCATTGCCGCCTATCACGAAGACCTGGGCGTCAATCGGAAGCTGCTTATTCCCGTCTCGATTTCTGCACTGTTGGGTGGACTCGCCGGCGCCATCGCGCTGTTGCGGACGGGTCAGGGAACCTTTCTGCGGCTCGTGCCGTGGCTGCTACTGGGTGCATCGCTGCTGTTTGCAGCCAGCGGCCCGATCGCCCGATGGATCGCGCGCCGACGGGTAGAAACGATTGCCGATGCGCGGCCGCGCTATGTTCCGCTGTGCGCGGCACTCGTACTGGTCTGCTTCTACATTGGCTATTTCGGCGCGGGGGCGGGCTTCCTCATCATGGCGATGCTGGCCATCTTCGGCATCCAGAGCATCCGCGAAGTGAATGCGCTCAAGGTGGTGGCAACAACCATCGCCAACGGCATCGCCGTCGTAACTTTTATGGTGGAGCGCCAGGTGGTATGGCACCTCTGCCTGCTCATGATGCTGACGGCCGCCTGCGGCGGTTACATGGGAGCGCATTATTCGCGGCGGCTCAGTCCCCGGGTGATTCGCGTATGCGTGGTCATCATCGGGCTGGGCATGTCGGCATATTTCTTCGTGCGAACCGGCTAAAGCAAGCGTTCGCGTTTTTGCGCCGCATCACGTCTGCGCGGCGATGAGCGTGCCGGGCGTATTCTGAACTTAGTTATGAGTCACGAAGGAATCCGCATCGTCGATGAGCGCGAGGCACGCCGCGCCGATCGGCCACCCCTGCCGCGCGAGGCTGTAGATCCCGCGAAGGTGCGCGTGCACAAGACGGAAGGCACGGGCATGGAAATCGAATGGAAGGACGGCCACCACAGCGAGTGGACTTTCCGCTGGCTGCGCGATGCCTGCCCCTGTGCCACCTGTCATGAAGCGCGCGAAGCCGCGGGTCTGGCACCCGGCGAGCGGAAGTCCGCGCCCACATTACTGCTGCCGATGTACGAAGCGCCGCCCCGGCCCACCAGCGTGGAGCCGGCGGGACGCTATGCGGTGATCTTCAAGTGGAATGACGGCCACTCCAGCGGGATTTATTCCTGGGATTTCCTGCGTCGCAACTGCCAGTGCGAGGAGTGCCGCGGACACCGATCAGGCGGGGACCGGCTCAGGGAATAGGGGTAACAGACTCTTTCTTGCGCCGCTTTTTGAGGAAGTGGTGCTCGATGTCCGGCAGAAACTCGATCAGCTCGGAGCCGATAATGCCCTCGGCGGTAACGGTCATGGCGCTGATGACAGTTTTCTCAAATCCGCTGTTTTCATCTGGGTAATAGAGGTTGGAGATGCCCCCGGAAATGAAGTTACCGGCAACGTTGGCATAGTTGGGTCCCCACTTGCCATTGTCGCGGCGGCACCAGACGGCGGTGGTGGCGGAATAGGCAAAGCGCCGTGCGAAGGAGAAGCTGGGACCCATGCGGTAGTAGCGGGGGTCCTCCTTGAGCAGTACGGGGAGCACGGCATTGCCCCAAAAATTGCCATCGGCCGTGTCGGCGTAGCCGGCGCCGAACCGCTTGAAGTAGCCGGCCGCGCCCTGGCCGAAGCCCCACCGGACTGTGCTTGTGGTCCCGTCCGGATTGGTGACGGTCTTGGTTCCCGAATTGGTGTCCCGCGCCTGGCCGATGCCGGCGATCACACCCACCAGAGCGAAGACGAATGGGTCGGTTGTACTTTTTGCCATGAGGTGAAACTTCTGCTTCGGAGTGAGCGGAGGTATTGTCTGCGACCGGTTCACCACCTGGAACATGGGCATGACACCGAACGCACGCTGCTTCTCTTCCTGCCGTAGGACCTCGTCGGAGGTCGGTGCCCCAGCTTTCTTCTGAGCATCGGTCTGGGAGTTTTGCGGCGCCTGTGCCGGTTGCGAGGAAATGGACGTCTGCGGTACCGGTGCATCGGGGATGCTGCGCTCTGACGCGACCTCCTGCGCAAGGACGTCGGTTGTGGCGAAGACGAAAAAGCCGATTGCAACAAGGGGTACCCACATGCCCCAATGGCGGCAAACGAACATGCGGATGGAACTCCTTGTTTGTGCTTTTTGGAAAGGGATAAGTTCACCCTATCAGAAGTGTGGCGCCATACGTGCAAGCCGCTGACGCCTTCCACGCTGCATTAGGGCGCTGGGTGGCTTCTCTTGAACAAGTGACGCGAGAGGTCGGGCCAGAACTCGATGAATTCCGCGCCGATGGCCCCTTCCGCCGTGACGGTGAGGGCGCCGTCAAGTGTCTGCTCAACCCCGCGATCCTCCGCAGGGTAGTAGGCATTCGAGATGCCGCCAGAGATGAAGTTGCCCAGCACATTCGCGTAGCTAGGCCCCCAGGTTCCGTTGTCGCGCCGGCACCAGACGGTCGTGCTGGCAGAGTACAGAAAGCGGTGTTTGAAGGACCCCGTACCCATGCGGAAATATCGTGGATCTTCCTTGAAAAGCACCGGCAGAATCGCATTGCCCCACAGAGTTCCGTCTACGGTGTCTGCGTAGGAGGCGCCGAAGCGTTTGAAGTAGCCCTGTGCCCCCTGGCCGAACCCGGGATTGCTGTCCTGGGCCTGAGAGAGACCAGCGACAAATCCATCCGCGACGAAGACGAATGGGTCAATCGAGCTCTTGTAGGCCAGGTGAAATTTTTGCTTGGCCGTCAGTGGCGGCACCTTATCGGCGGTCTCCACCATATTGAAGTTCGGTACTACACCCAGTATGCGCTGCTTTTCTTCGCGCTTGAGCACCTCGTCGGATGTTTGCGCGGCCGGCTTGGTAGCGTTCGGAAGCTTCTGGGAAGACGGATCCGTGGGGGCCTGCTGCGTGGTTTGCGATGCGCTTGAGCTGGATTTCTGTTGGGCCGCTGGCGCCTCCGGAAGAGCCGCTTCGGCGAGGTTAGTCTGCGCGAGTGCGCCTGAAGCGCCTGCAACAAGCGCAAGCACTGCAATTGCCATGGAGCGGCCAAGCTGGCGCAACCAGAGTGAGCGGGGCGTTGGTGCGGTGAGCATATTTGTGATCTTTGGATCCAAGCGTTTGAGGAAATCGCGCCGCACCATTCGGCCGCGAAAAGAATGGCCCTCAAAGGAGACGTGCCGGAGAGCAGCAAGGTTTCGCCAGGGGCCAATTTGCCGCGGTGGTTCGCTACGACTTCCCGGTCATCTCGACCCGCGCACAAGCCTCTTCTGCATCTTCCGCGAGTAGCGGAAGGCTGCGTTGTGCTGCCCGAAGAAAACCAGACGCAACCGCGTGATCCAGCATGCCGAGAAAGGCGTTCCAGTAACCAGCTGTGTTGATGAGCACGACCGGCTTCTGGTGGATGCCAAGCAGTGCCCAGGTAAGAATCTCGCATAGTTCATCCAGCGTACCCAGGCCGCCTGGCAGCACGAGAAACGCGTCGGCGCGCTTCGCCATCTCGGCTTTGCGCTCATGCATGCTGCTGACTTCGATCAGGTGCGTGAGTCCGCGATGCGCGATCTCGCGCGAGACCAGCGCATGGGGAATCACGCCGGTGACCGCGCCGCCGTGCGCCAGGGCGGCATCGGCGAGTGCGCCCATCAGACCAACTTCGGCTCCGCCATAGACCAGATGCCAGCCGCGCTCGGCGATGGTGCGGCCCAGCGCCGTGGCTGCCTCGAGAAAGATCGGCTGCGCACCGTTGCTGGAGGCGCAGAAGACGCAGACACTGCGCTGCGCGGGAATGTCGCAGGATGGAGTCATTTTGCAATTTCAGATTAGCGAATGTGCGGCTTCTCGCGCATGGGTAGGCATCGCCGGCGGCGATACACTAGACAAAGAACTCCCCACCGAGACACCTGCCCGTGAATCCCCTGCTCGAAAAAATGAACCCGCAACAGCGCGCCGCCGTGGAGGCCACGGACGGCCCGGTGCTGATTCTGGCCGGCGCCGGTTCGGGGAAGACGCGCGTCATCACGCACCGCATCGCCTACCTGATTGAAGCGAAGGGCGTTGCGCCGGACTCCATTCTCGCCGTCACCTTCACCAACAAGGCTTCCGCCGAGATGGGTGAGCGCGTGGAAAAACTGCTGGCCGGCTCGACCCTGGCCAAGCCGCAGCTTTCGACCTTTCACTCCTTCTGCGTGCGCGTGTTGCGACGCGATATTGAAGCGCTGCGCATCGGCGATCAGGGGCGCACACGCAGCTTTGCCATCTATGACGAAAGCGATCAGCAGGCGATTGTGAAGCAGGCGATGCGGCGGATGTCGCTTGACGACAAGACGCTGACGCCGCGCACGGTGCTGGGCAAGATCAGCTGGGCCAAGAACCACATGATCGATCCGCAGGAGTACTACCTGGGATCGAGCGACCCCATCAGCGAGCGCGTCGCGCAGCTTTACGAGGTCTATCGCAAGGAGCTGCTGAAGAACAACGCGCTCGACTTCGACGACCTGCTGCTCGAAACGGTGCGGCTGCTGAAGGCCAGCGGTGAAACGCGCGAGCGCTACAACCGGCGCTTCCGCTACATCATGATCGACGAGTACCAGGACACCAACCGTCCGCAGTACGAGCTGATGAAGCTGCTCGCCGGCGATCACCACAACGTCTGCGTGGTCGGCGATGAGGACCAGAGCATCTATAGCTGGCGCGGCGCGGACATCCGCAACATTCTCGAGTTCGAGAAGGACTTTCCCGAGGCGAAGACCATTCGGCTGGAGCAGAACTACCGCTCCACGCAGGTGATTCTAGAAGCGGCATCCGCGGTGGTGGCGCGCAACGCGCAGCGCAAGGGCAAGAACCTGTGGACGGAGCGGCAGGGCGGCTCGCGCATCGGCTACTACGAGGCGCCGGACGGTGAAAACGAGGCGCTGTTCATCGCCGACTACATCCAGAAATATCTGCGCAAGGCCGGCGAAGGCAATGAGCCGCCGCGCGTCGCCGTGCTCTACCGCACCAATTCGCAGTCGCGGCTGGTGGAAGAGGCGCTGCGCCGCTATTCGATCCAGTACACGATGGTCGGCGGCTTCTCGTTCTACGAGCGCGCCGAGATCAAGGACCTGCTGAGCTATCTCAAGCTGGTGCAGAATCCCCATGACTCGATCGCGCTGCAGCGGGTCATCAACACGCCGGTGCGCGGCATCGGCCGCTCCACGCTGGACACGCTGGAGCGGCTCGCGCTCGAAACCGGCACCAGCACCTGGGACGCGATCGGCCACGCCATTCGCCAGCGCCTGCTGCCGCAGCGCGCGCTCACTGCGCTCGAAGGCTTCCAGCGCATCATCAACGACGCGCACGCGCTGCTCGAGCCCGGCTTCGCGGAGAAGCTGATGGAAGATCTCGCAGCCGTCGAGGTGCTGCCCGAGGGCGGCTACACCCAGGCGCCGGACGCAGAGGACGACGGAAGACGACAGGAGGCTTCGACGACGACACCGACTTCGCCTTCGGTGCGCAGGGCATGCTCGATCTGACGCATGACGAGCCGGCGGATGATTCGTTTTCGCCGGAGTCATTTGGCGAGAGCGTGGACGCTGACGATTCGCCAGCGGATGTCAGCTTCAATCCCTTCGACGATATCGCGCCCAGGCGATCGGCAGAGTCTCTGAAGGCAGACGGAGGACGACAGTGGCCAGCGAATCGCGAAGAGGAGCGCGCGCCATTCCGCAAGCCCGGCGATAAGGCCACTCTGCCGGAGCTGATCCGCTTCATCAACGATCGCAGCGGCTACATCCGCGCGCTTGAAGACGAAGGCACGCCCGAAGCCTTCTCCCGCATTGAAAACCTGAAGGAGCTTGCCAACGCCGCGCAGGATGCGGAGGAGCGCGGCGAGACGCTGGCTGAATTTCTGGATCACGCAGCGCTGGTCAGCGACACGGACCACTACAAGCCGGACAGCCGCGTCACCCTGATGACGCTGCATTCGGCGAAGGGCCTGGAGTTTCCGCTGGTGCTGCTGTGCGGCATGGAGGAGGGGCTGTTTCCGCACTCGCGCACGCTCACCGATCCCTCCGGCCTCGAAGAAGAGCGGCGCCTCTGCTACGTGGGCATGACGCGCGCCATGGATACGCTGATCCTGAGCCGCGCGCGCTATCGCCGCCGCTACGGCAACGACATGCCGGATGCAGCGCTGCCCTCGCGCTTTCTGGAAGAGGTGCCGCCGCATCTGCTGGAAGACCTGAGCGGCGGCCGCGAGCGCGCCACCACATGGGGCGGCTACGCGGCCAGCTATGCCAGCGGGTCATCCAGCCGCAGCGGCGGCCGCTTCAACGAGGAAGGCGAGCGCCACTACAGCTATGAGGACGAAGACCAGAGCGCTCCCGCAGCCGGCGGTTATCGTAACAAGCAGAGTTACGGAAATGCCGCCGAGGAACGCGCAACGACGCCGGCTCCATCGACAACATCGCCAGCTTCTTCTGGCAGCCGCGGCGGCGCGACTGCGAAACGCCCAAAGCTGCCGGTTCCGGAGGCGACAGGGCGTGGTCGGCTTCAAGAGCGGACAGCGGGTGCGCCATCCCAAGTATGGCGACGGCGTGGTCTTCCGCCGCGAGGGCGACGGCGACGACGCGAAGATTACAGTACAATTCACGAAGTTCGGCGTGAAAAAGCTGGTCGAGAAATTTGCCCAGCTTGAGCGGGTGTAGCGCCGCTCCATACGGCCGGACGACATTTCAGGAATCGAGATACACATGGCAAATACGACGAAGATCGAAGATACCCAGGAGCGCAAGAAGGTGAAGCGCGCCGCACGCAAGAAGGCGGCTCCAAAGGCCAAGCGCACCGAGCCTCGCGGCTCCAAAAAGAAGAAGATCAAGAAGCTGAGCGCGCGGCCAGAGCAAGCGGTAGAAGAAGTTTCCTGTCTACGAATGCAGGGAAGATAGCTTAAGGTAGTGTCATCCGGCCGGCGTGCTCGCGCTGGCCGGAACCTTCTGCCGGAGTCGCCACCTCTGTCGCAACTCTTTGCTCGCAAGTCCATCGACAAGCTGATCAGCGACTCGGAGTGCGCGGAACACGCGCTGAAGAAGTCGCTCGGGCCCATTTCGCTCACCGCGCTGGGCATCGGCGCGGTCATCGGCTCGGGCATCTTCACCGTGATCGGCACCGCCATCGCCGGCGAGAAGTTCGATACCTCCTCCATCCTCAACACGCCGCTGCTGGACTATCTGATCCGCCATCAGGCGCTCATCGGCCGCCCCGGCGCGGGCCCGGCGCTGGCCGTCTCGCTCATCCTGGTGGCCATCGTCTGCGGGTTCACCGGCCTTTGTTATGCCGAGCTGGCCTCCATGATTCCGATCGCCGGCTCCGCCTACACCTACACCTACGCCACCCTGGGCGAGCTGGTGGCGTGGATCATCGGCTGGGACCTCATCCTCGAATACGCCGTCTCGAACATGGCGGTCTGCGTGGGCTTTGCCGCGCATGTGGTCGACTTCCTCGACTGGTTCGGCGTGCATCCGTCCGTCGGCTGGATTTCGCCCGCCTATCTTCCGTCCGGCTTTTCCGACTTCACCGGCAAGCAGCTCTACGCGCCGGGATGGCACTTCGGCTTCAATGTTCCCGCGTTCCTGATCGTCATGCTCCTGACCGTGGTGCTGGTGCGCGGCATCCGCGAGTCGGCGCGCACCAACAACATCATGGTGCTGCTCAAGATCGCCGCCATCCTCATCTTCATCTTTGGCGCGGCGCACTTCATCAAGCCGGGCAACTGGCATCCCTACTATCCCGAACGGCTGGTCGGGCGTGCTCACCGGCGGCTCGATCATCTTCTTCACCTACATCGGCTTCGATTCCGTCTCGACCGCGGCGGAGGAATGCCACCGCCCGCAGCGCGATGTGCCCATCGGCATCATCGGCACGCTGGTGGTGTGCACGGTGCTCTATATCGCGGTGGCGGTGGTGCTCACCGGGCTGGTCCCGTGGAACACGCTGGTTGACGACGCAGCGCCGGTCGTCAACTCGCTCAAGAAGCTCTCCATTCTGCCGGGCCACCACAGCCTGCAATGGATCCGCCTCATCGTGCTGCTGGGCGCGATGGTGGGCATGATCTCCTCCATCCTCGTCTTCCAGCTTGGCCAGGCGCGCGTGTGGTTCGCCATGTCGCGCGATCGCCTCTTTCCCGCGTGGTTCGGCAAGGTGCATCCGCGTTTTCGCACGCCGGCGGTGGCCACCTGGATCGCGGGGTTCCTGGTTGGCTATACCTGCCGGGCTGCTTGACATCGGCACGCTCTCCGACCTCTCCAACATCGGCACGCTCTTCGCTTTTGTCCTGGTCTCGATCGGCGTCATCATCCTGCGCGTGCGCGAGCCGGAGCGGCGCCGCAGCTTCCGCGCTCCCGGCGGCTTTGCCACCCCGATCCTCAGCATCGCCTTCTGCGCGCTGCTGATGGCGGGCCTGCCCATCATGACCTGGCTGCGCTTTTTCGGCTGGCTGATCATCGGCATGGTGATCTACGTCTTCTACTCGCGCAAGCGCAGCGAGTTCGCCAGCTAGCAAGTCTGCCCGGCAACTTGCCGATACGTTCCCAGACTGCGCGGCGCGATTTCGTCCCGCGAATCTGTCACTTTGCAGAATGTTTCGCTCCTCGATCTTTTCGTTTGCCCGTCAAACGGGCATAATAAGCATTCCCTCGTCGCAGTCCTGGGCCCCTTCGAATGCGGTCTGTGCTCGTCGGTATTTGGAGGCCATCCATGCGCATGCGGCGATGTTTGCCAGTACTTTTCGCTCCCTTTGTGTTAACGATCCCTTCCCCGCTTTCGGCACAGACCGTCACGGGAAGCGTCGGCGGCACAGTCACAGATTCCACTGGCGCAGTTGTGCCCAACGCGCAGGTCACCGCGCATAACACCGCGACTGGCGTGATACCCAGGCCACGACCAATGGCGCCGGTATCTACAGCATCCGCTTTCTGCCGATTGGCGCAGTATGAGGTCACGGTGCAGGCTCCGGGATTTGCCACGGCAAAGCTGCCTGCGTTCGCGCTGGAAGTCGCTCAGACCGCCAAGTTCGATGCGCACCTGCAGACGGGCACCGCGACTACCACGGTCGATGTGCAAGGCGACGTCGCGCCCATTCTGAACACCAACGACCCAACGTTGGGCACCACCTTCACCGCAAACACGGTGCAAAACATTCCGCTGAATGGGTTGGATTTTTCGGCGCTCACGCTCTACACGCCCGGCACGGTGACGACCTATGGTACGCAGGGCCCTACCAGTATCGAGCGCAGCACATACAACAGCGATATCCCGAACATTAATGGCAATCGCGCGCAGGCGAACAACTACACGCTCGACGGCATCGACCTCAACGAGACGCAGAACAACCTGATCGCCTACAGCCCCGCCCCTGAATCGCTCGCAGGAGATCAAGATTCTCTCGGCAAATTCGCCTGCCGACTACGGCAACGTGAACGGCGGCGGCGTGGTGAGCGTGTTGAAGAGCGGCACCAACTCCTTCCATGGATCGGTGTACGGCTACACACAGAATGCCAATTACAACGCCAATTCCTGGTCCAACAATCACGCCAACCCAATCGTCCCGATCAGGTCCTTTTCACAGTCGCAATTTGGCGGAACATTCGGCGGGCCCATCCTGCGTGACAAGCTGTTTTTCTTTGTGGACTACCTTGGGGCGCGTTATCACCAGGGCGGCCTGGAGCAGGACAGCGTCTTCACGCAAGCGATGCGGGGTGGCGATTTTTCCGCGCTGCTGAGCGGAGCAAACAGCAATGCGCCTGTACAGCTTTACAACTCGCAAAACAACTTCGCGCCTTATGTGAACAACCAGGTGCCTGTCACCAATCCAATCGCTCTTTACCTGTTCGCTCACCCCGAACTCTATCCGTTGCCGAACGCCGCTCCCACCGACGGCATCGCGCAAAACAACCTGCAAGGACCGAGCCGGACCTTCAAGGCCAACAATCAGGGCGACATCAAGATCGAATACGATCCGCGGCCCGCGGATAAGATCACGGGCTTCTACTCGATGGGCACCGGCTACGACGGGAAGACCACTTTCCTCGTGATCGCTTTCCCAGGAGCCAACAACTTCCCGACCAAGCTGGGCGGCGCCAACTGGGTCCACGTCTTCTCGCCCGCCATCGTGAACTCCGCGCGTGTCGGCTTCACTCGCGTCCAGTGGACCCAGGGTGTCCCGAGTGATCCGAGCGGGATCTTCGGTCTCAACGGCAATTCGATCGTCGGCATCGGCGGAGAGTCGCAGAACTATCCTGGCTACGCCGCGCAGAACATCAGTGGCAATATCTCGGCCGGCGGCAATGCGGCGTTCATCGGAAGCATTGTCGACAACACTTACAGCTACATCGACAATCTGACGTGGCAGAAGGGGCAGCACCTGCTCAGCATCGGGGTGCAGGCGATTCGTTATCAGAACGCCTATACAACGGATAACAATGCAGGATTTCTGGGACAGCTCAGCTATACCGGCGACTACACAAGCAACCCATTGCTGAGCAACGCCACCGGATATGGAGGCGCGGACTTTGTGCTCAACCGGGTTCATGAAGCCCAGGTCACGTCCAAGGGCATCTTCGTCGGCCAGCGGCAGTGGCGCGTTGCAGGATTCATCCAGGACGACTGGAAGATCATGCCGAATCTGACGCTGAACTTTGGCCTGCGGTACGAGTACGACCAGCCCTGGTACGAACAGAACAACAAGACCGGCAACATTGACCTGACCACCGGCCAGGTTGAGTACGCGGGGAGAATCCCGGCCGGCGCACCGCCGAACTCGAAGCTCTGCGGCAACCGTGCCTGCTACCAACCCACTTACACGCAGTTCATGCCGCGTCTCGGCTTCGCTTATCAGGCGACGCCGCGGTTTGTCGTTCGTGGCGGATACGGCGCAACCAGTTTCTTTGAAGGCAACGCCGCAAACCAGCGCCTCACTTCGATCACGCCTTTCGTGCAGTCGGTTGATATCAAGCAGCTCACTCCGGCGGCTCCCTCAAACGGCGGTCCCGCTACTGGCGGTGATCCGCGAACCGTGCAGCAGGGCTTCAGCGCTGGCCCGAACGACGTGAACTTCAACGGATCGACATACAACATCTATCCGCAACATATTCAGCCGGCCTATGTTCAGGAATGGAACCTGACGACTGAATATGCCGTTACCAGCAGCATGTCGCTTCAGGTGGGCTATCTGGGTGAACAAGGCCAGCATATCGAAGACTATGGCAACGTCAACCAGTACCTCGTGAATGGCGACCCGACCACCGCGCCCTTCTACAACAACACCAATCTGGGCATCGGCTCCAGCACGCTGCTCATCACAGAATCCCGGGCGATGATGAATTACAACGCGCTGCAAGCGACGTTGCGCGAACGTGTCAGCCGCGGCCTGGAGTTCACCGCGAACTACACCTATGGCAGGGCCATGACCAATAGCTTTGGCAACTATAGTCTGCAGGTCGCAGGCTACAGCGGCGCCTTTCAGGACTATTACAACAGTCATGCGGATTATGGTCCGGCCGGCTATGACGTCAAACACAACTTCTCCGGCACCGCTGTCTACGACCTGCCATTTGGTCGCGGCAAGCAGTTCGGGACAAACATGAATCGCTTCGCAGATGAGGCTGTCGGCGGATGGAGGTTCGCTACTGCGGTCGTCTCCTATTCAGGTTTTCCGGAAACCATCACGGCACCGGGCAACAACTCGAATAGCTATGGCACTTCCCGTGCGAATCAATATCGCAGGCTCAAGGTCGTCCATCGCTCCATTAACAACTGGTTCGGCACGGATCCGTCTGCTACCCCTTGCACGCAAGCAGGCGTCGACAACGGCATCTGTGCGTTCGGTGTGCCAGCCAGCAACACCTTCGGCACTTCGTCGAACGGCAGCGTGCGCGGGCCGGGATATCTGAACGTCGACATGTCGGCGTTCAAGGACTTCCATACCTTCCGGGAGCAGACCTTCGGTTTCCGGTTCGATGCCTTCAATGCGCTGAACATTCCCAGCTATTACAACCCGGACACTGGCGTAACGGATACGACGTTCGGTCAGATTGCCAGCCAGGGAACTCCGGTGCGCTCGCAAGAACGGCATCTACAGTTTTCTGCACGCTATACGTTCTGACGCATTCGCAAAACTCATCAACGGCCGGGGCGATCTCTCGATCGCTCCGGCTTTTCTTTCTACACGCGTCGCTGGTTACACTTGAATCGTGAACGACAAGACCAGCGATTTCCTGCGCAGGCTGCCCAAGGCGGAGCTGCATCTACACCTCGAAGGCACGGTCACGCCGGAGACGCTGGTTGAATTAAGCGAGCGCCATCCCGCCGGGCGGCTCACGCTCGAGCAGGCGCAGGCGCTCTATCACTACGTCGACTTCAGCGGCTTCCTGATGGCATTCAAGGCGATCACGGAGCGGCTCCTGACGCCGGATGACTACGAGCTCATCACCTATCGCATGGCAGCGTCGCTGGCGGCGCAGGGCGTGGTGCATGCGGAGGTCTACGTTTCGGTCGGCGTGGTGTACTACTGGCAGCGCATCGAGTTTGAGCCGCTCTTTGCCGGCATGGAGCACGCCATGCTGCGCGCCGAGCGCGATTTTGGCATCAGCATTCTCTGGATCTTCGACGCCGTGCGGCACTTCGGCGTGGAAGAGGCAGCGCGCGTCTTCCGCAAAGCGGCAGAGATGCGCAGTGAGCATCCCTCGATTGTCGGCATCGGCATCGGCGGCGACGAACGCCGCACCGGCGCGGAGCCGTTTCGCGAGCTCTACGCGGAGGCGCGCGATAAAGGTCTTCGCCTGACCGCGCATGCCGGCGAGACGGTCGGGCCGGAGGGCATCTGGGGCGCGCTAAACATCGGGGCCGAGCGCATCGGTCACGGCTTGTCTGCACAGTTCGATGCCGAGCTGATGGATGTGCTGGTGCAGCGGCAAGTTCCCGTAGAGATTTGTATGACATCCAATGTGCGTACCGGTTCCTGTCCGTCGCTTGCGGACCACCCGGTACGCCGCTACTTCGATTCCGGTCTGATGATCACGTTGAACTCGGACGATCCAACCCTCTTCGAAAGCGACCTGCTGGGCGAATACGGACTGGCGGAACGCGAGTTTCAGTTCACCGAGGAGCAGTTGCGCGAGCTCGCCGCCAATTCCATTGAGGCGAGTTTTTTACCGCCGGAACGCAAAATCGCGCTGCTGCGTTCCATTGAGGGAATAAGCCACCCGAAGTAACGAAAGAGCGACCGAAACGGCACGGCCGTAATGCAGACTGTGTGTCACATGGCTGCGTTATCATGAGCGTAGATGGAGAGCACGGTGCGGACGACGATGCACCTGAGCGGAGAAGGAATATGAGCAATCTTCTGCCCTTCCAGAACAAGCCGAACTACCTGCTGCGCACTGTCACGTGGACCGGAGTCGCGGTGACAGTGGCAACGCTTGGTCTACTCGTTGGTCGTGAACTCAGACTGCGTTACAAATTCAATCACCGCTCGCCGTACGACTACTACAAGCACGCCGGCGATCAGGATCCATTGGATACTTACGCGGTGGGCGTCTAGACACGAACCATAGGCGGTACGGGCGCCGGCAATTTTGAAAGTCCGGCTATTGCGGCCTTCGGGCCAGCGTCTCCAGCGCATCACATGCGCGCGCCAATCCATTCTCCCGGCGCATCTGTTCGCCAACTTCCGCGGCGCGCTTCGCGAACCGCGCATGTCCCAGCATGCGCCGAATCCGCCGCGCCGCGCGCTCAGCCGTATAATCCTGCCGCCGAATCACCCCCGCGATACCCAGCCGCCGCATGCGCCGCGCGTTGTCCGGCTGATCATGGCTATAGGGCATCACCAACATCGGCCGGCCCGCCTGCATAGCCTGCGCGGTCGTCCCCACACCGCCCTGGTGCACGATCAGCGAAGCCTGCGGAAACAGCTTCGAATACGGCGCATAACGCGCCACGCATAGACTGGCCGAGCGCGTCTGCGGTACATTGCGCGCATCTGTCCCCACCAGCAATACGGCGCGCACCCCGGCCAGCAGGGCAGCCTGCGCGCTCTCCTCGTAGAAGCCGCCCGCATCCAGCACCGCGGCCGAGCCGAGCGTAAACACCACTGGCGGTTCACCTGCCTGCAGAAACTGCTCGACCTCCGCGGGAAGCTCCTGCTTTCCCCCATCGCCGTCATAAAAGACGAAGCCGGTGATCTCCGTATGCGGCGGCCAGTCCGGCTGCGGTTCGCCCAGCAGCGGCGAGAACATCGCCAGCACCAGGCTGGGCGCATGCTTCGCATCGAAGATGACATTTGCTCCGCGATCCAGCCCCAGCTCCTCGCGCAGCCGATACACCGGCTCCGCCCACCGGCGCGTCACCCAGCGCGCAAAGCGAGTCACCGCGTGTCCAGTGGCAGGCACAGCGCTTTGCAACCTGGCCAGCTGCGGATACGGCGGCAGCACCGGCGCATCGTGAGCCGAAAAAAACGAGAGCGGCGCCAGCACAAAGCTGGCCCAACGGACACCCGTCACCTCTGCAACTACCGGCGCCTGATAGGTGAGCTCCCCGGCAAGCATCAGGTCCGCGCCGCCACCATCCTCGACGGCGGCCAACAGCTCGTCGTAGCTCCGCCGGATCGCGGGGAAGAGCACATCGCGCAAGGTGCGCTCGGTGCCCTTGTGGATGTCCATCAGGTCAGCAACCTGTTGCGGATCGTCAGGATTCAGCGTCGGCCCGACCTGTGCGAACGCTAATCCCAGCGGCTCGATCTTCGAACGAAAAATCTCCGGCACCGCCAGCACCGGCGTATGCCCCCGCCGCCGCATCTCCAGCGCCACGGCAATGAGCGGATGCACATCGCCCAGCGTGCCAAAGGTAGTGAGAACAATGCGCATGCCCAAGCAGCAGCTTACTGGATCGCACGATGGCCTTCGCTGCCGAGTCCGAGCGAAGTTAACTCGCGGAACGCGTAGAACGCAGCGGCTTGCCACCGAAGCCGGCTTGCCGGTACCTCTCGGACGTCGGTAAGGCAATCGGCGATTTGGCGTCATATGAACCTGCAAAATCGATCGCCATCTGCAGATTCATGATCAACAGGACTCGTTCCTTACTCCGCGCGCAGAATCTCGGTCGGGTCTGTACGCAGCGCGCGAAGCACGGCAGGGACTGTGGCAACGACGGCGGTGAGCAGAATGGCACATGTCGGCAAAGCGATCATGCCCGCGTCGGTTGGTTTGACCTGGTAGAAAAGCGACTCGACATAGCGCGCCGCGGCGAATCCGAGCGCGACGCCCGCGCATCCCCCGAGCGCGATCATCCGCAAGACATCGAGAGTCACAATGCGCACGATGCCGGCGCGAGTCGAGCCAATCGCCATGCGGATACCGATCTCGCGGCGGCGCTGGATGACGGAGTAGTTGAGAACAGCGTAGAGTCCGATGCCGGCGAGGAGCAACGCGACGGCGGCAAAGAAGGCGGCGAGCATGGCGATCAGGCGCTCGCGAATGGTCTGGTCGCGGACCAGATCGAGTTGTGTGGTGACGTTTGAGACGCGAAGGCCATTGTGGCGCTGCGCGATGAGCTGGCGCAGGGAGCCGGCGAGGGCGAGCGGGTTCTGGGCATTGGTGTGAATGGCGAAGGTGGCGAAACCTTCGACCGTGGGTACCGATTCGTCGTCGATTCCGGCAAAGGGGACGTAGAAGACGGCCCGATTGGGCTCGCGCAGGTCGTGGCCAGGGAGGTCGGGGGTGACGCCGACGATCTTGTTGAGTGGTCGATTGGCGCCGCGCGCAAAGGTGCGGCCGATGGGGTCCTGACCGGGGAAGAAGGTCTTCACGAAGGCTTCGTTCACGATTGCGGCTCCCGGCGAGGTGTCTTCCGGGCGAAAGTCGCGGCCGGCAACGAGAGGGATCTTCATTGTTGAGAGCCAGCCCGGAGAAACGTTCAGAAAAAAGGCGGGAGTCGGACTGGGAGGCGCGCCGTTGATGGAGATGTCGCTGTTGATTTTGATGCGTCCAAGAAGGGGCCAGCCTGAGATGGCGACCGAATCGACACCGGGGACGGCACGGAGCGCCTCGGCAGTTTGATTCCAGACGACGGGGAGCTGGCCTTTGCCGGCAACGGTTTCGAGCAGGAGCAGACGGTCGGTGGAGAAACCGAGTGGGCGGTTCTCGAGGCGCTCGAAGGATGCGACGAAGAGCGAAGACAGAAAGAGGACGAGGCAGCAGAAAGCGAGCTGAAGAGCGATGGCTCCACGCATGAGACGGCGTCGTGAATGCGGATCTTCACCACCTTTGAGTGCGGCGACGGGCCGGACGGCAGAGGCACGGAGAGCAGGAAGCAAACCAAGCAATAGAACGACGAGGATAATGAGCCCGAAGCCGAAGAGAAGCACACGCGAGTCGGCGGAAAGGGCGAGGCGCGCGGGGTTGTCGGGCGGATTGATGAGGCTGAGCACAAAGGGCGCCGACCACGCCGCAAAGAGTCCGCCAAGGACGGAAGCGAAGAGGGCGAGCAGCGCGCTCTGGCACAGGATGAGCTGGACGAGGCGACGACGGCCGGCGCCGATTGAGATTCGCAGAGCCATCTCCTGGCCGCGGGCGGCGGCCTGGGCGGTCATCATGTTGGCCACGTTGACGCAGGCGATGAGCAGAACGAGAGCGGCCAGGAGACCGAGAATGCTGAGATATCGTCGATAGTCTTTCTGGAGATCGGAGATGCCGGCGCCGGCCGGATTGAACACGAGAGTCTTATTGAGATAGCGGTCGATGGTCGCAGGGGTCATGCCGCGGAAGCATGTGGAGCAGCCGACCTCGAAGGCGTGGCTGACGGCGGAGAGATGTTGCCGGAGCGGCTCAAGGGCGGTGGCCGGGTTTACGCCGGATTTCAACATCAGAAAAATGCGGTGCCAGGTGATGCTGTCCTGGGTGGCGAAGCGGTTCGTGCTGAGGGGCAGAAAGATGTCAGTGACCGTTCCCTTTTCGGTTCCAGTGAAATCGCGAGGGCCGACGCCGATGATTTCGAAGTTCTGGTCGCCGATGTGGAGCGAGCGGCCGAGGACGTGGGGATCGCGGCCGAAGCGGTGATTCCAGTAGTCCCATGAGAGGACCGCATAGGGGGCGACACCGGCGCTGCGGTCATCGGCGGGGGCGAGCAGGCGGCCGATCGCTGGCTCAAGACCGAAGACCGGGAACATGTTGCCGGAGGCATAAACGACGTGGGCCTTCTCCATCTCGTCGTCGGTGGACCAGGTGATGTCCGTGCGGTCGGCGTCGCTGATAGCGATGAGCTCGGCCTGATCCTTGACGGCATCCCGCATGAGGTTGAAGTCTGGCGTGGCCCAGTGGTCGTCCTCAGCGGGCTTGCCGTACAAGCCGGTCATCTTGTGGGAGAGGACGTAGAGCTTGCTGGAATGGGAGATGGGCAGCGGGCGCCAGAGCAGGGCGTCGATAAGACGGAAGGCGGCGACACAGGAGCCGATGCCGAGCGCGAGGGAAAGCACAGCGGCCACGGATGTGACCTTGTTGCGGCAGAGCTGCCGCCAGCCGAACCTTACATCCGCGAGAAGTGATTCCAGCCATCCGGCAACACGAATGCTGTGGCTCGCTTCGCGGGCGTGCAGCGCGGAGCCGAATGCACGGTGCGCTTCTTTGGGATCGCGTCCTGAGGCAATGGCTTCTTCAATGTGTGACTGCAACTCTTCCTCGATCTCGCGATTCAAGCGCTCGCCGAACACGGCATTCGAGATACGCGACCACAAAGACATGTCACACCTCCCGGAGAACCCGATTGATCGCCAGGCTGACGGACTGCCAGCGCGACTCTTCCACGCCCAGTTGCTTTTTGCCTGCGACGGTCAGTTCGTAGACGCGGGCGCGGCGGCCGGTGTCTTTCTTGATCCACTCGGCGCGAATCCAGCCCGCTTCCTCCATCCGATACAGCGCTGGGTAGAGCGAGCCTTCTTCTGCGCGCAGCACTTCGCCGGATGTATTGGCGATGGCAGCCATGATCGCGTATCCGTGAAGTCGCGGACGCCGCGACAATATCTTGAGCACGAGCAAATCGAGCGAACCTTGAAGAGCATCGGTCCTGGCCATATTTAGATGTCTTTATATAGATGTCTTAGTATCAGTGTCAATGAGATACTCTTGCACATTCACGGCAATGCGCTCATTGAGCTCGACATTCGCGGCTGTGGATGCGGGCCACCGAAAACGAGCTGCGTGATCGGGAATCGCTCGCCAACCGCCGCAATATCGGCGCCGGACCACTTGTCGCGCACCATTCCCAAATTGAGATTCAATCCACCCGCAGTTACAAATAGCTGCCACTTCGACCCATACGAATTGATACCCTCGAATCAAGGTTGTAATAGATTCGCAGTTGATCCTGTCCGCGGCCCTCGATCGGCATCGTAACTTCTTTCCTTGGGCGAATTTAGGCGTAAACCCTTTGAAACCAGTGAGTTGCGAACCGGGAGCAGGATTGCACCGGAAATAAGGCGAAATCGTGTCTGTAACTCCAATGAATAGAGGAATTTACCCGTAACTAGTCGTGAATGACGAATTTGCGCGCCGGACAACCACCTAAGTCTCTGTGGGGCAGTAGTTTACGAGGAAAAACTGGAAAGCCGCCGGTGAGGGGGAGGGGTGGGGTCGCCCACCAATCCGCAGGTGAGCGAAGAGAACCAACCCAAGTGGAGCGAGCCACCTGCGCCTATGCCCGTACGGCACGGCTAGTCCGTTTCTATACTGAGAACAATGCGGAAACTCGATCGCTCCCGTCTTTTGCAGCAGCGCGCAGAACAGCTCTTACCCGGCGGAGTGGATTCGCCGGTCCGCGCATTTCGCGCCGTCGGCGGCGATCCGCCTTTCGTCACACGCGCGGAAGGCGCATGTCTGTGGGACGCCGACGGCAATCGTTACATCGACTACTTCGGCTCCTGGGGTCCGATGATCCTGGGCCACGCGTTTCCGCCAGTCGTCGAAGCGATCCAGCGGGCGGCGGCGCGCTCCGCCAGCTTCGGCGCGTCCACGGCGAGCGAGGCCGATCTGGCGGAACTCATCACGCAGGCGGTGCCGTCGATGGAGAAGCTGCGCTTCGTCTCCTCAGGGACCGAAGCGACGATGTCAGCGATCCGGCTGGCGCGCGCGTTCACGAATCGCAAGTACATCGTCAAGTTTGAAGGCTGCTATCACGGTCACGCGGACGGCCTGCTGGTGAAGGCGGGCTCGGGCGTGGCCACCTTCGGCATCCCCGGATCGGCGGGCGTTCCGGAGGAGATCGCGCACTTTACCCTCGCGCTGCCGTACAACGATATCGCCGCCGTAGAAGCGGCCTTCGCCGCGCGCCCCAACCAGATCGCGGCCGTCATAATCGAGCCCGTCGCCGGCAACATGGGCTGCGTGCCGCCAGAACCCGGCTATCTGGAAGCGCTGCGCGAGCTGACGAAACGCGATGGCGCGCTGCTGATCTTCGACGAAGTAATGACCGGCTTCCGCGTCGCCCATGGCGGCGCGCAGCAGCTTTACGGCATCACGCCGGACCTGACCTGCCTGGGCAAAGTCATCGGCGGCGGTCTGCCCTGCGGAGCCTTTGGTGGACGCGCTGAGATCATGAATCTGCTGGCCCCGATCGGTCCTGTCTACCAGGCCGGCACCCTCAGCGGAAACCCGCTCGCCATGGCCGCAGGCGTCGCTACGCTCGAGCATCTCGCGAAAAATCGCGAAGCGGTTTACAGCAATATCGAAGAAGCGAGTCGTTTGGTCGCTGAAGGCGTCGCCAAAGTGCTTTCCGAAGCAGGCGTTCCAGTGACAACGAATCGCGTAGGCGCCATGTGGACATGGTTCTTCTCAAACGAACGCGTGGTGAACTTCGCAACGGCAGCGAACTCCGACACCGCGCGCTTCGGCGCATTTCACCGCGCCATGCTCGACGCGGGCGTCTGGCTGCCGCCCTCGCAGTTTGAGGCGATCTTTCTGGGTACGGCACACACGCATAAGATCATCGGAGCGACAATCGATGCCGCGCGAGAGGCCGTTGCTTCACTGCAGGAGGCGCAGCCGGCGCGCTAAGCGGCTGCAATCTCCGCGGCGAATCAGAACTTCGCCGGCTTGTCCCATTCGGAGAAGACGAATTCCTTCAGGTCCTTGCGTTCGCGAGGCGAGAGTTCTGACTTGCGCGGCCCCTCGGGCAGCGTCTCCGGATCGCCGAGATATCCAACCGCCGTCACTGCGACGGTCTCGAAGTCGTTCGGGATATGAAACGCAGCCTGAGCCTTCTTGTGATCAAAGCCGGCCATGGAATGCGAGTGCAGCCCAAGCGCCGTGATCTGCACGGCGAAGTTCGCCATCGCTGCGCCGGTGTCATGCCAGTAGTGACGGTTGATCTCTCCATTGTGCGCGAAGTGCTTGCGCGCGACGGAGAGTATCAGCACCGGTGCGCTCTTCGCCCAGCCCTGGTTAAATGGCACGAGTGAATCAAGGATCTTCTGATACGTGGCATCGCCGTGGTGCCCGACGAGAAAGCGCCATGGCTGCTCGTTGTAGGAGGACGCCGCCCAGCGCGCCGCCTCGAACCCCTTCTTCAGATCCTCGGCCGGAACATCGCGGTCCGCATAGGCACGCGGGCTCCAGCGATGAAGGATGTGTTCGACCATGCCCTCGACTCCCGGGGCATGCTTCAGGCTCTCAATCGATTCCGGCTTTGGCGCCATAAAGTCTTGCTCTCCTTGATCGTGCGAAATCTACGCGTGACTAGCGCATCTGTACTTGGATTCACGGGAGCACCTGGAAGCTGCAATCACTGCGAATGCAGGCCCAATGCGCTGGCGATAGCCGGAATTGGCGTGGCGTTGCCATCTGTTTTGGTGACCACGGCAAAGCTTCCCTGATAATCCCACACCGCCCAGCCAATGCCTTGATCCTCCAGGGCCGTGCGCGTGTCGTGCAACCACGCGGCACGCATCGCCGGATCAGCGAACGCCTGATACACGCCAAACTCGCCACAATACACCGGCACGTGGTGCAGCGCAGCCCATTTCCCCGCGAAGGCCAATTCCGAGTGGATACGGGCGGCATCCCAGCGATCGAACCCATAAGTATTGATCCAATGCTGGCCACTGAGCAGCGGCTCCTGCGAGACCGCGGCCGCTATGCTTTCCGGAGAGGATGGATACGGCACTCCACGAAGAGGCCGCACCTCTGCCATCGTCCAGGTCGCACCCTGATGCGTGAAAGGGAAGGGCTCGTAGTCGTGGAAGGTGTAGATCACGTTGGGATCGGCGAGCGGCTCCAGAGTGAGCAGGTCGGTGAGGCCGGAATAGTGCCCGGCGGTTGCGATGATGGTATGGTGAGGCGCGGCTTGGTGGATCGCAGTGATGGCCCGCGCCTGGACGGCGGCCCAGTGCTGCGCGTTGTCGAACTCCGGTTCGTTCAGCACCTCGAAGAAAACACGGTCCGGGTCGGTCTGCGCGTAGTGGCTAGCCAGTGCGGTCCACAGTGCACAGAATCGCGTGACCGCAGTATCCTCTGTGCGAAGCTGCTACTTGAACTCGTCGGAAGGGTGCACATCGACGATGACACGTAGACCGTCCTTCAGCATCGTGTTCAAGGCAGTGTCGAGCTCGGCGACGAAGGCGGCATTCAGGCCGTTGGGCGAAGCGCCGCGCAATAGCTCGTCGCCGTCTATGCTGAGCCGCACATGATCGAAGCCCATCGCGTGCATCAGGGCAATATCGTCGGGAGTGGTGTAGCTGCGCAGCCGTGCCGGTGAATAGTCCGTTGCCTGAGCGAACCACATGCTGGCGTTGACGCCACGATGCAGCAGTTGAGCGCGTCGAGCCGCCAGGCTCACGGCTGACGATGCGCTCGCCGGGCTCGCAATCATAGGTGGTGCTGCCGAGTTGACAGGCTGTGATTGAGCGCTCGCGACACAGGAGGAGAGCAGCAGAGAAATGAGAAGCATTCGCATGGCGCCTCCTTTGTACAACAACAAACCGAGGACTCTCCCGTACACTATTGATGCAACTGAAACGTCACTATCATCAGCCGCTATGCCGCAACCGGTTCCGCGCAATACGCGCCAGAAGCAAGCCATCCGCGACGCTTTCATCGAAGCGAACCGTCCACTCTCCCCGGAAGAGGCACTGATCGCTGCGCAGCGTTATTTTGAGACGCTGGGAATTGCGACTGTGTACCGCAACATCAAGTCGCTGCTTGCGGAAGGCTGGCTCGATCCCGTGTCGCTACCCGGCCAGTCGACTCGTTATGAGGTTGCGGGCAAGGCGCACCATCACCACTTTCACTGCCGGAAATGCGGGCGGATGTACGAACTCGGCGATTGTGCCGGCACAGTGCTGCCGCGGCCGCCGAAGGGCTTTCGTGTGGCAGGACATGAGCTGCTGCTCTATGGCAACTGCGCTCGCTGCGCGGAGCGCCGGTGAAGGGACGTAGTCGTACGGCAGCAGATAACGAGTCTTTGTTATCATTAACGGTATCAGGACCGCACTATTCGCTTGAGATCAACAAGGCTCGTCTCTCCATGCACATCGTCACTCGTCGCCCACGCACTGCTGGCTGTCTTCGCACTGGAAGCGGTGGCGATGCTGGCCGCATGGCTGCTGCGCCGGCGCGATTATGCGCTGAGCGCGTTCCTGCCTTATCTCGTTAGCGTGGCCACCGGGCTGCTGCTGGCCACCGCACTGCTGCATCTGCTGCCGGAGGCAATCGCCGCGCTCGGCAACACGCCGCGCGTCTGGTATCTGCTGGTCGGGGGCATATTGGGTCTCTTCTGCGTGGAGCAGATCGTTGCCGCGATCGTGCACGCTGGCGATACATGCGGCGTCGTGCACGTCCATGCTCATGGCCATGCGCATCACTCGCTTCGTCCTGCGAACCTGATCGTCGCCAGCAGCCTGCATAGTTTTCTCGATGGTGTTTCGGTGGCCGCCGCCTTTGCTGCTGGCCCGCGCGTTGGCTGGATCACTGCGCTGGCCATCAGCCTGCACGAGGTTCCCCATCGCGTCGGCGACTTTGCCGTGCTGCTGCATGCGGGCTACTCGGCGACAAGCGCGCTGCGCATGGCGGTGCTGCCGTCGCTCGGCGCGCTGCTCGGCGTGGCGTTAGTCGCCGCCTTTGGCGCCAGCGGCGGAACGGCCGTCTACTGGCTGCTGCCGATCAGTGCAGCAAGCTTCCTCTACATCGCCTGCGTGAATCTGTTGCCTGAACTGCGTCACCAGCACAGCCGGCTCGGCATTGCGTTGCAGATGCTCTGCCTGTTCGGCGGCGCGGCGCTGGTCGCGCTTGTCGCCGGATTGCCTGGCGCGTAGCTCCGTCGGTCGAATGCTCAGCTCTTTATGGAAGGTTAGAAAGTCGTCTTTCCAGCACTGAGCGGGTGCGATTGTCCCTGCCATTCGAAGGTGCCGTTAAGGCCAGTCGGCAATGTGATTTCGGCATGGAGTCCGCGCGCCTGTCACCTCATATTGCGCAACGATCTCGCCAAGCGGGTGCGGATAGCGAACTGGTGAGTTTCTTCAAATCGCCAAGCTCCGGGGCGATCCTTACCGTGCGAAAGCCTGGACTTCCGGGATGAATTCCGCCGACAATCGTGAGCAGATCGTAGGTCGGATGCGCGCTCCACGCGTGCGAGTCGGAGCGTGAGTCGCCGGGCATCTCCGGCCAGGTGCTGAAGCCCATCGGCAACAACTCGCGCCACGGCCCGAGTGAAGAGAGATAGAGATTGCCGAGTCCGGCATGTTCCAGCGCGCGCGCCAGGTAGAAGCGGAAATAGTAGCTGGCCGGTATCAGGTGCTCCTGATCATTCACGATGCGCCGCAGCACATCCTGCTGCTCGCCTTTTGGAATCACGTCGTAGAGCACGCCGAGAATGTTTGCGTGCTCGCTGAAGAGGGTGCGGTCCGGAGTGTCGGCCAGCAGCTTTCGTTCCGGTGACCAGCAGTGCTCGATAGATGCCTTCACGCATGTGCTTCAGGCGCGCGTCGTACGATGCTGCAACGGCAGGATCGCCGAGCGCGCGCTCGAGCTCGGACGCGTCGCGCAGAGCGCCCGCCAGCTCCAGCGAAAGCACGCATGATTCGCCGTGCGCATCGAAGGTCGGAATTTTTTCGTCTTCCGGCACCCAATCCACGAAATTCCAATACGGTGGCTCGCGCAGCAAGCCATCTGGTTGCAGATAACCGAAGAACCACGCCAGCACATCGCGCGTTCCCTGCAAATTTTCTGTGACGATCTGCGCATCCGGACGATACCAGTACAGATCGTCCAGCATGCCGATCCAATAGAGCGAGAAGGGCGGAATGATCTGCTCCAGGCTGCTGGGATAGCGGCTCTGCGTCAGTCCTTCCGGGATGTGCGAGTTGGCGAACGCCGTAATTGCCTGGCGCGCCAGCCGGTCGTCGCCGGTCACCGCATACGAGATGAGCGCCTGGATGCGCGTATCGCCGATGTACTGCAACTGCTCGTAATACGGCGTATCCATATAGGTCTCGTGCGCATCGAGGCGCGCCGTGCGCCACCCGATCTCCCAAATGCGCTGCAGGTCGGCATCGCCGGAATCGAAGAGGGCCCGCTGTTCAAAGGGATACGTGCTCTCGTGCGCGCCCAGATTGTTCAGCGTTAATGCTTCATCGCCGGTTTCGATGTCGATCTGCAGATATCGCCAGGTGCGCCACCACAGCGGCTCGAATGTGTGCTGCTCTGCCGCCATCGGGCAGCACAATGTCATGAAAGCCGATCGCGTGCCGGCCCGCGATGTCGTTGCGGTTGCCCTTCTTCAGTTGTGCGTCGTACAGCGCCTCAGCATAGGTAAGGACGACGCGCGAGCCGCGGCCGCCGCTGAATGTCAGCTCGGGATAGGCGGTGGTCAGCGTCTTGCGATCGAGCAGCACCTGCGTTGTTGTGTGCGGGGGAATGCGGAGCGCGCTCTTCGGAAATCCCGATGCTGCCGCATCCGCCAGTCCCGCGCGGACAATCGCTCCCGGGCTCTCCTCCTTGTACGTCATCTGTGGCAATGGATCGGGCATCAGGCGCCACGGAATGTTCGCGACATCGCGCTCGCGATGCTGCCTGGCCTGCATCGGAGCCGTAGTCCTCGCGCATCGCCGTACGGGCAGCCACCCAGTGCAGCGACGTATCGCCCGGCTGCTGCCACCTCCATCCGTACTTCGCCGCATCGAGCATCTCGCCGGGGCTGGCGGCCATGTAGTCACTGCGGCCATCGTTGGCGCGCGGCACGACTGTGATTCCGGGCTCCTCCGCCACCGACCAGCTTCCGTTCGTATCCGCTGCAGCTTCTTGTGCCGTATCGCCCTGCACCAGAAACGCGGTGCGGTCCGACATCTGAGCAACTGCCGAGTAGATCCCGAAGTTCCACACCGTCGCGGTCAGCAGGTTCGTGCCCGCATGGAGCGCCGGCGCCAGATCGAAGGTTTCGTAGCGCCAGTGCGGCAGGTCACTCGCCGCGGGACCGGCGCCGATGCGCTGTCCGTTTACGTAGAAAAGAAACCTGCGGTCTCCGCTGACATGGACGATGTAGTGCTGCGGCGCGGCGGCGAGATCGATGGACTTGCGGAAATGGAGCACGATCGGCTCGCGCAGTGGCGCGGTGGGATGCGAGATCCAGATAGCAGACCAGTGCTCGCGCGGCTCCTGAATCTGCTTGCGCTCTTGGCCGCGCGTGACCGCTGACGTGGTCACCACAGCAAATGAGAATAGAAACAAAGCCAAACGTCGCAGTAAAGCCTTCCGGATGAGCAAATCAGAACCCCTCGACGCGATAAACGCACCCCACTAATGCATACGACTGAAGAAACTGAGGCGCTGCGGCACGTGTGCGCGGAAAGCATGATCTTATCGCCTTCCCCTCGAACGGGGACGGCATGAGCTGAATTACTGGGAACGTCACCAGGAGTTAACTAAGAGATTCAATAGCGGGATAAGTTTTTCCTTGATCGGAACAGGCTTGCCCCGGCCCGTAAATACGATGTTTTGATGCGTTGGCAAAGCTGCCTGACATTTTTGCTTGACAGGCCGAAACGTAAATCGCTAGGGTAATGTCCATTGATTTTCTGGTGGGATCGTTATCACAGGGATGACCCGGGACCCACGAAGACCGCCCTTCGGGACGGATCTAAAAAGCAGTGACTGAATTGAACGATTTGAGCGTTTCAGGAGGCGGTTGTGACACCCATATTCAAGGACCGTGGCAGGCCACGTCTCTCCATCCACATTGCAATCCAGTTCCTGACGTTGTGCCTGGTGCTCTTTGCCGCGCGCGGGGTCTGGGCGCAGGCCAACGCCGGCGTCACAGGAACAGTGACCGACTCCTCAGGAGCGGTGATTCAGGACGCCAACGTGACCATCACCAATGAGGGCACCTCAGTCTCGAGTAAGGCGGTCACGAGCAGCTCTGGAACCTACTCGTTCACTGGTCTCACTCCCGGCGTCCTACACGGTCACGGTGGAAAAGAGCGGATTCAAGAAAGCGGTGCAGACCCACGTCAACGTCGAAGTCAGCGTCACCTCCACTATCAACATCACGATGACGAACGGCGCCGTCACGGATACTGTCCAGGTCGAAGCAAGCTCGATTGCCTGAACACGACCGCACCGCAACTGGGTTCCACGATCGAGCCAGTCGTAGTGAAGGCGCTGCCGACCGAGGTATCCGGGCAGAGGCCGGCAGATTGACTCCTTGCAGTTCCTCGCGCCCGGTATGAACGGCAGCACTTTCTCCCACCGCATCAGCGGCGGCGTCGACTTCGAGCAGGAGATTCGTCTATAACGGCATCCCCGCGCCGCAACCGGAGACCGAAGGCTACACGACCAACTTCAACCCGCCCTACGAGATGGTGTCGGAGTTCCGCGTCGAGCGGTCAACATTTTCTGCGCAGTTTGGCCTCGGCCAGGGCGCTCTGACATACCAGATGGCCTCCGGCACCAATCGCTATCATGGCGATCTCTTCGAGATCAACCGCAACAGCCTCTTCGATTCGGTTGGCTTTTTCAACGGTCCGGCTTGCGGCGGTTCCACGCATCCTCCTACGGACCACGAAAACAACTACGGCTTCACTGTCGGTGGCCCGGTCTGGATCCCGAAGGTCTATAACGGACGCGACAAGACCTTCTTCCACTACAGCCAGGAGTGGTACAAGCAGAACAACGAAGAGCACGGATGTTTCGACAGTGCCAAGCGCTCTCGAGAAGACTGGCAACTTCAGCGACTTCGTCGACGGTAGCACCGGCAAATTGATTCCCATCTTCGATCCACTCACCGGCCTGCAGTTCCCAGGTAATATCATCCCGGCAAATCGCATCAGCCCAACATCAGCGAGCTTGCTGCAATACCTACCAAATCCCGACCGTCCCGGCAGTGGCGTAGGCGGCCTGGACTCCAACAAAAGCTTCGCTCCGTTCATCAACCCACACATCCAGCATGTGTGGGGGTTCACCATCGACCAGAACCTGACGCAGACACAGTCTCTGCATTACAGCCAATGGCGGAACAGCTTCAGCAATTACAGCTTTGACAACCACCCGGATTCGTTATTCAGCCAAACCCACTGAACAGCATGAAGTATGAGCCGGCGCTGGGCAGCGGATTCCTGCTTGTCTTACAACAACACGCTGAGCCCGAATCTTGTGATGACGGCAGGCTTCGGCTGGATCGGCGAGATCAACAATCAGTTCAACCAGACCAAGTACAGCTTCCCGGCGGTTGCGGATGGCGTGATCCCGACCAACATCCTCTTCGACGGTCCACATGCTCCGACCAGCTGGGGAACCAGCGGCGCATGGCTGCAGTCCATCAATCGCAAGCTCGGGATCGCGATTGTGAATAATTACCTGTGGAGCCACGGACGGCATACCTTCAACATCGGCTTGGAGTTCCGCCGTTCCTATCAGGATGACAACGAAGAGCAGACGGCGGGAGGTGCATTCAATTTCAGCCAGATTCAGACGGCTGACCCTGCCAACACAAGCACAACAGGAAGCTCTTTCGCCAGCTATCTGCTGGGACTGCCTGATACCGCGAACCGCAGCAACTCTCAGGAATTGCGTCTGCGGAACCTTGATTTCTCTCCCTATATCCAGGACGACATCAAGTTGACTCCAAAGTTGACGATCAATCTCGGACTTCGTTGGGATATCCAGGTCCCCTTCACGGAGAATCACAATCTGATCGTCTTCTTCGATCCTACGAAGGCGAATCCAGCCGCAGGCAATCTGCCCGGCGCGGCCACGCAGTTCGGCAATTGCAATGGATGCGCCGGCTATAAGCGTGCCGACATCCATTGGGGACATATCGGCCCGCGTATCGGTTTTGCTTATCAAGTCAGCAACAAGATGGTCGTCCAGGCGGGATTCGCGGTCGCCTTCCTGAACGGCGGAGCCTACGAATACGGCACCAACAAGACGGCCGTGAACTACGGCAACCTGCTGGTCGGCTCCTTCACCCGCGGCACCACAGGCGGAACGGCCTCGTCCTATGGAAGCTGGGATACGAACATCATGCCTAACCCCAGTCCTCATCCTCTCAGCGCGGGCCTTGGCATTGGCACGCAGATCAATGACTTCAGCAAGAACGACGGATACGCGCCGTATAGCCAGCAGTGGAACGTCAACGTGCAGCGCGAGATGCCGTGGAACACCTTCATCACCGCCGCATGGGTGGGCAATCGCGTCATCCATCTCCCCAGCCAGCTAAATACTCCCAACCAACTTGATCCCGCCAAGTACTTTTCTCTGGGAAGCGATCTCCAGCTCAGCTTTGCCGATGGCAGCGCGCAGGCTAAAGGCTATGCGCTTCCGTATCCAAACTTCGTCAACGACTTTGGCGGATCGGCTACGGTCGGACAATCCTTAACGCCATATCCTCAATATTCGTACATCTACAATAACTTTGAGGGCTTCGGCACGACCTACTATCAGGGGCTGCAGTTCCAGGCAGAGAAGCGTTTCACGAACGGTCTGTCCTTCCTGGCTGGCTATACACTTTCCCGGCTCTGGGATAACACCAGCAGCGGTTTCAGCAGCTTTACTGCTGCCGCTCTGAATAAATACAACCAGAGGCCGGAATGGGCCGTCTCTGGCTCCGACGAGACCAACACCTTGAAATTGAGCGGCACTTATGAGCTGCCGATCGGCCCTGGCAAAACGTATTTCAACAACAAGGGGTTCGAGGGCCAGTTACTTGGTGGATGGCAGGTAGGGTGGATTCTGGATTATGAGGGTGGGCAGCCGCTATGCAGTTGCAACAACGGCGGTATCCAGGAAAATGGCGATCCATATCCCGGGAAATCTACCTCGGGACCAAACATAACGCTGCGGCCTGATCGCGTCAGCAGTGTTGGTCTCAGCACGGCCGGATACAGCCGCGCGAACCAATACTTTACGGGGAAAATCAGCGCGGCTCAAATGTTCAACCCGAAAGGTTTCGCGCCTACACCGTCGATCTACGTTCTCGGAAATGCCACGAGAAACTATTCCCAACTCCGTGGACCTGCGAACTACAACGAGAATGCAAACGTCAGAAAGCACTTTTATTTCGGCGAACGCTTCCAAGGCATTCTGCAGTTGGACTATTTCAACCTGTTCAACCGAACCATCTTCTACCCGCCAGATACGAACATCGATAACGGTACCTTTGGGCAGGTTATCCAGCAGGGCGCCAATAACGCTAATGGACCTTCCAATCGGCAAGGCCAAATCCAATTCCGATTAGAATTCTGACCTCTGGAACCAAACTCGACGTGCTCTCTCCAGCCGGACTGCGACAATGCAGTCCGGTTTTTTCTGAAGCCTTCTATAATGCGGTTTCATGAAGTCGGTCTTCCGCGCTATGTTTTCGCGTTCCATTGTCGTGTTCTTGTTCTGCGCCGCGTGTGCCGCATCCCATGCACTGCCGCAGGATGAAGTGACGCCCCAGGTGCAGCAGTTATACGCGCAGGCACAGGCGGCGCAGCAACACGACGATATCCCTACAGCCATCGAGAAATATCGCGCAATGATCCGGCTGGCGCCGCATCTTGCTGCTGCCTACAACAATCTGGGACGGCTCTACTTCAATCAGCGGGATTACGGCCACGCCGCGCAGACACTGTCGCAAGGCCTGAGATTGAATCCCAACATGCCGACCGCCTCCGCGATGCTAGGGATGAGTTATCTGGAAACCGGGCAGATGCAGAAGGCTGAGGAGGCCTTAGAAACCGCGCTGCGCGCCAATCCAAAGGACACCGTGGTGCAGATGGCCCTGGCAAAGGTCCGCATCCACCTTCACCAATACGACGGCGCGGTCGATTTGCTAAAAAGCTACACGGAACAGAACCCACGTGATCAGGAAGCTTGGTATCTGCTCGGCAAAACTTACCTGCAGTTATCGGAAGACTCTCTGGGAAAGATCAACCAGATCGATCCAAACTCCGTCGTCGCACACGAGGTCGCGGGCGAGATCGACGAGAGCATGCACAACTACGACGGGGCGCTCGTCGAATACAAGAAGGCGATCGATCTCGCGCCGAATCAGCCTGACCCTCATATCCACATGGCAAACACGTTCTGGTCGATCGCCAAGTGGGATTCAGCGCGTACAGAATTTGAGGCAGGCCTGGCACACGATCCGAACAACTGCATGGCCCATTGGAAGTTGGGTAACGCGATTCTGGAGGCGAACGGCGATTCCGGCGAGGCGCTCACGCATTTGAATAAGGCCGTGGATCTGTGTCCCGAGTTGATGCAGGCACGCGTCGATCGCGCGCGGGCATTGATCAAGACGGGCAAACAGGATGAGGCGCTTCCCGACTTGCTTCTCGCGGAGAAGGACAGTCCGGACGAACCATCCATCCACTTCCTGCTTGCTTCCGTCTACAGAACGCAGGGAAAAACAGCGGCGGCGCAGGAAGAAACGCGTACTTACGGCCGCCTGCAGCGCCGTCAAAGCGAAGGGGTCGCCGCACAGGCAAATGAATCCATCGACATCAAGAGCACGGCTCACTGACCGAAAATGGCTGGCTTGGAAGCAGCAGATAGCGCGGCCGAGCTGGTTTATTTGCCGGCTTTTTAGAGCGGGTGCGCTCGTATCATTCGTCTTCCTGAACGGCGCTGCAGTAGCGCAACAGGAAAACTCCACTCAGGGTGGCGCAAGCACCGGCGGTGTCTACGCGCCCATACACGATGCGGAACATCGTCCCATTACTGCTGGAGGATTTGTGCCGAGCGGCCCGGTGGTCTTCGAGGACATATCCAGGCAAGCGGGCTTATCTACCTGGCATTATGCCGGAGGATCCAGCGCCAAGAACTATATCGTGGAGTCGATTGGGAGCGGCGTTGCGCTCCTTGATTACGACAATGACGGGTGGCTGGACATCTATCTCGTCAACGGCATGACCTACGATGCCATGAACGGAAAGGCCGAATCGCCACATGCTGCACTCTTCCACAACAATCACGATGGCACATTTACGAACGTGGCGGCACACGCGGGCGTGACAAACGATCGCTGGGGCGTAGGCGTTGCTGTCGGCGACTATGACAACGATGGCTGGCCCGATCTATATGTCACGAATCTGGGACAGAACCGGCTGTATCACAACAATCACGATGGCACCTTCACAGATGTTGCGGAGAAAGCGGGCGTCGCGCTCGGCGGCTGGTCGACGGGCCCCACGTTCGGAGACTACGACGGTGACGGGCGGCTGGATCTGTTTGTACCCGGCTACACTGCCTACGACTTCCACAATCCACCTGCCGTCGGATCGAACGCTGTCGTTTCTAACTATTGTCAGTACCGCGGCGCCAGCGTTTTTTGTGGGCCGCGCGGACTCAGGGGCGAGCACGATCATCTCTTTCACAACGACGGAGACGGAAAGTTTAGCGACGCCAGCCAGAAAGCCGGAGTGGCCGACGCCCCTGGCTATTACGGTCTGACATCCCTGTTTGTTGATCTGAATGGCGATGGGAAGCCGGAATTGCTGGTCGCCGACGACTCGACTCCGAACTATCTCTACCGGAACAAAGGCGACGGCACCTTCGAGGATCTCAGCTTCGAATCAGGTTATGCCGTCAATCATGATGGCCGCGATACAGCCACTATGGGCATCGCGGTTGGCGACGACCGAAACATCGGCCGTCTAGACATTCTCGATACGGATTTCTCCGACGACTATAAAGTGCTGTACCGGAATGATGACGACTTGAATTTTACCGACTCGAGTTATGAAGCCGGTGTAGCCAAGGACACGATTCCGTTTCTTAGCTGGGGCGATGGGTTCCTCGACTACGACAACGATGGCTGGAAGGACATATTCATCGCCAGTGGTCATGTATATAAGCAGGTCGATGAGCACGACTGGGGTACAAGTTTCGCTCAGCGTCCGTTGTTGCTGCGAAACAGCGGCAATGGCAAATTCGCACTCGTGCCGGCGGTGCAGGGAACAGGACTTGCTGTAGTGGTGCCGGCGCGCGGCGCGGCCTTCGGGGACCTGTTCAACGACGGCAAGATCGACGTCGTGCTGAACAACCTTGACTCCACCCCTACGCTCCTCCGCAATGTGAACCCTGATCATCATCACTGGATCGAGTTTCAGCTTATCGGAGGAGCCGGCAAGCCTCGCGACGCGGTCGGCGCTGCCGTCTTCGTAACTGCCGGAAAGATCACGCAGCGGGGAGACGTCTTGAGTGGTGGCAGCTTCGCCTCTTCGAACGATCCACGTGTGCACTTCGGTCTGGGCGAGACCCTGGCCGTCGATTCGGTAGAGATTCACTGGCCAGGAGGAGGACCGGTTGAGAAGGTCGCCGTCACGGGCGTGGATCGCATTCTCACGATAGAGCAGGGCCATGGCATTACACGCGAATACTGTCCTAAATGTTCTCCGAAAAAAGCGAAGTGAGTGGGGCATGCGACCGAGAAGGCCAATTCTGATTCTGCTGATCCTTCTGCTTTCAGCGGCAGCGGAGGCCTATCAGGCGACTCCAGTTCACGTCGCAGACGTAGACTGCGCCAAGTGTCATAAAGAAATCTTCCAACGATACCTGTCCACCCCAATGGCACACGCGAGCGGGATCGCTGGAGAAAATTTGATTCCTGGCACATTCCTTCACACATCTTCCGGCGTCGAATACACCATTGCGAACGAGCACGGGAATCCGCAGCTGGCTTTTCACAGCAGTATGGACGCGAGTATTTCCGGGAAATATCCTCTCAATTATTTCCTGGGCTCGGGTCATCTAGGAACTACCTATTTGTACGAAAACAATCGATATCTATTCGAATCGCCAGTCGCGTGGTATGCGGCGTCCCACAGTTACGACATGAAGCCAGGTCTGGCGGAGCTGACAGAGATGCCGCCCTCGCTCGCGATGGAAAGCAGTTGTCTGCGCTGCCACATGAGTGCGGTTCAGCATAGCGACTCAGGAACCATCAACCGATACAGCGGATTGCCATTTCTGCACACAGGGATCACGTGCGAGGCCTGCCACGGAAATGCGGAGCGTCACGTGAGCAGCGGCGGCAAAGCAGCCATCGTGAATCCGGCACGCCTTCCGCCAGGTCGCCGCGATTCGGTTTGTATCAGTTGCCATCTTGAGGGAGATGTTTCGGTAGAACGCGCCGGGCATTCTGCGCTTGACTATCATCCCGGCGATTCTATTTCCGACTATCTCGCCTTCTATGTCTACTCTGGAAGCAGCCTGACTGCCCGCGGAGTAAGCGAAGTTGAACAGCTCGCTCAGAGCACATGCAAACGTATGAGCGGGGATAAGATGTCCTGCACAAGCTGTCACGATCCCCACTTCACGCCCGCGCCGGAACAGCGCGCAGCATTTTTCCGGACGAAGTGCCTCGCGTGCCACAGCCAGCCGCAATTCGCTGCGTCACATCATCCGGAGAATCCCGACTGCACAAGCTGTCACATGCGGCACACGGGAGCGGAAAACATCCCGCACGTCGCGTGGACAGACCACCGGATCCTTCGGCTGCTGCCGCCCCCGGCCGAGCCAGGTACAGAGCATCGGCAAAGCATGGACCTTACTCCTGTTCTGTCACCTGGTGCCACCAGGCGGGACCTTGCAATGGCGTACTACCAGGCGCTGCTCGGAGGCAATCCCTCGGTCGAGTCGACAGCATGGAAGCTGTTGCGGGAGCAGCGGCCAGCTCTCGCAAACGATACGAGCGCACTCGATGCATTTGGGCTTCTGAGTGCCGAGCATGGAGAGCGCCAGGATGCAGAAGAGGCATTTCAGCAAGTCTTGAAACTTGATCCGCGGGACCTCACGGCGCTCTCGAACCTTGGCATTCTGCGGGCAAAGGAGGGCAAAGTGCAGGCGTCCCTCGCGTTGCTGCAACCGGCGTTCGACGCGAACCAGGACATCGCTGGCCTAGCAATGAATCTGGCGCGCGTGCAGTGCATGGCTGGAGATGCGACAGCGGCTCGCGCCACACTGGAGACGGCAAGGGTCTACGCTCCTGGGCTGCAGAGTCTGCGGCGTATGCGCGACCAGATGTCGGACTGCAGCATTCGCGAAAATCACGGTGGAGCGCGCTGATTGCCAGCCATTCACCCACAGATACCCAAGCGTTCTCCCCAACTGGTTCCGTGAAATCCTGAAGCGCTGCTTTGCAGTAGCAGTCTCGCGAGGCTGCGCCGATCCATGTATATATGGAAGGCGCTCTGATTCGCGTGACAGGGAGATGGCATGAATATATTGGGTGTCGACATCGGGGGCACCAACCTGAAATTCCGCATGCAGCAACAGGACGAGATCATCAAGGTTCCATCCGGACCGAAGATGACGCCGCAGGTCATGATGAAGGCGATCCACCAGCACACCGCCGGCTGGAAATATGATCATGTCTCTGTCGGCTTTCCCGGCCCGGTCATCCATGACAGGCCGCTGCTAGAGCCGCACAATCTCGGCAAGGGGTGGGTGCGCTTCGACTTCAAGAAAGCCTTCGGCAATAAGCCATTGAAGTTCCTCAACGATGCCGCTATGCAAGCGATGGGAAGTTACAAAGGGGGTCGTATGCTCTACCTCGGGCTGGGCACCGGTCTCGGTTCTGCGATGGTCGTGGATGGCTCGGTACAGGCAATGGAACTGGCACATCTGCCGTGGAAGAAACGGAAGTCCTACGAGGACTATCTCGGCAAGGCCGGCCTGAAGCGGGACGGCCGCAAGGCATGGGAGAAGAACGTGATGAAAGTCATCGAGCTGATGTCGAATGCGATGGAGGCCGACTATGTAGTGCTTGGCGGCGGGAACGCGAAGCTCATCAAGAGATTGCCGCCCAAGGTTTTTCTCGGATCAAACGATAACGCGTTCAAGGGAGCATTCATGCTCTGGCAACACGACCAGAAGTAGCCATCCGTCAATGTAGATGGTGGCCAGAGACGGGATCGAACCGCCGACGCCGGCCTTTTCAGGGCCGCGCTCTACCACTGAGCTATCTGGCCAGCTCTCGCACAACGCGTGCGCTGGAAGTGCTGTTCACTCTTCCGTTCGGGATGCCGCTTCACCTTCCGCTCTTGTTCCGGGGCCGGAGCAAGAAGTGTTTCGGGGCGAATCAGCGAGCGAGACAACTGCGTCAGTATACCATCCAGACCGGACTGCGCAGCCGGCCGATCTGCTTACCAGCGCAGTGTCACCTGCTGGCGAACGTAGCCGTTTCCAGCAGGAAAATGAACCGCGAGTTTGCCATCGGCCATGACGGTTCCGCCCTCCACATGCAGCCGATCGCGCTGCTCTCGCTGTCGCAGAAAAAGCATTTTCGTACTGCCGCCTTGTCCCTCCAGCAGCAATGCCAGCGAACGCGACCCTGCTTCCTGCCGCAAGACCTTCACCATCGACGTGCGTGCGCCGGGCAGCGGGAGCGCGGCATCGGCTCCGTAATTCATCCCTACTTCCACAGCAGGCGTTGGGATCTCCAGTGCGCCGCTTGCAAGCATCTTCGTGCTAGGGGCTGCGCTCTTCAGCGTGACAGGCTTGCCGTCCTTCTGCTGTGCGCGAATTTCCCAGCCCACCGTGGTCCGTTCAAAGCGCAGGTCGATCAGTTGATCGCCGAGGTGCAGGTTGTGCAGCACTGCATGGTCCCACTGTGCCGGCAGTCGCGGATCCACCGTGATGCTGCGGGAATCCGCATCCAGCGACAGCCCAAACATTCCGCGCACCGCGGGAATCACGACCATCGCCGATGACCACAATTGATGCGACGTGCTCCGGCCGAAGGGAGTGAAGAAGTCACCGCTCAGCAACTCCGTCACCGCGCCCAGGTCCTGTGCGGTGGTCAGGTTCGCGGTCTGCATCAGGTGCGCATAGCCGCTCAGCGTATGCCCTGTCCGATACTCGGCGACAGAAGTCCATCCCGTGAACAGCGGCCATACCGACCCCTGGTGATAGCTGATTGGGTCGTAGATTGACTCGTGGTTTCCCACATCGCGCGTGCCCCAGTCCGTCGAGAACTCGTCCGAAGCCCAGCGCGCGAACATCTCGTCCGCCTGCGGCAGCCCCACATGACCATCCCACCAGGCGACCGCAGGATAGATCGTCGCGGTGTTGTCCACGCCTTCCGTTCCGTTGTAGCTGAAGGCATTCATGCCTTTCTGCTGGGTGTACTCCTGGGGAATCTTGACTGCGATGTTCTTCGCGCGTTCGTCCGCCTGACTTGCGACATCCAACTTCTGCACGCGCCGGCTCAGCCGCGCCATCGCGCCGCTCGCCTGTTCATCCAGCAAGGCGAGATAGATCTCCTGATGCGGCATCTTCGGAATCCAGCTTTCCACCCATCCGGTGCCCTGGGAATTGTCGTAGATGCCGTCTCCGTCCGTGTCGTGTGTGCGCTCGAAATCCCACGCCTTCTCGACCGCTGGCCAGCTCTTTTCCAGAAATCTCGTGTCGCCGCTCGCATCCACGTAGTCCTCCATCGCCATCAGGAATAACGGTGTTGAATCAGCGGCTGCATATTCATAAGGTGTCGAAGCCCAATCGACCGAGTCCGCGGTCTGCGAATACTCATGCGGCATCTTCCCGTCGGCGCGCTGCCGCGCGATCAGGAACTCGAGTTCCGTTCGCGTCAGCGCAAAGTCACCATAGCTATCGATGGCATAGACGGTGTAAAGCGAGTCGCGTCCAAAAAACCATCCAAAGCCCGGTCGCGCTGAGTCACCCGAGGAATAAAACCCAGCCACCAGACCCGTTTCGTTGCCGTGGCGCACACGCAACTGGTCAATGGAGATGGCTGCCCAGCGGAAGTCATCATTGAACGCCGCATCCGGTGTGTCCACTGTCATGCGATTGTCGAAGAAGTGCGCGTAGTAGTCGGCATTCTGCTGATAGAGCGTCAACGCCTGCGCATTCTCCTCGCGTAGTGCAGCTTCCAGGCTAGCCGGGCTGGCCGCGGCCCGCGTGCGTCCCATCGCCATCAGCAGTGGATACGCCTTTCCTCGATCGGTCTTCGGGTCAAAGTGCAGGATGAGCTGCGTTGGATAGAACTTTGGCCGCTCCTGGTAGGGCGCAAGGATACCCGGCAACGTGCCCGGCATGGCTACCGCCGCAGACAGCTCCGGCCAGTCGGTATGCAGCATGTACCAGCCTGGCTCCGTCAATCCATTCGCAACGTGTGGGTTTAGGGGGATCCACTCTGCGTCCGTCTGCCCAAGCTGCGGGGCCGGCCACATCGGCTTCACCTCTGGCGTGAAATTGAAGGTTAGTGTCGTAGGCCGGATACTGTCGAGCGTGAACACCACCATCGCGCCGGTGCTCGCTTTGCTAGCGGTCTGCGGCCCGCATTGTGTTGCGAAGAACGTCTCATGCAGTGTGAAGGCAACATGCGAATAGGTGATGGTCGTATGGTCCGGCTCCACGTCGATCTCGGCCGCATGCGCCGTTACGTCGATCGGTACATCGTAGCCTTCCATCCGCGCTTCGATCTGCATGTGGCTCACGATCTTCACCGGAAATAGCCATGCTTCAAACCGTCCATCCTGCTGGCCCATAAAGGCCCCGCACTGGCCCGCCACAGTAAAGGGTTTCTCCGTTTCGACGTGTTGCCGCAGGTGCAGAGCACTGGTCGTCGGCGTGAAATCCTCAATCGGCGCAAGCCAGCTCTGCGCCTGCACCGACCCGCACATTGCGAGGAGGAAGATCAGAGTTTGTCCTACACTGGAAGCCATTCGACGCATCTATCTATCTCCATCTCGAGCCATGTCAAGCATGCAAGGTCCTCGCTCCTGCCTCACGCAGCTTACTCTGCTGTTTACCATTCTGCTGCAGTTTCTTCCTGCGCCCGCGCAAGTCCGCACGGCCGAGCAACAGGCCGCAGCCAGCATGGAGCAGGCGCGCGCCGCCGGCCCGCTCGCTCTGCGCGCCTTTCTCGCCGGCATGCCCAAAGGCGGTGACCTGCACAGCCACCTTGCCGGCGCCGTCTACGCAGAAAGCTGGCTGCGCGATGCCGCCGCGGACCATGTGTGCATCGATCCGCAAACGCTGGGCTTCGCCCACCGCGGCACCCCGCTTGCCATTGAACCATGCACTGCGGGCACCGTCGCCGCATCTATACTGCAGCAGAATCAACCGCTCTATGACAAGCTCGTAGACGCTTTCTCCATGCGCGCTTTTGTGCCCTCAGCCGGGAACAGCGGCCACGACCATTTCTTCGCCAGCTTCGATCGCTTCCTGGGTCTCTCCGAAAGCCATAAGCCGGAGTGGGTGGATGAAGTGGCCGAGCGCGCCGCGGCGCAGAACGAGCAATATCTCGAGCTGATGGATACTCCGGATGCGGCCTTCGCCGTCATCGCGCGAGCGAAGCCCGTCCCGCCCGGCACCGGCTACGCGGCGTGGCGTCAACAACTCCTCGATGCCGGTCTCAGCCAGCAGGCACTCGCCATCCGCCAGCAGATGGATCGCTTCGAGCAGACCCGTCGCCAGCAGGAGCGATGCGAGACGGCCCAGCCCGCACCGGCTTGCAACGTTGAGGTGCGCTACCTCTATCAGGTGCTGCGCAACATGCCGCCGCCGGCCGTCTTCGCTCAGATCGTCCTCGGCTTTGAAGTCGCGGCGGCCGACCTCGCCTCGCCGCATCCGCATTACATCGGCATCAATCTCGTCCAGCCGGAGGACGCCGAGTACTCCATGGCCGACTACACCCTGCACATGCAGATGATCGCCGCGCTGCGCCCCTTCTATCGGCGCGTGCCTGTCACCCTGCATGCGGGCGAGATCGCGCCGGGACTCGTGCCGCCGGAGGGTCTCAGCTTCCATATCCGGCAGGCGGTGGAGATCGCAGGCGCGCAGCGCATCGGCCATGGTGTGGATGTCATGTATGAAAATAAGCCCTATGAGCTGCTGAAGACCATGGCCGATCGCCACATCATGGTAGAGATCAACCTGACCAGCAATAATGTCATCCTGGGCATCAATGGCAAGACGCATCCGCTGCCGCTATATCTCAAGCACGGCGTCCCCGTCGCGCTCTCCACGGATGATGAGGGTGTCTCGCGTATCGACCTCACGCACGAATACGTCCTGGCCGCCGAGACCTTCGGCCTTACTTACCCCGATCTCAAAGAAATGGCACGTAACTCCATCGAGTACAGCTTCCTCCCCGGCCCGAGCCTGTGGAGCCACCATGACTACCGCCATCCGCAGCCCATCTGCACAGGCAGCTTGAGCGATGGCAGCAAGCCCGATCTCACATGTGGCGCTCTCCTGGATGCCAGCCCGAAGGCGCGCGAACAGTGGCAACTCGAACAGCGCTTCCACCGCTTCGAACACGCGCAACAGCCCGATCTCCACTGATAAACTGAGACTTCACTGCCATTTCTTGCGCAAGAAAGAGTTCCGTTGCCAGTAGCAAAAAAGACCCCAGTCACCTACGCCGATGCCGGCGTCGACATTGCCCGCGGCGACCAGGCCAAGGAGCGCATCAAGACACTCGCGCAGCAGACCTTCACACGCGGTGTGCTGGGCGGCATCGGCGGATTCGGCGCGCTTTTTGCGCCCGACCTGAAGCGGTATAAGAACCCAGTCCTCGTCTCGAGCGCGGATGGCGTGGGCACAAAGCTCAAGATCGCCTTTCAGCTTGGCATCCACGACACCGTGGGCCAGGACTTGGTCAATCACTGCGTCAACGACATCGCGGTGCAGGGTGCTGAGCCACTCTTCTTCCTCGACTATCTCGCGACCGGCCGCCTGAAAAACAAAGTCATCGAGAAGGTCGTCAGCGGCCTGGCAAAGGCCTGCAAGGAAAATGGCTGCGCGCTCATCGGCGGTGAAACCGCCCAGATGCCCGGGTTCTATGCGGACGGCGAATACGACCTGGCCGGCTTCATTGTCGGCATCGTAGACCGCGACAAGCTCATCACGGGAAGAAGCATCCAGCCGGGTGACGTTCTCATCGGCCTGCCTTCCACCGGCCTGCACACCAATGGCTACTCGCTCGCTCGCAAGCTTATCTTCGAGACTGCCGGCCACAAGCCCGGCGATCGTGTGTCCGCGCTCAAGGAAAGGGTCGGAGCGGCGCTGATGAAAACCCATCGCAGCTATCTCCCGGTCATCCGCCAGCTCACGCGCGCGGGCGTTGTCGCGGGCATGGCGCACATCACGGGCGGTGGCATCACGGAAAACCTGCCGCGCATTCTGCCCAAGAACATCTCCGCCGAAATCGACACCGCAAGCTGGCCCATTCCGCCGCTCTTCGCCTACCTCCAGCAGCTTGGGAATGTGCCGCAGGACGAGATGCTTCGCACTTTCAACATGGGTGTCGGGCTGATCGCCG
The DNA here is from genome assembly GCA_963756435.1 of uncultured Acidobacteriaceae bacterium. Lineage (GTDB taxonomy): Bacteria > Acidobacteriota > Terriglobia > Terriglobales > Acidobacteriaceae > KBS-83. The sequence continues at coordinate 261,479 of CAVWNU010000011.1, read as the reverse complement.
CCATTCCGCAGGCAAAATGGAAACGCGCGCAGGGGCTGCTCGGCCGCCTCGACGAGCCCTTCCACGTCATCGGCCAAACCGTGAACGGCGACCGCACCGTTCGCTATACCCTTTTCACAAATACTGAGTTTTCATCGGCATCTGAGAAGAGCAGCTTTTCTTAACGGAAAAGCTGCGTCGATCGTTATGACAACCCTTACACCTTTTGTGAAAACGGTCTATTGCGCATGAGCACGCGCCATCGTCTCGGCATACTGCTATCCGGTCGCGGCTCGAATTTTCTCGCGATCGCGGACAGTGTTGCGGGCGGCCGGATTCCTAATGCCGAAATCGCTGTCGTCCTCTCGAATAAAGCCGACGCTCCCGGACTCGCCGCCGCCCAGGAACGCGGCCTCACGGCGCTCGCGGTCGAGGCTAGCGGCCGGAAGCGCGCCGAGCACGATGCCGCCATCACCGCCGCTTTGCGCGAGCATCGCGTTGATCTCATCTGTCTCGCCGGTTACATGCGGCTGCTCTCGCCCGGCTTCATCCAGGCATTTCCGCAACGCATCCTGAACATTCATCCATCGCTGCTGCCCGCATTCCCCGGCCTCGAAGCGCAGCATCAGGCCTTCGACTACGGAGTCAAAGTGGCAGGCTGCACTGTGCATTTTGTCGATGAGCAACTCGACCACGGCGTCATCATCCTGCAGCGCACCGTCCCTGTGTACGAAACGGACGATGCACACGCTCTGAGCACACGCATTCTTGCGGAAGAACACATTGCATACACCGAAGCGATCGTCCGCGTGCTCTCCGGAAACTATGTCGTGGAAGGCCGTCGCTATGTGCGCAGCCGATAGCTATCTATCCAGCGTCTCGTAACGCACACCCGTCAGCGTTTCAGATATCTCCCACAATCGCTGACCCGCGGCCGGGTCCAGCGCATGCGGTTTGGGCTTCACCTCGACCGGGCTCCCTTTCACTTCCGCGATGCCGTTCGGCCCGTAATACCCGCCGCCATGCGCATCGGGCGAGGTCGCGGCGTAGAGCAGCGGCCATGAGCCGCGATCATCCGACTGCGCAACCAAAGGCAGCAGCATATTCACAATGCGCCCCTTGAATCCTGTGCCCATGCCATTGCTGACGATGTTTGTTACTGCTACGCCAGGATGTGCAATCATGCTCGTTGTCTGTGCAGAGTGCGCGCGCAGCCTACGATCCAACTCCAGGCCGAAAACCAGATTCGCCAGCTTCGACTGTTGATACGCGCCACGCGGATCGTAGGTGTGCTCCGCGTTCAGATCATCGAAATTCAGCTTGCCACCTTTGTGGGCAATCGACGCCACCGTTACCACGCGGCTGTTCGGCTGGCGGAGCAGAGCCGGAAGCAGCAGTCCGGTGAGCGCGAAGTGGCCCAGATGGTTGGTGCCAAACTGCGTCTCAAATCCCTGTGAGGTGGTGTGACGGTCAGGAATCGCCATCACGCCGGCGTTGTTGATCAGCAGGTCGAGAGGCCTGTTCTCCCTGAGAAACTCAGAGGCGAAGTTTCGCACAGAATCGAGATCCGCAACATCGAGAAGGCGAATCTCGACCTTCGCCGCTGGACTATCGGAGACTATCTTCGCGCGTGCAGCTTCGCCCTTTTCTCGATTCCGGCAGGCCAGGATCACAGCTGCCCCGGCACGCGACAGGTAACGTGCCGTCTGGTAGCCGATCCCGCTGTTGGCGCCGGTCACAATCGCAAGCCGTCCCTGCTGCGACGGCATCTGCTGTGGTGTCCACTTGCTCATCGCGCTCCTTGTCCAGCTGCCATCGTTTTCCGCCCCAGCTTACGCGGCACGCGTGCCGGCTTCCTCCAGCGTCACGTGCGCGCTCATCTTGCGCTGCCCGCGCAGGAAGGTCACCGTCACCGTATCGCCGGTCTTGTGTTCGTCCATGATCTGCGAGACATCCTGCTGGCTGGTCACCTGCCTGCCGTCAATGCCGATGATGAGATCGCCGCCCAGATAGATCGGGGTGTTCCCAAGGTACGCCTGCTTGTTGCCTCCGTGCAGTCCGGCACGTTCCGCGGCGCCGCCCGGAAGCACCTGCTGGATCAGCACGCCATAGTCCGCAGCGAGTCCCATTTGCTGCGCCAGGTCTGGCCCGATCGGCAGGGAAGTGATGCCCAGCGATGGCCGGCGAATGCGCCCATAGTGGGCGAAATCTTCCAGCACTGCCTTCGCGGTGTTGATAGGAATCGCAAATCCGATGCCGGCACTCTGCTCGATCTGTTCATTCGGATTCGTGGCGATCAGCGAGTTGATGCCAATCACCTCGCCATGCGAGTTCAGAAGCGGGCCGCCGGAGTTGCCTGGATTGATTGCCGCATCCGTCTGGATGGCGTTCTCGATCAGGTTGCCCTCCGGCCCGCGGACCGAGCGCAGCGCGCTGATAATACCGGTCGTCATTGTGCCATTCAGCCCAAAGGGATTGCCGATCGCGTAGACCTTCTGTCCCACCTGCAGGTTCTGCGAACTAGAGAGCACAGCCGGCGTCAGATTCGGGGCATCGATCTGCAGCAACGCGAGGTCGTGCGGCTTGTCGGTCAGCACCACCTGCGCCTTGTATTTGTGCTTGTTCGATAACGTCACTTCAATCTGCCGCCCGCCCTCGATCACGTGGTAGTTGGTCAGGATGTGGCCATGCGCGTCCACGATAAATCCGGACCCTTGCCCCTGCTGTGGCACAGCGCCCCAGAAAAAGTCGTATGCCACCGCTGTGGATGTGATGTTCACCACTGCGGGCAGGACCCGCTTGTACACCGCGATGTTGTTCTGCTCCACGTTGTCATAGCTGCTTTGCGCGTCGGCCACGGTCAGATCGACCGAGTGCTTCAGCCGCACCTCGTGGGTCAGTAGCGGCAACTCGCGATGCGCAAGCCGCGGCAGTTCCTGCACGCCCGGAACACCATACGTCGTGACGTACCAGAACCCGGCGACAATCAAAACAACAAGCCCTGCAAGACGGCGAAAGTTCATAGACAGGTCGTTCTCTCCTTACTTCACTGCGCTCTGTTCATCGCGAAACTTTAGCCAGCGCGCGCAGTTCTCGATACACGGCTTCGGTTTGCCGTGTCACATCTTCCAAAGACGCATCGTTGCGGATGATGGTATCGCTCAGCCGCATCTTTTCCTGCTCCGGCATTTGAGCGGCTATGCGCTGCCGCGCTTCCTGTTCAAGCGCCGCGCGCGTGGTCGAGTCGGCATCCGGGCCCCCAATGCGTGCCACATACCGCGCGATGCGCAAGGCCTCCGGCGCGGTCACTAGGATCCTGCGGTCAAACCGCTCCTGCCAGTCACGCGTCCCCGCAGCTTTGCTGGCCTCAAACAGCACCGCCGTCTCGTAGATCGCTACCGCGTCCGGCTGCTCCCGTTCAAGCGCCTCCATCCAGCGCCGCTGCTCCGCGATCACCGGCGGATGCACGATGGCATTCAGCTCCGCAAGGCGTCCCTCCGTGAAGACGATCTGTCCCAGCCTCCGTCGATCCAGCGTTCCGTCGGCCCGCACTACATCCGGTCCGAAAGCCTGCACGATCTGCTCGTACACCGCTTCGCCGGGCTGCATCATGGCCCGGCCTACGGCATCCGCTTCCATCACCTGCGCGCCAAGGCTGCGGAAGGTCGCTGCTACGGTGCTCTTGCCACTGCCCAATCCACCGGTCAGGCCAACGCGCAACATCCGCGTGCCTTACAGCAGGCCGCGGCGTAGCTTGGCCGCGCGCACCGTGTTTGCCATCAACATCGCAATCGTCAGCGGACCCACGCCACCGGGCACCGGCGTGTAGGCGCCCGATATCTTGTAGGCCGCCGGATGCACATCGCCGATCAGCGTCGATCCCTTCACTCGGAACAACTCCTCGCGCCGCGTGTTGCCGTGAAAGAAACGGTCAAACTCTTCCACCGTCGTCAGACGATTGATGCCGACATCCAGCACTGTCGCGCCCGGCTTCACCATATCTGCCGTCACATATCCTGGACGTCCGATCGCTGCCACCAAAATGTCCGCACTCCGGCAGACGGCTGGCAAATCGCGCGTCTTCGAGTGGCAGATGGTCACCGTCGCGTTCTCGGCAAGCAGCAGGATCGCCGCTGGTTTCCCGACGATGTCGCTGCGCCCGACCACCACAGCATTCTGCCCCGCGATCGGAATGCCGCTGCGTTTCAAAATCTGGATCAGCCCCGCGGGGGTGCACGGTGCCAGCGCTGGTTGACCGGTCTGCAGTCTTCCGACATTCACCGGGTGAAATCCGTCGACGTCTTTCTCCGGAGCTACTGCCTCCAGCAGTCGCTTCGCATTGACCTGAGGCGGCAACGGGAGCTGGATCAGAATGCCATCCACATCATCGCGGCCGTTTAGCTCAGCCACCAATGCGAGCATCTCTTCCGTCGTAACGGCCTCGGGCGGCGTCAGCAGATCGCTTCCCAGGCCCAGTTCTTCGCAGGTTCGCACCTTGCTTCGAACATAAATCTCAGACGCAGGCACATGCCCGACCAGCACCGCTGCCAGTCCGGGCCGAATGCCCTGTGCGGCCAGCGTCTTCACCTCGCGTGCCACGTCTTCCTTGATCGCTGCCGCGATCGCCGTGCCATCCAACCTACGCGCGTCCGCCATGCCCCTCCATCAAACCGGACCCATGAGTCAATCGAGAGGGTCACTTCTTCTATGGTAATTGCCGCGGCGCGGGCACGCTGCTCTCCAGTTTAGAGGCCGGTGAAGCATACCTACCGTGATCTCGACCGAAGCGAAAGAGATCTGTCTTTTTCGCATCCCCACCGGGATATCCGTGCATACTCGTTCCGAGCATATCTGGACAAGATGCAGAAGCCACCCGTCGATCGTGCACTAAGCATGCTGGCAATGCCCCGCATGCCACGCAGCACTGTCACTGCACGACCACACGATCTCTGCACCGGCTGCGGTCGACGCTATCCTATCCGCGATGGGTTGCCTGCATTACTGAATGATGCTGCGCGACAGTAATCGGTCACCCAACTTTTCAGTGTGCGGGGAAATTGCGTACCGTAATCAGATAAGCAAGCACCAGCGCCACCACTAGCGTCGCAACAAGGAGAGCTACTAACGCTCCCCACGTAAAGCCGCGTTTCTCTAGAAAATCCGGCTTTGGTTCATCATTTTGCCCACGTTTCATGCCGGACCCGCTCATCGCAGACCCTCGCGATTCACGGCACCAAACAGAGATTCATTTTCTGCATACATACCAATAGAGTAAGTCAGCGTCTCTTTATATGCAGGGTTGAGGGCCATACGTTGAAACCGGCGCGACATTTTCTGCGTACTGGGTTAACACAGGTACCACACGAATCGAGGGGAAGGAGGAAGGCCATGGAAGACCGGGTGAGAAACGATTTATTTCAGGCAAACACGGCCGCGGAACTTCCGCTCGAATTGGAGGCGGAGGTTGCGCCACAGATCGAGAAGTTCAGCGCTGCGGAGCTGACCAACCTGCGCAGCGAGTTGCTGCGCGGCCAACTCGATAGCTGGCAGGCCGCCGACCTGGCCGCGAACTTTCTTGCCGGGCATGGCTACGGTGCAAGCGCAGAGAATCTGCGCGAAGCACTCACCAGCGTGGAGATGTCGCGTTGTTCCATCGATTGTCTCCAGGCCGCTCTCGAAGGCGTCGCTTACGTCCAGTAGGCGGCGCGCCCTTTCATATGCGTTCGTGATTCCAGAGTTTGCAGGCGATATGGCATCCGCCAAGTCGCCTGCTAAACCGAGCGTCAGCGACGAAAGGGAGGAAATCACGCGCGACAGGCACATTCGCCGGGACGGCCAGTTCCTATTCGTATTTCAGGCTCTCTACCGGATCGAGCTGCGCTGCGCGTGTAGCGGGCAGCGTTCCGAAAATCACGCCCACCAACACAGAGGTCGCGAGTGCAATCACCACCGACCATAGCGAGATCGGCACTTTGTAAGCCGTGAAGAACCGCGCGGCCAGCGGCGGGGCCATGCCTAGGATTGCGCCCACAATTCCGCCGGCTAACGAGATGAAGATCGCTTCCATCAGAAACTGAAGCTTGATCTCGCGCGCGGTTGCGCCCAGCGCCTTGCGGATGCCGATCTCGCGGATGCGCGAGCGCACATTCGCCAGCATGATATTCATAATGCCAACCCCGCCTACTGCCAACGTGACCGTGGCCAGCAGCAGCAGCATCACGGTTAGACCATTCGCAATCTGTCCGGCGACGCGCAGAATCTCCACCAGTGTATTGGCTGTGTACACCGAGTTCGATTGATGCCTGCTCTGGATAATCCGCAGAATGTCCTTCTTGGCAAATGGAATGTCATTCTTGTCGCGGATTGAGAAGAATATCTGTTTCACTTTATCGGTTCCGGTAAAGTAGCGCGCTACTGAGTAGGGGATCAGGATTGTCTGGTCCGCTACCTCCGACATGCCGAAGGTGCTTACACTTTCCTTGAATGTGCCTACGATCGTGATCGGCATCCCGCTCAGTTGAAACGTCTGGTTGATCGCCGCTTCCGGGCTGCCAAACATCTGCGTGGCAAACGGGATCGTGACGACTGCCGCTTTGGTGTGTGTCGCCTCGTCTGTATCGTCGAAGAAACGCCCGGCCGTTACGATCAGGTGCCGCACCTCGCGATATTGCGGTGATACTCCTAGCACCAGAACATCCTTCGCGAGACCGCCGCCGAAACTCACGCGGTCGTGCATCTCAAGCATCGGTGAGGAGGCCGAGATCGCCGGCACCTGGGTGTCAACCGCCCGTTCGTCATCAATCGTCAGCAGATCGTTCCGGTATTCGCCCACACTGCCCGAAGACCCGCCGGAATACTCCACCTCCACCATGTTCGGCCCGATGTTCTCGAGCAGCTTCATCGCGTACTGCTTGCCCGTCATGCCGATTGTGACCACCAGGATCAGCGACGCCGAACCGATCACCATGCCCAGCGCCGTCAGCGCGAAACGGACCTTGTTCAGGCGGAAGCTGTCGATCGCCAGCATGGCGATCTCGCGCAAAAGGATGGTTCGCTTTGCACTGTCCAGCGTGTGCTGAAAGGCGGCGCGGCTCATCCCCCGGCCGGCCAAAACTGCCCGGCTGCTGGTCGAGGGTCGGGTTGTGGTCGCCGCTGGTGTCATTGGTGCCTCTTGACAGGATGCCAGAATCACCCCGGCGGTTCGCCCTTTTTCTTCGAACACGAAGCTCAAAAGGCCACAAACGGCAAAGGCCGCCTCGGATCAGGCGGCCTCGTCGTTCTCTTTGTTGCTTTGCTGAATCAGGCTATTTGAACCACACCCACGACCGTACCAGTTGATTCACGTCGAGCGTGCCGATTCCGGTCGCAAAATCCCAGCCCGGAGCGGCAGCGTAGGCGGGTTGATAGCTGCTGGATTTGACGGAAAGAACGCCGTTTGGCCCCGAAGGGTCGTAGCAGTTCACCTTTCCTCTGCAGTTCACATCCATGTCGCCGAGTGTGACGTCATGGAAAACACAGCCCTTGCTACTTCCGGTGGTCGAATTGCAGCCTGCGTTTCCGCGCCAGCCGTATTCCAGGTCAGCAAGCAGATAATAGGCGTAGTTCGGGTTGCCCTGGTAATGACCCCAGCGTTGGTTCACCAGTGCCTGCACTCCAGCCAGGATAGGCGCTACAAACGACGTTCCGCCCGCGCCGGCCCACGTGGATGGTGCGCCGGTGCAAGGCACTCCGCCACCAGCAGGATCGCTGTAGCAGAGCACATAGTAGTGTCCCCACACCCCGTTAGCCGCGAATAAAGAGACATCCGGCAGGTCGCGAACACCGTCGTTCGGATTGCCGTAAACACCTCGCTGCCAGCTCGGCTTTCTATATCCCTGGCAGGTGCCGCTGGTTACAGGCGGGTTGGTTGGAGTGCCATAGGCGCAGGCGCTGGGACCGCCGCTGCCCGCGGCAGTATCGAGGAAGAACGCCTCGCCTGTCGCGGAATTGCAGGAGCCAGCCGTGCCGTAGGGAACTGTGAATCCAAGCGCCAGTGTGATCAGCTGGCTGGCGCACGAGTCATTCCATGGGATCTCCGGGATGTACGACTTGGCTGACCCGTAGACCGCCGTGTTTGTGCTGTTCCAGTAATTGCCGGTGGTTCCCAGGAATGCGTCCGCGTAATCTGTGCCGCCCGCAGCCAGGTTGAATGGAGTGGAGGCCAGCCCGCTCACATTGATGCCATTGTGAGCGTAGGTCTGATTCTGGCTGTCGGTGGCCGCCCCTGAATCGCCGCTCGAAACAAACACTGAGACGCCTTCGGCTGCCGCCTGCTGATACAGCTGATAGACGTAAAGGTTGCCGGAAGCGCCTTGTTCACTCTCCGGGCCGCCGTAGCTCAGGCTCACAATGGCGGGTCTGTTATGCCGGTCAATGAGGTTCTGCAGAGCGATAAATGGTCCGAAGTTTGTGGAAGAGTCCGCGCACGACGCCAACTCGATGTCTGCCCCGGGAGCTGCCGCGGCCGCCCATTCCACATCCACCGCCGCCTCGCCGTCGTCGCCAACGATCACGCCTGGGTCCGCGCAGCCGCCGGGATGCACCACGGAGAACTTGCTGTTCTTGTATGCATTCAAGCCGAAGGTCTTGCGGAAGGTGGTGTAATCGGCGTTCGAGTAAAGGTCCGTCCGCTCCAGCAGAATGACCGTCTGACCCTGGCCGGCGCCGGATTTATACACCGGGCTGAAGTCATAAATGGTCTGCAGATCGGCAGGTACGACCAGCTGATAATCGGCGTTGACCGTGTAGTTGGGTGAGACGGCGCTCCTGGTCGCCCCCTTTGCCGTCAGCGGAGCGATTGCTGTCCGCAGGGCGTGAGGCTTGAAATCATTCAGCGAAGTGACGCCGGCGATTACGGAGGACAAAGCCTCAGGAATCTGCGGGTCTTGCATGTTGGCGAAGTGCTTTTCGCCTTTGACTTGCAGGTGATGGATCTCCGTGTTGAACGAGTCGATCACTAGCCCCGCCGTGCCCGAGAAGTCGATGCGCATCCCGCTGGGCGAGACGCCGTTTACCTGGAATCCATGCATCTCGAGCCATGCGCTGACCGTGGCGATGTCCGCCGTGCTGGGGCCGTACTTCGCTCCAAGCTGTTCTGCCGTCAGCCAGTTGTGGTAGTCCGGATTGCCTGGCGTCTGCAGGCGCTCCATGTATGTGGAGAGAGCCGCTTCGCTGTCCGCCGGCCGACGCAGCAAAAGTTGAAGGTGCTGCAGCGGCATGGAATCGCCAACGGCGCCAAGGTCGTTCTGGCTGTTCGCCTCTGGGCGTACGTTGCCCACCAGCCTTGTCAGCCTGGTCTCATCAATTTTTTTGGTTATGGCCGGTTGCCGCGAAGAGCCTTGACCCGCCCCGGCGGCGGAGAGCGTGACGGTGAGTGCTAGGGCGCAGCCGAGTACCACCCGGCCCTTGCCCACGACGGAAAGCAGATTCATGGAACCTCCCAAAGTGCACACGAATCCCGGATTGCGGATGCGGTGCGCTGAAACAACAGAAAATCGGTGTGAAAATACGAGAAAAGACCCCACAGGGATCGGGCGAGAATCATAGGGTCCGGGGAAAAGTGTGTCAATAACAACAGGCACCGCGGTTCCAAAATGGAACAGATCCAGCAACAGCAGTGACGCCGCCGTCAGCGGAATTTCCATAGCGCGAAAAGCATTCGATCGATACTTGGCGATCCAACATCGTTTTTCACGAAACGTGTATCTCAAGACAGGAAAGCCCTGGACCCCTCAGGCACCTTCAGCAGTCACTTAGCGATGCTGCTTATGCCGTTTTCTGTTTGCTACGCTCCAGCCACTCCCCGGTGGGCCTGTCCTCAGGAACGCGTCTATGGCTGTTTCCCCCACAGCATCGGTAGCTGATCGTGTTGAGCCTTTTTCTGCAAACCTGCCTGAGATGGGAGCCGCTCCGCGCAGGAGCAAACGTCTCCCAAAGAACTTCGCGAGGCTAACGGTATTGATATCTTTGCTCGGTTTAGCCGGGTGCAGCGGCTCTTCGGGAACCTCCACTGACCCACGGTCCGACCTGCTCGCAATTCCAAACTGCGAGCATTCAGGCCGCCGCCAAGCAAATTGCCGCCGGCCAGTCCGTCGTGCTCACGTGGTCCAGCACCAATGCCACCTCTGTCAGCATCACTCCAAGCATTAGCGCGACCGCCCTGCCGCTTTCCGGCTCAACCGGCGTCTCCCCAGCCGTCACCACCACCTATAAGATGACCGCCACTGGAGCAGGGGGCACAGCATCATCCCCAGTCACCGTGACTGTAGCGGCGCCGGCACCACCCCCGGTGCCGTCATCGCCGCTGTCCGTCACCCTCACGGCGACGCCGTCCATCATCACTGCCGGAGGAACCACTGTCCTTGCCTGGACCAGCAGCAATGCAACCAGCGTCAGCATTGACCCCCCGTCGGAAAGGCGTCTTTGCCGCTAGATGGCACGATATCCATCACTCCTGCGGCGACCACCAGCTACACCATCACTGCAACCAGCGGGCAACAAACCGCTACCGCCTCGGCCACCGTGACTGCTGTTCCACCCGGCACCGCTAAGTCCGGCATTAACCACATCATCGTGGTGATGATGCAGAACCACTCCTTCGACAATCTCTTCGGCGCCTTATCCCAAGGCCAATGGGCTTGATCCCACTACACCCAGTTACACGCAGCCTGCTTGCGGGAGCAATGTCCCGCCGTGCGTCACAACCAGCGCCACAGGCTCGCCCACTCTGCTGAACACGCTGACCACCGCGGACCTCAAACATGATGGAGTCTCCTACACGGCAGCCTTCGACGGCGGCAAGATGGACAAGTATGCCGTCACCAACGGCGATCTCTCGATGCAATACTTCGACAACACCGTCTCCGGTACAACCAAGGACGGCAAGACTTATAGCGTCGCGACTCTATGGGGCTACGCCCAGCAGTATGCTCTCGCGGATAACTTCTTTGCGTCTGCAATGAGCAGTGAGCCTGCAAACATGCTTTACATGGTCGCCGCCACCTCCGCTTTATCCAGTGGAATGAGGCCTGGGCATGTCTACCGATCCTGTTCAGGCCGCGCGCGAGCAACAAACCGGCGACCTTTGCGATCTGCTCACCACGCCGTGCTCTTCGCCTTAAAGGCCGGCTCTGGCGACTGCGGTCGCAGCCAGACCAGCCCACGTAATCCAGGCACTTCAACTATGATGGGGATGCAATCGCCGCTCGCGGAGGGATGTGTGAGTGGTTGAAACAGGCGGTCTTGAAAACCGCTTTACCCTGACGGGTAACGGGGGTTCGAATCCCTCTCCCTCCGCCATCTACTGATTCCAGAACATCCAAAGAAATCCTAGGCATGACGCTAAGCCTCAGCAAATGCTGAGGCTTTTGTCTATTAGCGTCCGACGCTGACCAGTGGAAGCCGGACTTGCGCGGGGGGGGGTACATTCGGGGGTATCTTGCTCAGAGAGCAGGGGGTACTTTCCGAGGAGGACAGATGGCGCTGACCGACGTGACGATCAGAAGGGCAAAGCCGAAAGAGAAGGCTTACAGGATGAGTGACGCCGGCTCGATGTATCTCTGGGTCACGCCGGCAGGCGGCAAGCTGTGGCGCTGGGCTTACCTTTACGAAGGCAAAGAGAAGCTCATGAGCTTCGGGAGGTATCCAGATGTATCTCTCGCGATGGCCAGAGAGCGGCATAGTGAGGCTCGCAAGTTGTTGGCTGGCGGCATCGATCCGATGGCGCAGCGCAAAGCCGACAAGATCGCCGAAGAGGTCGCGAGTGAAAATTCATTCGCAAGTGTCGCTGCTAAATGGATGGAGCATTGGCGGCATGGGAAGAGCCGTCGCCACGTAGACTCGACTCAGCGGCGCCTGCGAACCAACATCCTTCCGACTCTGGGTGCACGTCCCATAGCCGGGATCGAGGCACCAGAGCTGGTCGTGATGATCAAGACCATTGAGGAGCGCGGCGCGCGCGACATCGCCAAGCGCGCATTAGAAACCACTGGCCAGATTTTTCGCTATGGCATCGCGCATGGCTATGCAATGCGCAACCCGGCCAGCGAGATCCGCCCCAGCGATGTCCTGAAGACCACGCGAAAGGTCAATTACGCTCGAGTCGATGCGAAAGAGCTGCCAAATATGCTGAGGCAAATCGAGGTGTACCCGGGAACGCATGTCACACGCCTCGCAATCAAGCTCATGGCGCTTACGTTTGTGCGCACCAGTGAACTAATCCACGCCAAGTGGGCTGAGTTTGATCTAAAAGCTCGCCGTTGGGACATTCCTGTGGAACGGATGAAGATACGCACTCCGCACATCGTGCCCCTGTCAAAGCAAGCCATCGAACTTCTCGGAATCTTGCGCGAACTCACGGGCAATAGCGAGTGGCTCTTTCCTGGCAATCGGAACCCAAACCACCCAATGAGCAATAACACCATCCTCAAAGGTCTCGAGCGCATGGGATACAAGGGTCGGATGACCGGACACGGATTTCGTGGGATCGCTTCGACGCTCCTGCACGAGCAGGGCTATCCTCACGAACACATCGAGCTTCAGCTCGCACATGCGCCTCGCAACGCAGTAAGCGCCGCCTACAACCACGCACTACACCTGAAGGCACGAACCACGATGATGCAGGAATGGGCGGACTTTCTGGAGGAAACGCAACGTGGTGCAAAGGTGCTGCCGTTTCGCGCTGGGTAGCGCTTACTCCGGTAAGTAGAGTGTTCTTGGGGCTTATGGGCATTGTTCTCAGCCCGGCAAGTCCATGTGCCCATCGGAACAGGGGGTTACCTCAACGGGCTGGAATGCAGCTTTGCTTAGTTGGGCTTGATGTAGTGCTTGTCAGTGTGATTTTGCGTCTGGCTGGCGCTACACATGCGACGCGGAAATTCGTGACGGCCTTATAGTCGGCATAGTAGATTTACGCTTCCGAGAGTAAACGAAGTAGAGATCGTCTGAAGTTGCTTATGCCGGCCACCGAACCAACGCGGATTGGAAAGTACGATGTTCTGAGCGTTCTGGGCCGCGGCGGTATGGGGGTGGTCTACAAGGCCATCGATCCTCAGATCGGCCGTCCGGTGGCTATTAAGGTCCTGCTGGCGGACTTCGACAGCGACGACATGCTTCGGCGCTTCTACTCCGAAGCCCAGTCCACCGGTCAGTTGCAACATCCGAATATCGTCACACTGTATGAACTGGGCGACCGTGACGGCGCTCCATATCTCGTTATGGAGTTTCTGGAAGGAGAAAGCCTCGACAAGATCGTCGCTTCTCAGCGGCAACTTCCACTCACAATGATGTTGAGCATCGTTAGCCAGGTGTGCATCGGATTGCACTATGCGCACAGGCGCAACATCATCCACCGCGATATCAAGCCCGGCAACGTTGTGCTTCTGCCGGATGGCTCAATCAAACTAGTCGATTTCGGCATTGCGAAGTATGGCAACGACCGTCAGACCCGTACCGGAATGGTGATCGGCAGCGTAAAGTACATGTCTCCGGAGCAGATTAGCGGGGCGGCCGTGGATGCACGTTCCGATGTCTATTCCGCCGGAGTGCTCCTCTACGAGTTGATAACACACCGGGTTCCGTTCGAGGGCGCAGACATTGGTTCAACAATTCATAAGGTCCTCACCAGTCCGGTTCCCGAGTTGACGCAAATACTTCCCAATGTGCCGCCGCGTGTGGATGAGATCCTGCGCGTCGCCCTCGCCAAAAAGCCGGAAGACCGGTTTCAGACCGCTGAAGATTTTGCGTTCGACCTCACCCAATTGCAGGACTCCCTCAAGCAGGACCTGCTGAAACAGCACCTCGATTCCATAAGAGCCGCCATCGTAAGAAGAGATTGGGCTGCTGCTACCGGGGAACTGAAGCTGGCCACGCACATCGACCGACAGAGTATAGAAGCTCACGATCTCAGCCGAGAGATTCGCATAGTTTCCGGAGCGCAACCCTGTGAGGATCGCGTCCGGGGATTACTCGAACTCGCAGAGCGCGCGCTGAAGCTGCACCGCCCAGAGGATGTGCTCAGGATTTGTAATCTGGGCCTTGAGGTCGATCCGGCATGCACGAGATTCTTTGAGTTGCAGCGCGCTATTGCCACCTCGGGTATTGTTGAACAGGTGTCGCCCTCCCGTGCGCGCAACGGCGCTGCCGAGGAAGCCTCCAGCCGCAAATTGACGGCTGAATCGGCCACGATGCTGGTCGGAGTGCCACCCACATCTGCCAGGATCGCCCCTGCCCAACACGACGGCTCGGCAGCATTCGAAACATCGCCGAATCAGGCCATCTCACCTGGTTCGGAGCAGCAAATTTCCCAGACCGCGCGCGGGGGGATATTTGTAGCTATGGGAATCGTCGTGATCCTGGTCGGTGCCATCTCTATAGCCACATATCGTTGGCGAACGGCACGGCAACCACACGCCACGCCGCCGGCATTCACGGCTGCAGAAGCCACCCCTACCAGGCCTCCGGCTGTTTCGCCCTCAGCGTCTCCTTCGCCCAGCGACCTCAAAGATGCCGACTCTTCAGTCGCGTCTCCCATAGCGCCGCCTCCTTTGCAAAACCGTCCCTCTTCCGGCCAGCGAATCGGCGCACCCAACCCGGCCTCAGACGATTCCACAACTCAGGCAGACGGCGCGGATCGGCGCGCATGGCACAAGATTGAAAAGAATCCCACCCTGGACAACATCGATCAATTCCTCCAGTCTTATCCCTCTAGCCCGTTGCGCGCTCAAGTAGAGAGCCGTCGTGCCCAGCTTCTCAGAGCCAATGAAGATGCGATCTGGAACCAGACACAAGCCTCTGGGAATGCAGCGGCTCTGAACGACTATCTCGCCCGCTATCCTGCGGGGAAGTACACCCAGAGCGCTCGCGAGCGGCTGGCCAGACTCGACAGTCAGGCGATTGACTCGGCGAATGATGCCGTCACGCTCGAAGCGTTACTCAATAAATACCCGAGCGGAGATCTTCATGTCCGCGTGGTGAACCGCCTAGACGATCTCACGTGGGAACAGAGCACGAAAAATAGCGTAGGCGTAAACGCCTATCTGAGTAGGTTCCCAAACGGCAGGCACGCCGCGCAGGCCCTTTCCATCCTCCAGAGTGCACAGCAAAAACAGCTTCGCTCAGACATTCCCTCGCCCTCAAGTCCGGTCATCGCAAACGAATCCACCACGCCGGCGATCTCTGGGGCACCGGCCGTTGATGACAAGGCCGCGATTATGGCCATTCTATCGTCCTACCAGCAAGCTTACAATCATCAGGATTTGGCAGGGATCGAGCGCTTGTGGCCCGGCATGCCGGGTCAGTTGCGGAAGAGTACAGCCGACCTCTTCAATCAGGTGAAATCCATCCAGATGGCTTACCAGGTTCTCTCAGGCCCCGATGTCACCGGCGCCGACGCAGTTCTCCGGCTCTCTGAGACGGTGAGCTTTTCCCTGGGGGGCGCGCCGAAGACGCGCGCTGCGAAGGTCGAAGTGAAATTGAGAAAAGCTGGCACATCCAATGGTCAGAGCAACTGGCACATCGATTCCATGCACTAGCCGTCCGGCCCTCACTCAAAACGTATAGGACAGACCCACAAGTGGCGCGGCCTTGGAGTGAAGGCCCGCATCATTCAGACGGATCAACGCATTGCCAATCAGCAGAAGCTTTCCCGTCAGATTCACCTTTCCACCTAGCGCGACGCTTGCCTCGTTGATAGTTGCCGTGGACGTCGATATGTTGGCGTGCGTTCCGCCTGCATAGTCCGTATAAGTGCTCTGCGAAATGCGCGGAGCATTCAAAAGAGACTGCCCGAGAAAATCGGCCGAGACACTCAGTCGTCGGACAACATAAAAATCCGCGCCTCCAGAGTACGTGAAAATATCGGGCAGCTTCGCCTTGGTCACCTGCGCGCCCGTGACATCGCCTGCCAGGATGGAGTTTCCATTGCCCTCGAATCCTATCGTGGCATGCGGTGCAATCCGTCCCGACCGCGTATAGGTAAGAAACGGACGCACACCCCAGGTTCCCGACCCGAGGAAGTTGTATGCATCGCCGCTCGGCAGCCGGATGTCCAAACCGACAGCGATAGAAGACTTCTCATCGCTCGCCTGCCACCCGCGATATTTACTTCGTAGTGTGATATCGCCAATGCCTACTGCGGACTCATGGTTATGGAACGCCGCGTTATAGGGATCGAAATAGGATTCATAAGGGCTAGAACTTACAGGAAAAAACGAGTGTTGCACGGGCGGCGGCTCAAAATTGAAGATCGTCGTCCCGGAACTAACTCCCATCCTTATGTCAAGCACCGGTATCGCGATCGAGACATCTAGGTTCTCGCCCACGCCATAGGTCGCGACGAAGGTCATCTGATGCACCTTCAGATCAATCCGGTTCTGGGTTGCGATGATGTCGCGCGTATATAAAGGTTCACCTCCGATGCAAACCACTCCCGGGCTCGGGCAGACCGTCGGCTCCTGCTCGTGCGTCAATACCGCTCCAAAATTTCGCAGGTTGTTTCCATCCACCTTGTCGAAGTTGAAATACTGGTAGCTCGCGCCAACGAACAATTTATGCCGTCCGATGGTTTCGGCCCGCTCTGTTAGCACAGGGCCGAAACTCTCCTGCGGAGTCAACACTCCGCCGGCGAATACGAAACCTGCCACAGGCCCCGCGATGGGCAACTGGCTGAGCTCGACGCCCACCTGCGCGTTTACCGGACCGAAGCTGCTCAATGCGGACGCCTGAAAATGCACCTCATGTCCGGTCGTCGCATTGAGTGGACCTCCATTGTTGTTTCCCACCAACCCGCCGGCCCCGTACACCTGAGGAAGCTGGCAGATCAGATCGTTTGAACGCTTGGCTGCTGTGCCCAGCAGCGCGCTGGTCGGGCATGGACTCGTCTGTGCCCAAATGGACGCTGGCAGCGCCACGCGCGCAAGAAGCAGCAAAATGATCGCACCGCTGATTCGCCATCCCATCATGGCAGCACCGGTATGCAGATTGACGCATTCAGTGGAGTGGTGTTCACCGTTGTCGCTGCCGTGACATAGACAAACGGCTGCGTTGGTGTTGCCTGAGGGCAGTTGTTGCCCAGAAACGTTCCTACCGGGACTGTGCTTGCATCATAAATAGCCGTGGGCGCTGAATACGTCGCCTGAGTTGTAACGTTCGGGTCGGAAAGCACCTTTCCCGGGCCATCCGGCTCGCCATCCGAATCACCGCAGTTATCCTGGAATGGCGTGGAAACCTCGCCCGTCTCGTCTGAACTGATACAGAACACGCTGGCCGCCTGTGTCCAGTCGATCTGCGGCTGAGGCGTATTCGCAGGAAGATTCTTCACCTGGGCCGTCAACAGCAGCGTATTGCCTGCGTGAACGGGAGCGAGGCTCGGATCGAAACTGATGGACAGGCTCGGCTGCAGAACCGGAGTTACCGCCACCGTGGCAAGCGCGGTCTTCGTTGGATCCTGCACAGAAGTTGCTGTGACAGCCACCTGCAAGGACGATCCGCTAATGCTCGATGGAGCGATGTAGGTGGCGGTATCTGCTCCCGTTCCGGTCACTGTGCCGCAATTGCTTGCTGGACAGCCCACGCTCCAGGTCACCGCGGGATTCGTCGCGTTCGCAACCGTAGCCACGAAGCCAAAGCTCTGGCCTGCCACTAAGCTGACCGCACTTTGGTTGAGCGAAACTGTCACCGGCGGCGGCGTAGTTGCAATCGTCACCGAAGCTGAGCCAGTTGCAGTCGTATCTGCCTCAGAAACGGCCTGGACGGTAACGGTAGCCGGATTGGGCACGCTGGCAGGCGCGGTGTAGAGGCCGGTGCTTGATATGGTGCCGACCGTGGAATCTCCCCCAATCGTTCCGTTTACGTTCCATAAAACGGAGGTGTTTGTTGCATTCTGGACGGTTGCCCCAAATGCCACGACAGAGCTCGCTGGACATGGCGTTTGCGTGCAAGTCTGCACTACGGCTGTGGTCGGGCGGACGCTCACCGTCACCGGCGGAGGAATAGGATTCACTGCGATCGTTGCTGTGCGAGATACGGACGTGTCGGCGGCAGCTCCGGCGAACAGCGTCAGCCGGATGGGATTGGATACCGTCGGCGCAGTGTAGAGACCCTCCGCAGTAATCGTACCGACGGTCGAGTCTCCTGTGTAATGGACATGCCCATTCGCATCCACGATGTCCCATTCGACCGAAGTATCGCTGGTTCCTGAGACAGTTACCGTAAATTGTTGCTGCTGATTCGACTGCAGCGTCGATGTAGGAGGTGTGAGCGCGGACATGCTCACGCTGCTGAGAGTGGTGGGCGGGGCAAGGTTGGAGCTGGAGCAGCCGGCAAGCAGTAGGGCAACCAGGCTGATACCTACTGGATCGAGGAGGTGCGAGTAGCGAGTCCCGAACGGCATAGCCTTCTCTTGGGAGCGGAGCGATTATGTTGAAGAATGTGATCTCGTGTCAATAGATACTTGAACGGCCTCGAAAAGAGCTCGCGGTGTCATCCGTTTACCGAAATATGTAATTAGCTAATTGAAACCGTCCTGGCAACATTTTGACGGTTGCAACAAGTGCTCAGGACCCGACAACTATCAGCGTTTAGGACGACACCATCCTTAACCTATCCCGCCGATATCTTCTGGTAATCCATGAACTTCAGGAATGAGTTAAAGCTATTGTAGGGGGCGCCTAGTCCGGGGATGTAGAGCTGATAGACCTCCAGGGATCCCTGAAGCGGCGTCATCTTCGAAATATTCTGCACAGACCTCTCCGTCAGAAATCCATGTGGGGACCTGTTTTTGTCGCGGCTGTCCTTTTCCGGGATCGACGGCATGACCTGCTTGCCCTTACCTTTCCAAACCGAAAGCGGCACTTTGACTTCAGCTCTCACGACTCCGTTCACCTCGCTCCACTCGTAAAGAATTGCCGCGAATAGGCGGGCGGCATAGCCCAAGCTGTATCGGTTGCGGTCAGCAAAGTGCCTAATTGTCTGATAGTGATCAAACTCAAACCACCAGGGACCATCAGCAGCCATAAGCGGTATGCGGCTAGACGTGTCTACGAATCGATAGAGAATAGTGTGGGGTGGCAGTGAATACTCTTTTGCATGGGATCGGTCTCCGAAAAAATCCGTACGCGCGCTACACGTGAGATCGATAGCCGTTTGTCGAGGGGCGATTGTGCGAAAAAGGATAACAACATCGACGTGTTTCCAATCACGCCGCCGCAGCCAATGAGGGAGTAAAAAGGAAAGGCGGGCAGCCCTTAAATGTCTGGACACGGTAAGTTCACCGAGATAGCTGCTTCGGTTCAGAACCCTTCTCCTCCCCGATAGGGCTCACTCCGTTATTCTGAACTCTTAGAAAAGAGAGAGGGTCGTTCGCAATCGCAGTTGCTATCCGATGCATGGCTGCTTCTGTCGTCCTAATGCACCCATTTGAACGATAATACGGTCCCCTGTTATGCACCTGCTGCAGCGGTCTATTTGAAATGATCATTGAGTCCGATTTCGATTCTCGACCCGCATGAACTCCAATGCCATCGTGAAACTGGCCGCCATATTTGATGGGCTCGAGCCTTAAAATACCCAATGAACCGAACACTCCGTCGGCTTTGTCGAGATCCGGAGAGCCCAGATGCTTCTGAAGGCGGGATCTCGAACTTAGTTCAAATTTATATTCACCGTCCGGCAGGAAGGTGATGAAGGCTTCATCCCTTTTGATGTGGAAGTCGCTCGCTGGCCCGCCCCGGTTGCTTGCTGGCCACGAGCCAACGAAACTGCCCGATGCTTCAAAAAGCGAGAGGCGGTTCTCGTCGCCATCAAAAACCAAATAGGACACTGCTCTCGAACCTCAACTGTCGCAGTTAATTGGCTCGATTGGTAATCGGAATCATGAATTGAAGAAGCGCACCGTCCACAGCGCCACTAGGTTTTCATAGCCCCGTTCCGTCCGGGCGAATTGTGCGCGATACTAGCACCTTAATGAATCCGCACACAATAGAGAATTGTAGCCATCGGACCCGTCGGCCGCCCACGGAAGCATTCGGCACCACGGCTCTTACCCACAAAAACCCAATAGTGAAAGGCTATTTCGGACCTTCCAAGAGGACCGCGGGAGGCAGACCGCTATTCCGGATTCTGTCAATTAGCGCCTCCGCAAGTTCCGCGACATCTGACTTTGCGGTCCCTTGTGAGGTTGCCAGACTCTCCCACCACAGACTTATTTCAGAACGTCCAGTAAATCCATCGGATATCACGGTAATGTTGGCCGCATGCACTCGTCCTACTTCACAGGCAGATACTCGCGGCTCATCGTGACGTATCCCTCGCGTGCGGTTTTCTTGCCGCGTTCACGGTAAAGCGCCTCATCCTTCGGCTGCCACGTGTCCAGACCGTCGACGTAGCGGTTGTACATGCAGAAGGCCGCGGCAATCAGAACGGTGTCGTGGATCTCGATGTCGGTAGCACCCTGCGCTCGGGCAGCCGCGATGTCATCCGCCGTGACCAGCTTGCCATCTCTCTGCACTTTGCCCGCGATCACGAGAAGTGCTTTGAGCTTGTCCGAGATATCCGCCAGCGCGAAATTCCGCTTTACCTGACCAACAATATCTTCGTCTCCGTTCAGGCACGCCGCGGCGATGGCGCCATGGACCGTCTGGCAGAAGTAACAATCGTTCAGTGACGAGACATAGGTGGCCATCAACTCCCTATCGGCCTGCGGAAGCGAGTTAGGAGCATGAAGAAGCGCTTCGGCAAGCTCGTTGAGCGGCCTGGCGGTCTCTGGCCGAAACGCCATAGGGCCGCGAATTCCCTGCAATCCTTCGGGTAATTTGATATGCGACATAGCTGGCTGCGAACCCTCATTTGCTAAATTCTGTGTGCCCAGTCAATTGTTGCAGGGCGCTCCTCGCTCGAAAGCATACGCGATCGGTACTGAGCTCGGCCTGCGAAAACAGCAATTCTATTGCACAGGCCGGGTGGAATACGAAGTCCATCCAAGGATGGAAGACGCCGGTTTCCTTTGGCCGTTAGTATGCGGCCAGTTCAAAAAAACATTTCTGAGCCTCGTCGTTGCTGTTCTCGTCAGTAAGAACCGGCGTCAGGCACTTTGGGAGACCACCGCCATGCGGACCTCGTTCTTACCTGGGGCCATTCTCTGTGCGCCATTCCTCGCAATTTGCCTGCAGGCGCAGGTTCCAACAGGAACACTCAATGGGATTGCTCGCGATCCCAAGGGAGCCTCCGTATCCGGAGCTTCCGTGCAGGCGACCGCGATAAGTCAGGGCACAATCCGGGAAACTCGCACGAATGCCGACGGCTCATTCGCGATTCCGAATCTGTCGCCAGGAAGATATCAGGTGCTTCTCGCCTCTCCCGGCTTCGCAGATATGCAGTTCCCGGATGTTCGTGTTGAGCCGGGCCGCACGATCACGCTCGACACGCAGTTCGTGGTCGCAAAACAGACAAGCACGGTCCGCGTGAACGCGGTCAATTCAGGAATAGATCTGACCCAGTCGATGCTGCAGGGGCAGATCACTTCTCAAACCATTCAGAACATTCCCCTGAATGGGCGAAACTTCTTGGAGCTGGCGTTTTTGCTTCCCGGCAATCGACCTGGCCCAACCTTCGATCCGACCAAGACCAACACCGTCGAGATCAGCTCCGCCGGCGGCTTCGGCCGTGGAGGCAATATCACCATCGATGGCGGGGACAACAATGACGAGGTCGTCGGAGGGACCCTCGCCAATCTACCCCAGGATTCCGTCGGAGAGTTTCAGATCGCGACGGCGCGCTTCACATCGGAGGTGGGACGATCCGGAAACAGCATCATCAATATCGTGACGCGGTCTGGAACAAACCAGCTTCATGGCTCCGCGTTTATATTCGAACGCAATCGCCACTTGCAGGCGCTGCCAGCCACTTTCAACCGGTCCTTGCCGGTGCCACCCTTTGACCGCGAGCAGTTTGGCGGTTCCATCGGTGGCCCATTCGTCAAAGACAAAGCCTTCTTCTTCTCTTCAGTCGAGTATCGCAATCAGAACGCTGCGATACAGACCGGCACCCGCGACTTCACGACGGATACTATCCTCAATACGGCCGCGGCCGCCCCTCTGCGCGACCTGCTCCTCTCCAATCGCCTGGACTATCACCTGAACGACAACAACATCTTCAGCCTGAGGTACAGTTTCAACCGTTCTACAGACACTGCTCAGGCGACCGCAGCATCGCCCACTCCGTTGCTCACCGCGGCAGAGCGGCAGAATGCGCTGAACAGATTCAACTCGGCAGTGGCCTCCTGGACCAGGGTGCTCGGTTCGAATCGAACCAACGAGCTCGCCTTCCACTACGACAATTTCTATAACGACATACCTCCATATCCACAAGACGCACCACTCACGAATCCGCAATTGAATCTAAGCAACGAACTGATCTTTCCTGATCTTGCGGATGGCGCGAACTTCAATCTTCCGCAAGCGACACACCTGGATCGCCTGCAGGTGCGAGACTCCTTCGCCATCACTCTTGGCAGGCACAACCTGCGTGTCGGGGGAGAGTTCCAGCATTACTGGGTGTCGGGACTCATTAATGTTTTTGGTACTGGCACCATCATTCTTCCAGTCAATTTCGCATTCCAGGATCTGAACGGCGACGGCGTCATCAACGATCTGGACCTTCCGGTTGCCGTTGGCATTCACAGCACGGCACCCATAACTCCCGTTCCTATTCCGCGAATTCAAAATAACTACACCGGCCTCTATGTGCAGGACGACTGGCGTGTCCGGCAGAATCTGACCTTCAATCTGGGGCTCCGGTGGGAATACGATTCCAACGCAACCGGGCAGAGCAGTGCGCACGACCCGTGCCCGAATCTGACCGAGATTCCCAGCGCTCCGTGCACGTGGATGGCGAATGTGCTCCCGCTGCACAAGAATCCCGACACGAAGGACTTCGGCCCGCGTGTCGGCTTTGTCTATGACCCATTTGGGCGCGGCAAGACGGTGCTTCGCGGGGGCTATGGCATTTACTACGACCGCATCATTCTGGAGTCAGGATCGAAAGAGCTGGTCCAGAACGATCGTGCACTCACCGTCACGCAGTACGCCGGGTCAAGCTGCATAAATCCGAATATTCCGGCGCCGCCAAGTCTCGGTTTATGCTTTGCACCCGGCTCCTCCTTCGCGCCCGGCAGCCCCACTATTACTAGCGCTTTCAGCGGTCCCCACCAGACCGGCGGGGTCGGTATCGTTGCGCTGGGACCCAACTCGCACCACCCGCTCTTTCAGCAGTTGTCATTCGGGCTGCAGCAGCAGGCGGGCAGCGACTGGCTTATATCGGCAGACGGCGTGCACGTGTTCGGTCAGCGACAGCTCATCGGGAGCCTGCTGCGAAGCACAACTTCACAATCCCCGTACATCCACTGTCCCGGAAACAATCAGCTATGCATCATCACCGATCCGGTCTCCGGCATCTCCGACAGCGTCACCGTCATCGACTCATCTGCAAAGAGCTGGTATGACGGCTTGCTGGTCGGCGTGGCACACCGGCCCGTTCAAATCGGCAGGTTCGGTTACGAATACAACATCAGCTACACGCTCTCGAAGACCTTCGACTACTCCAATGACGATCAGCTTGAAAACGGCAATGAAGATGAGCAAGTAAACCTCGTCCAGGGCACCGCAGGTCTGCGCAAGGAGAAAGGCTATGCGCTGGCAGATGAGCGCCACCGCGTCACGCTCTACGGCAATGCGACGTTGCCTTATGGATTCTCCGTCGCTCCCATCTACACCTTCGGATCAGGCGTCCCGGCTGACACTTTGCTGCCAAGCACCAGCGGCATCAATGGATCGACCGGTGCACGCTTGCCGCTGCTCTCTCGCAACGCGCTCGGCCGCAGCATCAGGAACAGTGATCAGCTCAATGCCGTGATCAATCGCTGGAATGCCCTCCCAAGCTGCCCGGCAGCATATCCTTGCAATGCCGGCGGTACGATCGCAAATGTGCCGGGTGGTATGAATTTCTTCAGCCCCTTCAGCTCTTTTGACATGCGGCTGCAGAAGGTCTTTCCCATCCACGACAGAATGTCGGTCCATCTCATCGGAGAAGTCTTCAATCTCTTCAACGAGGTCAATGTACGGGGAACGTTGAAGGAAAATTACTCAGGCCGAAATATCTCCATCTCTCCGCTTGCCGGCACCCCCAGCGGTGTCGAGACGAACTTTTACCAGGCGCAAACCGTCGCCGGCGGTTTCTTCGGCTCCGGCGGTCCCAGGGCTTTCCAGTTCGCTGCACGATTCGAGTTTTAGCCCATGGACACACCCGAATCCGAATTGCTCCCACAATCAACTGCTGCCTCATCGCCGGTCGCAAGACCAACACTGGAGACGGCGCCCGTCGCCCATGAAGAGGACTCTCTCGGCTACGCCGGCTGGCGAATCATTCTGGCGGCGTTTGTCGGCGTGGGAGTCAGCTTTGCGCCCATGGTCCCGTTCACCTTCAGCCTGTTTGTCGCTCCGCTGCAGGGCGCATTCGGATGGAACCGCGAAGCTATCTCCGACGCCTTCGCCATCGCGGCCCTCACGGTCGCGGCTGTCTCGCCGGCACTGGGCTCGCTGCTGGATCGCATCCCGCCACGGCGTGTCATCCTTCCCAGCATCGTGGTCTTCGCCGCGGCAATGGCCTCTCTCTCGCTGCTGCGTGGCCACATCGCCCAGTACTATCTGTCGTACCTTCTGCTCGGAATTGTCGGGAACGGGACCGCACAGCTCTCCTACTCCCGCACTGTGCTGACTTGGTTTCGCAAGCGGCGTGGTTTGGCTCTCGCGGTTGTGCTTTCCGGCAGCGGCACCGGCTCCATCCTCCTGCCGATCATTGCGCAGCATGTCATCTCGACACATGGATGGCGTTCGGCATACCTTGCGCTCGGTGCGATCGCGCTGATTGGATTTCCGCTGACCGCGCTGTTTGTTCGGAATCGACCAATAAAGAATGCAGCGGCGGCGGTATCCTCAGAACGTTCCGTGGGAGTCGGCCCGGCTTTCCGCACGCGCGCTTTCTGGATCATCCTGGTCGCGGTCATGCTCTCCGCCTTCAGCATGAACGCGATCATCGCCCATCTTGCCGCCATACTCGTGGGCAGAGGAGTCATCGCCACAAATGCGGCCCTCGCGCTGTCAACGTTGGGCGTTTCAGCCATCGTCGCGCGCTTGTTCACCGGTCATTTGCTGGATCGGTTCCCGGCCCCATTCATCGCCCTTGCCGTGCTCATCATCGCAGCGACTGGCGCGGCGACCGTCGCCTATGCCGCGACATCGTGGATGGGCATCTTCGGCGCAATTCTTATGGGCGCCGGTTCGGGCAGTGAGGCGGACGTCATCCCGTACATGATTGCCGAATACTTCGGCCGCAAGCGATTTGCCACGCTCTATGGCCTCTCATGGACCGCATATGCCATCGGCGGTGCAATCGGCCCCATCCTCATGGGGCACGGCTTCGACCGCGCCGGCACCTACATACCTCAGTCGGTGGTGTTGTTCTCTGTGCCTTGTTTCATCGGCGCGTTCATGCAGCTGCTCTTGCCTCGCCAGAACGAATCGGCCGATCTGAACGTCCTTGCGGATTTGGCCTCCGACCCCGCAAACAGCGCTACCGTCTAATCGACACGAGAGGATCCATCCGCATGCCGCACATCGAGTTGTCACCCAGCCTTCCAGGAATCAGTGCAGCCTTCGCCTTCCGGCCTGAGACAGCCGCACCCATGCGCGAACTCGCGCACATTCTCCTCTTTGAGTCGGGACGAACAACCGGTCTTAGTTCACGCGATCGTGAGCTGATCGCGGCCTATGTCTCCTCGCTGAATGATTGCCACTTTTGCCACGCAAGCCATGGAGCCGCCGCTGCTCACCACGCGGGCGGAAGCGATGAACTGGTCGGCTCCGTCTGCGCGAATCCGCAAGCGGCGGACATATCGCCAAAGCTCAAGGCACTTCTTGCCATCGCGGCCAGCGTTCAATCGGACGCAAAGACAGTGACTCCAGCCCTCGTCGAGACCGCGCGTGCAGAAGGCGCAACCGACATCGAGATTCATGACACCGTGCTCATCGCCGCGGCATTCTGCATGTACAACCGCTACGTGGATGGGTTGGCAACCTCGCAGCCGCGCGACTCAGCCATGTATGCAGAGATGGGAGAACACCTCGCCGGCAAAGGCTATCGGACATCCTCCCGGTCAGCTGATAGCGGACGTTAATCGTCCGACAGCACTTCGCCGCGAGTCCGTAAGTAAAATCGAACGGGATCATGAAACCTCTCCCGGCCTCCGTCTCCCGGCGAAACTTTCTTCAGGGCTGCGCTGCAATCCTCGTGACGCCGCCGGTGGGTGGACACTTCGCCAACGCTGCCTTATTGCCGACCGGCGCCGCGCAAAAAATCATATCTCTCGATCAGGACTGGCTCTTCGGAGGCAAGTGGATCCCCGCAGCCGCGCAGCCCAATTTCGACGATAGCTCCTTCGCCCGCATCACCCTTCCGCACTCTGTCACGCCACTCTCCTGGAAGAATTGGTCTCCGGACACATGGCAGGGAATCTGGGCCTATCGCCGGCACTTCTCTCTGCCGCCCGAATACCGAGAACAACGTATTTTCCTGCACTTTGACCGCGTAATGGCAACCGCAGCTGTAACTGTCAATGATCGCGATCTGCCGCAACACCTCGGAGGATTCCTTCCTTTTGACTACGAAATCACGGAGTTGCTTCGCGAACAAAACAATGTCATCGCCGTCGCAGTGGATGCGCGCTGGTTGAACGTTCCTCCCGCCGGTTCTCCGCGCGGTCCGCAGTCCGTCGACTACCTGCTTCCCGGTGGCATCACTGGATCGGTAAGCCTGAGCGTGGTTCCTTCTACATACATCCGCGACGTCGTCGCGCGGACAACCAGCGTTCTTACCCCTGATCGCAAGCTCGAAATACTTTGTCAGCTCGATAGCAATATCGCGTTGCCCTCCTCGTGCCGCGTGGTGGCAAGTCTGCGCGATCGCGAACGCATCGTGAGTCGCGCCTCACGACACATTGAGAGCTCGCAATCGAATCACGAGATTCGATTGACTATGGAAAATCTGCAGGACGTCCTCCTGTGGGATGTCGAGATACCGCAGCTTTATGATCTCGACGTGACGCTGCTCCAGGGTGAGAAGCGAGTCCATACGCATCACACGCGGATCGGTTTTCGCGACGCGCGTTTTGAGCTCGATGGCTTCTACCTGAATGGCAAACGCCTTCAACTCTTCGGACTCGATCGGCATGAGCTATACCCCTACATAGGCTATGCCGCACCACCGCGCCTGCTGCGGTGCGACGCGGAAATCCTGCGCCATCGCTTCAACTGCAACATCGTGCGCTGCTCGCATTATCCGCAATCTCCGGCCTTTCTCGATGCATGCGACGAACTGGGATTGCTCGTCTGGGAGGAGATCCCTGGCTGGCAGTACATTGGCAACGCCCCATGGCAGGAGTCCGCCGTACGCGATGTGGAAGCGATGGTGCGGCGCGATCGCAATCGTCCTTCCGTTGTCATCTGGGGCGTGCGCATCAACGAATCTCCCAACAACCCGACCTTGTATCGCCGCACGCGCGAGCTCGCCAAGTCGCTCGATCCGACGCGCGCAACCTCCGGCACCATGACACCTGATTCGCTGAAGAACTGGCGCACCGAGTGGCACCAGGATGTCTTCGCCTACGACGACTATCACGCGCAGCCGGACGGCAGCGTAGGCATCCTGCCGCCGCTTCCCGGCGTGCCGTATTTGCTGGCGGAAACCGTGGGCCAGTTCAACTACAGCGCGCGCAAAGGCTTCGACGCAAAGTATCGCCGGGCCGGAGATATCACGCTCCAGCAGCAGCAGGCACTCCGGCATGCGCAGGCACACAGCAGGGCGGCAGACTACCCCCGCTGCGCCGGCGTGATCGCATGGTGCGCATTCGACTACGCCTCGCTCCTGAATGCCGATAAGGGCGTGAAGTGCCCGGGTATCGCGGACGTCTTCCGCACTTCCAAGCTCGGCGCGTCATTCTATCTGGCGCAGGTCGATCCAAAGGTACGGCCCGTGATCGAGCCGAATTTCTACTGGGACTTCAGCCGTGAAACTCACTCAGGCCCTGGCCCGTACGCAGCGATCTTCTCCAACTGCGATCGTCTCGAGCTCTCAATCAACGGCCAGCATCACTCCACTCTGCATCCCGACCGCGGTGGATTCCCCCACCTCAAGTGCCCACCTTTCTTCGCCGATCTCATGGTGCACGGAGCAGGGAATCCAGAACTCCGCATCGATGGATACGTCGGACAGAAAATGTTGTTGTCGCGCAGCTTCTCGTCCGATCGTTCCGCCGACCGGCTCCAACTCCACGCCGCTGACAACGAGCTCGTTGCCGACGGATCCGACGCAACCTGGCTGGTTTTCGAGGCCACGGACGAGTTTGGCGCGATTAGCCCATTTGTAAGCGGCGAAGTCACGCTCACAGTAGAGGGTCCAGGGCGGATCGTGGGCGACAATCCATTTCAACTCGCGGACAGCGGCGGCTCCGGTGCTGTGCTGGTACAGACGATCGCCCACCGCACAGGACACATTCACATCTCTGCCAGTCACGCAAGCCGCGGCAAAGCGCACACCGACATCGAGGTGCGAAGCACGAATATACCGCGGGTATAGCTTCCGCGACGAAGGGCTTCGGCTACGCCATCACGGAGACTTGACGAGAAGCGATCTCCTTCAACTGCATTCGCACCCGGGTGAAGTCCAGCTGATTCCATCCTTCGAGAATCATCCCATTTCCGCAAATAAGAAATGATGATCCCGGCAGCTTCACCTCTTGTGAGGTAGCAGAGAAGCCCAGCCCATCACCGGTATGCGTCATCGTAGCGGTCCAGCGAACCGCGACTTTGTCTCCCTCCGCGATGAGATCGTCTAGAGTGACGTGAATGTCAGCAAACGTCTCCTGAAAGTTCTTGCAGACAGCAGCAAACTCCTCAGGGCCGGTGAGGACGGAATCCGGCTCCGGGAATCCGTGGGCATGACCGGACTGGTGGTACATCTCTGGAATCGCTGCAATACGACGCTTGTTCCAAACTTCCTCAAACCACCGCCGCACAAGATTCTTATTTTCCTCAGACATAGAACCTCCAGGGCGCGAAGCTTACATCACCACTCCGGGGCTTGTCAGCAAAGAACGCTCGCTATCTCATCACAGCGCGCTTGTCGCGCCGCGTTATTTCGCGGCAGCCGGCTTCATCCCGAGGTACTTGTCATACCAGGCAAACCAACGCTCATAGCGATCGCGAATAAAGCTCGGCCGCGTGAAGCCATGAAATTGCCCCGGATACACGATCAACTCCGCCGGCACGCCAACACTCTTCAGCGCCTGATACATCTGCTCGCCGCCTACCAGCGTCACGTTAAAGTCCTTGTCGCCACCCATGAAAAGCGTCGGCGTCTTGATCCGCTCCACATGGAAGAACGGGTACGACAGCTTGATATACGTCTCCGGATTCTTCCACGGCGGCCCCAGCTCGTTGTCGTACTGCAGGATGTACTCATCCACGCCATACATGCCAAAGAGATTTGCAGTGCCCGCGCCGCTGGATGCGGCCTTGAAGCGCGTCGTCGATGCAATCAGGTAGTCCGTCGAGATACCGCCGTAGCTCCATCCGCCCACCACCATGCGCTCCGGATCGATCTTCCCCGTCGCTACCGCCGCATCCACCACAGACAGCAGATCGGCAACCTCCTTGTCGCCCCAGTCTGCGCTGATCGTCTCGCTATATGCGCGTCCGCGACCGGCGCTGCCGCGATAGTTCACATTCAGCACCGCGAATCCGTGCGCCGCAAACAGCTGCCGGTCCACGGTGAAGCGATGCTCGTCCTGCGCAGTGGGGCCGCCATGGACGAACAGCAGCATCGGCGCTTTGGTCCCCGCCTGGTAGCCAATCGGCATCGTCAGCAGCCCGTGCACATCGGTACCGTCCTTGCTTTTTGCGGCGATATCCTCCGTCGTCGCGAGGGTGCGTTGCGCCAGCAGCGCATCGTTGTGCGAGGTCAGCTTGCGCAGCGTCGTGCCCTCTAGAGAGTAGATCTCCGGATCGGCCGAATCGGTTGACCACAGCAGCGCTACGTGTCCACCGGCCGTCGTCAACATGCTCGCAACACCACTCTCCGTCGTCATTCGCTTTGGTGCGCCGCCGCTCAACGGAACCTCTTCTACGTACACCACACGGTCATCCGTCACCGTCGTCAGCAGCGACTTGCCATCCGCCGTGAACACCGGCGGCCCCACGTTGTTGTCGATAGAGATTGCCTTCAGCTCAGGCTGTCCGCCGCGCGCCGCCACCACCGCCAGTCGCGTGCTGCCATACGCTGTGTAATGTTCGGAGAGTCCCTGGCGATACGCAATCAGCTTGCTATCGGGACTCCATGCCAGAGGGCCGTGGTCCTCACCGGGAAATGTCGTCAGCTTGCGTGGCGTCGATCCTGCCTTTGCATCTACAACGAAAATATCGTCGTTCTCCACGCGATCAGGATCGGGCTGCGATTGGTTGCTCACGAACGCGACCATCGTCCCATCGGGCGACCACGCCGCCTCGTGCTCCTCGTACTTGCCCGG
Organism: uncultured Acidobacteriaceae bacterium; assembly: GCA_963756435.1. GTDB lineage: Bacteria > Acidobacteriota > Terriglobia > Terriglobales > Acidobacteriaceae > KBS-83. The sequence goes on along the minus strand of CAVWNU010000011.1, from coordinate 230,833 downwards.
ATCGGATGTCAGCTTCGTCAGCTTCTTCGTCGCGATGTCGAACAGGTACAACTGCGCGTGCTTGTCCGTCAGATAGCCTTCGATGTCCTGTTTGAAATGGTAGCGATCGATCACGATCGGCTTCGGTGGCTTGGGTTTCGCGTTCTTGTCGTCGCTCTCCGGTTCCTCCTTCTCGCGCAGCGTCAACACCAATTGCTTCGCATCCGGAGACCAGTGATACTCGCTCAGATCCTGCTTGACGTCTGTCACCTGGCGCGCCTCACCGCCGCGCCGGTCCAGCACCCATACCTGCGATCCCTTTGTCTTGGCCGGGCCCGGACGCGATGAAGTGAACGCAAGATAGCGCCCGTCGGGGCTCCACTCGGGCGAGCTCGCCGACTCCGTGCCATAGGTCAACTGCAGATTGTTCGAGCCATCCCAATTCGCCATCCACAGCTCGCTGACGTTCTTATCGTCCTCGGTGTCCACGCGGGAGACGGTGTACACGATCTGCTTGCCGTCCGGCGACACCTTTGGATCGCCCACGCGAACCAGTTGATTGAGATCGTCGATTTTCAAACCAGGCTTGGGAGCCTGCGCAAAAAGAGGGAAGGCCAATAGAAAGAAAACAGTGCAAACGAGGCTCCGAGGCATGTCCCGGAGTGTAGCAGGGGACCACAAAGGGAAGTGTCCCGGGAAGAGTAGGAGCAGAAAGTGGCAAGAGGCGGCTGGGGCCGCCTCTTCGCTGGTGAACGACAAACAGCTATTCGGGCTTCAAGGTAAGGTCATCCAGCGAGATCACGTAACTGGTGGCGCTGGGGTTCTTGCCCGTGACTGTGAATGTGAATGTATGGGCACCCGCGGTCTTGATGTTAAGAGCGCCAACATTGAGGTCAGCAAGAGATCCGCCGCTGACGTTGCTGTATCCATCCTGCGGCGCCCCTAGGTTGACTCCATCGACGCTCAATTGCCAGGTTCCGCGTGTGACGTAATTCGCGGAAGAGACGTGCACATCATACGTGTCAGCTTTCGGCACATTGACGGTGAAGGTGAGGTAGTCGCCCACGTTTGTCGCGTTGAGAAACACGCCGGGAGGGTCAGGAAGAGTAATCCACGAAAAGGGTCCATAGACGCCGCCGGAATTCGCCGTATGCTTCTCCGACTCCAACTGATATACGAGGGGAGCGGCATTCGCATTTGCGGTGAATGTCCAGGTCAGTATCTTTTGGCTCGCCGTCAGGCCGCCGGTCCCACCGGTAAACCCGACATACGCAGCCGTGCCGCCAATCGTATTCGGTATGTCGATGGTGAAGGTCCGCGTGGCCGACGCGCCGGTCACCAGGTCCGTGATGGTCAGGTAAAGAGTCGTTCCGTCATACGAGATGTGTGCGTTGCATGTGTCGCCGTTCGTGAGCTCAATTCCCGTGCCGGTCAAATCGACGGCCGGGACCGTAGGCGAAGCGCCGTTGATGTAGAGGCCGGTCGAGTCATTGCCCTCGCCGGAATTCGAAAACATGTCGAATTTCACCGCGACGCTGTTCGGAATTCCAGGCGGCCGGCCGGGCAGCCCCGCGCCATAGCCCAGTCCGCCGCCAACCGGACCAAGTGCCGTCGGAGCGTCATTCTGAATCGTGAACGTGATGCCATCCGCGAGCAACCCGGTCCCAGAAAGCTGGAACAGGAAGTCGGTCGAGAACGTCTGTATGCCCACCGGTGAATTCCAGAAGGCGCTTCCCGCCTGGCTGGCACCGCCAGTGGTGAGCTGAAGCCGGGTGTCGTCCGCGTTTGCGGCGCTGCCATTCAGGGTCAGTCCGGCAACCGACGCGAATCCGTTGCTGAAGTTGATCGTAGGCGGCGCTCCGATCGCGTACTTCGCAATCGCGACGCTGCTGTTGTTGTATCCGCTGGCAACGCCCAGCGCTTCCACAGTGGCCGTGCTGCGGACCGGAATTGCGCCGCTATACCGATTTGACGACGTGGTAGGGACGGTGCCGTCCGTCGTGTAATAGATCGTGGCGCCGCTCAGGCCTTCAGCGATCGTTACATTCTGCGTAGCCGAATAGGTTCCTGGAGTGGGCGTGAACGTTGGCGGCGGCACGGTCGGCGGCCCTGAGGACAGCAGCCCATACACATCCACCTCGTTCTGCGTGCCCAGAAACACCTTTCCATTCGCCACCATCGGCACGCTGAACTTCACAGCCGGGCCTGCCGCGTCTCGCGCCGTGTTCTGACTGCTCGCATACAGCAGCTTGCCCACGTTGGTGGCGTCATAGGCGAGCAGGACCGCAGGTCCGGGTGTGCCGAATGCGTCGGCTCGGATGGCCCAGAGGATCGCGTTACTTGTGCCATTCGCGCTGATCACCGGGCTCGGTCCCGGATATCCGGAATACATCGCGCTGTTTGCAATCGGCGTTGCGCCGAGCGTGCCATTGCTCAAGCGATACTGCTGCATCTGCAGTCCGCTCGCCCAGAAGTAGACATTTCCGTTCCAGTAGGCCGGCGTTGCCCACAGGCCATACTTGTAACTGATCTCCTGCACAACGTTGTTGGAACTGCTGTTGTATCCGCCAAGATTGTCGCGGTCCAGCAACTCGATCCGGCCGTTCTTGCCCACCTGGATCAGCTCGTGCACATGCGATCCCGGTTGGTCCGGCAGCACCAGGACGCCGCCGGATCCCTGATCGATATCCGTGCTGTTCAGCGTGTGTGTATCAAACGGTGTCCATTCATCCATCATCTGGAAGCCATTGCTCGTCAGGTCCACGCGTTCGACAGCATTACCGAAGCTCTGGCTATTGGTATACGGTTCCTGCGCGTCAAAGGTGCCGTTGCCGTTCGAAAAGAAGATCCTGCCGCCGGTCACCACCGTATCGGCGGCAGGGGCGGCGCCGGACATCCAGATTCCATTCTCGCTGCCGCTCGGACTGGTGTTGTAAAGCGCAGTCTGCTGCAGAGTTGCCGCGTCATACGCCGCGAGCCAGCCGTGATACGGGCCGTTGTCGCTGTGTGAGCCGAAGGCCAGAATGACTTGACCGTTCAGCAGCAGCAGCCCGGGCCTGTTCAACTCATACCTGGCCTGGAATGCAATCCTGCCATTGGCGCTTCCCGTGCCCGTCCCGGCTACCGAACCCTGAATCACTACCGGGCTGTTCGTCTTCTCCTGTCCGGTTGCCAGATCGAGCGCGTGCAGACGCCACACAATTACGCCGTTCTCCTCGCTGTTCGCTGACACATAGATTGTGCTCGTCGCGGGGTCGATCACCGGAGTGGAGGTGATGCCGTACTCGGGGTTGATGTCGTAGCTGCCGATGTCTGCGCTCGGTACCGAAGTCGCCCCGCTCGGTGCGCCATGCGCGGCATCGACCAGGCTGACACGCCAGAGCTGCTGATTGCGATCCGCGTCCAGCGCATACACGCTGTCATGTTCTGTTGCTATGTACACGACATTATGGGTGCCTCCGGCAATGTTCAAGCCGGACATGTACAACGGCTGCGCGTAAACCTGGCCGTCCATGGGATAGGAGAACAGCTTGCCAAAGGTGCTGCTGTTCACGTTCGTCAGCGTGAGCTGCGTCTCTGTCAGGTTCTGCCCTGTTCGGCCCAGGTCGTTGCGCCAGGTGGTCACGTTGGTAGCAGCCATCGCGCACAGCACGAAGGCCCACATCGAACAAAGTACGAGCAGCTTTTTACGCAGCACGACAGGCTCCTGAACACAGATATGCTTGCAATCCGCGCTCAAAGAGGTCTGCGGGACCCAAAGGTTTGTGTCCGGAGGGGAGATACTGCACTCCGAATGCAGCGCACTATTTTTAGCGCGAATTGCGATACGGGATCAAGTAATTACGATGAGTCCGGGATGAATTTGCAGAAGAAGCTATAGCAATGGTTACAGATTGCGCCGTTGGCCCGGAGCGCAGCAGTGATCGTTACGAACAGTCCGTACCGGGCTATTTCACGGGATGATGCCGCATGTCCATGCCGGTGCGTCCGGCTCTCCGCAGCTCATCGCTCAGCACAATTGCCTCCGCCAGTTCGCGCATGGAGCGCCGCTTCTGCCGGCTCTGCTTGCGTAGTGCGGCATACGCGCTCTCTTCGTCGATCTTCAGGTCGCGCTGCAGAATCCCCTTTGCGCGATCGACCACCTTGCGCGTCTCCAGCCGGTCGCTCAGCTCTTCGCGCTCCATCTCCAGTCGCGCCATTTCGATCTCGGCGCCCACAAGAAATCCGATGGTGGACAGCAGTTGTATCTCGCGCTGCGTGTGCTCGTGCGTCTTTTTGTGCTGCACGTTGATTACGCCCACCAGCTTGCCCCGGCTCAGCAGCGGCACAGACAGAAATGCCTCGAAACGGTCTTCTGGAAGATCTTTGAATGCCTTGAAGCGCGCATCGCCTGCGGCATTTTTTGCGATCGATACCGGCTCGCGATTCTCGGCCACCCATCCGGTGATGCCCTGTCCCAGTTGCAGATCGAGATTGTCTACCAACTCCGCATGCGGAATTTTCGATGCACGCAGAACCAGTTTTTCTCCCTGCAGCACATAGATCAGGCACGCGTCGCAGCGCACAATCGATGTTGCAAAGTCCACTACGCGGTTCAGCACATCGTGCAGTGGATCGGCCGCGGCAAGGCGGCTTCCAAGTTCATGCAGGAATTCAAGATGCGGGTCTTCGGCGTGCTGCCAGCTGGATGTTTCCATGGTCTCTGCGTCTCCTATCAGAGGCCCCGCTGCACTCCCGGTGCACGTGGCATGACTGTGTGAATTGGAAGACGGGAAGAAAGTGTCTACGCGCGGAGGCAGCCTTCTTTTCCGGTTGCGTTTGGAATAGCTTCTTCGTACAGTAAGGAATCCCAACCGTTTCAGCAAGCAGTAAGCAGAAACAAAGGCCTCGCTCCTAGTAGCAGCAGGCCTGGAGCATTTTCACTCTAGGTGTAGGCAAGAGCACCAAGGTCGACATGGCTTTTCCGTTAAGAAAAGCCACACCTCGCTGAACTTGGCCGCACGCAGCAACAGTGAAAAGGCTCTCGGGCGCAGTCCCTTCCACGTCGAAGCCATTCCAGGCACAAATTTCTTCCAGGCAGAAGAACGGTCAACTCTCGGCCCAGCCCCAACGTCGGGCAGGTCATTGTCGTGATTCGTATCCCTTTGGAGGTTAGTTATGCTGTGGCGTCGTGGTACGTTTCTTGTTCCCATGGGACAGGCAGCGCTGGTCGTTGCTGTCCTCTCCGGCACTCTCGCAGGCGCGCAGACCTTTCGCGGCGCCGTCAACGGCACCATCACCGATCCCGCCGGCGCGGCCGTTCCCGGTGCGCAGATCCAGGCCGCCGATGATGCAACCGGCATCGTCCACCAGACCGTCGCCTCGGGAGCAGGCGATTATAGCTTTCCCGATCTTCCGCTCGGCTCCTACACCATCACCGTGACTACAGCGGGCTTCGACACGCTCAAGATCAATAAGGTGAACGTCTCTGCCGGCGCCATCCACACCGTCCCGGTGAAGCTCACCGTCGCGCAGCAGGCCACCACCATTGAGGTCAGCGGCTCCAGCCTCGCGCTCGACACCACTACACCGGTGCAGACCACCACGATCCCCAGCAAAACCGTGCAGGACATCCCGCTCAACGGCCGCGACTTCACACAGATGATCGGTCTTGCGCCCGGTTTTGCCGGCTACTCCGCAGGTGGCTACGGATCCGTGAACGGCACCCGCGCCAACCAGCTCAATTGGCAGATCGACGGCTCGGACAACAACGACCTCTGGCACAATATCCCGGCCGTGAACCAGGGCGGCGTGGAGAACATCGCCGGAGTCACCTTGCCCATTGACTCGGTAGAAGAATTTTCGCTGCAGACGCAATCCTCGCCGGAGACGGGTCGCAACCCGGGCGGTACCGTCAATCTAGTAACAAAATCGGGCACGAATTCGATTCACGGCACTGCGTACTACTTCAACCGGAACGAGGCCCTCGCTATCGTCTCGCCATTCCAGACCGGCAATCCGCCGCTGCGCAATGAGCAGTGGGGTGCCAGTGTGGGCGGGCCGTTCTGGAAGGATCACTCCTTCTGGTTTGCAAATTTCGAGAAGCAGAAGTTCCGTATTGCGACCGGCAACCAGGGCACAGAGCCTTCCGCCGCCTACCAGGCGCAGGCGCTGGCATTGCTGCACCAGTATGGAGCCGGCACTAACTCGGCCACCAACGCCCTACTGGGCACACTCTGGCCGGCCGAGGCACTCACCGGGCCCGCGCAGAGCAACAACTACAGCGGATCGGCGCCGGAAACCGGCTACAGCTACAACGGTGTCATCAAAATCGACCACAACTTCAGCGAGCGCCAGTCCATCTCGGCCCGCGCCTTCCTCGGCCAAGGCAATCAGATCGCGCCGGTCTGCGGCACCTGCGTCCTGCCGTACTACTTTGAAGTCGCACCTATTCATGTCTACAACTATTCGCTCGTCCATAACTTGACGATCTCACCGCGCATCACTAACCAAATCAATATCGGTGTGAATTATTTCAACCAGATCTTCAGCGATCAGCAGACTGGCTTCAATGTCGACTCGCTCGGCTTTGTCACCAACTCACCCTATACGCAGGCGCCCAACATCAAGATCGCCGGCTTTGAGCCCATTGGCCTGACGCCGCCGGAAGGACGCAACGACATCACCGGCCACATCGATGAAGCCCTCTCCTGGAGTCTGGGCAAGCACCAGGTCCGCTTCGGCGGCGAATATCGTCAGGCGCAGATCGACGAGTTCTATCAGCGTCACTCTACGGGCACCTTCAGCTTCACCGGCAGCCAGGGGCCATGGTGCACGATCGGCAGCGACTGCGGTGGCAATGCGGAAGCTTTAGCCGATTTCCTCGGCGGCTATCTCGCTTCCGGCTCGATTGCGCGTGGCAATGCAGAACGCCAGGTTTTCATCAACACGTTCGACCTCTTTGCGCAGGACAGTTGGCAGTTGTCTCCCTACTCTGAACGTCAACTACGGCATCCGCTACGACTACGTGCAGCCGATGCACTCCGATTACCAAAACCTCTCCGTCTTCCGTCCAGAGCTGACCGCCACCAACGGGCTCGCATTCCAGGGCAATCAGATCAGTGAGGTATATCCCAGCGACTGGATGAATTTCAGCCCACGCATCGGATTCAGCCTTGCGCCTCCGCAGATGCACGGTACGGTGTTGCGCGGCGGCTTCGGCATGTTTTTCGATACGCCGAACGCCAACCCGTTCCTCGACAACCGGCCGGGCAACAGCGCTCCGAATGGTCTTGAAGGCAATCCAGGTGGACAGGATCCCGTCTACACCGTCTCCGCTTACGGCGCGACCATCATCACCGGGCCAACCCATCATCCCGGGCGGCCTCTCCTGCAGCGCGGCCAATCAGTGCGGCGTCTTCTCGGTCAACCGAAACTTCCGCACACCGTATAACTTCAATTACAACTTCCAGCTCGAGCAGTCGCTCGGCTCGAAGGCGCTCTTCCAGTTGGGCTATGTTGGCAGCGAAGGTCGCCGCCTGCTGAGCCTGCTCAATATCAACCAGCCGTATCTCCCGGCACAGGCTGCGCTCATCGGCTACGATCGCCCATATTCACCCTCATATCCCGAGTACGGCGACATCAACCAGATCGAGAGCATCGGCACCTCCAACTACAATTCGCTGCAAGCCGTCTTCAGCATCCGCAACATGCACGGGCTGACGACGCAATTCAGCTACACGTGGAGTCACAACCTGGATGAGGTCACGTCCTATCGCGGACAACTCCCGCAGGACAGCACCAACTTCAAGGGTGACTACGGCGCCAGCGACTTCGATACCCGCAACACCTTCGTAGGCTTCGCCAACTACAACGTGCCCGGCTTCCGTGGTCCGTCTCTCCTTACCCACGGCTGGCAATTGAATACGGTGGTCACGCTCAAGGGCGGTCAACCCATCAATCTCTTCACCGGAACCGATACAACGGGCACGAACGAGTACACGCAGCGCCCCGATCAGATCGGCAATCCCTTTGCCGGCGTCAGCCACAAAGTGCAAAACATCGATGGCTCACGCTTTGTGCAGTGGTTCAACCCCGCCGCCTTTGCCGATCCGGCTGCCGGTACCTATGGCAACTTCCGACGCAACAGCTTCTTCGGCCCAGGCTTTGCCGATACCGATCTCTCCATTTTCAAGAACACCGCCATCACCGAACGGGTCAACACTCAGTTCCGCGTGGAGATGTTCAACGTCACCAACCGCCTCAACCTCGCCAGTCCCGGACCGCAGCAGCTAGGCAACAGCTATACCGACTCCAGCAGCTTCGGCCAGACTGGTTCCACCATCGGCGCAGGCAATTACGCGCCTGGCATCGGCCCCGGAGAACCTTTCAACACGCAACTCGCGTTGAAGATTATCTTCTAGGGGCGTACCCGTGTTGTCTCCCGCGGCACGGCTGCGCCTCATGTCAGTCGTGTCGCATTCTTTTTGGCTGACAAGAGCTATCTCTTTGGGCTCAAGTGGGCTCCTGCAAAGGAAATCTCTATGGCACTTACCCGGCGTCAGTTTCTCTTCCGTGTGGGGCAGGTAGGTGGTTACAGCGCCGCCTTCACCATGATGCAGGCTCTCGGTCTGTTGCCTATCGCTGCAGCAGAGGCGCAAAAAATCCGCGGCATCTCCGGTCATGGCACGCGCGTCGTCATCCTCGGCGGCGGTATCGCCGGTCTCGTCTCCGCGTATGAGATGACCAGGCTCGGCTACACCTGCACCGTACTGGAAGCCCGCGACCGCGTCGGCGGTCGCAACTGGACTATCCGCCGCGGCTCGCGCGTCAACTTTACCGATGGCACCGAGCAGACCTGCGCCTTCGACGAAAATCTCTACTTCAACGCCGGCCCGGCGCGGTTGCCCTCCATCCACACCCACATGCTGAAATACTGCCATGAGCTCGGCGTGCCACTCGAAGTCGAAATCAATACCTCGCGCTCCTCACTCCTCCAGTGCGACAAGTTCAACGATGGCAAGCCGGTCGAGCAGCGACAGATGGTCAACGATACGCGCGGCCACGTCTCTGAGTTGCTCGCGAAATGCATCCGCCAGGGCGCGCTCGATCAGGAGCTCAGTGCCGAAGACAAAGAGCGCATGCTCAAGTTCCTCGCCGAATATGGCGATCTCAAACCCGACGGCAGGTTCACTGGAACGGAACGCTCCGGCTACAAAGTGCTGCCTGGCGCCGGACCGCAGGCCGGCGAGCCGCGCGATCCGCTTCCCATGCATGCCCTGCTCGACGCCGATCTCTGGAATGGTCTGCTCACCGAGGACATCATTGACTGGCAGGCCACCATGTTCCAGCCCGTCGGCGGCATGGACCAGATTCCTCGCGCCTTCGAGAAGAAGCTTGGCTCAACCATTCGCCACAATGCGCAGGTCATGCGCATCCGGCAATCTCCCGGCGGTGTGCGTGTTTCCTACAAAGATCGCGCCAGTGACAGCATTGAAACCACCAATGCCGATTACTGCATCTGTGCCATGCCGCTCACCACGCTCAAGAACGTCGACGCCGACTTCTCTCCCGAGGTCGCAGCCGTCATCCAACACGTCAGTTACGACTCGGCCTACAAGATTGCGTGGCAGTCGCGCCGCTTCTGGGAACAGGATGACAACGTTTACGGCGGCCTCTCTTTCCTGCGGCAGACCGTCGATGTCGTCTGGTATCCCAGCTATGGTCTCTTCTCGCCGCGTGGCGCCATCGTCAGCGGCTACAGCATTGAAAACGGCACGCCCTTCGGCAAACTACCCACCTTGCAAGCCAAGCTCGACGCCTCACGTCTGGCGGTCGAAAAGCTCTTCCCCGGCCGCGGCAAGGAACTGCAGGATCCGGTGTACGTAAGCTGGGGCAACATTCCTTTCAACCTTGGATCATGGATCAGCGGCTTCGGACGCCAGGACGCAAAAGACTACGCCGTCATTACGCAACCCGACCGGCGCGTCTATTTCGCCGGAGACCACACCAGCCACATCGTCGGCTGGCAGGAGGGCGCTGCGCTCTCCGCCATTCGCGCCGTCAACATGATCGGACAGAAGGTTCAGCCAGGAGGAGTCATTGCGTAGCTTCCGTACTGCTGTTGTTCTTGCCGCGCTCGCCATCTCGACAGCCGGCGCGCTTGCACAATCTCCAAGCCGCATTCCGCTGCCCAACAATTCACCCTTTCCCATCTCGCAGGGAGTATGGGTTGGCAACACGCTCTATCTCAGCGGCACGCTCGATCCCGATTTCAGTAAAAGCCCCCGCTAAAGACACGAAGGCCCAGACCGTCGGCGCCCTGCAAGCGATCCAGAAAGCACTGGCCGCGCAGAAGCTTACCTTCGGCGATGTGGTCATGATGCACGTCTACCTCGCCGCCGATCCCGCAAGCGGCAAGATGGACTTCGCCGGATTCATGGGTGGCTACACGCAGTTCTTTGGCACGAAGGAGCAGCCCAACAAGCCGGCACGCTCCGCCATGCAGGTGGCCGCGCTGGCTGCCCCCGGTGCGTTAGTGGAGATCGAAGTCATTGCCGTGAAGCCTTAGCCCCCGGCCGGTAGCTTCAGACGCTATATGTCGGGCGGCTGAAACACCGGGCGGTGTGCCTTCTTCGCTTCGTGATAGTCAGTCCAGTAGCTCTGGAAAGGAAAATGTCGCGCATCTCCCTGAAATAGACCGATATCAGTTGCCAGGTTGATCGCGATCAGAAAAACAGCCGCGCACCGCCAGGCCACGCCGAACACCGGCGGCGCTGTTGTATCCCCACGTCGATCTTGCAAGCGGTTGTTTGACCAGCACACGGCGATGGCACAGAGCGCCGCATTCAACTCCATCATGGCGAGCCACCGAAAGCGGTCGTAAGCCACCAGATTCAGCAGCAATGGCGCAAATGTGCACAGCACGAAATACCATCGCAAGGCGCGCCATCGCTCGCCGGCAATCCGCCACGCCAAAGCAAGGAAGAAGAGAGTAGTCGGCAAAAAGGCGAGCAGTCCGAAGCATTCCAACACCCAGTACGCGCCCGCATGCATGTATCCCAGCATCCTCTGTAGATTCTCCGCGCTGGAATGAGCGAAAATTTCGACCAGAACCCCGTTATGAAATGGAAAATCCACGCGCGCGCGGATCTCCCCTGCCAGTTGTGCAATGTCTGCAGGCGCCATTTTCGCGTGACCCACGGGCAGCAGAACGATCGCCCAAGGGATGACGACCGCCGCGGCAAGGCCAACCCATAGCATCTTTCGGCGCCGTTCCTCTGCCATCCCAGAGACGACGCCCACAAGCGAAACCGGCAGATAGGCAATGGCATACAACTCATGCACCAGCACGCCGATGATGCCGGCGATCAACGCCGCAATCATCTGTGCGCGCGGACTCTTGAACTGCATCACCGCCAGCACCAGCAGCGCCATCAAAATGTCGTAATAGCCAACCAGATTTGTCAGCACCGTGATGCAAAAGCTGCTCGCCAGCAGGGCGGTGAATGCCCCCAGCCCGGCCGCGTCCAGGCCAGAGCGTCGCACACTGCGCGCCAGCAGCCACAAAAAGCCGGCCAGCAAGCCGAACGCCACAATGCAAAACACGCTGTAGTGCCAGATAGGGATATGGAGTCGCCGGCAAACCTCGCCAAAAAATCCGCGCCGTAAATATCTAGATCGGTAATCGATCTGAGCCTGCGTCGCGGCCCAGATGTACGGCAGGCGCATGCCTTTCAATACGGCGATCACACCTCCGGCTGCAAAAAGAAGCCGGTAAAAGCGCGACTCATCGCGAAAGACATCACCCCATCTGCTGATCAATCCCCGTAGCTCGCTTTCGTTGTCTATGAGTATCACGCCCGGGCTTGACCGCAGGAAGACTTTGCAGGGCGGATGGGATGTGAACGTTTTATTGCTGCTGTTGCATCTGCTGAATCTGTAACAGCGGCGACGCCAGCGGCAGCGGCTCATGCGCGCGCTCCACCACAATCGACCAGTCCTCCGGCACCGGCATCGTCTCATCAAAGGGTGGCGCCGTCTCTGACGATTCCACGTGCACAGCGACGCTCAGCTCGCTCTCTGTCTTGCCGCGATAGACGCCGTGGGTCGGCGGAACATCCGCGTAGTCGCGTCCCAGAGCGGTGCGGATGTGTCGATCGTTCGCCACCAGGTCGTTCGTGGGATCGAAGCCCACCCAGCCCAGTCTCGGCAGAAAAGCCTCCACCCACGCATGCGTCGCACTCGGTGCGCCGCGTTCATCCGGAGCAGCTTCTCCAGTCCCGATCTCCGGCTCATCCCCATGACACAGATAGCCGCTCACATAGCGGCAGGGAACCCCCAGCATTCGTGCCAGCGCAATCATGATGTGCGCAAAGTCCTGGCACACGCCCCGCCGCGCTTCCAGTGCCACATCGATCGGCGAATCCACCTTCGTGCTTCGCGGCAGGTATTCGAAGTTGTTGTACACGTTGCGGCTGATCTCATGCAGCATTGACAGCGGATCGTCCCGCCGCATGATCTTCCACTCTGTCGCCAGCGCGCGCAGCGCCTCCGTCGGTTCGGCAAAGGTGCTGGGTAGCAGCATCTCCCAGAAGTCGCCCTGCGCCAGCAGCACATCCAATTCCTGCCACGCCGCGGGTGAAAGCCGGTTCGGCACCGCACCCAGTCGGCTGCTGCTCTACCAACGAATGCGCCACGATCACCAGTTGCCGGTGATCGCCGGGAATATCGAAGTGGTGCACCTGGTTCGCCAGATGATCGCGATAGGAGAAGACGCGGCACCGCGGACTCACCGAAAGCGAAAACGTAAGGCAGCGCTGGTTGCCATCGCCGCGTGGCTGCATCCGGATCTCCATCGCGCTCTCGCACACCGGATGTGCATAGTCGAAGCGCGTCAAATGCTGGATCGAGTAGTACCTCATATCTCTCTTCCTCTAGCTTCCTGTCATCCTGAACGTAACCGAAGGTGAAGTGAAGGACCTGCTGTATCTTCCGTTCAATATCGCCACGAAGTGCCGCTCAATAAATCCCCAGGACTCCTAACTCATCGCCAGCGCCGTCTGGATCGAGTACTGGATATATAGCCGGAACACCCGCTCATGCACCTGCCGGCATTGCTGCAGAATGCTCGAAAGATACGCGCCGACATCCTGCGACAGCACGTCTTCAATATCGACGAAGCTTAACGATGCCTGCAGCCGCCCGGAGACGCGCACCAGCTCATCCGCCACCCGCAAACCGCTCTTCGCCCCAATCGCCATCAGTGCGCTGCGCAGGCAATCCACCGAATAGCGCACTGAATGCGGAAAGTCCGGATTCAGCAGCAGAAACTCGGTGATGCGCTCCGGCGTGAAGTCTGCGGTGTACGCATTGCAGTAGGCCTCAAAGGCGCTGCAGCAGCGCAGCATGCCCGCGCCTTCCAGGAATTCGTAACCTGCTGCCGCGCACCATTTGGCGGCTCGAAGCTCTCGCGGTGGTACACGTCGAGCAGCCTCGTCGTAGCCGCCGCGCGCTCGATATAACGGCCGAGTTGGATGAACTGCCAGCCCTCGCCATGGCTCATCGTCGAGTCGGTCACTCCCTGGAACTGATGCAGCTCGTAAACTACCGTCGGCAGAAAGCTGGTAAGCGCGTTGTAGGAACTCACCTCGCGCTGCGCCGCGGTCATGATGTGATACAGGCGGTTCAATTGCTGCCACTGCTCGGAGCTCAGCTCGTCGCGCACCTGACGCGCATTCTCGCGCGCCTGCGCAATGCAGTTCACGATCGCCGCATGGCTCCGCGTGCTGAAGGTCAGATCGTGGGTCAGTTGATAGAAGTCGCCGCGCCATTCGATCTCCGCCGGTTGTCCCAAAGAAGCCAGCACGCGGCTCCAGCGCCGTTCCAGGCTCAGGTTCGCCGTGGTGCTCGCCTCGTCCAGCATCAGGCTCATGTTCACGTCGATCAGCCGCACCGTGTGCTCCGCCCGCTCCAGGTAGCGGCTCATCCAGTACAAACTGTCAGCAACGCGCGAAAGCATTCTCTCGATCCCTTCAGTCGTTCACAACCCACGTATCCTTGCTGCCGCCGCCCTGCGACGAATTCACCACCAGCGAGCCTTCCTTCAGCGCCACGCGCGTCAACCCGCCCGGCACCACTGTCGCCTTGTCGCCGAATAAAATGTATGGCCGCAGGTCCACATGCCGCGCCTGGATGCCGCCATCCATCAGGCAGGGTGCGCGAGAAAACTCCAGCGTCGGCTGCGCGATGTAATTGCGCGGATCAGCTTCGATGGCCCGACGAAACTCCTCGCGCTGCGCCGCCGTGCTCTGCGGCCCAATCAGCATTCCGTAACCGCCCGACTCGCCCACCGCTTTCACCACCAGCTTGTCCAGGTTCGCAAGCGTGTGCTGCCGATGCACCGGGTTCGTCATCAGGAATGTCTCGACATTGTTCAGCAGCGGCTCCTCATCCATGTAGTAGCGGATGATCTCCGGTACATACGCGTAAATCGCCTTGTCATCCGCGAGCCCGGTGCCGAATGCATTCGCCAGAGTTACATTTCCCGCGCGGTACGCATTGAACAGCCCCGCCGCGCCGAGTATCGAGTCTGCGCGAAACGCCAGCGGATCGATGAAGTCGTCATCCACGCGCCGGTAGATCACATCCACGCGCTTCAATCCCGCCGTGGTGCGCATGTACACCACGTTGTCGTGGATCACCAGGTCGCGCCCCTCCACCAGCTCGATGCCCATCTGGCGCGCGAGATAGGTGTGCTCGAAATATGCAGAGTTGAAGACGCCCGGCGTCAGCACCACGATCGTCGGCTCCGGCCGCCCCTCCGGCGCCAGCGAGCGCAGCGTCGCCAGCAGCAATTGCGAATAGTGCTCGATTGGCCGCACATCGTAAGCGCGGAAGAGCTGCGGAAAGATGCGCTTCATCACGCGCCGGCTGGTCAGCATGTAACTCACGCCGCTCGGCACCCGCAGGTTGTCTTCCAGCACCACGAACTCGCCCGACTGCACGCGCAGCAAATCGGTGCCGCTCACCGCGATGTAGATGTTGCGCGGCACCTGCAGCCCGCGCATCTCGCGCCGGAAATGACGGCACGTGTACACCACCTCGCGCGGCACCTTGCCATCGGCCAGGATGCGTCCGTCGTTGTACACATCGTGCAGAAACATGTTCAGTGCGGCGATCCGCTGCACCAGCCCGCGCTCAATGTGCGTCCACTCCGCGTTGCTGATCACGCGCGGCAGCACATCGTACGGAAACACGCGCTCCGTCCCCTGCTCCTCGCCGTACACCGTGAACGTGATACCCTGCGTCAGAAACGAAAGGTCCGCCGCCTTCTTGCAGCGTTCAATCTCCTCCTGCGGCATGCGGGCAAACATATCCAGCAGCCGGCGGTAATGCGGCCGCGTCTCGCCCGTCGCGGAAAACATCTCGTCATACGCGCCGTCCAGCACGTATTTGCGCAGCATGGAGTTGCGAAACTGCTCCGTCTCGCTGAACAGGCGGCTCTGCCCGGTTTCCATATCCATCTCGGTGTTCGGGCTCATTCCGCCACCTCGTCGCTGATCACCAGAAACTTCTTCAGGTTCGCCGAGCCGAACGCAGTCGTCAGCGCAACGTCGGCCGCGTCCCGTCCCGTAGCCATCAGCACGCGGCCAATCCGCGGATGATTGTGCCGCGCATCCAGCGTCCACCAGCGGCCGCCCAGGTACACCTCGAACCAGGCGCTGAAGTCCATCGGCGATCGGGGGAACAGATATGCCAATGTCCCCCAGATAGCCGGTGGCGTACCGCGCAGGAATATTCATCGCGCGGCAGAAGGTGATCGCCAGATGCTGAAAATCGCGGCACACGCCTCGCCGCTCCGTATAGACATCGAGCGCCGTCTTCGTCGGCCGGGCGTACTGATAGCCGAACTCGACCTTCCAATTCACCCAGCCGCAGATCGCCTGCACCCGCGGCCAGCCCGGCTCTATGCCGCCAAACAGGTCGTGCGCCACCGGCGACAGCAGATCCACCTCGCAGTAGCGGCTTGCCAGCAGAAACTGCAGCGTCTCGGTCGGCAACTCCGCCACCGGATGCTCGACTGCGCCCACGCCCGCAGCATCCGGTTCGCCGCTGTCCACAATCAACGTGCTTCCGCGCAACTGCAGCTCGCCCGCCGGAGCCACCAGCCGCGTGCAGCGATTGCCAAAGCTGTCGACGTACTCGTCTTTGGTCACGCCCGCGTTCGTTTCCAGCACGTCCGGCTCCCGCAGGTCGGGCACGCGC
The DNA here is from genome assembly GCA_963756435.1 of uncultured Acidobacteriaceae bacterium. Taxonomy (GTDB): domain Bacteria; phylum Acidobacteriota; class Terriglobia; order Terriglobales; family Acidobacteriaceae; genus KBS-83. The sequence continues at coordinate 214,609 of CAVWNU010000011.1, read as the reverse complement.
GATGGATGCACGTGCAGCATCGCCACCACGGCAACCTCTTGCGGCGTCTCAAACGCGATGTCGTATCCCAGGCGAATCTTCATCGGCGAAGCTGTAGCCCTCCTATGGAGTTCAGCTCGCTTCGAACGACGCGGGTCGGAGCGGGGCGTTGCGCGGTCGTACCAGGAGCCAAAGGACTCTGGGGAGATTAGGATGCCACGAACTGGTCCTTCGCGGCTGCTTTTCTCCTCGCCGGGTAGCATTTCTGCCGCGCCTGGGAGAGGATGGAGCCCATGACCTATTGCCTCGGCATCATGACCCGCGAGGGGCTCGTCATTGCCTCGGACTCCCGCACCAACGCAGGCTATGACCAGGTCAACGTCTGCCGCAAGATGCACACCTTCGTCCTCCCCGGCGAGCGCGCCTTCGTCCTGCTCACCAGCGGCAGCCTCTCGCTCACGCAATCGACCATCACTTTGATGCAGGACGACTTCCAGCAGGGCAGGGGACTCGCCCAGGCCGAATCCATGTACGCTGCCGCCCGCACCGTGGGCGATGCCGTGCGCCGTGTCTCCGATCTCGATCGCGCCGCGCTCGAGCGCGATGACTACAACTTCAACATCCACCTGCTGCTCGGCGGCCAGGTCAAGGGCGGACCTCCCGCGCTCTACTGCATCTATCCGCAGGGCAATCCGCTCAGCGCTACGCAGGACTCGCCCTATCTGCAGATCGGCGAAGCGAAATACGGGCGGCCCATCCTCGACCGCGGCATCGTCTATGACAAGACGCCGCTCGATGTCGCCGCGCTCTACGCCATGCTCTCCTTCGATGCCACCATTCGCTCCAACGTCACGGTTGGGCCGCCGCTCGAGCTGCTCGTCTATCGCGATGGCGCTCTCGACTTCACTGAGTACCGCCGCTTTGCCGCCGACGATCCCGAGTTGCTCGAACTGCATGCCCGCTGGGAGACCGCGCTGCGCCGCGCCGTGGAAGACCTGCCCCGGCTGACCTACAAGGACCGCCCATCCCCCGTGCAGCAACTGCTCATGGAAACGGCTGCTCGCCCTTAAGCCAGCGCATGGTGAACGGATTTCCCGTCTTGCTGTAACTCTCCTCCACTAGGTACTGCACCTCCGCCGACTCGCCCAACGTCAGCGCCAGCAGCGAAGGCCCCGCACCGCTCAGGCACACGCCCAGCAGCTTCGGATGCTCCAGCGCCAGCAACTCCGAAAGCCCTGGCACAATGTCCTTGCGATACGGCTGATGCAGCTTGTCCACCATCGCCTCGCGCAAACTCTGCGTATGCTCGTTCTCCAGCGCGCACAGCAGCAACGCCACCCGCTGCATGTTGCTCACCGCATCGCGAAACGGCACCTGCGCCGGCAGTACTTCGCGCGCCCGCGTTGTCGTCAGCGCATAATCCGGCGTCAGCACCAGCAGCCGTATCGACGGCGGCCACGGCAGACTCACCGCGGTCACGCCTCCATCATCGGTCTGGCAGCTCACCGTCAACCCACCCAGCAGCGCCGCAGCCACGTTGTCCGCATGTCCCTCCAGCGCCGCCGCTACGGCGAGCAACGGAGTCGGCCCCAGCGACACGCCGCTCACCACTTCGAACAACCGCAAGTCCCGCCACCGTCGCCGCTGCACTCGATCCCAAGCCTGATCGCGGCGGAATCTGGCTCCGTACTTCCACATGAATCGACGGCAGCGGTCGCGCATACTCCTCGCGCAGTTGCGCATACGCCGCATGGATCAGGTTCTCGCCCATCGGCTCGCAGCCCACAAACTCAAACGTGACTCCGTCCAGTCCCTCGCGCCGCTCCACCAGCAGGCTCAGATACAGATTCACCGCAACCGCAAGCGTGTCGAAGCCCGGCCCCAGATTCGCAATCGATCCCGGAACGTGGATCTCCGCAGGCTCAGCGCCGATCGGCAACGAATCAATGAGCGAGTCTTCTGGCATCGTTCTAGTTTCCCATCTCTGCGTGATTTGATCATGAAAACGTGACTCGACTTTAGAAGTTGTCATCCCGAGCGGAGCGAAGCGCAGTGGAGCCGGATCTGCTTTTTCCTGCGCTTGCGTTGCAATCAGGTCAGTGGCCCTCTTGCTGGCCCTGATTGCGAGCGCCATGCCGCTCCAGGATGTAAGCCGTGTCCTTCAGCCCATGGCCCGTCAGCATCGCGACCACCTCAGCATCGCGCTCCACGACGCCCGCCTCACGCAGTTTCTTCAGCCCCGCGAGCGTCGTCGCCGATGCCGGCTCGCATCCAATGCCGTCGCGCCCAATCGCCGCCTTCGCCTCGCCAATTTCCTCATCAGTCACGTCAATCACAGCGCCACCCGTCGACTCCACGCCATGCAGCGCCTTGCGCCACGACCGTGGATTGCCAATCCGTATCGCCGTCGCGCGCGTCTCCGGATCGAGCGGCGTCAACACAGCGTTCGGATTCTTCTCGCGCTCCCGCCACAGCCGCGCAAATGGATTCGCTCCTGCCGCCTGCACCACAATCAGCTTCGGCGCGTGCTCGATCAGCCCCCACCGCAGCAGCTCATCGAATGCCTTCCCAAACGACGCGCTGTTTCCCAGGTTCCCGCCCGGCACCACCAGATACTCCGGCGCCCGCCACCCGCGTTCCTCCATCACCTCGTACATGCACGTCTTCTGCCCCTCGATGCGGAACGGATTCACCGAGTTCAGGAAGTAAACTTCCTCCGGCGGCAATGCCAGCAGCGTGTTCAGCGCATCGTCGAAGCTGCCATTCACTTCGACAATCTCTGCGCCAAAATCCAGCGCCTGCGCCAGCTTGTTCATCGATACCTGGCCTGCCGGCAGATACACGCGCCCCACCACGCCCGCGCGCGCTGCATACGCCGCCAGTGAAGCTGCCGTGTTTCCCGTCGACGCGCACGCCACCACCTTGGCGCCCAGATAACGCGCCTCGGTCATGCCCGTCGTCATCCCCAGATCCTTGAAGCAGCCCGTCGGGTTCCATCCCAGATGCTTGAAGTGCAGATGCGTCACGCCGGCAAACTCCGCCGCACGCTGCGCGCGCACCATCGGCACATTGCCCTCGCGCAGCGTCACCACATGCTCGGCTGCATACTGCGGCAGCGCCTCGCGAAACCGCCACACCCCGCTCGCGTCCACCGCTGCAAACGACCGCCGCCGCTCCGACCACAGCGTCTTCAGCGCAGCCGCATCCTGCTGCGGCGCATCGACCGAAACCTCCAGCAGCTCCCCGCACTTCGGGCACGCCATCAACGGCGTATGCAGCTCGAACGTTGACCCGCATGCGGGGCCAATGCAGTGCAGATGCGTCACGCGCGCTTCCTCAGAATGGGCAGGCACAGCGGCGGCTGCGCCAGGAAGTGCAGCTTGCCGATCTCCGCCAGCGCCGCGCCCAGCGCCTGCTGGCTGCATGGCTCCAGCGTGATGGCAAACGGCAGCGCCTCACGCGAATGCCCCGGCAACTGCAGCACCGCATCAACATTGATCGCATACGTCGCCAGTACCTGCGAGATCGCCGCCAGAATGCCTGGCCGGTCGCGCACCAGGTAGCGCGTGTAGTGCGGCATCACGAACTGACTCGACGCCAGCATTTTCTTCAGCGTCGGGCTCATCGACTCGGACGAGGTCGTCCCCAGCCGCGCCAGCGCCACCAGATCACTCACCACCGCCACCGCCGTCGGATTGCCGCCCGCGCCGTTGCCGGAGAAGGTCGTCTCGCCGCCGTAGCGTCCCGTGCTCACCACAATGTTCTGCGCACCCACCACGCGCGCATGCGGCAGCTCGCGCTCCACCAGCATCGGCTGCACCGCGATGTGCAGCGCGTCCTCCTGCACCTCTGCATGGGAGATCTGCCGAATCGTGCAGCCCAGCTCTGCCGCGTAGCGCAAATCAACCGCCGTGATCGGCCGGATTGACCGGCACAGCACCGTCTCCAGATCGACATCCGCGCCCAGCGCCACCCGGCTTAGGATCGTGATCTTCGCCCGCGCGTCATAGCCATCCACATCCGCGCTCGGATCGGCCTCGGCAAATCCCGCGCGCTGCGCTTCGACCAACGCATCGGCAAACGACAATCCCGCCTGCTCCATGCGCGTCAGGATGTAATTGCACGTCCCGTTCAGGATGCCGCTCACCCGCACCAGTTGGTCGCCCGCCAGTCCCTCCTGCAATCCGGAGAGCACCGGCACCCCGCCTGCTACCGACGCGCCGTAAGCCAGATGCTGCCGATGCCGGCACGCCAGCTCGCTCAGCGCCACGCCCTCCGCGGCAATCAGCGCCTTGTTCGCCGTCACCACAGACTTGCCGCTCGCCAGCGCGCGCCGCACCCACGTCCCCGCAGGATCGAGCCCGCCCACCAGCTCCACCAGCACATCGATGTCGGAGTCCAGTACCTCGTCGATGTCGTCGGTCCAGCGCACCGATTTCGGCATCCACTCCACGCGCTTCTTGGCAATGCGCCGGTTCAGAACGTATGCCAGTTCAAACGAGGAGGGTCCGCCGCTTTGCTCGATCAGGATGCGCGCCACCGCCGATCCCACCGTGCCAAAGCCCGCGATCGCCACGCGCAACCGCCGGTTCACATCCCTCGTGACCTCCGCACGCGTCTCCATCGCTTCGTCCTTCCCTGCCTGCCACAAGAATAAGCAAAGGCGGCCCTGCCGTTTAGGCGGCCGCCTCAGCCATGTCGTCCTCTTGTTGTATCAGGGACCGCGCAGCACTCCAACCCGCGCCCGGAGAGCAGGGAAATGCACGGCCGCCGCGCCGCTGCGCATTTCCCTGCCGTCGGATGAGGTGTTACTGCACCGTGAGCGTGTAGCTCGCCGTCGAAGTAGTCGCGCCCGAGGTCGCGACCACGTTGAAGGTATAGCTCCCCGGCGTGGTTTTTGTCGCGCTCGACTGCGCGGAGTTGCCGCCACCGCAGCCCGTCAATCCGCTCGCCGCAACCAGCATCGTGAAGCCCAGACACAGCAGCAGCCGTCGCCCGCGACCCACCGGCAACAGTACCAACAGGCCAAGCAGAGGCAAGCCGCACGCCAGCACGGTCATCGGATGCAATGACTCGTCATCCCGCGTGCCTGCAGTCGTAGTCGTGCCAGTCGACACCGTCATCGTTGTGCTCACGGCTGTCGTGCCGGAGACAGCCATCGATGCCGGACTGAAGCTGCACGCCGCATTCGCGGGCAAGCCGGTGCAGGAAAAGTTCACCGTCCCGCTGAATCCCGCCGCGGCCGCCACGCTCACCTTCGCTGTGACCGACTGGCCCGATGTGACGGTCAGCGCATTCGACCCGCCACTGCCGGCTCCAATCGTGACCGGCGCTTCCACCGCCTGATCCACAGTTCCACTCGACCCAGCATCGTTGGCGTCACCGCCGTAGGCCGCTGTGATCGTCTGATTGCCTGCACTGGACAATGTCGTCGCGTACTTGGCGCTCCCATTGCTCACCGTTGCCGTGCCCAGCGTCGTCGATCCATTGGAGAAGATCACCGTCCCACCCGCGCCAGGTGCCAGGCCGGCAATCATCGCGGTAAACGTGACGCTCTGCCCCGCATAGCTGGGGTTTGCCGAGGAGGTGAGAGTCGTGGTCGTAACCGCAGGAGCAACAGTGACGGTGACCACCGGCGAAACCGCAGCCGCATACGTGCTGTCGCCCGAATAATGAGCGGTCAACGTATGCGTCCCCGCGCTCAGCACAACGTTCGTGTTCGCGCTGCTGCTGATCTGCGGCGTGAACACCGCATTCGCGCCACTCGGAACGCCAAGGTAGATCAGCGACGGCCACGAATGAGGAAAGAGGTCGGCCTGCAACAGTGGATAGCTCACAGGAGTCTGCAGGTTCGAGCTGCGCGAAAAGCGGCGTCGAAAGCGTGAACGTGCCGTCGCCGTTGCCAAGCGCCACCTCGCCTGATCCGACAACCGCGTCCAGCTTTCCATCCGCATTGAAGTCGATCAGTTGAACCTGCGGGTTATAAATGCCCATCGATAGATAATTGATCAGATTCAGTTGAGAGAACGCCCCGAAGGTTCCATCTCCATTCCCCAATGCGGCTCCCAGGAAGTTATTTTGGCCCTGCTTCGAATAGGCCACCACCAGGTCCTGTTTGCCATCGCCATTGACATCACCGAACGCGACGGCGTCACCGCTGATATCGAGCAGGGCCGAATTATCAACGGACTTGGGTGCGCCGAAGGTTCCGTCTCCATTGTTCAGCATCACATTGAAATGAATCTCTGCGCTGGAGCTGCCCATCGGAACTTCATCGCTCTCGAAAATACGTCGAGCTTCCCATCACCATTCATATCGGCAAAGCTCAACTGACCAATGCTGTATGATCCGCAGCACAAGCCAACGCCAGCCTGGAACGAAGGAGCCAACGGAAAGGCGCCCAGCGAGGTAAATGTCCCGCCGCCATCATTGCGGAAGACCGTGAACATATACTGCACGGTCGTCGGGGGATCACCAGGGATGGTAGGTGGCGGGGGCGTATTCACCGCGACGATGTCCAGCTTGCCGTCGCCATTCACGTCAACGGCAAATGACTGATTGAAGCCGGTGGCCAGCACCGGAAGCACCGTGGGGTTGGAAAAGGTACCGTCACCTTTCCCGTAGGCAACCGTATTCCCGATCAGCAAGTCGAGGTGCCCATCACCGTCTATGTCGATCGCCGACACACCGCCGGAGTTAACGGTAAGGGAGGGCATCGGTATGGTCTGCGGCGGCAGCATGACATAGCTGGTAGGGCCATTTGGAGAAGAGGTCACGTCCCCATTGCTGATGAAGGCCTGTAACCCTAGCGAGACGGATGGGGTATCTACTTGTGTTACGCCGTAGAGCAGCAGATCGGGCCGCCCGTCGCCATTGAAGTCGGCGGTAATGGCTGGCCCTTGGAGCCCATCCTTGCCAAAGGTCTGCGCAAGTGTAGCGGACGAATACGCCACGCCCGGAGCGACCGCTGTGCCGGCAATATTCAGCGCGGTCCCACCATCAAAAAAGGTCAGCGTGCCCGCTGGATGGGGCACTGCAGTTGGATTGCTGGGCATCGGCGGCTGTACCGTACCGGTCAGCGACACACCACTCGCGGTCGGGTTTGCCCCAACCGAGAGCGTCACATCCGCCTGGGTGGATCCGGCTTGCGCCAGCGCAGGCAAGGTCGATAGACACGCCAGAGAGAGCAGAGCAGAAACAAAAGAGCGATGCAAGGAAAGGCCTCAGGCCCGGAGCCGGCGTCACGCCGGCCCTCTGAAATGCGCCCCGAGTATATCGTCCTGGCCACTGGTTTTGCTTTAAAAATCATCAGTGCTCAGTTACGAATAGCGGGCGGCTCATAAGCTTGCAGAAAAATTAAAGGGAGGGCAATTTCTCGCCCTCCCCGTGCCCTTGCTCCAGCTTCGATCTAAAAGTGATTCCACAAATACTGGTTATAAACATCGTGGTGGTACTGCACCTCCGGCACCTTCACGAACGTCCCCAGCAGCCGTGGACAGCGATCTGCCGCCGCCTGCTTCAGGTCCGCATAGCGCGCCTTTACATCCTCGCCTAGCAGCTTCGTGGTCCAGGTTGCGTCGCGGAAGTCCGTTAGCGCCGTATAGATGTTGTCCGGCAGATAGCGCTCAGCCTGGCGCAGGTTCGCGATCTTCGACGTCGTCCCGTCCATGCCGGTCTTGAAGATCGAGTACAGCACCAGATACGGATTCGCATCCGGGCTCACCGACCGCACTTCCACACGCATGCTCTTCTCATTGCCAATCGGGATACGCACCATCGACCCGCGGTCCGTCGCCGAAGCCTTGATCTGGTTCGGCGCCTCAAAGTGTGGATCGAGCCGCCGGTATGCATTCACGCTCGCATTCAGCATCAGGCACAGGTCGTTGCCGTGCGTCAGGATCTTGTCGACAAAGCCCCATCCAAACGCGCTCAGCTTCTCCTGCCCCTTCGGGTCCCACATCAGGTTCTTCTTGCCTTTGCTTACGGAGATGTTCGTGTGCATGCCGCTGCCGTTCACGCCCACCACCGGCTTCGGCAGGAAGCTCGCCGTCAGGCCCATCTTGGTTGCCACCTGCCGGCAGATCAGCTTGTAAAGCTGGATCTGGTCCGCCGCCCCAACCGCATCGCCGTAGCTGTAGTTGATCTCAAACTGCGAAGGCGCCACCTCGGGATGGTCCTTCTCATTCTCAAATCCCAGCGCGCGCTGTACCTCAGCCGCCGTGTCGATGAAAGTGCGTAACGGATCGCCGGGCAGTGAGTGGTAGTAGCCGCCGGTGTTTACATAGTCGAAGCGCTGCTTCTGGAAGAAGTGCTGCTCCGCATCCACGCCCTCGAACAGGAAACCCTCGATCTCGTTCGCAGCGTTCAGTGTGTAGCCTTCCTTCGCGAACTTATCGTCGGCAAAACTCTTCAGCACGCCGCGCACATCGGCCGCATACGGTGTGCCGCCCTTGTCGATCACGTCGGCAAACACCAGCACCTTGCCGCCGCCAAAGTAGTCTTCCGGCACCCAGTAGAACGAGCCCCAGTCCAGAAACAGCCGCAGATCGCTCTCCCGCTGCGCCGTAAAGCCGCGAATAGACGAGCCGTCAAACGTCAGGTTGTCCCAGCTCTTGAGCAGGAACTTCTTGTCGTAATCCAGCATGTGCAGCCGGCCTTCCAGGTCGCTGAACATCACTGTCACTGCCTTGATGCGCTTCTCGTCCGTCAAATACTTCAGGCGCTCTTCGCGAACCGTATCGGCCGCCACGCGCTTCCGCCGCTGATCCTTGGCCTTCAGGTTCAGCTCTTCCAGCTCTTCATAGGGAAGGGCAAGAAAATTCCGCTGTTCGTTTGACATTCCTCTCCTCTGACAATGTGGTGGGTTGGATGATCCACTCCAGCGGCAACATGGGCGCTGAAAACATCTCCGCTAACACTTGGGCCTGTGGAATGCTCCTCGACGGTGGCCTTTTTCAGCGAAAGCCACGGGAACACTCTTGGACGGTCTGACCCGTAGAGAAAATGCTTTATGCATCAGCATAACTGCTGATTCCCGCAGCCCCAAATGCTTTTGCCGCGCTCGATTGCCCCAATGCAGCGGCTTTGGGGCATCCTGAACACTTCACAAATGTGGAATAATTCGTCGGCCGCTGCTTTGCGCACTCGATCGGCGCATCGAAACGTCCAAATATGCTGAATCGTCAGACGCGTTGCCGCGCCCTTCTCGCCGTCGCGCTCATCCTGTTTCTCGTCGTGCCGCCGCAACCGGCTCGCGCCTACTCCGTCCTGTCGCATGAGCAGGTTGTCGACCTCTCATGGAAATCCCAAATCATTCCGCTGCTCCAGCGCCGTTATCCCGGCATCACGCCGGAGCAGATCAAGGAAGCCCACGCCTACGCCTACGGCGGCGCCATCATTCAGGACCTCGGCTACTACCCCTTCGGCAGCAAGCTCTTTTCCGACATGACGCACTACGTCCGCACCGGCGACTTCGTCTCCAACCTCATCCGCGAGGCGCAGAATCCGAACGAGTACGCCTTCGCCCTCGGCGCGCTCGCCCATTACACCTCAGACACCCTCGGCCACCCCGCCGTCAACCGTGCCACGGCCAGCGAATATCCCAGCCTCCGCCGCCGTTACGGCACCGTCGTCACCTATAACGAGAATCCGCGCGCTCACCTGCAGACCGAATTCGGCTTCGATGTCCTTGAAGTCGTCCAGCAGCGCTACGCGCCCGAAGCCTTTCATGACTTCATCGGCTTTGAGGTAGCCAAGCCGGTCCTGGAGCGCGCCTTCTTCGATACCTACGGCGTCCCCCTCAACCAGGTGCTTACCAAGGAAGACCTCGCCATCGGCACCTATCGCAAGACCATCAGCACGCTGCTCCCGAAAATGACACAGGTCGCTGTCACCGACTATGGCGACAAGATGAAGCAGGCCGACCCCACCTTCGTCCCCAAGAAGCTCACCTACCGCCTCAGCAAAGCCGACTACCAGAAAAACTGGGGCAACTCCTACCACCGCCCCGGCTTCGGCACCCGCGTGCTGGCCTTCCTGCTCAAACTCATTCCCAAAGTCGGTCCATTGAAAGATCTATCCCTGCGCGTCCCCAACGCCGACGCCCAAAAGCACTTCCTCTCCGGCATGGACAGCGTGGTTGACCGCTACAATCACGACCTCAACACCCTCCATGCCGAGCCCGCCGACAAGCCATCGCTCAAACTCGCCGCGCTCGACCTCGATACCGGCAAACCCACCGGACCCGCCGAATACGCGCTCGCCGATCAAACCTATGCCCGCTATCTCGCTCTGCTGGTCAAGCCGCGCCCGCCCGCGCCGCCGCCCGCGCCCTCTGCGCCCTGGGCTGGCCCCGAACCGTCCGGCCCCGAACTCGCCGCCGGCACCCAGGCAGAAGGTTCCAAGCCCTCCGCATCCAAACCCAACGCGTCCAAGCCGCCTGCGCCATCGCAACCAGCACCCGCCGCACAGCCCAACGCAACCCAGCCGAACGCGCAACAGCCAGCGCAGAAGCCAACCCTGCAACCAATAGAGCCCACCATCCGGCAGGACATAGAGCACTACTTCGCCCGCTCCGCCCCCGGCGACCTTCTTCTCAAGAAAAAGCAGTGGAAGGATCTGTCGAAGAACCTCCAAACCCTCCGCCAATTGCCTCAGGCGCCGCCGCCACCATCCAATCCATCAAGCTCCCCATCCTGAAGCCGCGCCTGGATGTCATCCTGAGCGCAGCGAAGGACCTGCAGTCGCCCACCAGCCAAAACGTGAGCGACCAAAGGAAGCGAACCCCAACACACGCGCCGCAGGCGCACTTTCCTCGGACGGCAAGTCCGTACAATAAAAAAGTGGCTACGCTAGCTAATCCCGTCATGGACGCCATAGCCGCCAAGGTCCACGCCGGCATCCGTATTACGTCCAACGACGCCCGTCACCTCTGGCAGCAAGCCACCGACGCCGAGTTCCGCAATCTGGCTACGCAGGTCCGCGCCCGCTTCCATCCGGCAGACCGCGCCACCTACATGGTGATGCGCATCATCAACTACACCAACGTCTGCGTCGCCCAGTGCGACTATTGCGCCTTCTACAAGCTCCCCGGTCAGGAGGGCGGTTACGTCCTCTCCCGCGAAGCGGTTTTTTCGAAATTAGACGAGCTGCTCGCCCTCGGCGGCGATCTCGCCGCATTCAACGGCGGCTTCAACCCGCATCTGCCGCTCGACTACTACTGCGATCTCTTCTCCGCCATTCGTCACCGCTACGGCGACATATTGGAATTCTACGCGCTCACCATCGCCGAGTTCCTCTACCTCGCCGACCACGCCAAGCTGACGTACGCCGAGGCCGCCGCGCGCTTCCGGGCCGCAGGTGTCCGCTGGATCACTGGCGGCGGGTCTGAAATTCTTACCGAGGACTTCCGCCGCCGCCACTCCAAATTCAAATACACCGTCCGAGAATACTTCGCCGCGCAGCGCGCCATCCTCGAAGCCGGCCTCAAAACCACCGCTACCATGGTCATCGGCTTCGACGAGTCGCTCGACGAGCGCATCGAGCACCTCGAGCGCACCCGCGCCTTTCAGGACGAAGTAAGCTCACTCGGTGGAGGCCTCAAAAGCTTCCTCTGCTGGACCTTCAAGCCATACTTCACGCAACTCGGTGGCATCGAGATCTCCACGCAGGAGTACCTGCGCCACCTCGCGCTCTCCCGCATTTATCTCGACAACATCCCGCGCATCCGCACCTCCGTGCTCACGCAAAACCAGGGCGCGCTCGAAGGCCTGCGCTACGGCGCCGACGACTTCGATCTGCCCATCGAAGACGAAGTAACGCAAAAAGCTGGTGCCACCATCTCGCTCGACTTCGACCGCCTGCTCGCACACGCCCGCTCGTTAGGCTTCACACCCGAATACCGCCACGTCGCGCGCAGTTAGAAACCTTCCCGATAATTCCTTCTTGTCATCCTGAACGAAGTGAAGGAACTGCAATTTCTTTGTGCCACTGCCATACTGGTCTCTCTTCTCTAGGACAAAGTCATGCCCACCCGCCGAACAGTTATCACCGGCCTCGCCCTCACCGCCGGAGCCGCGCTCACCCGCAAACTCTCCGCACTCGAACTCACAGACGCGCAGATCGCCCGCGACCCCATGCGTCCGCAGTACCACCTGCTCCCCGCGCATGGCTGGATGAACGACCCCTGCGGCCCCATCTACTGGAAGGGCCGCCACCACATGTTCCTGCAGTACAACTCCGAGCCGGTTTCTGGCGTAAAGCTCTGGGCGCACGCTACCTCTTCGGACATGATCCATTGGCATCGCGAGCCCATCGCACTCACTCCCACGCCCGGCGGCCCCGATGCCGGCGGCTGCTGGACGGGCACCGCCGCCGTTGTCGACGGCAAGCCCACCTTCCTCTACACCGGTGTCGTCAACTCCACGCCCGATCGCGCCACGCTCGTCGATGCCAACCCGCCGCTGCGCGAGTCCGTCTGCATGGCGGTTGCCGAAGACGATGGCCTCCTGCATTGGCGCAAGCAGCCAGAGCCCGTCATCCCTGCTCCGCCCGCTGGCATGAAGGTGGTCGGCTTTCGCGATCCCTCCCCTTGGCGTCAGGGCGATCATTGGTATCTCATCGTCGCCTCAGGCGAGCGCGGCGCGGGTGGCCGCGTGCTGCTCTATCGCTCCTCCGACTTTCGCCACTGGGAGTACCTGCACCCCATGGCGCAGGGCAAGCCGAACGGACAGCAGGGCACCGACCCGGTCGATAGCGGCGAGATGTGGGAGTGCCCCGACTTCTTCCCGCTCGACGGCAAACACGTCCTCATCCACTCCACCGAGCGCCGCACCCTCTGGCAGATTGGCACCCTGGATACCGCAACCATGCTCTTCCATGCGGAGAGCGAAGGGCTGCTCGATGAAGGCGCCTACTACGCGCCCAAATCCCAGCTCGACGCCCACGGCAACCGCATCCTCTGGGGCTGGATCACCGAAACGCGCCCGCAGGCCGAATACGCCGCGGCCGGCTGGTCCGGCATGATGTCCCTGCCGCGCCGCCTCTCCATTGCCAACGGCCAACTCATCATGGAGCCCGCACCCGAGGTTGCAACCCTGCGAACCGCGCCGCGCACTGGAGCAGCCGTAAAGCGCCTGCCCAGCGCCGCCCAGGAGATTCGCCTCACTCTCCAGCCCGTAACCAACGCTTCGCCCTTCGAACAATCCTTCGTAGACAATCAGGGAGCCGCGATCCTGCTCCGCGCTGATCCGCAGCATCCGGTCGGCACTGCCCACATCGGCGACAAAGAAATCACCGGCATCGCCAGCGGTCCGCTCGACCTCCACATCTTCCTCGACCACTCCGTCGCCGAAATCTTCATCAACCATCGCCAGGCCATCACCCAGCGCTACTACCAGCGCACAGCGGCGGAACCAGCCGTCGCCATCAGCCTCGGCGGCAACTGGCGCATCACACAGCAACAAGCCTGGTCGCTCAAGAGCATCTGGTGAATGCTGGATGAAAATCCGTGCATGAACGGTCTTGAGCGATTACTGCGGTAGGGAGAACTTCGCAAATCGTGCCTGTTTTTCGGCTGAGTCCGATACACTGGAAATAGAGCACTTTCCCGGCAGCTCGGACCCTGCGCGCACCTCGTAGTCTGCGTGCTTCTAACCGAAGTGGAATGACGAATTTACCAGTAAGCTCTTTGGATAGACGAATTTAGCCCTCGGAAGAGGGCCCAAGTGCCAGTCTTTCAACAGCTTACGAGCCAGCCTCCCGGCACGGGAGGGGGAGGGGTCCCCCTCCTGGTCCCGCAACAGAATCGAATCAGGAAAGAAAGAGAACCGCACCACCGTGTCCAGCACTATCCGCAATATCGCCATCATCGCCCACGTCGACCACGGCAAGACCACCCTGGTCGATGCCATGCTCCGCCAGGCCGGCACCTACCGCAGCAACGAGACCGTCATCGAGCGCGTCATGGACTCGAACGAGCTCGAAAAAGAGCGCGGCATCACCATCCTGGCCAAGAACACGGCGATCCACTTCAAGGATTCCAAGATCAACATCGTCGACACTCCCGGCCACGCCGACTTCGGCGGTGAAGTCGAGCGCGCCCTCAAGATGGTCGATGGCGTCATGCTGCTGGTCGACGCCTCCGAAGGCCCGCTGCCCCAGACCCGATACGTCCTCTCCAAGGCCCTCGAGGCCAAGCTGCCCCCCATCCTGGTCATCAACAAGATCGACCGCCCCGACGCCCGCGCGCAGGAAGTCCTGAACGAGGTTTACGACCTCTTCATCGACCTCGATGCGGAAGAGGATCAGCTCGACTTCCCCGTGCTCTACACCAACGCCAAGCAGGGCACCGCATCGCTCTCGCTCGACACCCCCGGCACCGATCTGCAGCCGCTCTTCGAGACCATCCTCGGCTCGCTTAAGCCCGCCACCGGCGACCCCAAGGGCGCACTCCAGATCCAGGTCACCAACCTCGACTACTCTGACTACCTCGGCCGCCTCGGCATCGCGCGCGTCTTCAATGGCACGCTCAAGACCGGCGACGAGATCAACATCTCCAAGCGCGACGGCTCGTTGCAAAAGACCAAGATCACCAAGCTCTTCTCCTTTGAAGGGCTCAAGCGCACTGACATCACCCAGACTGAGATCGGCGATATCGTCGCGATCGCCGGCGTGGCCGGTATCACCATCGGTGAGACGATCGTCGACCTTGAGAATCCCAAGCCTCTGCCGCCCATCATCATCGACGAGCCGACCATCGCGATGCAGTTCTCGGTCAACAACTCACCCATCGCTGGCCGCGAAGGCCAGTACGTCACCAGCCGCAATCTGCGCGAGCGGCTCGAAAAGGAACTGCTGACCAACGTCTCCATCCGCGTCGAAGACACCGGCTCGCCGGACAGCTTCAAGGTCCTCGGCCGCGGAGAGCTGCAGCTCGCCATCCTTATCGAGATGATGCGCCGCGAAGGCTATGAGCTCATGGTCGGGCGGCCGGAGATCGTCACCCGCGTCGTCGACGGCAAGACCATGGAGCCGGTCGAGCACCTTACCATCGATATCCCGGAGAATTTCGTCGGCACCGTCATCGAACGCCTGGGCCCGCGCAAGGGCGAGATGGTGAAGATGACCAATCACGGATCCGGCCGCGTGCGCATGGAGTTCCGCGTGCCATCACGCGGCCTCATCGGCCTGCGCTCCGAGATGCTTACCGAGACGCGCGGCACCATCGTGATGAATGCGCTCTTCGATGGCTACATCCACTATCAGGGGGAGATTCCGCAGCGCCCCACCGGCGCACTCATCGCGGACCGCGCCGGCACCACCACCGCCTACGCGCTCGACGGTCTGCAGGACCGCGGCGTGCTGCTCGTGAATCCCGGCATCGAGGTCTACGAAGGCATGATCGTCGGCGAACACTCGCGCGACAACGATCTCGACGTAAACGCGGTGCGCGAAAAGAAGCTCACCAACATGCGCGCATCGAGCGCCGATGAAGCTATCCGGCTTGTGCCGGTGAAGGCGCTCAATCTCGAGCAGGCCATCGAGTTCATCGCAGAAGATGAACTGGTCGAAGTCACCCCCAAATCGCTGCGCCTGCGCAAGAAGATTCTGCAGGCCAACCGCCGCCCACGGCGCAACGCGCAGCCGGTAGCGCAATGAAAGACAAGGCGGACGACAGCCGATAACGTCGGAGATCTACAGCAAATCAATCTCATTTTGCTTTTATCTGCTGTCGTCTGGGGTCGTCGGTCGTGGTCTTCCTCAACGTGTAAGCTTGAGTGTTAGGAGCGGCCCTTTCCGGCCGCTCCTTGAACTTTGCAGGAAGTGAATGGCGAACCAGGGAAACCTCTTCAGCGCGCCCGATGAGCCGGCAACTGCGGTTGAGCGCGCGCCGCAACAGCAAAGGCAGATACCGCGCTGGCTGCTGGTGCTCGAAGTCACCTTGTTTGTCATCCTTCGTCTCTACGTCGGCGCGCTGGTCTTTCTGCTGCCTTGGCGCAGCGTGTGGACCACGAATGCATTCATCAACAACTGGCCCACCATGGCTAACTTCATGGCGCAGGGTTGGGTGCGGGGTATCGTCTCCGGGATTGGCCTGCTGAATATCTGGATCGCATTCAGCGTCGTGTTCCGCCGCCGTCGCCACTAAGTTTCCCTCTATGTCCGATCAATTGCCGAATCCGCTCGAAAGTGCATCACTCGCCTACGAGAACCCTGCATTCCTCAACAGTCCTGATGGACGACTGATCCGCATCATGGCCGAGTACGCCGAGCCCCTGGCCCGCTTCCGCCGCGAACGCATCCGCGACACCGTCGTCTTCTTCGGCTCGGCGCGCTTCCGCGCGCTCGACGCTGCGACGCACGACCTGGAGCTGCTGGAGCGTCCCTACTCCAACGAGCCGGCGCCGCATCATGAACAGCCGGCAAAAGGCGCGGAATTGGACGCCTGCAGGTTGGACGACGGCAGCGCCAACGACCTGAAGTGTCGCCGCGCCGAAGCGGCTGTTGAAATGGCCCGCTACTACGAAGACGCCCGCAAGCTCGCCTCCATGCTGACCCAGTGGTCGATGACTCTGAAAGGCCGGCAGCGCCGATTCGTCGTCACCTCCGGCGGCGGCCCGGGCATTATGGAAGCGGCCAACCGCGGCGCATATGAAGCCGGTGGACCGACGGTCGGGCTCAACATCAAGCTCCCGTTCGAGCAGGCACCCAACCGCTACATCACCCCCGCGCTGAACTTCGAGTTCCACTACTTTTTCATGCGCAAGTATTGGTTCGCCTACCTCGCGAAGGCACTGGTGGTCTTCCCCGGCGGCTTCGGCACGCTCGATGAAGCCTTCGAGATCCTCACCCTTACCCAGACCGAGAAGCTGGCCAAGAAAATCACCGTCATCTTTTATGGGTCGGATTTCTGGAAATCGGTAGTCAACCTTAATGTGTTGGTAGAGAAGGGAACCATCGCTCCGAAAGATCTGGATCTCTTCCAGTTCGCCGACACGCCGGAGCAGGCCTTCGTGCTCCTGCAGCAAGGACTTACCGCCAACCACCTGGAGCCGGAGAGCCGCCACGCCCAACCCGCCGATGGAACACACGGACCCGAGACCCAGGTAGACCTCGCGCCCGACATAGCCAAAACCCGCTAGAGGATGAGGTTGTCATCCTGAAGGTAACCGAAGGTGGAGTGAGAGTCTGCCCTGAGCTTGCCGAAGGGGCCTGCAGTATCTACGAGTTCCATACTGGCGCGGAGCGCCGCTCAAAGCATCGACTAACACGTTAGTGCCCCGTAACTACTACGGTTCCTTTCCAATCTGGAACCACAGTTTGCACGAAAGTTACGACATCTTCTTGCCAGCGTAATGCCTCATTCACGGGTCCCTTCTCATACTAAGCATGCAAGGTGTGAGGAGCGGCCATGAAGCCATCGCAGATCTCCTACCTGTGGAAGAATCCTGGTGCCGCACGCGACTTCAGCACCGGCGTCTCGCTGCATAGTCACACCAATCGCTCTCAAGAGACGCTGGATTTCGTAGTCAAGGTCATTTCCAGCGATGGCTTCTGGGGACGTCTCTATCGCCGCCTTGAGCCCATTCATGCGAAACACGCAATCCTAAAACCGGACTACGCTCGCGGCTACTGGACGCCGCCGCTCACGCCACGCTTGGCCTTCGATCTGGAGCGCCGCCAGATCGAGAACAAGTTGCAGCGCTCCGCACTCGTCTCCATTACCGATCACGACAACATCGAGGCACCGCAGTTGCTGCGCACTGTCGCCAGCGCACGTCACATTCCTGTCTCTGTCGAATGGACCGTGCCCTTCGCCGGCGACCAATCCTTCCATCTCGGCATCCACAATCTGCCCAGCGCCTACGGTGCGGATTGGATGCGCCTCTTCACGGAATTCACCGCCAGTCCCTCAGACGCTCGACTCACCGAGCTGCTGAGCGCGCTTCATGCCCTTCCCAACGTTCTGATCGTCTTCAATCATCCGATGTGGGACCTCTACGAAATCGGTGGGGCTCGCCACGCGCTGCGCCTCGAAGAGTTCCTGCAGCAGAATGGCGACTTCATCCACGCTCTGGAGCTGAACGGTCTGCGCGGCTGGAATGAGAACCGCGTGGTGCGCGCACTGGCCGCGCGCTGGAACAAGATGCTCATCTCAGGCGGCGATCGCCACGGCCTGGAGCCGAACGGCAACGTCAATCTCACCAATGCCACCTCCTTCAGCGAGTTCGTCCACGAGATACGCAATGAGGCCCGCAGCCATGTCCTCTTCATGCCGCAATACGCGCAGCCCTGGAAACACCGCATCATGCAGTCCACCGTCGACGCAGTGCGCAACTATCCGGACTTTCCGGAGGGCTCGCGCCGCTGGGATGAGCGCGTCTATCACCCGGACGCGAATGGCATCCCGCGGCCAGTAAGCGCTTTGTGGCCTGCCGGCCATGCCCCGCTGGCATTGCGGCTTAGCATCCAGTGTGTGCGTCTCATGGGCTCCGCACCATTCAGCGGCAGCCTGCGGCTGGCATGGAATGAATCGCGGCAACTGCACTTCGCTCTCGGCGAAGGTGAGCCGGTCTAGTATTCTTCCGCTCTCCGCGAGCGCCACATACACCCGCGTCATGGCCGCGGCGTCTGACGCTCTCTCGCTCTCTCATTCGCCCCGGGTCGCATACTTCCCTGACGCCTTTCACGAGATCAACGGAGTGGCGCATACCAGTCGGCACTTTGAAGCCTTCGCTCGCCGCCGCAACCTGCCCTTCCTCTGCGTCCGGGCAGGGCCGGCCGATGGCGCCTCCAAGCAGGGGCCCGTCCACACACTCGAGTTGCCGCGCAGCGCATTCTCCTTCCCGGTAGAGAAAGACCTGCGCTTCGACCTCGCCTACTGGCGGCATCTGCCGCGCATCCTCGCCGATACGCGGCGCTTTCGGCCGGACATCATTCACATCACGGGCCCTTCGGAGCTTGGCTTCCTCGGCGCGTGGATCGCGCGCCGCTTGCGCGTGCCCTTGGTCGCATCCTGGCACACCAATGTGCACGAATATGCCGCAACGCGCTCCGGATGGTTCACTCGTCTCTTCGGCGGAAACGGCCCAGGTGTCAGCCGGCAGATCGAATCCGCGACGCTCTGGAGTACCGCCCGCTATTACAGGCGGGCGCGCATGCTCTTCGCGCCCAATCCCCAATTGTGCGCATTACTCGAGCGCGCCACCGGACGGCCCTGCCACCTGATGACACGCGGCGTGGACACAAAGACCTTCTCGCCTGCACATCGCGATCGCCGCGCCGAAGATACCAATTTCGTCCTCGGCTTTGCCGGTCGCCTTTCCATCGAAAAGAATGTCGCACTGCTGGTGACAATTGGGCAGCAACTCCGCCGACAGGGAGCAGACAACTTCCGCTTCCTCGTCGTCGGCCACGGTGGAGAAGAGTCCTGGCTGCGCCAGCACCTGCAGCGCGCGGAGTTCACCGGCGTCCTGCGCGGCGCGCATCTGGCCTGTGCCTACGCCAACATGGATGCCTTTGTCTTCCCCTCACACACCGACACTTTCGGCAACGTCGTGCTTGAGGCGCTCGCCTCCGGCGTTCCCGCCATCGTCACGGCCGACGGAGGGCCCGCCCGTATCGTGCGCGATGGCGACACTGGCTATGTTAGGGCCGACCAGGATTTTGCCGCCGCAATCGCGACGCTCGCAAGCGACCCTATCGCCCACGCGGAGATGCGCAGACGTGCACGCCGGCACGCGCTCTCCGCGTCCTGGGATGCGGTCTTCGAGAACGTCTACGCGCACTACGGCGAAGTGCTCACCGCCAGCGGAAACGGCGCGGCTCGATAAGCGCTCCTATTGCACCTGTCCGATATATACCCCGAACGGTGGCAAATTAACGTCGTCGAGCGATGCGGGATCCCTCGATCCCGGCGTCTTCATCAAAGTCTTTGCCTGCTTGCTGCTGATGCCCTGCTGTGACAGGTCGAAGCGGAACTGCTGCGGCTCCGCGGTGAAGTTGCAAGCCACCACCACCGCCGGCTGACCAGGCGTCTGCCGCACCCACGAGAGCACCTTCGCGTCCGTCGTATTCAGCAGCGTCAACTTGCCCGAGTGCAGAGCCGGGTTGTCGCGCCGAAGCTGGATCAGTTGCTTGTACCAGTTCAGCAGCGAGTCATCGTCGCGTACTTCCTCCGCCACGTTCACCGTCTTGTAGGTGTCCGGCACCGGCAGCCACGGCTTATCGCTTGTCGTGAAGCCCGCCTCGGGCGAGCCATCCCATTGCATCGGCGTGCGCTCGCCGTCGCGGCCCTTATCGTTCGGCCAGCCCGTCCTGCCCACCGGGTCCTTCACGTCTTCAATGCGAGTGGGCGGCGTGGTTTTCATCCCGATCTCGTCGCCGTAATACATCATTGCCGTGCTGCGCGTCGCGAACAGAATAGTGGCCAGCATCCGCTCGATGTCCACATTGTGTTTGCCATCGCCATAGCGCATGTCGAGCCGCGGATTGTCATGGTTGTCGAAGACCAGCAGCGGCTGGTTGTTGTCAATGTCGTGCTCCACCTCGTTGATGCGCTGGCGAAACTCGTTCACATCCAGCTTGTTCATGAAGCCGACCTGCATGTCCATCGGCAACTGCAGCTCATCATGGTTGGCGCCGTACCATTTCTCCAGCTCCTGCACATTCGGCAAATAGGTCTCTCCGATCAGCACGCGGTTGCCGGGAAAACTGTTTGTCACGTCGCGCAGGTCGCGCATCACTCGATGGACCTCGGGCAGGTTCTCCGTCAGCGAGCCATCGATGTTCGGGTCGCCATACTTGTTTGTGCCGGGCAGGATCTTCTCATCCTTCAGCGATGCGTCCTCAAACAGCGTTGGCACCGCGTCCAGCCGGAAACCCGCGACTCCCTTCTTCAGCCAGAAGCGCACGTTGCCCCACATCGCCTGCTCGACCTTCGGATTACGCCAGTTCAGGTCAGGCTGCTGGATGTAGAACTTGTGGTAGTACCACTGGTCCGTCTTCGGGGAATACTGCCAGGCAGAGTGTCCAAATGCCGACTGCCAGTTGTTCGGCGGCTGGCCAGGGCCCTTCCCGTTCTCCCACACATACCAGTCGCGCTTGGGATTGGTCTTCGAGCTCTCCGACTCGATGAACCACAGATGCTTGTCCGAAGTGTGGTTCATCACCATGTCCATAATGATGCGGATGTCCCGCTTCTTCGCTTCCGCTACCAGGCGATCGAAATCGGCCATCGTACCGTATGCCGGATCGATACCGACATAGTTCGAGATGTCGTAGCCAAAGTCGACCTGGGGCGAGGGATAAATCGGTGTGAGCCAGATGGCATCCACGCCCAGCGCCTTTAGGTAATCGAGCCGGCTGGTGATGCCGTTCAGGTCGCCGATGCCGTCGCCGTTGGAATCCTGAAAGCTGCGCGGGTAGATCTCATAGATCACTGCATGCTTCCACCAGATGTCGTCGTTCTCTGCGGTGCCCGCTTTGCTTTCAGCTTTCTTATGCGTGCTCTGCGCCGTCGCCACTGCATGGCTCGCGGCCGCCATGGTCAGGCCCAGCAGCGCAGCCAACATCGTTCTCTTCGTGTCCATAGCTTTCCTCACGGCATCGAAGCCTACCATATGGTCGCATCGCTTGTTTTGTGTCGCATGAAGCACAGTTATCTCGATTCATTCGTGCTTCATCGCGTGACGCATGATAGGCTCGGGGCACGTCCGGTCTAGTCCGTGGTTTACGATCAAAAGTCGTTCCAGGAGACACGATGCATCGGCGGTTCCAATTGAGTTCAGGATGCCACCTCATGCTCCCGTGCGCGGGACAGGACGGCTGCCGGCCGAAGCCTTCATCAACGGACAGGCCGAGGTCCCTATGAGCGCCTCTAAGACCATCGTGGGGCTCGGCGAGTTGTTGTGGGACATGCTTCCCCAGGGCCCGCAACTCGGCGGAGCCGTTTCGAACTTCGCCGTCATGGCAGCGCGTCTGGGAAACAACGGCGTTATCGCCACCCGCATCGGTACCGACCCGCTCGGCCGCGAGGCCATCACCTACCTCAAGACCACGCCTGCCGAGACCGGATACATCCAGGAAGATTTCAGCCGTGTCACCGGCACCGTGACTGTCGCGCTCGATCAAGGCGAGCCGCGCTACACCATCCACGAGCCAGTTGCGTGGGATTTTCTTGAGTTCACTCCGCACTGGCTCGCCCTGGCCCAGCAGGCCGATGCCGTATGCTTCGGCACGCTCGCGCAACGGTCGCCAGCCTCGCGCCGCACCATCGAGAGCTTTCTCCACGAGACGCGTCCGGAATGCGTCCGCATCTTCGACGTAAACCTGCGGGCGCCCTTCTTCAGCGAGGAGATCGTCGAACATTCGCTCGAGCTAGCGACCATCTTCAAGCTCAATGCAGATGAGATGCCTCAGGTGCTCTCCTTGCTCGAGTTTCCCGACGCGGCGGGCACCACGCCCGATTTCCTGCTGAACGGCGCACGCCAGATCATCGACCAGTTCCCGTTGAAGCTGGTCGCGATCACGATGGGCGCTCAGGGAAGTCTGCTGGTCACACGCAACGAGGTCGACCGCCATCCCGGCTATCCAGTGGAGGTGGTCGATGCGGTTGGCGCCGGCGACGCCTTTACCGCTGCTCTGACGCATTACTACCTGCGCGGTGCACCGCTGTCGCAGCTGAACGCCGCCGGCAATCGCTGGGGCGCGTGGGTGGCGGCACATGCCGGCGCCATGCCGGTGCTGCCGGAAGCGGAGCGCGAAGCTGTCATGAATCAGATCGCCCACGCCTCCTGATCCCCGCAAGCGCTCCTGCCCCACACTTTTACGCCGCACGCCCCAGCATGTATCGTCAGTCACGTATGGCAGCTCCCATCTCGCCAGCGGAGCGGTACGCGCTCGGCCAGGCTCGCCGCAAACAACTGCGTCGCCAGGAACACGGGCACTGGCGTTCGCCGCTCAGCCGCTCGCCGGTGACCACCATCGCCCGTTCCATGCGCGGACGCATCCCGTCGCTGGCCACGCTGAAGTACGAACGCATGCTCGCTTCCCCCTTCGGCTTTTTCCGTGGCGCTGTCCCGGTCATGGCGGCGGACCTTGCTGCCCTGCCCAACACCGGCATCCTCTCGCAGATCTGCGGCGATGCCCATGTGAGCAACCTCGGCGCCTATGCCGCGCCGGATGGGCGCCTTATCTTCGACATCAACGACTTCGACGAGACCTGCGCCGCGCCCTTTGAATGGGACCTGAAGCGGATGGCGACCAGCCTCGTGCTCGCCGGACGCCAGAACGGCCAGAAGAGGCCCCGCCTGCCGCGAAGCCGTCCTCACTCTCGCCCAGAGTTATCGCAGACTGGCCGCTATTCTCGCGCGCACTTCAGTGGTGGATCTGGCGCGCTACCAGGTGCATCGGCTGGAGCGGGTGACACCGGCATCCGAAGCGCTGCGTAAAGCAGAACGCGAAACGCCGCTCAGCACGCTCGCCCGCTTCACCGTTGAGAGCAAAGAGAAGAGAATCGGGGCAAGCGCACCGCCGCTTCAAGGAAGAGCCGCCGCTGCTCACTCGCCTACCGCAAGGGACAGGAGCGCGCCGTCCTCGCCAGCTTTACGACCTATCGCAACAGCCTGCTGCCGGAGCGACGCCACTTCCTCGATCAGTACGTTCCCGTGGACGTCGCCTTCAAAGTGGTGGGAATCGGCAGCGTCGGTTTGCGCGACTACCTCGTCTACCTCGAAGGCAACGGCCCGAGCGATCCGCTCTTCCTCCAGATCAAGGAAGAGCCTGGCTCGGCCTATGCCCCTACCTCGCAACCCACGGTGCAACGCACGCGACCCACCAGGGCCAGCGTGTGGCCGAAGGGCAGCGCGCCATGCAGTGGCAGTCCGATCCCTTTCTCGGCTGGACCACCATCGCCAATCGTGACTACCTCGTCCGTCAACTCAACGACCACAAAGCATCCGTTGATCTCGAAGCACTGCGGGGCAGCCGGTCTCGCGGAATACGCCGCGCTTTGTGGCGAGCTGCTGGCACGTGGTCATGCGCGCTCCGGCGATGTCCACCTCATCACCGGATATCTCGGGCGCCGGCAGCAAGCAGGACAAGTTCGATCACGCACTTACCGCCTTCGCGGAAGCCTATGCCGACCAGACAGAGGCGGACTGGCACGCACTGGTGGTCTCGCGAAGACGCACAGCGCCCCAGCCGAAGACCACCGCGAGTCCCGCCGCAAAATGAGAAAATAGCAGCAGGGACTATCTCTGCATGCTGCAACTCACCTCCGCCGGAAGGCGCTTTGGACCACGCATTCTCTTTGAAGGCGCAAACTGGCTCATCACGCCGGGCGAGCGCACCGCATTGGTCGGCGCGAACGGAACGGGAAAATCCACCCTCCTCAAAACGCTCGCCGGGCATGGAGTCGCTCGACTACGGCACGCTCGAACGCGCGCGCGGCGCCACCATCGGCTATCTGCCGCAGGACGGCCTCGCGCTCTCCGGCCGCAGCGTCTTTGAGGAATGCCTCTCCGTCTTCGACGAGATCCGCTCCATGGAGCAGGAGCTGGAGACGCTCTCCATCAGCCTGGCCGAGCTCGATCCCGCCTCTAACGCGTATGCCGCGGCCGCCGATCGCTTTTCCAACCTTGACTCGCGTTTTCGTGCCCATAGCGGCTACGCATTGGACGCACAGGTAGGCGCCGTGCTCGATGGGCTGGGCTTCAGCAAAACTGACTGGTCGCGCCAGACGCAGGAGTTCTCCGGCGGCTGGCAGATGCGTATTGCGCTGGCCAAGCTGCTGCTGGCCAAACCCAGCCTGCTGCTGCTCGACGAGCCCACCAACCATCTCGATCTCGAAACCCGCAACTGGCTCGAAGACTATCTGCACGGCTATCCCAACGGCTACATCCTCATCTCGCACGACCGCTACTTCCTCGACGTCACCGTCACCAAAATCATCGAGATATGGAACAAGGCGCTTCACGTCTATCACGGCAATTACGAGCGCTATCTCGAACAGAAGCAGGAGCGCCGCGCGCAGCTCGAATCCGCCTATCGCAACCAGCGCGAGCACATCGAGCACCTGGAGACCTTCATCAACCGCTTCCGCTACCAGGCCACGAAGGCGAAGCAGGTGCAGAGCCGCATCAAGGAGCTGGAGAAGATCGAGCGCATCGAGCTGCCGCAGGAAGAGCCGGTGATCCACTTCACCTTCCCGCAGCCGCCGGCCTCCGGCCGCACGGTCGTCGAAGTGCGCGACCTCGCGAAGAACTACGGCCCCAAGCAGGTATTACAGGGAGTGAATTTCACCATCGATCGCGGCGACCGCATCGCGCTGGTCGGAGTCAATGGCGCAGGCAAATCCACGCTGATCCGCATGCTCTCCGGCAGCGAAGGCCCGTCCAGCGGCACACTCAAGCTCGGCCACAATGTCACCGCGGAGTATTTCGCGCAGGACCAGTACAAGGTCCTCGATCCCAACGCGCGCATGCTGGACGACATCAGCAGCATCGCGCCGCGCGTGCCTCAGGCCGATCTGCGCGGTCTGCTGGGCTGCTTCCTCTTCTCCGGCGACGACGCGTTCAAGCCGCTCGGCGTGCTCTCCGGCGGAGAGCGCAATCGCTACGCGCTGGCCCGCATTCTCGTCAGCCCGGCAAATTTCCTGCTGCTGGACGAGCCGACTAACCATCTCGACCTGCGCGCCAAGGAAGTGCTGCTGGAAGCGATTCGCAACTTCAGCGGCACCGTTATCTTCGTCTCGCATGACCGCTACTTCCTCGACGCGCTCGGCACGCGCGTCTTCGAGGTCGAAGGCGGCACCGTGCACGTCTATCCCGGCAACTACGAGGACTACATGCGGCGCAAGTCAGGCGTGCCCGATCCCGTAGTCGCCGCCGCTGCCGCCGTCTCCCAGCCCGCCATCGAAGCAGCGGAAACGAACGGCCGCGCCCGACGCGTGAATCCGATCAAGCGCAAACAGATGCAGGACCGCCTCAAGTTCGTAGAAGCGGAGATTCCGCGCGTGGAGTCAGCGATTGCAGAGACCGAGCAGGCGCTCGGCAACTTTGTGAGCGTGGAAGAGACGCAGCGCCAGAGCGCGGCGCTCGAAACTCTGCGTAGCGAACACACCACCCTCTCCACCGAGTGGGAAGAACTGGTGCAGCAGTTGGAAGAACAAGCCAGCGTCTAGTGTGGTGCGTCGTTTCACTCCACCACTCTGTCATCCTGAGCGTAACCGAAGGTGGAGCGAAGGATCTGCTGTATCCATTCAAACCGAATCGGCGCGCAGCGCCGCTAGTCAGAACTCATTGCCGTAGCCTTGTCTCCCGAGAAGGTCACGCTGAAGTGATGCGTCTGCCCCTGGTCCGCCGTGGTGTACTTTACGGTACGGTTGCCAAAGTCTTTTGAATCCGACTGCTGCACGTTGCCCAGCGCCATCGTCGTCTGAAATTCGCTCATGCCCTGTTTCGCAGTATGCTGCGCCACCGCCTGCCACCACTCCGGCGGCCAGTGATAAAGCGTCTTTGGGTCCTGATAAAAAAAGATGTCATCGCAGGCCCAGGTCGAATTTGCGCCGTCCAGCGATGCCACCGGCGCAGCAAACTCACCGTTTCGATCCGGCCGCGTGAAGACGACAAACGCGTTCTTCGGTCCGCGGGGAATGCTGCTGGCCCAATCCGTCGGCGTAGTCACCTCCACAAAATCCTTCACCTGCAACTCCTGCGCAGGCGGCAGCCATCCCTCCGGATGCGAGAAAACGATGCGCCCGGTGCGATACGGATAGTAGATGACCGTATAGCCAGTCTTCATCCAAACGGATTTTCCGTTCAACACGCGCGCCGACTTCATGCTGTCAATCAGCATCGTGCGCACAAACACCATCTGGTCATCGCTCATTGCTGCTGGGCCGGCTTGTTTATCGCGACACCCGGAGCATTGCGTTCACGCTCGTAAGAGATGATGCGCCACGCGGCGATCGCCAAAACCAGCAATGTGATCGCGCCAATGATCCGCCAATTCTTCATCGAACCTCTTTCTCGTAACTAAATCGACGGCTGCTCCAACTGCTCTTCCGACTGCATCAGCGACTCCGCCGTCAACGCATCCGCGTTACGCAGTGAGGGGAAGAGCGCCGTCCACAGGCCTGTCACCATCAGCGAACCGATGCCACCTACAACCACCGCGCGCACCGGACCCATCCACTGCGCCGTCACACCGCTCTCGTATTCGCCCAGTTCGTTCGATGCGCCCACGAACAGAGAGTTGACTGCGCTCACCCGGCCGCGCATCGAAGGCGGCGTCGCCAGTTGCAGCAGCGAAGAGCGGATCACCACGCTCACCATGTCCGCCGCACCCAGAATCACCAGTGCCGCCAGAGACAGCCAGAGGCTGCGCGACAGCCCGAAGACGATCGTAGCCGCGCCGAAGATGGCAACGCAGATGAACATCATGCGTCCGGCGCGGCGGCGGATCGGCCGGAACGAAAGCAGGATCGACACCGTCAGCGCGCCAAGCGCCGGCGCGGCGCGCAGCACTCCCAGCCCGCGCGCGCCCGTGTGCAGAATGTTCTCCGCGAAAATCGGCATCAACGCAACCGCCCCGCCCAGCAGCACGACAAACAGATCCAGGCTCACCGATCCCAGCAGCAGCTTCGCGCGCCACACATAGCGCAGGCCTTCCAGCAGGATGTCGAAGGTTGTCGCGCGATGCTCCATGCGGCCCGGCCGCACGGCGAGCATGCCAATCAAAATGAGAAAGCCCACTAGGTCATCAGTGTGAAGAGAAAGACCACCGGCGCACCGGCCAGATGCGGCCGTCCCCAACGCGCCAGCGGCAGCGTGAAAAGTATGCCGCCCACGGCAGGGCCGGTAATATTCGCAATCTGAAAGACAGTCGCGCCCCAGGTGACGGCATTCACGAAATGCTCTGTCGGCACAAGATGAGGCACCAGCGCCGAACTAGCCGGCCCGCTGAATGCGCGGCCCGTTCCGATGAAGAACAGCACTGCATAAATCGGCAGGATGTGGTGCATGCCGTGGAACGCGAAGAGAAAAAGCGTCAGCGTGCAGACGAACTGCAGTGAGTAGCAGACCAGGATCACCGCGCGGCGATCGAAGCGGTCCGCCGTGTGACCGGCCGGCAGCATGAAGATCAGCCCCGGAAGAAAAAGCGCCAGTCCCGTATAGCCAAGGTCGATGGCGCGATGCGTGATCAGGTAAACCTGCCATGCCACCGCGACCGCCTGCGCCTCCGCGCCCATGATCACCAGCGCGCGCGCCATCTGGTAGAGCCGGAAATCGCGATAGGCAAAAGCGGCCGCGCCGCGACTGCCAGGCTCCTCTTTCCCACTCTTCCTTTGTTCGCTCATGCTCTCGTTTCGTGCGGGATGTTTCTATTGTCGCAGCACCGCCCTATACGCGCCCATATACGCGCTTCTAAGTACGCGCTCAATTACTCTTGAATCTCGCCCGCCATGTCCCGTTCCGACGGCATCTCTTCACGATCGCAAGCACGAGTCGGCCGCGCCCCGCCTGCCACTCGGCGAAGGCGCGTCGTCGGCCTCTGCCGCACTTCCCGCAGCCTCTCCGCGGCCGCTGCATCCACTGCATCCCTTGGCCGGCGTTGTCGGCGTCTTTGTCTGCGGCCTTGTCGCCTTCCTCACGCTCTATGCCACCCAGCCGCTGCTGCCCCTGTTTGAGACGCTCTTTCACGCCTCCAAGTCGGCAGTCGGCTGGACGGTCAGCGCCTCCACGCTCGGTGTCGCCATCGCCGCGCCGCTGCTTGGCACTTTCACCGAGCGCATGAACCGCAAGCGCGTGATCCTGGTCTCCATTCTGTTGCTCGCCGTGCCCACATGCGCCGCGGCCACTTCCAGCTCGCTCGGATGGCTGGTCTTCTGGCGTCTGCTGCAGGGGCTCATCACGCCCGGCGTCTTCGCCACCACCATCGCCTACATCACAGAAGCGTGGCCGCCCACCGCAGTCGCTCCGGTCATGAGCATCTACGTCAGCGGCACCGCGCTCGGCGGATTCTCCGGCCGCGCCGTCACCGGCATCATGGCGGACCACGCCGGCTGGCGCGAATCCTTTCTGCTGCTCGGGCTCATGTCGATTGCCGGCGCCGCATTAGTAGCCTGGCTGCTGCCCGACCGCCCGTCGCAGCACCGCGCAGGCATCGCGCCCGCCGCTTCCGGCAAATCTTCCTGCCGATGCTCGCCCATCTGCGCAATCCCCGCCTGCTCACTACCTATCTCGTCGGCTTCAACGTGCTCTTCTCGCTGGTGGGCGTCTTCACGTACATCACCTTCTACCTCGCAGCGCCGCCCTTCTCGCTCTCGACCGCCAAGCTCAGCCTGTTGTTCGTCGTGTATCTGGTAGGACTGGTCGCCACGCCGCTTGCCGGAGCGCTCTTGCCGCGCGTTGGTCTGCGCGCCGGTATTACCGGCTCCATCCTGCTGGCGCTCATCGGCGTCCTGCTCACTCTCGTGCACTCGTTGCCGGTTGTCGTCGTCGGCCTTGCACTCTGCTGCACCGGCGTTTTCATCTCGCAGAGCTGCGCCACCAGCTTCTTGCGCGAAGCCGCGCCGGAGTCGTCACGCGCCTCCGCCGTAGGCATGTACGTAGCCTGCTATTACATCGGCGGAACGGTCGCCGGCGTCGCACCCAGTCTCGTGTGGAAGCTCGGCGGATGGACCGCATGCGCCGCCATGGTCGCGGTCATTGATGTGGTGTCCATCGTGATTGCCCGACGCGGATGGAGAGACGCCGCTACCGCCTAAGGCTTGCCGCCGTGCAAATACATCTTGTACTGCGTATCCACGATACCCAGATTGCGTGCCAATCCAAGCTTTGCCTGGTTGTAAGTAAGCGTATCGGCAATCAGCTGCGATTGCGCCTGCGACAGCGTAGCCTGTGCCTGCACCACCGGCAGATTGTCATCCACCCCGGCAGCGAAGCGGTCGTTCGCATCGGACAGCACGCGTGTCGCCAGATCCACATTCTGCCGCGAGACCTGAACCAGTGTCTGCGATGAGTTCAGGTCCAGCATGCTGTCGCGCAGTTGCTGATCGATCTGCTGCTTCAGGTCCGCCATCTTGTTCAGCGTGTCGCTCTGCTGCGCCTCGGCCACATCGGCATCGCCGCGAAACTGCGCTTCCTTGAACAGCGGCAGTTTCAGCTCGCCCATCGCGACGAAGGTTCCGTGATAGAGGCCGTGTGTCACCCCGGTGACGCCATAGTTGCCGCTCGCCGTCAGCGTGGGCAGCCGCTCATAGCGCGCCGCGGAACGCGAAAGCTGCGCCGCACGCACCTGCCGCTGCATGCCCTGATAGTCCTGCCGGCTCTGGTACGCCAGGTGGCGTGCGTCCTCGATCGACATCTGCTCCAGGTCCGCGTACGGAGACGTGTCGGTCAATTGAATCGCCTGCTCCACCGGCACTCCGATCTCGCGCTTCAGCAGAATCTTGTCCTTCTCAAATGTGTTTTGCGCGGCAATGACCTTCTGCTGCTGCGTCTGATACTGCACCCGCGCCCGCAACTCATCCAGTCGCGCGGCCGTGCCCGCCTCGTGCTCTGCGGCCGCTTGCTTCAGCAGCACCTCGTCTGCCCGCAGCAGCGCGTCTGCGCTGTCAATCTGCGACTGGTCTGCCAGCGTCTTCAAATATTGATTGCCAACGTTCAGCACTACCAGTCCGCGCGACGACTGCGTGTTGTAGAAGGCAGCTTTCAGGTCCTCTTTCGCAGATCGATAACGCGTGTAAGCCGCCAGGTCGACCGCCGTCCAATTCAGCGCCGCATCTGCCGTCGTTACATCCACCTTCACGATGTTCTTGAAATCTGCGGGATTCACGCCAGGAGGCAGTTGGCCGTTTTTGAAGAAGCTGGGGGTGAAGCCGAACGTTGCCAGGTCGTACTGATGTGCGCCGGTGGACGCCTCTGCCTTCAGGTACGGCAGCAGGGAATTGAGAGACTCCAGCCGCTGCGCATCTGATTGTTGCTGCTGGATGCGGGCCTGCGTAATGGCGAGATTGGACTGGATACCACGCTGGATCGCGTCATCCAACGAAAGCTGCAGCGTCTCCGCCGTCGCGGCGCCGAGGGTCACGCTTCCGTAGTAAGGATTCTGCGCCGAGCTCGGATTCGTCAGCAACTGCGCGGACGGGGTCGACAAACTCGCCGTCGTGGTCGAGGAGGCCGAACCGCTGCCGGAACTGCTCGCGCTTCCCGCGCCTGAACTCGCCGCGCTCGTACTCGTGTCGGTCGCGCTTGTGGAGGAGTTTGAGGAAGCCGGGGCGTTCGGAGTACTCGCCTGCGCGTGCAGCCGCATCCCGCCGCAAGCCATCGCGGCGCACACGATCCCAATTGCAATTTTTCCACTCACCCGCTTGCGGCTCTCCGGAAACTCTCTATTCGCTTTCTTTAGATCATCGCAGACGCCACGGGTTGCCAAAACTTTGCATGCAATCATGCGGCGGCCGTCCCAAAGTCATGCTTTTTCCGCGCTTTACCGAACGCAGCCTGCATACAATCGTGCTATGTCCCGGCCGGAATCTCCGCTGCGCGTGGTCCACGCCGTCTGCTCGCACGACTGCCCTGACTCTTGCGCCGTGCTGGTCAGCGTCGACGCCGAAGGGCGCGCGCAAAAGATCGCCGGCGACCCCAACCATCCCGTCACGCGCGGCTTTCTTTGCGCCAAGGTCGCCCGCTATCTCGATCGCGTCTACTCACCGGACCGCCTGCTCCATCCTATGCGCCGTCGCGCCGGCATCGCCAAGGGTCCTCTGCCGCTCGGACGGGAAGCAGAGAGCTTCGAGCGCATTTCCTGGGATGAGGCGCTGGACACCATCGCGCAGCGGCTGGCCACGATCGCGCAGGAGCACGGCCCGGAGTCGGTCCTGCCCTACTCCTACGCCGGCACCATAGGCGTGCTGGGCTACGGCTCCATGGACCGCCGTTTCTTCCACCGGCTCGGCGCCTCCCAGCTCGATCGCACCATCTGCGCCACCGCCGGCGGCGACGCCATCCTTTCCGTTTACGGCCGCAAGCTCGGCACAGACACCGAGCAGTTCCATCGCGCCCGGCTGATCATTGCCTGGGGCGCAAACATCCACGGCAACAGCGTCCATCTCTGGCCGCAGATCGAAGAGGCACGCCGCAACGGCGCCCGCCTTATCGTTATCGATCCCTACCAGACCCGCACCGCGAAGCTGGCCGACTGGCACATCGCCATCCACCCCGGCACGGACACCGCACTCGCGCTCGGCATGATGCACGTCATCTTCGCCGAAGGACTCGAGGACCGCGGCTACCTAGACCAGCACACCATCGGAGCGCGCGAGCTCGCCGAGCGCGCCAAAGAGTACCCGCCGGAGCGCGTCGCCGCCTGCACCGGCATGACCGTCGATGGCGTCTCCGCGCTCGCTCGTCAGTACGCCACCACGCAGCCCGCGGCCATCCGGCTCAACTATGGCATCCAGCGCAGCGAGAACGGTGGAACCGCCGCGCGCGCCGTCTGCATGCTGCCGCTGGTCACCGGCGCATGGAAGTACCTCGGCGGCGGCCTGCAGCTCTCCACCAGCGGCGCCTTCCGCTTTAGCTCGCAAACCCTGGAGCGCCCCGACCTCATGTACTCGAGTCCGCTCGGTCGCGCCGCGCGCGTCGTCAACATGTCTCGCCTCGGCCACGCGCTCACCAAGCTCGACAACCCGCCGGTCAAGGCGCTCTTCGTCTACAACTCCAACCCCGCCGCCATCGCGCCTAACCAGAACGCCGTGCTGCGCGGCATGGCCCGGCCCGATCTCTTCGCCGTCGTGCACGAGCAGTTCTGGACCGATACCGCCGACTACGCCGACATCGTCCTCCCCGCGACCACCTTTCTCGAACACGCCGATATCCAGGGCGCCTACGGTCACTATCACGTGCAGCTCTCCGACCAAGCCATCGCCCCGCTCGGCGAGGCCCGCCCCAACATCTGGCTCTTCGGCCAGCTCGGCCAGCGCATCGGCTTTCCCGAAGCCTGCTTCCGCGATAACGAGCAGGAGATGCTCGCCCAAGCCCTCCCCCCGTTCCTTGACGAAACACCGTCAAAAAGTCAGCCGCCTGATACTCACCCGCAAATGCGCGGCATCACCCTCGACCAGCTTCGCGCGCAGCACAGCGTGCGTCTCCGCTGGGCCGGTGAGCCCGAGACGCCCTTCCAGCCCTTCGCCGATGGCGGCTTCGGCACGCCGTCCGGCAAGGGCGAGCTCTACTCCGCCGCGCTCGCCGCGGAGGGCCTGGACCCGCTCCCCTCGTTCGTCCCGCCCAAAGAATCGCGCCACAGCAACAATCGCGTCTATCCGCTCGAATTTCTCGGGCGCAAAGCCGACAACTACATGAACTCCAGCTTCGCGAATCACGCCACCCATCAAAAGATGGAAGCAGCGCACACCGGCCGCCTCGAAATGCATCCTGACGACGCGGCCCACCGTGGCATTCGCGAAGGCGACACCGTGGAAGTCTTCAATGATCGCGGGCACATCCGCCTGATCGCGCAGGTCCACACCGGCGTCGCCGCCGGGGTCGTCGCCTCGCGCCTCAACTGGAACAAGCTCTCCGCTGGCGGCAGCAACGTGAACGCGCTCACCTCCGAACGCCTCACCGACATCGGCCGCGGACCCACCTTCTATTCCACGCTGGTCCAGGTGGCGCGGGTCCCGCACGTTGGCTGAATCTTCATTTCAGTGCGCGGGTTGTGGACAGTGGAACGAAA
Organism: uncultured Acidobacteriaceae bacterium; assembly: GCA_963756435.1. Lineage (GTDB taxonomy): Bacteria > Acidobacteriota > Terriglobia > Terriglobales > Acidobacteriaceae > KBS-83. Next base: position 180,889 of record CAVWNU010000011.1, on the reverse strand, counting down.
CCACCGTGGATGAATCCGCCGCCACCCACCAGCAGTACGTCGAGGATTGCCAGGTCTGCTGCATGCCCAACGTGCTCGATGTGCGCTGGAGCCCCGCCGATGAATGTTTTCTCATCCACGCCGAGCTCGAAAGTTGAACAGGATTCAGGCGCTATTTTGTGCCCTTTCGCCGTCCGCTTCGAGCGCCCCGTTGGTCGGCATTGCCCCGGTTGCTATAGAATCGGCTTTCCAGCACGAAAGAGCGGAAGTTCGATTTTGGTTGCAGTGAGGGTGTGCCTATTTTTCCCGTCATTTGGCGGAGCATGAGCTCCCAGATCCAGCAGGACAAGAACATTCGTCCCCAGATCTTTCAAACTCTGTCGCTGCAGTGGTTAGGTGTTCTGGCCATACTCTTCTGCATCGCTGCGCCGGTTTTTGCGCAGAACAGCAATGTCATCTCCGAAATCCGGGTCATCGGCAACCGCCGCATCCCCAAGGAGACGGTCCTCGCCCGGCTCTACTCCCACGTCGGCGACAACTACGATCCCGCCACCGTCGAGCGCGACTTCAACTCGCTTTGGAACACGGGCTACTTCGAGGACGTCCGCATCGAAAAAGAGGACACCCCCAAGGGTGAAGTCCTCGACATCTTCGTCCGTGAAAAGCCCACCATCCGGGAGATCAACTACAAAGGCCTCAATTCGGTCACGCAATCCGATGTGCTCGACCGCTTCAAGAAGGAAAAGGTCGGCCTCAGCGTAGAGAGCCAGTACGACCCCACGCGCATCGCGCGCGCGATCGCCGTCCTGAAGCAACTGCTGGGCGAGCATGGCCACCAGTTCCCGACCATCACGCCTGACATCAAGACCATTCCCCCCGCCTCGGTCGCGGTCACCTTCAACATCAAGGAAGGCCCGACGGTCAAGGTTGGCAACATCCGCTTTACCGGCAATAAGAATCTGAACTCCCGCACCTTGCGCTATGCCATGCGCAACCTGCGGCCCATCGGCATTCCGCACTCGATCTTCCTGGAGAATCTTTTCGCCCGCACCTACGACGCCAGCAAGCTCGAAGAAGATTCCGAGCGCGTCCGCGTCGCCTACCAGAATCATGGCTACTTCAAAGCCCTCGTGGGCGAGCCCTCGACGCACATCCGCAACGAGGGCGGCCTTTCGCTCCTCACCTTCCGGCCTAAGAAGGGCAAGCGCATTGACATCACCCTGCCCATCGAAGAAGGCGAGCGCTATCGCCTGGGCGGCATCACCTTCACCGGTAACACGGCGGTCAGGAATGTGCGTGCGCTGCGCGCGCAGTTCGCCATCAAGGACGGCGACTACTTCAATTACACGGCCATCGGCAAAGGTCTCGACAACTTGCGCAAGGCCTACGGAACTCTGGGCTACATCAACTTCGTTGCCAACCCGACCACCCGCTTCGACGAGAAGAAGAAGGTGCTGTACCTCGATGTCGACATCGACGAAGGAAAGCCCTTCTATGTCTCGCACATCGAGTTCACCGGCAACACCGTCACCCGCGACCCCGTCATCCGCCGCGAGCTGCTGCTTGAAGAGGGCCAGGTCTACAACAGCAATCTGTGGGAGCAGAGTCTGCTCCGCCTCAATCAGCTCGAATACTTCGATCCGCTGAAGGTCGATCAGGACTCCACCGCAACCCAGGACCAGGCCAACAACACGGTCTCCCTGCTGCTCCGTGTGCATGAGAAGGGCAAGAACTCCATCGGCCTCAACGGCGGCGTCAGCGGCCTCTCCGGTTCATTCCTCGGCCTCAACTATCAGACCAACAACTTCCTTGGACTGGGCGAGACGCTGAGCGTGCAGGCCAACCTCGGCAACCTGCAGCGCAACCTGTCGTTCGGATTCACCGAGCCCTACTTCCGCAACAAGCCCATCTCGCTCGGTTTCCAGCTCTTCTCCAGCAAGTACGACTACAACGCCGCGAAGAACTACCAGATCTCGACCGGAGGCGGCAACCTCAGCGCAGCGCAGCAATCGCTGGTGCAGAACTACAACCAGTCCTCCACCGGCCTCACGGTATCGACCAACTACCTCGTCCGCCACAGCTTCCATCGCCTCGGTCTCACCTACTCTTTCCAGAAGAGCTCCATCACCGCCTTCAGCCCCGCATCGACTTCGCTCTTCGATACGCTTGCCTTCCGCAGCGGTATCCAGGGAAACAACGCGCTTCAGGGCATCTATTCCAGCACCGCCTCGTTCTCGTACACCTACAACAAGATCGGCAACCCCTACAATCCCCACGACGGCGTTTCGTACACCGCGCTCTTGCAGATCGCCGGCCTCGGCGGCAACGTCAAGTACTACAATCCCATCTTCGAATATCGCCACTTCAATGGCATGCATGGCCTGAAACCGAGCAAGGAAGGTCGCAACGTCCTCGCCTTCCGCTTCCAGGCGCAATACATCCAGGGGATCGGCGGCAAGGTCGCGCCGCCATTCCAGCGCTTCTATCAGGGCGGCGAGCAGGAGCTCCGCGGCTTCGATATCCGCTCCGGAACGCCCTACGCGTTTATTCCGCAGCGCACCCAGTTCATCCTCACCAATCCGGATGGCACCCTGGTGCCGCGCGATCCAACCAACCCCACGCTTGGCAGCATCACCATCCCCGTCCCCACCTTCGGCATCGTTTCCGTCGGTGGCGATACCTCATTCACCAGCAACCTCGAATACCGCATTCCGCTGGGCGGCCCCGTCACCTTCAAATTCTTCGACGACTTCGGCATGAGCGTCGCCGTGCGCCAGTCTCAGTTGGAGCAGAGTGTCCTTGCCACCGATCAGCTCAACGCGCCGCTCTACGGCTGCCCGGTCTACGTCAATGGCTCCTGCCAGGGCGGCCGGCGAATCTCGTTCAGCCGAGAGATCAGGCCTATCGAGGGCGCAAACGCGGTCCCGCGCATGTCCACCGGCGCAGAGATCTCGGTACTCCTGCCCATCGTCCGCGCGCCCTTCCGCATCTACTACGCCTACAATCCGCTGCGCCTGCTCGAACAGGTTCGTGGCGAAAACTTGATCACCCGCGACATGTTCCCCGCGGGCGGAGCCGGCGACTACAGCTACGCTCAGTCCCAGCAGCTCTACGGATCGCTCTACCAACTCCGCGAGCCGCGCAAAACCTTCCGCCTTGCCGTCAGCACCACCTTCTAATGTGAGCCGTTCGAGTGTGGCGATCGGCTCGCCACATCCCTCTCCCATCCTGAGCGCAGCCGGCTAACTCAGCTTGTCATCCTGAGCGCAACGGAGGCGGCGCGAAAAGCCCCTTCTGAGCTGTCGAAGGAATCTCAGCAGCAGAAGTGCCTTTCCGAAAAGCCAATAACGGCTTTGCGTGAACTTCCTGCATCGGTAATATGGACAGCCAACCGTCAATGCTGAAGCGAGTGTCATGGGGAGCTTTCGTTTTACATGGAACTCACAGAGCCGAAAAGCGACCGTGGCATTGCTGGTCCACTGATGTCGAAGGCTCCGCAAGACCTCATCTACGGTACTGGCGAAATGGCGGATCGGACGCGCGCCTTCGATTGGGGCCGGGGCCCGGTAGGCCCGGTGGAACAATGGCCGGAGACGCTGCTCATCACCGTCAACACGCTGCTGGCGTCCCGCTTCCCCATGTTCCTCTGGTGGGGCGACGCGCTCACCCAGTTCTACAACGACGCCTATCGCCCCAGCATTGCCGCTGATAAGCACCCCAGCGCGCTTGGGCGAAGCTGCATCGAGACCTGGCCCGAAATTTGGCCAATCATTGGTCCGCAGATCGAAGCGGTGATGACACGCGGCGACTCCACATGGCACGAGGATCAGCTGGTGCCCATCTATCGCGATGGCAAGCTGGAGAATGTCTATTGGACGTACAGCTACAGTCCCGTGCGCGATCCCGACGGCAGGATTCGCGGCACACTGGTCACGTGCTCCGAGACGACGGAGCGCAAGCGCCTCGAGCTTGAGCGCGCGTCACTCATCGACGAGCTGTGGCAGGGGCGGGAGCGGCTGACGGACCTTTTTCGGCAGGCGCCAGCCTTCTTTGCCGTCCTGCGCGGCCCTGAACATGTCTTCGAGATGGCTAATCCCCTGTACCAGGAGTTGATCGGCCAGAGAAGTCTGACCGGCAAAACGGTTCGCGACGCGGTGCCGGAAGCGGAAGGGCAGGGCTTTTTCCCGCTGCTGGATCAGGTCTATCAGACGGGTGAGCCCTTCGTCGGCCACGGCATCCGCATCCATCTCGCGCGGACGGCGGGCCAGCCTCTCGAAGAGCGATACCTGAATTTCATCTATCAGCCGATACGTGAGGTCGATGGAACCGTTTCCGGGATCATCGTGCTCGGTGTGGATGTGACCGAGAATAAACGTGCTGAACAGGTGCTCGTGCAGACGGAAAAACTGGCTGCCGTGGGGCGGCTGGCCAGTTCCATCGCGCATGAGATCAACAATCCGCTGGAGTCGGTTACCAACCTGCTCTATTTGATCGAAGTCACATCGGACAAAGAGGCGCGTCTCGAATTTCTCGCACAAGCCCAGGCGGAGCTCGCACGCGCCGCTAAAATCGCCACGCTCACCCTGCGCTTTCATCGCCAGTCCACCAAAGCAAAAGACACGTCCCTGGCAGAGGTCATCGAAGGCCTCCTCGCGCTGCTTCAGCGCCGCGTGAATAAATCCGGGATTCGGCTCGAAAAGCAGTACCGCACCGGTCGACAGATCACGGCTTACGAGGCGGACCTGCGGCAGGCGTTTGCCAATCTTCTCGGCAACGCAATCGACGCATGCGACCACGGCGGCTCTATTGTTTTGCGGCTACGGGATACTGTGAACTGGGCGACCGGAGAGCAGGGCATTCGCGTGAGTATCGCCGACACGGGAGTCGGCATGTCCGAAGAGACACGCCGCCGCATCTTCGATCCGTTCTTCACGACCAAGGGCATGACCGGTACCGGCCTCGGCCTATGGGTCACCGCCGGCATTCTGCAAAATCACAAGGCCAGGGTGGGCGTGCGCAGCAGTCAGGACCCGAAGCGCCACGGCACGGTATTCTCGATATTCTTCCCGCTCGAGGCAGCACAATCTCCGGGCGGAAGCCTGCTCCAGCCAGGTTTTCATCCCTGAGATTCCTCTCTCTCCTCTCAACCGATACTTCCTCTTCATCGCGATGGGAGCCATTCGCTCACAAAAGCGAGGCCAGTCCCAAAAGAAAACTGTATCTATTTCAGTAGCAGATTCGTGGCGTGACATAGCTCTCAATTCGCTATTCTGGAAATAGGACCGATATTTCGTGCCGGGCCTTCGGCATAAGGGCAGGGCTAAATTGTGTGGAATGACGTTTTTACGGCTAAGTCCTTTGATTGGACGATTTTAGTCCTCGGGAGAGCGTCTAAATCACAGACTAGAAAGCAGTTAAAACCAGCCCTCCGGGACCCGGGAGGGGGGTGGGGCGGGGCTACCGTTACGCGCGCCTGCTAGCCTCGGCAAACAGAGACGGCGGAAGACATCGCCGATGGGTTGGCCAGGAATGTGCTGTGAGCCGCGCTGCCGGCTGCTAATGCACAGCCGGTCACCGATCCACGATGGCAGTACCTCCAACCGCGGACCTGCTCTATAATCGTTCGCAAGTTCCTGAGATGTCCTCTGTCCGTGTCTCTTGTGCGCATCCTGTGCCCACCTGGGCGCTGCGTGGCCTGCAATGGAATTGCGCAAGGGGAGACCACAGGACAGCGCGCCGCATGTGCCTGGATCGATCCCAACAAGAACTTAAGGAGTTTCCTAGTCAAATGAAGCGTTCTTTGTCACTCGTCTGCATGCTCGCGTCCACCCTGGGCGCCAGTGCGCTCGCTCAGACCGCAGCAGAGCCACCCTCCGCCCCTGGCGCCCCCGCTGCCGTAGCCCCAGCCGGCCCCACCAAGATTGCTGTCATTCAGTTCGAAGCAGTTGTTGGCCAGACCAATGAAGGCCAGCGCGCCTTCGCCGAGCTGAACACCAAGTTTCAGCCCAAACAGCAGCAGATCAAGCAGGAGAGCGACGAAGTCGACACGCTGAAGAAGGATCTGCAGACAGCCGGTGACAAGCTGAGCGACACCGAGCGCCAGACGCGCCTCCGCACCATCGACGAGAAGGAAAAGACGCTGCAGCGGAACGTGGAAGATGCCCGCAACGACTTCTCCGGCGAGATGAACGAGAAGTTCGGTGGCATTGCGCAGAAAGTTGCCCAGGTCATGACCCAGTACGCCCAGCAGAATGGCTACACGCTGGTCCTGGATGCCGGCTCCCAGCAGCAGCAGCAGTCGCCGATCCTCTGGGCATCCGAGTCCACCAACATCTCGGAAGCCGTCCTTCAGGCCTACAACAAACAGTCGGGCGTTCCGCCCCAGCCCGGGGGCGCCACGGTACCACGGACTGGTACAACCGTTCCCCGTACGACCGGACCTCGCACAACCGCACCACGGACGCAGCACTAAACTGCTCCAGGCAGGCTCCCGGAGAGCGTTTCTGACAGCCTCTCCGGGAGCCCCTCGCCAGCCGATCCCACCCGTCACAAAGCTGCTTGCCATGTGTGGAAATTTCTGTGGATTGCGCGATCGGCTCCCGCGTCGACTTCGCCGCCTGCACTATCCCTGAGGCACGCCGGCAGGTTTGCGATGCCCTATCTCATTTAGGTGTAAGGGATTAAAGTTAACCGGAAACGATATGCAGGTATGAACAAGAAGTGAACAGGGAAGCCATAATTCCGCAGCTTTCCACAGATCGTTTTGCCGGTTGAAATCCGGAGCCTCATTTTCCCGCGTCTTCGCCGACTTTCAGCACCGCCAGGAAGGCCTCTTGTGGTATGTCCACCTTCCCGATCCGCTTCATGCGCTTCTTGCCTTCCTTCTGCTTCTCCAGCAGCTTGCGCTTGCGGCTTATGTCGCCGCCATAGCATTTGGCAAGCACATTCTTCCGCAGCGCGGCGACCGTCTCCCGAGCCACGATTTTCGAGCCAATAGCCGCCTGGATCGCCACCTCGAACTGCTGCCGCGGGATCAGTTCGCGCATTTTCGATACCAGCGCCTTTCCGCGCTCGTATGCGAAGTCCCGATGCACGATGATCGAAAGCGCATCCACCGGCTCGCCGGAAACCAGGATATCGAGCTTCACCATCGGGGAGATCCATGAGCCCGACAGGCTATAGTCAAGCGATGCGTAACCGCGGGAGACCGATTTGAGCCGGTCATAGAAGTCCAGCACGATCTCATTCAGCGGCAGTTCGTAGGTCAGCATCACCCTCGTCGGCGTCACGTACTCGAAGTTCTGCTGCCGTCCGCGCTTCTCTTCTACTAGCTTCAGGATGCCGCCAACGTACTCCTCATTGGTAAGGATCGTGGCGCGGATCACCGGCTCTTCGATCTCTTCAATCTCGCTCGGGTCGGGCCAGCGCGAGGGATTGTCCACCTCGACCTCGCTGCCGTCGGTGAGCCGGATCTTGTACCGCACGCCGGGAGCAGTCGTAATCAGATCCAGATCAAACTCGCGCTCCAACCGCTCCTGAATGATCTCCATATGCAGCAGGCCCAGGAAGCCGCAGCGGAAGCCGAAGCCCAGTGCGGCAGAACTCTCCGGTTCCATGGAGAAGGAGGAGTCGTTGAGCCGCAGCTTCTCGAGCGCCTCGCGCAGCAGCGTGTGCTCGTGCGAGTCCACCGTATAGAGACCCGCAAAGACCATCGACTTGATGTCTTCAAACCCCGGCAAGGCTTCCTTGGCAGGCCGATCTTCCTCGGTGATCGTGTCGCCAATCTTGGTGTCCGCGACATTTTTGATGGTCGCTACGAAGAACCCGACCTCGCCCGCAGCCAGTTCCGTCACTTCCACCGGCTTCGGCGTCAGGATGCCCATCGACTCCACGTCGAAGACACGGCCATTCGACATCAGCCGGATGCGTGCGCCCTTGCGCAGGGTGCCCTGCATCACGCGGGTCAGCACGATCACACCGCGATAGGCGTCGAACCAGGAGTCGAAGATCAGGGCCTGCAGTGGCGCCTCCGCATCGCCTGCCGGCGGCGGCAGACGGTGCACAATGGCCTCGAGGATGGCTTCCACGTTCTCGCCCGTCTTGGCGCTTACGGGAATCGCATCGGTAGCATCAATGCCGACGGTGTTCTCGATCATCTCCTGGGTGCGCACAACATCCGCGCTTGGCAGATCGATCTTGTTGATCACCGGGATCATGTCCAGCCCATTGCTGATGGCGAGATACGCATTGGCAAGCGTCTGCGCCTCGACGCCCTGGGTGGCGTCGACCACCAGCAGCGCGCCTTCGCACGACGCCAGCGAGCGCGAGACTTCGTAGGAGAAGTCCACATGCCCCGGGGTGTCGATGAGGTTGAGCTGATAAATCTCGCCATCCTTTGCCTTGTAGAGCATGCGGACGGCGTGGGCCTTGATCGTGATCCCGCGCTCGCGCTCCAGATCCATAGCGTCCAGCACCTGAGGCTGCATCTCGCGCGCGCTCACAGAGCCGGTCAGCTCCAGCAGTCGGTCGGAGAGCGTGGATTTGCCGTGATCGATGTGCGCGATGATCGCGAAATTACGTATGTGCCTGGTGTCCATGAATGCGGGGTATGCAGTTTGCGAATGGGTCGTTGTACCAGATGTGCCGCGCGAGGATGAGCGAATGCGCAACAGTACCGAAGTCCGCTCGAACCTTGAGTTTATCATCGCTACGGCGCGTGCCCGCGCTCTACAATGGCGCGAGGATCACGTCTGAACCGCATGGATGTTTCAAAGTCTTCTGCCGCTCTTGTTCAGGCGGCCCTCCTCCTTGCTGCCTGCTGCTGCGGTGCTACTGCCGCGGGTGCGCGGTCAGCCGTGCAGAAGAAGGCGCAGGTTCCATCGCCTGCGGTACGGGTTCCGAGTCCGCAACAGGCGCCGCCCAACCCGCGCGAGCAGCAGGTGATCTCCGCCGCAGAGGCCGACTACGCGAGCGGTATGCGCAACTATCATGCCGCGGACCTGGCTGCAGCCAAGCGTGACTTCGACAATGCTGTCGATACCATGCTCTCCAGCGGCCTCGACCTGAAGACCAGTCCGGCGCTCAGCGACGAGTTCGAGCACATCGTGGATGGCGTCAACGCGCTGGAGATGGACGCGCTCAAGCAGGGCAACGGCTTCGCGCCGCCTATGGAGCAGACGCCGGTGAGCGTCGCCAATGATGTCACCTTTCCCGTGGACCCCAATATCCGCGCTGCCGCCGAGGCAGAACTCAAAACTACGCAGTCCGACCTGCCGCTCGTCATCAATGACGCAGTCACCAGCTACATCGGCTACTTCTCCAACACGACTACCGGCCGCAATACCATCATCAGCTCACTCCGCCGTGCCGGCCGTTACAAGGACCTCATCGAGCGCACGCTGCGTGAGGAAGGCGTTCCTGCCGATCTCATCTACCAGGCCATCGCCGAATCGGGCTTCCAGGTGCAGGCCGTCAACGGGCGCTCCGGAGCAGCGGGCATGTGGCAGTTCATGCCCTTCCGCGGAGCGTACGGGCTGGAGCGCAATGGGTGGGTGGATGAGCGCTTTGACCCGGAAAAGGCCACTCGGGCATACGCGCGCGAGATCAAGAAGAACTACCAGCAGTTTGGCGACTGGTACCTGGCAATGGCCGCCTATGACTGGGGAGCCGGCAACGTGCAGCGAGCTGTCCAGCGCACCGGCTACGCCGATTTCTGGGAGCTCTACAGGCGCAACAATCTTCCGCAAGAGACAAAGAACTACGTCCCCATCATTCTTGCCGCTGCGGTCATGGCAAAGAATCCGGTGCAGTACGGGCTGACCGACATTGGCGCCGATCCGCCGGTAGTCGACGATACCGTGACAGTAAGCGACTCCATCGACCTTCGTCTGGTCGCGGACATCGTCAATGTGCCGGTGCAGCAGATCGTCGGTCTCAATCCGAGCCTTCTGCGCATGATGACGCCACCCGACGAGCCGTACGATTTGCATCTGCCGACAGGCACGAAGTCCGATTTCATGGAGGCCATCGCGGAGATTCCGCCGGACAAGCGGACAGCCTGGCGCTATCACCGTGTACAGCCGGACGACACTCTGGCATCTCTGGCAAAGACGTATCACGTCTCCGCTGCGGAGATCGCCTTCGTCAATCAGATCGAGCCGACTGCCGACATCTCCGGCGAAGACGCGCTGATCATCCCAACGGTGCCGCCGGCCGCCTCCGGCATGCAGCGCAGCAGCGCGCGTTATCGCGTGGGAGTGAAGACACCCTGGTGACGCTTGCGGACCGCTTCAATGTCACTACGGAGCAGTTACGCCGCTGGAACCATCTTCGTTCCAGCACTCTTCGGACTGGGCAAACCCTGTTCGTCGCTGAGCCGGCGCACGTTTCCGCGTCTGCAAGAGGCAAGCGTGGGCGCAAGGGGCACGGTCGCGGAGTAGCGCACAGCAAATCATCCTCGTCACGAGCGAAAAGCAAGGCGAGTCACGACTGAATACGGTCGCAGCGCAGCCATCGCAAATGCGGAATGCGTGCGACTTGCGATCTGTGGCGATCGATTCGTGCATGCGCATGCGTTTCCCTCTTGCGTTCAGTGGCATACCGTTGCAAGCTATTGCTATAATCCGCGCCGCAGGTGGAGTGGTCGATATTTGCGCTCGCTGCCACAAGCGAAGCCAACGAAGAGTGAAATCCCGGAGGCACAGATGCAGGACGAACGAAAGCTCTTAGCAGCGTACGACGATGGTGAACACGAGCCCGAGGGCAAAGACTACTCGGATGAGATGGAAGAAGAGATCGACGAAGACGAGGAAGATGAGGAGATCAGCGTTCCACTCTCTTCTGAAGACGACGGGCAGGATGATGAAGGCGACGGCGAGCCCGCAGGCATATCGGCACCCTCCCGTGTAAGTACGCCTGCCAAGAAGGTAGTAAGTACGCCTGCCAAAAAGGCTCCAGCCAAAAAGGCTGCTGCAAAGAAGGCGGCCAAGAAGGCTCCCGCCAAAAAGGCAGCCAAGAAAGTTCCCGCCAAGAAAGCAGCCAAGAAGAAGAGTTCAAAATCTGCCGCGAAGAAAAGCAGCAGCGCCCGCAGCGGCGGTAAGGCGGCCAAGAAGGCTGCCGGTAAAAAGGGTGCAAGCAGTAAATCCACGAAGCGAGGTACTAAATTGGCAGCAAAGAAAGCAGCAAAGAAGAAGTCGGCGAAGAAGGCCGTCAAGAAGGCAACCAAAAAAGCGGCAAAGAAGAAGTCAGCCAAGAAGGCCGCTAAGAAGGCAACAAAGAAGAAGTAGTCCCACCGTAGTACGAGGCAAGCAAAAGAGCCCGGCATCGAGCCGGGCTTTTTTGCGTCTGCACTCTGCGCCTATCCGTTCTTCTTTTCCATATCCGCCAGCGCGGCCAGAACTTCCGCACTGTGGTTGGATGGATCCACGCTCGTCCACACCTTCACGATCTTTCCTTCCGGATCGATCAGAAACGTATTCCGTTTGGCAATCTTCATGCCCATATAGTTGCCGAGCGAGCCATACTTCGAAACCGTCGACTTCTGCTCATCGGAGAGCAATTTGAAACTCAAACCATCTTTCGTGCAGAAGGTCTTGTGGCTCGCAACCGAATCCACGCTGACGCCAAGGATTACCGCGTTGTCCCGCTGATACTTGGGCAGATCTTCCTGGAATTTGTGGGCCTCCATCGTGCAGCCGGAGGTCATGTCCTTGGGATAGAAGTACAGCACCACCCACTTGCCGCGGTATTCGTTAAGACTGACAGGCGTGCCCTCCTGCGAAGGCAACGAAAATTGCGGCGCCTGCTGCCCAACTGCAGGCACTGCATCATCAGCGGCGCGAGCGCTGCGCAGTGCGAATACACCGGCAATGGCGGCGATCACCAGCACAGCCAGAACTGCAAAACGTGACGTGGACATCGAAAGGCCTCCTCCTGAGGACGTTTGTATTAGAGCATTTTCGATGGCCCTCGGGTACAAGCCGGCTGACAAGTGACATTTCGATGAAGATTTGTTGGTCCGCCCGGCAGCGCGAGTGCTCTATGCAGGCGAGGACGCTGCGATCGCAATTCCGACGGCGTCCGCAGTAGCAACAACCGCCGCGCGATCGAAGATCAGCGTCCGTTCCGCTTCAAGCGCCAGGCAGGTCGCGCCTGCCTCGAGCATCGCGCTGATGGTCGCCTCGCCAACGACCGGAACATCGAAGCGCATATCCTGGTTCGGTTTTGCGATCTTCACCACCGTCAGGCTGCGGTCGAGCGTGGACGCAGGGTCTTCGAGCGAGCGCATCAGCGCACCGGCCCGTGCGATGGTTGCGTCGGTGCCCTCCATTGCCTCCACGGCAACGCATGCCTGTCCGGCAATCACTACCGTCTGGCCGATATCGTAGCCTGCGATTGCCGCCGCCACCTCGCGTCCGTATGCAATGTCTTTTCGCTCCTGCTCGTTGGGCGCGCGCGCAGTCAGAACGCCAGCGGGCACCAGCAGCGGCTCGAGAAACGATGTGGATGAGATCAACTCGATGCCTTCATCGCTAAGCACTTTCGCGATCGCGCCCAGGAGCATGTCGGTGTTGCGGGTGCGCAGGTTCAGCAACAATTTGGCGAGGCGCCAGTCCGGCCTGATGCTCGAAAAAATCTGCTTGTGCTTGACCTGACCGGCCATGACGGCCTGCGTCACTCCTTCCTGCCGAAAGGTCTCAATCAGGCGTGACAGGTCACCCAGTGACAGCCAGTACACCGTCGTGCCAGGGTCCTCAATAGCGCGTGCATTCATCGCGGCATCGGTCTCTTCGCGAATAGCCGCGACCACCACAGGGCGGCCATGCGCTCGGGCGGCATCGAGCAGCAGAAAAGGGAAGCGGCCGTTCCCGGCGATCAGGCCGAGCGGTCGTTGCGGATCGTAAGAATCATTCGCCATCGGATCAACTTCAACATGCGGCCTACTTCAACACGCCGCGCTCGCTTGCCTCTACAAAGCGAAGCAGGTACTGCACCTCTTCGCAGTTGTCCGCTTCGGCGCGCAATGCATCCAGGGCCTGCGAGGTATTGCGTTTCGACGCCAGCAGCAGCCGATAAGCATGCTGCAGGGCGCGCAACTGTTCCCGGGTGAAGCCACGCCGCTCCAGCCCGACCTTATTCAGCCCGTAAGCACGCGTCTCCCGCTTCGCGGATGTCAGCGAATACGGCAGCACATCCTGAGTGATGGTGGTGCCCCCGCCGACGTAGGCATGCCGTCCGATCCGGCAGTATTGGTGAACTGGGCAGAGCGCACCAACCGTCGCCCAGTCTTCCACCATCACGTGCCCAGCGAGCGTCGCGCCGTTTGCGAGAATGCAGTTGTCGCCGATGGACGAATCGTGGCCTATGTGCGTGTACGCCATGATCAGGCAATCGCTGCCCACTCGCGTTGTGCCGCCGCCGCCCGCGGTTCCCCTAGAGATGGTGACGCACTCACGGATCACCGTGCGCTCGCCGATCTCCACGCTTGTCGGCTCGCCGGCGTATTTCAGATCCTGCGGCGCAACTCCCACGGCGGCAAAACTATATACACGGCAGCCGGCACCGAGCCTGGTATCACCATCGAGCACGACGTGCGACACCAACTCGCACCCGTCACCGAGAACTACATTTGCGCCCACGGTGCAGTACGGACCAATCTTTACAGAATCTGGAATGACTGCCCCGGTCTCCACCAGGGCGGTTGGGTGAATGCTCACTCGGCAGCGGCTCCGGCGAGTACAGGCGTCTCCCGAGGCTGCGGCTCCTTACGCGCCGGACGCGGTACCAACTGGCACCTGATCTCCGCTTCGCAGACCAGCTTTCCGCCCACATAGGCATTGCCGCGCATAGTGGCGCCACGATGATTGAACTTCAGCACGTCGACCTCGATGCGAACCTGGTCACCGGGCACAACCGGCGCGCGGAACTTCGCGTCGTCGATGCCGGTGAAAACCATCAGTTTGTCATCGCGGTCTGGCACCTCGGTCAGCAGCAATACGCCGCCGGCCTGCGCCATCGCTTCCACCATCAGCACGCCGGGCATGATGGGATAGGTCGGGAAGTGACCCTGGAAGAACGGCTCGTTGATCGTAACGTTCTTGATCGCCACGATCCGCTTCATGCGCACCAGCTCCACCACGCAATCGATCAGCAGAAATGGATAGCGGTGCGGCAGGATCTGCATGATCTCTGTAATGCCGAGAGAAGTTGCCGTGGATGTACTCTCCGTGCTCATACGGAAGACGATTATAGCCGCGCCAGACCTGCAGGGCTCTACTTCTTCAGCTTGCGCACCGCCGCGTCGACGTCGAACATGTCTGGCGGAATCGCGCCGCCATAGAGGACGTTGTAGAGAAATCTCTGGTTCGTCATGTCGCCGTTGTGATAACGCGTGGTCGAGAAGGGTGTCGAGATGCCGTTGAACTTGTGGTAGTCGTCGTACTCCTCGCCCTCGAGGTTCTTGTCTTTGTAAAGAGGGTCGCGCCACTCGAAGCTGCGCCGGACGGGAAGGTGCGAACTCGCGTCCAGATCCAGCGTCAGGTTATCGTTGGTAGAGGAGAGAATGGTGATCTTATCCGCCAAATGTCGCTCCACCTGCTCCTGGCCGCCGTAGATATAGAGCGCTCCCGGGTCCTTCATCCAGATGCGCGCGACCGCGTCCACGGAGTGATCGCGCCGGCGCAGGTAGTCATCCATCTCGAGTTTGGGCACTGCGCGCTTGCCTTTGTAGGTGACCTCCCATCCCTGGTCGCCGATGTACATTTCATAGACCTGACGCTTCTTTCCCAACTCCACCCGCTCTTTATCCGGCGGCTGGCGGTAGTCGAAGAAGTCTGTGATCGCGCCGGTCGGCTTGCCCTGGAAGAAGCCGGATGTGCGCCCTATCAGCTCATAGCCCGGCGCATTCAGCCACGCATTGCCACCCAGCGCCTGGATCATCTGCTGCAGCAGAGTTTTCACCTTCTGCTGCTCGGCATTGGCTTCCGCGTCGCCGGTCGCCTGAGCCGACAGGCTGAGGACGCCGCACAAGGCCAATACAAAGACAAGTCCCGCTCGCCGTATCGTCATCCCACCAGCACCGCGCCACCGTTCACGTTCAGCACCTCGCCGCTGATGAAGCCTGCCCATGGCGTGCAGAGAAAGAGGATCGGGGCCGCAATCTCCTGCACCCGTGCGACGCGTCCTACTGGAATGGAGCCGAAGATCTTCGCACGTCCTGCTTCCGTTGCCAGCGCCGGCGCTGCCATCTCCGTGTCTACCCAGCCGGGTGCTACGCAATTCACGTAGATGCCGTGCGGGGCGAGTTCGCTTGACAGGCTCTTGGTCAGAGAAATCAGTGCACCTTTGCTCACTGCGTAGTCAGCGTGGAATGCCTCGCCGCGCTGGCCAGCTGTCGAGCTCACCAGCACAATATGCCCCCGCGCCTCTCCTTTGGACGCGTTTCGCTCCTGCATGGCAACCACCGCCGCCTGCACCAACCCGAAAACGCTGTCCAGGTTCACATCCATCGTTCGGCGCCACTGCTTCTCGTCCATCGTGGCGATCGGCGCATCTTCCGGCGGCCAGATTCCGTGATTCACCACCAGACAATCGAGCGCTCCAAACGCTTCAATGGTTTGCGCCACCAGCGCTCGCCCTGCTGCGGCGGAATCCAGCTCCTGCCGCAAGGCCAGACAGACCATTTCGCCACCACATTCGTTGACCAGAAAATGCGCGCGGGCCTGGGCCTCACGATAATTGAATACCACCCGAGCGCCGGCCTGGCGGAAGAGCCGCACCGTTGCCGCGCCGATTCCGCGTGCGCCCCCGGTGATCAGCGCCACCTTACCGTGAAGGGCCAGCGGAACAGACCCATCTGTCTCCTGCATGCTCGATAGCATATCTGGACGCTATCGAAGCCGCGAGATACACGCAACCATGCGACCACCTATCGCTGTTTGCCGCGCTCCGCCGGTTTCTTCTTCCGTGCCGCGATCAGCTTGCGGCGTTCGGCTATGGGCATGGCGAGCACATCGCGCGTGCGCCTAGGCAGCTTTGCCTCGGTGATGTCGCGTGCAGTACGCAGCCGCGTTTCCAACTCGGGCTTGCGGAGCGCGTTCCAGCGCTCCAGCGCCACCCAGTGCGCGCGTGCGAGGTACGGAGCAGGGAAGATGCCGTCGATCTCCAGCAGTTCCGCCGCGCCCTCCGGACCTGCAGCGAAGGACAATACGCCGTTGCTATCCGCATCGAGATTCAGAACGGCGAACATCTTGCCGCCGATCGCCTTATCGCCGACCCAGAAGAGCAGATTGTTGCCCCACTGCAGCGTCTCCTCCACATGTGGGAGACCAAGCAGGTAGGCGCGTGTGCTCTCGCTATCCATGTAGAGAGTATGCACGCCGTTTGAGCCGCCACGAACTCTATACTGTCCTCACGCATGCCTGATAGCACAACGATCCACTCCTTTCTCCCTGTCGACGAACAGATGGACTACCTGCAGAAGGGCGCGGCGGAGATCATCCGCGTCCCCGATCTGCGCGAGCGGCTGGAGGAATCTCGCAAGACGGGCCGCCCCCTGCGCGTGAAGGCGGGCTTCGATCCGACGGCGCCCGATCTGCACCTGGGCCATACGGTGCTGATGCGCAAGCTCAAGCACTTTCAGGACCTCGGCCACCAGGTCATCTTCCTGGTGGGCGATTTCACCTCGCTCATCGGCGACCCGACGGGGCGGTCGGTGACGCGCAAGCCGCTGACGCGGGAGCAGATCGACCAGAATGCCAAGACCTACACCAACCAGGTCTTCCGTATTCTCGACCGGGAGAAGACCGAGGTGCGCTTCAACTCCGAGTGGCTGGGCACGCTGGGCTTCGAGGGCATCATCCGGCTGGCTGCGCACTTTACCGTGTCGCAGATGCTGGAGCGCGAGGAGTTCCACAAACGCTTCCAGGAGGAGAAGCCGATCTCGGTGCACGAGTTCCTGTATCCGCTGGCGCAGGGGTATGACTCGGTGGCGCTGAAGGCCGATGTCGAGCTGGGCGGCACGGATCAGCGGTTCAACCTGCTGATCGGGCGTGAGTTGCAGCGGCATTACGGGCAGCCGTCGCAGATCGTGCTGATGACGCCGATCATCGAGGGCCTCGACGGGGTGCAGAAGATGTCGAAGTCGCTAAACAATGCGATCGGCATCCATGAGCCGCCGGGGGAGATGTATGGGAAGCTGATGTCGATCTCCGACACGCTGATGTGGAGCTACTGGACGCTGCTCACCGACCTGAAGCAGAGCGAGGTGGATGCGCTGAAGGCTGCGGTCGCGAGCGGCGCCGAGCACCCGATGGATGTGAAGAAGCGGTTGGGGCGAACGATTGTGGCCGGTTTCCATGGCGAAGAAGCGGCTGCGCGCGCCGATGAAAACTGGTCGAAGCAGTTCCAGCGCGATGAAACGCCGGAGGACCTGGACGAGGTTGCGGTGGCGGCTGCTGATGCGGGGTGGAGCGGCGAGACGGGTGCTATCCGGCTGGACAAGCTGCTATTTCGGCTGGGGCTGGCTGAGTCTGCTGCCGAGGCGGGGCGCCTGGTGAAGCAGGGCGCGGTGCGGCTGGATGGCGAGGCCGTCTCAGGCACGCATGCCCGGGTTCCAGTTCCGGGGCGGATTGTGGTTCGGGCCGGGAAGCGGGCGAAGGCTGCATTGCTGAGTTAGCGATGCCTGGCGTGCCAGTAAGCCCCTCCCCCCTCCCCGCTCCGGGAGAGTGGCTCAGAAGCCTTTTGTTATCAGGAGCATAAAGTGCCTCCCGTGGGCTAAATTCGTCATTCGAGGCGAGTTGTCGCTAAATTCGCCTGGATGAACAACTTAGCGGTTTTTCCGTGCTCCGTTTTTATCTGCTATTGGGAGAAGCAGAATGCCAGATAGCGACCTATTTCCAGCGTAGCGAAACGGGCAGGTTGAACCGGCACATTCTTGCAGGGTTAGGCAGACGGCGGATTGTTTTGGGAAACGGGCGCGCTTAGGCGTTGTAGCTGCCGGAGTAAAGCTCGGTGAGCTTTTGGATGAGGTCGCCAAAGCCGGAGGCTTCGAGCTGGACCTCAGTGCCGGTGTGGAGCTGGACGAAGGCAAGCTGTCGCTTGTGGTCCAGCGCGATGGAAGCGATCTGGTCCAGGGGAATTGCTCGGGACTGCTCCAATGCGTGCGCGAGCTCTAAGGCCTTCATCTCGATTCTCCCCAGGGAAAGTGACGCAATGGAACACATAAAGTGCGGCGGTGATGCGGCCGGAGCACCTTGGTGCTAAGTCCCTCCCCCGAAAGACTCAGCACCAGTGCGCAGCGATCACATCACCGCATGTCCACAACATACCTTGAGATGGCTAAATAAAAACAAGGATGCGGTAACACTTACCAAACTACTGAGTAACTGGCGGTAACTTAGGCGAAGTTTTGTGCAATATCTTGCCTCGAAGCGTTGGCTAGTGGGGCGAATCGTTTTTCCTGCCGACTTTCAGACTCCAAGTCGGATTTCGCCCTATCTGCTTTGATGCGAGCAAATTGCTGGTCCTTCGCTGGGCTTAGGATGACAGCCTTTGCTAGGGAACGAATGATTCAGGGACGCAAAGTCCTATAGCTCAATTCTGATTCGCGAACGGTGGCGCAGGATGCCCAGCGCTACATCTCGATGTTGACCAGGTCCGAGGTGTGGTCGGTGTGGTCGCCGTTGGGGCTGGTCGTCTTGTTCTGCGGGGCGCGCCAGTGATCGATGTAGGAGATCTGGTGGACGCAGGAGACGGTGCAGTTAGGTGCGCAGGTCTTCTCGGTGAGGAACTCGCGGTCAAGGTCGGCCCGGGTGTAGTCGGCGAGCGGCGTGCCGGGGAAGCCGCGCTGCTGCGAGCAGTAGTGCACCAGTCCGTCTTCGCAGATGTAGATGTAGCGTGAGCCGGCGCGGCATCGCCAGTCGTTGGGTTGGCCGTTGGCAATGGCTTCCTGAAAATGGTTGAAGCGCGAATAGTTCTTCTTATCCAGCTGCTTCATCTCGTAGTAGACGCGGCGCTCTTCGCCGCCCAGCGGCTTGAGCTGTCCGCTGCCGTCGTGAATGATGCCAATGGTCGAGGTGAAGCCCAGCTCGAGCGCGCGGTGGCCGATGGTGAGGGCGTCCTGCGGGTTCTTGATGCCGCCGCCGACGACGGAGTTGATGTTGACGTGGAACGCGGCGTATTCGCTAAGAAATTGCAGCTTCTTGTCCAGGACTTTGAGCGATTTCTTCGAGATCTCATCCGGCTGCACGTTATCGATGGAGATCTGCATGTGGTCCAGACCGGCCTGGTTTAAACGCTCGATGCGATCCGGCATCAGAAAGTAGCCGTTGGTGATCATGCCCGCGAGGCGTCCGTGGTGACGAATGCGCGCGATGATCTGGTCCAGATCGGGATGGGTGAGCGGCTCGCCGCCGGAGATAGTGATGATGCTGGTGCCTAGGCGGGCGAGATGGTCGATGCGGCGGAGCATCTCGTCGAGTGGCACCGGCTCGGAGACCTTGTCGTATTCGTTGCAATAGGCGCAGGAGAGATTGCAGAAGCGCATGGGAACGATCTGCGCCATGACGACGTGATGGGTAGAGGCCAGCGCGTGTCCCACGATGCCGAGCTCGCGGAGCTTGCGGGTGGCGGCTTTGACCCGGCTTTTGCCGTGGGAAATGGGGAGGGCTGGAGTTGTGGTGGCGGCGGACATTCGGGCTGGTTTGATTATATCGGGCGGCAAACACGCGCCCCTCGACACGCGAGGCATTCGCTGTTCGTGGCGAACTAATCCTGACTGGCCGTAAGGTTAGCTACCACCTCCCCGCTTTTGTTCATGAGCTCCAATGTTGAGCTGCGAATTTTGAAGGATGCGGTTTGACGGAGTACTTCGATTAACTCGGGCTGGCCGACTGGCCGACTGTGCTCAACGCTGGCGCCCTTGCCGATGGGAGGAGGAGTTGCCGGGCAAGCTACTAAGGTGCTGGTCACAAAATCAATGTGCAAAGAGCGACCATCTACTTCATATGTTCCCGTCAGATCGTTGCATCCATCGGAGGATGGACTTACCAATTGGCCGGTCGAGCCGCCGCTGAACTGTTGACCTTGCTTCAGGGCGAAGTAGAGATCGCTACCTCCATCCTGGACAGGTTTTCCCTTCAGATTGAGCACTTCCCACCGTGTGCCCATCAGATGAAGATTTCTGTCTGCTGAATGATCCGCCTGCGCAGAAACCGGCGTAATCGATGCGCACCAAATAAACACCGCCGAAAGCATCAGGATGCTTAGTGTTACCAATTTTAATCGCTTCACGACGGAGTCCTCCGTAGTCCTGGCGCCTTAGAGCGAGTAGCGGCAGAGCGATTCGCGCAGCCTTTGTAACTGCTCGGGTATCACGAGCTCAGATTGGGTGATGCGGGCGTCTACAGTGATGGCGAGCGTGAGCACCTTGCGATTGCGCAGGACCAGGATGGCTACCGGGTGGCCGGCGTTGGTGCGCAGGGTCTGGAGCCAGTCGGCTGTGGTTTCAAGCGGCATGCCGTTGGCGGTGACGATGATGTCGCCCGCGTCGAGGCCCGCGCTGGCGGCGGGACTTTTGTCTTCGACGCTGCGGACGAGGAGACCATTGCCGGCGCGGACGCCGAAGTATTTCGCGAGCTGCGGCGTCAAGGGCTCGACCTGAGCACCGACGTAGGCCTGCGCGTCAGGCGTATCGCTGTCCGATGGGGTACCGTCGCCGGCGTAGCTACGCTCTCCAGCGAAACCGTTCACGATGGGGGCGGGCTCAGGAATAGGTACGTGGAAGTGGTGCGCCCAGGCATGCTGGACCAGCGCAGTGCGGTCGGCGAGCCGGAGGTGCAGGCGCTCGATCTTGGCGTTGTGCACGACCTGAAGATCGATGAGCTTGCCGACGGGCATGTCGCGGAGCAGGCGACTGAGGGTGGCGGCGTCGTTGACGATCTGGCCGTTGATCGCCTGGATCACATCACCGGTATGGAGGCCGGCTTTGGCTGCGGGGGCATCGTGGTCGAGCGACACGACTTCGGCGCCGGCGGAGATGGCGAGCTTCTCCTTCGAGGCGCGAACCGGATCGACATCGCGGACATTAACGCCGAGATAGCCCTGCGAGGTGGCGGCGAGGACGAGACGTGCGTTGCCTTCGAGAACCGCCTGAGGAAGCCGGGCGGGAATCGGGGATGGCGCGATGGCGGTCTGCATGGCGAAGGCTGCCGGGGAGAGCGCTGCCGAGGCCCAGAGTACGGTGCCCAGGGTCGTGATCGACAGAGGGTTGGAGGTGTAGCGGGAAAGCATGACAACAAAGCTCCTTGAGTGGAGACGGAGTACAAGAGCGACTTCCCATACGCCACTCCAGCTTTATTGCAGTGCGGCTTCCTTAAGGAAAAGCCACGCCGCCCATGCTGGCTCTGGCAGACATTTGTGGGAAATCCACTCTTCGGCCTGTAAATCAGACGGATGAGAACCGCAATTGTCACGATCTGGTCTTGAACCTTAACCGATTGGAGATGGGACTGGCTAAAGCATTTTCCTGATGCCATTGCCTAACGAAGACCATCCGGCGTGGCCTTCCCTTGACCAAGGCCACACAGGGCTTGTGATGGCCGGTCGACACCGAGAGACGAAATGCTTTATTGAACTTGCGGCATCTGCTGCAGCATGGTGCGGGAGACGTTGCGCAGCAGAGGGTTTCCGTCATGGGTGGCGACGTTCTCAAGAACCTGCTGGACGCTGGAATCGGCGGTGATGGGGGCGAGCATGCGGATGGCCTGGGCCCGGACCTGCGGATCGCCGTCGTCGAGGACGGCTTCAAGGACCGCGTCACGGACATGCATGTCCTCGGCCAGATAGGGAGCGAGACCGCTCAAGGCCTGGGCGCGGATGTTGGAGTTGGGATCGTAGCGGAGGGCGACCATGAGGGCGCTGCGCAAGTTGGCATCGGCCGCACAGTCGATGGTTCCGATACAGGCGTGGGTGAGCAGGGCAAGGGCAGAGTCCCGCACCGCGGTATTGAGTGGAGCGCGAGTAGCGGCCAGCAGCAGGGAGCGAATGTTGGGATCGTCCGCCGGGCCGACCGCTTCGAACGGCATCAGGCTGCTGTATTCGACGTGGATCATCCCGGTGGGATCCTGGGTGACCCCTGTGACGGCGGCGGCGTGCTGGGAGATGACATTGTCGGGGGGCTGAGTGACGGCATGCTGTTGAGCGACTTTGAATCCGGCAAAGCCGAGGCCGGCCCCGGCCAAGAGCATGGTCGCGGCAGCCAGCGGGGCGGTGCGCAGCAGGCGGAAGTCGGTCCAGAGTGAGCGGCGGAGATGGGTCAACCAGGAATCGTGCGGGGCCTGCTCGAGGGCTTCGTCGATTTTTAGCCGGGTCTGGGCGATGAGGTTGGGCGAGGGCTCGCGAACCGGCAGGATGGCCATCGCGCCCGAGAGAGCACGGGTGACCTCGAGCTCGTCGCGGCAGTCGGCGCAGCCGGCAAGATGCTGCTCCAGGCGATGGCAGGCCTCGTCGCTGAGCTCGCCGTAGAGCAGGAGCGTGATCTGCTCGTGGGCGGCGTCGCAGCTGAGCGAGGTTTCGTGGCCGGGCCAGGTCATGGAATCAACTCAGCGCACCACTGCAAGGCTGGCGCGCAGCTTCTTGGTGGCGCGGAAGAGGGTATTCTTGGCAGTTTCCTCGGTGGTGTTGAGCATTTCGCCGATGGTGCGCAGACGGAGCCCCTGATAGTGCTTGAGCTCGAAGACCATGCGCTCGCGCGGGGTGAGCTTCTCGAGGGCGGTGGCGATCTTTGCTCCCAGCTCCTTGCGCTCCAGTTCGCGGCCGGGATTGGCTGAGGCGCGCTCGTCCGAGACCATGCTGAGCAGATCCAGCTCCTCGCCGGAAGAGTCCATGACGATGGCCGGATCCTCGCGGCGGGTCTTGCGGCGGCGCATCAGGTCCAGGCAGAGATTGGTGACGATGCGGTAGATCCAGGTGTAGAAGGAGCACTCGAAGCGGAAGTTGCCGAGGTAGCGGTACGCCTTGAGGAAGGCTTCCTGGGCGATGTCCTGGGCGTCGGTTTCCGAACCGAGCAGGTGCAGGGCGAGGCGCAGCACGGCCTGGTCATATTGACGCACCAGGGTGTCGAAGGCCTGCCGGGAGCCTTTCTGGGCCTGGCGGATCAGCTCGGTCTCGGATGTGCGGTCCTCCGGGCTCATGCCGCCGCCCGTGCGTGCCTGGAGACCGCGACGGCCGGGCCATGTCTGGCTGGTGCGATTCGCCGGCAGGGTTGTGTTGAGCGGGCCGGGCTGGATACGGATTGCTTCGGTTCCCATCGTGCATTTACCTCTTACTGGAGATACGTCTTCTGAAAGATAGACGTTCCCCTGGGTATGAGGACGCAGAAGTATGGGTTTCGGTAGCTGAAAATTACAACTTGATGACAATGCCACGGATTTTGAGGCCGGAAGGGGGCTCAGCCGAGGCTACGATGCGATGGCAGTCGAGAGTAATGCCTGGTTTCGGCCGGCTCGTTTAGCGGCGTATAGCGCCCGATCCGCTGCCGCTGCCAGGCTGATACTGTCCGAGGGTCCCCCGGTGGACGCGGCGACGCCCACACTTACCGTCACGCCGCATACTGTCCAAGCATGCTCCCTCACGACCTGGCAGACGCGTTCCGCCAGGCAGAGCGCCTGCTCCACCCTGGTTTCGGGCAGCATGATGGCGAATTCCTCGCCGCCGTACCGGCACACCCGGTCCCCCGAACGGACCGTTCGTCTGAGCAGATCTCCAAGCTCACGAAGCACCCGATCGCCTTGAGCGTGGCCATACGTGTCATTCAGTCGTTTGAAGTGGTCCACGTCCAGCATCAGGACGCTGAGCGGACGTCCGGTCTCCTGCGACCTGCGAAGGTCCTGATCGAGAACGACATCGAAGGAGCGGCGGTTTCCGAGCCCGGTCAAGGGATCTTCCAGGGTCAGCCGGTGCAGCTCGATGTTTGCCGCGCGCAACTTCGATTCGCTTTCGCGCAGCTGCTCTTCGAGTTGCTTTTCGCGGGTAACGTCGATCGCCAGACCCGCCAGACAACGCTTCCCATCAATGTCGATATATGGGAACTTGAATGACTTCCAGTATGTGGCGCCCCCGGCCGGGTGAGGAGTGCGCTCCGCAAGCTCTATGCCGTCGAATCCTCCTAGCACGGCAATATCAGCGGTGTGCAACGAATCTGCTACCTCTTTCGGCCAAATCTCGTAGTCTGTTTTGCCCAGCCAGTCGTCGAGAGAAACACCGTATGTATTCGCCAGCGTTCGGTTGTAATAGCGCAGGCGGCCCTCGTCATCTTTGATGAATGCCGCAGCAGGGCTGTGCTCCACAAACGAGCGGAAGCGGGCTTCACTTGCACGGAGCTGCTTGGTAATCACCCGTTTTTCCCGCAAGGCGATGTCGAGTTGGTTCATCTGTGACTGCAAAGCCAGCTGCATCGCCCGGTCTTTGCGTGCCGTCCGGCGTCGCGCGTCCGCCAAGGCTCCGATGGGCAATGCACTGGCCAGAAATGTACACAGGAAAATCTGGAGGAGAAGCAGCTGGTCGTCATTTGACATGCCCTGAATCGAGCAGACAGGGCCGTGCCCATGTGTCGTGGCGATCCATCCAATGGCGGTGAGGAGCAAAGAACTGACCATCGCGCCTTCCAGCCCAGCCATCGACGTCACCAGGACCATGGGTGGGAAAACGACGAAGAGGGTCGGCATCTGGTGCTGGAAAAATACGCTTACCGCAATTATCGAGAACGCGCCCAGAGACACCAGTCCAGGTATGGAGCGGAGCCGACTCCAATCACGCTCTCCTCTTCGCAGGACCCACAATGTGGCGGGGAGCAGCAGCGCGATGCCGAGCGAATTCGCCACCACCGCCTGGCAGAACGCCCGGGCCACCGAGGTGTGCAGGAATGTGGCAACCGGCACCGCTCCGAGCAACGCTGAGGTCAGGGGGACCAGAAACACTGCCGAACCGAGCCGGACAAGATTTTCTCGTTTTTTCAGATTGTTGTAGGAGCGGATGCGAGAGCGGAGAATCCGCAGGCCGAGGAGACTGTCCAGAACGGTGAATGCAGCGATCTCGCAACCCAGGAGGGGTGGCATGCCGATTACGGTTCCGACCAGGATTACCCCTGCGCCGCTCGCCAGCATGAAGAGCCCCGCATGCCACCAGCGGAGTCTTCCGCGCGATAGCAGTAGTCCAAGTTGGAGTCCGGTGACGGGCCAGAGCACCGCAAAGCGATGGACGCTGCCCGTGAGCTGGAGCACAAAGAGCTCACTGAGGAAACTGAGCGAGAGAGCCAGCAACGATGGCCAGAGTAGATTCCTGAGACTCGTTGCCTTAGGAACGTGGCGCCTGACGGCGCTATGAGTCGTAGTCGGAAGTCCGATTGCCTCAAAGGTCTCGGAAAAGCCTGCTGATAGCCCGGTGGTTGCCAACGATCCCTCGTCGAATACGAGGTGGAGTTTACGAGCTCTTCAACTAATCATCTGTACCACTTATGTAGTAACGGAAGTAACGCACTCATCCCGCTTCGGGAAAAACCCGCTGATGGAGCGTCGATCGTTGATCGCGTCCGCAAGACTCGGCGAGTCTGCATCCGCCGTAACCGGAGAAGAGCGGGGCTTCCTGACGGTTTATGCTGGCGTCGCCGGAAAGTGCTGTTTCCGGCGCATTCCAGATTCGGTGCTCACCAAATGACTCAGTCCCGCTCACTTCTTCGGCTTGCACTGACCGTGCTGGCCTGCTGCTTTCCTGCTCTGGCCCAGAGCAATTTCTCCGTGCATTGGGAGGAGCTGACCGGGCCTGACTTTATCCAGGCTATCCATCAGGCGCAGGGCGTTTGTGTGCTGCCCTTTGGAATTATCGAGAAGCATGGGCCGCACCTGCCGCTGGGAACGGATTTGATCAATGTCAGATATGTGACAGAGAAGGCGGCGCAGCAGGACTATGCCGTGGTCTTTCCGGCTTACTACTTCGGACAGATCGCGGAGGCTCGGCAGCAGCCGGGCACGGTTTCCTATAGCGGTCATATGCAGCTGGATTTGCTGCAGGAGACGACCGATGAGATGGGGCGCAACGGCTGCAAGAAGGTCGTGATTGTGAATGGGCACGGCGGGAATCTGGACCTGTTGCCGTACTTTGCCCAACTGCAGATGCAGACCCCGCATGATTACGTCGTGTACGTCTACTGGTGGCCGGGTGCCAAGGGTGCGGACCGGCCGTATAAGGGCGGCACCGTCGACATGCATGCAGGCGAGAGCGAGACCGCGCACACAATGGTGACCGCGCCGGGGCTGGTTCATACGGATCGGGCGAAGTCGGAGTCGGGCGCGGATCAGGCGCGGCTGCACCTGCCGGATGGGGTCTACACCGGGATCTGGTGGTATGCGAGATTCCCGAATCATTATTCGGGCGACGGCTCGCTGGCGACGAAGGCGCTGGGCGAATACGACATCAAGGCCGAGGTTGGCGCGATTGCGGATGTGATTCGCGCGGTGAAGGCGGACGATGTTTCGGCGAAGCTGCAGCAGCAATTTTACGAGGATGCGAAGCATCCGCTGGATACCAAGCAGTAGACACGAGATGGCGTCCGCACATTGCACAGGCATGCGTCCTCTACACTCGTGCTGATGACGCAGGCAAACACCTTCATTACCGCCTATTGCGATGGCGGATCGCGTGGGAATCCGGGACCTTCCGGCTATGGGGTTTCGATTGAGGACGAGGCGGGGCATCCGCTTGCCGATCTGAGCGAGTTCCTGGGCGTAAAGACGAATAATTTTGCGGAGTACTCTGGGCTACTGGCCGCGCTCGAATATGCGCTGGAGCATGGGCATCCGCGGCTGCGAGTGGTGGCCGATTCCGAGCTGATGGTGAAACAGATGAAGGGGCAGTACCGCGTGAACAGCCCGGATCTGCGGCCGCTGTGGGAGGAGGCGAAGCGCCGGGTGGCGGGGCTGGAGCGGTTCGAGATCCAGCATGTGCTGCGGGGCAAGAACAAGCGCGCCGACGCGCTCGCCAACCAGGCGATGGATCGCGGGACGGGGAAGACGGTGAAGCAGGTTGGCGGGGCTGAGCAGAAGTCCTCCCCGGCGACACGGCCGCACCTGGTGACCTCGGCGGCTGGCAGGTCGCCTGCAGCGGAGAGACCGGCTACAGCGAAATCTGCCGAGAAGCCGCAGGCGCTGAAGGGATTTGTGAAGAACGGCGTGGTGCATCTGCTGGAGGGCGAGCTGCCGGAGAACTGCTTTGTTCGCGTGACGCCGGAATAAGGACCCGAATCGAGGAACCGGCGGCTGCTTGCGCGCGTAGAGAAGGGCATCATGCGCCGCTGGCCTTTGCCAATTGCCGCGTTCGCTATAGTTGCCGGCTGCGCGGCCGCTGCCGAGCCTGCACCTCTTACCGCTGACCAGATCATGAGCAGAGTTGCGGCCAATCAGGACCGCACCGAGGCGGCGCGTACACACTACATCTACATGCAGCATATTCGCGCGGTGTCGCGGAAGCCGGGTGGGCGCGTGATGTGCGAAGAGATCACGGACAGCCGCGTGAGCCCGCAAGCGAACAGTTCACACCAGCAGTTGCTCACACTGGATGGGCGGCTATGGCGGAAAGGCCAGTACATCCACTACACGACGCTTCAGGAGGACGTCCCGGCCGAGTCGAAATCGAAGCAGGCGAAGACGGAGCAGGAAGATCTGGATGGGATGGACGTGGACCTGGTCGAAAATCTGCGGAAGAACCTGACGAACGACGGCTCCGATGAGAAGGCGCATGAGGGCGTGGACTGGGCTGCGAATGAGCACGACCGTACGGATGGCTCTAAGGACGGACTGGGAAAAGGGCTGTTTCCGCTGACGAGCAAGCGCCAGCAGCAGTATGCTTTTCAGCTTCTCGGGCGGCAGACGATGAATGGCCGCGAGGTGTATCACGTGAGCTTCCGGCCGAAGGACAAGAACGATTTCGACTGGAAGGGCGAGGCATTCATCGACGTGAAGGAGTTTGAGCCGGTGGTGGTGTATACGCAGATGTCGCGCAAGATTCCGCTGGCGGTGCGCACGCTGTTAGGCACAAATCTGCCGGGGCTGGGGTTTTCCGTGACCTACGATCGCGAGCCGGATGGCGTGTGGTTCCCGGTAAGCTTTGGCACGGAGTTCCGTATGCGCGTGCTGTTTTTTATTGCGCGGGACATCTCGATGTCGCTGGCGAATACTCATTTTGAGAAGACGCACTCAGATGTGCGGATTCTGGATGGGGTGAAGGTGGTGGAGAACTCGACGCCCGCTCCTCGTTAGGAATTCGAGCCTAAGTCCAGCAGGAGCTGCCAGTAGCCGACATCGATCCAGCGGCCGAACTTCCAGCCGACCTGCTCAAAGTGAGCGACTTTGCGAAAGCCGAGGCGCTCGTGCAACGCGATGCTTGCTGGATTGGGCAGGGCGATTCCGCCGATAACGGCGTGCAAGTTGCGCTGGCGCAGGTCGGCGAGCAGCGCTTCGTAGAGTCGCGAACCGATACCCCGACCGGTGGACTTCGGATCGAGATAGACCGTCACCTCCGCCGAGTGCCGATAGGCGCAGCGGCCTTTCCATTTGCTGGCATAGGCGAAACCGTGGACGGCTGCACCATAGTCCCAGACTAGCCACGGGAGTGACTGGAGGGTCTCCTGGATACGGCCTGCCATCTCGGCTGGTGTGACCGCCGCTTCTTCAAAGGTGATGGTGGATTCGAGGACGTAATGGTTGTAGATGGCGGAGATCCCGGAGGCATCTGTCGCTGCAGCGTAGCGGATCATGCAGCTAGCTCTTTGCGAGCTCGGCCTTCACGATTTCGCTGACCTGCTTGCCTTCGGCGCGGAGGCCGCTGGCTGCGATCTTTGCCTGCACGTCCTTGATAACGAGGCCCATTTCCTTTGGCGTGGGGCGCTTGCCCGCGGAGCTCATCTCCGCGATGGTGGCTTCGACGAGGGAACGGACTTTTGATTCGTCTGCCTGCTGCGGCATGTAGCCTTCGATGATCTTGATCTCGGCGGCTTCCTTCTCTGCCAGCTCGGGGCGGTTGCCTTTGGTGAACTGCTCGACGGAATCTCTGCGCTGCTTGATGAGCGTGGTGAGCGTCTGCAGGACTTCCGGTTCGGTCAGCGGGGCGCGCTTCTCGATCTCCTTGTTTTTGATCGCCGTCTTCGCCATGCGCAGCACGTCGAGCTTCAACTGCGCCCGCTCTTTCATGGCTGCGACGGTGTCCTGCTGGATGCGCTCCTGAAGGGTCATGCGTTTTCTCTCCCGCCTCGCTGAAGGCCAACTTACCAGTATAAGGATTGGCGCGCTCGATAGAATAGAAGACAAGGAAACCGCACATATGATTCGGAAGACGCGCCTGTTTACGCCTGGTCCTACGCCTTTGCTTCCCGCCGCTCAGTTTGCCATGGCCGCGGCCGACCTGCACCACCGCACGCCGGAGTTTCGCGCGCTGTACGTGCGCGTGCTGGAGCAGTTACGCGCCTTTATCGGCACCAAGAACGACGTGATCCTGATGGCTTGTTCGGGCAGCGGTGTCATGGAGGCATCGGTTGCGAATATCACGTCGCCGGGCGATCGCGTGCTGGTGCTGAGCGCGGGCAAGTTCGGCGAGCGCTGGACGGGCATCGCGAAGGCCTACAACTGCGACGTCGATCTCGTCAGCGTGCCCTACGGGCAGACCTTCTCGCTGGATGCAGTGAAGGCGGCGCTGAAGGTGGAGACGCGTGCGGTGTACATGCAGGCGAACGAGTCGTCCACCGGCACACGGCACGATGTGGAGGGTGTGGCGAAGCTGCTGAAGGATGCAAAGAGCGATGCGGTGCTGGTGGTGGATGCGATCACCGGGCTGGGCACGACGCACTTTGACGCGGACGCCTGGGGCGTGGACATCATGATTGGCGGCTCGCAGAAGGCGGTGATGATTCCGCCGGGCCTCGCGTACTGCTCGGTGAGCGAGAAGGCGTGGGCGCTAATGGGCAACGCGCTGAACCCGCGCTACTACTTCGATCTGCGCAAGGAGCGGAAGAACGCGGCGAAGGGCGAATCGTCGTACACGCCGGCGATTTCGCTGATCGCGGGACTGACGCACGGCGCTGGATTACATCGCCTCGCAGGCAGATGGGGATCTTGCCGCGGGCCGCAGAAAGCTGGTGGACAATGCGGAGACGATCGCGGCGATGACGCGCGCGGCGGTGGAGGCGCTGGGGCTGAAGCTGTTTTCTGCTTCGCCGGGCGCCGCGCTGACCGCGGTGCTGCCGCCTGCGGGCGTGGACTCAGGCGTGGTGGTGAAGGAGCTGAAGTCGCGGTTCGGCGCAATCATCACCAATGGCCAGGGCGAGATGAAAGGGCAGTTCTTCCGCATTGCGCACATCGGCTATTTCGACTACCTGGATACGATTGCGATCATCGGCGCGTTGGAGCAGGTGGCGGCGACTTCGCTGAAGCTCCCGGATTTCCGCTTTGGCAAGGCGCTGGCTGCTGCGCAGCAGGTGTTTGCCGAGCGGACCTCGAAGTCGGTGGACCACGCCGAACTGGCAGCTGCGAGGTAAGGGATGATCGCACGCCATTGGCGAGGCTGGACCGCGCCTGAGAATGCAGATGCATACCAGGATCTGCTGAGTGGCACGGTTCTGCCCGAGTTGAAGAGGATTTCCGGATATCGCGGCGGATACGTACTTCGCCGCGATGTTGCGGATGAGGTGGAATTCGTTGTAGTGAATCTTTTCGATTCCATCGCCGCAGTGCAGCAGTTCGCCGGATCCGATTATGCCATCGCGCAGTTTGAGCCCGAGGCTCGGCGGCTTCTCGCCAGGGTGGAACCTCTCGCCTCCCACTATGAAGTTTGCGTCAGCACCGTTTCGGCTTGAGAAGACGCGAACGTACTTGATGTGTTTTCGCTGATTTGCCGTGCTTTATCACCGCGTCGTGATTGAAAAACGAGGAGCCCATTGTGAAGATTGTTCTCGCAGAAAAAGTTTCGCCGGCCACGCTGGCCGTCTTTCAGGCCGAGCCGGGCTGGGATGTGGTGACACATGACCGGATCAAGGATGGTTTGGCGAAAGAGCTGGGCGATGCCGACGGGCTGGTGGTGCGTTCGGCGGTGCAGGTGGATGATGCGTTGCTGGAGCATGCGCCGAAGCTGCGCGTGATTGGCCGCGCGGGCGTGGGCGTGGACAACATCGATGCCGATGCGGCGACACGGCGGGGCATCGTGGTGATGAACACGCCCGGGGCGAATGCGATTGCGGTGGCGGAGCTGACGATTGCGTTGATGCTGGCATTGGCGCGGCAACTGCCGAAGGCCAACGGGGCGCTGCACCAGGGGAAGTGGGAGAAGAAGTCGCTGAGCGGCGCCGAGCTGCGCGGCAAGACGCTGGCGGTGCTGGGGCTGGGTCGCATCGGGCTCGAAGTGGCGCAGCGGGCGGCAAGCTTCGGTATGCAGATCATCGGGCACGATCCGTTTGTGTCGCCGGCAGTAGCGCGCGAGCGCAGCGTGGAACTGGTGCCGCTGGATGCTCTGTTTGCCCGCGCCGACTATTTGACTTTGCACGTGGGGCTGACGCAGCAGACGGCGAACATCATCAACGCGAAGAACCTGGCCGCGATGAAGAAAGGCGTGCGCATTGTGAACTGCGCGCGCGGCGAGCTGGTGGATGACGCAGCGCTGCTGGCGGCGCTGGATAGTGGACAGGTAGCCGGAGCGGCGCTGGATGTATTTCGGGATGAGCCGCTGAAGAACTCGCCGTACTTCAATCGCGAAAACGTCATCCTGACGCCGCACATTGCCGGTTCGACGGCGGAGGCACAGGAGGCGGTCGGCATCCAGATCGCGGCGCAGGTGCGCGAGTACTTGAAGCTGGGCGTGGTGCAGAACGCGGTGAATCTACCGTCGCTATCGCATGAAGAGTATGTCGAGTTGTCGCCGTACATCGACATGGCGGCACGGCTGGGCGCCTTCCTCTCGGCCACGGCGGACGGCAACGTAGAGAGCATCTCGCTGGTCTATCGTGGCCGGCTGGCGCAGGGGAAGACGGACCTGGTGCGCAACGCGGCAATCGAGGGCGTGCTGGCGCACTCGGAGAATGTGAACCGCATCAATGCGGCGGCGGTGGCGGAGGAACGGGGCATCCGGTTGCACGAGTCGAAGCTGGAAAACGGCGGTGCGGCGGGCGTTACGCTGACGCTGCACACACGCGGTGGCGAAACCACCGCGACGGCGACGGTGCTGCATGGGCGGTCGCCTCGGCTGCTGGCGAGCGACGGCATCGATATCGAAGTGCCGCTGCACGACACGCTGATTGCGATCCGCAATCATGACGTGCCGGGTGTGATCGGGCGCGTGGGCACGGTGCTGGGCGAGCACCGGGTGAACATTGCGAACTTCGCGCTGGGCCGCGGTGCGGAAGCGGCTGTGAAGGACGGCGTGGGCGGAGCGATTGCGGTGGTGCAGGTGGATGGGGAAATTACGCCTGCGGTGATTGGAGCGCTGGAGGCCATTGAAGCCGTGACGCGGGTAAAGCTGGTCAAGTTGCCGCGACTGCCGTGAGTAGCGAGCTAACGCCACTGGCGTGAGGCAGTGAGTTGGTCGCCGCTACAATAGGCAGAGAGATTCGCCAGGAGCCGTCATCCGTGCCGCTTTATGAATACCAGTGCAAGCAGTGTGGCCATCGCTTTGAGAAGATCCAGAGCTTCAGCGCGCCCGAAGAGAAGGTGTGCCCCAGTTGTGGCGGCGAGGTGGAGCGGCTGATTTCCGCGCCGGCGATCCAGTTCAAGGGCGCGGGCTGGTATGTGAACGACTACGGCGGACGCAGCAAGGCGCCCGCAGCGAGCGGATCGGATAGCGCAAAAGAAGGTGGCGCGAAGGACAGCGGCGGCAAGGATGTTTCCTCGAAAAGCGGAGACTCCTCCTCGAAGAGTGACAGTGGAAAGAGCGATGGAGGCAGCAAAAGCGACTCCGGCGCTGCTTCCTCGAGCCAAGGAAGCAACGCCGCGAGTTCTTCCAGTTCCGGATCGGGTACGAAGTCCTCAGACTAGCTTGACGACTTTTTCGTAGATTTCTTGCGGCCGGTTGACTTCTTCTTCGTGCTCTTTTTCTTCGAAGATTTTTTCTTTGCGCTGGACTTCTTCGCCGGCACTTTTGCGCCCTCGGCGCGTGCTTCGGAAAGGCCGATCGCGATGGCCTGCTTGCGGCTCTTGACTGTTTTGCCGCTGCGGCCTGACTTGAGCTTGCCCTTCTTGTAGGCCTTCATCTCGCGCTCGACGGACTTCGATGCTGCCGAGCCGTACTTCTTCTTCGACGCCGCTTTCTTTCTTGCCATATTGCCTCCGTGCGCAGATGTGCGCGCGTGTCTCCCTGTATCTCTGAGGTGAGAGGCAAAAATGAGTTAGGTGGTTGTTACGATGCTGCTTAGGTTTCTGCCATTGCGGGCAATATCTCGTCCACGTCTACCCAGTCGGTGGGGTAGTTGCCGGTGTAGCAGGCAGTGCAGAACATCGGTTCACCGCCGCAGGCTTCAAGCAATCCGTCGAGTGAGAGATAGGCGAGCGAGTCGGCTTCGATGAAGCGGCAGATTTCATCGACCGTGTTGTTCGCAGCGATGAGGTCCTTTTTGCGCGGCGTGTCCACTCCGTAGAAGCAGGGCGATGTGGTGGGCGGACAACTGATGCGCAGATGGACTTCTTTGGCACCAGCGGCGCGCACCATGCGGATGATCTTGCGGCTGGTGGTCCCGCGGATGATGGAGTCATCGACCAGGATGATGCGCTTGCCGGCGA
Organism: uncultured Acidobacteriaceae bacterium; assembly: GCA_963756435.1. GTDB lineage: Bacteria > Acidobacteriota > Terriglobia > Terriglobales > Acidobacteriaceae > KBS-83. Next base: position 147,107 of record CAVWNU010000011.1, on the reverse strand, counting down.
GCAGATTGCGGACCGGGTTCAGCTTGAGCTTGACGCCGAAATCGCGCACGCGCTGCTCCGGCTCGATGAAAGTGCGGCCGACGTAGTGGTTGCGGATGAGGCCGAAGTTGAAGGGGATGCCGCTTTCCGCAGCGTAACCGAGCGCGGCGGTGACGCCAGAGTCGGGCACCGGCACAACGAGGTCGGCGGCCACGCCGGATTCGCGCGCGAGCTGGCGGCCCATCTTCTCGCGGCTCTCCTGCACCCAGCGGCCGTAGATGCGGCTGTCCGGACGCGCGAAGTAGACGTGCTCGAAGATGCAACTGGTCTGCGGGACGCCGCTTGCGTACTTGCGCGAGGTGACACCTTCGGGCGAGATCATGATGAGTTCGCCGGGCTCGACGTCGCGAACGTATTCGGCGCGGAGCAGGTCGAAGGCGCAGGTTTCCGAGGCGAAGACGAAAGTGTCGGCCGTACCGTCCTCACCGACGATGCGGCCCATGGAGAGCGGTCGGAAGCCGCGTGGATCGCGGGCAGCGAAGATGCGGTCGCGCGTCATCATGACGACAGAAAACGCGCCATCGATCTGTGAGAGCGAGTCGGCGATGGCATCGACCAGCGTGGTTGCCTGCGAGTGCGCGATGAGCTGGACGATGATCTCTGAGTCGGATGTGGTCTGGAAGAAGGCGCCGGCGCGCTCCAGCTTGGCGCGGATGTTGCCGAGGTTGACCAGGTTGCCGTTGTGCGCGATGGCGATGAGGCCCTTGGTGGATTCGACGCGGATGGGTTGCGCATTCAAGAGCGCCGAATCACCCGTTGTCGAGTAGCGCGTGTGACCGATGGCAAGGTTGCCGGGGAGCTTCTGCAGGACTTCATCGGTGAAGATGTCGGCGACCAGGCCCATGCCTTTGATGTTCGAGAGATGATGACCGTCGGCGGTGGCGATGCCGGCCGACTCCTGCCCGCGATGCTGCAGCGCGTAGAGCATGAGATAGATCTGGCGCGCGGCTTCGGGGTGTGTGTAGATGGCGGCTACGCCGCACTCTTCGTGAAGGATGTCTGGGTCTTGCTCGCGCGCGATGGGGGCCTGCGAGAAGGGAAGCGTTTCCTCGATGCCGGGAACACCCTGGTAGAGACGCTCGGTCATGCGGTCACCGTATCGACGCTTAGGGTGGATTGCAGGGTGTTGGACCATGATGCGCGAAGCTCGGCGGTTGTCGTGTCCACCAAAGTTACAATATCGCCCTTCTTGAATTTGAAAGGCTCGTCGGTTTCTAGATATGTTTGGGATTGAATGCGGAATCTGCCCCTAGTGACCGAGCCCAGATGCCAGGTGCTCGTGCGTCCGCTGTTGTCTGTAATCTTCTTCACTTTATCGACGGAATTCGCGGGACATGCCAGTACGACCTGCGTCGCGTGCTCCCCGAAAAGGCGGACGATCGAGGGTTCCGTGGGGTAATACTGCAACAAAGTGTCCACTCCGGCGTGGTGCCGCATGCATGCTTCTGCGAGCGTCACTGCAAGACCGCCATCGGAGACAGGACGCGCTGCTGTAATCAGTCCTTGGGAGGCAAGCTCCTGAAGCTTCGAGTGAAGCTCCGTTTCTGCTTCAAGATGCAAAGAGGGCGGCGTACCCCAAGTCGCGCCTAGGCATGTCTGCGCGAAGGCGGACGATCCCAATTCCTGAATAGCCGAATCAAGTGCGGCGGTGCCATTCTGAAGCAGAAGCAGGACATCTCCTTCGTTCTGAAAATCCGCCGGCACTCCTTTCGATACATCCTCAAGAATTCCGACCACCCCAATCACTGGTGTTGGATAGATTCCTTCACCCTTGGTTTCGTTGTAGAGCGAGACGTTGCCACCGGTGATGGGTGTGCCTAATGCGGTGCAGGCTTCGGCGATGCCGTCGATGGCGGCGGAGAGCTGGGCCATGATCTCCGGCTTCTCCGGGTTGCCGAAGTTGAGGCAATTTGTCGCAGCGACGGGCACAGCCCCTGTACATGCGACTTTGCGCGCGGCTTCGGCTACGGCGAGCTTCGCGCCCTGCTTGGGGTCGAGGTAGCACCAGCGGCCATTGCCGTCGAGTGCCATGGCTAACCCGCGCTTGGTGCCTTTCACGCGCATCACGCCGGCTTCGCCGCCCGGGCCCTGTACGGTGTTGGTCTGCACCATGGAGTCGTACTGCTCGAAGACCCAGCGCTTGCTGCAGATGTTCGCGCTGGCGAGCAGCTTCTTAAGATCCGCGGTGTAGTCCCGCGGCTTCTTGAGTTCTTCGAGAATTTCTGCTGGCGGATCGAGCGGGACGGGCGCTTTCCAGATGCCGACGGGGCGGTGATAGAGCGGGGCATCGTCGGTGAGCGACTGATTCGGAATGTCGGCGACCAGCTCGCCGTGGTGGCGGATGCGCATCTGCGGCTCGCCGATGACTTCGCCGACGATCACGCCATCGAGTCCCCACTTCTCAAAGACGCGCAGCACTTCGTTCTCGCGGCCTTTTTCGGCGACGAGGAGCATGCGCTCCTGGCTCTCCGAGAGCATGATCTCGTAGCTGGACATGCCGGTTTCGCGCTGCGGCACATTGTCGAGCTCGACGTCAAGGCCGACGCCGCCACGGCCGCCCATCTCGCAGGTGGAACACGTCAGACCTGCTGCGCCCATGTCCTGAATGCCGACCACGGCTCCTGTCTGCATGGCTTCGAGGCATGCCTCCAACAGCAGCTTCTCCATGAACGGGTCGCCCATCTGCACGTTGGGGCGCTTCTGGTCGGAGCCCTCGGTGAACTCTTCGCTGGCCATGGTGGCGCCGTGGATGCCGTCGCGGCCGGTCTTGGCACCGACGTAGATCACCGGATTGCCGATCCCGCTGGCCTTGGCGTAGAAGATCTCGTCCTTGCGGACGAGGCCGAGGGCGAAGGCGTTGACCAGCGGATTGCCGCTGTAGCAGGGCTCGAAGCGCGTCTCGCCGCCGAGGTTGGGCACGCCGAAGCAGTTGCCGTAGCTGGCCACGCCGGCAACGACGCCTTCGACGATCTGGTGGTTTTTGCGGACGATCGCGGGATCGGATTCGCCGTCCTCGGTCGAGAGAGGACCGAAGCGGAGGGAATCCATGACGGCGAGCGGCCGCGCGCCCATGGTGAAGATGTCGCGGAGAATGCCGCCCACGCCGGTGGTTGCGCCCTGGAACGGCTCTATATAGGAGGGGTGGTTGTGCGACTCGATCTTGAAGGCGCAGGCCCAGCCATCCCCGATGTCGATGATGCCGGCGTTCTCTCCCGGACCCTGAACAACGCTGCCGGGGCCCGTGGTTCGCTCGCCGCGGGTGGGCAGGCGCCGCAGGTGCACGCGCGAGGATTTATAGGAGCAGTGCTCGCTCCACATCACGCTGTAAATGCCTAGTTCTGTGAGGGATGGGGTGCGGCCCAGCGCCTTTTCGATGCGCGCGTATTCCTCGGCCGTAAGGCTGTGCTGCTTCAGTAGCTCGGGAGAAATGCTGGCCGGTGCGGGCACCGCAGGGAGCGTCCTGGTTGTCATGGCGATACATATATTGTCGCATGATCAAACCGGATTGAAGCAGCGCGCCGGCGCTCACATTCCTGCGGCGGGAAGGAATGCTGTGAGCCGAAACTCGGACCCGGAAAAGCAAAAGGGCGCTTCCCTTTCGAGACGTCGCCCTTTGCTATCCGTGTTTTCGAAGATCTGGATCGGCTAGACCAGATCACAACTTTGTCATCCCGCGATTATGGGGCAGATTCGAGCTCAGCCCGAGTCTCCCTCACTCTCCCGTCGTAACGTTCGTTGTACGAGCTTCTTAACTGCCATTCGTGAGATTCGTTGCCGATTCTCTTGAAGGCCATTAGTTACTCTCTCCTTCTGAAAGATTTCTCTTCCGTTAATGACTAAGATTCGATGACGCTGCTGAAAGTTGTCAGCTTTGCATTTTGTGCATTTGTGGAAAAGGAGTCAGGCTCGGGCGCCCTGCGCTATCGCGCGGATGTGCTCGGGGCCCGTGCGGCAGCAGCCACCGATCCAGTCCGCGCCCGCATCACGCCAGGCGGCCGACAGTGCGTTGAAGCTCTCCGGGTCTGAACTGCCGCCCCAGCTTCTGGTTTCTGCGATCCAGGTTTCGCCGGAGTTGGGGTAGACCGCGACGCGTTTTGCGCTGAGGGCGCGGATCTTGCGGATAAGCGGCAGGATGCAGCGAGGCGCAGTGCAGTTGATGCCGATGGCAATGATGTTTGGAGCCGAATCGAGCAGCCGGGCGCACGCCTCGATCGGCTCGCCGTGGCCGGTGTGGCTGTCGTCACGGCAGGTGAAGCTGATGTACGCGGCGAAGTCGGGGAAGCGGGCCAAGGCTTCGAGGATGGCTTCAGCCTCTGCGATGGACGGAATGGTCTCGAAGGCCAGAAAGTCGCCATCGGTCTGCCGCATCGGATCGATGCGTTCCGCGTGGAAGGCGACGAGGTCGGTGTGACCGATGTTGTAGTTGCCGTGAAACTCCGCTCCGTTGTGCAGCGCCGCGCCATACGCGCCGAGTGAACCCGCGATCCAGATCGGCCGTGGCTTGCGGCGCGCCAGGATTTCCATCTGCGCATATTCGCGGCGCGCCTGGCTGGCGAGCGCGACACTTTGTTGGATTGCAATCCGTGCGTCCCCTGCGGTGAGGCCGATTTCCCGAAAGCCCATTGCGGAGAGCTGATAGCTTGCAGTGAGCAGGCAATCGGCGCCGGCTTCGAGATAGCTGCGATGGACGGCGAGCACTTTCCCTGGTTGCGTGTGAAGCACTTCGCCGGACCAGAGCGGGCTTTGCAGATCGCATCCGGCGCGTTCGAGTTCCGTGGCAAGGCCACCATCGAGCACGCGCAGTCCGGTGATGTCGAGACGATCGCGCGGAGTCATACACGTTGTCTACCTGCTTCGATGGATAGGCGCAAGCCCGGGCAGGAAACGATTCCGAGCGGCATCATTCTGTTACACTTGCAGGAGTGCGCTCGGTTTTCGGCCATCCCTACCAGGACGATGGCGGCGGGCGTCCCACCCAATGCAAGTCGGTCGATCGGGGAGTGGCTCAGCCTGGTAGAGCACCTGGTTCGGGACCAGGGGGTCGGAGGTTCGAATCCTCTCTCCCCGACCATCATCAACTCGATGATGACATTCGACTTAATTCATTTAATCGAGCGTTTTCAAATCGGCTCACTGCATCACTGTGCCTAGATTTGTGCTCACTGCTATCGGGATGAGTTGATTTCCGAGAAATCAAATCGGCAGCGCGCCCTTCTGACTGAGGCGATCAAGAGCATTGAGAACCGTCTTCATCGGGATGTACGTACCTGCCGGACATCGCGACGGGGCTATGACCTTGCGATCCGGGCGAGTGTCCAAGCATCACAACCTGATTGTCCGAGGCGCGTCAGGAATGTGTGCCGGAAGCTGTAGAGCACGAAGGGTCGCACACGGCTGACGCGCGGAGTGCGCTGGTGTTGCTTCTTTGGTGGGCTTCTCGAAATGGCCGCTCTGGGTCGCCGCAGACCATACCCACCTTCACGGGGCTGCTTGCAGGCGTGCGCCGCGCCGCCCTTTGGGCGGGAGCGCAAGATTAATCAAACGCTTTCAAAGCAAGACGCGCCCTCGTTCGTGTAGGCAATACGCTCATTTCCGCTTGTGAAGTTTTTCAAAGTTTTCCAAATTTGCCTACATTTTAGGGCTGGCGCATTTCATTCAAGTGCCGCACGCGAGTTCGAATTAAGGCGCGAATCGCATTCTGGTCTCTGAGCATAGAAGCAATCCAGCCTCAGCGGCTTCATTATGGCTAATCCCCGGCATCCCACGTGTTGGATCATGTTCCGTCCAGAGGGCGGAACAATGGAGGAGAATCCATGTCAGATGCGAAGAAGTGTGCCAACCCCACCTGTAGCTGCGTACCAGCCGATAAAGAGAAGTTTTGCAGCCCTCACTGCGAAGGCCTCAAAGGCCAGACCGAGGTGATGTGTGCTTGCGGACATCCCGGTTGCACGGGCGATGCGATGCGGTCGTCTGCATAGAGGCACGGGAGCAACGGGTTGATGAATTCACCGTCTAAATGAAAAGCAACATCACTCCTACGGGCTGACCGGCCGCAGCCGGTCAGCTTTTTATTGTCTCGCGTGTACCACCTCCGAAGCACGCTAACGTGTGCCAATCCCCGGGCAAATGACTTTCACCGTTCCGTCGATGGTCGCGGGGCGGACGGTGTCGTGGGTCTTGAGGGCGTCCGCGCGGACATCGCCATGATGCAAACTCCTGACGGCCACGGACGTCTCGAACTGACGAAGTTCCGCTCCCCGTCAATCCAGGGCGACGGCCGGTACGCGCCGCCAAACAGGCCGGGTATTCGCCAGGTTGCATTCGCCGTCTCGGGTGGCTGCTCTCCATCCCGATCTCGTGGGTGCTTGCCTGGCTGCTGACCTTTGTGCTGAGCGGGCCTGGTACAAACTCCGAAGACTGCCCTTCATAACAATGTGGGATACACCAGTCGGCATGCCTCTTCGGTGCATCATTGCGCTCCTGTTGCACTCTTCTTCGTCTACCTGCTTGGGCCGCTCGTCGTTTTGCCCCTTCTGAAAGTCAAATCAAAGCGATATTTGTAACACTAGCGGTCACATTTACCCCAAGTGCCCGGGCAACCGTAGTAGACGTACTTTTTCGGGGACCTCGCCGGTCAACATACAACCGTCATGTGAGCAGGTCATCAAGCCTCTGAATGCTATATCGCGCTTCGAGTATTTCAGCCGATTGTGCCCGGCGAGCGCAGCCTGAATAGTCTTGGCCGCCAGCGCGGTCTGCTCCTTCAGACGCTGCTCCGATTTTATTTCGTTCGTTCCCGGGATGGGTGGTGTCACTTCACGCTGGAGGCGAGCCGCCGCCACGTTACCCATTTCTCGACTCGATCTCTGAATCGAAACAACGGCTTCTCCACGAGCACGAAGCTCAACTCCGCACACACCACGATGAAGACGATGTTCAGGGGGAAGAGAACTGTGTGTTCTCCGGTAAAAAGTTGCTGCCAGAGATAGAGTCCGTAGGAAATGACACCAAAATGACGAAGAGGACCGAGGTTAAGGAACTTACCGAATAAAGACTCGTGACGAAAGACCGCGTAGAGAAGAATCACCGCGATGGCCACGTTCTCAAGGGAAAAGCCAATCGTCATCAGGTACATACCCTTCCAGCGGAGATTCGCCGGAGTATCGATGCACGTCAGAAAGACAAGGGCTACCGATGGGTGCGATCGGATGCAGTGCGAGGGAGCGCGCCTTCTCCCACATCTTGAGATCGATTGCAAGCGCCAGCAACGCACCCGTCATGATCGTATCGAGGTGAGTATGGAGCATCATCGCCATGTGGAAACGCATCGATGGCCATGCGAAATAAGCGATAACTCGACTGAACGGCGACAGCAGTATGATGCCGCCCGCTATCTTTAGATTCGTTCGCGGCTAGCCGCGGAGATCACGCAGTCTTCGCGCTGCTTCCCGTTTTGCAGAGCCGTTTTGGGGCGGTTACATCGATCGGATTTTTAAATAGCGAGTGATATCCGGCGCGACGGAGACCGTGAGGACTGCGACTGCAATTCCGGCGGCAACAAAAATCAGCTTCATCATGCGTATCACCTCGTGACGCTAGTTATTCAGATGCGATTCAGTGTATCTCTGCAGGCGCGACGACTTCACTCACAATAGCGCTGCGCGTGGGGCGCAGTCTTCCCGTCAGAAACTGCAAGTAGTTGTCCATGCCGTTGCCGGTCTTGGCTGACACCAGGAAGGTGGGCATTCCTGGGCGTACAGCCTGAATGTTCGCTAGGGCAGCTTGCTCATCAAACTCCACCGCTGCCGCCAGGTCGGACTTGGTGATGACGGCGGCATCCGAACTGTTGAAGATGGTGGGGTATTTGAGCGGCTTATCTTCGCCTTCGGTTACGGAGAGCATCACCAAACGGAGATCCTCCCCGAGATCATAGGAGGCCGGACAGACCAGGTTGCCAACATTCTCGATAAAAAGCAGATCGAGCTGGCCGACGTCCCACCCCTCGAGAGCTCGTTCCACCATTGCTGCTTCCAGGTGACAGACCGTCCCCGTAGTAATTTGCCTCACTGGCGCTCCACTGCGGGCCAGCCGAAGAGCGTCGTTCTCTGTGGCGAGATCTCCGACCAGAGCGGCAACCCGATACTGATCTTTGAGCAGAGTGAGAGTTCGCTCCAGCAGTGTGGTCTTGCCGGCGCCGGGGCTGGAAACGAAACTGATGACGGAGGTGCCCCGGGCGCGAAACCGGTCTCTTAATGCGCGAGCCAGGATATCGTTTTGTTTCAGGACGTTCTTGCGGACTTCCAGCAGCCGAGGTTCCGTAGTCATTGCTTCAACTCCAGAGCAGTAATGAGCAGCTCTTTTCCGTGGAGTATCTCCGATGTCGCTGCTCCGCAGTCGGGACAGTGAAACCACTGTATGGAACTGAGTGTTTTAGGCAGTTTGCAGCTCGGACAGAAGACTTCGATGGGGACATCCTTTACCACCAGGCGCGAGCCTTCCAGCAGCGTGCCGTCACAGGCCACTCCGTAGGAAAAGAGAAGCGCCTCCTTTGCCACTCCGGAGAGCGCGCCCAACTCGAGATGAACGGCGTCTATCTGTACATTGCGGCGCTCCGCTTCCTCTTGTGCCATATCGACGATGCTCATCGCGATCGAGAGCTCATGCATGCATGGACCCGCTGTTCGATGCTTCTGCGTCATTGAACTTGCCGAATGCTGCGAGGGCGGCCTGGCCCAGACTGATGCCGCCATCGTTCGGTGGCACCGCGTGGTTGGTCCAAATGTTCAATCGATGAGGCATGAGAAGCGATTGGAGGTCCTCCAGCAATAACTCGTTCTGGAAGACGCCCCCCGAAAGCACTACTGTGTCGATCGCGTGGCTCTCGCAGAGCTGAGTAACGACGTGGGCGACTCCGTTGGCGATGCCGCGCTGGAATGCACGCGCGATCTCAGCGGGCGGACGGTTGCTGACGCGATCCTGAAGGATTGCTTCGAGGAGCGGACGGAAGTCGAGTGCCGGTCCGTCTGCAGGAAATGGATAGCTATCAAGGTTGGAAGCGCCGCGCGCCAACTGCTCCAGCCAGATGGCGGCTTGTCCTTCGAAGGTGCTCTCGCGGACGAATCCAAGCAAAGCAGCGGCCGCATCGAAGAGCCTCCCTGCTGATGTCGTCGAATAGGTACGAAAGCCGTGTTCAATCAACTGCAACGCATCGCGATAGCGCGCGCCGAGGTGAAATGGCGGCATTGTTAGGTCGGGTAGATGGTTGAGCTGGGCGAGAAATCCGGACGCGGCTTGTACTGGATACTGCGCGGCGGCGTCTCCGCCGGGAAGAGCCGCGGGACGAAGATGCGCGACGCGTTCGAAACCGGCTTCGAGATTTCCCAGAAAGATCTCGCCGCCCCAGATGGTGCCTTCATCACCGAAGCCAGTGCCGTCGAAGCTGACACCGACTACCTTCTTCGTCCACTCTTCGCGTTCGGCGAGAACCGAGGCCAGGTGCGCTCGATGATGCTGAATCGCATGCCGTTCCTGAACCGGGAGTACGGAGGCATGGCCGGTGGAGAGGTATTGCGGATGCGCATCGTGCACCAGGAGGAGATCGTCCGTGCGTATGTCGTACATCGAAATCAAATCTTTGATCGTTTCCGCGAAGGCCTGGAACGCCTGATAGTGCGACAGGTCACCGATGTGCTGACTCACGAAGGCCTGGCCGTCCACGACCAGCGTGATGGTATTTTTCAGATCAGCACCCAGAGCGAGGACCGGACGCTTGATGGGCAAGCGCGCCACGGCGCCGGGTGCATAGCCACGGGAGCGACGCAGCACCATGGGCCCGAATGTTCCGGCACGCGCGATGGAATCGTCCACGCGGCGAGCAATGGGCCGTTCACCGATTAGAAACGCATCTGCAATCCCGGAGAGCCGTCGAAGCGCATCGGCATCGTCGTACGCGATTGGCTCGCTCGAACGATTGGCACTGGTCATCACCAACGCTTCCGGAGCGCCGGCGGCGAACAGCAAGTCCTGCAGCGGCGTGTAGGGCAGCATGACTCCGAGGTCACGGTTCTCCGGGGCTACGCCGTCGAATTGAACGCGTGCCGGCGCGAGGACGATTGGACGGGCCAGAGAGGTGAGCAATGCTTCAGCGTCAGGCGTAAGGACGACCAGCTGGCGCGCGATCTCAATGTCCTTCGCCATGACGGCGAAAGGTTTCTCTTTCCGGTACTTTCGGTCGCGCAGAGCTGCGTTCGATCTGTGATTTCGTGCATCGCAGGCGAGATGGTATCCGCCCAGGCCTTTGACCGCGACGATCTTGCCATCGCGAAGAAGCTCCGCGGCGCCTTCGATTGCTGTGAAACCTCCGGCAACGTTGACGTCGTCCTGACGCAGAAAGACGTCTGGCCCGCAGGCGGGACACGCGACGGGCTGTGCATGAAATCGGCGATTTGCGGGGTCGTGATACTCCGCGTCACAGTACGCGTCCAGCGGCCAGGCCCGCATCGTAGTGTTGACGCGATCGTAAGGCAGAGCGATGACGACGCTGTAGCGTGGACCGCAGTTGGTGCAGTTGATGTAGGGATATCGATAGCGCGGATTATCAGGATCGAAACATTCCTTGAGGCACTCTTCGCAGATGGGAAGATCTGGAGAGACATGCACCGTGGGCCGGTCTGTATGGTGACTCTCGCGGATGGTGAATCCCGTCAGTCCTTCATAGCGCGCCGGTGCGACCTCGACCTCGGAGATGCTTGCTGCGGCCGGCGGTTTCATCCGCATTTCCTGGACGAAGGCTTCCATCGCATGATCGTCGCCTTCCAGGTGGATCTCCACGCCCTGATCGCCATTGAGCACCCAGCCGGTCAGCGTGTTTGCGTGCGCGAGTCGATATACGAAGGGGCGAAAGCCGACACCCTGCACGACGCCGCGCACGCGAATGGAGCAGGCGTTCGCCATCACTACTCTGTCCTCAGGACGCAGCCGCGGCCCTGCCAGCCCACCTGGACGACCTTGCCATCCTCGACGAGTATTGGAACCGTACGTGCACCGCTGTCGAGGGAACGTACGCGTGCAAGAGCTTCGGCATCCACTTCCACGTCGTATTCCTGAAAGTCGCGCCGTGTCCACTCCAGCCACTCGCGGAGCTCGCGGGTATACGGGCACTGGGAGCTTCCGTAGAGTTCAAGCGTGGCCACGATGCAGTACCTCCAGGGTGTCGCGCAACACATGATAGGCGGAGGCCTGGACCTCTTGAATGCGTGGGATGTAATCGCTGCGAACGATGATGGAATGGTCCGCGAGTTTGCGACGGTAGATCTCTCCTCCATCATTGCCAAGCAGGGCCACTGTCATAAGGTTGCGCTTCCGTGCTTCCTCCATCGCCGTCACGATGTTGCGTGATCCGCCGCTGGTAGAAATGGCGACGATCACATCGTTGGGTTGCCCCTGCGCGAGCATCTGGCGCAGGAAGACCACCTCGATGCCGACGTCGTTAGCCATCGCGGTGATGATGGCCGGCTCCATCGCGAGAGAGATCGCCGGAATCGGATGATAGCCGGCGGGCGGCATCACGCAGTCAATCGCCCAGTCGTTGGCGTCCGTAGCGGAGCCGCCGTTGCCGAGAAGAATCAGCTTGCTGCCTTTCTGGAGATGTTTGTGGATGTCGAGCGCGGTAGCGGCGATCTCTTCGGACTGTTCCTTTGCCAGACGTGTGCGCAGCGATGCGTCATCCCGCACCTTCATTTGGATCGAAGCAGCGACATCCTGCACAACGCCAGTTGTTTCCTGTTTCTGCTTTCCCAGAAACGGGTAAAGAAATTCGGTCTGCCCAATATCCTGGCCGAGCTCTCGATGTTCGAAGAAGACGTGCACTGTCTCCCACAGCGTGTGACACAGAATCTCGATCATTTCCTGGTGCATGAAGGGATCTTCTGTCGCAGCCTGGAGTGCGTAGGTGCCAGAGGACCCCGGCAAAGCGAAGGTCATGGCGCCGCGTGAGTGCGCGGACTGCAAGGCGGCCCAGACGTCGCGGTCACCTTCAGGCGGCCCGAAGCCCATGACCATGTCTTCGGAGCGAACAATCGCATCGAGCCAAGGCTGCATGAGTAGAGAGAGATCCAATGCGGGGAGCGCCCGCTTGCCAACGATCACCGGATGGACGAACTCTACCGAGACATGCTGCGCGTCCGTAGCGTAAGGGCCGCGCCCGAGAGCGAGCAGGCGACCGCCGCGCAGGAAACGTTCTGACATCTCCCGGCAGGCTTCCGCAAGGCGGCGAGCCTCGGCTGCGAAATAGCGATCGAAGAGATCGTTGCGCAGCAGCAAACGCTCTTCAATCTGTTCCGCGAGTGAATATGCCGTTTCCATGAGGGTGACCTAACAGATTCTGGGTAGGGGGTCGCCAGCCAGCATGTCCACGATCCGGCTTCCGCCGTACCGCGTGCTGACCAACACCGCGTTTGCAGGCTCCTTTCGCACCTCGCCGATGATGCACGCGTCTTCTCCGCCTGGAGTGTTATTGAGCGCATTGAGAGCGAGATCGGCGTATTCCGGTGCGACGACAGCGAGGAACTGTCCTTCGTTGGCGATATGCAATGGGTCCAGTCCCAGCAATTCGCACGCGCCACGCACGGCATCGCGCACCGGCACCTCCTCTTCAAGCAGAGAGATTCCAAGCCCACAGTCACGCGCCAGCTCGTTGAGAGATGTGGCAACACCGCCGCGCGTGGGATCGCGCATCCAGCGAACCCCGGGACCAGCTTCCGCGGCGAGCGCCTCCACCAGCGGCAGCACACACCGTGTATCCGAGCGCAGATCGGCTTCCAGGTCGAGATCGCCGCGGGCTAAAAGAATTGTGATGCCATGATCGCCGATGGAGCCCGAAAGCAGTACCTTATCGCCGGGGCGCACGCTACGGGCATCCACGCGCAGATTGGCGAGCGGGCGTCCGATGCCGGCGGTGGTGATGTACATGCCGTCCGCCTTGCCACGCTCGACAACCTTGGTGTCGCCTCCAACCATAGTGACACCGGCCCGGCGCAGCGCGTTGGACATGGCGCGGATCTCTGCTTCGAGAACGAAAGATGGAAGACCTTCCTCCAGCACAAAGGTGACCAGCATGGAGTGGCCTTTTGCGCCGGCCACTGCGAGATCGTTCATGGTGCCATTCACGGCGAGCTCGCCAATAGAACCACCGGGAAAACACAGAGGTTTCACGACGAAGCTATCGGCCGTCAACGCGATGGAAGTGCCATCGATCTCGACCCGTGCAGCATCGCCGAGCGGCTCATGCGAACTGCCGCAAAGCAGCGGGGCGAACAGACCTTCCACGAGTCTGCGACTGGCTTTGCCGCCGGCGCCGTGCGCCATCTCGATCTGCGGATCGCGGAAACGCACCGCGGGCGCGCTGCTCTCGCGGGCGGGGGATTCGCTCAAGCTACCGAGCTTATCTCCGTTACCAGCGAGCCGGTCTTGCGGTACTCGTAGTTGTAATATGCTGCGCATGAGCCCTCTGAGGAAACCATGAGCGCACCGATCGGGTGCTCGGGCGTGCATTCCTTACCAAACAATTTGCACTGGGCCGGCTTCAAAACACCTTTCAATACCTCTCCGCACTGAGCGGCCTTGGGGTCTGCGACGCGGGTTTCGGGTACGTGGAAGCGCTGCTCTGAGTCCCATTCCGCATACTCTTTGCGTATACGCAAAGCAGACTGCGAGATGAACCCTAGTCCGCGCCACTCAAAATGCGGACGCAGCTCGAACACCTCTGCCATCGCTTTCAGCGCGGCCCGATTTCCCTCCCACGGCACAACTCGCTTGTACTGGTTTTCCACCTTGGCCACGCCCGCGTGTAATTGCCGCAGAAGCATGACGATGGATTGCAAAAGGTCCAGCGGTTCGAAGCCGGAGGTGACCACGGGCTTATTTTCTGCGCGTGCAATCCACTCATAAGGACGGCAGCCGATGACGGTCGAGACATGTCCCGGCCCGATGAAGGCATCGAGGCGCATATCTGGAGAGTCGAGAATGGCGCGAATGGCTGGCACGATCGTGACGTGATTGCAGAAGACCGAAAAATTATGGATGCTCTCGCTCTTCGCGCGCATGAGTGTCAGCGCGGTGGAGGGAGCTGTTGTTTCAAATCCAATTGCAAAGAAGATCACGTGCCGCTCTGGATTTTTTCTTGCTATCTGCAATGCATCGGCGGGCGAATACACTATGCGGACATCTGTTCCACGCGCCTTGTGCTCAAAGGGGCTACCGTGGGTTCCGGGTACGCGCATCATGTCGCCAAAGGCTGCAAAGATTGCATTGTCCTTTTTTGCAATGGTGAGCCCATCGTCGATTCGTCCCATCGGCAATACACAGACCGGGCAGCCTGGACCGTGAATGAGCTCGATATTCTCAGGGAGGATATCTTTCAAGCCGAAGCGGTAGATAGCGTGGGTATGCCCACCGCAGACTTCCATGATGCGGTAGTGGCGCCCCGGCTCCGCAAGGCGGCGAATCTCTTCCGCGGCCTTGGTGATCAATTCAGGATCGCGGAATTCATCGACATAGCGCATCGTGTATCTCCTGAGACATCCGCTGACTTACTCACGCGGGTGCATTTCCTCTTTCAGCCGCCGGAACCTCGGAGTTCCCCAGCTTCCTCGGTACCATAGCCGCGAACCTCGGTCATCGCCGCCTCGCCTTCGCCGAGAATAGTGAGCAGGCGCATCTGTTCCGCAGCATCCTGCTCGCTGATTTTGGACATTGCAAATCCTACGTGGATGAGCACCCAGTCGCCAATCTTTGGCATGTCGTCAAGAAGCAGGCCGAGATCCACCCGGCGACGGACACCAGTGACCTCGACGATGCCAAGGTGCGGTTGGTCAGGGACGAGCGACACAATCTTTCCCGGGATCGCTAAGCACATCGCGGTGCCCCCCTGGAGTTCGAATCATAGTCCATCGGAATCATCCCTGCTTTCGTGCCACAACTTCAAACGAGAACTTCAATTCATTCTTGAGCTTGAGCGCGCCGCCCGCCACTGACACGAGCTTGATCTGATAATCGGTCTGACTCAGGGTGAACTCGCCGGAGGCCCGCAACATCTCTCCAAACGCTGCCACTCGCGCAATCACCCGCTCGTTGCTGGTGACTCCATGAAGAGTCAGGTTGCCGTTCAAAGACGCCGAATAAAGGGTATCTCCCATCTTCGTGGCCGTGAAGCTGGGGACGTCGTAGACAATCTCCGGATATTTGGCCGTCTCCAATACCTGCTCGTTCATCAGCCGCTCCATCTCGCGACGATCCTTATCGCCAATATCGTTTTGCACACTGAGAGATGAGCTCTTGACGGAGACCTGAAAACTATTTCCTTCGAGGGTATCGGGAGAAAAATTCACCGCGCCGGTGAAGTCACGGATGCCGATGATTGGATTGTGGCCCATTGCGGAAAAGACACCAGTGGCGAAAGCCTGCACCGTGAACCGGCTGGCGCGGGCATCCATCACATAATGAACCGCGGTTGTATTCATCGTTTCCAATGTGTCGTCACCCACTCGCCAGAAGACAGCCAACTGCATTTGAGCAATATGCTCGCTTGCTCCAGGCGCTCCCGCTACATCGAGCGAAGCCGCAAGTATCGTTCCACGTCGGGAAGCGCTGCGCCCAACAGGCCACCCGCTCCTAGCCGCGAGGTGTATCGGCGAACGAAGGGATTGCTAAGGATCAATCCTGCGCCGAACACTACCATCGCGAGCCCTCCCAGCATGTAAAGCGTATCCTTATCGCTTCCCGTGCCGTTCATCGATGAGTCGATCAATTTCATCGCCATCTGCGTCCCTCCGTTACTGAATCCCTTGTTCTTTGGCGGCACGCCAACTGCCGTCCAAAATTCGTTCCACCAGGCTTTGTGTTGCTTTCACTGCTTCGTTCACGGCTGTTTCTACCGGTTCGCTCAATCCCATGTGACCGTCGTCACCACCCAGATGGGCTGGCTCACAGCCAATGAGCAGGATGTGTTCGAGAGACGCCTGCATCGCTTTCGCCATGCGCAGCACATTCATTGGATTCATGCCGTGAGGCTCAACAAATCCACTTTGTTCGGGGTCACTTTGAAGATTATTCAGGTTGGGTTCGACAACGGAGACCGTTCCCGGGGCTTTTCCATGAGGGAATGCATCGATGAGAATCGTTGTTTCGTACCCGTCCTGCAGCGCATAAACGAGATCGAGTCCCCTGATTCCGAAATCCACTACACGCACCTCGGCGGGGAGTTGCGCATCGGCCAGGCGCCGCGCCACTTCGACGCCGAAGCCATCGTCGCCAAGGAAGATGTTGCCGATACCGGCGATCAGAACGCGTGGTTTTGCGCGTTGCGGCTGCTCTTGCTGGCCGTCGGTAAGGAGCGGCTCGACTTCCGACGGGTCGAAGAAGAAGCGATGCCCCGGTTGACGCATCATGCCAAGATCACGGCCGGGATCCTCATCAAGCACGACACAGACGTGGCACTTGCCCTCGTAGTCTTGTTCGATCGCTTCGATGATGGCGGACTGTCCGTCGAGGGCCATGTCGAGAATGTCGCCGCCGCTATGTGGATGCAGACGAACCCGATCTCCTATGCGCACGGCTACGCCGGCAATCTCGATATGCTCGAGCAGCGCCTTCTCTTCCAGAAGCTGCCACTCCCACTCTCTCATCGCACCTCCTCCTTCACCGGCTGCAGACCTCGGAGTACGCCGTGGAGCTTCATGAATTGTTCCTCGGGCAGGTTTTCCGTGCGATCGAGAACCTCACGCGCGCGATCGTCGGATTGCCGTATCTCTCGCTTCTCCTCGTCGGTGAGCGTCATGATGCGCAGGGAGAGAATCTCGTCGATCTCCGTGCCGTCGAAAAGACTGCCGGGACTCTCGGGAGCGACCTGCGGATAGTCATAGAGGATGATGGGTGATGAGAGCATGGCCTGCCGCGAGTCCTGCTCGCCGACCAGCACCGGCCACGTTCCGATGTTCTTGCAATTCGCTGCCAGCGCCTCGCAGTCCTGAGGCGGATCGAGCAGGGAAACGAACTCGCCGCCCCCCACGCCAAAGATGGAATGCGTGGAGACGAGGGAAAAAAGCATTGCATCCTGGCGCGACCCTTCGGGTATGGCAGCGAAGTCCGAGCTGTTGCGTATCAATAGTCTGACCCGGAAGATGCTGTCGAGCGTGCGTTCGGCACTCACCTCGAACCACCCTGAGAGATGTTCCCACTCGCGCACGATCATTCCTACTATGTCGCCACTGGCACCGCGCACCGGTTCGAGTTCCTTATGTGCAGGAAAGTCGAATGGAATCGACGCAGGAGTGGTAAGTTCGCCCAACAGCATTTGGTTGCAGATGATCTCGCGCTCGACGGCTTCCTGCCACGGCTGGTATACGCGGCCGTTCGCTTCTAATCGTTCAGCACGGTTGAATATTGGCTCCGCATTGGCGGGCAGCTCACTCACCGGAACTCGAAGTTGGCCAATGGAGCGTTGGATGATTTGCAGAAAGCGAAGCTTTACCGTGAGGCGTGCACCCGTCTCGCTTCGCACAAGCAGCTCTGTCTGCATGGTGTCGCGTTCTGTTCCGTGCTGCTGCTCGCAGTAGGAGGGCGGACAGAGTACGCCAAAATTCCAACGCTGCTGGTTTTTTACAGAAGACGGGCGGTAGGGATAGATCATGTATCCCTCGTACAGAACCGCCTCGGCGATTTTCTCCACCATGTCCAGGTTCACGACTGCACCGTCTCTTCCAGTTCTTCCAACGGAAGAATGCTCTCGAGCGCCTGCTCCCATGTGGGGATCCCGCGCAGCATCTTGTACTTGTAGAGCCGATCAAAGACATCGCGGCGCACGTGAAGCCACGCACCATTGGGATAGTAAGTCTCCATCATGTCGCGCCAGACCTGCACAGGAAGGCGGAACTTTGCTTCCTGATCCCAGGAGATGGGCGCTACCTGCAATGCTCCATCCGGCTCCGCATAGAAGACAGTTCCGCTGAATAGCAGGTTGAGCGGAACATCTCCCTCGGCGAGTCCTGCGAAGTATTTCGTTGCGGCTACGTTGAAGTCGAAGGTGCAGGGGACGCGAAGATCGGTGCGGCTGCTGCCACTGAAACCGGGAAGAACCGCACTCACATTGGTCCAGAGCAGGTTGCGCAGCGTCTGGCTCCAACGCTCCGGCTCGCCGAACAGATCGAGCATCAGCTGCTGCTCTTCCGAGGTGTAGCGGCGGCGGGTGACCTCAATCTGGATCTGGCAGTTCAGCGCGATAGTGTGAATGGCCTGATCTTCGATGGCGTTCGCGATATGGAGCTGGAACGCGACCGTCGGCGATGCCGCGAACGGAACCATGCTGGCCCGTTCGATCTTGAAGCTCAGCTCAGGCATGCGACACTCCATTCACCAGCTCAGCCTTTGCGCGCATCTCGGAGAAGAAGCGGCCGATCTCCGTCCACACTTCCCCTCCGCCCGACAGGCCTTTCCAATGCATGCGGATCACGCCCACGAGCCTGTAGCAATCATCGATCGGAGCGATGTAATACTCCGCCTGCGCCAGACCGTGAGCGTGGCCGACGCGGTTCACCAGAAACGCCTCAATGTCTGGCTTGAGCTGCAGCAGCGCGGCATGCGACTGCTCGATCTCCTGCCACGCCGACATCGAGAGCAGCGACTCCACGGCGCCTGCCGGGCTCGGATAGAGAGCAACCACTCGATTCTCGAGACTGGAGCGAAAGAAAAAGGCCATGTTGATAGGAATCAGCAACGCATCCCACTGCGCATCGTCCATCTCAAAGTCTGCCAGGCGGAGAGCGCAGCGGCTGACGCGTTTGTATTTTCCTGTCGGCGTATTGTCGAAGAGCAGGGCGCATGGATCGCATGCGCAGAGGATGGTTCGTGTCGCCAGCTCCACCAGATGCGGATGTTCGTGAGCCAGCCCGGCGCTGCATAGCTCGCAACGTTCGAGTGGTTCCGCGGAAGAGCGTCGCGACCGCGTGAACTGACGCAAAGCGCCGAACGCCTGCTCCATTCCGGGTAGTTGCTCATTCGGCATGGCTGGTCTCTCTCCGCGCGTGAAGCTGAGCTGTCAATCGGCGCCTCCCACGGCGACCGCGTGCGCGGAGCGTGGCGAAGTGTGCGGGATACGAGGTCCGGCCAGGCTTTCCAACGCAACGAAGCCCGAGGATGGTTTGTCTTCGAGCCCTAGGATCGCGAGCGATATCACGTCAGGTGCGTATTCATAGACGCCCTCCTCGACCATGGAGCGCACATTCTCGGTCGTGCTGCCGCACGCATGACCGGACGACTCGACCCGCAGGCGAACCGTACCCTCTTCCACATTGAGGAGTTCGACTGCGTAGTTAAGCTTGCGAAGCCTTGGCCGAAGAGCCTCCAGCGACTTCTGCACGCGGGTTTCGAGGTCCTCCGGATGAAGCGAATAGAGAAGCAGCAGACTGCGAACGATCGGATCATCCCCTAGCTTGTCGATTGTCTGCGGGCCGGTGGAATGCGCCTCGAAGACGATCTCCATCATCCGTTCGATCCCTGTGCCGTGGACCTCCATCAACAGATGGACGAGTTCACCGGTCGCCACTTTCAAGGGACTGTCCGGCATTTGTTCGAGTTCAGCAATCAGTTTTCCAAGCTGCTGGACTCGTTGCTGAAATTCCGTTCGCATTCGCCACGCGACTCCTCTTGACAGTTCATTTCTGCTCCAAGCGCGGCCCGAAGGAATCGTGCAATGCTTCATTTGCTCCGGATAGCCGCGCGGCTACCATGCGCAATCAGGGTTGCAGACCAAACATGGGGGAGTGATGAGTCTCCAGCACTTTCCCATTCCCCAGATACATGTGCACGCCGCATGGCAGGCAAGGATCGAAGCTGCGTACCGCGCGCATGATATCGATGCCTTTGAACTTGTCCGGGCCGTTTTCCTCGAAGATCGGTGTGTTCTGCACCGCGTCTTCATAGGGTCCCGGCGTTCCGTAGATATCGCGCGGATTGGCGTTCCATGGCGTTGGCGGATAGGGATGATAGTTGGCGATCTTGTGGTTGCGGATCACGACGTGATGCGACAGCACGCCGCGCACCGCCTCGTGGAAGCCGCAACCGATGGCCTCTTCCGGAACCTTGAAGTCATTCCACGTCCTGGTTCTGCCCGGCATGCAGCTCGGCCAGAGTGCCTGTTCCACGAAGTGCAATGCGGCAGCGGCGGCATACGCCTGGAAGTAGGTGCGAGCGCGGTCCCGCTCAATGGCGTTGCTCCACTTGGGGATCTTCCACTCGAACTCGACTTCGGGCAGCGAAATGGTTTTCGGAAGATAGATCTTTACGCTCTTTCCCGTGGCTTTGATGTAGCCGATATCGACGATGCCGGCCAGAGCCGTAGCCCAGAGGCGCGCGATGGGGCCGCCGCCTGTGTCGAGAGCAAGATAGTCCTTCGTGCGCTTGTCGTACCACCGCGGCGACATCACCCAGGTGTACTTGTCCTTGAAGTCGCGCTTCTGCGGCTTGGGGAAGGTGCTCTGGTTCCAGGGTGACGCTGGTCCACCGGATTGCCCAGAGGATCCTTCTTAACGAAGGTTTCTGCATTCTGCCAGTCGTCGTAGTAGGAGCTGCCGAGAAGAATGCGGATATTCAGGTTGATGTCGACCAGATCGGTCGTCACCAGCTCGCCGTCCACGACGACGCCGGGCGTCACATACATACCGCGGCCCCAGTCTGTCATCTTCTCGTAGGTGTAGTCGCATACATCCGGATTGTTGAAGGAACCCCAGCAGCCCAGCAGAATGCGTCGCTGGCCAACCTGCTCATAGCCGGGCAGTGCCTCGTAGAAGAAATCGAAGAGATCATCATGCAGCGGGCAGCACCTTCTTCATGAACTCGACGTATTTCATCAGGCGTACGAGATAGTCCGTAAAGAGCTGAACAGTCGGCACTGTTCCCACGCCGCCGGGATAGAGCGTCGATGGATGGACGTGACGGCCCTCCATCAGGCAGAACATCTCGCGCGTCATGCGGCTCATCTGCAGCGCTTCGCGGTAGAAGGTGCCGGTAAACGGATTCAGCGCGGTCATGATGTTGGCGATGGTCTTGTACCCATGCAGCTCGGCGTGCGGCGACGCTGTTTTCTGCGCCTTCTCCCACACGCCAGGATTGGTCTCCTTCACCATCTGCTCGCAGAAGTCCACGCCAACCAGGTTGTCCTGGAAGATGTTGTGGTCGAACATGTACTCGGCGGCTTCGCCCAGGTTGACGATCCATTCCGCCATGGCCGGTGGGCGCACGCCGAAGGCCATGTTTTGCGCATAGGTGGCGCAGGTCGCGTGGTTATCGCCGCAGATGCCGCAGATACGGCTGGTGATGAAGTGCGCGTCGCGCGGATCTTTCCCTTTCATGAAGATGCTGTAGCCGCGGAAGATCGAGGATGTGCTGTGGCATTCGGCAACCCTCCGCTTGCCGAAGTCGATCTTGGTAAAGATGCCGAGGCTGCCCACGATCCTTGTGATCGGGTCCCAATTCATCTCCACCAGGTTGCTTGAGCTGACTGCCTCTTCTCTGCGTGTCGTCGTAATCGTGGCCATCGCGGCTCCTTTTCGATTAGTAGGCTCTGGGCTGATAGCCAGTCGTGAGTTTCGTACCCGGATGCCGCCACTTCGGTTCTTTGTTGACGGTGTGGTTCGTCATCGCGCGCAGTCTGCGGATGGCCAGTCCATAAGCGCCGATCGCGGTGCTCGAAAGCTTTGCTCCTGGCGGCTCGTCCATGAAAGGCATGAACTTATCGGGAAAGCCGGGCATGGTGCATCCGATGCAGATGCCGCCGACGTTGGGCAGCCGCCGATTCCGGCCATCCATCCACGCTTCGGTACGTTGCAGTTCACCACGGGTCCCCAGCAGCCGAGCTTCACGATGCACTTCGGCGAGCTGTAGCTGGTGGCGAAGTCACCGCTCTCGTAATATCCGGCGCGATCGCAGCCTTCATGAACGGTGTTGCCGAATAACCAGGTTGGCCGCAATTGATCGTCCAGCGGAATCATCGGGGCGAGGCCTGCAACCTGGTAAAGCAGGTAGAGAACCGTCTCCATGAAGTTATCCGGCTGCACCGGGCATCCCGGTACATTCACGATCGGCAATCCGGCTTTCGACTTCCAGTCCCAGCCCAGATAATCCGCCAGCCCCATGCAGCCGGTCGGATTGCCCTCCATGGCGTGAATGCCGCCATAGGTGGCGCATGTTCCGCAGCCGACGACCGCGAGCGCCTTCGGAGCGAGACGATCGATCCACTCATTCGTGGTGATCGGCTGGCCGGTGTTCGGATCGGTTCCCAGGGCCGCCCAGTAGCCTTCTTTCTTGATCTTCTCGTTCGGGATGGAGCCTTCCATGACCAGAACGAACGGCTCAAGGTTGCCTTCTTCCGCCATGTAGAAGTACTTCATGAAATCGTCGCCGTACTCGTAGGCGAGGACAGGATTATGCAGATGCACCTTGGGCAATCCGGGAATTGCGCCCAGCAGCACATCTTCAATGCTCGGCTGCATGGCCGCGGTCATTGAGACCGAATCGCCGTCACAGCCCAATCCTGCCGTGATCCACAAGATGTGCACTTCCGCAACGGCGGGCGCTTTCTGGGTAACTCGGCCGTAAGGAGCTGCTTGTGCGGGCATAGTCTGGTTCTCCTCTCGCTTGTCCGGCTCAACATTTCCGCAGCGAGCGCAGGTGAGCCAGCTAGCCGGCTGACTCGTATATCGCCTGCTGGATCTCCGAAGAAAGAAGTGCGGTCGTCCGCACGGTTCTGCTTCCGCGACGTGATTCCGCTGCGACGAGCCATACCACCAGACGCCGAAAAAGCTATCACAAGCGGGACAGGCCCTATTTCTGTGTCATCTTTATTCCTCGGAGAGTCATAAGGGATTCCCTGATGAAACGGGAGGGAGGAAAGTCGGTGGAGGGTGTGCGGGCAGGAATGAGCGGCGCCGGTAAAACAGCGGAGAACTATGCGGCGCCCTCATTGATCTTCCATTGAATCGCGTGCTGAATCAGCTCGCGTCCGCTCCGCAGTGCGAGCTTCTCTTTCAGGTGGGCCTGGTAGGTCTCTACTGTCTTCACGCTCAGATGCAGCTCGTCTGCGATCTGGCGCGTGCTCCGTCCTTCGCCGATGGAGCGGAAGACCTCGAGCTCGCGGTCAGACAGCGCGCTTAGCGCGATTGCAAAGCAGCCGAGGAGCCGCCGATGTACTGCTGCAGCATCTTGTTCGCGATTCGATCGCTCAGGTAGATCTCGCCGTTCAGAATTCGGCGCACGGCGACGAGCACCTTTTCCGTCGCTTCCTGCTTCATGATGTAGCCATTCGCGCGGGCCCTGAGAGCGCGCTCCGCATATGTAGTCTCGTCATGCATGGAGAGAATCAAGACCGGCAGGTCCGGATACGAGTTGCGAATGTTCTTGAGCAGGTCCAGTCCATCCGGACCATTCAGGGAAATGTCGACGATCAGGATGTCCGGCTGCTACTGATGGATTGCCCGCATTGCCGGCCTGCGCTTCTTCCGCTTCGCCGCAAACGGCCAGATCATGTTCGCGGTTGATCATCAGCGCCAGCCCTTGCCGCAGCAGCGGATGATCGTCGACGATGAAGACAGTTCTCTTCCTGGTCGCCGTGTCTCTTTCCGCATTGGCGGCAAATGTCATACGACTACTCATCTGCTCGTGTGCACCGGAAAGGTGCAAGTAACTCGTTGTGCCTCGACGCTGGTCAGGGCGGACTTCAAGCGTTCCGCCGATCATGCCTGCACGGTAGTTCATGATGTGCAGGCCCATGCCTTGGAGTGTTCGCGGACCCTCCGCGATTCCCTATCCCGTCATCTTTGACCAGCAGTGTACCCCTCCCGTGCTCGGCTGTCAGGCGAATCAAGATACTTTCTGGGATGCCCGTGCTTGATGGCGTTGTGCACTGCCTCCTGAGCAATGTGATAGAGGTGCGTGGCGATCGCGTCGTCCTGAATCAACACCGGAGTTTCGCACTGAAAGCGGCACGGCACTTCGAAGATATCTTCCACTTCAGCCGCCCAAAGCTGCAGGGCGGACATCAGGCCGTGCTCGTCCGAAACTACGGGCAATAGCCCTCGGGCCAGTTCGCGTGTCTTGTGAATCGCTTCATTGACCAGCTTGACGATCTTGGCGGCATCGGCGGTTTCGTCCACCTGCTTCTCCGCCAACCTCGCCTCATGCACCTTCGCCATGAATGCAATGCCGGTCAGATGTTGGCCAAGTCCATCGTGCAGGTCCTGGCCGATGCGCCGCTGCTCACGCGCGCTGATGTTCAGGATCGCCTTTTCCAATTGCTCGCTCTCCGTGATATCGATTCCGGTTGCGATGACCAGGTTTGGCGCTCCGTTGTTTCCGGGAAGCATCGTGCTGGACCACGCGATCAGCCGCTGTGACTTGTGCCGCGTGACCCAGTAGCTCTGATACTCCTGGGGCAGCACGATCCGCGCGCAGTCGCTGAAATATCAGCTTGAAGCGATCCACTTCCTCGGGCAGCAGAAACAGATCCCAAATGCGCTTGCCGCGAACCTCTTCAAACGAATATCCCGTGGTGAGTTCCGAGGCGCGGTTGAAGCGGAAGATGCGGCCCTCCTGGTCAAGGACGACGACCAGCGCGCCGACCGTATCGAGAATCGCGGAGACTACATTGCGTTCGTCCTGTAGCTCCTCTTCGAGCGCTTGAGATCGGAGATGTCGAAGGCCACGCCATGGATAAACCAGGGCTGACCATTCGGGTGCCGCATCATTTTGGCATCGCAGTGGAACCAGATGATGCGGCCATCGCGCGCGATCACACGATATGCGGAGCGCAGTGGCTTGCCGGAGAGAAACATCTCGGCGGCTTCCAGGCTCCAGCGTTGCTTGTCGTCCGGATGAATGTGCTGATACCAGCGAACCGGATCCTCCAGCCACTCTTCGCGCGAATAGCCCAGCGCTGCTTCAATCTGCGGACTGACATAGGCCTCGCTGATGCCTCGGTCGAGATAAGCCATGAACACCACCGCCGGAATCTGTTCGAGCAGCGCGCGATACTTGGCCTCCAGATTCGGCGTGTGCTCGTCGTCGGCTTCCTGTTTCGGCGTTGATCAGGCGATTGCGACAGAGTCGAAGTCGAGAACACCTGGCCAGATCCAGAAGGATGGCTTCCGCTTCGGCAAGATCGGGCAGGTTCAGATCTGATTCGAAAGGTTCGAGCTGTATCGGCGTGCTTCTTGAGTTGCAGTTCGAAGGAGTCGCCGGCTGCTATCGTGGCTCACTGCGCTTCCGTTTGTAGCAGAGACTTCAGGAGACATGAGGCTTTGCCTCCAGCTTGGCACCCGATTCATGCGATGCCTGGGTAAACTTGCGCAGCGCATGGATAGCGCGCCCATAGGTCTGCACCGCCGCGGAAGACAACAGCGAGCCTGGCGGCTGATTCATGAACGGCATGAACTTGTCCGGAAAGCCCGGCATCGTGCATCCGATGCAGATGCCACCCACATTGGGGCAACCGCCGATGCCAGACATCCATCCGCGCTTCCCTACATTGCACTGCACCACCGGCCCCCAGCATCCCAGCTTTACGATGCACAGCGGCGATCCGTACTCCTCCGCAAACTGACGCCTGCTCATAGTAGCCGCCGCGATCACAGCCTTCATGCACCGTGCTGCCGAAGAGCCAGGTCGGCCGCAGCGCCTCATCCAGGGGAATCATCGGTGCGCGCCCCGCCGCCATGTAAAGGAGATACAAGAGCGTCTCCATGAAGTTGTCCGGCTGCACGGGACATCCGGGAACGCAAACGATCGGAATCTCCGCCTTTGATCTCCATTTCCAACCCAGATAGTCGGCGAGGCCCATGCAACCAGTCGGATTTCCTTCCATCGCATGGATTCCGCCGTATGTAGCGCAGGTGCCGGCGGCGATGACCGCCCATGCGTGCGGCGCCAGGCGGTCGATCCATTCACAGGTTGTAATGGGCTGGCCGGTCAGACTGTCCGTGCCCAATGAGGCCCAGTAGCCCTCGTCCTTGTTCTTCTCGTTGGGAATCGAACCCTCGACCACCAGAATGAATGGGTCGACCTTGCCTTCCGCCGCCAGATGAAAGCGCGCCAGGAAGTCATCTCCATTCTCGAAGGAGAGAAATGGATTCAGCAGCCTGACCTTGGGAATCCACGGCAGCGCTCCACCGACCACATCCTCAATGCTCGGCTGCGTGGCCGCCGTCATGGCGATGGTGTCTCCGTCGCAACCGAGCCCGGCGGTGATCCATAGGACGTCGATCTCCGCGATGGATGAAGGAGTTCGAGTTGAGGCCCCGCCGAATCCCATCTGCTCTTCCTCAACCGGAAGGTCGCGGCGCTTCCGAGAAGCGACCCGACCATCCTGCTCTTGAATGTCTATTGAGGGCAAGTCATCTTTGCGAATGCGGCGGCCCCGATCGTTAGCAATTGCTGTGACCCGTCCGGCAAGGAGCTGAGTTGGCCGCTCGATAGTGACAAGCTACGATCGATGAGTCGTTCACTGAATAACGAAAGGCTGCGACTCGTCAGGGCAGCGCATACGCGAACAATGTCCCCCGGCCTTGTCCTTTGCAGTCGGGGTCCTGGGCCAGGAATCGGCCCTTTTGTGTGTTGCAACTGTACAACGCAACGGTGGCAACGCCAGCGGGTTTCTTACCGTAGCCATAGCCGTTAACTCCCAAGATGCGTTGCCCGTTGCAATTCACGTCGAGCGAGACGAAGTAGCCAGTATTTCCTTCTTTGCAGCCGTAGAAGGGCTGATTCGCTCCATTCTCGGGCGTGGTGTACAAATGACCGATAGTGGCATCAGGAAAGAACTTCAAAATGTCGATCCATCCGGTTGTCGTTTCGTAGGTCTGGCCGTTCACATAGCGCTTCAGCGCTAAGGTCTTCTGAGCCGGGTCGTAATTGTCGGCTGAGATCGCCCATTGGTGGATCTCGTCTGAATTTCCAGCCGAGGCCGGCGATGCATCCCAAGCCGGCTTGGGGATAGCGGACGAGACGAAGAGGTCGAGCTTCGGATACGAACCTATATTGATATTGCCGTACTTGTCGTGCAGCAGTGAAGGCAGGAAGTTCGATTCGTATCCCGTCAGGTTGGTGTCGATGATTGTCAGCATCTTCCAAGGCGTTGTTCCGGTGAGTAACGACGAATCCGGGATGCGATAGAGCTGAAAACCATACTGTCCCCGCTCCACAACGTCTCCCGTTGTACTCGGAGGACGAGTCGGCAAATTGAACGCTGCGTACCAGGATTTGGTGGTCGGATCGTAACCCATGTCGGCCCACGTGGGATCCGGGTTCGTAGGATCGAGGCCATTGGTGGTAATCGTGCCTTGGACGGTGAAATGAATGCCGTCCGCTGAGGTTGCCTCGACGTGATGCACTATCGGCGTGGAGTCTTCGTAAAAGAGCGTGATGGCTGATTTTCCATCCGCGTTGTAAGCGGCCGGCTGACCCACGCCATAGCTCGCCGAGAAGGTTGGCAGAATGATCGGCTCGGGATACTTCGTCCACTGGATTCCATCCCTTGAGAAAGCGGCGCCGATTGAGTTGCCAGTATCAGCGACCGTGCCTACATAGAACATCTCGTAGGTATATGTTTCGCCGTCTCCCACGGGATTGACGAACGTCCCACGGATGACCCTTGGATTGCAGGTATAAAGTGCATCCCAGCTTCCGTCTGTTTCAGCAAGGACGACGAGGGGATCAGTTGTCTTGTGTGTCTGGGTGTTGATCGATTCGTAAAGAATACTGTCGCTGATTTGACCGGGATTCGATGGATTTTTCCCGGTCCCGCACCACCAGAACTGCTGCACGTCGCCCGTCTGTATCACCGACGGCGAGTAGTTCCAATACCCGCCGCGCCCGACGACGGCACCCTCCGGGGTTTCGAGGTAGTTGGATCCACCATCGCTACAGCCAGCGAGAGACAACATCGACAAAGCGGCAAGGGCGACAGCCAACCCGCCGAAGACACGGCCCCGATTCAACCGCGCGGTACCTGCGTATCGCCGTACACTCATCGTCCGGATTGCGACTCCTTCGTCTGCCACACCACCGTGCGCAATCCCCGTCGCTCGAACAAAGAGCAGAGTCACCACACACAATTAGCGGGGCCGCTGCGCGCGGCATTGCCTTCAACAACAAATCGGGGGCGAAATTGGCCTGATTGTAGCGCAAACCGAAAGCCACAACCACCCCTGAACCTCGGGTACGGAGGCGATCGCTGGAGCGGCTTTCCATCCGGGCAAATCCTCGCGGCCCCGTTGGAAGGACGAGGAATCAGCGAGATTTCACCGCGTGGCGAATCCGTGGCGCATTGCGGTGAGGCAGCGCGAAGGCGACATAGACGCCGCCCGAAGGCCATTTGGGATCACGTCCGCCGCCGGCTGCGATGACCACGTACTGCTGGCCATCTAGCATGTAGGTTGCGGGCGTTGCATGGCCGGCGAAGGGTAGGGCCGCCTCCCACAGCAGCTTGCCGGTATGACTGTCGAAGGCATGCATCTTGCGGTCGAAGATAGTCGCGCCAACAAAGACGAGGCCGCCGGCGGTGACAATGGGACCGCCGTAGTTTTCCGTTCCTGTGTTCTTCATGCCCTTAGCGGCTAACTCCGGATATTCACCAAAGGGTATTTTCCAGAGATATCTGCCGGTATTGAGGTCGATGGCGTTCAGCGTGCCCCAGGGCGGAGATATTGCGGGATAGCCATCCTGATCGAGAAACTTGCGATAGCCGGTAAAGCGGTACTTCTGTTCTGCATCCTCGCCAGCGGGCCGCGGCGGTGCGATGTGGTCGGCCGCGCCCAGATAGCGGAGCAGTGCGGTGAGTTCACCATCCTGCAATGTGGGGAAGCCCGGCATGCGGCCCTTGCCCTGGTGGATGAACTGCAGAACCTGGGCGCGCGGCATGCGGCTGCCGATACCGATCAACGCAGGAAAGGACGGAGAGATGCCTTCGCGAGAATCGCCGTGGCAGATGGCGCAATGAACTGCATAACTTTGTGCGCCTGCGGGATCGTCAACGGTACGCGCTTTTGTCGACGGATGGATGGCCGTCATCTCCTGTTTGCCATCTGCGTGCACAGCGCCGATCGCGTCCTCTCTTCCTTGTTCGAGGTAGTGAATAAGCGCAGGAAGCGTAGCGTCATTCACCATGGGAAATGCGGGCATGCGTCCTTTGCCTTGCCGAATGGTGCTGGCGATCTGCGCATACGAGAGCCGCTTGTCGACACCGACCAGCGATGGAAAAGCGGGCGGCGAACCTTCGCGCTGTTCGCCGTGGCAGGAGGCGCACAGATTGTCATACATCTGTTCGCCGGGTCCGAGGCCGGATTTATTCGCCGTCAGCCCGCCGGTCCAGGCCATCTCATTGGCGTTGATGTAGATCACGCCGGTCTTGACATCGACGGCGGAACCACCCCACTCAGCGCCGCCATCGAAGCCGGGAAACACGATGGTCTGCTTGTCCACGTTAAAGGGAACAAACTGCCCGGCGCTTCGGAAGGTACTGAATTTGTCCTCGGCGAACTTGTGTGCTTCGGGCGTGCGAGCGGTCAGCAGGTCGGGGGTGAGATATTGGCGTGCGAATGGCGCGGGATAGAGCGGGCGCGGCTGCGTAGGCCACGCCTTTTCTCCGGGCACGTTGCTGGCGGGAACTGCGTGCTCAATGAGGGGGAAGAGCGCCTGGCCGGTGACGCGATCGAAAAGGTATAGATAACCCTGCTTGGTTGCCTGGGCGACGGCATCGATGCGCCTGCCATCGTGCAGCACCGTGAGCAACGATGGTGGCGAGGGAAAGTCGCGGTCCCAGATGTCGTGATGGACGCCCTGAAACGACCAGATGCGCTTGCCAGTCGCGGCATCGAGCGCAAGTAAGGTGTCCGCAAATAGATCCTGCCCAATGCGATCGGCGCCATAAAAATCAGAGACGGCGGAGCCGGTTGGCACGTAGATGATGCCGCGCTTCTCATCAAGCGCCATGCCGGTCCAGTTATTGGCTGCGCCCGAGTAGCGCCACGCATCTTTGGGCCAGGTTTCGTAGCCGGCCTCGCCGGGATGGGGGATGGTGTGGAAGCTCCAGCGTAACGCGCCAGTGCGTACATCAAAGGCGCGTATGTCGCCGGGCGGCGCGGGATGCGTCTCGGGCTCGCGGCCGCCGACGATAATCAGGTCGTCGTAGACGATGCCCGGCGTAGTGAGGGCGATCGATTGCTCGCGGTAGTCTCCGCGAAGATTTTTCCGCAAGTCAACGTGGCCGCCTTCTCCGAATGTCTGGATGGGCTTGCCATCGCGCGGATTGAGTGCGTAGAGGAAATTGGCGATACCCGCGAAGAGTCGTGTTTCCGTGCCGTCGCTCCACCAGGTGAGGCCGCGCACCGGCTGCGTGCTGGTCACGCCGGAGTCGAAGGTCCACAGGAGCTTGCCGGTCGCAGCGTCGAGCGCGATGACTTTCTGAGTTGGCGTGTATGCGTAGAGAGTGCGTCCGACGACCAGCGGGCTGGTCTGCAGACCAACACCTCTCTCGCCGGTATCGAAGGTCCACGCGACCTTCAGCTTGTCCACGTTGCTGCGATTGATCTGGGTGAGCGGGGAGTAGTGATCGTCCGCCTTTTGCCCACCATAAACGGGCCAGTCACGCGTTTGGACCACCGAGTCGGATCTGTGCAATTCCCCCGCGCGAGCCGGTTGATCCAGGATGACGAGGCACGCCAGGGCGAGTGCAGGAGCAATCGAGAGGATGTGATGCTTTCTCTTCATCTGTCGCATCTTCCGATCAGCCTGCATATTTGATGAGTTGCATGAATCCGAAATCCATGTGCAGGGCCTGATGGCAATGCGGCAGCGTGTCGCCAGGATTGTCAACCACAAGATCGACCGCGACGGAGTCGAGCGGCATGATGTTCACGACATCCTTGCGCAGACCGCTGAATTCTTTTGTGCCGACGCGTGTGACTTCGAAGCTATGGCGGTGAAGGTGCATCGGATGCTGATCGCCGCTACCGTTGCGAAAGATCATGCGGGAGCGGCCGCCCCGCCCCACCTGCAGCGGATCAATCTTCGGCCATGACTGGTTATTGATGGTCCAGTCGATAGCGAGGCCGTCCCACGGGACGATATCCGCCGCAGCCGTTTGATTCGTCACATCGATCGTGATCGGCACACCTTCGCGCACTTGCAGGATGGGGCCGGGGACTTGCCCGTTGTAGCCGAGGGTCTCGATCACGATGCCGGGGGCAATCTCGAGTTTGCAAGGCGCAATGCGCAGGTCGTAGTGTGCGTGTGCTTTCTCCGCGGGTCTCTTGGCCCGGGCCGGAGCGGCTTGGGCGAGCATCTGATCTGCCAGAATCAGACCGGAGGAGGCGAGGAAACTTCGTCGATTCATCCGCAACCCAGCATAAATGCGAGGCCGCCAGAGCCGACGCAGAATTGCCAGATTTTAGTGCTAGCCTTCGTTCCCGTTTGAGTGAAATCTGCGCACGTATTCCGGGATAGCAAGCTCGTGCTCGAGGCGGGGATCCCGCGCTGGCTCGGAAGCTCGCACCTGAAGCGGCACAACCCCGGCCCAGACCGGCAGTGAGTAGTCTTCCTCGTCATCCAGCGGTGGCCCGGAGCGCATCTTCGCGGATGCGTCTTCGATCGTGAACTCCAGCACGGAGGTGGCCTTCAACTCCTTCACGGTGGGATGGCGCACATCTTGCCAACGGCCGGCGATCAGATGATCAGAGATCACGCGTAGTGCTTCTACCTTGCCCTGGATGTCTTCGATGCTGCGTGCGGTTCCGAAGGCAACCAAAGATCGGTAATTCATGGAGTGATGGAACGCAGAGCGCGCGAGCACGATGCCATCGACGTGCGTCACCGTGACACAGGCCGGCACACCGGTGGAGAGCTCGCGCAACATCCGGCTTGCCGCCGAGCCATGTAGATAGAGGCAGTCCGATCCTTCCCCATCTCGGGTGCGGCCGTAAAGCGTGGGAATAACGAACGGTTGTCCATCGACGCAAAAGCCGACGTGCGCGAGAAAACCGGCATCGAGGATTGCGTTGATAGTCTTCGAGTCATAGGCACCGCGCTGGGGCAGGCGGCGCACAGTTGCGCGAGTTGTCAAAGCGCAGGGCCCTCCGTTCGAGTCGAGTCGATCGTCCAGTTTGTCTCCCAGGTCTTGCCCTCATCGATCGAAAAGGCTTGTTCCCAGTGGCATTCCGTTGGTGACTGGACTTCCCAAAGGAACCGCACGAACACCGCTTTTCCGCCGATCACCTCATGATCGTAAAACTCGCCGCGGCCGTTCGTGAAGTGGCCGACGGTGGGCGGCATCGAAAACGCTCCGGCTTTGCCGTTTGCCCAGTAGATGCTCCACTGATGGGTATCGGCGTTGTACAGCCGCACCGTCATGCCTTCGATATGCCCGGACGGTGTGTTGGCTTCGAACTCGTCCACATTGGCGCGGCCGTCCCACAGTTGACGCGCCACCGAAGTGCCATCGAACTGCACCCACTGCGTCGATCCAGTAAGAGGATGCATGAGGCGGCGGTTGTGGAGCCGCCATTTACCCACGTAGAAATCGAAGTCGTGTTGGCCGTCGTGCTGTCCACTGGCGGTGGTCTGCGCTGCCACGATGCTTGCAGACTTGTGCCAATACCACCGCCCCGCTGCTGCCAGCAGCAGGAGCGCCGCTATTGCGAAGAGATTGCATGGCCTTTTCAGCATGCACCCATGGTCTCGCGACATCTGGTATTTTGAAAGGTCCACTTTATGCCATCATGCTGATACCACTTACAAAAGGGACGGAGTCTCTGTCGCGCCAGGTCTACTTGTGGATCCGCCACGGCATCATGGAGCGCGTACTGCGACCGGGCGAGGCGCTCCCATCTACGCGCGAACTTGCGGAAGAAAACTCGGTCTCTCGCACTGTTGTTGTACAGGCCTATGACCAGCTCATCGCCGAAGGCTTTATCACCGGCCGACGCGGATCGGGCACCTATGTGTCGGAGCATCTGCATCCATCGCCGTCGCCCGCACCGCGTCGTCCCGCACAGGTGCGACTCTCCGACTTCGGCGCAGCGGCCAGCTCCATAGCACAGCGGGGGCTCTCACCAATCGGGGAGCCTCGGCCGCTGCGCTATGACTTCGCATACGGCAGGTGCTCGCTGGATGAGTTTCCGCTGGCGGCGTGGCGTCGCATCCTGACGCGCCGGAGCAGGAGCGCCCCCTTGCGCTCCTATGATTACGGTGCGGCCGCCGGAAATCCCATCCTGCGTGAGGCGATCACCGGGCACCTGCGGCGGTCTCGTGCTATCAACTGTGACGTGTCGCAGGTGGTGATCGTCAATGGCTCCCAGCAGGCACTGGATCTGACCATTCGCCTGCTGCTGAACCCGGGTGACGCGGTTGCAGTCGAAGACCCGCAGTATCACGGAATGCGGCAGGTGCTGCTGGCAGCACGGCTGCGCGTGCGGCCCGTCCCGGTGGACCAAGACGGCATCGATCTTCGCCAGATGCCGCGGCATGCAAGGCTCGCGATGGTGACGCCGTCGCACCAGTTTCCTACCGGAGCGGTGCTTCCACTGCAGCGGCGCCTGGCTCTGCTGGCGTGGGCCCGGCGCGCGAATGCCGTCATTGTCGAAGACGACTATGATGGCGAATTTCGCTATGAGGGTGAGCCGGTCGAGCCGCTGCAGAGCCTTGATCGCGACGGCAGAGTGCTCTACGTCGGAACCTTTTCGCGCACGTTATTTCCCGCGTTGCGCATTGGCTACGTGGTGGCGCCCCGGCCCTTGGTCTCCGCATTTATCGCAGCGAAATGGATCGCCGATCGGCACACCGCGGTGTTGGAGCAGGAGACACTGGCGGAGTTCATTGCATGCGGCGCCTACGAACGGCATCTGCGCCGTACACGAAGGGCAAACGCTGTGCGCCGCGATGCGCTGCTCTCAGCCATTGAACGTCATCTTGGCGACCGTGTCAGCATCACTGGCAATCGCTCCGGCACGCATATCGTATTGTGGCCGCGCGCGAAAGTATCTGAGGCGGAG
The DNA here is from genome assembly GCA_963756435.1 of uncultured Acidobacteriaceae bacterium. Classification (GTDB taxonomy): domain Bacteria; phylum Acidobacteriota; class Terriglobia; order Terriglobales; family Acidobacteriaceae; genus KBS-83. The sequence goes on along the minus strand of CAVWNU010000011.1, from coordinate 112,983 downwards.
ATCATCGCGCGTGCCTCGGCCATCGGCGTCGGCATTTACGGCATTGCGGGCTACTATTTCAAGCATCCGTCGCAGCCGGGGTTTCTGGTGGGCTATGCGAATTTGACCGTTACGCAGATTCGCGAGGGCATCCGCCGGCTGGGAGAGGTGTTGTAGAGCTAAACGGCGGAAGAGATCTGTTCAGGGAGCACGCGCCGCTCCGGTCGTGGCGCAGCTGGACGAAAGCAGCGCATCGTTCGCTCGGTGAACCGGCCATACAGCCGCCGTAACTCGTCTTCCACGACGGCGGTCATTGTCTCCGGGGTTCCCAGCGCCCGAATATTCAGCGTGATTTCGTGGCGCAGAGACGGCGATGCGTCCAAGGCGCCTTCTACTGTGGGCTCCTGTCCGTTCCCGCAATTCGCGGCTTTTAGGTAGCCAGTGGGCGTTTCGTCGATCGCTTTGAGATGGACGATCTGGATGTGCGCCTTGGTCAGCGCGTCATCGACGCCATCTAGCCACGGTCCCAACAGCATCGCGGGCGATATCGACACGCGCGGCTCAAAGACTGCGTGGAAGTTCAGCCATGCCAGCGCGGCCTCTGCCTGCGCGTAGCGCTCGTAGTCGATATCGAGCACCTCTTTCCGGGCGGACAACTCTCCGGCAAGCACCTCGTCCAGCCACGCTGCGACGCCCTGACCGGTGCGTGCGCTGATCTGGCGCACGTGTGGCACGTTGATGTCAAGGCTATGCGTATCTAGGTCCGACTTAGTAAAGCAGACAAGGTCAGCCTCCTGCATCTGCTTGTGAAACAGAAATGCGATATTCGCATCGGCTCCTGTGTCGGCTACTGCCTCGGCACGCAGCGGGTCCACTAGAACTGTGAATTGCGCCAGACGATACGTGCCTTCGCGCAGCAGCGGATGCAGCACGGTCGCCGCGAGATCCGTGCAACTGCCGACGGGTTCGGCGAAGATCACGTCCGGTGCAAACGCCTGCATGGCGTCAAGCTGTGTAGTCAGATCGGAGAAGCGGCAGCAGAAGCATCCTGCTGTCACCTTGCCGCTTGGCACGTTGTGCAAGTTCGCGAGCTGCGTGTCGACCAGCGCATCGCTCTGATCGTTGAGGATGGCGGCGCAGCGCAAGCCGCGCTTCTTCAACTCGCGCGCGGCGGCGAGGATCAATGTGGTCTTGCCCGCGCCGAGAAAGCCGCCGACGAAAATTAGCGTGGGCTTCATACAGCGGCCTCGATTCGTAACTCTTCTCCTTCTGCAATCTCGATCGTTTGCTTTACAGTGAACAGCGTTGCGTTACCGCTCGCTGTTGCGGAGTGCGCATAATCCTTGTCTCCGATGCGCACTCTCGTTCGGGACCCGCTCGCCGCGATCGTGATGCTACGACAGCGCAACGTGCCGGCGTGAACTCGCAGCCCGAACAAGCTTCCACCGCCCGTGCCTGGCGCGCAGGAGAACTCGCCCCATCCCGTTCCGCTGGCCCAGAAGCTGCGAAAGGTGCGATGCGACAGAGGAGGCACCGCTCTAACTGCCTCCGCAGGGCCGTCGTACTCAAATCCACTGAGCGCAACCACGCTCGACCATGAGGACATCGCGCGCGCGTAGTGATGGCCGCACTCCGCTTCGTCCCAGGGATTGCGCTTCTCGCCGTCATAGCGTGCACGAGTGTTGGCGACGTACTCAGTGCCTTCCTCAATCATGCCCGCATACATCATCATCGCTGCCGTCGCATGTTCCAGTCCGGTGAAAACCTCTGCGTAGTAGGGAAATGGGATGCGCGGCCGCTTCCCCTCTGCGTAGCTGCAAACCACAACCGCCGCTTCATCGTTCAGTGCAAAAGTGCGCTCCACGTTGTCATGCTCGAGCAGCGTGCGCTTGTAGTTTGAAGCGTATATCGCACGCAGCGTCGTGGCCATGTTCTTGCGTGACACCAATTCGCCCAGACCCGCAACGTCCGCCAGGTATTGGCCCATTAGCTGATCGACCAGGCAGCCATTGCCCATCTGATATTCAGGATGCCCGGGATCCATGGCGCCGGAATCACCACGAATGTGCGGTGCGATCTGATCGTTGCGATATCCGCGTACTTGCTGCACGTAGTACTTGCCGTTGAAGAGATTCGCATCGATCCAGCGGCTGCCCTGCGTGAAGAGCCGGTTATATTCCGCAGCGGAGGTAGCATCGCCCATCCGCCGCGCCATCTCCTCGCTGGCACGCAGCGCGCCCAGATAATAGATACCGCACAGCGGATTGGGCCCGTAGAACTCCACATCATAGGTGTTGTGCTGCACGCCTTCCATTACGCCGTCGCGATTCGCATCCCAGCCGCCGGGAACCCACGCGAACTCGATCGCTTTCTTCACGCGCGGCCACATCGCGCGCAGCCACGCGTCGTCGCCGGTCAGCTTCCAGTCCAGATAGGCATGCAGGATCTGTCCCATTTGTCCATCGGCGGCGGCCCAGCCGAATCGATCGTGGCCATCTGGCAACAATTGCCGGAAGCGCATCCCACCCGCGTCGTCCATCGAGTAGCCAAACGCCGCCTTGCGCAGCGAGCGCGCAAACGATGGGAACAGAAACGCGGTGGCCGTCTCATAGTTCCACACGTGGGTGCAGTTGCCGAAGCAGCAGCCGCGCGTGTCATCCACCCCCTCAAAGCCGTGGAACTCGCCATCCGCAGTGCGGAAGCAGGTAGTGGAGGCGAGTGTCGAAAGATTCGCGCTGGCTGCCTCCTTCACCGCTGCAGGTAGCGTGCTTTCGCGAAAGGCATCAGCGAACAGACGTGTGCGGCGTTCCAGCGATTCGAGATGCGTTGCCGTGTAGTCGGCCGCGGCCCACGCATCGTCGAACCGGGTTGCATAATAGTTGCCGATGCGCGTACCACCCTTGCCCTTGGGAGCATCCCAGCCGCACCACTCCGGAGTGCGGTTGGGAAAATGCCACGCCAGCAGAAAAGTGAACGTCTGCGACTGGCGCGGGGCAATCGTCGCGCTTTGCAGCACCGCACCGACTGCGTTCGGTGCCTCGGGCTCCGCGCCCAGCTCGCCGGTTGCCGAAAACGCGTCCCAGAAAAGCATCGGCGAGTTCCACCAGCGCCCCTGCGGCCAGCCGCGCCAGTGCTGCACTTGGACGCCCGGCTGCACCAGCGCGGCCAGTGCTACCGTGCCCTGCATAGGATCGCTTTCCGGCAGCGCGGGATTGCTCATCATCAGACCAGCGATTCGCGCATTGGACTGATACGTATTCCGCCGCGGGTCGGGATCGCCCGGGGGCCCTGTTTTCACTGGATTCTCTAGCGACCACGCGATGCTCACCTTTACGCTCACGTGCTTGGGATTCGTCACGCGATAGCGCAGAATTGCGACCGGCAGGCCGGAATCGTCCGGCTCATGCGGAATGAATGGAGAGAAGGCTTCCATCTCCACGCGGACTGGGAGTGTGCGATCCTCAAACGCGATGTGCGCCAGCGGGTATGCGCCGGTAAAGGTCGCCGCTTCCAGCCGGCTCAACCCGGGGGCGTTGTTCGATCCCAGCCCATCCTGCCCTTCGTAAGGCGGAAGAATCCGTGCTTCAAGCACGCGTGCAACCGGCATTGCATCGCCCGCCTGCGCCCAGATCGAGGGAAACGCATATGCGGGCGAGTAGCCTTTGTTCGGCCGGTTAAAGATCTCCCAGTCGCGCAGTTGTCCGCGCCCGCCCAGTGCCACGCTGCCCGCAGCGACTCCGCCCAGCGGGAAGGCAATCATCTTCAACTTGCGGCCGGTGAAGACGCGCGGGAACGCAGCATCTTTTGCCGCTGCTCCCGGACGCGCCGGCGCCCCGTGCTCCTCCGCCTCGCCAATCGCCGGCCATCCGCGCACCTGCGTGGCGGCGCCGATAGCACCGGCAGCCTGCTTGAGAAATGTGCGCCGCGGCAGCGGTTCCTTTCGGGCCATTCAACTCCTCTTGTTGCAGGGATTTAAGCGTTTTACTTTGCGCAAGCCATTCTCCACCACCCACCGCAAGGACGCAATGCAAGCCGCGCCACGGCCCTTCACGCTCCCTTAAGATGAAGTGCAGGAAGATTGGTGCGATGCGTGTCCTCGTGGTGGAAGATGAAGTGCGGTTGGCGGATAACCTCGCGGCTGCTCTGCGCGAAGGCCCGGGCTTCGCGGTGGATTGCGCGGAGGATGGTGAGTTGGGTGGCGAGCTCGCCCGGCAGGGCTGCTACGACCTCATCGTGCTCGACCTGATGCTGCCGAAGGTAGATGGTCTGACAATGCTGCGGCATCTGCGCGGTCGCGACAACGCAACCCCCGTCCTCATTCTCACTGCGAAGGACGGCGCGGCGTCCACCATCGAGCTGCTCAATGCCGGCGCCGACGACTATCTCAGCAAGCCTTTCGATCTAGGCGAACTTATTGCGCGTGCCAAAGCGCTCATCCGCCGCGGCAAGGGCGCGTCGCATCCTTTGCTCACTGTAGCCGACATCGAAGTTAACACGCTGGAGCAGACGGTCCGCCGCGCCGGGCGGCTCGTCGATCTGTCGCCGACGGAGTACCGCATCCTCGAATATATGGTCCACCGGCCGCGCGTCATCGTCTCCAAGCGCGAGTTGCTCGAGCATCTCTACGACTACAACTGGGAACATCACTCAAACGTTATCGAGGCGCACATCTCGAATCTGCGCAAGAAGCTGGGGGCCGACACCGATCAGCAGGCGGTCGAGACGCTGCGCGGCCGCGGCTACCGTCTTGTAGTAGGGCCCGCGGCCTCGACCTACGAAAGTGCGGGATGAAACGGCATTCTCTTTCCCGGCGGCTGATCTCGTCCGTGCTGCTGGTGGAGCTTGTCTTTGCGGTTGCGGTGATCGCGCTCGCTGCCGTCTACGAGCGCCAGGAGCACATGCATGCTTTCGACATCATGCTAGAGGGGCGCGCCGATTCGCTGCTGGGCGCGGTGCAGGATGCGGAAGACGCCGCCGACAATGTCATGCTCGACCGCACTGGTCTGGAGTTGCCTGCCGAGGATGTATATGAAGTACGCGACAGCGGCGGCCGCCTGCTTGGGCGCTCGACCAACTGGGACGGGCCCAGTCCGCGGGATGTGGCCTCCACCCGAAACCGCTTTTATATAGCCCACGTCAATGGCCACCCCTATCGCGTGCTCGCGCTGCATGGTCTGCGCGTGGTTGATCCCGGAGATAAGGGTGGCGGCACGCCACGGCATATTCTCGTCGTCTACGGCGCACGCACTTCGCACATGTGGCACGAGGTGCGCAACGCCATCGTCTTCTTCTCGCTTTCGAATCTTGTCCTGCTCATCGTCACGGGGGTCCTCATGACGTGGCTGCTGCACCGCGGCCTCGCGCCCATGCGCGAGCTTGCGGGTGAAGCGGAAAACATCTCGATTTATCGATGGACCTTTCGGGCGCCGGAGAGTGCAATGGAAACGCGTGAGCTCGCGCCGCTGGCATCTGCGCTGAGTGCTGCAATGCAGCGCCTGGAGGCTTCTTTCGCGCAGCAGCGCCGCTTCGTAAGCGATGCCGCGCACGAGCTGAAAACTGGAGTGGCGGTCGTCAAATCGTCCTTGCAGTTGCTCAGTATGCGGCAGCGCACGACAGAGGAGTACGAGGCCGGCGTGGAGGTAAGCCTGATGGATTGCGAGCGAATCGAGGAGATCGTCGCCCGCATGCTGACCCTGGCGCGTGCCGAACACCTGAGCACGGCAGAGCAAGTTTTCGGGACAGCAGACCTCGATGAAGCCGCGATAACTGCTGCGCAACAGTTCCAGTCCATGGCGGAGGTGCGCTCGGTTACCCTCACGCTCGCAGCCCACGAAACGGCCCTCGTTCCCTTGTCATCGGAAGAGTGCTCGCTTCTCTGCTCCAACCTGCTACTGAATGCGCTGCAGCACAGCCCGCCGCAGAGCGAAGTCCGCATGCTGCTGCAGCCGGAAGCGGATTGCGTGGAGTTACGTGTTGAGGACCAGGGCGACGGCATCGACCCTGCTCTGCTGCCGCACGTCTTCGAGCGCTTCTCGCGAGGCGATCCATCGCGTAGCCGGAACACCGGCGGGACCGGTCTGGGCCTTGCTATCTGCAAGGCTATCGTGGATAGGGCAGGCGGCACCATAGAGCTGCAGAGTGAGCGTGACCGCGGGACGACCGCGGTGGTGCGCCTTCCGCGGGCTGCGGGGCAGCCAGGAGCCGCGCCGGTCGAAGCTTCTCTGCAGGCGACACCTTCAGCTTGAATTAATACTCCCCCCCTAGACTTGCACCGCGCAGTCAGCGCAATGGAGCCATGCATGTTCGATTCGCGAAAGAGAGGCGTTTGCCGGTTCTTGCTGCTCGGGGCTGCGCTGGTTTGCATTGCTGCTCCGGTCGCACTCGCCCAAGGTTCGTTCCGTGTTCTTACCCAATGGAAGATCGGTGGTGAAGGCGGCTGGGACTACCTTACCGCGGATCCCACAGCCCATCGCCTCTACATAACGCATGGTCAACGGGTTGAGGTGATCGATACGAAAAGCGGAAAATCCATCGGAGCGATCACTGACCTGCAAGGCACGCACGGCGTTGCACTGGATGCAGAAGGGAAGTATGGATATATCAGCGACGGCCGCGCCAATGCGGTCATCGTCTTCGATCGCGGCACATTGAGCAAAGTCACCTCCATTCCCGCAGGAACGAATCCTGATGGCATCGCCTACGAGCCGGTTACGAAGACAGTGTGGGCCTTTAACGGTCGCAGTAGCAATGTCACCGTTATCGATACGACATCGCAGAAGGTGGTCGCGACCATTCCGCTGCCTGGCAAGCCGGAATTTCCGGTGGCGGACGGCAAGGGACACGTGTACGACAACATCGAGAGCAAGAATGAGATCGTGCGCCTGGATGCTGCCACGAAAAAGTTGACTGCGGAGTGGCCAATCTGCGACTCGCCCTCCGGCCTGGCGATGGATACCTCCGCCCGTCACCTCTTCTCCGTCTGCGATGGGAAGAAAATGGCGGTAGTGGATGCGAACGACGGCAAGGTGCTGGCGACGCCTGAGATCGGCGAAGGCCCGGATGCCGCCGGCTTCGATGCAAAGGACAACTTGGCCTTCTCATCGAACGGCGACGGGACGCTGACCGTGGTGGATGCCAGCAAACCGAGCTTCCCGGTCGTCCAGAACCTGACCACGCAGAAAGGCGCGCGCACCATGGCCTTTGATTCCGCCAATGGCCACGTTTATCTCACAACCGCACAGTTTGGCCCACGGCCCTCACCTACGGCGCAGATGCCGCGTCCGCGGCCCTCTATTCTGCCGGACAGCTTCACGGTGCTGGTAGTCGGACGCTAAGTTTTAGCGGCCGATGTAGCCGCTAAACTCCCCCAATAACCGAACGGCCAGCGAGACACAGTTCTCGCTGGCCTCTTTTTATATCTCGGCGTGGCGGCTGCGGGTCAGCAGATAGTAGGTCACCGGCGTCACGATCAGGCTCAGCGCAATCGAGATCAGCAGGCCGCCGATCACCGCGATCGCCAGTGGCTGCAGCATCTGTGAGCCGGAGCCCAGCGCGAAGGCCAGCGGCAGCATGCCGCAGATCGCCGCCATCGCCGTCATCACAATAGGCCGCAACCGGCGCTGCGCCGCATGCACCATCGCCTCGCGCGGTGCTACTCCTTCGGCGCGATACTTCTCGTCTGCGTCCAACAGCAGGATGCCGTTCTTCGCGACGATGCCGATGATCATGATCAATCCCATGAAGGACGCGACGTTGAAATCCGTGCCAGTTATCAGTAGCGCAAAAACCACGCCCGAGATGGAGAGTACCGATGAGGTAAGGATGGCGACGGGCGCGGCAAAATTGCGGAACTCCGCCAGCAGCACACCGAAAACCAGTGCCAGCGCGAGCAGCAGCACCCGCAGCAGCTCATGGAACGACTGCTGCTGCTCCTGATAGGTGCCGCCATACTCGACGCGCACCGACGACGGCAGATGCATCTGCTGTACCGCCTGCTGCACCTTTCGGATCGCAGTGCCCAGGTCGGAGCCTTCTAGGCGTCCCGTGACCACGACAAGCTGCTGCAGGTTTTCCCGGCGGATCTCATTCTGCGGCGGCAACTGCTGGATGCTTGCCAGCGAGCCCAGCGACGCAAGCTTGCCGGTCGCGCTGTTGAAGACCGTGTTCTGGATTGAATCAAGCGATGTGCGCGTGTCGTCTGGCATGCGCACACGAATCGTATATGGGCGCCCATTAGCAATCAGCGGCACCGTGGCGGCGACGCCGTCCAGGATGGAAGTAGCATCCTCGGCAACCTCGGTCGGCGTAAAGCCGAGCCGGTCCGCAACCGTTGGGTTCACCTGAAAATTGGTGGCCGGCCCACTGATCGTGTTCTCAATACCGTTCTGCACGTCGACAATGCCCGAAACCTTGCTGATCGTGTCGCCCACTTGTGGGCCCAGTTTCTGCAGCAGCGCGGCATCTGTGGAGAAAAGCTTGATCTGCACAGGCTCCGGCGAGTTCGACAGGTCGCCGATCATGTCCTGCAGCACCTGCGTGAATTCGACGTCCAGTTCGGGCTCGGTCGTCTTGATCTGCGTCCGCACATCGGCCATCACTTCGTCGATGCCGCGGTCGCGGTTGCTCTTTAACTTCACGGTAATGTCGCCGGTGTTCGCTTCGGTCACTGCGGCGAGACCCATTTGCAGGCCGGTGCGCCGCGACGTTGTCTCCACCTCTGGCGTATTGCGCAGGATCTGGTCTACATGCGCCAGCACGCGATCGGTCTCGGTCAGCGAACTGCCCGCCGGCATGATGTAGTCCAGCACGAAGCCGCCTTCGTCCATGGCTGGCAGCAGGTCGGAGCCAAGCTGCTTGTAACCGAACCAGGTGCCGGCCACCAACAGGACACAGAGCAGGGCGAGCATCAACGGCCGGCCCAGCGACCAGCCTAGCGCTCGCTCGTGCCAATGCAGCACGCGTCCTAGTATCCGTCCCGTTTCCGCGTGATGGGTCGCCACATTGCCGGAGGAATCGGCGCTCGACGCATCGGATTGCTCGACGCGGTTGCGCAACAAAGTAAGGCCGAGGGCCGGCGTCCATGTCAGGGCTAGCAGCAGGGAAGTCAGGAGCGCAGCGGTCATGGTGACGGCCAGCGCGCGGAAGAAGCTGCCCGTTACGCCGGTCACCGCAATCAGCGGAAGAAAAACCACGACGGGGGTGATCGTCGAGCCGACCAGCGGACGAGTGACTTCGGCCAGCGCCTTGCGCACCGCCTGGACGCGCGTCTCGCCGGAGTCGCGGTGCAGCACAATGTTTTCTACCACGACGATGGCATCGTCGATCACGAGGCCAATCGCCGCAGCCAGGCCGCCCAGGGTCATCAGGTTGAAGCTCTGACCAATGATCTTCAAGAAGACAAACGTGACTGCTACAGTGACAGGAATCACCAGCCCGGCAATCAGCGATGAGCTCCAGTCGCGCAGGAAGAGGAACAGGATCACGCAGGCCAGCACCAGCCCGATCAGGATGGCATCACGCACGCTGCCGATGCTCTCCCGCACCAGCTCCGACTGGTCGTAATACGGCTCCAGCTTCACGCCAGGCGGCAGCTTGCCGCGCAACTGGGCAACCTCTTTGCTCACGGCATCGGCAACGGCTACGGTGTTGCTGCTTGGCTGCCGTGTGATGTTCAGGAGCACGGCCTGCTGGCCGTTAGCCGTCACCACGGTGTAGACCGGCATCACCGCCTTCTCCACTGTGGCAACGTCGGAAACGTGCACCGGTGCGCCATTCGGAGTCGTCTTCACGACCAGTTGGCTCAGCTCGTGCGCATCATGTACCTGCGCGCCGATCAGCCCGAGGATTAATTGATGGTTGGCTTCATAAAGTCCAGGCGAGTCGATGATGTTTGACGCATTCACTCCGTTTGTTAGATCGGTGATGGTCACGCCCGAAGCCTGCATCCGCGCCATGTCGGGAATGATGTGGTACTCCGGAATCTTGCCGCCCTGCACCGTCACCATGCTCACGCCGAGCGTGCGGTTCAGCGGCGGTTTCAGTTCGTAAGTCGCCATCTCCCACAGCGCCGTCTGCGACATCGTGTTGGAGGTGAGGCTGTAGCCGAGAATTGGAAATGTGGCGAAGGTCAGCTTGTTGGTGGTGATCTTCACCGTCGGCGGCAGCGTTTGCTGCACCTTGCTCAACGCCGCATCCACCAATTGCAGCGTCTGGTACATGTCCACGCCCCAGGTGAAGAAAAGGCTGACCTCCGCCGATCCGCGGCTGGTGGTCGAGCGCACCGTGACCAGCCCGGGCACGACGTTCACCGCGTCTTCAACCGGTTTGGTGATCGTCACCTCCATCTGCTCCACCGGCATAACACCGTTGTCCAGGCCGATGACCACACGTGGAAAGTTCGTCTCTGGGAAAACCGAGATCGGGATCTGCGTCGCGAGATAGATGCCCGCGACAGTCAGCACGATCAGGAAAAAGAAGATGGTGCTGCGAAAGCGCAGCAGCCAGAAGCGCGGTTCCTCTGGCCGCCGCTCTGTCGTCACCCGACTCGGTGGCAATGCCGATGTCGTCACTTGTCTTCCTTTGCCGCGTCAGGCTTCTTGGCGTCGTCAGCTTCGGCCGCGCCAACCTTTACCTTGGTTCCCTCGTCCAGCGCGTAATTGCCGGAAATGATCACCAGGTCGCCGGCGGTCAAGCCGCTGGTGATCTGCACGCGGCCATCGTCCATGATCCCCACGCTTACCGGTTTGGAGTGCGCCGCGCCATCTGCGCCCACAACCATTACGGATTTGCTGCCATCTTGCGCCGTCAGCAGCGCGGACGAGGGAACAGTCAGCGCCTGCGTAGCCTGCCTGCCCACGATGGAGGCGTGCACCGGCGTCCCCACCTTGAGCGTTCCTTTCTTGTTGTCTATGCGCAGCCAGATCTCCACCGTTGTGCTGCCCGGATCGAGTGCCGGGCTGATCAGTGACACCCTTGCCGGCACGGGATCGGCAGCGCCGGGCACCATGACGGTCGCCGCATCGCCCACCTTCATCCGCTGGGTGAGCTGCTGGGCCAGATGGATTTTCGCCAGCAGGACAGAAGTATCCATCACGGTAAGCAGCGTCGACCCCGCGGCAACTGTTTCACCCGCAAAGAGCGGCCGGTCTGTGACGAAGCCTGCGATCGGGCTGCGTATCTCTGAATAAGCAACCTGCGCTTCCGCGCCTTGATACTTGCCCTCGGCGGAAGTAAGTTGTCCCTTCGCCGCCTCGAGCGATGCCTTGCGAGACACCCTCTTCTGTGACTCCAGATGCTTGGCTGCCGTATCGTATGCAGCCTGCGCCTGCACTAGTGCGGCCTGTGCGGTATCCAGATCGCGGCCCGGTATCGCGCCCTCGGCAAACAGCTGCTTGCGGGCATTCACGATGCTTTGGTTCAGTTCAAGGTTCGCCTTCGCCTGCGCCACATCGAGCTGCGCTTTCTGATAGTCCTCCGGCACCTGTGCCTGCGTTGCCGTCGCGTAAGCCGCCTGCGCCGCTGTGTAAGAACCGCGATTGTCCAGCGCGGCCGCAGTCAGGTCGCGATTCTCCAGCGTGGCCAGCAATTGTCCCGCCTTCACACGCGCGCCGCGCTGCACGTAGAAGCGGCGGATGGGCGCAGTGATCTTCGGCGAGATCGCCGCTTGCGCCACCGGGGCCAGCACCGCATCCACCGGTATATGCTCGGCAATCGCGCCTACCTCCGGATGCTCCGCCTGCACTGTCACCACCGGCGCCGGCGTGCTCTCGGCCTTACTACAACCGCAAACGGATGCGAGCACGAGTGCAATCACCGGCAGCATCAGCAAAACGATGTTTCGCGTCTTTCTATGCGCTTTCATTCTCAGAACGTCCCCGTCAGCGTCTGCAGATTGGCCAAGCCTGTTTCATAACGCACCACGCCGTCCTCGCGCGCATTCTCCGCCGCGATGAGTGCTGTCTGCGCATCCACCACTTCCAGCGCCGTCGCCTCGCCCGCGGTATAGCGCAGCTTGGTCAACCGCAGGCTCTCCGCCGCCGTCGTCGCACTCAGGTCGAGCGATGCGGCCTGCCGCTGCGCTTCCGCTGCTTCCGCATACGCTTCGTCAAGCGCGGCAATCAGGTGCCGCTGCGTCGCGGTCAGCGCCACGCGCGCCGCATCGCGGCGAATCTCCGTCTGCCTCACGCGATGGGGCGTCGCCAGCCAGTCCCACACCGGAATGTCCACCGTCGCGCTTGCGGAGTAGCCCAGATTGTTCACGCCGTTCAATCCCTTCACGGCAAACTGAGGGGCGTCGATTCCGTAGTTGAAGTTCAGAGCGAGATCGGGCAGATACGCCGCCCGCGCACCCAGCACCTCCGCATCGCTCATGCGCAGGGCAGCCAGTGCGCTCTTCAGATCCGGATTGTGCGAGGTGGCCTGCGCCTCTACATCGGCGCGTGAAGGCATTGCCGGCAGGGCCGTGCTCTCTGTCGCGTAACTTGTCCGCGGATCGGAGAAGAGCAGCACGCCCAGCTCCAGCCGAGCCTTGTCCGCTGCCAGCCGCGCATCTGCCAGATCACGCTCGCGCTGCTGCTGCTGCAGCTGCGCCTTCACCACGTCGGCATGTGCAACCTCGCGCGCAACCTCGCGCTTGTTGGTCAGGTCGGTAAAGCCGGAAGCCTCATTCTCAGCGCGCTGGGCCACCGCGACCTTGTGCTCGCTCGCGGTAAGGCCGTAATAAAGACCGACTACGGTCGACACCAGGCCGCGCCGCGCCACTTCATATTCGGCAGCAGCCCGTGCAGCAGTCGCATCAGCCAGCCGGACATCGGCAATGCCCTTTAACCCGATCGTGTCCGTCACCGCCGCCTGGCTTGTGTACTCGTGCACCGAATTGTTCGCGATGAAGATCGGGGGCGCCGGGGTCAGGCTGCCATCCGACGTAACCGTTGTGCCGATGCCATTGCCCTGCGTATACAGAAATTGATTGTGATAAACCGCGATCGGCAGTTGTGCCGCGCGAGCAATCGAGCGATCTAGCGCAGTCGCCTTCGCCTCCGCCCGCGCCGTCACGAAGTTCGGCTCGTTCGCCTGCGCGCGGCGGATCGCGTCATCCAGCGTGATGACCAGCGGCGCCCCCGGTTGTGCACCAGGCGTGGTTTGCGGCGGTGCCGTCTGCGCAAAGCCACGCAGAGTAAGAAAGCAGAGACAAATGCCTGCCACGCCGAACCCGGGTCGCGCATGGTGAGACTTGAAGTGCCATCTCATCGAGACTTCAAGGTATCTGCTTCAACATTAAATCTCAATGAAGCAACAAGTTGCCGATCATAAGCGTAAGTTTTTGTAATGACGAGGATTCAGTGCGCCAAGACCACTCCCCTGTCTACTCATCAGCGTACATCCAGCGAAACCGGCGTCACATTCCACCCTCTCATTTGCAGCCGAAGTCCGCCCCCGCGCTTGGTCTCCGGGATGGAAATCGTGACTTGTCGCTCTTCGCCCGGAAGCAATGACACGTAATTGTCGCTGTAATACGCAGGCAGCACCTGCGACCCATCCGCGCGTAGCAGGGTCAGCTTGTTCTGGAACGCCACCACCTGCCCGGTATTGCGAAGGTCTACGCGAACCTCATTCTTGCTGGCCGCCGCCGCCGCGGTCACTGTCGCCGGTCCCAGCCGGGCAAGCGCGCGATAGCCGGCGTCGTGCTCCGCCCGCCAGTAGAAGTTGTCAGAGACGAGCTTCCCATCCGCACCACGCAACTCCAGCCGCACCAGAACCACTTTGTCATCCCCCATCAGCGGTTCCAGAGCGAGCGGGAAGCCCGGTGTTAGCGCATCGGCCGCTGCGTTCACCACTGCACCTTTGCTCAGCAATAGCTTGTTATCCAGCCCATACACGCGTGCGCTCAGCTTCAGTCCGGCGCGTGGCTCTATAGTCGTATTCGTCACTGCCACGGTGTTGTTGGATAGATCGAGCTGCACATGCACCGGTTCGCAGGCCTTCTTCACCCCGTAGTAAGAGGCTTGCGTGTCGTAATCGGAGGTGAAGATCTCCCACATCGTGCTCGGCCACGCCGGCTGCGTCATCCATAGCATGCGCCCGCTGTTCGGCGACCACAGGTGCGCATTCATCCCTTCGAAAATCGCGCGATGATCCACGTAGTTCATCATCTGTGCCTTGCGCACGTAGTCGTCCAGATTCGTCGCCGCGCCGAACATCGCTTCCATGTGCTGGTTGAACAGATTTACGTCGCCGTTTCCAGCCTGGTGCCAGTCGTGATACGCCCAGTCGTCCGACACCGGCCAGTGATCGGCCTCCGGCAGCCAGCGGCTGAACCACTCGCGTGTTGGCAGCGATGGTGTGCCCGTCTCAACCGAGAAGCCATGGTTCAGCCTGGTGTAGTAGTCTGCCGGCTTCTGATAGGAATAGGGCCCGCTACCCTGCAGGTTCACTTCATTCGAGCTCGGCGAGTAATAGCGCGTGCCATCGAGCGAGTGGATGAGGCCGATCAGTCCCTGATTGATGATCGGCTGCGGCACTCCCTCGTTGCGTCCGCACCACATAACGATCGACGGATGATTGCGATAGCGCTCGATCGTGTCTTTCGCGTTCTCGAGGAAAAGCTGCGGGTCCTCCGCCTCTACGTTGTAGTTCTGCGTCGAATCCCAGAAGTCGTTCCACACCATTAAGCCGTACTCATCGGCCAGGTCGTAGAACGTCTCTTCTGTACTCTGCCCCACCCAGTTGCGGATGATATTCAGCCCCGCATCGCGATGCAGCCGGAAGTACGGCTCAAGGTGCTCGCGGGAGACGCGCTTGCGCGCATCGTCCATACCCCAGTTGCCGCCACGCGCCGCAATGCGCACGCCATTCACCTTGATGACCAGGTAGGGCGCTGGACCGAGATCGCCGTCAGGGTGCAGCGCAGGCGCCGTATCCGCGCCTGCGGCAATCGACGCCACTGCTCGCGCCACGCCTCTCTGGTCAGAGACCTCGCGCATCCCGTCGTGAGAGACATCCACGGCCGGCGTCGTGCGGTCACGGCCCTCTGTAGGCGAGTACTCCACACGCCGCAACTGCCCATTGTTGTCGAACAGGCTCAGCTCATACGTCACCTCGCGCACGCCAAACTGCGACGTCGCGGTGCTCGCCGCGCCTCCATCTTCATTAAACGTAACCTTCAGGTGGTATAGTTCCGGCTTGCCATAGCCATTCGGCCACCACAGCCGCGGATGCACCAGGTGCAGTTGAGGAAACTCCGTAGGCTTCAGCTCAATGCTCTTCTCACCCGGCGCGACTGTGATCGCCTTCGATACTTCCACGCCTTCGAAGGAAGCCGTCAGTTTGCCGCGTCTCGCTTCATCGCTAGCGTTGTTCAGCGGGACGGTGATCGACACATTTGCCTGCGACGTGTCTGTCTGGCCGTTCTGTTGCAAGGGAAGTTCTGTGACTACCTGCGCATCGCCCACCTTCACTTGTCCGCTCGGTACCAGCCGAACATCCTGCCACAATCCGCTGTCACGGTCGCGCTCCGCGGGAATCCAGTCCCAGCCCTCGGTTGCGACGAAGGTCGGCCCATCCAGGCACATCATCCCGCCGTTCTCGCCCGGACCGCCAAGGATCGACTGCTCCTGCGGAATGCCCGGGTGCGGCGGCGGCGAGATGCGGATCGCCAATACGTTGGTTTCACCCGCGTGCAGCGCATCCGTCACATCGAAGATGCCACGCTCAAACGCGCCTGTCACCTGCCCGACGTGACTGCCGTTGAGCCACACGTCGGCGTGATAGTTGATGCCTTCCAACACCAAGGTGCGCCGGTCGCCTTTCGACTGCTTCGGCGCAGTAAACTCTGCGCGATACCAGTAGTTCTGCTTGTTCAGCGACTCCGGAATCGCCATGTTGTTCAGCCCGTAATCCGGATCCGGATACACCCCGCGATCGACCATCGTGGTCAGCACCGTGCCGGGCATAGTCGCCGGCCACCAGCCGGTGGTGCGGAATCCAGGCTTCGATATCTCCTCGGGCGTCGCCATCACCTTCGGTGCCGGCGTTAGCTTCCAGCCACCGCTCAGCGTCCACGCGCCGTCGTCGTCCTTGCGCAACGTCGTCTTCGCCGGTGGTTCCGGTCCCGACTTCGGCTCAGAGAAAGGCGCTTCACTTCGCGGCAACGTGGCGGGGTCCTGCGGCGCGCGATAGCCCGCCTGCCCGCGCGTCTGCACCGGCCAGGGCTTCGATCCCTCTTCAAATCTCACCAACGAAAAATCCGGCTGCTGCTTTGCAATCGCCGCAATCTCCGCATCGCTCATCACCGCGCGCGACACCGTCAGCAGTGCAATGCATCCCCCAAACAAAGCAGTGTCCACAAGGGCGGACGACACGGGCGCCATCGACAGCATAGGCGCGACCCGCCCATAGAGCAGCGTTCCCTTCGCCACTTCTGCGCCATCGCTGTAGAGATGCACTGCCTGCCCATCGAATGTCGCAACAAAGAAATGCCACTGTCGCCGCGCCAAAGGGGCGCTCGCGGTCAGCACATTGTCTTTGCCGAACCACACTGCCAGCCGGCCGTTGATCACCGCGAAGAACCTGGACTCCTCATCCGTCGCGTTGCCCATGCCGGCGATCAGCGTCGGTTTGGTCGATGCCGTCGGCGGCACTTCAACCCAGGCCGTCATCGTCCATGGCGTCGTCGCCTTCAGCAGCGGATCGGTATCCGGGATCGGCTTCTCCAGTCCCTCGCCGCCAGTCAGAAAGTGCCCGCTGAATGGTCCATACTGCGGCGGCAGAACCTGGTAAATGGCAGCACCATGCTGCGCAAAGCCGGGCATGTTTGCCGATGGCAGCAGAGCAATGGTCAACGCGAGAGGAGCAAGCCGGAGTGGGCATTTCATGGGAGATCCTCCAGGTCCAGGCAGCGGGTTCAGGCAGCAGGTTCCGGCAGGAGCCGCTTGCGCAACCTGTTAACGATATCTTGCCTGGTGCAGCTAGCTCACGCGATTGCCTATCCAGCCGAAAGAATCAACGGCAGGGCAGCGCCGGCACCGCCTCAGAGGTAAACGTCGAAGCCGGCAATCCCGCGCTGTCCATCAGTGTCGCGTTCGGGGCATTCGGCCACGCGTAACGAACATACCGAGGCGCAGTCACCTGCGGGCTCTCCAACGTCACGGTTGATCCATCCGGATCAATCTTCGCCGTCGCAGGCATAAAGTGACGGTCGGCACCCGCGAGCTCGAAACCCTGCAGCGTTCCCCCGCGCGCGGCTAGCCTGCCATCTGCGCCGGTGAAGTACACGCGCATGCCCGAGCCTTCGGTCGTTGCCTGGCGAAAAAGCGGCCCGCTGTGGTGCACATCTTCACGATAGGAGAGAGCACGCGCCGCCAGCGCCAAGCGATGCCCCACCGTCTGCTTGTCCGCCGGATGCACATTGTCGCGGTCGCCCACGTCCAGAGTGACCGCCATTGCGGTGTTGGTCACAGACAACGTCCGCCGCTGCTCATCACGCAACGTGCCCCAATACTCTTCCGGCGAGGCGAGATAGCTTGAGATCTGCACAAACAGAAAGGGGAAGTCGCCCTGCGCAAACTGCCGCCGCCAATCGCCGATCATCGCGGAGAAGAGCCGGTGATAGAGCGGCGCGCGCCCCAGACCGGTGTTCGCCTCGCCCTGGTACCAGATCACGCCGCGGATCGCCAGTGGCGTCACCGGCGCAATCATCCCGTTATAGAGCGAGCTTGCAGCCCACGGTTCCACCGGTGGCTGCCACGGATGCTGCTCCGGCACGCGACCCGCGGCCTTAGCCGCTGCATCCTCGCTGGCGTATCGCGCCTTGATGGCCTCCGCGTCGGCCTGCTTGTCCATGTCCGCCGCGCGCTCGGCAAACACCGGCATTAGCGCCGCATCGCTGCCCAGCGTGTCCAGACTGGTCCATGACTCTGCCGGCGTGCCGCCCCAGTCCGCTTCCACCACGCCTACTGGAACCTTCTGATCGTGCTGAATCTCGCGCGCGAAAAAATACGCGACAGAGCTGAAGCTCGCAGCTGTCTCCGGCGTGCAGACCTGCCACGTCGCATCCTGGTCCTGCATTGGAAAATACGAAAAGCGCTTCGGCTCATGCAGCAGGCGAATCTCCGGATGATTCGCCGCCTTGATCTCCTCCGCTCCGTTCTTCAGCACTGCCGAGCCAGGAAACCCGAGCAGCGGCATCTCCATATTTGACTGTCCGCTCGCCAGCCACACATCACCCATCAGCAGATCGCTGACCGTGACGGTGTTCGAGCCGGCGACGGTGAGTGCATACGCACCGCCACCGGCGGCCCGCGGTGGCAGATACAAACTCCAGTGCCCAAGCGAATCGGTCGTGGCCGTTGCCGTCTCGTCAGCACCGCCGTTCGCGCTGCGCAGGGTCGCGGTCACGCGTTCGCCTACGTCCCCCCAGCCCCATACATGGATCGGGCGATCGCGCTGGATGACACCGTGATCGCTCCACAGCCTTGGCAATCGCAGCTCGGCGGAAGCGGTGAGAGAGAGCAGTAGCAGTGCAGGGAAAAACAGAGCGCGGGAAATCCGTGGGAGGGTCATCGGTCTCCCAAGATGCCACAAATTACCGTCGGAGGAAACCGGTCACGGCCTGGCGTATCGATATTCCGCCATAGTCATCAACGTGAGAGTTTCTTAGCGCTCATCACCATCCGCATGTGCGCGGACAGGGGCCGTCGTGCCGGCGGCATTGTTCCTGCTCAGCGTGGCAGCACTCGGCGGTATGGTGATCGTATTGGCAATGCTCGGGTCGTCGCGCAGATGCAGATATAGCTCACCGCTGCTGGGGCGCGGTACCGCCAGCGAGGGATTGGTATATCCGTCCGGCACCGACACGCTATGCGTGAACTGCGGATCGGATGAAATGGAATCGATCAAAAAGAGCGAGCTGCCGTTCAGTGTGCATTGGGCATTCGGATCGTTTGCCACAGGCGTCGTCGTGTCGTTGACCGGTGGAGGCGGTCCGCTGGCTGCCGTAGTTTGCGGTGCGTCGCTCGCATCGGCCGCGCGGGTTGCTGCTTCTGCTGCCGCCGCTGCAGCCGCACGGGTCGCCCGCGCACACTTCACCGAAGCGATCACCGGCACGCGCACCAGGGTGCCCAGCGGGATCCAGTCGCCCGGCGCGCCATTTGCATCCACGGCACGCAGTTGCAGCTTGCCAAAGGCCGACGGACCAAAGCTCTTGAGCGGATCGAAACTGCCCAATAGTGTGCTCGAGTCCTGAAGCACCAGGCTTCCATCGCTTACTTCCAAGGTCGTATGCAGGGTCTGATCGTCCGACTGCACGTCCACCTTTTCGCCGCGCGAAAAGCCGGGCATCGCTACCGTCTTCAGGACAAAGCTGATCTTGCCGCCAACCGGCAACTCATTCGGGTCCACCAGATGCACCAGATTGCTCGCATCGGACGCGGTATCCACGCTCTTGCTGGCAAGCATCACCTGCGGCCGATGCTCGCTCACTGTGTTCTCCAACTCCAGCGTACGTCCGTCCTTCAACTGCACATGCGCGGTCGCCCGCAGATTCGGCGGCAGCGCGGCCGCGGCTTTAGGGTCTGCGGCCTTCAGGGTCAGGGTGTCCTTGTCGCCGGAGTGCGTCAGCTCTGCCGGTGTGAAGCGCACGTCCTTCAACTCCACAGACGCCACTTCATCCAGCCGCGTGCCCACCAACGACGCCGTGCTGTCTCCGGCATGGAAGTGAAGCGCATCCAGATGGCCCGCCTGCGCATAAGCCTGGATCGCCACCTGGTCCGGTGACTCCAGTCCACGCTGTCGCACCAGCAGGCCCGCATCGCCGGTGGAGGCGCTGGTCATCGGGACCTTCACTTCCAGCTCGTCCGGCTTCACCATCTTGAAGTCCGCCTTGGTCTCCTTGCCGGTCGAATCGCGCAGTTGAATCTCTGCCACACAGGCGGCGCCATTGCCGTGCAGTCGTACATCGTCTTCGCGGCCCACTACCAGCGAGTTCGCGTCCGCCTTGTCCAGTCTCCATGTCGTCGGGTGCGGCACGTTCAGGTTGAACGACGGCCCGTCGAGCCGGTCAAAGCCCCACATCCCCACAATTTTGCCCACGACGTGCGGATCGAGCTTTGCGTCCGATACCGCAGAGGCATCCACCACCAGGCCGCCCTTTGCCGCCACCGCGCGCACCGGCAGATCGATCGATTTGCCCGACTTGCCCTCCACATGCAGCGCCAGGCTGTGCGCCAGGCTGGTCGAGTACACCAGCGGCGCGCCTTCCACGGGCAGCACCACGCTTGGCCCCTGCAGGCAGCTCACTTCCTTGGGATCGATCGCGTGCAGCGGCGGCAGTTGCGCCGTCTCCACCGCGGGGAGCGCCACCACAATCACCGACTTCGGATTATGGAATGACGGCGGATTGTTCAGCTTCAGGTCCAGCGCATCTTCCTTGGGAAAAGTCAGCGCCGGAATGTACTGGTACTCCGCCGTGTGCAGTCCGTTCAGCAGCTTCGCCACATCAATCACCGCACCGACATAGGCGCTGTAGTAACCCGCCCCCGCCGTCGGCGAATAGGAAAGCTGTTGTGCCAGGTCGCTGCCCGGCCCGCTGGTCAGAGCTGACACCATCGACTCATGCCCGTCATTCATCACCAGCGACTCGCTATTCTGCGTCAGGCACTGCTCCTGCTCAGTTGCTGGCAGCTCGAAGCACTCCTGCTTCACCTTTAGCGTCAGGCTGCGCGCCAGCAGCTTCGAGGTGGCCTCCAGCCCGGTTGGGTTTGTTTCCGAAATATCCCGCACGCTGCTGAGATAGGTCTGCACGCGCGAACGGTCCAGGCTGGCCTGATTCAGGTCCTGCGAGGCACGCACAAATGAGCCGGGACGGCCGCGCACCGCATTGCGCAACGTCTTAAAGTCACCGCCTGTCTCCGGCGCCAGAAACAGCAACGTCTGCTGTGCGTCTGCCGGCACCGTGAAGTGGATCCCTTCGCTCGACACTTTTTTCTGCCAGGTCTCCTCTTTCAGGAACCAGTCTTCGGGCGGCGGGTTCGTCGACCCGCGCAAAAACGCGACCACCAGCAGGTAGTGCGCCGACTGCGACGGCGGCAGCTCCGGATGCACCCACACCTTGTCACCGGGCTGAAGGTTCGGCACATTGGCGATCGGCAGCGTCTTGCCGCCGCGGGTCACGCGCATGTCAATGCGCGGACCGCTCAGATCGAAAGGCGCCGTGTTGCCCTGCGCGTGCAGGCCGACCGAGGCTGCTGCCAGGAGCACTCCCGGCATCAACCAGGCTCCCAGGTTGTGCTTCAAAGACATTCTTCTCCCTGTCAGGTCAGAGGTGGAAAGCAAATGGGTACTTCGTCCTATTGTAAAGACGGCATGTTACGTCCCCGCTCAAATTGCACCAGGAACAGTGCAGAAAGCGAAGACAGTGAAGACAATGCAGACAACTTCAGACTAAAGCAAGAGGTCTGCTCAGCCTTTGCCTAAAGTTGTCTGCCACTGTCTGCACTCAACTACTGACCCACGAAAATCCGCTGCGCCGCCTGTGTCTTCGTATTCGGCGCCGACACCTGCACTCTCAGGTTCACAATGTTCTTCGCGCCCGGCGGCGGTGTCACCCGCAGCTCATATTGATTGTCCAGCTTGCGACTGATCTGGTTCAGATAAGGCGTGAAGTCCACGGGATTGCTGAAGCCCTGAAAGAAGAAATCTCCGCCAAGGGTTCCACATAACTGGGTCAGGTAATTCTGGCCGCTGTTAATACCCTCGCCCGTACGATCGGCGAAGCCAGCGTTATGAAAGTAGATCGCGTATACCACCACGCGGTTGCGGATCGCGTCCCGCATGGCCGCTTCCAGGTAGGGGTTCGACGGATCGTAACGCAGCCCGTTGTACCGGTCGACTCCGTCGGTGACCATCACCACTTCGCGCCGCTCTTCCGGATTGTGCGCGGGCCATTTCTGCAACAGATCGCGCAGCGAGAAGTACGGGCTGCCGTTTACCCCCGGAGCCGAGATCGGCAGCCGCAGCCCTTGCGCTGCCTGCTCATGGTTGGTTGTGAACGGCCCGAGCAATTGCGCAGTCCCGTTTCGCATATAGGCCACGGCTACTTCGGTCGTTGGCGGCTGCTGCGTGATGAAGCGTTGCAGCTCCTGTAGGTGCAACCCCAGGCTGGACCGAGAGCCATCATCGAGCATCAGCACTAATTGCAGATTTGGCTGGGTGCCCTTTGTTGTGAAGGCACGCCAGTCCGCCACTTGGGCATCCTTGCCGTTCACCTTCACTTTCACCGCAGACGCCGGCACCGGCTCAGCCAGCTCGCCGCGGCCCTTCGGCTCCACCGTGACAATCGTCGAGGGCCCGTTCGCAGTTTCCTGAGCCAGTAGAGGAGAGAGGGCAGGCAGGGTCAGACCGCACAACAAAGCGGCAGAAAGAGAAAAGGAAAAACTCAACTTCATCGACGTACCTCGCTTCTATGGAGACGTGTCTACTATGTACGGAGTCGCGCTCCCGCCCTTAGGATGCGATTTTGTGTCAGATTCGGCTACAAAACAGGGCGAAGCTGGAGCTCTGAGCTCGCCATATGCGACCTCGTGAAGGAGTCGTAAGTCGCTGGCGCTGTGCCGCTTTTCCAGGCATCACAGTTCTGTTCTAAACTTGATCGTAGAAGGGGAATGGAGTTTCCCCTGAGGATTATTTCCTCAAGCCCGCCACCCGGCTGATAACTCCTGCCCATCCCAACCGCGGCGTCCGTATGCGGTCCGCTGCGGGGACAAGTGTGAGGCAGGAGATGAATCTCTATCTATGGGTTGCGGTCGGCAGCGCCATCGGCGGCGCTCTTCGGTATGCGCTCGGCCGCGAAATGCTTCCCCAGCACAGCGCCAGCTTTCCCTGGTCCACCGTTCTTATCAACGTCGTCGGCTCGTTCGTCATCGGCTTCTTCGGCACGCTCACTGTTACCGGCAGCCGCTTCCAGGTACCGGAGTCGATCCGCATCTTCGTCATGATCGGGCTTTGCGGCGGCTTCACTACGTTCTCTTCGTTCAGCATGCAGACCTTCGACCTGATGCGCAGCGGCGCGTGGGGCAAGGCGCTCCTCAATGTAGGCCTCTCAGTCTTGCTCTGCCTAGGCGCCGTAGCCCTGGGCCATCTTGTAGCCCAGCAAGGCAGCCACGCGATCGCCATCGCGCAGACCAAAGAAGAGGAATATACCGGGTAGTCGTGGCTCGCGGCTCAGCGATGCTACAACACCGATCCGCAGTGGCCAGACTTACGGCCGATAGTCGAACCGCGATTGGGTGCCGAAAAGCTCCCGCACTGGCAGGGAAGCGCTCTTGCACGCCTCCTGAAAACCATCGCGCCAGCTCGGCCAGCGCGGCGTCCAGCCCAGCTCGCGCTTGATCTTCGCATTCGACACGCCGTGTATCTCATTCATCACCGCGACCACATGCTCGCCGATCAGCAGCCGCGCCATCCACGCAGACACTTGCCGCGGCGGCTGGGCATGCGCGCAGTGCGCCAGAAACGATAGCCATTCCGACACCGGCGCTGGCTCATCATCGACCACGTTGTAAATGCCACCGCGGCCGGATGCGACAGCCGCAGCAGTCGCGCTCGCCGCATCCTCAATGTGCACGAATGACCAGACTCCCGTGCCCTCGCCCACCAGCGGCAGCTTCCTTCGTCGTACCGCCTGCACGGTCGATCCGTCCTTCCCAATGGAAGTGTGCGGCCCGTAGAACGGGCCATATCTCAGGATCGTCCCGGTCACGCGCGACTCGGATAGCACCGCCCGCTCGAGCGTCTTCAGCGCATCGAGCGCTGCGCGCATCCGTTTCGGCGGATCAGGGTCAAGCGCGTCTTCCTCAGTTTTAAGCTTCGACCCTGGTTTAGGTTTCTTGTTTGTTCGATTCGCCGAGCGCCCATAGGTCCAACCGGCAAAGCTTTGCGCAATGAAATGCGTTGCTCCCACATCCCCCGCGGCAGCCAGCAGGTTGCGCGTGCCCTCGGTCCGCAGCAGGTTGGTCAGCGCAAAATCGCGATCGAAATGTCGCATGTCGATCGCGGCCGGGATCGCGGTGAGCTGATGAATCACCACCTGCGGCTGCACCTCTCGGAAGCAATGCAGGACCGCCGCGGCATCAAGCGCGTCCACGGTCCGCGGCTCCGCCCCGAGCGCGTGTACTACTTCCGCGCTGCGCGGACGCTGCACCATCCCCACCACATCATGCCCGGCACCTACCAGCAACGGCACCAGCGCCCGCCCTATCGCACCGGATGCTCCAGCAACAAGGATCTTCATGGCTCTAGTTGCTTATACGGACGATTCCGCTTCCGGTTCCATCAATAGGAAAAAAGACAAACCATTGCGGGTGTCTTCCGGAGACCGTGGAGCGGCCTCGCAAAGCCGGAATTCGCTTGCCGTCAGCCCTGAATTGGAGTGGGCTGAAACTGATACTGGTCGAGCGTCGCCAGCACCCGTTCCGCCATGTTTTCCGCGCGCCACACGAAGCTGGCTGCCACTTGCTGCGGAAAGAGCTCGGTCGCGGTCTGCCGCCACAAGGCCAGCCAGCGCTCAAAGTGCTGCGCTCCGATGCGCGGAAGCAGTCTGAGGTGCGCCATCATGGGATTGCCCTTGTACCGGCCGCTGGCCAGGACCAGCGATGACCAGAAGGCGCGCATCTTTTCCAGGTGCGGCTCCCACGCATCGCCAACGACACGCTCGAAGACAGGTCCCAAAACAGTGTCCTGGCGCACGCGTGCATAGAAAGTGTCGACGAGATCAGCAATCTGCTCTTCTGTAATGGCAAGTGGCGCCATGGTTCTATGATATCCCGCGAACTCCCTGCAGATGAATGGGAGCCATTGCGACGGGCCGGTACGAATGCTGTACCTTCGCGAGATTCGTCGCCAGTCCTGCCGCAGCCCTTTGTTATCCTTGCCGCAGTTCAGCAGACCCGCATGGCGACAACGGCAGCCCCAGCTCTCGAACGTCCTCTCTGCGTCGATCTTGACGGCACCCTCGTCAAGTCGGACACGCTGGTCGACTCGTTGCTGCTGCTCGTCCGCAGTCGGCCGCTCGGCGCGCTGAAGACCCCGCTATGGGCCCTCCGCGGCAAGGCGAACCTCAAGCGTGAGGTTACCGCGCGCGTCACGCTCAACGTTGAACACCTGCCCTATAACCGCCCGCTGCTCGAATACCTGATGGCCCAGCGCGGCGACGGGCGCAAGCTCTACCTCGCTACCGGCGCAGACTCCGGCCTTGCCGATCGCATCGCCCAGCACCTGAATATCTTCGAGGGAGTGCTTTCTTCCGACGGCACCACGAATCTCACCGGCCCCAACAAGCTTGCCGGCTTCCGTAGCCGCTTCGCCGCCGAATTCGATTACATCGGCAACGCCCGCCCGGATCTGCCGCTGCTTGCCGCGGCTGTCGCTCCCATGACCGCCAACCCCGACCTCGGGTTGCGTATGGCCCTGCGGGCCCGCGGCCTCAAACCGCAGCACACCTTTACCGACCGCACCAGTGGCTTCCGCACCTTCATCAAGGCCATCCGCGTCCACCAGTGGGCCAAGAACACCCTTATCTTCCTGCCGCTGCTGCTCGCACACCGCATTCAAGCTCCGGTCATCCTCGCGGCCGTCATCGCGTTTGTCTGCTTCTCGCTCTGCGCCTCGGCCACCTACATCGTCAATGACCTGCTCGATATCGAGTCCGACCGCCAGCATCCTCGCAAACGCAAACGCGCCTTCGCCTCGGGCAATCTCTCCGCCGCCGCAGGCATCGCGATTTCCGTCGCCTTCCTCGCTATCTCTATCGCCGGAGCCGTGCTTCGTCTACCAAGCGCCTTTCTCGGCTGGCTCATTCTTTACCTCATCACCACGCTGGCCTATTCGCTCGCGCTGAAGCGCATCGTCATCCTCGATGTCGTTATCCTTTCCGCGCTCTATACGCTGCGCATGCTCGCCGGCGCTGCCGCCACCCGCACCCTGATCTCCCCCTGGCTCGCCGCCTTCGCCATCTTCATCTTCCTTTCGCTCGCTATGGTGAAGCGTTTCAGCGAACTGCAGAATGTCCGCAGTGCGGGTGCGCAACTCTCCAACGGCCGCGGCTACCTGCTCAACGACATCGAGCAGATACGCTCCTTCGGCACCTCCAGCGCCTTCGCCTCGGTCGTGGTTCTTTCCGTCTACATCGGGCAGCCCGACGTGCTCAGCCTCTATCACCATCACCTGCGCATGTGGATCATGCCCCCACTGCTCATCCTGTGGCTCTGCCGGGTCTGGCTGCTGGCCTCCCGCGGTGAGCTCGACGAGGACCCCGTGGTCTTCGCCCTCACCGATCCGATGAGCCTGGTGATGGGCGCCGGTGCCGTAGCCATCGCGCTCGTGTCGCTCTGAACAAACAGACCGTTGCGTTCCCGGCAATCCCTCCAGAGCCAAGAAGCCATCCGTATCCGGAAATCTGGCGCCTGTCCAAAACCGAACAGCCATTCGCGATAGTGAACAACGCCGTCGCCGTTTCCCGCGAAATCAACGTCGACTCCTGTCAATTCGCCGCTTTGTAACCCTCTTCTGTAATGAACGGTTTGGTGTGCCGATTGCTTCCAAATGACGCAACTGATATTCCGTCACGACAACGGAGGCACCGATGGCGCAGTTTGAGCGGATACGCGATGTCATCTCCGGGCCCTTCAACCCATCCATCCTGCAGGAGCGCACTGCCGCCGGATGGCAGGTGGTTTCCATCGATTGGCGGCGCGAGCTGCCTGCCAACGAAGCGCCATCCCAGGGCGCCTTCCACGACGAGATCCCCTACGGCCTGCGCATCTCCGACGACTGCACCCGACTCGAGGTCGACCTCCGCGAGAACCAGATACTCATCCAGATGATGGACCTGCTCGTCCAGGACTTTCCCTTCTCCAACATCGCGAGCGATCTGAACGAAAAGGGCTTCCGGACGCGCGAAGGCAAGATGTGGAGCCAGGTTTCCATCTTCAACATGCTGCCGCGCCTCATCGAAGTCGGGCCACGCCTCTTCTCGACCGAAGAATGGGAAGCACGCCGCCACAAGTTCTGGAAATCGGCCTAGAAACTCTTTTGCAGGGCCGCCGTGCGCAAGCAAGAGGTCAGTCGTGGGCCCTCCCGGCGAATATGCTACTTGTTGATGTTCACCCTGTTCTGGAGTTGCGTAACTAGATTTCAGACCGCGCCTGAACCATTTCGCGTGAAAACTTCTTCAATCCATTCTCCCGTCAGCCAAGCCGGTGGGGTGCTCCGCATGCTACGACAGCGTTCCATTGTGGAATTGCGGTCCTGATACGCTAGAGCCTGCCGGAACCCACATGCCAGCCAAGACAGCTCCCCCGCGCCCCCTGCTTTTGAATCGTGGGGCCGCTATCCCAAGCACCGCGCCGACGTCGTTCCGCTCTATTGGACGAGCGATTTTCCTCTGTCCGCGCCCGCTGAGTCGGCGATGCTGGCGGTCGGGATGGGCCGTTCTTACGGCGATTCCTGCCTGCTCGAAGGCGGAACGCTGCTGGCGGCGCGCGGGCTGGATCGGTTCATGTCCTTCGACACCGCGAATGGCCTGCTGCGCTGCGAGGCCGGCGTCACGCTCGCCGAAATGCTGGACTTTGCGGTACCCCGGGGCTGGTTCCTGCCCGTCACCCCAGGCACAAAATTCGTCACGGTCGGCGGCGCCATCGCCAACGATATCCACGGAAAAAACCACCATGTCGCCGGCACCTTCGGCTGCCACGTGCCGCGCTTCGAGCTGGTCCGCTCCAACGGCCAGCGCTACGAGTGCACAGCGGCACAGAACCAATCGCTCTACGAAGCGACCATCGGCGGCCTCGGCCTCACTGGCCTCATCACCTGGGCCGAAGTGCAGCTTCGCCCCATCGTTTCGCGCAAAATCAAACGGGACTCGATCAAGTTCACCGGGTTGAACGAGTTCTTCGCCCTCTCGCGTGAATCGCAACATCTCGAGTACACCGTTGCGTGGATCGATTGTGTCGCGACCGGAAAGAATTTCGCACGCGGAATCTTCATGCGCGGAGACCATTCAGAGCAGCCGGAAGAGTTGAAGCCCTCCGGCAAGCCGAAGCTCACCATGCCCGTCAATCTGCCGGCATTCGTGATGAACAAGGCAACCATCGGCGCCTTCAATACCGCCTATTACTCGAGACAGTTCGCCAAGCAGAAAACGGGACTGATCGACTACGAGCCGTTCTTCTACCCGCTCGATATGGTGCACCATTGGAACCGAGCCTATGGCAAGCAAGGCCTGCTGCAGTTTCAGAATGTCATGCCGTGGGAGCCGGGCGAGTATCAGGAAGGCTTCACGCAACTCCTCAAGGCCATCACTGCGTCCGGACTGGGCTCGTTTCTTGCTGTCATCAAGATATTCGGCAACGTGAAGTCACCGGGCATGATGAGCTTTCCTGCGCCGGGCCCGATGATCGCGCTCGACTTTCCCGTGCGCGGCGAGCGCAGCTTCGACCTCACCGATAAACTCGCCGACATCACCGCTGCGTACGGCGGCAAGATGTATCCGGCGAAGGACGCGCGTATGTCCGCACGCCACTTCCAGCAGTTCTATCCGCAGTGGCAGGAGTTCGCCCGGTATATCGACCCGGCCTTCTCCTCCGCCTTCTGGCAGAGGGTCACCGCTGTTGGCTAGCCGTTCGGTCTATCCTCCAAAGCGCATTCTCGTCCTAGGCGCCACCTCTGCAATCGCCATGGCGGTCATGCGCCAGCTCGTCACTCCGGCGGCGCACTTCTTCCTGGTGGCCCGCTCCAAGGAAAAGCTGACCTCCGTGGCCCAGGACCTCCTTGTGCGCGGCGCCTCACGCGTCGACATGATCATCGCGGATCTCGACGATACCCAGGCCCATCCGCAGATGTTGGCGGTGGCCACCTCGCAACTGGGCACCATCGATCTGGCACTGCTTGCACACGGAGTGCTGGGCGACCAGGGCGCCGGAGAGCGCGAGTATTCCGCCGCCGAGCCGATCCTGGTCACGAACTTCCTCTCCGCTGTCTCGTTGCTGACATGGCTGGCGAATTACTGTGAGTCCCAGGGCCGGGGGACGCTGGCGGTCATCAGCTCCGTCGCCGGCGACCGCGGTCGCAAGAGCAATTACGTGTACGGGTCCTCGAAGGCCGCGCTGGATTCATTCCTCTCCGGGCTACGCAATCGCTGCGACCGTTCCGGTGTGCAGGTGCTGACCATCAAGCCCGGCTTTGTCGCGACACCAATGACGGCACACATCCCGAAGAACCGCCTTTTCGCCACGCCGGAACAGGTTGCAATTGGCATATTGAAAGCAGTTCGCAACCGCAGGGATGTCATCTACGTGCCATGGTTCTGGCGGCCGATCATGGCCATCATCAAGGCCGTTCCCGAGCGGATTTTCAAAAACCGGGACCTATAGGCAATCAGGACCAGATCAGTCGTGCAGCCAATGCGCAGGATAGGCGCGTCACATCTGGCACGGAGGGAATCGACATGATCGCAGTCCATGACGGTCAGTGCGGCGTCTGCTCTCATTTCGGCGAGCACAACCAGGCCGACAAGCAGGTGCTGACGCAGATCCTTACAAGCCACCAGGCTCCGGAATCACTGATTGAGGGTTGCGGACTGCCGAAGAATGCGGCGCTGCACCTGAAGGTCACAGCAGTGAGCGGTTGCGATGGCTTCCATGCCGCCGCACGCGCGTAAACCTGAGGCCGTTTGAGTCGGGGTGACTCCAGGCGGCCTTTGTATTTGCTATTTGCGAATTTTCCGATAAGCCTCGACGAAGAGCGGCGGCACCAGCTTGTGAGCCGTTGTCTTTAGCCGCGCGCCAAGTGGTTCCTTCTGTCCCGGTCTGCGCACAAACGCCACAGCGTGCTTCGTGGTTTCATCATCCGCCGGTCTTCCATTGCTGAAATAGTACGTCGCGATCGATTTGCGGGTGCGATCCGGGGGGCAGGTCAGCGGCGTGGGCTGCCCGTGATAGGAGTAGCTGGTCGTGGAAAAGATCGCGCAGCGGTTGAAGAGCGGCAGAACCTTTACTTCCGCGCCGGTCAGCTCACGGTTCCACAACTCGAAATGGCCGCCGTACTCTTCCTTCCATGCCTTGTTCAGATAGACAAGGACGTTAATACGGCGATCGACCTTGAGCTTCGGATGATAGCTGTAATCGGCATGGACTTCGAGCGAACCGCCGGACTTGGTCTGATGCAGTCCGCCGCCGTTGTAATACGGATCGCCAAAGATGTCCGGGATACCGGTGAGCTTTTCAAGGAACAGGAGCATCGGACGGCTATTTCAGGAAGAAGAGAATATCGCGGAGCGGAGATGGCAGGAACTCTGCGTTGTCGAATGCCAGCTTTTTGTTCTGATCGAGTCCGCGGTGGCGTAGCCAGTCAATCTGGTCCGGGTCAGGAAAGGTGGAAAGTGCCAGGTCGGCCACGGCGGACGGCAGGAAATTGTCGAAGTAGATGTGCGGGAAGGGCTTGTTGGCAATATATTTCGGCGCCAACTCCTCGGCTCTCTGCTCGAGTTGCTTGAGAAAGTCTGCTGCGAAAAGCTGATCGAGAACATTGCTCCCGCTCAGGTTCCCGCTCCCATTCGAACCTGCACCTGAAGCGGGCTGCTGAGTCCTTAACTCCGCTTGCGACGTTCCCATCGACTCTCTCCTTCAACTATCTTGCTGTTCTAGAAGTGGACTCTAGTTTGGCGAGCAGTGTCAACGCTGCCCATCAGCCCAGGCAAAGCGTTACGGCGGCAGGCGCTGCGGAAGATCATTATGACTATTGTCACCGTGGACGTGCTCTGTAATCCAAACACGGTGAAAGAAACTTTCGATGCGGCTGCGTATCGCAGGATTTTCTAGATCTCTTTTACGTAAACCTTGCGCGCCAGCCCGAGTTTCTCCAGCAGCCAGATGGCGTAGTAATTGGGATCGAACTCGTACCAGGCGAGCCCGTGGCGCGCCGAGACGGGATGCGCATGATGATTGTTGTGCCAGCCCTCGCCGCCGGTCAGCAGCGCGACCCACCAGTTGTTACGGCTGTCATCGCGGGTCTCGTAGCGCCGCGACCCCCACATGTGCGTCGCGGAGTTCACCAGCCAGGTGACGTGCAGACCGAGAACGACGCGCAGGAAGATACCCCAGAGCACGCATGGCCAGCCGCCGATCGCCAACAGAACGAGACCGACGAGGGTGACGGGTAGCCAATGGTAGCGATCGAGCCAGCGATAGTAGGCGTGCGGGTGAGGTCAGGCGTGTAGCGCTGCAGCGCGGGGTCCTGGTTGTGCAGCGTGCCATGGAGAATCCAGTCCATGTGCGACCACCATTTACCGTCGCGCGGTGAGTGCGGGTCGCCGGGCTTGTCAGTGAGCTGGTGGTGCAAGCCGGTGCACGCCGACCCAGTAGATGGGGCCACCCTGCAGCGCCATGGTGCCGCAGGTGGCGATGACGTATTCGAGCCAGCGTGGCACTGCGTAACCACGATGGGTCAGCAGACGGTGGTACCCGATGGCGATGCCGACGTTCTGGCCGAAAATCCAGAGCACGACAAATGCCGCAAAGCGCCCTCCAGGAGAAGAAGAAAAGGGCAGTAATGGCAAGGACATGAAACAGTCCGAGCACGACGGCGAATATCCATTTAAGGGGACCGCGGTTTTGTTCGGGCATGCGGCCCTGCGCATGCCGCCGGGTGGCCGGGGACCGGAGTGCTGAGGTCGTAACTTTGTCTTCTAAGCTGGGTTTGCGGGATCATTCTTCGAGAGCATATCGCGAAGGAAGGCTCAGCAACTGTAAGAGTTCCGTCATGGTTCGGAACGAGCCTCGGGGTGGCCCTCGGACCACCTTCAGTTCGCCGAGGCGGATTTTCGATAATTATTAGCGTTTACGCGGGCTGGCGCCTTGTATGTGACCCTTTGGGCACCTATACTCGTAATTGCGACCGTTGAGGTAGGAATTCAACGGGCTTGCTGACGCAATGCTCAGACTTACCAAAAAAGCCGATTACGGGCTGATGGCGCTGAAGTTCCTGGCCGAACATCCCGAGGTGCCCTCGCAGAGCGCGAAGGACATCTCCGACGCATATGGCATCCCGCCGCAATTGCTGGCCAAGATCCTGCAGCGGCTGACCAAGGTAGGCCTCTTGCGGTCGCACGCCGGAATCAACGGCGGCTACTCGCTTTCCCGGGATGCTGCGACGATCACGGCATTCGAGGTGATCTATGCCATTGATGGCCCGCTTTTTATCACCTCCTGCGGCCCCAGTACCGGCAGCAGCCGCTCTTGCGACTTCTTGGAGAGCTGCACCATCAAAGAACCGTTGAGCAAGGTGAACGACACGATTTCGGATGTGCTGAAGGCCATCCGCATCGCCGATCTGGTGGATGCCATCCCCTACGACCGGCGCATACATATGAACGGCGGTCACGCGCGACCGCTGGTGACACTCGGCTAGTGCAAGATTTGACGGGCCACCCTGGTGGCGGGATAGAGAACGACCGATGAGCATGAATACCTTCGATGACGATGTGACGGTAGTTCCCGCGGCGACGGCGACTACCAAGAACGGCAGCGCTGGCAAGGGCGTGAAGCTGCCGATCTACATGGATAACCACGCTACCAGCCCGCTCGATCCGCGGGTGCTGGAGGCGATGATGCCCTATCTGACCGGCATCTTTGGCAATGCGGCGAGCCGCAACCACTCCTTCGGCTGGGAGGCGGAAGGTGCAGTGGAGAAGGCGCGTGAGCAGGTGGCCAAGCTGATTGGCGCGACGGCCAAGGAGATCATCTTTACCTCCGGCTCAACCGAGAGCAACAACCTGGCGCTGAAGGGAATCGCGGAGATGTACCGCGAGCGCGGCAATCACATCATCACCCAGGTCACGGAGCACAAGGCGGTGCTCGATACCTGCAAGCGGCTGGAGAAGTCGGGATATCGTGTGACCTATCTTCCGGTGAAGGCCGACGGTCTGATCGATCTGGAAGACCTGAAGCGCGCCTTCGACGAGAAGACAATCCTGGTCAGCATCATGTTTGCGAATAACGAGATCGGCGTAGTGCAGCCGGTTGCCGAGATCGGCAAGCTCTGCCGCGAGCGCAACGTGATCTTCCACACCGACGCCGTTCAGGCTGTGGGCAAGATTCCCATCGATGTGAACAGCATGAACATCGATGTGCTCTCGCTGACCGCCCATAAGCTGTACGGGCCCAAGGGCGTGGGCGCCTTGTACGTCCGGCGCCGCAACCCGCGTGTGCAGATTTCCGAGCAGATCAACGGCGGCGGCCACGAGCGTGGCATGCGCTCCGGCACCTTGAATGTGCCGGGGATTGTGGGACTCGGAAAGGCTTGCGAGCTTGCCGGTCAGGAGATGGCAGGGGAAGATGAGCGCTTGCGCAAACTGCGGGACAAGCTGAAGGCAAAGCTTGAAAGCTCACTTGACTACATTCACGTGAACGGTTCGATGGAGCATCGCCTCCCGAACAATCTGAATATCAGCTTTGTCTACGTCGAAGGCGAATCGCTGCTAATGGGCATCAATGATGTGGCGGTTTCGAGCGGATCGGCATGCACCTCTGCCACGCTCGAGCCATCGTATGTATTGAAGGCCCTCGGACTGGGCGATGATGTGGCCCACAGCTCGATTCGGTTCGGACTGGGACGGTTTAACACCGAAGCCGAAGTCGATTATGTGGCAGACAAGGTGATCGACATTGTGAAGAAGCTTCGCGAACTATCGCCGCTCTACGAGATGGTGAAGGAAGGCATCGACATCTCGAAGATCGAGTGGCAGGCGCATTAATTCGAGCCGATTTATAGAGCACGACCGCACTGGGCAGGATCTGGAGGAAGAGAAATGGCATATAGCGACAAAGTGATCGACCACTACAACAATCCACGCAACGTCGGTCAGATGGACAAGAGCAGCGACGCTGTTGGCACCGGTCTAGTGGGTGCGCCGGAGTGTGGCGATGTGATGCGGCTGCAGATCCGCGTAAACCCGGAGACGCAGGTGATCGAGGAAGCCAAGTTCAAGACCTTTGGCTGCGGCTCGGCGATCGCATCTTCCTCGCTCGCGACCGAGTGGGTGAAGGGAAAGACCGTTTCCGAAGCGATGGAGATCAAGAACACCGACATCGTGAAGGAACTGGCACTGCCGCCAGTAAAGATTCACTGCTCGGTGCTGGCTGAGGATGCTATCCGTGCAGCGATCGGTGACTGGAAGAAGAAGAACGGCGTCGGCGAAACAGCCGCGGCTTCGGCTGCGGTAGCGGCGAAGTAAGAGCGATGGCAGGTGCGACCACGGGTGTAGTCCAGCCGGCGGCGACTGCTGGCGGCAAGCAAGGCGTGGACGTCACGCCTCGGGCTGTGGCGCGCATTCGCTCCGCGATGGCAAAGGAGGGCATTTCACCTACAGAGGGTGGATTGCGCCTTGGCATCCTGGGTGGCGGCTGCTCGGGGTTGTCCTATAGCATCCGCTTCGACACGCAGCCGCGCGAGCGAGATCGCGTCTTCACCTACGAGGGCGACGTCCGTGTCTTTATCGATCCCAAGTCGTTCATCTACCTGAACGGCATGGTGCTGGATTACGAGGAGACGCTCATGCGGCAAGGCTTCAACTTCATCAATCCGAATTCGAAGAAGTCCTGCGGCTGCGGCTCCTCCTTCACCGCGTAGATATTCGTTTCAGGCTGTGTCATCAGCGTATGCAGACTTATGCCCAAAATTCGATCGAAGCTGAGGCCGAGCAGACCTATTTCACGATGTTCAGCCTGCCGCGCAAGCTCACCATCGACACGATCGCGCTGGAGCGAGATTTCTATAAGCTGAGCCGCCAGTTGCATCCGGACCTGTATGCACGCAAGAGCGCGGAGGAGCAGGCCTGGAGTCTGCGACAGAGCTCGCTGCTGAACGATGCTTACCGAACGCTGAAAGACCCCGTCGCGCGCACCGCCTATGTGCTGAAACTCGAAGGCATTCGCGTGGAGGACGAGAATAGCGAGAGCCGCGAGCCGCAGGCGAAACAGAATCGCGTGCCGGCAGATCTGTTGGAAGAAGTCTTTGAGCTGAACATGCAGCTTGAGGAGATGCGCGCGAGCCTGAAGATGGGCGAGGACGATCCGGCGCTGCGTGGCGATCTGGAGCGCGCGCAAGTGCAGTTCAAAGCAATGTTGGCTTCCGTCGACGAGGATATGCGTCGGGCCTGGGAAGCATGGGATACCGCGGTGGACGCGAACGATGCAGCCGCAAAGAACAAGCAGAAAGAAGCAATGGTGGCGCTGCTGGATCGCAGGAGCTACCTGCGGAATCTATTGCGTGAAGTCGAGGCAGTGCTGACCCCGCAGGCAGCAGGCGTCGCGAAGGCGAATATTTAGGACGAGATGGCTGAGACAGATAAAACGCGCGTGGTCGGCATTGACCTGGGCACGACCAACTCGCTGGTTGCCTTCATGCAAGGCGATCAGCCGCAGGTGATTCCAGGCGAAGACGGCTCGAACCTGGTCCCGTCCGTAGTGGCGATGCCCGCTGTGGGCAACGAACGTGCCGTTATCGGCAATGCAGCACGCTCACACCTGCTGGTCACGCCCGAGCGCGCTGTCTATTCGGTCAAACGCCTGATGGGCCGCGGCGTAGACGACGTCACGGAAGAGTTGAAGCTCTTCCCTTTCCGGCTTGCGCCTGACATCCAACCTGGTGAAGTGCTGCGCATGGAAGTGGGCGGTCAGCAATACACTCCACCGGAGATATCCGCGTACATATTGCGGCAGCTCAAGCGCAATGCCGAACGATATTTTGGCGCTCCCGTCACGCAGGCCGTCATCACTGTTCCTGCCTACTTCAACGATGCGCAGCGGCAGGCGACCAAGGACGCCGGCCGAATGGCTGGACTTGAGGTGCTGCGGCTGGTGAATGAGCCGACCGCCGCGGCGCTGGCCTACGGACTCGATCGCCAGAAGGATGGCATTGTGGCCGTTTACGACCTTGGTGGCGGCACCTTCGATATCTCAGTTTTGAAGCTGCACGAAGGCATCTTCGAGGTAATTGCCACCAACGGTGATACACATCTGGGCGGAGACGATCTCGACAATCTACTGCTTGCCATTGCGCTCGACGAGATCGAGGCAGAGGAGAAAATCCCCGCACGCCAGCAGCCGGAGCTTGTGCAGGCGCTGCGCAAGGCGGTGATTGAGGCCAAGATCGGCCTCTCCTCCAAAGAGGCTGCCCGCATTGAAGTTCCGCTGTCGAATGGACGGCACTATCGCCGCGAAATCACCCGCTCACAATTCGAACAACTCATCGAACCCATCCTTCAGCGTACCGTCGAGCCATGCCGGCAAGCGCTGCGCGATGCCGGCCTTGCGCCCGAGCAAATCGGTGAGGTGGTGCTTGTCGGAGGTTCGACGCGCATTCCGCGAGTGCAGCGACTCGTATCCGAGGTGTTCGAACTGCCGGCACGCGCCAAGCGGCCGCACACCGAGTTGAATCCGGACGAAGTCGTCGCGCTGGGTGCTGCTGTGCAAGCCAACATTCTCGCCGGCGGATCGACAGGAGGCGCTTCGAGCGCCACAGATGACATGCTGCTGCTCGATGTCACGCCGTTATCGCTCGGAATTGAAGCCCTGGGTGGCGTGGTCGCCAAGATCATCCAGCGCAATTCCACCATCCCGGCTTCCGCCACTGAGCATTTCACTACCGGCGTGGATGGCCAAACCAATGTAGCGATCCATGTGCTGCAGGGCGAGCGTGAGCTGGCGAAGGACTGTCGTTCGCTTGCTCGATTTGACCTCAAAGGCATTCCGCCAATGACTGC
Organism: uncultured Acidobacteriaceae bacterium; assembly: GCA_963756435.1. Taxonomy (GTDB): domain Bacteria; phylum Acidobacteriota; class Terriglobia; order Terriglobales; family Acidobacteriaceae; genus KBS-83. The sequence goes on along the minus strand of CAVWNU010000011.1, from coordinate 76,196 downwards.
CGGTCTGCCGCGCATTGAGGTGAAGTTTCTCATCGACGCGAATGGACTGCTGCACGTCTCCGCCGTGGAAGCACGGAGCGGCAAGCAGGCAGAGATCGAGGTGAAGCCGACCTATGGTCTTACCGACGAGCAGGTAGAGTCGATGATTCTCGACTCCTTCGATAACGCCGAGGCGGATTTTCAGGAGCGTCAGCTCATCGAAGCCCGCAATGAAGCATCCACCATTCTTTCCGCGGTTGAAAAGGCGCCGGATCATCCGGCATGGCAACAACTGAGCTACTCAGAGCGTGCAAAGATCAGCGAATTGGTGACCGAGCTGGAGATACTGCGTGACGCCGGTGATCTCGATTCTTTGCGTCGGTGCGCGGAAGCGCTTGACCAAGCCACGCGCCACTTTGCCGAACTCATGATGGATGCGACCGTCTCCTCAGCGCTGCACGGGGAAACCATGGACGCCGCAGACGCAAAAATAGGTGAGGGGCCGGCCGCGCCGCATCCCATCGCCCCAGCAGATTTTAGATAGAGAACGAAGACATGTCAGAGCAGAATTCGCAGCCGCCCATCGACCTTAGCCAGCCGCCCGGTCCAAACATGGTGCGCGTCACCTTTCTTCCGGAGGGTCGCACCGTGGAGTTCGAGTACGGCACCATGCCTTACGAGCATCATGGTAAGCCGATGTCGTTTCTGGATGTGGCCGAAAACTTCAATATCTTCCTCGACCATGCCTGCGGTGGCTCCTGTGCATGTACCACCTGCCATCTCTGGGTGAAGAAGGGCGATCAAGGTATTTCTGAGGCAGAGGATGATGAGCTCGATCGCATGGAAACAGCGGCCGATGTGCAGTTGAATTCGAGGCTTGGCTGCCAGGCTGTGATCACCGGGCCTGGCACTTACGTCGTCGAAATTCCGAGCTGGAACCGTAACTATGTCTCCGAGGGCAAACCGCTCGCCCTGGCCGAGTCGAAGTCTTAACCGAGATGGAGAAGGAACTATGCCACAGGAACTCACCTGGAACGATTCGGAAGAGATCGGGATTCAACTTCAGGAAAAATACCCGGAGATCGATCCGTTAACCGTGCGGTTCACCGATCTGCATCGCTATGTGACCGAGTTGCCGGGATTCGCGGACGATAAGAACAAGTCAAATGAGTCGAAGCTGGAATCCATTCAGATGGCGTGGTTCGAAGAGTACAAGGACGCTTCCAGTTAAGCTGCGTCGTGGGCGCTAACCGCGAGCTTCGTCCCCATCCGTATACGTTGTACGTCCGATCCGGCCTCTGTACACCTGATGCGCGGGCTGAGTCCTCCCGGACCCACGATCGATCCTGTTCTCCTTTCTAAACTCAAGTCGTTCCGTGCCCTATTCCCGAGGGCGGGGTGTTTTCTTCTTACAGGCACCGGCTGTTCGCATACATCAATACAAAGGAATGACAAGTTCGTAACAATTTGTGACGGCATTCTCTTCATACTCGCCCTGTATGCAGCAATCAATTTTCTGAAGAGACATTTCAGTGACAAGTGTATGAAAGCCGTCCTGTTGCGCAGTTATTTCACAGTGCTCCTGACCGTTACTACTTTTATTGGTGCGAGCGTCGTTTGCTCAGATGCCGAGACTGGCGCGTTTGCCAAGCGTCGTCTCCGTGTCTTCGAACCGCACTATTGATTCGAAAATCGCAGGCCAGGCGGAGTAGATGCTGATGCAGTCGGGACCTTCCGTGCTGCCCGTCGTGAGTCGCGTCCTGAACAGCCGGGTCTGGCTATCCCGAGACCGAGCGGTCCGGATCGCTGGCGGGCAGGGAAGCACCAATATGCCGCAAATGCTTTGGATGCAGCAGATGGAAAGGGAAATCGAACTTGCAGGCTCGGCAATAGATAGGCTTAAGTTTCTTTACCCGGAACTATGACGGCTTGAGGAAATAGCACGGAGAATAGGAGAGAAAGGATATGCTGCAAGTCGAAAAGACCATGAGCGACTCCGGTATTCCAGAAGGGCAGCCTAGCGGCACACGGACTCACATTCTCGTCGTTGAGGATGATCCGCGCATGCAGAAGGTGCTCCAGCGGATGTTTCATGAGCAGGGCTACACCGTCACCGTCTGCGGTGACGGACAGGCCGGTCTGGATGCGTTCCATGGGATAAAGCCGTCAGCGGTTGTGCTGGACCTTGTGCTGCCAAACATCTTCGGCCGAGATCTTTGTAAAGCCATGAAAGCCGAGCAGCCGGAGATGCCCGTTATCGTCGTAAGCGCCATCACCGAGGTCGCCGATAAAGTTCTGTTGCTGGAACTCGGCGCCGATGACTACGTGACCAAGCCGTTCAGTCCACGCGAATTGATGGCCCGAGTGCAGGCTGCTTTGAGACGGCGGCACAAGCCCACGGCGATGGTGACTTACAAGTTTGGGGATTGCGAGATAGATTTCGCCAGGATGAGCGCCCGGCGCGCAGGCGTACAGATCACGCTGACCGCTCACGAGTTCAAGCTGCTGAAGTATTTTGTGGAGAATGCCGAGCGCGTGTTGAGTCGAGAGGAGCTATTGAACGAAGTTTGGGGCTATAACTCCTATCCAACCACGCGCACGGTCGATAATCAGATTTTGAAATTGCGGCAGAAGCTGGAACAAAATTCAAACGAGCCGCGTTATTTGCAGACAATTTATGGCGCTGGCTACAAATTCGTACCCTAAGAGACTTCACTTTTGTGTCCAACAAGCGACAGGGACCAGGAATTCGAACCCGTGTTCTGCTGCTGACCTCACTGGTGTTGATCATCGCGGGGACCACAGCCTCGAGCCTGCTCATCGTCCGCAGCCGCCTGCAGCACCACGTGCAGGAGACACTCGCCGCCGACCTACGGCATTCGGTGGAGACGTTTCAGGACATCGAGGCGCACCGACGCTCGGCTTTGGAGCAGGAGAGCTCGCTGTTGGCGAGCCTACCCAGCCTCAAGGCTCTGATGACCACCAGCGACCCCCGAACCATCACCGACGATGCGGTAGATTTCTGGAAGACGAGTGGCAACGATCTGTTTGCCTTGATCGATGCGAACGGCCATGCGCTCTCCGCGAATGCGCAGGGTGAAGCAAATACCGAGCGGCTCCAAAGCGACCTGCAGGCGGTGGTCGGCGATCCGAACAGACACTATCTGTTGAGCGACGGCCGGTTGTACGAATACTCCATGCGTCCCCTGTACTTTGGTAGCGCGGCCACCGGCACCCTACTTGGATACGTAGTGAGCGGCTACACAGTGGATCACCAATTGCTGCAGGAGGTTGGCCGAGGCGCAGGCGCCGAAGCAGCGTTCGTGGCGGGCAAGGACATCGTAGCGAGCACGCTGTCCCAGGAAAAACGGGATCTTCTGCAAGCTATGATCGGCTCTCTGCGAGGGGATCGACAGGGAATCGTAGACCTGGGCGGTGAGCGCTATCTGGCAACTGCGAAAGATATGACAAATGGCGCGGACGCGGCTCTGCGCCTGGTGGTCATGAAATCGTTCGACCAGGCGGACCGTACAGAGCGCGAGATCAATCGTCTAGTATTCCTGGTTAGCCTGCTGGCGATTGCCGTGGGATCGCTGCTCATGCTGCTGCTGGCGCGCATGGTGACGCGCCCCCTGGAACTGCTGGCGACCGGTGTGCAGGCGTTTGGGGAAGGCGATCCAAAACATCTTCTTCCTTCCGGCGGAACGCAGGAGGTGCGTTATCTAAGCCGCGTCTTCGCTGAAATGCGCGATGAGATACAGAAGAAAAATCGTGCTCTGGTCGAATCGGAACGTCTGGCCACGATTGGACGCATGGCGGGCTCCGTCTCCCATGATCTACGGCACTATCTGGCCGCGGTGTACGCGAACGCTGAGTTTCTGGCATCGCCCGCACTACCGGCAAACGAGCGTGCGGAATTGTTCGACGAAATCCGGCTGGCAGTCAATGGCACGACAGACATGTTGGACTCCCTACTGCTCTTTGGGCGGACAGGAGCGGCGTTGCAGCGCGTCCCAACCTCGATGGCGGCGCTGGTGAACCGGGCAGTGGCCTTGGTGCGGACGCATCCTGACGCGGAATCGGTAACACTGCGAGTGGAGTCGAAGGGCGATGTCATCGCCGCGATCGATACCCGGCAGATGGAACGAGCCATCTACAATCTGCTGCTGAACGGCTGCCAGTCGGCGAGGCAAAGCCCGGGCCGGCGCGAGGTCGGTGTTTCCCTGGATGGGGACGCAACCACGGCAAGCGTGACGATAACCGATAGCGGCCTCGGTGTGGCTGAAGGAATTCGCGAGAATCTCTTCGACCCATTCGTGAGTCTGGGTAAGCAGAAAGGTACCGGGCTCGGTTTGACGCTTGCATGGAGTGTGGCGCGCGAGCACGACGGCAGCGTAGAAGTAGTAAGCAGCCGCCCCGGTGAAGCGGTGTTTCGTCTTACCGTGTCACGCGTCGTGTCTGCTGGTCTAAAGAGCGCGACGAATGCTACAGCCAGTGCTCAGTTGACGCCATGACGGTTAATTCACAATCGCGTAAGCACCCTGCGAAAGCGTCACGGCCGCCAGTGCGATGGGCTGTGCTAGCCATCGCCGTTCTGCTATCCGCTCGGGTGGATCGCATCTCTTTGGCGCAGAATACGACAGCACCTTCTGCCCCGCCCGAAACGACGGAGCAGAAGGTACAGCAGCTCACGGCTGCCGTCTCCCGCGCCCAGTCCCAGATGGATGCCTACCAGAAGCAGCTTCAGGAATTGCAGAAGCAGCTTTCCGAGCTCCGGAATCAATTGGCCGCCGAAAGGGCGAATCCGCCAGCGCAGTCGACGAATTCTCAGACTGCGGCAAGCGCATCCGCGAGCACCCTCGAGGAAATCCGCGAGCGGCAGGCTATCCAGGAATCGCAAATTGCCACTCATGAGCAGACAAAGATAGAAACGGAGTCGAAATTTCCGCTGAAGGTGAGTGGGTTACTGCTCTTCAACAGTTACGTGAACACGCGGCAAGTGGATGTCTCCGTCGATCCTACGTATGCAATCGACGGCGGCGGCAGCACAGGGCTGTCGGTGCGGCAGACGGTACTCGGGCTGGATGCACGAGGTCCTCATCTGTTCGGAGCCACCAGTCATGCGGATGTGCGAGTCGACTTCTTCGCCAATGGAGTGCAGCCCAGTTACGCCGCCAGCGGTCTGCTGCGATTGCGCACAGCGCACGCTGGGTTGAAATGGCAGAATACAGAAGCATTCATCCAGCAGGATCGCAGTTTCCTTGTACCGAATGCGCCATCCTCGCTGGTTGCAGTGGCGCTACCGGTATTCGCATGGAGCGGCAATCTGTGGAGCTGGAATCCGCAGATCGGCGTCTCTCGCCAGATCGGCCTCACCAGTTCGTCGCGGTTGAAATTCCAAGCAGGACTGATCGACGTAGCCGATCCGCAGTGGCCTGGTGCAACCCCGGCTACGGCGACTATCTCGCGCGCGGAGCGCAGCCGCTGGCCAGGCACCGAGGCCCGAATCTCAGTTGGATCGGGCAATGTCGATGCCGGGCCGGAAGTTGGTGTGAGCGGCTACTTTAGCCCACATACTACTGGCGGGAATGAACGGTTCAATGCGTGGGCGGGTGCGATGGACCTGCGCCTGCCGATGAGCAGGCATTTTGCATTGACGACAAGCGCATACCGCGGAGCCGGGCTCGGGGGTCTTGGTGGTGGAGGCTATGTCGACTACGTTCACCTCTATGCAGGGACGGCGGAAATTGCGCGCGCGCTGGATGACGTTGGCGGCTGGGCTCAGCTGCAGAGCAAAATAAGCGAACGCCTTCAGTTCAACGGCGGGTATGGAATCGATAACCCATTCGCCAGCCAGGTGCACGCAAGCACGGCGATCCCGGAATATGCCGTGTATGCCGGGCTGGCGCGCAACCGATCCACTTTCGGCAATATCATCTACAGTCCGAGCAGCTATCTTCTCTTCTCTCTCGAGTACCGCAAGCTGTGGACCAACTACGCCTCCGGTCCAACAAACTTCAGCGATGTGATAGGCATCGGCGCGGGGTACCGGTTCTGATGTTGCCTGTATATCCAGCGCGACTCCTCTGCAGGATCATGTTGACTGCCTCCCTACTTGTAGCTGCCGGGAATGCCGTGTCGCACGCCGCGGAAGTGAAAGCACAGTTGGTGATCGGTAATGGCGGGACGGGTGAACGCATTCCCGGAAAAGCACTATCGGCAGTGATATGGCTGAAGCCTCTGCAGCCGACCGCTGCCCGGACGCCGGCGCCCGGCAAGTTCACGTTGCTGCAAAAAAATAAGATGTTCACGCCACATCTGCTTGTGGTGCCGGTGGGCAGCAGTGTGGCATTTCCGAATGAGGATCCGTTCTTCCACAATGTCTTTTCGCTCTTCGATGGCAAGCGGTTTGATCTAGGCCTCTACGAAGCCGGTTCCACCCGCAGCGTCGTCTTTTCCCGTGTGGGTGTGTCCTACATTTTCTGCAACATCCACTCGGAAATGAGCGCAGTCGTCATTGCGCTCGATACACCGTTTTACAGCGTTGCCGATCCGCGAGGAAGCTTTCGTATCGAAGGCGTTCCGGATGGAGATTACAGTCTCCATGTCTGGATAGAAGGTCAGGCGCAAAACTCACTTGAGCAGTTGACAAGACGAGTCCATATCAGTGGACCCATGGCGGCTCTGGGTGATATTCGTGCGGTAAAGCCGGAAGGTCAGCATCTGAATAAATTCGGGCGTCCTTACGAACCGGACGCAGTCCCGACCTATTAGCCAGGTACGAGCCGCAACCGCCCGACCAGGCTACGGATTCAAAAAGCGGAGTAGTTCCTGCTCATCATGCTGGCTGAGGGAAGCACGCGCGCGCATGTGGCGCACCACAGTACCGGAGATGCGAGGTGAGAACCCTTCCGGAGCCGCGTGACAACGAGAGCAGTTCTGCTGGAAGACGCGATCACCTTCGTCCCGATGCACGGAATCATGCTTTGCCGCTCCCTGCTTCCTGGCCTTCTGTCCTGCTGTTTGCGACACGTCTTGCGGGTGGTCTGGCGACTGTGGCGCGGCGTCGCAAGTGCCGCAGGTAGCCGCCAGGACAAGAAGACCATAGAGAAATTGTTTCAGGCTCATTGCGCTTTCACCTTTCCGGGCCGGGAAGAGGAACGGGTAGACGCCCCGGATCGCCCAGACGTTGCGGCTACCGTAGAAGAAAATGTCGTGCGATGCGGCATAGCTGTCACGCTAACGCCTGGCGTCGATAAATGTGTCGCCAAATCTTCGGTGCTTTGTCAGTTGGTTGTCACTTGACCGGGCAAAAGCACAACTCAAGCCATGAACATGGCGAGGAGATACAAAGCAGGCGAATGTCACTTGTCTCCGGGGCAATATCTCGGGGCAACACCTCCAACAAAGCAGTGACAATCGCCTTACGGCGACATGACAACCCCGCATTGCTGGCTGGTTAGATTCAGGACAACTCAGCTAACCGCGGCAAATCGAATTGCTCAGCCGCGAAGCGCATGAGCGAGTTAGCAGAGCTATCACCCCAACCAGCAGAGGGTTCTTCCGCATGAAACTAAGGGTCACTCATTTTGCACTCGTTATAGCGACGGCGACTGCGACATTATTCGCTGCTCAATCCGCTCGTGCGCAGGCCATGCCCCGTCACATCGAAATCACTGCCAAAAGATTTGACTTCACGCCCGCGGAGATCACCTTGAAAAAAGGTGAGCCTGTCGTGATCGTGTTCACTAGCTCGGATGTGCCTCACGGCCTTCGTTTTCGGGAGCTGGGATTCAATGTTAGAGCCTCTAAGGGGCACACGAGCGAGACGGCATTTACCCCGAGCAAAGCGGGCGATTTCGTAGGCCAGTGCTCGGTCTTCTGCGGGGCAGGTCACGGCAGCATGAAACTCACCCTGCATGTCGTGGAGTGATAATGCTCCGCGTCGTACTCCTCGCATGTGCCTTCACCTGGGCCGTCGTCCACTTAGTCGGCTGTAAAGCAAGCGCGCCGAGCCCGCTGGAGTCCAAGGTGATGACAGCTGCCAAGCACCACATTTTCGTGCGCGGCAGATCGCAGGAAAACCCTCTTCCTGACAATGCTGCCACAATCGCCGACGGCAAAGAGGCTTTCTCGCATTACTGCGTTGCTTGTCACGGACCGGACGGGCAGAACACAGGCGTGCCCTTTGCGAGCCGCATGTCGCCGCCCGTTCCGCTGCTAACGAGCAAATACGTTCAAGCCTACACAGATGGTCAGCTGAAGTGGGTGATCGATTACGGCATCCGGACATCCGGCATGCCCGGAGCGGAGGGAATGCTCAGCGACGACGAGATCTGGTCGATCGTTGCTTACCTGCGTCACCTGCCGTCCGCCGGCAGCCTCGGCGAACCGGAGATGTACAGCCACTAACTGTCATGCACATATTCACAATCAAAACGGCGGCTCGACCACAAACCAGCAAAACACGCGGCGAGGCGGTGCTGTCCTCAAAGAACGGGATTCGCGCGCGTGGAGTCTGTTGGGCTTCCATCGCGTTGGTCATGGCCTCATTCGGCGCACTCTGCCCGCCAGCCTCGCGGGCGCAGCAGCCCTCTGCCGGCAGCGGGGGATCGACAACCATGCTGCCAACCCTTCCCACCATGGGGGACCAATCGGACCAGAGTCAGACGTCTGACACAACGGCGAACACGAATGCAAGCCCCTCGTCCTCCAACGGGAACGCGACTACAACGCAAATGTCCGCAGCCGGCCTTGGCAGCAATGCATCCACACCACTTTCTGCAGACCAGATATTCGCCATTTTGCAGCAGGAGCCGGATGCGCTGGTCGAATTGAAGTCCCTGATGGCTGACCTGTCACAACAGCAGGGCACGCCAGTTCAGGCGGACTCGATCACCGATCAGATGCTGTATAGCAAGATTGCATCGAGCCCAGAGCTGCGTGCCAACATCACCATCTTCTTGCGTGCGCGTGGTTACGTGACCGACGCGGGCCTCGAAAGCTATGCCGCTAGCGACAACGGCGACGATTTATTCACGTCATCCCAATCTACACAGATACCGGGCCAACAGATGCCGGGCGCGAACTTCCCGCGCAGCGCTTTGCAAAATGGTGGCGGGCTTTCAGATACGACCACCATCGGAGCCGGTGGTACACGAAATGTTGTTCCACCCTCCGCAAGCAGCTCCCACAACGGCGCGCGGGGTGACAACACGCCGAATGAGCCGCAGGTTCTTCGCAGGCCCGCACCCTACAACATGCTTGCGCTGCGCGATCTGTACACACAATTGCCGGAGGAGAACGGAAAACTGAAGCGCTTTGGTTCGAACGTGTTCCTTCGTCGGGACGTCTACGCGGCGAATCAGATTGCCCCTAACGGACGGAGCATGCCGCTCGACATTCCGCCCGGTCCCGATTATGTGGTTGGGCCCGGCGATAGTCTGACGATCGTTCTGTGGGGCGGCATCTCACAGAGCCTCACACGCACGATCGATCGTGATGGCAAGGTCGATCTGCCCGATGCAGGGCCGGTGCAGGTAGCGGGTCTCTCACTCGAACACGTCCAGGGCATCATCACCAGCGCACTGAAAAAGCAGTATCGCGATGTGCAGGTAGCGGTAACAGTGAGCCGCCTGCGGAGCATCCGCGTGTACGTTGTCGGCGACGTGCAGCGCCCCGGGGCGTTCGACATAAGTTCGTTGGCCACGCCATTGAATGCGCTCTTCGCCGCTGGGGGACCTACCGCCGTTGGTTCCTTGCGGGTGCTTCGCCACTATCGCGGCGGTCGATTGCTTGGAGAGATCGACCTCTACGACTTCCTTCTGCACGGAGTGCAAAACGAAGACCGCCTGCAATCAGGCGACACATTGACGGTGCCTCCCGCCGGCCCACAAATCTACATCTACGGTGCCGTGAAGAGGCCGGCGATCTACGAGCTGAAAGGTGAGACCACGCTGGCCGATGTGCTCGGCGATGCGGGCGGCGCCACGGTGTCTGCAGAGCTAGGCCAAATCGTGATCGACCGCATCGATGCGAATCAGCGGCGGGAAACGGTGAACCTGGGCCTCCCGGCCGCAAGCAATGCTGAATCCGCGCGCGCGGCCATCGCAGCTTGCGCCGTTCGCGACGGCGACCACGTGCACGTATCAGCGATTCTCCCTTACAGCCAGCGTGTCGTTTACATGGAAGGTCATGTGGTGAGGCCTGGACGGATGTCGTACCACGGCGGCATGCAACTTAGCGACGTGTTGCACAGCTATCAGGATCTGCTGCCCGAGCCGGCGGATCGCGGTGAGATCGTGCGCCTCGTGCCACCTGACCTGCACCCGGAGACGATCGACTTCAATGTGCCCGATGTGCTGATAGGCAACAGCAATTACACGCTGGAGCCCTTCGATACTGTGCGCATCCTCGGTCGATATGAAGCTGACGCACCAAGAGTCACCATCGGTGGCGAAGTGCTGCGACCGGGCGATTATGCGCTCTCGCACGGCATGACGGCAGCCCAGCTTGTCCGCATGGCGGGCGGCTTCAAACGCGACGCTCTGCTTACCGATGCCGATCTCTCCAGCTACCAGGTAGTCGCAGGTACGAAGGTCGTTATCGATCGGAAATCGATCCGCATCGGCGACGCTGTGGATCATAACGACTCCGGCGACGACGTCCGCCTCAAGGCGGGCGACGTGCTGACCGTACATCAGCTCACCGGATGGAACGATATTGGCGCTTCGATCAAGATCGAGGGCGAGATAGCGCATCCGGGCTCGTATGGCTTCCAGCAAGGTGAACGGCTCAGTTCCATCCTGCGGCGTGCCGGAGAATTCCGCGATACCAGCTATCCCGCAGGTGCGGTACTTATCCGCGAGGAGGTACGCCAGCTTGAGGAGAAGAGCCGTGAACAGCTCATCCGCGAGATCGAAACCAGCTCGGCCTCCGCGCGCCTAAGCCCGAATCTCGGCAGCAGCGATTCGTCGGCCCACCTGCAGCTGATTGCCCAGCAGCAGAACGAGGTTCTCTCGCGTCTGCGCAGTCAGCCTGCTAGTGGACGTCTTGTCATCCACATCAGCGCCGACATCAGCAGTTGGGAGAACACGCCTGCCGACATCGAAGTGCGCGCAGGCGATGTGCTTCGCATTCCCAAACGTCCTGGCTTCGTGCTCGTCACCGGTCAGGTATACAACGCGATCGCCATTACGTTTGTGCCGGGCAAGAATGCGGGTTGGTACTTGCATCGTGCAGGCGGAGTGACCCAGGTCGCGAACAAGAAGGAGATATTCATCATTCGCGCCAACGGTTCCGTCGTCGGTCGCGAGCCGACCTTCTGGTTCCCAGATGATGTGCTATCAACACGCCTCGATCCGGGCGACGTTTTGGTCGTACCGCAGAAGATCATCGGCGCGTCGCTGTTCTGGCGCAATCTGCTCACCGTCGCGCAGATCGCCTCGTCCGCAGCGTTTACCGCTGGAGTGGCGGGTGTCCTATGAACACTCCTAACGGCGTCCCAGCGGGCTCTACATCCGCAAAACAGCGCCATCCCGACAGCTCCGTGCTCCTTGATGAACGGCTCGAAGAGGCTCCGGTACAGATAGCGTCCGTAGCGGCCGCTTCGCCTGCGTCCGATCTCGCCGCGGCACCGGACTGGGTGACAAACGCCGCGACTTTGTGGGAGCGCCGACGTCTCTTGTTTCGCGTCGCAGCGGTCTCGCTGCTGTTGAGCCTCCTGATCGCCTTCACTCTGCCAAAGCGATATAAGTCGTCCGCCCGGATTATGCCGCCAAGCAATTCCAGCGTGCCCACCGCTATGCTTGCAGCGCTCGCAGGACATGCTCTTGGTGGCATCGGCGGACTTGGCAGCCTTGCTGGAAGTCTTCTAGGCGGCAACAACACGACTGCACTCTTTGTCGATCTGCTGCGCAGCGGCACGGTGGCGGATCACCTGATCAATCGGTTTGATCTGCAGCGGGCATACCACAAGCGCTATCGCGTAGACACAGCGAAGTACCTGGCACGCCACACCACCATTACCGACGACAAGAAGAGCGGCGTGATCACAGTCGTCGTTGAGGATACGGATCGCCGCCGCGCACGCGATCTAGCACAGGCGTATCTTGACGAGCTCAATCTGCTGGTGACCCGAACCAGCAACTCATCTGCGCATCAGGAACGAGTGTTTATCGAGAAGCGGCTCCAGAAGGTGAAGGCTGACCTGGAAGTCGCGCAGCTGCGCATGAGCGAGTTCTCAAGCACGCATAGCACGGTCGATATCAAAGAGCAGACGCGTGCGATGGTCGAGGCCGCATCCAGAGTGCAGGCCCAAATGGTTCTCGAGCAGGCGAACCTCAACTCACTTCGTCAGATCTACGGGGATAGCAACGTTCGCGTGCGCGCCACACAGGCCCGCATCGGAGTCCTGCAAAATCAATTATCGAAGATGAGCGGCTCCTCTGCGCCACTTTCTGTTGGCGAGACAACCACAGAGGACAATCAGCACAACGCAACCAGCGCCGATACCGAACTCTATCCGGCCCTGCGTCAACTTCCCCGCCTTGCCGTTCCGTATGCAGACCTCTACCGCGAGGTACAGGTGCAGGAGACAGTTTTCGAACTGCTGACCCAGCAATACGAGTTGGCACGGATTCAGGAAGCGAAAGATGTGCCTGTGATCAGCGTGATCGATTCCCCTGGTATACCGGAGAAAAAGTCGTTCCCTCCGCGGCTGCTGCTCGCGCTTTTGCTTACCACTGTCGCCACCACTGTCGCAGCCGCTCTGTTGCTCGCGTGGCATCGCTGGCTGCAAATCAGTGCCATTGATCCACGCAAGGTACTCGCGCAGCAGATCTATGGCACCCTCTCCGCGAAACTGAAATTTCCAAGGCCGCAGACGGGAGCGATTCCATGAAGACTCATCTGACGAATGCTGCCTATGGAGTGCTGGATTACGCGGCCTATCCCGTCGGGATGTTGCTGGTCGCGCCGGTCATTCTCCGCAACATGGGCGCGGCACATTACGGCATCTGGGCAGTAGTCAGCGCCGCCGTGAGCGCCGGTAGCATCGTTGCCTCGGGCTTTGGAGACGCCAACATTCAGCATGTCGCCACCCAGCGTGGTCTCGGGCGGCACGATGATCTTCTGCGCACCGTGCGCTCGATGATCGGAATCAACCTTGTTTTGGGCTCGACTCTCGCGATCCTTGCCTGGACGATGGCTCCAGCTGTTGCGCGGCATGTGGTTCGGGCAGCCGGCACTCTGCAACAGGACTGCTTGTGGTCATTGCGCATCGCGAGCATTCTTCTGTGGCTGCGCACCATGGAGAGCGTCTGCATCAGCACGCAGCGCGCTTTTCAGCGCTACGGCGCGGCGGTTCGCGTCAGCATACTCGCACGCCTGCTTTCTCTGGCAGCAGCCGCTGCCCTGACATATTTTCTCCATAGCGTAGCCAGCCTCATCGCAACTACTGTCGTTTTCTCGGTGTGGGGAACCGGTCTGCAGTTCTCTCGTCTCCAACAGCTTCTGAAGACGACCTATCTCACGCCGGCATGGGACAGCAGCGCGATGAAAACGCTGCTCGGTTTTGGAGCATTCAGTTGGCTGCAAGCTGTCTCCGGCGTCGTCTTCAGTCAGGCGGACCGGCTCTTCCTCGGTGTGTCTCTTGGTGCTGTTGCGGTCGCCTCCTATGCGCTCTGCACACAACTGGCACAGCCCGTCTATGGCTTTGCTGCCTCGGGCCTGCACTTTCTTTTTCCGTACCTCGCCGAACGCAGCACTTCACGGGATCCGTCTCACATTCGCAGAACTGTGCTCATCGCGTTCGCATGCAACCTACTCCTTGTTGCTGTTGCAACGGCGGCGCTGGTGCTCTTCGGCCAACGCATCCTGCGGTCATGGGGCGGCCCTGAGATCGCAACGAACGCGGCGCCCATTTTTCCAATCATCGTCTGGAGCGCCGCTCTCCTTGGCTTGAACGTCACCGGCACCTATGCGTTGCTGGCATTTGGTCGCGTTCGTGTTCTCACCTGGATCAATCTCGCCGCCGGTACTGTCATGTTGCTGATGATGTTTTGGGTGTTGCCCCGCCACGGCACCTATGGATTGGCGCTGGCGCGACTCTGCTACGGATCCATCACGCTGCTTCTCTACCTGCCGCTCGCGCATGAACTCCGTAAAGCACCTGCGCGATCTCACTCTTTTCCGGCAGCGAAGCCGGTTTGCGAGGAAGCATGAGCGCGAACGTACAAGCAGTCCGGGCCTCCACGCTCACGTTGCATCAACCGCGTGCCGGGGAGAGGGCAGCCATGCCGCTCGCTGCGATGACGGGCTTCTATCTCTCGTTCCGGCTCTTCTTCCCACTACTGGCCGTGCGGATGCTGGGCCAGGACGCGCAGGACGGCGTGATCGTCAGCCTTGCGCTCAACTATCTTCTTCTGATTCTTGTTGCGGTCGACGCACTGGGCAGACCTCCGCACGCACTTCCCTCCATGCTTCGTTCGCCCTGCTTCCGCTGGGTTCTCTTGTTTCTGGGCTTTTCAGGAATCAGCCTCTTCTGGAGTGCCACCGCTTCACTACCGGCGGCAGCCGCCTTCTGGTGTGGCATGGCGGCAGATACCGCCATCGTGCTCCTGTTGCTTCGCAGCGCTCCCATCGAATCAGTCGTGAACTCGATCATGAGCGGCTACATCTGGGGAAGTTGCGCGATAGCGGTCGTCGCGTGGCTGATGCCCGCGCAGTCGGATCTCCGCCTCGGCGACGAGCAGCTCCTCGGCCCAAATCAAATCGGCTGGTCATGTGCCTTCGCGTTCTTCCTGGCGCAATATCTCATGCGCGGGAGATACGGCAAGTGGACGATCCAGGCTTGCCTGCTTGCCGTTACCTTGCTCCGCAGCCTGAGCAAGACCACGATCATCGCCTTCCTTGCTGGACAGGCTTATATCCTTTTGCGCGATCGTGCCATACGCCGGCGAAACAAAGTTCTGATTATCGGTGGGGCCCTGCTCGTCGCCGTGACGTTCTCACAACTGCTGTCGGATTACTACGTCGTCTACACCAATGCAGGCAACCAGGCAGAGACGCTCACCGGACGTATTGGTATCTGGCTCTACTTTCTCAACGAGGCAGTCCGGCAGCCGTGGATTGGACATGGCTTCCACGCTGTCTGGAAAGTCGTTCCGCCGTTCAATGAGTTCGAGGCTCGCCACGCGCACAATGAACTGCTTCAGCAGTTCTATGCGTATGGCGCCGTAGGCGTCTTCATGCTGGCCGCGATTTACGGCAGTGTCTGGCGGAACCTTCGCCGGCTCACGGATCCATCGTTGAAGATCTTTTTTCTTGGCATGCTGCTCTTCATCATCGTGCGCGGCCTCGCGGATACCGAGCCATTCGATCTCTCGCTGCCATTGTGGTTCATCGTCATAATCGGCGCGCTAGTTCAGCAGTCTCAGGACCACGCGGAGGTGCTGGCGTGAAAATCGCCATCGCGCTTACATCCTCCTCCGGCCAGCTCTCGGGCGTGCAGCGCCACGCTATCAACCTTGCTCGCTGTCTGCTCACGCGTGAGCAGATCACGGCCGTGCATCTGATTGCGGCGCCTTGGCAAATGGAGTTCGTCCACGATGCAGCACCGCGTGACGATGCGCGTCTGCATCTGCATGCAGCGGCGGTCCGCAATACCTCTGTAAGCCGGAACGCGTGGTATTACGCAGATCTTCCCAGGATTGCGTCGCGCCTTCAGGCAGATGTCGTGCATCTCGCCTATCCCGCGCCGCTACGCAATCGCGCCTATCGGTGCCCGATCGTCGTAACTCTGCACGATCTTTATCCCTACGATGCTCCGGATAATTTCGGTTTTCCCAAGGTTGTGTTCAACCGGTTCGTGCTGCGGAAATGCCTGCAGGCGGTGGACGCGATTGCGTGTGTCTCCAGCAGCACGCTCGCTCGCCTTGAGGGTTTCGAGCCGAGACTTGCACTGCAAAAGGCTGTCGTCATACATAATTGTGTGGAAGCGCAGCCCCACATAGTTGGTTGGAGCCCGTTGCGGGGCTGGCATGGCGAACCATTCCTGTTGTGTGTGGCCCAGCATCGCCGAAACAAGAACATCCTCTTCCTCTTGCGATTGTTCGAGCGTCTACTGCGCGCCCCGCGGCTTCCTGAAGGAACGCGTCTCGTCATCGTCGGCATCCCCGGTCCGGAGACGCATGCAATTCTTCGCTTCATCACCAACGCGAAGATTGCCGATCGTGTGACGCTCCTGAATGGCCTCTCCGAAGAAGAGCTGCAATGGTGCTACCGAAATTGTGAGGTCTTGCTGGCGCCTTCTCTCATCGAAGGCTTTGGCCTTCCGGTAGCGGAGGCGCTTCTCGCCGGCTGCCGTGTCATCTGCTCCGACATCCCGGCTTTCCGCGAATTGGGCGGAGAGCGTTGCGTGTACGTTCCGATGAACGCGGATGCCGAACATGGCTTTGCTAGCGCAATCTGCGGTGGTATCCGGCAAGATCGGTGCCAGCCAATCGCTCTGCCTCAGCTCTCCGCCCCTGTCATCGCAGCGCAATATCTGCAGCTCTACCGATCACTGCTCTATCCCGCATCAGCGTTCGACACGCCCCCGCTCTGCGCCTCGATACGGACCTCAGAAGGGAAGCACGTCCTAT
Source organism: uncultured Acidobacteriaceae bacterium (assembly GCA_963756435.1). Classification (GTDB taxonomy): domain Bacteria; phylum Acidobacteriota; class Terriglobia; order Terriglobales; family Acidobacteriaceae; genus KBS-83. Next base: position 59,574 of record CAVWNU010000011.1, on the reverse strand, counting down.
GAACCGGATCCAGCGGCAACCTGCCGCCAAACTACTCGGCATCTCCGTCGAAGCGCTTGATATGGAAGGCACTCTCAGCCGCATTGCTACCGAACTTGCAGCACGCCGCAAAGGGTATATATGCATGGCAGGCGTGCACGGCATCATGGAAGCTCAGCGCGATGCGGAGTTAGCTGGCATCTATGCTTCCTCCCGTATCACTCTGCCCGATGGGACACCAACCGTGTGGGTGGGCCGCTGGCAAGGACACAAGGGAATGCAGCGCGTCGCCGGGCCCGATCTTATGCGAGAAGTTTTCCGTCGCAAAGAATTCGCCAGCTGCACGCATTTCCTGTACGGGGGCGAGGAGCACGTCGCTGAGCAGCTTCGCGAGCAGTTCACAAACCAATACCCGTGGGCGCGCATCACAGGCACGTACACCCCCCCTTTTCGCGACCTCAACGCAGAAGAAGAGGAGTCGCTCATCGCTCAAGTGCGAAATCTAAAACCAGACATTATCTGGGTCGGCATCAGCACGCCCAAGCAGGAGCGCTTCATGTATCGCTATCTGCACCGGCTCGATACCACGCTCATGTTCGGTGTAGGTGCTGCCTACGACTTCCACACGGGCCGCATCCAGGATGCGCCGCAGTGGATCAAGACCATCGGTATGCAGTGGCTGCATCGGTTGATGCAGGACCCACGCCGCCTGTGGAAGCGATATCTCCGCAACAATCCTGCATTTCTGTGGCACATCGCGTTGCAGTTGAGCGGACTGCGCCAGTACCCTCCGGCTCCGCGAGTGCCTTCGTCTGCGCAGATCGATTCAGTCCGCGCCCTGCATGCAAATACCACTCCCGGTCCACTGACAACGCCTGCTCACCTTCAACGATTCGGTAGCTAGCAGACTGAGTCAGCAGATAACTTCAGGCATTTAGTCGCCGGACGCCCAGTACTTATTGAAGCCGATGTAGTCAGAGGGCATCGCTGCCAGAATTTTGCGACGCATTTCCAGCAAGTCGGCCGTACCGATCGTCTTGTATAGGACCTTCCCATCCGGACCGAGCACGATCGTGTATGGCACCGCCGACTGCCATGCAGGATCGAAGGCCGCCTGCAACAGCGCGGTATCGTCAGATGCGAAAAGCAGATTGCGGCTGGTGGCATGCTTCTTCTGGAGAAAGCGCAGGACGCCAGGCTCTTCGTCCGGCATATTGGCTGAGACAGTCACCATGTCGAAATCACGGCCGCCATACATGCGATAGGTATCTTCTAGATCGGAGAATTCGACCAGACAGGATCCACACCAGGTCGCCCAGAAGTCGATCAAGGTGACGTGTCCGCTCGGGTTCGCACGCAGTTTCTTCAAACCCGCAGCATCCACGTTTTCCAGGCGGACAGGCGTAGCATCTATCTTCTGTTCGGCTGCTTCACGCTGCTCGGCTTTCTCCGGCCACTTGGTCGAGCATCCGAATACGCCTGTGTGCGTAACCCCTATCTCTTTTCCCGCCAGAAGCGCATCGATGGAATCCTGCGCATCATGCGTCACAACCTTTTCGATTCGATAGCTGTTGTCGAAGCGGCCCTGATAACGAAGCCGGCGGTCTTTATCGAAGATGAAGACGTGCGGGGTCGCCTGTGGACCATAGGCAGCAGTTACGGTCGGCGTGTCCCCGGCATACAGATACGGGTAGTGCAGATGCTTGTATGCCACGCGGATTTTCATGTCAGCCAGCGTGTCGCTTACATCGCTGGAATCGAGCTCATCGATCCGGATCGCCTTCGGATCGTTGCCCTGGATAGCAACCACCGCCACACCTTTCTTGCCATAGTCCTCATACAGCCGCTCGATCCGACGCTCGTACATCTGCGCGATAGGGCAATGGTTGCAGGTGAACACCACAAGCAGAATGGGGTTGCTCGCGTAATCACTGAGCTTATGGATCTTTCCGTCCACACCCGGCAAAGCAAAATCCGGAGCGACGGAGCTCAGAGGAAGAATGGGATGAGTCGGTTGTCCCCAGGCTGACAGGGAGAGCAGCAGAACGAAGCTCCACGCAAAACTCTTCGTCATCATTTCCTCCGTCTGCAGAAGCTCCGTCAAACGTTTGTCGGAAGGCCGCGGAGCCTCCTCCGCATATTACTAGGAGAACTGATGCCGCGAGAAAGATGATCGCTAAAACGAATGTCTATTTAGTACCGGAACCATCAGAGGAGACCGGCAGCGGAGATGAGCCGCCATGCGGGAAAGGCTAGTTCCAGCGGTGAGCAGGCTCGGTCCAGCCGAATGCGTTCGGGATCAATCGCAGCTCAGCAGTTGCTTCGTCATTGAAGTAGACCGACACGATATCGAAGCGAACTTGTTTCGGCTGCTCGCGCAGGCTGCTCATGTAGAGCCGGGCCATGCGCCGGATCATGCGCCGTTTGTCAGCATCCACGGCTGATTCGGCTGTCGCTATATCGAAGCGGCTGCGTGTCTTTACCTCGACGAAGCACAAGGTGTCGCCTTCCCAGCACACCAGGTCCAGGTCTCCTGGCTGGCGTGAGGAGCGCCAGCGTCGCGCTACCACCATGCAGCCCTTTTTACGCAGATGGAAGTAGACGGCCTCTTCGCCGTGATCACCCAGCGCCAGGTGGGCGTTGCTGTCCTGCTGCTGGAGAGTCTTGCGCCCTGACCACCGGTCGATCGCCGGTAACAGGAGTTCCAGCATGCGGACCCGCCCCGTCGCCAAGTGAGTCATGGCAACATTCTGCGGCGGAAACGTGCCGAAGGGAATGTTACTTAGGTCGCAGAGGCTCCAGGGAGGATGGGCGGGCATCGTACGAGGAAGGCAGTAGTCTGGGCCGCGCCAGACCCGTTTCGGAACCGATTGCCCGGGAAAGTGGCGGGTGTCATTACCGGCGGCATGCCACTCACCCTGGTGGTGCATGGGGGCTGCAACCACTGCATTGCTACGCTCGCGGACATGGGGATCTATCACGTTCTTGCCGCCGGTACCGTGCTCTGGTTGCTTGCTTCGGCGGGTGCCACGGACTCACACGTCCCGGCCATCCTGACTGCTAGTCTGACGGTAGCAGCCTTATTGTTGAATCGCGTGGTTCGAAGCCGGAGAGAGAAGCATTGAGCCGCAGCGTCGAACCGGTCAGGAGTGGGATGGCGTCAAAAACGGCCTGGACAGCCTGGATCTGGTTTGCCGGCGCTGCAGTCTGGTGGGTGAGCGCTGCCCTGGCGGTGCATTACAACCATCGCACGCATGCGCTCTTGTCCCTGGCAGTGTCGGCGCTCTTCTTCTTCGCGGGCATTCTTTGGCTCAAGATGCCACCACGCAAGCCCTGAGCACTTCTCAGAATTCGTCGTGGTGCGGGTTCTCGCTCAACGGTCTCCCCTGGGTCGCCCAGATGATGCAGATCAGGCCGAGTACCACTCCGCCTGCGACCCCAAGCAAAATCCACGTCATCGGTTGTGCCATCCACGTCATTGCCCGTCGCTCCAGGAGCTGGCTGCTCTCAAATTACTGTCAAGATAAATGTAGCGCGGCGCGCCTGCGCTTGGAAAGGCACTCCCCTCGCGGGGGATCCCTGGGACCTAACTGCGCGGAACAAAGCGCGCATCCAGCAGATCCAGCTCACGTTCCAATTTGCGCAGCACATGCTCGCTGATGCGGTCTTCATACCGCATCTTTACCAGCGCCGCCCGCTCCGCTGCCCGCACCCGGCTGTTCAGGTCGTACATCTGAACCCACTGGTTCGGTGTGGGGTCTTCCACATCCTTGGGATGCCCGTCCACCATCGCATACCGCTCCTTGTAGTGGTGCAACACGTCCAGCCAGACCGCTTCCTCAGGACGTTCCGCCGAACCGAGCGACTCCAGGTAATCCAGGGCACCGCGCAGCATCCGCCTGCGTGCATCGCGCTCCACTATCTCCAGCGGGTCCGTTTCGCACAGGCCGAGCTTGCGAATCAAGGTAGGCAGCGTGAGTCCCTGCACGACCAGCGTAACCAGGATCACGCAGAAGGTGAGAAAGATGATGACCTCGCGTTGCGGAAAGGGAGAGCCGTCATCAAGTGCGCGCGGCAGCGAGATGGCTGCAGCCAATGCAAGCACGCCTCGCATGCCCGTCCAGCCGAGCACGAACACCGCGCGGGCCCGGGGCGGCGCATAGTTCTGCTTGAGCAGTCGCCTGCGGATCAAATATGCAAGCCACGCTCCGGGGTACATCCAGAGCATGCGTAACGCGATCACGACAGCGGTAAAAATGGCCGCATCAAACAACAGCTCACGATGCCCGATATTGCGAATTCCGCTGAGGATGAAAGGAAGCTGCAGCCCGATCAGGATAAAGACAACGCCGTTCAGCAGGAAGTCCAGTGTGTTCCACACGGCCGCATTCTGCAGACGCGCCTCTGTGCTGAATACCTCGGAGCTTTTGTGACCGAGATAGAGCCCGCACACCACTGTGGCCAATGGACCGGACACGTGCATGCTCTCCGCTAGCAGGTATGAGACATATGGCGCCATCAGGCTAAGAGTGATCTCGATCGGTGGGTCCTTGAGACGGAGTTGCAGGCGATGAATCAGCCAGGCCGCAATGAATCCCGCAACCATGCCTCCTCCGACCAGCGTGAGTAGTCGCCCCAGACCCTGCCCGAAGCCGGGCTCCTGGCCGCTGACGACCAAACCGACGGCAAACTCCAGCGCCAGCAGTGCGCTCGCATCGTTCACCAGACTCTCGCCTTCGAGGATGTCCACGATGGCTCGGGGCAATCCGACGCGAGCCGCAATCGAGGTGGCGGCTATCGCGTCCGTGCTGCAAACCACCGCCCCCAGCACCAGGCCCAGCCGCCAGTCAAAGTTGTCTGGCAGCAGATACTCGCTGGCTACTGCGACGCCAAGCACGGTAAAAGCAACCAGGCCAAAAGCCAGCAGGAGAACGCTGACGAGGTGAAAGCGGAACTCAGGCCAGGAGGTGTTGAATGCCGCAGCAAAGAGCAGCGGCGGCAGCAGAACCAGGAAGACAATGTCAGGATTCAGTGAGATGTGTGGCAGATTTGGGATAAAGCTCAGCAGCAGGCCACCTATCACCAGCACAATCGGATAGGGCGTCTGGAATCGCCGCGACAGCGTAGTGAGCGCTCCCACTAAAAAGAGCAGCAGCAACAGGATCAGTTCCGCATGATGGATACCGCCTGCGCGCATGCTCTCTCCTTGCGCTTCAGTCTAATGTAGTGAGTTAACTCATCCCATAGATCCGTCGTCGCGGTAGTAATCGAAGGTGGAACGAGAGACCTGCTGTCTTCTATTCAAAAGCCGGCCGGGCCCGCGGCGTGGCTCAATCAAAACTCCCAATGGCAGGGATAGAATCGGCAGAGATATGCAACTCGATGCAATTCAGAAAGCCTTGCGAGAGGCCCAGCTCGATGGCTGGCTCTTCTATGACCATCACCATCGCGATCCCATCGCCTACCGCATACTCGGACTGAGCGAGGGTCTGCACATCACGCGGCGCTGGTATTACTTCGTGCCGCCAATCGGCGAGCCGCGCAAGCTGGTGCACCATGTGGAGAGTCAGCGCCTCGATCCGTTGCCCGGCAAAGCGCAGCTCTACAGCTCATGGCAAGAGCTGGCGTCCGGTCTGCGGAAGATGCTCAGCGGTGCCGAGCGCATCGCCATGCAATACTCGCCGCGCAACGCCATCATGTACGTGTCGATGGTGGATGCTGGCACCATCGAAGTCCTGCGCGAGCTCGGCAAGACCATCGTGAGCTCCGCCGATCTCGTCAGCCGCTTCGAGGCGGTCCTGACTCCCGAACAAGAGAAAAGCCATTACGAGGCGCAGGTCAAGATTGACGCCATCCTCGACGCCGGCTTTCGCGAGATCGGGCGCTGCGTCCGTTCCGGGGCCGGAACCAACGAGTACGAGATGGTCCAGTGGCTGCAGCACGAAATGGCCGATGGCGGCCTGGTCTGGGAGCATGGCCCCAATGTTTCGGTGAACGCCAACAGCGTCGACGGCCACTACGAGCCAACGGCGGACGCGCATTCCCCCATCCGCTCCGGTGACTTTCTGTTGATCGATATCTGGGCCCGCCCAAATCGTGAAGGCACCGTCTTTTACGACATCACATGGACCGGCGTGGTCGATCGCGAGCCGACCGCGCACGAGCAAGCTGTCTTCACGACCGTCCGCAACGCACGCGATGCGACCATCACCAAAGTGAAGGAAGCCTTCGCCGCAGGGAAGCCGATCGCCGGCTGGGAGGCAGACGATGCGGCCCGCGCTGTCATCCGCGACGCCGGCTACGCTGAATTTTTCACTCATCGAACGGGCCACAACATTGCAACCGAAATACACGGCAACGGCGCGCACCTCGATAACCTCGAGACACACGATGAGCGCCTCCTGCTGCCGCACACCTGCTTTTCCGTTGAGCCGGGTATCTACCTGAAGGACTTCGGCATCCGCAGTGAAGTGAATATGATGACAGGCGATCGCGACGCCAGAGTCACCGGTCGCGTGCAAACGGAGCTGGTTCGCATTTAAGCATCTCATCGGCCATCCTGAAACGGAGGGGAGAGACCTGGCCGTTCGCGGCCGGAGCGCGAAGGTCGGCGGGGAACGATACGATCGGTCCGAATAGCCCTGCGGTATATTTGGTGGAGAGTCTCCATGGCCACGACCCCGCCCGCCAAAGCCGTCACAACCAGCAGAAAGATGGACAAGACCTCGCAGGCGAAAAGCCCGCTGTTCTCCAGCGCGCTTCTCCTAGGTTGGCTGGTCCCTGGCGCCGGTCATCTGCTCAGCCGCCGCTGGATACGTGGCGGACTGCTCTTTGCCGCCATCGGGCTAATGTTCATCCTCGGCCTGCTGATGCAGGGAAAGCTCTACACCCCAAACCCGTCCGACCCGCTCGTTTTGCTGGGATTTATCGGTGATCTGGGCTCCGGTCTGCTCTACATGGGCGGCCGCCTCTTCGGAGCCGGGCAAACCCCCGTCCAGGTGGTCACCGCGGACTACGGCACGAAGTTCATCGTGGTAGCAGGGCTACTGAACGTCATCGCTGCAGTGGATGCGCACAACATAAAGATCGGGAGGAAATCGTGACCTTCGCGCCCTCCCACTTCACCGCAGTTCTGCTCTTTGCACTCTTCGCATCTACGGTGTTCGGCATCACCCAGCGCAACGAACCGCGCGCTATGATGCGCTACGGCGCCTACTGCTTCGTGCTGTTCACGGGAGCAGTCATCGTGGCAAGCTGGTTGATGTTCTTCATCCACCGGTAACCGCGCCACCGTCGTCAGAACGGCTAATTCCTCTGCCAGACCATCGCGTCGAAGCTGTGCCGAGACTTGAATCCCATGCGCCGGTAAAGCTGCAAGGCTTCCTGGTTGCCTTCCGTCACCGTGAGCGAAATGTAGTTCAGGCCTAGCGCGGCCAGCGCCTGCATGCATTGCGTCAACAGCAGACGTCCCAGCCCCGCATGACGGAGCGCCGGTTCGACACACAGCTGCGTGACATGACCCGTATCGATATTGACCCGCGAGCACAGAACGACACCCGCCAGTTCCTCGCTGTCGCGGTGCGCCAGCACCAGCGAAGTCTCCGGATCGAACTGCCCGCAGCCCGGGAAGCGCACGATATTGTGCAGAAAGCGAAGCGACCCCGAGGTCGTCCGATATTGGTCGTTGATCACGCTGTCCAAGTGTCCCTGGTACGCCAGCGCGATCAGCCGCCCCGCCGCCGCAAAGTCGCTATCTCTCCAGGTACGCAAGTGCAATGAGGGCGGTAAAGCGCTCACAGCCACCGGCCGTTCACGGCGAAGCTGACGCTCCATGAAGACACGCGGATAGAAATCGAAGCCGTTGCGTGTGAAGACGTCGCGAAACAGCCCCTTGGGATGCAGCAAAAGCTGGGTCTCCACCCGTCCCGTCCCCGGTGTGCTCTGCAGCAATTCCAGCGTGTGTTCCAGCAGCCTCGACTCGATGCGGTTCGCCCGTTCCCGCGCCTGCGCCGTCGCGAACACATCTCCGATGACCGCTTTGTGCTGCTCATACACGCAAAACACGTAGCCGGCGGGCCGGCCATCTTCCGTGGCAACGAAACCGGGCAGGATGCGCGAGTCCAGGTAATCAAGCAGGAGCTGTGCCGATGCGCGATAGTCCCAGCGCAGGCGCCGCTGCCACAGTTCAGTCTCCTCTGTCAGCAGGTCGCGGAGGGACGAAGCGGCGAAGTGACGCAGGTCGAGCACATCCTGTCGGACTATCGCGCTTTTGGAGATCGACGCGGCCAAATAGTGCTCTCCCGTCCGCCCATTCTCGGCTATTTGCGAGTGTAAGCGTGGCCTTCCGGCACATGCAAAGAGAGAAGCGGGCTCCCAGCGTTACTTGTGTGGTGATGCAGCGGTATCGTCGGTTCCCAACGCATCTACTTGATACACGGAAACGTGTTGCGCCGGATAGGCAAAAAGCGGCCGGTAGGAGCGCGTTGCCAGCAGCGTCCTCAGGTCGGGCAAGGCAATATCCCGCACCACCAGGATGTGCGCCTGCTCAGGCACGCCGTCCTTCTCATAATCCAGCACTCGATGGTCCTGGTAGAACGAGAGTCCAAACTCCAGATCGCGCCGCACGCGCAGCACAGCGACAGGTTCATTGTGCAGTGTCAGCTGCGTAAGCTGGCGGGCCAGTGGCCTGGCCGAATAGGCAAGATCCACCAGCTGGATGGTGCGCTTCGTCTGCGGAATGTCCGGTAATCCGAAGAACGGACCCACGCCGAAGAGAAAGAAGACCAGCACCACCAGCGGCACCATGGTCGCAATGCGCAGCCGCTTTACCCCGAATCGCCCCACAACCACAAGGATGAGCACGATCGTTCCAACGCCGGTGAGGATCGCCGAAGCGATCACCCGCACCGGAGGCATGCCGCCGATCGCGCGAAAGATGAACCACGGCAGCAGCAGCACCAGCGTCACGGTGACTCCAGCAAGCAATGCATGCAGCACCAGCAGCCAGGGCCGGATGCCCTTCTTCTCCTGGCGTAGACGGTTCAGATAATCCCCGGTCAGGATGGTGAGCGGGGGAATCGATGGCAGGATGTAACCGGGCAGCTTCGACCGCGACAGCGAAAAGAAGACGATAGGAAACAGCGCCCACAAAACGAGAAACTCGGGGAAGGCGTCTCCCCAGCGCGCATGGCTCACATAACGGTTCTTCGTCAGCCGCGCACGCCATTCGTTCACCGATTCGATCGCTGCATCCACCAGCGCACGGAGCGCGATTACCGTCCATGGCAGGAGTGCCAGCAGCATGATCAGCAGGTAATACCAGCTAGGCTGCTGGTGCTCGTAGAGGTTGGTGGCGAATCGCTCCAAGTTGTGCTCGAGGAAGAAGACGCGAAGGAACTGTGGGTTTCGTCGCGTCACCGCGATATACCAGGGAAGCACCATCGCCAGATAAAGCAGGACCCCGGGAATCCAGATAGTGCGTCGCAGCAATGACCACTCGCGACGCAGCGCAGCGAACGCGAAGATAATCGCGAGCGCAAGAAATGGCGCGACCGGCCCCTTCGCCAGAGTCGCCGCGCCGTTGAAGAAGTACAGATCGAAGAGCCAGAACTTCTTGTCGGTCTCGTACCACGCATACCAGCCCAGCATTCCAATGCAGAAGGGAGCAGCCAGTTGCATATCCGTGGAGGCGCCGCGCGCGAAGGCGATGATGCCCGCGCAGCTTGCCGTAATCAGCGCTGCGTCCAGTTGGCCGCCCGGCCGGAAGCGCCGGATGTGCAAGTAGATGAGCGAAATCAGGATGAAGGCGAAACTGGCAGACGGCAGACGCGCCGACCAGTCATGCACGCCGAATTCCTTGAAGGAAAACATGGCGCGCCAGTAGTAGAGCGCCGGCTTCTCCAGCCACGGCTTTCCGTAAAGGATGGGTGTGATGTAGTCATGCCGGCCCAGCATCTCGCGCGCGATCTGCGCGTAGCGCGGCTCATCGGCGCCCACCAGGCCAAGACCGTCGCCGCCGAAGATCGGCACCAGGCCGTAGAAAAGAAAGAAGGCTGTGAAGATGAAGCAAACCGCCGTCTCAATCGAGAGCCCCAGCGATGGAAAACGCGCCGTGAGGGCCTGCAACCTTGCCCAGGGTGCAGACGCGTGGCTCTGTCCGTCATTCTCGTTCACAGTCGTCCGGCCCTCAGGCTATCAGATGACTGTGACCAGAGCAGCGGCAGCCAATTGCCTGAAACCCCGCGACGATTAAATGTGGCAGGAAACCGCGCCACGCTTCTCCAGGTATTTCTGGTGATATTCCTCGGCGCGCCAGAACGTTCCTGCCGGAACCACTTGCGTCGCAATTGGCTTTGCATAACGGTGGCTCGCCTCAAGCCGTGCGATTGCCTCCCGCGCCGCTGCTTCCTGCTCCGGTGAGTGGAAAAAAATCACGGTGCGGTACTGCGCGCCCCAGTCCGGCCCCTGCCGATTCACCTGTGTCGGATCGTGCAGCTCGAAAAATAAATCAAGCAATGCGGCATAGCTCACCTTCTGCGGATCGAAGGTCAGATCCACGACCTCCGCATGGCCGGTCTGGTCCGTGCACACATCTTTATAAGTAGGGTTCTTCAGCGATCCGCCCTCATATCCCACCGCAGTTTCCAACACTCCGGGCACCTGCTGAAAGCGCGCCTCCACTCCCCAGAAACAACCCGCTCCAAACGTCGCTTTTTCCATGATTCACTCCAGTCCATTCGATGCGTCAGCAGCCATGCCGGCATCATCCAGCGTTATCTCGGCCGACGGCCGGCAGACCGCGTTTTGGCCGACTTGCCGACTCGATGACTCGCTGACTTGCTTTTCGTAAATACTGTTTCGCGCCTACCTTTGCGTGCAGCAGGCAAATGCCGCTCCTCCACCTTCCGCAGCGCCCGCGGCGGTTCCGCAGCCTTCCTGCGCGGCCGTCCGGCACGTTCCAGCGCGGCCACCTCTCGTGGCTCCAGTTCACGCAGTTCGCCCGGAGGCAGATCCAGCACCAGCGTCCCATAGCCTACGCGCCGGATCTTTTCCACGTGATGTCCGATCTCTTCAAACAGCTTGCGAATCTGGCGGTTGCGTCCCTCAGTCAGTACGACCTCGTACCAGGGGTTCTCCGCATCGCGCATTAGCCGGATCGTTGCCGGTTCGGTCAGCACGCGTCCTGCGCCACCGCCCGGCTTGCCTCGCTCGATCATGATCCCGCGCCGCAATTGCTCAATCGCCGCATCCGTCGGCCGGCCGCTTACCTTCACCAGATAGGTTTTTTCCACCCGCGCAGCGGCACGGGTCAGGGCATTGGCCAAAGCGCCGTCATTGGTCATCAGCAGCAGCCCCTCGCTCTGATAATCGAGCCGCCCCACGGGAAAGACGCGGGCGCCCACGCGGTCGAAGAACTTCATCACGGTCGGCCGTCCCTCCGGGTCAGAGACCGTCGTCACATAGCCTTTCGGCTTGTTCAGCATGTAATAGCGCGGCTGCTCCGGGCCATGCAGCAGCTTGCCGTCCACGCGGATGTGGTCACGCGCCGGATCGGCCTTCGCGCCCAGTTCCGTCACAACCTGGCCGTTCACGCGGACGCGGCGTTCCGTGATCAGCGTCTCCGCCTTGCGTCGCGACGCAAGCCCCGCCGCTGCAATGATCTTCTGCAGCCGCTGCGGTGTTTGGCTATTCAGATCGGCTCCGCTCACGCTTCGCCAGCCTTCTGTTCTTCCATGATCTTCTCTTCCATGACAGGCTCGGCGGCAGATGCCTCTTCTGCAGGTTCAGCCGTCGCAGCTTCATTGACCGGAGCGGCCTCCTCACCGTCAATCGCGTCCGCTTCTTCGTCATCGTCGTTCAGCGATCGCTCCGCCTCGCTCGTGGTCAGTCCGCCTTCGTGAGCAGGCTCCAGTTCGGCATCGGCCAACTCGCCGGCCATCTTCTCGAACTCCTCAATGCTCGGCAGCTCGTTCAGGTCCTTCAGCCCGAAGCGCAGCAGAAACTCCTTGGTCGTCTTGTACAGAATGGGACGGCCAATCACCTGCTTGCGTCCCGCCGTCGTGATCAGCTTGCGCGAAAGCAGGCTGCCCAGCACTCCCGCCGATTCCACCCCGCGAATCTCGCTGATCTCCGGGCCGGTCACCGGCTGCTTGTACGCCACCACCGCGAGCGTCTCCAGCGCCTGCAAGCTCAGTTTCATCGGCGGCTTCAGGCTCTTCACAAACGAGCGGATCGCATCGTGATACTCCGGCTTGGTCGCCATCCGGTAGCCGCCGGCGATCTCGCGGATTTCGACACCGCGGTCGCCCGTGTCCAGTTCCGCCATCAGTTCATCAAGCACCTTCCGCAGGTATTCGCGAATGGCGCGCTCCTCATTGCGTATCGCGCGTTTCGCCGCGGCAGCCTCCGCATCTGTGTCGGGAACCGCGCTCTCCTCGCCTGCCTCAGCTCCCGCCGGCTCGGCTTCCAGTGGTTCGCTCGAAATCTCCGGAACACCTTCCGTAGCCGATTGCGCAGCCTCGCCCATGTCAGACGACGACGCTTCGGCCGACTCGTTCTGTTCCGCCTGCCATATCTCCCGGACCTCCGGAGCGAATACGGCGGCCAATTGCGCCAGCGTCACCGGCTCTTCCGCGGCATACACCACTGCTTCGATCTTTGCTCGTAGACTCATCACGTTACGGCAGCCGCGGCCCAGCCCCAGCCTGCCCATACTCCAGTCTTCATACTATCGGAGCACGGCCCCGGCAACGCCTCGCGGATTTCCTGCGTCTGAGCAATGGGCCCTCCCCGCCTTACCCCGGAACTGCCGCCGGCAGGCGGTCCCGTAGCGTGCGACGAGCGATCATCCCCATTTACGCAACGATTCTGCTGTGGACGGTTCTGCTGTCTTGGGGCAGCGTGGGCTGGGGGCAGACCAGAGCGGACACTAAGCCGGTCACGCCCGTTGCCCCTGCCGCTCCTGCCGTGAAGGTGGCGCCGCCGACACCGCTCGATATGAAGTCATCCGAGCTCGGCGGTCCCACCTGGGACAAGCACTGGGACATCTTCATCGAGCGCTCCCTCCCACCAGCACTGCTCAGCAACCGTGTGCCGCACGATGTGCGCCGTTACTGCCCTGCCTTCTACACCATGAGCGATGTGGACAAGCGCGCCTGGTGGGCCTATCTTTTCCAGGCCGTCGCTGCTGCCGAGGCCGGACTCAACGCCTCCACCAATGTTCGCCACACGGAGCCGGAGGTCGCCGTGCCCGATCACGTCACCGGCCGAATCGTTCACCAGCAGGGCCTGCTGCAGCTCACCTACGAAGACAGCAAGCGATACGGCTGTGACTTCGATTGGCAGGCCGATAAGAATCTTCCGGCTCACGATCCGGGACGGACGATCCTGAATCCGGAACGGAATCTCGCCTGCGGCATCCGCATCCTCTCGCACCAGATCATCGATCAGCACAAGCCCATCTTCACCAGCACGTCCTACTGGGCCACCCTGCAACCGGGCACGGCAAGCTTCCGCGTCTTCGAGAAGCAGATGACCAATCCGCCTGCAGCCTGCCAGCTCCATACAGGCGTACGGCACCATGCGGGGGCAGGACGCGAGATCGCGAAACAATAGAGGGTCTCAAAGAAAAACGGCGCCCGCATTACCAGGCGCCTTGTGTTTGGCGGAAGGTGCTATTTCGCGAGTGTCCGAAAGACCATGAACAGCGCGCCGGAAAGGAGCGCCGCTGCCGGGAGGGTGAAGACCCACGCCATCGCGATGTTGCGTACAGTACTGAGCTGCAAACCACTTTTGTTGGCCATCATGGTGCCGGCCACGCCCGACGAAAGCACATGTGTGGTTGAAACTGGCAGACCGAAGCCATCCGCCGCCATGATGGTGCCCATGGCTACCAGCTCTGCTGCGGCGCCTTGCCCGTAGGTCAGGTGCTCTTTGCCGATCTTCTCGCCCACCGTCACCACGATGCGCTTCCAGCCCACCATCGTGCCCAGTCCCAGCGCCAATGCGACCGCCAGCTTCACCCATCCTGGGATGAACTTCGTCGCGCCATCCAGGTGTTTCTTGTAATTCGCCAGCACCTTCGTATCGCCGGCACTGAAGGCGGGAGCTTTGGTCTTCTGCATCACCCGGATGCCTTCGCTCGCCAGGTACATATCGTTGCGCACGTTCGACTGCTGGTCTGCCGGAACCGCCGCGAGCGACTTGTACAGCTTCACTTCATGGCCGATCTCGCGAATCAACTGCTGCTCAGCTGCGACCGTCTCCGGTTCCACCTGCTTCGTCTGCAAATAACGGACTATGTCCGCCCGCGGATCACCCACGCTTCCCGCCGGCGAGACGTAACCCTGCAGCGTGTTCGCAGCTTGCTGCGAAACTGCGGCGAAGTCCTGCACCTGGTTAAAGCCGATAGCGTGGTTGAGCGCGTAGGCCGTAGGAACCGTGCCGATCAGGATCAGCATGATCAGCCCCATACCCTTTTGTCCATCATTCGATCCATGCGCAAAGCTGACCCCGGTGCAGGTACCGATCAACAGCAGCCGGATCCAGAATGGCGGCGGTGCGGCGCCCTTCGGCGCTTCGTACAGGCGTTTGTCCTTGATGAACGTCTTAAACACCAGCAAAAGCATCGCCGAGAAGAAGAAGCCAACAACCGGCGAGATCAGCAGCGCCTTGAAGACATTCGTGGTCTGCGCCCAGTCCACGCCACTCGTACCCGTTCCAGCGCCGGCCTTGGCAGCGAGAAACTGGTTGGCAAGCCCCACCCCGATGATCGACCCGATCAGCGTGTGCGAGCTCGATGCCGGCAACCCCAGCCACCACGTGCCCAGGTTCCACAGAATTGCTGAAATCAGCAGCGCGAATACCATCGCGAAACCGGCATTCGATCCCACATGCAGGATCAGCTCCACCGGCAGCAGCGAAACCACAGCAAAGGCCACGGTGCCCGACGAGATCAGAACACCCGTCAGGTTACAAATCCCTGACCAAACTACCGCAACGTGCGGCTCCAGCGAATGGGTGTAGATGACGGTGGCGACGGCATTCGCGGTGTCGTGGAATCCGTTCACGAATTCGAAGCCAAGCGCGATCAGCAGCGCGACGCCGAGCAGCACATAAGGCCACGCCGTCGGATAGTGGGTGGTAGCAAGGTCTGAACCCAGCTTCAGTCCGGCATAGATGATGCCGGCAGCGATGGCGCAGCCAAAGACGATCATCGCAATCCGCCCCGGGCTGCGGCTGAGCTTCTGGTCCATCACGCTCGCGTTGAGCTTTTGGGACTCTGGAGTAAGTGTTGTGCCGCTTTCCATAGGCGTACGGCTCCCTTGCCGGTTTCGCGAAGTTACCAGCGAAACGTGCATAGAGCGTGAACCGAGTTCCGCGCGCGATGAATTTCTGATGAAAGGAAGCGAGCCCCGTGACTCAGATCAGAGTGTCAGCTGGAGCTAGTCGAAGGTGGAGCGACGGATCTGCTGCATCGATTCAACCAAGGATCGGCGGCTAAGAACTGAGCGCTAAATTTCGACTTACTAGGATGTCCGCAAGGTTGCGATCTTGCCGCAGCAAGATGGCCTCCAGCCGCACCAGCTCCAGCAGCGCAAGAAACATGCAGATCACCGCGCGCTCCGACCGCGCATCGCGCAGCAACTGGTTCAGGCGAATGGGCGCATCTTTCAAGGTAAGCCGCCGCCACAGATGCTCGATCATCTGCCCAGTCGTTACCGACTCATCCTCCATGTTGAGTACCGGGCCCTGCCGCACCCGTTCCAGCACCTCGTGAAAGACGCGCATCAGGTGCACGGTATCGGTGGCAACTTCGCGTTCGGTTCCACCGTCATCGCGACTTTCCTGCCGCCCGGGCCATGCAGGATGGCTGGAGATGGTCACGATTTTGTTGGAGCGACGGCCCGGTTTGTCATCGGCCGCGCCTGTGCCCCAGAACCGGTGTGTATCGGAGGGGAGCGAGGAGATATGTTTCATGGTGGGGAGGTCTCCGTGTCCGTGTTCCGAAGATAGCAGCGGAACAATGCACATCGAGTTAACCACACCTGGACGCATTGTGAATTTCTGATGAATGAGAGCGGAAAATCGCTCACCTACAAGCAAATAATTGCCAGGAAGAGCTCGAAATCACCGCCAGTCGTCCCGGGCCGCGAGGCTGTCATTCATCACCTGATCGAAGCCGGTGTGCTTCTTCACCAGAATGTCACCGAAATTGCGCTCCTGCCGCAGCAATATCGCCTGCAGCCGTACCAGCTCCAGCAGTGCCAGAAACATGCAGATCACCGCTCGCTCGGAACGCGCATTGCGCAGCATCTGTCTCAATGGAACCGGCCTGTCCTCCATGGTGAGCCGGCGGCGCAGATAGTCGATCATCTGCCCCACCGTCACCGACTCATCATCCACATTCAGGACCGGCCGCTGCTTGATTCGCTCCAGCACCTCGCGGAAGACCCGCACAAGGTCGACTGTGTCGGCGGCGATCTCCGGCTCTGTCCCCTCGTCCTGGAATTCGCGCAGTGCCGGTCGCGACCACGTGGCTTCTTCAATCTGCTGCTTCTGCCGCAACATCTGCGCTGCGTTCTTGAAACGTTCGTGCTCCAGCAGCCGCTCTACCAGTTCGCGCCGCGGGTCGTCGCTCTCGGCTTCGGGCTCAGCTGGGCTGCGCGGCAGCAGCATGCGGCTCTTGATGTGGATCAGCAACGCAGCGGTGTAGATGAACTCCCCGGCCGCATCCACGTCCGTCTGCTTCAGCCCTTCGACATAGCCCAGGAACTGCGCCGTAATCTTCGCGATCGGGATGTCGTAGATGTCGATGTCCTGTTTGCGGATCAGGTCCAGCAGAAGGTCGAGAGGCCCGTCATATACCTGGCCGACCGTCACGGAGAAGGGCGAGACGCTCTCCACTTCTCCCTTCTTGCGCGCAGGCTTCGCAGCCTGTTCTTTCGCAGAAGTCGACTCCGGTTGCTCTCCCGATGCGCGCTCGTCCGTCATTGCGCCACCTCCGGCAGTAGGTGCATCGCCGCGTTCACTTCTGCCATGGTCTGCGAGGCCCGCTTCCGAGCGCGCGTGGCACCATCGCGCAGAATCTCCAGCGCGCTCTTCTCGTTGTAACGCGCCCGCCGCTCCTGGATCGGCGTCAGCTCGCGCACAATCGAATCGGCCGCCCACCCCTTGCACTCGATGCAGCCGATCCCCGCGCTGCGGCAGCCCTCGTAGACCTTCGCCAGCGTCTCCGCCGTCGAGAAGACCTTGTGCAGGTCGCCCACCGGACACTTGTCTGGATCGCCCGGATCGGTGCGCCGCACACGCGCCGGATCAGTCACCATCGGCTTCAGCTTTTGCCGGATCACCGGCTCCGGGTCCGTCATCAGGATGGTATTGCCGTAGCTCTTCGACATCTTGCGACCATCGGTGCCGGGCAGCTTAGGTGAAGGGGTCAATAGCACCTGCGGCTCCGGCAGAATTGGCGAGACGCCGCTGGAAAGATTCTGATTCGCGTTCCCAGCCACCAGAGTCTGCTTCAGTTGTGCATGGGTCGGCGGAACATATCCAGGAGGAGGACAGAACTGATTGAACCGCCGCGCTACCTCGCGCGTCAGCTCCACGTGCGCTACCTGATCCTGTCCCACAGGCACGAAATCGGCCTGATACATCAGGATGTCGGCCGACTGCAGCAGCGGATACCCCAGGAATCCATAAGTGCTCAGGTCCTTGCCGCTCAGGTTCTCCTGCTGCTCTTTATAAGTAGGCACGCGCTCCAGCCAGCTCAGGGGTGTGATCATGCTCAGCAGCAGGTGCAACTCCGCATGCTGCGGCACGTGGCTCTGCACAAAGAGCGTGCAAATCTCTGGGCTGAGCCCCGCGCCCAGCCAGTCCAGTGCCACATCCAGCGTGTTCTGCGCCACGTTGCGCGGGTCGGCATAGTCAGTGGTCAGTGCGTGATAATCAGCGATAAAGAAGTAGCACTGGTACTTGCGCGAGCCATCGTCGTTGGTCTCGTGCTGCAGGCGCGCCCAGTTCTTCAGTGCGCCCACGTAGTTGCCCAGGTGCAGCTTGCCGGTGGGACGCATGCCGCTCAAAACACGCCGGGCGGAGGTCGAAGGTGCTGCGGAGTCAGTCGTCGAAGCCATGAGGGTGCTTCGCCGATTGTACCGGCGTTCACGTCGGGATTCAGCCGTGGAGCAGCAGAGTCAGGAAGATGGCCAGTATCGGCGAGACGATCCTCATCGTCACCCAGCCGCCGACGATGAACGCAAGAATGAACCCGATCCAGCCGAGGTTGTCGTACATAGCCGCGAATCGCCCGGAAATGACGTGGCGGAACAGATGGCTGCCATCCAGTGGCGGAAAGGGCATCAGGTTGAAGACGGCAAGCACCAGGTTCAGCGTGATCCCGAAATAAAAGATCAGTGTCAGGGGAAAGACCACTGGCGCAATCGACATCAGCTCCGGATTGATCGCTCCGGTCAGCAGACCTTGCAGGCACTCGCGACCCAGGGGCGCGTAGTGCTCCATGAGCAGCAGCACGAAGAACGATCCAATCGCCAGCAGCAGATTGCTGACCGGTCCGGCGAGCGTCACCAGCATGTCATCGCGTTTGTAATTGCGGAAATTGCGGCCTGTCACAGGCGTCGGCTTGGCCCATCCAAAAATCAGGCCTCCGCCAAAGATCGGCGCAAACAGCGCAACCAGCGGGAAGATGATCGTGCCTAAAGGATCGATATGCTTCGCCGGGTTCAGCGTGACGCGGCCCAGCATCCGGGCCGTGGGATCACCCAGCCGCGACGCCGTCCACGCATGCGCCGCCTCGTGAAATGAGAGCGCAAAGAGCAGAACGATGAACTCAAAGATTTTTACTGCGAACCGGGGATCCATTCAGCCCCATACAGATTATCTGCGCCCTCGCCTCTGCGGCATCTTACGCGTGGCTAAGGTCAGACGTGGAGATCAGACGACCAGCCGATGGTAGCACGCGAGCGCTGTCATTCTTTGTTGTCGCGATCCCATCCCTCACCGCGCACATCACTCTTCTTCTTGATCTCCTTGGCCGGAACGCCGCCACTGATCGATCCCGCTTCCACGTTGCGGGTCGCCACCGCCATCGCACCCAGGATCGCGTCCTCGCCCACATTGACACCCGCCATCACAGATGCGTGATAGGTAATCCGCGCGCGCGGGCCAATCTCCACCCGCCGGTTGTCGATGTCCTGGGAATTCTTGGCATGATGCGCGTGCGAATAGACAGCGCCGTAATCACTGACAGACGTGCCGTTGCGCAGGATGATCTCGCCGCGATCGTCCAGCATCACGTACTTGTGGATGGTGCAATTGTCTTCGATGGTCAGGTTGTAGCCGAACGAGAACTCAATGCCGTGGAACATCTTCACGTTTTTACCCAGTGATTTGAAGATGTGCGAGCCCAGCACGCAGCGGAAGCGAAAGCCGAGCCAGTGGTTCAGCGCCAGCGGCGAGCGATCGAACATCTGCCACAGATAAATAAGCGGCTTTCGCTCGGCATACTTTTGCTCGTCGATGTCGCCGTAGTACTCGGGTTCCAGCGTGATGTTCGCCGGGTCAAGCGACAGCTCCACACAGTTGAATGGAAGCTCAGTCGTGAGCTGGAAGTTCAGCTTGCCGCCATGCGGCCGCGCAAACAGCAGTTGGTGCAGCGTGTCACGCACCAACTCGTTGCGCAGCTTCGGCTCCTTATGCTTGGTGAACTCTTCATTGAGAAAACGGAGCCAACGGCGATAGACCTCTTCCGCCTCCGGCGTCGGCTTCAAATCACGGTATTTGTACTCAGGCATCGCTCGGCAATCCTATCGGGGCCGGTTGATTCGTCAAAAGCTTGTTGTTGGATGCGACCCGGTCCGCATGGTCGCGTTATCTCGACCAAACGTCCGTAGTCCCTGAAGCAGCGCTGCTACCGCGCCACTCTGCAACGCTGCCGTGGCCCGTTTCATCCCGTTCTTCAAGTCCGGCGTAACGCCCGCCACCACCAGACAGGCCGCCGCATTCAGCACAACCACATCGCGCCGCGCGCTGGCATGCGAGCGATGATCCGTAGCGTGGAAGATCGCCTCCAGTACGGCTGCGTTCCCCTCAGCCGATTCCGCACCCAGCAGCGCCTCACGCGGGGCGCGCTCCAGACCAAGCTGTTCCGGCGTTACGTCATACACCCGCGTTGCCCCGCTGCGCACCTCCGCTACCGTCGTCGGACCGGTCAGCGTCAGTTCGTCCAATCCGTCAGCACCATGTACCACCAAGCCGTGCCGCACACCGAGCCGCGCCATTGTTTTCGCCACCAGATCGACTTTCTCGCGCGCAAAGACGCCCATCAACTGCGCCTGCGCCCCGGCGGGGTTGCTCAGCGGTCCGGCAAGATGAAAGGTGTTGCGGAAGCCCAGCGCGCGCCGCACGGGCTGCACACGTCGCATGGTGGGGTGCGACGTAGGCGCAAATAGAAAGACAAATCCATATGCACGCAGACAGGCCACTGCCTGTTCCGGTCCAAGATCGACCGGCACACCCAGCGCCTCCAGCACATCCGCAGATCCGCAGCGCGACGTCAGCGCGCGATTGCCATGCTTGGCCACCTTCGCGCCCGCCGCAGCGGCCACCAGCGCAGCCGCGGTCGAAATATTGAATGTGCCCGATCCGTCGCCGCCTGTGCCGCACGTATCCACTAACTCCGCGCGCTCTTCGTCCGTCACCGGCAATGGCATCAGCCGCTCGCGCAGCGCCATCACCACGCCCGTTACCTCGTCGACGGTCTCGCCGCGTTGCGCCAGTGCGGTTAGCAGTGCGGCGATCTCCACGTCCGTCACATCCCCGTCCAGCATCGCGCCCACGGCGGCCTGGGCCTCATCCACGCTAAGCGTGCGGCCTCGTTCCACCATCCCTTTGAGCAGCGGACGTAGGTCTTGCATCTCGCTATGCTAACTGGTTAGCCGCGTGACCCCCTGCGCGCAGCTTGCTACTATGAGAGGTTGCCTCTCACATACCTATGAAAATCCACGAATACCAAGCAAAGGACATCCTTGCGAAGTACGGCGTTGCCGTGCCGCGCGGCGAGGTTGCGAACACTCTCGATGAAGCACTCGAAGTCGCTCGCGGGCTCTTCACCAACGGCGCCAAAGGCGTCGTCGTTAAAGCGCAGATTCACGCCGGAGGACGCGGCAAAGGCGGCGGCGTCAAGGTGGCCAAAAACTTCGCCGAGGCCGAGGAGTACTCGAAAAACATCCTCGGCATGCAACTGGTCACCCACCAGACCGGTCCGCAGGGACAAAAGGTCCAGCGCCTGCTCATCGAAGAGACTGCTCCCATCGACCGCGAGCTCTATCTCGGCATCGTGCTCGATCGCGCGAAGGCGCAGCTCGTTTTCATGGCTTCGCAGGCCGGTGGCATGGAGATCGAAGAGGTGGCCGCCAAGGATCCCGACGCTATCTACAAGGAGTACATCGACCCCGCCGTTGGCTTTCAGCCTTACCAGGCACGCAATCTCGCATTCAAGCTCGGTCTCAAGCCCACGCAGATCAACGAAGCGGTCAAGTTCATGACCGGCCTCTATAAGGTCTACGTCGAAACTGACGCTTCGCTGCTCGAGATCAATCCCTTCATCACTACCAAAGACGATCGCCTGCTTGCGTTGGACTGCAAGATCAACTTCGACGACAACGCAATGTTTCGTCATAAGGCGCTCAAGGAGCTGCGCGACGTCGCCGAGGAAGACCCGCTCGAAGTCGAAGCCTCGAAATATGCGCTGAACTATATCAAGCTGGACGGCAACATCGCCTGCATGGTGAACGGCGCCGGTCTCGCGATGGCGACTATGGACATCATTCAGTACGCCGGCGGCTCACCCGCGAACTTTCTCGACGTAGGCGGTGGCGCCAACCAGCAGCAGATCGAAAATGCCTTCTCGATCCTGCTCTCCGACAAGAACGTGCAGGCCGTCTTCATCAACATCTTCGGCGGCATTCTGCGTGTCGACACTCTGGCTCAGGGCGTCGTCGCCGCTGCAGAGAATCTCAACGTGAAAGTGCCGGTCGTTCTTCGCCTCGAGGGCACCAACGTAGAAGAAGGCCGCAAGATCCTGAAGGACTCCGGCCTGAAATTTCTGGTAGGCGAAACAATGCAGGACGCAGCAAAACTCGCCGTCGATGCGGCAAAGGGAGTGACTCGCTAATGGCGGTCTTGGTCGATAAGAATACGCGCTTGATCGTGCAGGGCATCACCGGCAAAGAAGGCACCTTCCACGCCAAAGGCTGCGCTGAATACGGCACGAAGGTAGTCGGCGGCGTCACGCCCGGCAAAGGCGGCACCACCCATGAAGGCTGGCCTGTCTTCAATACCGTTTCCGAAGCGGTAGAGAAGAGTGGCGCCAATGCCACCGTCATCTTCGTCCCTCCACCGTTCGCGGCAGATGCCATCCTCGAAGCCGAGGACGCCGGTCTTCCGCTCATCATCTGCATCACCGAAGGCATTCCGGTGAACGACATGGTGAAGGTGTGGGCGAAGCTCAAGCATTCAAAGTCGCGTCTGATCGGGCCCAACTGCCCCGGCGTCATCTCACCGGGCAAAGCCAAGATCGGCATCATGCCCGGCCGCATCCACAAGGAAGGCTCGGTCGGCATCGTCTCCCGCTCCGGCACGCTGACCTACGAAGCGGTCTATCAACTCACGCAGCGCGGCATTGGCCAGTCCACCGCCATCGGTATCGGCGGTGACCCTATCATCGGCACCACCCATGTTGACGCGCTCAAGCTGCTCAATGAAGACCCGGAGACCGAGTCCATCATTCTCATCGGCGAGATTGGCGGCACAGCGGAAGAAACCGCCGCTGCCTACGTCAAGGCCAACGTGAAGAAGCCGGTCGTCGGCTTCATCGCCGGCCAGACAGCGCCTCCAGGCCGCCGCATGGGCCACGCCGGAGCGATCATCTCCGGTGGCCAGGGAACGGCAGCAGACAAGATGAAGGCGCTCAAGGAAGCCGGCATCCACGTGGTGCAATCGCCGGCAGAGATCGGTGAAACGCTAGCCCGTGTGATTGGCAAAGCATAAGCGGAACATCGTGGGGGCCGCTTCAGCAGCGGCTCGCAAGCTACACTGAAACCATTCCAATTCAGAAAACAATCAGGAGACAGTAGTGTCCTCGCAACGCACCTTCAGCATCATCAAGCCAGACGCCATCCGCAAAGGCTACGCCGGAGCCATCCTCGCCGAGATCGACAAAGCCGGCTTCAAGATCCTCGCCGTCAAAAAACTCTTTCTCTCTAAGTCACAGGCCGAAGGCTTCTATCACGTCCACGCTCAGCGGCCCTTTTTCGACTCGCTGACCACGTTCATGTCTTCCGGCTCCATCATCGCGCTCGTGCTGGAAAAGCAGAACGCCATCGCCGACTTGCGCAAGCTGATGGGCGCCACGAATCCCGCAAACGCCGAAGAGGGCACCATCCGCAAGAAGTTCGCAGGTTCCATCGAAGAGAACGCGATTCACGGCTCGGACGCCGAAGACACCGCCAGCTTCGAAATCGGCTATTTTTTTGCTGGACTCGAACTTGTGTAAGTGCATCTTCTGCGCAGATCACAATGGGCGGCTTCGGCCGCCCTTTTCCAAGTGATTGTCAGATCTGGCATAGTATTTGTTACATATAGGAGATATGCACGGTCAGTTCTTTACGCTTTGCGGTTGTCGCTCTGCGCTGCTCTGAGTTTCTCCAACGTTTCCGTTGCCAATCGCCTCGTCAGCTCTGCCGCGGGAAGCTCCCGAGCCAGACGTGCGGCTTGGCCTGACCACAGGGGAGTGAAGTCGCCCGATCCGGCCATCTCGGACTTCGCGCGTAACGGCGCTAACGCAGCGGCGGCGAGGGGAAACGCTGGAACGTCATCGGACATAATCCCCAACTCGCTGACCACGCGATTTACGATGCTGCGGGCTGGACGACCGGTAAAAACGTTCGTGAGTACCGTCTGGTTATCCTTGGCATTTCGCAGGGCTTGAAGATGGATCTGACTGATCCTGGCCTCCGGGCAAAGTAGATAGGCTGTTCCGATCTGCACCGCCGCTGCTCCAAGAGCAAAGGCCGCTACGATTCCACGCGCATCCGCAATCCCGCCTGCGGCAATCACCGGCACATTCACGGCATCCACCACTTGCGGCACCAGTGCCATCGTGCCCGCCTGAGTCGAAACATCGTCGGTAAGAAAAATGCCTCTGTGTCCACCAGCTTCATAGCCCTGCGCGATGATTGCGTCACATCCCCGATCCTCGAGCCAGCGCCCTTCATCGACTGAAGTTGCCGAAGAAATGATCTTCACTCCCGTTGTTCTTACTCGTGCCAGCAGTCTCTCGTCCGGCAGGCCAAAGTGAAAGCTGACGACTTCAGGATGTAGCTCGATCAGGAGATCGCACGACTTGTCGTCAAAAGGAGCGCGGCTGACACTCGGAACAGACGCATTCTCATCGAGGCCCAAAGCCAGATAGTAGCGCTCCAGACGCCGTCTCCAGAGCGCTTCACGATTTGCATCGATTCGCGCCGGCGTGTGGCAAAAGAAATTCATATTGAATGGCCGCTGGGTCTGCCTCCGTATGGCTTCCACTTCAGCGCGTGTCTGTTCCACACTCAACAAGGCGCAAGGGAGCGACCCCAGCCCTCCGGCTTCCGAAACGGCCACCACCATGTCAGCCAAAACCGGTCCCGCCATCGGTGCCTGGATGATTGGTACCTGAATTCCAAATATGTCGAGGATGCGACTGTCCGGCCACATATTCACTGCCTCCTGCGCTGACCCGCGACTATTAGCATTACACCCGGTGGGGCGCGCTGGCGCATCGCCTTACTAAGCTGCTGTCACAAGGAAAAGGGCAGCCGAGGCCGCCCTTTCCTTTGCTCCCGATCCGCCTTCAGTGGTAGCGCGGTCCTTTGCCCATCTTGAACCGGTACGTGATCCCCACCGAGATCGCGAATTCGTTCTGGCTGCGCGTCACAAGCGCAGAAGGCACGTTCGACGGCGTCCCGTAGCCGGCATAGCGCGTCATGATCCAATCAGGCGAAATACGCAGCGCCAGCCTCGGCGAACGGTTCAGGTCCAGCGAGCCGCCAATCGCCGATGCAAACCCCAGACCGTCGTTGTACATTCCAACATCGCGCGGCTGAATCTTCGTGCCCAGCACGGGCGCGGTGCCCAGTGCGTGACTGAAAACGCCATCGGAACCGCCCACCAGGCCATGCGCGCTCAGCGCGGCGTGTTCGCGGGCAATCAGGCGGTAAGTCGCGCCGCCCATAAACAAATGCTCGAAGACGAACGGCCCACTGACCCCGTAGGGATTCGGATTCACGCCTTGCGTGCCGTAGTAGCCGCGTATGTTGGCTGTTGCACCCAGCCGCCGCCACAGCCACCACGTGCCCTGGACATCGAAGCCGCCCAGGTTTGCGCCTGCGGCAAGCTGCGGTCCGGCTTTGAAGTGCGAGAAGCCCAGGCCGCCATAGATCTCGTACTTGTTGTCGTAGCGAACCGCCGACAGCGTCTCGTTCTGGTTGACATTGGTGTCAATGGTGGGCGGTGGAGGCAGCTTTTGTGTATTCGAACCGCTGTTCTGGGTGGTGCTCTGGGCAAATGCCGCAGCGGCCAGCATCGCGCCGCCTAGCAGGAGAACCATGCTCCTGCAGATACCGAAAGACTTGGACAAAACGGACTGCCTCCCCAAATGACGTCAGCGAACATCAAGCCAGCGTACCTGCGGAAGCCAACACTACGGCCCGCGCGACAATGACTCCTGACGATTCCTGCTTCTGACACATCAGAATACATGCCTTCGTCGCCGCCTTGCGAGTCGGGCGGCCCGTGCACCGGACGCGCTATCCCGGGACGCGCTAGTCTGGAAGCATTCGCATGTTCGACAGCAAAGCCAGACTCGACGCGCTCAACTTCGCCTCCATCGACGAGATGATTCGTGCCTACGCCGATGAGGCCGTGCTCATTGCGCGCCAGCAGCATCGCGTGCTGCTCGACTACACTCCCACATCGATCGACGCCCTCGAACATCTGCTCGATGAGCAGGCTGCGGTCGATCTCGACTTCCAGTCGCGCCTGTGGGGCAGCTACTTCGGCGAGGCGCTGCGGCGCCGCTGGAATGGTATCTGGCTGCTCGCTGCCTATCCTGGCAGTCGTGAGGTGGCTGGCGAGGGCAGTTCAGTCGTCCCCACGCTCGACGTAGCCGGGTCCCGTCTCTGGCCCACCATGAAGGTCTACCGGCGGCTCACCCTCGGAGCAGCGGAAAATCTCGGCACTTTCTACAGCATGGTGGAGAAGCGCCTTGCGACGGTTTCGCGGCCCAATTGACCCGCTGGACGAGATGGGTGCCATGTCATTGCTGTGTCATTACCTGCATTCCATGAATCCACCGCCGCCCCGCAGGCGTACCATAGGGGAAAGCAGAGCGCCGCACGCGTATGCGACAATGAGGCTGCGGAGAAGATCCCTGCGGAAGGACATCCCACTATGGGCGAACTACTGACACCGACACATCTCATCCTGGTTCTGGTCGTTGCGCTGCTGGTCTTCGGACCACGTAAGCTGCCGGAGCTCGGCAAAGGGCTGGGCGAAGGCCTCAAGGGTTTCAAGGACGGCATCAAGGGCACGCCAGAGCCCACCGCCAAGCAGGACACCGCCGTCTCGGCGACGAAGAACGAGCCGATCCAACCTAGCTGATCCGCGCAGGCGGTCCAGCTCCAGACGCCGGGCGATGCCCGGCGTTTTTGCTGTTCTGAAACACGCAGAACGTGGAGTCCCTCTAAGCCAGATACAATTCGGGCCGGAAAGCTGACTCCGTGACCAGTCTCAACAAGCTGAAGAACGCCTGGGAAAGCCTCGCCGGCCGCGATGCACTCAGCGCCATCCTCACCGATGACAGCAAAGCTGGGGGCAAGTGGGATGTCGCTGAATTCATGGCGACAGGCGATGCTGAAATCGAGAGGGTCTTGAGCCATCTCGCCGCAATCGGCCGCTCTCCCGAATTTACCGGTGCTGCGCTCGATTTTGGCTGCGGTGTCGGCCGACTCACGCAGGGTTTGGCGCGCCGATTTGCTTCGTGTGTTGGCGTGGATATCTCGGAGCAGATGATCCGCCAAGCGGAGTCGCTCAACCAGTATCCGCATTGCCGCTATGTCGCCAACTCCGCCTCACGTCTGCCGTTTGCGGATGCAAGCTTCGCGTTCCTCTACAGCAACATCGTCCTTCAGCATGTGCCTCGCGCGCTCGCGAAGAACTATCTGCGCGAATTTGTCAGAGTGCTCGCGCCCGATGGCGTGCTCGTCTTCGGAGTGCAGGATTCTTTCGCCGCTCCTGACCTCTCCTCCCGGATGATCCGGGCACGCCACGTTCTGCATTTCAGGTCACGAATCCGCGTCGCGCTGAAGCGGGGCCCCGGTGATATGCAGATGCACTGCCTGCCGGAACACATCGTCCGCCGTGCCCTCGGCTCGGCCAAAGTTGCGGACATCCAGTTCACAAACACGGCGGCAAGAGACTTCAACGGCAGGCTCGTGTATCTGGAGCAGGCGCCATCGTCGGGCTACGTCGGCAAACAATACTGCGTAGTCAAATAAGCCGGAGAGTCACGCGCGTCTATTTCGCCTCTTTGACCGCGCGATAGCCGATGTCGTGCCGGAAATATATCCCGTCGAAATGGATCATCCCAAGCGCCTCATAGGCCTTAGCGAGTGCCCATTCCAAGTCCGGAGCGATTGCCGTCGCGCCCAGCACTCGTCCCCCGGCAGTCACGATCTGGCCGCCCTTTTCCGCAGTTCCGGAGTGAAACACCTCCACGTCGTGGATCAGTGCGGCGCGCTCGAGACCGGTAATCGGCAACCCCTTGCGGTAGTGGCCGGGATACCCAGCCGAGCTCGCAATCACGCACGCCGACGCCCCTGGCTTCCACCTCAACTCAGTCTCGGAAAGCCGTCCTTCGACAGCCGCTTCCATCGCCTCCAGCAGATCCGACTCCAGCCGGATAAGGATGGCCTGCGTCTCCGGATCGCCAAAGCGTGCATTGAACTCCAGCACCATGGGGCCGCGCGCGGTCATCATCAGCCCACAGTACAGCACACCCACAAACGGCGCATCCTCTGCCCGCATTCCATCCAGCGTCGGCTGCACGATGTGGTGCATGATCCAGTCCCGCAGCTCGGGCGACAGCATGGCGTCGGTTGAATACACACCCATGCCGCCCGTATTCGGGCCGGTATCACCTTCGCCGATACGTTTATGGTCCTGCGCCGGGGCAAGCGGCGCGGCATGCGTGCCGTCGGAGATCACCAGGAACGACAGCTCCTCGCCATCCAGGAACTCTTCGATCAGCACCGAGTGTTCCGGCGCGCCTAGCAATTGCCCGGAGAAGAGTCCCGCGATCGCCGCGTGTGCCTCTTCCCTGGTTTTGCAGATCACCACGCCTTTGCCTGCCGCGAGTCCATCCGCCTTGACCACGACGGGGAAGTGGAAGTGTCCAAGCACCTCCTCCGCCTCCCGCTCCTCGCTGATCACCGCATAGGCAGCCGTGGGCAAGTTATGCCGCTGCAGAAAGCGCTTGGCGAAGCTCTTGCTCGTCTCCAGTGTGGCGGCAGCCTTGGTTGGGCCAAAGACCCGTACGCCGCGGCGCAGCAACTCGTCCGTCAGTCCGAGGGAAAGCGGCAGCTCCGGCCCGATCACCACCAAACCGGGCTGCTCCTTCGCCACCAGCGCCACCAGTGCATGCAGGTCGGCGACATCCACAGGAACGCACCGCGCCACCTTCGCAATGCCCGCATTCCCCGGCGCGCACACCACTTCCTCCACGCGCGGCGACTTCGCCAGAGCCCACGCAATCGCGTGTTCCCGTCCGCCCGCTCCAATCAGCAGAACCTTCATGTTTTCCGTAGCCATCCCAGCCGCATACTACGACAACCTAGTAGCCAACGGTGAACCGCTGGCGCCGATGCTGCGGCTGCTCCAGTTCATCGACCAGCGCGATTGCGTAGTCTTCCATCGAAATCCAGCTCTTCCCATCTGCCGCCGTCAGCAACTCATCCTGTCCCAGCCGGAATTTGCCGGTTCGCGGCCCCGGCTCGAAGAAGGCCGACGGGCTCAGATAGGTCCAGTCGATTGACGATGCCCGCAGCAGTGCCAGGGCCTTCTCATGCGCCAGCGCAATCGGCTTCCACGCCGCGGGGAAGTCCTTTGTATTAACCAGTGTCACTCCCGGCGCTACTTCCAGGCTGCCGGCGCCGCCCACCACGATCAGCCGCGGCGCGTGCTCCGGGGAGCTGGCCTGCTGGCTGACCTTCTGCACGGCGGCAATCTCCCGTTGGGTCACGTCGATGAGCTGCTCGGCCTTGTCCGCAGGCGGTCCATAGGCGCTCACTACCGCCTGGGCACCGCCGATTGACTGGGCGATGTCCTCCACCCGGGAGAGGTCCCCTTCGAGCACCGTCAGCCCGTTGTTCGGTGCCAATCGGTCCGGGTCCTTGTCAACGTCTCGGACCACGGCCACCACCTCATGATGCCGCCCCAGCAGCTCGGTCAAAATGCGCGAGCCGGCCCTTCCGGTAGCGCCATACATCACGATCTTCATGAATCCCCTCCATGTACGTAGTGAGATGGCGGTATCGCTCGAAGAATCAACTATTTAACGATGTCAAATATATGAGTGTATTGGACTCATAAAATATGCAACCAATAACGCACGCTGAGCGTCTATCTAAGTGCAGGCTGGTAGCTCCAGCTCCCGGCCCAGTTTCAATCGATTTCAGCTGAGGGAGAAAATGATATGGCAATCGTTCGTTGGGATCCGTTCCGTGAAGTCGTTTCGCTGCAAAGCCGTCTAAACTCGCTTTTCCAAGACTACAGTCGTGGACAGAACGAGGATGAGGTGCTGAGCGCAGCCAGCTTCGCCCCGCCCGTCGACATCTACGAGGATGACCAGAAGCTTGGCCTCAAGCTCGAAGTCCCTGGCGTGAAGCAGGAGGACATCGATATCCAGGTGGAAGGCCGCACCCTGACTGTACGCGGCGAACGCAAGTTCGATAAGGAAGAGAAGCAGGAAAACTTCCATCGCATGGAGCACCGCTACGGCACCTTTGCGCGCAGTTTCACGCTGCCGAACAGCGTTGATGCCGAGAATGTGAAGGCCACCTACGACGCTGGTGTGCTGCAACTGGAGTTCCCGAAGAAGGCTGAAGCCAAGCCGCGCCAGATCAAGATTGGTGTGGGTTCTGTGACTTCCAATCAGAAGCAGGTTGAGGCCGGCAAGACGGCGTAAGTCCTTGGTGAAGTTGGCGTTTTTGCTGCGGGAGGGCGGAAAAGGGCGCTCTTCCGCAGCTTGTTATTTGAGGATGATTTTTGGTCGCGAAAGTGGCCTTTAGATGCGCTTTGGAGCACGATTGGAGGTGATCTCAACCTCCGTTTGAGGCAAGTGAGGTAATAGTATGGCGATTCGTTGGGACAAATTTACGGTCAAGTCGCAGGAGGCCGTGCAGGCAGCGACCAATCTCGCGCTGGAGCACGGCAATCCGGAGCTGACGCCGATGCATATGTTGTCGGCTCTGCTTGAGGACAAGGACGGCATCATCGTGCCGGTGCTGCAGAAGGTCGGTGTGCCGACCGAGCAGTTGCTGGCGCGCGCGAACGATGCGTTGAGCAAGCTGCCCAAAGTTGGCGGCGCTAGTTCGCAGCCCGGCCTTTCAAATGCGATGCAGAAGGTGCTGGACCGCGCCTTCAAGGAAGCGGCCGACTTTAAGGACGAGTACGTCTCGACGGAGCACCTGCTGCTGGCGCTGACGGAACAGAAGAATGATCCGGCGCGCGACCTGCTGGTCTCGCTCGGCGTAACCCATGCGTCAGTTCTGCAGGCGCTGAGCAGCGTGCGCGGCAACCAGCGCGTCACCGATCAGAATCCAGAGTCGAAGTTCCAGGCGCTGGAAAAATTCGCCAAGGACCTGACCGCTCTGGCGCGGCGCGGCAAGCTCGATCCGGTGATCGGTCGCGACGAGGAGATTCGCCGCGTCATCCAGGTGCTCAGCCGCCGCACGAAAAACAATCCAGTGCTCATCGGCGAGCCCGGCGTTGGCAAAACAGCCATCGTGGAAGGGCTCGCACGGCGTATCGTCTCCGGCGATGTGCCGGAGGTGCTGCGTGACAAGCGCGTGATCTCGCTCGACCTCGGCTCCATGCTGGCGGGAGCGAAATATCGCGGCGAGTTCGAAGACCGGCTGAAAGCTGTGCTCAAGGAGATCGAAGACTCGAACGGCGAGATCATTCTTTTCATCGACGAGCTGCACACGCTGGTCGGCGCGGGCGCGGCCGAGGGCGCGATCGATGCCAGCAACATGCTGAAGCCGGCGCTGGCGCGCGGCGAGCTGCGGGCCATTGGCGCAACCACGCTGAATGAGTACCGCAAGTACATCGAGAAGGATGCGGCGCTCGAGCGGCGCTTCCAGATTGTCTACGTCGGCGAGCCGAATGTCGAGGACACCATCGCGATTTTGCGCGGCCTGAAGGAGCGCTACGAAGCGCATCACAAGGTGCGCATCAAGGACTCCGCGATTGTGGCGGCGGCAACGCTCAGTCATCGTTACATATCCGACCGCTTCCTGCCGGACAAGGCCATTGACCTGGTGGACGAAGCCGCCGCGTCGCTGGCGATCCAGATCGGCTCGGTGCCGGAGGAGATCGACGCGCTGGACCGCGAGGCCACCTCGCTTGAGATCGAGAAGGCCGCGCTGAAGCGCGAGACCGATGCGAACAGCAAGGAACGCCTGCAGGTGGTGGAGCGGGAACTGGCGGCGATCAAGGAGCGCTCGACCGGGCTGCGTGCGCGCTGGCAGAAGGAGCGCGAGGCGATCACGCGCGTGAGCGAGCTGAAGCAGCGTGTCGAAGAACTGCGCTTTGAGATGGAAGAGCAGACGCGCAAGGGCAATCTGGAACGCTCGGCCGCGATCCAGTATGGCGAGCTGCCCAAAGCCGAAGCGGAACTGCGCAGGCTCAATGCCGAGCAGGACGCGGAGTCCGATGCAGCGAAGAGCGGCACGCGCAAGCGCATGCTAAAGGAAGAGGTGGACGAGGAAGACATCGCTGCGATCGTGAGCAAGTGGACGGGCATTCCTGTCTCGAAGATGCTCGAAGGCGAAACGTCCAAGCTGGTTCAAATGGAGTCGCGTCTGCGCGAACGCGTCATCGGCCAGGATGAGGCACTCTCGACCGTCGCCAACGCCATCCGGCGCTCGCGTGCCGGCTTGAGCGATCCGAAACGGCCCATCGGCAGCTTCATCTTTTTGGGACCGACCGGAGTGGGCAAGACGGAGACGGCGCGCGCACTCGCCGAGTTCCTCTTCGACGACGAGCAGGCGATGGTGCGCATCGATATGAGCGAGTACATGGAGAAGCATGCCGTGGCTCGGTTGATCGGCGCGCCTCCGGGCTACATCGGCTTCGACGAAGGCGGCCAGCTTACCGAGGCGATTCGTCGCCGGCCGTATGCGGTGGTGCTCTTCGACGAGATCGAGAAGGCGCATCCGGATGTCTTCAACATCCTGCTGCAGGTGCTCGACGATGGACGGCTGACCGACTCGAAGGGCCGCACCGTGGATTTCAAGAACACGGTGCTCATCATGACCTCAAACCTGGGCGCGCAGATGCTGAATGCCGAGGCGTTAACCGACGAAGCGGCGTTCGACGTTGCGCGCGAGCGGGTAATGGAGGTGCTGAAGGCGAGCTTCCGGCCGGAGTTCCTGAACCGCGTGGACGACATCGTGATCTATCGTCCGTTGGGCGAGGAACAGTTGAGCCACATCATCGATCTGCGGCTGATCGATTTGAAGAAGCTGCTGGCGGATCGCAAGATCACGCTGGAGCTGACGGATGGCGCACGTCACCAGTTGCTGATGACCGGCTACGATCGCGCGTACGGTGCGCGGCCGCTGAAGCGGGCGATCCAGAGGCTGATCCAGGATCCGCTGGCAATCAAGATTCTGGATGGCGAGGTGCTGCACGGCGATACTGTCCGCGTGGATGCCGATCCGCTGAACAACCGGCTGACGTTTACGGTGGCAAGCAGGCAAGTCAGCGAGCCGGCGAGTCAGCCCGTGGGTGCGGCGAAATAGCAAAGGCCGGTTAGCTGAGAGATGGTTGGTATTTGCGGGTAGCGCGTCAGCAAGTCAGCCGGTGGTGCGAGACGGTAATTAAGTAGGTAGCGCGGCGCGGGTCGGTGGGTTCGGCGGCCCACTCTTGCTTGCTAAAGGGATTTGGCCGCTCTGCTTTAGACTGCGCCGATCGCTGGGTTTACAGTTTCACGGCATTTTCTGAAGCGTCGGTAAGAAGCGTGGTAGCATTTCCTTACTTCCTTGTTTCAAGGAGAATGGATATGCTGGCTAAACTCACTTCCAAAAATCAACTCACCCTGCCTAAGGCAGTCGCCAGCCGGTTCCCCGGCGTTGAGCACTTCGATGTCAGTACGGATGGGGATTCGATTACGCTGCGTCCGCTGCGAAAGAGTCGCGGGGATGAGGTCCGTGCGAAGCTGGCTGAGTTGGGCATCACCGAGCAGGACGTGAAAGACGCCGTCGCGTGGGCACGACGCAGCAAGAAGTGAAGCGACGAATCGTCTTCGATACGTCAGTTGTTCTCTCGACACTCGTCTTCCAAGGCGGACAACTGGCGTGGTTGCGTGCGCACTGGCGTAATGGCGAGTGCGTTCCTCTCGTTTCCCGGGACACGGCGGAGGAACTGATTGAAATTCTCAAATACCGCAAGTTTCACCTGACGGTGGAGCGGCGAGACGAACTTCTTGCCGACTATCTGCCCTACTGCGAGGTGGTGGAGGTCACCAGGAAGTGCAGCGTTGTGTGCCGGGACAAAAAGGATCAGCCGCTACTGGACCTGGCTCTCGCCGGCAAAGCGGATGCTCTTGTAAGCGGTGATCGGGATTTGCTGGTCCTTGCGGGACAAACGAAATTTCTTATCGAGAGTCCGGAGGCGTATCGACGCAGAGTGATGAGCGCGTAGCTTGAAGAGGAACATCCGAGGGTGAGAGCGAGGCGGCTCTCACCTTTCTCGTTATAGAGCGACTTCCGGAGTGTCGGCTTTTAACTCTGACGCAGGATGCGAGATGTTCTGCAGCACGCGGTTGATGGTGCTTTCTGTCGGGCTGTTGTTCAGGTGCAGCACGCGCGCGGCCTTGCTGATGGTTTGGCATAGCTGAAACCGGTTGGGGATCTCTTTACTGGCGGCGTAAACGAGTGAGGAACGCAGGGTGGGCCTCCTCGGCCTGTTGCTTTAAGGCGCTCTGAGCAGATATCGCTGGAAGTGTGCTCGATCTGATCAGGCGGAATCTATCTACCAGTCTACTC
The DNA here is from genome assembly GCA_963756435.1 of uncultured Acidobacteriaceae bacterium. Lineage (GTDB taxonomy): Bacteria > Acidobacteriota > Terriglobia > Terriglobales > Acidobacteriaceae > KBS-83. Next base: position 25,213 of record CAVWNU010000011.1, on the reverse strand, counting down.
TAAGACTTTTGGGCTACGGCCGTTGGCCGATGGCGACACGGGGGATGCCCTGCAGATCGTCGATGAAATGGATGCCATCGAAGCCGCTGGTCCGGAGCAGGTCATGGATGGCGTCGCGCTGGCCGTGGCCGATCTCGAGCAGCAGGTGACCGCCTGGTTCGAGATGCGCGAAGGCCTCGGGAATCAGGCGGCGGTACACGGCGAGGCCGTCCGCGCCAGCGTAGAGTGCGGCCGCCGGCTCGTAGTCACGCACCTGGGGCTCGAGCCTCTCGGCGGTCGCCACGTAAGGTGGATTGGAGACGATGCAGTCGAAGCGGGCGTCGGCGAGTGCGGCGAAGAGGTCGGACTGCAGGAAGCGGATGCGGTCTGCGACGGCAAGAGTTCGCGCATTTGTCTGCGCGACGGCGAGCGCCTCGGCAGAGATATCGGTTGCGGTCACGCTGGCGTCGGGCAAGTGGAGCGCGAGCGTGATGGCGAGGATGCCGGATCCGGTGCCGATGTCGAGAATGCGTAACGGCAGAATGTGCCTGGCTTGGGGATGAATTGCGAGCGCGGCTTCGACGAGGTGCTCCGTCTCCGGCCGCGGGATGAGCACGAGCCGGTTGACGATAAAGCTGCGGCCGAAGAACTCCTGCGTGCCGGTGATGTGCTGCACCGGCTCGTTTTGAGCACGCCGGACGATGGCTGCGTGATAGTGCTGCATCTGCCGTTCGGTGAGATCGCGTTCGGGATGCGTCAGCAGGTGGGGGCGGGTGAGTCCGGTGACATGCAGCAGGAGCAACTCGGCGTCGCGGCGCGCTGTCGTGCTGGGTGCGAGGAGTGCTGCTGCTTCCGTTGTAGCTTCGGCGAGCGTGGTCATTCCGAATGAATGCTATACTGGCATCAACGCTTCGCAAGGGTGATGCGATTCGCATCCCGAATGCGGCCAGTATGCTGGCCTGCGGCTCTCCGGTGAGAGCCTCCAGCCCGACCCAAAAGCGTTTCCCTTTACCGCGTGTCGAGTGAGGGGAGTTCTGCGAAGCCGAGAGGCTTCCTGAGCGCAAGGATCGTGCGGCAAGAGCGGAGGCTGGCGGAACAATGCCGGTCGGCAGTATCCAGAAGTCCCCACCGTTTTTCCCTACGTCAAACAGAACAGCGCGCCGCCCCGACCGTTCCGCTGAAGAATATTCAGTCGAATGACACGCGATCGGATGCCAGGCGACCAGCGCATGCTGCGCATCGCGGCCACACTGTTGGTGTATCTGGCGATGGACCGCATAGAAACATAAGGAAACCGAAGTTGAAATTATTTAATGAATTGCCTCTTTCGCCCGAGCTGCAGAAGCGCCTCGCGGCGGTGAATTTTGTTACGCCCACGCCGGTACAGGCGCTGGCGATTCCTCCTGCGCTGGAGGGCCGCGATGTGCTGGCCACCGCGCAAACCGGCACCGGCAAGACGCTGAGCTTCATGCTGCCGATCATCGAGCGGCTGCAGAAGAATCCCGGCAAACAGATCACCGCATTGGTGCTGCTGCCTACCCGCGAGCTGGCGATGCAGGTCGAGAAGGTCTACCGGCAGTTGATGCCGGAGGGCCGCATGCGGGCCGCGCTGATCGTTGGCGGTCTGGCCGAAGGACCGCAACTGGAGGCCCTGCGTCGCGGGGTGCGGCTGGTGGTCGCTACGCCGGGCCGGCTCGAAGACTTCCTCGACCGCAAGCTGGTAAAGCTGGATGGCGTGGAAGTGCTGGTGCTCGATGAATGCGATCGCATGCTCGACATGGGATTCAAGCCCTCGATCAGGCGCATTGTCGGCAAGCTGCGCGCCAATCGGCAGACGCTTTGCTACTCCGCGACGCTGAATCCGGAGATGCGCGAGGTGACGCGCGAGTACCTGAAGGACCCGGTGCGCATCGACATCTCGACCGAGCTGAAGCCGGCCGAGAATGTGGCGCTGCAGATGTTCGAAGTCTCGAAGGAGAAGAAGCCTGAGCTGCTGGAACATCTGCTCAGCCAGCTTGAGGGCAGCTTCCTGGTCTTTACCCGCACCAAGCACGGCGCGGACCGGCTGGCAAAGCGGCTGAGCCGCGTCGGACACAATGCGGCGCGCATTCATGGCGACCGCACGCAGGCGCAGCGCGTGGCTGCCCTGAAGGGCTTTGCCGACGGCGCGAACCGGGTGCTGGTCGCGACGGACGTTGCGGCGCGGGGCATCGATGTGCCGCACGTCGCGCACGTCGTCAACTACGATCTGCCCAAGGAAGCGGAGGACTTTGTCCATCGCGTGGGCCGCACCGGACGCGCGTCGCGCTCGGGAACGGCGCATACCTTTGCGCTGCCCGAGGAGCGCAACGACGTGAAGAAGATCGAGCGCAAGCTCGCCGTCACCATGAAGCGCTTCAAGGTAACTTCGATTGCGACGAATGTGGCGGCCGTTCAAGCCTAGTCGCGAACAGCAGATCTCTCCGCTTCGGTGGAGGTGACTGATTTGAGCAGGGCTGGTGATTTCGATCACCGGCCTTTTTGTTTGCGGACTACTGCCCGAGCCGCTCCAGTTGCACGAAGACCACGTCCGCGCAGCTCCGGAAGCCGAGCTGCTCGTAGATGTGGATTGCGGCTCCGTTGCCGTCTGCAACATGCAAAAACGGAGTGTCGCCGTCCGCAAGAATGAGCGCGGTTGCCTCGCGTGTGAGCTGCTGCGCGTAGCCGCGGCCCAGATGCGCGGGATGCGTGCAGATGGCGCTGACCTCGCGATAGCCGGGGAGGGCCAGGCGCTCGCCTGCCATCGCAACCAGCTCACCGTGGATGCGAATGCCGCGATAGCGACCCATCTCCGGCGTGCGCATGCCGAAGAATCCGGGGAAGGCGATGGCCTTCAGCTGGTTCATCGCTGCGGCGTCGGTTGCAGCATCGAGCATCACGGATTGTGGTCCGGCGGCAGAGCCGGCTTCGGGCGCGAGTGCGTCACACACCATCTGGAAACCGGGGATGCGATGGGTCACGCGCCATTGTTGGGGATCGAGGCGCGGCGGCTCCTCAAAGAACCACACGCGCTCGCCGGGCGAGACCAGGGCAGCGAGTGCGGCGACTGCTTCGGGCGAGTGGTCCTCAAGTGCCGCAAGCGGCACCACCTCGGTATAGAAGCGCCGAACCGGGCCGTCGCCGTACGCGAGGTGTCGCTGGCGCGTGATCGCGGCCTGCCAGATTGGGTTCGCGAGTGCAGTAAGAGAAGTCATGGCCATTATGTAGATGTTCGGCTGATCTGGACCTATACGTCCAATATTCGATTCGTAGGAATTGAGACGGATGCAGTATGGGGCCAAATGCGGTGAGGTGCTTTTCGAAGACAAGGCGGAAGTGATCGATCGTCGGTGTCGCGTCATCGCGATCGGCGAGGTTGAATTACAAATAGTGAACGCGTCGAGTTTGCAGCCTGTGCTGGTTCATGCGGTTGCGCGCGGAATTTCAGTCAGAGGTAGCAATGAGGAAAAGAATCTGGGCTCTTGCCGGTGCGCCGGCAGTGGTATTGCTGATGGCAGCGGCAGCGGCGCATGGCTTGCCACGGTGCCGGCGGCGACCGGACCATGGTGAACCCGGTGGCCGGCGACCCGGATGCAATTGCCGCGGGGTCCGCCCTGTATCAGAACAACTGCATCAGATGCCATGGCGTCGATGGCAACGGCCGGGACAGCCGACCGCCCGTGCGCTCCGCGCGCGTTGCCGCCGCGACGGACGGCGATCTCTACTGGCTGCTCACGCACGGTCCGCCCTCCCGGGGCATGCCCTCCTGGGCGCACTCGCCGGAAGATCAGCGCTGGCAGATCGTCGCGTTCCTGCGCGGCATGCAGGCGCCGGATACGATTCGCGAAAAATAATTGGGCCGCCGGCCCCGCATCTCAACGAAATGTGGGATGAGTGATCTGGCGGGTTCTCCACGGGAAAGTGGAGACTATTTTCCGTCAGCCAAGGCACCATGTGGCGGATTGAGAATGACCGGCGTGCCCTTTTCGCCATAGAAAACGGCCAGGAAGCGCATCGTCGTCTTGCCTTCGTTCACGCCGCGATGCCATTTGGTGCGTGCCTGCAGGAATGCCTGACCTGCCTTGAAGGTCACGCGTGAGCCGTCGATGAATTCCACTGTCAACGTGCCCTCGAGGACGTAGATGTAGCCGGGCACCGGATGCGTCATCCAGTCCGTCTTCCCTCCCGGAGGCAGCGACAGGATCGCAGAAGTCACCTCTGGATTGGGCGTGGACAAGTAGCGGACGGGCTCGCCCGCATCGGTCGTTGTGTCCTTTGAAACCATCGTGATCGTTGCCTGATTTGCACCGGCAGGAGGCGGAGGCGGAACTTGCGCGAGAAACATGATGGAATCTCCTTTACCCTATCGGATGGGCTCTCTGACAAATAGATGCATATACATCTAAACCAATTTTTCCAGAGCAGGACGGAAGCTTGCTTTGGTGATACAATTTAGATGTGCATACATCAATTAATGCTAGGGGCGCCGATGCCTGTGTCTGCAGCATCGTCAGGAAGCTCGCACGAGTGCTCGGACGCTCCTATGATGAAGAGCTGGCCCCGGCCGGCCTGAACATCACCCAGCTCGCGGTGTTGCGTTCCATCGCGCGCCACAGCGGCGAGCCGCTAGTGCGTGTCGCCGAAGAGATGGAGATGGACAGGACGACGCTCTACCGCGCCATCGCTCCGATGGTTCGCGAGGGGTGGCTGGTCGCGGTGGAGGGAAGCGACGGGCGTTCAAAGACGGCAAAGATGACTGCCAAGGGTCGCCGTCTGCTGGCTGGTGCAAATAAGAATTGGAAAATCGTGCAGGGACGCGTCGTCGGTCAGTTCGGCAAAGGAAAGTATGTCGCGCTGCTCGGCGAACTGGATCGGCTTGCGCAGTGCAGTCGCGCGACAGAGTAGAACCTATCTCATAAATCGGCAATGCGCGTTTGCTCGCCCTCAGTATAACTTCCGTATTGCCGGTAATACGGCCGGAATGCACGTGCATTTGCGTTTATCTTTCGGGGCCGCGCACACACAGTGCACGCATGCCCGAAGAGGGGTAAGGCCAGCCACTAGGATCTTTGTCAGATTCGCCCCCGTTAAAGTCGAAATGGTATTCATACGACTCCAGAGGCATGCGGCCGGCCACTTGATGACCGCTCCATTCATCTCCCGTCAAGAACATATTGCCCTTTACATGCCAAGTAAAAGCCCGAGGCGCCTTGTTGGGACCAGCCAATCCAGGAGCTTCGACTGTCTTGTCGTATATACCTCGAAGCTCAGCCATGTTCGCTAGCCTCCAGTCGGAATGACGATCCAATCGCAGATCGTGGCAGTACTTCATGGCTTTTCGCCAACTCACGTCCTTACCGTTATCCTTCCCGGCCCACATCAGGCCGGTGGACGGATCGACCCAAACTCCTCGCGTCTGATTGTCTTGTGCGGCTGCACGCTCAGGTAGCCGAGCAGACACAACCACCACGGTCGTAAAGGCGATCAGGAAGAACGCGTATCTGGTTCTCATTGCGAACGATTCTATTTCTGGCGGTTGCGTTTGTGGCTGACGGAAACGTCGGTGTCGTATTGTCGGCCATACGGAAGTAATGTCAGGCTTCGCAGATCAGAGGCATTTATGAGATGGGTTGTAGTCTCCGCGTATCCGCTGACAGGCTTTTTAGCGGAAGTGCAGATAGCCCCAGCACGTGCGAAATCCTGGGCCAGAACCACTATTTCGACACTCTCCAAGCTGCTCGAAGCGCTTGACACCAGCAGGCCTTCTCATGGAAGCGTTATTTTGCAGGCGCGGCAAAGAGAATGAGGTTGCCGTCGGGATCTTTCACAATGAACGTCTTCGCTCCCCACGCTCCTTTTTCAGGGGCTTGTGGAAAGGTACATCGGCAGCTTGATACGCAAGGAAGAGCTGTTTGATCTCGTCCGCGGTGGCCAGCGTGATTGAGGCGGAGAGCAGCTCTTCCCGCTGGCGGATGTCTCCGGCAAAGAAAGACTCATCCATCGAACGTAGCGCAAGCCTGGCGTTGTCGCGGCTCACCTGTCCGTAGAAGGGCGGATCGCCATAGACAAAGTCGATGGTGAACCCGAGCTTCGTGGTGAAGAAGTCGGTGGATGCTTTGAGGTCGCGAACGTACAGGTGTGCGGCCACCGAGTTGAGAATCGGCTCAGAGTGCGGGTGTGTCTGGGACATCGCAGTGTAGCCTCCTGTTCTCAGCGCCTGCCATCCTTCGAAACCCTCTTTGCGCGCAACAAGTTCCTGCGCTTCTGCCAACCGAAAAGCTGCCGTCAGAATTTCCTGATCGGAATGCAGACGGAACCGAGGCAAGTGTTCCCGGATGATGGCAGCGACCGGATAACACCGCTCACGATGCCAACGCAGATATTGTTTCGCTTGCTTTCTGAGGTTTTCGAGATTCGACATCGGCGCAATGAAAGATCACGTTCCGTAGGTGGGCCTTCCCCTTTCGCCCTGCACCGATGCGCCCTACGCCGCAATTCCAGATTGTTCCGCGACAAGCTGATTTGTCAACGCAATATCCGCCTGACGACCGGTCAGGAGCTGACCAACGCGCGTGATACCTACCGGGCTTCTCATGAACAGGGCCCGGAGAACTAGCGGAAGTGCAGATAACCCCAGCGCTCCGGCACGTGCATGTTGATGACGCCCTGCGGCGACCACACCCAGTTGTCTTCCTTGGGATTGCCGGGCGTCCACTCGACGCGGCTGAAGTTGATGCGCCAAACGGTGCCGGGCTGTGGCAGCGGAACCTGCTGGCGGGAGTTGAAGGCGGTCAGCGGATAGGCGATCTCGAGCGTCCAGCCGCCGTCGGTGTCGGTGGGATTGTTCAGGGTGCCTTGCACCGCGACGGCGGTCTTCAGTCCGGCGATGTCCCAGCTGTTGTCGGGCTTGCCGCCTTCGCTGTAGGGCTTCGGCAGGAAGAGGTCCCAGCCGGTATTGAGGGCGTTCATCTCGAATTCGTAGTAGCTCTCCGTCTCCGGCAGCGGCTTGACGAAGACTTCGAAGTCGTTGTCTTTGAAGATCACGGAATCATGTTTCGTCAGCGTTCCGGTGACGTTTGGCTCCTCTAGGTCCGCGGCGATGTAGAGATAGTGGTCGTCCCACAGCATCTTCGCGCGCGTGCGGAAGCGCGGCGTGGGCTTTGTGGCGCCCTCCGGCTTCTTGTCATCTTCGATATCGACGAAGTCGGAGGTCCACTTCGCCTTCTTCCACGCAGGGTCATCGAGCTTGCCGTCGATGCGGATCGCCGTTTTCGTGCGATAGCAATCATAGGAGAGCGGCGCAGGCGTGCTCTGTGCGCGCACAGTCACAATGGTCATGATCGCAAGAGAGAAGAGACTGAGCAGCCGAGCCATTGGTTTCGTCATCAGGCGATGTTCGCGGTCTCCGCTTTCAGCCGCTCGGCCTGGAAGTAGGCGACCACCGCATCGATCACCGGCTGCAGCCTGCCCTCCATGATCTCGGCGAGCTGGTGCAGGGTGAGGCCGATGCGGTGATCGGTCAGCCGGTTCTGCGGGAAGTTGTAGGTGCGGATTTTTTCCGAACGGTCGCCGGAGCCGACCTGCTGCTTGCGCTCCTGCGCGAGCGCGGCCTGCTGCTTCTCCTGCTCGACTTCGTAAAGGCGCGCACGCAGCACGCGCATGCCCTTCTCGCGATTCTTGATCTGCGACTTCTCATCCTGGCAACTCACCACGGTGCCGGTGGGGATGTGCGTAATGCGCACCGCCGAGTAGGTCGTATTCACCGACTGGCCTCCGGGCCCGGAGGAGCAGAAGGTATCGATGCGCAGATCCTTGGCTTCGATCTTGATATCGACATCTTCCGCCTCGGGCAGCACCGCGACGGTGATGGCGGAAGTATGAACGCGGCCCTGCGTCTCCGTGGCCGGAACGCGCTGCACGCGATGCACGCCGGATTCGTATTTGAGCTGCGAGTAGACGCGATCGCCTTCGATGATGGCGATGACTTCCTTGAGGCCGCCGATGCCGGACTCGGAAGACGACAACACTTCCACCTTCCAGCGATGCTGCTCGGCGAAGCGTGAGTACATGCGGAAGATCTCCGCGGCGAAGAGCGATGCCTCGTCGCCGCCGGTGCCGGCGCGGATTTCGAGGATGACGTTCTTCTCGTCGTTCGGGTCCTTGGGCAGTAGCTTCAGCTTCAGGTCTTCTTCGATCTTGGGCAGCCGCTCTTCGAGCTCGGTCAGCTCGTCCTGCGCCATCGCGCGGATGTCGGGGTCGGTTTCGGCGAGCATGCTTTGCGCGTCGGCGATGCCCTGCTTGGTCCGCTGATAGTCGCGGAAGGCATCGACGACCGGCTGCAGGTCGCGGTGCTGCTTGGCTACTTTCTGATAACGCTCGTGATCGTTGATGACCTCGTCGGAGGCCATCTCGCGGCCCAGCTCTTCGTAGCGGGCGGCGATTTGTTCGAGGCGTTCAAACATTTCGGGACTCCTCGGCCACGGAGGGCCGGCATATATCGTTTGAAAATTGGGTAGGCGAGGGCGCGGGGGGACGATGGCGGCGGGAGCCGCTAGAGGAGAGTGCCCGGGAAATGGATGAGGCGCAACATCGCTCTATTAGAGTATCGCGGAGGGGCGCCGGATGCATCTATAACCGTGTTTGGAACTGCAGGTCCTTCGCTACGCTCAGGATGACAATGCCGGTTTGGAATGAGACATGACGGAACTGGAGCCCTGGGCAGAGCTGTGCGAGCGGCTGGCCGGGACGACGAAAAAGCTGGAGAAGCGCGCGTGGATGGCGGAGTATCTGCGCGAGCTGCCGGTTGCCGACGCCGCACTGGCCGCCCTGTATCTTGCCGGCACGCCGTTTCCGGAGACGGACCGGCGCCGGCTGAGCGTGGGCGGAGCGAGCCTGTGGCGAGTGGTGAAGGAGCTGACCCAGGCGAGCGATGCCGCGATGCATGAGGCCTACCGGCGGCATGGCGACATGGGAGCGGCGGCGTTTGATCTGCTCGCGATGAGAGGCGGCGCGGAGAACGCAACGCTGACTATCGAAGACGCAGCGGAAAGCTTCTCGCAAATCGCCGCTGCGAAAGGAACCGCGCCACGCCAGGCTTTGTTGCGCTCGCTGCTGGAGCGTGCGACGCCGCTGGAAGCGAAATACCTGATCAAGCTGATGCTGGGCGACATGCGCATCGGCGTGAAGCAGGCGCAGGTGGAGGAGGCGATCGCCGTTGCGACCGAGCGCGAGCTGACCGCCGTGCGTCGCGCGGTGATGCTCCTGGGCGACCTGAGCGAAGTGGTTCGGCTGGCCGCCGCGGACCGGCTGGGCGAGGCGCGCATGCGGCTCTTTCATCCGCTCGGCTTTATGCTGGCCAGCCCGGTTGATTCGGTGGAGCAGGCGATGGCGCGCTTTGCCGAAGAGGTTCGCACGGAACAGGAGGGTGGAGGCGGCGCGGAACCGGTGCTTGCATCGGAAGTTACGAGTGGCGGCATCGATACGAAAACACAGGCTCTTCGCTCCGCTCACGATGACAATTCTGTAGAGCATGCGCTTATCGAAGCGCATGTGCCGCCTGTGCTGACGCAGGCTCACATTCAGGACAAGTTTGATGGCATCCGCTGCCAGCTTCACTGCGGCGATCCATCGCAGCCTGGGCGCGTGGCGCTGTTTTCTCGCAGCCGCGATGACATGACGCACAGCTTTCCGGAGCTCACGGAAGCGTTCGCGAAGGTCACGGAGCCGCTGATCCTCGACGGTGAAATTCTGGCTTGGAATATCGATCCCGCGGCAACGGAGCAGCGGGCTCTGCCGTTTACCTCATTGCAGAACCGCATTGGCCGCAAACGTGTGACGGCGGCGATGCGCGAGCAGACGCCGGTGGTTTTCATGGCGTTTGATCTCTTGTATTGCGGTGACGCGCTGCTGCTGGAGCAGCCGCTGGCTGTGCGGCGCGCGATGCTGGAAGAGATCTGTGCAGCGCAGGCGGCGCACACGGTCGTGAGTAGTACGCCTGTCGAAGCGGAATCATCGCGGAATCAGGGGAAGCTATTTGCTCCGCTCCAAGTTGCGCCGGAATCAGTGGGGGCTGCACCGGAGCCGGTGGGCGCTGCGCAGGAGTCGGCAGGCGCCGGGTTTGCGCGGCTGGTGCTCGCGGATGTCGCGCGGCTCTCGAGCGCGGAGCAACTGGAGCAGGCATATGTCGATGCGAGGGCGTGTGGCAACGAGGGCGTGATGCTGAAGGCGGCGGCCAGCCTCTATCAGCCGGGGCGGCGCGGGCTGGCATGGCTAAAGCTGAAGCGTGAGCTGGCGACGCTCGATGTGGTGGTCACGGGGGCGGAGTATGGACACGGCAAGCGCGCGGGTACGCTGAGCGACTACACCTTTGCGGTGCGCGATGGCGATACGCTCAAGAATGTCGGCAAGGCTTACTCGGGATTGACGGATGCGGAGATCGCGCGGCTCTCGCAGTATTTTCACGAGCACACGCTTGAGGACTACGGCGGGTGGCGCGTCGTCGAGCCGACGATTGTGCTGGAGGTGGCGTTCAATAACCTGATGCGGTCGGATCGGCATGCTAGCGGTTTTGCGATGCGTTTTCCGCGCATCCTGCGCATCCGCGATGACAAGCCGGTCGAGGAGATCGATACGCTGACGCGAATTGAGGAGATTTACAACCGGCAACCGGATAGGCCGGTGGATGATTCTGCGTAGTGAGCCTCCACGGCGTCGCCGGCAAACTGCAGGTCCTTCGCTTCGCTCAGGATGACATCCGCTCATTTTGATGTCGGCGGCAACTCGAATGCTTTCACATCCGGCCCGTCCGGCGCCCAAGTATTTACGATCGTCTTCGCGATCTTTGCTGTTGTCAGATACGCCTCGTTGTCGTCGGTCCAACTCTGGTCCTTGTTGTCCCAGGTGAATATGGAGAGGATCAGCAGGCCGCCCTTCGTCGCGATCGCGTCGACGTCGTTGCGCACCGCATCGAGCGCACCGGTCTTGTTCGCGATGGCCGAGCCTTCTTCCGAGCTGTCGACCGGCTCCAGATAGCGCGGCGCGCCATCGCGATAGAACTGCGAGCGCAGCATGTGCATCGTGACGCCGCAGATGGCGCGATCGGCATCTGTCGGCGGAGCAGCGTTGTCGCCAAGCTGGCAGGTGACGATGCGCTGCATCAACGTCGCCATCTCTTGCGCCGTCGTCTTGCCCAGGCCGAACTTCTTCTGATCGGCGGGCATGGGACCGGTCGCAGGCTTGCCGATTTTCTTGTAGAGCCAGGTGTTCTTGAGGCCGAGGCGGCCCATCTCGGCGTTCACTGCATCGAGGCCGATCTTGTCGATGGCGACATTCGTCGCGGTGTTGTCGCTGACGATGACCATCATGAAGAGCACGTCCTTCAGGGTGAGCGTTGTGGGCGTATCGAAGAAGCCAAGCACGCCGGAGCCATTGGTCTGGTTGTCCTTCGTCAGGACAACCTTGTCATCCCAGTGCGCGTTGCCGGCGCGAATCTGCTCCATCGCTTCATAGAGGATCGCGAGCTTGATGACGCTTGCCGTCTGCACCGGCTCGTCGGCTTTGAGCGCGATGGTCTGGCCGGTCTTCAGGTCCTTCGCGAAGACCGAGACTTGGCCGTGATGCTGGGCGGCAATCTGCTCTACCTGCGCCTGCAGCGGGCTGGATTTCTCAACTTGTGCGGGAGCGTGGATTGTGACGAGAAGGACAGAGAGAAGGGCGAGCAGGGTGGCCGGGCGCATGGCGGCATGGTATATCGAGAGGCATGGCACTCCAATTCACCACCGGCTACTTTGAGGACGTTCGGCCGCTCTTTGCCATGTACCGGCGAATGGGCGAAGGCGCGATGGCGCAGGTCTCCGACGCCGACCTGACCGCGACGCTCGATCCGGAGATGAACTCGATCGCGCAGATCGTGAAGCATATGGCGGGGAACATGCGTTCGCGCTGGACCGGCTTTCCCGAGTGCGATGGCGAGAAGCCGGACCGCAACCGCGACACGGAGTTTGAAGCGCCGCCGGCGACGCGCGCCGAGTTGATGGCGATGTGGGACGCGGGCTGGGCCTGCATGTTTGCCGCGCTGGAGCCACTGACGGATGCCGACCTTACCCGCGAGACCTTCATTCGCGGCGAACGCCACTCGGTGCTGCAGGCCGTCAACCGGCAGATCGCGCACTACAGCTACCATGTGGGCCAGATTGTGTTTCTGGCGAAGCATCTGCAGTCGGCGAAGTGGAAATCGCTGAGCGTGCCGCGCGGCGGTTCGGCGGGATTCAATCAGGATGTCTTGGCGGGGCGCAAGAGTCAGCGCTAATAGCAAAAGGGCGTCCGATCTCTCGGACGCCCTTCTCGTGGCGGAAGAACTACTTCGCCGCCACCTGTTTTGCGCCGGTATGGGTCACGTGCCAGATAGAATTCGATCCATCGTCGGTGACGAATAGCGAGCCGTCATTGGCGAAGGTAACGCCGACCGGACGGCCCCATACTTTGCCATCCGGCGTGACGAAGCCGGTCAGGAAGTCCTCATAGACGCCGGTTGCCTTGCCGTCCTCCACCGGTACGGCGATCACTTCATACCCTGCGCGCTTCGATTTGTTCCAGGAGCCGTGCTCCGCAGCGAAGGCCCAGCCCTTGTAGGAAGCAGGGAACTGCCTGCCTTCGTCAAAGGTCATCTCCAGCGAGGCGAAGTGTGGCTGCAGAAGCACGTCCGGCACTATCACTTTGCTCGCAAGCTCAGGATGCTTGCCTTTGTGCCGCGGGTCCTGATGATTGCCCATGTAGAACCAGGGCCAGCCGTAGAAGCCGCCCTCCTGCACATGCGTGATGTAGTCAGGCACCAGATTGTCGCCAAGGCCGTCGCGCTCATTTACCGAGCACCAGAGCTGGCCGGTGGTGGGATTGATGGCTTCGCCGACGCAGTTGCGAATGCCCGACGCGTAGACCTTAACGAACTTGCCCTGGGGCGTGTACTCGAGAACGTCGGCGCGATGAAATTCCGCGGGCGTGGTGTCCGGGTCATCGACGTTCGAGTGGGAGCCGACGGAGACGAACATGCGCTGGCCGTCTTTCGAGAAGACGACATCGCGGGTCCAGTGACCGCCGCCGCGCAGACGGCCGCCGCCGGGCAGCGACGCGACGACCACCTGCGATGGCCCGCTCGCCTTCATGTCGCCGTTCTTGTAGGGGAACTTCACGACGGAGTCGGTATTGCCGATGTAGACCCACTTCGGATTCGGGCCGAGCGGATAGAAGGCGAGGCCGAAGGGCTGCTTCAGTCCGGTCGCGAAGGTCTCTACCTGCTTCGGCTGGCCCTTCGCGTCCACGCCGCGGAAGACTTTGACGGTGCCGCTGTCGCCGCTGCGGTCGGGCTCGCTTTCGACGACAAACAGGTCGCCGTTGGGCGCGGTACGGATGAGCCGCGGATTTTTCAGGTCGGAGGAGTAGAGCTCGACCTTGAAGCCGGCAGGGGCTTCGGGCATGGCGCCCTCGGGTCGCGGTGCGACGCTGGGACCGTTGTCGACGGACTCGGTTGCGTACGGCGCGGGCAGATCGGCCACGGTGATCTTGCGCTTGGTGCCGGGATGCTCCTGGGAATAGTCGGTGAACGCGGCCTTGCCCGTGATGACCTGCGTGCCTTGCGCGAGCAGAGCGGCGGGGGCAGTCAGCAGCAGAGCGGGAAAGAGGAGAGGGCCCAGTACGCGCGACGCGTGAGTCATACGGAACATGCATTTCCTCCGGGTGGGGAGTGAGGAGATCGGGATCGTGGCACCGCGGCGTTTGCGGTGAGAAAAACGTTTAGTTAACGATACAGTTGTGTCAGGCTCCCTGACAAATCGGCGGCGGACAGGGGCGTCAGCGAGTCGGCAAGTCTGCGAGTCAGTCTAGTGAGATGCGGCGGTTCAGGGCTGACTCACTAGGGATTGCCGGCGAACTGCTTCACCAGGTCGATGGGGACGGTCGCTGTGAGAACAGCGCGGCTGCCGTGCTGGGTCACGGTCGCGCTGTTGACGAGACTGCGGTAGTCCTTGCTCTGCGGATTGTTCTGGACCGCGGTCAGCGCTGCGGAGACCAGGCCGAGCATGTTCTGCAGTGCGCTCGTAGTGGCGGCGGCATCGGCCTGGCTGGGCGCGATCTCCTCCACGCGCAGCCGCAGATTGCCCAGATAGCGCACCGATGCGATAAAGGCGGTGTCCCTGTCGAGCGGCAGGGTCACGCCGAAGATGCGCGGGCTGCCCTCCGACCAGAAGGGCAGCGAGATGCGCCCGATGCCCCATGCGATGGAGAGCGCGGGCACCTGACTGTAGTAATCCGAGAGCACGGAGGAGCCGGAAAAGGGCAGCGCGGCAGTGCGGTAGCGATCGACGATGGCGTGGATCTGCTCCGCAGTCGGCGTGTTGGATACGGCAACCATGTCATAGCCGAGCATGACGACGCGCACGGTGCGCCCCTGGCTGGGCAAGCTGTAGATGGCGCGGTCGGCGTACTGCTCGCGGGATTTGCCGTTCGATTCGAGCCACGCGGTGAGGCGCTTGTGATCGAAGTGGCCGGCGAAGACCTCGGAGTAGGCGACTGGCCCGTTCGGTCCGCGCGGATCCTGCATGTGGTGGATGGCGATGGCGGCCTGGCGCAGGTCGCGCTCGAAGACAAAGCCGGTCGTATCGATGAAGCGCTGGTAGCCGGCGTCGCGCTGCACGGGATGCTGATCGAAGTGCATGGCGGCACGCAGCGGTTCGAAGTTGATGTAGACGATGCCGTCGGACTCAGGCAGCAGGCGCGCGACTTCGGGAGGCGCCTTCTGCCGCAGGTAAGCAAGAGCGCCAAGCAGGACGATGACGATGGCGGCGATCAGGAGCGTGGTGCGGCTGCGTCTACGCATGGTGAGTGGCGCAGACAGGATACCGCGTGGAGCGGGTGAGTCGGCGAGCCAACGAGTCGGCAACTCAGCCATGCAGCGGAGAGAAGTCCTGCGTTTCGATGTTGGTTAAGATCGAAATGCAGGCGTTCTGCGCTTGAATGCGGGCTTTGGGAGATGCGTGGATACGACGACACTGCACGTTCTGCTGGTGGTGTTTTTTGCAACCTTGATTCGGTCGACATTCGGCTTTGGCGAGGCGCTGATTGCCGTGCCCCTTCTGGCCCTCACGATTCCGATTGAGGTCGCCGCGCCGCTCGCCGTGCTGCTTTCGATCACCATCGCCGCTGTGGTCGTGGCGCAGGACTGGCAAAAGATCCACGTGCGCAGCACCGGCTGGCTGCTTGCTCCGACGTTTGTCGGCATCCCGCTCGGCGTCTGGCTGCTGACCAGCGGTCCCCAGCGCCTGGTCAAAGCAGCGCTTGCGATCGTGATCGTTGCCATCTCCGGCTACTCACTCGTGAGTGCGCGGCTGGGCGCAAAGCCGCCGAAGCTTGATCACGACAGCCATCCCTGGCTGCTGGGCTGCGGATTTTTCGCGGGAGTGCTCGGCGGCGCGTATGGCATGAACGGGCCGCCGCTGGTGCTCTACGGAGCGATGCGGCGCTGGTCGCCGCAGCACTTCCGCGCCACGTTGCAGGGATACTTTCTGCCGGCAAGCATCGTCGCGATGGCCGGGTATTGGCTTGCTGGCTTGTGGGTTCCGGCGGTGACGCATTATTTTCTGCTGTCTCTTATCGTCGCGATCCCGGCTATTTTTCTGGGCAGGGCGCTGAACCATCGGCTGCGTGGGGACGCCTTTCTGGAAATCGTCCATGGGGGATTGGTGTGCGTAGGCCTGGTGCTGCTGGTGCAGGCCATTCGCCATACCTGAGGTGCGCACAGGCTTCGCGGATGTATGCTCCCTCACGCGGGGGAAACCATGAAGCTCACCTATGTCATCAAGTTTGTCGGGGATATGGATCGCGCGGTGACCTTCCATCGCGACACGCTGGGCCTGCCGCTGAAGTTTGCCTCGCCGCACTGGAGCGAGTTTGCGACCGGGGAGACGACGCTGGCGCTGCATCCGGCCTCGGAAAAGAACCTTCCTGGAACCGTCGAGCTCGGCATCGGCGTTCCGGATTTGCAGAAGTTTTATGAGGAGATGTCTGCGAAAGGCGTCGTCTTCAGCATGCCGCCCACCAAGCAGGATTTTGGCGGGATGCTGGCTCAGTTTGTGGACTCGGAGGGCGGCAACGTCAGCGTCTCGGCAGCGTAGTTGTTTGACCGCTCCGACGTAGAGATGCCCGCGAATCTCTATGAGCTGACAACTCTGAGGCGTGACGCGTGCGATGGAGCACCAAGATCAACACCCGAAAGCAGAAGCCCCGCGAAGCACAGCCCCCGTAGTGATAGCTGGAGCCGGCCCGGTAGGTCTTTCTTTGGCGTTAAGTCTGGCGCAGGCCGGCATTCAGTCCATCATCCTCGAAAAGAACAATGGCCTTGAGTCGTACTCGCGAGCGATTTTGATCCCTGCGCGAACGCTCGATATTTTTGCAGGGTGGGGCGTTCTCGATACCGCGCTACAGGCCGGGAACTATTCGCCTTGTTTAGAAGCGTATGACGCCGGGTCGGGGAAGGTCGCAATGACCATCGACTTCACCGATCTCAAGGACCGGTCGGCAAATGCAGGTTTTCTTTTTCTCCCGCAGGACCGAACGGAAGCCCTCCTGCTTGCTGCATTGCGATCTACCGGCGCGTGTGATGTACGTTTCGGCGCCACGGTTTCGGGGTTCTCCCAGGACGAGCATGGCGTCACGATCGAGGCAAGCGAGGGCAACGCGAGCGTGAAATTCCATGCCCAGTATTTTGTTGGGTGCGATGGCGGACACAGCATCGTGCGTCAACATCTAGGGCTTGAACTTCTCGGCAAAACGCACAAGGCTCGCGTTCTCCTCGCAGACGTCAAGCTATTGTCCGGCGCCGAACTGCCCACTCCACGAATCGCGCTCAAGGCCAAAGGCCCACTCGTGATGCTTCGCTTCGGTCATTCCCGTTGGCGCATCGTGGGCACCGTCCACCCAGGAGAGACCGAGGAGCAGGCGCAATCCAAGGAAGGCGTCTCTGGCCGCGTGCGCATGCTCACAGGAGGTTTGCCCTTTGAACTGCTATGGTCCAGCACTTTCCACATACACAATCGAGCAGTCAAGCGGCTCCGCGTTGGCCGTGTGCTCCTGGCAGGAGACGCCGCGCATCTCAGCAGCCCTGCGGGAGGGATGGGCATGAACAGCGGAATCGAGGATGCCAACAATCTGGGATGGAAACTCGCCGCAGTGTTGTCTGGCGGAAGCCCAACGCTGCTCGAATCATATGAAAGCGAACGTCTGCATGCTTTCATCCATTCAGTTGCACGCACTTCTGATATTGCCAGCAATACTCTCTATTTCGCACCGTTTCCTGTGCGCCTCATGTTCATGGCGCTGTTTGGCACGGTCATCAAAATTCGCCCCCTGCGCCGCCGCATTCTAAGCGCCATGAGCATGCTGGCGACGAGATATCCATTGTCCGAGATCGTGATGGGCGATCGACGTTGGGCTGGCCGCCTTGCGCCCGATTGTGAAGTTGAAACCGCCGCAGCATCCGGACGTCTTCTCGACGGAAGAAGAGGGAAGCATTTCGTGATTTGCTATGCGGTAACGCCCCCGGCGCATCTCGGCCTGGAAACGGTGCAAATTCCAACTGGCACGGGCAAGCGCTTTTGCGAAAGCTGGGGGCTGAGAGAGCCCTTCTGCGCGCTGGTTCGGCCAGATGGATTCATTGGATGGGCGAAGGAGCGGCCTTCGGCACGCGACATCGAAATCGCAATCAAACGAACTGTGGGGAGGTAGCGGTCACATTGAGAAGAGCGCTGATGAAGCGCCAGTTCCACCTTGATCTTTCGTTTTGCTTGCGAAATCCTGCCTCGAATCGTAACGTCATTCTTCGCCCGCAGTGCACGATGCTGCCGTGCCGGGCACGGGCAACACAACTATCCCCAAATCTCAATGATGGAAATAACGGTGCTTTAGGAGAAGGCATATGGCGCAATTCATGTTGCAGGTGGCGTATTCGCAGGAAGCCTGGGCGAGTCTGGTGAAGGGTCCGCAGAACCGTATCGGGGTTGTATCGGCGGTCGTGGAGAAGCTCGGAGGAAAGTTGGTGCAGGGCTGGCTGAGCTTTGGAGATTACGACACAGTGTGCGTCGTGGATATGCCGGACTACGTCGCCGCCGCGGCGTTTGCGGCTGCGATTGCGGCCGGTGGCTCGTGCAAGAGTGTCAAGACCACGCCGCTGCTGTCTCCCGAGGAGGGTGTGGCCGCGATGAAAAAGGCAGGAGGCAGCGGCTATCAACCGATCGGAAAGTAACGAAGGATTCGGGGAAGCCGCCGCATAGCCTGAGGATCGCGTTCGCTCGTTGCGACCGCTTCCACGCTGTGCTACTCTTGCGCTTGAACGGTCGCTCCCCGGGGCTCGCAGCAGTGTGTGCCGGGAACAGGCGGTGCGGGCTGGCGTAGCTCAGCTGGTAGAGCATCTGATTTGTAATCAGAGGGTCGGGGGTTCAAGTCCCTTCGCCAGCTCCAGTCCCTAGCCGAACACAAGGATCGTCAGACATTGTAAGGACTCCGGCGACTCGCTCCGCGACATCCATTCCGTTGTCTCCTCTTCCCCCTCGTCTTGCCAGGCTTTTTGGCGAAGCGTTGCGTGGCACCGGAGGCAGGGTGTGCGATGGAGGGGAAGCGATGAGCCGGAATCGTGCACAGGTGGCCGAGCGGTTAATGGCAGCAGACTGTAAATCTGCCGCTCCTTGCGAGCTACGGAGGTTCGAATCCTCCCCTGTGCACCAGAAGTTGGCAGCGTGACGGAAGATGGCGGGAAGGCAGCAGGCGGTCTGAGCTTCAATCAGAAGACGGTTGTGACTCTGCTGCTGTTTGGCGTAGTGGCTGTGCTGGCCTGGCAGACGATGGAGCCGGGCAAGTTTCGCACGCTGGTGTTCGTGATGTCTGGGTGGCTTGGCGCTGCGGGTGCTGTTGGGATGGCGGCGTTCGAGTGTGGATACGGAAGCGCAGTGAGCGCGTTAGGATGAATGGGCGCGCAGGGTTTGTAGTGAAGGGCTGATGTAGCTCAGTTGGTAGAGCACTCCCTTGGTAAGGGAGAGGTCACCGGTTCAATCCCGGTCATCAGCTCCAGAGTTTGAAGCAAGTCGGCGGATCGCAGGCGGGCTGATTTGCTGCTTTTTCGGGCGGGAGTAACTCAGTGGTAGAGTCACAGCCTTCCAAGCTGTTGGTCGCGGGTTCGATTCCCGTCTCCCGCTCCAACTGATGGTTCCAGTCCAGAAGCAGAGCAGACAGCTCAGGCGCGAAGCGGTTTGAGCAGTGTGGTCAAGCGGGGTTGGGCGAAGTTGCGAAGTGCGTAGCGGGTTTTGATTATGTTTGAGAAGCCAGTATTAGAGATTCAGGATGCTGCCTCGTTCGACGTCGTGCGCTGCCGCGATTCAGTCGGCGCTGTCATCGAGTTCGGCCGCGAAGTTTCTGAAGCGGCTTGAAGCCGAGCGGCTGCGGGTGCGCGACTTCGAGACCGTGATGGGCAACGGGCTGTTGGGCCAGGAGGCGATTGCCGCCTACGCGCGGCTGGGCGATCTGGATCGCGGGCAGATTCGCGAGCTGTATCTGGAATCGGTCGAGCATGTCGCTCCGGAGCTGCGGGCGAAGTATCTGAAGGTCTACGCGTACTACTGAGTCTCGGTTGTGGGAGCGGATTGATTTTGAGCGTCCGCGAGTTTGGTTTCTGCAGTCAGTTATTGAAGAGAGGGAATTGCGATGGCGAAGGAGAAGTTTGACCGGTCGAAGCCGCATGTGAATGTGGGGACGATCGGGCACATTGATCACGGGAAGACGACGTTGACGGCGGCGATCACGAAGGTATTGTCGAAGCACAATCCGAACAACAAGTTTCGTTCGTTTGACACGATTGACAATGCGCCGGAAGAGCGGGAGCGCGGTATCACGATCGCGACCGCGCACGTGGAGTATGAGACAGCGAACCGTCACTACGCGCACGTGGACTGCCCGGGCCACGCCGACTACATCAAGAACATGATCACCGGCGCGGCGCAGATGGATGGCGCGATCCTGGTGGTGGCGGCGACCGATGGACCGATGCCGCAGACCAAGGAGCACGTGCTGTTGGCGCGCCAGGTGGGCGTGCCCTACATCGTGGTGTTCCTGAACAAGTGCGATGCGGTGGAAGATCCGGAGCTGACGGACCTGGTGGAGATGGAAGTGCGGGAGCTGCTTGTCGAAGTACAACTTCCCGGGCGACGATGTGCCGGTGATCCGCGGCACTGCGTTGGGCGGGTTGAACGGCGAAGCGCAGTGGGAGGCGAAGATCGACGAGCTGATGGAGGCGGTGGACAAGAATGTTCCGCTGCCGGAGCGCGCGATCGATCAGCCGTTCCTGATGCCGATCGAAGACATCTTCTCGATCTCGGGCCGCGGCACGGTGGTCACGGGCCGTATCGAGCGTGGTCAGGTGAAGGTGGGCGAAGAGGCGGAGATCGTCGGCTTCCGCGAGACGCGCAAGACGGTGGTGACGGGCGTCGAGATGTTCAAGAAGCAGCTGGACGAGGGTCGCGCGGGCGACAACGCCGGACTTCTCTTGCGCGGCATCGCGAAGGAAGATGTGGAGCGCGGGATGGTGCTGGCGAAGCCGGGCTCGATTACGCCGCACACCAAGTTCAAGGGCGAGATCTACGTGCTGTCGAAGGAAGAGGGTGGCCGTCACACCCCGTTCTTCAACGGCTATCGTCCGCAGTTCTACTTCCGGACCACGGATGTGACGGGCACGGCGAAGCTTCCGGAAGGCACGGAGATGGTGATGCCGGGCGACAACATCTCGCTGGAGATCGAGCTGCACACGCCGGTAGCGATGGAGAAGGGTCTGCGGTTCGCTATCCGCGAAGGCGGCAGAACGGTCGGCGCGGGCACCATTACCGAGATTCTGAAGTAAGGCTCGGCTGTGAAGCGGAAGAAGTAAGGAAATGAAATACCGGAAGAGCCAGCAAGCCTGAATTCATGGGCGAAGCTGGCTCGAACCAGTGAGGTAAAATAGGAAGATGCGCGAAATCATTACATTGCAGTGCCCTGATTGCAAGGAGCGGAACTACTCGACGACGAAGAACAAGAAGACGACCACTGGCCGTCTGGAGTTCAAGAAGTTCTGCAACCGCTGCCGCAAGCACACGGCGCACAAAGAAACCAAGTAGGATTGGCCGTTCAGGCCGAGGCGCCCTTACGGCGCATAACAGGGGCGTAAGCTCAACGGTTAAACTGTCGGTCTCCAAAACCGAACTTCTCGGTTCGAATCCGAGCGCCCCTGCCATCTCCCTGAGAGATTTTCAGGACAAGTGGCAGCCGAAGAGAGAAGCATCGCAGCAGTGAAGTCTGGCAAAGAAGGATTGTGATGGCGAAGGCAATAGCAGTATCCAACGAGCGGTCGGAGCCGAAAGGGCCTCAGCAGCCCAGCCAACTGGTTGGCACCTGGGATCGTTGGATGGGTTTCCTCAAGGACGTGCGCAACGAAATGCGCAAGGTCTGGACACCCTCCTTCAAAGAGGTGCAGAACACGACGGTGGTTGTGATCGTCACCGTCTTTGCCTTTGCTGCATATTTTTACGTGGTGGACCAGGTGCTCGGACGTGTCGTCCAGTGGCTGTTGCATCTGCTTGGCAGTGGCGGGGTATAGAGGTTGAGGCAGACGATGACGGACGAGACGAACAAGGACAACAACCTGGAGCCCCAGCCGGGCAAGCCTGAAGGCGCTGGAGACACGGGCGAAGCGCAGGAGCATCTGCCGCCGCCGGTCAACGAGCGCTTCAAGTGGTACATCATCCACGCCTACTCGGGCTTTGAGCGCAAGGTGAAGGAGTCGCTCGAGGGCCGGGTGCAGGCATTCGGCCTGCAGAACAAGATCGGCCGCGTGATGATCCCGACCGAGCCGGTCACCGAGTTGGTGAACGGCAAGAAGCGCACCGTGGAGCGGGTCTTCCTGCCGGGATACGTGCTGGTCGAGATGGATCTCGACAATGACCTGTGGCACGTGATCAAGAACACGCCGCGGGTGACGGGCTTCCTGGGCACGGGCGACAAGCCGGTCTCGCTGACCGAGCAGGAAGTCAGCTCGATCCTGTTCCGCACGGATGTCTCGAAAGACAAGCCGCGGATGAAGATCAAGTTCGAAAAGAACGAGTCGGTGCGCATCACCGAGGGTCCATTCGCCAACTTCAACGGCGTGGTCGACGAGGTCAACGAAGACCGCGAGACGCTGAAGGTGATGGTGACGATCTTCGGTCGCTCCACTCCGGTGGAGCTGGAGTTCGGCAAGGTTGAGAAGTCTGTTGACTAATGCCCGGCCTTCGGGCCGTGAGACGCAAGAGTTTTGAGAGAAAGCGCAAGAGTTTGAGAGAAAGGTAGTTGCGAGCAATGCCGCCGATTAAAAAAGTACAGACACAGGTCAAGCTGCAGATCGAAGCGGGCAAGGCGACGCCCGCCCCGCCAGTAGGTCCGGCGCTCGGTCAGGCGCAGGTCAACATCATGGAGTTCTGCAAGCAGTTCAACGCCCGCACGCAGAACAAGGAGATGGCCGGGCTGATCATCCCGGTTGTGATCACGGTCTACGTGGACCGCTCCTTCACCTTCATCACCAAGACGCCGCCCGCCGCCATTCTGCTGAAGAAGGCTGCCGGCGCCGCCAAGGGTTCGGGCACGCCGAACAAGACCGAGGCCGGCACGGTGACCGAGAAGCAGGTGCGTGAGATCGCCACCCAGAAGATGCCTGACTTGAATGCGGCATCGGTGGATGCGGCGGTCAAGAGCATCAAGGGCACGGCGCGGTCGATGGGGATCAAGGTCACCGCGTAAGAACGCGGAATATGACAAAACGTCATATTCCGGGCATAATAAAAGACTGCGCCTGCATTGATTTTCAGGCGTGTCGCATAGACCACGGTCAGACGGCCTGCTTGTAGGGCAGGCTCAGTAATCCGGATTTCGATCCGGGATGCTGCTGGGATCTGGTGGTGGGAGACGAGGAATCGATGGCTAAGAAGCTCAGCAAGAATGTAGCGAAGGCGCGTGCCCTGGTAGAGCCCCGGCCCTACACCCTGGAAGACGCGGTACCGCTGCTCCAGAAAGCAAAGTTTGCGAAGTTTGACGAGACGGTCGATCTGACCCTGCGTCTTGGGGTCGATCCCAAGCATGCCGATCAGATGGTGCGCGGCACTGTCGTTCTGCCGCATGGCCTGGGCAAGACCAAGAAGGTTGCCGTAATCACCTCCGGTGAGCGGCTGCGCGAGGCCGAAGCGGCCGGCGCGGACATCGTTGGCGGCGAGGACCTGGTCGAGAAGATCCAGAAGGAAAGCTGGACCGACTTCGACGCCCTGATTGCGACCCCGGACATGATGCGGTCTGTGGGCCGTCTGGGTAAGGTGCTCGGTCCCCGCGGCCTGATGCCGAATCCGAAGACCGGTACGGTGACCTCGGACGTGACGGCAGCGATCAAGGAGATCAAGGCGGGCAAGATCGAGTTCCGCACGGACAAGACGGCGCTGGTCCACGTTCCCGTGGGCAAGCTGTCGTTTCCGCCGCAGAAGCTGGTGGACAACGCGCTGACCGTGATCACCAGTGTGATGCGTGCCAAGCCCTCCGCGGCGAAAGGCAAGTACGTGAAGGGCATGACCCTGAGCTCGACCATGGGGCCGGGAATTGCGCTCGATCACGCGGTCGCGGACGCAGCGATCGCCAAGTAAGGATTTTCTCCGCTGGCGGAGTCGCCGGCGTGCGCAGCATCTAGAGGCGGAATTGTTATGGCATTGACGAGAGCGAAGAAGACAGAGCAGGTGACGAAGCTGGCGGCGGAGCTGGAGAGCTCCTCGAGCGCAATCGTCGGCACCTTTGCCAAGCTGACGGTGGCGCAGGATTACAACCTGCGCAAGGTAGTGCGCGAGGCGGGCGGCAAGTATCGCGTGCTCAAGAACAAGCTGGCGGCGCGTGCGTCCAAGGGCACGCAGGTCGAGGCGGCGCTCCAGGGACTGAAGGGTGTCTCGTCGGTGGCGTACACCTCGGGCGATCCGGTGGCGCTGACCAAGGCGATCTCCACCTGGGTGACCGACAACGCGGAGTTCACCTTCAAGCTGGGCATCGTCGACGGCAAGGTCATCTCGATTGAAGAGATCAAGCAGCTGGCCACCATGCCGGGCAAGGACGAGCTCTTCTCGAAGCTGCTGTTCCTGATCAACTCTCCGGCGCAGCGGCTGGCGACGGTCATTGCGGCTACGGGACGGGATCTTGCGGTGGTGGTGAACCAGGCGGTCGAGCAGAACAAGTTTGCCGGCGCGGCAGCCCCGGCGGCAGAGGCCAAGGCGGAAGCAGCAGCACCGGTAGCCGAAGCTGCAGCACCGGTAGCCGAAGCTGCAGCACCTGCGGCCGACGCTGCAGCAGCCGAGGTATCAGCGGTTCAGGCAGGCGCGGCGCCCGATGTGACCGGCGCTCCCCAGGCCGATCCGGCGCAGCCCGAGACGGGCGAGGCATCGCAGGCGCAATCGGCTGCTACCGAGGCTCCGGCTGAAGGATAGGTTTTTCCCGGCTCGATGGAGCCGGACAAGGGTTCCCGGTCATTTCGCCGGGTAAGGGTTTCGAACCGGCAGGTCGCGGGGTGCTAGGTCTGGGCACAACGGAAACCGCGATGGCAGGGGCGGCAGGCGGCTCTCGGGTGAGTGGGGGCGGCACGTGAGCAACATATTTCAAAGGCCAATTGAGTTTGGCGAGTGGAGACGAAGATGGCAGATCTGCAGCAGTTGGAAGATCAGATTGTCGGGCTGAGCCTGCTGGACGCAGCGGCCCTGGTGAAGAAGCTCGAAGAGCGTCTTGGCGTGTCGGCAGCGGCTGCGGCTCCGGTCATGGTGGCCGGTGGCGGCGGAGCGGCGGCAGCGGCTCCGGTCGAAGAGAAGACCGAGTTTACCGTCGTTCTGAAGGATGCCGGTGCCAATAAGATCAACACCATCAAGGCGGTACGCGAGGTCACCTCGCTCGGCCTGAAGGAAGCCAAGGACCTGGTCGATGGCGCTCCCAAGCCATTGAAGGAGAACATCTCGAAGGAAGAGGCGGAGACCATCAAGAAGAAGTTCGATGGCGTCGCCGGCGTCGAGATCAAGTAATAAAAACTCCGCCCGCTTGCAACTTGCGTGCCATAGCGGAACGCGCTACAATCTGACTTGTGCGTTCCGCTTTGCTTTCGCTC
>CAVWNU010000010.1:0-330910 GCA_963756435.1 uncultured Acidobacteriaceae bacterium | reverse complement strand
CCGTACTGCCCGCCGCTGGCCTCGCGCGGTTGGGCGATTGCGGCGGGAACGAACCCTATCGCTCTGGACACGAAGCGCTGCTGCGGGCTGCTGAAGACGCAGGCGCTGCTGGACGCGCTGAAACACTACGGCTTCGACGCGGCGTTTGGCGGCGCACGGCGCGATGAGGAGAAGTCGCGCGCCAAGGAGCGGATTTTTTCGTTCCGTGACAGCGCGGGACAATGGGACCCGAAAAACCAGCGGCCCGAGTTGTGGAACCTGTATAACTCGCGCATTCATCCGGGCGAAAGCATTCGCGTGTTTCCGCTCTCCAACTGGACGGAGATGGATGTGTGGCAGTACATCCACGAGGAAGAGATTCCGATTGTCGATCTGTACTTTGCAAAGCCGCGGCCGATGTATGTGCGCGGCGATGCGCTGCTGCCAATGGAACAGGCCTTCGTCGCGCGGTTCGGGAGAGAAGCCGCAGATGGTGCGCAGCCGGTTGCGCTCGCTGGGCTGCAGCCCTTGCACGGGCGCGATCCGGTCCGATGCGGACACGCTGCCGAAGATCATCGCTGAGCTGCTTTCTTTCCGATCGTCGGAGCGGGCGAATCGCGCGATCGATCACGATCAGGAAGGCTCGATGGAAATCAAGAAGCGGGAGGGCTATTTCTAAATGGCTTGCACATTGACACAACCTGATTTGCAGCCGCAGGCGGCGGATCTTTTCTCATCGACGCGTTCCTTGAGTTGGACCGCGAGAAGGATCTGCTGCGCTTCTCGACTGCCGGCTCTGTCGATGATGGAAAGTCGACGCTGATTGGCCGCCTGCTGTACGACACACAGAGCGTGTATGACGACCAGGTGCGTTCGATCCAAGGCAAAGGAACAACCGGGGCAACAACTCGACTTTGCGCTGCTGACGGATGGGCTGCGGGCGGAGCGGGAGCAAGGCATCACGATTGACGTGGCGTATCGCTACTTCTCCACGCCGCGACGCAAGTTCATCATCGCCGATACGCCGGGGCACGAGCAGTACACGCGCAACATGGCGACCGGCGCATCCACCGCGGATGCGGCCATCGTGCTGGTGGATGCGCGCAAGGGCGTGCTGCCGCAGTCGCGCCGCCACGCGTACATTGCGACGCTGCTGGGTGTTCGGCACGTCATCGTGGCCGTCAACAAGATGGACCTGGTCGGCTACGATGCTGCGATATTTTCGTCGATCCGATCGGAATTCGAGAACTTTGCGCGATATGCGTCGGCAGAAACCGGCCACGCGGCGGAGATTCATTTTATTCCGGTGAGTGCGCTTGCTGGGCGTGAATGTTGTGCAGGTTTCGAGCCAGACGCCCTGGTACGGCGGACCCTCGCTGCTGGAGTTGCTCGAGTCGCTGCCCACAACAGAGCAGCAGCGCAATGCGGCGGCATTTCGATTCCCGGTGCAGCGGGTGATCCGGCCCCATCAGGGCTTTCGTGGATTTGCAGGACAGATTGCGTCGGGTGCAATCCGTGTAGGAGATCGCGTGAGCGTTCTGCCCTCGGGCAGAACGTCGCGGGTGGAGCGCATCGTCACGTATGACGGCGATCTGGATGCTGCGCATGCGCCATTGTCGGTCACGCTGACGCTCGAGGATGAACTCGATATCAGTCGTGGCGATTTGCTGACGCACGCGGGCGAAGAGACGCAGGTGGCGCGGCGATTTGCTGCATCGCTGGTGTGGATGGATGCGCGACCGCTTAGTGCTGCGCGGCGCTATCTGCTGAAGCACGCCAGCCAAACCGTCGCCGGCGGAGGTGCGGCTTGCGCATCGCGTGAACCTGGAGCAGTCAGCGAGCGAACCAGCGCAGTTGCTCGAAATGAACGGTATTGGCGTTGCTGAGATCGAGACGCGACGGCCGATTGCTCTTGAGCGATATAGCGAGAATCGCACACTGGGAGCCTTCATCCTGATCGATGCGGAGACGAATGCGACCGCAGGCGCGGGCATGGTTCGCGAGATCCTGGTCGATGATGCGGCATTCACCAACGCTGCTCCCGTGACGTCGCTGGAGCGCGCAAGCCGATGGGGGCATGTGGGAATAGTGCTGCGGCTGAATGCGCCGGCCGCGGTGGCGCATGCGCTGGAACGTGCGCTGCTGCAGGTGGGGGCGTTCGTTGTCCGGCCGCCGGACGATGATCCCACGACGCCTGGCATTTTGGCCGATGCCGGCGCGCTGGTGCTGGTGGCAGAAGAGCGCGACGATGCGATTTCGCTGCGCATCGGCAGTTCGCGCGCAGAAATCGGTGCCTCGTGGCGAAGCTTCGGAAGCTGTCGCGAACTTGTTGAATCTGCTGCGGCGAGGCCAATGTTCTGCACCGGGAGCGTGTGCGATGAGTGTTGCTGCTGCCGGATTGGATGCGAAGCTTGCAGCATGTTCAGGAGCAATTGCGGCGGGCCTTTTCGGACAGCCCGGGCGTGGATGAGGTATGTCTCACGTGCAGCTTCCAGGCGGAGGATGTGCTGCTGCTTAAGCTGGCTCTCGAACTGCGGCCGGAGCTGCCGACTTTGTTTCTCGATACGGGATATCACTTCGCGGAGACGTATGCGTATCGCGATCGCATTGCGCGGGAGTGGAATGTGCGGCTGATCAATCTGCTGCCGTTGACGACTGTGGCAGAGCAGGAGGCGCAGCATGGGCTGCTGTATCAAACGAGCCCGGACCGTTGCTGCGCCGCGCGCAAGGTCGAGCCGTTGTTTCGCGCCGTGGCGAACTACAAAGTCTGGATTACGGGACTGCGGCGGGAGCAGGCGAAGACGCGAGCGGCGCTGGAAGAGTCGGCGCTGTTTACGTTGCCGAGCGGCACGCAGGTGTTGAAGCTGAGTCCGCTAGCGCACTTCACCACGGCGGACGTGTGGCATGCATGCGAGGAGCTTGGCATTCCGCTGCTGCCGCTGTATGCACGTGGATATTCGTCGATCGGCTGCGAGCCGTGCACCTCGCTTCCCTTTGATCCGAATGATGCACGCTCCGGCCGGTGGGCCGGGCGCAAGGTGGAATGCGGCATTCACATTGAAGCGGCGAAGTAAGGCGCAACGCGGGCACTTAAGGATGGAAGCGTGGAATACCTGATCGGGTTCGTGATCGCCGTGTTCATCGCGCTCACCGGCGTGGGCGCCGGCACCATCACGACGCCAATGCTGGTGCTGGTGCTGGGCGTGCCTGCGGGAATCGCGGTGAGTGTGGGGCTGATGTTTTCCGCGGCGGTAAAGCTGGTACTGCTGCCGACGCAGATCTGGCGCAAACAGGTGTCATGGCGCACGCTTGGCTATATGCTCATCGGCGGAGTGCCGGGCGTGCTGGCGGGCGCGTTCCTGCTGCATCGCTTTGTCGATACGGGGGCGAAGCAACTGGTGAACGGAACGCTGGGCGTCGTGCTCGTGTTCACTGCGCTGTGGCAAATCTTCTTTTCATTTCGCCCCGTGAAGCAAGAGCGGGATACGCGCGATCGTGCGCGCCTGCTGCCGTGGCTCATGCTGCCGGTTGGCGCGGAGGTTGGATTTTCGTCGGCAGGCGCTGGAGCGCTGGGAAGCGCTGCGTTGCTGGCGCTGACGCCCCTGGCGCCGGCACAGGTGGTGGGCACGGACATCGCCTTTGGGTTTCTGACTTCATCGATTGGAAGCGGGGCGCACTGGTTCGCGGGTCCAGTAGATCTGCTGTTGCTTACGCATCTGGTTGCCGGAGGCATGGTAGGGGCCATGGTAGGCACGTTGATGGCGGGCAGTGTTCCGAAGCGGCCGCTGCGATTCGCGCTGTGGGTGTGGCTGCTGGTGATTGGTGCGATTTTTCTGTATCACTCGGCATCATTCGGCGTTGCGGCTGCAGGCGTTCGATGACGACGGTGGCTTGCCCTTGCTGCCGATCGTGGCGTTGTTGATGAGAGGCTTCGCCCAGAAGCCGACACTCCAGACATAACCGAAGGTGAGATACAGCAGAGCCATGCCGGTGCGGAGGCCGAGGTGGTCGCCGATACGTCCGATGACAACGGTGACGATGGCGCCTCCCATGATTCCCGTGGTGAGGATGCCGGTGAAGGAGCCATGATACTCCGCGACGGAGTTGAGCGAGAGGGAGATGAGGATGGGCCACATGACAGAAGCGAAGAGGCCCACGAGCGGAAGAGCAACGACCGAGACAGATGCCGGCGCGAAGAGTCCGAGCGAAAGCATGATGAGCGCGCAGGTGGCGGCGCCGATCAGGACGCGGCGGCTGTCAAAGATGCGAAGCAGAAACGCTCCGGCGAAGCAGCCGGCCGTCATGAGGCCCCAGAACCAGGAGACGGCGCGTGCACCCGTCGTGTGCGGATCGTACCCGTGATAGTGACTTAGAAATTGCGAGATCCAGTTGGCGGTTCCCTGCTCGCAGCCCACATAGGCGAAGATCGCCAGGAAGTAGAGCCAGACGAGGCGGCGCCGCATGAGGCTCTTGTACATTGCGAGGGTGCCGGGCCGCTCTTCCTCGGTGTGCTGGACGGCAGGAAAGCGCGAAAACGAGAGAACAACGACCATCGCGAGAGCAACGGCGGCGAATATCCAATACAACGAGACCCACGGGAGATGCGGCGGCGTCACATGGCGGAGAATGCGGAGAATGGGATTCGCCCGTTGCGCGCCTTCGGGGAGGTTGAGCACGAGATAGGAGTAGATCCAAGGGCTCAGGAAGGATGCTGAGCCGAAAAGGAGCTGCGCAATGGTTTCATTGAGCGCGAAGTGCTCTTCACCGCCGGACACCCGTAGCAGCGGATTGATAGCCACTTGAAGCATCGCCATCCCGACTCCGATGACAAAGAGCGAGACGAATGCCACTTTGTACGTAGGATGAAGCGCGAAGCTGATGGAGCCGAGCATCGCGCCGACAAACGCAGAGATCATGACCGGCTTTTCGGAGTAGCGCTCGACGAGAAATCCAGCGGGAATGGACATCACTCCATAAGCGATGAAGAAGGCAAAGACGAGGAGGCCGGCAGCCCCGAGACTGGCGGAAAAGGTTCGAATGATGTCCGGCACGATGGGGCCGAGAATGTTGCTGAGCAGAGAAATGACAAAGAAGACGAGAAAGATCAGGCCCACCAGGAATCGGTTTCTTACCATATCCGTCGTCTCCTAGCGCGCTTGCGCGAAGCGATGATGCCACACGCGCGCTGCGCCGATGAGGTTGGCATCATCGCCGAGTGAGGCGAGACTCAGCTGGACTTTTTCGAGCGGCACGAAGCGGCATCCCTGCTCGAGAACTTTGCGAATGTCAGGGAGAAAGGCGCCGGCGCTTTTCATGACGCTGCCGGCGAGGATGATTGCCTCGGGAGTGAAAAGGTTGACGAGATTGGCGAGACCGATACCGAGAAAGAAAGTTTCGCGCTCGACAGCACGAGCGGCCAGCGGATCGCCCGCCATTGCGTGTTCGTAGATGCGCCTCGCGGTGAGTCCGGCGCGGCCAGTGTATTCGGCGTGCGACTCCATCCACCTGGCCAGCGCGGGGCCGGAGGCAAGCGCCTCCCAGCATCCGCGAAGCCCGCAGGAGCATGGCGGCCCATTCACGTCGATCACCTGATGCGCGATCTCCGGATGCGCACCGGCGACACCGCGATAGAGGTGGCCGTCAAGAATGATGCCGCCGCCGATCCCGGTCCCGATGGTGACATAGATGAGGCGCGACTTGTTGCGACCCGCACCCCAGCTTGCTTCGGCGAGCGCGCCAGCATCACCATCGTTCTCCATCGCGACGGAAACCTGGAACTCGCGCGCGAGATCATCCACAGGCGACGCGTTGCTCCACTGGGGGATGGTGTCGAGGTTTTCGAATTTTCCGTTGAGCGGATCCACCGGACCGGTCGATCCGATGCCGATGCCGGCGATGGTGACGTTCGCCTCAAGCGCCGCCTTGCGCAGCATGCCGGTGATGAGCATCCGTGCCTGTGGCCAGGCTCCCGCTGTTTGTGTCGGCGCTTCCTGGCGCGAGAGCATGCGCCCGTCGTCATCGACCATGCCGACGGCTATCTTGGTGCCACCAATATCGACTGCGCCGATTGCTGTCATCGTTATTTTGCTCGCAACTCTAAGTGTGCAGCAGCCCCGTCTCCCCTTGGACGACGTATGAGGCAAAACGGAATGAGTCGCAGTCCGCACCGGAGAGGCGGGCCAGGGCTTCTGCGGCGAGTTGCGCCGGAACGATGTCCATGAGGAATTGCCACCCGGAGGGCCACGGAGGAAGCTCAATGACGAGGTCGCCAGCATCGGCAGGTATGCCGGAGCCGATGAGCATGACGGACGCACCGAGACGGCGCAGGTCGCGAGCCACAGCGAGGTCCGCCTGGCGCAGGCGGTCGTCGATCCACATGGCGAAGCGCATGCCTGCAGTTACGATTTCCTGCGGCCCGTGACGGAAGCTGTCCGTTCCCATCGCAACCGCAGCAACCTTCACACCCTCTTCCCACAGGAGTTGCGCACCGTAGACTGCTGGCGAGGCTAGGCCCGCGCGCCAGGAAGTAGTAGGTTGCGCCGGGCTGCAGCCATGAACTCTTCGCGAGCCGTTGTTGCCAGCCTGGAATCTTTTTGCCGGTGCCACGATAGCGCTCCGACAGGCGCGACGTCGAGCTGCGCATCGAAGGTGCCGGCCACGACGGCGGCAAGGGCGGCAGCTCCGGCTGCGAGCGAAACGTAGGTGTTCGCCGAGATGCCGTGATCCGGTTCGACAGGGAGAACGATGAGGAATGTCTGCCTGCTGCGCGAGCGCGCCGTCGGCAAAGTTGGTGATGCCGATTACCGTGGCGCGCGCGGCTCTGGCCTTCTCCAGCAACTTCACGATCTCCACGCTTCGCCCGCTGCGGGAGAGAACGATGAGCACGGAATCGGAGGGAATGCTTGCAGAATGGAGCAGCTCCGCGGCGTCGAGAAGATAGACGGGATAGCCGGCGGAGTGAAAGTGCAATGCAGCACCGAGTGCGGCGTTGTAGCTGGCGCCGATGCCGGTGAGATAGACTATGGCGACGCGGCCCGCACGATGTCGGCGGCTGCCTCCAGCGGCTTGCGGCCTTCGCCACGGAGAAGCTCGATGACTGCTCTCAGCTCATCTGGCTGGCGAAGTATGTCCTGCAGGAAATGCGTCATCTGCGGTCCTCAATCGGTGTCATGCCGCAGAGACGCAAGGTGCACCTCTGCGTGACACCGTGATGCGGCTAGAGTGCAGGCGTGACCACGATGTTGCGAAAGGCTACGTGACCCTTTTCGCTGCCCTGCAGATAGATGGGGCCGGGCATCGCTTCATGGCTGTCGAGCGCGCCGCCGGTGATGCCGGGAATCTCCTGATCGTTGATGATGGTTGTGCCGTTCTGCACCACGGTGACTTTGCGGCCGATGAGCGTGATGTCGAAGCGTCTGCCAGACATCGGGACGGCGCGGCAGTTCCGGATTCGGCGCGATGAAGCCGTAGACGCCGCCGGTGTGATGGCTGGGCGGCTCGGCCTGCGATTCGGTTTCTATCTGCACTTCGTAACGGCCGCGGAGATAGACGCCGCTGTTTGCATCCTTGCCGCAGTTGAATTCGAGGTGCAGCTTGAAGTCCTGGAACTTGTGATCGTTGATGAGCTCATGGCCGTGGCCGGGGCTGACGATGGTGCCGTTCTGCACCGTCCACTCCGGCGCGCCGGGCTTGTCAGGATGCCAGCCGGTGAGGTCTTTGCCG
This sequence comes from uncultured Acidobacteriaceae bacterium, assembly GCA_963756435.1. GTDB lineage: Bacteria > Acidobacteriota > Terriglobia > Terriglobales > Acidobacteriaceae > KBS-83. The sequence goes on along the minus strand of CAVWNU010000010.1, from coordinate 323,209 downwards.
TTGAACAGCGAGACGGGTTTGCCCCAGTTGTGGAGCGCGGGTGTAGATAAGCGCGGGCGCGCGATCGCCGACCCAGTGCCAGGTGGTTCCGTCCGGGCCGTTGACTGTGCCGGTGAGCGTTTTGCCTGTGAGCTTCCCTTCGAAGACCATGTCGCTCTTGCTGTCTTCCTCTTCCTTCGGAGAGACGAAGGTGAGCTTGCCGTCCGCTACTTCGACTTTGGGCAGAGGGCGCGCGTTGCCCCAACGGCCGGTCATCCGCGCCTTGAGTTGACCGCCTTCTTCGCTGATCTCGATCCAGGAAGGCCACTCGCGATCAGGCGCTTTCAATGTCAGATCCCAGCGGCCGAGGAATCGCGACGCTGCAGTATCGGTGGTAGCGGCGCCGCTGACCGGGCCTGCTGCGCGTGCGGGCGTCGGGCCGTACGCGAAGATCAATGCGATTGCAACAGCGAAGATGACTTTTGGGAATTTCACGATCCGATAACTCCTTGTTTGCTTCGCCATGGTTATGCGACGGACTCGATCTTCTGCTGCTGAGGCATTCCAGGCGACCGCGTGTCCGCGGAAGTAGGACTCGTTCGCGAGATGGCAGGCGAGGGCCGCGTTGTTGCCGAAGAGCGCGTCCTGGACGACGGGCTGCCGCGAGCGCACCGACTGGAAGAATTTGTAGAGGTGCGGCTTCAGGTCGTCGTAGTCGTTGCCGTTGAAGGTGATGGTTTCGGGCGCCGGTTCCTGGCCCGGGATCGGATCGTGCTCCTTGTGCCACTCGGCGACGTAAGCAGCTTTCATCGCAGCCGGGAAGGAGCTGGAGTAGTAGCTGGGCGACACATCGACGCCGGACTGCGGCGTAGTAGCTGACGCTGAATTCGCGCATCTCGATGATGCCCTTCGAGCCCATGAAGCGCGTGACCTCGGTCGACTCGCAGCCGAGCGAGAGGCGCATGTAGAACGGAATGCCCGTTGTATTCAAAGAGGACTGGCTGCACGTCCGGCATGTTGCGGCCATCCTTCCAGCGGTAGATGCCGCCATAGGACATAGCGCGCTTCGGCACCTCGTTGATGCCGAGCACGAACTGCATGCCGCTGATGAGGTGGACCATCAGATCGCCGGCAACGCCGGTGCCGTACTCCTTCCAGCAGCGCCAGCGCGCGAAGGCGAGCGGGTCGAAGGCCTTCTTCGGCGCGGTCCCCTGCCAGGTATCCCAGTCGAGGTTTTGCGGCGAGAGATCGGGCGGCGGCGGATATTCCCATGCACCGGTGGGATCATTGCGCCCGAGGGTGCATTCGATGAGGTTCAGGTCGCCGATCGCGCCCTTTTCGTAGAGCTCCTTGGCCTTGGCGCAGATCACGGAGCTGGTGCGCTGCGCACCGATCTGGACGATGCGATCGGACTTCTTTGAGGCGGCCAGCATGGCGAGACCATCGGCGGGATTGTGCGACATCGGCTTTTCGCAGTAGACGTCCTTGCCGGCGGCGATGGCATCGACCACGACTTGCTTGTGCCAGTGGTCGGGAACGGCAACGATGATGGCGTCGATGTCTTTTGAGTCGAGCAACTCCTGGTAGCGGCGTGTGGTGCGAATCGGTTTGCCGACGATCTCTTTTGCAAGCTCGTGACGGCCATCGTAAAGATCGGCAGCGGCAACGCACTCGACTCCGGAAAGCTGTATGGCAGTGGTCAGCAGGCCGGAGCCCTCCATGCCCACGCCGACGATGCCGAAGCGAACGCGATCGCTGGGAGCGGCCGCCTGATCGGCGGCGTAAGCGGGCTCCTCGAGCAAGGAAGGAACCGTTGACCAAGGAAGCGCCCGCGACACCCGCGGTTGTCTGCAAAAACGCACGTCGTGACAAAAAGCCTTTGCTCATCGTTGCGGCTCCTCCGACTTCGAAGTTTGACTATGGACTGCGAAATCGATTGTCCACGCTCGATTTGAGAACGCGGCGCGGACTGATTTTTGTCCGAAACGAAGGTAAGCCAAAATCGAGCGGCCGCCAACCCCCCCTCGCCTCCGCAAGACGGAGAGCGATGAGAGATGATGGCAGCCGCGATGGTATCCCGGTGATCGGTTGCAGTTACTGCCCGCAGGCTTTGCCGTGGTCCGGATGCGCGCCGGCAGCTTTGGCCTGCGCCTCGGTCATGTACTTCCCTTCCTTGGTCTTGCCGTAGTAGCGGGAGCCGGAGCAATGGTAGACGTTGGTGGGGGTGTTGACCCAGACCATGCCGGGACCACCGCCGGGTGCCTGGGCCATGTTGCTAGTGTTCGTCGAGGACTTGGTGACGGCAGGGGCCGGAGCCGGGGCAGAAGCAGGTGCAGGAGCAGCAGCTGGTGCGGCGTGCGGGAGTTGCCGCTGCCGCGGTGGAGCTTTGTATCCTTTGCAGAAGATGCTGGAGCGGATGCGTCGGCAGCGAACCACTGCTGTACGCCTTTGTGGCCGCGGCATGCGCCCGTCTTTTTGGGAGCGTTTGTGTAACTGCCGTCTTTGCATTGTCCGGTTGAGCCGGCCGGCGCGCCTGCGGGAGCCTGCGCGAGAGCAAACTGACACATCCCAAGTCCCAGAGCGAAAGCGATGATGCGAGCGCTGAACTTTCATCCAACACCTCCGTCGTGAATTTTTGGGGGAAGGGCCGAATGGTTGCGCGGAACATCATAGCAGCCGTATGCGGAGACGTGGCAGAGAGAATGTATCCGGTGCAATTCAGGGAATCTTCAAGTCAGGGAGACTACCTGCCGCACTGCGCGATGCGCCTCGGTGATGGAGGCCCGGTGGTCCATGATTCCTGACAGATCGGAGTTTGCGAAGGCGATGCGTCCAAACGGATGTCGCCGCATCAACTCGGCCGGTGCGGGCTTGCCATCTTTGCCGAAAAAGAAGCCGGGCTGCGGCACGAGGTAGGCATGCCCCCAGCGGTTCAGAATGATGCCGGCGATGTCGCGGCGTCCATCGAATCCCTGTTTGGCGAACATAGCGGCAAACTGGTCGCGGAGTTGCTTCTCATACGTATTGAACGGCGTGGTCATCATTTGATATCTGCCGGTGTTCACCTGTTCAGCTAGCGAGCGGCCAGGCTTTGCGAACAGAATCTTCAGCGTCAAGACGGTGGGACTGTCGGGCGAAAGCGTAGATGGGGCACCACCCATGGTCGCAACGCGGCGCACGGCCATGTAGTTACCGATCCCGTCGAACCACTGACACTGGCTGATACCCATTCTGGCGAGAAAGCGCCAGTTTCGCACTGCGATGTTCGCCATGATGCAAGGCGCGCGAAAGAACTGCGCATATGCGTGACGATAGGCGGTAGGCAAATCGCGGACAACGGAGTTGATCGTCCAATTGCCGTTGGCAAGAACAACGGCCCGCGCGCGCACACGGTAGAAGCGACCTTCCCGCAGATAGACGATGTTCACGCGGGGTGCGCGCGCCGTGTCGCCCTCATGAGCGATGGAAACGACCGTCGAGCGCAAACGAATCCGCGTCGGCTGGTGCGGCTGATCGAGCGCGGCGAAATTCACTCGCGACTGGCAGACAGCTGTCATAGTGGCAGACCCCGGCATTGCAGTGGGCACCAGCGCCTTGACGATGTGCCGCGCCACGCCGGTGTTGCCACCCGGAAACATCTGCGGACCATTCTGCTGCTCCCAGGGAAATAGCAGATCGGGAGCGTAATCCGAATAGGCCGAGAGCGCGTCCGCGCCAATGCCGGAACCGCCCCCAGTCACTGGTGACAGATAGCGGCGGATGGTATCGCGGCTCAATCCGTGACGCGCCATCAGATCTTCTTCCAACGTGATGGAGTCAAGCTGGCGGGCAACGGCATCGCCATGGCGGCGTGGCTTGGGACGTTGGTCCGGCGTGTCTCGCATAGCGAGCAGCTCGCGCTTTGCTTCAGGGGCAATCGGCGCACCGTTCAGCTTCTTTGTCCACGGATCGATGAGCCATGTGCCATCGGGATGTCCAGCGCTCGCGCCGAAAAAGAATCCGAAGTTGCTTCCGTCTCCGGTATAAGGCGTCACGCCGGTCGCAATGCCGCCTGCGTTCTGCTGATATTGAAACTGTCGCGGATCGATGCCGACCGAATCATAAAAGTGCTGCAGAAAGCTTCCCGGCAGCGGCTGGAACCACATCGCCGAGCCCTGGCTAGCCATCAGGTGCTGGCCGTCGACCTCAAATTCGTTGCGTTTTGCCTCGCCACCGAAGATCGGATGGTTTTCGAGGACGAGGCAGGACTTTCCTGCGGCGGTCGCTCGCTGATAGAAAAGCGCCGCCGAAAGGCCGCTGATGCCACCGCCGACAATGACGCAGTCATAGATCTCATGCGTGTCGTCGATCGCCGCCGGCGTTCTGTCGAAGACATGATCACGAATGACGTGACCATCGGCCATCACTTGATGGGTGTTGCCATTGGCATCAGCATAGTCGCCAATACCGGCCGAGCCGTTCCAGTCCTCGGCTGCCATCAACTGAAATGGGCATGCAGCGGAAACCAAGGCGGCTCCGGAAGCCAGCAATGTTCCATTGAGGAAGTCGCGACGAGTGATCTCAAGCTCAGCCATTTGAATAGCGTCCAGCATAACGGCGGAATCCTAGATCCGCGACGGCAGCTTCCGAATTAAAGCCGCTCTCACGGCGCTTAGCATCCTGAAGGATCAGTCTTTACCTGTCCGATGTTGTCGCTCCACTGACGCAATTAGGCCCATGGGTACTGGTCCGGATGGAGACTTAGCTGGGATCGTTTTCAGGCCTGCTGCCGTTGGACAGAGTGCTATTCTTGCCGCATGCTCCGCGTGAATACAGTGGCATTCATTTGTTTTCTTGCCCTGTCGGTGCACGCGCAACAGCCAGTTCCAAAGCCGCAATCGACTCTGGTTATCCAAGGACTGGGGCAGGGCCAGGTCAAGCTCAATGGCTTCTGGCAATTTCATACGGGCGATGATCCGCGTTGGGCTTCGCCGACGCTGGACGATTCTTCATGGGAACCGATCACGGCGTCGGAGCCTTGGGGCCGTCAGGACCATGCGGGCTATACGGGATTTGCCTGGTATCGCCGTCACCTGCGCATCGGGTTGGCTGCGAATACTACGTATGCCCTGCTGATACCGCCGGTCGACGACGCCTACGAAGTCTATTGGAACGGCAAGCTGATAGGACGAGACGCTAAGCTCCCTCCCCAGCCGCGCTGGTACTACACCTCATTTTCCCGCGCCTTCCCGGTTCCCTCGATGGAGTCGGGGACCATCGCCATTCGTGTTTGGAAGTCCCCTCTGCTCTTTGTGGATCCCCCCACGCTGGGGGGCATGAATGGGCTGCCCATACTCGGCGATGCCGATAGCATTGCGGCTCTGGTCACGCTGCTTAATTCCGAATCCACGTTGCAGTACTTATATGACTTCAGCCTGATCATTTTGTACGGCTTCGTCACGCTGGTGGCCCTTCTCCTATGGAGCCGGGATCGCGATGTAAGGCTCTTTCTTTGGCTTGCTATCTTCACTGCGACGCCGGCCATGCTCCTGATGTTTCAGGAGTTTCTTGTCTCTATCTCCTACGGCTGGGGTAGAGGGCTGAACCAGCCGATCTACGCACTGAACCACATCTCGCTCTGGTTTCTATTGCTTTACCTGCTCCGGCTCGACAGCAACAGGACGCTGGTCCTCTGGACACGGATGTTGGCGATCGCCACGTTTGCTGCCGGCGTTCTTGACGGATTCCTCGCATTTTTCTGGGGCAGCGCAGGGCCCTGGATGCAGGGCGCGGACACAGTTCTGACCGCAATCATCCTGCTGGTCGAAGTCTTTCCCTTTGTCATTGTCGGAATTGGGGTTCGAAAGCGATTGGATGGTGCGCATTGGATAGTCGCTATCAGCGCGCTTGTCTCCCAGATGATCACTACCATCGCGGACACTGGGGCAGCGGGACAGCGATTCACGCACTGGACCCTCTTTGAAATCGTAAACAGGCCGCTTTTCTCGGTTCACGGCGTGGTCTTTAAGGCCGCGCAACTGGCCGCTATCGTGCTATTCGTTTCCATCCTCTACGCTGTCTACCGGTTCAACGTGGAGCAGCAGTCCCGCCAGCAACTGCTGGAGCGCGAGATGCACAGCGCCCGGGAGATACAACAGGTCCTGATTCCAGATGTACTGCCGTCGCTGGAGGGCTTCGCCGTCACCAGCGCCTACAGGCCTGCACTCGAAGTCGGCGGAGACTTCTTCCAGATCATCCGCGAGGATAACGGATCGACGATTGTGGCGTTAGGCGATGTGAGTGGCAAGGGCATGAAGGCAGCCATGAATGTATCGCTTATCGTGGGGGTTCTGCGCTCACTGTCTGATGCCTGCTTCGGCCCGGGGCAGATGCTTGAAAGACTGAACCACTGTTTATATGGGCGTCTTCAGGGCGGCTTCGTTACCGCCGTCATTTTGCGCCTGCGGCCAAGCGGCGCACTTACGCTCGCCAACGCCGGTCACTTGCCACCCTTCCTGAATCAACGGGAACTGGAGGTGGAGGGCTCCTTACCGCTTGGTCTGTTGCCCTCTGTGATCTATGAAGAGGTTCCCGTGATGCTGCACCCGGGCGACCAGCTCATCCTCTATACCGATGGCCTCGTCGAGGCTCGTGGGCCGGCTGGAGAGCTCTACGGATTTGACCGGCTGCAGGCCTTATTCGCTTCGCGTCCATCTGCCCAGCAGGCCACAGACGCAGCCATCGCCTTCGGGCAGGACGACGACATAACCGTGCTGACTTTCACGCGCCTGGAGGCGGGAGAAGAATCCACAACCTCGTTGGTCGCGCCATTTTTGGAGCCTGCCACCGTGGAGTGAGCTTCGCAGCACGGCTCTCAAGCTCCCAAAAAGAGGGGGCCCCTCATGCAATTCTGACCGTTGTCGCGGTTCCGACGTTCTCCAGTTATTTCGCTACGTTGACTGTTACGGATGCGACTCCCGCGGAATAGTTCGCGCCCCCGCTGTAGTTCGCGCGGAAGATATGGCTCCCATTCGAAAGCGAGGACGCAGCCACGGTCGTGGCCGCAATTCCGGAAGCGTTCACCCCTACCGTGGCGATCACCCTGCTGCCGTCGTAGAAGACAACGCTTCCGATCTGGTTTGGCGGTCCTGCGCTCCATGACTGCATCGCGGCAGTCAGAGTTACGTTGCCGCCGGTGAGATACCAGGTGGAAGGAGTGAGTTGGACAATGACAGGTGCGGGAGTAACGGTGAAGCTTTCGTTGACCGACTTTGCCGCAGCATAGTTTGTCTGCGCTGCGTATGCGATCAAGACATGATGCGACCCAGCGGGCGGCTGCGGCACAATGAATTGCGCAGTGCCATTCTGGAGCGACAAGGTTACCGAGGTCCCTCCGTCATACTGATAAGTCACCACGCCTTGCGGCGCGCCGGCGGTGGAACTGGTATAGACGCCACAATGGTAATCCGCGCCATATGGGAAGTTGGCGTTCCAGCAGGACGCGGTGAGATTGACGGGCACCGGATTTACGTTGAGCGTCACTGGAGCGGAACTACCGGCGGGATTGAATGCGTCCCCCTGATACACAACGCTCAGCGAATGGGTACCTGCAGCCAGCCCCTGGATGTAGAGATACGCCGCGCCATTCCCCTGCAACCGTGAGGTCTGCAGAAGCGTTGTGCCGTCGTAAAGTTGCACGGTGCCAGTGGGAACATGGCCATGCGTGGAAGCGACACTGATCACGACATTCGTCCCTAGCGGATAGGTGACCGTGGATTGGCTCAGCGTGATCTTGATCGCCGCGTCATACGCGGTGACAACGTAATTGGCAGACGCTGAGGATTGATTGCCGGCGGCGTCTATGACGGCCACGGTATATGTCTTCGATCCCGGCGTGGAAGTATCCACAGGACTGGTGATTGTGCCCGTGTCTCGCACCGCACTGCCCGGCGAGAATGTGGAGGTGCCGCAGCGAACCACCCCGGAGCGCTCATCGGTGCAGCTGTACGTGGCCATAACCGGATAATCCACAGCGTAAGAACCCGAAACGCCAGGCGCCGGGCTAAGCACTGGGCCGGAGGCGACCACCGGGGCGACGGTATCTACATTGACGGGGTAGGTGTAGTAGGAAGTGGACCAACTGCCGCTCCCATCCTGGCTGAATTTCAGTTCCTCGGTACCGGCGCAATCCCTGGCGAAATAGTGGAGCAGGTAGTTGCCGTCCGCGAGTCCACTCAGTTCCTGCGCGTCCGTCGTGAACACGGTCGCTGGCGGATCCGCCGGATTCGCCGGAACCGGACAGGGAATGCTGTTTTGAACGACGGTATCGGTCGACGCCGGCGCTGCGGGTACGGGCACGTTGTTCGGGGCCGAGATTCCGTATGTAACGCTCAGGATGGGTGAGGCGATAAAGTTCGCCACCCCTGGGAGATTGGTGCCCGTCAGGACTGGCGGCTGGCTGGAAAGCGTCACGCTTGCCGTCGAGGTGTTGATCCATCCTCCGGGGTGCTGGCCCGCGACCGTGATTGTGGTCAGATCTTCAGGAACCTGCGCTATCGGGACGAAGGCTGAATTCGGGTGCGATGTGCTGCCGCTCGCGCTGTACAAGCCGGGGCCGCTGAAATCCGAGAGCAGGTTTTGCGGGCACGGCAGGTTCTGCAGACCCGAGGCCGAGTCGAAAGTGCACGGGCCGCCCGTCCAGCCCTCGCTTGCCATCAGGAAACCTACGCCTTCGTGAAAAGTTGGCCCATTGGGAGTCGTGATGTCGGGGAGCGTAAAGCTGGGACCGTCGAAAACGTCCTTGAACACCTCATTGGGCAAAGACGACACCGGGCACTGCGCACCGCTCTCGTTTGATCCGGTCCCGACCGTGCACTGGAGCGTGAATAGCTTGCACGCCGGCAGGCCGTTGACGAGTTCTCCAGTGTGAATGAGGCACACGGAGGTGGCAAACGAGGTATTTGAGACATATGCACTTTGGAAACTCGACGAATCAATCGGCAAGTCGTCGGTTCCCGGGATGGTGTTCGGAGTAATCGACAGGCTTCCCGCCGCTTGCGCTTTCGAGAGGTCATAGACGAATTGCACCGCCTGATTCGTCGTCGGATTGAAGGGGAAGCTCTGAGTCAACTGTTGCGGCGTCGGAGTGGACGAGATGGGGTTGCCCGTGATCGTGGCCGGGCCGGTGACGCCGTTCTGTGAGCAGTTGGTGCGGAGATAGAGGGTGGAACTCGTGAGATAACCACCGGTATCGACAAGGTCTATCTTGAGCTGCACAGTCCCCGCCAAGAGCTGGCTGCTTATATCGATCGGCGCCACGCCCCCGGTAGCCACGAAGGTATCCGGATCTTGCCCGGTTAGCAGGTTTGCACTCGCGTTGGATTGGTAACTGGATGTAAAGCAGTTCTGCGATGGGCCGCTGGGTGTGTTTTCCACGACTCCGCCCCGGCACACGTTTACAGGGCTGCCGCCGCCCTCGCCGGAGGTGACGCTGACCTCCAGATTGTTGTCGACGAGGACATTCGCCGTGCCATCGGCGGACGAAGAGAGCGTCGCAGTGATGGGAGAGGCGCCGCAGGTCAGATTCAGCGTTGCACTGTTGAACGTGACTGCGCTCGATCCGAACCCTGTATCAGTCGCGGACACTCGCACATTGACCGGACCGAAGACTTGGATCGAGTTCTGAGCAACGATCGCCGGCACGGCAAAGGTCAAGGATGCAGCGATGGCGCAGCAGCGCAGAATGGACGCGTTTCTCATGTACACAGACTCCCTGACTTATCCCGGATTCGCCGGAACGGCGGCTGCTAGCGATGCTCCCGGTGTTTCAGGCACGGGAGGAACATCAACGACTATTAAATGAGGGATCAAGCGGGGGGTGATGATCACCAAAACGAGGCCCGTCCGGCGTTGCGATCCTAGGAGAAATATCGGGGTGGTGTCAAATCTTCGCGAATGCGAGGTAAGCCAAAATCGGCGAAGTCAGCATGTTTCCCTCGCAGGGTATGACTTTCCCGAGATGGGAACATCGGCGGGCCAGTCGCTCGTGTCTGGAAACAAAATATTTCCTGAGCTTTCATCCAGCTTCAATCCCGCAGATGTCCAATAGCGGGCTCGGGCCCGGCGGAAAATCCCGATTACCATCAGAGAATGTATCTGTGGTCGGCACGATTCACCTGTCGCCAAACGCCAGGATGCCGGCCAGCGACTTGACGCCCACCTGACGCCGACGTGCCTAATACGACCAGCCTCAGCGGCGGATGGGCTTTTCCTTTTTCGCAGATGTAGTGTTCCGGAAATTTGTCCAATGTGGGACTAGTAGCAGGTTGGCAATTTGACGGATCATCTTCCTACGTTGGCGTCCCCGACGGGATTCGAACCCGTGTTACCGCCGTGAAAGGGCGGTGTCCTAGGCCACTGGACGACGGGGACGCTGAGCGGGGTTCGCGGATGCTGCCGGGCGGCAGCGCGATGCCCACTTGAGGCTGACTTTGAGGCTACCAAGGGGTGGGGGTGGTGTCAAAACGCTTGGCGTTTCATCCCGCTGCACGGACTGCGCGCGGCGGCCAATTCGCTATGCGGATGCTATAACCCAATCACATGCGCAAGTTCCACTACCTTGACACGCTGACGATCGTCTTCGTCGTCGTTCTGGTGATTTCGAACCTGGTTGGGCCGAAGATGTGCCAGGTCGGCCCGTTCAAGCTGAGCGGCGCGGAGCTGCTCTTCCCCATCACCTATATCTTTGGCGATATCTTCACCGAGGTATATGGCTATGCCGCGTCGCGGCGGGCCATCTGGATGGGCTTTCTGGCCATGGGACTGCTGTCGGTCTTCGGCGAGATCGCCGTAGCGCTGCCGCCTGCGCCGGACTGGCATAATCAGCAGGCCTTTGCCACGGTCTTCGGGCTGGTGCCGCGCTTCGCCATCGCCAGCCTGGTGGCCTACTGGGCGGGTGAGTTCACCAATTCCTATACGATGGCCAAGCTGAAACTGCTGACCAAGGGCTCGAAGCTGTGGACGCGTACCATTGGTTCGACATTGACCGGGACAGGCCGTCGATACGACGATCGTGATCCTGATTGCCTTCTATGACGCGCCGTGGTCGGCGAAGGCGAACATCATCCTGTCGTCCTATCTCGCCAAGGTGCTCTACGAGGTACTGGCGACGCCGATCACGTATGCCGTGGTCTACGGGCTGAAGAAATCGGAGCATGTGGACACCTTTGACGAACACACCTCCTTCAATCCCGTTTCGCCTGCGCTCCAACTCGGCTGAGCTAGAGCGTGGATGCCTGTCCGCGATAGGCTCACAGTATGAATGTAAGAGAAGAGCGCATGCGGGCGATCGTGGTGAAAGGGCCAGGCGATGCCGGTACGATGCGCGTTGCCGAGGTTCCGCGTCCCGCGCCGAGACCCGGCGAAGTGCTGATCAAAGTCACAGCCGCCGGCGTGAACCGCGCCGATATTGTGCAGCGCAAGGGACACTATCCGCCACCCGCCGGCATCACCGACATTCTCGGAATGGAAGTGAGCGGACATGTCGCTGCGACAGGCACGAATGTGGCGCGCTGGAAGGTCGGGCGATGCAGTGTGTGCGCTGCTGGCCGGCGGCGGCTATGCCGAATATTGCGTAGCGCCGCAAGGCCAGGTGCTGCCGATTCCGGATGGCGTCTCCGTGGAGGACGCCGCATCATTGCCCGAGGCAGCGTTCACTGTGTGGGCGAACCTGTTCTTCGACACGCAGCCGCTGCGGACGCGGGAATCGATCCTGATACAAGGCGGATCGAGCGGCATCGGCTCGTTTGCGATCCAGGCTGCGCGGCACATTGGTGCGCGCGTGGTGACGACTGCGGGCTCGGCGGAGAAATGCGCCTATTGCCGCGAACTGGGCGCCGAAGCTGCCTGGAATTACAAAGAGGAGAACTGGGTGGCGGCGGCGTGGGCCTGGTCGGAGGGCAAAGGCATTCAGGTGATCCTCGATATGATTGGCGGCGACTACTTCGGCAAACACATTGAACTGCTGGCACAGCGCGGACGGCTGATCCACATCGCGACGACCAAAGGCGCCGAGGTGACGCTGGACCTGCGCGAGGTGATGCGCAAGCGGCTGATCGTAACCGGCTCGACGCTGCGCGCCCGCAGGCCGGAGGAGAAGAGCCTGCTGCGCGAAGGTGTGGAAGCGAAGCTGTGGCCGGCGATCGCAAGCGGCGCGATTCGGCCGACGGTGCATGCGAAGTTTCCGCTGGCCGACGCAGCAGAGGCACACCGGCTGATGGAATCAAGCGCCCATCTCGGCAAGATCGTGCTGACGCTCTAACCGATGGCACGAATCGAGCGACGTGTACACTGCCCTCGCCCTCTAAATCTCGATCTGGAGCCGGATGATGATCGCCGCTCGCCGTGCCGCTTCTTTCTGTCTGTTCGCCGGTATTGTTCTTACATCGCAAGCGCAGACTGCGGGCCCGAACTCCCGCACGGCCACCGCACCGAAGAGTGTGACCGCTCCGCAAGGAACAGCGAGCGGTCCCGTGGACATCCCCGACCTGCTGAGCACAGTGCGGCTCGGCGGCGCGTCATGGTCGCCGGACGGCAAGCAGATCCTCTATTCCGGCAACGCATCGGGACGCATCAATCTGTGGATTATGAAAGCCGATGGGACCGGAGCGCATCAGCTCCTCCACTCGGACGACGCGCAGTCGGGAGCCGTCTGGTCGAAAGATGGCCGCAGCGTTGTGTACCAGCAGGACCGCGGCGGAGATGAGATTTACGACCTCTACACCGTATCCGCCGCCTGGAGGCACGCCGCAGGCACTGACACAGACGGACCAGATCACCGAGACCAATCCGCACTTCTCCCCCGATGGCAAGTTGCTGGCGTTTCAGCATAAGGAGAAGCAGGGATCTTCCGTCAACCTCGCGCTGATGGACTGGAACACCCATCAGGTGCGTCTGCTGACGCACGAGAAGGATCCGAAGCGATCCTGGGAGATCGTTGCCTGGAGTCCCGATGGAAAGACGCTGTACGCGAATCGTGGCGACCTGCACGAAGACACGAGCGCATGGAGTGTAGATGTAGCGACTGGCGCGGCACGCGAACTGACGCCGCATACGGGCAATATGCTCATCGGCGCCTCCAGCCTCTCTCCTGATGGAAAGACGCTGCTGATCGGTTCGAACGAGAAGGGCGGCTACGGCAATGTCGCGCTGCTGGATCTCGCGACGCTGCAAAAGAAATGGATCACCGATACGCAGTGGGACGCGGAGCCAGGCAGCTTTTCGCCCGTCGGGCGATCTGTTCACCTGGTCGCTGAATGCGGATGGGCGCACGTCGATCCACTTCACCGACGCGAAGACCTACAAGGAAATACCGCGTGCAATCCCGGAAGGGCTGAACTACGAGAACGGCAACCCTACCCCCTTCGCGCAGAACGGCGACTTGTTGTTTGTCCACCAGGACTCGACCCACGCGCCGAATTTCTACGTGCTGGGCACCCGTGGCGACGCCGGTCCAGATCACGCATGTCGAGAGTCCGGGGCTCCGCAAGGCGGTGCTGCCGCCGACGCAACTCGTGCACTATGCGAGCTTCGACGGCAAGATCATCTCCGCATTTCTCGCGATGCCGTTTCAATCTGAAACGCGATGGCAGCAATCCGCTGATCGTCCTGCCGCACGGCGGCCCCACCGGCCAGGTGGTGGACAGCTTCTCGCCACGCATCATCGCGCTGGTCTCCCGCGGATACACCGTGATTGCGCCGAACGTTCGCGGTTCGACCGGCTACGGCGTCGCATTTGAGAAGGCGAACTATCAGGACCTGGGCGGCGGCGATCTGCAGGATGAGATCTACGGTGTGAAGTTCATGGAAGCGACCGGCTACATCGATCCAAAGAAGGTCGGCATCACGGGCGGCTCCTATGGCGGCTTCATGACGCTGATGGCCATCGGCAAGGCGCCTGATATATGGGCGGCAGCCGTGGAGGAATACGGCATCATCGACTGGTACACCATGCTGCAGCACTCCGATCCGCTGCTGCAGGAGTATGAGAAGTCGCTGCTGGGCGATCCGGTGAAGGATCGCGCGAAGTACGAGGCCGCATCGCCGATCCAGTTCCTGCAGCAAGGAGCGCGCGCCACTGCTTGTCCTGCAGGGGGAGCGCGATATCCGCGTGCCGCGTGAGGAGGCGGCGCAGGTAGTGCGATATCCTGAAGAAGCAAGGGCGGACCGTGGATGTTGTCTACTATCCGCAGGAGGGCCACGGCTTCATGAAGCGGGAAGACCAGATCGACGAGATCACGCGCATGGTCGGCTGGTTCGACAAATATCTGAAGGACGCACACTAGATATGATGAGCACGGGACACAGGATGGTCAGACGCATTGCCGGCACTCGCTGAAGGCGCGCCGCGCCGGCGACGGTGGCGCATCGCCTGGCTGCTGGGGCTGGGCGTGCTGGTCAACTACTTTGACCGCGTCAACCTCTCGGTCTCGCACGGCGCGCTGTACACGGCCTTCGGCATCTCGGATGTCGCGTTCGGCTATCTCTCCGCCGCATACAACTGGAGCTACGCGCTCTGCCAGTTGCCGGTCGGCGTGGTGCTGGACCGCTTCGGCGTGCGTCGCGTGCAGCGCATCGGCATCTTCATCTGGAGCATGGCGTCGTTCGCCGCCGCCATCACGCCCAGCTCTGCCGGGATTTTTCGCGGCACGCCTGCTGCTCGGCGTGGGTGAGGCGCCCACCTTCCCCGCAAATGCAAAGGCCATCGGCGCCTGGTTCCCGGCGCGCGAGCGCACCTTCTCGACATCGTTGAACGATGCGGCGGCCAAGCTGGCTTCCGCCATCGGAGTGCCGCTGCTGGGCATTCTGCTGCTGCGCGTGGGCTGGCGATGGAGCTTTGCCGCGACCGGCGCCATCAGCCTGCTCTATCTGCTCGTCTTCTGGGTCGTGTATCGCGAGCCCGAAGAAGATCGCAGAGCTAACGCGATGCGGAGCGCCAACTGATTGCGGCGAGAGCGGAGAACGAGGCGCCTGCCGCCGAAGGCCCTGCTCTATCGCTGGGCGCGCTGCTGCGGCAGCCCAAAGTCATCGGGCTTTCGCTTGGCTTCGGCTCTTACAACTATGTCTTCTACCTGCTGCTGACCTGGCTGCCGACCTACCTTTCAGAGGCGCTGCACATCGATCTGCTGCACTCCTTCCTCTACACCGGCGTGCCGTGGCTCTTCGCCACGGCAACGGACCTGTTTCTCGGCGGAATGCTGGTGGATGCGCTCGTCTCGCGCGGATGGAATGCTTCGCTGGTGCGCCAGGTTGTGCTGGTGACGGGCACGGCATGCGGGCTGGGCATTCTGGGCGCGGCCCACGCGCACAGCGCGGCGCAGGCGCTGACCTGGATCGGCATATCGATCGGCGGGCTCTCCGCGGCTGCGCCTGTCGGCTGGTCGATTCCGGCGCTGATCACGCCGCGCGCCAGCGTCGGCAAGGTGGGCGGCATCGTGAACTTCGTCTGCCAGGTCTCGGGAATCACCGCGCAGATCCTTACCGGCTACATCGTGCAAGGCAACGCACTCCTACGCGCTGGCCTTTGGCATCTCGGCGATCTACCTGCTGCTCGGGATCGCTGGCTATCTGGTGCTGCTGGGACGCATCGAGCCGATGGATGCCGACTCGCTCACTTCCGCGTAGCTCTTGTCAACGTAGTGCTTCTCGCCGCCGGTGCGGCCATTGTGCACCGTAAAGCTGCCATCGCGGCTCGCCGTCAGCTCGATGTCGTGGCCGGCGTCAGGGCCATCGAGATTGGCGATGTACTCGGACTGCGTGTTGTGCGCCGCGCCGCCTTCATCCGAATAATGTAACTGCCACAGTCGCTTCAATGCCTGGAGCGCTGACGGACCGTGTCGAGGACGGGGATGGAGCCGCCCTTCTTCGCGCCGTTGTCCATGATCGCGACGCGCGGGATGGATGGCATCGACCAGCGCGGGGCTCGAGCTCTGATACCAGCCGTGATGCGAGACGACGAGCACATCCACCTTGCCGAGGCGATTGTCCGGGCACATCAGCAGTCGCGCTCCTTGTCCCAGGTCAGGTCGCCGAGATCGAGGATCTTCAGGTCGCCGAAGCGGATCAACACGCCGAGCGAGCGTGCGTTTTCCGTCTGGTCTGGCTGGCCGCATCTCGCTCTGCTTGCAGTATGCATTCGGCTCGCCGGCGCCGGGCAACGCCTTCTGGATCACGCTTGCCGTCGGCGCTGATGACGGTCACGTCCATCCTTCAATCGGCAGACGATCGCCGGGCTTGGCACGATCTCTTTCGCCTTCGTGTCTGGCAAGGACCTTCTGGAAGGCTGCGTAGCCGCGCTTCGGTCACGCCGTGGTCCAGTTCGCGGTTCGGGCCGTGGACGATGAACGTGCCGACCGGGATGCGCTGCACCAGCTGCGGCACGCCGCCCACGTGATCGTCGTGATAGTGGGTGATGAGCACAGAAGTCGATGCGGCTCAGGCCGGCGCTCTTCGCTGCCGCGACGATGCGGTCCGCATCGCGGAAATTGTTGTCGGGCCAGCCGGTGTCGATCAGCAGCGACTTCCCTGCCGGCGTGACGAACAGCGTGGACTGGCCGCCCTCGACATCGATGAAGTAGACGCGCAGCTTGCCGGCGGCTGTCTTGCGCGTGCAGCGATAATGCAACTGCAACTGTGACAAACAATGCCGATAAGCGTGCGAAGACGAAGCATCATGACTGGCCGCCTTTGTTCGGATTGCGAAACAGTGGCGCGCATAGCGCCGGTGGAGATGCCGCCATCCACCAGCAGCGTCTGGCCGGTGATGTAGCGGCTGGATTCAGAGGCGAGAAAGACGACGGCGCCGTCGAGGTCGTGCACATCGCCGGGTCGCTTCACCGGGATGCGATCGACAAGATAGTCGACCCACTCCTGGTTCTCGTAGAGCACCTGATTCTGCGCGGTGCGGAACCATCCCGGCGCCAGGCAGTTGACGGTGATGCCGTGCGGCCCCCAGTCATCGGCGAGGCTCATCGTGAGCTGACGCACGCCGCCGCGGCTTGCGCCATAAGGCGCCAAGGCCCGCATAGCCGAAGACGCTGGTGACGGAGCCGATGTTGATGATGCGGCCGTAGTGGTGCCGGACCATGCCGCGCGCGATCGCCTGCGCGACGAAGAATGTGCCGCGCAAGATTCGTGTCGAGCACCAGGTTCCAGTCGTCCCAGGTGACATCCAGCGCCGGCTTGCGGACATTGCAGCCGGCGTTGTTCACCAGGATGTGGATCTGCGGAAATGCCGCGTCGACCTGCTCGGCCATGCTGGTGATGCTGGCGTGATCGCGCACGTCGAGTGCGATGGGATGCGCGCGGCGGCCAAGCGATTCGATCTCGGCAACAAATGGCGCGAGATCATCGGCCCTGCGACTGGTGAGGATAAGGTCCGCGCCGGCACGCGCCAGCGCGCGCGCAAAGTGCTGCCCGAGGCCGCGGCTGGCTCCAGTGACAAGCGCGACCTGGCCGGAGAGATCGAACAGTGAAGTGTCGAGCGTCCGGAATTCATGCGGGCGCGCCTTCCTGCCGGCCTGCCGCCAGTCCTGGGGTCGAGCACCACCTTCATCAGGTTCGGCTCGCGCGCATAGAGCCGCGCGAACCACGACGGGCCCTCATCCAGCGGCGCAACTGCCGTGATCAGCGGCGCAACTTTGATTTTCCCGGCGGCGATCCACTCCATCGCCTGCGGATATTCCCCGGCCGAAGCGCAGGAGCCCTGCAGTCGAATCTGGCGCGTCACCACCTTTTGCAGCGGAATCGACACCTCCGGCGAGATGTTGCCGACCAGCGCCACGGTGCCGCCTTTGCGTGTGCAGTCGATCGCCGCGGCAACCGTCTCCGGACGTCCGACAGCTTCGAAGACCACGTCGACGCCACGGCCGCCAGTGAGTTGTTCGATGCGCGACCTCAGCGAATCGCCCGAGCTTTCGATCACCGCATCCGCGCCCAAGCGACCGCGCCAGTTCGAGCCGCGTGGCATCGACGTCAGTGACAAAGACGCGGGAACAACCGGAAGCCCGTGCCGCCTGCAGGATAAGCAGACCGATCATGCCTGCGCCGATGACCAGCGCCGTCTCGCCGTCCGCTACTTCAGCGACACGCACCGCGTGGATGGCAACGGAGACCGCTTCGAGCATCGCAGCATCGGCGAAAGAGAGGTCATCCGGCAGGCGATAGAGAATGCGTTCAGGAACAGTTACGTATTCAGCAAATGCTCCGGCCCGGCGGTAATCGCCGCAGGAGACCCCCACGACCTGGCGATTGTTGCAGAGATTGACTTCCCCGCGCTCGGCAGAACTCGCATTCGCCGCAGTAAACGGTGGAGTCGAAGGTGACGCGGTCGCCGGCACGATAGCCAGCGACTCCTTCGCCGACCTCCGCAACAACACCGGCGGCCTCGTGACCCATCACGATTGGCGGAATGCGCCGCCCGGAGCTGCCGTCGTAACCATGGACGTCGCTGCCGCAGATGCCGCAGGCCGCGACGCGGATCAGGACCTCACCGGCAGCGGGAGCGGGAGCAGGCAGATCCGCAACGGCCAGATGTTTGTATTCGGAGAGCAGCAGGGCCTTCATGCGCGATTTCAGGTTACAGCAGAAAGCCCCCGGCGGATGCCGAGGGCTGATGCGGGCTGCATGCCCGGAGGCTGACTCTGAAGAAACTCAGGCGCTGAACGAGGATCCGCAGCCGCAGGTGCTCTTCACGTTCGGATTCTCGAACTTGAAGCCTGCCGCTTCCAGAGTCTCCACGTAATCGACCACGCAGCCGTTCAGATACATCAGCGAGGTGGCATCGACAAAAACCTTCAAGTCATCGAATCTGAAGACCTTATCCATCATGCCGGCCTGGTTCTCAAAGGACATGGAGTACTGGAAGCCGGAGCATCCGCCGCCTACCACGCCGATGCGCAGGCCGGCCGGGAGAGGATCCTGCGTCGCCATGATCTCCCGCACCTTCGCGATGGCCCCATCGGTCAGGGTAAGGGGCGCCTGCTTGGGCGCGTTGGACTGATCGGTCAAAGGCTGCGCGATGGTTGCCATATCTCTGGTTCTCCCCTTGGAGATGCTGTTACCTCTATTTTAAGGCGGCAGCCAATCCCGGACAAGTTTTATCCGAATTGCCGCCTTACCTAAACAGATGCGGAACGGCGCCGTTGCGTCGCAGGATTGCCAGGCAGCCTCTGCTCCGCCAGCAATTCCTATCTGGGCGGTGATTTTGTCCGCGATGCGGTCGTATTGCTCCTGGGTCAGCAGACCCGCGGTGCACCAGTGACGGGGCGCTGCGATAGGGGCGTCCCTTCACGATGTCGTGGGCCTTGCTGATGCTGATTCCGGGCAGCATGCGCAGATGCTGACAGTCGACGCGCTGTTGATGTCCACCCTATCGCTGGTTTCGTCCTGTTTGTTGCTGTTGATCCCATCTTTGACGCCCTGGGCGGCGGCATTTACGCCGTCGACGGCGTTCGCGGCGGCAACTTTGGCGTCCGCAGCAAGCTGCTTTGCGCTCTTCTGGCGCCGTCCCGGGTGGCCTCGGCGGATTTCTGGCGAATCTCCTGATCGTTCTGGCTGGTGGAGCGTTTGGTGCAGCCAATGAGCGCAACCGCCAGCACGCCGAAGGCGCACAGACGGCCGCAATATCGAGAAAGCGACGACGTACCAAGGCATTCTTCATTCGCAAAGTCTCCAGATTTCAACCGGTATCGCGCAAGGATCGGTCCCAAGCGTGGGATGAGCAGCGCCGCTTCCAGGCTGGCCGGCACGGCGGAGGATTCCAACCTAGACGTCTTTAGCGATAACTATCAGATTAATCCAATCCACGCCGCTTTATTGCGCCTTCTGACGCTATCAAGGCCTGAAAATACGGCCTGAAATTTACCCCGAAATATGTTGTCAACGGTACCGGAAAAGGACTAGCGTTCACACCAGAACGGCCCCTCTTTCCCCAGAGACCGGCTGTACAGCAGGGCTGCCGCATCTGGCACCGGCACTGGGACCGCTCGCGGATGAACCGGAGGTGCTGTATGCACTATCTGACCATCGTCTTCATCGTCTGGGCAGTCGCTGCTACCGTCCTGCTAGCGCTGCTTGCCTACCGCTCCACCCTGACCCGCTACGAAGAGGATTGCCTCTTTCTGGGCGACTGCAACGACCATCAGCATAAGGAACAGGAGAGCATCCTGGCCCGCGTGCGGAAGGTGCAGCCTGCCGTGCGGTTCATGACCGTCGCTACCTGCATCATGTCGGCAGCGCTGGTCGGCACATTCCTCTTCCAACTGGTCCAGCAACTGAACACGCCCGCCAGCTAGAGCATTGCGGTCGCGCAGACAGGATCAGTTCCAGATCGCGGGGAATGCCTGACCCGAATTACCTTCCTAGTTAGCCGGGACCCTCCTCATCGCTGTCGTTCGACTGCGCGCCGTTGATCGTGGCGACGGTGCGGATGGTTCCTTTTGCGCTCACGTCCACCTGCGCTGTCTTGCTGAGGTGGAGGAAGGAGCCGCGCGGGTTCTTCATTCCCCACTCCACATAAGGAACGCTGAAGTGCGTGGTGGCGCTGAGCGTCGTTGCCCACCCGCACCAGGTGCACCTTCATCTGCATGGGATGATCGGCGCCATGGATGTTCAGCATTCCCTCGGCAATCACGTCCGAAGAGCCATCCGTCTTCGGCACCTGGCCGCGCAGATGCTCCGCGTGAAAGAAGATGGATGGATAGCGCTTGCTTTCCAGCACCTCGTCCTGCATCTGCTTGTCGCGCGCGGCATTGCCGGTGTGGCCGGTTGTGGCGTCCACCAGCAATTCTCCCTGAGCGAGGGTTGAATCCGGATCGATCGCGAGTGCACCGCCTTTGAACTGGAAGGTTCCGCGCACATCGCGCACCAGGCTGCCTACTTTGAAGTGAATCTGCGTCGACTGGGGATCGAAATGGATGGCGATGATTGCGTGCAGGAATCGCGGCAGATGGCTTGGCGCGCGAGGCTGTGCTTGTTGAGCCGGCAGCGGCGATAGCGACAGAGAGAACAGGAAAAGAGCAGGCAACGGGCATGCAGCATCATGCGGACACGTCCTTTCTGCAAGCAGAGTGTATGAAGGACTGATGAAACGAAGATGCGCCGAACGGGAGGCGGGTTGGAGCGATTCGCCTACTCGGCCAGGGCGAGCTGATGCCGCACATCGGCGCCGCGCACCCAGAAGATGACATCGGTGGCGATGTTGGTGGCGTGGTCGGCGATGCGCTCCAGGTTGCGCGCGGTGATGACCGCATTCAGCGCCTGCAGACTCGCATCCGGCGACTGCTGCATGACCTGGATCAGATCCACATGCGCGGCGCGATTCATGTGGTCGATGTCGTCATCCATCTCGCGGACTGACTCGGCCAGCGGAGCGTCGGCCTCGATGAGCGACTGGACCGCGCGCCGGATCATATCCGTCGCATGCGTGCCCATGGCGGCGATATCGACCGGCAGAGTCGCGGCGGGAACGCGGAGCATGTCCTCCGCCCGGCGGGCGATGCTCATCGACTGGTCGCCGATACGCTCCAGGTCCGCATTGATCTTGATCACGGAGAGGATGAAGCGCAGATCGATGGCCATGGGCTGCTCCTTCGCGAGCAGCTCGTAGGCCATCTCATCCACATCGCGCTGGGCCATGTTGATGGCCGCCTCGTTCTCGCGGACGAAGGTGACGAGCCGCTCATCCCGCTCCAGGTACGCGTCCACGGCGTACTCCACGGCCTGCTGCGAGAGCGCGGCCATGGCCAGCAGCTTGTCCTTCAACTGCTCGAGCTGCTGATGGAAATGGATGCGGGGCACGGCGATGACTCCTTAACGCATTGTGCATGAGAGCACCGTAAATTCGCATGAATATATGTGCATCTTTTGGGGCAGGCAGCGGCTGCGGATTGCTGGCGACTCTGTTTGGACGCGCGCTACTCAGCCCAGCCGGGAGCGCGCTTCGCGCGTGGCTTCGTAGATCTGGTCGAAGGACTCGACCGCGTAGACCACCTTCTGCATCTCGGAGATGTTGAACTCGCGGTTGAGCACTTCATCGAGATTGAAGTCGCGAATCTCCGGGCCGCCGGAGAGCACGTAGTTGGACTCGCCGTGCGAGGAGATCAGTCCCGAGCCGTAGAGCTTGATCTTGCCGTTCTGGCGGATCACGCCGAACTCCACCGTGAACCAGAAGAGCCGGGCCATGCGGTCGAGGTCCTCCTGGCGGGTGAGGCCGGCGCAGACCTGCCCATAGCTCTGCAGGAAGTCGGCGAAGACCGGATGCGCGTGCATCGGGCACGTGGCCGAAGACGTCGTGGAAGATGTCCGGCTCCGGCGTGTACTCGAGCGACTCGCGGGTGCGCAGCGTGGTGGTGGTGGGAAAGCGGCGCGCTGCGATCATTTCGAAAGAACGCCGGGCCGGGCAGATAGCCGGAGACGGCGGTGGCGTTCCAGCCGGTGCGCGGCGCGAGCAGCGTGTTCACCTGGGCGAGGTCCGGGATGATGTCCTGGCGCAGGCCGATGTTGTGAAAGCCGTCGAGGTACTCCTGGCAGGCATGCTCTTCAAGCTGCGGCATGCGGCGGCCCACCAGCTCCGCCCACACGGCGTGCTGGTCCGCGGTATACCGGCTCCAGTCCTGCTGGATGAGGTAGGACGCAGCAAGCGGAAGGCTGGGAGCAGAAGCGGTGGCGGCCATGGTAAAGTCCCTCTCTTGGCTAAGAATAGAACGTCCATCAGGTGCCAGCAGTGGGGCACGCGCACCTTGCGAGCCCCGAAGCAAAGCCCTGAGGCAAACCAAGGAGCATCGCAGTCTGGATCAGCCGATGTCAATGCAGGATCGGGTCAAGCTACCTGCCACTCCATTCCCCGCTTGCGGTGATCTGCCGCAAGCCGTTATGCCGCAGAGAGTTAAGTTCCCGCACGGCTTCGCCGCGTCTACCGCCTCCGGCACCAGGGCCTGAGCACGAACCAACTCACCTTTGCATGGCTAATAATCAAGCCTTTATTTGACGCGGATTCCGGAGCGTCCCTATACTTCACCACGCTCGAAATGCACGTACAGGAAGGAAGTCTATGTTCAAGCGTTTGCTGCTGCTCACTCTCTTGATTGCTACCACCGTAAGTGCCGGGTATGCAGAAGACGCATGGAAAGGTCATTCACCCACCCTCATTCCGCAGCACAGCGGCACCACGCAACTGCTGATTGCTGTCAGTCCGGTGAACTCCAAAGTCGTCTGGGCGGCGGGAGCCGGAGGTACGTACGTCGTGACGACCGATGGCGGTTCGCACTGGAAATCCGGGGTCGTCCCGGGAGCGGAAAGCCTGGAATTCCGCGATGTGCAAGGCGTGAGCGACCGGGTCGCGTATCTGATGTCCATCGGGAACAACACTGGAGATTTTCGCATCTACAAGACGGAAGACGGCGGCGCGCACTGGACCATTCAGTTTAAAAACAAGACAGTGAACGCCTTCTACGACTGCTTCGCGTTCTGGACGCCGGATCGCGGCGTCACGCACAGCGATTCGGTGAACGGAGTATTTCCAGACATTCGTACCACCAATGGCAAGACGTGGCATTCGATCGCAGCGAATATGCCGCCCGCGTTGCCAGGCGAAGCGTCGTTCTCCTCGAGCGGAACCTGCATTACGACACTAGGATGGCAGGACGCCTGGGTTGCCACCGGCGGCTCAAGCACCGCACGTATCCTGGCGACGCGCGATGGCGGCGACAGCTGGAATGCGTATGACACTCCACTCGTGAGCAACGCCAATGCGGGAGGCTTCTCTGTTGCCTTCCGCGATCCCTGGCATGGCATTGTGGGTGGCGGCGACTTGACCACCAACAGCGGTGCCCAGGCCGCCACTTCAGACAATGGCGGTCAGACCTGGACGCTCACCAACACGCCTCCTATTCCAGGAGCAATCTTCTGTCTCGCCTATGCGCGTGGACGGGAACAGCGCGATGATTGGCGTGATCATGACCACTTCGGCCGTGAACATGATCGGACCGTGGTGATCGCGACTGAAACGCAGCCAAACTTCACCTCCGGCGAAGCCGCCTGGACTCCCGATGAAGGACACACCTGGTTCAAACTGCCCAAGGTAAGCGGTTATTGGGCGGTCGCTTTTGCGAATCCGGAAGCAGGATGGTTCGTCGGCAATAATGGCCAGATTCTGAAGATCAGCTTCTAGTGTCCTGAGTCTCACGCAAGACAGGCGTGTCGCGGGCTTCGTGGAATGAAGTCTGCCACATGCCGTCAGCTCATCTGGCAACGGTTTGCCGATCGGTATATCGTGGTGGGTTGCGCAGTGGCCGGAGATGGGGCCATCTGCCAGTGCTGCGCGTGTGGAGGGTTTAGCAATGGCGACCATGGTGCATCCCGAGGCTCAGGCGAAGAAGGATTTCCTGCCGCTGAACGGCACGGATTATGTCGAGTTTTATGTCGGCAATGCGCGGCAGTCCGCGTACTACTACCGGCTCGCCTTTGGCCACAAGCTGGTTGCCTATGCCGGCCCGGAGACCGGGCAGCGCGACCGCGCCTCCTATGTTCTGCAGCAGGGCAAGGTGCGGCTGGTGCTGACGACGCCGCTGCGCCCGGAAGGCGAGATTGCGGCGCATATCCAGAAGCATGGCGATGGCGTGAAGGACGTGGCGCTGTGGGTGGATGATGCGCGCGATGCCTGGCGGGAGACGACCAAGCGCGGCGCGAAGAGCGTTCGCGAGCCCGTTCGAGCAGAAGGACGAGCACGGCACGGTGGTGATGGCGAGCATTGCCACCTACGGCGAGACCATCCACACGTTCGTCGAGCGCAAGAACTACAACGGGCCGTTTCTGCCCGGCTTCCGCGCGACGCCGGAGGACACGCTGGCGCGGCCGGTCGGCCTGCTGCACATCGACCACATGGTGGGCAACGTGGGCTGGAACGAGATGAACACCTTCGTCGACTTCTACCGCGACGTGATGGGCTTCGGGCTGTACCAGCACTTCGACGACGCCGATATCTCGACCGAATACTCCGCGCTGATGTCGAAGGTGATGGCGAACGGCAACGGGCGGGTGAAGTTCCCCATCAACGAGCCGGCGGAAGGACGCAGAAAGTCGCAGATCGAGGAGTATCTGGACTTCTACGGCGGCCCGGGCGTGCAGCATCTGGCGCTGGCGACCGATGACATTCTGCAGACCGTGGCGCAGTTGCAGCGGCAGGGCGTGGAGTTCCTGAAGGTGCCGCACACCTACTACAGCAGCCTGCAGGAGCGTGTCGGCAAGATCGACGAGCCGGTGGATGAGCTGGAGAAGCTGGGCGTGCTGGTCGACCGCGACGACGAAGGCTACATGCTGCAGATCTTCACCAAGCCGGTGGAGGACCGCCCGACGCTGTTCTACGAGATCATCCAGCGCAAGGGCAGCCGCTCGTTCGGCAAGGGGAACTTCAAGGCGCTGTTTGAGGCGATCGAGCGCGAGCAGGCGGAGCGGGGAAACCTGTAGAAGACACCAGCAGACAACTTCACATCACAGCAGATGACGAGAGTTACTGTATTCTGCTCGGGAGATGCTGGCTCTTTCTGCCGTCGTCTGAATTTGTCTGAATTTGTCTGCTGTCGTCTAATCCATTCATGCTCAGCTTCGATCCCGCCCGCGAGTCAGTCCAGAATATTTACAAGCTGATGATCGGCGCGATCGTGCCGCGGCCGATTGCCTTTGTCTCTTCGCTGGATGCACGCGGCGTGCGCAACCTGGCTCCGTTCAGCTTCTTCACGGGCGTCAGCGCGGATCCGCCGGTTGTTCTCTTCTGCGCCTCGGTGCGTCCCGAAGACGCTGCCCGCAGGCTCGCGGCGCACAAGGACACGCTGCTCAACGTCATCGCCACGCGGGAATTTGTCATCAATGTGGTTACAGAAGCGATTGTGGAGAAGATGAATCTCACCTCCGCACAGGTGCCGCCCGATGTGGACGAGTTCGAGTTGGCCGGGCTGACACCAGAGCCGAGCGAAGTTGGTAAAGCCGCCGCGCGTGGCGGAAAGCCCGGTTCAGATGGAGTGCCGATTGCGTCAGATCATCGAGGTCAGCGACCGCCCCTCCGGCGGCAGCATCGTGCTGGGTGAGGTGCTGCGTTTTCACGTGCGCGAGGATCTGGTGGAGAACTTCCGCATCGATCCGGATAAGCTTGCAGCGATTGGCCGTATGGGTGGCCCGACCTATACGCGCACCCGGGATCGCTTTGACCTGAAACGGCCGAGCTGATTTGACACGGAGCAGATCTTTGGCCAGCGATCCTGGGGCCTGCTCGTCCGCTTTGCGGCCGGCGCATGACTGCAAATGGTAGGTTTGGGCATGCGGATTCTCGAATACCTTGTCGAAATGTTTATCCAGGGATTCGGCATTACCCGCCCTTCGGAGGCGCAGCGCAAACGCGTGACACTCCTGCTGGGCGGGGTGCTGCTGACTGCGGCGCTGCTGTTCGTGCTGCTCGGCGTGGGATGGTGGTGTATCTGCACGGTAGTCACTAAATGCCGCCTCGCTTCTATCTTTCCTATCGCATTCATGACGCGTTGCTTGACGGAATACCTTTCAGGTGTAGGATTCCGGTCGGGAGGAGTTACGAATGCGGATCCGAGGTTTACTGGTTTTGATTTTGGGCGTCCTCGCCTTATTGGCGATAGGCGGCGCGGCCGGCAACGGCACAGTCCATCACCTGTTCGTCGGACAACGGCAAGCGCAATTATTGCCCGGCGGATACGCGGGGCGGCGTGTCGACTGGTGCGCCAGCGCAGCGGCTCTCCGTGCCAGCAAGGTTCTACCTGGGGCTATGACCGGCGCGGCATCTGGGTGGACCGCGGCTGCCGGGCAGACTTCGTCATCAACAGCTATCGTCCAAATCCGGGCTACGGTCCGGGTCCGGGCGGCCAGACTATTACCTGCTCGTCGGACAACGGCAAGCGGAATTACTGCCCCGCGGATACACGGAATGGCGTGCGGCTGGTGCGCCAGCGCAGCGGTTCTCCCTGCCAGCAAGGCTCTACCTGGGGATACGACCGGCGCGGCATCTGGGTAGATCGTGGCTGCCGGGCTGATTTCGCGGTGCGTTGATTTTCGTTCGATGATTCGTTCGGTGATTCCTCGGCAATTCTCCCCCTACGTAGCGACAGGTGGCGTACTATCTCGCGCGGGAGGGGTATATGCGCTTTCCATTCCGATACGCATTCCTTGCACTCACTGGGCTTGTTCTTGCAGGAACAGCCCAGCCGGCCTCGGCACAGCAAACCATCACCTGCTCTTCCGACGATGGTGGGCGGCATACCTGCCCGGTTGACGCACGCGGCGGCGTGCAGATGACCAACCAGCGCAGCGGGGCGGCCTGCCAGCAAGGCTATAGCTGGGGCTATGACCGCCATGCGATCTGGGTGGACCATGGCTGCCGCGCCGACTTCACGGTGAACAGCCGGGACAACGGATGGAACGGCGGAGGGCAAAGCATTACCTGCTCCTCGGATGATGGCAACCGGCACACCTGCTCCGCAGATACACGTGGCGGCGTGCAGATGACCAATCAGCGCAGCGGATCGGCCTGCCAGCAGGGCTATAGCTGGGGCTATGACCGCAGTGGCATCTGGGTCGATCACGGCTGCCGCGCCGACTTTATGGTGGGCGGCGGCTTCAATCCATCCAATAACGGCGGGGGTGGACAGACCATCACCTGCTCTTCCGATGATGGCGGGCGGCATACCTGCCCGGTCGACGCGCGCGGCGGCGTGCAGATGACCAATCAGCGCAGCGGCTCTGCCTGCCAGCAGGGCTATAGCTGGGGCTATGACCGCGAGGGCATCTGGGTGGACCATGGCTGCCGCGCCGACTTCATGGTGACAGCGGCTTCAATCCATACAATAACGGCGGAGGAGGTGGACAGACCATCACCTGCTCTTCGGACGATGGCGGGCGGCATACCTGCCCGGTCGATGCGCGCGGCGGCGTGCAGATGACCAACCAGCGCAGCGGATCACCCTGCCAGCAGGGCTACAGCTGGGGCTACGACCGCGAGCGGCATCTGGGTCGACCACGGCTGCCGCGCCGACTTCATGGTGAACAGTTGGAACAACCGATGGAATGGCGGCGGGCAGACCATCACCTGCTCGTCCGACGATGGCGAACCGCCACTACTGCTCGGCGGACACGCGGGGTGGCGTGCAGATGACCAATCAGCGCAGCGATCGCCCTGCCAGCAGGGCTATAGCTGGGGCTACGACCAGCGCGGCATCTGGGTCGATCATGGCTGCCGCGCCGATTTCCAGGTGCGCTGAGGCAAAGACAGAGAAGCACGAGGGGCCGGATGGCATCGTTTGCTGTCCGGCCTCTGTTTATCATGTTTGCGGAACTCAGCCGAAGACGAGGGTTGCGGCTCCGCCTGCGATCAGCAGGCCGCCGATGATCTTGTGCACGGTGAGGCCTTCGCCGAGAAAAATCCACGCGAAGAGGATGACGAGCACCACGCTGAGCTTGTCGATGGGCGCGACCGCCGATGCGGGGCCTAGCTGCAGCGCGCGGAAATAGCAGAGCCACGACAGGCCGGTCGCGATGCCGGAGAGAACGAGAAAGAGCCAGGAGCGGCTCGCGATGGCGCCAATCGCGTTGTGCCGTGCCCAGCGCGATGGCGATGGCCCAGGTGAAGACCAGCACCACGGTGGTGCGGATGGCAGTCGCCAGATTGGAGTCGATGCCGGCGACACCGATCTTGGCCAGGATTGCCGTTGCCGCCGCGAAGAGTGCGGAAAGAAGCGCCCAAAGAAGCCAGGTCATGCAGTCAGGATATGCGCTCCGGTGGCCGTTCAGTTCAGCCGGTGAGTTGAGTCAGTTTGTCTTCGAGCGATGCGAGGCGTGCGCGAAGCTGGGCGACGTCGCTCTCGAGCGTTGCGATCCGATCTGCAACGTCTCGTCGCGGATCAGCCTCTGCCACTTGCGCTGCGCTCGTGAGCGGAATCTACCTGAGTTCGCGGAGGCCGTTTCGGACGGGCGACAGCAGATGAACGTAGCGCACCTCGCGCGCGCCGGGCTCGCGCGGCATGGCGCGGGCCAGAGGCGGCTCGCGCTGGGCAAGCTGCTGCAGCGTGCTTTCCACTTCATCCATCGCTGCGAAGCTGTGTATGCGTTCTGTGCGGCCACGCAGCTCGCCGGGCGTCTGCGCTCCGCGCAGCAGCAGCACGCATACGATGGCCAGCTCGCCGCGGCGCAGATTGAAGACCTCGCCGATGTGGTGCGCGTATTTCGCGACGCGGCTTTCCGTGCCGCGCACCGGCGCGGCCAGCCCGGCATCCTCCAGCTCGTGCAGGGCCATGCGCACTTCGTCCTCGCTCAGATTCATGACCGGATGGCGGCTCGAGCGCTGATTGCAGGCATTGGTCAGCGCCAGCAAGGAGAGCGGATAGTACTCGGGCGTGGTGGTCTCCTTCTCCAGCAGCGAGCCCAGCACGCGGGCCGCAGGCGCGGAGAGATGCAGTTGCGAATCCGGCATGAACATTGCTCCTGCTCTCACCTTATATGTGATGAGCACGAACGCGGATCGAGTGAAGTCTCGTACTCTAAGAAGAATGCCGAGCTCGACACTACCCGCGCTGCGAACGCGCGAAGACCGCGCAGCGCGCCGTGGCAGCGTACTTTCTGGCGAATGGCATCGTGATGGGCGCGTGGGTGCCGCACGTGCCGGACCGCGCGCGCGAGCTGCATCTGGATCCGGGCGCGCTGGGCTGGACGCTGCTGGCGAGCGGCCTGGGCGCGGTGATGGCGATGCCGATTGCCGGCCGGATGACGGCGCGACTCGGCAGCCGCGCCGTGTGCCGCGTGGCAGGCATTGCCTTTCCCATCGTGCTGAGCGCGGTCGTGCTGGCGCCCACTGCGTTGCTGATGACGCTTGGCGCTGCTGTGCTTCGGCATCGCAGGCGCAAGCATGGATGTCGCGATGAACGCGCAGGGCATCGCGGTGGAAGAGCAGCTTGGCGAACGCACCATCTCGCGGCTGCATGGCATATGGAGCATCGGAAGCTTTACCGGCGCTGCCATCACCAGCTTCCTGCTTTCGCGGCATGTGCCCGCGCAAGCGATCGTGCTTGAGCTTCTCCGGGTTCGTGATCCTGCTGGTGTTGGCTGCAACGCCGGTCTCTCTTCACGCGCGCCGAAGAGGGTCTGCACGAGCAGCCCCATGCGCTGCGGCCGCATGGCCGGCTGTTGCTTCTGGGGCTGGTGGCCTTCGTCTCCATGGTCTGCGAAGGCTCGATCGCCGACTGGAGCGGGCTTGTATCTGCGCGTGGTGCGCGGTGCGGGCCTTGGCGTTTCCGGATATGGATACGCTGTCTTCGCAGCCTTGATGGTCACCGGCCGTCTTGCAGGAGATTCGGTAGTGGCGCGCGTTGGGTGAAGAGCGGACGCTGCTTGCAGGAGGTCTGCTGGCGGCCGCGGGCCTGGGAGTCGTGATCGGCACCGGCTGGCAGCACATGACGAGCGAGCTGTGGTGGCTGCTCGGCTTCGCGCTGGTGGGCGCGGGCATAGCCAACGGCTCGCCGGTGATCTACCGCACTGCAGGCCGGGTGCCCGAGGTGCCGGCCGGCGCGGGAATCGCAACCACAGTCGGCATCGGATACGCGGGACTCCTCGCGGGTCCGCCGGGACTTGGCTTTGTGGGCAAGCATGCCGGGCTCACATCCATTCTGTTCTGCGTGATGGTGCTGAGCTGCGTGATGGCCTTCAGCTCGCGCCTGGTGCGCGGATTGACCATGCCGAGCGGCGCGGCCCGAGCGTAGCCTACTGTGAGCGGCCGCCATCCATTGGTTCTGCTGCATCCAGCTCTCCAGCAGCATGGTCCACAGGTGCAGAGCCGGCAGATGCTCCGCTAGATCCACGCCGTGGTGGCCATGCTCGAACATATGAAACTCCACCGGCACCCCGGCGCGCTGGCAGGCAGCCACGTAGAGCATGCTGTTCTGCGACGGCACGACGTCATCATCGTTGGTGGTGAAGACGAAGGCCGGCGGGCTCATCGGCGTCACATGATCTTCGGCCGAGAGCAAGCGCAACCAGCGCGGGATCGGGCAACGGGCCGAGCAGATTCTCGCGCGAGCCAGCATGAGCGATCCCCGGCTTCATGCTGATGACGGGGTAGGCCAGGATCACGAAATCAGGACGATCGCTTGCGTGCTCGACGGCATCGGAACTTGCCGGTATGCCGTTGTCGAAGAGCGTGGCGAGGATGCTGGTGATGTGGCCGCCGGCCGAAAAGCCCCATGCACCAAGATGGTCCGGCGCGAAGCCGAATTCGTCCGCACGGCTGCGCACTAGGCGCATGGCGCGTTCGGCATCTGCGATGGGCGCGGGATAGCGGTAAGGCGCCACGCGATAGTGCAGGACAAACGCGGCGACACCGCGCTGCGCCAGCCACTGCGCGGGCGCGGCGCCTTCGCGGTCCGCCACCACATCGTGATATCCACCGCCAGGAATCACCAGGACCGCGGTGTGGGTTGGGTTGGTCGCCGGCAGATAGACATCGATGGTGGGACGATCCGCGGCGGCATGGCCGTGCGCTCCCGGCACCGCACCGGGATATACATTGAACGTCTTGCTGGGGGCAGTTTGCGCGCGAAGCAGGCCGGCAGCGGAGACAAGCAGGAGGATCAGAGAGAGCAAGCGCATGGAGGCAAGTGTAACTGCGTTCTCGTGTTCCTCCACGGTCGAGAAGGTGTTAAGGGATCAGGTTGTGATCTCCGTGCCACGCGATTCGCGCGCGAACGACATCACGATGGCGATGAACAGCGCGACCGCGATGATGGTGACCGCCAGCACCGGACCGTAGCTGCCGGTGCGCTCGGCGATTCGTGCCTGGATATTCGTAAGCTTCGATGCGATGAGATTTCCGAGCTGATAGACCACGCCGGGAAAGGTGGCGCGCACCGGACCGGGTGAGATCTCGCTGAGATAGACCGGGATCACGCCCCACGCGCCCTGCACCATGAACTGCACCAGGAAGGCCCCGGCCGCCAGCGCGACGCGGCCATGCGAGAGCGTGGCCAGCGGCGCTGCCGGAATGGCGAGCAGAGCCGCGGTGATGATGGCGCGCTTCCGTCCCCAGCGCTCCGAAAGCGCACCGAAAACCACGCCGCCGGCGATCGCGCCCAGGGCGAGCATGATCCCGATCACGCCGACGGTGTGCGGATCGAAGTGATGGTCGCTCTGCAGGAAGAGCGGATGCAGGTCCTGGCTGCCGTGACTGAACGCGTTAAAGCCGGACATGAGCAAAACAAGAAACAGAAACAGTGGCAAATACCCGCGGATCCCTGCCACAGTCCGGAAAGGGACATTCCCGCGCCGCGGGCCGCGCTGCCCTGCTGCCAGGCCGGCGATTCCTCCACCTTCCAGCCCGATGTAGCCGGCGACCAGCGCCGGCATCGCACCAACGATGAACATGCCGCGCCATCCGATGGATTGGAAGAGCAGGCCGAAGACCGCAGCGGCAACCAGATAGCCAACGCGTAGCCCTCCTGCAGCAGGCCGGAAAAGAAGCCGCGATTCTCTTTCGGGCAGGGTTTCAAAGGCCAGGGCAACGCCGACGCCCCACTCTCCACCCATGGCGATTCCGAACAAGCGCCCGCAGAATCAAGCAGGACATGGAGTGACGGCGTGAAGGCGCAGGCCAGTTCCAATACGGAATAGCAAAGAATATTGACGATCAGGGTTGGCCGCCGTCCGATGCGATCCGCCATCCAACCGAAGAGGAGAGCCCCCAGTGGCCGGAAGGCGAGAGTGAGGACGAGCGCTTCGGTTACCGCGCTCTTCGCGACGCGGAAATCTGTCGCAATGGCGGATACACAAAAGACAAGAATGAAATAGTCGAAAGCATCCAGCGACCAGCCAAGGAAGCATGCGGCGAAGGCATGGCGCTGCTTCGCTGTGAGGGTCCGGAATGGAGCCAGAAGGTTCACCAGGCAGTCGCCAGCATAGCAGCAGGCGTTCTAGGGCCATCCGTTTGGGTCGTTGTTATCAACGAGTGATTGCATGAAGTGGCGTTAGGCAAGGAGGTTTGATTTGGAAAGTCCCCTCAGCTCCGAGTCTGAGGATGTCCAGAAGTTTGTGAGCCCGGCAGAGGCTGCGCTTGCCAGCCTGGAGCGAACTGCGAATCATCTGCGGCGCCAAATTCATTTGAAGCTGCGCGGCTACGGCGTGACATGGACCCAGTACCATGTGTTGCGTGTTCTCCGCGACGAAGCTTTAGGCGGCCTCACTTGCTCGGAACTGAGCGGTCGATTGGTGGCGGCCGATCCGGATATCACTCGGCTGCTGGATCGGCTGACGAAGCAGCGGCTGGTGCGGCGGCGGCGCGACCTGCGCGACCGCCGCACTGTCGTCACCGAGATTACGCAGGATGGCCAGCGGTTGCTGGAATCGATCGGTCTATCGCTGGATGCACACATTCGCGGACTATTCGGCCACATGGCGCCGGCACGTTTGCAACTGCTTGTGGAATTGCTGGACGAGGCGCGAAGATCGCAGAAACCGAGCGAGCGTGCACCGCAGCCGCTCCCGACTGCGCGAACAGGCTGAATTGGTAAAAAACCAAGAAGGAGGCCGGCTGGCCTCCTTCTCTGGACTGCAATGTGCTGGGAGTTACTTTTCCGCCGAAGCAGCATGCTGCGCCGGAATCGGCGTGAGCACTGCATCGCCGCCTTCAGCATTGACGGAGCCATCGGCAAACTTTTTGTGCAGCTGGTGATGCAGGCAATAGAGCGCCAGCTCAAGCCGGTCCGAGACGCCGAGCTTGTCGTAGATCTTGCGCAGGTAGTTCTTGATGACCTGCTCGGTGGTGCCCAGCTGGTAGGCGATCTCCTTATTGCGCTTGCCCTGCGTGATGCAGGTGATGATCGCCATCTCCTTCGGAGAAAGGCGCGGCTGGCTCTTCGGGCTGGTCAGCGCTGTAGCCTGCGAGCGGTAGGCCTCGATTACCCAGTTCACCGACTGGTTGTCGATCCAGGTCTCGCCCTGCGCGATCTTGCGGACGCACTTGACCAGCAGGTCGGGCGAGATGGACCGCGGAATGATGCCGCGCACGCCCCGGCGGTAAAGCTCGACGGTATTCTGCTCGTCTGTCGCGACGGCCTGGATGATGATCTTGACGTGCGGATTGCGGCGCACGATGGCGGGAATGGCATCTGTCGTGCCTGTGATCAGGCCGCCTTCGAGGATCACCAGGTCGGTGGGGAACCGCTGGATGGCTGCTTCCAGGTTCTGGAGGTTGTCCACTTGTGCAACCACCCGGATGTCGTCTTCCAGGGCGAAGATCTTGCGCATGCCCACGCGATAGATCGCCTGCGAATCCGCAAGAATGATGCGGACGATGTTCGGCTCGGTCGATGGGCTGGGCTCGACCGGATCGTCGGGGATGGTCTCGTCAAGCATGTCTGGCTTGGCTGCGCTCATAACAATTCTACTGACTGAAGTAATATTCGTCGATAACTGCCGCGGCACGCCAGCAGGTCTCGCTGGTGTTGCAGCGTACCACACGGCCGGTGCAGTGAACTACTACATCTGTCGGCGTACCCATGGCTTCGGCGGGCATTTTCATCGTAAAGCGGACCTGGGTCTGAACCTCGAGGGGCCGGGCCAACGTGAAGGCTACCCCGGTGGCGGAGATGTTCTCCGTGGTCGCCGCGAGCTCACCAGCCGCGGTAAAGAGCCGCAGAGGAATCTGAAGCGGAAAGCGAACTGCATTTCTCAGCTCAACCGGGGCATCCGCTTTTGCCTGTGCCGAGAGTGCGGGGGTCATGGCGTCACTTTATGTTGGCGGCCGTGATTGGGGACATCCCACGAAAAGAGTAGCGGGATACCCGGCTGTGGAAGCGAGGCAATCTCTCAATGTGACTCTTCTACCCGATCGCGATGCAATCCGGTGACGATCCGCCAGCCTCAAACTAGAAAGTCAGTACATCGGTAATATTACCAGTCTATCGAGAGTTAAATTCCACCAAAGTTGTAGCAATGGCTGACAACCTCCGCTAAGGTTCGTACTACGTAGGCGATACGCCACGAGCACCACACCCCTTGGGAGGCCCTTGCCATGAAGTTATTCTCCGTTCTTACTTTGTCCGCCGCTCTAGTAGTACCCTGCTTTGCTAACGCGAAGGTATCGAGCAGCAGCCCAAGCGCCCCCTTCCCGCATTTCGGCAAGAGCGGCCTGGTTGCGGATAGCCCAAGCGCTCCCTTCCCACATTTCGGCAAGAGCGGCCTGGTCGCGGATAGCCCAAGCGCCCCCTTCCCGCATTTCGGCAAGAGCGGCCTGGTCGCGGATAGCCCAAGCGCCCCCTTCCCGCATTTCGGCAAGAGCGGCCTGGTCGCGGATAGCCCAAGCGCCCCCTTCCCGCATTTCGGCAAGAGCGGCCTGGTCGCGGATAGCCCAAGCGCTCCCTTCCCGCATTTCGGCAAGAGCGGCCTGGTCGCGGATAGCCCAAGCGCTCCCTTCCCGCATTTCGGCAAGAGCGGCCTGGTCGCTTACAGCCCAAGCGCCCCCTTCCCGCATTTCGGCAAGAGCTAAACCCTTTCTAGAAGCATCCGCGGCGGATCTGAGAGCAGGTCCGCTTTGCCTTGTCTGGGACGTCAAAGCACCCGATAGTGGCAGGCACTTTTCCGAAACAACTAGCGTATGCTCTCGACAGGTGTCTGCCGGAGTAACGTATGCAGCATGTGACGGTCGAGGGCGTTCTTTGGACGGTAACGCTCGCCGCGCACGCTGCACTGGTGTATTTGATCATCCGTAAGGGATCCAGCAAGGATTATCCAATCCTGCTGAGCTATTTCATCCTCAATCTTATCGAGGATCCACTAGCCTGGACGCTCCAATACTCCCGAGTCTACCCGACCTTCTATTTCACCATTACGGTGCTGGACTACGTCCTCCAGTTTCTGATCATTCTCGAGATCGGACGCAATGTGTTTCGGCCCTCGAAGAAATCACTCCCTTTCCGTCTGTGGCCTATTGTGACGGCCGGCATACTCGTGTGTGCGATTCTGGCAGCCACGTTCTCGCCGCAGGTGCAAGCGAGTGGGAATAACGGAATAACCCACGTCCTTCTGCGGGTAACCTTGGGTCTGGCGATCCTGAAACTTTTGCTTTTTGCCGGCATGGCGGGTTTTGCACAGTTTCTTGGCATCGGATGGAAGGATCGGGTCCTCCAACTCGCGTCAGGACTTGCATTTTACGGAGCCGTGTCCCTGATGGTGCAACTTTCGAGCAGCCACCTTTCCTCTGGCAGTCAAGGCTATTATGAACATTTAAGGAGACTTGCGCAGGCTCAGTCGGTGGCCTACAACCTGACCCTGGTCTTCTGGATCTGGGCGTTTTCCCGAAATGAAGCACCACGCAAAGATTTCACTCCACAAATGCAGGAAGTTCTGGTAACAATAGCGGAGTCAGCTAAACGTACTCGATTGGCAGTTACTCGGAGCACTGATCGCCGATGACCACGTTCTCGCTATTCCAGATTCTGCTCGCGGTCTCCCTACTGGCTTTCGTAGGGCTGTGGCGCCGCGCGCAGGCGAGACAGAAGCAGCGCACGTGGGACGAGATTGTTGCGGCGCTCCGGGCCAATGACTGGGGACTAGATGAAGTCTCCGAACGCTATCTGTATCGCGGCGGCATCAAGGCCACTCCGGCGGACATCTGGAAAAGAATTGACGGCGCGCGCGGGCTCTGGGCGATGTACTGCAATGCTCCGCTGCTGGTCCAGCTTGCAGATTACGCGGCAGAGCACGGAACCAATCCGGACGAGGCGCTGCTTGAGGGTCTGCGCAGCGATGCATTTCAGATCCGGCTGTGTGTGTTGATGGCGCTCGCGAAGTACGCGATGTCGCATTCGACGGTAGGCGCATCGGTGAATGCGCATCGCGCGACAACCATATACAGCGAGATGCTGGCGCGGTTGACGATGCTGTTCCAGGACAGCGCTGGTCAGCTCTTCCCCAAATACCTCGAAGCGATGTAGGGCGTTCGTTCAGCATGTTTCGAGCCTGCCGTCTGGCAGGCCTTTTGCTTTCTGGGCCGCTGCTCAAGGGACTCTCGTTTCATCGAGCCTGCGTTATTGCTGAAACTCGCATGACTCAATGCCTGGGCAGAGGCCTTGGTATGCTTGCGGAAACCTGCTGAGTCCGCCATACTTGATGGGTTGGGTGCAGTGTGGGTGCGACCCCATCCGTATCGCCATCGCTGACAATCGCCGGCTGGCCGTTGCATGATCCCGAGACGATTCTTAAGAGTTTGCTGAAAGGAACAGAAATCTGTGCTGATGATCCGTTTGGCGCGCTTTGGAGCGCGCAAGCAGCCCTACTACCGTGTTGTTGTCATCGAGAAAGACCGTGCCCGCAATGGCCGCTCCATTGAAGTGGTGGGCACTTACAATCCACGTACCAATCCGGCCAGTGTCCTGCTGAAGAAGGATCGCATCGAGCACTGGACCAGCCATGGCGCCCAGCTCTCCGATCGCGTCGCCAAGCTGCTCCAGGGCTATAAGGAAGCTCCGGCAACTGCGCCCGCTGCTTAGTCGCACAGATGTGCATCCCGCTCCCTTGCGGGATGCAGCCCTCCTTTCGCTTCACGCTGGAGCCGCATGACTCACGACGAAAAGCTGGATGCCGCTGAAGAGCTGATGACCCAGATCGCACGCGCGCTGGTCGACCACCCGGACGAGGTCCTGGTGGAGGCAGTGGAGGGCGACGAAGGCGACGACACGACCGTGCTTGAGATGCGCGTGGCCCCCGATGATGTGGGCAAGGTCATTGGCAAGCAGGGCCGGACGGTGCGCTCCATGCGCACCATTCTCGCTGCCATAGGGCAGGGCCATCATCTGCGTTATGAACTCGACGTCGTCGAAGATGAGGACGAAGAGGATGATGACGACGCAGACGGCACGACCATCGGTGGCAGCGAGTCCACAACCGCGGGCTGATAGCTGCGCAGTCATGCCTGCTGACGATCGCGATTACGAATTCGTCGTGCTGGCACAACTGATTCGCACCCAGGGCCGCCATGGCGAATTGATCGCCGACCTCCTGACAGACTTCCCCGAACGATTCGCCGAGCGCAGGCGTGTGTGGCTGTTGCCGCCAGACGCGAAAGCTGCGCCCCGCGAGGCCGATATCGACCGGCACTGGCTGCACAAAGGCCGCATCGTGCTGAAGTTCGCTGGCATTGATTCCATCTCCGATGCAACTCCATTTGCCGGATGGCGAGTCGCGATACCGCGCGAGCAGCGTGCCCGGCTCGCGGAAGACGCTGTCTATGTCTCGGACCTGGTCGGATGTCATCTCATCGACGAGGCGGACGGAGCAATCGATCTGGGACCGGTACTCGATGTGGAGCGCGGTGCGAGCGGCGCACTGGACATGCTGGTGCTCAAGGGGGGCGAGGAAGAGCTGCTGATCCCGTTCGCAAAGGCATACATTGTGTCACTCGACCTGGATACCCGCGTGCTGCGGATGCGGCTGCCCGCTGGCCTGACGGCGATCAATGCGCCGATGAGCGAGGAGGAGCGCGCGACGCAGCGGCAGATGAGCCAGAAAGATGGAGGCAATGACGATGCGCTTTGACATCCTCACCATCTTTCCGGCGTTCTTCGATGGATTTCTCACGCACGGCATCGTGCGCCGGGCACTCGAGAACGGCATTGTGCAGTGCGAGCGGCACGATCTTCGCGACTTCACCAGCGATCGCCATCGCACGGTGGACGATCGGCCCTTTGGCGGCGGCGAGGGTATGGTGCTGAAGCCGGAGCCGCTGGCTGCGGCGATCGAATCGGTGGGCGTCATCCCGAAAGCGGAGCGCCATCGAGATCGCGAGAGCGTCATTCTGCTATCGGCTCAGGGCGCGCGCTTCACCCAGCAGGTTGCGCGGGAACTGGCTCAACTGGATCGCGTAGTGCTGATTTGTGGCCGGTATGAAGGCGTGGACGAGCGTGTGAATACGCTTTTCTGCGATCGCGAACTGTCGATTGGCGATTACGTGCTGAGCGGCGGAGAATTGGCTGCCGCCATCGTGATGGACGCGACGACGCGTCTCGTTCCGGGCGTACTGGGCAACGAGGCGTCCTCTGCTTACGAAAGCTTTGGCATTCCCGATGCCGGCGCCTCTGCTGAAGAAGGCGCCCCGCCACGCTCCACGCATGGCAGCGGTGGTTTGCTGGATTATCCGCACTACACGCGCCCAGCGGAGTTTCGCGGGTTGGGAGTGCCGGAGGTGCTGTGCGGCGGCGACCATGCGGCCATTCGCAAATGGCGGCGGGAGCAGGCGTTGCTGAAGACGCTGCGCAATCGTCCAGACCTGCTGCAAGAAGCTGACTTGAGCGCGGGCGACCGGCAATTCCTGAGCAGGGCAACGCGAGAGAGCAGCGCGGAATCCTCCGAATAGCAGTTCACTGTGCGACAAATTCTCGCGCTTCTTAGGAATTTCGCACGATTGAACCGAAGAGCGTTAAGGCAGAATGATTGTAGGGTGTGTTACCGCTATGGTGCTGTATTCGCAGTCGCATCCTGTGCCCAGTAATTCCTGCGCGCGGTGATTTCGAGATTTGGGTAGTCCTTCAACTGCAGCTTGAGTGTGTGCAGTCCGGGATGCGGTGCTTCCGGGAGAAAACTGAGCACATAGCGGTTGGGCACGTGGTTGGAAACAATCAGCATGTCCTTCTGCAGGCTGCGCCGATCTTTGAAGGAGTAGTATTCGCCGCCGGTGAGGTGCGCGACTGTCTCGGCGGCATTGCGTCGCATGCTGTTCATCGCCACGAGCGCGGCGATTTTGGCGGCGCGCAGTGGTGGTGCCAATAGGCCAAAACAATCGTATGTCTTTTCAAATTTCCCTTTTTTCTCGGATGGGTCTGCATTCGGGTCGTTCGCAAAGCAGCCACCGGGAGGGCCCGGTTCTCCGTCGTGCATCATGTGCGACGCCTCGTGTCCCGCTGCTGATCTTGTCGAGGAGAAGGCAAAACTGTAGATCACCGTGTTGGTGTCACTGACGGAGCGCACTGCGTCTTCAAGTGCAATGTGACTGCCGTGATCGACGGTCTCGCTGAGCAGCAGGATGGCGCGGCGATATTCCGGCGGCTGCTTCTGTAACTGCTCGACGGAGAATTTCAGACCATCGAGGATGGCTGCTCCGCTATCTCCGGATTCGACATCGTGCAGGCCGGCCGCCGTGGCGTTGATGTCGGGAGTGAAATCCTCCAGCAGGCGGGGCTCGCTGTCGAAGCCGACGAGCGCAACCCGATGCGGGACATTGCCGACCAGGGCTTCGATGGTTGAGCCGAGATTGCGATAGTCGTCGAGATGGCGTGCGCCGGCGCCTCCGATCTCGACGGCAACCACGAGTGCGAGTGGCTCGCTATCGGTGTCCTGCTCGAGCGAGAGCTTTTGCGGCGCATCGTCATCGGTAAGCTGAAAGTCATTCGCGGTCAGGCTGAAGACCGGCTCGCCCTTTTTCGTCCGCACAAGGGCGGGAACGAGAACGAGTGTCGTGCCGGCGTGAA
This sequence comes from uncultured Acidobacteriaceae bacterium, assembly GCA_963756435.1. Taxonomy (GTDB): domain Bacteria; phylum Acidobacteriota; class Terriglobia; order Terriglobales; family Acidobacteriaceae; genus KBS-83. Next base: position 282,680 of record CAVWNU010000010.1, on the reverse strand, counting down.
GGACCGTGCCGTTCTGCACGGGCGGAGACGGTGCCTGCGCAGCAGCCAGCATGCATGGTGAGACGACATACGGCTAGAAGCAGGGCCGCGAGGGATCGCATAAGGGTAGACTCGTTGCAGTGTAGTCCCCGCGGCTTGGGGCTCTTTCAGGTGCGAATCGGCGCAGAATTGTGTACACTAGGAGTTCGAACTAACCCCTAGGAAATTGTCATGTCAATCCATCCAGTAATGCAGCGCCTTGCCGAGAAGCTCCAGCGTACGGACCTTCCCGATTTTGTCCCAGGCGACACGGTACGCGTGCAGGTAAAGATCAAGGAAGGCGAAAAGGAGCGTCTGCAGGCCTTTGAAGGCATTGTGATTGCCAAGAAGCATGGCCCGCAGGGATCCTTCACCGTCCGCAAGATGAGCTTTGGTCAGGGCGTGGAGCGTATCTTCCCGCTGAACTCCAAGGTGGTGGACAAGATCGAGAAGGTTCGTTCGGCTCGTGTCCGTCGCGCCAAGCTCTTTTACCTCCGCGGCCTGCGTGGCAAGGCTGCCCGTCTGAAGGAAGTGGAGCGCACTTAGCGTCTTCGTCAGCATTTCGCGAAGGCCCTGGGGCGCTGCCTCAGGGCCTTTCTCTTTCTGCACAGCAGATCCTGCACAGCAGATATAGATCGGCTCGGGGCTTCTCACTTTCCAAGTTGGCAATTCAACGTTGCGCTTCTTCCAGGGTTCGGCTCATGGCCGGTCCCTCACTTGAGCGAGTGATCTATGAAAGCCTCTAAAAATAATCACGCAATGCGTGACGTGCTGACCTTCCTCTTTCGACACTGGCGACGCGAGGCACGGCTGGTGGCGAGCGTCGCGGCTGCGATGCTGATGGCCACGGTGGCCGATCTGTTCATGCCGGTCTTTGCCGGACGGCTGGTCGATGCCGTCGCGGCGCACGGGGCGCTTGCGGCTTCGCACGTTTATGCGGCAAAGCTTCAGGCGCTTCACGCCGCGCTGTGGGCGCTGGGCAGCATGGCTGCGCTGGGCCTGGTGCTGGTGGCTGGCCGGTATTTTGCGCTGGTGGCGATCATTCATCTGACCCTTCGGCTGATGTCTAAATTCGCCCATGACGCCTTCTGGCGGGTGCAACGCTTCTCGACAGACTGGCATGCAAACAACTTTGCCGGCTCCATCGTGCGGCGGGTGACGCGCGGCATGTGGGCGGTGGACATGATGGATGACACGCTGCTGCTGGCGCTCTTGCCAGCGCTCCTGGTCCTCATCGGTTCGTCTGTGCTGCTGGGCTGGCACTGGCCGGCGATGGGCGCTGTAGTCGGCACGGGAGCGGTGCTCTACGTGGCGCTGTCGGTGTGGCTCTCGCTGTATTACGTCGCGCCGGCGGCACGGCTTTCCAACGCGCAGGACACGCTGGTTGGCGGTGCAATGGCTGATTCCGTAACCTGCAATGCGGTGGTGAAGTCGTTCGGCGCGGAGAGCCGCGAGGACGCGCGCCTCGGCCTGGTCATGGGAAAGTGGAGGCGGCGCACGCTGCGGCACTGGATACGCGGCACACAGAGCGGCAGCATGCAGCAGTCGGTGTTGCTGGTGCTGCGCACCAGCGTGACCGGCTGTGCGATCTGGCTGTGGTGGAGCGGCCGCGCTACCGCTGGCGATGTCACGTTCGTGCTTACCAGCTACTTTGTCGTGCACGGGTACCTGCGCGATGTGGGCCAGCATGTGGCCAACCTGCAGCGCAGCGTGAACGAGATGGAGGAGATGGTGGCCATGCACTCGCATCCACTGGGTGTGGCGGACCGCGAAGAAGCGCGGCAGCTGCACATCCGCGAGGGCGAGGTGCTGTTCGATCATGTCACGTTCCGCTACACCGGCCAGGTTGACCCGCTCTTCCGCGATTTCTCACTGCGCATTGCGCCGGGAGAACGCGTCGGACTGGTGGGGCATTCGGGCTCCGGCAAGACGACCTTCGTGAAGCTGTTGCAGCGGCTTTATGACGTGACCGACGGACGCATCCTGATCGACGGGCAGGAGATCGCAACCGCGACGCAGGTGTCGCTACGCGCGCAGCTCGCTCTGGTGGCGCAAGACCCGGTGCTGTTTCATCGCTCGCTGGCGGAGAACATCGCCTATGGCCGGCCGGGCGCGACGATCAAAGAGATTGAGCGCGCGGCGCGGCTGGCGAATGCGCATGAGTTCATCGCGCGGCAGCCGAAGGGCTACGCCACACTGGTGGGCGAGCGCGGCGTAAAGCTCTCTGGCGGCGAACGGCAACGGGTGGCGCTGGCTCGGGCCTTCCTGGCGGATGCGCCGATTCTGATTCTGGACGAGGCTACCTCGAGCCTCGACTCAGAGGCGGAGGCGCTGATCCAGGAGGCGATGCAGCGGCTGATTGCTGGCCGGACGGCGATCGTCATTGCGCACCGGCTCTCTACGGTGCGGATGCTCGACCGCATTCTCGTCTTCGAACAGGGCGCTGTGGTCGAGGAGGGCCGTCACGAAGAGCTCGTCCGGCAACCGGGCGGGGTCTACAAGAGGCTCTTCGAGCGGCAGGCCCTCGGCCTGCTGCCGGACAGCCATCAGGACCGGGACCGCGACGAGGACGAAGAAGCCGCGGAAGAGGCCGAGCTGAGCGCGTAGACCGGACCACCAGTCGCGCGCGTGAGGCGCACGGGGGCTGCGTAGGTCGAATCTGACTATGTGGCCCGGCTTTTCGACAAGCCCTCAAGACGTACACTGGGGCAGATGTCGACGGCCAAGGTCATCAGCGAACAGGAGATCGAGCGGCTCGACGAGGAAGCGCTCTCTCCCTCCGCGCGCAAGATGCGCATGCTGAAGAAGCTGCACTGCGGACTGCGCTACGAAAAGGCGGCGCGCTCCGCGGGTGCGGTTCTGGTTGCCGGCGTAGACGAAGTAGGCCGGGGCGCGTTGTTCGGACCGGTTGTAGCTGCCGCCGTCATCCTGCCGCCGGAGTGTCGCATTCGCGGGCTGCGCGATTCCAAACAACTGGAGCGAGAGGATCGCGAGCGGCTGGCAAAGGTCGTTGAAACGCGCGCTGTCTGCTTCGCGATCGAAGAAGTGGACGCAGAAACGATCGATCGCGTGAACATCTATCAGGCCTCCAAGCTGGCGATGCTGGGCGCGGTTGCGCGGCTCATGCCGGCGGCCGATCATCTGCTGATCGACGCGATGCGTCTGAACTCTTCCTGCGCGCAGACCAGCATCATCTATGGCGATTCCCTCTCTATTTCCATTGCGGCTGCGTCGGTGATCGCCAAGGTCTATCGCGACCGGCGCATGTGCGAATACCACGAGCAATGGCCGCAGTACGGTCTGCACTCGCACAAAGGCTATTCCACACCGGAGCATAAGCGGGCGCTGGCGGAGCATGGCCCCACGCCGCTGCACCGCTTCAGCTTCCGGCCGGTAGCGCAGCGCTCGCTGCCGTGGGACTATCCAACAACAATTGACAGCTTCCTCGAAGGAGAACAACTTGGCCCTGCGCCTGATGTGCGTGACGGCACACCCGGATGATGAGAGCGGCGGCTTTGGCGGTGCGCTGCTGATGGCGCATGCGCGCCACGCGGATACAACCGTGATTTGCCTGACCGAAGGCCGCGCCGCCTCGAACCGGGGTGATACGCGCAGCGATGATGACCTGGCCGCTGCCCGGCTGGCGGAGCTGGATCTTTCCTGCGCCATCCTTGGGGTCACCCGGCACGAGGTCTGGAAATACCCGGATGGCGCGCTGATCCAGGCTGACCTGTTTGAGATCACCACGCGGCTGGTGGAACGGATGCGGCAGCTCCGCCCGCACATTGTGCTCACCTTCGGCGGCGATGGCGGTCCAAACCTGCATCGCGACCATACTGTGGCGAGTTTTGCGGCGACAGCAGCCTTTCATTGGAGTGGACGCAGCAACTTTGCCGAGGCGCAACTGGAGAACGGGCTCGCATTGTGGGCACCCCAGAAGCTCTATTACTCGTCTACTAATTTCACCGTCTCGAAGTTCAAGGAGGAAGCCGCCGTGGCACCGCGCACGCCGGCATCGGTCAAGCTCGAGCTTGGTGTGCTCCAGGAGATGAAGAGGCGAGCGCTCGAGGCGCACGACACGCAAAGCGTGATGAGCCGTGCGGCCGACGTCTACGAAAAATACGGACACGAGGAGCGTTATCTGCTGGCCTCTGCGCGAGACCCCGAGCGCTTCGAGCAAGAGACGGATATCTTTTTCGGCATCGAAGAAACGTAGGATGTGACGAATGCACAGCCATCGGCAGCTCGCTTCCCTGCTCTGGTTGGTAGTCGCCGTTCTGGCAGGGTCCGTGGTGCGGGCGCAATCCGGCGACACGGGTATTGTGACGGGGCATGTCTACTGCGCAGATACGCAGAAGCCGGCGCGTTTCGCGAACCTTCGGCTGCAGCCGGTGGATGCTCAGGGCGGCCGATTCGGATTTCGCGGCGGCTTCGCGACTACCGGCTCCGATGGATCGTTTCGCATCACTGGCATCTCTCCCGGAGACTACTACGCAGATGTCACCATGCCGGGATATGTGCAGCCGCTGCGCGGACTGTTGCACGATCTTGACAATCTCGCGGCGGCAGATCGTGACCGGATCGCCGCTCAACTGACCCGCGTGAGCGTGGCAGCGAACCAGACTGCGAATGTGCAGATCCTGCTCTATCGCGGTGCGGCGATCAGCGGGAGCGTGAGCTTCGATGACGGGGCGCCGGCCGCCGGCGTGCCGGTACAGACTTTTATTATCACAGCGAACACCGGGGCGCCGGTGACAGGTAGCGCGCGGCAGCAGAGCTTCGCCGGCTTCGCGCAGACGGACGACCGCGGCCAGTTTCGCATCACTGGACTGGCAGATGGAACATATATCGTCTTTGCCGCGCCGCGATCCATCTTTCCCATCTACTACGGCAACACGATTGAGCGCGGCAAGGCGAAGAAGCTCGACATTCATACAGGCGACGAGGTTCCCGGAGCAGACATACAGATTCCGGCTGCGGGGATGCACTCCGTCAGCGGAGTTGTCGTCTCGCAGCAAGATGGCCATGCCCTGTCGCGGGCGTCTGTGCAACTGCGGCTCAGCTCGGGGGAAACCGGCACCATCAGCGCCACAACCGCGCAGGATGGCACGTTCACCTTCAATGCTGTGCCCGATGGCAAATTTACCGTTCAGGTCTCGAATGCGTACGATCCGTCGACGCGCATCGACTACACCAGTACCGGCCAGGCGCTGGACGTGAGCGGAACAGATATTTCCGATTTGATAGTGAACGCGGCGCCCACCAACTGAGCTCAGGTCTCCTGTCGAGCTTCAGCTAGACGATTCTCGCCGCCGTTTTGCGTTGATTTTTGCGTCGATCAGGGACCACAACGGGCGAGCCAGCAGCACGATCGCGAGAACGATCGTGATCTTCAGTGGATCGAGCACGCCGGTCTTGACGATCCACCAATAGTGAATGATGCCCAGGATAGCGGCGACATAAACAAGACGGTGAAGCACCTGCCATCGCTTGCCCAGCTTGCGGATGGACCACTTCGTTGACGTGAGGGCGAGCGGCAGCAGGAGCAACCACGCGGAGAAGCCGGCGATGATGTAGCGGCGCTTGCTCAGATCGTCGACCAGCGTAGGCCAATCGAGATTGGCATAGAGCTTGAGATACACCAGCAGGTGCACGCAGGCATAGAAGAAAGCGTACAGGCCAAGCATGCGGCGAAAGCGCACCAGCCAGCTCAGATGTTTGCTGAGGCGGCGCACTGGCGTGATGGCCAGCGAGATGATCAGGATGCGCAGCGCGGCGAAGCCGGTGCCGTGCGAAAGAGCCGCGGTGGGATCCGGTCCAAGCAGAGCGACGGCGTCAGGATGCGTGAGGTCATGGTAGGTATGCCACGCCAGAATCAGAATTGGAGCGAGGCAGGCGACATGGACCAGCACCTTCAGAGCAACGATGACGCGGTTCGGCATGGAGAAACTCAATCGCGCTTTCTCAGAAATTCTTTTTCAGATCCATGCCTTTGTACAGGCTTGCTACCTGATCGCCGTAGCCGTTGAACATGAGCGTGGGCTGGCGCTGCTTGAAGAGCGATGCGCCGATGCGACGCTCCGTCTTCTGCGTCCAGCGCGGATGATCCACATTCGGGTTCACATTGGAATAAAAGCCGTACTCGTTGGGCGCCATCATGTTCCATGTCGTCATCGGCTGCTTGTCGGTGAAATTGATCTTCACAATGCTTTTCGCCGATTTGAAGCCATACTTCCAGGGCACAATCACGCGCACCGGCGCGCCATCCTGGTTCGGCAGCGTCTCGCCATAGAGGCCGAAGGTGAGCAGCGTGAGCGGATGCATCGCCTCATCCATGCGCAGTCCCTCCGAATAGGGAAACTCAATGCCCGACTGCACGATCTCGGGCATCTGCTTTGATCGGCAAGCGACAGGAACTGTACGTACTTTGCGCCCGGTAGCGGATCGCACTGCTTGATGAACTCCGAGAGCGAGTAGCCGGCCCAGGGGATGACCATGCTCCATGCCTCCACGCAGCGGAAGCGATAGACACGCTCCTCCATCGGTTTCAGCTTGAGCAGGGTGTCGATGTCGAACTTTTTCTTCTGCTTGACCATCCCGGTCACCTGCACTGTCCAGGGACGGGTGTGCATGGCGCCCGCATTGCGCGCCGGATCGCCCTTGTCTGTGCCGAACTCGTAGAAGTTGTTGTAGTGGGTGATGTCCTCGAACGAGGTCAGCGTCTCGCCGGTAGTCGAGAGGGGACTTTTCGTGATCTGCAGTTTTTCTGCGGCCACTGCTCCGCCTGGCGAGACGATGCGCCTGACGCTTTCCGCACCCAGTGCCACGCCGGCAGCCGCCATCCCGGCAAGAAACGTGCGCCGGTTCAGGTAGTCGGCCTTGGGAGTGATTTCAGAAGAAGGAATGTCAGCGGGCTTGCGGATCAGCATGGGGGGTCCTCCAGGAAGGCTCCACGGTAGCCTCAAGTGTTTGGACGCCGGCGTGGGGGCCTGGTTACAGTACGCGGCGCGCGGCGCCCTGGATGACGGTACCGCGTACTTCACTCATTCTACGGGGGTCATCGTCGGGCTTGGGGCAAAAGGCCATTTGGCCTCGCGGCGAGCCCGCTGCAGGTAGACCGCCACGCCGGAGACGGTGACGACCAGCGCGGCAGCGATCTCGCGGCCGGCGTGCGCCCGCGAAGCGAGCACGAACAGAAAGCCCAATGTTGCGAAGATCACCGGCAGCGGATAGAGCCAGATACGGAAGGGACGCCGCAGATCCGGTCGGCGAAAACGCAGCAGCACCACACCTACCTGCTGCAGCAGAAACTGCAGAACAATGCGCAGAGCCACCAGCGCGGCGATGATCGCCTTGAGATCAAAGAAGCAACAGAGGCAGGCGATGGCGCCTAAGACCAATAGTGCGTTTGCGGGAAACGCTCCGCGGGGATGGAGCCGTGCCAGCGGGCGAAAGTAGTTGCCCTCTGCTGCCGCGGCCCAGAGCACACGCGAGCCGCCCAGGAGCAACGAAAAGAGCGAACCGAAGGCCGTCCAGATGACCAGCCACGCGCCGACCTTGGCCCACACCGGCCCAAAGCTGCGGCCCAGCAACTCAGCCACGACGGCAGTGTGGCTTGCGCTAGGCCGGGTGCTGGTGAACTCCTGCCATGGGATCACGCCAAGCACGCTGACGTTCATGAGCAGGTAGAGCACGGCGATGATCACGATCGATCCCAGGATGGTGCGCGGCAGCGTGCGGCCTGGGTCGCGCACCTCGCCCGCAAGGTACGCGATGGTGTAGTAGCCCCAATAATCGTAGGTGGCGATCAGCATGCCCGCGCCGAGCCCGATGAAGAAGCGATGGTTCAGTTGAAAGGCGCCTGCGGGAAACGAGAACGCCTGCCGCGCGTGGAAGTGCGAGAAGCCGGCAATGATGGTGATTCCGAGCGTGAAGATGACCCCCGCCCACAGGACCCAGGCCATGCGCTCAATGGCGCGCAGGCGGCGATAGAGCAGCGCCACCACCAGCACAACGACAGCCACCGCCAGCAGGCTGGATCGCTCGATGTGCTGCAATGGACCGGTGGCTGCAAGCCTGAGGGACAGCCCCGGATACAGATAGCTCGCGTACTGTGCGAGACCAATGGCTCCCGATGCCATGACCAGCGGCGCACTGAGCGTGAACTGCCAGACGTACAGGAAGGAAATCAGGCGGCCGGTGCGGCCGGGTCCGTAGATCTCACGCAGGAAGGCGTAAGAGCCGCCAGCCTCTGGCAGTGCGGCTGCCAACTCCGCCCAGACCAGGCCGTCGCACAGCGCCAGCGCCGCGCCGAGCACCCAGCCCAGCATCGCCTGTGGACCGCCCATCGCCGCGACAATGAGCGGCAGGGTGATGAATGGGCCGACGCCAACCATCTCCAGCATGTTGAGCGCGAGCGCGCTGCCCTGCCCGAGCTCACGCGGGAGATGCGGCGATGTGACGTGGTTGGTGGGCATAGTTTTGGAGATCGGGAGCGTGTGCAATCGGCGCACGCGCTGCACGCAGTGTAGCTGGCGCCCACCTGCTATGCCGGAGCACTCGCGTGCTTGCCGGGTGGACGATACACTCAAAGTTCATGCACCCACGGCGCGCGCACCTACTTCCACTGGCTGCTCTGCTGGCGACCACGGTCTGCGCGCAGACCGGCGCGGCCAACTTACCGCTGGCCTCTGCTCCCACCATCGAGGCAATACCGCTGCCGGAAAATCGCGGCGCCGCGGCGCTCTACGAGAGCCTGAAGCGGCTAGACACGACGGCCAGCCTGATGATGATCGTCGCCCATCCCGATGACGAAGACGGCGGGATGTTGACCTATGAGAGCCGCGGGCTGGGCGTGCGCACCGCGCTGTTCACGCTCACGCGCGGCGAGGGCGGCCAGAACGCGATGTCCGCCGCCGATTACGATGCGCTGGGTCTGATCCGCACCAACGAGCTGCTGCGCGCGGACGAATACTACGGCGTGGACCAGCAGTACTGGGGCAGCGTTGCCGACTATGGATTCTCGAAGACCATGGAAGAGGCGCTCGGGCAGTGGGGTCATGACCGCGTGCTCTACGATGCAGTGCGAGCCGTCCGCATGTACCGGCCGATGGTGGTGTGCTCGGTCTTCACCGGCGGAGTGACCGACGGCCACGGGCACCACCAGGTCGCCGGCATGCTGGCGCAGGAGGTCTTCAACGCTGCGGGCGATCCGAGGATGTATCCCGACCAGATTGCGGCCGGGCTGCAGCCATGGAAGCCGCTCAAGGTCTACGCGCGCGTGCCCGGCTTTTCGCTGTCGCCCAAAGGAATGTTCGACTACGCGACCGGTAAATATGCGCCGGTTCGCTTCCATAACTATGTCGACGGCACGGATATCAACGGTATTCCCGCGACCAACGTCACCATCGAGGAGGGCGAACGCGATCCTCTGCTGGGACAGACTTACATCCAGATCGCGCGGCGTGGGCTGGGCGAGCAGCGCTCGCAGCATGAGGGGCCGAACGTTCCGCTCCCGGGCGAGGCATCGAGTGCCTATCACCGCTACGGATCAAGGGTGCTGGTACAGCCGGTGGAGCAGAGCTTTTTCGATGGCATCGATACGTCGCTGCCGGGGCTGGCGAAGCTGGCGGGGCCGCAGGGCTCTTTTCTGGAACAGCCGCTATCACGTATCCACGAGATTCTGGCCCAGGCGATTCTGAACTACTCGCCGGATCATCCGGAGAAGACTGCGCCCCTGCTGGGCGACGTCTATCGCCGGACCGCGAAGCTGCTGGACGATGTGAAATCCAGCAACCTGGATGCCGAGCAGAAGGCCTCGATCGCGCGCGAGCTGGAGATCAAGCTGACGCAGGCGAACGATGGACTGGCTGAGGCGCTTGGCATCGAGATGACAGCGCTGGTGACACCGGGCGGTGGACCCCGCGGCATTGAGCTCTACGCGGGTCCGCGCGGCGGGCTCTCCTCGACGCCGCAGGCAACGCCTGCTCAAGTAACTCCGGGGTCGGAGTTTCGCGTCCGCGTGCATATCCGGGCGCCCAAAGCTGCCCGGCTCAGCAAGGTCATGCTGGAGACACCTCAGAATGAGCGTTGGAAGGTAGAGCGGGAGGGTGCGCCGGGACTCGATGATCCGCACAGCACCAGCGGCGATGCGGTTTTCCATGTCACCGCTGCGCAGGATGCCGCCCCGACTGCGCCTTACTTCTCCCGGCCTTCGGTCGAGCAGGCGTACTACGACATCGCCGAGCCGCAGTACCGCAACCTTTCGTTCGCACCGTATCCCGTAACCGGCGTTGCGACCTTTGACTACGAGGGTGTACCCGTGCGGCTGGCTCAGGCAGTGCAGACGATGCATCTTGAGCTGGGGCCGGGTGCAGTGTATGCGCCTTTGGTGGTGACACCGGAAATCTCCGTCTCGCTGGGACAGGCCTGGATCGTGTCGCCCCTCGTACCGCTACACGACGGACAGCAGCACGAGCTCACCATACCTGCGCATATCCACGCCACGGAAGACGCCGCAGGCACGCTGCGGCTGGCGCTTCCGCAGGGCTGGCGGTCGACACCGGCGACAGCGGATTTCCATCTGCATTCCGGGGAGGATGCGGTTTTCAGCTTTCAGGTACACGCGCCGGCGCTGAAGGCGGCAAGCTATCCGATCACCGCGGTCGCGGAGAGCGGCAACCATCGCTACACCGTGGGCTATGAGACCGCTGGCTATGGTGCGCTGATTCCCTACAATCTGTACCGGGAGGCACATACGAATGTCCGCGGCGTAGACGTGAAAGTCGCGGGCGATCGCCGCATCGCTTACGTAATGGGCACCGGTGACACGCTTCCCAGTGCGATCGAACAACTCGGCTTGCACGTGGACCAGCTTTCCGCCGCGGATCTGTTGAACGGCGATCTGTCGCAGTACCAGACGATCGTGCTCGGCATTCGCGCCTACGCCGCGCGGCCTGAGCTGCCGCTGGCCAATGCGCGCCTTCTGGCATGGGTGCATGCGGGCGGCACGCTGGTGGTGATGTATCAGGGACCGGAATTCGACCACGATTATGCGCCTTACGAGATGCACCTGAGCTCGCGGGGCATTCCCGAGCGCGTGGTCGATGAGCGAGCGCCTGTGGCGTTGCTCGATCCGAAAGATCCGTTGCTCAGCACGCCGAACCAGATCACCGAAGCGGACTTTGATGGATGGGCGGAGGAGCGGGGCCATTCGTTCATGAGCTCCTGGGGACCCGAGTTCGCGGCGCCCACCGAGACGCACGATCCCGGCCAGGATCCGCAGCGCGGCGGCCTGCTGCACGCGAGCTTCGGGAAGGGCGAGTACATCTATGTCGCCTTCGCCCTCCACCGGCAGACGCCAGAGGGCGTCTCGGGCGCGTATCGGCTGCTGGCGAATTTACTCAGTGCCGGATCGAATCACGCTGCAGGGGCGAAACAGTAGGTTTCCCGCAATTTGTAACGTGGCGTTCATCAATTACTAACAATCTATTAAATTTCTGTTCTCCGATCCGTCATGTTCGGCTGTCAGCCTAGGGGCAACGTCATCCGTGTGTCCTGCGCAAGAAACGTTTTGGGACGCCGTGCGACGAGTTCTGGAGAGAGGCTGAATGAAAAATCATTTGAAGGCGATGGCCACCTTTGTACTTGTGTCGGCCATGGCGACCGCCCACGGGCAGACAACTGCCCCGAGCGGCACCGCTAACGGAAAGACCACTGTCCGGCACCCACGGAAGGTGGAGCGTCGTCCCTCTGTCGAAACGGAGATTCAACAGCTCCGCGAAGATATGGAGTCGCAGATCAACCAGCTGAAGCAGCAGTTGACCGACAGCCAGTCGCAACTGCAGGCGGCCCAGCAACAAGCTGCAGCGGCCAATGCAGCCGCTGCCCAGGCGCAGCAGCAGGCACAGCAGCAGCAACAGCAGACGGCTGATAATGCATCCGCTGTTTCGAACCTGCAGGGCGCGGTCAGCGATCTGAAGACCAACAGCACGTCACTCGCCTCTTCCATTCAGGAAACCCAGACCAACCTCACGAAGAAGATCGAAAATCCGGACGCCATCCATTTCAAGGGAATCACCATCTCGCCGACCGGATCCTTCATTGAAGCCGCGACGGTATGGCGCAGCGGGGCCACCGGCGGCGATATCAACACACAGTTCACCGGCATTCCGCTCGAGAACTCGAACAATGCGCAGATCAGCGAGTTCCAGGGTACCGGCCGTCAGTCCCGCCTCGCCATCAAGGCGACAGGTCAAGTGGCGCACATGACGATGACCGGCTACTACGAAATGGACTGGCTCGGAACCGGCATCACCTCCAACAACAACCAGTCGAACAGCTACGTGGTGCGCCAGCGCCAACTCTGGGCACAGGCGGCTCTGAACAGCGGCTGGAAGTTTACAGGCGGCCAGATGTGGTCGCTGGCGACGGAAACCACGAAGGGCCTGGACAATGGGACGGAAATCCTTCCCTCTGTCATCGACCCTCAGTACGTCGCGGGCTTTGTGTGGACACGGCAGTACGGCTTCCGCGTGAGCAAGAACATCGGCAGTAAGGCCTGGATCGGCGCTTCGGCGGAAAATGCCGAAACCCTCAATCCGGCTGGATCGGGACTGCCCACCAACGTGCTGCTCGGTTCTGGCGGTAACGGCGGCGGACTCTACAACTCGACCGCGAACTACTCCTTCAACCTGGCGCCTGACATGATTGCCAAGGTGGCGTTCGAACCTGGATTGGGACATTACGAAGTCTTCGGCATCGCGCGCTTCTTCCGCGATCGCATCTTTCCTAACGAGGTAAGTACCACCGTGGGGGGCGTCACAACGATTACCGGTACCTCAGCGGGCGCATTCAACGACAGCACTGTCGCCGGCGGTCTTGGAGGCAGTGCACGTGTACCACTCGCCAACAAGAAGCTCTCGGTCGCCGTCAAAGGCCTCTGGGGTGACGGAACCGGACGGTATGGTTCTTCCACCATCGCCGATATCACGCTGCGTCCCAATGGTCAGATCGCTCCATTGCATAACTTCTCTGCACTCGGAACGATCGAAGCCAACCCAACAAGCCGCCTAAACCTCTACTTCAACTACGGTGGAGACTACGTGGGACGCCGTTATTTCGGAAAGACCGGTTATGGCTCCCCGCTCACAAACATGAGCGGCTGCAACACCGAGCCGCTGCCCAGTGCAACCGCGACCAATGGCGGCGACGGATTCAGCCCGTCCACACCATCCAATTGCGGCGGCAACAACAAGGACGTCCAGGAGCTGAGCGCCGGGTATTGGTACAACTTCTACAGTGGTCCCATGGGCCGTCTGCGTCAGGGCATCCAATACAGCTACTTCGAGCGCAACCTCTGGTCCGGCGCGGGGGGTACGACAAACCCCGGCGGCAACGCGAAGGGCACAGACAACATGTTCTGGACTTCGTTCCGGTACTACCTGCCCTAATCCCGAGCAGGCACGGCCTTCAAGGGTGCCCGTATCCGGGTGCCCTTGTTGTTTTGCACCGTGCATCGGCCGCGCAGCCGATGCATGGTCCTGTGATACCGTTAGTTAGCAGCAGAGCGGTACTGTGAGCTCGTAGCTCAGTTGGTAGAGCAACGCACTTTTAATGCGTGGGTCCTGGGTTCGATTCCCAGCGAGCTCACCAGCAGATCGCCGCTGCTCCCGTTGCATGCCTCCATTACTCTCTACACTGGTCGACGCGCGCGCCATCGTGCTGCTGCAGGATGGCTGCACGCGGCTGTGGCACGAGACACCGCCGGAGCCGGTGGCAGACGAGACGCTGGAGGCGCTGGTCGAGGCGCAGCATGCGGCCAACTTCGTGCTGTGGCATGCGGAGGACGAGGCGCGACGGCCCTCCACCGGCGATGCCACGATAGCGGCCGTGAAGCGGGAGATCGATCGTGTGAACCAGGTGCGCAACGACACGGCGGAGCGCATAGACGCGTCATTGCTTGCGAGTCTCCGCGCGGCGTCGCCGGGAGAGCGCGGCGAGCAGCACTCCGAGACACCCGGTATGATGATGGACCGGCTGTCGATTCTGTCGCTGAAGCTGTTTCATACCCGGGAGGAGCTTGGCCGCGAAGGAGCACCCGCGGGGCATCGCGAGCGGAATGCGGAGCGGTCCGCCACGTTGCAGGAGCAACGCGATGATCTGGCGCGGTGCCTGGAACGGCTGTGGGGGCAAATCTGCGCGGGCGAGCGCTATTTCAAGCAGTATCGGCAGTTGAAGATGTACAACGATCCGGAATTGAACCCCATTCTTTACGGGGAAAGGCGTCGTACAACCGGCCGTCAGGGGTGTTAGTGCTGCCGAGGTGTGGTTGACGGCCCCTGGGGTCGGGAGTGTACAACGGCTGGAACAGAAGCGATAGTGAACCCCTGCTTCGAGATGCGGCAGGACCAGGTAAGGACGATCAAGCAATGGCAAGCACAGGAACCACCAAGGCACGCGGCCCCAAGACGATCCAGGGTAAGGTGCGGACCATGGCCGATCCGGCACATCAGAAGACAATGCAGGAATACGAATCCGCCTTGAAAGCGATGCAGGAAGGCAAGTACGACAAGGCACGCGAAGGCTTCCGCAAGCTGAGCGAACAGAGCTCGCCCGAAGTGGCGGAGCGCGCACGCGTGTATCTGGAAGCGTGCGGGCGCCAGGCAGCGAAGCAGGAGCGCAAATTCAGCGGCCCTGAGGAGCAGTACGACTACGCCATCTCGCTGCTGAATACGGGGCTCTACGACGAAGCACGGGAGCAGCTTGAGACGATTCTCGCCAAGGTGCCGCAGGCTGACTACGCGCTCTACGGTCTTTCGATCCTGGAGAGCATGACCGGTCAGGCCGAGCAGTGCCTGGAGCATTTGTCCGCGGCGATCGGCATCAATCCGCAGAACCGCATCCATGCACGCGTGGACTCCGATTTTCAGGACATGGCGGACGATCCGCGGTTCACTGAGCTTCTTTACCCCGAGGTTCAATGAGCTTGAATTTGCGTGGGCCGGAAGTTCAGTGAAAAAAGGAAGCCGCAGCAGTATGCCGGTGATTCCCAGTAGCTCATTCGGACAGCGAGAGGCCGGGCGCGAGACGGCGATGACAACGCCGCTGCGGCGGTCGTCTTTGCGGGTTGTGGCGATCGGTGGGGGTACCGGGTTGTCGACGCTGCTCCGCGGACTGCGTCGCTATGCGCCTTCTCCGCAGACGAACGAACCGGACAGCGCGGCTGTTCCGAGCCTGATCAGCGATCTGGCTGCGGTCGTCACCGTGACCGACGACGGCGGATCGAGCGGACGGCTACGCAGGCACTTCAACATGCTTCCGCCGGGCGACCTTCGCAACTGCATGGTCGCACTAGCGGATGACGAGGCACTGCTTTCGCGACTCTTCCGCCACCGCTTCTCATCGGCGTCGGCAGCGGCGGCAAACGGCAATGGCGACTCCGAGGCTACGGCCAGCCTGGAAGGCCACAGCTTCGGCAATCTGTTCGTGGCGGCACTGGCGGAGATCACGGGAGACTTCGCCCAGGCCATCAAGCTTTCCTCGCAAGTGCTGGCAACGCGTGGACATATCTATCCGGCGACCACGACGAATGTGACGCTGTCGGCGCACATGGACGACGGTTCGATCGTCGAGGGCGAGACGAATATTACTGCGAGCAAGCATCGCATCTGCGAACTGACGCTGGAACCCGCAGGCGCCGAGCCATTGCCGGAAACACTCGATTCCATCGCGCGTGCGGACCTGATTACGCTCGGGCCGGGATCGCTCTACACCAGCCTGATCACAAATCTGCTAGTGAAGGGTATTCCCGGAGGCGCTGGCCGAGGCGCGAGGCCTGCGCGTGTTCATCTGCAATCTTATGACGCAGTCAAACGAAAGCCTGGGGCTGACGGCTTCACAGCACATCGAGAAGATCTATGAACATATGGGCCAGGCGATCTTCGATTACGCGCTGGTGAACACCGCGCCGGTAAGCGAGGTCCTGCTGCGCAACTATGCACGCGAAGGGGCGGCGCCGATCCTGCCGGACATCGACCGTATCGAGGCGCTGGGCGTCCGGGTGATCCCGGGCAACTTCGCTGCCGAGGGCGACACGCTGCGCCACAACGCCGACCGGGTGGCCGATGTGCTGCTGCATCTGGGGCTCGAGGCGGACCTCGATACGCTGCGCGGCGTTACTGCCTGAGCCGCCCACTCTCGTCATATCTCACTTTTTCTACTTCCCTGTTTCCGCATCCTTCCCTGTCTCCTGGCAGACGAACGACGCGGCATCCCTGATGCTTCCCTTCCCTTTGTAGCGGGCTTGTTGCGGATAGGGGCAGATGGGGCGGGTCATCACCACCTTTTGCGGGTTAGCGTGATCGTTGGGCAGATCTGCATACTTCGTAGCGGTGATAGCCTCGGGAGCTTTGCCTGCTTCTACCCAGTCCTCAAGGGCATGGATGACATTGTTGCCGGCATTTGATTCCTTCATGCCGGGAAGGCCGAACTGGCCAATCGCATCCGGTCCCGGCCCTTCGGCGCAGTGCTTGACACCGGGCATCAGGTAGAGACGGGTGAAGCTTGCGGTCTCGTTCTGACCGAGTTTCTGCTGTACCTCTTCGTAATAGTGGATGGAATAGAGCGGGCTGATGGCGGCGTCGGCCCAGCCGTGGTAGAGGATCAGCTTGCCGCCCCGATTGCGGAATGCGCTGAGGTCGGGATTGGTGGCATCGAGCGCTTCGCCGGTCTTTTCGCGTGCGGCGGCGAGACCGGCGACGGGATCGAAGGTGCGGAAGTCCCACTTGGGATCGCTATAGACCATGTTGGCGAAGTAGCCGCTGCCGAAGGCGGCCATGGCCGATTTGCCGCGCTCCTTGCCGGTGATCCACGAAGGCCAGCCATTGGGATCAAGCTCGCCGCCGGCTGCCATGATGGGCGGGATGGTGGTGTCGCCGACACTGCGCTCTGAGAGGAGGGTAGTTAGGGATTTGACCTGCGCGGCGCTGAGACAGTGCCGGCCGTGTTCCGATTTGCAGGTGATGCGTGCTGGGTCGAAGTGGCAGATGCGCGGATCGTCGACGATGCCGTCGTTGACGTCACCGGGCAGCTTGTCGAGCTTGTCGCATTGCCCAAGGATCGCCCGATGGATGAGGGGCACGTCGGCGGCGGGGATGTAGCTGGCGTTGTCCGAGAGCAGATTCTGCATGCCGATGGCGGCGCTGGTAAGCAGCGTGGTCCAGTTGTAGGCGGGCGCGCCCGCGAGGATGCCATCGTAGTCGGCGGGAAAGCGCTGTGCCTCCATCAGCGCTTCGCGTCCGCCGTCGGAGCAGGCGGTGAAGTAGCTGTGCTGCGCAGGCGCGCCGTAGTAGGCGGCAATGACGGCTTTGGCCTTCGCGGTCATCAGGTGAATACCGCGCCAGCCGTAGTCGGTGATCTTTTCGGGATGGTGGAGGGCCCAGCTGGCGTCAATGCCGTTGGCAAAGTGGCCGGTATCGGTGCCGGCGGTGGCGTTATTGCTGTCGAGTGAACGGGCGAGGCCTTCGAAGTCAATCTCGCCGGCAAAGCCCCCGTTGCCGAGTCCCTGAAAGCGATGGTTCCAATCGGCAGCGGGAAGCCAGACTTCGATCTGAATGTTGGAGTCAGGCGTGGGCGTCGATTGAATCTTGATGCGGCAAAAGGCGGGGAGCTGTTTGTAGAGGGCGATCTGCTCACTGGGGCCGGTGGGGCGAGGCGGCGCCACGAAGCCGCCGGCGGTGATGACTTCTGCGGAGGTGACGTGGGCCTCGTCGAGGGTTAACTGCTGGAGGTTGGTGCAACGCGTGGCATCGGGTGTTTGGGCGAGGGCGGCCGCGGCGAGCAGGAACGTGGACGCTAGGAAAACGAGTGGGCGCATGGCGGAACCACTGTATCGCAACGTTGTGAGCTGAATGCCTCTACGAATTCGCTTCGGTGGTTTTCTTGAGCTGGCCGCAGGCGGCGTAGATGTCGCGGCCTCGGGGGCGACGGAGGAAGGTGGGGACACCACGGGCGATGAGGTGCTGCTGGAATTGCTGGACCGCTTCGTCCTTTGGCTGCCTATACGGAATGCGCGGGCCGGGGTTCCAGACGATCAGGTTGACCTTGGAGGGAAAGCCGGCTCGGCGGGCTAACGCGACGACTTCGTCGGCGTGGACGAGCGAGTCGTTGACGCCGCCCAGCAGTACGTATTCGAAGGTGATCTTTTCACGCGGGCGGAGAGGAACGGTCGCAGCGGCTTCGAGGACGGCTTCGATGGGCCACTTGCGCGTGATGGGCATGACGGATTCGCGCACGGTATTGTTCGACGCGTTGAGCGAGATGGCGAGGCGCGGGCGAACGGGCTCTTTGGCGAAGCGCTCGATGCCGGGGACGATGCCGGAGGTCGATACGGTCATGCGCGATGTGGCGATGCCCACTTCATTGACGAGCAGGCGGACGGCGTCCATGAAGGCGTCATAGTTGAGAAAGGGCTCGCCCATGCCCATGAAGACAAGATTGATGCGGTCGCGGCCGAGCTCGACCTGATGGCGGCGCAACACGGCGACGACCTGCCCGGCGATTTCGCCGGCGGTGAGGTTGCGCTCGATGCCGAGCTTCGCGGTCAGACAGAACTGACAGTTGACGGCGCAGCCGATCTGCGAGGAGACGCAGATTGTGGCGCGGCGACGTGCGGGAGCAGCGTCATCCGCATCGTCTTCTGCGCCATCGCCGTCGGGCATCCACACGGTTTCGACGGTCTGGTTGCCAGAGGCGCCGATGAGGTAACGCTCTGTGCCGTCGATGGAGCGGAAGGTCTGTGAGGATGGGCGGAAGGCCGATCGTGTAGCCTTCGGCGGCGAGTCTCTGACGCAGCTCGATGGGCAGGGTGGTAATGGCATCCAGGTCGTCGATCCAGTCGCGGTAGAGGGCCTGGGCAAGCTGGCGGGCGCGGAATTTGGGCTCTTCAAAGTGGGTTACGGTGGCGCTAAGCTGCTCAATCGAAAGGCCAAACAGCGGTTGCACCGCCTGCGGGGCAGACGTCTGAACCGATTCCGGGCCGGCAGAGTCTAAAATGAAGAAGCGCTCCCCCGTTGGTCCGGATGGCGACCCAGACAGAGGCTCTGACGGCAATCCGGCATCCAATGGCATCGAAGCGACCCGGCAACAGGCAAGGATAGAGCATTTTCATCGCAGCAGGAAAATGCTCCGGCATTCGGCTGAGTGGCACGCATGTGCTTCGCGCGGACACGTGTCTGTCCGACCAACGCAGGACTGAGCGGCGAAATTTATGGTGAACGAACGTAGTGTGGAACGGACGGTCCTCCCGAATGGGTTGACCATTTTGACAGAGCACATGGACAACGTGCGCTCGGTGGCAATGGGCGTGTGGGTGCGAGCGGGTTCGCGGCATGAGACCGCGGAGTTGAACGGCATCTCGCATTTTGTGGAACACATGGTGTTCAAGGGAACCGAGACGCGGACGGCGCAGCGGATTGCGCGCGAGGTGGACGCGATCGGCGGCAACCTGGACGCATTTACGGGCAAGGAGACAATCTGCTTCAACATTAAAGTGCTGGATGAGCATGTGCCCACGGCGCTCGATGTTTTAAGCGACTCTGGTGCTGCACCCGATCTTTGCGGAGGGCGACATCCAGCGCGAGCGGGGCGTGATCTTCGAAGAGATCAAGATGGACGAGGACAACCCCGATTATCTGGTGCACGAGATCTTCACGCAGAACTTCTGGCGAGGGCACCCGCTCGGCAAGCCGATCCTGGGGACGAAGGAGACGGTGGGCCGGCTGGAGCAAGCGAAGCTGTTCGGCTACTACGGTGATCGCTTCCGTGGCGGCAATGTAGTGTTCACAGCGGCGGGAAACCTGGATCATCAGCGGTTTGTGGATGAGGTGCGGCGACGTTTTGAGACGCATGCCGGCGGGAGTTCCGGAGGACGCGAACCTGCCGCCGAGCACGAGCGCAAAGATTGTTCTGCGTAACAAGAAGGCGCTGGAACAGGTGCAGCTTTGTATGGGTGTGCCTTCCCTGCCCATCTCGAGCGACCGGCGGTATTGCGCGCTGGTGCTGAACACGGTGCTGGGCGGCGGGATGAGTTCGCGGCTGTTCCAGACAGTGCGTGAGGAGCGAGGCCTGGCGTACTCGATCTACAGCGACCTGAATCCGTACCGAGACACGGGCATGATGTGCGTATATGCGGGCACGTCATCCGACCGGGCGCTACAGGTGATCCAACTGGTAACCGAGGAGTTCCGGCGGCTGAAGCAGGAGCCGATGCCGGAGGACGAGCTGCGGCGGGCGAAAGACCAGTTGCTGGGCAACATCATCCTGAGCATGGAGAGCACGGGCGCGCGAATGTCCAACCTGGCGCGGCAGGAGATGTACTTCAACCACTTCTTCGGGATCGATGAGGTGATGCAGCAGGTGGAACAAGTGACCGCGGAGCAGACGATGGCGCTGGCACGGGAGCTGTTCGATCCGGAGAAGATCGCAGTGACCATGCTGGGACGGCTGGATGGTATCAAGGTCGAGCGCGACGACCTAGTTTGCTAAGCAACGATGGATGAGAGGTCGCCGCGGCTGATTTAGCTTCGATTCGCGTCGGCGTTCAGCGGAGTTGTGGGGCGTGGAGCGTGCGGATTTGGTCTGCTAGGACTGGCTGTCCCGGCAGATCGCCGGCTGCCTGCGTTGTGGATCGCTGTCTTTGGTCGCTCACGCCGGGTGAAGTGGTGCTGCACAGAAACTGCAGCTCCTTCGCTCCGCTCAGGATGACAAAACTATCGCTTGCGCCCGCGCGGATGAGCGAAACTCCAACGGCTTGCGTCTTTCCTAGGCACACTCAGGCATATTTCCGGCGGCGCGGGGATTTTGATACTCTGCGGTCGGCAGTTCCCGCCTCTGCGGGTGCGCCAGAAGATTTTGAGGGTCATGTCATGAAGAAGTGGTGGAAAGAGCCGGCGACGGATGGTCGTTTCCGGCGTGGCGAAGCGGGTTTCACGCTGATGGAACTGATGATCGTGATGGCGGTGATCCTGATCATCTCGCTGATCGCGATTCCCAGCATGCTCAACATGATGATCCAGGCGCACGAGACCTCTGCTCTGGCGTCGCTGCGCGCGATCCAGGCGGCGGAGGTGCAGTACCAGACGAACTTCCCGGCCAATGGATTTGCCTGCACGATCAGTTCGCTGGGCGGCAATGCCAGCTCCGGTCCGCCGACGGCGCAGGCCGCGCAGATGCTGCAGTCGTCGCTGGCCTCGGGACAGAAGGACGGCTACACCTTCAACATCACGAACTGCACCAAGACGACGGGCACGAACAACCAGGACATGTTCACTTCCTATGAGGTGACGGCGGTGCCGCAGACGGTGGGCAAGACGGGCCATCGGGGCTTCTGCATGGACATGTCAGGCGAGATCAAGGCGGATCCGGCGGGAGGCACCAACTGCACGGTCCCGATCTCGTGAGTTTTCACGAACGATCGAAAGGCCAGCAGCGCTGCTGGCCTTTTCTGTTTCTGGCGTTGTTGATGGCGCTTCCGGCGGCCGCGCAGAGCGTTGCGCCTTCTGCCGCGCAGCTTGCCGCAGCGGTGGACCACCATTACAACTCGCTGAAGCGCCTGCGCGTGAACTTTACGGAAAGCTACGCAGGCATGGGAATGGACCGGCACGAGAGCGGCGTGCTGCTGCTGGAGAAGCCGGGCCGCATGCGCTGGAACTATGCCGAGCCGGCGGGCAAGGTATTTGTGCTGGATGGGAAGTATGGCTGGTTCTACACGCCGGGGGATGCACAGGTGCAGCAGATTCCGGCGAAGAAGTTGGACGATCTTCGGTCGCCGCTACGCTTTTTGCTGGGCCATGCGCAACTGACAAAAGAGCTGAATGGGCTGACGGTGACGCCCGCGGAGGGCGGCCTGTTCGGCTGCGTGGTGTGCCGCGGGGAATGGAGCAGCGGGTGCGTTCGCTGGAGTTAACTGTCACTGCGGATGGCACGATTCGGTCGATGACCCTCGAAGAGCTGGACGGCTCGCGGACGAGCTTCGACTTTAAGGATGAGCAGGAGAATCCGGTGATGGCAGCGGATACCTTCCGGTTTGCGCCGCCCGCCGGAGTGCCGGTGGTGGCGGGAACGCCTCCGGTGTGATTGCGGGCTCTCTTAGAGAGGATTTGGGGGCGTTTGGACGGTTTCCATGTCCGCACGCTCGATCGTCAGATTGACCGAATACGGACCGGCTGGCGCGGTTCGATGTAGTTTTCCGCGAGGCACAGTGAACAACTGGCGCGGCCCCAGTTCGATAACCTGCTCCTGCAGTTCGAGAATGACAACGCCTTCCAGGCCAAGAAACGTTTCGTCAGAGTTAGGGTGAAAATGCCAGCCGTAAGGTTTGGTCATGCGGCTCATGCGCACGACGTGGTCATTCAACCGGGAGAGGACAATATTCTCGTACTCGCCACAGATCTCTCGGGCCTTTTGCATGAGATCTACCAGCGATGCCGGTTCTTGCATAGTTGCCCCAAACTAACATGCATAGGACTTCTATCTAGAAAGTCCGCTCCCCGGTCGAAAAGGTGGCCGGCCTCAATGCGGCAGATTTTCGGCCCACTGGAGGATGGCGTTGGCTAGTTCGGCTCGCTGGCCGGAGTAGCTGTGGTCGGTGTCCCAATGGCGTTCGGTGACGCGAGTGTCTCCGGCTTTGGTGAGGGCTTCGGCGAGCGCGTGGTCGGAAGGTGCGAGGCCTTCGCTGGCCGTGATGACGAAGACGGGACGCGGCGCGATGTGTGACGCGAGGTTGAGAAAGTTGAGCGCTTGCTGGTGCTCGCGGATCTCGCGGGCGAGCGCCAGGCTGCTGGTGCCGGCGAGCGGCGCGAGGTTGTTGCCCTCGTTGAGCTTCTTCGCCTCCTCTTTCAAGCTGGACGGCGCACCGCCCGGCTGATGGCGGTTTGCGAAGCCGCCACCGATGTTCCATGCGGAGATGAGGACGGCGGCGGCGACCCGCGGGTTGTGCGCGATGGCAGAGGCGGCCATGTATCCGCCCATGCTGTGGCCGATGACCACGATGCGATGGGGATCGATGCGGTACTTCTGCGCGTTTGCCGGATCGAGAAGGAATTGGATTTGAGTGTCGGCGTCCTCGGCGGAGTGCTCGAAGGAGAAGTTGCCTTTGACGCCCCACGATCCGCGGTAGTGCATCGCGAGAACGTTCCAGCCGTGAGCGCGGAGGTTCTGGGCGATGTCGAGGTTCTGCTCGTACCCGGGAAAGCCATGGAAGATGATGGCGGTGGGGTGAGGTCCCTCACCGGCGGCGAGGTAGAAGACGCCCAGGAGCATGCTGCCATGGCTGGGCAATGTCATTTGCTTCGTGGCGGCAAGAACGGTGGCGGCAGGAGGTGTGGCCGCCCAGGTCTCAGAAGCGAGACCTGGGAAGCCCAGCGAAATTGCAGCGCATAGAGCAAGAGCCTGGAGTGCCTTCATGGGCGGCCAGTATACGCGGTGTGCGCATCGGATCCTGGCCGCTCGAAATGGTCGACCGTAGCCGCGTTATGGGCGAAAGACCCAGTAGATTCCGGTTGGAATGGTTTTCGACTCCAGCCGGGAGCGCTGGGATGCGGGAAATCCATCCTTCAAGAGGTAGTAGAGATCGGACAAGACGGAGGAGTTGTCTCCGAAGTAAGAGTGGCCAAGCAACCCGGTGTCGACGGAGGAGGCATCGATCGTCTCCACGGGAGGAATGATGGTCAGTGTTCGCCCGCTGTCGCCGGCGCGCCGATAGTGATTGACCTTTGCCGATGCGACCAATGCCTGATCTTTCGAAGAGGCATAGAGGGTGATGCGTTTGGCGTGCTTCTGAACGGTGGGGATGAGCTGGGTGAACAATGAAGATGCGACATCCGGGGCGGCGAGAACGACCTCGTCGAATTGCGGAGCGGGACTTGTGCCAAGCAGTTGCAGCGCACTCAGCAACGCCCGATTGCCCATGCTGTGAGCGATGATGTGGATCGAGGTCGCGCCGGATCTCTCATATACGCCCTGCAGAAAGTTCAATAGATGCATGGCCGTCCACTGAACGCTGTCCTCGTCTGCGGTGTACGCGAACATAGAATTCCGCGAAGGCCAGCTATAGCAGATGGTGGCGCCGGGAAACTGAAGATCGTAGGAGAGTTGAGCGGTTCGACGAAGAGCATCTCCGAAGCCGACGTTGAAGCCATGGATGAAGATCAGGGCTTCCTTGTGCGGAGAGGTGGCGACCTGCGATTTAAGGCGGTTAAAGAAGTTGTTCTCATCAGTTTCGTCCGATGACAGCACGGTGACGTATTTTCGAGGGTTGTAGAGCACCTTCACATCGAGGATGGGCTCCTCAAGATTCCCCATGCGGTGGTCGGGGGGAATGCTGACCGCAGCGACACCATAGGAGAGCTTGCCGGTCGGATTTTCGTCCGGCCCGAAACTCTGCGGCTTGGAGTTCGGGGTCTCCTGACGATCTGTGGCATAGAAGACGCGAACGATGCTGCGATCGGTTGGGGAGGCGGCGGGTGGGGTGGCGTGCTGACCGTGTCCATCGCCGACGGCAGGCGGAGAGGGTGGTGGCGGCGGTGGGGCGGCCGGGGTGGGCCGGTCGAGCGACGTTGGTGGCTGCTGTTCTTGCTGCTGCCGCGATGGGGCTCCCATGGTCTGATCGGGCGGCGGAGGCGGCGGAGGCGGCGGAGCGACGGTAGCACGATCGGCCTCCGTCGCTTCGTGGGAGGATTCATCGGGTGTTTCCGCTGGCGGGCGCGAAGTGCGGCGTGGTTTTGGTTCTGCTTTGTGCGGATAGAGATCCTGGTCATTTGAACCGTCCGGACTCTGTGATTCAGTCGCTTTCGCGGATGGCGTGGGAAACGCAGGTGGACCGGGCTTCGCGGCCGATGGGGGCTCGGCGGCGTTTGGAGCGGCCATACTTGCCTGGTTGGTGGATTCCGAGACAGGCGGGGACGCTTTGCTGCAGCCCAGAGTAATGGTGAAGGCGACGACGGCGAGGAGAGCGACGATCCGCGCGCTGCACATGGATGAGGAACACCAGCGACTCACGGCATTCTCCTTTCTGTCGAACGACAGCGGAGCAGTCAGACCCAGACGTACGATTTGTTCCGAGACACGGAGAGGCGGCTGATATTGTAACGCCCACTGTCAATCACTCGATATCGCAATAACGCAGCGAAAGATCGAGGCAACGATCGGGTCAGGGCCGCGCCGCCATGCGACGGTTCGGCAGAAGGAAGCCGGTCGCGATGAGCCATATGAATCCGGGGAA
The DNA here is from genome assembly GCA_963756435.1 of uncultured Acidobacteriaceae bacterium. GTDB lineage: Bacteria > Acidobacteriota > Terriglobia > Terriglobales > Acidobacteriaceae > KBS-83. The sequence continues at coordinate 257,383 of CAVWNU010000010.1, read as the reverse complement.
GCGGACAAGCGGTATGAGAAAGAGAAATTTGGGATAAAGGATCAGGTGCAGCCAACTCAGCTCGCCTGCCGCGGCGAGGATGAGGCCGAAGACGATGACCCACTTCGGCAGCAGCTTCATGAAAGCCGCGGTGATGGAGATGCCGGCTATGAGCAGTCCCATGGGGATGGAGAAGCCGGGGCCACCGAGTCCGTAGCCAAGATAGTAGAGCGCGATGACGACTCCATCGTGCGGAGAGACACTGGGGTGAACCATCGCCCAAGTAGCCATGGTGCCGGCCATGGCATCGAATACAACCCAGAAGCCCCCGAGGAGCGCGATGTAGGTTCCGGCGGCACGTGAGCCGAGGAAGTGTAGGCGGCTGACCACTGTCGCGGTGAAGAGGCCGAGGCAGACCATGGCGCCGAGCTGGAGGAAGAGACAGAGAACCACTCGCGCGCCCTGGGTTTGGAAGAACGGGATGATGGTGGAGGCAGGCTCCCATGGGCCGGGCCAGTACGGCAGCTTGTAGAACAACGTCACGGGATAGAGGCCGGCGCAGAAGAGCACCGTGTAGAGGATGGCGAGCATACCTGGGTGCGGCCCCCGGTGGACGGCCGCGGGCGCCGGGGCGGATTTGATTTGCGTGTTCATTTGCTTCTCCTTTCTGCTCTCTTGCGGTTATGGGAAGGCGGTGCGTCCGCGGGTGCGGAGCCAGAGCTCCATGACGACGGTGTTGAGCGAGAACCCGATCCAGAAGGCAATGCCGAAGAACTGCTGCGCCGTCAGGTGCGTGAGCGGCGATGTGGCGAAGAAGACGCCCATGACCGGGCGCGTGGTGGCGATGCCGAGCAGGATGGCGATGGAGCGGAGCATCCAGCGCTGCTTTTGCGCGCGGTCCTGGATGCGGGCGAAGGACCATGCGCGATATAGCGCATAGAGAAAGATCGTATTGAAGAAGAGCACGGCGGCGCGCTCCAGCCATCCGCCGACGGCGTGTGCGCTCATGGCATAGGCGGTGATGCCGACGATAAGGCCCAGTGGGAAGATGGCACGGCCCGAGCGTGATGGAGTCGCGGGTGCGGCGCCAGAAGAGCAGCGGCAGCAGCAGGACGAAGGCGAGCGCGCACAGGATGTGGACATAAGTGAGGCCGGCGTGCGTGGTGAAGTAGGCGTCGAGTCCGGCAAGTTGCGGCGGCGCGTTGGGATTGGGTGGAGTAGCGAGCGCGACGATGCGGCGAAGGACGACGGCAACCGCGATCACGATGCAGAACCAGAAGCCGACTTTCAGTCCGAGCGGAAATCCGCTGGGGAGGTTGACGCCTGCGGCTGTTCCCTGCCGCGAGATCCTGGTCGTCTGGGCCGGATTGCCGCTCATGGGCCCTCCTTGTCTTCAATTTCATTTCTACATTTCATTTTACATATTGTCAAATTAAATTTAGACTTCTAAGATGCATTTGTGACCAAGCGACCGACAGAGCCGGAGAAGCGGCCTTACGACCTGGGCAAACGGCTGGAGCTGATGGATGAGAGCCGCGCAGCGATTCTGCGTGCGGCGGAGGCGCAACTGACGGCTCAAGGCTATCCGCGGCTCACGATGGCCTCGCTGGCGGCGGAGAGTGGAGTGACCCGGCAGACCATCCACAATCTGTTTGGAACGAAGACAGGAGTGCTGGAGGCAGTGTTCGATCTGATTGCACTGGACAGCGGGATGAACCGGATGCGCGAGGTGATGATGCAGCCGCCCGGCGAAGCGCAACTGGTGAAGTTTGTGGGGATCTTCTGCGGCTTCTGGGCGCGGAACCGGATGTTGCTGCGACGGGTGCATGGGATTGGGGCTATCGATCCGGAGTTTGGTGTGGTGATCGAGGCGAGGAACCGGCGGCGGCTGATGGCTGCTACTCGAATTGTGGAGAAGTTGGGACGGGGCGACGGGAATGCGAAGCAGCGGGCCGCGATCCTGGCGGCGCTGACGTCATTTGAGTTCTTCGACGCGCTGGCGGAGAACTGCCGGAGCGAGGCGGAGGCTGAAGCAGTGGTGCTGGGGCTGGCGCGGGGTGCGCTCTGCGGCGAGGCGCGAGAATAGTTCAGGTAAGAGGACTCACAGCATGCGAATCAGCCATCGTATCTTGGTCTTTAGCTCTATCGCCGTCACTGCTTTTCTCTTTGCCTCAGCGGCACACACGCTTGGGCAGCCTGCACAAGGTGTTGAGAGCATTCTCGAGAAAGTTGCGGATGTGCCGATGCCCGGACCGGCGGTTCGCTTCGACTATCAAAGCTTCGATCCATCAAGCGGACGGCTGTACATTGCGCACATGAATGCTGACCAACTCGTCGTCTTCGATACGGCGACGCGCCGCGTGGTTGCGAATCTGGATGGTTTTCCGCGTGTGCACGGGGTTACCGTGGCGGCCGGAATCCATCGCGTGTATGCGTCTCTTACTGGGACGCATCAGGTTGCAACGGTTGATACCGATACGCTGAAGATCGTGGGCAAGGCCGGCCCCATTGTCTATCCCGACGGTCTCGCATATGCGCCGAAGCAGAACAAGGTGTTCGTCTCCGATGAACACGGCGGGGTGGACGCGGTGATCGATGCGGCGAGCAACAAGCTCATCGCCAGCATCCCTCTCGGTGGTGGCGCGGGGAATACGGTCTACGATCCGGTCTCGGGAAACATCCTGGTCGCCGTCCACGGCGCGAATGTGCTTGCCATCATCGATCCAGAGACAAATCGCATTCTTCGCCGTGTGCCGCTTGCCGGGATCGAGAATCCGCATGGCATTGCGCTGGATGCGCCGAACCGACTGGCGTTTGTTGCCGGCGAGGAGAACCACTCGCTGGCGATGATCGACCTGAACAGCATGAAGATCCTCTCGACGCAGCAGACAGGGGATGATCCTGACGTGCTGGCTTACGATCCGGGGTTGAGGCGCTTGTATGTTTCGGCGGAATCCGGGCAGGTCAGAGTTTTCGAGCGCAACGGTGCGACGCTTTCTCTGATTGGCTCATTTGAGACGCCGCACGCGCACACCGTTTCTGTCGACCCGAAGTCGCACCTGGTGTATTTGCCGCTGGAGAATGTGGAAGGTCACCCGCTGCTCAGGATCATGAGGCCTGTCACTGCGCAGATGAAATAGAGCGGTCGTCCACAAGGCGGACGGCATGGCTGCGTTGTTTTTTGAACGTCGATGAGAGGTCCGACATCCAAGAGTCGAATGCGGGCATTGGCGCGCAAAAGCAGGACCTGACGCGGGACAACGGGCTAGACACGGCGGCGAGGCGAGACGATGAATTCGTTTTCTGACAGCAACGCAACGGCTTCGAATCACGACACAGATGTGCTGTCCGTCCTGATCGTCGGCGCGGGGCCGACGGGATTGGTGTTGGCGCTCTGGCTGGCACGACTCGGCGTGCGAGTGCGGATTGTCGATAAGACGGCGGAGCCGGGGACGACATCGCGTGCACTGGCTGTGCAGGCGCGAACGCTTGAGTTCTATCAGCAGCTCGGTATTGCGGATGCCGTGGTGGCGGCTGGCCGGAAGGCCATAGCAGCGAACCTGTGGGTAACCGGCAGGAAGGTGGCGCATGCTGTCTTCGGTGAGATGGGTGTGGGGCTGAGTCCCTTTCCCTATGCGCTGGTCTATCCGCAGGATGAGCACGAGCGTTTGCTGATCGAGCGGCTGCGCGAAACCGGTGTCGAAGTCGAGCGGCAGACGGAGCTGGTGCGCTTTGAAGAAACGACGGAGGGAGTGACTGGACACCTGCGGCGTGCTGATGGCGGCGAGGAAGTGTTTAAGGCGACATACATTGCCGGGTGCGATGGAGCACGATCGACGATACGCGAGGCGCTGGGAATTGGTTTTCCCGGTGGGACCTACGAGCACATGTTCTATGTCGCGGATGTGGAGGCGAGCGGCGAGACGATGAATGGCGAGCTGCACGTCGCGCTGGACCGGGCGGAGTTTCTCGTGATGTTTCCACTGAAGGGCGCGGGTCGCGCGCGGCTTGTTGGGACGATCCGGCAGGAGTTGGAAGCGCAGGCAGAAACGCTGACCTGGGAAGATGTGAGCAAGCGGGTGATCGAGTGGATCAGGATCAATGTGCAGAAAGTGAACTGGTTTTCGACCTACCGCGTGCATCATCGCGTGGCAGACCACTTTCGTAAAGGGCGCGCATTTCTGCTGGGGGATGCGGCGCATATCCACAGCCCGGTTGGCGGACAGGGGATGAATACCGGAATTGGCGACGCGGTGAACCTGGCGTGGAAGCTTGCTGCAGTCGTCCAGGGACGCGCAAATGCGACCATTCTGGACAGCTACGAGCAGGAGCGTATTGGATTTGCGCGGACACTGGTGGCGACGACGGATCGGGCATTTACAGGCGTGACCAGTTCTGGGGCGATGGCACGGCTGATACGACTTCATATCGTGCCGCTACTGGTGCCGCTGCTTTTCGCGTTCAAGGCGACGCGGCGGATGATGTTTCGTAGAGTTTCGCAAACGGAGATTGATTACGAAGGAAGCAGCCTGAGCGTGGGGTGGACGGAGCGGGTGGAAGGCGGCGATCGCCTGCCCTGGGTGCAACATGTGGACTGCGCGGGTGACAATTTTGGGCCGCTGCGATCGCTGGACTGGCAGGTGCATGTGTATGGCGATGCATCGAGAGAACTGCGGGCGCTATGCGAGGCGCGACAACTGCCGCTGCACGTCTTTCCATGGCGTGGGGAGATGCGGCGGACGGGGCTGTGGCGGAATGCGGTGTATCTAGTTCGGCCGGATGGGTATGTGGGGCTGGCGGACTCGGTCGCCAGCACGGCAGCGATTACCTCGTATCTGGATGCTCGCGGGATTCGCGCCAGATAGTTGAAGCGGACTCAGCGCTCGATGATCTCGGATGAAGGAGGCGGTGCTACGGGATCGAAGGCTGCGGCGGCACGTTCCGAGCGGGGCCGGATGCGGGCTGGAATGCCTACTGCGATAGAGTTGGCAGGAACATCGGTGAGGACGACGGCGTTGGCTCCGATGGAGACGTCGTCACCGATGGTGATAGGGCCGAGTATCTTGGCGCCGGCACCGATGTCGACGCGATCGCCGATAACTGGCGAACCGCGGAACGCGCGATGGCGCAGCCCGATGGTAACGCCGTTGCGCAGCACGACATCGTCGCCGAGAACGGCATCGCCACTGATGACGATATCGAAGGCGTGCTCAATGACGAGGCCGTGGCCGAGGATGACCTCGCAGGGGAGCTCGACTGAAGTGAGGATCTCGCTGGTGACGTTGAGGACTTTGTAGAGCAGCGAAAAAGGCTTGCGGATGAAGCTCGAGTTTATGGTGTAGCGCCAGCGGCCGAAGCGATACACGGCCATCACCCAGAGGCCGCGGCGGCTGAGATCGCCGTTGTAGGTTCGCCAGTCCTGTCTGAAGTCTTCGAACATAGGAACAAGCCCTTGTCAGGAGGTCTTGTACTCGATGATGCCTGAGCGACGGCCCCTGCGTCGCTGGAGCCAGAAGCCAAGTTGGCCGAGAAGTATGGGGACCTGCTGCAGATGCGAGTGCAGGGCGTAGGCGAGAAGCAGGCGCGGCGAGCGCGTTTTGGCTGAGGCGCGCACGGCAGTACGCACGCCAAGCGCAATCGTACCGGCGGCCAAGAGGCCGATGGGCAGCCAGGAATGCAGCGCGATCGACATCACGGCACAACCCGCGGGCGCAGCGAGCCCGAAGAGACCGCGCACGACATTGCGATGGCTCTCGGCGCTCCACAGCGGGTCGGCGGTGTTGCTGTAAATCGCGGATATCTCCGCGTACGCGTGGCCGGTGCGCATGGAGCGCCGCCAGTACTGGGCGAAGTGATGCATGGCGAGGTCGTGGCGTGTCATGGGCTCGGCGACATGGAGGATGCGGTGGCCGCGCTCGCGCATGCGGCGGCACATCTCGGGTTCTTCGCCTGCGATGAGGCGTTCGTCATAACCATCAACGTCAACGAGTGCATCGCGACGGACGAGAGCATCGCCTCCGAAGTAGAGAGCGAAGCCGGGCTGCGTATTCCAGTCGAGATCGAAGAGCGCGTTGTAGATGGAATCGGCAGTGCACATCTCGCGGCGGTCGCCAAAGATGCCGGCGATGGATGGGTCGTCGAAGCGATCGAGGTTGTTGCGCACGAAGGCGGGGTCGAGGAGCGTGTCGCCGTCGAGAAAAAGAACAAACGGCGCGGAGGTCCAGGTCCAGCCGGCATTACGGCCGCGTGCAGCGGTGGTGGGACCTTCGAGAACGATGGCGCGGACGCCGAGATTTTGCGCGAGGGCGACGGAGTCGTCGCTGGAGGCGGAGTCGACGTAGAGGATTTCGAGATGATCGCGCGGGTAGTCCATGGCGAGCACGGAGCTGAGACAGGCGCGCAGGCGCTCACCTTCGTTGCGTCCGATGACAACGACGGCGACTTGCGGCAGCTGGATTGCGGTATTTGTGCTCATTCTTTGCTTGGCGTGCCGGCCGATCCTCTTCTCTCGTTTATACACGACGGTTTGACGGTTGGATGCACGGCCGGAGAATCCCTGCGGCCTGTGACGCTGCTGGGGAACATTTTCACGCGGGTGGCGTATGGTTGCGCATGCGCTCCGCTCAAATAATCCGCTTCGCAAGGCAGGCGCATTGTTTGCTTCCTCCTGCTGGCTGGTGCTGCTCAGTCCAGCGATGCCAGCTGCCGATCGTGGGCCGCGGATCACCCGGCTGGATGGCAGCACGATCCCGACGCAGCAGGTGGACGCAATGGTTAACCATCTGCTGGACGCGGCACATGTGACGGGCGCGGGCGTAGCGATCTTTCAGGATGGCCGGATTGTGTACCTGAAGGCGTATGGGCTGCGGGATACGGACAAGCATCTGCCGTTGACGCCAGATTCTGTGATGACCTCGGCATCGCTGAGCAAGGCAGACTTTGCGACGGTTGTGATGCGGCTGATGCAGCAAGGGAACCCTGAACCTCGATAAGCCGGTCTACGAGTATCTGGCGAAGCCCCTGACAGAATATCCGCGCTACGCCGATCTGAAGGCGATGAGCGCTACAAGAAGATCACGCTGCGCATGCTGTTGAGCCACACGAGTGGTTTTCCGAACTGGCGCGCGTTTGAGGACGATCACAAGCTGAAGATCCATTTTGAGCCGGGGACGCGATATGCCTATTCGGGCGAAGGGATCGACCTGGCGCAGCTGGTCGTCGAGACAGTGACGCATGAATCGCTGGCGGTGCTGATGGAGAAGGAACTGTTTGGGCCCCTAGGCATGACCCGCACGAGCATGGTGTGGGAGCCGCGCTTCGAGAATGATTTCGCGAACGGATATGACGAATATGGGCGCTCACTGGGGCCGGAGAAGCGCACAAACGCGGATGCAGCGGGATCAATGCAAACTACGCTGGACGACTGCGCGACCTTTCTGAGCGCAATGATGCGTGGCCAGCTGCTCGATCAGAAGATGCGAGCGGAGATGCTGCGACCGCGGATTGTGATTCACTCGGCGCACCAATTCCCTTCGCTTAATACAGAGACTACGGCTGCGAATGATTCGATCCGTTTGAGCTATGGTCTGGGATGGGGACTCTATTCCTCACGCTATGGCCTCGCGTTCTTTAAGGAAGGACACGATGAGGGATGGCGGCACCTGGCGCTGTGCTTTGAGGAGAAAGGCGCGGGGATTTTGATCATGACCAATAGCTCGAACGGTGAAGGGATCTTCAAGCCGCTGCTGGATGCGCTGCTGGGGCCGAATGACTTCCCTTTCGCGTGGGAGGGCTATACGCCATATACGGAATTGCCGCCGCTGCCGAAGCTGAAAGAACACAAGACAATGACGTTGACGACCGCGCAACTCGCAAGATTTGTGGGCAGGTACGGATTGTCGTCCGATGAGGTGATCACCGTCACCGCGCAGTATGGGCGGATATTTTTCCAGGAGAATGACGAGCCAAAGCAGCAATATTTCGCCGAGAGCCCGCAGGATTTTTACTCTGCCGTCTCGAGTGACGAGGTGACGTTTGCGCCTGCGGATGGGAACACGGCGCAGGTGATGGTTCTGCATGCGGACGGCAAAGACTTCCGGCTGAATCGGCTGCCATAGGTGATTCGCGCGCTTAGCTAGAGCTGACGGCACTGGTGGCGATCGAAGGATTGTTCGTACGCGATGAGACCGAGGGGCGCAAGGAGACGAGCCGCAGGAGCGTGAGGGCGCAGATGGCCAGCGAGAGCCATGCGAACCAGTTGCCGAGCAGAAGGTAGAGTGTATGGTCATGCGCTGCGGGGACATCGGCCAGCAGGGTTGCGAATGGCGCGGAGCTGCTGCTCCGGGTTTCGGCGACGATGCGGCCACGATCATCGCTGACTGTGAGATAGCCGTCCTTTGCTGCGCGTGCGATGCTGAAGCCGTCTTCCACACCGCGCATCACGGCGATGTGGCCGTGCCAGGCACGGTCGATATTGAAGTCCCATGCGGGCACGAGCATCAATCCGGCGCCCGCATTGCCGTAGCGGCGGGAGAGCGGAGTGAAATCCATGTCCTTGCAGATGGCGACGCCGCGCGTTCCCTGAGGTTGTCGGCAGAAGCGTAAGGGTGGTGCCGGGAGTGAGATTGGATTCAAAGGGCGGCAGCATGTGGTGCTTGTCATAGCTTGCGACGGGCGCCTGCGGCGTATAGATGCGGGCCTGGTTGTACTCGCGAGGCCCGGACTGGTGGACGAGGCCGATGACGATGGTGGATCCGGTTTTGTCGGCGAGTGGCTGGAAGATGTTGTCAGCATCGCCGGCATTGGTATCCGTGACGGTGCCGAGTTTCTCCGGCATGACGATGAACTGCCCACCACGTGAGGCGAGACTCTCCGCTTCGCGTGCGTAGTCCGTGAAGAGGCGCGTGCTCCTTGTGCCGGAAGCGGCAGTGATCACGTTTGCCGGCGTGTCGGAGGCGATGAGTCCGACTTTAACTTTCTCGGATTGCGGGATGGCGAGGCGCACGACGCCGAAGATCAGAACCACAGACAATGACGCCGAGAGATGCTGTCACGATGCTGAAGCGCCTGGCTGCGCTGTGAATGGCGCAAATAGACGCCGATGGCGACTGCAGAGGGAAAGAGCAGCAGCAGAAAACTCATACCCCATGGACCGGTAATGGAAGCAAGTTGCAGGAACGCAAGGAAGTGGAGCTGCGAGTAAGCGAGGCTTCCCGCAGTGCCGTGCGGCGTGGTGAGGTTGCGGATGTATTCCAACGAGACCCAGATTGCGGGCACGGCGAGGAGCGCGCTCCAGGGAGCCCCGCGATGCACCAGCGCGCGGAAGGCCAGAACGGCCGCGGCGAAGATCACGGCAACCGTGCCGAAGATGCTGAACCACGCAACCACGGGGACGCCCACCAGGCGAAGGTAGTGCCACATATTGAAGCAGCCGAGGAGCCATGCGAGCGTTGCGACGAGGGCCGAGCTTCGCCAGTTGCTATGCAAGGCAAAGAGCAATACCGGCAACGGTGCGAACCAGAGCAGCGGCCACAACGGGTCGAGTCCGTTGCCGAACCAGACCAAGATTGCGGAGACAGCGATGACAAGCGAGGGCGATGCCGAGGCGACGGGTGCTAGCTGCGAATGCCATGGATATACCTCCAGAACGATCTGTGACAGAAGCTGCGAAAGCGGGCCGGCGACATCGCCATGCGTCCGCCGAGATAGAGGATGATGAGTCCCTGCAAAAACGCGCCCATCTCGAAGACGATCTCCCACAGATCGTCCTTGCGGAAATAGCCGCTTTCCATGCCTTCCTGAATCAGTTTCGCCATGAGGTTTGCCGTGGGTGAGCGACCGGCTTTGAAGTCGCGCGGATACTGGCGGGCGCCTTCGCGCTGACGAAGAAACATGAGCTCGAAGAGGCGTGGGTTGTGGAGAGCGTGGTCAAGATAGACGTCGAGAATTTTGGTGAGCCGTTTTTCGATGTCGCCCGCGAGGCGCGCAGCCGAGAGCTGGATGGCGAGTTCGTCGAAGCCTTCATTCGCGAGGGCGTTCAGCAGAGCCGCGCGATCCGCATAGTGCCGGTAGAGCGCCATGGCGGTGATGCCGACGGCATCCGCGACGCGGCGCATGCTGACGGCATCGGCGCCCTCTTCGTCGAGCAGACGCCTGGCGGCGACGGCGATCCTCTGAGCGGTCGATCTCGCTGACATGTATACAGTGTATACCATCGCTCGAGGCGAGCCATGTCCCCAGATGTGGCCGACTGCGCATCGATCCGGTGGCGATGCTGGGGCAGAATAGCGAGCACTTCTATATAGCAAGCATTTCTACGCCGGGGTGGCGCCGCGCCGCCGCACATCGTCGACTACCGGCATGAACGCCAGCAGCAGCAGGATGGCGGACAGTGGCAGGGTGAAGAAGAGGCCAGCGTGTTTGAAGCCGACCGCGCCGGTGACCCCCCGACAAAGAACAGGGCGACCAGCGATGTGAGAAGCCGCAAGGTGGCGAACTCCGGCACGAGATTGCCATCGATCTTTCTGGTGACGATGAGGGCAGTTCTGCCGAGGGCGATGCCAATGTCCGTGATCATGCCGGTTACGTGCGTGGTGCGGATGACCGCATTGGAGATTTTGGTGATGATGGCGTTTTGAAGACCCATGGTGAAGCACAAAAGCATGATGGTGCCCACCACGCGGCCGCCGGCGAAGACTCGCCCGGTGAAGCCGAAGATGGTAAGCAGCGCCGCTTCCGCGAGGAGTGGCAAAGCGTATTCGCTTTCCAGTGCGTGGGCACGAGCCCAGCGAACGAACAACGTGGTGAGAAACGCTCCGAACAGGAACGATGTGACGGCGGCCAGCCCATTGAGGACCAGGATAATGCTGCCGACGGCGAAATTGTCCGCCATGGCTGCGACGATGCCGGACATATGCGAGGTGTATTGCCGAACGGCAAGAAACCCTCCGGCATTGGCAGCGCCGGCGATAAAGGCCAGGTAGCGGGCCAGATGCCGATTGGCAGACTCGGTGCGTATGCTGCCTGTCAGCCGGCGCAGATCGAAGAGCGGCATGCTCCATGATGGCAGATCGAAAACCATCTGCATTGTGTTTCATGGCGCCGCAGTTCATCTGGCTCGAATGCATACTGGATCATTGGACTGGTTCGAACCAGTAGGTTGATCTGCTCCTGACGAGAACGTCGGGGTGGCCCAGCACCATAACGCGGAGTGCATGGTAGCCGGCGGCCGGCTTTTTCTGGGGCTGAAAGCTCAGCAGATAGAAGTTGTGGAGCTGGTTGGCGAGATGGCCGAGCGCCTGATCGAAGCCTTTCCGCGTGCTGAAGTTGAGATATTCTCCTCCGGAGAGGGCGGCGAGTTGTGAAGCCGCGTTGTCGCGCATGGCGTTGACGGCCATGAAGAGCAGGGGCAGGAGGTCCATGGTGCCGGTGCTTCCTCCGCCCGCGTCGGACTTGAGTTGGCTGCGGAACTCATCGCGCGCGGGCGAGTAGGTGACAGAGTTGACGACGGTGTTGGTTTTGCCCAGCTCTGCTATGACCTCCTGGGGTTTCGCGTGACTGCCGTGATCCCTGGTTTCGCTGATGAGCAAAATGGCGGGACGGTAGTGGTTCGCGCGCTCGTCCAGCATTTCGGTTGCGTACTCGACCGCGTCGAGCGTCGCGGCGCCATCCTCGTTGCACGGCTTGATGGCGGAGACAGCGGCGCTGATCTTTTGCGGATCGGAGGTGAAGTTGACGAGCAGCGACGGCTCTGCACCATAACTGATGACTGCAACTTCGTGCGGGGCTGCACCAGTGATGGCGTCGATCATGGTGTTGAGGCCCGCCAGTTTTGACGATTCGAGCGCCGCGGCGCGGCTGCACTGGACGACTACCACGAGCGAGAGGCCTGTCTGCTCGGGAGCTTGCTCAAGACGAACATGCTGCGGAACGCCGTTGTCGGTGACGACAAACTGACTGCCCTTGAGCCCGTAGATGAACTCGCCGTGCAGGTTTGTGACCTGCGTTGGCACGGTTACCAGATTCGATTGCGTCGAGAAGCCATTGGGGTTCTGGTTCTGGCCCTGCAGGGCCAGGGTGGCAAGAGCCAGCGCGCCGAAGGAGCCGAGTCTCCCCATGCGGGCCAGTATAGTTGGCCGGTTTGCCCGGGTGAAACGCGAGTTGGTGGTCGTTTGGGCAGCAGAGCAGGCGCGCCATTTATCCTGAAGAGGCATGCGTCGTTTCTTCATCTTGATAGGCATTGTGTGGATGGCTGCTTCCCTTTCCGTGCCGGCCACTGCACAGATCGTTCCTCAGGCGAAGGCCTTGGTGAGCACGGTTTGGAATCCGTGGGAGGCCGAGCATAGCGGCACCAACCAGCCCTTGCGGGGGATCCACGCTGTGGGCAACGGGGTGGCGTGGGCGAGCGGGGCCCGGGGGACGGTCTTGCGGACCGAGGACTCCGGCTATGTGTGGCAGCGGTGCAGTATGCCGGAAGGCGCCGAAAAGCTGGATTTTCGCAGCATCTGGGCCTGGGACGCGCAAACGGCGATCGTGATGTCGTCCGGGCCGGGAGATCAGAGCCGGCTGTATAAGACGACGGACGGTTGCGCGCACTGGACAGCCCTTGCAACGAACAAGGACGCGAGCGGTTTCTGGGACGGGCTGGTGTTTTCCGACGCAAACAATGGCTACCTGCTGGGTGATCCGGTGGATGGGCACTTTACGCTGCTGCGGACCGAGGATGGCGGCGCCCATTGGAAATCCGTGACCAGCAAAGACTTGGACCTGAACGGGCAGAAGCTGGGGGCGTTTGCGGCGAGCAACCAGTCGATGGTTTTGACCGATCCGGTACTGGGGAAAGTGGCGGCGCCGTGGTTTGGCACCAGCGGGATGAGCGGGGGGCAGCACCCCTACGTCTATTCGGGGGGACTGGACTGCGGGATGGAGATGGCGCACAGGAATCCGGAGCGGTGCCTGGCGCGGTCCTGGACCTTTGCGAAGGATGAGGTACCGATGGCGGGGGCGAGCGAGTCCCAGGGAATCTTTGCGCTGGGACTCTATAAGGACCAAAACGGGACTTGGCACGCGGTGGCGGTGGGGGGCGACTACTCCCAGCCTTTTAAGGCGGAAGGCACAGCAGCGCGGCGGGACCCCAAGACCGGCAAATGGACAGCGGCCACGAAGATGCCGCATGGATACCGGTCGAGCGTGGCATGGGACGCCGCGGACAACGCCTGGATCACCGTTGGTGTGAATGGAACGGACGTCTCGTATGATGACGGGCAGAGCTGGTCTTCGCTGGGCGACGACGGCTATAACGCCATCAGCCTTCCCTGGGTCGTCGGCCCGGAGGGCCATATCGCCAAGCTGACCAGCTTGAAAGGAAAGTAGCCGCAGGGGCACGCGCATGGCAGAGTTTGTGATTCGACTGGCCGATGAGCGCGGCCGCCTGCAGGAACAGGTGCAGACGGCGGCGACTGCAGAAGAGCTGCGCGCTCGCTTTACGCAGGCTGGCTACTACGTCTACTCGGTGAAGGCGCGGGGGTTTCGCGCGCGCGCGAAGAAGACCAAGCTCGAAGGTTTTCTGATCTTCAACCAGCAGTTTCTGACGCTGATCCGCGCCGGAGTGCCGATTCTGCCGGCGCTGGAGATGCTGGCGAAGAGCCAGAAGAACCTGACCTTCCAGTCGCAACTGGAAGGTGTTACGCAGCGCATCCGCACCGGTCAGTCGCCTTCGGAGGCGTTTGAGGCGCAGGGGGGATTTCCGCCGATCTACACGACCACGCTGCTGGCGGGCGAGCGCAGCGGCCACCTGGAAGATGTGCTGGCGCGCTATTTGAATTTCCAGCGGATTTCGCTGACCTTTCGCAAGAAGCTGACTGCGTCGATGTTCTATCCGGCGCTGCTGGTGATCATGGTGATGTCGATGTTCATCTTCCTGATCACGCTTCGTGGTGCCGCGCTTCGGGCAACTGTATGACCAGATCGGGGGCAAACTGCCGGCGTTGACGATGTTCCTGCTGGCGCTGGGGAAGAACTTTCAGGCGTACATCTTGTATGCGATTCCGGTGATCGCACTGATTGCGTATGGTTTATGGCGGTGGGGCCGGACGGAACGCGGGGCGAACCGCATTGACCGGATACGGCTGAAGATGCCGGTGTTCGGGAATATCTGGCTGAAGTACCAGGTGGCGCAGTTTTCGCGGACGCTTTCGACGCTGCTGGAAGGCGGCATGCCGCCGGTGCCGTCTCTGGAGACGGCGGCGCGATCGATTTCCAGCCGGATTATCGGCAAGGCGGTGAAAACCGCGGTGGTGAGTGTCCGGGAAGGCAAGCCGCTGTCCCAGTCGCTGACGAATACGAAGGTGTTTCCGGAGCTGGCGACTTCGATGATCGAGGTGGGCGAGTCGACGGGTGCGCTGCCGCAGATGCTGAACTCGGTGGCGGAGTTTTTTGAAGAGGATGTGCAGACGGCGCTGACCGCGGCGCTGTCGCTGATTGAGCCGATCATTCTGGTGGTGATGGGCGTGGTCGTTGTGACGATCATGATTGCGTTGTACCTGCCCATCTTTTCACTGGGGCAGGCGGGTCAGATGGGGGGCAAATGATGGCAATGATGATGACGCCCCGTCTAAAGAGAGAAGGAGTTCCCCTGCATGGCTGAGAGTCCTGTGGTTGTGATGCCTGTACCGATACCGGCCGATGAAGTGGCGCGCGCGCAGGCGCTGGCGACGCGGTATCGCTGCGAGTTTGTGGATCTGAAGAACTTCCGTATCCAGCATGAGCTGTTCCGCTCGGTGCCGGTGGACATGATGTTCCGCTACAACTTCGTTCCGCTGGAGCAGATGGAGGATCGGCTGGTGATTGCGGTGAGCGATCCGAGCCGGCTGATGGTGCTCGACGAGATCGCCGGCCTGCTGGGGCAGCGCGTAGTCACGCGGGTGGCGACGCTGTCGCAGATCACCGACCTGCTGAAGAAGACGGAGCAGTCGCAGCGCGTGCTGGATGAGGCGTCCGAGGGGCTGACCTTCGATGTGATCTCGTCGGAGGAGAACCAGGACGAGAACATCTCGATCGAGAAGCTGACCTCGGAAGAGGACATCTCGCCGATCATCCGGCTGGTGGACACGACGATCTTTACCGCGCTCGAGCGGAGAGCGTCGGACATTCATATCGAGACGTATGACGATTCGCTGCTGGTGAAGTACCGCATCGACGGCGTGCTGCAGGAGGCGATGGCGCCGATTGCGCGCGAGCACCACACGACGATTCTGTCGCGCATCAAGGTGATGAGCGAGCTGGACATCGCGGAGCGGCGCGTGCCGCAGGACGGACGCTTCCGCGTGCGTTACAAGGGCAGGCTGATCGACTTCCGTGTTTCCATCATGCCGACGGTGCATGGCGAGAACGCCGTGCTGCGCGTGCTGGACAAAGAGTCGATGAGTGAGAAGTTCAAGAAGCTCACGCTGGACGTGGTGGGCTTTGCGCCGGAGGACCTGTCGCGCTTCCGCCGCTACATCCGCGAGCCCTACGGCATGGTGCTGGTGACCGGACCCACTGGGTCGGGCAAGACGACGACGCTCTATGCGGCGCTGAACGAGATCAAGAGCGACGAAGACAAGATCATCACGATTGAAGATCCGGTGGAGTATCAGATCCGCGGCATTACGCAGATCCCGGTGAACGAAAAGAAGGGGCTGACGTTTGCGCGCGGACTGCGCTCGATCCTGCGCCATGACCCGGACAAGATTTTGGTGGGCGAGATCCGCGATCAGGAGACGGCGCAGATCGCGATCAACTCCGCGCTGACCGGTCACCTGGTGTTCACGACAGTGCACGCGAACAATGTGCTGGATGTGCTGGGGCGCTTCCTCAACATGGGCGTCGAGGCGTATAACTTCGTCTCCTCCCTGAACTGCATCCTGGCACAGCGGCTGGTGCGTACTATTTGCGAGTTCTGCAGCCGGCCGGTGCAAATCAGCGAAGAAATGCTGGTAGAGAGTGCGCTCGATCCAGAGGAGTGGCGGGATTTTCCGTTCCGCGAGGGCGGCGGCTGTATTGAGTGCGGCGGCACGGGCTTCCGGGGACGAACAGCGATTCACGAGCTACTGGATCTGAACGACACCATCCGCGAGCTGATTCTGGAAAAGCGGCCAACGTCGGAGATTCGCCGCTCGGCACAGGGTATGGGAATGAAGTTTCTGCGCGAGTCGGCGCTGGACCGGGTGCGCGCCGGGCTGACGACGCTGGGCGAGATCAATAAAGTCACCTTCATCGAGACGGGACGGTAACGGGCAGGCATGAGTATCGTACGTCGCATATTTCCATCGGACATCGACGCGCTGCGACCGCGGCTGGCATGCGAGATTACACCCGCGGGCGTACTGGCTGCGCGTCCCGGCTCCGTTGCCGAAGCGGGCGAGGCACAGGACGTGCTGACACACTTTGCACCGTTGCGGCTGGGAGTCCTGGTGCCGGGGCTGAAGGCGCCAGCCATGATCGACCGCGCGGCTATTTCAGCAGCGATCGAACAGGCGCTGGAACCGATTGCCGAGCGCGCGAAGAAAGTCACCGTGATTGTGCCAGATGCTTCGGTGCGGGTGCTGCTGCTGGACTTCGACACATTGCCCGCCAAGACCGCGGACGTGCTGCCCATCCTGCGCTTCCGCCTGCGCAAGCTGGTGCACTTCGATGTGGACGACGCGGCGATCTCCTGGCAGGTGCTTCCCAGGGCGCAGGATGAAACCGTGGTGCGCACCGTAGTGGCCGTGATGCCCGCGGCGGTACGTGCGGAATATGAAGATGCTGTGCGCGAAGCCGGCTATGAGCCGGGCGCGGTGCTGTCGAGCTCGCTGGCGGCGCTGGCCGCAGTCCCCGGCGACGACCCGGCGCTGCTGGTAAACCGCAATGCCAACTGCATTACCACGGCGATCGTACGCGGGACGCAACTGCTGCTTTTCCGGACGATCGATCTTGGCGAGAGCGGAGCAAATGCGGAGACCGGCGATGGCGCAGGTGGTGGCTGAACTGCAGCAGACGGTCTCCGTAGCGATGGCGTATTACGAGGACACGCTGGCGTCGACGGCACACACGATCTATTCGGTGGGGCCGGGCGGGGCAGCCGAACTGGACCGCCTGCTCGCGTTGCCGGGTGTTCGCGTGCGCGACCTGGTTCCATCGCGCGAGAGCTATGGATCGGGGACAGATAAGCCGGGAACGGCAAGCGTAACAACCGGTATTCTGGCCCCGGTGGTAGGAGCGCTAGCAAGCTAATGCGCGTCACACTTAATCTCGCCTCGCATCCCTATGTCGAGCTTCGCCCGCTGTACCAGCGGCTGCGCGTTGTCGCGCTGCTGCTGCTGGTGACGGCCGCGGCGTTCTGGTGGGTGCTGCGATCGGAGCAGCAGAAAGCCGCGGCGGCGCAGGCGCGCGCCGGTAGTATCGATTCGGCCATCACGCAGACACACAACGAGCGGCAGCAGGCGGAGGCTTCCATGCGGCAGCCGCAGAATGCCGCGGTACTGGCACAGGCGCAGTTCCTGAACAATCTGTTTCTGCACAAATCGTTCTCCTGGACCGCGGTGATGATGGACCTGGAGCAGGTGCTGCCGGA
This sequence comes from uncultured Acidobacteriaceae bacterium, assembly GCA_963756435.1. Classification (GTDB taxonomy): domain Bacteria; phylum Acidobacteriota; class Terriglobia; order Terriglobales; family Acidobacteriaceae; genus KBS-83. The sequence continues at coordinate 239,811 of CAVWNU010000010.1, read as the reverse complement.
CAACGTGCAGGTGCTGAACCTTGATCCGGTGGTGAACAAGGACGGCTCGGTGACGATCCACATGCGGGTAGCGGGACCGCGTGAAAAGGCAGTCACGCTGGTGCGAAACCTCGAACACTCGCGCCGCTTCCGCACGCCGCGGATTGTGGGCGAGACCGCGCAGCAGAACCAGAATGGCCGTTCGAACTTTGAACCGGTAAACGAGACGAACTCTGTGAACTTCGATGTGCTGGCGGAGTACAACCCGCTGGAAGCGCGGGAGACGAAGCACGGCGCTGCTGCGGCGAAGAAAGAAGCACAGGTTGCTGCCGCGGCTGGAGTTCATCACCGCGCACACAAGCCTGCACCGGAGCCAAAAACGCCATGAAACTCACACGCTCCGGCACTTTCAACTGGCTTAACGCGCATATCGCAGCGGTGGCTCTGCTGGCGATCGTCAACCTTGTGCTGCTGGTTCAACTGGGGATGGCATGGAACACGCTGCGCACCGATCGTCCGGAACAGCTCGACCTGAAGCAGGTCGAACTGCGAACCGCGGAGTTGCAGGCGAAGCCGCTGCGTAACCTGCCTCAACGAGTATCCGAATCCACCAAGGGAGCGGAGCACTTTTACGATGGGCGCGTACCGGGAGCGGACTCGGCGATTCTGGCAGAGCTGGGCACGCTGGAGCAGAAGGCGAACGTGAGGCTGAGCCGCGTGCAGACGTCGTTTGCACCGGCATTGCGGGATGTCACCGAAGTACGCATGGACGCGAGCGTAAGCGGCGATTACGCGTCGGTGATGAAATTCATTAACAGTGTTGAGCGGGACAAGATGTTTTTCGTGATCGATGGACTGACCCTGACCGGTCAGCAGGGCGGCCTGGTGAACCTGCGGCTGAAAGTGACCACGTATCTGCGCGGCGCTGACGCGGAGCACCTGCAGCCGATGAACGGCGGCGGCGAAACCACGGCCGCGCCCGACCAGAACGGGGGCGAGTAGCGATGGCCCTTCCCGTTGGCGCAGAAAGCAAGCCGAAATTGTATGCCGCTGTCGGTCTGGGAGCGGTTTTACTGATCATCGCGGCCATCCAGGTGCCGAAGTTCTTCGGAACCTCGTCACCCGCGCCAGTCGCACCGCCGCCGGTAGTCTCAACGTCCGCAGCGCCGCCATCGGCTCCGCCGGCTGGCTCATCGAGCGTAGGGACACCGGGAGCGACGGCGTATCCGCACGAGGCGATCCACTTGCCGAGCTCGTCGGCGCTCGATCCGACGCTGCATCCTGAGGTGATGGCGCAGGCGGAAGATACCACCTACAGCGGCAATGGCCGGAATATCTTCTCGCCCGACTCGGCTGCTCCCGTGGCGATTCCTAAACCGGCAGCGCCGATACGGCCATCGGGTCCGCCGGTGCCGCAGGGCCCTCCGCCGCCGCCCGCGATCGACCTGAAGTTTTATGGATATTCGTCGATGCAAGGCGGGAGCCGGCAGATCTTCTTGCTGCATGGGGACGACATCTTCCTGGCGCATGAAGGAGATGTGGTGGACCGCCGCTACCGCGTAGTGGCGATTCGACCTTTCTCGGTGGAGATCGAGGACATCCCGTATCACAACACGCAGAGCGTGCCGCTCTCGCAGAATTAGTTCCCTATGCTGTTACAGAATGCCAGGCTGGAAATCGAGAAAGACGCCCCCGAGGACGGCTATCTGCTGCTGACCGTGCTGGTGATGATCTTCCTGCTGCTGCTGGCGTTGTCGGTCGCCGCTCCGAAGGTGGCGAGGGAGATCCAGCGCGATAAGGAGCGAGAAGCGGTGCAGCGCGGACTGCAGTACCGACGCGCGATCCAGCTCTACTACAAAAAATTCGGCGCCTACCCAACCGATATCAAGCAACTGGAGAACACGAATCAAATTCGTTTTCTGCGCAAGCGCTACAAGGATCCCATCACGGGCAAGGATGACTGGCGGCTGATCCACATGGGCGAGGCCAAGGTGCCGCCGATGGGATTTTTCGGCCAACCGCTGCAGACCGGGCTGAGCACCGCGTCGACAGGTCCGGGAGGGATAGGCGCCAGCAGCTCGGGGACACCGGGGCTGTATGCTCCGAACACCACTTCGGATGGTTCTACGACGACCGGCGTTGACGGAACGGCAAACGGAGCCGCGAATGGGGCAGCGAATGGTTCTGGCGGCAGTAGCGGGAGCTCGGGTTTCGGCTTTTCAAACAGCGGATCAAGTGGGTTGAATGGCGGCTCGGGCGGCGGGATCGGGTCTGGAATCGGGTCCACAGGAAGCGGCTTCGGATTCTCAAACAGCGGCTCATCACCATCGAACGGCGCCGTTGGTGGAACTCCCAACGGCACGAATGGACCCGGTGCGAGCAGCACCAGCAGCGGCACGACATTCGGCAGCGCCGGTCCGATTGTAGGTGTGGGGATTCCGCTCAAGAAAGATTCGATGCTGGAGTATCACAAGCAGAAGAAGTATTCGACCTGGGAGTTCGTCTACGATCCGCAAGTCGAGATGCTGATGAACGGCGGCGGCATCGCAAACGGCGGAAACGTGAACGGGACCGGTACCACCAATCCGGCGGGCGGCGGGGTCTCCGGCCCGAATGGCAGTTCCCCGAATGGCAGTTCAACGAGCGGCAGCTTCGGCTTCAATAACGGCAGCTCGAATGGCAGCAGCGGTTCCGGTTCGGGTTTCGGCAACTTCGGCGGCTCCGGTTCTGGTTCGCCCGGCGGTCCCGGCTCCAGCACGCCGAATAGTCCGCCGCCGCAGTAGATCGTAGTGAGTCTTGGTTGAGCGGCGCGAGCGCGCCGATCCCGCTTCGACCAGATACGTGAGATCCTGAGGCCACCTTCGGATACGCGCGGATGACTAGTTTGTCTCGGGCGCCGGTCGGATTATGCCGAGCTCGCGATAGACGGGTCGCATGGCGGCGCGTACCGCGCTCATTTGACGCCAGAACCATACCGCGCCGAGGATGCAGCAGCTTCCCGTCACGACGACGGCCCATGAGGCGCTCATGACATGGGCGAGGCCACCGGCAAGCAGGCTGCCAAAAGGCGCCATGCCGACGAAGGCCATGGTGTAGTAGCTCATGATGCGGCCGCGCTTATCCGTGGGGGCGAGGGTCTGGATGATGGTGTTGCTGGCGGCCATGCCTTGCATCATGCCGAAGCCGACGACCAGCATCAGCGCTAGCGAGAGCCAGAGGATGCGCGAGAGGCCGAAGGCGACGAGTCCCGCGCCGAAGAGTGCCGCGGAGATAGGCACCATCTTGAGCAGGCCCTTGACCGTTTTGCGCAGGGCAAGCAACACCGCGGAGACGAGCGCGCCGACGCCGGCCGCCGCCATGAGGAAGCCGAAGGTGTGCGGACCGCCGTGGAGCACCTGGGAGGCGAAGACCGGCATAAGCACCGTGTAGGGCATGCCCATCAGGCTGACTACCGCGAACAGCAGAAGCAGATTGCGGATGGGAAGAAAGCCGCTGACGTACTGCCAGCCTTCGCGAAGCTGCTGGAATAAGGAATCGCTGCGCTGGAGTACGGCGACGGGTCGAAGATGCATCATGAGCAGCGAAGCGATGACGGCGAAATAGCTGAATCCGTCGATGAGAAAGCACCAGCCTTCGCCCTTGAGTGAAATCACGACGCCGGCAAGCGAGGGGCCGATGAGCCGCGCAAGATTCACGATGGAAGAGTTGAGTGCAATGGCGTTGCCGAGGTCGCGCTTGTCTTCGACCATTTCGACGAGAAACGACTGACGTCCGGGCATATCGAATGCGTTGATAAGCCCCTGCAGCACGCTGAGCGCGAGGATGTCGCGTACGGTGATGCGGTGCGTGAGCGTGAGTGCGGCGAGCGCGAGCGACTGCGCGGCGGCCAGGACCTGCGTCCAGACGAGGACCGTGCGCTTGTTCCAGCGGTCGACCCAAACGCCGGCGAAGGGCGCGAGCAGGAAGGTGGGGATCTGGCCCATGAAACTGACTGTGCCGAGCAGCCACGCGGAACCGGTGAGGCGATAGACCAGCCAACTGGTCGCGATACGCGTCATCCAGGTGCCAATGAGCGAGATACTCTGGCCGCTGAAGAAGAGACGGAAGTTGGGCGCGCGCAGCGCACGCCAGGCGTGCGAGATGCCGCCGGTATGGTCGCTGGTGGGAATGGTTTCGGAGGCGGAGAGCTGCGTACCCTGCGGCGCAGCGGCAGGCACCGGGTCTTCCAGTGCAGGCAGCTCGGGCTGTCCAATGTCTTCGGCGTTGGTGTCTCGTGGGCTCATTCGCGATCAGCTAATTTGATGCGGCGGTACCAGGGACGGCTCTACGGGCGGCGATCGCTTCTCGAAGAAGCAGCCGACGGAAGCCTCTAACTTCATGGTCGCATGTCTTCGAATTGTCCTGTTACGCTACAAGCCGCAATACACCGGGCCGGCCTGTTCGCGATTTCGGTTTATGCCAGCCGGTGTGGCGCCGCTTGCCGGTCTACAGATATTCGTTCGAAGGACGACCTTATTCATGGCTAAACTGTTCGCAACCAAGCCCCTTTCGGTCCTCACTGCCGAGGCGTGTGAAGAAGGGGAACGCACGCTCCGGCGTTCGCTCGGGCCAGTTAACCTCATCACGCTCGGCATCGGCGCCATCATCGGCACCGGGATTTTCGTTCTCGTCGGTCCGGCCGCCGCAAACTATGCGGGTCCAGCCGTCGCGCTCAGCTTCATCGTTGCCGGCATTACCTGCACCTTCGCCGCGCTCTGTTATTCGGAATTCGCCTCTCTCATCCCTATCTGCGGCTCGGCATATACCTATGGATACGCCACGTTGGGGGAATTCATCGCCTGGATCATTGGCTGGGACCTTGTCCTGGAGTATGCCTTCGGCGCGTCTACGGTCGCCTCGGGATGGAGCGGCTACTTCGTTAGCCTCCTCGACGACCTCGGTATTCACCTTCCTCCTCAGATCACCGCCACTCCGGGTACAGTTCTGTACCAATACGGTAGCCACTGGGTCCCCTTCATGTCTCTGCCGGCCAACATCAGTGTTCATGCATCCTCGCTTCCCCATGTCACTGCGTTCGCCAATCTCGTGGCTTTTGCCGCGATCGTCGTCGTCACCGCCGTGCTGGTCATCGGCATTGAAGAATCGGCCAATCTCAACTCAGCGATTGTCTTCATCAAACTCGCGGTTGTCGGTGTCTTTATCGTGGTCGGTGCCATGTTCCTTGCAGCACATCCGCATCTGGCTCATGCCAACTGGCATCCCTTTATCCCACCTTCACAGGGCGGCGGACATTACGGCATCGGCGGCATCATGGCCGGAGCTGCTTCCATTTTCTTTGCCTACATCGGTTTCGATGCCGTCTCCACGGCTGCGCAAGAAGCTAAGAATCCGCGCCGCGATATGCCCATCGGCATCATCGGTTCTCTCATCATCTGCACCATCCTCTACATCATCGTTGCTCTGATCCTCACGGGACTCGTCAACTACAAGATGCTCAATGTCGGCTCGCCCATCGCGACCGGCATTGACGTCACCGGCCACCGCTGGGGTACTCTGCTTGTCAAATTCGGCGCGGTCTGCGGACTGGGCACCACGATGCTGGTCATGCTGCTCGGGCAGTCGCGGGTGTTCTTCTCCATGTCCCGAGACGGTCTTCTCTGGAAGTGGGCCAGCGACGTCCATCCGAAATTTCGCACGCCCTGGCTTTCCAATATTGCCGTCGGCCTTGTCGCTGCGTGCCTGCCTGCACTGCTCCCGGTCGGGCGACTCAGCGAGCTCACCAACATGGGAACGCTGCTTGCCTTCGCCATCGTCTGCGCCGGCGTCTGGATCCTCCGTCGCCGCGCGCCGGACATGGAACGCCCATTCCGCACGCCCTTCGTCCCGCTCGTTCCCATCCTCGGAATCGTTACGTCGCTTTACCTTGTTTACACTCTGCCCCGGCTCACCAAGGAAGTCGTATTCGTCTGGCTTCTTATCGGTCTGATCGTCTACTTCACTTACAGCACCCGTCACAGCAAGGTGCAGGCCATGCAGCGATCCGAGGAGCAACCTGTTGACCGGACCAGCCGATGACGACATCGCTGCGTAGGATCGCGTAGTCAGGCCACGGCTGAGACATCAAACACTTTAAGGGCGACGCTTGCTGAGCAGGCAGCCGGACGCGTTGAATGGGAAGTTATGCTTCCGTTCTCGCTTGTCTATCACGATGGGTTTTACCTTCCGCTCGGCGCGCATGTATTTCCCGGAGAGAAGTACAGGCTGGTTCATGAGCGGCTGCTGGAGACCGGCGCTGCGGCGGAGAGCGATTTTGTGCGGCCGCAGACGATTGCCCTGGAAGACGTGTTGCGCGTGCACGAACCAGGATATGTGGAACGTCTGTCGATGGCACGCTATCGGACGAGGAGATCCTGCAGATGGAGCTTCCCTATTCAAAAGCGCTGATAGATGCGACGCTGCTGGGCTGCGGCGGAACGCTGGAGGCCGCGCGGCTGGCCATGCGGAATGGCGCGGCTGGCTTGATCGGCGGCGGATTTCACCATGCGCACCGCGATCACGGCGAAGGCTTCTGCATTTTGCACGATGTGGCGATAGCGCTGGCGCGGCTGCTGCAGGATGGCGAGACTGAAAGAGCGATGGTGATCGACTTGGATGTCCACCATGGCAACGGGACGGCAGCGATCTTTCCGCCGGCGGGTGAGAAGCATCGCGGACCACTGCGGTATGGCGCAGCGTCCGGATCGATGAGACCGAGCGCAGAGGGCGTGTTCACGCTCTCCATGCACCAGCAGAACAACTATCCGGCGTACAAGCCGCCGTCCTCGCTGGATGTCCCGCTGGCGGATGGCACCGACGATGCGGAGTATCTGGAGTCGCTCGAAGCCGCGCTGGAAGCGGCGTTTGCGCATTTCAAGCCGCAGCTCATCGCTTACATCGCGGGAGCTGATCCTTATGCTGAAGACAAGCTAGGCGGACTGGCGCTGACCATCGACGGACTGAAGCAGCGGGACCGGATGGTGTTCCGCGCGGCGCAATCAGCAGGTGCGCCGGTCTTCTCAGTGTATGCAGGCGGATATGCGATGCGCGTGGAGGACACGGTGACTATTCACACGAACACGGTGCTGGCAGCAGCGGAGGTCTTCAGTTTTCACGGAGCTACCAGTTGCTGACGCGGCGTTAGCGCGAGGCCATCGTCTTGTCGATGGCGGATTGAGCGAGCGGCGCCATGATTTTGTAACCGGCATCGTTCGGGTGCAGGCCGTCTTCGCTGAGGCCGCGCTTGAGCAGACCGCTGCCGTCGACCATGGAGTCGAAGTAATCCAGGTAATAGCAGTTGGTGGAGGCGCAGTACGCCTTCATCCATTCGTTGAGGCGCAGGATCTCCGCCGGTGGACGATCGGCGAAGAAGCGCTGCGAGGCTGGCGTGTAGTTGTTGACCGGCGTCACGGATGAGAGCACGAGTGCTATGTCGTGCGCGCGGGCGAGCTCGGCCATGGAGGTGATGTTGCCTTCGATGTCTTCGATGGAGATGGGGCCGGTGTTGCCCGCGATGTCGTTGGTGCCGGCGAGGATGACGACGACATCCGGATTGAGATTGATGACGTCCTGGCGGAAGCGCAGGAGCATCTGCGAGGTGGTCTGGCCGCTGATGCCGCGGTTGATGTAGTCCCTGCCGGGAAAGTACTGGCTGAGGGTCCACTTGTCGGTGATGGAGTCGCCGTAGAAGATGACGCGATGCTCGCCGGAGACGGGACTGCCGAGCTCCTGATTTGCGGCGCGGTAGCGATGCAGGTCGGCGAAGTCGCGGGCCCAGTCCGCCATCTGCGAGCGCTGGTAATCGTTCAGCGGCTGTTCTGATTCCACGTGCGGAGCGACGGCGCCCCCACGCTCCTGCAACTGCGGCGCCGGCTGCTGGGCCTTCGCGGTGAAAGAGACGGCGAGCATGACGAACAGGGTGGCTGCCGCGATCGGGAAATCGCTTCTGGACCTTCTAGGTAACGCTCCAAACATACACGCCACCTTACACCGGGGCGCCGCCGATGCGCACCTTCGGCGGCCCAAAACGGACTGATAAACTTAGAACTGACCCCTATGTTTGAAAACCTGTCCGACAAGCTCCAGCGTGCCTTCAAGAATCTGCGCGGCGAAGGCACCGTCACCGAAGAAAACATCAACGATGCGCTGCGCGAGATCCGCGTGGCGCTGCTCGAAGCGGACGTGAACCTCTCCGTGGTGAAGGAGATGATCGAGCACGTGCGCGAGAAGGCGATGGGCTCCGAGGTGATGACCGCGCTTTCGCCGACCGAGCAGGTGATCAAGATCGTGCGCGATGAGTTGGTCACGATCCTGGGCAAGGACACGGCGCGCTTCAACTTTGCTTCCCGGCCGCCGACGGTGATCTTGATGGCCGGACTGCAGGGCTCGGGCAAGACGACGACCTCCGGCAAGCTGGCGGCGTGGCTGCAGAAGGGCGGCCACCGGCCGATGCTGGTCTCCGTCGACGTGTATCGCCCGGCGGCGCGCGAGCAGTTGAAGATCGTCGCCGACGCGATCAAGGCAAATATCTACGTGGGCGACCTGAAGGGCGAGCCCGCGGGCACGGCGCTGGTGGAGCGGCTGGCGAAAGAGGCGCGGCGAGAGGCCGTGAACTACGGCTGTGACGTATTGATCGTCGACACGGCGGGCCGTCTGCACATCGACGACAACCTGATGCAGGAGATGCGCTCGCTGAAGGCGCTGCTGTCGCCGCAGGAGATTCTGTTTGTGGCCGATGCGATGACTGGGCAGGATGCGGTGCGCTCGGCAGAGTCATTCCATCAGCAGCTGGCTCTGACGGGCACCGTGCTGACGAAAATGGATGGCGATGCGCGCGGCGGTGCGGCACTGTCGATCCGGCACATCACAGGGCAGCCGGTGAAATTTATCGGCACGGGCGAGAAGCCGGACGCGTTCGAGCCGTTCCATCCGGACCGCATCGTAAGCCGCATCCTTGGCATGGGCGACATCATGACGCTCATCGAGAAGGCGGAGTCCACGCTGGACCGCAAGAAGTCCGAGGAGTTTGCGCGCAAGGCGCTGTCGGGCGATGGGTTTTCGCTCGAAGATTTTCGCGATCAACTGCGGCAGATCAAGAAGCTGGGATCGATGCAGAGCATCATGAAGATGCTGCCGTCGGTGGGCCCGTTTCAGGGTTTGCAGCAGGCGGCCGGACAGGTGGATGAGAAGCAGTTCTCGCGCGTGGAGGCGATCATCAACTCCATGACCAAGAAGGAACGTAACAACCACGAGATCATTTCCGGCTCGCGGCGGAAGCGGATCGCCATCGGCTCCGGCACCAGCGTGCAGGAAGTGAACCAGTTGCTGCGGCAATATGCGCAGATGCGCAAGATGTTCAAGAGCGCGGGCAAGCCGGGCATGCAGCGCAAGCTGATGGGATCGCTGAACGCGATGCGCGGCATGGGCGGCATGGGCGGCGGAATGGGCCGCTGATGTGTCCGATGGAAGAATGTTGAAGTTTATGACTCTGCAGGACAAGCTGGATGACATCACCGCGCAGACACGCAACCTGGTGCAGCCGGAGCGGCTGGAATTGAACGAGCGTGCGATCGCGGAACTATTCGCATCGGGCATTGAAGACAAGCTGCTGAAACCGGGCGATCACGCGCCTGCGTTCGCGCTGCCAGATGCAAACGGGAAGCAGGTGCGATCCGCGGACCTGCTGGCCCTGGGACCGCTGGTGGTGTGCTTCTTTCGCGGACGGTGGTGCCCCTACTGTGTCACGGAGCTAGAGGCGTGGCGCGACCTGTTTCCCGCTCTGCGGGAGCGAGGCGCGCTCCTGGTGGCGATTTCGCCGCAAACGGTGCGGCAAAATGACTTCACGGCCACACAGCATATGCTGCCTTTCCCGCTGCTGCGCGACGAAGGTGCTGCGGTAGCAGCGGCGTTCGGGGCGGCGTATTCCGTGCCGACGGAAATGCAGGGGTACTACCGGTCGATCCTGGTGAATATTCCGTTCGTCAACGGCGAGCAATCGTGGCGACTGCCGCTACCGGCAACGTTTGCGATCGGGCGGGACGGAATTGTTCGATGGTCGCAGGGACACGCAGATTTTCGCGTGCGCCCGGAGCCGGCCGATGCGTTTAAATCATTGGAATAGCGTGGGTTAGCGGAGCTGCGCGGTCTGTCGAGGCCTTGACTGGGCTCCCCCCGGTTGTTACTATCATGTTGCGGGGTGGAGCAGCCCGGTAGCTCGTTGGGCTCATAACCCAAAGGTCGTAGGTTCAAATCCTACCCCCGCAACCATTTAGCGAATCTGAGGCCCACAAATCAGGCTGACGTGAGCGCGAGAGTTAAAAGGCTGCCACTGCGATGGCAGCCTTTTCGTTTGCTCTGCGAAGCACCATCTGCACCACCTTGCTGTGCGCTTCCCGCTTCCCTTCCATGTAGGCAGAACCGTAGCCGTTCATCGTGGTACTCCCCGAGGACGTCCTCCATCGTGTCGACAATCCTGCCATTCACCGCGCCACGCTGTACCTTGACGTTATCCCCCAGCAAGATCCGATACTCGTCGCAAGGAATACCCTGAAAATGATGCCATGGGATCCAGATCACACCTGGAGAACGTCGCCATCTTCGGGCGACCATCTCGTACAGCACAGGATTGACGAAGAAGCCGAGGAAGAGCCGCGAAACCAGGCCAGCGACGATGACGATGGCGAAGGGTTTTTGCGTGTCGGAGCCGATGCCGGTGGAAAGCGCTGCAGGCAGAAGACCGAGGCAGGCCACCAGGGCGGTCATCATGATGGGCCGCAACCGAAGCAAGGAAGCTTCGCGGGTGGCGGTGCGGATGTCTTTGTTCTCGAGACGCAGCTTGTTGATGTAGGACACGAGGATGACGGCCGTTTCGACGGAGACGCCCATCAGCGCGAGGAGCCCCAGAGCCGATGAGACGCTGAATGGTGTGTGCGTCAACTTGAGGGCTATTAAGGCGCCCACGGGTTCGGTGAGGACCACGCCGAGTGCAATGGTTACTGGGAATTTAAAGTTGCCATAGAGTGCGAACAGAATCATGAAAATGATGATCAATGCCAGCGGCCCGATCAGTTCCATCTGGTGCTTGGCTTCAAGGAATTCGCCGTATTCGCCGCCCCAGCTGAGGCGATATCCCGGCGGCAGTGATTTTGCAATATCCGCGATGGCCCGCTGCCCATCGCGCACGGAGCTCTCCAGGTCGCGTCCCTCGATGCTGTACTGCACTCCGATGTAGCGCGAGTTGTTTTCGCGATAGATAAATGATGCGCCGGCAGCTTCGTGAATATTAGACAGTTCGCTGAGCGGAATTTGCTGGCCTGTCGGTGTGCCGACGAGAAGATTGCCTATCTGCTGCGCGTTCTCCCGAAACTCCGGTTTCATGCGCACGACGAGGTCGAACAGTTTTTCACCCTGGATGACCTGAGTCGCTGCTTGGCCCCCGACCGCAGCCTGCACCACAGCCTCAACATCTGCAACATTGATGCCGTAACGTGCAATCTTGTCGCGATCGACATCGATGAGGAGGCTGGGCTGGCCCAGCTCGCGTACAACGGTCAGCTCGGTGAATCCAGGCACCTGCGCGAGGCGGCGCTTGATTTCGAGCGCCTTGCTCTGCAGGACGTTCAGGTCAGGACCATAGACTTTTACCGCAAGCGCGCTCTTGAGTCCGGTGAGTGCCTCGTCCACGGCGTCTTCGGCGGGTTGAGTGTAGTTGAAGATAACTCCAGGAAATGCCTTGAGCTTGTTCTGGATGTCCTCGGTCAGTTCGGCTTTGTTATGGATGGAACCGGCCTTCCAGGAAGAATCGTTATAAGGCTTCAGCCCGACATAGAATTCGTCATTGAAGAATCCGGTGGGGTCCGTGCCATCGTCCGGGCGGCCTAACTCCGACCCAACGTCGGTGACCATGGGATAGCTCATCAGGATTTTGCGAACCTGAGGCGAGAATCTGCTCGCCTCCTCGAAAGAGACTGTGTAGGGCATGGTTGCACGTACCCAAAGTGCGCCTTCGTCGAGATGCGGCATGAACTCTCCGCCGATGAATGGTATGAGCAGAAGCGTGGCGGCAAAAATGAGAGTGGCCGCGAGCATGGTTGTCTTTGGATGGTCGAGACACCATTCCAGCTCTCCCGCGTATTTGTCGCGCACCCATTCAAAAGGCTTGTTCACACGCTCGCGCACACCGCGTTTGAACCAGTAGGCGCACATGACGGGAACGAATGTCAGCGTCAGGAGCAGCGCCCCGACGAGCGCGATCGCTACAGTATCGGCCATCGGCCTGAAGAGTTTTCCTGAAGGGCCGGTGAGTGCGTAGATGGGTAGATAGCCCGCGATGATGACGGCGACCGAATAGAAGATTGGGCGATCAACGTCCTTCGCCGCCGCCAAAATCACCTCTTCCAGGTTGTAGCTCTGGCCTTCGCGCGCGCCTAATTCGCGGAAGACATTTTCGACCATCACCAGGGTGCCATCGATGAGAATGCCAAAGTCGATCGCGCCGATGGAGAGCAGGTTGGCCGCGACTCCTCGCGCATGAAGGAAAATAAATGAAAAGAGCAGAGCCAAGGGAATAGTAAGCGCGACAATGACGGCGGCACGCATACTAACCAGAAAAGCCATGAGCACAACGAGGACGAGTGCCATCCCCAGCAGCATGTTGTGTTCGACCGTGTCGATGGTCAGCTGTACCAGATCACTGCGGTCGTAGTATGGCGTCACCTTGATATCTGGCGGCAGGATATGTTGGTTGAGCTGCTGGGTCTTTTCTTCGACCCCCTTCAGCACATTCTGCGTCTGCTCGCCGCGGCGCATCATGATGACGCCTTCAACCGCGTCGTCCTTTTTGTTGAAGCCGAATTCGCCGAGGCGCGGAGCGTGTCCGATGGTTACATCGCCAATGTCGCGGATACGCACGGGTACACCATTTTGCGTGCCCACCACAACGTCGCCGATATCTGCGGTATCGCGGACGAGTCCGAGGCCACGGACGTAATAGAACTGACCGCCTTGCGAATAGAAGCCACCGCCGGCATTGGAATTGTTGACGGAAAGCTGCTGCAGCACGGTGGGTACCGTAATGTGATAAGCGTAAAGTCTGGCCGGGTCGAGCAGCACCTGATATTGCATGACGGTGCCGCCGAAACCGGAGTCATCCGCTACTCCCGGTACCTGCTTGTATTCCCGCTCGATGACCCAGTCTTCGTAGACCTTGAGCTCCTGCGGGGTGCGGTCGGGACTATCGATGACATAGCGATAGACCAGGCCAGACGGGCTTGCGAGCGGGGCGAGTGTGGGAGTTACACCGGACGGGTAAGTCACCCCGCTCAGGCGCTCAAAGACTTGCTGACGCGCGAAGTAGTCGTCAGTGCCTTCATCAAAGGTCATTCTGACGTCGGATAGTCCGTAGAGCGAGATCGAGCGCATCACCGACATTTTCGGAACGCCATTCATCTCTACTTCCGTCGGAATGGTCACCAAACGCTCGACTTCCTCGGCTGCATGTCCGGGCCATTGGGTGATCACTTCAACCATCGGCGGAGCGAGATCGGGGTAAGCATCTACCGGCATGTGGTGAAAGGAGATCGCGCCGCCAATGACGATGAATACAGTCAGCAGCAGGACCATGAGCCGTTGCCGCAGCGCGAACTGGACGATGTGATGAATCATTCGAAGCTGTCCCTCAGTGTTGCAGCGAATTAGCAAATTGAAGAAACAAGCTGCCGTCGGCTACAACTTTTTCTCCGACGGATATGCCTTTCAGAATTTGCGTTTTCCCGTTCTCGCTTTGGCCGATTTCCACGTCGCGCCTGCCAAACTGGTCGGCTCCAATGGCAACGTAGACGAACGGCTGATTGTTTTCATCGCGCAGTACGGACGAGTCCGGCACGACAATGGCGTTGGAAATAGAACCTGCCGTCACGGTGACCGTGCAGTACATATCTCGCTTCAATTTCTCGCCGGGATTGTCAACGACAATGCGTGCCTGCAGCGTTCTGGTATTTGGATCAACTGCAGGCGAGACATAGGAGATCCTGCCGTGAAATGTGCCGGGATACGCATCCGTTTGGACGCTGACCTCGTCTCCGCTGCGCACGTAAGCGAGGTCTGCCTGATAGACATTTGCGAGCACCCACACGGTGCTGAGGTCGGAGATCGTGAAGGCTTGCGTCTGGCCCGCCTGCACAACCTGGCCGGGCGAGACAAGGCGCTCCACGACTTCGCCACTGATTGGTGCAAGCACAGGGATCTGAGCCGAGGTGGCGGTCTTCGCGAGATCGGCTGGATTTTTTATCCCGAGGATTTTCATGCCCTGCTCCGCCGCATTCAAGTCCGCCTGGGCCTGGTTGCGATCCGATTCGGCCTGCTCAAGGTCGCGCTGCGCGACAGCATGGTGCTGGTACAGATCCTTCTCTCGTGCATAGTTCTTATCTGCGAGCCGGGAAGAGTCTGCTGCCTTCAGATAGGCGTCCAGCAACTGCGAATAATCGGGACTGCTCACCTCCAACATGGGTTGACCGAGCTTGACTTTCTGTCCAGGCACTACCAGGATCCGGCTGACGGGGCCGCCAACCTGGGTGATGACCGGCGTGGTCTTGAAGGCGTTGTACGCGACAGCGCCCGTTAGCCGGAGCGTGCGCGTCAGCTTGGAAGGCTGCACGGTTATAACTTGCACGTGCGACATCTGATCTTGCGGGATGGCGAAGAGCTGGGGGATTGCGGACGACGAGGCGCTCGCGGAGAAGGACGTCATCCGGTTGGCGCGCTCGCGATCGTTCGAGCTGCAGGCTGTGAGAACACATGCCAAAGCGAGTGAGATGGCACACTGAAGCATGCGATTGCGGCGGATAATCGGCGTATTCGTCATGGCAAGCTCCTGGTTCCTACTGCTTCGCGAAGCTGTTCGACTGCGATGAGATAGGAAGCGAGCGCTTGGCGATAGGCGAGTTCTGTAGCGCGATAGCTTCGCTCGGCGTCGAGATAATCAAGCAGGCTCGCAGCGCCATGCGTGTACGAATATTGGCTGATGTCACGGGACTGCTTGGCCTCGTCGAGATAACCGGAACGATAGAGCCCGACTATCTGATCATTCGAGCGCAAATTTTCAAAGGCATCCCGCACATCCGTCAGCACCTGACCATTCGCAAAGTTCTTCTGTTCCTGAGCCTGCGTGATGGCAAAGCCGGTGCGGGCAATTTCTCCCTGGTTGCGATCGAAGATCGGCAACGGAATTTGTCCGAACAGAGAAATGTTGTTGATATCACCCAGATGCGTGTAGCTAAGCTGAGCCGTGACGTCTTTCTTCCCGACGGCCTTCTGCAACTCGTATTGACTCTTCGCGGCTGTGACGCCCTGCTGGGCTGCGCGCAGGTCCGGCCTCGTCTGCAGCGCCTTTGCTTGAAGATCTTCGAGATTGCCCTTGATGGACTGATAGTCGAAGTTTCCCGCTACGTCAAAGTCTGCGGCTATCGATTCATATCCGAGCAACTGCCGCAGGTCTGAGAGTCCCTGCATCCTGGCGAGCTTCGCTGAAGAAACATCAGTCTGGAACTGAAGCAACTGGAGCTTGATCTTGAGAAAATCGTCTTCGCTGATGTCGCCGGCTTTGTAGCGCGCTTCACCAATATCCACCGTGTTCTGGAAGCTCTTGAGATCCTGGTTGGCCAGCTCCAGCGTCGATTCGGCAAGTTCGACGTTGATGAATTGAGAGGCGACGCTGAAAGCAAGGCTGCGTTCGTTGTCGTCGACCTGCGACCGTGTGACGGCGGTTTGATCTTTGGCTGCCTGGAGGCGGTGCTGTCGCTTTTTCCCGCGCTCGAACAGGTAGCTGATACCCAGGTCGAATTGTGCCGTGTTGTCGATGTAATCCGAGGTGAATTCGCTCGGCTGGAAGATGGGCAGGAACTGAGAATCGCCCAGGAGCACAGGATTGGGGCGCAGATTCGCCGTGGTCTCTTCGGCCTTGCTTTGCTCGATGGTGGTGCGCGCCGCCAGCAGGTTGTGATTATGTTGCATCGCCATTTGTATAGCGTCGTCGAGCGTGACGGTGACCGCTCCAGGCTTCTGCGCGAGCGTCTGTGCCTGCGGAGCCGAGGGAGTTTGTGCAGGCGCGGCTTGCGCGTCCGCAGCTTTCATCAAAGGACTTGTGACCAGCAAAAATGGAAGACACAAACGTTGAAAACGCATGAGCAGGCAGCCTTCGTCGTGAGGGCGGTAAAGGAACTGGGGTGCCGGAACGGCACGGAAGCGGGCAGCTGCTATGCGGGGGGAGCGCGCGGAGGAAGGTGCCGCGCGGAGGTAGCTTCGGTGAAGCTAAGGTGCTGCGGTTCGGGCGCAGCTCCTGTCGGTACCAGAACGGAGACGCGAGCACTTGCCGGTGCCGGCTCAATGGCCTGGTGGCTGAGATGGCAGATCGGACACGTATCTGGCGACGAGGTGGAATGATGATGCCACGCAACGCCTACCGTTGTCCCTATCAGCAGCGCGAGGAGCGCCACGGGGAGCACCAGCCGCCAGATTGTTTTTCGACTAGACACGTTTGCGGAGCATTCAAAGACCTTGCGTAATTGTGTCGCCAGTTTAGTCCAAAACCGCACTTTACGCTGTTGGGCTCTCAGCGAATGCCCGTGATCTCCTCCGCTTGAGGCGCTGCAAAGCGAATCCAGTGCAGGTCCTCGGGAAGCATTTCCAACTAATAAGTTGGATTGGATTTGCCGATGCACCGCTCACCTGGCCGAATCACCCGGCTACCGGGATGGCTGACTTGGCGGGTCGTGATTCCCTCACTTGGTGATAAATCGCCAGTCACCTATGGGACGCAATGATCCATGCACCCACACCAATACCTGCTCAGCTCCGGTCCTAAATTATCGATAACGACCACAAGCTCTTTTTGCCGAGGGTTTTGTCACCCGGTCTTAAAAGTCACGTATGTCACTCATAATTAAGGCAGGACGCTAGCTTTTCGCGGGTACCGCGACGGGGCCGTCGGGAATCTTCGCCGTGAGCGGCGTTTCCGGTTTCACAACCGGCTTGAGTCCGCGACGTGTGGGAGCCTCCCTCGCGGGCACGCGTGTGACGGTGACAGCCGCCGTTTTCTTCTGTTCTGCCCAACGCTTCCGCTGGGCGGCTGCGATTCGTTCGCGGGCTTCCGCGGAAAGCTTGGACGGCTTCCGCTTCCCAAGGTTCGAGATGGCGGTCGCGAACGGATCGGAAGCCTTCGGCGTGACTGATGGGGCGATCAGGGCTCGGGCAAGCTGAAGACGTCCAATTTCGCCATCGATGGCCGCGATGATCTGTTCCGTGTTCACGCACTGTAAACATAACATTGCGCGACGACCCGGCGATGCATGCATGATTTTGCCCCAGACCGACATCAGGGGCGACTCGGGACTTTCGTTACGCCGGCCGGATTTCTGAACTCCTCCGGCATCAGCGTAATATGGCGGTGAATCGAATTCGCAGTTTCGAGGACTTTCCTATGTCCGAAGTGAAGCAGACGAATTTCTCGCGTCGCGGTTTTCTGAAGGGCGCGGGGCTGACCGCCGCCGGAACGCTCCTGGAACACGCAGAGGCGCTGACAGCAGAGGTCAAGAGCGCGGGACACGAACCCGCTACGGTTGGGCCAGATGCAGTTGCTGTGCGATTGCACGTCAACGGACATCTGCATGCCACAACTGTGGAGCCGCGCGACACCCTCGCCACCACTCTCCGCGACGGGCTGGGGCTGACGGGCACGAAGGTGGTCTGCGACCGCGGTGCCTGTTCGGCCTGTACGGTCTGGATTGACGAGACGCCGCAGCTTGCCTGCATGACATTGACGCTCGATGTGGGCGACAAAAAGATCACGACGATTGAAGGCCTGTCGCAGGGCGAGGCACTGCATCCGGTTCAAGCGGCGTTTGTGAAACACGATGCGATGCAGTGCGGCTTCTGCACACCGGGCATGGTGATGGCCTGTGTCTCGTTGATGAAACACAACCCGCATCCGACCCGACCCGAGGTGGCACACGCAATCAGCGGCAATCTTTGCCGGTGCGGAACCTACCCGAGAATCTTTGACGCCATGGATGATCTTTCGAAGAACGGATCCCTCAACAATGCCGGACTGGTTATGCCGCGCAGCATGCAGGAGGTCTAAATGGCAGACGAGGCGATGGTGTTGGATGCGCAGGCGCAACAGGAAAAGCAACGCAAGGAAGGCGTGAAAGGGGAGGCGAAACCGACCCGCCAGGCTGAATCGACCGACGCGAAAAAGCCCGCGGCAAAGGACACAAGCCAGACCAAAACAGCCAGTGTGCTGTTCGGCATACCTCAGCTCGGCCTGACGCATGTGGACAGGCAGGTTCCGATCGATGAGCCGCCACCGCTACCGGAAAACGCCAAATTGAAGTATGTGGGACATCCCACCGTTCGCTACGACGGGGCTGCCAAGGCGAGCGGCCGCGGCAAATATACCGCCGACATTCATCTGCCGGGCATGCTGTACGCCTACATGCTTGGCGCAGACGTGCCTCACGGCCGCATTCAATCAGTGGATACGTCCGCTGCAGAGCGCTATCCGGGCGTAAAGGCAGTGTATGTCATCGAGCACGACTACGGCGGCTCTGCCGAGTTGCGTGATCCCAAGGAGGAGGCGCCCTCGCGCTATCCCGGTCGTCCGCTATGCAGGCCAGCCGATCGCGGGGGTCGCAGCAACCTCACAGGCCATCGCCGAAGATGCAGCGAAGCTGATTCAAGTGAAGTACGATCCGATGCCGTTCGTAGTGGATCGCACGGATGCGCGGCAACCGGATGCGCCGCTTGTCTTTCCCGGCCCGGCGGATGCAGCGGGAAGCGCCGGTGGTGGAGGCGGCCCAAAGGATGTGCCGCAGACCGGCAACGTGCATGGTCCGGAGAAAAAGACCAAGGGCGACATCGAAGCCGGCTTCAAAGATGCTGATGTTGTAGTGGAGAGCGAATACTTCACCCAGGTGCAGACGCACTCGGCGCTGGAGACGCATGGGTTCGTCGCTGACTGGAAGCCCGACGAGCTCACCGTCTATGCATCGACACAGGGCACTGCAAGTGTCCGCGATGAGTTCGCCGAAGTTTTCAAGTTGCCGAAGAGCAAGATCCGCGTGATCACGGAATTCATGGGCGGCGGCTTCGGCGCGAAGTTCGGCGCTGGCAATGAAGGTGTGGTCGCGGCGCACCTGTCTCGCAAGGCAGGTGCGCCCGTTCGGCTGATGCTCGACCGCCGCCAGGAGCACATTGTCTCCAACCGTCCGGACTCCCATCAGAAATTGCGCATCGGCGCAAAGCGCGATGGAACCCTAACAGCAATTGAGCTGATCAGTTACGGCACGGCCGGGGTCGGCACAGGCGCCGGCACTGCCGGGCCGGCCACCAATCTGTACGAGTGCGCCAATATTCATACGGAAGAGAACGACGTCTTCATCAACGCCGGCCCTGGCGCTGCCTTTCGCGCTCCCGGACATCCGCAGGGCTGTTTCGCGTTCGAGCAGACCATCGACGAGCTTGCGGTGAAGCTCAACATGGATCCTCTGGACCTACGGGAAAAGATCGATGAAAGTCCGGCGCGCAAAGTAGAACGTCAGATCATCCGCGAGAAGACAAACTGGCGCGACCGCAGGCCTGCCGGCGCCGACACGGGTCCGATCAAGCGCGGCATGGGCATCGCGCAGTCGGTGTGGTATCGCTTCGTCGACATGGACTCGTCGTGCGAGGTGCGTGTATCGAAGGATGGCTCGGTGGAGGTGCTCTCTGCCGTGCAGGACATCGGCGGCGGCACCAAAACGATTCTTGCGCAGGTAGTGGCGGAGGAATTCGGGATTCCGCCGCAGAGTGTACAAGTGCGGGTTGGAGATACTCGCTATCCCATCGGACCGAACTCGGGCGGCAGCGTAACCGCGGGATCGATCACACCGGCGATCCGGAATACTGCGTGGCAGGCAAAGCAGAAATTCCTGCAGGCCGTTGCGCCGTCTCTGGGAACGAGCGCGGATAACCTCGAGCTGCGCGATGGCAAACGTCGTTTGGAAGGACAGTTCGCGGTCCGTATCGCTGCGCAGCGCCGCAGCGAAGATGCCGACCAGTGAGATCGCAGCGCGCACTATGCGCGTGCCCGATTACGAGAAGGCGCGGTTGCTCTACGGCGGCGTGGATTACGTGGAGCTGGCGGTAGACACGGAAACGGGTCGCGTGCACATCAAAAAGGTATTTGGCGTGCACGACTGCGGCCGGCCTATCAATCCTACCGGTGTCATCAGCCAGGTACACGGCGGTATTTTGCAGGGCATCTCCTATGCGTTGTTCGAGCAGCGCGTGATGGATCGGCAGAAGGGTTACATGCTCAATGCGAACCTGGAGAGCTACAAGATCATCGGCGCGCGCGAAGTGCCGGAGATCCAGGTCGAGCTGATTGAGAACTACATCGGCCAGAGCTCGACCGATGCCGCCGGCATTGGTGAATCGGCCGGCATCATCACGCTCGCCGCAGCAATCGGCAATGCGTTCTATAACGCGACAGGCGTGCGAATGCGCTCCATTCCAATGACCCCTTCCAACGTGCTGGCAGCGTTGGGTAAGACGACAGGAGAGATGACTGTATGAATCGCTTTACTTTCGTCGATTGCACAACTGTGAGCGAGGCGCTCTCCCAGATGAAGGGCGATGCCGTGGTGAAGGCGGGCGGGATTGACCTGCTGGACCTGATGAAGGACGGCATCGTCTCACCACCGAAGCTGGTCAGCATCCGGAATGTGAAGTCGCTGCACCGCATCGAGTCATCGGACCGCGGCCTGCAGATCGGTCCGCTCACGACGCTCAGCGAGATCGCCGATCACCCGCAGATACAGAAGAGATACGCCGCGCTCTCCGATGCGGCAGGCCACGCCGCAACGCCGCAGGTGCGCAATATGGCCACGGTCGGCGGCAACCTGATGCAGCGGCCGCGATGCTGGTATTTCCGCTCCACTGATTTCGATTGTCGCAAGAAGGGCACCTCGAATGAATGCCACGCGCTGCAGGGAGAAAATCAGTATCACGCGATCGTGAACAATGGTACGTGCGCGATGGTACATCCTTCTTCAACCGCGGTTCCGCTGCTCGCCATGGACGCGGAGATCGAGCTGACATCCAAGGCCGGCAAGCGCACGGTGTCAATGCGCGACTTCTACATCACCCCGGAAGAAGACCTGCAGCGCGAGACCGCAGTAAAGCCAGGCGAACTCATCACTGCGATACGGGTGCCCCCACCTGCTGGCGGAACGCGCTCGGCCTATCAAAAGTATGGCGAGAAGGAGAGCTTCGATTGGCCGATCGCTGACGCGGGTGTGGTTCTGGAGATGGATGGGAAAGTTTGCCGGAATGCCGCAATCGTGTTGGGAGTAGCGGCTCCAACGCCGATCCACGCGGCCCAGGCGGAGGCCGCGCTGCGCGGCAAGACCATTGATGAACGAACCGCGCGAGAGGCGGGAAAGCTGGCGGTAGCCAACGCGACGCCGCTCTCACAGAACGGGTACAAAGTGCAGCTCTTCCAAACGGCGGTCTACCGCACAATCCTGCTGGCCGCCGGCCAGATGGACCGTGACCCGAGCGCTATCGGATAGGAGAAAACATGCCGGAACTGAAACAGAACACGAAGTGCAGATGTCTTCGTAGCAAGTCCTCTTATTCTGCGTTCGGCGAGTACCGTGAGGACTTTGAGGCGCTCATGGGTTCCACCAGCACCTTCTGGTGCCTGAAGACGATGAGCAAAGCGGGACCGGATGAACACTACGTACACGCCTTAATCTGCAAGGAAGGCAGACGCTGCTGGGAAGCTGCGGAAGAATAGGTTAGCGGTCGAGCCGAAATTGTGCAGACAGCGATGCCTCGGATGAGCCACCGGCCCAGACGGTGAACACACCAGGCTCGATAGCCCACTTCCCTGCCGTGTTCCAGACCGCGAGCTGGTTCTGCGGTAGGTGAAAGCTGACCGTCTTTGTTTCCTGCGGTCGCAGGTGGATGCGCGAGAATCCGGCGAGCGAGCGGCCGGGAGTCTCAACGCTGGTAACAGCTTCGCGGAAATAGAGCTGGGCCACTTCGTCTCCTTCGCGATCTCCGATATTAGTCACATTTACAGATACCTTGATATCAGCGCCGCCGCGGGCGGATATTGTCGGCTGCACGGCGAGATGATCGTAGCGGAACGTGGTGTAGCTCAGGCCAAAGCCAAAAGGAAAGAGCGGCCTGCCATCGTCGTCGACGTACTTGTGAATACGTGAAGGATCGCTGTTGTAGAAGTCGGGAAGCTGTCCCATGCTACGCGGGAAAGTGATAGTGAGGCGCCCGGCAGGATTGCTTTCTCCGAAGAGTGTTTCAGCAATCGCCTGGCCGCCGAATTCGCCTGGATACCAGGCTTCGAGAATCGCGGGAACGTGCTGCTTCGCCCAGCCGATGGTGAGCGGCCTTCCGTTTTCAAGGACAAGCACGACGGGCTTACCGGTAGCCACGACGGCTTCGAGAAGCTGCTCCTGATTGCCGGGCAGATCGAGATCGGAACGATCGAAGCCTTCACCCGAGATGCCCTGCCACTCGCCAAGGCCGAGTATGACAACGTCTGCCTCTTCCGCGACCGCGACCGCTGTCGGGATCTCCTTGCCCGCATCGAAAGTGATGGTGGCGTGAGGCAACATCGCGCGAATCCCGTCGAGCAAGCTGACGTGTTTTCCATTCGACTCCCGCTCGTAGTCACCATAACGGGCCACATCTGCGTTGGGACCAATTACGGCAAGGCGATGGAGTGATTTCGCGAGCGGCAGGAGATGTCCGTCATTCTTGAGCAGCGTCATGGATTCACCCGCCGATTCGAGCGAGAGGGCGAGATGCGGTTCCGACCGGTGCACGCGTGAGTTGAGTGTGGGATCGACGAAAGGATGATCGAAGAGGCCGAGCGCGAACTTCACGCGCAGGACTGAACGCACGGCCCGGTCAAGATCCGCTTGTGTCAGCGTACCTTCGCGGACGCAGTCGACGAGCGCGCGCTGAAAAACATCGTGGGGAAAGTCATAGAACTGCATATCGACACCCGAGCGGATGGCAAGACACGAGGCGTCTTTCGGCGATGCAGCGACATGATGCACGGTATAGAGGCGCTCGATCGCTCCAAGGTCGGAGAGGACGAATCCCTGGAAGCCCCACTCCTGTCGCAGAATGGTTTTGAGCAGCAACGGGTCTGCCGTGACGGGGATTCCATCGATCTCGTGATAGGCGACCATCGTGGCCATGGCATGGCCTTCGCGAAACGCCGGCTCGAACGATTTCAGCATGACCGTACGCAGCTCGCGCTCTCCGATGTGAACGGGTGACGTGTTGGTGCCGCCCTCAGGCGAGCCGTGGCCGGCAAAATGTTTGGGCTCACTCACGACGGTGTGATCGGTGTCGAGACTGCTGCCTTGCGCGCCACGAACAAAAGCGAGGCCAAGCTGACCGGTGAGATAGGGATCCTCCCCGAAGTCCTCTTCGACGCGGCCCCAGCGCGGCTCGCGCGCCAGGTCAAGGACAGGCGCTAGGATCATGTCGACGCCAGTGGCGCGCGCCTCTGCTGCGATCGCTGCGCCCGTCTGCTCGGCGATCTGCGGGTTCCATGTGGCGGCGAGATTGATGGGCGCGGGAAAGACGGTGCCGGTGTCGAATCCGTGCAGGCCCTCCTCAATGAACATTGCAGGGATGCCGAGGCGATTGTGCGCGATGACCCAGCGCTGGATGCTGTTGGCCTGCTCCGGCGTCGGGTTGAGATCGTGGATACTGCCCACACCCAGGTCACCCCAAAGACTCTGCGCTTTCTCCGGCAGAAAGACGCCATCGAGTGCCGCGTGAGTGTCATCCGTGTGCCTGTCGACGATGTAGCGCGCCCCGGAGTACATGTCGAGCTGCCGCGCTTTTTCTTCGAGTGTCATGCGGTGCAGCAGATCGCTGACGCGGGCTTCGATGGGCGCGCTCGGATCCTTATATTGCGGTAGTCGCGATTGTGCGCCGGCAGGAACGAGACAAGACCCGAAGAGACAGACCCATAGTGTGCGATGCGGATGTATCCAGCCCATCACAGCATTCTTACAGGACAAGCGTGGTGACGGAGTTGGCCGGCAGTCGAATTTCCAGCGAGTTGTCCTGCAGCGCGCACGTGACCTGCTGGTGGTGGGCCTGGCCGCGATTGGTCAGGACCAGCACGCGGCTGCCGTCTGGGTTCTGCACGGCTAAATGGTCGATCTCCGGAAGGTCGCCCGTTGTGGAGAGGACATGTGCGCCGCGCTCCATGAATTTTGAGTAGTGGGCGAAGGCCCAATACATCCCGCTGCGTGTCAGCTGATGCGTCTGCGAATTGAGCGTCAGCAGACCGCCGCAACTGAAGGGACCGATGTTCGGCTTGCCATTTTCATCGAGCACCAGATTCCAACTGACAATGCATCGGGCGCAGTTGTTCAGGATGCCCGCGAAGGTGCTGGACCACTTCGCCCAATCGGTAGTGTAGTCGGCTGAGGTGAAGTCCGATCCGCCCTCGGTCCAATATGCACTCTTCTGCGGGAACATGTTGTGCACGCGCGTCATGGCGGCGGGCGATCCGAAATAGCCGTGCCAGGCCACGCCATCCACGTATCTGGACACGGCGGGATCTTCGAACTCGTCCGCTACCCGACCCCACAAGTTGTAATTGTGATCGAGGATCCAGATCTTGGTGTCGAGCGAGTTCTTCTCGAGGGCTGGCCCGAGGAACTCCTTCACGAAGTTGATCTCGTACTCCTGCCCCCACATACATTGCGGCATCCGCCCGTCCTGGTCGGTGTCGATTTCATTCTGGATGGTGACCGCTCGAATGTGGACTCCATCCGCTGCGTATCCCTCAAGGAACTTGACGAAGTATTCCGCGTAGGACGCGAAGTAGCGGCTGCGCATGGAGCCACCGAGCAGCGAGTCACCCGATTTCATCCACGCCGGCGGACTCCAGGGCGAGGAGAAATAGAACATCGCCGGGTTGATCTGCTGGCTCTCGCGGAGCACGGGCAGGATGTATTCGCGGTCATGCTCGATGCTGAAGTGGACGAGGTCAGGATCGGGCTGCGCCGCGTCGTCATAGGTGTAGGGGTCGCGGGAATAATCGCTCGAACCGATGGTGGTTCGCCCTATCGACATGCGCAGGCCATTGGCGCCGAAACACTCCTCGAGAAGCCCCCTGCGGGCGGCGGCCGGCATTTGCTGGAGCAGGTAGCAGGAGGCGTCCGTCAGGGCGGCGCCGAAGCCCAGCACCTTCTGGCAGGTTCGCTCCGGGTTAAGCTGGATGGTTGCCGACGTCGCAGGTGCCCCGCTGCGCCATTGAGGGGCATCAATCGGCTGGCAACGGCTTTTTTCTGAGGTGCGCCACGCCTTTACAGACCCGCCGGAGATGCCCGGCGTCCTGGCCCATGCCGCGAGAGAACCGAAAGAGGTGGCAGAAGGGGTGGCCATGGCTGCCAATTTCAGGAATGTGCGCCGGCTGGTCATATGCATCTACTTTATCGATCACTCCGCGAACAGCTGTTTACTCATATGAAGACAAAGGATTGTCTTAGCATACGCAGTGAAGATTTCTCTTGACAATCATCTTCTCGAATTGTTTTCATCTGCAACGATCACCGGAGAACCATCCTTCCTGTTGTGAAGGCAAACCGTTGTCTTGTCCTTACACAGGATTTCGGGACAGGAGATGCCTTTTTGACAGAGGATGCCGGCGACCAACGGAATGGGTTGAGACGATCTGCGGTCCTTTCGTTCCGTAACGGGGAGTCGTGGGCCTCACCGCCCGATGCAACAAAGAACAAGCGCGGACCGCAGTAAAGGTCTAGCGCAGGCAGATGGTACTTTTCCAGGAGGCAACATGAAGCAGTGGATTCGCGCCAGCCTTGGCCTTGCCCTATTGTGGCCGGCCGTTGCGGCCGTCGCACAGAACACGAACTCCGGTGACATTCGCGGCATCGTCACGGATTCGTCCGGCGCCATTATCCCCGGCGCTACTGTGAAGGTCGATGACGTCGACAAGGGCATTACCCATACCTATACAACGGACGGAGCTGGCCTCTATGACACAGGCTCCCTCGTTCCGGATCATTACCTGATCACGGTCACCGCCCCTGGCTTCCAGAGCTATGTGCGCGGCCCGATCACGCTACAGGTGGCGACTGTCACCATTGATGCCACGCTGACGGTCGGTGCAGCGCAGCAACAGATCGTTGTCAAGACAGACGTACCCCTTCTCCAGACAGAGACCGGCGCGCAATCGACCACACTCGAATCGAAGCAGCTTCTCCAACTGCCGCAGGTGGGAGCGGATTGGCAGAACTTCGTTGCCTTGCTTCCAGGCGCTTCGAGCGTGAACTATCGCACGGGCCAGACGGCATCAATCAATGGCAACCTGCCCTACAACACGGTGCTGGCCGATGGCGCGACGACTACCCTGCCCATGAGTCAAAACTCCGATGTGATGGTGTTGGAGACGGTATCGGAAGTGAAAATCGATACCTCCGCCTTTTCAGCACAGTACGGAATCGGTGGAGCGACCTTCAATCAGATCAGCAAGGGAGGCACTAACCAGTTCCACGGCGCAGCGTATGAGTTCTTCCAGAACAACGCGTTGAATGCCGCAGACTACGCCTTCGGCGCTAACACTTCGGTTGGCCTCGTCCGTTACAACAACTTCGGCTTTTCAGTCGGCGGTCCGATCTTGAAGGACAAGATGTTCTTCTATTTCAACTACGACAAGACGATTAACCCCGGGAGTGCCTCGACCGGCTTCGAAAACGTCCCCACAAAAGCAATGATCGGAGGCGACTTCACGGGTCTACCCACCATCTACGATCCGACTACGCAGACCGTCGACGCAAGCGGCATTGTTCATCGCCAGTCTTTCGCCGCGGAGTATGGAAACGGGAACAAGATTCCTGCGAACCTGATCGATCCGGTTGCCACTGCTATCTCGGCATACTATCCGGCGCCGAACAGCGGCTCGGGCATCAGCAACAACTTCTTCTACAACGTAGCCAGTGCAAACCCCTTCACAAAGTACTTCGGACGGCTCGACTATCAGATCAATTCCAACAACCACATCATCGCGTCCGAAACGAACAGCGACAACCCGGCACAGTACCACAACCAGGGAATCTGCCCCGTCAACTGCCAAAGCGGTGACGTCAGCCGTGACAATGCGCAAGTCTCCTGGGTATGGACAATCAGCCCACGCACCATCAACGAAGCGCGCATGGGCTTCACTGACCAACTGAATTTCTTCCAGCCTTATTCGCTGGGTCAGGGCTTCCCCGCCAAGCTAGGCTGGAAATTCGCCAAAGCCGATACATTCCCTGACGTCCAGATTTCTGGAAACGGGAATCTGTACGAACTCGCTCCCCAATCGAATGCGGTTTACAAGGAGTTCGTCTTCGATCCGTCGGATGTGGTCACTCTGATCCGCGGCCGGCATGTGCTGCACTTTGGCGGTGAATTCCTGATCAATCGGGCGGACTCGACTGCATGGGGAAACCTCAATGCGGGCACCATGGCCTACTCCGGCGTGTATACGCAGGCGGATAACACGGGAAACAATACGAACACCGGAATGGGATTTGCCGACTTCCTGCTCGGATATACGAGCAGTTGGAGTGCCAAAGTGGCGCCCGAGTGGGGTGGCAGGATGAAGAGTCCGCAGCTCTTTGTCCAGGACGACATCAAACTGCGTCCAAACCTTACCTTGAATGTGGGAGTCCGCTGGCAGGGCATGACCGGCTGGCACGAAGTGAAGGGCAACATGGCTGTCTTCGACCCCACTGTGACGAATCCAGCAGATGGCTCCAAAGGTGCAATGTGGTATGGCACAACCAAGGCAAACGGGCGTGACAGTCTGCAGGCCCCAAACTGGAGTACCTGGCTGCCCCGTGTTGGATTCTCGTATGGACATGGACCCAAGACCGTTGTTCGCGGCGGTATCGGTCTCTACGGCTACACGTGGAGCGTCGATACCTATGGGCCGGGTATGGGTGCCGCGTTCCAATCCAACGGCAACATTAGCGACGCCACCAACGGCATCAACCCAGTCGTGCTGCTCGCTTCCGATGGAAATACCAACTATCAGGGCGCAGGAGGCCAGAGCGTCAACCAGGGCTATATTAAGGCTCCAAACACACCTCAGGCCTTGAACGGTCAGCAAGTCTCCTACCAGGCGTATCACACCCCGGTTCCAAAGATCCTGGAATGGAACTTCGAGGTGCAGCAGGAGGTGGGCACTAACATGGTTGTGACTGCAGCCTACGTCGCCAGCCATGGCTGGAACCTGCTGTTCCCTGTCGATCTTAACCAGGTGCCCGAATCCAAGCTAGGACCGAACGATATCAATCTGAAGCCATATCCGCTGTTCCAGGGCATCAACGGCGGTTCAGGGGCGGGCGGAACCAACAACGCAATCTCCAATTACAACTCGCTGCAAACCACGATTACCCAACGTGTATCGAGAGGACTCCAGTTCAATGCGAACTACGTGTGGTCGCATATGCTGGACAGCATCGACTCGTCGGGATGGGGCAGCAGTGCAGGGGCCCTCGACTGGCAGAACGCTTACAACCCCTCCGCCAACTATGGTGCTGCGAACTTCGACGTGCGCAATGCCTTCAAGGGGTCGGCGATTTATGACCTGCCCGTCGGTAAGGGCCGCCAATTCCTGAATAACAATTGGCTGGTTGACGAAGCAATCGGCGGGTGGCAGGTTGCTCCGAGCATCGTGTGGACCTCCGGTAGTCCGTATACCGTAATCATGAGCTCGGATAACTCCTTTTCACAGACGGGTCCCACAAAGGCCAACGGTCAGCAGTATGCGGACCAGATCGGCAATCCCAACCCGACCCACAGGGACCTTCAACACTGGTTCAATACTGCGGCCTTCACACAGCCCGCTGCTGCTACCTTCGGCAACGTGCAAAGGAATAATCTGTATGGCCCGCAATATCTCCTCGTGAATGCCGCGGTAGGTAAGACCTTCCACATACCGTGGGAAAACATCGGACTGGAGATTCGCGCATCCGCAAACAACGTCATCAACCATCCCAGCTTTTCCCCACCGAATGCGACCATAAACGGCGGAACCGAGGGTCAGATCAACAGCCTGACCGTACTTGGCCGCACCATGCAGCTCTATGGACGCATCTCCTTCTAACCCGTAACCTGCTTCAGAAAGAAGAGAACGGCGATTGCCGTTCTCTTCTTTTTTCGCGTCATGATACCGCCACTTTATGATGAGTTAGACATGACCCGCCGAGTTGTCCTCTGTGCCCTGCTGCTGCCCCTCGCCGCACTCTCCTCCGTAGCTCAGACCGCCGCGTTAAAAAAGCAGCAGGCCGGCCAGCACATTCGGGCTTCACAGCAATATCTGCAACAGCAACGGCCAGACCTCGCGATTCCCGAGCTGCAGAAGGCCGTCGCCCTCGAACCGCAAAACGTAGACGCACGCGGCAACCTGGGCGTGCTCCTCTACTTTCGTGGAGACTATGCCGGTGCCATTCCTGAGCTTCGCGTGGCTGTGAAGCTGAAGCCTGATCTGTGGAAGTTACAGGGCCTGCTTGGACTCGCAGAAGAACATACGGGAGACGCCCAATCCGGAGAAGCCGATCTGACCGCCGCGTTTCCGCACCTGACCGAACAGAAGTTCAAGACTGAAGTGGGCAGCACCCTGATATCGGCTTACAACGCCGCGGGAGAAACAGAAAAGGCGGCAGCGGTTGTATCGCAGCTGCTGGCCGATCAGCCTACGAACACGGCGCTGCTCTACACCTCATACCGCCTTTATTCCGATCTCGCGGACAAGGCGCTGCTGACCATGGCGCTCACTGATCCCGATGGCGCGCTGATGCACGAGATGATGGGCCGCGAGCTGGCGCGGCATGGTGACGAGGCGCAAGCGATCGTGAACTATCGTGAGGCGCTGAAGCTCAACCCCCACCTGCCGGGAGCGCATTTTGAGCTTGGTCAGCTGTTCTATAACTCCTCCAACACCGAATTACAGGCGCAGGCACAGCCGGAATTCCAGGCAGCACTTGCTGACAATCCAAATGACGAAAAGATCCATCTCGCACTGGGTGTAGCCGCCGCGAAGCAGGGAGATACCAAAACCGCCTACAACGAGTATGCGCGGGCGCTGGAACTGCAGCCGAACGACCCGGATGTACTGGTAGAACTCGGTAAGATCCAGATGACGATGAACGAGAATGACAAGGCGCAGGAAACATTCGCGCGCGCGGTGCAGGCTGATCCGTCTAACATAGTGGCCCGCTACAGGCTGAGCATGCTCTACCGCCGCCAGGGCAAGACAGCGGAGGCCGATCAGCAGATGGCCGAATACAAGAAGTACAAAGAGATGCAGACCAGGCTGGAGAAGATCTTTCACGACATGCGTGTGGGTTCGCTGCAGAAGAATGTTGATGATGCGGATGCGCAGCGCTGACCTCCGGCCCACTGGTACGCTGTACGGACGAGTGCTTTTGCTGCTCGCCCTTCTGTGCGGATCGCAGACCCTTTACGCGCAATCGGCTCAGACAATGCAGGAAAATGCAAAAGCGGCCAAGTCTCCGTCACCCGTTGCGACACAGTTGGTGGACATCACGGCGCACACTGGTATTCACTTCAACCATCTGTCGACACCTGACGCTCGCTACATCGTCGAGTCGATGAGCGGCGGCGTCGCGTTGATCGACTACGACCAGGATGGCTACCCGGATATCTACTTTACGAATGCCCCAACCGTGGAGATGGGAATAGCCGGCAAGAAGGCCATGGGCGCGCTCTACCACAACAATCACGATGGCACATTCACCGACGTCACTGATAAGGCTGGAGTCGGATATCCATGCTGGGCGATGGGCGCTGCGGTCGGCGATTACAACAACGATGGACGTCCCGATCTGCTGGTGACGTGCTTTGGCGGAGTCGTTCTCTATCGTAACAATGGCAATGGCACGTTTACCGACGTCACCAAGGAGGCTGGCCTGAACGGAGACAATGGATGGGCGACGGGCGCTTCCTTCGGTGACTATGACGGTGACGGGTGGCCGGATCTGTTTGTCGCGCACTATGTCGATTTTCATCTGAACGATCTACCGACATTCGGATCGAAGAAGACCTGCCAATATCACGACGTGCCAGTGCAATGCGGGCCCCGGGGGCTGAAGGGCACGAGTGACAACCTCTATCACAATCGCGGTGATAGCACCTTTGAGGACGTCTCCAAGCAGGCTGGCGTGGACGATCCGCATGGCTTCTTCGGATTGACGGCAGTCTGGGCGCACTTGAACGGAAACGGGCCGCCCAACTTATTCGTAGCGAACGATGGTGAACCGAACTTTCTTTACGTGAACGATGGACACGGGCATTTCTCCGATGTCGCGTATCCGTCGGGTGTGGCGGTCAACCAGGATGGCACGGAGCAGGCCAACATGGGCGTGGCGCTTGGCGATTACATGCACACCGGGCGCTTCTCCATTGCAATTTCACACTTCAGCGAGGAGTACGCGACGCTCTACCGGAACGACGGCGGAATGAACTTTACGGATGTGTCGTATCCCTCCGGAATCGCGCGAGGCACGACTCCGTATGTCGGATGGGGTGATGCCTTCATTGATCTCAACAACAGCGGCTGGCTCGATTTCATCCTGGTAAATGGGCACGTCTATCCGCAGGTGGGCGCATCTGGAACAGGGACGGTCTATCGCGAACCCAAGCTCGTCTATGTCAATCAGCACGACGGCACATTCCGCGACGCCAGCAAGATGAGCGGAGCGGCGGTGCAGATCCCGCAGGTGAGTCGCGGACTCGCCGTGGGTGATCTGTTCAACGATGGGCATCTGGAGATTGTCATTGAAAATCTGGAAGGCGGCCCGATGATTCTGCGCGCACAGGCAGACGCGCAAAACCACTGGATCACTTTTGAGCTGCATGGAACGAAGGGCAACCTGCTCGCGTTGAATGCACGCGTCAGAGTAACAGCGGGCGATCTTGTCCAGGAAGACGAAGTGCGCAGCGGCGGCAGCTATCTATCGCAAAGCGATCTGCGATTGCATTTTGGCCTGGGTAAGCATGCAAGCGCTGACAAGGTCGAAGTGACGTGGCCATCCGGCGCGAAGGAAACACTCGCCGGTCTCGCTGCCGATCGCTTCTATGTCGTGCAGGAGGGCAAAGGTGTCGTATCGACGCATCCGGCGGCGACAGCGCCTGCGTTCGCCCACTAAAGAAATCGAATCACTTGTTTGCTTTCTGGTCGATTCCAGGCCACCTAGTGCGAAGGGGCCGATGACTTTTTCTTCAGCGCGTTCAAAGCCAGGTTCAGCTCAAGCACGTTGATGCGAGGCTCACCCAGAAGGCCAAGTGTGCGCCCGGTAATATGGGCCGCGATCAGCGCGTGCAGCGTATCTTCTGCAACTCCGGTCGCGCGGGACACGCGGCTCACCTGATAGTACGCGGCGGCAGGCGATATATCCGGATCGAGACCAGAGCCGGAAGCCGTGACCAGGTCCACAGGAATGGAGCCTGCTGCTTGTTCGCTGGAAACGTCGTGCCCGATGCGCTGCATCAAAGCCTTACTTGTTGGGCCGAGATTCGAGCCCGACGATGCGGACGCGTCGTATCCATTGCCTGCCGCGGAAGGCCGAGAGTGGAAGTAGCCCGATCCGGTAAAAGGCTGGCCGATCAACCGGGAGCCGATCAGCACGCCATTTTTCTGCACAAGTCCACCAGCCGCCTGCCTGGGAAAGACGAGGTGTGCGATGCCTGTGATGACGAGTGGATAGACGATGCCCAAAAGGACCGCCGTAATTGCCGTGTACAGACAGGCCGTGATGAGATGACGTTTCATCGAGAAGACTCCTTATGCCAGACCGGCCGCAGTGATGACCATATCGATCAGCTTGATGCCAACGAACGGCACCACAATGCCACCGAGACCGTAGACCAGAAGGTTGCGCTGTAGCATGGCCGCGGCAGACGCCGGACGGTACTTCACCCCGCGCAGCGCAAGCGGGATCAGTAGAACAATGATGAGCGCATTGAAGATGATGGCGGAGAGCACGGCTGACTGCGGAGTACGCAGGCGCATGATATTCAGCACGTTCAGCACGGGAAACGCGCCCGCAAACATTGCCGGAATGATTGCGAAATATTTGGCGACATCGTTGGCGATCGAAAACGTAGTCAGAGCGCCGCGGGTCATCAATAGCTGCTTGCCGATAGCGACGATCTCGATGAGCTTGGTTGGATTGGAATCAAGATCGACCATGTTGCCGGCTTCCTTGGCCGCCTGTGTGCCGCTGTTCATCGCGACACCAACATCGGCCTGAGCGAGCGCGGGCGCATCGTTGGTGCCGTCGCCGGTCATTGCCACCAAATTGCCTTGCGCCTGTTCGCGGCGAATCAGATCCATCTTGTCTTTTGGCTTCGCCTCCGCAAGGAAGTCGTCGACGCCGGCTTCTCGTGCGATCGCCGCGGCAGTCAGGGGATTGTCGCCGGTGATCATAACGGTGCGAATGCCCATAGCGCGCAACTGCTGAAAGCGTTCGCGCATGCCGCCTTTGACGATATCTTTGAGGTGAATGACACCCAGCGCACGGCCATTTTCGGCAACCACCAGCGGCGTGCCGCCGCCGCGCGCAATCCCCTCCACAACGGATTGCACCTCCGCAGGCAGACTCGCGCCAAATTCCCTCAGATAACGCGCGATTGCATCTGCTGCGCCTTTGCGGATGGTTCGATCCTCCACATCGATTCCGGACATACGGGTAATCGCGCTGAACGGAACGAACACTGCGTTGAGCTGGGCCAGTTCTCTTCCCCGCAGGCCATAGCGCTCCTTCGCAAGAACGACGATCGATCGCCCTTCTGGAGTTTCGTCTGCCAGGGAGGAAAGCTGGGCCGCATCCGCAAGTCTCGCATTCGATATACCGGGAGCGGGAATAAGTTCCGAAGCCTGGCGATTTCCGATCGTGATGGTGCCGGTCTTGTCCAGCAAGAGCGTATTCACGTCCCCGGCGGCCTCCACGGCGCGGCCGCTCGTCGCAAGCACATTGTGCTGCACCAGGCGATCCATGCCTGCGACCCCGATTGCAGACAACAGTCCGCCGATCGTGGTCGGAATGAGGCAGACCAGAAGAGAGACCAGCACAAACACCGTCTGCGGAGCAGTGGAGTAGACGGCGAATGGCTGCAGCGTGACCACCGCGATCAGAAAAATGATGGTGAGACCGGCGAGCAGAATGTTCAGCGCTATCTCATTCGGCGTCTTGCGACGCTCCGCTCCCTCCACCAGAGCAATCATGCGATCGAGAAATGTCTCGCCCGGATTCGAGGTGATGCGTACGATAATCTCGTCGCTCAGCACACGTGTGCCTCCGGTCACCGCAGAGCGGTCGCCGCCCGCCTCGCGGATTACGGGCGCCGACTCGCCAGTGATGGCAGACTCATCGACGGATGCGACACCCTCCACCACCTCACCGTCGCCGGGGATCATCTGGCCGGCCACCACGCGAACCAGGTCGTTTGCACGAAGCTTCGAGCTCGGTACCTCTTCCACTACACCGGACCGAATCCGATACGCGGTCGTCTCCGACTTGGCCTGACGCAACGCGTCCGCCTGCGCCTTGCCGCGTCCCTCGGCCATCGCCTCAGCAAAGTTCGCGAAGAGCACCGTGAACCACAGCCACAGCGTTATCTGCAAATCGAACTTCGTATTGCCTTGCCGGTGAAAGATGTCCTGAAGCAAAAGCACCGTTGTCAGAACACTTCCCACTCCCACGACGAACATCACCGGGTTGCGCAACATCGCGAGCGGATTCAGCTTGCGCAGAGCATCCGCCGCTGCGCGGCGCGCGATGGCTGCGTTCATAATGGAGTGGCGCGACTTTCCAGGGCTGACGAAGTTATCCATAGGTGGCTCGAAACGCTAAAAGACCCGGCCGGCGTGCATCAACAGATGTTCAAGGACGGGCCCCAACGTCAGTGCAGGCACGAACGTGAGGGCGCCGACGATGAGGATCACGCTGATGAGAAGTGTGGTGAAAAGCGGCGTCGTTACAGGAAAGGTTCCCGCGGAAATCGGAACGCGGCGCTTGCCAGAGAGATGACCGGCGATGGCCAGCATCGGCACAATCATCAGAAAGCGGCCGGCAAACATTGCAATGCCCAGCGTGACGTTGTACCAGGTGTTTGCGGTCAAGCCGGCGAATGCAGAGCCATTGTTCCCGGTCGCCGAGGTATAGGCATAGAGGATCTCCGAGAGACCGTGTGGTCCCTGATTCGCGAGAGCGGAGAGACCGAAGCTGGGAGCCAGAACGGAAACAGCCGTGAAACCGAGGATGATGAGCGGAAAGATCAGCAGATAGAGCATGGCGAGCTGAACATCGTAAGCTTCGATCTTCTTTCCGAGATACTCGGGAGTGCGTCCGACCATGAGCCCGGCGATAAAAACGGAAATGATGACGAAGATCAACACGCCATAAAGGCCGGCACCGACACCGCCAAAGACCACTTCTCCGAGCAGGATGTTCGCCATAGGCACCATGCCGCCCAATGGTGTGAAGGAGTCGTGCATCGCATTCACCGCACCGCAGCTCGCATCCGTAGTCACCGTGGCGAAGAGCGCCGAGTTCGCAATGCCGAACCGGACCTCCTTGCCCTCCATGTTTCCGCCCGCCTGACTCAAGGAAGCATGTTGATCGACACCATGAAGCAGCGGGCTCGGCTGCGACTCCGCCCAGTAGCAAGTGAATACGCCCGCAAACCACAAGACGGCCATCGCACCGAAGACAGCCCAGCCATGACGGGGCGATTCGGTCATCTGCCCCAGCGTGACAGTCAGACCCGCGGGGATGAGAAACATGACGAACATCTCCAGCAGATTGCTGACCGGCGTCGGGTTTTCGAAGGGATGTGCGCTGTTTGCGTTGAAGAATCCGCCACCATTCGTGCCCAGCATCTTGATCGCTTCCTGCGAAGCGACCGGGCCTTGCGCGATGGTCTGCGTGCGGACGGTAGTAATCGTCGCTTTACCGTCCTGGCCTGTCGTGGCTTGTGTTTGCGGCTCGAGCAGCTGCACTTTGTCGTAAGGCCGCAGGTTTTGAATCACTCCCTGGGACACGAGTACGAGCGCGAGCACGCATGAGATTGGCAGGAGTATCCAGAGCGTTGCACGCGTGAGGTCTACCCAGAAATTGCCCAGCGTTCGCTGTTCCCGCCGCGCAATGCCGCGAATAAATGCCACCGCCAGCGCCATGCCGGTCGCAGCGGACCAGAAGTTGTGCGTCGCCAAGCCGAGCATCTGGGTCAGATAACTCATCGTCTGCTCGGGCACATAAGACTGCCAGTTTGTATTCGTGGTGAAGGAGATGGCGGTATTCCACGCGAGCGCGGGAGCAACACCGGGCAGGTGCTGCGGATTCCAGGGCAGCATCGTCTGCGCTCTCTCCACCACATAAGTCAGCAGCATGGTGGCGAGGCTGAAAATAAGCATCGCGGCGCCATACTCTGTCCAACGCATCTCCTCATTGCGGCGGACGCCGGTCATGCGGTAAAACAGGCGCTCAACCGGAAGCAGAACAGGATCGAGGAGTGTTCGGCGTCCCTCGAAGACGCGAGTCATGTAGCTGCCCATGGGCCGCGTGGCTAAACATATGATGGCGAAGAAGAATGCAATCTGCAGCCAGCCGTTCAGCGTCATTCAAAGCTTCTCCGGACGAAGCAAAGCGTAGACGAGATAGACGAGGAGAGCCACGCATACCACAAGAAGAACCGCGTTTTCACTCATCCCGATTGCTCCTCAGCGCATCGCAACTTCGCATATACACGAGCGCCACAACGAAGCAGAACACGCTGCCCAGCAGCGCAATTAGATCCGGCATGATTTGCGATGACCTCCGATGCCCCATCGTGCGTCTGCGTCTTCTTAGTAGAAGCGAAGCGCGGGTAGGAAGTCCGTGTGCAAGGCGTTAAGAAGTCGTAGAGTTCGCGGATTCAGCCGTGCTTTGATCGGGATCGAATCTATAGCCGACCCATGGTTCATTCAGGATGTAGCGGGGCTCAGTCGTTGTCTCGATCTTTTTTCGCAACTGCGCCACCAGCACACGGAGATACTCCGGCTGATCTTCACCAGCTGGGCCCCAGACGGCTTTCAGCAGCGTGCGGTGGGTGAGAACGCGGCTCGGATTGCGTGCAAAGAACAGCAACAGCGCGAACTCCTTCGGGGTCAGGTGCACCTCCTGCTTGCGCACCCGCACGGTGTACTGCTCCGTGTCGATCTCAAAATCGCCGATGGAAACCTGCGTCGCTTCCTGCGGCTGCCTGGCGGATTTTCGCAGGTGGGCCCGGACCCGCGCCAGGAGTTCCTGCATACTGAAGGGCTTGGTTACATAATCGTCTGCGCCCTCGTCCAATGCTGCCACCTTCATGGTTTCCTGTTCGCGCACCGACAGGACAATGATGGGTGTATCGGCTATCTGACGTATCGCGCGCGTTAATTCGATGCCGTCCATATTTGGCATTGAAAGGTCGGTGATCACCAAGTCCGGCGCCGACGCGCGAAAGGCATCGAATGCCTCGATGCCGTCCCGTGCCAGAGTTACCTCGTAACCGCAACTGATGAGGGATGCCCGCAAAACCCGGGTGAGTTGTGGCTCGTCATCAACGACCAGAATGCGCATGATCCCTCACTTGACCGGCAACCGATTGCCACTGAGTACGATTCTGGCAGAACAGCCGCCGGGTAGCGCCATAGAATCCTAGTGTGGCTTCTCAGCGTCTGCTTGTGCTAACCCGTTGGGTCATTGCATCCGCCGGTCTGGCTGCGATTGTAGCCGTCTATCGGCTATGGCTCCACGTCAATCCGACGACGGTCGCCCTTACCCTTCTGCTGCTCATACTCTCGCTTGCGGCACGATGGGGACTCTCATACGCAGTCGTCATCTCCATTGCGGCCACGCTTTGCTACAACTTCTTCTTCATGCCGCCGCTCGGCACGTGGACGATTTCCGACCCGCAGAATTGGATCGCCCTGCTCGTCTTTCTCAGCACCTCGGTGATTGCCAGCAGGCTCTCCGCCCGCATCCGAAAAGAGGCCATGGAGGCGCGGAGGCGGGAGCACGAAGTGGAGGTCCTCTTTCGCTTGAGCCGCGAGCTGCTCCAGACAGACAATGTGGCCGAATTGCTTCGAACAGTTCCTGACTCTGTTGCGCGTGTCACTACCGCGTCTTTCGTTTCCTTATATCTTGCGGACCGGGATCAGCTCTACCAATCGGCGACAACCAGCGCCTGCCCGCCAACGGGAGAGCAGCCGCAGGAACTGATGTTGTTGCCACACGTCACGCGACTGAAAGCAGGCACCGGGGTGGCAGTTCCATTGCGCGCAGGCGTGCGCCCGCGCGGTGCACTGCTGCTGGCGCAGACCATTCTGTCCGACGAAACTCTGGAGGCTCTCGGCGGTCTTGTCTCGATTTCCATCGACCGCGCGCAGGCGCTGGAGAACGCAGCCCGCAGCGAGGCCGCAAAAGAAAGCGAGCGGCTGCGCAGCCTCATGCTGGACTCCATCACGCATGAGCTCCGCACGCCACTGACCGCGATCAAAGCCTCTGCGACAACCATGCTCTCTCCCGCTGCCGTAAGCGCGGACGATCGACACGAACTCCTGACCATCATCGACGAAGAGACGGACCGGCTAAA
Organism: uncultured Acidobacteriaceae bacterium; assembly: GCA_963756435.1. GTDB lineage: Bacteria > Acidobacteriota > Terriglobia > Terriglobales > Acidobacteriaceae > KBS-83. Next base: position 201,057 of record CAVWNU010000010.1, on the reverse strand, counting down.
CCACTTGATCGCGCAGGCAGTCGAGATGGCGCAACTGGACACGCAGGAGGTTCACATGAACCTGCAGCCGGCCAGCGTGGAGGACGTGGTTCAGCAGGGCATCCTCGCCTGCGCAACGCAGCTTGGATCGCGGAAGGTGAGCATCATTGCGGAACCCCATTTGCTTCGCGTGCTGGCCGACGCAGCATGGCTTCAGAAGGTGATTTGCAATCTGATGGAAAATGCCGCGAAGTATTCGCCGGCCGGAACGCCGATCAGCGTAAGAGCAGTCGCCGACGGAGAACGGATCGCGATAAACATTACCGACCAGGGCGTAGGAATCCCCGAGTCCGAACAGGTGTTGATTTTTGAAAAGTTCTATCGCGGTCGCGCCCAGGCGCATCGCCTGCCGGGCACCGGCATGGGTCTGGCCATATCGCGCGCCATCGTCGAAGCCCATCACGGGACAATCAGCGTGTCGAGTGCTCCCGGTGAAGGCTCGACCTTCACCGTGAGGATTCCTACTTGGCGCGGTGGGAGCCGCATAGGCTGACCCGGCGATATTTACGGGCACGTTCCCAATGCTTCGCCCCTCACGAGCCGGTGGGGCCCGGGAGAATCCTGCGGTGCCAATTGCAAAGTACTGTAGGCATGCAGGATCGAGAGAAGCCCATCTCCGACGACGAGGCGGCTTGACACTCCATTCCTCTCGATGTCATTCTCGTGTACGTTACCGATGCGAGAGTATTCTCCCAGCTTGGGCGGTTTCGGCTTCTGTGCGCGTCGATTTCGGAATCGCGAAGAGCGTTGAGTGACAGGCATGCCCGGAGAGTCTGCTTCCCTACCATTTCGCTTGGAGCTTCCCTCAGCCCCTGCTGAAGAGACGGGCGCCGTCAAGGCGTGGAGCCAACCAGTCGTCCTTCGGACCTACCCGCCACATCCTCCGGATCGTAATCCCATGTTCCTGGAGACGCGGGTGTATCAGGGAAGTAGCGGGCGCGTCTATCCCATGCCCTTTGTGGATCGCATTGCAGAGAAGCCGACTGAGCAAGCGTGGGATGCGGTACACATTGAGAATTCGTATCTGCGACTGATGGTTTTGCCGCAGATCGGTGGGCGCATTCACGTTGGCGTCGACAAAACCAACGGCTACGATTTCTTTTACCGGCAGAACGTGATCAAGCCGGCTCTCGTCGGATTGGCAGGCCCATGGATCTCCGGCGGCGTCGAATTCAACTGGCCGCAGCATCATCGACCGGCGACATTCATGCCGGTCGAGACAGAGATCGAGCGACATCCCGACGGCTCTATTACGGTGTGGTGCAGCGATCACGATCCGATGCAGCGGATGAAGGGAATGCACGGCGTATGCCTGTATCCGGATCGTGCTCTCGTCGAGCTGAAGGTGCGCCTTTACAACCGAACGCCCTACCAGCAGACCTTTCTATGGTGGGCGAATATGGCAACGCGCGTGCATGAAGAGTATCAGTCGTTCTTCCCGCCAGATGTGCGTTATGTGGCGGATCATGCCAAGCGCGCGATCACGGCCTTCCCGCACAGCGATCGCCCCTATTACGGCATCGACTACCCTGCGCGCGCGCGCGATGGCGTGCCTGCGGAAGAGCAGCCGCGACAGTTTCGACCGGACGGTTCCTACTCACCGGACGATCTGAGCTGGTATGCAAACATTCCTGTACCGACCAGCTACATGATCACTTCCACCAGGGAGGATTTCTTGGGCGGATACGATCATCGCGCACAGGCAGGCGTGCTGCACATTGCAGACCACCACATCGCACCGGGCAAAAAGCAGTGGACGTGGGGAAATCACGAATTCGGCTACGCATGGGACCGCAGCCTTACGGACAATGACGGCCCATATATCGAATTGATGGCGGGAGTGTACACCGACAATCAACCAGACTTCTCCTTTCTCGTGCCGGGTGAGACGAAGCGCTTTTCGCAATTCTGGTATCCACTGCAACGTATCGGGCCGCCCCAGGCAGCCTGCCTGCAATGCTCACTCAGCCTCACAACACAGGAGCGCCAGGTCAGCATTGGAGTGCAGGCAACCGCGAACCTCAGCGACGTAACCGTCACGCTGTCTGATCGCGGCGCCGTTATCGCAAAATGGACACAGGATATTCGGATCGGCAAGCCGCTGCTCCTTGAATACAGATTCGAGGAGCACAGAGTCAGCAACCTGGTACCGGAGAGCGACCTTGCTGTCACGGTGGAAGCGAATGGAGCGTTGCTGCTCCGATACGCACCAGGCGAAATCGTCCCGGCCCCTGTGCCTGCCGTCGCTGCGGAGCCTCCGGAGCCTGCTTCGATCGCGTCTAACGAAGAGTTGTATCTCACCGGCGCCCATCTGGCTCAGTACCGTCACGCAACACGAAGGCCGGAGATCTATTGGAAGGAAGCAGTGCGCCGCGATCCATTTGACGCGCGGGCAAATACCGCGCTCGGCGAGTGGCACATGCAGCGTGGCGAGTTCACAGTCGCGGAAGCGCTGCTGCGCAAGGCGATCCAGCGGCTCACCATGCTCAACCCCAATCCGGCGGATGGGCAGCCTTTTTATCTGCTCGGGCTGGTGCTGCGTTTCATGGATCGGAGTGCGGAGAGCTACGACGCCTTTTCGAAGGCCATGTGGAACGCGGCATGGAAGGCTCCCGCGTACTACGCGCTTGCCCAGGCGGATGCAGCAGCCGGCCGCCGGGACGCTGCGCTGCAGCATGCACAAAGCAGCCTGCTGTGCGACAGCAACAACCTGAATGTCCGTAACTTGATTGTGATCGCTCTTCGCACGCTCGGTCGTGAGGACGAAGCGCGCGCCATGCTTGCCGACACGCGCACCATGGACCAGCTCGACCACTGGAGCCGCCATCTCGCGCTCGGCGAGCTTCCGTCAGATAATCGTGCGCTCCTCGACCTGGTGTGGGATTACGCTGCCTGTGGTCGGCACGAGACAGCGATCGCGCTGTTGGAAGCTGCGGATGCGTACGCAAAAGATGGCAGCGCGCCGCTGGTGGACTACACGCTCGGCTATCTCCAGCACCGCGTGGGCTGCAAGGAGAAAGCCGATCAGGCATGGCAACGCGCCGCCGCGGCGCCGCCGGACTACTGCTTCCCCCATCGCCTGGAAGAGATGTTGGTGCTGCAGGCGGCGATCCAGGCCGTTCCCACCGATGCGCGCGCGCCATATTATCTCGGCAATCTGCTCTACGATCGCCGGCGCTACGACGAAGCGGTCGATCTTTGGCAGCGTGCCGCGTCCTTGGATCCTACATTCCCCACCGTTCATCGCAACCTCGGCATCGCACTCTTCAATGTGCGAGGAGATGCATACGCCGCTCTCGCAGCCTTCGATCGCGCGCAAGCCGCCGATCCACAGGATGGCCGCATTCTGTATGAGCGCGATCAGCTTTGGAAGCGCACGGGTGTCTCACCTTCCCAGCGCGTTGCCGAACTGCTACGCCATGCCGATCTCGTCGCACTTCGTGACGATCTGTCCGTAGAAGTCGCGATGCTTTACAACCAGACCGGAAAGCCGGGGCAGGCTCTTGCCGGATTGCTATCGCGGAATTTTCAACCTTGGGAGGGCGGCGAAGGACTGGTGCTCGGCCAGTTTGTGCGCGCCTCTCTGTTGCTAGCCCGCCGCGCATTAGCAACGGACAAGCCGGCGGACGCGATCATGCATTTGGAGGCAGCGCTCAACCCTCCGCAATCGCTTGGCGAAGCTCGACATCTCCTCGCCAACAAAAGCGATATCGAATACGCGCTCGGCGTTGCGCATGCTGCGGCCGGCAATCCTGCAGAAGCTGAGTGCTGGTGGCGGCGCGCCTCCCGGCAAGCAGGCGACTTCCAGCAGATGAACGTGCTCGCCGTCTCCGACATGACGTACTGGAGAGGCGCCGCACTTGAAAAACTCCAGCAACGGGACCAGGCGGAGCAGGTTTTCCGCAGTATCTCCGCATACGCGGATGAGCTCGAAGCGCAGGAGCCGAAAATCGACTACTTCGCCACGTCACTGCCTACGATGCTGCTCTTCCGTGAAGATCTGGGTCACCGCAATCGCGTGCTCGCGGCATTCTTGCGTGCACAAGCTGCTTATGGTCTCGCCGGACCGGAAGCCGCGATTCCGTTGCTCGAAACAGTGCTCACGCTCGACAGCAATCATGCGGGTGCGTCCGATTTGATGCAGGAGGCGAAGCTCGCCACGCGCGCAACGACTCTGCAGGCCGGATCCGATTCGTACACACCCGTCAGGACAAGCTAAGTGCACTCCGCACCGTCAGCCGCATCGCCGGCCGAGCCCCATGCGCACCAGCTTCGGCTTGGATATCTGCTCTGGATCGCAGCCGTCGCCGCGCTCGGCGGCTTTCTCTTCGGATATGACTGGGTCGTCATCGGTGGCGCAAAGCCTTTCTACGAAGCGTACTTCCATCTGACGACTGACACGCTCATCGGATGGGCCAACAGTTGCGCGCTGGTCGGCTGTCTCGCTGGATCGCTGCTCTCCGGTATCATCGGCGACAGTTTGGGCCGCAAGCGTTCCCTGCTGCTGGCCGGCGCTCTCTTCGCTGTCTCCTCCGTGCTCACCGGCTGGGCTTTCTCCTTCGCCGCATTCATTGCATGGCGCATCGTGGGCGGACTCGCCATCGGACTCGCTTCAAACATCTCTCCGATGTACATCGCGGAGATCAGTCCCGCACAGTGGCGCGGGCGGCTGGTCAGTCTCAACCAGCTCGCCATCGTCTGCGGCATCCTCGGTGCGCAGGTCTTCGACTGGCAGATCGGTACCCGCGGCGCGCAACTCCTCCACGGCTCGCTTTCAGCGGCGACCTGGAACGCAATGTACGGATGGCGATGGATGTTCACTGCGGTCGCTTTACCTGCGCTGCTGTTGTTTCTTCTGGCCGGCGTGATTCCGGAGAGCCCGCGCTGGCTGCTCTCTCGTCATCGAGCGGCTGACGCAGAACGCGTCCTTCAGCGGATGGGCGGCCAGGAGTACGCCGGTAGCATGGTACACAGCATCGCGGAGCATCTGCAGCGCGATAGCGTCCAGGCGACAGGCTGGCGTGAGTTTCTATCGCCGGGCATGCGACGACTGGTGCTCATCGGCATCGGGCTCGCGGTGCTGCAGCAGTGGAGCGGCATCAACATTCTCTTCAACTATGCAGAAGAGGTGTATCGCAGTGCCGGCTACGGCGTGAACGACATCCTGTTCAACATCGTCATCACCGGCGCCATCAATCTGGTTTTCACGCTGCTGGCGATGCTCTTTATCGACCGCATCGGACGCCGCTTTCTCATGCTGCTCGGCTGCGCCAGTGTCGGCATAGTCCACATCGCGCTGGCGATTGTCTATCACCTGCACCTGCGTGGCCTGCCCATTTTGCTGCTGACGCTCTGCGCCATCGGTTGTTACGCCATGACGCTCGCGCCAGTCACATGGGTGCTCATTACGGAGATTTTTCCCAATCGCATCCGTGCCCGTGGCGTATCGCTGGCTGTCTCCGCCTTATGGGCGTCATCGTTCCTGCTCACCTTTTCCTTCCCCGCACTTACTGGCGCGTTTGGCCAGTCGGGAGCGTTCGTGGTCTATGGCGTGACATGCCTGGTTGGCTGGATCGGTGTCCGGGCTCTGGTGCCGGAGACTAAGGGACGCAGCCTCGAACAGATCGAAGACGCATCCGCGCACTAGAGCAGATTTTCCATGGTGCACTCGGGCAAAGGAGACGAACGCGGCCGCACGATTCAATCAGATTTCCCACTGCCTTGCCTCGCTGCGTTCTGTGGCGGATCAGGCGCCGCGTGCTCCCGAGGTCGCGCCGATACGAGCCTTGCTGCGAACCCGATCGGCAAAAAGGGGCAGATTGCTCCGGAAGACAGTGTGAGGCGCCAATCGTGTTGCGTGCTCCGGCCGCACCCGCTCCACAAGATACCGCAGCAGTATCTCGAAGGCAGTCTTCCCCTGCGCGAACGGCCGCTGATAGAGCGTCGCCAGAATGCGTCCGCCCTCCAGCAGCGGAATCAGCTCGGGAAATAAATCCGTGCAGAGCACCTGCACCTTGCCGAGTAGTTGCTGCTCCTCGAGAACCCGCAATACCGGCAGGCTGTTCGCCGTGCTCACGTAAATGCCGGCGACCTCCGGGTTGCGCTTGAGCAGATTGCGTGTCTGGCGCAATGCCTCCTGCGCGCTCTCATGTGATTCCACAACCGGCAGCAGAGAAAGATGCGGCGCCAGCAAGGCCAGATTGGCAGCGAAGCCGCGCAGCTTCTCCGCATGATCCAGCACATGGAGCTCACCCGTGATCATCGCGACACTGCCGCTGCGCGGAATAGTGCGGCCGAGCAACTCCGCAGCCAGCGCGCCGCTCACGTATGCATCCACGGAGACGGCGGTCATGCGTTCACTGTGTGGCGCGTCACTGGCAACGCATACCATTGCCGTCCCGGAGCGGCTGAGCCGGTTGATGACCGGCTCCAACTTCGCCGGATCGCCAGGGGTGAAGATGACGCCGTCGAACCTTCCTTCGGGAATCGATTCGAGCAGCGCCAGGTCCCCCTCGCCCATCCGCGGGTGAGTGCGATATTCGACATCAATCTCCACACCGAAGACACTATCCGCTGCGGAGCGCACACCTTCGACCAGCGGCGTAAAGAATGAGTGGATCTGCTCTGGCAGATAGACTGCGATGGCCAAACGTCGATTCAATTTCAGGTTGCGCGCCGCCAGGTTCGGCCGGTAGTTCAGCTTCTGCGCCATCGCCAGCACTCGCGCTCGGGTCTTTGGGTTCACGCCTGGGCGATCGTGAAAGGCACGATCGACGGTAGCGATGGAGATTCCCAGGGCCCGGGCGACGTCCTTGATACCTGCTGGCTTCTTCCCTTTTTCCATGCAACCTGCATCCTAGCGCAGGTGCATGACTATCGCCCCCGCCCATTGCTGGTTTTCGTGCACGTTACCGATTAAGTCAAATGAAATGCGCGGTTTCCCGCAACCGGATTCCGAGTGTGACGCAACAGGCACTTTGATAGGGATGAAATGAAGCGCCCTCCGTGCCGATCCGCTTGACAAGGCTTTGTTACAACGCCTAATCTCGCATCGTTTTAGTAAATTCTCGGGAACGTACCCGAATTTGATAGAGGCTGGCCAATGCACTTCCCACGCAACCGCAGTTTTCCGCCGGGCTCATGGCTCATCCGCATCGTCATGCTCTTCGCGTTAGGAGCGGGTTTGCCCCTGACATTAGCGGCGCAGATCGATCAGGGCACCATCACCGGTACGGTCACTGATACCTCCGGCGCAGTCGTGCCAAACGCCCAGATCACGCTGACAGAGAACGATACCGGGCTTGTGCTGAACAACACCACGAACAAGGATGGCTTTTACGTCTTCTCGCCAGTGAAAATTGGCAACTACACGGTGACCGCGTCCGCGCCTGGATTTTCCACCGCGTCTCTGCCCGGCCTGGTGCTGAATGTGAACCAGCGGCTCTCGGCAGACGTCAAGCTGCAGACCGGCAACGTAGCGCAAACAGTCACGGTGAACTCCGGCGCGGCGCAGTTGCTGGAGACGCAGCAGTCGTCGACCGGACAGGTGGTCAGCTCGCAGGTCATCAACGACACCCCGCTCAACGGTCGCAACTACGTCTTCATCGCGCAATTGACCGCCGGCGTGACGCAATCCAACGGATCGCGCGGCGAGGGCAAGGGCGACTTCAACGCCAATGGCCAGCGTGCGGAGCAGAACAACTTTGTCCTGGATGGCGTCGACAACAACTCGAACGCCGTAGACTTCCTGAACGGCGCAGCTTTCGTAGTGAAGCCTCCGCCCGATGCGCTGGCCGAATTCAAAGTGCAGACCAGCAACTACGATGCACAGTTCGGCCACTCTGCGGGTGGCGTGATCAATGCCTCAATCAAGAGCGGCTCCAATGGATTGCACGGCGACCTGTGGGAGTACTGGCGCAACGATGCTATGGACGCCGTGGACTACTTCGCAAAGACCAAGCCGAAGTACCGGCAGAATCAGTTCGGGGGCACCATCGGCGGTCCGATCCTCAAAAATCACCTGTTCTTCTTCGGCGATGTCGAAGCCAACCGCATCATCTTCGGGGAGACCGACACCGAGACGGTGCCCACTGCGCTGATGCGCCAGGGCAACTTCAGCGAGCTATTGAACCCCAGCCTGACTGGGAACAGCCAGCCCACGCTGCTCTACCAGCCAGGGTCCAAAGGCTCTGCGCCTCTCGCCTGCAATGGCCAGCAGAACGTGTTCTGCCCGAGTCAGATCAATACCATCGCGCAAGGCCTTCTCAATCTTTATCCGCTGCCCAATGCCAACGGCGGCAAAACGTTCAACAACTATGTTCTGAACCGGAACAACATCGACAACACCGTGCAGTGGGATGGCCGCATTGACTGGAACGCGACACAGCACGACCAGGCCTTCTTCCGCATGAGCTACTACAACGAGCGCGGCGACTATGCTCCGCCGCTCGGGCCGATTCTCGACGGCGGCGGCTATGGGTCCGATGGATCCACCATCAATATGGGCGAGAACTATGCGTTGAGCGAGACCCATGAGTTCACCCAAACCCTGGCGAACGAGTTCCGCTTCGGCTACAACTGGGGCCACTTTCAGTTCCTGCAGCCGGGTGCGCAGCAAGACATTGCGCCCACCGTGGGACTGGGCGGCATACCCTTCCAGAAGAACAATGGCGGCCTGCCCAGCACCAGCATTACCGGCATCAGCAGCTTCGGCTCACCGGGCTTTTATCCGGCAATCGAATACGAGAATGTCTTCCAGATCCTGGATAACGTCACGAAAGTCGCCGGCAATCACACCCTGAAGGCTGGCGTCGCCTTCCAGCATGTGCGCTTCTCCACCACAGCGCCCACCAACCCGCATGGCGGTTACAACTACACCGGCTTCTATACCTCAAACCCCGGGCAGAGCTTTACTGGCTCAGGCGTGGCTGACTTCCTTGCCGATCAACAGAACAGCGCCGGGCTGTCCAACTACTTCAACATCGACAACGTGCGCTGGTACAACTCCGGCTACTTCCAGGACGACTGGAAGATCATGCCGCGGCTGACTCTAAATCTGGGCATCCGCTACGACTACTATCAGCCGACTCAGGAGCGCCACGACAACCAGGCAAACTGGTATCCCACAGCCATCAACGGACCAGGCTCAGGCACAGGGAACTATGTGCTGGTTAACAGCAAGCGCAACGTGCCGCTCGCGCCCACCTTCCTCAACCTGCTCGCCACGAACAATATCAACCTGGTGTACAGCGGCAATCGCTCGCTCGTGGACTCGCAATACACCAACATCAGCCCGCGTGTCGGCTTCGCCTACAGCCCGACGGATCGCTTCGTGGTGCGTGCCGCCTTCGGCCTCTTCTACGGCGGGCTGGAGAGCGTCGGCGGCGCACCTAACCCGGGCTTTAACTATCCATTCTCCTTTTCCTCGGGCTTTACCGCCCCGGGCTGCAGCACTACCTCGAATGTGTGCCCCACCGATGGCTTAACCCTTGGGACCGGTTTTCAGAACGCCATCAATCAGGGCCTGCAGAACTTCCTCAATACACCCAGCTTGGTCGGATCGCAGACGCAGTTCCGCGCCTCCTACAGTGAGCAGTACAACCTCTCCACCCAGTACGCCATTTCGCCCACGCTCAGCCTGACCACGGGATATGTGGGGAATGTCTCGCGCCGCCTGACAGCCTTCGCGGATCAGAATGCGCCCTTCGGACTGGTAGGTCCGCAGGATAGTTCGCAGAACATCCGGCCCTTCCCGGGATTCGGTGGCTCACAGTTCGACAGCTACGAAGGCGTCGGCAGCTACAACTCCGGCCAGGTGACGCTCGAGAAGCGGAACTCGAAGGGGCTCTACTTCCTCGCCAGTTACACTTACGCCCACGCGTTGGATGACACCGCCACGCCGCTCGACGGGGGCGCAGGCGTCTATCGCAGTCCGCTGGTGGTACCCATCGGTTACGAATATACGAACTCCGATTGGGATGTGCGCCACCGTGTCACTCTCAATGCCAGCTATCAACTGCCCTTCGGCAAAGGACGCGAATTTCTGGACCGGGGCGGCATCGTGAATCAGGTGGCGGGCGGATGGTCGGCCGATCTGGTCTTTGTGGCACAAACCGGCAATCCGTTCACCGTGAATCCGAACAACTCCAGAGCGAACGGCGCCAACACCGCGCGCGCGGTGCTACTGCGCGATCCGTACGCGGCCGGCGGCTCACCCGACCCCTCGAATGCCGGAACCCAGTGCGCAGCCAAGACCAGGAACGTCACCAACTGGTTCAACCCATGCGCATTTGGGAATCCGCTGCCGGCTAGCGACATTCCCAATACACAGACCGCGACCGACCCTGTCGGACACCCGCTCGACACACTGGACGCGGTGCTGCCCTACCTGGGTACAGCGCGCAACCAGGTCTATGGGCCCGGCTACCAGCGCATCAACATGAGCGTGTTCAAGAACTTCAGCACATTTGAAACTCAATACCTGCAGGTGCGCGCGGACATCTTCAACCTCTTCAATACGCCAGCCTTCGGCCAGCCTAGCGGCAGCAACAACTCCAACGGCGGTCAGATCACCACTACGCGTTCGCTCGGCGCGTTTACACCCAACCCGCGCTTCTTCCAACTCGCAGCGAAGTACTACTTCTAGCCATGTCCTGATACGATTTGCAGTCTTTCCCTGCCCCACCTACTGCGATCAGGTGGGGCACATTTTCTTCGGGTTTCTCATGAAATTTTGGGACGGGAATACAGAATGCACGCTCGCTTGTCTCTTGCACTTTTTCTCTGCTCTGTAGCCACTACAACCGTCGCCATAGCGCAGTCAGTTTCAGTCACCCTCGACCCCGCAAATCCCGGCCGGGTCTTTGACGGCCTGGGCGCAGTCAGCGCCGGCGCATCCTCGCGCCTGCTCTATGACTATCCCGAACCCTATCGCTCCCAGGTGCTCGACTATCTCTTCAAGCCAGACTACGGCGCAGCGCTGCAGCATCTCAAAGTGGAAATCGGCGGCGACGTGAACTCCACCGATGGCTCCGAGCCGAGCCACATGCGCACGCCGCAGGATAAAAACTTCACCCGCGGTTACGAATGGTGGCTGATGCAGGAAGCTCACCGCCGCAATCCTAAAATCATTCTCGACACGCTCGCCTGGGGCGCGCCAGCCTGGGTTGGGCCTGACTCGACCGGCGCCACCGGGAAGCGCACGCTGTACACGCCGGCGATGGCAAACTACGTCGCCGTCTTCCTCAACGGCGGCCAATCCCAGGACCACCTCAACATTCCGTACACCGGCATCTGGAACGAAACACCGTTCGATGCGCAGTACGTGAAGACGCTGCGCGGCGTGCTGGACAAAGAGCGCCCCGGCACAAAGATCGTCTGCTGCGATGAATATCCCCACGAAGGCAAGGGCCAGTGGGAGATCCTCGATGCCATGCGCAAGGACCCCGCGCTCAACAAGGCAGTCGATGTCGTCAGCGTCCACTACCCGCGTGAGAAGGGCAAGCTCACCACGCCCCCCGATGCCACCAGCGCAGGCAAGCCGCTGTGGTCCAGCGAAGATCAACCCGAATCCAGCGCCTCGAATATCCTCTCGCGTGACTGGGCCATCGGCGGGCGCAGCCTGGCGCACCTCTATAACGAAAACTATCTCGAAGGCCACTTCACCAAAACCGAGATATGGAGTCCGGTCACCTCGTACTACGACATCTTGGCCGCGCCCAACTCCGGCCTGATGTACGCGAACACGCCATGGTCCGGACACTACGACGTACAGGGCGCGATCTGGGCCACCGCCCACACCACACAGTTCGCACAGCCTGGGTGGCGCTACCTGAAAGACGCCTCCGGACAGCTATCTCCCGGCAGCTATGTCACGTTAGCCTCTCCCACCGGGCACGACTGGAGCATGGTCGTCGAAACCATCAACAGCAAGCAGCCAACCAGCATGACGGTTGCGATCAAAGGCACGCTGGGCCACGGCGCGTTGCATGTCTGGGAGACGAACCAGCAGCGCACCTTCGAGCATGTCGGCGACATCACGCCACGTGACGGCAACTTCACCTATACCTTTGATCCGGACTCGCTCTACACCATCACCACAACGGTCGGTCAGCACAAAGGAACAGCCGCGCCGCCGCCTGAGAAGACCCTTCCCGTTTCCCTATCGCGAATCCTTTGAGAAAACGCCGCTGCTGCGCGCGCCGGCCTACCTCTCTGACCAGGATGGCGCCTACGAAGTGCACCCCTGCATCGGGAGGCCCGGCCGCTGCCTGGATCAGGTCATCACGCAGAAGCCGATCCCCTGGGGACCCCTTCCCGATCCATGGACCCTGGCCGGCGACATTCACTGGACTGACTACCGCGAGCACACCGACTTCCGTCTTCCCGCCAACGGAATCGCCACACTCATCGGCCGCATCGATTCAGCCGATGTTTTTCAAGACCAGAAGGCCCGCTATCCCAGCGGATATGTCCTCCGCGTCCAGGCAGACGGCCATTGGGCGCTGCTCGCGACCGCATATAAGAAGGCAGAGAAACAGTTGGCAGCGGGTAACATCGCTCTCGACTCCTCCCGCTGGCACAGCATGGAGTTGAGCTTTCAGGGCAACACCATCCGGGCCGCTATCGACGGCAAACGCGTCGCAGATCTCCAGGACCACAGCCACGCCCACGGCATGATCGGCATCGGCTCCGGCTGGGACCACACCAGCTTCGATAACCTCGCAGTCGAAAAGCCCGAGTAGCGGTCCATTCATCCCACTCCGTCATCCTGAGCGTAACCGTCACACCCCCTCTGTCATTCTGAGCGTAACCGGAGGTGGAGCGAAGAACCTGCTGTACCTATCGTTCAATGCCGGCGCAAAGCGCCGCTCAACCAAAACCGCTGCGGAGGGCAGCCAATCCATCCTGCTAGGAATCACAGCGTGCATGGCGCGACCTACATGGCAAGGACAGATTCAGATCTCACTCGTCTCTTTTGGAGTTAGCATTGTGCCGGCAAGCACCTCGGCCCGGCAGGTGGCCTTCCACGAAGTCGACCGCAAGACCGGCGAACGGATCCATCACCGCAAGATCGCCGCAGACGACGAAACGGTGGAGGCAGAGGATGTTGCCAAGGGATATGAATATGAGAAGGGCAAATATCTTGTCGATCGAGCCGGAGGACCTCAAGCGTCTTCGCCTTCCCGGACAGAAAACCGTGACCCTGGAGCACTTCGTTCCGCGCAATTCGATTGACCCGGCTTTCTTTGAGCGTCCTTACTTTCTTATCCCCAAAGATGAATTGCAGGCGCGCACCATGGCAACCATGAGCCGCGCCCTACGCGAAAGTGAGCGCGTGGGACTCGCTGAGATCACCTTCAGCGGGCGCGAGCATTTCGTCGCCATCGCGCCGCCCGCTGACGAGGAGTCGCCCTGGCTCAACATGTACCTGCTGCGCTACGAAGAAGAGCTGCGCGATCCGGCCGACTTACTACAAGGACTTCAAGAAACCTGCGGTCGATAAGAAACAGCTCGCCATGGCGCAACAACTGATTGAGTCCTATAGCGAAGCCTTTAAGCCGTCCGCTTTCAAGGACGATTTTGAAAAGGCCCTCCGCGAATTCGTCGACGCCAAGCTTGAGAACAAGCCCCTGCCAAAACGTCATCCAGAGGCCAAGCCAGGCAAGGTCATTGACCTGATGGATGCGCTGAAGCGCAGCCTGGCGGAGCGGAAATCCGGCCACGCTGAGCATGCCGCCGGCGAACACGCGAAGGCCAAAGCGCGCCGCCGCAAGGCCGCCTGATGCCCGCGCGCACGAAGAAGAGCACAAGAGTCCTGCCGCCGCGGTGGATGCGCAGCTCGCCCGCTATCGCGAGATGCGCGACTTCTCCACCACCGCAGAACCGCGCGGCGGCGCAAAGGCAAAGACCGCAGCAGACGAGCTGCCCTTCGTCATCCAGAAGCACGCCGCCACGCGGCTGCACTATGACTTCCGCCTCGGCTGGAATGGCGTCCTCAAAAGCTGGGCAGTCGCCAAAGGTCCAAGCTACGTCGTCGCGGACAAGCGCCTCGCGGTCCAGGTCGAAGACCACCCCATGGAATATGGCGGCTTCGAGGGCACGATCCCTAAGGGACAATACGGCGGCGGCACCGTCATGCTGTGGGACACCGGCACCTGGGAGCCCGTTGGCGATGCCAATGAAGGCTTCCGCACCGGACGTCTCAAGTTCATCCTGCACGGCCACAAGCTCAAAGGCCACTGGACGCTGATCCGCATGGGCGGCAAAGCCGCGCAGGAGTCCAAGCCCAACTGGCTGCTGATCAAGGAGCACGACGAATACGAGCGCACCGCCGACGCCCCGGCCATCGTCGACGAAGAGCCCGACAGCGTGATCACGCATCGCGACCTCGATGCCATCGCCAGCGCCGCCGATCATGTGTGGGACTCGCGCACCGGACTAGCTGCTGATGAGCGAGCGAAGTCGGCACCGTCAAAGAAGAAATCCGCAAAAAAGAAATCCAGCATTGCGATCCCCAAGGGCGCCACGACGGAGTCGCTGCCCAAATTCGTTCCGCCTCAGCTCGCCTCCTCATCGGAACAGCCACCCACAGGCAAAGACTGGCTGCACGAGTTGAAGCTCGACGGCTATCGCATGCAGACGCGCGTTGAAGGTGGCAAGGTGCAGCTGCTCACCCGGAGCGGTCTGGACTGGACCCATCGCATGCGATCGCTCGCAACATCGCTCGAAGCGCTCCCGGCCAAAGCAGCGCTGCTCGATGGCGAAGTCATCGTCCTCGACGAACGCGGCATCAGCAGCTTCGCAGCGTTGCAGAGTGCCTTTCAGGAGGGCGCCAAACACGCGCTGCACTATTACGTCTTCGATCTGCTGCATCTCGATGGACACTCGCTGCGCAACCTGCCGCTCACGGAGCGCAAAATCGTACTGGCAGATCTCATCGCAGCGTTAGACGATGAGGCAGTCCGCGTGAGCGAGCACGTCCGCGACGAGAAAGCGGCCATCTTCGATGAAGCATGCCGCCACGGCGCCGAAGGCATCGTCTCAAAGCGTGCTGACAGTATCTATCTCTCCGGCCGCAGCGCCAGTTGGGTGAAGGTAAAATGCGGCTTGCGGCAGGAGTTCGTCATCGGCGGCTTCACCCTGCCATCGAAGGGCGGCAACGGACTTGGGGCGCTCCTGCTTGGCTACTATCAGGACGGAAAGCTCATCTATGCCGGCCGCACCGGAACCGGATTCACGCAAAAGTCGCAGGCACAGATACGTGAACGGCTGGAATCCATTCGCTCCGACAAGAACCCGTTTGTGGCCGTGAACACAGCAGAGCGCCGCGGCGCGATCTGGGTGAAACCGCAGCTCGTCGCCGAGGTTGCCTTCAGCACCTGGACCGCTGACAACCTCGTCCGCCAGGCTTCTTTCAAAGGGCTCCGCGAAGACAAGCCCGCGGCCGAAGTGGTGCGCGAGAAACCCACCGGTATCCCGAATGCGCGCGGCGCGCGTGCGGCGGCGAAAGGCCGCAGCGATCCTCCACCTTCCGCGGTGGCACATGCCACGCCTGCGCTGCCGCGCATGACCCATCCAGACAAGGTCATCGATCGTGACAGCGGCCTCACCAAGCAGCAGCTCGTCGCCTACTATGCCGAAGCCGGCAGCCACATCCTGCCGCACATCGCAGATCGCCCGCTCAGCATCGTGCGCTGCCCCTCCGGGACAGCGGCGAAATGCTTCTTTCAGAAACATGTGAAGGCGGGCCTTCCCAAGGGAATCACCTCAGTCGAAATCGTCGACCGCAAAAGCGGAAAGCCGGAGCCATACATCATGCTTTCCGATGCCGCCGTCCTTCCCGAGCTCGGCCAGCTCAATGTCCTCGAGCTGCACCCCTGGGGCGCTCCGGCCAGCGACTTCGAACATCCCGACCGGATCATCTTCGATCTCGATCCCGACGCAAGCATTGACTGGAAAACACTCGCCGCCACCGCAGCGGAAGTACGGGCACGATTCAAGAAGCTGGGCCTCGAATCCTTCCTGAAAAGCACCGGCGGCAAGGGACTGCACATCGTCGCGCCCATTCAGTGCGAACACGACTGGCCCACCGTCAAGGAATTCGCGCACCAGTTCGTTCTCGCCATGGAGGCGGAGAATCCCTCCCTCTACATCACGAAGATGACCAAGGCCGCACGTACCGGCCGCATCTATCTCGACTATCTGCGCAACGAGCGCGGAGCGACTGCCGTAGCGCCCTATTCGCCGCGCAGCCGGAGCGGCGTTCCGGTCTCCGTGCCCATGGCCTGGAGTGAGCTCAAGACAGACGCTCCGCCACGCTGCCTGGTCGCGAATTTTGACGAATGGCGCAAACGTCTCACCCGCGATCCGTGGGCAGAAATGCCGAATACCAAGCAGCGGCTCACGCAAAAGGCGCTCGTTGCCGTCAGTAAAAAGTAACAGCGAAAGCCTTTAATGCGGTGTGGGGGCTGAATCACCCCATCACTCTGTCATCCTGAGCGTAACCGAAGGTGGAGCGAGGGACCTGCTGTATCTATCGTTCGATATCGGCGCGAAGCGCCGCACAACCAATCGCTCACGCGCAGTTGTGACGCGCATTCTTCAGCAGCGGACAACCTTCGGCGAATCGATTCCCCGCGTAGCGTTGCGCGTATCCACTACCAGTTGTGCGTCCCGCACGATCGCCGCGAAATCGTAGCTGGAGTGGTCGGTCACGATGAGCACGCAATCATATTCGCCGATCTTGTCCAGTGGCGTGCTGCGCATGTGCAGGTCGTAGTGCCGGCCGCGGCCGACCGTCGGGAAGAACGGATCGTTGTAGTCCACCAGCGCGCCGCGCCGTTGCAGCAG
The DNA here is from genome assembly GCA_963756435.1 of uncultured Acidobacteriaceae bacterium. Taxonomy (GTDB): domain Bacteria; phylum Acidobacteriota; class Terriglobia; order Terriglobales; family Acidobacteriaceae; genus KBS-83. The sequence goes on along the minus strand of CAVWNU010000010.1, from coordinate 184,167 downwards.
CTCAATGATGGTCAGCGATGGCGACTCTCGCAGATCGTCGATATCGCGCTTGTAGGCCATGCCCAGCACCAGTACGCGTGAGCCCTTCAGCGGCTTGCGATGCTCATTCAGCGCGGCCGCTGTTTCATCCACCACGTAATACGGCATCTGGCCGTTGATCTCCCCGGCCAGCTCAATAAAGCGGGTATGAAAGTCGTACTGCTTCGCCTTCCATGAAAGATAGAAGGGATCGATGGGAATGCAGTGGCCGCCCAGGCCCGGTCCCGGATAGAACGGCTGGAAGCCGAACGGCTTCGTCTTTGCCGCGTCAATCACCTCGAAGATGTCAATGCCCATGCGCGCGCAGAGCTGCTTCAGCTCGTTCACCAGCGCGATATTCACCGAGCGATAGATGTTCTCCAGCAGCTTGGTCATCTCCGCCACCGCCGGCTTGCTCACCGGCACGGTGCGATTGAAGATGCAGCCATAAAGCGCGCAGCCAAGCTCCGTCGCCACCGGATCCACGCCGCCCACCACCTTTGGAATATCCCGCCGCGCGACCGTATCGTTGCCGGGGTCCTCGCGCTCTGGCGAGAAGGCCACGTGAACATCGCCGTGCCCATCCTCGCTGCGCACAACCCGCAGCCCCGTTCCGTTGCCCTTCTCGAGCAGCGGAACGACCACCTCTTCTGTCGTGCCGGGATAAGTCGTGCTCTCCAGCACGATCAGTTGTCCCGCACGCAGGCGCGGAGCCAGCGCCTTGACGGTATCGGTGATATAGCTTAGGTCCGGCTCATGGTATTCATTCAGCGGGGTGGGCACGCAGATCAGCACCACGTCCATCTCGCGCAGGCCATCGTAGTCGCTGGTCGCTTCAAAGCCCGTCTTTTGCGCGCTGCGCAATCTCGGCGGCCGCGATGCGGACGATGTATGATCCGCCGCCGTTCAGCGTCTTTACCTTGGCTTCGTCGATATCGAAGCCGGTCACGCGAAAGCGCTCTTCGCTGAAGAGCAGTGCCAGCGGCAGCCCCACGTATCCCAGTCCGATGATGCCAACGCGCGCCGTCCGCTTCTCGATGCGCTGCTTCAGCTCCTGCGCCTGACTTCCTGCTGCCGCCATTCGTTCTCTCCCCGGTTCGCCAGATCTCAACGCCCGCTCGACCCAAAGCCGCGCTCTCCCCGCCTGCTCTCGGCCAGACTTTCCACCACCACCACCGGCCATTGTGTGGAGGCGCGCAAGGGCGTCATCTGCACGATCTTATCTCCCTTATGCAGACGTACGGTCACATCGCTCTTTACTAAAGTCACACCGCGCAGCCCGCCGGACGGGTCGCGGTCTTCCACCAGCGTGTAAACCGGCTGATTGACATTCACCAGGCAAACCAGGATTTCGCCGCGATAACCTGCATCGATGCGGCCGCCGGCATACGTGACGCCGCGCGCCGCCATCGACGAGCGATCGCCCAGCACGAAACCATAGCCTTCCGGCCCTTCGACCGCGATGCCGGTACGCACGCGCGTCATCACGCCCGGCTCCAGCACCACCTCTTCCAGCGCATACAGGTCGAAGCCCAGATCGCTGCCCGGATGGGCCACGCTGGGTGCCTTCGCTTCAGCTTCCAGCAGCTTGACGCGCAGCACGGCGTCCGTCATCGGTTGTTCCACTGACGATCGTTCCACTACTCAAACGCACCATCGGCCGGGGCTGCTTGCCCGTCAAGCCGTCGCTTTCTTCTGCTTGGCCCAGCGGCGGCGCTGCGCCTCGATGATCCGTCTGCGCCCTTCCGGGCTGATCTGCCGCCGTCCGGCCGGCTTCGCGTAGCCGTTTCTCACTACAATGCCGGCAGCTACATCGCGTGAGTTGTGCAATAAGGTGCGAGCGGTTTCCAGCCTCTGTATCTCTTGGTCCAGCGCAACAATCATCTCGTGGCGTGTCATCTCGGGGGCCTCTGGGAACTTGGGTATTTGTAACTGTGGAGAGAGTGGAGCAGAATCTCCCCAGAAGTATCTTAGAGCATTTTCACTGCAGGTCCATGCCGGAGCGCCACCGTCCGTGTGGCTTTTCCGTCAAGAAAAGCCACACTTCACGGAATTAGCGGTATCCAGTAACAGTGAAAATGTTCTAGCAACAGCATTCGCTCTTATGTTCGAGTGAAGGCTACGTTTTTCCGGATTCAAGCTCGCGGCGAATGTGCAACACGCGCATCCAATGCAGGTGAACATCATGCTCGTTGCTCCTCCTAAGTGGCACTCCGGTTCGGAGTCACTGGCCCAGGTCGGCCGCGGTCCGTCGCTGCTGATGCTGGACTACGACGGCACCCTCGCTCCATTTCATGAGGACCGCATGCAGGCCCAGCCCTGGCCCGGTGTCGCCGAGCGCCTGGATCGGCTCAGCACCTTGCCCTCGGTCCATCTCTCCCTGATTACTGGCCGTTCCGCGCGGGAGCTGGCATCGCTGCTCCCCATGCAGCGCTCCGTCGAGATATGGGGCTCGCATGGCCGCGAGCATCTCACCCCCGGCGGCGTCTATAGCTTCGCCAGTCTCGCCCCGGCACAGCAGGCTGTGCTCGACAGCCTGGAGATGGCCCTCCAGCAGGCCGGTCTCGCCGCGCAGATCGAGCGAAAACCGGCCAGCCTCGCCGCTCACTGGCGCGGCCTCACGCCCGAGACAGCAGAGAAAATCGAGCGGGTCGCCAGCGATGTCTACAACTCCGCCGGTCGGCGCGGCGGCTTGCAATTGCTCATCTTTGATGGTGGCGTGGAGATGCGCTCGGATACTCTGAACAAAGGCCATGCCGCCCTTCACATGTTGACTCAGTTCCCCACAGCCGCCGCGGCCTATCTCGGCGATGACACGACGGACGAAGATGCCTTCGCCGTTCTCCGCGGCCGCGCGCTCACTCTGCTCGTCCGCTCCGAGCCGCGCCCCAGCCAGGCCGCGTACTGGCTCCAGCCGCCCCAGGATCTGCTCGCCTTCCTGGATGCCTGGATCCGCGCCGCGGAAAGAGTCATCGCATAATGGCTCCGCCCGGGAGCCGCAAATCCGCCGGCACGCCGCAGAAACATCTGCTCGTGATCTCAAACCGTTTGCCCGTCTCCATCAAAAAAGATGATGCCGGCCAGCTTACCGCCGCCCCCTCCAGCGGAGGGCTGGTCAGCGCCCTGAACCCGATCCTGTCCGAATACGGCGGCACCTGGGTGGGCAGCACCGGCACCGCCAGTTCCGGCGAAGCCGATGACTCCGAGGTGCGAAAGGTGCTCGCCACCGCGACCCGCGGCACCTCTGTGCGCTATCTCCCCGTCTTCCTCTCCGGCGAGGAGCAGACCAACTTCTATGAAGGCTTCTCCAACGAGATCCTGTGGCCGCTCTTCCACGACCTTCAGTCCCGCTGCAACTTCGCGCCGCGCTACTGGGAGTTCTACCTGCGCGTGAATCAGCGCTTTGCCACCGCATCGCTGAAGGCGTCACAGCCCAATGACGTCATCTGGATCCAGGATTATCAACTGATGGATGTCGGCAGGCAGATTCGGGAGAAGCGGCCGGACTGCACTCTTGCATTCTTCATGCACATCCCGTTTCCCGCGCCGGATATCTTCGAGAAGCTTCCCTGGCGCCGCACCATCCTCGAAAGCCTGCTCGAGCACGATCTGCTCGGCGTGCAGACTCCGCGCGACGAGCGCAACCTCGTCGCCTGCATCCGCACCTTCCTTCCCGGCGTGGAAGTCGAGCGCGAGCACGAATATCGCCTGGTCACCTATCGCTCGCGCAGATCGCGCATTCAGGCCTTCCCCATCAGCATCGATTTCGAGCAGTTCGCCCAAGGAGCCGCCAGCCCGGAGGTGGGCCGCCGCGCCTTCGAGATACGCCGCCAGCTCAATGGCGTGCGCATCGCCATCGGTGTGGACCGCCTGGACTACACCAAAGGCATTCCGGAGCGGCTGCGCGCCTTCGCCCGCTTTCTACGCGACTATCCCGCGATGCGCGGCCGTGTCTCGCTCTACCAGGTCGTCGTGCCCAGCCGGGAAAGCATCACCGGCTACCGCCGGCTGAAGCACGAGATCGAGCAGCTCGTCGCCCACATCAACGGCGAGCACAGTCAGCCCGGCTGGGTCCCCGTCCACTATGTCCATCGCTCGCTGCCGCGCAAGGAGCTGCTGGCCCTCTATCGAGCGGCCAGCCTCGCCCTCGTCACGCCGCTCAAGGACGGCATGAATCTGGTCTCCAAGGAATACTGCGCCGCCCGCACCGAGAACGATGGCGTGCTGATCCTGAGCGAGTTCGCAGGCGCTGCTCCGGAATTGCATCGCGGTGCGTTGCTGGTCAATCCCTACGACGAGCTTGGGGTCGCCGAAGCCATCAACCGCGCGCTCGCCATGGAGCCGCAGGAACAGCGCCGGCGCATGATGCGGATGCGCGCCTGGGTGCGCCGTCACGACATCCTGCACTGGCGCGACAGCTTCTTCGCCGCGCTCGATGGCGCTCCGCCACTCACTGCCGCTCTGAAGATTCTCGAATACAGCTTTCCGGTCGCCACCATCTCGACTGCCGCTAAGCAGTCCGCAGCATCGCCGCCGGCCGCGGCAGCGTCATCACAAAGGTGGTTCCGTGGTCCTCAGTCCTTTTGGCTGCTCACCACTTCCAGCCGCCCATGGTGCTTCTCCACGATTCCCTTCGACACCCACAGCCCCAGCCCCGTTCCGGCGTCCTTCTTCGTCGTGAAGAACGGCTCGAAGATGTGATCGAGCAACGGCGTGGCGATGCCATGCCCGGTATCGGAGATCGTCAGCCGCACCTCTTCGTTCTGCGCCCGCACCTCGATCGCCAGCACGCCGTTCGGCTCCATCGCATCCAGCGCATTTGACATGCAGGTTGGCCAGCACCTGGCGAAGCTCGCCCGCGATGCCCTCCACCGTGACCCTCTCCATGCTGCGCACCACTCGGATCTGCCGCGCATCCAGCTTGCGCTGGTAGAGCGACAGCACATCGTTCACCAGTTGCGCTCAAATCGATGGACTGCGGCACGTTGGACTCGCGATAGAAGCCAAGAGTCTGGCTCACGATATGGCTTACGCGGCGCAACTCCTCGTTCGCCATCCGCAGATAGCGCTTGGAGACATCCGGCAAATCCTCCTCTTGCAGCGCCAGATAAAGCAGGTTGCCCACAGCTTCCAGCGGATTGTTGATCTCGTGCGCCACGGTTGCGGCCAGCCGTCCTGCCGCCGCCAGCTTCTCGGTTCGCCGCAGCAGGCCCTCCGCACTCTTGCGCTCCTGGATATCCGTGGACGCGCCGAACCAGTGCGCGACCTTGCCCAATGCATCGATCAGCGGTTGGGCCCGCGCCAGCACCCAGCGGTAGCTGCCATCAGAACGCCGCATGCGATGCTCCACCTCGTACGATCGCTTCGTGCGCAGCGCATCGACGAATACCTGCGCGGTCCGCTCGCGGTCCTCGGGATGAATCAGATCCAGTCCGCCGAAGGGTTCATTGCCCAGTTCGGCGCCGGTAAAGGCACGCCAGCGTTCGTTCACGTACTCCGGTTCACCCGCGGGCCCCGCAACCCACACCATCTCCGGGATCGCCTCCATCAATTGCATTTGCTCCGCCCGGGCCTCCTCCAGAGCGTCTTCCGTCCGGTGCTGCGGCGTCATATCTTCGACGACCGCGATCGCCGCGTGCGGGTTGCCCGTTTGCATCGCGCAGCAGGGAGGCGCTGATGTGCACCCATAACGTGGAGCCGTCCTCGCGCAAGATGACGCGCTTCCGAGCGCAGGCTCTCCCTCTCCCCGCGCAGCAGCCGGGAGAGCTGCCCGCTCACATCCGCCGGTTCCTCGGGGTGTTCAAGCGATAGAAAGCTCCGGTTGAGCAGCTCCGGCGTGCGGGTAACCGGATATCTCGCAATACGCCCGATTCGCATACTGGATCCTGCCCTCGAGATCGAGCATGACCATACCGGCGGTCACCGTCTCGATGGTCGCCGCGCAGGAGGGTCGCCGGGGACACTCCCCCAGCCACCATCTCATCCAGTATTGCCGGCAGCTTCCGCAAACAATTCCCCCTCCTCGCCAATCCCCTGGACTCGCTGCCGCGGGGACATTGGTAGGAATGCACAACCGGCTGCATAAGATGGCCCGTGAAGCGCAGATATGCTATCGCGGGTACATTTCCGATTCTTAGTTAACATTCCGCCAACACATCCAGATCTGCGCAATACCGCCACGCTTCCCGCCGGGAGCAGCAAACCATCCCCCTCGCACACGATCTCAGGCACCGAGGCCAGCAAGGCTTCATAGCGATGTACGACCGGCAGCCTCACCTCGGATGTTCCTGCATTGAAAGACCACTTCGATCGGGCCACGCGTCATCCGACAGCCACTTCTGCTTCTCATCGAAGCGCACCCGCACCTCCGCTAACTCTCCGCAGGTCAGGGCAGCTTTCCTCGCGGCGCAGGCGAATCAGCCGGCGATACCAATCCAGCATCTCGGCATGGATGCCCTCTTCCCGCTCCTCCCAGCGCAGCTTCGATCGCAGAAATGTCTCCTCCGCCTGCGGATCGGGCACCTCCTCGCGGCGACCAGCCAAAGGCCACGAACTCCTTCCGCCGTCCCTCCGACACCAGCCGTCCCAGCTCCTTGTCCTGGAAGTCGGTGAAATATTGGAACGGCGAGGATGCCGCAAACTCCTCCCCGGCAAACAGCATGGGCACGAACGGGCCGAGCAGCACCAGTCGCCGCCGCGATCTTCGCGCGCCCGATATCCACGACCTGGCTCAGCCGCTCGCCCTGCGCGCGATTGCCCACCTGGTCATGGTTCTGGATGTATCCCAGAAAGCGGTCCGCCGGCAGCGCGCCGACCGGCCGGCCATGGTTGCGTTTGCGATGCGGCGAATACTGCCCCTGGTAGACGAAATGCCTGCTGGATGGCTTTCGCGAGATCGGCCATGCTGCCAAAGTCCTGGTAGTAGCCTGTCGTCTCGCCGGTCAGCACCGTCCACAGCGCGTGATGAAAATCATCGCTCCACTGCGCATCCAGCCCATAGCCGCCCGCCTCCCGCGCGGTCACCAGCCGTGGATCGTTCAGATCGCTCTCCGCAATCACCGCGTAGTGCTTGCCGGTGTGGTTTCCCAGCGCGCGCACCGCTTCTTCAAGCTGCTCAAGAAAATGCATCGCCGACCGGTCGATAAAGGCATGCACCGCGTCGATGCGCAGTCCGTCGAAGTGATAGTCGCGCAACCACATCAGCGCGTTCTCGATGAAGAACTCGCGCACCTCGGCCGAGCCGGCATCTTCAAAGTTCACCGCGCCGCCCCACGGCGTTGTGTGATGGTCCGTGATGTAAGGGCCGAATTTGCCGGTGTAATTCCCGCTCGGGCCGAAGTGGTTGTAGACCACGTCGATCAGCACAGCGAGCCCGCGGCCGATGAGCCGCATCCACGAAGCGCTTTACCGCGTCGGGACCGCCATACGCCTCCAGCGGAGCGTAGAGCGCGACGCCGTCATAGCCCCAGCCCCGGTCGCCCTCCGCCGCCGCCAGCGGCATCAGGCTCACATGCGTGATGCCCAGCTCGCGCAGATAATCCAATCGTCCGATCGCCGCGTCCAGCGTCCCCTCCGGCGTAAATGTGCCGACGTGTAATTCGTAGATCACGCTGCTGCCCAGCGTCGGCGGCCGCCATCCCGCATCGCTCCACGCGAACAGCCGCAGTGGTCCACCACCTCCGACAAGCCATGCACGCCATCCGGCTGCCGCGCCGACCTGGGATCGGGCACCGGCTTTCGTCCGGGTTGTCATCGGGTTCGTCCACCCAGCAGAAACCCATAGCGCGAGCCGGCATGCGCCTTCTCTACCGTCGCCGCCCACCAGCCGCGCGGCTCGCTCTCCATCGCATACCGCTCGCCATCCACCACCACGGAGACGCGCTTCGCCCGCGGCCCCCACACTCGAAACCTGTGCATGCCCAATTGTCCTTAGCAGGATCCGGCCAATAGACCGGTTGTTCTTCTTTCATCCTTAGGATGCAGCAACCACGGGTATTTTCTTCTTCTCAGCCCATCCACCCGGCAGCGCGCGTTTGACAATCTCAACCACCATGGCAGAAGCAAACTGCCCGCGAGGCCAAATCCGCGTCGGCATCTCCGGCTGGACCTACGCGCCATGGCGCGGCGTCTTCTATCCGGAAAAGCTGCCCCACGCGCGCGAGCTCGCCTACGCCGCCGAGCGCTTCTCCACCATCGAGATCAACGGCACCTTCTACTGCCTGCAGCGGCCTTCGAGCTTCGCCTCCTGGGCCGCCGCCACTCCGGACGACTTCGTCTTCAGCGTGAAGGGCTCGCGCTTCATCACCCACATGCTGCAAGCTGCGCAACGTCGAGCAGGCGCTCGCGAACTTCTTTGCCTCCGGCCTGCTGCTCCTCGGACCCAAGCTCGGCCCCATCCTGTGGCAGTTCCCGCCGGACTTCGTCTTTCGATCCAGCCCGGCTCGAAACCTTCTTTCAACTCCTGCCCCGCACCACAACAGAAGCTGCAGAGCTCGGCCGCCGCCACGATCACCGCGTCGAAGGCCGCGCCCACACAGAAACAGATCAGAACCGTCCCCTGCGCCACGCTATCGAGATCCGTCACGACAGCTTTCTCTCCGAGGAGTTCATCCGGCTGCTGCGCCGCTACGGCATCGCTCTGGTCTGCGCCGACACCGTGAGCTGGCCCCGCCTCGTCGATGCCACAACCGACTTCGTCTACTGCCGCCTGCACGGCTCGCGCGAGCTCTACGCCAGCGGCTACGGTCGGCAGGCCATCGCGACCTGGGCCGCTCGCGTCGCCGCCTGGGCCACCGGCGCGCCACCCAGCGGCAAGCGCATCTCGGCATTCTCCGACAACGAAGCCCGTCCCGCACGATGTCTACGTCTACTTCGACAACGACGCCAAGGTGCGCGCCCCCGGCGACGCCCTCAGCCTCGAACGGCGTCTCGCGCGGCTCGGCTTCGCATCATGTTCCATCAATTCCCGGCAGAATCTCCGGGCAGACCTGCGAAAGCCAGCCAATGATCGGCGATGCAGGCTTCTGAAGATCAAACAGATAAAGGGAACTCGTCAGCAATCCAACGATGAATGCAAAGATCATGCCCGCAATCGCGCTGCCGACCCACCCCATAAGCGGGTCGCCCTGCCACATCGTCTGCGGGCTAGCGCCACCTATTTGAAGAACCAGAAACCACAGACCCACCGCTAAAGGCCCGAGGAGACTCCCCACCGGCAGGATGGTCCACATTTTCCATCCCTCTGCTCGCTTCGCCGCGATCACAACCGGCAGGCACAAGCACCAGATCGGTAACGCGCACATCATCGTGACCCGGAAAACGGGCACGACAAACCATAGCTTGGCGTATCCGACACCCTTTAAGTAGAGGCTCAGGAGCAGGCTGAAAAGAGCAATGGCAAGCAGCAGGCAGACGAACCATAGGCCAATACGCCACCAGACACTCATCACGCTGCGCTCGGCAGACTCAGGCACGCTGCACCTCCATTCCCTGCGATGAGGCGATAGTCAGTTCCAGCGACGAGGCAAATATCAACGGGCCACGCGTCCGATTATGCTCATGCCGTCCGTTATCTATTGTCTGTTCCCTGTCGTATTCCCTGATCCCTGGTACACCGCCCGCACCCCATCCAGCGCCGGCAGCAGCACCGGATGCACCTCCACCGCCAGCCGTCCGGCCCGCACCGCCGGATCATTCTCCGCCAGCGCCACCGCCTCCTCCAGCGTCCCGGCCGCAATCAGCAGCACCCCGGCAAACTCGCTCTCGTCCAGCACCGGACCCGCCGCCACGTATCGTCCGGCCTCCGACTGCTCACGAAGATACGCCAGATGCCGCGGCAGCAGCTCCGCCGCCTCCGGACCCTCAATTTCGTTCCAGCGCGGCCCCCGCCGCAACAGCCCCAGAAAATACGGCTTCAGGTTCTTCGGCACATCGCGCATGCCGATCTCTTTCGGATTCCGCTCCTCAGTCATTCGCGCCTCGCAAAGCTCCATCATCCCATCCGGAGCGGGTGAAGTTCTGATGACAAGTCCCGCCGGGCATTACGCTATGCTCTCGCACATCGTCCCTGCATGCTGCGCACACTCCTGCCGACCATCGCTGCGATCGCCGTCGCGTGCAGCCTGCATGCGCAACAGCCGGCCACGCCAAAAACCAGAACGTTTGTCGGCTCGGCCGCCTGCAAATCCTGTCATCAGGCGGCATACAACGGCTGGCGGCAGACGCGCATGGCCAATGTCATTCGCGATCCAAAACTCCACCCCGATGCCGTGCTCGGCGACTTTGAACACGACGACCCGGTCCGCACCTTCACTCTCGACCAAGTCGCTTTTGTCTATGGCAGCCGCTGGAAGCAGCGCTACTTCGAGAAGCGCGGCCGCGACTACTTTCCGCTGCCAGCGCAGTGGGATATCGAGCATCGCAAGTGGCTACCCTACCACGTCGCCGATGGCACAGACTGGTGGACGCCCTACTACGGCAAAGCCAACACGGATCGGCCCACCGGCCCCACCTGCGACGGATGCCACTCGGTGAACTACAACCTCGCCACCCGCGAGGTGACGGAATGGAACGTGGGCTGCGAGAAATGCCACGGCCCCGGCAGCGAGCACGTCGCTCACCCCACCACGCACAACATCGTGAACCCTGGCCGCCTCGACTGCGTACGCGGCAATGACGTCTGCATGCAGTGCCACACCCAGGGACGTCCCGTCTCGCTTCCCGTCCATGGCGAGTATCCAGACTGGCCCGTCGGCTATCTGCCGGGCGATCGGCTCGCCGACGTCTGGCATCTGGAAGAGGCAAAGCTCGGCACCCAGGACTTCTACTTCTTCCCCGATGCAAGCGCACACAAGAACCGCATGCAGGGCAACGACTTCGTCCAGAGCAACATGTATCACCGCGGCCTGCGTTGCTTCGACTGCCACCAGGTGCACAGCAATCGCAATCCATCCAACCTGATCGCCACCGGCAACCAGCTCTGTCTCAACTGCCACACCAATGAAAATCCCGCCGGGCTGAAAGGCACCGTCTCAGAGCACACGCACCACCGGGCAGGCAGCGCCGGCAGCCAGTGCATCGCCTGCCATATGCCGAACATCGCCCAGACGCTCGGCAACAAACAGGATGGCGACATCTTCGTTGCCAGCCACACTTTCCGCTTTCTTTCGCCTACCCTGACGGAAATCTCCGGGCGTCCCCAATCCCTGCACCGCCTGCCATAAAGACAAGACGAATGCCTGGGCCGCCGCCCAGCTGCGCTCCTGGACCACCACCAGTCCCTGGCGTGTGGCCAACTGACATATTACTCGACCGAGCCCGCAGGTGCGTACGGAGAGATCTGCTGTTTGGCTTTGAAACGGCCCCCCTCGACCGCGCTCCTCTAAAATCGCTGTATGCCAGCCGAGCGCCTCTATTACGCCGACTCCGCACTCACCCAATTCACCGCCACGGTGACCGACATCCGCGAGCGCTCGCGCACTGGCGGCGCTTCGCTCTGGCAGGTCGCGCTCGACCGCAGCGCCTTCTATCCCACCGGCGGCGGCCAGCCCCACGACACCGGCGCGCTCATCGCCACCGCGCCCAGCGGCGCGCGTCTGGAAGCACCTGTCATCGACGTAGAAGAGGATGAGCAAGGTGAGGTATGGCACCTGACCCCCAAGCCGCTGCTCGCCGGCACCCAGGTCGAAGGCAGCATCGACTGGAGCCGCCGGCTGGACCACATGCAGCAGCACTCCGGCCAGCATCTGCTCTCGGCGCTTTTCTTACAGGGAGTTGCGCGCCCTCACGGTCTCATTCCATCTTGGTGACGCCATCTCCACCATCGATCTCAATACCGAATCGCTCGAACCGGCCCAGCTCGCTCGACATCGAGCGGCTCGCCAATGCGATCGTTGCGGAGGCGCGGCCCATGGCGCACCGGTCCATCGGCCGCCGAGGAGGCGCAGCGGTTGCTTGCTGAAGGCAATCTCCGCAAGCTGCCACCGCGCGCGGGAGACATCCGGATCATCGTAATTGCCGGAGAAACCGCCGCAGGCGCTATTCCTGGAGAGCTTGACATCAACGCCTGCGGAGGCACGCACGTCACCTCCACCAGCCAGATCGGTCCGGTGCTCATCCGTGGCACAGAGCGCATCCGCCAGTCCGTCCGCGTCAGCTTTCTCTGCGGCAACCGCGCGATTGCCGCGGCGCGTTCCGATGACAACCTGCTCACCCAGCTCGGCCGCGAGCTCTCCGTATCGCCGCACCGACCTGCCAGCCGCCATCGGCCGCATGAAGGCCGAAGTGAAAGCCGGCGGAAAGGAGCGGCAAGCTCTCCGCGAAGACCTCGCCAACTACCATGCCGCCCGCCTCATCGTCGAAGATCCGCCGCAGCACGATCTGCGCATCGTGCGCCGCATCTTTCCCGATCGCGATGCCGATTACGTCAAGCTGCTGGCCAGCCGCGTCGTCACCGCCGCGCCCCACACCATCGCACTGCTCGCATCCACCCAGCAACCACAGGCTCCCGCCACGGTGGTGATGGCCTGCAGCCAGGAGCTTGGTCGCAATGCCGGCGAGATGCTGCGCGCTGCCCTCACGGCCGCCGGTGGCCGCGGCGGCGGTTCCACCACGTTGGCGCAGGGCCTGGTGCCCACAGAGCAGCTCGGCAACGCGCTTGATGCGCTCGAGGCGCAACTGCGCACCAAACCCATTCCTCCAGGCTAGCGGCGGTCGCGCCACAGCCTGCTAGCTGCTATAGTTTGGAAATCATCTCCCGCCATTCGCTGTGGGGCTATAGCTCAGCTGGGAGAGCGCGTCGTTCGCAACGACGAGGTCGTCGGTTCGATCCCGACTAGCTCCACCAAATCACACAAATAAAAACGTCGTCATCCTGAGCGAAGCGAAGAGCCTGCCCTGAGCTGGTCGAAGGGACCTGCAGTTTCTTAGCGAAAGCCGCACATCGCACGCGAGCGACCAAGGAGCGCGCCCCGCAAAACGCGCCGCAGGCGCATCCGCCCGGACGGCCAGTCCTATTTTTCGATTTCCACGCCGCGCCAGAAGGCGATGTGGTTTTTCACATGCTTCGCCGCCGGCTTCGGATCGGGGTAATACCACGCGGCGTCCTGGTTTTCCTGCCCATCGACCAGCAGCGTGTAGTAGCGCGCCTGCCCCTTCCACGGACACGTCGAGGTCGTCGAGCTGGGGCGCAGGTACTCGCGATTCACCGCGGCGTCAGGGAAGTACACATTGCCCTCCACCGTTTCCACTTGATCACTCTCCGCGATTACCTTGCCATTCCAAGTCGCCTTCGCCATCGTCTGTGGGTCGCCTTCTTCAGGAGTCGCGCCCGGGCATTGCGCCACAAGCCACGCAGTACAGTAACAGATTCTTCATGGCAACGGCTTGCCGATCATGCGCTAACGCAAGAGGAGAACGCCGGCCGCGTCCGCATCAGCCGCCAGACCAACGCGGCGGCCCTGAGCAGGAGTAGAGCAGGGTAGATCCTGACGGGCTGGGTTGGGGAAACCAGGTCAATCCGGCCGCTGAATATCCGGAAGCGGCGGCGCGTCACGCAAGGCCGCGCGCTTCTTAACCCGGGCATGCATGGCTTCCAGCTTCTGCCGTGCGGCCGCGCTCCGCTCCACCAGCTTTTCCATCTGCACCAGAAAGTTCGGCAACTGCGTGCGAATCTCCTGCAGATAGGGCCAGAACTTCGCGGCCACAAAAAATGGCTCCGCATTGGTATCGACGAACAGCTCCGGCGCCAGCACCCCGTGATTCACCAGCGCCGTAGCCATCTCCCAATACGACGTAACCTGGCGAAACCAGCAGTTCGTCTCCGAGCCCGAATCGTTGATCACAATGCGGATCTCCTCCGCCGAACTAGGCCAGAACTCCCCAGTCATCCAGGCACGAGCCTTGCGCAGCACCTTCTCCTGACGCAGTTCATACAGCTTCAGGACCGTTGCTGCATCCTCGCGCGCTGCCAAAGTCGTTTCCATACGTGCTCCTCACAATCGATGAAAGCACGTCGCCGCCTCCACTGGATAGTGGGGACCGAATGTCTTTTCCGCTCAACTGCCCATGATCACGAAATGCCGATGAGCGAAATGGCGATTAATAAATCATCAACCTGAAATTACATACGGTGAGATGTTTGATCTCCGCAGGCTGTCGCAAGTGACAGGTGCGGACATGCCCCGCGAACGTAACAATTGCGCCGTATCTGAAATCACTTCCAGAATGGAGACCAGGACCCATGGCGCAAAGCCAAGAGAAGGTGTCAAGCGTCCTCCCTCGGCCCGACTTCCATTTCCCCGGCGAGATCGGCCGCACCTATCTCGACTCCGACCCCGCACAATTCCCGCAGCCCGTGCAGGCCCCCGAAGGCGCGCCGAACATCCTGCTGATCCTGATCGACGACTGCGGCTTCGGCCAGTTCGGCACCTTCGGCGGCGGCATTCCCTCGCCCACCATGGACCGCCTCGCGGCCGAAGGCGTTGCGCTACAACCGCTTCCACACGACCGCCCTCTGCAGTCCCACGCGCGCCGCACTCATCACCGGACGCAACCATCACTCCGCCGCATTCGCCGGCATCACCGAACTCGCCACCGGCTACGACGGCTACACCTGCATCCTGCCCAAAAGCTGCGGCACCGTCGGCGAGGTGCTGCGCCAGAACGGCTACATGACCGCCTGGATCGGCAAGAACCACAACACGCCGACCTGGGAGACCAGCGCCGCCGGCCCGTTCGACCGCTGGGCCAACGGCCTCGGCTTCGACTACTTCTACGGCTTCAACGCCGGCGACATGAACCACTGGAACCCGATCCTCTACGAGAACCGCAATCTCGTCCCGGCGCTCCAAGGATCCCGAACTACCACCTCACCACCGACCTCGCCGACAAGGCCATCGCATGGGTCCGGCAGGCCAAGAGCATCGCGCCCGACCGGCCCTTCTTCCTCTACGTCGCGCCCGGCGCCACCCACGCGCCGCACCACACCCCGAAAGAATGGATCGATAAGTTCAAGGGCAAGTTCGACGAGGGCTGGGACGAGTATCGCGAGCAAGACGCTCGAGCGGCAGAAGAAGCTCGGCGTCGTGCCCGCAGGACACACAACTCACGGTGCGCTCCAAGGGCCTGCCCGCATGGGACTCGCTCAACGCCGACCAGAAGCGGCTCTACGCGCGCATGATGGAAGTCTTCGCCGGCTACGGCGCGCAGTGCGACTACGAACTCGGCCGCGTCGTCGATGCCGTCAAGCAACTCCCCGACGCCGACAACACGCTCATCATCTACATCGCCGGCGACAACGGAGCCAGCGCCGAAGGCGGCCTCGAAGGCTCGCTCTGCGAAAACCTGTTCTTCAACGGCTTCTCGGAGAAATGGCAGGACAACATCAAGGCCATCGACGAGCTCGGCGGCCCGAAGCACTTCAACCACTTCCCGTCCGCCTGGGCGCACGCGATGAACACGCCCTTCCAGTGGACCAAGCAGGTCGCCAGCCACTTCGGCGGCACGCGCAACCCGATGATCATCTCCTGGCCCGCGCGCATCAAGGACAAGGGCGGCCTGCGCCCGCAGTTCCTCCACGTCATCGACATCGTGCCGACGCTCTACGAGCTCTGCGGCATCACCGCGCCCCGCGAACTGAACGGCGTGCAGCAGAAGCCGATCGAAGGCACCAGCTTCGCCTTCACGCTTCGACGACGCCAAAGCGCCCAGCCATCGCAAGACGCAATACTTCGAGCTGGGCTGCAACCGCGGCCTCTATCACGACGGCTGGATGGCCTCATCTCCCTCCTTCGTCCCGTGGGATCCGAATCGCGGCGAGCTGGGATCCCGACAAGGCACCATGGGAGCTCTACAAAGTCGACGAGGACTTCTCGCAGGCCAACGACCTCGCCCAGAAGAACCCGGAAAAGCTCCGACAGCTGCAGGACCTCTGGTGGGTCGAAGCGGCGAAGTACAACGTCCTTCCGCTCGACTGGCGCGGCGCCATCCGCATGAACGCCGAAGCGATGGGCCGCCCGAGCCTCACCGCCGGCCGCACCACGATGACCTACTACCCCGGCACCATCGGCCTGCCCGACGCCGCCTCTCCGCCGATGACCAACAAGTCCTGGACCATCACCGCCGACATCGAACTCGCCGGACGACAAGACCAGCGGCATGGTCGTCACCCACGGCGGGCTCGAAGGCGGCTACGGCCTCTACCTGCGCGACAGCAAGCCAACCTTCGTCTACAACTTCCTCTCCATCGACCGCCCGACCTTCACCGCGAAAGATCCCTTGCCCGAAGGGCAAGACGCAACTCGTCGTCGACTTCGCCTACGACGGCGGCGGCATGGGCAAGGGCGGCAAGATCACCATGTCGGCCAACGGCAAAAAGATCGCCGAAGGCCGCCTCGAAAAGACCATCCCGATCCAGTTCTCGCTCGGCGAAGGACTCGACATAGGCATGGACATCGGCTCGCCCATCGACTTCACCTACGAGCTGCCGTTCGTCTTCACCGGCAAGATCGACAAGGTCACCATCGAACTCAAACCAGCAGCGTCCAGCAAGAAATCAGCACCGTAACGGCTGCCAGATCGACTTGAGTTTGGCAATGATGACCCCAACTGGTGCAAACAGGGCGATGCACTCACCGGACTACGATCCGGTGGCGTCCCATCCTGGAGAGGCTGGAATGGGCCCGTTGGCCAAGCGTCCAGCCGCATCATCGCGCCGGACGTCCCAACCTAACTCCGTCCATGGCAGCAAACCCGGACGCAGCCTCAAGCCACCGGCTGCGCCGCCTCTTCCTTGACTCTCTTCTTCGGAGCCGCAGCAGCGGGCGCCTCAGCCGCCGGGGCATCGCGCAGACGCTTCGAGTAGTGGCAGGTCACGCCCGTCTCCTCCTCGTCGGTCTTCTTCTTGCGCTTGCTCGTCTTCTCGTCCGCCGCCGCAGGCTTCTTGTTATTGGGGCAGGTCAGGTAGACGCCCGACTTCAGCGTCTTCTCGATCAGGTAGCTCGAGCCGCACTCCGGGCACTTCTTCGGAACCGGCCGGCCATTCGCCGTGAAGTCGCACTTCGGATACCGGGTGCAGCCGTAGAAGGTCGTCCCGAAGCGGGTCTTGCGCTCGGCGATATCGCCCTCGCCGCACTTCGGGCACTTCATGCCTTCAACCAGGTTCTGCTTGATGTACTTGCACTCCGGATAGCCGGAGCAGGAGACGAATTCACCGAAGCGCCCGGTGCGCCGCACCAGGTCCTTGCCGCACACCGGGCAGGGCTCGCCAATTGGCACCGGAGGCTTCTGCTGCTCGCGGCTGGTCAGCCGGCGAACCGTCTTGCACGGCGGATCGTCGTTGTAGCCCGGACATGCCATGAACGGCCCAAACGGCCCGTTGCGCAACACCATCACGCGCCCGCAGGCCTCGCAATATTCCTCTTCCTTCTCGTCCGGATTCTCCAGCTGCGGTTTGGCCGCGAAGTTTTCCTTCGTGAAGGTGCAGCTCTCCTTGTTCTTCTTGTCATAGGTACTGCACGCATAGAACGAGCCGAACTTGCCCCACTTCAGCACCAGCGGCGCGCCGCACCGGTCGCACTTCTCGTCGGTGGGCTGCTCCATCCGCTTCACGTTCTCCATGTGCTTCTCGGCGTGCTTCAGCTCTTTCTTGAAGTAGTCGTAGAAAGCCGTCAGCAGATCCGTCCACTTCTCCTTGCCGTCTTCGATATCGTCCAGCTCGCCTTCGAGCTTCGCCGTGTACTCCGGATCGAAGATGTACGGAAAATTCGCCACCAGGAGATCGGTCACCACCAGGCCAATCTCCGTCGGGATGAACTTGCCCGCGCGCCCCTGGCCCACTTTCTGTACGTATTCGCGCTCCTGGATGGTCGACAGGATCGTCGCGTAGGTGGAAGGCCGGCCGATGCCACGCTCTTCCAGCGTCTTCACCAGCGACGCCTCGTTGTAGCGCGGCGGCGGCTCGGTGAACTTCTGCTCATGCTTCAGCTCCTGAAGCACCAGGGCCTGTCCGGCATTCAGATCGGGCAGTTTGTTCTTCAGCGCATCATCGTCGTCGTCCTTCACGTCCTTGGCTTCTTCGTAGACCTTCAGGTAGCCGTCGAACTTCAGGATCGAACCGGTCACGCGGAAGTCATAACGACGGTCAGCCTGAGCCTGCACATCGACGATGGTCTGGTCGAAGACCGCAGGCACCATCTGCGACGCCACAAAGCGGCGCCAGATCAGCTGATACAGCTTGAACTGCTCATCGCTCAGATAGCGCCGCACCGACTCCGGCGTATGCCTGACTTCCGTAGGCCGAATCGCTTCGTGCGCATCCTGTGCGTCCTTCTTGCTCTTGAAGGTGTTCGCCGATTCCGGCAGATAAGTCTTACCAAGTTCCTTGCCGATGTACCCGCGAACCTCGGCAATCGCGTCCGGCGACACGCGCGTAGAATCGGTACGCATGTAGGTGATCAGGCCCTCAGTCCCCTCCGACCCAAGTTCCACGCCTTCATACAGCCGCTGCGCGACGCCCATCGTACGTTTGACTGAGAAGCCAAGCTGTCGCGACGCATCCTGCTGCAGGCGGCTGGTCGTGAACGGCGCTGCAGGATTCTTGCGGCGCTCCTTGCGCTCCACCTCGCGCACCGACCACTTCGCTTTTTCGATCGCGGCCAGCACTTCCTTCGTAATCCGCTCGTCCGGCAGCGCATTCCCGCTGACCGTGTCCACCTTCGCGCTTTCGCCATCGATACCGACGAAGCGCGCGGTGAAGGCATTCTCGTCCTTCGCATTGGTCTTCAGATCGGCGTCAATCGTCCAGTACTCGACCGGCTTGAACGCCTTGATCTCGCGCTCGCGCTCGACGATCAGACGCAGCGCCACCGTCTGCACGCGGCCCGCAGAGAGTCCGCGGCGCACCTTATCCCACAGCAACGGCGAAATCTGATAGCCGACAATGCGATCCAGCACGCGACGCGTCGTCTGCGCATCCACCAGGTTGCGGTCCACCTTGCGGGGATTCTCAAAGGCCGCGCGCACAGCCTTGGGCGTGATCTCGTTGAAGGTCACGCGCTGAATGGAATTTTTGGGGGAGACGGCGCGCAGCTCATCCTCAAGATGTGCGGCGATCGCCTCGCCTTCGCGATCCGGGTCAGGCGCCAGATACACATGCGTGGCCTTGCCCGCGAGCTTGCGCAGGCGGTCCACAATCTTCACCTTGTCCGGCATCACAATCAGGTCCGGTTCAAAGGTGCCGTTGTCCAGCTCGACGCCAATCTTGTTTTTCGGCAGGTCCTTGACGTGGCCGATAGACGCTTCGACCACGAAGTCTTTGCCCAGATATTTTCCGATGGATTTCGCCTTAGCCGGCGACTCGACAATAACCAGTGATTTACTCATTGCTTCCCTTCACTTCCGCCTGCTCTCCGTTCCGGCCGCGGATCTGCCGGTGCGTTCCGTCTTGGCAACGCATTCTGTACCGGCTGGGCAATTTTTTTCGCTTTGCCGGCAATCTCCGAAAACTACCACGCGCTTCCGAATGTGTCCAAGATCGTGCCCCAAACACATCCCAAATGCGCTCCAAACGTCCCTAAAGCGTCTTCAAAACCCCGTTTTCGAGACAGCAATCAGACGCGCCTCCGCTCCGAAGGTCGCGAATATTCCTGCATAAAGAGTAATCAGAGAGACAAGTACGCCATCGGAAGCTGCGCCGTTCCCTTACATGCGCCGGACGTAGTTCTTCCCTGGCAGCTGCCGTATATGGTTGTTCAGCTCCAGCTCAAACAGCGCTGTAAATACCTCAGCCGACGTGACTTGCCCGTCAAGCTGCTCCAGCAGCTCCTCCATGTGCAGCGACTGATCGAGCCGCAAAAGACCATAAACTGCTGATTCAGCAGGGCTCAACGGAGGGCCCGGGGGCAGCATTGCATCTCCCTGCCGTAGTAATGATGCAGTAACCCCCTCGCCAGATTCAGATCCGGATGCGAAGAGCTCCACTTGACCGCCATGCGGGCTGCCATCGCGGCCCCGTAACTCCAGTCGAATCTGCGACGGAAGCTCTTCCCAGACGTCCTCCCAGGTAGCCGTCAGCTTGGCTCCCTGCTTGATCAAGGTGTTCGGACCCCATGCGTTCCGGCTGGTCACATTGCCGGGTACGGCATACACATCGCGATTCTGTTCCAGTGCGCAACGGGCAGTCACCCGCGTCCCACTCTGTTCGCCCGCTTCTACCACCAGTACCCCCACACTCATGCCGCTGATGATGCGGTTGCGGAGTGGAAAATTCTGCGGCGCGGGAAAGGTCCCCATCGGCTGCTCGGAAACAATGGCGCCTCCGGCGAGGATGATCTCTTCCGCGAGCTTCTTATTCTCTTTCGGATACACAACATCTACGCCCGTGCCCCACACCGCTACCGTGCGGCCACCGCCGTTCAGCGCGCCTTTGTGCGCCGCGGTGTCGACACCACGTGCCATGCCGCTCAGGATCACCATGCGGCGCGCGGCCAAATCGCGTGCCAGCATCTCCGCCATACCGATTCCGTATGGGCTCGGCGCACGCGTACCCACCACCGCGATCGCCGGCTGCGACAGCAGCCCACGGTCGCCGCGCACCCACAGCACCGGCGGCGGATCGAAGATCTCGCGCAGCCGCTCCGGATAATCTGCGTCGGTAAGGGTCATCACGCCGCATCCGTTTTCCGTAATCTTCCGCCACTCTTCCTCCGCCGCCTTGCGCGCCTTGCCCTCGGCGATAAAGCGCGCGGAGGCGACAGGAATCTGCAGCGCTTCGAGCGCGGTCAGCGGCAGACGGAACAATTCCGCCGGCTCGCGCATGCCGCGAACAGCGCGCCGAATGCGGCGCGGCCCCATACCCGGCGTCAGAGCCAAGGCCAGCCACGCGAGAGTCGTTTCAGTTACAGGAGGGGGAACGCAGATGGTTTCAGGGCCCGGCATGGATATTGCTGAGCCTATGGGCGGGAAGCGGCAGGGACAATTCGACTAACGGGGTACGCAACTGCTCTCGGTACACTATCGAGTGAGTCGTCTTCGCGTCGCTGCCATCCGTTTCCTGAATCCCGCACCGCTGATGTGGGATTTCGATCACCCGCCACTCGCGGTTCCGCTTGCGACGCGCTACGACATCGAGAGCATGATGCCTGCGCAGTGCGCGGAGCGTCTGGCCAACGGCACGGCCGATCTCGGACTCGTCCCCATCACTGCGTTCGCGCAGAGCAACGACCTCCGCATGGTGCCTGGCTGCGCAATCGCTTCCAAGGGTGCGATTCGTTCCCTGCTGCTGATTGTTCGCGTGACGGCCGGACTCGACAGTGTGCGCAGCATCGCGACCGACACTTCATCCCGAGCGACGCAAGCCTATGTGCAGATCATGGCGCAGCACTTCTGGAAGATTCCTGCTTCATTCGTGCAGCACCCGCCTGATCTGGACGCGATGCTCGCCGCCTGCGATGCTGCGCTGCTCATCGGCGATCCGGCACTCCTCGCACTCGAAGACCGCGCCGCGCGCCAGCAGCGTACAGGCGAAGAGTTGCTCTACCTTGACCTCGGCGCGGAATGGCACACGCTCACGGGGCTGCCCTGGATCTCTGCCGTCTGGGGTGTGCGGGAGGGATCGCTCCGCTCCACGGCGGAGCGCGACCAGTTGGTGGGCGATCTGACGGCATCGCGCGATGCGGGGCTCGCACACATCGATGACCTGGCCGATGAATGGGCCATGCACATCGACGTCCCGCGCGCCACCATTCACGCCTACCTCAGCCAGAACATCCACTACATCCTTGACGAGGAGTGCCTGGAGGGCCTGCGACACTTTTACGACCTCGCGGCTTCGTGCAAAGTGTTGCCTGAACACGCCAATCTTTGCTTCATTTAGCCGGCCGGCGTGCCCGCAGTTGAAGAAAAAGTAACTGTATTTAGCCATAGCCGAACTCGAGACCGCTTCTGCGCGTCCAACCGAGCGTGACTTTGGGGAACTGGACCGGAACTCGGATGCTCCTGGCCGCCGCTCATCCGGCGCGGGCAAAGCGCGGCGCAATGCACTGGCTGCTCAGCCTGGGATGGGTCGGCTTGTTCGGTGTTTCGCTGATCGATGCCTGCCCCTTCCCGCTGCCTATTCCGGGAACGACTGACCTGCTGCTCCTGATACTCGTGGTACGCAGAGGCAGCCCATGGGTGCTGGTTCCCCTGGCTGTCGCTGGAGCGGTAGCCGGCGCATTCATCACCTGGTCTGCGGGTAAAAAGGGCGGCGAAAAGGCGCTACGCCGCTATGTCCCTGAGCGCTACTACGACCGCATCACAAATTGGATGAAGAAGTACGGGGCGATGGGCGTGGCACTGGCCGCCATCAACCCTCCCCCCGTCCCGCTGATGCCGTTCCTCGCAGCGGCGGGAGCTTTGGGTGTGCCGCGGGGACGCTTCCTGGCGGCATTCACCACAGCGCGGTCTGCTCGCTACGCCCTGGTAGCGTGGCTGGGAGTGCGCTATGGACGCCATATGATTCACTGGTGGAACCAGTATCTTGCGCGCTATTCCAGCGCGATCAGCTGGACCATCCTGGCACTTTTCGTTGCGGCATTCGCGTGGGGTTTCTGGCAGTGGCGTCGCAGCGGAGCGCGCCACGCCGCAGCGCAGGCGGCCCACTCCTGAACTGAACGCTATGGTTTAGCTGGCAGCGGCCGCGAGATCACGCAGGCATTGATGCCGCCGATGCCGCTCGAAAGCTTTCCCGCCAGTCCGTCCGCTGTCACGCAACTGTCCGCGAAGACGAACTGCCCGTGGATGCCGGCGATGGCCGGATTCAGCGACTGCTCGGTGAGCAGCGTCGGAAAGAGGTGGCCGCTGGCATAGCCCAGATACTGCGCCGTCAGCTCCCAACCACCGCCGGCGCTCATGCCGTGGCCGAATGTGCCCTTGCGCGCCGTGACCATTACCGTTTCCGGCAGCATGGTGCGCAGCGTGGTGATCTCCGCATAGTCTCCCGGCGTCGCTGTTGCGTGCAGGTCCCAGGTCGCAATCTGTTGCGGCGTCGCATGAGCCTCTTCCAGCGCCTGCCGGATGGCGGCCTGCGGGCCGGCGAGCGATGGAGTGATGATGTGGTGCGCGTCCGAACTCACGCCCGCCGCGATCGGTTCCATGCCCAGCGCCGTCATCCCTTTGGACTGCAGGTACTCCATATCGCCGACGATCCAGATCACCGATCCCCCGGCAACATGCGTGCCCTGCAGTTGTGTCAGTGGGTTGGAGACCTGGCGGCTGGCCGAGAGCACCCGCGCCCCGTAAAACGAGCCCACCACCAGCGGATGCGGCGGCGGATCGGTGGCGCCTACGACCACCACCTTGGCCTCGCCCCGCTCAATGGCCTGCATCGCCAGCCGTAGCGCGACGCCAAAGGTCGAGCAGGCCGCTACCGGCGCGAAGGCCAGGCCGGTGATGCGTCCCAGAATAGAAACCTGCGAAGCCGGCGTGTTGTGGATATTCCAGATCAGGTTTGCAGAGACCTTCCATGGCGGCTCGGGCGCGGCCCATTTCTCCTGCAGGCGGACGTGCCGCTTGCCACGCTCGCGCAGCACATGGAGCTTCCCATGCTCCACCTCGCCTTCCATCAACAGCGCGTCGATAGCGGCAGCTTCGTCCAGATACTCGCGCAGTTCAGGCGAGCGCTCCATCCAGTAGGCTTCCCAATCCCGCGCGAGTTCGACGAGGTCGCCCTCGGCCTCAGCCGGATTGAGCGGCACGTCCTCGAGCCCCTTGAATTGACCATCGAGGTAGGCGCCGAGCGCGCTGTTGTTCTCCTTGCTGCCCCAAAAGCGGTTCCAGCGCTGTTGTGCCAGGTAGAGCGTCACGCTGGACTGGTACATCGTCTCGACCGCACCGAGGCCCGTGCCGACGTAGACGTGGGCCTGGCTGCCCAGCTCCTGCATCAGCCTTTCGAGACCTGGATTCTGCTCCAGCGCCTGGATGAACGCACCCAGCGCATAGAGCGAGGGATAGTCCATCTTTTCCTTCAGGTTCTGGTAGTGACGCGGGGCGAACCGCTTGTCGATCCACGGCTTGTAGTCCTCGAAATCGAACTCCGGCTGCCCGACCAGAAAGTTGCTGGGACCGAAGCCCTCGAAGGGCGTCAGCCAGCTCTCCGACTTCTCCAGATTGCGCGCAAATGCAGCCATATTGGGCGATTTCGGCGCCACAATTCCCCATCCGAAGACGCCCACGCGCGGCTGTTTCGTGCCTCCGGAGTGATCTGTGGCGCGGCCTGCCTGCGCGGCGGCGGATGCTGTACTGGTTGGCGACTCGGCTGGGCTCATATAGCTGGCCCTTCGATTCTCTCCGACCACCCGCACGAATGTCCACGCGGCGCAGTGAAAGTGACAGTGCTGTTGAGGGTTCTACCCTGCCGTGAAGCCTTCGTGTGACCGGCGCTCGCACAGAACATCGCGAGTGGAATGGTTCAGTGCACCGGGTGGCCTACTGCGCCCGGAATGACCCGTTACCGTTGCTTCCTTCCGGACCTGGCGGGGTTGGCGGGAGTCCGTCGCGTAGGACCCGGCACTGGGAAAGAATATCACCGTACGACGCGCTTCGGATCGCCGCTGCCATAGCATGGCTGCAAGGTATGTTGACCCTGCTCAATACAGCGCAAAATAGCATGCCGGGCACCTCTGCCCGCAGCCGGCTGGAGTCGATCGATGTCGTTCGCGGCATCATCATGATCCTGATGGCGCTGGATCATGTGCGGGA
Organism: uncultured Acidobacteriaceae bacterium; assembly: GCA_963756435.1. Lineage (GTDB taxonomy): Bacteria > Acidobacteriota > Terriglobia > Terriglobales > Acidobacteriaceae > KBS-83. The sequence goes on along the minus strand of CAVWNU010000010.1, from coordinate 159,414 downwards.
TTTTTTCGATGTGCCCGGTGTCAGCCCAACCGACGTGACTCATGCGTCGACGGCGCTCTTCTTCACTCGTTGGATCACCAATCTCTGCGCGCCGGGATTCTTCCTCCTGATGGGAACCGGCGCCTATCTCGCATCGCGAAAGAGATCGCGCAGCGAGCTTGCGCGTTTTCTGATTACGCGCGGAATCTGGCTCATCTTCGTCGAAGTTGTTTTGATGCGATGCTTCGGGCTGCAGTTCAACTTCGACTATCACGTGACCATGCTGACCGTTTTATGGGCGCTCGGCTGGGCCATGATCGCGCTGGCGGCGCTTCTGGCGCTGCCTGCGAGGTGGATTGGCGTCATTGGCATCGTGATGATCGCAGGACACAACCTGCTCGATCGCGTGCAATCGACCAACCCTGTCTGGCTGCTCGTCCATGCGCCGGGCGTGGTCTTCTCCGCACCGGGACACATGGTCTTTGCGGCCTATCCCATCGTTCCCTGGATCGGCGTGACGGCCGCGGGCTTCGCGCTTGGGCAGATCTACAGTTGGCCGGAACAGAAAAGAAGGGTATGGCTCACGCGTGTGGGGACGGCGCTGGTCATAGGATTCCTCGTCCTGCGGGCCATCGATCGTTACGGCGATCCCCAGCCCTGGCATGTGTTCACACAGCAGAGCCGCACGCTGCTTTCATTTCTGAACACGACGAAATATCCACCGTCGCTGCTGTTTCTACTGATGACGCTTGGCCCCATCCTTCTCCTGCTGCGGCTGTTTGATAGCGGGATGCCCCGCATGATGCGGCCTGCCGCAGTCTTCGGCCGCGTCCCCATGTTCTATTACCTGTTGCATATCCCGCTTATCCATTTGCTCGCGGTTGTGTTCTGTTATCTCCGGTATGGCGCGGTGCACTGGGTATTCGAATCACCGACGCTCGCGAACTTTCCCTTTACCGCTCCGCCTGGCTGGGGGCTGACGCTGCCCGAAACCTACCTGATTTGGATGTTCGTGGTCGGCCTGTTGTATCCAGCATGCCTCTGGTTTGCAGCCCTGAAGCGCCAGAGCAGCGCCCCGTGGCTCAGTTACCTGTAAGCCGGCAGGGCCGCACGATCCGTTAAAATAGCTACGTGAACCCCACCGACATTCTGGAAGCACCTCCTGCAACTCCAGAGGCAACTTCCGCACGCCCACGCGTGGGCTTTGTCAGCCTTGGCTGCCCGAAGAATCTTGTAGACAGCGAGGTGATGATGGGCCTGTTGGACCGCGCCGGTGCCGAGCTGACTGCTGATCCGGGAGCTGCCGAGATTCTTGTCGTCAACACCTGCTCGTTCATCGACTCGGCCAAGCAGGAATCCGTCGACACGATACTCGAGATGGCACAGCACAAGACCACCGGGCGCGCGCGCAAGCTGATCGTGGCCGGGTGCCTGGTGGAGCGCTATCGCGATGAGATCCGCAAGAATATTCCCGAAGTCGATGCCGTCGTCGGCACGGGTGAGCTCGAGGCAATTTTGGACGCCGCGGGATTGACTTCGCTGCAGCCTTCTACACCCGCTGCGCCGCAGCTTTTCAATATCGTGACGGCCACATCGACGCCGCGCCATGCTCCAGCCGACACTGGAGCCTCGCGGGCCGAAGGCGATCTGCGCGAGCAGCAGGGCCGCTTTGCGCGCGACACCTGGGATGGCGCCGCACCTGCGTTGCCGACCTATTTGTACGACGAAACGACGCCGCGTCTGCTCGCGACCGGCAAGACATCGGCCTATCTCAAGATTGCCGAGGGTTGCGATCATCCCTGCTCTTTCTGCGTGATACCAAACCTGCGCGGCAAGTTTCGCTCGCGCCGTTTCGAGTCGGTTATCGCGGAGGCAGAGCAGCTTGTCGGGCGGGGCGTGCGCGAAATCACGCTCATCGGCCAGGACACTACCTGCTACGGCGAAGACTTCGGCCTGAAGGATGGCTTGGCCGCGCTGCTCGATCGTCTTGCGCAAATAGATGGATTGACCTGGCTGCGCTTCCTCTACGCCTACCCCAACAAGATCACCGGCCGCCTACTCGACACCATTGCGAAGCACGAGCGCATTGTGAAGTATCTCGACGTACCGCTGCAGCATGCGGCAGGGCCAGTGCTGAAACGCATGCGCCGCGGCGCGAATGCCGAGATCTTCCTCAAGACTCTCGAGAAGGTTCGCGCCGCCGTGCCGGGCATTGTACTGCGTACCAGCTTCATCGTCGGATTTCCCGGCGAGACGGCGGAGGATCACGCTGCCCTGATGGACTTTGTCCGCGAGGCAAAGTTCGACTGGATGGGCGCCTTCGCCTACTCCGACGAAGAGGGCTCGCAGTCGATCGCGTTGGACAAGGCGCTCAAAGTTCCGAAACGCACCATCGAGGCACGGCGCCGCTCGCTGATGAAGCGGCAGCAGTCCGTCAGCCGCGAGCGTAAGCAGCGGTGGGTTGGGCGGACGATGGACATTCTGGTGGAAGGCGAGAGTGACGAGACGCCGCTGCTGTGGGAGGGCCGCTCGCAGTTTCACGCGCCGGAGATCGATGGCAAGGTCTATATCAACGACTTCGGCCCTCACGAGACGCTGGTACCCGGCACGTTTTATCGTGCAGAGATCACCGAGGCACACGACTACGACGTGGTCGCGCGCGTCATCGAATAGTGAACGAACCGATTCAGGAGTGGTTATGTCTCAGGCGAAGCAGAAGATTCTTCGCTGCCCCATCTGCAGGACGATCGTGCCATTGGACGACCCGAATGTGCCCTTCTGCAGCGATCGCTGCCGTGTCATCGATCTCGGCAAATGGGCCAGCGGTGCGTACCGCATCTCCTCGCCTATTCTCGATCCCGAGGTGCTGGAGGATATCGACGAGGCCGCGATTCAGCGGCAACGACAAGAACACGATGCGGATGAGGGCTAGACGACCGTGGCGCGATGAACGATAGACCGTCGGTAGCGCCCGCAACGGGCAAGAAGACGCTGTGGGCGTGGGCGGTCGGCACGTTCTTTGGCATAGGACTGCTCAAGCCTGGACCGGGAACTTGGGGCTCGGTTGCGGCGGTGCTGCTGTATGGCGTGGCGATCATTCTGCCCGTTCAGCGCCCTTCTGCCCCAGGAATCGGTATCGTAGTCAGCATCACACCGGTACTGATCGCCATTATCCTCGCAACCACAATCGGCATCCCGGCCGCGACGATCGTCGCCCGAGAAAGCGGGCGCGAAGACCCCGGCCATGTCGTCATCGACGAAGTCGCCGGCCAGTGGCTCACGCTTGCAGTCTGCCGCCCGGACTGGCCGCACGCCCTGCTCGCCCTCGCGCTCTTCCGCCTCTTCGATATCACCAAGCCCTGGCCCATCCGCAAGCTCGAAGCGCTGCCCGGCGGCTGGGGCATCATGCTGGACGACCTCGCCGCCGGCTTTTTTGGACTGATCGTCCTGCTCGTCATCCAGCACTGGTGGTAGTCTTCGCGTCTAAACTGGGCAGGCCTAAACTGCAGTCCCAAGCCGTGCAGTCGTAGACTGGAAGGCGAGGCTATGATCCGTATCGCCAAATCCGACCACACCAATTCCAACACGCCACGCATTGACTCCATCACACCGGAAGCGGTGCTGCCCGGCGGCGAAGTCGAGCTTGCGGGCAGCGCGCTGGGGCCGGTAGCGGAGCGCCGTCCGCTGGCCGTGCTCGACGGCTCGCTCGCGCCTGTTCTGCTGAGCCGGCCCACGCGCATGAGCATCCGGGTGCCGGAGTCCGCAGAGGCCGGCCGCCTCGAAGTGCGCCAGAACGGCGCCACGAGCAACGCCGTGACGATCAAAGTTGGAAAGCTGCTGGCGGAGAATGTGAACCCCGTCGCTAGCCCGGTCGTCGATGCCGAAGGCAACGTTTACACCACCCTCTCCGGTCAGCGCGGCGAGAAGATGCCGGTGTCCGTCTACCGCATCTCCCCTGAAGGCGATATGGACTCCTTCGCCACCGACATCGTGAATCCGACAGGCCTGGCGCTCGATGCCGAGGGTGTGCTCTATGTCTCCTCGCGTCACGAGGGCACGATTCACCGCATCACGCCGGAGGGCGCAAGCTCTATCTTCGTCGAGAGCATGGGCGTGGCAACGGGGCTTGCTTTTGATCCGGAGGGCAATCTCTACTGCGGCGACCGCAGCGGCACCATCTTCAAGATTGCGCGCGACAGGCAGATCTTCGTCTTTGCCACACTGGAGCCGAGCGTCGCGGCGTATCATCTCGCCTTCGGGCTGGATGGCACTCTCTTTGTTTCCGGACCCACCACGTCGAGCCACGATGTCGTTCACGCGATCGATCGCGACGGCAGCGCGCGTGTGTACTATCGCGGACTGGGCCGGCCACAGGGGATGGCTGTGGACATCGCGGGCTCACTGTATATCGCGGCATCGCATCGCGGGCGGCGTGGCGTGCTGCGCCTGCCCATCGATCGCGCTCCAGAAGACGAGCCCGAGATCGTCATCAGCGGCAGCGGCGTTGTGGGCCTTGCATTCAGCCCATCGAGCAGCGCCATCGTTGCCACCCACACCGCCATTTATGATGTGGCGTTGGGGGTGGAGGGCCTGCGGTTTCTCTAAGAGATCCGCACGCACGCCGCATCCCATGCATATCCGCAGGCTTCGTACCGCTGTATTCGGAAGGTGACCCACCCGCATGCTCGCAGAAACCATCGCCGTCGGCTCGGAGATGCTGACGCCCTTTCGCCAGGACACTAACTCTCTTTTTGTCACAGAGCGCCTCAACGAGATCGGCGTAAGAGTCGCCTTCAAAACCACTGTCGGCGATCGCATGGAGCATCTCGTCAGCGCCGTTCGTACCGCCGCGCAGCGCGTGGATATCGTCGTCATCATGGGCGGCCTTGGACCGACGCAGGACGACCTGACGCGGCAGGCAGTGGCAGAGGCGATGGGAATTCACATCCGGCGAAACGCGGATATCGTTGCGGAGCTTTACAAACGATTCGCCGCGCGCCGCATGAGCATGACGGAGAACAACGCGCAGCAGGCAGACGTGCTCGAAGGCGCGCACGTTGTCCCCAACGCCAACGGCACCGCGCCCGCGCAGTGGCTGGACACGGTCTTCGGCGGCCATCGCAAGATCCTGATGCTGCTGCCCGGACCGCCCCTGGAGCTGAAGCCTATCTTCGAAAATGAGTGCATGCCTCGCCTGCGCGAAGCGCTGCCACAGCGCTTCATCGCTATGCGTACGTTGAAGGCCGCGATGATCGGCGAATCGGCATGCGACGCACGCATCGCGCCGATTTATAAGCACTACCCGGACATTGAGACCACGATTCTGGCAAATGGCGGCGACATTCAGCTCAGTCTGATTTGCGAGAAGTCCGCGCTTGAGATTGCGCGGGCGCGCGTCGATGAGCTGGCCGGTCGCATTGAAGAGGAATTGGACGACCTCATCTACTCAACGCAGGGCGAATCGCTCGAGGAGATCGTGCTGCTCTATCTGGGCATGAAGGGCGCAACCCTCGCCGTGGCCGAGAGCTGCACCGGCGGCCTGGTGGCTGAGCGCATCACCCGCATCCCCGGCAGCTCGCGCGCGTTCCTGGGCGGCGCAGTGGTCTATTCGAACGCGATGAAAACCAGCTTTGCCGGAGTGGACGCGGGGCTGATCGCGCAGTATGGCGCTGTGAGCAGCCAGGTCGCGAAGGCAATGGCCGATGGCATCCGTAAGAAGACGGGCGCCACCACTGGCCTTGCCGTCACGGGCATCGCAGGTCCCGGAGGCGGCACCGAGGAGAAGCCAGTGGGCCTGGTCTACATCGCGGTCGCGCACGGCAAGGAGATCGAAGCGGTGGAGAAGAACTTCGCCGCCTTTTCCACGCAGAGCACGCGCGAGCGCGTCCGCATGCTGAGCGCGCAGGCGGCGCTCGATCTGGTGCGGCGCCGGTTGATGTGAGGAAGGGATCCGAGGCTGGGACCGGACACACGTTGTCATACTGACTCCGGCACGACGACCGCTCTCTATAATCAAAACCACCGTGCCGCTCTTTCGCCGCAAGCCAAAGCTCAAGCAGGAACACAAGATCATGCAGCAGGCCGAACAGGCCGCCGGCGCCCTGCTGCCGGAATACCATCGCGCCACCCCGGAGTGCCCCCACCCCGAGCGCTGGAGCATGTACGACTCCATGACGGCCGAGTACGAGGTGCTCGAGTTCCTGCGCACGCTGGTGACCACGCTCAAGCCCGATCTCGTCGTCGAGACCGGCTCCTTCCTCGGAGCGAGCACCTTGTGGATCGCCGAAGGGCTGGAGCGCAACGGCTTCGGCCGCGTGGTGAGCTGCGAGTACGATCCTGTGGTCTTTGCGAAAGCGCAGGAGAAGATCGCCGCGTCACCGCTGCGCAGCCGCATCGAGCTGCGCAATGAATCTTCGCTGGAAATGAATATTCAGGGCACCATCGACCTGCTCTTCTCCGACAGTGACATGCCCGTCCGCGAGCAGGAAGTGATGCGCTTTCTACCGCAGATGAACCCATACGGACTTATCCTGATGCACGATGCCAGCTCGCATCTGAAAGTGGTGCGCGAAGCGGCTCTCAGCCTGGAGGGCAAAGGCCTGCTCTCCGTTCTGCTGCTGCCCACGCCGCGCGGACTGGTCGTCGCGCAACCGAAGCAGCGTTAGGCTAGAGCCAGCGCGCCTTGCGCATGATCAGCAGCATCACCGCGGTCCAGAACACGATCGCTCCGATGACGTAATACGCGCCATACTGCGCGTCAATAAACGGCAATCCCTTAACATTCATGCCGTAGAAGCTGGTGATCACCAGGCCGGGCAGGGCAATCGTGCTGAGCACCGTCAGCACCTTCATCACCTGATTGGTGCGGTTCGCCACCGACGAGAGATACACGTCGAGTGTGTTGTTCAGCAGATCGCGCAATGTTTCAACGGAATCCAGTAGACGCAGTACGTGATCATAGACATCGCGGAAGAAAGGGTAGAGATCGTCCGGAATCAGGTCGGTTGGATCGCGCAGCATGGAGTTGCAGGCATCCCGCGTATTCACCAACACACGCCGCAGCTCGATCAGCTTCCGTTTCTGATCGAAGATATCCTCCACCGTTTTTGGAGAGGGCTCATCGAGCACACGGTCTTCGAGCGTATCGATGAGGTCGTCGCTCTTGTCGATGGATGGAAAGAACGAGTCCACGATCGTATCCAGAATGAGGTAGAGCAGCTTGCCGGGCGGCGGCTCCCCGGGCGCCTTCTGCGCGCGATCCAGTACGCAATCGTTGGAGTGGCGCGCGTCGCGCACGCTGATGAAGTAGTCGCGTCCTACGAAGAGGCTGATCGTTCCCAGCGTCAGTTCGCCGTGATCGACGGAGAGGATGTACTTCAGGATGTAGAAGAGATACGCGTCCGTCTCTTCGCTCTTCACGCGCTCATTGTGGCTGCGGCAGTCTTCAATGTGCAGCGGATGCAACTGATACCGCTTCGCCAGCTCATCCAGCTTGGGATCGTTTGGATCGTCGAGCGCGTACCAGGTCAATTCAGTCCCTCGCGGTATCGGTGCGGCTATCTTCGCAGATGGCGTAGCGCCATGCGCGCCGCGTTGTAGCCGCACATGCCATGCACGCCGCCTCCGGGCGGGGTCGAGGCTGAGCAGAGATAGAGCGAGGGATCGCTGGTGGCGTAGAAGCGCCAGCCTGGCCGCAGGAACATCTGCAACCCGTCGACAGCGCCGCCGGCGATGTCGCCGCCTTCCAGATTTCTGTCCATGTATTCGAGGTCTGCCGGCGGAAAGACGCGTCGTGCTAGAACACATTCAGCAAAACCCGGCGCGAAGCGTTCTATCTGGGCCTCCAGGCGCGGCAGCATGTCCTCCTTCGACCCGTTTGGCACATGGCAGTACGCCCACGCGGTGTGCCTGCCCAGCGGCGCGCGACTACGGTCGAACAACGAAGGCTGCACCACAATCAGGAACGGGCGGCTCGCCGTGGTGCCATTCGCAACCGCGGATTCGGAGACGGCAATCTCCGCGTCCTCTCCGCCCACGTGCACCGTTGCGGCCCGCGCGCAATCCTTGGCCCGCCAGGGAATCGGCTCACTCAGCGCGTAGTCCACTTTGAAGATGCCCGGCCCCGGGCGGAAGCGCGCGAAGCGCCGACGATCGACCGAGTGCAGACGATCGCCCGCCAGCTTCAGGAGTTGTCGCGGCGTGGTGTCGCACAACGCAAGATCAACCGCTCCCAGATCTTCCATGCGCTCCACCGGAGTCGAGATCTGTACCACACCGCCGAGCGATTGCAGATGCCCGATCAGCGCATCGGTGATGGCCTGTGATCCGCCGCGCGGAATAGGCCAGCCCACTGCATGCGCCGCTGCTGCCAGCACAATGCCAAACGACGCGCTGAATGGATGAGAGGGGCGCAGGAATGAGTGCGCCGCCAGCCCCGCCATCAACGAGCGCGCGCGCACACCGCGAAACGCCAGCCGCCCCAACTCCGCCGCCGGCAACGCTCCACATACTCCCATCCGCGCCAGCAGCAACGGATGCCGCGGCCAGGGAGAGAGCGGCTGCAGGATGTCCTCGGCCAGCGCCCACCATCTGCGCGAGAGCGGCTCCAGAATGTGCCGCCATGCAGCGCCATCCTCGCCCAGCAGGCGGCATTGCTCGTCCAGATCACGCACCAGCAGCAGCGCGGTGCCGTCATCCAGCGGATGCGCCATGGCGACCGGCGAATGGATCCATTCCAACCCATGCGCGGCAAGCGGTAGCCCGCGAAAGAACGGCGACCCCGCGGCCATGGGATGAACGGCAGATCCGAAATCGTGCCGGAAGCCGGGTAGGGTGAGGTCGAGCGTGCGGGCACCGCCGCCGGCGACGGATTCGGCTTCGTAAACCGTAACCCCCATGCCGGCCTCGGCCAGCGTGATAGCCGCCGCCAGCCCATTCGGCCCCGCGCCCACCACTGCGGCATTCCTGGCAGATGTCTGCACGGCAAACCTCGCTCGCCGCAAGTCTAGAGCAGTTCCGCGGAAGATGCCCTCCCTGGGGACTGCATTCCTCACGGTCCTATGAAAAAGCTGCTCGCACGATCAGGCTGCATCCCCCTGCGCGCCCGCGCGTCTATAGTTATGGGACGGTAAAGAAAGCGTGCGTGGAGAGAGGTGCGCTGTGGGCCACGATGATCAAAAATCAAGATGGATTATTCGGCAAGGGATAGCTATCGCCGCGCTGGCGATCTTTGCTGCACCGGTCTTTGCCCAGCAAGCGACCGGGCATGCCTCAGCAGGCCAGATGACGGCCGGACGGTCCATGGGATCGGGCCACGCTGTGGGCACCGGCCGATCTGTCAGTAGCCGCCCAATAGGTCCTGCTCGCTCGATGGGCGGCCCAATCCGCAACGGCCAGCGAATGGGCGCGATTCGCGCGAATCCCTTCGACAACAGTTCCGCCCCGCCGCCCTCCTGGGAGCTGCCGAGGACTGTAACGCCGCACTGGGAGATCGGTCCTAACGTGCAGATTCAGCCGAACCCGGTTCAGGGCAACCACCTGCACAACAGGAATGGATTCGGCGTCGGCTACGTGGGGCTTCCCTACTACGCGGGCCCGCTGGGGTTCGTGGATGCTGATAACGGAGACGATACCGGGGACACTATGGTCCAGCAGGCTCAACCCAGCGCGCCAGCTCGCCCCGATTACGGGCAGCAAGCGCCCTACGCGGAAGGTAGCCCCTACGATGAGGGATATCCAGCCCCGCGCGCGCCCTATGCTCCGCAGGGCTACCCGCCTCCAACGCAGACCGGAAACCAGAACAGCGCTCAAAGTGCGGCCGCCCAAAGTGACGGTCTCGATCATCCTGCCGTCACGCTGGTCTTCAACGATGGCCGGCAGCCGGTGAAGGTACACAGCTACGTGCTCACCGGCTCATCGATCTTTGTCGCGGAAAACGGCCATCAGCGGGTCATCCCCGTTGCCGACTTGGACCTGCCGGCGACTATCGCACAGAGCCGCGAAGCTGGCGTCGATTTTGAGCTGCCCGGCGGCGGCCGCTAGGCTGCCCGCCAGGTTGACCATCAGGTTCGATAGACTTCGAGCTTCACCGTGGGAAATTCAATGGCTGCGCCGGTCTCCACGCGATAGCGATCCAGTTTCTGCCGCAGGCGCGAGAGCGTCTCGCCCTCTGTCAGCCCTGCACACCAAAAGTCATTGATATCCGGCACACGGGCCTCATACCCGTGATCAAGTCGTTCCAATTCAACGCGATACACCGTCATTGTGTGCTTTTCCTCGTCCCGCCATGGGCGGCAAACCCACCCAGCATGCCTGCCTGCGTGACGCATTGGGAATAACACGCTTGAGTCACCGGCTGACCCAGATGGTGACGCACGCCGAGCCTGCGTTTCCCGATTCTGATTGACAGGAGGGCGCAATCAGGCGCTAAGGCAGGACATACAAGTCGGTGTTCCCCGAACGGGGATGGTTGGAACGCCGTCTACTCCCACTCGATGGTTCCGGGGGGTTTTGACGTAATGTCGTAGACCACCCGGTTGATCCCGCGAATCTCGTTCACGATGCGGCTCGACATGCGCTTCAGCACCTCGTACGGAAGCGGCACCCAGTCCGCCGTCATGCCGTCTTCTGAATGCACCGCACGGATTGCGCACGTATACGCATAGGTGCGCTGGTCGCCCATCACGCCTACGCTCTTCACCGGCAGCAGCACTGCGAACGACTGCCAGATCTGCCGGTAAAGGCCGGCAGCTTTGATCTCGTTCACGACAATCTCGTCCGCTTCCTGCAGTAGCGCGACGCGCTCCGCAGTCACTTCGCCCAGGATGCGCACGGCGAGCCCTGGCCCGGGAAACGGCTGGCGCTCCAGAATCTCCTCCGGCATGCCAAGGTCGCGGCCTATGCGGCGCACTTCGTCTTTGAAAAGATCGCGCAACGGCTCGATCAGCTTCAGCTTCATCGTCTCCGGCAGGCCACCGACATTGTGATGGCTCTTGATCGTCTGCGATGGTCCTTTCACCGATGAGCTCTCGATCACATCCGGATAGAGCGTGCCCTGCACCAGATAATCCACGCCGCCGGTTGTCTCCGCAATGCGATGCGCCTCGTCATCGAAAACCGCGATGAACTCATTGCCAATCGCCTTGCGCTTCGTCTCCGGGTCGGTCACGCCGGCAAGCTTCGCCAGAAAGCGCGTGCTTGCATCGACCGCAACCAGATTCAAACCGAGCTTGTCGCGCATCGCCTGCTGCACCTTGAAGAACTCATTGCGCCGCAGCACGCCGTTATTCACGAAGACACAAGTGAGCTGATCACCGATGGCGCGAGCCACCAGCACCGCCGCAACCGACGAATCCACTCCACCGGAGAGCGCGCAGATGGCATGAGCGTCGCCTATCTTCTCCTTGATCGCAGCGACAGTGCTCTGCACAAAATGCGCGGGCGTCCAGTCTGCCTTTGCATTGCAGATACGAAAAAGAAAATTCCGCAGCAACGCGGTACCCTGCCGCGTGTGGTGCACCTCCGGATGAAACTGCACCGCCCAGATGCGCCGCTCCGGGTTCGCAATGCCTGCGACCGCGTTCGCGGTCTTCGCCGTCAGATGAAATCCCGCGGGAAGTTCCAATGCCTCATCCCCGTGCGACATCCACACCGTCAGATCGGCAGGCAGGCTTTCGAAGAGCGGATTCTTCGCGTCGACGATACTGACTTCGGCGTGTCCGTATTCACGTTTATCCGCCGAGCGCACCTTGCCACCAAGGTGATGCGTGATGAACTGCAGCCCATAGCAGATGCCCAGCACCGGCAGGCCAAGTCCGAGCACCTTGGGATCGGCCGGCGGCGCATCCGCGTCATACACGGAGCACGGGCCGCCGGAGAGCACGATGCCGATTGGCTTATAAGCTTCGATTTCCTGAATCGACGCCGTACAGGGCAGCACGGCGGAAAAGACGTTTTGTTCGCGGATGCGACGCGCAATCAACTGGGTGTATTGCGAGCCAAAGTCCAGAATGACGATCGACTGGGTGTCCACAATACACATTATCAGCGTATCGAATGTCTGCGCTGCCAGAATTCCACGAAAGCTGCGAGGCGCGCCACCTGGAAGAAGTCCGAAGCCGCCAGAAACCAGACAGCCACCGCCGCCCACCAGATGTAGAGCGCTGTCCCGTTCATCTGCGCCTCAAAGGGCAGCGGAATCGCTGAGAAGACCATCGCCAACACGATCAGCGCGACCTTCACGATCCCGAGCACCAGGTTCACCTCGACAAGTTGCATCATCAGCGAGCCCAACCGCACGCTGGCTGCCAGCGCCGATGCAACGTTGCGATCTTCAGCCACGATCAGCACACTCGCAATCGAGAGCGCCCAGCTCCATAGCGCCCACACGATGAAGCAGCACAGGGAAAGGCAGATGAGCCACGCCGCAAAAGCCACCACGCTGGGATCAGTGCCGGACTGCACACGCGGAATGTCTCGCGCCGCGGCCCAGCGCACCATGGCGAACCAAACGAACCAGCTCAGTACCAACGCGCACACCCGCAGCAATTGCAGCACGCAAAGAGAAGGCGCGCGAAAACGCCTCTGCGGCACAAGTGCGAGTAGAAGAAATGCCCGCCCGACACCCGACGTAACAGCCCAGCCCACGACCAGCAGCGGCGCAACCCAGCGCGCAAGGCCGAGCGTTGCCGGCAAGATTGCGTGATAGGACGCGCGCACAATCTCCGCCGCCATCACCGGCTGCTGCAGCGAAAAATTCTCAATGCCGGTGTGGGCGGCAAAGAGAACAGCCATCAGCCGCCGCGCACAGACGGACAGCAACAGCAGCGCCGGAATACCGAAGATCCACCGCCACGCCAGCTCGAGCGCAATCAGCTTTGGGCGACGCCAGCACTGCGCCTGTATCTGGACCAGCGACTGCGTGCCCCGCACATACTCCACGTCTGTCACCGGGCGCGCAGAACCGGGGGCTGCTTTGTCCACTAGCGAACCACGAAGTTGACCAGCTTGCCCGGCACCACGATCACCTTCACGACCGTCTTGCCCGCGAGAGCGGCCTGCACTTTCTCATCGGCGCGCCCCGCCGCTTCCAGCGCTTCTCGCGACGCGCCCATCGGCAATGTGATCAGCGATCGCAGTTTGCCATTGATCTGCACCGGCACCTCGATCTCGTCCTCACGCGCCAGCGCTTCGTCGAACTTCGGCCACGCATGCCGCAGGACCCCGTCCTTGCGGCCAATCTGCTCCCACAGCTCAGCGGCAAGGTGCGGCGCAAACGGCGCCAGCATCAATACCAGCGATTCCAGAATCGACGCAACGGTTGCGGGCGCAATCGTGCCCTTGGCAATCGCCACGTCGGCCGCGGTGAGCTCGTTCACCAGCTCCATAATCGCCGCGATCGAAGTATTGAAGTGCCAGCGTCCGCCGAAGTCCTGCGTGATCTTGCGGATCGTCTGGTGAAGCTTGCGCAGCAGCGCCGTCGCAGCGGGCGATGACTCAGCAGTCGATGTCGATGCATTGCGCGCCAGCGCCGCATGCCGCATCACGAATCGATATACGCGCGACAGAAAGCGGCTGACACCCGCAACCCCATCCTCTTGCCAGTCCAGATCCCGGTCCGGCGGCGCTGCGAAGAGCGAATACATGCGAGCTGCATCGGCCCCGTAGCGCGCGATCATCTCGTCGGGCGAGACCACATTGCCTTTCGACTTCGACATCTTCGCGCCGTTCTTGATCACCATGCCCTGTGTGAAAAGCCGCGCAGCAGGCTCGTCATTCGTGATCAGCCCCAGGTCGCGCATCACTTTGGTCCAGAAGCGCGAATAGATCAGGTGCAGGATGGCGTGCTCCACACCGCCGATGTATTGGTCAATAGGAAACCAATACGCCACCGCTGCGGTATCGAATGGTGCGGTCGCGTCCTTCGCACTCGTATAGCGGTAGAAGTACCAGGATGAATCGACAAATGTATCCATCGTGTCCGTCTCGCGGCGTGCCGGCCCCCCGCACTTCGGACAAGTAGCATTCACAAAGTCCGGCAGCTTTGCCAGGGGCGAGCCGCCCTCCTGCGTGATGGCGACGTTCTCCGGCAGCAGCACCGGCAATTGATCGTCCGGCACCGGCACGATGCCATCCTTCGCGCAATAGAGCATCGGGATCGGCGTGCCCCAGTAACGCTGGCGGCTCACGCCCCAGTCCTTCAGCCGGAACGTGATCGTCGCTTCACCGAAACCCTTCGTTTTCGCGTAGGCGGTCATCTTCTGCTGTGCTTCAGCGCAGCTCAACCCGCTCCACTCACCCGAATCGATTAGCACTCCCTCTTCTGTTGCAAACGGCAGCGCGGCGGGCGTCTCACCACGCGATTGCTCGCGAACGACCTGCTTTATCGGCAGTCCATACTTCGTCGCGAAATCAAAATCCCGCTCATCATGCGCAGGCACGGACATGATCGCGCCCGTCCCATAGTCGAGCAGCACGTAGTTTGCCGCCCACACGGGTACGCGTTCCTGAGTAAACGGATTGATTGCATAGTGCCCGGTAAACACACCATGCTTCTCGATACCACCGACATCATTCGCTTCCCGCGCCAGGTTTTGCTGGTCTACAAGTGCCGAAACGTCCTTCGCCAACTGCCCGTGTTCTTTGGCGAGCGCGCAGATCAGCGGATGCTCCGGCGCAAGCTGCAGGCTGGTGGCGCCATAAATCGTATCGATGCGCGTGGTGAACACCTTCACCACATCGCCGCGGCCCTCGATAGTGAACCCGACCGTCGCGCCCTCGCTGCGGCCAATCCAGTTGCGCTGCATGGTGCGCACGCGCTCCGGCCAGCCGTCCAACTTGTCCAGACCATCCAGCAATTCCTGCGCATACTGCGTCGTGCGCAGGAACCACTGCTCCAGCTCGCGCTGCTCCACCAGCGTCTCTTCATGGCGCCAGCAATGGCCGTTGATCACCTGCTCGTTCGCGAGTACCGTCTGGCACTCCGGGCACCAGTTCACCTTGCTGTTCTTGCGATAAGCGAGACCGCGCTCGTACATGCGCAGGAAGAACCACTGGTTCCAGCGGTAATAATCCGGCAGACACGTCGTCACTTCGGTGGCCCAGTCGTAGCTCAGGCCCAGGCGATCCATCTGCACGCGCATCGCGGCGATGTTCCGCTGTGTCCACTCGCGCGGCGGCGTGTTGTTCTTGAGCGCGGCATTTTCTGCCGGCAGCCCGAAGGCGTCCCACCCCATCGGATGCAGCACGTTGTAGCCCTGCATCCACATGTATCGCGCCAGGGCATCGCCGATCGCGTAATTGCGCACGTGCCCCATGTGCAGTTGGCCGGAAGGATAGGGCAGCATCTCCAGCACGTAGTACTTCGGCTTACGGCTCGTCGCGGGCTCGGCTGCATACAACTCCGGCTGCGCGGCCCAACGCGCCTGCCAGCGCGTCTCGATCTCTGCCGGGTCGTAGCGGACTTCGGGGCGCACTTCTGCGGTCTGCGCAGAGGCAGCAGATGCAGAAGCATTCTCAGTTGGCGCTGCGCTCGCGTCCGCGCGGGGCGTCTCTCGCTCGATTGCCATGTGTATGAACGATTGTATCGCTGCTGCGCGAGCTATTTCGCCGCAGCAGGCCTGCCCACCAGCGACTTCAGCACGTTCACGTTGCGCGCATCGTCGCCCGGCTCGTCCACCGGCGTCTCGGCAATGAAGGCGCAATGGCGAAAGCGCGCATCGTTGAGGATGCGCCGGAACGCCGCCACCCCGATCGTTCCCTCGCCGATATGCTCGTGCCGGTCCAGCTTCGAGCCCCGTGGCGCCTTTGCGTCGTTCATGTGCCACACCCGCACTGTATCGAGACCAATGAGCCGTTCGATCTGCGTCACCGTCTCCTCGAAGCCGCCGCTGGTCACAATGTCGTATCCCGAGACGTGACAGTGACACGTGTCCAGGCACGCGCCCACAGGGGCAATGCGCCGCAGATGTTCCACGAGCTCACCCACCTGCTCGAAATTCGAGCCAAGGGAAAATTCTGCTCCCGCCGTATTCTCGATCAGCACGCGGAAATCGCACTCCTGCCACGCCATGCCCTCCACAGCCCGCTCGATCGCCTCCGCCGCGCGCAGCAAACCGGCGTCGCGCGTCATGCCGCGCCACGACCCCGGATGAAGCACCAGATACTCTGCACCGAGCGCCAGCGCGCGTTCGATCTCGCCGCGCAGCGCAGCCACCGAGTTCTTCCACACCGCTTCCGATTCGGCCGCCACATTGATCAGATAGCTCGCATGAATCACCAGCGGACTCACATCAAACTGCTCGCGTAGCTCTCGCATGCGCGCGCAGTGATCCGCAGAGATTTTTCCTGGCCGCCACATCCGCGGACTCGACGAAAATATCTGGAAAGTATTCGCGCCGATCGCGTGCGCACGCTCGGCTGCCCGAAACACACCGCCCGCAGTCGAGAGATGCACACCAATGCGCTGCCTGGATGGCGTCCCTGCCGATTCCGTCACGGGGCTTCCTGCAGGTTCTGCCGTGCACGCCACAATGCACCTTCGGTCGGATCCACTGCGTTCGGCAGTACCTGTGCTCCTGGGTGTTCCCGCTCAATCTCTGCAATCATCGCGTCGCGCACCGTCGCGATGTTCTCCAGCACGCTGCCTGTAAACGCAACGCGGCGCGGCGCCGTCGGATCCAACGCGAGCACCTTACGCAGCGCCAGCGAGGCATCCTCCCCCAAAGCGCGTCCACCGCCCAGCAGTACTGACTGCGCCAGGCGATTGCCCTTCGCTGCAGCCTCCATCACCGTGCGCGTCAGCGCGGCAAAATCCGGCGGCGGCACCATGTGCGCCATCTCGACCACCTGCTCCAGCGTATCCACCTTCCACTGCGCGGCGAGCGCGGTCAGCAGCTCGCTGCGGCCCAGTTCATCGTGCTCACGAATGGACGCGCGCAGCGCCCTCAGCCCAATCCAATGCCCCGATCCCTCATCCGCCAGCATTGGACCCCAGCCGCCGACCGTCACCAGCTCGCCCTTCGAGGTGCGGCCGAGCGTATTCGAGCCCGTGCCGGCCATCACCAGCACACCGGCCTGGCCGGGGAAGGCCGCATCAAGCGCGATTTCAACATCGCCGCACACCACCAGATCGCCGCGCAGCATCGGCCCCAGGGTCTGCCAGATCCATCCGGTCACGGTGGATATGGTGTTGCCCGCCGTGCCCACGCAGGTCGACGCAACTTCCGTGATCGGCACGCCGCTGCTCTTCGCCACTTCGTCCAGCAGCGCGCGCAGGTTCGCCTCCGCCACGGCGGCTGAAACCCGCATCACTTTGATACTGCCGTTCTTCGCGCGGCCCAGAATGCGCTTGTCATCCGCCAGGGCGGCGCGCGTGCTGGTGCCCCCGGCATCCAAGCCCAGAAAATAAGTCATGCGATTTTCATCATAGCGGCTTGTCCGGTCAGGGATGCGCGGCGGCCAGCGCCGGCTCCAGCAGCGACGCGTTGCCATCGGTCGCGGGTGCGTCCAGACCAAGAATTTCGGCCAGAAATGGATAGACATTCACGTTTTCGAACGGCTTCAACGCAACGCCCCTGCGAATGTCCGGCCCTTCCGCATAAAAGATCGCGCGCATCTGGGGCACGATGCGGGGATCGTAACCATGCACGCCTTTATTCGGCGGGCGTTCCCGTGCTGGATCGGCCGGCCCGTGCACTCGAATTGAATAGGGCCCCGTCGCCACCACCACCGGATCGCCAATGCGCGGCTCGCCCGTGTAATCCAGCTCGGCCGGCATCCTGTTCCGCCGGTACACCTTGAACTTGTCGCTCTGAATGCGCAGCTTCGAGTAGAGCTTCGCAGCTGCTTCTTCCGACTCCGGATACATCAACGTGCCTACCGTCTGCACGCCGCTGAAATCCGCATACTGGTCCAAATCGATCCAGCCGCCCTGCTCCGCCGCCATGCCGTGATCAGAGACCACCACGAGGTCGATCGGCAGATGCAGCTTCGTCAGATGCGCACGCAGCGTTCCGATCACGCTATCGACGTGCCGCACTGCCGCACGCGTCTCCGGCGCATCCGGACCGTACTCATGCCCGGCATGGTCCACTTCGCCGAAGTACAGCGTAACGAAATGCGGACGCTTTGCCGCGGGCAGCTTCAGCCACTCCACTACCTGATCCACGCGTTCGTCATCCGGCACCGTGTCGTCGTACTTCAGGTAGTAGCTGGGCCGTGCTCCTGCGATCTCTGCCTCGGAGCCCGGCCAGAAGAAACACGCGGCGCGCATCCCCTGCTTCTCCGCCAGCGACCACAGCGGCACTCCGCGATACCAGCTTCCATCCGTCACCGCCTTCGCATCGTTGAACGCATATCCCTCTTTGCGCGCCGGGTCATAGAAGCTCATTGCCACAATGCCGTGATGCTCCGGATAGAGTCCCGTCACCAGCGTGTAGTGGTTAGGAAAGGTCACCGACGCGTACGCGGGCAACATGCCGTCGGGCGCCGTCGCGCCCTCCTTTGCCATTGCATCCAGGTGCGGCGCGCCGTACAGCTTCGCGTAGTCATAGCGAAAGCCGTCGAGCGAGACCAGCACCACGTAATGCTTCGCAAGCTGCTCCGCGCGATTGTCCGCGTTCGGGACTTCGATGACTGGGGGCTTCGCATGCGAGGCCGCGTGCGCAAACGGCAGCGAAGCAATCACGAGGAACAGCGCAGACAGCAGGCGACGCATGCCTTGAAACTACATCAGGTGCGCAACAGCCGGCAGATCAGTTTCCGGCAGATCAGCTTAAGGAAAGCTCGGATGCCCCTGCGGCGGCCTGACAGAGATAGATGTCCGCATCAATGCCGGCGCGCTCCAGATATGCCGAGTGAATGCTCTCGCGGAAGGCCTCGGCCTGTGCGGCTTCAACCAGGTTTACGGTGCAGCCGCCAAAGCCTCCGCCGGTCAGCCGCGCTCCAACAACACCCGGCTGCGTGGCTGCCAGCTCCACCAGAAGGTCGGCTTCCGGGCAGCTTGCCGCAAAATCATCGCGATAGCTGGCGTGCGCCTCGTACATCAGCTCGCCCATGCGCTTCATGTCGCCGGCTGCCAAAGCAAGTGCAGCCTCTTCCACCCGAGCATTCTCCGTGATGATGTGGCGGCAGCGGCGGAAGGCATTCTCCGACATCGAAGCGCGCGCTTCCTCCAGATCCGCTACCGTGGCGTCGCGCAACTCATGAATCTTGGGGTTCGCAGCACGCAGCGCGTGGCTTCCCTCCTCCACCTCGGCGCGGCGCTCGTTGTACTCTCCGCCCGCATGCGAATGCTTCACCATCGAGTTGCAGATGACCAGCCGCACATTCACCGGCAGGGGCACCGCACGCGAGCTCAGGTCTCGGGTATCGATCACCAGCGCATGGTCCTTCACCCCGCAGCAGGCAATGTACTGGTCCATGATGCCGCTCTGCGCGCCGACGAATCCGTTCTCTGCTTTTTTGCAGGCAAGCGCCACATCTGTCAGGGCCATGGACTTCCCGGCCAAAGCCAGTGCGGCGAACGCGACGGCAACCTCGATCGACGCAGATGAGCTCAGCCCGGCACCGAGCGGCACATCGCCCTTCAGCGTCATGCTGAACTGCGGGGCCACTATGCCGGATTGTCCGAGGCTCCACAGCACGCCCACTGGATAGTCCGTCCAGTCGTGCTTTGGCTTCTCCGAAAGCGCGCCGGCATCGAACTCGAACTCCTTTTGAAAATCGACGGACCGGATGACGCTTCTGCCGTCCCGCGCCGGTCCTACCACTGCGACCGTGTTGAAGTCGATGGCTCCCGGCATCACCAGGCCGCCGGTGTAGTCGGTGTGCTCGCCAATCAAGTTCACGCGTCCCGGCGCCTGGAAAGCGCGCTCCGGCGGTCCAAACCGTTGAGCATGCTGGCGCAGAAGCGGCTCGAGCGCGATCATTGGCCCCTCCCCGCATGCGCTTCGATTTCCTGCCGCTTGCCCAGCCGGAAGCGCAACCTCCACTCGCGCCGCTCTCCCGGCGCCAGCCGCCACGCAGTGCCATCCCGCTCGGCATCCGCAAGGCTGTCGTTGGGCGAGCTCGCCGGCTCAAAGGCGACCGTGTACTGTTTCGCTGCGCCGGACTCCGGCCACGCCGCACGGCAGATCCAAAGCCCCAGGTACGGGAGCACCTCACTGGTGAACGTCAGCTCCAGACTCTCATCGAGCGACGGACGCACCAGCGCGCACCAGCCGTCCGTCATCGGCCCCGCAAACACCTTGTCCGCCTGCGATCCATCGGGCGGCCCCACCACGCTCAGGTCCTCGCCAGTCGTCTGCACAGGCCACGCAATGCAGTCGCCTCGCCGGCCCACCCTCTCGCCTGCCGAACCCTCCACCTGCACTTCGCGCACATCCGCAGGCAGCAGGATACGATCGCCCTGCTCCACGCGAAGCAGCGGATGCGCGCAATAGATGAGGCTCCGCGGTGCGCCGCTTCGATTCTCGACCGCGTAGTCCAGCACCAGGCTCGCTCCGTCGAGACGCGCGCAGCGTTCCAACGCGACTGCGCCGCCAAGAGCCGTTGTCCGCAGCAATAGCGCCTTCTCCGCCGCCTCCTCCTGCCAGATGTGCCTCCACACCTCGCCATGATCCGGCGCTGTCTTCGTGGGAGCTATCGTGGGCAGGCATTCGTCGAATCCGCCTCCGTCCCACTCTTCAAATCCCCCCGTCGTCCGCGCTTCGGCATACGGCCGCAGCGGCGGCAGCAGCCATTCCGTCGATGTCCGCTTGCTGTAGAGCGAGATGAACTTCCCGCCCAGCGCAGATGCGACTTCTGCGCGAATGATAGCGTTTTCAATCATGCGCGCAGCCGGCCCCAGCGTCGTTTGCAGCTCTTCCGCTGTCGCCCTGGTCGGGTTCACGAGCGGCTCCCGAGGTAATGCGTTGACGACACCTCGCTTAAGCGTGCTGCGGCATCTTCCGGCAGGATGTCGCGCTGCGGCATGCCGAGCATCTCGAAGCCGACCATGAACTTCTTCACCGTCGCGGATCGCAGTAGCGGCGGATAGAAATGCGCATGGAAGTGCTGCTCCGCCCCCGGGCCCTGATGGAACCCCATGGTGTACGGAAAGCTGGTCTGGAACAGGTTGTCGTAGCGGATCGTCAATTGACTCAGAATGTCGGCCAGCGCGTGCCGCTGCGCCGCATTGAACTCCGGCAGTTCGCGCAGCGGTTGCCGCGCTAGCACCAGCGTCTCGAACGGCCACACCGCCCAGTACGGAACCACCGCCAGAAATTCATCGTTCTGGCAGACGAGCCGCTCCTTCTGATCCAGTTCCAGTGCTACGTAGTCTTCGAGCAAACCACGTCCATGCGCCTCCCGCCACATCTCCAGGTTTGCGCGTTCGACGGTGGGCTCATCTGGAACGTGTTGGGTCGCCCATATCTGGCAGTGCGGGTGCGGATTGCTGGCGCCCATCATTGCGCCGCGGTTCTCAAATATCTGTACATGCTGGACGAAGGGCTCCGCGGAGAGCTCCACATATTGCGCCGTCCACGCCTCCACTACGTTCTCGATCTCAGCAACCGTCATACGAGCCAGCGTCAGGCTGTGGTCGGGATGGAAGCAGAGCACGCGGCAGATCCCGCGCTCCTGCTCGGCGCGCAACAGCGGCGATTCCGTCGGGGCGGGTGCGGGCGCATCCGGCAGCAGGGCGGCGTAGTCATTGTCAAACGCAAAGACGGATGTGTAAGCAGGGTTCCGATGCCCCCCGGCACGATCGTTGCCGGGGCAGAGGTAGCATTTGGGGTCGTAATGGAGCGCCGCGGCGGCCTCCGTCTTTCCAGTTTCGCCTTGCCATGGACGCTGTGTCCGATGCGGCGAAACGAGCACCCAGTCGCCACGCAAAGGGTTGTAGCGGCGGTGCGGAAAGGCATTGCGCTGCGATGACATGACGAGCCTGGCTCCGGGTACGTTGATCGCCGTGTGGATTGTAACCGATTACAACCACGGCGTCACAACTTCTTGTGACCGTTCACAATAACCGAAATTCGCAGGGCAGGTTATCCTCTGTCTGATCGCGGGTCGTCCCGCCCTCCCCGGAATGACGGGACCCGCTCGGGGGCAAATGAACATCCAGGCAGTCGCAGATCGGGCACGCGTCTCCACCGCCACGGTTTCCCGGACCATCAATGGCTCCAACAAGGTGGCGCCGAAAACGGCGGAGCGCGTCCGCCGCGCCATCGAAGCGCTCGGCTACTACCCCAATACCAATGCCCGCGCCCTGGGTTCCGGCCGCAGCCGTATCTACGGCCTCATCATCTCGGACATCACGAACCCGTTCTTTCCCGAATTGGTCAAATCCTTTGAGGATATGGCGGTGCGCAACGGCTACGAGGTCATCGTGGCCAACACCGGCTACAGCCCCGAACGTACCGAGGTCTGCGTGCAGCGCATGCTGGAGCGCAAGGTCGATGGTGTCGCGGTCATGACATCCGAGATGGGCTCCCACCTCATCGACCGCTTCCACCGTGGCCAGATCCCCATGGTCTTCCTCGATACGGGCGATCCGGCGAACGGCATCAGCAACATCCTGGTCGATTACACAGCGGGCGTCGACGATGCTGTCGAGCACATCGCGTCGCTCGGGCACACCCGCATCGCCTTCATCGGCGGCCCCATGGATCTGGCCTCCGCACGCACCCGCCGGCAGGCGCTGCTCGCGTCCCTCAAGCGCAAGGGCCTCGCCGTCCACAAGTCGCTGATCGAAGTCGGCAACCATCGCATCGACGGTGGACGCGCCGCCATGGACCGGCTCCTCACGCTGGAGGAGCGGCCCACCGCCGTTATTGCCTCGAACGACCTCACAGCCATCGGCGCCATCGGCTCCCTGCACCGCCATAACCTGCGGGTGCCGGAAGACGTCTCCGTGGTCGGCTTCGACGACATCGAGATCAGCGCCTTCCTGCACCCGGCGCTCACCACCGTGCGCCTCTCGCGCGCTGCCATCGCCGACCGCGCCTTTCAGGCACTCTTCCGGGCCGGCAAGCGCCAGGAGGGGCCGCTTCCGGCCCTCGAATACCGTATTCGCCCGGAGCTTATCGTACGCAACTCCACCGCACCCGTTTCGGGAAAACGGCAGGATTGATTTAGATCAAGAAACGTTGAGATTTCAGCGACAAAAGTAGAACTACAGCTGCGACAGAAGACACTTGACGATCGTGTTATCGGAGGTAGAGCATGGCTGCCACTTATGCGTGACCTCTCCCACAAGCACATTCTCGCCTTCGTCGTGTTCTTCATTGCGCTCTTTGCGATTCTCTTTGCCGGAGTCGTGCAGGTGCACAGCCGGAACATGCAGCGCCACGCCACCGCGCACTACGCGCCCGCGACGGCCGCACCACCCACAAACTGAGCCAGACTACCTTCCTTTGGCCGCCGGTGAGTGACCCGTCACGCCCTTGCCCTCTTCTACCGTGAAGACGCGGTCTACCCCCGGCAACTGCACCTTCTCGACTGTGTGGTCCGGCCAGTGGATCTCGAGCGCGTCCACCTTGGTTACATCGCCCAGCCCGAAGTGCACCCGCGGGTCGCTCGACGAAGCATAGCTGCCACCGCTGTAGACATCGCCCCTCTGCCGGATCGCTCCGGATGTGAGATACACCGTCGCCCCGATCGCATCGCGCGGTCCTTTCGCTCCGCCCACCAGCTTCAACTCCACCCAGTGATGGTGGTCCGGGTTCACGTTGCGCAGTAGCGTTGGCGGAGAGTCGATGTTGTTGATCACCACATCCAGCTTGCCGTCATTGAACAAATCGCCCACCGCAGCCCCGCGACCGGGACGCACCACGGCCAGACCCGTTCCCGTCACTGCGGGCTGCAGCTCAAAGCGCTTCCCCTGCAGATTGCGAAAGAGCAACGGCCGCTCCGCGAAGGTCGTCCCCCAGTCGTTCTTGTCAACCGACGGATAGACGTGCCCATTGGAAATGAACAGGTCCTTCCAGCCGTCATTGTCGTAATCCATGAAGGCATCGCCCCAGCCCAGGAAGGGCACCGTGGGCTCGGCCACGCCTGCGGCATAACTCACATCGGTAAAGTTCGCATCTCCGTCGTTGTGGTAAAGAACGTCATAGTCGTCGGAGAACGTGGTGTTGAACAGATCGATGCGGCCGTTGTTCTGGTAATCGCCAAGCGCAATGCCCATCGACGCCGTCTCGCGGCCATTCTCGTTTAGCGCGTAGCCCGAGGCATAACTCGCATCCTCAAACGTCCCATCGCCCTTGTTCAGGTAGACATAGTTCGGCGTCGAGTCATCCGCCACCACCAGGTCCGGCTTGCCATCGTTGTTCAAGTCGATAAAGACGCTCGAAAGGCCGTAGTATCCCGACTTATCGGCAACCCCAGCCTTTTCGCTCACATCGGTAAACGTCCCATCGCCGTTGTTGTGAAACAGGTGGTCGCGCTCGCCCGGCAGGCCGCGCGGCCCGCACATTACCGGCGCGCCGCGGAACTGGCAGAAGTTTTGCGCGAGGCTCTTAGCAGAGCCCGGTGTCGGCGGCTGATTGTTGTCATAGTGCACGTAACCCGGCACAAACAGATCCAGCCGGCCATCGCCGTCATAGTCGCCCCACGTGGCACCCGTCGACCAACCACCCACGGCGACGCCGGCCTTCTCAGCAACATCGGTGAACGTCCCGTCGTGGTTGTTGTGGTACAGCCGGTTGCCGCCCATGTTCGTGACGTAGATGTCCGGCCAGCCATCGTTGTCATAATCGGCGATGGCCACTCCAAAGCCCCACCTGTCGTTTGTGACACCCGCTTTCGCCGCAACATCGGTGAACGTCCCGTCGTGATTGTTATGGAAGAGCGCGGCATGCGGCGCCTCCGCCTTTCCGGAGAGCGCATCGTAGGTCGTCGCATTCACCAGATAAATATCCAGCCAGCCGTCGTTGTCGTAGTCGATCAGTCCGACACCCGAGCCCGGAGTCTCCAGGATGAACTCCTTCTCCCTGGTGCCGTCACGATGCGACCACTTTGAGAGCCCTGCCTTCTCCGCGATATCGATAAAAATCGCCGGCCCATGATCGACGAATCCACCCGCCGTAATCGGCCGCTTCTGCGCATCCAGCACCGGCGCGAAGGTCCCGCCGGTGTTCACGCCCCCGCTCATTCCCTGCTGCGGACCATTCGCAGGGGCCTGCGCATGCATGGAAAGCGGCGATACGCTCAGAAGCAATCCAAGCGCGCATGGAAGAAAAAGATGTGATGGTTTCTGCACGGAGACACGGTTCCTCGCGTCGAAGAATACGCGATCGGGTTGCACGCTGCCATCCATCCAGGGGTGGAGAACCACAGATGAAGACGGCACTGGGCGGCTAAAGATCCGGCGCGGGCCGGGTAGAATCAACCCGCACAATCATTTCTGGATTGCTCATCTCTGGGAGAGCCCTTGTTCAAAACCCGTCGCCTGCTCTCGCTGTCGCTCGTTCTGCTTCTCGCAGCGATCTCTGCCGCCCGCGCCCAGCGCCAGAAGATCATCATCGACACCGACATCGGCGACGACATCGATGACGCCTACGCTCTCACGCTGGCGCTGCATAGCCCGGAGTTCGAGCTTCTCGGCGTCACCACGGCATGGGGCGACACCGCACTGCGCGCCAGGCTCGCCACCCGCCTGCTGGCAGCAGACGACGCCAAGAATATTCCGGTCGACGCCGGAATCCCCACCCAAAGCAAAACAGCTTTCTCGCAACGTGCCTGGGCTGCGGCCGGTCCCGCGGCGCCGCATGGTAAGGCGGTGGACTTTCTGCTCGCTCAGGCGCGGCGCTACCCGCACCAGGTCACGCTCATCGCTATCGGGCCGCTTACCAATGTCGGTGCCGCCATCGACCGCGACCCTGCATCCTTTCGTTTGCTTGATCGCGTAGTTCTGATGGGCGGCTCCATTCACTGCGGCTATGGCAATCCCCGCGCCATCCCGCCGCCTCCGCCCCAGCCCGAGTACAACATCGCCATGGACCCCGCTGCCGCTCGCAAGCTGCTCGCCTCCGGCGTCCCCATCTTCATGATGCCGCTCGACTCCACGCAGTGGAAGCTTGATGACGGCAAGCTCGGCCAGGTCGCCGCCCGCAGCACGCCTGCCACAGACGCTCTGCTCGTGCTCACCACAGAGTGGCAGCTCGCCACCCGCCAGCACACACCCACGCTCTTCGACGCCATGGCTGTCACCTACGCCCTGCGCCCGGATATCTGCCCCACAACGCCACTCCGGCTGCAGGTCGACGACAACGGCCTCACCCGCGTCGTTGAAGGGCAGAGCAATGCGCACGCATGCCTCAAGGCCAACGGCGACGCCTTTTTCCAATTACTGCTGTCTCGCTTGTCAGCGCCTTAGCCTGGTATGAGCATGGAGAAAGTGCGCGAGCATTTCGCTCAGCCGCGCGTCTGTTGTCCGGAGTTCGCATCCGGCATCCAAGGGACAAACGTACCAAGGGAGTGAGCTATGGCAGGCATTCGATTTCGCAATTGCGCAATGGCCTTACTGCTGGCGCTTCCGACAAGCTGCCTCGCACAATTGCCCCAGGCTGCGCACTCTCCGATCCTGAGCAATCACGCCTCCGACTCCTATGCCATCTATTCGCTTCTCCTGTCTGGCGGAGGTCTCAGGAATATGTCGCCGCGCCGGGACCAGCACCTCGCGATCGCCGGCGAAACGGTCAGCTTCGACGACATGAACCCGGCAGTCGAACCCGACAGCGCGCTCGAGCCGCCGGCCGAAAGCGCCAACGCATTTCAACAGGTTCTTCAGGACT
This sequence comes from uncultured Acidobacteriaceae bacterium, assembly GCA_963756435.1. Lineage (GTDB taxonomy): Bacteria > Acidobacteriota > Terriglobia > Terriglobales > Acidobacteriaceae > KBS-83. Next base: position 132,655 of record CAVWNU010000010.1, on the reverse strand, counting down.
TTCGCAATCGGCGTCAGGAACGAGTTCAACTCGACCACCGCCTCAAACTCGATCGCCCGTACACACTCCTGAGCCTTAACGAAATGGCAGAGTTCAGGACGGGACCGCCGGCCGCTGCCCAGTCATTGACGGCCATATACGGTGGCATCACCCGCTTCAGCGAGGTCTACTTCGATACCGCACAAACGGCAGCTCTGGTCTACATCGACCAGGTGTGTGCAACGCCGTGCGCGAAGGGCCAATGGATCTATCTGGAGAAGCGGGATGGCCAGTGGTTTCGCCGCTCCGGACCGATCATCGATCGCGCCGACTCCTATGCCATCTACTCGCTGCTGATGCCCGGCGTGCCTTTCCAAAGCATGTCGACCACCCGGGCTCAGCGTTTCGCAATTGCCGGAACGACAGTCAGCATCGAGCAGATGAACCCGGCTGTCCCTCCGGACGGCCAACTGCAGCCCCCACCTGATAAACCTCAGGACTTTCGGGAGGCGGTGCAGGACTTCCACACTCGGCGCTATGAGCGAATGCAGCTCGAGCAACAGTTCAAGCTTGATCGACCCTACACACTTCTGAGTGCAGACGACGTCACTGAACTCAGAAAGACTCTTGCGGGCTTCGATCCCGGTTCGCAGTTGCAGAGCAAGTGGGCCGGCTACCCAGGCATCACCTACTTCAGCGAGGTGTACTTCAACACCGCTCATACCGCCGCGCTGGTCTACATGAACAACTTCTGCGCAAATCTCTGCTCCAACGGGCAGTGGATCTATCTGGAGAAGAACGGCGATCAATGGGTGCGCCGCTCCGGCCTGAATATATAAACGGAATGACCCGACTTATAGATGGGCAAAAAAAGGCTTCGCCAGGCGGCCGGCGAAGCCTTGGAAGACGAACACCTGATCGCTATGCGGGGCTCGGACGCCGCACCCATTGCCGGCCTGAAACTAACCCCATGGCGAGAAAGATCGAGCCCAGCACCAGATGAAAGATGTGGTCCCCGGTATGCAGCAGCATGGGACCGAAGTACCACGCATGGTTTAGCGCGGGATTGCCGAGCAGCAGGCCGAGAGACGCCAGCGTCAGATAAAACGCGCCCGACGCGATGCAGAATCGCTTCGCCACCGTCGCACCCAGGAAGCTGGCGCCGAACGCCAGAGCACCCCACACCAAGTGCATCAGGTTGTGATACTTGTCCACGCGCGTACCGGCCACGATTGCCAGGACACCCATCACCGCAAAGAGTCCGCCGAAGAGCCGGCACGCCATCTTCGCGGTATCGGCAGTGCTTCCCGCGCGACGAAAGTTCTGCACCGTCGCAGCTAGCCCCGCAATATCCGTCAGCAGGAGTGAGCTGATCTGCAACGCCGTCGAGAGGAAGATGCCGGCTGCGAAGTTGCCGACGTGTCCGGGATGTTCCAGGCGCAGCATTCCTCCCGGCAGCCGCGCGAACCAGCCAGATGTGACCAGGATCGAGATCAACGCACCGATCAGCGGCGTCCACCACCAGCGCGCACCCCAAATGACGATTGCCGCGACCCCCATAAACAGTATCGGCCCAGGGGGATACTTCGGATAGTTAGGATCACCGGAAAGCCATTGTCCCCATATAGCGATCGAGACAGCCACCAGTCCGCCCGCCGTCAGCTTGGTAAGAAATGTCAGATTCGTTTTCATCTCCGCTCTCCTGTCTTCGCCTCTGCTGCGTTCATTACGGCCTCTGGAGTTTGTCGCTCATGTGGTCCAGCCGGTCATGCCAACGCGATTGCAGCTCGTCTGCCCTGGTGCGCTGCTCAGGCGTCAGGACTGTCGTATAGATCTTCGATTTGAAGTGCTCTTTCTCGACCAGCAGCTTCGCGATGGTCTCGCCCTGACGCGATGCAATCTCCTGCACCTTGCCTTCGTCCAGATTCCCTTTCGCCGTTGCTTCATCCATCTCCTTGGCTTCGCCTGCAAGCTCATGCACCAATCCGGAGATGGCCGGCTTTTCCGACTGCCACATCGACTGGATCTGCTGCCTCTGCGTGTCATTCAGATTCAGTTCATGCGAGAGAAAACCCATCGGGCCGAAATGCGCGCCCCATCCGTGGCCGACACAGCCATGCCATCCCCGCGTATCTGCTCTGGTAATCGCGACGCCAGCCACAATCACCAGCACAATCACGCTGGACCAGATCGCGATTCGTTTCTTGCTCATGTCTCCTCCTCTGCTACAAATTCATTCCAGCATCGGCATCGGGCGCGTGCGATAAAGAATCGTTAAGCAACATAAAGTTTTGTAAAGCCTCAATCTCCAACTTGCCCAGGGACTACCATCAGGAGTCGGAGGCGAGTCGAACAGACAGAATGGATCGCGTGCTCATCGTCGATGACGATATCGAACTATGCCGGCTGCTCAGCGAGCGCCTCAGTTCGGAAGGCTTTGCGCTCGAGGCCGTTCACGATGGCGCGCGCGGCCTGGAGCGTGTGCTCTCCGACGAGCACGCACTCATCATCCTCGACCTGATGCTGCCGGGCATGGGTGGACTGGACGTGCTGCGCCGCGTGCGCACGCACTCACCGGTTCCGGTACTCATCCTTACAGCGCGCGGCGAAGACGTTGATCGCATCCTCGGCCTCGAGATCGGCGCCGACGACTATCTCCCCAAGCCCTTCAATCCGCGTGAGCTGATCGCGCGCATCCGGGCCATTCTCCGGCGCACCTCCCGCTCAGCAGGTGCCGGCAGCCCCGTGACCGTCGGCGATCTGCACCTCGATCCGGCCGCTCGCGAAGCGTGGCTGGACAATACGCGGCTCGATCTGACCAGCGTCGAATTCGCCCTTCTCGAAACTTTGCTGCGCGATGCGGGCCATGTGATCACGCGCGAGCAGCTCACCGAGACGGTGCTTGGGCGCAAGCCTGGACCCTTCGACCGCGTGATCGACGTTCACATCAGCAATCTGCGCAAAAAGCTAGGCCGCGCTCACGGCGAAGAGCGGATCAAATCAGTGCGCGGCAGCGGATATCTCTTCGTCATCCGATCAGAGACGAAATCGTCATGAGAATCCGCAGTCTCTTTCTCAAAATATTTCTCTGGTTCTGGGCCACCGTCATCGCCACCGGAATCGCGCTGGTGATCACCTGGATTCTTCTTCAGCCGAAGAATCTGCCGCCGCAATCGGAGACAAACCTGGCGGACACCGCGTGGGTCTCCGGCACCGCCGCCGTCGATGCGCTGGAGCGGCGGGGACCATCCGCCGCATCGGCATATATCGCCCAGGTCAGTCAGAACACGCATCTGAAGAGCTGCCTCTTCGACATCTCTGGAAATGTCATCGCTGGCGCCGACTGCGCAAATTTCGGAGACCTCGGCACACGCGCCACAACATCCAATATTCCCACCTTCACCACAAGACATAACTTCATCCGCGTCGCGGTAAAGGTGCGGGGACCGAGCGGTCGCCAATACATCTACGCCGTCGAGAGTTCGGAACACCGCGGCCCGCCTCCGGGCATCAGCCATTCAGGCATCCTGTTGCGCTGGAGCGTCGCCTTGCTGGTCTCCGGGTTCATCTGTTACCTGCTGACCCGCTATCTCACGGCGCCTGTCCTTCGCCTGCGCGAAGCTTCCCAGCAGTTGGCGCAAGGTCATTTCAGTACACGCGCCGCCGTCGGCATGGAGCACCGCCGGGACGAACTCGGCTCGCTTGTGCGCGACTTCAATGCCATGGCCGCTCGCATCGAAGAGCTCGTCTCCCGGCAGCGCCAGCTCATCTACGACATCTCTCACGAATTGCGATCGCCGCTGGCCCGCCTCAATGTCGCGCTCGATCTCGGACGACAGCGCAAGGGGAATGATGCTGCCTTCGATCATATGGAGCAGGACCTCGAATGTCTCAACGACATGATCGAGCGTCTGCTGACTGTCGCGAAGCTCGACGCATCGACCACAGCCGTTCCGATGCAACGGGTCGATCTCGACCGAGCTCGTCTCGCAGGTCGTCCGCAGCGCCGAATTCGAATTGCAGGAGCGCGACGGCGCCGTGCGACTCTCGTCCAGGGAGAGTATTTCGTGCAGGGAAACGCAGAGCTGTTGCACAGCGCGATTGAAAATGTGGTTCGCAATGCCGTCCGCTATACAGGAACCGGAAATTCCGTGCGTGAAAACGTAGTAGAAGTAAAGCTGGACCTAGCCTCCACAGCTGAGCCCGCCTTCGTCCGCATTCTTGTCCGCGACTACGGGCAGGGCGTACCGGAAGCGGAGCTTCTCAACATCTTTCAGCCGTTCTACCGCATCGCCGACGATCGCAACCGCCAGACCGGCGGCACTGGCCTTGGCCTCGCCATCGCCGATCGCGTTGTCCGTATTCACGGCGGCACGATCAAAGCCCGGAACGCTACACCGTGGGGCCTGGAGGTGGAGATCCTCCTCCCTCAGGCGACGTTTGTCAGTTCACCGAAATCGTAAAGGAATTCTGCGCGGTCACTGTGCCAGTTGCCGCATCGACGGCGCGGAAGGTGACGGTATACGTGTCCGGCGTGGTGCCCGCTGCCGCACTGCTGTTGGCGACAGGTGCGCCCCCATTTGCGCTGCCGCCGCAGGCCATCATTCCTCCGAGAGCGAACCCGCAAAGAACAATCGAAAGCGCCGTGAGTGTACGCCGCCGTCCTGGCCATCCGAAGAAAAGGAGGCAGGCAAGCATCGCCCCTCCGCGCACATTCGACCAAAGACGGCTCGCCGATACATCGGCCGTCCCTGTGGTTCCAGCTGCAGTCGTCGTCACTGTCAACGTCGATTGCACGTTCTGGCTATTCGCAATCGTGACAGTGGCAGGATTGAAGCTGCACTTGGGCACATTGACGTCGCCGCTCTGGGTGCCGCTCACGGAGCACGTCAGGTTCACCGCGCCGGTAAAGCCCCCGGTCGCACTCGACGGAAATCGGCGTCGTGGACGTCGTTCCTGCCGGGCTGGCAGCCGCGGCCGGAGAGCTTGTACCTAACGTCAGCAGAAGAGCCTGCCCCGTCCCGTTCCCGCAGCCCCCCGTACAGGTAACAACCATGGGAGCCGAGGCCGCGGACGCCGTGAAGTTTGCATCGCCGTTGTATGCCGCGACAATGCTGTTGCTGCCCATGGTCAACTGCGAAACCGGAACATCGATAGCACTCGAACTGAAGTACGCCCCCGTCGACACATCCCGCGCCGTTGTCAGACCGCTGCTGGTCCCCAGCACTGCGCCGCTGCTCTTGTCTGTAAATGTGACCGTCCCACCCGGAAGCTGCGCGAAAGAGCTTGCGATGACGGGCCGGATCGCAGCCGTAACCGTCACCGACCCTCCGGAAATCGAGCTCCCGCTCGTAGTGACGGAGACGATCACCCCAGCCTTCTGCACAGTGAATGTGACAGCGCCTGAGGCGCTCGGGTTATAGCTGTTGTCGCCCCAGTACGACGCGGTAACGGTATGTGTTCCGGCTCCTAAAGCGTGCAAGGGGAACTCGGCATTGCCGGTTGCGTCGATCATTCCGCTGCCCTGCGCTCCCTGTGCGGCTGCGTCCGAAAACGATACGGTACCGGTGGCGTTTAGCATCGGGCTCGGATTCGACATCTGCGATCTGCCAATCGGTTTCGCATCGATAGAGACATACGCCCCATACGCGATGGTCTTGCCGGCCAGATTCGCCAAGTTCCCGTTGGCGTCGATGGTGCTGGCCGCGAGTTGCAGGATGCTGTCCTCGGGCGTAACGGTGATCTGCGTCGGCGCCGAGATACTACCCGCATACGTTCCATCGCCACCATAATTTGCGTAGACGTTATAAGTGCCGCCCGGAAATCCAGTCCAGCTTCCTTTCGCAACGCCATTTGAGAGCGGCAGACTGAGTTGGGCATCGCTGCTGAACAATCCCTTCACGCTCAGATCATTGCTGATTGCCACCTTGCCCGTTGCCGCCCTCGGATCGACATCGACGGAGATTGGGATCGGCTGTCCGTGTTGAAAGGCCGTCGAACTCAGCGTCAGGGCCGTTGTAGTCTGCGTCTGACCAACGCTGGCCCAGTTGTTCACGACCGCGCTGATGTCGACGCTCCCCAATCCAGCCGCAAGATTGTAAGAGGCGCCCGCATCATAGCCCCTCAGGAAGCCGTTCGCTCCGCAATTCGGCGTGCCCGGCAGGCACACCACCGAGTTATTTCCGCGTTGGATCGGGTGAAATGCCTCCGGATGCGTCTTCGCCAGTTGATACAGGATCCAGTTCGGCTGCCCCAGCCGTGCGCCAGATCCAACCTTCTGATTGACGAGAGCAAGCACACCGGCAAACGCGGGAGCCGATGCGGAGGTGCCGCCCACTCCGCTGATGGTCGGGTTCGGGCCGCTGCAATCATTGTCGCCGCAGGTTGCCCACAATGCGCCGTTCATGCCGTTCGCCGCAAACAGCGAAACGTCTGGCAGATCACGCACCGCGTCCGCTTTAACGCCGGCCGCTATCTCGTACTGTTGCTGCCATGAAGGCTTGGCGTAGCCGCCCAGAACATTTCCGGCTGCATCGTAAAGCCCTGCGCCGCTGGCGCCGCCGCCACCCGCCACAATGTTCGTGGTCCCGTTGTAATCCTGACTAGCCTGATTCGCGGCCGAGCTTCCGATATTGCCGGTGGAATTGTTCCATGTGTTCTCGGGAATATAACCGAGCGCAGAAGTGTAACTGCCGCTAATCGAGGCATTGACGTACGTGGAGAAGCTATTCAGCAGGACATCGAAATCCGTGCCGCCCACAGCCACCGTGTACGGCGTTGACGCGAGCCCGTTCACCGCGAATCCGCGTCCGGCTGCGCTCTGCGTGTCAGGATTGTCGCAACCCGCCGCACCGGAGTCGCCGCTTGCGACGGTCACCGCAATGCCCTGCGCTGCCGCCTGCTCCCATGCATTCAGAATCTCCTGGTTGCCCGCCGCCCCCTGTGCCAGTTCGCAGGAGCCATAGCTCACGTTCAGGATGTTCACCGTGTTGTCATCAATCGCGCGAAGAATCGCCAGCATCACCCCGGATTGAAATGTCGTGTCGGCAGCCTGGTAGTACACGATCTTCGCGCCCGGTGCGATCGCGCCGGCGACCTCCCCATCCAGCGTGGCCTCGGTCTCATCGCCGCCCTGCGGCGAATTTCCGTCCATCACCACGGAGACCGAACCTGACGGCAGGCCAAAGAGTGAACGATAGCGAGCGACATTCGGAATGCTGACCGCCCCATCCGTCGCAATCCCGATCGTGACGCCCGTTCCTTCGTAGGTTGGCTGTCCCGATGCGCGATGGGTATTCAGTGAGGTCGGCGCGTCGTAGATCGTCGCGGCATCGCCCGGTCCCACGAACAGATACTTGTTGCCGGAGATGCCCACCGTCAGCGCCGGATCGAATCGTTTCTCCGCAGCATTCCATCGCCCGCTCGCCCCGCGAATCGCCTGTGGGCGGGGATAAAAATCGTTGAGCGGAGAAACTCCGGCGACCACCTGCGCAAGGCCCGAGGGAATCATCGGATTCGAGATATTCGCAACATGCTCCTGCCCGTTGATCACCAGGCGGTGAATCTGCGTGTGAAACGCCGTCTCAATCTGGTTCACGGATCCAGAGAATTCAATGGCCATGTTGCTCTTCGCCACCCTGTTCACCGAAAGCCCCTGTCCATTCAGCCAGGAGACGATCTGCGCCACGTCCTCCGGCGCCGGCCCATACTCCCGGCCAAACTGCTCCGACGAAAGAAAGTGATGGAAGTTCGGAGAGTTCTTGTCCTCAAGGGAGGCCAGATACTGCTGCAGCATTCTCTCCTGCTGCGGGGTGCGCTTCAGCACCAGCAACTGGCGCTGTGCCCTCAGCGAAGCCGGCGCCGCTCCGCGATCGAACTCGGGCCGCGCCAGCGGATGCACATTCCCGCGCAGAGTGACGAGGGAAGATTCGTCCGCCGGTCGCGTAATCAAGGGCCGGGCGGTGGATTGCGCCCGGACCGCTCCTGGTATCCCCGGAGCGAACGCGATCGACAGAAAAAACAGTGCACCCTTGCGCAGGGAGAGTCGTGAGGGAACCATGGCTGATCCAGACGTTCAGAGATTCGGCAAATGCCCATTTGGGCGAAAGACGCTGGCGGTGTCAGATCCCAGCGTTGGGTAAGTCTTAGTTAATTTCTTGACTGCGAGATCAGTCTGGAATGGCGCCGCAGTGCAGTCAATGAAACGTCGGCCGGCTGGGGGTATCGTTCGGGTGTTACGGGTGAACCTTCTGCGCACCTTCAGTACCCAATCGTGTCGAAGCCTGCCACAAAGATCAAAGAGGCGTCTCTGAAGTGCCGTCAGAATGAAGCAACATTCCCCTTCTGGAACAGGGTCATGCATCCTCTGCTAATTGGCTCTTCAGGTCAGAGCCTCGTCGCGAAAGGCGTAGCGCTATCACCTGTTTGGTCCATTCAGGCCTGGCCGGGCGCATGACAATCTCTTGCCATGCGAGTCAATTTCACTGCTCGGCCAATGCTCTCCCAACATACAGCCGCACCGCGGTCGGTCTTCCTGACCATTCAACCCGCATGTGGGATTCCCGGCGACTTCTCCTACACCACGGACCATGCCACCCTGGTGCGCATGCTTCGGCAAAAGACCGAACTGCGCTTATCTACCATTGAGAACTTCGAACGCGAGCTGGAAACGTCGAAAAGCGCTCGGTTGCTGAGCGTGGAAATGAGCGAGCGCTCACTGACGGAAATCGGCTACTTCGTCGACTAGCGGCGCTAGCTTTTTGAGCCAGCCCGCTGGATTCTTTTGGAAGCGGGACGAGGAGGCGCCTCGGTCGACTCACGGACTATCAACGTTGGCGCGACGCGAACAATGGAGGGCTCTTTGGTGATGTGCCCTTCAATTCTGTCGATCAGGATGCCTGCCGCTCGTGCGCCCATCTCGTAACTCGGCTGCACAACCGTGGTGAGATGTGGATGGAACGGGCTATCGACCGCGAGGTCGTCGAAGGTCGCCAGGGCGACATCGTTCGGACAGCGAATGTTCAATTCTTCAAATGCCTTGAGCACGCCGAGCGTCATCACGCCATTGCAAACGAAGATCGCTGCAGGCCTGACCGATTGCTGCATGATGTGCTTCCCGTGCCGATAGCCTGAATCGTGGCGAAAATCTCCCTCAAATATCCTGCTTCGCTCCACCGGGATGTCCGCCTCACGCAAAGCTTCTTCATAGCCGCGTAGGCGCTCACGGCCCGTCTGGAGGTCCAGAGAGCCGGTAATGATGGCTATACGCCGATGTCCCTTCTGGATCATGTGGCGAACGCACTCTCGTGCGCCACGAACGTTATCCAGCAATACGGCATCGGCCTTGATCCCGGGGACCGTGCGATCGAGACATACCAGCGCGATCCCGGCATCAATGGTGCCCTTCAGGTGACTTGTATCTGTGCCGCTGGCGGATGCCAACAGCACACCGTCAACGCGATAGGAACGGAGTGCCGCCACGATCCGTCGTTCGCGACCTATCTGCTCATCCGTATTGGCCGTAAGCAGGAAGTAGCCGCGTTCGAATGCTGTATCTTCCGCGCCTCGGATGATCTCCGGAAAAAATGGATTTGTAATGTCGGGAAGAACCATGGCCAGCATGCGGGTCTGCCTGACCTTCAGGCTGCGTGCGATCTCATTGGGCGAGTAATTCAGTTCCCGTATGGCCGCCTGAACCCGTCCCGTCAACTCAGGGCTGACCCGCCTTGTGCCGCGAATTACGTTCGAGACCGTCGCAATGGAGACGTCCGCTCTTTTCGCTACCTCAATAATCGTCGCCATGCGCTCTTGAGAGAACCTTTGGTTCTGCGTTGGTCAATGCAGCTATGGACAGAACTCTATTGCAAATTGCGTCGAGCCACAAACGTGCGGCTTTTCCTTGCCAATCTGGCATATAAACGATTCAACAAACGCTTCGTATGGCTCGGCTGGGAATCGAATTAAACGCGAACTGGCGGCGCATTCAACTCCACGTTCCAGCTATCCAAGCTCCAGCAATGCGGGAGACCGCTTCGTTTTGGAGATTCTGAGGCGCGAATGCACGAAAGGAAGACAATGCTTAAGGGAATCTCTCCGAGCCTGAGTCCTGATCTATTGAAAACTCTGTGCGAGATGGGTCATGGCGATGAGCTCCTGCTGGCCGATGCGCATTTCCCGGGTCACACTCTGGGACGACGTGTGCTGCGCGCCGATGGTCAGAACATTCCACAATTACTGGACGCTATTCTGCCGCTGTTTGAGCTGGACCAGGCCGGAGATGCGCTCACCATGATGCAGCCGGACGCCGCTGATCCGATGAATCACGAGGTCGAGGCTGATTTTCTGGAGGCGGTGCGCAGGCATGTCTCTCGCTCCGCCCCACCGTTGCGGATTGGCCGAGTGGCTTTCTATGAACGTGCTAGGGCTGCATACGCCGTCGTGATGACCGGCGAGATGCGTGCGTATGGCAACCTGATCCTGACGAAAGGTGTCACTCCTCTCTTGAGCGCGCACTCGAGCTCATTGCTGTGAACTGCGTAAGGTGGGTTTGATGAAAGAGGGGCGCAGCGACGAACCCCTCGTGCTCCACGACGAGCTTTACTTCCTGACCTCTGGTTCCCGAGCTTTTTGCTTCCCCAAGCTTTTACTTCATAGATGAGCCCGCATTTCCCGGACCGCCCGTCGGCTGCAACGCCGGCAACCGCTGCTCCACCGGCGGCAACGGCGGGAAGGGCTCATGCGGCTCCGCCTGGTACCAGTAGCCGACAGAGTAGTAATTGTCCGACCGGGCATTGGCATGACCGTGCTCGATTGTCGCCTTAAAAGACTTCGTGAACGGGATCGGTGAATCAAAATGGAAACGGTAGACGCTGGAGCGGCCACCGGCCAATTCGGTGCCGACTACCGGCGCGCCATAGAGCGCATAGGAAAATGGCTCGCCGCCAAAATCCCACGCGCCAAGGAAATAATCCTCCGTGCCCGTGCCTGTGATCGATGGGAGCTTGGCGCCATCGATGAAGAACATGTCATCGCCTTCGCCCCACCACTGATCCTGGTTCTGCAGGACGGACATGGTGACGCCTACATATTGTCCGTGCCCTTTGGCCTCGAACCAGACGTAGTTGTCTTTGCCGTCGAGGTTTGCCTTGTCATTGACCTGCGGATCGCCGTTCGACTTCCAATTCGTAGTCCACCCATGATTGGGTTGCGACTGGCGATACTCTGCGTGGAAGTAGAGAGTGCCCGGTGGAAGTGGATGATCATAGATCCGGTAGTCGATGTTGTAGTAGAGAGAGTTGATCGGCTCCTGACCTTCATTCGTAACCGTGATGCGTGCATGATGCGCGAAGGGCATCGGGAAGAAGCTGTTCAGGCTCTTGACGCTTCCTACGGAGAGCATCTCCGACTGCCAACTGTGATATTCGCCGAGACCGAGGCCGAAGAAGTCGCCGATGGGGGCTTCGACGCTGGGGTTCTGCTCGTCATCCCAATAAATGCGGAGGACGATCCGCTTCAGATGATAGGGCTCGTTATCCGCGATGGTGAACCAGATATGCGAGACCTCTCCGGGACCGTCGGTGTTGAGTACGGTTTCGGTTGCGCCCGGCTCTACATGACGAAAGTCGGCATTGCCGCCTTTTGGATCGGCGCTGGAGGCGCGATGCAGAACATAGGTCTGCTGCACAGTGAGGTCCGGCTGCCAGCCAGGCGTCTGTGCTCGAGCGAGAAGGGAGATAGCGGCCAGAGACAGGAGAGTTACACATCGCTTCATATCTATTCACCTCGTAAATCGGGAATTGTGAGCTAGTCAATACCGAGCTTGTGTTGCATTTGCTCCAGGGAGATACCGCTGGTCTCCGGGTAGTAGAAGAACACCAGGACGAAGTCGAGGACCATCATGGCAGCAAAGAAAATGAAGGGATAGGCGCCGGAAGACTTCGCCATGACGGGGAACACGAGCGAGATGAGGGCGTTGAATATCCAGTGCGCAGAGCTGCCCAGGCTTTGGCCCTTGGCGCGCACGCGATTGGGGAAGACTTCGCTGATGTAAACCCAAAGCACAGCCCCCTGAGAGATGGCGAAGCAGGCGATGTAGGCCATGAGCAGCCAGACGAGCCAGCCCAGGTGCGAGTGGGTGAGGAAGAGAATGGAGATGATCGTAAGGCAGATGGCGAGGCCTACGGTCCCGATAAGAAGCAGCTTCTTGCGCCCAAATTTGTCGATGACGGACATAGCCAGCAAGGTGGCGACGAGATTGGTAGCTCCAACTGCGATCGCCTGAAGATTCCCCGAGACCTTGGTCGCCCCGGCAAGCGCAAAGATGTCGTTAAGGTAATAAAGGATGGCGTTGATGCCGGAGAGCTGGCTGAACATGCCTACGGTCCAGGCGATGATGATGGGCTTGCGGTATTGGCGGGAGAACAGCGGATCGGTGGAGGAGGAGCGCTCAAGATGGACGGAGGCCACGATTTCGTCCAGCTCCTCCTGGGGTTTGGGGACTCCGGTAATGCGAAGGACTTCGAGAGCTTCGCGGAGATTGGATTGCGTGACCAGCCAGCGCGGGCTGCGTGGAATGACGAAGAGCGTGATCAGGAAGAGCACCGCAGGAATGCCGGAAGCACCGAACATCCACCGCCAGTCATTCGCGCCGAAGTGCATGCTGCCGATGATCGCGTTTGAGATATAAGCGAGCAGGATACCGACGACGATATTGACCTGGAAGAAACCGACGAGACGTCCGCGCCAGTCCGGCGGCGCGATCTCCGCAATATACATGGGACCGAGAACCGACGAACCGCCGATGCCAAGGCCGCCGATGAAGCGGAAGAAGATAAGCGCAGGCCAGTTCCAGGCCAGCGCACATCCGATAGCAGAGAGCACATAGAAGATAGCCATCACGCGCAGGCTGTCGCGACGGCCGAACTTCTGCCCGGGAATGCCTCCGGTGATCGCGCCGATCACCGTTCCGACTAAAGCGCTCGAAACGGTCACGCCCAGCAGCCCGGGAGAAAGATGATAGGTGCGCGTCAAGGCAGAGGTGGTGCCGGAGATGACAGCAGTGTCGAAGCCGAAGAGCAGACCACCGAGTGCGCCTACTATCGTGCTCTTGGCTACGTGTGAATTAAGACTCATGCAATCTCCAATGCCGCGTATCGGCTGCTATGTCGCGCAATCGCGGAAGAATGTGCCCCAGGCGCGCTGGCGCCGAGGCAGGATTTCCCAGCGAGAAATAGGTCTCGCAATAAAGCGGGTAGAGCGCAGCGTAGGTCGCCGCCGCTCGTTGATCCGGCAGAAATGTTTCGCATGCGGGACATAGCGCGGCCTGCGCCTCCTCAACGGACGCGTAATCGCCGCTGGCTACAAAGGCGAAGATCGCCGAGCCGAGGCTGGTGACATTTCCCGATGGCACAAGCACCGGCTTGTTCAGAGCGTTCGCATACACCTGGTTGAGCATCCGATTTTTCTGCGGAATGCCCCCGCTGTTGATGATGCGATTCACTGGCGATCCGCGCTCCTGCATGCGATCGAGGATGATCCGCGTGTGCAGCGCTGTTCCCTCAACGGCAGCGAAAAGCTCATCCTGCGCGGTATGCACCAGGTTCCAGCCCAGCGTGACCCCGCCGAGATTCGGATTCACCAGGACGGTGCGGTCGCCATTGTCCCAGACCAGACGAAGCAGGCCGGTCTGCCCGGCGCAATAGGATTCAATACCTCGCATGAGATCAGAGACGGAGCTTCCGGCTCTGCGCGCGATTCCGTCGAACAGATCGCCCACGGCGGAGAGGCCGGCTTCGATGCCGGTATAACCGGGAAGAACCGAGCCGGGCACAACCCCGCATACACCGGGAACAAGCACCTGTTGTTCACTGACGCCGATGATGCAGGTGGAAGTGCCGATGACATTCACGACATCGCCGAGACGCATGTTTGCCCCGACGGCATCCCAGTGCGCATCGAGCGCACCAACAGGAATCGGAATGCCGGCACGGAGGCCGAGACACTCTGCCCAGCGCACGCTAAGCTTACCGGCGACGCAATCGGAGGTCTGGTAGCGACCCCGGAGTTTCTGGCGCATGCCGGTCAGCAGAGGATCGACGGATGCGAGAAACGCTTCGGATGGCAAACCATCCCACTTCGAATTCCACATCCACTTGTGGCCCATCGCGCAGATGCTGCGCGGCACATCCTCGGGAGACGTGATGCCGCACAGAGTCGCAACCACCATGTCGCAGTTCTCTAAAGCGGTGGCGAAACGCGCACGCTTCTCAGGATTGTTACGCAACCAGTGCAGGAGCTTGGAAAAGCCCCACTCGGAAGAGTAGACACCACCGCACCAGTCGATGGCTTCAAGGTGTTGCTCGTGCGCGGCTGCAGTGATCTCCTGCGCCTCGCGCCATGCCCGGTGATCGCACCACAGGTAGTAGTCATCGAGCGCCTCAAGGCGCTCGCCCACCGGGATGACGCTCGAACCGGTCGCATCAACGGCGAGCGCGGCCACCTGATCGCCCGCAACGCCGCTGTCGCGGAGCGCTTCGTGCATCGCTTGCGCAAGCGCATTCATCTGGGCAACGTGACTTTGCGTTGCAAGGTTGGGATCCTGCGCCGAGCGGCGCAGCGGATACTCGGCGACGCCGGCGCCGAGACGCCCCTCGCCCTTGCTGAAGAGGGAGACGCGCACGCTCAATGTCCCGAAATCAACACCCGCAACGATGCTCAATCGTGCTGCTCCTGCCCACGGAATGCTGCCACTGGTCGGGGGAAAGGCATTAACGGAAGTTGACCGCGCCGCACAGATGCACGTGGACGCCGAGCGCGTGGAACATTGCGGCCTTCACTGCGAGCGCCTGGACGGCTTTGCTTTCGTCGGGAGCGTACGCGATGTTCACGTGATTGGCGCGATGGCGCGCCATGAACGAGTCGCGCGAAACGCCATCGAAGGTGGCGCTGACCATGGGCCACTGCATCGTGGTCTGTTTCCAGCGGCGCTCTGTCTCGTCGGCAGGAAGTGCAACTACCGAGCCTACGCCGATGTCCACATGTAGACTGTTGGCTTCTACGAAGACGCGACTCCAGACGATTCTTCCAGGACGGCCAACACCCTTCAGCGTTCCTCCACCCAGAGGGAAATACATGGGTGGCTGACGATCGCTGGAGGCACCGCGGTAACCGTTGACGAAATGGCTGGGCGGGGCTGCGCCGGAGATCTGCAGCACCCACACAAATTCGTCAAGGTCGCTTCCGCTGTAGTGCTCGCCCCAGCGCACATCGTGCAGCGTGGTAGCGGGGTCAAGGTTGAGCGCTGTCCAGCAGCGGTTCGTCACCAGCGCGTCCAGTCCGGCGCACTCATCCACTTCGTTAAAGTGCGGAAGTGGAGCGCCGGCGTATAACTCCTTGCCGGAAGCATTGTGCACGGGAGGACGATCCGCGTTATTGAGCAGCCCTTCGACCAGATCGGAAGCCGGCACCATGTCTTTGAGGCCCTGCTGGTATTGAATACCAATCGCATCGCAGCCGAATTCGTGGGCGATCTGCACAGCTGCGATGTACATCTTGCACTGCTGATGAATCTGCTGATCGGTGAGCTCCGTTTTGTCATCCTTACCGGTGTGGAAACGCATGCCCTTCGCATCCAGCCAGCGGCGTACCGCGCTCGCTTCGTCGTCGCCGACCAGGCGCATGCGGGCAACCAGCGCCGACTGGCTGAGCCGTTCCTTGAAGACGCCGAGCGGATTCAGGAGCTCATCATCGATGATGGCGTTGTACATGCCCATGCAGCCTTCATCGAAGACCCCCAGGATCGCTTTCTGTCGCATAAGCTTCGCAGCAAGCTCTTCGCCGGTGCTTCTGGCTGACGCAGGAAGTGCATCGATATCGAGTCCGCGCACATGGGAAAGATCGTGCGTCACACTTCCTTTCCCTATCCACTCTTGAAGACGAGTGCGGAAATAATCGTCGTTGAAGTCCTCGCTCCACAAAGTGTTGAAGGAAACGCCTGCCTTGACCAGATGATCCATTCAGATTGAGAAGTCCAACCAGTCCCGGCCACTGACCCGACCAGTTGGCCACGGTCAGGATGGGGCCGCGGTGCGTGCGCATGCCCGGCAGCACGTGATGGGTGTACTGCCACGCAGCGGTTGCGAAAACCAGTCTCGCGTCAGGGTCGACGCCGGCAAAGACGTCCATGCCCATGCGTTGGCTTGAGATGAATCCGTGCCCATGCGTCGTGTCGACGGGAAATGCGCGCTCCACAGAGACGCCCTCGTCACGAAATGCCTGCGCGAGTCTGCGCTCCAACTCTTCCTGAGCAGGCCAGCAGACCTGATTCGCAGACTGGCGAAGATCTCCGCTGGTGACGAGAATCACTTTCTTCAGTGGCAAGGCTGCATGCGACGGTGACATTTGTCAGGACCTCTTTCACTTATCTGCTCGATACAGCAAGTTATACGTTACAAAAGACAAACAATTTCGTTCTCATCAGACGCCCTACCGCTTCCTTGATCTTCAGAGGCCGGCTAATCCGCGGCTGCCGGCTCGCGCTTCATCGTCTCGTCATCGATCCGGCTCTGATTCGTGAGACGTTCGAGCTCGCCTTGCGCATGGCTCCGTGCCTTGGCATCTTGCGAGGTCTTCTGGAACAAGCTCAGGGAACGATTCATCCCATCCTGATCGCCCAACCCGCGGTACGCGCGCGAGAGCAGATAGTAAGCCGTGGCGTCATTCTTCTGCATGGACAGATATCGCGTCAGGTTGCTTACTGCTGATTGATAGTTCTTGCGATGTAGTTCCAATTTGCCAAGAAGCCGATACACCTCCGGCGGCGGGCGATCCATACGGAGCGCGGCGCTCAGCGCCTTCTCCGCTTCCTCGTCCCTTCCCATCATGAGCAGCACCTGTCCAAGGTTGGTGTTCGCACTGGCGGAGTGCGGCTGCACATGTAACTCTGCCTCGAACTCATCCAACGCCTGCTCTGTCTTTCCGGTTCGCAATAGGCAATTCCCGATCGCTTCGTGAACTTCCGGCAGATCCGGCTTCTGGCTCAGAACGAGGCGATATTCCGCAATCGCTTTGTCATACTGTTCCTGCGTGACGAATGCGTATGCCATGATCTGGTGCGCGCGATACGAATCAGGCGCGAGCGATAGGACGCGCTCAAAGGCGCTGCGAGACTTCTGCTCCGCGTCGTGTGCCTCGTGATAAAGCTCATCCTCTTTACTGCTCCCTAATTGCTGACCACCTCCCGAGGTTGCGAGCTTTCCGCCCATTTCAGCTAGTGTTGGCCGCACTTCTTGAATGTCTGGACGACGGGAGTTCGCTTGCTCGAAATCTTCTCTTGCCTTCTGCTGATTGCCCTGTAGTTGAGCCTGCTCGCCGGCTAACTGCCATGCTCTGCCCCCATCGGGCGCCAGCATCAGCAGCTTTCGAGTTTCATCGTTTCCAATCTGCAGATAGGACTGGCCAAGCGAATACCAGGCATCCAGGCTATTGGGATCAAGTTTGCAGACCTCCTCAAATTCCGCCGCCGCCGCTTCGTAACGCGACTGAGCAGAGTATGCATATCCCAGCCATGTATGCGCGATGACATCCGAGGAGCGGATGCGAATCGCCGTTTCAAGCTCAGGCACTGCCGCGTCCGGTTTTGAAAGCTGATACCAGGCCAGTCCACTGAACAGATGAGGGGCAAGCAGATCGGGCTTCAGGGTGATCGCCTTCCGGAATGCTGCGATGGCGCGAACCCACTGATGGTCGAAGTACAACGCGACTCCCAGATTGCTTTGCATCTCCGCGCTTTGGGGCAGCATATGTGTCAGATATTCATACTCGCGCGCGGCCGTTGGAAAATCACCGCGTTGTTCCGCCTCACGCGCAGCCTGCGCATGAGAAGCCGTGTCTTTGAGGATAGTCTGCGCAGACAAAGGGAGAGCCATGCTCGCTGCAAGTGCGAATTTGGCAGCGAGCATGACCATAGGATTAGAACTCCAGCTTCATGCCGAATTGGATGATTCTGGGAGCATTCTGCTGATTCGTCATGATCCCGAAGACAGTATTGGAATTCGCCAGAGAACCCTGACTCAAATCTGGCGGAGCGGGTGCAAGAGCATTGAGGATGAAGGTATTTGCGTTGCCGCCCGAAGAAAAGATGGTGCGGTTGAGCGCATTAAAGAAATTAGCCTGGAATTGCAGATCCAGATTTTCAAAAATATTTGTTCGCTTCGAGACCGATAAGTCTTCGTTGATATAAGCCGGCATGCGTAAAGCCGAAATCAGGTTTGGCGCATTGCCGAAGGTTCCCGGAGCCGCTGGAGTAAATGCTGCCGGATTGATGTAGAACTGGCACGGATTGCGGCCCGCGCCAGTTTGCACCGGCCCGGAACAGCTCCGCCGGTAAGCAGGATTCTTGAATGGCTGTCCGGGCACGATGTTCGGACGGAAGCTAAAGCCGTCGCCGGCGGCCAAGTACGGGTTGGTGCTCCCGCTTGTGTAATCGACTTCGATATGGATGGGCCGTCCGCTCTGATATTGATGAATGCCGGAGACGGACCAGCCTCCCACCACCTTGCCGACCGCTCCATTATGGTTCAGGAACCGCTTGCCCGGTCCGACGGGAAGCTCATATGTGTAGCTGAGGGAAACCACATGAGGAATATCTGAACTAGTGACGGCGCGCTCCGCCCTGGCATCGTAGTAGTTCTGGAAAAATGAGCCTGCGAAAATAGCATTCTCTGCGCCGGCGCTCGGACCACTGTTCGAGTCCACATCTCCAATAGTTTTCGAAAACGTGTAAGCAAGCAGGAAAGTCAGCCCTTGCGAAAATCGCTTTTGCAGGCTCGTCTGCAACCCATTGTAGGAAACGCTGCCGATTGGATTGAGAGGATGATCCATGCTGCCGTATTGCGGGAAGGGCCGCAGCGCCTGCGCCACGGTCGCCGACGGCCCAAGAGCCGCGGCGAAATCGGGCCACGGCGGTTTGATGCCCGCAGCAGCCGCTCTTGGGTCATTGATCGACAGAGTGAGAAGATCGTTCAAGGGCACTCCGACGGCCGCCGCTGCCGCGCTGTATTTGGCCTGAATGACCGGCGGATTCAACGCGTTCGGCTTGGACCATGTCCCCAGGTGATAGGTATGACTGCCCACGTAGCCGATATTCATCACCATGCTGCTGGAGAGCTGCTGCTGTATTTGTGTTGTCCAGTACATCTGGGTCGGAGGCAGACCGACCTTTGAGCCGGTCCAGACTGGATTGTCATTCCCGACGAAGAATCCTGGAGTAAGGGTTGAGCCGGGAGAAACGACCCCGTTTGCCGGGAAAGCCGTGTCCCAGTTATAGGCTGGAGAACCCACATAGTCGGCAGCTCTGCTGGCTTGAGCGACGCCGGCAAAACCGAAATTGTATCCGCCGGTGAAACCGCCCTGAAGATTGTCATTACCGAGGGGCCGCGTGACAGCGAACCCTCCGCGCAAGACGGTTCGGTGCGCTGCATCGGGTGAATAGGCAAACCCGATCCGCGGCTGAAATCCCTTGTAATCGATGTCGCCCACACGCGGCTTTCCGTTTCTCCCAGCACCGCTGCCGTAGAAGCTATACGCCCCGAGTACTCCGCCGGCCCCTGGGTTCGGCAGTGTTGGATCGACGCTCGAAACGTTGCCGAACTTCTCGGTCCGGGGCACCTGGATGTCGTAGCGAAGTCCGAGGTTGAGTGTCAGGTTCGGCGTCACTCTCCAGTCGTCTTGAGCAAAGACGCCCGTCTGCCACCACCGATAATATTGCGCGATCGGATAGTCGATGTGGACATAGTCAGGTCCGCCGGTAAGAAAGCTGGAAACCCCGTTTCCCGTGCCTCCTGGGTTGCTAACCGGCTGACCGCCGGCGAATAAAGTCCCATTCAGGCCGGTCTCGGCCGTCGCGAAGGTGAAGTTCGCATCGGAAAGCCCAAGGTTGTTCAGTTGCTCACGTCGCACCTCTCCGCCAAAAGTGAACGTATGGTTCCCACGAATCATCATGAGGCTATCGCTGACCGTAATAGCGATTCCCGATCGAGACTGCAGGCGGCGATGCCGAGCCGATGCTATCTGTGGACCCGCTGGTTCCGATGAGTGGATACGGACTGCCGGACGCGAGAGGAGGCAGCCCCTGAAGACCCAGCGATTGCAAACCAGGGCCCGCCGTGATGGTTCCGCTCTTGTTGTTGTCGCGCAGATAACCGATATCGAAGTTGTTTAACAGGGTCGAAGAATGCGCGTAGTTGTAGGTGAAACGTATCTGCTTGGTCGGATTGCTGGTGCCGACCGCGTCCAGCAGATTCAAGCCACCGTTGTTTGTATCGTTATAGTCCCCGATGAATGCGCTGCCGGACACCGAATGCTTCTCCGAGATGTGTTCGTCAATTTTGACCACGAACCGCTTCTCATCGATCTTCGAGCTTTGCTGGCGCACAAAATTATTAAACACCGCATCGTTGGATGCCGCAGGAAAGCTCTTCAGAACGTTCTGCGCAACCGCGCTCAGACTGGCCGAACCCGACGGAATAACATTTCCCGGATACGGATCGCGTACCTGATAGCTCTTGCCATCAGGGCCGACGACCGTGTGAACGGATGCGGGATTGTAGACCTGGCCGGCAAAAACGGGACGCCCCGCCGGATCGAAGATTGGCTGACCCGAGGCCGGATCCGTTAACTGTGCTCCCAGTAGCTGCGAGAAATCTCCATTACGAAAAGCATTGGGAATCGTCGTGAGCGTGGCGTTGTTCGAGCTGGGACGATACGAAAACCCGGTGTAGTCGACAAAAAAGAATGTCTTGTTGCGCCCGTTGTAGAGCTTGGGAATCCACACCGGCCCGCCAAAAGTACCGCCATATTCATTTTGCTTCAGGGGAGCCTTCTTGCAGGTGTCAGGCAATGGCGTAACCTGGCATTCCGGACGGGCGCGAATGACGCCGAGCGTATAGCCGCTCGCATTGAGAGCGTCATTCTGAAGAAAGTCGAACAGGCTTCCGTGAAAGTCATTGGTGCCGGATTTGAAGGCAAACGACACGATGCCGCTGGAGAGTCCGTATTGGGCGGTTTGATTGTTGTTGATCAGCTTGAACTGCCCGATGGAATCGATCGGTGGATGGTCGAGACTGATGTCACCTGTCAGATTCGGATTCATCACCGGAACGCCGTCGACATAGACCTCGTTCCCATAGCTCGCGCCGCCGCTGATATGCAACCGGTAGTCCGGGGCTGGCACCAGGCGTGGAACCGTTCACGCCAGGCGAGAGCACCACAAAGTTCAGCGGATTGCGTGAGTCTGCGTTCAGCGAAACAGGAAGGTCCTTGATTTCCTGCGGAGTGATAACGGTGCCGATGTCGGAGGTCTGGGTCTCGATAGCAGCAGAAGCGGCCGAAACTGTCACCGTCTGCTGCACTTGTCCGGGTTGCAGCGCGACCATCAAGGCGATGGTGCTGCCGACGCCGACCTCGATATGCTGCTGAACAGACTTGCTGAAGCCCGTTGCCTCGGCAGTGAGCGTGTAAGCGCCAGGAGAAAGATTCAGGAAACTGAACTGACCGGAAGACTCGGATATGGCGGTCGTGACCACGCCGGTGGCTTCGTTGCGCAGCGCGAGCTTGACTCCGGATACGCTGGCCTTTTGCGTGTCCTGAGTCTCGCCCTTCACGGCGCCGCGATCGGCCTGGGCCCAGGTGCGGATGGGCGCGACCCATGCGGCAAGCAGCAAGATCAGGATGAAAGAAGCGATGCGCGACGGTCTCACTGGCAAATGTTTCATAATGTTTCGGTTCCTCGATTTAAACCTTTAAACGTCGCGAGACAGGCTATGCAGTCGAATAGATTGGTGTCAAGAACATTTTTTGAAACGGATACGATGGAGCGAAAATCCATGCAATCGCTGTCCTTACCGCTGTTCTCCGGCATTTTCTGGCCTTTGCGTCTCAGCAGGAAGAAATCCCAGCCACATCCGCAGCCATTCCCAGCCGCCTCTCTTGCTGCGGTAAATTGCTCTATATTTAATGGTTTTACTGCGCTCCACGACATGGCGAGTCTTCAGATCGGAGCGAATGGCCGGCACGTTCCAGTTGGGCGCCGTTCACTCACAGAAAGCGCGTCGCCACAGCTTCCAGGTTGGACCGAGACTCCATACGGTGGATCGAGGATCACATGATTTGTTCCCGCTCGTTGCATGCCCTTACGCTGTCATGCGCAGCGTCTCTTCTGTTCTTATTCGTTGGGTGCTCTGACCGAAGCCGATCGGAAATTGCGTCTGGTCCAAAATCGCCCGCGGTTGCGCACCAGACTGTCACGGGCCCTCGCCAGAGCACATTTTTCTCAACCGCCGTGGAGGAAGCGTACTCCACCTATCAGTTGCCGGGGGATGGCGACCTGTGGCCATCCTGCTGGGCCGACGACGACAACCTCTACACTGCGAATGGAGATGGAACCGCATTCAACCACGTCAGCAAACGCTATGACATGGCTGTAAGCGAGATTCGCGGAATGCCATCCGCTCTGAGTGCTCATACGATTGCCACCGATGTTGGCACCAACTGGAGCGGTCCGAAATACAACCGCAAGCCGACCGGTATGCTCTGCATCCACGGCGCGATCTATCTCGCATTTCAGAACCTGACCCTCAACTTCGTCGACACGCCGGCCGCATCGATTGCTAAGTCGACCGACCATGGAAAAACGTGGACCTGGGACAAAGACGCTCCCATGTTCGGCACCCCGAACGATCCTCACAGCCCGTTAGCCTACAAATTCACGACGATATTCTTTCTCGATTACGGAAAAGATGCACGCAATGCAATCGACAATTATGTCTACGCATATGGGCTCGATAACAATTGGCGGTCGCAGAGCGATCTATATCTCGCGCGAGTGCCGAGCAAAGAAATCCAGACAAGATCCGCGTGGGAGTTCTATTCGGGTGTAGACACTGCGGGCATTCCGAAATGGTCGCAAGACGTGACCCGAAAAATTCCGGTTCTTACTGATACACGACTGCTCTATACGGCAATGCTCGGCAAAGATGGCTGCGAAGACAATCACAAGGTGATCGGACAAGGTGGCGTGGTTTACGATGCGCCGCTCAAGCGCTATCTCTTCGCGTCCTGGTCATGCACCACGCATGAGTTCTATGAGTCGCCCCATCCCTGGGGTCCATGGAGC
Organism: uncultured Acidobacteriaceae bacterium; assembly: GCA_963756435.1. Classification (GTDB taxonomy): domain Bacteria; phylum Acidobacteriota; class Terriglobia; order Terriglobales; family Acidobacteriaceae; genus KBS-83. Next base: position 109,506 of record CAVWNU010000010.1, on the reverse strand, counting down.
CATTTCCTCTCGACCGACTTCGGTCCGCTGAAGACGCCAAAGAACTATGGGCAATACGGCACCAGCATTCCGTCGAAGTTCATCAGTTCGGACGGAACAACCTTGTATCTGCAAAGCAATATCTGGGGCCGCTCCTACACCTTTGCACTGCGGAAGCTATTTCTGCACCCCTACAGTCCCGCATCGACCATCAACCGCGCCTCAGGCGCAAATCTTGCTTTGGCGCCGGAGACCCGGGCAATCAGCAAGAGCACGCATTACGGCCTGCTATGCGGACGCAACTGCTCCGATCAATTGGCCGGCGGAATGACGAACGGGAGTGAAGACGACTTCGACAAAGAGACGAAAACGTCCGACTGGTGGGGCTATACGTGGCCTCGGCCTTACAACATTAATCAGGTTATCTATGAGACCGGCGACATATCTCCTGATGGTGGATGGTTTGCGGCCAAACTACGCGTACAGGTGCGCCGGAATTTTCACTGGAGCGATGTGGATGGAGTCACTGTGACTCCTTCGTATCCTCTTGCCGCAAGCTCTGGCTCTCACATCGCATACACCTTCCACCTGCCAGATACCTGGGGCGATGGCGTGCGCATCATCGGAAGACCCGGCGGCCCATCTCACTTCACGTCCATCAGCCAACTCGCGGTCTATTACAAATAGGGGGTCTCAGCTATCCGCACAACTACGGAACAAAGCAATAAATGCGGCGATCACACTACCGGCTCTGGAAGAGCCCGCTTCAAAATGGCGGAGACAGCCGGGGGACGGTCAACTCCACCGATAGCGAACTGAGCAGGAAGCCAGCGCCTCGGAAAGCGAGAGTGGGGAGGGCGGAGCGCCAAGTACAAGCATCGCTGAAATCGAAGGATAGACTTGCGGCAAAGAAAATTGCCTGCACGATAGGAGAAAGGGCAATACGCGCTTGCCTCTGAGACGGCTTTGCAGCAAGGTCTTGGGAATTGCGACCAAATCTACCAAGTCGGAGAAGCCGCTCGCTGGAAATCACTCAATTAATTGGTGGACCTGATCGGGATCGAACCGATGACCTCTTCCATGCCATGGAAGCGCGCTCCCAGCTGCGCCACAGGCCCACATTGCGGAGGGAAAGACTCCCCTCATTTTCGACGAGTAAGATAGATTCGTCAAACACCTCTCATCCGTTCCGGAGTAGCCCCTCTTGTCTCTGCGCCTCATCCTCGCCACCTTTGCCTCCACTCTTCTGTTCACTCCGCAGCCGTTCGTCCGCTCTGCATTGGCGCAGGCCGCCAATCCTGCACAGCCGCGCACCCAGACTTCGTCTCGCTTTGGGCAATGGTCTGCAGCAGGTCAGCATCTCCATCGCCCATCTGCGCCGCTCGCTCGATGCCATCAACGTGTCCAAGTGGAAAGCCCCCGGCGACGTGCGGCAGACCACTGCCTCCGACGTCGCATCGATGCAGCGCGACGTTTCCGACACTCTGCCTGGGCTCATCAATGCCGCGCTCGCCGATCCCTCAAAGGTCTCTCCCGCCTTCTCTGTCTATCGCAACGTCGACGCACTCTACGATGTGCTGCTCCGCGTCTCTGAGACGGCCCAGCTCGCCGGCGCCTCCAGAGACGCCAGCCTGCTCGAAGATCAGCGCGCTGCTCTGGAAGACGCCCGAACCCAGCTCGGCGCCGCCCTGCTGCAGTCGGCGCAAGCGCAGGATGCCGAAGTCATCCACCTGCGCAGCACCGCAGTAGCAGCGCCGCCAACCCCGGCCCCGGCCAAAACGGTGATCGATGACGGGCCGGCCGCCACACCCAAAACGACTAAAAAGCGCGTACACAAATCCACCCCGCCGCCCCCCACCACCCCTCAGTAGCGCTAGAAGAGGAGAGCAAAACGACCGGAGGAACGCGAGGCAATTTGCCGGCAGCCGGTCCAGGAACTTTGCGTTTCCCGGGTGTCTAAACAGGCAGGTTGGGCGGAAACCAGTGAGTGAGCACTGCCCAACTCGGCCGCCGGCGGCATCCAACTTGTGGCTCCATGCATGACACCGGCAGGCGGGCGGCGCTCTGGCCTTTGCTTCCTGTTAATGTATGGGGGACGTCAAAAATGCAGGCAGGAACGGCCTTGGGAAACTTCGCCAATGTATTCGGGGCACAAGCGGCGGTCAGGCCTGAAGAGGCCACGGTCATCGCCGAGCTGAAGGCCGGGTCGGAGGAGGCTTTTGCCTCCCTCATCGCCCAGTACCACGGCCCCCTCTACTCGTTCATCGCGCGCACCATCCCCGATCCCTGCGAGGCCGCCGACATCACTCAGGATGTCTTCATCAAGATCTACCGTGGCATCGGTAACTTCCACGGCGATTCCAGCCTGCGCACCTGGATCTACCGCATCGCCCTGCATGAAGCCTCCAACCAGCGCCGCTGGTGGTGCCGCCACAAGCGCAAGGAAATCACTATTGAGCAGGAACTCTCCGCGGCAGGATGGCGAAGCCTTCCACCTCAAGGACACGCTGGTTGACCAGCAGGAGTCGCCGTTCGATCTTGCCGCTCACGCGGAGTTGCGCGAGCAGGTCGAAGCCGCTGTCCGCGAGGTGCCGGAACCCTTCCAGACCGTGGTCGTCCTGCGCGATATCGAAGGCTTCGGTTACGAAGAAATCGCCGAAATCCTCGGCATCAATCTGGGCACAGTCAAGTCGCGGCTCATGCGCGGCCGCGCCCATCTGAAGGCGCGACTGGCTCCGCTCGTACGCTCCTCCGCAACATCGTCCACTGTTGCCCCCGACGACTCATCCACCACCGTTTTCCGGGCCCCCCTTGCAGGGCTCAGGGAGGCCAAATGAGCGCCTGCAGTCACTTTCAGCACCAGTTCTCGCGCTATCTGGACGGCGATGTTCCCGGTACCCGCATGCTTGAGATCGCCAGGCACCTGGAGCGCTGCGCCGGCTGCGCCAGTGAGTTTGCCACCTGGCAGCAGAGCCAGTCGCTAGTCTCGACCCTCGGCCCCGCAAAAGTTCCAGAAGATCTCGGGCTCCGCCTCCGTGTCGCCATTTCGCAGGAGAGCCGCAACTCCACGCGCGAGCGGCTCAGCCGCTTCCACATCCGCTGGGAGAACACCTTCCGGCCCTTCCTTCTCCGCGCCGCTGCCGGCTTTGCCAGCGCCATCTTTCTGGTCGGCACGGCAGCCCTGCTCGTCGGCACCTTCGCCTCACCTCCGCCGGTAGAGGCCAGCAACCAGCCTGTGGACACTTCCACCGCGCCGCGCCTGCTCTATTCCTCGTTTCAGCCCGAGGATGCCATCGGCGACCACAGCAATCCCGTGGTGTTGCAGGTCTTCGTCGACGACCACGGCCGCGTCTATGACTACAAGGTTCTCTCCGGCCAGGTCGATGCGAAGACCCGTGAGTCGATCGAGAGCCTGCTGCTTTTCAGCGTCTTCGCCCCGGCCCACTCCTTCGACTTCGATCAGCCGGTGCGCGGAACCACGCTGATGTCCTTCTCCGGCATCTCCGTCAAAGGCTGAGCGCGCTCATTTCTATGGAAGGCGCTGCCCCGACAAATGCACTGTTATAGTCCCTTCCATGGTGAAATCGTCCGCGTTGCTGCTCTTTTCCGCTCTTTGCCTTGGATGGACCGCGACCGCTCGTGCCCAGTCTCTCCTGGTCGTCAATCAGGGCGACACCAGCCTCAGCATCGTCGATCCCGTCTCCGCAAAGCAGGTCGCCGTCATTGCTGAAGGGACACCGACCATGCACGGCCATGAGATCACCACGTCGGCCGATGGCCGTACCGCATATCTCCCCATCTATGGCAACGTCGGCGTCGGCAAGCCCGGCCTCAACGGCAACGAGATGCTCATCGTCGATCTGCCCTCGCGCAAGATCGTCGGCCACGTCGACTTCGGTCACGGCGTCCGGCCCCATCAGCCCGTGCTCGACCGCACGCGCAACCTCCTCTACGTCACCACCGAGCTCGACCACTCCGTCACCATCATCGATCCCGCGACGCGAAAGGTCGTCGGCTCCGTCCCCACCGGCCAGCCCGAGTCGCACATGCTCGTTCTCTCGCACGATGGAAGCCGCGGCTACACTGCCAACGTCGGCCCGGGCACCGTCTCCGTGCTGGATATGGTCGGCAGAAAGACCATCACCGTCATTCCCATATCGAAAGAAACGCAGCGCATCTCCATCTCCAATGACGACCGATGGGTCTTCACCTCCGACCAGACCAAGCCACAGCTCGCCGTCATCGATACCGCCACCAACAAGATCAAGTCCTGGGTCCCGCTGCCCGGCACCGGCTACGGCACCGCTCCCACGCCGGACGGCCGCTTCCTCCTCGTCGCCGTGCCGCCCACCAACCAGCTAGCCGTAGTCGACCTCGCCAGCATGAAAGTAGTGCGCAATATCGATGTCCCCGCCTCTCCGCAGGAGGTCCTGGTCCGCCCCGACGGAAAAGTCGCCTACGTCTCCTGCAATACCAGCGGCAAGGTAGCCGCCATCGACCTCGCGCAGTGGAAGGTTCAGAACCTCATCACCGCGGGCAAATTCGCCGACGGCCTCGCCTGGGCAAAGTGACCGCAGCGTCAGGACTCCGTAACCTGGCGACCGCATCGATTGACCCTGCTTCCTCCGCTTACGTAGACTAGCCCGCAGACCCTTCCTATGCTGTCTTCTCGCAGTCTTCGCGCGCTGGCGCCGCAGCTTCTCGCGCTCGCCCTTCTCACTCCCGGCATCCTCCAGGCCCAGTCCTCCTCGTCAACGCAGGGACAATCCTCCTCGTCCTCCTCCGACGGCCACCGTCCAGCCCGAAATCCAGAAGCCGCCCTCGCTCATCGATCCCGCCGGCCCGCAGATCAGCCTTCAGACCAGCGAGGCGCTCTTCGACATCGCCGCCGCCCTCAATACCTGCGGTTACGACGCCGGACTCGACCAGTCGCAGCCGGTGCGGCAGAAGGTTCGCGATGCCATCAACGCTGCGGTCACGGCGTCTGCCGATGCGCAGAACACCCGCGACCAGCTCTGCACCTACATCCGCCAGCACGAGCTCTCCGACTCCAGCCACAATCTCTCGCAGTACGTCTCGCTCGCCCTCTACGTCACGCCGCCGCCGGAGCTCACCAACAGCGTCCCGCTCACCGAAATGCCGCCCGACTCGACCCAGGTTGTCGAGCTCCTGCCGATACTGCGCAAATTCGCCCTCCAGATCGATCTGCACTACATCTGGATCAGCGTGCGGCCGCAGTACGACGCCATCATCAACAGCCTGCATGACGCGCTGACGAAAGATGGTCGTCAGCACCAACGTCTATCTGAAGATGCCGGCCAACACCACCACCGACAGCCGCTTCGCTGTCGTGCTGGAACCGCTGCTCGACCCCGGCCAGACCAACGCCCGTGTCTACGGAGCGGACTACGTCGTCGTCACCTCACCCACGCGCGATGACAAGGTGCGGATGGATGAGATCCGCCACACCTATCTGCACTTCGAGCTGGAGCCGCTGCTCTACTCACGGGCCTCCTCCATGGACCGTCTGCTGCCCTTCCTGAAGAGCGTCCGCGAAGCGCCGCTCGAGTACACCTTCCGCAGCGACATCGTCTCGCTGGTCACCGAATGCATGATCCGCGCAGTCGAAGCGCGCACCATGGACACGGGCGTCGCGCCCTTCAAGGCGCCCGCCGTCGTCACCCATTCGGAATTCGCCGCCGTCGAGCGGCAGCGCCATGCCACCGAGCAGAAGGCCGAAGCCGTTCGCCAGGCAGCCGTGAAGCGCGACATGGAGCAGGGCTACGTGCTTACCGCCTACTTCTACGACAAGCTCACCACCTTCGAGAAAGAGCCGCAGTCGTTCAAAGAAACCATCGGCGAGATCGTCTATGGCATGGACGTTCCCTCGGAACTGAGCCGCGTCAAGCACATCGAGTTCTCGCCAGCAGAACGAGGGCGACGTGGTGCACCGCGGCACCCGCCAGTTGCACGGCCTCGACCTGGCCGAGATGAAGCTGCTGCAAGGCGACGTGAACGGCGCCTCCACCCTCGCTCATCAGGCGCTCACGCAGCACACCGGCGACATCGCCCGCGCCGACTTTCTGCTCGCCCGCTGCGCCGTCATGCAGCGCAACGTCCCCGACGCGCGCCATTACTTCGAAGAGACCGTCCGGCTGGGCAAGGATCCGCGGCTCCTCGCCTGGTCCCACATCTACCTCGGCCGCATGGACGACCTGGAACACAGCCGCGATGAGGCGCTCGCCCAGTATCAGCAGGCGCTGGTCACCCGGGACGGCCAGCTCGATACCAAGGAGGCCGCGGAGCGCGGCCTGAAAGAGCCTTACGGCCCACCCCCAGGCGTCCGCCAGCAGCAAGACGACTCCGACGACGACAGCCAGCCGGCACAGCAGCCCGATGCGGCACCCCAGCCCGACACCAGCCCCGGCCTCATCGCCTCAGCCGTCCGCTCCACCCGCAGCCGCTGCTCCACAGCGATAACTGGCGGAAACTCTGGACTGGCCCAGCAATATCTGGAAACGCTCTAAGCTGGTAGCAGAGGGAGACCCGCACCCCATGGTCCAGCGCACGCTGGAAACGCTCGAGCGCACCCTGAAGCATCGCTTCCACGCCCCCGCATTGCTGGAACAGGCACTCACTCATAGCTCGCTCGCCTTTGAACAAAGCGTCCAGAGCGCCCAGAACGAGAAGCCCGCTCCCGGCCGCGCCGAAAAGCCAGCACTCGATAACGAAAAGCTCGAGTTTCTCGGCGATGCCGTGCTCGGCCTGCTCGTCGCGCAGTCGCTCTACGAATCGTTTCCGGATCTTGAGGAAGGCGACCTCACCCGGCTGCGCGCCGCGCTGGTCAGCCGCAAGCATCTCGCCAACGTAGCGGAGTCGCTGCACCTCGGTCAGCACCTGCGCCTGGGCCGCGGTGAGGAGCGCAACGGTGGCCGCCGCAAGGCCGTCCTGCTGGCCAACTGTTTTGAGGCGGTGCTCGCCGCTCTCTATCTCGACGCGGGAATCGAGATCGCCCGCGCCTTCGTACAGCGCACGGTCATCGATCCCACCGCGCAGCGCCTCCGTAAAGGACTCGAGCGCGGCGACAGCATCGGCGATCACAAGTCCGCCCTGCAGGAGATGCTGCAGGCCAAGGGTGCTGCGCCTCCGGAATACGAAGTGAAGGCGGAGAGCGGACCGGACCACCGCAAGCGATTCCTGGTGGAAGTAATCATCCCCAACGCGCCGCAACTGCCGGCCGTCACCGCACAAGGCACCGGCACCACCAAGAAGCGCGCCGAGCAGGAAGCCGCGCGCGTAGCCTTCCAGCAATTGCAGGAACAAACCGCCGCGGCAGACGTATCCCCCAAAATGCCGACTTCCGAGATGCCGGCTTCACGCAAAGCGCCGGCAAAGCCGCTGCAGGAGAAATCCTCCTCCGCAAACCCGTCGAAGGGTGTCACGGCTTGAGCGTTCCGGCGCCAGTTTCGCCCGTGGCCTCCGCACCGGCGCGGCACCATCACATCCATTTCGTGCTGCCGCATCTGCTCGACACGGTGCGCTCCACACTGACAGTGATCATTGTCGCGCTCTTCATCATCGCCTTCCTGGTGCAGCCCTTCCGCATTCCCTCGGAGAGCATGGAGCGTACCCTGCTGGTCGGCGATTTTCTCCTTGTCGATAAGGTGGCCTTTGCTCCCGCCGGCATGTGGGGATGGCTTCTGCCCTATCGCAGGATCGCCCGGCACGACATCGTCGTCTTCCACTTCCCTCTCGACTCCGAGGAACACGTAGTCAAGCGCGTCATCGGCGTGCCCGGCGATGAAATCGCATTGCAGAACGGCATTGCCGTCGTCAACAACACGTCACAGCCCGAACCCTATGATGTCTTCGAGCGTGCCGATCGCGACGAATACCGCGATCAGTTCCCGCGCTTCACCACAGACGATCCGTCCGTCGATCCGCACTGGCGCGAGCAGATGCGCAGCCTGGTCGAGAATGCTCATCTTCGCGTGCCGCCCGATACCTACTTCGTGCTCGGCGACAACCGCAATCACAGCCGCGACAGCCGCTACTGGGGCTTCGTTCCACGCCAGAACATCGAGGGCACGCCTCTGCTCATCTACTTTTCGCTGAACGAGCCCTCCGCAACTGATACCTCCCCGCTGCCGGATGGTAGACTCGGCAACAGCGTTGAGGTTCGACTGATCGACTTCGCCCGGTGGGACCGCATCCTGCGTGTCGTTCACTGAGCGGGGCTAAAGAAACCCGAATGTGCCGAGACGACAACGAATTCCTCCACCGTAACCGCAGACGCTGCGCCTACGAAGGACTCCGCAGCGAGTGCTCCGGGGCGTGACGAGACCCCGCTCGAAGCACTGGCCTCTTACTGCGCCGTCATCGTGGTGGGCCTCTTCATCCTCACCTTCATCTTCCAGAACTTCGTCATTCCCTCCGGCTCGATGGAGAACACTCTTCTCGTAGGCGATCACGTACTGGTCGACCGCATCAATCTGGCGCCGCCTGCCCACTGGGCGCCCTTTGTGCGCTATCGCAACGTGCATCGCGGCGACATCATCGTCTTTCTCAAGCCCGGCTATCCGGATATGTTCCTGGTCAAGCGCGTCATCGGCATCCCCGGCGACCATCTCCATCTGCACGAGGGTTACGTCTACCTCAATGGCCAGCGGCAGGATGAGCCGCAGGCCGGGCATCCGGACTACAGCAACTACATTCCCTATCGCGATGAGTTCCCCGACGTGCCCACCTCCCAGGGACAGAACGTTGAACCGGTCTGGGCGAACGAGCTGCCCAGCCACATCCAGAGCGGCGACCTGGTGGTGCCTCCGGGCAACTACTTCGCCATGGGCGACAACCGGCTGCCCAGTCTCGATGGCCGCTACTGGGGCTTTGTACCGCGTGAAAATATCGTTGGCCGCCCGCTCTTCGTCTATTGGTCCTTCAACTCACCGGAGGACGACGACGGGCATCCCAGCATGGCGGATCGCATGCAGCAGTTCAAACGCGTGGCCTTTCATTTCTTCGACCAGACGCGCTGGAGCAGGACCTTCCACATCGTGCGCTGAAGCACTCTCAGATGCGAAAGGTGGCCGAATACGCGCCGCTCCAGGATGGTAGACTCGGCAACAGCACTAGGGATCGAATGATCGACTTCGCGCGATGGAACCGCATCTTGCCTGTCGTTCAAATGAGCGGCGCTGATCGCACCGAAATCGCAGCAAACACTGATGGCTGAGACGACAACGAATCCTCCCACCGTAACCGCGCCTGCCCCGCCGGCGAAAGAAGCTCCGGCAACCCATCCGCGGCACGATGAAACTCCGCTCGAAGCCCTGGCCTCCTACTGCGCCGTCATTGTCGTCGGCCTCTTCATCCTCACCTTTATCTTCCAGAACTTCGTCATCCCCTCCGGCTCGATGGAGAACACGTTGCTCATCGGCGATCATGTCCTCGTCGATCGCACCAACCTTGCGCCGCCCGCGCATTGGGCACCGTTTGTGCGCTACCGCACCGTGCATCGCGGCGACATCATCGTCTTCCTCAAGCCGGGCTATCCGGATATGTTTCTGGTGAAGCGTGTAGTCGGCATTCCCGGCGACCGCATTCACCTGCACGAGGGCTATGTCTATCTGAACGGCAAGCGGCAGGATGAGCCGCAGGCCGGCCATCCCGACTACAGCAACTACTCGCCATATCGCGATGAGTTCCCCGACGTGCCCACCGCCCAGGGCCAGGACATTGAGCCGACCTGGGCCAACGACCTGCCCAATCACATCCAGAACGGCGATCTCGTCGTGCCTCCCGGCTACTACTTCGCCATGGGCGACAACCGTCTCAACAGCCTCGACGGCCGCTACTGGGGCTTCGTGCCGCGCGAGAACATCGTAGGCCGGCCGCTCTTCGTCTACTGGTCCTTCATCACACCGGAAGAAGACGAAGACCGCACCAGCACGAGCGATCGCCTGCAGCAATTTAGCCATGTGCTGCTGCACTTCTTCGACCAGACACGCTGGCGCCGGACCTTCCACCTGGTGCGCTGACCGCGCCGCTGAACTGCTGCTCTGAAGCATCGCTCCTGCCCATGGGGAAAGCAGAGATACACTCGACGTGGAGAAAACACTTTCATCCATGCGTCCAAACGCCATGCCGGTGCCCCGGGCGCAACTCAAGGAGTATCTGGGCTCTGGACCGGACACGGCAGCCCCGAAGCCTCGTCGCCGCCGGCATCTCTTCCTTTTCCTCGCGCTCGCTCTTCTGCTGATCGCAGCACTGGTCCTGCCCCCGCTCATCAACATCAGCCGCTACCAGCGCCGGATCGCTGCCAGCCTCGCCGCCGGGCTCGGCCATCCCGTCGAGGTCTCTGGCATCAAACTACAGCTGCTTCCGCGCCCCGGCGTCCAGATCGCCAATTTCGTCGTGGACTCGAACGCCGGATTCAGCGCGGAGCCGATGCTCCAGTGCTCCAGCGTCACAGCAGCCTTTCGCATGATGTCGCTGTGGCGCGGCCGGCTGGAAATCGCGCGCATCTCGCTCGACGAGCCCAGCCTTAATCTGGAGCGTGCGCCCAATGGCCAATGGAACTTCACCTCCGTGCTGCTGCAGGCATCGCGCACGCCGCAGGCGCCCACAGGCCGCACCATCGCGCGGGGCCAGAACCGCTTCCCATATATCGAAGCCAGCAACGCGCGCATCAATTTCAAGCACGGTAATGAGAAGCTCCCCTTCTCATTCCTCAACGCCGACGTCTCCATCTGGCTCGAAAATCCAGACGAATGGCAGCTCCGCTTCGCTGCCCAGCCGATGCGCACCGACATCAATCTCTCCCTCGCCGACACCGGCCAGGTGCGGGTGAGCGGCAGCGTCCATCGCGCGTCTTCTGCAAATGAGCTGCCCCTCAACCTGCAGGCCGAGTGGCGCGGCGCTCCGCTCGGCCAGGTAACCCGCATGTTTGTCGCTCACGACCTGGGCTGGCGCGGCGATACCAGCCTGACAGCACACATCACCGGAGTGCCCAGCGCGCTCGGCCTTCAACTCTCCGCCGCAGCCAGCGACTTTCACCGCGAGAGCTTCGAGCCGGCGCACCCTCTCAGCCTTCACGTCACCTGCGCTGTGAGATATCGTCACGCCGCGGGCTCCATCGACGGCATCCATTGCGTTTCCCCGATCGGCAACGGCGGCGTTGCTCTCAGCGGCACCATACAGCAGATCCACACCCCGGACCCCCAGCCCGATCTCAAGCTCATTGCGAAGCACGTGCCCGCCGACGCGGTGCTCGATCTGGTCCGCCACACCCGCGGCCGTCTCAACAACGACATCACCCTCAGCGGCGCCATAGACGGCGAGCTCGCCTACGCCCGCCAGCCGCTCCCCATCACTCCGCGCATCGTCGCCAGTCCCTACCGCACTGTTGCCGGCGGCACACTTCTCGCCAGCGATCTTCTGCTACGCGGCGATGGGATGGAACAAATCCTTCCCGACCTCCGCTTCACCGTCCAGTCGTCCGCACCACCGTCCGCGCCAGCCCGTAACCAATCAGCCAGACGCCAACCACCCCGCAGCCAATTCATTCAAGCCCGGCCATCCCCAACCCAACCGTCGCCGCAACTGCAGGCACCTCTGGCCCTTGTCCTTGAGCCGGCAATCATCGACCTCGGCGGTCCCGATCCGCTCGTCGCCAATGGCCGCCTCACCCGCCAGGGCTACCAGCTCCACTACAGCGGAAGCGCGCTGCTCGAACATCTGCTTCCTCTCGCGCATGCATTCAACGTCATTCCCGCCGCATTCCAGGGTCTGCAGGGCAATGGCACCGCGGACTACAACCTCACCGTGCAAGGCGACTGGCTGCTGCCGATCATGGTTGATCCCGCAGCCCCGCTCTCCGTTCTCAACGGCGCGGTCGGGCTGCACAATGCCGACTTTCAGCCGTCTTATCTCGCCGAGCCGGTCCATATCGCCACAGCCACGGCGACAATCTCTCCTGCCGAGCTGCGCTGGAACGGCTTCACCGCCTCCCTTGGCACGACGCACTTCACCGGAAACCTGCGCATCCCACTGCCCTGCACCGCCGCATGCGAGCGCCAATTCGACCTCACCGCCACCACCGTCAACTTCGGCGCACTCGCGGCATCGCTGCGCGGTGACGATCAAGGCGTCGTTCGGGAACTCATCAACCGCGTCCGCTCCCGCAGCCAGGACTGGCCGCTCGTCGATGGCACCCTCCATATCGCGCACCTCGGCGTCGGACAAGTCGAAGTCGCCAACGCCTCCGCGGACATCACGCTGCGCGAGGGCAATCTCGAGGTGCGCTCTCTCGATGGCCGCACACTCGGAGCCGCGCTGCACGCCACCGGCGCGGTCGAACTCGCCTCCACTCCCAGCTACGATATGAATGTGCAACTGCGGCACGCCAGCGCGCCTGAGCTGGCGCAGTTGCTCAAGGAACATTGGGGCCCCGGCACCATCGACCTCTCAGCCGATCTCGCGATGAGCGGCACCACAGCCTCCGACCTCAGCAACTCCGCCAAAGGCACGCTGCAGTGGAGTTGGGCCAATGGCGCGCTGCCTCAGCTAACCAGCACTCCACTGCGCCGCTTCGATCGCTGGACCGGTGACGCTAAAGTCGCCAAAGGCGCCATCGCAATCACCAGCAGCGAGATAGCAACTGGGGGCGCCGTCGCCGCTGTCACCGGCTCCATCGGCAGCGACCGCTCGCTCGACCTCAAGGTCGCCAGCCCTGAAAAAAACACCAGCCCGACCGAGACCGCCGCGGCCACGACGACAATGTCCGGCACGCTCGCCGCGCCCGTCGTCGAAACCCAGTAGCAAGTTCTCGAATCGTCATCTGGATGCAAGCAAAGCCTTAAACTGTCCTCCTGAGCGTAACCGAAGGTGGAGCGAAGGACCCGCAGTATCTAGTCAAACAGGATCGGCGCTCAGCGCCGCTCAACCAACGTTCAGCTATTTCTGACTCCCACCCTAATCAGGCGCAGCGTACGTGATGTCTTTCCGGTGCACACTCGCCTCCGTCTCAGGAGTCGTCCCATCATTCACCTGCACCTGCTCCGGCTGCCCATGCGCCAGGAATCGCCGCGTGGCCCGGCTCTTCGCCGCAATGCGCATGTGTTCGGTCACCGTCGATCTGCGGAATAGATGGTCACCGGCACGTCGGCCACCGCGGTTCCCGCATTTGACACCGTCACTGCGACGATAAAGCTGCCCTCTTCGCTTCCCTTGCTGGGCGTGACTGCCTCGATGTTCAAATCCGGCAGCCCGCGGTCGCGGTCCACCCAGTCGCTGAAAAACCAGTCCAGCTTCTGCCCGCTCGTCCCCTCCAGCAGCCGCTCGAAATACCCGGCCGACCGGTCCGCGGCCGCATCGTATCGCGCGAGTGCTGCCGCCAGCGGCTTGTCGCCAACAATGCCGCGCAGCATCCAGAACACGTACGCCGCCTTCGTGCGATAAAAAATCGGATCATGCGCCGTCGCCAGCGGCTGCCCCGCGTCGTGATCCGGGATCTGCCGGCTCCGCCAGGCTCAGCGCGCCACGCATGTTGTCCATCTGCGTGATCGCCGTCTCGCGCCCGTCCTGATGCTCCGTCCACACCGACGCCATAAACTGCGCGACGCCTTCCTCGAGCCAGGGGTGCGGCGACTCGAAAGTACGCATGTGTCAGCACGTGACTCATCGGCCCCAGCAGGCGCTTCGGATCGACGTTCGCGATATTGGTCACCAGCAGCGCTCCCTCTTCAAACGGGCTGTCCTCCGCCTCCGGCGGATCGAGCACGCTCAGCTCCCGCTTCGGCCGCGCGCCGAACCAATCCGTCATCTGCGGCGTCAGGATCGATGCAGCCGTCATGTACGACTGTGTTGCCGCCGCATTGCTCTGCCGCGCGTAAAGCTTCAGATGATTGCCGGTTTCGAGCGTCCGTCGCGCCAGGAAGAGCGTCGGCGTCGCTAAAGCCCAGCCTCGTCTCCGCCAGTTTCGCCGTTGCGATACCCGGCAGATCGCTCCCTGCAGCAGGCGGCGTCGTCTCGACCGGCACCGGCACTCCATCCAGAAAGGCCACCGTCGGCGCCGCGCCGGTAAACTCTTCTGTCACTGTCATGGATACCATTGCCGCGCTCTCGCCGCAGCTTGGTCATGCCGATCTCGCGGAAAAAACGGTCGCTGTCGCCCAGCGCCACCGGCACATCGCATACCGGATACCACAGCACGTTGCCGAAGCCGCGCAACCCCGTGAACTCCTCGCGGATGCCATCCCAGTCCGCATGCATCGCCACATCGGGCGGCGTGCCGATGCTCTCCAGCCGTTTCGCTGTAGGCGCCATCGGCCCGCTGTAGAAGACCGTCAGCGTCTGCTCGCCGCCCGGCGCGAGCGGCGCCGCCAGCGTCACCAGCGCCTCATCCATTGCGCCCGTGTGGTCGGCATCGGTAGCGACAGTGTGGTGAGCAAAGCGCAGCGGCTTTCCCTCCGCATCGATCGCCTCCCAGTTGAGCGACGAGGAGATCTGCAGCGGAATCGCATCCAGCGCCGCGGCGCTCTCGTTCTTCACCGTGACAATCGCGCGCGCGTGCATCGTAGCGTCGCGCGTCTCCAGCCTCACATCGAGCGCATATTTCGTGAACAGGATCGCGCGCCGCGTCGCGTCAGGGACATCGAACTTCGTCTCCGCCGTCGCCGCAGACGTCTGCGGCGCACTCTGCCCCGCACTGTTCGCAACCACGCTGCCCTGCTGCGCGGAAGCCGAAGCAGCATACGCAACATTCAGTGCGACAAAAGAAATGCGAGCGAAAGAATCGGCGCGCCCTGCAAAGCCACATCAGGAACCCAATCCTTTGCGCGGCTTCGCCGGCGCGGCTTCCGGCGCCGCAACCGCACCCTGCTGCTGCGCCTTCGCCGCTGCCGGAAGGCCTCATACAGCACCACCGCGCCTGCCGCCGAAACATTCAGCGAAGCCACTCGTCCCGCCATCGGAATGCGCAGCAGGTGATCGCAGCTGCGCCGCACCAGGTCGTGCAGCCCCGCGCCCTCGCGCCCCAGCACCAGCAGGCACGGCGTGGTGAAGTCATACTCCGTGTAATCCATCGTGCCGCGCTCATCCAGGCCGACGCACCAGATGTTCGCCGCCTTCACCTGCTCCAGCGCCCGCACCAGGTTCACCACCCGCGCAATCCGCACATGCTCCGCCGCACCCGCAGAAGCCTTCAGGGCCACGGCGCTCAGCGGCGCCGACCGCCGCTCCGTCATCAGAACCCCAGTCACGCCCGCGCCATCCGCAGAGCGCAGCAGCGCTCCCAGATTTTGCGGATCTTCCACGCCGTCCAGGGCCAGCAGCAGCGGCGTAATACTGGACGCCTGAGCAGGTCTTCCATCTCCAGCATCGTCCGCTCGCGGACGAATGCCACCACGCCCTGATGTCCGGGGTTGCGCGCCAGCAGCGTCAACTGCTCGCGGCTCTCGCTCCGCACACGCACGCCACGTTCACGGCAGGCTTCCAGAATCTTCTTGAGCCGCTGGTCCTGCCGCTCCCGCGCCACAACAACATGGTCAAAACGCCGGCTGCCGGAGCGCAAAGCCTCCTCCACCGGGTGCAGACCGTACAGTATCTCCATCAATTTCAAGTGTACTGGTCATGGACCAGACAGCGCTGGATGGTGTTCGTTGCCGGATCCATGAGTCAGCCGCGATATTTGACAAATGCTTAGGCGAGACGTAGCGTCTGCAAGCAGTCACCGGGCCGGCCCTGCACTACGCTTCGAGCCATGCCAAAGGGCAGGAAGTCGGATTCTCCGACCATTTTGAAGCGTAGCGTTTAACACTCCCTACACACAAACACTCAATCATTCGTTCAGGTGCGGCGGTAACCCGCAACCGCTCTGGCGTCTGGATTATCCGGGGCTCTGATTTACGGGAGGCCGGTATGGCAAGCAACAAGACCGTCATCGCAACCGGTGCCTCGCAAGGCATTGGCGCAGCCATTGTGCATGCCTTTCTGGATCGTGGCTATAACGTGGTTGCCACTTCGCGCAGCATTTCCAAAGCCGGCTATAAGCCGTCATCCAATCTCGCGCTGGTAGACGGCGACATCACTCAAGCAGCGACGGCAGAAAAGGTCGCGCAGACAGCGATCGCAAAATTCGGTTCCATCGACCATGTCGTCAACAATGCCGGCATCTTCTTCTCCAAGCGCTTCACGGATTACACCGCTGACGACTTTCGCGCCTTCGTCTCCACCAACCTAGAAGGGTTCATCTTCATCACCCAGGTCGGCGTCAGGCAAATGCTGTCGCAGAGCACCGGTGGCAGCATAACCACCATCACGGCGGCGCTCGCCGACAATCCCATGACCGTTACTCCGGCGGCCATTCCGATGATGACCAAGGGCGGCCTCAACGCAGTCACCCGCAGCCTGGCGATGGAGTACGCGAAGAACCACATACGCTTCAACGCAGTCGCCCCGGGCGTGGTCGACACGCCCATGCACGAAAAGAATCCCAAAGACGTTCTGAAGAACCTCTCCCCGATGGGCACCATCTCCGATCCAAAGGACATCGCGGACGCGGTCGTTTATCTCACGGAAGCTCAAAACGTAACCGGGGAGGTGCTGCACGTGGACGGCGGTGCGCACGTAGGCCGGTGGTGAACGCGAGTGGTTCGCAGCCAATTGGTGCGGAGCGCCGGCTCGAGGAACTCGGCATTCAGCTCCCAGCCGCGCCGACGCCGTTCGGCACCTACGTCGAGACGGTTCAAAGCGGCAACCTGCTCTTCTTCAGCGGCATGCTTCCGGTTGTCGACCACAAGCCAAAATACATTGGGCGGGTTGGCAAAGAACTTGATGTCGAGGCAGGACGCGACGCCGCCCGCACCGCAGCGTTAAGCGCCCTGGCCGCGGCCAAAAAGCATCTGGGCTCGCTCGACCGAGTGACGCGCGTCGTCAGGCTCGGTGTTTTCATCGCCACCTCCGGTGACCTCGTCGACCAGCCCAGAGTCGCGGACGCCGTCTCGGATCTCTTCCGCGATGTCTTTGGCCTCGAGAAGACATCAGTACGGTTAATCGTCGGCGTCGCGAGCCTTCCCCTCGGGATGCCGATAGCACTCGATCTCATCTTTGAAGTCGCGGAGTAGCGAACGCACGCGATGCCGTAAATACGATCTGTGCCAGCACGAGAGCGGAGGTTGTAGTGAATACGACGAAATCAGTCCTTGGCGCACTGGTAACGTTCGTGATCATGCTTTCCACGGTCTCGGGTGTGAAGGCTCAGAAAGGCGACACAGCAATGGAACAGCAGGTCCTCTATCGCACAGTGAAGGTGGATGGACTCTCGATTTTCTACAGAGAGGCGGGGCCGAAAGACGCGCCCACCATTCTCTTGCTGCACGGCCTTCCATCATCATCACGGATGTTTCAGCCACTGTTGACAAGGCTTGCGGACAACTACCACCTGGTGGCCCCTGATTATCCGGGCTTCGGGCACAGCGATTGGCCGAACCCCAAACAGTTTGATTACACCTTCGACCACATCGCTTCCGTGATGAACGGCTTTACACAGATGATGGGTTTGTCGCACTACACGCTCTATATGCAGGACTACGGCGGCCCTGTGGGCTTTCGCATGGCATTGGCGCACCCCGAGCGCGTGCAGAATCTCATCGTTCAGGATGCGGTTGCCCACAATGAAGGCCTTGGGGCGAACTGGGCAACCAGGCGCGCATTTTGGGCCGATCGAACGACGCATGAAGAAGCATTGCGCAAAAACCTGCTTTCGCTTGCAACCACCCGGACGCGTCACGTTGGAGATGATCCTGACGTTGAGCTCTATGATCCGGACCTTTGGACCGATGAGTACGCATTTTTGAGTGCGCCCGAGCAGGCACAGATACAGGTCGATCTCTTCTACGACTACCGTACCAACGTCGATGCTTACCCAAAGTGGCAGGCCTGGATGCAGAAGACGCAGCCAAGGCTCCTGGTCATCTGGGGCAAGCATGATCTCTCATTCGATCCCCGCGAGCCGGAACACTATCGCAAGGATGTATCCAACGCTGAAGTCCACGTACTCGATGCAGGCCATTTCGCGCTTGACACCAAAGCGGATGAGATCGCTGCGCTGGTACGTCAATTCATGAAGTATCAAAGTTAGGGATGTAAGCCCTATGTCCATGGTGAGCCGAAGTACATTGGCCGGAGAAAATCTTGTTCAAGTGGTGATCGTCAACGGTGCCGGCGTTCCCCCTCGGCATGCCAATACCAGTCGATGAATAAACGCCAGCAGAAGTTAGTACGCTTCAAGGCAATAGAAAATCACAGGAGGATGTATGGCAACGGCAATCGCAGTAGCAACCATGAAGGTGGCACAGGTTCCCAAGGGCGGAGCCGAATTACAGATCGTCGAGCGCGAGATCCCCGAGCCCGGCGCACGACAGGTCCGCATCAAGGTGCAGGCCTGTGGCGTTTGCCACAGTGACTCCCTCACGGTGGAAGGCATCTGGCCCGGCATTCAATATCCCCGCGTTCCCGGACACGAAGTCGCAGGCGTCATCGACAAAGTGGGCGGCGAAGTTTCCGCGTGGAAGAAAGGCCAGCGCGTCGGCGTGGGCTGGCATGGCGGCCAGGACAACACCTGCCGCGAGTGCCGGCGCGGCGATTTTCGCAACTGCCAGAATGTGCAAATTCCCGGCATCAGCTATGACGGCGGATACCAGCAATACATGATCGCTCCCATTGAGGCACTTGTCGCGATACCGGACAGCCTGAATGACGTGGACGCAGCGCCGTTGCTCTGCGCCGGAATCACCACCTACAACGCTCTGCGCCACAGCGGCGCTCTCCCCGGCGACCTGGTCGCGGTCCAGGGTATCGGCGGACTCGGTCACCTCGGCATTCAATTCGCGAACAAGTTCGGTTATAAGGTCGCAGCCATCGGTCGCGGCCCCGAAAACGCGGTGCTCGCCAGGAAACTCGGAGCGAGCGTCTACATCGACAGCAAAGCGACCAACGCTGCGGAGGAATTGCAAAAGCTGGGCGGCGCAAGAGTCATTATGGCGACAGCCCCAAGCTCGAAAGCCATGTCCGAGCTGATCAACGGTCTCGGGCCGAACGGCAAGCTCCTCGTGATTGGCGCGACATTCGATCCCATTGAGGTTTCCCCGGTGCAGCTCATCACCGGAAGCAAAACCATTCAAGGCTGGGCCGCCGGAACGCCGGCCGATTCCGAGGACACCCTGCGCTTCGCCGAGCTGAGCGGCGTGCGCCCCATGATCGAAACCTACCCTCTCGACAAGGCAGCCGAGGCATACGCACGCATGATGAGCGGCAAAGCAGAGTTCCGTGTTGTTCTGACGATGTAACGTTGGCACCAGCGGCAATCGTCAGAGCCATCCGATTGCCCCTTACCCGATGCCATGCAGATTTCACTGCATGGCATCCGGATATCAGTTGTCTTGCTCGAATTCCTTTAACTGGCTGCATCTAGAAGCTAAGCCCATCAGATCTACGTACTTAGCCCATCAGATCTACGTACTTAGATAGATGGAGGGCGTACCCCATTCGGGGAAGCGCAACCAGTTGCAGGGGCGCTATCATGGATACGATCCGCACCGATGCGGATCACGCCGCATCCAAACGGGAGACTTTTCTGACCAAGGCGAGGAAAGATCGCGTCCTGTCACAGCTTTCACTCGTCAAAGAGAGCGAGGTATCTCCCGTGTCCCAGGGCATCGCTCTACCGCTCGCCAGCTCTGCACAGCAGCAGGAAAATCTCGCCATTGCGCGCGGCCTGAAGAATCGCGATGTCGAGCTGCTTGACACCCTCATCCTCACCTATCAGCATCGCCTCTTCCGCTACCTGCTCTATCTCACCGGCAACCGCGAGCTCTCCGAAGATCTCTTCCAGGAAACCTGGATGCGGGTGCTGCAGCGCGGCAGTCAATATCACGGGGCCGCGCGCTTCGACACCTGGCTCTTCACCATCGCGCGCAACCTGGTCATCGATGTGCGCCGCAAGCACACCATGGCCAGCCTGGAAGAGATGTGCGATACCGGCGACGACGAGCGCCCATTCGAGCCCGCCGCCAACGACCCCACCCCGCTCGACACCTGCCTGATGCGCGAAAACAGCGAGCGCGTCGCCGAGGCGCTGCTGACGCTCGAGCCGCTCAGCCGCGAGGTCCTGGTTCTGCGCTTCCATGAGGAGCTATCGCTCGAAGAGATCGCCAAGGTGACGCGGGCCCATCTTTCCACAGTAAAATCGCGCCTGTACCGCGGTCTGGCGGCGTTGAAGCCGCGCATACTGCAGCCCAAGACCGCGCACCCGGAGGGCCGCTGATGCCGGACGGTTCCCGCACTCCGCGACAGGAAATTCCCGAGGCTCTGCTGCGGGCGATCGCCGGTCGCGACGCCAACGCGCAGTTGCCGCTCGTCGCACGAACCCGCCGCGCGATTCGTGTAGCCAACGATGCTCGCCTGGAAAAGGGTGAGCGAGGGCGCCGCCACATCGGCATTACGCTCTTCGTCTTCGGTGCGTTCTTAGTGCTGCTCGCCCCTGTCCTGTGGACGAGCCTCGACGATTTCATCGGTGGTGAGCACTTCGGCGACCTGCCCACGCAGGTGGCCCTGATCTCCACACTGTTGATCATGTCCGTCGTCGCCGCGCTGGTCTTCGTCTGGACCACCCGGGCAGGCAAGGATGGATTCCGGCAGGACCACTGAAATTCTTGCGGCGGAATTCGCCATTTGAGCGAAACTTTAAAGGGACATCGCGCCGTCAGATGTCTTGAACGTTGTTAAGGACTCCACTGTGAAAAGCCAAGGCGCAAACCAGACAACGCAGTTCAGCTCTGACCTGAAACTGATCCCGTTGTGGTCCGTTGCGCTGGCAGCCGCCTCCTTCGTAGGCGTCCAATATCTCTATTGGATGGTGCTTCCGCACTACCGCCATCATCCCGGCCCTCCCGTCGGGGTGCGAGTCTATTTCGCCATTACCTGGAGCGCCCTGGCCGCCCTCTACATGCTGATGATCGGCTACGTCAGCAAGGATGCGCCGCGCCGCATGATGAGCGCGCATATCTGGATGCTGATCTGCTTCGTCATGCCGGCGGGTGTCGGCTCCGTTCTCTACTTCCTGCTGCGCCAGCCCATCGTCTCCGGCTGCCCGGCCTGCGGCACCCCCATCCAGAGCGACTACCACTTCTGCCCACAGTGCGCCTGCCAGGTCTCCGCCGCCTGCGGCAACTGCTATCGCAGCGCGCGGCCCACGGATCTTTTCTGTGTCCACTGCGGCCACGATCTCGCCTCCGACAGCATGCCCGCGCGCGTCCGCACTTCCCTCTCCTGACGCTATGACCGGCGCCAAGGCGGTGCCCACCTTCCTGTCATCCTGAGCGAAGCGAAGGACCCGCAGTTCGTCTCAATCACCGCGGGGCCGTTCGCAACAATCCGGTCGTAGCGGGCCGACCCTCCCAACCAGCCCCCTTCCACTTCATTGACCCTCCTGTTCAAGGCTCCCTATACTCGTGTTGGCTCAACAGAATGACCATCAAAGCCCTCATCGTCGATGACGAACAGCTCGCCCGCGATGAGCTCCAATACCTGCTCAGTTCCATCGGCGACGTAGAAGTTGTCGCCCAGGGCAAGAACGGCATAGAAGCCATCGCGCTCGTGCCCCGCCTGGAGCCCGACGTTCTCTTCCTCGACGTGCAAATGCCCGGCCTCGATGGCTTCGCGGTCCTCCGCAAGCTGCTGGAGAAGACCGGGCCGAAGACGCTGCCGCAAATCATCTTCGCCACCGCCTTCGACAAGTACGCCGTGCGCGCCTTCGAGGTAAATGCAGTCGACTACCTGCTGAAGCCCTTCGACCGCACTCGGTTGGAGCAGGCGTTGGAACGGGTGCGGATCCGCCTGCAAAATCCCCGCCAAAGCGCAATCCAGAACAATCCCGACGCGCCCACTTCCCCTTCGCCGGCGCTGTCCACCCAGCAGGTCAACTCCCTCATCCGGCTGCTTGAACAGCAAAGCGGCGGCGCACCAGCCAATGGTCGCAGCAGCAAGATTGTCGTCCAGGCCGGCACCAGGATGCTGTTGGTCGATCAGAAGGAGCTATGCTTCGCCGCCATCGATGAAGGTGTCATCTCCGTTTCCACCCCCACCATTGAAGGCCAATCGAAATGCCGCACATTGGAAGAGCTGCTCGACCTTCTCGACCCGCAGATCTTCTGGCGCGCCCACCGCTCCTATGTGGTCAACATCAACCACATCAAGGAAGTGGTGCCCTGGTTCAAGTCCAGCTACCAACTGCGCATGAATGACCGCAAGAACACGGAAATTCCAGTAAGCCGCGCCCAAACCCGCCGCCTGCGCGAGCTCTTCAAGCTCTAGCCTGGAGGAGCAAGTCAACGAGTGAGCAAGCCCGCCAAGGAGCGTTCGCTCCCAGCGCCGGATGTCTCCTACGTGAAGCAAAGGACCTGCAGCTCGCAAGCGGCGCCCACCACAACAGGCATCCCAGCCCATGCAGAGGTTAGGATAGAATGCCGCGAAAAGCCCTAACCATCACTACGTTCGCTGACTCGCCGACGTGCTATTGCCGTTCCCAGACCAGTAATTCATTTCTGGGGATCCAACGCCTTTCCTCGATGGTGCTGCCATCACGGGTTAGATCGAGGATGGCCTCGCTTACTTTCTTGCCATTGTTCATCACCGTCGTGTGCAGTCTGGTTGGCGAATCCAATTTGACAGATTCAGTTGTGTTCGCAGGAACTCCTGGTCCGGTGACCGGTGCCGGATCACCATTGAGTTTCGCTTGCACGACCCTCATCGGTACGGAAGACTCGATGCGAATGGTGTCGCCCTGCACCGCAAATGTCACAGTTTCCGGGCTTGTCGGTGATGGACGCCTCGTCCATGTGCCCACAATGCTCTTGCCGCCGCCAGTCGAAATGTACGTCTCCTCGGTGTTTGTTTGTGAACCATTCGCGTTCATCTTCACGCAACTCACCGTCAAGGTCGTACCGTCGGTTGACACAGAATGCCGGCACTTCGAGAGCTCCTTGCCATTGGCGGAAAGAGTGAAGGTCCAGCTGCCGTCACCCGCCTGGACACAAGTGACACTGCGGTCGGGCTTAACAGGGTAGGGTTTGGCATTGCAGCTGAACTCGAAATTCAACGGCTGGGTGAGGTAAGCCATGCTCGCGCGGGGTGTGGCGCCGTAGGAACGGGTCTTGGGGTCGTAGCCTGTTTCGGAGTAGAACTGGCTGATCGTAAGGCGATCAGATTCTCGATCGCTCTTTAAGACATTCAATTTCCATGTGCCATTCCATCGGCTGTCGGCAGCTCTGCTGGGAAGACAGGCAGCAAGCGCCAGCCCAGCCACGCAGGCAGAGAGCAATAGCTTCCTCATATAACGCCTCGTCGGTTGTCAGGATTGAACGCCGCGGCCCGGGACCTGCCTAAAGCATCGAGATCATACTCCCGGAGTTGCCGCTACGCACCAAAGATCGGGCAGGAACGCATGGTTGTTACTCGTGCCGTACTGATGTCGTGGGAATCGGTATCACGGTCGATATTCCTGAATCCACCGACAACCGGCTGCGGCACTCGGCAGACAGCTCCGGTACATTCGATCCGTTCGCTGATCGCGTGGCGATGAGCAGACCTATCCAGCCTCCCCGTAATTCCCACCTGATCCCGAATCGGAACAATCACGCGAACAAATCAGTGGTAGTCTGCCGGTTCATACCCTGCAAATTGCTACTCTGGAAATAGGGCAGATATTGCGCGGCGGCAGCTTGCACTTCTAACAATGTCCTAGCCAGACAGCCAGGCTCGAAGTCCTATTGCCTGGTAGCTTTCCGCAGCCTGCACAGAGTCAGCCATTCGCAAAAACGAAGACCGGGAACGCACCGTAGCCGGTGTGCTCTTTCAGTTTATAACTCGAATGAAATGAGGAATTTAGCCGTAACTTCAATCAAAAGACGAATTTAGCCTTCGGGAGAGCAGGTAAACCGCTCAATTTGGACGACTTGCATGCCAGCCTCCCGCACCGGAGGGGGAGGGGGTACCCCCACATGGCGACGAGGTCGCTCCTCAGTCGTACCGCTCGAAGATGATCTGCTTCTTGTCCCACCCCAGGCTGGTGAGCCGGTCCCGATTCGCCGAGACCATGTCATTGAGTCCGCAAATGTAGGCGTGGATGTTGAAACCGGGTGCGCCTTCAGCGGCAGTCGGCGTCTCCTGCGAGCGTGACGCCAGATGTTCTGTGGCGATCTTCGCCACATGCTCCTGCACATAACCGCGCTGCCCTGTCCAATCCGCCTCCGCCCGGCTGAGCGTCGTGATGTACTCGAAATCTTCGTGCTCAGCGGCTTTGCGCGCAAAGAAATCCTGGTAGTAGAGCTCGGTAGGATAGCGCGTGCCGTAGACCAGCCAGATTTTCCTGCCGGCGCTCAGCGACGGACCATTGTCGGGAAAGAGGTGCTCGATGAAGCCGCGCATCGGCGCAATGCCGGTGCCGGTGGCGATGAAGATCGCATCCGTCAGCGGCTGACGTAGCGTGAACAGGCCGTGCGGGCCATGAAAGTTGATTGCATCCCCGGGCTCCATATCTGCGAGCAGGTTCGAGAAAAACCCGCCTTCCACGCGGTTTACGCAGAGATCGAAAGCATTCGCGCGCGGAGCAGAAGCAATGGAGTAGGCGCGAGTCTGCATCTTGCTCCGGCTGTCCTCCCGGACGAGAGAAACAAACTGCCCCGGCTTGAATGTGAATTGATCGACACCGTCGATTGCAAATTCAAGGTGGAAGCACTGCGCCGGATCAGAGATACAGGTCTTTTGAGTAAGTCTTGCTGTGTGAAGCTCACGTGCCATAGTTGGTTTGTCGCCTCATTCTACCGTGACGGATTTCGCCAGGTTGCGCGGCTGGTCTACGTCGCATCCGCGACGCACCGCGATGTAGTAAGCCAGCAGTTGCAGCGGCACCACTTCGAGTATCGGCAGCAGCAGCTCCGGCGCGGGCGGGATGAAGAGAACGTGCTCGACAAGTTGCCCGATATGGGTGTCGCCCTCGATGGCAATCGCAATCACCTGACCGGAGCGCGCCGTCACTTCCTGGATATTGGAGAGGGTCTTCTCGTAGCGCAGGACGGAATCCGGGTTGGCTTCGTCCTTGGTGGCAAGCACCACCACCGGCAATGTTCCGTCGATGAGCGCGTTCGGGCCATGCTTCATCTCCCCGGCCGGGTAGCCCTCCGCGTGGATGTAAGAGATCTCCTTGAGCTTGAGCGCGCCCTCAAGCGCAATGGGAAAGTGGATGCCTCGTCCGAGATAGAGAAAGTCGCGCGCGGTAGAGTACGGCAGCGCGAGCTGCTCGCATTCGCCGGCTCGCGTTCGCAGGATCTCTTCTATTTTTCCGGGCACGTGGTTCAGCGCGTCAATGAGCGCCCTGCTCGTCCTGCATCGCGCAGCGCGCCGCGCTTCTGCGCGAGGTGCATGGCAAAGAGAAAGAGCGCGGTCAACTGCGCTGTGAAAGCCTTCGTGGACGCGACGCCGATCTCGGGTCCGGCATGCGTGTAGATGGTGCCGTGCGCCTCGCGCGCGACAGCAGCGCCCACCACGTTGCAGATGGCAATCGTCTTCGCGCCCTTGGCGACCATCTCGCGTTGCGCGGCCAGAGTGTCCGCGGTCTCGCCGGATTGCGTGATCAGCAGGCCGATGGCGCCCGGGTCCGCAATCGGATCGCGATAGCGGTATTCGCTGGCATAGTCGACGTCCACCGGAACGCGGGCCAGCCGCTCGATCATGTATTTGCCGGCCAGCGCCGCGTGCCAACTGGTGCCGCAGGCCGCGATACTGATACCCGATGCGCCGCGAAACTCATCGTCCGAGATCTTCATCTCGCTCAGGTACACCGTTCCGGTATCGAGCGAGACGCGGCCCAGCGTAGTGTCGCGAATGGAGCGCGGCTGCTCAAAGATCTCCTTGAGCATGAAATGCTTGTAGCCGCCCTTTTCCGCCTGGATGGGATCCCACAGCACGCGGGTCACGTCGCGTTGGATGGGCTCGCCGTGAAAGTCCGTCAGCGTGACGCCCGAAGGCTGCAAGGATGGCCATGTCGCCGTCGGCCAGGAAGTAGATATTGCGCGTGTGATGCAGGATTCCGGGCACGTCCGAGGCCACGAAGTATTCGTCTTCACCAAGCCCGATGACCGCCGGCGGACCATTCCGCGCGACGACGATCTTGTCCGGCTCGTCGGCAGAGATCACGCTCAGTGCAAAGGCGCCCGTGAGACGCCGGACGGCGCGGCGCACGGCGTCTTCCAGCGACAGCGTCTTGCCGGAAGCGGCCGAGGAGCGAATCTCCTGCTCGATCAGGTGCGCGATGATCTCAGTGTCCGTCTCAGTAACGAACTTGTGCCCCTCAGCCATCAGCTCCTTCTTGAGCGCGAGATAGTTCTCAACGATTCCGTTGTGTACCACCACGATGCGTCCTGTGCAGTCGCGATGGGGATGCGCATTCTCTTCTGTGGGGCGGCCGTGGGTGGCCCAGCGCGTGTGGCCGATCCCGTACGAGCCGTGCATCGGCTGCTGGCGAATGACTTCTTCGAGATTGCGCAGCTTGCCCGGGGCGCGGCGCAGTTCCAGCCCATTGGGGCCTCCGGCCACCGCAATTCCCGCCGAGTCATAACCGCGGTATTCGAGGCGGCGCAGTCCATCGAGGATGACCTGGACCACATCCCGCTTGCTGCCTACGTAGCCGATGATTCCGCACATGGGCGTCATTGTACGGGCGAGGTCACGCTGCGATTCAGTTCGATGGACGCAGCGCTTACTCTTCCAGACGGAAGCTGTACTCTTCAATCACGGGGTTGGTCAGCACGTCACGCGCAATGCGGTCGACTTCCTTCTGCGCCGCATCGCGGCTGGTGCCATCGGCGAGCGTCAGCAGGAAATACTTGCCCTGGCGAACATCGGCAACGCTGCCAAATTGCAGCTTTTTCAGGGCCCCCTGAATGGTCTGGCCCTGGGGATCGAGCACGGTGCGCTTCAGTGTGACGTAGACATGTGCCTTCATCGTGCCTGATTATAAGACTTTGGCCGTAGCTGCACGAACGGCCGGAGAGTATCGGCATGATCAATTATCTGGAACTGCCCATCGGCGACCGCTGCCCTGAAGTGATTGAGGCAGTGATTGAGATTCCTTTCGAGGGCATTAACAAATACGAGTACGACAAGAAGCTTCACGTCTTCCGCCTGGACCGCAACCTGTATTCGCCAGTGCACTATCCCGGCGACTATGGCTTTATCCCTTCCACGCTCAGCGAGGATGGAGATCCGCTGGATGTGCTGGTGCTGGTAGACGCACCAAGTTTTTCCGGTTGCGTGATGCAGGTGCGCCCGATCGGCGTGCTGGAGATGCTGGATCAGGGCGTGCCGGACGAGAAGATCCTCGCTGTGGGGAAGAACAATCCGCGCTACACCGACGTGTGGAATTACTCGGAGATCTATCCGCACATTCTGAAAGAGATCACGCACTTCTTTTCCATTTACAAAGATCTGGAAGGCAAGCGCGTGGAGATCAAAGGCTGGAAGGACGCCGAGGCGGGTCGCCGCGCCGTGACGGACTCTGCGAAGCGCTTCGCCGAGCACCGCGAGAAAAAGACCGAGGTCATTGTTTAGCTCGCCGAGATCAGCCGGCAGTCTCGCCGTGTTTCGCGGGCTTCTCGCGAAAGCAGCCTGCCGGTTTCGAGACCACGGCGCCTGGATTGCATATGCGACCGGCCCAAGAAGCGCGATGGCAGACGCAAGGCCGAGCGCAGGCATTTCGGCAATGCGCTCACCGCGCGCCATGAGCAACGCAATGGCGATCAATACCGTCGGCGGAATTCCCAGCAGCACGCAGGCCGTCGTGCCACCTGCAATTCGGAAAGGCCGGACCAGTTGCGGCTCGCGCCAGCGCAGCACTGCCAGCGCGACGAACTCCAGAATGAGGCTGCCACCGTAGAGCACCAGATCAATCGAGATCAGCCTCTCGAAGGTGAGATTCACGGCGAGCGCCCACCCCACGGCGCACAGAATGATTGCAACCCACGGCGCGCCGGCTCGATTGTGGCGAGCGACCGCACGAGGCAGGAAGCCATCCTGCGCCAGCGCCACCGGCAACCGCGTGTAAGAGAGCATGAGTGCATTGCACATGC
Organism: uncultured Acidobacteriaceae bacterium; assembly: GCA_963756435.1. GTDB lineage: Bacteria > Acidobacteriota > Terriglobia > Terriglobales > Acidobacteriaceae > KBS-83. The sequence continues at coordinate 81,343 of CAVWNU010000010.1, read as the reverse complement.
CGAAGCCATTGATCATGCCACCGGCAACGATGGCGAGACCAAGCCACGGACCAACAAGCATTCGCGCGGCGTCTGCCCAGGAGCCGGTAGAGAAGGTCGCGGGTGAGAGTCCGGCTGCATGCGCGGCCAGCGTCGGCACCACGTAGCAGATAGTCACCAGCACAGCGGCGCCGATCATGGCACGCGGATAGTTATGCTGCGGCCGCTCCACCTCGGCAGCCACGGTGGATGCGTTGTCCCAACCCATGTAGTTCCACAGGGCGACCAGAAAGGCGGTAGCGAAATCCAGGGTGTGGCTCGTCGGCGATGCGGCCGTGGATGGGCCATGCCGCATGCCGGCGACGACCAGTATGGCAAACGGCGCCATCAGCAGGCACATCAGCCATACCGATCCCGATCCGACACTGGCGGCGCCGAGCAGGTTCCAGAGCAGACAGGCTGCCAACACCGCAAGCGACCACCACACTGCGCGATGCCCTGCCGTGAGCGATGGCGCGAGGCGGCCGAGATAGAGCGTAAAGAGCGTCGGATAAATGGCCATGTCAAAGATGCTGGCGGCCAGCGAGAGCCACGCCTCCTGAAATCCCCAGAAAGGACCCAGGGCGCGGCGTACCCAAACGTAGAAACCGCCCTCATGCCGGCAATGCGCTCGCAAGCTCGCCGATCATCAGTGCGGTCGGCAGACTCCACAGGAGCGGCAGAGAGAGCAGGAGCACGAATGCCCAGGTGTATCCCGCGCCGCCGATGATGTCCTCGATACCGTAGGGGCCACCAGAGACCATGAAGAAGGTCGCGGCCACTAGCGGCAGCAGGCGCATCCTGCGGAATCGAGTTGCTCTGCGGGTGCGCGGCAGTCCTGGTGGCATGGCGTCTACTGTAAATGCATCGTCCCACGGAGCGGCTCTGCGCTTGGCTGGTGAGCTATAATCCGACGTAGCGTCCCGTCAGAACCGGAGAGATGGCCGAGAGGCTGAAGGCGGCGGTTTGCTAAACCGTTATAGGGTCAAAAGCTCTATCGAGGGTTCGAATCCCTCTCTCTCCGCCACAGAGTCTTTCTCCTTTAGAATCTGCTACTTAGAGGACGAAATAGCCCGCATTTGGCGGGAAAATCGCGACTTCCTGAAGAATTAGAGAATCACCGTCGCGGCAATGATCCCGCCTTGGGCTCCCGATTCTCTGAACGCAACAGTGGCAGTTCCTTTTTTGAGTGAAAGTGGACCGCGGTTTGATGTCTCGCTTGCATTGCAAGCTGTCGTTGCAAACCCAAGGCTCGAAAAATGGATGTCCGGTCCGAGATCCCGCTCGGACAGCGAAGTGGACACGCTGACTTTTCTCCCTGCCGAAACGCTAAACATCTAAGCAGAAAGGACTTGCAATTTCGAAAAGGTAGTGGTCCGAAAAGTAGAGAGAAAGTTCGAATTCACCTCCCTCCGCCACAGAGTCTTTCTCCTTTAGAATCTGCTACTTAGCGGACGAAATAGTCCGCATTTGGCGGGAAAATCGCGACTTCTTGAAGAATTAGAGAATCACCGTCGCGGCAATGATCCCGCCTTGGGCTCCCGGTTCTCTGAACGCAACAGTGGCAGTTCCTTTTTTGAGTGAAAGTGGACCGCCGGTTTGATGTCTCGCTTGCATTGCAAACTGTCGTTGCAAACCCAATGCTCGAAAAATGGATGTCCGGTTCGAGATCCCGCTCGGACAGCAAAGTGGACACGCTGACTTTTTCTCCCTGCCGAAACGCTAAACATCTAAGCAGAAAGGACTTGCAATTTCGAAAAGGTAGTGGTCCGAAAAGTAGAGAGAAAGTTCGAATTCACCCCCCTCCGCCACAGAGTCTTTCTCCTTTAGAATCTGCTACTTAACTGGCTCCGATAGCCCGCATGTGGCCGGAAAACCACGATTCTTAGAGCAATCAGAGAATCACCTTCCCAGGGACCATCCCGCATTTGTTCCCCCATTCTCTTAACGCAACAGTGGCAGTTCCTTTTTTGAGTGAAAGTGGACCTCCGGTTCGATGTCTCGCTTGCCTTGCAAAGTGTCCTTTGCAAACCCAATGCTCGAAAATGGATCTCCGGTTCGAGATTGCGCTCGGACTAGATCATCTGGAAAATCGAGGAGGGGAAGGCGGGGATGCCATCGTCGTCCCCAGGAATGGTTTGGTAGTAGAACCAATTTGGAAGATGGTGCTGGAGTCAACCAGGCCCCGCATTTCGTGCGCACGCCCCATCCCTTGCTGTAGACCAGCTTGTCGCCGGCAACGATGCCGATGGCGGCTCCCGGAACGTCGAAGACCGGCTCCACCCTCCCGACCGACGGAGTTCTCATTCCTTGAGCTACGATGCGGAGGTGTGTATAGGCTTGTCCCCGCTCACTGGGTGTCTTGTCATTCGCATCAAGGTGCTCAGAATGACGTAAAGCGCCGGGATGAAGAACAGGTTGAGTATCGTGGAGAGCAGCATGCCGCCGACAATCGAGGTTCCGACAGAGTGCCTGCCCAACTTGCCAGCGCCTTGCGCGAAGACCAGAGGAAGCACGCCCAGAATGAAGGCGAACGAGGTCATCAAAATGGGGCGAAGTCGGAGTTCCGCCGCTTCAATCGCCGCATCCGTTATCGACCTGCCTTGGCGCCGCAACTGCTCAGCGAATTCAACGATCAGAATCGAGTTCTTGGCAGACAAGCCGATCAGCATCACAAGTCCGATCTGGCAGTAGATGTCGTTAGCAAGACCGCGTATCGTCTGTGCCAGCAGAGCACCCAGAACCGCCATGGGAACAGCAAGCAGGATGATGAATGGAAGAGCAAAGCTCTCATACTGAGCGGACAGGGTGAGATAGACAACCAGAATACCCAGACCGAAGATGATGAGAGCCTTTCCGCTCGATTCGATTTCTTCTAGTGCCAGTCCCGTCCAGGAGAAGGTCATACCGTGCAGCATGTTTTGCGTAGCCAGGTGTTCCATCTCAGTCAGTCCTTCACTGGACGATGAGCCCGGCTGCGGCCGAGCCGTTGATCTCCGCTGAGCGAAAAAGGTTGTAGTGGCTGATGACCTGCGGCGCAGATGCATTGCGGAGCGAGACCAGGTTGTCGAGCGGGATCATCTGGTTGGTATCGGAACGCACGTAGAACTGGCGGATGTCTTTGGCAGTCTGACGGAAATCCTGATCCGCCTGGACGTAGACCCGGTAAGACCGGTTGTTGAAATCGAAGTTGTTCACGTACTCCGATCCCATGTAGACCTGCAGAGCATCGGTGATCTGTCCGAAGGAGACGCCGAGTGCTTTCGCCTTCTCGCGATCGATATCGACGATCAACTGCGGATCGGTGGAAGTGAAACTGGTGAAAAGCCCGGCGAGTCGGGGATCCTGGTTGCCTTTCGCTGCAATGGTGTGTGCGACACGATCGATGTCCTGCAGCGTGTTCCCGCCAAGGTCCTGCAGTTCGAATTGGAAGCCGCCAAAGCTGCCGATTCCCTGGATGGCCGGAGGCTCGAACGGAATGATGAGACCCCCGGGAATCATCATCAATTTGCCGCGAAGATCACCGACGATCTCTGCCGCGGAGTGGCCCTTTGCCTTCCGGCTGTCCACAGGTTTGAGACTGGAGAAGATGATGCCGTAGTTGGGCGCACTACCCGCAAAGCTGAAGCCAGTAATCGCGAATGAGCCCTGGATGTCCGGGTAGTTGCGAAGTACTGCCTGTGCCTGATCCACGAGACGGTCGGTGTAGGAGAGGGAGGCGCCTTGCGGAGCCTGTACCTGGATGATGAAGTAGCCCTGATCCTCCTGGGGCACGAACGCCGTGGGCACATGTTTGTACATGTAGACGGTGGCCGTGAGCCCGACGAAGAAGAGGAATAGCATGAGGTACCGCAGACGAAGTACCACATGGATGGCGCGCGCATAACCACTGGACATGCCCTTAATGCCGCGGTCGATGGCATGGAGAAGTCCGTGAGAGAGTCTGGGCTTTCGCAGCAGCAACGCTGCTAATGCGGGGGAAAGCGTGAGCGCATTGAAGGCGGAAATGGCGATAGAAAAAGCGATGGTCAGCGAGAACTGCTTGTAGAGGATGCCGCTGGTTCCCGGAAAGAACGACACCGGAATGAACACTGAGATAAGTACCAATGACGTCGCGATAACCGCGCCGGTCACCTCGGCCATGGCGCTTGAAGTGGCATGGTGGGGATCACTGTCGCCCTCTGTGATATGCCGTTGCACATTTTCGATCACGACGATGGCATCGTCGACCACCAGCCCGGTAGCGAGCGTAATACCGAAAAGCGTGAGCGAATTGATAGAAAAGCCGAACACCTTGATGAAGGCGAAGGTTCCGACCAGTGAGACGGGGATGGTGACGGCCGGGATGATGGTGGCGCGCCAATCCTGCAGAAACAGGAAAATGACGACGATGACGATAACAATCGCTTCACCCAGCGTTCGAACGACTTCACGAATGGAATCGCCCACCACCGTGGTGGTGTCGAAGGCGATTACATATTTCATTCCGGGCGGGAAAGTCTTCGATACTTTGGCGAGGGCGGCTTTGGCTTCCCGATCCACCTCAAGTGCATTGGCGTTGCTGAGCTGCTGCACGCCGATGCCAACCGAATCGATTCCATTGAACTTAAGTTGCCCGCCATAGGTCTCTGCGCCAAGCTCGGCGTGTCCAACATCCTTGAGCTGCACGATGCCATTCGGCGTGTTCTTGACGATGATTCTGTTGAATTGGTCTGGCGTACTCAGACGTCCCGCGGCGCTCACTGTGATCTGGAAATCCTGTTTCCCATTCGAGGGAGGCTGTCCCAGCTGACCCGCTGCTACAACGACGTTCTGCTCCCGTAATGCGTTGACCACGTCGGAGGCAGTGAGAACGCGAGCGGCCAGGCGTGCTGGATCCAACCAGATGCGCATGGCGTACTTGCGCTCACCGAATATCTGGACATCGCCAACGCCTGGTATGCGCTTGAGGGCGTCCTTTACATACACGTCGAGATAGTTGCTGATGAATAGGTTGGAGTATTCGCCGTTGTCCGAGTAGAAGCCGGCCGCGAAAACGAAGTTGCTGTTGGCCTTGGTGATGGTGATGCCGGTAGTGTTGACCTCGGCGGGTAGCTGTCCGCTTGCGGTCGAGACCCTATTCTGCACGTCCACCGCGGCGATATCGAGGTTGTAGTTAGTATCAAACGTGGTCGTGATCTGGCTGGTGCCATCGCTTCCGCTGGTGGACTGGATATAGCGCATGCCCGGCACGCCGTTTATCTGCTGTTCGAGAGGGATAGTGACTGCGGATTCGACCACCTGCGCGTTGGCGCCGACATAGTTGCTGGTGACGGTAACCTGCGGAGGCGCGAGCTGGGGATAAAGCGAGATGGGCAGGCTAGGAATCACGACTGCGCCGGCAAGGACAATGAGGAGCGCGCAAACCGTAGCGAAAACTGGCCGTCGGATAAAGAAGTTAACAAACAAGCAGAGCAATCCTCTCGTGGAACATCCTGTTGAATCAGACGCCCAATCGTGCCAAGTCTAGAGCTAGCTGGCGGGCTGCACCGGTACCCCATCCGCAAGTAGTTGCGTTCCGGAGACGATGACCTGGTCCCCATTCTGCAGCCCTGACACAACGGCATAATCATTGCCGACTGTGTCGCCCAGTTGGATCGGGTGCTGCCTTGCTATTGCTTTCCCTTGCTCATGCTGCACGGTGTAAACGAAGGCCTGCCCGCCGAGGCGTGAAACGGCGAGCACGGGAACGGTTGGAGTAGCCGTCGTGCTCCAGATCACGCTGGCCTTTACGATTTGGGCATTGCGCACCACTTCGGCCCCGGAGCGGAGCATGGCCTTTGCCAGAATGCCCTGTAATCCGTTATCCACCTGGGGAGAAACAAAGTCGATGTGGGCACGCTCGATAAGCTTGCCGCTGTTATCGAGAATGTCGACGGGGAGTCCCCGTTTTACCTGAGCCGCGCGCTCCGAAGGAATATAGATGTACGCTTCGAAATCCCGGTTCTCGTCCACGGTGGTGAGAGGGATTGTGGAAGACACGTAATCACCGAGATGAACCGGAATGTCTCCAACGACACCGTCAAAAGGCGCGCGAATCTGATAATAGCCAAGCTGGCTGGCCTGGGTCTGCCGTGAGGCGACTGCCGATTGGTAGTCAGCCTTGGAGTTTCGATAGGCTTGCTCCGCCTGATCGAGAGCGTCGCGGCTTGTCACCCCGGCATCGAACAATTTGCGCTGACGTTCCACCTCAACTTGGTTGTATTGATATACCGCCAGCTTCTGATTCTCCGTGGCTGCCTGTGCGTCAAGGGTAGCCTGCTGCTTCAGCGGATCGATCATCATCAGCACCTGGCCCGCTTTTACCCGATCACCAGAACGCGCGAGGATCTTTGTAAGATTGCCGTCCACCTGAGGCGTCAGAGTAGCGGAGCGGCGAGATTTGATGGTTGCCACATAGTCGTCACTCTGCGGGACAGCGGCGGCTTTTACCGTGATGGTCTGCACAGGCATGGCCTGGCCGCCTGCAGTCATAGCAGAATTGGCGGCTGGTTTGCCGCAGCCAATGGCAAGGACTGTTGCCAGCAAGAGAACGAGCGGATTGCGAATCTGATCTGTCAACGTTGTAGCCTCACTTCCACGCTTTCCTGCTGCTCTGCTAGAAATGCACTTGCAGGCACGTCCGCAGTTTAAACGTACCAACCTGGGCAGAGTGAAGTTGCAAACCCAATGCTCAAAAAATAAATGAGGGGTTCGAGATCCCGCTCGGACAGCAAAGTGGACGCACCGGCTTTTCTCCCTGCTAAAACGCTAAACATCTATACAGAAAGGACTTGCAATTTCGAAAAGGTAGTGGTCCGAAAAGTAGAGATAAAGTTCGAATTCACCTCCCTCCGCCACAGAGTCTATCTCCTTTGCAATCTGCAACTTAACGGCCAGGAATAGCCCGCATTTGGCTGGAAAAGCGCGATTCAGTCAGTAATCAGAGAATCAGGTCCACCGCCACAATCCTGCGTTCGCTCCCGAATTCTCTGAACGCAACAGTGGCAGTTCCTTTTTTACGCGAATGTGGACCGCAGGTTCGATGTCTCGCTTGCCTTGCAAAGTGTAGTTGCAAACCCGCAGCCTGAAAAATGGATGGACGGTTTGAGATTCCGCTCGGACAAGCAAAGTGGACACACCGAATCCTTCTCCCTGCCCAAAACGGTAAACATCTATGCACAAAGGACTTGCAATTTGGAAAAGTAGTGGTCCGAAAAGTAGAGAGAAAGTTCGAATCCACCTCCCTCCGCCACATACTCGCCCTCCTTTAGAATCTGCCATTTATGCGTCGCGAATAACCCGCATTTCGCCGGAAAACCACGATTCTTCGAGCAATCAGAGAATCACCTTCCCCGCGACCGTCCCGCATTTGTTCCCCAATTCTCTGAACGCAACAGTGGCAGTTCCTTTTTTGAATGGAAACGGACCGCAGGTTCGGTGTCTCGCTCGGATGCCGAAGTGGAATTGCAAACCCGAAGCCTGGAAAATGGATGCAGGGTTCGAGATTCCGCTCGGACTAGCAAGGCGGACGAACTAAGTCTCTCGCTGCTGAAAGGCTGGCATCGTTGCTGCCGGTACATCTGTCCCTCATCTCACCCCGTGCGAATACGGAGCCACGGCAGTCGTTCCCTTAACCATTCAATGATGCTTGTGAAGCTTTTGTTGATCTTTTTGAAGAAGCGTCACGAGACGGCAGCATAGAAATGAAAGGCTCGAGGTGGCCGCGGACGCGAGCCCGGACCGATGATGTGGAAGTTGGCGATCGAGCCCGTCTATCCCCGGCTCTAACACGTCCAACCCGCGCTGGGCAATGGTTAGTTACGTTCTGGCAGCCGTGGCGCGCGGATTCGTCTATCTGGCCGCGGTGGTGGATGGGTTCAGCCGCCGCGTGTGCCTTGGCGCGTGTCGATCAATCTGGACGCGGGCTTCTGGCGTGGAGGCGGTCGAGGTGAGATGGTTCCACTCACTCTAGGTACCCGGAAATGAACAGGTAAGGTTTCAACTCAGAATGTCATCCGCACTCCAAACTGAATCTGACGCTCAGGCAAGACCGTGCCGCCTGCTTGCCCAAATCCGGCAGAACCCAATGCCGCCCCAGGTGCAGCAAAGGCATGCTGATTGAATGCATTAAAAAATTCGGCCCTCATCTGCAAAATTTTTCCTTCAGTGATCGGCGTATTTTTGATTAGCGATAAATCAGTATTTGAAAAGTGATCAGTTCGGAAAGTATTTCGGGACAAATTCCCAGGGTGATCCTGTAAGCCCGTTGTCAAGGCACCCGGAGTGGAAAAATACTTCTGCCCAAGATTCATTCCATCTGCCACAACGGCATCGGAGAAAAACTGAGGGCCCTTTTTAGAATTTTGGGTCGGCATCTGGACCAGATCTGGCCGGGTGCCCTGAAAGCCGATATATTCATCGCTACCAAATTGCACTGTGCCGAAGGGAGAATTTACCGTGAAAGGATTTCCTTTTTGTATCTGGTAGATGCCGTTTAATTGCCAGCCATCGGAAAGCCGCCCAGCATGATGAGTAAACTTGGCCAGCGGCAAATCGTACATCGCATTGAGCACAAACCTCTGAGGTACGTCGTTAGCAGAATCCGCCTTCTCGCAAGCAGTGCAAGTAGGATTGTTTTGAAGAGCCGCAGAATTCGTCGCCGGTCCATTGAACACGGTCGTTGCATTATCGATGCTCTTTGACCAGGTATAGGCAGCCTGATATGTCAACCCGGATTTGCTTGAATTTTTCCTGAGCAGAAGTTGCAACGCGTTGTATGTAGAGTGACCATGGTTGCTGGTCAACTGAACCTCGCCGAGCCCGGGATTCGCTACGGAATACGGTGTGTATTGCGTTTGAGCACCGGCATAAGCATTCGGATACCAGGAAGAGTAGAGCTTTACAGCATTGTTCATGACATAGCTCATCTGCCACACACTATCCCAGCCCAGCTCCCTTTCAACAGTCACGTTTCCCGCCATCGTGTACCCATTGCGGAGGTGCATGTCAGTGCTACCCACCACCAGGGGATTGCCGAGATATTCTGCTATCGGGCGCAGATCGAGAGGATCATTTGGCGGTACATTCTTGAGATTTCCGCCGGGCGGCAGCGCGTTGCCTGCCCTATCAGTAGCCGCCGGTAGGCTGAGTGGAGTCGGTTTCAGGGAAAAAGAAAAGTTCGGATTGGGCAGGCCGACAGCAACGGCTGTATAGCCGAAGGTCTGTTGATCTGCCGTTTGCGTTAGCGGTAAATTTGTGAAAATTCCAAAGCCGCCCCTGAAAATAGTCTTGTTGGAGACGCTATAGGCGAGACCAAAGCGGGGACCGAAACCATCATAATCCGAAAAATAAAGGGGTGTCGCATTGACCACTACTTGACGATAAAGCGACCCTCCCTTGAAATCCGGATCGTCGACAATGCCCCGGGTAACACCTCGGACTTCATACGGAACCGAGTTGTATTCGTAGCGGAATCCAAGGTTCAATGTCAGCTTTTGTTGAACCTTGAAATCGTCTTCGAACCAGCCGCTTAGATGCCAGCGCCGATAGGACGACCGAGTAAGCTGACCGAGGGGAGCATAGCCTGGATAACTCCCAATTTTATTGATATATGTAGGATTCCCCTCCATAAAACTTATGAGGGAACTGGGGCTTGGTTGTTCAGCTGACAGGTTATTGTTCCCGCTCTGCGATGGAATCGCAGTTAGGAGCGGCTGCCCCGGCTCAAAAACGTAATTCCCTTGCAGGCCAGCCGTCGGCTGGGGGTTGTCGACCTCCCACCGATAATCAATGCCGGCTGTGATGCTGTGCTTCCCCTTGCTCAAGTTGATGCTATCGTCAAACACCCAGTCCGTGTTGCGCTGAGAGCAACAGCCCAGGCTTGGTCCCCACGTGGACAGACTCCCATCCGAGAAATCACTCTGAGTAATGTTCTGATTTCCGGGCAGCCATGGGCTAAAAACCTGCATGTAAGAAAATCGGAATGTATTGAGAAATGTTGGACTTATTATATGAGTTTCCGTCAGACCGTAGTTGCGTTGCCGGAATTCAAGGGAAGACGAGAAATCGGGACTGATCACGGCAAATGTTGGATCGTTGGTCGGATCAGATGCATTGGATCCAGTAAGACGTGCGAACAACATATCCTTGGCAGATATGTTTTAGTCGATCCGCCCAGATAGCTGATCGTTGTTCGTGGGAATGCCAAGTTGGTTATAGTAGGTTTGCGCGCCGTAGGGGCCGGAAGGCTGATTCGGCAATGGGTAGCTGGCAAGAATCTGTCGTGCTACCGGATTCAGAGGAACCACAAGTTTATCCGGAACACCATTTGCTCCCGTGATGTTTACGATGCCTTGCCGCTGCTGCTGCGTTGGTACTGCGACAAAGGTCGGCTCGCCCAGACTCTGACGGAAGCCCGCGTATTCTGCAAAATAAAAGAACTTGCTTTTCAAGATCGGGCCACCAATGGTGGCTCCAAACTCATTCCTTCTGAATGGAGGGACAGCGGTTGAAAACCAGTTGCGCGCATCAAAAGCGCTGTTTCGTACAAATTCAAACAAACTGCCGTGCAGTTGATTTGTTCCCGATTTGCTGACTACGTCCTCAATGGTTCCCGCCCCACGACCATATTGCGCAGAATAATTATTCTGCATAAATCTGAATTCCGCGATCGCGTCGAGGTTAAAATTTGTCAATTGCGGTCCGCCGAATTCGACGTCGCTTGTGTCAAGTCCATCCAGATAACTTGCGCCAGTCGTACCGCGGTTGCCATTTCCCGCTACGAATGTTCCGCCTGAAGGATTACTGCCGACTGGCCAACTGGAGTTGACCTCCTGCGTAACTCCCGGACTAAGCAGTGTTAGTGCAGTGATGTCGCGGCCGTTTAATGGGAGCGTGCTGACCTGACTTCCACTTATCACTTCACCTAACTCCGCATTCGTCGTGTTAAGCAGAGGCGGGGTTGCAGAAACTTGGACCTGCTGTGTTGTGTTGGCCATGGTGAGAGCGAAGCTTACATCCCGATCCTGGCTTACATCGATGGTGATCGCCGCGGAGATTCCGACTTTAAAACCGGCGGCCGCGGCTTTGACGACATAACTGCCCACGGGAAGCCGCGGGAAGCTATAGATTCCCGCATCGTTAGTCTCCGTCGATCGGACGACCCCGGTTGCAACCTCTCTCGCCGTTATGGCGACGCTGGGCATCACGGCGCCGTTCGGGTCTGTCACCGTTCCCCTGATCTGGCCAACCGATTGCGCCCGCAGGAGAGCAGGAGCAGCAAGAGCAAACAGTACCCATAGAGTTATCTGCATGACAGGTACTGGACGGATGGCCGACATTCCTGAATATCCGCCATCGTCATAGTGGGTTTCGAGAACGCGCCAGCCCTCCTGGCGTTGGCTCAGGACATACGCTTCGCACGCCTCCCGTTGCGCGCCCAAGGAATTGAAGGATTGTTCGAGACCTTCTTCGGAGGATTTCCGTGTGTAAATCCCGCAGCGAAGCGTTCGCTTTGTTCCTACGCTCATGCACAGGCTCGGTTCTTTTGACTCTGTTTCAGACCGAAGAACAGCGGACCCGACCAGCGAGTTCCTGTGATCATCCGAGCAATCTCAGAGAGGCTTTTGTAACGCTCTCCTTTGTACTCGAAACCGTCTTCCGCAACCGTGACCTGGTGAGTTTGGCCGTCCCACTGCCGGATCAATCTTGTCCCGGGTTTGATTCTGGCGGAGGACGAAACTGTCTTTGGGGGCCGATCTGGATTCCGCTCGAAGCTCTCAGCCAATTCCCGAAGCCGTCGCTTATATGCCGGCTTCAGGCCGCCGAATGCCTGCTCCTGCAACCTATAGGCAAGCAAGGGAACCAATATCGGCTTGTTGAGGTGGGAAGGGGGGCGCTGTTTCAGCCTTTCCCGCCATCTCGTCAAAAGCTCAGCCTTGCTGAGCGCAGGCAGGTTTGCGATCTCTTCATCTAGATCAATGGACACCAGCGAATCTCCTCCGGTGTCGACATTTCCGCTCTGGTCAGGCAAAGAGTCAAGCCCTTCTCTGACCGACCCGCACTTTACACGCGAAATATCCGGCTATTCTGCCCGATCGTGGAACTGCGTGTTTTCGCGACTAATTCGTCTCTCGCACCGGCGTCGGGGGTTGGCGGCTACTGCAGAACGCCAGCCGAAGTATCAATCGGCATTCGAGAAGTGTCCCTTTGTCGTTTCTCTTCTCTCTCCTTCCAAATATCAGCGACCATTCTCTCTAATTCCTCGTTGGATATTTTCCTAACGTCGTCGTACTTTTTGGTGTCACTTGATTGTGATGCTTCCAGCAGAGCGATTCTCTCGAATGCTGTTTGGTAACGATCAAGATAAGTACGAAGAGCAGGTATGTTTCCACTTATGGCTTTGTTTATCAGTTGCTTGATTGCAGCCTCATGCTTCGAGATGCGGCGCCGGCTTCCGTTTTCGTTAAGGATGACGGAGGCTTTGGATTCTCGAAGCAATTCATGGTCGAAGTCCCGAGCTTTCTTGGGACGTCCTCTAGGGTTACCAGAGACGCCTTTTCTGAACTGAGTGCTTCTAGGCGGCTTTCCGTAACCGACCTCGTAGCCATCTGACATATTCTCCTCGCTCATAAACTATTCCTTACGTTGTTCCTGCTGTTGAAGGTCTCGCCGGTCTCCACGTGGACGGCTTCGAGCTTTGTCTGCCGTTGCCATCGACGCATGATGGTGTCCACGTAGAGCGGATCTAGCTCTAGTCCATAGCACCGCCGCCCAGAACGTTCGGCGGCAATAACAGCAGTTCCCGAGCCAAGAAACGGATCGAGGACAAGATCGCCTCTGGCCGTGCAGTCCTTGATGGCATCGGCGATCAACGCAACCGGCTTCGGGGTGGGGTGGAGGGCAAGAAGGTTTCCTTCAGAATCTGAGCGAGAGAAGCTATTCGCTCCGGGATAATTCCAGACGTTCGTTCGATACCGTCCAAACTTGCCCAGCTGAACATTGTTTCGGTGCGATCCTGTTCCGTTCTTGAAAAGAAACACCAGTTCATGTGCGCTCCGATAGAAACTTCCCATACCGCCGTTGCTCTTCGCCCAGACACATAGATTCAGGAGCTCTGAGTAAACTTGCTGTCCTGCGGACAGGATCTCAGTCATGTGCCGCCAGTCCATGAAGTAGTAGGCAAGGGAGCCGGCGATGCTATGGTCTCGAGCTGCGAGCATCGCCTTGCGGAGAAAGCCGGTAAACTCGGCCGAGCTCATCTCGCCCGATGCCATTCCAAACTCTCGGTGGTGAATCTTGCCGAGTCCGGTAGAATGCCCGTCGATGACGACATTGTAGGGAGGGTCGGTGATGACAAGATCGGCTTTTGCGCTATCCATGAGGCGCTCATAGCTGGCTGCGGCCAGTGAGTTCCCGCAGAGTACGCGATGCTTGCCCAGCTGCCATAGATCACCCAAAACGCTAACCGCTGATTCCGAGACCGCTGGCAAGAGATCATCAGGATCAGCCTCGAGCACTGTGTTGAGGCCATCGATGAGGAGATCGATCTCAGGAACCTCGAAGCCAATTGCCTCCAAATCGAAGTCGAGGTTCAGTTCGGAGAGAATCTTGAGTTGTTCGCCGAGCATCCGCTCGTCCCAAGAAGAGTTCTCCGTCAAGCGGTTGTCGGCGATCAGGAAGGCCATGCGTTGCGACTCGGTGAGATGACTCAGCTTGATAGCCGGTACCTTGTCCCATCCCATCTTGCGCGCAGCCAAGAGTCGCCCATGACCAGCGATGACTTGCTGCTGGTCATCGATCAGGAGGGGCACGTTAAATCCAAACGACTCGATGCTCTGAGCGATCTGGCGGACTTGTTTGTCGCTATGAACCCTGGGGTTTCTCGGGTCGGGTTTCAGAGATATCGTACGGAGATAGGTAACCTCCAACGGTGTTGTCGACAATTGAATCGTGTCCCTCCGCCTTAACTGAGCAACCGTAGCACTATGCAAAAAATAAACCCTGTCTTCAGCGCCGGGCGCCGGGTCAGCCGAATCTCATTGATTACCCCGCTTCCCGAAGTAGTACGGTGCGCGCAGTGCCAGACCAATCGTGTGGCGGGTTTGGTTCCGTGGAGAACGAAACTGTTTGACAAACCCTGCGCGGATTCCCGTTCGAAGCTTTCGGCCAAACCCCCAAAGGCCGTCGGCTATGTGCAGGGTTCAAAGCTTCCTCCGCACCTTACATACGAGCGACTGTCCTGACCAGAGTGGGAATGGGATTGGGCTGATTATTGGGCGCCGGGCGCCAGGATCAACCGAACCTCATTACCCGCTTCACGAAGTGGCACGGCGCCCGCAAAGTGATTACACCCTTATGACCGTCTTTCCGGCGCCGAGAAGCTCGGCGCCGGTGGTTAGATCCCGTCTCTGGCCACCACGATCATGACACTACTGCGAGACAATATCTGGAATTGTGGAGAGTTCGGGCCTTGCCGCTTTGAGAAGTTCAACTGCCACAGATAAAGGAGTCCGCTCATGTCGGATTCTCGCTCCCACGGACTACCCAGCCCTGGCGTCTGCGCCGGGATTGTCGTTGCGATGTTGGCAATGATCGCTATCCCCGCGGCAATCACCTTGCACACCGTCCATCAGCCCGCCCCACTCGTGCCTGTCAATCAGCACGCCACGCCGCACGGCTACACAGTTAGTTTATTGTTGTTTGTTTTTCCCATTGTTGTAATCGCGGCATGGTTTCTGCCTGGGGAGGGATTGCACATTCCCCGGCGCGCCTTCTGGCGGACGCTCGCCATTCTCGCTCCCTTGGGCTTGATGCTCGACTTCTTCTTTGCACAATGGTTCTTCGTCTATCCAAACTTAGGAGCAACGCTGGGCATTCCTGTGCCCGCGCTCGGCAGATCTGTGCCAATCGAAGAGTACATCTTCTACCTGACCGGCTTTCTCGCAGTTCTTCTTCTGTACGTGTGGCTCGGCGAGTTTTGGCTGGCCGCTTACAACATGCCTGACTATCCCGGCGAAGCGAGAAAGGTACGCCGCCTCCTGCAGTTTCATCCCATATCTTTAATGCTCGCCTTGGGGCTGATCGGCGCTGCCTGGTTCTACAAAAAGCATCTCGCTCTACCAGAGGACCAGGCAGGCTTTCCCGGCTACTTCACCTTTCTAGTCGTTGGAGCCTTGCTTCCATCTGTGAGTTTTTTCCCCGTGGCGCGGCGCTTCATCAACTGGCGTGCTCTCAGTCTGACGCTCTTCTTCATGCTACTCGTCAGCCTGCTATGGGAAGCCACCGTGGCCGTACCATATAACTGGTGGAACTTTCAGCATCGACAGATGACCGGACTGTTTGTCGGTGCATGGTCCCGCCTGCCCGTTGAAGAAGTTTGTATCTGGATAGCCGTAACTTACGCTACGGTGATTGTTTTCGAAGTCATGAAGGTCTTGGTAGCGTCAGAACGCTCGGTGCGAGACGCTATGATCGGCACGAGATAAGGTTTTCCCTCAAAGTCGAAGACTTCTTTCGAAACGATGAGTGAGCACGCAGTTCTAACTCATATTCTCCCGACCACTGAAAAGAGTAGCTGGCTGGAAGCGCCAACTTATCGTGAAGGACCGTATCTGCATTTCGAACGAAGCCGCCGTAGTCGGCGTAGTCGGCGTTCTTGAGGTCGATGTAGATGTATCCCGTAATGCTTACAGGCCGAGTGCCAGTTTGCGGTGAAAAACCGACAGCATCATACTATTGAGTTGATGTTCCAGTTCTGGGTCGTAGCGGTAACCTTCATCGAGGCTCGGCGGACATTATTTTCCTGCTCGGTGCCAGCGCGAGCGCCAAGGCGGGCAATTCCGGTTCCGGGAGAGATGATCCATCTCGTAGAGCCGTCGCTCAAGGCACCCGATGAGGTGCATCTCTACAATCATGTGAGGAGCGCGATCCATTTCTCATCCGGGTTGAAAGGCCACTGAGACCTGTAGAGCGATGCCATGCCACCTTTGTCTCTTGCGCAGACATAGGGGTTAAGTAGAGCTCCGTAAACTTCCTGACCCGCCGCAAGAAGCTGGACCATATGCCGCAGTCCATAGCCACGAAGTGAACAGACCCTAATGTGCTGCGTTTGGCCAGCAAACCGAGAACCGAGTACCGATGGCCGGTCACCTATACATCGGATCCGGTTGCGCCGGTCCATCAAGGCCGATGCGGAACACATATGTATTTTCGCCCACGGGCTTGGGAGGCAGCTTAATATGTAGCCCGTCTACGGATTGTCGGTAGACAAGCGACGCATCCGATCCGAGCATCGCGACCATTCGTATGTGTCGATCGGAGAGCCCGTCCGGACTGAGCGCATGAATCACGATCTGGCCTGAGTCCGGCCAGCCGAGCTCGATCGCATAGAGATCGTTCCCCTTCGCTGTAAAGCGGAAGTCTTCCGCTGTGTAAGATTGGGTCTCAGTGTCGTGAAAGGGTCCCGCAGCCACCCGGGTTGGCCCCTCGCCATATATCTTCCACGGTCGAGTTCCGTAGATCGCGTCGCCGTTCACCTTCAGCCATTGTCCCACGGAGCGAAGAACCTGCTGCACCTCATCCGGAATTGTTCCGTCTGGACGCGGGCCGATATTCATAAGCAGATTGCCGTTCTTGCTCACAACATCGACTAGCTGGTCGATGATGAAGATCGGCGTCTTGAAGGTATCGTCTTTGATGTATCCCCAGGACTTATTGCTGACGGAGGTGTCGGTTTGCCAATATTGCGGGCGTATGGCCGCGAGCTGCCCCCGCTCAATATCCAGTAGACCCGAATGCTTCTGCATATCTAGGTACTTGTAACTGATGATCCCAACCGGCCCGCGCTTTTGAGACTCGTTGTAGTAGTAGGCTGCAAATTTCGCCAGATACGGTCGCACAGACGGCTGTCCGATCCACCAATCAAAAAAGATGAAGTCCGGATGATACTTCTGCACGATCTCAGCGGATCGCGCCACCCAGTCTTCTGCATAAGCTGGGCTAACATAGGTCCAGTCCTGCGCAAGTTTGCTGGCACTGTCCTGGCCGCCATCCTGCATCTGCAGTTGTGCGGGTCCGTAGAAGCCTGCGTATTTAGGATCGTTAACGTCAGAAGGCAGGTTCCGTCCGCCATCCATGAACCAGTCGTGTTCGATACGATGTGACGAGGCACCCAAATGCAAACCCTCGGCGCGCACGGCTTTCGCCAGATCTCCCATCAAATCCCGCTTCGGGCCCATCTTTACCGCAGTCCAATCGGAAAGGCCGCTGTCGTACATCTGGAAGCCATCATGATGCTCAAAGACGGGAACCACATACTGTGCTCCTGCATCTTTGAATAGCCTCGCCCATGCCTCCGGATCATAGTGCTCAGCCTTGAACATTGGGATGAAATCCTTGTACCCAAAACTTGTCAGTGGACCGTAAGTGGCCACCTGATGTTTGTTCTCCTCCGTGCCCAAACGATACATCTGGCGCGGATACCACTCGCTTCCAAACGCCGGCACCGAATAGACGCCCCAGTGGATGAATATCCCGAATTTGGCGTCTTTGTACCACTGCGGTACCTCCCATTCGGACAGCGAATCCAGTCCGGGCCGGAAGGGCCCGTCATGACCCACTTTGTCCACTTCCCTCAGGATCGAGTTACGTTTCTTGTCATACTTCGCATTGGCTTTCTCCCACTCTGAGGCGATCGCTTCTGCTCCCGCATGGAACGTCGGAGCAAAGGATGCCTGCGCCTGGGCTGCTAGCGAACGCGCAGCTAACATCGAAAAGCAGGCGATGATGCAGGTTGAACACCCTAAACTCGACTGCCAATATTTCGTTGAAGGCATGAATCACTTCCCTTCGAGTCGCACAGCCTGAGAGCCACCGCACGAAAGACGATCTGCGAACTCTTCTGAAGGCCGACTATACGTCCGACCTCGACGAACACCCTTGGCCTGGAGCAAAATGACCACCGTACCTAAGTGTCGCTTTCCAACGTGCTCAGCGGTGTCCAGTACAAGCACCCTGGTATGAACCCGTGGTGGAGTTCTGCTTGATCCACGACTCTTCGAACCGAGCGACCTTGATCGTAAGCCTCCGATACGTATACGCGACCAAAATCGAGCCATTTGGCAGCTGAAGTATGGCCGGATAACTGAATTCGTCAGTGCCTTCTCCACCGCGAGATTCGCGTCCTGGGGACCGCTTATCCTTACCTTCCAGGTCGTGAACCCAACACCATGTCTTCCCCTCGTCCACGGAAAGCGCCACAGAGAGCGGAAACCGGTTCGCGGTTCCTGGTTTGCGGGCCTTGCCACCGGCACTGCTGTTGTTGAAAGCCATCATTAGATGACCGTCAGCCAGGCGTATGGCTTGAATGGAAGCATTGTTGTTTGGTAGTGCAGTCGGCGTGGGTTTCGACCATGCACATCCATCTGCTGAGCCGGCTTGGTAGATGAAATCCGCATACCGGCTACGGAGGAACAAAATATATTGACCCGCGCGAAGCTTGAGTATGTCTGGGTGCACCAGGCCTTCCGAGCCCGGGATACGGCATTCGCGCCAAGCCTTGCCTTGATCTCTGGAAGCATCACAACCGAGTAATTGCTCTCTGCGCCAGCAACGATGTCACCGCTGGGCGTAAAGAATATTGGCAATAACCAACTGCCGTCATCTGTGACCACCATGGGCTGTCGCGTGAAGGAACCCGGCCCGGTGAACACAACTTTCGGCTCTGACCAGGACCCACCCCCGTCGAAAGACACGAGTTCCATCACGCGGGCATGCGCCTGTCCCTGACCCGCTGCCTGGGCAGTGTGGAAGAGCCAGATCCGGCCTGTGTTGTCCTGGAAGCCTACCGGATTTTGGAAGGATTCTCCGGCTTGCCGATCAATGAGTTTGGGCTGGCTCCATGTGCCCTCCCCTCGAGACAGTCTTGCCATCAGAATCCCAACGTTCGATTCCCCCTCTGCGGTTCCAGAGAACCAAAAGCAAAGAACATCGCCGTTATTCAGAAGCAGCAGATTCGCGGCATGTGCGGAGGGATAGAGCCGATCCAAATAGGCGATCGACAGATCTTTACCGGCTGACTGGAAGGTCCTATTCTTCAGGGAACCTTGCTGCTTCCCATATCCTCCGATAGATGCGGCGGTCATCACTAGGGCAAGAAGAAGCAGCTGGCTCTCGCGCATCATGACTCTCGAGGCTAGCACTCACTCAGAAATAGAACTTCAGAGCAAGTTGCATCTGTCTTGCTGTATTTGCCGTAGAGGACACTACGCCGAAAGTATCCCGGTCCATCTGGAAGATAAGTGTCCGGCGCGGCCATTACGGGTGTGTTCGTTGTGTTGAAGGCCTCCGCTCGAAATTCAAATCGCTTTGATTCCGATACCTTGAAAGCGCGGAATAGCGACAGATCCAAATTTCTGCCCCAATCAGCATGCAGACTGTTTCGCCCCATCGTTCCAAATGTGCCTGCCGGAGGATCAACAAAAACGGACGGATTGATTGGATTGATCTTGCTTCTCGTGTACCCGGAAGCGTTCGCGTGAGCATTTCCCGTCTGATTGGCTCGCTCGACACCGTAAAAGTTGTTGATATTCGAAATTCCATTATCATCTTGGACGTCGTAACGCGGACCACTATTCAAGGAGACAATGCCATTTAACTGCCAGTCGCCGATGATGTGGTTCACCAGACTGCTCGGACGCACTGAATCGTCTTCCCCCACCAAACGGCAGCGGAAGGACAAAGCTACCGCTAAAGATGTGCGGCAGATCATAGGCGGCCGGACCCTCTGTCGATTCCCAGATCGTATGGATTTTGGATTTCGCAACCGGAGTTGTAACCGTCACAACCCGTCGTCAGCGCTTTTGACCAAGTATATGCAACTGTTCCGATGCGACACCGGAATTTAACTTGATCTTGCGACGACACCTGCAATGAGTTGTAGTCGGTGGAGGAGAGATTCCTTAGTGTACGGCGTCGGCGGGATGTATGAATAAGGAGGCTGATCCTCCTGGGCTAGTCAACGCGTTAGCCGTGATCGAAGTCGCGATTCTTGCATTTCGCGAGCCGACGTAATTCATGGTCGTCACAACGCCCGTCGCGAGTTCTCGCTGGAAACCGAAATTCCACTGGTCCGAATAGCCATTCTTGAGGTTGGGATCAGTGTAGGAGTTCGTGTTCAGAGGCGAAAATGGCGAAGGCGCCGGCTGAAGTGGATCCGCTTCCGAAATTGAACGGGTCTTGCGCAAGGCCTGTGGGAGGTCCATAAAGATTGAACCCGCCTGGTGCCCCCACGAACGCAATGTTGGGCCAAGTCTGCGTGTAGTTAGACTGGTTCTCTGTGAAACCTGCCCAATTGTCGATAGAACCTTCCATATGCCGCCGTGAATTACTGTCTTCGGCGTCAGGCTGAAGGCGAAACCAATTCGTGGCTGGAAGTTATCGTAATTATCGTGGATGATCTTTCCGTTCTTCGCAATCGTCACGTTGGGGGGCAGAGTGCCCCCCGGAATACATGGCGCCCCTTGCGTCGCGGAACATGCCGGAGCGGGATTTTGCAGGATGTAAGTACCATTGCTGAAGTTGAAGTCGCCAGTGATATCGGAACCGTTTGAAGCCTTTCCCTGTCGCGGATTTACTGTCAAGTCATATCGCACACCCCAGTTGATTGTGAGTCTATCTGTCACTCTCCACTGATCCTGGAAATATGCTCCGATAATCTTTCCGCCGTGAAGCAGCGAATAGACGTTATCCACTTCCGCATAGTCCGGAACTCCAATGACCATAGATGCCAAAGGGTCGCCGGTGTTCGAGTCTAGATTTCCATCCTGAGTTTGAGATTGAGCAAAGTCATCCTCCGAACCGTAAAATGGCTGCTCCCAGCCATCCGTTGCAAGACTGGCGCCCGTGCGAAGGTATGCCGTCCAAGAGTCTTCGAAAAGTCCCCGCGATATTCCCAGATGTTGGAATAATGCAACTTGCCAACGTAATTCGTTCCCCCGATGTAATTGGCTATCTGAACTGACGGCACCTGAAGCCCGCCGAAGGGCGCATGGTTGTAGAAATAGCCAGCGAAACCCGAGTTGGCTGAAGTAATCGGAGGGTATATTGGTGAAGTTCGGCGTGCGATCGTTTTCGGCTGATACCCGTCCGAGTGTTAATTGCAGAGCCGCACTCGCACCGAATGTGTGGGTCCAATTTGCCGCCATGTTGTAGTTCGAATTCTTGACATTCGATACCAATCCCGGAAAGCCGCCTGAAGCGGTAATCGGCTGCCACGCAGCCGTCCATCGCACGAAGAACCGATCCTTCGTACCAACCTGCTGATCGAAGCGGAGCGAGACCTGATTTTGATGGGTAAGGTTTGGGGTCGTATCGCGTCCATTGAATTGAGGGTACCCGGGGAGACTAACCGGAGCGGGAAAGAATGTCTTCGCGAAATTGACCATCGTCGGATTGAGCATGGTCGACGGAATCTTATTGCAGGGCGTTCCAGCTGCCTGAATATTGCCCGGTGCAGGAAGCGGAGTTCCCCCCGAATCACACATGAATGGCTGAAGAGCAAATCCGGTTGCGGTTGTGGCATCGGGAACTGAGCTGAAGGGATTGTAGAGTTGTGTGCCCTTGTCCAGTGAGATTGCTAAAATCGCCACGCAACTGCGACGCCGTGGGTGTGCGGAAAAAATTGCTCGAAGCTGTGCTGTTCCAATATCCCTCGTAGGAGACATAGAAGAAAGTCTTGTTGTGACCGTTGTAGTGAGGCAGGAGAACGGGACCGCCAACTGCCCCACCAAATTGATTCTGCTTCAAGGGAGTCTTAATTGGATTGAAGTAGTTGGCTGCGTCCAACGCGTCGTTGCGGAAATACTCCCACGCATCGCCGTGGAACTCGTTTGTGCCTGATTTGGTGACTACATTGATGATTCCGCCCAGCACCTGGCCGAATTGCGCCTCGTCGTTGTGGGATTGCACTTTGAATTCCTCGATATCATCGAGAGTTGGCTGCACCGCATAAGTGTCCCGGATCGAGCCATAGTTGTTGATGCCGTCCAGCAGAAACATATTGCTTCGGTTGTTCTGACCGTTCACGGAAGGGAGCACCACGGTTCCGATGGGATTGCCGATTCCGCCGAATCCAGCATTTCCCGTGACGTTTACCGGGCTCACGCCCGGTGACAATAGGAGCATTTCCGTGAAGTTTCGGCCATTCAGTGGTAGAGCATTCACTTCCGCACTTCCGATGACTGTCCCAAGCTCGGCAGTGGAGGTTTCTATTTGTACGGCGGCGGCCGAGACTGTTACTGTGGTGTTGATCGCCCCGGCTCGCAGATCGAAATTTATAGTGGCTGTCTGATTGACGGAGAGATCGAAAGGAGCGGATTGGCCAGTTGAAAAGCCTGTCATCGAGGCTGTGACTATGTAATTCCCAGGAGCGATATTGACGAGGGAATAGTTTCCGGTCCCGTTGCTCTTAGTTGTCTGCGTGAAGCCAGTCGCAGTACTCCTTAAAACGACCTTTGCACCCGGTACCACCGCTCCTGAGGTATCTCTAACGGTTCCGTTGAGGGCGGCCGCTGCGCTCGCGACTTGGGCCAGTGTGGTCCGCCAAGCTCCGAAGCAGAACGCCATAGCGATGGTGCCCAAATCGAATGTCTAAATCATGATCCGATTTGAAAGTACATCCCGGTCTGCCTCTCGCCCTTGCGACGCGTCAAAATTGATCCAGCCAATTACGGATACGAACGCTATCATCGCATTCTTTCCATTGTCAAGCCGCCATTACTTGGCGGCAGAATAACTGCCTCACGCGACGCAAATACCGTGATCTGAGCAGCTTAGATCGTGTGCCACAATGGCGGAATAAGACGCGGGTCTAAGCACTGCTTTGGTCCGTCCATTGGCTACTCTTAAGATAGTTCTGCCGTCCAAGGTCTGCGCTCCAAGGTCTGCCCTCGATGTGCAATCTGCACCGCCGGGCGGACGGGGCTCTCAGGCTTCCTCGGGATGACCAACGAAGAAATTGTCATCGCCATCTGCGATGTGCCTGGCAACGCAGATCAAAGTTGTTTCAGGAGGATGTGCCGACTGATCGCTATCGGCGTATCGATTCCTCGGGAACGATTGAGATGTCCGTGGCACTGGTGAGTTGGGCGCGAATCCAGACCACTAAGCTGGAGCCTTCCAGGCGGTCGATGTGGCCGATTCGAAAATCCTTTCCCTCTGTTACAGGCTTACCGTTCAATCTCAATGCAGCCCCCACATGTCCCCAGCCATCCACTACAAACGCTGGGTTTACGGCTGGCGAACCCTTACTCGCTTGCAAGTGAATGTTGAGTTTCGTTTGCTCCTTTGCGACCTTGAGAAATGATAGGCTCGATCATCCGGGCTATAGCCTTCACTGGCAAAGCCGGTCCCCGATACTTTCAGATCTGGCGGGTGCAACCAAGAATGTGCTACCGGCACCATGGCAGAGATTGGCCGGTTTGTGAGCCCAAGAAGAAATCTTCCTTCTACGGCGCCGTCGCTGGCCCGCTTGATCTCGGGCGGTTCCGGGGAGAGGATAGCCGAACTCGATACTCGGTCTAGTGCCAGTGCTGTTCGACCATCGGAGGGAATCTGGGCCACTGGCCAATGATTCCAGATCGGAAACTTCGAGATCCATGGTCGGGTCTCGACGGCTCCCCCGCCGTACGGAATGATCGGGGTACCGGGCTGGTAGACGTAGATAGGCTTGTAGTCCGACTTCGTGTTGACCATCGCGATATTCGCACCCGGCACGAGTGAAAGAACTCCCCACGAATACCACCGTCAGAGGGCCAAGTTTGCCAACTGAAAGTTCGAGTCTCACCTTCCATATTGGCCAGAGTGGCTGCCTGGATCGAGACATTGTCTTCGGCTCTCTCTCCGGGATTGTTTAGGGTCGCTGGCTCAGTGATGCTGTAGTCCTTCTGAGGACCGTGCACGAGAAAGTGACGCACCGCAATTCCATCAGGATAGATGGTGTAGTACTCGTCGGCCCAGTCTCCCCAGCCGGTGATCGGATCGCGCTCGCCGATGTTGTAGAGCACATCTGTCAACGCGTAACGCCAGTGAACGACGACACGCGCGGGGCTGTTCTCAAGTAGGCGAACGTGCGAATAGCGGGTCTGCTTGTCGGACATGTGCTCCACACATCCGTATTCGCTTCTCGCTGCCTCGGCGCTCTGGTCGCCGATCCACCGGCCGTTTTCCGTCACCAGGTTCATGTTGTAGCCGGTGCCATGCCAAAAAACCATCTTGTATTTGGCATCATCGAAAGTCACAACCAAATCTGGATATTCGTCGACCCGCCAGAGTCGATCCCATTCCGGATAAAACGTCAACCGCGTGTAGTAAGCCCCAAACTGACCCTCCCCGTCAGGAACGACCGGCAGTTTGCGCCACTTCAGATCTGGATCCGGAACGGGAGATACGCTTTGGTAAGTTCTCTTTATCTCGTCAGCACTGAGGGCACGATTGTAGATTTTGAGTTCGTCAATAATTCCGTCGAATGAATAAGACGCAGGAATCTTGATCGACGCGGCTGCCGGCAGTTCCTCAATGCTCCGGCCTATTTGGAATGTACCTCCCGTAGGCTGGCCGGTCTTCGGATCTACCTCCCCGCGATCGAGATGACCACCAACTTGAAGGTGTCCTGCATTTTCGCCGTTGATGTACACGGTGAGGCCGTCTCGGGGATCGAATGTTGCCGCCATGTGCGACCACCGCATGAACGGCACCTCGAGCGAGGAAACGCACTCCCGCCACTGATCATCGACAAATACACGCACACCAATGTGTCCCGTCGCATCCAGGCCGAAGAAGTACCTATTCTTCTGCTCGACGATCGCATTCCAGTTCCATGGGTAGGCCTGTGGAGCAATCCACGCCTCAAATGTCACCGCTTCGTGAATCTCAGGAAGATTCGCATTGCGAGCAATCCGGGTCGTAAAGCCATCAAATTTAGAGCCTTGCCGCGAACGCCTCTCACGTAGGAGAAGTTTCCCTGCACCACGTCTTCCGTACGGATACCGCCCTCGTCCACGGCTGGCATCTGCACTTCATCAAACGACCAGTATGCAGCCAACTTCGCGTCTTGCCCGAAGCTTATACGGCACATGAACGCCGCACACAGCAAGAGCTTCCAGACTAGGCGATACCTCAATCATTCGTTCACCGGTCAGCTTCAGTTCGATCCCTCTTAGATCCGCCTCTCGTGTTCCGATGGTGGGCTGAAAATCGGTCCCGTCAGAATGGGCTTTTCAGAGAAATCTCGTAGACAAACGCATGATCACAGGGCTTCGTTTTGGGGACGTCTATAACGAGAGCTTCCTTCGTAAATTCCCAATGAAGAGGCTCATCACTTCCCAACATCTTGATCGAGGCCACCTCTGAGGGATACAGCCCAGGCCAGGTGTCGCCCTTTGGCACCAGACTCTTGATCGACGCCTTTTCGCCCGGCCATGCAAGCAGTGTCGCGTAGAGAGTTTTGTTGCGGTATGTGAACCGAATATCCTCGGCCGTGTAACGAAGATTGTTGTCTTCGTTGAAGGCGCCACTCTTCTTGAGCTGGGTCGGCCCTTCGCCCGCAATCAACCACGGAGTCGTCCCATAGACAGCCTCGCCATTGACTCTTCAGCCACTCACCCATCGCGAGTAGCCGCTCCTTGGCTGGTTCAGGAATGGTGCCGTCGGGTTTAGGCCCCACATTCAGTAAAAAAAAGCCGTTCTTGCTGACACGATCTACCAGCCCTTGAACAAGATCGTCAACCGATTTGAAGCCCGCGCTCGTTACGTATCCCCACCCGCTTCCACTGTCTATTGTGCTATCGGTGATCCATTCTGAGTAGGTCATGTTGGATTCCCGACCGAGCTCCAAGTCATAGATGCCGACGCCGGGTGTCAAATCGTGATACTTGTATGTGATCGTGACCTCTTTTCCCAGCCTCGCCGCTCGATTGAAATAGTATTGGGCAAATTCTTCTTTGTACCCCTGCTGGATCAGCTGGAGCCCGTAGTCGAACCACACCAGGTCCGGATCATAGTTGTCGACTACTTCCTTGAGTTTTCCAATCCACACGTCAAGGAACTTCTTGTCAGGAAGCGCTCCCTTTTCATGACTCTGCCCGTATAGACCCGCATATCGTGGATCCGACACATCATAGCGCTTGTCCCACACAGGAAAATAAAACCAATGCTCAGCGTGATGTAAGGCCGTCATGAATTTCATATCTTGTTTCTTGATGGCTTTTGATAATTGGCCTACCACGTCACGTTTCGGACCCATCTTTGCGGCATTCCACGGAGAGAACTTCGTGTTCCACATGGCGAACCCGTCATGATGTTCCGCGACCGGCCCAGCGAAGCGCGCTCCGGCCTTTTTGAACAGTTCTGCCCATTCATCCGCATTGAAGTGACTGCCGGTGAACATCGGGATGAAGTCTTTGTAGCCGAACTTATCAAGCGGACCGTAAGTCGCCTCTTGATGCTTCCGCTCATCGGAGTCCGGTTTTGTGTACATATTGTGGGCGTACCAAGTGCCGTTCTTTCCATAGGCGGGAACGGAGTAGACGCCCCAATGTGTATAGATCCCGAATTTTCCGTCCCTTAGCCACTGCGGAACCGCGATGTTTCGTAGCGAGTTCCATGTCGGCTGGAATGGCGCTTTCTTCGCGTCTTTGCCGCCCCCGCCGCAACACTCGCGGACGATGAGATTGGGCTTATTAGGGAACCGGCCGAAAGAGCCATACCACTTTTCAAGAGATCTCGTCTGTTGTATGGGGCGCTCATCCTATCCTCACTTAGTCAAGTGTTTCGCTCGTATCACAAACGAACTGACAAGCTCAAGTGCGTATCTACGGATTGTGGTAGATCTCTTGCATCATCGACCAGCTCTTCTCGCCTGCTAGCGGGATCTGCATCGGATCTGTCATCTGAAGCCACTGTTTATTCCGCGGTTCCAGGGCTAACTTGCGCATGTCGCCCTTGTAATCCATGCCGGTGTATTCGTAGTAGCCAAAGAGATAGTAGCGACCATCGTCCAGTTGGTGAATATAGATCGAGAAATTGTGCATATGGTACTTGTTCAACAAGTCGCGAACGCCTTTGTTGCTCGCCGCATGAAGAGCTTCATAGGCGGATATACGGTCAGGCTTGATGCCGATCACCATCCCGATCCGCTGGCTTGGTTGTTGGGCACGCATCGACCAAGTAACCGCAGCGATGGCAACGCCGAGTACGAGCATTACAAGAACAACTCGTCTCATCCTTAGCTCCTGTCAAATGAAAGAACGCCCAACCGCTGCTCTCTATCGCAACTCTGCGGGGAACTCGCTGGTTAATCCCCAGTCCCCCATCTTGAAGTTCTTGAAACCAACTTTCAGTGCCGGTGAATCTTCGCGTACGCGGAAATCGTAATGCGCTGGATCGACAAATAAAGGGTCAGCGAAAATAGAATTTCGATCGAAGCCCAGATTCTGCCATTCCGAGAGGTTGTAGCGGTGTGGGTTTCGTTTGCCGTCCTCCGCGCGTAACTGGTCAACGACAGCTTGAAATTCCCCGCCATCGAGGTAGAAACAGTTGCGGTCTATCTCTTCAAACCATGGACCAACCGCAGGAGGAGCGATAACGGAATACATCATTTGTGGCCACCAGGGCCAGCCCGAAGGCCATTTGGTTTCGCCAGAATCCATGACCGTGATGTTGTTGTAGTAGCGGTCGTGGTTGTCGTTGTTCCCGACATGGAAACAAGGCGCGACACGGGATCTGTACCAAATGTTGTTGTAGACCTCTCGGTAGGCTCCTTCGCGCCACTTCATACTGACGCCCCCGACAGAGATGTTGTTGTAGATCTTGTAATTGGAGGCGCCATCGTCCAGGTCTAAACCCCATCCGGACTCTTCATTGAAGAAGTTGTTCCGGACCGTCACCGGCTCCATTGCATCGACCAGTACATCCCACGCATCCACGCTGCGGTCTCTGTGTATATGGTGCATGGGATTGAGCCAAACTCCAGGCGCGGTCCCTTCCCCAGGCATTGAAGGGGCCGTGATCACTGGTTTCCTGAACGGTGTTGTAGGTGTGGTTGTACTCGATGATGTGGCCGCCCCACGTACTATCGCCAATGCATATGGCTGACCGCGGCATGTCATGGATCAGATTATGGCTAGCTGTGATCCTTTTCGCACGGGAGATGTAGACGCCGGCGATCTGCTTACCGAAAACTCCGCAGTTGTGTATCAGATTATTGTGAGCTTTGCATTCGAAGGGAAAGGCGCGCTGGGTTCCGTTGTCTTTTCCAAATCTCCGACGAAACAAATGGCACTGTCGCCAGTTTCAGTGAATTTGCATCCGCTGATCGATAGGCCGCGGTTGTAGTTATTCGCAAAGACCGCGTTGCCACCAACCCCGTCAAACCAGCAATTTCGTATGGAGCAGTTTCGAGTGCCCTCAAGAAAGACCGTTCCGCCTCGATGAATCGACCAGTCGCTAAGAGAGGGCACTTCGTATGACAACGTATATGTACTGACTGTGTGAGCAAATCGGAGACCTTCGATCGAAATGTTCTCCACTGGTTTCGATTGGGACCCATCGAAATGAAGGATGTGCTCGAGCACCGGCACTTCGACCAGAGCGGAATGGATGTCCGTGCCACGCTCTGGATAGTAGTAGAGGACACTGTTGCTTCCGTCTAGATACCACTCTCCCGGTGCGTCAAGCTCTTCGAATACGTTCTCTATGTAGTATCGAGATTTCTTGCCTAGCTTAGCCGGATCCCTGTCCCACTTGGCGCCAATTTGCTGTCCGCCTTCTCCGAACCAGAGAACGTGCGCATCCCGGTCAATCCCTCGAATTCTCCACTGCAGATTTCCCCAATAGGCCTCTTGAAAGATGTGGATCTCCGCCTCGTCCGGCTTCGCCCAATGCTTATTGGAAAATGTGGCCGGGTCGTAAGAAATCCCCTTCGGTGCGCTGCCGGAAAACGTCATGTCCTCATCTGGATTGGGATAAGGCGTTTGTGTGTCTGAGGGAACCGGGCCTGCGGCTTTCAAGTAGCCGGGTGGCCAGACTGGGGCGGCTCGTAGTTCGGATATCGTGCCCGAATCTGTCGCTTGCCGTTTACGAAGAGTTGAGTGAACTGCAGCCCTTTGGGTACGGGAGTGCTCACGATCCCATCTCTGAATCGGAGACCACTTGCACGACAACGCGAGTCCGCCGCTTAGGGTTACCTTTTCTCCCGGATGCGCCGCATACCGAACCGCCGACCCGCTTGTGCCTGAATCCTCAGGGCCGAACGCTAGGGTCTGCGCGAGATAATATGTACCCTCTCGAATCCAGATTTGAATATGACCGTTCTTTTCGGCCTGCCTCGCCGCCCGTTGCGCACGCGCTAAAGTAGCAAACGGGCGCTCAGCGGTTCCCGCGTTGCGGTCACTTCCAGTCTTTGATACATAGAATGTTCCCGATCCTGCGGCTTGAGTTTCCTCGATCTTTCTCTCGGTGGTAAGTCCGCTCAGATGCTTGAGTGCTCCGCCACTCGCAATCGCTGCGCCGCCACTCAATTTGAGGAAATCTCTTCTCTGCATGCGGGGGTCCCCAATTGGACGTACCAATCTTTCATAAGAGATCGGCGGCGTCAAGCCTCGCCTTCTTCAGGAGACCCTATTCCAACAAGTTGATTGTCCAAAGCGCAATTCGGAGGACATTTCCAGATTTTCCGGCGGGGATGACGCGACAGAATGCGCGTGGATCAAGACGAATGGACACGGTAGGCAGAAACAGTTCATTTCTGGCGGGTAGTCGGATGGTCCCGCGCACGCTATCGATCACTTCGAAGGTCCGGGATCGGGCGAGCAAACTCCCAGCATCGACGATATGTTCGTGCATTGCCTTCTTCGCCTCATCGGGATTTCGGTCTCGAATAGCCGCGTAAATCCTACGGTGGAACATAAGCGGCTGATCCATTGAGACCCGCTGGGATAGCTGGCCCATACTCGTCAGAAGCGTTCTATGTATCCCTCGAAATAACAGGTGGCAGATGCGATTGCCGCTGGCACGAAAGATGGCGTCGTGAAATGCAAGGTCCGCGTCCAAGCGCTCGCGGTTATTCTTGCTCCGCTCCATCGCGAAAATTGCATTTCTCAGGGCGGATAGATCTTCCGCCGTGGCCCGTTCAGCGGCGCGCGCCGTGAGCTCGGGCTCAACGATGAGGCGAGTTTCGAAAAGTTCATGATGTGAAAGATCATCCAGCAAGACCAGGAAATCGATGGGCTCGTTCAAAATCGACTCTGCAGTAGAGCTCAAATAGGTGCCGTCACCTACCCTCTGCGTCAATACGCCCATGATCTCAAGCACTTTGAGAGCCTGTCGAACAGATGCTCGGTTGACGCCGAAGTCTTTAGCCAACTCTCGCTCTGGCGGGAATTTAGATCCCGGAGAAATAGCGCCTTTGGCTATCAAACCCTTGATTCGGCTGATGAGCTTGGCCGTAATTCTGAGGTCGGGCTGTTCCCCAGACAAGGTGATCTTTCCGTCCATGAGGCATTCCAATGGTCGCTGACCGCGATCCTCTCCATACTAACCTCCGTCCTGAACAGGAGTTCACTCTTGCGCCTCGTCCACACATTCTTCTGGATCGCGATCGATCGACTGGCACCTTGACGGCAACCGGTAAATAGCTATAGGCTCGCTGTGAATAATGGCTGGACCATTACACATAAGCTTGAGGACCCGATGAAGCAAATCGTGCTCGAATCTCCTGGCGTATTTCTAGAGCGCGACGTTCCCATACCAGAACCAGCTCCGGGAGAAGCTCTGCTCCGGATGGAGAAGGTGGGCGTCTGCGGGAGCGACTTTCCATGCCTTTGCCGGCCGTCATCCAATCTACACATATCCCCGGGTGATTGGGCATGAACTCTCCGGCACCGTAATAGGGTAGACTCGAACGAATTTGGAATCCAGGTCGGAGATAAGTGCGCGATTGAGCCTTACATCGCTTGTGGTCGATGCAGAGCCTGTATCAAAGGCAGGAACAACTGCTGCGAGCAGCTTCGAGTGTTGGGGATCCATATCGATGGAGGATTACAAGAGTATTTTTCTGTTCCCATTTCTCTCCTACACAAATCTGATCTCCTCTCTCTCGATCAATTGGCGTTGGTCGAGACTCTCGGGATCGGAGCACACGCGGTGTTACGAAGTGGTTTGACGGCTGGCAACGAAGCCATCATCGTCGGCGCTGGTCCAATCGGTATCGCTGTAGCGCAGTTTGCCGCAGCGTCGGGGGCGAAAGTTCAACATCGTGGAGAAAGTCGAATCTCGTCGCAAGTTTGTTCAAGAGATGGGGTATGTGGCCTTCCCTGCCTCCGAAGGTCGCCGTGCCGATGTCGTGTTTGATGCCACCGGAAATGCAGCCGCTATGGGCGAGAGCCTCACTTGCGTTGCTACGGGTGGCTCCTTGGTCTTTGTAGGCCTCACGCGGGAGCCCGTCTGCATTGACGATTCGCTCTTTCATCGCAAAGAGGCCACGATCATGGCGAGTCGTAATAGCTACGGTCTATTTCCACAAATCATAAAGCGGATCGAAGAGGGCTCGATCGATACATCACACTGGGTCACAAACCGCCTCTCGCTGACTCAGGTGGCTACCGATTTTGAGAATCTCCCGAGCAAGCCAGGTCTCATAAAAGCCATTGTTGATGTTCGCGAGCATACCGACTGCCGAAACTGCAAAGCCTACAGTGATGACGACACAACTCCGCATTCCAATTCTTGATCTATGCATCATCGTCGGATATATTCTGGCGATCCTGTGCGTTGGCGTCATGGCCTCGCGCAAGACTAAGGTCACGGGGCAGGTATTCTTTCTCGCCGGCCGTTCCCTGCCGTGGGGAGTCGTCGGAGCATCGCTCTTTGCTTCTAACATTTCCACAATTCACCTCGTAGGCCTTACCGCATCCGGTTATAACGAGGGCCTGGTTTGGGGCAATTTCGAGTGGATGGCAGCGTTCACTCTGATGCTCTTGGCGATCGTCTTCGCTCCCTTCTACTTCCGTAGCCGGATCTCGACACTACCGGAGTTTTTAGAGCGGCGTTATAGCCCTGCATCGCGGTCGATACTCGCATTTATGGCGATACTCGCCGCGTTATTCATCCACATTGGTATGAGCTTGTATGCCGGCGCTGCGGTCTTTCAGCAATTCTTTGGGATCAACGTAATTGCCTCCATACTGATAGTTGCTGGCGCGGTGTCCGTTTACACGGTTCTCGGAGGTCTCCGCGCGGTCGTTTGGACTGAATCAGTCAATACCGTTGTGCTTCTTGCTGGGGCTTGTTGCATTACCGTCTTTGCGTTGGCGGCATTGCCCGCGCACGGTATTCACACACTTTTGCAGTTTCGCGCTGCGGTAAAGCCAAACCAACTGAGCATGTTACAAACCCATAGCCCAGCCGGTTTGAACTGGTATGCGGTTTTCCTCGGCTACCCAGTGTTGGGAATTTGGTACTGGTGTACCGACCAGACGATTGTGCAGCGAGTCCTGGGCGCCCGCACGGAAAGCGACGCTCAGTTAGGCCCTCTCTTTGCAGGCTTCTTAAAATTCCTGCCGGTCTTTCTTCTTGTTTTGCCAGGAGTGATTGGTTACGTCTTATTTCGGGATCTTATTGGCACGCAGAGTAACCAGACACTGCCAGTGCTGATCTCTCAGCTCATTCCGACAGGCCTCAAGGGACTGATATCGGCCGCCGTGTTGGCCGCACTTATGAGCGCCGTTTCCGCGGCGCTTAACAGCTCCGGGACGCTAGTGGCGGTAGATATAGTCAAACGATTTCGGCCTCAAATCTCCGATGCCCGACTGGTCACTGTCGGCCGGATCAGCTCTGTGATCATCCTGCTCTTGGCGATCTTGTGGTCAACGCAGGGCGGAAGATTCACAAGCATCTTCGCGGCTATCAATGTAATCGCTTCGGACCTGGCCCCCCCAATCACCACGGTCTTTCTCTTCGGCGTGTTCTGGCGCCGCGGAACTAAGGAGGCTTCCGTCGTCACGCTCATTGTCGGGTTTCTGATGGGTGCCGCTTCGTTCATATTGGATCTACCGGTATTTGGTTCTACAAAGCTGCTGACCGACGGCCTTGGAATTTCGTTCCTGATGCAGGCTTGGTGGATGTTCTGTATCTGTTCGGTGATCTACATCATTGTGACCCTGGCAACGCCACCGCCAGCTCCTGCGAATATCGATGGCCTTACCTGGTCCAACCCGCTGGCCGTAATCTTTGGCAAGCCTCTTAGATCTGCGCGCGATCCTAGAATCTTCGCGGGTCTTCTGCTCCTCACAATGGTGGTGTTCTATACGCTGTTTCGTTAATTCTGAATGTGTTGATGGCAAGGGAGCGCGGCTGTGGAATACAGAGAATTAGG
Source organism: uncultured Acidobacteriaceae bacterium (assembly GCA_963756435.1). Classification (GTDB taxonomy): domain Bacteria; phylum Acidobacteriota; class Terriglobia; order Terriglobales; family Acidobacteriaceae; genus KBS-83. The sequence goes on along the minus strand of CAVWNU010000010.1, from coordinate 47,877 downwards.
CAAGACCGGGATGAAGGTATCGGCCCTCAGTTTTGGCGCATCCTCTTTAGGCGGTGGAATCTTCCGGCACGTCGAAGAATCCGAGGCGCTGCGCACAGTGGCAACGGCGCTCGATAGCGGTATCAATTTTATCGACGTTTCGCCCTTTTACGGGTTGACACGGGCTGAGACCGTATTGGGAAAAGGGCTCCGCGGCGTGGATCGAGGAAGCTACTATCTCGCGACGAAGGTGGGACGCTATGGCGATACCGAGTTCGATTTTTCCGCAAGTCGGGTTCTGGCCAGCGTGGATGAAAGCCTCACCCGTCTCGGAGTAGAGTACGTTGACATCATCCAAGCTCACGACATTGAGTACAGCGACCTAAAGCAAGTCATTGAAGAAACAATTCCAGCGCTTCGTCGAGTGCAAGAAGCCGGCAAGGCCAAATTTATCGGCGTGACTGGATATCCGCTCGCCATTTTCCAGTCAGTTCTCAACCACGCGAACGTGGACACCATCCTTTCCTACAATCACTATTCCTTGAACGACACCACACTTCTTGGGTTGCTGCCGTTCATTAAAGAAAATGGCGCCGGCGTAATCAATGCCTCGCCGCTTTCGCAGGGGCTTCTCACCATCCGCGGAACGCCTGCGTGGCACCCTGCGCCAGCGGAAGTGCAAAGAGTCTGTATGAAAGCGGCTGTCTATTGCAAAGAGGAAGGCTCGGACTTGGCAAAGCTGGCGGTCCAGTTTTCTGCACGAAATCCGCAGATCACGACGACGCTAGTGGGTACGGCCGATCCCTGAAATCTTCGGAGGAATTTAGATTGGATCGAAGAACCCTTCAACGAAGCGTTGGCTGCTGAAGTCCAACAGATTCTGAGTCCGATCCAAGACCAGACCTGGGTGGTCGGCCGCCCAGAGAATAACTAGCGCTAGATGACACACAAGATAATCGATTCACATCATCACCTCTGGCAATACGACGAGGCAGATTATCCGTGGATGTCAGCAAGCATGGAGAAGCTGCGCCGAGACTACCTTTTACCCGATCTCAAGGCCGTGACCCGGGCAGCGGGGGTGACGGGAACCGTTGTAGTGCAGGCACGACAGACAATTGAGGAGACCTTTTGGCTCGCAGAGGTCGCCGCCGAAACGCAACTCATTCTTGGCATTGTCGGCTGGGCGCCCCTCGTCGATGCACAGATCGACTCACATCTGGAACGGCTAGCTGCTTTGCCTAAGATGAAAGGAATGCGACATGTCCTGCACGACGAGCCAGATCCCTTTTACATGTCTCGTGATGATTTCCAGCGCGGCATTTCACGCTTGAAGGACTATGGGCTTCGTTTCGATTGCTTAATTTTTGAGAGCCATTTGCCCCAAACAATCGAACTTGTTGACCGACATCCCAACCAGATCTTCATCGTCGACCACATTGCAAAACCGAGCATCCGCAAGAAAGCACTCGACCCCTGGCGACAGCAGCTGATCGAGTTGGCGTCACGTCCGAACGTCTACTGCAAATTGTCGGGTATGGTCACAGAAGCCCACTGGGATCTTTGGACGGAGCAGGAGCTCATTCCTTATTTCGAAACCGTTCTTAAAGCCTTTGGTTGCAAGCGCACGATGTTTGGGTCGGATTGGCCTGTGGTGAACTTGGCGGCAACCTATGGGCGGTGGCTTGAAACTGTCCAGCGAGCACTATCTCAATTCTCCGAAGAGGAACGGGCATGGATATTTGCCGGCACCGCAGTTGAAGCCTACAACCTCTGATTGAAAAGACCATAATGGCGGAGCGCTGCCATAACGATGTAGAACACTGGCTGAGCTGGGCTTATTGAGAGAAGCTTGGACCGCAATTGCCTGAAACAGCTCCAAATTACGATCATGCGGCACTGACCCGAAAAGACCTTGACCGATAGCTAACGGCTGTAATCAGCAGCGCCAGCGATATTTAGGCGGCCCCGGCCGTGATCCGAGTACGCCTGAACGATTTACATACCGTGCGCGGCGGCGTATTAGAGGATCACTTCCAATTGGCTTTCGGGGAATACTGTTGGTGCTCTGTGGACATCCGCACGCATTGCGCTGCCCAGAATAAAGATGCGGGTTCGGGGGTGCAGTAGCCCGTTTTCTCCGCTCGTATGCCACCGACTCTTGCAGGAAATCCCTATGCTGTTCGGCATCTGGCGAGCCCTCAAAAGACTCCGTTTGAACAGTGGCAAAGCGACGTTCTTTTCACGACAAGACGGGCAAATTTAATGTGGGAATTCTCGAGGATCTGAAGGACATCAGCGTGGCGGAGATGTTGGTCGACGAAGCCTATCAGGGAATGATCATTCCCTGATAGCTAGTCAATAATTCCCTGTTCCAAACCTGCTCGGATCACACCAGACTGACGTAAGTCTTGGATATCCAGTGGGATAGAGGATTTTCTTGCGTCGGCTTCGACTCGAAAGCCCCAAAATTTCTCTGTTTTATTCCCTGTTAACGGGAATTCGCCGGAGAGCGGTTCGCTCAGGACTCTATCCACCGCCACAGAGTCTTTCTCCTTTAGAATCTGCTACTTAGCGGACGAAATAGTCCGCATTTGGCGGGAAAATCGCGACTTCTTGAAGAATTAGAGAATCACCGTCGCGGCAATGATCCCGCCTTGGGCTCCCGATTCTCTGAACGCAACAGTGGCAGTTCCTTTTTTGAGTGAAAGTGGACCGCCGGTTTGATGTCTCGCTTGCATTGCAAACTGTCGTTGCAAACCCAAGGCTCGAAAAATGGATGTCTGGTTCGAGATCCCGCTCGGACAGCGAAGTGGACACGCTGACTTTTCTCCCTGCCGAAACGCTAAACATCTAAGCAGAAAGGACTTGCAATTTCGAAAAGGTAGTGGTCCGAAAAATAGAGAGAAAGTTCGAATTCACCCCCCTCCGCCACAGAGTCTTTCTACTTTAGAATTTGCCATTTACCAGACACTACTAGCCCGCATTTGGGCGGAAAACCCCGATTCTGCGAGCAATCAGAGAATCACCTTCCCGCGACCGTCCCGCATTTGTTCCCCAATTCTCTGAACGCAACAATGGCAGTTCCTTTTTGGGGTGAAGTTGGACCCCCGGGTTCGACGTCTCGCTTGCCTTGCAAAGTGTAGTTGCAAACCCAATGTTCGAAAGATGTGGGGTTCGAAATCCCCGCTCGGAGTAGCTAGTAGGTTTTGTCGCAAAGCTTCATGCTGAAGCAATGCCCGATACAGGTAGCCAATAGAAGGTGATGCGGCTGGCGGTGTTAATCCATCAACCCTCAAAAGTCAGCATATCGTCAGTAGTCTTCGCCGCCCCGTGTTTCCCAGGGTTGCTGATGTATCGGTCTCAGCGCGTTGAAGAGTAGTTTCAGTTTCGAGCTCTGAGGAACACCTCCCGCGCGGCCTTCAGCCGCTGCAATCGCCAAATCCTCCTCGACTTGAATGCGGCCAAACATTAGTATCACTCCTGTCTCCATTCGTCCCCCTTGGAAAATTAATTGTCTCAGCGTTTAATCGCTCTTCGGCGAATCGCTCCGCTTGTGCTCATCGCACTGACTTGCACGGCGTCTGCCTCTGCGCAGGCTGCTTCGGCCGCCGCGCCCCACTCCACGGAAGTCGGCATGCCGATTCTCGAGTCGCATTCCTACAAGGAATACGGAGCCGCCCCGCAGGTGTGGACCATCATGCAGGATCGCCGCGGCGTGATGTACATGGGCGTTTCGGGTAGCGAGTTGGTCGAGTACGACGGCGTTTCCTGGCGCAAGACCGATGCCGGTATGGACAACGTCCGGTCGCTAGCAATGGATGACGCGGGCAGAGTCTGGGTAGGAGGCAACGGTGGATTCGGCTATCTTGCGCCAGATGCCAAGGGTGCCCAGAGCTATGTTTCTATGCTGGATAAAGTCCCGGAGAAGGACCGCAATTTTACCGATGTCTGGCAGACGCTGGTAACGCCGCAGGGCTTGTTTTTTCGTTCGTATGAAGAGCTCTTTCGCTGGGATGGCAAGACTATGCACGTTTGGCATGCCCCGGCAGGTTCACGTTTTCAGGCGCTCTCCATGGTACGGGGCCACATTTATACGGACGAGAACGGCATCGGCCTGGAGGAGATTGTAGGCGACAACCTGCGTCCCGTACCCGGCGGAGATGCCTATGCGAAAGCCATCAAGCTGTTCCTGCATCCCTACGACGATGGGCGGATCATCGTTTCCGAGCGGGACGGGTTGCTCTCGCTCTACGACGGGCGGAAGGTCGTGCCATTTCCCACCCAGGCCGACGGTTACCTCAAGGCCCACAAGCTATACACATCCACACTGCTTCGGGATGGCAATCTCTGCCTCACGTCGCTGAACGGCGGCGCGGTCATCTTGACCCACGACGGGAAGCTGCGCCAGATCATCGATGTCTCGGAGGGCTTGCTCGATTCAGGCGCCCTCAGTGCATTCCAGGATCGCGACGGCAATCTCTGGATCGGAACTGGTGCCGGTGTTTCCCGGGTGGAGATTGCTTCGCCTGTCTCCATCTTCTCGCGCAACGGACCGCTGGATGCGACCCGCTTTCAGGGGTCGGTCTATGTAGCCGATGGCGGGGGCACCACTCCAGCTCGCAAGCTGGTTTCTGATTCACATACCAATCGCCCTTCCATGGTTCCGATTCACGGGGCCAACCAGGGCTTCTCGCTGCTCACGTTCAAAGACCATTCGGGCAAGACCCCGGATCAGTTGCTGCTTGCCACCAGCGAGGGCGTGATGCGCGTGGTGGACGATAAATTGGTCCCGACGTTGCCGTCTGCCCATGCGCTCGACAACCAGACCTATGTGGCCATCCAGTCGCGCAAGGATCCCAATCGGGTCTTCATCGGGCACGGCGACGGCATCGGTTCCATGCGGTGGGACGGCAGCAAATGGATCGACGAGGGTAGGCTGCCCAATACCATTTATGTGGCGCACACGCTTGCCGAGGATTCCGACGGAGATCTTTGGGTCGGTGGCGGTAAGGGTCACCTGCTGCGCATTAAGGTTGCGTCCACTGGCATGCGCGATTCGACGGCGGAGACCGTCTCCACGAACTACGGTTTTCCCGTCGGTTTAGGCGGTGTGTCCTTTGCACTGGGAGATCTGTATGCGGGAATGTCCAACGATCAGAACATCTATCGCTGGGATCGCGCGGCCCACAAATTTGTGGTGGACAACCGCCTCCAATTGCATCTCGATGCCACGAATGCGTCCCCACAGCTCTATGAGGCGTCGGACGGCAGCGCGTGGAGTGTCATGATGTCCTCCGGGGCGCGCCGTATCGCGCGCGTCACCCGCAACTCCAATGGGGGCTTCCATCTCGATGAAGATACCTACAAGCCCCTCACCCGCTACAAAGACACACCCACGTTTGTGGATACCGACGGGAGCCTCTGGTCCACGGGCGAGGCGCTCCTCCGTTTTGATCCGGCTTTGCATGCGACGGTGGCGGCCCAGTTACCGGCGCTTGTTCGCCAGGTCAACGCAGGATCGGCGCTCGTCTATGGTGGCGCCGAGATGGCAGATAGTTCGGAGTTGCGGCTTGCTCCCGGTTCGAGCAGCGTGCGTTTCCAGTTTGCCGCGCCTGTGTTCGGTGACGCTGCCGACGTCGACTACCAGTACCTGCTCGAAGGAGCAGACAAGGACTGGTCAGTGTGGGGCAAGCAGAAAGAGGCCAATTACAGCGGTCTCGGCCCTGGCAACTATCGCTTCCGCGTGCACGCGCGGAGCGATGATGGCAGAGTAAGCCCGGAAGGCACGTACGCCTTCATCATCCTGCCGCCGTGGTACCGCACCACGCTGGCTTACATCATCTATGGTCTTCTGCTGGTGTTCCTCGCCATTGCCGGCTGGCGCTACATCAGCATGTATGAGCGTGAGAAGGCACGGCGCAAGACCGAAGCTCTTGAGGCCCAGGCGAGAGTTCTTGAGGCCACGGTCAACGAGCGCACCGAGGAGATTCGCGCGCAGGCCGCCGAGATTACCACGCAGAAAGAATCGATCGAGCTTCTCAGCGAAATTGGCAAAGAGATCACCGCCTCGCTCGATCTGAACACCATCCTCTTCAAGCTCTACGAGCGCGTGAACCAGATCATGGATGCGAGCATCTTCGGCGTCGGCCTCTACCGGCCGGAGAAGCGGCTGATCGAGTACAGCCTGGCGATCGAAAACGGCAAACGCTACGCGCCGTACACGCGGAGCACCGACGACAAAAACCAGTTCCCCGTCTGGTGCATCGACCACCGCCAGCCGATTCTGATCAATGATGTCGAGACCGAGTCGTCGAAGTATATTCCGGAGTACAGACACACCAGCGGCACGCTCGACGACGGCAGCGCGGCGCAGCCGCCCGTCTCGATGATCTACCTGCCGCTCGTCGCACAGGAACGTGTGCTCGGCGTGCTGAGTGTACAGAGCTTCAAAAAGAATGCCTATACCGAGCAAAACCTGAGCCTGCTCGAAAATCTTGCGGCCTATACCACCATCGCGCTCGATAACGCCAACGCCTATCTCGTCATCAATCAGCGCGAGCACGAGGTCCGCGAGCGCGCCGCCGAGCTGGTGACCATCAACCGCATCAGCCAGGCGCTCGCCACGCAGCTCGACAAGAACCGCCTCATCCAATTTGTCGGCGATCAGGTACGCGACCTCTTCCGCGCACCGATCGCCTACGTCTCGCTGCTGGACCGCGCGACGATGATGCTGCAGTTTCCCTACACCTTCGGTGAGGATGCTCCGCCGCGGCCCTTCGGCTCCGGGCTCACGTCGCAGATCATTCGCAGCGGTCAGCCGCTGCTCATCAATGAGGACATGGAAGGCAACAGCGCCCGGCTCGGCGTGGAACAGATGGGCCGGCGGACTGCCTCCTATCTTGGCGTGCCTATTCCTTCCGGCGGACAGATCATTGGTGTCATCAGCGTGCAGTCGGACGAGCAGGAAGGCCGCTTTACCGAGGCTGATCAGCGCCTGCTCTCGACGATTGCCACCGCCGTAGGCGTCGCCTTCCACAACGCAAAGCTGTTTGAAGAAGCAGGCCACGCGCGAGCGGCCGCCGAACAGGCCGATGCCGCCAAGAGCTCGTTCCTCTCCACGGTGAGCCACGAGTTGCGCACGCCGCTCACCTCCGTTCTCGGTTTCGCAAAGATCATTCGCCGCCGCCTTGAAGAGCGGCTATTCCCGATGATTCCTGAGGACGACCGCAAAGTGCAGCAGGCGAAGCATCAGGTCATCGAGAACCTCGGAATCGTCGTCAGTGAAGGCGAACGCCTTACCAAGCTCATTGACGACGTGCTCGATCTGGCAAAGATCGAAGCCGGCAAGTTCACCTGGAACATGACCAGTGTCTCGGTCAAGGATGTGATCGAACGTGCTGTCGCCGCAACAGCGTCGCTCTTTGACGCGAAGAAGCTGGAGCTCGTCCGCGACATTACGCCAGACCTTCCCACGATCACCGGCGATCAGGATCGTCTGATTCAGGTCGTCATCAATCTGATCTCGAACGCTGTCAAATTTACCGACGCAGGCTCCATTACATGCTCAGCACGTCAAGAGGGCACGGAGCTGCTGGTGAGCGTGAAGGATTCGGGCATCGGCATCGCGCCTGACGATCAACCCAAGGTCTTCGAGAAGTTCAAGCAGGTCGGCGACACGCTCACGGACAAGCCCAAGGGCACCGGACTCGGCCTGCCCATCTGCAAGGAGATCGTGGAATACCACGGCGGTCGCATCTGGGTGGAGAGCGAGCCCGGCCACGGCAGCACATTCTCCTTCACGCTGCCCATCATCGAGCAGTCCGCGCAGATGGAGCTTTTGCCCAAGCGCCGCTCCATCGACATCGAATCCCTCGTCAAGCAACTGCGCGAGCGCGTCTCCACGCACGACGGGCATGACAAATCGGTCCTCGTCGTCGATGACGACTCCAACATTCGCTCTCTCCTGCAGCAGGAGCTCACCGAGGGGGGCTACAGAGTGCGCCTGGCCGAGGATGGCCGCAAGGCGCTGACTTTGATTCGCGAAGAAACGCCCGGCCTCGTCATCCTCGACGTGATGATGCCGGAGATGAACGGATTCGATGTGGCCGCGGTGCTCAAGAACGATCCCGCCACCATGGACATTCCGATCATCATCCTATCCATCCTCGAAGATAAGGAGCGCGGCTTCCGGCTCGGCGTAGATCGCTATCTCACCAAGCCCATCGATACGGCATCGCTCTTCCGTGAGGTAGATACGCTGCTCGATCAGGGCAAGTCGCGCAAGAAGGTCATGGTGGTCGACGAGGATGCCTCTACCATTCGCACCCTGACCGACGCTCTCGAAACGCGCGGCTATCAGGTAGTCGAGTCCAAAGGCGCTGAGCTTGTCTCTCGCGCCGTCGATTCCAAGCCCGACATCATCATTCTGAATTCTTTGCTCTCCAGCGACGAAGCGGTTCGTGCCTTGCGCTTTGAGAAGGGGATGGAGAACGTTCTTTTCCTCATCTACCAATGACGCCCATGAAAATCCTAATCGTTGATGACGAATCTCACCTGCGCACGCTGATCCAGCAGACCCTGGAAGAGCTGGAAGACGATGGCGTGGAACTGCTGACGGCGACCAATGGAGAAGAGGCGCTCGAAACCATCCGAGCCGAAGAGCCGAACCTCGTTTTTCTCGACGTCATGATGCCCAAGAAGAATGGCTTCGACGTGTGCAATGCGGTGAAGAACGAGCTCGGCATGAGCCACATCCACATCATCCTGCTCACTGCGAAGGGGCAGGAGTTCGATCGCCAGCGTGGTCAGGAGGTCGGCGCCGATCTCTATATGACCAAGCCCTTCGATCCTGACGCTCTGGTCGCCAAAGCCCGCTCGGTTCTCGGCCTCGCCGCGCCCGGAGTCTGAGACACATGGCCGCCGTCACCCTGAAATCTCTTCTCAGGCCCACATCCAGCAGCGCGCCGGCCGTCGCCGCCCTGCTGAAGGCGGTTGGCGCAGGCGTGTGCATCGTCGACGCGCAGGGCAAACCCCTTATGGGGAGTGCCGCTGAGACAGCATCGCCCGGCTGACGCGCGGATCCCCGTCGATTTTGAAGGCGCGCCTCTGGGCTATGTCTTGGGCCCGCCGGAAACCGCGCAGGCCACAGCTTTGCTTCTCGCTCACGTTGCTGCGCGCGAATCCGAGGGTCGCGCACTCGCCGCGGAGGTTCTTCACCTCTATCGCGAAGTGCATCTCATCGAGCAACTCTCCGAGCAGTTGGTAGCACTGCTCAACTCAACTGCCGTCGCCGAGTCCGCGCTCGCCCAGGCACAGCGGCTCATCAGCGCCACACACGGCAGCGTTCTCGTCCTCGAAGAGCGGGACGGCAATCTCGAGGCCGCCGCCTCTTTTGGTGGTCGCCGCCGGAAAGCCAGATCCGCTGGGGCCGGAATCGCGCTTTGCGGCATCCATCCTCGAGCGGGGCATTGGAGAGATCGTCAACGGTTGCGCTGCCGATCCGCGCGCTCTCGACTCCGAGTGCCTGCTCCACGCCCTGATCTGCGTACCGCTCCGTGCAGGCCAGCGTAATGTCGGAACAATTGCACTGGGCAACAGTGACCCAGTCGCGTCTTACTCGGCAGGCGATCTCAAACTGCTCAACACCATCGCCCTCCAGACCGCCGCCGCCATCGAAAATGCGTTGCTCTGCGCCGCGATGGTCGAAACTGCGCGCGACCGCGCGGCCTATGCGGCCGAGCTGCAGGCCGCCAGCACCGTGCAACAACTGCTGCTGCAGAGCGCGTCGCAAGCCACTCCCGGCTTTGCGGTTGACTCCGTCTATCTCCCAGCGAGCGAAGTCGGCGGCGACTTCTTCTTCGTCGCCCCCGCACCCGACGGATCGATCACCGCTATTGTCGGCGACGTTTCAGGAAAAGGACTGACCGCGGCCATGCGTGTCGCCATGATTCTCGGCGCTCTGCGTCGCGAAACCTCCCACGATCCCGGCGATATTCTCGCCGCTCTCAACAACGTTCTCATCGCGCAGGGCCAGCTCGGCTTTACCACCGCGTGCTGCGTTCGCATCGCGCTTTCCGGCGAGTACACGCTCGCTAACGCCGGCCACGTTTCTCCTTATCTCTCCGGCCGCGAGCTCAGCACGCCACCAGCATTGCCCCTTGGCCTCATTCCCGATCAGGTCTATGCCTTGATTCGGGGCAAACTGGCCCCGTCCGAGCGCCTCGTTCTTCTTTCCGACGGCGTTCTCGAGGCGCGCGCGCCCGACGGCGAGCTTTACGGTTTCGAACGTCTACCCGGCCTTACCCTCCAGCCGGCTCAACAGATCGCCGACACCGCGCAGCGCTTTGGCCAGGAAGACGACATCACCGTTCTCACACTCAACTTGGCACCGGCCTTGCACTCGGTTCTTGTGCATAGCTGACCGCTGCTGTAACGGAGCGAGTCCAGATTGGCGTTTTTTATTTGCGCGTTATTCATGGCTCTCGATGAGTTGCCAGATGCCGCGACCCTCCCGCATTTGTTCCCCAATTCTCTGAACGCAACAGTGGCAGTTTTTCTTGAATCGAAATGGCCGCCAGGTTCGATGTCTCGCTTGGATGGCGAAGTGGCGTTGCAAACTCGCAGCTTGAAAAAATGGATGTAAGGTTCAAGATTCCGGTCGAACTAGCAAAGTGGAGACACCGGCTCTTCTCACTGCCGAAACGATAAATATCTATGCAGAAAGGACTTGCAATTTCAAAAGAGTAGTGGTCCGAAAAGTAGAGAGAAAGTTCGAATTCACCTCTCTCCGCCACAGAGTCTTTCTCCTTTAGAATCTGCTACTTAGCGGACGAAATAGTCCGCATTTGGCGGGAAAATCGCGACTTCTTGAAGAATTAGAGAATCACCGTCGCGGCAATGATCCCGCCTTGGGCTCCCGATTCTCTGAACGCAACAGTGGCAGTTCCTTTTTTGAGTGAAAGTGGACCGCCGGTTTGATGTCTCGCTTGCATTGCAAACTGTCGTTGCAAACCCAAGGCTCGAAAAATGGATGTCTGGTTCGAGATCCCGCTCGGACAGCGAAGTGGACACGCTGACTTTTCTCCCTGCCGAAACGCTAAACATCTAAGCAGAAAGGACTTGCAATTTCGAAAAGGTAGTGGTCCGAAAAATAGAGAGAAAGTTCGAATTCACCCCCCTCCGCCACAGAGTCTTTCTACTTTAGAATTTGCCATTTACCAGACACTACTAGCCCGCATTTGGGCGGAAAACCCCGATTCTGCGAGCAATCAGAGAATCACCTTCCCGCGACCGTCCCGCATTTGTTCCCCAATTCTCTGAACGCAACAATGGCAGTTCCTTTTTTAAATGGAAATGGACTGCAGGTTCGATGTTTCGCTTGGTTGGCGAAGTGAAGCCGCAAACCCGAAGCCAGAGAAATGGATCTAGGGTTCGAGATTCCGCTCGGACTAGCTAGATGGACACACCGGTTCTTCTCTCTGCCGAAACGCTAAATATCTATGCAGAAAGGGCTTGCAATTTCAAAAAAGTAGTGGTCCGAAAAGTAGAGAGAAAGTTCGAATTCACCTCGCTCCGCCACAGAGTCTATCTCCTTTAGACTCTGCCATTTAAATAGCGTGGATCACCCGCATTTGGCCGGAAAACCACGATTCTGTCAGCATTCAGAGAATCAGGTTCACTGCAACGACGCCGCATTCGTTCCCGAATTCTCTGAAGGCAACAGCGGCAGTTCCTTTTTTGAGTGAAAATGGACCGCGGGTTCGTGTCTCGCTTGGATGCCGAAGTGGGGTTGCAAAACCCCGTTGGCCAGTTCGGCGCGCTGGGCGGAGAAGTTTTGTTGCTGGGTTTTGAGTCCCTGTCGCAGTGCTCCTATATCCAAAAACTCAACGATCTTCACTCGGAAAACAAGATATCGACGAAGGGCATGCGTTCTCATCTCGACTTTCGTGTCAGGCACCTGGAATCATCCTCTCAACCTGCAGTTAACTTTTAGGAATTGCGTTTGAGTCATGGGCATCCGCCATTGGTTCCGGGTTATCGCATGGCCATTCAGACAATATTTCCACAATCAACGGATAGCCTGGTTCCGTATTAAATCTGACCCGGTAACAGTGATGCCTATGCAGACCTCCAATCAGGGTCTCTGGCACATATGCTCGACTCTTGTATGTGAAGCTTCCGCACACGGAATCGAACACGTCAAAGGTGACTCGGTGATGTGCCTTCCGAATCATCTGCGACCGGTAGATGCGAATCATTGCAATCTGCCCCGAGGCAGGGAATAGAGAAGAAGAGGATCTCTCGCCAGCAATCTTGGATTTGCCGACCTTGCCGCTCCTGAATCCCCTATCAACCTGCGACGGAAACTTACCGGCTGCCTTTGCTGCTCGATCAACCATCTTGAGAATCGGCGACTTCTTGCCCTTCACCCAAAGGACATCCTTGCGAACGGTTTCGATGTAGCGTGGCGACTCAGCATCGTCCCCCAGCGCAAGGCGAATGCGGCGGATACAGAAGTTCATTCCCTGCTCGAAATCGACGGACACGGCGCCGTCCCAGAGTTCGTGCTTGACCTGCTCGCGAGTGATTAGCACTCCGGGCCGGGAGACGAGCAGCGTCAAAATTCGAAACGGTTGAGGTTGCAAGAGGACACGGCGGCTGTTCTTCCGCAACTCGCCCGCGGCAAGGTCGAGTTCGAAAGCGCCGAACCGTAACAGGTCGACCTGGCTGGAGTTGGTATCCAACGTATGCCTCCACGCGGGAAGCCGGGCCCTCAGGTGCCGATCAATTCTCTACCGTGACAGACACTCATGCAACCCCTTAGCTGTCGCGCCTGCAGCCACTTGGCTGCTCATGGAAAGCTCGCGGAAAACTCGGTTGACCGGACCGGCGCGAAGACACTAGAGAACCGCTATACCTCCGCTTCAGTTCACGCGGAGAGGCAGATTACCAGGACAAACTGCTCTCGGCAATGCGGTTTCAGTTTTTGCGGCCACGTTGAGCTGCCGGCGAGCAAACGGACGGACTAAGAACATCGAGATAGATCGAAGAACGCGGATGGAGCGGAGATCCATGGCACAATCAGCACCAATCAGTTCAATCGTTCCCCAAGAGATTCGTGAACAGGAAGCTGAGATTGAGTTATTGCGTCTGGATCTGTTTCGGAGCAGCGATAGCACTGATTTATCCTACTATCAAGAGCGACGTGGCGATTCATCGATATGGGAGCCCTTCGTATGGATATTGGTCGTCATGATCGGGTTCGGTAATGTCATCGGATTCTATGTCCTATGGTGTAAAGCCAGTGGAGGCTGAAAGTTCGTTGATTGTAAGAAGTCATTCGCACATGCCGGGACCTCGTCACCTGGAGCGTCCTCGGGAAAAGTTTGCTGTTTGGGCGCCTTGTGGCCGGCAAATGCCATGAATGCAGAGGAAGTCGCTCCAGAGTTTCGTGCGATTGCCTGGGGGCAAACAAGGCACATCCTATGCGGCGCTTCAGGTCTCGCAAACGGCAAACCCATACTTCCGATGGAAAGCCGTTCTGCAGTCGGCACCAAGGGAAATGATGTCATTCTTGTGCTGTTGCCAGCCGGAGCAACGCTGAAGAGCGTGTGCATTGCTGCCATCGATGCAAATGCCTCGAGTCCGGATGTAAACTCGCCGGTCAGTACGGAAGTTGGTAGCTCGTGGAACGGGGCGAGACTAACAAACGTTCAGACGCAGCCCGCGGGCAACGGGACGGGATTTGTGGCTATCGCCACGCACTGGTGGTTCTCCGCCTTTTCCGACGCGAGTACAGCATTGCAGTGTGGGCGACTGGGCCGACGGCCTATCCGGTGGAAGACAACGGGATACTGCTGAGCGCCAACATGGATCAGCAGATCGTGTCGCGGGCCGAGGCGTGGATTGAAGAGCCCAAGAACACTACAACTCTCCTTCCCGTTTTAGGGACATTGGCGGCTGTGTGCCTGGCCATCGCCACAGGCGGTTCGGCTGTGGCCGTGGCTACCGCCGTTATCTTGGCTGTCGCGCCGGGGTCCAGGTTTTTTTTGAACCCAAGCGGCAAATCACCCTCGTCGAGAATACAGCCCTCAGGTGCCGATCAATTCTCTACCGTGACAGATGCTCATGCAACCCGTTAGCTGTCGATCCTGCAGCCACTTGGCTGCTCATGAAAAGCTCACAGAAAACTCGGTTGACCGGGGCGGCGTAAGACATTAGAGAACCGGCTGGAGGATCTTATGCGCAACATCACATCGCTGGCCGCCGCTCTCACTTTGTCCGTTGCCTTGCTGTCGCCGTTCCACACCCTGTCCGCAGAGGATGAGGGGTTGGAGGGCTCGTGGAACGTGGTAGTGACTCCGAACGCGCTCTTTCTGTGCGATGGCCCGCAGATTGGTCCACCGCTACCGCCCTTCAGCGAACTGGCAAGCTACGCCGCAGGAGGAGTATTGATTGAAACGAACGTCCAGCTGAATGCGAACAGTGCATCCCTTGCCCCAGGTTTTCCGTTCAACGCAAGCGACGGACACGGAAGCTGGAAGGGCTCCGATCCCTACTTTGCGTCGAAGTTCAGGAAATTTCTCTTTGACCCGAAGGGTAACTACGTGGCAAACGCTGACCTGGTCGAGAAGATTTCCCTGGAAGATGAGAACAGATTCACCGGCACTTTCACGATTCGGTTGACGTTCCTGAACAATAGTCCAGCGGTTTGCAGCTCCGGAAGTCTGACAGCGCGTCGAATCAAAGTGCCGTAACTTGCCATGACGTTTCGAATTACGCAGAAAGTGTTTGTCACCTGCGGCTTGCTGGCCATCACGGAGGGAAGCCTTAAGCCACACCTGCCGGGCGACCGCTGTGTGTGTACTGGACGGTCGCTGCATACGTCTTAATTACATCCTATGAGTCGAGCGGTTGGTCAAACTGTTCGTATTGCGGGTTTGCTGATCTGTTCAGCCTCAGTCGTTGCCTTCGGGGCGACGCAATCATCCAGCTCGATTTGTGCAGGTCCACTTGGATAGGTATCTGGAAACGCGCTTACGTTGACCGATTCGTTCTGAGGGCCCTTCAGTGCGTGAGGCATCTCTGCCACTCATGCCTTCGGATTACGGCGCATTAGTTCCCGTCGAACCTGTGGGTAAAAGCGTTCCCAGAATCGAGCACGGTCTGGCTACAATATTAGCCAATTGTTATGGCAAACGAAGGCACCTCAGATACGGCTCCCGACTCTCTCAATACACCCGAGACCATTGACGATTCCACAGCATCGTTCGGCTCACTTCTTTCACAGTTTGAAAAAACCCATGGCGGTCAATCGAAGACGGAGGACTCACAGAAGGAAGGCATCGTGATCTCGATCTCGCCAGATTCAGTGTTCATGGATATCGGTTTTAAGATCGAGGGCGTACTCTCTCGAGGAGAATTTGAGGACAACGCCCAAGGGATTGCGGTTGGAGACAGGTTTCCTGTATCGGTCAAAGGGCGCAATGAAGAGGGATACTATGCTCTCTCACGTTTGAAGATTGCTCAGCCGACGGACTGGTCATCACTGGAAGAGGCCTATGCACAAAAAGCAGCCGTCGCAGGAACCGTGACTAGCATCGTCAAAGGTGGCCTTTCGGTCGACGTTGGCGTACGCGCCTTTATGCCTGCGTCTCGTAGTGGCACACGCGATGCTGCTGAGTTGGAGAAGCTCGTTGGGCAGGAGATCACCTGCCGCATCATAAAGCTCGACGCCGCGGAAGAGGACGTCGTCGTTGACCGCCGCGTCATCCTTGAAGAACAGGCCCACCAGCGTGAGCAAGAACGATATGCAGAGGTGAAAGAGGGAGATATCGTTAGTGGTCTCGTTCGAAGCCTTACAAGCTACGGCGCCTTTGTCGATCTTGGTGGCATCGACGGTTTGCTGCATGTAAGCGAGATTGCCTGGAGTCGCGTCAATGATCCTGAGGAAGTTCTTACTGTCGGTCAGCGATTGCAAGTCAAGGTTCTGAAGATCGACGCCGACAGCAGGCGCATTTCTCTTGGACTCAAGCAGCTGCAGCCAGCACCATGGGACTCTGCTGCTGACACGTATCAGTTGGGTCAGCGCGTAAGCGGCACTGTGAAACGTCTTACGGATTTTGGTGCGTTCGTCGAAGTCGAGCCCGGCATGGAGGGCCTGATTCACGTCTCGGAGATGTCGTGGGTCAAGAAGGTGCGGAAGCCTGCTGATTTGCTTAAGCTCGATGACACGGTTGAGGCCGTCATCCTTTCGATCAACCCAGCCGAGCGCCGTCTCTCTTTGGGGCTCAAGCAGGCTCTCGGCGACCCATGGACTATGGTGCCGCAAAGGTTTCCCGTCGGTTCTGTTATCAATGGCCCCGTCACACGACTAACAAAGTTTGGAGCCTTTGTGCAGCTGGCGGAGGGTATTGAGGGCCTGGTTCACATCAGCGAGATCAGCGCCGAAAAACGCATCAACCATCCACAGGACGCGCTCAAGACAGGACAGATCGTGAGAGCTCAGGTTCTTGCCATAGATTCGGAAAAGCGTCAGATTAAGCTGAGTATGAAGCAGTTGATTCCTACCGACCTGGACGAGTATCTCGAGGAGCATTCCATCGGTGACGTCGTATCGGGCCGCCTGATTGAGTGCACAGCGGATAACGCCATCGTGGAACTTGGCGAAGGCATTCGTGCCAATTGCGCCGTAAGGGTAAAGACCGAGCCGGCGGCGGCGAGCCAAAGCGAAGCCAAGCTTGATCTCTCAGCATTGAGCTCTATGCTGAGCGCCCGATGGAAGGGTGAGACGAAAGCGTTGAGCGAGCAGGCTGAGCAACTTCACGTTGGTCAGGTGCGCAATTTCAAAATCGCCACGATCGATCGCGGCAGCAAGCAAATCTTCCTGGAGTTGACGGGATAAGTGCATTTTTCTACGGGAGGCTTATATGTCGCTACCCCATCTAACGCCTGTGAAGTTGAATCGACCTGGTCGTCATGTTTTCGATTGGATGGCGGCTACTGCAGAACGCCAGCCGATGTATCAACCCGCATTCGAAACGTGCTCCTTTTTCCTTCTCCTGTTTCTCCCGAAGATAAATAAGGCGTTCGTTAATTTCCTCGTCGGTTAATTCTTTAACGGGGCGCGTTCTTGGGTCACGGGATTGTGTTGCCTCCAATAAAGCCACGTTCTCGAATGCTATTCGGTAACGATCAAGATAAGTCCGGAGAGCAGGTATGTCTCCACTTATCGCTTTGTTTATCAGTTGCTTGATTGCAGCCTCATGCTTCGAAATACGGCGGCGGCTTCCGTTTTCCTTGAGGGTGATGAAAGTTCTGGATTCTCGAAGCAATTCATGGTCGAAGTCTCGAACTTTCCTAGGACGGCCTTTGGGGTTTCCAGAGACGCCTTTCTGGAACTGAGTGGTCTTAGGAGGCTTGCCGTAACCGACCTCGTAGCGTTCTGACGCGTTCGTCTCGCTCATAATCTATTAGCGAGCCAGGAGACTAGATTCTGAGGACTGTGATGCCGGGGGGCTGTGACTTCGGCGGGGACGGCTCGGGGCGCTCTGCCCAAGCGGTGGGAGACAGATATGGCGACTGCCCGCTGGCGATTGCGGCAATGAGAGCTACAGCAGCGACCGAGTGAAGCGGAATCGCTTTTACTTCGACGCCGCGATATTGCAACGCATGAGAACTCTTATGGCAGCACCCATGCGAAGTCGGCATCTCCGTTTGCCCGCACTGAGCCTTCATCATGCGGCAACAAGCACGCTGCTCCGCATTCATCTGAGCATCAGGAAGTGCGCAAGCCATAACTGGCGCCGCTAACGACATCAGCAGCATGATCAGCATGACGAGTTGGCGTTGGCGCTTCACCTATATTCAGTTTACGCTTCCGCCGAATTTGACGAAAGAATCTCGGAGCGTTCACTCCGGGCAACGTGCTGCGCGTTCTCGATCTGCAGCTGCTGATGCTGCGGAGCTCTTTCCGCCACGTTGTGCGCAGGCCAACTCGAACCGGTACGAGGTTTCCGCGCGGCGTTACTTTCCCTCTGGAACCGCTCTCGCTGGTCTGCCCCTGCTTCTGCTTCGACCTTCTGTGACTGAAGGCCGACCCGATTTGGGCAACGAGGATTATTCCGTCTCCACCGCAGGTTGGAGCTAGGCTTCAAGCTAAGTGTGGACGACAGGCTCCTCTCTGACCAGCTATCGTTCGGCAGCTTCCCACTGCAGACACGAAACGAGTGGAAGGCTCACTTGTACGCTTTTGGAGAGGCAATTGCAGAAGATAATCGTTCTATCGGGTCTGCTGCTAGGCATTCCTGCCATGTTACAGGCACAAAGCAATTACGCGTCTGTACGCGGCTCCGTCACTGACCCCCAGCACCGCGCGATTCCTCAGGCTCATGTCCGCATCACGTCAATCGTAACCGGCGCAGCGCGAGAGCTCCTCACCGACAGCGCAGGTCTATACGACGCGGAGGGTCTGCCACCCGGTTCTTACCAAGTCGAATTGACCCGCGAGGGCTTCAACACGCAGACGGAGCAGATTCAGCTTGAAGTCGGCCAGCAGATGACGCTAGACGCGCCGCTTCAGGTGGGTAGGCACGCAGAAACGGTCGCTGTCTCCGCCATTCCTGAGCTTTTGAAGACAGCCGACGCCAGCGTGGGCGAAGTGGTAGACAGGCGCTCCGTGCAGCAATTGCCCCTCAATGGACGCCAGCTCATTGATTTGGTGACCCTCGTCCCCGGAGCCCACCAGAGTATGGGCGCGCAGGAAGGCAATGTGAATCCGCTCTACTGGCGTCCTGGACAGTTTTCCGCCATTAGCATCAGTGGAGCGCGACCGAACGCCAACTATTTCCTCCTCGACGGCGCTACCAACACCGATCCCACGTTCAACACGCAGAACGTAGGTCCCTCGCCCGATGTTGTACAGGAGTTCCAGGTGCAGACCGGCAGCTACTCAGCCGATATGGGCGGAGCAGGCGGCGGTCAGATCAATATTGCGACCCGCTCCGGCACCAGCCAGTTCCATGGCAGCGTCTACGAGTATTTGCGTAACGGCGCATTCGATGCCCATTCCTTCAACGACATGGGGGTCACCAACCATCTCGTGCAGAACAACTACGGCGCGGCGCTGGGCGGCCCAGTTTATGGCAAGCGTACCTTCTTCTTTCTTAACTACGAAGGCTATCGGCACGTGGCCGCGGACACCATGACTGATACAGTGCCTACCCAAGCGGAGACGCTGGGCGACTTTAGTCAGAGCGGCGTCACCATTTACGATCCGAATACGACACACCCCAATCCCGGCTATGATCCCAGCAAGCCAGTGAGCAGAGCTAATCCCGTCAGCTTCCGCGACCCCTTTCCGAACAATCAGATTCCTGCAAGCCGCATCAATTCCGCCACAGCCGTCATGCTCGCGAACTATGTCCCACGGCCGAACATGATGAATATGGGCTCTGCCATGTCGATGAATGGTCAGCCCGGCGTGGTGGGCGCGGGCAGTGATGCCAATAACTACCTCGATATCCGCAACGAAGACCATTACACCGATCAGGGCACGGCGCGGGTCGACCGCACCTTCTCCAACGGTAACAGCGCCTTCTTCCGTTACACCGCGCAAAGCGAACGTGGCTTTATGCCGGAAAACCTGCCCGGCTTCGGCTACATCCACGACAACCTGGCGCAGCAGGGCGTACTCGGCTCCAGCCAGGTGCTTTCGCGCTCGCTCCTGAACACTGCCTCGGTGGCCATCTCTCGGCTCAGCATGGATCACACCACGGAGAGCGCCAACACAAACGACATCGTAAGCCAGCTTGGCATCCAAGGCATTGGCTTTGGTGGCCCCGGCGCGTGGGGCGCGCCTTACTTCAACGTGCAGGGCTACTCGCCTTTCGGCGACAGCTATTCGGCCACTCCTATGCACGCCTGGGACACGATCATTGAGGGCCGCGACACCCTGAACTGGCAGCGCGGACGCCACAGCCTGAAGTTTGGCGGCGCCTATCAGTGGTTTATCTGGCCGATGTGGGGCTTCTTCCAGAACCGCGGCTATTACCAATTCACCAGCGGCTTCACCACTCAGACGCTTACTAATGACGGCACCGGCTCCGCGCTGGCCAGCTTCCTGCTCGGCATGCCTGTGGTCCGGCAGCGTCAAGCCGGCATACCGCAGATGAACCTGCGTCAGTGGTATGCGGACGCGTTTGCGCAGGACAAGTGGCGCATCAGCAACAACACAACTATCGACATCGGTCTGCGCTACGAGTACATGAGCCCGCTTTGGGACGTGACCTACACCAACAGCAATCTCATCTTCAATGACGGTGTGCCCTCCCCATTTATCGGTGGGCAGAACGGATACCCACGAGGGCTGATGTATCCGAACAAGGCAAATTTCGCGCCGCGCTTCGGCATCGCGCAGTCAATACCGAACATGGGCCTCGTGCTGCACGCCGCTTTCGGCGTCTTCTACACGCCGGTGGACATGAATACCTGGTGCAACCAACGCCACAACGTGCCCTACGTGTTCCCGGAGACGGCCCAGAGTGATAACTACACGCCCACGGCGGCGATCGCCAACTACAATTTCGGCGACCCGGTGCTCGGCAAAACGGTCGTCAGCTTCACATCGCTCGATGTTCACGCTCCCGCACAGTACATCGAACAGTGGAGCGCATCGGTAGAAAAGGCACTCGGCAAACAGACCACTGTGGAAGTCGGATACATCGGTTCTGGCGGTTTCCACCTACAGCGCGCGCATCTGATCAACAATGCGCAGCCTGGACCGGGCGCGATCCAGCCGCGGCGGCCCGTTACAAGCATGAAGTTTGTCACTGGAACACTGTTGCCTCCAACGGTGAAGGTAGCCAATCCGATCAATCCTCTAGTCACCCCGGTGAGCACCATCAATCTGCTTGAGAACACTGCGCAGAGTTGGTACGACGCGGGTTATGTCAACGTGCGCCGCCGCTACGGACATGGGTTGAGTTTTCTTGCGAATTACACCTTTGCCAAGAACATGAGCAACGCGCCCGACTTTCGCTCCCCAATGTACGAGTCGGCGATCCCGCAGAACGACAACGATCTGAAAGCGGAAAAGGGACTTGCCTGCGATATCCGGCATCGTTTTGCGCTCAGTGGTGTCTACGATGCGCCGGCGTGGGAACGGACGAATCTCACCAGCGCGTTGACTGGGAACTGGCGCTTCTCCACCATCTACCAGGTGCAGAGCGGTTATCCGATGACGATCTCGGTATTCGGTGATACGGCGAATGCTGGCACTGCGCTCGGCGAAAATCCTATCCGCGCCAACTACACCGGACAGGCAATCTTCCCGCACGGTACGCGCCGTCCTGGCGAGTGGTTCAATCCTGGCGCATTCGCTGCGCCGCCAGCCTACACATTCGGCAATGTGGGAAGGAACACGGTGCAGGGACCAGGCCAGCAGACTCTTGATGTTGCGGTAGTGAGAGCATTTCCAGTAACGGAAGGGATGCGGCTGGAGACCCGCGGGGAATTCTTTAACGCGTTGAATCACGTTAATTACGATGTGCCAAATCGGTTTGTGAATACTGCCGGCTTCGGCACGATCACCGGGGTAATGACTCCGGGACGTCAAATTCAGCTTAGCGCGCGGATTTCATTTTAGAGAACCGCAAATACGTCACAGGCGCCGCTTCGCAAGGCGCCTTTGATTTTGTCTTACTTCTATGGCGTCGACTTTGCGAAACACACGAAAATGATGTGCCCGCCGCAATCGGTTGGGCTCTCTACAACTGCACCGGGTAGAGCCACGGCGTCTTACACGCTACTGTTTCTTAGAGTCGTCGGAATTCCAGCTAATGTGAACGAAATGATCGGGAGCATGAACCACTCTCATGCGATGTGGAGCGATCAATTGTCCTGCGTCCTGCATTCCGGTTTTATGGATTATGAGTTTGGCGGCCAATCTTAAACGTGTTCAGCCAATCGAGGTGAATCGACAAGGCTGAGGGTCAGTACACTGACGATCATGAAGGAGGCTGCCATGGACACACAACCACGCTGGCGCATCCTTCGCAGGGCGGCGGGAAGATGCTACGTGGCTAAGGCAGACTCAACCCGATTCGCCTCTGAGTTGCAGATAGGCCTTCGCGAGTTCATTGGGCACGGGAGTGTCTTTGATGCCGAGCAATCGTTTGAGATCAATCGCATTCACCGCAGCCTTTCCCTTGTAGTGATTGTTGATTGCGGCGATGACCTTCTTCGCCTGCCTTCGGCTTGGTTCTTTTTCGACCTTCTTTGCATGCCCCTTAGCGATTCTGCAATCGGCTCCAGTTCCTGCGGTTTGTAGAGGTAGTCGTAACGCTCGTCCCGGTTCTTCGAGTTGAACCATTTCTTGTAGTTGCGCCCATGCAGTCGCAGGTACGCGACTGGCGCGGTGACATATTCTGTGCCGTGCAGAGAAGCTCCAAGTCTTGGCTCGTCGATATTGACCGAGGCTGTTCCATGCTCACGAAGTGCGCTCAAAACCCAAGGGTCGTCCCAGCTCTTGTGCCGAAACTCGATCGCTTTCGGATATTCCTTGAATGCGTTGAGCACGTCTGCAACATGATCCCAGTTGCCCTCTAACCGTATTGGCTCACCTTCTTTGTCTTTCTTCGCGAACTTGAAAAAGACCGGAAACTGAAAACAGCACTACGAGCAGCCGATTCCGCTCCGCGAGTACGTCGAGAAACCTGCGGGTTTCTTCGATATCTGCTCGGGTGTACTTGAGACTATCTACCGATGTCGGAGCTTTACGCTCACTTGGCTTCGTGCCGGCAGCGTGCGTGAACACCTGGTTGGCCTTGATTTCCGATAAAAGGCATGAGAAAAGACTCTGGCAAATCGATAGCCATCATTGTCGCAGGTACTCCATGGCCGAGAAATACCCGCGGGCCAGTGTCGTATCCGTCAGCTTGAAGTACTTGGCCGTGGTGGTGAAGCTGGAGTGGCCCGTCAGATCCTTGAGTACCAGACTGCTTATGTTCGCGTTCTCCATACGCGTTGCGGAGTGTGCCGCAGCCTGTGAACATTGATGTGCTCGAGACCTAAACGACGGGTCCAGATGTCGAGCGTGTACTGGATCGCCCGCACGGACATCCGCTGTCGGCGCTCCGAGAGGAAGAGCGCCTCTTGTTTGTCTTCGCGGCGCGTGAGGTAAGCCGCGAACAGCATCAGAGTCGCGTGGTAAACATAGAACCGACGACGCTTGGAACCTTTGCCGACGATCTCGCCGACTCCCAGGATTTCCTCCTCGCCAATCGCGTTCGTGGTGATGTCGATCCTGATTGAATCCCGATTCAACTGGTGTAGCTTAGAGACTCTCAGGCCTGTGGCAAGAAAGAGACTGAACAGAAGCTTGTCTCTCTCATTTGTGACACCCTCTATCAACACATCCAGAACCTCGCGCCCATATGCGGTCCCGTAGCGAACGCCATTGGTGGCAATCACAGGGAGGCGCAGCGACTCTGCAATGCGAAGGGCCGCCTGATACCGCCACTCTTCCTCGCACTGCTGATGCCGCTGCACTTCAACATAGACATTCTCGCGGCCAAACAACTGCGCGAGTTGCTTCACTGCGCGGCTACCGGCTTCCTCGCCGCCGTTGACCAGCGCGGCAGCCAACGGACCTTCGTCTCCGCCAGTGAGACACACCAGGCCAGACGCATATTGCTGGAGATCACAGAGCAGTGCTGCGCCTTCGCCCTTGTTCTTCTCCCGCATCTTGAAGGCGGTGATGAGTTGGCAAAGGTTCTGGTATCCAGTGCGCGATTCGCACAGCAGCGAGATCCGCGCCGGTTCTGCAGCATGTTGATGCGGCAGCCATGTGGGAGGCGTGAGTCTCGCGGCCCAAAGCTCGAGACCGCAATCTCCGCTCCTACGTGCGCTCGGATCTCATTCACCTTTGCCGAGATGTGAAAGCGTGCGGAGCGATAGACACGGTTGCGGTCGAGCAGCGCCATTCGGCATCAGGCGAGCCCTCAAAGGACTCCGTTTTGATTAGTGGCAGTGCAACATTCTTTTCACGAGCAAATTTGATTGTGGGAAACGTCGACAGAAGAGTGGCCAGTGGTAGCCGGGGGCTCTTAAATACTTCTCGAAGCCGCATGCGCTCCAGTCGTTCCAAGCAACTGTTTGCGAAGTGAAGATGCCAACGGAACAGCGGCGTCGCCGACCGGACCTCGTGGATAACCTGCAGGAGAACGCGATTGAGAGTTAAACGGGCGAACGAGTGGCGAGCCATTCCTTGGTTATGAAACAGCAAAGGAGCTTCTCACTTGCTGACGATGACCTCTGCGGCTGGAGGCACGATCACATCGGTCCAGGTGATGGTCTCCCCGCTGGCCAGCGTTGCCTGTCTCGCGACAACGCGTTTGCCATTGACCCGGAGATGATCCACTCGCGCTATGAAGGCGGCGCGCCATCGCAGCGCGGGGCCAGCATTGTTCTTCAGGCGCGTCTGGGAATGGCCGATATGCGTCATTTCGAGGTGATTCCTGTTAATGGCGACGCCCGACAGCGTCGCGCGGTCGGCGGCGGGCAGGAGCGAAAGGGTGCGGATATCGAACGGCTCGCCGGAGTGCCGGGGCTCGAGTCCCATGACTCCGCTAACCAGCGCGGCAATGACGGCATAGGAGACCTCGGGGTACTCACGGCGGTCTTTTTGCGGGCTACTGAGGTCCTCGAGTATCTGGTACGCTACATCGATTCTGCCGTAGCGGAAGAGAGTGAGGGGAAGATAGGTCTCTTCTTCTATGTTGATGTGCTTCCAGTAGTTCGGCGAAGAGATGTAATTAAGCGCTCCGCGAAGATGTGCCGGATCTTTCGACGCTCCGAAGTACAGCACGAGAGCGTCACCCGATCCGGAACCACTCAGATCCCTGCGAATCGTGCCGAGGTAGTGATGCTGAGTCTTTGACCATGCGACGCGTTCCAGCAGATACTGGATGGCGCCCGCGGTTGGCTGCATCTGCTGCGCGAGCTTACGGTCGGCGGTGGTGGAAGCGATCTCCTGGAAAGACTGCATCGCGCGATACTCGGACGCGAGTAAATCCGTGCCGAAGATGAAGTCCTTCGAATCCTCCGTGTAGCTTGGGATACCACGGGAGTGCACGAATCGGCCTCCCGCCTGCCGCTGGTTCGCGATACGAGGACGGGTGAGAATGGTGTCCGGCGTGAGTTGCCAGACCCGCATATAGTCCGTCATTGTGATGCGGAAGAAGCGCTGAAAACCGGGATCATTGCGGTAGCTGTCGTCACCTGTCCAGCGCCACATGCGGGTGGCTGCATCGAGCACGTCGAAGTTAGCCGGAAGGTTGAACCAGAAATCGGTATCGGAGACATAGTCGGCGGAGGAAGGATGTCCTTCGCCATCGATCTCCCAGTAAGCAGCCCAGTCGTGTGATTTGGCGATCGATTGTGCAAAGCGATCGAGCATGTTCCGGTTGGCCGCGTAAAGGCTGAGCGCGGCCGCGCCCTCGGTCTGGTGCGATACATCGCGCATGCAGAACGCATTGCGCCCGGGCAGTGCCGCTTCGCACCACGGCCCCATGGCACCGGAGGCTGGGTGGGCATAGGCGAGAGCCTGCTGCTTCGCCCAATCGAAGGACTGCTGCAACGATACGTTCGATGATGTGAAGCCGAGTGGGGAGGAGACCACAGGCTGCTGCGCCGCTGCGAATCCATTGCATGCGACAAGGAATGCAGCCAGCGCATGGCGCGTTTTGATCATCGTGACGTCTCCTTGGGTGCAGATGCAGGACGTGGTTGGGGCTAACGCAATGCGAGAACCAGGCCCGGCGACGACAGATCGCCGTCTGTCGCTGCTTGCAATCCCAAGCTTCGCAGATTCGACTCGTTCAGTTGCAGTCGGCCTCCGTCGATGTGGATTTGACCCGTGATATCGGCAGCTTCGTCACCGGCGAGGTCCTGCGCGAACACGCGGCGGCCACCGAGCGGGCGATCAAAAATCAGCGCAACGGACCGGGTGCTGCCGAAGATTCCAAACGGTCCAGACGCATCGCCGACATGCAGCTCGACATCGGCCTGCGGCATGGTCCAGGCGCGCCCAGGTATCGTGCGCTCCTGCAAGCCCAGGGCAACAGCGCCGCACGGAAAACGAGATGCAAACAGGAACGGCTTTTCGCCCGTCGAGGTGACACGTGGAAGCGCAACATTGCGGGAGATAGCCGCGGGAGCTCCCTGCTGTACCGTCTGACCTACCAGATCGTTTTGCCACGTTTGTCCGCGCTCGAAGGTCCAGCTGTCCGTGAGAATCTCATCGCTGATGCGGATCGTCCCGCTGCCCGCGGAGTAAGGTGGAGCGATGCGCTGCCAGCGCAAGGCACGAACCACCTCGTCCATGCGGCGCTTGGCGCGTCTTGGTCCGTTGAAGAACAGGTCCACATCCGGCCCCGGCCGCAGTCCTTCCAGCGGATGACGCAGCACACCCATGGTGCAGCCCATTACCGCAGCGACGTAGACCTCGTCCTCGACGTTCAGCAATGCGCGCACACCGCTCCCCTGCGCACCTCTCAACATTTCCGCGAGACGATCGAGCGTCGTGGAAAGCGACAGGATGGAGGTCACGTCGTAGGTGCGATACACGTCGGTGTGGGCGAGAATCTGCTGCCGCCGGGAGCGCGGCGGCTGAGCGCCGAAGCGGCCATCGCGGCGCCAATCACCATTCACCGGTAACTCGCCATGCACATGCTCCAACAGCAGTTGGGTGTGATTCCTGCCGCGCACATCGATTAAATGGAATGCAGGATCGCCGATATCGATCTTCCAGTAGTCGATGCCCGCTGCTTCACTCAGTTTTTCGAGTTGCTCGTCGCGGCTGCCCCCAGGTGTGTTGCGGCACCACAGGGCTGCGGCCCGCCAGTCTGCGTCCCGGACGGCGCGGTTCAGCTTCGCAAGCCGCTCCTCGGGCAGGCCAGAGAAGGAGGGAAATTTCCGCGCATCCAATTCGAAAGTGGCAGTCCCGCCGGATTCCCAGCCATCATCGAGCATCAGGTAAAGGTCCTTGCGCACGCTGAGGAAAGAAGCGGTCGGCCCAGCCCTTGCTGCCGAACAGCATCTCCTCCGACATCGCGTCGTGCGCGAGTTGGCTGCCAGACGCGCCCTCGAGGACCTCTGGCCGGAGACTTTTAAGGTCACTACCATACATGTAATTCTGCACGGCCCAGGTGCACCAGTAGTTCGGTGCGGCGCACGGGGTCTCTGGCACCAGATTCTTCCGCGCTGGCCGATATGTAGATGCTAGGGCAGGCAGGCCCTCCAGGCAGGACGCCAGTCCCACGGCTATCCCTCCGAGGACGAAGGCCCTCCTGTTCATACGTAACCCTCTCTGTGCTTTTAACATGAAGCGAACCAGCCCGTTTGCGCAGTAAAAAGAAGCGCGTGCCGCCATGTGGTTCAGTCAGGGCAGCACGCGCCGGGAAAGATGGCTAAAAGGTGAAGTGCACACCGATCTGCAGTTGTCTCGGCGTGCCGTTTGTGCCGCCGATCTGGCCGAAGTTCGAATCGGCGAGATTTGTATCCGGATTCGAATAGTGTGGCGTGTTACTCAGGTTGAAGGCGTCGATCTGCATACTGACCGTCATCTGCTCACGAATGGTCTCAGACTTCGACAGGGAGACGTCTGCGTTGTAGTATCCAGGGCCGTGCACTTTACCGGAGCCCGAATTGCCCAGTTGGAACGGGCCAGGCGTGGTGAAGCAGCTGGTGTCAAACCACTGTGAAACCGAGCCGATGGTGCGTACCGAATCGCAGGTGACGTTGGCACGATTCGTCACACCGCTGCCAAGGTTGTCGTAGGCCGCATTGAAAGTGAGCGGGCTGCCAGACTGTAGCTTGGAGATTGTGCTGAGCTGCCAGCCGCCCAGGAGCAGTTCCGTCGGCCTCGGCGCCGCGGTGAGCCATCGCTGGCCCCGCCCGAAGGGCAATTGGTAGACGAGGCTGGCAATAAAATTCTGCGGGATGTTCGGCGCCTGGTTGGTGCCCTCACCGCGGTTCACGCGGTCGTCGAGCGGCCACCAGACGCTCATGTCGTCGATCACCTTCGACCACGTATAGTTCACCCGGCCGGTGAGAGCGCGGGTGAAGTTCATCTTGAACTCAGTCTGCAGCCCGTGATAGATGGATGAACCATCCGCGGCAGCATAGCCGATGTTCGTGGCGTACTGATCTCCTCCGGGCGTGAAGTATTGATATGGAAGGCGCGAGTTGAACGGCGTATCGCCTGGCGGCGGCGTGTTGATGTTGTAGCGGCGGAAGAGGTGAATGCCGCGCGTGCCGACGTAGGTGATGCTGAAGGCCATGCTGTCGGTGAGCTTCTGCTGCACACCGAAGTTCCATGCGTACGCGGCATCCGGCTGCATATTCTTCGCCATGAGACTGACTGAAACACCCGGCGGCGGCGCAATGGGCGCGGTCGTCGGAGTCGGAACGTACTGCGGCAGCCCGACTGCGCTCAGCGGCGCGAGCGGCACGTTGCGCTGCTGCGCGGGGCTGGTGAAGACCTCAAAGAAGGGAAAGTTGCGCTCCAGGAACCCGCCCATCGCGCCGAAGTTGCCGGGGAAGTGCGTGACGCCGAAGGCGCCGATGAGGGTCGTGTTGCCGTTGCCCGGAGCGTATGCGAAGCCAACGCGCGGAGAGTAACCGCCATAGTAGTTGTCCACGTTCGGTCCTCGGTTCCCGTCGGTCGCGAAGTCGAGCACGCCGGTGGCGAGATTAAAATTCGACTGCCGGTTGTGCTTGTCGATGGCGGCGGTGATGAGGTCCCAGCGAAGCGCGAGATTCAGGGTAAGGCTGCGCGTGACGCGGTACTGGTCCTGCGTGTAGACGCCGAGCAGGATGGCGCGCGTCGCGGGTTCGGTCGCGACGAAGCCGCGATCGAGGTTCGATGGCAGCCCGAGCAGAAAGCTGGCGAACTGATTGCCGCCGACCGGTCGCGTCGCACGAGGGATCCATCGTGCAACTGCTGGTGTAGTCGGAGACGTAGGTGAAGTCGCCGTTCTTGTTCGCATCGGAGTTGGTAAGCGAGGCCTGCAGCCGGCGGAAGTCCTCGCCGAAGGTGAAGGTGTGCTTGCCCCAGACTTTCGTGAGGTTGTCGGTGATCTGGTAGGAGTTGCTGATGCGGTGCGAGTTGGTCCAGCCTTGCGAGCCGGTGGATGCGATGTTGCCGATGCTGAAGTTGCCCGATCCCGGTGGCGCCGAAAGCAGCGTCGTTGCCGTTGGGAATGCCGAGAGCGGTGTTCTCGTTGGTGCCGAGGTCGTTGCCAAAATCTTTGGTGTAGAAGCGGTTGAAACCGAAGCGCAGCTCATTCACCATGGTTGGCGAGAATGTGTGGTTGTAGCCGAGCGCGGCGTTGTGATCCCGCGTCTGCGCGTTCACGTCGCCGATCTGGATGAAGGGCGTGCCGGGAGATGGGGCGGAGAGGTCGCGGCGCTGATAGGATTCGCGCCCGAAGAAGCGGTCGCCGTTGCTGAACTGATAGTCGGCCTTGATGTCGAACTGGTGGTTGTTATCGGGCTCGACCGTGTTGGCTTTGTAGTTGTTGCTGATGCTGGACTGATCGGTGGCAGCCGGCCAGATGCGATTGCCAGAGACCATCTTTGCCGAGACGGGATCGAAACGGTTTGCCGGAATCTGCCAGGCGTCCCCCTGCGGCGTGCTGACGGTGGGAAACGGCGCCTTGGTCGTGGGATCGTAGATGGGACCCGGGAACTGGCTCTTCAGGAAGGTGCCCTGCGTCATCAGAGTCGGTCGGCACGCGTGAGGATGTAGCTGATGCCATTGCGCAGCAGCAGCCCTTGATAGTCGACGAAGAAGAAGGCCTTGTTCTTGATGATGGGTCCGCCGAGCGATCCGCCGAATTGATTCGCGCGGTACGGGAGCCTTGCTGCTGGCGCGCCACTGGTAGGCATTCAGCGCGTCGTTGCGAAAGAACTCGTAAGCCGAACCATGGAGTGAGTTGGTGCCGGACTTGATGAAGGCGTTCACCTGCGCGCCGCCATAGGTGCCAACTGTGATGTCGGCGTTGTTGGTGGAGATCTTCATCTCCTGGATCGAGTCGAGCGGCGGCGTGACGTTGATGAAGGCATTGAGCAGCTCCATGTTGTTGACGCCGTCCAGCGTGTAGGTGGTGCCGCCCCAGGGCATGCCGTTCACGCTGGCGGTGATGGAGCCGGAGGAACCGGCGCCCGCCGCTGCCTCGGGCGCGCTGCCGAAGCCAGCCGCGACGGAGCCGGGAACCGTTTGCACCAGCTGCGAGAAGACGCGGCCGTTCAGCGGAAGACTGGTGACGTCGCGTGCACTCGAGCACCTCACCCAGCGACGAGCTGGTGGGTCGACCAGCGGCAGCCGCCGACGTGACCGTGATCGACTGGGACGCGGAGCCGACCTCGCAACGTGAGCGGCACGACGGTCGCATTGTCCACCGTGACCACGTTGCCTTTGGAAATGAGCGTCTGCAGGCCAGGTGCTTCGACCTGCACTTGATAGTTGCCAGGCGGCAAGTTGTTGACACGGTATTCGCCGCGCGAATCGGTGACGACCGAGGTGCTGATCCCCGTGTCCTGGTTGGTGACGGTCACGTGCGCATTCGTGATCGCAGCCCCGCTCGAGTCCATCGCCGTTCCCACGATGCGCCCACTGACGCCCTGCGCGAGTACCGGGGTCGCCATTGCCAGCAGGCAGAGGAGACCCAGCACCCTGCTTTCCCGAACCGCTGTATAGAGGAGATTGAAGGCTACGGCCCGCAAACTTTGACGCAACTTCATCTTGACCTCCAAAGACTTCAACGTGCTACGCATTCCTTCCAGAACTGTCGCAACGCTAAAGATCAGGCGTGCCGCAGGCTAGTTACCCGGGGGATACGAGACCGCGACATCGCGTATTTCCCCTGTCTTTTGTGCGTGTTTCACCACGTTACACGGCCTGTTACAGCCGCCTCGCGTGCGGATTCCAAAGGAATTGCGCGGAATGGTGGGCGACCGTATTGCAACGGTCTGCCAGCGGGCGCTATGTCCGCGGCTGGCGAGACGAGAAGCGCAAAGATCGAAACAAGCCGTGCGGAGGACTGGCCGGGCACTGCCAGGCGGCCGCCGGAGCTAGTGCGAGGCGGCCGCGCGATCGTGCCGCGCGTTTTGATGGCAGCAAGTGGAGGCGAAACCAGGTCGGCCCCTAAAACCTGGTAACCCTTTGCCAGATCAACGCGAACGAGCGCCTGGAATGGAGGGAAGTCTCCCTTGCTGCCGTTTCCCAAGCTATCGAGCGCCTTCTCCAGTTGCTCAACCCCGAAACTTGAGGTAGCGAACATCGTTGCGCCCTCGGTTCCCGTGGTATCGAGTCCGCCCAGGATGGCGATCGATCGTCCTGGCGTTACGCTCGGGCCGATCGTAATCAGGCTATAGTCGGCCTTCAGCACCTGACTTGCCGAGTCGCGTTCGGTACGGTAGCTGGAATGTTCGCCCGCATGAGGATGCGCATCAAGGATCTGAGCTCGCCATTGTTCAAGATGCTGGTCTGGGTTCTGGAAGCTGAAGTCGCCAGCAGTGAACAGTTGCGCTACGGCAGCGTTCTGAAACGGAGAGCCCAGCAGAATGACATTGTGTTGATTTAAATCGTCGGGCGTGATGTCTCGGCTCGATTTGATGGTGGGCCGCAGGCCCATGCGTCCCAGCAAACCGAAAAGCATCGCCACGCCCTCAAGCTCGCCGGTGCCCGTGTACCCGTTCTCGTAATAAAGTGAACCGGCCTGCGCCACAATTTTTGGATTGGACGCAAATTGGCGAGCGACATGGGGATCGACCAGCGCACCGCGGTTGTCCGTTGCGCCGTGGCGGAAGCGGAAGAGATCATTCGAGTCATCCAGCAAGAAAACCGCATCTGGATAGGCGATCACAGGCGAGGTATCGCCAGCGAGGAAGCGACTCCAAAAAACCTCAACCCGGCGCTCTTTCGCGTTGGCCGGAGACTTCGAATCGGTCGTGAGGGTTTCGTTGGATCCCTTTTCAGCATTCCGTCCTCCCGCCCAGTAGGCGAGAGACCCGATCGCGAGAAGAACAATACCTGCTCCCAGAATCGTCCACCGCCGGCGCGGCGGTCGTGCAGCCGGCGGAATCGCTCCTTCAATTGCAGAGCCGGTGCCCGCAAGCGAATGCTCGTCAGACGAATCCGCTGAAGTGTCCAAGTCCATGCCGCTTGATTTGCTGCTCATCGGCGTAGGAACCGGCTTCGGCAAGAAAATCGGCACATAATGGCCCTTCGGAAATTGAATCAGGATCGGGTCGTCAGAGCCTTCGAGATCGTAATACTCTCTGAGTTTCAGCCTGAGCCGGTGGCTCTGCACGCGGACGATGGGATCGATCTTCGGATCGAAATCGGCCTTACGACCCAGCGCTTCCACGCCGATCGTGTACTCTTTCAGGCTCTCCGGGGATCCGGCGAGAGTCTTGGCGGCCAGGAACTGAAGCAACACCTGCAGGGTCGCAGCGTTACGGAAGGTTGCAGACTGGAGAATGCGGCGGACCTGCTCTTCACATTGGTCAGATGAGAGTGCATCCACCGCCGTATGGGCCAAAGTGTCGACGTTTGCCACTCCCAATTCCTCAAGTTTCCCTGGAAGTGAAGAATCTTAGCATTCCGGGGAGACCAGGAACAATCACCGCAGGCTTCCAGTGGCGCTCGTGGCGCGACATTTTAGGACCCCAGTTGCGGTTAAAAAACTGCAAACGTCGCTAATTACAGAAAAGAAAAAGGACAGATGCGATCAGCAGAGATCTGCGCCCGGAAACGGTCTGCTTGCGAGCCAAAGATTAATGCCTGACGGGCCGTCATGGGAAACGTGTATATAGACGTTCTACACTCCAACACGTGGGCAGCGGCCAGTTCAGATCGCCGTGTGCCTAAGATCGCCTGGCCGGAGGCAGCATGTTCAAGCTCTCGAATTTGTTCGCCATCACGTTTCTTGGTGTGCTTTACACTTCGCCACAGTCCGGCGCGCAAACAGCCTACGATGCTGTCGACCCGTTCATCGGCACGACGGGGGACGGCAATACGTTTCCCGGCGCATCCTTGCCATTCGGCATGATCCAGTGGAGTCCGGACAGCGGCAGCGATGGTTGGTACTTCTATGACAAAGCGAGCATCCGTGGATTCAGCCTGACGCACCTGAGCGGGGCCGGCTGCCCACTCTACGGCGACTTCCCCATCCTTCCCTGGACCGGGGAACTCACGACGAGTCCAGCGTCCACACCCGACGCATACGCCGTCGCATTTCGTCATGATCAGGAAGAGGCGCATCCCGGCTACTATGCGGCCACGCTCGACAACGGAAGCAAGGTGGAGTTAAGTGTCAAAGATCGCGCCGGCATTGCCCGCATTCACTTTCCACCGGGTCAGCCCTCGCGCATTCTTGTGAAGGGCACCAGCGCCAGCACAGATGTGCACGTAGCGACTCTTCCGCCTGTCGGCCGGCAGCACGATGGGACAAGGATTCGCGTCATTGGAAGTGATGCTGTCAGCGGCTCCGCCACGGCAGGCGGGTTCTGCGGGACAAACTCCCGCTACACGCTCTACTTCGCCGCGCGATTCGAGCGGCCGTTCCACAGCTTCGAGACATGGAAGGACGGGACGATACAGCAAGATCAGCGCGAAGCCGCAGGCCGACATACCGGAGCATGGCTTGATTTCGGTGAGGAATCACAAGTCCAGCTCAAGGTCGGCATCTCCTACGTGAGCGAAGCGAACGCGCTCGCGAATCTCAATCAGGAGCTTCCCGGCTGGGATTTTGAGCAGGTGCATGCCTCCGCCCGCGCCACATGGAGCAGTCTGTTCGATCGCATTCCGGTCGAAGGCGGCACTGCGGACCAGCGGAAGATCTTCTATACCGCCCTCTATCACATGACTCTGGCGCCTAACCTCTTTAGCGACGGCAATGGCGATTACATCGGCTTCGATGGGAAGATCCGCTCGCTCGCTTCCACGCAGCAGCATGCGCAGTATGCCAATTTTTCTGATTGGGACATTTACCGCAACACGATTCAGTTGCAAGCGCTGCTCTTCCCGGATCGAGTGAGCGACATGATGCAGTCACTCGTCAACGACGCCCAGCAAAGCGGCTGGCTTCCCCGCTGGCCTGCTGCGAACGACGTAACATACGTGATGAATGGCGACTCACCGACGGTGCTCATCGCCTCTGCCTATGCGTTCGGCGCACGTAACTTCGATACCAAGGCGGCTCTTCGCTACATGGTCAAAGCCGCAACGGAGCCGGGCAAAGGGCCGCACGACAATGAGGAGCGCCCTTATCTTACGGACTATCTTAAGCTCGGCTATGTTCCTATCGACAAGGATCCCAGCGCCGCTTCGCGCACACTGGAATACGCGAACGATGACTTCGCGATCGCACAGTTCGCGGACAGCCTCGGTGACGCAGCGGCATATCAGAAACTGCTGAAGCAGTCGGAGAGCTGGACCAATCTCTTTGACCCGGAAACGCGCTGGATTCGCCCGAGAAACGCTGATGGCACATGGCTGCAGGGCTTTGACGCCGACAAGTCGCTTCCCAAGAGGCCCAATGCGCCCGTATCTACGGATCAAGATGGATTTGAGGAAGGCAACACCTACCAGTACACCTTCATGATCCCGTTCGACTATCCGAGTCTTATTCAACGGATCGGCGACGCCACAACTCCGCGACTCGACAAGTTCTTCCGTAAGCTCATTTGCTGGGGCGAGCCCTGCTTCAACATGGCAAATGAGCCCGATTTCGTAACCCCCTATGCGTACATCTTTGCCGGACAGCCGTGGAAGACGCAGCAGGTCGTTACCCGCATCGAGCAACAGACCTTCAGCACCAAACCAAACGGCATCCCGGGCAATGACGATCTGGGAGCAACCTCGGGCGTATTTCTATGGAACGCACTGGGGCTCTACCCGGGAATTCCTGGAGTCGGCGGCCTGCTCCTAGGCACGCCGATGTTCTCCAGTGCCACCATCCATCTGGGCGACGGCCGCAAGTTGTCCATCCGGTCGACCGGGAGCGGCACTTACGTCCAGCAAGTAATGTTCGATGGAAAGGAGAACAATGACTCGTGGCTGCCATTATCCGCGCTCCATCTGCAAAGCTCCACGCTCGAATTCACTCTCAGCCCTGAGCCGAACACACAACGAGGCCTTCCGAGTTCGGAGCGGCCGCCTGCATGGGCGAGATAAAACCTGGATACCGGAGAGCGCGAGATCGTCCTGATGCGCTGGGGACTGGTTCAGGAGGATTGGCTGCAATCGACCGTACCAAAGGGACCCGTCGGATTATTACTCGCACAAACATAGCGATTGAAGCTCTGCGGATTCGACCAGTCATAGCTTCCCGTGTAGGGTCTGGGCTGAGCCACCGGCCGAGACTGCTTTCGTAATCGTGATGGACCGCGTGCTGGATGCTGGTGTTTTCGCTCTGCTCCAGCCCGGGTACTGGTCACTGCTGAGTTCGGGAGGGTCGCAGTTTGAGATTCCTCAGGCGATCCCGCTTAGTGGGCTACTCGATCTCTGGCCAATGCACGCGGACGCGCCCCAGCAGCTCCTCTATCTCGAAGGGTAAGTTCGTATTGATTTCAATCACGGGTGCTAGACCGAATGGCTGATCGAACTCTGCCAGGAGTGCGGCGGACGCAGTGCGTAGCGTGTGGACGGGGTGGCGTTTCTCGGCGCGGGCGGCAAAGCGGCGCGCGGCTTCCTCTAGTGAACAGCTGCAGTGGATCTCTAACTTACGGCCCGGCAGAGCGGCGAAATGTGTCCGTTCAGCTTCGCTCTTCGTGCGAAAGTTGGCTTCAAGAATGACCAGAGGACAGGCGGGTGCAAGTGTCCAAAGTACCTGCATTGCGATGTAGCTGAGTGTTTGCGAGACTTCGGAAGCGGCCCGATCTTCGTGGTTGAGGAAGTCGAAGAGTGTTTCCTTAATTTGATCCTTCTCGAGCAACGCAAAATTTGGTAACGCGTCCTTTAGCGCGTGAGCAACGGTCGATTTGCCACTGCCGGGTGCTCCGCTGACGATCAAGATGGACTGCGGATAACGCATCGCATCAGCCTACCAGTCGCATACGCTCGCAGGTGCTGACGTACCTAATCACCGATACGGAAGGCGAAAGCCGGGCCTGTTTCATTAGGAGAGAGGGAAGTAAGAAGCGCGGACCCCGAAACACGCAACCCAGAACAGCACCGACAGCCCGCACCGCCCTACGTGACGCCGCCTAATGTTTATCTTGGCTGTTTGCAGGCTTTTGCTGCGTGTTTGTCTTCCGATTTCGATTCTGGTTTGGGCTCTGGTTTCGGCTCGGCGAGTGGTCGGTGTGACAGGGTTTCGGTCTCGAACAACCCTACCCATGAACCATCAAGATTTACAGTATGGTGCTAGTCGTTGGATTCGTTCCCGAAAAGCGCAAGTTAGTCGCAGACCATACGCACAGTGACGCGACGGATTCCCATGAGGTTTGGCGCAAGCTTAGAGGCAGCCGTAATGTTGGTGAAGGTATGACCGGTGAGCTGCCTATCTGGTCATGTAGAACGCATCGTATACATCGGATTGTGAAGGAGTCGCCAGTGGGATCATTGCCGTCGTTCCGTTTAGAAGGTCAAGTCGCGCTGGTAACCGGCGCCGCCCGTGGTCTTGGGAGGGCGATCGCCATCGCCCTCGCCGAGGCCGGTGCTGACGTTGCACTCGGCCTTCGTGATAGCAGTCAACATGCGAATGTCGTCGAAGCGATCGAAGCATGCGGGCGAAGGGCTTTGCCCCTGCAGATGGACATGACCGACCTGAAACAGGTTCGCCAAGCCACCGAAGCCGCTGCCGCACACTTCGGGAGGCTCGACCTGCTGGTCAACAATACGGGCGTGGCCCCGACGAATCTCGCGCTAGACGTGCGCGAGGAGGATTTTGATCGCACACTGGCCGTCAATCTCAAGGGTACGTTCTTCGCATGCCAGGCGGCGGCCAAGCTTATGAAGGAGCAAGGCGGCGGACGCATCGTCAACATGAGTTCCCAAGCGGGCTTCGTAGCTCTTCCTACAGAATCGGTCTATTGCATGACAAAGGCAGGCATCGCGCACCTTACCAAGTGTCTGGCTGTAGAGTGGGGTCCTTACAACATCAACGTGAATGCTGTGGCGCCAACATTCATTTACACGCCCGGCACCGAACCCGTGCTCTCCTCTCCGCAGTTCCACGCAGAGACCGTCAGCAAGATCGCCGCGCTCCACCGGATCGGCGAACCCTCAGAGGTTATAGGAGCCGTCGTCTTTCTGGCGTCACCCGCCGCTTCCCTAATCACTGGTCACACCATACTGATTGATGGCGGCTGGACCGCCGTTTAAGCCCGAAACTCAGGAGGCGGCCTCTCTTAAGAGCACGCTCGTCGCGGTCTTGCTGGCCGGGTTGGTGCGGTCACCCTGACCCGCGATGCGCTCGGTACCGGCGGCGTTAAGAATGATGGCGAGAGACCGCGTGTCGTGATCGATCA
Source organism: uncultured Acidobacteriaceae bacterium (assembly GCA_963756435.1). GTDB lineage: Bacteria > Acidobacteriota > Terriglobia > Terriglobales > Acidobacteriaceae > KBS-83. Next base: position 10,356 of record CAVWNU010000010.1, on the reverse strand, counting down.
TCGATGAGGATACCCTACTGCGGGCGGATGCTGAAGGATTCAAGTTGGTCGGCCACGTGCCCGAGGAGATCATCTGTGAACAGCCGGTCGGTGGCCACTGAAGAAGGCCATCATCCACACCGTTACGAACCCCACTAAAGAGGAGGTAGAGGCAATGGCATACGAGGAGGCCGTTCAGAAAAATTCCACAGCCGCAGCCTGGTGGATGATCCCATCTCTCCGCCTTCCTCCGCGCTCGCCAGGTGTGTAACCCGATGTAACCCGACTCCGTCCCGAATCTGAAAGGGCCACCTTGCGGGTGGCCCTTTTTATACTTCTCTCCGCCAGAACCGGTTCTCCAGCGGCCAGATTGTGGTTACACTGCTTACAGTTTCTGGTCGTTTTTGACCCATATCAAGCATCATGGACCATCATGAGACTGTATGGCGAAGAGGCCGGCAACCCGCTCCAGGAGCGGCTGAAACGCACTATTGGTGTTTGTTTTCAGGGGCTTGGGAAATTGGCTTGAAAGAATCCCTCTCTCTCCGCCATCCGCGCTAAATCAATAATTTACAAGTGTCGAGGTCGAGAATAGTCCGCGGACTTTGGGTAATTTGGTGTCCGATAGATGTCCCATCGAGATTCCTTGCTCAAACCTACAGATCAAAACGCTGCACAGGCAGCTGTATCACCATAGGGTGATGCGATTTACCTCCGAAAGCGCATTTACGAGTACTCAACTCGTCTCCTGTCGGTTGCCAAAAGCCGGTGGCGCTCTATTACGGTCGTCGCTTTGACGACCCTTGCCGTATCGTCTCTTCTTCATCAGATGAGCTTCGGCCGGAGACCTTCGCTGAGGCCCCGGAGCCAGGTGGTTCATGGAACGGTTCCACAGAAATGCGCTCGTACCGCACTTCCATCACCGTTAAGTATTCTGTCCTGCCCGGCGCTTCTAGAACTACGCTGTCACCCGCTGCCGATTTCATCAACGCGCTCCCCAGAGGTGACACCCAACTGATGTGGTTGCGGTTGAGATCGATCTCGTCGGTGCCTACGATGCTCACCACTCGCTCCGCTCCCGCGCCATCGGCATAGCGCACGGTTGCCCCGAAGAATGCCCTTTTCACCGGATGCCCCGCTCTGGGAGCTTCCGGGTCTATCACTTCCGCGGCTTCGATTTGCTTCGTGAGAAAGCGAATCCGCCCATCGATCTCCCGCAGCCGCCGCTTGCTGTACTGATAGTCGGCGTTTTCACTGCGATCGCCGTTGCTGGCAGCCCACGCCACCACCTCCACCACGGCCGGGCGGTCCATGGTGAGTAGATACCGGTGCTCATCTTTGAGGCGCTGCAGCCCGCTAGGCGTTATGTAGTTTTTGCGTCGCGTCGGAGGCTCGTCCGCTTGCGATTTTCTCGTAAACCCTTTCCGCATCTCGCAGTCCTCCCAGCGCAAATCCGGGGTGCCCCAATGAATGCAGGCATCGCCGATATCGCAGCGGAATACGAACCAACTGGGTACAACTTCCTTTAGAAAATCCAGGTTCAGAAACTTGCAAAGAGTTTCCGCATGTCCAGAGGACGTCCTATGGATTTACCGGCAATCCAGCTTGTCTTACGCTCTCATGTATCGCCTCGATCTGCGTCTTGAATTCCTGGCAGGCGAGAAATTTCCCCGTGTTCAAAATTCGTCACAACATAAGCAGGAAGCCACTGCTTGCATATTCGGATCGGCTGGTGGTCTCGCGGAAAGGCCATCCAGGTTCCCATTTTGGGCGGTTGAGTGATGCCATGCTCAGCTGCCCACGGCAGGGTCGTCCTCCACTCCGACCCTTTGTTCCCCAAAACCGGCGGGAAGTCGTGGGTGAATTGTAGAGGCTTTCCGATTGTTCTCCCGCTCTTGATGTCCCCGCGATGGACCTGGAGGGTGATCGTGACGTTGGCCGCCGCGATGAGATTTGGATTGCCCGCTGGCACCGTTCGTGCCGCGTTGAGTCTGGCACCAGCCGGGGGGTCCAAGTTTGGGGCCGATGAGGGGCCAATATGGATTGCGTTGGATTTTTGTCCAACGTTCCCAACTTTCCCCAGATTGCGCTAAGTTTTTTACGTTCAGCGTTTAGGTCGATTGACACGGTAGAGGTCTACGGTTCGACTCCAGTCGCAGCTATTCTTGTGTCTGGTGCGCCAGGTCCGCTCCGAATCCGATGGGCCGCCTTTATCCCGGATATAGTCATTTCCAGGACGGAAAACAGCTACCGGACTTACGTCGGCAGAAAACATTGAAGGGCCAGCCAAAAATCTGCGAACCGACATCTTTGTCGATGTTTTGGCAGATCAGCAGCTTAGCGGAGCAGCGCGAGTCAAGATGGACCCGTCGTCTTCGTCTGCTGTAGCGATCAGTGCCCGCAACCTTCGACTCCTTGAGGCCCAATCTGTGAGGGTAGTAATCGGTCTCCGGTGGGTGACTCGGCAATTTCGCACCCGCGGCGTGATCCGTGCTGCGAGATACATTTCACATACAAAGCTACTAATGCGGATTTGTAGTCATGCAAGAGCGCTCGTTGGCGCAGGTAGTGCCGGTACTCATTGCCGCAAATCCGAATCACTCGGAGGGGTGCTTCTCAATCGCGATACGCACTAGCTGGCTGCGCGTTCATCCCGCATCACGCACAAATCGTATTCCCATGCGGACGAATTGCGAGCTCACCTCAATAGCACACTGGTTTCAATTCACTGTCAGGGTATTGCAATGCGAGTTTGGGCTCCTGCTAAATCCTCGCTCCGGTGCAACCGTAAACGTGCCATTGCCGTTCCCGAGCATTACATCAAACGTGGGATCGTCATCATCACCATAAACAACGACAAGATCGGGAATGCCATCGCCATTGAAGTCTGCAGTCGTAATGTGCGGCGCGGTGCCTCGCATACGTAGTGGGAACGACCATGTGTGGTCAAAGGAGCCATTGCGTGATCCGAAATAAACGGTGACGGTGCTGGCCCGCCAATCGGACACAGCAATATCTGCAATGCCATCCTTATTGAAATCAGCCACTGCAATGGATGTCACCGACTCCAGGTGAGCAATCTGCCGGCCCGGAGCAAAGCGCCCGGTTCCGTCGCTTAGAAACAGCAGCACCGTGCCATCATCGTTACCAATCAGAAGATCCGGAATGCCATCGCCATTGAAGTCATCCGCAATCAGGGCTCGTGGCTTAACGCCCTGACACGGGCATGGATGCTGTTTCCAGGAACGTGCCGTCCGAACGGCCGAGCCGAACGGTCAGCCTGCCGTTTGCAGCGACGCTCGCAATGTCAGCGATACCGTCGCGGTTGAAATCCGCTGTAGCTACCAGCGGAGTTTCCTTCGGCTTTTCATCGGATTGCGCATAGAGGTGCGCCGCAGACAGCAAGTTTCCCGCAAGGAGCACCATCCAACCGACTCTGGAAGCAAAAGGAGACATTCGGCTCCTTCTATTCTATTTGTGTCGGGCAGGCGGCGTCCTGATTGCAGCATCGGGAAGTGCCCACGCAAAAAGGACGCCGCCACTGCTGGTCAACACATACTGGCGGCCATCCAATTCATATGTAATGGGTGAGCTGGACATCCCTACGCCGGTACCAGCATGCCACAGAGTTTTACCGTTTCTTGTATCCAGCGCCATGACGTTTCCGTATCCATCGCCGGTGAAGGTCAGGCCGGAGTCAGTTGTCAGCACGCCTGCGCTGGACCCACCTTCACCCAGATCGTGGGTCCAGCGCAGCTTGCCCGTTTGGTAATCGATCGCCTCCAGGACACCCTTGCCCCACAATCCATAGTCTGCACCTGCCCAGCCATAGGCGCCATCGGCTGGCTTCGCGAAATAGAGGCTGTAACTGGGATGCGCATCCACGAGAAAGAGCCCGGTCTTCGGATCAAAGCTAGGCGAGCGGAAGTTCGTAAGACCGCCTTCATCCGGCGCAATCAGGCGTCCATCCGGTGCCGGCTCCTTTGCCGGATTCGGGATGGGATGGCCATCCTTATCCACACCGAGGGTCCAGTTCACGGGGCCAAATGGCACAGTCAGCAGGCTCTTGCCATTGGTGCGATCCAATACAAAAAAGTAGCCATTACGCGATGCCTGCATGAGCATCTTATGCGGACGGCCATGAAAATTTCCGTCCACAAGGACAGGCACTTCGACTGCATCCCAATCATGGGTATCGTGCGGCGAAGCTGAGAAACCCCAGGCAAGCTTTCCTGTATCTGGATTTATGGCCACAATACTGCAGGTATAGAGGTTCTCTCCTGGACGGGTTTTTCCATTGAGTACCGGCGTCGGATTGCCGGTTCCCCAATAAATCAGGTTCAACTCCTTATCGTAGGTGCCGGTAATCCATGTCATGCCGCCGGTCGTAGCATTTGGAGTTCCGGCGGGCGGCGTGCTGTCCCATTGCCATTGCACCTTGCCGGTCACAGGATCAACCGCGCGAAGATAGCCGGGAAGATTATCCAGGTCGCCGGAGACACCAACGATCACGTGATTCCCCACCACGAGCGGAGCCATCGTCGTCCAGTAGCCCTTGTTGACGTCTGCCACGACCACATCCCACCGAACGCTTCCATCGTTGGCATTCAGCGAGACGAGATGGCCATCGGGCGTAAGGAAGTAGAGCCACTCCTTATACATGGCGACGCCACGCTGCCCGATATGATCTCCATCCTCGGTCGGCTTGTTGTAGTGCCACAGCATGTGTCCGGAGCGCGCATCCACAGCCCAGATATTGTCCGGAACCGTGAAATAAAGAATGCCGTCAACCAACAGAGGCGTGGATTTGATCTCAGCATTCTGATTGGTCTGGAACGCCCATGAAAGCGTGAGATATCCGACATTCTGCCTTGTCATCTGCGTGAGCGCGCTATGCCGTCTGCCGGAATAATCACCGTGATATGTAGGCCAGCTATCCGGAACAGGATGCTCAATGGCAGCAGGGTCCAGCGACTGCGCAATTCCAGGATGAGGCAATCCAGCAAGAGCCGCGGCAACCACAACCAGGGCGTATTTCCAGAACTTCATAAGATTCAGCCTCATTAGCGCAGAGTTTGTATGTATGCCATCAGGTTGTGAATATCGTCGTCCGTATATTTGCTGAACAGATCGACATGGGCATCCACTGGGGAGTCCACGATGAAATGGATCCGTCTGACTGGCCACGAGTGATACACGCGGTTGCTGTCACGCAACCCGATCGTGAATTCATCGCGGTAGGCGAGCAAGCCGGTAATCTGCTGACCGGTTGGAAGAGTAACGGTCACATGACTCTTTGCGTCGTCCGGATACAGCATTCGCTCTTCCAGCTTCAAGCCCTGGAAGCGTGAAGCGACACCAGCAAGATCACCTGTCGGTGAATGGCACTTTGCACATCCACCGGCTCCATTGAAGTACGCTTTGCCTGCCGCAACGTTTCCAGTCTGCAGATCGCTGACATCCACCCCGCGCCGCCCTCCAGGACGGGAAGAGCCCGCCTGATGATGAATAAACGCGGCAAGGCTGCGCATCTCCTCATTGGATAAACGAAATGCGGGCATCTTTGTGCCCGGGCGCCCATTTCGGATCACATCCGAGATGTGATTCCCGTTCACATCCGCAAGCACAAGCTTGGAGCGGGTCAGATCGGGGCCAGTTTCTCCACCCGCGGCATCGCGCCCATGGCAGAATGCGCAGTTGCGCTGGAAGAGATGCCGCCCAACTTCAGCAAGGCTGGCAGAACCATTTGACTCGCCGGCGGAAGGCTCGCTGGCCGTGATAAATCGCAACAGGGACGCCATCTCCTGCTGCGATAGCTTTGGAAATGCCGGCATGCGGCCCTTTCCTGTACGGATCAGGCTCTCGATCTGTTGCGGCGTCAACTGACGGCTTACATCCAGCAGTGGCGGGAACCCAGGAAGATTCCCTTCTCTCTGCGTCACCATGGCAAATGGAGCAGTGCTTTGCATAGGATGCAGCTCCTGCCTGGTTCTGCGACTCCTGAGCATGAACGCGAATCGAAGCCGGAAGAGTCACAACGGCGGCTACGAAAAAGGTAAAAGCATATATTCGCTTCATCATTCCCACAACGACTCTGTCCTTCTAAACACCTATCCCGAATATCGAATAAGCTGCATAAATCCATAATCCATGTGTAACTGCTGGTGGCAGTGCCAGAGCGTATCGCCTGGATTGTCCGCCGTGAAATCGACTTCGACCGTATCCAGCGGCATCACATTGATCACATCCTTCTTCAGTCCGCTGATCTGCTTCTCGCCGATACGGGTAACCTCAAACGTATGCCGGTGCAGATGAATGGGATGCTGATCTCCGCTGCCATTGCGCAAGACAAGTCGGTAGCGTTTGCCCCGTTGAACCATAAGCGGATCGATCTTCGGCCAGGACTTATTATTGATGGTCCAGGTATCGAACTTCGATTTACCTGTCGGACCGATATCACGGAATGTGAGCGTAAATGTTTCGTCCGGCTTCGTGGCCGCGGCCGCATCGGCAAATTGCGTGTAATCCCATTCGGTGGAAGCGGGAGCCTTCCAGACAGGGTCTCCCTTCTTCCCCGCGTATTCCACCACGATCCCTAGGCCCATTCGACGTTCTTTTTCGAGCACTGAGCCAAGAACCCATACGCCGGGAGAGTTCATATTCACGACGGCATCGACGCGTTCTGCGACTGCAAGCGAGATGGTCTCCACGGTCCGTGGATTCGGGACCGGGTTGCCATCCATCGCGATGATCTGGAAGGTGTGACCCGGCAGCGCGAGAACAACATTCTCCGTTGCGCTGGCATTCAGCAGGCGCATCAGCACCCGCTGTCCCTTTTTCACACGTACCGGCTCGCCCGCTCCTAACATATGCGCATTGATCGTTGCGTACTTGTAACCGACATCCGACCCGCTTGTCAGTGGCATATTGGACGATTGCTCGCGCATCGTTTCCACCATCGGGACAAAGGATGGCTCCCAGTGATGGATCGCCAGGTTAATTTCCTGGTCATACTTTTCGGGCTGGTCGCGGCCTTCAATCAACAAAAAACCGAACTGACCGGTATAAGTGCTGAGTGAGAGATCGCCATAGGAAGAAGCATGCGTGTGATACCAGCGCGTCCCGGCCGGATTGGGGGTAAACGAATAGCGATGCGTTGTGCCCGCCGGAATCATCGGCGAGCCTTCTTCCATGGCGCCGTCGTTGAGCGAATCGATCGCGAGCCCATGCCAATGGACGATATCGCTATTGGCGGTGGCGTTCGTTACATCAATGGAAACCGGAACACCCTGGCGCAACCGGAGCAGCGGGCCCGGAACCTGCCCGTTATACGCCACAGTTTTGACAGAGACACCAGGCCCAATGTCGAGCGTGCATGGCTCAATGCGCAGGCTGTAATCAGGCTTCCCTGCCGGACCACCCTCGGCTGCGAACACCCGGGGCATCAGCGCATGCAATGAACTGCCAGCAACCAGGCTTCCTGTCGCTGAAAGAAAGCTTCTGCGATTCATGAAAATTTTTGTCACCAGCCGGACGTCCCCATTTCATCACATTTCCAGAGCCGGCACGGCATCCTCGCCAACGGGCTCCTGTTCGATCATTTACAAGGTATGCGCGGTTACACCCACCACGCTGCCGCGGGCTTCTCCTTCAGAATGACCGCGCTCAGAAAGTGCGCTGCGCGCGCCAGTCCCTCCCCTGGGGAGAGCAGACTATCCTCGTGCTCAATCGAAAGCGCACCGTCGTAGCCATACATGCGCAGCGTGGAAACGAACTCCTTCCACCACTCCGCGCCGTGTCCATAGCCGCAGGTGCGGAAGATCCATCCCCGGTTGCGCTCATCTGTATACGGCTTGGTATCCAGAACTCCCGTCAGGGAAAGATTTGCCGAATACATCTGCGTGTCCTTCGCATGGACATGGAAGATGGCCTCGCCAAGCAGCCGCACAGCGGCAATGGGATCAATGCCCTGCCAGAACATGTGGCTCGGGTCATAATTGCAGCCAATCGACGGGCCCGCAATCGTACGCAACCGAAGCAGGGTTTCCGGGCTGTAGACCACAAACCCGGGGTGCATCTCAATGGCGATCTTCACGCCGTGATCGGCCGCGAACTTTGCATGCTGCGTCCAATAGGGAGTGACCACCTCGTCCCATTGCCATCGCAACAGGTCCAGATACTCCGGCGGCCATGGACATGTCACCCAATTCGGCGACTGCGCCGCATGGGAATCACCGGGGCACCCTGAGAAATCGACAACGGTGGAAACACCCAGCTTTTCCGCCAGCAGAATGGTTTTCCGGCTGACCTCCCGTGCTTTTTCCGCCAGCGCCTGCTGCGGGTGTAATGCGTTGCCATGGCAACTGAGCGCGCTGATGGATATGCCATGGTCCTTCAGCTTCTGCTGGAATTCCTTGAGCGCGGATGCATCCTCCAGCATCGACAGCTTGCAGTGAGCATCACCCGGATAGTTCCCAGTCCCCAGCTCCACTGTATCGATCTGGAGTGACTTCAATGTCGCCAATGCATCTTCCAAGGGAAGATGCGACAGCAACGGCGTAAATACTCCGAGCCTCATCCGGTCTCCTCAGTTATTGCTGTACCTGTTCCCATCGTCCGCCTGCCGCATGGCTTCGCAACATGGTCTCCACGAGACAAGTCGAACGATAGCCATCCTCAAAGGTCGGTAACGGCGCGGGCTTTGCTTCCGGACGCCCATCCTCCCGTATCCATTGATAGGCATCGCGCAGCAGATTGCGGAACGCGTCCGCCCATGACTCCTGGTGCCCTCCAGGCAGGTGAACATACGGAAGCACGTCCCGGCACACCAGCGAGGGGTCTTTTGCCAGATTCAGATTGGGCTGGTCGTGCCGCCCGATCCACAGCTCGTTCTGCTGCTCCTGCCGCCACTTGAGCGAAAGCGCTCTGCCGTTGACTTCAAGCTCAAGATCGTTTTTATGCCCAGGCAGCACCTGGCCGACGGAAAAACAGCCTCTTGCGCCGTTGTCAAAACGGAGCAGCACACTCGCCAGATCTTCCGCGTTTACCTGCATAGGCTGCCGGTCGCCGCCGCTCGTGACCGCAAACGCCTCCGCCGATGCCCCTGAGGAATAGCGCACCGGAATGACCGTCGCCAGGTCGGCCAGCACCGAAACGATCTTCGCTCCGGCAACATGCTCAGCAAGATCACACCAATGGGAACCAATATCGCCCAGCGCGGATGTGACTCCGCCTTTGGCAGGATCAGAACGCCACGAATAGACGTTCGGATCGCTCATCCAGTCCTGCAGATAATAGCCGTGTACGAAGCTCAAGGGGCCTGTTTCGCCACGCGCCACCATCCCGCGTGCCTGCTGCACCAGCGGGTTGCCGCGGTAATTGAAGGTGACAACATGCGCGACCTTGGCGGCCACCGCTGCGTCGCGTAACTTGCGGCCCTCCTCAGCATTCAAGGCAAGCGGTTTATCAGAGATGACGTGCTTACCCGCCTGGAGTGCTGCCAGCGTAACAGGCAAATGCAAGTGGTTCGGTGTCGTATTGTGAATCACCTGGATATCAGGATCCGCTATCAGCGCCTTGTAATCGCCATAGGCGCGATCCACCTTATACTCGCGCGCTTTTTTCTCCGCCGACTGCTGCGACGACCCGGCAATAGCCACTACATCCACATCTCCAAGCCGCCGAACCGCATCGATATGATGTCCTGCAACAAAGCCCGGACCCACCAGCCCCATTCCGATCTTCTTCATACCTGCCGAATCACTCCCTCTTCAAGCTCAAGGTGACACGCGCGGATGTGGCGCCGTGCTGCCTTCCGTCATGCCAAGCACCCACCGGATCGCCTCAAAATACATCTTGCGAATGTCCGGGGCCTGCCAAGCCTCTTCCGTATGACCGAGGGTGGAATAAAAGCACGCCCCTTGCCATACATCTTGCTCCATGCCACGGCAAAATCGTGATCGGTGCGATGAATGCGTGGATTGTTTGCGTAATCCAGCTTGGTTGGATCAAGGCTCAGGAGCACATGCACCTTGTCGCGCGACCAATCCTTCGGGTGGTAGATTTCGTCGTATTTGACGAATTCCTTCGGGAAATGGCGGACCGCAGGAAAGTCGGGATCCTCATTCACGATCGGTGCCTGAAACGTCATCCACGGATGCTGATCGAACCATCCGCCAATCATCTCGCCGTATTCCGGCCAGGTGTAGTTTGTGTCCAGAGCTGCGTGAATCCCTACAAACCCCTTGCCGTCCTCCTTGATGGCGGAGAGCATGTCCTGCTTCTGGCCTGCGTCCATGTCCAGCTCGCCGGTTGTACTGGCAAAGACAATCGCGTCGAAATACGCCAGGTTCTTCGCGTTGCGGCCGAGGTCCTTTT
>CAVWNU010000009.1:0-101611 GCA_963756435.1 uncultured Acidobacteriaceae bacterium | reverse complement strand
ACGGATGATCGTCATGCGTTCAGCCGCCGCCTGCGTGAGTCTCGCCGACAGGCGGGCATCGCGGTAGATGCCAACCGTCACCGATTCGGCGTGACAAGGTCACCGCGACGCTGAGGGTGCCTGGACCCTTGACATCGCCTGCCCGTCCGCGGATCAGAGCCGGGCGGCTCGCCTGACGACCGAGCGGTACCCGACGTGCCGCTCCGTCGCGACGTCTAGGACGAATTTTGCGGCGTGCAAAATTTAGCGGCGTACAAAATAATAACCGGTCGCGTGACACTGCGAGAGCCCACGGCACCGGAGGGTTGCGGACAGACCGACCCGCGCCCGCCGCGCGTCGCTGGGGCCGAGGCCCGGGTGATCGTGGTGTTCCAGCCGCGTTCGATCCTCACCGCGCTTGGCGTGTTGCTGGCGGTGATCGCGGTGGTGGAGTTCATGCTGTTGGCCCAGGCGGGTCTGACGCTGGTCGTGATGGCGTTGTTTCTTTCCTTGGCGCTGAACCCGGCCGTCGAATTCCTTCAGCGTCGCGGACTGGGACGGGCCACGGCCGTCGTCGCGGTCTACGTGGTGGCGCTGACCGTTTTAGCGGTGCTGGGGTTGGTGTTCATCCCGCCGCTCGTGGATCCAATGTCGAGGCTCGTCAGCGCGCTCCCCGCGCTCGTCGGCGATCTCACCAAAGGACACGGACCCCTCGGGTTCCTCGAGCGCAAGTACCGGGTTGTCGAGCGAGTGAGCAGCGCGACCACAGGTCGCGGTGCCGCTGGCCTCCTTGGCCAGGCTGGGTCGGCGTTCTCGGCCATCAAGGGCATCGCGGCGACGGTCGTCGGCGCCGTCGTGATTGCGTTCCTGACCTTTTTCATGCTGCTCGAAGGCCCTGAGTGGCGACGGCGCTTTGGCGAGCTGATCCCCAAGCGCCCCACCAAGGCGTCGTTGAGCGCATCGGCGCGGGCGTCTACGCCTCGGTCGGGGGCTTTGTGACGGGGAACCTCGTGGCCAGCGTGCTGGCTGGATTCGTCGCTGAGACCATCGTAGTGCTCGTTACGGGGGTCCCGTACGCGGTGCCGCTCGGCCTCTTCATCGCGGTCATCGAACTCGTGCCCTACGTCGGCCCGATCGTGGCGACGGCTGTCGTGACGGCCGTCGCGTTCACCGTCGGGCCCGCGTCAGCGCTGATATCGCTGGGGCTCTTGGTCGCGTACCACCTCGTCGAGGGCCATACCCTGCGCCCGTTTCTCTATGGACGCGCGGTCAAGCTCTCACCCCTCGCCATCCTCGTGGCGATCCTCCTCGCGACCGAGATCGCCGGCATCCTGGGCGCCTTGGTCGCCATCCCGATCGCAGGGTCGATCAGGATCAAGTCACCATCCGAGAACTGATCCAACGACGTGACCAACGCCGGCGATCGGCAGTGCTGCAGTAGCGATCATTCCACCGCACCGTCCCTCAACGCGAATCGCCGCATGAGGCCCCGTGACGAGTTCGTGTCGCGACGCTTCGCCCTCGAGCCCCCGCGGGACGGCGCTCCCACGGGGACGGCGTTCCCGCGGCTCCGGGTTCATCTCCACGACACGACCACCGGCGCGCGCTCACAACCCGCGGGCAGGGATGCATCGCCTCGTGCAGGGCGTCGGCTGCCCAGACTTCGGGACCGCGTTCGGCGGTCGCGGCCGATGTCGTCGTCAGTCCGGACGGCGTCGACGTCTACGTTGCCGCCGTCGGCAGCCCACGCGATCGCCGAGTTGCGCCGCGACGCGCTCACGAGCGTGCTCTCGCAGCCAGCCGGGCGCAAGGCCTGCATCAGCGGCGACGGGAGCGCGAGCAGCACAACGGGCCAGCCAGCCGATTACGAGCACGCCGGCTTCGCCTTCAAGCAGCCGATCGCGCTGACCCTCACGCCCGACGGTCGGCACGCCCCGACCGTCGATTTCGCTGGGCTCACACTGTGGAACTTCGTGCGCAACGCCACCGGGGCGCTGGCGTTCCCGACGTGCTGGTCCGGCGTCGCCGGCCTCTGCGCCACGCTGCGCCTGCACGGGATGCAAGCGCCGATCGACGTCGTCTTGAGCGCCAACGGCCGCGACGCCTACGTCGCGTCGAAGATCTCCGGCGGGCTCGCGGTCCTCACCCGCGACGCGAACGGCTCGATCACCCAGCCGCCCTTCGCCTGCCTGACCAACGACGGCGGCGACCGCTGCGTTCAGGCCGCGCGCTCGCGGGCGCGGAGATCTGAGGCGGTCGCCCGGACGGCCGCGACGTCTACCTCGCCGCCTCCGACCTGGGCGGGATCAACAACTCTTCTTCCGCAACCCCGACACACCGGCGTCCTGCATCCACTCGATGGCCTTGAGCGAGCTGGCGTCACCTACCACGGCGCGGCGGGATCTTCAGCGCGAGCGAGTACCTCGAGGGCGTGCAGGGATCATCGTGAGCCCGGACAGGGCGCAACGCGTCTACGGTGTCTCGGAGAACCACGGCGCGATCTTGACCTTCAACCGCGAACCGCCGCCCGTCGCCATCCCACCGGATATCGCCACCGCCCCCCGGACCCGCGACCTTGCCGGCCGGCGCGTGCGCCGGCCGCGGCGCGACCGCGCCCACCCTCACCCGCTTCTCGGGCTCCCGCCGGCGGGAGTAACGAGAACGGCGGGTCCGCCGGCGAGCACATTCCCGATCAGGTGCAGCGAGTTCAGCTCGAGGAAGATGGGGAGCACGAGCGCAGCCGCGGGCATGATCATGACGATGGGCGTCCGCGAGATGAACTGCGGCCGGGGAACGTGCCAAACGCGAGCCCGTAGCCGGCGGGGATGGCAGTGACCAGCACGATCGCCGTCGCGCTGACCGTGTACAGCAGGGAGTTGGCGATCCACTTGCGGTACAGATGGTCGCTGAAGGCGTCGAGGTGCCTCCAGGCGTCGGCGACGTGACGGAAGCTCGGGCCGCGCTTGAATCCGACATGGCCCGGGCGGCGGCACAGCTAATGAGCGACGCCGACCTCGGCTGAGCTGAAAGCGCTGCTGGATGAGCTACACGGCCAGGTCCACGACGCCGAGCGCTACCAGGAGACCGACACCCGCTATCACGATCTCATTATGCGCCACTCCGGGAATCGGCTCGGGCGCTCGATCATTCGCGCGATCCATCCCCACGCGCGGGCGAGCGGCCGGTACAGCCCGCAGGCCGACGAGCGGGACATCTGGCGGGCGCACTCGGGGCATGTCGCGATCTACGAGCAGCTGCTCAAGCGCGACGCCGCGGCGCGGCGGCGGCGACGCAGGAGCACATCAGAGGCACATGGACGCTTCGCAAGGCAAAACGCGCCTGATCACCCGCACGCTGGGATTTATCCAACCAATTGGCGAATCCGGAGGACCGTCGCTTCCCTGGCGGATTGGACGACTTGTCCCATGATTGACGCCCCCGAAAACCTGCTTGCGCATCGATGGCATCCCGGGCGAGCCGTCGGACTGATGGTGTGGAGCGACGACGCGTCAGCCCTACCCAGAGCGCCATCGAGCAGATCAAGGACATGATCGTGTGCGGCGATCTGCGGCCCGGGGACAAGCTGCCGATCGAGAACGAGCTCGCCGCGAGGCTGGGCCTCTCGCGCGGCTCGCGAGCACGCGCTTGCGGTCATGTGCGTGCTCGAGGTATGACGTGACCTGCGCCAGGAGTCTGGAGCCCGAGTTGCTGCCGGAGTCGATCGGCTTCTTCACCGAGCTCAACAGAATCCACGATCGTGCAGGTCCTCGACGCGCGACGCATGCTGGAGGCGGGCGCCGCGGCGCTGGCCGCGATTCGGCACGCCGGCGGAGCTTGCGACGTCGCTGACGGTGTGCCCCGACCGCCCGGAGCAGCGCCAGTCCTGACTGCTTGTCGTTGACGCCGAGAGCATCGTGCTGGCCGGAGACACGGATGCGGAGCTGCGCGCGTCACCAACCTAACGCGTCGCTGCTATTTCGTCGGGAGGGCATATCTCGAGCGGCGCAGAACCGCGCAGCCTGAATCTCGTGCGAGCACGCTGAGATCAAGCCAACTCCAGGTCTGCGGGCCGCCCGTGATCTGGTTGGGTGGTGGCGGCCCAGCTTGCGAGGCCTGACTGGGCGAGGAAACGTTTTCAGAGACTCAGTGGCGGGGGAGTTCGCCAGAGCCTCGGGGCATCAGTCGTGTGGCCACTGGCAGCCTCGAGGACGCGGGCGAGGCGATCCGCCCGCACCGTCGCGTCGCCGCTGAGCGCGCGCGAGACGGTGGCGATGCTGACGCCCGCGAGAGCGGCGACCTGCTTCATGGTCGGGCGTCGCTCGGGATGCGAGGTGGGCAACGGCTGGCTCATCGATGAGAACGATTGCAGATCTCGTTGGAAGCCGGTCTCGTTCAGGCCTGGGGTTGCCTTTTCCGATCCTGAGCGATACCGTCTTGAAAACGTTCTTACGAGCGTGGTAGGAGAGGTTCTGTCGTGGCGCGGAATGGCTCGCGCCACGGGGGATTTGAGGGAGGAGAGAGCAATGCAGCTGTATTCACGCCGTCCGCGTCACGGTCGGGTGCGCCGCGGCGCGCGGATCGTCGCCGTCGCGGCCGCGCTCATCGGTGGCGCGTGCGCGGTCCCGGCGGCGCAGGCCGCTACGACGTATCAGGAATTGTTCCGGCCGCAGTTTCATTTCACGCCGGCGCAGAACTGGATGAACGATCCGAACGGGCTCGTCTACGACAACGGCGAGTATCACCTTTTCTATCAGTACAACCCGTTCGGGAACACGTGGGGGAACATGTCCTGGGGGCACGCGGTGTCCAAGGATCTCGTGCACTGGACCCAGCTTCCGGTCGCGATCCCGGCCGAGGGCGACGAGCTGATCTTCTCCGGCAGCGCGGTCGTCGACAAGGACAACACCGCCGGCTTCGGCGCGGGCGCGATGGTCGCGATCTACACCAGCGCGCGCCCGAACTCGCAGGCCCAGTCGTTGGCCTACAGCCTCGATCACGGCCGGACCTGGACGAAGTACGCGGGTAACCCGGTGCTCGACATCGGCTCGGCGGAGTTCCGCGACCCGAAGGTGTTCTGGTACGCGGCCGGGCACAAGTGGGTGATGGCGGTCTCCAAGGCCCAGAGCACAAGATCGCGCTCTACAGCTCCACCAACCTCAAGACATGGACGCACATGAGCGACTTCGGGCCGGCCAACGACACCAACGGGGCGTGGGAGTGCCCGGATCTGTTCCCGCTGCAACTCGACGGCGGCCAGACCAAGTGGGTCCTGGTCGTCAACATCAACCCCGGCGGGATCGCGGGCGGCTCGGGCACCCAGTACTTCGTCGGCGACTTCGACGGCACCCCCTTTACCGCCGAGAACGCCGGTGCCTACACGCCCCCGGCGGGCGACGTCTTCCAGGACTTCGAGGCCGCCGGCTACGGCGGCTGGACGGCTACCGGCACGGCCTTCGGGTCCGGGCCGGCGCGCGGGACGCTGCCCGGCCAGCAGGACGTGTCCGGCTTCAGTGGCAGCGGACTGGTCAACTCGTTCGCCGGGGGCGACGGCGCCCAGGGCACGCTCACCTCGCCGACCTTCCGCATCAGCAAGGACTACGTCAACTTCCTCATCGGTGGCGGCGCGCACGCACACGATCCGGCTGCGGGCGACGGCACGTCCCCACCCGGCGATGTGCTGGGTGACTTCGAGACCGCCGACTACGGCGGCTGGACGCCGACCGGCGACTTCGCGGGGACGAGCCCGCACATCGGCGGCGACGGCGGCATCGGCGCGCGAGTCGTCGACACGTTCTTCGGCCGCGCGCAGGACTCAGACAACAACCAGGGCACGATCGTCTCACCCGACTTCACGATCAGCCGCGACTACCTGAACTTCCTGATCGCCGGCGGCTCGACGCCCGACACGGCGGTACATCTCGTCGTCGACGGCGCGACCGTCCGCAGCGCGTCGGGCCAGGACAGCGGCACGCTGAACTGGGTGGCCTGGAACGTCGGCGACCTGCGCGGCAAGCGCGCCCATCTCGAGATCGTCGACCACTCGACCGGCGGCTGGGGCCACGTGCTCGCCGACCAGTTCATGCTCGCCGACGCAGCCCGCGAAGCTCCGCGGCGACGAGACGGCGGCGAACCTGCTGGTCGGCGGCGACGTCGTGCGCAGCACCGCCGGACACGAGAGCGAGACGCTCGACTGGACCGTCGTGGAACGTCAAGGACCTCGTCGGCCGCGACGCGCAGATCCAGATCGTCGATCGCAACAGCGGCGGTTGGGGCCACATCCTGGCCGACCAGTTCATGTTCGCCGACGCCCGCGCAATCCGCGATCGAGCGTTCGAGCTGGGCCGACTACGGCCGCGATTTCTACGCCGCGGTGACCTGGAACGACACCCCGGACGGCAAGCGGATCCTGCTCGGCTGGGTCAATAACTGGGACTACGGCGACCAGGTCCCGACCTCGCCGTGGCGCAGCGCCATGAGCGTCCCGCGCGAGCTCAGCCTCAAGACCATCGACGGGCACCCGCAACTCGTCTCGCAGCCGATCGCCCAGCTCGACGGCCAGCACGCCGGCGCCCCCTACCACGAAGCGGCCCAGACGCTCACCGGCGAACGCACCCTCAACACGACCGGCACGCTGCTGGACATCCGCGCCACCCTGCACCCCCAGACCGCCGCCAAGAGCGGCATCAAGGTCCTCGCCGGCGCCAACGGCGACCAGACCGTCATCGGCTATGACGCCGCCACCGGCAGCGTCTACCTCGATCGCACCCACGCAGGGACCGCGGCCGCCGCGATCACCGGCTTCCCCGGCGTGCAGTCCGCGCCGGTCAGCCTCCACGACGGCGCCCTCGACCTGCGCATCCTGGTCGACAACTCGATCGTCGAGGTCTACGCCAATCACGGCGAGCGCGTGCTGACCGACCAGGTCTACCCCGCCGCCACCAGCAACGCCCTCAAGGCGTTCGCCGACGGCGGCAGCGCGACGCTCGACTCACTCGACGTCTACCAGATGCGCTCGAGCTGGCTCGAGACCCAGACCACCGGCGGCGTCGGCGGCACCGTGCCCGCCACACTCAGCCTCAGCCTCGGCCCGGCCGCCGCGTTCGGACCGTTCACCCCGGGCGTCGCCAAGGACTACCTGGCCAACACCACCGCAACCGTCACCAGCACCGCCGGGGACGCCACGCTGAGCGTCCAAGACCCCAGCAGCACCGCCACCGGACGGCTCGTCAACGGAACCTACGCCCTCACCGAGCCACTCCAAGCCAACGCCAACGGCGCCCCGTTCGCACCGCTCAGCACCAACGGACTGCCGCTCGCACTGCTCACCTACACCGGACCCGCCAGCAACAACCAGCTGACCATCGGCTTCAAACAACCCATCGCCGCCACCCAACCCCTCCGCACCGGCACCTACAGCAAGACCCTGACCTACACCCTCTCGACCACCAACCCATGACCTGACCCGCGGGCGGGCGCCGCGCCAACCACGCGACACCCGCCCGCACGGGGAGTGTCCGATCTTCTGTGTAGGCATGAGTCGAAAGGAGACTCGATGTCCACGACAATCTCAAGCAGGTTGGATGAGGCCCGGAGCAGTCCGGGTAGCGCCGGCGTGGAGCGGAGCGAGCCCGTAGGGCGAGCGCAGCGACGCGCTGGCGCTGCGCGCCCGTGCCCGGCCCGCGTCCGGAGCTCGCCGAGGAGGTCAAGGCGCTGCTGCCGGACGAGCTGATCGACGAGCTGCTCGCCGGCGCCCGGACCGAGGAGGAGATCGCCGGGCCGGGCGGGCTGCTCGTCGCAGCTGACCAAGCGGCTGGTGGAGCGGGCGATGGAGGTCGAGCTGACCGACCATCTCGGCTATGAGCCGCATCAGGAGCCGCCCGGCGGGACGGGGAACACGCGCAACGGGTCGACGCCCAAGACGCTGATCACCGAGCACGGCGCGGTCCGGATCGACACGCCGCGCGATCGGGACGGGACGTTTGAGCCGCAGATCGTCAGAAAGCGCCAGCGGCGGTTTGAGGGGTTCGACGACAAGATCCTCGCGCTCTACAGCCGCGGCCTGTCGACGCGGGATATCGAGGCGCACCTGCGAGGAGATCTACGGCGTCAAGGTCGGCCGCGACCTGATCAGCCGCGTCACCGACGCGGTCATGGACGACGCCCGCGCGTGGCAGACCCGGCCGCTGGATGACGTCTACCCGGTCGTGTTCCTCGACGCGCTGGTGCTGAAGATCCGCGACGGCGGCAGCGTGCAGCGCCGGGCCTGCTACCTCGCGCTGGCGATCAGGATGGACGGCGAGCGCGAGGTGCTCGGGCATGTGGTTTCAGGCCAACGAGGGCGCGAAGTTCTGGATGCAGGTCCTCACCGACCTCAAACAGCGCGGCGTCCAGGACATCCTGATCTGCTGCGTCGACGGCCTCAAAGGGCTTCCCCGAGGCGATCGAGGCGATCTTCCCCCAGACCACGGTGCAGACGTGCATCGTGCATCTGATCCGCCACTCGCTGAAGTACGTCCCGCGCCGCCAATACGACCAGGTCGTCAAGGACCTCAAGCCGATCTACACCGCGATCAACGCCGACGCCGCGCTGCTCGGCGCTCGAGGCGTTCGAGGAGAAATGGGGCGCAGCAGCTGCCGGTGATCGGCCAGGCCTGGCGCTCAACGCTGGGAGTACGTGACCCCGTTCATGGCCTTCGAGCCCGAGGTCCGCCGCGTGATCTACACCACCAACGCGATCGAGGCGCTCAACCGCCAGCTGCGCAAGGCGGTCAAGACCAAGGGCCACTTCCCGACCGAGGACGCCGCCCGCAAGCTGATCTACCTCGCGATCCAAAACGCCGTCCCGCAATGGACCCGAACCCGCGGCTGGACGAAAGCACTGCTCGCGTTCAAAATCCACTTCGGAGACCGACTGCCCGACTAACCATCAACCCCGCCTACACAGAAAGTCGGACACCCTCCAACCGTCGACGGGCGGCAGTGCGAGCGTGGACGGGGTGCGGATGAGAAGCTACCGGGCCCTCTGCCGGCGTCAGCTCCTCCAGGGGCGGAGACCGCTTGTGCAGCGCTGGCCCGGCGTGTCTGGGGAGTCCGCGATCTCGCGGTGGGCTTCGAAGGACCCGACGAACCTGGGCTCTCAATGGTGCAGCGTGAGGTGGATGATCGTGGTGGTGGCGCCGGATGGCGTCACCGTGACGGTCACGGCGAGTGACTTCAGCTTGCGGATTTTTTCCGCGAGTCGGCGGGACAGCTTCAGGGGAACTGTCGCGGTCTGGCCGGCGGCCGCCGAGAAGTGCCCGCTGGTCAAGGTGAGCGCGCTCTTCGCTAGGTGCAGGCGCTTGGCGGTCGCCGCGGCGATGGTGATTTTGACGGTGCCGTGGCAGGCCTTCGCGCAGTGCATCGAGAGTGGCAAGCCCTTGTTTGCCGCAGTGGCGAGGTGCGCGCGGGAGAAGGCGATCTGCGAGACGACTGGTGTCGTCGGGTCGGGCTTCGGCGGCGTCGGGCTTGGCGTCGGCGTCGGCGTCGCGTGGCTGGCGGCCGCGGGGTCGATGAACAGCTCTTCGTTGGGCGTCAGCCAGGGGTCGCCGTAGCCGTCGATCACGTGCAGCGCGATGAGCAGGCAGTCCCGTTGAGGGGACGTCGGGATCTCGTCAGGCGACTGAGGACAGTGGCCACCCCCCGGGCCGACGAGCTTGCGGTTGGACGTCAGCGGGAAGCGCACGTCGAACGCGCGCCCGCGTGGCATCGTCCATGCGTCCCCCGCGTCGTCGGATGGGATCGACGGCCCGTAGGCGCCAACGATCGGGCGACTCGGACATGTTGGGTAGTTCGCTTCGGGCCCGTCGTCGTCGGCGTAGAGGCAGGTGATCGGATGGGTGGCGTCGATCGCCAGCGTCACACCCGGCGGCAGCACGATGTCCAGTTCGGCGAGTTGGTCGCCGCTGCTGCACGCGGTGTCGGTCGTCGCGCCGAAGACCGCGTGGCCGTAGAACACTTCGCCGGCCTTGGGTGGGTTTGACGGGTCGGCGAGGTAGCCGGCCTGCGCGATCGCGCCGGTCTCCTGGAGATTGATCACGCACTTGACCTGCGTGCTCATCGCCGGCACGCCATCGTTCCACTGCTCGGCGGCGCGGGCAGTTGATGCGGCGATGCAGAGGACGCAGGCGGACGCCAGCGCTGTGACGAGCGCGCCCAGCGACGCGGTCCTGCTTCGCGCCCTCACGAGGGGACCTCGCCGACCGCTGCCGCGACGGCGCGCTGGAGCGCCGCGAACAGCTCCGTCCAGCCGGCGAAGGGCTGCTGTGGCCCATCCGCTACGACGAGCCGGCCGGCCACCGGCCGCTGCGCCGCGTCGAGCTCGACCCGGGCGATGATGATTGGCTGGTTTCCAGTCACCCGGCCCATCCTGGTCGCTTGAGGGGGTGCCCGCATCTCGGTGGGGACCACAGGAGTTGTGAGCGCCGTCGCCGGTCGTGGTTAGCTGTCCGGATTGTGGTGGAGCGTGGTTCCAGTGACCTGCTCGAGCGAGGGGCCGAGGCGGAGGCGCTCCACGCGGCCGTCGCCACCGCACGGCAGGGGCACGCGTGCGGGCTCCTGCTGGAGGCGCCTGCGGGCATCGGGAAGACGGCGCTGCTGCGCGCCGGTGCCGCTGCCGCCCGCCGGGCGGGCATGACGGTCCTCACCGCGCGGGGTGGGGAGTTCGAGCAGGCCTTCGCCTGGGGGGTGGTGCGCGAGCTCTTCGCGCACGCCTTCCGGGACGCTGCGTCGTCGTTCGACGGCGCAGCGGCGCTCGCCGCGCCGCTGTTCAGCGCAGACGCCGTGCCGGCCGACGACGACACGCAGGCGTCGTTCGCGCGCATCTACGGCCTCTACTGGCTGGCCGTCGCGCTCGCCGAACGCGCGCCGCTGGCTCTCGTCGTCGATGATCTGCACTGGAGCGATGAGCCGTCGCTGCGCTTCCTTGCCTATCTCGCGGCGCGCCTGGAAGGGCTCCCGCTGCTGCTGCTCGCCGCGACGCGTCCTGTGGTCGCGGTGCCGCACGCGCACCAGCACCTGCTCGGCGCCCTCACGATCGCCGCGCCCATCACGCTGCTGCACCCGGCACCGCTGAGCGCCGCCGGGAGCGCTGCGTTCGTCCGCGCTGCGTTCGACGGGCGTGCCGACGACGTGCTGTGCAGCGCCTGTCACGAGATGACCGGCGGCAACCCGTTCCTGCTGCACGAGCTGGTGGGTGACCTGCGCGCCGATGCGGTCGAGCCCACCGCGGCGGCGGCCGCGGCCGTCCGGCATATGACGCCGCAGATCGTCTCGCGCAGCGTCCTGCTGCGTCTGGCGCCGCTCCCCCCGGCAGCCTCCGCGCTCGCCCGGTCCGTGGCGATCCTCGGTGCACGCGCCGATCTGCGGCGCGCGGCGGCGCTGGCCGGGATCGATATGGCGACCGCGTCCGCCATGGCCACCGCCCTGCTGCGCGTCGACATCCTGGAGGACGACCGCGGGCTCAGTTACCGCCACCCGATCGTCCGCGCGGTCGTGCTCGACGAGCTTGGCCGCCCGGAGCGTGCCCGGCTCCACGGCGCCGCCGCACGCTTGCTGGCCGGCGACGGCGTGCCACCGGAGGAGTTCACCTCCCACCTGCTCGCCGCCGCGCCGACCGGCGATCCATGGATCGTCGAGCGACTACGCGAGGCTGCCGCCACGGCACGCGCACGCGGGGCGCCCGAGATCGCGGCCGCCTGCGTGCGCCGCGCACTCGACGAACCGCCCGCCCCGGCCGAGCGCGGCGCCCTGCTGCTCGAGCTGGGCACGCTGCGGGCCGTGCTCGACCCCGGGGCCGGCCATGCCGAGCTCCGGGAGGCGTTGGCGCTCGCGGCGGGGCCCGCCGAGCGTCAGGCCGCGACGCTCGCCCTCGCGCACGCGCTGACGTTGTCGGGCGCCTTCGCCGACGCCGCGGCGCTGTTGACGACGAGCGCCGCCGCCGACGCCCCGCCCGACCGCGTCGTGGCGCGGCTGGCCGCGGTGCGCTGGGGCGTCGAGACGCAGGCGCTGCGCCAGCTGCTGGTCGAACGGCTACGGACGCGCGTCGCGGCGGAGGACCTGGCGCTCGACCCGCGGCTATCGGCAGCATTCGCGGTCGAGACCTCGGCGGCCGGACGTGATCGCGAGGCCGCCGTGACGCACGCCCGCCGCGCGCTGGCGCATCCCGAGCTCCTGACGCAGAGCGCGAACGTGAGCCTGATGCCGGAGGTCGTCAGCGTGCTCGTGTTCGCCGACCGCTACGACGAAGCCGATACCGCGATCGCCGCGCTCCAGACCATCGGCCGCACGAACGGCTGGCCGCTGAGCGCAGCGATGGCCGCGACGATCGCCGCCATGACCGCCTACCAGCGCGGCGCGATCAGCGACGCCGCCGCCTCCGCGCGCGAGGCACTCGAGGCCCAGGACACGATGTGGCTGACGACGATCGCGCTGGCCTTCCTTCTCGCGGCGCTCGTCGAACGCGGCGAGGCGCTCACGGCCCGCCGCGAGCTCGCGGCGCGCGGCCTCGACGACGAGCTGCCCCCCAACTGGCCGGCGAACGTCCTGCTGCACCATCGCGCCCGCGTCCACGCCGCGCTCGGTGACCATGCCGCCGCCACGGCCGACCTGCGCCGGAACGGCGAGCTGACCGCGGCGTGGCGCGTCGAGGACGCCGGGATGATGCCGTGGCGCTCACAGCTCGCGCTGGTGCTCGCGACCCGTGGCGAGCACGCCGAGGCCCAGGCACTCGCGGCCTCAGAGCTTGAGGCTGCCCGGCGCTGGGGCGCGCCGCGGGCCATCGGCGTCGCCCTCCACGCCGCCGGGGTCGCCGCCGCCGCGACGGCGACCAGGCCCTTGCTCACGGAGGCCGTCGCAGTGCTCGACGCCTCCGACGCACGCCTCGAGCATGCTCGCGCCCTGACCGAGCTCGGTGCGCTGCTGCGCCGCCGCGGCGAACGCTCGGCGGCCCGCGAACGGCTCGGCCAAGCCCTCGACCTCGCGCACCACTGCGGCGGCGTCGCGATCGCCGACCGAGCCCGCCAAGAACTCCGCATCGCCGGCGCGCGACCCCGCCGCGATGCGCTTCGCGGCCGCGACGCGCTCACCCCCAGCGAGCTCCGGGTGGCCCGGATGGCAGCCGACGGAATGACAAACCGGTCGATCGCGCAGGCGCTGTTCGTGACGCTCAGGACGGTCGAACTGCACCTCACCAGCAGCTACGCCAAGCTCGGAATCGGCTCCCGGACCGAGCTCGCCGCCGCGCTGCTCGCCGCCGCGTCCTGAAGGCACGACCGAACCCGACTACGGACTCCTCGCTCACGCAGATGCCTGGCTGCACGCCTGCCCCGCAGCTCATCCCACTTGCGCATCGGACGGGAGCAGGTGCACTGGGCCTACCGGCGAACCGCTGCGGACGCGCGTGCCCGGTGAATTGGCCGAGCGCGCCCTCGCGGATCGCGCGCTCAAGCGCACCCACTCGGCGGTGGCGTATGGACGCTACTTCTTCGACCGCGCAGGCCGGCGCGAGGCGCGCGCGCTGCCACCCTCCGTATGACCCTGCCGACCGCTGCCCGCACGGACACGGCGACCAGGATGAATCGGGCATCCAACTCGGAGTCGGGGAGCTACAGGGCCGCGATCTCTTGTGGACCTCGCGCCGTCGTGGGGGATTGACTCGGGTGATCCGCAGGGCAACGGCTACCCGGGCACTGCCACAGGCTCTCTCCCGGCGGGTGAAGGTCTCCTATGACTCACTCGACGTCTACGTCACCGGCACACGCGCAGACCTCATCAGCACCGCCCGCATCGCCCACCGACTTGCCCAGGACCACGCCACCCCGGTCCTCAACCACTGACCCCGACGCCGCTTAACCCTTCACCTCGCTCTCGAGATCGGGGCATGAAAATAGGCATGGACTGCCAAGTTCCGTTCCGGCGAACGGCGGAATCATTCTCTTCGGAGGTACTGCGGTTCCAATCAAGGGATGGCAACGCGACGCATAATCTTTGTCTTGGCGCTCCTGGGCAGTTGCTTTGTCGCTGCCGCGGGCAGGGCGCAGCAACAACCGCTACCCGAAGATCCCGAAAATGAGAAACAGATAGGCCTCTGGCTCGATCAGGGAATCTCCACCGGTCTGTCGCCCGATACTTCTCTCGAAATCGAGTTTTATGAACGGTTCGACGAGGGAGCGTCCAACCTGTTCGAATACTTCGTGCAGGGCGGCGTTGCCTTTCGTCTGCGGCCGTGGCTCACGTTGATACCGATCTATCGTTACCAGCGCTACCCTGGAAATCCCGTCATTACCTACGAGAACCGGCTGCAACTCAATCTCACCCTGAGCACGTCTCGTGGCCCATGGAAGCCGATCCTTCGCACCCTCATCGAGGGACGCTTTCCCGATGACCGCCCTGCTTCGGCACGACTACGATTCCGCCCCGGCATCGAATACACTCTGCCGCTTCGTAGGGCATGGCGTCCCGTGGTTGTCGTGAACAATGAGTTTTTCATCGTCCCCTGGACCAACCCCTTCGCCAACGGCGGCAGCAGCTATACCCAAAACCGATTCCAGATAGGAGTCCGGATCCCTATCACAACTTCATTTTCGGTGCGGCCCTACTACATGTTACAGTCCGTTAACCTTCCGCCGGGGTGGGACACAAACCAAATCGTAGGAGTTTCGCTCGCCTTCAAGATCCCACGGAAAAGCAGGTGAGGCGT
Organism: uncultured Acidobacteriaceae bacterium; assembly: GCA_963756435.1. Taxonomy (GTDB): domain Bacteria; phylum Acidobacteriota; class Terriglobia; order Terriglobales; family Acidobacteriaceae; genus KBS-83. The sequence continues at coordinate 86,898 of CAVWNU010000009.1, read as the reverse complement.
CGCCGCTAACCGCTAAAGGTGAAGGTGCCTCGTCTAGAATCGCGGTCTGATTTCGAAGAAGTCTGACAAAACAGGGGTATGATTGCTTCGCCGTAAAAGGTGAGCAGGACGTCCGTTGAATAGTGCCCTGAACCTACCCCAAGCCGCTTTCTCCCGCCGCAGATTTCTTGGCGCTGCTCTCTCCGGATCAGCCGCCACTCTCGCCGGCACGATTTCGATGAGCTTTCTCAGCACCGAGCCCGCCCTTGCCCAGAGCAATCTCACCCCCGACGAAGCGCTCAGGGCCTTGATGGATGGCAACGAGCGCTACGTCTCCGGGCGCATCACCAGCTTCGAAAAGGACATGAAAATCCTGCGTGATCACACCGCCGAAAAGCAGGAACCTTTCGCTGCCGTTCTCTCCTGCGCCGATTCGCGCGTGCCCGTAGAAAACATCTTCGACGAGACTATCGGGCACATCTTCGTTACGCGTGTTGCTGGCAACGTCGCCACTCCCGAGATCATTGGCAGCCTCGAATATGGCGCGGCGGTCCTTGGAACCAAGGTCATCCTCGTTCTGGGCCACGCCAACTGCGGAGCCGTCAAGGCCGCCATCCAGGGCAAGGCCGTTCCGGGCCAGATCAGCGCCCTCTTCGCTCCTCTTCAGGCAGCAGTCGATCAGGCCGGCTCCGACGCCACCGCCGCAACTAAGGCAAACGCTTCCATACAGGCCGGACTGGTCAGCAAAGCCTCGACAGTTCTGGCCCCGATGGTCAAAGAAGGTAAGTTAAAGATTGTCGCCGGATACTATGACCTCGTCGCCGGCAAAGTCACCCTGGTCTAAAGCGCCAAAAGAGTCTGCCGGTTTGCGATAAGCCTCTCAATCGCAAAACGTGCATTTGGTTGGCCTACTCCGCACCAGTAGCGCCCCATTACACCGATCGCGCCGTCACCTACTCGTCGCGGGCGCTCCAGATCAGCACTAAGCAGGAGCCACCCCCATTGGGATGGTTATGTGACCCTGAAACTCTGCGCAGCACCAAACTCAAACCTTGCAGGTGTACGTTTTCAATATGTGTAGTGATTGCTGCTTCTTGCTATCGTTATGACGCCTGATTCGGGTGGCGCGGCGCTCACCTGCCTACGGCGTAGCCTTTTGCGCCGGCTTAGGGATACGAAACGTGTAAACAAATCCAAACACGATGGTGTCCCCTTGCGGGTGAGCATTAGCCTTGTATTCATTTTCCCACTTAAAGAATACATTCCAGTCTCTTGCGAGGTCGATGTAATTGGCCTGCACACCGACGGCATGGACGTAATAAAAGGGAAGAAGTCGCTGATAAGCATTAACCATTGCGTTGCTGCTAGTGGTGCGAGAGACCTGTGCCTGGTCGTATCCGATCAGGCCAAGCTGAGCCACCTTGGTGATATGTTTTGTCTTCAAGAATGGTTTATTCAATGGAATAGCCTGGCCAAAGCCCCACTCATCGGTAAATGCCGCACCCGGGGTGACCTGGACGTTGATAGGCAATGTGCCGAACATGGTGCTTATGTCCGTGCTACGCGTCGTTTTCGCTCCGTGAATCTCCCAATTGCCCATGAAGTTCGCAGTGGTCCCCATGTCTTTGGTCAGATAAAAAGTGCCGGCGCCCGAAAAGTCATTGCCCCAGTAACCAGAACCGATATTATCCGTGGCGCCCGGTGTATAGCGGCCGGTGGGCGCCATGAACGCATATACGGTCCAGACATCCGCTCGCGGCAGGTGCCAGCCGAGTGTCAGCGGCTGGAACCATGTATCTGCAAGGCCAAGCCCTCCGGTTCCTTCGGTGACACCGTTGCCCAGGAATGGGAGCGTGAGAGACCCCGTGGCGAGTATGGGGAAGGTGATCATGGGTGCGAACTTGGCTCCAAGAACCTTGAACTTAGGAACATAGAAAAAGATGTTTTCGATAGCCCAGACGTTATATGAACCAGTGGCCTTGACCGGTTGTCCGCTTGCGAAATTTAAGCGACCTGCGCTGTAATTCAGGTTGAGATCTGCGTAAGTGATTCCAGGGTCAGGAAGAACACCGGCGTTAAGACCATACTGGCCGGGCTGATACTGCCCTTTCAGTTGAGCCCGGAGTGCCGAGCCGCCAGATAAAACGAGCCACGTAAGAGCCGTGAAGGCATACCCCGTACGAATCGTTCGCGCCATTTTAAGGTTTCTCCACTTTCTCCAAGCACGGGACTCTTCACCGCACCACGCTGGGACGTTGGTCTCGTTTGCATCATGGACCGACGACCACTTTGCCCGGAACTGGCAAAAGTATTAGCTGCCGAGACAATTAGGCCCGTCATTTGATGACGCATGCTTTTCTCGAGAGTGGAAGGAGGCACTATGGGCTAGGTTTTACGCAGTGAGCTTTTCCATTGCATCGAAACAGCGGGCAGGAGCCCACAATTGTCCAATTACAACGATTTCATTTGGGCTGAATTTCCGCTTTCAATCGATACAGTGGTCCTTGGTCTACTCGTATGAACCCACTGCGCGAGCTATCTAGGTCGGCAATAAGTCCCACTGCAATTGCGATAGTCATCGGACCCAGCAGCAATGCCAGCCAGAAGCGGCGCTTCAACGCCAGGCCTCGGGTGAACACGGCAATTAGAGCTACGATCATAATCAGTGCCCAGACCCGCAGAGGGATTCGGTTCTCTAGAGCAGCCACGCGCTGACTGTCAAGATCGATCACCTCATTCAAGCTATTCATAAAACCCATAGTCACTGAAGTCCGGTCGCGCTGCGAGACCGCAACCACATTCTCCCACAGCTCTTGTTGAAGACGACTGCTACGCTTCATAGCCTGTTCGAGTCGGGTAGGACGAAATCCCGCCGCGAAGAAATCGATTCGCGCATCGACATAGCTGCGCAGTAAATGCTCCACGTTTGCCTGGTAAGGCTGGCCCAGGGTTGCAGCGCGCAGGTAGGTGGTTCCGATAGCATCGGCCTCCTTTACAACCAACTCGCGCCGATGATCATATCGGGAGACAGCCATGGTTAAAGTGAAGCTCAGCAGGAAACTTAACAGGATAAATAGGCCATCACCGAGAGCCTTTATCTGTTGCTTTCGATCTTGGTCGTCCTGAGCCCCAGATTTGATACCAATGCGGTATCCCAATTCAATGGCAAGCATCATGAGAATGAATAGCGAGAGTGCCGCGAGCCAATGATGATTGAAAAGCTTCTCGAACATAGCTAGGGCCTTCGCCGGATTGTTCCGGAAGTGAAATGGCTCTCCAGTTCCAGGCGAGCGGAGTGCGTACATACCGTCGCTTGGCTCATCTCGTTGGTATCGCTCGGCCCTCCACTCGTTGCATCTGTCCACATACGTCCAGATTGAGCTGTTCGGCGGCACGGTACCATGCGCGTCCGAGAATACTCGCATAGGTGGGAAATGAAAGCGGAATCCGAGCCAAATCGTCCACCCGCATCCGTGCCGCAATGGCTATCGAGACTACCTGGACGATGTCGACTGCCCGTTCGCCAACGACGTGGCAGCCCAGGATCGTGCACGTCGCGCGATCGACAATCAGCTTGCAGAACCCATTCGTCCGGCCGTCGATGATCGTGCGAGCGGGCTCGTCGAATCCCACCCTGGCTACTACCACGTCGTGCGTTTCGCGGGCCTTTGTCTCGGTCGGACCTACTTGGGCATATTCCGGTTCGGTGAAACTGCCGATCGGGCTCACCTGGTCGGCAAGCGTAGTCGTCGCGCCGCGCACGGCGTTAGTGGCTGCAATAAAGCCATCCTGTACCGCCTGCGGAACCAACATCAGGCGACCCGTAATATCGCCCGCAGCGAAGATGTGCGGCGCAGTGGTCCGGAAATAGGAGTCGACGCGCACATAGCCTCGCGTATCGGTCTCCACACCTGCCGTCGCCAGGCTCAGCCCGGCGGTGTCGGCCAGCCAACCTACCGCAACGACCGCGAGCGTAGCCTCAGCACTGTCACGTATGCCGTCTTTCGAGAAGACCATCCGCACGCCGCTCGGCGTCTTCTCAAAGGACTCAATGGTACCGAAGCTCTCGCGCACCACCATGCCCGACTCACGGAAGGCGGCCGCGACCACTTTTGACACGTCTTCGTCTTCGGTCATTAGGATGCGCGGCCCAGCCTGGAATAGCTGGACCCGTGAGCCAAAGGAACTAAAGATCGAAGCGACCTGCACCCCGGTAGCTCCTCCGCCGATGACCAACATCGACGGGGGGACTGCTTCAAGGGCCCATGCGTCGCTGTGGGTAGCGGTAAATTCGGAGCCGGGGACCGAAAGCTGGCGGCTTGTGCCGCCCGCGCAAAGGATGATCTTGTCAGCTTGCAGCCGCAGACCGCTCTCGGTCTCGATGGTGTGCAGATCGATGAAGTGCGCGGTGCCAACCTTCTCGTGGATTCTTACTCCGGCGCGCTCTACGTACTCGCGCCGAAGCGAATGCGCACCCACATCATTGACCACCTCGCGGACGCGCGCGAGAAGCCTCGGATACTCGAGTACAGGCTCGCTCACGGCAATGCCATACCGGCCGAGTTGGCGAGCTTCTCGAATCAGCCGGGCAGCGTGGGCCAGTGTGCGCACTGGAACTGGTCCGTCGTTTGCCGCCATGCCACCATACTCGTGGCGGGTAACAAGCGCCGTCCTCGCACCCAATTCTGCCGCACGGCGCGCGGCGAACACACCCGCCGGTCCCGCGCCAATAACGATGACATCCATCACTCCTTGATCTCCTTAACGCAGAACAGCCCAAGTGTAATACCAGTAAGTGCGTATGCAGGAAGCGTGCACGGTCATTGGTGCATCGGCCCACTGGTAATACTTTCAGATGCAAATGGCAATACTCACAGTATGCGGAGGCGGGCCAATCGGGGCATTCTCAAACTGCCAACGGGGAAGGTTTGCAGATGCTACACATTCGCCCCACTGCTCTGCGTCTAATCTTTTTGATCCGACTCCTGCCTGACACAATCGTGAATGGGCGTGCAGCGGGAGGTGACAGGTTGGCAAATACCACCTCTACTCAGCGAAATACCACCTCTACTCAGCGAATACCTCCAGCGATTTCCGATGGATCGCAACCGGCTTCTGTATCTGCGCCGGTATGTGGCCCGCGAGCTGCGCGTTTGCTTCTGATCCTGCTGTGGCTCCGGTGATGGTTCTTGCTGGTGCTCCGGGAGATGATTTGCCGGACGCACCGGCTCCGCAAGCGCCGGTGACCGAGAAGGATATGCCGCGTGCAATCCTGAAGGACCAGATCGCGATCTGGACTAGTCCGGTGCGCATCAGAACACATGACCTGATCTGGTTGCTGCCGCTCGGAGCGGCAACAGGTGTGACCCTGGCTAACGACACGGACACTATGCGCGAAGTATCGCACGACCGGACATTCAACAAGCACAGCGTAAACGCGTCGAACTATCTGCTCGGAAGCGAGATTGCCATCCCTGTTGGGCTGTATGGCGTGGGACTCTTCAAGAACAATTCGCATTCACGCGAGACAGGTATCCTGAGCGGCGAAGCGCTTGCGGATGCAGCGGTCGTGCAAGAAGTCACAAAGGTCATCTTCCGACGCGAGCGTCCTCTCTACAACAATGCGGCGGGAGATTTTTTTGCCCCGAACGTCGGTACGAGCGGCTCGTTTCCTTCCTCACACAGCATGTTGGCGTGGACATTAGCAGGAGTACTAGCGGGCGAGTATCCATCGGGGTGGGTACAACTGAGCGTGTATTCTTTGGCCACAGGTGTGAGCCTGACGCGCGTCCTGGGACAGGAGCATTTTCCGAGCGACGTCCTCGTGGGCGGCGCTGCGGGCTGGCTGATCGGACACTACGTCTTCAAGAAGCACCAAACGCACCACGCCGTTCACGCGCTGCGAGACACGCTTACGATTCGAAGGTGACCTTCGACTCATCGCTTCGGCCAACTTGACGATTACTCATCCGGGATGAGCTGACGGTTTACTTCGGCAACAACCAGGTCAACGTCGATCCAAAATACAATCCACAACTTCTGGCGCTGACTGACGCGTGCTCGTTGGGCTGAGAAGGCCAAGACAATCAGTGGATACATGGTCGAAGTGAAAGGCTATGCCTCGATCACCGGCAGTACCGCCCTGAACCAGAAGCTCAGCGAGGACCGCGCCAACAATGTCATTAATCTACTGCTTCAACAGGGTAAGGTTCCCCTGACGAGAATGCTGGCACCGGGTGCAATGGGAGAGAGCAAACAAGTCGGCGAAGCAAAGACTCCGGAAGGCCAAGCGGATAATCGTCGCGTCGTGGTGCGTGTCTTGCAAAATAACGCGATTGCCGGTGGTTCGCCCGCACAATGATCGAGTCGAATTGATATTTCCTCGGACCGCTCTGGAGTCCGTTTTACTCTCCGATGAAGGAGGTAAAAGGGTTCGGCGATCATCCGGAGTGATCTGCGCGGTAAGCGAAAGCGCATCCTTCTGGCTTATCTCATGTCTTGCGGCAGTCTAAGCGTCCAGAAGCCACCCCCTATCAATCTTGCTAGTTGTCATTGGGGAACCGCAGATTTCATACTTCCCACGACACTAGGCTTACGCTGAGGCCAGTGTGGCCAGCTTCCGCAGAATCCTCTGGCGGACAGTTCTGACCAAAACACAACCCCCAAGGGAGGACCCCCTATATGAATCAAAGTCATGTCGCGATTGACTTCCCGATTAAGTCGCCCGCCAGCGCCAAGGCGCTAACCGAAGAGCTGCTCCCGTTGATACCCGATTTAGCGAAAACGCAGGATGACCTGGGCACAGTGCATTACTCCCGTTTCATGGTCAAGGGAGACGAGAAGCTTCTCTTCCTATCCGACATTGACGGCGAAATCGACGATCATATTAAACGGATAGTCGAGCGTGCCGGCCCGGTGTTTGACTTCATCTTCAAACACGTGGAAGGTCCCCCCGCCACACCCGTGACCAGCAACCCTGAGGCGGCCATCAAATGGCTGAAGCGTCATGTCCGTGATCCTATCGATACGTATTTCGCTTTTGACGCTTCGGTTCAGGAGATCAAGACCGCCGCTCGTGCGGCTGGCTTTACGGGCCATACCTCGCAGAGCCCCCTGCTGACGTACATGTCCTTCAAATCACGTGTGCAAGGCTTTGTCTTGAAGACGCTCGGGCCGGTCTTATTAGGAGAGAAGGGACATAACGCGCTGACTGCCGTTGGGACGGTGCATGTCTCGCATTTTGTGCCCTTTGAGAATAACCACTTGGGTTTCTTCACCATCTTCGATGGTTCTTTCGAGAAGTATATTCAAGACTTCGCAGAGAAAACTTCGTTCACTTTCAATGCGCTCTTTCCAAATATCGTTGGCGGGCCGCCAACCCCAGTAGAAAAGAACGCCCAGGCGTTCCTTCAGTGGGCAAGGGAAAACAACTATCCGCCCATCGGGTTTTATAGCGCCTATCCAGGCCTCTCGGTTCTCGACATTCGATCCCTGCTGGCCGATCGCAAGTCACAATCGGGCACCGCTGCATAGCAGTTGTGTCCCGCTCGCGAACAGAGATTAATCCGGAGGTGTCACGTTTGTGTTTCAGTCGCGGGTCGGTTGGCTGTAACAAACACCACATCTGAAGGAAAACCTGTTTTAAGAGTCAGGAAGGCGCAAATGCCGCCGATACGCTACAAAGACATTTCGCAGATTCCAGAACCCACTTATGCCTCGGACCTGGCAAGCATCGTCAACTCCGTGGAGCAGACCGTCAAGGCTTCCTTCGAGAAAGAAAAGCAGGGGCGGGCGGTACGCTTTGCGCACGCGAAAAGTTATGGCATCGTTCGAGCCACCGTCGAAATCCAAAGCGGCCTGGCCCCAGAGTATGCGCAGGGTATCTACGCAATTCCGGCCACCTACGAGGCCGTGATCCGCTTTTCGAATGGCCTGGGTCATCTAGGACCGGATGCGATGCTCGGTCCGATATTCGGCACGGGTTTGAAGTTTTTCAATGTTCCCGGGCACTCCATTCTCGAGAACGAGGCAGGGGTTAGCAACTTCGACTATGCGATGATCAACGCTCCAGTATTCTTCGCTAACACCGCGAAGGATTATGTCGTACTTGAGCGTTTGTTTGATGCGCTGCCCGGCGTGCTCATGGATCCTCGAACCGCGAAGGCCTGGCTTCACGATTTCGTTACACGTGATGGCGCGTTGCCGCCTGACAGGTGGCTTTGGGATGAGCTCTTCGCATTCATGTCCTTAATCAAAACCCCATGGCGCAACCCTCTCCTGGCAAGTTACTGGACCGAGGGTGCAGTGCGGCACGGCGAGTACGTCGCCAAATTGCGCATCACTCCGGAGCCATCTGCCGCTGCCCAGGTGAGAATCCACGACCTGGATCCCCTGACAAACCCGGAAGCGGTGCGAGACTCGCTCGTGGCGGAAATCGGCGAGCACGATTACACATTCCAACTGGAAGCGCAGTTGTGTGTCGATCCTTTGCGGATGCCCATCGAAAATACCTCGATCGACTGGTCAGAAATGCTTTCTCCGTTTACGAAGATCGCGGTCATTCACATTCCGAAGCAGGATATTTCATCGCCCGCCAATCTGGACATCGCTGACCGGATCTCGATTTCACCATGGAGGACGCGGGACGATCACATACCCTTGGGTGAGATTATGACGGTACGGCGTGAGGTCTACCGGCGATCGGCTGAACTGCGGCGCCAGATCAACCAGCAGCCGCAAAGAGAACCATCCAATCCGAACGAGGTATTCGATCAGCAGCAGAGGGCGTAGGCAAAACGCTTCGCTGCTCGGTCCTCGATTCTCGTCCGGATCGTCTCGTCCCGGCGGCGACTAATCAGGAGGTGCGCCTTGGCGACGCAGGAAGAAAGGCAAGCAACGGCGGCGGCGAACGAGGGCCCAGGGCTTCTTCGCCGAATGCTTGGTCGAAGGCGACGTGGAAAGCCGGGGACTGACGACGCTTCGGGGTCCAGGAAAAAAGCGGCGCTCGACCTCGCGGATATTCAGGGATTCATTCTCCGCGGTTACAGAATGCCGATGGTGCGGCACTTCCTGTTGACAGTAGGGGTTCCAGCACAAGCGCGCAGGCAACTCGGTCGCCTTGTAAGCGGCGACGAGTCCGACGCCCCGCAAATCACGACTGCCGAGGATTGGCACGTAGGGTTCGCGCCCGGACCAGGAGACAATCCCGTCGCTGCCCCGCGTCGCAAGCCCGACTATTGCCTCAACATCGGTATCACCTGGCCGGGGCTGGTTGCGCTGGAAATAAAAGAACGCGTTCCAACCCTATCTTTCAAATCATTTGGTGCGTTTATCGAGGGAGCCGCCCAACGAGCGGAGTTGATCGGAGATACCGGACCAAGTTCGCCCCAGAACTGGATTGGCGGTTTGGGAAAAGGCCAAGATCACGTCCTTTTGACGCTGCACGCCATCAGCCCGGAAGCAATGAAGAGCTACAGCGACAACTTGTGTGCTTGGTTTGCTGAAAGAAATGCGTTTCAAGAAATCTGGCGCCAAGACGGGATGGCGCTAATGGAGATGCAAAATGGCCAGCCGGTACCTACTGCCAAACTTCACTTCGGATATACCGACGGCATCAGTATGACCACGATTCGGGGTGGCCCGGAAAAATATCACCCTGATCACCAGCAGCCCTGCGAGCCATGGCTCTTCGTGCTGCGGGAAGACGCTGAGAACTATGAGGTCCCGGAGCCACGAATACTTGGCCTAAACGGTAGTTTTGCAGTCTTCAAGAAGATCGAGACCGACGTCGTTGGCTTTGAAAATTTTCTGCAGTCGAACAAAGACAAAATAGATCCTGAACTGCTAGCCGCAAAGATGTGCGGGCGATGGCGCAACGGCGTTCCTCTCGCCTTGTCACCGGACACGGACAGCCCTGCAGGAGGGATTTCGCCCGAACAGTTGAACGATTTCGAGTATGTCAATGCTGATGGGCAGGGAGATCCGAAGGGCATCCGCTGTCCCGTCGGCGCACACATACGTCGCGTCAATCCACGAGGTCAGCCGGTCGCGGGCCAGGGGGAACCGGGCGGCAGCAATAATGCTCACCGGCTGATTCGTCGCGGTCTGCCTTACGGGCCAATTTATGATCCGAGCAAGCCTTACGATGGCATTGAACGTGGGATTCTCTTTTACTTCATCAACTCACACATTGAAAACCAATATGAGTTCGTGCAGCGACGTTGGGTAAATGACAGCGAGTTCGCCAGCGCTGTCAGGCTTGACCCAAAGTCGAAAGATCCATTGATTGGCACCCAGGACCCAGCGGAAAGCATTTTCGTGATACCGCAGGCGAATGGGAGGCCGCCAATCGAGATAACAAGTCTCTCAACCTTCGTTACGACCAAAGCCGGTGCGTACCTTTTTCTGCCGAGCATCACAGCCATCAAATTTATCTGCAACTTGGGAGAATAGGCGTGATCTGCCGCGGTACGGGTCAGGTTGGCGGGAAGCTAGCAAGTAACCTGCATCGTTGAGCAACACCTGATTCAGTCCGTCCTATGGTGCCAACGGCCTAAATTACCGCGTGGTGCGCGCTGCGTAGGGAGAGTGCATCGTTCCTTCGTACGGCTTTCATGAGAAACAAGATCGAGAAAACCGAGGAGATTTCGTGAATCAGAGCACCGCGAAATATGCATGACAAGCAATCGATCGCGGGTGTGGGACTCTTGGAGAGAGCGGCGACAGGAAGGATATCTATTGTGGTTTCTATGTTTCGGGCTGACTTGTGGCCTCGTCGCGGTGCTCTATGCAGGTTGCGAAAGGAGAGTTCGATGAATTGGAACAGTAAACGCATGATGATCATTGGCGCAGTAGCTCTTGTAGCTGTTGTCCCGGCACTTCCCCAGAACCCTGAGCTTCAGGAAAAACTCGCCGCTGTAAAACAGTCCACTGCGGAGAATAAGCAGAAGCTCCGGCAGTATCAGTGGATGGAAACAACGCAGCTCACTCTAAAGGGTGATGCCAAGCCTCCGACCGAGAATAGTTGTCTGTACGGTCCTGATGGACAGGTTCAGAAAACTCCGATCGGTCCTCCTCCGGAACAGCCGAGCGGTGGCAGGATGAAGCAAAAGATGATCGCAAAAAAAACGGGCGAAATGAAAGATTACATGCAAGACGTGAAGGCCGTCCTTAACATGTACGTGCCGCCCGACCCTAAGAAAATGCAGGCAGCCTACCAGGCAGGCAAGCTCTCCTTGAACCCTGCATCGGGCGCGGTGAACCTGGTCTTCACTGATTACGCCCAGCCCGGCGATAAGATGACCCTCACGTTTGACACTGCCGCCAAAAAAATCACCGCTCTGAACATCGATACCTACATGGGGCAGGAAAAAGATGCCGTGAAATTGCAAGTGCAGATGGACAGCCTTCCCGACGGCACCAACTATGTCCACCAGACAGTGCTTAACGCAACAGCAAAACAACTAGTCGTCACAACCACAAATTCGAATTACCAAAAGGTTGGTGGCAGTTGAAAGATCCACTGATTGGCACCCAAGATCCGGCAGAAAGCATTTGCATGATACCGCGGGCGAATGGGAGGCCGCCGATCGAGGTAACAGGACTCTCAACCTTCGTTACGGCTAAAGCCGCTACGTACCTTTTTCTGCCGAGCATCACGGCCATCAAATTTATCGCCGCCTTGGGAGAAGTCCTGTGATCTGCTGCCGGTACGAACGTTTTGATTCATGGCCGCGGAAGGTAATCTCGCTTGGGTGCCCTACCGCAAGAAACAGTATCACCGACGCCCGAGGTGAATCTCGGCAAACGGCATTGGCAGCATTCAGCCGGAGCTAAACGGCATCGTGAACGGGTCAATGGAGGATAAAAAGATGAAGCAATCAAAAGCAGCCTGGATCCTGGTACTCGCGTTGCTTTTTCTTGCGCCTGCCGCGCTGGCCCAAACAGGCGAGCAATCGGGTCTGGCGCCCAACTCAGATCCCCAAAATATCCAAGCATACGTTGCTCTCCTGCGATCCAATATCCGCCAGCAGAAAGACGAGATGATGGGAGCGGTAATGCAGCTAAGCGCCGGGGATGCAGCAAAATTCTGGCCTATCTATGAAGAGTACGACAAAGAGCTGGCAAAGCTGAATGACCAAAGCGTCGCAAATATCCAAGAGTATGTGAATACATATAACCAAATGACAGATGAAAAGGCGGACGAGCTGATTCAGAAAGCCATGGCGTATCGCAAGCAGCGAAATGAGCTTTTGGCAAAGTACTACGAGCGCGTCAAACAGGCGCTGGGTGGAATTACGGCAGCGCGCTTTCTCCAGGTGGAGGACCAGCTACTTTCGATCATAGACCTTCAGATCGATTCTTCCCTGCCGGTAGTTGGACAGACTCCATAGTTTCCAAAAAGAGGAGACAGCAATGCAAACCAGAATTCTTCGTGTGGTGACGCTTCTGGCGTTACTGGCAACTGCCATGACAACGTTGACCGCTGCTGCGCAAAGCACAAAAAAGTTCACAGTGCCAGCAGGCACGCGCATCTTGATACGAACAGCTGATGCCATAGATTCCAGCAAACAACAGGCCGGTTATCGCTTCACCGCCAAACTTGAGACGAATCTGCAAGTTGATGATGTGGTAGTGGCTCGCAGGGGTACCACTGTTTATGGCCGTCTTGCTTCAGCTGCGTCGGCCGGCAGAATGTCAGGCAGTTCCGAACTGGGGTTGGAGCTAACCGACATCGTGATCAACGGAACCTCCTATCCGCTGTTAACCAGCTCGTATGAGATCAAAGGAAGTGGAGAAGGCTCTAAAACAGCGAAGAAGGCTGTAGGCGGCGCTGGCTTGGGTGCGCTTATCGGCGGGGTAGCAGGAGGGGGAAAGGGAGCTGGGATTGGCGCGGTCGCCGGCGCTGGCGCAGGTACAGCCGCCGCTGCGGCCAAAAAGGGGCAGCAGCTCTCGATTCCCAGCGAATCTCTACTCGAATTCCGCCTGACACAACCGGTCGCACTGCCGGTAGGACAATAGTCGGCCGTCTCGACGGGCAGAAGTTGCTAGATGCAGGTAGAGCAGGCGCCTTTGCGAAGGAGCAAGTCGAACAGGTAGAAGTTCTGGCACGCTGACAACCGACACAGCTATCGGAGTAGTGTAATCCTCGATGAAGGAGACAAAGGTTGGGTGACCGGCTATGTCCTTGCTAAGAAAGAACCGTCGGGGAATAGGTCGATTGCTTAACCATAGCTGCGCCTATAGCTTAGCCCTCGCCGTGCTCTTATTCGCAGGCTCCGCTGTATACACGCACGCCCAATTGCCCCCATCCACGCCGCCGCCAAAAGCGCAGCCTGCTGCAGCGCTCGATCCTCTAGACCGTCAAACGCCTCGACGTTCACTGACGGGCTTTTTGAGGTACGCAGCAGAAGGAGACTACGCAAACGCCGCTCATTATCTGCAACTCCCACCCGGCCAGAACACAAATCCGGCTCGACTATCCCGGGAATTTCGGAGGCTATACCCCGACCTCGAGGCCCACATCAACCTATTGAGCGATGATCCCAACGGGGACGTGGAAGCCGGCCTGCCGCCTGGCCAGGTGCGTGCCGGTGTCATAACAGAAGATGGCGCAAAAGTAGACGTTATCCTGGTGCGAGTGGACGATCCTGTTGCAGGCAAGATTTGGTTGATTTCACAAGGGACGCTGGAGAATATACAGAACCTTTACGACCGGATGGAGAGCAAAGCACCAACCGGTGCCAGCCGAATCAGACTCGCCCTACTAAGCGGACCTCTAATACTGGGGATGTCATCTACGCAATGGCTTTGCTGGCTACTATCAATCCCTGTCTCGTGGTTGCTAGCCTGGCTGTCGACTTTTGTATTTAGCGCACCACTCCGAGGCTGGTGCAAGCTTCGCAAACGCCCCTTCAGATCGGTCTGGGATACACCAGCTGGCATGCCCCTCAGGTGCATGATTGCGATCCTGCTCCACGGACTTTTCGTTTACTTGCTGCGGCCGCCACTTTTATACCGTGCCTATTATGTTCGTTTGCTAGCAGCTCTGCTGGCAGGGTGTTTTGGGTGGCTCGCGAGCAGACTCTCTGACCAAGGCTTCGACCGGGCGGTGACCCGAACACGAGCCCACCGCAGGGGCGGGGAGTCGATCCTGATCCTGATGCAGAGACTGAATCGCGTCGGCGTGCTGGTGATCGCCTTGGTCGTCGCGCTTGCATTGCTTGGATTTAACGTGACTACTACACTCGCGGGACTCGGGATCGGAGGGCTGGCGGTAGCGTTGGCGGCACAAAAGACGCTTGAAAACCTCATCGGCGGGATCTCGTTGCTGCTGGACAAAGCGATACAGGTCGGGGATGTTTGTAAGATTGGCGATCGTATTGGGACCGTTGAAGATATCGGGCTCCGCTCGCTAAAGCTTCGAACCCTAGACCAGAACCTGTTAGTTGTGCCTAATGGCGCTCTCGCGCAAACGCAATTCGAGAACATGATGTTGCGTCCCAAACTACTTATCCACCAAAACTTTCCTTTGCGTATTGAAACGCGCCTCGAACAACTGCAGTTCGTACTGGATCGCGTGCAGACGATGCTGAACGAAGATCGCGCAATCGAGTCCGGGACCTCTAGAGTGCGGGTAGTTGATCTCGCCGGCGGGGCCTTCGAATTAGAGTTGTTCGCTTATGGCAAGACGGGCAACTGGTCTGAGTTGACAGCCATTCGCCAGGACGTCCTCCTGAAGATAACAGGAATCGTTGAGGCGGCTGGCACCCGGCTCGCAGCGCCCACACGACTAACGTACCAATCCATAGACCCGGGTATCGATGTAGAAAGGGGAAATGAGATTGTGCGTCAAATGACCGAACTGCGGGCTGACAACATGTTCCAACCGTCCGGCGAAGCCCGCATTGAAACGAGATAATGATGAAGCCGCAAAACGTATGTGAGGATTGGCAACAAGGCAGCCATTTCATTTGTTCACTGCACGCGGTCCGTTAAGCGTGTGGCAGATCGAGGGCACTCACGTGAAGCGCTAGGAGAATCTAGGGTCGCTATCCTGACCGGCGAGTTGCATTAACAGTACAAGTCTCGCCTAATGGAGTTCGGTGCGAAGGATGAAAGCCGGATATTTCGACGAAAGAAGGGTGTGCGAGGGCTGTTGAACTCGGTGCTTTTTCTAACCAGTTAAGAGAAAGTACTAGGATTTTTGCCAGTTCCCGAGTCACAACGTGTTCTTTAGATTTCTAACGTTGCTCCAATATCCAGAAGCAGAGCAACACTCTGACGAACCCATGCGAGCAGCCGACACGCGTTGTTGATCAAGAGTCCGGATAGCTGGTAGAGGTGTTGTCAGTTTCCGGGGACCGTGACATTCGGAAAGGAAAAGTTATGAGCGCGGATGATAGAGCAGTCAAGCAGGATTTCCTGCCTTTTCCACCTACGCCATCGGCGAGCATCGCTGGCCGCACGATGCAGGAGTCGGTGTACAAACCGCGCGTTGAACCACGCCGGCTTCCTCCTGATTCTCCGAACATCCTGATTGTGCTGATCGACGATGCAGGTCCCGGGCTACCTTCCACTTTGGGCGGCGAGGTTGCCACCCGGACGATGGACCGGGTGGCAATGGGAGGGATCTCCCTCAACCGCTTCCACACTACAGCCATGTGTTCGCCCACACGGGCATCCATACTGACCGGGCGGAATCATCACCGGGTCGGTAGCGGCCAGATCGCGGAGATGGCGAACGACTGGGACGGATACTCAGGTCACATTCCGAAGAGCAGCGCGCTCGTGGCCGAGGTGTTGAGAGATTACGGCTACAGCACAGCTGCCTGGGGCAAGTGGCACAACACACCCGCGGAGGAAACGACTGCCGCCGGTCCCTTCGAGAACTGGCCGAGCGAGTTAGGTTTCGAATATTTCTACGGATTTCTCGCAGGTGAGGCGTCGCATTATGAGCCCAACCTGGTGCGAAATACAACCGTTGTGCCCCCACCCAAGAGCCCAGAGGAGGGCTACCATCTCAGCGAGGACCTGGCGGAGGACGCCGTCGCCTGGTTACATAGGCACAAAGCCTTCCAGCCGGACAAACCATTCTTTATGTATTGGGCGAGCGGCGCGATTCACGGGCCGCACCACATCATGAAGGAGTGGGCGGACAAGTATAAAGGTAAGTTCGATGACGGTTGGGATGCCTACCGTGAGCGAGTCTTCAAGCGCGCCAAAGAAAAAGGCTGGATACCCGACAATGCCGTACTCACGCCGCGGCACGAATCCATGCCATCGTGGGAGAGCATTCCCGAAGACGAGAAGCCGTTCCAGCGTCGCCTGATGGAGGTGGCCGCCGGGTTCGCAGAACATACGGACGTTCAGGTTGGGCGCGTCATCGATGAGATCGATAAGCTCGGCTATGGCGACAACACACTCGTCTTATACATCTGGGGCGACAACGGCTCCTCGGCGGAGGGGCAGAACGGCACCATAAGCGAACTTATGGCGCAAAACGGCATTCCGTCCACCATCAAGCAACACATCCATGCGCTGGAGGAACTTGGCGGACTCGACGTGCTTGGCTCCTCCGAAGTCGACAATCAGTACCACGCCGGGTGGGCCTGGGCCGGGAGCAGCCCCTACAAGGGAACGAAGCTCCTCGCGTCACATTTCGGCGGCATCCGCAACCCGCTGGTCATCCAATGGCCCGCGAAGATCAAGCACGACGCGACGCCGCGCCCCCAGTTCCACCACTGCAACGATATCGTCCCGACAATTTACGAAGTCATCGGCATCACACCACCGCTTGAGGTAAATGGTGTTCCCCAGGATCCCATCGATGGTGTGAGTTTCGCCTACTGCTTTGACGAGCCCAAGGCGAAAGGCCAGCTACTGACCCAGTATTTCGAGATCATGGGCAGCCGCTCTATCTACCACGACGGCTGGATGGCCTCCGCTTTTGGGCCGCGCATTCCCTGGGTTCCAGGTTTGCCCCCGGGCATTAAAGAGTGGACACCCGACAAGGATGTTTGGGAGCTTTACAACCTTGAGGAGGACTGGAGCCAGGCGAACGACCTCGCTGCAAAAATGCCGGAAAAGCTGGCCCAATTGAAAGAGATCTTTCTCATAGAAGCTACTAAGAACAAGGCGCTTCCCATCGGCGGCGGCATTTGGGTCCCCTTTCTACACCCAGAGATGCGTATCGCGCCCCCCTATGTGGAGTGGACATTCTCCGGCGACACCGTCCGCATGCCGGAGTTCTGCGCGCCGGCACTGGGCAACAAGCCCAACATCGTCACTATCGACGCCGAGATCCCAGCCAACGCCAACGGCGTGCTCTACAAGCTGGGCGGGAACTCCGGAGGCCTCACTTGCTTCGTGGAGGACGGTGTTCTCTGTTACGAATACAACCTCTTCATCATCCAGCGAACGAAGATTCGCGCCAGGCAGAAGCTCCCTACAGGCAAGGTTAAGATCGAGATTTCGACAGCGTACCTAGTACCCAGGCCCGGTGGACCGCTCGAGATCACGATGAAGGTGAATGGTGACGTGGTTGCGACGGGTCAGGTGCCGATATCCGCGCCGCTCCTGTTCACTGCCAACGACTGCCTCGACATCGGCATTGCCCTCGGATCGCCGGTATCGCTTGACTACCGCGATAAAGCACCTTTCAAGTTCAACGGAACCATCGAGCAGGTGCACGTACAGTACCGGATCGCCGGGCAGGCGCAAGCGGCGAAGACCGCAACAAAGGAGGAATTAGCGCCTGCCGGGCGCTGAATGCTCACATGCGAATGAGGAAGATCTGTCTGCTGCTCACACAAGTTGCGCTGCTCATCGCATCGACATGCTTGCGAGCACAGGAGTATGTGCGGGAGTCAGGACCACAGCTGTTCTCCTACGATGAGCTTGTTCAACTCAGCTTGAACCAGGAGATGAACCCACAACTGGCCGAGAAGCTTCGGCTGATCACGACGACCCCATTCGTGAATAACGAGGCATACCTTGGCGGAGCGAGACCGAGGCCCTTGGTCGATGCGAAGCCGGGCTCATCACTGCGCGTCGCCTTTTGGAACATTGAGCGCGGTCTCGAACTGGATGACATCGAGCTGTTCCTTACCGACAAGAGCGCATTTATGGCCAAGGTGGAAGAGGAGCGCGCCAAGGCCAAGCAAGATGGCAAACGAATCCGCCCTGTGGATCTGGAGAAGATCCCGGAAGAGATTGAAATCCTCAAAGCTGCCGACGTGTGGCTCCTGAACGAAGTCGACTGGGGAGTGAAGCGGACGCAATACCGCGAAGTCGTCCGCGAGCTTGCCAAGACTCTGAATATGAACTGGGCTTACGGTGTCGAGTTTTTGGAGATCGACCCAAAACAACTGGGCACCGATACGTTCGATGACGGCGAGAGCAGGGAATCCCAACAACAGCTTCAGGAAGTGTTCAGTGTCGATAAGGACCGCCTCAGAGCCCTCCATGGCAACGCTGTGCTTTCACGGTATCCCATCCGCAACGCCCGATTAGCTCCCTTCACGATTGGGTACGACTGGTTTACAGAGAGCAAAATTCGGCCGCTGGAAAAAGGCAAGCGCAAGGCGGCAATATTGATCGGAGAAGATTTACAGCGTGAAGTCCGCCGCGGCCAACGCACAACACTGTTTGTGGACCTGGACGTTCCCGATGCTCCTGGACATCGTGTCACCATTGCCTGCACTCATCTGGAAAACCGAGTCAAGCCAACGATCCGCCGCCAACAAATGGAGCAATTGCTCAAAGAAGTCCACGACATCGCCAACCCGGTGATTGTTGGGGGAGACTTGAACACCACGGGATCGGACGGGACCCCGACCAGCGTTGAGAATATGCTCTACAAGCGCTATGGCAGCCTGGACTTTTGGACCACGAAAGGCATTCAGTGGTCCACCGGAGTAGGCATGTTATACAGCGGAACCAAAACTGCGATCAAACTTGCGGGCATTCAGTACAGGATCGACCCCACATCCGCCAACGTCCCTGGACTTTCACCCAACCTGGAGCGCGGGTTGTTTACCTCCGCCGAAAAGTTTCGCTTTGCAGATGGGAAGGCATTTGACTTCCGAGGCATCCCGGAACACACCGTGAACGGAATTGGGGGCACGCTGGCGGACTCGAATCAACGCCAGAGTAAAGGATTTACTCCTACATTTGCGGTGGATCTTACCTACGGCAAGGTTCGACTTGCCAAATTCAAGCTCGACTGGTTCTTCGTAAAGGCGGATTTGAAACAGCCGCGCGACAACAAAGGATCGTATTTGTTCGCCCCGGCTTTCCCGCACACGCTGGTAGACCTAAACAATTGCCCGCCGGAGCCGATCTCCGACCATAGCCCCATGACCGTTGATTTGCCATTCAAGGACGCTTCGGCGCATGCAAATTAACGCAACAAGCGAGTGATTAAGAGCAAGAGTTTGGATGTAGTTGGAGGCACATGCATAGACCTTTCCGAACCATTGTTGAGGTGATACTAGCAATCGGTTGTTTGGCTAAGGTGCGGCTCATTTGCTGACTAGTCTTACAACCCGACCCGGGTGAGAAATGCCGGACTCCTCGTTCATACTTGGCCGGACCATATCCCACTACCGTATCGTCGCGACGATCGGCGAAGGCGGAATGGGTGTGGTCTACAAGGCCCAGGACACCCGCCTGCACCGTTTCGTGGCACTGAAGTTTCTCTTTGCCGAACTAGCCTCTGATCAGGCTGCTTTAGAGCGATTTCGCCGTGAAGCCCAGGCGGCGTCAGCATTAAGTCATCCAAACATCTGCACAATCTATGACATCGGCGAGCAGGACGGGCACGCCTTCATCGCCATGGAGTTTTTAGATGGACAGATGTTGAAGGACTATATCGCCGACCAACCCCTCCCCTTGGCCCAGGTTTTAAAACTGGGCGCTGAGATCGCCGACGGCCTGGATGCAGCGCATCATCTGGGGATTGTGCACCGTGACATCAAGCCTGCGAATATCTTTGTAACCAAACGCGGCCCCGTCAAGATTCTCGATTTCGGCATCGCTAAATTGAGTTCCAAATCAGCCAGTGAACCTGCGCCTGCGTCAGATGTAACCGCCGGCCCGACCGAATTCACGCTGACAAATCAGGGAACAACGTTGGGAACCCTGGCGTATATGTCGCCGGAGCAAGTCCGGGGCGAAGAGTTGGATGCGCGCTCGGACATATTCTCGTTCGGAATCGTCCTCTATGAAATGGCTACCGGCAAACCTGCCTTTACTGGGCCAACCTCCGGCGTAATTACCGATGGAATCCTGCATCGCCCTCCTCCACCTTTGCGCAGCTTCGTAAAATACTATGAGTTTGAACTCGAATGCATCATCACCAAGGCGCTTCACAAAGATCGAAAGCTCCGTTACCAAAGCGCGGCCCATCTTCGTGAGGATCTACAAGCCTACAAAAATCAGATCGATCTCACCCCCTCCTCTAGCCCAAGACTCCCCAGAAAACTGACCCGCGGAATGAGGAGATCCGCGGGTCTCTTTGGCCACACCTTAGCGGCAGCGCAGCGCAGGCGCTGGGCTGTTCCTCTTGTGGTTCTCATCGTGCTGATCGCTGCCGGCTTAGGCTACTTTTGGAAACGCACCTTACCTCCACCGAAAGTCTCAAACTTTGTCCAGCTCACCCATGACGGCGAGCCGAAGACTCTGGGAGGCACCGATGGATCACGGCTTTATCTTCGCTTGGGAACCGAAACTTCGCTGAGGATCGCCGAGGCTTCTGTCTCCGGCGGCGATCCGGTACCGATCCCAACACCCTCTCAGGGATTGGTTCCGCTCAGCGTCTCCCCTGATGGAGCTGAACTTCTCGCCATAGACAGGCCCGGCAACCTTTGGAGTCTCCCAACCCTCGGCGGGTCGTCCCATCGCCTTGCCAATACCATTGCGTCCGATGCATCTGGGACAGATGCCGCCTGGTCTCCCGACGGAATGATGCTGGCGTATTGCAATAGAAGCGACTTGTTTCTGGCGAAAAGTGACGGGACAGAAGCTCGCAAGCTGATCTCGGTCCCCGGTCGGCTCTTCGCCCCCCAGTTTTCGCCCGACGAAAAGAAGCTACGGTTTAGCGTGGAAGATACGAAGACCGGCGGGTATTCCCTGTGGGAGGTTTCCTCGCAAGGGAAGAACCTTCACCCTCTGTTTCCCGATCTGCACAATCCCCCGAACGAAACCGTGGGAAGGTGGACTCCGGACGGGAAATACTTCGTTTTCCAATCTATAGGCCAGATATGGGCACTTCCTGAAAACACCGGCTTCTTCAGCCACTCAGCAACGAAGCCCGTCCAGCTGACCGAGAGCCCGCTCAACCTCGGTTCGCCTCTTCCCAGCAAAGATGGCAAGAAACTCTTCGTGACCGGCCAAATCTCGCGCGGCGAACTGGTGCGATACGACATGAATTCAGGACAATTCCCGCCCTTTCTCTCCGGTATTTCGGTCGAAGCCCCCGCATTTTCGAAGGATGGCCAGTGGGTTGCCTTTG
Source organism: uncultured Acidobacteriaceae bacterium (assembly GCA_963756435.1). Lineage (GTDB taxonomy): Bacteria > Acidobacteriota > Terriglobia > Terriglobales > Acidobacteriaceae > KBS-83. The sequence goes on along the minus strand of CAVWNU010000009.1, from coordinate 65,405 downwards.
TCACTTATCCGGATGGCGTCTTATGGCGAAGCAGGGTGGACGGAAGCGATCGCTTCAGGCTCACCAGTCCACCCTTACATGCGTTCCTTCCCAACTGGTCTCCTGACGGAAAACAGATCGTCTTTTATGGCAGTGTCAATAAAGGCGCTCGTGAAAAAGGCGTTCATGAACCAGAGAACTTCAAGCTCTATACCGTTTTCCGCGATGGCGGCAACCCCGAACAACTGATCCACCATGATACTGGTCCTCAGACGGACCCCGGTTGGTCGCCGGATGGCGCCAAAATTATCTTCGCAGGTGGAGTGGATGATGCTTCGTCAGCGATTCATCTGCTGAATCTCGAGAGCCACACCGTTTCCACCCTTCCGGCATCCCTAGGTCTTTTCTCACCCCGCTGGTCACCGGATGGACGGTACGTTGCCGCCCAGACCGGAGACGGGCTGAGCATCAGACTCTTCGATTTCAAGACGGGTGAATGGTCAGAACTAACGCGAACGACGCTCGGTTTCCCCAACTGGTCAAAAAATGGCCAATATTTGTATTTCTTGCGTATGCCCAACAATCCCGCAGTCGTCCGGATCCGCATCAGTGACCGTAAAGTGGAACAAGTGGCCGATCTGAAGAAGCTGCCAACGACAGGCTACTGGGGCAGATCGCTAAGCCTCGCTCCAGACGATTCCCCCCTGCTGCTTCTCGATATCGGCACTCAGGATATCTATTCACTCGATTGGCAAGCCCCATGACCTGTGGCTCGAGGACGTTGAAGACCATTCGACGCTGATTAGGATCTGGGCCGGCGCCTTCTTCACGTTTGCTTTGCTCTTACAGCAGATATCGGGGTGCCTAAGGGTTCATCTTAAGCGTGGATTAGGGGCCGTCTTTACCGGAAGCATCGCAAGTGCCCAGATATCTCGCTGGGCTTGATGAAATTTTGGGAAGATGTATTTGCCATCTGGGGCGGCACGCGCCTCGCGCTGGAAGCGCCCGCGCAGCTGCAGGGTCATCGGCGTAATTCGCCGAGAGGGACTTCAACGCCACAAAGTGCCCGAGACGAAGGTCTTGGGCCTCGTACATAACCCCCATTCCTCCACGGCCCAATCTCTCGATAATGCGGTAGTGCGAGATGGTTTGGCCGATCATAGAAATCTCGCAAATGTTAGGCCGAGGCTCATGGTAATTCAATGAAGGCCGCGGCTGATGAAGGCATAGGGTCGTGGCCTCTTTCTATTGTTGCCCCCGAAAAGGCATCTGCTTTTTACACCATCATGGACGGCTATGCGAAATAGCGTTTGGATAGCCTGATCGCGACTGACCCAGTTGTCCGGCATGACCGCGAGTGACGCGAATCTGTCGAATGGGGAGAATAGCTAGCGTGAATACTGCATTTTTGTTTCCGGGACAGGGAGCACAGAAACCTGGAATGCTTGATGAACTCGTTGATGATCCTGCTGTCGAATTGACGCTCGACGAGATCAGCGACGTATTGAGATCCGATGTTCGTCTGTTGGACTCGCCTGAGGCATTGAATTCCACAGTATCGGTTCAACTGGCTCTTCTAGCTTCCGGAGTCGCTATGGCCAGAGCTTTGCAGAGGCAAGGCGTCACGTGTTGCGCAGTTGCAGGTTTATCTGTGGGCGCCTTTGCAGCAGCCGTCATTGCGGAGGCCATCAGATTGAAGGATGCGGTCACTCTGGTTCGATCCCGCGCAGAGAAAATGGAAAAGCTATATCCAGTCGGATACGGATTGGCTGCCATCGTCGGACTTGACGAGCAACAGGTTACGGCTATCGTCGATTCAGTACACACCGCGGCGACTCCGGTATTCGTAGGAAAATATCAACGCACCGAGGCAGATCGTGATTGCAGGCTCCATAGAAGGGATGCAGAAGGTTTTAGAAGAAGCGAGCCGGCACGGTGCCAGGAAAGCTGAGCTCCTGCACGTTTCCGTGCCGTCCCATTGCCCACTACTTTCATCCGTTGCCGACTCACTTCGTCTCAAGTTAAATTCCATGCAGCTAAGGGCTCCGAAATGTCCCTATATCGCGAATGTGAATGCACGAGTGGTGCGCTCCGCGTCGGCAGTAGCAACAGATCTGGCGGACAACATCGCCCATGGAGTTCGCTGGCATGATGCGACGATCGTCGCAAAGGAATTGGGCTGTAACCTCTTCCTTGAAATGCCGCCAGGCCACACCTTAACGGACCTCGCGGAAGAAAACGTTCCCGGCGTCACAACTTCTGTCGTCACAACGGATCTTTTCAGACACGTTTTGCGACTCGCCGCTGCCTAAGGTCTGATGTGAAGGGCCTGGCTATCAACCATCCTGGATGATTAATAGCAGAATGTCGGCTTATGGCAAGTGATCTGAGGTCTTTCCGAGTGACGGGTTATCCAGAAGCAATCCACATGGCCGATTAACCGGCCTCTCGGACGAGTGATTGTGGCGAATTGACTCGTTACGACTTTCTCAGCGAGAGGTAAATCGCCAAGGCACGGCGCCCGCAAACTGATTACACCTTATAACCGTCCTTCTTCACCATGTGAGCTTCGTATCCTCTCTTTATTGTTGCTTTCCGCGCGCGCTTTGCAGTTTTCCGCAACGTGGCGAACAGTACCGCTTTGGGCGTCCGGAATTGCGAATGAAGTATTGCCCACATACGTACACCGACGAAATAGAAGCAGCAAGGGTGGTGGGTAATTAAGGTAGAAAAAACATGGCAAGTGCAATGCCAGACGATAATCCTTTCCCAGCCCCGGCGCGGGAATATGCAATATCTTAGCTCCGCCTCCATTCGGCACTGATCAAGACCCGTAGTTCGGGATTAAGCTGCCAACATTTTTCCCAGATCGGGACCGCTTGCCTTCTAGCTCTGCACCAGGCACTTATTGAGAGTGAGTACTACTCAAAAGTCGGCTTGTGTTAACTGATCCGACCCCTAGTGTGGCTCACGACGCCGAAAACAGGATTGTTTTGTTAGTTGATAGTGCTATTTTGCTTTTGGAACGGAGGTAAGAAATGCAATCGACGACGGCACAATTGGAGATCACCTACCTCCGTACGACATCTCTGAAACCCGACCCGAGAAACCCCAGGGTTCATAGCGACAAACAAGTCCGCCAGATCGCTCAGAGCATCGAGTCGTTTGGCTTCAACGTGCCGCTACTGATCGATGATCAGCAGAAAGTCATCGCTGGTCATGGGCGCCTCCTGGCCGCGTGCAAGATGGGATGGGACACGGTACCGGCTATCAAGCTGAGTCATCTCACCGAGTCGCAACGCATGGCCTTCCTGATCGCCGACAACCGCTTGACCGAGAACTCTTCCTGGGACGAGCGGATGCTCGGCGAACAACTCAAGATTCTGTCCGAACTGAAACTCGAGTTTGATCTGGAGGCAATTGGCTTCGAGGTCCCTGAGATCGATCTCCTCATCGATGGCCTCAACACAGTTCCCGAGGCTGATCCTGATGATCTCTTACCAGAAATCTCGGAATCAGCGGTTAGCGTTTTGGGTGATCTATGGCAGCTAGGCAAGCACCGCGTACTCTGCGGGAACTCGCTGGTCGCAGCCAGCTATGAGCGCCTCATGGACGGCGCAAAAGCCGATCTTGTGATCACCGATCCTCCCTACAATGTCGCCATCGACGGGCATGCTACCGGACTCGGCAAGATTCACCACCGAGAGTTTGGAATGGCATCGGGCGAGATGAGCTCGGCCGAGTTCACGGACTTTCTCCGCAGGGCGATGCTCGCAGCTCGGAACCATAGCGTCCCCGGCTCCCTTGCCTACTACTTCATGGACTGGCGGCACATGACCGAGATCCTGTCCGCAGGGCAGGAGGTTTACTCGGAGCTCCTGAATCTATGTGTCTGGGCGAAGAGCAATGGCGGGATGGGAAGTTTCTATCGGAGCGCCCATGAGCTGGTGTTCCTTTTCAAGAACGGAACGGGATCGCACCGAAACAATGTTCAGCTTGGCAAGTTCGGGCGGTATCGAACGAATGTCTGGAATTATCCAGGAGCGAATAGCTTCTCTCGCTCGGATTCTGAAGGAAACCTCCTTGCCCTGCACCCCACCCCAAAGCCCGTTGCGTTGATCGCTGATGCCATCAAGGACTGCACGGCCCGAGGGGATCTTGTCCTCGATCCGTTCCTGGGGTCGGGAACTGGTGTTATCGCTGCCGAACGTTCAGGGCGCCGGTGCTACGGGCTAGAGCTTGATCCACTCTACGTGGACACCATCATTCGTCGATGGCAACGGCAGACAAAGCTCGAAGCAGTTCATGCGGTGACCGGCGAGACCTTCAACAGCAGGGAAAACGCAAGGAATGGTCTATGAGCGAGGAGAATATGTCAGATAGCTACGAAGTCGGTTACGGAAAGCCTCCTAGGACCACTCAGTTCCAAAAGGGCGTCTCTGGAAACCCTAAAGGCCGTCCCAAGAAAGCTCGAGACTTCGACCATGAGTTGCTTCGAGAATCCCGAGCCTCCATCACCCTTAACGAAAACGGAAGCCGGCGCCGTATTTCCAAGCATGAGGCTGCAATCAAGCAACTGATAAACAAAGCCATGGGTGGAAACATACCTGCTCTTCGGACCTATTTTGATCGCTATCAAACAGCATTCGAGAAAGTTGCTCTGCTGGAGGCAACACAAACCCGTGACCTCAGAACGCTCCCCGCTAGCGCATTAACCGACGAGGAATTGGACGAACGCATTATGTATCTTCAGAATCAACAGGAGAACGAAAAAGGAATACGTTTCGAATGCAGATTGATACTTCGGCTGGCGTTCGGCAGTAGCCTCTTACCTTCCCCCGAGGCTGGTATGGGGGACACATTAGTCGCGAGAAACGCGCAGTTCCACTGCCGGGCAAAATATCCTGATATTCGCGTTTAGCGCACCGGTTCAGCCGGAGAAGGGACTTGACTCTTCGCCCGACCAGAGCGGAAATGTCGACACCGGAGGAATTCATTGGTGTCCATTGCCCTGGAAGAAGAGATTGCAAGCCTGCCTGCGCTCAGCAAAGCCGAGCTTCTCAAAAAATGGCGTGAAAGGCTGAAACAGGCTCCGCCTTCCCATCTCAACAAGCCGATATTGGTTCCTTTACTCGCCTACAGATTGCAGGAGCAGGCCTTCGGCGGCCTGAAGCCGGCATATAAACGACGGCTTCGGGAATTGGCTGAGAGCTTCGAGCGAAATCCAAGCAGCGGAGCCAAAGACAGTTTCATCCTCCGCGAGAATCAAACCCGGCACACGATTGATCCGGCAGTGGGACGGCCAAACTCACCAGGTCACGGTGGCGGAGGAGGGTTTCGAATACAAAGGAGAGCGATACAAGAGCCTCTCTGAGATCGCTCGGCTGATCACAGGAACTCGCTGGTCGGGTCCGCTGTTCTTCGGTCTGAAACAGAGTGAAAAGAACCGGGTCCGTCCATGAGCGCAGGAACAAAGCGGCAGATTCGCTGCGCGATCTACACCCGAAAATCCTCCGAAGAAGGTCTCGAACAGTCCTTCAACTCCCTGGATGCCCAACGGGAGGCGTGCGAGGCGTACATCCTGAGCCAACGCCAGGAGGGCTGGCGCGCTCTCGAAGCGCAATATGACGATGGCGGCTACTCCGGCGGCTCCATGGAACGACCTGCGCTGAAACAGCTGCTGGCGGACATCGACGCTCGGAAGATCGATGTCGTCGTCGTATATAAGGTAGATCGACTGACCCGGAGCCTTGCGGACTTCGCCAGAATCGTCCAGGTATTCGATTCCCGACAATGTGAGCTTCGTTTCTGTCACGCAGCAGTTCAATACGACTTCGTCAATGGGGCGTTTGACACTGAACGTGCTGCTGTCGTTCGCGCAGTTTGAGCGCGAGGTCACGGGAGAACGGATCCGGGACAAGATCGCGGCTTCCAAGCGCAAAGGCATGTGGATGGGAGGACGCGTACCCCTTGGGTACGATCTGAAGGATCGCAAGCTGATCGTCAATCCAGCGGAAGCCAAGCAGGTTCAGGAGATCTTCCGCGCGTACCTTGAGGTTGGCTGCGTCAGGAAGCTCAAGGCGCATCTGGAGCAAGGTCGTGTGCTGAGCAAGCTTCGAATCAGCCCTTCAGGCCAGGAGGCCGGAGGCGGATCGCATTCCCGAGGAGCTCTCTACAAGCTTCTGGCGAACCGGATCTACATTGGAGAGATCTTCCACAAAGGAAATGCGTATCCGGGAGAGCACGAGGCCATCATCGACCGGGAGCTCTGGGAGAGCGTGAGGGCGAAGCTAGCGGAGAATCATCGTGCTCGAAAGACATCGAACCAATGCCAGCGAACCCAGCCTCCTAAGTGGGCTCATATTTGACGAGGACGGATGTCTCTACACGCCGTCTCATGCCGTTAAGAACGGAAAGAGGTACCGCTACTACGTCTCGCGGAAGATCATCCATGGTCAACCCCGGGCTTCAACACAGCCGAGTAGGATTCCGGCGCGTGAGTTGGAACAGCTGGTCTTGACCGAACTCGGGAGCTTCTTCGGGTCGGCCGACCGGGTTAGCGCCATACTGGGTCAAGCCGGTGAAGATCTCGAGACTACCCGAGCACTGGTTGACGCTGCGCAGCAATTTGCGAAGGCTTTGGCTGGAGACTCAACGTCGGGTCTTAGAGAAATGCTCGCAGGAATTGTGGTCCGCATCACGATCCAGCAAGATTCAATCGAAGTTCACGTTTCAAAAGAGGGAGCCCGCGCACGGCTCTTGAACCAAGAAAGGATTCTCGGCCAAGACTCAGATGGGCAGCCGATTGTGCTTACTATCGCAATGAAGCTGAAGAGATGCGGTGGCGAGATGCGGTTGATCATCCCAGGCTGGGCTGCCATCGATCAGCGACGACAGCCGGTTTCATCTCTAATTAAAGCGGTTAGCCGCGCAAGCGACTGGGTTCGCAGAATGGAGGGCGGGGAATTCAAACACCAGCGAGACCTGGCCAAGGCAACGAAGCTTGAGCCGCGGTATATAAATTCCATTCTGCGCGTCGCTTTCCTGGCACCTGAGATCACGGAAGCCATCATTGACGGACGGCAGCCGCCAGATCTTACACTTGGCTCTCTTACAGGCGTGCTTCCGATGAGCTGGCAGCAGCAAAAGAAGCTAATAAGCTTCTCGTAGGTTGCTGGTCGAGATCGAGGTACTTGAACGGCTGACAACCCACATATCGTCAGCTCCCCGCAACCGACTTGAGTGACTAACCGCGTTTGACGTGTGCGCATTTGCCCAGGCGACTGTATTCCCTGATCAATAACACCCTTCTCTGACCCCCAATAAAACCTGATCACCACCGCACCATGTGTCGGTTGTGTGCCTAACACCTGGCAGGCCAAGATTCGGGAAGCTAAGCTTGTATCCGGAGAATTGGGCGCGACCGATGTTCAATGAGTGCATTGGTCTGTGGGTGTTGAAAAACTCAGTACAAATCGGCCGATTTTGATGAGGTCCGTATGGCAATACGAGTTATTTAGCAGCATAGTTTGACCATGCTGTTGTGGATGGCCATTGCCGGAGGACTAACGCGCATGATGGGTCGACACGCCCGTTCGGAATCGCTGTTCTACTACTTCCGACTGGAAGATCACGTTCCAGAGAACCATTTGTTGCGGCTGATTGATCAGCACATCGACTTCGGCTTCGTTCGCGAACGGCTGAAGGGCAGCTATAGCGACACTGGTCGTCCGTCGATCGATCCAGAACTGTTGCTGCGCATTGTGCTGATTGGCTATTTGTATGGCATCAACAGCGAGCGAAAGCTGATTGAGGAACTGCGCATGCATCTGGCATGGCGCTGGTTCACAGGTCTCGGTTTCGATGAGGAAATTCCGCATCACTCCACGTTTTCGAAGAATCGCCACGGGCGTTTTCAGGAATCGAAGCTGTTCGAACAGCTGTTCGAGCGAATCGTGGCGCAGTGCCTGGAAGTTGGCCTGGTGCGCGGAGACAAGCTATCGGTCGATGGAACCTTCGTAGAAGCCAATGCTTCGAAGGAGAGCCGCATCCCGCGAGAACAGCTGGCAGAAGCTGCGCAGGTCAATCGAACGGTGCGCGAATATCTCGCTGAACTCGAAACGCAGAATCCAGTGGAGGAGCCGACACATAGCCAGGACAAGGTGTCCACCACCGATCCAGACTCCACGTATGCAACAAAAGGCGGCACGCCAGCGCGGATGGGCTACTACAACAACTACCTGGTTGATAACCACAGCTGCATCATCGTGGGTGTACAAGCGACGGGCGCCCGCCTGAGCGAGGAGTCTCGAGCCGCAGAGGACATGATCGCACGCTTCGCTCAATGGCAAGGTAAGAAACCGCAGTCCATCGCTGCCGATGCAAGCTATGGAAATGGTGAGTTTTTGCAGTGGTTGATGGACCGGGAGATCACGCCGTATATGCCAACGAGGGATGCTGTCGCTCGAACGAGGAGTCCGTTCTATGGTCCGGAGTGCTTTACTTACCTGCCTGAAAGCAACAGCTACATGTGCCCGGCGGGTCAGCAACTGAATTACGGCGGTCGCAATGATAGGAACCGTGCCTTCGCTTATATCGGAACGCGCAAGAAGTGTGGTCCGTGTCCACTGAAACCGCAGTGCACCAGGGGAGCATTTCGGTTCCTTGCCATCCACATGAACGAAGCGGCTCGGCAGCGAGCGCGTGATCTCTGGAACACACCGGAGTTCGAGCATGCACAGCGACAGCGAAAGAAGGTCGAGGCGCTGTTCGCAGAACTGAAGAGCCGTATCGGTCTTCGCTATCTACGTCTGCGCAGGCTGAAGTTCGTACAAGAGCAGTTCTTCCTCGCGGCCACTGCGCAGAACATCAAACGGCTGGTTCGATTCCTCAGCCAGCCAACGACGCCACAGCTACTTACCACTGCATAGGAACTGCTCAGGGCAGTACCGACTGATCCAACTGCAGGGTTCAATCCCCGAAACGCTCGAAAGCAGCACCGACTTTTTCAACACCCACGTCTGATAGCAGCAACTGAGAAAATTTGATGCCGGCCCGTTAAGCACCCCATCAACATATTCACATTCGCGTCAACGGAGGCTCACTAATTGGATCAGTCACAACACGAGCGATGATCAGGCGCGTTGGTTGTGCGATAGTCTTGCATCGCGGCGTCGACCGACCGGCTCTCATTTCTCGGGATTACGGCCAAGCTAATTCCATGGCGGCACGCAGGGAAGCGTCAGAAGCCCCAATCAGCACGCTACTGAATCGCAGTGGGCGACGTCCGAAGGCTGCTGCCAAATGTCCAGCTCAGTCCCGACGTAGTACCGTAGTCGCTGCCCGGTAGGTTGGCTGGCGGGTCGTTATCCCAGTTGCCGTAGAACGAAAGATTCCAAGAGAGGCCGCTGATGATCTTGATGTAATACGACGCATTGGTGGAAAAGAAAACGCGGCCAGGCTCTGAGACAGCCGGGGATAGGGCGCCACTGAGGTCGAGAGTCGTCTTATTGAACTTGAAGAGTTGTACATTGCGAGGATGCACGGCCGTCGCAACGTTTTGTGTGGGTATGAGCACCACGCCTTGGTTGTAGTTTGTGCTCTGCCATGCGGCGCCGCCCATCACAGAGATTTCCGTACTGTTGGTGTTCTTCAGGTAACGCCCGATTCCGCCACCGATCGCATTTTGATGCGTAATGCCCTGTTCTGTGCTCTGCAGGAACGCATCAAAACCACCGGAGAAATAATTGTTCCATCGCAACAGACGATACCCGCTGAAAGTCAATTGATTACGGGTGGATGTCGTCGTGCCGCTAGCGGAAGAAAGATTCGAACTGAGGCCGGCCTGGGCGCCCCAACGTTCCCGGAGATACGCGGCTAACCCGCTGACGCTGTATTGGGTTGTTTGGTTGCCCTTTGTGTAAATGGTTCCGAAGCTCACGCCGCCGTGAACCGCTGAAGGAACTTTTCAGCGGTCTGGGAAACGTTGACGACTCGTGCACTGTTGATCACCGCCTTCTTCTCCGGAGTTTCCGCTATCTCGATCTCTGTGGGCCGGCCAGCGCCTGTTGCGCGGCTGTTGAGCACCCCTTTGTAGACTGTCCCATCCTCCGCCTTTACAAGAAACAACTGCTTGCTTTCCAGCCGCGCCACCTTCGACCAATCCACTGACAGGGTCTGGATCACGTAAGGCAGACTCACATAGAGCACGCCGGCATTTAGGGCTTTGACTTCGCCCGTGAATCGATCACCATTCTGCATGACAATCACATCGGTGCTTTCTCTCGCACTCGCAAACGACGGCAGAGCGATAAGCAGGTGACAGAACAGGATGACGGCACGAATCTTCATTGCGGCTCTCCTTTTCATGATGGGTTCGAACTAGCCCACCATCACATTGCGTCGAATAGCTTGATCGTGTTGGATTTCGCCAGGCCGACGGTTTTAAGTGCCTTCGGCTCCGGGGCGCGCCTACTTCACCTTCGCGGTGAGTTGCAGATCAACACCTGATACGCGCTTGTCACTATCTTCCCAACTGGTCCATGGCGGCGCGCAGCGGAGCGTCAGAAATTCGAATCAGCCCGCTTTGAGGCTGGTACATCGCAAGGATCAGGAGAATAGCCCCACACACTGCCGCCGCAGACGCGAACAGCCCGAGCAGAACCAATGGGTTGCGAGGCGCAAATATCCCGAAACTCAGGAAGAGCAGGCTCAGCCAGGAGATCAGCATAGCCAGCAGGAATCGGGGAAATGGAACCGCATTCTGCGAAAACAGCAGCCAGCGGATCTGGCCTAACTGGACCACTAGGTTCAGGGACTGCTGTTTCAGGAACCTTTGATTGTCGTCCGCGGGAGAAAGCGCCTTGACCGTTTTCGAAGATCGTATTGCTCTTTAGAGCCCCCGACTTGATACCGATATACGCTTTGTTCCGGCGCTCCCGGGGTCCGGATTGCTCGAACTGCTGAGCCAGTTCAGTGCGCAGCGCAGCACGTGCCTCGCTCGCTTCCGGCCCGTAATTCTGAGGACACGGTCAAGGAGGACATAGTCTGCGGCGAGCTGACCCATTTCGGCGTTTTGAGTATCGAAGAAGCTCTTCGCCGAACCAACCAACAGGCCGAGCGCCATCGCAGCCGTCGTCACAACCAACCCCATCCCCAGCCTCACGATGTCCTTGGAATCGGGACCCTGATGTCGATCGGGCACCCACCTGCGGCAGAACATTCCCAGCAGCGCGCTGCTGAAGACGCACGCGAGCGCGATCAGACTCATAGTGAGCGGACTCATGTTCAATGGCCAGTTCGTCTTCGGCAGAAAACTGCCGGACTGAAAAGAGATGCTACACGCCATGACAATTCTTGAAATCTGCCATTTTTGCCAGTTGTCGAAATGCGGGGTAAACGCCTAGCAGATTAATGCCGGATAGAATTGTGCGCCTCCGAGCGCTATTTCTTGGGCGGCGCTGGCTTCGGAATCCTCAGCGTCCATGAAAAGCCGAAGTCGATCGTGCGTCCTTCTGGGCGAGCCTTGGCCGAATACTCGTCGTAGTACTTGAAGAATGCGACGAAGTTCTTCGCGGGCATAATGAAGTTACCCTGGCCGCCAACGGCATGCACGGAGTAGAACGGAGCGCTGCTTGCCGGGACCGGAATGCGGCCAAGCAGATAAGTGCCGCCATTACTCGTAACCTGGAATTGGTCATACCCAACCAACCCGAGTTGGCCCAGCATGCTCATATCCTTCTTCAGGGGAAGAGCCTGCCCAATTCCCCACTCATCGGTGAAGGCCTGTCCGGGCGTTATTTTGCTGAACTGACCCGCCGGTGTGCTGGCGACCGTTCTTTGTCCGTGAATTTCCCAGTCGGTGGTCAGGTTCGCGGTGGTCCCCTGGTTCTTGGTGATGTAGAGCGTGGTGCCCGACGTTATATTGTTCCCCCAATATCCAGAGCCGACATTGTCGCTCGCTCCCGCGGTGTACCGGCCCGTAGGAGCGACGAAAGAGTAGCCGGCGTTGAAGTCAACTCGTTTGCCAAAATGCCAGCCAAAATTCACCGGCTCGACGTACATGTCGGCGAATCCGGACCCGCCTACGGCGCCGCTGAGGTTGGTCCCGATTATGTCTGCCACCACCTCCCCGCTGGCGAAGTTTATCGCAATGTAGGGCATGAAATACCCGCCGAGGAACTTACGATGCGAGACGTAATAGGCGATGTTTTCATCCACCCAGAACGAATAAGTCCCCGTAACATTCTGAAGTATGGGGTTTCCGTTGGAGTCATTTAACTGACTGGCGGAGTAATTTAGCGCCAGATTGGCATAAGTGATACCGGAAACCAGGGATGACTCCCGAGTTGAGACCAAACTGTCCTGGAATCCACTGCCCCTTTTGCTGCGCCATTGACGGGAACGCGCACACCAGAAGGACGCATGCAGAAACAAAAAATGCGCTCTTGATTCTCATTGCATTTCCTTTCTCTACGACGCCTTCGTTTTGTCGATCCCTGGGCACAAGTTTCGACGCGGCCACCATCCCGGCCAGTCCATCTCAACGAGCATCTGTTCCGTGACGCACTTCGATAGGAGTGAACCAGCTTGTTCCACGGCACGATTAGCCAGCCATTGCTCTCTTGATGCGCAGTTCTGCGACAGCCCTCTGTGCCTCCTCGCTGAGGTTGGATTTGCCGACCTGGACGGTCACCTTGCGAATCTTGCCGGTGAACCTGTTTTCGCCCACCTTGTAGTCGTCGCTGACACAGGTATAGAGATTTTCGCCCACGTCGGTCGTCTCCGCGCCAAATGCGAACGGCTGAGTGCGCTCGATCCGCCCGGTGGCGACCTTTTGACCGTTGACGAAGATCGAACCGTTCCCCCCCGCGCCGGGCCTGCCGCCATCGTAAGCAAACTCGAAACGGAGTCCCACCTTCCCGGCTGGCAGAGGAGCGGGACCAATGATCTTGTAAGTCTCCCGACCGAGAAAGTTCCAGGCAAACCGAGGTGCGCCGTTCTTGACGTAGAGGCTCCAGCCGCCCATTTCTCCGCCTTGGGCGATGACTACACCTTCGGCACCAACGTCGGGGACTTCAATGTCTGCTGAAATCACGAAGGACCGATTCTTGATATTGATGAAACCATTCTCGGGGATTCCTTTCATTCCTTCGTAGACCGTCATCTCGGTGCGGCCTTCCAACAGATCCGGTCGGCCCGCCAGAGCGGCGTTGAAGCGCTCCCAGGCGCGGTCGTCAAGAGGAAGCACGTTGTACTTGACGGCCTCCTCCAGAAAGACTCCCTTTAGCTTCTCAAGTTTGTCGGGATACTTGGGGGCAAGGTCATGCGCGCAACTGAAGTCTTCCTCAACGTTGTAAAGCTCCCATTTGTCGTTCTCAAACGTAGCTCGCGCCTTGGGCTCCCATGGCGGGCGGTGCACCGTGGTGGCGAACCAGCCGTCCTGGTAGATGCCCCGGTTGCCTGCCATCTCGAAGTATTGCGTGGTGTGGCGCGACTTCGCCTCGGCGTTATTGAGAGTGTCGAGCATGCTCACACCTTCAATAGGTTTCTGCCGAACGCCATAGACGACGTCTGGCTCGGGCAGCCCTACTGCCTCTAACACCGTCGGAGCGATGTCAATCATGTGGTACCACTGGGAACGCAGGCCGCCCTTTTGCTCGATGCCCTTCGGCCAGTGGACCACGATGGGTTGGCAGATGCCGCCGTAGGAGGCCACCTGGTGCCCCCAGGCAAAGGGCGTGGCCCCAGCGAAAGCCCAGCCGTTGGGATACAAAAGATGGGACTCGGGCCCGCCGAACTTGTCGAGGTTTTTCAGCGCGACGTCGAGCGGCTCTGGCATTCCATTGAACACGGATAGCTCATTGAACGCACCGATGGGGCCGCCCTGAAAAACCGAGCCGTTGTCGCCGGTGATGTAGAAGACCAGCGTGTTGTCCATCAGGTTCAGCTCTTCGATCGCGTCCAGGAAACGTCCGATTTCATAGTCGGTCACCTCCGCAAAGGCGGCATAGATTTCCATGTACCTGGCAAAGACCTTTTTCTCATCGGCCGTCAACAGGTTCCATTCCTGGATCCCGGGCGGCTTGGGGGCGAGTTCGGTGCCCGGGGGCACGACCCCCATTTTGATCTGGCGGGCCAGCGTTTCCTTGCGCACCTGGTCCCAGCCCTGGTCGAACTTGCCCTTGTACTTATCGCGCCACTTCTCGGGCACCTGGAAGGGGCCATGTGTGCCAATGGCGGAGTAGTAGACGAAAAATGGCTTGTCGGGAGCCAGCGAATGCTGGGAATGCACCCACTCGATGCCTTTGTCGGTGATGTCAGTGCTGGCATAGTAATCGGGGCCGGGGTGCACATCCGCTCTGTTCATGTTGTCGTAAATGACCGGATGAAAGAGGTCAGCCTCGCCAGCCATAAAGCCGTAGAACCTCTCAAACCCGCTATGCATGGGCCAGCGGTCGAATGGTCCGACAACGCTGGACTCCCAAGGCCCGAGCTCGTGACACTTGCCGAACATGGCGGTGCTGTAACCGTTGAGCCGCAAGATCTGAGGCAACATCGTGACGCTGGCGGGACGCATAGCGGTGTACCCCGGGAAGGCGGTGGCAATTTCCGAGATCACGCCGAAGTTTGCGCTATGACTGTTGCGGCCGGTAAGCAACGCCGCGCGGCTGGGCGAACACAGCGGGGGCACTTTGAAATTGTTATAGCGAAGCCCGGTCTCGGCCAGGCGGTCCAGCGTCGGCATCTGGATCGGTCCTCCGAATGTCGAGCCGTCGCCGAAGCCGAAGTTGTCGAGAAGGATGACCACTACGTTGGGCGCGCCCTTCGGCGCCTTCACCTGGAAACGTGGCGGGGCTTGTGCATTCTTCACATCAAGCTCCGTGATGGGGGGATACTGAGGCTCGGGAACGGGCAGCGCTGTACGCTCCACGGGTGCGGCGTCGTCGAGCGCGCTGCTTTGGGCCTTTGACTTATTCAGCATGGGTCACCCCCAGCGGCACAGCCGATGCCAGAGTGAAAGAACGTGTCATGGTCTTCTCCTGATAAATGACTCGACCGCGAATCGCCGCGGCCCGGCGCGGCTCTTTGTGCAAGGGCCATCGGCAACGTGGAGGCACAGATTGATTCAGACTTGGGGCTGGGCTTGGGCTTACCCGCACCTGCGAGCTACTCCCTCGGATTGGAGGATGCCTCGAAGTCGTTGATGCTGCTTATATGCCAATGGGCTAGTGTCAAACTACTAGCAAAAGTCATAGACGCTTGTGCTTGGTTCAGATTTAGGAAAATCGAAAGCGAGCCCGAATTTTAATGCAAGATCAAGCTGCTATAAGCTCACCCAAAGGATGCTGCGAGATTCTGGTGACTCTGTGGTGAGGCAGGAATGGCTGCGGATTACCTGCTGGCATGCCAAAGCCTCCTGCATCGACTCGGTGGCCGCACTTCGCGACGAATAGATCAAATTTGGTACCGGAGACTACGTAGCTTCAGCGAACGTCGGTTCGCGTCGCACTAACGCCGGACGAGTGAAAAATCGCCAAGGCACTCAAAGCGCGTAATGGCGCAGTTTGGATGGAGGCACATCCCGCAGCCATCCCTGTAGACGCTCCTGCCGATCCGAAATCGAGAACTCCAGGCGAAGCGCGGACTTGCCATCAGGGACAAGGATCCGGCACCGTTCCGGGCGCTTTTCTCTGAGGATGCGCGGCTATTTTCGCTGGAGAGCGTCGAAGATGCGTGCCGACCAGCCTGGCTGTCGGTAGCCCTGCAGCATCCACAAATCATCGCGAGCGATATATGTGGAGTAAACCAGGCTTTTCCCGTCAGGCGTGAGGCTGAACCGAATGCCTGGGTTATAGGGCGACTGCGGCATAAGGTCACGACCGAGATCCTTGATGGTTTTCTGCCGGAGGGTCAGAGGGTCAAGGGAGAAGAGAATGGCGCGATCCCACGGGCCCTCGGCCGCGGCGATTTGTATTCCGTAGAGTAATTTTGCATTCTTCGAAAATACGAAGTACGGAGTTCTGATCTTGCCCAGGGGCTTCAGGGTTTTGGTGTCGGGAGAGATTAGATTCCAGCGGCTGTCATCGCGGAATGTGATCCAGTGGCCGTCGGGTGACCAGGCAGGCAAACAGGCGCGGACGTTTTCCCTGAGCAGGACAGGGTGGCGTTGGCGGACGTCTTGACCATCATGAGTGAAGTGGGTTTGTCTCCCTGACTAAAGAAGTAGACGAACCTAGTGCCATCAGGCGACCAGGAACCGCCCCATTCGCTGCCGGCCTCTGCATTGGTGAGACGAGCGGGCGCACCTCCGGAGAGGGAGGAGATCCATAGACGCATGCCCATCTGTGCGCCTGTTGTGACGTAGATGAGCCGAGTGCCGTCAGTCGACAGCGCGGGGCTCATGAATGACTGGACACTCCCCTTGAGTTCTGATGCCTTGAAGTCAGCGTCAGTAACAGCGGGTCTGTCGGAGCCGTCGGGCAGACGTATCCAGATCTCGGGATGGCCGCTGCGGCTGCTGACCCACGCCATTTTTGCTGGATTTTCGGACCACATAGCTCCGGTCTCAGAGCTACCGGTGGTCATGAAGGTCCTTGCCGCGCCATCCTCAAGGGAGACGGCGACGAGATCGTAATGATCACTGGACTGATTGTAGAGAATGCTTCGGCCATCAGGGGAGACCGAGGGGTAGATCTCCTCGATCGTTCCTGTTGTGAGGGGATCGAGTTTGTCCGAATCGATATCCGCCATCCATAGATGGTGAATCGATTCCTCGGATGAAGCGATCGAGAGCACGACGTGCTGGCTATCCGGCATCCAGGAGGCCGTTGGACCGCCCTGATGGAAGGGGAGCCCGTCGAGCATGTGCAGCTTGCGCGGAGTCGTGCTTCCCATTGGATACGGCAATAGCCAGACCTCGCAATGCTTGACCAGTGGAAGAAGGATCAGAATCTTTTTCCCGTCGGGCGAAAACGAGAGCGAGGGATTGCTGTCGATCTCTTCTTTGGATGATGTGAACGGATCGGGCCTGTATTCGCGCAGAGGTGACCCGAGCGGATCCGAGATGCCGACGGCGCGATCCTTGCCCCAGCCGGACATAAGTGTCGCGAAGGCGTTGCCATCCCGTGACAGATCGCAGCCCATGCATGTCGTGTTCATGATGGATTCGAGTTCGCCGCCGACCAAGGGTAGTGAATAAAGCTTCATGTCAATTTCCAGGTCGGTGTTGGTAGAGGCGTTCTGCTCGTTAACAACAAGGTGATTCCTATCGCTCGACCATCCAAGCGGAAACGTATCGCTGCTGGTGTGAGTGAGTTGAAGAGGGATGGAAGAGTTGAGATAACGCAGAAATACCTGATTGGTCCCGTTGACCTTTTGTGCATAGGCCACCGCTTTTCCGTCGTGGGACCAGGCCACTCCAGTTGCGTCCGTCGCGAACGGAGTGTACCGGTAATCTCCGATGTTCTGGCCTTGCGGCCTCAGGAGATAAACGAACAAGCCGGCGAGCAGCATGGAACCGGCGCAGATCGCAGGTATCTTCCAGCGTGATTTCTTCACCCGCACAGCGATCGGCGCTAATGATTCGCTCGAGAAGGCTTCGGAGAAATGGTCGCGAAGATCGCGCATCTCGCGATGGAGATCGCGGGTGGACTCATAACGTTGGCCGGGATCCTTTTGCAGGCAACGATCGATGATCCAGCGCAGGGGAGGGGGCAACTTTTCATCGAGGGCCGGCGCTTCATCGCTGACGATGGCGGCCATCGTTTCGACACTGCTGGGCCTGGTAAAAGCACGCTTCCCGGTAGCCAATTCGTAAAGGATCAGCCCGAAGGAGAATTGATCGGAGCGATAGTCGGATGATCTCCCGAGAGCCTGTTCCGGGCTCATGTAGTTGGCGGTGCCGAGGACGATGCCAGTGTGGGTGAGATTCTCCGAACCATGAGGATCGGTTGCAAACGTTGCGGTCGCATCGAGATCGCTTGGGTCTCGATCGGCGGAGGATGTGGTCCTCGTGTGCCGTGCCAGACCAAAATCGAGAATTCGTACCCGGCCATCTTTGGCCAGCATGATGTTTTCCGGTTTGAGATCGCGATGGGCGATCCCTGCGGTATGGGCAGCGGCGAGCCCGTCCGCAACCTGCGTGGCGATGTCCAAGAGCTTACGAAGAGGAAGGGGCTTTTCCATCAAAAGGGAGCGCAGCGACTCTCCCTCGACCAGTTCTTCGACTATATATTGTTGGCCATTGGCCACGCCGAAGTCATGCACGCCGACAATATTTGGGTGGTTGAGAGCCGCGACGGCTCGAGCCTCCCGCTCGAATCGATTGCGACCGTCATCAGTAGCCGCACCATCTTCACGAAGGACTTTGATGGCAACGTCGCGATGCAGCCGCGGATCGTGCGCGCGGTATACCTCTCCCATGCCACCAACGCCAAGCGTGGACCTGATCTCATAAGGACCCAGGCGGGAATTCGTGGACAGAGCCATGGGGTTCGACCAGCCTATCCCGGCGCCATAGAAGTGCCTGAGATCAGGTTATGTGGCTATTTGGGGACCCGAGGGTAACGGAAAGGGTACGCAACGGAGCTACCCCTTGACAAGGAGATTGTGTGCCCTGAATCCCCCCCGAGGGCTGGGCCCAGGGCACGAGCCAGGTTGAATCCAGCGGTTTCGGCAGAGAGAAGATCCGGTGTGTCCATCTAGCTAGTCCGAGCGGACTCTCGAACCTTACATCCATTTTTCAAGCTTTGGGTTTGCAACTTCATTTGCCAACCAAGCGAGACATCGAACCTGCGGTCCACTTCCATTCAAAAAGGGAACTGCCGCTGTTGCGTTCAGAGAATTCGGGAGTGAACGCCGGATTGTCGCGCGAACCTGATTCTCTGAATGCTGACAGAATCGCGGTTTTACGGCCAAATGCGGCTGATCTATACTATTTAAATGGCAGATTCTAAAGGAGATAGACTCTGTGGCGGAGGGAGGTGAATTCGAACTTTCTCTCTACTTTTCGGAGCACTACCTTTTCGAAATTGCAAGTGCTTTCTGCACAGATGTTTAGCGTTTCGGCAGAGAGAAGCCGGTGTGTCCATCTAGCTACTCAGAGCGGAATCTCGAACCCTACATCCATTTTTCATGCTTCGGGTTTGCAACTTCGCTTCGCCATCCAAGCGAGACATCGAACCTGCGGTCCATTTTCATTCAAAAACGGAACTGTCGCTGTTGCCTTCAGAGAATTCGGGAACGAATGCGGCGTCCTTGCAGTGAACCTGATTCTCTGAATGCTGACAGAATCGCGGTTTTCCGGCCAAATGCAGGTGATATACGCTATTTAAATGGCAGATTCTAAAGGAGATAGACTCTGTGGCGGAGAGAGAGGGATTCGAACCCTCGATAGAGCTTTTGACCCTATAACGGTTTAGCAAACCGCCGCCTTCAGCCTCTCGGCCATCTCTCCGGTTCTGACGGGGACGCTATGCCGGATTATAGCGTAATCACCACGCGACGCCGCCAGTGCGCCGATGCCATCTACCTAGACTCATGCTGCAAGAGCACGCGGGCGGCTCCGTCGCTCATTTCGCAGATGCGCCAACTGATCTCAATCGATCTTTATCCTGTGTCAGCCTGGTGCCCGAACCCGGCGCGGCACCTTCGCATTTTCGCCGGTCAAACGCTGATCTCGGTCCTTTTCTCGCGGTTTTGGACGAAGCGCTTCGCCGATTCCGTCACGACACGCCGCCCAGCCTCAGCGTCCTTCCAGCCCTTGATCTCCACCCTCTTTCCTTCGAGGTCTTTGTAGATAGAGAAGAAGTGCGTGATCTCCTTCAGGATATGCGGATAGATCTCTGAGTAATTCCAGACGTCCGTGTAGCGGGGATTGTTCTTGCCCACGGCGAGGATTTTTTCGTCCGGCACACCCTGGTCCAGCATTTCGAGTACGCCGATGGGACGCACCTGCATCACGCAACCGGAGAAGCTGGGCGCGTCGACCAGTACCAGCACATCGAGCGGGTCGCCATCTTCGCTGAGTGTTGACGGGATAAACCCGTAGTCGCCGGGATAGTGCACGGGTGAATACAGGTTGCGGTCCAGACGAAAGACATGCAGCTTCTTGTCGTACTCGTATTTGTTAATGCCTTCGAAGGGGATCTCGATGACAGCTTCAATCACTTCGGGACAGCGATCGCCGATGGGGAGTTCAAGATAATTGATCATGCGGATAGACTCCGGCCGCGCGAACGATGCGGCCAAAGCCTTATAATCATGCACGATGAAGGCACATGTCTACGTCACATTGAAACGCACGGTGCTCGATCCACAGGGCCAGACCATTCAAGGGGCCCTCAAAAAGCTGCAATTTGGCAACGTTGCCGATGTTCGCCAGGGTAAATATTTCTTACTGACGATGGCCGAGGGCACCAGCCGCGATGCTGCACAAAAGGAAGTCGACCGCATTGCGCGTGACGTCCTGACGAATCCGGTGATCGAAGAATACAGCTTCCGCCTCGAAGAATAGAGGTTCCGCTGGACGACCCGGCGTATGCACCCGTCCCCCGTACAATGACCGCATGTGCGGAATCGTCGGCTACGTAGGCAAGAAGCGGGATGTGGTCCCAGTCATCCTCGATGGACTGCGCCGCTTGGAATACCGGGGATACGATTCAGCAGGTATAGCCGTCGGCGGAAGCGGCGATGGGCTCGAACTGCGCCGCGCCCCGGGCAAACTGCGCAATCTGGAAGAGGTCATCCGTCAGCAGCCGATGCATGGCACCTACGGGATTGGCCACACGCGCTGGGCCACGCACGGCCGCCCCAGTGAAGAGAATGCGCACCCTCACCGCGATTGCACAGGCCGCATCGTGGTGGTGCACAACGGCATCGTCGAAAACTATCTTGCACTCAAGAAAGAGCTCACGAGTGAAGGGCACAAGTTCGTCACGGAGACGGACACCGAAATCATTGCGCACCTGATCGAGCAGGAGATTCGCTCTGCTGCCGGCTCGGGCAAGACGCTATCGCTGGAAGACGCAGTGCGCCGCGCGGTGCGGCGACTCACGGGCGCCTTCGCGCTGAGCGTGATCTCTGCCGATGAGCCAGACAAGATCGTCGTCGCTCGGAGTGGTCCGCCAGCGGTTGTGGGGCTCGGTGAAGACGAATACTTTGTGGCCTCGGACGTGCCCGGGATCCTCCATCACACCCGAGATATCTACTTCCTCGCTGATGGCGACATGGCCATCCTTGAGCCTTCTGGCGTCACCCTGACGGACTTTCACGGAGAACACATCAAGCGCGACGTAACCCGCGTGCTGTGGGATCCCATTCAGGCCGAAAAGGGCGGATACAAACACTTCATGCTCAAGGAGATCTTTGAGCAGCCGCGCGCCATTCGCGATACCACGCTTGGCCGCATCTCGCTGGATACGGGCTCCGTGTACCTGAGCGAGATGGAGGTCTCGGATGATGAGTTTCGGGCTGCACCAGGAATCAGCATCGCCGCCTGTGGCACCAGCTGGCACGCCGCGCTTGCCGGAAAGTACATGATCGAGCGGTTGGCGCGTGTGCCCGTCGATGTCGATTACGCCAGCGAGTATCGCTATCGCGATCCGATCGCGGAGCGGGGCGCTATCGGCCTCCTGATCACACAATCCGGAGAGACCGCGGACACGCTGGCGGCCCAGCGCGAGATGATTGCCAAGGGCGCGAAGACCATCGCGATCTGCAATGTAGTGGGAGCAGCCGTAGCGCGGGAGGCCCACGGAACTATTTACACGCACGCCGGTCCCGAGATTGGTGTGGCCTCCACAAAGGCCTTTACCGCGCAGCTGATCGCACTTTTTCTATTTGCCATGCACCTCGCGCAGAAGCGCGGCACGCTGAATGAGGCGGACAGCAAAGTGTTGATGGATGCCGTGAACCACGTGCCGGGAAAGATCGAGGAGATTCTGCGGGCCCGCGCCGGCCAATGCGAGCAGCTGGCCCTGCCTTATTCGACGGCGCGCGACTTTCTCTACCTCGGCCGGGGCATTCACTTTCCCATCGCCCTTGAGGGCGCCCTGAAGCTGAAGGAGATATCGTACATCCATGCCGAGGGCTATCCTGCCGGCGAGATGAAGCACGGGCCGAACGCGCTGATCGACGAGACGCTGCCGGTGGTGGTGCTGGCAACGAAGGACGATGCCAACCCGGATTCGGTGCTGCGATACGAGAAGACGCTCTCGAATATCCAGGAGGTGACGGCGCGCGCGGGCAAAGTGATCGCCGTTGCGACAGAGGGCGATACTCACATCGGCCAACTGGTGGAACACGTTATCTTTATCCCCCACGCGCCTGAATTACTGCTGCCGGTGCTCGAAGTGGTGCCCTTGCAATTGTTGGCTTATTACATCGCCGTGCGTCGCGGTTGCGATGTGGACCAGCCGCGTAATCTGGCGAAATCCGTAACGGTGGAATAGGACGTTAAAATTCAACTATGGCACGTGAGCTGCACACAGCACGACTTACGCAAAAGACATGCATCTCTGACTTAGCGCAGTGCTTTCACCTGGAATTTGCAATCGAGGGTCTGGATCAATTCGCATTCAAACCGGGGCAGTTTGTCTCTCTCGTGAAAGAGGACAACCGGGGCAAGATGCAGACTCGCGCTTACTCCATCGCCTCTGCTCCTCGCGCGAATGCCTTCGACCTGTGCGTGAATCGCGTCGAAGGAGGATTCTTCTCGAATCTGCTCGCCGATATGGAGCCCGGCGACCCGATCGGCTTCCACGGTCCGCATGGTTTGTTCACGTTGCGCCAGCCGCTGACGGACGCGATCCTGATCGCCACCGGCACGGGGATTGCGCCGATGCGCGGTTTCATCGAGCACCTCTTTCCTGACAATGGCCCGTCACTCTCTGGCGGCCGGAAGATCTGGCTGGTCTACGGGACGCGCTATCCTACCGAGCTCTACTATCGGGATTTCTTCGAGCGCAAGGCTGCCGAGCACGAGGACTTCGAGTACCTCACAACGCTCAGTCGTGCCGAAGCCGATTGGATGGGCCAACGGGGGTACGTGCAGGAGCATGTTGCCAAGATCGCAACCGAACACCTTGCGTCCAGCTCGCAGGGGACGCCCACCGCAAGCGAAGGCGCACCCGGTTTTAACATCCACGCCTACATCTGCGGCCTCAACGATATGGTGTCCGCGAACCGGGAGCGGCTCACCAGCCTCGGATGGGACAAGAAGCAGATCATCTTCGAGCGGTACGACTAGGACGGTGGGTCGAGCGACATTGTGGATGGGCTTCGGACTAGAGCTTGAAGAGCTCACGCAGACGGCGCGTCTGCGCACGGCTTACCGGGATCTCCGTGTTCTTGCGGTCGTTCATGCGCAGCTGATAGCTGGATTTGAACCACGGCACTACTTCCTTGATGTGGTTGATGTTGACGACATAGGAACGGTGCGCCCGCCAGAAGGTATGCGGATCAAGCAGCTCGAGAAGTTCCTCGAGGGTGCGGCACTTCGACTGGCCTTCGACGGTAGGCGTCGAGACGGAAATCACGCCTTCATCAATCGCGGCGAAGCATAGCTCCTTCTGGTCCACCAGCAGCATCCGGGTGCCGGCCTGGACCACAATCTTGCTGCTGCTGCGGCCGTTGCGCGGACGCAGCGCCGCTCTGTTGCTCGATCAGCCGGATCAGGGAATCCACCTGTTCGCGGGACAGGGCGGGAGGCCGGGCGCCGGGCGCCGGCAAATCATCGCCAACAGGCATTGGATTCTGCAGGGCAGGGTTTTGCAGGCGCGCACGCACGCGATCGAGAGCCTGCACCAGCCGGGCGCGGTCAAACGGCTTCAGCAGATAATCGACCGCATTCACCTCGAAGGCGCGCACTGCGTATTTGTCGAAGGCAGTGGCAAAGATGATCTGTGGCAGGGTCTCGGGCCCGGTCTTCTCCAGCAGCTTGCGGAGCACCGCGAACCCGTCGAGTCCCGGCATCTGCACGTCGAGGAAGACGACGTCGGGCTCCAGGCGAGGCACCAGGTCGATGGCTTCGATACCGTTTTTCCCTTGGGCTACGACCTCCACGTCCTCGATGGAGGTAAGCAGGTACTGGAGCTCATCGCGCGCCAGTTGTTCGTCGTCGACGATGAGTGCCTTGAGTGTCATGGGCCAACACGAGTATAGGAACCAGCGAAGAGCCGGGTCAACGCGGGGCGTGCTGGATCAGAGGGTGGAGCAGACGAACGCGTCAGGAAAAGGTGTTGCGGACGCGCGCGGGCATGCTGTCCGCTGCAAGGTCATGGCCGCAGTGAACGCAGAAGAGATCCGTAGGTCGGGCGCTGCGATGGCAGTTGCCGCAGGCAGCGGAGACTTGACAGGCGCACTGAGGGCAGAAGTGGTAGTCGCTCTGGATCCGAGTGCCGCAGGCCGGGCAAGTGGAGACGATGGGCTGGCGGAGCAGGAAGTAGAGCACTGATCCGACGCCTGCCGGCATGACGAAGCAGACCAGCATCCAGATCTGCGCGCTCATCATGCGGCGCGGCGCATCCTGGCTGACGTAGCCAATCATCAGCATGTAGAGGGCTGCCAGTGCGCCCCAGGTCAGGGCGAAATAGAGGCGCATGCCGACTGGCGGGCCGGGATGATGGCGGTACTGGGGAATCACGATCCAGAACAGATACTCGACGCCGGCGAAAGCCAGCACGGCCAGAAGCACGGACCACCGCGGAATCAGCTTCAGCTCGGAGCCGAGCTTGGGTACCTCACCGGATTTGAAACCTATATTTGCCATCGCTGTGAACCCAATTCATTTGGTGAGACGGAAGCAGTGCGGCCAAAAGTTTCCGCAAAACCTGGGCATTGTCCGAAGTGATCTCCCGGCTTCTGCCTACTTGCGTTCAGTGATCCTGCCGGTACTCATCCTGCTTGTCGCGGCTGCGCCAGATTACCCCAAGCGCACCCACGACAGCCAGCATCAGGAAGGTGGAGAGCAGAGTGACCTGCGCGGGCAGATCGCCGAAATGCTCACCGCCCAGAAGATCATCCAGGCCGCCCCATATCGCCGGCGCGAGGACTAGGAAAATAGCGCCGAAGACGAAGAGCGTAATGCCGATGTGATGACGTCCGCGTTCTCCCTGTTCTCTCCGTGTGTCATTGGCGACGCGGATCGCACGGCGCGTCCTTGCGACCAGCGGCAACTGCGCACTGGCGTCGCGCCCGCTGACTGCTCGAAGCAGGGCCTCGCGAGTTTCGTCCTTATGAGCCCGGGGATCCTGCATCAGCGACCCTCCGCCATTGCCGCCTTCGCTGCGGTCTTCATCTCTGTCTTTCCGTCCAGCTTCCCATCCGGTTTGCCATCTAGGATGCGAGGCTTCAGAGCGGCGAGTCCGCGATAGAGGCGGGACTTCACCGTGGAGAGGTGGGCGCGGGTAACCTTTGCAATCTCTTCGAGCGAAAGCTCCTCGTGGAAGCGTAGTACCAGGACCTCGCGGCTGAGTGGGTCCAGTGTGAGTAACGCCTCGGCGACGCGCTCGCTGTTTTCACGCATCAGGCAGGTGTCCAGCGGGGTGGGGTCGCAGGCTGCCGGCTCGAAAGGGCGCTCGTCGTCACCGGTATCGCACAACTCCTCCAGGCTACTCATGGTGCGCTTGCGGCGTACATCGATGACCAGGTTGCGAGCAATGGTGAAGAGCCAGGTGTCGAAGCGCGCAGCGCCGTGATACTGACTGCCGCGTTGCAACACACGCATCCAGGTCTCCTGGAAGAGGTCTTCGGAGAGCTCGCGGCTACCGGTGAGATAGAGCAGGTAGCGGAAGAGGCGGTGCTGATAAGTCAGAATGAGGGTGTCGAGAAGCTCGACATCTCGCTGCTTCAGGCCGCGCGCGATCGCGAGGTTTTCCTCGTGCTGTGCGGCTGTGGCGATCGGCAGTGCGATTCCCTGTGTCAAGACAGATCCCTCGTCTTCTTTGACGAGTGAAAGCTGTGGCAGGACGCGATCTTTCATTGCCTTTGGCAGAAAAGCTCTCCGGGAAGCCGCCAGGCCGCGTTTGGAGCGAAATCCTCTTTATGATATCGCGGAGCTGGCAGGTGGCGTGTAATTCCTTGTGGCGGTTATGTCTGGGCGACAGAAAGACTAACAAGCCATTTATTTTGTATTAGTTACGTCATGAGGTGCGCTGAACGAGTGGCCCTGAACCCCACTCATTACCGGCTAACGAGGTAGGTATGGTGGATCGGCGGGGCTTTAGCGGTACGACGGTCACAGCGTCACCCCTGGAACAAGCGCTGTTGTCCCGGCTCAGGCACCGCGATTCGGGACTAAGGGCGCGGTCGCGAGTGAAGGCTGGCTGGAACCAGGAGGGTCCACCGAACGGGCTGTGGCTCGCGAAGTCCGGAAGTGGCGGCAGACAGCTGCTTGCGCGGAAGTCTCTTGAGCAAGAGGCGTATCGAATGGGATGCGCTCCCCCACTTCAGACCAGTGCAACGTGAGTTGCCCGGTTTCTGTTTGCCATGAGGTTTTCATTGGCGGACCTCTCGACATTTTTGCCGAGCCGCGGCCGATTATAGGCCGAAAGCCCCAGCATTCCGAGCGCCCGGAACGACGTTTTTGCCGAGCCGCGGACGATACACTGAAGTATCGATGGAGATACTTTACGGTCTGCACCCGGTTGAGGAGGCGCTGCGCTCCGGCAGCCGGCGCTTTGACCATGTTGTTGTCGCGCGGGAGCGGCAGGACCGCCGGCTCGAGAAGATTGTGGAAGCGTGCCGCGAACGTGGCGTTCGCGTGCGGACGGAGAGCCGGGAGCAGTTGACGCTGCTGGCGCGGAACCCCGGCCACCAGGGCGTGGCGGCGTTTGTCCGCGCTCGGACGATGCTGGAGATTGAAGATCTGCTGGCGCCCGGTGGGACAGGTGCTGCGCCGTTGATGTTGGCACTCGATGGCGTGGAAGACCCGCAAAACCTCGGAGCATTGCTGCGTTCCGCAGATGGCGCCGGCGTGACCGGCGTGCTGCTGACGGAGCGGCGATCGGCGCCGCTGAGCGCGGTCGCGGTGAAGGCCTCTGCCGGCGCGGCGGAGCATGTGCGGATAGCGCGGGTAGTGAACCTGGTGCGGGCCCTGGAACAGGTAAAGGCGGCGAACATCTGGTGCGTGGGCCTCGATGAGCGCGGCACGATGGATTACACCGAGTACGACTTCACCACGCCGTGCCTCCTGGTGCTGGGGCGCGAGGGGGCGGGGCTGCACGACCTGGTGCGGAGAACATGCGACCACCTGTTGCGGATTCCCATGGCGGGCAAGGTGGCATCGCTGAACGTGTCGGCGGCGGGCGCGGTGGTTTTGTATGAGGCGTACCGCCAGCGGCGGAAGAGCCACGGACCCTGCTGGTGCAGCGTCCGATCGCGCAGCCGCGAAGCCGCGCAAAGGACTGGGCTCCTGATGCGTTGGATGGCCATCTCCCGTTTGTTTGCTAAAACTCTTTCGCTGGCACTGATGCTGATGCTTTCTGCTGGGGCTTCCGCACAGCACGGCAGTGTAGTTGCCGACAACGTAGGGCAGAGCGTGCCGCAGACCGCCGCCACGCCGACGCCGGAGACGAAGTTCGACGTCCCCGATGCGGCAAGGCGGGCGATCCTGTTCACGAAGTATGCGCTTGAGGTGAAGCTCGAGACCCAGAACGCGACGATGCATGCGCGCGCCATCGTGACGGTGAAGAACGAGAGCGCTGCTGCCGCTCGAGTGCGATTCCGCTGCAGATTTCTTCCTCGCTCGCATGGGAGGCGATTAACGCGGAGGGCAAGCCGCTGCGCTTTGTCGCATCACACCGTCGCGACCGATGCCGACCACACCGGCGCGATGAATGAGGCGCTGGTGACGCTGCCAGAGCCGCTGGCTGCGGGCGGTGAGCAGACGCTCACCGTCTTCTACAGCGGGTCTGCCGCGCCGAGTGCGAAACGGTTGGAGGCGATCGGGACGCCACCCGATGCTGCCGTGCACGCGGACTGGGATGGCGTCCGCGAGGAATTCACGGGACTGCGCGGCTTCGGCAACGTGCTGTGGTACCCGGTATGCGATGTGCCGGTAGCACTGGGCGACGGTGACCTGTTCTTCAGCGCGATTGGGATGATGAAGCTGCGCGAGAGCGCGGCGCTTGTATCCATCACGGTGACAGAAGAGTTTACGGGCGCGGCGCCGACCGTGGCCTTTCTGGACGGCGTGACGGTGCCGGTCGAGGTGACGCCGCCTGCCGCGGACAGCGGTCTGCCAGGCATTGCTACAGCGAAGCTGCCGGAAACGCAGCTGGGCTTTGCGACGCCGACGATCTTTCTGGCGCGTCGAACGCTCGAAAGCGGCAACAACCTGAAGCTGTATGCGCGGCAAAGCGATGCCGCCGCGACGCAGTCGTACATGACGGCGGCTTCGATCCTGACCTCGCAGATGACGGACTGGCTGGGGCCGAAGGCGAAGAGGGATTTGAGCGTGCTCGATCCAGCCGATGCGGCAGACAGCCCGTTTGAGGAACGCGCGCTGCTGGTGACCAGCATCGCGAACGTGGACCCGAAGCGGCTGCTGGGTCCGATGAGCCACGTGCTGACACATGCGTATTTTGAGTCGCCGCTGCCCTGGCTGGAGGAAGGAGTCGCTCAGTTCATGGCATCGGTATGGACAGAGCATCAGGAGGGACGCGAGACGGCGATTACGCAGATGGACAACGTGCGCGGCGCGTTGAGCTTGGCCGAGCCGGCCGAGCCGGATCGCGAGTCGGGTCAGCCGCTGGCGCGTGCGCACGATCCAATTTTTTACCGAACGAAGGCGGCGTATGTGTTCTGGATGCTGCGTGGCATTGCGGGCGACAAGCCGCTGGCGGCAGCGCTGCAGCAGTACGATGCCGCCCAGGATAAGTCGAGCGACTCCTTCGAACACGTACTCGAGCAGACCAGCGGGCAGAAGCTGGATTGGTTTTTCAACGACTGGGTGAATCGCGACCGAGGTCTGCCCGATTTGAGCATCGAGGCCATTACTCCAAGCCGGGGAAGCGGAGAAGACAACTTCATAGTCGCTGTGACGGTTGCGAATACGGGGACAGCGGTGGCAGCGGTCCCGGTGACCATCACGTCCGCGGATGGGAAGGTGACGGCCGAGATGCGCATCGAGGCGGGCGGACGCGCGACACGCCGCTTCCTGGTGCATGGGCGTCCGCAGCAGGTACAGGTGAACGACGGCACCACGCCGGAGACCGAGGCCAGCGTGCACCGGAAGGACATTGCGTACACCGCGATCCAGTGAGGTGCGGTTGCCTCCGCAAGGCGTCGGCCGAGATGAGAGTGCGATGGTCGCGGACTCGGGGACGACGCTATTGCGTTTCGACGACGGGCGCGGCCAGAGTGCCGCTCATCGTAGTGCTCGATGCAGCCGTCGTTGCCGTCTGGGTCGGCGTCTCCGTGCTCGTCTTTTGGTGGAGCGGCAACCTTGAGCTCGAGCGATCGATCGCTGCCAATGGTCCCCGTAACCATAGCGGTCGCGCTGTTGCTGGTGACTTCGCTGTTGGTAATGGTGATGGCGCCCTTCGCGACCTTGCCGTTGCCAGTCCAGCGATCGAAGTGGCGCAGCGGCGTGCTGGTGAGCTGGGGCAACGCGCCGCCAATCCAGCTCCAATGCAGAGTGCCTTTGGCCGAGCCGCTGAGGGCGGATGCGGTGGTACCGCTCATGGCGAGGTCGCTCGACAGATCGATGGTGCCCGGGCCCCAGTGTTCTTTAAGCAGCTGCGCGAGCTCAGAGGCGCTGACGCGTCGGAGCTGCACGGCTGCGTCGTAGCTGGGCGCGGAGCCGAGATCGACTGCGCCGGTGGCGTGGAACGCGCCGCCGAGCGTGCGGCCATCGAGCGAAGACACCTCGAGGTTGCCATCGCGCAGGGTGAGATCGGCGGAGGCGTTGGCGACTTCGAGTTGTCCCAGAGCGAGGCGGGCAATGTGGATGGTGCCGTCGAGCAGCGGCCAGTCCTGGCTGCGGGAGCGAACGCGGTTGAGCAGCTCCTGCATCACGCCTTCATCCTCACCACGTAGCGAGGCGGCGAGCGCGCCGAAGTTGACATTTGCGGCGGTGAGGTCGAACTGGCGCTCACAGGCGGCGAGGCAAGGGATAGGAATGCGCAGGCTGCCGTTGAAGTGCGTGGCGCCGAGCGTGGCGCTCACGCCGTTCCAGCGCAGCTCGGCGGGCGAAATTGCCGCCATAGCGGTGACGATATGGACAGGCTCGGCGAGGTACGAAGGCTGGAAGTCGGCATTGTGCACCGCGATGGATCCGTTGATGGCGGAGAGCGGAGCGGACTGGTCGCTATTGCCAGGTGAATTGCCGAGCGGACCGGCGCCCACAGATGGACTGGCAAGCGGGAGCAGCCAGTCGCCATGCAGGGCGAGGTTGTAGTCGGCGGTGCCGGTGCCCTGCATTCCCTGGAAGGCGGCAGGAACGACATTGAAGGCATGCGCGAGCGGAAGCAGTTGTGCGAGCAGGGAGCTGCCGCTGTAGTGAAGTTGATAGCCCTGGCGGGTGAGGCGCGCCGTGGCGACGAGCGGCTCCGTTCCGCCGAGGTCGATGTGCATCGGATCGAGGACGAGGGCTACGGGTTGCGCGAGCTGCGTCGCCGACGACGGGCCAGAAGACGCTGCGGGCGTTTGCACGGCAAAGCGGAGATCGGGTAGGGGCTGCTCCGTGCCATCGCTGCGAACACGAAGTTCGGTTGCGAGCAACGCGCCTCCGGCAACGGTATGCCAGCCGCCAGCGGTGTGCGGGCCGGCTGGGAAGGGCTCGCGGGCGTAGCTGAGCTCGCCGTCGATGGCGCCGCCGAGGGTGATGTCTGGGTTGAGGCGTCCGCGGGTGTGACGCAGCAGGTCGAGCACTTCATCCGCAGGAACGCGGGTGGCGACCAGCTTGAGATCGGGTTGGCGTTCGGCGGCGTGGATCCGCTGCATGGCCCCGGTGAGATCGAGGCTACCGTTCCCGACAGGGGAGAGGCAGTGGATGGCGTCGATGGATTCGAGCGAGTGGCGATACGTCGCAGTGCAGGTGACGTGAAGGTTGAGCGGCTGGGCCGGCTCGAAGCTCTCGCGGTGGAAGTCGCCGGCTGCAGCAGTAAGTTGCACGGCCAGCGCGTTGGGCACGCCGGTGATGTGGGCGGCCACGCTGGTATCGCCGCGCCAGCCCAGATCGCGGGCGACGATCATGCGGCTGACCTGGCCGAAGGGAGCGCCGCGCCACTCCGCACGGAGGTCGAGTGGCAGTTCATTGGCGGACGATGCGCGATCGACGCTGCCGCTGACCTTTACCCTGCCGGTGTCGGCGAGCGAGAGATTGATGTCGGTGCGGATGGGTTGGGCGGCGAAGCGAAGCTGCCACTGGTTCGGATTTTCGAGCCAGATGGAGACGTCGGCATTGAGGAAAGAGAAGGGAAGCTTCTCATTGCCGTACTTGAAATTGATGCGTGCGTTGTTGGCTTCGATGTAGGGAAAGCGACTCTGGCCGCGGGCAACGGCGAGGCCGGTGGGCGCCTGCTGCGAGCGCGAGGCCTGCAACAGCACGGAGGCGAAGTTCCATTGGCCGTTGGGAGCGCGTTCTAGGTTGAGGCTGGGCTCGTCCAGGGAGATGCGGGCTATCTCCAGCCGGCCGCGCCAGAGCGAGAGGATGCGAAAGGCCGCGGTGACGCTGGAACACTGAAGGATAGGCTCAGCACTATAGCCGGTGGTCGAATCGACGACGAAGTTGGCGATCTGGACGCCGGGGCGCGGCAGCAACACGAGCGTAATGCCGGAGACCTCAACGGGGTGCCCGAGCGATGCGGTGAGCGATGCCGCGATGCGGCGCTGGTAGTGACTGATGTTGATGAGCGGCGGCAGCACCAGCGCGGCGACCAGCAGCAACACCAGCGATGCAGCGATCAGCAGACGGCGGCGCAGCGGACTTGGCGGAGAGTCAGGTTCGCGATCGGAATCCGGATGCGATTCCGAATCTGCGGGGACGAGCATGGGATTGGGGCGCATAGAAATCAGCGCACCAGGTGGAAGGTCCTGCGCCAGCGCGTCTGATCGAAGAAGTGAACCAGCACGTGACCGAACTGCTGCACGCGGTCTCCCATGCTGGTCCGGTCTTCATTCTCCTCGGGGGTGATGAAGGACCAGTAGACGAAGAGCGGGCGTCCTACGATGTTTTCGCGCGGCACGAAGCCCCAGTAGCGGCCGTCGAGGCTGTCCAGCCGGTTGTCGCCCATGGCGAAGTAGTTGCCGGCGGGTACGACCAGATCGCCGTTCTGGATGTGACTGGGCAGGTCATTCTCCCAGGTGGGGGTAACGCCCTGTCCCTCAGTAGTGGGCACATTGGGGAACTCGTCGCGATAGGGCCGATAGCTGCTGTAGTCGGGATGTCCAGCCTGCGGCTCATCCTGCCGCTTCCCGTTCAGATAGACATAGCCCTCGTGCAGGTGCAGGCGGTCGCCGGGAACCCCGACGACGCGCTTTACCAGGAACATATCCGGCTCGCCCGGTTTCAGGAAGACGATGATGTCTCCGCGCTGCACGTTGCGGTAGCGCACAAAGGGCGCCCAGTGCGCAGGCGGCGCCAGATTGATGCGATCCACGAGGACGTGATCGCCGATGAGCAGGGTGTTCTCCATGGAGCCGGAGGGTATGACGAAGTTCTGAAAGATGAAGGTGAGGATGAAGAGGCCGACGACGATGACGGCGCAATAGGATGCCAGGGCCTCGAGCGGAGTCTCGTCGTGCCGCGGCGCGGTGGCTGCGGAGTCCTCCGCAATCGCGGCATCCGCGGTTACGGTGGGAGGAGGATTCGTTGTCGTCTCGGCCATCAGCGCTGCTGCCGAGTTTATCACCCGGCAGCGGATTGCCGAGGTCTCAGCTCACCACGTGCAGTGTCCTGCTCCAGCGTGTCTGATCGAAGAAGTGCAGCAGCACGTGGCCCATCTGCTGCATGCGAATGCCCATGGGGATGTGCTCGCCGTTGTCCTCGGGCGAGTTGAATGACCAGTAGACGAAGAGTGGACGGCCCACGATGTTTTCACGCGGTACGAAGCCCCAATAGCGGCCATCGAGACTGGGTAGCCGGTTGTCGCCCATGGCGAAGTAGTAGCCGGGGGGCACCACCAGGTCGCCGTTCTGGATGTGGCTGGGCAGTTCGTTCGCCCAGACAGGTTCGACATTCTGTCCCTGGGAGGTGGGCACGTTGGGGAACTCATCGCGATACGGACTGTAGTTGCTGTAGTCCGGATGCCCGGCCTGCGGCTCGTCCTGCCGCTGACCATTCAGGTAGACGTAGCCCTCGTGCAGGTGCACGTGGTCGCCGGGAATCCCGACGACGCGCTTCACCAGGAACATATCCGGATAGCCAGGCTTGAGGAAGACGATGATGTCGCCGCGGTGCACGGTGCGATAACGCACGAAGGGCGCCCAGTGGGCGGCCGGGGCCAGATTGACGCGGTCGACCAGGACATGATCGCCTACGAGAAGAGTGTTCTCCATCGAGCCGGAGGGTATGACGAAGTTCTGGAAGATGGAGGTAAGGATGAAGAGGCCGACCACGATCACGGCGCAATAAGAAGACAAAGCTTCGAGCGGAGTCTCGTGCCTCGTATCGCTGGACGTAGCGTCTGCAGTTGCTGTGGAGGAATTCGTCGTCTCAGCCATTCGGGTCTGTTGCAATGCGCTCAGCGGACGACACGCAGGATGCGGTCCCACCGCGCGAAGTCGATCAGTCGATTCCCAACGCTGTTGCCGAGTCTACCACTCGGGGGTGGCAGGGTATCGGTTGCGGACGGCTCGCGCACCGAAAAGTAGATGAGGAGCGGAGTGCCCTCGATGTTTTCATGCGGAACGAAGCCCCAGTAGCGGCTGTCGCGGCTGTGATTGCGATTGTCGCCGAGGACAAAGTAACTGCCCGGGGGCACTCGCAGGTGGGCATTCTCGACCAGGCCGTGCATCTGCTGCTGCCAGTGTGGATCGACGGCCGGATCGTCGGTGGTGTAACGCGGGAACTGGTCGCGGTACTCGTCACCGTCGGCGCGTTCGAAGACGTCATAGGGCTCCGGCTGCGGCGTGTTGTTCACTACGGCGACGCCTTTCTCGAGAGTCACCTCGTCGCCGGGCACGCCGATGACGCGCTTGACGACATGCTCCTCGGAGTCGAGCGGGAAGTGAAAGACAACGATGTCGTGCCGCGCGATGCTGCGATAGGGGAGGAGCCAGTGCCAGACGCCCGGCGGCGCGAACGCCACCTTGTCCACGAGTAGAAAATCGCCGACCAGCAAGGTGCGCTCCATGCTCTCTGAAGGGATGCGGAAGGGCTGCGCAACGAAGGCGATGACGAAGAGCGCCGCGACGATGACCATGAGAGTGGACCGCACGGTCTCCAGCAGGTGCGGAAACACGAAGTGGATGTGATGGTGCAGCGGAGTGGCGGAGACCGGGCGCGAGACTGGTGCCGGTGCGCTCAAGCGACGACACCCTTGGTGCGTGCGGGCGATGCGGCCGGTTCCTCCTCCTGCGAGGCTGGCTGCTCCTGCAACTGCTGGAAAGCCACGCGCGCGGCTTCCTGCTCGGCGCGCTTCTTGGTGGTGCCGGTGCCCTGGGCGGTGACGGGCGGGAGCTGAGGCGAAGCCGGTATCACCACTTCAACGAGGAAGCGTTTGCGGTGGTCCGGCCCGCTCTCGGCCTTCACCTCGTATTCGGGTGGCGCGGCGCCCTTCGCCTGCAGCATCTCCTGTAGCGCGGATTTGTGATCGCCGATGCTGTCTCCTCGGCCGAGGCCCTGATAGAGCCGCCGCGCGGTGGGATCGATGACGGTGCGTTGCACGAACGCGCGCGCGCCGTCGAGTCCCGCATCGAGATAGAGAGCCGCGAGCACGGCCTCAAAGCTGTTGGCGAGCAGCACTGTCTTGCGGCGGCCGCCGTTGCGTTCCTCGCCGCGGCCAAGGCGCAGATGATCACCGAGGTGGATCGACTCCGCCACATTGCCAAGATGCCTGCGGCTGACAAGTGCTGCGCGCAGACGAGTGAGGTCGCCTTCCTCAAGATCGGGAAACGATTCGTAGAGCGACTGCGCGACGACGAGGCCAAGTACGGCATCGCCCAGGAACTCGAGCTTCTCGTTGTCGTGCTCGCCGGGAAGGCCCTGTTCGAATGCGAGAGAGCTGTGGGTGACCGCCCGTTCGAGCAATGCGCGATTGCTGAAGCGATGCTTCAGAGTGCGCTCGAGCGTTTCCAGCGTGCGCTGGGCCATGGGGCGTCGGTCTCCCTTGGCTACAAGCTTAGTCCGGGAGGGAGCGGCAGGGGAACGACCGACTGGATACCGGGCTTCAGCGCTGCGGGGTGGCGGCCGGCGGGACGGTTGCAGGGGCAGGCGTGGGACTTTTTGGAGCGGCGTCCTTTGCCGGCGGACTGTCGTCGTCTGAATCGTCTTCCTGCGCATGGACCCCGGGTGGCGGCCCGTAGGGCTCCTTCAGGCCGCGCTCGGCGGCTTCCTTGGTGTCGAGCTGGCCGTCGCGTTGCATGAGCGCCTCCTGATATTGCGCGACTGCCTCGTCGCGGCTGTGCTCGAGGTCATCCATGCGGCCAAGATAGATGTGCGACCAGGCAAGAAGCCGCGGGTCTTTGCTGAGTCGGACGGTTTCTTCGAAATAGTGGCGAGCCTCCTCGACGTTGCGTTGCATAACGGCGCAGCGGGCGAGGAGGAAGTCGGCGCGTGCCGTGTCGCCCGTGTGTCGATCGAGCTCCTGATGGGCGAGTGTGGCGGCACCGTTGACGTCGCCCTGGAGCAGCTTCATCTCCGCCAGATCGAGGCCATGGAGCTGGCGCGTGCCGCGGTGCACCACGTCGCCTTCATTCTGCTGGGAGAAGGTGACGTGCTTCGCGCGGCTGATCTCGGAGGGCACGTCCATGCCATAGACGATTTCGCCGATGGTTTCCTTGAAGGATTGCGGCTCCTTTTCAAATGCCGTGAGCTTGTCGTAGAAGTACGCGGTAAGTACATAGCCCTCTTCCATATCGCGCTTCACGGCGGCCTGGCGAACGGCTTCTGCTTTCTGCTCCGTTGCGTGGCGCTCGCGCTCGACGGTCGCAAACTCCGAATGGGTGACTACAGCGGGTGCCTTGAAGGGAGCGACTCCGGTATCCATGGTGCGTGCTTCAACGGCGCGGATCATGCATTCAGTGACCAGCGAGACGATGTCGCTGCGGAAGGTGTACTCGAGCGGTGCTTCGCGCACGGTCTTCAGGAACGGCAGGAGGCGGTCCATGGAGGAGGCGCGCGCGTAGAGCATGGGCTCGAGCTCGAAGTGCAGATAGGTGTGACGAATCTCATCCATCCGCACCTTGTCGTCATGCGTGGGTGAGGTGACGACGACGTAATCCGCTCCGTAGACGCGCGCGTTGGTCTGGCCGGGATCGAGCAACGGCTCGAGGACGACAGCGAAGCGGCTTTCGGAGGTGACATTGGCGGGCATCTTCAGATAAGCGTTGGTGCTGACGATCATTTTGGTCAGCGAGTCGTGCAGGCTGTTGACGATGCCGTCGTACTGCGGCCGCACGCTGATCCAGATGTAATGCAGATCGATCGCGCGGGAGAACTTGCGCAGGATCGGCAGCAGCTCGACGACCTGGGTGGAGTCGGGCGGCATTTCGGTGAGCGGGACGCTGTTGGTCAGCTCCGGCGGCGGGGTAGCGTAGAGGGCGAGCGATACGTACTGCGAGAGGTTGTGGCTGGAGTCGGAGAGCTCATGCCCCCGAATGTAGGCGCAGAGCTGGTCGCGCGCGGCCTGCGCTTCGGCGGAGGTCTGAATGGCGGCGTTGACCTGATCGCGAACCTTCTGCCTCACAGGCGCGGACTGATCGAGGCCGGCGTCGTAGCCGCACGCGTTGAGGGCCACGGCGATGTCAAAGACGGCTTCACTGGTCTGCAGGCTGATCTGCGGGCCGGCTGGATCGATGAGCGAGGGTGGCTTCTGGATCTCTGGCGGGGTGGCGGTGACTGACGAGGACGACGATTGCGCCTCGGATGAAGAGGAGTTTTGGGCCAGAGACGGGCTGGGCTCGAGGATGCCGGAAGCCAGAAGGGTGAGCGCGAGAAGCTGCGGCGCCAGCGCGCGAAAACTGCGAGAAGACTGCATAAATAGAGGTCTGGGCGTCAGTCTACGGAAGCGAAGGAAGCAGGGTCAACCGGCAGTCGCGTCGGATCACTTCGCCCACGCAAGTCCGTCGGCGAACTTGCCCGCCGTAATGAGGCTCTGGACCTTCCACAGCGACAGGTCGATCGCCGCCACTTTGCCGCTGGTGTTGCAGGAGACGTAGGCAACTTTTCCATCGGGGCGGATGAGGACCTCCTGCGGTGCAGCGGGGACGTCGATGTTGCGGACGACCTGCATGCTGGCAAGATCGACGACGGCCACCTGGTTGGTGGGAGGCACGGCGACGAGCAGAAAGCGGCCATCTGGCGTGGCAGCGGCTCCGTAGCCGGTGCCGGGAAGCGGCACCCAGGACTTCACCTTGTTGGTCGCCGTGTCGATGACGGCGAGCTGCGGCTTGGTCTGGTCGGAGGTGAAGACCCAGTGGTCGTCATTCGAGATGGCAATGCGCTGCGTCTCTTTCGAAATGGGAATGACCGTGACGGTCTTTTTGCCTACCAGATCCAGTACGGAGACCGTACCGGGGCCGACGTTGGCGGTATAGCCGTGACGTCCGTCGTGGGAAAGGATGAGCATGTGCGATTCGGGTTGGCCGGTGGGCACGGAGCCGACGATCTTGAGGCTTTTCGGGTCGATGATGGTGACGGAGTGGTCAAGCTCGGTGGTGACGTAGAGGAGATTGCGCGCGGGGTCGTAAACGGGTTCGTGGGGCCGCACACCATGGCCGAAGTCGATCCGGTCGACGATCTTGCGCGAAGGCACATCGATGATGAGCATCTCGCGTCCATTGAGACCCGGCTTGCCGACGCCGACGTTGCCGTATATGGGCACGTAGGCCGTGCGCCCGTCAGGGGAGGCCGCTACCTCATGTCCGTGCATGGTAGGCGTGCCTTCGGCGATGACGGCGACCTGCTTCGCCGCGCCCGGATCAACGATGCTCAGGCTGGTGTCGCCCTGGTTGACGACCAGCAGCGACTGGGCACCGGCGGAGCTTGTGAGAAGAAGAGCAGAAATCAGAAGACACAAAACCGGCAGCTTTCGCATGGAAAGCACTATAGCCGGTTGCCGGCAGAGCCGGGCGGTCAGCCTTTGACGGAGATGCCGGAGAAGGACATCAGCGTGGTGCCACGGACCGGCTGGTCCCAGGAGCGCGCGGGCGAGAAAACGCTGAAAAGCAGCAGGTTGTCGATGGATTGGCGCGCGTTCTCATCGACCTGGCCGGAGAGCACCTTGTAGTCGTAAACGCGGCCGTGAGCGTCGACAAAGACCTGCAGCACGATGGGGTTGTTATGGTCGCCGATATCATCGGCGAGCTGGAACGACGAGTAGAGCAGATGAGGCCCGGTCGAAATCTCCAGGGGCACATCGCGCGCTTCGACCGGCTCCGGCGTGGTAACGGTGCCAACCAGCATGGCTGCTGTACCGACCAGGAAGATGGCGCTGGCCAGGCCCGCTGCGGCGCGCAGCAGGAAGGGCTGGAATGTGTTCTCCCAGCGGCTGTGGAAGCGACTGAGCCGCTCACGCGTGGAGTTGCGGCTCTCCTGCGAGATGGCGACGCGGAGACGGAGGGCGAGGTCCTCGGGGACCCTCGTGGGTCCGAGTGCCGAGACGAGAGTCTGACTCTTCCGCCAGGCGGCAAATTCGCCGGCGCAGTCAGCGCAGGATTCAAGGTGCCCAGAAATCTCGAGCATCCGGGTGCCGGGAACATCCCCGTCCAAGTAATGGGAAAACTGCTGCTGGATAGAGCTGCAGGCGCTCATTTTGCCTCCCTGAGCCCGGCCAGGAGGGCGGGAAACGTGGCAGTGGATGAGCTGTTGGAGGACAAAGAGGCCGAACCTCCAGAGGTGCGGACGAGCGGGGCCAGCCGCGCCTTCAGGGCGGCGCGGCCACGCATCAGCCGCGACTTGACCGTGCCGAGATGAATGCCCAGGATCTCGGCGATCTCCTCGTAGCCAAAGCCTTCAATGTCACGAAGTACAACCACGGTCTGGAACGGCTCTGGGACCTCGCGGACCGCAGCTTCCACCTGGTCGCGCAACTCGGCATGCGCGGCGAGGTCGAAGGGCGACTCCTGCCGGTCGACCAGCGTGTCCTTCAGATGGAAGGCTTCGCCATCGTGTACAGAGAGCTCCTGCTCAATGGTGATCTCCTTGCGCTTGTGACGGCACCACCAGCGGCGCTGATTGGAGGCTTCATGCAGGGCGATGCGGTAGATCCAGGTGCGCAGGCTCGAGTCGCCGTGGAAGTTGGCGATGCCGCGGTAGACCTTGATGAAGACATCCTGGGTGATGTCGGCGGCTTCGCAGGGATCGGGGATGGTGCGCGCGATGAGCGAGTAGAGCGGAGCATGGTACTGAGCGATGAGCGAGGCGAATGCCTCCTCTGATCCGGCTTTCAACTCGGCGATCACCGAGGCTTCGTCGGGTCTGCCCGCCGCTTGTGCCCCGAATACGTTGGCGAAATTTCCCAAGGCCGTACCTGCCTGCATTCCAAGTGCCTCCATACATTAACAGGAAAGCGGGGCCTACGGCCCGTCCCGCCGGTGTCGTGCATGGAGCCATAATTTTGGATGCCGCCGGCGGCAGGATCAGGCAGAGCTCACTCGTGTTCTGCCCGATCTACTCTGCTTAGACACCCGGGGCCGGCGAAAGGTTCCGAGGGGTTACTGCGGTGCTTGCGGGGTGGGGGCAGGGGTGGTGGTGGCGGGCTTGGTCGCGCGCTTTTTGGTCGACTTGCTCTTCGTTGCCGGGCCATCATCAACCACAGTTTTGGCTGGCGGCGCGGCCGGCGCCGCTACTACCGCCGCACTGCGCAGGCGCACCACTTCCGTATCCTGGGCCTGTGCCGACTGCAGAAGCGCGGTGCCGAGCTGCGTGCGGGCGTCTTCCAGGGTGGAACGCTGGTCTTCAAGGACACCCGCGTCATTCGAGCCGGCGAGCTGCGCTGTCTCCGAGACGCGCAGCAACACGTCGTAGAGGGCGTCGACGTTGCGATAGACAGAGAAGGCGGACGACACCTTTGAGGGGTCAGCGAGCGCTGTATTGATGAGCGCGGGCAGCGTATCCGTGACGTCGCGCTGCATGGAATCCACATCGGATGCCGTGGCCTGGCGAACGTCACCAGGCGCCTTCCACTTCGGCACATTGATGGAGCTGAGCACGCGGCGCAGATGCGCGATGGAGATGCTTACCTGCTGCAGCGAATTGCCGACGGCGAGACTGGCCTGTGTGCGCGGCTGAGCGGCATTGGCGGCCTGGCCCGACGCTGCGGGGACGAAGGGCTGCGATGTAAACAGAAAAGGTGCGACGAACGCGGCGAGGGCAAGGCGTAAAGACAAGTCAGGCTACTCCGGAGGACCTTCGAGGTGTTTGACGAATCTATCTTACTCGTCGAAAATGATGAGAGTCTTTCCCTTCCCAAAGTGGGCCTGTGGCGCAGCTGGGAGCGCGCTTCCATGGCATGGAAGAGGTCGTCGGTTCGATCCCGACCAGGTCCACCAATCATTTCAGTGAGTTAGACAGGACGAGTCGATGCCGGCACAGCGTTCGTGTCATCGTCTGTGTCATAACCCTTCATTCTGCTGCTATTGGCGAGGGTTTTCATGGCGGCACGCTTTGCCTCCATGCGGACGTGCGAGTAACGCTCCAGCATGCGACGGCCTTAACGTGCCCGGCGACGGCCATGATCGTCGAGTCCGCCGCGCCGCTCTCTGCAAACTGTGTGATGGCACAATGCCGCAGATCGTGGAACCGGAAACCGGGAAGTCCTGCTTTCTTCGTCAAAGAGCGCCATGCGGTTCGCCAGCTCTTTATGTGAGTCGTGGGGTCAAAGCCTGTGACATCGTAGCCAACGACCTTGCTGCCGCTAAAAGTGAACTTCGGAACGAAGGCCGCGAAGACATAATGCGTTGGTTCTACGGGGCCGAAGGATCTCCGCCCGCGTCCGCAGCCGTGCCAGAGCCGAAAGCGCAACACTTGCCTCGAGCGCCCGGGCGATCAGGTCCTTCTCTTTGGCTTGAGCTTCCCTCCAGTCCCTTGTGCCGAGGGATTGCCGGAACCGCTGCCCGTTCATTACGAAGTGACAGTGCCACGTCTTACCGCGCTTTGTGAGCGCCATCGTGCCTCCCCTTGGTCATCTCTTCCCAGTTAACGTCTTCTTGTTTCGCCATCTAGCCACCCGATGAGCTTCCCGATGCGCAGGGAGGCAATAATCTTGATTCGGTCTGAGTTGGAAAAACTGCTCTGTGCAGTAAGGACAGATTCGGAAACCGATCTCTCCTGTCGGCGCAACGAAGAACGTGTGGACGTAGAGTGCCGTTTCAATGTTCTTGCAGTAGATGGCTGGCCTAAACGCCCCTTTCCACCACCAGAGAGCGATGTCGGCGTTCCCCACTCCCACAGAGCGAGAGACTTCGTAAGAAATCAGCCTATTAAAATCCTTTTTCGCCCTCGGGCCAGGACGCAGGCCTTCATAGTGCTTGAGCGATTCCTTTGGGGACATACCGATCAGGGAAGCAATCTGCGACGCGAATCGTCGTCGTGAATCTTCATCCGCGGGGAAGGGAGCCGGGGCTTCGCTCTCCCGCAAGACGTAGGCGCGTTCCAAGCGTTCCTTTGCCTTTTTCGACGCGAGCTCATCTCTCGACTCAAGCGCATCTCTCAACGCCAATAGCGCGAAGAACATTGCACCCGCCGACCCTTTCAACTTCTTTGTCGCTGCCTTCAGTTCCGGAAGGGTGACAGCACATACGGGCTGGGGCGCCCCTAGTTCCATCTGAAAGGTGGCTTCCCCCATTGCATCCTTAGGAGAAGCTGGGACCAGCAAGACAAAACTCTCTTTGCTTGTAACGGTTTTATAATTGTTACGTGTCACTATTAATACCATAACAACTACTATGAAGCTCCTCAAGGAGAAACATCAGCGACTGAAAAGAGATGACAGTTGCGGAGTTAGCGCGGCGGCTCGGCGGGGCTTTGACTTATGTGTACTCACTGCTCTGGGCTGGAAAGCTTGACGTCCGCAAGATCAGCAGGCAATGGCGAATCTCCGCCACCTCAGTGAAGCGCGGCTGAAGCAACGGGGCGAATGATGGCCGAGACACATTTCTCCCCTTACTCATTCTGAGCGAGGTTGCAGGCATACTCCGGCTAAGCCCTCACACGGTACGGATGATGGTCAGGAAAGGTCGCTAAACGCCGGGCCAGCCAACATTGCTGGGCGCGCCGTTAATGGGCAGAAGCGCACTGTTGCCGCCTATCCAGGTCCATTCGTTCGGTGCGCTGGTCTGCGCCCCGGCGGACAAAGCCATAAAGGCAAGCGCAAGCAAGCACCAACAAGAAGGGCCTGCCGACAAACAACGCTTTCCCACTTGCACTTGAATATCCTCTGCCCGTTGATTCGCTCGAATTGTACTGTCAGGTTACTGATTTTGAGCAGCCGAATCTCACGCCAGGGCAGCAGAAATTGAACTCCGCGAAGCCCCGATCTAAAGTTGCTCCTGACTTCTTCGCAATCTTGTTTCAGCCGGTGCTCTTGTTGCCTTGAGGACAGATCACAAAGTGGTGGTCGGCAACAAGCCACACTGAGCGCGTGACAACTCATACGGAGTTCTCGCGAACGGACTGCGCCAAGAATGGCACGATAAGAAAGCTTCACAGCACGGAGTCAAAACGACCTCATACATTCCGGGTTCCCTGACGTCTTGTCTGTCACAACAGCTATCGCGAACTGTTTCAGCTAGAACTTCAGGCGATCCACCCTACTTGCTCTTGCGTCGAACTTTCAATCCGACAGAGATACCTATAATTTCGTTGGTATCCCAGCCGGTGGGCAAATTCACGGACTGCAGCATGAAGTAAGGCCGAGTGGAAAACGAATCCGTGATGGGCAACCGAATTCCCACCTGGAATCGGTTTTGGGTGAAACTACCTCCAGCAGCAAAGCTATTGGTTCCCGGAACGACGAAGAATTCATTGCTCACCACCAGCGCGGGCCGTCGCGCCATGCGAAGCGGCAAAGTATAGTCCACTCCCGGACGAAATCGGAGGCGTGCCGAAGCGGTAAGACCTTCGGGGAAACGCCCCTCGATGAGAGTGCGGAAATTAGGCTGCCATGGACCGCGAGATGTGCTCAGCGTCAGGTTGAGCATTAACCGGTTTTCGTAGGCAACTGTAGGATTGCCGGGAGTGCGCTGGTAACGATAAATCGGCAGCACCATGAGCCATGGTCGCGGACGAAAGGCGACGCCGCCTTGGAAGAAGTACTCGAAGAGGTTTGAGGCCCCCTCGTCGAAGCGTTGATGGAATTCGGATTCCACGGACTTGTTGCGTGAAAGCCCGGCGGAGATTCCCTGGTCGAGCCACAGCCCTACCTGTTTTTCATCTTCCGGGTCTTCTGGCGCCTGCTGTTGTTGCGCTTTGGCAGGGGCGGCCAGACCACAACAGCAGAGCATCGCAAGTAGAAAGGGGAGGCGCCGGTGTTGTCCTGTCAGTGGCATCGAGCACACGGTACCGTGGCGTAAGGCGTACACCGGCTGTTCGTTCATTGGATGTTCGTTCAGCTCAATGGACGATCAAGACCGGAGGCGCAGATAAATGCCGTTGCCGAGGCCTATTCGTCCTCTTGAGTTCGGAACACTCTAGGCTGGAAGACCAGCGTCCATCCACTTCTTGAAAAGTGAGACGCGATCTGCCGGCCAGGGATCATCCGGTGGCATCGTGCCCGCAGCTACCTCCTTGTAGACACTTTGTGCGTTTGCAGGGACACACATCCACGCGGGATTATCGAGTTTCACCCCTGAGGGTTCCATGCATTCAATGTCGCCATCCCGAAAGAGAGGGCGGAT
The DNA here is from genome assembly GCA_963756435.1 of uncultured Acidobacteriaceae bacterium. Classification (GTDB taxonomy): domain Bacteria; phylum Acidobacteriota; class Terriglobia; order Terriglobales; family Acidobacteriaceae; genus KBS-83. The sequence continues at coordinate 21,425 of CAVWNU010000009.1, read as the reverse complement.
ATCTTTAGCAAAGCTGAGTGACATTGTGCCTCCTGTGGATCGTTTACGGACCGGGCGCAGACAGTATCAGATGATCCAGACTGAGCCAGCCTGGCCCAGAGAAGAATAACCACACCAGCATGACGACATAAAGAACCTCCGGCAGGTAAAGAAAATCGCCTAGCCAGCTAACTACGGATTGCGCCTTGATTCCGCGCACGATCATGGTTGATAGCGCTGCCAGCATGACAGCAGTCAGCATGAGGCAACAAATCTGGGTCAGGAAGCCCACCACGAGCAAGGCGCCGAAGACGCACTCTACCAGGGACACAAGGAAGGCGCTGATCTTTGGTTTGGGAATGCGAGCCGCAATCAACGCCTGCCGCATCTGTTCCCGACGCGCGGGCGAGAAGAGTTTGCCGCCTCCTGAAAGCATAAACAGAAGTCCGACCGCGAGGCGCGCCAGCAGCATTCCGATCCATTGCCAGTGCTGCAGTCTCTCAGCCCACGCTTGCCATAAGGCCATGGCTCTATCTTCCTTCGGTCCTCTATCTTTCTTTGATCACGGACACGCGACAGAACTGGCCGATCGTCCGATATCTTTCGTGAAAGTCAACGATCCGACTGGGCTTTGAGGAATGTCCCTTCATCCAATTCCTCAAACGCATGCCGCAGCTGCTCCTGTGTGTTCATCACGATGGGGCCATACCATGCCACAGGTTCCTCGAGTGGTTTGCCCGAGACCAGCAGGAACCGGATCCCTTCATCCCCGGCCTGCACGACAACTTCGTCACCGCGGTCAAAGAGCACCAGCGACCGATTGTCCGCGTGCGCAGGAGGCGTCTTGGTCCACCATCCGACCGGCTCTGTGGGAACACTGAGTGGACCGGACGCATTGCAGAACTTCCCGGAGCCCGAGAAAACATAGGCGAACGCGTGACGTGTTGTCTCTATCGGCAGCGTCTTCCTTCGTCCCGGAGGCACGGACACGTCAAGATAAATGGGGTCGGCTGCGATCCCGTCGACCGGACCTGTCTTACCCCAGAAGGTCCCGCAGACGATACGCACTCCCGTGCCATCGTCATCCTTTACCAGCGGGATCTCGGGCGACTTCACTTCCTGGTAGCGGGGCGCTGTCATCTTGAGCGACGACGGCAGATTTGCCCAGAGCTGAAATCCGTGCATCCTTCCGTCCTGATCGCCCTTGGGCATCTCCTGGTGAATAATCCCGCTGCCCGCTGTCATCCACTGCACATCTCCTGCAGCGATTGCGCCGCGGTTGCCCATGCTGTCGCCGTGCTCCACAGTTCCGGCCAGAACGTAAGTGATCGTCTCAATGCCGCGATGAGGATGCCAGGGAAAGCCCGCGAGATAGTCTTCCGGAATATCGTTGCGAAAATCGTCGAGCAGGAGGAATGGGTCAAACTCAGAAGTGTTTCCGAAGCCGAAGGCGCGGCGCAGCCGCACGCCCGCACCTTCGAGGGTCGGTTTGGCGATGATGAGCTGCTTCACCGGCCGGATGGACATGGAGCCTCCCGTAAGGCGACTTGTTGTTCGCTCGACGCAATGCTACGCCTGCTCCTCGCCCCGGCGCACGCGATGCACCTGCCAGTACTAGCTGTCCGAAAGATGGCGATGTACAAATGTCACGGCCATGGCTCCTTCGCCTACCGCTGACGCACACCGCTTCACTGCTCCGTGTCGCACGTCGCCCGCCGCGAACATGCCGGCGATGTTCGTCTCCAGATAGTAAGGACGGCGATCCAGCGGCCACGACTTGGGAGGCCGGCCATCCTCCGACAAATCCGGGCCGGTGAGAAGGTATCCTGCATCGTCGCGGAGAATCCCCGCTTCTTTCGCCCAGTCCGTATGCGGAAAGCCGCCGATACAGACAAAAAGCCCTTCGATCGAAAGGTTTTGTTTCCCACCCGTTTTGTTGTTCGTGAGCGTCACGGATCGCAGAACCTGGTCACCGTGGAGTTCGGTCACCTCCGTATTGCACAACACTTTGATGTTGTTGGCTGTGTTGATACGGTCGACCAGATAATCCGAGAGCGTGCTCTTCAACGAGTCGCCGCGAACGATCATTGTCACCGCCTTCGCGTATCGAGAGAAGTTCATCGCGGCCTGCCCTGCCGAGTTCCCACCTCCCACAACAGCCACGTCATCGTCTTCGCAAAGCGTGGCCTCGCTGACTCCGGCACCGTAATACAAACCGGCGCCAAAGAACTTCTCTTCGTTCGGCAGTTTGAGGTGCTTGTATTGAACGCCGGTGGCACAAATAGTGGCTCGCGCAATGATCTTTGTGCCGTCGGCAAGATAGCCAATCGCCTTTCCGGGAAGAAATTCGCCCCGCACACCTTCGCGCAGCAACAAGAACTCCGCACCAAACCGACATGCCTGCTCACGAGCGCGCTCCGCCAGGTCCGCGCCGGAGATGCCCTTGGGAAAGCCGAGATAATTCTCAATCTTTGAGGTCGTGCCCGCTTGCCCACCGATCGCCCACCGTTCGATCACAACGGTCTTCAAACCTTCAGAGGCGCCATATACGGCGGCACTCAGACCTGCAGGCCCTGCGCCATAGATGGCCAGGTCGTATTCGGGAAGTGTAGGGGTGCGGAACCAGCCAAGCTTTTCCGTGATCTGACGAAGCGTTGGACATTCCATCCTCGTTCCGTCAGAGAAGATACAGACCGGAAGGCGCGGATCCTGCAGACCATTTACCCCTGCCTGTGCAGCGCGCCTGCTGGTCGTTCACCAGCTCGATCCATTCGTAGGGAACATCGCTGCGCTGAAGATAGTCGCGAATCTTGTATGCCGTGGCCGATCCGGCTCTCCCGATGATCTGAACGCTTGGAAGGTGTGTTGTCGCATTTGGTGTGTCGTCCATCGTGAGTCACTCAGATCACTTTCTTCAAGCGTCGTTCGCGCGCGTTACGGGTGTCTATGTCGGCCTTCGTTCTCTCTCCGTTAGACGCAAAATTGCGGTCCGATCCGGAGGCACCGTGAATGTTTCCGGGTCAATCGCCAACCGTTCACGTCGTTCGTTCTCCGTGGCTTATCGTTGCTTTCAGCCCATCAACATCATCTCTCTTGCGATCTTCGCTGTTCGTCTTGCTATGATGTCGGCGCAACCAACCAGCCCTCTCCCCCAAACTCAACGACGGAGGAGTTGGATGAAAATTCAACGCTACATCATCGCTTTTGCTCTGGGACTTGGCGTATGTCAGTTCGGTATCGCGCAGGCTCCCGCCGGAGCGCCGGCAGGCTCGACTGGGCAGTGCAAGGACGGCAGTTACACCAACGTTCCCAAAAAGACGGGTGCATGTCACGGTCACAAGGGCGTTCAGCAGTGGTTTACGGCGGACGCATCCACTCCGGCGGCCCCCGCGAAACCTGCGAATACCGCCCCTGCGGCAACTCCTGCCTCAGCACCTGCTCCCGCTCCCGCTGCTCCACCTGCTGCCGCTCCTGCTGCTACTCCGGCGCCGGCGCAAACTCACGCAGCGAAGTCTTCCAGCAGCACTGCCAACATGGCCCAGGCCCCGGGCGGTGGTCCCGGCATGGTCTGGCTCAACGCGCCTACGAATGTCTATCACTGTCCCGGCTCGCGGTACTACGGCAAGACCAAGGACGGAAAATACATGACGGAAGCGCAGGCCAAAGCTGCCGGCGCGCATCCGGATCACGGAAAAGCATGCGGACAGTAATCGTCTGCTGACGAGCAGAAGCATCACTTCAGATCACGGCCGTCAACGCACTCCGCGCTGTTGCGTTTTTGCAATCGAGTCGGAAGGGGTTGGCGGCCGCTCGATTTTGGCTTACCTTCGTTTCGGACAGAAAACACTCCGCATAGCGTTGGCTACCCGGTGTGAACAATCGATTCGACCAGATTCCAACGTGTGCGCCAGGCAGCAAAGGCAAACTCGACGCTTCGGAGATCTGCCGGGTCAGTCCATGGTTCCGGAGGAGGAGCCGAAACGATGAGCAAAGGTTTTTTGTCACGACGTGCGTTCCTGCAAACCACCGCGAGTGTTGCAGGCGCTTCTTTGATCGGCGGCTCCGCCATTCTTGAGGAACCGGCCTACGCTGCGGATCAGGCCGTTGCCGCCAGCGATCGTGTTCGCTTCGGCATAGTGGGCGTGGGCATGGAAGGCTCCGGCTTGCTGACCACTGCCATCCAGCTTCCCGGAGTCGAATGCGTCGCTGCTTCGGATCTCTACGACGGACGCCACGAGCTCGCAAAGGAAATCGTCGGCAAGCCCATCCGCACGACGCGTCGCTATCAGGATCTGCTGGAAGCCAAAGACATCGACGCCATCATCGTCGCCACTCCGGACCATTGGCACAAGCAGGTAGTTGTCGACGCCATCGCCGCTGGCAAGGATGTCTACTGCGAGAAGCCGATGTCGCACAATCCGGCGGATGGTCTCGCCATGCTTGCCGCCTCCAAGAAGTCGGACCGCATCGTCCAGATCGGCGCGCAGCGCACCAGCTCTACGATCTGTGCTAAGGCCAAGGAACTCTACGGCAAAGGCTCGCTCGGCGATATCAATCTTATCGAAATGACTCTCGGCCGCAATGACCCCACCGGTGCATGGGAGTATCCGCCGCCGCCTGACCTGTCGCCGCAAACCCTGGACTGGGAGACCTGGCAGGGCACCGCGCCGAAGAAGGCCTTCGATCCGCTCGCGTTTGCGCGCTGGCGCTGCTGGAAGGAGTACGGCACAGGCGTCGCCGGCGACCTGATGGTGCATCTCATCAGCGGCATGCTGTTCGTGCTCGGCATCAACGAGGTGCCGACGCGAGTCATGTCGTTCGGTGGCATCTATCGCTGGAAGGATGGCCGCAACATGCCGGATGTGCAAGCAGTTCTCTTCGAGTACCTGGGCATTCCCGTCTACATACGTCTCTCGCTCGGCTGCGAATCCACGGAGGTCACGCGCTTCCAGGGATCGAAGGGCGTGATCGATATGCGCGAATTCAGCGTCGGCTACTCGCCGCAGCCCGGCGTCGACCTGGCGCCCAGCTATTACACCAACTCCTACCCGGCTCCTCTGAGAGCAGCCTATGTCGCTCAATGGCACAAGGAGCACGATCCAATTCCGGGTCAGGAGCCAATGTTGGAAGCCGTCACCTTCGACGGCAATGATTACGACGACCTGAAGCCGCACCTCTATAAATTCTTCCAATCCGTTCGCTCACGTCAGCCTGTCGTGCAAGATGCGCTCTTCGGCAATAACGCCGCTCTGGCCTGCCATCTCGCAAACGAGTCCTACTTCCGCGGACACGCGGTCGCCTGGAACGCCTCTGCGCAGAAGATCGAGTCCGTCGCATGAAGCCTCGTGCCCTGCCGACACAGCAAACGTTCTGCAACTGGGCGAACCAAAAAGGAGTTCTTAGATCGTGAAATTTCCGAAATTCATCCTCGCTGCGGCGGTGCTAATGCTCTTTGCATACGCTCCCGCCGCACGTGCAGTCAGCCCGGTCGCGGGCGCCCCGGCCAGCAATACCGCCGCATCGTCATTCCTGGGCCGCTGGGACCTTACCTTGAAAGGAGCGGACCACGAATGGCCCTCCTGGATCGAGATAACCAACGAAGGCGGCCAGCTGAAAGCAAGATTCACGGGCCGCTGGGGCAACGCGCGTCCGCTTCCCAAGGTCGACGTATCGGACGGCAAGCTCACCTTCGTCTCTCCGAAAGAAGAAGAAGGCGGCAGCGCCGACATGGTCTTCGAAGGTAAGCTCGCCGGAAAATCCCTCACCGGTACAGTGAATGGACCCGACGGCACAACCTGGCATTGGGCTGGCGATCGCGCGCCTTCTCTCGTCTATACACGGGCTCCGCGCTGGGGCAAGCCTGTCACGCTCTTCAACGGCAAGGACCTCACCGGGTGGTACCCCGATAAGCCCGGCGCGCCCGAATGGACAGTGGAGAACGGCAGCATCGTCAGCCCCGGCCACGGGCATGAGCTCATCAATGATCACAAGTTCCAGGACTTCAAGCTCCACATCGAGTTCAACTGCGGCAAGGATGCAAACAGCGGCGTCTTTCTGCGCGGCCGCTATGAGGTGCAGGTAGAAAGCGAATCGCAGGCCGAGCCGCCCAGCCACCACACCGGTGGCGTCTACGGCTTCCTCGCTCCGGATCCCGAACTGCCGCGCCGTGCGGATGTTTGGCAGAGCTTCGACATCACGCTCATCGGGCGCAAAGTGACCGTCGTCCAGAACGGCACAACCATCATTAACGATCAGGAGATTCCCGGCATTACGGGCGGCGCACTCGACAGCCATGAAGCGATGCCCGGGCCGATCTACCTGCAAGGCAGCGAGAAGGGTCATGTTGCCTTTCGCAACATCGTTGTCACCCCAGCCCTCTAGCCCGGTCGTTCCGTCGCCGGTGGTTCTGTCGAGTGGAGTCGCATCTTGCGACTCCACCGCGGCATGGATTGAGGACAACGTATGACGCATTTCCTTCAAGACATACTTCGCCAGCCCGAAGAGCTGCGAGGTGTCATTGAGCTGCTTCGTGGCGAAGGTCCGCTCGAGGCCGCCGCCGCAGCGGTGCGTGGCGTTCGGCACGTCTATCTCACCGGCATCGGCGCGAGCTACAACGCGGCGCTCGGCGCGGCATCGCACTTTCACTCTGCCGGCCGGCCGGTCTATCTGCTCGATGCTGCGGAACTGCTCCACTCCGCACGCATCCCTCCCGGCTCGCTCCTGATCGTGCTCTCTCGCAGTGGACGAAGCATCGAGATCGTGAAGCTGCTGGAGAAAGCCCGCGCCGTAGGTGCGACGATCGTAGGCGTCACGAACTTCCCGGACGGCGCGCTCGCACAGCAGGCGACGATCCCTCTCATTCTCCCCGTCGCGCCGGACCACGGCATCTCTGCAAATACCTACGTATCGCTCGCCGCCGGAGCAGCAGCCATTGCCAGCGCAGACATCGATAGAGGGCTGGACACGCAGCTCGCATTAACACTTCTGGACGCCATCGCAGCAACCGCAAAAGAGATTCCAGCGTGGCAGCGTCAGCTCGCACAGAGCTCATGGCTCGCGCCTGGCGCAACCTATTGCTTCCTCGCCCGCGGTGCCAGCCTCGCCAGCGCCTACGGTGCGCAACTCCTCTGGGAAGAGGGCGTGAAGGTCCCCGCACTCGCCATGGGCACCGACAGCTTTCGCCACGGGCCGCAGGAGATTGTAACCTCGGGCATGCGCTTTGCCGTCTGGATCGACGAGCGCATGCGCGAGGCCGACCTCTCCGTAGCACGCGACCTGCGGCGCCTTGGCGCATCCGTCATGCTCATCGGCTCGAGCATCCCTGCAGATGCCGCCGACCTCGTCGTACAGCTCCCACCCTGGCCGTCCGGCTGGCAATTCCTCATGGATATCATCCCCGCACAGCTCGCAGCCGAAGCTCTCGCCCGCATCTCCGGCGTGGACTGCGACGAGTTTCGCTTCGCCTCCTATGTCGTCGAAGGTGACAAGGGCCTTCTGCATACATGAATGCCATTGGCGCGGTTGACATCGGTGGCACCAAGACAGCCGTCGGCGTCGTTGACGATTCCGGACGCGTTCTCGCTCGTGCCGAGGCACCGACGCAAACCATCGGCTCGTGGCCCGAAGCCCTCGCACTCATCTCCAAAATGTTGCGCAGCACGGCGCGCGAAGTCAACGTGACCATCTCTGGTATTGGCGTGGGTTCAACTGGCCCGCTCAATCCGCTCAGCGGGAAGTTCGAGAACCTCGACACCATCCCGCAATGGAGCGGCGCATCACCCGTCGACGATCTCGCGCGCGAGTTTCACCTCTCCGTAGCAATCGAAAATGATGGCGATGCGGGCGCGCTGGCCGAGGCCACATGGGGCGCAGGCCGAAATAAATCGCGCCTCATCTACGTCACCGTTGGTACGGGCATTGGCGGCGGCATCATTCTCGATGGACACCTCTACCGCGGAGTCGACGGCGCGCATCCCGAAGTCGCACATCAGGTCATCGAAGCATGCGGTCCGCCATGCTCCTGTGGGCTGCGCGGCTGCTGGGAGGCGCTCGCCTCCGGCCCCGCAATGGCGAAGTGGATGGAGTCGCATTCCGAATACACTGGCCCCGCAGGCCTCACCGCGAGACACATCTACGAACACGCGATGGCGGGTGACCCGCTGGCCGCCCGCGCGGTAGAGCGGGAAAACTTCTATCTCGCGATTGGCCTCGCCAACCTCGTCAACCTGTTCACACCGGATGCCATCATCCTCGGCGGAAGCATCATGAAGAGCGCCGGCGTCTTTCTTGGCGATATCCGCAAGATCATGCAGCAGGGATGCCGCTTCGTTCCGCTCGAAAAAGTGGATCTGAGTCTCGCTTCGCTCGGCGACGACGCCAACCTCATCGGAGCAGCGCGCGTCTGGCATCACCGCTTCGCGGGTTCACATTAGGAGAGGCCGCACGATGGCAAGGAATCGATTCCTGGTGGGCCTCATCTTCCTCGTGTTCTTCGTCATCTCCTTGCTCAGCAATATTCTCGGGCCCATCGTTCCCGACATCATCAACACCTTCTCCGTCAGCCTCGGCGCGGCGGGGTTCCTCGTCTTCGCCTTCTTCATCGCCTACGGAGTCATGTCCATTCCGGCCGGCTTTCTCGTCGAGCGCTACCGCGAAAAACCGGTCATGATCTGGGCCTTCATCGGCGCCGCGCTTGGCTCCATCAGCTTCGCGCTTCATCCCACCTACAAGGTGGCATTTGTCTCGCTCTTCGTCATCGGCGTCGGAATGGCGATGCTGCAGGTGGCCATCAACCCACTTCTCCGCGTGGCTGGCGGCGAGGAACACTTCGCCCTCAATGAAACCATCGCGCAGTTGCTCTTCGGGTCGGCGTCCTTCCTCAGCCCCTGGATCTACTCCTATCTCACCATCAACCTTCCGAAGAGTGCGCAGCGTTCAAACCCCATTCTCAGCATTCTTCGGCGAGTCACACCGGCGCATCTTCCCTGGGTCTCGCTCTACTGGATCTTCGCTGCCGTCGCCTTTGCGATGATCGTCGTCCTTTCACTGTCGCGCTTTCCCGCCGTGCAGCACACTGCAGAGGAGCGCCCGGGCTCGTTGTCTATGTACAAAGGGCTCATGCGGCGGAGGTTGGTCTGGCTCTACTTCCTCGCCATCTTTGCCTATGTCGGGTGCGAGCAGGGAACCGCCAACTGGATATCGCAATTCCTCAGTCACTATCACGGTTACGATCCCCATACCACCGGCGCCAGCGCTGTCTCGTGGTTCTGGGGTCTCATGACGGCTGGCTGCTTCGCCGGAGCGTTTCTTCTGCGCATCTTTGACAGCCGCCGCGTCGTCATCGGCGCTGCCACCGGCGCGCTTCTCATGCTCTCGCTTGGTCTCTACGCGCCTGCGTCCGTCTCCCTCATCGCCTTCCCGCTCGTCGGCCTCTTTGCTTCCGTCATGTGGCCCATATTGATCTCGCTCGCGCTCAACTCAGTTGCCGAACATCACGGCTCCTTCACCGGCATCCTCACGACCGGCATCATGGGTGGCGCCATTACTACAGTCGTTATCGGACGCATTGGCGATCACCTCGGCCTCCGCACCGGCATGGCGCTGCTCTATCTCACGTTCGGTTATGTCTGGAGCGTCGGCTTCTGGGCGAGGCCACTGATTAACAATGCGACCATCAGGGATAACGAAAAGCGGAGTGTCGCGTAGGTTCCCCTAGAACAACTGGGCTGAGTGATATAGAAAAATGCTGCCTATCACCAGCAGCCACACCCACAGCGCGAATCGCAGCGGCCGCTTGGGAACGCTACCCGCCAGCATGGTGCCGCATACCGCCCCCACCACGCCGCCGACAATCAGGCGTGTCAGCAGCGGCCCATTGACTGCGCCAGCAAACCAGTGCGCTCCGCCTCCCAGCGACGAAGTTAAAAAGCCAAACGCGATATCCGTGCCCACCACCTGGGCGGGCGCCAGCGGCGTCAAAGAGAGCAGCGCCGCGCTCCCAAGCGCTCCCGCGCCTGCGGAAGAGAATCCAACTTCCGCGCCCACCGGCAGCATGAGCCACGGCAGGAGCGGCGCACGATCGCGCGTCTCTCTGTCCTGCTTCACCGGCCGGAAGGAGAAGAAGATCTGCCAGAGCGCCGTTGCCACCAGGATCACGCCGAGCGTTCCATTCACCAGTTCCTTCGCTCCGGCGTTGACAAAGCGATGCAACAGGAACGCGCCCACCAGCACGCCCGGCACTCCTCCCAACAGCATGTAGGCCAGCGTTCGCCACGAAATTTGCTTTCGCCAGATCTGTGCGGGCAGCAACACCAGCTTCACCGCGGCGGAGAACATCAGCCCGACACTCACCGCTATGCCCACGGGCACGCCAAGCATCAGCACCAGCAGCGGCGTCGTGATGGTGCCGGCTCCGACGCCTGTGAGCGCGATGAAGACGGCGATGATGAACCCGATCAGGTATTCCACGCTTCCATCTCCAATGCCCAAATTCTCCGGTGCCCGAGGTGCTGCTTATTTCGCGGCCTCAATGTGAATGCCGCACTCCACCTTGCGCCCGCCCCAGCGGCCGGACCGCGCATCCCCCGGATCGAGCGGAAGCGAGGTGCACGGCTCGCAGCCGATCGAGGAGTAGCCGCGCGCATACAGTGGCAGCAGCGGAATGCCAAGCTCCTCGCATGCATGCCACACATCCGCCGTGCTCAAATGCGCCAGCGGACTGAGTTTCAGCACCTGCTTGCCGCCCGGAAGCGTAAACTGCGCCGATTCCTCAAGCCCGCCGCGCGTCTTCGCCTGCTCCCGCCTTAGCCCCGTGATCCAGACCTTGTAGTTCGCCACTGCGCGAAACAACGGCTCAACCTTGCGTGCCGCGCAGCAACGGTCCGGGCCCGTCTGATACAGCAACCCATGCTGCGCCTCCTGCTCCGCCACCGTTGTCTGCGGCAGCAGGTTGATCAGTCGCACATCCCACTCGCGCGCAATGCGATCGCGATACGCATAGGTCTCTGCAAAATGATAGCCCGTATCCAGAAACAGCGTCGGCAGCGCCGGCCGCAGCTCCAGCGCCAGCTTCAGCAGCAGCACATCCTCCGCCTGAAAACTGCACGTAAGGCACACATCGTCGACTCCCGGAGCATCCGCGAACGCCTGCTGCAGTTGCTCCCGCACGTGCTCCACCTTCCCATCCAATCCCGTAAAGAGGACACTCATCGCGCACGCTCCCGCTGCAACACATTGGCCTGTCGCAACAGGCTCAGCAGATTCGCAACAGCCTGTTCCGCTCCAGCACGAGGCACGAACTCTGCGCTCGAACTGCCGATGCGAAGTGAAACCAGATTGCTGCTTTCTTCCGTCACCAGCACCAGCGCGCCGGCTGCGGCCAGGACGCCGGGCGTCGTCGGATCGTCATCGGGCGGCCGCACAACGAACGCTCCCGCCTCGAGGAGCGCGCGCTCCAGCGCACTCGCTACTGCGGACAGGCGCCGTCAGGCGCAGCACAACTCCCGCGTGTCCCCATCGGCTGGCGCGTTCCAATGCAGTCACCGGCCTCGCATCAGCAACCGCGCTCGTCCCGCCGGACAGCACCTCGCGAATCATGCCCGCACCCGCTGTCGCATTCGTCTCCGCGTCGATCAGCACGAAGGCGCCCAGTGTGCGGTTCTCGCTATACCGCTCCAGCGCGATCGGCCGGCGAGTCTCGATCTCCGCGACGCCGATGCTGTTCATCTCCAGCGTCCGTGCCGGCTCGCTGACGGATTGTTCGAGATCCACTCGATGCCGTAGCCGCACCTCGGCCGGCACCGTCTGGCTTGCATGTTTCAGCAGATAGCGGCGCGCAGAATCGAGTGGGCGCCCATCCATCCAGACCAGCGATGCCGCGAATCGCCGCGCCACTGGCGCCTCTTCGCCGGCGCGCGTCAACAGGTCGCCGCGGCTAATGTCCAGCTCATCCTCGAGTGTCAGTGTCACGGACAGAGGTGCATGCGCAACGTCCAGATCGCCGTCATAGGTAACGATGCGTTCCACGCGAGACGTTCTGCCGGAGGGCAGCACGCTCACGCGGTCGCCAACGCGAATCTCCCCGGATGCGATCTGTCCGGCAAATCCGCGGAATCCCTGATGTGGCCGGATAACACGCTGCACCGGCAGCCGGAACGCTACTCCTTGTTCATGCACTGTCGTCGGCAGTGACTCGAGCAACTCCAGCAGAGAAGGTCCGTCATACCACGGAGTCTCGTCCGAGGTGCGCACCACATTCACGCCCAACAGCGCGCTCACTGGAATGAAATGAAGCTCCGGCGAGTGGCCGGCCTCCGCCGCCGCGTATCGCGCAAAGCTTTCGAACTCCGAGCGGATCGACGAGAAGGTCTGCGCCTCGTAGCCCACCAGGTCCATCTTGTTCACCGCAACAATAATGTGCCGCACGCCCAGTAGCGTCGCGATGTACGCATGCCGCCGTGACTGCGGCAGCACGCCCTTGCGCGCATCCACCAGCACAATCGCCGCATCCGCAGTCGAAGCCCCCGTCGCCATGTTGCGCGTGTACTGCTCATGTCCCGGCGTGTCGGCAATGATGAACTTGCGTCGCGGCGTGGAGAAGTAGCGGTATGCCACGTCAATTGTGATCCCTTGCTCGCGCTCGGCGCGCAGGCCATCGGTTAGCAACGCAAAGTCCAGTTGGCCGCCCGTCGTCGTCCCTTTGTTTCGGATTGAAAGCACCTGGTCGTCGTAGACACTCTGCGTGTCGTAGAGTAGCCGGCCAATCAGTGTCGACTTGCCGTCGTCGACAGACCCCGCTGTCGAAAAGCGCAGCAGATCTTTCTCGCGCTCGCTTTTCAGGAACGCATCGATTGAGAAATCTATCTCTGCGGCATGGAAATCTGGTTGAGTCAGCGCACAAGCCATTAGAAGTAGCCCTCCCGCTTCTTGATCTCCATCGAGCCTTCCTGGTCATGATCGATCGCGCGGTTCGCCCGCTCCGACGATCGGAACGAAAGCAACTCAGCGATGATCTTCGGCAGCGTGTCTGCGTCGGAATGGATAGCGCCGGTGCATGGACTGCAGCCCAGCGAGCGCAGCCGGCTGCGCACCATCTGCGGCTTCTCCCCAAGGCGTGCCACAAATGCTTGCTCCACCGGCAGCAGCGCGTCGCCCCGCACATACATCGGCCGCGGCTTCGCGAAGTACAGATCCACAATCGGAATCTCTTCCTCGTGGATGTACTGCCACACATCCATCTCCGTCCAGTTGGAGAGCGGAAACACGCGAATGCTCTCGCCCGGATGAACGCGCGAGTTATACAGGTTCCACAACTCCGGCCGTTGGTTCTTCGGATCCCACTGTCCTGCACCATCGCGGAAGGAAAAGATGCGCTCCTTCGCGCGCGACTTCTCCTCATCGCGCCGGGCTCCGCCAAACGCCGCATCGAACCCGTAGTGCTTCAATGCGTCGAGCAGTGCCTGCGTCTTCAGCAGACCGCAGCAGCGCTTCGTATCCAGCACGATGGGATTCGTCCCCGCTGCAATCGCCGGCTCATTCCGCCACACCAGCAGCTCCGCGCCCACCGAGCGCGCCATCGCATCGCGAAACGCAAGCATCTCCGCAAACTTGAAGCCGGTATCGATATGCAGCAGCGGGAAGGGAATCGGCCCCGGGAAGAACGCCTTCTGCGCCAGGCGCAGCATCACGGAGGAGTCCTTGCCGATGGAGTACAGCATCACCGGCCGCTCAAACTCTGACGCGACCTCGCGCAGGATGTGGATGCTCTCCGCCTCCAGCAGGCGCAGATGGCTTACTTTCGGTGCGTTCGGCGGAGGCAGCGACGTATATGGAGAAGCCTTCTCGGTTGCCAGCATTGCAGGACCTCGGTTGGGTGCCTTGGTGAATGCTGATAAGCCGGGATTACTGCCCTGAAACGTCAAACACCCGTGCTGATCAGCAACGGGTGTCTTTGTGAAAGAGTTGTCGCGGGACTAAGTGCGCGCGAACAGCCACCCGTGGCTTGATGGACAAGCACAACAACAGGGGCGACAGTGATGACGGAAAGTCATGCTGTTGAAAAGACTAACAGACGGTGCCGCAGTGCTACAAGGCTGGGGGAGGCGTCTTTGGCTTAAGAAAGTGGCCAGCGATGATCGCGAGGGTCCCGATAATGATGCCGGACATGATTCCGACCACGGGGCCGGTAAACACCATCATGAGTCTAGGCATACCGGGTAACGGCATGGACTTCATCATCTCCGCTTCACGCGCATGGCCGCCCATGTAGCGGGTGAAGAAAACAATATGCGTGCCGGTTATCCAGATGCTGTTTGCAACCCCGACAATCAGGCCATGCAGGAACCGGCGGTAAGGGCATTGCCGCGCAATGAGATACGCAGAGATGAGGAAGATTGAAATCCAGAGGATTGGTTCGATTCCCGAAGAAATGAAGAAGACGGTCCCAACGCCCATCGCCAGACCAAAGAGCGACAATTGAAGGATGAGCGGCCAGTTCATTTTGTGCGCTACATGCATGTGGCGTCCCGATTCAGATCGACCTCAGAAAATGCATCGCCGTCCTCATCGCCGAAGCGTCCCTCCACGCGTCTGCTCATAACGGAGCGCAGGGAGTGCGGCGACTATACACCTACCGATGCGATCGTTGACATCCAGAAGAAACATACTTACAGAAACTTACTTACCGTTCCGCGCCGCCTCCGCTTCCCAGTTTTCTGTCAAAGAAGTCCGTGCCCAGCCGGTACGCTGTCACCCAGTCCCGATGCAGCAGGAAGTCGTGAATCTCATCCGGAAACACATGCTCCTCCACCGGAACTCCACGCGCCCGCAGAGCATTCGCCAGCCGTACCGTCTGCGCAAACAGCACGTTGCGGTCATCGTCGCCCTGGATCAGCAACACCGGCGATCGCCACGTATCGAGCGATGCCATTGGCGACGAATCCCACGCCAGCTTGGAAGCGGCAGCCCGGTCCCATGTGAACTCCGAGGATGGCTTCCACAGATCCACCTCCAGGCTCCAGTCGTGCACGCCGTGCAGATCGACTCCCGCAGCGAATAGATCGGAAGCACGCGCCAGCGCCAGCGCCGTCAGATACCCGCCATAGCTTCCGCCCCAGGCACCGATGCGCATTCCGTCCACATCCGCTCGGCTGCGCAGATACAGCCCGGCGCCAATCACGTCGTTGTACTCGGTCGCCCCACCCGGGCCAAAGTGCAGCGCCTGCCGGAAGTTCAATCCATACCCGATGCCGCTGCGATAGTTGATCGACAACACCACATAGCCACGGCTCGCCAGGTACTGGTTCATCGCGTATGCGTTGGAGTAGTAGCCCATCGGATTCCAGCCCAGCACCATCTGCCGCCGCGATCCGCCGTGGAAAAACACCACCGCCGGATGCTTTGTCTTGCCATCCTGGGGTAGAAAAAGCTGCCCGTGAATCCGCATGCCGTCCGCTGCGCTCAATATCACTTGCTGCGGCACCACCAGCTTCGCCGCCGGAAAATCGGCGGGAATCGTCTGCGGCGCCAGATCGCGCGGCCCTCCCGCTTCCAACACCGCCGCTCGCGCCGGGAGCCGCGCATCCATGCGCACCAGTGCGATCGTGCCATCCGAGGCAATCGCCGGCTCGGTCTCGATGCCGTCGCCATGTGTCAACGCCCGCGGCGCGCCGCCGTCCGGTGTCACGCTCCATAAATGTTTGCGGTCCTCATCAAGCGGATCGCTGCTGTGCTGGTTCGACGAGTAGACGATGCGCTTCCGGTCCGCACTGAACGCAACCCTGTCTACCTCAAACTCTCCCGGCGTCAGCAGTGTCGCGTCGCCGCCCTGCCACGGCATGGCGTACAGGTGCGTCCATCCGCCGCGCTCCCAGGGGAAGACGATCTTTCCGTCGGAGCTCCACCACAACTCGCTCGCGCCGCCGGTCTCGTGAAAGATGCTTCCCGCGCCGCGCCCCGCAGTCCACACCGCGCGCCCTTCGCCGCTTTGGGTATCGGCCACGCAAATTGACCACGGCTCCGCCTCGCGCAGCCAGCGCAACGCATACTCCTGCCCCAGCGGCTGCCGCACAAACGCAACGTGTGTGCTATCTGGCGACCACACCGGATCATTGTCCGAGTACGTGCCGGGTGCAAGATACGTAAGCATCCTCGTCGCAAAACGGTAAACACCCACGAAGCTGTGGTCGTCGCGCGCACTCACGAACGCAAGCGCGCCGCCGTCCGGGGACCACCGCAGCCCCTGCTCCTCCCCACGTGCCTGAAGCAGCTGCTGTGGCTTCGCAGCCGCGTCTTTCAGGCTGGCCGTCCAGATCTGCCCGTGGAGCAGGTAGGCGATGACGTCGCCAACCGGAGAGATCGCTGCTGCATGCCCTTCGCCGATATCGCGCGGCGTCCCGCCCTTTGCGGCAATGAGCCACATCTCCTGCTTCACGCCCGCCGTCAGCAGCGCGGGATTCGGCGCGGGCCGCTCCGGCCATTCCGCATCCCCGCCGCGTGTATATGCCAGCCACTCGCCGTCCGCCGACCATGCCAGCCCGCTGATCTCCTGCCCGTCATCCTCGGCATAGTGTGTAATCTGCTGCGCGCTCGCATGCTCGCCAAGCTGCGCCACCCAGATATTTCGCCGGCCCTTGTCGTTCGCAACCCACGCCACACTCGCACCCGTGGGCGCAGCAGTCAGGTCCGAGACAAAAGGCGCGCTCATCACCTGTTCCAGCGTGAACGGCGATTCGGCCGGCGCGGCGCGCAGCGGCGCCACGGTTGCAATGAGGAAAAGAGGAAGGACGAGCAGATAGGCGGGCCGGAATCGCATGGGTCATTATCCCCGGTCGCAGAACAGAAAGGCCGCCACCGGATACCTTTTTCGCACCGGTGACGGCCTCGTGAATCAAAATTACTTCTGTTTCGCGATTACCAAGCTCGAAAACTTCTTGTAGGTCGCCGAAGGTACGATCTTCTTGTTCACCAGGTCGGTTTTCTTCGCATACGGCCGTCCGTCCACGATCTTCTGTGCGTACACATCGCCCACTCCCGGCAAGGCCTTCAGTTGATCGAGTGTGGCAGAGTTCAGGTCAACCAGGTCTGTCGTCGCTTTCGCGCTGGTGTTCGCCGCAGGTGCCTGGGCCTTCATGGCCTGCGCGTTCGCATGCGGCATCAGCATGCTCGCAGCCAGGGCTACGGGCAGGCAGGCGATCTGGATCCATCGGGTGCTTCGTGTCATTGGTCGTTCTCCTTTTGCGCGCGGCCGGCTAGCGTCTTCTGTTCAGTAGCCGCGCCGGGCACGGTCAGCTTCCACTTGGCGTGCCCTGCTGTCAAGGAAATCTCGCCGGCAGTCATTTCTGCTCTGCCGCCTTCTGCTCGGCGGCCACCGCAGCTTCCGCCGCCTGAAAGCCGATCTTCGAGTGCGTCCCATCGCAGAACGGTTTCTTGGTCGACGCGCCGCACCGGCACAACGACACCGCGGGCTTCCCCTCCAGGTTGATCTCCGTTCCATCCACATCGATCAGTCGGATCGGCCCTTCCACCCGCAGTGGTCCATTGGGCCTTGCCGTAATCGTCACATTTGCATCTGCCATTCGTTTCTCCCTTGGTTGTATAAGGCTGATTGCTACTTCACTTCCATGCGGCGCGGCTTCTGCATCGGTACCACCTGCACCGTTACATCGCGTACCTCCGCCAGGAAGCGGTTGATGACCGAGCCACGCAGCAGAATATCCATGCGCGACCGTGCCGACTGCCCGAACACCACATGCGAAATCCCTTCCTGCTTCGCAAACTGGATCAGCGCATTCGACACCTTCTTGTCCTTCAGCACCACCACCTTCGCGCCCAGTTCGCGCGCGAGTCGCTGATATTCCTCCATGCGATGCTTGTTCTCCGGATCGGCCGTTTCGTCATCCGGCGTTTCGACGCGCACCGCATACCAGATCGTCGACAGCCGCGATGCAATGCGTGCGCCGGCGCGCAGCAGCCGGTCAGTGCCTGGCCGCGGTGACAGGCACACCATCACCTTCTCCGGAATGGGTGCCTGCTCCAGCCCCTGCGACCGCCGGTAGTCCGCCGCCTGCGAGCTCACCTCTGCCGCTGTGGTGCGGAGCGCCAGCTCGCGTAGCAGGTTCAGGTTGCCCTTGCGGAAGAAGTTCGCCAGCGACTGCTCGATCTTTTCCGGCGCATAGATCTTTCCCTGCCGGAGCCGCGAGCGAAGCTCCTCCACCGTCAGGTCCACGTTCACGATCTCGTCCGCCCGCTTCAACAGGCTGTCCGGCACCGTTTCACGAATGGTCGTGTTCGCCGAGCGCGCTACCGCATCGTTGAGCGTCTCCAGGTGCTGCACATTCACTGCGGTCATCACGTCTATGCCCGCGTCCAGCAGCTCCAATACGTCTTCGTACCGTTTGCGGTTCTTCGAGCCCGGCACATTCGTGTGCGCCAGCTCGTCCACGACACAGACCTGCGGATGCCGCGCCAGGATGGCGTCCAGATCCATCTCATGGAGCACCACCGATCGGTAGGGAATCGCCCGTTGCGGGATCACTTCCAGATCACGGATCATCGCCTCGGTATCGGCGCGCTTGTGCGGCTCCACGAAGCCAATCACCACGTCGATGCCGCGCTTGCGCATCAGGTGCGCATCCTCGAGCATCTGGTATGTCTTGCCCACTCCGGGTGCAGCGCCAAGATAGATCTTCAGCTTCGCCGGCTCGGCCGCCATTGCGTGCCCCTGCGGATCCGGCGCCGCGGCAAAGCTCTCGCTCGGCTGCGTCGGATCGGGCACCGGCATCTCCATCGGCTCACTCATCTCAGCCCACCTCGATGGTGTGGCGTGGAAGCCGAGTCGGCGCCAGCGGTAGCGTGAAGCTGAAAGTCGTGCCATGTCCCACGCGGCTCTCCACCGATACCTGCCCATGCATCAACTCGATCAGCCGCCGCACCAGCGCCAGTCCCAGCCCGGTACCATCGGGCCCCGCGCTGCCCACGGCGCCGTGTCCGGCCTCGGTGGAGCGCGAACCCTGCACGAACCGGCCGAAGATACGTTTCAGCCGCTCCGGCTCGATCCCTGTACCTGAATCGCGCACGAAAAACTGCACCCGCTTTTTTTGTTCCTCTGCCTGCAGCACGATACTGCCATTCGCCGGCGTGAACCGCAGTGCATTTGACAGCAGGTTGTCCATTACGCTTTTCAGCGCTCTTCTGTCGCCATAGATCGGCGATAGATCGCTGAAGGCCTCAATCTGGATCTGCACATCGCGCTTGCGCGCCTCATCCTGAAAGCGCAACGCGGCGTCGCGCAGAATATCGATCGGCCGCACCGATTCCATGCGCAGTTCGCGCCTGCCCGTATCCAGCTCGGCCACGTCGATCAGGTCCGTCATCAAATCGTTCAGCCGCTCCGCATCCTGCTCGGCGCCGCGGATGAGGTCTGTCTGCAGCGGTCGCAGGTCCCCCGCAAATCCCTGCGTCAGCGAGTACAGAGCGAGCCGCAGCTGTTCGAGCGGCGTGCGCAGTTTGTCTGAGGCCACCGCGATGAAGCGAGTCTTGAAGCGGTCCAGGTCCTGTAACTCGGTCACGTCTTCGAGCACGCTCACCGCGCCCAGCAATTTGCCGTCCGTGTCGCGGATCGGTGTGGTGCGCAGCCGGTAGCTGCGCTCTGCCTGCCCAATCCACATCGGCAACAGCGCTGCTTCGCCCTCGTGCGCCACCGGCCGCTGCATGGAGACGGCATCGCGCACCGCCTTCAGAATTTTTTCGCCGCCCGGCGTATTCGCGAGCGCCATGCGATCGCTGGCCTTCTCGCCCAGCAGTTGCTCGGCTGCCGTGTTCAGCTTCAGTACTTGCCCCCGTGCATCGGTCACGATCACCGGTTCGAAGATCGACTGCACCACCGCGTCGGAGAGTTGGTGCTCCATCTGTTTGCGGCCGAACTCCGTCTCGCGCAGGTCGCGCACATGCACCACCATGCGATTTACATCGTTTGCGACTTGGCCCAGGCTGTCATCGGAGCTCCACTCCAGCCGCTGTTCCAGATTGCCCTGTCCAATGGCTCGCATCTGCTGCGCCGCGCGGCGCAGCGGGCCAAGCACCACCATCGCAGTCCCGACGGCTATAAGGATAGCGGCCGGGATGGCAATCAAGGAGACCAGCGTAGCCGTCTGCGCCAGGCGAGCCTGCGCCGCCCCGCCGTGCAGGATGCTCACGGCGAGTAGCGCGACCGTGGCGACCAGGGCCACCAGCAGCAACAATCCGGCGATCAATCGCTGATTCAAACTCATCTTGTTGCCATCTGGTTACGACATGCCCTCCACAGTGTGCCACACCGCGCCTGCTTCTCCCGGAAGGCGGCCTTCAGTTGGCCTGATAGCGCGAAAGCACGTCCGCCAATGTGACCGTCCCCTCAATCGTGCCGCGTCGAGCGCGATTCTGGACTGGCAGGATCGGCCATCGCGCCAGGTGCGGCAGGGCCGAATCGAGCGGCAGATCGGGAAACAGCAGTGGAATGCGCTCTGGCTTCAGCACGTTCACGATCACTGTCTCTGGTGCGCTCACTGCTGCCAGGTTTCCCAACTCCGCCCGCGTCATCGAGTACCACGCATGCCCCGGCAGTCTCACCAGAAAGACCTCTGCCTGCTTCGCATCCACCTCTGCAGCGGCCGCACTCAATGTTGCTCCCGCCTCAATCATCGGCACAGCCAGCGGACGCAGCGCGTCCTCCAGATGCAGCACCACCTCTTCACGTTGCTCTTCCATGGAAGGCAGGTACAGGCCGTCCTGATTCGTCAACAACTCAAAGATCGGAACGCGGCTGCAAGCTTCGCGACATCAGGTACGCGATCGTATTGGCGAGGATCACCGGCAGAATAATCGAGTAGTTTCCACTGACCTCGAGCACCATGAATACCGAAGTGAGGGGAACCCGCAGGAACGCCGCAAACAACACGCCCATGCCCACCAGCGCGTACGACCCACCGTAATGTGCAGGGGGAAGTAGATCTTCTCAAATGTGCCGATCGCTGCGCCCAGCATCGCCCCGATGAACAACGTCGGCGCAAACATTCCGCCGGGCGTTCCGCTCGAAAACGAGACGGTAGTCGCCACGATCTTGAAGACCGCCAGCAGCAACAGCATCTTCAAAGGAACTGTGCGTGCATTGCCTGGTCGATGGCCCCGTAGCCCGCGCCCATTACCTCGGGAAGCCCGAAGTACCCGATGCACCCAACGAGCAGTCCGGCGATCGACGGCTGCAGCAGTTGCAGCCACTGCGGTTGACTGCGCAGGCGCGGTCGCAGATACGCCAGCGACTTTGCGAAGAGCAGCGCCGCAAAGCCGCCGATGACTCCCAGCACCGAGAATGCAAGCAACTCGCGCGGATCGCGCACTGTGATCGACGGAATCCGGAACATCGGCTCCGCGCCCCAGAACCAACGCGCCACCACCACGCTTGAGATCGCCGA
>CAVWNU010000008.1:0-15601 GCA_963756435.1 uncultured Acidobacteriaceae bacterium | reverse complement strand
GTGGACATCGCATACCTGGGTGGATTCACATATGTCCAAGCATCGGCTCGTGCCGGGGTCAAGCCGCTGGTGCAGCGGTCCATCGATCAGCAGTTTCAGTCCGTTTTCATTACGCCGGCCGGCTCAGGGATTCATTCGCTGGCGGATCTGCACGGACACTTCGTCTTCGGCGACGTGAACTCGACCTCCGGCCACCTGATGCCGCTCTACTATATGCAGCAGCAGAAGGTCGACCCCGAAGTCATCAAGAGCGCCAGCTACAGCGGCGGTCACGATGCTACCGCGCTTGCTGTTGCCAATGGCAAGGCAGAGGCAGGTGCGATGGATGAACAGGTTTACAAGAAGATGATCGCAAACGGCCAATCGAAGCCGGGAGCGGTCCGGGTGTTCTACACCACGCCCTCTTTCTTCGATTACGTCTGGGTAGCGAACAAGAATCTCGATCCGAAGATCGCGAGCGCCTTTGCAGATTCCATGAAAGCGTTGAGCCCGAATCAGACCGATCAGAAGGCACTGCTCGACCTGCTGAACGCGAAGAGCTACGTGGCAGCGAATGACGCTGATTATGGAAAGTTGCGTGATGCAGCGAAGAGCGCAGGACTCTTGCATTGATCTACAGCCTTAACAATGTCGGTAAGGAGTTTGGTGACGGGAGGCATCGCTCTGTCGCCGTCCGCAATGTGACTCTGCACGTCTCTCCAGGAGAGCAGATTGCTTTGATCGGCCCCTCCGGCTCCGGGAAGACCACATTGTTTCGCTTGATGAACGGCAGTCTCTTTCCTTCGAGCGGCAAGCTACTTTATCGCGAGAGGGATCTGGCCGCCACGAGCCATCAACAGCTACGCGAAATGCGACGCAGGATCGGCAGCATTTACCAGCAACACTATTTGGTGACGGGGATGTCCGTGCTGGCAAACACCCTTAGCGGCGCACTGGGGCGTTGGGGCATAGTCAATACGCTGCGCAACCTTGCCAGCCCGAGCGCGATAGAGGTGGAGCGAGCTGAGCGCTGTCTGGAGCTGGTTGGGCTGGCTGACAAACGACGGTTCCGCTGTGAGCAACTCTCCGGTGGGCAGCAACAACGGCTGGCGATTGCCCGCACGCTGATGCAGGAGCCCGAAGTAATTCTTGCCGATGAGCCAGTCGCTTCGCTGGATCCTGTGCTCTCAAACGAAATTCTGGAGTTGCTGGTTCGCCTGACCGAGGAGGCAAAGCTGACCCTGCTGACGTCGCTGCACCAGGTCGACCTGGCATTCCGGCACAGCAAACGGATCGTGGGCCCGCGATGCGGAGAGATTGCCTTCGATGCGCCATGCAAGGACGTGGATCAGCGCTCGCTCACGCAGCTCTACCGGAGCGCCCGCGAGCGGGATGCGGCACCCGGTGGCGGTCTATTCGAGGAGTCAGGAGGAGCTTCGCATGGCGCAGAGTCTGGCCAAAAGGGCGCCTGCATTCACTGATAAAAGCCGTCTCGTTCGGCACGTGGCGGCTCCCGGCATCGCTTGCTGCGCTGCTGCTCTGGGCGGCCTGGACCTCGGGAATCGATCTGCGCCTGCTATTTTCACGGCAGACCTGGGCGGCGCTCTTCGACTTTCTCCAACGTCTTTTTCCTCCCGACCTCTCCCTTCCCTTCCTGGAATCGCTTTCCATGCCACCTGGATGACAGTCGCGACGGCGATTGTCGCTACGGCCGCCTCCTCGCTGCTCGCGCTGCCGCTGGGTATCCTGGCAAGCGGCCGATTATGGAGGACGGGAACAACGCGGCGTACATCCTCGGTCCAGCTCCTGGATGCGGCCCGTGAGCTGGATCGTTCTCCATGGCATGGGCGTGGTTCGCTCTGTGCCCGACCTGGTCTGGGCGCTGCTGTTTGTTGCTGGCATTGGGCTGGGTCCCGACGGCCGGAACGCTGGCGCTCGCTGTTTCCTACACCGCACTTTTAGGCCGGGTATATGCCGACGTCTTCGACGAGACCGATGTCCGCCCTCTCGAGGCTCTAGAGGCCCTTGGGGCGACCCGCCTTCAAGTCTTCCTCTTCGGCATTCTTCCGCAAAGCCGGGCGCTTCTCACCTCTTACACGCTCTACTCATTCGAGTGCAGCGTGCGCTCAGCGGCAGTCCTCGGCTTTGTCGGGGCAGGCGGATTGGGCTACGAGATCAGCCTGTCCATGCGCCTCTTTGAGTTCCCCAGGTGCTCACCCTGATGGCCTGCTTCGTGTTGCTGCTCTTCATGGTAGATCTGGCGAGCCGAGGCTTGCGCGAGCGTCTGCAGGAAAATCCTGAGACATCGCCCGATTCCGCAGACGCAGTGTGTTTCAGCACCAGTCTGCGCCGCCGTTGGCTGATGGGATTGCTCGCGGCGGCGGTGTTGCTTCTCTCTCTTTCTCCGTCGGGCATTACGCCGGCCAACCTGATCCAGAGCGACACAGCGCGCAACCTGCTCCACTTTGCCCAGCAGTTGCTGTCGCCGGAGGCCTCCCCGTCGTTCTTAGGCGAAGTCGCCCGCCTCGCGCTCCAGACCATCAGTATCTCCGTGATAGGAACAGCCTCCGGAGCGGTACTTGGTCTGCTGCTGGCGCTGCCTGCCACACGTCTTCGGGCCGCCCGGCATGAGTCGCTCGACCGATCCTGGAGCCGCAGGATACAGACTGAGGTTGTCTTCTGGGCTGCCCGCATGACGCTGAATCTACTGCGTGCCATCCCGGAGCTGGTCTGGGTTTTGATCTGCGTCATTGCGGTCGGATTCGGACCGTTCGCAGGATCGATCGCATTAGGTCTGCACACCGGCGGAGTTCTGGGCAAGCTGTTTGCCGAAACCATGGAGGACAGCCCTCAGGAGCAGGTTGAGGCCATGCTGGCTTTGGGGGCCAGTCCGTTGCAGTGCATCTTCTGGGCACTGCTGCCGCAGGCGTGGCCCATGATGCGCCGCTATGTGCTGCTGCGCTGGGACATGAACCTGCGCGCAGCAACCATCCTGGGCCTGGTTGGCGGCGGCGGTCTCGGTCAGGCCCTCTACAACGATGTTCAGCTCGCGGACTACGGCAAAGTCTCCACTTTGATCGCGGCGGTGATGGTCTTGGTCATCGGCTCGGACTGGCTCAGCCGGCCGACTGCGCAACTTGAGGTGCAGACATGAGCGGTCCCGATTCACTAGCTCGTTGTGCAAGACTTGAGGAACGCATGTCGACAGAAACGAAAGCCGTGCAACAGCAGTTCGCGCTCGGCCTAGGCCTGACGAACGAGTGCAATCTCGCATGCTCGTTCTGCTATCGGGATCCCGCGCGCCTTGACCGCATCTCGCTCGAGCAGGTGCAACGCGTCGTCGCTGCGCTCCCGGTGCGCTCGGTCAATCTGGGCACCGGTGAGAACGGAATGCATCCGGACTTCCACAACATCATCCGCTGGCTCAAGGATCAACCCCTGCGCATGACCATGACCTCCAATGGACACAGCGTGGAGCTGCTCACCGACGAGGAGTTGACCTTCTTCAGCGACATCGAGTTCTCGCTCGACTACGACAATCGCGCCCAGCAGGATGGGCAGCGCGGTGCAGGCAACTGGGAACTAGTGCATCGCCAGGCTGCGCGGTGCCGCAACGCTGGCGTTCCCGTCACCATCATCGCAGTCATGATGAAGTCTAACTACAAGAACCTGGCCAACGTGGCACGCGTTGCGAAGCGCTATGACGCACCGCTGCGCATCAACGTCTATCAATCGGTACGCACGGACATCTACGCACTCACCTATAACGAGTACTGGGAGGGCTTCCGGCTGCTGCTCGAGCAGACCGACCTGATCAGCACCGGCGAGCCGCTGGTCCGTGCGATGGCTGGCCTGCCGGCTCGTAAGGGTGGCTGCGGCTGCGCCACAGTCCGGGTTACGCCGCGCGGCACAGTGCAACCCTGCGTGTATTGGCCGGGCGAGGGCGATCCGCTCAGCCTGTTGCTTGAGCAGGGCTCGGAGATTATTGACACGCGCGCCGTTTCAGAATGCGCGTTCCCTGCCCGAGGCCTGCACTACCTGCAAGCATGTGGACGCGTGCCACGGAGGCTGCGCCGGGAGGCGAATATTGCACCATGAGCTGGCTAAGCCTGACTTCTATTGCCCCATTGTGCGTGGAGAATCTAAGCCACTCCGTGTAACTATGGCCCCGCACCGCGATCTACCAAAGAGCGAGAGCGCCTGCACCACTATCGTGATCGCACGCGAGGCCGACACGTCCGATCTGGGAGGAGTGACGCTATGAGCGAAGTACAAACTGTAAAACTGACCGAGCAAGTGAAGGCCGGCGGATGTGCCAGCAAACTCAGCCCGGCGATCCTGGACCGGGTGCTGTCGCAGCTTCCCAAGCAAACCAACGAGAACGTCCTGGTCGGCTTCGAGACAGCCGACGACGCAGGTATCTACAAGCTCAGCGACAGTCTGGCGCTGGTCCAGACAGTGGACTTTTTCACTCCGATGGTCGACGACCCGTACACCTACGGGCAGATCGCAGCCACCAATGCCCTGAGCGATATCTATGCTATGGGCGGCATACCCATCAGCGCGCTGGCTGTGCTCGGCTACCCGGAACACGGCGACCTTGAGGTGCTGGCAGCCATCATGGCGGGCGGCCTCTCGAAGATGGTTGAGGCGAATTGTGCCGTCATCGGTGGCCACAGCGTGAAGGACGCGGAGATGAAGTTCGGCTACGCGGTCACCGGCACGATTCATCCGGATCGCGTGCTCAAGAACAAGGGAGCAGAGGTGGGCGATGCTCTTTTTCTCACCAAGGCAATTGGAACCGGCGTCATCACCACCGCCATCAAGCGCGGCCTCGCCAGGCAGGAGTGGATTGATGCCGCAGTCAAGAGCATGACCACCCTGAACAAGAATGCTGCTCTCGCGATCACCGAAGCAAGGCTGCGTGTTCACGCCATGACGGATGTGACTGGATTCGGTTTGGCTGGTCACTCGCGTGAGATGGCGCTGGCGAACGGAGTCGCTCTTGAGCTTGAAATCGATCGCATCCCGCTTCTCCGTGGTGCCATCGAGTGCGTGCAGGCGAAAGCTGTGCCCGCGGGACTGATTGCCAATCGCGACTTCGCCGAGTGCGTGGTCGATTCGCAAACCGCAATAGACCCGGATTTGATGACACTCTTCTTCGATCCACAAACCGCTGGAGGATTGCTGATCTCCATCGATGAGCGCGACGCCGCGCGGCTGGAGCAGATCACAGGCGAGGCCGGAACGCCCGCTGTTCGCATCGGTCGAGTCGTCGAGCGCGCAGATGGCAAACCAATTCGGCTGATTTGAGAAGGTGAAGAGTAAGCATGAGCCACGATCGCGAGGTTCCCAGATGAAATCGAACGCAAGCCCGGCACCAGGTGCCGCCGAGCAACTGCCCGCCGCAAATGGGCTGGCATTGGTCCGCATAACAATTGGCGCAATGTTCGTGTGGGTCTTTTTTGAGAATCTTGGGAAAACACTCTACACACCGGCGGGTTACTCCGGTCTAATCCACTACTACATCAAGGCGGGCCATTCGCCTGCTGTATGGAAGGCGGTTATGGCTTTCGCTGCCAGCCATGCCGCGATGGCAGCTCCTATGCAGGCCGCGCTCGAGATCTCTCTGGGTATCCTGCTCGTGATTGGTCTGCTTACGCGGCCGGCCGCATTTATCGCGTTTCTGTATCTCGGCAGCCTTTGGGTCTCGGAGTGGGGCACCGCGTGGATCTGGGAACTGCTGGTTTCGGTGCTCGCATCACTTGGGGTCGCTATCGGATGCGCCGGCCGGAGATGGGGCGTCGACGCGTGGCTGTCGCAACGGTGGCCATCTTCTCCGTGGTGGTGATCGGAGCCAACTCACATGCGAGTGTCCGTCATCATCCCCACCCATAATGAAGCGCAGGCGATTGAGCGCGTTTTGGCGGATCTTCCGCCCGATCTCACGACGGAGGTCATCGTTGTCGACAGCAACTCGAATGACGGGACGCCCGAGATCGCCGCAAGAATGGGAGCCCGCGTCATTCAGGAACCGCGACGCGGCTATGGGCAAGCGTGCCTCACCGGGTTGGCCTCGGCAAGTTCCCCTGACGTGGTTGTGTTTCTTGATGGCGACTATAGCGATCGCCCCTCTGAACTGCCGATTCTCTTAGCGCCAATCACTGAGGGGCTTGCGGATATCACGCTCGGTTCCCGCCTGCGGGAGCGGCGTTCTTGCCGGGGCGTTGCCTTGGCATCAGGTATTCGGGAATCGTCTCGCCGCCGGCCTGATCAGGCTTCTCTATGGACTAGAAATCAGTGATCTCGGCCCGTTTCGCGCTGGCCGCGCAGATGTACTACGCGCGCTCGCGCTGGAAGAGACCACCTATGGCTGGGCGGTTGAGATGATCCTCAAAGGCGCTTTGGCTGGATTCCGCGTGGTTGAAGTCCCGGTCAGCTACTATCCACGTATCGGAAAATCAAAGATCAGCGGTACGCTAAAGGGAACCGTCGGCGCCGCGTGGTTCATTCTCAGCTTGATAGTGCGCTATTATTTCCGGCGCCGAAGAGCCGGGACACCGCGGCCGAGCGTAAGTTCGCGTCAAAAATCTTATGAAATCGTCAAACAAGATAGTGGCGCGTTCGTCAGGCAGTGACCGTGTGCTGGTAATCATGGCGAAAGCACCGAGGCCAGGCAGGGTAAAGACTCGCCTAACTCCCAGCCTATCTCCTGAAGCTGTCACCGCTTTCTATCGCTGTCTTCTTGATGACACGCTGGCGTTGGCGCGGTCATTGGACGATGTGGAAGTTGCCGTCATGTGCCCGGACTCGGACGTAAACGAGCTGGCGCGGTTGGCAGGCAACGAAGTGAGAGTAGTTGCGCAGAAAGGTGAGGGTCTTGCAGCAGGCCTCACTTCAGTATTTGCGCATTTCGCCGAAGAAAATCAACGACGCACTCTTGCCTTCAACAGCGACAGCCCACACCTGCCGCGTGCTGTTCTCGAAGGCGCGTTCGAAAGCGCTGACCGCACATGATGTGGTCGTGGGGCCAACGTACGACGGAGGCTACTATCTCGTAGGGGCAAAGGCTTCTCATCCTACGCTCTTCGCAAGCGACGGAATGGGCACCAGCAGTGCGCTGGAGAAACTCCTATCGCGCGCGCGAGCTCTCGGATTATCCGTGGGCCTCGCTGATCCCTTTTACGATATCGATGTCGCTGATGACCTGAATCGCTTGGCAGCGGAGTTGCGTCTGGCTCCGGCAAGAGCACCGCGTACGGCCGAGTGGCTTAAAGAGTGGGAGCTCGTGACGGCACAATCACGGACAGGCTCCGGAGACCTGTGAAGGTCACCTCGCGAATGGAGAGTATACGGACTCGGCGCCGCACTATGCGTGGCGCTAACGATCTGCTCACGAAACTTCGGCGATCGAGGTGGACCATACTTCATGGCCTCCCTGACGCTTGCGGGCATCGTGTACCTCTTAGCCATCCGTGAGTTGTTCGTTACCCCAACATTCGCCCGACGCGTTGTCGTCATTGGGCTCGTCCTGGCTGCCATATGGCACATTGAATTTCTTCGAGTGCCCGCGGGCGCCGGTGAAGATATTCATCGATATGTTTGGGATGGCCGCCTGCAGAGGCTCGGCTACAACCCCTATGTTGTCGTTCCCAGCGATCCTGCCGTTCAGGGGTTACATACCTCGGAAACCCGAAACATGAGTAGCCCGGATCTTCCGAGCCCGTATCCACCGGGCGGCGCAGCTATTCTTCCGAGCCGTGACCGCGATTCAGGAGTCTACTTTTGCACTGAAAACAGCACTCGTGGTTTGCGATTTCGCAATTGCTTTCGTGCTGCTCGATGTGTTGCGGTGTAACCGGCAAGGAGCGCACCTGGTTCTGGCGTACGCCTGGAACCCATTGTTGGCCATTGAGGTTGCGGGAAGCGGGCACGTCGACATCCTTGGCGCGCTATTCTTGCTGATCTCCGTTGCTGCGCTAGGCCGCCGATGGCGGACGACTGCGGCGGTTGGACTTGGGCTGGCTATAGCAGTCAAATTGCTGCCTATCGTCCTCTTGCCCCTCTACTGGAAGCGGGTTCGCATTCGCGACGCTGCGCTGGCTGCAGCCGTGGTCGGACTCCTGTACGTGCCATTTCTTAGTCACGGCCGTATCCCGATAGGCTCGCTTGGCACGTATGTGCAGAGCTTCCGTTTCAATGGTCCCGTGTTTGCGATGCTCGATCACGTGGCACCTCCGCAGTTGCTGGCCGGGCTGGCCGTGCTCGTCGGACTAGTGACTGCAGCCTGGGCAAGAAGCGCAGCGCCCGAGTGGTCTCCGAATGTATTTGCCTGGCCAATGGCGGCATCTCTCTTGTTCTCCCCCGTCGTCTTCCCCTGGTATCTTCTCTGGCTCCTGCCATTTGTGACTTCGACCTCGACGCTGCTGATCATCGTCTGGACGGTGAGCATTATCCCCACTTACGTCATGTGGCATTTGCGTACACTTGGACGTCCGTGGGGGCCACTTCCTGATTGGGTAATGCTGCTGGAATACGGATGCGTGGCGATAGCTGCCGCAATTATCGCTTTGCGCAGGAGGAGTGGCAGCCCTACAATTCTCAGCAGACCAGCAGAGTGAGGCCAGCGCACTGCGTCACAATTTGCATCCAGGACTTTCTGTCGTTATCCAACACTCGCTCTCCATTCGTTCGCGGGCAGGCATAAAGACAGGGCTATGGGCCGTGTTTCAAGCCACGCCAAGCTGCTATGCGGATCCGCCACTCGACCCACTGGTACGCAAGCTATCGATCGATACTTTTATCCGATACACGTTTATTCACTTAAGGTCAGCACAATTATCAGACCCTCTTGAATGTAACTTCAGCGATGGCTATTTCATCATACAGAATGCCTCCGATGACGCAACTCGTCCAGGCAACAGAATCCCACATCACCGCAATAGAGAAAGTCTCTCTACCGCCAAAGCTCACACCACGGATGCGAAAGGAAGATGCTCCATGACAAAGCTTCGTTCGTCCTATCGCGATGATTTGCTTATTTTTTGGAGTGCTGGCCTTTGCTCCAAACTCCTGGGGGCAAAACCGCCCTCCGATTCTCGACCAGATTGCCAAGACTTATGGCGTGGATTCGTTTGGGAAAATTGAAGCGATCCGCTACACCTGGAATGGGGAAATCACCGGACTCTTCAAAGCCTGCTCATACGTGGGAGTGGGAACCCAAGACCGGCAAGATTTCCTACGAAGGTAAGGATAAAGACGGCAAGCCGGTGACGGTTACCTATGTTCAATCTCAGCTCAATAGCCAACCTGCCAATGTGAAAGACCAGATTGCGCCGTCTTTCATCAACGATAATTATTGGCTTTTGTTCCCTCTCCATGCTTATTGGGATACCAGCGCCACTGTCACCGATCAAGGTATGAAAGAAATTGCCGGTGGGCAGCGGTTCGGCCACGCTGGTCAGCGGTGAAGTACCCCACGGAGGCGGGCGGTTATACACCCGGCGACACCTGGGACCTCTATGTTGGCAAAGATAATCGCGTCGAACACTTTGTCTATCATCGCGGCGGGTCTAAGCCGCCGCAAACTCGTCATCGCAACTTGGACAGGCTACAAAAAGGCAGGTCCTCTGGTGATCTCAACGGAGCACCGCGGCACCGCCGACGGCAAGCCGCTGCATATCTTCATTTCAGACGTCTCGGTTAAGCTGGCAGGCTCGGATACCTGGATAAAAGCGGAATAAACATCGGAAGGCTATTCAACTTCGACTTCGCATCAATATGACTTGGGACTCGATGTCTGAGCGACGCAATTTGCCGTTGCCGATTTCTCTCGCACGCATCTCTACGGAGATGCTCGGCGAGCAGGTCCTTCGGCTGATCCCAGCCCCGAGAAAGAAGGAGCCAGGTATGGCAGCCCCAAAAACAGTCATCGTAACCGGCGCCTCACAAGGCATCGGAGCAGCCATTGTCCAGGCTTTTCTGGATCGCGGCTATAACGTTGTTGCAACCTCGCGCAGCATTTCCAAGGCCGGCTTCGCGCCATCACCGAACCTCGCACTCATTGATGGAGACATCGGTCAGGCAACGACTGCAGAGACGGTGGCGAAAACGGCGATCGACAAATTCGGCACGATCCACCATGTAGTCAACAATGCGGGCATCTTCGCATCCAAACCCTTCACGGAATACACCGCCGAGGACTTTCGCGCTTTCGTTTCCACGAATCTCGGCGGGTTCATCTTCATCACGCAGCTCGCAGTGAAGCAGATGCTGTCGCAGGGCAGCGGCGGCAGTGTGACTACCATTACTGCATCGCTGGCCGACAACCCGATCGAGGGCCTTCCGGCGTCGATTCCGATGATGACCAAGGGCGGCCTCGATGCGATCACTCTCAGCCTCGCCAGCGAATACGCGAAAGAAAAGATTCGCTTCAATGCCGTCGCACCCGGCGTTGTAGACACGCCTCTCCATAAGAACAATCCGAAGCCCCGTTCAGCGATGGGGACTATCTCCGAGGCGAAGGACATCGCTGACGCTGTTGTTTACCTGACAGAAGCCGAACATGTAACCGGGGAGGTGCTGCACGTGGACGACGGTGCGCACGTAGGCCAAGTGGTGAGCGCGCAGGGTATGCGACCGGGCGGCGCAGAACAGCCGGCTGCAAGAGCTTGGCATTCAGCTCCCGGCTGCTCCGACACCGTTTGGCACATACGTCGAGGCGCTACAGACGGGCAACCTGCTTTTCTTGAGTGGAATGCTTCCGGTCGTCGACCACAAGCCGAAATATCTAGGCCGGCTTGGGAAAGAGCTTGACGCCGAGGCTGGACGAGATGCCGCCCACACTGCGGCGTTGAGTGCCCTCGCTGCGGCCAAGAAGCATCTGGGCTCACTCGACAGAGTGACTCGCGTGGTCCGGCTCGGCGTGTTCATCGCGACCTTCGGGGACTTCTTCGACCAGCCCAGGGTCGCGGATGCGGTCTCGGATTTGTTTCGCGATATCTTTGGCACCGACAAGATGGCGGTTCGATCTGGTCATCGGCGTTGCCAGCCTTCCTCTCGGGATGCCGATCGAGCTCGAGGTCACCTTCGAAGTCGAATAGTAGATCGGAGGGAACGTGCCTGCGGCGAAATCGACTCTTCGGATCCTGGCGACAGCTCGTGCTCGTGCTTGCCACCTCCCTGGGCATGGGTGCCCAGAAAAGGACAAAGCAATGGAACAGCCGGTTTTTATCGCACAGTTAAGGTCGATGGGCTCAACATCTTCTACAGAGAAGCGGGGCCGAAAGATGCGCCCACCATTCTCTTGCTGCATGGTCTTCCGTCGTCGTCGCGGATGTTTCAGCCGCTGCTGACGCGGCTTTCAGACAACTACCATCTGGTTGCGCCAGACTATCCGGGCTTCGGACACAGCGACTGGCCCGATCCGAAACAGTTCGATTACACCTTCGACCACATCGCTTCCGTGATGAACGGCTTCACCGAAGCGCTGGGCTTGTCGCGCTACACGCTTTACATGCAGGACTACGGTGGCCCGGTTGGCTTTCGCATGGCACTGGCACACCCGGAGCGGGTGCAGGCTCTCATCGTGCAGGATGCGGTCGCTCACAACGAAGGCCTTGGAGCGAACTGGGCAACACGGCGCGCATTTTGGGCAGACCGGCCAGCGTACGAAGAAGCGCTGCGCAAGAATCTTCTTGTCGCTTGCAACCACGAAGACCCGACATATCGGAGACGATCCGAAGGTCGAGCTCTATGACCCGGATCTCTGGACCGACGAGTACGCATTTCTGAACTCGCCGGGGCAGGCACAGATTCAAAGCGATCTCTTCTATGACTACCGCACCAATGTGGACGCGTATCCGAAGTGGCAGGCATGGATGCAGAAGACGCAGCCAAAGCTTCTGGTTCTCTGGGGCAAGCACGATCTCTCGTTCGATCCTGGCGAGCCGGAACGCTACCGCAAGGACGTACCGAACGCCGAGGTCCACGTACTCGACGCAGGACACTTCGCGCTTGATACCAAAGCCGATGAAATTGCGGCACTGGTACGTGAGTTCATGAAGACTCAGAAATAAGCAGCGCCCGCTCCTACCGCTTGTTATAACTCATTATAGGAAATGCACTTAAGCTCCTAGCGGCAAGCCGTGGATTGGCATCCGTTGGGCTCCATTACGGTCGATTTGAAGGAACTTGGCACAAACATCGGCACGGCGAGACATTTGCGCTGCTTACTTTCCACTAGAGAACCCGAGCAATTCCGTTCACAACTTTTTGCAACTTGTTGCGTCCTCGTGACACACCCGGTTTCTTCCGAGCCTATGCTCCGTTGTGATGGAGGCCGGTCCGTTCTCTGGATACGTATCTATGTTGAAGCTGCAAAGTCGGCGCTTTTCCGAACGGACCCGCATGTTCTTGCTGATGCTGGCGGTGATGCTGCCGGCGGCGGCGCTGATCATTGCGAGTGTCATGCATCTCCGAGACCTGCAGCGCAAAAAGGAGATCGAAGCGGTCATTCAGAGGGATTATCAGGAGACGCTGGCGATTGCGGAGAAGCGGATTGACCACCGCGCCTACAAGGTGGCCGAGGAAATCCAGGAGACACTTTCCCGATGTCGACAGCCCGGATGAACTTGACGATTTCCTGGCAAAACATCCGAACGTTTCTCACGCATTTCTTGTGGACCGGAAAAGATCACCTGGAGTTTCAATCGCAGCGGGACCGGATGGACGATCCTGAATTTCACGAGGAAAGCAAGATGCTTTCCTCGGATGTGGCCGATAGGTTTGATAGCGAATCCAAGATGTATCTCGCCAAGCTAAGAAGGATGGAAGCATGGCGGACGCACTCGTACTTTAGCGAAGACTGGATGCTCAAGGGCGATAAATGGCAGTATCTGTCGGAGGTGTTCTTCACTCCGCGGCTCGACTCCCGAACATCCGGCGCTCGGCAGGATTTGTCTATCGACCCGGACTATTTGAAGAACAAGTTTTTTCCCCAGGCCCTGAACGAAGTGATGCCCAGTGAGGAGCGTAGCGATACGTCGCATCCCGAGCCGGCCATCATGGTTCGCGCGTACAAGGACCAGTCTCCGTTGGCGGCCTCAGCTTGCTGGGACGGAGGGAAGCCGGAGGTGGAACGTGCTTTCGATGGCGTTTTTCCGGGGCTGATTCTGGGTATCAGGTTCGTGGGACGACGATCGCGAACATGAGCCGCCGTTTCGCTCGCCGGCAATTTTTGATCCTGGGAGCACTCTCGCTGTTGATGGGCGCAGGAATGTGCTGATGTATCGGAATGTCTCGCGCGAACTGGCGCTGGCGAAATTGAAGTCCGACTTTGTCTCCAATGTTTCGCACGAGCTGAGAACGCCTCTCGCGCTGATCCGTCTTTATGCCGAGACCCTGGAATTAGGACGCATCTCCAACCCGGGAAAACAGCAGGAGTATTACGAGATTATCCGCAAAGAGAGCGAGCGGCTGACTTCTCTAATCAACAATATTCTCGACTTCTCCCGCATCGAGGCCGGCAAGAAAGAATACAACTTCCGCGAAACCGATGTGGCCGACCTGGTGCGGAGCACGCTGGAATCCTATCGCTTCGAGATCGAGCAGAACGGCTTCCAGTTTGAGCAGAAGATCGACGACAACCTGCCACCGCTGCGGGTGGATCGCGAGGCCATCGCCCGATCCTTGCTGAACCTCGTGAACAATGCGGTGAAGTACTCAGCGAACGGACAAGTATCTGGGGGTGCATCTTTACCATCGCAATGGCAGGTGTCAACCTTGAAGTGGTCGATCACGGGATCGGTATTCCGCGCTAAGGAGCAGCCCAAAATTTTCGAGAAGTTTTATCGGGTGGGCGATCCGCTGGTGCACAACACCAAGGGAAGCGGATTGGGGCTCTCGCTGGTGCGCCACATCGTGCAGGCCCATGGCGGCGAAGTCAGGGTAGAGAGCATACCCGGGCACGGCAGCAAGTTCGTCATCACTCTGCCGGTATTGGCTTCAGAGGTCCAGCAAGCGGAGGCTTACCGGCATGAGACAGGAAGAGCAAATGAAGACAGGCGAGGAAGAGCCCGGGCAAAGATTCTGGTCGTGGAGGATGAGCCCAACATGGTGGCTGGCCTGCGCGACAACTTCGAGTTTGAGGGCTACGAAGTCATCACCGCGCGCGATGGCGTCGAGGGTCTGCAGCGGCGCTCGACGAGTCACCGGACCTGGTGGTGCTGGATGTCATGATGCCGCGCATGAGCGGACTGGAAGTTTGCAAGCAGCTACGCGCGCAAGCGCGCCTCCATCCCCATCATCATGCTGACCGCTCGCGGGCAGGAAGTCGA
This sequence comes from uncultured Acidobacteriaceae bacterium, assembly GCA_963756435.1. GTDB lineage: Bacteria > Acidobacteriota > Terriglobia > Terriglobales > Acidobacteriaceae > KBS-83. The sequence goes on along the minus strand of CAVWNU010000008.1, from coordinate 1,286 downwards.
CAAGGTGGTGGGTCTGGAGCTCGGCGCCGACGACTATGTGACCAAGCCGTTCTCGATTCGCGAACTGCTGGCGCGCGTTAAGGCTGTTCTGCGCCGCACCGCGGTCGTCCCCAAGGACAGGACCAGCATTCCTTCGGCGACATCGAAGTCGACCTTCGACGATGTCGCGTCCTCAAGTCTGGCAAGGCTCTCGATGTTTCCTCGAAGGAATTCGAGCTGCTCAAGTACTTCATCTGCCATTCCGGCGAAACCCTCAGCCGCGATCGGCTCCTCGAAGAAGTGTGGGGATACGACAATTATCCAACCACCCGCACTGTCGATACCCACCTGGTGCGGCTGCGCCAGAAGCTCGAACCCGATCCTGAACAGCCACAGTATTTCCTCACCGTGCACGGAACCGGCTACCGATTCGTGGGATAGAGGAACCGTCAGAATCGAAACGAGGTGGATCTTGAACGCGGAGAGATTATGCCCGACAGAATAGCGTCCAAGTATGACGAGTATCCAACCAGCGGCAGGCGTCAGAGTTGGAGCACGGTGCCACCCTCCATGGTGCCAGCGTCGAAGCTCGCCGCTGACGCCATCGATCGAAGTGCCGCCGAAGGTGCCGCTGCAGGAGGAAACGTATTCGCTTCTGCGGGAGAGAGCTGACCTCATGCGCAGCTGTTTGACGCGGCACAGATTCAGCGCAAGCTGAGTGGTCCGCGAGTGTTGCGGAACGGCAGCATGCAGTTTGCCAGCGATGTCTTCGCGGCTCGCTACCTCTCGGGAGACTTTACCTGCTTTCGCAAGATGGTTCAAGGGTTCTATCTGTGCTGGTGACATCGCCGGGAAAGGCTTTGCCGCCGGCATGTGGTTCACAAATCTTGCCGGCCTCCTGCAAAGTTACGGCCGTCCCAATCCGACCCGGGGGAATCGGCTCGGAGATCAACCGCCATCTCAGCTATCTTCGGCCGGTGGCGCCATTTGTCACCGCATTTTTCGCTAAGGTAGACTGCGTGCGGGGAACGTTAGATATTGCAACGCGGGACATTTTCCTCCGATACTTCTACGCGCCGATGGACGCGCCGAGCCTCTGGACAAAGGCGGCCCGCTGCTGGGCGCGCATCGAACATGCCGAGTACGAGATCCGGTGAAGTGGTGGTTGAACCCGGCGACACGCTGGTTGCGTACTCCGACGGCGTGCTGGAGTGCCGCAATCCTTCGGAGAAGAGTTCGGAATGGATCGGCTTATTGCGGCGCTCCGAGAAGCAAAACGGAAGTCGGCGCATGACACTCTGATGATG
>CAVWNU010000007.1:0-605611 GCA_963756435.1 uncultured Acidobacteriaceae bacterium | reverse complement strand
GGGAACACCAGTCGCGCCCTCTCGCAGCCCGAGAAAGATGCCATGTGCGACTTGCTCGCTGAGGCAATGGAGGAAGGGGCAGCGGGCCTTTCCTCCGGACTCATGTACGCTCCCGGGTCGGGCGCTTCCGCCGAAGAGCTAATCGCTCTCTGCCGTGTGGTCGCGCGTAAGGGCGGCATTTACGCCACGCATATGCGGAGCTATTCCGCAGGGCTGGTGGAAGCAGTCGAGGAGCAAATCGCGATAGCAGAACGGTCGGGGTGCCGGCTGCAGATCTCGCATTTGCAGGCTGCTGGGGAGGAATTCTGGCCTTTGCAGCAACGAGCCATTGCTTTGATCGAGCAGGCAGCGGCAAGGGGCATTGACCTGGCCTTCGATGCTTATCCCTGGCTCGCTGGGTCTACGGTGCTGACGCAGGTGCTGCCGCAACCAGCGCTTGATGGTGGTATTCCGAAGCTGCTGTCGAGACTACGTGATCCCGTGCAGCGTGAGGTCATACGGCCGAAGATCAAACCGGAGGCGCATTGGAATGGGGTCGTCATCACGGCGGCTGCGTATGACGAGGTTTCCCTCGTAGGGAGGTCCATTGAAGAGATCGCAAACGAACGCGGGAGCGACCCTCCAACTACGGTGATGGATCTCTTGCTGGAGCAGGACGCGGATTTGACTATCGTAGAGCATTGCCAATCTCTCGAGAATCTCCATGCGTTGATGACGCATCCTCAGGCGACGATCATCACGGATGGCGTTTACACGAAGGGACGCTCTCACCCACGTTTGTACGCGACTTTTCCTCTTTTGTTTGGAGACCTCGTTCGCGAACGCAAGTGGCTCACGCTTGAAGAAGCCATCCACAAAGTGACGGAGAAGCCGGCGACTGCCTTTCATCTCAATAGCCGCGGACGGATTGAAGCAGGTTACGTAGCCGATCTCACAGTTTTCGATCCCGGTGTGATTCATACAGCGGCGACGTACGAAAAGCCAGACGTGGTCCCCTCGGGTATCCGGGCCGTTCTGAGGAGTGGGAATATGGTCGTCGATTCCGGAGCCGTAAGGGTCTGAGCCTGAACTGCCTATGATGACAAGCGAGATAGATACGCCAGCGGTGCTGATCGATGCGGAAAAGCTTGATCGAAATCTGCAGAAGATGGCGAAGTACTGCGCGGAACACGGCATTGCCCTAAGACCGCATACCAAGACGCACAAGATGCCGGAAATTGCGCACATGCAGGTGCGGTATGGTGCCGCGGGCATTACGGTCGCCAAGCTCGGCGAGGCGGAGGTGATGGCAGACGCGGGGATACAGGACATCGTCGTGGTGTACCCCGTTTGGGGCGAAAGCAAATGGAGCCGACTAGCGGAACTCGCTCGCGTAGCGCGTATTTCCGTTGCCATGGACTCACTCCCTGTGGCGGAAGGAATTTCGCGCGCAGCTGTCAAGGCAGGGGTAGATGTTGGTATCCGACTAGAGTTTGACACTGGATTCGGACGGTGTGGGCTGCCGCTGAACGATAGCTCGATACAAGTGGCTCAGCAGATCCGCTCTCTGCCGAACCTTCGATGGGAAGGTATCTCGGTGTATCCCGGACATATCATGGGTAACCGGGCGATTCGGGAGCATGATCTCGTTCTCGAGAATGCTCAGCTCGATAGGCTGTATGCGCTCCTGAGTGCTGCTGGCGTGTCCCATTCAATCGTGAGCGGCGGCAATACGCCCGCGGCTTTTCTGAGTCACCGCTTCCATGGCATCAATGAAATCCGGCCAGGGACGTATGTCTTCAACGATCGCAATACGGTGGATGCAGAGGCCGCCACGTACGAGGATTGTGCCGCAACCGTGCTCGTCACGGTGGTGAGCACGAGCGTTGCGCATCGCGCCATTATCGACGCAGGGAGCAAAACCCTCACTGCCGACACGCTGCTTTCAGGTGAGCGGAAGAATCATGGATATGTTATCGACTACCCCAAGATAGAGTTGCACGAGCTGTCGGAGGAGCACGGGCACCTGGGCCTTCCGGAGGGCTCGGAGCTGAAAATTGGGGACAGACTCCGAGTTGTTCCCAACCACATATGCCCCTGTATCAATCTGCAGGAGTGCGTATACGTCGTCTCGGGCGATCAGGTGATCGATCAATGGAAGGTCTCCGGACGAGGACGAGTGAATTGATTGTTCTGCGAGCTTTGCCGGCTAGGAGCCCACAAACCTGCGTTCAACCTGCTGGACGCAAATGAGCCCGGTGGTATGTATCCGCATTGATGAATACTCGCAGTGGGCGCGAGACTGTATTAAGTTCAATCCGCTCTATCTGAGGTTTTGTGCTTTTTGCGCAGTGCAAACTTGCGCTGCTGAGTGGCCACATACAAGGAGCTTTCATGAATTGCAAGAAGTGGATGCTGATGGTCATTGCTTTGGGATTCTGTGCGGCAGGCCTTGCGGAGCATAGTCCTCTTCTGCCTCGGCCGCAGGAGGTTCATTATGGCTCAGGCAGTGTGCCTGTGCGTAGTTTGCGCGTGACGTTTGCCTCCGCTCCAAGCGAGGACGATCACTTTGCTGCCGACCAGTTGCAATTGTGGATGAGATCGCAGGCGAATTTGGAGGTCTCAATTGAGGCCATCGGCGGAGGGCCGGATGGAGCGATTCCCGTCATTCTGGACCGTGACGGCGGAAAGGATGAGCCGCTGGCTCTTCCCGGGGAGCAGCCCGGCCGAGGTTCACGAGAAGCATATGACCTGACCGTGACGGAGAAAGAGGTAAAGATACACTCTCGTTCCTCTGCAGGCATTTACTACGGTATACAAACCCTTCGGCAATTGCTGGAGGGGCAGGGCTCTCAGGCCGCTTTGCCAATCGTGGAGGTACACGACTGGCCATCGATGGAGTACCGCGGAACCATGGTGGACATAAGTCATGGTCCGATGCCGACGGCTAAGGAGATTGAGCGACAGATAGATTTTCTGGCGCGGTGGAAAGCCAACCAGTACTACCTGTACAGCGAAAACAGTATCGAGCTCAGCGGATATCCACTTTTGAACCCAGGGTTCGCGCGCCTCTCACAGGACGATGTTCGGGAGATTGTGGCATATGGTCGCAAGCGCCACGTTGACGTGATCCCGAACTTTGACCTGTACGGGCACCAGCATGATTTGTTTCGTGTGGAGCAGTACTCCGACATGTCGGATCAACCGCACGGGACTGAGTTCGAAGCAAGGAACCCGAAAGTCATGCCACTCATGACGGATTGGGTGAATCAGTTCGCAGACTTGTTTCCAAGTCCCTTTGTGAGCATTGGCTTCGACGAGACCTTCCAGATCGAGGCGGCGACGCATGCGTCCGGGGACGCGGCGAAGCCCGCAGAATTATTCGTTAAGCAGCTTACGGCTGTGGCAGATCTGTTCCAGAAACATGGTAAGCAAGTGATGAGCTACGACGACATCATCGTCAAATATCCGCAGACCATTCCGAATCTGCCGCCAGGTCTGATTGCGGTGGCCTGGTACTACACCTCTGAGGATCCGACGTACAACCGCTGGCTAGGTCCGCTGATTGCACACCACATTCCGCACGTGGTGCAGCCTGGCATCACCAGCTATGACGACATTGCTCCCGACTTTGATACGACATTCGAGAACATCGATACCTTCCTAGCAGCCGGACGTCGCTCAGGCGCACTGGGCCTGGTGAATTCAGTATGGGCTGACGATGCGCAGTTGCTCTTCCGCATGTCGCTGCCTGGTTTCGCTTACGGAGCCGCCGCGCCCTGGCAGTCTGTTCCCATGGATCGCACTAACTTCTTCTCCGAGTATGCGCGCCTGCTGTATCCACCTGCTATTGCGCCGGACATTGCTTCCGCGCTGAGCAACATGACGATCGCCGAGACCGACATCAAGAAGCTCCTTGGTGAGCAAACGATGTTCGGACTGTGGGAGGATCCGTTCTTTGCGACCTATTACAAAAAACTTCCGGAACACCGCAATGATCTCCACCAGTCGCGAATGCATGCGGAGCAAGCGGAATCCGCTCTTCTGCATGCGCGAAGCCTGGGGGCTGATCCCGAAACAGTGAACAGCCTGTTGATCGGCAGCGCGCTACTCGACTACGCAGGAGAGAAGTTTCAAACGCCACTCGACCTAACGGCCATCTGGAATACGTTCGGCGGGAAGCATCCCAATTCAGAACAGTGGTGGAATGAGTGGGAGTCACAGGTGACCCACTATGATCACTCGTATGTGACAGACTTGATGGACCGGATTATGGACTTGAAGCCGTCGTACCGCGCGGAGTGGCTGGAAGAATACACGCCATACCGGATGGGATCCGCGCTGGGGCGGTGGGATGCCGAGTATCAGTACTGGCGTGGAGTGCACGAGAAACTGCGGCACTTCAATGAAAGTACCAAGCCGGGAGATCCACTGCCGCCTTTAAATGAGGTGATTGAGAGTCCTCATCCCTCATGGATGTCAGGCCACTGACAACATTCGAGCAGTCCGGTGAAGTTGGCAGGGCCTGCCATGCTTGCCTCGCACCGGCTGCTCTGTCGCTTCAGCAAAGAGTCAATCCGGATGAGAACGGACCTATGCGCATCAATGCTTCGAGCTTAAAGTCAAGCTTGCCGGCCCCACTTTCACGCAGGGATTTCGTGAAGGCAGCCAGCGCGGCCGGTCTGGGCCTTAGGGCAGCACGGTCCACCCTGGCCTTGGCAGCCACTTCCCCGCGCAACCGTGTCCTGGCATATGTGGGAACAGATACAAAGCCGGTGGATGGGGCCGCGAACGGGAAGGGAATTTACCTATTTGAATTCCAGCCGGACGCTGGGAAATTGGTGCTGCTCAAGCTGGCCGCGGAGACTATCAGCCCGTCGTGGCTGACCTTCCATCCTTCCGGGCGGTATCTCTACGCGGTAAATGAAGTCTCAGATTACCGGGGCAACAGCGGCTCCGTCTCTGCCTTTGCTGTGAATCGTGAAAGTGGCGGTCTGCAACTCCTAAATATTGTGAACTCGGGCGGTGCCGGTCCAACGCATATCAGTGTGGATGCGTCCGGCAAGTTCGCGTTCGTAGCGGATTACTTCGGGGGAAGCTTCGCCGTGCTGCCCATTCTGCCCGATGGTTCGCTGAGAGAAGCCAGCTATGTCCACAGGGACCAAGGTTCGCTCGGTAAGGAGCATGCTACGGATGCGCCGCCAGGGAGCTTCGCCATTAGCGGGCACGATACGCCGCACGCGCACATGATCCAGGCTGATCCCACAAATCGATTCGTCCTGCAAACCGACTTGGGACAGGACAGGATCTACGTCTATCAATTCAATGACAGCACGGGTGTCCTCACTCCTGCAGCGGTCCCGTTTGTGATGGTTCCGTCGGGCGATGGTCCGCGACATTTCGTCTTCCATCCAAATGGCCGGTGGATGTACTCAATGCAGGAAGAGGCCTCAACCATCATCTGCTTCCGCTATGACGCCATTGCGGGCGCGCTTACTCCAGAGCAGACTGTCTCCGCTCTGCCCGAGGGCTTTGCGGGAACAAGCTTCGGTTCTGAGATTGCGGTCTCTCCCGATGGTAGGTTCCTTTACGCAGCCAACCGCCTTCACAATTCGATCGCGATGTTTGTCATTGCACCAGATGGCAAGCTAAGCCGCGCTGGAGAAGCATCGACAGAGGGGGACTACCCAAACCAATTCGCGATTGACCCAAGCGGCCGATTCCTCTTGGTATGCAATCAGCGAAGCGATCAGATCACCTCGTTCCGCATCGATAAGGTCTCTGGGAAGCTGGCATTCACCGGACACTATCAGCCGCTCGGCACGCCCATGTGCATGGCATTTCTACCCGCTGCCGCGGCTCGTAGCATCGCCTCGTAAGCCAAGTCCCGCAAGCCAAATAGGGATGGCCGTGTTCGTTCAATATGCTGGACAGCTTCGGTCCGGAGCATGGATCGCACGGCGACGCCCTACCAAAACTGGGCTAACGTTGCTCATACCAAACGCCCGCGACAGTATTTGGGAGAGAAACGACGATGAGATTTGTTCCTAAGAAAACCTGTACAGATCAACATGCCGGAATCACAGGAATCCGATCTCCGGCTTGCATTGTCGCGGAGCAAGTGTGTCTTCGCTCCATGCTCTTGCTGCTCGTGGCTTTGTCGCTCTGGATCGCGACGCCGGGGTGGGGCCAGGCCACAACCGGCAGCATTGTGGGTACTGTGACCGATCCTATGCATGCCGCGCTTCCCCAAGCGGAGATCACCGTCACGAATGCCAGTACTGGCGTGGCGAGCTCGACGACTTCCGATGCATCGGGTCACTATGAGTTTCTTTCGCTGCCTGCTGGCACCTACAGCGAGACCGTTGTCCACTCCGGCTTTGATAAGACGACTCTCTCTGGTCTGTCGTTGAGCCTGTACCAACAACTCACGCAGAATATTGTCCTGAAGGTAGGCACTGAGGCTCAGAACGTGACGGTAGAGGCGACCCCGACCCTAGTCGATACAACCAACGCCAGTCTTGGCACGGTCGTGGGGCAAACGCAGATCCTGAGCATGCCTTTGAACCTCAGGGAGGTTGGCTCACTCGCGCTATTGGTCCCAGGAACTGTGAATACGACCGGCCGTTCGTTAGCCACAGGCGCGGCAAATGGATCGGGCTTTAACGATATCGGTTATAGCGGTTCCGGAGGAGGCTCGGGAGGAAATGTGCTGTTGATCGATGGCATGATCTCAAGGGCATTGAACAACAGCAGCTTTGCCCTTGACCCGCCACCTGAGATGGTTCACGAGTTCAAGATTCAGAATAACGTCTATGACGCCTCCTTTGGTCTGGCGTCAGGCACGGTCATGAATTTGATCACGAATTCGGGCACGAATAAGATTCATGGGTCCGCATGGGAATATGCGCGAAACGGCGTGATGGATGCGAGCGGGTATTTTGCGCTCACACGCCCGGACCTGTCCCGCAATCAGTTTGGCGGGTCCGTAGGCGGCCCGATCGTCAAGAATAAGATCTTCTACTTCGGCAGTTATGAAGGGCTGCGGCTCACCCAGGGAATCGTCTCCGCCAGTGTGGTTCCTACGGCGAGTGAAAAGACTGGAGACTTCAGCTCTTTTCTGACCGGAACCATCGCGAATCTCTGTCCCGGCAGTGGATCGGCAGCACCTGCCGATCTGAACTTCGATACCGGCCAGCTCTTCGACCCTGCTTCAGAGACAAACTTTACCTGCCCTGCGAATCCACAGAATCCGAGTGCCAGCACGACTTCCATTCTTGTCGGCAAGCCGATACCGGGGAATCGCGTCAGCGCACTTGATCCTGTGGCGCAAAAGGTTCTGGCCCTTTTCCCGAGCCCGAATACGCGGGGCGTGGTGAACTACACGAACGAGACACCTCAGCAGCAGCAGAACGACCAGTTCGATGTACGCGTGGATGCATCTCTGTCGAAGGTAAACACGCTGTTTGTTCGCTACCTGATCGGCAACTCGAACATTCTGTTCCCAGGTGCACTTCCAGCATTCAATGGATATCAGCACTTCAGGGGGCAGAACCTTGTTGGTGGCTGGACGCGAGTGATCGGTCCTTCCGCTATCAACGATGTGCGCATTGGATATCAGAAGGACTATCTCACATATGACTGCTCCGGGTGCCCTCGGCCCCCGGGTACGTTAGCGAGCTTCGGGATCGAAGGGCTTACGAATCCGCTGCCGCAGTTCAATGAGTATCCCAATATTTTGCTTAACAACTTTCCGCTTTGGGGCGACGGATTCCCTGGATACTTCCCAGTGACAGCGCCCGATGCGATCGAGCGGTTTGAAGATACCTTCACAAAGGTAGCGGGTCGGCACACGCTCTCCTTCGGCGCGAATGCGGACTTCTGGCAGACCAAGGGCGTCACAGATCCGCTGCAGGCGAACGGACGATTCGCTTTCAACGGCCAGTACTCATCCTTGGCGGGTGAAATTCCTGGAGTGAATGCAATCTCGGATCTAGCTGATATGGAACTAGGCTATCCCTCGTCAGGGCAGTACACGAAGAATGCGATTATCACGAATCTGACTGGCGGAAGCTGGATAAGTCTATTTGCCCAGGACAACTTCCGCGCCACGCCAAAGCTGAACGTGCAAGCAGGCCTGAGATGGGAGTATCGCCGCCAGCCGATGGACACGCAGAACAAGCTGGCCACGTTCTATCCGCTTTCAAAGAGCTTCCAGCCAGGAGACGCCCTGCTGCTTACTGCTCTGCCGGACGCGGCGAATGACGCGCTGTGTTCGGATCCCTACTTCCGTTCTGCTTCGGGCCAATGTCTGATCATGAGCTCCGGCATGAGAAAGGCAAAGGGTTTAACAGGGAATAAGGTCCGTCAGGTGAGTTTTGGACCGGGCGCCGGCTACTTCGCACCTCGGGTGGGTATTTCGTGGCAACCGATAGGCTCCGACAGGCTCGTCGTGCATGCGGGCGTAGGGATCTTTATGGATCTTCCCGACACAAACCGCATGGGCTCCTTTGCAAATAACAACCCGGTCTTTACGCAGACGCCCAACTTCGTGACAGCGTTTGGGGCGCCCCCGCCGCTCACAACCGGGGTTCCGACAAAAACACAGCAGACCTTTGTCAATGCGCCTCTGGTCTCGCTCTCGGGCATCACGTCACAGCTCATGCCGAGTCCCTTCTACAAGACACCTGAAACGTACGAGTGGAGTCTCAGTATCCAGTCGCAAATTGCAAAACGGTGGGGTGCCGAGGTGGCGTACGTTGGCAATCGTGGTTTGCACCTGGACTACATGCATAATCTTGGCAACCAGCCGAATCCAGGCGTCGGCGACCTTCAACAACGCAGGCCATACCCTGATTTCAATACCATTCTGTACGACGACTACCAGGCGTTCTCCAAATACCAATCCCTTTACGGAAAGCTCGAGAAGCAGGCGTCGAACGGATTCGCGGCTTTGATTTCGTACACCTTCTCAAAGAGCCTCGATAACGAGGGCGGCAACATCGACAACCAGTCGGCTACGCAGAACGACAACAATCCCAACGCGGATTATGGTCTCTCTGACTTTAACGCGAAGCAGACGCTGGTCGTAAGCGCCATTTACGAGCTGCCATTCGGTTCGGGTAAGCGGTTACTCACCAACGGGCACTACAAAAATCTCGTTGCCGGAGGTTGGCAGGTCAGTGCGATTGTGAGCGCTCACAGTGGTCTGCCATTTACGGTGACCTCCGCGCAGGATTACTCAAACACCGGCTCTTCTTCGCCACGCCCGGATCGTGTCTGCAATGGATCGGGGCCTAAGAAGATATCGGAGTGGTTCAACACCGGTTGTTTCACCACGACTGCCCTGGCGCAGGCGCTGGCGAACGGGACCCCACGGTTCGGAACCGCTGGACGAAACATCCTGCTGCTGCCGGGACTGCAGAACTGGGATCTTGCCTTTATCAAGAAGACCACGATCGGAGACCGGTTCGCAGCTGAGTTCAGGGCCGAGCTCTTCAATGCGTTCAATCACACTAACCTGGGGGCACCCGGCTCGGTGATTGGAACGGATACGGCCGGGGTAATCTCATCCAGCGGCTCCCCTAGAAGTGTCCAATTGGCCATAAAACTGGAGTTCTGATCATGGGCTCAGACGCAGGTTCAATCGCAATGAGAAAAGTCGAGCGGTGCGAACAGATTGGATCATTTGGAACAAGCCAGCTGGGTGCGCGGGTCCTGCTCCTGTCAGGCGCGTCAGCGACCATCGCCCCCTCGCCCCTACGGCCAACGCAGCCGTTCGGCGCGAAATTTCCGCAACTGGTGAATGCAACTACACACCTCATCCCTCGTGAGCTTCTCTCCTCCCGTAGCAGGCATCCGGAGTTCTGGCGCGGCGGCGGTTGAAAACCAGAACTGCTGAACGCTGCGGGCCGGCAACCTAGGGCTCGCGTATTGCGGGGGAAATTTTCCTGCAGTTCTTTTGGATCATTGGGGGAAGCATGCACAGCCAATCAGAATCCGAGAAGCTTCTCGAGCACAATAAGAAATACATTCCGGGCGGGGTTGTCTCGGTCAACCGGGCGATTCAGCCCGAGATTGCCTTCGCGCGAGGCGAAGGGGCTCACATCTGGGATGTCGATGGCAATCAGTATCTCGATTACCACGCAGCGTTCGGTCCTCATTTTCTCGGTCACAACGATCCCTATGTGACTGAGGCCGTCATCAATACCCTGCGGGAAAATGCCAGCCTTTTTGGGACCGGCACAACTTCGTTGGAAGGTGAGCTTGCCGAACTTATCTGCAAGCACGTTCCCGCTGCACACTCAGTGCAGTTGCTGAACACCGGGAGTGAGGCCACCTATCAGGCGATCCGTCTCAGTCGTGCGGTCACCCGACGGGACCACATCCTCAGAATTCAGGGCGGCTACAACGGCTGGCACAATGACGTAGCTTGCAATCTGATGACGCCGTTGAGCGACCTTGGTCCCAGGGTCTCGCCTGGCGAATACCCCTTCAAGCCCATTAGTGCCGGTATACCGCTGGAGCATCAGGCCCTAGTCCACAGCGTAAATTTCAATGATCTGGATTCTGTCCGCTACGTCTGCGAGAAGTATTCAATCGCCGCGCTCATTACGGAGCCTATTCTTCAGAACATCGGAATCGTAAAGCCGTCGCCCGGGTATCTAAGCGGTCTGAGGGAACTGGCTGACGAATTCGGTTTTGTCCTTATCTTCGACGAGGTAAAGACGGGATTTCGTCACGCCGTGGGTGGGTACTCAAGCCTCGCCGGCGTCACTCCAGACCTGGTGGTCTTTGGTAAGGCCCTCGCCAATGGTTATCCGATCGCCGTCCTTGCTGGCCACGAGGACATGATGAACCGCTTCGTTGACCCATCCGCTGCCCGTCGGGTTCTGCTTGCCGGAACTTACAACGCCCACCCGGTCCCCACAGTTGCCGCTATTGCCACTATCAAACGCCTGCTCATGAACGATGGGGAGGTGTACCGCCATGTGGAATCGCTCGGAAGTGCGATGCAGAACGGAATCGAAGAAATATTTTCCAGGCTCCAGATTCCTGGTGTGGTCGCCCGACAGGGCTCGGCCTTCTGCCCGTATTTCATGTACCACTGTCCTACGGATTGGCACGATCTTGCCACCCATCATGACTTCACCGCGGACGCGATCTTTCGAAGGATACTGATAGAGCATGGTATTTACGCGTTCCCACTCGCCACAAAGCAATGGTCTCTTTCTGCCGCTCACACCATGGCCGATGTTGATGTAACTCTTAAACAGATCGAGAATGCACTCGCGGTTGCCTTCGCATCAGTGCAGGATCAGGTCTCGTAGTTGGCGGAGGAGACAAACGAATGGCGCAATCAAGGGCACAGGTGTCGCAAACCGCAGAGACTAGGTCGCAAGATAGGAGGCCTAACAGCAGAACCGCGGAAAAGGTGGCGAAGCCGACCGGCGGCTCCGAGGCGGGGGTGGTCGGCATGGGCCTGATGGGGACCAGCATCACAGCGTGCCTTCTCGGAGCCGGCCATCGGGTCACTTGCGTCGAGTCTGACCGAGCGAAACTACAACGTGCGCCCAGGAGGCTTCGCGCACTTCTTCAGGACGCATCAAGGAAAAATCTGTTCTCGGACTCACCCTCAAGTCTCATGAAGCGAGCTTCGATCTCCGGCGACCTGCCCTCTCTTTCGAGGGCCGAAATCGTCGTCGAGTCTACGATCGAAGATCTTGCTGTGAAGCGCGAGGTCATCCGTGGGATCGAGGAAGTTGTCTCCAGCAACGCTCTGATCGGAAGCAACACCTCCGCTATTCCAGTGACGTATCTGCAGGAGGGTGCAAAACATCCCGAGCGTATCCTGGGGCTGCATTGGGCAGAACCCGCGAACATCACCAGGTTCATGGAGATAATTTGCGGTGGCGCCACGTCGATGTCAAATGCGAACCGTGCGGTTCGCTTCGCCCGTTCCTGGGGCAAGGAGCCATCGCTGCTCCGAAAGGATATTCGCGGCTTCATCGCGAACAGGATCATGTACGCGATGCTCCGAGAGGCCTTCTACCTGGTGGAGCAGGGCTACGCTACGGTCGCGGACGTAGACCGTTCCTTGCGAAACGACCTGGGGTACTGGATCACGTTTGCCGGCCCATTCCGCTTCATGGACCTGACCGGAATCCCTGCATACGCAGCCGTGATGAAGGATCTCCTGCCGGACCTTAGCTGTTCCACCGAAGTGCCGGCGCTAATGAAGAGGGTTGTGAAGTCTGGCGCGCATGGCGTTTCCAACGCGAAGGGGTTCTACCGCTACACGCCCTTTCAGGCAAAGCGATGGGAACAGCTCTTCATGGACTTCAGTCATGAGATCCGCAGACTCGCCGAGAAGTATCCCGAAGACGTTGGCGGTGCAGCGACAGCGAAACGCGGCGGCAGCAGGCAGCGACGACTTGCGCATTCCTGAAACTCGAGCCACACTCTGCTAGGGAAATGGTCCATCGGCCAGCCCACTAAGGTGAATCTCATGCCAAATGCATATGCAGTTCCTTCCGTCAGCCGGGCCATGCGGATCTTGGAGCTTCTCGCGCAATCACAGCGAGGGCTCACGCTCTCTGATATCAGCAGAAGACTAGAGCTCCCCAAGAGCTCGACTCACGTACTGATAAAGACGCTTGAACTCGCCGGCTATCTCAAGAACAGCAAGCTCAATGGCAGGTACTGCTTCGGCCTGAGACTCGTCAGTCTGAGCAATATGGCTCTCGAGAATTTGGACTTGCGTGAGCAGTCGAGGCCCTTTTTGCAGGAACTGATGCTACGCACCGGCCTCACCGTCCACATGGCGATCCTCGAGGGTGGGGAGGCCGTGATCATCGAGAAGATCGAGGCGCCGGGAATGCATCGCCTCGCAACGTGGATAGGAAGACGGCTGGATGCAAACAGCTCTGGTGTGGGCAAGGCGCTTCTCGCGTTTGGAGCAGATGAGACCAGCGCGCGTCGCATTGCGGCGCGTCCTTTGGCCAGACATAATCGAAATACGATCACCTCACCGGAGCGGCTGATTCGGGAACTGAAGAAGGTTCGTGAACTCGGATATGCCTTTGAGGACGAGGAAGGGGAAATTGGGTTCCGTTGTATTGGGGTTCCGCTTTACGACGCTGCTGATCGGGCCATTGCGGCTATCAGCGTTGCGGGCACGATCTGCCAGATCTCCGACGAACGTGTAAAAAAGTTGGCTGCCGAGGTGACGGCCATGGCTGCCCAGATCTCCCTTCACCTGAGGTGCAACACCGAGCTAAATGAATCTGAGATCCAAAAAGGTAGGCACGCGCCGGAAGCGAGCACAGCACTCACGGCGTAGCTTTACACCTTGACGAAGATTCTGCGCTTCATCATCCAGTACAGGATGAGCCACTCGACGCCGATGGCCCCTAGCGCCTCAACCAAAAGGCCGGCGCGTCCAAGGTGAGCCGCCAGCGGCGCGAGGAAGACATCCGTGCCTGCCTTGACCGAGATCAGGCTAGTAAGCATGTAGATGAAAACTGCATTCATCCCGAATGGCAGGAAGAGGATTGCCCACCTGCGAGACCGAACGACGTCCGTCACCCAATAGAAGAACAGGTATTCCAAGCATGCGACACCAGCGCTCGCGAGGCCGTACGAGGCTGTCCATAGCTTCATCTCGATCGGGATGATCGGGCTTAAGAGAAGCCCAAGCAGAAAAAGGCCGATTCCCATGGAGCCAATGACCTCGGCCTTGTAAGCCTTGCTGCGTTTCGCCATCATTAACTTGCCGATGATCACCCCGTAGAGGGTTGTCGCAATGGCAGGGTAGATAACCAATACAGTCCCCCAGCCCTCGTTGCGGTATGGCCAAATGTCCCAATGCCTGTGTCCCAGAAGCGCGATATCTACATAGTGCACGAGATTCTGATTAAACCCGTACGAACCTGCAGGGATTCCGGGAGCAGGTATGAAGGCCAAGATGCATGCATAACTCACCATGATCGCGGCTGCAAGCCCGGCGTGGAATTGCCACGACCTTCTGGACACTAGAAACGCGACCAGGTAGGCAATTGCAATCGGTTGGAGAGCACTGCTTAGCTCAATGAGAAACGGCGAACCGAGAAAGATGGACTCTCTGACAGAACCCAGAAGGAATAGAACGAGGGCACGCTTTAGGGCGTGTCCAACTTGCTGACTCCACTCCATAGTGAGGGACTGGCGAGCACGAGCCAGCGGAATCGAAACACCCACCATCAACATGAAGCTTGGCCATATGCAATCGTAAAAGCGCAGGCCAACCCACGGGGTATGGTCGAGCTGCTTTACAACTGCGTCCAGAATGACGTTGTGACCCAAAGCCGCCAAGCTGGTCATCAACATTGTGCCGCCAACAATCCAGAACATAGTGAAGCCGCGGAAGACGTCCAGAGAAACAAGGCGCTCTGTCTCCGGTCGTCCTTGCGCCTGCTCCGGAAGAGCGTCCGGCGCCAGGTTGCTCTCGGCAGCAGCGGACGATTCCTTGGTCACCATCATGAGGAACCTTCCCTTAATTCTCTATTGCTTGCAGGCGGAGTGAACCGCGCTCAGGGTATCGCCGGCTCCATACGAAGGCAGCAGCTCGTATTTTGCCTTCGCGCGTAACGAAATGCGTGAAAAAACACGTCGCATGACTCTGCCCCCGAAACATCTCTCCTGATACAGGGTGATTTGTGGCCCATGCAAGCGCCGAGTTCGGGCCGACAATGAATCTGTCCATTGTGTTGGACACCAGCCTAGACAGTTCGCCAGGAGTCGTTGTCAGCTTAGGCACGGCCAAAGCGTCAGTAGTAAGCAGATAGTAGGCCGACCGGTTCGCCGGACTACGGACACTATCAGCACTATCGCGGGCGTGGGCTCCTGTGATTAAGCGTTGAAAAGTGTCTCGTGATCGTACAAGTGACACTTAGAAGCAGAGAAAGTGAGTACCCGGTGCTTCAAAGGTGAAAAGCATTGATTCTTTCAGGAGGGAATTCCTCAAACGAACAGGCGTTGGCATTGCCGGCACTTTTGCGAGCATGGGCTCCATCCCGAATGCGCAGGCAAGTGCTATGCCACGCGGCGAAGCTCATGAAGTGTTCAGCGTTAGGAGCTATGGCGCCACGGGCGACGGGAAATCACTTGATACGAATGCCATCAACAGGACAATCGAAGCTGCGAGCGGGAGCGGAGGTGGGACAGTTCACTTCCCGGCGGGGGTGTATCTGTCATTCACGATCCGGCTTCGGAGTAATGTCGCCCTCTACCTTGAGCCGGGAGCGACGATTCTTGCTGCCACGGTCGATGGCAGGAGGGGCCATTCGTATGATGCGGCCGAGCCGAACGTCCCGTGGGACAAATACCAGGATTATGGTCATAGCCACTGGCACAATTCTCTTATCTGGGGTGAAGGGCTTAAAAACATCGCGATCCTTGGCAATGGATTGATTTGGGGAAAAGGTTTGAGCCGCGGCGCCAGCGAAGAGCCACTGGCCGAAACCGCTGGCATGGGTAATAAAGCAATCGGTCTCAAGAACTGCTGCAATGTTGTCTTGCGGGACTTCTCTGTTCTGGAGGGAGGCCACTTCGCACTTCTCGCCACCGGGGTAGACAACCTCACCATCGACAACTTGCTGATCGACACGAATCGCGACGGGATCGACGTTGACTGCTGCCGCAATGTACGCATTTCGAACTGCAGCATCAACTCACCTTGGGACGACGCTATCTGCCCCAAGAGTTCGTACGCGCTGGGCTATCCCCGCACAACCGAAAGCGTGACGATCACCAACTGCTACGTAACCGGAGCGTACCAGATGGGAACTCTGCTCGATGGAACCTGGAAGCGTTGGACGGCAATGGACGATGCGCAACGAGCGAGCGTGCGCCCCTATTATCCCAAGGAATTCAATGGAAGCATCAAGCTTGGAACCGAATCCAACGGCGGCTTCAGGAACATAGCAATCTCAAACTGCGTTTTCGACGCCTGCAAGGGCTTTGCTCTTGAGAGCTCTGACGGGGCATTGATTGAGGGTGTCACCTTCTCAGGCATCACGATGTCGGAGTGCACAAACATTCCGCTCTTCCTGCGCCTGGGGGCCAGAATGCGCGGGCCGGCAGGGGCTACCGTAGGCAGGCTGCGCGGAGTCACGATGTGTGACATCGTGAGCTACAGCTCCGACTCGCGGCTAGGCGGCGGAGCCATCATCAGTGGCATTCCCGGACACCCTATTGAGGACGTTAAGATCCACGATGTCTTTCTTGAGCATACCGGTGGCGGAACGGAGAAGATCGCCGCGCTCAACCCGGCGGAGGCGTCGCAAGATGATCCATACCCGGACCCGGATATGTTCGGTGACGTTCCGGCGAGCGGGTTCTTTCTTCGGCACATGCGTAACCTCGAACTCACGAATGTCGAGATTGCCTTCAGTAAGCCGGATCTGCGACCGGTCTTTTGGATGGACCAGGTAGACGGGGCAGACCTCTTCCGTATCAAGACTCCAAGACACCTCATGGCTCCAGTTCTCAAGCTTCACGAGGTGAGAGATTTCCGCGTGGCAGCATCGCACAACGTTGAGGACACTTATATCGAAGGCGTTTCAAGCAGGACACTATAAAGCAAACTGAAGAGCTGAGGCAGCTCGATGAAAACATAAATAAGACGGAGTGCCTCGTGCCTTCACGAATGGGTGGGAGAGCAATGAAGTCAGTCTTGAATCATGTGAAACTGGGGACACTCGTGGCGTTCGTTGGATGTGCGCTCGCGGGTGTCGTGAGCTACGCGCAGACAACAATGCTTCCCTCTATCACTGAGACCTTGGCTGTACCTGTGCAGCCTGCGGCCATCTTCCAGTTCCAGCTTGAGCAGTACCTGATGCACCGCATCCCCGGGCTTCCTAAGCTATCCAGCTCGCAGCAATGGACAGCAGAGGAGAATCAACTACGGTCGCATATCCTGAACGACGTGGTCTACCACGGCTGGCCTCGAGAGTGGATTGACTCTCCACCGCGTTTCGAGCAGGTTGGTGTGATCGAGACGGGCCATGGATACAGGATCCGGAAGATGCGGTATGAAATCGTGCCGGGCTTCCTGTCCACCGCACTTTTGTACGAGCCTGAAGAGCTCTCCGGGCGCATGCCCGCCATTCTCAACCTGATCGGTCACGAGCCGGAAGGAACAGCGGTGGAGTATGAGCAGAAGCGGTGCATCAACTTCGCCAAGCGCGGCATGATCGCATTGAATCTTGGCTGGATGGAATTCGGGGAGCTCTCCCAACCTGGTAACGCGCACGATAACGCAGCTGCGTTGGATCTGGTCGGCTCGAATGCTGTGGGTCTGTTCTACCTGGCGATGAGGCGGGGTTTGGACTACCTTGCAAATTCGCCCCACGTTGACCCTTCCCGAATTGGAGCTACCGGGCTCTCGGGAGGTGGGTGGCAAACCGTCGTGCTTAGCGCCCTCGATCCGCGAGTGGCTGTCTCGGTAGAAGTCGCCGGTATCGGATCGAAAGAATCCAACCTGACCAATCCCAAAGATACTTACGAGATAGAAGAGGATGCGCCGGATTTGATGGAGGGCATTGACTACCCCACCTTCATTGCCATGCACGCACCCCGGCCAACGCTTCTCGTGCACAATGCCGTGGATAGCTGCTGTTTCCGGGCGCCGCTGGTCGAGCCGTACTTATATGAAGCGGTTAAGCCGTTCTTTGCTGCATATGGGAAGTCGGAGAACCTGGGCTGGCACAAAAACTATGACCCCGGCGTTCACAATTACCAGCGCGACAACCGCACCCAGGCTTATCGCTTCTTCTCTGAGCATTTCCATCTGGCTATCGCGCCAGACGAGATCTTCAGCGACGCAGAAATTCGCTCGCCGAAGGAACTTGCTGTCAGCGTGCCGTCGGATAACAAGACCATTCTTGGTTTAGCGAAGGAGTTCGCCGCGAGGAAGGAACATGTCCTTGTTGCACAAGCTGGCGACCAACAATCGTCGTGGGAGAAAGCACAGCGGTCGAAGCTCGAGTCCGTTGTCCGCTATCAGCCTGTTTCTGTGTCGCATGCCTTTAGAATGGCGAACTCCAAAGGTATGGACTTCGAGAGCATCTCCTATCGATTCGATCAGTCGAACGGACTGAGTGCGACGGGGGTCTTTTTTAAGCAGGATGTGAGCCCCGCTTCTGAGCCGGTCGTCGTCGCTCTCAACGACAATGGATACAAAGCAGCTTCTCAGCAAGTGTTCGACGCCCTCAGCAGCGGCCACGAAGTGCTCGCACTGGATCTCTTGTTCACCGGCGCTTCCAAACCGGACATCCCCGATTCGAGCGATTGGGAATTGCTGGTTGATAGTAGTGGGGACCGCTCCTTAGGCATTGAAGCGGCGCAGCTGCTGTCAGTTACGCAGTGGCTCCGCTCAACCCGCGGAACATCTGAAATCACCGTAAACACTAATGGAATCCGGAGCCAGGTGATTGCTCTGGTGGCGGCAGCCATCAGCCCGGGCGCATTCTCAGAGTTGGACACACAAGGAGGGATGAGGAGCCTGGAATATCTGCTCGACAAGCCTGTGCCGCTTCGCTCTGCACCCGATCTCTTCTGTCTGGACCTTTACAGCTATTTCGATTTAGATCTGTTGCGCGCACTGGCTGCACCCGTAAAAATAGCGCAAGTGAATTTGTTGGAACCCTGAGGATCTTGCTTACTTCATCTGAGCGCCGCAAGCCTAGGGAAAAGTTGATTAGTAGCCGCAGGAATAACGGACGCGAGGTTCGGAGTGCATTGCTAGCCAGCGCTGTTCTCGTTGCATTGTGCGGTATCGGCTCTGGGCACACCATCAGCCTGCTTTCGGTACAGCGAGCACCGCAGAGATGAGTGCAGTCGCCTGCTTATGCACGCACGAAGGAATTGGGGCCCGGCGATTGCTTTACTTGATAAGCCAAAACAGCGTCCTTCTGCTGCATTGATTGATTGATTGTTACAAAGAGGAACTTGTCATGAAACTCGCGCGATTTGGTTTGCTAGGGCATGAAAAGCCTGGTGTCATTCTTTCGAACGGAGAGCGTTTGGATCTCTCGGCTTATTTCACAGATTGGGACGCAAAGTTCCTAGGAGGCGATGGCCTAGACCGTGTGCGGACACTCCTGAGCTCTCAGTCTGCATCTTTGCCCCGCATCGGCTCTGAAGTTCGAATTGGGGCACCCATCGCCCGTCCGGGCAAGATTCTCTGCGTGGGACTGAACTACTCCGATCACGCCGCTGAATCGAACATGCCCATCCCTACGGAGCCAATTCTTTTCATGAAGGCTTCAAACACGATCATCGGCCCTTACGACAACATCGAAATTCCGCGTGGAAGCGAGAAGACCGACTGGGAAGTCGAGCTCGGCGTTGTCATCGGCCGTAAGGTTCGCTATCTTGATACGCCTGCACGTGCACATGAACATATCGCTGGTTATGTTCTTTCACATGATGTCTCCGAACGTGCATTTCAACTTGAACGCGGCGGTCAATGGACGAAAGGCAAAAGCTGCGATACGTTCAATCCGCTCGGCCCCTTCCTGGCTACCCCCGAAGAGATACCTGCTGTTGGCAACCTGTCGATGAGCCTCCGCGTCAACGGCCAGCAGCGCCAGCATGGCAACACGGCAACGATGATCTTCGGTGTCCCAGTTCTCGTGCACTACATTTCGCAATTTATGACGCTTGAGCCTGGTGATCTCATCTCCACGGGCACGCCCCCTGGAGTGGGGCTCGGTATGAAGCCTCCGCAGTACCTGCGGACAGGGGATATCGTAGAGCTTCAAATCGAAGGTCTCGGCTCGCAGAGACAGACTTGCACTTCTGCCCTGTAAGGTTGGTTTTGTTTCATCGAAATTCGATAAGTTATATGAAGCGAAAGGACCTCTCGGGATTATCCGCTGGCAGAGAAAAGATCCGCAACGCGAACCACCGTGCGCATTTTCTGCTCCGAGATTGAGCGGGCTGCATTTACCACGCTACGTCACCGCAGCGAACCCGTTCTACGCGAGATGCGATCCGGCGAGGGGAAACAGAGCTGAGTGTTCGCCAGACAACGCGCCGGCCCGTCGCAAGAAAACGTCGGACGCAATACGGAAACCTCCCAAGATCGAGCCGGCGCAGACAGCGTGAAGATTCAGGCTCAGGATGCGACGCGACACGTTCTTCGGGGAGGTCTTCTTCACCGACGGGCCTGATCTGTTTCAGGACGCGGATATGATTCAGCGGCTCCTTCTTGCAGATCCGGCCGCATGGACCACATCGCAAGGTCTGCCTAGTCGTAAAGACCACGTAGACTCCCCGCCCACGAGAACGGTTTGGCCTGTGATATACGACTCGCTCCGAGGCCAGCCACGCGATCGCATCCGTGATTTCCTCCGGCTGGGCAAACCGGCCAAGTGGGGTGCTTTTCGAAATTTGCGCTTCGTAATCGGCCAATTTCAAGAAGGGTGATGCAAAGACGGGACCCATCAGCGCTTCGGGAGAATGGACGTCTGTGTCACCCATGCCGGCCGTCCCCTGGAGTTCAGCGACCACCAAACTGATACTGCGGAATCCGTTCAGTGTTCCAGAACCACGGTTCCTCCCTGAATGCCGCCATCCCGGGCGTTCAATACTTTGGACGGTTTGTGCTCCGAATCAGCATTTTCTGTCGACTACAGTTGCGGTCGGGAAATACCTTGGCTCATCGGTTCGGCGGTGTCACACCGTAGAGGGAATATGCAGTATTGTCTTTGGTCGCGATTTCGGATCGACGGAATCCGAGCGCGGAGGCGTTCGCTTTCGAGCCGTTTGCCACCCGCATTGCCAACTGGTGCGGAGAGACGGGCTGTGAGCCCTGCATGGCGCAATTGCACACTGCTGCGAAGCATCGCGATAATATGCGCTGTCTTGATCACGATATCGCCAGTTCCAACCTGGGGTCAGGCGGACACAGGAAGAATTGCCGGAACCGTGAAGGACGGATCTGGCGCGGTTGTGCCAGCTGCCACGGTTGTGGCGGTCAACACAAGCACAGGAGTTACCGCTACCACAAGCACAGATGACGCGGGCCACTACAGCTTTCTGTCTTTGCCAGCCGGAACTTACAATTTGTCCGCCCGTCATACCGGTTTTGATACGACAGAACTTTCGAACGTCGCGCTCCGCGTGTATCAGCAAATAACGGCAGACGTCGTTCTGAAAGTAGGAACCGCTAAGCAGAGCGTTACTGTCCAAGCGGCCGCTACTCTTGTGGACACTACGAATGCAAGTCTCGGGACGACAGTCAGTCAAAAAGCAATTCTTGACATGCCTCTCGACCTTCGGGAAGTCGGCTCGCTTGCCCTGTTGGTGCCTGGCACCGTGAATACAACGGGGAGATCGCTGGCGACCGGGCCGGCAAATGGATCCGGTTTTAACGACTTCGGCTACAGCGGCTCTGGAGGGGGGTCCGGCGGCAATCTTTTGTTGATTGATGGGATGATCTCACGGGCATTGAACAACAGCAGTTTCGCCCTAGATCCGCCGCCCGAAATGGTGAACGAGTTCAAGATTCAGAACAATATCTATGATGCTTCTTTTGGTCTGGCCTCGGGGACTGTGATGAATCTAGTTACCCAGTCCGGAACGAACGGCATCCATGGGTCGGCTTGGGAATTTGTGAGAAACAGCGCGCTGGATGCAACGGGTTACTTTGCGCAGGGGAAACCCGCGCTGACGCGGAATCAGTTTGGCGGCGTGATTGGGGGCCCCATCGTCAAGAAAAAGATCTTCTACTTTGGAGGCTATGAAGGGCTTAGGCTGACCCAGGGCGAAGTTCAACCGAGCGTTGTACCGACAGCCGCCGAAAAGACTGGGGATTTCAGCTCATTCCTGACAGGTACCTCCTCAAACCTCTGCGCATCCAGCGGATCGGCAGCACCGCCAGGCCTGAACTTCGACTTGGGCCAGTTATTCGATCCAGGCTCCGAGTACAACTACACATGCCCTGCCGATCCGGCAAATCCAGGAGCCGGGCAAACCACCATTTTGGTGGGTACGCCAATACCGGGGAATAAAATCACGGCCATCGATCCCGTGGCTCAGAAAGTGCTGGCGCTTCTCCCCTCGCCGAACACACCCGGAATCGTAAATTACACCAATCAAACTCCGCAGCAACAGCAAAACGACCAGTTTGATGGGCGCGTGGACGCCACATTGTCGAGTGTCGACAGCATATTTGTCCGATATCTGCTCGGCAATTCCAACATCGTGTTTCCCAGCGCCCTGCCGAGCTTCAATGCCTATCAACATTTTCGGGGACAAAATCTGGTGGGAGGCTGGACACGTACGCTGAGCTCCTCCGCAATCAATGACGTGAGGATTGGATATCAACGCGACTATCTGACCTATACTTGCCAGGGATGTCCGCGGCCGCCTGGAACGTTGGCCGACTTCGGCATTGCTGGATTGACAAACGTCCCACCTCAATTTGAGCTCTACCCAAATATGTCCTTCCAGAATTTTCCACTGTGGGGCGATGGTTTTCCCGGATACTTTCCAGTCGCGGCACCGGATTCGATCGAACAGTTTGAAGATACCTTTACTAATTCCAAGGGGCGTCACACCCTCGCACTCGGTATCAACTGGGATTTCTGGCAAACTAAAGGCGTGAGCGATCCGTTCCAAGTGAACGGCGTGTTTTATTTTAACGGCCAGTACTCCTCCCTGGCGGGCGAAATACCGGGGGTCAGCGGAATATCGGATTTGGCGGATCTGGAATTTGGATATCCTTCGGCCGCAGATTTCACAAAAAATGCAATTGTCACGAATCTTGTCGGCGGACGCTGGATCAGCCTGTTTGCGCAAGATGAATTCCGGGTCACACCACGACTCACTGTTCAAGCGGGGTTAAGATGGGAATACAACCGCCAGCCTATGGACACCCACAACCAGCTGGCGGCATTTTTCCCGCTCTCACAGAGCTCGTCACCAGGCGACGCCCTCTTACTGACGGCGTTGCCGGACGCCGCGAACGATGCACTGTGCTCCGATGCATATTTTATTTCGGGAACCGGACAATGCCTGGTCATGACATCGACTATGCGAAAAGCAAAAGGACTGACCGGCAACAAAGTACGCGAAGTGAGCTATGGGCCAGGACCTGGCTTTTTTGCTCCCCGTGTCGGCTTGTCATGGCAGCCAAGGCACTTCGATAAGCTTGTGATTCACGCAGGTGCGGGAATCTTTTCAAGTGTGCCGGACACAAACCGGCTAGGGTCGTTTGCAAATAACAACCCAGTGTCGACACAAACGCCCAACTACACAACTCCCTTTGGGAGCCCCCCTCCACTGACGAATGGAGTTCCAACCAAGACGCAGCAAGTGTTCGTCAATGCGCCTTTGGTTTCTCTATCGGGGATAACCGCACAGCTTATGCCAAGCCCGTTCTACAGAACGTCTCAAGCCTACGAGTGGAGCTTGAGCCTGCAATATCAATTCGCAAAGGATTGGGGAGCAGAGATAGCCTATGTCGGGAGTCGTGGCTTACATCTCGACTATGAGCATCAGTATGGCAACCAGCCGTCACCCGGTGTCGGCGATCTACAAACTCGACGTCCGTTTCCAGACTTTGGACCACTGAATTATGACGACTATCAGGGATACTCCAACTATGAGTCGATATACGGAAAGGTTGACAAAAGGCTGTTCCATGGGATCGAAGCTTTGATTTCTTACACTTTTTCAAAGAATCTCGACTTGCAGGGCGGCAATGTGGGCGATCAAACGCGCGCACAGAACGATAACGACCCAAGATCGGACTACGGCATATCTGACGAAAATGTCAGTCACACATTTGTCGCAAGTCCGATTTACCAATTGCCGTTCGGCAAAGGACAAAGATTTCTTTCGACGGGCCGTTATATAAACCTTTTCGCCGGAGGATGGGAAGTCAGCGCAATCATTACTGCCCACAGTGGGCTGCCATTCACGGTGACTTCATCGCAGGACTACTCCAACACAAATTCGTACTCGCCGCGGCCCGATCGCGTTTGCAAAGGGACTGGTCCCAGAACCGTGTCTGAATGGTTCAATATCAACTGCTTTACAACGGCCGATTTAGCGCAGGCTCTAGCCAGCGGGATGCCTCGATTCGGAACCTCCAAGCGCAATATTCTGACAGAACCGGGAGTGCAAAATTGGGACTTGGCCTTCATAAAGCAGACAAATGTCAATGATCGTATAACCGCGGAATTTCGAGGCGAGCTGTTCAACGCATTTAACCACACGAATTTTGGTGCTCCCGGCGAAGTGATCGGTACGAGCACCGCCGGGCTCATCTCGAATAGTTCCGGACCGCGGGACATCCAGCTTGCAGTCAAAGTATCGTTCTGACAAAGACGAACGGGAGAATGAGATCGCATCGCTGCTTCCGACAAGGCACAGTCAGATGAATCAGCTTGAATTGCGTGGCTGGTGCGCCGTCATCACCAATGGCGCGCAGGGAATTGGAAGCGCGATTGCCGAACGGCTGCTCACATCGGGCGCGGCTGTCTGACTGTGGGACGGGGATGAGAAGCTGGCCAACTAACCGTTGAGCAATATCCTCCCTGCTTTCGGGTCCCGGTGCGCCCGTCAGACTATGGCTTGAGCCACCGCGTGATTGTCCCCTACCCACGGCTATCGACTGCCGCGCAAGTATCACGAAGCACCAGCAGAACGACGCTTTCACTTTGCAAATATCCTGTCAAATCAAATACCTGTCGACCTCCGCGGCTCGTTCAATAGGCTGGACGATTATCTGTGAAGCGCATGTTTCCTCGTTGCCCTATCTCCACCCGCAGATTTAAAACGCTGTTGATACGAAGACCAACAGTGCGGGATGGGAATGTGCTTGCCCGGTTTTGGAGGCTGACTGCAATGAAAAATCTCTACCGGAACATTTGCGAAGCTACCCGTACAGCCTGTCTCGCATTGACCGTAGTCTGCGGCCTCGCGGGCCCGGCATTGGCTCAGTTCACCACGGCCCGTCTAACGGGGCGAGTGCTCGGTCCTTCCGGACTTGGTGTGGCGAACGCGACAGTGACTGTCGCTAACTCGGGAACGGCATACAGACTCACTACGAAGTCAGGCGACGCGGGCGAATATCTGTTTCCCTCTCTGCCGGTGGGCACATACCAGATTAGCGCTACGGCTCCTGGATTCAGCAGCTATACGCAGAGTGACGTGGCATTGGCTACTGGCCAGACAGTTACTGTTCCGATTGAGCTTAAGGTTGGCTCAGTCTCCCAAAATGTCATCGTCACAGCTAACGCCAACATGGTAACGACCGATTCCCCGACCCTGAGTCAGCTGATCGATCAGAAGGACATCGTCGGATTGCCGCTCAATAATCGCTATGTTCAACAATTGGTATTCCTCATTCCCGGAACAGCAAACGTCACGGCGAATTATTGCGCGGCAAACTGCGAAGGGGGTGTTTTCCCAAGCGAACAATATGCCAAAATCAACGGCGCCGGCGCGAATGGTGTGAGTTACCAGCTGGAAGGCGCAGACTACAACGACACATACATCAACACCAACCTGCCGTTTCCGAACCCCGACGCCATCCAAGATTTTAATGTGATGACCGATAACATGAGCGCCATCTATGGCGATGCGATCGGTGGCGTTGTAAACATAACGCTAAAGTCCGGAACCGATACGATCCACGGAGATCTTTTTGAATTCTTCCAGAACTCCATGTTCAACTCGAAGAACTGGTTTGCGCAGTCGGTTAGTCCACTGAACCAGAACCAATTCGGCGGAGACATTGGAGGTCCGGTTCTGAAGCGCAAGCTGTTTTACTTCGGCAGCTACCAGGGGACGAGGTTCAGTTCCACGAACAACGGGCAGGGCGCTTTCGTGCCAAACGCTGCCGAACGATCGGGCGACTTCTCCGATCTGCTTCCGGGATCCCCTATTTGTGAGCCGTACGGTACCTGTGTTCAGCTAGTGAACGCGACAACCGGTGCACCATACCTGGGTAACCAGATTCCGGTCAGCCCAATTGCAAGCGACATTTTGAAGGGTATCCCGCTTCCGAACGGAACCCAGTTAGGTATTCCAGGGCCGCCAGGCTTTCCGAACGACAACGTCTACTACAACGGCCTTCCGACGGTTCAAAATACCAATGAATATCTTGCAAAGGTGGAATATGCCTTTACCCACAATGACCTGAGCGGCCATTATTTCCGCCAAAGCTACACGCAGCCGGTCGTTCTACCGCCACCCACCAACTACCTTAAAATGCAAGGAAATGCGGAGACCCTTGTCGACAATAATATTAGTGTAGTGGACCTCTACACTATAACGCCGCGTATGGTCTTGGGAAGTTATTACGGCTACACCAAAATTGATGGTCACACGTATTCCTCGGCCCCTTTCACGATGGCGGACGCAGGCGTCAACATTGCTGAACCGCCAAATAAGGGAAGTGGAAATAATGGCGGGCTGAATATTGGCACCGACACCTTCGGTCTTGGCAGCGGAGTCTATGGAGTTTGGACGCGCGGTGACCAGTCCTTACGCGAGATTGCCACAATCACCAAAGGAAACCACGTGATTCAGGTTGGTGGCGAGGCGGTCCGAGTCATCCAGCCCATGGGCAACACATTCCAGCAAGGTGGAACGTTCCAGTTCTACAACGCGCTAACCGGCTACAACATGGCTGACTTTGAAGTGGGGGCGGTCTCGAACTTTATCCAGGGCGGAGGCCTGTATCTCAACTTCACAGGCATCAATTGGAGTGCCTTCGTTCAAGACGACTGGAAGGCGAATCCACGGCTTACGATCAGCATGGGACTTCGTTGGGACCCGTGGATTCCATCCAAAGATAGTTTGGGCCGCGTGGCATGCTTCCAACCTGGCGCTTCGGAGTCTGTTCGCTATCCGAACGCACCTCCGGGATTGATTTATGGTGGAGAAAACCACGATCAGGGGTGCCCGAATGCCGGAATTTTCGCAGACTATGCAAATTACGGTCCAAGGATCGGATTTGCGTATCAGATGTCTGCGGACGGGACGCGAAGCCTGCGAGGGGGTGCGGGATACTACTATGAGCCTCCAAATTCTTTGATCTATCAACAGATTGTCGGCGTTCCTCCTTTTGCTCCCGTCATCACCCTTAACAATGTCAGCCTGGCCGATCCATATGGCGGCGCGGGAGTCACGAATCCCTTCCCACAGGATTTTGGACCGCGCAACCCGGGAGCTGATGCAACATTTCCTTCCGGAGCAATTTCGTTCTCACAATTGCAAGACCCACATCTCCGCTTACCGATGATTCTGTCCTACAACCTTACGTTGGAGCAGGGTTTTCGGCGGAACTGGCTGCTGCGCCTCGCCTATCTGGGAAACACCGCTCACCGCCTTTATGGGACAGGCGACCAGGAAAGCGGGCTTTTGCAGTTGAATCCGGCAATCTACAACCCCGATGAAACGCCATTGGAGAACGCGAACAGCACCCAGCAGCGGCGCGTATATCCGAACTACGGATCGATCGGATTCATCAACTCTGGTGTAAACAGCAATTACAACGCACTCCAGATCACAGTTGAAAGGCGTTTCGACAGGGGATTCTCTCTACTCAGCAGCTTCGCATGGGCGAAGGCGCTGGACGACTATGCACCCAATAAGAACACTCCGTTTTTCACAAACAGTTGCAGTTGTGGGCGGGCTTTCGACTACGGCCCATCGGACGATGATCTGAGCAAGGTTTTCAAAATCAACGGTGATTACCAGACGCCACGTGTCAATCTCGGTAGAGCAGCCAGTGCGATTCTGAATGGATGGGAAGTGAGCGGAATTGCCAGTTGGTATCCGAGCGGCAATCCGTTCAGCGTCATGAGCGGAGTTGATAATTCCTTCAGCGCCATCGGCGCTGATCGAGCCGTTTTGATAAATGTCTCGAATATCAAGAACAGCTTAACCCGCCACCGTCCTCACCCGGGGGTGATCGGCCAATGGTTCAATCCTGCCGATTTCGCACCGAACCCATACGGCACATTTGGGACCACGGGAAAGAATTCACTGCGCGCCCCAGGCTTTTTCAATACCGATCTCGCTGCAATTAAAAACACGAAATTCGAAAGGCTATCGCTCCAACTGCGTGCCGATCTTTTCAACGTAACCAACCATCCGAACTTCGGGGCACCGGCCAACGTGCAGAATAGCCCCGGCTTCGGTCAAATCGGAGGAACACTCGGTTCTGGGGCCTACGGAGGTCCAACTTCATATGGAACTTCCCAGCCGCGGATTATGCAATTTGGTGTTAAGGCCTCCTTTTGACCGGCCGCTAGAACGAAATGAGTATGTGCCTCAGCTCTTCGGCGCTCTTGCGAAGCTTGGTCTGGGAACTCAGCTCCCTCCCGCTAAGGCGAGCAGCCGGATGCCGCAATTTTGTCACCCAATTTAAGCCGAACCGACTCCAGCAACGATGCATCGCGTGTCCAGTTTGTCCAATCGCGTGCCACTTTGCGAGTCTCTTCCAATGCCGATTTCTCTAGCCCACAATCCTTAAGAATCTGAACATAGCCGTAGTCTTGAACACCGTCGCGAAGATATTTAAGCCTCATTGAAGGGGCAACGCCCTTGAGGCCGGCGGGTGCGCCCGGATAAATCAATACTCCCTCGCCCGGATAATCCGGGTTCTGATTGCCCTGCGGATTCTCCCATGGGTCTGCAGACCAGTCGTCCACACTCCAATACAAAATTCCAGTCAGTCCCAGGCTCTGACTGAGAAAGCCGGGCTGTATCCGGTAATCAACCGGCGGAAAATCTAATTCCCACTTCGGCGAATAGGCGTCCTGAACCAGATCGTTGTACGACCAGGCAGCATCTCCCTTTTTGAGGACGAATGTTACCGCCGGCGGGACTTCAGCTTCGGCATCATTGTAATTTTGCGGAAGCATCGTCCAGATATCGACGGCCGAGCGTCCTGTTCCTAACCCGTCGTTGTAGAGCTGAGGTATGGGTTGCTGCGTCACCAGATTCTTGATGCCGGCCTTGTGCAAGACCTGCGCCCATGCGATCACTGATCTGTAAAAGGCTTCATCTGTACAGGAGCTCTCCGGATCAGCCGAATCGTCATAAAGAAAAAGGCCCGGCGCCTGTTTGGCTTTCTCCACCTTAACTGCGGCAAGTGTCGGCGGAGCCGACGGCGCGCAGGACCCATATGACACGCCATCAAAAAATTGGGCGTCGGTCGCGAAGTCCTCATATCTCCTGACCAATCCGTGTTCCGCTTTCGGGTTCACATAGTCAGGCATCAACTTGTTTCGCAGGAGTTCATCCTCCAATCCCGCAGGATAGGTTCCCGCGCCGTTGAACGCGGACAGGAGATAAGGCTCGGGACGCATCGTGAAGTCCCACACGTGAACGATGATCTTTCCTTGACGCGACCCTTCGTCGCTGCTTACGGTATAGCTCCCACTGTAATACGTGCCTTTAGCATCTCGGGGTATGGTGAGATCAACCCAAAACACGGCATTGTGCCCTGATGAGATGTCCACTGGCTCGGCAACGAAGCTGCCGCCCCTCGGAGGCTCTTTCGTTGCAGGGTCGATAAACGGGATCAGTGCGTCAGGAAAGGTATTGATGTTTGTGATCGGAAGATTGGAAGGTCCGTTATACGTCGGGCTGTGCTGCAGCACGGTCATGTACTTCTCCCGATAGAGGCTGAGGTTCTCGCGTGAAGTGATCTCGTCTTTCGCATTGCTGTCTGCGAGATCAGTGATGGAAACATGCACTCCGGTAAGGTCGTGTGCGGGCGCCTGAACCGCCACTTGGAATGATTGGACTTCGCCCCGCGCTGCATATATTGTGACGGTCGTTCCGCTGCCGGGCTTCTCTGTTGGATAAATCCTCACCAGAGTGCTCGCAGGTATCCACACAATAGGACCCTCTCCGATCAAAGGTTGTGCAGCAGCAAGCACCCCAGCCGTAATCGAAGCAATCAACCAGATACTTTTCACAGCTCGCTCCATTGAATTGTGACTCGCGGGTTGCTGACATAACGGGCCAAAGCATGGCAGCTTTGGCCCGTCAGCGCCACCTATCTCGCACCTTGCGGGTTAATTTGCAGTTTCCGTCCCGCTGACAGTAACTTTCTTTGTTGTGTTCGCAAAGTTGAATGTGTTCGTAGTTAATGTCACGGCGCCTACTAAATTCATCGACGGTTTGCCGCCGAGCGAAGCAACTGGCTTAAAATCGATGGCCAACACACAAGTGCTGGCGGACTCCAAGGACGTACTGGCTGTGCAATTGTTGTTCGCCTCACCCATTGGGAAGTTCGCGGGATAGCTGAGTGCGGAAAACTTCAGCGCGCTATTTCCAACGCTATCAACCAGGACTGTCCTAAGGACTGTCTCTGCTCGTCGAACCCCTCGGTGTCGTGGCGAAGTGAAGTGACGGTGAATTCGAACGGTCGATTTTTATCACGTGTTCGTCGTATGCATTAGCGAAATATATGTTGCCGGCCCCGTCGAGAGCTACCCCATCGGGATCATTCAATCCGCTGGCCACTGTAGTCTGTCTCCCACTCGGCGTCACTTCATACAGTTTGTCAGTGCCACCATCAGTTACGTAAACGTCCCCTGCCGCATCCACGGCGACCGCAGATGGACTAACCAGGTTTTTACCGATCATTGTTTGCTTACCGCCGGGAGTCACTTGAATACCGTCTGGTTAAAGGTATCGGCGACGTACACGTTGCCCGCGGAATCCACGGCGACGGCTGCAGGCGTGTTGTAGCCACTGCCTACCGTGGTCTGCTTACCAGTGGGCGGACTTTGACGACCTCGTCGATGAATGGATCGGATACAAATAAGTCTCCCTGGCCGTCCAAGGCTATGCCGTTGGGGAAACTAAAACCGGTGCCAACTGTGGTCTGCATCCCGCCCGGCGTTATTTTGACGATCGCGGCTGCTCCGCTATCTGCGACGTACACATTTCCTGCACCATCCACTGCCACAGCTTGCGGAACTCCCAGTTCGCCGCCCACACCGGTCTTCGTCCCATTCGGCGCTATTTTGAAAACTCTTTGAAAAACGAGATCGGTGACAAACACATTGCCGCCGGCATCCACGGCAACGCCCTCTGGGCTGATAAAACCGCTTCCGACAATGCTCTTTGCGCCGCCCGGCCCAAACGCGAGCTCGGGCCCCACCCCGATGCCATAAATTGGAATGCTTGCCAGTACTGCGCTCGTTCTAATCTTGCCCGAATAAAAGACAACGGCCCCCAGCCGCAAGCCTGGAGCCAATGGTTTGAACGCCACCTTGATAACACAATTCGCCGGCGCACCATACGTCCCCGCCATGCAGGTTGTCGCGCCTGTCATTTGGACAAAGTCTCGGCCAGCAATTCCCGTCGTCAGCACACCAATACTGCCGACGGTTGTGCTTACAGAGGAAGCGATCGTAAACGGCAGCGAGATAGTTGCGCTTCGTGACTCCACAGCTTCGGAGCCGAAATTGACGAACTGATTATTCTTAACGCCATTAAAGGTCACTTGCGCGCGGACCGTAATTGGGACGAGCAGGGAGCCCAGCGCTGCAAGAAGCAGAGTAGGTTGAATCCGCCGTTTTCGCGGCGGAAGGGTTGAGGTCCAAAAATGTGCTGGCATCGTGTCCTCCTCGGTTATTCAAGCTCAGGAAGCGTTCGCAGAAAGCGCGTGGTCCAACTGCGGCGCCCGCTGCAACTTCGGATTGACGGGGAAATTGGCGGCGAATATTTAAGAGAAGAAACTCCACTGCGGCTGGCCGGAGCGGCTGGAACTCCTGGATGGGCGTTCTTGCGGTTCTGACTGCGCATGAATGCGGCGGCGGATAAGCTGCAGCTTGCTCGCCGCAATCACCGGGAACCTCGGCGTCACTTCACAGGACGCCGAAGTTCATTCTTAAAACAACCCTATTGGAACAAATCCCTCAAATCATTTGTCTTCGGGTTGGCGGCGTCTCCCAGCAGTGGACCCACTCGGAAGATCTCCTGAATCGTCTTGAGCGTGGAGCTGTGGGTATAGTGGATGAAGTTGCTGTAGGACGCTTTACCTCCGCCTTTGGCAAGCGGTGATAGCAGAAACATGCCTATCGGCCCATCGGAAAACTCATCGCTGTCTTCTGCTTCGTCCCAAATGATGAATAATGCGCCGCTATTCTTATATGCGTCCGACTGAAGGATTACCGACACATTTTTCCTCAGCCAGTCGTCACTGCGCGCTGTATTATCGGCTGGCTCCTGTCTGTCACAGGGTGAAACACCCTCATGACCGTCGTGGCACAGATTCGGAATGATGATGTTATAGTGCGCCTGTGTATGGTCGGCCAGATCAGTCGCCAGATTGTAGTAAGGCATGACATGTGCGATACATTCCGCCGAATCCGGGTTCAAACCGTCGTTCACGTCGTTGAAAGACACTTGCGCGAGGTGTTCAACGTCAAGAAAGCTAAAGTCGAGCGGACAGTTATCGAACACCGCGCTGCCAAAATCGGGTTCCGCATAAACTTTCCAGGAAATGTTGGCATTCTGCAGCAGTCTCACCAGGTGCCTTTGCGTGAAGAGCTGAGGCTGTCCAGGTTGGGTATCTTCGAGTACGCCAAAGTTAGTCCCCGCTTCAAGCCATAGATAGTTAGGCTGGCTGGGATGATTTCCCGGAGGATTGAAGTAACGCTGAGGGTGTGCTGAGGTGTTGAATAGCTCCCCGTTGATGTAAGGGGCTAGAGGATTGTCTTTCAGGTCTGGATCACCAAACGATGCAGCTGAATCATTCCCAATCCAGTTATGGTTCTCCATCATAATCACAAAAACGGTCTTTACCCTCTCTAAAGTCGAACCCGTGGAAACCCCGGCGACAGGTCCGGCTGATTGAGCGAGCATTGGCGTGACAAGCGCTGATGCCATTACAAGCCACGATAGGACAGTCACAATGTTCCGTGATTGTTGCATTCGGGCCGCCTCCTTTTAACCGATCTTGAGCACCAGAATCAGGCATGAAGGTCATGCTCGCCCAAACTCTTATCCTTGCGACAAATTGGGCGTCAAGCTTTCTTGATTGTGAGCGCGAGAAAGCGTCCAACAGATTGGACAAGGGGTCAAGTTATGTTTTGCGTGGTGAAGGACCGCCATCAGACCGCCCAACTTGGCAGGAATCACCGAGGCGGGGTTAAATGTTCAGCTTCTATCGAGCTTAACTAGCGTTATCCCGACACTGCTTGCCGGCGAGTGGTGGACATGGAGGAATGCAGGTCCACTGCCGCCATTCATGGAGACTAAACGACAGGCCGGCTGCGGAAAATGGCACTGATTGCATGCGTCAACATGGCTGGATTCAACTAGGCTTTTTCTTTCGACCCCGAGCTCAGGATTGTGCGCAGCAAGGAACTCAATCCGCGGCGCGGGACCGCGTGGCAGCGAGATGCCAACAGACACAGGATGTGTTGATCACTGGCGTGACCTAGACGTTGTGCATCGGTAGTCGTGTGCCGCAGCGCATATGAGGTGCCCGCATTGATCGGGTTAGCTACGTAGTACACCAGCCTCCCGACCTGCTCGATCAGTGATTGCCGTCGGGGCAAGTCGATGATGATCCTCGGACAGAAGCCAGATCGCGCCTGAAATCTTGGTTGAGCATTCGGGGTGGGGCCAGCCCGATCCGAGTGCGAGTGAATACGGCGTTGGGTCAACACCGCCGACGTGCAAGGGCACAATCGGGGCACGTTAAGCCCGGAGCGATGCTCCGAACGTGCCTTTTCATCCCTCTAAATTCCTCGTAACTCCATGATTCCGTTGATCCGGTGTAGATTCACACGGTGGAAGTCATAGGTTCGAATCCTGTAGCGCCCACCAACACTTCAACAACTTAGCGGCTCCGTAGATGGCCCGGACGTCACCCAAACGCTCTTTGGCGAGGGATGTCTGCCCTCTTGCAACCCTGTTCCCCTTCAGGTTCGGCTAAGGATTGCGGAGTACTGTGCCCCATAACGATAGTTCACGCGGACTGCAATTCGGCTTTCACAGAGGGGTACAGCGTGTTCTACGTCGAATGGGATGCTGGGCCTTCGTGAATTCCTTGGCCGTATCTTCGACGAGGAATGGAAGTCTCACGCTCTGCGGGTATTCGTTCTGGACAACATCATGCGAAACACCCGGGTAAGGAAGATTCTGTCAGCCCTATTCCAAGCTGTTCAGACAGGAATTGGGGTGAGCGTGACCCCTTCCCACTTCTATTTTCCGGTGCCCAGTCTCAAATCTCTAGAGAACAAGGATTGGAGGGCCTGTCGTCCCTGTGCGGCGTTCGATTTTCGTCTTCAGGAGCAGATAGAGCGCTTGGGCCAGGAATTACATCCATTCGCCACCGAATGGACGTTTGTTGAAGCCTCTGCGGATGACAAGCCGGAGTTCCACTTTCAGAACGGTTTTTTCGAACATATCGACGCCGAAGTCGCATACTCTTTCGTCCGCCAGCGCAAGCCGAACCGGATCATCGAGATCGGAAGCGGACATTCCACCCTCCTGCTCGCCGCTGCGCTCGGAAGGAACAAGGTCGAGGGATTCCCGGGCGAACTGATCAGCATCAATCCGTATCCCGCCCCGTTTCTAAAGGGTGGTATGCGTGGTGCGGGGCAGCTGATAGAGAGGCCTGTGCAACAGATCCCGCTTGATCTCTTCCGCACCTTGCGCGCAAACGATATGTTGTTCATCGATTCCAGCCACGTAGTGTCTATGGACAGCGATGTGCTTTACGAATGCCTCTGCATTCTCCCTGAATTGGCGCGGGGCGTGCTCGTCCACTTCCATGATGTCTTCAGTCCGCTTGATTATCCGGAGAAGTTCGTAAAGAAAAACCTGTGTTTCTGGGGTGAGCAGTATTTGCTCGAGGCATTCCTGTCTTTCAATGCCGAGTTCAAGGTGCTTTGGTCGGGCAGCGCGATGCAGCAGTACCATCCGGACATACTCCAAAATGCTTTTCCCGCATGGGAGGGTAGCTTTGCCAGAATGCCTAAAAAGTTGAAGGTCTTCGTTCCAACGCTGGATGGCAAAAACGTTTGGCCTTGCAGCTTCTGGATTGCTCGGACCTAGCACGAGTTGGTTTTGAGGTGGCCACGGCCGCCGGGCAGGGAAGGCCGCCCGCGGATCCCGGTCGCCACCGCACTGGGAGGCAGAGTCTCCAGCTGCGCAGCATGCAAGCGAGAGAGTCTGCAACGCCCTCCAGCGTTTTACAGGACGAACGGCACCAGCGCGGCGGTGCGGCGGAAGTATGCCTCGTAGGGAGCGCCGAACTGGGTGCGCATCCACTGCTCTTCCATGCGCAGCTTGTACCACAGCACCAGCGCGACCAGGACAAAGGCGACGATGCCCCGCATCTGAGCGAGGGCGAGGGCAGTGCCGAGGAAGCCGGTAAGGATGCCGGTGTAGATGGGGTGACGGACGAAAGCGTAGGGGCCGGTGACGATGAGTTGGTGGTCCTGCTTGATGGTGACGGAGCGGCTCCAGTTCTTCCCCAGGTGTTCGCGAGCCCAGACGGCGAAGAGCAGTCCGGCGGCAGTGATGGCGGCTCCCAGCCAGAAGGTCCATAGGCCCTGGGGCAGGAACTGCCGGTAGAGCCAGGGGAGAGGAAGACGGGACCACGAGAGAAGCGCGATGACTATAAGGAAGACGACTGCACGCACGATGCGGGACGCTGCGGGTTCGAGACGCCTGGTCGCCTTGTTGCCGACAGCCTTGACTTGCCAGTAGAGAAGGAAGCCAATCCAGAGCACCGGAAAAAGCGATTCGTAGAGCCAGAGCATGGATGCCTCACGTGGCAGATTACTGCGATCCCTGCGTTTCGGTTCCGCAAACTGTGTGCGCGGGGAAATCGAGAGCATCGGCGTGGCGACGGGCAATCAAATAGGCTTGCGAGGCGCTCTGCTCGGGGCCTACCGAGAACTTCAAGGTACGTCTCAAAATCGCCCTGGGAGCCCGGTCACGAGGCGGATCGCGTTCACCACTGCACTCCGGGATAGAGACTGGGGACACGATAGGACCGGTAGGTATTTTCGCCGGTGACCTGCATCTGCCACACCGTTTGAGGCGTCGCCGTCGGTGTCACTTCAAAGGTTTGTGCGTTGCTGTTGGGGAGGCCTGCCAGGTTGTACTCGACGTTGGAATTCCCCAACATCCTGGTGCTCCCGGCAAAGCTGCTGTACAGGTTCGACGGCAGAATCTGATGGAAGAGAAATGATGCCGTTTTGGCGTTTTCGTCCACCTGCATAACGGGAATCGTCGTAAAGAGGCAGGCAGATGGACCGTTGCACGGGGCAGCGGTTGGGAAGACGCGATCATTTCCGTTATCCATAATCGCAAGCTTGAAACTTCCGGTCGTATTTGGACTGACGAAGTTGACGTCATGCTGGGCGTAGAACCAGTCAGTCGGATCGACTCCGCCCTGGAGTGTGAAATCGCCGCCCTGTCCTAGCCTCCAGAGAACATTGCCCGTGCCACCGCCGTCGCGGTAGTCGACCTTTACGATCCAATTCTGGTGCCGGATGGAGATAAGGAAGTTGCCGTCGTCTGGTGAATAGGTGAGCGCATTGGAGTGTGTCCAGTCAGGAAAGTTCATCGGGTGTCGATTCACATCGAAATGGTCGAACTCATTCCACACCCATACGGGATTGAAGTCGGGATCGAGATCCACGACGACATCGCCCAAGACGTTCGTGACTCCGGGATAGCCGACAAGATTGGTGAAGGAACGCAAGGTATTGGTAAGCACCAGGAAGTGGCCGTTTGGCAGCACGTCAAAGTCATGCGAGAAGAGCTGCAAGGTCACGTTGAAGCCGGCGGCCGCCAGCCTGGCGTTCAGGTCTGACATGGTGAGACTTCGGATGGTATTCCCGACGAGGTCGAACTCCCGAAGTTCGTTCAGAGCGCCGGGCGGAACACCATCGGGCAAGACCGGCGCGTTGCTGAGGACTGCAATTTCGGCCATGAAGTGACCGTTAGGAAGCTGCTTTACCGGATAGAGGGAAAGTCCCGTTGCGAAATCGGAGAAGGGGTAATACCAAACGACATTTCCTGCGATGTCGGTGGCGAAGACGGTAGAGATCCCCGCGTTGCCCTGGAGTGTATTGACCAGCTCTACGCCGGGCTGTGGAGTGAGGCCTGAGGTAGCAGTCACGGTAAACGGGGGCAGGATGCCTTTGGGAATAGCTCCCGTAGTGAAGGTGCGGTCGATGTCAGTCGCGGAGGAGCCATCGTCATAATCGGTGCGGGCTCGCATGTGATAGGTCGTATTCGCCTTCATGCCGGCTACCTGCACGATCACCGGACCCACCGTGGTGTGCACGGGCGAGGTCGATTGTCCGTAGTCGGTGTTCTCGCCAAATTCGACGGTCACGACCCCCGGCAGCGCGGGATGTACGGTGTACTCCGCAACAAGCGGATTGCTTGTCGCTGAAACTGCAGCGCCAGAACCGCATCCTGAGAAAAAGATCGCGAGGACGCAAGGTACGAGGGCGGTGGCGAGACTTGCTTTCTTCAATCCTGGCATCTCACAAAAAGTAAGCTCTGTGGCTATCCGGTCGAACTGCCGGCTTCGTCCGTTGATGCAGAACAGACGATGATTCTCTGATGAAAGTTGCGTTGTAAGAAATAAACTTAAGTGAGCCTGAATGGTTACGCACCGAGGAAGGGCCCTTGTAAGCCAGAGTTACCTGCTTCCGAAAAAATAACTGCAAGTAGCGAGTTAGTTTTATATAGTGGCGGGCCCAGCGATTATTACTGAATTCGCCTGCCGGCGACTGGGAACTTCATGTGCGGGTTTTGATCAGTGTTTTGTCCTGATCGAATTGGAGACAAGAAAGTGCCTGTCACCAGTGCATACGCAAAATAAGCTTTTTGCTTACGAGGTGGCAAGTACCGAAGGGTAAACACCCGATCGGGACATTTTGCGAAATCGTTAACTGGAGCAAAGCTCGGCAGGCTGGAATAGACAGTCGTTTGTCTAAAGGGATGAAGTTCTAATCGTTTTTGATCTCATCAAAACGTAACGAAGCAGGTATCCTGGAAGGCCGCCCATGGAAGAGGGGGGCGGTATGTTAACCAATTAGGTACCGGCGCGCGCGGTGTCTTGCGCGAGAATGGGGAAGCGTCATCCGCGGCTCACAGGGCTGTGAGCGCACGCCGACGGACCGGTTGCTGGCGTGACTTCTCGGCCGCGGTCGCGGCCGCCGCCTGGAGCGTGAGTTTATTGTTCGAAGCTGGCCAGGAAGCCGCCTGCCTCGCCGGAGAGAAAGACCGCCTTGGTGGGTGAAACAACGTAAAAGATTTGCGGCGTCGAGTCGCCGGCAACCGTGAGCGCTGCTCTGCCGGTATTCGCAACGGAGTAGGTGCCGGAAACCATCACATCCGGCATCAGTCCTGTTGATCCGCTGAGATCGCTGGTGAACTGCACGTTTCCGCTTCCGTCCGCTGCGACGAGACTTACCACGTGAACATCGGGCCACGGAGTCGTTCCGCCGAGATAATTTCCTTTGAGCGATGTGTCGGTGAAGGGCGAACCAGTTTGTGTTTCGACCAGGCCGGAGCTGGTGGAGGTGTCTGCGCCGAATGCGAAGGCTTTGGTGTTGCTGACCAGGTACAGGACCGCTTTGGTCGCACTGCTCACGGTGATGGGTGTGCGCCCGGTGGTGGCATCGACTGTGTAGCTTGCGGTGTAGGTCTGCGGCGCCACCAGGGAAGTTTTGAACTCGTCGTAGCTGGCGCTGACACTTCCTTTGCCGTTGCTGGTGAGCAGGCCCAGCGTGACATCCGGTATATAAGCCGCGGGGGGCTGGAGCGCGCTGCCGGTCATTTCGAGCACGTTTGCTCCAGTAAACGAGGCGCTCGTGAATGGGCCCGTTTGCTGCTGCAGCACGACGCCGCTGACCATCGGAGTCGTAATCGGAATCGTAGCGGAAGTCTGATCTGCCGAGGTGGTCAGAAACTCCGTCGGGCTCACCTGGTAATAGTCGAAGTTCAGGGTGTTGCTTCCGATCTTCAACGTAATAAGGCCGCCGAGGCTGGCAGGAGTGCAGGACCCGGTGACGGAAGTGGAATTGGAAACCGTGCCGTTGTCGTTGAGATCGACGCTTCCGCTGGTGATATTGCCGCTGCCATCTGCCTGGAATGAGCCGACAACTGCGACGGGTTGCGAATGCGTATCGTAGCCCCGGAATCCGAAGGCATAGCCGCCTTTGAGGTTGGCGGGAGCTACATTGCTGACGCTGGAGGCCTTCAGGACGCCGGAGCCGCGCATGCCGGAGCCGGTGGTGTCGTCAAACTCGATCATGCGGATATCGCTGTCATTGTTTGCTGTCGTAGCCGAGGCAGGGACGGCGAGTGCAAAGGTGACATTGCCGTTGGGGAGGTTCAGCACGAGTTGCCCCAGTCCGTTGGGCGCGATGGAGACGGAGCCGCCAGTGAATGCTTGAACGATCACGGGCGTTTGGTTTAATTCATTCTCGCTGTATGCACCAACCTGGACCCCGCCATTTACGACAAGGAACGAACCGCTGATAGCGACCGGATTGCCGCCTTTGGAAGCGGGAGTGTTGCCGTTGAACTGGAAGGCGTATCCGCCGTCAGGCAGCGGAGTGCCGGCCGGGTTGATAGTGAAGTTGACCGGCGCGGAGAGAGTGTTGGTTCCGGTTTCGTCGGTGACGGCGATGCTGGGGGTGAAGGTACCGGCCTTGGTCGGCGTGCCGGTGACGACGCCGGCGGTGCTGAGCATGAGCCCGTCTGGGAGGCTGGAGCCTGCGGCTACGGCCCAGGTGTATGGAGGCACTCCGCCGGTTGCCGCAAGCTGGAAGGACGGATACACGGTGCCAACAGTTCCGGTGGGCGCGGTGGTGGTGGTGATCTGCAGAGCGCCGCCACTGACGGCTAGTGATAGGTTCGCTGACGCCGATTGCGCCGGCGAACTGCTATCGGCGACCTGGACGGCAAACTTGGACGTGCCCGCGGCCGTAGGCGTTCCGGCGATTGCGCCTGCTGCGCTGAGGGAGAGGCCAGCCGGCAGTGAACCAGACTTGACGCTCCAGGTATAGGGCGCGGTGCCACCGGTCGCGGAGAGCGTGCCGCTGTAGGCTGCGCCTGTTTGTCCCGACGCTAGAGATGTGGTCGTGATGCTGAGAGGATTGGAAGGCGGATTGCTGCCTCCGCCACCGCAGGCGACGAGAAATCCTGACATCAACAGACCCAAGAGCAGACGAAACCCAGTCGATTTCATGCGACCTCCCAAGGCGTAGGGAAAGTTTGAGTGTGCACTTTTAGCGCCGCAGATCTCAGACCGGGTTGCCTTGTCTTTCAGGACGTACGCTGGCAACGGGGTGGGGGCTGGAATGCGAGCAAGCTAGCCTGATTACGGTATGCCGGGTTGCTGTTTGCTTGCAAGAAAAAATCCCGCGCTCCTCGTGAATATCGAGGCATGCGCCGACAGCCGCCGGGATTCATCCGCGATTGCTTCCTCCAGCGTCGCCCTGTTTATTCATGCTCCTATTGAGCGCCGTGCAGCCGCTCCAGCACGACGGCGGTGCTGTCGTAGTCGCCGCGCAGGTCGAGCTGGAGGCCGTGGCTCATCCAGTAGCTGCCGCTGGCTTGCTGTGGGGAGCGCAATTGTTTTGCGTCGAGCGGACGCAGGCGGTAGATGGCTTTGGGATCGAGGCCTTCGAGGCGCACGAGCGGATACGGATCGCCGAAGTTCTGCGAGTGCAGATAGGCGAAGAGGACTGCCTGCGCGCCATCCGTAGATACGTATTCAGTGGCGGCGCGCTCGCTGGGCGCGGCGGGGCGCGAAGGTGCGATGAGCCGGTATTGCAGACCCTGCTGGACCGTGGGGCGGATGGTCTTATAGAAGGCAACGAGATCCTTCGCGGTATCCATGTCCTCGGGAGTGAAGTTGTTGAGGTTGGCGCCGATGCCGAGTGAGCCTTCCATCGCCACGAGGAAGCGAAACTTGAGCGGGGTCTTGCGATGGGGCGCATCGGTGACCCAGGCCATCATCACGCCGGGAGTGTAGGCGTGGGTGAATCCATCCTGGATAGAGAGGCGGTCGAGCGCGTCGGTGTTGTCGGAGGGCCAGACCTCCACGGTGTGGCGCATGATGCCGAGATCGACGCGGCTGCCGCCGCCGGAGCAGGATTCGATCTCGAGTTTGGGATGCTTCGCGTGCAGGCGATCAAGTATGGTGTAGAGATTCTGGACGTAGGCGACGTAGATCTTCTTCTGGTCAGCAACGGGCACTGCATCCCAACCAGGCTCGGACCAGTTGCGGTTGTAGTCCCACTTGAGAAAGTCGATGTCGTTGTTCGAGACCAGCTCATCGAGCCAGTGGTACGTGTACTCCATCACATCCGGACGCGCGAGATTGAGCAGGAGCTGGTTGCGGCCTTCGGTGCGCGGGCGGCCGGGAAAGTTCATGGCCCAGTCGGGATGCTTGCGGTAGAGATCGCTGTCGGGGTTGACCATTTCCGGCTCGACCCAGATGCCGAAGTCCATGCCGAGCTGGTGGACGCGATCGATGACGGGCTTGAGGCCGTTGGGAAACTTCTCCTTGTTGACGTACCAGTCGCCGAGTCCGGCGTGATCGTTTTTGCGCTGGCCGAACCAGCCATCGTCGATGACGAAGCGCTCGACGCCGAGCTGTGCGGCTTTCTCAGCAAGCGCGACCTGGCCGGCCTCGCTGACGTTGAATTCGGTGGCTTCCCATGAGTTGTAGAGGACGGGGCGCAGTTTGGGATGCGGCGCGCCGGGCAGGATGACGCCCTGCTGGAAGCGATGCAGGATGCGCGAGGCCTCGCCCATGCCGCCGTCGGTGAAGCCGCCGTAGAAGGGTGGGGTGGTGAGCGATTCGCCTGAGGCGAGGCGATAGCCGAAGTCAAAGGGATTGTAACCGCCAGTGATACGAACCTGATGAACGGAGCTCTGCTCCATGGTGATGCGCCAGCTTCCGCTCCAGCCGAGCTCGCCGAAGTAGACGCCACCGTGCTCCTCATCGCCGGCGGAGTCTGGAGTTTCAAGCGCAAACCAGGGATTGGCCTGGTTGCCAGTCGAGCCGCGGCGGCTTTCGATGACTTCGCTGCCTACATTCAGCGGGGCGGATTGCAATTGCCATTCGCCGGCCCAGCGGCCGGTGAGCCAATGGGCGCGGTAGTTGCG
This sequence comes from uncultured Acidobacteriaceae bacterium, assembly GCA_963756435.1. GTDB lineage: Bacteria > Acidobacteriota > Terriglobia > Terriglobales > Acidobacteriaceae > KBS-83. The sequence continues at coordinate 563,437 of CAVWNU010000007.1, read as the reverse complement.
ATTCTGGAGGTTGGGAAGGCTCCAGGTGGCGCTGGCAGCGTCTTCGAGAATGACGTCTTCCTTGGTCTGGTTCTCGATGGTGGACCAGCGCTCGATGACGCTTTGGCCGTTGTAAACGCGATAGAAGAGATGGACGCTGAGCGCGAGCTTGATATCGCGCATAGTTATCTCGAGTGTCTGGCTGGTCGCGTCGTGTGTCTGATGCTGGTCGACATACTCGAGCACGACGTCGCGATTGCCGCTGGCGAAAGTCGCTTTCAGATCGGGCTCGGTGTAGAGGCCAGCACCCCACGCGGCATACTCTTGCGGCGTCGTGGTGGTGGAGAGGTCGAACGCGGCGTGCTCCGGCAGGCTATGGGCGGCGGGGATATCTGCGGCGCGATCGATGCGCGGACCCCAGTAGAGCGACTGCAGCCAGTTGCGTTCGTTGACTCCCATCGCGTAGGTGAACTCGCCGGCCTGGATGATCCAGACCTTTGCATCGGGACGGTATTCGATGCTCTGCGGATGCGCCATCGGGCTGGTGAAGAGTGCGGCGGAAAGTATAAAGGCGGAAGCGATGGCAGCGCGCAAAGACACGAGGCGGTCTCCTGAGTGCGGATGGCGGACGATTGACAGTGTAATCGCTTACGTATCTTCTAAGGCGACTTTGCGAGCCGGGCAAGGGCCGGTCCGGTGACCCGCATGATGCGCCACGACTCCAGCATGATGGCTCCGCAGCTTCGATAGAAGTCGATGGCGGGCGTGTTCCAGTCGAGGACGTCCCATTGCAGGCGGGCACAGCCGCGCTCCATTGCGATGGCGGCAACCTGCGCCAGCAGCGCCTTGCCGATGCCACGACCGCGATGCGACGGCTGTACAAACAGATCTTCGAGATGGATGCTGGGTCCGCGCCAGGTGGAGTAGATGGGAAAGTAGAGCGCAAAGCCGGCGGCTTCGCCCTGGTCGTCCGCGATGAGGCACTCGAAGAGCGGCCGCGGTCCGAAGCCATCGCGGCGCAACTCGGCTTCTCCGATCTGGACGGCGTCAGGCTCGCGTTCGTAGATGGCTAGTGCATGGATCAGCTCGAGGATGGCGGGGATGTCGGCTTCGGTCGCGAGGCGGATGTGCATAGCGGTTCGCGATTGAGTGTACGGGAAGAGCATATCCCTCAATTTCGCTTCGCCCCGGTCGGACATAACCGAGGCAAAGCGATGGGAATGAGACGACGCGGGGGATTACGCGCTCGCTGTTCTAGTCCTGCTCGCTGACGAAGACGGCGACCGTCAGCGCGGGCACGGTGGCTGTTCCGGTCGAAGGTTGGAAGGTGGACTGGCGTGTTGCGATGTCCGTCGAGCCGCGCAGGACGGGATGCAGTTGGAAGTGCGCGCCTTGCAGCGATGGATCCGAGAGAGATGTGCTGGTTGTGGTGCCGTTGAAGATGACGAGGATCTGCCGATACGTGGCCGTAGTTGCCGCCATTGGCATTTGAGGCGCATCAGCGATGACGCCGGGAATCTGGTTCTGGCCGGTGTTGAGGAAGGTGAGGTTCTGCTGCACCTCGGCGAAGCGTCGCCATGCGGAAGAGACCGCAGCTGTAGCGGATCTTCAGCAGGTCCTGGAAGGCAGCTGGTGGTGTAGTTGAGGTCGGCGGGTGTGGGCTTGAGCGATGCGTTGGCGAGCAGCGGCTGCATGAGCGGCCATTGGCCCTGGTTCTGGCTGGCGATGGGCAGGCCGATGCCCCAGTTGTCGCCGGCGCCGCTCCAGTCGATCTTGTTGAACCAGTCGCCGGAGTCGTAGCTGTTCTGGTCCATGTCCTTGGAGCGGAGCAGGTCGTCGCCGGCCTGGAAGAACGGCACGCCCTGGCCGAGCGCGACGAGGCCCATGGCGAGCACCTGACGGCGCGCGCGCGTGGCGATGGTGTCGGCAGCAGCTGGACTTCAACTGCACGGCGTCGAAGAGGTCCTGGTTGTCGTGGACGGAGCAGTAGTTCACCGCTTCGATCGGAGTTGCGGTGTAGCCGGTGGGCTGGCCGTTATAGTCGACCTGCGAGCCTGTTGACGGTGGCGCCGGACATGTCGATGAGCGTGTAGTCGCGCAGATTGCCGGTGAGGCCGACACGGATCCAGTCGAGTATTGTAGCAGCAGGGTGTTGTGCTGATCGGATTGCGCGGTGCTCTGGTTGGTGTAGTCGCTGGAGTCGGTGAGCGAGGCCGGTGGCGAAGCCCTGCACACGCTCATCGGTAAACGGACTGCCGCCGCGGATGCCATCGCGGATGCGGTCGTTGAAGGTGCCGATGCCGTAGCCGTAGAGATTGATCTGGTCGGCGTTGGGCCCGATCGGCGTTGTTGACCGTGTCGCCGAAGTTGAAGCCTTCGCCGTAGAGGTAGATCTTCGATCCGTCCACGCCGTCGCTCTGCGGTGTCAGAGCGTGCAGGGCGGTGAGGATGTCCTGCATGTTGTAGAGTGAACTGGAAGCTCATGATGTCGAAGCGGAAGCCGTCGATCTTGTACTCGCGCGCGTTGAGCACGAGGGTGTCGATCATCAGCTTCTCCATCATGCGGTGTTCGGTCGCGGTGTCCGGCGCAGCAGGAGCCGGTGTCAAGATTGCCGTTGGCGTCGAGGCGGTGGTAGTAGTTCGGCACGACCTCATCGAGATTGGAATTGGGGCCTTCGCCGGCAGGCGTTGGTGTGGTTGAAGACGACATCCTGGATGACGCGCAGACCGGCGCGGTGCAGGCCCTCGACCATGGTGCGGTATTCGCGGACGCGGTTGTCGGGATTGATGGCGTAGCTGCCCTCCGGCGTCATGTAGTGCACCGGATCGTAGCCCCAGTTGTAACCGTCGCTGGCTCTGAATGGCGGTGACGGCGGCCTGCTGCTGCTGGCCGTCAGGCGGGTAGCTGCTGAGATCACCGGTGGTCAGCCAGGTGCTCTTGTCCTCGTTGATGCTGGCGAATGTGGAAGGAGGGCAGGATGTGGACGGCCTTCAGTCCGCTGTGGGCCAGCGTGCGCAGATGTTTCATGCCGTTGGAATCTGATCGGCGAAGGCGTCGTACATGCCGCGATCCTGCGCGGGGACGGTTGGATCGCTGATGCTGAAGTCGCGGATGTGGAGTTCATAGATGCTGAGGTCGTTGAGGCTGGCGAGCGCGGGTGAGGGTTGTCCGTCCCATGCCGTGCGGCTTGGTTTCGTTCGAATCGAGATCGGTGATGCGGCTCTTGGTGCCGTTGATGGCGATGTCGATGGAGTAGGGATCGCTGGTGACGTTGGTGTCGACGGCGTGGTCGGCCGGCACCTACACCTGCACGCTGTAGAGGTAGTACTTGTCCTGCCATGTGGAGTCGCCATCGGCCACCCAGACTCCGTTGTGCGAATGCATGGCGATGGTCTTGAACGGCGAGGTGTCACCGGCGTGTTCGTAGAGTTGCAGCGAGACGCTCTGCGCGGTGGGCGCCCAGAGCTTGAGCTTGACGGGGTAGTCTTCATCGTCCGGCCAGTCGGACCAGGCACGGTCGTTGTTGTGATGGAAGACGACGCCGAGTTTGCCGCTGTAGTATTAGAGGTCGTCGAGCGCGCCGGCGTCCTGCACGCCGGTGGCGTAGACGAGCGTGCCATCGGAGCCGGTGACGGAAACGGCGAGCTGGCCTTTGAGCGCGGTGAGCAGCGTATTGGGCTGGACGGTGTTCTGCAGGCTGAGGACGGCGTATCCGGCAAGCTGCGGATAGCGTGCGAGTTCGTCCTGAGTGAGCGTGCCGCCGGCCACGAGCGGAATGCTGGTTCCGCCGCTGACGCCGGTGTTGGCGACCGTGAGGCCACCGGTCAAGCTGTAGATGAGCGAGTAGGTATTGCCGCTCTGCAGGTACTGCGGTTTGATGAGTACGTGGCTGTGGTCGAGCCAATAGGCCTGCTCTTTGCCGAAGACTGCGTTCAGCAATTGTGCGGCGGTGGGCTGCGAAAGGTAGACGGTTGGATCGCCGGAGATGACCCAGGCCTCGTTGTACTGGTTGATCTGCAGATGCATGTCGGGCCCGGGGTCCTTCACTCCGAGCGCGCAGTTGTGGATGATGAAGCCGAGCTGTCCGCCGTTGAGCGAGGGGTCGATGCCCACGTCGTAGTAGGCGCCATAGCTGTCAAAGCCAGATATGTAATCTTCTGTGTTACAGAAGTTGCCGGTGGGGTCGCTGGTGGCGAAGAATGGGTAGAGGGACCAGCCGGCGAAGTCGCCATCCGGGCGGTAGTAGTGGATGCGCGCGTGGCCTTCAGGGATGGGCGTGCCGTTGCCTTCAGGGATGGCGGGACGCGTGGTCTTGAGGCCGAGCTGTCCGGAGATCTGCCAGTATTCGTTGCCCTGAGTGGCAGGGTCGATGTGCTCGTCTGGGCCGGGGTCCTTCAGGTTCCCCATGTGGATGATGATGCCGACGTCCTGCGCGGTCGCGGTGATGCCGACATCAAAATAGGCGCCGAAGTCATCAGTGCCGGCGACCTGGACAGGACCGCCGTTGAAGTTGCCCTGATCTTCGCTGGTGTCGCCGAAGGCATAGACGGTCCAGCCGGTGTAGCTGTTGTCCGGATTGAAGTAGTGGATACGGACGTGCTGCGCGGGGATGGGCGGATCAGCGGCGCGGGCTGCGGCAGCGAAGCCGAAGATGCAGGCCAGGAGGAGGACGAGACGCACGGAGTACGTACGGGCGAGGAAGCGAATGGGGGTCACTGGAGTCTCCCTGGGCGTGAAGCGGGTGCGCGACGTGGAGGCGGGCGACCGACCTGCGGATCCGTGGAGGCCCTGCGACCGGATGGACAAGCGGCAGCATCCTACGCGCGCACCGGGAGAGCTGTAAAGAGGAGAGGCCGGAGCGTTGCGCCCCGGCCTGTGGAACCAAATGAAACAGTAGATTACTCCACTGCGCCGACCGCTTTGCCGCGCGACGGCTTTGGTCGAAATGACAGATCTGCGGTCTAGCTGACGCGGGCCAAGAAGACGCCGAACCACTTTTGAGGATCGGTCCAGTTCTCGACTACGTTGAATCCGGTCTGTGCCAACAGGGTGTGTGCACCGTCGATGGTGAACTTGTAGCTGCTCTCGGTGTGAATGGTCTCGCTGCGGCGGAAGGCGACAGAGAGATCGAGCGCACCGATGGAGACCTCGTGCGCTACCAGGCTCTCCAGGTGCATCTCGATGCGCGTGTGCTCTCCGTTCCAGCGCACCTTGTGGCGGAACTTCATGAGGTCAAAATCGGCATGGAGCTCGCGATTGATGCGGGCCAGCACATTGCGGTTGAAGGCGGCGGTCACGCCGCGCGCATCATCGTACGCGGCGATGATGGTGGGGATGTCCTTGACCAGGTCCACGCCTAGCAGAAGCATGTCGCCGGGCGTGAGCTGTTTGCGAATGTCGCGCAGCAATTCGCGGCCTTGGGCAGGTTCGAAGTTGCCAAGGTTTGATCCGATGTAGAGCACCAGGCGCCGTGTGCCGTCTGCCGGGAGGTCGCCAAGTCCCTGGGTGTAGTCTGCGACGCGCGACTCGAAGACCACGCCGGGGATGGCAGAGGTAAGGTTGTGGCGTGCTTCGCGAAGCGCCGAGTCCGAAACGTCCAGGGCGCAGTAGGTCACGGTTTCCTGACGGCGCACTGCCGCCTGGAGCAGCAGTCCGGTCTTGGTTGCGGTGCCTGCGCCGAGCTCAATCACAGTGAGTTCGCGCTCAAGGCCGTGCGGAGTAGGCGCCGAGGCCGCAGCGACGATGGCATCTGCATTCGCCTGGAAGATGCCGCGCTCGGTGCGGGTGACGTAATATTCGTCGAGCTCGGTGATCTGTTCGAAGAGCCGGGAACCCTCCTGGTCGTAAAAGAGCCAGGGGCTAAGCGTACGCGGTCGAGCGGTGAGGCCGCGATAGACCTCGGAGCCAAGCGGGGTGTATGCCGCCGCGGGCAACTGGGGTAGTGTGACTGCATTCATCTGGAAATCTTTCTCCCGTGCCGGGATGGTTGTGTTTCGGATGATTCTTGCGATTGGTCCTGGGCCAGGCGCAAACCCGCAAATTGCCAGCGCGCGGCAGGCGAGAAGAAGTTGCGATAGGTGGGGCGGATATGGGAGCGCGGTGTGACAGCCGAACCACCGCGGAGCACCATCTGGTTGCACATAAATTTGCCGTTGTATTCACCGAGCGCACCCGCCGGCGCGCGGTAGCCGGGATAACCAAGATAAGCGCTGCGCGTCCATTCCCACACATCGCCGAAGACCTGATCGAGTTCCGCATCAAGCGCGGCGACGGGATGCATCTGGCCGCTCTCAAGCATGTTGGCGTTTTGCGGGACGGCCGGCAGACGCTCTGCCACGGCGGCCTCCCACTCGGCTTCCGTTGGCAGCCGCTTGCCGGCCCAACGGGAATAGGCGTCGGCTTCGAAGTAGCTCAAATGACAGACGGGCGTCGCGTCCATGTCGCTCAACGGCACGATGCCGCGCATGGTGTAAATCTTCCAGACGCCATCCTGCTGACGCCAGTAGAGCGGCGCTTTCCATTGCTGCGCATTTACCGTGTCCCAGCCTTCGGAGAGCCAGAGGTCGGGCCGCGTGTAGCCGCCGTCTTCGATGAAGGCGAGGTACTCGGCGCAGGTGACGGCGCGTGATGCGAGTGCGAAAGGCTGCAGGAAGACGGTGTGGCGCGGCGATTCGTTGTCGTACGCGAAGCCTTCGCCCGACATGACCGATCTCGGTGAGACCACCGGCGAACTCGAGCCAGCGCAGGGGAGGCGCGCACGACAAAAACGCGCTGCCTTCTGCGTAAGGGGGATGCAGCGGATTGCTCCAGAACGCGTGCTTGATGTCGTAGCAGAGCAGCTCCTGGTGCTGCTGCTCATGATGAATACCCAACTGGATGCGCTGTGCCGCTTCTGAGGGCTCGCCCACCTGATCGAGCCGGGCGATGGCGTCGTCTACGTGCTGGCGGTAGGCGAGAACCGCTTCCAGAGATGGACGCGAGAAGGAGGCGCGAAGTTTCTTCTCCGGCTGATCGGAGACGTCGTTGTAATAACTGTTGAAGAGCCAGAGGAAGTCAGGATGATAAGGCTGATAGCCGGGGAGGTATTCACGCAGAACGAATGTTTCGAAGAACCATGTTGTGTGGGCGAGGTGCCACTTGGCGGGGCTCGCCTCAGGACAGCTCTGCACCATCATGTCTTCCGCAGTGAGCGGGGTACAGAGCGCGAGGCTCTGCCGACGCGTTGCCGTGAAGGCGGTCAGAAGTCCGGGCGCACTGAGTTCTACTGCTGCCGACATGGATTCTGCGTGTCCTTACAGTTCGTATGTGCTTCGCAATTGGAGCCCGTCCGATGCCTTGCCGTTGCTCGCACAGCCTAGCATTTCGTTTGTCACAAAATTGCTAACGTGGGGTCTGCATCGTGCCAGCCAGCAGACCATAACCTGTGAACACTACGCAGCCTACCTATGGATGCACAAGAGGTGCGTGAAGGACTCGAAGATTTGGTAACCGCGGGATAATAATCACAGGTTCGTTACCATACGCTCACAATAGTTTCGAACGGGCGGCCTCAGGAGGCGCTCAGGAGGTGCGCCAGACCGAAGGCGGCAGCCGCGGCCAGGCCGCCGATGATGACCGTCTGCAATCCGCTGCGCACTGTGCCGGCACCGGTGACCCGGCCCTTGACGGCTCCGAAGAGGAGCAGTGCCAACAGCGTGATGCCGACCGATGCCGGAAGCGCGGTACGGGTTGTGCCGAGCATGTACGGGAGCAGGGGGACGAGGCCGCCCACGATATACGAGGCGGCGATGGTTATCGCGCTGCGGAGTGCGCGGCCTGCCTGTGGCTCTTCGAGGCCCAGCTCAAAGCGCATCATGAAATCGACCCAGGCCGCTGGATTGCGCTGGAGCGCGGACAATACTGGCTTTGCTTCGTGTCGCTCCACACCGTAGGCGTCGAAGATCTCGTAGATCTCCTCCTCTTCATCCCGCCGGCGCTCGACGACTTCAATCTCTTCGCGCCGGCGCTCGCTGCGGTAGTGTTCCGCGTCACCGCGTGCCGCCAGATAGCCGCCCAGCCCCATGGCGATGGCGCCGGCGGCGATCTCCGCCAATCCCGCAAGCACGATGATGTGCAGGGAATTGACCGCCCCGGAGAGCCCCGCGGCGAGGGCGAACGGGACGGTCAGGCCGTCTGACATGCCAATGACGATGTCGCGGACGGTGTCGCCCGACTCGAAGTGTTTTTCGTGGTGATCGACTACCGAAGTGCTGGCCATGGCGGGAGTGTAGAGCATGGCTGCTGTGTAGAAGGGCGCGTTCGCCTCAGTGACAGGAAAGTCATTCCAGCCCGGTGAAATGCTTGCTCCCGCGAGTGAACCCAGCGTCCTTTGACCTCGTATGCTCGTCTAAGGAGACGACTTCTTAATTTCCATGTATTCCGAGTTTTCAGGCGCATCGCTGCAGGCGGGATCTTCGTCTATCCGCAGCAAGCGTGCTGGTTTCGGTGGCGGCGATGTTCGCCACCTCCGCGGCCCGGGCGCAGGTTGACAACGACCAGGGCTGGGCCCAATTCTCCCGCGAGAATACCTTGCGGGCGACGGTGATTTCAGCGGCACCTAGGGGAAAGAACGACGGAAGCTTTGCCGTGAAGACGGAGAGCGGGCAGCCGTGGCGAGTGCTTTATGGCGCGAATACTCGGCTGATGAAGGACCGGGGGCCGATCCGTGCGAGCGAGATACAGGCAGGCGACATGATTTTCGCGGCGGGCAATGTGGATGAGAAGAAGAAGACGGTTGGGGCGGCAATCCTCATCGATATTCCGGCCGAGGAGGTACGTAAGGCGCGCGAGGGGCTGGGCAAGACGTGGAGCGCGGGGAGGATCGTCTCAATTGCGGGAACCACGATTCAGGTGCACCGGCTGGATGGCGTGGAGCAGAAGATCGCGGTGGACGAAAATACCTCATTCCGCGAGAAGCGCGATTCTGTAACGCTGGCCGAGGTGCGGCCGGGACAGGGCTTTCGCGCCGAGGGCCATGTGATGAACGGCACATTCACCGCGACGACGTTGACGGTTTTCGATTTGAAGGGACATGAACCATGGCTCGATGCCGGGTCCGAGGCCCGATGAGGCGGATTGGCTTGCTGGGTGCATTGCTGGCGACGGTGCCGCTCTGTGGATGGCCGGCGGGCCGGCCGCGGTCCTCGCCCGCTGCTCCGCAGCAACCGACTGCGGCAACGCAGGCCCCGCAGCCGCCAGCTGTACCGGTGGCTGCGCATTTGCTGGCAGGGGGAACGATTGCGGGCGTGGTCAAATCCGGCCAGACGCCGCTGCCCGGTGTGAGCTGTGACGGCCAAGAATACGCTGACCGGAAAACAATATGTAACCGCGACCGATAGCCATGGCGCGTTCACTCTCCACATCGACGAAGACGGGCGCTATGTGGTGCGTGCGGATTTCGCGGCCTTTGCGGGCGCGACCAAGGAGGTGCTGCTGCACGGTGGCGCCACGGTGCCAGCGGACGGATTTCTCGCTAATTCTTGCTTCGCGCCAGCAGCAGATCGAGCAGGCAGAGGCGCGGCGCCAGGCGAGTCCGGGTAGGTGGACCAGGGACCGCGTCAGTACTTGGCTGGTCAGGGAGCGCAGAATCTCTGGGACTGATGGCCGGAGCGCTGGGAGCGATCACCGCTGGCGGCGATACCGGCGGTGCTGCACTGCCCTCTGCCGCGGGTAACAACGACGTCAGCACGGAGTCGGTCACTGTGAACGGGCAGAGCGGCACGACGAATCCATTCGCCGGCGTCAACATGGAGCAGATGCGCGACAACCTGGAGAACATGCAACAGCAGCAGACGCTGGCGCAGATTCCCGGGCAGGGGCAGAAGCGGGGGCGCATTTGGCGGATTTGGTGGTGGCGACGGTAACGTCAGCTTCAGGGGTGGCGGAGGCGGCGGAGGCGGAGGTGGGCGCGGGGGCGGCGGCTTTGGTGGCGGTGGACGCGGCGGATTCAACTTCCGGAATTTCAATCCGAATAAGCCGCATGGTGCGCTGTTCTGGACGGGAGGCAACAGTCTCTTCAACGCGAAGGACTTTGCGTTGCGCGGACAGGAGGAACCGCAACCGGCGTACAACTCGAATCGCTTCGGTGCGATCTTCGCGGGATCGCCCTACATCCCGCATCTGATCGAGCACGATACGAAAGACTTTCTGTTCCTGTCGCTTATCGGCAACCACTCGTCGTCGCCGTTCGACAACTACGGAACGGTGCCGGATGCAACGCTGCGTGGTGGAGATTTTTCGGCAGCCGGGGAGCCGACGATCTATGACCCGATCACAGGTTTGCCGTTTCCCGGCAATGTGATTCCGGCAGGACGGATCAGTCCGCAGGCCACGGCGCTGCTGACGTATATGCCGCTGCCCAATTTGCCGACGACCAACCGGCAGAACTATCAGCGGCTGACCACTGCGACCACCAACACGACGACGGTGGGCGCGCGCTACATGCGCAGCTTTGGCGGCGGCTCGGCGATCTCCAGTATGGTGCGCCAGTTTTCCGGAGCGAGCGCCCCGGGGCTGCACCAGAGCATCAATGCCAATTTCAACTACAGCCACACCGGCGCGGATGAGGTGAACCTGTTTCCGGAGCTTGGCGGCAAGCAGCAGACGCATCAATATTCGCTGCAGCTTGGCTACACCCTGGGCATGGGGCGGCTGACCAGCAACATCACTGCGAACGTGAACCGCTCGAATTCGCAGCTCAGCAACTTCTTCACCAACAAACAGGACATCGCGAAGAGTCTGGGCATCAATGTGCTGAGCGGCGCGGCGGCCAACCCGCTGAACTACGGTCTGCCGAATGCGACGCTGGTGCAGTTCTCCGGGCTGAATGAGGAGCAGCCGAACTTTCAGACGAATCAGACGCTGGGGGTCTCCGATTCGAGCTCGTGGGTGCACGGCAAGCACAACGTGAAGTTCGGCGGCGACTACAAACGCGTCGACCTGAGCATGATCGGGCAGGCGAACTCTACCGGCACGTTTATCTTTACCGGCCTTGCGACGGAACAGCCGGGCTCTTCCGGCGGCAACGGCACAGGGACGAATGGCGGCAACGGTCAGCCTAGCACGGGCTCGTCGCTGGCCGATTTGCTGCTCGGGCTTCCGCAGCAGACGACGATCCAGGCGCCGTATCAGAAGGCGTATCTGCGCGCGAATATCTATGACGCGTTCTTGCAGGACGACTGGCGCGTGCGCGCGAACTTCACAGTACTGGCCGGCCTGCGCTATGAATACTTCTCGCCGTATTCAGAGAAGGATGGACGGCTGGCGACGATCGATCCCAGCAGCGACTTCTCGCAGGTAGCGCCGGTGCTGGCGGGCGGCACAGGGCTGTATACGGGCCACTATCCGAAGACGCTGATCTACCCGGATCGCGATAACTTCTCTCCGCGTGTGGGCTTTGCGTGGAAGGCGTTTCGCAACACAGTGGTGCGCGGCGGCTATGGCATGAACTTTGCCAACGGGCAGTACATCAGCTTCATCCAGAACCTCGCCTTCCAGCCACCGTTCGCCGATGTGCAGACCAACCAAGCGACCGAAGGCGCGAATATCACGCTGGCGAATGGCTTCTTGCACGCCGCAGGCAGCGGGGAATTACTCCGTGAACAAGAACTACCGGCTGCCGTATGTGCAGGTGTGGAATCTCGATATCCAGCGCACGCTGCCCAGCGGCATTGTGCTGAACGTGGGCTGGAACGGCGCGAAAGGAACACGGCTGGATGTGCTGACGGCGCCGGGACGCAATGCCAACTCGTCGCTGAGCGGCGTGTACTACAACTACTCGGATTCCATCGGGTTCTCAAACTACAACGCCGGCACGGTGCGGCTGCGCAGGCGTATGCAGGGCGGCATTGCGCTGGGCGCGACCTACACCTATTCGCATGCGATCGATGATGCCAGCGCGATCGGCGGGAATGGCGGCACGACGGCCGTGGTGGCGCAGAACTGGCAGAACATTCTGGCGGAGGAGTCGAATTCGTCGTTCGATATCCGCCATAACCTGAAGGGCGACTTCGTGTACGAGTTTCCCTTCGGGCCGGACGCGCACTTCCTGACCAGCGGCAACTGGCTCTCGCACGGCCTGGCAAATGTATCCTTCTCGGGCACGTTTGCCTTTGCGACAGGCGAGCCGCTGACGCCGCGCTTTGTGGCCAACAGCGCGGACGTGGCGCGTGGGAGTACGGGGTCGCTGCGGCCGAACCGGGTGCCGGGGGTGTCGCTGACCGCCGGCGGAGGAACGCTGGACCGCTGGTTCAACACGGACGCGTTCAGCAGCGACTTTGCGCCCGGGCAGGTGTATGGAACGGCTTCGCGCTACTCGATTCCCGGCCCGGGGACGCTGACCTTTGACGCGTCGCTCTCGAAGACTATCCGGCTGGGTGAGATGCGCAACCTGGAGCTGCGCGGCACCGCGGATAACGTGCTGAATACGGTGCAGTACTCGGGCGTGGATACCAGCCTGGGCTCGAATACATACGGTCAGGTCACGTCGGCGGCACAGATGCGCACCTTCGTGCTGACGGCAAGGTTCCGTTACTGATGCGATCTCTACTCACACTCGCATGTCTCGCGCTCACGCTGCCGCTGCTGCATGCGCAGCAGCAGCCTGCGGCAAACAGTACTAACTCGAACAGCACGAATCCAAACAATGCCAGTTACGTGTTGAAAGTGCAGAGCGATCTGGTACTGACCAACGTGGTGGTGCGCGACAAGCATACGGGCGCAGTGGTGAAGGGGCTTACCGCGAAGGACTTCACAGTTCTTGAGAACGGAAAACCGCAGACGATCCAGACGTTTGATTTTCAGAGCATCGACCAGGCCACCCCTTTGAACGAAGCGACCATTTCCGGGAAGGAGGGGCAACTGGTGCTGGGCAAGGGCACTGGTGTGGTGACCGGGGATGCGCTGCGCAATCACCGGCTGGTGGTGCTGTTCTTCGACCTTACATCGATGCAGCCGGATGACCTGACGCGGTCGGTGCTGGCGGCGAAGAACTACATCAACCGGCAGATGCAGCCGGCGGACCTGGTGGCGGCGGTGTCGCTGGACTCGGCCCTGAACGTGGATCAGGACTTTACCGCCAACAAGCAGGCGTTGCTTGCCGCGGTGTCGAACTACGACAGCACACAGCAGGCGGGCTATCAGCCAGGCGCGACCTCGACCACTAACCAGACGGAGGATGCGAGCAGCTTCACCCCGGACGAGAGCGAGTACAACGACCTGAACACCGACCGCCAGCTCTACGCGATCGCGCAGATTGCGAAGTCGCTGGCGTATATCAACCAGAAGAAGTCGCTGCTCTACTTCTCGGGCGGCATTCAGCGCGATGGCATCGAGAACCAGGCATCGCTGCGGTCGGCTACGAACTCGGCGGTGCGGGCGAACCTGTCGATCTATAGCGTGGACATGCGCGGGCTACAGGCAGTCTCGCCGCTGGGCGATGCGTCGACGGGATCGATTCGCGGGGCGAGCGCGTACAACGGACAGGCTTACCAGAACAATCTGGATGCCAACTTCAATTCGCAGGAGGTACTGTCTACGCTGGCCGCGGATACCGGCGGCAAATTCTATGGCGACTCGAACGACTTCGCTCCCGCGTTTAAGGCGATGGAGAACGACACGGCCGAGTATTACGTGATCGGCTTCCGCTCCACGAATCCGGCTCGCGACGGGCGCTATCGGAAATTGCAGATCAAGTTGAGTCGGCCGGATGTGAAGCTGGAGTACCGGCCGGGGTATTATGCGCCGGCGGACTATCAGCACTCCAACCACGAGGACCGCGAGCGCCAGTTGACCGAACAACTAGAGAGCGATCTGCCGGCGACCGATGTGCCGGTGTACATGGCGGCGTACTACTTTGAGCTGGCGCCGGACCGCTATTACATTCCGGTGTCGCTGATTGTGCCGGGCTCGCAGATCCCGTTCGTGAAGGGCGGCGACCGGGATAAGGCGACGATCGACATCATCGGCGAGGTGAAGGACATGGCCGGCCGCACCGAGGGCGATGTGCGGCAGACGGTGAAGCTGGCGATTGACCAGCAGCAGCAGGTGTCGCGGAAGAACGTGCAGTACACGACGAGCTTCACGCTGCCGCCGGGCAAGTATCACGTGAAGTTTGTGGTGCGCGAGAACGAGACCGGGCACATGGGATCGTTCGAGACCGACCTCAATGTGCCGGACCTGAGCAAGGCGCCGCTGAAGGTGTCGTCGGTGCTGCTGGCGAATCAGCGGCAGCCGGCGCCGAAGAGCAAGCAGACAAATCCGCTCATTCAGGACGGGCAATTGTGGGTGCCGAACGTGGCGCATGTCTTCCGGCAGGACGGGCACCTATATCTGCTCTATGAGGTCTATCAGCCGAACAGCAAAACGGCGGATGTGAAGTCACAGTCGCCGCGACTGCTGACTTCGATCGAATTTCTTTCCGGCTCGACCAAGGTATTCGAGACGCCGCTGGTGGAGGCGACGAAGCTGACCGATCCGGCGCGGAACATGATTGCGTTCCAGTTCGATGTGCCGCTGAAGGACCTGAAGCCGGGTCAGTACACCTGCCAGGTGAATGTGATCGACGATCGCGCGGGCGCATTCAGCTTCCCGCGGACTGGCGTTCTGGTTCGCTGACTACCCAGCCCTCCCCCTCCCGCTCCGGGAGCGGTGGTTGTAACTATCTTAGTTGCAATTGTTTACGCTACCTCCCGCTGATCAAATTCGTCATTCCAAATGCTTATTGCTAAATTCGTCTGAATAAACGAGTTATAGAAGCAAAATAGCCGCGCGGCGCGCGGCTGATGTGGTTTCCTTGGCATTGTTTCTATTTCAAGTGTAGCGAAGTGGATGGATGGAAATGGCAGGTTTTTGTGTTGCGGGAGATCGATGGTAATGGAGCTTCCTCTTTCCGATCTCAGAAGGAGATGATGCTCAAGCTGCTGCCCTTCACCGACCGAGTGATGGGTAAGATGTATTCGCTCAAAGGAGTGTGGCCGATTGTAGCTCTCAGTCCGCTTCAGACACAGGCGATTGCGAGTACATTGGTAGCGCGGTAGCGGCGATCTGACCGGGGATCCAGAAACAATTGGTTTTGGTCTCTGCTCCTAAGCCCAAATGAACCTGGAGCCATTACTCAAGAAGTTTGAGTTTTCCAGTCTAAAGCGCGTCTAAACATGCACCGGGAGTGAGATATGAGACGCTTCCCTGGATTATGCTCTCCGTTCCTATTGGTCCATGTTGTGCTTGCGCTTGCCCTTTCCCTAACAAGCTGTGGAGGCTCCGGTGGCCCGCAACAACAACCCGTTGGGTTGGGCAGCACTGTGGATGGAATAGCCCAGTCGGCAATGCAACAACAGGGCATCCCAGGGATGACGATTGCTCTCGCAAAGAACGGCACGATGCTGTACGCGAAAGGTTATGGCCTTTCTGATCTGACCACTCAACAGGCACTGGAGCCGAGCGCCATCCTTGAAATCGGCTCGATCACGAAACAGTTCACAGCCGCTTTGATTATGCAACTACAGGAGCAGGGGAAATTGCATGTTGACGATTCGATAGTTACTTATCTGCCCGAGTACACATTTGCGCCGGCCATCACTCTGCGCATGCTGCTGACTCACACCTCAGGGCTGCCCAATTACACTGATTTCCCCCAGTTCGGTGACTGGACAAAAAACGGGGTAACAGAAGCAACGGTGCTCACGGCGGTAAGCCAAGCGCCACAGCAATTCCAGCCTGGCACGCAGTATTCGTATTCCAATAGCAATTACTTCGCTTTGGGCACAATCATCGAAAAGCTGACAGGCCAGTCTTACGAGGCCAATCTCGAACAGCACATTTTCCAACCGCTCCAGTTGA
Source organism: uncultured Acidobacteriaceae bacterium (assembly GCA_963756435.1). Lineage (GTDB taxonomy): Bacteria > Acidobacteriota > Terriglobia > Terriglobales > Acidobacteriaceae > KBS-83. The sequence continues at coordinate 547,581 of CAVWNU010000007.1, read as the reverse complement.
CGAGCACCTATTATCGTGTGCCTCCTGCCGGCCAAGCTGCAACCGGCTACACCAATAATGGTTCCGGCTTAGTCCCTGCAATTGTTTCGGACCGCTCCGTTGCGTTTGCCGCTGGGGCATTGAGTTCCAACCTGCACGATCTAGTTACGTGGGACAACGCTTTAATCCATGGAAAGGTGGTTTCAGCTGCGTCCTTTCAAGCCATGACGACCTCGAACGGCTTTCAAATGCCGGGAGGTGGCTTTTACGGCTTTGGACTTGCTCTGTGGGGTTTCAAGGGCAGGCCGCTTATCTGGCACGACGGCCAAATCAGCGGATTTACAGCAGAGACCGCCGTGTTTCCCGACAGTGGCTTCGCCATGGTCGTGCTTACCAATGACCAAGACGCAAATCCTGACTCTATCGTCCTCGCGATCATGAATGCGGTATGCGGTTCATCGCAACTCTCCGGAAATTGTTGAAGTGTACGGTGCCGGTGAGTCCGAGTACATTAGTAGCGCTTCCCGAGGAGAGGCGATGAGAGGATTGGTCAGAAATGGCGTGATGGTGCTTTGCCTGATGGTTGCGGCGCCGGCCGGCGCGCAGGGGATCGAGAAGATTGCTGCGTACGCGGGGACGTGGACGGTTGATATTCAGCATCTGGATACGGCGCAGAGCAAGGCGGCCCACGACCACAACACACTGCGCAACGATTGCTGGAAGAGCGGCGGGTACTTTGCGTGCAACCAGTATGTCGATGGAGTTTCGAAGGCGCTGCTGGTGTTTACCTATAACGCTGCTTCCGGGAGCTACACGAGTTATCCCATTCCTACGGACGGAAGTGAAGCGGGGAAGGGCACGCTGGAGATCAAGGGAAATGTCTGGACGTATCCGTGGCAGGTGAAGGACGGTGGCAGGACGACGTGGTTTCGCGTGGTGAATGTGTGGGTGAAGCCGGACCGGATTGAGTTTCGCCAGGAGTTTTCGACGGACAACGTGAAGTGGACGGAGATGGCGCACGGGCTGGAGATCAAGACGGCGGGATGACGATGGACGGTGAAGCTGATCGGTGAACTCAACTTATTTTGATGCCGTGTTCGCCGACGATGGTGAACGCGTTTAACATGTGCGCGGTCCCGAGAAGCAGGCGGACTTGTTTGCCGAGATTCATGAGTTCCAGGTTGCAACCTGCGGAGCGGGCTGAGACGTAGAGGCGAACCAGCGTGCCGAGTCCCATGCTGTCCATGCGGGTGAGGTCGGTCAGATCCAGCACGATCCGTTTGGAGTCCGGCAGCAGTTGTTTGACTTTGCTGTAGAGGACATCGTCGCCGGCCAGCAACTTGCCGTGGCATTTCACAACAACGGTGCTACCGGTGCGTTCGATATCAAGCGTGAGGACGGCTGCGGTGTCGGGCATCGGAATGGCCTCGTCGGCTGGATCGATTGCGGGGGAGAGCAGAGTCGAGCCATTCTCGCACAATGGCGCAGGCGCCCACTGTAGTTCTGTGAGACGGTTAGCAGGCGAAGAGGAGACATCAATGAATGCGCCCGGAAGACGCCGCGTTGTGGATGCGCACATGCACCTGTACGACGACCGGGAGAACCGGTATGCCCACCTGGAGCGGGTAGACGCGATGTTCGAGGCGCTGATCGGGGATTATTCAGCCCTGCCGCGGAGATATCTGCTTGACGATTATCTTGCAGATGAAAGTGGCGTGGAGATAGACGGCATCGTGTGGCATGAGTTTATGTCGGCCGATCCGATGCGCGAGGTCGAGTGGGCGCAGCGGCTGGCAGAGCGCGCACCGCTGCCGATGGCGATTGTGGGGCTGGTAGATTTTCTCGCGCCTGATCTGGAAGCGAGGCTGGAGGCTTATGCGCAGTACGCCCACGTGGCCGGAGTACGAGAGCACCTGGGATGGGACAATAACGATCCAATGCGGCGGTTTGCGAAGCGGGCGGATTTGCCAAGCTATGCGCGGTGGCGAGAGGGATTGAGCCTGTTGAAGAAGTACAAGTTGAAGTGCTCGCTGGAGGTCTTTTCTTCGCAACTGCCGGAATTATTGGAGGCGATCGAGGAGAATCCGGAGATCGGTTTCACGATTGCGGTGATGGGCTGGCCGAGTGCAGTAGATCAGGAGGGGTTTGCGCGCTGGAAGCACAGCCTTCGCGCACTGAGCACGCGCGAGAATGTGCGTGTCACCATCTCTGCACTCGAGGTTGTATTCGGTATGCATTGGCCGGTGGCGCAGGTGCAGCCGTGGGTGGATACGGTGTTCAATTTCTTCGGAACGGAACGGGTGATGTTTGGCAGTCATCGTCCGATCTCGCGTCTGGCTGGGAATTTTCCCAGTTCCTATGAGGCGTATCAGCAGATGGCGCGTGGCTTGTCGGACGCGGAGCAGGATGCTGTCTTCCGATCAAATGCGGCGGCGTGGTTCTTCGGCGGACTCGGGCGGATGGCGAAATCTATTTAGAGGAAGGCAATCTTTGCGGCACGTTCTCGTGGCCGAAGGGGCAGTGGCGGCAGGCGGAGCCGCAGCAGTAGCCACGCTTGAGATGCCAGGCCGCGGTGAAGACCATGTAGGAGCCTTCCCAGTAGAAATCTTCGCCTTCTTCGGGGGTGGGGCGCGAGGTGAGCTGTTCGTTCGGCTTAGTCATGACCTAGCGCGAGTTGAGTGGGGGCAGCGCCGGCGAGCGGGATCTGCAGAAGATGTGCGCTGATCTCGACCGGCGCTGCGCCGTGTTCTGGAACAAAGTGGCCGGCGGAGAACTGCACGGTGCGGCCGGCGGTGGCGGCAGGACGGTCGCCGGGGACGACGATGCCGACGAGGTTGACGGGGTCGGCGGCTGCAATTGTCACTGCGGTAGTTGCTATCTGCTGCTTACGGGATTCGCGCAGAGATTCGACGGCTTGTGGGAGCGCGAACTGCTCGCCCTGGAAGCCGGAGACGAAGCGGCCGCCGCGCACGATGCCGCGGGCCTCGAGGCGACGGAACATGCCGAGGAGCTCGCGCCAGCGGGGCATGGTGGTTTCGCGCTCAAGAAGATCGCGGAAGACGATGCCGTAGCGCCAGAGGAGGACGAGGGCGGCGGATTCGATTTCCTGATCGCGACTGGCCGTCCCGGGCAACTGCGCCTGCGGCGCGTACTGCGGGGTTCGCTCCCTTTGGTCGCTCACGAGTGGGACAGTGGATGCGCTGGGAGACTGCAGGTCATTCCCCTTTACTTCGTTCAGGGTCGGGATGACATTCGGCGGGACTGGTGGGGAGAGGAGGCTCCAGCGGCCGGCGGTGTTGCGGGCTCGTTGATTGCTGCCGCGCATGCGGAAGGGCGTGCCGGCTGCGGATTTGCGGCGTGGGTCGATGAGCGCGCGGAGGCTGTCGTATCCGTCGGCGGTGACGAGGCCGGCGGCGACTAATTCCCAGAGAGCGTTATGCAACTCGGCGATGGGCGTGGCGAGCTGGCGGGCGAGGTCGGCGGCGAAGGCGGCTCCGGAGTTTTCAAGCTGAGCGCGAACATGTAACGCCAGCGGTGACAGACACGCGGCGAGCGCGGATTCCGGCAGTTCGCGCGAGCGGAGGCAACCGTCCATCCAGTGTGCGTCTTCGCGCAGAAAGAAGGTAATGGGCGCCATGCTGGTGGGGATGACGCGGCGAGGTGCGCCGCTTTCCGGGGAGAGGAATGCCGGATGCGGGGAGATGCGGCCCCAGCCGACGACGCCAGCCATGCAGAGCGTGTCGAGCGCGCGCGGATCGTAGTTGGCGACGCGCTGCGGCAAGAGCGTGCGCTCCCACTCGATGGCGGGAGCTTCGAAGCCTTCAAGCTGGCGGAGGGCGTCGAGCACGCCTTCTTCGCCGGTGAGCTGGGTTTGCGGCGCGAGGTGCTGCCAGCGGAGGAGCCAGTCCATGTATTGCGCGGGAGGGACGGGCTCGATTTGCTTGCGGAGGGTGTGAATGGTGCGCTTGTGGATGCGCTGCAGGAGTCTTCGTTCGCACCACTGAATTTGCCATTCGGGCAGATGCGACTGCGTCGCGCTTTGTTCGGTTCGCTTCCTTTGGTCGCTCTCGTGTGGTGCTGTGGGTGAGGCGGTGGAAGTGAACTGCAGGTCCTTCGCTTCGGTCAGGATGACATCGGCTAGAGACGGTTCGAAGTTGCCGCGGAGGATGGTGCCTTGGGATTCCATGGCTACCAATGCGGCGAAGACTGGTTGAGCTGCGAGGCCGAGATATTGCGCGAGCGACTGTGCGGTTTGCGGGCCGAGAATGTTGAGCCAGGCGTGGAGGGCCTTTTGTAACAGCGGCAGGTCTGGTGCGACGGAGAGCAGGTTGGCGTGATCGGCCTCGCGCTCGGCGGCGATGACGTGCTGGGTGTTTGCGAGGAATCGTGCTCGTGACTGTGGCAGTAAGCGGTCGAACAGGATATGCCAGCCAGTGGCGCGGGGATGGTCGAGGATCGACTCGGGGACGACGACGAGCCCGTAGAGGAGGTCGTGGAGCTCGTGCTCGTCGCGTATGTCGGGCCAGCATTCGTCACGGACCTGGCGGATGGCATCGGGATCGAGACGGCCGGCTTCGCCGAGGAGTTTGTCGGGGACCATGCCGCGCATGTTGACGGCGCGGGCGCGGCGCTCCTCGATGGGGGCATCGTCGAGGAAGGCGTAGGGATTGGCGTTGAGAAGACCGTGCGAGAAGACGGAGGGCACGGTGGTGTCGACAGCCACGCACTGGATTTCGCCGGACTGGATTTTTGCGAGGACGTCGATGAGGCCGGCGAGGTCCATGGCTTCGCCGAGAACATCCTTCATGACCTCGCGGACGAGCGGATGGCTGGGGATCTGGATATCGCCTTGGATGTTCTCGAAGCAGGCGGCGGCTTGCGGGAAGACGCTGGCGAGCAGATCCTCGCCGCGGGTGCGCTGGATCTGCGGCGGAACTTTCTTTCCTTTTTGAAACCGCAGCAGTTGCAGACTGCGGGTGGCATCCCAGCGGAAGCGTGCTTTGAAGATGGGCGAGGCGAGCGATGCCTGCTCAGTCAATTCGGTGACGGTTTGGGTGGTGAGGAACTGGAAGACGTCAGCGAGAGGAAACGAGTGCTGCTCGGCGAGCGAGATGTTGAGACCGTTGTCAGTGGCGGCGGCCTGCAACTCGAAGTTGAAGCCGCGGCAGAAGCGCTTGCGCAGGGCGAGTCCCCAGGCCTTGTTGATGCGGCCGCCGAAGGGGGCGTGCAGGATAAGCTGCATGCCGCCGCCCTCGTCGAAGAAGCGCTCCGCGACGATGGTGGTAAGGGTGGGGACGGTGCCGAGGATGGCGCGTCCGGCGACGATGTAGGCGATAAGCTGCTCGGCGCCGGCGTCGCTGACGGCGCATTCGTCTTTGATCCACGTAACTGCAGCGGCGACAGATGGCTCGGCCTGGCTGATGTAGCCGGGAAGCAGACCAGGGGTGCGGGCGGCGATGTCTTCGCGCAACTGACAGACCCAACGCGAGAGCTCCATGGTGCGCTGCGGGGCCTCGCCGCGCCAGAAGGGCACGGTAGGCGGCTGGCCGTGGGCGTCTTCGACGTACATGCGACCGGCGGTTTCGATGGCGGAGATGCGCCAGGAAGCGTTGCCGAGCTGGATGACGTCGCCGACACCGGAGTCGATGGTGAAGTCTTCGTCGAGTGTGGCGATCTGATGGCCGTCGGGCTGAAGGATGACGGAGACGACGGCGGTGTCCGGAATGGTGCCGCCGTTCGAGACGGTGATGGAGCGCGCGCCGCGGCGGGCCTGCAGCCGACCATGGATGCGGTCGCGGAGGATGTAGGCGCCGTAGCGGCCGCGCGAAGATTCGATGCCATCGCTCAGCAGGCAGAGGAGTTCTTCGAATGTTTCGCGCGGGAGGTCGCGATAGGGATAGGCGCGGGTTAGGAGCGCGAAGAGATCGTCCTCCTGCCAAGGCTCGGCAGCGCAGGCGGCGACGATCTGCTGCATGAGGACATCGAGCGGCTGCGGCGGGATTTCGAGATGATCGAGCGCGCCCGCTTTTATGGCACGTATGACGGCGGCGAGCTCGAGCAGGTCGTCGCGGGTGGTAGCGAAGAAGCGAGCCTTCGGCGTGGCGCCGCGCCAGTGACCGGCGCGGCCGGCGCGCTGCAGTGCGGGTGCGATGGCGCGCGGCGTGTTCAGTTGGCAGACGAGGTCGATGGCGCCGATGTCGATGCCGAGCTCGAGTGAGGCGGTGGCGACGAGGAGTTTGATCTCGCCGGCTTTGAGTTTCCGCTCGGCTTCGAGCCGAAGCTTGCGCGAGAGCGAGCCGTGGTGCGCAGCGACGTTTTCGTGGCCGAGGCGCTCGCCGAGCTGGAAGGCAAGCCGCTCGGCCATGGAGCGGGTGTTGACGAAGACGAGTGTCGAGCGATGTTCCTGCACGAGCGCGGCCATGCGGTTGTAGACGTCGTCCCAGATGGCGTTGGTGGAGACGGAGCTGAGCTCGTCGTTGGGGACTTCGATGGCGAGATCGAAGTGGCGGCGGCGGCCAATTTCGATGATGGCGCAGTCGCGGTGACCTGTTCCGCAGAGAAAGTCGGCAACGAGCGAGATGGGGTTCTGGGTGGCGGAGAGGCCAATGCGCTGCGGGACTGGCCGTCCAGGCAACGGAGTCTGCGGCTCGTTTTGCGGGGTTCGCTCCCTTTGGTCGGTCACATCTGCGGCTGTCGGCGTACCGAAGCAGGTTAACTGCGGGTCCTTCGCTTCGCTCAGGATGACGGCGGTGTTGGATGTTGTGAGGCCGGTGATAAATGCGCCGGGGGCCAGGTGGTTTTCGCCGCAGACCAGCGCGTCTAGCCGCTCCAGGGAGAGGACGAGGTGGGTGCCGCGCTTGTCGTCGGCCATGGCGTGGATTTCGTCGACGATGACGGTGCGGACGCGCGCGAGATTGGCCCGCGACTTCTCCGCGGTGAGCAGGATGAAGAAGGACTCCGGCGTGGTGACGAGGATGTGGGGCGGCTGCTTGAGCATGGCGCGGCGCTCGGCGGGGAGCGTGTCACCGGTGCGGACCGCGGTGCGGATGGGCGGGCAGAGATAGCCACGCTCGAGGGCGAGCTTTTGTATCTGCTGCAGCGGCTCTTCGAGATTCTTGCGGATGTCGTTGGAGAGCGCTTTGAGCGGCGAGATGTAGACGACTTCGGTATGAGGCTGGAGGTCGCCAGCAAGCGCCTTGCGGAAGAGCAGGTCGATGCAGATGAGGAAGGCGGCGAGGGTTTTTCCGGAGCCTGTGGGCGCAGAAATCAGCGTGGGGCGCGCGGCGAGGATGGCGGGCCAGCCTTCGATTTGCGGTTCAGTAGCCGAGCCGAAGCGGGAGAGGAACCACTCCTGGATGATGGGGTGCGCCCATGCGAGCGCTTCGGCTGGAGTGGTGGTTGGAGCGGACTGCATTAAGGTATTGTATCGCCGGGATTCGTGTTTTCTTCGCCGGGCATTTGCCTTGCAGGCAGAGGCGCCTGCGGCGCAGCGGATCTCCACTGCGTGGCTTTGCCACTCTGGTCGAAGGACATTCTGATTTCAGGGTGCAGGCTAAAAGCTAGCTTGCGCGATCAGTAGTCGCCGTTGACATCGTGCTGGTTCTGGAATTTCAGCGGGGGCGGCGGGAGAGTTCGCCACAGGTCGTGGTTGTAGACGACGGGCGTCAACGTTTTGTGCGCGTAGCGGAAGGTGATCGGTGTGGGGGTGGGCTCCTTCTCGACGGGGTCGAAGGTGAGCTTGAGAGTGTCGCCGTCGATGGTCCAGTGGGCGAAGCTGGTGATCTCGCTGGTGGCGTCGGGCGACTGAGTGAGGGTGGCGGTGCCGTCCTTGCCGAGGTCGAGCGTCATGGTGTGATGGCGGATGGCATAGGCGCCGTCCTGGCTCTGATCGCGGGTTTCGCCCTTGGCACGGGTCTCCCCTTTGTAGGTGCCGGCGAGCTTTGACGGTTCGCTCTTGGGCTTGGCGTGGAGCGTGAGAGGCACGAGAGCGAGAAGAGCGAGGGAGAGGAGGCGCTTCATGCGTTTATGCTACCTCGCGGCGTGTGTTGTGTGGTTCGCTTCCTCTAGTCGCTCAGACAGGGGAAGATGGGCACCCCAGCCAACCCACATCTCAAAGGCGAGATGTGGGTTGGCCAATTGGTGACGGTGCTGCCGCTATTTTTTTACGACCAGTAGCACCACGCCGTGCTCGGGTACCATCCAGGGTCCGTGGCCGCTGTCGGAGGGATTCCAGACGTTGTGGATTTTGCTGCTGGCCGTGAGGCCGAGCTTCTGCAAAGGCAACGACATCTGCTCTGCGTCGTGCCCGCGGTTGAAGAGGCCGACGGCTAGCGAGCCGTCCTTGAGTGGCTTGGACCAGACTTCAAAGGGCCCTTCGGCCGAAACGCGGTCGCCCTGCTTGCCGAGCGGATCCTGATCGATTGCAATGACGTCCTTGTTCATGAGGATGGATTTGGTTTCAGTCGTCATCTGCGAGAGGTCGTTGCCGGCGAGCAGGGGCGCGGCGAGGATGGCCCACAGGCTCATGTGGGTGAGGTACTCGTTGTACTTCATCTTTCCGTTGCCGACTTCGAGCATGTCGGGATCGTTCCAGTGGCCGGGGCCGGCGTACTTCGAAAGACCAGCCTGGGAGAAGCCGATGTTGGACATGCTCATGTAGTTGTCTTCGATGTCGTCGGTGGTGCGCCAGCTATTGCCGCCGACAGTCGGTCCCCACTTCCAGACGGAATCCCATCCGTACTGACAGAGCGAGAAGTAGATGGGCCGGCCGGTGGCTTGCAATGCCTTGTGCATTTTCTCGTAGGCGGCGCGCATCATCTGGTACTGCTTTGCCTGGTCGCCGGGCGCTTCCTTCTGCATGATCTCGTGGTAGCTGCAGAGGTCGTACTTGAGATAGTCCATGCCCCATGCGGCGTAGGTCTTCGCGTCCTGCTCCTCGTGCTGATAGCTGCCGAGATATCCGCCGCAGGTCTTGGGGCCGGGCCCGGAGTAGATACCGATCTTGAGGCCCTTGGAGTGCACGTAGTCGGCGAGCGCCTTCATGTCGGGAAATTTGCTGTTCGTCTGGATGTTGCCTTGCGCGTCGCGCTTGTCGGCCTCCCAACTGTCGTCGATGTTGACGTAGATGTAGCCGGCATCCTTCATGCCGGTGGAGACGAGTTCATCGGCGGCGGCGCGGACATCTTTGTCAGTGACGCGGGTGGCGAAGTGGTTCCAGCTATTCCAGCCCATGGCGGGGGTGGCGGCTACTTTGGTTTGTGCGGTGGCGGCGATGGGCAACGAGAACAGGGCGAGGGCGAGAAAGGTCTTGCGCATGGGCTCCTCTGAGATGGCCGTACGGGCGACGCGCTTCCGGCGTTTGAGACGCCTTTCACACGCTGCTTTGTAACGGCTTACACGATAGTGACAGGGACACGCGGCGTCAAGGACGGCCAGCGAATAGCTGCTCGTCTCCAGCCGGGCGGAGCTGTTTTGCGTATTCGTGCAATGACATCCCGAAAAAGTCTGTGACTTTGCCGGTGGAGACGTAACCGTTGCGAAGATAGAAGCGAACCGCTCGCTTGAGGGGTGCAGTCGTGTCCAGAGTGATGCGAGAGCATCCCGCGGTGCACATCTCGTCCTCGGCTGCGCGCAGAAGTTCTTGAGCAATGGCCTGTCCCTGCCACTCGGGTCGAACTGCCATACCGCGAAGATGTCCGACTCGATCGACGATAGCGCACGCAATGGTGCCGAGGATCTCATCAACCGGCGTGATGGCGATGTAGATGGTCATGTGGGTCATGCGGCGGAGCACGCCTTCGGCGCTCAAGGCGGTATCGGCGAAGGCGTCTTCGGTGTACTGAAGGCGAAAGGGCGCGAAGGCTGATTGCAGGCACTCGGCTATGGCCGGCGCATCGCACGGACGCGCTTTGCGAATTGTAATCAAAGAGGTCACGCTGTTTTTTGCAATTGCCCTTTGCCATCTGCGACGGGCGATATTGCCCAAGCCGTTTTTGGTGGGATACAGTATGCGCCATCCGCCGGGACGACAGAGAGCAATCCGGCAGGTTCAGGGCTGCACAGATTGGCTATGTGCCGGGAGCTTGTTCCAGTCAGGTCCGAAGTGGCTTTGCCGCATCAACAACCATTTCTACGGAGGAGAACCTTGAAACTTCATCGCATCGTATTAGGCAGAGTGCGTTCAGTGCAATATTGTTTGCCGGCGGAGTGGTCGTCGGCCAGGAGAACATCAACCCTCAAAAGCACCCACACCTTGCCGAAGCCCAGAAGCTGATCGGCGGGGCGATCGGGCAGATTGATACCGCACAGGCGGCATGGGGCGACAAGCTAGGTGGACACGCGCAACGCGCCAAGCAACTGCTGCAGCAGGCGGACGGCGAATTGAAGCAGGCTGCCCTGTATGCCAATAAATACAAGTAACGGTTGGATCCAAGAGTAAGAAGGGCTGACCAAGAAGGGCGCCTTCGGGCGCCTTTTCTGTTGCGGTCCGCATTCACTGAGACAGCGGCGTGCTGTAGTGTTCGACGGTAGGGAATGGATCGTAGAAGCGATGCAGGAGCTCCTTCCACTCCTGATATTGAGGCGAGCAGCGGAAGCCGATGGTGTGGTCTTCGAGGGTTTGCCAGTTCACGAGCAGGAGGTAGCGGCTGGAGCGTTCGAGGCAGCGGCGGAGTTCGTGGGAGATATAGCCCGGCGCGTTGGCGAGGATGGGCGCTGCCTGGTGGAATGCGGCATCGAAGGCGGTTTCCTGATCGGCGGTGACGTTGAGGATGGCAACTTCGAGGATCACTCGCTCGCATGTTCCGCGGCGGTTCGCAAGTATTCGCCGCTCTTGCCGCCCGATTTCTCTTCCAACTGGATGCGCTCGATGGTGATGGATTTGTCGAGGGCTTTGGTCATGTCGTAGATGGTGAGGGCGGCGACCGACACCGCGGTGAGGGCTTCCATCTCGACGCCGGTGTTGGCGGTGGTGGCTGCGGAGGCGGTGATGACCACGCCTTTGTTTGTCACAGTGGTGATTACGTCGATGAAGGTGAGCGGGAGCGGGTGGCACATGGGGATGAGCTCCGAGGTGCGCTTGGCGGCCTGGATGCCGGCAACGCGGGCGACTTCGAGCGGATTGCCTTTGGGGTTTCGCGGAAGAGCTTTCAGGACTTTCTTCGAGAGCGCGACGAAGGCGGAGGCCGTGGCTTCGCGGCGAGTCGGGGGCTTGGCGGTGACATCGACCATGCGTGCCCGGCCGGATTTGTCGTAGTGAGAGAGCTTGGTTGCTTTCTTCGCCATGCGTTAAGTGTAGTCGTGGCCCAGCTAGGCAGCGAGTCAGCGAGTCAGCAAGTCGGCGAGTCAGGCCAGCAGGACTTGCACCGTGGTGTTGGCTGCGACGGCAATGTTGGGGGGCAGGACGACGAAGCAGTTGGATTGGGCGGTGGCGGCGAGATCGCCGGAGCCTTGCCAGGGGATGCGGCGGACGGTGGCGTTGTCCCAGCTGGCGTCGAGGCGTGCGGGGAGGAAGCGGGTGATGTCGGCTGCGGGCTCGGCTTCGGTGAGGGTGGCCTGGGCGAAGCGCGGAGCACGATTGGTTTCTCCGGCGAGCGCGCGGAGGACGGGCGCGGCGAAGAGCAGGAAGGTCACCATGGTGGAAACGGGATTGCCCGGGAGGCCGAAGAAGGAGAGCGGGGCGCTGCTGGAATCGCGCGGCGGGAGTTCGCCGAATACGGTGGGCTTGCCGGGCTGGATGCGTACGCCGGTGAAGTGAAAGGTGGCGCCGCGCTCGGCGAGCGCCTGCTCGACGAGGTCGTATTTGCCGGCGGAGACGCCTCCGGAGAGCAGCAGCAGGTCGCAGGATTTTTGCGCGCGTATCGAGTAGGGCACGGAGGTCGTCGAGATTGTCGCGGGCGATGCCGAGAGGCTGTGCTTGGCCGCCGGCGACGGCGACCTGGGCGGCGAGCGAGGCGCTGTTGGAGTTGCGGATCTGGTGAGGCTCTGGCGTCGAGGCGATTTCGACCAGCTCATCGCCGGTGGCCAGGATGGCGACGCGCGGACGCGCGAAGACCTCGACATGAGTGGCTCCGACGGCGGCGAGTGCAGCGATGTGAGCGGCAGCGAGGCGGGTGCCGGCGGAGATGAGCGGATCGCCGCGGCGGGCTTCGCTGCCGGCGGGAACGATGTGGCTGCCGGGACGGAGGTTGCGGTCGGGCTGGAGGCGGATACGGCCGTCGTCGATCTCGACATGTTCGAGCATGACGACGGCATCGGCGCCTTCCGGGACGGGTGCGCCGGTCATGATCTCGAGTGCGGAGTTGGGTGCGAGCGGCGCAGTGGGCGCTGGCTCGCCGGCGCGGAGGATGCCGGTGACGGGCAGCCAGTCGCCGCGACTGAGGGCGGTGGCCTGAACGGCATAGCCATCCCGGGTGGAGCGGTGGAAGGGCGGGAGATCGCGGTCGGCATGAATGGGGATGGCGAGAACGCGGTGGAGAGCTTCGAGGAGGGGAAGGTGCTCGGTTGGTTGCGGAGCTTTGGCGGCGAGGCGCTGGGCCTGTTCGAGAATGAGGGTGGCGGCTTGCTGGTAGGTGAGGATGATATTCACGGCACTTTTTATTTTGCCCTTATCAGCTTCCAGCCTCCAGGCCTCTCTCGTCTTCAGCTGAACAATTCGCGCTTCGCCGGTCTTGTAGAACGGCCTGGCGCGGCCCTGACATGAGTGACTCGGACCAAAGGGGAGCCGGTGGAACCGCATCTCCGCGCTTCAGATCAAACAGCGGGCTGAACTATGATCGCCGGCATGGAGGTGATCGCATGATTTATCGCTACCTCTCGGAGATAGGCGATCGTTTTGAAAACGAAGTCGGGGACTCAGGCCAGCGTGAATTCATGCTTCGAGGCCTGGCGAGCAGGCTCTCAGACTCCATCGTTGACCTGCGACAGGAACAGGATGCCTTGAAGGCGCCTGCCGCAAAAGTGGCAGCCGGCAGATCGCTGCAGGATCGAGTGGCCTTCTTCGAGGAGAAGTCGGATGCAATCACGAACGTGGCCCGCGCCGCGCGTATCAAGAAGCTTCAGGAGAAGGTAATTCGCGAGCGCGCGTGGCTGGAGCGGCAGGGTGCTGTCGTCGATGCAAATGGCAATGTCGACTGGAAGCTTACGGAGCGCGTGGTGGAATATGACCATACCTATCAGCAAATTGGCATGACGATGGTGCACTTCGCCGGAGGGCGCCTCTTCACCGACACGGCTTGTACGCAGCCTCTGGATACGAAGGGCATGGTCACGCACTTCTCCGGGCCGGGGAAAGCGATCTTTGTCATGGGTCGCACGGGAAACATCCATGTAAGCTCCCACATGATCGGACACCGGCACCATAGCTCGCTGCTGGCTGGAACCGACGTCGCCGGAGCGGGAGAACTGCAGGTTGAGCGGGGCAACCTCAAATGGCTCTCCAACAAGAGCGGCCACTATGCGCCGACTATCGCCCACCTTGTCCAGGTTCTCCATCAGCTGCAGAAGAGGGGCGTCCCCATGACCTTTCAGGTCAAGCTGCTTCCGGACAATAAGATGTACGCGTCTGTCGGAGATTTGCTGCGCGAGCTGCAGCTGGATGACCGGAACTACGAGCTGGCCAAACTGCTCGCCTACAAAGACTATTTGAATGATGCCACGCTAGGGCAGAACGGCTGGCGCTGGTGCAGGGAAGGCGAGGGCCGCGGAGTCTATTCCGTCATGACAAACCAGCCTGTTCCGCACAAGGTCGTGCGGCAGTGGCTGAAGGCGAACGGCCATCGTGCGGCCACCCAGGTCCAATCTGGCGCTAAACGAAACGGATGAGCGGAGCATGAAGTCGCGAGACGAAGCGGGTGGCGCTTCTGGCGCAGGGCACCTGCTTCCGCTGTGCTGCCAAGAATAGAGCGGCGCCGCTGATGGCGGCGCCGGTTGTGGGTGGATAGCTGAAGGGCCAGTCCGCCTTTGCTGCGTTATTTCGCTTTGTAGCTCTTGGCCTGCTTGCTGCCGATCTGGGCAAGGATGTTTTTCGCATCCGCCGCCATGGGACCGTTGGGATCGAGCTGAAGGTATTTCTCGTAAGCCTCTTCGCAACCGGGGGGCGCGATGATCTTGCTGGTTTTGGGATCGACGGTGGCTTTGGCGATGAGGGCCTGTCCCTTCAGGTAGTAGGGGACGGGCTTGGTGGGGTCGGCTGCGATGGCTTTGTCGGCCGCGGCGGCGACGGCATCGGCGTTGGCGCCGGACTTGGCGAGCACGATGGCTTCGTTGGAGTAGAACATGCCGGCCTGGGTGGGCTGCGCCTTGGCGGCGGCATCGTAGGCGGCGGTGGCATCGGGAATCTGGTTCTTCGCGGCGTAGGCTTCGCCGAGGGTATTGTTGGCGGCGCCTTCAATCTCCGGGCTGGGTTTCTTCGAGGCAGCATTGGTCTCGATCGCCTTTTTGGCGGAGGTGATGGCGTCGTCGTACTTCTTCAGGCCATTCTGCGCGATGGCCAGTTCGACCCAGAGGACGGCTGCATCCGGTTTGGCGGTGGTGTCCCGCTGCATCAGGCTGGCGGCTTCGTCGAACTTCTTGTCCTTGATGTCCTGGCGAGCAGTCGCGAGGTCGGCGTTCAGGTTCTTCACCTGAGAGTTTTCCTTCATGATGCCGGCGTTCTTGGCCTTCATGTCAGCGAGCTGCTTCTGCTCCTCGGGCGAGAGCTTCTTGATGTATTCGGGGCGCGAGAGATCGAAGTCCTGGGCGACATTCTGTCCGGCTACGATTTTGACGTTTTCGAAGCGGTCGACCGGCTTGGGGTTGGCATCGTTCGGCCCCTTGATGTACATCGTGAGGACGTAGGTGCCGGGCTTGATGTTGTCACCCTTGTAGTCGCCATTCGCGTCGGAATTGAAGGTATACAAGGCGGTCTTGCCGTCGGTGGAGACCTGGATCTGGGCGTTGGCCAGCGGGGTCCCGGCGGGGTCCTGCGCGTGACCGTGAATGGAACCGGTGCTTCCCGCCTGCCCGAGCGCCGCCAGCGGCGTAATCAGGGCCGCAGTGAGCCAAAGTTTCTTTGTCATACTCGTTCTCCTCGTCATTTCGTGGATTCTTTTGGGGCGTTGGCCGTCCGCTTCCAGTCGGTTGCGTAGGGGATGGGGTCGTCGACTCCTGCTTCGGCGAAGGCACGAAGCCGCAGGATGCAACTCTCGCATGTTCCGCAGGCGGCCTGACTGCCGGTATAGCACGACCACGTTACATGGAAGGGCGCGGAGAGTTCAAGGCCACGGCGGACTATCTCGTGCTTGCGCATGGAGATAAGCGGCGTTTCGACGCGGATGGAACCATCGCGCGTGCCGGTGCGGATGAGCTGTTGAAAGGCTTCGTAGTAGGCGGGCCGGCAGTCGGGATAGCCGGAGCTGTCCTGCTCGACGGCACCGATGTAGATGGCCTGGGCGCCAAGCACCTCCGCCCAACTGACGGCGGCGGCGAGAAAGTGCGCGTTGCGGAAGGGCACGTAGGTGACGGGAATGCTGGCGCCGATGACGTCGGGGTCGGGACCCTCCGGCGGCGCATCGGGGACGACGATACTGCTGTCAGTGAGGGCGGACCCGCCGATGATGCGAAAGAGGTCGATGGAGAGCGGGAGGAACTTCGCGAGCTGGAGCTCGGTTGCGATGGAGCGGGCACTGGCGAGCTCGCGCTGTTCGGTGCGCTGGCCGTAGCTGAAGTGGAGGGCGTAGGTCTCGTGCTCGCGGGCGGCGATGGCGGCGCAGACAGCGGAATCCATGCCGCCGGAGAGGCAGACGACGGCGCGGGAGCGCGTGCCGTTGGAGCGAGGCGAGAGTGGTTCGGTCATTCCCATTGCACTCTGATGCAGGGAATGGACGAAAAGCAGCGCGAAGTCAGCGCGGCGAAGCTATTCTCCTCGCAATGCCTGGATGGGATCGACGGAAGCGGCACGGCGGGCGGGCATGGCGGAGGCTGCCAAGGCCAGGACGAATACAACGATTGTGCCCAGGATCATGACAATCGGATCGAAGGGGCTGAGGTGAAAGAGGAATGATCGAAGGATGCTTGATGCGGCAGCGGCGCCGGCGAGTCCCAGAGCGCAACCAATAGCGGCAAGCTTGAGGCCCGAGACGAGAATGAGGCGCATGATGTGCGAGCGTTGTGATCCCAGAGCCATGCGGATGGCCATCTCCTGCACACGCGAAGCCACGGAAAAGGCGATGATGCTGTAGATGCCGAGCACGGCGAGCAATACGGCCGCCAGCGCGAAGCTGGAGATGACGATGGTGTTGAAGCGGCGCGGCGCTTCGCTCTGCGCCACGACGTCGCTCATCGTCTGCACCTGGTTGAGCGGAAGTTGTGCATCGAGAGAGCGAACGGCTGCGCGTAGAGCGTTCTCCATCTGCTCGGGCGGCAGCGCGGAACGCAGGACGACGTAGCCACCGTTGCCATGCAAATCTGTAGGCAAAGCCAAGGCGCCAACAGCCTTTTCAGCCTGCGCAACTGGCTGGTAGAACTGCTCGCTCGCGTCCGCATCGGGTGAGTTGAGTTTCGCGTCGGCCACTTCTCCAACCACAGTGATCCACGGAGTTGCCGACTTCACGGTGCCAAGCCGCATGCGTTTCCCGACGGGATCCTGATGCGGCCAATAGTGCTCGGCAAATTCGTGATTCACGATGACGACTAGCTGGTTATCGACGTTATCGGACTCGGTGAAGTAGCGTCCGCGAATCAGCGGTATGCCGATAGCCTTAAAGTAGTCGCCGATGACCTCGGATGGGGCAGCGGCGGCCGTCCGGTCCGGCCCGCGAGGGTCAACGTATCCCTCCACGACGAAAGCCGTAATGCCGCTGCCTGTGGTGGGAAGAGTGTTGGTCAGGCCGACAGCCTGCATGCCAGGCAGCTGCCGGAGCTGCTGGATCAGCCGGTTGTTGAAGGTGTCGATCTGCGGCTGTGTGGAGTACTGTCTCTGCGGCAATGCATAACTCGCCGTGGTGACGTGGTCGGGGCGGAAACCGAGATCGACGGTGCTCATGTTGCTGAAGCTGCGTATCAGCAAGCCGGAGGCGGTGAGCAGGATGAGCGCGACAGCGATCTCCATGACAACAAGCGTCGAGCGAAGGCGCGCATGGCCGCCGCCCGCGGAGCCACTGCGCCCCCCCTCTTTCATCGCGGCATTTACGTTGGTACGGAGGGCGGCAAAGCCTGGAGCGAGGCCGCAGAACAGACCCGTGAGCACGGCGAGCAGCAGGGCGAAGGCGACGACAGCCCAGTGGAGAGTGACGTTGTCCACAAGGGGCAGGGTCTCCGGCAGAAATCTTTTGCCGATAGCGAGCGCGAGTGCGGCAAGCCCGATACCGAAGATGCCTCCGGAGACGCTGAGGACCAGGCTTTCAAGGATCATCTGCCACAAGAGGGTGAGTGTGGGCGCACCCATCGCCAGGCGCACGGCGGTTTCGCGTTGACGGCGGATCGCGCGGACCAGCAGAAGTCCGGCGAGATTGGCGCACGCGATGAGCAGCACAACGACGACGGCGAGGAAGAGCATGCGCAGGAGCGGACGGGTCTGGAGCACCGTGATTTGCTGCAACGGGTACACCACGGGCCGGATATGGAAGTTCGCCTCATCCGGCGGAAAGTTGCGCATGATCTGCTGTGCTACGCGTTCCGCATCGCTCTGCGCCTGCGCCGCTGTGACACCAGGCTTGAGGCGACCGACCAGACTCAGGTACCAGCTGGCGTTGGCCTCAGGGGATAGCTCCTGAGGTGAAAAGCTCATGGGAACCCACAATTCGCTGCGGTTGAGGCGGCCCGGATTGAGCGGGAACTCGAAGCTCCTGGGCATGACGCCGATGATGAGATACGGTTTGCGATCGAGCAGAACTTTTGCGCCGAGGATGTGCGGGTTGCCATTGAAGCGGCTCTTCCACGTGTCGTAACTGAGGACCGCGACCTGCTCCTTCTGTTGATCTTCCTGGGCGGTAAATACGCGTCCTATGAGTGGTGCGATGCCGAGCGCGGAAAAGACGGCCGGCGTCATGCGGGAGGCGTTGATCTGGGCAGGCTCACCAATCCCGGAGAGCTCGAAATTCGTAAAAACATAGCCGCCGAGACTCTGAAAGGAGCGGGTGTCGCGCGGGTAGATGACAACCTCGGGGCCGGTGACGGGTCCGGAGTCATGTTTGCCCCAGTTGGTGCCGCTGACCTGATCGCCTAATGTGACGAGGCGATCGGCGTTGGGAAAAGGCAACGGGCGCAGAAGAACCCCGTCGACAATGGAGAATATGGCGGTGGTGGCGCCGATGGCGAAGGCGAGCATCAGGATTGCGGTTGCCGTGAATCCTGGAGACCTGCGCAATTGACGGAAAACCAGCTTCAGGTCAGAAAGAATTCTGTGCATGAGAGCCCTCTGCTGCTGGACCGCGATCCAACAGCTCATCCAATAGACCACGTTTTTTAGGCCATGAATTTTAGATTTTGACCTGCCGCGCGGAAAGCTCCGTTATTTCGCCAAAACGGGTATTCCGCCTCATGGAGCGATCCCGATCGATCCTTCAGACGCTTGCTTCCTATAATCGAGATTGGCTATGCGGATACGAGTGATTGGCGGCGGACTGGCCGGGCCCGAGGCGGCTTTGATGGCGGCGGCGCAAGGGTGCGAGGTGCTGCTCTACGAGATGCGGCCGGTGCGGCGGACGCCGGCGCACCAGACGGCGGATTTCGGGGAGCTGGTGTGCTCGAACTCGCTGAAGTCCGAGAGCGAGCATACGGCGCCGTGGCTGCTGAAGCAGGAGATGCGGCGGGCCGGATCGGTGCTGCTGCGGCTGGCGGATGAGTGCGCCGTGCCTGCCGGGCATGCGCTGGCGGTGGACCGAGCGGAGTTTTCGCGGCGGATCGGCGAGGCGATCGCGGGAGAGCCACGGATCTCGGTGCTGCGCGAGGAAGTGACGCGGCTGGATGATTTTGATGGCTTGACCATAGTCGCGAGCGGGCCACTGACCTCGCCGGCGCTTTCAAGCGAGATTGCGCGGCTGGCGGGTCAGGAGCATCTGGCGTTTTATGACTCGATTTCGCCGATTGTGGATGCGGAGACGATCGACCGCGACAAAGTCTACATGGCGGCGCGCTGGGACAAGGGCACAGCGGATTACATCAACTGCCCGATGACCAAAGAGGAATATGACCGCTTCTACGATGCGCTGGTGACGGCGGAGGGCGTAGAGGCGAAGGAGTGGGAGCAGTTGCAGTACTTCGAGGGGTGCCTGCCGATCGAAGAGCTGGCGCGGCGCGGGCGAGATACGCCACGTTTCGGTCCGATGAAGCCGGTAGGCTTGCGCGATCCGCGGACGGGCAAGACGCCGCATGCGGTGGTGCAGCTGCGCTGCGAGAATCTGCGCGCGGACTCCTACAACCTGGTGGGCTTTCAGAATCACTTGAAATTCGGCGAGCAGGCGCGCGTGCTGCGGCTGATTCCGGGACTCGAGAATGCGCGGTTTCTGCGCTATGGGCAGATCCATCGCAATACCTATATCGAGTCCCCGCGACTGCTGGAGGCGACATTGGCGATGCGCGAGTACCCGCGGCTGCTGTTTGCCGGGCAGATCTCGGGGGTGGAGGGGTACACGGAGTCGATGGCAACGGGGATGCTGGCGGGCTTGTATGCAGTGAGGCGTGTCCGGGGGTTGCCGGTGACGCCGGTGCCCCGCGGGACAGCGCTAGGTTCGCTGGTGAACTACATAACGCGCGCGGACGTGAAGCACTTTCAGCCGGCGAATATTACCTTCGACCTGCTGGAGCCGCTCGAAGAAGAGACGCGGCGGAAGATCCGGGACAAGCGCGAGCGCCACAAGCTGCAGTGCGAGCGCGCTCTGGCGGCGTTCGACGCGTGGTGGTCAGAGCAGGCGGATCTCGTCATGGCTGGAGTCCCGTCTCCCACCAAAGTATCAATGCCACATCCGTAATTGGTCATACTGTTTAGGTAACTTTCATTGCTACGATGACGCACAACGGTAAGTCTTCGTTCATGTGAATGCACCTCAGCGATCGCTCCTGCATGGATTTGCGCAGGTGACATGAGCAGGAAGACTGACCGACGGGCCGCCAGGTGCTAATGAGCTTGCCCGCATCAGGAGCTGCATGCGTCACGCGAAAGTTTCCCTTCTCTGCGTTTTATGTGTCTGTCTGGTGGCATTGATCTCCGGCTGCGGCTCCACTACTACCAGCAGCAGCGGCGGCGGCACCACCAATTCAGGCACGTTTACGGTCGGCGTGGACACCACGGTGACCATCGTCCAGGGGCAGAGCAACACCATCACGGTGACGCCGAACAGCGCGAATGGCTTCGCGGGATCGGTGCAGGTTTCTGTCAGCGGGCTGCCGGCGGGAGTGACGGTCTCGCCCGCGACGACCACGATGAAGGTGGGGTCGAGCACGACCTTCAAGCTGAGTGCTGCATCGGACGCAGCGCTGGGCACGACCATGGTAAAGGTGTACGGCGCGTCGGGAACTCTGAGCACAAACGCTTCGGTTGCGCTGACGGTGACAGCGGATACGGTTTCCTCGCCAGGAGACTTTACGCTCACGGCGACACCAGCCACGCTGGCGCTGACCCAGAGTACGAGCGGGCAGGTAACGTTGAGCAGCACAGCGATCAGCGGCTTCAGCGGCACGATTGGGGTGGCAGTGAACGGTCTGCCCACCGGCGTGACCGCGTCTCCGACGACTCTCTCAATGACGCCGGGCAGCCCGCTGGTGTTGACGCTGACAGCGGCAAGCGACGCTCCGGCGACACCGACTGCGGTGACCGTGAGTTTTGTCGGCACTTCGGGAACTCTGTCGCATACGGCGACGATTCTTTTGACGGTCGACGCTTCTGCCCCGACCGGCCCTGATTTCGCGGTTACGGTGTCGTCATACGGAACCCCGGTGACCACATATTCAGTGGCGCAGGGCGTGCAAAGCGATACTGTGCAGATCGGGTCAACCAGCATCCGTGGGTTCTCCGGCGATGTGACTTTCGCCGTGAGCGGCTTGCCTGCGGGCGTGACCCTGATACCGCAGGGCGCCCTGCCGGCGCAACCGGTTGGCGACACGATCGGCATTGCGTTTAACCCGGATGGGACGGCGCCACTCGGCACTTACACTGTGACGATTACCGGCACGTCGGGTGCGCTGACACGTTCGACGACGATTCAGTTGACGGTAACCACGCCGCCGCCACCGGAGGTGGTGACGCTGACGCTTAACCCGTCTACCCAAACACTTGCCCAGGGCACGTTTGAACAGATTTCGATCACGGGTGAGGGGCCGACCGGCTATACGGGGCCAATCCAGGTGACGATCAGCGGATTGCCCACCGGCGTGACCGCGAATCCCAACCCCATAACGCTGACGGCGGGCGTTCCGCAGAACATCGTGCTGACCGCGGGAGCGAATGCAACCCTTGGCTCGGCGACGGTGAGCTTCGTGGGAAAAATCAACTCGGTTACCGGAAGCACCGACCTGAGCCTGCTTGTCGTGGCACAGCCGACGGCGGGCTATGACGTGACCACGTGGCACAACGACAACGGGCGCACTGGACTGAATTCGTTCGAGACCAGCCTGACGCCGACCAATGTCACTTCTGCGAAATTTGGAAAGGTTGGTTCGCAGACGACGGATGGAAGCGTGGACGCGCAGCCATTGTTCGTCTCCGGCCTGACCATCGGCACGGTGGCGCATAACGTGTTGTACGTCGCCACAGAGAACGACACCGTGTATGCGTTCGACGCGGACAGTGGCACGAAGCTTTGGCAGAAGTCTGCGCTGGGCGCGAACGAGACAGCCAGCGACGATCACGGCTGCAGCTCCATTACGCCGAAGATCGGCATCACGGCGACGCCGGTGATCGACCGGAACTATCAACCGAATGGCGCGATCTTCTTTGTCGCGATGACGAAAGACAGCACCGGCAACTACCATCAGCGGCTGCATGCGCTGGACCTGACGACCGGCGCGGAACTGAGCGGCGGCCCGACGGAGATCACGGCCAGCTTCCCGGGAACCGGCGTAAGCAGCGATGGCACGACCAATACTTTCGATCCGAACCTGTATGTGGAGCGGGCGGCGCTGCTGCTGACCAACAGCACCATCTATCTGACATGGGCTGCCCCGTGCCAACAGACGACCTTCGATTACAGCAGCTGGGTGATGGCCTATAGCGAAGTAAGCCTGCACCAGCAGTCGGTGTTGAACCTGACGCCGAACGGCAGCGGCGGGGGCATCTGGATGAGCGGCGCCGGTCCTGCCGCAGATACCAGTGGAAATATCTTCCTGATCACGTCGAAGGGTACGTTCGACACAACACTGACCACGGATGGACTGGGCAATCCGGCGAATGGCGATTACGGCAACGGCTATGTCGAGATACAGGCGACAAACGGTGTGATGTCGTCACCTCCGGCTGACTACTTCGAGCCAGACAATGGCGTTCCCGGCTCCGGCAATTATCAGGACCAGGGCTCGGGTGGCGTGATGCTGGCGCCGACCATTCCCTACGGGGGCTATACGCTGTCGCTCGCGATCGGCGCCGGCAAAGATGGAAACATCTATGAAATGAGCCGCGTTGGCAGCAATCTGGGTGAATACAACTCACCCGGCAACGGCGGCGATGCCAACGACAATACGCTGACCGGTGCGTTGCCGAGCGGCGCGACGTCGTCCCCGGCGTACTTCAACAATCTCTTCTACTACGGCGGCGTTGGAGATTCGCTGAAGTCGATCGACATACGCGATCCAAGCGGTACGATTGTCAGCCAGTCACTGACTGCGCTTGGCGCCGCAGGAGCGACGCCGGTGATCAGCGCGAACGGGACGAGCGCGGCGATTCTGTGGGCGCTGGATACAACGGCGAGCGGCGGACCGGTGCTGCATGCCTATGACGCAACCGACCTGACCAAGGAGCTGTACAACAGCACGCAGGCGCAGAAGAGCGGCGCACCGCGTGACACAGTCGACACGACCGGCAAGAACGCCGTGCCGCTGGTGGTGAACGGTCATGTGTACATCGGCACAGCAAGCGGTGTGGATGTGTTCGGGCTGTTGCCGTAGCGATTGGTTGTTGAAACACAAAAGGCAGCCGGCGGATCGGCTGCCTTTTGTGTTTCCGGAGATCGGAAGACAGCGGCCTTGAAATGCGTTTCACAATTCAGGATCTGTTGATGGAGGAGATCGCTGCTTAACGCCGGTCAGATTTTTGTGCGTTGCGGGCGCGGACTTTGAACCAGATGGGCGAGCCGGCGAAGCCGAAGGCCTCGCGAATCTGGTTTTCGAGGAAGCGCTCGTAGGAGAAGTGCAGGCGTACCTGGCGATCCGTGAACAGGACGAAGGTGGGCGGCGCGACGGCGGCCTGGGTCATGTAATAGATTCGGATTTTTTTTGACGCCGGCACGGTGGCGCGCTGGAAGTCGACGCGCTCGAGGAAGCGGTTCATCTGGCCGGTGGAGACGCGCTTGCGGCGCTCCGTGGCGACGAGCGTGATGGCCTCATAGAGACGGTGCAGGTTGGTGCGGTGCACGGCGGAGAGAAAGACGATGGGCGCGTAGTCGAGATACTTGAGGACGCGACGCACCTGCTCTTCAAAGATGTTGCGGTCTGCCGGCGGTTTGCCATCTGTGCGGGCGGTGGTGACGAGGTCCCACTTGTTCACCACGATGATGACCGAGCGGCCGCTCTCGTGCGCGTAGCCGCCGATGGTGGCATCGGTCGAGGTGACGCCTTCGGTGGCATCGATGATGAGCAGGGCGACGTCGGCGGCTTCGAGGTGACGGCGCGCCATGATGACGGAGAGCTTCTCGGCCATCATGTGGGTCTTGCCCTTGCGGCGGATGCCGGCGGTGTCGACGAAGCGGAACTGTGCGCCATTGTGCTCGACGACTTCGTCGACGGCATCGCGCGTGGTGCCGGCGATGGGCGAGACGATGGCGCGCGAGGTGTTGGTGAGCGCGTTGAGCAGGGTGGACTTGCCGACGTTGGGGCGGCCGATGATGGCGATGGAGGTTTCGCGCTGCTCGTATTCGCCGTGGGTGCGGTGATGCGATTCGATCTGCTGTCGTCGCTGCTTCGGCGGGAATTTCTTCTTCGTCCTGTGCGGGGAAGTGAAGCGTGTCGAAGACGGCGTCGAGGAGATCGCCGATGCCGCTGCCGTGCTCGGCGGAGATGGGGAAGAGCGCCTGCACGCCGAGGCGGCGGAAGTTTTCTGCCTGCGAGAGAAGCTGGTCGGTGTCGATTTTATTGACGGCGAGGAAGACGGGCTTGCCGGAGCGGATGAGCAGGCGCGCGAGCTCGATGTCCGGCGCGGCGAGCTCGGTGCGGCCGTCGATGACCATGATGATGAGCTGCGCTTCGTCGAATGCGGTGCGGGCCTGGCGGAAGATTTCAGCGGGGATGAGATCCGCGTCGTTCGGGACGATGCCGCCGGTGTCGATGAGGCGCGCGGTGCGTCCGGCCCATTCGACTTCGCCGTAGATGCGGTCGCGGGTGATGCCGGGCTCGTCGCCGACGATGGAGCGGCGGCTGCCGGTGAGGCGATTGAAGAGCGTGGACTTGCCGACGTTGGGGCGGCCGCAGATGGCGAAGACGGGCAGATCGGCGGCGGCGACGCGGGATTGATTGGCGAAGATGGCGCGCGAAGGGCTGGACTCGAGGTGCTGGTCGATGCGTCTATCGAGCGAGTGGTCGCGATTGATGGTGGCATCGAGATCGGCGGCGGAGGGCTCAATCCGGCGAGCGGCGGCGCGCGCGGACTTACGCTGAGCGGGGGTGAGGGCAGGCTGCTTGGCGGCCTTCGCTTTGGTTTCAGCATCGACGGCTTTGCGGGAGCGCGAGCCGAGCTCAGAGGCGCGCTGCCGCTTCGCCTTGAGGCGCGCTTCGTTGGCCTCGCGGCGGCCCTTGTTACGGGCGGAGCGTTCGCGCGTGGCTTGCTGCTTCTGGGACTTTTTCGAGGGCAAAGGGCGGCTTCTTCTGAGCGCGTGGTTTGACCATTTTTCACAAATACTGTGAGGTCATTAACAGCCGCGAGGAGAGTTTCTTAGCGGAAAAGCTGCGTCAGCAGTTCTGCCAGCCTACACCTTTTGTGAAAAGTGGTTGGCGGGTGGTTTCACTGCGCCCTGTCTATTATAGGAAGAGCCAATCCTGACGAATCCCAGGGACCATTCCGCAGTGTCTTCCACCAGCCAACTCGCGCCCAGCCTGCCCAAGGTGTATGACTTCTTCGCGCCCGGCGGGGTGCTGGCGCGGTCGAGCCTGCCCTATGAGTTTCGCCGGGGGCAACTGGAGATGGCGCAGGCGGTGGAGCGGGCGCTGACGCAGCATCACCACCTGATTGTGGAAGCGGGGACGGGCACGGGCAAGACGCTGGCCTATCTGCTGCCGGCGCTGCGCACGGGACAGCGGGTGATCATCTCGACGGGCACGAAGAATCTGCAGGAGCAGCTTTTCTTCAAGGATGTGCCGTTTCTGGAGTCGCTGCTGGGGCCGTTGCGCGTTTGCTACATGAAGGGGCGCGCGAACTATCTCTGCCGGCACAAGCTGTATGCGCTGCGCGATCAGCCGATTCTGAACGGCCTGGAGGAGATCGATCAGTTCCACAAGATCGCGGAGTGGGAGAAGACGACGGAGACCGGCGACCGCGTGGAGATTGTGGGGCTGCCGGAGATCGAGCCCGCTGTGGCAGAAGCTGGATGCGCGCACGGAGCACTGCCTGGGCCAGAGCTGTCCGGACTGGGAGCGCTGCTTCATTACGGAGATGCGGCGCAAGGCGCTCGAGAGCGACATCGTGATCGTGAACCACCACCTGTTTTTTGCCGATCTCGGCATCAAGCTGCAGGCGCGGACGGCGCCCGATGCGGGGATTCTGCCGGAGGCGGCGGCGGTGATCTTCGACGAGGCGCATGAGCTGGAAGATGTGGCGTCGAATTATTTCGGCGTGAGCCTGAGCAACATCCGGTTTGAAGAGCTGGTGCGCGATCTGGAGACGATGCTGCGGACGAAGATCACGATTGCGACCAGCGTGCTGAGCGCGGGGCAGACGGTGCGCGAGCGGGCGCGCATGTTCTTTGGCGCGCTGCCACAGGATTTCGAGGGGCGCGCGGTGTTCTCGCAGCGTGAGGAGTTTCTGGAGAGCTTTGGGGATATCTATCTGGGGCTGATGAATGCGCTGCATCGGCTGGAGGGCGAACTGGAGCAGGTGCGCGGCGTGGACGAGGCGCCGGGGTTGACGCAAACGGGTCGCCGATATTCGCGAGCATCTGAAGTTCCTGATGGAAGCGGAGTCGAAGAACACCGTCTTCTGGCTGGAGCGGCGGGCGAGCGGGCCGCTGCGTCGGCGGAGTGCGGAATACGTATCTGCAGGCGACACCGATTGATGTGTCGGAGCTGATGCAGGAGTTGCTGTTTGAGAGTTATTCGTCGGTGGTGCTGACCTCGGCGACGCTGACAGTGGCGGGCGGGTTTGGACATATTCGCAAGCGGCTGGGGATGGAGGAGGCGAAGGAGCTGGTGGTGCCGTCGCACTTCCGCTATCCGGAGCAGGCGCTGCTGTATCTGCCGCCGGAGATGCCGGACCCGCGCGAGCCGGGCTTTGCCGCGGAGGCGGCGAAGCAGATACGGCGGGTGCTGGAGATCACGCGCGGGCGGGCGTTCTGCCTGTTCACGAGCTATGCGCAGATGCGCGACCTGTACGAGCGGCTGCTGATGGAGCTGGACTTTCCGCTGCTGCTGCAGGGCACGGCGCCGAAGAAGGCGCTGCTGGAGGAGTTTCGCGCGACGCCGAATGCGGTGCTGTTCGGCACCTCGTCGTTCTGGCAGGGCGTGGATGTGCAGGGCGAAGTCGCTGAGCTGCGTGATTGTCGACGGCTGCCGTTCGCGGTGCCGAGCGATCCGGTGGTGGCGGCGCGGATGCGCGCGATTGAGGACGACGGCCGCAGCGCATTCTTCGAGTACCAGGTGCCGCAGGCGGTGA
This sequence comes from uncultured Acidobacteriaceae bacterium, assembly GCA_963756435.1. Classification (GTDB taxonomy): domain Bacteria; phylum Acidobacteriota; class Terriglobia; order Terriglobales; family Acidobacteriaceae; genus KBS-83. The sequence continues at coordinate 520,619 of CAVWNU010000007.1, read as the reverse complement.
TCACGCTGAAGCAGGGATTCGGGCGGCTGATCCGCTCGCTCGAAGATCGCGGCGTGCTGATGCTGCTGGACCCGCGGCTGCAGCGGCAGCGTATGGGCGGGTGTTTCTGGAGAGCTTGCCGCCGTATCGGGTGACGAAGGATATTGCCGAGGTGGAGCGATTCTTTCGGACTAGCAGTCCGAGACGATGCGCAGGCGTCGTCGCCAGTCGATCGTGCGCTCTGCTAGCATTGAGAGATGGGCCAGTTCATGGCCTCAGTAGCGATGTCGCGGAACCTGTACATTCTGGCTGCTACGCTGCTGCTGTTTTCGCTGATCTCGTGCGCGATGCTGGGCTCGGTGAGTTCTACGCAGCCGGATCTGCCGGGCAATGGGTCGCTTTGGAAGACGACCTGGTTGTTTCTGTTTCTGGGCGCGGTGGTGGCGGCGTTTGCCGGCGTGATGACGGCGATGTTCGAGCAGGTGGAGCGCCGGAATGAGGAGCGGGAGCGCCGCGAGGGCAACCGCCGGCACTGTGGCACTCAGTGCAGGGCGCTTCGAAACGGTAGAATGGAAGATGGGCTGAATTGCCCTTTCTGGCAAAGGAAGACATTCGTATGTACGAGGTAACGGTAGAGGCCGGGTTTTCGTCCGGGCACTATCTGCGCAACTATCGCGGCAAGTGCGAGAACCCGCACGGGCATAACTACAAGGTGCGGGTGACGCTGCGCGGCAAGGAACTGGATGCGGCCGGGCTGCTGCTGGATTTCAAGCAGTTGAAGCAGGTGATGCGTCCGGTGATCGACCGGCTGGACCACCAGATGCTCAACGACCTGGAGCCGTTTACGGTGATCAATCCTTCGGCAGAGAATCTGTCCAACTATTTCTTTGACGAGACGAACCGCCAGTTGAGCGAGATGACCGACGGCCGCGTGCAGGTGAAGGACTGCACGATCTTCGAGACCGACACCACGACGGCTACGTATTACGAGTTGCAGTACTGCGATGTATCTCATCGAAATCTATAAATCAGTGCAGGGCGAGTCGAGCTTTGCCGGGCTGCCGTGCATCTTTGTGCGGCTGGCGGGATGCAATCTGCGCTGCTCGTGGTGCGACTCCGAGTACACCTTCAAGGGCGGATACAAGCAGTCGCTGGATGAGGTAGAAGCGGCGGTGGCGGCGCTGGCTCCGGTGCGGCTGGTGGAGTTTACCGGCGGCGAGCCGATGCTGCAGGAGCGCGAGCTGGTGCCGCTGATGGAGCGGATGCTGGCGCAGGGACTACACGCTGATGATGGAGACCAGCGGCGAGCGGCCGCTGGGAAACGTGCCGAAGGAAGTACACAAGATTGTGGATGTGAAGTGCCCGGGATCGGGCGAGGGCGGCACCTTCCGGATGGAGAACCTGGACGCGCTGACGAAGCGCGATGAGGTGAAGTTCGTGATCAGTGACCGTGACGATTACGAATTCGCGCGGGAGTTTACGCGCGAGCATGGGCTGGCGGAGCGGGCGGGCGCGGTGCTGTTTTCGCCGGCATTCAAGAAGGCGCCGAGCCTGGAGCGGTCGACGAGCAACTGCGCGCTGGACCCGCGGGTGCTGGTGGAGTGGATGCTTGCAGGATGGCGTGCCCGCGCGGCTGAGCCTGCAGATCCATAAGTACATCTGGGAGCCGCAGAAGAAGGGCGTGTAGAGTCACGCCGCGCTCGCTTGCGTTCAGGATGAGAGCCGTCTCGAGTAGTTAGTGGCTGGTCTTGCTGGCGAGATATTTGTCGAAGGGGATTTCGAAGGCGAAGAGCTCGCGGCCGTCCGAAGTCTGGATGCGGCGCAGTTCGAGGTGTGCGCCCGAAGCGGGTTGGCGAGGTCCTCAAGATCGTAGAAGAGGAAGCCGGCGCGCGTGGTGTGCGGCTCGACGGCGATGGCGCGGTATTCGAATTCAGAGAAGTCCTGCTCGATCTTCTTGTCCAGGTTTTTGCCTTTTCCGCCGATCTTTATCGGGCCGATGGGGATTTTGCTGCGCGGGTCGGCGGGGCGGTCGAGCGCGCGCTCGGCATCGCGCGGCTCGGCGGCGGGAATTTTGTCGCCGGCGGCGGTGATGAAGTCGATGCGCGCGTTGTCGAGGGAGATGGGCGTGTCGCCTTCGTTGGTGATGATGATGCGGACGGGGATGATGTTGGCGGAGGCATAGTCAACGCGGAAGATGGAGGCCTTCGGCTGGGTGTCATAGGGATCGACCGCGATGGTGAGATGGTCGTCGGCGTGGCGCTCGAATGCCGGGTACTGGTCGGCGGATTGCGCGGGCGGCGGCGGGATGCTGGGCGGAAAGTGGAACGGTAGACAGGCCGGCCAGGAGCGCGGCAGCGAACGGCAAAGACAGCAGGGAACGCATGCGCAGAATTAGAGCATTTTCCGCATTGCGCTGTCCTGCGGACGGTTCGAGTGCAGCAGCCCCATGGAAGGCCGGTCCACGCCATTGTTGGAAAATGGTTTAGTCTGCGGCTGGGTCGTGATTCTTTTCATTTACAACGTGGGGTTGTTGCTGGCGCTGCTGGCGGGTGCGCCGGTGTGGCTGCTGCGTCCGGCGGTGGCGTGAGGGGCTGCGCGAGCGGCTGGGCGCTGGCGCAGCGCGGGTTGGGCATGCGCTGGCCGGGCGGCAGCAGGTGTGGGTGCATGCTGTCTCTGTGGGCGAGGTGGTGGCCGCCAGCCGGCTGGTGGAAGAGCTGGATGCGCGGCTGGGGCGGGGCTCGGTGGCGATTTCGACGACGACGCGAACCGGCCAGCAACTGGCGCGAGAGCGTTTCGGTGCAGGGCGGTGTTTTTATTTTCCGATCGATCTGCCCTGGGTGGTGCGCGGGGCCTTTCGGGCGCTGCGGCCGCGCGTGCTGGTGCTGGCAGAGAGCGAGTTGTGGCCGAATGTGCTGGCGGAGTGCGCGCGTGCAACGGCTGCCGGTAGTGGTGGTGAATGCGCGCGTCTCCGATCGCTCGCTGCCGCGGTATCTGCGGCTGCGCAGATGGTGGCGGCCGTTTCTGGAGATGCTGACGCTGGTGCTGGCGCAGAGCGCGGAAGATGCGCGGAGGTTTGTGGCGATCGGGGTGCCGGAGACGCGGGTGCGGATGGGCGGCAACCTGAAGTTCGATGTGCGGCCGCCGCGATCCGCGCCGGTGGTGGAGCAGTTGCGGGCGCGGTTGCCGAGCGGCGCGAAGGTGCTGGTGGCGGGCTCGACGCTGGAGGATGAAGAGCGGGTGCTGCTGGAGGCATGGCCGGCGATCTGTGCGCGGATGCCGAACACGGTGATGGTGCTGGCGCCGCGGCATCCGGAGCGTTTTGCGCGCGTGGCTGCTCTGGCGCGCGAAAAGAAGGTGCCGTTGGTCCAGCGTTCGCTATGGGATGGCAGCGCGTTGGCTGCGGGCAGCGTGTTCCTGCTGGACTCGATTGGCGAGCTGGGCAGTGTGTACTGTCTGGCGACGGTGGCGTTTGTGGGCGGGAGCCTGGTTCCGGCGGGAGGACACAATCCGCTGGAGCCGGCGCGGTTTGGGGTGCCGGTGGTGATGGGACCGCACTATGAAAACTTTCGCGATGCTGTAGAGCTGCTGCGCAGTGCGGATGCTTTGCGTGTGGTGGAGCGGGCGAGCGTGGGTGAGGCGATCACGTCGTTGCTGGCGATACGGATGCGGCGGCAACGATGGGAGTGCGCGGCAAGAAGGCATTCGAGGAGCAGGCGGGCGCGACGCAGCGCGCGGTGGATGCGGTGGTGCAACTGCTGTCGGAGGGCAACGCGTGAAGCGGGTGGTGTGGCCGCTGCTGCCGCTGGTTCCGTTGTATGGCGCGGCGCAGGCGCTGGACAGCATCGCGTATGCGCGTGGACGGCGGCGCGTCGAGAGGCTGGCGTGGCCGGTAGTGAGTGTCGGCAATCTGTCGGTGGGCGGCGCGGGCAAGACGCCGTTCGTGATTGCGCTGGCGCGTGCGCTGAAGGAGCGGGGATGGGTGGTGGATGTGCTGTCCCGCGGCTATGGGCGAGTGTCGGATGCGGTGGAGCAGGTCATCGCGGATGGCGTGGATGATCCGGCGGCGCGTTATGGCGATGAGCCGTGGTTGATTGCCCAACACGCGGAGGTGCCGGTGTTTGTAGGGCGGGAGCGCGCGGCCGCAGGGCGGCTGGCGGAGAGGACGCTTGTAGACGCGAATGGCCGGCGTCACGTCCATCTGCTGGATGACGGGATGCAGCACCGGAAACTCGCGCGCGATGTGGAGATTGTGCTGCTGCACCGCTCGGATTTTGAGACGACGCTGCTGCCCGCGGGACGGCTGCGTGAGCCGCTGGCGGCGCTGGAGCGCGCGGATTTCGTAGTGCTGCGCGAGGAGGATGCGGATCTGGCAGAGCGGGCGCGGCGCTGGATGCGTGCGGATGCGCAGATGTGGACGATCCGGCGCGAGCTGGAAGTGCCCGCGTTGCCGGGAGCCGGCGGTGGTGTTCAGCGCGATTGCGCATCCGGAGGAGTTTGTCGAACGATTGCGAGCGCAAGGGCGTTGCGATTGCGGCGTGCGCATGCGTGGCGTGACCATCATCGATTTACGGATCAGGATGTGACGACGCTGTGCGACGCGGCTGCGAAAGCATGGTGCGAGGATGCTTTGTGACGACGGAGAAGGACCTGGTGCGGCTGACGAAGACACAGCGTGCGCGCCTGGAAGAAATGGCACCGCTGTTTGCGGCGGCGTTGACGGTGCGGCTGCTCGAATCGGAGACCGGCGCTGGCTGCGCTGGAGAAGCGTCTGCAGCAGAGGGCGCGTGAGAGAATCATCGGTTGCGACCCCACGATAATCCGCAAAACGAGAGAGCTGCGCGTGCTGGTGGTGCGGCTGGGCGCGATGGGGGATGTGCTGCACGCGATGCCGGCAGTGGCGGCGCTGCGCGCGCAATTGCCGGAGTGCCATGTAGGCTGGGTGATCGAGCCGCGCTGGGCGCCGCTGCTGATGAGCGGATGCCGAAGCACACACCGCGCACGCCGGCGATGCCGCTGGTGGATGTGGTGCACACGGCCAATGCGCGTGGGTGGGCACGGCAGCCGCTGTCTGCGGCGACCTGGCGCGCGATGCGTGGATTGCGGCGCGAGCTGCATGCGCAGCGGTATGACCTGGCGATCGATCTGCAGGGTGCGGTGCGGTCGGCACTGATCGGAAGAGCTTCCGGCGCGGAGTTGGTGGGTGAGGCGGAGCCGCGCGAGGGACCAGCGAAATGGTTGTTTCAGCGACGCGTGCCGACGCGGGGCGTGCATGTGATCGAGCAGGCGGCGGAGGTGGTGGCCGGAGCTACGGGCCTGCAGCTGTCGCCGGAGCTGCCGCCGCTGCCCGTGGATTGCGCGGCAGAGTCGCGGGTGGCGGCGATGTTTCCAGATGCGAAGCCGTTGGTGCTGCTGCATCCCGGTGCGGGATGGGGCGCGAAGCGCTGGCCTGCGGAGCGCTATGGAAGAGTGGCGGCGGCGCTGGCGAGCGCGTGGGTATGAGGTGGTGGTGAACTGCGCGCCGGGTGAGGAGAGCGCTGGCTGCCGATGTGGCGCGAAGCAGCGGCGGCGCGGCGCGGGAGATTGCAACGGACATGCAAGAATTGATCGCAATGACCAGACGTTGTGTGTTGGTGATTGGCGGGGACACGGGGCCGGCGCATCTGGCGTGCGCGCTGGGTAAGCCGGTGGTGGGGATCTATGGGCCGACCGATCCTGCGCGCAATGGACCGTGGGGCGTGCCGTTCCGCGTGCTGCGGCATCCGGAGAGCCGGCGCGATCACGCGCGGCGCAGTGCGCCGGAGGCGGGCCTGCTGACGATTGAGCCGGAAGAGGTGCTGGCGTGCGGTGGATGAGCTGCTGGGACCAAGCGAGAGCCCGGCAAGACGACTCGGCGGTGCAGGCTTGAGCATAAGCTGGACGCGCATTGCGCGCCGCATTCGCGTGCCCATGGGGTTTGTGTTCGCGCTGTTCTTCCTGCTGACGGCGCATCCGTCGGTGCACTCACTGCTATGGAGTCTGCTGGGGACTGTGCCGGGCGTGGCGCTGCGTGCGTATGCCTCGGGCTACGTGACGAAGAACACGGAACTGACGACGACGGGGCCTTATGCGTACACGCGCAATCCGCTGTACCTGGGCTCGATGCTGATTGCGTTTGGCTTTGCCGTGGCCGCGCATAGCTGGTGGATCGCACTGGCGCTGGCGGTGCTGTTCGCGCTGATCTATCTTCCGACGATCCGCTCGGAGGAAGAGTTTCTGCGCGGACAGTTCAGCGATTATGACGAGTACATGAGGCGTGTACCGCGGCTGCTTCCGCGGCTGACGCCGGCATCTACGATAGAGAGCGCGTGTAACGGGTCGGCGGCTTCTCCGGCGCGCTCTATCGCAAGCACCGCGAGTACAATGCGGCCCTGGGCTCCCTTACTATCTATGCGGTGCTGTTGCTGAAATTATTCGTCTGGCACAGGGCATTATTCCTGCCGCTGTGAGATAGCGGAGTTATACCCGGCGGCATCTCTGAAGAAAAGCCGCGGAATGGCTGCCGGCTGACGCATATCTGCAAGAGAAGATGCATTCGCGGTTGAGAAAACACGCGATGCGTGAGGGATGTATTTGAGACGACTGCCTTTGTTTTTTTGCGGCTTGCTGCTCCCGATCGCAGCCGGATCTCAGCAGATGCCCACGCTTCCTGCGCCGCAGCAGCAGTATCTGCCGCAGCATCAGACGCTCTCCTACGGAGTGGACTGGCGTGTCTTTCCGGCAGGGACGGCGACCTTCCACCTGGAGAGTGATGGAACGACGCAGCGGGTGCAGGCGAATGGCGATTCGATTGGGGCGGTGAGTCTGCTGTTCAAGGTAGTGGATCGCTTTCAGTCGTCGTTTGACCGGCGCACCGGCTGCTCCCAGACATTCGCCAAGCAATTGCAGGAGGGCCGCCGGCAGATTGTGAGCACGCTGCAGTTCCAGTACGGCGCGCGCAAGCAGGTGCTGGACGAGAAGAACCTGGTGAAGGGCACGAGCCGCCATCTGGAGTCTCCGATTCCGGAGTGCGTGAGCGATTTGATGTCGGCGATCTTCATTGCCGGCGCGCAACCGCTGGAGGTGGGACAGAACTTCGCGCTGCCGATTGCGGATGCGATGCGGGTGATCGCTGTGACCTTCAAACCGGAGGCGCGGGAGGAGATCAAGACGCCCGCGGGAACCTTCCAGACCATTCGCGTGGAGCCGACGGCCGATGCCGGCGTGGTGAAGAACCGCGGCAACATCTGGATCTGGTACTCGGATGACAACCGGCACCTGCCGGTGCAGATGCGGGCGCGGCTCTTCTGGGGCACCATCACGCTGCGGCTGACGAGCGTGGAGCAGAAGTAGCAGCTACAGGTCTACTGCAGGCGGAAGCGGTCCCGCATGAGCCGCTGCAGGCGGGGCGATAGATGAGGTCGTAGGCCAGTTCCTTGTCCGGGAACATGGCGAGCGCGGCGCGGCGGCTGTCGGCGATCATCTCCGATGCGGCTTCGTAGGTGAGCGTGCTGTCCTGCGCGATGACGGACATTACCATGTTCATCATGAGCTGCAGGCGGCGAAGGTTCTTTTCTTCCTGCTGCTGTTCGAGCACGGAGCGTGTCTTCTCCGGCTGTGCTTGGCCTGTGTCCCCGGTTTCTCGCGACTCCATGCTTGACCCTCCGGTCTACGCTGTTCCCGCGGATGTTTCGCAGACTCTATACCTGTTAGTGATGCGGCGCAGCAGAAAAACGATCCCTGCGGGGTATCAAGGTAAGTGCGTTGGGTGACCGAATTTCCCATTATTCGGCCTCCCGGATCGTATCTCAGAGCGGCTTTTCTTGACCAAAAGGCCGCGCCATCTGCAGCGGCTCCGGATACATCTATGGGAAATCCGGGCGCGCTCCCGTACTGTCGATGTAGAAGGTAGAGACGCCGAGCAGGTCGGTGCGCCAGGTGCGCGCGCCTTCCAGCTTGCAGCTTGTCCAGTGTTTCCCAGCGCGGGTGGTGATAGCTGTTGTAAGGCCCGACGGAGATGACGGCGAGATGCGGCGCGACGTGCGCGAGGAAGGAGGGAATGGTGGATGTCTTGCTGCCGTGATGGCCGACCTTGAGCAGGTCGGAGGAGAGATCGCTCGCCGGAAGAGAAAGCATGGCGGCTTCGCTGGGTGCCTCGGCATCGCCTTCGAGCAACGCGGAGTGGCCGGCGTAGCTGAGGTGGAGGACGAGCGAGTCGTCGTTGGTGGCGGAGTCGCGGGGCTCATAAGCAGATGCAGGTGACAGGACCCGCACGTTGGCTGCGCCGAAGGGCATGGTGTCTCCTGCGGAGAAGGAGCGGACCTGGATGCCGAGCGTTGCGGCTTCGCGGAGCAGCTGCTGATAGGCGGGAATGCGCCGGGTTGTGGCCGACCCAGAGCTCGCGCGGGCGAAAGTTGCGCAGCACGGCAGGCATACCGCCCATGTGATCGCTGTGCGCATGGGTGAGCGCAACCACGTCGAGACGATGAACATGGCGGCTCCAGAGATAGGGCGAGACGACATCCTCGCCGATGTCGAAATTACCCGCGTGTGTCGCTCCGCCGACAGGGCCGCCGGCATCGACCAGCATGGTGCGGCCGTCGGGTGAGACGACGAAGATAGAGTCGCCCTGGCCGACGTCGATGGCGCTGATCTCAAGCAGTGTCTGCCCGGCGAGAGATGCTGTGCGGTGCGACGGCGCAGACTGGCTGCTGCGACCAAAGCTGCTGCGCCGATCGGGATTGCGAACCGGCTACGCATGCGGACGAGCCATACGGCGAGCAACAGCAATGCGAGACACGCGAATGTGCCGGCGATCTGTGGGCCGGGAAGGCGCCATTCGCTCAAGCGCCATGCGCTTGCGGTGCGCACGATAGCGAGGACCGCGTGCAGCATTGCCGCCGCTGCCCGCCGCGGGCAGCCATGCGATGTGCGGCGCTGTAAGCAGCGCGAGCACTGTGAGCAATGCTGCGGGTAAGAGCAATGTGAGGGCAGGGACGATGAGGACGTTGACGAACAGTCCCGATGTGGTGACGCGGTGGAAATAGGCGGCCATGGGCAGCGCCATCACGAGCTCGATAGTGGCGGAGACGAGGCAGAGGTCGAAGAGCAGCAGCATCCAGCGAACGGCGAGTGCGAGCGCATTCTGCGCACGACGTGTGCGGCGCGGACGATGGCTGATAAGTGGCTCAAGGTGCTCCGCCGAGCAGGCGCAGCGTGACGCGGAACTGCGCGAGGCGCGGCTCGAATGCAGTGTCCATGCCGATGATGTTGATGGAGCGCGAGGCGGCGAGGAACGGGGCAGTGGTGCGCTCCATGAGGGGTATGGCGATGCCGGCGACGGCGACGACGGTGAGCAGAGTCATCTCGAGGCCGGCGTCGAAGAGCGCGTGGGGATCGAGAACGAGCAGGCAGAGCGCAGCGAAGCCGAGGCTGTTGAGGCGGCCGCGATCGCGATAGAGCAGCCGGCCGATGAGATAGAGCGCCACCATGGCGAAGGCGCGCTGTACGGGCTGGCCGAAGCCGGTGAGAAGCGCGTACGCGAAAGAGAGCGCGAGCGTGATGGCGGTGAGCGGGAGGCGGCCGATGCGCAGCCTGCGGCCGATGCCGAAGACGAATGCCGCAAAGATGCCGAGATGCAGGCCGGAGACGACGAGCAGATGGAAGGAGCCGGTGCGCTCGAAGGGCGTGCGCAGCGCACTGCCGAGATAGGAGCGGTCGCCGGTGACCATGGCGGAGAGCATGGCGGCGTCATCGTGGCTGAGGGTGAGCCATCCGGGCAGCGTGTGTGGCGAGGGCGTGTCCGCGAATTGCACGATGTCGATCGCTGGCGGCGGTTTGCAGGGTGTGCTGAAGGCAGGCGAAGCTGCGCTGGTTGCCGCGTCCAGTCGACGTGGAGTTTCTCGGCTTTCGTTGAGCCGATGATGCCGATGCCCTGGCTGAGCAGCCAGGCGGGACTGTCCCAGACGCCGGGATCGCGGTAGCGCTCGGGCGGCTTGATCGTCGCTGTTACGGTGACGATATCGCCGCAGCCGAGCGGCGTTATGGCGGCATCTTCAGGCGCGTAGAGCGAGAGGCGCAGACCGCCCTGGATGGGCTGGAGGGGATCGCCGGGCTCCGCGGCGGAGCGGACGCGCAGATCGATGGACTGCATCTGCTCTGTGATCTGCTCGTCGGAGAAGGGACGGAAGGAGACGATGCGGCGGATGGGGCTTGCGCGCTCGATGGTGCCGGTGAGCGTGACGGGCTTGTTCTGCGCGATGATAGCGGAGCTCGGTCTGTGGCGCGGGGCGCGGCTGCATCTCTGCCGCAAAGCCGCCGAGCAGCGAGCCAGGTGGCGGCGAGCGGCCAGAGCGCGACGCGGGGGCTGCCAGCGCGTGGCTGCGGCGGCGAGCAGGCCTTCGAGAAGTGTCGCGATGCGCGAGCCAGCCGGGGGTGAACCAGTAGCGGCTGGTGATGAGGATGCCGGCGGCGAAGGCCAGAGCCGCGAAGAGGAGCGGCGCGCGCGTGAAGCGTACCGGATCGTGCTCGATGGCTCCGATGTTGCGCTTGGCGAGGAGATTTCTGGAGAGGTGGCGTGGTGCCGGTCGCTGCGATTGCGATTGGGGGGAGCGACGATGGTGGCCATGAACCCGAGAGCCCTTTAAGACCGCGGCTCCCGACGATCAAATGCGTTCGAGGGTGGCCACGGTCTCCAGATGGAATGTCTGTGGGAACAGGTCTATCAGGGTGAGGGCGACGGGTCGATACCCGGATGGTTGCAGCGTGCGGAGGTCGCGGGCGAGGGTGGAGGGATCGCAGGAGACGTAGACGATCTGGCGTGGCTGCACGGCAGCGAGGCGCTGGCAGACTTCGGCGCCGAGGCCGGCGCGTGGCGGGTCGACTACGACGAGGTCTGGGCGTGCGAGCTGGCGGCGATTGGAGGAAGCGGAGCGTGTCCTGCGCGATCCGCTTGTGCCCTGGCGCCGCGGAGATTGCGGGCGAGATCGGCGGTGGAGGCGGGCGAGGACTCGACGGCGATGACCTGCTCGAAGCGCTGCGCGAGTGCCTGGGCGAAGAGCCCGACGCCGGCGTAGAGGTCCCAGGCGACGGTGCCCTGCTCGCTGTGCGATGACTTCTTCGAGCAGCTTCGGGATGAGGTAGCGATTCACCTGAAAGAATGCGCCTGCGCTGACCTGATAGCGCAGAGCGCCGACGGCGTAATCCAGCGATGGCCGACCCCATGCAGCGGATGGCTGGGTGCGGCGAGTTTTCGGGTCGAGCGAAAAGGTGCGCACGCCTGTGAGTGCGGGCAGTGCTGGCAGCAGCGCGTCGGCTACCGATCGGGGCAGTGCGTCCGGCGATTTGCGTTGCTGGATGAAGAGTGAGACGAGCAGTGCGGATTCTTCGGCGGTGGTGAAGAACTCGACTTCGGAGATGAGTTGCGCGAGCGCGGGCTGCTGTCTGGAGGAGCTGATTGAAGGCGGCGATGGCTTGCTGCAGGATGGGCGCCGCGACGGGGCAGTGAGTGACGGGCAGGTCGCGATGCGAGGCGGCTTCGCGGTAGCGCGAGTGACGGATGAGGATGCGGTGACGTGCAGGCGGATGCGGTTGCGATAGGCCCAGGGGTCTGCGGAGAGAATGCGAATCTCCTGACGGGACACTGCCCAATGGAACGTGGGCACGCTCCAGGGTTTCGATAAGGATGCTGCGCTTCATCGCGAGCTGCGCGGCGTAGTCGGCGTGCTGATAGTGGCAGCCGCCGCAGCGTCCGTAGTATTCGCAGCCGGGAGTGATGCGGCTGGGCGCGGGCTCGAGCACCGAGTCGAGTGTGGCGGTGATGTAGCTGCGGCGGTCGGTTGCGATGGTGGCCTCGACCAGCTCGCCGGGCAGAGCGCCGAGCGGACGAAGACGGCCTTGCCGGCGAGCTCGGGCGGGCCATCCGCAGGGCACCCGGGCCAGCGAGGCGCCGCCATAGATCGCCTTTTCGATGCGCAGCTTCATGTCACTCGCTCTGTTGCATATAGAAGAGGCTGATGCGCGGAAGGCTGTAGCGCTCGAGCAGGCGGCGGCGGAGGAACTGCTGTTCGATCTGGCGAATCTGCACCGCCTGCATGCGGCTGCGATAGGGTGCGAGCTCGCGCGCGGCCTGCTCGCGCATCTGCTCCAGCTCTTCCGCCGGAGTGTGGGTGAGGAGCAGGGCGAAGAGCTTTTCTTCGAGCGCGCTGAGGTGGCGCTCCAGCTCTTCGTTGGCGAGCGACTGTTGCGCGAGCTGCTCCAGGCGCTCGGCGATCTCACGCAGTGCGGGGAGTGTCGTGGCGGCGTCGTGCGAAGGTTGCGGCTGCGGTGCGCAGGTGCTGCGCGATGCGCTCATGCTCCAGGCCGGCGGCTTCCGTCTGCACGGGCGCGCCGCCGACGGCTGCCTCCTGCATGGCTTCGAGCGCTTCCATGACCGCCTGGGCACACCAGGCGAGGCCGTTGACCTTGCGCATGCGGGCGCTTTGTTTTGCGCGCGTCGTATTTGTCGAAGGCGGCGTCGATGCCGCGCAGCACGGCGGCGAGGGGAACGCCGGCCTCGCGCCAGGTGTCGATGAGCGCCCAGTCCAGCGTGGAGAGCAGCAGGATGGAGCCGCGGCGGCGCTGGAAGTGCTCCTCGATTTCCGTGAAGTAGTTGATGTAGTTCTGCACTTAGGTCGTAGCGACGGGTGCGGCGCGGCGCGGATTGCGGTTGCGCTCGTAGAGCAGGCGCAGGCCGTCGAGCGTGAGCATGTCGTCGATGGCGGTGATGTATTTCGAATCGTCGTGCAGCATGTGGGCGAGGCCGCCGGTGGCGATCACCTTCGGAGGTGCGGTGCTGCCGTTGGGCTGGCTGGCTTGGATTTCGGCCAGCATGCGCTCGAGGATGCCGTCGACCAGGCCGATGTAGCCGTAGAAGAGGCCGCTCTGCAGGTGGGCGATGGTGTTGGTGCCGATGGTGCGCGCGGGGCGCTTGATGTCGACGCGGGCGAGCTTGGCGGCGCGGGAGAAGAGCGCGTCCGCGGAGATGCCGAGGCCGGGAGCGATGACGCCGCCGATGTATTCGCCGCGTCGCGGAGATGACGTCGAAGGTGGTGGCGGTGCCGAAGTCGACCACGATGATGGGGCCGCCGTAGCGCGCGAAGGCCGCGACGCCATTGACGATGCGATCCGCGCCGAGCTCGGCGGGATTGTCGACGAGCAGGGGCATGCCGGTCTTGATGCCGGGCTCGACGAACATGGGGCGGAGACCGAAGTAGCGTTCGCAGAGCCGGCGGAGGGTGGTATCGAGCGGCGGAACGACCGAGGAGACGACGATGGCGGAGATCTTCGAGACGTCGATCTGGCGCATGGCGAAGAGGTTCAGGAAGAGCACGCCGTATTCGTCGGAGGTCTGGTTTTTGTGCGTGGTGATGCGCCAGTCGGCGATCAGCTCCGGCGAGTCGAGGCTGTAGAGGCCGAGGACGGTGTTGGTATTGCCGACGTCGATGGCGAGCAGCATCGTTAGCTCCTCCCTTCGCGCACGCCGCCGGAGAGCACGGTGCGGATGCCCTGCGCGGTGCGGACGCGGAGAAAGCCGCGGCTGTCCAGGCCATCCGTCACGCCTGAGAATGTATCTGCTTCGGTGACGATTACGGACTTTCCCTGCACCCAGGTGGAGTTCGCGGCGAGGCGGCTGCGAATGTCCTGCGGTCGCGGATTCGAGGGTGTGGGGCGCGGTCAGGCGCTCTATCTCTGTCGTGGAGATGATGCAGAAGCGCGACGAGCAGATCCTGGCGCGACCAGTCCTGGCCGGTCTCGATTTTGAGCGAAGTGGCGAGCGATGCCAGCTCCGGCGGGAACGAGGGCTGATGCACGTTGATGCCGATGCCGATGACGGCGTGGCGCACGCGGGTGACTTCCGCGTTCAGTTCGGTGAGGATGCCGCCCATCTTGCGGCCGGAGAGCAGCAGGTCGTTGGGCCAGCGGATGTCCGGCGCGAGCGAGGTGACGTCGCGCACAGCCGCCTGTACGGCGAGTCCGGTGGCGAGCGAGAGCCAGAGAATGTCTGCCGGCGCGATCGCGGGGCGCAGCAGGATGCTGACGTAGAGGCCGGAGCCGGCGGCGGAGTGCCACTCGTGCGCGCCGCGGCCGCGGCCGCCGGTCTGCTCGTCGGCCAGGTAGACGGTGCCGCTCTCCTGTCCCTGCTCGGCCTCGCGCATGGCGAGCGTGTTGGTGGAGTCGATGGTGGGGAAGTGGCGGACTTTGCCGGCAAAGGGCGTGCCGGCGAGCTCGCGGTGGAGGGTGTCGAGATCGAAGGCGTCGGCTGATGGGAGGGGTAGCAGCGGTCGGAGGACCATCAGCTCAACTCTCGGCCACGATGCGCATGCTGAGATCGACGGCGGCGGCGGAGTGGGTGAGCGCGCCGGAGGAGATGAAGTCGACGCCGGCTTCGGCGTATTTGCGGATGGTGTCCAACTGGATGCCGCCGGAGGCTTCAATGGGCACCTTGAGGCCGCGCGCGTGGATGAGCTTGACGGATGCGGCCACCTCGGCAGGCGTCATGTTGTCGAGCAGGATGGCATCCGCGCCGCCTTCGATGGCCTGCTCGAGCTCTTTGCGATTGCGCACCTCCACCTGCACGCGCTGGCCGGGCTTGCGCGCCGCAAGCGCTGCGGCCAGCACCTTGGGAATGCCGCCGCCGAGCGCGATGTGGTTGTTCTTGATGAGGATGCTGTCGGAGAGGTCGAGGCGATGGTTCTCGCCGCCGCCGCAGGAGACCGCGTATTTATCCAGCAGGCGCAGGCCGGGCACGGTCTTGCGCGTGTCCAGGACTTTGGCTTTGGTGCCCTGCACCTGATCGACGTAGCGGCGGGTGATGGTGGCGATGCCGCTCATGCGCTGCATCAGGTTCAGGATGACGCGCTCGCAGGAGAGCAGAACGTGCGCGGTGGAGCGGACGACGGCAATGGATTGTCCACGCTTGACGCGCACGCCGTCGAAGATCTCCGGATGATGCACGACCTCGTAGCGGACCGGGTTTGCCCGGCCGGATGCCTGGCTGAGCCGGGAGTAGATATCCAGAAAGCGGGGAATGCAGCCAAGGCCCGAGACGACGCACTCTTCCTTGGCGACGATGGTGCCGGAGGCCCGCAGCTTGGGGTCGATGGTGTATGCCGTTGTGATGTCTTTGAGCGCCTGGTCTTCCAGCAGGGCGTGTTCCAGGATGGCTTCGACTCGCTTACTCTTCCAATCCATACGCATCCTCAATGATACGCTGCGGCGGCTAAACCTTGAGCGGAGCTTAAGGAAAGGACACATAGGATAAACGGATGCTTTTTCGAGGATTATTTTTGCTTCTGGCGGCGATTGTGCCGCTGGCGTTACAGGCGACAGGTGCAGCCGCGGCACGATGAATGCGATCTTGGAGCGCTGAAAGTGTGTGCCAGGCACGTTCTCCAGGACGAAGGCGGTATTCTGACCAGTCCGCTCCATGCGCGGGCGAGCGACCTGCTGTGGATTGCGCCCTTTGGCATTGCGACTGGCGTGGCCATCGACTATGACGCGGACGCGATGCGCAGCGCTGGGCTATCACCCGCAGCAGCAGGATACTTTCGACCACGATCTCGAATGTGGGCGCGGTCTATGTGCCGATTGCGGCGATCGTCGGTGGGTATGCCGCGGGTGCATGGCGCAAGGACGATTACCTGCAACAGACCGCAGTGCTTTCCGGGGAGGCGATCCTCGACGCGCAGATCCTGAACCTGCCGCTGAAATATGCGATCAATCGCCAGACGCCTGACCAGGGCGACGGTACGGGGCGCTTCTGGCCGCATGGCACCAAGACATGGCCCGATGGCCAGTCGATGCCATCCGGGCACTCGTTAACCGCGTGGAGCATGGCGCATGTGGTGGCTGCACGCTATCCGGGCTGGCGGACGCGGCTAGCCGCGTACGGGCTGGCGACGACTGTGAGTGCATCGCGCATGATGGCGCGGCAGCATTTTCCGTCGGACGTGCTGGTGGGTAGCATGTTGGGCTACCTGATTGGCGGATACGTGGTGAACAGGCGCGGCGAACCGAGCCGCAGCTACTCGTTCTCCATGGTGGATACGCCGAATGGTCGCGGGGTTCAGTTGACGTACAACTTCAACCACTAAGAGCTGCGCTATTCCGGCAGGCAGGCCGTCCAGCGCGGTGCGGGTGCGATCGATGAGCGTGGCTAACTCGGCGTTGCGGCGGCGAATGCCTTCGACGACCGTTGCCGGAGCCTTGGCCGAGGAAGGATTCGTTGCCGAGCTGGCGGTCGCTGTTTTCTTTTTCTTTCTGCAGCTTCGCCAGTTCTTTGCTGAGTCGCTCGCGCTCGGCCTTTGTGTCGAGGGGTTTTTCGTAGACGTATGGCGACATCGAAGGTGGGAGTGGCGCGGTGGGCGAGTCCGTCCGGCAACTGCGGGACGACTTCGAGCGTGGTGACCCGCGCGAGGCGCTGGATGGTGGCGAGGTTCTGCTGGAAGACCGTGGCGTCATCGGTGCGGAGAAGGATGGGAACGGATTCACGCTCGGGCACGCTGGCGTCTTTCCGGGCGGAGCGCACGGCGACGATGAGCGACTGGAGTTGCGCCATGTCGCGCTCGGCCGCTTCATCGATGCTGCTTTTCGCAGAGATGGGATAAGGCATCAGCGCGATCGAGCGCGCCGGCGGGCGCCCATCATAGAAGGCATGCCAGATCTCTTCCGTGATGAAAGGCATGAAGGGCGATAGCATGCGCAGGGACGATTCGAACACCCCGTTGAAGAGGAGGAAAGGCATGAGGCGGTCCTCCTCGGATTCGGCGGTTTCGATGCGCAGCTTTACCAACTCCAGATACCAGTCGCACAGGTCGCCCCAGAAGAACTGGTAGATAGCGTGGGCGGCTTCGTCGAAGCGGTACACCTCGAGCGCGGCGTTAACAGCGTTCGCTGTGGCATAGAGGCGCGAGAGGATCCAGCGATCTTCGAGGCTTGATTCGTCGGACGCTTCCGGATGCTCCGAGGCATCCGAATGCGCAGGATTTGCCAGCAGAACCGCCTGATCGCGATTCACCGTTGCGAGGTCAATCGAGCCGACGATCATTCCGCCGCCCCCGGGAAATAGCCGCTCGCGCTGCATGAAGAGGAAGCGGGCGGCGTTCCAGATCTTGTTGGCGAAGGCGCGATAGCCCTCGGTGCGGGCTTCGGAGAACGCGATGTCGGTGCCGGGCGAGGCCATCGTGGCCAGCGTGAAGCGGACAGCATCCGTGCCGTATCGCTTCACGATCTCGATGGGATCGATGACGTTGCCCTTGGTCTTCGACATCTTCTGGCGCTCGGCATCGCGCACAAGTGCGTGGATGTAGACCTCGCGGAAGGGCACGGCGTCCTTGAGCGTGCGTGGGGAGCCATCGGGCATGGGCACGTCGAGCATGAAGTGGCAGCCGAACATGATCATGCGGGCCACCCAGAAGAAGAGGATGTCGAAGCCAGTGACGAGCAGCTCGGTCGGATAGAACGCGGCGAGATCGGGAGTCTGGTCCGGCCAGCCGAAGACCGAGATGGGCAGAAGGCCGGAGGAGAACCAGGTGTCGAGCACATCGGTTTCCTGCGAGATCGCCTTCGAGCTGCAATGCTGACAGGCTTCCGGAGTTTCGCGCGCGACCGTCACCTTGTCGCAGGCGGCGCAGTGCCATGCGGGAATGCGATGGCCCCACCAGAGCTGGCGCGAGATGCACCAGTCGTGGATGTTGCGCATCCACTCGTCGTAGGTCTTGCGGTATTGCTCGGGCGTGAAGCGGATGTGGCCCTCGTCCACCGCGGCGATGGCTTTTTCGGCGAGCGGCTGAATCTTGATGAACCACTGTGTGGACAGGCGCGGCTCGACCACGGTCTTGCTGCGGTCGCACTTGCCGACAGCGTGGGAGTGCTCCTTGACGGAGTAGCCGGGCTGGCCTTCGAGCTCGGCCACGATGCGCTTGCGTGCCTCAAAGCGATCGAGCCCGGCGAAAGGGCCGGCGATCTCGTTGAGGTGCGCGGTCTCATCCATGATGTTGATGGACTGCAGCTTGTGGCGCTGGCCGACGGCGTAATCGTTGGGATCGTGCGCGGGCGTGATCTTGACCGCGCCGGTACCGAACTCCGGGCTAGACCCACGGGTCGGCGATGATGGGGATTTCGCGCCCGATGAAGGGCACGCGCACGCTTGCGCCCTGCAGATGCCGGTAGCGCTCGTCGATGCGGGTGAACGGCGACGGCGACGTCGCCGAACATGGTCTCCGGCCGCGTGGTGGCGACGAGCAGCGATTCATTCGGTGCCGACGATGCCGTAGGGGATGGTGTAGAGCTTGCCCTGCTGCTCCTCGTGAATGACTTCGAGATCGGAGATGGCGGTCTGGCAGTCCGGGCACCAGTTGACGATGTAGGCGCCGCGATAGATCAGGCCCTGCTCATGCAGGCGGACGAAGGCTTCGCGCACTGCGCGCGAGAGGCCGGCGTCCATGGTGAAGTACTCGCGCGACCAGTCGACGGAGGCGCCGAGGCGCTTCATCTGGTCGAGGATGGCGCCGCCGTACTGCTCCTTCCACTTCCAGACGCGTTCGAGGAACGCTTCGCGGCCGAGCTTCTGGCGCGAGGTTTTCTTCGGCGGCAAGCTGGCGCTCCACCATCATCTGGGTGGCGATGCCGGCGTGATCCGTGCCCGGCACCCAGAGTGTGCGGTCGCCGCGCATGCGGTGCCAGCGGGCGAGGATGTCCATCTCCGTCTGGTTGAGCATGTGGCCCATGTGCAGGCGGCCGGTGACATTGGGCGGCGGCAGCAGCATGGTGAAATTGCGCTGGGATGGGCTCTGGCTCGAGCGCGGTGGCGTGAAAGAGGCTTTCACTCACCCAGTACTCGGCCCAATGCTCCTCGATTGCGGCGGGGTCGTAGGCTTTCGGCAGTTCGTGGGGCATGGAAGTTTCAGGGTAACAAAGAGGGAGACAACTACAGAGACAAAGGCAGACGGCTGCAGACGACAACAGAAAACGGCAGAGCAGCTGAGTCCCTCTGCCGTTGTCTGCGTTTGTCTGAGTTGTCTGCCGTGCCTTTAGAACGGGTTCAGCTTGTCGAGGCCCTTCTTCTTCTTGTTGGTGCTGGAGGACTCGGAGCTCTGGTCGGTTTTGACCTTGGGATTCTTCTTGTGTTTCTTGCCTGGAGCGGGAGTGCCGGTCTCTACCTGGGCATTGCCGCCTGCTCCGCCCTTCACGTCATTCACCTGCGTCTGCGCCTTCGGCGGGCTTTTCGCACCGGAGGCAGCGGTGCGGTGTTCGCTGGACCGACTGCCTTCAATCCATAGTTGTCGGCAGCCGCCGGCGGGCGCAGGTGCGGCGTGCCTCTGTGCTGGCCGGCGGCGCAGCGGCGGGCGGCGCGGCGCCGGTAGAGGAGTTGCCGCTGTTGTTGTCCACCGCGTTGCCATTGGGGTTCAGAACCTCCACACCCAGGCCTGTACCCCCCGGAGCGCTGCCCTCAGGATTCGGCACAGCGGCGTCGCCGGTGCGCGGCGCGGCGGTGCCATTCGCGACATCGGGAGAAGGCGTTGCTCCCGACGCGGCGGTTTGATCGCCCGCAGCTTCGTTAAAGATCGCGATGTTTTCCTTGCTGATTTCTGGCGCCGTGACGGTTTTTGCGGGCGTCATCAGGGGCTCACCTACGCGTGCTGCCTCCAGCGTGGAGGGCCCGTGCTTCACCAGCAGTATCGCGCGATCCTTCAGCTTGATATTGGCGCGGCTTTGCTCCTCGGCTTCGCTCTCTGCCAGTTCGGTCTGGGTCGGCTCCGGCACGGGACGGCCAAGCGCGATGAGCCTTTCGCGCGCGTCCTCGACGTGGGGCGCCATGGGGTAGCGGGTGACCACCTTGGAGTAGCAGTCGGCGGCACGGTCGTCGTAGGCAGCGATCAGGCGCTCCCGCTCGGCGCCATTGATGTTCAGTTTCGAGGCGATCGTCGCCTCGGCGGCGTAATTGTCGCCGAGCTGCAGCAGGGCCATGTCGCTCTTGCTGTAGAGCGGATAGGAGTCGGTGAGCGTCTGCAGGCGCGCGATGCTTGCCGCCCAGTTGTCATGCGTGGCGTAGAAGCTGCCGATGGTGAATTGCCGCTGCGCCAGCACCTCCTGCACCTCGCGCAGGCGCTGCTTGGCGCGCGGGACCAGTGTGGAGTCGGGGTATTGCTGAACCATCAGCCGGTATTCCTGCTCGGCGCGCTCGGCATTCGTGGGGTCGCGGTCGGGCTTTTCCATCTGCTGGAAGTAGATGTCGCCCACCTTCATCTGCGCTTCGGCGGCCTCGGGCTGATTGGGGAAGAAGGTAATGAAGTCCTTGTACTCCGCCTCCGCCTGCTGGAGCGCGGCAGCGCCGCCCTCCTTGTACCAGCTGTCGCCGACGGCGAGCTTGGCGCGCATCTGGTATTCCGACTCGGGATAGGTGGTGAGGAGCGCCTGCAGGTCAAGGCGGGCCACATCGTACTTGCCCTTCTTCATGGCGGTCATCGCCTTGTCGAAGAGCTCCTTGTCCGGCTGCTTGGAGGTGACCCCGGCCAGCGGGTCGGTAGAGCTGACCTTACGTCGGCTTCTTGTTGTGGTGCAGGAGCTGTGCTGGTGCGCTCACTGCAAAGGCGGCGGACAGGCACGCGGCGGCGGAAAGGGCGAGCAGGCGGGCGGAAAAACTCCGGTTCATAGACATCAACATCCCTCGAGAGTTGGCAAACGACCACTGGCTGCGTGCGCTCGATTTCGCCTGTGGGTTTCTCGTAACAACATTCTAACGGGCCGAGGCGAGCTCTGCTGAGCGGGCTGCCTCCAATAGTTCGCGAGCCTTGCGCTCCGGCTGGCCGCCATCGAAGACGGCGCTGCCGGCGACCAACAGCTCCGCTCCTGCTTCGACGACCGCGGCCACGGTGTCGTGAGCCACGCCGCCATCCACTTCGATACGGAAGCTCAGGTTCCGTTCGGCGCGCAACTCGCGGAGGCGGCGGATCTTGTCGAGCGAGAAGGGGATGAACTTCTGGCCACCGAACCCCGGATTCACGCTCATGACGAGCACGTGGTGGAGCATGGGCAGGACATCGTAGAGGAAGTCGACGCGCGTGGCCGGGTTGAGGACCACCCCCGGCTCCATGCCGTGATCACGGATGTGCTCGATGGTGCGATGCAGGTGGACGCAGGCTTCGTAGTGGACGCCGATCCAGTTGGCGCCGGCCTCGGCAAAGGCGGGGATGAAGTCATCGGCGTTCTCGATCATGAGGTGGCAATCGAGAGGCAATCTCGTGACTTTGCGCAGCGACTTCACCACCGGCGGACCAAGCGTGATGTTGGGGACGAAGTGGCCGTCCATCACATCGACGTGAATGACGGTGCCGCCGCCGCGCTCGGCTGCAGCCACGCCTTCGGCGAGCCGCGCGAAGTCTGCCGACAATATAGAGGGCAACAGTTCAACCACGGGGCCAGTGTATCAGCGGGGGTGCGGCGGTTCAGGCAGTGGCGGCGGGCACGGTAATGGCGGCGCCGCGGGCGACCCGGGAGATGGCGCGGAGGAGCGGTTTGTGCGGGATAACTCCGCCAGCTTCGGCGAAGACCGCTTCACCGGCGCGCTTTGCGACGGGACGAAAGCACCAGCGCGTGAACAGCGCGAGATGGTCTTCGATCTGCGAGGTCGAGGGCCGGGAGGGCGACATCGCTTCGAGTGAGCTGAGCGCTTTTTCCAGGCGCTGCTCCAGTGTGTCGACTGCGGGAACGGTGCCGGTGAGGGCTCAAGTGGAACCGGGGCGAGCGCCATGGGATGCGAATAAAGCGAGGAGGAGCCGGACTGCTCATTGTGCAGACGCATGCCGAGCGTGGCGAAGGCGACAGGCCCGGCGAGTCCCTGGCGCGTGAGCCGGAAGAGCGCCACTTCGCCGGGCTGGGCCGATGGCTGGACGATGACGGCGGAGAGCTCGGAGAGCAGGCGCACCGACTCGGGCAACTCGCGCAGCGCAGCTTCGGCTTTTTCGTAGCGCTGGTGGATCGCCGAGGCGGCTTCGAACTCGAGGGCCTCGGACGCGGCGGCGCGCTCGCGCTCCAGCGACGAAAGCAGACTTGCGCCATGGGTGCGGAGCGTTTCGAAGACAGCGTCTGCTTCGGCGCGATGGCGATCCGGCGTGCAGGTCTGATTGCAGGGCGCCAGGCACTTCTTCATTTCGAAGTAGGGACAGGCGGGATGCTCGGGATATGGGTGCAGGTCTTCGACGCAGCGGCGCAACTGGAAGAGGTCGAGCACGGCGTCGCAGGCGCGCTCGGCAGCGGCGCGCGTGGGGAATGGGCCGAAGCTGCGATCCGCAGCGCTGCGGACATAGCGATTGGTTGCGAAGAGACGAGGGAAGTCGTTCTCCAGAGCCATGCGCAGATATGCGGGCGGCGAAGTCGGAGCCGTTTGCGGACGGCGCTCGCGTCCTTTGCTGACGAAAGCGTCGACGATCTCCCGATAGAGCAGCAGCGAGGCTTCCAACTCAGATCCGTAGGCTGACCAGGCGATTTCGCGCACGAAAGGCAGAAGCTGCAGGCGGCGTGAGAGCGCACCTTCTGGCGCGAGCATGCGTCTGAGCCGGCGGCGCAGATTGCTGGTGCGCGCGATATACGGCTCGCGGCGTTCGCCGAAGCCGAGCGAGAAGACGGCCGGCGAGTCCGGCAGCGCAGTCAGCGGATCGGCCGAATCTGCGGGGCTTGTGTGGACGAAAGGTAGAGTATGCGCCAGCACGCCCCAATTTTAGCTGTCCAAGCACCGCCGGGAACGGCTGCCGAGGAAGCCTCCTCCGGTATGCTGGCTGCCGTTGGAGTTTGGAGAGAGAATATGGCGATGGATCGACGGAGCTTTGTGCGTGGCGTGGGACTGTCTGTTGCTGCGATTGCATCTGCGAGGGCCACAAAGGCTCACGCGCAGGTGCGAACCCTGGCATTGGCTATCGACAGCAGCAAGAAGTCTGCCACCATGCCGCAGGATTTCGTGGGATTGAGTTACGAATCGGCGCAGCTTGCCGATCCTGCGATTCTTTGCCGCGAGCAATACAACGCTGGTGCGCGCCTTTCGCGATCTCTGTCCGCGCGGTGTGCTGCGCCTGGGCGGCAACCTGAGCGATGTGACGCTGTGGAAGGCGAGCGCGGCGAATGCCATCGCGCCGCAAGAAGCGGCGAAGGTGCGGGGATTCTACGAATGGCGGCTTGTGAACAGCAAAGCGGCGAGTGAGCGGCCAGCCACGATTGGGCCGGAGGGCATTGCGGCGCTGGGCGGCTTTCTGCGCGCGACAGAATGGAAGGTGCTCTATGGATTGAATCTAGGTACCGGTACACCGGAGCGTGCCGCCGAGGAGGCGGCGCTGGTGGCGAAGTACGCTGGAGATCATCTGCTTGCGTTTCAGGTGGGGAATGAAGCGGACCTCTATGGACCTGCGTTTCGCGAAGGCGGGTGGAATTTTGAGCGCTACTGGAGCGACTATCAGCGATTTGTGAAGGCGGTGCGTGCACGTGTGGCGCGGGCTCCATTTGCCGGGCCGGATGTGGCGGTGAAGGTGGACTGGGTGACGCAGTTTGCGGAACGCGCGAAGGGCGATGCGGTGCTGGTGTCGTCGCACTACTATGCGATGGGACCCGCGGGCGCTCCGGGTATCAACGCACAGAAGCTGCTGAGCAACGATCCGCGGCTTGCGCGCGAGATGCCGATTCTGGTTGCAGCGGGCAAGACCGTGGGCGTGCCGTATCGGATGACGGAAGGAAATAGTTGCTATCACGGCGGGCAGCCGGGTGTGAGCGATGCGTTCGCATCTGCATTGTGGGCAGCGGATTATCTGCTACGCGTAGCGCAGGCAGGCTATGCCGGCGTGAACCTGCATGGCGGTGGCGAAGGCTACTATGCGCCGATTACGGGAGAGCCCAATGCAACGAAGCTGCAGCCGGAGTATTACGGGATGCTGTTGGCGCAGCGATTCGCCGGAGCCACTTTCGTTGGCCTGTCGGTTGCAGGTGATGCGAGTGATGTGAATGCCTATGCCGCGCGCGCGGAGGATGCGCTTCTGGTAGCAGCGGTGAACAAATCCAGCAATCCGGTGAGGTGAGATTGCGCGGTGCTGCAGCGAGAGCTGCAGAATGCTGGACACTGACCGCGCCGTCCCTGGATGCAAAGGAGGGCGTGCAACTCGCGCAGGCGAGTATGGACGAGCGAACCGTACCCGCATATTCGGCCCTGTTCTGGAAGCTGCCATTCGCGGAGCACTCTATCAAACTTCATCACGCCAAACAGCACGGCTCTTCCTAAGTCGTTTGAGGGTCGGTTTGGAGCGCGGTTCAGCTGAACTCAGGCGGTCTTTGGACCGCCTGAGTTGTTGCTATGCGCGGCGATTTACGATCCGGCGATGGTCATTCCGTCGATGCGCAGTGTAGGGGATGCGACCGAGCTGCGGAAGACCATGTCGTCGCCGGCCGCGGTGATGTTCTGAAACATCTCGCGCAGATTGCCGGCGATGGTGATGCCTTCGACGGGATAACTCAGCTCGCCATTTTCGATCCACAAGCCGGAGGCACCGCGCGAGTAATCGCCGGTGACCATGTTGACGCCCTGGCCGATGAGCTCCGTTATGTAGAGACCGCTCTTGATGTCCGCGAGGATAGATGCAGGCGGCAGCGGAGACGCAGATTCAAGGAAGAGATTGCCGGCGCCGATGCCGGGCGCGCCAGAGATCCCGCGCGAGGCGTTGCCGGTGGACTGCATATTGAGCTTGCGCGCCATGTAGGTGTTGAGCAGATAACTCTTGAGCACGCCGCGCTCGACGATGACGGTGCGGCGTGTGGGCAGACCCTCGCCGTCGAAAGGCGCAGTGCCGAAGCCGCCGACCAGGGTGCCGTCATCGATGATGGTGAGCTCGGGGCTCGCGACCTGCTCGCCGAGTTTGCCCGCGAAGAACGATGACTGGTGATAGATGAGCGAGCCGTTGGCGGCTTCGAAGATGTGGCCGACGATGGAGCGCGCGATCTCCGGCGAGAAGACGACGGGCACCTGCTGCGTCGGCACAGAACGCGCGCCGAGCCGGCGCAGGGTGCGGCGTGCCGCTTCGGCGCCGATGGATTCGGGCGATTCCAGATGCGGCGGCAGAGCGTGCGCTCGAGTACCAGTAGTCGCGCTGCATCTGGCCGTCGGCGGATTGCGCGATGGGGCTGGCGGAGATGGAGCAGATGGAGCGGCGGTATTCGCCGACGAAGCCGCGGGAGTTGGCGAGGATTTTGTGGCCGGCGCCGGAGTCGAAGGAGCCGCCGCGGCTGTTGGTGATGCGCGGATCGGCGGCGAAGCAGGCTGCATCGGCGCGGCGCGCGAGCGCGATGCGTTCGGCGGCGGGCAGATCGTCGACGTCGTTCGAGTAGATGCGCAGGTCGCCCGTGAGCTGGCCGAAGCTGGCGGGATCGGGCAAGTCCGGCGAAAGGATCTTCCGAGGTGACGCGCGCGAGCGCGACAGCGCCGTGGACGAGACGCTCCAGCCCAGCGGGAGTCAGATCGCTGGTGGAGGTGGATGCGGCGCGCGCGCCGAGAAAGACGCGCAGTCCCGCGGCGCGTGAACCTGACTCCTTCAGCCGCTCGACTTCGCCTTTGCGGACGAGTGCTTCGAACTCATCGCCTTCGTAGAGGACGACTTCGGCATCGGTCGCGCCGGCAGCGAGTGCCTGATCGATGAGCTGTGTGGCGAGGGCGGCGGTGAGGTCCTGATGTGCGGTCAATGTTTCC
This sequence comes from uncultured Acidobacteriaceae bacterium, assembly GCA_963756435.1. GTDB lineage: Bacteria > Acidobacteriota > Terriglobia > Terriglobales > Acidobacteriaceae > KBS-83. Next base: position 494,869 of record CAVWNU010000007.1, on the reverse strand, counting down.
AGCATCAGCGACCTGTCCCGCCGACGACCATGCGGTCGAGCTTGATGGTGGGCATGCCCGACGCCGACGGGCACGCTCTGGCCTTCCTTGCCGCAGGTGCCGATGCCTTCATCGAGGCGCAGATCGTGGCCGACCATCGAGACATACTTGAGCGCCTCGGGGCCGTTGCCGATGAGCGTTGCGTCCTTGACCGGCGCGGTGATTTTGCCGTCTTCGATGAGATAGGCCTCGCTGGCGGAGAAGACGAACTTGCCGTTGGTGATGTCCACCTGACCGCCGCCGAAGTTGACGGCGTAGAGGCCGCGCTTGACCGAGCGAAGAATGTCTTCCGGCGCATCGTCGCCGGCGAGCATGTAGGTGTTGGTCATGCGCGGCATGGGGACGGCCTGATAGCTCTCGCGGCGGCAGTTGCCGGTCTCCGGAATGCCCATGAGGCGCGAGGAGAGCTTGTCGCTCATGTAGCCCTTCAGAATTCCGTTCTCGATGAGGACGGTTTCCTGCGTGGGCGAGCCTTCGTCGTCGACGTTGAGCGAGCCGCGGCGGTTGGGCATGCGGCCGTTGTCGACTACCGTGACTTTTGATGACGCGACGGACTGGCCGATGAGTCCGGAGAAGGCAGAGGTGCCTTTGCGGTTGAAGTCCGCTTCGAGTCCGTGGCCGACGGCTTCGTGCAGCAGCACGCCGGGCCAGCCGGGGCCGAGCACGACTTCCATCTCGCCTGCGGGCGCGGGAACTGCATTCAATTGCAGGATGGCCTGGCGCGCGGCTTCTTGCGCAAAGCCCTCGGGCGTCTTCTCCGTGAGGAAGTAGTCGAGCTCCACGCGGCCGCCGCCGCCGGCGCTGCCGCGTGCGATGTTTGTGCCATCCTTCGCGATGACGAAGACGTTGAAGCGCGCGAGCGGCTGCGTGTCGGAGGCGAAGGTGCCATCCGATGCGGCGACCAGGATGCGGCGCACCTCGTCGGAGAAGCCGGCGCGCACCTGCACGATGCGCGGATCGGCCGCGCGCGCGGCACGGTCGGCGCGGAGCAGCAGGTCGAGCTTGGAGGCGATGTCGGCATCGCCTTCCGGCGAGAGGACAGGATAGAGATCCTGCTGGCGCCTTTTCGCGGAAGCCGGTGACAGGCTCCTTCGCGGGGCCGCTGGCGATGAGTGCGGCCGTGCGCGCGGCGCGGAGCAGCCGGTCGGCGGAGAGATCGTCGGTGTAGGCGTAGCCGGTGCGCTCGCCAGCGACGACGCGCACGCCGCAGCCCGCGCTCATGCCCTGGTTGGCGGATTTCACCAGCGATTCGTCGAGGCCGATGGATGTGGAGGCGATGGACTCGAAGTAGAGATCGGCGTAGTCGCCGCCGGCGGAGAGTGCCTCGCCGAGGCAGCGCTCGAGCAGCCGCTCCGTGATGCCGAAGGTGTCGAAGAAATAGCGCCGATGCTCTGGACCGGAAGAATTGTGCTGCTGCGTTCCAGACGGGATGTTTGTAGGGTGATGGCTCATGTCTGTCGATTGGATGATCTGGATCGATTGTAGGCTTCAGCGTGCGTCGAATGTGATCGATTTTCGCGCTGCTTACTCCGTGCTAGATTGACCGCATGAGCGCACTGGCAGAAGAACGTCGAACGGCAGCGGTATCCGGTAGGGCGGTTCAAGCTTACCCAGCAGGTCACGCCGGAGCAGCGCAAGCAGGCGATTGACTTTCTCGAGGAGTTTCCGCGGCTGTTCCGGCAGGAAGTGGAGATGCGCGGGGACGCTGGCCTGGAGCGGCCGTATCGCCCAGACGGCTGGACGCTGCGACAGCTTGCGCATCACGTGGCGGACAGTCATTCGCAGATGTCCGGCCGGCTGCGGATGGCGCTGACCGAAGATTGGCCGACTATCAAGCCGTATGACCAGGAGGCGTGGGCGAAGCTTGCGGATGCTTCGAGCGCGCCGGTGGCTTCTCGCTGGGGATCATCGAAGGCGTGCACGCGCGCATGGTGATACTGCTGCGGTCGCTCAAGGATGCGGACTGGGCGCGCGGATTCAACCATCCGGAGAATGGGCCGGAGCGGCATCGATCAGGTGCTGCTGCGCTATGAATGGCACAGCCGCCATCATCTGGAGCATGCCCGCGCTGTGCCGCGCTAGAGTTCCATGCGGTCATCCCCCGGAGAGGGCATTTCGTGCGATCGCGTTTCCGTCGCACACTGGCTGGGCAGATAGATGCCGGCCATTGTTACAGATCTGAGCGCGGATACGCTTGCACGCGAGCTTGAATCGTTCCTTGCGGAGCATCCCTGGCGCCGCGGTGCTGGAGGATGGCCGCGTGCTCTTCGATATGCGGGAGGCGCGGTACGCGCTGTCTGCGGAGCATGGCCGCTGCGTGCTGCAGTTGTGGTCGGAGGAGCGGAACATCGTCCGCACCGTGACCGGGCTCGACGTGCGGAAGGATGCGCTGCGGCTGCAGGTGCGGCGCTTTGGACAGACGCGGCCGCAGATGCTGCACCTGCTGGCAGACCGCGACCAGCGGACGCCTTCTACACGCGCGGCGATTCGCTCGCGGTACCTGAAGCAATTGGAGCACATGCTGCCGCGCGCCTTCGGCGACTGGAAGATCGAAGCGCTGCGCGGCTCCATGGATCTCGAACACAGCTTTGGTCCGGCATATGCGCGCGGCGCTGCTGACCGCGGGCCAGAGCGCGTGGGCGCTGATCGCCGTGAATGCGGAGGAGTCGCAGGCGACGATCGACGGCATCCTGACGCTGGGGCTGCTCTGGCTGAGCCGCTGCCGGGAGCGCGCAGAAGGAGTCCGGAGCGGGCAGGCGAGGCACGTAGAGGGGCTGCGGGTGATTGTGCCGGAAGGACAGCGGCGCGGTGACGCAATCGCGTATGGGCTGGCTGGATAGCTGCGCAGGCGAAGTGGGAGCTGTATGAATGCGATGCGCGCGGCGATGAATTGCGCGCCGGTCGAGATTGGGCGGAACGGCAATCTGGAGATGCGGCTGGTGCAGAACTTCGATTGCGCGGCGGCGCTGGAGCGGCTGCAGGCCGGCATCGCGCAGGTGATGGCGCTGGTTCCGGCTGGGTGCGCGCGAGCGGGTGGAGCAGCGGGTACACAGCGCATCGGCGGTGGGGTTGTCGCTCTGTGGGCTCGAGTTTGCGCGCGTGCAGCATGGGCTTGCGCCGGGCTCATTCCAGCGGCAGGACCGCATCACCTTTGGGGCCGGACCGAGTGAGACGGACCTGAACGAAGACACCGCGCCGATGCTTCGCGATCTGACGGCGCGACTGTTCGAGAGCCGCCACAACGCCGGAAGCACACGCGATCCGCTCTATCGCATGCAGCCGGAGCGATGGCTTGAATCGCGATTGTCGGCTGCGCTGCCGGAGGTGGAGCACTCGCTATTCGGCGGCGCCGGTGTACCGGCAGGTGCCTGCCTTTGCGGCGAGCGATCGCGGCATGTTGGATCTGCTGGCGGTGAATCGCGACGGCCGGCTGGCCGTGGTGGAACTGAAGGCCGATGAAGACCTGCACATGGTGCTGCAGGGCCTGGACTACTGGATCCGGGTGCATCGCGCGGCGCAGTCGCGAGGCGGCGGATGGTTCGAATGACTTCACGCGCTCCGGCTATTTTCCCGGCATGCGGCTGGCGGCACGTCACCGTTGCTGTACTTTATCGCTCCGGCGCTGCGGATTCATCCGGCGACGGAGACGGTGCTTCGATATCTGAGCGGCGAGATCGAATGGAGCCTGATTGCGGTGAGCGAGGACTGGCGGCGTTCGCTCGAGGTCATCTGGCGCAAGCGCGGTGGCGGCAGTTCAGCCTTCCTGAAGTGCAAAGGCCGCGGCAGGCTCGTCCGGCAATTTCAGCAGCAGCCGTTCCGTTGAAGCGCTGCGCGAAGAACTGCTCCACCGCGTCGAGAATCGCGGGGCCGGTGCGCGCTTCGTAGATGGTCTTGCGCAGTGCGCCGCCACCCGGGACGCCGTGCGTGAACCAGGAAGCGAACTGCTTCATCTTGCCCGCGCCTTCGCGGCAGGCCTTCGCGGCTTCGATGTTCTTCTCGTCCGAGCCTGCGGTGTGCCAGTGGCCCTCTTCGAGCAGCATGGTGAAGTAGGTGCGGATCATGCGGTAGCGGTCCCACTCGGTGGGCACGTCGTAGCGGCCGGTTGCGGTGTACTGCGCGATCTGGCGGAAGATCCACGGATTCGCGGGCGCGGCGCGGCCGATCATCACGGCATCGCAGCGGGTGCGCGCGACCATCGCAGCGGCATCCTCGGGCGTGCGGATGTCGCCGTTGCCGATCACCGGAATCGTGACCGCGTCCTTCACGGCGGCGATGTGCTCCCAGCGGGCATCGCCGGAGTAGCCCTGCTCGCGCGTGCGGGCGTGCAGCGCGACCGCGTTCAGGCCGCTCTCTTCGGCGAGCCGCGCGAGCGGGACGCAGACGATGTTGTCGTCGTTCCAGCCCAGCCGGAACTTGACGGTGAAGGGAATCGTCACCGCGCCGCGCACCGCTTCGAAGATGCGTGCGATCAGCGGCAGATCGCGCAGCAGACCCGAGCCGCCATTGCAGGCGACGACGCGCTTGGCCGGGCAGCCGAGGTTCAGGTCGACCATGTCGAAGCCGGCGTCCTGGACGATCTTCGCCGCCTCGCTGAGCGTGCGCGGATCCGAGCCGAAGAGCTGCGCGGCGATGGGGTGCTCGTCGTCGTAGTAGGTGAGGTAGCGCTTGCGCTTGGTCTCGCGCATGCGGGAGAGGCCGTCGGCCGAAGTGAACTCGGTCATGATGAGCCCGCAGCCGGACTGCTGGTTGGAGATCTCCGTCTCGACCGTCGCACTGGCGTCAGCGGCGGGCGTGAAGAGGCTGGCGTTGCGGATGAAGCGGCGGAAGATGGTATCGGTCACGCCGGCCATGGGGGCGAGAACGGTCGCGGGACGCACCTCGACCGGCCCCGATGGCGAAGCGCGCGGGCACGCGGAGCGGCCTCAGCGGTCGCTCGCAGCGTCTCCGGGTCCCTGCGGGTTGTCGTCCCAGTGCTTCTTCATGGATGTATCAGGTGCCAGAGCGCTAAGTGCTATGCAAGCGAAGAGGCCTCCCGCAGGAGGCCTCTTCGAGTCTGCCAGAGCAGCCGGTTTTACTTCGCGGCGGCTGCTGCCTCGGGCTTGGCCTCGGCCTTGGCGTACTTCCGGCGGAAGCGCTCTACGCGGCCGGCGGTATCGATCAGCTTCTGCTTGCCCGTGAAGAACGGGTGGCAAGCCGAGCAGATTTCCACGTGGATGTCGCCCTTGTGGGTCGAGCGCGTCTCAAAGCCCGTGCCGCAGGCGCACTGCACGCGAATCGTGTCGTAATTGGGGTGGATCTTTTCCTTTGGCATCTCTCGCAAAATCCCTTTCCTGCAATCCTTCAATTTTAGGCGGATTTGGCCGGTTTCGCAAGGTTAGCGCGCAACGCCGGCCTGTCAGCCGAGCTAGCACCTTCGACGAACAGATTGCCCTCCATAGATGACTTTTTGCTGGGAAAGATGCATGGGCGCGAAAGATGCACATACGCATATCATGTGGAACTGCGGGAGCAAGGCCCCTCCGCCTCGTCTTCAACGGCTGCAGGGTCTCTGAGGGGCGCGGATGGGCTTGGCCGGTTGGGCCTTGGTGATTTTCCTCTGGGCGTCAATGTCCGCGATGCCCACGGCTGCCCAGCAGTCCGCCGCCAGATCAGCCAGCCCTGTCAGATCATCCGCCCTCTCCATCGCCCCGCGCCGGGCAGCGAGATCGAAGGCAAGATCAAGCTGGATGTCGTGGTGACCGATGAGGCCGGCCAGCCGGTTGCCGGGCTGGAGCGGAAGGACTTCACGCTTCTCGACAACAAGAAAGCGCGGCCGATCCTCTCGTTTCGCGCGGTGGATGGAACCGTGGGCGCCGGCAGGGGTGAGCCGCCGGTTCAAGTCATCCTGCTGGTGGACGTTGCCAATACGTCACTGCGGGTAGTCGGCAACGAGCGATACCAGATCGAGAACTTCCTGCGGCGGAATAGCGGAAAGCTGACACAGCCAACGTCGTTGATGGTCTTCGATGACCGCGGCGTGAATGGCCTGCCACAGCGCACGAAGGATGGGAATCGGCTGGCCGACGAACTGAACAAAGCCGAATCGACGATGCATTCGATTCTTCTTACGGAACAGACTGAGCCAGATCGCACGACGCTGTCGCTGAACGCTCTGCAAGACATCATCGATACAGAGAACCAAAGGGCAGGCCGAACGATCTTGATCTGGATTGGGGACGGCTGGCCAATGCTCGAAAATTCGCACTACTTATTCACTGAGCGGGATCACGGGCCGTGGTTCGACAGGGTCGTTACCTCCTCAGGCGACATTCGCGAGGCACGCGTCACGCTGTACAGCATTTACCCTACCGACCCGGCAACGACAGACGAACCGCACGTCCAGCACTACCGCAGCTTTCTGAAAGGTGTGTCTTCCGTGAATCAGGTCAGGCCCGGCGACCTTGCATTGCCGGTGCTTGCGATTCATAGCGGAGGGCGTGCGCTGGATATACCCGGCGATCTGGGTGACCAGATCGCGAGCTGTATTGCGGAGGCGAAGTCCTACTACACACTGACCTTCAATCCGGCTGCGGCGAAGCACGTGGATGAATACCACGAGCTTGCTGTGCGCGTGGACAGGCCGCAACTCAAGGCGCGAACCAACGCGGGATACTACGGCGAGCCTGTGTTCCAGTTCCAGCTTCCCGCGTTGAGCCTGCAGCATTGAGCTGCAAAGCGGCATTTTCACGCTTGCATCAGCGCTGTTCATGAGTCCGGGCCCTCCCATGATGCCGCTGTTGGAAGGGACTTTTCCGCTTGTTGGCGGGCGTCGGGTTCTTTGTCTGCTGCTCTTCTATGCTGCGCCTGGTCTCTACCAACACCAGCTGCTACGCCGAGCCGGCATCGCAGCCCTGGCCGCTACACACCGAATCATCACGCCTCACGGATATCAAAGCGGCGGACTAAGCCGTCTTCGATTCTGAAGATATGCCCGACCATCTGATCCAGAAGAAGGTTGCCGTTGAGATCGTGGACCACCTGATGGACCTCGACGATGGCCTCGCCTTCAGGGCCGTTGGGAAAGCCGACCGGTTCGACGTGGGGATCGATCATGGCCCACTGGCGTGTCCAGTAGCTGCGGACTTCCTCTCGACCGTGCACGTGGCCGCCCTCCATTCCATTCGCCCAGATGACGTCTTCGTGCAAGGCGGCGAGTACGGTTTCCATATCGCGCGCGTTGAAGCGGTCGTAGATGTGCTTCAAGAAATCAACCTCATTCAGCATTGCAATCCCGGACTCCTCCTGAAAATCGTACAACTCACATCTCACTGGTAAACGTTCCCAGTTTGCGCTCGCTGACTGTCAGAGTCTTCGAGTTGTGTGTCGAGCGCTCGATACTCGGCGCCGAATTGCTCCTGAAATCGTGTGAAATCCTCGGCGGTCTGCCAGCGGTCGATGGTGACGAACTTCGCGTTTTCATCGGTTTCGGCAGAGGACAGCAGTTCCGTGCCGACATAGCCCTCGGCCTGCGCGAAGAGCCTTGCCCAGGCGCCGTGCTTGTAGGCGGCGACGAATGCGTCGACCTTTTCAGGCTCGCACAAGGAACTCCCAGACGATGACGTACATTTCCACTTTCCCTCGTGAATAGGCGTGCGCTCCCGCGCGCTTAGCAAGCGGAAACGCGGCAGCGGGCGAGTGCGATACTAGCAGGCATGGAGAGGTCTGCGGACATGACGGTCCGGCGGCGGACTGTTCGCTTTGCGGCGGGACGGGCATGCGGATCACCCGCGACGCCCAGGGCGACCGGGTGGCTGCGGTGTGCAGTTGCCGGCTGGCGCGGCAGGCGCTGCGGCGGATGGAGCGGGCGAACATCCCGCGGCGTCATGAGCATTCGACGCTTAGCGAACTATGAGTCGATCGAGACAACGGGTTCGCACGAGTCGATGCTGGATGCGCACTTCAAGGCCAACAAGTTCGTTCGTTGATTATCCGCACAACACCGATGGACGCGGGCTGATGTTCGTCGGGCTGGCGGGGCGGGGCAAGACGCACCTTGCGGTCGGTGTGCTGCGCGCGCTGATCGAGGAGAAGGGCTGCCAGGGGCTGTTTTGCGATTACGGCGACCTGTTAAAGCAGATCCAGAACTCCTACAACGCGCGCTCGGAGACTACTGAGTTTGAGCTGCTGCGGCCGGTGATCGAGGCCGAGGTGCTGGTGCTGGATGACCTGGGCTCGACCAAGCCGACGGCCTGGGTGCTGGACACAGTGGGGCACGTCCTGAATGCCCGCTATAACCACAAGCGGACGACGATCGTTACGACCAACTTTGCCAATCGTCCGCCGGCCGGCGGCGGAAAGGAAGACACCCTGGGCGACCGGATCAGCGAGCGCATGCGCTCCCGGCTGGTGGAGATGTGTGTGTGTCTTGAGGTACAGGGAGAGGACTTTCGCCAGACGGCCGGCGCGGGTGAAGCGAATTTTGCCTGGTCGAAGGCCGAATTTCTCCCGGTAGCTAGCTAGGCGGCAGTCCAGAGCAGGAGAACGACCGCCACCAGGATCGCGGCGCGGTAGACGTACTCCGGCAGCTTGCTCGCCCTCGGATCGAGTAGGGAGGACGGCTGGGGTTCCGGTTCACCTCTCGCGTCGCCTGCATGGGGACTCGCTCCTTGGACAAGGTCAATTGCTTGCCCATATGACGTCCTCATTGTGGCAAGATGTCGCAGAAAATTCGAATGAAGAATCGATGAAGAGTTGGCGGCCGTAATCAGCCGGTGGATTCCTTAGTTTGGAGACAGCGTAGAATCGCTGCCATGTCCAGTGCAGGCGACAGCGGCGCAGGTGGCTTCCTCTCGGAAAAGAAAGCCCAGCCGGAGACCCGATCCTGGCTTCCCTGGATCATCGCCGGGGTGGTGGTCGTGGTGGTGCTCGGCCTCATTCTTGCTTCGAGTCATCGTGAGCGGGCCGCTCTGCAGGCGGAAAATGCCTCGCAGACGCCGGATCCGTATGCCAGCCAATTGAGTATCGGGAACCTGCAGATGAGCGAAGCGGCGAACTTCGCCGGCGGCAAAGTGACCTACGTCGACGGGACGATCACCAACAAGGGCGATAAAACGGTGACCGGGGTCCATGTGGTGGTCACCTTCAAGAACGATATCGGTGAGCCGCCGCAGAAGACGCCGATGCCGCTGACGCCTGATCCGGACGCGGGAGCCCTATGTGGACACCGAGCCGGTTTCGGCAGAGCCGCTGAAGCCGGGCGATTCGCATGACTTTCGCCTGATCTTCGACCACGTTTCACCGACGTGGAATCAGCAATTTCCAGTCGATCCAGGCGATGCGCGTCCAGACCCGCTGAACTGATCCTCAGCGGTGCAGTTTTTTCGCAGTGACTGTCATAAGCTCATTGCTGGTTGGCCGAGGTACCATCGTTTGCCCATTACTTTGGTACGGTGTGAAGCCTGTGGATATACAGATAAATATATTTGTTTTGATCAATTTGCAGTTATGTACCACTCTGGAACTTGGTTTGGCATGCCCCTTGCAGTAGTGTTGGCAGCATGGCTAACAAAGTCGGGACAGTATTAGCTTCCAGCACCATGGCCGCCCTTCTGTTTGGGGCGACCTTGAGCCTGTCAGCGCAGACCTCCTCCCCCCAGGCGGCAGACACGCAGCAGCAGCCATCCCCCACGGCGCAGAATCCGCAGGACAACAGCACGTACGCTACCGGCAAGCCTCTTCCGACGAAGACGAATGAGGGCTTCTGGGGGCACATGAACCCGCTTGCCCGCAAGAAGTGGGTAAACCGGCAGGTTGGTCCGGTGAAGGACCGGCTGAATGAGCTGGATCAGCTCTCAGGAAAGAACGCCAACGATATCAAGGATTTGGACGCGCGCAGCACGGCCGGCATCCAGAAGGCGCAGACCACGGCGGATGGGGCGAACCAGCTTGCGACCACGGCAAACACGCAGGCCGGACAGGCCTCGCAACTGGCACAGCAGGCTTCGACCCGCACGGACAATCTGAATACGACGGTATCGAATCTCGATCAGTATCAGCCGACTTGCGGACACCGAGATCCATTTCCGCAGTGGCCAGACAGTATTGAATGCCAAGGCCAAAGAGGCCCTGGATGACGTTGCGACCAAGCTGCAAGGGCAGAAGGGCTACATCGTCGAAGTGCAGGGCTACTCGCGGGCACGCGGGCAGGCCGGCATTGCGAACTCCCAGCATATGGCGGACGCGGTGGTGCGCTACCTCGTCGTCGAACACAACATTCCGGTCTACCGCATCTACCGTGTCGCGCTGGGCAATGCTCCCGTGCGTCCGACACGGACAAAGCGGCGCGTGGCAGCCTTGTCCACGTAACGTTGATGCATAACAGTTTAGCGGGTTTGAGCGGGTCATCTTCGGATGGCAGCTCGCCCATTGGTGCGACGCAGCAGTCGCCTTCGCAGCCCTCCCCCCAGGGTGCTGCGTCGCAGCCGATGGCCCAGCCTCAGCAGTAAAGAGGCAGCCCGCAACCAAGCTCTCACACAACGAGAGAACCAAGGCAGATTGGCCCCTCCTCAAAAGAGGGGCCCTTTTTTTTGTTCCGAATAAGGCTGTTTAGGTGCGCTTTGGGGCGCGATTGGGTACGCTACGGGGCGTTTTCCGGAGTGCCAGCCATGCCCGGGACTGGCACAATGTTTTGATCGTTGCCGGGTGCTGTGGCATCTGGTGAAGGAGTTTGCCCTGGACCGGCCTGTACCAAATCGGGAGAACGCCATTTCTCAGACAGACGACCCTCGCGGGCGGCAGGTGGCGGATGGAGCCGCGGTGCAGGCGCACGGGCAGAGTCCCTATCTGCGCATCTTCAAATCGAATGTCTTCGTTCGGGATCACGACCGGGCGCTGAAGTTCTATGTCGAGCAGCTTGGCTTCGGTGTGCTTGCGGAGGCGCGGTTCGAGTTCGGCCGGTGGGTGGCTGTCGCGCCGCCGGATGGGAGCACGATCCTGGCGGTGATTGCTCCCATGCGCGGATCAGAGAACTACAAGTTCATCGGGCGGCCGACGCAGATTGGTTTCATCGCCGAAGACATCTATGCAACCTACGATCTTTGGCGCGGCCGTGGAGTGCGCTTTCTTCATCCTCCGCAGCCGCAGTTGTGGGGCGGCACGACGGCCGTGTTTTGCGATGTGGATGGCAACTCGTTTGACCTGCTTGGCTCCGATGAGATGAGCCGCGAGATCGAAGCGCAGCGGCGTGCGCATGCCGAGACGCTGGAGTCGCAACGCCGCCTGGCGCAGGAATTGGAAATTGCGAAGCAGGTGCAGGCGAGGTTGTTTCCGCAGAATTTGCCTCCGCTCCGCACGCTGGATTATGCAGGCGCCTGCATCCAGGCGCGGCATGTTGGCGGCGACTACTACGATTTTTTCGCTCTGGGACAGAGCAGGGTCGGACTGTTTGTCGGGGATATCTCGGGCAAGGGAATCGCGGCCGCGCTGCTGATGGCCAATCTGCAGGCGAATCTGCGCAGCCAGTTTGCTCTGGCTCGTGAGGAGCCGCAGCGCTTTCTGCAATCTGTGAACCGCCTCTTTTTTGAGAACACGGCGGATAGCGCGTACGCCACCGTCTTCTTTGCCGAATACAACGATATCGCGCAGCGTCTGCGATATGCCAACTGCGGACATCTGTCCGCGCTGCTGCGCCGCCACGATGGTTCGGTCGAGTGGCTGCATTCGACCGGCACGGTGCTCGGGCTGTTTCCACACTGGGAGAGCCCGACTGTGGAATGCCAGCTTTGCCATGGGGACACGCTCGTGCTGTATACAGATGGAGTGACGGAATCGTTCAGCGATGCGGGAGAGGAGTTTGGCGAGCAACGGCTGATTGACGCGGTCGAGCGGCATCGGGAACAGGACGCGACGTCGATGGTTGCGTCCGTGATTGGAGACGTGCAGCGCTTCAGTCCGCAGGAGCAGCATGACGATATCACGCTGATTGTGGCGAAGTGCTGCAATGCGCGCAGCTGTGCCGAATTAGCGTGATTGCGCTTTTTCGAGGGCGAGGACGAGGGAAGAAAGACGGGCGGGATCTACGTCGCTGACGGCGATGATTTCGAGATTATCTGTAGCGAATCCGGTTACGTGAAAGCCGGAGCGTTCTGCCTGGGACGGATTCGACATTGCGGCGTCCTGTTTCTGGCTTATCAAAACGGAGACGCGATGGTGGCCGATGCTGTAGAGAAGCTGCGCTGCCGGACGATTGTGCAGATAGGTCGAGATTTGCGCCATCGAGCTTTGTATCGTCCGGCAAATTGTCCGGAAGATTGAAGCTGAAGGGCAGCTTGCCCTGGAACCACGGCTTGACGGTGTGGCGGTCGGAGGAGAGCACCTGCGGCGGCTGGTCTGCGGCGAGGGTCGCGATGTGCTGATCGAGAACTTCGTTCACCAGGGCAGCACGCTCAACGGAAGCGATCTGGGAACTGAGTTGGATGTGCTGCGACTGTCGCTGCATGAGCATCCAGCTTGCGGCGACGATGAGCAACACTGCGGCGGCCGCCAAGGCTGAGGATGTAATCCACCACGCAGAGCGGGACGATGAAGCCTTGTCCGGTGTGCTCGGAGATGTCATGGTTTGCCCAGCAGAGAGGCGCCGGAGCCGCTCCCGCAAGTGAGTGCTCGCGGCATATCGCTGGCCCGCCTTTGCAACAGCGGTTTTGAGCAACGCCTGCGTCAGCGCGGTGGAAGTGCAGGCCGGGCAGTCGTCGAGATGCTCCTTTACTATGGCGGCCTGCTCGATGGAGAGCTCCTGATCGACGAGGGCGTTGAGCGTGGCGGAGGAAAGATGATCGGTCATGCGCGGGACTCCCGGCTCTTAACGGCACCCGGGTGGGCAGCACCCGGCTGGGCGGCATCCGGCTGGAGCGATTGGCGCAGATGTGCGCGCGCACGAGCGATGCGAGACATGACAGTGCCGAGAGGAATATCCAGTATGGAGGCAATCTCCTTGTACTTCATCTCTTCGACATCACACAGTAGGATGGCTTCAAGCAACAGCGGCGGGAGCTTTTCCATGGCGTTCTCGAGCGCGGCGCGATCGGCGAGACGCATCAGGTTGATCTCCGGTGTGATGCGGTCGATGGCTGCTTCCGGATAGATTTTGTGGCCGGAGTCGCTTTGCTGCTGCAGCTCCTCGTCGAGCGAGACGGTACGCAACGCGGCAAGGCCACTGCGCGATGTGAGATAGGTATTTCGCAGGATGCGAAAGATCCAGGCTTTGAAGTTTGAGCCTTGTTCGAAGGAGTCGAAGCCGCGAAGCGCTTTCAGAAATGTCTCCTGCACCAGGTCCTCCGCGTCCGCTGCATTCTGCGAGAGCCAGCGGGCTACGTTATAGAGCGAAGGCAGGAGCGGCATCGCCAAATCCTCGAACGCAGAGGGGGCGGCATCCGCGGCGGATCCGGGATGTCGTTCACCCACTGCGCGCTTCCATGGCAACAGGGCCATCTGATCGGAGTGTCCTTTCGCGGCTCTCCTGCTTCGATTCTGTAGAGCACTCCTCCTCGCGGTGCGGTCTATCCAAGCGGAGCAAAGGTGCGCCTGCATACGCCTCTTGGTCCGCATCCACCGGAGAAATGCTCTAACGCATTTTCACCGTTGCTGTGTACGGCCAAGGTTTGCGAAGTGTGGCTTTTCGTCCACCCCGTCGACGAAGACCTGTCGGCGGGGAACCCGGTTTAACGGAAAAGCCAAGTGGATGATCGCGCTCTTGTATATACCCACCGGAGAAATGCTCTACAGATGAGAACTGAGTCACGACGAGTTTATTCGCACGGCGGCGGAATAAACATGGGATTCGCCAGTTTGCATTCGTGGAGGATCACCCGTGAAGGATATGCCAGATACTGACCGTAACCTGCAGAATACGTTGAACGATACACCTGCTGAGCCGCAACAAAGGGAAATTGCTCCCAAGGACGGAATTGACCGCCGCAACTTTCTAAACTGCATGGCGTGGGCAGGCACCGGGCTGTTATGGACGATGGCGGGCGGCGTGCCTACGTCGAAGATGTTTGCCACGACCGCCAAAGCGGCCGGTGCTGGAGCACATGCGCACGCGGGATCGGGCTTCAGCTTTGTGCAGATCAGCGACAGCCACATCGGATTCAACAAGGCGGCGAATCAGGATGTGACCGGTACGCTGAAGCTGGCGATCGGCAAGATCAACACGCTTGCGGCGAGGCCCGATCTGCTGCTGCATACCGGCGACATCACGCAATCTTCGAAGCCGGCCGAGTTCGATACAGCGCAGCAGATCATCAAGGAAGCGAAGGCGGGCGAGACCTTCTACGTGCCGGGCGAACACGATATCGCAACCGATGACGGCGCGCAGTATAAGGAGCGGTTCGGCAAGGGCACCGTGGGCAACGGCTGGTACAGCTTTCAGCACAAGGGTGTGCACTTTGTCGGGTTGAACAATTGCCTGCAGATCGACGCGATGGGAAATCTGGGGCCGGAGCAACTGCGCTGGCTGAAAGACGATCTGGGGGCAGTCTCCGCGTCGACTCCGATCGTGGTGTTTGCGCACATTCCGCTGTGGATGGTGTATCCGCAGTGGGGCTGGGGGACGCAGGACGGGGCGGAGGCGCTCTCGTATCTGAAGCGGTTTGGATCCGTGACCGTGCTCAACGGGCATATTCACCAGATTGTGCAGAAGGTGGAAGGCAATGTCGCGTTCCACACGGCGACTTCGACGGCGTTTCCGCAGCCCGCTCCCGGCACTGCTGCCCATGCGGGTCCGATGGTGGTGCCCGCTGGAAAACTCGAGAGCGTGCTTGGCGTCACCAAGATCCGGTACATCGGACGGCAGAGTCATCTGGCGATTGTTGACTCGTCACTGGCGGAGAAGGCGTGAGGGGTCTTCGACGCGCTGTCGCTTTCTGTGGCGGCGCGTTCGCGCTCTCGTTTTCGTCGCTGCTGCTTGCCCGCGCCCATCCTTTCGGTGACGCGGGCTTGTATGCGCCGCCGGTTGCGCCGAAGCCGGTCGTGTTGGGGAATTTGCCGGAGCATGCGGGTGTGCCCGCGATGGTACGCACGATCCTGAATGAAAAGTGTGCTGACTGTCATTCCGCGGAGACGCGCGCTCCCATATACGGCCGGTTTGCGCCGGCGTCATGGCTGATGGAACGAGATATCGTTCAGGCGCGAAGTGCGATGAATTTATCGCTATGGGAGAAATATTCCGCAGAGAAGCAGGATGCGCTGAAGGCTGAGATCGTGATGCAGGCGAAGTCGCACACGATGCCGCCAGCGCAGTATCGCGTGGCGCACTGGAACGCGCGCATTACAGATATGGATGTGCAGGTGCTGACGCAGTGGGCGCGCGGGACGCCGCAGGACGTTCGATTCGGGCCAGGGATTGATGGAAGGGGATGCGCTGCGTGGCAAGGACGTCTTTGAGCGGCGGTGCACGGGATGTCATGCGATGGAACAGAATCGCGAGGGACCGCGGCTGCGCGGTGTATTCGGCAGGACGTCGGGCGCGGTTCCCTCGTTTGATTATTCCCCTGCGCTGGCGAACGCGCACATCGTGTGGGACGATGCGACGCTGGAGGCATGGCTTGCTGATCCTGACGCGATGGTTCCCGGCAACAACATGGAATTCCATGTGGCGAAGCCGCAGGAGCGTCGTGATCTAATTCGCTTCCTGCGAGATAGCGCGGGTAAGTGACGGCCCGTGTGGACATATCTTTAGAGAGAAGAGATATGGCTGGATATCGAGGTAGTTAACGTTGAAGAATCCACCTTCAGCAAGTCTTAATCGACGCGCGCATAGGATCGGTGGCCATTGCAATGAAAACTGCGCATCTGCTAGAGGTTCGATCGTTGGACTGTGAGGACAGGATGAAAAGGAGATACCCCCATGAAACTGTCCATTTCCCAACGATGGCAGACGAGGATCCTCTTGTCTGCGCTGCTGGCATTCTTTCCACTCGCAGGGGCACACGCACAATCCGTTGAGGGCCAAGCCGCTCTCGCTACATCGAGCAAGCCGATCGTCTTCCTGATCGTCATCGAGAACAAAAACTCGGTAGGCACCGGCGGCGTTTACGGAAGCTCGGAAGCTCCCTATATCAACCACACGCTTTTTCCAATGGCAGCGGTCGCGAATAACTACTTCAATCCCTACGGCAATCATCCCAGCCTGCCGAATTATCTATGGATGGAAGCGGGGCAGAATTTCGGGATCCATGACGATGGCAATCCCAGCCAGCATCACCTGAGCACGCATGCTCATCTGAGCGAGCTGCTGCAGAATGCAGGAATCCCCTGGCGGACCTACGCGGAATCTATCTCTGGAAATGTGTGCCCATTGTTCCCTGAAGGCCCCGCTGATTCCACGGGCGGCCAGGTATATCAGCCAAGGCATGTTCCGCAGATCTACTTCAGCGATATGACGAATGGATGGAGTTATCACTCGTCTTATTGCATTCAGCACGTACGGCCGTTGAGCGAACTGGGCAGTGACCTGAATCGCAACGCGATCGGCAATTATAACTTTGTTGTGCCTAATCAATGTCACGACGGCCACGACAGTTGCGGCGGCAACGAGGTTGCGCATATCGATGCGTGGCTGCGGAGCTTTCTGCCGCAGATATTCAACTCCGCGCCATACAAGCAGGGTCACGTTGTCGTGTTCATCACCGCGGATGAAGCACGCAACGGCGATGGGCCGATTCCATTTTTCGCTTTGGGCCACGGGGTGAAACGGGGATACAAGAACGAGATTCGTTACACGCACAGCGCGCTGCTGCGGACGCTGGAAGAGATTTTCGGTGTGAGTCCGCGACTGGGGTATGCAGCCGGCGCGAACGACCTGAAGGATCTGTTCTCGACTTTTCCGTAACGGGCGGAAGGGAAGTGCAGGAGGAGACTCCTGCACTTCTCACTCGGCGAGATGTTATTTCGGTTGAACGATGATGTTCTGCGGATGGCTGATGGTGTAGGGCGAGCCCGTGGCCTGGGTGGCGCTGGTGGGAGTGATGGTGAAGACGTAAAGCTTCCCGGCGGTTGAGCTGATGGCGTAGAGGTGATTGGCGTTATCCCAGAACGTCTGATCGATCTGATTGCTTGTGAGCAGTCCGGTGTCATGCGTGATCGGGCTGGCGCCGTTGTAGTGGAAGATCTGCAGGCCGCCGGTTCCCGCGACTGCGAGCAGCTTGCCTGACGGAGACATCGCCATGCCGAGGACGTACTGCACGTCGGTCGGAGGCATGTTTGCGTAGGTGCTTGTCGTGGTCAGATTGCCGGAGCCGTCAGCGGTGAAAGTGGCCAGTTGCGGCGGCCCGTCGGCGGTGGAGGTCATCGGGTCAATGGCCTGGAGAGATACGGCCAAATGGCTCGAGGGATCGGCGGCGGTTATCGACCGGCAGTAAAACTCACCGGGTACTTTGGTCGGCGGCGTCGGCGCGCTGGCGTTCACATTGACTAATTCTCCGTTGCTTTGCCGGTGGAGGGTCGTGAACGTATCGAGATAATTGCCTTGATAGTTGATGCAATCCGACCCGTAGGCATAGGCATTGCTTGCGATGAAGGTGAGCGGGGTGTTGAACAAGAACGTCGAGGTCCCGCTGCCAAGATAGGTGAGCCTGCCGGTGGGCTTCTCGATGCTGAAGGATTGATAGGCAGTGTGGTCGCACAGGCCGCCGGTTGTCGATGCGCGATACACATTGGTGCCTGTGTGGTCGAGTATGAGAGAAGCCGGATACTGACAGCCGCTGGCGCGGTCGACATCAGTCGATACTGTCCATTTAAGGGAGCCATTGGGCTGAATCGCGAATGCGGCAACGTAAATGCCGGCCTTGTTGGAGCCGAAGAGATACTTTCCGTTGACGGCCATACTGGTCACGTTGTCGTGGAAGGGCGAGCCGGCGACAGGCGTCAGCTTTCCATTCGCGGCGCCGGCGAACGCATTGATCACATTGTTACCGCCGTTGGGCGTGCTTGAAACGTAGACAAATGCAACGGGCGCAGTGCTGGGCGGGTTTGTTTCCGCAAAGGTGGTCTGGACGACTGCCGCACTCGTGCAAAGTGCGGCGAACAGACAAAGTTTCGTGCTCGATTTCATCAGGGCCTCCCCTCAGATAGCGAAAAAAGTATAGGCTCCTGCGTACCAGTACGGATACATATTCTCAACGGCAATTGGATGTAATGAAAAAGCAGGCGTTGTTACGGCGTCTTCGGCTGCACTGCGATGTTTTGTGGACCGCTGATGGTGTATGGGGAGCCGGCGGCCTGGGTGGCGCTGGTGGGAGTTATCGTGAATACGAAGAGCTTACCGGCTGTCCGGCTGATCGCGTAGAGGTGGTTGGCGTTGTCCCAGAAGAACTGATCGACCGGGCTAGTCGTGAGCAGGCCGGTGTCGTGCGTGATCGGACTCGCCCCATTGAAATGGAAGATCTGCAGCCCCGCGGTTCCGCCGACCGCGAGCAGCTTTCCTGAAGGAGCCATCTTGAGATCGGTCACGGTGCCGACGGAGGCTTGCGGCATGTTCGCGACCGTGCTCTGCGTACTGAGATTGCCGGAGCTATCGGCGGTATAGGTCGCAAGCTGCGGCGGCCCATCCGGATTGAAGTCCTGATTCACGGCTTGCAGCGTGATGGCTACGTGATTGGTGGGATCGGCCGCAGTTTGAGAGGGGCAGAAGAAGTCTCCTGCTTTTGGAGCGGGGGTCGAGGCTTTGATGTTGATGTCGCTCAGCAGGCCGTTGCTGCTCCGTTTGTAACCGGAGATCTCCCAATACAAGTTGCCCAAGCAGGTCGCCATGTAGGCATAAACGTTGTTGCCGATGAAGCTTGCCGGAAGGTTCAGCCACGCGTCTTTCGTGCTGCTGCCAAGATTTGGCAAACTGCCGGTGGATTTATTAACACCGAGGGACTGATAGGAGTTATTCGAGCAATCGCTGTCGAACTCCAAGTCGTACACCGTCGAGCCGGTGTGATCGAGGAACAAGGGGCCTGAGGATCCGCAATCGCCCTGGTTGTATTTGACGATATCGGTCGAGGCCTTCCAACTGAGCGCACCATCGGCTTCGATGGTGAACGCCGCAATGTAAATACCGCTGCGGGTAGAGGCGAAGAGATATTTTCCGTTGGCGGCCATGCTGGTGACGTCGTCGCGGAACGGCGAGCCAGGGACTGGTGTCAGCTTGCCGCTTGCCGCGGCGGTGTAGGCCTGGACCTCATTGGTGTTGCTCCCTTTCGGATTGCTCGACACGTAAACGTAGGCAACGGGTGCGAGGGCACTCTGCTGGTCGACAACAGCTTGTGAAGTGGTTTGTGCGGCGGCGGTGCGGACCCCTGAGATCGTACACAACGCGAGGGCAAGGCAGAGGAACTTCATGTTCGGCATCACGGCAATCTCCCAAAATTGCCTGATTAGATGCAAAAATTGCCTGCGTGGGGGCTATTCAGCTAAGTAGCTGAAAGTCGGCCACTTCTCCGTCGCGTGCGGGTGCCGCCAGGGTAGCGTTGTGGATAAAAGTGCTCGCCGTGAGCACGTTTCGCAGAGACGGGCTCTAGCTTTTGCCCGGCGCGGTGGCGGCGTGGATGGCGAGGAGCTGTTGGAGCAGCGGTTTGAGGCGGTCGAGATGGAGGGCGTTGGCGCCATCGGACCTGGCGTTGGCGGGATCGTTGTGAACCTCGAGAAAGATGCCGTCGATCCCGGCGGCGACGGCGGCACGGGCAAGGACAGGGATGAACTCGGGCTGGCCGCCGGAGACACCGTTGGCGGCGGAGGGCGTCTGGACGGAGTGGGTGCCGTCGAAGACGACGGGCGCGAGCGCGCGCATGATGGGCAGCGAGCGCATGTCGACGACGAGGTTGTGATAGCCGAAGCTTGCGCCGCGCTCGGTGAGGAAGACGCGCGTGTTGCCCGTGGAGCGGATCTTTTCGACAGCGTGCTTCATATCTTCGGGCGCGACGAACTGTCCCTTCTTCACGTTGACGGCACGGCCGGTCTTTCCGGCGGCGACGAGCAGGTCGGTTTGGCGGCAGAGAAAGGCAGGGATCTGGAGGACGTCGCAGGCCTCGGCGACAGTGGCGCAGTGTGCGGGTTCGTGTACGTCGGTGAGCACGGGAAGGTGGGTGTCTTCGGCGATGCGGCGCAGGATGCGCGTGCCTTCCGCGAGGCCGGGTCCACGGAAGCTCGAAACCGAGGTGCGGTTCGCCTTGTCGTAGGAGGCCTTGAAGATGAGGGGGACGCCGAGGTCGCCGGCGATGCGCTGGATGGCGTCGGCCATCATGCGAGCGTGCTGCTCGCTTTCAATGACACAGGGGCCGGCGATGAGGAAGAGCTGGCCGCGGCCGACGGGGACGCTTCCGATTTCGAAGTCGTGTGGAGGCATTGGGGATAAGGATTACAGCAAGTCGGCGAGTCGGCAAGTTGGCAATTAAGCAAGTCAGCAATTAAGCAAGTCAGCGAGTCGGCAGCAGAAAACTACAGGTCCTTCGCTTCGCTCAGGATGACAGCATAGGTTTCGGTAGAAAAGATTTTCAAAATGACGAAATGTAGTTTGTTAGTGCGCCACGAAGATGCGGTAGTGCGACTCTCGCTTGCCTACTTGTACGAGGAAGCCGTCGTCGTCGCGGCGCAACTTTACCACGGTGCCGGGCAGGTGATTGGCGAGGCTGCTTTGCTTCAGGAGGGCTGCGCTGAGCGGCAGGTATGACGACGCTCTGGCGATGCGCGAGTGATCCGGAGTGAGTTCGTATTCCGCGTCGCCCACTTGCACGGTATAGACGGCGCCGCGAATGTCCGAGCAGCGGGCCGATGCATCGATGGTTCGACGCGCTGTGTTGCCGTAGGTGGCGGCGTCTGACTGCGTTGACGTGGAGCAGGAGTTGCCGACGATCGTGGTTCGGATTTTGGTGAGAACGCCATCCTGATGAGTGGGCGCGTCCGTTGCCGCTGCGAGGGTCAGCGGAAGGGCGAGCGCGATAAGGAGAGTTGCGAGCGGGCGCTTCATGATGGCAATCGCAGTGCTTTCTGCATGGCAGGTTAGCAGCGTGACGATGTCGTATGGGATTGCACAGCAGCGGAGTGGACGCTCACACGGAAGTACGATTCCCTGAGTGGAAGTTCAGGGTGCTTGTCTCCACGCCGTGGCACTCCAGAAAGAACGTCCGGAGAGGCGGGCAGCGCCAAAGAGAAACAGCAAACCGAGAATCGCGATTGCGGGAACAATCCCCCATCGGCCTTCGATCGCGTCGTTGCCAATATCCAGGAGCTGAACGAATGCGTAGAGCAGCATGAGGGTGCCCAACGCTCCCCGTGCGCGCAGCACTAGGGCCGCCAGCAGCATCAGGCCAAGCGCGAGATTGCGGGAGACGAGATATCCGGCATAGACGCGAACGCCTTCGGTTATCGGCTGGCCGGGGGAGAGCAACATCTCAGGGCGCAGCAACGCGAAACCTGCGCCAGCGATCATGAGCACGGAACCAACTATGACGATCGCAATAAGCCACCATGGAAGTGGCGTAACCATGGTCAATGCGGAAGGACCGCGAAGGTTGTTCTCCTTCAAATCGTGATTGTGCATGGTCGCCCTTCTGATTCAGCCCGTGCAGGAGGGTAGTACGGGCGCGGGCGATCGCAGGTTCCGGCAATCTTCCAATAGCGACCCGCAGCGATCGCTAGTTGCCGCGGAGGGCGACCATGGGGTTGACGCGCGAGGCACGGCGCGCGGGGATGTAGCCGGCGAGCAACGCCACAAAAATAAGCAGGGCGACCATGGCGGCAAAGGTGGCGGGGTCGGTGGGCGCGGTGTTGAAGAGCATCGCCGAGATGAGCGATGCAACGACGAGCGAGACGACCGCACCGACCGCAACCCCGATGAGCGCGAGGCGCATGGTGCGGAAGATGACGCCGAACTGCACGCGCAGGGCGCTGGCGCCGAGCGCCATGCGGATGCCGATCTCGAGTGTTTGGCGCGTGACCGAGTAGGAGATGACGCCGTAAATGCCGAGGGCGGCGAGCAGCAGGCCGAGTCCGGCGAAGGTGCCGACGAGCAGCACGAAGAAGCGGCGCGGCGAGACGGCGTGGTCGACCAGCGACTGGATGGGCGTGAGCGGCACGGCGGATTGGCCGGGATTGATCTCGCGCAGTGTGTGCATGACGCTGGACGCGAGCAGCGACGGCGGGACTTTGCTGCGGATGACGAGAAATGCGCCCTCCGGACCCTGCTGCGTGGTGGGATAGTAGACCTGCCAGTCTGCCTTTCCTTCCACGCTGGTGAGGTGGACGTCCGGAATGACGCCGACGATACGCGCGTCAGTGCCGTTTGGAACGATAACGTGGCCGACGGCGTCTCCCTTGGGATACATCTGACGCGCAGCACTTTCATTGATGATGACCACGGGATCTGAGTAGTGCTTGCCGTCTGCAGGCGGGATGGGCTTTTTGGGGTCGGGTTGCGGTGCGAGAGGACCATCGTCCCAGGTGAAGTCGCGGCCGGTGATGGGCACGCCCATGGCGGCGAGATAGCCGGGCGTAACGATGTAGACCAGAGCGCATGGAAGGTGTTCCGACTCGATTTGTTTTTCGTCGCCGTCTTTGCGGTGTGGAGTGCCCCAGCAGCGATTGCGTGCAAAGGGAAGATTGTCGGAGATGCCGGCATGCTCGACACCGGGGATGGCGCTGATGCGGCTGAGAATGTTCTGCAAAATGGCGCTGCGTTTGTTGGTGTCATTGCCATCGTCGTAATCCACCTTGATGGTGGCGGCGTAGGTAGGCTGGAAGCCGAGATCGACGTCAAGGACGCGGAGGAAGCTGCGGAGGAGGAGACCCGAGCCGACGAGCAGAACGCAGGCGAGCGCGACCTCCGAGATGACGAGCACGGCGCGGAGACGCTCATGCCGGCGGCTGTCGCTTGCGCCGTGTCCGGCCGTGTCCTTGAGCGACTCCTGCAGATTGGTGCTGGACATGCGCAAGCCGGGCGCGAGGCCGAAGAGCACCGCGGTGCCGATGGCGATGGCGAATGTCCAGAGAAGAGCCGTGCCGTCGATGTGGACATCGTTGAGCAGCGGCAGCGCGAGCGAGGTTTGGTGCTGCAGCCAGGTAGTGATGGCATAGGCGACGCCGAGGCCTAGGATTGCGCCGATACCGGAGAGCAGCAGGCTTTCCGTGAGGAGCTGGCGCACGATGCGGCCGCGCGTTGCGCCGAGCGCGCCGCGGAGCGCGAACTCTTTGCTGCGGGCAGCGGCGCGGGCGAGCAGGAGATTGGAGAGGTTGACGCAGACGATGAGCAGCACCAGGCCGACAGCCGACCAGAGCACGATCAGCGAGCGATGGAGTTTGCCGCTGACATATTCCTTAAGAGGCGTGGGATAGGCTGCGTAGCCCCCTGAGTACTCGGGGTGGTCTTTGCGAAAGTCGAGTTTGGGGAAGAGCAGCGCGGCTTCAGCGCGAGCCTGTGCAACGGTGACGCCGGTCTTGAGGCGGCCGATCAGCGTGATGGTGTTGCCGTCGAGCCGAGTTCCCTGAAAGTCGATGGGCACAAAGAGATCGACTTTTGTTCCCGGCGCGAAGACGGCGCCGAAGTCGAAGCTGCGCGGGAGGATGCCGACGACGGTGAAGGAGCGGTCGTTGAAATCGACCACCTTGCCGATGAGGGACGGATCGGCGTGGAACTGACGCTGCCAGAGCGAATAACTGACAAGGACGACCTGGCCTGCGCCAGGAAGAGATTCGTTTTGGCGGAAGAGGCGGCCCATCAGGGGATCGACCCCGAGAACCTGAAAGAAATTTGGAGTGATGCCGATACCGGTGAAGGGCTTGGGATCGCCATGGCCGGTG
Organism: uncultured Acidobacteriaceae bacterium; assembly: GCA_963756435.1. Taxonomy (GTDB): domain Bacteria; phylum Acidobacteriota; class Terriglobia; order Terriglobales; family Acidobacteriaceae; genus KBS-83. Next base: position 471,019 of record CAVWNU010000007.1, on the reverse strand, counting down.
AGCTTGAAGTTGTCGCCGCTGGAGAAGGCATAGTAGCCGGCGACGTCGGTGTAGCTCTTGTTGCGTTCGAGGAGCTCCTGGTAGGCGTCGATGGAGTAGGTGGCCGCGGACCAGTTGCCGTTGAAGACTTCGGGGCCGATCCAGAGCAGTTGCGCGGGATCGCGGAAGGGCAGCGGGCGCAGCATGAGCGTGTTGACCACGCTGAAGACGGCGATGTTGGCGCCGATGCCGAGCGCGAGGATGAGGATGGCGATGAAGGTGAAGCCGCGATCGCGGAGCAGGGTGCGGAGGGTATAGCGGAGATCCTGCAGGAGGATGTCGAGCATGGGCAGGCCGCGCGCGGCACGCTGCTGCTCGCGCGATTGCTGGACGCCGCCGAAGCGGATGAGCGCGTGACGGCGGGCTTCTTCGGGCGTGAGGCCGCGGCGGATATTTTCTTCGATAGCGAAGTCGAGGTGGGAGGCGAGCTCCTGTTCGAGGTCGGCGTCACCGATCGGTTTGTTGGCGAAGGCGCGGGCGCGGGCGAGGGCAGAGCGAATGGAGGAGATCATTTAGCACCTTCTTCCGGAGATTGCGCGAGCACGCGACCCATGACGTTGGTGAGGCGGCGCCAGTCTTCTGTATCGCGCGCGAGCTGCTTCCGGCCGCTGCGTGTGATGGCGTAGTACTTGGCCTTGCGATTGTTGTCCGAGGTGCCCCATGCCGCGGTGATCCAGCCGCGGTTCTGCAGGCGCACGAGCGAGGCATAGATGGTGCCCTGGTTGAGCAGGACGGTGTCGCCGCTGATCTGCTCGATGCGGCGCGCGATGCCGTAACCGTGGAGCTCGCCCATGGCGGCGAGCGTCTGCAGGACCATAAGGTCGAGGGTTCCCTGGAGCAGGTCGAGTTTGGGGTCGGACATGCGGGTGCTGTTCTCCTGTGCTGAAGCCACATGAGTATGGCATAACCTCTGTGGTGATGCCACAGGTGCATCTACGCGCATGACGCGATGAATGTTCCGTTGCGTCAGGTTTTTTTAGAGCGAGAGTCTCCCGAGCTGCGTCCATTGGCCGCGGACGTCAACAGCGCAAGGTGGCTTGCTCTCATCTTCCTGTAATGTTACTGTCGGTAGCATTACGCGACGTGGTGTAGAGCTTCCTGTCATCTGGAATTGAACGGAAATTGGCGCCCTGCGTATTCGTTCTCTGAATTCCCAATCTCCGGGCCTGTCTTTGACTTAGCAGTGTGAGGTGCTTCGTGCAGAATCTGCTCCGCAACCTTCGCTTCAGCGTCCGCATGCTGCTGAAAAATCCTGGCCTGACGCTCACTATTCTGTTGACGCTCGCACTCGGCGTGGGCGCAAACACCGCGATCTTCACGGTCGATTATGCGACGTTGCTGGAGCCGCTGCCCTATCCGCATCCGGAGCAGTTGGTGGTGGTGTGGTCGAAAATTCAGGGCTTTCACAACGGGATGTCGGCGGGAGACTTCACGGACTGGAAGCGCGAAAGCACGAGCTTCCAGGACCTGAATGCGTGGACGGGTGGCGCATTCAACCTGTCGACGAAGGATCAGCCGGAGCAGATTGACGGCCGCATGGTGACTCCGGGGTTCTATCGGATGCTGGGCACGCCCATGTTTCTGGGACGCGATTTTCTCCCGGAGGAAGGCCAGGTGGGACGCGACCACGAAGTGATTCTGACGCACAAGCTATGGAAGCGGCTGGGCTCGAACCCGCATATCGTCGGGACGACACTGCGCGTCAACGCGGAGCCATACACAGTGGTGGGCGTGCTTGCGCCCGGAGTCTATGACCGCGGGCAGGGCGATATCACGGTGCCGCTGGCTTTCAAACCGGAGCAGCTTAACCACGACTTTCACTGGCTGCTGACGATGGGACGGCTGAAGCCGGGCGTGACCATGCAGCAGGCGCGCGCCGATATGGACTCGGTGACTACGCACATCGCGCAGCAGTATCCGAAAAGCAACAAAGGCTGGGGCGCATTTGTAGAGCCGCTGCAGAATGACTTTATTCCCAAGGAACGCATTCGCACGTTGTGGATGCTGCTGGGCGCGGTGGCTTTCGTTCTGCTGATTGCGTGCGTGAACGTGGCCAACCTGCTGCTGGCGCGCAGCATGGCGCGGCAGAAGGAGATGGCGGTGCGCTCTTCGCTGGGCGCGACGCCGAGGGCGATCTTCACGCAGTTGCTGACGGAGAGCATTCTGCTGGCGCTGGTTGGAGGCGTGCTGGGCATTGGCGTGGGATATGCGATGCTGCACGCGTTCATGGCAGCGATGCCGGAAGGCACGCTGCCAAGTGAAGCGGACCTGAGCCTGAACTTTCCTGTGCTGCTGTTCACTCTCGGCTCGACGACGCTGGCCGGATTGCTCTTTGGCTGCGTGCCGGCGTGGGCCGCGTCGCGCGTGGATCCCGCAGAGACGCTGAAGGAAGGCGGGCGATCCGGGACAGGAGTGGGACGGAAGCGGCTGCGGCAGGCGCTGGTGATCGGCGAGTTCACGCTGGCGCTTTCGCTGCTGGCGGGCGCGGGCCTGGCGATCCACAGCTTCCTGAATCTGACGCGCGTGGACCTGGGCGTGCGCACAGACCACGTGCTTACGTTTTACCTGCCGATTCCCGATACGCGCTCGAAGGACCCGGTGCTGATCGCCGCTCACTATCGCCAGTTGCTGGCGAGCATCACTGCCGTGCCGGGAGTTATCTCCGCATCGGCGGAGACGGGAACGCCGCTGGAAGGGGCAGGCTTCGGGATGCCGTTTACCATCGCCGGCAAACCCGCGTTTGCCGATCCATCGCAGCGGCCGAATACCAGGTTCGGCATGGTGACGCCGGACTACTTCAAGACCTTCGGCATCCGGCTGGTGAATGGCCGCACATTTACCGAGCAGGATACGGCGACGAGCCTGAAGGTCGCGATGGTGAACGAAGAGTTTGTCAGAAAATATCTGAAGGGCACCGATCCGCTGCAGCAGCGGGTCGTGGTCGAGCAACTGATTCCCGGCGTGACCAAGCTGGGGCCGCCGGTGGAGTGGCAGATCGTGGGCGTCTTCCACAATGTGCGCGACAACTTGCGTGAGGACTATCCGGAGACGCTGATTCCGTTCTGGCAGATTCCGTGGCCTAACGCGGGCATGGGCGTGCTGACGAGCGAAGATCCGAGTGCGATGACGAAGAGCATTGCCGCCGCGGTGCACAAAGTGGATCCCGACATTGCGCTGGCGCAGCCGCGCACCATGGAGCAGGTGCATCACGATGTGCTATCGGACGATCGCTTCACGCTGGTGCTGTTTGCGTGCTTCGCGGCGATTGCGTTGCTGCTGGCGGCGCTGGGCATCTATGGCGTGATGACGTTCTCTGTAGCGCAGCGCGCGCACGAGATTGCGTTGCGCATGGCGCTGGGGGCGACGCGCGGACGGGTAGTGGCGCTGGTGCTGCGCGAGGGCGTGACTCTGGCGGCAGTGGGGCTGGCGCTGGGACTGCTTGGCGCATACTTCATTGGCCGCGCCATGCAGAGCACGCTCTACGGCGTGAGCGCGCTGGATCTCTCTGCCTTTGCGGTGGTGGGATGCGTTCTTCTGGCGGCGGCTCTGGTGGCGTGTTTCCTGCCCGCGCACCGTGCGGCTTCGACGGAGCCGATGCGGGTGCTGCGTACGGAGTAGAAACCGTTGCGTTTTGTATTCGTCCGGTAAAGTGGCGGCATGACCTGGCGAACACTTTGCACTGAATGCTTCGCAATTTTCGCGTTGCTCTTCCTCATGCTGTTGCCCGGCGCATGTGGACAGGACACGGCGACGGTTCACGTGACCGTGCATGCAGACGCGCCGACTGGCGCGTTTACGCCCATCTGGAGCTACTTCGGCGCGGATGAGCCCAACTATGTGTATGGGCCGCATGGACGGAAGCTGCTGGATGAACTGGGCGAGCTGGGCCGCACAGCGGATGCGCCGGTGTACTTTCGCACCCACAACCTATTCACCACTGGCAACGGCGAGGGCTCGCTGAAGTGGGGCTCGACGAATGTGTATACCGAGCGCGCGGATGGCACGCCCGTCTACGACTGGACGATCACGGACCGCATCTTCGACGCGATGCGCGATGCGCATGTGCGTCCGATCGTCGAGCTGGGCTTCATGCCGGAGGCGATGTCGACGCATCCCGAGCCATACCGACACAACTTTCCCAAGGGCGATATCTTTACCGGCTGGAGTTATCCGCCGAAGGATTACGCGAAATGGGGCGCGCTGGTGGAGGCGTATGCGGCGCACCTGAAGGATCGCTATGGAAGCGCGGTAGATGGCTGGCTATGGGAAGTATGGAACGAGCCGGACATTGGCTACTGGCACGGCACACCGGAGGAGTACGACCGGCTGTATGACGTGTCGGCTGCGGCGGTGCGCAAGGTGCTGCCGCAGGCGAAGATCGGCGGCCCGGACTCGACAGGAGTCTATGCAGGAAAGAATGGGCCGAGCACGAGCGAGATTTTTCTGCGGCAATTCCTGGAGCATTGCGCGCATGGGAAGAATGCAGCGACGGGCGGCACGGGTGCGCCGCTGGACTTTATCAGCTATCACCCGAAGGGTTCGCCGAAGTTTGTGAATGGGCATGTGGTGATGAACGTGGGGCAGCAGCTTGCTGCGGTGGAGCGCGGCATGGATGTGGTGGCGAGTTATCCGGAGTGGCGCAACACACCGATTGTGCTGGGCGAGAGCGATCCGGAGGGATGCGCGGCGTGCCAGGGAGCGCAGAACGGCTATCGCAACGGCCCGCTCTACGGCGTGAGCGTGGCGGAGGCGACAGCGCGCACCTGGAAGCTGGCGCGCGAGCATGGTGTGCATGTGCAGGGCGCGGTGACCTGGGCGTTTACGTTTGAGAATCAGCCGTACTTTGCGGGGTTTCGTGAGCTGGCGACGAACGGCGTGGACAAGGCGGTGCTGAATGTCTTCCGCATGATGGCGATGCTGGGCGGCGACTGGGTGCGGACAGAGAGCACCGGCGCGCTGCCGCTGTCGCAGATCGTCACTAAGAGTGTGACAGATGCGCCGGACGTGGATGCGATCGCGACCCGCCGTCCGCGCGAGGTAGACGTGCTGCTGTGGAACTATCACGACGCGGATGTGCCTGCGGAACCGGCGAAGGTGGCGCTGGAATTGCGCGGGCTGCCGCTCACCGGAGTGAGGGAAGAGGCGTATCTGATGGATGCGACGCACAGCAACGCGTATGCGGTGTGGCAGCGGATGGGGAGTCCCGCGAAGCCGAGCGCCGCGCAGCAGCAGGAGCTGGTGCGCGCTGGAAGACTGCAACAAGTGGCGAAGCCGCATGCGGTCGCGGTGAAAGATGGCACGGCGACTCTGCAGATGATGCTGGCGCGGCAGGGCGTGGCGCTGGTACGGCTGACATGGAAATGATTGCTGTTACAGATGCGCGATGTCGAAAGCTATAAAACGCAGTTCTCCGGTTAAGGCTGTTCGGAAGGGCGAGTCAGACCGATGCGCGCGCAGGCACACGGCGGCGGAGAGCCGTTTTCGATTTGCTGTTTTTATGTAGACAAACGAAATAAAACGACATATATGGAAAGGAAACGATATCTCCCGTGGTGCGGCAGGCCGCGCCAGTGAAGGAGAAACGCGGAGGCTCGATGCGGCGCAGAGATTTTTTCAAGAGCAGTGTTGCGATGGCCGGAGCTCTCGACGCTCGGGAGCCAGCAGCGCGCAAGGCGATGGTGCGCGGCTCACAACTGGGAAAAATACGATTTCGGCTCCGGGCCCGCGGTCGCCGATCGCCTGAATCAAGGACCTTTCCCGCAATATCCGCCGGATGCGGCCATTCCGAGCGATGACGTGGTCATGGCCACGACTCCGTCCGAAGAAGTGGTGCCGAATTATGGCAAGGGGCTGGTCACCTACATCACTGCCGATATGGGGACGGAGGAGATCAAAGCAGAGGGACAACCTTCGCAGGCGATCGAGGAACTGGTTCAATTTCCGCTCGGGCAGCAGCTCTATATCCGGCCAACCTGGCGGGAAGTGCAGCCGCGCCGCGGACGTCTGGAGTTGCCGGACTATCTGAAACTGGTCTTCGATCTGGCGAAGAAGAACAACAAGCGGATCGGCCTCCGCATTCAGATGAGCGCGCCGGATTACACGCACGAACCGGCGCTGCCCGACTTTGTTCTCGAACGTGTGCCGAAGGTGAATCTGCTCCTCACCGACCAGAAAGATCAGGCCGCTGCGCAGCGATTTCTCGATAACCCGCATTCGCGTTATCAGCCGCGCTTCGACGATCCATTTTTCAGCAATCATTTCGAGAGCTTGTAGGCCTACTGGCCGCGGAGTTCAATGGAAATCCCGCCATCGAGTTCATCGATACATTCATGTATGGGTTCTGGGGCGAAGGCCATACATGGCCATTCAGCAACAATCCGTTTCCTGATTACCAGACAGCGGAGCGCACCTGGATCGAGCATGCTCGAGGTGCAGCTGGAGCATTTCACGAAGACTCCTTTGCTGACCAACACGCAGCCGGACTTCAGCCGGGTCGGCAATTCCGAAGTGCTTGACCGCAGCGTGCGCAGCAACAACTGGATTCGCAGTGACACGATCTTTATCGAGAACGAGCAGATCGAAGCGCTCAGCAACCGTCCGCCATGGATTGCCGCGCTGCTGGAGCAGGGGCTCCCGGGCAAAGCTCCCGGCTGGTGGACGAGGACGGAATCTCGCTACACGGAGAACATGATCGCCCATGTCATGGACGTGGGCGCGAACTACTGGTCGCTGTGGAACTTTCACCAGATCAGCGCCAGCAAACCTTGCGAGCTACTATCATGCCTACCCGGCATGGTTCGACCGGATCAATCGCCGCATTGGTTATCGCGTGCGGCCGTCGTTCATCTGGAGCTACGAGGATGATGGCTATGTCGGGCTGATTGTCGGTTTCGCGAACGACGGCATCGCCGGCGTTCCCGGTGTGCTGCGCGTCACGGTGGAGAATCGAGGACGGACAGCCGCTCAAGAGCGGTTGTCTGGATGCCGGCTATCCGTTGCCGGGAAAGATCCGGCAGGCACAATTTGTGCTGCCGAAGGGTACAAAATGGCAAGGTCTGAAGCTGAAGGCAGAGATCGAGGTGAAAGGAATGCGCTATCCGGTGCGCTGGGCGTGCGCCAGAAGCTGAATGAAGATGGCTCGCTGACGCTGCGGCCCAATCTTCAGCGAGACATTTAGGACGAAGCCCGCATTAGCGGAAGGTGATCTGCTGAAAGCCGAGGGAGTGCAGCAGGGTGGTGAGGGTGGCGCGGGCGTTGCCTTCGGCGGTGGTCAGGATGCCGCTGTCGAGCGCGGACTGGCGCAGGTCGGCTTCGGCTTTTTCGCGGACCTCGGATTCGAGATTGGGATCGGCGGGCACCAGCAGGCCGGTGATGCGCGAGTAGACGCGCGTTTTGCTGTTGTCGAGCGAGACGGAGAGCAGCTCGGCGGCAGGCATGGTGATGGTGACGCTGCGGCCGTCGATCTGCACGTTGCTGGCCTGGACCTGCTGAGATCGACGCCGGCTACGGCCTGGCCGTGGACGACCAGCAGCAGCTTGTCGCCGGTGAGGATGTCGGGCAGGTATTGGCTGGAGCGGTCGCCCTCGACGACCTTGTCCATGGTGTAGACGACGGATTCGAGGCGCGCGAGCCGCTGGATGCTGGCGATGACGGTGGGCTGCGAGATGTCGATGGTGTCGTGGCGGCCGAGAAAGGCCATGCTGATGCGGTTGCGCATGGATGCGCCGACGTGGCGCACGACGGCGGGAACAGCGAGGAGCGCGACGAGCAAGCCGAGGATGATGCCGAGGATGAGTGCGGGGAAGGCAGAGGAGCGTCTTACCTGAACTGTGGTTTGATTCTGCAGTGGATGGTGGCAGACATTGGAATCTCTCCAGTGTCTGACGCACGCGAAGGCGTTAGGGCTGGTACGGCTGTCGTCAGGATTCTTTCGGATCCAGTTCACGGTCGCATGAGTGGAGCTAGCCGGCCGATGCTGCGAGCGCTTCGTCGGTGCTGCCTGGACCGTGGCTGTGCCTGCTTTGTGCGGTTGGCGTAGCTGGCGTGATGAAGTCGCGGAAGAGCGGGTGCGGCTCGAGCGGCTTGGATTTGAACTCGGGGTGGAACTGGCAGCCGAGGAAGAAAGGATGGTTGGGCAGCTCGACGATCTCGACGTAGGTGGCGTCGGGCGTGGTGCCGGTGATGCGCATGCCGGCGCCGGTGAGCAGCGCCTCGTATTCGCGATTGAATTCGTAACGGTGGCGGTGGCGTTCTGAGATCTCGGTGCTTGCCGTAGGCCTCGGCGGCTTTGGAGCCGGGCTCGAGCAGGCAGGTCCAGGCGCCGAGCCGCATGGTGCCGCCCATCTCTTCAACGCCGGTGAGCTCGCGCAGCTTGTAGATGACGCGGTGCGGAGTGGCGGGATCGAACTCGCTGGAGTTGGCGCCGTGCAGCTTGCAGACGTTGCGCGCGAACTCGATGGTGGCAGTCTGCATGCCGAGGCAGATGCCGAAGTAGGGCGTGCCGGACTCGCGCGCATAGCGGATGGCGTTGAGCATGCCTTCGATGCCGCGCTTGCCGAAGCCGCCGGGGACGAGGATGCCGTCGAAGTCCTTGAGCTGCGAGACGTAGTCCTCGGCTTCCAGGCCCTCGGCTTCCAGCCAGGTCACGCGCAGCTTCAGGTTCTGCGAAAGCGCGCCGTGGACCAGCGCTTCCTTCACGGATTTGTAACTGTCCTCGTACTCGACGTACTTGCCGACGATGCCGATGTGGACTTCGTCCTTCGGGTGGTAGGCGTGGTCGACGACCTGCTGCCAGCGCGAGAGGTCGGGCTTCTGTGTTTCCATGTGCAGGTATTTGAGCGCGAGCGCGTCGACGCCCTCCTGCGCGAAGTTGAGCGGGACTTCGTAGATGCTGGCGACATCGCGCGCGGCGATGACGGCCTGGTCTTCGAGATTGCAGAACAGGGCGATCTTGCTCTTGAGCTCGCGGGAGAGCGAGCGGTCGGAGCGGCAGAGCAGGATGTCCGGCTGGATGCCGATCGAGAGCATCTCCTTCACGGAGTGCTGCGTGGGCTTGGTCTTCAGCTCCTGCGCGGCGGCGATCCAGGGGACGAGCGTGACGTGGACGAAGACGGTGTTCTCGCGGCCGAGCTCCTGGCGCATCTGGCGGATGGCTTCGAGGAAGGGCAGCGACTCGATGTCGCCGACGGTGCCGCCGATCTCGACGATGGCCACGTCGCAGTCCGCCGCGACCTTGCGCATGGCGTTCTTGATCTCGTTGGTGACGTGGGGAATGACCTGGACGGTCTTGCCGAGATAGTCGCCGCGGCGCTCCTTGGTGATGATCTGCTCGTAGATGCGGCCGGTGGTCAGGTTGTTATCGCGGGTGAGCTTGGCGTGGGTGAAGCGCTCGTAGTGGCCCAGGTCGAGGTCGGTTTCCGCGCCATCGTCGGTGACGAAGACCTCGCCGTGCTGGAAGGGCGACATGGTGCCCGGATCGACGTTGAGGTAGGGGTCGAACTTCATCAGATTGATGCGGAGTCCGCGAGCTTCCAGCAGGCAACCGATGGAGGCGGCGGCAAGGCCTTTGCCGAGGCTGGACACAACACCGCCGGTCACAAAGATGTACTTTGCTGACACTGCATCACCTCTGAATTGTGGGTTTGGATGGCGTACCGGGTGGGCACGATCAAGTATCGCAGAGTGCAGCAGAGATGAAAAGTGGATTTCGGGGACTACTGGCCGAATGCGCAGCGCTATTCGGGATCGCGAGTATGGATACTAGGTTGGAACCAGGATGGCCAGTAGACCGGGCTGTGGCTGGCAAAGTCCGGAATCGGTGGGAGGTAGTGGCCTTCGAAGCCGGCGGCCTCCTGCATCCATCGTGAATCGTATGACCGGCGTTGTCCCCCGTTAGACCAGTGGCATGCGAGCGGCCCGGTTTCCGTCTGCCATGACGATTGCATTGCGCAAACCTCCGACGCACTGCTTCAGGACATCAGCGATTATATCGCCGCGGTCAAGACAGGCGCCGTCGCTGCCCTGCACATCGCTCTTGTTTTTCCGCAGGCTTGAGATTCGGTTATGACCAGCGACCTTCCGGCCTGTGGAACGTCTAGACTTGGGAACGGCGATGGGACGCAGACGAGCAATTGGCTTGGTGGCAGCGGTGGTTCTGGCGGTGGCGTGCTTTGCGCAAACCAAGCCGCCGACGGACCCGGCGACGATCGCCAATATTCATCGGCTCATCCTTACCGATGGCAGCTACCAGCAGGTGCGGCGCTGGGAGATCAAGGGCGACCGGCTGCGCTTTATTTCGAGCGAGCGCAACGGGGCGTGGGAGGAGTTGCCGGTCAGCCTGGTGGACTGGGCGGCGACGGAGAAGTTCGCGCATGGCCATACCGAGGCAGGGCGCGAGGAGTCGGCTGCGTCGGCCGATGCGCGCGCCGTCGACCAAGAAGAGGCGGCGGAGAAGGCGGAGATGAACTCGCGCACGCCGCAGGTGCTGCCGCGGCTGAATCTTCCGGACCGGGACGGCGTGTGGGTGCTGGATTATTTCCAGAACCAGCCGGAGCTGGTGACGCTGGAGCAGAACAGCGGCGACATGAATCAGCCGACCGGGCACAACGTGCAGCGCGGGCAGATCAATCCGCTACCGAATCGTAAGGTGGAGATACGGCTGGATGGCATGGGCTCGAAGATCCACCTGCACGAGAACCAGCCGGTGTTCTACGTGAGTCTGACCGGCGGCGACGATACCGCAGGGCCGGATGCGATGAGCGTGCCAACAAACGTCGCTAACAGTGGCAAAGCGCCCGGAGCGGTGAGCTCGCCGAACAGCCAATACGCCATCGTCGAAGTGGATCCGCGGCGCGACTATCGTGTGATCACGAATGTGACGCTGAGCCAACTGGGAGAACAGAGCGAGAATGTGACGGAGACAACGACCAGCGTGCTGCCCGGCCGCCACTGGATGAAGGTAGTGCCGAAGCAGAAGCTGACCGTTGGCCAGTATGCGTTGATGGAAGTGCTGGGGCCGCGTGAGGCCAATCTGTCGGTGTGGGACTTCGCCATCGAGCCGCAGTCCGGCGATAACCGGAACTCGATTCTGCCGATCGACCGGTGACGGTCAGCGAGTCAGCGAGCGCTGGATGCTGCGGCGCCGGGATTGCTGGTGACGCGGACGAACTGCAGGTCCTTCGCTCCGCTCAGGATGACAAATGCGGGGGGACGGCAGGGGTGGCTGGAGTCGCATGGCTGTGGTGCCGACTTGCTTCAGCCTTCGGTGGCGATGCCGTCGCGGGTTGAGTTTTTCACCAGGTACATCCGCTGATCGGCGCGTTCGAGGAGCGCGGCGGCGTTTTCTCCATCGCCGGGATAGCTGGCGATGCCCAGGCTGGCGGTGAGGCGCAAGGAGAGATCTTCCAGGCTGAGGAAGCGGCGGGCGCGCAGGGCGACGAGCAGGCGGTTGGCGGCTTTCGCCGCGGACGAAGCAGATGTCTGCGGCAGCACGACGACGAACTCGTCGCCACCATAGCGGAAGGCGATGTCGACGTTGCGCATGGTGCGGGTGATCACCTCCGCGGCTTCGGCCAGCACGCGGCTGCCGGCGGGGTGGCCGTGCACATCGTTGACCTGCTTGAAGTGATCCAGATCGAGAAAGAGGATGCTGAGCGGCGTATCGAAGCGGCGGGCGCGCTCGATTTCGACCGGCAGGACGGCGGCGAGGTGGCGCGCGTTGAACAGATGCGTGCAGTCGTCGGTGATGGTGAGTTCCTGGATGCGCTCGACGGCGCGCGCGTTCTCGATGGCGATGGCGGCGTAGTCGCAGACGATGTAGAGGAAGGTGATGGCGTCGTCGGTCAGTGTCTGGGGCTCGACGTGCGTTACCTGCAGGACGCCGAGGGTGCGCTCGCGCGAGCGCAGCGGCAGGCAGATGGCGGAGTGCTGCTGTTCTCCGCTGGAGAGTCGGGCGGCGGCGCCATCGTTGGTGACGATGAGCGGTTCACCATTGAGGGCGACCCATCCGGCCATGCCCGTGCCGAGCGGGATGCGGATGTTCTGCAGGGCTTCGTCAGAGACGCCGCGGGCCAGCGCGTAGTAGAGATCGCGCTTTTGCTCATCGACCATGAGCAGCGACCAGCTTTCCGGATGGAAGAAGCGCTCCATCTGCTCGAGGATGCTGCGCAGGATGGTGGGCAGATCGAGTGAAGAGGTGAGGGCGCGCGCGGCATCGTGGAAGAGCCGGAGATGCTCGAACGGCGTTGCTGGACCCTGCGTGGTATCGTCCATCGGCTGCAATTGATTGTGCCACGGGGACCGTGTCTGGTGTCCACGAATGGTGGCGGAAGTCCGATGGCGATCCAACGATGAATCGACAAGATCGCCGAAGGGTATATTGTGATCACCCTTGGGAGGCGGACGCCACTGGCGAGGCCGGATTTTGGGCGTAAATGATCTTTTGGGCCAGAAGTTCTATCGTCGAATTCGTCTGCCTGGTTCTCGTGCGTTTCCACGCGGGCATGAGAAGCTTCTCGATCCATCTACTTGCGTTTGTCGACTGTCAATACCGCATGGCAACCGCTGCGGAGCGATAATCGGAACCCTTATGGGAGGACAGATGCAATCCGTTCATACCATGCGGCGCATGCACGAAGTGCAGGAGAATGTCCTGAAAGATACTGCATTACTACCAAGAGCCGGAAGCACTCACTGCAGCGAGGCCACTTACCGCATCGCCAGAGAATTGGGTGTGAACACTGCGCCTCTCGGATACGGTGACCATTTCCACAGCGCAAACATCCAGGCGCAAAACCTCGAAAAAGCCGCTGCGCAGTCGGGGTCCGGCTGGCAGGAAGTCTCATCGATTCAGGAAGCCGCCCGTTATGCAAAGCAGGGATTTCTTGTGATTCTTGCGAAAAAGGATTTGGAGTACGTCTGGAAAAATCCCGAAGAGCATTTAGACTCCGACCACCTGCACGGACATACAGTGACTCTGGCTTCAGAGGTGGGTAGTGAAACCAATCCGAATGTGGCGCAGGTGGGTGGGCATCCGTACGGAAACGGCTTTATGCCCTTGAGTCACGCCATCAGCCGCAAAAGTTGGAAACGGGTAAAGGCATATGTAGCGATGTAGGACCATGCGCACTGCAGGATCATCGGCCCGGATCAGCGCCGGATGGCCCAGGCCATGCCGTCCGGTTCGCCGCCAGCCTGGATGTGGCCGGTGACGGCTAATGATTTCAGGTCGATGACGGCGACGTAGTTGTCCGGCGAGCAGGCGACGAAGGCGCGAGCGCCGTCCGGCTGCATCACGATCCCGGCGGCACCATGTCCGATCGGGATGCGCTTGATCTCTTGGCGGGCGGCCGCGTCGAGGACAACGAGATCGGCCCCGCCGAGACTGGAGACCAGGACGCGTTTTCCATCAGGGGTAAATTTAAGGCGGTTTGCGCCGCGGACGTTTGCCTGGAGTGTCTCGATGACCTTCTTCGTGGCGATGTCGATCACGGAGATGGTGCCGTCCTGCGCATTTGCCACCCAGGCCTCGCGGTGGTCGGGGGAGACATCGAAGCCCTCCGAGCCGTTGCCGACGCGGATGACGGTCTCATTCCAGTCCTTTCGCGGCATCGGCCTGCCCTGGGGTGGACCGCCGGGCTGATTATTTGGCCGCATCGCGCCGGGCGGCGGTCCGGGCATGTGGAGGGTTTCCAGTTCGATGAGGCTCACAGTGCCGGAGCTGACGTTGGTCGTGATGATGCGTTGCTCGTCGTCAGAGACATAGATCATGTGCGTGCGGTTCTGGCCGGTGCCGAGGATCCAATCGACTTTGTGCGTCGTGGGATCGTAGCGGCCGATGGCCTTTGCGGCCTCTGCGGTGAACCAGGTCTTGCCGCCGACAAAGGTGAGGCCGTGGGGGCCACGCAACGGGCCCAGGTCGATGGACGGGAGCGCGCGATGTGCCACCAGATCGAGCACGGCGAGGGTGTTGTAGGCGCCAAAGCCGTAGTTGGAGACGTAGGCAGTCGTGCCGTCGGCGGAGGCGATGACCTCGTGGGGATCGTTGCCGACGGGCATGCTGGCGACGACCCGCAGCGTGGAGGGATCGACCACGCTGAGAGTGTGGGCCTGCTTGGAGAGGACGAGGAGAGATGAGTTTCCCGATGTGCTTTGCGCGTGGAACGCGGCTGAGAGAGTGAGGATAGGGATGAGCGTCGCGGCGAGGCGGACAGGGAATCTCATGGGCTGAAGCTTACCTCCGAATGCGGTCAGGACGGACAGACGTGGTTTCGGTCGAGGGAGTTTCCCTGAGGATCGCGCTTAGCCGCCGATGTGCACCATGCTGCGGCTGGGCTTGAGGAAGCCGGGCTCGCCGATGTGGTGGCGTGCTTCCTTTTGAGCGATGACCTGGCGGATGTAGGCGGCGAGGTCGTCGTCCGAGCCGCCACGCTCGAGTATGCCGTAAAGGTCGTGGTCGGTCTGCGAGAAGAGGCAGGTGCGGATCTTGCCGTCCGAGGTGAGGCGGACGCGGCTGCAGGCGCCACAGAAGGCGCGGGAGACCGGCGCGATGATGCCGATTTCGCCAATGCCGTCGTCGAAGGTGAAGCGCTGCGCGGTCTCGCCGGGTGTGTTGGCGGCGAGCGGCACCAGCGGGCGCACCGCGTTGATGCGGGCTTTCAGTTCGTCGTAGCCGATCACCGTGTCCGGCGACCAGATACGGTCTTCTTCAAGCGGCATGAACTCGATGAAGCGCAGGATGACGCCTTCCTCGCGGGCGAAGTGGACGAAGGGGACGATCTGATCGTCGTTGAAGCCGCGGAGCAGCACGCAGTTGACCTTGACCGGGCCGAGACCGGCGCCGTGAGCGGCGCGGACCCCGGCGAGCACGCGGTCGTAGCTGCCGGGGACGCGGGTGATGCGCGCGAAGACATCGGGATTGACCGCGTCCATCGAGACGGTGACGCGGGTGAGGCCGGCCCCCCGCAGGGAATGGGCCTGGGCGGCAAGCAGGTGGCCATTGGTGGTGATGGCAATGTCCAAATTGCCCAAACCGCCGCGGCCGCGTGCGGCGCCATCCGGCGCATACCGGGTGCGCAATTGCGCGATTTCGCGGATGAGCGTGGTGAGATCGCGGCGCAGCAGCGGCTCGCCCCCGGTGAGGCGGACTTTTTCAATGCCGAGCGAGACGAAGACGCGGATGATGCGCAGGTAGTCATCGAGCGGCAGTTCGCTGTACTGCGCGCCGTCGTTGCCGGTGCGGCAGTAGATGCACTTGTAGTTGCAGCGGTCGGTGACGGAGACGCGCAGATCGGTGATCGCGCGGCCGTGGCTATCGGTCAGTCGCATGGCGGCAGGGAACGACGCGGTCGGGATGGCTTGGGTGGGCACTCTTGTGGTTTCCGACGCTCTCTCTATTTTACGAGAGGCGAAGGATTGCCGCAGAGGGATGCATCAAGCCGGCTTTGCGGCGGCCATCAACTCATGGAAGCGATCCGGATGGCTGGCCAGGGAGGCCGAATAGGCGGCCGCCTGCATCCACTGGAACAACAGCTGGTCTTTCGGCTCGAGACCAGATATGGGCTCCGACTTTGCCGGCGAATCCGCCGGACGCCCGTTGTCCCAATCCTTCGTGAGCGCCTCTGCGAGAGCGTGATCCCGCTCGGCGATGCTGCGAATCAACAGCTCAGCAGTTGCCCGCTCCATCGGCTGGGTGGCGGTGTGTTCGACGATGACCGCCTCACGCCAGAACACGGATTCCAGATAGACGACGCAGAGCGCAAAGGCCTTGAAGTCGGAGAGATTCCTGAGGACCGACGCTTCCAATGGAACAAGCAGGCTACGAAGTTTCGTAAAGGGATTTTGGCGGGGGGAGCTATCTCGCAGCACCGCTGTCAGTTGTTCATCCGTGCTCCACGGAACGCGCAACGGAAGACCCATCCAGGTGGATGTCTCGCGATCCTCCATGTAAGGCGCGAGATCATAGATCAAGCGAAATGCTTCATCCCAGTTGGCGTTCCAGCTGGCCTGGTAGTGCTTTTCTACAAAGCGGCGAAAACCGGAGGTCTGTGCGGTCGCGGTTCCCTGGTTGAAGGCAACCGCTGCGTAGGCGAATCCATCCCAGATCGAATTCTGGAGGTAGCGGCTTGGTACCCAGTTGGTCAGAATGACGCCTAACGCATCTGGATCGCTCGATCCAAGGTAGGACTCTGCGAAGGCGTCTATGTTGCGCGATTGTTCGCTGCCGGCTCGGGGGCCCCATTTGTAGTTGATCAGGGCCGGCGCGCCGATGCCGCGGGAGCCATTGGCGCGAATCTTCAGATATGCGTCATGAACCCTGGCGGAGCTGTTCTCCGAATAATTCCAGTCCATGATGATGATGTCCTTGTTCAGTTGGCCAAGAATTTCCGGCTCTTTGTGGAGGACAAAGTCACCCCACACGATCCACTGTTTTCCGAGATCTTTCGAAACGCGGTGAAGCGAGTTTAGATACTCCGCCCAAATCTGAGCTCGCGTCTTTGTCTCAAGCGCCTTGCGAGACAGGGCGGAGCCGCCCCAGTTGACTTCATCGCAACCGCCATGGAAATAGGTCGAGGGGAAGATCGCAGCGATTTCTCGATAGAGCTTTTCAAATAGCGGCAGAGTTTCCGGGCTGACGGGAATGATGCCGGTAAATTCGGACGAGCCTTGCGTACCGCCATCGAACAGGTGAGCGTACTGCGGAGAGCGGGTGATGTAGCCGGTGTGTCCGAACGATTCCAATTCCGGGATCAAATCGACGCCGTGTTTTTTCCCAAAATCCGCAAGATCCTTCAATTGTTCAGGAGTAAATGCGTCTTTATGGATCACAAGCTCGGGTACGGACTGAAAGCGTAAGGCGCTTCCCTGATCATCCGCCAGCCGGAACTGAAGCACGTTCAGGTTCCAGTCTGCGCAGAACTCAATCACCCGCCGGTAATAATCGAGCGATTCGGGAACACGAGCTGCGTCTACCATGAGGCCGCGCATTGTTTGCCGGCCGGCACTGCTGCCCGGCATCGATTCGCCCATGCCGAGAAGACACGGTCCTGCCGCAACGCTGGTCAGCGTGAGGCCCGCTTCCAGAAGGAACTCTCTTCGATTCCTGTTCTTCATCCGCTGGCAGTCGCTCCGTGTGATCTTCAAGGCACGGCGAATTGTTTCACATCCTCTGCGATTCGCCAGATGCGCGCTTGCAAGATGCAGGTGCGCAGACTATTGCGCCGAGATTAGCTTTGCAACTCATGACTGTTTTCTGCATCCCGTAAGCTAGAGCTATGTGCGCGAAGAAGAAGATCGAGATGGAGGAACAGTCCGCGGCGCGGCGCCACAGCGCGGTGCGTTTCGATGTGCTGGTGATCGGCGCGGGGCCGACGGGGCTGGCATGCGCCATCGAGACGCAGCGGCGCGGCATGCGGTCCGTGCTGGTGGACAAGGGCTGTTTGTGCAACTCGCTGTTTCACTATCCGTCGAACATGACGTTTTTCACCACTCCGGAGCTGCTGGAGATCGGCGACATTCCATTTCCGAGCCCCAACGCAGAAGCCGACGCGCGATGAGGCGCTGGAGTACTACCGCAAGGTGGCCGATCACTACCAGCTCGATGTGCGTCAGTATGAGACGGTGCTGCGCGTGGAGGGATCGGACGGCGAGTTTCGCGTGCGTGTGCAGGACCGCTTCGGCCGGGAGCAGAACTATTTGACGCGGAAGATCGTCGTGGCGACGGGCTACTACGATCTGCCGAATTATCTGAAGATTCCTGGCGAGGCGCTGCCCAAGGTGATGCACTACTACGACGCTCCGCATCCGTACTTCGACATGGATGTGGTGGTGATCGGAGGTAAGAACTCCGCGGCGATTGCTGCCCTGGACCTGTGGCGGCACGGCGCCCGGGTCACGCTGGTGCACCGCGGCCCGCGAATCCATCACCATGTGAAGTACTGGATCCTGCCCGATATCGAGAACCGCATTAAGGCGGGCGAGGTGGAGGCGTATTTCGACTCCCGGGTCACCGCCATTCGCGAGGACAGCGTGGAGCTGGCGACGCCGAATGGTCCGAAGACGCTGCGCAACGATTTCGTCTTCGCGCTGACCGGTTATCATCCGGATTTTGATTTGCTCGCATCTTTTGGTGTGCGCATGGACAACAAGGATCTCTGCCCGGAGTGCGACCCACAGAGCCTGGAGAGCAACGTCGCGGGTATCTACCTGGCGGGGGTAATTGTCGCCGGGTCGCGAACGAATGAGATTTTCATTGAGAATGGACGCTTCCACGGGGGGCAGATCGCCAACGACATTGCGGCGAAGCTGGAAGACGTCGCTGCGCCCGCCATGCAGAGTGAATGATTGATGGGACGCGATGCGCCGGGCGGCCGCCGCTTTCCACCGGGAGCAGCGGCACGGTACCCTGAAGAGCAACCGACCACTGTCCCTGTAGACTGGAGCCAAAGCGCAGACAGGCTGATTGGTGGAAGGCGTTCGGTGCAGCCGTTGTTTGATCGGATGGCTGTTCAGAGTCTCTCCCCGTCTGCGTTTTGCCTGGTTCTCGGGAAGAGATTCGCGCGTCTTACGTGTGTAGCTAGTCCTCTTTCCGCGAGAAACGTGTGGCCTAAACTCCCCCGCTCCGGAAGGAAGGGATACGGATGCCCTGGTTCCGTTACCGCACGATTCGTAGCCAGCTGACGATCGGCTTCATCCTTCTGGAGCTGCTGTTTACCATCTGTTTTTCGCTGTTGATCCTGCGCACCGAGCTGCGCGAGATTCACGCGCGTGCCCAGCGGCGCATCGAGCAGCAGGTGATTCTGCTGGCCACCATGGCTACTGATGCCGTGGCCGACAAGGAGACGCATCGGCTGGTGCCGATGGCGCAGGCGCTTGAAGGGAGCAGGTCGGTCCATTTTGTGCGGCTCACTGACCCATTCGGCGCGCCGCTGCTGCCGAACAACGGCCACATCGAATCCAGCCCGCTGAGCGCCATCGAGCGCAAGCAACTGCCGCCGCCCGGCCTCCTCTTCGAGCGCCCGGACCTCTTCCAGAACGACGAGGGGAATCGCGAGGCGGTGTACCCCATCCGCTATGACAACCAGCTTCTGGGCTACGCCTGGGTAGCCGAGAATCCTACGGCAGAAAACGAAGAGGTGAGTGCGCTGGTGCGCGTCACGGCGATTGCCGGACTGCTGGGCGCGCTGGGCTGCCTGCTGGCTTCGGCGCTGCTGGCGCGCTCCATTACGCGGCCGCTGCGCATTGTGATGAATGCGACGCGGCGGCTTATTCGCGACCCGGAGACGAAGGAAGGTTTCCCGCTGGAGGTGGCGGAGACGAACGAGGCCGGAGAGCTGGCCCAGGCGCTGAATCTGCTGGTGCTGTCGATGGAGGAGCAGCGTTCCGGCCTGAACGACACCCTGGCGCTGCTGGATTCCATGCTGGCGAACGCGCCCATCGGCTTTGCCTTTCTCGACCGGCAGGGCCGGTTCATCCGCGTGAACAACTTCCTCGCCACCGGCATGGCCATTGAGCTGACCCAGTTTCTGGGCCACACCGCGGGGGAGCTCTTTGGCGCGACGGAGGCAGAGAGCTTCGCACCACGGCTGGCGGCGATCTTCGAGGGAGCGCAGCAGGTCGACACCTTCGAGCTGCAGATGACCGACGCCAAGGGCGATGCGCGAAGCTGGCTGGTGAACCTCTATCCGGTGAAGAGCGCGCTGCACGAGGTGCGATGGGTGGGCGCGGTGATGATCGACACCACGGAACGGCGTCGTTCCGAGGAGACGCTGCGCCGCACCGAGAAGCTGGCTGCGGCGGGACAACTGGCGGCGTCGATTGCGCACGAGATCAACAACCCGCTCGAGGCCGTGACCAATCTGCTGTTCCTGCTGCGGACCCAGCCCTCGATCGATGGTGAGGCGTTGCGTTTCACGGAGATGGCGCAGCACGAGGTGGCGCGCGTCTCCGAGATTGCCCAGCAGACACTGCGCTTCTACCGACCCTCGACCTCGCCCGCGCTGGCGAATGTGGGAGAGATCCTCGACTCCATCCTGACCCTGCATAGCGGCCGGGTGCACACACTGCGGGTGGAGGTGACGCGCCGCTACAGCGACGATATCGATCTCTACTGCCTCTCCGGCGCGCTGCGGCAGGTCTTCGCCAACCTGATCACGAATGCGCTCGACGCGCTGAATGGCGGCGGACAGCTGCTGATCCGCGCGGGGCGGTCCCGTTGCTGGAAGGATGGGCGGCGGGGCGTGCGGGTGGTGGTGGCGGATACGGGGACGGGCATGACTGCCGAGGTGCGCAGGCGTATCTTCGAGCCGTTCTATACCACCAAGATGGCGACCGGAACCGGACTGGGGTTGTGGGTGACGCAGGACATCATGGACAAGCATCAAGGGCACGATTGCGGTGCGCAGCCGCTGCGAGATGCCGGAGAAGAACGGATCGGGCACCGTATTCATGCTGTTCTTTCCGGATCACGGGGTTGGCCGGCCTGCGACTGTCGCGGCTGAGCAAAAGACGATCACCGTGATCTCGGAACAACTCGCGTAGTCGCTGGGAAAGCGGGAAGCTTGCTCGAGCTGAGCTGTACAGGAAAGAACATGGGCGGCCCTTTGGGCCGCCCAAAATTGCGTCTATGCCGTCTTACCTGCGCGCTGCGGCGCTGTAGTTCACCTTGATCGGGTTCATGGTGCGGTAGCGCACGCGCAGGCCGCCGACAGTTGCGGGCTGGGAGCGTGGGGTGCGGGTCCGATCGATGAAGACCATCAGGGCGGCCTCAGAGGGGTTGTCCTGGCTCTGCGTGACGCCGACGCCAAAGAAGGCAGGATCGCTCATCAGGTGCGCGGCGTGCTGCTTCTGGACGGCGCGGGCGGCATTGAGCGTTGCCTCGGGCAGGTGGATACCCGGAGTGACGGACGAGGAGGTCGGCGCCGTCCCGCTGGCGACCGCGCCGGCGGTGGTGGGAATCACGCGCGTCGGCAGGCCACCGATGCTCTGCGGGACGGCCACGCTGGCGGCACGGCTCTGGTCGACATAGACCAGCACCGCAGCCTGTCCCGGCTGGTCGAGGCTCTTGCCCGCGGCGACGCCGAGGATGCCCTTGGAGGCATCGACAATCGCGGCGCCCTGCTGAGCTGCGGCGGCTTTCGCGGCACTCATGCGACCGGAGGAGACGACCGCGCTGGCCGTTGCGGTATTCGAATCGTAGTTGAGGCAGTTCACGGTATGGGGTGAGCCGCCGACCATGGTGAATGTTGTACCGGCAGCCGCCTGGCTGAACTGCGACAGGTCGCTGAGGACCTCGCCGATGGGCTGCGCGAAGCTTTCACCCGGCTGGCTTGCCGTTCCCGCTGAGCCGGCAAAGAACAGCGCCACCGGCTGCGCATTTGACGTGTCGACGACGAGCGAACCAGAGTCGCCCGCGTCGGAGAAGTAGTTACCGGGCATGCCGATCTGGTTGGTGAAAGTCTTCGCGAGATAGAACTGCGTCTCCGCGGCGTCCTTGTAGTAGGAGACCTTTACGGTGGAGTCGATCGCGTCCACTGTGCTGCAGGTCAGGCCCGTGGTGCGGCCGCTCTTGGCCACGTGGATGTTGTTCACGTTGGCGGCGGTGAGAACTTCGCCGGTGCCGGCGACGGGCGCGGCAGCGGCGATCTGGCTGGTGCCGCCGCCGGATGCACCCAGCGCGATGATGGAGCCCGAGGTGTCCACATTCGCCGAAGTGGTTGCCCCGAGCGCGGCATCCACATTGGCGGAATTGTCGATGAGCGGCACCCAATACTGCACCGTGCCGATGGCGCGAATGCCGGTGACACCGGTGGCGAGCTGGGTGCAACCTGTGTCTACGAGGCCGGGCTGGATGATCGTGTCGCCAACGGTAGCGCCATCGGACTCCGCGAGCACGTGGTTGTTGCTGAGGATGTAGTAATTGCTGGCCTGGTCCTTCACCAGCGCACCCAGGGTGCCGCTGGCGCAGTCGGTGACGTTGCCGTTGGAGTCGAGATCGACGTCGTTGTTGTTGCCGCCCGAGGTGCCCATCTGCACGGCTGAGGTCTGAGCGGCCTGGTTCTGGAGGGGCGAGGTGTTGAGGCCGGAGCCATTCAGCAGCAGCTTGGAGAAGCTGGTGGTGGCGGAGTTGGAAGCGACTGTGCCAATGGCGTAGATGGCCTGCGAGGGGACGGAGCCGGGCGCCGTGTAGGTCGCCGTGCAGGAGGTATAAAACGGGTTCGAAGAGGTGATACTGCCACTGACTTGGCAATTGGTATTGCTGATGCTGCCGCCGGCGGAACCGGGGCTCGATGTGCCTGAGGGCGAGGTTGAGAGGGTCCAATTGATGGATCCGGCGCCGACTTCGGCGATGACCGCGCTGAGGGGAACCGTGGCTCCGCTGGAGAGGGTGGCGTTCTCCGGCGTTACCGACTGGATGAAGCCTGGGGTCACCGTGATGACTGCCGTGGCGGTCTGGTAGACATTATTGCTCAGGTTGGCCTGAACCTGAACCTGGACCGAGTCTTTAGACAGGGCGGAGGGCGGGGTGTAGAGACCGCTCGTGGCGTCGATGGTGCCTTGGCCGAGCTGGGTATTGTCGTTGGTGCCGGTGGTGACGGCCCAATTGACGTTCGTGGCGGGCTGGCCGTTGGTAAGCGTTGCGGTGAACTGGACCTGGCCGTTGGTGTCGATCGTGGTCGTGGCCGGCGCGATGGAGAAGGTAGGGTTCGAGGGGTTGGAACTAGGGCTGCCACCACCGCAGCCAGCGATAACAAGCACAAAGGGAGCAGCGCAGGCGAAGAGCGTGCGAAGAGGCCGGGTCATAGTCACTACCATCCAGGGTTCCATTTATTGTACGTGCCCGGCGTGTCTGCCGGCTTTGCGGGCACGCCAATTGGAGTGTCACAAAAGTCGTACAGCAGAGAACGGCGTACCGGCAGGAAACCCCGAATAGACGAAGAAGTCGCGCTGCAGGTTTGCAGCGATCAGGAATCGCAAGCCGGGCGGGAATTTGTCCCGGCCATCAGTGCACCAGCGCCTCCTCGGTTGCGCCGATGAATTCGACGCGTAGCACAGTGATGTCGTCATTCTGTCCGAAACTCTGGGCCTGCTGCGCGATGGAGACCGCCGGCTGATGGCTGATCTGCTGCGCTCGCGCGAAGCCGAACAGCTCGCTGTCGGGATTCATGGCTTCGACTACACCGTCGGTGATGAAGGTGAGGTAATCCCGCGGCTCGAGCATAAGGGTCTGCGCGGGTGATATGGCTTCGCTGATCAGACCTAGTGGAAGCGAGCCTTCGAGCTCCATTTCTTTGCCATTGAGGTACGGAGGCAGATGCCCGGCGTTCGCGATATTCATTCTGCCATCGGGAAGAATCTCGGCCGCCAGGCAGGTGGCGAAGTGGCCTCCCGAGCGCCCCAGCAGGCGGCGGTTTAGCATGGTCAGCATGGCGGCCGGGTCGAAGCTGTACTCGACCTGGTTACGAATAGCGCCCACCAGCACGGCGACCAGCATGGCGGCGCTTACGCCTTTGCCGGAAACGTCGCCGATCACCACCAGAAGACTGCCGTCTGGCCTGGTTAGCGTCTGGAAGAAATCGCCGCCGACGGTCTGCGCGGGGCAATACTCGGCTTCTACGGTGAAGAAGGGCGAGACAATCGCCTCCGGCACCAGCACGCGCTGCTGCAACTGCTGCGCCTGTTCCAGATCCAGGGCGATGGCCTTGCGCGCCACCTCCTGGCGCACCTGAGTGCGGACAAAGCGGCGCAGCACCAGCACAGCAACCACCAGCACCATCAGCATGTCCGCGATATTGCCGACGGAAATGCCCAGGCCGAAGGGGAAGAACCAGTTGGGAATATGGAAGGTGGTCAGAAGATAGACGCCAACGTTGGCAAGCTCGAGCAGCAGGATAGGAACCAGGACCAGCAGCGCCTCAATACGGTCGCGGCGAAAACCTTCGATCAGGATGACAACCAGCAGCACCCCCAGGGCGGCCACGCACCACACCGCTGCCACGTTGCACCAGTGCAGCGCGGGCTGCGGCACAAAGCTGAGGCCGAACAATTGCGAGTGTGCGCAGAAGATGGCCAGCATCTCTGCTGCCGTTAGCAGACATGCGGCCTGCGGAATCCATCGCCTCTCCCGCAGCCCGAACCAATCCCACCAGAAGATGATCCACAGGAGCAGAATGAGCGGAAAGACAAGGACGAGCTCGAAAAGCGTGTCGGCCGCAAGGGTCAGCGCAAAGGACAGGTCCGTGAGCACCCTCACCAGGCCGTCGAGAATGGTGCAGGCCAGCGCCAGAAAGAACCATAGATACATCCGCTCCCGCCGATTACGCAGCCACGCCCACAGCGCCAGCGGTGCGATCAGCAGGAGGAGGAATGTCCGCAGGAGGGTGCCAAACCAGCGATGCAGATTGGCGTCGTCCTCCGCGGCTTGCAGCAGATGCACGGTGGAAGCCAGCCCGAGCGATGGCGGGGCGTGCATGCCTCCCACATCAGGAGCCTGAAATCGGGTGTCCGGAGACATGTAAAAGCGCAGCGCCAGATCGATCTCGCCGTCCGGCCCCGGCGCGGGCAGCGGAAAGGAGAGCGGCTGCGAGTAGTAAAGACTGGCGCGACGCGCGGAGAAGCCGCCGAACTGGCCGACGTAATGCCCGTTGGCGTAGACCTGATAGGCATCATCTACATCGAGCGGCATCTTGAGCGACACTGGCTGACCGGGATTATTCACGCGCAGGCGCAGCCGGTACCACGCATAGCCGCTTAGGTTGGGATAGCCGCGCTGCGTCCATCCGGGCACGAAGCCCGCCGTGCCAAAAATCAGATCGGCCGAACCGGCCTTGGGCGCGAGGTCCATCGTGGCCCAGTGCGCATCATCGAAGCCCGGCTGCGCCCACACCGGCGAGCCGTTCACCCACGGCGAGTCGCCGGGCGCGAACTTCCACGGCCCGTTGAGCGTGACCGTCGAGTTGCCCAGCGTGACCACCCGCACGGTCGCTGCGGGTGCGCCCTGCGCCCACGCTGTCCCATGCAAGGAGACCGACAGGAGCCCGAGCAGAAAGAACAGACGGATCATGCGCATTTGGGCGAGGGTAGCACCGGCGCTCTATGGCCAGCGACACAATACGTGAGATCGTCAGAACGCGGTCGCCCACATCAAGCGCCGACTGTGGTCGTCCTTGACTTGCAAAACTAAGACTTACTGAACTAAACCGTTCAGTATTTAAACTGTCAAAGAATGTTCCCAGGAGGAATCGACCGCGATGATCTCCGTCCAGAATCTGGTCAAGCGCTTCGGCGATTTCACTGCCGTGAAGGACATCACGTTCGATGTCGCGCAGGGGGAGATCTTTGCTTTTCTCGGGCCCAACGGGGCGGGCAAAACAACCACCATCAAGATGCTGACCACGCTTCTGCGTCCCACCAGCGGACGCATCGAGCTGGACGGACTCGATCCGACGGTAAAGCAGAAACAGGCGCGGCAGCGGTTCGGCATTGTTTTTCAGGATCCCAGCCTGGACAACGAGCAGACCGCGTGGGAGAACATGGACCTGCACGGCGTGCTCTACCATGTGCCGCGCAAGCTGCGCGCGGAGCGCACGGAAGAGTTACTGAAGATCTTCGAGCTGTGGGAGCGCAGGGATGATTACGTCAAGACCTTCTCCGGCGGGATGAAGCGGCGGCTGGAGATTGCGCGCGGCTTCCTGCACACGCCGAAGATTCTCTTTCTGGATGAGCCGACGCTGGGTCTTGATCCGCAGAGCCGCAATCAGCTCTGGAGCCACGTCAAGCGCCTGAATGAAACCGAGAAGACGACGGTCTTTCTGACCACGCACTATATGGACGAAGCCGATCGTGTCGCGCATCGCATTGCAATCATGGACCACGGAAGCATCGTGGCCCAGGGAACGTCGGCGGAGTTAAGGGAGCAGACGAAGACAGATTCGCTTGAGGCGGCATTCCTGGCGCTGACGGGCTCGTCGCTGCGCGACGAAGCGGCGGATTCCAAGGACCGGTTGCGGCAGGTGGCACAGATGTGGCAGCGGCGGTGACTGCCGTCACGGCAAAAGGCGCCTTTGGCGCGTTTGCTGGGTTCCCTTCCTTTGGTCGCTCACGATTGGATTTGCGGGCGAGCGGAAGATGCAGGTTCTTCGCTCCGCTCAGAATGACAGATTTGCTGAAGCAGAATTCGGATACGGCACATTGAAGGAGGTCCTGGAATGGGTGCGATTTACATCTTGTGGTTGCGAGAGCTCAAGCGGTATGTGCGGTCGCGCGTGCAGATCGTGGTGTCGCTCGGCCAGCCCTGCCTGTATCTGCTGGCGCTGGGGTTTGGGCTGGGGCCGGTCTTCCGGCAAGCGGGACACGGCTCCTATCTGCAGTTCATGGCGCCGGGCGTCGTCGGGATGACGGTGCTGTTCAGCTCCGTGTTTTCGGGGATCGCGATGCTGTGGGACCGCCAGTTCGGCTTCCTCAAGGAGACGCTGGTCGCGCCCGTTTCGCGCATGCAGATCATGGTGGGACGCACGCTGGGCGGCGCGACGGTTGCTGTCATCCAAGGCGCGTTGATCCTGGTCATCTGCCTCATCGCCGGCTTCCGTCCGCATAGCTGGCTGGCCATCCCCATCGCGTTTTTCTTCGTGGTCATGATTGCCGTGGTCTTCGCGGCGCTGGGAACGGCGATTGGTTCCGTCATCAAAGACATGCAGGGTTTTCAGCTCGTCATGAACTTCCTGGTGATGCCGATCTTCTTTCTGTCGGGCGCGCTTTTTCCGCTGGCGAATCTGCCGCTCGCGATGAGCATCATCACCAAGCTTGACCCACTGGCCTATGGCGTGGACGGACTGCGCGGAGCGCTGATCAACAGCTGGCAGTTTGGCCTGACGCTCGATGTGGCGCTGCTGGCCGCGATCGCCGCCGTCTTTCTCGGCGCTGGAGCGTATCTCTTCTCCAGAATCGAAGCTTGAAGCATTTCCCCTGTAGGGATAGGGGCCAAGTAGATATCCACGTAGCTTTTCCGTCAAGAAAAGCTGCACCGAACCATGGTCGGGCAGAACACAGCAACAGGAGAAATGCTTTAAGGATGGCGAGACCGCGAAGCGCGCAGGCACACAAGAAGGTTCTGAACGCTGCGATCGAGCTGTTCTCCGAACGCGGCATCGATGCCACCAGCATGGATGCCATCGCGGAAGCTTCCGGGGTCAGCAAGGCCACCATCTATAAACACTGGCCGGACAAGGACGCGCTCTGCCTGGAAGTGATGGGTTATCTGCACGGCCTGGACGAGGTGCCGCCGGTTTTCGACTCCGGCGATTTCCGCGCCGACCTTATCGCGCAGCTTCAGTACCATCCTGCGGCGGATCGTAAGGCGTTGCGGGAAAAGATGACGCCGCAGATGATTTCTTACGCGTCACGCAATCAGGCTGTGGGCGCGGCGTGGCGCGCACGGGTGGTCGAACCGGCGCGGGTGGCTTTGGCGAATCTGCTCAAGCGCGGAGAGAAGCGCGGCGTTTTGCGTCACGGCATTGAGCCCGAGACCGGCATCGCATTGCTGCTGGGGCCGATGATTTACCAGCACGTCTTCGTGCGGAAGCTGGGCCAGAAGCTTCCGCAGAATCTGGAAGTCGCGGTGGCCGATGCTTTTCTAGCGGCGTTCGGAACCGGGAAGGCGCTTGGCACCGGGAAGGTCCTTGGAACCGGGAAGGCGTTTGGGACAGAGAAGCAGAAGGTCACGCGCCACTGAACGGGTCGTGGTCGCACGAGACGCAGATTCCCAGGCACAGACTCCCTGCCGCGCGCGGACGCGCGAGTGATGAAGCGGAACAACACAGGAGGGAAACAGCACCGGCCCGTGCAGACGAGCCGGCGCAGGAAAGGGTCGGGCCTTAAGCTGCGGCCGTCTTGCGGGAGCGGCGGGCAGCAGCCTCGCGCGCGGCAGCGGTAGCCGGCATCACAGCGACAGCGGCGGTCGCCTGGTCGGCGCGCAGATGACGCAGTTCACGGCGGCTCAGTGGCCTCATGGTGTCAGGCGAATAGAACACCTGCTGGCTGCAGTCCATGCAGACCTTGTAGGTGTGGCCTTCGATGGTGAATGGGCGTGAAAGAGTGTTGTGGCGGCAAAAACCGAAGATAGCCTCAAAGACAGATCGAAAGAAATCCATAATCCAGCGCATTGTGAAGCTCCTCATGGTTAAGAGCGGCTCTGGTTGTCCGGGTCCACTGCTCCGGGCCCGAGTGCACACTTGAGATGCTGGAAGCCTGAAACAGTCGCTTGCAAAAGGGAAGTATTTTTTCTTCCCGGCCCTTGGATCCTGTGCCAGACTCCCGAAATTCTACTGAGGTGTACGTTAGCAAGGACGCGCCAGAAGACGAAGAGGTTTGTCCATTTCTTGTCTTACGGGTGACACCAGTCATCGGCGTTCTGGAGTCTCCAAATTGGTTACCAAAGCGTGGCTTGCCTGCTTTGATTGACTTGCGGAAGGCGGATGAAGCATCTGCCCAAAATGAAACCATGGAGAGAACCATTTTGGGCTGATGAGCGTACGAAGATCAGGTCGTTGTCACGGAAATCACGATTTTGCCGAAGTGCGAGGCATTTTCCATCGTGGCAAAGGCTTCGCGAGCCTCTCCGAAGGAAAAAACCCGATCCACTACGGGACGGAGGCCGATTTGAGCGATGGCCCGGTTCATCTCCAGGAAATGCTGGCGCGAGCCGACGTAGATGCCACGTATCTGTAACATCTTGTGGAGCATAGGGGTGATGTTGAGGGTTTGCTCCCGGCCTCCGAGCACGCCGATCTGGGCGATGACGCCGCCTGTTCGGGTAGCGGCCATGGACTGCTGGAACGTGCCTGCGCCGCCGACTTCCACGGTGAGATCGACACCTCGCCCACCGGTTTGACTGGCTGCCCAGCGAGCCCATTCCGGGTCTTCCCGGTAGTTGTGGCCGGCATCCAGGCCAAGCTCCGCCGCGCGGCGCAGCTTGCCGGTGCTCGATGAGGTGCCGAGGACGCGGGCGCCGAGCGCTTTGGCGAACTGCAAGGCAAAGCAGGAGACGCCGCCGGTGCCCTGGATAAGGACGGTGTCGCCGGATTTGATCCGGCCCGCGGTGACGACGGCATTCCACGCGGTGACGCCGGCGCACGGCAGGGTAGCGGCTTCCTCGAAGCTGAGATGGTCGGGGATCTTCACCACCCCGTCTTCCTCGAGGAGCACCTGCTGCGCGAGCGTGCCGTCGATATCGCCGCCGAGGGCGCCTTTGAATTTTTCAGGCGCCGGATCGCCGTCGAGCCAATGCTGGAAAAACGTGCCGGCGGCACGATCGCCGACCGCGACTTGGGTTACTCCTGCGCCAATAGCGGCGATGGTTCCGGCGCCATCGGAACATGGAATGCGATAGGGCTCGAGCTTTGGATTGTAAGCACCTTTGACCGTCATCAGGTCGCGGTAGTTGAGCGAGACAGCGTGGACATCGAGGACGACCTGCCCGGGTCCGGGCTGGAGTGCAGGGACCTCGTCGAGCGAGAGCTTGTCGATGCCGAATGCGGGGATGCGCCAGACCTTCATAGGTTTATTAGAGCAGGGACTGGCCATCCGGGGCGACTGCGCCTTTGGCGGGATGTGTGGGGCGGGCGCTCACGCGCGGTTTCCGCGGGTTCGCAGGTCTAGCATGGAGATATGTCGAAGGGTTGGAAATCCAAATCGGTGGAGGAGCAGCAGGCGGAGCGCGCGGCGCCGGTCGAGGCGAAGGCCCGAATCGATGGACCGAAGGCGCGAGCGCGGCAGGCGCTGGAACTGCAGCGTGAGCAGATTCTGTCGACGCGCACCGCGAATCCGCACCGGCGCGCAGCACTCGAGGCGGCGCTGGCGCAGGTGGAGGCACAGATCGCCGCGCTCGACGCTGCGGCGTCTTAGGAAAAGTCGTAACCGTTACGGAGTCTTATCGACTGCGGCGACTGCCTTCTGCGATTCGACGTACTCGCGGGCATGGGCCAGCTCCGGCCGTTCCGCGTCGCTGTTCTTCCATGCCGTAAGAAATTTTGCATACTCCTCGCGCGCGGTTGCCGTGTTGCCGGCGGCTTCACTGGCTCGCGCCATACCGTAGAGGCTGAAGCCGGAATTGGGACGATCCTTCTGCGCGGTGGCGTAAGCGGTGTGCGCGCCTGCGGGATCGCCGGCGCGGAGCAGCGCCGCTCCTTCGGTTTCGCCCACTGGCCGGATATACGCGGGCGGCTCGTGATAGCCGATTTTCTTTTCCTCCTGAGCAGCTTCGGCGAAGAGCGACTTCGCCCCGGCAAGACGCTTCTGTGCGGCGAGGATGGTGGCGCGCAACTCTAGCGACATGACGGACAGATTGCTGAGCAGCGGCTCGGCCTGTGCATCGGGCATGACGACTGCCATCGCGGGCGCGGCGGGTGAAGGCTTCTTCGGCGCAGGCTCATCATGGACACGCTGGGAGATCCGCCATAGCTCCGCGTCCAGATGCTGCGATGCAGCTTCGGCTGTTGCGATGTCGCCGGCTTCAGCAGACTGCATGCCGGCGGCGAATTCTTTCAATTGGCCGGCGAGAAAGGTGAGGTTCTCCAGTTTTGCGTCCGGCTGGCTCTCCTTGAGCAGGCGGAGGACCGTCTGCCAGTCGCCGGTGCGCAGCGCGAGCGGAAGCAGAGGATCGAGGCGCGTCATGCCATCGCGTGGCGTGCGAGTGTAGAGGGTGGGCGCGAACTCTCCGCGCGCGCCTGACAGTTTTGCGGAGAGCGCTGTCGCCTCCTGCATCTTGCCCTCTTCCATCATGTTCGCGATGCCGTACATCAGATTGTGGACGTAATTCCAATCGTCATCGACGGCAACGTGCTGCTCGCGCTGGTAGCGCTCTTCGACGGCAGTGGATGCTGCAAACCAGTGCTCGGCCTCGGCGTAGTCGCCCGAGCGGTAATAAATGTGTCCGGGCATGTGAACCATGTGGCCGGAGGCTGGAGCGAGGCTGGCAAGGAGTGCGGCGCTCTTCAACGCTTGTTCTGGATGCGGACTGGCTTCGACGGCATGGATCCAGTAATGGTTCGCGGCAGAATCGTCGGGTGCAGCCTTGAGCACCTGCTCTATCAGCGCGATCTGCTCTTTCTGTTTCTCCTTAGGGTTGCCGTTGTCGTCGTAGCCATCGCGCAGCGTGCCGGCGAGGAAGAGCTTGGCCTGCAAGTCTTCCGGATATTTCTTCACGATCTGCCGCCAGATCGCGATCTCCTTCGCGTTGTCGGGATCTTCGCCGGGCTTGGCTGCGCTGGCGGCGTCATCGGACGCGGACGCGGCGTCGATGTAAAGCTGATCGTGCTTGCCGACGTGCGGCTTCAGGCGGACCGCGTTGGCGAGGGCCTGCTGCGTGTAGGCGTTGATCTCGCCGTTGCGGAACATCAGTGCCCGATAGAGGCCCCAGTAGCACATGGCGCACTGCGGATCGACTCGAACGCCCTGCTCGAAAGCGCGCTCGGATTCATAGTCCCAGAAGTCGTGCAACAGGGTAAGGCCCTGGTTGAACCAAGCCTGCGCCTCGGGTGTTGCGGTGATGGTGAGACGGCTGTTGCCGATGCCGGTCATCTTCACGGGTACAGGCAGCGATTCAGGGGCGGGGAGCGCTTTCATCTGCATGCCTGCGTGGCACGTCCCGGCGCTTTGGGCGAACACCGCCGCTGAGGACAGACTTATCGTAACAATGGCAGTTGCTATACAATGGATGACCAGCAAGCGAAACATGGATGCTCTTTCCGAGCGCGCACCCTCAAAAAGGGAAACGGAGTGCCGCGATGAGGGGACCTTTGTGGACCAACGCAGTATACGTGCGCTCGAGAGCACCGGCTCGTCATTCACCATCCATGAAGCGCCTCGTGTCACACGAGAGGCGCTGCGGGCCGATGCAAAGAATGGCGATGAGGCCGAGCAGCATGCAGAAATCGGTGCGGCCTTCGTGCATGGCCGGCCAGAATCCCTGATGGAGCAGCATGGGGACCTTGGTGGTCGCAATGGCGACGCCGATATCGATGAGCAGCGGGATGGCGGCGAAGCGGGTGACGAGGCCGATCATGAGCAACATGCCGCAGGCAATTTCCACCACACCCACGAAGGGAGCGGTGAAGTGAGGATAGGGGATGCCGATCTTGGCGAAGCGCCCGACGCCGAGCGCCGCGGGAAAGAGAAACTTCTGGATGCCTTCGGTGAGGAAGACCCAACCAACTAGAAGGCGCAACAGCAGCGCTGCCCAGGCATGCGAATACGGCGGATGATCGCCTCGGATCATGGCCATCATCCTTCCAATGAACAATGCACATAGTCAACCATGAAGATGTTATTCGGCTCGCAGAGCCTCGGTTGGATTTACCGAGGCGGCCCGCCGCGCCGGCAGGCTTGCCGCCAGCAATGCGATCAGTGCCAGCACGCCGACAGTGATGAATACCGAGGCTGGATCGACAGGACTGGTCCGGAACAGCAGCCCATCAATGAGGCGCGCGCCGAGCTGCGCGCCGGCAAACGAAATCGCCAGGCCGCCGGCGATCCAGGCGGTCGCATATTTAGCGGCCTGGAGCAGCACCATCCGCACGATATTTTCGCGTTTTGCTCCGACGGCCATGCGTACGCCGATCTCCCGCGTGCGCTGCGTGACGGAGTATGCAAGCACTCCGTATATCCCGATTGCGGCCAGCGCGAGTGCCACGAACGTGAAAATGCCCAAGAGGCTGGCGGTCATCTTCCGCAGCGCGAGTGAATCGGAGAGCACGGTTTCGATGGTCTGGACGTGGTAGATGGGCTGATTCGGATCGAGTGTATGCACCGCTTCCCGAACGATCGGCAAGACGCTTTGCGGATCTGCAGCGGTGCGCACCAGCAGCACGGAGTGAACACTGAATCCGGGCAGATAGAGTTCTGGCTGCGCCTCCTTATCAACGCCCAGGTCGTGCGCATTCGCTACAACTCCGATGACGGGAATCCGCTGCGGCTGCGGGCTGAGCACGCCGAGGAGGATTTTGGCGCCTATGGGATTCCTGCCTGACAGATATCGCCGCGCGAAGGCCTGATTGACGACGAAGAAGCCGTTTGGATCTTCGATGTCTTTCTGCTCAAAGGCTCTGCCTTGTTGAAGACCTAGACCCAAAGTGTGGAAGAATCCTGGACTGACATAGCGAATCTGAGCCAGCGGATATGCGCCCGGCGCCAACGGCGGCGCGCCTTCCACGAGGAAGCGGGTCATGACCTGCGAAGGGTTGAGCGGAATCTGCGTGGTGGTGGCGACCGAGAGTACGCCGGGAGATTGCGCGATCTTGTCGAGCAGTTGCTCGTAGAAGTGATTCGTTATCGAAGCGGTGTCTGTGTATCGCGGTCCGGGAAGAGCGATTTCCAGGCTGAGCAAATGATCGGTGCGAAAGCCGGGATCGACAGCGAGGAGTTTCTGAAAGCTGCGAATCACCAGAGTGCTGAGAAACAACACCGCGACGGCGATGGCGACTTCCCCCGCGATCAGCGCACCTCGACGCCCACGTGCGCCTGTGCTGCCGCGGTCTCCGGGGCGGAGCGATTCGACCAGGCTGGTGGATGTTTTCATGACGGGAAGCAGTCCAAAGAGCGTGGCGGTCAAGGCGCATGTGCACAACGTGAACAGCAACACGGGCATGTTGAGCTGGATGGAGGGAAGCAGAGATACGTCGAGGTCTGCGGTGTGGGAGAGCGCAAGGCGCAACAGCGGCAGCGCCAAACCGGCCAGCGCGATGCCGAGTGCGCCTCCCAGCAGACAGAGGATCGACGTCTGCGCGAGGAACTGCGAATAGAGCCGCCTGCGGTCTGCGCCGAGCGCCTGACGGATGGCGGCCTCGCGCCGGTTGGTTGCCGCGCGGACAAGCATGAGGTTGGCGACGTTGGCGCAGGCGATCAACAGTACCAGCGCCACTGCGCCCATCAGACTGAGGAAGGTAGGCCGCAGCGTCCCGAGCATCTGGTCGCGCAGCGGCGTGAGCACTACACTCTCGTTGCGATTGGTCGCCGGATACGCTGCGGCAAGGCGCGCCGCGATGGTCTGCATATCCGCATTCGCATGCGCCAAGGTAACGCCGGGACGCAATCGTCCCAGGACATCGACCGAATGCCACACGCGGGAGGCCTGCGTCGCGCTATCCAGCAGAGAGAGTGGAAGCCAGACGTCTCCGTCGGCCGGATACGCTGCGCCGGGCGGCAGTACGCCGACGATAACGTAACTGGCGCCGTTCAGATCTACGTTGCGGCCGACTATGTTGGGATCGCGACCGAAATAGCGGTTCCACGCGGTTGCGCTCAGGACGGCGACATGATCGCTCCCCGGCTTTTCGTCTCGTTCGCTCAGCGTGCGGCCGATCAGTGGAGAGACGCCCAGCAATGAAAACAGATTGCCGGACGCGAGCACGCGATGCACCTGTTCTGCATGGCCATTAGTGGCGAGCGAGACGGTCGCTGGATTTAATGTCGAGTACGCGGCGACTTCAGTGAAGCTCTTCTGCTGCGTCTTCCAATCCTGATAGTCAGGATAGGTGGCCACGATGCTGCCCGGCACCTGGGGATGCGATTCGCCAATGCTGATGATGCGAGCCGCGTCATGAAAGGGAAGCGATGCGAGCAGCAGTCCATAGACAACACTGAAGATCGCTGTGGTGGCACCCACGCCAAGCGCCAGCGTCAGCACCGCTGCCATGGTGAATGCCGGGGATTTGCGCAACTGGCGGCTCGCGTAATGAAGATCGCGCGTCAGAGTGGGCATCGGGTAGGCCTCGTGCGGGGAGACACTCGAGTTTAGAGACCGTCATCCACGTCTGGCGAGGCAAATCGTCTGTATGAACCGCCGGCGGTTGCGGGCCTACTTTGATGTGCGGTGAATGAGCAGCGAATTCGCCTGCGCCACCGGCGTGAGCAGGACTTCCGAGATGTTGACGTGCGCAGGCCGGGTGACTGCGTAGAGGATGGCGTCGGCCACGTCGTCGGGCGTGAGCGGCGTGATGTTCTCGTAGACTTTGGCGGCGCGTTCCTTGTCTCCGCGGAAGCGGACTTCGCTGAATTCTGTTTCAACCATGCCGGGATCGATGGTGGTGACGCGCAGTGGCGTGCCGAGCAGGTCTTCGCGCAGTCCTTCGGTGATGGAGCGCTCGGCGGCCTTGGTGGCGCAGTAGACGGCGCCATTGGGATAGGTCATGCGGCCGGCGGTCGAGCCGAGATTGACGATGTGGCCGCGCCCGCGTGTGACCATCCCCGGCACTACTGCGCGCGTGACGTAGAGCAGGCCCTTCACGTTGGTGTCGATCATCTCCTCCCAATCCTCGCGCTTGCCCTCATAGACCTTGTCCAGACCGCGGCTCAGGCCCGCGTTGTTGACGAGGATGTCGATGGCCTTCCACTCCTGCGGGAGTGCAGCGACGGCGCGTTCGACGGCCGCGTAGTCCGTCACGTCGAGCTGGAGAGTGTGGACGTCTGCGGCGCCAGTGAGGGTGTTGCGTGCGTCTTCGAGACGGTCCCGCCGGCGCGCGGCGAGAATCAGTCGCGCGCCCTGGGCGGCGAAGGCGCGCGCAGTGGCGAGGCCGATGCCGGAGCTGGCCCCGGTGATGAAGGCAGTCTTCTGTGCGAGCGTCTGATTTGCAGTATTCGTGGTCATGCGAGGCATCAATCCTTTTTTGCGGGGAGTGGGGCGTCCAACTGG
Organism: uncultured Acidobacteriaceae bacterium; assembly: GCA_963756435.1. Classification (GTDB taxonomy): domain Bacteria; phylum Acidobacteriota; class Terriglobia; order Terriglobales; family Acidobacteriaceae; genus KBS-83. Next base: position 435,303 of record CAVWNU010000007.1, on the reverse strand, counting down.
GCAATGCGGTATTGTCCTACGGCCCAGTCTTCGTCGGCGAATCCGGCTTCTTTCGCGCGGTTGAGGACATCGGCGAAGTAGTCGGCGAGCCGCATACGGACGCCAGCATCAGCTGCGGCTTCGCGCGCGAGACGCGTGTCCTTGATGCCGAGGGAGACGGTGGCGCCAGGATGCGGCGGCGGGTTGAGGATGGTTTTGCCGTAGTTCTCGTATAGCTGCGATTGAAAGAGCGCGCTGTTGACGGCCTGGTGGAAGAGCGCGGGATCGATGCCCTGCGATTCGGCGAAGACGAAGGCTTCGGAGAGGGTCTGGATCATAGAGGTGATCATGAGATTGCCGCCGAGCTTGAGCGCGTGCGCCTGCCACGGCTGGCGGGAGACTACTGTGAGGCCGCGGCTGACCGACTCAAGCAGCGGCCGGACCCGCGCGAGTTGCTCATCCTCGCCGGAGGTGACGATCCAGAGCTTGCCTGCTTCGGCGATCGCCGGGCGACCGAAGACGGGCGCGCCGATGTGGTGCTGACCGCGCTCCTGGTGCGCCGCGGTGATCCGACGCGCGAGCGCGACGCTGATGGTGGAGAGGGTGACGTGGATGGCGTCCGCCGGGAGCGCGGCCAGAAATCCGGAGCCACCGTCACTACTCTTTTCATCGCCGAAGAGGACGGCTTCGGTTGCGGCGTCGTCCGTCAGCATGGTGAACACGACAGATGCATTCGTCACGGCATCCTGCGGCGATGCGGCGATGCGGGCGTTGCCGCTCTGGAGCGCTTCTGCTTTGCGGCGATCCCGATTCCAGAGCGTGACGTTGTGGCCGTGCTGCAGTAGCAGACGCGCGATGGGCGCGCCCATTTGGCCGAGGCCAAGGAAGGCGAGGTTTCGAGTAGCGGGCACTGGAACTCCTGGAAAGAGGGTTGCTCAGTCTCTTCGATGAATCAAAGCGGGAAAAGGAAACAGGCTGCCGGATGAGGGCAGCCTGTGTGAGTTGTCATCAATCTAGCCTTGCGGTCCGGGCGGATTGCTGACGCCGCTGGGATTTGCCGGCGCCGGCGGTGCTGCCGGTTGCGAAGGATAGGCGGGCTGGGGTGCAGTGTACGGTGCCGGAGCGCCCGCTGCCGGAGCGGGCGTCTGTCCGGGCGCAGCTTGATTGGGGATGCCGATGGATGGACCGGAGACGACCATTTCGACGCGGCGGTTCTGCCTGCGTCCGGCGGCGGTACTGTTGTCAGCGACGGGATTAGCCATGCCGTAGCCGATGGCGCTGACGTTCTGCGGAGAAATCCCCTGCGAGATCAGGAAGCTTTGCACGGTGCTCGCGCGCTGCTCGGAGAGCTTCTGGTTGTACTGTTCGCCGCCGACGTTATCTGTATAGCCCTCCACCTGGATCTTGAGATCGGGATGTGCGAGGAAGATGCCTGCGATGCGCGCCAACTTGAGCTGCGTGTCCTGCTTCAGATCGTAGCGGCCAGTCGCGAAGAGGACGTCGGAGAGGTTGACGACCAGACCACGCGGCGTCTCCTGTGTCTGGAGGATGGAGTTGAGCTGCTGGCGAAGCTGCTCACGCAACTGTGCTTCGCGTGCGCGCGCTGCGGCTGCCTGTTGTTCCGCAGTTTGCTGGGCAGCTTGCGCGCGTTGTGCGTCGGCCTCCGCCTGCGCACGCTGGGACGCCTCGCGCTGCGCCTGCAGTTGCGCCTGCTGCTCGGCAAGCTGGGACTGCTGCGCCTCCAGGCGCGATTTTTCTGCGGCGGCATTCGCCGCATCCTGTTTAGCCTTCTGGTCGGCTGCCAGGGCGGCGCGCTGCTCCGCCTGGATTTTGCGCAGGGTGACGAGGCGGGCGTCTTCGGCGGTCTGCACGGCGGCACGAGCGAAGGTCACTTCCTGCTTGCGATTGCGCTTGTGGTGATCCAGATCCTGCGCGTTGGAGAGCTGCTCCTTCGCGCGCGCCAGGATGTCGGGCGCGTACTGGTCCGCTCCCGCGGCTTCCGCGATCTGCACGGCGTTGATAGCTTCGTAGAGATCGAGCGGCGACTTGTCATTGCGGGTAATGGGATTGAGCACCTTGCTGCCGTTGGTCTTGGTGTAAATGCCGCGCGGCAACAGAGCATAGTGCACATCGATGGGCGAGATGATGCCGACAGTCTTGTCGTGCAGCACTACGTTCTGCATCACGACCACGTCGGAAGGCATGGTAACCGCGAAGTACGGCTCGGCTGTAACGATGAGGCCAAAGGCCTGCATATTGGTGGTAAGCCGGACATACGCCTTCTTGCCATTCGGCAAAATTTCACCGAGGTTGCTCGGTCGGCCATCCGGCGTGATGGCCCAGAGGACGTAGGTGAGGTATTCCGGTCCGAAGTCATTCGCGGGCGGCAGACCTTCAAAATGCGCATCGATGGTTGCATTGCCTTTGCCGTTGTCGACCGTGGCCTGGCCCTTCGCACGGGGAAGAAGGCTGGTGCCCTCGAAGCCGATGCGGGTGCGACCGGTGCGGTTGAAGTAGTTGACGGCGGGAATATTGCGGCCGATAACCTGCACGCGGTAGAGCGGCTCGCCGTTGCGCATCTCCTGCGTGGGCTGGGGCGTCTGCTGCATCACCGGGCTGACGTCCTGCGCAAGCGAGGGAAGCGCGAGAGCACAAGCGAGAGCTGTGGCAGTGAGGGCTGTCTTCATCATTGAGACTCCTTCAAAGAAAAATTGCACCTGGAGAATGTCTCCGAGACGGTTGCAGCATGGCTGCCGGAGGTAAGGCCTGCACGCGCGTGACACCGGGATGTTCGGCGTCCTCGCCGGAGGGAGGTTGCATATAAAGAATGGATGCCGGTACGGCAAAAATGGCTGTGGCGGCCAGGAGGGCCGCCACAGCACATCGATGGTTGCATGTGGCTCAACCCTGCGGCATCACGAGCTGATGGGCGATGGCGAACAGCGCCAGCTCAAGGCGGGTGGAGACACCGGTCTTGTCGAAGATGTTCGACAGGTGCCGCTTTACGGTCTCCTCACTGATGGCGAACTGCTTGGCGATATCGCGGTTGGAGCAGCCTTCGACGATGCAGCCGACCACTTCGAGCTCGCGGGGCGTCAGGCCGTAGGTCTTGCGCTCCGGCACGGCAGCCTTCTGCATGAGGTCGTGCAGCGCGCCCACCAGGTTCACGACGCGCTGGCCGTTGATCCAGTAATCGCCCTGCATGACGGCGTCGATGGCGTTCGTGAGCTGATCGATGAGCGCGTCCTTGGTGACGATGCCACGCGCGCCGATCTGCAGCGCTTCGATGATCTGCTGGGTGGAAATGGTCGCGGTGAGCAACAGGATCTTGACGCGCGGCGAGCCGCTCATGATGGCGCGCATCGCCTCCAGGCCGGGCATGCGCGGCATCGAGAGATCGAGCAGCAGGATGTCGGGCAGCAGCTCGAGCGTCTGGGTGATGGCCTCGTCGCCGTCGGAGGCCTCACCCACGACATCGAAGTGACCTTCGGCGCGAAGCATATTGCGCACGCCGATACGGACGACCGGATGGTCGTCGGCGAGCAGGATGCGGATGCTGCTGTTGCGATGCTCGACTGCGGTGGGTGCGTTTGGGCTCATCGGGCCTCCCCAGAAGCTGCGCTGTTCATCAGTGCGCTCTTGATCATACTTTGCTCCACATCATCGCAGGCGCTGCGCAATTGGTGGAATAGCCTTCCATGGTCCTGGCGGGGAAGGCGTCCCGCCTCAAGCCCGTCAGCGATGGAGGCGATACCGGCAACCCCGGCCATGGCTGCGGCACCCTTCAATGCATGGGCGCAGCGGCGCAGCGACTCTTCGTCGCCGGAGGCTGAGTAGCTTTCCAGGTCGAGGATGCGCTTGCGGGTATCGGCAACATAGACGGTATACAGCTCGCGAATCGCGCTGGGCGGCATGACCGCCTGCAGCTTGCTCACGGTCGAGAAATCGAGAGCGGGTGGCAGATTGGCGGAGGGTCTCGCCGAACTGCCGACAATGGCAGCCTGCAGCAGGTCGAGATCGATCGGCTTGGCGAGATAGTCGTCGAAGACCGCCCGCTCGTCTTCAGGAAGTGGTGACGCGCTCATCGCGATGACTCGGGGACGCGGCTCAGACAGCGACTTCACATACCGGGCGACATCGGTACCGCTGATTCCAGGCATCTGGTGGTCCACCAGCACAACATCCGGCAATGGTGACTGTGACTGCAGCGCATCGAGCGCCTGCCGGCCCCCTTGCGCGCGCAGCAGATGCGTGCCGTTGCCGGCCAGCAGCAGCGTAACCAGCTCCAGCACGATGCTGTCGTCATCGACAAGCAGGACGCGCAACGCCGTCGAATCGGTATGTGTCTGCATGGTCAGTGTTTTCGGCCTGAATCTTTTCAGAACTCATGAGAGCCGGCCGGGGGTCCGTGCCCACACGGGCATAGTACGCGAAGGCCTTGGTAGTTGCATCTATTGTTGGGCAACGGTTACCGGACAAGGAACTTGCCGGCCTGGTTCCTCAATTCTTTCACATTCGCTCTGCATGGGACGAGGCCGCAGGCGAGAACGATCACCTTCGCCTCCCATGGAAGGGTGCGGATGGCTTCTATCGTTTGTCCGGCCAGCGGGGGTTGCGTAGAGTGAGAGCGACATGAGCGAAGGCCCAGACAGGTCACCGGCGGAGGAGCGCGCGCTACGCCTGGAGGCGCAGCTATCGTCGGTGACGGCGCGGGTTTTCCAGTTGGAGCGGGAGGTAGCTGCGTTGCGCGGGGTGTCGCCGCCGGTGCCGTCCGCGGTGTCGGAACCGCATTGTCGCGCCGCCGCCGGTTTCCGCCGCCGTCGATAGTGCTGCAACGGCAGCACCGGATGCCCCAAAGCCAAACCCGGCCGTTCCTGTGTCGGCCGCTCTGTCTCCGATGGCGCGCGAGGAGCGCTCGCTGGAAAGCCGGGTGGGCTCGCAATGGTTCAATCGCATCGGCATCATCGCGCTGCTGATTGGCGTGGCCTGGTTCCTGAAGTTCGCTTTCGACAACCACTGGGTCGGTCCCGCCGGCCGGGTGCTGATCGGCCTGCTGAGCGGGGCGGCGTTGATCGCCTGGTCGGAGCGGTTTCGCGGCAAGGGCTACGCCGCCTTCTCCTATTCGCTCAAAGCGGTGGGCAGCGGCGTGCTCTACCTGTCGCTGTGGGCGGCGTTTTCGCTGTATCAACTGATCTCGCCGGGTGTGGCCTTTGCCGGAATGGTGCTGGTGACCGCGTTCAATGCATTCATCGCTTGGCGGCAGAGCGCGGAGTTGCTGGCGGTGTATGCCATCGTCGGCGCGTTTTCGACGCCGCTCCTGCTTTCGATCGGCCGCAACGAGGAGGTCTTCCTCTTCAGCTATCTGCTGATGATGAATGCCGCCACCATGGCGCTGCTGGTGCTGAAGGGCTGGAACCGGCTGCTGGTGCTGTCATTCCTGGGAACTGTGGCGTTTTACTGGGGCTGGTACTGGCAGTTCTACCTGCCGGCGGCATTCGTCACAACGGCGGTGTTTCTTTCGTTCTTCATATTGCTATTCGCCGCGGCAACCATTCTGGCGCGGCAGAAGCGCGTCCACCCAGAACAGGACGATGCAGCGCGCGTGCTGGTAAGCCTGGCGAATGCCGCCTTCGGCTTCCTGGGCTTCTACGCCATGCTCTCGCAGAACGGGAGCGGACGGAACACCGCGCTGGCGTGGTGCTCCGTCGGTTTCGGCGCCTTTTACCTGGGCGTGCGCAAGCTGGATGGAGCGCACGCCGGTCGCGGGGATCGCGGCTGGCATCGCTCTCTGATATTCAGCTTTCGATTGCGATTGTCTTCCTCACCCTCGCCTTGCCGCTGGCGGTGCATGGACATTGGGTGACGGTGGGGTGGATGGCCGAAGGCGCCGTGCTGGTGTGGGTAGCGACCCGGCTGCACACCAGGCTGATGCAGGTGCTCGCCGGAGGAGCGTTGTCGCTGGGACTCATCTCGCTCGCCATGGACGCGACGATCGGCCAGACGCGCGTTCTGTGGAACACGCGCCTGTTGAGCTTTGCCGTATCCATTGCAGCGATGTGGATTGCAGACAGCGCTGGCCACGAGACGAGGCGAAGCGTGAGGGAGCGGCACCGCCGGTGGCTGGGAATTGCTCGCGCAGATCGGCGCTGTGATCGCGCATGGGCTGGTGATCATCGCGGTGCTGCTCGAGATCCATACCTACTGGTGGTCGGGTCCGCCTCCGGCTGCCGGTTTGGCGGACCTGCGGACACCTGGCTCGCTGCTGAGCAGCGCTATCTGGCTGATGGCAGCGAGCGGAGCGATCGTGTGGATGACGGCGCGCCGCAGAACCAGCATTCAAATTGGCGGACAAACCATGATCCAGCACGGCGCAATCCACCAGATCGAAGCGATGTGCTGGTTCGCTGCCGGGCTGCTTGTGCTGTTCATTGGGATGTTTTATCCGCAGCAACTGGTCATCTGGAATCTGCGTTTTGCCGCGTTCGCCGTGGCCGTCGCATCCATAGTGTGGGCTGGGCGGCAGGTGCCGGAGCGGAGTGGGCCTTGGGCGCAACTGCACATCGGCGCGAGCGTGTTGGCAACCGTGCTCGTATTGACCGCGATATGTTTTGAGATCGCGACGTTCTGGTCCACGCGTCCGCTGGCGGCGCCCGGCTCCGTGCTGTACGGCTCGCAATTGGCCGGCCGCCAGATGGCGGAGCGATTCAGCTACTCGGCGTGGTTTCTGCATTGCCGGAGCGGCGTTGCTGGCTGTCGGATTCCGGCGGCGCTCCGCGCTGCTGCGCTGGCAGGGACTTGTGCTTCTGGCAGTTACGATTTTCAAAGTATTCCTGCTGGATACCAGCACGTTGAGCCAGGGCTACCGGATCATCAGCTTTCTTGCGCTGGGTGCGCTGCTGCTGGGCGTGAGCTTCGCCTATCAGCGGGACTGGCTGCACCTGCGTGCTGCCGGCGCGACGAACGGCGGAGAGACGAAGTGATCTCGCGCGTGAGCCTGATTGCGATGGCGCTCGCGGCCGCTACGCTGGCTTTCCATCGGTTGCGCCGGGGTTTCGTTACGAGCGGCCATTGAAGTTGAGTGCCGACACTGCACCCGAGACATTGCGCAGTGCTGCCACTGGGGCTGCTGGAGCATGCAGCGCCGATGCTCCAGGATCTGCGAGTGATGGCGGGCGAGCGCGAGGTTGCATACCAGGTGCGCACGTCGAGCGATGCTGCGAGAACAGATGGCGCGGCCGGAACAGATCCTGAACCTGGGCCAGCGGAACAGCGCCATCAGCTTTGATGTGGAGATGACCGAGCCGCTCTACAGCCGCGTGCTGCTGAAGATGGCGCGCTCGCATTTTTCTGTGCTGGTCCACGTCACCGGCATCGATCGTCCGGGCGAGGCGGGAGTGGCCAGTTCCCGGAGATTCCCTATAGCTCCGATACGCCGGAGGACGAGCCGCAGATAAAGCAGATCACGCTGCCGGAGAGCAACTTCCGCTATCTGCATTTCGAGATACAGACGCTCGCGCTGGAGCCGCTGACGCCGCAGGATATTGCTGGTGTAGATGTGCTGACCCGCAGCACCGAGCCGCCACGGCATATGCAGGTGGCGGTGGCGAAGGCGCCGGAACGGAAGCCGCATGAGACCGTCTATGAATTTGCCGTGCCGGCGAATGCGCCGGTAGAGCGCCTGAGCTTTGCCGGCGATGATCCGGACGCGGTGTTTTCGCGGACCGCCGATCTGGAGCGGTGGAAAGTGGAAGCTGCCACAAATGAACAGTCAAGGCGGGCTGAAGCACCGCTGCAGAGCGAAGGAATCACGCTGGCCCATGCGCCTCCCCCAAAAGGCGAGGCAGCTTCAGACAGTACGACCGGTCCCGGATTGTCGCTGGGATTGGGCGCTGCGCCCTACGCTTCCATCGTACGGCTGACGATCCAGAACGGCGATGACGCGCCGCTGGCGCTGCACGGCGTGACGCTGCAGATGCGGGAGCGGCAAATCTGTTTTCTGCGCAAGGCCAACACGTCGTACGTGTTGCGCTATGGCGATCCGTCGCTGGGGCCGCCGCTCTACGATCTGTCGCCGATCGAGGCAGCCGCTATGGATGCGTCTGTCAGTGTCGTGGGCAACGAGTGGGCGCTCGCACCACAGCCGGAGCGTCTGCGGCCATTCACGGAACGCCATCCCGTGCTGTTGTGGGTGGCGCTGATCCTGGTGGTGGTCACGCTCGGCCTGGTGGCGCTGCGCAGCGCACGCCGCTAACGCGTGGCGATGGTGATCATCGCATCGGGTGCCGACGATGTCTACCGCATCGAGGATTCGATTTCGGTGATCCACTCCGGACTCTTGAGAATCTCGCGCGGCTTCGAGCCATCTGCGGGGCCGACCAGGCCATCGCGCTCCATCATGTCGATCAGGTGTGCGGCTCGGCCATAGCCGACGCGCAGCCGGCGCTGGATCAGCGACGTCGAAGCTTTTCCGAACTCGAAGACCAGCCGCACGGCGTCGTTGAACAGCGGATCGTTGTCGTCTTCATTGCCGTCCTCGCTGTTCAGCTCGCGGCCCTTTTCGTCTTTGGGCGATTCCAGGAAGGCCTCCACGTATTCGGCGCCGCCCTGTGCCTTCCAGAAATCGACCACGGCGGAGATTTCCGCTTCCGTGACGAACGGCGCATGCACGCGCTGCAGGCGCGAGGTGCCCGGCGGCAGAAAGAGCATGTCACCTCGGCCCAGCAGGGCTTCCGCGCCATTGTTGTCGAGGATCGTGCGTGAGTCGACTTTGGTTGCGAGCCGGAAGGAGATGCGCGTCGGCACGTTGGCCTTGATGAGTCCTGTGATGACATCGACCGAAGGCCGCTGGGTTGCGAGGACCAGGTGGATGCCGACGGCGCGCGCCATCTGGGCCAGGCGGGTGATCGCCTCTTCGACGTTTGCCCGGTCGAGCATCATCAGGTCGGCGAGCTCGTCGATGATGATGAGGATGTAGGGCAGCGGGGTCTGCTCCTCCGCGTCCTCGAACATGCTGGGCGTGCCTGAATCGAAGAGCTTATTGTACTGATCGATGTTGCGGACGGAGCGCGAGGCCAGCAACTTGAGGCGCCGCTCCATCTCGCGCACGGCGTTGCGCAGCGCATTTGCCGCTAATTTCGGCTCGGTAATGATCGGCGTAAAGAGGTGCGGGATGCCCTCGTACATGCCCAGCTCGACTCGTTTGGGATCGACCAGGATCATTCGTACCTGTTCCGGCGTCGTTTTGAAGAGCACCGACATGATCATGGCGTTGATGGCGACCGATTTGCCGCTGCCGGTCGAGCCGGCGATGAGCACATGCGGCATGGTGGCGAGATCAGCGGTCACGATGCGGCCGTTGATGTCCTTGCCCATGGCGAGCGGCAGCTTGAATTTGGTTTGCGCAAAGGTGCCGTCTTCCACCACATCGCGCAGCCAGATGGTCTCCCGGGTGGCGTTGGGCACCTGGATGCCGACCGTGCTCTTGCCGGCCATGCGCTCGATCAGGATGCTTTCCGCGGCCATCGCCAGGCAGAGATCGTCCGCCAGTCCGGTGACGCGCGAGTATTTGACGCCTGCCTCCGGGCGAAACTCAAAAGTGGTGACCACCGGGCCGGGATTGATCTGCGTGACCTGTCCGGTCACATCGAACTCCGCGCACTTCTCTACCAGCACCTTGGCCTCTTCGCGCAGCTCGTCTTCGCGGATGATCTGCTGATCGTCAGAGCGGTGCAGCAGCGTGCTGGGCGGCAGGCGGTAGCCGGAGACGGCCCGCGGCGTGAGCGTGACCGGGTGCGCATCGGCATCCGCCCGCTCGCCGATGGAGATGCTGCCGGCATCCTGCTCCTCTTCTTCGGGATCCGCGTCCGCTTCCCAACGGGCAGCATCGAGCGCGGTGATGCGGGATGGCGCTGCCGGCGCGGGCTCCGGATCGCGCACAGTGGCACGCGGAATCTGGGTCCAGAGAGACGGTGCCGGCTCCGGCTCTTCGAGATAAGCGGCATCTTCCGGCGAGGCGGGTACGGCCGTTTCGGCAAACGAGGCACGTCGCGCGGACGGCGCGTCGTCATCTTCCTGGAGCTGCGGGCGGTTGAGAACGCGGCTCAACCAACTCGTACGCGGCAGCGGCGCAGCATTTCGCCGGGAGCTTTGTGCCGGAGGCCGCCGCAGAGCGGCAGCTTTCTGCTGGGCACGAATCGTGCGGTCCGCGGAGCGGGCGGCACGCTTTTTCGCGCGGCGCAGCTTCCAGTTCTGCCAACGATCCCGCCAGGCGTAGACGAAAGCGAAGCGCACTGCGAGCCACTGGCGCAGGTTGCCGAAGGAGAATGCAGTGGAGAGCAGCACCGCGATGAGCAGCAGCGTCGCGACCAGCACGCAGGTGCCCGGATAGTTGAGCACCGCGGTCATGCCGTCGACCAGCACGCGGCCGAGCACACCTTCCACGGGAATGGCGCCGAGCCAGTGCATATTGCCGGGCAGCAGACCGAAGACGGCCGGCGTGATGAAAAGAAAGAGCGCGAAGCCGGCGATCTTCGACCGCGGCGCGCCGATGGCCCGCGAGCGAATCCAGCTAACGCCCAGCAGGCCGAGCATTAACGGAAGGCAGAAGGCGGCAAAGCCTTCGAACTGGAAGAGCAGATCGCTCAGCGTGGCGCCGAAGATGCCGGCCCAGTTATGCGCAACGTTGGTCCCCACCGTATTGAACGAGGGATCGGTGGGCCGGTAGGAGACAAGCGAGAGGAGCAGGAGGCCGGCGGTAGCGATAAGCGAGACGCCAACCAGCTCGTTGAGCCTGCGATTGCCGGTGGGCGTCAGCGCGATCTTGAGTGGCTTCATGGCTTTCTGAAGGGGACGCGAAGCAGCGACCGCCCATTGTGCCAATGAGCCGGGAGCCGACACGCCAGAGCTATTCCATTGTCGCAAAGTGCGGGAGGCGGATGGGCGGAAAGCAAATGAAGGGAATCGAGCTCGCCAAGTGCTTGTCGCACGGGCGGGCGCGCCGGTGGCGCATTGTGTGTGGTTCGCTTCCTTTGGTCGCTCACGCCGGGCGGCGTGGTCGACGGATGCGGATTACGAGGTCTCCGAGGTCTCAGGTTAGGTCCAATTCCCAGGTTTGAGCGATCAAGTCTTTACCGAAACTGTGGTGGGGCTCCTGGTGAATGAGCCGGAAACCCGCTGCCTGGTAAATGCGATGCGCCGCGGTAAGGATGCTCTGGGTCCAAAGGGTGATCTTCTGGTAGCCGGCCTCTCGGGCAAAGCGGATGCATTCCGCCACCAGCGCATGTCCGACTCCCATGCCGCGTGCCGAGGGCTCGACCAGCAGGAGGCGGAGCTTCGCCACGCCGGGCCGCTCCGGATGCTTCACCAGGAAGATATGGCCCAGGTTTTCGCCTTCGCGTTCCGCGATCCAGCAGCGCTCGCATGCCGGGTCGAAGTGATCGATGAAGTCGGCGATCACGCGCGCGGCCAGCGCCTCGAACCGCTCATCCCAGCCATACTCCTGTGCGTAGAGCACTCCCTCGCGGTGCACCACCCAGCCCATGTCGCCCGGCCGGTGTTGGCGAAGGGTGAAGGAGGGCGGTAGCAATCCCTTTTGAGTTTTGGTTTTCGCAACGAGTATTTCTTCGATCGAGTGCATCGATTGGATCAGGTTCCGCCGCAGCGCCGGCGCGAAGGTATCCAGAAGGTCACGGGCCTGCTGGTCGGCCCGGGCATTGAGTTGCCGGAAAACAGCGCGGCCTTTCGCGGTCAGCGTGAGATGTGTCTGGCGACCGTCCTCGGGAGAGGCTGCGCGCTTCAACAGGCCCGACTCGTTGAACTTGCCCAGTATTCGGCTAAGGTAGCCGGCATCCATGCCAAGCTCTTGCCCAATCTCTCTGGCGAGTGGCTGGGTGCGCGTCGCCAGCTCATAGAGCACGCGGGCCTCAGTGAGTGAATACGGGCTGTCGAGCAGTCCCTCCTGCAAGGTGCCGATAAAGCGTGTATACAGGCGGTTGAACCGGCGGAACGCGGCGGTCTGCTCGTCCGAGTGGCGTGCGGTTTGTGGGCGATCCTGCATGAGAGCAATCTGGTGTATATAGTTGACAAAGTCAAGTATATTATCGGCGCAAAATTGTCGCCATCGCGGTTCTCTTCAGGAATATGTGACAAAAGTCTTGCCCTGCTAGATCGGAATTCATGAAAAGCTGGTGTTGGTGGACTTCGTGGGAAATTCGGTGGTGCAGCTCTGAGCAGTCTTGATCAAGCCAGAACCTATGCGGAACGGACCCGGTGTCTGGGCGAAGGGCACATGATTGGCTGCCGTGCCGTGCTGATTCTCACCGCGTTGCTCATTTTGCTCATGCCTCTCACCGAGCACCTCTACGCATGGGACAAGTTCCTGCAGGGTGGTCCCGATGTTGAGTTCGGTATCCTCTGCCTGCTGCTGTTTGCCGGGCTTGTCCTGCTGATGGCGCATCGGGCGGTGACATCGCCACTTCTCGTGTTGCTGGCATACCGGATCATCGCTCTCCCGCTGCGATGTCTGAGAATATCCAGCCCCGCCTCGTTCTTCGTCCTCCAGGCACAGGAAACGCCTCTCAGCTTCTCGTCCTTCTCCGGAACCCCACTCCGGATCTGATTCCTGCACCCCTTCCATCGTCTCTGCTTCCCTGGAGCGCCAGCGCGCCCCCATGGCCGCTTTTCGCAGCGTCGCTCGGGTCGCGGTAATAGGTAAAAGTAACAGTCATAGTGGCATGAAGATAGATTGAGGTCTATGCGCGTTCATCTGGTAAATCCGAGCGACAATTCTTTTGGCACGGCGGTGATTACACCGCGATGGTTGTTTGTGCTGGCGGCGGCTACCCCACAGATCGTGGGCGATCCGGTGCTGGTGGACGAGTCCCTCGAGCAGATCGAGCCAGAAAGCATTGTGGCAGGGGACATTGTCGGCATCAGTGTCCACACGGGCAATGCGCTGCGCGGCTATGAGGTGGGACGCATGGCGCGCTCGCGGGGCGCCTGGGTGGTCTATGGCGGCATCCACGCGACGCTGTTTCCAGAGGAGCCATTCGAGCGGGGTGAAGCGCATTGCGTGGTGAAGGGCGACGGCGACCTTGCCTGGGGCAAAGCTGTGATGGACATCCTGCGAGGCACACCGGAGAAGATTTACGACGGCGGCCGCATCGGCGGCTCGGAGTTTCTGGCAGCGCGCTGGGATTTGATTCCCAAAGACAAATATATGTGGGCCTCCGTACAAACACTGCGCGGGTGTCCGAAGCATTGCTCGTTCTGCAGCGTGTGGCGCACCGATGGACAACAGCCCCGGCAGCGGCGCTATCAGAACGTGGTGGACGAGATCATCGCGCTGCGCAGGCTGGGGTTTCGCTTCATCGCGCTGGCGGATGACAACTTCTACCCGGTCACGCTGACCGACCTGCGCCTGGCGCGGGAACAGAACAACCAATCGAAGCTGGATGAGTTGACACGCATCCGGGCTGAGCGCTTCCGGTTGATGGAGGAGCTGGGCAAGCTGCCCAGAGACATGGTTTTCTTCACCCAGATCACGATGGAGGCGGCCGAAGATGGCGAGTACCTCGACGCCATGCACAAAGCCAACATCAAGGGTGCGCTGGTAGGCGTGGAAGCGGTGACGCCGGAGGGGCTGAAGGCGGTGTTCAAGGACTGGAACTGTTCCGGCGAAGGACTGGCCCGGCAGTTGCAAACCTTCAAGCAGCATGGCGTGCATGTGCTGGGCTCCTTTATCTTCGGGCTGCCCACAGACAAGCCGGCGACGTTCGATGCCACTGCCGAGATGGCGCTCAAGGCAGGCATCACCTTTGCGCAGTTCGTGATGATGACGCCCTTTCCTGGCACGGTGGACTTTAACCGCTGGGAGAAGGAGCAGGCGAAGTCGCCCACGCTGGTGGACGGCGTCCCGATCACGCGCTATTGGCTCATCCCCATAGCCGTGCGCCCGAAGATGTTTACCCCGCACCCTTCGATGAGTTCGGATGAGATCCGCGAACGGACGCAGCGAGTATGGGACAGGTTCTATACCTTTCCTGCGATCTGGGAGCGCTCAGCCTGTACACCCACGCTCAAGGCGCGGGTAGCGTTCGTGTTCCTGTCGAAGCTCTACCGGCAGATGTACGCAGGCACCGGCATTTCTACTGACAGCGCACGGCGCAAGAAGGCCAGGACAACCGCGCGATGGATGGCGAAGCAGTGCCGCAAGCTCTTTCAGGCAAAGGCCATGCCGGAGCTGCAGTCACCCGCATGGGAGATGGGCTTCGCATCCGATGAATCCGCTCCGGCATTCGCGGGTGTTGGCGCGGAGGGCGGCTCGGCGCCGTTCAACGTTATGCAGTAGAGCGTATTCACGATGGGTAAATCGCAGGTCTTCTCGCACCAGGGAAATGGCCGCGGCTGGAGCATTTTCCCTGATGCTGCGAGGTAGCGGAAAGAATCTCTGCGTGGCCTTCCTTAACCAAGGCCACACAAGCTTCTGTTGGCCGCTCCACACGTGCAGGGAAAATGGTCTAGGTTCCCATGAAGTGTTTGCCCAGTGTAAAGAGCAAAGCCGCGAGAAGTATCCGATAGACGGCAAAGATGACAAAGCCATGACGGCGTACCCACATCAGGAACCACTCCACCACCAGCAACGCGATAAAAAATGAAACGGCGAAGCCGATGAAGAGCACGATCCAGCCGTGGCCGGTCATTACCAGCGGCGCGACGGCTTCCGCAACGTCTGTGTCTTTGGGGTGCAGTGTGCGGAGCAGATCGTAGCCGGTCGCGGCAATCATGGTGGGGATGGAGACGAGAAAGCTGAACTCGAGCGCGGCGGAGCGCGTCATACGGGCGAGCTGGCCGGCCGCGATGGTGGACATGGAGCGCGATGTGCCGGGAAAGACAGCGGACGTCACCTGGCACAGACCGATCCAGATCGATTGACCGACCGTCATATGCTCGACGTCTTCCGTGGTGGATTTCTGCCGCACGCTCCATGCATCCACGACCCACATGATGATCCCGCCGACCAGCAGCGACGTCGCCATCAGCCGCAGGCTCTCCAGGTGTTTGCCGATCACCTTGGTGAGCAGGAAGGCAGGTATCGCGGTGCAGACGAAGGCGATGAGCGTGAGCGAGAGCGGATGGTTCAGCGCGTTGCGATCGCCGTTCTCGCCTTGAGGAAAGGTGCGGATGAATTCAAGGATGCGGCCGATGAAGAGAAAGAGCAGCGCGAGGATGGCGCCGAGCTGTATGACGATCGTGTACATCTTCCAGTACGGATCGGCGAGATTGATATGCAGCAACGCTTCCGCAATCCGCAGGTGTGCGGTCGAGCTGACGGGCAGAAATTCGGTGAGTCCCTCGACGATGCCGAGCAGGACCGAGACGATGTAGTCGTTCACGCACTTCCCTGGGCGCGTTCAGGTGAGCTTAATCAATTGCGCTCTGCGCCATAGATGGGGATGGACTGCTCCATCTGGTATATCAGAGTGGCTGCACGAGCCGAGTAGTCACTCTGCGGGTACTTCTCTTGTAAATGCGTAGCGACGGCCTTTGCGTGATCGCGATCTTCGCTGGTTTTTTTGTCGTTGTTGTCACCGGCGTAGATGTCACCCGCTGCCGCGAAGCGATAGACGGTTTCGAAGAGCGCTTCGGGCGCCTTCGGCGAGTTGGGGTGCTCGTCGGCGTATTTCTGGAACAACTCCGCTTCCTTCTCCGGGCACTTGGTGGAGCCCTGCCAGTCGCCGCACACTTTGTTGTCCAGCATGTCGTACGCAGCTAGGTCGGCGAACTTTGAACCGGGGAAGCGCTTGATGATCTTCTTCATCTCGCTGTCATCGATCTGCTGACGCAGCCACGACTCTTTCTCGTGCGCGGAGGGGCGCGAGTACACGTCCGCTTTTTCCAGTTGCCAGCGGATGTCCGCAGCGCGCCAAGCAGCCTCGCCGGCGTGCGGTCCTTGCGGAAAGATCTGGGCATCGCGCGCGTAGAGCAGCCGCGCGGCCTGTGCCGCTGCGCGCGAGCCGTGCACGTCGCTGGCCCTTGCTTCCTGACCAGCGGCTGCGCCGTACAGGATGTTGTCAGCGTTGGGCGTGACTGCGGAGACCACGCCCTTGCCCTGCAGCCAGCCGGAGATGGGCGGCGTAGCAGCGTCACCGCCGAAAACGGGCGCATCGGCAGCCTGGCTCTGCTGGACATCGGTGTTGGCAAAGACGCGCAGCCACGGGCCATTCTGTTCGACGATCACCATCTCGCGTCCCGCCGTGATCGTATCCATCTTTTGCGAACTCGTATCCGCCTGGACAAAAACCGGCGTGTCGCGCAAGACGGTGGCGATAGGGCCGGAGGGCGGCTTCTCCGCACCAGCCGTAGTCGTTGCAACGAACACAAGGCTGCTAAACAAGAGAACCATCGCGTCGCGCAGAGCTTTGGAGCAAGAAGGTTTCACGTGCTCAGCATAACGCCGGAAGCTATCTCATGCTTTGCCCAGCACACGCAGTAGCGTAGCCGGTTCGGCGTTGCCGCCGCTGACGATAGCGACAGCGGTGCGGTGCGCCGGCAATTCATGCTTATGGAAGAGCAGCGCCGCGGTAGCCACGGCGCCGCTGGGCTCCGCGATCAGACGAGCGTCCCACGCGATATGCCGCATGGCCCGCTCGATCTCCTCTTCTGTCACCGTGATGACGCGCTCGACGTAACGCTGGATGTGCGCGAAATTCAGGTTGCCGAGGCTCTGCGTGCGCAGTCCGTCGGCCAGGGTGCGGGTGGTCTGTTCGGCGGTGTACTCGACGATCCTGCCTTGGCGCAGGCTGGCTGCCGCGTCGCCGGCTAACTCCGGCTCGACGCCGACGACGTGACACTCCGGGCGCTGCTGACGGATGGCTGCCGCCACGCCGCTGAGTAGTCCGCCGCCGCCGACCGGCGCGAGCACGAGATCGATGTCGGGGCAGTCGGACATTATCTCCAGGCCGCAGGTGCCCTGGCCGGCGATGATCGCCGGATCATCGTAGGGCGGGATGATGGTATAGCCGTGCTCAGCGGCAAGCGATTCGGCGCGTTCGCGGCGTTCGGAGCTCGCCGGGCCTACATCGACAATCCGCGCCCCCAGCGCAGTCGTAGCCAGCCGCTTGATCTCCGGCGCGTTCCGAGGCATGACGATGATCGCGGGAATGCCGAAGGCGCGCGCAGCATAGGCCACGCCCTGTCCATGATTGCCGCTGGAGTAGGTGATGACGCCGCGGCGGCGCTCGGCCTCGCTCAACTGCGCGACAGCGTTGTAGGCTCCGCGCAGCTTGAAGCTGCCGATCGGCTGCAGGCTCTCCGGCTTGAGATACGCTGCCGCATCAGTGACCGATGTGAGCCGGACCAGCGGCGTGTGTAGAACCGCGCCGCGCAGGAGTTCGCGCGCTTCGGCAAACTGCGCGGCGGTAACCAGCTCGGCGGCGACCTCAGTCTTCATATCTCAAGAATGATGGGCATGATGAAGGGCCGGCTCGAGGTCTGCTTCTGGATGTAGCGCTTCAGGTCGACGCGGATCTTCTCCTTGATCAGCACCTGGTCCGCGCGCTCCTCAGCGTTCGATTCTTCGAGCGTCTTGCCGACGATGACCTTGGCCTGCTCGCCCAGTTCAAGATCGCCGGCGACGAAGCCGCGCGTCACAAACTCCGGCACGCCTTCCACGCGGCCGGTGAGCTTGTTGATGGTGATGATTGCAATCACCAGTCCATCCTCGCTGAGGTGGCGGCGGTCGCGGATGATCATGTCTTCGACGACGTTGCCGGAGGCGCCGGAGTCGAGCAGCACGCGGCCCGCGGCCACCTTTCCGTTTTTCACAGCAGTCTTCTGATCCAGTTCGAGGACATCGCCGTCTTCCAGCAGGTATGCGTTCTCGGAGATGCCGATATCCATAGCCAGCCGCGCGTGGCGCTGCAGATGGCGGAAGTCGCCATGCACAGGCACGAAGAACTTCGGCCGGACGAGATTGATCATCAGCCGCAGCTCTTCCTGGCTGCCGTGGCCGCTGACGTGGATCAGTCCGGACTGGCCATCGTCGAAGATGACATTCGCCTCGCGGCGGCAGAGGTGGTCGATGACGCGGTAGATGCTCTTCTCGTTGCCGGGGATGACGCGTGAGCTGAGCAGCACGGTGTCGCCGCGCTCGATCTTCGCGTGCTTGTGGTTGTCCACTGCGGCGCGGGAGAGTGCGGACATGGGCTCGCCCTGCGTGCCGCTGATGAGCACGCAGACCTCCTCCGGAGAGTAGTCCTTGATCTGGCCGGGATGGATGACGAGGTCGCCCGGAATGTTGAGATAGCCGAGGTCCTGCGCGATCTCCGAGGACTCGAGCATGGACCGGCCGACGATCGCGACCTTGCGGCCGTGCTTCTGCGCCAGCTCCAGCGCAATGCGCAGGCGATAGATAGACGACGAGAAGCAGGAGAAGAAGAGCCGGCGCTGGGTGCGCGAAAAGACCTCGTCCAGCCGCGGCCGCACGGCCCATTCGCTCGGCGTGTAGCCGGCGCGGTCCACGTTGGTGGAGTCCTGCAGCAGCGCCAGCACGCCGCGCTTGCCGTATTCAGCGAAGCTGGCAAGATCGAAGGCGCTGGCCGTCCGGCGGCGAAAGATCGACCTTGAAGTCGCCGGTATGGATGATCGACGCCGACCGGCGTCTCGATGGCCAGCGAAACGCAATCGACCAGGCTGTGGGTGACGCGGAGGGGCTCGATGGTGAAGGGGCCGAGATGGAATTTGCGCTTCGGCTCGATCTCGATCAGCTCGGCGTTGTCCAGCAGTTTGTGCTCTTCGAGCTTGCCTTCGACGTAGGCCAGCGTGAACTCCGTGGCGTAGACCGGCACATTGAGCTCGCGCAGCAGCCAGGGCAGGCCGCCGATGTGGTCCTCGTGGCCGTGGGTAAGAACGATGCCGCGCACGCGGGAGCGGTTCTCGATGAGATAGGTGATATCCGGTACGACGATGTCGACGCCGAGCAGGTCGCTCTCCGGAAACATGAGGCCGGCGTCGATGACGAAGATGTCTTCGTCCCAGCGGATGGCCATGCAGTTCATTCCGAACTCGCCGAGTCCGCCAATGGGTATGATTTGCAGCTTGCCTTTAGACATGAATAGAAAATGCTAGCAGGTAGTGAGATGCGGACAAAACCGGCCTGTTCCGGCGGCTCGTCTTTTCCGCACCTGCCGGCTTATCGGGCGGCCACGGCTGCCGCCGGGAAATCCTGACCTGCCTGACGCCAGGTAATGCCTAGGATGCGATAAAGATGCTTGGCGCCGGCGGACATACCGGTCTTCTCCAGCGACTTCTCTTTCCGGGGCTCTTCTTTCGATGTGCCAAGAATCCACCATGTTATGGGAGCCTCGGCGAGGTCATAGCCCGCGCGGTGAAGCCGGACGAGGCTGACGCGTCCGCTTTGCTCCTCGTCGCGCCTGATCTTGAGGGCCAGCCAAGGAGACTCGGGAGTCACCTGAGAGCGAGGCGGCTCAGCGCAGCAGGTCTTCGAGCGCCGCGCTGAGGTCGGTTTTGTCGTCGCGATACTTGACGATGACCGGCGCGTACAGGCTGAGTCCCCACTCCGCCGCGCGGCCCCGTGTGAGCGCCCGCGAGCCGGGAACGACGACAGCGCCGGCGGGGATGACCAGCGGCTTCGCTTCGCTCCCTGACCCGGCCGGCTCGGCCTTATGGATGATGCCGTTCACGATGTCATAAACCGGCGTGCCGCGGGTCAGGATGGTGCCCGCAGCCAGGACGGCACGCTCGCGCACGATGGTGCCCTCGTAGACGCCGCAGTTGCCGCCGACGAGCACATCGTCTTCGATGATGACCGGATTGGCATTTACCGGCTCGAGCACGCCGCCGATCTGCGCTGCTGCGCTGAGGTGGACGCGCTTGCCGATCTGCGCGCAACTGCCGACCAGCGCGTGCGAATCGACCAGCGTGCCCTCGTCGACGTAAGCGCCGACATTCACATACATCGGCGGCACGCAGATGACGCCGCGCGCCAGATACGCGCCCTCGCGCACCGACGAGCCACCGACGACGATGCGGATGCCCTCCTCCGGAGTGAAGGTGCGCGCCGGGAAGGTGCCTTTGTCGACGAAGGAGAGATCGTGATTGCCCGAATGCGGTGAGCTGGCCGATGCGGAAGCCGAGCAGGATGCCGCGCTTGACCCAGGAGTTGACGCGCCAGCCGAGCGGCGCTGCCGGATCGGGCTCGGCGGCAGCGGACGTGGCCGCTGTTGAGCTCATTGCGCAGTTGCGTGAAGGCGTCGCAGCGCGGCGGGATCCTGGATGGCGGCAGCGCCGGCGGCGAAGTGGCGCTCGATTTCCTGCTGAAGTGGATGCTGCTACGGACATGAATGGCCTTAGTGTAACGGCGTCCCCGCGTCCCGCGTTGCTTCTCCCGGTCACTCCAAGGCGGCTCAGCCGTCGTGAAGGGTGTTCGGGTATCGCGAAGCGGTGTTCGGCTATTTAGATTGCGGGCACGAGCTGCAGCGCGTCCATCAGTGCATCCAGCCGCCCGGCGACGGGCGCGGAGGGCGGCACCATCGGCAGACGCCACACCGGAGCTACGCGTCCCATGCGCGCCAGGATGTACTTCACCGGCCCGGGACTGGTCTCCCAGAAGTTGGCGAGCAGCAGGGGATAGTAGCGGCGCTGCAGTGGCGCGCGCGGCGGTCCAGTCATTGCTCAGTGCGGCGGCAATCATCTGCTGCATCTCTGCAGGGATTTCGTTCGAGGCCACGGAGACCAGCCCCGCCGCGCCGACCGCGATCGCCGCGAGCGCGATGTTGTCGTCGCCTGCCAGCACGCGCACCTTCGTCCCGTCCAGCGCATGAATCAGCTCCGTGATCTGCTGCAGGTTCCCGCTCGATTCCTTCACCGCGTAAAGGTTGGGGCAGTCGCGCGCCAGGCGCGCCAGCGTGGCGGGTTCCAGGTTGCACGCCGTGCGGCCCGGGATGTTGTAGATCACCACCGGCAGCGGCACCGACTCCGCGATGGCGCGGAAGTGCTGGTATTGGCCCTCCTGCGTAGGCTTGTTGTAGTAGGGGTTGGCGGTCAGGATTCCGTTGACGCCGCGAACGGCCGCAACCGCCTTCGCGCGCTCCACAGCTTCGCGGGTAGCGTTATGCGTGCATCCGGCAACCACCGGAACGCGCCCCGCGGCCACGCGGACAACGACGCGAATGACATCGAGTGCCTCGCCGTCACTGAGCGATGGCGTCTCCGCGGTCGTACCGCAGGCGACCAGGAACTGAATGCCGCTCGCGATCTGCCACTCCACCAGCGCGGCAAGCGCCTCCACATCGATCGTCGTGTCCGGGCGAAAAGGGGTGACGAGTGCCGTGCCGCAGCCGCGTAGCTCCATACCGAGCCGAGAATATCAGGTACTGGCCGTACGGGCGGACGCGCCGGTGGCGCGTGTCGTGAGGGTGCTCCCTTTGGTCGCACTGGTCCGGAGTTGCTGCCGCTCTCGCGGGATAGAACGCTGAAGTCGGAGGCTGGTTGGAGAGACTGTTCAGCCGACCTACCGCCGACGCCGTCTTACTGCAATTGCGCGTAGATGTCGGTGAAGTCGTAGCAGCCGGTGCGGGTGGAGAGCCATTCGGCGGCACGGATCGCGCCCTCCGCAAAGCCACGGCGCGAGAAGGCCTCATGCCGGATGGTGATGAGGTCGTTCGCCGAGCGGGCCTGCAACTCGTGGATGCCGGCGACATCGCCCTCGCGCTGCGAGGTGATCGCGGCATCGAGCTCCGGCCCGGCCTCGCGAACCGTCTGCTGCAACGAAAGAGCGGTGCCGGAGGGCGCATCCTTTTTGCTGGCGTGATGGGTTTCGGAGATGGAGAGCTCGTAACCGCGCGTGCCGATCGCAAGGTCGTGCACCAGCCGCAGCATCACCTGCACGCCTACGGAAAAGTTTGTGCCGTAGAGCAGGCCGGCGTTGCGTCGCTCGCACAGCGTGCGCATCTCGTTCAGGCGGTCGTACCAGCCGGTGGTGCCCACGACGATCTTTGCGCCAGCGGAGAGGCAGGCGCGCATGTTGGGAATGACTGCTTCCGCGGTGGTGAAGTCGATGACGGCGTCCACCTGCGTCAGCAGCGGGGGCGTCAGCGCAGAGGCGTTGCGATTCTCTTCTTCGCCGATGACGCGCACACCGTGGCCGCGCTCGTGCGCGACATCGGCAACGATGGAGCCCGTCTTGCCGCGCCCGAGAATCAGGAAGATCATTGCTTGCCTCCTGCTGTCTGCGCTACTGCGCGCGCTTCAAGATCCCTACGAGCTTCAAGATCAAAGATGGATGGATCAGGATCGGCGAAGAAGACAGAGTGCAGCGAACGGATCGCCTCTTCCACGTCGTCCTCCTCGATCATGAAGCTCATGTTGATCTCCGATGCGCCCTGCGAGATCATGCGCAGGTTGATGTGCGTGAGCGGCGCCGAACACCTGCGCGGCAATGCCGTTCTGTCCGCGGATATTTTCGCCCACCATGCAGATCAGCGCCTTCCGTCCCTCGTACTTTACATCCGCGAACTTGCGCAGGTCTGCGGCAATCTCCGGCAGGCGCTCGTTCGAATCGACGGTGAGCGAAACGCTGACCTCCGACGTGGAAACCATATCGACCGAGCACTTGTGGCGGTCGAAGACCTCGAAGACGGCTTTCAGATAGCCATGCGACATCAGCATGCGGTTGGCGACGATGTCGATGATGGTGAGCCGCTTCTTGGCCGCGATGGATTTGAAGGGGCTGCGGCAATGCGGCGCCAGCGCGGTGATGCGCGTGCCTTCGTTCTGCGCGTCGCGCGAGTTCAGCACCAGCACCGGGATGTTCTTCTCCACCGCAGGCAGAATGGTGGCCGGGTGCAGCACCTTCGCGCCGAAGTAGGCCAGCTCGGAAGCTTCGTCGAAGCTGATGGTGCGCACGCGAAGCGCATCCGGGCAAATGCGCGGATCGGTCGTCATGATGCCGTTGACGTCGGTCCAGATCTCGATGGACTCGGCATGCAGGCCGCCGCCGATCAGTGCAGCGCTGAAATCCGAGCCGCCGCGGCCAAGCGTGGTGGTCACACCCTCGGGCGTCGAGCCGATGAAGCCGCCCAGCACCGGCGACGCGGCCGGCTTCCGCCAGCGGCAGCACATGCTGGCGCAGCCGCGCGGCAATCAGGTCATCCTGCGGGATGGCCTTCATGTGCTGCGCGTCGGTAATGATGCAGTCGCGCGCATCGACGTGCGTAGCCGCGATGCCGCACGCGCTGAACGCAGCGGCGACGATGTAGCTGGAGAGGCGTTCGCCGTAGGAAGCGACGATGTCGGTGGTGCGCGGCGTGACCTCGCCCACCGCGGCGAGCCCGCGCAGCAGCTCATCCAGCGCAGTCGAAGTGCTCGTCGATGAAGTTCGTGATCGGCGCGAGCCTGGCGGACGGAATCAACTCGCCGGCGGCGTGGTGATGGCGGGCACGCAGCGCAACACTGGCCGCGAGTGCTCCGGCCTTGTCCCCGCGCCCGGCTGCGGCAGCGGCATTCAGCAACTGGTCGGTCACGCGTGGCCATCGCGCTCACGACGACCACCGGCTGCAGACCGCGCGCGACGCGGCCCGCGACAATATCCGCAGTGCGGCGGATGGCGGCGGCGTCCTCAACCGAGGTGCCGCCGAACTTCATGACGACGAGCTTCATGCGGTGACAGCCGTCCGAGCGTGGATCGTGTGCGCTCAGTTTGCCCAGCTGCATCAGCAACTCGGCATTCAGCAGCGCCGCGCCCGCCGCGCCGCGAATGGTGTTGTGCGAGAGCACGGTGAACTTCCAGTCCAGCAGGCTGCAGGGACGCAGCCGGCCGACCGTGGTGGCCATGCCAGCCCCGCGCATGCGGTCGAGCTGCGGCTGCGGGCGATCCTCCGCCGCGAGAAATTCGACCGGTTGTGCGGGCGCCCTGGGAAGCTGATGCTGCGCCAGCGGCTGGAACTCGCTCCACGCAGCCAGTACCTGCTCACGCGTTGCGGGCGTGCGCAGCTTGATGCGAGACGCTCTCGGTGTGGCCATCTTCGACGGCAACACGATTGCAGTGCGCGCTCATGCGGGCGGCATAGGGGCGAACCGAAGCGCCGTCGAGCGTGCCCAGCAACTTCATCGTCTCCGCTTCCATCTTTTCTTCCTCGTTCTTGATGAAGGGGACGACGTTGCCGAGAATGTCCAGCGAAGGCACGCCCGGATATCCGGCGCCGCTAACCGCCTGCATGGTGCTGACGAAGATGCTCTCGATGCCAAAGCGATCCGCAAGCGGCTTGAGCGCGAGCACCAGTCCGATGGCGGAGCAGTTCGGATTGGTGACGATGTAGCCGCCCGACTGCTTGCGCCAGCTTTGCGACTCAAGCAGTGACAGATGAGCCGCGTTCACCTCAGGGATGACCAGCGGCACATCGTCCTGCATGCGGAAAGCGCTGGAGTTCGAGATAACAGCGCAGCCGGCAGCGGCAAACTGCGGCTCCAGTTCGCGGGCGATGTCGGTGTCGAGCGCGGCGAAGAGGATCGAAGGCGCCTGATCCGGAGCAGCCGGCGAGAGCGGCAGCGAGCGCACCGCTGCGGGAATGGGCGTCTCCAGCTTCCAACGCACCGCGTCTTCATAGCGCCGGCCGGTGGAGCGGTCGCTCGCAGCAAGCCATCGCCACCTCGAAGAACGGGTGCCCGTCCAGCAACTGGATAAAGCGCTGACCGACAGTGCCGGTAGCGCCGAGTATGCCAACCCTCAGTCTCTCTGCCATTGGCCTCTTCGCTGTTTGTTAGGATTCCTAATTTTATCGCGATTCGTGGAATCAGGAATCGACAGGAAGCATAGGCTGCCGCCCGTCGGCCACTGACCTGCAGTTTCCCTACTTCGTTTTGAAGCTGAAGTCCGCCGCCGCCGTGCCATGTGTGGACACGGTTGCCGTTGCCTGCTGCTGGCCCAGTTGCTCCTGGACCGCAACCACCGTGTAGGTGCCCGGTGGCAGGCCGTGGATGGCGAAGTGGCCGTCCTCTCCGGTCACGGCGAAAAACGGATTCGGCGCGACGTTGAGGAAGGCCTCCATCCAGGGATGATTGTTGCAGCGCACCGGGATCATCAACTCCGGCTTGGCGAAGGCATGGCGCGTGGTGCCGTCGTTGGGCGGCTGAGAGATATCGAACTGCTGGTTGCCGCCGACTGTCGGCTGCATGTGCACGTTGTGCATGGTCGGGTCGGAGTTGCGGAACTCAACCGGCTGACCCACCATCGCGGCCAGCACGTGCGGCACGTAGCGGCAGCCCTTCTGGTCGAGCACGGCCGGCTCCATCGGCGCCGCGTAGATTTTGTTGCCCAGCCCGTCCTTCACGTAGACATAGACATTCGCAAGCTTGCCGTCCTTGCTCACGATGCCCTCGGTCAGGTTCTTCCCGTAGGGGCTCATGGCGCACGCCGGATCCTGCGCCATGTCGATCTCGATGCGCTCCGGCGGTTTACCAATGAGGTGTACCGTGCCCTCGATGCTGCCCGCGGTGGCGGGATCAATCTGCGTGACGGGTCCCTGCGCCGCAGAAGGCGAGCCTGCGCTCTCATTTGGCGCAGAGCGTTTGCAGCCGGCGCTCATCAACAGTGCACAGCAGAGCAGCAGGGGGAACGATCGAGTCGGCAGCGGCATTGCGATCCTTTCTCGTGAGTCGTGCGATTGCTGGTTCACAACGCGGCGAGCACGGCGTTGGCAAAGGCCTGCGTGCCTGCAGTCCCGCCCACATCGCGCGTCAGCGAGATCTTTTCCGCGTATACCTTGTCGAGCGCGGCCTGCACCTTGTTGGCTGCCGCGGCTTCGTCGATATGGTGCAGCATGAGGATCGCCGACTGCAGCAGCGCCGTCGGGTTGGCCTTGTCCTGACCGGCAATATCCGGCGCGGAGCCGTGTACCGCCTCGAAGATGGCGCAAGTCTCGCCCAGGTTGGCGCTGGGCACCAGGCCCAGTCCGCCGACGAAGGCGGCGCACAGATCGCTCACGATGTCGCCGTAGAGATTGGGCAGCACCAGCATGTCGTACTGATACGGATTCATCACCAGTTGCATGCAGGTGTTGTCGACGATGTGTTCGCCATACGTGATCTCCGGAAAATCCTTCGCGACTTCGCGCACGCAGCGCAGAAACAGCCCATCCGACATCTTCATGATGTTGGCCTTATGAATCGCGTGGATCTTCTTACGGTCATGCTTCCGCGCATAGTCGAAGGCGAATTTCGCGATGCGTGTGGAAGCCTTCTCGGTCACGATCTTCAGCGACTCAACAACGCCGGGGACCACTTCGTGCTCGAGACCGACATAAAGGTCTTCCGTATTTTCGCGCACGATCACCAGGTCCACGCCCGGATAGCGCGTCTGCGTGGCCGGCAGGTTGCGGATCGGGCGGAAGTTGGCATAGAGCTCGAACTGCTTGCGCAAGGTGACGTTGATGGAGGCGAAGCCGCCGCCAATCGGTGTCGTCACCGGCCCCTTCAGTGCGACGCGGTTGCGCTCGATCGACTGATAGAGCTCGCGCGGAATGTATTCCTTGTAGCGCTCGAAGGCTTCCGCGCCGACGGCGTAGCTCTCCCACTGGAAACTGGTTCCCGTGGCCTCGCCCGCGCCTTCAAGGATGCGCACTACCGCATTCGTTACTTCGGGGCCGATGCCGTCGCCGGGAATCAATGTGATGGTGTGTTGTTTGGGCATTGTTAGTCTTTCTTCTCGATGTCCTTAGTGCGATGTCAGGGCGGCCGGCTTCATGGCTGGCGGCGATGGGGTTTGTGTGGAGGAGGTTCGGGAGCACGCCGCTTCGCTGTCTGGTCCTTGGCCGTCAACAGCCGCTCCAGCTCTTCCTTGAATTCGCGGACGTCGGTAAAGTCCCGATAAACGCTGGCGAAGCGAATGTACGCCACGGTGTCGATGGCCTTGAGCCGATTCATGATGAGTTCACCGATCTCGCTGGTAGTGCGCTCGCGCTCGGGCGAGTCGATCAAAAAGGTCTCCGCCTCATCGACGATCTTTTCCAGATTGTCCGGAGTGAACGGACGCTTGCGGCAGGCCAGCAGCAGTCCGCTCAAAACCTTGTGGCGCTCGAAACGCTCGCGGCGGCCATCCTTCTTGACCACCATGTAGGGAATCTCATCGATGCGTTCATAGGTGGTGAAGCGCTTCTCGCATCGCTCGCACTCGCGGCGTCTTCGAATGGCATCGGCTTCCTTGCTCTCGCGCGAATCCACAACGCGATCCTGCGCAAAGCCGCAGTACGGACACTTCATAGATAGCTCTACGATAGAGCATTTTCCCTGCGCTGTGAGGAAGC
Source organism: uncultured Acidobacteriaceae bacterium (assembly GCA_963756435.1). Lineage (GTDB taxonomy): Bacteria > Acidobacteriota > Terriglobia > Terriglobales > Acidobacteriaceae > KBS-83. The sequence goes on along the minus strand of CAVWNU010000007.1, from coordinate 408,007 downwards.
GGAGCGAATCTCGGTGTGGCTTTTCCTTAGCGAAAAGCCACGAGAGCTTCCGTTGGCCGTTCTACACCTACAGGGAAAATGCTTTAGCAGACTGCGATCTTAAGCCTGGGCGCGTGTAGAGAGCTCTTCGGCTTCGTGCTCGGACTGCTCGGAGACCTGACGGAGCGAGATGTGTTCGAATCGCGACCAGATCAGGCCTACCGGGATGACGGCGAGAAACGTAACGAATGTGAGACCGGCGCCGCAAGCCAGCGCAACTTCCTGCGGCACATTGAAAAGCTGGGAAAGCGTGATCTGCAGCGCGATCACCTGCGTGAACCAGGCTGCTACCGGAACCGGAAAGGCCGAGCCGACCATGCTGGCCGCCATCAGGATCACGGTGCGCCCCAAGGTCATAGAAGCGAGTGAGTGCGAGCTGGCGAAGGCGCGCACCGTGGTTAGATATGCGCCGGAGATCATGGCCCACATCAGCAGCGAGAGCGCCGCGGCCTGCAGGAGAGCGCTTGCGGAAGAGATGGCAACCAGGCCTTCCCTGAAGCTGCGTATCTTCGCAGCGATGGCGGCGCCGAACTTGCCCCTCAGACCACGCTCGATCGTTCGTGCGATCGCTTCCCCGGAGAGTCGTACGGAGATTGTGAAAATGACCAGCATGGCCGCCAGAGAAAGAAGGCTTTTTGCACCTGCTAATGCCTGCGCCCGGTGCGGCATGGTTGCGCGATCCGGCGCCAGCAGCAGAGCCAGCGAGACGATGGTGGCCATGGAAGCGAAGTCGAACATGCGCTCGACTGTCCAGATAGCTATCTGCGGCGCTACCGCGAGTTTAGTGCGCCGCGCGACAAGATAGGGGCGCGTCAGGTCGGCCACACGTCCGAGCAGCGCGACCGCGGTAAAGCCGATGACCTGCGTACCCAGCAGATAGAGCGGTGGCAGGCGTTTGGTGGGCCGCAGAAAGACGGTCCACCGAAACGCACGCACCAGAAAGGCTCCGTAGATCAGCAGCACGCCGAAGAGAATGTTCGACCAGCGCACGAAGTGCATTTGCTGGGCCAGGATGTCCCACCGGAAATGCGTGCGGTGGCTTCCATAGACAAGAAGCGCAACGAAGATCAGCGCGGCCGCAATCGGGAGGAGGAGCTTCTTGGGTTTCAATGCGCGGTCGCTCCAGATCGGGTGAGCATCGCCATGGGGTGGTATCGCCGGACGCAAGCGATAGCGAAGCTCAGAGGATCAGTTGCCTGCAGGGGACGTTACGCCGGAAGCGGCCACAGTTGTGGTGCGTGCCGCCTCCAGCTTGCGTCGATTGAAGTCGCGGATGATGCGGGCGACATAAAGGCGCGTCTCGCGATACGGCGGAATGCCGTGATACCTATCGACCGCCGCCGGACCGGCATTGTAGGCCGCCAGCGCCATCGCCAGGTTGTCGTGGTAACGCTCAAGCATCGAGTTCAGGTACGCGGTGCCCCCGTCGATGTTCTGTTCGGCGCGGAAGCTGTCGGTCACGCCCAGCTTGCTGGCTGTGCCGGGCATCAACTGCATCAGCCCCCGGGCGCCGGCGCGGCTGACGGCGTGCACGTCGCCGTTGCTTTCTGCGCGGATCACGCTGGCCAGCAGCTCAACGTCGAGATCGTGGGCCGCACCGGCCTTGGCTGTCATCTCGCGAATTTCAGCCGGTGTGGGATCGGGCGCCTGGATTATTGTGGCCGGAGCGGGCGTGGGGTCTTTGGGCGCGGGCAGCGCGACAAACTCGCTGCTGGCAATGTCGCCGCTCGAAACCTCGGTAAAATCCGATCCGGTAGCGCTCATGTACAGGCGGACGTGATCCCCGGAAACCTCACGGTGATCGCAGAGCAGGTCGAAGCCGTTGCGCAGGGTGATGTGCTCGGCCGCATGGACGGGCATCGCGGCACCGGCCAGCAGGAGCAGCAGTCCAGAGACGGCAATTCGGGATTTCGCCGAGCAAAACACCTTCCCGGTAGGCTACCATGCAGGCCCTGATTACCGGCTTGCGATGCTGTTCTCCGACGTTACGACTTCCGAATCAGGGTTACTTGCGTGCCGGGTGGCGGATTGCGCCTGCTGTGCGCTGCGGATCAGGGGCTCCAGCGTCGCGGCGACGCCATCCTCGTCGTTGCTCAGCGTCATGCCCCAGTCGTGGCGGGCGGCAAGCGCCTGCATCTCCTCGCCCGCGTTGCCCATGACGATCGCGTGGCCGGCATATTCGAGCATGGCCTGGTCATTGAAGTTGTCGCCGATAGCCATCACCTCGTCGGCCTCCAGCCCCAGCGAGCGCGCATAGTCCTCAAGCGCGTGACCCTTCGAGCAGCCGGGCGGCAGCAGGTCAAGGATGCCGAGATCGCGCTCCGCATATTCGGTGCGATGCATGCTGATATCGGCGGCGAGCCGCATGGTTTCCACCGCCTGCTGCGCAGCCCGAACCTGCGCAACGTCGCCGCACAGCATCGCCTGAATCGGCGCTTCGCCCTCGTCGAAGGCGCGCTCCAGCGGCGCGATCTCGACCAGGTCATGCCGATTCGCCTCCACCCAGACCCCGATCCTGCGATGGAGCGATGCCACGCTCTCCACCACCAGCGACGGTTCCCGCTCCCGATCAAAAGTAAAGACCATCGTCTGCCCGAAGGGGCGAAGTGCCGGGCAGAGCGCCCGCGCGCTTTCCACCGGCAGCAGGTTGCGGCGGATCAGCTCCCCATCGAAGTGACGAACCACTGAGCCGTTCGACGAAATCATCACCGTGCGCGGTGAGAGCCCAACCTGCTCCAGCACCGGCTCGGCATACTGGTGGCGGCGTCCGGTGGCGATCACGATATGCAGACCGGCGGCCTGCGCCTCTCGGAGCGCGCGGCAGTTGCGCCGGCTGATGGTAGTGCTCGAGGTCGGCAGGAGAGTGCCATCGATGTCGATAGCGATCAGACGAGCGTGCGATGGCATACCTTCAGTGTAGTCTGCTGAGGCACACTCCAATGAAGCCGACCAGATCACGTGGGACCAAATCATCTGCCTCTTCTACGCCCAGGCCTCGAGCAAAGCGGGATGCGAAGTTCGCGCAGGAGTTGCAGATAGAGCTCGATCGCCGCGGCAAGCCGCTGCCACCACGTCAGCGCGTCGGCGGCATCATCACTCCGCAATAGAGCAGGGAGATTGCTCTAACCGTCTGCGGCAACGCTCGCTTCTACCGGAAGTGCGCAGCCCTGCTGCCACTCCTCGATCATCGCCAGCGCCGCAGCCAGCGTGGTGACCACGCGATCCGGCCGCGCGCTGCCGAAACGCTCGCGCATCAGCTCGGGACTCTGCCCCGACTGCCACAGGCCGATCAGGATGCGGTTCTCCGGAAGCTGCTCGCGGATGCGCTGGCATAGCGCGCGCGTCTGGGTAAAAACAAATGGCGGCAGCGCGCAGATGCAGAGGATGGTTCCGGCGTCCTGCCCCAATCGCTCCAGAATCTCCGGTGTCACCGATTCGGTGGGCAGCAGCAGCGTGTTGTGACAGCTCTGCTCCAACAACTGTGCCATGACCATCGCGGTCAGCTCGTCCGCCGGATCGCCGACAGGGATACAGATCACCGGAGACCGCTTCAGCTGGGCTTCTGACTCCGTGTTTGTATCCGAAGCGGTTCCGTTATCCAATGACCTGCCCTCGGCCTTGTACTCGCTCAATTCGGCCACCAGCTCGGTCGCGCTCAGCAGCAGATAGTTGCCGCGCGCCTCGTCGAGCGACCCTTTGTGCCGGTCCTGTTCCATCAGGCCCAGCGCGGGCATGAGGACTGTGTCGTAGAAGTCGAGCAGCGGCCGCCGCTCCAGAAACCGGTCGGCCATGCTGTGCGCTTCGTTCTGGTCCATCGCCAGCATGCGCTCATAGAACTTCGCCTCCGGCGCCAGCTCGGCATCTTCTCCCAGCAGAACGTGGAGGAAGCGAAGCTGCGGCACATGCCGTCCCATCACGATCAGACAGGCCGTCAGCGGCGTGGCCAGGACCAGTCCCGGCCAGCCCCACAGCAGCGTCCAGAAGATAGCCGATGCCAGCAGCGCCAGCGACGAGATTCCCGTGCGCGAGCCGTAGAGCCAGGGCTCGAAGAAATTTGAGGTCATGAACTCGAGCGTGCCGTAGAGGCCGACGATCTCAAAGACCTGCCGCCAGTGGGGAAAGATCGCGAGGGAGAAGATGACCGGCAGGAGTCCAGCGATGCCGGTGCCCACATACGGGATGTAGCGCAGGATGGCGGCCAGCGCTCCCCACAAAGTCGCGTCCGGCACACCGATGAGCGACAATCCAACGCCGAAGAGCAGCCCGAACAAAACATTGGTCACGAACTGCCAGACCAGATAGGTGCTGATACGCTCGGCGGCGTCCCGCAGGGCCCGCGTCATCAGGCTGAGCCGCCCCATGCCCGCCAGCAGCAGCAGGCGGTTCCGCAGGTCCTCCCGGTACATCAGGATGTACACGGTAAAGACCATGACAATTCCGCAGGCTGCCAGCGGACGAAGGATGGGCGAGAAGATCTCCTGCAGGTAGCGGCCAACGGAGACCGGCGGTTCCACGATCTGGACCGGCGTTGGCTGCTGCTGCGTCGCATTTTTGTCCGCCAGCGGCGCCTCCGGCACGGACGGCCGTACGCGGCGCCGCCGCGCCGTGGGCGTCACTGCCTCCGGCACAGCAGGAGGCGCGATGGTGCTGTTTGCGTGCGAAGAGAGCTCCTGGGTCATATCCGCGAGCGCGCTGATCGCCTTGCCCGCGGCCCCTCCGATGGGCGTGTGCAGGCTGTCGAGCTTGGCCTGGATGTTGTCGCGGTAGTCCGGCAGCAACTCGGCAACATGCACCAGCTGCCGGGCCACCACCCAGCCGGTCACGCCCAGCCCCGAAAAGAAGATCAGGATGACCAGAACGACTGATAGCGCACGGCTGAGGCGCCAGCGCTCCAGCAGCGCGACCGCCGGCGAGAGCAGGAAGTTGAGCACCAGCGCGAAGGCCACCGGGGCCAGCAGATCGCGAGCGAAATAGAGGGTAAGGATGATCAGGCCGGCAAGCAGCAAAGGCTCGCTGGCCAGAAAGCCGCCGCGTTGCCGGGTCGGGGGTGCCCCTCGTGACTGCATCGCTCAAACCTTAAAGCAGATTTCCCCTAGGTGTACACGGAACAGTGAAGGCGAACGCGGCTTTTCCGTCAGCGGGTTGGAAGAAAACTGCTCCGGCGCGACTCAACCAGGCACAGGAATGGGAAATCTGCTTTAGCCTTTCCGGCGGCCGGCTGGAATAGCATGTTTCGATTTAAGCCCTCTTTGCGCCGAAATAGAGCAGAGCCCCGCCCCCGACAATCGCGATCACACCCAGCACTGGCGGCAGCGGTACCGAGTGGTTTTCCTTGTGGTTGATCTGAATAGGTCCCATGTCCACCGCCTTCTTCGTGGTGGTATAGGTGAACCCGCCGTACACAAGCGCGACGATTCCGGCAATGATCAGAACGATTCCAGCGATCTTCATGAGCTCTCCACACCACTGGCTTACGTAGCAGCGGTCTGGAGCGTAGATGCAGAAATCAGGAGAGAGGGAATAACGATCCGGATTCGGCGCACATATCTTTCTTCATAGATGTAGTCCTGGCTCTGCAAACCGCCTTTCGGCGTTCAGGAACGAATCATTGTGGTCTCTGCAAGTGTGCAAGGAAAAGGCGTCTCATCTCGCCGGACCAGGCTGTGCGGACCATTCTTGATTGTGGAATTCGAGCGCGGCGGGGCGTAGAAGAGCGTGTACATCAGCACGCAGAGGCACGCAACCCCGATCCCGACGAGCAACAGGAACACCCATACCTTCCGTTTATCCATCCCGCACCTGACGCTGCGTTCGGTCATGTCTGCGTGAGATGGCGAGAGTTCAATAGCCGTTGGTAATCAAAAAGGCGAGAGTAAGTGCTGGTGACTTTTCCTGCCGGCGCATCTGGGCGGCATGGCGCAGCAGCACGTCTGCCTCAAGGTTGAGCAAATCGCCCGGCCGGCGGGTGCGCAGGTTGGTGTGGGCATAGGTGTGGGGGATGATGGCGACGCTTGCGCGCGTCTCCGTCCCAGCGGGCAACGGTCAGGCTGATGCCCTCGATGGCAATCGACCCCTTTTCGACGAGATAGGGCCGGATGCCCTCGGGCACCTCCACTTCGAGCCACCAGTCTGTCGTTTCACCATCTGGGGAAACCGGACGGATAGCCAGGAGGCGGCCCACGCCGTCGACGTGGCCCTGCACCACATGGCCGCCCAGCGGCGTGCCTGCCGGGGTGGGCAACTCCAGGTTCACGACCGTACCGGGCGCAAGCTGGCTCAGTGAGGTGCGGCGTACCGTCTCCTCGGCCAGGTCGGCCTCGAAGCGATCCGGCTGTCCCTCCGGACCGATAGCGAGCGCGGTGAGGCAGACCCCGCTGACCGCGACGCTGTCGCCAACGTGAAGCCGAGACGCAAGCGAGGGCGCGTGAATCGTGATGTGTTGCACGCCGCCGCGCTGCTCCATCCCAAGCACGGAGCCGGTTTCCTGGATGAGTCCGGTGAACATGAAATCAGAGTAGGGCAGGGAACAGGGATCAGGGAAATAGGGGAGGGCCAGATTCGTGGTCAATCGCCCTTTTCCCTGATCTCTATTTCCCTGATTCGCAGTCTGCCCACGGCTCGTGAATATATCCCTCCACGAGCGTGTCCTCCCCGATGCGCTCCGTGCGGTAACGAATCAGGTGCAGGAGCCTGGCGGGTGGATCCCCGGCCAGCATCGGAACGGAGCCGGGTCCAAGGAAGCGCGGCGCCTGGAAGAGATAGAGCTTGTCCGCAAGATCCGCAGCCAGCACGCTGCGATTCAGCCGTGCGCCGCCCTCGATCAGCACACTGGTGATCTCCTGCTCGCCGAGATATTTGAGGAGAGCCCGCAACGAGATACCGCCATCGCCCTCTGCCCCAGTCGATTGCATATTGATCGTCAGAATGCGCGCGCCCCGCTCGGTCAGCGCCCGCCGGCGCGTTTCGTCTGCATTGCGAGTAATGATGAGCAGGTCATCCTCCACGCCTGCAAGGATGCGCGAACTCAGCGGCAGCCGCAGTGCGGAATCGAGCACGATGCGCAGCAGAGGACGGCGTCGCGCACGTCGGCTGCGATCCGTCAGCAGCGGATCGTCTGCAAGTACCGTGCCGATGCCGGTGAGCAGCGCATCGTGCGCGTGGCGCAACTCCTGCACACGCGCCCGCGATGCCGCACCGGTGATCGCGAAGGATGCACGCTCCTGGCGGGCGCCTGGTGGCGGGGCGATGGCGCCATCCAGCGTCGCTGCAATCTTCAGCGACATCAGCGGCGTGCGCTGCCGGACATAATGCGCGAAGGCATCGTTCAGCTCTCGCGCTTCTGCCGCGAGCACGCCGGCAGAAATCTGCACACCTGCCTCGCGAAGCATCGCGAATCCTCGGGCTTCGACCAACGGATTGGGATCGGCCGTCGCGGCAACCACTCGCGTGACGCGGGCCTCGATCAGCGCGCGCGCACACGGACCCGTGCGGCCATGATGGCTGCACGGCTCAAGCGTGACATAAGCCGTCGCGCCCCGCGCCGCCTCGCCTGCTTGCTTCAGCGCGACAACTTCCGCGTGGTCGCGTTGCGCATACTGATGGAAGCCGCGTCCGGCAATGTGATTCTCCCGAACGATCACGCAGCCGACCGTCGGATTGGGCGATGCCAGGCCCACGCCTTCGCGTGCAAGCGCAAGCGCAGCCTGCATCCACTGCATGTCGTCTGCTGACGGAAGGCCGCCGTCGTTCCCCGGCCTGTCTTCGATTGTGCCGGGCATCGCGATCAGGCGCCAAGCAGCGAGTCAGTGAAGGCGGCGCTGTCGAAGGGCAGCAGGTCGTCAAGCTTTTCGCCCACACCGACAAAGCGCACCGGCAGCCGCAGCTCGCGCGCAATCGCCACCGCAACCCCGCCCTTCGCCGTGCCATCGAGTTTGGTGAGCACGATGCCGGTCACGCCCGCGGATTCGGTGAAGAGCTTCGCCTGCTGCATCCCGTTCTGGCCGGTGGTGGCGTCCATCACCAGCAGCACCTCGTGCGGCGCATCTGGAATGAAGCGCTGCGTCGTGCGCCGCATCTTGTCCAGCTCTTTCATTAGATCGTTCTTGGTGTGCAGGCGTCCCGCGGTGTCGACCAGCAGCACATCGGTAGAGCGCGATTTCGCCGCGTTCAGCGCATCGAAGAGCACCGCGGAGGGGTCGCCGCCCTGCTTGGTCTTGATGATCTCGACTCCGGTACGCTGTCCCCAGATTTCCAACTGCTCGATCGCCGCCGCGCGAAAGGTATCCGCCGCGCACAGCAGCACGGTCTTGCCCATGCGGCGATACCACGCAGCCAGTTTCCCGCTGGTGGTGGTCTTGCCGGTGCCATTCACACCCACCAGCAGGATCACCTCAGGCGGCTGCTCCACCACACGCGGCGGAACCGCGTAGGCATCGAGAATAGCCTTGATCTCCGTGCGAAGCATCTGCTTCAGCTCCGCGCCGTCGCGAATCTGGTGGTTCAGCGCGCGCTCGCGCAACGCACTGAGGATCTCCTGCGCTGTCACCACGCCGAGATCGGCGGCGATCAGGCTCATCTCCAGATCGTCGAGCGCCTTATCGTCGATCTCGACGGTCAGCGCGACGATCTCTTCGAGCGACTGCGAGAGGTTCTCGCGCGTGCGCGTCACCGCCTCGCGCATGCGTTCGAAAAGACCGCGTTTTTTGGGTTCTTCAGCCTCTTTCAGGCTGCCGAAAAGGGTTTGAATCATGGATGGCTCGTCCCTTTTAGTGTAACAACCGGGCCGCGCTCTGCGGACTACAGCTCGTCACGCCCCGGACGGCGCATCAACTGGACGACTGCTTCCCGGGGACTCTTGCCGCTGTGCAGGATGGCGTCCACCTGTGCCGCGATCGGCATCTCGATCCCGTGCGCTTCAGCCAGGCCCAGTGCCGCGCGCGTGGTCAGCACGCCCTCGGCCACTTTGCCGCCCATCCCGTTGAGAATGTCACCGAGACGGTAGCCTTTTCCCAGCTCGATCCCGACGCGCCGGTTGCGGGAGAGCTCGCCGGTGCAGGTAAGCACAAGATCGCCCAGTCCGGCCAGCCCGGCCATGGTCTCGCGCCGCCCGCCGCAGGCCACCGCCAGCCGTGTAATCTCCGCGATGCCGCGGGTGATGAGCGCGGCCGCGCTGTTGTGTCCCAACCCCAGGCCGGCCACGATGCCGGTCGCGATCGCGATCACGTTCTTGAGTGCGCCCCCAAGTTCCACGCCGACGACGTCGTCATTGGTGTAAAGCCGCAACGCCGGCCCGGAAAGCTCCTCCTGCAGCCGGGCCGCAAGCGCGCTATCGGGGCAGGCGATCGTCATCGCCGTGGGCTGGCCGGCGGCAACCTCCTCGGCAAAGGAGGGCCCGCTGAGCACCGCGCAGGGAAGCGCGAGCTCGCCGAGCGCGTCGCCGATCACCTCACTTATGCGCTGATATTTCACAGCGGCAACGTCGCTGCCGACGATACCTTTAGTCGCACTCACAATCACCTGACCGCGCTTCAGGTGCGGAGCCATGCTGGTATAGATCGCGTGCACATGGGCGGACGGCATCACGCCGAGGACAATCTCCGCTCCGGCCAGCGCCTGCGCCAGATCCGCGGTTGGTTGCACAGCATCGGGCACCACATGGCCCGGCAGGTACGTGCTGTTCTGGCGGGACTGCGCAATGGTTTCTGCCACCGCGGCCGTATGCGACCAGAGCGTGATGGAAGGATCGCCGCGCCGCTGCGCGAGCGAAATGGCAAGCGCCGTGCCCCACGCGCCGCTTCCGATGATGGCGATCCGGCTCAAGCGGCGGCGGCCTTCGATTTGCCGAAGCGGTACTCGGTGCCTGCGAGCAGGCGTCGAATATTCGCGTGGTGCTTCGCAATCACGATCAGCGGAACGATCATGCAGACGGCCAGCAGCAGCGGAGTGAGCTTTCCGTGTCCGCGGATCAGCGCGAGCGCCGCGAAGGCGATCGCCGCCAGGATGGACGCCAGAGAGACAAAGCGGCTGAGCGCGAAGATCACAATAAAGACTGCCAGGCTGATGAGCGCTGAAAGCGGCGAGATCGCCAGGAAGACGCCAAATCCCGTCGCGACGCCTTTCCCGCCTTTGAAGCCAAGCCAGACCGTGTAGATGTGACCCACGATGGCGCACAGCGCAGCGGTCGCAGCCAGATTCTGCGCCGTCGGACGGCTCAGATGGCTGGCAAGCATGTAAGCCGCGATCACGGCGACAAATCCCTTCGCCGCGTCGAGCAGAAACGTCGCGGCTCCCAGGCCCTTGCCGCCGGAGCGGATCACGTTCGTGGCGCCGATGTTGCCGCTGCCCTGCTGCCGGATGTCCTGCTTGCGGAAGATGCGGACCAGGATGAGCCCGAAAGGAATCGAGCCCAGCAGATACGCGACGATGCCGACGGCGAAGTAGAGGAACATGGGAACGGCTTCGAGTGTAGCGCGAAGCAGGGCATCACGGGACAGGGATCAGGTGACGCTACCTGTCCCGCCGCGGAGTAGATGTGTTTGTGACTAGTTCAGCTTCTGCTCAGCCATCAGCTGCTTGAACTCGAGCGTGGTTCGCAGCATGGCGAAATCCTGCTCGTCCTTCAGCTTTCGGCGATCGTGGAAGCCTTCGTCGAACGCCTTACGCAGATAGTAGAGGGCCTGATCGCGCTGGCCGGCGCGGGCGAAGGTGCGCGCCAGATAGTAGTTCTGCGCGATGCGCTCTTCCTTGGTGCTGCCCTCGTCTATGGAGGCATTCGAGTTGTGGTTGAAGGCTGCCGGATCGATAGCGAAGGCGCGACCGTAAGCTTTTTCTGCGTCCTTATATTTGTGATCGGCGAAGTAAGTGGTGCCGAGGTTGCAATAGATGGCGGCCGACCGGGGCTTATACTTCAGCGCCTTCTTGTAATACTTGGCGGCCCTGGAGTAGTCGCGCTTGGCGTGGTAAACGGCTCCGATATTGTTGAGCGCATCGGCATTGTGCCCGTCCAGGTGCAGGGCCATCTGATACGCCTTCATGGCCTCATCCATCGCGAACAGGTGATGGTAGGCGACGCCGATCTTTGTCCAGGTGAGCGACTTGCGCAGCTCGGCGTGCTGATAGGCATCGATGGCTGCGACGTATTCGCGCCGCGCCATGTAGAGGTCGCCCTGCATCTCCGGCGACATCTCGTACATATAAGAAACGCGCGGGGCCGCCGGGGAGTTGGGCACATTGACCGTCTGCACGCGGGCCGCTTCCGGCGCCTGGATCGCTGCAGGCGTAAAACCGGCGGGCTGCGGCGCAGCTGCCAAAGGCGCGCTGGCAATCAAAAATGCCAGGCAAGCAGTAACTGTGGACGGAATCGACGCCATGGTCGCCTCCCCATCCGCTTACCTTCGGCGGACGCCTGCAGAATACGCCGGTGCGCCAACCACTGTCAGGGGAAATGTGACCGGGATACAACAGTTTTGACCGATCGCGGCTGCACTTTGTTATGAGATGACAGAAATCCATGATCAAACAGGGTTTCGAGCATCGGCTCGCCGCCGCTCCCGTCGCGGCAGACTGGATCGTAAGTACCTTGCATTGTGATGGTTAACTTGCCGGCGGGAGCTCAGCTCATCTTTTCCAGGCAGACCCGATAGACTCCGGCTATGCCCAAAGGACAGCGGCGCGAGTATGGAAAGGGTGAGCTGCACTTCATCACTTCGGTTTGCTATCGGCAGCAGCCGAAGCTGGAGGAGGAGAAGCATCGCGCAGTGTTTCTGCAGTTGCTGGAGCAGATCGCGCACAAATTCGGCTTCGAAGTGCGCGGCGTGGCGGTGCTGCCGGACCGCTTCCATCTGCTGATGACCGAGCCGGCGCGGGATACGGCCGACCACGCGATGGAGATGCTGCGGCACCGCTATGGGCGTCGCTACAACAGCTCCGCCCGCACGGACGAGCAGGTGTGGGAAACGAAGTGGACGGATGCGCACGTAGTGGGCGCAGAGGCGATCGAAGCGCGGATGCGCTTTCTCGATGAAGCTGGGGTCACGCCGCTGTAACTCTCTTCCACCATTTGTTTTTTTTACGGCATCTCCGGGCGCCGAGCATCCACTGATCGTGAACCTTCCCGCTGCCGCCAGATCGCCGAGCGCGCCTCCGTGTCCGCAGCTAGCGGCGGGTGGCACGGCGCCGTGCACGCCCGCAAATGGCAAGTGGGTGCTGGTGGCGACCATTCTCGGCTCGGCGCTGGCATTCATGGATGGCTCGGTGGTGAATGTGGCGCTGCCCGCGCTGCAGTCCGCATTTCATGCGACCGGAGGCGGCATCCAGTGGGTGGTGCAGAGCTATGCGCTCTTCGGCGCGGCACTGCTGCTGTTGGGCGGAGCCATCGGCGACCACTACGGGCGGCGGCGCACCTATGTGTGGGGCGTGGCGCTGTTCGCGCTGGCATCGGCGGGATGCGCAGCGTCGTTCTCGCTTGCAGAATTGATCGCGGCGCGCGCGGTGCAGGGCATCGGTGCGGCACTCTTGATCCCGCAGGGACTCTCGATCCTGTCGGCATCTTTCTCAGGTGAAGAGCGCGGGCGGGCGATCGGGACCTGGTCAGCCTGGACGAGCGTGTTTGCGGCGGTGGGTCCGGTGGTGGGCGGCTGGCTGCTCCAGGTGTGGTCGTGGCGGCTGATCTTTGTGCTGAACCTCCCACTGGCGCTGCTGGTGCTGGCACTGGCGCCGCGCATTCCGGAGAGCCACGGCGGAGCAAACAGGGAAGCGCAACCCGGGGAAGCGCAACCCGGGGAACCGCAACCCGGGGAACCGCAACATCTGGACTGGCTGGGCGCGGTGCTGGCGACGACCAGCTTTGCGGCAATCATCTACGCGCTCTCCTTCGCGCCGGATGTAGGCTGGCGCAGCCTGCGCGTACTGGGGCCGCTACTTGGCGGAGCGCTCCTGCTGGCAGCTTTCCTGTGGTCGCAGGCGGGACGCCCCAACGCCATGATGCCACTGTCGCTGTTCCGTATTCCGCGCTTCCTCGCGCCGAACCTGCTTACCTTTCTGCTCTATGGCGCGCTGTACGGCGCACTGTATGTAATTCCGTTCTATGTGATCCAGGTGCGGCATTACGCGCCGGCGGAGGCAGGTGCCGTCTTCCTGCCCGCGGTTGCGATGATGTTCTTCTTCTCCGCGCGGGTGGGCGCAATGGCGGCGAGAATTGGCGAGCGCCGGTTGCTGGCGGGCGGCGGCGCGTGTGCCGGCGTGGGCTTCCTGCTGTTCGCGGCACTGTCGGGCGCGGGAAGCTACTGGCGCAGCCTGCTTCCGGGAGTGCTGCTGCTGGGTATAGGAATGACGCTGGCGGTGGCGCCGTTGACGACGGCGGTGATGTCCTCGGTTGCACAGAGCCAGACGGGCATTGCATCCGCCGTCAACAACGCGCTCTCGCGGCTGGCAGGACTGGTGGCCGTGTCAGTGCTGGTCTTCGTGCTGGCGCACGGATTCGCATCAAGGCTCGGCGACGAGTTAAGCAAGTCGAGCCTGCCTGCAGCGGCCCGCCAACAGATGACAGCACAGCAGGCGCGACTGCACGACACGCCGATTCCTCCGGGTCTGACCGAGCGACAGCAAGCGGCGGCGGCCGGGATGCTGGATCGCAGTTTCTTCGCCGGATATCGGGATGTGATGCTGTGGTGTGCGGTGGCCGCGTGGCTGGGTGCTTTGGCGGTGATGGTTTTATTGCGGCGGCAGCAAACTACCCCGCCCTAGCTTCGCTAGGATGGGCACCCGGCGCTCCTGCTGATTCAGCGGGATGCATTTTGAGGATAGAAGATGCTGAGTATGAGGAGCGACCGAACAGAGCCTCTTGGCTTGCGGATCAGCGCAGGCCTCCTTGCTGCGTTGGGATGCCTGCTCGCTCCCTTTGCGGTCGTTGTTAGTGTCCTATTCGCTGCATCTATAGTTCGCGGCTGGCGTGGTCATCTTTCTGCTCCAGAGAACTTACATTGGTTTCTTACGACGTTCAGCGTTGTCGCGGTTACGGGTGCTCTGATGTATCTGTGTTTCCGCGCTGCTTCGGCTCTCTATAATGCGCAACGTTGGGCAGCTTACGTCGCGATAGGGCTCGGTGTGTTGTTATTGCTCATCAGTGGAGCATTCTTCTATGACTGGTTCCATCCAACTCGGCAAAGTCCGGACGAAGACTTCGGGATCCTCGTCGTACCCTTCTGCACTGCTGTTGGGTTATGGTGGTGCGTTTATCTAAATCTGCCTCACGTAAAGGCCTATTTGAAAAGCGTTCGCCCACACTAGCCGGCCAGCCTCGATCACTGCAAAGCAACAAAAAGAGCGCCGCGAACGCGGCGCTCTTTCCGTTAAAGCCGAAGGCGCTTGCCCTACGGTAAGTCCTTAAGCGTGAACCGGCTCATGCAACGTAGCGTGCTGATCCACCTTATGGTGCCAGCTTTGAGCCTTCTCCAGCGCCTTGTTGACGTTGTTGATGTTCTCCACGCCCGTGGTGTTGAGCCACTGCTCGAATGCTTTCGCGCCCTGGGTAGCGTAGACCTTGATGCCGTCCTTCCAGGTGGCGCGGCCGCAGAGGACTCCGTTAAAGCTGGTGCCGGATTCGCCAGCTAGCTCCAGCGTTTCGATGAAGACCGGGTTCGAAACTCCGGCCGAAAGATAGATGAACGGCTTGTGCGTCGAGCCGGCCGCGTCGCGGAAATGCTGCAGCGCTTCGGCGCGCGTGTAGGCCTGCTCGCCCTTGAAGGCTTTCGTGCCGGCGACAAACTCCATCTGCACGGGCACTTCGACCTTGAGCACATCCACGCCATACTTCTCCTTGCCAAACTCGGCCATGGAGCCGGAGACGATGTCGGGCTTCGCCTTCGCGTAGGCGATGGACTTCTCATCGCCGCCCTTGTGGTCGTAGCCGACGAACTCCAGGAAGAAGGGGATGTCGTGCGCGCGGCACTCATCTCCGATGCGCTCGATGAAGGCGTGCTTGTGGTCGTTGATCTCGGAGGTCTCCATCGGCGTGTAGTAGAGCAGGACCTTGATACAGTCGGCGCCGGCCTCCGTGAGGCGGCGGACGGACCAGTGATCGAGCAGATCGGGCAGGCGTCCAGCCTCGGTGGCATCGTAGCCGGTCTTCTCGTAAGCCAGCAGCAGTCCTTTGCCATTGCGGTGCTTGCTGGCGGGCAGGCCGAACTCCGGGTCCAGCAGGATCGCGGTGGCGTGGCGGGTGAGCACGGAGGTGACGAGCGTCTTGAACTCTTCGAGCGCGCTGGGCGGAACGGTGCCGGTGCCGGCTTCCTTGGCGAGCGACTTCTGGAGCGAGCCGCGCTGATCCATGGCGGCGGCGGCGATGACGCCGCGGTCATCGGAGACAGACTTGAGACCGGCCAGTTTGCCGGGTGTGAGCTTGATCATGATGCTTCTCCTAACCAGGTGTGTAGAGCAGATGTCTTGGAGCGAGGAAAATCAACTCGGGATCATTCTAACGCGCGCGCCCTGGCCCTCCGGGGAACGGGTCGCTGCGCCGCGCCCTGCTCACAGATTCGCGGTGTGGTCGAGGATGATCTTCCAGCCGTCGGAGGTTTTTTCAAAGATTAGCGAAAAGATGCCATGTGTATCGCCGCCACCACTGGCGTTGCGCGTGAGGTGGAAGCGGCCGGTGACCACGGCGAAGCGTGCATCAAGCGGATGGACCTCCAGGTCATCGAAGCCAAGCTGGCCCATCTTCTCCTTATCGGAGTAGTCTTCGCGGTAGCGCGCAAGGATCTTGGCGAAGCCGTGCTGGACGGTTCTGCCGACGAACGTAGTATCGGGTGAGTTGTTGTATCCCTGCATAAAGGCGGCAACATCGCCGCGGTTCCATGCTTCGACCTGCCCGTTCAGCACGCTGCGGATCGCGGATTCCTCCGGCGTACCGGCGTGGACGATGAGTGGGGTAAGTGCGAGAAACAGCGCCAGGGCGAGTGGATATCGACGGAAACGCATGGGGTCACTCCGAACGGTCGTGTTGCTTCGGTATACGCGCGTTTGTGCCTGGTGGCCAGCAGTTTCAACGGGGCCTTCAGGGTGTCGTGCTGCTGGTGGGCGTGAGGTTGATGCCTATTAAATTGCACGCGCCAAATGGCGAGCGGCGGAGACAGCGCAGCATAGATCGTCAGCTCGACCATTGCCGCATCGCTGCTTTATTCCACGTGGGCTGCCGGAAACCGCCTACTTCGCGTCCTCATCCTTCGGCAGCACCAGCGCCACCAGCCCAAACTTCGTCTTCCCCGCCTCGGTGCTGTCAATCCCTACCACCCGGAACTGCTCCGGCGTCCCGGCCCGCAGTTCGTAACCGCTGTCGCTTCCATTCACGGTCGTATCGCCGCTCTTGTGGTCGCCGCACGTCAGCCCGCTTTTGGTCACCGTCAACGACCCCACCGGCTTGCCGTGGTTGCACTCCAGCACCTCGCCGAATTTCGCGAGCGGCTTCCTGTAAAACTTAAGCACTTGCTCCGGCGAGGCCGTCGTCACAAAACTCGCCACCTGCACGTTGAAGTGAAAGCTGTTCAGCACCACCCCCAAATCCGCCGACGACGAATCGCTGTCCTTGTCCTTGAACGGCGTCGCTCTCGGATACACCGGCAGCCCGATATCTTTCGCCGTCGCATGCGAATTGGCATGCAGGTTCAGGTTAAAGTCAGAATTCTGCGCGAAGCACGGAAACGCAGACGAAACAGCAGCCAGCAGCGGTATCACCGCGAGAACGGGTCGACGCATATCGTTCCTCGCTACCAAATACGCTCGCGACAGCCGTCAGGTTCCCCTCAATCACTGACGCCGGAGCTTTTCATTCAGGGGTTCCGATTTGTCGCCTCAACCGGGAAGTGGTTCGGCCTCTTCCCGACTGCCCATGACTCGGGAGGAATGCTCTGTAAGTTATCTGTTAGAAAAAGCCGGCTCTTCATCCTAATGATTCAGCCCCGGTTCTTGGCACGTAGACGGCACCGAAGCCCCCCTCTATCTTGAACCCTTCATTCGCTGCGCAGCGCCTCCATCGGATCAACACCGGCAGCGCGCCGCGCCGGTAGATACGAGGCGGCCAGTCCGCCGGCCAGCAGCACCAGCGTCACCGCCGCTATGGTCCACGGATCGTGCGGCCGCACACCATAGAGCAGCGTCCGCAGCAGACGGCTCGTTGTATAAGCCAGCAACAATCCCGCCGCCAAACCGCACAGCAGCATGCCGCCCGCCTGCAGCAATACCATCCCCATCACGCGGCCACGCTGCGCCCCCAGCGCGATGCGGATTCCTAGTTCGCGCGTCCGCTGCTTCACCAGGTACGCCAGCAATCCGTAGATGCCTGCAATGCACAGCACCAGCGCCGTTCCGCCAAAGATCTCCAAGAGCCGCGCCGCCAGTTGCTGGCTACCATAGGAGTCCTCCACCACCTGCTCCATCGTCGTGAATGTGCTGTTTGCCAGCTCCGGACTCGCCTCGCGCATCAGCCGCCGCAGCTCCGGCGTCATCGCCGCCTGATCGCGCTCCGTCCGCACCGCCAGGTCCATCGCCATCCCCGCCGGTCCATAGAACAAGCCGCCCGGCCTGATCTGCGGTAGGCACACCTCAATCTCCGCCTGCGACGGCTCGGCAATGGAAATTTGCCGCTCGTCATCCAGCACGCCGACCACCACAGCCTGCTGCTCCTTTGCGAGAGCCCAGCAGCGGGGTGCCTAGAATCCTTCCCGGATCGCCATCGTCGCCTTCATATTCCCGGACGAACTCGTCGGTTCACGACCACCACCGGAGTGGAGCTTGCCGTATCCCTATCGTTGAAGAACCGTCCGCGCAGCATGGAGAACCCGAAGACTTTTTGATTGTCCGGCGTCACCGCGCTTGCCTTCGCCCGGATCTTGCCGCGCCGCATATCGACTGCGCTGCCGCCGCTCATCCCCGAACGAAAAAACGATGTTGAACGTGTTCGCCCAGCGGCACCTCGCTCATCAGCGATGCGCTCTGCACTCCTGGCAGGTGCTGCACCCGCTCCAGCAGTGGCGCATAGAGATCCTTGTACAGATCGCGCCCCTCGTATTTGTAATTCGGGATCGACATATTCGCCACCATCACGTGGTCGGTGCGAAAGCCCAGCGGCACATGCCGCAGCGTGTAGATGGTGCGCAGCAGCAGCCCGCAGGCCACCAGCAGCGTCAGCGACATCGCAATCTCCGCCACCACCAGCACGGCCGCGCAGCCGGTGCTGCCTGCGTCCCGTGCCGCTCTGCGTCGCGCCCTGCCGCAGCGCCGGTTCGATCGCCGCTCGCGCCGCCGCTATAGCTGGCCACGCGGAGGACACCAGCGCGCTCATCACCGTCAGCACCAGCAGTGCGCTCAGCACCCGCAGATTCGGCGTCAGCGCCGTGTAGATGTGGAACTGCGTCTTCAGCCCGTGCTCGAAGACACGCAGCGTCAGCATCGCCAGCCCGATGCCCGCCAGCGACGCCACACCGCTCAGCATCAGCCCTTCGATCACCAGTTGCTGCACGATCCGCCCCCGGCTCGCACCCAGCGCGCCGCGCACGGCAATCTCCCGCTCCCGCGCTGTCGCCCGCGCCAGCAGCAGGCTGGTTACATTCACGCATGCAATCAGCCACAGCACGCACGATGCGCCGCCCAGCGCCAGCAGCGACTTCCGCACGTCCTTCTCCACCAGTGAGTCGCCATACCGCTCCACCTGAACGCTGCTGGCATGCTCGCGGTAGTCGGCTTCCGTATACTGCCTGGCGACCACAGCCTGGATCGTCTTCAACTCGGCTTCAGCCGCCGCCAGGCTCGCGCCCGGCGCCAACCGTGCGATCGTCGGTGTAATTCGGCGTCTGTGTGTTTCTGCCGCACCACGTCTCCGCTGCTCGGGCACGATCGGCATCCACACCATCGGGTGCTGCGAGCCGTAGGGAAACGCGAAGCCGCGCGGCATCACGCCGATCACCGTGTAGCGCTCCCCGCTTACCTTCACGCTCTTGCCCACAATATGCGGATCCGCACCAAACGCGCCCCGCCACACCGCATCGCTCAGTACGAGCGTGTGCGCATCCTCTTCGCGTGCCGCTCCGTTCCTGCCCTCCAGAAACGTGCGTCCCATGCCGCATGCACGCCCAGTGTCGGAAACAGGTTTGCGCTGGCCGAAACGCCTGCTACCTCTGTCGTCCCGTCATTGCCCTCCAGGAAGCTCAGGTGCCCGTTCCCGTTGGACACGTCCCAGAACGCGATGCTCGCCAGCGTGTGGCTGCGCGCCTGCCACTCCGCGATGTCGAGAAATGCCACGCCCCATCCCGGTTCGCTCGTCATGGTCATCTCCTGGATACTCACCAGAGATCCTGCATCCCGGTACGGCAGCGGCCGCAGCAGCACGCGATCCACCACCGTGTACATCGCCACCGCCGCTCCCAGCCCCAGCGCCAACGTCACCACCACGGTCACCGCGAACCCCGGTCGCGCGCCGCAACTGCCGCAGCGCATACCGCACATCCTGCATCACGCGCTCCAGCCACACCCCGCCCCACATCGCGCGCGTCACATCCTCGATCAGCGGAACATTTCCCATCTCCCGCATCGCATTCCGCCGCGCCTCCACTTCCGGTTCGCCGCGCTCCATGCGGTCCGCCATCGCCATCCGCAGATGCGTCCGCAATTCTTCATCGAGATCGTCTTTGCGCTTCGCGAACCACAGCCGCGGCAGCTTCATGCATCGCTCCCTTAAAGAGTCTTCGCGGCCCATGATGTAGGGAACCTACTCCTTGAGGAGGTAGAGAGTCTACTGCCATGATGCTAAGGCCCGGGCTCGCTGGCGGAAGCGTGCTTGCAGATTGCCCAATCCATGTTCAGGGAGCATGAGTTTGCTCGAACTTCTGGAGCCCCCATCACTGCACTGTCTGGATACAGTCCAAGTCGGCGGTTACGCGGCCACTCGGACATTCGAAGATGGCAGCGTGAACGGTCGTAGCTCAGATCGTCAGCCGTCTCCATTTCGGGACAGCACCGCCGCACTGGATGGGACAGCCATTCCCCTGGAGCGGGTGCCCCGTGCACCAGCCCTGATACAAATAGCCCCCGCGAAACGCTCCCAATGGTGCTCCAAAGCGTCTCTAAAGGGCCGTTTCGCAACCAAAACCGCCCCCCAATGGACCCGGATTAGCTGGATAGGAGCGCGCGCTGAGCGGCGAAAAGCTCGCGGATGCCGGCTTCGGCATAGTCCATCATCTCGAGCATTCTCGCGCGTGGAAAGGCCTGTCGCTCGGCGGTGGCCTGCACTTCGACGAGGCCGCCATCTTCGGTCATGACGATGTTCATGTCGACTTCGGCCTGCGAATCTTCTTCGTATGCGAGGTCGAGCAGGACTTCGTCATCGACGATGCCAACACTGGTGGCGGCGACCAGCTGGCGCAGGGGCGATTGCTTGAGCGCGCCCGATTTGACGAGGCGATTGAGCGCGAGCGCGAGCGCGGCGCAGGCGCCCGTGATGGCCGCGGTGCGCGTGCCACCATCGGCCTGCAACACGTCACAGTCGAGGATCACTGTTCGCTCACCCAGTGCCTGCATGTCAACAACGGCGCGCAGCGAGCGGCCGATCAGGCGCTGGATTTCGTGCGTGCGGCCGGAGATTTTTCCGCGCTCCGACTCGCGTGCAGTGCGCGTGAGCGTGGCGCGTGGCAGCATGCCGTACTCGGCCGTAACCCAGCCGCGACCGCTGTTGCGCAGCCACGGGGGAACGCCCTGCTCAAGCGTGGCGTTGCAGAGGACGCGCGTGTGGCCGATAGAGATAAGGACTGAGCCCTCAGCGGTCGCGACGTAATCAGGGGTGAGCGAGACCGGCCGGAGCTGGCCGGCGTCGCGGCCAGAGCGGATGCCGGGGGCTTTTGGTGGGAGCTGCGAGATGGGAGGGTGGGAGGCGGGTGCCATAGAAAAAGTGTCCTGTGAGCGGCGGCGAGCAGAGGGCAAGTACGGATTTTCGGAAGAAAACCGCGTCTGCTTCCGTTCCCCAGCGGACTGCGCAGGGAATCCGCTCTGGGCTGATGGTATCGCAGCCGGCGAGGAGCGCAGCGGGGAGGAGCTGTAAACCGCACATAATACATGGCGGCTGCCGCTTTGGTGGAGGGGAGTCACCGCCCCTGACCATTACTGAAGTCAGGTTTGGCGACGTTTTCAGCACCATTCCCGGAATGAAATCTGGTTAGACTCCTGACTGTAGAGATTGCACAGTAAACATGTAAGAAATACACGATGTGATCCCAGATCGGAAATTTTGACTTTTTGAGGTGCTGCCTTGGACGAAATGATTGGAATGGAGCATAGCGGGAACAGACTTCACGTTCTCGTCCTTGAAGAAGACGACGCAACCCGATCAGCCTGCGTGGAGATCGCGACACAGAGAGGCTTCTCAGCCGAAGGCCTGGCCGACGCGGCCGATGCCCAGCAACTGCTGCGCAGTCACACGGTGGACCTGCTGCTGATGGAGCTGAAGGCCAGCCGCCGCGAAGGCATGCAGCTATTGGAAGAGGTAAAGGCGCTGAAGCCGGATACGGCGATCATCGTTATGACGTCGTCGACGACGATCGGTTCGGCCGTGGAGGCGATGCGCGGCGGAGCCACCGATTACCTCACCAAGCCCTTCCTGATGGAGGAGTTGGGGACGGTGCTGGAGCGGGCGGCGCATCAGCGGCAGGCAAGCGGCGCAAGCCGGACGCTGCGCGAGCGGCTGCGCAGCTCCGGTGGCGCAGGAAACCTGGTGGGACGCAGCCCGGAGATGGACAAGCTCTACCGGATCCTGGCGAAGGTGGCGCAGAGCCACCACCCGGCGTTGATTGCAGGCGAGCCGGGCACCGGCAAGGAGATGGTAGCACGCACCATCCACGCGCAGAGCGAGCACGCATCGCAGCCATTTCTCACGGTGGACTGCGGGGCATTCGCACCGGAGCTTATCGAGCATGAACTGTTCGGCTACGTGAAGGGCGCATTCCCCGGTGCGCTGCGCAATGCACCGGGCGTTCTAGCTTCGGCGGAGCGCGGCACGGTGTTCCTGGATGAAATTGGCCAGCTGACCCCGGACCTGCAGGGCAAGCTGCTGCGGGTGCTGCAGGAGAAGGAGATCCGTCCGGCGGGAGCGACGCACCGAATTCCATTGCACGCGCGCATTCTGGCGGCGAGCAGCGTGGACCTGGCTGCTGCGGTGACCAAGGGAACGTTCCGCAAGGACCTGTACTACCGGCTCAATGTGGTGACCTTGCGGATTCCGGCGCTGCGCGAGCGACGCAGCGATATTCCGCTCCTGGCCACGCACTTCCTGGATCGCATGTCGCGCGAAAGCGGGGAGAATTACACGTTGAGCGACGACGCGCTGCGCAGCATGATGGACTATGACTGGCCGCAGAACGTACGAGAGTTGGAGGGCGCGATCGAGCGCGCGTGCACCATGGCTTCCGGCCCGGTGATTCACGTGGGCGATCTGCCGACCCAGTTGCAAAACCATGAGCTGGGGTTGCGGCGTGAGGCATCGTCGCAAATGCAGAAGGCGCAGGCAGCAATTGCGCAGCCGGGGGCGACCCCGCGGGTGATGCCACTGGCGGAGCTGGAGAAACAGGCCATCCTGACCACGATCCGGCAACTGAAAGGCGACAAGCTGCTGGCGGCACGGCTGCTGGGGATTGGTAAGACCACGCTGTACAGAAAGCTCAAGGAATACGGGCTGTCGGAGAACGTGTCGCTGGAGACACTGGAACCGATGAACGGAACAACGGGATACAGAACCGGAATGTAAGGACGTGGGGACAGGGGCTATGAAAGAAAATGTGAGCACCGTGCAGCGGGTGCTGCTGGTTTCAGCGCTGAGCGGCGCAAAGAATTGCGCCGCGGCGATCATGCAGCAGATGGGACTGGATGTAGAAATTGTGCCAGGGCGGCGCGAGGCGCTGGATGCCTTGCGTGCCGGGAGCTATGCCGCGGTGCTCGTGGAAGACTCGCTTGCCGAAGGCGACCCGCGTGGCGCTGAGGTGTTGTGGAAGATGGCTGGCCTGGCAATTCCCATGCAGGTGAACTTTGCGCTAACCGGGAGTGCACGCTTGATCCGCGACCTGCGCGCGGCGCTGGCGCGGCGCGAACAGGAGCAGGGCGCGGCGCAGCGGGCGGCACTCCGGGCGGTGGAAAGCGAGTTGCGCGATTCGGTTTCCGGGCTGCTGTTACACACGCAGCTTGCGCTAAGAGAGAGTCCGCCGACTCCGCAACTGGAGCAACGGCTGCGCCTGATGGCGGAGCTGGCGGGGGATTTGAAACGGCGGTTGGATGTGCCGCAGGCCTAGAGTTCCGTCACGAACCGAGATACCCTCGGCGGAACTTTCGCTGATTGCTAAGATCGGCGAATGTCTCTCCACAAAGAGATCGCTCTGCGCCTCTGCGCGGCCGGGGACGAAGACGCGCTCGCACTGGTGGGCGCGGCGACGTTTCTGGAGACGTTTGCGGGCCTCCTGACCGGCTCGGACATCCTGGCACATTGCCGGGTGCAGCATGCGGCAAGCCAGTATGCCGCATGGCTGGCGGATGCCAAGTACCGGCTGTGCCTGGCGGAGGTGAAGGGCGCGCCGGTGGGATTCGTAGTTCTGTCACCGCCGGACCTGCCCGTTGCCGTGACGCAGGATGACATCGAGCTGAAACGAATCTACCTGCTGCATCGCTTCCAGGGTGGCGGGCTGGGACGCGCATTGCTGGAGTGGTCTGCTGTGCAGGCACGCATGATGGGCAAGAAGCGGCTGCTACTGGGCGTCAAGGCGGACAACACGGCGGCACTCGCCTTCTATGAGCGAGTGGGATTTGTGCGGGTCGGCGAGCGGAAGTTCCTGGTTGGAAACATGTGGTGCGACGACTACATATTGTCGCTTTCGCTGTGACGATCAGCCTTGTGCGCGGAGGCTTGCGAGCGACTGAAGCTGATGGCCCTCGGCGTCGAAGTTCTTCGGTTCGAGCCAGAGATCGAAGGCGCGACGCACCTGGGGCCATTCATCGTCGGTGATGGAAAACCAGGCGGTGTCGCGGCTGCGCTGTTTGTAAACGACGGCGTTGAGAAAGAGCCCTTCGAAGCGGAAGCCGAGGCGCAGGGCGGCGCGGCGCGAGGGCGCGTTGAGCGCGTCACATTTCCATTCATAGCGGCGATAGCCAAGATCGTCGAAGGCGTGACGCATCAGCAGATACTGGATCTCGGTCGCTGCGCGGGTTTGCTGTACTTTCGCGGAGAGATGGATGTGGCCCACCTCGATGGACCCGTGTTCGGGCGCGATGCGCAGGTAAGCGCAGATCCCGGCCGGATGACCACTTTCATCGAAGAGAGTGAAGAAGAGTGGATCGGGGCTGGCGGCGTACTGCTCTAGCCGGCTGTGCCACTCATTCATTGTGGCCGGCGGGTTGGAGCGGAGATAAGTCCATGCGGCCGTGACGGAGGGGTTGCAGAGCGCGGCGTAGAGCGCTTCGGCGTGTCGGACGGGATTGAGCGGCTCGATACCGGCGTAACGGCCGTGGAAGCTGCGGCATTCAGGAACGGGGCGGCGCTGCCAGCGCGGCAATGCACGGCCTACGGGTTGTGAGCCTGCTGCGGAGTTGACTGCGCCGGACCTGATGCTCGCGGCCAGGCGCTGGAGCGCGGCGAAAATCGGTTCAACGATGGCCGCATCGTCAGCAAGCTGTTGGGCAGTTCGCGTGTCGGCGATCAACGGGATGGTGATGCATGCATCATCGAGAACGCGGGCACCGAGGGTGGCGAGAACCTCGCGCAGCGCGGATTGTGCGTAGACGGAGCGTGCGGACGCGTTGTAGAGAACGACGGGTTTGTCTGTGAGCTCGATGCCGCTGACCAGCCAGTCGAGTGCATTTTTGAGCGCGCCAGGAAGGCCGTGGGCGTACTCGGGGGTGGAGATGATGATGGCGTCGGCAAGATGAATGGCTGCGCGCAGCCCGGCGACGGCAAGTGGGACATCGGTTCGGTCAGGATTGAAGAGCGGGATGTTGCCGAGCTCCGGGAAGATTTCCAGGCGCGCGTCTACAGGTGCGACGAGGGCAGCAGTCTGGAGCAGGAGCAGGTTGGTGGAGCGGGCGCGGAGGCTGCCGGCGATGGCGAGGAAGCGCAACGGCGTCGTCATGCCACGATGATCGCAGGTGGGATCGCGGACGTGGGAATTTGACGCTGCCGGGTGCCCTCGTGTGGAATGCCTGTCATCAACAGGGCGCATTCGACTGGCTGGGGGAGTGTGTGGCGCGCGCGGGAGAGCCCTTCCGGCAGGGATTCGATCGGGAAAGCTGCGCGCTCGTGCTGGAGTGCGCGTTTACGCGCGTGAAGAATCTGGATGGTCAGGCGAGCCGCGTGCCGCATCTCGCGATTCGCGACGATGGGCTGACGGTGCGCGGCGGGCTGGGACGGGCGGCCTGCGCATGGCGTGAATGATGCAGCAGCGAAGGAGAGCTATATGGCGAAAGTGACTGGCTTGGGCGGCGTGTTTCTGCGAGCACGTGATCCGAAGCGGCTCACGGCCTGGTATGCGGAGCATTTGGGGCTTGCGGTGACGGAGTGGGGCGGCGTGAACTTCGTGTGGGATGAGTGCGCGGCGCCTGAGGGCCTGGGCTCCACGGTGTGGTCGCTATTTCCCGCAGATACGAAGTACTTCGGCGAAGGGGAGCAGGCGGCGATGCTGAACTTCCGCGTAGATGATCTGGATGGTCTGCTGAAGGAGCTGGCGACGAAAGGTGTGTGGATCGACCCGAAGCGGCAGGACGAAGTGAACGGACGGTTCGGGTGGATCAAGGATGGGGAAGGCAATCGCGTGGAGCTATGGGAGCCGCGATAGGGCTGCTCAGGGCAGATACTTTGCCGGGATCGGATTTGTTGGCGTCTCTGCGTCCCAGAAGACGGTGACCACCCAGTAGCGATTGCCATCCTTGAGTAGCTGGATGGAGTTGATGCCGCGCTGGAATGGCTTGCCATCTTTGCTTTTGCGCGACTCGTAGGTGGAAAACACGTGCACTACATCGCCGAAGCTCTCCGTGGTGTTGTGGATGCCTCGCTCAAAAAAGCCAGCGGCGAGAAGCGGTGTGGCGCGCTCCTGATACTGCTCGACGGTGAGGGGCAGGACGTCGGCGCCGGGGCCGGTTTTGCTGTGGTGCGTGGGGATGAGGCGCGCGTCGGGAATGAAGAGGGAGCGGAAGCGGTTCCAGTCGCGCGGCTGGCCGGCTGGACCGGAGATGACCTCGTAGAGGGCGCCGAGTATGGCGTCGACCGACTGCACGTCTGCGGGATTGGCTTTTGGCCAGTCAGGATGCGCCGCGATGGAACCGGGAGGCGGTACCTGGGCGGTCTGCCCGATCGCGGGAACAGAAAGAAGAAGGAGTGTTGCGGCGAGAATAAGAGAGCGCGCCATGCCGGGACGGTAGCATACCGGCATGGAATTCTCTCCTAATATCGTCGAGCGCTACGGGATGGCATGCGTGCCGTGGGTGATGGCCGCGCCGGCACGAAGGGCTGCAGCGATCACGACCACTTCGGCGATCTCCTGCTCTGTGGCTTCGGCAGCCCGCGCTTTTTTGGCGTGGATGTCGATGCAGTAAGGGCACTGCGTGGTGAAGGCGACCGCAAGCGCCATCAGCTCCTTGTATTTGACCGGGATGGCTCCGGCGGCCATGGCGGCTTTGTCAAAGGCCCAGAAGGCCTTCATGCCTTCGGGAGCGTTGGCGTCGAGGGTCTTCAGTTTGGCGAGATTCTTCAGGTCGTACATGAGGCTCCTTGGTGCGGGATTGCACACGAATGAACGGAGAAATAAGCGTAGCTCGATTGCGGCCGGATTGTCTTCAGCCATTCCGCGACGGCCGCGCTGCCCTTTTGCGCAACAGCTGCGTCCATCGCGGCTGACGAATGGACTTGACGAAGAGCTACCGCGTGGCCGATGGGCATCTCGCGAAAGGAATAACCATCTCGCGGGCATGTGCGGCGGATTTCATGGTCGAGGAGGGGAGCAATCTACGCACGGGCGGCGGATTGTTTGCCTGTCGAAATAGAATTCCCGACGAGGTGACGAGATGAAAGTTGCGGTGATTACCGGAGCGGCGCAGGGGATCGGGCGGCGCACGGCGGAGGTGTTTGCAGAGGCCGGTTATGCGCTGGCGTTGGTTGATGTGAGGCCGTGCGAGGCGACCTTGTCTGCGCTGCCCGCAGCGGATGCGAAGGAGTTTCGTGGGGACATCACGGACGAGGGCGTGGTGATCCGCACCCTCGCAGCGGTGACGAAGCGCTGGGGACGCGTAGATGTGCTGGTGAATAACGCGGGGATCAGCTTCATTGCGCCGGCGGAGGAGATGCAGGTGGAAGACTTCCGGAGGGTGCTGGAGGTGAATCTGGTCGCGCCGTTCCTGCTGGCGAAATATTTCGGCGCGATGATGCTGAAGCAGCGTTCGGGAAGCATTGTGAATGTAGCGTCGATTGCCGGCGTGATGGGAGTGAGCGATCGATCTGCTTACAACGCATCGAAGCATGGGCTGATTGGGCTGACACGTACGCTGGCAGCGGAGTGGGGCGGACGTGGCGTGCGAGCGAACGCAGTGTGTCCCGGGTGGGTGAAGACGGAGATGGACGCGGCGGACCAGGCGCGGGGGACTTATACCGATGCGGACATTGCGGGGCGCAATCCGATGGGGCGATTTGCTTCTCCGGACGATGTTGCGCGGGCAATCGCGTTTTTAGCCGATCCGGCGCTGAGCGGATTCATCAACGGCCAGGCGCTGCCGGTGGATGGCGGCTGGACAGTGGACGGAAGTTGGGAAAGCTTGCGGATGACGAAGCGTTGAGTTGCGGGAGGAGCTTCGGAATAATTTCAGCGGAACCGTATTCGCCTCGACACATCCGTGCCTCTTATCCAAAAGAACCGTGGCTGCATGCCGTACAGGTTGCTGTAGGAGGGCGCGCAGTGAGGACCGGGCTAAAATCAGGCATCGATGGAGGTCTTCCTTTGAAGCGTCGGACATTTCTTACAAGCGGGCTGGCTACCGCAGCGCTTGCGGCAGCAGGCGAGAGTGTGGCACAACCGGCGGCAGCCTCCAGCACACGCGAGTTTTACCAGATTCTTCGCTATCAATTGCAGACGGGACCCCAGACAAAGCTTGCGGAAAGCTACTTCGGCGATGCACTGATTCCCGCGCTGACGCGTATGGGGATGGGGCCGGTCGGCGCTTTCAAGCTGGACTTCGGATCGGAGACGCCGGCATTTTACGTGCTGATTCCGGGGCGCTCGGTCGAGGCGCTGGCGACCATCGACTTACGCCTTGCACAGGATGCGAATTTTCTGAAAGTTGCGGAGCCGTTCTGGAATGCCCCTGCTGCGGCGCCGGCGTTTGTGCGAGTGGAAAATTCGTTGCTGGCGGCGTTTGGGGGATGGCCACGGCTGACTCCGCCGGCGGCGGCTGCTTCTTCGATGGCAAAGAGCAAACGCATCTTCCAGCTTCGCACTTACGAAAGCCCGAGCTACCAGGCTCATGTGCGCAAGGTGGAGATGTTCCATAAAGGCGAGTTCGAGATTTTTCAGAAGGCAGGCTGCCATCCCGTCTTCTTCGGCGACACGCTGATTGGCTCACGGCTGCCGAACCTGACCTACATGCTGAGCTTTGACAATATGCAGGAATTGGAGAAGAGTTGGGCGGCCTTCGCTGCAGATCCGGATTGGAAGAAGCTGTCTTCGTCGCCGCGGTATAGCTATGAGGCGATTGTCAGCAATATTTCGAATTTGATCTTGAGCCCGCTGGAGGCTTCGCAGATCTGACACATGGGCTCTCCCGGCAACGAGACGAGCTTAAGACCTAAGAAGGGCCCTTGTGGAGGAGCGCATCGATGGTTGCCTCCAACTCCTCGAAGGGCCGCTCCGGACCGGGCGCAGGTTGCAATTGTCCTTGTCGATCAATCAGAAATACCGCCGGATAGCGCGAAATATCTCGATATAAAGCAGGCACCTGTCCACTCTGCGTGAGGAGCGGATAGGTCACTGGAACCTGTCGAAGAAACTGCTTTTGCAGATCGACATCTTCGTCCGACAATCCAAACGCAATAAAGCCCTCATCTTTTCGCTGCTGGTATAAGTGGTCAAGCCGAGGCATCTCTGCCCTGCAGGGCCCGCACCAGGTTGCCCAGATATTCACGAGGACGACCTTGCCCTTCTGATCTGCAAGGCGCTGTGTGTTCCCGTCGAGGTCGACCGTTTCGAAAAGCGGTGCGGCGACATTCTGCATCGCCTGGTTGCGGGATTGCTTCCAGCGAATCTGTCCATCGCTTACGGGTTTCCAGGCGAGGCCCAGCGAGAGAATTGCCAGCGCGAGACCTATCTTTCCGGATAGTGAAAGTGTATGGCGGCGTCGATCTCGGATGGCAAGAGCGAGGATGACCAAGAACGGCACGACCATTGCAAGGGTCGACAACGCGAGGCGAAAGAGCCAGTCCTTTTCTAGGTCGGCACTTAAGCGGGTCAGCGTCGAATAAACAAGGGCGTACAGGAAGATAGCCGCTAGAGGCGAAAGAATACCTAAGAAAAGCAGGCGGTATTTGGACAGCTTGTTCATGGAGAGATATGGCCGGCGAAAGAGCCCTAACTATACAGTCGGCAAAGCGGGCAGGCAATACGAATAACTCGTGCGCTCACTTTGTATGCGATGAGCGCATACCGGAGCGAGGTTAGTGAATTGTCTTCATCTTGCGCTGCATGTAGTCCATCATCACGTACTCGCCTAACCTATCCGGGGTGGTGAAGTAGGCTTTGCCGCGGCACATCGATGTGACCTTCTGCACAAACTGCACCAGGCCGAAGTCCTGCGCGAGCATGAAGGTGTTGACCATGATGTTTTTGCGCTTGCAGCGGCTGACCTCTTCGAGGGTTTCGGCGATGACCAGCGGATCGAGTCCAAAAGCATTTTTGTAGATGCGGCCATCGGGCAGAGTGAGCGCGGACGGTTTGCCATCGGTGATCATGACGATCTGCTTCATGTCCTTGCGCTGGCGGTCGAGGATGCGCTGCGCGACGCGCAGGCCTTCGCGCGTGTTGGTGTAATACGGGCCCACCTTGACGCGTGCGATCTGCGAGACAGGCATCTCCTCGGCAGAGTCGTGAAAGAGGACGAGGGAGAGCGAGTCGCCGGGATACTGCGTGCGGATGAGATGCGAGAGCGCCATGGCGACACGTTTCGCAGGCGTGAAGCGGTCTTCGCCGTAGAGGATCATGGAATGCGAGCAGTCGAGCATAACGACGGTGGCGCAGGAGCTCTGGTACTCGGATTGATGGACGTGCAGGTCGCGATACTCGATATTGAGCGGAAGAGTGAGGCCTTCGCGGGAGAGCGCCGAGTTGAGGGTGGTGTTGACGTCGAGGTTGAGGACGTCGCCGAACTCGTAGGGCTTTGCGGCGCCGGAGGCTTCGATGCCAGTGGCCCAGTGGCGCGTGTCGTGCCGGCCGTAGCTGGATTTGCCGAGTGAGCCGAGCAGGTCGCGAAGGGTTTTGAAGCCGAGGAAGTCAAGGCTCTTGTCGGTGACCTCGAAGCGGGCTTCGGTTTCGGCGCGGCCAGTGTTACCGGGGCGTGTTGCAGCCTGGGACGGATCGTGCGGCGCATCGATGGAGACGTACTCCTCCTGCTGCATGCGTTCGATCATGCGATCGATGAGCTCCTCAACCTGTTCGGCGGACATCTGCTGCAGGCGCTGCTGCGCGTCTTCGTCGAGCAGCTCGCCGGATTCGAGTGCCTGGCGGATGGCCTCGCGGAGATTTTCGAGAGTGTGGTCGCCGTTGAGCTCGGAGAAGCGCGAGTAGGGGTCCTGAAATCCGGAATCGAGGAGGTAGTCGGACAGAGCCTTGAGCAGGTCGTCCATCTCGATCTCGGAGGCGAGGTCACCGATGTATTTGGTGTAGCGGACGCGCTTCATGTTTCTAGCGTAGTCCTGCTGGATGCGCGGCGCCAGAGCCGGTCCCGATGGCGCTATTTGCTGAAGTACTCGAGCGCATTGTCCAAGTCGTGGTCTACGGAGCGAAGAGTATAGCCGGCGTCGAGAAACTGCTGGAGACAGTCATGGCATACGGGCCCGTATTCGGCATTGAGCGGGTTATAAACGTAGAAATCGCGATGGTTGGCGAAGAAGTCGGGAAAACTGGTCGGACGCAGCCCGGCAATGTGTCCCCAATCCCGCTCTATCCTGTAATCCATCAGGGAGGCACTCTTCGGGTCGGGAAAGCCGAGATAAAGCCTGTCTCGTATTGCCTGCGGAGCATAGTAAAGGAGATATAAATAAGTATGGTCGTCGGTTACGAGAATATCTTTGGTGTCGTAATTGCGTAGCAGAGCGGTATTTCGCTGCAAAGGCTGACTAGGGCTGGTGGGGAAGATAATGCCGCTTGCCGGCTCAATCTGATCGAGATCGGCAGGATGCCAGCGACAATATGCCGCGATGGCAGTATCTGCCGTCAGCAGGAATAGCATCGCGGTGAGAAGTCCCTTTGCCGCAGTTGGGCGACGGCTACCTGATGCAGCGGCCTGAGCAAGCAGAATCGCGTAGCCGGCAGTTGCTGCAAGGAAGTAGCGGCTGAAGAATGGGCCATGACTTAATTTAGCTCCGATGACACCGAAGACGATGAGGGCGCCGAGAAGCCCGGCCAGCCAGAGCTCCTCCCGCAGCAGATGGCCGGCCGTCTGCGCAGAGTCGTCTGCTCCCGCATGCCGTCGTTCAATGGCGAGGAGCAGAAGAAATACAAGCAAAAGCGCCAGCGCCGGTCCCATTGCAGCGACCAGATAATGCTGGACGACTTCATATAAATGAATGTGCAGTCCACTCGGAGCTTGCGAAGAGCGAAATGCGTGCATCATGCGGAGATACAGCCGCGCCACGCATGCGGGGGCAAGCAGCAATGCTATGACCGACCCCACGTGGAGTCGCCATCCTCTCGCTATGCTGAAGAATTCAACCGTAAGGAACGGAATGAGGATATACACGGCGTAAACGTGCGTTAAAAGGGCGCCTAGAGTGCTCAACCAGAGAGCGAGGGTCCATAGGCTGAAATTGCGGCCCTCCCGTGCCCGTTGCCAACACACCAGCATGAGCCCGAACCATCCAAGTACTGAGCCGTGGGGGCGGGCTTCATAAGCGTAGTTGTGCGTTAGGGTGAAGACGGGAAAGAGTGCCGCGATCGCGCCGTACAGGGCGCCGAGCCGACGATGGACAAAGACGAAGATACAAATACAAAAGATCCAAAAGCCGAGAATCGCGGGAAGGCGCGAGGCGATCAGGCCCTCGCCGAAGAGGTGCTGGCCAGCCCGAGTGAGGAGATAGAACAGCGGGGGATTGAAGTCGCAGCCGTGAATGACCGCAGACCACGTGGCTGCGAAGCTTGGCAACCTGCAGAGATATACGGTAATGAGCTCGTCGTACCAGAACGTCTTGAGCGAGGCGCGCAGAAGCGCATCGGCGAAGTACAGGGCGGAGATTAGCAGGAACGCGATCACTATCGTGTTGCGGGAGCGGCTTACTTGCGAAGCGTCAATCCCCGCGCTGTCGTAGCTTGACGATGAGGAGGCCATAGGTGACAAGGGATGATTGTAGAGCGAAAGTCTGAGACGGGCGCTGGAGCGAAGACCACCGAGTCTGAGATGGCGGTCCGGGTAAGTGATCTGAGGCAGTGCGATGGGCGCCTTTGTTGTCTCTGCTCATGCAATACTGGGCGGGCATGATACTGCGAATGAAGTGGGGACTAGTGGCTGGCGCAATTCTGCTGGTCTGCTTCGCGGTCTTCGTCCTGCCTTTCCTAATTCCGCCGCCGGTTCGGGCGGTTGTTTCGGTAGCAAACAGCGCGGGCTTCAACAATCGCGTAGCCGGATTCGCTGCAGCGTGGGCAAGCCTGCTGGCTCTGGCGATTTTCTGGCGGTTCAGCCCGACTGTCCCGCTTCCGCAAACCGCGGACTGCCGCCCCATGTCTCGCCGCTTCATCCTTGGTTGGTCATTGGGCACGACTGCGATCACCGCGTGCGGCATCCTGCTGATCTACGGCGCACACGTCCGGTACATGAGTGACTACGGATACTTTATCGGTCAGATGAGCAGCGCCGCGGACTATGGCCGAAAGCTCTACTCGGAGATCGAGTTTCCTTACGGGCCGCTGCTGTTCTATCCGCCGATCTGGATTCAGGGGCTCTTCCGCTGGTGTGCCCGGCCGCTAGCGGCTGCCTATTGCTTTACATACGTTGCAGAGGAGTTTGGCGGACTGCTGCTGCTTGCCTATGTCATGCAGCGCCTCCCGATCGAGAGCCAGCTGCGCCGCTGGGTCTTCATCGCGATGGCGCTGTTTTCCCTCAACGGAGGTTTCGGCGTGAACTACACGTTCTTTCGCTTCGCGACTCCGTTTGCCATCTTTTTGTTTTCGGTGCGCGGGCGCCGGATTTCAATAGCAGCGCCGTTGCTGTTGGCGGGACAGCTGATCACGCTTGGAATCTCCCCTGAGATTGGATTCGGATTCGGAAGTGCCTTGGTGGGGTACTCGTTGCTGCGTGCGCTTCGCCGCGAGTTCCGATGGCTGGCAATCGTGCCGGTGCCGATCGTGGGCTTCGGACTCTTCCTGTTGGTGGCGGGCAAAGGCTATTTGCATGTGCTGTCGCTTTTCTCCGGAGGTGCTTACAGCTTCATTGTTGAGCCGCAGCTGTTTGTGCTGCTGTATCTGGCATCGCTGATCTGGCTGGCGCCCGCCGGATTGGCCGCATGGCGCCGCGAAGAGCGTCCCGATGCGGACGTGCTGCTGGGTATGTACATTCTTGGGCTTGCGCTGGTGCCGGCGGCATTCGGCCGGGCCGATATTGGCCATGTGGGCTACAACGGCCTGGCGCCTCTGCTGCTGGGTCTCATCGCCGTGAGCGCGTGGAGACTGCGTGCACGATTGATGTGGGGGCTCGTCATCTTTAGTGTGGTGTTGATCGGACAGCGAGTTGACTTTACTCTTTACCGCCATCAGCTACAGTATGTGACGGCAACTGAGATCGTGCAGCGCGTCCCGCTCGAGGCTCGACGTCGATTCGCCGCCAAGCCTCCCCTACGTGGGACTTACGCAGCGACGCGTTTGCTAAAAGAAAATGTCTCGCCGCCATTCGATGTAGATCGTGTGCAGCGCATTGTGGGAAGTTCAAAAGTGGCGGTGCCGCTTGAGGTCCCGCTTGAGGTTGAAGAGGCACTCCGGCAACGGGATCTCTATCGTCCTGGCTTCTACCTCTTCGGGGCCGGACTTTTTAATCGAGATTCGGAAGAGAAAAAGATCGCGGAAATGAACGAATCGCAATGGGCCGTTCTGCCACCGCTGGAGCTGAGATCAGAAGAAACAATAGAAAACACCGCGTTCGTTCTGGGCATTGCGTTTCCTTATAAAGAGCGCCGGCCGCCGTATGTTGTCGGCTTGCTATTCACGGCGAACCTGCAACATAACTGGCATCCGGTGGCCACCGTCAATTCTTACATTCTCTATCGCCGGAACTGGTAGGTCCGGGTGAGTGACCTGCGGCAATTGGCGCTGGTGCTGGTGCGGACGCGCAATCCGCTGAATATTGGCGCGGTCGCGCGAGCCATGCAGAACTTTGGTGCACGGGAGCTGCGGCTCGTGACGCCGTACGAGACGTCGTATCACGAGGCGCGGTCGGCGGTGGGGGCGGGTGCGGTGCTCAAGGAGGCGCGGGAGTTTGCTAGCGTTGCCGATGCCGTGGCGGACTGCCGGTTGGTGATTGGCACGACGGCCGCTCAGCGGCGAGAGCTGGAGCAGCCGCTGGTTGGACTGGAGCAGGCAGGGGATCGGGTGCATGCGGCGCTCACGCAAGGGCGGGTGGCGCTGCTGTTTGGCTCGGAGAAGCATGGGCTGACGCGTGAGGATATGGAGCACTGCCACTGGCTGATTCGGATCGCGACGGAGGATGCTCAACCATCGATGAACCTGGGGCAGGCGGCGGCGGTGTGTTTGTGGGAGCTGGCGCGCGGGTCCACCTCTCCTACTCCTGAGGCGGCGGCAACGGCTACTGCAGGTGAGTTGGAGCGGCTGGGCGTATTGGTGATGGGGTTGCTGGAAGCGGGCGGCTATTTGCATCCGGAGACCACCCCAAATGCGGCGGCGGAGGTGCGAAGTCTGCTGCGACGGTTAAATGTCACTGATGCGGATACACATACATTAATGGGAATGTTGCGGAAACTGCTTTGGAAGTTGCGGGCAAGCGGGCGGCACGGTCCTAAGGACGCTGGTTGACAATGCGGCGCCGGAATGGCACCTTGGTACCGATGATGTTTTGCGCCACCAGCCGATTTAGCTTTGCGTACCGTTATTGGTTTCCGATAGCGGCCTCGGCGGCATGCGCGCATCCAGTTCCAGATTAGCTAGAGCAAAGCGCAAAAGTCCCGAAGGCCGCGATTCCCATCGCGGCCTTTTTGTTTTTCCCGCAAACATTACACGATCCGGAGACAAGCCATGAGCGAGGCAGCAGCGGTTTTGGAGGCGGTGCAGGTTGGTCCAGAGAAGAAAGGCGAGATGCCAACGCCGCACCGGCTGACGGCAAAGCGCGATGCGGCTCACTCGACTGTGGTGCGGGTGGGTGATGTAGCGATTGGCGGCGGCAGACCGGTGGTGATTGCGGGGCCATGCTCGGTAGAGTCGCGGGGGCAAATGCTGGAGGCGGCCGAGGGTGTCAAGGAGGCAGGCGCGACGCTGTTGCGTGGCGGGGCGTACAAGCCGCGGACTTCGCCGTATGACTTCCAGGGGCTCGGTTTGGAGGCTCTGTTGATTTTGCGCGAGGTGTCGGAGCGCACCCGGCTGCCGGTGGTGAGCGAAGTGATGAGTACGGAGGACATCGAAGTGGTGAGCGACCACGTCGATATGCTGCAGGTGGGAGCGCGCAACATGCAGAACTTCGCGCTGCTGCGACGACTAGGCAAGTTGCGGCGACCGGTGCTGCTGAAGCGAAGTCCCGCCGCGACGGTGAAGGAGTGGCTGCTGGCGGCAGAGTACATCCTGGCCGGCGGCAACGATCAGGTAGTGCTATGCGAGCGCGGAATCCGTTCGTATGATCCGGAGCTCCGCAACACGTTCGATATCGGCGGCATGGTGCTGGCGAAGACGATGACGCACCTGCCGGTGATTGCCGATCCATCGCATGCAACAGGTCGGCGCGATCTGGTGCCGGCAGTATCGCGCGCGGCTTTGGCCGCGGGGTCGGATGGGCTGATCGTCGAGGTGCATCCGCATCCAGAGCAAGCGCTTTCGGATGGGGCGCAGTCTCTGAATGTCGACAGTTTCGCAGCGATGATGCAAGATTTACCCATTTTGGTTGGTTGAAGGTGAACTTTCCTGAGAAGTCATTCGCTCTGCGCGTGCATCTCTATACAAGGAAATGTAAGAGGGAGATTCACGCATGAGCACAGACATCTCGCCGCTGTTCAGCGAGTACCAGATGGGACCGCTGCACCTGAAGAACCGTATCGTCATGGCGCCGCTGACGCGCGCCCGGTCCAGCCGCGCGGGTGTGCCGCCGGAGTTTGCAGTGGATTATTACCAACAGCGCACCGGGGCGGGACTAATCATTTCGGAGGCGACGAATATTTCGCCGCAGGCGATCGGGTACGCGTTCACGCCGGGCATCTGGAGCATGCCGCAGGTTGAGAACTGGAAGCACGTGACGCGTGCGGTGCACGATGGCGGCGGATTGATCGTGATGCAGTTGTGGCACACCGGCCGCATCTCGCATCCGGACCTGCACGGCGGCGCGGTGCCGGTGTCCGCCTCCGCGATTCAGCCCGGAGGCGACGCGTTCACATACGAGGGGCCAAAGCGGCTGCCGACGCCGCGCGCGCTCGAGACTCGGGAGATACCTGGCATTATCGAGGACTACCGGCACGCGGCGGAGAATGCGCGGCTTGCCGGCTTCGACGGCGTGGAAGTGCATTCCGCGAACAACTATCTGCTGGAGCAGTTCATTCGCGACAGCACCAATCGGCGGACCGATGAGTATGGCGGATCCGTAGAAAACCGACTGCGCTTTCCGCTGGCGGCGGTGAAAGCGGCCGTAGATGCGTGGGATGGCGGTGGACAGGTGGGCGTGCGCATCTCTCCCACTACCACCAGTCCGGGCGACACGCCGCTGGACAGCGATGTGATGGGGACTTACGGCTACTACATCGATGGGCTGAATGCGCTGGGGGTCGCGTACATCCATGTGATCGAAGGCATAACGCGGGAGACACGCGAGGCTCCGGGTGGAGTGGATTTTCTAGCGCTGCGCCGGCGCTTCCGCGGGACGTACATGGCGAACAATCGATATGACAAGGAACTTGCGGAAGAGGCGATAGCTTCTGGGCGCGCGGACCTGGTGAGTTTCGGGCGGCCGTTTATCGCCAATCCTGACCTGGTGCAGCGGCTGCGGGACGGATCGCCGCTGGTGGACGCGCCGAAGGAGAGTTACTACGGCGGGGACGAAAACGGATATAGCGATTGGCCGACTTTGGATGAGGAAGAGCGCAAAGAGCGGAAGGCATGACTTCGGACCCTCGAGCCAATGGGCTTGACTCGTCCCGAGACTTGTTTGGACGGCTGCCCCGGTCCCTCCGACAAGCTCCGGTCAGGCTCCCCGCTCCACCTTTGGTTAGGCCCCGAGCGACGTGGTGAACGAAAGATTCACCGCATTTAATTCAGGCCGCTGCGCTGCTTGTTGGAGCGGCGCTGTTGCCATTGTTCGTATTCGCGGGCTTCGTCGCGGCGCTCTTGGTTGCGCTCGGCAGTGGCGCGAGCGCGCTCCTGCGCGGTGAAGCCACGCTCCTCGCTGCGGCTGAGCTTCTTGTGCGCGTAGAGGCCTTCCAGCAGGAACTCGGCTGCGGCGACGATTTTTCGGGCGCGCTTTTCTCGTTGATGCCGAGAGGGGAGAGCTTCTCGAAAAGGCCTTGGATCTGCTCGAGCTCGGCGAGCGTGGCCTTGGCGGATTGACTGTCTTCGATTTTCACCGTGCCGCCGAGGTTGAACCACTGCTCGATCTGCTGCGTGTTGGTATCCGCGAAGTACTGATCGTAGACGCGGAGGATGGCGGTGCGAATGATCTCACGGACGACAACGTCGGCGCCCTTCATCTCACCTTCGTATTCGAGCTCGATCTTTCCGGTGATGCCGGGCAGTGCGGTGTAGATGTCACCGATGCGCGGAAACGCGAGCGACTCGCTGTGCAGCAGAGCGCGACGCTCCGCGTTCGAGACGGCGAGCTCCATGGTGGAAATGGGAAGGCGTTGCGAGACGCCGGAGCGCTTGTCGACCTTTTTGTCTTCACGGGCGACAAAAGCGATCTGCTCCACGATCTCGAAAATGTAATCGGCGACCTCGGTGGTGAGGCAACCGCGATTGCTCCAGCATTCCTGGCGGGTGATGGCTATGCCTTCAGGCACAGACTGCGGGTAATGAGTGCGAATCTCCGAGCCCATGCGGTCCTTGAGCGGCGTGACGATTTTGCCGCGTGCCGTGTAGTCCTCCGGGTTGGCGCTGAAGACGAGGGCGACATCGAGCGCGAGGCGCACGGGATAGCCCTTAATCTGCACGTCGCCTTCCTGCATGATGTTGAACAGCGCAACCTGGATTTTGCCGGCGAGGTCCGGCAGCTCGTTGACGGCGAAGATGCCGCGGTTGGCTCGCGGCAAGCAGCCCATAGTGCATGGTGAGCTCGTTGGAGAGATCAGATCCGGAGCGCGCGGCCTTGATGGGATCGAGATCGCCAATGAGATCGGCGACGGTGACATCCGGCGTAGCCAGCTTTTCGACGTAGCGATCGTCGCGGGTCATCCAGGCGATAGGGGTGGCGTCGCCGCGCTCGGCGATCAGGTCGCGCGCGTATTTGGAGATGGGGCGGTAGGGATTGTCGCGAATCTCCGAGCCGGCGACGTAGGGCGCGAAGGGATCCAGCAGCGCGGTCAGCGCGCGCAGAATGCGGCTCTTGGCCTGGCCGCGCAGGCCAAGCAGGATGAAGTTCTGGCGCGAGAGGATGGCGTTGATGATCTGGGGCACGACGGTGTCCTCGAAGCCGATGATGCCGGGAAAGATCGCGTCGCCATTTTTTCCCGAAGCCTGGTCCTGCAGACGGCGGATGAGATTGGCGCGGAGCTCGTCCTTGACGCTGCGGCTTACGTAAGCCTCGGTGAACTCCTTGCTGGCGCGCAGGTCTTTCAATGTCGCGGGGAGAGCGGCTGCGCTGGCCGTCCTGGATGAAGTGGCGGTTTGGGGCATGCGGGGAGGACCTCCTGTCGCAACGGGCTCTGCTCTCTTTACTGTACGTGTTTCAGCTTTGGATGTGGGGCGCCTGCACAATGATGCGGCGGCAGCCTACATGACGTGGCCGTTGGTGGACGCGCGCTGGCTGGCCTTGGCGCCGCTGCGCAGCTTGGGCAGGATCTCCGGTAGTAGGCGAGCAATGTCTCGGTGCGCTCTGCATCCGAACGCATCGCGAGCAGCGCCTGCTGGAAGTTCAGGTCCGCGGGCATGGCGGCGGCAAGCAGGTAGGCGACCGGCGCGTCCAGGTTGACCTGCATGTTGCCCTCGCCGGCACCGAGCAGGTGCACGCTTCAAAGTGCAGCGCTACGCATTCTTCGCGAACTGGGCGCTCGGCTGACGGCCCAGTATCTGGTAACAGGTCCACTTGCGCCTGCAGAAAGGTGCGGCTGTTATCCAGCTGTTCGATTTCAAAGCGATCGAGCGCCCTGGGTGAGAATGTCGCTGCGGCCATCAGGATAGCTGTGCAGGACGCGCACCACCTGCGCGGTGCAGCCGATGATGGCGAGGCCATCGCGCTGTCGCCGCACCACGCCGAAGGGCGCGTTGCCGGAGATGCACTCGGCGATCATCTCGCGATAGCGCGGCTCGAAGATGTGAAGCGGCAGCGGCATTCCGGGAAAGAGCACGAGCTCGAGCGGGAAGAGGGGAATCTTCATGCTCTCTAGCTTTCCTGCTGGTGATCGCTGAAGCACATATGCGGTGATGTGGCGGATTGCGGGGTGAGCACGAAGTGCTTGTGCATACGGATGGCCCTCCGTCGAGCGCGGATTTCACGTCGTTGCGCCCTCAGGGTTCTCCTGGCGGGCCGCCGCTCCTGCCCATTATGCGCCCGCGAGAATGCGAGCTGTAGTTGCGCGGTGGACATCACGCAATTTGCATTGGACGTTACGCAAGTGATGTCGCAGATTTGCACACGATCGAAGAAAGCGGATGAAAAATCGGAAGGATTCAGGCAGAGAGCTCGTCGAGCATAGCGCTCATCTCATTCAGAGCGAGCGAGTTGCCGGTGCGGCGCGCGGCGGCTACTCCGGCTTCGAGCCGCTGGCGTGCTTCGCTGTCGCGTCCTGCCTTGATGAGCAGTTGCGCGGCCATCTGGTAGCCCGCGGTGTAGTCAGGATGCGCAGTGGTGAGCTGCTGGAATTCACTGAGAGCAGTGGCGGTGTCGCCCTGATTGCGTGCTCCATCGCGAGGCCATAGCGTGCGAACGCGTCGTCAGGATTCTGCGCGAGGATTTCCTTCAGCATGGCGATCTTGTCCATGGAATGCGACTCCTCCGATGACCGTAGCACGGCTTGGTAGAGTTCGCATTGCGAGTTTGGGCGCTATGCCCACACTGGAGGGTAGCTTCTGATACGAAAGAGACGCGTCCATGGACTTTGCCGCTCAACTGCCTACCCGTTCCGTTGCGGAATCGCGCAGCGAGATGACGGAGCTGATCCTGCCGAACGATACAAACACGCTGGGCAATCTGCTGGGCGGTCGGCTGATGCATTTCATCGACCTGGTGGGTGCGATGGCAGCGTACCGGCATGCGAGGACGCATGTGGTGACGGCTTCGATGGACCACATCGACTTTATCGCGCCGGTGCACGTGGGCGATCTGCTGATCTTGAAATCGTCGCTGAACCGCGCCTTCAACACCTCGATGGAGGTGGGAGTGAAGGTATGGGTGGAGAACACGATCGCGGGCGTGTACCGGCATGTTGCGTCGGCCTACCTGACGTTCGTTGCTGTGGACAGCCAGGGTCGTCGCGTTCCGGTGCCGCGTCTCCAACCGGAAACCGACGAAGAGAAGCAGCACTACGAGGATGCTGTGCGCCGGCGGGAGCTGCGGCAGAAGGAACTGGAGCGCAAGAAACAAGCGAACTTGCGACAGGATGTGATGGCAGGCGCGACGGAGCCGGATGGATATTCCACGAAATAAATTGAAAGCTACCGCAACCGGTGCTGCATGCGAATGTAAAGCGCGTCGCTGTCCTGCGGCAATGAGAAGGTATCGCCGGATTCGGTGAAGCCTAGGGCGCGGTAGAAGGGCACCGTCGCGTTATCGCGCAGCGCGATGGTATCTTTTGCGGCGATACGTTTGATCGCGCCGCTTCCTTCGCCTTTCATATCAGGCCGGCGCCCACTTCAGAGGCTTGATGCGATGGCTGTGAAGAGGCGGTCAATATCGGCTGCGGTGTTGTAGACGTGTGGCGAGACACGGACGGAGTCGCCGCGGATGCTGACGTAGACCTTCGCTCCAGAGAGAGCAGTAGCGAGCTTCGTGGGCAGGCCGCCACGGAAACGGATGCCAAGCATGTGTTTTGAGCGCTGCTCTGCCGGTGCGACGTCGTATCCAGCGGCGACTGCGCGGCTGGCGATCTCCGCGGTGAGTTGAGAGATGGACTGCTCGACCGAGGCCACGCCCCATCTAAGGAGTTGCTGCAGCCCGGCTGCGCACATGGGTGCTGTGATGAATTGCGTGAACTCTCCTACATCGAAGCGGCGTGCGCCGGCCTGGAAGTCCTCCCTGTAGTCGTTGAGCCGTGTGAAATCGGCGCTGCCGCGGCGTGGCATCCACGACTGTTCGATAGGGATGCCCTGTCGCTGCCATTTGGGCGATGCATACAGGTAGCCGAGGCCGTACGGGCCGAGTTGCCACTTGTAGCCGACGGAGACGAGGAAGTCAGGTTGAATTCGGCTGATGTCGAGCGGCGTGGCGCCAAGGGCCTGGCTGGCATCGATGACGAGCGCGGCGCCAACCTGACGGGCGCGCTCGCCTACGCGAATGAGATCGACGATTGTGCCATCCATCCAGTGACAGGGCGGGACGCAGACGACGGCGGTGCGTTCGTCGATGGCTCTGAGAACAGATTCAGTCCAGCCAGTTTCAGGGTCGCGCTCCACGGTGACGATGTGCGCGTTGTGCTTCCGCGCCGCTTCGCGCC
The DNA here is from genome assembly GCA_963756435.1 of uncultured Acidobacteriaceae bacterium. Classification (GTDB taxonomy): domain Bacteria; phylum Acidobacteriota; class Terriglobia; order Terriglobales; family Acidobacteriaceae; genus KBS-83. Next base: position 365,706 of record CAVWNU010000007.1, on the reverse strand, counting down.
AGGTGAAGACGTTGGAGGGGAAATCCTGCGCGAGCAGGACGATGGAGCTTCCGGCGTCGATTTTGACATTGGCGGCGGCGATGGCCATGCCGTAGCTGACGGCGGGCACGAGGGCGACGGAATCCGCACCGGTGCCGAGAAGCCTGCCGGCAAGGGTGCGGAGCTCCTCCACGGAAGAGAACCAATTCGCGCCGGTGAGGGTCCAGGGCGTGGACTTGATGCGCACAGCCTCCAGACCGGCAGCCGTGACGGACTTCAATTGCGGAGACATGTTGGAGCAGTTCAGGTAGGTGATGACGTCTGGGACTTCGAAGAGGTGTGCAGCCCGGATCGCTTCCATACCATCCATGCTGGCACGGGCACAGCCCGATGAGACACGCTAATCTTAGGTGATGGGCTGAAGTGCGGGATTTCACGACCGGTGAATCGCGCAGTCGGCCAGGGAGTGATTCGAAATGGGAGCACATGGACAGCAGATGCCGCAGCCGCAGTCGCTGCCGGGAGTGAAGGCGATTATCGCGATTGGTTCGGGCAAGGGCGGTGTGGGCAAAACCACGCTCGCGGTGAACCTGGCCATTGCGATGGCGAAGCTGGGGCAGAAGGTGGGTCTCGTCGACGCGGACATCTACGGGCCGAACGTGCCGCTGATGATGGGCGCGACAGCGCAGCCGCGGGTGATCGAGGGCAACCGCATCGAGCCGCTGACAGCGCATGGCGTGAAGATGATCTCGGTAGGCTCGCTGACGCCGGGAGACAAGCCGCTGGTGATGCGCGGACCGATGCTGCACCAGATCATCCGGCAGTTTCTGCAGCAGGTGTCGTGGGGCGAGCTGGACTATCTGATCGTCGATCTGCCGCCGGGCACGGGCGACGTGGTGATCTCGCTGGTGCAGACGGTGCCGCTGACCGGCGCGGTGGTGATCTCGACGCCCGTCCGATGTATCGCTGCAGGATGCGCGCAAGGCGCTGGAGATGTTTCACCAGGTGAACGTGGAGGTGCTGGGCATCGTGGAGAACATGAGCCAGTTCACCTGCCCGCACTGCCATGAGGTGATCGACATCTTTTCCAAGGGCGGCGTGGAGCGCACGGCGCAGCAGTTCAAGCTGCCATTCCTGGGATCGGTGGAGCTGGACCCGAATATCCGGCAGGGCGGCGATCGCGGATTGCCGGTGGCACTGGCGCCGGAGGCATCGTCGGTGGGAACGGCGAGCTTCTATGGGATTGCGCGGAAGCTGATGGAGCGCGCGGAGGAGCAGCGGGCGCACCGAGCAGAATGTGTTTGAGATCACGTAGCGTGATGAGGCGGAAGTGCCGCGAGCGACGCCTCCGCCTGATGCGCTTCACCTGCACCCGTCAGTGCTTCCCTAGCAGGCCGCCCAGCGCTTTGCCCAGGTTCTTGCTGTTGGGAATCTGCGCGCCGTTTTTGCCGAGCAGGCTGGCGGGATTCCGCTCCGGCCGCCGCCGGTCAGGCCTTTCATGTCGGGCGTGATGATGGGGCTCGACGCGGTGCCGGTGATGGTGACGGGAATGCCGTTCTTCAGCGCTCCGGCAGCCGCGCCGCCCACGCCCCCGCCAATCATGGAGATGGCGGTGGTGGCCATCCCCGTTGCGCCGGTTTGAGCGAGCTTGGCGACGACATGGAAGTTCAGCGCCTTGGCCGCGCTCACGGTGCCGTTGCCGGTGGCCGTGCCCAGACCGGCGACGGTGAGCAGGATGTTCTGCGCCTGCAAGCGCGCCGCCAGCTTCGCGCAGGTTGAGGCTAAGTATCTGGATCGTTGTGCCGCTGCCTGGCTTGGCGCCGACAAGCGCGGCGGCAGGGCCCATCTTGGATGCAAGGTCGAAGCCGGCGAGCTGCGTGTTGTCGATGCGCACGGGCCCGGCTGATCACCGGTGCATCCGTGGTGCCGGTGACGGCGAGATTGGTGGTGAGGGTTCCGCCCTGCAGCTTCGAGCCGGAGGGCATCTGGATACCGAGCGACGGGCAGGAAGGCTTCGAGATCGTTGATGGGAGCGCCCTGGGTGGCGGCAGTCACGTTGAGAGTGGTCTTCGCGCCCTGCGTCTTGTAGGTGCCGGCGATGTTGAAGAGCGCTTTGCCGAAGGCGAGGGTGGTGTTCTGCAACTGACCGGAGAGCGAGGCGAGGTTCTGGTCGACGGTGAAGTTGACGTGCACGGGACGCGGCGCGGGCGAGCCGTTGGCGGCCAGCTTGAGCTGCGATGCGTCGATGGTGCCCTGCACGTGCGCGGTCTGGCCGTTGGAGGTGACGTCGGCATTGAGATCCGCGATGCCCGCGACACCGGCCGAGGGAGGAACGAAGCCTCCGGCGACGAGGTCCGCGTGTTTGACTTCGACCTTTGCGGTGAAGGGCGTCTTCGAAGCATCGGCCTGGTTGAAGGGTCCGCCCTTGCCGCTGACCGAGACGGTGCCATTGCCGGGGAAGGATGCAGAGAGCGAGTAGGTGAAGGGCGTGGTGAGCGAGAAGTCGCTGATCTTGGCCTGCACGTTCTGGATGACGCGCGGCGGTGTGGGTGCGCCGAGATCGGTGACGGTGACCTGGCCGTCTTTCACCTCGAGCACACCGATGGAGAGGTTGGGCATGGAGCTTTGCGTCTCGGGCTTATTGGCGCGCTTGCTGGAGTTGCCGAGGCTGGCGTAGTTCCAGACGTTGGCCTGGTTCTGAATCAGATTGATCTTCGGCGTGTCGATGGTGATGCTGTGGATCAAGATCTGCTTATGGAAGAGGAGCGGGCCGACCTCGATGCCGATGTGAATCTGTTTGGCCTGGACGAAGGGCTGCTGGCTGAAGGCGGGATCGTCGGCGATGCTGAGCTGGTCGGCGGTGAGGGAGCCGGTGAAGAGCGAGAAGCTGAGATGGCCGAGGGTGACCTGCCGTCCCGTGGCATCGGAGAGCATGGTTTGAATGCGGGGGCGGTAGTTATCCGCGTTCAGGAGGAAAGGAATGGCGATGAGCAGGATCAGGATGATGCCGCCCACGACTGCCGCAATGGTGATCCACAAACGACGTCTGGCCATCATAGGAATCCTCTTTCTGGCTGAGGCACATTCTGCTGATACCCGGATCTGGTGGATTCCAGTGCCAGTTCGAGCCCGTGAGGGCCAGTCCGATTCTTCAGGAACATGCTGATGGTACTTCGGTTAGCCACCATCGTGTCGAAACGCATCACTTCGTGCCATCCGGATGAAGGCCGCAACCTGATACGATAAATGAGGCGGCATCTACCCGAAAGCAGGTGCGGGAGCTGAGCGCGCAGGTGACACGGCCATGACAGCAGAGCTCCGAATCAGTCCGCGGGAGCGACTGATATTGACGGCCATCCTGGAGATGTATATCGCCACGGGCGAGCCGGTGGCGTCGCAGGCCGTCGCCCGGATTTATGCCGATAAGGAAGGGATGAGCTCGGCCACGATCCGGAATGTGATGGTGTCGCTGAGCGAATCCGGGCTGCTGGAGCAGCCGCATACCTCGGCCGGGCGGATTCCGACGGCGAAGGCCTTTCGCTTCTACGTGGAGCATCTGGCGGGAGCGGCGCGGGCCGCGACGGGGACGAATGCGCCGCAGCTTTCGGCGGAGAAGCGCCAGCAGATCGATGACTGCTTTGCCGGGGTGACCAGCCGGCAGCATTTCCTGGAGCGCACCTCGCACGTGCTGGCGATGATCTCGAGCGGCGTGGGCGTGGCGACCGAGGCAGCGGGCGAGACCGAGTGGCTGGAGCATATCCACTTTTCGCGGCTGACGGCGCAGCGCGTGCTGGCCGTGGTGGTGACGCGCGGCGGCACGGTGCTGGACCGGGTGCTGCAACTGGACCATGACCTGGAGCAGGGCGACCTGGAGGCCGCGGCGAATTTTGTGAACGGCAATTTTCGCGGCTGGTCGATCGAGCGCATCCGCGCGGAGATCGAGAGCCGCATGGAGCAGGAGCGCAGCGAGTACGACCGGTTGATGCAGTCGGTGAACGAGCTGTTTCGCAAGGGAGCGCTCGCGGGTGTGCAGCCGTCGCAGATGATCTTTGTAGAGGGCGCGGCGAACCTGGTGCAGCGCGATGTGGATCAGGAGCGGCTGCGTGCGCTGCTGGGCGCGCTTGAGGCCAAGCAGCGGCTGATCGATCTGCTGAGCGCGTATGTGGATGCGCGGCAGCAGGCGGTGCGGGTGGTGGTGGGACTGGAAGACACCATCCCGGATATGGAGAATATGGTGCTGATCGGCACCGGCGCGAGGCTGGGCGCGGAGAGCGTGGGAACGGTGGCGGTGCTGGCGCCGACGCGCATCCGTTACAACGAGACGATCCAGGCGGTCTCGTACATCGCGCAGCTCTCGGAGCGGATTCTGCAGACGCCGCGAAGTTAGCGTGCGCAGGGCACGCGATCGAAGACAAGCAATCGAGCGGAGCGGCAATGGCCGCGAGGAAGGACCAGGAATTTTAGAGAGACGTATGGCTATGACTGAAAACGCGACAGACACAACCAGCGAAGTGAAGACGGAAGAACAGAAGACAGAGAATCGCGGAAACCAGAACGCCGGGAACGCAGCCGAAGTTCAACGACGTGATTCCCGAACCGCAGCCCATCGCAATCCGGAGCGAGCCTGAGGCGAAGACCGAAGCGCAAGACCGGCACGCGCAGCGGAACCGGCCAAGGCCGGCGAGCGCTCCAGCCGCCTACGGCGGTGGTCGAGACCATGACCGGGCCTGCACGAGGAGTATGAGCGCCTGCGGGCGGAGCGCGACGGGCTGATCGACCGGCTCGCACGGCTGCAGGCGGAGTTCGACAACGCGAGGAAGCGCGAGCAGCGCGAGCGTGCCGACTATCGGGCCTTTGCCGTGGCGGATGCGGTGGAGCAATTCCTGCCGGTGCTGGACAACTTCCGGCTGGCGCTGAACTCGAATGGCACGGCGGAGCAGTTGCGCACCGGCGTGGAGCTGATCGCGAAGCAGATGGACGAGGTGCTGCGCGTCGCTGAACGTGACGCCGGTGGAGACGGTGGGCCAGCCGTTCGATCCGCGGGTCCATGAGGCGCTGGAAAGTGTGGAGCGTACGGACCTGCCCGATCATCAGGTAATAGATGAGATCCGGCGCGGCTATCGCATCAAGGAGCGGCTGCTGCGGCCGGCGCTGGTGCGTATCTCCGTGAACCCGAACCTGTCGGAAGCGTAGGCGGAGCGCCGGCGAGCTGCGGCGCACGGAGCGAGATCCCTATCACATAACCCGGACGATGGATTCCCGGAGAGCTGGACAGAAGAACGAGTACAGGAAAAATGGCAAACGTGGCACACGTCGATTACTACGAAGTCCTGAGCGTTTCGAGAGAGTGCGGCGAGCAGGAGCTGAAGACCGCATACCGCAAGCTGGCGATGCGCTATCACCCTGACCGCAATCCGGACAATCCGGAGGCGGAGGAGCGCTTTAAGCAGGCGAGCGAGGCCTACCAGGTGCTGAGCGATCCGGACAAGCGCGCGGCCTATGACCGCTATGGTGTCGCCGGAGTGAGCGGCGCGGCAGGCGCTGGGGGCGGGTTCCCGGGCGGCGTCGATCTTGGCGATATCTTCGGCGACTTTTTCGGAGAGATGTTCAACGTTGCCGGCGGACGCAGCGGGCGGGCTTCGCGTGCGCAGCGCGGCCGCGATATCCGCTATGACCTGACGCATCGAGTTCGAGGAGGCGGTCTTCGGCAAGGAGACGAACGTCACCATCAAGCGCATGGACGTGTGCGGGGAATGCCGCGGCTCCGGCGCGGCGCATGGCAAGTCGGCGAGCACTTGCCAGCAGTGCGGCGGGCGCGGCCAGGTGCGCTTCCAGCAGGGCTTCTTCTCGATCGCGCGGACCTGCCCGATCTGCAGCGGAACCGGCCAGGTGGTCACCGAACCATGCCACACCTGTCGACGGTGAGGCGCGCGTGGAGAAGGAGCACTCCATCCAGGTGAAGATTCCGGCGGGCGTCGAGGATGGCACGCGCATCCGCTACCAGGGCGAAGGCGATGCGGGCCGCTACGGCGGGAATGCCGGCGATCTCTACGTCGTACTGGCAGTGAAGCCGCACGCGTACTTCGAGCGCGAAGGGCACGATTTGCATTTTGCGGTCATCGTGTCGTTTCCGCAGGCGGCGCTGGGTGCGGAAATCTCCATCCAGACGCTGGAAGGCGAGACGACGCTGAAGATTCCTGAAGGCACGCAGAGCGGCAGGGAGTTCCGGCTGCGCGGCAAGGGCGTGCCGTACCTGAATGAGCGCGGCCGCGGCGACCTGATTGTGCAGGTCGTGGTGGAGACGCCGAAGAAGCTGACCAAGGCGCAGCGCGAGGCGATCCAGCAACTGGGCACCACGCTCGGGGTGGAGAACCGCGTCGCCTCGCGCGGTTTGATGGACAAGATGAAGGACCTCTTCAACTAGGACTTGCCGTCCGGGCGGATGGCGCCTTTGGCGCGAGTCGTTGTGATTCGCTTCCTTTGGTCGCTCACTTCCGGCGGAGTGGTCTTGACTTACAGACTGCGGGTCCTTCGCTCTGCTCAGGATGACACTCATGGATCGGCGAGCATGCCAGCCGCGCGCGTTGACGATTGCCAGGGCGGCGATGACGGCGGTTTCTACCCGCAGGATGCGCGGCCCAAGAGCTGGCGCTGTGCCATCCGGCGCTCGTGAACAGCGCGATTTCGGCGGCGGTCCATCCGCCCTCCGGGCCGACGGCCAGCATGGTTCCGCTCGCCGCATCAGCTGCGTTCTCCTGAAGAACGCGTAACAGCGGCTGATCTTCTTCCGTCTCCGAAAGCAGGATGCGGAGTGGACGGGCGGCCGCGCCAGCTTCGGCGTCCGGGTTGTCCGTCGCAAGAATTGTCCGCTAACCGGTAGGTTCGGCGATCTCCGGCAGATCGCTGCGGCGGGACTGCTTGGCGGCTTCGAGCGCGAGGCGGCGCCAGCGTTCGACGCGTTTGGCGGCTGCCTGGGCAAGATGTTTTTCTGTCCGGCTCGGCAAGCACGGGCACGATGCGGCTCGAGCCGAGCTCCACCGCTTTCTCGATGGCCCACTCCATGCGGTCGAATTTGAAGATGCTCAGCAGCAGCGTGACGGGAAGGCGGGCTGCGGTCTCCAAGCTCGTGGAGGAGTGTGAATTGGACACTGTCGCGATCGATGGAAGCGATGCGGGCAAGCCATGCGCGGCCGCCGGCGACAACGTCAAACTCCATGCCTGGCTGGGCGCGGAGCACGCGGCTGAGATGCTGGGCCTGATCGCCGTGCAGCGCTGCGGTGGCGTCGTTCCAGGTATCGGCGATCCAGCGGCGGCGCGTCATGCACAAACTTTATCGCGTCTGGCGGCTGCGAAAAATTGTGCCGCAAAAACACCTCGGGGGACGCTTGCCTGCGTCCCCCGAGTCTGTTGCCTGTTAGGTTGACTTACTTACTTCTTCTTCGCTGCCTTCTTTGCCGCCTTCTTGGCCGGCTTCTTGGCTGCCTTCTTTGTTGCCATGGTTTCTATTCTCCCTTGTGCTGCAACGCAGATGTTGCAGTTACGGAATGTATAGAGTGGTGGTAATGGAGTGTCAAGAAAAAAATCGCGGGAACGCGCTCTTCTTTTTGCGCGCGACTTCGTCTTCGAGGCCGAGTCTGCAACTAGTGTGGGATGCGGTGGAGCAGATGACTGGCGAAGTAGAGCACGATGCCGCTCACGGAATCGTGCCACGCGTGCGCGAACATGCCCGCGCGCAGACTGCGACGGAGATGCGCGAGGATGCCGAAGAATGCGCCGTACAACACGATGAGCAGCATACCGCTCTTGCCTTCGTAACCATGCGCGAGGCCGAAAAACACTGCTGAAATCGCGATGCCGAGCCATATGCGCCGCGTGAGCGCAGTGAACTGCTGCTGCAAATAACCGCGAAAAATCAGCTCTTCGCAGATGCCCGCAGAGATGCTGAGCGCGATCCAGAATGCCAGCTCACCGGCGGATGCGGGCGCCATTTGCGAGACCACGCCGCGGATGTCTTCCGGATGAAGATGGGCGAGTCGCAGCAGAAGACCGACGGCGCCGAGCACGATCAGGGAGGCGAACCAGAAGCCGAGGGCGATCGCAATATCGGTCCAGAGTTCCGCCGCGCCGCGACGCCGGAGGCCCAGCAGTTGACGCAGCGGCGTGCCGCGCATCAAGAGTCCCCAGTGCACCAGCGCGAGCAGGATCCACTCCCAGACCAGCGTGACGGCATACATGGCGAGATGCGAACGGGACTGCGATGCCAGGTGATGGCGTGAGCGCGTTCACGACCGAAATGCCGAGCAGCAAAACGATGATGACGCCGGTGTGCCAGAGGGGCGCGAGCAGTTGGGTTGGCTGAGAAGCTTCGGTTTGTACGCTGTCGCTGCGGAGTGTGCTCACGGTAGCTGGATTGCCGCTGGATTTCGGTCCCTGCTATCTTCACACGTTGGCCATGCGGAGCAGCGCGGCCCACGGGAAGTTGAGGTCTTCAAGATGGAAGAAGTTGTGATCGTCTCCGCTGTGCGGACGCCTACGGGAAAGTTCCAGGGATCGCTGTCGGGTTACAGCGCGGTGCAGTTGGGCGCATTGGCGGTGCGCGAAGCGGTGCGTCGCGCGGGTGTTGCGCCGGAACAGATCGACGAATGCATTATGGGCAATGTAGTTTCCGCGGGACTGGGGCAGAATCCCGGGCGGCAGGCGGCGCTGGGCGGCGGACTGCCTCCGAGCGTGAGCGCGATGACCATCAATAAAGTGTGCGGCTCCGGACTGAAGGCGGTGGCGCTGGCGGCGCAGGCCATCCAGACGGGCAATGCGGAGATCGTGGTTGCGGGCGGGATGGAGTCGATGACCAACGCGCCGTATCTGCTGCCGCAGGGACGCAACGGATTTCGCATGGGCGACGCGAAGGTGGTGGATGCGATGATTCGCGACGGCCTGTGGGAGATCTACAACGACTACCACATGGGTGTGACGGGCGAGAACGTGGCGGAGAAGCACTCCATCACGCGCGAGCAGCAGGATGCGTTTGCGCTGGCCTCGCACCGGAAGGCGGCGGCCGCGCAGAAGGCGGGCGCGTTCAAAGATGAAATGCTGCCGGTGGAGATTCCGGCTAAGAAGAAAGGCGAGCCTGCCGCAGTGCTGGATCGTGACGAAAGCGTGCGCGAGGACGCATCGCTGGAAGGGCTGCGCGCGCTTGAAGCCGGCGTTCAAAAAAGATGGCACGGTGACGGCGGGCAATGCTCCGGGAGTGAACGATGGCGCGGCCGCTGTAGTGGTGATGTCTGCGCGGAAAGCTGCGGAGCTGAAGCTGGAACCGATGGTGAAAATCCGGGCGCAGGCGACCAGCGGCATCGATCCCAAATGGGTGATGCTGGCGCCGGTGATCGGCATCCAGCGCGTGCTCCAGAAAGCTGGATGGGCGAGGGAGCAGGTGGATCTTTACGAGTTGAATGAGGCGTTTGCGGTGCAGGCGCTGGGCGTGATGAAGGAAGTGGGGTTGGATGCGCCGGAGCTCGCCGCGCGTGTGAACGTGAACGGTGGCGCGGTGGCGATGGGACATCCCATTGGCGCCAGCGGGGCGCGCGTGCTCACCACGCTGATCTACGCGCTCAAGCATCGCAATCTGCATCGCGGCGTTGCGGCACTGTGCCTGGGCGGTGGGAACTCCGTCGCGATGGCTGTAGAGCGCTGAAGGAACGCATCGGGATGGCCATTTGCACACAGGCGGGGCATCCCGGCGCGTAGCGGGAGTGTCGAAGCTACAATAGAAAAACCCCGGAGCTTGGCCAGCGATCGTCAACGGACCAGTGGGGACCGCATCTCCGGCGAGATGCGCACCGTCGGTAGAAGCGGCGCAGATCGTGGGCACCTGAATCCACGCTGTGTCTGACATGCACTTCAAGACTGCCTCTGGAAACCGCCGAAAGGGACAGCGCATCGCATGACGCTCCTGCTCCTGCAGATGTCGATTGTGTTGCTGGTGACGCTGACCTGCGGGTGGGCTGCCCGCAAGCTGGGTCAGACGCGCGTCATCGGTGAGATTATCGGCGGCATCCTGATCGGACCTTCGGTGCTCGGACGATATTTGCCGAGCGTCGCGCACATCTTCACGCCGCATTCCTTTGCCGCATTCGAGAACCTCAGCACGGTGGGGTTGATCCTCTATCTGTTCCTGATCGGGATGGAGCTGGATTACGCGCAGCTTTATAAGCAGCGAAGCACTGCTGTGGTGGCCAGCGGGATGAGCATCCTGTTTCCGTTTGCGATGGCGGCGTTGCTGGCGCACTCCCTGCGCATCCGCTTTGCGCCGCATGGCATTGGCAGCATGCCTTTCGTGCTCTTCCTGGGCATCGCGATGAGCATCACGGCGTTCCCGGTGCTGGCGCGCATTCTTGAGGAGCGGCGGCTGCAAACAACTTCGCTGGGGACAACGGCCATCCTGTGCGCGGCTGTGGATGATGTGGTCGCGTGGTTGCTGCTGGCCTTTGCGCTTGCGCTGTTGGGCAAGGACGGCGGCTCTGCCAGCCTGGGTGTCCGCATGGCCGGGCTGGTCGGCTATCTGCTGTTCATGCTCGGTGTTGTGCGTCCGCTAGCAAACCTGGCGGTCAAGCGTTACAAGTCGACGAAAATGTCGCTGGAGCTACTCGGCGTCGTGGTTGCCTCCGTGCTCTTGTCCGCCGCGGCGACGGATGTGCTGGGAATCCATCCGCTCTTCGGCGCGTTCCTTGCAGGCGTGTGCTTCCCACGCATTCCGCGCTGGCAGGAGGAGATTCGCGAGCGGTCGGACATGCTGATTGCCGTACTGTTGCTGCCGCTCTTCTTCGCGCTGACCGGCATGCGCACGCGGCTGGATCTGCTGAACGATACGAAGATGTGGGTGTGGGCAGGCATCGTGCTGGTGGCCGCGGTGGCGGGCAAGATGGGCGGCGCGATCCTGGCGGCGCGGTGGAGCGGTCACTCCTGGCGCGACGCGGGAGCGCTGGGCGCGTTGCTGAACACGCGTGGCCTGGTAGAACTGATCGTGCTGAACATCGCTTACAACGTGGGAGTCTTCTCACCGACGCTCTTCACCATGCTGGTGGTGATGGCGCTGGTGACCACGATGCTGACTTCGCCGATCCTGCGCCTGCTGAAGATTCAGGACGGCCACGAGATGGGCGACACCGTGGCGGACGCGCAGGCAAAACACTCCGCCGCGTGAGGTCACGGATTGGGCCGCGATCACTCACACACAGAACGATTCTCAGGACGCGTGCAGGCGTACCTCGCCTACCGCCCGCGATTTCCGCGCGGGATCATCGCATTTTTGCGTGAGCATGGCGCGCTGCCGGACGCTGCCGTGGTCGCCGATGTCGGTGCGGGCACGGGCATGCTGGCGGAGATATTCCTGGAAGCTGGGCATCGCGTGATTGCGGTCGAACCGAACAGCGAGATGATGGAGTCGTGCCGGGCATTGGCCGCGCAACAACCCAAGCTTGAAGTTGTGAAAGGAAGCGCGGAGGCCACCACGCTACCGGATGCGTCGGTTGATTTGATTGCCGTTGGGCGCGCGATGCACTGGTTCGACTGGCCGCGTGCGCATCGGGAGTTCGCGCGCATTCTGCGTCCGGATGGCTGGGTGCTGGTGGCGACGAGCGGGCATCGCGACAGCGGGGCGCCCGTATCGAGCCGGCTCTCGGAGATTCTTCGCAAATGGCGTATGGATTCCGCTGAGGCAGATACGACTCGCGACTTCAACCAGCGATTGCAGGGGTTTCTTGATACATCGAGCTGGCATCGGAGAACGCTGCATCACGCCATGACGGTGAATTTTGCGACCCTGCTTGGCTATGCGGGATCGCTCTCGGCGATTCCTCGGGCAGGTGAGCACGGGTATGACGGGATGGTGACGGAGTTGCAGACGGTGTTTGAGGAATACCAGCAGGACGGGATCCTTATAACGCCGCTTAGCAGCGATCTGCATCTCGGGCATTTGCGGGCGGAGTTTGTCATAAGCGCGCCGGACTAAGCATTCCTACTGAAGTTCTGCCAATTCGGCTGAGCTGAGCCACTTCGTCAGCACTCGATAACATTCAGAGCAAGCCCAGCCAGCGAAGTCTCCTTGTAGCGCGACTGCATGTCCAGGCCGGTTTCGTACATGGTCCGGATCACCTGGTCGAGGGAGACTTTGTGCTCGTCCTCTTCAGCTAACGCCATGCGGCAGGCGTGCACCGCTTTGACTGCGCCCATCGCGTTGCGCTCGATGCAGGGAATCTGGACGAGGCCGCCGATGGGGTCGCAGGTCATGCCGAGGTTGTGCTCCATGCCGATTTCGGCGGCATGCTCGACTTGCGGATTGGTGCCGCCCATCGCGGCGGCGAGTCCTCCCGCGGCCATGGAGCAGGCGACGCCGACCTCGCCCTGGCAGCCGACCTCTGCGCCGGAGATCGATGCGTTCTCCTTGTAGAGAATGCCGATGGCCGCCGAGGTGAGGAAGTAGCGCAGGATGCCGGCCTCGTCCGCGCCGGTGACGTAGTTGCGGTAGTAGTGCGCGACGGCGGGGATGACCCCGGCTGCGCCATTGGTGGGCGCGGTGACGACGCGGCTGCCTGCGGCGTTCTCCTCGTTCACGGCCATGGCGTAGATGGTGACCCAGTCGAGCGGCGCGAGCGGATCGCCCGTGCCTTTGCCTGCGGCCTGCTGCTGTTGCAGGCGTGCGGCGAGACGTTTGGCGCGGCGGCGCACGCGCAGTCCACCGGGCAGAATGCCATCGGTCGCGAGGCCGCGCGCGACGCAACTCTGCATGACCTCCCAGATGTGCAGGATGTCGCGGCGCACGGAGTTCGCGGCATCGGGCGTGTCATCTATTGCCGCGGCGGGCGCACTCGTTGCGCATCATGACCTCGTCGATGCGCAGGTTGTCGCGCTTCGCCATCTCCAGCAGCTCTGCGGCGCTGCGGAAGGGATAGGGCAGAGAACTGGTGGTCATCATCGGCGCGCGTTCACGTCGGCGCCGTCTTCGACGATGAAGCCGCCGCCGATGGAGAAGTATGTCGCGCTGAAGAGCGGCGCGCCGGTGACATCGGATGCGGTGAAGCGGATGCCGTTGGGATGCTGGGTCTGCGCGCCGGGCGGCATCATCTGGTCGCGATGGAAGAGGATGTGTTGTTCTTCGCGGAAAGGAATGGTGTGGCGGCCGAGGAGCGAGAGTGTTGACGAGAGACGGATGGCTTCGAGCTTGCTGTCGATGGTGTCGGGATCGAGCGTGCTGGCCTCTTCACCAAGCAGGCCGAGGATGACGGCGCGATCGGTGCCGTGGCCCATGCCGGTGAGTGCGAGTGAGCCGTAGAGATCGGCGCGGACTTCGACGGTGGAGTCGAGGAGGTTGTGCGCATCGAGCGCCAGCAGGAAGGTGCGCGCGGCGCGCATGGGACCCATGGTGTGCGAGCTGGAGGGCCCGATGCCGACTTTATAGAGATCGAACAGCGAGGTTTTCACGACTGGCTATGGTAGCAGCGGCGAGTCAGCAAGTTGGCGAGTTAGGGAGTCCGACAAAGCACCTGCCTGGATACAATTTCGGGGTAGAAAGTCGTGCCATCACCGCGTGGTACTTATCCCGAATCCAAGCTGACTTGCCGTCTGCTGATTCGCTTGCCGTCTGCAACCTTTGTGGCCTGCCTTCGCGCGCAAGCCGCTGGCTATACTCGACTTTTCCCACGGAACCACGGGCGGGCCCAGGGATGCATTTCAAAGCGCTGAGTGCTGCGGTGTATGGCATCGACGCGCACATCATCGATGTTGAGGTGGATTTCTCCGGCATCCAGGAGACGCAGGATCGCTTCTCCACCGTTGGGCTGCCGGATGCTGCGGTGCGCGAGAGCCGCGACCGCGTGCGTGCTGCGATCCGCAACTCCGGTTTCTCGCTGCCGCCCACGCATATCACCATCAATCTGGCGCCGGCCGATCTGAAGAAGGAAGGCTCGGGCTTCGATCTGCCGATTGCGGTCGGCATTCTGGGTGCGTATGGCGCGCTCGAGAACCGCGATCTGAGCCAGTTCCTGACCGTAGGCGAGCTGGGGCTGGATGGCAGCGTGCGCGGCGTGCCGGGCATGTTGCCGATTGCGGTGGCAGCGAAGCAGCGCGGCATCGCCAATCTGATTGTGCCGGCGGCGAATGCGGCGGAGGCCGCGGTGGTCGAGGGGCTGAATGTATATCCGGTGGAGTCGCTGCCGGAGGCGCGCGAGCTGCTGAATGCCGCGGTGAATGGCGGCATCCAGGTGCAGCCGTATCGCGTGAACTCGAGCGCGATGCTGGATGCGCTGCAGCATTATCCCTTCGACTTCAAGGATGTGCGCGGGCAGACGATGGCGAAGCGCGCGCTGGAAATTTCGGCGGCGGGCGGCCACAACATTCTGATGATCGGGCCGCCGGGTTCGGGCAAGACGATGCTGGCGAAGCGGCTGCCGTCGATTCTGGCGCCGCTGACCTTTGCCGAAGCGCTGGAGACGACGAAGATCCACTCGGTAGCCGGGGTGCTGGACGCGAGACTCGGGGCTGGTGACGCAGCGGCCGTTCCGCTCGCCGCACCACACGATCTCCGATGCCGGACTGATCGGCGGCGGCGCGGTGCCGCGGCCGGGCGAGGTTTCGCTGGCGCACAACGGCGTGCTGTTTCTGGATGAGCTGCCGGAGTTTCCGCGCAATGTGCTGGAGGTGATGCGGCAGCCGCTGGAGGATGGCACGGTGACGATTGCGCGCGCGTCGATGTCGCTGAATTTTCCCGCGCGCTTCATGCTGGCAGCGGCGATGAATCCCTGCCCGTGCGGCTACTTCAACGACAAGAGCCGCGAGTGCCAGTGCACGCCGCCCGATGATGCAGCGCTATGTGTCGCGGGTCTCGGGACCGCTGCTGGACCGCATCGATATCCATATAGAGGTGCCGGCGGTGCAGTATCGAGAGCTGCGCGCCGGGCAGGCGAACGAGGGATCGGCGGAGATTCGGGCGCGGGTGCTGGCGGCACGGGTCAGGCAGCATGAGCGCTTTCAGGGCGAGGCCATCTACTCCAATGCGCAGATGACAACGCGGCAGATCCGCCAATGGTGCGAGCTGCCGCCGGAAGCCGACCGGCTGCTGGAACGGGCGATGCAGCAGCAGGGGCTGAGCGCGCGGGCGCACGATCGCATATTGAAGGTCGCGCGGACGATCGCGGATCTGGAAGGGCGCCGCAGCGCTGACGGTGCAGCACCTGGCCGAGGCGATCCAGTACCGGACCCTGGACCGGAATTACTGGAACTGATGCGCCTGTGGATCGCTGGCAGCGGTGCTATGGTTTTCAGGAGAATTCAGCACTATTTTCCGTGCATCCTGCTCAGGATCGTCTAGTAACGTAGATGCCATCTTGTCTCGTTAACTTACACAAAAATAAGCATAGTTTACGAATTCTTTACGGATATATGGATACTTCCTTTAGGCCGCCTATGAAAAAAGTGTTGACCTCCGCCAGAGTTAACGATAATGTCGAACCTGCCAGGGGTGATACCGCTCTTCTGTCACCTCCAAGACAAAGGTTTCTCGCGTCCCTGAACCGGTGAACGAGGGTGTTTCGGTAGCCTGAAGTTCGTTTTTCCGGCTGATTCAGGTGTGCGGCTCCGGACGTCGAGTTGCCAATTCCGAGCATTGCAAATCAAGGGAAAGCAAAGGCTGTCATGTGTGGCGCACTTCTGCATCTTTTTGGAAGGTTGTGCGTCATTAAGTGGTTAAGAGAAACAACAAAGACTGAGGTGTCGGCGTCCAATGGGAATGCTCATGGGGGACCGTGCCAAGACCGTCGAGGAATGAGAGGAAAATCTTCATGCGTTCCGATCTGATCTATGGGGCACTCACCCACATTTCGAATCGCTACCAGCTCTGTCAGTTGGCCTCCAAGGCCACGCGGAAGCTCCACAAGCCGAACACCCGCCTGCAGGACACCACGAATGAAGTTCTTGTCCGGTTCCATCAGGCAAGCCCCATGGGTATGAACGGCGACGTTAAAGTGGCTTCTGAGCAGGTTTCGCAGCAGCGCCGCGCAGCGTAAGCGCGGCCGCTCGCTGCGGCGAGTCGTCTAACCGTTACCAGCAAACTCCCTTCCTGAACTACACCCTTCCTTCCATCATCGATCTCCCTCCCAACCTCCCACCGTAGGTGAATTGTGACTATCGCAGAACTGAAAGAAAAAAATATTACTGAGCTGAGCCGCATTGCGCGCACCCTCGAAATTCCCGGAGCCAGCGGGCTTCGCAAACAGGACCTGATCTTCAAAATCCTTCAGGCGCAGAGCGAAAAAGAGGGCCACATCTTCGCCGAGGGCGTGCTTGAAATCCTGCCCGACGGCTATGGCTTCCTCCGCTCTCCCGATTACAACTATCTGCCTGGCCCCGACGACATCTATGTCTCCCCTTCGCAGATCCGCAAGTTCGATCTGAAGACCGGCGACACCATCAGCGGCAACGTGCGGCCGCCGCACGAAGGCGAAAAGTATTTCGCGCTGGTGAAGATCGAAGCCATCAACTTCGAATCGCCGGAAGAGACGCGCAACAAGATCCTGTTCGACAACCTGACGCCGCTCTATCCGGAAGAGCGCATCCGCATGGAGACGGTGCACGAGAACACCAGCGGCCGCGTGATGGACCTGCTGACGCCGATCGGCAAGGGACAGCGCGGACTGATCGTCGCTCCGCCGCGCACCGGCAAGACCATGCTGCTGCAGTCGATCGCGAACTCGATCACGACCAACCATCCCGAGGTCGCACTGATCGTGCTGCTGATCGACGAGCGGCCGGAAGAGGTCACGGACATGCAGCGCTCGGTGAAGGGCGAAGTGATCAGCTCGACCTTCGATGAGCCCGCCGCGCGCCACGTGCAGGTGGCGGAGATGGTGATCGAAAAGGCGAAGCGCCTGGTCGAGCACAAGCGCGATGTGGTGATCCTGCTCGATTCGATTACGCGTCTCGCGCGCGCCTACAACACCATCGTGCCGCCGTCGGGCAAGGTGCTGTCAGGCGGCGTGGATTCGAATGCGCTGCAGCGGCCGAAGCGTTTCTTCGGCGCGGCACGCAACATTGAAGAAGGCGGTTCGCTGACCATCATCGCCACGGCGCTGGTCGATACCGGCTCGCGCATGGATGAGGTGATCTTCGAAGAGTTCAAGGGCACCGGCAACATGGAAGTCATCCTGGACCGCAAGCTGGTGGACAAGCGTGTCTTCCCGGCGATCGATATCCAGCGCTCCGGCACGCGCAAGGAAGAGCTGCTCATCGGCAAGGAAGACCTGCAGCGCATCTGGATTCTGCGCAAGGTGCTCAATCCGCTGTCGCCGGTAGAGGCGATGGAACTGCTGGTGGACCGCCAGTTCAAGACGCGGAACAACGCCGAGTTCCTGCAGAAGATGAACCAACTGTAAGCATCATGAAGGGCAACGATGCCTCGTCCGCATATCGGGCGGGGCATCGTTGTCTGTGCGACCGGATCATGGATGACGGCATGTTGATTCGCAGTGCAACGCGGCGACGACGATGAGGCGATCTGGCAGATTCTTGAGCCGGTGCTGCGCGCGGGCGAGACGTACACCTTGCCGCGGGAGATGAGCCGCGAGGATGCGCTGGCCTACTGGTTCTCTCCGGGACATGAGACATTCGTGGCCGAGGAAGGCGGATCGATTCTCGGCACGTATTTTCTCCGCGCCAATCAGCGGTGGCGGCGGGGCGCACGTGGCCAACTGCGGCTACATGACGGCGCAAGCAGGCGATGGGCCGCGGCGTGGCTCGCGCGATGTGTCTGCACTCGCTGGATATGGCGCGCGAGCGCGGCTTTCGCGCGATGCAGTTCAACTTTGTCGTGAGCACAAACGAGCGGGCAGTGCGGCTGTGGGCGGCGCTTGGCTTTGCCACAGTGGGCCGGCTGCCGGGCGCGTTTCTGCATCCGGTGCATGGCTACGTCGATGCGCTGGTGATGTATCGTGCGCTGTAAGCTAGCGGACGGCCGGGAGGCTCGATGGGTGAGCTTTGGAACATCATGATCGGCGTACTTCTTCGGGTTTGCCCTCGGCGTGGGCTGCGCGCTGGCCGTGATGTACACGATCTGGACCGGCGGCTATAAGCGCGCGGTGGAGCATTCTCTGATGCCCGATCCGCCGGCGCGATTTCGAAGCGGTGCGCGACGCGATGCTGCGAAAGCAGCGCGCCGTTCCGCAGCGCTGAGCCCTGCTTGTCCGACATTCACTCTTCTACGGTTTGTCCGTATTCGAGCAGCGTGACCAGGCCGACGCCACCGACGATGTTGCCCAGCACCGCGGGCCACAGCCAGCGGAAATAGCGGGCCGCGGGTAGCTGATGGTGCAGCACGGCAGACAGCACTTCGCCGCTGCTGGCGACGCAGTGGGCGAAGTGGCCGAGTCCCACAACGAAGGCGAGAAGCCAGATGAGCAGCATGGATCCGCTGATAGAGTGGCTGCCGCTGACCAGCCACGCGACGAGCGCGATAATCCAGCCGCCGATGATGGCGCTCCAGAAGATGGTTGAGAGCGAATGGTTGGCAATTTCCATGCCGATCGTGGCAAGGCTATCGACATACCTTGGCTGCAGCGCATCGGTACGGACAGCGAGTGCGGCGAACGCGAGGGTTCCCAGGCAGTTGCAGACGAGCACAATCACCCAGAGCCGCAGCGTCGCCCAGTAGTGGCGTCGCTCGCTCAGCACCAGAGCTACCGGATAGAGGGTGTTTTCCGTAAAGAGCTGTGCACGGCCAAGAATGACAGCGATAAAGCCGATCGGATAGAGCAGGTTGGTGATGAAGTGGGCGAATCCACTGGTGCCGAGCTCGGCGCGCGCGATCGCGGTGGCGAGACCGGTGAGTCCCATCGTGACTCCGCCGGCAAAGCCCGAGACCGCGAGGCTGCGCGCCGGCCGGCGCAGCTCCTGCCGTGCGTTCTTCTCGACCTGAGCAAAGATCTGGATTGCGGTGGGACGCTCCAGGTCCTGCTGTACCTGGGTTGCGGCAGCGTCCTGTTCGCGGGACAGATTTTTACCAGTGGCGCGAATCGGCATAGCGCTCCTTTGCACTCGATCAGTCCAGGATGGGATGCGTGCGCTGACACACGCGGTGACGCTCCTGGCCGATTCGTAGAATACAGGTTCGCGCACGCGCGCCAAACTCAGGTTCGATCCGGCTCTCAATCGAAAGGTGGAGAAATACGCTACGCAGCGAAAACGCCAGTGTTTATAGGGCTTCCAGCGGCATTTCTCACTTGTCCGAGGATGCGCGCGGCCGCTATAGTTCGAGGCGGCACCTCTCGCAGTGCAGGGCCAGTGATGTTCTCGATGACGCCCCTCAAAAGTCGCGACTCCGCAATCACAATCTCGCGCTGGCTGCTTTGCGCGGCGGGACTTGCTGCGTTGTGTGTCGGCGGCCTGAAGTCGCTGCATGCGGGCGAACGCGTGGATGCGGAGCGCCAGAAATACGCCGAACAGATGGAGCAGACGTATAGCTATCGCTTTGGCAAGGGACAGCCTTTCCTGCCCAGCATCGCCCAGATCGAAGGCGACACGTTCATCCAGCCGGGCGCCTTTCCCACGGCGCAATATTGCCAGCACTGTCATGAGGCGACCTATCATCAGTGGCGGCAGTCCGTGCATGCGAATTCGTTTCGCACGCCGTTCTACACGAAGAATGTGGGTTTGCTGCAGAACTCCAAGGGAATGGAGTTCTCGCGTCACTGCGAAGGCTGCCACAACCCGATCATGCTTTTTTCCGGACAGGTCACGCCGCATCCGGCTCTCTCGGACCGCGATTCGGACCAGGACGGCGTGACGTGCACGGTATGCCATTCCATCCAGAAGCTCCAGCCTACTTATGGACTCGGCTCCTATGTGATGGGCGTGCCCGCCGTGATGGTAGATGAGCAGGGCAAGCCGATTCCGGGTGAGGTGAGCTTTGCCGAGATCAACGCGCACGTCGATCGCCACAAAGCAGCGGTGATGAAGGATTTCTATCGCACGCCGGAATACTGCGCCGCGTGCCATAAGGCGAACATCCCGGAGACGCTGAACGACTACAAATGGCTGCGCGCGATCGGCCTCTACGACGAATGGCAGCGGTCGTCATACTCCAAGCAGTCCCCATTGCCGTTCTACAAGAAGGACTACCAGACCTGCCAGAGCTGCCACATGCCGCGTGAAGCTGCGGTGCAGGCCGACGTGGCGGCGAAGAACGGGACGATCGTCTCGCATCGCTGGATCGGCGGCAATACGGCCGTGCCATTTCTGTATGGCTACGATGAGCAGTTGAAGAAGACGCTGGAATATCTGAAGACGGATAAGCTCAACGTTGACCTGTTCGCATTGGCGCGGCCGGACGGCTCCGATCTCGTTGCACCGCTGGGCACCAAGGGATTCGAGCTCAAACCCGGCGACGAATTGCAGGCGATGGTGGTGATCCAGAACAAGGGAATCGGTCACACGCTGATCCCGGAGCAGCGCGATATGTATCAGGCGTGGACGGAATTTGAGCTCACAGACGCGACAGGAAAGGTGCTGCACGCCAGCGGTAGGCTGAATCCCGAAGGCTATCTCGATCCGGGTGCACACAGCTTTGTGACGCGCCTGCTGGACGCCAAGGGGAATCTCCTGGTGAAGCACGAGATATGGGACCGCCACACCACGGCGACGGACGCAACCATCCAGCCGGGCCGCTCCACGCTGGTGCGATATGGATTCCGAATCCCGAAGGATGGCGTTGGACCGTACACGATCACGGCCAAGGTGAACTATCGGCACTTCGACCAGCCGTTCACAAACTTTGCGGTGGGTGAAAAGCATCCGCCTTACCCAGTTGCCGAGATGGCCGTGCGCTCGCGCGTGCTGAAGATTGGCACCAACGCGCCGGTGGCGGCTGCCCCGGGCGACAATGCGGACTGGATGCGATGGAACAACTTCGGTATCGCCTTGCTGGACCAGTCACAGTACGCGCAGGCGAAGGACGCGTTCAGCGAGGTGCTGAAGCTGCGGCCCGACTATGGCGATGCATACACCAACCTGGGCGTCGTTTACCTGCAGTGGGAGCGCTATGCCGATGCTGCAGCGAGCCTGAAGCAGGCGCTGACGATGATGCCGAGAGATGCGCGCGCTCTCTATTACCAGGCGCTGGTGGAGCGCAATCAGGGCGACCTGGATTCCGCGGTCGTCAGCCTGCAGAAGGTGATTGCGCTGTTTCCGCGCTCCATCGATGCGCATCGTGAGCTCGGGTTCAGTTATTACCAGCAGCACAAATACGACTTGGCGCGGACTGAGTATGAGACCGTACAGGCCATTGAGCCGGATGATCTTTCAGCACACTACAATCTCGCGATCATCTATCGGCGTAAAGGTGATAAGCAGAAGGCTGCAGCCCAGGCGGCGCTGTTTGCTGACGAGAAGGACGACCCGATGGCCAGCACGGCGACGCTCGGTTTCCTGCGCAGCCATCCCGAGCTTTCCGGCGAGAGCGTGCCCTGGCATCTGCACTCCGCCGATGAAACAGCCGCCGCTGCTGTGAACAAATGAGTCACAGGGATTAAGCTAACGCCATGACGAACTTGGCAGCCGCGCGGCGCATGGCGCTCGCGGGCATACTGGGAATGAGTGCGTGGATGGCGACGCCGTGGCTCGCGGCACAGCAGCAGGAAAGCGCGCCAAAGGCACAAGCGCCAGGCGTGTTGAAGCCGCAACAGATGAGCGGCTTGATGCCGGCCGAGGTCTTCTTCCGCGGACAGAGTGCGACGGTGCAGATGCGCAACAGCGGCGGCATCCGCTACACAGACGGCATGTTCACGCTGATGGCTCTGGTAGATACCTCCGGTTATTCGAGCGGGATCCAGCAGCGTTATCAGGCATATCTGATCAGCGAAGTGCCGCTGCAACTCGGCGATGGAACCGACGCGCGAATGCTCGCGCCCGGCGCTTACGGAGTGGGCTTCCTTCAGAACGACCGATTCGTTGTCATGGATCTGGGTGCGCACGAGCTGTTGAATGTCGGCAGCCATCACGATGCGGAGCTGCACCGTCCGATGCCGCTGCAGGTGCTCGATACGCCGGCGGGCACGTATCGCCTCTATGAAGGACGCTCATTCGTTGCCCTGCGGCGCTCCGCATCGAAGTAGCTTGCAAAGAGAAAGGCCACACTCGGGTGAGTGTGGCCTTTCTTTCGGTGAGCGGGTTAGTTGGTTGTGCCTACCAGTACCTGGATCGGCAAAGTGTGAGTGAGGGTTGTGTTCACAGTGGTGGTTGCAGTGACGAGCACGGTGTAGGTGCCCGCAGGAACAGGCGTACCGGTGCCTAGCGGAGTGCCGGTCGCCCCGCCATTGATGCTGTTGTAGTACTGCTGGTTCGGGCCGGACGCTACGCTTGCGCCGCAGCCGCTCATGCCGAAGCTGACCATGACCATCACGCAGGCTCCGAGCAGCGTTTGCCATTTGCGCCGGCGTGACGGCAATCCGAGTCAGGAAGATGCAGGCCAGGGTGGCGCCGCCGCCGGCCATCCACCAGCGGGTGGCAGGCTGCACGGGGACGGTGTTGCTGGCGATGCTGTAGCCGCTGGCTGCGCCCACGACGAGGGTCTGGGTGGCAAAGCCGGAGCCGCCCAGCGTAACGCTCGCAGTGCTGGTGGATAGCGCGCCGAACCCGCAGGTCAGGCCTGCCGGCGCGGAGCGAACCCCGGCCAGGCTATAACCCACAACCTTGCAACTCAGGTTGATAGGCGTAGAGGCGTAGGCGCTCTGGAAGTTATAGAGCGAGGTGAGGCGCAGATTGTAGGTGGCAGTCGCCGTCGAGGTTGAAGCCAACAACGCTTTCCCCTGATTGACTGTAGTGTCTGATTGCAAGGAGAAGTCGGCGCTGGTGCGATCGTCCACGATCGTGACGATCTGATTTGCAGCAGACGGGTCCGATTGCTGGGTACCGTTGGTGTAGATCCAGCCGTCATAGAGAACTGTGAACTGTACCTGCCCCGACGGCAAGGCCAGATATCCGTTCTGTTGCGGAATGGTATATGTGGCGTTGCCATTGTTGTCGGGAGTGATACCACCGCCAGTAAGAAAGCCGCCCGACCAGGTAGCCGGTGTGAGCAGAACGCCGTTGGCATACACCAGGAAGACGCTGTTTGCCGGTTGATTGGCCACCACGTGCATGTTCAGCGTGATGCTGTCCAGCACAGGGAAGCTCGGAGTGCTCGCGTTTGGATACGTGCCGCTGCTGGGGTAGGTGCCGTAATTGTCGGTGATGGTGAACGTGGTCGTTGTGGTTGTGTTTATCAGTGCATTGCTGGAAGTGAAGCTGACCGGGCTTGAGGTGGACCCGGTGTAGTTCACCTCTGTACCGGCGGGGTTGTAAGTCGCACTGATGTTCCCGCTTGCCGGAATGTCGTTTTGACCCACGACGATGCTCGCCGTAGCGATGGCATTTCCATTCGGATCAAAGCCGGGAATCAGAGTGGTTGTTCTGGGCGTTGCCGTGCTGAAGGTGACGGTGCCTGTGGGCGAAGTTCCGTTGCTGGGCAGCGTCGCGGACTGCACCACAGCAGTGACGCCGATGGTCGGTGTACCTCCCTGTCCTAGCCCCATCGGACGAGCCGGTATCGGTCTCAGGCGCATTCAGCGTGGTGGTTGTGGCAGCCTTTGTCACGATTGGCGAGATATGGGCCGTACCGGACAAGAGTTAAAGCTCGCATCGCCGGGGTATGTCAAAACGATCGAATGGGAGCCGAATGCCAGCAGGTTGGAGTTGAAAGTTGCAGCGCCTTGAGAATCGATCGGCAGGGTCGTGATGAGCGTGCTGTTGTCGGTCACCTTGATGGAGCCGGACGGGATGCCGACGTTGTATGTGGGGGGCGCGGGGTATGGCTCAACGGTGATGCTGACAGCCGTCCCGTATGGATGTTGGTTGAAGTTCCGGTGCTGATGTTGTGGCCATAGGTCACCATCTGGCAGGCTTCCGGCTTCACGGTGATGTTGTAAGGAGTCGACGTGACGCTGGGGGCATAGGTGGAGTCTCCAGCGTAGCGGGCGTAAAGGTTGTAGGTGCCACCGGGCAGCAGGTTCCACGTATCGTTTGCCGTGCCACTACTCAGAGTCAGGCGCTCCACTGCCGATTCAGCCAGCGGGCTGGAGGTGAAGATTCCCACGTCGCCGGTTGGTGTGCCGCTGCCGCCCGAGGCAGCGACCGCGAACTTGAGCAAGTCGCTGTGCGTGGTGCAATGTGAGTTCGTCACGCCGCTGACGACGCATGTCGGCAAGGCGATACCATTCGAATCCGTCACGCGTGAGAGTCACTGAGCTCGCCGTGGTATTGGAAGGCTTGTAGAGAGTGACGAAGCTAGTGATGTCGAAGCTGCCGAGACCCGTAGCCGCGTCATAACCGGCTTGCCGACAGCCAGCCGGTCATGTAGCTCCACGTTGCAATTGGTAGAGCCGGTGCATGCCAGCTCGTTGGTTCCGCGAGTGATGTCATGCGAGATGATTGTTGAGCCGAGCTGGGAGTAGAGCGCGGGGTTAACGTTGCCCAGGCCGAAGCGCGAGGCCGGAATTGTATTGTTCGACCGCAAGCGCGACAGCGCCGGCAAATACTGCGCTCGAGGTCTCTGTGCCGCCTGAGTACGTGAACTGGACAGCCCCGCTCGAGAGGCAGTCATTGTACTTCATGCAGAAGAGGTAAGCTGTGTTGTTGTAGCCCTCGCTGTTGTTAGCGCCGCTGCCCGCGAAGAACGAGACATCGGGGATGACGCGCGCCGTGCTACCGATGGCCGTGACCTTGGCATTAGCGCTCTGATAGGAAGGGATAGGGTTGGGTGTGGAGATGCCATCCAGACCCGCGGTGCTGGGACCGCCACCGCTGGCCAACTCCACTGATGCGACCCTGAGCGCTGTCGGAGTTGCCGGTACCACCCGGAACATAGCTGTCGTTCCAGACCTGCTCCGGAATATATTTCAGCGCCGACTTATAACCGGTGTTGGTATTGCTCCAGTACGTGGTAATTGCGGTGCTTCCATAGAAGAAGTCCGTGCCGCCGACGGCAGTCACGTAAGGAGAGCTGGCATAGCCGTTGACGGCGAAGCCTGTCGTTGCGGTTCCGGCATTGCCCGGAACCTCGCAACCTGCGGCGCCGGTGTTGCCGGAGGCGGCGACGAAGGTGATGCCCTGGGCAGCGGCCTGCTCTGACACCTCGTTCACCAGCTCCATTGCGCCGCTACCGATTGCCGTTTCGCATTGCTGGAAGCCGTTCAGCAGCACCTGCACCTGGTTATCCTCGACGGCGCGGAGGAGCGCGAAGTAGATACCGGAATCGTAGTCTGTCGTCGCTGATGTGTAGTAGTAGATGGTCGCGTTCGGAGCGACTGCGCTGACCAGCTCGATCTGCTTGTAGGCGATGTACGCATCGTCATTCGACGCCGGGATCGTTGCCATCCACCACGACCACGGGGGGTTGGTGCCCAGGCCGAAGGTGGTCCGATAGTTGTTGACGTAGTTGACGTTGATGTCCGAATCGCCGATGACGCCGACGTTGACGTTCTTGCCGCCCATTTCCCTGGGCCGTCGCTGCTGGGATTCCGTAGATCACGCCGAGGTCAGCCGGTGAGACGCCGTAGATGGTGGCGCCGGACGCTATTCGTGGTCGTAAAGAGCGGCTTGAGAGTATGGGTGGCCGGGTCAAATGTGGCTTGCTGTGCCTGCCGCCCGGAGCCGCCCTCGAGGCGGAAGTTGTTCAGCGCGGAGAACGCCGGAGACGACGGTGCGCAGCGCGGAAGGAATCTTTGGAGCGGAGTTGTTCGCGTAGAAGGTCTTGCCCGCAACGGAGTAGGCGTGGATCTCTGTCTGGAAGGCCGAGCGGATCTGTCCCGGCGGTGGCGCCCACTTCAATGGCCATGTGGCCGCCGTAGACTCGGCCGACGCTCATGCCTTGCGACGACAGATAGCTGGTCACGGTCTGCACGTCGGAGTCGGCAACGCCGAAGCGCTTGCCGAAATCTTCCGGCGTGAGCCACTTGTGATAGTTCGGAGAGTTCGGGTCCTGCTGCGAAGCAAGCAGCGCCTGAAGCGCGGATTCCTGCTCCGGCGAGCGCTTCAGGACAAGCAGCATACGTCCGCTCAGATTCTCCGGCGCGACGCCGCGATCGAACTCCGGCCGCGCCCACGGGTGCACGGCCCGGGAAGCGACACCAGCGCCGAGCTGCTCTACCTCACCGGTGATGCGCGGAGTGGCCTGTGCGTGCGCGATAGCTGTGCTGCCGAGACTAAGAAGTCCTGCGCCAATCAGACGGAAGCGCAGCGAGCACCTGGGCAAAGAGAGAAGATTTCCGAGACATAGCCATCCTGCCATCCATCTCCACCGCAAGCCTTGAGCGCTGCTGGTGGTCGGAAGAGAAGTTGAGGCACGCACGCCAGCGTTGCTGGCTGTGTGTGTGAGCCCGGTTGCGAGTCAAAGGGACCGTGTGGAAATGCAGCTCGCAGTGGGGACATTATGGCGTGCCTGGCGTCGGGTTCCTGTGCCACGAAAGTGCAAGCGTCGGCGCACAAAAAGGGTGCGTGAGGCAAAAAATGTGACGAAAGTTGCAGAATTGGCGGGCTTTTTCCAAAATGGAACGGAAAATAAAAATGGGCCGCCCGAAGGCGGCCCTGAATCAGGTAACCGAAGTAGTTCTGAAGCGCTACTGCTGCCAGCCTCCGCCCGAGAGCGTTGTAGAGCTGCACGAGCGAGAGCATCTCCTCCTCACGCGCGGATGCGAGCGTGAGCTCGCCGGAGAAGAGATTCGTCTGGTTCGTGAGCACTTCGAGATAGCTCGGAGTAGCCGCCCTTGTAGCGCATGTTGGAGAGATTCACGGCATCGCGCGACGCGGTGACCAGGCGCTCCTGCTGCTCGCGGAATTCGCGATATTTCTGATAGGCGACCAGAGCGTTTGAGACATCCTGGAAGGACTGCGCGATGGTCCTTCTGATAGGTGAGGACGGCTTCCCGCTTCTGCGCCTCGGTGAGACGGACATTGTTACGAATACGGCCGGCGTCAAAGATAGGCTCTGTGGCCGCCGCACCGTAGGTGTAAGCGAACGTCGAGTCGTGGAAGAGGGTATTCAGAGCGTTGCTGGCCGTTCCGACCTGGCCGGTAAGAGAGATGGCAGGGAAATACTGCGCCTTCGCGACACCGATCTGTGCATTTGCAGCGATGAGCTGCTCTTCCGCCTGCCGGATGTCCGGCCGCCGCTCGATCAGCGACGGAGGGAAGTCCTGCGGGAACCACGGGCATGCGTGGCTGCTGGTCGATGGGCAGACCGCGTGCGATGGGACCGGGATTCTGGCCCAGCAGCGTCTGCAGTGCATTCTCCTCCTGCGCGATCTGCCGCTCGAGTGTCGGGAATCGTCGCAGCAGCGCGTGCTGACCAGCTCCTCTGCCTGCCGCACGTCGAGCAGGCTGGTGCTGCCGCCCGACTCAAGCGTCTGGGTCAGCTTCAGCGACTCCTGACGGGAGGCGAGGGTGCGCTTGGAGATTTCCAGCTCCAGGTCCAGCGTGCGCAACTGGAAGTAGCCGGTGGCGACGTTCAGGATGAGGGTATCCATTACCTCGCGCTGCGACCATTGGCTGGCCAGCAACTGCGCGCGCGCGGCCTTGGTGGCGTTGCGATACTGGCCCCAGAAGTCGATGTTCCAGGAGGCCGACAGGCCGAGCTGGCCGAGATGAGTGACGAAGGAGCCCAGGCCGCCGAACTGTGCGGAGGGATAACGCTGGGCAGTGTACCCGCCGCCGCCATTGATCTGCGGAAACTCCTGCGAGCGGGTTACACCGAGCTGCGCCTGTGACTCCAGGACGCGCTCCGCGGCAATGCGGACATCGTAGTTCTGCTTGAGCGCGGTGCGAATCAGGTCCTGCAGTTGTGGGTCGCCGAAGACCTCCCACCACTTCTCGTCGCCGAGCGAGAGCGCAGTGGAAGCTGGGCCGTTCGCCTGGCCGGACAGCGCGGCACCGTTCAGGTCGTGCGGCGTCTCGCTGGTTTGCGTGTTGCCGTTTGCTTCCGCGCCACGATAGACAGTGGGCGTGTCGATAGTAGGCCGCTTGTATTTCGGCCCGACGGTGCAGCCCGTCAACAGGAAGGCTGCAACGCCGAGCGCAGCGGCGATGCTCTGCTTTCTCATAAGGCATCTCCGTGATGTACCGGCTCTCGCGTCTCTTTGCGTGCCGACCTGGTGCGCACACGATGCGTCAGCCGTTCAACGACAGCGAACGTTACGGGAACGATGAAGATTGCGATGAGCGTGGAAGCCAGCATGCCGCCGATCACTACGGTTCCCAGCACCTGGCGCGAGATGCCGCCGGCGCCGCTTGCCGTCCAGAGCGGGATGCAACCAAGGATGAAAGCGAAGGCCGTCATCAGGATGGGCCGCAGACGAAGTTGAGCGCCGGCCAGCGCGGCATCGTAGATGGTCTTGCCGCTCTGGTATTCGCTCCTCGCGAACTCGACGATGAGGATGGCGTTCTTCGCGGCCAGACCGATGAGCATGACCAGACCGATCTGCGCGTAGACGTTGTTCTCCAGGCTGCGCATGGACAGCGCCAGGAACCCGCCGAAGACAGCGATCGGTGTGCTGAGCAGGACGCTGAAGGGCAGCGACCAGCTTTCGTACTGTGCGGCCAGGATGAGGAAGACGAAGAGCAGGGAGACGCCAAAGATGGTGTTGGATGAGACGCCCTGCGCTGCCTTCTGCTCCTGGAAGGTCATGCCCTGATAGTCGAGCGCCATCTCGCGTGGCATGGTCTCGCGAAAGACCTGCTCGAACGCATCCGTCGCCTGAGCTGAGCTGTAACCGGGTGCTGCGTTCGCGATCAACTGCGCCGCCTCGTATTCGTTGTAGCGCATGGTGAATTCGGGCCCGGTGATGCGCTTCACCGTGGTCAGCGCAGAGAGCGGTATGGAATTACCGGAGGCATTCTGCACGTAGAACCGACCGATGTTATCGATATTCGTGCGTGAGGAGCCTTCCGCTTCGACGTAAGTCTGCCACTGGCGTCCGAAGCGGTTGAAGTAGTTCACCAGATTGCCGCCCATGAAGGTCTGCAGGGTCTCGTAAACGTCGCTGAGATTCACACCTTCCTGAATCGCCTTGGCGCGATCCACGTCCACGTAGATTTGCGGAACGCTGGGCAGGTAGGTCGTGATGACGCTGGCAATCTCCGGCCGTTTATGCAGAGCCGCCATGAACTTGTTGACGTTGTCGGTGAGGTTCTGCTGAGGACCGCCGGAACGATCTTCGAGCACCGCGGAGACGCCGCCCGACGTGCCGACACCCGGAATAGCAGGCGGCGGGAAGGAGAACGCGATGCCCTCTCGGATGCCGCCGAGTCCCTGGGCGATGTGCTGCTGGATGGCCTTGTATTGCTCGTCCTTCGCCTTACGCTGATCCCACGGCTTGAGCGTGACGAAATAGAAGGCTGTATAGGTGCTCTGAGTGAAGCTGAGCAGGCTGAAACCGTTGACGCTGACGATGCTCTGGACGCCGGGTGTTTTCAGGATGACATCTTCGACGCGCCTGGAGGCTTCGGTCGTGCGCTGCAGCGATGCCGCATTCGGCAAGACCATGCCGACATAGAGATATCCCTGGTCCTCATCGGGCAGGAAGGAGTTAGGGATGCCGCGGGCGATCCATACGGCTGCGACGGAGACAAGCACCAGAAAGACCAGGGCAAATCCGGACTTGCGAATGAGCAGGCCCGAGGTGCGGACATAGGTATCGCGGGTGCGGCCGAAGGCGTTGTTGAACCACCTGAAGAAGACGCCCAGCGGACCCCGAGCCGGTTTCTTCGGTTTGAGCAGCAGAGCGCAGAGCGCTGGACTGAGCGTCAGCGCATTGAAGGCCGAGAAGAGCACTGATATCGCGATGGTGATCGCGAACTGCTGATAGAGGCGTCCGGTGATGCCGGGCACTGCCGCTGTGGGAATGAAGACGGCAGCCAGGATCAGCGCGATGGCGACCACGGGGCTCGAGACCTGCTCCATCGCGGCGATCGAGGCCTCCTTGGGCGACATGCCCTCTTCAATGTGGTGCTCGACCGCCTCCACCACGACGATGGCGTCGTCGACCACTAGACCGATGGCCAGCACCAGCCCGAGCAGCGAGAGGGTATTGATGGAAAATCCGAGAGCGGGGAAGACGACGAACGTGCCGATGAGGGAGACAGGCACGGCGAGCAACGGAATGAGCGTGGCTCGCCAGCCCTGCAGGAAGATGTAGACGACGAGGATCACCAGGCCGAGGGCAATGCCCAGCGTTATGACGATTTCATGCAGACCCTCCGTGACGGCCTTGGTCGTATCCAGCGGGACGGCCGACTCTACGTCCGTCGGATATCTGTGCTCCAATTCGGCGAGTTTCTTGTACACCGCATCGGCAGCGGCCACAGCGTTTGACCCAGGCAGCTGGTAGATAGCCATGCCGGCTGAGACTTGATCCTCGCGGCCAGGGACGCCGTAACGGGTGGCGAGGTTATATGTCTGCGCTCCCAGCTCGATACGCGCGACGTCCTTCAGACGCAGCACAGAGCCGTCCGGATTGGCGCGGATGACGATCTCGCCGAACTCTTCCGCGGTGATGAGGCGTCCCTGCGAACGCACGGTATAGGTGAACTCCTGGCCGCCCGGCACCGGCTCGCCGCCGATCTGGCCGGCGGGGTTCACGTTGTTCTGCACCTGCATCGCGCTGACGATCTGCGGAACCGTAACGCCGAGCTTGGCCAGATGATTCGGATCGACCCAGACACGCATCGCATACTGGCCGCCGAATACCTGCACGCGCGCAACACCGGGCACGCGCGTCAGCTCGTCCGCCATATTGATGTAGGCGTAGTTGGTGAGAAAGTTGAAGTCGTGAGTGCCCTTCGGCGAGTAGAGCATGACGAACATCAGCGGCGAGGCCAGCGACTTGATCACGGTGACGCCGGCGGTGTTCACCTGTGAGGGCAGCTGCGGGGTCGCCTGGTTGACGCGCAGCTGCGTCAGCACCTGGTCGATGTCCGGGTTAGTGGCGATGTCGAAGTCGACCGTGAGCGACATGGCGCCGTTGTTCGCGTTCGTGGAGTACATGTAGTTCATGTGGTCCACGCCGGTCACCTGCTGCTCGATAGGCGTTGCTACGGATTGTTCGAGGGTCTTAGCATCGGCACCCGGATAGGTGGCTTGCACCAATACCTCGGGGGGTACGATGTTGGGGAACTGCGAGGTCGGCAGGCTGAGCATCGCCACGACGCCGACGATGACCATGATGATCGATATCACCATGGCCACAATGGGCCGGTTGATAAAGAACTTGGACATGTTTATTTGCCCTCGCTGCTGGCGCTCGGCTTCTCGGTCTTGCCAGGGCTGGACTGATCGGCGTTCGACTGGTCAGCACTGGCTTGTTCAGGAGCGGCGGGATGAGGATGGACGGGGATGCCGTCCGCCAGCTTGCCCGTGCCCTCGACGACGACCTGCTCTCCCGGCTTGAGACCGCTGGTGATGACCCAGTCAGTGCCGATCTGCGGCCCGATCTCTACCGGCTGAATATGAACCTTATTTTCGGCTGTAACGATGGCCACCTGAAAGGAGCCCTGCAACTGCGTGACAGCACGCTGCGGCACCAGGAGCGCGCCGCGCTGTAACTGCGTCTGCGCGCGTACCCTGCCGTACTGGCCCGGACGCAGCAGGCTTTGCGGATTGGGGAAGGCAGCCGCCACCCGGATGGTGCCGGTATTCGAGTTGACGCCACGATCGACAAAGATGATGCGGCCCTGCCGGGGATAGACGCTGCCGTTGGAAAGCGTCAATTGGATCGGCACGCGGTCGGCGCTGTGCAGCAGATCCGAGCCGCCGGCGGAGCGCACCTTATTTGAGAGTGCGAGATACTCCTGCTCGCTGATGGCGAAGTAAACCTTGATGGGCTGCACTTGCGAGACGGTCGTGAGCACGGTGGATTGCGTGACCAGGCTGCCGACCTGCGTGGTGGCGATGCCGGCGATGCCGTCCAGCAGTGACCGCACCTTGGTGAACCCGAGGTTGAGCTGCGCCGTTTCGACCGCGGCCTCCTGCGCCTTCACGCTGGCCTCGTCGGCCGCCTGCGTCTGCAGATCGTTGTCCAGCTGCGACCGCGCGATGGCGCGTGCTTCGGCCAGCGGGGTATCGCGTTTTGTGTTGATCTGGGCCAGCTGGAGCTGGGCCTTTGCCTGCGCCAACTGTCCCTGGGCCTGGTCGAGTGCCGCCTGGAAGGGCCGGGGATCGATCTCATACATGACCTCTCCCTTGCGCACCTGCGACCCCTCTTTGTAATCCTGGCGGATCAGATAGCCTGTGACCTGGGGCTGAATCTGGGCATTGGTATACCCATCGAGGTTCGCGACCCATTCGCCGTAGACCGGCACGTCCTTCTGTTCCACGGTGGCCGTGGTTACATCTGGAGGCGGATACTGGGCCGGACCTCCACCCTTGGCTGGACTGCTGCAACCCGCAACCAGCGCGAGGCCAGCCAGCAGAAGCAGGACCGCCGCGGAAGCGCATCCGGCATGGTCCGCCATGGAACGTGCGATCGTTATCGTCTTGCCGGAGAATAGCGGACCGGGGCGAGGTTCTTACAGGAGGAATCATGGTGCCTTCCCAGAAATGCGTCGTCGGACGCGCAGTTAATTCGTAACGCCCGGAGTGCACAGGGACACTGGGCAGGTGGAGAAGTGCTAGGGCAGTAGATGAGGACGCCCGGGGTGGGGACTCATCGGAAACACATTTTTTCATAAAACGACACTCTGTGCCATAATCTGCATGCAGTGCAGAAAACGCTTCGTATCACCGGTGGTGAACAAGGGACGAAATCTCAAGATTCCGGTTCGCTTCGCGAGCGGAAACATGAGTTCGTCCTCCGGGAGATTGAGCGGGCTGCCTGGGATCTGTTCGCCACTGTGGGTTTCGACCGGGCCACTGTGGAAGAAATCAGCCGCAACGCGGGAGTTTCGCGGCGCACATTTTTCCGCTATTTCCGTACCAAGGAAGAGTTGCTCTCCTTCAGCGTGGAGCACTTCGGCCAGCGGGTGGCGCAGCGATTTGCCGATGCGCCAAAGAGCCGCAAGCCGCTGGCCGCCCTTGAAGAGGCGATCCTCTCTGTATTGCAGGAGGAGATGCAAGACACGCGGCAGCCCAGCGAGATGCTGGGGCTGATGTTTGAGGAACCCAACCTGCGCGGGCGTTTTCTGTGCGGCCTAAGCCGCTGGGTACCTGCTCTGGGCAAAGAATTGGCGAAGCGAAAGGCATACCGCGGCGACGCGGCCCGCTGCGACCTGGTCGCGGCGCTCTACTGCACTGCCTTCGACCAGGCTCATCTGCGCTGGTATCGCGAGCGCAAAGTGGACCTTCCTACCCAGATAAAGCGCGCCTTCCGTCAACTTCGCGAGACGAGCGGTCCCCTCTCCTCGCGATAAGTGGCGTTTTTTGCTCGCCCGCGTGGCCACTGTCTCCCTCTCCCGCCAATCCGGCAGGGCCGCACTGCGGCTCTAATGACTAGTCGAACGAGAGAGCGCTAAAACGACAGGTTAGGCAGAGATTCTCAGAAAAATTAGCCTTGCGCTGAGGTAAAGGCCTGATCGAGATCCGCGGTGAGGTCGTCGATCGCCTCAATGCCTACGGAAATCCGCACCAGATCGCGCGGAATCTGCTTCTGCGAGCGCAGATGCTCCGGGATGCTGGCGTGCGACATGTAATTGGGCAGACTGATGGTGGAGTTCACGCCGCCGAAGCTGACGGTGATGGTGTGCAGCTTGCATCCCTCGACCACGCGGCGCGAAAGCTCCGGATCGCCAGTGCGAAAGCTGAGCACCGAGCCGGGACCGCTGGCCTGTTTCTTGTGGATGGCGGCGGCCTCCGGCGGCGCAAGGGCGGGGAAGTAGACATCCGTGACGTTCGGATGCCGCTGCAGGTAGAGCGCGACCGCCGTTGCATTCGCCTGCTGCTGATTTTGCCGCAGGGCCAGCGTCTTCAGGCCGCGCAATACGAGGAAGCTGTCGAAAGGCGCGAGACCGCCGCCCTCGCCATTCTGGATCAGATATAAATCTTCGGCGAGCGCCGCGTCTTTCACGATGACTGCGCCTGCCATCACATCGCTGTGGCCGCAGAGAAATTTCGTAGCCGAATGAATCACGATGTCGCAGCCCAGTTCCAGCGGCCGCTGCAAATATGGCGACATGGTGCTGTTGTCCACGCAGACGCGCGCGCCATGCTGGTGAGCCAGCGCCGCGACGCGCGCCAGATCGAGGATTTGGAGCAGCGGGTTGGTGGGCGATTCGAGATAAACCAGCTTCACAGCCGGAGTGAAGGCGGCTTCCAGCGCGCTCTCGTCAGCGAAATCGACATATTGGACAGTGATGCCGCGGTTCGCCAGGATGCGCGAGAACAACCGATAGGTGCCGCCATAGAGATCGTCGCAGGCCAGAATCTGTTCGCCTGGCTTCAGCAGGCGCGTGACCGCAGTAATAGCGGCGAGCCCGGTCGAGAAACAGAAAGCACGTGTGCCGGATTCGAGCAATGCCAACTGACTTTCCAGCACGGCGCGCGTGGGATTGCCGCTGCGGGTGTAATCGAAATCTCCGAACGATGTCGCGGAGTCCTGGCGAAAGGTGGCCGTCTGGTAGATCGGCGTGTTGGCGGGCCGGTAGCGGTCGCCCGGTGCGGGATCGAAGCTCAGCAGCAGAGTTTCAAATTTCATGGGTCACCTCCAGGGAGGTGAGGGAATCAATTGGGGGTCGCAAGGCAATCTCCAGTGCGTGCGTCAGGGCTTGGTCAAGATAAAAGGGGCACAGTGACATGTCCCTAGCCGGTGTGTTCACGCCTGGAGCGGGCGATTCAGAATCCAGGCGCAAACTGCACACCGGCTAGGGTGCGCATGGCCATAGGCATTCGTCCGCCGGAGGGGAAGCTCATGGCTTGAGGCTAAGGGAAGGCGGGTATGGCGTCAAGAGAGCCGGTGGTTCGCTAGTTGCCTATCGCGGACAAACCGGCAATAGCTGACGAAAAGCGCGTCTCTCAAGAATTGTCCGTCAGGTGTCCGAGAGCCGACTCCACGGCCAAGTGGATTACTTCCGGGTTTGCGAACACCCAGACATTAAATTGATCCGTGATGGGCAACACCTCAAAACCCTTTCTTGCGGTTGCGATTGCGCTCGCCATTGCACTTAGCCTATGCAATTCGCTCGATGCCCAATCCTCGACTCGAAAAGGAGAGTCGGAGCGGACCCAAGGACGTGACTATTGGCTCGATCCATCCACCGGACTCATGTGGACAGGGAGCGACAACGGGAGAGACATTGGCCGGAAAAAGGCGGTGAGGTTCTGCCGGGAACTCCGATTAGGCGGGTAGTCTGACTGGAGGTTAGCTACCCTCGATGAGTTGCAGGGCATTTACGACTGGAATCTCGATCCTTCTGGCATGATCGGCGACAAGAAGGGTTGGACCTTTCCCGATAGAGTGAAAGGAAATATTCAGCTGACTGGTTACGTATGGAGCAGTATTCGCGAACCCGATGATCGAGGGCACCCCTCAGGGTACGGTTGGTACTTCAACTTCAATGAAGGGCATCGGGTAAAAGATGAACTCGGCTACTCCTACGGCAAGCGGGCGGTCTGCGTTCGTGATTCCCGCCCCTGACCCGAACCGGATTCCGGCCGTATCACCGCCTACTCGGACGGTACCATTTCATGACTGACGGATTGGCGACCATCCACCCGGAACAAATCTAACCGACAACAGCGGTCAGATGAAGAACCCTTTCGCCCAACTCTCGATTTCCTTCAATCTCAATCTGTGCCCGAGCCGCATCACGATCGGCGCCCTTTGTAAAAACACGCCAAGCCAAAGTCTCCGGCATCACCACTCGGCATGCGACGTCTCCAGGCGATCGTCTCAGGAACTCCCATGTAGTTGATCCTCTGGACAGGAACCATTGCCCGCCGCATTCGCCGGTAATCTCCAACAGAAGTACTGTTCCGGCGGGTGCATCGACATGTCGGTAGAGGTGCGGCAATCCCCGCACGAAGCAATCAAGAACCGGATGATAAAGCTCTGGGCTCATAATGCCAGACCGATTTGTAGCCACTCGAATCTGCTGCTGATGATGCCAGCGTTCCGTCAGCTCGCGGGCAGTGTCAAACCAATTCAGAGACGTTTCCTCTCCGGCCCAACTCACATTGAACGCCGCAGGTCCAAATGGGTCGAGAGACTCGTGAAACCGTGCGCTCTGATCACAAACTGCTTTCATCATGTCGATCAGAACTGGCGGGCTCAGACGCCGATAGACAGTTACGCCTTCGCGATTGAGACGATTCACCAATGTGATCACATCTTGAGGCGAGCGGATATCGACGGCTTCCACGTAACAAGAATCCCGAACCATGGAAAGTTTGCGAAGCGCGGTGTCGAGGAGGTGCGCTGCCACGTCGCGGACCTTCCACAATGGCGCGATGGTCTGAAGGTCCCATTCGCTCGGCGTAAGTGA
Organism: uncultured Acidobacteriaceae bacterium; assembly: GCA_963756435.1. Lineage (GTDB taxonomy): Bacteria > Acidobacteriota > Terriglobia > Terriglobales > Acidobacteriaceae > KBS-83. Next base: position 329,190 of record CAVWNU010000007.1, on the reverse strand, counting down.
GCACAACAGATCGATCAATTGGGTGTCCACTCTGCGTAGGAGGTGTGCACAGAGGATTGGGTCCGACCCGCTGGATTGTTCATTCATGCTGATTCGGTCACTTTATCAGGGCCAAAGAAGATCGTGGATGCGTCCCGGTTCACCGGCAATCCTGAAGTTCTCAACCCGATTCTAGTTTCCGGTTGGACGAGCATCAGCTCGAGAGTCCCGATGGCAGTCAGCGATAGACCACGCAGCCCCGTTCTTCAAGGTTGACGATCCACTCTGGCATTGCCAGCGTACTCACCCATCGCAGATCGAGTTTCTCCAATCGACGTAACGCAACGATGCTCGCAGGCAAGTGGGTCAGGGGGTTGCCGCGGAGATCCATCTGCCGCAATTCAAGTGGGACCTACGGTCATTCGACCCGGAAACATGGCTATTTCTTCCATCACAAGTAATTCGTGTTTCAATGTGGAACCGCGACGGGAACATTTCAGCGGAATCTGCCACTTTGCCCCATCGATTTCGCTACACTGGAAATAGAGAGATAGACGAAACGCTCGCGACCATTCGCGGGCGTTTCTGTTTGCTGGCCAACCCCGGAGTGGAACAAAGACCATGCCCGGGCTTGCACAAGAAGAGTGGGATAAGCTCTGAGCTCTTTGAATGGACGAATTTGGAAACAAGCAATCTGGAAGGAACAGCTTAGTCGCCGGGAGCGATGTATTGCACGACCTTCGATGCATGATGGGCTTGTAAGCCCTTCTAAAAGAGGAATTTAGCAGTAAGCCTTTTGGATGGACGAATTTAGCTGCGGGAAGACACGCTAACCGACTGTTGCACAAGGACTTCCAGATCCGGTCTCCCGCAACGGGAGGGGGAGGGGGTGGGCAATCCCCTTCAGTACGCGCCAGTCTGCTGAAGCGGCAGCGCAACCTGGAAGCAGGTCTTACCCGGCGTGCTTTCTACAGTGAGGAAGCCGCGGTGCATGCGGACGATGCGCTGCGCGGTGTCGAGCCCGAGGCCGAGGCCGTGCCCCGGCGCTTTGGTGGTGAAGAAGGGCTCGAAGATGCGGCCCTGCTGGTCCTTGGGAATGCCCGGACCGTCATCTTCCACTTCGACGAGGACCAAATCGGATGCGCGCCGAACTCGGAGAGTGATGCGGCCGCGATTCTTGATCGCATCCAGTGCGTTCTCCAACAGCGAGGTCCATACCTGGTTTAGTTCGCTGCCGTAGGCAGAGATGATGGGCAGGTTTGGTTCGTAACTGCGTTCCACGACGACATGCTGCAGACGCGACTGCAACATGGCCAGCGTGTTCTCCAGGCTCTGCGGAACATCGATGTCCTGGATGGGCGCCTGGTCCATGTAGGAGTAGTCCTTGATGGCGCGAATGAGGTCGAAGATGCGAGCCGTTGAATCGAGCATGGCCTCGGCCATGCGCTCTGCGCGCAGCGTGGAAGCGTGCTGCGAGAGCAGGAGCGCGGTGCTTTCCGGTGTCAGAAAATCCGGCAGCGCGGCGAGATGTTCCGGAGTGATGCCGGCCTCGGCAAATTCCGGCGCGATTTGTCCGATGTTGGGGATCTGCCGCTGCTGCAGCCAGCCCACCAACGCCTCTTCGCGAATCGCAACCTGCGCAGGCGTCAGCGTGGGCTTGCCTTCCAGGCTGCGGCGCATGTGCTCGTCCCAGGCGCGCAATGCGTCGACATGCTCCGACTGAAAACAAAGGCTTCCCAGGCGGAACCGCTCGCGACCGAAGACCTCAAGCTCCTGGAGCATGCCGGATGCCGCGCGTTGTGCCGCGGAAGCAGGATTGTTGAGCTCATGAGCCAGATTTCCTGCCAGCTTGCCGAGCGCAGTAAGCTTTTCTGACTGCTGCTCCATGCGCGTGACCTCGCGCGAGCGATCGAGCAGAATGCTGACGACACGCTGCGTCATGGAGGGGATTGCCGCCAGCATGCGCGGGAAGATGGACCGGTGGTATACCACCGCCCACGTGGGCGCGTTGGTGATGCCGCGGCCGCCCCAGGTTTGCATGCGCGAGAAGGGAAGGAGGCCAGTCAGCTGGCCGGCGCGCCCGATGAACATGACCGGAGCCGCCCCGGAACGATCACGCTGCACCTGGACTTCACCCTTCAGCAGAATCATCATGTGGTCTGCCGGCTCGCCCTCCTGAAAGAGCGTCGCGCTGGCGTCAGCGAAGCGCTCGGTCCCGTTGGTCGCCAGCCACAGATACTCTTCGTCAGTCAGGCCATGGAGCGGCGCGATCTTGCGCAGAGCTTCGGTGAGCGCGGCAATGCGGTCCGTCGATATGGCAACCGGTTGGTCGATCAGGCTCTCGCTCACGGGATTCACTCCTCGCGCTTCATGGTAGCCGACCGGTGGCCCTGCGGTCGTGGCCGCAGGGCCGAGTGCCCTGTTCCCGGTGCCGGGAGGCTCGAATTAAGTGCCGAACGGCCCGATTTAAGCAGTCGTGGTGGCTTCCTCAGCTGCCGGAGACTGCGAGGGCGCGGTCACCGGATCAAGGAAGGGCATCGCTGCGCGCAACTGGCTGCCTACCTCCTCAATCTGATGGGCGCGCTCCGCCGAACGGTACTTCTCAAACTGATGCCGGCCGGTGCGATTCTCCTCCATAAATTTTTTGGCGAAGGAACCGTCCTGAATTTCAGCGAGCAGCTTCTTCATCTCTACCCGGGTCTGGTCGGTGACGATGCGAGGACCGGCAGTGTAGTCGCCGTATTCGGCCGTGTCCGAGATGGAGTAGCGCATGTAACTGAGGCCGCCGCGATACATCAGGTCGACGATCAGCTTCAGTTCATGCAGGCACTCGAAGTAGGCCATCTCTGGCGCATACCCTGCTTCAACCAGGGTGTCGAAACCGGCCTTCACGAGAGCGGATGTCCCGCCGCAAAGCACGGCCTGCTCGCCGAAGAGATCGGTTTCGGTCTCTTCTTTGAACGATGTCTGGTAGACACCCGCACGCGTGCAGCCGATGCCGCGAGCATAGGAGAGCGCCAGCTTCTGCGCGTTGCCGGTTGCATCCTGCTGGACGGCGATGAGGCCGGGAACGCCGCCGCCTTCGGTGAAGACCTCGCGCACCCGATGGCCTGGGGCCTTCGGTGCAACCAGTGCCACGTCAATATCGGCCGGCGGCTTGATGAAACCAAAGTGGATGTTGAAGCCGTGGGCGAAGAGCAGCAGCTTGCCTTTCGTCAAGTGTGGCGCGATGTGCTCGGAGTAGACCGCGGCTTGTGTCTGGTCGGGAACCAGGATCATGATGACGTCGGCCCACGCTGCTGCATCGGCGACGCTGAGCACGGTGAGGCCAGCCTTTTCCGCTTTCGCGCGCGAGCGGCTCGTGGAAGCGAGGCCAACCCGCACATCCACGCCGGAATCTTTCAGGTTGAGCGAATGGGCGTGGCCCTGTGAGCCATAACCGATCACTGCAACCTTTTTTGCCTGGATGAGGGAAAGGTCGGCGTCCTGATCGTGAAAAACCTTGGGCATGATTGCTCCTTGGAAGCGAGTCAGCAAGTCAGCGAGTCAGCAAAAGTCGTGCCGGTCGAGAATGGATCGCTGCGGTTCGATGTTGCGTTGAGTAAAGAGGCGAGCGACAGAATTACGTCTCTTCCTCGTGCACGTCTTCAAACTCATTGGGAAGAATCTCGTCCCCGAGATGGCCGTTGAAGTCCAGCTTACTGCTACGACCGGCTCCATTGCTATTGCGGTTGGATTTGCTTCCAAGCGCAGAGAGAACGCGGCTGGTATGATGCCCGCGCCGCATGGCCATGCGTCCGGTGCGTGACACTTCGAGAATGGTGTAGCCCGATTCTGTGATGACCTGCACCAGCCCTTCGATTTTGCTGGAGCTGCCGGTCATCTCAAGCATGATGGATTCCGGGGCAAGATCGACGACGCGCGCGCGGAAGACATTGGCCAACTCGAAGATCTGCGAGCGCGAGTGCGGGCCATTGGGCGTGTCCGGGCCGACCGCGATCTTCATCAGACACAACTCGCGGACGACGGCAGCGGTGCGATCGACTTCATCGACATGGACCGTGGTTTCAAGCTTGTAGAGCGACGCCCGAATACGGTCGGCGGCATGCTCGTGCGCGTCGCAGACGATCGTCATACGCGAGGTGTCCGGCCTCTCCGATTCCCCGACCGTGAGCGAGACGATGTTGATGTTCAGGCGGCGAAAGAGCGAGGCGACGCGGGTGAGCACGCCGGGCCTGTCTTCGACTAAGGCTACGAAGGTGTGGAGCATCACTCGTCCTCCGCGGTCTCAAGCAGGGGATCACGTTCGGGGCGATGGACCATCTCGTGCAGTGCAGCGCCGGGCGCGATCATCGGGTAGACGCCGTCTTCCTTCTCCACCTGGAAGTTGATCAGGAATGGCCGCCCCGATGTACGCGCTCTGGTGACGATCGGCGTCACATCCTTACGTTTCGAGATGTGCGCGCCCTCGATGCCATGAGCTTCCGCGAGTTTCACGAAGTCTGGTGACAGGATCGGCGAGGCGGAGTAGTTCTTCTCGTAGAAGGCTTCTTGCCACTGCCGAACCATCCCGAGAAAGCCATTGTTGATGACGGCGATATTGATGGCGAGTTTCTCCTGCACGATGGTCGAGAGCTCGGCCGCCGTCATCTGAAAGCCACCGTCGCCAGCGATCACCCAAACGTCTTTCTGCGGGCAGGCTGTTTTTGCGCCAATAGCCGCGGGCAGCGCGAATCCCATGGTGCCGAGGCCGCCCGAGGTGACGAGCGAGCGTGGCGTCTCATGCTTGAAGTACTGCGCTTCCCACATCTGGTGCTGCCCGACATCTGTAACGATGATGGTGCCCTGCTCTCGCCCGGCGGCCTGCGCCTCCCGCCAAATGTCGTGGATGACATGGGCGGCGTAAAGATGCCCATTGTCGGGCAGATTGATGATGTCGCGTACCGCTGCTGTGCCCTTCGATGCATGGATACGGCGCAGCCAGCCAGTGTCGGTCCGCTTGGGAAGCAAAGGCTGCAGCGTCTCCAGCACACCCCGCAGATCGCCGATGAGCGCCACGTCGGCGCGGACATTTTTGTTGATCTCGGAAGGATCGATCTCGATATGAATCTTCTTCGCGTTTTGTGCGTAGCTGGCAAGGTTGCCGGTGACGCGATCGTCAAAACGCATGCCAAAGGCAAGCAGCAGATCGGCTTCCTGAATGGCGTGGTTCACCCACGATTCTCCATGCATGCCCATCATGCCGAGATGCAGAGGATGTGCGGCAGGGAAGCTGCCGAGGCCGAGCAGCGTGGAGGCGACGGGAATCTGCTGCGACTCGGCGAAGGCGATCACCTGCTGCTCCGCGCCGGATTGCGTGATGCCGTGTCCTGCGAGGATGACGGGCCGCTTCGCGGATTGGATCAGCGCGATGGCCTCCCGAATCGCACTCGATTCGGCGCGCAGCATGGGGTGTGGACGCGCAGCGCACGGCGCGCAGGCGGCGAACTCAAACGGCGCCGTTGCCTGCTGTGCATCCTTCGTGATGTCAATGAGCACGGGTCCGGGGCGGCCCGACGTTGCGATCTGAAAGGCAAGCCGAATGGCCGGGGCGATGTCTTCTGCGCGCGTGACAAGAAAGTTATGCTTGGTGATCGGCAGCGTGATGCCGGTGATGTCGACTTCCTGAAACGCATCCGATCCCAGAACTTTCGATGAGACCTGGCCGGTGATTGCGACGATTGGCACCGAGTCGAGCATCGCAGTCGCGATGCCGGTCACGAGATTGGTCGCGCCTGGACCGCTGGTCGCCATGCACACACCGACACGGCCGGAGGCGCGCGCGTACCCGTCGGCCATGTGTGCTGCGCCCTGCTCATGCCGCACCAGAATGTGGCGGATGGGGAACTTGCGCAGCGCGTCATAGATAGGCAGGATGGCGCCGCCGGGATAACCGAAGACCTCGCGCACGCCTTCGCCCTCAAGCGTCGCCCACACGATCTCCGCGCCGGTGAGGGTTGTCCTGTCTGCGCTGGACTCGGGCTGTTGTCTGCTCATCGGACCATCCTTTCTCTGCGATGCCATACGCTATGTCGTCACCGCGCCGAGCGATGCTGAACTGACGCTGTCCGCGTATTTGCGGAAGACGCCTGTTTTGAAGTGTGGTTCAGGCGCTTGCCATGACTTGAGACGGTTTGCAATCTCTGCGTCGGGAACTTCGAGCGTAAGCTTGCGATTGGGAATGTCAAAGACGATCGAGTCGTCCTCACGCACAGCAGCGATCGGTCCTCCAAGCTGCGCCTCGGGCGCGACATGGCCAGCCATCAGGCCGCGCGTGGCGCCGGAAAAGCGGCCATCGGTGAGTAGCGCGACGGTTTCGGAAAGCTCCGGAATACCCTTGATCGCCGCGGTGACGGCAAGCATCTCGCGCATGCCAGGGCCGCCTCGCGGACCTTCGTAGCGGATGACGAGGACATCGTTCGGATTGATCTTGCCGGATTCGACTGCTGCGAAGCAGTCGTCCTCACTCTCAAACACTCGAGCCCTGCCCCGATGGAAGATGCGCTCGTGACCCGCAACCTTCACCACGCATCCCTCCGGCGCTAGATTGCCTTTGAGAATCACGAGACCGCCGGTTGGCTTCAGCGCCTGATCCCAGGCGCGAATCACTGGCTGCTTCGGTGTTTCGATGGCCTTCGCAGCCTCTTCGTGCAGCGTCCTGCCTGTGACGGTCATGGTGTTGTGGAGTTGGCCGCGATCCAGCAGCCGCTTCGCCAGCACGCGCGAGCCGCCGGCGTCCTGATAGTCCTTCGCAACGTACTTGCCGCCCGGGGTCAGATCGCAGATCAGCGGTGTCTTCTCGCTGATGCGATCGAAGTCATCCATGGTGAGCTTCAGTCCCATCTCACTGGCGATGGCGATGAGATGCAGGACAGCGTTGGTAGAACCACCCGATGCGCACACGGCGGTGATTGCATTCTCGAGTGCTTCGCGCGTGATGATCTTCGAGGGGCGAAGATCGTTGCGAACCAGATCCATAATCAATCGGCCGGCCTGGCGGCTGGCATCCGCCTTGTCCGGGGCCATCGCGGGCACGCCGGTGATTTGAATGGGCGAGATACCGAGAAATTCGCCAGCCATTGCCATGGTGTTTGCCGTGAACTGGCCGCCGCAGGCACCGGGTCCGGGACAGGCCGCCGCTTCGACGGCTTCGAGCTGTGCGTCGCTGATCTTTCCAGCGGCGTGCGAGCCGATCGCCTCAAAGACATTTTGGATGGTGATGTCGACCGTGGAGCCGTCGGGCTGCTTCAGTTTGCCTGGCGCAATCGAGCCGCCGTAAAGCATGAGACCGGGAATATCCAGCCGGCACATCGCCATGATGGTGCCCGGCATGTTTTTGTCGCAGCCAGCGATACAAATAATGCCATCGAAGAGATTGCCCCGCGCGACCAACTCCACCGAATCGGCAATTACTTCGCGCGAGATCAACGACGCCTTCATGCCCTGCGTGCCCATGGTGATCCCGTCGGAGATGGTGACGGTGTTGAACTCCATCGGCGTGCCGCCCGCTTCGCGCACGCCCTGCTTCACTGCCTGGGAGACCTCACGCAGATGAAAGTTGCAGGGGCCGATCTCCGTCCAGGTGTTCGCGATGCCGATGATCGGCTTGTGCAGGTCTTCCTTGCTGAAGCCGACGCCACGCAGGAAAGAGCGTGCCGCTGCGCGCGAAGGGCCTTCGGTGATGGCGATGGAATTTTTCTTGCCGGCGCTTGCGCCGTTGCTGGTTGCTTGCTGAGCCATGAGCTAGCGGGTCTCCGATGTTGCTGTTGCAGGCGCGGCGGACTTAGGTGCAAGCCAGAACGCGGCGTCATGTTTGTGTTCGTAGCTATCGAGCGCAGCCGCGTACCGCAGCGTGAGCCCGATGTCGTCGAGCCCGTTCAGCAGGCAGTACTTGCGGAAGGGATCGATGTCGAAATGCGCGTGAAAGTCTTGCTCGTCCGTCACCATCTGCTGTTCGAGATCAATGGTGATCGTGTGCTTGGGGTTCGCAGCGGAGCGCGCAAGCAGCGTCTGGACCTCGTCATCTGTAAGACGCGCCAGAATGAGGCCGTTCTTGCCGGCGTTCGAGAAGAAGATATCCGCGAACGAGGGCGCAATAACCGCGCGAAAGCCGAACTGCTGGATTGCCCACGCCGCATGCTCGCGTGAGGAGCCACAGCCAAAGTTCTTTTCCGCGATCAAAATCTTCGCACCCTTGTATTCCGGCTTATTGAGTACGAACTCAGGATTCGGCTTGCCGGCATTCGGACCATCCTGAATGCGACGCCAATCATAGAAGAGAAAGTCTTCATAGCCGGTGCGCTCGATCCGCTTCAGGAACTGCTTGGGGATGATCTGGTCGGTATCCATATTAGGCAGCGGCAGCGGTGCGGCTGTGCTGGTAAGCATTCGGATCGCTTCCATTAGCGTGCACCTCCGTGGACGAGCACCGGTTTTTTAGGAGCGGGCTTTCCTGTAGGCGGCCACTTGCGAATATCGGTGAGATGGCCGGTGACAGCAGCGGCCGCCGCCATAGCGGGCGAGAGCAGATGCGTGCGTCCACCGCGACCCTGGCGTCCTTCGAAATTGCGGTTGCTGGTGGAGGCGCAGCGCTCGCCGGGCTGCAGAATGTCCGGGTTCATGCCGAGGCACATGGAGCATCCCGGCTCGCGCCATTCAAAGCCGGCAGCGCGGAAGATATCGTCGAGCCCTTCTTCCTCCGCCTGCCGCTTCACCAGCTGCGATCCGGGCACGACCATCGCGCGGACAGTGGTTGCGACATGGTGTCCCCTCACGACGGCGGCAGCCGCACGTAAATCGCTGATGCGCGCATTGGTGCATGAGCCGATAAAGACTCGATCGACGGCAATGTCCTCGATGCGGATGCCCGGCTTCAGATCCATATATTCGAGGGCGCGCGCATAGCTTTTGCGATCGGCTTCGCTGGGCGCGTCGTCCACGGAGGGAACTGTGGCATCCACGCGTGTGACCATACCGGGCGATGTTCCCCAGGTCACGCTTGGAGCGAGTGCTGCCGCATCGATCGTCATCTCGCGCTCGAACCGCGCGCCGTCATCCGTACGCAGCGTGCGCCAGTGGGCGACGGCCTCATCCCACGCCGCACCTTGCGGCGCAAACCGGCGGCCTTTCAGATAGGCGAAGGTCGTCTCGTCCGCAGCGATCATGCCGGCGCGCGCGCCTGCTTCGATACTCATGTTGCAGATCGTCATCCGCTCTTCCATGGAGAGCCCGCGGATGGTGGAACCCGCATATTCGACGACGCAGCCGGTAGCGCCGTCCGTGCCGATGCGGCCGATGATGTCGAGAATGATGTCCTTCGCCGTCACGCCATGGGGCAGCGTGCCCTCGACATTGATGCGGAAGGTCTTCGGCTTGGACTGCGGCAGTGTCTGTGTCGCCATCACGTGCTCAACCTCGGAGGTGCCGATGCCGAAGGCCAGCGCGCCGAACGCGCCATGCGTAGAGGTATGCGAATCACCGCAGACGATGGTCATACCCGGCTTGGTGGCGCCAAGCTCGGGGCCGATCATGTGGACGATGCCCTGGCTCGCGTCCTGCACATCGAAGAATTCGATACCGAAGTCCGCGCAATTGCTGCGCAGCGCATTCACCTGACGCGCGGAAATCTGATCGGCGATCACCAGGCGGTCCTGGGCGCTGGTGGTGGGGACGTTGTGGTCCACCGTGGCGATGTGGCGGTCCGGACGGCGCAGCTTACGGCTTGACATGCGTAAGCCGTCGAAGGCTTGTGGCGACGTGACTTCGTGAACGAGATGAAGGTCGACGTAAATCAATGTCGGTTCGCCCGCTGGCTCGGCGACGACGTGCTGCTGCCAGACCTTTTCAAAGAGTGTTTGCGGCTGGGACATCGGTGTGCTTCCTTTTATTTGCGATGAGTGCAGCTGCTTATACGGCGTGCAGAGACTGGTGGCGGTCGAGTGTGTCGTTCAGAATGCCGTTCACAAGCGCTCCCATCTCTTCGGTGGCAGTGGCCGCTTGCCGGACATCGGCGGCGCGCAGCAGGTCGGCGCTGCGATATCCACGCTCGAGAACCGTGCGCACGGCGGACTCGATGGCCTGTGCTTCTGCTTCCAGATGTGCGGTATGGCGCAGCAACATGGCCGCGGTCAGGATTGCCCCGAGTGGATTGGCGATGCCTTTGCCGGCGATGTCTGGCGCAGAGCCGTGCACCGGCTCATATAAATTGGTGGCGCCGCCTACGGTCGCCGAGGGCAGCATGCCGAGGGAACCGGTGATGACGCCGGACTCGTCCGAAAGGATGTCGCCGAAGAGATTCTCCGTGAGCACCACGTCGAAATTGCGGGGGGTATTCATCAGGTGCATCGCGCATGCATCGACATACTGATGTTCGAGCGTGATGTCGGGATACTGTCCAGCAATCTCCGTGACAGTAGCGCGCCAGAGTTGCGACACCTCGAGCACATTCGCCTTGTCGACCGAGGTGACCTTCTTGCGCCGGTTGGACGCGAGCTCGAATGCGACGCGCGCCACACGCACGATCTCATCGCGGGTGTAGCGCATTGTGTTCCACGCGGAGTTCGACTCGCGCTGCCAGGCACGCGGTTGTCCGAAGTAGAGGCCGCCGAGCAACTCGCGCACAAAGAGAATGTCTGCCCCTTCGATCACCTCCGGACGCAAAGGGGAGTTGGCGGCCAGCGCAGGATAGGCGAAGGCAGGGCGTAGATTCGCGAAGCCGCCCAGCGCCTGGCGCAACTGCAGCAACCCGGCTTCGGGACGTCGATCGGGTGGGAGCGCATTGAATTCGTTGCCGCCGACTGCACCCAGCAGCACAGCGTCGCTCGCCAGCGCTGCCTCCAGCGTGTTTTGCGGAAGGGGACTGCCTTCTGCGCGAATAGCCGCGCCGCCGATCAATGCTTCAGCAAAATAGAAGTCGTGGCCGCCAACCTCAGCAACGCTGCGCAGTACCTTTACTGCCTCGCGCGTGACTTCGGGGCCGATGCCGTCGCCGGCGACAACCAGAATCTTCAATTTCATCCGGGCTCTCCTAAACCTGCGCCATAGCGGTGGCGGTGGCACTTGCCTGCGTTGCCAAGGCGACCAAGTCCTGGTCGTAGATGGCCTTTTTGCGATCGGCGAGCTCGACGAAGCGATGATAGAAATGGTCGAGCGCCGCCGCATCCAACGTGTGGCCGAGCTCTTTCAAACGATGGGCAAGGGCATGGCGACCGGAGTGCTTGCCCAGCACCATGCTGTTAGAGGGCACGCCCACCGAAGCGGGCGTCATGATCTCGTAGGTCAGCGGATTTGCCAGCATCCCGTGCTGGTGAATGCCTGCCTCGTGTGCGAAGGCATTCGCGCCCACGACCGCTTTGTTCGGTGCGGGACGGAAGCTGATGCGCTCGCCCAGCATCTGGCTGGTCAGATAGAGACGCTCGTTCTTGAGTGAGTTCGGATGGGGATACTTGTCGCGGCGCACCATTAGGACCGCGGCGATTTCTTCCAGCGCGGCGTTGCCGGCGCGCTCCCCGATGCCGTTGATCGTGCATTCGATCTGGCGCACACCGCCCTCGATCGCGGCCACGCTGTTGGCGACCGCCATACCGAGGTCGTCATGGCAATGTGCAGAGAGCGTAATGTTAGCGACTGCCGGCACCCGGCTGCGGATCTCGCGGAACATCTGCGCGTAGTCATTGGGCGTGGAGTAGCCGACCGTATCGGGCAGATTGATCGTAGTTGCGCCGGCTTCAATAGTGGCGGCGACCAGTTGGGCAAGGAAGTCGATGTCGCTGCGAGTGGCATCCTCGGCGGAGAACTCTACGTCGTCAACATACGTGCGGGCCTGAAGGACAGCCGCGGTAGCGTGGTCGATCGCCTGCTGGCGCGACATCTTCAGCTTGACTTCGAGGTGCAGGTCCGAGCTTGCAAGAAATGTGTGGATCCGAGGACGCTCCGCCAGGTCGAGCGAATGCGCGGCGCGCTCAACATCAAGTGTGCGGGCGCGTGCCAGCGACGCGATGACCGGGCGGCGCACTGCCTGGCTGACTGCGCGAATGGCCTGGAAGTCACCCTCGGAGGAGATCGCAAACCCGGCCTCGAGAATGTCCACGCCCAGATCGTCAAGGGCGTGCGCCATCTCAATCTTTTCCGGCGTGCTCATACTGCAGCCCGGAGACTGTTCGCCGTCCCTCAACGTGGTGTCAAAGAACACGATCCGATCCTGCGGCGTTCCCGCCGCTTCGCTATGCGTCATGTGCGTTCCTCAACTGCATCATGCGGGAAGCGGTTGCATAAAGCAAATTTATTGTTCTTGGAATTATGATTAGTATTAGTTATATTAGCTGCAGTTTGGCTGTCACGCATTCGCATCTCTTATGGATCTGCAGCAACTGGAAACTTTCCTGGCTGTCCTGGAGGAGCGCAGCTTCTCGCGTGCCGCGCAGCGCCTTCTTCGCACCCAGCCCGCAGTCAGCCAGGTCATTCGCAAGCTGGAGGAAGAGCTGGGTGAGCCGCTCTTTGAGCGGTCGCTCCGCGACGGCTCACTGACAGCGGCAGGCGAGGTCCTGCGTACCTATGCCGAGCGGCTGGTGGGACTGCGGGCTGAGGCGGCAAGCGCCGTGCGCGAGTTAAAGACGCTTGAGCGCGGCCACCTGAGCGTCGCGGCGAATGAGTACACCACCTTATATCTGTTGCCTCTGCTGGACCGCTTCCGGCGTATCTCGCCGCATATCACGCTGGCTGTACAGCGTTCCCTTGCCAGCCGCATTCCGGACGATCTGCTGGCGCGCCGTGCCGAACTTGGCGTGCTCTCCTTCCGGCCGGATCCGGATCAGTTCCGATCGATCCTCGTCTATTCGGATGCCGTTGCATTCCTGGTTCATGCCGGCCATCCGCTTGCTGGACGCCGGCGCGTGTATTTGCGTGAGCTGGGCGCACAGAATTTCGTGGCACACAACGTCGCATCGCCATTGCGCCGGCAGATCATCGCGACATTTGCAGAGCATAAGACGCCTCTCAACATCGGAGTGGAGTTGCCCAGCCTCGAAGCAGTGAAGCGCTTCGTTGCCATGGGCAACGGTGTCGCGTTCCTGCCGGAGCTTGCTGTTGCGCGTGAAATTGAATTGGGCGAACTGGTGAAGGTCCCCATTGCCGAGGTCAAGCTCGATCGCCAGCTTCGCCTCGTGCATCGTCGCGCTGGCACGCTCTCCCACTCCGCCGTGGCATTTCTGCAGGCCGTGCGCGCGTTCTCCGTAGAGCATGGCAAGCCTTATCTGTATTCCGTCGAGGCCGATTCGAGCGGTTGATGCCAAGGAAACCTCGACCCGGCGCGCCAGGGCAGGCGAGTGGCAGGTACAATTGGGCAGAACGCCAGGATCATCCTGTAGTGACTTCCGCCCGTCCGGGGGGCAGGTGCAAATGTGCGCCGCGCTCCACGCTTGAGGTTCAGGACCGAATGAAGAAGATTTCGTTGCTGTTTCTGTTGTTGCCGATGCTGGCAACAGCAAGTTTTGCGCAGGAAAGCCGTCAGGACGCAAGTGTGAGCGGCACCGTCGTATTCCCACCGTATGTAACCGGACAGGGCGTGTATCAATCCGGATGTCTGGCGCCCAGCATTGCTACCAGCGCGGTCAATTCCACCTCGTCCGGCGGAGGCACCTGTTATGGCCCCGGAGTGCTCGCCAGCTACCGCTACATGGTGACGCCACGCAGCGCGCTCGAAGCGAACTATCAATGGTCGCAGTTCTACACGAACTACATTGCCAACGTGAACAACGTGAACATTCATACGCGGATGCAGGAGATCTCAGCCGCGTATGTGTTCAATTTCACGTTTCGCAACTGGAATCCTTTCCTCGAAGCGGGTCCGGGCGCGTTTATCTTCTCCGCACTGGACGATCGGGGGACCCAGCAGTTCAATCCCAAGCGGACGACGAACATCGGCGCACTCTATGGCGGCGGCATCGCCTATGAGCTGAGCCCGAGCTTCGACATCCGTGCCGAGTATCGCGGCATCGTTATGAAGGCGCCGAACTTCGGCTTCGCCCAGTTCGACACCAAGCGCTACTACAACATCAACGTTCCGGCGATCGGTATCGCGTACCACTTCTGATCCTGACGCAATCGAGAAAGGCCCGGCAGTCAATGCCAGGCCCTTCTCGTGGTAGGGCAAGTTACCAATAGGGCGGGCAGCTTCCCAGCGCTGCACGAATGCGAGGGTCAGAGTAAGGGTCCAACGCCAGCAGGGCTGACATTAAGAATGCCCCAGCGAGGCAAACTGGGGCACTCTTACGCTGAAGCGGGTAGATTTCAGAAAATCCTGTAGGAAGCTCCGACCGCGAACCCATTCGGGGTTAATCCATTGGGCCGATTCGCCAGAGGGATCGGGGTGGGATCAGGCGGTCCGACAAATCCTGGCCAGATCTGGTATTCGTACTCGCCGCGGATATAGATTCGCCGGGTCAGACGGTAGTCGACGCCTCCGCCAAGACCTACCGCGAAGTAGGTGCCATGTGCCGCGTTGTACGGAAAATTGAAATAGCCGAGACCCACCAACGCTTTGGCGGACAAGGTATAGCGCTTGCGATGATAGCTGTAACGCGGTCCGACAAGGTAGCTGTCCTCGTGAATATTGGACAACTGGTTGAAACGGTAAAAGCGAACCTCCGCTTCGGCTCCCACGGTCGGACTGAGATTGTAATCGCCGTAGGCACCTACTCCGTACAGCCGCTGATAACCGTAATCGGGATCGAAGCTCGCGGCGGTGGCGCCGACGAACAACTGTTGATTACCGCCTTTGCCGGCTGCGACGACCTGGCCGCGACTTATCGTCGGGAGAAGCAGGAGAGCGGCGAATAAAAAAAGTTTTTTCGTCACAAAGTATCTCTCGAAACAGCCAGATTCCAGATGTACAACAAGGCGGGTCTGGTGACCCGCCTGTCACAGCTTCGGTAAGTGGTGCGCGAGGGCGAAGTTCTTTGCAACGCCCGCCGCGTTGGACTTGTTCATCAACCTACTGGTGCGGTTGTGCGGCTGGCTGCGCGCTTGCCTGATCGGGCTGAGCGGGCGGCTGCTGCGTGGATGCCTCGGCGCCGGCAGCGCTCTGTGCCTGATCGTAACGAACGAGTTTGTAATAGACCGGTGTGACCTCGAACGGCATTTTATCGCGAGCGTTCAGCAGTACCGGCGCGGTGGTCTTCAGGGTATATACCTTGTCATCCCATGCGTCGGTGCGCAGACGGCTGCCCAGAGGAAGAGCAGCGATCTGATCCAGCTTGTCCTGGTCCAGCTTAGGAGCGCGCTTCTGGATCGCGATCAGCCACGGCTGTCCGGTGGAATCGAGCATCGAGTCACCCAACCGCGGTGTGTTCAGAGCGCTCAGTTCCTTCTCCCGCTGCTGCAGTTGAGCGAAGTAGAGACCGGCATTGCCCATCTTGTCCTTGTAGATCGAGTGGTCGAGCAGAACCACCGCCTTCTTCGCAGCCTCGATGTCATCACCGTCGGTGTGGTGCATCTGGATGCGCTCGAAGGTCGACTCATCGGGGAAGAGCAACCGGTCGTTGAACGCGTACTTGGTATCGATGTGGTGTCCCAGCACGATATGAGCAAGCTGGAAGGAGAGTACAGAGGCCAGCGCTTCTTCCGTTGGCAGTGTATCCACCAGGCCCTTGCTAAGGATGATAGTGTTGCCCACCGCAATCGACTCCAACGGCGTGGTCAACATCACGCGGCAGTGCACCGGAGCGGCGAGCTCGATGTTGTTGCCGATGATGATGTTATTCGTAACCTGCTCAAGAACCTTATCGAAATCGCTCGGAGCTGCCAGAAGACCGGCTTGCGTCAAACGATCGAGTACGTTCTCTTCGGCCTGCGAAATCCACTCGCGTTGCGCCTGCAGCGGGCTCACGTCATCGGAGTTCTGGCTCTGGTCGGTGACGTCGTCGATCTTCACCGACTCGTTGTCGGACTGATGGGTCGGCACCTTCAGCGAGTAGCCCCAGATCTGGGTATGCGCCTTGAAGGAAACCGGATGCTCCTTGTCCTTCCTGGAAGTCTCCTCGACGTAAACGCCGACCGGAAGCCAGACGCCGGGCTGCAAGTTCTGCCGCCAGCTGTCGAAGTGGAAGTAGTCGTTGTCGTCGGCCTTGTCCGCCATATCGCCGCCGGTATAGGTGCCGTTGAAGCGCACCACGTTGCCGGAGTCGTCGTCCACCCAGATGCGCCCGGTAAAGCGGCCATTGCCGAGACCCGGCTTGGGATGCACGTCAAAGACATCGCAGCGAACGGTGCCCAGAAATGCCTTACGAACGGAGATGAAGTCGTAGTGCTGCTGGTCGAAGCCGCTGGGGTCGATGAACATCATCTCCAGGAAGCCGTCCGGCATATAGCGGACGTTGCCCGGCAGAAGGCTCTTCGAGAGCAGCCCCATCGCCGTCAGTGAGCCTTTGAACATGCCATGGCTGGCTTCGCTGGCTTCTCCGGTCGAGTACGACTTGCCGTAGAAGCTCTTGCCGAAATCCACCCGCTGCAGCATGTACTGGTCAGAGACCGGCACGGCGTACAGCTTCGTGTCGCCCTTCATGTTCTGAATGTAGGTTTGAACAAGAGGCGATTTCTGCTGGATGCCCTTAATGGTCAGCTTCTCGGCAGCAATGGCTTTCTTGATCAAGGCGTTCTGCTCCGGAGTCAGGACGGGAGCTGCAGGGTACTTCTCCTTTTTTGCCTGAGCACTCGTGACGCCAAGCGTCAAGAGCAGAGTTGTCATCCAAAAATTCCGCAGATTCATTTCCCGGCTCCTAGATCGAACTTCCAGCAAACTGGTGGTGCTGTGGGACTTCCCATCATGCCAACTGGAATGTCACGTGAATGAGTGTCGTGTGGTCTACCGGCTGCCCATTGCGGAGCGCCGGCTTGAAACGAATGCTTTCGGCAACGTGCCGTGCTTCTTCATCGAGCCCATGTCCGAGTCCGTTGACAACGCCGATCACTTCGACCTGGCCGCTGGCGAGGAAGCGCACCTTGAGGGTGACCTCACCCTGGACCCGTGCCTCCTGTGCCTCAGTTGTGTAGCGTGCCTTCGGCTCCGAGATCACAACTGGCGGAGTGAACGCCGGCTCAGCAGCCTGCGCAAGTTGCACATGGCCTCCACCACCCACCGCAGGACCAAAACTCGCGCTGGCAACCGTGCCATGGCCGCCCGGCTTGCCGGTTCCACCTACGACGCCATTAGCAAATCCTGCAGAGGCTATCGCGCCGTGGCTGGTACCGCCCGGGACACCGTTCTTGACGCCGGCGCCAAAATCGACACCCTGCACTGTACCTTTGCGTGCCGCACCTGCGCCGCTATTCGCGCCAGGCGCTGCATTGAAGGATCCAAGCGCGGCAATGGTTGCGGTGCGATTGGCATTCGGGTTCGGTGCGACGGCATGCGGATCGCCGAAGCCACCGGTGGTCGCCTGCGGCTTGTTCTGATTGTTCGCTACTGGTGTCGGCTTATTGCTCGCGAACATGCCCACCTTTGGTGCCGGCGGCGGAGCAACTGCCTTCGGAGGCGCCGGCGGAATGATCGGCAGCGGCTTCGGTACATCCAGCTTTACCGGCTTCGGCGGCTCGATCTCCGGCTTGGGGGGCAGAATCTTGGGCGGCTCGATCTTCGCAACTTCGAGTTTGGGCGGCTGCGGCGGTGCCACAACCTTGACCTTCGGTACTTCAACCTTGGGGGGCTTTGGCGGCTCGACCGGGAAGAGCAGCGCATCGGCCTGCATCTTTTTCACCACCACCTGGTGATGAATGGCGCCGATGATCAGCAACAGGATCAGTATGGTCACGTTTGTGACCATGCTGGTTGCCAGTGACTTCCAGCGGCCCTTTCCCTCGTCCAACAGACCAAAGTTCGAATTTACTGAAATGCGTTCGGTCGGCATATGTTCCCTACTCGGCTAAAGATCGTGAAAAACGTTGGTGCTGGTTTCCCAGCTATCCATTGCAATTTCCGATACCGTCTGCCACCGTGGATCGGGTGGCCCGCTCTCGTCTCACAGCTCAGAAATCAGGCAAGGAATTGTTTCTCACTCTGGTACGAAAGTACCTCCGAGTGCTTGAAAGATACCTTGGATTCCCAAGGTATTGCAGTACCCCGAAAGTGGTGCCCAGGCGAGACGTAGGTGTATCGCAATCTGCTTCTCGCGGCCTGGATCTCCCCTTCCTTTCAAGGCCCTCGCCAGCTCGTTGGGGAGCCAGCGCCAGCGCACGTTTCACGCGCGCGCTTGCTTCATAATACCGGGGTGGGAGGGCCGGGAGATATCTCCGGCTGCTCTTTTACAAAGTGTCAACATTCAGGGCTTGCTGGTAATGACGCGAAAATGGCTGGTTTGGTCCAAAATGGGAGGACTGATTGAACGTCCTGATTACGGGTGGTGCGGGATACATCGGTGGAACGGTCGCGCTGAGACTCCTCTCGGCCGGCCATAAGCCATTGATTTACGACAACTTCTGCCACGGCCATCGAGACCTGGTCCCGGCCGGCGCTCGCCTGATCGAAGGCGATCTGGCGGATCGGGAGCGTCTGGAGAGAATTCTTCGAGACGAGAAAGTGGACGGCGTCATGCACTTTGCGGCACTCATCGAGGCCGGCGAAAGCATGAAGCGCCCGGAGCTGTACTTCCGCAACAATACGGCGTCCACCCTGAGCCTGCTGGAGGCGATGCTTGCCGCGGGCGTTGGGAAGCTAGTGTTCTCCTCCACCGCGGCCGTCTACGGTGAGCCGAAGAGTACGCCGATTGAAGAGGACGCAGCGCTGGCGCCGACCAATGCCTACGGCGAAAGCAAGTTGCTGGTGGAGCATATGCTGACCTGGATCAACCGCATCCATGGCCTGCGCTATGCCAGCCTGCGCTACTTCAACGTCGCGGGGGCCGTCGAGGGCCGGGGCGAGGCGCATGAGCCGGAATCGCATCTGATCCCGCTCATCCTGGACGTGGCCATGGGCCGCCGGCAGAGCATCAAGATTTTCGGGAAGGATTATCCGACGCCAGACGGCACTTGCATCCGCGACTATGTGCACGTCGGCGATCTTGCAGACGCGCACCTGCTCGCGTTCGCAGCGCTCGAAACGCGATCACGACTGATCTACAACATCGGCAATGGTCAGGGATTCAGTGTGCGCGAAGTGGTCGAATCAGTACGCCGGGTCACGGGGCATCCGATTCCAGTCATCGAAGAGCAGCGCCGTCCGGGCGATCCTGCGGTGCTGGTGGCCAGTTCCAGGCGAATCATGGAAGAGCTCGGCTGGAAACCGCAGTGCAGCGCCCTGGACGATATCGTGCGTTCAGCCTGGGTGTGGCATCAGCAGCGCTATGGCGGAAAGGGCTGAGGAGCCACCAAGCGCAGCCGGATCAATTGGCCGCGCGATCAATTCAAGCGGTTCAATTGATGCCCGTCCCGCGGCTTTCCGTTGATGGCTCCGCCATTTGCCGGTTGTCGCGTAAGCTGGCACTCTTCTCACGGTCTCGCGAGCGGCTGCTCCAGCGGTTTACCGCAAAAAAACCAAGAATCAACAGTATCCCGATCCCTAGCAGCGTCAACAAGATGATGGCTCCCATAATGCACCTCTGTAGATACGAGTGCGGAAAGCCGAGAGTGGTTGTCGCTTATTCTGACGCGCGCCAAGGCCGGTGTTTATGGCCGCGTTCCGGTGCAATTCTGGGTCGAATTGTGTAGCGAAAACGGCCTCTAAATGCACATCTGGGCGCACTTCTGACGTTAGCAGGTTGGTTATGGCCGGGTTACTCGTAGCGCAGAGCGACCATGGGATCGATCCGCGAGGCGCGGCGCGCCGGCAGGTATCCGGCGAGCGCCGCGATCAGCAGCATGATCACGACGGCGGCCAGAGGCTGGCCGGATCGCTGGCGCCCAGGCCGAAGAGCATGCTCGCCACTAATCTGCTGGAGAGCAGTGCCGCCGGCGCGCCGATGGCGACACCAATCGCGACCAGCAGTAGCACCTCCCGCATCACCAGCCAGCGAACGTGCATGCGCTCCGCGCCCAGCGCCATGCGGATGCCGATCTCATTGGTCCGCCTGCTGACCACATAGGACATCAGGCCGTAGATGCCGATGGCGGAGAGAAAGACGGCGAGCAGTCCAAAGAAGGTCGAGAGCTGCGCGATGATGCGCTCGTCGGTGATGGAGCGCGAGACCCACTCGTCGAGTGTCGTCACATCCGTGATGGGTAGATTGTGGTCGATCTGATGGATGGTCCGCTGAACCGCTGCGGAGACGCTGCTGAAATCGCCGGTGTAGCGCACTACCAGGTCTCCCAGATACATGGGGTGCTGAGGTGCAGGGATATAGTCGAGTGTCTCCGGGTCTTCCTGCAGACTCCCAAACTTCACGTCTTTCACGATGCCGATGACTTCATGCTCCTCACTGTCGGCCGAGGGTATAGTGGCAGGCCGATCGGATTGCCTTTAGGGAACATGGTGCGCGCCATGCGCTCGCTGATGATTGCAACCTTCTGGGAGGTGGCGGTGTCCTGCGGGCCGAAATTTCGCCCCGCCAGGATAGGAATGCGCAATGCGGTTAGAATAGCCGTTGCCGATGACGTTATGCTTTACGTCCACGTCCTGGCCCTTCTCTGCGCCTGGGATCGTCACGTTTCCGTTCCAACTACCCTCATGGAATACGAATGAGGAGAATCCCGCGCCTTGGACGCCGGGCAACGCGCCGACCTTCTCTTCGATCTGCCGGTACAAAGCGTAGAGGCGAGGGTCGTCCTCTTTGTAGCCGAGGGAGCTATCGTCCAGGTGGAGAAAGAGCACGTTCCGTTTGTCATATCCGAGGTCTACGCGGGTAAGGTTGACCAGGCTGCGCAGGAAGAGTCCGGCGGCCACGACCAGCAGGAGCGAGAAGGCGACCTGCGAGACGATGAGCGATTTTGCCAGCAGGCCTTTGCTGCGTACAGTCGCGGCGCCACGTCCATCCTTCAGCGATTGCGTCAGCTCCAGCCGGGTAGCGCGCAGCGCCGGAATGCATCCAAAGAGCAGCGCGGTCACCACCGTTACCGCCAGCGTGAAGAAAAGCATACGGCTGTCGACGGAGACATCGAGTGGCACGATGTCCGGGCCACCGGAGACCATCCGCAAAAGCAGACGGCTGGAAGCTGCGGCGAAGGCAATGCCCAACGCGCCGCCCATCAGAGCGAGCATCATGCTTTCGGTAAGCAGTTGTCGAACGAGCCGTGTGCGATGCGCACCCAGCGCCTGGCGCACGGCGAACTCGCGCGTTCGCGCGGTGGAGCGTGCCAGCAGCAGATTTGCAATATTCGCGCAGGCGATCAGCAGCACCATTCCTGCGATGGCCATCAAAATTTTCAGAGAATCGGAGAATTCTCTGCGCAGATCGGATATGCCGGTTGCCATCGGCGTGAGTGGCACCTGTGCTTCTGTCAGCGCTTTCGCGATCGTCATGCTCAGCGCGCCGCCGCGAAAACTGCGGAGAATTTGCTGGAAGAGCAGGTTCACGTTCGTCGTCGCCTGCGCGAGGCTGACGCCGGGCTTGAGACGGCCGAGGATGTACAGCGATTCGGTGAAGTTGTCTGAATAGGCTCCCTTGAAACCGGGGGGCACCTGTTCCATCATCGACATGGGAATCCAGATGTCCGGGGACTCGCCCACTTTGGTTCCGAAAAACTCCGGCGGCGCAACGCCGACGATGCTGAAGGTCGTATCGCCGATCTTCAGCGTGCGATCGAGAACATTGGGATCGCGCGCGAGGTTCTTCTTCCACCACGCATCAGCTGACCACAGCCACCGGATTGCCGCCCTGTTTACTGTCATCCTCAGTCGGTCAGCGTGCGGCCCATCATGGCCTGCACGCCGAGGAGTGGGAAGTATGTGCCGGAGACCAGCTGTACGTGCATCGGCTCTGTTTGTTTGCGACCCGAGAAGGTGCCATGCACGTCGTTGCGCATGCTGAAGATGGCGGCTGTTTCGGAGAAGACCTGATTCTTCTGCCCGCAGCTCGCGATAGAAGGGATAGGAGTAAAGCTGGGTGGTGCCGAAACCACTGCCTGATTCCACTCGAATCGGCTGTGCCGAGCATGACGAACTGCTGCGGGCTTTTGACCGGCAGCGAGCGCAGCATGACCGCATCCATCAGGCTGAAGATGGCGGTATTCGCGCCGATGCCGAGCGCGAGCGATAAGAGCGCGACGATGGTGACGCCGGGCGAGCGGAGCATTGCGCGCAATCCGTAGAGCGCATCCTGCAACAAGCCTTCGAGCCAGCTCCAGCCCCACGCCGTGTAACTGCGCTCACGGATGAGCGTCGGGTTACCGAAGCGGCGATGGGCCGCTGCCTGAGCCTCCTTCGGCGCGATGCCTGCCTCCACCTGCTGCTGCTGTCGCAGTTCCAGATGAAGCTGCATCTCGTCTTCGAGTTCTTTCGCAAACCGTTCGCGGTGAAGCAGCATGGAGATGCGCCGCGCGAATTCTCTGAATGTGCTCGTCATAGACTGGTCACCCCGCGGACTCGTCACGCCGCGCTCCGATGTGGTTGCCTAAGTGGCTTGAACGACGCGCGCAATCGCGCCCATCACCCGTTCAAACTGCGAGATCTCAACGCTCAGTTGTTTGCGGCCTGCCGGGGTGAGCTGGTAGTAGCGAGCGCGGCGGTTGCCGGCCGTGGTGCCCCACTTTGCGGTTACCCAGCCCTTGATGAGCATGCGTTGCAGCGCGGGATAGAGGGACCCTTCTTCCACCTGCAGCACGTCTTCGGTGGTTTGCTGGATCGAGTTGGCGATCTCAAAGCCATGCAATTCGCCATAGCGGGCGAGCGTCTTCAGGATGAGGAGGTAAAGCGTTCCCGGCGGAATTTCATCGCGATCTTCAGACATAGGCCGATCATTCTCTTCCTGACATAGACTGTCTACGTAGACAATCTATGTCAGGCAAGACCATGTCTGTCAAGCGGCTATCGGGGAAGGTGTGTTCCGGAAGGACGGTTGTGCGGTTTGCTTCTTTCTGGCGCTTTCCGGCGGCAGTAAGACACAGGGTTGTGCGTGCTATGCTGGCAGCCGTTTCGCCGCCTGCATTCCGGCTGGCGATTCCATTTCTGGGAGCGCTCACATA
This sequence comes from uncultured Acidobacteriaceae bacterium, assembly GCA_963756435.1. Lineage (GTDB taxonomy): Bacteria > Acidobacteriota > Terriglobia > Terriglobales > Acidobacteriaceae > KBS-83. The sequence continues at coordinate 306,069 of CAVWNU010000007.1, read as the reverse complement.
TGTCCACGGCTAAGAAACATACCTTCCCCAAAGTCCTGCTTGCTGCAGGACTTTTTGCCACAGCGACGATAGTTCCGGCTCAGGTGGTCGTCACCCATGGACCGCAGATTGGATCGTCCAACCCGATCACCGCCGATCCTCCGGTGGAGCGGCCACACACCAAACCATGCACCGTGCAGCTCTTCACCAACGAGGAGTTTGCCGATTTCAATATTAAGGACTTCAATTACGCACCGCCGTCCGATTGCCATGGCCCGTGGGCAAAGGTCGTCTTCTCGGCCGATTTCACCGTTAGCGCAGGCCGCCAGTTCGATCGCACGGCGCAGTTCCTGATCGGCAACATGAACATCTTCTATGGCACCACCTCGGAGCCGCGCGCTACCTTGAGCCCGTCGTGGCATGTGGAGAGTGATGTTACCGACCTGAGCGCCGGCCTGAGTGCTCCGCAAACCGGTCACGCGATTCTCGGCAACTTCGTCGGTGTCTCCGGCGGCGTCGACTACACCGGCATCATTTACGCCAATGCCCGGCTTGATTTCTATCCGGCCAGCTTCCGTGATCCTGCGCCGCATGTTGCGGATGTGGTGGTGCCGCTGCCGACGGCGAGTCTTGGCGCCTTCACTCTGAACACGACGGCGGACCAGCTAAGCCAGAGCGTGAGCCTGCCGCGCAATACGGAAGAGGCTTATCTGGACGTCTTCGCGCAGAGCCAGTCCAACGATGAGTTCTGGTGGACCTGCGTGCCGAACGACGTGAGCAGCGAATTGCAGAGCTGCGGCAATACCGCATTCCGCGAGACGGAGGTCACGATTGACGGAAAGCCGGCAGGCATCGCACCCGTCTACCCGTGGATCTATACCGGCGGCGTCGATCCATATCTCTGGGAGCCGATTCCCGGCGTGCAGACGCTCAACTTCAAACCATTCCGCGTGGACCTGACGCCATTCGCAGGCGTGCTCTCCGACGGCAACGCCCACACGGTGGGGATCAGTGTCTACAACGCGAACAGCTACTTCCTGGCGACGGCGAACCTGCTGGTCTTCACCGACCCGCACGCGGAACGCACCAATGGCGGCCTGCTGAGCGACACGTTGACGGCGGCACCCACTCCGGTTGTCACTGAAAACCTCAACAAAGATTCCAGTGGCAACATTACCGGTACAGTTGGGGTGAGGTCATCGCGCAGCTTTAGCATCAGCGGCTGGACGACCACCTCGCATGGACGCGTGACCACTACGGTCGCCGGTTCTGTGGGCTTCAACAATCACCAGAAGTTCACCATCAACTCCACGCAATACATACAGGACATTGCGCAGTCGACGACGATGAACGTCTCAACAACGAGGAGAGAGGGACCGTTCTCGACGGTGGAAGCGAAGCACTACTCGTATCCATTCACCTTCCTGATCGACGAGGAGTTCGCATCCGACGGGTCCGCCAGTGAACTGAACACTTCCAAGCAGGGCTATGAGGTGAGCACGGAGAGGTGGCTCGGACCCTTCCGGCTCTTCTACGGCTCGGTGTCGAACGAGGTCTCGTCGACGGACACCGATCTGTTCAGCTCCACAGGCAGCTTCCTTGGCCCGAGCAATGCCTCCAGCACGCAGACATACAAGGCCAGCGACACGCTTGGCTATTGCTATGGACGGAAGCTGGAGTCCGCTGCGAACAAGCTCACTGCAGTTCAAAACGTGAGCTGCCACTGATTCCGGCAGCACACAACTGGAGCCCGCCTTCGCAATCCGGAGGCGGGCTTTTCTGGGTTAGTTCTCTGCGTAAGATGGATGAGCAATGAATGTCGTCATCTTCGGCGCGAGCGGAATGGCCGGCCAGGGCGTATTGCTGGAGTGTCTGCGAGACGCCAGCGTGGAGCGTGTGCTGGTGATCGGCCGCTCAAGCGCCGGGCGGCAGGATGCGAAGTTGCGTGAGGTCCTCGTCACGAACCTCTTCGACGTTGCCTCCTACGCCGATGCGCTGAATGATCTCGATGCATGCTTCTTCTGCCTCGGCGTATCTTCCGCCGGAATGAATGAGGACGCATATCGCCGGCTGACTTACGATCTGACCGTGTCTGTAGCGCAGGAGCTTGCAGCCCGCAATGCGGCATTGTGCTTTGTCTATGTCTCCGGTGCAGGCACGGACAGCACGGAGCGCGGCCGCACGATGTGGGCGCGAGTCAAGGGCGCGACTGAGAATGCGCTGCTGCGCATGCCCTTCCGCAGTGCCTTCATGTTCCGGCCCGGCATCATCCAGCCGCTGGACGGCATCCGCTCAAAGACGCCGGCATATCGCATCGGCTACCTGGTGATGGCGCCTGTCATGCCCCTGCTGCGGCGCGCGTTCCCTAACTCCGTCCTGACAACGCGGGAGATTGGCCGGGCGATGCTTGTTGTCGCTCGCAAAGGATGGCCGCGGCCAGTGCTGGAAGCGAAAGACATTCACGCAGCGGCAACAAGCATGCCGTAGCAGGAGAGGCCCTCCGCTTGCCCTCCATTGCCGCTTCCCTTTAGTGTTGAGCGCGTGTGCGCGGTTCTCAGATTTGCCGCGCGGAGGACATCCGGACGCATGGCCGAAACGGCAGAGAACCAGCACTTCGACTCCATCCTGCATGAGACGCGTGTCTTTCCGCCGCCCCCGGAGTTTGCGGCGAAGGCGCACGTGAGCGGGATGGCTGCATATCAGAAGCTTTATCGCCGCTCCATTGAGGAGCCGGAGGCATTCTGGGCTGAAATTGCCGGCGAGCTGGACTGGTTCACTCCGTGGACGAAGGTGCTGGACTGGCAGCCGCCGCGGGCGCAGTGGTTCGTCGGCGGCAAGCTGAACCTCTGCCACAACTGCGTAGACCGGCATGCGCTGGGTACACGCGCGGAGAAAACCGCGATCCTGTGGGAAGGCGAGCCGGGCGAGGTGCGCAAGCTCAGCTTCCGCGAGCTGCATGCGGAAGTGCAGCGCTTCGCGAATGTGTTGAAAGACCTTGGCGTGAAGAAGGGCGATCGCGTCGCGATTTACATGGGCATGACGCCGGAGCTTGCCATCGCGCTGCTCGCATGTGCGCGGATCGGCGCGGTGCACTCGGTGATCTTTGGCGGCTTTGCGGCGCATGCGCTGGTGGATCGCATCAACGACGCTGAGTGCGTCGCGGTGGTCACGCAGGACGGGTCGTTTCGGCGTGGCGCCGAGGTCAAGCTGAAGAAGGTGGTTGATGAGGCGCTCGGGCATTGTCCGAGCGTGAAGAAGGTTGTCGTCTACCGACGGACCGGCAGCGAAGTGGAGATGAAGGCGGGGCGGGATTTCTGGTGGCACGAGCTGATGGAGAAGGCTGGGCCGGATTGTCCAGCGGAGCCACTCGATGCGGAGCATCCGCTGTACATCCTCTATACCTCCGGAACGACGGGAAAGCCCAAGGGGCTGGTGCATACCACCGGCGGCTACAGCGTTGGCACGTATCTACACCAGCAAGCTGGTCTTCGATCTCAAGGAAGACGATGTGTACTGGTGCTCGGCGGATATCGGCTGGGTGACGGGGCATTCCTATGTGGTCTACGGCATCCTGCAGAACGGCGTCACGACGGTGATGTATGAGGGCGCGCCGACACTTCCCGCGCCCGATCGCTTCTGGAAGATCATCGACGATCACAAGGTCACTGTCTTCTACACTGCGCCGACAGCGATCCGCGCGTTCATCGGGCTTGGCCCCGAGCACGTGGAGAAGCACTCGCTCGCATCGCTGCGTCTGCTGGGATCGGTGGGCGAGCCGATCAACCCTGAAGCGTGGATGTGGTACCACGAGAAGATCGGACGCGGCCGCTGCCCGATCGTGGATACGTGGTGGCAGACGGAGACCGGCGGCATCATGATCGCACCGCTGCCCGGGGCGGTGCCCACCAAGCCTGGCTCGGCGACGCTGCCGATGCCGGGAATCGTGCCTGAGATAGTGACGAAAGATGGAAAGCCGGTGCCCACAGGACAAGGCGGACTGCTGGTGATCCGGCGGCCCTGGCCGTCGATGGCGCGCACCATCTACGGTGATCCTGAGCGCTTCGAGAAGACCTACTGGTCGGAGTTTCCCGGAACATATCTCACCGGTGACGGGGCGCGCCAGGACGAGGACGGCTACTACTGGCTGCTAGGCCGCGTGGACGACGTGATCAATGTGAGCGGTCATCGGCTCGGCACTATGGAGGTGGAGAGTGCGCTGGTGGCGCATCCCAAGGTTGCCGAAGCTGCAGTGGTTGGTCGCCCGCATGATCTGAAAGGACAGGCGATCTCCGCCTTTGTCACGCTCGAAGGTGGCCACAAGCCATCGAAAGAATTGAAGGACGAGCTGCGCGCGTGGGTTGCAAAAGAGATTGGCGCATTGGCGCGGCCGGACGATATTCGCTTTACGGATGCATTGCCCAAGACGCGCAGCGGCAAGATCATGCGACGCCTGCTGCGCGAACTCGCAGCGGGTGCTGGGGAAATCAAGGGCGACACGACGACGCTCGAAGACCTGCAGGTGATCGCTCGTTTGAGGGAAAAAGATGACGCTTGAGGGCATCATACGTGAACGGAATAGATCGTAGAGGGATATTGAAGTGGGCCGGTAGTGGTGTGGTGCTCGCGGGTGCGCCGGTCCTTGCAGCGGCGGGTGCTGCACATCCTGCAGCTTCGCCTGAATCTGTCTTCGATATTCGCCGCTATGGCGCAACCGGTGACGGGAAGACGCTCGATACGAAGGCTATCCAGAGTGCCATGGACGCCGCGGAACACGCCGGCGGCGGAACGGTGCTGTTTCCCGCAGGCACGTACGCCAGCTATTCCATTCATCTCAAAAGCAACGTGGCGCTCTATCTCGATCAGGGCGCAACGCTGGTCGCCGCATCCGTCCCCCTCGACGGAACAACCTCCGGCGGCTACGACGCGGCAGAGCCGCAAGGTGCGTGGGAGCCGTACCAGGATTACGGTCACAATCACTGGCACAATAGCCTGCTGTGGGGCGAGAACCTCCACGATGTCTCGATCCTTGGCTCGGGCCGCATCTGGGGCAAAGGGCTGAGCCGCGGACACCAGCATGACACCGATCGGCCACCGGATTCCAGCAAACCCGGTGTCGGGAACAAGACCATCGCGCTGAAACTGTGCCGCAATGTGACGCTGCGTGACTTCCAGATACTCGAGGGCGGCTGGTTCGGCATTCTGGCAACAGGCGTAGACAACCTGACCATCGACAACCTGCGCATCGACACCAACCGCGACGGCATGGATATCGACTGCTGCCGCAACGTGCGCGTGTCGAATTGCACGGTGAACTCGCCCTACGATGACGGAATCTGCCCGAAGAGCTCCTTCGCACTCGGATATCCGCGCTCGACCGAGAACCTCACCATCACCAACTGCTTCGTCACCGGCAACTACGAGATCGGCTCTGTGCTGGATGCCACATGGAAGCCGATGCCGGCCGCCTTCACAGGTCATGCGACCGGTCGCATCAAGTGCGGCACGGAATCGAACGGCGGGTTCCGCAACATCACCATCTCCAACTGCGTCTTCGACAGCTGCCGCGGCTTTGCGCTCGAGACCGCAGACGGCGCCGTGGTGGAAGACATCGTCTTCAGCAACATCGCGATGCGCAACATCACGCAGGCGCCGATGTTTCTCTTTCTGGGCTCGCGTATGCGTGGGCCGAAGGATGCTGCCATTGGCACGCTGCGGCGGGTGCTGCTCTCAAACATCGTCAGCTCACACGCAGGGCAGTTGCCCAGCCTGATGGTCGGCATCGTGGGTCATCCGATCGAAGATGTCAAGATCAGCGATGTGTACCTTCACCAGCAGGGTGGCGCCGGCCCGGCAATGGCGGCGATTCAGCCGCCGATCAAAGAGAACGCCTATCCCGACCCGGGCATCTACGGCGATCTGCCTGCGACCGGTTTCTACCTGCGGCATGTGCGCAACCTGGAAGTGAGCAACGTTGAGGTCGCAGCCGAAGCGCCAGACGCACGCGCCGCCTTCTGCCTGCAAGATGTGGAGGACGCGGATTTCTTTCGCGTGCGTGTACCGAGCGGTTCCAGCGCATTCGATCTTCGCGCTGTGAAAGGCTTCCGTAGTTTCGGCAGCCTCTCAGCGCCGGACACTCGGCTGGAGACAGCGGAGAATCGCAAGGTCTGAATACGCAGGGACGTCTGACCGCTTCCTGCAGTTATCGGGTAAGCGATGCCGTGCTGATAGCTCATAAAGCCAGATCACGATCGGGTCAGTGAAGTGAACGAACAGAGCGGCAGGCAATATTTTGTGCAGCGCTCTATTGATTGCTACATCAATGGGTTGCCGTCACTGTTAGATTTCAACGCTTCACCCCAGTGTGATTCCGCCACACGTTTGCTGAGTCGCAGCGAGAAGACGAAGCTACGCTTTCCTCCTCGAAAACTTCTGTTTGGAGTAGGGTTTCGCTCGTATCAAAGTCATTTCCGTTGATGACAATCTTATGACAATGGCGTGACAACTTTCTTCGATCCCTCAGCCTAGAGTGGCGGGCGGCATTAAGGGTCTTTACCTGATAACACCGCCTTTCCTTTTTTATTTTCCTACCACTGCTAATCCAACCTCGACCACTCAAGGAGGTCGTTCATGATCAGTCACAGGCAATTCCCTGCACGGCGGCTAAATGTTGCAGCGCTACTCGTCCTGTTGTGCCTCGCCGTGCCTTTCGCCTTGGCGCAAGACAGCGAAGACACTGCAATCAATGTGTCTTCCGCAGCCAAAGCGGGATATACCTATTCGAAATTCCGGTATCACATTCTCCCGGCGAACACTGCCGGTGGAACAACGGCTCTGTCGGCTGGCCGTCTTGGAACGGCAGTTTCGAACCTTCAAATGCAAGCTGCGCTCGCCACAGTTCCTTCTCCGGGTTTCTATCCAAGTGATCTAGATTACTTCGGTGGACCTGTCGTTACGAACCTGCTCTCACATCCGATCTATATCAATTCGAGCAGCTGTGGCGGGGTGGCGAATTGTTGGGGCAATCCCGAGCAATTCCTGAACGATCTTGGAATGAGCACGTTCATCCATGTGACCGATCAGTACACGAAGACTTCAGGTCGCTATCGGCTGGGCCAGCATGTTTTCGCTAGCATGACGATGTTTACGAATACGGTTGGTCAAAGCGAGCTGCTGGGTGCGGTGCATGACGCGGCAGCGGCATTGGGGACGCCGGGTGGTTATGGCAATGAATTCCATGTATTCCTGCCGAAGGGAGTGGATACCTGCTTTGACCAGACCTCCATTTGTTATTCGCCAGATAATCCGACCTCGTTCGTCTTCTGTGCATACCACGGCAGTGTCACCTTCAGCGATATCGGGCATGTGCTCTTCAGCATCGAGCCGTACCAGAACGTGAGGGGATGCCAGGCGGGTCCGCCGAATCCGCACTCAGTTCTTGTTGACTCTACCAACTCGGTACTTTCGCACGAGCTGATCGAAACCATCACCGATCCCGATGGCAACGCATGGATTGCTAACAACTCGCTCATAGCCTCCGGGGCGGAGATAGGAGATCTTTGCGAGAGGGGTATCCCAAATAAACCGTTCTTCGATGATCCGATCCTGCTCCTCAATGGGCGCAAGTACCAGCTACAGTTGGAATACTCGAACCGGTTCCATGCGTGCTCTCCGCAGTAACGGTGCGATGCGTGCCTGCCAGGAGTTCCGCCAGTGCTGGCGGGCTCCTGGTCGACTCACTTTTTGACGCGAAGTGAAGAGATGCCTGAATTATCCGGCGGCGATGCGTGCTGATAGCCCGGATAGCTCATAAAGCCAGATCACGAGTGTGATGATGGAAGCTAGAGTGGTCATCGAGACAGTGGACGCTACCATCATTTCCTCGCAGCGGTACTCTCCTGAAAGAATGTAGGCGGTCTTGGCCGTGGGCACTGCGGCACAGATGACGGCCGCGATGGTGTAGAGGGGGTCGAGCTTCAAATACAGGCTCAATCCATACACGATGAGAGGCATGATGACGAGCTTGACGGCGGAGAGCAGCGAGGCCCGCCCAAGATTGGCGCGCACTCCAGCGATCGACAGGCCCAGTCCGATGGCGAACAGAGCACAAGGCGTGAGCGCATCCGCCATGATGCCAAGATAAGCAGCGACGGGGCCGGGCATGCGGAGATCGAGGACCGAGAGAAGCATGCCGATCAGGGTTGATATGACAAGCGGGTTCAGTACGACATGCCTCACTGTGACCATGGGGGGCGTGCGTGCGCCATGCGCATCCCGCTGACCAAGTTCGAGCAGGATCACGGCTACTGGAAACATCACAACGGCTACGAACACCGTGGCGATCGCCGCCGGCAACACGGCTCGCGGACCATAGATCGCCTGCAGGACGGGCAAGGCGACGAAGCCGGTATTGGTCATCGATGCCGCCATGCCATGCATGGTTCGGCTTGCCAGACTTCGCGAAGCACGAAGGCTCATGATACCGAACACGAGGATGAAGCAGAGGAGGGAGCCACCACCAAAGGCAACAAGAAAGCGCCAATTGATCAGCGAACGGCTTGGTTCCTGTGCGATTGTGACGATCAGCAACGCCGGCATTGCGATGTTGTAGGCGAAGTGAATCAGTGCGTCAGACAACGACCGCGACAGATAGCCGGTATAGCCGACGATCCAGCCACTTAGGATCACTGCGAATACAGGTAAGATTAGGTCAGCGATCCGCACCGATGATGTCTCAGATTGACGCTCTACAGTTGCATGGAGAGCAAGGTGCGGTCAATAACATTAGGAGTTACGCTTTGTTCGGTTGACTTTGTGTCGGAGATCGGCCGGTTCGCGGCCTTACGCGAGTCTGAACTGTCAACTGTCGCCAACAGGGCGACTCACCCATCGAGCCTGGATGAAGCGCTGAAACCAGTAATGGGAGGCGCGCGTCTCGGTACTTGGTCGCGAGTGGTCGGCGAGTCGGAAGTTAAATCGGTGAGGAAATAGGCTCGATGAGAGTTTCGTAACAGTCTTAGTCTGCGCCCCGCAGAACGGGAATCTAGTTCATCGAGCGCGGCATCGTAAAGGTGAAGACGCTGCCCTGGCCGGGTGTCGAGTGCACGCTGATGCGGCCGCCATGCTGCTCCACGATGGCACGGCAGATCGCGAGTCCGAGGCCGGTGCCACCCATTGCGCGGGAGTCTGAGGCATCGACCTGCTGGAAGCGCTCGAAGATGATTTCGAGCTTCTCCGGCGGGATGCCGCGTCCGTGGTCCTCCACCTCAAAGGTGACTTCGTTATCGCCGGTCGCAGCGGCGGTCATACGGACCTCGCCGCCGGGATTTGAGAACTTCACCGCATTGCTGATCAGGTTGGTCAGTGTCTGCAATGTGCGGTCCACATCGACCATCACCTCCACCGGTTGCGCATCGATGCGGAAGGTGATGTTGTTGTGCGCGGCTGCGGTGTGCTGCAGGTCGGCGGCGCGGCGCAGCAGATCTACAGCATTCGCCTTCTCGCGATGCAGCGGCAGACGGCCGGAACCGATGCGCTCGAAATCGAGGATGTCGTTCACCAGGCGCACGAGGCGGTCGCAGTTGCCGATGGCGACGTCGAGCATCTGCGCCAGCTTCTCCGGGCGCTTCTCGAGCACGCCACCGGCGATCAGGCCAAGCGCCGCGCGCAGCGATGTCAGCGGCGTGCGCAGCTCATGACTCACCGTAGAGATGAACTCATCTTTCATGCGATCGAGCCGGCGGCGCTCGGAAACATCCGCGAAAGCGACCACAGTGCCCGTGACGATTCCGTCGTGGACGAGTTGCCGCGCAACGTACTCTACTGGGAACGATGTTCCGTCCTTACGCCAGAAGACTTCGTTGTCCACGCGCACCGGCTCTTCGGAGTGCAGCGCTGCCTGGATGGGGCAGTCCTCGTAGCGATACGGCGTGCCATCGGCCCTGGAATGGTGCACCAGGTCGTGGGTGTTCTTGCCGATGATCTCCTCTACCGTGTAGCCGAACATGCTGGCGCCGGCATCGTTGCAGAAGGTTAGATCGCCGTGGGTATCGAGTCCCCAGATACCGTCGCCTACCGACGCGAGAATCGATTCACGCTGCCGCATCAGCGTGTGCAGCTTCTCTTCGGCGTCTGTTTGTTCGGTGATGTCGATGCCGTGGCTGAGCACAATCGGCTCCGTGCCGGGCAGTTGCAGCAGCTTGTTGCGATACGCGACGACCGCTGACTGGCCATTCGGCCGCTTGAAGTAGAAGAGCCCCTGGTGCTCGTGCTGTTCGTTCAGAGCGCTGACGTACTGCTCGTAGTCGCGCTTGTGATCATCCGCGATGTAGTCGAACAATGGCGTGCCGATAATCTCTTCGGGCGTGTGGCCGAGGATGGCGGCGGCATGCGAGTTGATCGACTGGATGTTGCCGTCAAGGTCGTGGGTGCAGATGATGCCGAGCGAGCCTTCGACCAGTTGCCGATAGCGCGCTTCGCTGATGCGCAGGCGATCGAGCTCCTGCCGCTGGTCGGTGACGTCGATGCCGGTGGTGATGATGAAGTTGATGTCGCCCTGCGGATCGTTGAGCGAGCTCGCGGTCCAGGCGATGCGGCGCATACCGCCGTCGCGGGTGCGCCAGTGCATCTCGTAGCTGCCGTCGAGCTTACCGGCGCGTGCCTGCTCGAACATGCGCATGGCGTGATCGCGCTCCTCGGCGGGGAAGAGCTCTTCCGGAAACGAGCGGCCTACCAGCTCGGCAAAGCTGAACCCGCTGACCGTCTCGCAGGCGCGGTTGAAGCGCACGATGCGGCCGGCGGTGTCGAGCACCAGCACCAGCGCATGGATCGAGTCAAGCACCGAGGTGACGAAGTTGCGCTCGACCGTGAGCGCGCGCTCGATGCGCTGGCGCGAGCGCACGACGCGGTCCTGCTGGTTGGTCTTGGTGTAGAGCTCAAGCCGCGTGATGATCTGGCGCGCCAGCACTTCCAGCGTGCGGCCATGCTCGCGCGTGAACATGTTTGGCTCGGGCGAGCACACGGCGAGTGTGCCCAGCACGGCGCCGGATGGTGCAAAGATGGGCGCGGCAGCATACGAACGGCAGTAGGTGGTTGCAGCCAGCGGCACGCCTGATGGCGCGAACCGATAGTCCTGCGCGGCATCGTCAATCACCATCGCATTCGGCTCGAGGATGGTGTACTGGCACGCCGAGGTTGCACGCGGCTGCTGGCGACTCAGAAAGCCGATGCGTGATTTGAACCAGACACGACTGGCATCGATGAACGAGATGAAGGCGTAGGGTGCGCGACAGAAGCTTGCTGCAAGGCGAGTGATCTCATCCAGTGCCGGGTCCGGCAATGTGTCGAGTACTTCGTACTGCGCGAGAGACTTGAGCCTCTCGGCTTCATCTCTTTGCATCATGGTAGGACTGGCAATCTGCATGAAATGAGGGGAAGAATCGCGCCTGCAAGCATTGTTTCAAAGCACCGGGGATGAGCCACTGCCACAATTGGTGCAGACCGCGGGCAAACCGGGCAATATCCGTTACTTGCGTGATTCTCCTTTCGGGTAGGGTGGACTGCGTCGAACGGGCTCGCACACAAGAGTTCCCAGACCCGCTTTCGGCTATGAAAGCGGTGCCACTCCAAGCGGGAGGAAGAGCTGCCGGGGATTCGCCAGGGTGGGCCCATCCTAGCGAACGAAGGCCGGTGGATTTCGTGGAATCTTTCTGCACATCTCCGACGTCCGTGGCGCGGTCCGGATTGCGGACCGGCCGGGTTGCTTCTGCGACGGCGTGAAAACGGGCTTCCTGGCAGTCAGAGCAATTGCCGCGCAATCGTCGCCGATTGATATACTTGAGACAGTGCCGACACGCCGGTCCGCTCATTCATTTGGCGGGTCGTTTTCTTCCGAGCGGCGTCCAATACGTGGTTCCCACGATGAGTGAACATCTCCGTTCCATCCGGTCTCCTGCCGACATCAAGCGCATGTCGCTCGCGGAGCTCACCGAACTTGCGCAGGAGATCCGCGAGCTGCTGATCTCGAGCCTGTCCAAGACTGGCGGCCACCTTGGGCCGAACCTGGGCGTCGTCGAACTGACACTGGCGATGCATTACGTCTTTGACACGCCCATCGACAAGTTCCTCTTTGACGTAAGCCACCAGACCTACGTGCACAAGCTGCTGACCGGCCGCGCCGAGCGCTTCCATACGATCCGGCAGCCGGGCGGCCTGAACGGATTCATGCTCCGCACCGAATCGGAGCATGACGCCTATGGGGCCGGGCACGCGGGCACCGCGCTCTCCGCGGCGCTGGGCATGGCGGTTGCGCGCGACCTGGCAGGTACGCGGGAGAACATCGTCGCCGTTGCGGGCGACGCCGCCTTCACCAACGGCATCTCGTTCGAGGCGCTGAACAATATCGGCCAGCAGACCAAGCGGCTGATTGTGGTCCTCAACGATAACGAGTGGTCGATCGACCGTAACGTCGGCGCTATTGCGAGCTACCTGCACAAGGTGGTGACCAACGAGCACTACAACCACCTGCACGCGCGCGCCGGCCGGCTAATCGAGCGCTTCGGCGGAAAAACTGCAACGAAGGTTGTACGCAAGGCGGAAGAAGCAGCGAAGGGCTTGTTGTGGCCCTCGATGCTCTTCGAAGAGTTTGGGCTGAACTACTACGGTCCGCTCGACGGCCATAACATCGAGCTGCTCATCGGCACATTCAAATTTCTCAAGCGTCAGGAGATGCCGGTGTTGCTGCACATCCTGACCCAGAAGGGCCGCGGCTTCCAACCGGCGCTGGAGAAGGTAAAGAAGTTCCATGGCCTTGGGCCATACGATCCGAAGACGGGCGACACCAAGCCGGTCGGCCAGCGGACGTACTCTGAGGTCTTCGCCGAAACGCTGGTCACGCTCGCCAACAACAACGACAAGGTCGTCGCGATCACGGCCGCCATGCCCAACGGCACGGCGCTCGATCTTTACCGGCCGCATCATCCGACGCGCTACTTCGATGTCGGTATTGCCGAAGAGCATGCGGTGATCTTCGCCGCGGGTATGGCGACCAAGGGTTACCGGCCCTTCTGCGCCATCTACTCCACATTTTTGCAGCGTGCCTTCGATCCCATCGTGCACGACGTCTGCCTGCAGAACCTTCCGGTCATCTTCTGCATGGATCGCGGCGGCCTCTCCGGCGATGATGGCGCGACGCACCATGGACTCTTCGACATCAGCTATCTGCGCGGCCTTCCCAACATCATCCACATGGTGCCGAAGGACGAAGATGAGCTAGCCGACATGATGCAGACCGCGCTTGAGCACAATGGGCCCAGCGCCATCCGTTATCCGCGCGGCACCGGACCCGGCGCGACGGTAAAAGCGCAGCCGGTGGCACTGCCTATCGGCAAAGCCGAGGTCGTCCGCGACGGAGATGAGATTGCTATCCTCGGGCTGGGCGCGCTACTGCCCATGGCGGGCGAGCTCGCTGACGCGCTCGAAGCCGACGGACGCTCGGCGGCGCTTATCAACCCGCGTTTCGTCAAACCGCTCGATCGCGAGACGCTCGCGCATTACGCGCGGAAGGTGCGGGCTTTCGTCACTTTTGAGGATCACGTGCTGATGGGCGGCTTCGGTTCGGCCGTGCTCGAAGCACTGAGCGAAATGGGATTGCAGGTGCCGGTGGTGCGCATTGGCTGGCCAGACCGCTTCATTGAGCATGGCAAGGTTGAGGCGCTGCGCGCGAAGCATGGCATCAGCGTCGAGGCGGCGCTCGAAAAGCTGGAACCGCTGCTCAAAAAATTGCCGCGGCGCCGCCTGGTTGCCGGCTGAGCGCATCGGCCAAACTAGATGACGTCAGGATGAGCTTTCATGCCGGATCTCCTGTCCACTACGGCGGCCCCAGCTTCAGGACACCCGGAGCGTGATGGCACGGCGCAGCCGACTGCCGCGCTGACCGGCACAGTCTTCGTGCTGATCCAGTTCGATGTATGTGAAGAGATCAAGCTAACTCGTCTGAGCGAGATCATCGGGGCGCTCTCGGGCGCACGCACCATCTCACAGCCCAGCATGAAGCATCCTGCGCCGGGCTACATTCGCTATGAGCGTCCGCCGGTTGTGGAGCCGATCGAGGCGCTGGTGCTGGAGAGCGGCGAGCGGCTGCATGGCGAAATCAAGTATTACGACTACGGGGTACTCAGCGTCGTCTTCCAGCTCCCGTTTACCGGCGACTGGGAGACGCTGGTTCGTTTAGCCAGCCGCTGGGTCTGGGATGTGGATTTCTCCGCTCATGCTGCGCGCATCGTCAAGCAGCGCCTGGAACGCGCTGCGCCTGCTCTGGTGAAGCCATATAAGGAGTGGCTGAGCGAGGACTATTTCGTCTTCCATGTGCGCGAGATTGCCGACCTTCCGACTGCGACGGAGCTGCTGGAGCGGCACGGCCCGCTGGTAGCACAGATCGTTCGTGGCGAGCGCACCCGGCTGGCGGAGAGCGAGTCCAACGAGGTGCTGCAGTCGCGCATCTCGTTTTATCCGAATGACCTCGCTGTCATCGGATGGAACGCGGCGTTTCTTTATGACACAGCCGCCGGAGCGGAGATGGCGATCCAACTCCTGGAGTATGCCAACTCGCAGCTGCTCGAGTTCCGCCACTATGACGAACTGCTGACGCGCGAGCTGGAGGGAGTCTATACGTCGCTTGAACAGGGCACCGGCCTGTTCCGGCGCTGGCGCATGGCACGTTCCGCCAATGCGCTGTACAGTGTGCTGCTCGAGGTGATGGAGCTCACCGAGCACGCCGACAATGCCATCAAGTTCCTGAGCGATATGTTTGCCGCACGGCTCTACCGGCTCGCAGCCACCAAGGTCGGGGTGCCGGATTACAAGAATCTCGTACGCCAGAAGCTGGACACGGCCGGCGATCTCTATCGCTTCATGGTCGATCAGTTCAACCAGAGCCGTGCCTTTCTGCTGGAGCTGGCCGTGGTTGTCATCCTGGTGATCGAGCTCATCTTTTTGTTTCGCGGCAAACCGTTTTAGCCATACGCAGTTTCCAGCCTGATTCTGGATCACAGAAAAATTGCTGATTGATTACGGCACTATCACGGTGCTATATCTCTCGACCTGTCCCCCGCCGCAGCGGAATCCAGCGGATTTCGCCCCTGAGAAGCGGGACTCGTTGTGGAGAATCCGCTTCTCTGTGCTGTATCTGAACCACCAGGGGGATACCATGACCTGCAATTGGAAGTTTGCTCCCAGCATCTTTGTTTTGACTGCCTTGCCGATGCTCGCAGGCGCGCAACGTCTGGCGCCCATTCCTCATCCCATTCGCGCGCCACAGGGGGCACATCACGCGGCTTCTGCAGGCAAGCGCGGCGCCGGCTCGGGATGGACTCCGTTGGCAAATCAGCCGACCTTTCTGGCGGATGGCGCCTCGAATCCGATACTGCTGACGGACGGCACAGTCCTCATCCAGGATGCAGGCTTTCCCGACTGGTGGAAGCTGACTCCGGACCAGAACGGCAGCTACGTGGATGGAACCTGGAGCCAGATTGCATCGTTGCCGGCTTCTTATAGTCCGCTCTATCACTCCAGCGCGGTACTGCCTGACGGACGGATGATCATTGAAGGCGGTGAATATCTCCTGAACTCCGCGCAAACCGCGTTAGTCCCGACTTGGACGGCACAAGGCGCCATTTACGATCCGCTGACGAATATTTGGAGGCCGATAGCTCCGCCGGCCGGTTGGCAAAGCATCGGGGATGCCCAGAGCGTTGTGCTCCCCAACGGCACATATATGCAGGCGGACTGCTGCGCAACCGACACGGCGCTGTTGAATGCCCGCACCCTGACCTGGACCGCGACAGGCGCCAACAAATTCGATGTCAATGATGAAGAAGGATGGAATCTGCTGCCGAACGGCCAGGTCCTGACGGTGGATGCCTACGTCTTTGCGTACAACCCGGAGGGAACGAACTCAGAGCTCTACGATCCTGCAACGGGCATGTGGCGCTCGGCGGGCAGCACCATTGTGCAGCTATGGGATTCGGCAGCCGCTTGCGGCGGTGAATCCAAAGCTTCCTTTGAGGTTGGGCCGGCGGTCCTCAGGCCCGATGGCACAGTCTTCTATACAGGAGCCAACTCCTGTGGGCCTGCCAACACGGCAATCTACAACACGCACAACCAGAGCTGGACCCCCGGCCCGAAATTCCCTGACGATTTCGGGATTCCCGATGGCCCGGCGGCGCTCGAGACGAGCGGCAATGTGCTCATGATGGCCAGTCCCAGCAACACTCCCACGCCGTCTCAATTCTTTGAGTGGAATGGACGATCGCTGACGGCTGTCGCAAACACTCCGAACGCACCGATCGACTCCTCCTTCTTTGGAAACATGCTCGTGCTTCCCACCGGTCAGATTCTGCTCACCGACTTTTCGAATGACATCGAGCTCTATAGCTCGGAGCCATCGTCAAGGCGGGATTGGGCGCCGGTTATCGTGCACGCGCCGCGCGTTGTCACTGCCGGCGGCTCATATGAGGCCTCGGGACTGCGGTTCAACGGCATCTCCCAGGGGGCTGCCTACGGAGACGACGTGCAGGCCGCAACCAATTACCCGCTGGTCCGCATTACGAACCTCCGCACCGGACATGTTTTCTACAGCCGCACACACGATCACAGCAGCATGGCCGTGGCATCCGACCAGATCGTTTCGACTCACTTCGACGTTCCGAGGACCCAGGAGGTGGGGCTCAGCACGCTGGAGGTCGTCGCCAACGGTATTCCCTCGCGGGCGGAGTATATCTTCGTCGCCAGATAGATCATCCTGCCGGATGGTTGTAACTCCGGAAGGATGAGCATTCGTGTGACTGGCCGCATCGCATTGCGAGGAGGGAGGAACGACGAGCGTCAGCAGTACGCGCTTATGACCCCCGCCAGGCCGGCTGGTCACGCGGGCATGAGGAGATTTGTTTCAGGAGGGAATGACGG
Organism: uncultured Acidobacteriaceae bacterium; assembly: GCA_963756435.1. Classification (GTDB taxonomy): domain Bacteria; phylum Acidobacteriota; class Terriglobia; order Terriglobales; family Acidobacteriaceae; genus KBS-83. Next base: position 289,131 of record CAVWNU010000007.1, on the reverse strand, counting down.
TTTCTCTGCGCAGCAAGCGCAGGAGCTTTCGCTGGCGATGATGGAAGAGCTGGCGAATCTGCAACCGGCCTCCGAGCGCATCCACGGCAGAACTGAACGACCCCATCGGCCATGCGTAGTCCACCACATCGGTGATGCGCGTGCCGTCCACGTCTCCATGCATTTCCGCGCCGACCAGATGGCAGTGCCGCCAGTAGCCGAAGGGGCCAGTCACCTGCAGATCGCAGAAATGATGATCCACGAGGTAGTCGTCGATGAGCGCGAGCCAGCGCAGCCGCAAGGGCGAGAGCGGCACAGGGCGGAAGCTCAGGAGAATGCGCGAGCCGCGGCCTGCTGCATGGGAGCCTCCTTGGCGATCCGGTGCCTGCAATTCCAGGCTGTCGATGCGGGCATCCTGCCACGCCGGCATCAACCGTGGCAGGTTCAGCGGATCAGCGAAGAAAGCAAAGACGCGATCCACCGGAAAGGGAACCCACTGATCCGTCGTGAACGAGCGCCTCTGCCTTCGCTGTTGTTCGAGCGTTGCTCCCCGGGCGGTTATCGTAGGAGCGCTGGGCATAGGGAAAGTGTAGACGCGAGCTTACTGCGCTACGCAAGCTCCCGTGAAGTTGCCTTTGGCAGGGGCGGAACCGCCCACCTGCCGGATGCGTTGTTCATCCTATGCAACTCGGCTCGCACTCGACCTGAGCGGGGATGAGCGCACTGTTTCGACCGATGCCGGATTGCCGCGCGACAGATGGTCTAATACATAAGAAGCGAATGTCGAAACAAGAGACGCAGAGTTCAGAGATGCAGCATCGCCGGACTGGGGATAGGCGAACCGGGCATCGTCACGATCGCTGGCTGGTGGCCATCGGCGCATTCAAAATTCTTGAAGGCTTGCTCTTCGTGCTGCTTGGGCTGGGGGTCGTCCGTCTCCTGCACCGCGATATCGGAGATCTCCTGCTGCGATTAGCAACGTCGATGCGGATCGACCCGGAGAGTCACCTTGTCAATCTCCTGCTGGAGAAGGTGCAATTGCTGACGCCGCACAAGATGCGGCTCATCAGCGCCGGCATCTTCCTCAAAGCCGGCCTGGATTTCGTTGAGGGCATCGGGCTCGCGCTGGAGAAGACCTGGGCGGAGTGGCTCACCATCGGTCTTACCGCATCGTTCCTGCCCTGGGAGATCTTCGAACTCGTCAAACACTTCACCTGGGTGAAGGTAGGCATCACTTTTCTCAATGTGCTGGTGCTGCTCTATCTGGTGTGGGTGCAGCAACTGCGCCTCCGCGCGCACCGGCGCGCTCACTAAGTCGATATTTGTCGCGGCGAGCGGCCGACTTTTCCTCAGGCGGGTCCTAATTTTCAACAGGGAATCCCCCGCACAGGTCATTTTGTAACCGGGGTAATGGCGAAGAAAAAGCGTATATCGCGATTTTTCTGATCTGACAAGAGGCTCCGGAGGCTAGGAACCTAGTCACTAAACACCACACATAGGCACACGAAAACTCGTAACTACATCATCTTGTGGTTTCGCCTAACCGATGGGGTTGCCCGAATGGCTTTTAGCTTTTCCCATTTGACGGGCAGGAAAGCTGGGCTAGGATGTGGATGGAAGTGGTCAAGAGTGGTCAAAAGTAGTGAATCACTCCGAAATCACTTGCAATGCATGCAGCGTAGCACCTCTAAGGCGGGTCTGGATCGATGTTTCGTGGCAATCACCCAACCCGCGTGGATGAAAAAGGGCGGCTGAAGATCCCTGCGGACTTCAAGCGGGAAGTGGATGAACGCTACGGTTCGCAGTTCTTCATCACCAGCATTGACGGCGATCGAGCGCAGGTTTGGCCGATGCCGGAGTGGCAAAAGATCGAAGAGAAGGTGTTGGCAATGCCCACTGTGCCGGCAAAGAAGAAGTGGCTGGATCGGACAAGCTACTACGGCCAGGTCGCCGAGATGGATGCGCAGGGACGCGTTTTGATTCCCCAGGTCCTGCGTGAATCGGCCAAGACGATGGGCGACGTAGTTGTTTTTGGCAAGTTGAACTACCTGGAAGTGGCGAACCACGACCAGTTCCGCGCCAAGCTCGATGCCGAGCCGATGACCGCGGAAGACGAGGCAGCGCTGGCAGCGCTGGGGCTGTAGCAAAGGTTTGAGTGTTTTAAACCCCCAAGGGGGTGCGCGTGGCGGATGAACGCAGGGATGAACGACGCCATGTGCCGGTTCTTTTACAACAAGCGATCCGTACCTTAAATGTGCGCGCGGGCGGTACATATGCAGACGCGACGCTGGGCATGGCTGGGCACTCGCTGGAGATTGCGCGAAGGCTCGGCGGAAGCGGCCGGCTCATCGGTTTCGACCGCGATCCCGAAGCAATAGCGATCGCCACGCGGCGGCTGGATGCGCTCCGCGAGGAATTGGGCGACGCGATGCCGGAAGTGGTGCTCCACAACGAGCCCTTCTCGATGGCGAAAGCGCTGATCGAACCGGCAAGCCTCGATGGCCTGCTGGCAGATGTCGGTGTCAGCTCACTGCAACTCGACGAGGCGCACAGAGGATTCAGTTTTCAGGCGGATGGCCCCTTGGATATGCGTCAGGACACGCGCCGGGGCATCACCGCCGAACAAGTGGTAAACCAGGCCGGAGAAAAGGAACTTGCCGACCTGATTTACGAATTCGGAGAGGAAAGGAGGTCGCGGAGAATCGCCAGAGCCATTGTCAGGGCGCGGCCGATTACGACGACGGGACAACTTGCCCGGATCGTATCGGCTGCCGCCCCGGCGATGAAACAGGAGCGATTGCATCCGGCGACCAGAACCTTTCAGGCGCTTCGAATTCGTGTGAATGATGAGCTGGGGGAGTTGAAGGCACTGCTCGAGGCCGCGCCGGGGTTGTTGAGGCCCGGAGGACGCCTGGTGGTGATCAGCTTCCACTCGCTCGAGGATCGGCTGGTGAAGGACGCTATGCGCGAGGGAGCCAGGGTAGGTATGTACCACCTTGATTCCCGCAAGCCCATGACCGCCGATGACGAGGAGACGGATCGCAACCCGCGGTCGCGCAGCGCGAAGCTGCGGGCGGCGGAGTTCACCGGCCAGGCGGTCGCAGGCGCCGGCAGGTGAGCAGTATCAATGAGTTAAAGGGATCGGGTCAGGGTCGTCCCACCGTTGTCAATGGCGAAAGTAAGGCGACACTGTAGTAACAATCCCTCCAGAATCAGCGACCCCGACCCGGTTGCAAGGAGGGTGCAACAGACGGGCTTGAAGAGGTGGAACCAGAGTCAGTAGTAACTACCTTGGTTCCACAGCGTGTACTAGTTTGATTCCCCCAGCATGCACTATTATTGGTGCATGCCAACGCTGTACGCAGCAGATGGAAGGACCACAATGGCGACACAGGCGATGGCAGCGCAGACATGGTTCGACGGATCGCGGGCGGGCCGAAGCGGGTTTGGCGGTGTAGCCGAAATCGCCGAGCGCAATCAGTCACTGTTGCAGGCACAGCGGCGCGTCCGGCGCGGTCCCACCCCTGAAGTCTTCTTCGCGAAGCATCTGGACAACACTCGGCTGGTGAAGGCCGCCGACCCGGTCCGCATGAAGGAGATGCGCCGTTTTGCCATTGCGATGACCGTGCTGTTTGCGATGGTGATGCTCTACGGCTGGCAGCACTTCTCTTCGATTGAGATCGGCTACCGCGTGGAGTCGGAGAAGCAGCAACTCCTTCAACTCCAGGAGCAGGGCCGCCAGCTTGGCCTCAACGAAGCCCAGCTTTGCGACCTGAATCGGCTGGACCGCGAAGCACGCCGCCTGGGCATGGATGCGCCGCATCCTGGACAGGTGGTTCGTCCGGAGAGCGGATTGGATACGGATCTGGGGCCGGGCGCGCCGGTAATGGCGCAGGTCCACATGCAACAGTAGCTGTAACAATCTGGCAGGGGAGCCAGCTCCAGTTGAAAGGGTTCTCGTTCGTTCCCGGCCAGCAGACCACGCGCGCAGTCGTCGCGGCACCGCGACGGCTGCGTTTTTTGTTTGTGGCGTTGATCTTTGCCGGCTGGGCCGTTGTGATCCTTGGGCGGCTGGTATGGCTGCAGGTGTTGACGCACAGTGAATATGTTGACCTGGCAACGCGCCAGCAGCAGCGCACATTTCAGGTAGCGCCGCGCCGCGGCGTGCTCTATGACCGTAACCTGCACGAGCTCGCGATGACCGTGCTGGTGGACTCGGTGTATGGCGTCCCTTCCGAGATTCAGGACAAGAATGAAACCGCGGCGGCACTGGCCCGCGTCGTTCATGCGGATCCGACCGACGGCTTCACCACCGCCCACCAGATCGATGCGCGCTTCCACGCATCCCGCAACTTCGCATGGGTCGCACGCAAACTCGATCCGGCGACGGTTGCGCGCGTAAAGACGCTCAACCTGAAGGGGATTTATTTCCAGAAGGAGTTCAAACGCTTCTATCCGAATGAGGCGTTGGGTGCCCAGGTGCTTGGCTACGTCGGGACGGACGATGACGGGCTAGGCGGACTGGAGCGCCGTTTCGATCACGATCTGCACGGCGTGCCTGGCCACGTGCTGACTGCGGTCGATGCCAAGCACCATGTGCTGGGCAGCGAGGCGCGCCAGCCGGAGCCAGGCGACAACCTGATGCTCACCATCGACGAGAACATCCAGTTCATGGCGGAGCGCGCGCTGGATCACGCGATGGAGAAGTACCATCCCTTGAACGGTACGATCGTCGTCCAGGACACGCACACCGGTCAGATATTGGCGCTTGCCATCCGGCCTACATATAACCCGAACGACTTCCGCCACGCTACGACGAACCTGCTGCGTGACCACGCGATCAGTGATGTCTATGAGCCGGGCTCGACCTTCAAGCTGGTCACCTATTCAGCTGCGCTGGACGCGGCGGGCGTCGAACCGACCGATATCGTCGATTGCGAAAACGGACAGATCACGCTTTATGGCCGCACCATTCACGACGATGTTTCCGACCGTGGGCTGGGACGCGTGACGATAGAGCGGGCGCTCGAAAAATCGAGTGACGTGGCGGCGGTGAAAACGGCGTTAAAGGTGGGGCCGGATCGCTTCTATTCCTACATCAAGGCATTCGGATTCGGGTCGCGCAGCGGCATCCAGTTGCCGAGTGAGACACGCGGTTTGCTGCGTCCTCCGCAGCGCTGGAACGCGACCAGCATCGGCTACCTGGCCATCGGGCATGAGATTGCCGTAACGCCAATCCAGTTGGTCACGATGGTGTCGACCATCGGCAATGGCGGGATGTACCTGCCGCCGAGCATCCTGCTGGAGAATTCAAAGCAATTGAAGCCGGGCGAGCCGATGAAACCGCTGCCTTTTCATCCGGAACAGGAGTTGCCCGATCCGCTGCCCAGCGGGGCGCATCGCGTCATTTCTCCGCTGACCTCGGCCAAGATGCGCAAGATGATGGAAGGCGTGGTGCTGGAGGGAAGCGGCCGTCCCGCTGCGCTCAACGGATATTCCGCTGCCGGTAAGACGGGTACTGCACAGAAGATCGACCCGATAAGCCACACCTACTCGCACACCAAGCACGTCGCCTCGTTTGCAGGCTTCGCACCGGTGAACAATCCGGCGATCAGTGTGGCCATCATCATCGACTCGCCGAATGGCGCCCAGTATGGCACAGCGGTTTCCGCGCCAATCTTCAAGGAAGTGGCGCAGGAGGTCCTGGAATATCTTGGCGTGCCGCACGATGAGCCGATGCAGGCGCAGCCCGCGGCTCCGGCGCAGGACATCGCCGAGGATGCCCAGCCACAAGACAACGGCGATCTGCAGGCGCTGTTTGCCGAGGTGAACAACCTGCCCGCCGACGACCCGCTCCGCGCCGGCGATGCACCGCAAACTGCCGCAGTCTCGTCCGACGGCGAATCGCATGGCGTGTCAACCACGCCGACCGTCGCGGCTACGCCCGCGCCGACCGAGATCGCCGGCAATACCGACAGCGCCGGACTGCATGACGCTGCAGGGCCGCAGGATGCTTCGCCTCCGGCGCCCGCCGCTATGCAACAGGCTTTACCCACTGCCCGGCCGGAGAGTGGCACGCTGGTGACAGACACGAAGCATCGAGTCGCGGTGCCGTCGTTCCTGGGAGCATCGGTGCGTCAGGCGATAGAGCGCGCCGGAACGGCGGGACTTGCGGTGCAGCCGCTGGGCAACGGGATGGCGCGGGACCAGGCTCCGGCCGCGGGGACGCTGGTACCGCTGGGCACCGAGATTGTTGTCCGGTTTGCGCGTTAGCGTAAAGGTGCGCTTCGCACGATAAGATTCACCACGATGCCTTCCCCTGTGACACTGAACGAAGCACTGCGCGGCGCTGATGTGCTGCGGCGCATCGGCGCTGATGTGGCCGTCACCGGCGTCGAGTATGACTCCCGCCGCGTCGAACCAGGCTCGCTCTTCGTCGCGATGCGCGGAGAGACGACAGACGGCAATCGCTACATCGATCAGGCCGTGGCGCGCGGCGCAGTTGCTGTCATCACAGATTCCGCCGCAGCGTACGATGCCACGGCCAACGGACCGATGCAGGTCGCGCTTGCGGAAGTTCCGCACGGGCGGCGTGCGCTTGCGACGGTTGCCGCCAATGTCTTCGGTCACCCGGAGCAGAAGATTCATCTCAGCGGCGTTACCGGGACCAACGGCAAGACCACGACAGCCTATCTGCTGGAGCAATTACTCCGTGCGGCCGGGCGCTCGACGGCGCTGGTCGGCACGATCGAGTACCGCATTGCCGGCGAGGTGCGCCCGGCACCGCATACCACGCCGGAGTCGCGCGATTTGCTGGCGCTGCTCGCCGAGGGTGTCACGCGCGGCGTGACGGAGGCCGTGATGGAGGTTTCGTCGCATGCGCTCGAACAGGGGCGCGTGTGGGGGGTGCCGTACGATGTTGCGATCTTTACCAACCTGACGCAGGACCATCTCGATTACCACGGCACGATGGAGGCTTATTTCGCGGCCAAGCGGAAGCTCTTCGATGGGTCCCAAGTACGCGAAACGGGGGCGCGGCCGCCGCGTGTGGCGGTGCTGAACGCGGATGACGACACGCAGGCTGCGCTGGCCGAAACGGCGCAGGCAGCCGGTTCGGAGATATGGAGCTACGGCGCAGAGCGCGGTGACTTCCACGCGCGCGACATCGTCATGCGGCCGAATGGAATGCGTTTCACGATGGTGTCGCCACAGGGCGAGGCGCCGGTCGAAGTGCTGCTGACCGGCCGCGTGAATGTGCTGAACTTAATGGCCGCCTCTACGGCGGCGCTGGCGCGAGGAGTGACACTCGAAGAGATCGCCGAGGCTGCTCCCAGGCTGCATGCTGTGCCCGGTCGATTCGAAGCGGTGGATGCGGGGCAGCCATTCACCGTAGTAGTGGACTATGCGCATACCGACGATGCGCTGCGCAATGTGCTGGCGCTGGCGCGCGATCTGGTATCTGCAAAGCATCATAGAGAAAAAAAGCACGATGGAGAAAAACAGGGCCGCGTGCTCACCGTCTTCGGTTGCGGCGGCGATCGCGATCGCACCAAGCGGCCGCGCATGGGCCGCGCCGCGGCCGAGGCGAGCGAGATCGTCATCGTCACGTCGGACAATCCGCGTTCGGAAGACCCGCGCGCCATCATCGATGAGATACTTCCGGGCACAGCCGGTTCGTCCGCCACGGTTGAAGTAGAGCCGGATCGTGCCAAGGCGATCGCGCTGGCCACGACCAAGGCGCGCGCCGGCGATATCGTCGTGATTGCGGGCAAGGGCCACGAGAAGACGCAGACAATCGGCAAGCAGGTGCTGCCGTTTGACGATGTTGCAGTGGCACGAGAGGCGCTCGCGTGGCTGAAAGGAAAGGCATGAAACTGTCGCTGGAGCAGATCGCAGAGTGGACCGGCGCGCAACTCGCAATCCCGCATGGTGCTTCTGCAGGCGAAGCGACCGGATATTCGATCGACACGCGCACGCTCGCGCCCGGCGATCTTTTCTTCGCTATCCGCGGCGAGCGTTTCGATGCGCATGACTTTGTTGCCGAGGCGTTGCGCAAAGGCGCATGTGCGGCAGTAGTGGCATTGGCAAAGGCGCGTGATCTGCTGCCGGAGGGGCATGCGCATCCGCTGCTCCTGGTGGAGGATCCGCTAGTCGCGCTGCAGACGCTCGCCGCGGCCGTGCGCCGCCACTGGGGCAAGCGCGTGATCGCGGTGACGGGTTCGGCGGGGAAGACGACCACCAAGGAAGCGATTGCAACAGTCCTCGCGACCCAGTTTCGCGTGCTCAAGTCGAAGGGCAACCTGAATAACCACTTCGGTCTGCCGTTGCAACTGTTGAAGCTCGTGCCCGAAGACGAGGTTGCCGTGGTGGAGATGGGGATGTCTGCGGCGGGCGAAATCGCGGCACTGTGCCACATCGCCGCGCCGGACTGGGGCGTGGTGACCAATGTGGGCAATGCGCATGCGGAGGGCTTCAACGATGGCATCGCCGGCGTGGCCCGCGCGAAATATGAATTGGTGGCGGGACTATCGCCGCAGGCGCGGGAGCGTGCGGTCGCCTTCCTGAATGCGGACGATGTCTATGTTGGGCAGTTCGGCCGCGATTTCCCAGGGCGCGCTGTCTACTACGCGACCAAGTCTGTCGCCGCGGCGGTTGCAGACATCCGCGCTGAAGAAATTGAAGAACTCGGGCCCGCCGGATCGAGGTTCCGCGTAGCCACCGCTGACGACGGATCGGCGACGGTTCAGTTGGCGCTGCTCGGCCGGCACAATGTCTTGAACGCACTGGCCGCCATCGCGGTGGGGCTGCAGGCAGGCATTCCGCTGGCGCGGTGCGTTGCGGCCATCGGCTCGCTCAAACCCGAGGACAGGCGCGGCGAGCTGATCGAGTGGCATGGCGCGACGATCATCAATGACTGCTACAACTCCAATCCGGAGGCGCTTCAGTCCATGATCCGCACGTTGGCGGCGGTCCCGGCGGATCGGCGCATCCTGGTGGCGGGCGAGATGCTCGAGCTTGGGTCGCGGGCAGCGCAACTGCACCGCGAGTGCGGCGAGGCCGCGGCAGTGGCGGGTATCGACGTGGTGATCGGCGTGCGCGGCCTGGCGCGGGAGATCGTTGCCGGTGCCGAAGCGGCAGATGCGAGCAAGACGGCGATCTTCGTCGAGACACCGCAGGCGGCAGGGGAGTGGCTGAAGCAGAACCTGAAAGCAGGCGACGCGGTGTTGCTGAAGGCCTCCCGCGGCGTGCGGCTGGAGCAGGCCATCGCGGTGCTGACCGCCGGCTGAACCACTGGAGCTAACCGCCTGATAACCGTCCTGACGGTACACTAAGCGCATTCACGCCGCCCACTGCATACTGTCTGGCCGGCGCCGATGCGGAGGATGTTTGCTCTACTGGCTGCTCTATCAGAAGCTCTTCCCGTACTTCCGGCCATTCCGGATCTTCCGCTATCTCACTTTCCGCACGGCCTTCGCTACCCTGACGGCGCTGCTGATCGGGCTGGTGGTGGGTCCGTACGTGATCCAGAAGCTGCGCGAGTTTCAGATCGGCCAGTACATCCGCGAAGAGGGCCCCCAGGCGCATCAGAAAAAGGCCGGCACACCCACGATGGGCGGCGTTCTCATCGCCATCTCGGTCCTGCTGCCCACATTGCTGTGGGCTGATCTCTCCGATCCGCTGATCTGGATGGTGACGCTATCCATGCTTGCGTTTGCGGCCATTGGATTCACGGACGACTACATCAAGGTCGCGCATAAACGGAACCTTGGGCTGACGGGCCGCGCGAAGCTCGGTCTGCAGATCACGGTCAGCGCCTGCATCGGGGCCGCGCTCGTGTATCTGGAGACGCAGGGCAACTACTCAACTCGTCTGGTGGTGCCGTTTTTTAAGCGCTTTCGCCCCGACCTGGTGATCACGTCGCTGCAGCATGTTCCGCATCTTTACTACCTCAGCTTCGTGCCGTTTGTGTTGTTCACGGTGCTGGTGATTGTCGGCTCCAGCAATGCTGTAAACCTGACCGATGGCCTCGACGGTCTAGCCATCGGCTGCACCATCATCGCCGCGGGCGCCCTCACGGTGCTGACATACGTGAGTGGCCACGTTGTTTTTGCAGACTATCTTGAGCTGCAGCGCATGCCGCTCGCCGGCGAGCTGACGGTCTTCTGCGGAGCGATGGTGGGCGCCAGCATCGGTTTCCTCTGGTACAACGCGCACCCGGCAGAAGTTTTCATGGGCGACGTGGGCTCGCTGGCACTGGGTGGAGCTATCGGCACGATCGCGGTCATCATCAAGCAGGAGCTGCTGCTGCCCTTCATCGGCGGCATCTTCGTACTGGAGGCGCTGTCGGTCATTCTGCAGGTGGGCAGTTACAAATTGCGCAAAAAGCGCATCTTCAAAATGGCGCCGCTGCACCACCACTTCGAGTTGATGGGCTGGTCGGAATCCAAGGTGATCGCGCGTTTCTGGATCGGCGCGCTGGTCTTTGCCCTTTTCGCCCTCACCACGCTGAAGCTGCGCTAACACCACACATCCGGTCAAGTCCGGCATTCACTTGCGATCAAGTGTGAATGGGCTATGTCTGTGTGCGCGGAGCCTTCCCGGAGCACGGAAAGAGGATGACAAACAGCTAACAAGCGCATGACAAGTGCGCTGTTCTGAATCACTAGGCTGCATTTCAGACCACCGGTCGAGGGACTGCGCACGCGCCCTCAATTCAGACGGAGGTCGTGGAGTTCAGCATTATGTTCAACCAACCGAGAGCCATTCGCCGGAGTGCGGCATACCACGCAGCGCAGCAAGCTCGTCGCTGCTTCCCTGGTCACCACACTTGCCGCGTTGCTGCTGCCTGCCGGTGCACTTGCCCAGTCCGCTTCGTATACGCAAACCAACATCGTTTCGGATGGTTCCGTGCCCGCGCAAAAGACCGATCCCACGCTCATCAATCCGTGGGGCGTCTCGATTGGTCCGGCTTTCTGGATCGATACAGCAGGGACGGGATTCTCCCTGGTGGATGACGCGAGCGGAAACAAGCAGTTCTCAGTGACGATTCCACCTGCGGTTTCCACTGAGAAAACCGGCTCTCCGGCGGGAACCGTCTTCAACGCGGATGCCACCGCATTCGCCATTCCCGGCAGCGGTTCGGCCCAGTTTCTTTTCGGCAATCTGGACGGCAGCATTGCCGCCTGGAACCAGAGCACGGCACAGCCGGTAACGGTGGTGAACAACTCCTCCGCGAAGGCGGTATACACCGACATCGCCGTGGTGAAGAACAACACCGGCACGTTCCTGCTCGCGGCGAACTTTGCCGGCGGAACCGTCGATGTCTTCGACAACACATTCAAGTCTGCAAAGCTGGCGGGCAGCTTCAGCGATCCTCAGCTTCCAGCGGGGTACGCTCCATTTGGTATTCACACCATCGGCAACAACGTCTACGTGACGTACGCGCAGCCAAATGCGCAAGGCCGCGAGAATGTCGGCGCCGGGCTCGGCGTGGTCGATCAGTTTGACCAGAATGGCAATCTCCTGGTGGAGGCTATCGTTGGCGGCAATCTGAATGCGCCCTGGGGAATGGCGCTTGCACCCGCCGGCTTCGGCACGCTCGGCGGCGACCTGCTGGTGGGCAACTTTGGCGACGGAGTCATCAACGCCTATGATCCGGTGAGCTTTGCACTGAAGGGCCAAGTCACCGACGGGACCGGTGCTCCGATCGCAAATCCCGGGCTGTGGGAGATCGTCTTCGGCGCCGGCACCACGACAACAGGGACCGCGGCAACCGCTGGCGATCCAAACACGCTCTACTTCGCTGCCGGCATCAATAGTGAGAAGGGCGGCCTGTTCGGCACGATCACAGCGGCCGCGGCGACCGCGACAGGCGATTTCGCGATCAGCGCGCCGACAAGCACCGTAACCGTCAATCCCGGCCAGACCGCCAGCGTGCAGGTGAGCCTGACAGGGATGAGCGGCTTCAAAGGTGCAGTGAGCCTTGCTTGCTCCGGGCTGCCAACTGGGGCAAGCTGTAGCTTCACTCCGGCCAGCGTCACACTGTCGGGCACCGCTGCGACACCGGTGGCGGTAGCCATCGCCACGGCGACGCCAACCCCGACCAATCCTTACTCTGCGTCTCCGGACTCCGCATCTCTGAACTCCGGATCTCTGGGCGGCCGTGGAATGGTTCTTGCCGGACTGCTGCCGCTGGGACTTCTGGGGCTCGCCGGGTTCCGCAAACGGCTGACCAGGACGCGGGGAACGCTACTGTTGCTGCTGCTCGGCGTGCTGACGATTGGCGGCATGGCCGGGTGCGGCGGAATGAAATCCGCTGGGTCGGTAAGCACGACACCGACCACGCCCACTCCTCAGGTCTCGCAGGTCACGATCAACGCGACCTCAGGATCGCTGACACACTCCGTCGTGGTGAGCCTGACAGTGAACTAACCAACCAACCAACCAACCGCAATCAGCGCGCTGCGAGGCTCAAACCAGGGCCTCTCAGCGCGCCTTTTTTCGTTCTAGTTGCTGTGTGTAGCGTGATAACGCCGCGCCTTCGCGCGATTGCCACAGATCTTCATGTCGCACCAGCGTCGTGTACGATTTTTGCTGGTATCGAGAAAGAGCCATCGGCACGTGTCCGACGCGCAGGCATGCATGCGGGGCGGCTTCTCGGCGAGCAGCAAATCCAACGCGGACTGCGCCAGTAGCAGGGCAGGCGCTTCAGCGTTCGCCGCGAGAGACTTCCACGTCCATGCTAGATGTCCGTCCGTCCACCGCAACTCGCGATACCGCGCACAGGCCGCTGACCAGTGCTGCAAGGCAATGCGATCGTCGCCGGACGGGGGTTCTTCGTCCAGCCAGCGGTAAAAGACGCGCGCAAGCAGCTCCCTCAGTTCGATTGCGGAGCGCAGGCCCTTTTCCTGCGAGGCCTCAGGAAGCGTGCTCAGGCGCGCTGCTTCCGCGTGCGTCAGGAGGGCCGCCTGACGGCAGAATCGAAGCAGATCCGTATACGTGGGCAACAGTTCCCGCGGTCCTCCGGGCGTGTAACGATCGTCCAACGTGTTCACAAAATCCAATGCAACGTGCCCGGCATTCAGCTTGAACGGCGCCTTTTTCACAGGAAATTGCCTAACCTCTCGAATCAAGTTTAGCGGTTATGTCATCTTATGTCGAGAGAGAGGGTAACTGCCTATGACAACATTAGCGGTTAGCAGCAATGAGGCAACCAGTACCGGCAGCCGGGTGCAGAAAGCCCTTGCCTTCGCTGTCCTCTATCTCGCGTGGGGCGCCACCTTTGTTGCGATCCGCGTTGCAGTCGGCGTGGTGCCTCCGTTCCTCGCGGCCGCCATACGCTTCCTCACTGCGGGAATTTTGCTCTATGGCTTTGTGCGGCTACGGGGTTTACCACGGCCGACACCCCGCGAATGGCGCAGCCTGGCCCTGCTGGGCACGCTGGTGATTTTCTTCGACTACAGTGCCTACTTCTGGGGTGAGCGTTATGTTTCCTCCGGCACTGCGGCCATGATCGCCGGCACCATTCCGCTCATTACAGGATTGCTGGAGATGCTGGTATTCCGGCAGCGGGCTTTTCGCTGGCCCGCGCTTTTCACCATCGTCCTCGGGTTCTGCGGTGTGGCAGTTCTCGTCTCCGGCCAGGTGAAAGGCGGCCAGCCGTTGCTTCCGTCGCTGGCGCTGGTAGGTGGCTGCGTGGCCTGGTCGCTAGGCATGGTGCTGGTACGGTCGATTCCGCTGCCTGCCTCGCGCGCGGTGGCCGCCGGTGGGGAGATGATGATTGGCGGAGCACTTCTGCTGCTGGCTGCAGCTGTGAGCGGTGAGCTGCGTCACGTGCCGCATATCGGTTGGCAGCCAGCCATCGCCCTCGTTTACCTGATCTTCATCGGCTCTCTACTGGCCTTCACCTGCTTCGTCTGGCTGCTGGGACAGGTCTCCGCAAGCAAGGTGGCCAGCCACGCATTCGTCAATCCAGTAGTCGCAGTCGCGCTCGGCGCGTGGATGCTTGGAGAACCGATCACGCGCTCCATGCTTGGCGGCATGGCGCTTATCCTGGTGAGCGTCTTCTGCATCCTGCGATTCGGGGGCGAATGAGTCTCTGGAAAACGAGGCGGCAGAGCCGAGCCCATTTCCGTTAAGCTCTCTTTCGTGGAGCTTAAAGGCAGGAAGGTTCTCGTCGTCGGGTTGGGAGTGTCTGGATTTGCGGCGGCACTCTTCCTCCGGCGGCGCGGGGCGCAGGTCACGGTTTCTGACCTGCGCAGTGCAGAGGTACTGGCGAAGCACATCCCGGCGTTGCTCGATGCCGGTGTGAATGTCGAAGCCGGGGGCCACGGCCACGCTACCTTCCGCCGCCAGGATCTGATCGTGCTCAGCCCGGGCGTCGCGCCCAACACCCCGGAGATGGATGAGGCGCGCACCTTCCACATTCCGATCATCGGCGAAGTGGAGCTGGCTGCGCATTTTTTGAAAACGGAAATCCTCTCCATCACTGGCTCGAACGGAAAGACCACGACCACAACACTGGCGAGCGAGATTCTGAAGGCGGGCGGGCTCACGACGCTCGTCGGCGGCAACATCGGGCTTCCCGCGATCGATCTGGTGGACATGCCGGAAAACCGGCCCGGCACCTGGAGCGTGCTCGAGCTGTCGAGCTTCCAGCTGGAAACGGTCGACACATTCCATCCCAAGATCGCGGTGCTGCTGAACCTGACGCCCGATCACCTCGACCGTCACGGAAATCTCGAAAATTACGCCGCCGCAAAAGAGCGCATGTTTGCGCGCCAGACGTCGGAGGACTTCCTCGTCCTGAATGCCGACGATGCGCGGGTGCAGCAGTCCGCAAGCCGCGCTGCTTCGCAGGTCTTCTGGTTCAGCCGGACAAAGCTGGTGCGCCAGGGCGCCTGCGTGCACAAGGGCGTCGTTGTCTTCCGCGCGTCGGAAACTGCCTCGTTCGAGCCGATCATGCCTGTCGAAGCGATCCCGCTCAAGGGCGCGCACAACGTCGAGAACATTCTGGCAGCCGTATGCGCGGCGCGTCTGACGGGCGTGAAGGCGGAGGTCATCGCTGAGGCGGTGCGCAGCTTCCATGCAGTGGAGCATCGGCTGGAGTTCGTCGCGACGGTGCGAGGCGTCGACTATTACAACGACTCCAAAGCCACCAATGTCGATTCCACCATGAAGGCGATCGAGTCCTTCCCCGGTCGCATTCATTTGATCCTCGGCGGCAAGGACAAGAAGTCCGACTACACCACGCTGCGTCCGCTGCTGCATGAGCGGGTAAAGCGCGTCTACACCATCGGCGCCGCGGCGGAGAAGATCGAGGCCCACCTGGCCGGCGCGGTCGACCTGGTCCATGCGGAGACACTTCCCACCGCCTTGTCCAAAGCGCATGATGCTGCAGAGGCGGGTGACATCGTCTTGCTGGCTCCGGCTTGTTCCAGCTTCGACCAGTTCGAAAACTACGAGCATCGCGGGCGCGTCTTCAAAGATCTGGTCACCGCACGAAAGGCAGCAGAAGGGTAGAGTATGTCTCCTGTGATGCAGGCCGGAGAGAGGGCTATGACGCAGCTTTTCCGTCAAGAAAAGCTGCACCTCGCATTCGTTGGACAAGTCACAGCATCAGGAGACATGCTCAAGTAATGGCGAAGCGCGTTGGGGTAGACAAGTGGATGTTCTGCGTCACCCTGCTGCTGGTGCTTTTTGGCCTCGCCATGGTCTTCAGCGCTTCCGCGGTGATGGCAAAGGACCGCTTCGGCTCTCCGTACTATTTCGTTGAGCGTCAGGCAGCCTGGGCGATCTTCGGGCTGATCGGCATGGTCGTGCTGATGCACGTCGACTATCGCCGCTATAACAGGCCCAACGTCGTCTTTCCTACAGTCGCAGTTACCGTGCTGTGCCTGCTCGGCGCATTTCTCATGCGCGATTCGCACGCGACGCATCGCTGGATTCGCTTCGGTATCTTTTCGTTCCAGCCATCGGAGATCGCCAAACCTGCGCTGGTGCTCTTTCTCGCGTGGTTTCTGCAGGACCGCATGCAGCAGATCGAAGACTGGCGCAACACCCTGCTACCGGCGGCGCTGCCGAGTCTGCTCTTCATTGGATTGATTCTCAAGGAGCCCGATCTCGGTACGGCACTCGTCTGCGCGACCGTGACGGCGATGATGCTCTATCTCGCCGGGATGGAGAAGAAGTACTTTGCTTACGGAGCGGTCGCTGCCGCGCCGGTGCTCTACTGGATGCTCTTCCGCGTTCCCTGGCGGCGCGCCCGCATCCTTGCGTTCCTGAATCCCTGGAAAGACCCGCAGGGCTCCGGCTTCCATACCATTCAATCGCTCATCGCAGTGGGCACGGGCGGTCTGCATGGCCTGGGCTACATGGAGGGCCGGCAGAAGCTCTTTTATCTGCCAGAGCCGCACACCGACTTCATCTTCGCCAACATCGCGGAGGAACTGGGCCTGCTGGGCGCAGTCGTCATCATCGCGCTCTTCGTGACGCTCGGCTATCGCGGGCTGCGCACCGCCAGCCTTTCCAAGGACCCGTTCGCCCGCTTCCTCGCTTTCGGCATCACGGCGACGATTCTCATCCAGGCATTCTTCAACGTAAGCGTCGTCCTTGCGCTGGTGCCGACCAAGGGCATCACCCTGCCCTTCATCTCCTACGGCGGTACCTCGCTGTTTTTCACGCTGGCCAGCATCGGTGTGCTGCTGAATCTTTCGCGCGAGATTGATTGATGTGACGTCGGCTGGACGGCGCTACGCGCCGCTATTGAACGGAAGATAAAGCAGATCCCTCACTCCACCTTCGGTTACGTTCAGGATGACAAATCTTCACACTAGCTTGTCCGATAACATTCGCGTCCTGATCGCCGGCGGCGGCACGGGTGGCCATGTCATTCCTGCGCTGGCCATCGCGCGTGCGTTGCGTGATCAGCATGGTGCCGAGGTGCGGATGGTGGGTACCGCGCGCGGTCTCGAAACCAAGCTGGTGCCCGAGGCCGGTTTCAAGCTGGAGTTGGTGCAAGCTGGGCAGCTAAAGAACGTGAGCCTGGCAACGAGGGCACGGACCGCTTTCGATCTGCCCCGCGGCGTCCTGCGCTGCATCGCGCTGCTGCGTGAATTTCGCCCACACGTCGTGATTGGGGTGGGCGGCTATGCCTCCGGTCCCGCGATGCTGGCCGCCTTCCTGCTGCGCACTCCGATGATGGCCTACGAGCCGAATGCGGCGCCCGGCCTCGCGAACCGCCTGATCGGCAAGCATGTGGATGCAGCGGCGGTGAACTTCGAGCAGACAGGGCGCTTCTTCCGCAATGCGGAGGTGACGGGCGTTCCTGTTCGCGACGCCTTTTTCTCGCTGCCGGAGCGGGTCAGCGACGGTTTGCAGCACCTGCTGATCTTTGGTGGCAGTCTGGGGGCACGCGCGCTGAATCAGGCCATGCCTCGCATCGTCGCGTCACTCCTCGAAAAGATGCCGCGACTGACCATCCTGCACCAGGCCGGCGCGAAGCACGCAGAAGCGACGCAGGCAGCGTACGCAGCCAGCGGCGCCGATCCGTCGCGTTGGGAGGTCCACGCTTTTCTGGATGACATGCCCATGCGCTTTGCCAATGCCGACCTGATTCTTTGCCGCAGCGGCAGCTCCGTCGCAGAACTGGCTGCGGCAGGGAAGCCGTCGTTGCTGGTGCCGTTTCCCTTTGCCGCTGACGATCATCAGCACAAGAACGCGCTGATTTTTGCGGAGGCGGGAGCTGCGGTGCTGCTGCCGGAGTCCGAACTCACAGACGAGCGCCTTACAGCGGAGCTGATCGGCTTACTGAGTGATCCGGAACGCCTGCGGCAGATGGCATCCCGTGCTCGGACGCTGGCGCATCCGGATGCGTTGCAGAGAATTGCGGCTATGGCGATCCGTTTGGCTGAGAAACGTCGCTGACAAACAAAGGCCGGCAGCAGTTTGCTACCGGCCATGATTTACTTGCTCGGCTGTTTAGCGGTGTCCGCCGCCGCCGTGTCCGCCGCCACCACCGTGGAATCCACCACCGCCGCCGCCGTGGAATCCTCCGCCCATGCTGCCGCCGTGGAAACCACCACCCACGCTACCGCCATGGAATCCGCCAGCGGTGCCGCCACGGAAACCACCAGGAGTGCCGCCGCGGAATCCGTTGTTACCACGGAAGCCGGTATTGCCGCCACGGAAGCCGTTGTACGGATGAGCGACCGGACCCCGGAAACCTACGCCGCCGCGGCCATAGCCATAACCCCGACCGTATCCGTAGCCACGGCCCCAGCCGCTATGCCAGTAGCCGCCACGGCCCCAGTAGCCATGGCCCCAGTAGCCGTGGTACCACGGGCCGGCTCCGATGAAGATGCCGCCGAGGAACCAGCTCGGGCCATAAAAGCCATAGGGCGCGCAGGCGTAGGGATAGTAGCTGTAGTATCCGTAAGGACAGACCGGAGCCGGGCCGTAAGCATAAGCAGGGGGGTAGTATCCCTGATCCGCGTATCCACCGTTGTCATAGCCATAGCTCTGATCATCCTGTGCCTGGGCGCGCGGAGTCAGCGCCAATGGCGCGGCCAGCAGGCCCAGCGCGAGTACCCATCCAAAGAGTTTCTTCATAGTCGCTTCCCCCATTCGGCCCCGTTGCTGCTGCTAACCTGAGTGGCCGTTGCGGTGCGTGGTAATCAGCGGTTAGTGCTGAATCACCCAACCGATATGACCCGCATTGCCGGGTGAAAGTTGCGTAAAAGTGTCGGCTGCTAAAGTAGCCCTAAACCCACTATGTTTGCCAAGGCGCAGCGCGTTCATTTCATTGGGATTGGGGGGATCGGCATGAGCGGCATCGCCGAAATCCTGCTGAATCTAGGTTATCCCGTCTCCGGTTCCGATCTGAAGCGGTCCTCCGTCACCGAGCGGTTGGTCGGGCTGGGAGCGACCGTTTTTGAAGGCCACGCTGCCGCGAACGTGGTGGGTGCAGCCGTGGTGGTGGTGAGCTCCGCTGTGAGCGAGGCGAACCCGGAGGTGGTGGAGGCGCGCCGCAGCAAGGTGCCGGTCATCCAGCGCGCCGAGATGCTGGCCGAGCTGATGCGGCTGAAGTACGGCATCGCCGTGGCCGGGATGCACGGCAAGACCACGACCACCTCGATGATCGCAGCGGTTCTGGCGGGCGGCGGCCTGGATCCGACCATTGTGGTCGGAGGCCGCATCGACGCGATGGGCTCGAATGCACGGCTGGGCAAGTCGCAATACCTGGTGGCCGAGGCGGACGAGAGCGACCGCTCGTTCCTGAAGCTGTCGCCGATCCTCGGTGTGGTCACCAACCTGGACCGCGAGCATATGGATTGCTATCGCGACATGGCCGATGTCGAAGCGGCGTTTGTCTGTTTCATGGATCGCGTGCCGTTCTATGGCGCCATTACTGGGTGCATCGACGATCCGCTGCTGGCGGCCGTCCTGCCGCGCGTGCGCCGCCGCGTGTACACTTATGGGTTTACCGTCGGCGCGGATTTTGTCTGCCGCCTGCTGCCCACCGGGGAGGGAGCGCGTTCGCGGTTTGAAGTGGTAGCCGCGGGGCAGGTGCTGGGTGCCTTTGCGCTCCATGTCCCGGGACGGCACAACGTGTTGAATGCAACCGCGGCGGTGGCGATCGGAACGCAGCTCGAAATTGCGCCGGCTGCGATCGCGACCGCGCTTGCGGAATTTCGTGGTGTTGACCGGCGTTTCCAGTTGAAGGGGATGTCGCGCGGCGTCACTGTTGTCGACGATTACGGCCATCACCCGACCGAGATTCGCGCCACGCTCGCGGCAGCGCGCGACTGCGGCTACAGGAACGTCCATGTCATCTTCCAGCCCCACCGCTACACCCGCACACGAGACCTGATGGAGGAGTTCGCCGGCGCTTTCGACGACGCCGACTCGGTGGAGATGCTGGACATCTATGCAGCCAGCGAGGATCCGATCCCTGGCATCGACGCGGAAGCGCTGACGGCGAAGATCCACCGCTCGCAGGTCCATTACGCGGGAGACGCTGCTACGGCAATCGATGGCGTAACCAGCCGCGCCCAAGACGGCGACCTGATCATGACGTTGGGAGCAGGCAGCGTCTCGCAGCTTGGTCCGCAGGTGCTGGAAGCATTGGGAAAGTGAACGCTCTTGTGGTTAAGAGCACTGGCGTGGAATAGGTTTTAGAGCGTCTTTCGAACTGCCAAGCTGCGCGAGCTATGTAAGCTAGCTTAAGCTGGTATATGCTGGCTTGTATGCTGGAGATCGGCGCATTTCAAGCGAAGAACACCTTAGGCTCACTCCTGGACCGGGTAGAGAGGGGCGAAGAGATCGTCATCACGCGGCATGGTCGTCCTGTAGCGCGCCTTGTCCCGGACACCGGGAAAAGAGATGTGGCCGCGGCCAAAGCCGCTTTGCAACGTATTCGCGACCGGGCCAAAGGCGGCGGGGGATTTGACTGGGAGGAGTTGAAGGTGCTTCGTGATACCGGACGCCCGTGAGCCTCGTCCTCGATGCTTCGATCACGCTCGCTTGGGCATACGTGGAGGAAACTACCCCGGAGATTCGGAAAGTTTTCGAGCAGGTGGCGGAAATCGGAGCATGGGTGCCTTCGCTGTGGCGGCTTGAGATTGCCAACGCGCTGGAACTGAATGTGCGGCGGGGCAGACGAGATGCTGCTTTTCGTAATGCAACGCTCGAGGATCTTGACGAACTACCGATCGCTATCGATGCAGAAACGGATCGGCAGGCCTGGACGTCCACGCTTCGCGTCGCCATTCTTCATGAGTTGACCGTCTATGACGCGGCTTATCTCGAACTGGCGAAGCGGCGCCAAGTTCCGTTGGCTACATTGGATCGCGAATTGAGAACAGCAGCCGCGGCTGAAGGCGTGCATCTGCTTGGCCTGTGAGCTTATTGCGGTTACCGTTGCTCAACGGGTACCTCGCTCGATTTGGGATGCACTATGCACAGGGCGCTTTGGGATACTGCAGGGTATAGTGGCCGAAGGCGATTCTCACGACCTGGCTCGGGCGTGGCGAAAATAGAACGACAATTCAGCCGCGCGGCAGCGACTCTGGCGGATGAGGAAGGCTTCGATGATGTCTTCCGTCCGCACGCGGTCAGCCGGCCGCGACCTCCCTCCCCCTTTCAGGAGACCGGCTCTGTGCGCCCTCTCGGCGACGACGAGGACGATGAGTTGCCCGTCCTGCGGACGCGGCGTCGCGTGCCGGTCAAGCGCGGGCCTCTACCACGCGGACGACTCGGCCGCATCCTGGTCATCGGCGGAGCCCTGGGGATTGTTGCGCTCGTGATCGCGGCTTGTGTCGCCGTGCATAGCTTTTTCATGACGGACGGGCGCTTCCGCATCGACACCGCCTCTTCCATCCAGGTGCTTGGAAACAGTCAGGTCACGCGGCCGGAGCTGCTCTCGGTCTTCGGCGGCGACATTGGCCGCAATATCTTCCATGTGCCCCTGGCGCTGCGCCGTACGGAACTCGAAGAGCTTCCCTGGGTGGAGCACGCCACCGTCATGCGCCTGCTGCCCAACCAGCTTCGTGTCGCGGTCGTCGAGCGTGTGCCGGTTGCCTTCGTGCGTGCCGGAAATCAGATTGGATTGATCGACAAGCAGGGTGTTCTGCTGGATATGCCGCCCGCCATGATGGCGGCCAAGCGCTACTCCTTTCCCGTGGTTACCGGCGTCCTGCCCCAGCAGAGCGCGGAAGACCGCGCCTCGCGCATGCGGCTGTATGCCGACTTCATGAATGCGCTCAACTCCACCGGGGGGGCCGCATCTTCCCAATTGAGTGAGGTCGATCTCTCGGATCCAGAGGACGTCCGTGTGCTGTTGCCCTCGGCCGGAGCGGATCTGCTGGTGCACTTTGGCAGCGACGACTTCGCCGCGCGATGGCAGCGGTTGGAAGAGAAGCTTCCCGGCTGGCGGCAGCAGTATCCGCGATTGGCCGGGGTGGACCTGCGCTATCAGCGGCAGACCGTGCTGGAGATGGCGAAGCCCGGGCTGGATGACGCGAGCGCATCGGCGAATCCAGCACACCCAACCGCCGCGCCGGCACACGCAACTGCGGCAGTTGCGAAACGGCAGTCCGCCCAAACAGTTGCGCACAGCCATGCTCCCGCGCCAAAGAGCATCGAACGCGGCAGGATGTCATCCACCCACAAGCCAGTGATGAAGACCAAACCAACCAGGAAGCCGGCGCATAGCCCGGTGGTCCACCGAGACACGAACGCATGAACGCACCAGAACGCAATGACGGCCTGATCACGGTGCTTGATGTTGGCAGCTCCCGGGTGCGCGTGGTGGTGGCGGAGGTGGTCGACGGCGCACTGCGCCATCGCGGCCACGGTTCGACGGCAGCCAAGGGCATGCGCAAGGGGCTGGTCGCGGAACTGGCTCCGGCGGCGCGCTCCATCATCCAGGCCGCGGACATGGCAGAGCAGAGCGCGAATGCCATCCTGGCGCATTGCGTGGTTGGTATAGGCGGTCCGCATGTGCGCGGCGTCAACAGCCGCGGCGGCATCAGCCTGGGGACCCGTATGCGCGAGATCACCCGCGAGGATGTGCGTGCCGCGGTCGATCGGGCGCGTGCCGTCTCGCTTCCTGCCGAGCGCGAGCTCATTCATCTGCTGCCGCAGCAGTTCATTCTCGATGAGCAGCCGGGCATTCACGATCCGGTCGGTATGATCGGCAACCGGCTGGAGGTGAACCTGCACCTCGCCACCTGCTCGGCCAGCGCCGCGCAGAGCCTGGTCACCTGCGCAAACAAGGCTGGCCTGGAAGTGACCGACACGGTTTTTGAAGGCGTGGCCGCGGCGGAAGCGATCGTCTCGGCGGACGAGCGCGAGCTGGGTGTCTGCCTCATCGACATCGGCGCCGGCTCCAGCGAGGTTGTTGTTTTCTTCGAGGGAGCGGTCGCACACACCGCAGTGGTCCCAATCGGCGGCGACCACTTCACCAACGACATCGCTGTCGGGCTGCACGTGTGCGTCGAAGAAGCGGAATTTCTCAAGCAGCATTACGGCAACTGCGTGGTGACGGCGATCTCTTCCTCTGCAGAGGTGGAGATCAGCGGCACACCGGGACACGGGCCGCGCACGATTCCGCAGCGGCAGATCGCGGAGATCCTTGAGCCGCGCGCGCGCGAGCTCTTCCATATGCTGCGCGACAACCTGCGCAGCGGTGGAGTGCTGGAGGCGCTGGGCGCCGGGTGCATTCTGACCGGCGGCGGGGCGCGACTTGCCGGCCTGCTCGATTCGGCGGAGAGCCTGCTGCATGTACCGGCGCGCCTCGGTTATCCGGCAGCGCTCTCCCGCATGCCCGAAGAGCTGGTGCAGCCGGAGTACGCAACCGCCATAGGCATGCTGCTTTACACCCACCGCACGCGGGTGTTGAAGGCAGCGGAAGACCACAGTTTGCGCGCCAAGCTGCGGGCCATTTTCGCTGGAAGCCTGTAAAGGCTTCGGCCGCCAGTCGGTAGAGATTGCGGCTGGAAGCCTTAGCCGCTGCGGCAATGCGCCGAGATTTCTCCAGCCTGTGGAGAAAAAGCAGTGGAAAACCCGAAGAAACAGGAATAAAAGCAGTAATAGCACCGAATACAGCAGCGAGATGGGAGCAGTGAGCCGATGAATGATCCAGAGGAGATCCGCATTCAGTACAACGACGAGATGCCGCGCGGCGCAAAGATCAAGGTGATCGGCGTGGGCGGCGGCGGCGGCAACGCGGTGAATCGCATGATTGCGGCCAAGCTGGAAGGCGTGGAGTTCATCGCCGCAAACACGGATGTGCAGGCGCTGCAGCTCTCGCAGGCGCCGGTGAAGCTGCAGCTTGGCGTGAAGCTGACCAGCGGTCTCGGTGCGGGCGCGAACCCCGATGTGGGACGGCGCGCGGCTCTTGAAGACTCCGAAAAAATCATCGAGGCGCTCGAAGGCGCGGACATGGTCTTCGTGACCACCGGCCTCGGCGGCGGCACCGGCACCGGCGCAGCGCCAGTCATTGCATCGCTGGCCAGCGAAATGGGCGCGCTGACGGTTGCGGTCGTGACGCGGCCCTTCGGCTTTGAAGGCAAGCGCCGCATGCAGCAGGCCGAGCGCGGCATGCAGGAACTGCTGGAGGCGGTCGACACCATGATCGTGATCCCCAACGAGAAGCTGCTGGTGGTAGCCAAGGACGCCGGCTTCTTCGAGAGTTTCCGCGTGGCCGACGATGTGCTGCGCCAGGGCGTGCAGGGCATCTCGGACATCATCACCATCCCGGGCATCATCAATCGCGACTTCGCCGACGTGAAGACAACCATGCACGGCATGGGCTATGCGGTGATGGGCACAGCGATGCGCAGCGGAGCCAACCGCGCGATCGAGGCGGCGCAGGCGGCCATGGCATCGCCACTGCTCGAAGCCGGCGCAATCGACGGCGCGAAGGGCATCCTGATCAACATCTCGGGCTCCAGCAACCTGAAGCTGAGCGAGGTGAACGAGGCCTCGACCCTGATCCAGAACGCCGCGCATGAAGAGGCGAACATCATCTTCGGCGCGGTGCTCGACGAGAGCATGGGCGATGAAGTGAAGATCACGGTCATCGCAACCGGCTTCCGTAAAGATCTCCCCACTCGGGAAGAGTCGTTGCGTGATGGACGTGCCCTCAAGCCGGAGGCGCCGGCCTTCCTGAACCTAGACGTTCGCCCCTCAATCCCACGTTTTGCCAGCGAGGTTGCCGCGGAAGCCACACGTGTGCCTGTGCCCGAGCCGGTTGGAGTGGGCGTTGGCGCAGCAGCGTACGCCTCAGGATTCGGTGGTCAATCTTTTGCCAGCCTGGAGTCGCCGAACTTCGAGCCCATCGCGGTGCATGCTCCTGCCGCGAAGGAGCGCAAGGAGGCGGCAGCCACACCTGAGGATTCGGCCATTGGAGGTTTCCTCGAAACGCTCACGGCGGACGATAAGCGGGCACGGGAGCAGCGGCGCGCGGAAGAATCGGAGCTGGAAGAGCTCGACGTCCCGGCGTTCATGCGCAAGGGTGGACGCTAGGCCAGAGGAAGTGAAATTTCGCAGGGAGGCGCGGTTTTTCGTCGAGATAAGCCGCGTCGCCGGGCAACCTGCCGAGAAATCCGCTTGATACACTGAAGCATCCCACTAAAGCTTGGGGTACCTTCCTCCTTCCGGTACTAGTACCGAGGTAAGTACCGGCGGTGTAATGTGAAGAACGCTCAACCAGCGGGACGGGTAAGCTAGATCCAGAGATGGGGATTGCAGTCGCGGCGAATCTGCCGGTCTGTCGTATCCCCGCTACACTGGATTCTCATCCGGATTGATTCCAGCAGGGGCATTCTCAATGGGTCGGATCGTCTCATTTTTTCTCACTCTCGGAGTAGCAGTCGGGCTTGCCAGCGCGGTTGCGCCTGCCCAGGCCACTACCACCACGACTGTCCACCACCGGAAGACCTCGCGTCTGCACTCGACCCACAGGCACCATGCTGCGACGACCGTGAGTACACGGCTGGTGCGCGGCCGCGATGGAAAACTGCATCGCGTGGCCGTTCGCCATCGCTATTACGAGCGCTTCACCGGCGACTCCTTCGCTGAATCCGATATCACTGCGGGCGACAACACCGCGGGTGAAGACCCGGTAGTCCGGGCGGCAGCGATTGCTGCGCTGGGCAACATGAACGGAACCGCGGTCGCGATCGATCCCAACACCGGCCGCATTCTGGCGATGGTGAACCAGAAGCTCGCACTTTCTAGCGGTGCAGAGCCCTGCTCGACCATCAAAGTCTCGGTCGCGCTCGCTG
Source organism: uncultured Acidobacteriaceae bacterium (assembly GCA_963756435.1). Lineage (GTDB taxonomy): Bacteria > Acidobacteriota > Terriglobia > Terriglobales > Acidobacteriaceae > KBS-83. The sequence continues at coordinate 263,362 of CAVWNU010000007.1, read as the reverse complement.
CGCTGGAAGAGGGCATCGTCACCAAGGACACCCCCGTGAATCTGGGTGGCTGGTCAATGACTATGACCGAAGCGCTGGCCCACTCCAATAACCTTTATTTCGAGACGATTGGCCGCCGGCTGGGCTTTGAGCGCGTCCGCCACTACGCCAATCGCTTTGGCCTGGGCGAGCTGGCCGGCTGGAACATTCCTGGCGAGCAGTTGGGCGTGTACCCCAACCAGGAATTGCCTGAGAAGCTGGGCGGCGTGGGCCGCATGTGCTCCTTCGGTCAGAGCATCTCGATGACCCCGCTGCAACTGGGCGCGCTGACCGCTGCGATTGCGAATGGCGGCACGCTCTATTACCTGCAGCATCCCACCACCCCTGCAGAGGCGGTCAATTTCACGCCGCGTGTAAAGCGCGTGCTGAATATCAAGCCGTTCATTCCCGACGTTGCCAGCGGCATGGGTGGCGCAGTCGCCTACGGCACGGCCCGCTCGCTGCGCGCCAACTTCAGCGAGCTTCCGGTGCTGGGCAAGACGGGGACCTGCTCCGACAATGGAACCCGCTTTGGCTGGTTTACCTCGTATGCGGACACGAATTACGGCCGGATCGTGACCGTCTTCTTTCTAGAAGGCGGACGGCCGACCTTCGGCCCCAAGGCCGCGGAGCTGACGGGCGTTTTCTATCGCGATCTGTGGGAGCACAGTTACTTTGCAGAGAAGAATCCTGCGGAAGCGCCTGCGGCAGGCGCCATGGGCCAGCCATCCACCGCGACTGGGGTAATCCAGTAGCATCCAGAAATCCAAGCGGCGCAACGGCCTCCCGCGTGGAGGCCGTTATCATTTTCAGCATGAAGCTGCATCCCACACCAGCATGAAGATCTTGACCGCGGCAGAGATGCGCGCCGCCGACGCGGCCACCACGGAGGAATACGGCATACCGTCCATGTCCCTGATGGAGAATGCCGGCGCGGCCGTGGCGCGCTTTGTGCTGCAGGAGTTCCCGACGGCCGAGGCCGGCGGCATGCGTGGCGGTATGCGTATTGTGGCGCTTTGCGGAAAAGGCAACAATGGCGGTGACGGATTCGTCGCTGCGCGCATCCTGGCCGAGGCCGGCTGCGATGTTGGCGTGCTGCTGCTTGGCCATGCCGCGGAGACAAAGGGAGACGCGCGCACTGCGCTGGAACGACTGAGTACGGCGGATCTGGTGCCCGTGGAGGCTCCGGATGAAGCTGCCTTCGCCGCTGCTGAGATAACCCAGTTGCTGAACGGTGCAGACCTATTTCTGGATGCCGTGCTGGGCACTGGCTTTCGGCCGCCGATGCGCGGCGCGGCCGTGGCTTTGGGTGAGTGGCTGGCTGCACATCGCGAGACGCCGGTCGTCAGCGTGGATCTGCCTTCGGGTTGGGATGCCGACAATCGGGCGATGCTGCAGCAGGGCGCCTATCGGTCCGAAGCGGTGGTGACGTTTACCGCGCCCAAGCTGGTGCATATTTTTGGTTTCCTCACCCGCGGCCCCGTTGTGGTCGCCGAGATCGGTTCGCCGGATGCGGCGGTCCGGTCGGCAACGGGCCTGCATTGGGCAGGAAGCGCCAAGCGCATGACAGAGACGCCACGACGGCCGGACAGCAACAAAGGCAAGTTTGGTCACGTCGGCATCATCACCGGCGCACGTGGACGCGCCGGCGCCGCCGCGATGGCCAGCTACGCCGCGCTTCGGGCAGGAGCGGGACTGGTGACTGCGGGGGTGCCGGAATCCATCCTGAATACGGTTGCGGCCATCGCGCCGGAGCTGATGACCGATCCGCTGGCCGAGACGGCAAAGGGCAGCATCGCACTCCGCAACCTGGAGGGTGACGCTGGCCGCGCATTGCTGGAGAAGAGAACGGTCGTGGCCATCGGGCCGGGCCTGGGGCAGGAGCCGGAGGCGCAGCAGTTCGCGCTGCGGCTCATCGAGCTCTGTGGTGAGGGCGACAAGCCGATTCCCATGGTCCTCGATGCCGATTGTCTGAACGCCATCGCGCAGCACAAGTACTCGCTTGACGGCCGCCGCCGGACGATGGTGCTGACACCGCATCCCGGGGAAATGGCGCGGTTGGTCGGCAAATCCATCGCCGAAGTCGAAGCGGACCGCGAAGGCAAGGCGCGCGCTTACGCTACCGAACATCAGGTCACGCTGGTGCTGAAGGGCTGGCGCACGCTGATCGCGCATCCAAACGGACGCATCGCGGTCAATACGACCGGCAATCCCGGACTGGCGAAGGGCGGCAGCGGCGATATCCTGACGGGCATTGTGGCCGCGATGCTTGGCCAGTACAAAGAAAACGTCGCTGAGGCGGTCGAGGCGGCGGTTTACCTGCATGGTCTCGCGGCGGATTTTGCTGTCGTCGAGCGCGATGAGCACACGCTGCTGGCGACCGAGGTATGCACCCGTCTGGACCACGCTTTTCGCTTTCGCGCCACCCGGCGCTACGGAATGACATGGCTGCAGGGAATGCCCGGTATGCTGAAGTAGCAAGAACATGAGGCCACCCGATGACGACAGCGCCGACCGAATTCGTGACTCACAGCAGCGCGGAGACGATCGAGGTCGGACGGAAGCTGGCTGCTCAGCTGGTGCCGCCAACGTTCCTGATCCTGCGCGGCGACCTGGGCGCGGGCAAAACCACGTTGGTAAAGGGCATCGCTGAGGCGCTCGACGCCGCCGATTCGGACGAGGTTACCAGCCCGACCTTCACGCTGGTGCATGAGTACGAAGGCACGCGTGACAGCGGTGGCAAGCGCACGCCGGTGCGGCTCTATCACCTGGACCTCTACCGGATCGAGAGCGAGCGCCAACTGGAGACGCTGGGCCTGGACGACCTGCAGACGAACGACAGTATCGTGCTGGTGGAGTGGGGCGAGAAGTTCCCGAGCGTCGTGAAGCGCAGCCAGGGTGAGATCGTGATGACATCGCTCGATGGCGATCGGCGACGGATTACGCTCAAGATGAAGCCGTCGCCCGCCGTCGTTGCTAAAACCCCATGATGTTATAGCCGCAGTCGACGTAGGTGACTTCGCCGGTGATGCCGCTGGCCATGTCGGACGCGAGAAAGACGGCGGTCGTGCCGACTTCCGACTGCTGCACATTGCGTTGTAGCGGAGAACGCTCCTCGTGCGATTTCAACATCTCGCCCAGATCTTTAATGCCGCGGGCGGCCAACGTCTTGATGGGGCCGGCGGAGATGGCATTGACGCGAATCTTCTTACGGCCCAGCTCAAAGGCGAGGTAGCGCACCGTTGCCTCAAGCGCTGCTTTGGCCACGCCCATCACGTTATAGCGCGGAATCACCTTTGTGGATCCGTAATAGGTCATGGTGATGATGCTGCCGCCATCGCTCATGAGTGGCGCGACAGCGCGGCTGACCGCGATCAGCGAGTAGACACTCACATCGTGCGCGATGCGGAAGGACTCACGGCTGGTCTCAAGGAAATCGTTATGCATCGCATCCGCGGGTGCAAATGCCACTGAGTGCACCAGGATATCGATCTTGCCGTGCTTCTCTTTCAGCGTCGCGAAGAGCTGGTCGATTTCGGCATCATTCGAAACGTCGCACTGATAGGCCTCAGCGCCGGGTAGTTCGGCGATCATGTCTTCCGCTTCCAGCTTCAGACGCTCGTTCTGGTAGGTGATCAGCAGCCGTGCGCCAGCCTCGTTCAGCTTCTGGGCGATGCCCCACGCGATACTGCGTTTGTTGGCGACTCCGAAGACAATGGCTGTGCGACCTTTCAAATCGATCATGCGATGTGCGTTCCTTCCCGTGAATCGCCCGGCATCCATGGCTGATGTCCGCGCAAGGAGCAAGATTATCAGCTACAGCATTTTCCCTGATGCTGTGAGATAGCGGAAAGCATCTCGGAGTGGCTTTTCCTCAACGAAAAGCCGCAAGAGGTTCCGCTCGCCGCTCTACAACCACAGGGAAAGTGCTCTGGTCGCGGAAGACGGCAGATGTCGTCATCCGCCGAGGTCGATCAACTCGACGCCATCAATCGTCCGGCCCAGGAAGCGCGTGCCAAGCGAGCGGAATTTCGCGACCGAATCGGTGGCATAGAAGCGAACCTGTGGCTCGCGACGGGCAGTAGATTCGAGCCCCAGCCGGGCAGCTACCTGGTCGGCGGTGACGCGAGCGGAATCGATGACACGGACAGCGCGGCCGCTGTCGCGCTCGCGCAGCGTCTCTTCGATCACGCCGCGCAGAAGCGGATAGTGCGTGCAGCCGAGCACCAGGGTGTCGGCCACCATGCCTTCTGCGGTGGCGTGTGACAGCAGGTCGTCGAGATAGATGGCGGTGACCTCACGTGTCACCGGATGTTCGGTCCAGCCTTCTTCGACCAGCGGCACCAGCAGTGGACAGGCCTTCTCAATGGCGCGCAGGCCGCGCTCGCGGCAGGCAGCAGAGTAGGCATGGCTCTCGACCGTAGCGGCGGTCGCAATCACCATCACGTCCTTTGTCAGCGAGCTCTGGAGAGCCGCGGTAGCGCCGGTTTCGATCACGCCGATGACGGGGACCTCGACCGCAGCACGCAGCGCATCAAGCGCGAGCGCACTGGCAGTGTTGCAGGCGATCACCAGCGCCTCCGCGCCTTGTTCGACGAGAAAATGCGCGCTCGAAACGGCATAGCGTGCAACGGTGGCGCGGGATTTGGAGCCGTAGGGGAGACGAGCGGTGTCACCGAGATAGAGATAATCTGCCGCCGAGGCTTCCGCGAGCAGTGCGCTGAGCACCGTGAGACCGCCGACGCCGGAATCGAAAACGCCGATGGTGGGGACGCGCGGTGTCATTTCGCCTCCACGGTGGGCGGGGGCGGTGCGGCGCTGGAAGCGAGATAGGTGCGGGTCAGGTCGGCATGGCCGGCGAGCGTGTCGCGTGGCGTGCCATCCACCAGGAACCGCACCTGCGTTATCTCAGGCATGTTCGCATGCAGCGTGCCGATGAGTGAAAGCAGCGTCATCGTCTCCGTCTCAATGCCGGAAGGATGCGCCTGCAGCAGACCGCTGCTCAGGTTCACTACGGCCAGCGTGCCGCCAGTGGTGCCGGCAGGCAGCGGCATCAGGAAGACGTCATCCACTCCGGCGTTGACGGCGATGGGGTGAGGGGAGCCAGGCTTCGCATATTCAGCGAGAAGCTGGTTGAGAAGATAGCGCGCGCGTGCATGGGGCTCGGCAGGAAGCGCGATGAGCCGATCCGTGCTCACCAGCGATCCATCGGTATCGTTCGCGAGCATCAGGATGACATTACTGGTGGGCATGGCGCTGGGCGGCGTCAGCGGTGATGTGGCATTCGCGTCCGCCTGCAGCTTGTCCGCGGCGCGTTCACGCATGCGGATGAGGAAGGTCGCCATCACGGCGGAGACCAGCAACAACACCCACAGCAGTACGCGTTGATAGCGGGGAATCATGGCTGCGTGTTCCAATCGCGCCGCCAGCTTTCCACTGCTGCGGCCAGTCCAGCCAGGATGCGGGACTGATAGTCAGGGTCGGTCAACATGGCAGTGGTTGCGCCATCCTTCGTCAGTGGCGCGATCTCTACCGCGGCGGCCGGGCAGGTCATGTTGTCGAGCGGCTGCACGGCGGTGCGTCCGAGCGTGACCGGCACGCCCGCATGCGTCATGGCGCTGTTGATTTCCGCGGCCCAACGCAGGCTCTTCTGCAGGTAGGCGGCCTGTGCCTGGTCCCAGGGCAGAAACGCGGTGGGTTGCGCCGCTGGGAGGGATGACGTGAAGAGATGGATGCCGCTGCCGCTGTCGGAGGCGTGCAGGATGAGGCAGGCCGCGGGCTTGTGTGCATTTGCCATTGCGGCGCGCTTGGCCGGCGGCAACGTCATGTCGCTCTCCCGCGTGGTGATGACGGGTATGCCGCGCGCGGAGAGCATGGAACGCAAGCGGATGGAGAGCGCGAGCACCAGGTCCTTCTCGTCCAGATGCGCGGCGAGGTGTGCTCCTGAATCCGCGCCGCCGTGGGCTGCATCGAGCACGATGACAAATTGGGGCTGCACCGAGGCAGAGGATCGCGGCGGCAGCGTGGGCTGCTGCCGCACGGCTTGTTGCGGCGGCGCAGGGAACGCGGATAGAGATGCGACGAGCGGAAAGACGACGAGCGAAAGCGAGCGGGCGAGTCTAAATCTCACCCGCGGGCATGTGTCAGTCCAGCGCATAGATGGCGAGGCCGCTCAAGAGCTTGGGATAGAAGTCGGTAGACTTCTGCGGCATCACGTCGCCGTTGAATGCGATCTCGCGCAGCTCCTGCAGGGTAGCCGGGTTCATCAGGAAGGCGGCCTGCGCGGTGCCCTTGGTCACCTGCTCCACCGCTTCGCCGGCATCGCGCAGATAGCGGAGGTTGCGCTGCTCGCGGATGGATTCCTCCGAGAGACCCAGCAGCTGCTCCAGCACCAGCCCGTGAAGCTGCGCCACATCCAGCTGCCGCTGCCGCTCGGGTAGGTCTGCCAGCGCCCGCTGTACCGCATCTGGCCGGGCCCCCAGCAGATAGGCGCCGTTGCTCAGAACGGCAACGAACGCTGTACTGTCCCCACCCGCTTCCGCAAGCTTCGCCGTGAGTTGTGCGGCATCCGTGTTACTCAACTTCTCGACCTCGAAGAATGCTGCTGCGCGCTCGAGGAAAGCCTCCGGTCGAAACCCTTCGAGATCGAAGACCACGCGATGCGTAGGCAGGATGAGCAGGCCGTCGCTGTCCATGTTTACAAAGGTCATCATCACCGCTGCTTCGGGATACGGCGGGTGCGGCAGTGTGGAAGCCAGATCGCGCTCGCGGGTGTGGTGCACGTGTGCCGGCGCGTGTTCCTTGCCATAGTTCAGCGCGGTCTCGTAGCGATGGTGGCCATCGGCAATGATCAGTTTTTTGTCGCTCATCGAGCCGATGACCAGGCGTAGCGAGTGCGGATCGGTGATGCGGGAGACCCGATGCAGCACGCCATAGTCGTCGGTGACCTCGACGTGCGGCTGGAAGTTCTGGAAGAGTATCTTCTCGATGCTCTGCGCCGGATCGGAGTAGAGCATGAAGATCTGGCCGAAGTGCGCGCGCGTCGCCTTCAGCAGGTTCAGGCGGTCGCTTTTGGGCTTGGATAACGTTTGTTCGTGACGAAAGACCACTTTCGACGCGTAGTCCTCCAGACCACCGAGCGCGATGAACCCGCGACGCTCCCGCACCTCTCCCGGCCGCCCCGGAACCTGGAACCGTTGCAAGTAGGCGAAGATCGACGGGTCGTTATCCGTCTGCAGAATGCCCTTGCTGCGCCATTCGTGAAAGTCATTTGCGGCGCGCGTGTACACGTCGTTGACACCCGGCACATCGAATAGTTCAGGCAGGCCGAGGATGATGCGCACCAGGTTGTAGGGACTTCGCCCGTAATAGACCTGCTGCATCGCCGGCGTGATCTTGTCGTAGGGCTGTGTGACCACGTCTTCGATGCGAACGGAGGTTGGATTGTAGCGCGTGGCGCGGAAGGGATAGATGCGTGCCATCAGTTTTGGCGATTGTACTAGAGTGCGCGCGAGCGGCCCTCGGTGTTAGCTATACAACAGAGACGATAAGGACTTGCCCGCGCTGCGCAGATTACCTTTGTCCTCATTCGTTGGGGTGACATTCGCGAGACAATTGCGCGCTGAAAAATTCTGCTTGGGCTATGCCGGCCACCATCGTGTAGCATGGCGCTCAGTAGGGAATTGCCGCATGGTGTCCACGTCTAAAGGCTGGTTCCTGTCGCGGCTTGTTCGTCACAGCCGAGATTTCCGCGCGCTGCTCGTCGTGCTGGCGCTGCTCTGCCCGGCGCTGATTCATCCTTTGCAGGCGCAGGACGATCCTCTGAATACAATTCACGTCACGCCACCGCCTCCCAAGCCGGCGCCGCCCGCAGGGCCTCCGCCGCTGGAGGGCAAGAGCGCGTTGTTGCATCCGCGGACGGGAGAACGTATCCGCGTCGATGTAAACCTGGTGCTCATCCCACTGACCGTGACCGATCCGCTGAACCGGCTGGTGACCGGGCTGGAGAGGAAGGAGTTCTTCCTCTACGAGAACAACTCGCAGCAGCAGATCAAATCTTTCTCGGCGGAGGACGCGCCGGTTTCCATCGGCATCATCATGGACCTGAGCGGCAGCATGACCAATAAAGTGGTGCGCGCGCGCGAATCGATCATCGAGTTTCTCCGGACCTCCAATCCGCAGGACGAGTTCTTCATCATCGGGTTCAATGACCGCCCCGAGCTGATCGAAGACTTCACTTCGTCCATTGACGATATCGAAGCACGCTTGCAGACCGTGCGGGCCGGGCACCGCACCGCGCTGCTCGACGCCATCTACTACGGCGTGAACAAGATGAAGCAGGCACGCTACGAGCGAAAAGCGATTCTGATCGTCTCCGACGGCGGCGACAATCGCAGCCGCTATACGGAGAACGAGGTGCGCAACCTGGTCCGTGAGTCGGACACCGAGGTGTTCGCTATCGGCATCTTCGATGCGTATGCCGCTACCACTGAGGAGCGCAATGGTCCGCTGCTGCTGCACGATCTCAGCGAGGAGACCGGCGGCCAGCTTTTCCGAGTGGACGATATCTCGGATATGACGGACATTGCGACCAAGATCAGCGCTGAGCTGCGCAACCAATACGTCATCGGCTACAAGCCTGCCGACGCGAAACGCGATGGCAAATGGCGTAAAGTGAAGGTAAAGCTGGTGCCACCCCCCGGGCTGCCGCCGCTTACTGTACATGCCCGAACCGGATACTATGCACCCTCGCAATAGGCCTTATTTGCGAAGCACGCTCATACTTTTTTTTCTTCTGGTCTCGGGCGGTGCGATGCTGGCACAGCAGGCGGCACCCCCGTTGCCCGCTGAGCAGCAGCCGCCACTCAACGTAGATCGCGATCCAGTCCCCGCACCAGGCCCCAGCGGTGCTGCCGCCGCGGGCGCGGCGCCCCCTGCGGCTGAGCAGCCAGGTCAGGTGGCCCGTGGAAAGAACGGCGGCTACACGCTGACCCGGAACGTCGACGAGGTGGTCCTGAGTGCCACGGTGATCGACGATCACGGACATCTGGTTACCGGGCTGAAAACGGACGACTTTCACGTCTTTGAAGACGGCAAACCGCAGACCATCACGGCGCTGCAGGAGCAGGACATTCCCGTCTCCATCGGCCTGCTGATCGACAACTCCGGCTCCATGCGCACCAAGCGGCAGGCCGTCAACGAGGCCGCGCTGGATATGGTGCGCGCCTCCAATCCACAGGACGAAACCTTCGTGGTGAACTTTGCCGACGAGGCATATATCGATCAGGACTTCACCAGCGACATCAACAAGCTACGCGATGGCCTTTCGCACATCGATTCCAAAGGCGGCACCGCGCTTTATGACGCGGTGATCGCGTCCGCGGACTACATGTCGAAGAACGCGAAGAGGGCGAAGGAAGTCCTGCTGATCATCACGGATGGAGAAGACAACGCCTCTGGCACCAATCTTGAGGAGACGGTGCGCCGCATCCAGGACCTGCAGGGGCCGGTGGTCTACTCCATCGGGCTGCTGTTTGACGATTACGGAGGTGGCGGGCGCGAATCGCATCGTGCGCGGCGCGCACTGCAACTGCTCTCGGATGAGACTGGCGGACTGGCCTTCTTCCCCAAGAACCTAGGGCAGGTGGACGAGATCGCGGCGGAGGTGGCGCGTGATATTCGCAACCAGTACACGATCGGCTATCACTCCAGCAAGCCGGCAAGCCTGGGCGGATACCGCGTGGTGCACGTCGACGCCAAGGCGAAGGGCTACGGCAAGCTGACCGTGCGCACCAGGCCCGGCTACTTTCCCCACACGCAGACGGCTACAACGAGCAAAAAGCGGTGAACATGCCTAGAGCATGCGTTTCAGCTGGAGCGTGACACGTTCGGGCTTGCCATTGCGCTCCAGTTCCAGATGCACAAGCGCTCCGGGCGCACTGCGTAGAGCGGCAGTCACGCTCCCCAGATTCGCGGCCACCAACGGTTTGCCTTCCATACGCAAGAGAATATCGCCGGGTTGCACACCTGCATCCGAGGCCGGCGAAGCGGGCGTAACAGCGGCGACGACCGCTTTGCGATCGGGAGTCGCGGTCAGCACCAGACCGCTCATGTCTGCCTCAAACGGCTCATGCATGCGCTGGTTGGGTTCGAGGTACAGGGACGCATAACGCTGGTTCAGTACGAAATTGAAGCGGCTCAAAGCTTCCAGTCCCAGCACGCCTGCGAGACGTGGGTTTCCTCCGGCCGCGCCGGCAGATTCAACTTCCGCGATCGGCGCGTGCAGCGTCAGAGGACCGAGGCGAAGCTCCTGCAGGCGCACGAGGGTCGCCGCCGCAGTCGCGGTGCTCCAACCGGGCAGTTGCCATTCCGGGATGCGCCGCGAAAAATGCCGACGCCAGCACGATGCCCGGCCCTGGCTGCGCCGTATCCACCAGGAAAAGGCCCGTGGCAGTGCCGCCTCCGGCCAGCGAAATGGTGCCCTCCACAAAGGGCAGCCCACCGGCGTCGAAGATAGGCAGGCGGGCGGCGGACGAAGGGCAGAGCTCCGGACTGAGCAGGGCGGCCTGCTTGCGATCGAAATCGACGGCGAGCGAGTAGCGAAGAAACTGCGGCTGTCCCAGCACGCCGGCCGTGGGATGGCCGCTTAACCTCGTGATGTAGGCAGTGGAAGCGAACGAAAAGCTCTGTTGCGGAAAGATGCGCCTTGCAACAGCGAACGACGCGGTCCGGCCGGCACTGTAGCCGGCCGCGTGTGCCACATCCGGATCGAGGCTGGTCGTCGTGGCGCCCGTGTCCACCACGAAAGAAAGCTGCGGGGAACCGCCGACGGTGCCGGCAAGATAGAGCAGACCGTTCTCCAGCCGGAATGGCACGGCGCGGTTGTATGCGGTGATTCCGAGGGAACTCGGTGTCGGCGCCTGTGTGTGCGCGTTATTTGAAATGAGAAATACGGCAGTGAGCGTCACCGCAGGAACGACGCGCCGCCACCGAAAAGCCATAGAGGCAGAGTATGCGTGGACAGGGTAGCTGGTCATCTGTGAGGGCGAGCATCCCGCACTGCTACACTAGTCGGTTCTTTTATGCGGACTGAAGCCTCCACTCTCACCCTTCGCGGCGCACTGCGCGTTGCTGACGACATTACCGACCTGGTCGGCCAAACTCCAATGCTCCGGCTTACCCGGTTGTGCAGCACGGAGATGGCCGAGGTCTTTGCGAAGCTCGAATTCCTCAATCCCGGCGGCAGCATCAAGGACCGTGCCGCGCTGGGCATGATCCTGCGCGCAGAGCAGGAGGGCCTGCTTGTCCCGGGCGCGCAGATCTTCGAAGCCACCGCAGGCAATACCGGTGTTGGTCTCGCGCTCATCGGCGTGAATCGCGGCTACAAGGTGACCCTGTTTGTCCCCGAGGGTTATGCCGAGGAAAAGTGCATCCTGATGCGCGGGTTCGGCGCGAAGGTCATTCGCACGCCGGAGAAGAATGGCATGCAGGGCGCGATCGCCGAGGCGAAGGCCGCGCTTGCCGCGACGCCCGGTTCGTGGGGCGCCTTTCAATTTGAAAATCAGGCCAATCCCGACTTTCATGAAGCGACTACCGCGGCAGAGATCTGGGAGCAGATGGAGGGCCGCGTGGATGCGCTGGTGGCGGGCATCGGCACGGGCGGCACATTTTCCGGCGTAGCGCGCGGGCTGAAGAAGCGCAATCCGCGGCTGGTGGCGATCGCGGTGGAGACCGAGGGCTCGATCCTGCAGGGCGGACCTCCGGGGCCGCATCGCGTGGAGGGCATCGGCGTGCACTTCATCCCCACAACGTTTCATCCGGAGCTGGCGGATGGCGTCATCATGGTCAGCGACGACGATGCTTTCGCGATGGTGAAGCGGCTGGCCGCCGAGGAGGGCTTGTTGGGAGGCTCCAGTGCCGGCGCGATGGTCCATGCGGCGCTCGAAGTGGCGCGAAAGCTCGGCCCCGCCAAGCGCGTCGCGACGATTATTCCCGACTCAGCCGAACGCTATCTGTCAAAAAACATCTTCGACGGCGGCAAGTAGGCATAACAAAGGCCGCTGCGCGATTATGCAGCAGCCTTTGTTACAGACGAAGTCGATGGCTTACTGATTGGGGAAGCCAATCAGCGGCACGTTCTGTTGGTTCCGCAGGCCACCCAGGATCAGCGAAGCGTTCGCTGGAAGGGTTGAATACATTCCGGCGGGCGTGTAGGAGAGCGAAATGGTGCAGGTGGCCGCCGGCGCAAGGGACTGGCTGCACGTCGTTCCTTCGATGTTGAAGCTCTGTGGCGACGAGCCGCTCAGGTTGAACTGAAAATTGGAGAGGTTCAGTGGCATATTGCCGCTATTGGTGATGGCCACGCTCCCGTAGCTCGTCGCCGTTCCTGCAGAGGCGAAGACGACGCCGTGAAGCTGTGTACGGACGTACTTGTAGATCGTGTTGGCTCCGGCCGTGAGGGATTGGATATAGATATCCCCATGCGCGTCGACGATGGGTCTGGCGAAGGGCAGCTGATCGAGAACCGGCACTGTCGGAGCACAGTTAGTGGGTGTCGGATTAGGGTAAAAGCTATTGCTGACCGGTGTTCCGGTCAGCAGCGTTCCGCTCGCGTCCACGGCCATGCCGTCCTGGTTGGGAACCTGGCAGATTTTACCGGAGGAGGAGTTGTACACACTGTCATTTGTACCGAAATAGGTCTCTCCCGCGGGTCCGATCGCTATATCGGAGATGAATAGTGATTTTGAATCAGCTGGATCAGTAATTGTTCCCTGCGCGCTCCAGATCCCATCCGGTTGCACGATGTAATACGCCACAACTGGGGAATTAGGTGCTTTCGGACCTCCGCCCACCTCCAGATTGCCATTCCCAAGCGCGGCGACTCCAAAAATGTCCTGCTCGGGCTGGATGGTTGTGAGCAGGCTTACGACGCCGGACGGATCGACCTTGATGAGCTGGTTTGCATAGGTCAGGAACAGGTTTCCCGCGCCGTCAATCGTCTGCAAAATGGCAGAGCTGTACTGATCGGGCAACCAGGCGAACGTAAAGCCTCCGCTTGGGGTCAACTTGTGAATGGTTTGTTGAGGAAACGATGGGACCGGGTAGTAGATATTCCCCGCGCCATCGATCGTCCAGTTAGTGCTACTGCTGCCGACGTAGCCAGCGAGGACCGGCGTACCGCCCGGGAAGGTGGCGAGCGCACCTTGCCCGATGCCAGTGAGGTAGGAGGTGGCGATGATCGCATAGGCAGGGTTCTGGATGACGATAGCTCCGTTCCGGACACCCGGCGCCAGAGGCGTAAAGCTCGCCTGAACGGTGCATGACTGACCGGCCTGGTAGGTCGATCCAGCCTGGCAGGTGCCACCAGTTGCAGCGTAGTCGAGTCCGGTGCTGCCTTGCAGCACTGCTTTGACGGCCTTGATCTGGCCCGTTTGCGAGAAGTTGACGGTGACCGTCTGCGCGGCACTTGTTTGGCCGAGCGGGACGGTGCCGAAGTTGACGGAAGTTGGAGCAGCAAAGGCTTGATTGGCGAGGACGGAAAGACAGGCGAGGGCCCATACAGCAGGACGACGCAGAGGGGCGAAGAAAGATGGGGACATTCATCGGCTCCTGGGTCAACGAAAGCGACGGGGGACGGAAGGGCACCGAAGACCCAACCGAGGAAGCTGAAAGAGAGCGAGTCGCGCCTGGAACAGACCCCATGGTTCAGAGGGTGAGAAGCGAGGAGTGCCAATGCAAAATGCGATGACGTACAGATTGCTCAGGTGCGGCAATGCAGCACCGGATGCGGAGTGAGAGTATCACGGACGGATGACCATTGCTTGAATGTCGCCGCTGGTTCAAAGACACTGGTGGTTCAGTCCACTCTGGAGATTTCATGAGCGATCCGCAGCAGGGCTTTGCCACGCGCGCCATCCACGCCGGCCAGGAGCCGGAGCCCACCACCGGCGCGGTGAATGTGCCCATCTTTCTCAGCTCGACATATGCGCAGCAGGAAATAGGTAAGAACAAGGGTTACGAATACTCGCGCGTCTCGAATCCGACGCGCACGGCACTGGAGCAGAACCTCGCGGCGCTGGAGGGCGGCAGCTCCGCGCACGTCTTCGCCAGCGGGATGGCGGCCATCTCGGCGCTGGTGGCTATGCTGAAAACCGGCGATCACGTCATCTGCGGATCGAATGTCTACGGCGGCACGCCGCGCCTCTTCAATCAGATCGTTGCGCACTACGGCATCGAGTTCACCTATGTCGATACCGGCGACCCGGAGAACGTGCGCCGCGCACTGACGCCGCGGACGCGCCTGGTGCACATCGAAACGCCGACCAACCCGCTGATGCAGTTGACCGATATCCGCGCCGTGAGCGCCGTGTGCCGTGAGCAGGCAAAGCGTGTGGGCGAGCCGGTCGATCTATGCGTGGACAACACGTTCATGTCGCCGTATTTTCAGCGTCCCATCGAGCTGGGTGCAGATCTGGTGATGCACTCGACGACGAAATTCCTGAATGGCCACTCGGATGGATTGGGCGGCGTGCTGGTGGCGACGCGGCCCGATCATGCGGAACGCTTTGCATTTGTCCAGAAGTGCACGGGCGGCATTCTATCGCCGTTCGAGGCTTACCTGATCCTGCGCGGCGTCAAGACGCTGGCGGTCCGCATGCGTCAGCACGATGCCAGCGGCCGGCAGATCGCGGCGTGGCTCGCGCAGCATCCGCGGGTCGAGAAGGTCTTCTATCCGGGGTTGCCCACGCATCCGCAGCACGAATTGGCGAAGCGCCAGATGTCCGGCTTCGGAGCGCTGATCACCTTTGAGACCGGCTCGCTCGAACGCGCGAACGATGTGCTGAAGCGCGTGCGCGTTTGCACTCTGGGTGAAAGCCTGGGCGGCGTGGAGACGCTGATCTCACATCCGGCGACGATGACCCACGCCGCGCTTGGCGAAGAGGGCCGCCGAAAAATCGGTCTGACGGACGGCATGGTGCGCATCTCGGTGGGCATCGAGGATGTCGAGGACCTGCTGGCGGACCTCGAGCAGGCACTGGCCTAAACATTCATGGGAATTCGTACAGGGCTTTCCCGGACTTTACTCTCCTGGAGCAGCGGCAAGGACAGCGCCTGGACGCTGCATACGCTGCGGCAGCAGGGCGTGCACGATGTCGTCGGGCTGCTGACCACCGTGAACAGCGCCTATGACCGCGTTGCGATGCACGGCACGCGAGCGTCCGTGCTGCGTGCGCAGGCCGCCGCCGCGGGGCTGCCGCTGATCGAGCTGCCGCTGCCCTGGCCCTGCTCGAACCAGCAGTATGAGACAGTCATGCGCGAGGCATGCGCAACCGCCGTAGCCGATGGCATCGAAGCGATGGCCTTCGGCGACCTGTACCTCGAGGACGTTCGCCGCTACCGCGAAGAGCGGCTGGCGGGCACGGGAATCACCCCAGTATTTCCGCTATGGGGCCGCGATACTCGTGCGCTGGTACAGGAGATGCTCGACGGGGGCCTGCGCGCGCGTCTGACATGTGTCGATCCGCGAAAGGTGCCCGAGTCATTTGCAGGACGGGAGCTGGATGCGGCCTTGCTGGCGGACCTTCCACCCGGCACCGACCCATGTGCGGAGAATGGCGAATTCCACACCTGCGCTTATGCCGGCCCGATGTTTGCGAAGCCGATCGCGCTCGTGCCTGGAGACGTCGAACAACACGGCGACTTCGTCTTTGCGGATTTCACGCTGGGGTGAAGCGGTGCTCTACCGCTCAGGGCGGTTCAGCCGGAAGAGCACCGTCCCCGGGTCCTTGCCGGTTCCGTTGAGGACGAATCCACATTTGTGCAGCACACCAATCGAGGCCGCAAGGTGCGGATAGGTCTGCGCGCAAACGGACTGCACCGGGCTGTACTTGAAGATCCAGGGGATGAGCCCGTTGATCGCCTCGGTCACATATCCGTGGCGGCGGAACTCTTTGAGGATGGAGTAGCCGATCTCCACCTCCTCCAGCGTTTCCGGCGGCTCGGTGCATCCGCAACCGCCGATCAGCACCGGCAGTGCGCCCTCAGCCTGCTTCAGCGCCACGTAGCGGCACCATCCACGATAGTGCGGGTTCCGATGGATGCGCTCATACAGGTAGTTGATCGCCCTGTCGTCCCAGTATTGCGGCGGCCAGGTGCTCGGGACGACAGCACCGACAAGCTCTTCCAGACCTTCTCTTTTCTGGTCAGCGCGTAGCATGGCCTCGGTCACGCTGATCAGCAGGAGGCGCGGCGTCTCGATGATTTCTTCTGCGGAGAGCGCATGCCGCATTGAGGTTTGCAAGGACGTTCTCCTGTGAACTGTGAGCAGGCAGGAAGCACGATCGCGTAAACCACGCCTCCGACGCGTTCACTGGAGGGCTGGCATTGGCGTGACCACGCTACCACTACAGTGTCCAATCGGCAATTGGCGAAGATTCGCTGGATGAATTTTCAGAGTGGCGGCCTGCAGGCGCCGGTAATGGGACCCGCGGATGCGCGGCATGGTAGGATCATAGGTTTTCCCGGAGACCTATCGATGAGCGCAGCCACCCTCCCCAACGCAGCCAGCCACTCCTTCCGCCTGACCGAGGAGCAGGAGCAACTGCGCCGCGAAATACGCGCCTTTGCCGCGAAGGAAATCGCACCGCACGTCATGGAGTGGGACGAGGCGAGCGAGTTCCCCGCGGCTGTAGTGAAGCAACTTGGCCAGATGGGGCTGCTGGGCATGCTCATGCCCGCCGAGCTGGGCGGCGCCGAACTGGGCTACGTCGACTACATGACGGCGATCGAGGAGATCTCTGCCGTCGATGGCTCGATCGGGATCATCATGGCCGCGCATAACTCGCTGGGCCTGAACCACATTTATCTGGCGGGAAATCAGGAACAGCATCGTCAGTACATTCCGAAACTGGCAACGGGAGAGTGGCTGGCTGCATGGGGGCTGACTGAGCCGGGCTCCGGCTCCGATGCCGCGGGTGCGCGCACCACCGCCGTCCGCAAAGGCGATCGCTGGGTGCTGAACGGCACCAAGACATTCATCACCAATGGCGGCCATGCCGACGTTGTTGTGGTGATTGCCGTGACGGACAAGACGCAGGGTACGCATGGTCTGTCTGCATTCATCGTGGAGAAGGGTATGCGGGGCTTCCGTCCCGGCAAGAAAGAGAACAAGCTTGGGCTGCGCGCCAGTGATACCTCCGAGCTGATCTTCGAGGACTGCGAGATACCGGCTGAAAACTTACTCGGGAAAGAAGGCGAAGGGTTCGTCGATTCGCTGCGCATCCTAGACGGCGGACGCATCTCCATTGCGGCTCTCTCACTCGGGATCGCGCGCGGCGCCTACGATGCCGCGCGCAAGTATGTGAAGCAGCGCAGACAATTCGGCAAGGCCATCGCGGAGTTTCAGGGTATCCAGTGGAAGCTGGCCGACATGGCTACGCAGCTCGATGCCGCGCGACTGCTGACGCTAAGGGCAGCCACCATCAAGGACAGCGGCCAGACGACCACCAGCGAGTCTGCCATGGCCAAGCTCTTCGCCAGCGAAGTTGCGGTGCGCATCTGCGATGAGGCGGTGCAGCTCCATGGCGGCTATGGCTTCATCAAAGATTATCCGGTGGAGAAGTTCTATCGCGACGTCAAGCTCTGCACCATCGGCGAAGGCACCAGCGAGATTCAGCGGATGGTGATCGCGCGCGAGTTGCTGAAGCGCCCCTGACACCGTTTCACAAAAGGTGTAAGCCTTGTCGCAATCGCCGACGCAGCTTTTTCGTTAAGAAAAGCTGCTCTTCCCAGATGTGGGATGAAACATAGTATTTGTGAAAACGGCATG
This sequence comes from uncultured Acidobacteriaceae bacterium, assembly GCA_963756435.1. Lineage (GTDB taxonomy): Bacteria > Acidobacteriota > Terriglobia > Terriglobales > Acidobacteriaceae > KBS-83. The sequence continues at coordinate 245,517 of CAVWNU010000007.1, read as the reverse complement.
ACGTCACAGTTGTTACACTCGCTGCTTGCAGACCACACTCCAAGTCGATTCGGCCTCCGCTCGCGCCATGACCGCCAGGCTGGCAGAGCGACTGCGCGCCGGCGAACTGCGCGCACTGGCGCGTGCCATTTCGCTGGTCGAGGACGATGCACCCGCGGCGCAGGCGCTGCTGTCCGCGTGTTTCCCGCATACCGGCGACGCGCTGCGCATCGGTATCACGGGTGCGCCGGGCGCGGGCAAAAGCACGCTGGTTGATCAGATTGCCCGCGTTTTCCGCGAGCAGCAGCATACAGTAGGCATCCTCGCGGTCGATCCGACGAGTCCATTCAGCGGCGGAGCCATTCTCGGCGATCGCATTCGCATGGAGCGCCATCATGCGGATGCCGGAGTCTACACGCGCAGCATGGCGACTCGCGGAGCGATGGGCGGCCTTGCGCGCGCCGCGGCAGATGCTGCCTTGCTGATCGAAGCCGGTGGCCGCGACCGCATCCTCATCGAAACCGTCGGCGTTGGCCAGGACGAGATCGACATCGTGCGCCTGGCTGATATCACGGTGGTCGTCCTGGTGCCCGGCATGGGCGACGATGTGCAGAGCATCAAGGCAGGCATTCTCGAGATCGCGGACATCTTCGTGGTGAACAAGTGCGATCGCGAAGGTGCCGATCGCGTGGAGAAGGAGCTGAAGGCAATGCAGTCCTTTGCCACGTCGCACGGCAGTTGGGTGGCGCCGGTGGTGCGCACGGTCGCCTCGAACGGGCAAGGCATCGAAGGGTTGGTCGGCGCGATCAGTGACTTTACCGCGTGGCTCTCGCGTGACGGCCATCTGCGCGAGCGGCGTGAGCAGCAATGGCGGGAGCGCCTGATCGAGATGGTACGTGCCGCATTCATGCGCGACCTGCGGTCGCACGGTCTCGAACCGCATGAGCTCGCTGAACACGCCCGCCGCATCGCAGTCCGTCAGGAAGACCCTTTCGCGACCGCGGCAGAAATCGTCAAGGCCATCATGGGGCAAAGGCGCGAATGAACAAGCAGATGGAAGCATCTCCAAATGGCGCGCGCATCGATCACCTCGGCATCGCCGTCGAGAGCATTGCCGCGGCACGCGGATTTTACGAGGCGCTGGGCCTGCGTGTGACTCACGAGGAGACGGTGGAGCACGAAGGCGTGCGGACCGCGATGATTCCGCTGGGGGAGAGCCGGGTCGAGTTACTGGAACCGCTTGGACCGGAGACCGTAGTGGGCCGCTTCCTCAGCAAACGAGGCGCCGGCCTGCATCACGTTGCACTGCACGTCGATGACATCCAGGCGGCCTGGGCGGAACTGCACAGTCGCGGCGTAAGCATCGTCTCGCCTGCCGTCCAGAAGGGTGCCGGCGGTCACCTCTACTTTTTCGTGCACCCGAAGAGCACCGGCGGTGTGCTGCTTGAAATCTGCCAGGACCCGGCGTGATGCTGCAGCACCCGGTATTGGCTATCGACACCTGTGGATCTTCGGGAACTGTCGCGCTGGTCGATCTCGAAAATGGCGCAATGACGGTTACACTGTATCTGCCAGGCCGAACTGGGCGGACGAACGGCCGCTGCGCAGTTGATGCCCGCCATCGATCAGATGCGGCGCGAAGCCGCGCTCGACCTTCGTGCGGTACGGACAATCCTGGTGGTCAACGGCCCGGGGAGCTTCACCGGCATACGCGTCGGCCTGAGCACGGCGAAGGGTCTGTCGCACGCGACCGGCGTGCCGATCGTCTCCATCTCGCGCTTGGCGGTGCTCGCCAGCCTCGGCGATGTGCAGCAGGATTCCCTCGCGCTCCTCGATGCGGGACGCAATGAGTTTTATGCCCGCCGCGCGAGAGCGCGAGTGGCTTGCGTCGTATGAGGAGATCGCGGCCGCAGCCGACGCCGGAACTCCATTGATCGTTGCCGAGGCCGTACTCTGGCGGAGCGGTTGGCAGCATGGCGACCTGTGCTGTTCGGGCCGCTCGATGCCTGTGCGGCGGCGCGAGCTGCACTGGCGCGCCTGCGTTCGGGCGAAGCGGACGATCTCGCCACCCTGGACGCGAATTATCTTCGCCGGTCGGACGCCGAGCTTTTCGCGCGGTCCGCTTCCGCGCCTGCGCAGTGATGCGCATCCGGCCGCTTGCAGAAGCCGATCTGCCGGTCATCCGGGCCTGGATGCGCGATGCTCCCCAGGCGCCCGCGTGGAGCGATGCCGATCTTGCCGGGCTTGTCGTACCGCCCCCGGCTGATCAACGGAAGCTCCGTAAGGGATGGGTAGCCGAGGATGGCCGATCCAACATCGCCGGCTTTGCCGTGGCAGCGGCTCTGTGCGTCCCGGACACGCCGGCAGAATGCGAGCTGGAATTCGTGCTGGTTTCCTCGCAACTGCCCGGCGGCAGGGGATTGGCCGGACGCTGGTCCAAACCGTATCGCCTGGGCGCGCGACCTGGGAGCGCGAAGAGATATGGCTGGAGGTGAGGGAGTCAAACGCAGTGCGCTGCGGCTTTACGAGCGGTGCGGCTTCGCCATGTCGCGGGACGCCGTCCCGGCATACTATGACCATCCCATAGAGGATGCGGTGCTGATGCGCTGCCGAATCAGCTATGTACACGGCGACGCGCCCGTATAATGACGCCTTGAGGGAACATGGTTCGTGATGGATATTGGTACGCGATCAGTCTGTTGCTTGTCGCGGCCGTAGTGCGTTTTTTTACCGCTGACTGGTTCGCCAGTTGGCTGCTGGTTGCCATCCCCGTACTGCTCGCAGCGTTCTTTCTCTGGTTCTTCCGCGACCCTGAGCGGGCGATTCCTGCAGGGCCCGGGCCTCGTCGTCTCGCCGGCGGACGGCAAGATCACCGAAGTCGCGCCTATCCACACCCCGGATGGCGACCGGATACGGCTCAGCATCTTTCTCAGCGTCTTCGACGTGCACGTGAACCGTTCGCCCGATCGCCGGAGTCGTTCGCGGCGTGCAGTACAAGAAGGGCGAGTACCTGAACGCGATGGATCCGGCATCCGCCGAGCGCAACGAGCAGAGCGTGGTGACGATGGAAGGCGAGGGCTGCCTGATCACCTTCAAGCTGATTGCCGGTCTGCTGGCGCGCCGCATCGTCTTCCTGCCGAAAGAGGGCGACTCGTTGCTGCGCGGCGAACGTGTCGGGCTTATCAAATTCGGTTCGCGTTGCGACCTGGTGCTGCCGGGGGATGCGCACATCCGCGTAGAGCGCGGCCAGCGTGTCAAAGGCGGAGCAGAGCATCCTGGCGGACGTCGAGGTTCCTTCCTACGAGCCGATGCTGTTGAAGGAAGTGATGGAGACGCGCCCGTGATGGAGCGCAAGCGGCCAAGGCGGCGTGGCATGTATGTGCTGCCCTCGCTGTTTACGGCGGGCAATATCGCCGCGGGCTACTACGCGATCATGCAGAGCCTGCAGGGGTCGCGGCTGGAGCCGCGGCACTTTGACTATGCCGCACTCGCCATCCTGTTCGCGATTCCGTTTGACTCGCTCGATGGGCGCATCGCCCGCATGACGAACACCACCAGCGACTTCGGCAAGGAGCTGGACTCGCTGGCCGACGTGATCACGTTTGGTGTCGCCCCAAGCATCCTGGCGTTCACGTGGGGCTTTCGCACATTGCCGATGGCGATGGATATCGCGCTTCGGCACAAGCTCGTCGAGCTGGGAGCGTTCGTCTGCTTTCTTTTTCTGCTCTGCGGAGCCAGCCGCCTGGCGCGCTTCAACATCAGCCACGATCCGCAGCCCAAAAATCCCGGCCGCCCGGACCGCAAATATTTCGTCGGCATGCCCATTCCCGCGGCAGCGGGCGTGCTCGCCTCCGTCGTGCATCTCGTCAATGGCACGCCGGTGCCGTACTGGTGGCTGGGCGCGCTGTGGATCGCTGTCGTCGGGCTTGCCGGCTTCCTCATGGTGAGCACCTGGCGCTTCTGGAGTGGCAAGGAGATCAACCTCTCAGGACGGCATCCGTTCCAGTTGATGGTGCTGCTTGGCGTGGTCATCTATGCGGTGGTCGCCTTCTCGGAGGTGCTGCTGTTCCTCTGCTGCTTCGCCTACATGTTCTCCGGCCTGGCGGCGCGCGCGGCTTACTCAGCGCAGCGACGGCGCAAGGGCCGCATGCGCGACAGCGGGCCGCTGGAGAACATCATTCACGCCCCGGAAGAACATAGTCACTGATATGCCAGCGAACTAACCGCATTGCGATCGTCGGAGCCGCGTCTTTACGTGGCAAGGAACTTAACGAGGCTCTTGGCGAGTCGCCTTTCGCCGCGGCCGACTTTGTCCTGATGGATGACCAGGAGGCGATTGGCCAACTGGAGTCGGTCGGCGACGAAGTCACCTTCATCCAGCAGATCACGCCAGCTTCCTTTGCCCACACCGACTACACCTTCTTCAGCGGGAGTGCCGAGCTGACCCGCAAACACTGGGAGACGGCGGCGCGCGCAGGCTCCGCGATTATCGATCTCTCAGGTGCGCTCGACACCGAGAAGCATGCGGTGGTGCTGGCGCCGTGGGTGCAGCATTCGATCGAGGGTCTCAACCTGCAGACACCGGCCGCTGTGCCGGCGCATCCTGCGGCGTTGGTGCTGGCAGTGCTGCTTGGCCAGGTACGGGTGGGATCGGCAGTGCGCGACGCGTTTGCCACCGTGCTCGAACCGGCCTCCGAGTACGGGCGCGGCGCAATGGATGAGCTGCACCAGCAGACGGTGAGCCTGCTCTCTTTTCAAAACCTGCCGAAAGCTCTTTATGACACGCAGATTGCCTTCAACGCGACGCCCGCGACTGGTTCGGAGGGCAAGATCGATCTGCAGGCGACCGAGGCGCGAGTGCGCCGCCACTATGCGCTGTTGGCAGCCGGCAAGCTGCCCTCGGTTGCCATTCAGCTCGTGCATGCTCCGGTCTTTCACGGCTACACCATTTCCGTTGGCCTCGATCTGGAGCGCGCGATGACGGCTGAGCAGTTGCGCCAGCTGCTGGCGGCGAACGAGCACATCGAAATCGCCACCAGCGACGATGATGTGCCTTCGAATCTTGCGGCAGCAGGGCAGGAGCAGGTGCTCGTGCGAGTGCGTGCCGCAGAGGACGAGATCACGGCTACGAATCGCTTCTGGTTGTGGGCGGCTGCGGACAATTTGAAGCTGTCGGCGATCAACGCCGTCGCCTGCGCGCTGGAGATGCGTCGTCTCCGGCCGCAGGGACAGGTGCAATAACGGTGAAGCTGGCACTGCTGGGTGCGACCGGGGCGATCGGCCAGAGCATCGCCGCCGAGCTGCGCAGGCGCAATCAAAATTACCGCGCGGTTGGCCGTGATCGCGCATCGCTCGATCGAGCATTCGGTTCCGATCCGCTGGCTGAGATTGTCGTGTGGAATCCCGACGATGCCTCCTCGGTAAGGGCCGCCCTCCGAGGTGTGGATGCGGCGGCATATCTGGTAGGCGTGCCGTACAACCACTTCGAGCTGCATCCCGTGCTGATGCGGCAGACGATCGATGCGGCAATTGCCGAAGGCGTTGGGCAGATGCTGCTCGTCGGCACGGTCTATCCCTACGGACGCCCGCAGCAGACGCCCGCGCGCGAAGACCATCCGCGCGAACCGCATACCTTCAAAGGCAAGATGCGCAAGCAGCAGGAGGACCTGTTGCTCGATGCCGATGCGGCGGGAAAGATCCGCGGCACAGTGCTGCGGCTGCCGGACTTTTACGGGCCGCGCGTGAAGAGCAGCTTTCTCGACAGCGTTTTCAATGCGGCTGGGAAGGGTGGCACCGCAAACCTGATCGCGCCCATCGATCGTCCACATCAATTCATTTACGTGCCGGACGTTGGGCCGGTAGCGCTCGATCTGCTGCAGCAGCCAGAGGCGCATGGCCGCTGGTGGCATCTGGCCGGCGAGGGCACCGCGAGCATGCAGGAGATCGTCGCGATGGTAGGCCAACTCGCCGGAAAGCCAATCAAGACGCGCGCGGTGGGTCTAGGAATGCTGCGCATCATCGGCGTGTTTCAGCCGGTGATGCGCGAGCTGGTGGAGATGAACTATTTGCTCACCGATCCGTTCATCATGGATGACAGTGCCTTACGCGCTCTGTTGGGCAACGTGAAAACAACGCCGCTCCAAGAAGGGCTAAGGAAATCGGTGGAAGCCGCTCGTCGCCAATAGCCGCGATTCCCAAGGAAACGCAATTACAGATCGCAAACAGTGCGGAATTTCTCATACTGCGCCAGCAGAAACGGATCGGTCATTCCGGCAATGAAATCGGCAACGGTACGCGGCGCGCCTTCCGCAGCCAGCGCGCCCGCGCAGTTGGCAGGCAGCAGCCCCGGATCGCGCACCAGGCACTCGTATAGCGAATGGATGATCTCGCGCGCGCGCTGATGATCCGGTGTGACGGCATCGCTCTCGTAAAGATGCGTGCTGAGGTACCGCTTGGCCTCGCGACGCAGCGTCTCCATCTCGGATGAAAGCGCGACCAGGCGCCCTCTCGCATGTCGGACCTGCGCCAGGTCTGTGATGCCCGCCTCGGCGACCGCCTCGCCGGTCCGGTTGATCAGGTCGCCGGTGAAGGCGTTGAGCATGCGCTTCAAGGATTCGTCGATCAGGCGTTCCGGTGCGGCTGCCGGATATTGCGCGGCCATGGGCGCATAGAAGCGCTCAAAGAGCGCAACGTGCGCGCGCACGTGGGCAAGGTCGAGGATGCCGGAAGAGAAGCCGTCGTCGAAGTCCGCGGTAAGGTAGGCGATCTCGTCGGCCAGATCGATGAGCTGCGCTTCGAGTGGCGGCCGCTGATCAAGGAAGTACTCCGCCAGCTCCGGATGCTCGGCGGGATCGTAGTCGCGCGAGTGCTTGATGATGCCCTCGCGAACGCCGAGCGTCAGATTGAGGCCGGGAAACGCGGCATAGCGCTGCTCGAAGACAGTGACGATGCGCAGCGCGTGCAGGTTATGGTCGAAGCGCAAGCCATGGGCGCGCATCGACTCGTCGAGTGCGCGTTCGCCGGCGTGGCCGAACGGCGGATGGCCGATGTCGTGCACCAGCGCGAGCGATTCGGTGAGATCGCCATTGAGCCCAAGCGCCGCAGCGATGGTGCGCGCAAGCTGCGTCACTTCAATGGTGTGGGTAAGGCGGCTCCGGTAGTGGTCCGAGTAGCCGTGGGTGAAGACCTGCGTCTTGCCGGCGAGCCGGCGAAACGCCCGCGCATGAATGATGCGGGCGCGGTCGCGCTGAAATGGCGAGCGGTAGGCATGCGCCGGCTCACTGTATTGCCGCGCGGTCAGCGGCTCGCCGGGGTCGCTCGTGACCGCGCATCCAGGCGGCAGAGGAACAATGCGGATTGTGGTGTGTGGCTGGTTCACGTACATACCAGCAACTGGGTCAATGCTTGCCGTCGGCGTTCGGTGCGGACTCGCGCGCCAGCTTGACCTTGGCGTTCTCCAGCTTCTTCTGCACCTTGCTCACATCGCCTTCGTCGACATCGGCGGGCACGGTGCGTGCATACTGCGCCAGCGACTGGTCCCACTGCGCGACGGCGAGGCGCAGCCGCCCGGTCTTCTCGTAGAGCTCGCCCAGATGATCATGCACCGTCGGGTCTGTAGAGACGCGCTCGCTGGCCTTGCGCAGGTTCTCCTCCGCCATCGGGTACTGCCCCAGCTTGAAGTAGGCCCAGCCAAGCGAATCCAGATAGGCGTAGTTCTGCGGATCGAGCTGGACCGCTTTTTGCAGCATGGCTAGCGCGTCGTCGAGCTTCACGCCGCGATCGGCAAGCATGTAGCCGAGATAGTTCAGCGTCATGCTGTTGTTAGGATCGAGCGCGAGAATCTTGCGGAACTGCTCCTCGGCTGCGTCGTAGTGCTTCTGTCGCTCCTCGAGCGCTCCGCGCAGGAACAGTACATAGCGGGAGTCGTCATCGCCGTGGACCGGGAGCGCCGCCGCTTTGTCGATGTCCTCGGCGGCCTGTTTCCAGTTCCGCAGACGGGTATCGATCTGTGCCAGCGCCAGGTACACATCGCGGTCTTCGTCGTTGTGCTTGAGCTGCGCGTTGGCCAGCGCGAGACCCTCCTCGGCATGGCCGGTGTCGGCGAGCTGGCCGGCCAGCATCAACTGAATCGACTTGTTGTGCGGCAGGGCCTTCGCCGCGTCGCGAGCAACCTCGGTCGCCTTGTCATATTCCTTTGCATCGCGATAGGCATCCACTTCGCCCTGGTAGCCGCGTTCCGCAAACTCGCCACCCAGCGCGGCCAGCTGCTTGTATGCGTTGACGGCTGCTTCGGTGTGGTTCTGCTCGCGCTCCACATTCGCCAGGCGATCGAGGAAAATGGAGCGATTGTTCTTCTCGCTGTCGTTGTAGTGGTTGTCCGGCTTCGCGGAGCGCGCTACCAGACCGTTCAGCAACTGCGTGGAGTCGGGATAACGCCCCAGCGCATCGTAGGTCAGCGACTCGTTGAACAGGATCTCATCGGAGTCGGTCGAAAGCGCCTGCGCCTTCTTGAGCGTAGTCAGCGCCTGCTCGTAATGGCCTTCGCGCCGCTGGCATTCAGCGATGCGCACCAGCGCCTGCGCATCCTGCGGGTCGGCGGAGGCAATCTCCTGATAGGCATGCTCCGCATCCTGAAGCTGATTGTTGTTCAACAGAGCCTGGGCGAGCGCGCGCTTGGCATCCAGATTGTCGGGGTCCAGATCGACGGCCTGCTGATACGCGGTTACCGCGTCCTTCGTGTCCTTGATCTGGTCGTATCCGGCTCCCAGGGCGAACGCGAGCTTGGCGGTGCGGTCATCCGCCGGCACAGCTTCGAGCGTCGCAATAGCGCGCTTGAGGTCACCGCTCTCGCCATAGAGCCGCGCCAGATTCAGGGCAACATCTTCGGAGTTGGGATCGATCTTCCGCGCTGCCTCGAATTCCTGCTGCGCCTGTTGCGAATCATGATTCACCGTGTAGAGCTGCCCCAGCACTAGATGGCTCTCGATGTCGGTCGGGTCCAGCGCGCTGATCTGCTTGTACTCGTTGATCGCGAGATCGAGCACCTGCTGCGAAGCGCCGTTCTGCATATCGCCGAGCGAGTGCAGGTACACGCGGCCGAGCAGCTTGTGCGCCGCAATGTTTTTGGGATCGCGCTTGATCGTGTCCTGCGCGGTAAGGATCGCGTCGCGCACGCGGCCGGTCCGGAAGTAGAGCTCGGCCAGTCCGTTGTTCAGAAAGGCGGAAGTGGGGTCTGCGTTCAGCGCGAGCTTGTACTCTTCCACCGCGCGGGTGGCGTAGTCCTGGCGCCCGGTATTCACCGCCATGTCTTCGTAGGTGTGGGCCAGCGCAAGGTGATAGTAAGCAGCGCCACGCGCCGTTTCCTGCGCGGGAGCCGTGGCCGTCTGCGGCTTCGGCGGAGTCGCCGCCTTGTTTTCCGCAAATGCGGCGGGGCCAGCCAGAAGCAGCGTCGCGAGCACGAGCAGAGAAAGCGGACGAGGAGCCGCCGTGGAGAGCGGGGAAGTCATGCGGTGACTGCGATTCATGCGGGGTGGGCTACCGGATGCCGGGAATCCCGAGACGGGACGCACGCTCGCCGGATCTCTCCTTCGTTCTGATAGACGATTGTACCCCCGCCCAGGATGCGCAATGGAAGGGGCAGAATCGCGAATTCCATCCCATCGGTGTAGTGGCAGGGTAGTCGGGATAGCGCTATGATCCCTGACGTCCGCCGCTGCCCTCAGTGCCGGAAATGCCGCATGCCGGTGAAGACCATCGCGATGCCCAGCCGGTCGGCGGCTTCGATGACAGCGTCGTCGCGCACGGAGCCTCCTGGCTGGATCACAGCGGTCGCTCCGGCCCCGGCAATGGTCTCCAGGCCGTCCGGGAAGGGGAAGAAGGCATCCGAGGCGGCGACTGTGCCTGTCAGCGGCAGGATGGCCTTCATGGCGCCGAAGCGGGCAGCGTCCACGCGGCTCATCTGTCCCGCGCCAACCCCGACGGTCTGGCCTCCCCGCGCGTAGACGATGGCGTTTGACTTCACATGCTTTGCCACCTTCCACGCGAAGAGCAGGTTCGCAAGCTCGTCGGACGTGGGCGCGCGCCTCGTGACGGTACGCAGATCGCTGGCCGTGATTGAGCCGGTGTCGGCATCCTGCAACAGCATGCCGCCGGAGACCTGCTTCATGACCCGGGCACGCGCTGCCGGCTTCACCACCACCAGCCGCAGGTTCTTCTTCACTGCGAAGCGGGCGAGCGCGCCTGCACTGAACCCCGGAGCAGCAATCGCTTCGACGAAGAGCTTCGCGATCTCCTCCGCGGCGGTCCCGTCGATCTCGCGGTTCACGCCAATGACACCGCCGAAGGCAGAAATCGGGTCAGTGGAGAGCGCCTTGGTATACGCCTCAAGGATGGTGGACGCGGTGGCCGCCCCGCATGGGTTGGTGTGCTTGATGATGGCAACGGCTGGCTCGGTGAACTCCTGCGCCAGGTCCCAGCAGGCGTCCAGGTCGACAAGATTGTTGTAACTCAGCTCTTTGCCCTGGAGCTGCTCCGCGCCTGCCACGCCGGTGCCGCTGCCGTCGGCGTAAAGTGCCGCAGCCTGGTGCGGATTCTCGCCATAACGCAGCGGCGACACCAACGGATAGCTGATGCGCAGTGGGTCGGGGAAGGCTGCCTTTTCCGCCTTTGGCGAGGCCAGCGAGGCCAGCGTGTCGGCAATCGCGCTGTCATAGGAGGCGGTGAGCGCGAAGGCCTCACGGGCCAGTCTCCAGCGCGTCTCGCGGCCAAGCGAGCCGTTGTTGGCAGCCAGCTCCTGCGTCAGTGCAGAGTAGTCCGAGGCCGCCGTGACGATGGCGACATCTTCGAAGTTCTTCGCGGCCGAACGCACCATCGAGGGGCCGCCAATGTCGATGTTTTCGATGACCTCGTGAAAGGCGACACCCGGCTTCGAGGCGGTCTTCTCGAAGGCGTACAGGTTCACCACCACCATGTCGATCGGGACGATATCGTGCTCCGCCACCGCGGCCTGGTGAGCAGGGTTGTCGCGGATGTGCAGGATGCCGCCGTGCACCTTGGGGTGCAGCGTCTTGACGCGCCCGTCGAGCATCTCGGGGAAGCCGGTCAGCTCTGAGATGTCCTGAACGTGCAGGCCGGCATCGCGCAGCGCGCGGGCCGTCCCCCCGGTGGAGACGAGCTCCACGCCCTGACTGGCGAGAGCGCGGGCGAACTCGACCAGACCCGTCTTATCGGTGACGCTGAGCAGCGCGCGACGGATGGGCTTTAGCCCCGTCTTCTCCGGACCAGTGCTCTCGTTAACTTTGATCTCCGGCTGCGCTTTTGCGTCCTGCTGTGCTTGCACTGTGACGATCTCTCCTTCGGGTGACTCGAAGCTCTAGTGTTTCACGAAGCGCGTGCCGTCGGGCGTTGCGGCATGCGTGATAGCTTTCAGGAATGGACCAGCGTCAGTGGCAGACTCCCGCAAGAAACGGCCCTCAGGCCGAGCCGGAGATCCTGCCGCCAGGCACCGTGCCGGGAGAGACGACTTACGGCCAGCGGCAGGGCTATGTCCCGGGCTACGGCGAGCCTGTGCCCGCGCCGCCCCCGCGCCGGCGCCGTTCGGGATGGCAGCTTGCTCCGGCCACGTATGTTCTGACCGGCATCAACGTAGCCGTTTACCTGCTCATGGTGCTGCGTGGCGTCTCGCCCACCGCGCCCACCGGCGATCAGCTCGTCCACTGGGGCGCCAACGTCGGCCTGTTCGTGCTGGCCGATCATCAGTGGTGGCGTCTGGTGACTTCCACCTTTGTTCATTCCGGCATCATCCACATCGCCACAAACATGTGGTGCCTTTACAACCTGGGATTGCTGGGCGAGCCGCTGATTGGCGCCTTCGGTGTCGTGGCCGCATATCTTCTGACGGGCGTGGTGGGCAACCTGCTCAGCGTGGCGCTGCACCCCGGCGCCGTCAGCGGAGGCCACGTCCTCGACTATGGCGTGATCAGCGTCGGCGCGTCCGGAGCGGTCTTCGGTCTGGCGGGAGTGCTGATTCCCCTGCTCGGCTCAAAGCTGCTCCCGGTCGATCGCACAGAGGTGGCGCGGCTGCGCCGCAGCGTCATCTATTTCGCCGTGCTGAATTTCGTTATCGGCTTCGGCGCGGACGCGTTCAACTCCCCGATACGCATCGACAACATGGCGCATCTCGGCGGCTTCCTGTCGGGGATGCTGCTGGGCGTCCTGCTGGTACCAAAGCTGGGAGCCGACCGGCAGCTATGGATCAGGCGGCAGTGGCTGGCCTTTGGCAGCGTGCTGCTGCTGGTGCTGCTGGCGGCGCACTTTGTGGCCAACCTGTGGCGCGGCTGAGCCGGCCGAGCGAAGCTCCGGTGCCCGGGAGCTTCCAGGCACCACAGCGTTCTTGAAATTTAGCGGATAGCCGTCGCAGCGAACTTTTTGACCATCGCGAGCAGCAGCTTGCGGTCGCTGTCGTTCAGGTTGGAGGAGTAGCGCCGGATCTGAGTGAGGAAGCGGAGCTCCTCATCCGTCAGCTTCTGCGTATTCATCTCCCGGCCCAGCGAATCCTCTGCAAAGAATTGGGCCAAGGGCAGATCGAGCGCCTGCGCAATTTTGGCAAGCGTATCGAGTGAAGGAACGGTATGCCCGTTTTCTACACGGGAGAGATAGCACCGCAGCAGACCTGTGCGCTTTTCGATATCGCCTTGCGATAAACCCTTTTGCAGCCGGTAACCCCGGATTGTCGTTCCAATTTTCATGCGTGCCTGGCTTTCAAAGGCCCACGCCTGGCCCGGGAGACTGCTGTGGCGAGGGGCTCATTCTAGTTTTATTGGCTGCATAGTTAACATGCGCACAACGCCAAGAGCAAGAACAATTTGCAGCGGGAACCCCGAATTATTCGCAGCTGCAACTTACGAGGAATGTGTTCTTCCATAAACGTGTCATAAAGGTTACCGGGTTTAACGGATTGCTCAAGGCTTGCCGCCCAGCTCGCGGGCGAAGAAATGGAGATAGCGAGATTTCGCGTCCGCCGCATCCTCGGGGCGATAGCCGGTCTTGTTGTTCGAATTCTCAAAGGCATGGCCGGCGTCGGGATAAATTTTTACATCCACGGATTTGCCGAGCTTCTTCAGGTCGGCGGCAAAGCTCTCCACGCTGGCGGGAGGAATGCCCTTGTCCAGTCCGCCGTAATTGCCCAGGATAGCCGCATGGATCTGGGCCAGCGATGCTGGATCGGTGGGCGGCGGCCCGTAATTGGCAACGACGGCCTTCAGGTGCGGATCGGCAACAGCAAAGGCCAGCGCATAACCGCCGCCCATGCACCAGCCAATAGCGCCGATGCGGGTCCGATCGACATCTTTGCGCGAGCTCAGGTAGGCCTCGGCTGCCTTCAGATCGCGAATACCGCGGTCCTGAGGCACCCCGCGGCTTAGCTCATGGGCGGTCTCGGCGTCATTGGCTACCTGACCGCGATAAAGATCGACGGCCAGCGCGACGTAGCCGTGCGCCGCGAAGTCGGCAGCCTGCTCCTTCACCCAATCGTTGAGGCCCCACCATTCGTGGATCACGACAATGGCCGGATGTTTTGCCGCGCCTCCGCCGGCAGGGGCGTAAAGCAAACCGTGCACCGTCTCCGGCCCGCTGGGGTAGGAGACATCGACCGGTTTGGATGAATCAGCAGCGCGGGCAGCGGGAAGCAGCAGGACAGTGGCTGCGAGTGCGAATAGGATCGTGTGGATGCGAACGGCGGGTGCGGACATGAATTTGCCTCGGTTGCGAAGAGAAACAATCGGAAAACGCAACCCGAGGAGTATGGCGCGTGGCTGGAGCGGCGGGCAAGCCCCATAGCCTGAAGAAGATCGCCCCCCTGAGCACCGCTGACCCGATCGCGCATCGCGAGAACAGATTGCACAATCGTCACAGTCCATGATTATGAGCACGAATCGCGGCCATCTTGAATGCAGTCCGCGCCATCGCATTCGAGGATGCGCGTTGAGCTTGGCTTTCTAACACGGGCGGCGATCGGGTCTTGGTGGAACAGGACCAAGGATCTCTCCGTCACCGTCTATAACGAGCTCTTTCGCACCCGCGCCTTCACCATGGCGGCGGCGATGTCCTACTACTTTCTCCTCGCGCTCGTGCCGCTGCTGATCTTTCTCTCCGCAATGCTGGGCTACCTGCCGATCCCAAATCTCTTCGATCAGTTGCTGGACCTGCTGGCGGTGGTGGTGCCGCCGCAGGCGATGCAGATGGTCGAGCGCATCCTCGCCGGCATGCTCACTCCGCGTCGCGGCGGCCTGCTCTCCTTCGGCCTGCTGAGTTATCTGTGGACCGCTTCCGGGGGCTTCGCTGCGTCCATCGAAGCACTGAACGTGGCCTATGACGTGGAGAAGACACGGAGCTGGTGGCGCGACCGCGTGCAGGCATTGCTGCTGACGCTGACGACCGGCGTGCTGAGCCTGATTGGTCTGCTGCTGATCATCGCCGGACCTCACTTCGGACACCTCATGACGGAGTTGTTTGCTGTGCCGCGTGCGTTTGGAGACATCTGGCCGGTGTTCCGCCTGATCACAATCTTCGTCATCTTCGTCGCCGCAGTGGAGATCCAGTATTACCTTGCGCCGAATCGCAAACAGTACTTCAGGGACACGCTGCCCGGAGCAGTGGTGGCCGTGTTCGGCATATTCCTGAGTTCTGCCGGTCTTGGCTACTACTTCGCCCATCTGTCCAACTACAACAAAACCTACGGATCGCTGGGCGCCGTGATCATCCTGATGCTGTGGTTTTATGTGGTCGCACTGTTCTTCATTGTCGGAGCGGAGTTGAATGCCGAGTTGCTGAAGCAGAATGCAGCGCGCGGAGAACGCACCACGATGAAGCCAATGCCGGCCAAGGTAAAAGGTGCGCCCGCCGCGTGACCAAAGCCACAATCGAGGTGTCGTAATTGCCGCTGCTGATTCTTCTGTAACGCTTTTTCCTCCCACGCCACTATTTCAGGTTGTTCGCTGAGCTTCCGGCCGGGGTTTCAACGAGGCTGTCTCGCCAACGTGCGATGCGGCCGGAGAACCATATGAAATCGCTGGCGACTACATTTCTAATTTTCCTTACCTGCCTTGGTGTCGCCGCAACCATTGCGCTCGTGGATCGCGCACAGGCCGTGCTCTCTCCAGCGTCTGACAGCAACCCGCCTGCGGGAACCAGAAATGTAGCGGAAGGCGGCAACGCGCTCACGCTTGCCGAGTTTGCGGTGGACATGCAGGAAAAGTTCGCCCTGCCGCAGCCGGCCGATATGGTGGTGTTCGACGACGTGCGTCCGAAGGACGCGGATTACGCTGCTGCGGAGGCCGCCTACCCATTCCTGCATCGTCAGCTCCTCTGCCCGGAATGTGCGCTGAGTTCGAGCTTCTCTCCGAAGAACTCCGTGACGCGTGCCCAGGCAGCCGTGGTCCTGATCAGCATTCTGGCCGCGCAGGATAGGCTAAGCCTGCTGTCGCCTGATCAGACGGCGGACGTCCTCGCGGATGTTCCCGATGCCGATGGCGTATCCAGCTTCGCGCGGTCATACATCGCTACTGCCTTGGCGGACGGCATCCTTGTGACGCAGCCGGGAAACACGTTTGATCCAACCCAGCCATACCTGCGAACAGAGCTGGCAGCGGCCCTCAATACGATCGAGCGGCGCTTCCCGCCTTCCGCTGCCACCGCTTCGTTGCATATTGCAGGCGGGAGCGCGCGATGAACCGGGAAGAGCCATCCAGGGCAAAATCCGCCGCGGATCGGCTCACCGCATTGGTGCTGCTCATCTTCTGCGTGCTCGCCGCTGCGTTTTTCTAAAGCTCATGCCATGTGCATGCCGCCGTTCACATCGAGTGTGTGGCCGGTAATGTAGCTGGCTTTTTCCGATGCGAGGAAAGCGACGGCGTTGGCGATGTCCTGATCGGTGCCTGCGCGGCCGAGCGGGATGAACTGCATCATGGCAGCCTTCTGCTTCTCATCGAGCACCGCGGTCATCGCGGTTTCGATCATGCCCGGCGCGACGACGTTCGCGGTGACATTGCGCGATGCCATCTCACGCGCCAGCGACTTGGTGAAGCCGATCAGTCCCGCTTTGGACGCGGCATAGTTGGCCTGGCCCGCCTGGCCCGTCTGACCCACCACGCTCGAAATGCTGATGATGCGCCCCCAGCGCGATTTCATCATGGAACTCAACACGGCCTGCGTCAGCAGGAAGGTGCCGGTCAGATTGGTCGCGAGCACATCGTCCCAGTCAGCACGCTTCATGCGCAGCAGCAGCATGTCGCGCGTGATGCCGGCGTTGTTGACCAGGATGTCGATGCGGCCGAGCTTCGCAATCACGCCCTTCGCCGTCTCCTTGATGGATGTTTCGTTGCTGATGTCGAGAACGAAGACCTCTGCCACGCCGCCGGCGGCAGCGATCTCGTCTGCCACGGCGCGCAGCTTTTCTTCATTACGCGCGGCAATCGCGACGGCGGCTCCTTGAGCGGCAAGGGTAAGTGCACAGGCGCGTCCGATGCCCTGCGACGCTCCGGTGACAAGTGCGATTTTTTGAGCGAGTTCGGTCGTGCGTTCGGTCATGGGGGCAAGTATCGCTGAAACCAGCTTCCAGCTTCTATAGCGGCTCGGCCGCTGGCACCGGCCTCCGCGCACCCAATGCGGACTTGAGTCCCTTCGCCAGCTCGATCGACCAGATGTAGACCACCAGCTCGCGCGCGTAGAAGAGCACGGGTTGCGTATCGGGAAGCGTGATGCCGTGGGCCGCGGGTAGCTCGTTGAGCGGAAACTCGGCCTCAGCGGCTTCGAGCGGCCAGGGCAGGTGATGGATATCGGCCTTGAAGAGGCGCCCGCGGCGGTCGGCGGTGTACAGGCGATAGCGCTCGGTCAGAAAGTATTCGATCGTCCCGGGAGCGCTTTGGGCCAGCCGCTGCGTCGGCCCAAGCCCGCGATAAGTAGCGCGAAAGCGAACCGGCCGCGCAGTGATATGCCGCTCGCTGCGATAGAGAAAGCGGCCATCCTGCTGCGGCCGGATCGACATGCGCGCCCAATAGTAGGGCAGGCGAAAGAAGGCGCGGGCGACCGAGACAGCAATGGGGTTGGCAGCATCGAGCGAGAAGAAGTAGACCCCGGAGAGATTGGTGCGTTCCTCGCGGACGTAGGTGCGCAGATTGAGCTCGGGGAAGGTATGCATGCCGGGGATTCCGGGGATGGTGCGGAACCGGATGCGATCCATCCAGAAGGGCACGACGCCGATCCACGCCGATCCATCGAAGGTGTCCGGAACCAGCCCGGCGGGTAGCAGCGGCGCGACGGCGGCAGCGGGAACAGGCCAGTGGGCGAAGAGCAGATCGTTCCAGCGCTGGGTCACGGCCCAGGGACGCTTCGGCAGTGGCGTAGGCCGATGCCCGGTGGTCTTGAGGATGTCCTGCACGTCGTTGTCCTTGCCGTCCCGTGGGCGGCTACGCACGGCGGGGGTTTCGGAGACGCCAGGGTCGCGTGTCCGCGTCCAGAGTAGCGAAGCGCGGGGGTGGGTGCAATTGACGTAAGCGTGACCTGGGCGAAGCTGCTCTACAGATAGCGTTCGCGCAGGATGCGGATGTGATGCGTGACGTGCCCGGGAACCATGAAGCCAAGCGAGAGCACGGTGAAGGGATATCCACTGGCGACCCCGCGGCGCCTCCAGGCCTGCGCCTGCAGGCTGCGAAAAAAGTCGATGCTGGCCTTGCGGACGTTTCGAAACTCTTCGACGTGCGTGACCCAGGGACGTTCATCCGCCGCTGCGCCGGCGATGGCGATGTTCTGATCGAAGCTGGGTAGCGGCGTGTCCAATCCGCGGGCGAACCAGAGCGCGCGCATCACGAAGACGCGCTCCGTGTCGTTGAGATGACTCAGGACCTGGCGGATGCTCCACTTCTCCGGCGCGTAGCGATGGCGAGACGTCGCCTCGGAGATGCCGGCGAAGAATGCGACTGCCTCGTCGAGCTGGCGGGTCATCGCAACAACGCAATTGTCGCCCTCGACCTGGTCGATGTAAGTGAAATAGTACGGGGCGGCGTCTCCGATTGCTGGGCGGCCATTCATGGCCATCAGGGTAAACCTGGGGAGCCCGGCAGGTCATGAAATGGGACGCGTTTCTCACAGGGTGTGGCGACGCGCGGCAAGCCGTATGCTGGTGGCAAGATGGCCCCAACGGAATCGCAGACCGAAGTGGCTCCCTCCTCACACTGCGGCGGATCGTAGCGGAGAGCGCCCGCGCAATCGGACCGATGTCTACGCGGTGCACGGCGCCGATCCCGAGGTGCTGGCCTATGCCATGGCCAAGTACTCGCGATCCTCCCTGTCGATGAAGGAGTCGCTGCGCGAAATCTCCAGCCAGCGCGCCGAGCAGTTCCTGAACACCTTCTACTTCCAGTACGGCCACCGCTCGATTGCCGATCTGGCGCATGTGGCGTTTGCCATCGAGCGTCTGAGCCTGCTGGCCGCGATCATCCTGGTGGACGAGCAGCGCTGGGATGGACAGGAGCGCTCGACCCGCTATCAAAACTTCCGCAAAAGCGGCTGGTATCTGCCGGAGTTTGGCAGTGCCGATTCCGCCCGCGCAACCTACGAGTCAACCATCGAGCGCCTCTTTGCCGACTATCACACGGTCAGTGAGCGAGTGCTGGCGTCGCTGATGGCAAAGACCGAGCGGCCGGCGGAGATGAAGCCGGAGACCTTCGAGCGCACACTGCGCGCGCGTGCCTTCGACGTGGCGCGCTATCTGCTGCCGCTGGCGACGAACACATCTCTGGGGCAGATCGTGAATGCCCGCACCCTGGAGATGCAAGTGAGCCGCCTGTTGAGCGACGAGCATGCCGAGGTGCGCGAGTTGGGAGAGCGGCTGCGCGCGGCCGGTACGGGTCCTGCATGGAATGTGCATGCGCATCAGCTGAGCGAGCTGGTGGCGAAGATAGCGGGTGACAGATCCCGATCTGGCGAATGATGCTGCGGCTCTCCTGGAGCGCGAGGTGAAGGTGGCGCCGACACTGGTGAAGTATGCGGCGGCCAATCCTTACCATCAGGAGACCCGGCGCGAGCTGGAGCAGGCAGCGCGGGAGTTGATGGGAGATGCGGCCATTGATTTGGCGCCGTTGGTCGACCTGGTAGAGCGCGGGCCGTCGCTGGAAGTGGAGATTGCAGCCACGCTGCTCTATGGCGCCTGCCACTATCCCTTCCGCCAGCTGCGCGACATGGTAGCCGGCCTTGGTGATGCGAAGCGGGTTGAGATTATAGATCTGGGTGTGCGGCATCGTGGGCGCCACGATGATCTGCTGCGCGGCTTCGCAGCCGGCCCACCGCTACGCTTTGACATCCTCATGGACATAGGCGGCTTTCGCGATATGCACCGCCATCGCCGCTGCCTGCAGACGCTCCAGAGCTTCACCGCAGCGCATGGCTTCGATGTGCCGGAGGGTCTGGCGGAAGCCGGGCTCATCGGTACGTATGAGGCTGCCACTGGAGCGGCGCACGAGGCCTTCGCCGCGGTAGCAGCAAGCGATGCACCCGAGGCCGCCGCGACGGCGCGTTACCTGTTGCCGCTGGGCACGCGCTGCCGCTCGCTCTTCCAGATGGATTTCGCCGAGGCGCTCTACATCAGTGAGCTGCGTTCCGCACCCCAGGGCCACTTCTCGTACCGGCGCGTGGCATGGGAGATGTATCAGGCGGTCGAGCGGCAGCACCCGGCGCTGGCGCGGCATATGCGAGTCACGGATGTGCGGGAGCCAGTGGATTTGCTGAAGCGATGAAGGACCTGCTGAGATGAGTGGCAGCTTCCGGATCGAGGCGCCGACGGCGTTGACCCTGCCCGCCTGGCGACAGATGCGGCAGGCACTGTGGCCGGAGATGATAGAGGAGGAGAACGCGCGCGAGACAACAGCGATGATGACAGCGAGTTCGTGGTTCTTTGTCCGCATTGCGCTGAATCTGAAAAGCGAGGCCGCAGGTTTTGTGGAAGCGACGCTCCGCACGGATTACGTGAACGGATGTTCGACATCGCCGGTAGTGTTTTTGGAAGGGATCTACGTCGAGCCATGGGCACGTCGGCAACGGGTGGCACGCTTGCTTGTAGACGCGGTTGAGAGATGGGGCCGGGAAGGCGGATGCCGTGAGTTCGCTTCGGATGCTTTGCTGGAGAACACGGAGAGCCACGCCATGCATCGCGGGCTCGGATTCGATGAGACGGAGCGGGTGGTGTACTTCCGGAGGATTTGAGGACCTGAAGTGCGCCCGTTTTGGGCTACGACTTTAGGTACTTGTTTCGCCTTCTATTCTCCTGCTAGACTCGAGAATAGCTGGTAAATCAATAAGATAGACGAGCCGGCAAACGGCCGGCGGGATGGAGAGGTTTTGGGCATGGCAGATGATCGTTCACGCGCGGTAGAACTGGCGCTTTCGCAGATAGAAAAGCAGTTTGGCAAGGGTTCGATCATGCGCCTCGGCAGCAAAGAGGCGATTGTGCCCATCTCCACCATCAGTACCGGCTCCATCTCCTTTGACGCGGCCTTAGGCGTAGGCGGGGTGCCTCGCGGGCGTGTGGTCGAGATCTTCGGGCCGGAGTCGTCGGGCAAAACCACCATCACGCTGCAGATCATTGCCGAGGCCCAGAAGCTGGGCGGTATGGCGGCCTTTGTGGATGCCGAGCACGCGCTCGATCCGGGTTATGCCAAGAAGCTGGGCGTCGATGTGGACAACCTGCTGGTGTCGCAGCCGGACTACGGCGAGCAGGCTCTCGAGATTACGGAGGCGCTGGTTCGCTCCGGCGCGATCGATGTCCTGGTGGTGGACTCGGTTGCCGCGCTGGTGCCCAAGGCGGAACTCGATGGCGAGATGGGCGACTCGCATATGGGCCTGCAGGCGCGGCTGATGTCGCAGGCGCTGCGCAAGCTGACCGGCACGGTGTCGAAGTCGCGCACCTGCCTGATCTTCATCAACCAGATCCGCGAGAAGATCGGCGTCATGTTCGGCAACCCGGAGACCACGACGGGCGGCCGTGCGCTGAAGTTCTACTCCTCGGTGCGCATCGACATCCGGCGCATTGCAGCCGTGAAAGATGGCGACATGGTGGTTGGCTCCCGCACCAAGGTAAAGATCGTGAAGAACAAAGTGGCCGCGCCTTTCCGCGATGCCGAGTTCGACATTCTGTACGGCGAGGGCATCTCGCGCGAGGGCGATGTGCTGGACCTGGCGGTGGCCAACAACGTCGTCGAGAAGTCCGGCGCGTGGTTCAGCTACTCCGGCGAGCGCATCGGCCAGGGCCGCGAGAATGTCCGCCAATATTTGAAGGACAATCGCGATACCTTCGACCGCATTCATCAGCAGTTGCGGCAGAAGCTGGGAATCGCGGGTGTGAAGGAAGCTGAGGTGCCGCCGGTCCCAGTGAACGGACCCGTTGCGGCCGAGGCCGCGGTCCGGACTCCGGCAGCCCGACGGCCACAGTAGCTGGATCGATCAACCGGTTGCGAAATAACAATGGGCGGCCGTCAGGCCGCCCATTTGGTTGGGCCGCTCGAATTTCATTTCTGAACTGTATCCGTCACACCGGGAGGGGTAGTGCGGGGTCACGTTACCTGCTCTTTCGTTGCGCTGCGGAAACTATTCGGATCTCGAAGATCGTCGGCCACTGCTTTCCCGTAACGAATAGCCGGTCGTGCTGGGCATCGTACGCGATGCCGTTCAGCACCGATTCGTCATTGGGCCTTCGGCTTGCGGGCATCAGGCCCGTGAGATCGATCCAACCGATGACGTGTCCATCTCGCGGCGATATACGCGCCATGCGGTCCGAGTGCCAGATGTTCGCGTAGATCTCGCCCTTCACGTACTCGAGTTCGTTGAGCTGCCCGACGGCATCGCTTCCATCCTTGACGTCGATGTGCCTCGTTTCCCTGAATGTTTTCGGATCACGGAAACGTAAAGTAGCAGTGCCATCGCTGGTGATGATCTCCTTGGATGTTCGCGTCATGCCCCAGCCCTCGCCGGAATAGGTGAACTGACCGACTGGACGAAGCGAGAAGCGGTCATACACGAAGCAGATGTGCGACTGCCACGTCCATTCGTAAATATCCGGGCCCCAGTCAACGATGCCTTCGCCGAAGAATTGCTGCGGCAGGTCGCGTCGTTGAACGATTTTGCCAGTCTGCGGATCGATGACAAGGATTGCCGAGTTGCCCTTCAACCCCGTGCCCTCGTAGAAGAGACCATCACGATAGAAGAAGCCTTCCGTGTAGCTGTCGGTCGAATGCGGGAACTCGGCCACGATTTTGTAG
Organism: uncultured Acidobacteriaceae bacterium; assembly: GCA_963756435.1. Classification (GTDB taxonomy): domain Bacteria; phylum Acidobacteriota; class Terriglobia; order Terriglobales; family Acidobacteriaceae; genus KBS-83. Next base: position 223,234 of record CAVWNU010000007.1, on the reverse strand, counting down.
CTGCTGACGGGAGCGGCCAGAACGCAGTAAGGGAAAAACGCCGCCATCATCGCAACGCCGAGCGCCAGGCGCAGAATGGAATGGACGGACGCACGCATGGGGCTGATCATGTAGCTAGATACTACGGCGAGGCAGCCGGCGCGGTGGACGCGCGATGGGAATCCCGCTTACACTCGCGGACGGAACGTCGTTTATGAACACGATCAAAGCCATCTATCCCGGCACCTTCGATCCGATGACGAACGGTCATCTGGACCTGATTGCGCGGGGCGCGAAGATTTTCGACCACCTGGTGGTAGCCGTGCTCGAGAACTCCCAGAAAAGCCCGCTGTTCACGGTGCCGGAGCGATGCGCTATGCTTACGGCGGCCGTCAAGCACATGCCGAATGTCTCGGTAGAAAGCTTCAATGGGCTGCTGGTGGACTTCGTGCGATCGCAGAAGGCGCAGGCGGTACTGCGCGGCATTCGTGCGATCAGCGATTACGAATACGAGCTGCAGATGGCCTTGATGAACCGGCGATTGGCTCCTGATCTGGAGACGGTCTTCATGATGCCGGCAGAGAAGTTTTCCTACGTCAGCTCGCGGCTGGTGAAGGAGATTTTCCGTCTGGGCGGATCGGTTGAAGGGCTGGTGCCTTCGCTGGTGCTGGAGAAGCTGAAAGAGCGTGGGCGGGAGTAGCGATACCGTCGCCGCCGCGCTATCTGGCTCTCATGCGCTGTAAAGATTGAATTCCAGAAACGCATTGCGGAGCTTGCCCTCCGGATCGTGCTGCGCGAGCAGCTCTTTGAAGTCGCGCAATCGCACGTAGCGCGACTGCAAGGTCGCGGGCGGCACTGTGAAGAGCTTCGCCCAATGCGGGCGCGGTGCGAAGGGCGCAAGCTGCGCTTCGATCATGGGCAGGATCTTTTGCACGGAAGGCCATTCCGGCTTCCAGGTGAAGTGGATCGCCAGTGAAGGGCGCTGGTAGGCCATGCTCATCCACAACGAGTCGGACGCAATTGTGCGCAGTTCAGTGACGAACAAGTGCGGCGTGATTTGATCCCGAAGCTGCTCGACGGCGCGGATGGCTTCGTAGGCGTGCTCGCGCGGCACAAAGTATTCGGTTTGCAGCTCCGCGCCGCTGCTCGGAGTGAAGTTCATACGGAAGTGCGGCAGCCGTTCATACCACGGGCCTGCAATGCCAAGCTGCTCCGTGCAGCCCTCCGCGGGATGGCCCGTGATGGGATGCAGTTTCTCCGTAGCGCGCCGGGCACCGTAAAACTCCTGCGGCCATGTGTAGTGCTTTTGCGGATCGACTCGCCGTTTGATCCATACCTGCGTGGCACGGCCGTTCTGCCAGTCGGTGAAGAGGCTGACGCTGTAGCCGCTGCCGAAAATGGTATCGAAGTTGTGCTTCAACTCACTGAATGGCAGATTCTGATAGACGACCTGTTCCAGCTGGTACGTAGGTTCGAGATCGAGCGTGAGGCTGGTGACGATGCCCAGCGCGCCCAGAGCGACGACGGCGCCGGCGAAATGGTCGGGATTCTTTTCGCGCGAGAGAGTCAGGCGATCGCCCTTCGCAGTGACCAGGTCAAGCGCTGCGCAGGCGCAGGAGAGATTCTGGTTGTGAATGCCGGAGCCGTGAGTCGCGGTAGCACAGGCGCCGGCCGCAGAGATGTGCGGAAGAGATGCCAGATTGTGCAGAGCGAAACCGTGGCTGTCGATGTACGGCGCGAGCTTGCCATAGCTGACACCTGCGCCGATGGTCACCGTGCGGGCAGTAGCATCTATGGCCATTTGGTCGAAGTGCTGGAGCGAAATCTGCTCCGAGGTGCTATCCGCGATGGCGTTGAAGGAGTGGCGTGTGCCGAGCGCCCGCAGTTTTCGCGCGCGCTTCACGATGGTTTGGACCTCCTCGACGCTTGCAGGAGTATCGAGCCGATCCGTGCTGTAGGTGTAGTTGCCGGACCAGTTCTTGCGCGTCGCATCCGGTCGTGCCATGCTTTCGGCAGAGCTCGTTGATTGGCCGGAAGCAAAGGGTGTGAGCATGGTGCCAGTAAGTGCGAGGCCCGAGGCCTTCAGAAATTCTCGCTTGTCCAAGATTGTTCCCCGAATCTGTGGCTCGGAACGCTGCCCACAGGTATAGAGGGATGTGCGCGCTCTGGCAAGCGCGCCAGAGCGGATTCGGTCGCCGCGACTCATTCCGCACGAAGAGCTTCGACGGGCTGGATATGCGCGGCGTGCCAGGCCGGCACGCCGCAGGCAACCAGGGCCGCCATCATCACGAGCAGCGGAGCAGCCACGAACGTCAGCGGATCATATGGGCGAACACCATAGAGCATGCCTGCCAGCAGGTGCACACATGCCACGGCGGCAGCTAGTCAGACGATGAGGCCACAGACGACGAGGTGCCGCTCTTGGCGGACAACCATGGCAATGACTCGTGTGCGGGACGCGCCGAGCGCGATGCGCACCCCGGTCTCTGCGAGCAGGAGAGCTGTGCCGGCGAAGATGCTGAGCAACGTGGTCTGGAAGCGGCGGCGCGGGGTGGAGGCGGCAAGAGATTCTTGCATAGTTCGAATGTTGGAAAGAGCGATCGTTGCATCCACCGAGCACGCTGCGGCACGCAAGGAAGGGATGAGCTCTACTGGCGGCAGAAAAGACCGAACGGCGAAGAATACGCCTCCCTGAAAGGCCAAGGGGTCGCAAGATGTTGCTAAGTGCATAAATCCGCTGCGGAACTGTGAGCGGGCCCGGGGCGTATGTGTATGCTGGCGGGGAGCCGAAACATGCGGCGGACGCGCCGGGGAGGATGAAGTATGCAGAGTCGGATAACAGGCACCACGATGCCGGTGCTGGAATTTTTGCTGGACCACAATGACGCGATTATTTCCGAGGCAGGAGAGCTCTCCTGGATGTCGGCGTCGATCCAGATGATGACCCACACGCAGATGGGCGGCGGCGGCGGCTTCTTTGGAGCGCTGAAGCGCGTGGCCGGCGGTGGAACGCTCTTTATGACTGAGTACCGCGCGGTGGGAGCGCCGGGCGAAATTGCATTTGCCACCAAGGTGCCGGGCCATATTGTGCCCGTCGAAGTTTCGAATGGCCGTGAGTTCTTCATTCACCGCCACGGGTTTCTTTGTGCGACGGCGGGCATTCAGCTTGGCGTTGGCTTTCAGCAGTCGCTGGGCGCGGGCATCTTCGGCGGCGATGGATTCCTGCTGCAGCGGCTCAGCGGAGCGGGCATGGCGTGGCTGGAGCTTTCCGGAGAACTGATTGTGAAGGACCTGCAGCCGGGCGAGTTGTTGCGCGTGCATCCCGGGCATGTCGGTGCGTTTGAAGCTGGCGTGAACTTTCAAATCATGCGCATCCCGGGCATCCGCAACATGATCTTCGGCGGCGACGGTATCTTCCTTGCTGCGCTTACCGGCCCCGGACGCGTGTGGCTGCAGACTCTCCCGATCGCCAAGCTGGCGCATAAGCTGCAGGAGTATATGCCGAAGGAGCGGCGTGTGGAGACGACCGAGGCGGGAGTAGTAGGAGGCCTCGTCGGGTCCATTCTGGACGGCATGAAATAAAGGATCGATGAAATAAATATGGATTGCGAGTTGCAGTGAATGGGCGCGGCCGGGCTGCGCCCCTTTGCATTTTCCGATAAGCGGCGCCGTCCATATACTGCGGGAAGGAGAGTGAAATGAGCGCAACACTCGAGAATGTTTCCTTGCGGCGGATCGATGGGACGCCGGCGTCGCTGGCTGATTATCAGGGCAAGGTGCTGCTGATTGTGAACGTCGCGTCGAAGTGCGGATTTACGCCGCAGTATGAGGGGTTGGAAAAGCTGCATGACCGATTCAGCAATCGCGGATTTTCCGTGCTCGGATTTCCAGCGAATGATTTTGCCGAGCAGGAGCCGGGAACGAATGCGGAGATCGCGCAGTTCTGCACGACCAATTTTGGCGTCAAGTTTCCCATCTTCGAGAAGATCACGGTAGTTGGATCGCAGAAGCATCCGCTGTACGCATCGCTGATCAAGGCGCAGCCCAAGCCCACAACAAGCACGCAGAATTTGCGCCAGCACCTGATCGAATTTGGCGTGACACCGAATGCCGAGCCTGACGTGCTATGGAACTTCGAGAAATTCCTGGTGGATCGTGCCGGCAAACCGGTAGCGCGCTTTGCCCCGGATGTGGAACCGGAGGATGCCAAGCTGACAGAGCGCATCGAGGTAGAGTTGGCTAAATAACGGGAACAAGCATCGCGCATCGCGTGTCTATAGGCGTGTCTGCAGCATTACGCAATGTACGCAGATGCGAGGTCCGCCATGTTCGAAGATGCGTTGATGGAATCTGGCGGGAGGACCAGAACGCAGCGCACCTGGACCTCCACGGTTGCCGCAATCTGCAACGGCAGCGTCGCGTGCATACTCGTGTTATTACCTTTGCTGCATCCCGCGTCGCTGCCTCGGCAGACATTCAGCATGCTGCTCGCAGCCCCTGCTCCGCCCGCTCCGCCGTCGCCTCATAGGCCTCGCGTGGTGAGCGCCACGCACGCCGCGATTCTTGTAAACGCGTTCACGCCACCTCGGATCATTCCTGATCACATTGCGACCGCTGATCATCAGCCGCTGCCAACGGATGCGGGTCTCGCTCCTCTCGCGAAGGAGAGTGGAGGCTCCCTGGCGGGATTGCCTGACTCTATCGGTACCGCGGCGCCACCGCAGGTACGTGTGTCTCCGGCAAAGACGCTGGCCATCTCGTCCGGGGTGATGGCCGGCAATCGGTTGAGCGGTGCTGATCCGCAGTATCCCGCTATTGCACGCGCTGCGCGTGTGGAGGGCACAGTTGTACTTGCAGCAACGATTTCCAGGAGCGGCATGACTGAGAATCTGCGTGTGATCAGCGGGCCGCCGATGTTGGTCTTTGCGGCACAAGAGGCGGTGCGCACGTGGCGCTACCGCCCATACTTTCTGAACGGTGAACCAGTGGGAGTAGAGACGACGGTGCGCGTCGTCTTCACCCTCGGCTGAGACGCATCACTTGCTGGCGAGTGCGAATCTCCGGGCCGATTCGAGCAGCGTGGCGACGGATTCCTTCGACGTCGATTCGGAGTAGATGCGCATCAGCGGCTCGGTGCCGGAGGCACGCAGCAGCAACCAGGTCTCGGCTGCATTTGGCTTCGACCGCGCCTCGGGGTTCTCGAGGAAGAACTTGATCCCGTCCAAAGTTTCCACGTGAAGGACCGGCATGCCGGCAAAGTCGGTCGATCCCGGCTGGATAGTTCGCGCGCGAGCGATTGCCGCGTTTTTGGTCTCATCTGCGATGTGAAGGTCGATGCGTCCGTAATGGTGCTCGCCGAACTCCTGCTGCAGGTCGGCGACGAGTTGACCAAGGGTCTTCTTCTCATCCGCCATCACGTTGGCAAGCAGCAGGCAATTCAGCAGGCCGTCGCGCTCCGGCAAATGCCGCTTGATGCCGATTCCGCCGGACTCTTCGCCGCCGATCAGGATGTCGTGTTCGAGCATGAGATCGCAGACGTACTTGAATCCGATGCCGTGCTCGTATAGCGGCTGGTCGTGCTTGGCAGCAATGCGGTCGAGCATCTTTGTGGTATTGAAGGCGCGCGTGACGCCGCCTCTCCAGCCTTTGCGCTCGAGTACCCAACGCAGCAGGATGGAGAAAATTTTGTGAGGATCGACGAAATTGCCATGCTCATCGACCGCCCCAAGCCGATCAGCGTCACCATCCGTCACGAGTCCCGCCTGGCATCTCTCGGCAACGACAGCGTCCTGCAGCGCGCGAACGTGCGGTTCAATCGGCTCAGGGTTGATGCTGGGGAATAGTGGATCGTGGTTGGCGCGGATCTCTATGAAGTCGATGCCGAGCGGACGGAAGATGCTGGCCAGCACTCCGGCACCGGCACCGTACATCGCATCGATCACGAAGCGTTGACCGGAACGCGCAATCGCATCGAGATCGGCAAAGCGCGAAATCGCCGCGACGTACGGAGTGGTGAAATCTTCTTCGATGATGGTCGCCGACCGTGCTGCCTCGCGAAGCGGCTGGCCAAGGTAGCTCTCAATTTTCGCCATGATCGACGGCGATCCCGAGCCGCCGTAGCCTGCCTTGTACTTCACACCGTTCCACTGGTACGGGTTATGGCTCGAAGTGATCATGATGCCGCCCGCTGCCTGCGAGTGGCGGACAGCATAGGAGAGGGCCGGCGTCGGCGTAATTGCGGCAGCGAGGCGCACCGGAATGCCAGCGAAAGCAACTACCTGGGCAACTGTACGTGCAAAGGCAGGCGAGCCGAAGCGAGTATCGTAACCGATGCAGATACCTTTAGCTGCATCTTCATGAGCCAGAACATAATTCGCAATTGCTGCGGCCGCGACTCGGACATTTGCGAAGGTGAAATCGTCCGCAATTACGCCGCGCCATCCGTCTGTACCAAACTTGATCGGGGAGATTGTCATGCTCGAGTCGAGTTTACTGGAACGCCTCAGACCAGTCCCGTCTTGCCCTGGGCCACCAACTGCTTGACGATTTTGCCGACATCCTGCGAGTGGCTGCGCGACGTGATGAGCAAGGCGTCGCCGGTATCGACGACCACCAGGTCCCTGACGCCGACCAGCGCGACGAACTTTTCCGGGCTGTAAACGTAGTTCCCGTGGGCGTCGATGGTGAGAGCATCCGCGGTCTCTACGATGTTGGCCGCAGCCACGTTGGGCTGTTGCGCCAGTTGATGCTCGTAAAGGGCAGCCCAGGAACCGAGATCGTTCCATCCAAAGTTGGCAGGCAGGCAAAAGAGGTTGGAGTGGTGTTCGCCTTTCGCGGAACGCGGCTCGAGCACGGCATAGTCAACCGAGATGTTTTCGCACTGAGGATAGAGCTCGGCGAACGCCCCGGCGAACTCAGGTGTCCCATGGGTGGCGGCAATCCTTTCGAGCAGTGGCGAAGTCTCCGGCAGATGTTCGCGCATAGCGTTGGCCAGGGTGCGAGCGCTCCACAGAAAAATTCCGCTGTTCCAGTAGTAGTTGCCGTCGGCTACGAATTCCTCGGCCTTTTCCTGGTTCGGTTTCTCGGTAAAGCGGCGGACGCGCTGTACGCCAGGCTCGATCGACTCGCCCGTTTCGATATAGCCATAGCCGGTTTCAGCACGCGTGGGCAGCACACCGAGCACCACGATGTTTTCGCCGGCAGCGGCCAGCGCGATGCCGCGGCGCAGCGTCTCCAGAAACTGCGGCTCGTCGCCGATGGCGTGGTCCGCGGGAAAGATGCCGAGCACCGCATCCGGGGAGGTTTTCTCCAGCAGAAATGCAGCTAGCCCGGCAGCCGGCGCGGTGTTACGCGCAGCAGGCTCGCAGAGCACCTGCTGGGCAGGAACCTCGTCCAGTTGAATGCAAATGGCAGGTGACAGCAGATCGTTCGTGATGACCCAGGCACCCCGCGCAGGAGAGAGCGGGAGCAGACGATCAAGAGTGCGTTGGATCATTGTGCGCTCGCCATCCAGTGCGAGCACCTGCTTGGCCCGGGCCTTTCGACTGCGCGGCCAGAAGCGTGTACCGCTGCCCCCGGCCAGGATGATGGGGCGGAACTCCGGAGTGCTGGGCATCGTCCGTTTATGGTAACGGACGGCAGCGTCCCTTTGCACCGATTCCGCCAACTGCGGTTGCATGGGGCAGTCTATTGCTGCGACTTGGGTGCAAGCCAGTAGGCATAGATAAGCAGAGCGAGGCCGACCATCAGCGGCACGACGCCAATCGCGACCCCGATCAGGTGGTTGTCGTCGTTGGCGATTCCCAGGAAAATCATGAGGCCAATGCCCACCGCTGTGGTGATCAATCCGCCGAGCTTGGTGCCTTCCAGGCGCCGGCGGGTCTGCAGACGATCTTCTTCACGCAGCAGCGCGATAGCCGCATCAGCGCCGGCGCCGGCGCTCTCCGTCAGGCGTCGCACGGTTTCGTTCTTGTAATAAGCCTCGCGCTCCTTGCGGCGTCCATTGACATAGGAGTTGATGGAGAGATACGAGTAAAGCGCGACGGCCGCGACGGCGAGAAAGACAAAGATCATAACTTCCGGCTTGGCGTAGTAATCCATGACGATCTCCTGGGTGGCACTGAATGTTTGCAACCGGTATGACCGGGGCGCCCTGGCGGTGGTTGCGATTTTTTTTGTGGGAGGCGCCGGAAAAAGAAATGCAACCGGAAGCTGGGTGAATCGGTCATACAGTTTCGCAGGGGTCTCGACATCATGGACGCAGAGCTCAGCAAGGCAGCGGCGGATCGTGCCGATGTGGCGCGGGTGCAGGCTGGCGACGTTGAGGCATTTGCGGCGATCGTGCGCCGATGGCAGACGCCATTGATCAACCTGGCGTATCGCTTCTGTGGCGATCGGGGACGCGCCGAAGAGATGGCGCAGGAGGCATTTCTGCGCGCTTATCGTGGACTGGATGGCTTCCGCGGCGATGCCGCGTTTTCCACCTGGCTCTTCGCGCTGGCGACGAACCTCTACCGCAGCGAGCTTCGCCGTATACCGCAGCGGACTGTTGCCCTGGAGGACGCTCCTGAGCCGGCCGATCCGGTTTCGATGATCCAGGCGCATGAGCTGCGGGACCGCGATCTTACGGTGCGGAGGGCGGTGCTGGCGCTTCCCCCGAAGTACCGTGAGGCCATGCTGCTGTTCTACTTCCACGAGATGGATGTGCCCGCCGCGGCGCAGAGTCTAGGGCTGCCGGAGGGGACCGTGAAGGCGCGGCTGCACCGCGGAAGAGAGCTTTTGCGTGCGAAGTTGCCGCGACTGCTGTCGCTGACCCCGGAAGGAGTGATGTGATGTCAGATATGAACACGGACGAGGAACTGGACCGGATGCTGTCACGCAGCTTTGGACCGCCGCACTCCCGCGCTGCGCACGCGGAGAGCATTGAGCCGTCCTCCGGCTTTGCGGCGTCGGTTATGGAGCGAGTACGCGAGGAAGCATCCGCCGCTGCGGCACTCGGTCCGATCCGGTTTCCCTGGCGACGCGCCGTGCCCGGTATCTGCATGGTGGTGCTGGCGGTGGCCGTCTGTGCAACGTTGCTGACGTTCGCCTCAATGGCCGTGGCCCAGCTCGCGTCTCACGCATTCGCTACGGCTGCCGTTGCTCCGCAGGGAGCAGTGACGGAGTGGGCGGCGACGGCGATGCGGCTGCATCTGGGCTGGCTCGTGATCGGCCTTCTGATCGCGTTTGTGCCGTTCCTGTTGTCCCGCGGCCTGATGGATGGCCGGCAGCGGATCTGATTCGTCTCTCAAACAGGACAAAGGCCAACGCACAGCGCGTTGGCCTTTGTCTTCTTCCGAGCTAATACTTGGCGACGAACGCGCCCAGCCGCGCGAGCCCTTCTTCCACGTCCTTGTGCGAAACAGCGTAGGAGAGGCGGATATGTTCGTGCGTGCCGAAGGCCTCACCGGGGACGACGACAACGCCAGCCTCATGTAGCAGACGCGTCGTGAGCTCGGCGGGAGTGGCGATGCCGGATTTCTTCAGCAGCCCGGAGACGTTGGGGTAGGCATAAAAGGCGCCTTCGGGCATTGTGCAGGTGATGCCGGGAATGTTGCGCAGGCCGGCGACGATGGTTTCGCGCAGCCGGATGTAATCGGCGCGCATCTCGCAGACACATTCCTGCGATCCAGTGAGCGCGGCGATCGCGGCCTTCTGCACCAGGGCTGCCGTAGACGAGGTCGACTGCGACTGCAGCTTGCTCATCGCGCCAATTATCGGCTTGGGCCCGAGCGCGAAGCCGGCGCGCCACCCGGTCATTGCGTAAGTCTTGGACAGCGAGCCGAGCACGATTACATGCTCCTTCGCCTCCGTCACGGAGGCCCCGGAGAACGGCGCTTCCTTGAAGATCAGATAGGCATAGCACTCATCGAGCATCAGGTAGATGCCACGGCTATGCGCCAGGCGGACGATGTGCTCGAGGTCTGCGCGCGAGATGACTGCGCCGGACGGATTGGACGGCGAATTGAGAATGATTGCCTTGGTGCGCGGTGTGATAGCGCGCTCGATAGCCTCAGCCGTGACGCGGAAGTTCTCCCTCTCAGCAGTTTCCAGATAGACGACCGTACCGCCCGCGTACTGGATGATGTCCTTGTAGGAGACCCAGTAGGGAACGGGCAGGATGACCTCGTCGCCGTGGTCGATGAGCACTTCGATCGCGTTAAAAAGGGCGAGCTTGCCGCCGGTGGTGAAGACAGCTTCTTCCGGTGTGTAGCTGGATCCGAAGTCAGTGGCATGACGCTCGACGATCGCCTTACGAACTTCCGCAATGCCGGAGACGACCGTGTACCGCGAGAAGTTCGCTTCGATGGCGGCGATGGCCGCGTCCTTGATGTGGCGCGGCGTGGCGAAGTGCGGTTCGCCCGCGCCGAAGTCGACGAGCTTCGCACCCTCGGCCCGCAGCTTTGCGGCTGCCGCGGTGACGGCCATGGTGGCGGAGACTTCGATGCGGCCGATGCGCTGGGAAAACTTCGGTGCGGCGCTCGGGGAGGCGCTGGACGGCTTTGCGCTGGTCAGGGTAGCGGTTGCGCTCATGCGTACTAGTTTACAGGCCGCGGGATTTTCATAGCCGCTCTTAGCTGAAGAACGACCGCAGTTGCTTCTCCACCATGTCGCCAAGGAACGGCGGCGCTTTTTCCACGTTCACAGTCAACACGCTGGCAGCCAGTTCAAAGCTTGCCTCCACGCCCATGCCGGTGACGCGGTTGCCGTCTACTGTGAAGCCGGAACTTTGCAGTTCGCCGAGACCCTTGTCGAGAACTTCGGGCGTGACACCTTCAATTCTATGAATTGCCATCTTCGTACTCTACGGTTTCTCGACAAATCGTCAAATGGCTCCTCAGCGGGATGCGAGGATTAAGGCAACGCGCTCCAGATCGGCCTCCGTGTCGACGCCGATGGTGGTATGCGGAGTCTGTTCAACGTAGATCGGAATGTTGTGAGCCAGCAGCCGGAGTTGTTCCAACCGTTCGGTGGCTTCGAGCGGGTGCGGCGGCAGTCCGGCGAAACGGCTGAGCGCCTCGCGACGATACGCGTACAAGCCAAGGTGCTTGCGGTAGACAATACCCCCAGCGCGTTCGCGATCGAAGGGGATGGTGGAGCGCGAAAAGTAGAGCGCGCGGCCATCCTCGGCGAGCACGACCTTCACGGCATTTGGATCGTTGATCTCCTCCGGTGTGCATGGCGTCCATAGCGTGGTCACCTGCGCGTCGATCCCAGAGCGGTCGAAGGGTGCGAGCAGCGCGTCAATGTGGGCGGGCCGGAGCATGGGTTCATCACCCTGGATGTTGACAACGATCTCGGATGGAATCTGGCATGAGACGGCGTGCACGCGGTCGGAGCCGCTCTGGAGATCGGGTGAGGTCAGCATTGCCTCCCAGCCATGCTGTGCCGCCATCGCCAGCACTTCATCGGAGTCTGTCGCTATGACGACACGATCCAGCCGCGGGGCTGCCAGGGCCGCCTCGACAATCCACTGCAACATCGGCTTGCCCGCAATATCGCGTAGTACCTTGCGCGGCAGACGTGTGGACGCGAGTCGCGCGGGGATGACGGCGAGCGTGCGGATGTGTGCCATAGGACTGTTGACTTGAACTGATTGCAGATCGAAACTTCATTTATCTTCGACGGACGCTCGCGTTCCTGCAAGCACACTGCTCATCCGGCAGAGTCAAGGTATGCTTCTCACCAGCCTGGTTACCGGAGCCCATGTGGATGCGTCTGACGCGCCCGTTATCTGCATTTGCCCTGCTTGTTGGTTGTCTCGTTCCCTATGCTGGCCACGCGCAGCGGATGCAGAACCTCACAACCGGCTGCGCTGGCGCGATGGCTACAACCACAAGCCGGTGTGGATGAAGCCGGACAACGTCTACGAGGTGGAACTGGGGCCGATGAACACCAGCAACTAACTTCGGTCCGGGACATCGCATCCGCATCGAGGTGTCCAGCAGCAACTTCCCACGTTTCGACCGCAAAATGAATACCGGCGGGAACAACTACGACGAGACCGTGGGCAGGATTGCGCACACTCCGTGGAGTATCCGTCGGCGATCACACCGTCGGTTGTCAAACGCTGAGGGTCGGAGAAACGCGGTGAGATGCTCTTTGATCATTTCTCGAAAATCGTTCTATGCCGCGACTCTCCTCTTGTTCATCTTTCTCACCTCTCGGGTCGATGCACAGGAGCCAATGGCAAGCCTGACCATTTCAGTGACCGATGAGTCTGGAGCGGTCGTCCAGCGGGCGGCCGTCACGATCCTCAATGAGGCGAAACAGACCAAAGTGACCAAAGATACGGATGAAAATGGTCGCGTGGCGCTTTCCGTCGAACCTGGCAGTTATCGGTTCTCAGTAATGAGTCCGGGATTTCGTGAATGGCACCAGCAGATCGGTATCGAAAATGCAGATTCGCGCACGATTGAGGTCAAGCTGACACCAGGAAGCTGTAGTCCATGCCTAGAGGTCCAGGTGTTCCCCTGGTGGAATAAACTCATGCCCATTTCGCCGCCAATGGATGACGTTTGGGTTGATGAGCAATGACCGTGCCAGTTAAATTGACTCACTTTCCAGCGTTCCATAAGATAGAGGCTGGCCTGCGTGGCGTCCTGTTACGCGTCTTCCGGCCTCCTTCAGGCGGTGTAGCTCAGATGGTTAGAGCGACGGACTCATAACCCGTAGGTCGACAGTTCGATTCTGTCCACCGCCACCAAACTGAAGTCTCTGGGAAAGGGCTTCCTGCTTGATCTGGCTTCGTCGCCTGCTGATTGTTGCGCTGCTATGCGCGTTTTTCTATGTCGGCGCAGTGTTCTTCCTGGATCGCACGCTACCACTTTCGAATACGAGCGCTATCCATTTCGACACGCTGATCGTGTTGGGATATCCGGCGCAGCGTGACGGCACACCGCGGGCGGAGCTGCGGGAGCGGGTGATGGAGGGGGTGCGCGAGTACCGGGCCGGGGTAGCGCCACGGATCATCGTGACCGGCGGGGCGGCGCATAACCACTACGTCGAGGCAGACGTAATGGCGAAGCTGGCGGAGTCGCAGGGCGTACCGGCCAGCGCGATTCTTGAGGAGAACCGGGCCAAGGACACGATCCAGAATGCGTACTACTCGGTCCAACTCATGGAGGCGCATGGGTGGCATTCCGCCGAGGTGATCAGCTCGCATAGCCATCTGCCGCGGGCCAGCCTGATCTTTGCGCATTTTCCGATTGCGTGGCGGATGCACGCCGCGCCCACGCCTCCGGAGTATGGGCTGGTACATCGCGCGGCCGTGGAGTGGTACGAAGCGGCGGACACGGCGCGGCTGCGACTTACCAGCTTTCCCGAGTCGCGCTTTCTCGCCGCGCATTGACCCAACAGTAACCCACCCCCACCCCCCTCCGGTGCGGGAGAGCCTTCTATAAGCCTTTCTCTTTGTTAGGTTTGGGCGGTCTTCCGAGGCCTAAAATCTTCATTCCAAATGGTTTAACCGTAAAGTCGTCCAGTCAAAGGAGTTAGGGGCGAAATTTTGTGAACCGGATGGGAGAGCCGAATGCCAAGAGGCGGTCGGCAGACGAGAATTGGCCCCTATTTCCAGTGTAGCGATTCGCGTAGGTAAACCGGCAAGTTTTTGGAGGAACGCCGAACGCGATGTCCCGTCCTGGGAAGGATTTGTCGGAAGACGGCAAACATAGTCCGTCACAGGCTTCCTTCTTCTTCCTCATCGACTGCGGGATACCTGTCAATTGCGACAGTAGACATGCCTCCACCGTGCGCCTAATTTCGCGAATGAAGAGACGATCTACTGCTGAAACAGCCCGGCGCGGAAACAACCGGGCATGGTTCGGCCATTCAACTGACATGCTTTCCCACTGACTGACCCTTCCGCCCGTTGAAAGGCGCAGCAGCAGAGAACATTCAGGACCGGCAACGCCCACGCTGCCGTCCGTCTTAGCTACAGAAACGAATTTGATTAGGGAGAAACCGATGAGTTCCCAAGACAACGTTCAACGAGCAGTTCTTCCCATCCCGGATCAGCCGCACGTGGGTCTAACCACCTACGACGCCAAGGATCCTGACACAAAGTACCCACCGATACATGAATTACGGCCGCCTGCTGGTGCGCCCAATGTCCTGGTTATCCTGATCGACGATGCCGGTTTTGGCTCGACCAGCGCCTTTGGTGGTCCGTGCGCGACGCCGAACTTCGAAAGAATTGCAGCAGGTGGCCTCCGTTATAACCGGTTTCACACGACCGCGCTCTGCTCGCCCACACGTCAGGCGCTTCTGACTGGCCGCAATCATCACTCAGCCGGCATGGGCGGCATTACTGAGATCGCGACCTCTGCGCCGGGCTACAACTCACTCATGCCCAACACCATCTCGCCGCTTGCTCAGACGCTGAAATTGAACGGCTACTCGACCGCTCAGTTCGGCAAATGCCACGAAGTACCGGTCTGGCAAAACAGCCCGATGGGACCATTCGATCACTGGCCCAGCGGCGGTGGCGGCTTCGAGCATTTTTATGGGTTCATCGGAGGTGAAACCAACCAGTGGTATCCGGCGTTGTATGACAACATGACGCCTGTTGAGCCGGACAGGACCCCGGAACAGGGCTATCACCTGACGGAAGACCTCACCAACAAGGCGATCCGGTGGATTCATCAGGGAAAATCGCTCACGCCCGATAAGCCCTTTTTCATCTACTTTGCGCCGGGCGCCACCCATGCGCCGCATCACGTGCCGAAGGAGTGGATCGACAAAAACAAGGGCAAGTTCGACCAGGGATGGGACAAATTGCGCGAGGAGACCTTCGCCCGGCAGAAACAGCTCGGCGTCATCCCTGCGGATTGCCAACTCACACAACGTCATCCCGAAATTCCAGCCTGGGACACGATTTCGGCTGCGATGAAGCCTGTACTGCTCCGGCAGATGGAGGTGTACGCCGGATTCATGGAGCACACGGACCATCACGTCGGCCGGCTGATTGACGCGCTCGAAGATCTGGAGATTCTGGACGACACGCTGATCTACCTGATCATCGGCGATAATGGCGCATCGGCGGAGGGCTCGCTGCAGGGCTGCTTCAACGAGATGGCCCCGCTCACTGGATTTCCGCAGCTGGAGACTCCCGAATTTCTTACCGAACGGGTCGACCTGCTGGGCGGCACCGAGGCCTACAACCACTACGCCGTGGCCTGGGCGCACGCGCTGGACACACCGTACCAGTGGACTAAACAGGTGGCTTCGCACTTTGGCGGCACGCGCAACGGCACGATCGTGCGCTGGCCGAAGGGGATTAACCGAAAGGGCGAAATCCGCACCCAGTTCCATCATGTCATCGACGTCGCCCCGACCATCCTCGAAGTGGCCGGCCTGCCTCAGCCGCTCTTCGTCAACGGAGTTCAGCAGCGCCCCATCGAAGGCGTCAGCATGGCGTACTCATTCAACGATGCCAGAGCGGCGGAGCAGCATGAGACACAGTACTTCGAGATGTTGGGTAATCGCGGCATCTTCCACAAGGGCTGGACCGCGGTTACTCGTCATCGGACTCCCTGGATCACCGGCAAGGTCGCCTTGCCCGCCTTCGACGACGATGTTTGGGAGCTCTACGACACGACCAAGGACTGGACCCAGTCGAAAGATCTGGCGAAGGAGAATCCGGAAAAACTCCACGAACTGCAGCGGTTGTGGCTGATCGAAGCGGTCAAGTACAACGTACTGCCGTTGGACGATCGCATGGCCGAGCGAGCCAACCCGGAGCTCGCCGGACGCCCCGAGCTGGTCACGGGAACACGGCAGCTGCTCTGGGGAGGGATGACGCGATTGCCCGAAGCCGCCGTTGTCAATTACAAAAATAAGTCGCATTCCGTGACGGCTGAGGTCGTTGTGCCGCAAACCGGCGCGGAAGGCGTCATCATCGCGATAGGCGGAGTCATTGGCGGCTGGAGTCTTTACGCCAAAGGCGGCAAGCCGATTTACCACTACAACTTCTACGGCGTGAACCAGTACGCGATTGAGGGCACACTGCCAATCCCGCCCGGGAAACACCAGGTGCGGATGGAATTTGCCTATGACGGTGGAGGCCTGGCAAGGGGAGGAACGGTCACACTCTACGTGGACGGGAAGAAGGCTGGCGAAGGGCGAGTGGATCACACAGAGCCCATGGTCTTCTCTGCCGACGAGACCTGTGACCTGGGCAACGACTTCGGCTCACCTGTGACCTACGACTACTCACAGAAGGAGTTCAACGGCGAAGTGAACTGGGTCGAGATCGATACCGGCAATAGTGAGAGTCTCGATCACCTCATCTCGCCCGAAGATCGTCTGCAAGTCGCCATGGCACACCAATAGGGGTACCCAGGCCGCTGGCGGTCACGTCGGCGGCCGAGGGGCGTCTAATGGGAGGGATTTCCAGCGCCCCACATAGCACGGAACGGGTAGGGGGCGGCCGGGGGCCCTGCGCTATCATTCTGGTAATAGGTGGTCCATGTCCAAGTCTTTCCAGCGGTCGATCTTCGGGATTTCTGTGCTTCTTCTCCTGCTTACGGTGTGGGGCAGCCTGCGCTCCGGTGTGCGCGCTGACCAGAAGGACGGCGCCTATCAGGAGATGGAGGTGTACAGCGAGGTCCTGAACAAGATTCAGAACGACTACGTTGTGGACCCCAACATGAGCAACGTGACCGTGGGCGCGCTGCATGGGCTGCTGGAGTCGCTGGATTCCGATTCGAGCTACCTGACGCCGGCCGAATACAAGCTGTACAAGCAGCACCTGAGCGAGGGAACGGCGCAGGTGGGACTCAATGTCTCTAAGCGCTATGGATATGCGACGGTGGTGTCAGTGGTGCCGGGCAGCCCGGCGGACAAAGAACAGATTCAGGATGGCGACTTGATTGAGGCGATCGGCAACCAGTCGACGCGCGAGTTGTCGCTGGCGATGATCCGGTTGCTGCTGGAAGGGCCGGCGGGAACGAACGTGACCATCTCGGTAGTGCGGCCGCGCAAGCCGGAGCCGGATAAGGTGACGATGTCGCGGAGCAATGTGCCGGTGCCGGCGTTGAGCGATCAGCTTTACGAGAATGCGAGCATTCTGTACATCAAGCCGAATGCGCTGACCAAGGACCGGGTGAACGAGATTGAGAGCAAGCTGAAGGGCCTGGGCAAGGGCGACAACAAAGAGACGAAAAAGGTGCTGCTGGACCTGCGCGACGTTGCTGTGGGCGATGAGACGCAAGGCATCCGGCTGGCAAACTTCTTCCTGCAGAGCGGAACGATTGCGACCCTGAGCGGACAGAAGTATCCGAGCGAGACCTTCACGGCGGAGAAGTCAAAGTTTCTGACCGCTCTTCCGCTGGTGGTGCTAGTGAACCATGGCACATCCGGACCGGGCGAACTGGTGGCGGCGGCGATTCTGGACAACAAGCGCGGTGACGTGGTGGGTGACCGTACCTTCGGCGAAGGCTCGGTGCAGAAGACGATGGAACTGCCGGATGGCTCGGCCTTGATCCTTTCGGTGGCGAAGTATGCTGCCCCCGATGGGAAAAAGATCCAGGATGACGCGGTGCAGCCGAATGTGGTGGTGGCCTCGAACGACGACCAGGACGACAACCAGCCCGCGGCACAGAAGAATGCGCCACGCTCCGACGATCAGCTGGACAAGGCGCTGGCGGTGCTGAAGTTGAAGGCTGCCTAAAGATCGAAGGGCTGCCTGCATGCGCACGGCAGCCCTTCCTCACGAACTTTGCTTCCCTTACCTATGAGATGCGGCCCACTCCTAGGCGGCCTTATTTGCTCTGAGGGCCTGCGGATTGATTTTCTTTGCGATGCCGGTCAGCTTCTCATCCGCCGCTTTCTCTTCCTCCAGGGTCTCGTCGAGCAGGGAGGCTATTTCCTTTTGGCCGAGGAGGCTGGCGAACTCGCGAACCGAACCATAGCCTGCCATTTCGTAGTGCTCGACTCGTTGAGCCGCTGAGATAAGTGCTGCGTCTCGCACGCCCCCTTTGTCCGCTTCCTTCAGCACCTCGGAGCCTTCCTCAAGCAGCCCTTGCATGCCGTGGCATACTTTGCCTTTCGGGCTTTTGCCGAGAGTCTCGAAGATCTGATCGAGGCGTTCGATGTGGCCTTGCGTCTCCTCAAGGTGAGTCTCGAAGGCTTTTTTCAGATCAGGAGAAACGGCGGCCTTCGCCATCTTCGGCAGGGCTTTCGTGATCTGTTTTTCGGCGGAATAAAGATCTTTCAGTTCGTCCAAGAGCAGTTCATCCATGGTCTTCACGCTCATGTGCATTCCTTTCCATACGTAGTCTGGTGTGATGTGGCGCGAGGAATCGTTGAGAACCACGGCCCTGTTGCTCAGATGCCGTCGTTTCGGAATATGGTGGCCATTCGCGAGCGTGCTCCCGCGTGCGCTTTGATCTTGTCGTAGCAGCCGATACAGCCGTTGTTCAAAGTGGTGTGTACCTGGCGGTTGAATGGGGAGAGCGGCGGCATCTTCGCCTGCACCTTGCGAGGTGCTATGCTCGGCCACAAGCGCTGCGCTGATTTGTGCCATTGACTGAAAACACCAAAGCCACACGCCAGGAGAGTTCGGGCGGAGGGTTTCGCCCGCCGCTACGCCGGGGAACCGTCCCAGGCGGCCGGCGCAAAGTGGCAGGCAAGCTGGCGCTGCTGTTGCTGGTCGTGCTGGCGGCGGCGGCGGGATCGCTGGCCGGGCTCACGCTGGTCTATTCGGTGGATCTGCCGCAGATCGCGGACCTGGAGCACTACAAGCCGCTGGCCACGACTGAGCTGTACGACGCGCACGGAGAGTTGTTTGGCTCGTTCGCGATGGAGCGGCGCAGCGTGGTGCAGTACGACGATTTTCCGCCGATTTTGCGGCAGGCAGTGATCTCGATCGAGGACAAGAATTTTGAGAGCCACTGGGGCGTGAATCTGTTTCGCGTGCTGGGAGCGGCGTATCACGACCTGACGTCGCACGGGCGGGCGCAGGGCGCGTCCACGCTGACCATGCAGCTGGCGCGGAATCTGTTTCTCTCACCGGACCGCACGTTTCGCCGGAAACTGCAGGAGGTCTTTCTCTCGATTCAGATCGAGCACAGCTTTACCAAGCAGCAGATCTTTACGCTGTACGGGAATCAGATTTACCTCGGGCATGGCGTGTATGGATTCGAGGCGGGTGCGAACTACTACTTCAGCAAGCCGGCGCGCGAGCTGACCCTGCCGGAGGCTGCCCTGCTGGCTGGTCTGCCGAAGGGTCCGGTGGCGTATTCGCCGATTTTGAATCCGGAGCGTGCGTTCCGGCGGCGGAACACGGTGTTGAACGCGATGCTGGAGGATGGCGCGATTACGGCCGCGCAGGCGAATGAGGCCAAGGGCGCGCCGCTGGGGTTGCATCTGGCGCCGCCGCCGAACAGCGTGGCGCCGTGGTTTGTGGAGGAGGTGCGGCGCGAGCTGGAGCGGCAGTTCGGAACGGAGACGGTGCACGAAGCGGGCCTAAAGGTCTACACGACGCTGGATATGGCGCTGCAGCAGACGGCGAATCGCGCGGTGCTGGATGGGTTGGCAGCGTACGAACGGCGGCATGGATGGCGGGGACATCTGCTGAATGTGCTGGCGGCGGGCGAGTCGCTGGAGAGCTTCCGGCATCCGGACTGGAGTCTGCCGATCACGCAGGGCGCGTATTTTCACGGGATGGTGGTGGGCGTGCTGGATGGCCGGGTGACGGTGAAGATAGGCAATGCGCGGCTGGGACTGCTGTCCGACGGCTGGGTGTGGACGGGCGAGAAGGACCCGGCGAAGCTGTTCAAGGTGGGCGACATCGTTTACGTGCATGTGGACAGCTCGCCGAAAGATCCGGTGCTGCACGGCACGCTGGAGCAGGATTCGGGCGCGCAGGCCGCGCTGATGGCGGTGGACAACGGCACGGGGGATGTTCTGGCAATGGTGGGAGGGCGCGACTTCAACCTGTCGCAGTTCAATCGCGCGACGCAGGCGGAGCGGCAGACGGGCTCTTCGTTCAAGCCGTACGTGTACACGGCGGCGATTGAGAATGGCGCCACGCCGCAGGAGATGCTTGCCGATACGCCGGTGACGTTTCAGACGGGGGGCGGCCCATACACGCCGCGTGATTACGAGCCGAACTATCTGGGAAACATCACCTTGGAGAAGGCGTTTGCGGAGTCGCGGAACATTCCGGCGCTGCGGCTGGCGGAGCGCGTGGGGATGAAGAAGGTGATCGAGGTGGCGCACCGCTTTGGCATCACGCGGGACATTCCGCCGTACCTGCCGGTGGCGCTGGGGTCGGTGGAGGTGACGCTGGCGCAGCAGGTGGCGGCGTACAGCAGCTTTCCCAATGACGGCGTGCGGGTGACGCCGCATCTGCTGCGGCGGGTGACAAGTGCCGACGGGATGCCGATGTATGAAGATCAGGCTGAGGTGAACGAATCGACGAACGCGAAGACCGCAGGCACGATGCTGATGCTGATGCAGCAGGTGACGTCGAGCGGAACTGCTGCCGCGGCGAAGACGCTGAGTCATCCGCTCGGCGGAAAAACGGGGACGACGAGCGACTTTACCGACGCGTGGTTTCTGGGATTTTCTCCGTCGGTGACTTGCGGGGTGTGGATGGGCTATGACACGCGGCAATCGCTGGGTGACAAGGAGACGGGGGCGCGTGCGGCGCTGCCGATCTGGATGGATTTTATGAAGGCCGCGGATGTGGGGAAGGATGATGAGCGGTTTCCTGGGCAGTAGTCAGTAGATGTTTCGTGGTAGACTTAGTTCACTGGACTAAGTCTAGAGGAATGACATGCACACCTATAACATTCACGAAGCCAAAACCCAGCTTTCCAAACTGGTCGAACAGGCTGCCAAGGGTGAGTCGTTCGTCATCGCCAAGGCAGGCAAGCCGATGGTGAAGGTGATCGCGCTGGATGCGCCGGAATCGTCGGAAACGAAGCGATTCGGGTTCATGGCCGGTCAGATCAAGGTGCCGGAAGACTTCAATACGATGGGTGCAAAGGAGATTGCGAAGCTGTTCGAGGGTAAGGGGTGAAGCTGCTTCTGGATACTCATCTACTGCTTCGGGCGGCGGAGGGCGTCAAGCGCGTTCCGCGTAGCGCCCGCGCATGGATCGCTGATCCGGAGAACGACCTGTTCTTCAGCGCCGCGAGCCTGTGGGAGGTCGCCATCAAGAGTGGGTTGAAGCGGCCTGATTTTCAGGTGGATGCGCGTGTGCTGCGCCGCGGCCTGATCGATAACGGATACCGCGAGCTGCCGATAGTTAGTGAGCATGCGGCGGCTATCGATGCTCTGCCAGCGATTCACAAAGATCCATTCGATCGGCTGCTGATCGCGCAGGCTTCTGTGGAAGGCATAACGCTACTCACCGATGACGCGATGGTGGCAGAGTACCCCGGTCCGGTGCAATTGGTATAGGAACTAGGCGAATGGAAGTTCAGCGGTGGCTCAGAGCGTCGAATGAACAGCGTCATCTATCGCGTGTTTTGAGGTGCGGCGCGCAGGCTTTTGAAAATGGGTTGGCCAGGAATGTTCCGGCGAATCCGGAGACGATGACGGTTCCATCGGGATTGAAATGGGCGGAATGGAATTCTCCCTCGGGCAGATCGTTCAGCCTCTTCCAGCTTTTTCCACTGTCTCTGGTTACATACGCGCCGGTGATCGCGGTCAGAACTTCCCGGTTGTGCCTTGCCGGGTCCACCTCGATGCCATATGCGCGGATGTTCGGGCCGACTTCATCCTTCGCGCGATGCAAGAGAAACCTTGCATGGGTCACTCGCTCGACGGCATCGGCACTGACAGGCTCGTAAACGCCCCAGCAGGCGGCCAGATGAAGGCCTCCCACAGTCGTCATGCCATGGATCGCTGAATCGGCGCCGACCCCGGCGATGAGGGTCCATTTCCTTGTGCGGAGATTGAGCCGGAAGACCTGATCGCCGGTGCCCACATAGAGAGAGGCCGGATGCAGTTTCTTCGGGTTGTCAAACTGCATCGAGAAGATATCGAGGTCAGTGGGAAGATTGCGGAGCGTTCCGTCTTCGATCCATGAGCCGTGATTATCTCTGCGATAGGTGACGAGCTGAGGGTTCAGGTCGAAGTATCCGTAACCGACGATGATACGTTTTGCATCGGCTGTCATTTGAACGACGCCTGCCCGTACCGGATCGCCCTCGTTTTTCGGAATGCTCAGCAAGGGACGCGGACGAGGAATCCGCGGGCCTGGGATGGGTCTCACGACAGGCGCGGAGACATCTGGCTGCGGAAACACCTGGAAGGCTCCTTCCTGAGTCGTGATCACAAATTCATTTCCACCGGGAGCCACTGCCAAACCGTTGCGCAGGCCCTCGGCAATGTCTGCGTCGAAATATCTGGAATCGATTCTCGCGACTTGCGTCCATGTCTTCCCGTTATCGGTCGATTTTGAGATGTACATGGCTTGATCCTGAGCGGGAATCCTGTCGCTCAGATCTGCGGTGAGACCCCATATGACGGTGGAATTTTCGCGATCGCCTACGATCGTTTCCATGAAATGGCTCGCGAACTCATGACTTCCCGGGAGGCCGGTTACTTCATGAACGCGGCAACTTTCCAAGTCTTTTTCTGCGCTGCTGGCATCGGAGGACGGCAGCCCGCCGCTGATCTGTGAAATGCAGCCTCGAGCCAGAGTGTGAGTGGCCTGTCCCGACGCGATCTCTCCGCATGCTATGAGAGGAGCGGCGATCCATCGGAGGAAGCGGAGCATCAGTTTTCGCTGCCAGCAGCCCGACGATGACGGGAGGACGTTCAATGTTCCTGAAACCTCGTCTCAAATTTACTGCACGTCGCAGGAGCGCACGAAACAACGAGGCCCGCGTCTTCAAGGCGCGGGCCTTTGTTACTGATGCTGTTGCCAATTGGGAGACTGCTCTACTTGCTTGCCCGGCCTTCGCGGAAGAGTTGGGAGACGGCGCGTACGAAGGCACGCGAGGACTCGGGGACGGGTTGCTTCCCTGAAAGGATATCGCTGTAGTGGATGTCCTTACCGTAGTAGGCGGCGGTATCGTCCTTGTTCTGGTTGATGTAGTCGCCGGTGAGGTCGAGGCCGGCGAAGAGGCCTTTGCTGCGGGAGTAGGTGAGGAACTCAGCATTGGCGAGGGCGGAGATGGAGGCCGAAGCATTGCGGCCCACCGGTCCGGCGGAGGCTGCGATGTCGCCACCGAGCTTGACCTTCTCCTTCAGCATGTCCTCCATGGCCTTATGGTTGGTGCCGACGAGAACGAGGTCGGTGGATTGCCCGCCGGCCTGAAAGCCGAAGCTGGCACCGGTGATCTGAACGAAGACCGGTGCGCTCCAGCGGTGGTTATTGCGGCAGGTGGCGAGGCCCTGACCGTACTGGGCTCCGACGATGAAGGCGCCCTTCTTGTAGCCGGGCACAACCAGGACGCAGGTGGCCTTGGCGGCGACCCAGAGCGGCACGCCTTTGTCGGGCGTAGCCATCAGTTCGCGCACCACGGCGGTTGCGGCATCGATGCGGTCCGTGAGTTTTTTGTCGGTGTCCGCAGCAAAGGCGACGCCGGTGACGGTGGCGACGAGGCAAAGCTGGGCCAGAAAGTGCTTCAAGAACTTGCGCATGAATTCCTCCCAAAGAGTTACGACATCGGAAATGCTACACCCCTGTGTCAAAAAAGCTGGTGAATTACGAAAGCTCGTCCGATGCGGGGAGCCGGCGGAGATAGCGTCGGGCAGCCTGGACGTCGTGGCCGATCTGTTCGCGCAGAGCTTCAGGCGAGGGCCATTGCCGCTCATCGCGGAGGCGGACGAGGAAGGTGAGGCGCAGAGGCGTGGTTTCGTCCAGCTGAACGGGATGGAAGTCGAGGAGATGGGTTTCGATGGCGAAGGAGGCGTCGGCGAAGGTGGGGCGGGTGCCGACGTTGGTGACGGAGTCGAAGCAGACTTCGTCCGAGCTCTCGCCATCCGGAGTGCCGGCGGCGATCTGCATGCGGGTTACGTAGACGCCGATGGCGGGGACGAGGCCGTCGTAGTCCGCGAGATTGATGGTGGGGACGGTGAGGCGGCTGCCGATGCCGCGGCCGTGTGCCGGCGTGCTGAGAATCGAGAAGGGGCGGCCAAGGAGCCAGCGGGCGCGACGCACGTCGCCGGCGGAGACAAGCTGGCGGATGTGGCTGCTGGAGACATCCATGCCGCGCACCTGGAGTGGCTTGTAGATATGGACGGCGAAGCCGAGCTGCACGCCGAGGGCGCTCAGCTCATCGACGCCTCCCTGTGCGCGATAGCCGAAGCGGAAGTTGTCGCCCTCGTGCACTTCGATGGCGCGCAGGCGTTCGAGGAGGATGGCGCGGGCGAAGGTCTCGGCGCTTTGCTGCGAGAATTCCGCGGTGAAGGGAAGCACGACAGTAGCGTCTATGCCCGTGGTGGCGAGCAGATCGAGGCGCTCGCTGAGAGTGGGAGTGATGAGCCGAGGGCCCGTGCCGGGACGCAGCAGATTTGTGGGATGGGGCTCAAAGGTGACTGCGACCGAGCGTGCATGGAGAGCATACGCGCGCTCGACGACGCGTGCCAGCAGGAAACGATGGCCGAGATGGACCCCGTCGTAGTTGCCCACGCTCACGACGGTGGTGCGGTAGTCGGCGGGCAAGTGGGCGGGATCGTGGAAGATCTGCATGGGCGCTATAGCTCGATCGGGAGGCGCAGTCCGTCATAGGCCAGCCGAATGGAGGAGGGCAACTGCGGATCCATCTCGGCGTGCATGACTTCGTGCGACATGTGGGTGAACCAGGTGCTGCGTGCACCGATTTTCTCTGCCCAGGCGATGGCGTCGGCGATGTTGGCATGCGTGGGATGCGGCTGGGGGCGCAGTGCGTCCAGGACGACGACTTCGACGCCGTCGAGCAGGGCCATGCTCGAGTCCGGAATGCTGTTCATGTCCGTGAGGTAGGCGGCGTTGCCGAAGCGATAGCCGGTGACCTGGAGGCGGCCGTGGAGCAGCGGCACGGGAGTGAAGGTGATGCCGGCAACATCTACGGGGCGGTCGAGGCGGTGCAGCTCCACTCGGGCGCGAGTGGGGTAGGTGGCGTCCGTCGAAAAGGTGTAGGAGAAGACGCGCTCCAGCACCGCAGCGGTGGGCGGGTCGGCATAGAGCGGCATCTTCCGCTCGCGGTGCGCGAAGCTCAGCGGGCGCAGGTCGTCGAGTCCGAGGATGTGATCGGCGTGCGCATGGGTGTAGAAGACGGCATCGATATTGCGGATGCCGAAGCGCAGCGCTTGCTGCCGAAAGTCGGGGCCGGTGTCGATGAGTACACGATGTGATGCGGAGCTGCCATTGTCATCCTGCCATTCGATGGCGATGGAGGGGCGGAGGCGTTGGTCGCGCGGATCGCTGGAGGTGCAGACGCGGCAGGTGCAGCCGAGCGTGGGCACACCCATGGATGTGCCGCTGCCGAGAAACAGGATGCTGGCGTTGGCGGGCTTCGGCAGGCGGAAACCTCCATAGCGTTGAGCGGCGCTGCGCGCCGGTATTGAACGAAAGGTGCAGCAGGTCCTTCACTCCACCTTCGGTTACGTTCAGGATGACAGGCGCAATCATCACCAGACGCTAACGAATGGGGGGCTTGGCGGCTGGATTGTGGGCGCTTGTGGAGATGGCGTTGGTGATCTCCATGAACATCATGCGCAGCTCGAAGAGCGCGTTCTGCAACAGCCGTTGTTCCTTTTCCGTGAGATTGCCTTTAGTCTTTTCGCTCAGGACGCTGAGCATGTCGACGCTCTGACGCGCGCCGAGGATATCGACCCGCGGCTGCTCGCCGGGTTGGGTGCCGGCGCCCATCTGCAGCGCGGCAGTCATGTAAATGGACTGCACCAGCTTGTCGAAGTTCATGTCCGCGTCGCGGCCGCCGATGGTATCGCGCGCGCCGGGATTGGCCTGGGAGATCATGTCGTCGAGCTTCTTCGAGGATGCGCGATAGTCGGCGTCCTGTTGCGCGGATTCCGCTGCGGTTGGCTCGGGCGGCAGGGCTTCGTCTTCCAGAGATTCGTCGGCAGGAAGCGGTTCAAGGTCGCGGTTGACGACTTCCTTCTCCACTGGTGACTCATTCTGGACAAGCTTGGGGCCGAGCTTAGGCTCTGTTTTCGTCTCCGGCTTCGATTGAGCGGCCGGTTCCGGCGTTTCCTCAGCCGGGGAGGCGCCTTCGCGCAGCTCGCCTTCGAGGGTGAACTTGCGACGATCGGTGACGGTAAATCCGGATGGCTGGTCGGGCATGGTGATGAACCTTCCTATCAGGGTTGCGACGCTGTGCGCGCAAGCGGGGGATGAGGGACAACGTGGCGGTGCCGCCGGGATAGTCGAGAGTCGGCTGGCGTTCGACAGCATCCGCGCGCACGATGCCGAGGCCGTAGTGCGTGCCGTTGTAGAGGGCGGTGCTGGTGATGCGGCCGACTGCGGCGCCGGTGGAGGTGAGCTCGACCGGCAATGCCGCCGGCTCGGCAGAAAGGGTGAATTGCGTGAGACGGCGATGGACGGCGCCGCGGGAGCGAATACGCTCGACGATCTCCTGGCCGAGGTAGCAGCCCTTGGCGAAGTGCAGCGCGCGGTTCTGGCTGGTCTCCTGCGGGAGATCGCGCTCGGTCAGATCGACGCCGTAGCGCGGCGTGGCTTCAAGGACGCGCAGGGCCTCCGCGGCGCGGAGACCGCAGGGAACGGCGCCGGCGGCGAGCAGGACATCCCACAGCATGCGGACGTTCTCGTTCGCGCACCAGAGCTCGTAACGAGGAGAAGCGGTTGGATAGCCGCCGGTGAGCTGGACGGGTACGCCGCAGATGCCGGTCTGCATGAGCCAGAGACTGTCCGATGGGGCGGCGGCCAACGGAACGCCGAGCGCGCCGAGCAGTTGCGGGGCGAGCGGGCCAGCGAGGCCGAGGGCGGTGCGGGTGGAGGAGATGTCCTCGAGCGCGACGTCGTCCATGATGATGAAGTGGTCGAAGTGCGCCATGAGGGCGGGGACCTGGCTGCGTTCGGTGATGACCAGCAGATGGTCGGGCCTTCGGAAGGCGTCGCAGTCACCCTGGATGCGGCCTTGCGCGTTCAGCACAAAGCTGTAGTTGCCAGCTCCCTCGGCCAG
The DNA here is from genome assembly GCA_963756435.1 of uncultured Acidobacteriaceae bacterium. Taxonomy (GTDB): domain Bacteria; phylum Acidobacteriota; class Terriglobia; order Terriglobales; family Acidobacteriaceae; genus KBS-83. The sequence continues at coordinate 196,109 of CAVWNU010000007.1, read as the reverse complement.
TCCCTGAATGTTGTTGGTGAGCATGCCATTGAGCCAGCGGAGATGGTCCGCGCTGCCCACTGAGATCCGGCCCCGGTAGCCGAGATCAAAGGCACCGGCACCCTCGACCAGAGCTGAGACTTCCTGCGACGTGGTGCTGAAGGCGGGAAAACTGAGGCCCCCGGCTAATTCCACTAAGGAGGCCGGTGGAGAGGCCGAAGATGTGCCGAGCGCCTGGGCCAATGCGGTGGGCGCGCTCACCGGCGGGGCGGAAGCGGCGTCTGGTGGATGAGCGACGGTGGAGGCGGACGTGTCCTGCATAGCGGAAGCCTGAAGAAAATTATAGCCTTCTGGAAGCAGGCCAGCGGGCGGTGCGGGGGCGGTGAGGCGATGGGTGTCAGAGTAAAACGAGCCATACGTGCCGGCATGGCAACAGGAGTGCTGGCTGCACTGCCGTTGCTGGCGCAAACGACGGGCGCACCCGCTCCGCCGCAGGGCCAACAGCAGTTGCAGCAACCGGCGCCGCAGAAGCCCGAGCAGAAGATCACGCCCGCGCAGGCGAAGGAGTTGTTCGCGTCCGTCGATCAGATTCTGGGCTTTGCCAGCAAGGACAGCGATCTGCCGATTCAGCACCCGGTGAAGCGGCGGCTGACGAATCGCGGCGAGGTGGAGCACTACATCCTGAGCAAGATGAAGGATGACAAGGATGCGCAGCGGCTGGAGAGCTCCGAGATTGTGCTGAAGAAGTTCGGGCTGCTGGACCGCGATTTTCACCTGCGTCCGTTCATCGTGAGCCTGCTGACAGAGCAGATCGCGGGCTATTACGACAGCAAGAGCAAGACGGTGAACATGCTGGACTGGATTGCGCCGGACGAGCAGAAGCCGGTGCTGGCGCATGAGCTGACACACGCGCTGCAGGACCAGCATGTGGATCTGGAGAAGTGGAGCGACCAGAGCAAGGAATCCATTGCGAAGAACGTCGATGAGGACAACGATCATCTGCGCACGGACGAAGCGGACACGGCGCGCGAAGCGGTTGCCGAGGGGCAGGCGATGGTGGTCTTCCTGGATTGGGGATTGGCGCCGAAGGGACAATCGCTGGCGAAGCTTCCGGACATTGCTGCGCAACTGGATGACCTGGACGACAGCGACAGCGGCGATTCGCCAGTGCTGAAGCGGGCGCCGCTGCTGCTGAAGGAGTCGCTGCTGTTTCCCTATCGCGAGGGACTGAACTTTGAACAGGTGGTGCTGAAGGACCAAGGCGCGAAGCAGGCGTTTGCCGGGGCGCTGGACCGTCCGCCGGGGACGAGCTACGAGATCATGCATCCCCGGGCGTGGGAGCGGCAGGTGCATCCAACGCTGCTGACCATGCCGGATATTCATCCGCTGATCGATGCGGACTATGCTCCTTATGACATTGGCGTGATGGGCGCGCTGGACGTTCGGATCCTGGCGGAGCTGTTTGCGGGCAAGGCGGGCGCGGCGGACCTGACGCCGGAGTGGGACGGCGGTATGTATTACGCGGCGCAGAGCCGGGCGGCGAAGACGCTGGAGGAGAAGGACTCGACGAAATCGGTAGCGCTGCTTTATCTGTCGCAGTGGAAGAGCGAAGAGGCCGCAGCGAATTTTGCAGCTATCTATGCGGAGAACCTGAAGCGGAAGTATATGGACGTGCACATGCAGCCCACGGATGAGAGTGAGGGCCGCGGCGACGAGAGCGTCTTCACAACCGAAGAAGGCCCGGTGCTGATCGCGACCGTGGGGCGCGGCGTGTTCATCAGCGAGAGCTTTCCGCTGCCACTGGCGCGCAAGCTGGAACTGGCGATGATCGGGAGCCTGCATCATAGCGGCGAACAGCAGGCGCGCGTTGTGATGCCGCAGCCTGCGCCGGAGTTGAGCGAGAGCCTGGCGCATCTGCTCAGCCGCTACGGAATGATGCAGGCGGCGCTGCATCGCTAGGGCCGCAGGTATACTGACGTTTCCAACCTAACTGTCATGCGTGTGCTGCGGCAGGAATGCAGCGGGCGCGGAGAACGATTTGCAACAGGCAGAGATCGGGATTATCGGCGGCAGTGGACTTTACTCCATGCCGGGTCTTGGCGATACACAGGAAGTCGCCATCCAGACGCCCTTCGGCGAACCATCGGACAAGCTGGTGCTGGGGACTCTCGAGGGGCGCAGTGTTGCATTTCTGGCGCGGCATGGACGCGGCCACCGGCTGCTGCCGAGCGAGATCAACTTTCGCGCAAATCTTTTTGCGATGAAGCTGCTGGGCGTGGAGCGCATCATCTCGGTCTCGGCGGTGGGGTCGCTGAAGGAAGAGCACAAGCCGACGGACTTTGTAGTGCCGGACCAGTTCATCGATCGCACCTTTCTAAGGAGGAGCACGTTCTTCGGCGACGGGATTGTGGCGCACGTTGCGTTTGGCGATCCGGTATGCGGCGTAGTGGCGAAGACCATCGCCGATGTGTGCGATGCAGAGAAGGTAGTGGGCAAGCGGGGCGGCACGTATGTATGCATGGAGGGGCCGCAGTTTTCCACGCGCGCGGAGTCGAACCTGTATCGCAGCTGGGGCGCGGATGTGATCGGCATGACCAACCTGCAGGAGGCGAAGCTGGCACGCGAGGCGGAGATCTGCTACGCGACCATGGCGATGGTGACCGATTATGACTGCTGGCGCGCGGGCCACGATGACGTGACGGTGGACCAGATCGTTGCGGTGATGCACCAGAACGCGGCGAATGCGGCGAAGGTGCTGCGCGCCGCGGTGCGGGCTGTTCCCAAAGAACGCAAATGCGCCTGCGTGAATGCGATGCAATATGCGATCCTGACCAGCCGCGATGCGATTCCGGCGGCGACGCGCGCGAAGCTGGAACCGATCATTGGGAAATACGTCTAGCGACGTATGGGAAAAATATCTCTCGTAATTTTCTAAAGGAAGCTGCATGTCCATTGTGGTGGTTGGTAGTGTTGCGTTCGATAGCATTGAGACTCCAAGCGGCCGGGTGGATCATGCTCTGGGTGGCGCGGCGACGCACTTTGCGCTGGCCGCCAGCTACTTTACACAGGTGCGCGTGATCGGCGTGGTGGGCGAGGATTTCACTGCTGCCAACGAAGAGGTATTGAAGCGGCGCGGCGTGGATACGGCGGGGATCGAACACGTGGCGGGAAAGAGCTTCCACTGGACCGGCTCCTACACGCGCACGCTGAACGAGGCCGACACGCTGGCGACGGAGTTGAACGTCTTTGAGACCTTCACGCCGAAGATTCCGGCGAGCTACGGCAATTCAGAGTTTCTGTTTCTGGCGAACATCGATCCTAAGCTGCAGGCACGCGTGCGGCGCGAGATGCCGAAGGTGAAGATGGTGTGCGGCGACACCATGAACTACTGGATCAAGGACCACAGCGCGGCGCTGGCCGAGGTGCTGGTGGATTTGGATGTGCTGCTGATCAACGATGGCGAGGCCAAGATGCTGGCCGGCGATGCCAATCTGGTTCGGGCGGCGAAGAAGATCCTGGGCATGGGCGTGAAGACGCTGATCGTGAAGCACGGCGAGTACGGCGCGACCGTCTTCTTCAGCGAGCGCTCGTTTCCCGGTGCGAAGCCGGAGACGCATGCTACGCCCTTTCGCGCGCCGGCGCTGCCGCTGGCCGAAGTCGTGGACCCGACGGGTGCGGGCGACTCGTTTGCCGGTGGGTTCTTCGGCTACCTTGCATCGCAGGAGGGCGAGCTGACGCCGGCGAACTTCCGCAGGGCGATGTTCTATGGCGGCGTGATGGGCTCGTTTGCTGTAGAGAAGTTTGGCGTGGAACGGACGCAGAACCTGACTCGTGAGGAAATCGATGCGCGGTTCCAGCAATTCCGCGCGCTCAGCCACCTTGACTGAGGCGAAGCCGCCGAGAGAGCCGCGCGATGCAAGCACTGTCGCGCTGCTGAGCGCGGTGCTCACGCTGGCGGCGCTTGCTTTCTGCTCACGGCATCAACTGCTGCTGCTTTACGGCGATGCGGTGGCGCATCTACACATTGCGCGGCGGATCTTCGATGCGCGCAGACCAGGATTTCGCCAGCTTGGCTCGGTGTGGCTCCCGCTGCCGCACCTGCTGTTGATCCCGTTTGTGCAGAAGATGAGCTGGTGGCAGAGCGGCGTTCCGGCCGCGATCCCCTCAATGGCCTGCTACGTCGCGGCCTGCGTCGGGCTCTACCGGCTGGCGCTTTGTTTTGTCTGGAATGCGATTGCCTGGCTGGCTGTTGCGTTCTTCGCACTGAATCCGGGACTCCTCTATTTTTCAACGACGGCGATGACGGAGCCGCTGTTTTTGGCGGAGATGATTTGGGCGGCGTTGCTGATTGCGCTGCTGGCCCGGCGTTCGGCAGCAGGCGCGGCAGAGGGACTCGGTCGCTTGCTGCTCGGCGCTTCTCTGGTCCTGGTCTGCGCGGTCTTCACGCGCTACGACGGCTGGATCTATGCGGCGGTGGCGTGGTGTGTTGCGTCGTGGATTGTGGCCAAGCGGCGTAATGTGCGCGAGCGCCTGACCGGCATCTGGCTGCTGGCCACGGTGCTGGTGGTGATGGCGCCGCTGGTGTGGATCGCCTACAACGCGAAGCAGTTTCACGATCCGTTCGATTTTCTGCGCGGGCCGTATTCAGCGCGGGCGATCGAGGCGCGGACTTCACCGTCCGGAGCGGGTCACTATATGGAGTATCACCGGCCTGTGGTGGCGACGCTGTACTTCCTGAAGGCGGCGGAACTTGGCGCAGTGGTGCCCTACGCGACTCAACTGATTTTTCTGATCTCGCTTGCCGGCACGGCGTTCCTGTGGGTGCGGCGTCGGAGTGCGGGGTTGGCCGCTGCATCGCTGTTGTGGCTGCCACTGCCGTTCTATACGTATTCGATCGCGTATGGATCGGTGCCGCTTTTCATTCCGGTGTGGTTTCCGCACTCCTGGTACAACACCCGCTACGGCATGGAGATGCTACCGGCATTCGCACTCTTTGCGGCTGCGGCCTTGGAGAGCGTGGCGAACTGGCGGCCGCGATGGCAGGGCTGGATGGTGCCGGCGACGGCTGCGCTGATCGTCCTAAACAGCGTGCTGCTGCTGCGCGCGGGCCCGCTGGTCTTTCAGGAGGCGGTGGTGAACTCCCGCACGCGCATCCCGTTTGAGCAAACGCTGGCCAATTGGCTGCGCATCCTGCCGCCGGGCAAGACCCTACTGATGTCTACCTCCGATCACATTGGGGCGGTGCAGCAGGCGGGGATTCCGCTGCGCGACTTCATCGATGACGGCGACTACTACGAGTGGAAGGCGGCGTTGCAGGATCCGGCGGGGAAGGCTGATTACGTGGTGGCGCTGGATGGCGACGTGGTGGCGAAGGCGGTTGCCGCGCATCCGCAGGGCCTGAGGCTGCTGCAGATCATCTGCTCGACGGGACAGCCGTGTGCCCGGGTGTACGCCACCCAAAACTCGGACAGGGTTCCATCGGCTGGAAAGCCCTGAGTAGTCCGGGAGTGTTAGTGGCAGGGGTTTGGCTGGGTGGTAGCATCACGCGATGGGCGGCCCCGCTTGCCCGCCCATGGAGAAGGCACGCGACCACGATGATTGTTTTGGACGCAAAGCACGCGCTGGGCTTCAGCCAACTGGAGCAGTGGGCGCTTACAGACACCGGGACGATGCGGCTGCTGCTGGCGTGCGCGCTAGGCGGCGTGATCGGACTGGAGCGCGAGTGGCGTCATAAACCCTCCGGCGTGCGGACAAATCTGCTGATCTGCTTTGCGTCGGCGCTGTTCACGTATCTGTCGCCTCTGATTGCAGGCGAGCTGAGCACGAGCAAGGGACAGATCGCTTCGAACATTGTGCAGGGCGTGGGATTTCTGGGCGCAGGTCTGATTCTGCATAATCGTAACCGCGTCAGTGGCCTGACCAGTGCGGCAACGGTGTTTGCAGTGGCGGCGGTGGGCATGACATGCGGCGCGGGATTGTATCTGCCGGCAGCGTTTGCAACCCTGCTGATCCTGCTGGCGCTGGAGGCGGTGGGCGCTGTGGAGACGCTGACCAACCTGAAGCAGCAGAGCCGAATTTACGAGGTGCGCGGTTCGGATGCGCCGACGATGCAACTGTCAGTGCTTCAGGCGATGGATGTGGAGCAGCAGCGGCTTGACCCTGTGGACCGCGACGATTTTGCAGGCATGGCGCGGCTGTCCTTCACGGTGATGGCCACCCGAAGTGGACATCGACGATTGATCTCGCTGTTGATGAAGGGGACAGGGATCGAGCGCGTGCTGACCTTCCGGACCTGGGAGGAGGAGTGATCGAGTTCACAAAGGCACACGCGTGCGGCAATGATTTCCTCATTGTCGATGCGGGGCAGGTGGAGGGATGCGATCTTGCGCGGCTCTCTCGCGCGTTGTGCTCGCGGACGACGGGCATCGGTGCGGATGGCGTGGAGTACCTGACACTCCGCCGAGAGCGGGAGGGCGCGATCCATCTGTACAACGCGGATGGCTCTGCAGCGGAGATTTCCGGCAATGGCACACGCTGCGTCGCCGCATGGATGGCGTATCGTGCCGGCCTTCTCGCCGGGGATGAAGTTCGATTGGAGACAGATGCCGGGTTGCGGATCTGCCGGCTGGAAGGCGTCAAGGGCACGGAGTTCCAGTTTGCGACCGGGATGGGAGTGCCGCGGGTGCGGCGCGCGACGGTGGTGCTGGGTGGAGGGTTGACGGTCGAAGGCGCAGTGGTCGCCGTGGGCAATCCGCAGTTTGTGGCGCTGGTAGAGGACGAGGAGTTCGCGATTCGAGGCCGCTCCTGGCAGGATGTGGGTGCTGCTATCTGCACGCATCCCGATTTTCCTGCGCAGACGAATGTGGAGTTTGTGCGGCGATTGGCCGATGACCTGATCGAGATTCGAATCTACGAGCGCGGCGTTGGCCCGACTTCTTCTTCCGGGACGGGAACGAGCGCGAGTGCTGCGATGATGATGGCGCTGGAAGGCGCGCAGCGACGGCTGCGCGTTCGCGCGCCGGGTGGAGAGCAGCTTGTCGAATGGCCGGGCGCGAGCGCGGAGATGCAACTGACGGGACCCGCGGTGATGCTGGCGCGTGGACAGTGGCTTGCTGGAGATGAGCAGTGACGGTGCGACCGATACGCCTTGCGGTGGTTGCCCCCGCGAGCAACGCCGATCCGGAGAAGGTGCTGCGTGGGGTGGAGCGGCTGCGCGCTCTGGGCCATACGGTCACGTTGATGCCGCATGCGCTGGGGCAGGCGTGGCCGTACTTTGCGGCAACCCCGGAGCAGCGCCTGCAAGATCTGCATGCTGCCTTTACCGATCCCGAGATCGATGTGATTATATGTATCCGCGGTGGTTACGGAAGCAACTACCTGCTGGAGGGTCTCGATCTGGACCTGCTGCACCGCAACCGGAAGCCGTTCATCGGCTACAGCGATCACACGGCGATTGAAACCTGGATGCTTGATCAAAGCGGTGTGCCGGTGCTGCATGGGCCGATGGTGGCCGCGGATTTTTCGCGTGAGGATGGCGTCGACCTCTTGAGCTTCGCCGCCGCGCTGGGAGGCGAGGCTTACCGGCTGGGAACCGAATCCGGGTTGCGCGCGCTGCAGCCGGGAAACGCGCGTGGGGTGCTCTACGGCGGGTGCCTAAGCCTGCTGACGGCGTCGCTGGGCACGCCTTTCGCGGCGCAGACCGAAGGCAAGCTGCTGTTCCTGGAGGATCTGGGCGAGAAGCCGTATCAGATCGATCGCATGCTGCGGCATCTGAAGCTGGCGGGCAAGCTGGAGGGCGTGACCGGGATTGTCTTTGGCGAGATGCTGGACTGCCACTCGCCAGGCGCGCCCGTCGATCTTCTCGAGCGAGTGATCCTGACGGTGCTGGAGTGGTTTCCCGGGCCCATCGCTTATGGGCTGCGTTCGGGACATGTGTCGCGCAGCAATGTTACGTTGCCATTTGGAGTGGAAGCGGAACTGATGGTGAGTTTAGAGACAGCGGAGCTGCGGATAGAGCCGCGCGCGCGAGTTGGTCAAGAGGAGCAATGAAGATCGAAGCGAAGCACATACATTTGATCGGCATCTGCGGAACGGCGATGGCGTCGCTCGCAGGGATGCTGCAACTGCAGGGGCATTCGGTGACGGGATCGGATGCGGCGGCTTATCCACCAATGTCTGATTTGCTCGACACGCTGGGTATTCCTGTGATGGAGCCGTACGCGGAGAAGAACCTCGAGTCGCGGCCCGACCTGGTGATTGTGGGCAATGCGATTTCGCGTGGCAATGTGGAGCTGGAGTATGTGTTGGACCAGCGGATTCCGTTTCGCTCGATGGCGCAGACGGTGCATGAGGAGTTCCTGACCGGGCGCGAGTCACTGGTGGTGACTGGCACGCATGGCAAGACGACGACGACGAGCATGCTGGCCTGGATTTACGAGACTGAGGCGCGAATGCGTGGCGAGCGCGGGCCTTCCTTCCTGATCGGCGGCGTAGCGGAGAATTTTGGCACCAGCTTTCAGCTTGCGCCGAGCGCGACCTTCATCCTCGAAGGCGATGAATACGATACGGCCTTCTTCGACAAGGGCCCGAAGTTCATGCACTATTTCCCGGACTCGGTGATCCTGACGCATGTGGAGTTCGACCATGCGGACATCTACCGCGATCTGGATGCGGTGAAGATCGCGTTCAAGCGGCTGGTGAATCTGGTGCCGCGGCGCGGACGCGTGGTGGCCTTTGACGGCAGCGCGAATGTGAGCGAGTGCGTTGCGCGCGCTTTTTGCAAGGTGGAGCGCTACGGGTTTGCCGACGGTTCAGAGTGGCAGCTGCGGGATTTGACCCATCGCGATAGCAAAACGCATTGGCAGGTGTGGCGCGGCGGCAAGCCGTGGTTAGAGTTAGTGCTGCCGATGGCCGGCGAGCACAACGCGTTGAATGCGACGGCAGCCGCGGCACTGGCCGCGGGGCAGGGCATTGAGAAAGATGCGATTGCCGCTGCGATTGCCAGCTTCAAGAGCGTGAAGCGACGACTGGAGGTGCGGGCGGTGGAGCGCGGGGTTACGGTGATCGACGACTTTGCGCATCATCCGACTGCGATCCGGGAGACACTGCGCGCGCTGCGTTCCGCGTATCCGCAGTCGCGATTGTGGGCAGTGCTGGAGCCGCGCTCGAATACGCTGCGGCGCAATGTGTTTGAGCGTGAGCTGGTGGACGCGCTGGCGCTGGCAGATGAAATTGTGCTGGCAGGAGTCTTCAAGCAGGAGAGCATCCCCGAGGGCGAGCGGCTGCATCCAGAGGCAGTGGTTCGCGCGCTGGCGGCGCAGGGCCATCGCGCGCTGCTGGCGAAGGATGTGGGGGAGATTGTCGCGCATGTTGCCGCGGGTGCGCGGGCTGGCGATGTGGTTGCGATTCTTTCGAATGGCGGATTCGATGGGATTTACGAGAAGCTGCCTGCGCGGCTCGCCGCTCGACCTGCGGTTTCGCCTGGGGCGAAAGCTGCTGTGCCGTTCGCCCAGGCGTAGCGTATGCGTGGCCTGCTGCTCATTCTGGTCTGGACCGTGCTTGCGGTGCCAGCAGCGCTCTTTGTCTTTCCCTGGACGCTAATCACGCGCGATACCCGGCTGCTGCTTCGCGTCGGTTTCTGGATCACGCGCGCGGGTTTGCCGCAGGCCGGTGTGCGGGTGGTCGTCAAGGGAATGAATCGCTTGCCGCGCGGGGCATCGATCGTGATGGCGAATCATTCGTCAAACCTGGATCCGCCAGTACTGATCCCGTTGCTGCCGGGGCGGGTGGTGATTTATCTGAAAGCATCATTGATGAAGATTCCGCTGCTGGGCTATGCAATGCGGCTGGCGGGCTTCATTCCAGTGACGCGCGACGGCAGCGTGGAGGCCGCGAAGGCGAGCAGCGCGGCGGCACGGCGCGAGCTGGAACGGGGAAGCTGCCTGGTCGTGTTTCCCGAAGGGACGCGGTCGCAGGATGGGGCGCTGCTTCCGTTCAAAAAGGGGCCGTTCTTTCTGGCGATGGAATCGGGCGCTCCGGTGGTGCCGGTTTCGATTGCGGGCGCGACCCGGATGCTGCCGAAGCGTAGCACGAGACTGCGAAGTGGAACGGTAACGGTTACATTCCACGCGCCGCTCAATCCGGCGGACTATGCGGACAAAGAGGAATTGATGGAGGCGGTACGGAGCGCGATTGAGTCGGGCCTGGAATCGGCTGAGTCGCCGAAATCCTAGCGGCGTTTGGTTAAGCGGCGCTTCGCACCGATGATGACGATAGAAACAGCAGTTCCCTCGCTCCACCCTCGGTTACGCTCAGGATGACACTGTTTTGTTCCGTAGCTACTTCATGATGGCGTTGTAGCCGTCGGCGAGCAGATGCTGCTTGATGGTCTCGGCCTGGGTCTTGTCGGTGAAGGGGCCTATCTGTACGTGGAAGAATTTATCTCCGCTGCCGGGACGGACGGAGGGATTGAAGCCGCGCTTGCGCAGCGCGCCGGCGAGCACTTCGGCGTCTTCCTGCCGGCTGACTGCGGCGATCTGCACCATGATGGGATGGCCGGGGATGATGGGAGCGTCGCCAGGGGCCTGCGCGAGCGGCGCCGAGATGCCGGCGTGAGGCTTGGCGGGTGGCGGCGGATGATGTGTCACCGGCACTGCATTCAATGAGGTATCGGAGGTTGCCGGTTCGACGACCCGCGCAGGTTTTGACTGGCCGGACGAAGGCGTGCGGGACGGCGCGGCGGTCTTTGCGGAATCCTGCGCGGCGGAATTGTCCGGTGCAGCATGTTTGGCAGAGGACGGAGTCGCAGCGGCGGGCGCGCTCTCGTCCGGGGCCTCACCCGTGGAGTCGGGCGGCAAAGTGGAATCCGGCTGCTCGGGCTTTAGCGGTGCACCGCTGAGCGCGTTCTCCGGCAGAGGAGATGTGTTGGCGAGTGTTTGTGGCGGAACGGTCGCCGCGGGAGCCACTGTGGAGCGTGCGTTGCGGCGTCCCATGGAATAGCCGAAACCAAAGAAGATGCCGCAGATGAGCACGACGCCGAAGAAGATGCTGAGCAGCGAGCCGATGCCCAGAGTCAGGTCGGCATCTGACTTGGGCTCTTCCTGACCGTCTTCGTCGAAAAGCGATCTCATGCGTGTTCGTCAGGCCTTGGCGGAGGGGGTGTGGGATTGATGCCCGGTCCCGTTAGAGCGCCCGCTACGGTCTTATTGAACAACGAGATGAGCTCGATGGGTAGGGGAAAGACGATGGTGGTGTTCTTCTCCGTACCTATATCGGTAAGGGTCTGAAGATAGCGGAGTTGCATGGTGATGGGCTGCTGCGCGAGAAGGGCGGCGGCGTCGACCAGGCGCTGGGAGGCGGCGAACTCACCTTCTGCGTTGATGATTTTGGAGCGCTTTTCGCGTTCGGCTTCGGCCTGCTTGGCCATCGCACGGAGCATGGACTCGGGCAGGTCCACCTGCTTGACCTCGGTGCTGGTGACCTTCACACCCCACGGAGCGGTGTGTTTGTCGAGGATCTCCTGGATGCGGGCATTGAGCTCTTCGCGATGGCTGAGCAACTGGTCGAGCTCAACCTCGCCGAGCACAGAACGCAGTGTCGTCTGGGCGAACTGCGAGGTCTGGTAGACGTAGTTGGAAACTTCGATCACGGCCCTGGAGGGATCGACGACGCGCAGGGTGATGACTGCGTTCACCTTGAGGGTGACGTTGTCGCGCGTGATGATGTCCTGCGGTGGAACCTCCAGGACCTCCTGACGCAGTGTGACGCGCACCATCTGGTCGAAGGGACGGAAGATGAGGATCACGCCGGGGCCCTTGGGCGTAGGCAACGCGCGGCCCAGGCGGAAGACGACGCCGCGCTCGTACTCGCGGAGGATCTTGATTGAACCCAGAACGTACAGCACAACGATGACGATGATGATAAGGGTGAACAGGCTCATGGCAGGGGCGTTTCCTCGCGCAAGCAGTGTATCGCGGTGCTGGCCGCACGGGCAGATGCGGCTTCGGCGCGTGTTGCTGGGCTCGCTCTCTTTGGTCGCTGACGTTGGGTGATGTGGCGGATGCGCTGACAAACAGCAGATCCCCTTCGACAAGCTCAGGGCAGGCTTTCCACGGCGCTGCCGCTTCGGTCGGGATGACGATTGTTTGGGGTTAAGCGCGGGGCAGTGGCTCGACGGTTAGGGTGAGTCCGCTGATCGCGGTGACGCGAACGCGGGCATCGCGGGGTACTGGCGTTGCGGAGTGTGCCTCCCACAGTTCGCCGTGTACCAGCACCTGGCCTGCCGGCTCCAGCGGCTTGACCACGACTGCGATCTGGCCGAGGAGTGCGTCGATGCCGACCATGGACTTGTTGTGCCGAGCGCGCACGGCGAGCCGGACGAGGAAGACAGTGATGAGTCCAAAGGCGACGCCGGCGGCGACGGCTGTGGTTGCGTGGACGCGCATCTCCGGCACCGGCCCGGCGACAAGCGTGAGCATGCCGAGCACCAGGCAGACGATCCCGGCGAGTGCGAGGACGCCGTGGCTGGCGAACTTCACCTCCAACACCATGAGAACCGCGGCCCCCAGCAGCAGCATGACTGCGGTGTAGTGGACGGGCAGCAAGTTCAGCGCGAAGAGCGAGAGCAGGACCAGCAGAGTGCCGAGTGCTCCGGGAACGATGGTGCCGGGCGCATTGAACTCCAGATAGATGAGCAGGCCGCCGATGACCAGCATGAGGACGGCGAGGTCTGGATTCATCAGCCGGTCAAGCACGCGATCGCGCAGCGTGGGCTCGACAGTATCGAGCCTCGCGTCTTTGGTATGCAGCACGATCTTTGCGCCGTTCATGCGCGTAATGGTGCGGCCGTCGATCTCATGCAGGAGGGTGTCGCGGTCGGGTGCGATCAGGTCGATCAGGCCGAGTTGCTTTGCTTCCTGATCGGTATAGGACTTCGAATTGCGGACGGCGTCTTCGGCGGCCTGCGGATTGCGGCCACGCTGCGCGGTATAGGAGCGCAGGAGGGCAGCGGTGTCGTTCTCGAGCTTCTGCTTCATGGTGTCGTCGAGCTTGGCGCCCTCAACGACGGGATGCGAGGCGCCGGCGTTGGTGCCGGGCGCCATGGCCGCAATGTCCGCTGCCTCAAGCAGGAAGAACCCCGCCGAACCCGCGCGTGCGCCCTGCGGCGTGACGTAGACGATCACCGGTACTGGCGACGCGCTGATGCGTCCCATCATGGAGCGCATGGTGGAGAGCAGACCGCCGGGCGTGTTGAGCTCGACGAGCAGGGCATTGGCATGAATGTCGGCGGCGTGGTCAAGCGCGCGGTTGAAGTAGTCCTCGCTGATGGGCTGGATGGTGTCGTCGAGGCGGAGGATCACGATGACGGGCTGTGCGGCCCGCGCGCGAATACCGCAGAGAAGCAGCAGCAATAGCAATAATGCATGGCTGACGGTACGAAGGGGCTTCATGGCTGCGGAGGCGGCGAGGACGGAGCCGCCGGGACTGCGGATGTGAGCGCCTGCTGAAGAGCACGCGCGTCGGAGTTGTTGTGGTCCACCTGCAAAGCGTGCTCGACATCCTCACGGGCCGCAGGGAGATGGTGCTCTGTGCGGTCGAGCCGGGCGAGCGTGAGCCAGGATTCCGCGTTGGGTCGCAGCTTGATGGAGGTCTGCGCCTCGGCACGGGCCTGGGCGTTGTCGCCATTGCGCCGGCGGACTTCAGCCAAGCCGGCGTGCGCCTCGGCATCATTTCCGTTGGCGGCGAGGGCGAGCTGGAATTCGCGTTCAGCCTCGAGCATCAGGCCGCGGCCCAAATAGGCCGTGCCATTTTTGCTGAGCGTGGCGGCCTGCTGATCCGGTGGCAGGGAGGCCAGATGTTGCGCCTCCATTTCTTCCATCTCGGAGGCTGCCTGGCGAAAGGATGCGTCGTTATAGGTGCGCTTGATGCGCTCGAGCGGCAGATTGCCGCGGCCCTGTGCTGTGCTGCCGCTCTGGCTGCTGTTTTGCACGCTGGCAGGGACAATTGCCGGAGCGTTCGGCTGCTGCAGCATATTTTGCAGAGCGAGGGCCTCGGAGTCCTGCGGGCGCAGCTTGAGCGCCTGCGCGACGGCAGAAAGTGCATTGCGCGTATCGCCGCGACGCGCCAGCGCAATGGCGAGGTTGAAATCGTAGTCGGGGTCGTGCGGGTCGCCGTTGATGGCTTCCTGAAAGAGCGCACCACCATCATGACCGCGGCGCGACGACGCGACACCCTGATCGTTCACCACTTCGGGCAAAGGAAGCTGTCCCGCGACGAAGGCGAAGGCTTCCTCGGCCTCGTCGTAGTGGCCGGTGTAGAAGAAGGCGAGGCCGCGATAAAACTCGGCTTCGAGCGCGGCGGGATCGTTCTTGCGCATATGGCCGAGGGCAGCGGCGGAGGCATCGAACTGCTGCTCGGAGAAGTAGGTCATACCCAGCGCGAGCCACGCGGGTGAGTAAGTGGGGTTTTCCGCGACGGCGATCTTGAGATGGCGGATGCGCTCCGCCGGCTCGGCTTCGACGATGCCGCGAATGTAGTTCTCAAAGCCGTTCAGCCGCAGGTTGACGCTGGCCGCGTGAAAGCTGCTCTCGGGCAGCGGAAATTTGGCATCGAGCCCGCAAGCCATCTGCCAGGAGAGCGAGTTCAGCACATCGAGCATGTGGTCCAGCGGACCGTCCTGCACGATGGCCTTACTCAGCCGCAGCGCGTTCACGTCCAGTAGTTGCGCGGAGAGGAGCAGGTTATTGTTTTGCAGCGTGTATGAGCCCACGATGATGTCGTCGGCATCGAGAGTCTGGGCGAGCCGGATGGCGGTGGCGCGGGAGGGCTCGAAAGTGCGCGGCAGCCCGAGATGCTCGAGCGCGTACTGGCGGTCGTCGCGGCTGATGATGTCGAAGCCCGAGGCGCCTAGCCGCTGGTTGGCGATCTCCGAGACGGCTTCGCCGATCCAGTCGAGGTTGGCCTGGCCGGTGCGGTTGTCGAAGGGGAGCACAAGCAGAAGCTGGTGGTGCACCTTCGCGGGCAGGGTGGCGGTCTCTGCGGCTGTCTGATTGTTTGCGCTATTCGCGGGGGCAGGCAGTGCGCAGAGCAGCGTGAAGAGCGACATCAGAAGCAGAGAGCGCGGTGGAGGAAGTAGGCGCACGCACGGTGATTATAGTGCGCCGTGCGAAGGTACCCAGATGACGAACGTGCCGGGCTCGTCAGCGAAGGCGCGCTTCCTGGGGGCGGTCGAAGTGCAGAACAGCGGCCCATTGACCGTTGCGCTCGGTGTGCCAGACCATCTTGCCGCCGAGCAGGCTGGCGATGGCCTCCGGCGGAAGATCGCGATGAAAGTCGAAATAGCGGCGGTCCAGGCGCTCGTTTCGCTGCCCGAGGCTGAACGGCAGATGCGGAGGATCGTATTTGGTGGAGAAGATGAGGCCGACACTGTAACCGGGAAGGGCGGCGGCACGCTCGACCTGGGCGAGGGAGAAGTTATCGATGGTCTCCACGGAGACTGGCCGGCGCATGTAGCCCAATTCGGGCTTGGTGAGGTCGTCGGAGACCGGCCACGCGGTGAGGATGGTTTCCTCCGGATAGCGCGTGATGGCCTGGTGGATAGCCTGCTGCTGCAACCGGATGGAATCCGCGTAGCTCAGGTTGTCCTCGGGGGCGAAGCGGTAGGGGGGATTGATGAAGAGTCCGAGGCAAAAGGCGAACGCGGCCAGGGCCACCAGTGTGCCCCAGGCGGGGACGCGCCGCCAGAAGGCCGCGACACACAGCAGCAGCACCATGGGGTAAAGCGGCAGCAGATAGCGCGTAAGCAGCGCTCCGCCGAGCACGGAGAAGAGCAGCGTGTTCGCGGTGAAGACACAGGCGAGGGGCGCGACGAACTCCCGGGGCAATGGCGGGCGTGTGCTGCCGTCCCGCAAGAGCCGCGGGACCAAAAAGAGAGAGGCGCAGGCGCATAGCACCGGCACAAACAGGTTCATATGCGCGGTGAGGTGAAGGACACGGTGGCAGAGCGCGAGAAGGATGCGCAGGGGGGAGAGCGTGGCCTCCGCGTTGTAGCGGAGGTATTGGGGATTGCCGAAGACGTACCCGGTGCGCCGCCAGTGATAGTAGAACCAGCCGCAGAGTGGCAGCACGGATGCGACGAGCCACACTGTGTTCCGCAACGTGTTCCGCAATGCCGGTGCGCGGTTCAATCTGGCCTCGCTTGGGCTGGCCGGACTTGGTCGGTCGCGGCGGCCGCGCCAGACTTCGTACGCGGCTAGAGCCAGTGGAGTGCAGATGGAGGTTTCTTTCGACAGGGCGGCGAGCGCGAAGCAGAGTGCCGAAGGGATGATGCGTGCGCTGTCTCCGCCGGGGAGATAGAAGACCAATCCCCACAGTGTGAGAGCGGCAGCGAAGAGGTCGGCGTGGGCGAGCGTGCTCTGCGCAAACCAGACCGGATAGATTGCGGTGAGCAGCGTGGTGGCCGCGGCGATGGAGATCTGTTCAGTGACGCGGAGGGCCAGCCGATAGACCGCCAGCAGCGCCGCGGAGGCAACGATCAGCTCGGCGAGGCGTGTGGTGAGCGGCGTGAAGCCGGAGAGCTTCCACCACAGCGCGAGATAGAGCGAGGGGAGGGGCGGGTGCGCGTTCGAGAGCGTGCTGAAGGGGATCAATGCGCCGGTACGGAAGAGATCGTAGGCGGCGGGGATGTAGTAGCCGGCCTCGTCCCAGTAGTAAGGCAGGCGCAGCAGGGCGAAGTGCGACAGGTAGAGTGCGACAAAGATCAGCGGAAAGACCAGCCAGAGGGGGAAGGGCTCGTCGGGTCGCTGATCTGCATGTTGCCGCACGGGAAGTCGGAGGAAGGAGAAGATTGCTGCCTCCGCTGATTCCTAATTGAGCGGACGCTGCGTGGAAGAGGTAGGGACGGGCTCGAGCGAAATGCTGCCGAAGGCCTGCTCATACTGTGCCAGGTTCTGGCCGAGCACGTTGAAGAGGGCCTTGGCCTGCTGCGGGCTGAGGTAGATGCCCTGAAAGCCGCGGATAGTGACCTGGTCCGGTGAATCCTGGTGCGCAGTGCCGAAGGAGAGGAAGAAATCCCAGACGCTGGCGCGTACCTGCACGCTGTTGGCGTAGCCTTCGCGATAATCGGAGGCTTCGGTGACGGTGATCCGGGGCTGATTGTTGGATTGATGGATGTCTGCCATGCCTGTGCTCGTTTGCTGTGCCTCTCGTGAAATTCAGAAGATCTTGGGGAAGAGAGCGGATGCCTGTATGGAATCAGATGCGCTCTGAATCGGTTTCAGTATAGGGGATGGGAGTTGATCCGAGTCAGCGCTGATCAACGGTGCAGGGCCGTCGGTAGGTGCGGCACCGTCGGTGAAGAGCGTCCCGACACAAGGCCAGGTCCACATCCCTAAGGCAGTGAGCCGCGATCTTCTCGAGCGCTTTTTGCATCGGGAAAAACGATTTGCGAGGCTTGAACTTCGCGATTTTTTTATTTTTATCGCTTGACAGAGAGTGACGTCTCTCGCGCGATGCCTTTGTGCCCCAAAGGTTGTACATATCGGGCCCTCAAGTGTGATTTTTCGGCCCATCGCGGCGGAGCGCTTCCGCAGCCGCGTAAGAACGTGCAAGATTACCGGGATTTTGTTGCAATGCAGCCCATTATTTACATGGTAATCATTCCGTAACTAACACAAAATAGGGACTTTCCGATCAGTCGTCGGGCTGTATTATTCATTTACCAAATCACCTACGAGATGCCCCCAGACGTCACGTTACCGGGCATACGGAAGAGTGAAACTGCGTACTCGTAACACCCGTTACGCAGACACTCCTCGCTCGCATGTCAGCCGCACCGGAGGTTGGTGCAGGCCCTACTCGACGTGTGCCGAAGGAGCATTGCTGCTCATTGCTGCCACACCGAAGCAAACGCAATGTGACACCTAAATTCCCCGTAGGAGAAGTTCATGCTGTTTTCCCAGAAGAAATTTTCGGTTTTGCCGGCCCAGCGGCGCCTCATCCTTTCAACTCTCGCAGTAATCTCCGGAGTGGTCTCGGCCCAGGCAGGCTTTGCATCGAACATCACCGTAGCGAGCCCCGTGAATGGCACCTCCAACTCATCGCCAGTTTGGGTGCGGGCCCACAACATTGGTTGCAACGGCCTGGCCCCAACCGCATTTGGATTCTCGGTAGACAGCGGCGGCACGACAATGGGGGTGACGCCATACGACGTTGACGTTACACACTACTCCATCGGCAACGGTACGCACACCATTCACTTCAAAGCCTGGACCAGCGGCGGAATCTGTCCGGTGGTGAATACAACATTCAGCGTTGGTGGCAGCAGCAGCACCGGCGGCACATCCGGCGGCAACGGCACGCCGCCCCCCAGCAATCCTTCGGTCAGCATTCCCTCTTACGCGAAGGCGTCGGCTGACCTGGACACCTCCAGCAACTGGGCGTTTGAACACGACGCAGGGACGCCTGGAAGCTCGCATGGCTCCACCGCGTACCCGGCGAGTGTATCGACGTATGACAACGCCCGTGAGTTCTACATGACCTTCTCTGGTTCCGGAGGGGAGCGCTGGCATAACTCCTTCGGCAGCGATAGTGCGGCCACGCACTTCGTCATGGATACGTATGTCTATGTCAAGAATCCCAAGCAGATGGCGAATCTGGAACTGGACCTGAACCAGGTAATGTCAAATGGCGAAACGGTGATCTTTGGCACTCAGTGCTCCGTGTACTCGCATAGCTGGGAGTGGACATATGTGAGCGGTGGCCCTCACTGGCATGGCTCGAATATTCCCTGCAATCCCGAGAGCTGGGCTGCGAACACCTGGCACCACATCCAGGTTGCTTACCACCGCGATAGCAGTGGAAAAGTGACGCATGACTGGGTCAACTTCGACGGTACGCACAGCACCTTCTCGGGCGCAACCGGCGGGTCGGCGAAGTCTCTGGGATGGGCGAGAGGTGATTTGCTCATGAACATCCAGATGGATGGGGTCGGGAGCGGGTCGCTCACCGCGTACTTCCATAAGACGACGTTCTATCGCTGGTAGGAAAGATTTGTCGGCGTCAATCATGGCCGTCCTTCGGGACGGCCATGCTATTTGTAGCGTTCAAGTTTGGAGCGAGGCCGAGATCGGCGCAACGGTTTGGCGGATTGCAGCTGCCTGGACTGTAGGTTGGTGCGAAAGGGGGGACTTGAACCCCCACGGGTTTCCCCGCTGGATCCTAAGTCCAGTGCGTCTGCCAATTCCGCCACTTTCGCATGATCATGAAGAGAAACCCATTGCCCGGAAGGGCGACGCCGATCAGCGCTGGCCGCATTCCGAAGCTGATTGCAAGTTTACACGGGCGTCAAGTATGGGGTTGCGAGAAACCCTGGCGTCCTTCCGGGTGGCAGCGGTTCCGCTGATTGAGTGAGCTACGGGCGGGACCACATATAAAGTCGCCGATACTGTGACATACGTTCCGGGTCGTGTCACTCCACCGTCTCCGGGCGTTTTACGTCCCCAACCTCAAAAGATCGCATGAGTTTGAGTGCAACAGACAATAACCTCGAGCATGTGTCGGATTTGTTTCGCTTAGGTATCAGTTAACAAGATGAAGGGATGAAGACTACTTATTGCAGGACGGCGCTGTCGTTTGGTCCCAGAAAGCGAGGGACATTTGTGCCAGAATACAATGCTGATCGTGAAAGTTACCGCATCCACCTGGCAACGCGGCTTGTTCGGATATGGGTTGTCCATAGCATTCTGGATGCCCCTGGCCGCTCTGCTGGCGTGGCAGCAATATCGCATTGCTGAGGAAGAGCACCTCAAGGTATCGCTGGGAAGCCTTTTGGTTCTGGGTGGAGTGCGTTTCTTTACCGTGGCGCTGCTGACGCCTCCGATCTTCTGGATTGCGACGAAGGCGCCGATCAGCGCGGGCAATGTATTGCGCCGCATGATTTATTACTTGGCCGGTTTCCTTCCCTTCGTGTTGCTGTTTGCCGTGATCCGCTGGAGCCTGTTACCGCCCTGGTATCCGGAGACGCAGCAGTGGGGACACCGCACCTTTGCCGCCTTGATCGGACTGACTTACACCACGTTTGGTGATGAACTGGTGTTCTATCTGGCGGTAGTCATCGCGGCGCACGCTGCGGTTTATTTCCAGAGGCTGCAGCGGCAGGAACTGGAGCAGCTCGCGCTGAAAGAGGCGTTGGCGCAAAGCGAGCTGCAGACGCTGCAAATGCAGATCCAGCCACACTTCCTCTTCAATACGCTGAATGGCATCTCTTCGCTGGTGCGCAGCGACGCAGATCGCGCGGAGCAGATGATTCTGCGCCTCTCCAGCCTGCTGCGACGCACGCTGAAACAGGATGGGTCGGACCTGGTGCGGTTGTCGGATGAGCTCCATCTTGCCGAAGACTATCTGGATATCGAAGGGATGCGGCTGGGAAGCCGCATGTCGGTGCGCTGGGACATTCAGCCGGAGACGCGCGATCTGCTGGTGCCGCAGTTCATGTTTCAGTTGCTGATCGAAAACGGGGTGAAGCACGGGGTGGCGAACTGGCGCGGCCAGGGCTGGATCGAGATCACTTCCAGACAAAGCCAGCAGACGTTGAAGCTCGAAGTGAAGAACAGCGTAAACGGCGAGACACCGCAGGGAATGGGGGTCGGTCACCAGAATATCCGGACACGGCTTTCGCTCCTTTATGGCACGGATGCGCACCTGCTGTTTCATCGAAGAGACAAGATCGCTGTAGCCACGCTTCTTCTGCCGGTTTTCTCCAGCACCAATTCCGAAAGAAAGACAAAGACGGTTCGCCAGCTCGAACCGGAAATGAGGGGATAGATACATGCGTATTCTCGTCGTGGATGATGAACCGCTGGCTCGCGAATCGTTAGCACGCGTGCTGGGTGAGCGATCGGATATTGATGTAGTGGACATGGCGGTGGATGCTATTGAGGCTACTCAGCCGCATTCGCGACCACGCGTACGACATCCTGCTGGTCGATATCCGGATGCCGGAGATGTCCGGAATGCAGATGGTGGATACATTGCGCAACCAGGGCAACGGAATGCCGGCGGTGATCTTTGTGACGGCATTCAATGAACACGCCGTGGCGGCCTTTGAGCGGCATGCGACGGACTACATCCTGAAGCCGTTCTCGGCAGAGCGCGTGCATCGCGCGATTGACTACGCAAAGCGCCACTCCGCGGAAGATCGCGAGCGCAGACTGAGCGAGATCCTGCCTCATCTGCAGACGCTCGCGAAGGCGACTCCGAGGATCGCGATCAAGTCAAAAGGAAGAATCCTTTTCATCGAGGTGGCGGAGATCGTGGTTGCGGAAGCGGAAGGGAATTACGTGCTGCTGCGGCAGGAGTCAGGCTCCCATCTGCTGCGCGAGCAGATTTCCGTACTGGCCGATCGACTGGCACCACATGGCTTTGTTCGCATTCACCGCTCGGTGCTGGTAAATGCGGCGCAGGTAGAAGCGGTCAAGCCGCTGCTGACGGGCGAATACCTGCTGCGGCTGAAAAATGGCAAAGAATATAACGTCACGCGGACGTACAAAAAGAACCTGAAGCAGTTCGCCACCTTTTGGCTGGGCATGGACGCCATCGCGGGCTGAGCCGATCGAAGGCCGGGCTACTTGTGCGCGGCTGCGGGCTGCGATGGCTCATCGACCTGCATGATGCGATCGCCCTTCACATTGGTAAGTGTCTGGACGATGCCGCTTGGCCAGCGAATTTCAACTTTGCTGGCGGCCGCGTCTTTCCCCAGGCCGAAGTGCGCGCGCTTGTCGTTCGAAGAAAGATAACTGCCCGCTGTAGACACGGTGACCATCTGGGTGCCGGCACTGGTAGTGACGTGGATCTCCGCGCCGATAGCGTCGCGATTGCTACGATGGCCGACCAGCAAGAGCGTAAGCCAATGATTGCTGGTCGCACGTCTCGTTGCGAAGCACGTATGCCGGCCCATCATTCGTCGTGACGACCGCGTCGACGCGGCCGTCGTTGTCCAGATCGCCGACTGCCATGCCACGCCCCACCCAGGCCTGCTGAAAGACTGCGCCGGATTTTGAAGAGACATCCACGAAGCGCTTGCCGGTGTTGCGCGCGAGCAGCATTGGCTCCTTATAGCGAAGCTGCGGGAAGTTGAGCTGAATGGTATCGAGGTCGTGGCCCTGAGCGATGAGCAGGTCCTTCAGCCCGTCGTTGTCGTAGTCGAGGAAGTGAATTCCCCAGCCGGAGTGCAGCAAGGTCATGCCGCCGATGCCGCTCATGTAGCTGTCGTAGGTAAAGCTGCCATCGCCGTTGTTTTTGTAGAGAGCGTATTTCTGGTTGGCCAGAGTCGGTGATGACGAGGTCGGGCAGGCCATCGTTGTTGTAGTCCTGGAAGTCGATGCCCATGCCGGCGTAGGTGCGGCCGTCGCCATCGACCGCGATCTCCGCGTTCAGGCCGTCTTCCTCAAAGGTGCCGTCGCCTTTGTTGCGGTAGAGAAATTCGAGCATGGAGTCGTTGGCGACGACGATATCGGTCTTGCCATCGCGATCGAAGTCCGCCAGCGCGATGCCGAGTCCTTTGCCCGGTTTGTTCAGCCCCGCCTTTGCGGCCTCTTCGGTGAAGTGACCGTTGCCGTCGTTGTGATAGACCAGAGCGCTGATGGGCTGAAAGACATCCGGATGGCAGTAGGCGCGATGGCCCGCCTGATGCTCGCCGCAGTAGATGTCATCGAAGTCCCACTGCACATAGCGCAGCACTACCAGATCGAGCAGGCCATCGTTGTCCAGGTCCACCCAGGCGGCCGATGTTGACCATCCGCTTCCGCCGGTGCCGGACTGCGCTGTGACGTCGGTGAAGGTGCCGTTGCCGTTGTTGTGGTAGAGCCGGTTGCCTCCGTAGGCGGTGACGTAGAGGTCCTCATAGCCGTCGTTGTCGTAATCGCCGACGGCGACGCCCATGCCGTAGCCGATGCCCTGAAGGCCGGCTTTCTCCGTGACGTCCTCGAAGGTGCCGTCCTTCTTCTGGTGGTAAGAGACGGTTCCAGTATTCGGGGCCGGTCTTCTGCGGGATGGTGCCTTTCGGTGTTGGATCGGCGAGCGGTGCGCCGTTGACGAAGAAGATGTCGAGGCGGCCATCGTTGTCGTAGTCGAACAGGGCAACGCCCGAGCCCATCGTCTCCAGGAGATATTTCTTTGTCGTGTGCGATGCGCGGCCCTGGAAGTGCACGCCGGCCTTGGCTGTGATGTCGACGAAGTTGCCGGGCACGATGTCTGGCTGCGCTGGAACGGACGTGGGCTGCTGCGCGATAGCGGGAAGTGCTGCCAGCAGCATGCAGAGAATGGAGGCACGGAACGGCAAGAGCATAGGGGAAGACGCCGCGAATGCGATCTTGCGGACAGCCTTACGATACGTGAGTCTCGCGGGTTGCGGTACCCACCTTTTGTGCCGGTCATGCCGTTGCCTTGGCGGGCGCCGGCGCGATGGCGAGGAAGTCTTCCGCAAAACGGCGGGCGTATTCTTCCGTGAGCGCTTCGACACGCGCGGGATCGGTGGAGCGCACGATGAGGCCGGCGTGTTGCCGCTTCTGCATGCGATGGACGATCTCCGGCGCGTCGTAGTGATCGGTGACTGGCTCTGCATCACGCGCCAGGCACAGCACGCTGCCGGCGTAGTCGGTGCCCAGCTTCGGCAGAGTGTATTGCTCGCCGCGGGCCAGAGCGACTTCGATGCGGGCCCATTCCACCCAGGGATTGAAGCCGTATGCCTGCTCGATGACATCGGCGATGAACGCGCCGCCGACGCGCGCAGCGGCTTCGAGGAAGTAGAAGCGGCCGTCCGCGGCGGAGCGGATCCATTCCGTGTGGGTGACGCCATTCGCCAAACCGAGCGCTGCCATCAGTTTTTCGTGAAGCTGCGGAATCTCCTTTGCCGGGACGGAGGCGCGGTCCACCGTGCGCGTGGTGAAGACGCCGCCCTGGTGCATGAGCTGAAAGGGCGGCTTGCCGTATTGATGGACGGGCGCGGTGAGCGTGTGGCCGCTCCATACGACTCCGTCGGCGTGGAAGATATCGCCGGGGACGAAGCGCTCCAGCAGATGATGCGACTGGCGGTCGCCGAGCTCCGTCGAGCAGCGGCCATAGCTCTTCTGGCTTTATGCAGCTTGCGGATGCCGATAGCGGATGCGTCGGTGCGCGGCTTCAGCATCCAGGGCGCGGGTACCTCCTGCATCCAGTGGTGCAGGTCGTTGTGATGGAAGACGCCGATGAAATCCGGGACGAGCAATCCAGCTTCGCGCGCGCGGACACGCATGGAGAGCTTGTCGCGGAAGAAGCGCGTTGCCGATTCGCCGAGGCCGGGCAGGCGCATGTGCTCGCGCAATGTGGCGGCGATCTCCATGTCGAACTCGTCGAGCGCGACGATGCGGTCGATCTTCCGCGAGCGCGCGAGATACATCACGGTATTGACGATCTGCGCGGAGCTCATCTCCTCCGGCATGGTGTGGATCTGCGCTGAGAATGTCGCGCGGCCAGTCCGCATCGCGATGCTTGTCGAGAGTGAGGAGTTCGACGCGGCAGCCGAGGCGCGCACATTCGCGCATGAAGGCCTGGCCCTTGACGTAGGTGGAAAGGCAGAAGATCAGCGGTTGCGACTGGTTCGTATTGGTGTGCATAGACGCTCACCTCTCCTTCGGGCAAAATCCGGCCGAGGCCCCAACCCACTCCTGATTGCGATTGTGATCGACGCCCATCATTTTGCCGCGGCCCATGCGGATGAGGCTGATGACCGGCTCGAGCGTTCCGCCGTCGGGCCAGACATACATGATGCGCACCTCCGCCTGCGTGAGTCCGTGCGGCGTGTCGATGACCGGCTCGAATCGCACGCGCTGCTGCAGCAGGAAATTGTGCCGCTGGTCTTCGGGTATCGAGGCAAGCTCGGCATCCGTGGGCGCGAACTGCACGCCTTTGCCGGCGAAAGAGTAGAGCGGCTTGAAGACCCACTGCTCACGATCTTCGGGCAGCAGGTCGCGGCCTTTGCCGTCGTACCAATCATTCAGGAAGACGGCCGGCGGCACTGCCGGATGATGCAGCCAGGGAATGGCGAACTTGCTGATGCGGAAGTACCAGTTGGGATGGCCGGCCCACTCGACGTCGAGATCATCGCGATAGTCGAAGGGCAGCGTGACGCCTTTTCGCTCGAGCTCATCGACGATGGCGCGGTTGTAGATGCGCTCGATGGGAACGTCGCGGGTGCCGTTGCGATAGAAGAGGCGGCGGCCTTCGCGCTTGAGCTTTGCGATGTCGACCGTGCGGATGCCGAGGCGGTCCTCGTGCACGTGGAAGTCGGGGAGCGTCTTCTGCGCTTCCGGCTCGATTTCCAGCAGGACGACATTCTCCGGCGCGTGATTGCCGACGATCACGCGGCGCAGCAGCGCCCAATAGCTGGCGTCGTCATGGCCGCCGAGAAAGCGGTCGAGATTTGCAGGCAGGTTGAAGGTGCGCGCATAGCTGTCGAAGAGCACAGCCTGAAAGCCGAAGATGGAAGGGAAGGCCTGCAGCTCCACCAGGCGCGGCGCGAGTGAGCCATCGTCTTCGCGCACCAGGCCGAAGTCCGCGGTCATGAAGTGTGGATGCGCAGGGCAATGCGGGACGCGGAAGCGCTCGGGAACGGCTTCCTCAGAGGCTTTGAGGAAGGCAGCATTGCCGAGCAAGCTGATGCGTGAGCTCGGCGCCGGTATCGACGATCCGCTGCATCAGCGAGCGCGGGAAGAAGCAGGGCGTCTCCGAGATGCGGAACTCCAGCGGAGCGCGCGCCTGGCGTGCGCAGTCTTCGAGCAGGGCCTGGTAGCGCTCGGGCCGGTAGTCGCGATTGAATGCCTGCCGCAGCTCTGGCAGCACGCTGCCTCCTCTGCACTCAGGGTTGGATCAGGAACCGGCCCTCACGCATGATCTGCTCTTCGCCCTGCGGACTTTCGAGCCAGATGTTGAAATTGAGACCGACGACATCGATGTGCGTGGACGAAGTCCACTTGGCGCCGGTGTGCTCGCCATAGGGATCGCCGAAGGCGATGTGGATGCCGGGGAACTTTTCATCCTGCAGGATGTTGCCGATCACGCGCGTGACGCCGATGTTGGTGCCGATGGCGAACTCGCCCACGCGGTCGGAGTTTTCGTCGCGATGGGTGTACTCCCAGAAATCGTCCTGCAACTGGGCTGTTGCTGGAGGTGCAGGCGACGATGCGGTTCTTCGCGATGGTGATGGTCAGCGGAGTCGCGGCGAGCGAGCCGTAGCGCTGGCAGAGATAGTCGCCGACGACGCCGTCGACGACGAAGGTGCCGTTGACTTCGCCGGGCGCGGTGAAGACCTCGCCGCCGGGCAGGTTGCCCCACTTGTCCGGGCTGATGATGCCGCTGGTCTTGAGCCATTTGTAACCGGGATTGAGCTCTGCGCGGATCTCCGTGCCTGCGGCGGTGGTGGCGCGCACGGCGGTGGCCTTGCTGACGCGCTCCAGCACGCGCTGGCTCAGGCGATCCACTGCGGCAAAGTCCGCGCGCATGCCTTCCAGCATGATCTGCGGCGTGATGTTGACCATGTGGGCGTGGCGCATGCGCCGGCGATTGACCACGTCGGTCATCTGCCTGCGGGAGAGCAGTTCGTTCTGCTGCACCTGCACGGCGAAGATGGAGACCTGGCTGGTCTCCATGTCGGTCGAGCACTTCGGCCGGCATGCCGGTGAGCGGCCGCGGGTGCCAGCTCTTCGAGGACGAAGCCGTTCCATGGGCAGCCGATGGCCTGCAGTTCGCGCGCGATCGACGCGGCGATCTCGATCGTCGCCTGATCGGTGATGAGCGTCACCTTTTCCGTGGGCTGGATGCGCAGGCAGGTGGTGACGGCGCTGCGTGCGCCGGGAGTGAAGTCGGCCGGGAAGGCAACATCAAGAAGCTGGGTGCGGGTGATGGTCATGGTCTTCAAGGGAATGTTGCAGTGTATCGCGTCAGCGACTGCGCTAAAACAGCCCGGCGCGCGTCTCCTCCACCATGTAGTCGACGACGGCGTTCAGGTCGCCGTTGGTCTCCTTGAACTTGCGAACCTGGCGCTGGGCGCCGGAGCCGTTGTCGAGAATTGTGCGGACGGAGGCCACCGCCTCGCGGCTGCCCAGCTCATCGACGCAGTCATCGACGAAGGCCAGATATTCGAGGATCAGCTCGCGCTCGTCCACCTCTGTTTCCTTGCCGAAGTCGATCAGCTTGCCTTCGAGGCCGTAGCGCACGGCGCGCCACTTGTTTTCCATCAGCAGCGCGCGACTGTACTGGCGCCAGTCCTGATTGCTGGCGTGCAGCTTCCACAGCTTGCAGGCGGTGGCCTGGATGAGCGCGGCGATGGCGATGGTCTCCTCCGCGCGCATCGGGATGTCGCAGATGCGCACCTCGATGGTGTTGAAGAAGGGATGCGGCCGGATGTCCCACCAGATCTTCTTCGCGTTGTCCATGCAGTTGGTTTTGATCAGCAGATTGCAGAACTGCTCGAACTCGCCCCAACTGCCGAAGCTGTCCGGAATATTCGTGCGCGGGAACTTATCGAAGACCTTCGCGCGATAGCTCTTCAGCCCGGTGTCGCAGCCGCGCCAGAAGGGCGAGTTGGTGGAGAGCGCGAGGATGTGCGGCAGGAAGTAGCGCATCGAATTCATGATGCGGATGGCTGCTTCCTTGTCTTCGATGCCGACATGCACGTGCAGGCCGAAGATCAGGTTGGCGCGGGCGACTTGCTGCAGGTCTTCGACGACGCGCTCGTAGCGCTCGTCGGGATAGATGTCCTGCGCGCGCCAGTCGGCGAATGGATGCGTGGCGCCGGCCACCAGCACCAGGCCGTGCTCCTGCGTGATGTGGATCATCTGCCGGCGCAGATCGTAGAGATCGTCGCGCGCTTCGGTGATGGTGCGGCAGATGCGCGTGCCCACCTCGATGACCGACTGATGCATCTCGGCCTTGACGCGCTCTTCCAGCCGCCGCTTGCCCTTGGCCAGCAGCTCCGTCTTGATGTGCGAGCGCAGGTCGCGCGTTTCCGGATCAACGGTCTGGTACTCCTCTTCAATGCCGAGCGTGAAGGATGGGCGCATGGTGCGAGGCTCCAGATGCTGATGTTCGTTAGGCTGAGGTCCCCGAGGATTTCGTAGATTTGCCGCCGCTTTCTTGGCCGGCGCTTTCTTCGCGGCGGGCTTCTTTGCGGCTGCCGGTCCGGCAGCGCTTGGTGACCGGCTTGCCCGAGAGGAACGACGACCAGACAAATCCGCCCGCAGGTGTTCCGGCGTGCTGCTGCGCCTTCTCGACGGCCATCTCGGCGACGGCATCCACGATCCAGCGGAAGTTCGCTTCGCCTACCGAGTGCACGTCCGCATCGGGCGCCGGGATTCATGAAGTCGATGGCGTAAGGCACGCCGTCCTCGACGGCGAACTCGACCGTGTTCAGGTCATAGCCCAGCGCGCGGCACAGCGTCAGCGCATCGCGCTCGACGCGCGCGAGCAGCTCGGGAGCGTACGCCGGCGGATCCTTCACGTAGCGCTCGTGGAAGGGACGCCGCGGATCGTACGGCATGATGTGGACCTTCTTCTGATTGATCACGTAGCAGCGGAAGTATTCCTGGAACTTCACCGCGCTCTGCAGCGTCATGCAGAGGTCGCCGGTCTGGTCGTAGGCCTGGAAGAACTGCTCCCAGTTGTGCACGTGATAGACGTCGCGCCATCCGCCGCCATCGAAGGGCTTGAGGAACGCAGGGAAGCCGACGTACTCGAAGATGCCCTTCCAGTCGAGCGGGTACTCGAGATTGCGCATCGAGCGGTCCGTGGTGCCGGCCGGATATTGCTTGTGCGGCAGCAGGACGGTGCGCGGCACGGCGACGCCCAGCTTGCGGGCGAGAGCGTAGTTGAAAAATTTGTCGTCCGCGGACCACCAGAACGGATTGTTGATGACGATGGTCCCGGTGAGCGCCGCGTTCTTCAGGAAGCCGCGATAGAAGGGAATGTCGTGCGAGATGCGGTCGACGATGACCGCATAGCCGCTGGGCGCTGCCTCGCGCACGCCGCCGACCTGGACGGACTCGGCAGTGATGTCGGGAAGCTTCATCGCGTTGATGCGCTCGACCAGCGCTCCGGGGAAGGTGTTCTCCATGCCGTACAAGACGCCAATCTTCTTCATCTCTTGCTCCTTCCGTCGCGGGTTCTGATTTTGTCGCTCGCTCCTAGTGTCTGCCAGGATCATGCCATCAAAGATAAACATTCATCATGCGCTGCCAGGTGGGCCAGTCGTGGCTGTTCCAACTGTCCCAGATCGCGAGCTGGTGCCGGACAGCCGCGGCTGCCCAGCAGATGGGACAGATGCTGGTTCTGGCCCAGGCACTGGTCGTCCCAGCCGGTGGCCAGCACATAGGTGTTCTGCCGGTAGCGGTCCAGATACCAGGGGTCGCTCATGTTCGCCATGTAGTGAGGCGGCATGTTGAAGTAGACATCCTGATCGTAGTAGCCGTGCAGAAAATTGGAGATATCGAATGCGCCGGACATGGAGAGAAAGCCGGTGAAGATGTCCGGATGGCGCAGCGCGATGTTCACCGCGTGATAGCCGCCAAAGCTGCAGCCCAGGCTGATGAGGTGGCCGGTTCCGAGTTCTTCAGCCGGACCAGCGGAAGCACCTCGTTCAGGATGTATTCCTGATACTGGATCTGCCGCGCAATGCGCCAGCGCGGCGGCACGTTGCGGTTGTACCAGCTCTCGGCATCGAGCGAGTCGACGCAGTAAAGCTGGATCTCGCCGTTGTCGATCTTGTGGCCGATCGAGCCGACCATGCCGCGATCTTCAAATTCATAGAAGCGCGCCTGCGAGCTGGGAAAGACGACGGTCGGCACGCCGCCGTGTCCGAAGACCAGCAGCTCCATGTCCCGGCCCAGACGCTCTGAATACCACTTGTGATATTCGCGATTCATGCTTGTTCGATCGGTTCTCCCGCTCAACCCTCTCGCCTGCACGCTGGCTCCAGACGCCGTGCCCTTGATAGGCTCTTTCAGAGGAAATCCGCTCTACTGTAGCAGAGCCGCGGCCACGCGTCCGCGCCTGCTCGGAAGCGCGGCAGATATTCAGGAGACGCGTGTACGAAGCAGAGCAACTTACTCTCGAGCCATTGGATTTGAAAAGATCACTCGGAACGCCGCTCCAGACGTGACACAGGGGAGCCGGCTCCTCCGCGGCGCCGGAGCCGGTCAGCTTTGACGATCCGGTGCCGGTTCACGGCAATGACCGGCTGCGGCTGCACCGGCAGTTTGTCTCGGCGTTTCTGCCGGCGCGGCGGGATGTCATCGTCGCGCTGCCCCCGGACTATTTCCACTCCAAGCGAGCGCTATCCGGTGCTCTATCTTCAGGATGGACAGAACCTCTTTGACGGCGCGACCAGCTTCATCAAGGGAAGCTTCTGGGATGTGCAGACGACCAGCGACCGGCTGATCGACGAGGGCGCCATCGAGCCGCTGATCGTTGTCGGCATTTACAACACCGGCATCGAGCGCATGGAGGAGTACACGCCCATGCGCGATCGCAACCTGGGCGGAGGCAAGGCGAAATCTCTATGGCCGGCTGCTGGTGGAGGAGCTGAAGCCCTGGATGGATCAGAACTATCGCACGCTCGACGGGCCTGCGCACACCGGCGTCGGCGGCTCGTCGCTGGGCGGTCTGGTGTCGCTCTATCTCGGACTCACCTGGCCGCAGGTCTTCGGACGGCTGGCGGTGCTGTCGCCTTCGGTGTGGTGGGCGCGCGGCGAGATGCTGCAGTACGTGCGCCGCACGCGCCCGGAGCCGCGGCCGCGCATCTGGCTGGACATGGGGCTTGCCGAGGGGCCGGCGATGATCAAGAAATGCGACGAGCTGCATCGCCTGCTGGAGCGGCGCGGCTGGCGCGACGGCATCGAGATGCAGTATCTCCGCGTGCCCGGCGGCCGTCACAACGAGGACGCATGGGCGAAGCGCGTCGATCCGTTCCTGCGCTTCCTCTTTCCTGCGAAGTAGCGAGCGTGGCGGGTTCGTATTCGCATAGCATAGGCATGACGAATGTTTCCGCAGAGGCCCTGCTGTTCGATATGGATGGGGTGCTCATCAACTCCATACCCGCGGTGGAGCGAGTATGGTCGCGCTGGGCTGCCGACCGCGGCTTCAACGTGCAGGAGGTGCTGCATCATGCGCATGGACGCCCCAGCATCACCACCCTGCGCGATCTGCTGCCCGATGCCGACCACGAGGCCGAGAACCGCATCGTCGAGCAGGCCGAGATCGACGATGTTGCGGCATTGTTCCGCTGCCCGGCGTGAAGGAACTGCTGGCGGCGCTGCCGAACGATCGCTGGGCCATCGTCACCTCCTGCACGCGCCCGCTGGCGGAGGTGCGGATTCGCGCCGCAGGCCTGCCGACGGCCGGGCGTTGTCATCACCGCCAACGACATCACGCATGGCAAGCCCAATGCCGAGCCGTATCTGAAGGGCGCTGCCGGCCTGGGCTTTGCGCCGGAGCGGTGCATCGTCGTGGAGGATGCTCTTGCCGGCATCGCGTCCGGCAGGAATGCCGGTGCGCGGGTCATCGCGTTCACGACCACGGCGTCCATCACAGATCTGGTCGCCGCGAAGCCTGACTGGATCGTGAAAGATTGCTCGGCGATCCGGCTGGACGCCAGCGAGCCCACTCTGAAGCTGGCGCTCGAAGAGGTCACGGTGAGCGCTAGGTAGTTTCGGGGACCTCAACGCCTCTTTGCAGCGGCATTGCACCAGGCGTACGCATCCACCGCTTAGTATTTTCCGGGATGGCAACTACTGGTCTGACTCACGAGCTTCGCCGCGTGGACTGGGACGCAGCAGAGTGGCGCTCCAGCCTGCTCTGCCTTCCGGCCATCGCCATCGCGTTGATCGGAGCGCTGTCGTCGGGGCATCGCTTTGCTGCGCTGGTGATTGCCGGCAGCGCGCAGTCGGTGGGCTTCGGCGCGTTTCAGCGGCCGGCTGTGGTTTCGCGGCGGCCCCATGGTGCTGGCGACGCTGGGCATGGCGCTCTCCGCCGCCGTCGGTGAGCTGGCGGCGAATCGCCCATGGGTGCTGCTCGTCCTGGTGACGTTCTGGGCCTTCTGCTACGGAATGTCGAGCGCCATCAGCTCGCCGGCATCGTGGGTGGGGCAGCAGTGCTGCATTTTTCTCGTTGTATCGAGTGCCGTGCCAGGGACGCCGCATGAAGCTGCTCTGCGCGCGGCCGGCGTGCTGACGGGAGGGTTCCTGCAGTTCCTCTGCATCCTGCTGCTGTGGCATTTCTTTCCGCCAGCGCGCAGCACCTACTCCGAGCCGGGAATCCACACGCCAGGCTGGCAGCGAAGAGCGATCGTGGAGAACCTGACTTTCCGTTCCAGCACCTTCCGCTACGCATTGCTTCTGGCGCTCACCGGCTTGGTGTCTCAAGGCATCGCACAACTGCTGCACTTCCATAACGCCTACTGGATTCCGATGACTGCGCTCATCATCATGAAGCCGGACCTGCTGCTGACCAATGTGCGTTCCATCGCCCGGCTCGGCGGTACGTTTGTGGGTGCAGCACTGGCGACGCTGGTGGCGATGACTCTTGCGCCCGGACGGAATCTGGCTCAGCGTGCTCATCGTCCTCTCGATGTATCTGGCATATGCGCTGCAGAATGTGAATTACGCGCTCTACGCTGTTCCGCTGACCAGTTATATCGCCTTTATCCTGGCGTTAGGCCGAACGCCGGAGGCCAGTACGGCGGATGCATCGTGTGCTGGCGACGGCTATCGCCGGAGCGATCGCCATGCTGATCCATGCCCTGTATGTGCATGATGAGCTGCGGCGCATCGCGCGCACCTTCCTGCCGAGAGACAGCGTGATCTGAAGGTCCGCGAGCTGCCGTGATGATCCAGCGCGATCAGTAGCGACGAATGTTGCGCGGATAGAGGGTGAGCTGCACAGCGATGCTGGTGTCGTTCTGCGCGGAGGTGTCGCCGTTCAGCAGGTACGGGCGCCTTCCAGCGCTCGTACTGCACCCAGGCGTTTACTTCCACGTCTTTGCCCAACCGCTTCACGGCGTTTACCGTGAAGTCGTTCTGAGTCGTGCCCATGGGCATGAAATCTTTTGCCGCTTTCGCGTTGCGATACTGAAACTCCAGCCACTCGTTGCCGCTGAGGTGATAGGTGAGCCAGCTCTGGCCGCCCTTGGCCTCGCGGCCGATCCAGTCCCCGAAGATGAAGCCTTTGTTGGTATACGCCTGATGTTGCTCTGCCTCCCAGTACATGAAGCTGCCGCCGATGCTGCGTCCGGTGGGTGGATCGGTAGAGACGGCCTCCACGCGCAGCGACAGCTTCGGCGCACCGGGAAATGCGACAGATAGATGCCGGGCCGGATTGCGGCGCGGCGGGGAGCGCTGATCGGGGTTACGTCGTCGTGGGACTCGGAGTCGCTGTAAAACGTAAGCCAGTTGCGCACAAACGGCAGGCGATAGGAGAAGTTGAACGCGGAGAAGCGAGCGCCGGGATCATCGCGGCCGATCTTTTCCGGCATAGGTAGTGTCGTTGATGTCGAAGAAGCCTTTGAGGAAGGTATGCCACGTGACCGGCTGGTGGCCCTTGCCGCCAAAGACGATGGTGCGCTCGAAGCCGAACTCGAAGTTCGAAGTAGGCTTGAAGCTGAACCCTTCCGAGTGCGTGTAGACGCCGTTGTAGCGGTGTGTCCCTGCAGGCTGCCGTAGAGGAAGTCGTAACGGATCGGCCCGAGAAAGCGCGAGACGAATGGGATGTGCGCGGGTTCGACGCGGTTGATGCGGATGGAGTAGATGTTCTCCGCATTGTTGCTGTAGCCCATGCCGCCGCCGCGTCCGGGACCGAACCATTCGTCACTCTTGCCGATGGAGATCTCGTGGCTGGCGAAGTTTGCCGCGAGATATGCCTCCTGAATGCGGAACGTGTCGACGCTCTGCAGCGTCTTACCGTAGGGCATGGTCGGATTGTAGAAAGTGAACGGCACATCGTCGTGGACTGACAATGTAATTGGCCACGGACGTTGAGTAACCCGCAAAAGCGGGCGCGTGCTGATACTCGCCGCGGAAGTAGCCCGAGTAGCGGCCGAGAGTTGTGCGGACACTTGCGCCGGTGATGTTGTTGAAGCCTTCCGCGTAGGGCCGGCCGTAATCGTTCACGATGGTCTGGCCGGCGTGGTAAGGGTCGCGCAGCGGCTGCCCGGTGATGCCAAGCACGCGGGTATAGACCGACTCGATCTCGGA
This sequence comes from uncultured Acidobacteriaceae bacterium, assembly GCA_963756435.1. GTDB lineage: Bacteria > Acidobacteriota > Terriglobia > Terriglobales > Acidobacteriaceae > KBS-83. Next base: position 161,859 of record CAVWNU010000007.1, on the reverse strand, counting down.
GTGGCCGCGATGTGCGTCCAGGGGTATCTCCAGATCGGGCGCGAGCTCGCGGCTGAGTGCGCTGTAGATCTCCTTGGCTTCGTCGCTGTCGCTGTTGTAGATTCTGCCTGCCGACGCATCGAGCATATGGGCGACACTGGTGCGCGTGTAAGGCCGCATTCCGAGAAAGACGGTGTCGAGGAAGCCGAGCGAGTAGAGGCGCATGATCTCCGGATACATCCAGCTGTCCAGCGGAATGTAGGTCGATCCAAGGCTGCCGGAGTAGCGAACCGGCCGCGGGGGCATGGTGGGGGTGAACTGAACCGGGGGGGCCGGCGGTGGTGCGGGAGAAGTCTGCTGGGTGGCCGGGGCCGGTGGCGCATCTGCCGGGGCGGTAGGAACGCTCTGTGCAGCCACGGCCAGCGAAGAGAGCAGGCCGAGAGCAAAGAGTTGAGGGAGGCGAGGGACGAGATGCATGCGTTGCACGCATTGTCTCGTACCTCGTCTGCTATTCAGGCCAGAAAGTGACACTTCTTGCTCGGGCCGTATCCCGATCGTACTCATGCGCTCTTGCCGCCGGCCGGCAAGAGTCGAGACTCTATCCAGCTTCGTATTGCCGGCGTGCGCGCTTCGAAGAGCAGATACAAGCCATAGCCATAGAACCAGAAGACGATGAACCAACCTATGAGCTCCAGGCAATGCAGGGGAGTCGGCGCCCTGCGAACGCCAATCCATGCCAGCAGCAGGACTATCGCCGGCAGATGGTTCGCATACAGCGTGTAGGTTGGCGCGGCGATGTGATGTGCAATCTGCCGGTAACGGGGGCGCGCTGGATTGGCATGCAAAGCGGCATAGAGCACCAGGCTGAAAAGGACACCGGTCACCAGATCGATGAGCAGGGGGCGGGTAAGAACCTCTACTGGAGCGCGATTGCCGAAGGTGATCGCGAGAAAAGCGAGGAAGACCAGCGTCGAACAGGTCAGCAGGATGCGGCTTCCCCAGCGTGAGAGCCTCAGTCGCGGCAGCAGGTAGATGCCGAGTCCGAGAAACCATAGGGGCGCCAGTAGCATGATCCCGGATCCGATGAACCAGGCCACGGGCAGGATCAGTACCGCAAGAACCAGACGCAGCCAGAGACGAGTCGTGCGCACGCACGCAGTGACGAGCAGGCCGAAGAGAACGTAGTACCAGAATTCATACGAAAGGCTCCACAGCGCTGTGTTGGTGCCGTAGGTAGGGACCAGGATGTCCTGCACGAAGGCGGCATTTCCGAGCAGCGTATGCCAGCCCAGGTCGACGGGACCCGAGCGCACCAACAGGTGCCATTCCCCGTTGTAAAGGGCGGAGGCGTGCAGCACATGGATGCCTACGCTGTCCCAGAGCAGGCCCAGCAGCAGCGCAGGCAGCAGGACGATTTCCAGCCTGAGAAAGCGATGGAGTAGATAGCGGGGAAAGGACCACGTGCGTTTTTCGACAGCGCGCATTCCGCTGGAACCGACGAGGAATCCGCTGAGCACGAAGAACACGATGACCGCCGGGTGAGCGAACTTGGCGAAGAAATAGAGTGCAGCCGCCAGAGGAGAATGCACCGCGGTCTGCGGCCAGTCCAGCAGGAGCACGGAACGCAGGTGTTGAAAGGCAACTGCGGCCGCCGCGAGTCCTCGCGCCAGGTCGAGGTGGGCAGACGCGGCATCGCTGAGAGTTCGTTTCGCGGAGGCTGTCGCCAGCTCTGCGGTGGGGATCAATCGTTGACTCCGTCCGCTCCAGAAATGGGAATACCTGCGGAACGGTGGAGTCAGTATGGCATTCCCCTGGGAACGCCGCTATGAGCCTAAAGCGGGATCGCGACAGCCCGGATTGTCATCGAACTCAGAGGATCGAACTTCGGGGACGAAGCGTCAAAAGAAATAGAGGAACGGGATGCATGGGGCGTTGGGCCGAGATCAGGCGCAGGCTGCGGTATACGGGGCATCTGCTGTGGCGATCGGCGGTGACGCCGATGCTGGGCACGCATCAGCGGCCCCGGCTGGCGACGCCGGATGAGCTGGGCATCACCTTCATCGGCCACTCGTCATTCCTGGTGCAGGCCGCGGGGCAGAACCTGCTCTTCGATCCGGTCTTCTCCACCTGGCTGATCCTGCTGCGGCGGCAGCGGCGGCCCGGTGTGCGGGTGCGCGATCTTCCACCGATCGACGTCGTCCTGCTGTCCCATGCGCACATGGACCACCTGGACCGCTCCTCGCTGCGGCGTGTGGTGCGCGCGACCCGCCGGCGCAGCCGGCCGCGCGCCTATTGTCGTTGTGCCGACGGATGTGAGCGACATTGTGCGCGACCTCGGCTTTTCCCGAGATCATCGAGCTGCGCTGGTGGGAGCGCTCATGAGGTGCATGGCCTGAGCCATCACCACACCCCGGCCAAACACTGGGGCACGCGCTGGATCACGGACGGCCATCGCGGCTATGGCGGCTATTTCGTTGACAGGCGGCGCTCGCCGGCTCTATTACTCCGGCGACACGGCGTACTTCGGGGGCTTTCAGCGAGATTGGCGCACGTCTGCGGCCGGAGGTCGCGCTGCTGCCGATCGGCGCCTATTCGCCGGACAGCTACCGTGCCGTCCATACCAGTCCGGAAGACGCTCTGCGCGCTTTCGAGGACCTTGGAGCGCGAGTGGATGGTGCCCATGCACTACGGAACCTTCTGGCTCTCCGAGGAGCCGCTGGAGGAGCCGCTACCACGACTGCTGGCATCAGCAGAGAAGCTGGGATTGGCCGGACCGGATTGCGGTGATCCGCGAAGGCGAGACGCGGATCTTTGCGATGGCACAGCGCACTCCTGCAGGAACATCAGGAGGAAAGAGCGGCGTCTGCTCGGTGAACTCAGTGACCGGTGCTCGTCGTGTTGCGCGTGCTCGTCCTGGCCGGGTGAAGCTTCGGACTTGCCTTTGCGCGCAGCCCGGGCCAGGTCGCCTTCCTTGTCGATGAAGTAGAGATAGCCCTTTTCGCGCACCAGTTTCGTCTCCGCGACAACCTCTTCCGCGCCGTCGCCGCCCTTTTTCTTGCGCGCGACGTTGCCTTGCTTGTTGATGAAGTAGAGATATTGCTTGTAGTCGCGTTCGAGACCCAGCTTCTGGACCTTGTCTGCCATGATCACTGTCCTCCGCAGGTTGAATTGCCACCGCGTGCCCAGGGCCGACAGCAGAGAAGACTTACTGGCTGGCGTGCAGAGCAGCCGTGGCGCGCTGCTCATCCGCCTTCTTGGCCTGGTCTTCGAGCGCCTGTGCCTGCGGTAGATAGCTGATGGCCTGGCTGATCATCGGGTCCCAATCGGCGCGGACGCGGAGCCCCTGTTCCTCGCCGAACTGGGTGGTGAAGATATCTGCCTTGATGTTTGCCTTGAGCCAGTCCGAGATGCCGTTCAGGTCCTGCTCCGTGAAGGCGATCTGCTGGCTGTTCAGGAACTGCCGGAACTCGTTCATCACCGCGTCGTCCACCTGGAAGCTCTTGTCGACGGTGCGATTGGCCAGGTAGTGGCTGGCGAAATTGAAGAAGACGTAGTGCTCCAGCAGCACGTCCTGGAAGTGGTTCGACTTCGGCGTGTCGATCTTGTCGTCCGGCGTGATGCCGCCGCCGCCGTAAACGGTGCGCCCTGAATCGGTCAGCTTGACCTCGCGGTTCTTGTCGTCGGAGGCGGAGGGCTGATCGTGGTTGTAGTAGTAGTCGTAAAGCGAAACGCCGTTGTAGTTGCGCTGGATGAGCCGGCCGCTGGGCGTGTAGTAGTGATAGGTCGTCAGCGCCAGGCCGGTGTTGTCGGAGAGCGGATAGACCGTCTGCACCAGGCCCTTGCCGAAGGTGGTCTCGCCCACGACGATCGCGCGATCGTGGTCCTGCAGCGCGCCGCTGACGATCTCCGCCGCCGAAGCGGTGCCGTGGTTCACCAGCACGACGATGGGGAAGCTCTTGCCGCCGTTGCCGTGGGTCGCACGCTGGGTCTGCTCGGGATAGGCACGCCCGCGCTGGGAGACGATGACCTGGCCCTTCTGCAGGAACTTGTCGCAGACCGAGACCGCTTCGGTCAGCAGTCCGCCGGGATTGCTGCGCAGATCCAGCACCAGGCCCTTTGAGATTGGGCCGAAGTTGTCCAGCGCCTCGCCGACCTCATGGCCGGTGGTCTCCTGGAACTGCGTGATGTGGATATAGCCGACGCCGGGCTTGATCATGAACGCCAGGTCGATCGAGCCGTGCGGAATCTCGTCGCGGACCAGGTCGAAGTTCAGCGGCTTGGATTGGCCGTAGCGAGTCACCGTCACCTGCACATGCGTGCCCTTGGGGCCCTTCAGCATGTTGGCGACTTCGGTTGAGTCCATGTTGTCGGTGGACTTGCCGTCCACCGCGACGATGACATCGGCAGGCTTGAGGCCGGCGCGGAAGGAGGGCGTCCCTTCGTAGGGGAAGAGCACGACGATCTTGTTGTTCTGCGGCTGGATGGTCATGCCCACGCCGTAGTACTTGCCGTGCTGGTCCTCACGCATCTTCGCGTAGGCCTTGGGATCGTAGAAGCTGGAGTGCGGATCGAGCACGCGCAGCATGCCCGGAATCGCGCCGTCGTAGATCGCTCGTTCGGCCTTGTCGCCGTTCAGGGGCTCGGCGTAGTTCTGCTCCACCAGGCTGTAGACGGTGGTGAAGGAGCGCAGGTCGTTCCGCAGGGTCGATTCGTCGGCCTGGGCCTGGGCGCCTACAGTGCGCTGCACAAGGGTGCCACCAGCGGCGCAGGCGGCGAGGAAGACAGCAACGGCGATAGCGGAGCGGCGCGGACTGGGTGCCATGAGAAAGGTAGCCTGCGGCAGGCTCACGCAAACAAACAGCAGTCCTGGCGCTTGCTTATTAGACGCGAGTATAGCACCGGGGGGAGCACGACCAGCGGGTTTTACCCTGCCACGTAGGTGTGATGCGAGGACGGCCTCGGCCAGCGCGCAGGCCAGCGCGTTGGGATGACGATCTCGCAGGCAGGCCGCCGGTCGTCTCATCGGGCTTTCCAGCATCTCGCTAATCGACCCGTGCATGCACCGTCGGTGGTGAGTAGAATACGCACAAGCGCGTCTTCGAATCTGGAGACGACGAGCAGGACGTCCGGGAAGTGCCGGCGTCAGAGCACGTCCATCGTAAGCCGCACCCTTGATCCGAAACCCCGGCCTGCGACCCAGGCCGGGCATGTAGAGAGATTCATGACCCTTCGCCGTTCCGATGTTTGCTGCTGGCTGCTGGCAGGTTCCCTGCTCGCTGCCGCCCCCGTCCTTGCCCAGAAGAAGACCAACAAGCCCCTGACGCCGGCCCAGCAGGCGGAGCGCGCGAAGTTCGACCCCAAGGCGGAGGCCTCACCCTTCGGCGGCCATGTCGTCGAGGAGAGCGTGGCCCAGGTGAACGACCAGATCATCAACACCTCGGACTACAACCGCGCCGAGACGCAGTTGGAGCAGGAAGGCCGTCAGCAGGGCTGGAGCGAGCAGGAGCTGGAGGACCATAAGCGCGATCTGCTGCGCGACCTGATCGACCAGCAGTTGCTGCTCTCCAAGGGCAAGGATCTGGACATCACCGGTGAGACCGAACTGGTGCGGCGCCTGGACGAGATCCGCAAGCAGAACCATCTGGACTCGATGGACGACCTGGAAAAGGCCGCGTCCAGCCAGGGCGTCTCCTATGAGGATTTCAAGCAGAACATCCGCAACGGCATCATCACCCAGCAGGTGATCCGCGATGAGGTCGGCCGCCACATTCAGATGACGGATGCCCAGTTGCAGCAGTACTACCGCCAGCACCTGAACGACTTCACCCAGCCTGAGTCGGTGCGGCTGAGCGAAATTCTCATCCCGGTGAAGACGAGCGGCGATGAGGCAGCCGATCTGGCCGCTGCAAAGCCAAGGCCGATGATCTGGACGCAAAGATCAAGGCTGGGGCCAGCTTTGAGGATCTGGCGAAGGCGAACTCTGCCGGCTCGACGGCGGCGCAGGGCGGCGATCTCGGCGAATACACGCGCGGCAAGCTGGCAAAGCAGCTTGAAGACGCGACCTTCGCCCTGCAGGCCGGCCAGTCCACCGAGCCGATTCGTACCCGGCAGGGTTACGTAATTCTGAAGGTTACCGCAGCACACGCCCGGCGGCGTGCAGCCATTCGCCTCCGTCCGGCCGCAGTTGGAAGAGGCCGCCTTCATGAGCCAGATGCAGCCAAGGCTGCGCGAATATCTGGCAAAGCTGCGGCAGAACGCCTATATCGATGTGCGCCCCGGCTATGTGGATACGGCCGCGGTGCACAACTCGTCCAAGCCGCTCTACAGCGCCTACGCGCCTCCCGGACCGAAGAAGAAGGTGCACTTCAAGCGCAGCCGGTATACCGGCGCACATCGTGGACGTCACGCAGGCGAGGCCACGACTGAGGCCGCGACGAACCAGGCCGGCGCGGCAGGATCGACGGCGACTGCTGCGACAGGGACTGCTGCGCACAGGCGACTGCCCCGGCAGGGACTACCGCCAAGGCTACGGCTGGCGGCACCACGACCGCGCTTGCCAATACGCCAGCGGTAGAGAAGCCGGGCAAGAAGGAGAAGATCCGCTTCGGCCAGGCGCCGCGCGAGGCTCTGCCTCCGGCCGCACATCCGACAGAGCAGACTGCAGGCTGGACGGAAGACGGGTGCAGGCAACGAGGCGCAGGTAGCATCGAACTCCAGCTCCACGGACATCCCCGGCACGGACGCGCGGCTGCGGTCGAGCGCAAGACGCGCTTCTCCGATCGTGCGCGCCAGCCGAAGACCAAAAAGGCCAAGACCCCGGACCAGGTGGAAAACGAGCGCGTGGCGCGAGCAGGCCACACCGGAAGAAGCCGCGGCGGAGAAGACGCAATCCGCTCCGCTGGGACTGGCTGGCGATACGGCTACCAAGAAGAAAGCGCGCGAAGGTGAAGGGCGACAAGACGCGCTTGTCCGACCAGGCCAACAAGTCGAAGCAGGCAGCGCCGCCACCGCCCCAGACCTCCACGCCGTCGCCGCTGGCTACGCCCGGACACCGTGCCAGCGCCGGCCGACAACGCGCCGGCCGGCAGCAGCGACCGGCTCCGCGCCGGCGCCGACGCAAGCCGCAACCATGAGCCTTCGATTCGTGAGCCAGGGCGCGCTGCTTCCCGCGCATACCAAGACCGTCTTCCTCGGCGATATCGCGAAGTACGAAGGGCAGACGGTGACGGATTTTTTCGCCGTCGCCCAGAAGCAGTTCAGCCGCAAGCGTGACGGCGCCGCCTACCTCTCGCTGCGTCTGACCGACCGCACGGCCAATGCGAAGCCAGGATGTGGGACAACTTGGAGGCCTGCGCCGACACCTTCGAGGCCGGCGAAATCGTGAAAGTGCAGGTTGAAGTTTCCGGCTGGAACGGACGCCCGCAGCTCACGATCAAGAAGCTTCGCAAGGCTTCCGCAGAGGAGTATTCGCTGGCCGATTTCCAGCCGCATACCACCCTCTCCATCGATGAGTTGTGGACGAAGCTCAACGCCTTCGTCGACAGCTTCACCGATCCGTTCCTCCAGCAGCTGGTTCGCAGCTTTCTCGACGATCCGGAGATCGCATCGTTGCTGCGCAGCGCGCCGGCGGCCAAGTACCTGCATCACGCCTGGATCGGTGGCCTGCTCGAACACATCGTCTCGCTGCTGGGGCTGTGCGATCGCGTCACGCCCCATTACCCGCAAGTGCATCGCGACCTGGTGATGACGGGCGCCATCCTGCACGACATCGGCAAGCTCGAAGAGCTGCGCTGGAGCCTGAACTTCGACTACACGCTCGAAGGCCAGATGCTGGGCCACATCACGCTGGGCATTGCGATGATCGAAAAGAGGATCGCGGCCATCCCCGGCTTCCCTCCGCGTCTGCGCCTGCTGGTCGAGCACATCGTGCTCAGCCATCACGGCAAGTACGAGTTCGGCTCGCCCAAGCTGCCCATGACGCCCGACGCGATCCTGTTCCACTACCTGGACGATCTGGACGCGAAGATGTACTCCGTGCGGCCGAACTGGATCGCAGCGCGCAGCAAGGGCGGGCCGCGGATGAGATGACGGACTGGGTGCGCTCGCTCGAGCGTCCGCTGCTGGACAGCCGGGCCTTTCTGGACAACGAAGCTGATCGCAACGATTTGAACGAAGCTGACGCCGAGGTGACGAACGATGCCTTACCTGCTGAAGAGTGAGCCGGAGTCCTACTCCTTTAGCGACCTGGAACGCGACGGCGAGACGACCTGGGATGGCGTGAAGAACCCGCAAGCCCTGATGAACCTGGCCGGGATGAAGAAGGGCGAGAAGCTCGTCATCTATCACACGGTGACGGAGAAGGCGGTGGTGGGCACGGCGCACGTGGTTTCCGTGGATGCGTCGAACCCGAAGAGTCCCGTCGTGCGCATCGCGCCCGGCAAACGGCTGAAGCAGCCGAAGACGCTTGCGGAGATGCGCGAGGCGCCGGTTTTTCAGGGCTCGCTGCTCTTCCGGCAGTTTCGGCTTTCGGTGGTGCCGCTTACCGATGCGCAGTACGAGTGGCTGCTGAGCTAGATCTGGGTCTCAGCGGGTCGTTGGCGGTGGCCGCCTCGGCCGCACGCCCAACCGTGAGCGACCAAAGGAAGCGAACCTCACAACATGCGCCGCAAGCGCGTCCGCCCGGACGGCCAGTCCTCCTTTACAATCGAGGTTTGACCGGGAAGGCACATGCTACGTTTCTCAACCGCGGGTGAGTCGCACGGCGAGGCCCTGATCGCGCTGGTGCAGGGGCTTCCTGCCGGACTCGACGTCGACCAGACATTCATCAACCGGGAGCTGTGGCGGCGCCAGCAGGGGTACGGCCGCGGCGGCCGTATGCGCATTGAAACGGACACGGCGCACATCCTCTCCGGCGTGCGGCACGGCCGCACCATTGGCGCGCCGGTGGCCATGCAGATCGCCAACCGCGACTGGAAAAACTGGGAAGAGATCCTGCCGGTGGGCGCAGGCGATCCGGCAAAGCACAAGGCGGTTGCCTCGCCGCGGCCGGGTCATGCGGACCTCTCTGGATCGCTGAAGTACAACTTTAAAGACGCCCGTTATGTGCTGGAGCGCGCGTCGGCCCGCGAGTCGACGGCGCGCGTAGCCGCTGGCGCGCTGGCGAAGACGCTATTGCGCTTTCTCGGCATTGAAGTCACGAGCCATGTAATCCGCGTGGGTGGCGTGGAACTCGAAGAGCCGGTGACGTGGGAAGCAATTGCCGCCCTTGCCGGCAAAGACGAGGTGCTGCTGAATTGTGCGTCGCCTGCTAGCGAAGAGAAGATGAAGGCCGAAGTGGACCACGCCCTGCGCACGGGCGATTCCATCGGTGGAGTCTTCGAAGTGGTCGCCCGCGGTGTACCGCCGGGGTTGGGCACATATGCCAACTGGGATGAGCGGCTGGATGGGTTGCTGGCCTGGGCGGTGATGTCGCTGCAGGCGGTGAAGGCGGTGGAGCTGGGACGTGGGGTCACGGCGGCGCAATCGCTGGGCTCGGCCGTTCATGATTCCATTCACTATGCCGACGGCGTGGAGAACGGTCATACCCGTTTCCGTCGCGAGCAGAACAACGCTGGCGGCATCGAGGGCGGCATCTCGAACGGCGAGGACATTGTGGTGCGCGGCTACCTGAAACCCATCTCGACGCTGCGGCGTCCGCTCGAGTCGGTCACCTACGAAACGCGCGAAGCGACGAAGGCGGCCTATGAGCGCTCGGATGTCTGCGTGGTGCCGGCCGCGGGCGTGGCAGCGGAGGCGATGGTGGCCTTCGTGCTGGCGCAGTTGGCGCTGGAGAAGTTCGGCGGCGATTCCGCGACCGAGCTGAAGCGTAACTATGATGGATATCTGGAGCAGATCCGCAATTACTGAGGAAGGTTTGAAGGGCGCGGCAGCTCCCAGACGCTAGAACGAAGCAAGCATGATTTACCCCATCGTCAAGTTTCCTGATCCCATCCTGCAGCGGCCGTCCGCGCCGGTTACCGAGTTCGATGACGAACTCCGCAAGCTGGTGGCGGACATGTTCGAGTCCATGTACGCGGCGCAGGGCATCGGGCTGGCTGCTCCGCAGATCGGCATTGCAAAGCGGCTCACCGTAATCGACGTGAGCAACAACAAGGAGCCGAAGGACAAGACTCGTTCTCATCAACCCGGAGATCACGCTGAAGGAGGGCAAGCAGGTTGAAGAAGAGGGCTGCCTGAGCCTGCCGGAGATTCGAGAGAAGGTGCGCCGGTCGGCCCGCGTGATGGTGAAGGCACAGGACGAGTACGGTAAGTGGAGCGAGCGCGAAGGAACGGAGCTGCTGGCGCGCGCCTTCCAGCACGAGATCGATCATCTGGACGGCGTGCTCTTCATCTTCCGCATCAGCTCGCTCAAGCGCGACCTGGTCCTTCGTCGCATTAAGAAAATGCAACGAGCGGGCGAGTGGTAGAGGCGCGAGTGGCAGGGGCGCCAATGGTAGAGGCGTGAGACTGGTCTTCTGCGGCACGCCCACCTTCGCCGTGCCGACGCTGCAGGCGCTGCGGAAGGCTGGCCATACCATCGAGCTCGTTCTCTGCCAGCCGGACCGTCCCAGCGGCCGCGGCCTCGCGCTGTCGGTCCCTCCGGTAAAGCAGGCTGCGCTCGACTCAGGCATTCCGGTATTGCAGCCGGAGAAGATCCGCAACAATCCAGAGCTGCAGGCCCGGCTTGAAAGCATCCGGCCGGACGCGATCATCGTTGTCGCCTACGGACGGCTGATTCCGCGCTGGATGCTGGACCTGCCGCGCTACGGGAACATCAACCTGCATGGGTCGCTGCTGCCAAAGTATCGCGGCGCGGCGCCGATCCAGTGGGCAGTGGCGAATGGCGAGACGGTCACCGGTGTGACGACAATGCGGCTCGACGAGGGCATGGATACCGGGGACATGCTGCTGAGACTGGAATTGCCGGTCGGGCCGACCGATACGGCAGAGGATATCGTTCCACGGCTCGCCGAGCTGGGTGCGCCATTGATGGTGGAGACGCTCGCCGGCCTTGCATCCGGGAGCATCTCGCCGCAGAAGCAGGACAACAGCCTGGCAACCAATGCACCGCTGCTGACTCGCGACGATGGCCGGGTCGATCCGGCGCGTTCGGCACCGTCCATCTACGACCGCTGGCGAGGCTTCCAGCCATGGCCCGGCGCATGGACGATGGTGCGCGGGAAAAAGCTGACCTTGCACCGGATGAGGCTCGCGCCGTCTGCGCGACCCGGAAACGCACCCGGAGACGCTGGAATCTTCCACGTGGAAGGCGACCGGCTGTTCTTCACGGCGGGGGATGGTGGCAGGCTCGAAGTCACCGAACTGCAGCTCGAGGGCAAACGCCGCATGCCGTCCGCCGATCTCCTGCGCGGGCATGGTGTGGCCGACGGCGACCGATTGGGCTCGTGATGGCTCCTCGAGTCACACCTGCTCGCCTCGCGGCCTTCCGCATACTGCTGGCGATGGAGCGGTCCAGCAACACGCACTGTGACGATCTGCTGCGCGCACCGGCGATGCAGTCGCTGTCGCAGGCCGATCGCAACCTGACTACCGCGCTGGTGATGGGCGTACTGCGCTGGCAGCTTGCGCTGGATACGATTGTCGCCCGTTATTTGCAGCGGAGGACCCCGCCGGACGTCGCGGTTGCCATTGCCCTGCGCCTGGGTGCATGGCAGCTTCTGGGCATGGATCGCATTCCTGCACATGCTGCGCTGTCGGAGAGTGTAGAGCTGACCAAGGTGAGCGGCCACACCTTCGCCTCTGGCTTGGTGAATGCGGTGTTGCGCCGCGTGGCGGAGAACCGTGGGTCCATCGTTCTCGATCCCGCCAGTGCGCATCCTCCGTGGATGATCAAGCGGTGGATCCGGCAGTTCGGTGCAGACACCGTAGCCTCCATTGCGGCGTACGACCAGCAGGCGCCTGCAGCGACAATTCGATTGCATGCCGTGTCTGATACCGATGCGGAATCTCTGCCCGCCGGCGCGTTTCTGGCTCGTGCGCGGCGGCTGCCGGTGAGTGGCGATTCGCCCCAGGACGCTCGCATTCAGGATGAAGGATCACAGTTGGTGGCCGAGCTCGCCGGTCGCGGAAGCCGCATCCTGGATTGTTGCGCCGGGCCTGGCGGGAAGACCGCGATTCTGGCCGAGAACAACCCGCAGGCGGAGATCACCGCTTGTGATATCAGCGAAGCGCGCCTGAACGCGATGCGGCGCAGCTTTGCGCGTCACCCGCTAATGGCGAAGGTTCATTGCGTGCTTGCCGATGCGACGCAATTGGCGTTTCGCGACGATTTCGACCTCATCCTGTGCGACGCCCCCTGCAGCGGCACGGGGACGCTGGCGCGCAATCCGGAGATCAAGCTGCGGCTCGCGGCAAAAGACCTTGCACGGCAGCAGGAGCGGCAAATCGCGATCCTGCTCTCTGCCTTTCGCGTACTCGCGTCCGGAGGCCGGCTGGTTTACTCCACCTGCTCGCTGGAGCCGGAGGAGAACGCGATGGTTGTCCAGGCGTTTCTAGCGGAGGAGCCGTCAGCACGTTTGATGGATGTGGGCGAGCGCCTCAACGCGATGCGGGCGGAGGGAAGCCTTCACTCGGATGGCGCGCAACAACTGCGCGAAACAGCTTTGCGCGACCGCTATCTGCAGATGTTGCCAGGTGTGCTGCCCTGCGATGGATTTTTTGCCGCAATCATCACGAACGCAACTACTGCGCGAGCGTGAACTGAATGGTGCCACCAGAGTCGATGCGTTCTCCCGCAGCCGGCTGCTGGGCAATCACCGTCCCCGGCACAACCGGCAGAGCGGGTGGCGCAGGCGCTTCGCCAGGAGTAGCGATCGCGGCGACCGAGGGAATGTCCGCCTGACGATAGAGCGGCGGCGCCAGCTTCAAGCCAGCCTTCTCGACGGCGCTCTCTGCAGTCTTTTCCGGCTGATTGATAAAGTCCGGCATCACGTATCCGGTTGCTTCCGGCGGCACCGGCGCGCTCAGCAGCAGCGCGACCGTCGGCCGGTCTACAGACGCGGCACCCGCATCCGGCGACTGCGCAATCACCGTGCCGGGCTCGGCCAAAGCGTACGGCAGGTGCGCAATGGTGCCGAGCTGCAGGCTGGCGCGCCGGATGTCCAGCGCCGCTACGCGCTCCGGATCATGGATCAGTGAAGGCACGGCAACCCTCTGCGCGCCGAGGCTTTGACCGAGCCGGACCTGCCAGCCGGTGCGCACAATCGTTCCCGCAGCAGGTGATTGCGTCACCATACGCGAGGCCGGGACCACGGCACTGTAGAAGTGGTCGTCAATGCTGATCTCCAGGCCATCTGCAGCTGCCTTGCGTCGCGCGTCTGCTTCGCTCATGCCGCGAAAGTCCGGCACCTTTACTTCCGCGCCGTGGATAGCGAAGTGCATTGTGGTCAATGCCGATACCATGGCGACCACCACCAGCAGTACCACCACCAGCGCGAATTGAAAGAGGCGGAGGATCATGCTTCCGCGTACTCGATAGTGAAGGTGATCTTCGCTGTCTTCTCCAGCATGGCGGAGACGGAGCAGTATTTCTCCTTCGACAGCCGGACGGCATCTTCCATGCTCTTGTGGTTGACGGCGCCGGTCACGCGATAGACCAGCTCGATTTTTGTGAAGACGTTGGGCGATTCCTTCGCCTTCTCAGCGTTTGCGGAGACGGTCAGCGCAGTGAAGGGCTCGCGCTTCTTGGTCAGAATGCTGATGACATCCACCGAAGTGCAGCCGCAGAGGCTCATCAGAACGCACTCCATCGGGGTCGGGCCTTCGACGTGTGCACTGTCGAGAGTCAGCGTGTGCCCGCTATCCGATGTGGCTGCGTAGACCTGATCGTGCTTCCACTCCACCTTCGCGATCATTCTTTTCCTCCAAACTGTTTTCAATCTCCGCGCGATCGCATCGCCGTCCCTCGTGCCGGTTGTCAGCCTCCGGCTCAGGATGCACGAGCATGCTGTCGACCTCCGAGCGTTCTAGCTTCACCCGGTCCTCGAGCGCGGTGATGACCTCGTGGACGCGATGCATCGGCAGCGCATCGGGAAGCGTGCAGTGACACGAGAGATGCAGATGATCTCCCCTGCGCGAGACCGCCACCTCGTGAATGTCGATGATCTCCGGCAAGGTTCGCGCTATACCGCGCAGGATCTCCTGTAGACGGCGATCGTGCTCGATCGTGGCTGCTGCCTCGATGGTAGCGGGCTCGCTCTCAATGTGCGTCAGCACATTGCTCACCTCGGGAGCGGCACGATACATCTGCTCCTCCAGTTCGCAGACGAAGCGATGTGCTTCTACCAGCGGCAGCGATTCAGCGACCTCAATATGCTGCTCAACGCGCAGGCCGCCTTCTTCCTGCTGCACGCTCAGATCGTGCAGCGTGACGTTGTTCAGCGCAGCGACGCCGCGGATGCGATCGAAGATGTTTTCACCCAGCACCTGGCGCGGCACGGTGCGGACGGTGACATCGGCGCCAGGCGACACTGCTTTCACCGCCGCAGTGACGCGCTGCACCAGCACCTCGATATGTTCCGCGGTGTCGAAGCGGGGCACAGCGACGCGGAGATCGGCGAAGACGCCGTTGCCGGAGCGACGTACGCGCACCTGCTCCAGTTCCACGACGCCCTCGATGCGCTCTACGGCGCGGACAATGCGCTGCCGCGCTCCAGCCGGCGCTGTGTCCAGCAACTCATACGTGGTGCGGCGCGCCAATCCCCAGGCAAAGCGCAGGATGACAGCAGAGACCACGAGCGCCGCAAGAGGATCGGCGAAGCGCAGCCAACCAATCCCGAAATGTATGCCCGCATAGGACGCGGCGAGCCCCACCGCAACCGCCGCGCTGGACCAGATGTCCGAGGCAAAGTGAAGGGCGTCAGCCTCCAGCGCCTGCGAGCCGGAGGCTGCTGCAACATGCTTGAGCGCGCGCGAGCGGCTGAGATCGACAGTGATGGAAAGCGCCAGCACGGCGAAGGGCCAGACCGAAGGACGCACCGTGACCGGCGCGACGAAGATGCGGATGACGGCCTCAACGACAATCCAGACGCACGACGCGCCCATGAGGAAGGTTTCGGTGAAGGCAGAGAGTGTCTCTACGCGCGCGTGGCCGTAGGGGTGATCCTCATCAGCGGGTTTATCCGAGATGCGGACGGAGATCAAGGTCAGCGCTGCGCCCAGCAGATCGAGGCCGGAATGTGCAGCGTCCGAAAGCATACCGAGACTGCCTGTCAGCAGCCCGGCGATCAGCTTCAGCGCGGTCATGCCGCACGCCGCCAGCATGGAAACAAGGGCGGCGACGCGCTTCCGTCTTATGAGGGAGTCTCTGGTCGGCTTCGCTACGGTCTCATCCGGCGAGGACATGCCCACAGCCTACACGCGGCTGCACGTGCTGGGCCAGCAAGCGTGTCTACTGCTTACGTGCGAGTTTGCGGGCGGTGTAGAGGCCTGCGATGCCGAAGGTATACGGCGTCCAACGAACATCGCGGAAGCCCGCCTGTTCGAGCGCTGCGAGCATCTGTGGCGGAGCAGGGAAACGCCCGACGGAACACGGAAGATACGTATAGGCACTGCTCGCGCCCGAGAGCAAACGGCCGATGCGCGGCAGCACGCGACGGAAGTAGAACGCATAGAGCTTGCCGAGGATGCCGCCTGGCTCGCTGAAGTCGAGAATCCCGAGCTCGCCTCCGGGCGCGAGCACGCGATGGAATTCGTTGAGGCCCGCTTCGTAGTTGGCAAGGTTGCGAAAGCCAAAGGCGGTAGTCAGGAGCTGCAGGGTGTCATCTGCAATGGGCAGGTGCAGGGCGTCCGCCTCGATGGCAATCGCTCCGTGCTTGCCAAACTTCGCTTCACCGCGCAGAAGCATCTGGTGGGAGAAATCGATGGCGAGGATCGGCGTGGCCGGGGACGGGCGGCGGCGCAGCAATGCCATGGTCATGTCGCCGGTCCCGCAGCAGACATCTGCAATGCGTGCTTCGGGCTGGCACAAAATGTGCCGGAAACGCCGCGCCGTGCGCCACCACCAGAACCGGTCGATCGATCCTGAGAGGATGTGGTTCAGCAGGTCATACCGCGGCGCGATCGAATCGAACATCGCCTGAACGGCCGCGGCCGCATCCTGCTCGCCTGTGGTTCCTGCCGGTCGTGCGCCACGCGTTGCCATCATCGGCCCAGCTTCAGCCCGCGCTGGATGGCCTGAAGAAGCTCGTCGTCGGTCAGGTCGTTGACCACACGGGCCCGCCCGATGCTTTCAAGTAGCACAAAATGGCGGATGCCGCCGATCCGTTTTTTGTCGCCCGCGGCGGCATTCAGCAGGCGGCGTGCGATCAGGCGAGGCAGCGGCGGCAGGCCAAGCGCGTCGATCGCCGTCAGAATGCGGTCGGCTTCCACGCTGGGCAGCCCGTGCATGCGGCTGGCTTCTACTGCGACGCGCATTCCCCAACCCACTGCTTCGCCATGCAGCAACCCGCGATAGTGAGTGAGCGCTTCAATCGCATGTCCCACGGTGTGGCCAAAGTTGAGGATCATCCGCAGGCCGGCCTCGCGCTCATCCTGCGAGACGACACACGCTTTGATGCGCACCGATTCCGCGATCACGTGCGTCAGCGGCCCGGTTTCCTGCCGCAGGAGAGCCTCTGTGTGCTGCTCGATGAACTCGACTAGTGACCGATCGTAGATCAGGCCTGCCTTCAGGCTCTCGAAGAGTCCGGCGCGCAATTCTGCCGGAGGCAAGGTGCGCAGCACCGCGGTATCGGCCAGCACCAACCGCGGATGATGGAAGCTGCCGATCAGGTTTTTGCCGGCGGCGAGGTTGACGCCCGTTTTGCCTCCGACAGAGGAGTCCACCTGCGCGAGCAGCGTGGTCGGCACCTGGATGAAATCGATGCCGCGCATGTAAATGGCCGCGAGAAAACCGGTCACATCGCCAATGACGCCCCCGCCAAAGGCGATCAGGACGGAGCTGCGGTCGGCCCCGGCGGTTGCGAGTTGCTGAGCCAGCCGCTCCAGCGCTGCCAGCCGCTTGTGATGCTCGCCCGCCGGCAATTGCAGGATGGTGGGTGATTGCGTCTGCGGCAAAGCCAGCCAGAAAAGCCTCCGACCACAGCGCCCAGATCTCGGCGAGCGGTCACGACGAAGGAATGGCGCGGGCGCTCGCCGAAGATGACGCGCAAGTGCTGCGGCAGGTCAGCTAATAAGCCTTCGCCCAGCAGCACGTCATAGTTTGCCGAAACAGTTTGGATCGGGAGAGTACGCACTCGGCTCATCGTACCGCAGCCACCCCGCATCGATGATGAATCCGGTGCTGCTGAGTGTTAGCCTCGGCTCATGGGAAGAGCCGCGGTTCGCATTCCGGCCGTTACGGATTTTCTGATCATCGGCGCCGGGATTGCCGGTCTCCGCGCCGCCATCACGCTGGCTGCAGCTGGGCGCGTCCTTGTGGTCACCAAGGAGGCGCTCGGCGAATCGAATACGCAATATGCGCAGGGCGGCATCGCGGTTGCGATCAGTGGTACTGAGGATGTCGAGCTGCACCTGGAGGACACGCTGGCGGCCGGCGATGGCCTGGTCGATCCGACGGCGGCGCGCGTGCTGGTGGAAGAGGGTCCGGCGCGGGTGGAAGAACTGCTGCGCTGGGATACGCGCTTCGATCGCTATGCCACCGGCGAGCGCGCCGGGCAGTTGATGCTGACGCGCGAGGGCGCACACAGCCGCAACCGCATTCTGCATGCGAATGGCGACGCTACAGGCCGCGAGATTGGGCGTGCGCTGCTGGCGCACGCATCCGCAACGCGCAGGCATCACGCTGCTGCCCTGGACGCTTTTGACCGATCTGCTCACAGCCGACGGCCGCGTATGTGGAGCGCGGCTGCTCGATGAGAATGGCGAAATCCAGACAGTGCAGGCGCTGTCCGTCCTGCTGGCGAGTGGAGGCGCCGGCCAGGTTTATAGCGACACGACGAATCCTGCGGTAGCTACGGGAGACGGCATTGCCGCCGCGCTTGCCGCAGGCGCCGAGCTGGCCGATATGGAGTTTTACCAGTTTCATCCCACGGCGCTGAGCCTGCCCGGAGTGCCGCGCTTTCTGCTCTCCGAGGCGCTGCGTGGGGAAGGCGCGTGGCTGGTCAATGCGGCGGGCGAGCGCTTCATGCATCGATACCATCCGCTGCTGGAACTGGCGCCGCGCGATGTGGTGGCGCGTGCGATCACGCGCGAGGGAATGGGCATGCGGCCGGGCGAGACGCTACCGGTCTATCTGGACATGCGGCACGTAACCGGCATCGATCTGGACGCGCGCTTTCCCGGCATCTCCGCATTTCTGCATCAGCATGGGCTGGACCTGGCGCGCGACCTGATTCCGGTGCGTCCAGCGGCCCACTACCTGATGGGGGGCGTGCGGACCGATGTCGATGGACGAACATCGCTGCCCGGACTCTATGCCGCGGGCGAGGTGGCGTGCACCGGGGTGCATGGCGCAAACCGGCTGGCCAGCAACTCGCTGCTGGAGGGGCTGGTCTTCGGCGCGCGTGCAGCGGAGAGCATGCGCCGGGAGAGCGATTTGCAAATGAAGGTTGCCGAGGTGCCCGCGGCGAAGCCGCCGCGTGACGCAGCATCGCTCCCACCGGTTGAAAAGCCATCGAAAAGCTGCAGCAGCAGATGTGGGAGCATGCCGGATTGCTGCGCGATGCCGGGCTGCTCAAGAGCATCGATCACGCAGCCGCGACTAGCTATGCAGACGCGACTCCGTCCGCTACGTGGAAGCGCCGTGACTACGAGGCACGTTCCCTGGCGCGGGTGGCGCGCGCGATTGTGCTCAGCGCGCTGGCGCGGGAGGAGAGCCGCGGCGCCCATTACCGCAATGATTTTCCGCAGCGTGACGATGCACGATTCGGCACTCACTCCCATTTGACAGGCGACGAGGTCAGCTTCGGACCGCTGCTTGCCACCAGCAAAGAGAAACAGGAATCCCCGGCGCTACGTTGATCGCGGGTGCGCCGGCAGCAGTAGAGAAGCTATGGCAAAGATTCCCACCGTGACCAGAATCACGAGCAAGGACCAGAGCGTCGGTATCTCAATCCAGCGCGTCGCGATCATCTTTCCGCCGACAAAGACCAGAATCGCCGCCAGGCCGTAGTGCAGCAGATGCAACCGATGGAGAAGGCTCTGCAGCACGAAATAGAGTGAGCGCAGGCCCAGGATGGCGAAGATATTTGAGGTGTAGACGATGAAGGTATCGTGGGTCACACCGAGGACGGCGGGCACGGAGTCGATCGCAAAGATTACATCGGTGACTTCGATTGCGAGAACGGCGAGCAACATCGGCGAAACCCGCCAGCCGCGGCTTTTGCACCCAATGGGAGACGGTAGGCGGCGCGGTACGGCTTTTCTTCTGCCGCACCAGCCGCCACGCTGCATAGAGCAGAAGCGCGCCGAAGATGTACTGCATGGCTTCAAAGCGATCGAGGAGCGCGACTCCGGCCACGATGAACAATGCGCGAAGCACGATGGCCCCAAGCACGCCGTAGATCAGCGCGCGATGCTGCTGGCCGACGGTCAGGCCGAAGCTGCCGAACAGGACAAGAAAAACAAAGAGGTTGTCAATCGAGAGCGACCCCTCGAGCACATAGCCGGAGACGAATTCGAGCGCGCGCTCCTGGCCCTGCGCGTGCAGCACGAAGGCCGCGAAGCCCAGCGCCAGCACGATGAGGAAGACCGTCCAGAGGAGTGCGGTGCGAAAGCGCGGACCTTCAGGGCGGCGGCCAAGCACGACAAGGTCGACGACCAGCAGTGCGAGAACGACTGCGTGAAAGCCGATCCAGTAGGTGAGGGGCGCGCCGGCGATCATCAGCTAGAGCAAATTTCCTGTAGGTGTTTAGGTTCAGGTGAGAGTTCTTGTGGCCTTTCATTAAAGAAAGGCCACGCCGAGTGGGGTCTTTGGACCACGCAACTTCAGGAAATTCGCTCTAACGCGCATTCAGCAGGCGGATGCTTTCCAGAAACACTTCGCCGGAGATGGTCAGGCTCTTCGCGCTGATTTTGTCCAGCGTGTCCTCGGGCGTGTGATGCCATCCGTCGGGATGTGCGGCGTCGTGCGGGCCGTAATCCACGTCGATGACATCGGCAGAAGGCACGCCGCGCTGCACGAAGGGCAGATGATCGTCTTCTTCGGCGGCCTCAGTCTTGAAGAAATGACTCGCATTGCCGGTCTTCTTCGCGGCCTCGTACACCATGTCTTCGGTTGGCGGCGTCGCAGTAGTCACCCGGGTTACGTCCAGGTCGCGGTCGCCGATCATGTCGGCCAGCAGGAAGCCCTTGATCTTTTTCAAGGTGCCATCCATCTGCCATTTTGCGGCGAGATGCCGGCTGCCGTAGAGCGAGTCGGAGTTGGTCCACTGTTCGCCACCGCCTCCTCGCCATCGAAGAAGACGAGCCACACGCTGTAGCCATCCAGCGTGTCGCCCGCGCAGATGGTTCGCGATCTCGAGCAGCAGGCCGGTGGTGGCCGCTCCGTCGTTCGCGCCGACGAACGTGGTGTCGCGCAGCGGATAATTCGTTTCGTAGTGCGTGGCGAGCACGATCACGCCATCCTTCTTGCCCGGGAAGCGCACGATGAAGTTGGTCATCTGCTGCGGCCCGGCGGGCGTGGAGGCGATGAAGGTGTCGGCCTGGAGATTGTCGTGCGCGAATTGTTTCTTCAGATAATTCTGCGCGCAGAGCAGTCCGGCGCTGCCGTTGAAGCGCGGCCCGCAGGCGACGAACTGCCGGGCATATTCAAGAGCCTTGGCACCGTTGAACGGGGTCGCCGGTTGCGCATGCAGCAATGAAAGCTGCACCAGCAGAGCGGCGAGTAAACAGAATCGGCGGATCAGGATGCAGCCTCCTGCTTCTTGCGGTCACGGCGCGACGGATGGACCATGTACGCCACTCCGATGCTGATGATGTAGAGCACCAGCATCGGCGCGGCGAAGACGCACATGGTGAGAATGTCCGGCGTCGGGGTAATGATGGCCGCGATGATGAAGATCACCAGGATGGCGTAACGGATATTTCGCCATAGCCAGCCAGGAGTCACTATTCCGAAGAGCGCGAGGAACATCACCAGGATGGGCAGCTCGAAGGTGGCGCCCAGACCGAGGATCACGGTCATGAACAGGTCGGTGTATTCGCTGATCGTGACCATCGGCTGGAACTGCTTGCCATACCCGAGCAGGAAATCGAGTGCGCCTGGGTAAACGTAGTGATAACCGAAGAAAGCGCCCGCAAGGAACAACCCGACGGTGGCGCTCATGAACGGGAGCACGTAGCGCTTCTCGTGGCGGTACAGGCCGGGTGAGATGAAGAGCCACACCTGGAACAGGATGAAGGGCGAGGCCATGATGGCGCCGCCGACGAAGCTCAGCTTCAGGTAGAAGTTGAAAGGGTCGATGGGGTTCAGATAGACAAGCTGCGGATTCAGGTGGTGTCGCTGTCAGAGCGATCATGATCGGCCGCATCATCAGACTGGCGATTCCATCGTGGAAGTAATAGGCAATGAAGAAGCCGGCCACTAGGTAGATGGCGGAGTGGATCAGGCGGCGGCGGAGCTCTTCGAGATGCTCAATCAGGCTCATGCCTGGCAGCTCGGCGCGCCCGGTCACCGCGTTGCGCGCACGCTCGACGAGATCGTCATCCATGATGAGTAGGTACGGTGTCTCCGGTCTGATAGGTTTCCGGCTGGTTATAGGAGGGGTCGGCAGCGGCGGCCCGCATCGCGTCCTGCGCATCGGCCTGCAGCTCGTCCAGCGCCTGTGGCTCGTCTAGCGCCTGCGGCTGGCCTGGCGCCTCCTGCTGGTCTGGCGCCCGCGGCTGGTCTAACGATTCGCCCGATGCAGTGACCTTGGTCGCGCCCTCGGTGTTCTCAATCGGCCGGTAGGGCGACCGGCTGCTGACCGGCAGGCCACTGGTCGGCGGCTGGATGGTTGGTGGAACTTCTTCGGGGGTAGCCTCGCTGCTGGCTGGCTCCGGGGCGCGGACACCTTCGATTTCCGGTTCCGTACTGGTGGATTCCGCGCTCACCGTCTCGCCGGCGGTAATGGCAATCGGAGTCGCCGGCTGCGTGACGGCGGCCTGGGCCGAAAGCTCCTTCTGGCGCTCGGACTGTTCGGCGGCGCGCAATTCCTCTTCAATCTGGAACTTGAAATCGTTGGAAGCTTTGCGGAATTCGTAGAGCAGCTTGCCGACCTGGCGGCTGATCTCCGGCAGCTTCTTGGGCCCGAAGACGATCAGCGCGATCACAACGATGAACAGCGTGTCGCCCACACCGAAGTTGGCCAGCCTGACCGGTGGCAGCGGGGCGTCCGCCACGTGTGCCAGAGAAGAAAGGCAGAGGCAAAAGATGGCTGGCAGTGGCATTCCTTTCCCAATATACCTTCCGCTGGCGTGACCTGCCGTTGTGCGGGACGTCATCGCGGTGGATCAGGTGTGCGCGCGGGCCGAGCTGGTGCGAAGCTGTATCCGCTCTCAAACAAAACGTCTCGAAGGCCCTCCCCGGTTTCAAATAAACTCGCAATGGCCGTATTTAGACGCTGTATTACACTGGGGAGAACAGAGGGGATGTCCGGCGCGTGGATTTTGCGTCGCGCTCGTCCGGACAGACATCTGTTGTAACGAGGTTGCAACATCCCCGCAGGCTGGGCGAGGCAGAAGCTTCGCAGCGAGCCGGCTGCAACCCGAGAGTGCTTTCAACATCCCCGTTCGGCGCTGCGAAAGCGGCCGGACTGAAGGCGGAAGACGATGGAACTGCTGGTAGAAGATGCCCCTGCTACGCGTGTAGCTGGCGCCCCGGTTTCCGGTGTAGAGGGCGATGCCTGCTCGCTTGAGAATTACCTCACCCTGCCCGACCACACCATGGACGCGCGCATTGCGGCTGCCCGCAGGCGGCTCGGCGAGAGCACAGTCCTGCTCGGCCATCACTATCAGCGCGACGAAGTGATCCGTTTCGCCGATTACACCGGCGACTCCTATCGCCTTTCGAAGATCGCAGCCAGCACGGACGCGCGCTACGTCATTTTCTGCGGCGTGCACTTCATGGCGGAAAGCGCCGATGTGCTTGGGAAGGCCGGCCAGCAGGTCATCCTGCCCGATCTGAACGCGGGCTGCTCGATGGCCGATATGGCGGAGATCAGTCAGGTGGAAGCTTGCTGGGAGTCGCTCGAGCGTGCCGGAGTTGGCGAAGACAAAGTGGTCCCGCTGACCTATATGAATTCCACCGCGGCGATCAAGGCATTTTGCGGAGAGCGCGGCGGCCTGGTTTGCACCTCATCGAACGCGGCAGCCGCCTTCGACTGGGCATTTGCCCGGCGCGACAAGATCCTCTTCCTGCCCGACCAGCACCTCGGCCGCAATACCGCCTACGCGATGGGCATTCCGATGAAGGAAATGGTGGTATGGGACCCGTGGCAGATCAACGGCGGCGTTGCGCCCGAGCGGTTGCGTGCGGCAAAGGTGATTCTCTGGAAGGGCCACTGCTCTGTGCACCAGCGTTTCCTGCCCAGCCACGTCGACGCCGTGCGCGCCAAGTATCCCGGCGTGCAGGTCATCGTGCACCCGGAGTGCCGCTGGGAGGTCTGCCAAAAGGCCGATGCTCTCGGCTCGACCGAACGGCTCATCGAGCTGGTCGAGCAGGCCCCCGAAGGCAGCACGTTCGCCATCGGAACGGAGATCCACCTGGTGAACCGGCTGGCCAAAAAATATGCGGCGAAGGGCAAGCACGTCATGACGCTCGACGACACCGGCTGCCTCTGCACCACGATGTATCGCATCTCGCCGCAGCACCTGGCCTGGGCGCTGGAAAACCTGGTGGATGGCCGCGTGGTGAACCGCATCCGGGTGGATGAAGATGTGAAACACTGGGCTAAGGTGGCGCTGGACCGCATGCTCGAGATCGGCGTCCCCGCACCAAAGGCCCGCCCGGCTGAGGTGGCGGCGCCGGAGGTGGCGCAAAGGAGCGCATGAAGACCTTCACACTCGAAGAAGCGAACGCACTGTTGCCCGTAGTGGAATCGCTGCTGGAGCAGGCAATCGCGGCCAAGGAAGAGGCGGAACGGCTTGACGGAGACATTCAGTCACTGCGCCAGCGGATCTTCTTGTCGGGAGGAATGACGGTCGACATCGCAGCCGTGGCACGCAATCGGACCGAGGCGGACGCCCAGGTGCAGAAGGCGAAAGAGGCACTTGCGGAAATAGACTCTATCGGCGTGCAGGTGAAAGACTTAGATGCCGGCCTCCTGGACTTCCCCTGCCGCATCGATGGAGATCTGGTTCTGCTGTGCTGGCGCCGCGGTGAAACGCGCATCGAATTCTGGCATACGCTCGAGTCGGGCTTTCGCGGAAGGCAGCCGCTGGACGAGCGCTTCGGGCGCGGCTGGCGCGACCGGCCGAACTGATTGGCTGCGATTCACTCGCAGGAGATTCACAGGGAATTGACACTTTTCGATAACTATTTTCCAATTGTGACAGGATGCCGACTGCACACATTTCGGGGCAAAATGGGTCTTTTCGAGATCTATGTGCCGCGCATGGCATTGCCGTTACCCACCAGCGGCAGGTGCTGTTTGAGGTGATGCAGAGCATCCCCGGGCACCCCAGCCCGGAAGAGGTCTACGAGCGTGTGCAGGCGCGCATCCCTTCCATCTCGCTGGCCACGGTGTACAAGAACATCCATCTGTTCATTGCCAGCGGCCTGTTTCGCGAGGTCAGCCTGCACCATGGCTCGCTGCGTGTGGAGATGAACGATCGTCCCCACCATCACATGGTCTGCACGCGGTGCAAGGCCATCCACGATTTGGACGAGGAGCAGCTAGGCGACATGCCGCAGCCCCACCGGCTGCCCAATGGCTTCGTGGCGGAGCGCTACTCCGTGGATGTTCTGGGCCTTTGTGCGAACTGTCAGGCTCCGGAATCATCCGCAGCCGAATAGTCGTTCTCCTCGCATTCGTCACTTTCCCAATTGCAGAGGTGAGCGTTCCGGGGTGCGCATGCGTCGATGCGGATGTACCTGGCGGCAGGATTGGACACAGCACTCGGCGCATTTCTGCGTTGCATTCTCTGCCGCATTTTCCGGCGCATATAGGATGAGTGACATGTTCGGCAGACGGCTTTGGAGTCGATGGCTTGTGGGGTTCCTGTGCGGCCCAGCGTTGCTGCTTGCCGGGTGCGGTGATTTCTTCAATAAAGATGGCGGTGGTGGTGGTGGAGGCGGAAGTGTCGGCAGCTATGCCTATGTCGGCACGCAGACCGGCTCGCTGGTTGGCTACGCTGTTTCCTCCACCGGGGCGCTTGCCACGCTATCCGGCTCTCCAAGCCAATTCGCGACCGCGGGGATCAGCTCGCTCGTCGTCAGCCCAGGAAATTCATTTCTTTATGCCGGTGTAGCCGGAATCGGTGTCTATGGTCTGACCATCAACAGCAGCACGGGTGTTACGTCGCTGATCAACACCAACGCCCTGGTGGAGGACGTCTCTCCATCGGCGCTGACCGTCGATCCTTCAGGCAAGTTTCTGCTCGTCGCCGGTCTCGCGAATGGCGCGCCTGCTGTGGCTCAATACGCCATCAACTCTGATGGCACGCTATCGGAGGTGACGGGCTCCCCGGTTTCAATCACCTTCCCCAGCGGAACGGATACGAGCAATGTCTCTGTGCAACAAATCGTAGTTGCGCCGAACAGCAGCTATGTCATCGTCACGCTGGGGCAGCTGGGCGTCGCACCGCTGCCGTTCAACACCAGCGGCGGCCTCTCGGCGAACACGCAGATCATCAATCCGAAGACAACCAGCGGTGTCTCGAACCAGGACCTTGGACTTGCGGTGAATTCAGCCAGCACAGCTCTCTTTTTCGGGGAGACCAATGTCGGAATTCGTGTGTTCACCATCGGGTCCAGCTTCACGGAGATCACCGGCTCGCCTTTCAAGGCCGGCAGCCAGCCCCGCTCCATCAGGTTTGATGGAACAGGCGACTATCTATACGTTGCGAACGGGTCCGATGGCACCATCAGTGGCTATTCTGTGCTCGCGTCCGGCACACTTACGGCGCTGCCCGGTTCGCCATTTTCTGCCGTGGGCAGCGGACCGTACGCGCTTTCGCTCGATCAGTCGAAGAAGTTTCTACTTTCGGCAAATCTGGGAGGCAGCCCGGACGTACAGCTCTTCTCCTTCGACAGCACGATCCCCGGGAAGCTCGATCCGGGGGCCACGGCAACCAACGCTTCGGCGGCGGCCGCCATCACGAGCACGCACTGAGATTGCACGCGCCAATGCCGGGACCATTGTCCCGGCATTGGTGATTCAAGCTCTAAAAGCGGTTACTTGACGTTGCCGTTCAGTCCATTGGGGAAGAATGCGCCCCCGCTGGCCTGGCCGCCATAAACGATATTGAGAATCTGGGCGGGAGTGCGGACGAAAGTGATGCCGTTGGTGTCCGCATCGACAATGGTGGCATCGCCGTTGCTTGCGTTTCCCACCCCGACATCGTCAGGCATGGTTGGCGCCGTGGTGGCTTTCGCAGCCGACAGGGATGCACGGGCTGCTGCGATCTGCTGCGAAAGGCCCTGTGCCGCCGCACCCGCGGCGTAGATGCGGGTGCGGATGCTGCCCGCGTGATAGGCCTCTACCGCCAGGATGCCGGCGGCATACTGCAGCAGGTTCGGATCCTTTAACAGTGTGGCGCCGCCGTTGTATGCGGTCACGCCCACGTCCTCAAAGATGTACGCGCCGAGCAGGAAGCTCTGCTCGGTCCCATCGAACGGATCGAACGCGGGACCAATTCCGGCTGCCGTGGCCAATGCATTGAAGCTGTTGAAGAGGTCGATGTTTGGCATCGCAACGGAAACTGCGCCCGCACTCTTGAGGCCGGCCTGGAGGAACTTGACGTGATTCTGTTCCTCCGTCGCCGTCTCCATGGCGTAGTCCCCAAGAACAGTTGTGGAGAACTTAATTGCGGTAACGGGCATGTTAACGCCAGCCTTGGTTGTAACGGTGCCGCCCTTCACGGAACCGTCGCCACTGTCGATGGAGAGGCCGACGCTCGAGTCGTTGATGAAGACACCGGCCGTGGCAAGCGTGTAGAACTGCGCTTCCAGGTATTCCAAGTTGAGAGCAAAATTGAGGACATCAGCATCCGTGACGCCCGACTGTGCCTGTGCCATCCTGCTGCTCAACATCAGGCCGGCAAGTGCGGCGCCGCCCATTGCAATGACTTTGCGGCGGTCGGCGCGGCGCTCTGCGCGACGCTCTAGGGTCTCTATTACTTCATTTTCGATAGTAGTATCCATGTCTCTCCGCCCTAGCCTTTCCTGTTCGCCGCTTTGGTCGACGCCTTGATTGTGCCGTTCATGCCATTCGGGTAGAAGCCGCCGGAACTGGCAGCGGACCCGGTGGCATTCAGGTAGACGATGTCGAGGACCTGGTCCGTAGTGCGTGGGAAGGCGAGGGAATTAGCGTCGGCTGGAACGATGGTTTTGCTGGTGGGCGCAACCTCGGCAGCTGGTCCGCCGGATGCGGAGCTGGCGGAGCCGCGCAGAGCAGAGATGGCAGCGGCGGTCGTCAAAAGACCGGCGCTGCTGTTCGCCGCGTCCATGTAGACCAAGAGCGTGCGAATCTCCGCTGCGTGATAAGCTTCTGTCGCGTGAATGGCGGCGGCCGCACTCAGGATGGCTGTATTGCTGTTGGCCAGGAGGTATTTGACCGCGCCGTTGTAGGCGGTGACGCCAACGTCCTCGAAGATGAACGCGCCGAGCAGGAAGCTGGTCTGGTCGGCAAAGGGATTGAAGCTGGAGCCAATGCCGGCAGCCATCGCTGCAGCGTTGAAGCTGCCCGACAGATCGATGGCCGGCTTGTCCACGGGAGTAGCCCCTGCAGCGGTGAGCGCCGTGCGCAGGAAACGGACGTGTGCGAGCTCGTCGGCAGCGATCTCCATGGCGTACGCCTTGATGGCGGGATCGGTGAAGTTCACCTGAGCGCCGCCAGTGGTTGCACCCGGGTTTGCCCCGATGTCCGCCGCGCTGAGACCCGTGCCGGTGGTAGCGCGCAGGTAAAACTCCGCTTCGAGGTATTCCAGATTCAATGCAAAATTGAGAACGTCTGCGTCGGATGGAGTTGGGGTGGTTCCGCCGCCGCCACCGCTGGGAGGCAGCGGGTTAACGGTGGGTTGACCGTCATTCCCACATCCGACCATCGCTGCTGTGCCGGCACTTAGGCCCAGGCCCGCAAGAAACCGCCTGCGGGTAGGAAATTTCTTGGTAAGCAATTTACTGACCCTGTCGCTCATATTGCTGGAATGCCTCCTGAGGCTGGAACGTCCGGACGGGGCGGTTTGGATTGCGCGGCAGCTATATTCTTCCTGCAGCCGCGAACGAGTTCCGCTGGTGACACTGTTGAGGCGTTGCAGCCGTATCGCTCCCGCTTTCCACCGGCAGGACTCGCCAGCTTGCCGCGCGCGCCTGTATATCTGAAGGAGATCGTGGTCGAGCAATCATGGAACATGCGCATTCTCCCTCCCGTTTCGCGCGTTGTCGTGACGTGCACACTTGCGCTCGTCGTGGGCGCAGGGTTTTCCGGATGCCATCGCGCCGCCTCCAGCAAGGCTGACGTCGTATATGTCGCAGCCAAGGGGGCTTGGCTGCGCGACCGAGTTGCGCCGGTATCGAGCAAGGTGGCGCCGGTGAGCAACGGCGAAAAGCTGAAGGTGCTGGATCGCGAGCGCCGGTTTTTGCAGGTGGAGACGCCGGACGGCAAGACCGGCTGGATCGAAGAACACTTTGTCATCGACCAGCCGACCTACAGCGCCTTCGAGGCGCTGAACCGCGAGCATGCCAAGGATCCGGTGGTGGCCACCGGGGTGCTGCGGGACGAGCTTTTCGCGCATCTCTCGCCGGGCCGCGACACAGAGCGTTACTACCTGCTGCCCGAAGGCGACAAGCTGCAGTTGCTGGAGCGGGCAAGCATCAAGAAGCTTACGGCCGAGGAAACCTATCGCCAGCAGCAGCGCAAGGCAGCCGAGGACCGAGCAGACGCTGCCGCCGACCGGCTGATGGAGCTGGTCGCGAAGGGCAAAGGGCCCACGCCGAAAGGCCCGGTCGTGCTCGGAAAGGCGCCGGCACCGCCAACCGCGCCGGACAGCGCCTTTGTTCCCACGCCGGTTCCGGTGAATCCGAATGCGCCGCCCCCACAGTATGAGGACTGGTGGCTGGTGCGCGACAGTCACGGCCGCGTGGGCTGGCTGCTGGCGCGCCGTCTGGATGTGGATGTGCCGGACGAGGTGGTGCGCTATGCGGAGGGACAACGGATCGTGGGCGCTTATCTGCTGGCCCGGATTCCGGACGCCCACTCGCCGTTTCCGGATCGGACAGGCGCCAGAGTACGTGATGGTGCTGAGTCCCTACCAGGACGGGCTGCCTTACGCCTACTCTCGCGTGCGGCTGCTGGTGTGGAACGACCGCAAGCACCGTTACGAAGGCGGGCTGCGGATGAATGATGTGATGGGATACCTGCCCGTCGTGGTGGGGCACGAGGTGCTCGACCCGAAAGGGCCGCCGGTGCCGACCTTTACGTTGAAGCTGGGCGCAGCGGGGGCGCAGCCGGCCCTCGATCAGGGGACGGGGAGACTCCTACCGGTGCCGACAGTCTCGATCAAGTACAGGCTGGATGGGGAGACGGTCAGGCGCAGTCGGGCAGGGCAGCGAGCCTATGCCGAAGCTGGCGTCGAGCGCTCCTGCCGAGGCCCAGATGCGCAACGCGGAACGGGCCGCGCGCCGCCATCATCGCTGATTTCGCGCAGAACGGATCTATTTCAGGAGCCGGACCTGCCCACTGGCCAGTTCGTAGACCGCACTGACGACCTCGACTCGCTTCTCTTCGACTGCCTTCGCGATCACTGGGTGCGCCTGTCGCAACCGTTGTGCGTTGTGCCGCACGTTGGCCTCAATCGCATGGTCCAACTGGTCAGTCGGGCCCTGTCGGATCGCCTCGGTCACCCCGGGCAACACCGCGTCCAGCAGCATCTGCAGGTGTCCGGGAAGAGGCTTGCGGTCCTTCTCATACTGCAGTACAGCCTTCACGGCTCCACAGTTCGTGTGTCCCAGATACCATGATCAGCGGGGCTCCGAGCACTTCGACTCCGTACTCCATGCTCGCGAGGATGTCCACATTCATGTAGTTGCCGGCAACTCGGCAGACGAAAAGCTCGCCCGGACCTTGATCGAAGATCAATTCAGCGGAGCCACCCGCGAATCTGCGCAACTGAGAATCGCCGCGACTGGGATACTGTGACTGTGCCCGCGCCGCGCGGCCCGCGCTGAAGTCTTTCAAGTCGATCTGGTTCCGCACGTAGCGGGCATTGCCATCCATCAGGCGCTGAAGAGCAGCTGACGGCGGAATGGCATTTGGCATTGCCCGCAGCGGACGCGGCACAGCGGCCAACGCAGCTGCCGCAAGCGCTCCTTGCAGCAATGTTCTGCGGTTTAATTCCTGCCTGCGCTTCGATCATGGTCAATCCTCCCGATCGAAAGTCATCGCGGTAGAAGATTAGACCGCCCAGCAGTGTTTTGTGCGGAAATACTGCTTCATGCGAAATACTGCGGCTATTTAGTGGAAGAACTCGCGAATGGCAGCCACAACCCGGTCCTGCTCGTCGTCCCGCAGGTGCGGGAAGATGGGCAGCGCAAGCACCTCGCGGGCGGCACGTTCGCTCTCTGGAAAATCGCCTTCGCGATACCCAAGGGAAGCCAGGGCTTTTTGCTGATGGAGCGCGAGCGGGTAGTAGACCTCTGACCCGATGCCGTTCTCGGTGAGCCATGTGCGCAGTTCATCGCGGCGCGCAACGCGGATCACATACTGGTGGAAGACGTGGTACGCGCGGGGATCGACCCAGGGCAGCACGAGACCATGTTCCGGATAGGGCCCCGGCTCGACGATTCCAGCGGCGGCAAACAGCTGGTTATAGCGCGCCGCCAGCGCCCGGCGGCGCTCGGTCCACTCGTCCACGTGGCGAAGCTTCACCAGCAGGACAGCGGCCTGCAGGGTGTCCAGGCGGCTGTTCCCGCCGATCTCTTCGTGGTAGTAGCGGACCTCCATGCCATGGGCACGGAGGCTACGGACGCGTCGCGCGATGGCCTCGCTCGCGGTGGTGACCATGCCGGCTTCTCCGGCTGCACTGAGATTTTTCGTGGGATAAAAGCTGAATGCGGCGGCCGCTCCCAGGGCGCCGGCAGGAATGTCTCCCCACCGGGCGCCGAAGGCCTGAGCCGCGTCTTCAATCAGCATGCAATTGCACGCCCCGGCGATTTTGGTCAAGGCGGTCCAATCGGCGCACTGGCCATAGAGATGAACCGGCAGGATGGCGCGGATCGCGGGATGCTTCTGGAGCGCCGCCGCCGCTGCCGAGGGGTCGAGATTGCAGGTTCGTGGATCGATATCGGCCAGCACGGGCGTGGCGCCCAGCCGCAGGATCGAGCTGGCGGTCGCGAAGAAAGAGAGGGCAGTGGTCAGGACGCGATCGCCCGGTTGAACGCCGGTGGCGGCGAGTGCCAGCCAAAGAGCATCCGTACCTGAACCGCATCCTATTGCCTGGGCCACTCCGCAATGGCGGGCAGCGGCCCGTTCGAACTCGGCAACCTCAGGACCGAGAATAAAGCGCTGGCTGCGAAAGACCTTCTCCACCGCGGCCATTATCTCGGGTGCGATCTGGGCATATTCCCGCGCGAAATCGAGCAGGGGAACGCTAGTTAGATCCGGGTTATTGGGCTCCGCAGAAGATGGCTCGGACGTGGTAACGTTGTGCACCGGGATCACCAGAGAAGCCTATCGCAACTCGGGGCTCATTTTCTGCATCCGACACACGTGTCTGACCGGAGTTCCGTGCCGTGACATTTCAGTAACGGCTTTCCGGCAGGTACTGACTTTTTGATGGCAATGTCACACTGCCATGCAACGAGCGCAAATTGGCGTCACTTTGCAAGCGCTGCACGGTATCGGTTGAACGAAAAAACAAGTCGCCGCCAGGCATCGGAGATCGGCCACCATGGATAGTAAGCCGGCACAAAATATTCAAGACACCTTTCTGAATACGGTCCGCAAGGACAAGACACCTATCACCATTTATCTGGTCAGTGGCGTGAAGCTGACTGGCAGGATTCGCTCATTCGACAAGTACTCGGTTCTTCTCGAAAACAACAGTCAGGAGCAGTTGATTTTCAAACATGCCATCTCGACTGTGGTTAGCAATCGTTCCGTGATGCACGATCACCGGCTCGGTCATCCACCGGCCGCCGTGCCGCACGCGCAGCCGACGGCGTTGCGCCAGGAGGCGGAGTCGTAACGCGTACGATGGCACTCCCCCTCCCCCCTCTATGAGCAGAGCCGTATCCTCGCAGCCAGTGCGGACCAACCGCTGTGTGCTGGTTTCGGTGGAGTTTTCCGGACGGCGGCGCGCCGCATCGCGGGCCGCGGCTGCCGCTCGTGCGGCTGCTCGACCCATCGAGCCCCTGGAATCTCTGGCGGCTGATTCGACCGGCAATTCTGGCGATGGCCAGCGCGCTCCGCGCCCCGCCGCATCTGCTTTTGATTTTGAGTCGGCCGGCGAAGAATTCCGTGAACTGGTAGTGAGCGCGGGCGGCGATGTAGTCGCGGAAGTTGCGCAGCGGAGACTGGAACCGGATGCCGCCACATTGATCGGCAAGGGGAAGATTGTGGAGGTCGCGGGAGTGGCGGCCTCGGCCGGGGCTGACGTGGTTCTGTTCGATCAGGATCTATCACCGACGCAGTTGCGAAATCTGGAAAAGGACCTGCCGGCGCGTGTGGTAGACCGCACGCAGCTCATCCTGGACATCTTTGCCCGCCACGCCCGCACTCGCGAGGGGCACCTGCAGGTGGAACTGGCCCAGCTTGAATACATGCTGCCGCGACTGGCGGGGCGCGGCTCAGCGATGTCCCAGTTGGGCGGCGGCATTGGTACCCGCGGCCCTGGCGAAACAAAGCTCGAAACGGATCGCCGGCGCATTCAGCGGCGGCTGGTGCAGTTGCGGAGCGATCTCGACGCGGTGCGCCGGGTGCGCGGGCAGCAGCGGCAGCGCCGCGAGGCGGTGCCAGTCCCGACCATCGCGCTGGTCGGCTACACCAATGCTGGCAAAAGCACGCTCTTCAATCGGCTCACCCGCGCAGAAGTGCTGGAGTCGGCGCGCATGTTCGCGACACTCGATCCCAAGCTGAAGGCTTTGACGCTGCCGTCGAGGCGCAAGATTTTGCTGTCCGACACGGTGGGGTTTATCCGCGATCTGCCGCATACACTGGTGACCTCATTCCGCGCCACGCTTGAAGAGGTGCAGAAAGCGGAAGTGTTGATCCACGTTGAGGACGCCGCCAGCCCCATGCGCGAAGAGCACCATCGCGAGGTCGATCGCGTGCTGGCGGAGTTGGATGTCAAAGGCACGAAACAGATTCAGGTGCTGAATAAGAGCGATCTGCTGCCGGCGCCGGAACGCGCCGGGCTCTCCGGACGTCCAGACGTGATCGTGCTTTCTGCCAAAACCGGAGAAGGAACCGAGGAGTTGCTGACGAGGATGGATGCGGCGCTTTCTGCCGATCCGCTGGTGACGCAGACGATGACGGTGCCGCAGAGCGAGGGCGGCGTGCTGGCGGCCCTGGGTGCGGGCGCGCGCATCTCCGAGCGCGTCTTCGAAGGCAGCGATGTCAAGATGGTGGTGGAGGGGCCGGCATCATTGTTGGGACGCTATCGGCGATTCTGGAATGGCACGGAATCCAACGGCGAGATGTATCTGGGCGGGTAAAAAAAATGGCGGAACATTGTGCCGAGCTGCAGGGGAAGGGAAGCGGTGTTACGTCCCTTCGACCCTGCGTTCAGCAGACCCGGACTGGGTCGAGATACATACCAGTGTACCCTCATTCCGTCTGCGGTCAACAACTCTCTGGCAGTTATTCTGGATGAGATGAAAGTGCTTCATTCGGCCTGTTTGCCGCGGTTTGACACCCCAAAATCGGCTCTGTTAGAACCATAGTTTCCAGACGTATTTGCCGCCATCTTCCATCCTGATGGATGGCACCCTCGGGGACTGCATTGGACCTAATTCTCCAACAACTGGCCGATCTCTTTCTGCGTTCGATCCCTACGGTTGTGCTGTTTTTGCTGCTGGTGATCGCTTACCGGCTGCTGGTACATCGACCGTTGCTGAAGGTGCTGGCGGAACGGCAGGAGCGCACCACGGGTGCTGTGGCACGCGCCGAGGCGGCCATTCGCACGGCCGATGCGCGATCGCAGGAGTATGAGGCGAAATTGCGGGCCGCGCGGGCGGAGATCTTTCATGCCCGCGAGCAACGCATGCAGGCGCTGCAGCGGGAACGCGACCGAGTGTTGGAGGAAGCCCGGCATACGTCGCATGAGACGGTGCGCGTCGCGCGCGAGAGGCTGGATGCCGAGGCGGCGGAGGCACGCGCTGCGCTGGACAGCAGGGCAGACGCGCTGGCGGCAGAAATTCTTCGGGTGATCGTGCCTTCGGCCAGCAGCGTCGCCGCGGGCGCGCCCGGAGGTGGCTACTGATGCGGACTCCTTCCATGCGGCTGACTGCCGCAGCGATCCTTCTGGGTGCCTCCTTGCTGGGTGTGTCCCTGACGCCCGCGTTCGCGCAAACACCTGCTGCCCAGGCACAGCGGCCCGTCAAAACGGCGTCCCCGTCGCAGCCGCAGAGCAGCAGCGACTTCATGGACAGCCGCACGGCGAATTCACAGAATTTGGCCAAAGCTGAGCAGGAAGACGAGGAGTACGTCTTCAAGCATTCAGAGTCGGTCCGCGCCTTCGCCAAGCTGTTCCATCTGTCGCCGGAGGACGCGTCCCTGTTCTTCTGGGCGTTCAATGCGCTGTTGCTGTTCGTCTTTGTTGGCTACTTCCTGGTGACGGGCCTGCCGAAGGCCTTCCGTAGCCGGCGGCAGCAATTGGACCGGCAGATCGTGGAGGCGCGTACCGCAACGGAGAAGGCCGAGGGCCGGCTGCGTGCGGTGGAGGAGCGGCTGAGCCGGCTGGACAGCGAGATCGCCGCGGTTCGGGCGCAGGCCGAGCGCGACAGCGCGAACGACGAGGCGCGCATCAAGCAGGCGATGGAAGAAGAGAAGCACAAGATCGTCGCAGCGGCCGAGCAGGAGATTGCCGCCGCTGGCGCCGCGGCTGAGCGCCGGCTGCGCAAGTTTGCCGCGGAACTGGCGGTCGATCGGGCGACTTCGCGGCTGCATTTGACGGAAGGTGACGATCGCACGCTCATCCAGGAATTTGCCTCCAGCCTCGGCCTGAAT
This sequence comes from uncultured Acidobacteriaceae bacterium, assembly GCA_963756435.1. GTDB lineage: Bacteria > Acidobacteriota > Terriglobia > Terriglobales > Acidobacteriaceae > KBS-83. The sequence goes on along the minus strand of CAVWNU010000007.1, from coordinate 126,514 downwards.
GGCAGCCAGGGGGGCCGGAACTGATGGCGGACTTTGCCGCACGGTATGCACGGGCCTTCGCCGATGTCGTTCTCGGCGACCGCATTCCTGCCGACCAGGTGAATGCGCAGCTGAACGATTTTCTGTCTACGCTTGAGGAGAGCGCCGACCTGCGTCAGGCGCTGTTCAACCCCGCAATTTCAGCGGAGGTGCGGGTCCGGGTGATCGATGCTTTGGCGCCGCGTCTGCATCTGACGCGCGAGGTGCGCAACTTCCTGGCCGTGCTGCTGCGCCATGACCGCATGAATGCAATTGAGGAGATTGTTGCCGAGTATCGAGCCGAAATGGACAGGCGTCAGGGCATCTCAGACGTAGAGGTGATCTCGGCGCGGCGGCTGGACGACGATGAGCGCTCGCAGATGGAGCAGCAGGTGGCGCGATTGGCAGGCACCCGGGTGCGCGCCCGCTTTCGAGAGGATAATGGCCTGATTGGCGGCGCAGTGGTTCGCATCGGCAGCACCATCTACGACGGTTCGGTGCGCGGGCGCCTGGACCGCATGAAGCAGGAACTGATAGCCGGTTAGCGTAGCAAACCACCGGTGCAGCGGTCGCAACGAGCCGCCACGATCGCGACACAGACACGAAGACACGAATTTCCGAGACAGAGAGACGACACGAGCATGGCCAAGATCAAGGCAGACGAAATCACACAACTGCTGCGCGAGCAGATCCAGAACTACGACTCCGAGGTGCACGTCGACGAGGTGGGCACCATCATTTCGCTCGGTGACGGAATCGCGCGCATTCACGGTCTGGAGAAGGTCATGGCCGGCGAGCTGATCGAGTTTCCCCATGGCGTGGCCGGTCTGGCCATGAATCTGGATGAGAGTGAAGTAGGCGCCGTGCTGCTGGGTGACTACACCGAGCTGAGCGAAGGCGACCAGGTGAAGCGCTCTGGGCAGATCATGAGCGTCGGCGTGGGGCAGTCGCTGGTGGGCCGCGTGGTGAACGCGCTCGGCCATCCGATCGACGACAAGGGTCCGCTCGCGAACACCGTGCCTTACCCGGTGGAACGGCTGGCTCCCGGGGTGGTGGACCGGCAGCCGGTGCGTGAGCCGATGGCGACTGGCCTGAAGGCGATCGACAGCATGATTCCGATTGGCCGCGGCCAGCGCGAGCTGATCATCGGCGACCGCCAGACGGGAAAAACCGCGGTGGCGCTCGACACCATCATCAACAACGCGAAGAACAACCTGATCTGCGTCTACTGCGCGATCGGGCAGAAACGTTCTTCTGTCGCGCAGGTGGTGAAAACGCTCGAAGAATACGGCGCGATGGACTACACCGTCGTGCTGGCAGCGACGGCTTCCGAGCCCGCGCCGATGCAGTACCTTGCGCCCTATGCCGCGACCGCGATCGGCGAGTACTTCCGCGACAACGGCAAGCATGCGCTGGTGATCTACGACGATCTGTCGAAGCATGCGACGGCTTATCGCGAAATCTCTCTGCTGCTTCGCCGTCCGCCGGGCCGCGAGGCGTATCCGGGCGATGTCTTCTATCTGCATTCGCGGCTGCTGGAGCGTTCCTCGAAGTTGAGCGATGCCAAGGGCGGTGGTTCGCTGACTGCCCTGCCCATCATTGAGACCCAGGCCGGCGACGTCTCGGCCTATATCCCGACCAACGTGATCTCGATCACCGACGGCCAGATTTACCTTGAGACCGATCTGTTCAACTCCGGCGTACGGCCGGCGGTGAACGTGGGACTATCGGTGAGCCGCGTCGGCGGCGCTGCGCAGATCAAGGCCATGCGACAGGTGGCCGGCACGCTGAAGCTGGACTTGGCGCAGTATCGCGAACTGGCGGCTTTCGCGCAGTTTGGGTCTGACCTGGATAAAGTGACCCAGAACCAGCTCAACCGCGGCGTACGCCTGACTGAGTTGCTGAAGCAGCCACAGTTCTCGCCGCTGCCCACCGAAAAGCAGATTGTGATCATTTTTGCTGGAACCAACGGCTATCTGGACGACCTGAAGGTCGAAGACATTCGCGGCTTTGAAGATGGTCTGTACAAGTATCTCGACTCCGGCCAGTCGCAGCTGCTGAAGGACATCATCGAGAAGAAGACGCTTGACGACGACCTGAAGAATCGGATCAAAGCCGCGCTGAAGGAGTACAAGGAAAACTACGTCGCCGAGCACCAGGAAGCGAAGCTTAAGGAGTCCTCTGTGAAGCCGCTGGACGGGGAAGAGAAGAAGCCGGAAGACAAGAAGAAGGCGGCATCCGATCAGCAGCAGAAGGAAGTCGCGGCAAAGGCCTAATCAACGATGGCAAACGTCCTCGATCTGAAACGGCGCATCCGCAGTGTGAAGAACACGCGCCAGATCACCAAAGCCATGAAGATGGTCTCCGCGGCAAAGCTGCGCCGCGCGCAGGAGCGCGCCGTGACGGCGCGGCCCTATGCGCAGATGATGGCCAGCGTCATCCGCTCGCTGATGCGGCGCATCGATGTATACAACCCAGAGACGGGCGAAGTGCGCCATGCGCTGCTTGCGCCGCGCGAAGAGAAGAATGTGCTGCTCATCGTGGTTTCCGGCGACAAGGGTTTTGCCGGCGCCTTCAACTCGAACATCATCAAGGCCGCGATGCGTTTCATCATGGCGCAGAACGGCGAACAGAGCCGCAACGTCGATGTGGAAACCATAGGCCGCAAGGCGCGTGATCTGTTTCGCCGCCGCTATCCTGCGGCTAAGGTGACACGGGATGCTGCCGAGGACGATCGGCAGGCTGCCAACGAGCAGCTGGAAGGCATGTCGCTTGAGAGCGAGCTTGAAGAGAAGCCGCTGGTGCGCCGTCGAGGGGAACGCTCCGCGCCCATTGAAGTGACGGGCGATCATCCCGGGATGCTCGAGAAGCTGCGCTTCGACGCTGTCGCCGAGATCGGGCAGGACATTGTCGATCGCTATGTCGGCGGCGAGATTGATGCGGCCTATGTTGTCTTCAACGAATTCCGCTCGGTCATTTCGCAGCGCGTGGTGGTGGAGCGGCTGGTTCCGCTGGCGGAGCCCGGCGAGCACGAGATTGCGCAGGCAGAGGAGCTGTCGAAAGAGGAGCGCGAGCGTGCCGGCGAAGCTGCACGGAGCGCGGGCGTGAGCTTGGAAGAGCCGGACACGCACGAGGCCGATGAAGAGGCGCAGAAGTTCGGCACGGCCGATGTCGATTACATCTACGAGCAGCCACCGGAAGAGATGCTGCGCAGCCTGTTACCGCGCTTCGTGGCGACGCAGCTCTATCGCGGCATGCTGGAGTCGGTCGCTTCCGAGCATGCCGCGCGCATGACGGCGATGGACTCGGCGTCCAACAACGCCTCAGACATGATCGACTCGCTCACACTCACCATGAATCGCGTGCGCCAGGCTGCCATCACCAAGGAAATTATCGAGATTGTGAGCGGCGCCGCCGCTTTATAAAGACAAACGGAGCGCATCGCACGCCGATGCGATGAAGACAGGAAGATATGGCACAGATGAATGAAACACATCGCGACGCCGTGCAGGGCATGGGCGAAGGGCAGGACGAAGGCGCGCAGTATCAGGGCGCGACGATCGGCCGCGGAAAGGAAAACGTCGGCAAGGTAGTCCAGATCTCTGGCCCTGCGGTCGACGTACAGTTCAGCGAGAAGACGATGCCGCCGATCTACGAGGCGCTCCGCGTAGTGAGCGAGGGCTTCACCGTTCCATCGGAGATCAACGTCATCCTGGAGGTGCAGCAGCACATCGGCGAAGGACGCGTGCGCTGTGTTGCCATGGAGTCGACCGAAGGCATGGTGCGCGGCATGAAGGTGATCGACACCGGCGGCCCCATCACTGTCCCGGTCGGAACGCCCACGCTGGGACGCGTGCTCAATGTGATCGGCCTCCCGGTGGACGAACTTGGACCGATTCACTCTAAGGAAATGCGGCCGATCCACCGTCAGGCGCCATCGTTCGAAGAGCAGTCTACATCGGAGGAGATGTTCGAGACCGGCGTAAAGGTCATCGACCTGATCCAGCCATTCCTCAAGGGCGGCAAGATCGGTCTCTTCGGCGGTGCCGGCGTGGGCAAGACGGTCGTCATTCAGGAGTTGATCAACAACGTCGCTTCAAAGCACGGCGGCGTCTCGGTCTTTGCCGGAGTGGGCGAGCGTACGCGCGAGGGTACGGACTTGCTGCTCGAATTCCAGGAGTCGGGTGTCATCGACACGAAGAACCGCGAGAAGTCCAAGGCTGCGCTGGTCTACGGCCAGATGACCGAGCCGCCCGGAGCGCGTCTGCGTGTGGCGCTGACCGGCCTCACCATCGCCGAATACTTCCGCGACGAGCAGGGTGCGGACACGCTGCTGTTCATCGACAACATCTTCCGCTTCACGCAGGCCGGTTCTGAAGTATCGACGTTGCTGGGCCGCATGCCATCCGCGGTCGGCTACCAGCCGAACCTGGCCACCGAGATGGGCGAGCTGCAGGAGCGGATCACCTCGACCAAGCGGGGCTCGGTCACCTCCGTGCAAGCCATCTATGTGCCCGCGGACGATCTGACCGATCCCGCGCCGGCGACAGCTTTCGCCCACCTGGATGCGACTACGGTGCTTTCCCGCCCGCTGTCGGAGCTGGGCATCTATCCTGCCGTGGACCCGCTGGCTTCCAGCTCGCGCATCCTGACGGCGCGCGTGGTCGGTCAGGAGCACTACGATGTGGCACAAGGCGTAAAGCGCATCCTGCAGCGCTACAAGGATCTGCAGGACATCATTGCCATCCTTGGCATCGATGAGCTTTCAGAAGAGGACAAGCTGACGGTACAGCGTGCGCGCAAGGTGCAGCGTTTTCTCTCGCAACCCTTTCACGTAGCCGAGGTCTTTACGGGATCGCCCGGCAAATACGTCAAGGTGGCGGACACGGTGCGCTCCTTCAAGGAGATCATTGAAGGCAAGCACGACAACATTCCCGAGCAGGCCTTCTACATGAAGGGCGCGATCGAGGATGTGCTGGAAGCGGCGCAGAAGCTGCAGGAAGTGAACGCCTAGACCGATGGCCGATCAGGTACAAGCTGGAAAGCTGCAGGTGCGGCTGGTCACCCCGGACCGCGAGCTGGTGGACACGGCTGCCGACTCTGTGGAGCTGCCGGGCCGCACGGGCTATCTCGAAGTGCTCTACGGCGCTGCACCGCTGCTTACCGAGCTCGGCACCGGTCTGATGACGATCCACGGCGGTGGCAGCGACGATCGCTATTATGTCGCGTGGGGCTTTGCCGAGGTGCTGCCGAACCGGGTCACCGTCCTGGCGGAGAGTGCGGTAAAGCCGGAGGAGATCGATGCCACGGGGGCGCAGCGCGAGTATGAACGCGGTCAGAAGATGTGGGACAAGGCCGGCGAAGATCCTGCGCAGTACGAGCGTGCCAACGAACTGATGCATGACGCGCAGTCGCGCATGGATGCCAAGAACGGCTCGCGCTAAAAAGCATTACGCGACCTAAACAGAGGTGGCCGGCCATATACGCCGGGCCATTTTCTTTTTCCGGCAAAGCAAAAATTGTTGCCACGACAATCGTCGCCGTCGATGGGTCGGAGATGCTGCCGGTCACGCGATTGCCTTCAGCGATCTGTCTGCAGTCCATTCCTTCCGCAACCCAGGTTGGGGTGTTACCGATTGGTAATCTCGATATGTAACCACCGCGGAATTCCCACAGGTCAGCCCTATTTTTTGTAGGAACGTCCTTGCTTCTTTCCGCACGGAGAGCTTACAACGTTGCGTTCGTCGGACCTGACTATCCGCCGGACACGAGCGAGATTCTTCGCAATCTAACAAGGAGCATTCCCCTTGAGAAAATCTGTTCTCATCAGGCTATCCGCGGGCATCGCCATCACAGCCTGCCTCCCCCTCGCATCGCTGGCGCAATCGTCCGGCGACGCCGCCGCGACGCAAGCCCCTAAAGGGAAATACACTGTGCTGCCACCGCGACTGTATTCCGAGCAGGTGATGCCTCGCGCGTCGAGCCAGTCACTGCAAACGTGGAATGGGTCGTACAGCTACAACGGCACAAACTACACCTACAACATGGTGGGCGCCGCGCCTTCCACGAACACCTCCGCATCTGTCCCCGTCTACATCATCCCTGTCAAGATCGTCGTCGGGCGCAGCGGACGGCAGAGCACCTTCGATCCGGCTCATGTCCTGTCGAATGGAAATTCCGTGACGCAGAACACTGTCGACTCGCCGCTCTTTACATCGAGCATCGATTACAAGCTGGGCTCGATCGATGTGGGTACCACACAATACATCGACGCATACCAGCGCGCGAACTTCTGGGGAACCGTCAGCAGCCACACCAACTCGCATCTGCTGCTCGGCAATCCCACAGTGCTTCCGGAGAAGACGCTGACAGTTCCCACCAGCTACGGCAAAACCGGCTCGCCGTTCGGTTTCACCGCAGGGCTGGTGGACATTAACTGGTTTGACGCACAGTTGCCGAACATCATCGCCGCGGAGGGCATCCAGCCCAATGCGTTCCCGATCTTTCTGACCTATGACGTCTATCTGACCCAAGGCGGCAGCTGCTGCATCGGCGGCTATCATTCGGCGGAGGGCAACTCGAGCAATCCTCAGGCATACGCTGAAGCCACTTACGTTGATCACCCAGGCGATTTTTCACAGGACGTTTCGGCGCTGTCACACGAGATTGGCGAGTGGGCGGACGATCCCCTGGTGGCGAACCCCAACGGCAACCAGACACCCTGCGGCATTCTGGAGAATGGCGATCCGCTGGAAAACACGGCGAACTACGGGGATTACGCCTATACGCAGAACGGCTTCACCTATCATCTCCAAGACCTGGCGATGATGCCGTACTTCGGCGCACCCGCGAGTACCTCAGCGAACGGATGGCTGAGCTTTCATCATGCTTCGCTCGGCGTCTGCTCGAATGGTTCCTGACGCTTTCCATAGCATTGCAATTCTTCTCGAAGCCCGCCAGCCATGCTGACGGGCTTTGCTGTTGCAGGACCATGCTATTGTTCACTGGATTACTTCGGGAGACACAATTGATGGCATTTCGATCTGTCGGCATGATGACGGTGTTCGCAGTAGCGGGACTGCTCGCAGCATCGCCTGCAGCTACCTGGGCTCAAGAGAAGGCTGATGCTCCGCAGGAAGATTATGTAAAGGCGCATTACTCGAAATACGAGTACCGCATTCCCATGCGGGATGGCGTGCGACTCTTCACTTCGGTGTATGTGCCGAAAGACCAGTCGCATCCGTGGCCGTTCCTGATGGATCGAACGCCGTACTCGGTCGCGCCGTATGGCGAGGACCAGTACAAGAAGGAGTTAGGGCCGTCGGAAGAGTTCGAGAAGGCCGGCTACATCTTTGTCTACCAGGATGTGCGCGGGCGCTACATGTCCGAGGGAAAGTTCATCGAGATGCGACCGCACATCGACGACAAGAAATCGAAGACAGATGTGGATGACAGCTCGGACATGAGCGACACGGTCGACTGGCTGCAGGCACACGTGCCGAATAACAACGGGAAGGTCGGCATCTGGGGTATCTCATATCCGGGCTTCTATACCTCAGCCAGCATCATCGATTCCAACCCTGCCATCAAAGCGGCCAGCCCGCAGGCGCCGATGACGAATCTCTTTGAAGGTGACGATGCCTATCATGGCGGCGCCTTCATGCTTGCGGCCAACTTCGGCTTCTACGCCGGATATTTCCGGCCCTTCGACCATCCGATGACGCCGGCCGAAGTGCCGGTTCAGCAGTTCAATATGGGTACACCGGACGGTTACGAGTTCTTCCTGCACGCAACGCCTACCTCTTTGCTGGATACGCGAGACCTGAAGGGGGCGAACCCGCTCTTTGCTGATCAGCTCTATCACGACACCTTCGACAGCTATTGGAAGCCGCGCGATCTGTCTCAGCATATGCATAACTTGCACTGCGCGGTGATGACGGTAGGCGGCTGGTACGACGCGGAGGACCTGAGCGGTCCGTGGCGCACATGGCGCGCCATCGAGAAGGCAAACCCCGGCACGCCGAACACGATTGTGGAGGGGCCCTGGGTACATGGCGGCTGGGCCCGCGGCGATGGGGAATCTCTCGGCGATATTCCGTTCAACGCAAAGACCAGCGAGTTCTTTCGCAAGGAGATACAGTTCCCGTTTTTTGAGCACTACCTGAAGGGCACGGGCGAGGTGCCCCCCGAGGCCTACATGTTCGAGACGGGAACGAATGTGTGGCGCAAGTATCCGAGCTGGCCTCCGCCGAGCGCGCGAGCGAAGATGCTCTACTTCCACCCAGACGGCAAGCTCTCGTTCGATGCGCCCTCCGGCGACAGCGGGAAAGGCTATGACGAGTACGTGAGCGATCCGATGCACCCGGTGCCGTTCGTGCCGTATGTCACGGATACTGTGCCGCAGCGCTACATGGTCGAAGATCAGCGCTTCGCCTCCACACGGCCGGATGTGCTGGTGTACGAAACGGATCCGTTGACCGAGGATGTTACGATCGCCGGCCCGATCACGCCCAAGCTGAAGATCGCCTCCAGCGGCACAGACTCCGATTTTGATGTCAAGCTGATCGACGTCTACCCCAATGACTATCCCGATCCGGAGGGCACAAGCTCGGGGAACAAGCGGGTGCTCGGTGCGCCGCCGCTGCACATGGGTGGCTATCAGGAGATGCTGCGCGGCGAGCCGATGCGCGCCAAATTCCGCAACAGCTGGGAAAAGCCGGAACCGCTGACACCGGGCAAGGTGACGGATCTGGAGTTCGACATGCCGGATCTCGACCACACCTTCCGCAAGGGCCACCGCATCATGGTGCAGGTGCAAAGCTCATGGTTTCCGCTGACCGATCGGAACCCGCAGACGTTTACGGATATTCCGCATGCCAAGCCTGAAGACTTCAAAAAAGCGACCGAGCAGGTGTATCACTCGGCTGCCGATCCCAGCGGAGTTCAGGTAATGGTGCTGCCCCAGCCTTAGCCATCGGGCCGGGCAAGCGCCAGGGGCGGGCAACGTATCCGGTTGTCTGCCCTTCTTGTCAAGTGAAGTCGCAGGTGCGCAAAACCGGCTCAACCGGTAGCATGGACGATTGCGGAGTAGATGCTAGCTGCTCCGACCGCTGCTTCCAAGGGATAGGCTCGCGCGAACAATGCAGATTCGGACCGAAGAGCAGCAGGCGAAGGGAGCGGCTCTGACCGCTGCCGGCATCACAGACCGCGGGCGCATGCGCCGCGCCAATGAAGACTTCTTCGTAATGCGTCCGGAGGCGGGTGCATTCGTCGTTTGCGACGGCATGGGTGGCGCGGCCGCGGGGGAGACTGCAAGTCACCTGGCGGCGGAAACGGCGGCGGCGGCACTGACGAAAGCGAAACCGGGACCAGCCGCCATTCGCGAAGCAGTACGGCTGGCCAACAGCGCGGTCTACGGGCGGGCGCGGCAAGACCGCCGGCTGGAGGGCATGGGGACGACGTTAGTCGCCCTATCTCTAGCAGGCACGACGGCGTGGGTAGGGCATGTGGGCGACAGCCGCTGTTATCGATGGCGCGCCGGCGTGTTGCAACGTCTGACGCAGGACCACTCGCTGGTGGAGGAACAGATCCGCATCGGCCGCATGACTCGCGAGCAGGCGCGCCGCTCGCCCATGCAGAATGTGATCACGCGAGCGGTCGGGACGCGCGCTGAGGTGGTCGCGGATGTCCAGGAGCTCAAATTGGAGCGCGACGATCTCTTTCTCATCGCCTCCGATGGGCTGACTCGCGAGCTCACGGACACTGCGATTGCGGACATTCTGCGGATGGCGAGGCAAGATCTGCAGGCCACTTGCGCGGCGCTGATCGCGGCTGCAAATGCGGCAGGCGGACGCGACAACATTACCTCTGTGCTGGTGCGCGCGGGTTCCTAGCCTTCATCGTGCCTCGGGGCCCCCTGCCAGGTTTAGTTTCCGATTCTGCGCGATACATCCCGTGTAGGTTGCGAGGAAGCGGGTCCGCAGGCCGCGGTACTGCTCGATGGTGGCAAATCGGCGCGTCAGAGGCTGCTGATTGAGCAGATAGACGCTCGTCGCGGTGTGGCGGGCGTTGTCGAAGAGCAGGTAAAAACCGAGTGTGCCGCCCTTGAGTCCAGTGCGGTCCAGGCCGTGTACCTCTAGATCGTGCATGGTGCCCGGCAGGCTGGTATTGGGCATCGTGTCGTGATCGGAGGCGAGCATGGCAGCAAGCTCATCGAGCAGGCTCTGCTTCTCCGTGGCCCAGCTGGCGTCGGGCAGTATCTCCGGCTTCACATTGGCGAAGACGTCGCCGCCAATTCCGTAGGCGAACATGATGCGGCGCCCGGCCAGCATATGGATGACCTTTGGCCCTTCTGCGGTGTTGATGGTGCGCTGCTGCTCTCCGGGCGGCAGCGAGTCGATCTTTACAATCTGCAGTCCATCATCGAAGCTGCAAGACTCGTAGTTATGCAGCGTGGCGGCTTCTGCGGCCGATGCGTTCCGGGCGGTTCCAGAAGCGTTCTGCGCCGGCGCCGTACACGTAGAAAGCAGGATGGCAATCGCGAAAGGCAGCAGGCGCATGGCGGGCAACGGCAGTATACCGGGCGCATTGTGCGGTGGGCTGGCGAAGCCGCTCATTTAGAATCGGCGTGTGGCGAACGCAAGCGCACTTACCTTTCAGGAACTCCTTTTCAACCTGCAAACCTTCTGGGCAGCCCGTGGTTGCGTGCTACAGCAGCCCTACGATGTGGAAGTCGGCGCGGGTACCATGTCGCCGGAGACATTTCTCCGCGTGCTCGGGCCGCGACCTTTCCATGTGGCCTACGCACAGCCTTCGCGCCGTCCTGCGGATGGCCGTTACGGGGAGAATCCAAACCGCCTTTTCAAGCACACGCAGTTTCAGGTGATTCTGAAACCGCCGCCGGAGCGCGTGCAGGAGATATATCTCGAATCGCTGGCGGCGATGGGTATCGACCTGCGTGAGCATGACCTGAAGTTCGAGGAAGACAACTGGGAGTGGCCGGCGGGCGGCGCGTGGGGTGTGGGCTGGCAGGTGATGCTGGATGGTCTGGAGATCACACAGTTCACCTACTTCCAGCAATGCGGCGGCCAGGAGCTGGATCCGATCGGCGCAGAGCTTACATACGGGCTGGAACGCATCGCTGCATTTCTGCAGGATGTCGATTCGATCTACGACATCGTATGGGCGCGCGATCCGCTGACGAAGCGCGCGATCACCTATGGCGAGGTGCGCCTGCAGGAAGAGGTGCAATTCTCCACTTACAACTTCGAGTACGCGGATGTCGCGAAGCTGTGGGAGCACTTCCGCCTCTACGAGCAGGAGTGCCAGGCACTGCTTACGCTGGTGCGCGAGGATGAGGCTTCGCGCAAAGAGCGGGATCGTGTGCCGGTGCTGGCAGCCTACGACCTCTGCCTGAAGTGCTCGCATCTGTTCAACCTGCTGGATGCGCGAGGCGCCGTGAGCGTGACGGAGCGGGTCGGGATCATCGGACGCATCCGCAATCTCACGGTTGGAGTCGCGCGCGCATATGCCGCGACGCTAACTACCCAAACTGCAGGGCAGGCTGCTTGAGGCTCACGAAAGGCCCGAGGAGAAGAAAACACGGATGGCAGAATTCCTGTTTGAGATTGGTCTGGAAGAGATTCCTGCGCGCATGATCGCGAGCGCGGAGCAGGACCTGACTACGCGGATGAAGAGCATGCTGGAGGCCGAGAACCTGCTGGCAGCAGAGGCCGACGTACACAGCTACGGCACGCCGCGACGGCTGGCGGTCGCCGTCAGCAGCGTCCTGGAGCAGCAGCAGGAGGTGACCGAGCAGTTGACCGGGCCGGCGTGGAAGGTGGCGTTCAAGGATGGCCAGCCTACACCGGCTGCTGCCGCTTTTGCGCGGAAGGCTGGAGTGGCCATCGAAGCGCTGGCGAAGCAGATGACGCCGAAGGGCGAATATGTCTCCGCCATGGTGACGAAGGCCGGACGCAGTGCTGCGGAGATCCTGACGGAGAGACTGCCTGCGGAGTTGGGGAAGATCTACTGGGCGAAGAACATGTACTGGCGCCCGGGCAAGCCGGAGCGGTTCGTGCGTCCAGTGCGGTGGATGGTGGCGCTGCTTGACGGCCAGGTGGTGCCCGTGGAGTTTGGCGGCAAGACTGCCGGTAACTGCACGTACGGGCATCGGGTACTGCATGGCGATGCGCCGGTGGCGATCGCCGCGCCTGCGGAGTATGCGACAAAACTGGCGGCGGCATACGTCGTCGCGGACGTGGACGTGCGGCGGGAGCGCATCCGCAAGGCGCTCGATCGGGTGACGCGCACGGTGGAAGGCGCGCGCTGGCGCGAGGACGAGCCGCTGGTGGATACCGTGACTCAGCTTACGGAGTGGCCGAGTGTGGTGCTGGGCACCTTTGAGCGCGAATATCTGGAGCTGCCCGAAGAGGTGCTGGTGACGGTGATGCGCGATCACCAGAAGTACTTCGCGGTGGACGACGCGAGCGGCAAGCTGGCGCCGCACTTCCTCGCTGTACTCAACACCGAGGTGGATGCTGCGGGCGAGACGGTGATCCGGCACGGCAACGAGCGCGTGCTGCGTGCCCGATTCAACGACGCGCGGTTCTTCTGGACCTTCGACCGGAAGACTCCGCTTGCGCAGCGTGTGGAGCTGTTGAAGGCAGTCACGTTCCAGAAGGATCTGGGCAGCTACTTCACGAAGACGGAGACCAATCTGCGCCTCGCCGTCGCGCTGGCGACTCTGGTGACGGCGCGTGGCGTTGCCTTGGATGAGCCCGCTCTGCTCACAGCGACACGACTGGCGAAGGCCGACCTGACGGCGGAGCTGGTGAAGGAGTTCACCGAGCTGCAGGGCGTGATCGGCGGGCTCTACGCGCGTGCGGAAGGTTTGGGCGAACGCGTCGCACAGGCGATCTATTGGCAGTATCGGCCGGCTGCGGCGGACGATGCGATTCCACCGACCGCCGAAGGACAACTGCTGGGCCTTGCTGACCGCATGGCGACAATTGTGGATATGTTCGCGCTGGGATTGGAGCCGACGGGATCGAAGGACCCGTTTGCGCTGCGGCGCGCGGCGAATGGCGTCATCCGCATTCTGGCTGAGTCCGGGCTGCCGCTGAAGCTGAGCGAGCTGGAGCGGCTGGCGACGAGCCCGGAACAGGATGCGCTGGCCGAGACTTCGACGTCTGCGGTTGCTGCATTCTTTCGCGAGCGGCTCGATTTTTACCTGCGTGAAGTGATGGACTACAGCTACGACGTGGCCAAGGCGGTGTTAGCAGCCGGCGCCGACGACGTGTCCGATGCTATTGCGCGCGCGCAGGCGCTGACAGAGGTGCGCGCATCGGATGCCGAAGGCCACCTCGCGGCGATCTCCGCGGCGTTCAAGCGTATCCAGAACATCCTGCGCCAGGCACGGGAGAGAGGCGAGAGCTACGATACAGCGGCGGTTGCGAGTGCGCTGGTCGAGCCCGAGGAGCGCGCGCTGCATGCACAGTTCAGCGTGGTTGCGCCTGAAGTGGAGTCGCTACGTGCATCGCACCGCTACGCTGAGGCGTTTGGCCGCATCGCGACGCTGCGACCGACGGTGGACTCGTTCTTCGACAAGGTAATGGTGATGGCGCCGGATGCGGTGTTGCGCCGCAATCGTCTGTCGCTGATCAACGAGGTTGCGCAGCGCTTCTCGAGCATCGCCGACTTCTCTGAAATTGTCACAAGCTGAAGGCTCCGATTGCCACAAGCTGAAAGCTTTCGATTGTCTTGAGCTAAATGGACGGCGACGATTGAGTATGATGGTCGGCAATATGGCTCTTACTACTCGACGGCAATTTCTCGAAATCAGTGCGGCGGTTTCCGCTTGTGCTCTGGTGGGTACCCACCCGGTTTTTGGTTCGCCATTGGGGCTACCTCTTGGCCTGCAACTCTACTCCGTGCGTCAGACTCTGCCGAAGGACTACGCCGGCACCCTCAAGAAGGTGGCGGCGCTGGGCTATCGCGAGGTGGAGGCCGCCGGGTTCTTCGGGCACTCCGCGGCGGAGGCGAAGGCCGCGATCGCGGGCGCCGGACTGCGCTGCGTGAGCGCGCACTACTCGTCGGACGTCCTTTCGAAGTCCTTCGACGATATCCTCGCGTTCCACAAGGTGCTGGGGGCCGAGTACATCATTTGCGCGTACCCCGGCCACAAGAACCCGCCCGCGAAAGGCGCAGAGCACAACTTCTCACTCGAGGACTGGCGCTGGAATGCGGAGCAGTTCAACCGCTATGGCGCGAAGGTGAAGGCGGCGGGTTTCCGCTTTGGCTATCACAATCACACGCCGGAGTTCGTGGTGGTGGATGGAGTCACTCCATACGACGAGTTGATGCGCCTGACCGATCCGGCGCTGGTTACGTTTGAGATGGACTGCGGCTGGGTGATTGTCGGCGGCGGCGATCCTGTCGCGCTGCTGCACAAGTACCCCAATCGCATCTCCATGCTGCATGTGAAGGACTTCCAGCCGGGCGTAACGCCGCCGCACGCGGCGCAACTGGGCCACGGCAGGATCGACTACCGGCCGATCTTCGAGGCGGCGAAGAAGGGCGAGATCAAGCACTACTTCGTCGAGCAGGAAGAGTTTGATATTCCGTGGGAAGAGGCGCTCCGGATCGACGGAGATTATCTGAAGGACCTGAAGGTTTAGCAGCACGCTCCATCGAGAGACGACGAAGCCGGCATATTCCTCTGCCGGCTTCGTCCTTTGTCTAACTGCCCTCGCTTCGTATCTTTGGCGGAGCCTATAGAGGGATTAATCGACCTTTTTGCTTGACAACCTGACTACTGCGCCAGAACACTCTGTCCACTCAATTGCTGCCCTCGCAGGTGTTCCATGAGTTCAGCTCAAGCCTTCACTCGACCGTCCTTCCAGGAATCAGCGGCTGCCCCAGCTTCGCCGTCGCACCCTGCAGCCGGGGAGCTTTACAAGCACTCTGAAACGACGCGCCTGCTTTGCGCTGCCGCATATCTTGATCGCAAGTTCCGCGAACTCGTCATCAAGAATTGTTTCGATAATCGGCATCAGGCCCTTGGTGCGTGTTTGGGCTTAGATATGCCCACTGTGGTGCGGCACTGCCGGCGCGCAAAGCGGATCTTTGGCAAGAGAACGCTATTCTTATTTCTTCCAGGCCTTATTGCCTGGATAGCGCTCCTAACCTTTATGGGCAGCCCAGAAGGTCAGGCAGCGGCGCTGGGATGGCTCACAATTGTCTATCTCCTCTCCTTCGGCATCTGCCTCTACTTCGAATCCCGTGCTCGCGCCATTGTGACCCGCAACTTCATGCGGGGGAACTTCGAACCCGAAAAGTCCTTGGGCGCAAATGACATCTCTGTCGAATCCATCAGAGCTGCAGAGGTTGGCAATACGGTCATCTATAGCGGCTTCAGCCCGTTCGTCGGTTCAGGCGAGAATATCGGCGCGTGGTCCTTTGCTTTGGACCTCCGCAAGCGCGCGAATCCGACGCCAGGGAGTTCGGGAAACGGGAACAATCCCTCGTCTGAACTTTCCGCCACCGAACTGGAAAGCATCACTCTTGAAACTCTGTACGTCCGTGTAGCACGGGATATCAGCGCGATAGGGCTGGATCGAGTTACCCTGCAGGACAAGCTCTACGTCAACGGCCGCGATATACGAGATGACACACGGTTTCTATCACATCCACTCGATCGGCCGCGGTATCAAGTAGACGACCAGGTCGTTTCGGACGCCATGTTCAAGCAAGAGGAGAAGCAGCTTCGCCACTATCGCTGCATCCGCGTGATCGATTGGAGCGGCGAATTGGTGCTGTCCATCTTCCTGCGCTTCTCCAAACTCGGTCATAATCTCTTCGTTGAGGCGAGCTACTTCCTGCTTACGCCGATCGCGGAACGCTTCCGCGCAGTGGACGCCATGAGCCCTCATTTCAGGTTCAGGCGCTTCGTTGAGTTTGTCTTCGCGACCGCCATCAAAACACCGTTTCTTGCTCTCTGGGCTCCTTTCGGTTTGATGTGGCAAATCTTCGATGGATTTCACCGCTGGTCTGCACGACGTCAAGAGGACGAGCTCATACGCGAGAATCCGATGTTTGACTACGGTGCGGCCTTCTCCTTCCGCCAATGGGCGAGTTCCAATGCGTACCGTCGCTATTTCCAGCGGCTGGATAAGGAGATGTACCTTAAGGTTCTTGAGAAGAACATTCTGGATTCGATTCTCACCTTCCTTGAGGAGAATGACGTTGATGTGTCCGAACTGAAACAGCGACAGACCATGATTCTCAATCAGGGAGTCATCCTCTCCGGAGGAAACATGACGACCGAGAACCTATCTGTAGGAGTTGGCGCCAAGGTAGAGAACGTAGCCCAAAAGGTGACGCAGTTCGCGGCGAAGGCAAGCACGCCAAGCAAGCAGTCGGCCTGACCTAAGGACGAAGGGGGGGGAATGGCATACGCGCGCAACGAGGGAATTGTCGTGAGCGGTGGAACATTCAACGCCACCAATATCGCAGCGGGCAGGAACGCTCAAGTCAACCAGATGGGAGCGGGTCAATCGGAGGCCCTGAACCAAGCTCAGAATCAAATCACTCTGCTTCTGCAAGCACTGGAAAAACATGGGAGTGAGATCCCTAACCACGAGGAAGTGACCCAGGCGGCCCAGAGTATGAAAGAAGAGCTTAACCGGGAGAAACCAAACCGTCTGACGCTCAAGTCTCTATTGAACGGCATAGCGGATTCCGTGAAGTCGGTGAGCGGAGTGGCCATTGCCGTTGAAGGATTGAAGGCAGCCGTCACGGTACTGCTCGGATAGCGCAGCGGCCACGCTCGAAATCACAAACCTGAACAAAAAATAAGCCTCTCGTTTCGAGAGGCTTATTGTGCGAACGCTACATAACTCGTGGTCGTTATTCGTTAGAACGGGATGTCGTCGTCGGTGATGCCGGTGTCGCCGTAGTCCGGGGCCGGCTGGGCGAAGCCGCCGCCTTGGCTGCTGCCGGCGCTGCTGCTCTGGCGATTGCCGCTGTAGCTGCCGCCGCCTTCGCCGTCGCCGCGGCCGCCGATCAGGACCAGATCATTGACGACGATCTCGGTGCGGTAGACCTTCTTGCCGCTGTCCTTATCGTCCCAGGAGCGGGTGGTGAGGCGTCCTTCGACGTAGAGCTTGTTGCCCTTCTTCACGTAGTCGCGGACGATCTCCGCGGTGCGGGCGTAGGCGACGACGTTGTGCCACTCGGTGCGGTCCTGCCACTCGCCGGCCTTGTCCTTGTAGCGGTCGGTGGTGGCGATCGAGAAGTTGGCGACAGCCTGGCCGCTGGGGAGGAACTTGACTTCCGGGTCCTTGCCCAGATTGCCGAGCAGGGTGACCTTGTTGATGCTTTTTGCCATGGTTCATTTCCTTCGTATTGACTAAACGACGAGCATAGCAGAGGTCACGTTACCCCACCCCACCCCCCTCCGGTACCGGGAGACTGGCTGGGAAGTCCTCTTGAATCCTATGATTAGCTCTCTCCCGCGGCTAAATTCGTCTATCCAGAACACTTATCCACAAATTCGTCTATCCATAGGACTTACGGGCTGCTTCGGGGCTGGGGTGGCGCAAATCAGAGACGCTCTATTTCCATGGTAGCGAATTGGCTGGGGCAATTTGGCAGTTTTTGCTTCTGGTTTGCGGAGTGGATTCGAATCGGGAATGGTTGTGGATTCGGGTGGCTTTGGGGTGCGGCTGAGTGGGAAAGCAGATCCCTCCACTGTGCGGCCGCGCTGCTTCGGTCGGGATGACAGGGCACATTGGGGAGCACGGGTGGTATCCCACCCTAGCTTCGCTAGGATGGGGCACCCACGTTGGTGGGGTTGGCTTCAGCGGTTCGCATGGGCAGGCTGGCTGCTTCCCATGCGGCGAAGCCGCCGGCGATCTCTGCCACGGAATTAAATCCGCTGCGCGCTGCAACAGGCTTGCGGCGATGGATGACCGGTAGCCGCCTGCGCAGTAGACCAGCAGTGGACGATCTTTCGGCAGCGTCTTCAGATTGTCCTTGAGGCGGCTGAGCGGAACGGGCCAGGCTGCCGTCGATGTGATTCTGCGCATGCTCGCGCGGCGTCCGGACGTCGATGGCCAGCGGAGGCTTGTCGGAGGAGAGGCAGTTCCGCAGCGAACGGCGCGCTGACACGCTCGGTGGAGGCGACGAGATCCGGCCGCGATTCGAGGCTCTGCAATCCGTTCTCGAGATATCCGGCGATGTGATCGAAGCCGATGCGCCCGAGACGAACGGCCGATTCGTTCTCCCGGCCAGGCGTCGCGATGATGACGATGGGATGTGTGTGATCGAGCACGGTTCCGGCCCATGTTGCGTATTGGCCGCCGAGACCGATGTTGATGCTGCCGGCGAGGTGCGCCGCGGCAAATACCTCGGGGTCGCGCGTGTCTGAACCTGTACACCGCTCCGCACATCAGCCTGCACACCGACTGTGCCCATCGCCGAGCACCATCGCCTGCATGGCGAGCACTGTATCGAGCGTCAGGGCTGCATCTGACGCGCCAGCGTTTCATCGAGCGTGGGCCTCTCCTGGCTGTTGAGCACGGCGTCGTAGGTGAAGTAGGGAGGCGCTTCGGGCTGGTCGGCTGTCACGACGCCGATGAATGCTTCCTTGCTCATGGGCTGCAGCGCGTAATTGAAGCGGCGCTGCTCGCCCAGGGTGGAGACTGTTTCCTTGCTGATGGCCCTGCCGCAGAGCGAACCCGCGCCGTGGGCGGGATAGACCAGGCTCTGATCCGGCAAGGCCAGCAGTTTGTTATGCAGCGAATCGAAGAGCATGCCGCCTAGCTCGGTGGCCGACCAGCCGAGCGCCACACGCAGATCGGGACGGCCGACGTCGCCGATAAACAATGTGTCCCCGGTGAGCACCGCATGCGGCTGGGTATCGCTGACGTCGAGGTCGTAGACGACGATGGAGATGGACTCCGGCGTGTGGCCTGGCGTCTCCAGCGCCTTCAGACGGACGCGTCCGAATTCGACGGTGTCGTCATCGCGAAGCGGAGTGAAGGCGTAGCCTGCTTTCGCCGCGGCGCCCGAGATAGATGGTTGCGCCCGACGCGATCGCGCAGCTCCAGATGCCCGGCAACGAAATCGGCATGGAGATGGGTGAGGAAGACGTGCCTGATTGTGAGCGCGTGTTCGGCGGCGAATTCCATGTACTGATCCATGTCCCGCTGCGGGTCCACAACGGCTGCCGTGCCCGTCGCCTCGTCTCCAATCAAGTAGGAGGCGTGCGCCAGGCACGGCAGATAGAATTGCTTGAAGATCACTTTGCACCTTCGGGCTCGGGCTGATCTTTCTTCAGGCTGACACGATCCGCATGTAGGGCTTGGGCGTCTTCCAGCCCTGCGGATACTTCTTCTTGGCGTCCTCGTCGCTCACCGAGCCGGCGATGATGACATCGTCGCCGGGCTTCCAGTTCACCGGCGTGGACACCTGCTCCTTGGCGGTGAGCTGCAGCGAGTCGAGCACGCGCAGGACTTCGTCGAAGTTGCGGCCGGTGCTCATCGGGTAGCTGAGCATGAGCTTGACCTTCTTGTCCGGACCGACGACGAAGACGGTGCGCACGGTGGCGTTGGTGGCGGCGGTGCGGCCTTCGCTGACGTATCGCCGGCTTCGGCGGGCAGCATGTCGTAGAGCTTGGCGACCTTCAGTTCCGTATCGCCGATCATCGGATAGTTGACCTTGTGACCCTGGGTCTCTTCGATGTCCACGAGCCATTTGGAGTGGCTGCTCACCGGGTCGACGCTCAGTCCGATGATCTTGGTGTTCCGCTTCTCGAATTCGGGCTGCAGGCCGGCCATGTAGCCGAGCTCGGTGGTGCACACGGGCGTGAAGTCCTTGGGATGCGAGAAGAGGATGGCCCAGCCGTTGCCGATCCAGTCGTGGAAATTGATGGTGCCCTGCGAGGTTTCGGCAGTGAAGTTGGGAGCTTCGTCGTTGATGCGCAACATCGTTTGTCTCTCCTAAGTTATCGTGTCCAGTCGTGGAGTTCCGAGGTCCGAGCCTGTTACACGTTCGACCTTGTCAGGCGGGAACGTGCAGGAGGAGGCATTGGATATTAGCCTCTGCCGTCATCGGACAATGAAGCGTCGCGAATGGTGATGAACGGCTACTTGCGCTTACTGCGAGTTCTCTCCGGCTGGGCGCTTCCGGGCTGGCGCATGACGGCGGCGGCGGCCTGGTCGAGGGTGGGGCCGCCCGGCTCCGGGTGAAGCGGGAGCGTTCCTCGTCCTGCTGGAGGAGATGCTCTGGAAGAGGAGCGCGTTGCCCTCGAGATGGATGCGGATCGGCGTGAGCTGCCAGAGCGACGGGCCGACCTGCTGCTGCTCGATGGAGAAGGAGCCGCCCTCTTTCAGGCGGCCGAGAAGACCGCCGCCGAAGGTGACGTCGTGGACGAGAGTGGCCGCGTCACGCTGCGGATGCGGTGCTGCTGGTTGTCGGCGACGAGATCGCCGGTGCTGCGGCGAAGACGCGGGCCTCATGCGTGGGCGGATGGAAGTTGGGATTGGGCACGAAGTGCAGCGTGGTTTCCTCAGGGGTGGTGCGGACGACAGTCCAGAGGAAGCCGGCGGGCAGGAGCCGAGCAGGTCATCGACCTGCTGGTAGTCGTGCGCGTTCTCGGCGATCTGCTTGTTCTGCGCGTGGGGGTCGCTGCAGGAATTTCTGGATTAGGCTCTGCTGCTCGGGCTCGGGCAGCTCGCGGCCGTCCTTTACCAGGATGCGGTCGACGTCGCCGTGCGGAGTGGTGGCGACCCACCGGAGAAGCTGCGCTTTGGGCTTGACGGAGTGGTCGAGATAGATCCACTGCGAGTGGTCGTGTCTTGTTCTCGGCGCGCTCGGTGTCGACGACCTGCTGGATGATCTGCTGCGGGGTTTGGGCGTGCGCGATGGAGTGGCAGGGCAAGGACAGCGAAGGCGAGGAGGTATCGGTTGGCGATGCACGCCTTATGGATGCCGCGACAAGGGAAAGGTTCGAGAAAAAACGTCCGACGTGACGGGGGGCCATGCGTGGAACCCCATCTCTTCGAGATGTGAGGCGCCCGAGTTCGATGGCAATGCGCTGGCCTTTACCAGACATAGGTGCCGACCGAGCCGGCGCCCAGCGATGTGGTGAAGGCTTTGCCCTTGTAGCGCACGGCGAAGTTCTGCGGTGTGTCGCCGGGGTTGGAGACGATGAGGACCTCTTTGCCTTCGGGGGTTTTGAAGGCGACGTTGGGGAGGGTGTCGAGAGTCGTTGGAGTCGATGCGGACGGAGCCGGGCGGGACGAACTTCGACGCGTGGGCGAGGACGTAGTAGGCGACGAGGCGGGTGACGTTGTCGCCGTCGATGGTGAGGGCGCCGTAGCAGACGGGGCAGCCGCCGTTGTTGGTGTGGGGGCCGGCGTTGGGATCGGCGGCGAGGTTCCAGAGCAGATACGTTCCTGCTCCAGTTACGTGTGACGCCGATGATGACGCGGGCGACGGGCCGCGCGACGTTCATGCTGGTTGCGCCGGCGCGTTCGTGTGATGGACTGCTCGGTGAAGTAGATGTTCTTGTTAGGGAAGGCGTCGTGCACCTGGGTCATGGCATCGACCTTGCCGCCGTAGAGATGCCAGGCGGAGCCATCGATGTACTTGTTGGCATCGGGGTCCTTGAGGATGGAGAGTCACGTAGGCGGGGTGGTCGAGGTTGTGGTCGTAGAGCAGGATTTTGGTTTTGATGCCGGCCTTCTGGAAGGCGGGGCCGAGATCGTGCGCGATGAAGTCAGCCTGCTCGGGTCGAGCATGACCATGGAGGGCGTGTTCTTTTCGTTGAGCGGCTCGTTCTGGATGGTGAGCGCGTCGATGGTGATGCCTTCGGCCTTCATGCCCTGGATGTACTTGACCCAGTATTTGGCGTAGGCGGGGAAGTATTCGGGCAGCAGAACGCCGCCCTGGGCCTCGCCGGTGGTCTTCATCCAGAGCGGCGCGGACCAGGGCGAGGCGAGGATCTTGATCTTCGGATTGATGGCGAGGATTTCCTTGAGGACGGGGATGACGTCGGCCTCATCGGGCGCGAGTGAGAAGTGCGCCATGTCGGGATCGGTCTGTCCTTCGGGCAGATCGTCGTAGGAGTAGACGTGATCGTTCATGTCGGAGGAGCCGACGGTGAGGCGGAGATAGCTGACGCCGATGCCGTCGCCTTCAGTGGTGAAGAGGTTGTGGAGCAGCGCGGCGCGCTTGGCGGCGTCCATGTGGTGGATGAGCATGGCGCTGCCGCCGGTGAGCGCGTAGCCGAAGCCGTCCATGGTCTGGTAGGTCTTCGCGCTGTCGACGTCGATGACCTGGCCGGTGGGCGCGTGCTGGTGAAGGCGAGCTTGGGCGATTGCTCAGCGAGGAGCGCGGAGCGATCGGGGTTGGTGAGCCAGAGGGTTGCGTCCGTTTGTGCGAGAGAGGGCAGGGGCAGAAGCGCGAAGGCGGAAAGCAGAAGAGACGTGGAGAACTTGGATGTGCATGGGGCCTCCGGATGGGCTTGAGCGGCGGGGCCTATTCTAGACACACGTTTGTTTACTTGTCGAGGGGCAGCCGTTCTGGCAATAGCGCCTGCGGGCGTTTTGCGGATTCGCGTCCTTTGGTCGGGACTGGCCGTCCGGGCGATAGCGCCTGCGGCGCGTGTTGTCGGGTTCGCTCCCTTTGGTCGCTCACGTTTGGTGATGCGGCTGTGCGGATTGAACAACAGATCCCTCCACCGCGCGGCTGCGCCGCTCCGGTCGGGATGACAAGGTGGCGCGGCCTGCGCCGCTTCCGGTCGATATGAAGATTCGTTAGAGCTGCGAGGATTTGCTGGCGAGGCGGCGGTTGCGAAGGTATTTTGCGCCCCCGAGCAGGAGCAGCATGCAGCCGAAGGGCAGGCACATCATGGTGACGATGAGGGCGATCCAGCCGGCATTGGTGTGCGGGCCGTGGATGCCGATGCCGCCGAAGAGGAATTTTGTAGCGAACGCAGCGAGGATACCGACGAGCAGCGTCCAGAACGCGCCCTGAAGCAGCGGGCGGGTCCCGTCGTCGGGCATGGAGGGGCGGGGCACGGGTGTTCGCGACCACGGTCTGTGCCGCTTCATGCTGAGTGGCCTGGTCTGTCATGGGAGGGGGGCCGGGAGTGTGGACGGGCGTGGACATTTTGTTATCCGTGCCAGCTTGCCAGCATGGCGCCGACGATGACGCCGGTGACCGAGACATAGAGCCAGATGGGGTAGGTCCACCTGGCCAGCTTGCGGTGGGTCGAGAAGCGGCGCGTGAGCGCGAGGAAGAGCGTGATGAGGACCATGGGCAGCGCGACGACCGAGAGCGTGATGTGGCTGATCAAGATGACGATGTAGGCCATCCAGATGGCATTGTGGGGGCCGGGGAAGCGCATGTCGCCGTGCAGCCAGTGGTTGGTGATGTAGCTGATGAGGAAGAGTGTGGAGAAGGCGAAGGCGGTGAGCATGGCGGCGCGGTGCGCGGCGACACGCTTGCGGCGGATGAGCAGGAAGCCGGTGATGAGCGCGATAGCGCTGAGGCCATTGAAGAGCGCGTTGAGCGCCGGCAGGAAGCGGAGGCGCATGTTGTAAGCGTCCGGCGCATGGTGCGCGTAGACCAGCCAGAAGAGAAACGCGGAGGCGAGCGCGGAGACGGCGAGGATGGCGCCGATGGCGATGCCGGCGGGGAATGCAGCGGGTTTGTGGGGGGTGCGCGGCAGTGGTCGACATGGGATTCAGGCGGCGGGCTTGCGGGTGCGGCGGTTGACGACGGCCCACGATGTGGCGAAGGTCACGAGGCAGAAGCCGAGGGTGACGGCGAGATTGACGGGAAGCGAATGGTCGGTGTGGGCGGCGGGATCGAGCCCATTGCGCAGCGCGTCGACACCATAGGTGAGCGGGTTGGCGAGCATGATGTCGCGGAGCCAACCGGAGGCTTTGTCTGCGGGGAAGAGCGAGCCGGAGAGCAGCCACAGCGGGAGCAGGATGAGGTTGACGATGGCGTGGAAGGCCTGCGTCGAGTCCATGGGCCAGGCGATGGTGAAGCCGAGCGCGGTGATCTCAAAGCTGATGAGCAGAACGACAACTGCGGCCAGCAGCACGCCGGCGAAGCTGGGATGCACTCCGGCGAGCGGCGAGAAGAGCAGGAAGATGAGTCCCTGGATTGCGGCGAGGGTGGCGCCGCCGAGCACCTTGCCGAGCACGATGGCGGAGCGCGAGACAGGCGAGGCGAGCACGGTGAGCAGGAAGCCTTCGTTGCGGTCCTGGATCAGGGACATCATGGAGAATATCGCGGTGAAGAGCACGATCATGACGATGGAGCCGGGGAAGAAGTAACCGAAGGCGTGGCCGCTGGCGCCGGAGTTGCCGGAGGAGAAAGAGTGCGAGAACCCGGCGCCGAAGGCTACCCAGAAGAGCAGCGGCGAGGCGATGACGCCGATGACGCGGGCGCGCTGGCGATAAAAGCGGACGATCTCCCGCTGCCAGAGCGAGAAGGACGGGATGAAGAGGCCGGGCTTTGCCGTGCGGATGGCATGCTGTGTCGGTGTGGGTGGCGGTGGCGATGGTGGCCATCAGTCGATTCCTTCCTTCTCTTTCACGCTGGCGTCGGTGGCTTCGGTCCAGAAGCGGTGGCCGGTGCGCTGGATGAAGACATCTTCGAGGCGCGGACGGGAGACGGAGACGCCGCGGACCTCGCCGGGAAAGGCGTCGAGCACGGCGGTGAGGAAGCGATGTCCGTTTTCGCGCTCCAGGCGGACGGTGTTGCCAAGGACGGTGGGTGCGACTTCGAAGCGGCCGGCCATGCGGGCGGCGAGCGACTGCGCGGCGTTCTCGCTTTCGGTTTCGAAGAGCACGACATCGCCGCCGATGGTGGACTTGAGCTCTTCGGGCGAGCCGAGAGCGACGAGCTTGCCTTCGCTGAGGATGGCGAGGCGGTCGCAATACTCGGCCTCTTCCATCATGTGGGTGGTGACCAGGACGGTGACGCCTTCCTCATCGCGCAGCATGCGGAGGTATTGCCAGAGGTCGAGACGCGCGCCGGGATCGAGGCCGGTGGTGGGCTCGTCGAGCAGCAGGACGGCGGGCGAATGGATGAGGCCCTTGGCCAGTTCGACGCGGCGCTGCATGCCGCCGGAGAGGGTTTCGACGTAGTCCTTGCGCGATCGGTGAGGGCGACGCGCTCGAGCACATCGGCGATGCGGGCGCGGAGATGCTTTGCCGCTGAGGCCGTAGAGATGGCCGGCGTGGCGCAGATTTTCTTCGACGGTGAGCTTGATGTCGAGCGAGCGCGCCTGGAAGACGATGCCGGTCTGCTGGCGGACCTGAGCGGGCTCGGTGGCGACGTTGAAGCCGCGGATGGTGGCGAGGCCGCCGGTGGGAACCATCAGGGTGGAGAGGATGCGGAAGAGCGTGGTCTTGCCGGAGCCGTTGGGGCCGAGCAGGCCGAAGATCTGCGCGGGCGCGACGGAGAAGGAGAGATGGTCGAGCGCCAGGCGGGTGCCGTAGTCGTGGGTGAGCGACGAGAGCACGATGGGGTCGTCGGATGCGGGTGACAGACGCGATGGCGACGGCGTCGGCGTCCGTTCGAGCTGGGAGTGGTCGAGGGCATCGGAGCGGTTATCTCCTTCCTGCTGTGGCATCCAGCATCATGATGATGAGTAACAGAGGCAGATACAGAACGCTGGCCTTGAGCAGCGCGCGGGCGTAGGGGCGCGATGCGGCGAACGATGGCGCTTTGAGGATTTTCGCGAAGCGGATGGTGTAGGCGAGATAGCCGATGCCGAGGACGAGGGCGGCGACGGCGTAGATGCGGCCGGAGATGTGGAAGTACCAGGGCAGCAGCGAGACCGGGATCATGAGGACGGCGTAGACGAGCGCTTCGACGACGGTGGACCAGCCATCGGGCTGGACGACGGGCAGCATGCGAATGCCGGCGCGGCCGTAGTCCTCGCGATAGAGCCAGGCGATGGCCATGAAGTGCGGGAACTGCCAGACGAAGAGGATGGCGAAGAGGGCGACGGCGGGCCACTCGATGCGGCCGCGGGCGGCGGTCCAGCCGAGCAGCGGGCCCATGGCGCCGGGAAACGCGCCGATGAAGGTGGCGAGGGTGCTGCGGTATTTGAGCGGCGTGTAGACGGCGACGTAGGTGAAGACGGTGAGCAGGGCCGAGGATGACGGTGACCGGATTGGTGAAGCGCAGCAGCAGCAGCGAGCCGACGATGACGGCGGCGAAGGCGACCAGGAGGCCATGGGGCAGGCTGATGCGTCCGGTGGCGAGCGGGCGGCCGGCGGTGCGGATCATGCGGGCGTCGGACTTGCGCTCGAGGACTTCGTTGAGCGCGGCGGCGCCGGCGGAGATGAGCGCGATGCCGGCGAGGGTCTCGAGCAGGCCGATGTGGAAGCTGGGGATGGCCGAGCGGACGGAGCCGAGATAGAAGCCGGCCCAGGCGGTGATGACGACCAGCGCGGTGACGCGGGCCTTGAAGAGCTCCATGTAGTCGGAGAGCAGGGTGGGGGCGGCCTTGGCGCGGGCCTTCACCGGCGGACGGGGTTCGGATGCGGCGGCAGAGGGAGTCGCGGCTTCTGCCTCGGGAGCGGGCGATGCGGGTGGCGGCGCGCGCGGGGCTTAGGGGCACGGCGTACTCGCGGCGGAGATGCGGGGCAGTTGCATGAGCGAGAGGGGCGCCTGGCTTGCGGGGACCGGAGTTGGTCAGCGTGGCGTGCGCCTGTCTTCCATGATAGCAAGGCGCGGGGGGACAGCGACCCCGGGCAGGCGGAGTGCCGCAAGGATAGGACGCCGGCGGAGTTACGGCATTTGCGGCGAGCTGGTGCTAAGTATCTTGCTTGTCCACGCTGCTCCGGGGAAACCGGAGGAGGAGAGAGCCTTCAACTCCTTCGCCAGATCGTATTCGATACGGCGGATGGATGGTCTGCCGTCGTCGAGAAGCAGATAAGACGCGCGGGAATCGCCGTCATAGGGGAGGCCTACGCTCCCGGTGTTGATCAGAAGCTGAGGCTGGCCAGAGATGCTGCGAATCGAAGGGATATGCGTGTGGCCGAAGATCACCATCGGGCTGCCAAGTGAGGAATATACGGCCGCGAGTTCGGCATCTGTGGCGTCGGATACAGGTGCTCGCCAGCAGTCCTGCGGCGAGGCATGCACCAGCGCGAAGTTTTTCTCAAGATGAACACGCGGTAGGGTGCGCAGCCATGCCAGTCGCTCCTCTCCAAGCGCGGAACGTGTGGCGGACGCGATCTTACGGGCGGCCTCCCAGAGTGCTGCTGGAGCCGAGGACTGGCTGGCGAATTCTTCAAGCGCCTCCGGCAGGACGAGCATTTCATCCGTGTTTCCCATGACGCCATGCCAGCCGAGCTCGCGGATGCGATCCACAATTTCGACTGGACTGGAGCCACTGTCGGCGAGGTCGCCTCCGTGAAGTATGAGATCGGGTGACGCTTGGCGGATGTCCGCCTGGACTGCCTCGAAGGCCGTCAGATTTCCGTGAATGTCGGAGAGGATGGCGACGCGCATTGCGATTATCTGGATGCTTCTAAGGCTGGTCGCGCTGGACGGCGTATTCGTCGAGGAGGACCGCGACCAGGACGGCGGTGGGGACGGAGACCATGGCGCCCACCACGCCGTCGATGGCGGAGCCGATCAGCAGCGAGACGATGATGGCGAGTCCGGGGAGATCGACCGAGCTCTGCATGATCTTGGGCGTGAGGTAGGAGTTCTCCACCTGCGCGTAGATGCCATAGGCGATGAGAACGTAGACGACGCGCATCCAGGAGTCCATGGCGGCGGCGAGGACGACCAGCGCCATGGAGACCAGCGCGCCCATCACGGGGATGATGTTGAAGACGCCCATGACGACGCCGAGCGCGTAGGAGTAGCGCACGTGCAGCAGGGTGAAGACGACGGTGGAGTAGACGCCGAGGATGAGCATGAGCGTGCCCTGGCCGAGCAGCCAGCGGCCCATGCGGACGTCGGCGCGCAGCAGGGTCTTGTTCAGGCGCTCGCGGCGCAGCGGGCGAGATGAAGGAGAGCACCCAGTAGTAGGCGTGCTCGCCTTCGAGCATGAAGTAGATGGTGAGCACGACGCCGGCGATGATCTTGAAGAGCTTGCTGGCCCAACTGACTGACGGAGGTGACGAGATACGTAGCGAAGTTGGAGGCGTAGTCCTGCAGTCTTGGCGTTGAGCGCGGCGACGTCGAGCCGGGAGGCGAAGGGCAGAGTGCTTGAGGCGGCTCAGCATCTGCGGGCCGCGCGTGGGGAGTTCCTTGACGAACTCGCGCATGTCGCGGATGACCGGCGGCAGAGCGAAGAGGACGAAGAGCGTGATGAGCGCCGCTGACGGCGAGCAGGATGATGGCGATGGCGGAGCCGCGGCCGGGGCTCCACTTGCCGATCTTGATCCTCTGCACGCCGCGGAGGACGGGCATGAGCACGACAGCGAAGAGTGCGCTGACATAGAGCAGGGCCAGCTCTTCGCGCAGTTGATAGGCGATGGCCAGACCGATGCCGAGCGCGAAGGTGAAGAGGATGTCGCTGCGCAGGGTGCGCGCGGGGCGCTTGCGCTCGATGGGGTGTTCGAGGTCCGTGGTCTGCAGGTCGTATCGGCTGGATCTTGTCGGGCATGCGGCTCTCTTGAAGTGGCTCCTATTATGCGGCCCGGTTGTGGTTTGTGCGCCCGGGCTGTTGGATGCGGATTCTGAAAATCAGATTGGCCGCGCTATGCAGGATCGAGATGCCAGAGGTATCGAATGACCGTGCCGGCGCGGACCGTCCAGGCAGCGGCGGGCTCCGGTACCGCTCGAAACCAATGCGAGGATGCGTTCAACGACCTCGACCGGAGGAATAGCCGGCGGTGTCCAGGGTGAGATGCGCACGGGGTAGTGGGGCAGCCGGCGGGCGAGGCGTGCTTCCGGCAGGCTCGGGGGCGGTGAGCAGGGGGCGGACCGGTGCGTGCCTCGCGTGCTTCTGCGCAGGTGTTTGGATCCAGATCGGGATTCACGCGGCAGCGGGCGAGCAGCTCGGGGAGCGGGGCGGAGAGGAAGATCGTCACCGTGGCGGGCACCGATAGCGCCGGGTCGAAGAGCAACTGGCGGACGGCCTCGGTTTCGATGGCGCCGCCGCCGAGCGCGACCACGGCGTGTTCGTATTCATGGGCTGGGATCGAGCACGCGGGCGGTGGCTTCGGCTTCGAGGCGGCGGAAGTGCTCTTCCCCGTCCTGGGCGAAGATCTGGGCGACGGTGAGGCCGTGCTCCGCGGTGATGAGGGAGTCGATGTCGAGGAAGGGCCAGCGCAGGCGCGCCGCCAGGATGCGGCCCACCGTGGACTTGCCCGCGCCCATGAATCCGGTCAGGACAATCCGGCGGGGCAGGTGGGCGTGCGGCGAAGACTGGCGACGATGTGGGCCCGGTGGGGCCTGCACTCATTTCGTCTGACTCGAGCCGGAGTTCTGCTTTTCGCCGGAGAGCGAGGTCTGGATGTTCTCCCACACGGCCGGGCTGGGGTCGTGGATGGGGAGCAACAGCTTGGCCTGCTGCGCAATGTACTCCAGATCGCTTACCAGGGCAGAGCACTGCTCACAGGTCTTCAGGTGTTCCTGCTCCTTCAGGTCGGCGCCGGATTCGAAGAGCTCCGGAAGCTGATCCTGAAATTCCGCGCAGGTCTGTTCGTAGATTGACCGATTGTTTTCATGGATTCGGTGTTCTTGCCGCCTGCATTCATAGCAAGGCCTCACGCCGGTTCGTCTGCTGCCCGGTGCGCAACAGGTCGCGCAGCTTCATGCGCGCCTTGTGCAGTTGCGACTTGCTGTTGCCGATGGAGCATTCCAGCATGTCGGCGATCTCGTTGTGCTCGTAGCCTTCGACATCGTGCAGGACGAAGACGAGCCGGTAGCCCGGGGGAAGATCGGAGACCGCGCGTTCGAGCGTGACCCGATCGATGGATCCGGAGAGCATGAGGTCGCGCGCGCCGATGTCCTTGCGCGGACCGTCTTCCTGCGAGGGCTCCAGCGTCTCTTCAAGCGAGACCTGGGGCAGACCCTTTTTGCGCAGGTGCATCAGCACCACGTTGACCGCCAGGCGGTGCAGCCAGGTGGAGAAGGCCGAGTCGCCGCGGAAGGTGCCGATCTTGCGATAGAGCTGCAGAAAGGCTTCCTGGGTCAGGTCTTCGGCTTCGGCTACGTTGCCCAGCATGCGCAGGCACAGGGAGTAGACGCGGCGCTTGTGCAGGCCGTAGAGGCGCTCAAAGGCGGCCCCGTCGCCGGCCTGGGCGGCGGCGATAGCCTCCGCCTCGCCGGCAATCGGGCGGATTGCGGCGCAGATGCTGGTTGGATTTCTGACGCTCGGGAGTAGCCGTCGCGGTGCCTTTAGCAGGAGGGGAAAAGACGCCATTGGTTACGGATTTTGTCATTGTTATTCGTTTGCCGGCCAGCGCATTGGTCATGGAAGTCCTGATGGTCGGTCACCCGGGCATCTGGTTGGGGGCAATGCCTGTCGGACGCTGGGAAGAGGGCAGGGGTTGCCTTGGCTGCCAAGCAGCGAGTTAGCAGGCCAGCAATCAGCCTATCGGGACGACTTAGCACCAAGACGCTAGGCCTTCACGGCAACGGGAAAGTCTCCGTTCAGGCCTGGTGAATTCCACACGAACGGTGGCACCTGGCAGAAACTCCCATGCTTCATCGCCGGGATCGTAGTCCGGAGAGGCGACGAGCTTGAATAATCCTCCACCCAGCTTCAAGGCGCGGGTTGGCGCGGAATACCTCCGTTCCCTCGTTGAGAAGGCGCACGTGAAGCTCAATAAACGATCGTGTGAAGGTCATATCTACTAGTTTCCCACGAAGCGGGCGTAGAGGGTGCGGGCGAAAGCGATATCGGTGGTGCCCTGGATGAGGGCGCGGCCGTCGGCGAAGAGGGTGAGGGTGTGGGGGCCGCGGCGGAACTGGAGCAGCAGGCCGTTCTGGCGGACCTCGCCGTGGGGGCGGAGGCGCTCGGCGGCGGCGGCGAGGTCGACGGGGCGGTGGTGCTCGTGGATCTGGACGGAGTTGCGGCCGCAGAGGGTGATGTGCGGGCGGCCTTCGCCGCGCAGGTGGGCGAAGTCGCGGCGCTGGCAGACCTCGCAGTCCGGGACGGGGCCTGGCGGCGGAGATCTCGGAGCGCTCGTTCTGCCAGAGATCCCAGGAGAGCAGGGTGCGGCGCATGGCGTCGCGCGCGCCGGTCAAGTATTTGAGGGCTTCGGTGACCTGGATGGAGGCGGCGAGGTTGACGGCGGTGTTGAGGATGCCGGCGGTGTCGCAGGTCTCGACCGGGCCGGAGGGCGGCTTGGGGAAGATGCAGGCGAGGCAGGCGGTTTCTGCCGGGCAGGATGTTCATGGTGGCGGCGTAGGCGCCGATGGCGGCGGCGTAGATCCAGGGGAGGCCTTGCTCGACGGCGTAGTCGTTGATGAGGTAGCGGGTCTCGAAGTTGTCGGTGGCGTCGAGGATGAGCTGGGCGCCGGCCAGCAGCGCGTGGATGTTGTCCGGGACGAGGTCGGCGACGTGGGCGTGGACCTGGATATCGGAGTTGAAGCGGGCGATCTGGCGGCGGGCGGCCTCGGCTTTGGGGGTGGCGGCGGCGGCATCGGCCTCGTCGAAGAGCACCTGGCGCTGCAGGTTGCTCTCTTCGACGAAATCGCGGTCGATGAGGATGAGGGTGCCGACGCCGGCGCGGGCGAGCAGGGCGGCGGCAGCGGCGCCGGTGGCTCCGCAGCCGACGATAGCGACGGTGGAGGCGGCGAGGCGCTGCTGGCCGGCTTCGCCGATGGGTGCGAAGAGCACCTGACGGGAGTAGCGGTCGCGTCATCCGAAGCGGCAACGGTGCTGGCGCTGTCCATTGTGTCTAGTATAGAAAGACGCGTAACGGGTCCGCTGGACGTTGGTTCGCTCCCTGCATCCCACCCAAGAGCATTTTCCTGTGAGTGAGCGGGGCATAGCTGCTGTTCTTGTAGCTTTTCTTTACGAAAAGGCCACGCACCAGCAGCAGGAAAAATGCTCTAACGTGATGCAGCTGTGTCACGGGAATCCCATTGCCATGGGGGACGAATTGCATGGCGCACTCCCCTGAGAGGCTCTTTGACTGTAGTACTTAAACGTCCTGCCGGCGGAGACCGGAGGACCAGCCAGCCAGGCGGACCGCCGCCGCGCAAGCGTGGCTGCTGCCGCTGCTGCTGATCGCGGCGGCGCTTCTGCCATGCGCAGAGCACGCCCCCTCCCGCTTCCACGGCAGGACAGGCTGAGGGAGATCCGGCTGCGCAGTCCACTTCGCCGCAGGCGTTTCTGCCTCACCCGGCCGTCCTCGCCAGGCAACTCCGGCGCGGCGCCAGGCGACGGCGGCGATGCCGGGTGATCGCGGCCTTTGCCGGCAGCAAGGTGACCGGCATCCGCTTCGATGGAGTGAAGGCCTCGATGCTGGGTTCGCTGCCCTCGCAACTGGAGTTGCAGCCGGGTGACGTGCTGACCGAGAACAATGTGCGGGCGAGCCTGCGGCGGCTCTACGACTCCGGCCTGTACGACACCATCCAGGTGCAGGGTCTGCGCTCGGATGGCGGGGTGCATTGTCATCTTTGCCGGGCAGGCCGCGGCTGTTCATCGGGCGGACGCAGATCTTCGGCATCAAGAACGATCGGCTGCAGGCGCAACTGGCTGGGGTCGGCGCGCTTGCAGCCGGGCACGCGCTATACCCAGCGGAAGCTGGATGCGTCGCAGGCCTCCATCGAGCAGGCGCTGACCGATAACGGCTTCTACGAGGCGAAGGTGGAGCGCCGCGAGCAACTGGACGCGCCGAATTCGCAGGTGAACGTGATCTACAACATCGATCCGGGGAGGCAGGCGAAGGTCGGCAATGTGAAGGTGGACGGGACGCCGGGGATGTCGCTGGAGCAGTTTCGCAAGACCAGCAAGCTGAAGGCGGGCAGCAAAGTGAATCGCCAGACGGTGAGCCGCGCGCTGAGCCGGCTGCGCAAGTACTACGACAAGAAGCAGCGCTGGGCCGGCGCGGTGACGCTGGAGACGAAGGAGTATCACCCCGAGACCAACCAGTTGGACTACTCGTTCCAGGCGAAGGAAGGACCACTGGTGAAGGTGCAGGTGGAGGGCGCGAAGTACAGCCGCAGCACGATTGAGCGGCTGGTGCCGATCTACGAAGAGGGCACGGTCGATCTGGACCTGGTGAATGAAGGCGCGCACAACCTGCGCGCCGATCTGCAGGGCAAAGGCTACTTTGACGCCACGGTGACGCACGAGCCGGTGCACAACACGCCGGACGAAACCACGGTGCTGTACAAGGTGGACCGCGGCGCGGAGCACCGCGTGGATTCGGTGAGGATCGAAGGCGCGAAATATTTCGACCACGACACTCTGGCAGAACACATCAGCGTGCGGCCGGCGAACTTTATCGAGCGCCACGGGACCTACAGCCAGGCGCTGGTGGAGAGCGATGTCAACAACCTGACCGCGCTCTATCAGGGCAACGGCTTCAGTCACGTGGTGGTGACGCCGCAGATCAAAGACGTCGACACGACGGAGAAAAGCGGAAAGACCTCGGCGCACATCGGGTGGTCTACAAGATCGAGGAAGGCCAGCAGCAGAAGATCGGCAGCTACGCGATCAACGGGATGAAGAAGATCTCGCCCGATGCGACTGCGTCCGTCGCTGAACACGGAAGTAGGGCAGCCGTATTCATCGCTGAACGTGACCGGCGACCGCGACCTGATCCAGAGCTACTACCTGAGCCACGGCTACCAGAACGCGCAGGTCAACGTGGTGCAGCATAACGATGCGAAGAACCCGCAACTGGTGGATGTGACCATGAATGTGGAGGAAGGCCAGCAGGTCTTCGTGAACAAGGTGCTGGTTTCCGGGCTGCACTACACGCGGCCGGCGGTGGTGACGCCGCGGGTGACGGTGCGGCCGGGCGAGCCGCTGGACCAGTCGGCGCTGCTGGATTCGCAACGCAGGCTCTACAACCTGGCGCTGTTCAACGAGGTGGATACCGCGGTGCAGAATCCAGTCGGCAGACCAGCCGCACAAGAATGTGCTGCTGCTGACGACCGAGGCCAAGCGCTGGGACATGACCTATGGCTTCGGCATTCCAGGCGCAGACGGGAACGCCGTATCGCAACACGCCGTCGGCGGCGTATCTGATTCAGCAGGGCATCAATCCGGGTACATTCAGCGGCGGCGCGAACGGACACTTCGGAGTGAGCCCGAACCTGATCTTCGATCTGTCGCGCATCAACCTGTTCGGCACCAACCAGTCGGCTGTCGCTGCGTACCGAGTACGGCACGCTGGAGCAGCAGGCGGTGGTGCTCTACCAGTATCCGGACCTGTTCAAGAACCCGAACTTTACCGCGTCGATCTCCGGCGGCTACACCAGCAGCCAGAACGTGACGACATTCTCCGCGTCGTCCCTGTTTGCC
This sequence comes from uncultured Acidobacteriaceae bacterium, assembly GCA_963756435.1. GTDB lineage: Bacteria > Acidobacteriota > Terriglobia > Terriglobales > Acidobacteriaceae > KBS-83. The sequence goes on along the minus strand of CAVWNU010000007.1, from coordinate 92,010 downwards.
ACCAGCGCGGGTGACGCAGCATGTGACCAAGCCGACGACGCTGATCTATTCGTGGTCCTACCGCGAGGTGAAGGTGAACCCGAACAGCATCCAGGTAAGCCTGGCGCTGATTCCGCTGCTGTCGCAGCCGGCGCGCGTGGGCGGTCCGGGCTTCAACTATCATCCGCGACACGCGCGATGATCGCGCTGGACGCGCATCACGGCACTTTCAACACGGTGGCGCTCTTCCTATCGGATTCGAAATTCGGATCGCAGGCGAACTTCAGCCGTATCGACATCACCAACTCGTCGTATTACGACGTCGGCAAGCGGCACTGGGTGATCGCGCGCGAGACGCGCTATGGGCAGGAGCGGGCGTTTGGCGACGGCACGCAACTGCTGATTCCGCTGCCGGAGCGGCTGTATGCGGGCGGCGCGACCTCGCATCGCGGATTTGCCATCAACGCAGCGGGGCCGCGCGATCCGGAGACCGGCTATCCGGTGGGCGGCGCGGCGGCGGCGGTGAACACGCTGGAGCTGCGGACGCCGTATCCCAACCTGCCGCTGCTAGGTAACAATCTCGGTTTCGTTTTCTTTCACGATATGGGGAATGTGTTCAGCCGCTCGCGCGATGTGTGGCCGAGCTTTCATAACTTCTACCAGCCGGACCAGCGGAGCTGCCGCACGGTGCCGACGGTGAATACGAATCCGGACGGCTCGCTGAATGTGAAAGTGCAACCGTGCAGCTTCAACTACTGGTCGCATGCGCTGGGGCTGGGTGCGCGCTACCGCACGCCGATCGGGCCGATACGCGTGGATATGAGCTACAACCTCGATCCGCCGTACTTCCCGGAGGTGTATGACTACCAGAGCTCGACCTCGAATGTGCCGCAGCCGAAGACGGGGCAGGCGGGCAGCTTCAACTTCTTCTTCTCGATAGGGCAGACGTTCTGATGATGGCGCGGACGCAGGGCGGGCGGACGGCGGCAGTGTTGCTGGCGATGACGCTGACGGCGATCTGCTGCGCGGCGCAGGCGCCCGAGTCCGGCACCGTGCCGCAGACAGGAAGTGGAGCGACAGCGTCACCGGCATCCGGTGCTGCGGCCTCCGGCATGGCAGCGCCCGCGGCGACACCGAAGGGCGCGGAGCGCAGACCGCGGACCAGGTGCCGGGCTCTTCAGCGCAGCAGGGGCCGGTGACGGTGACGACGAGCCAAAGCGGATCGACGCGCCTGCAACAGAAGCCTTCGACGCCGCAAAAGGACCAGCTGGCCCCGCGAATGGCGGCCTGACATTTCTGCCGGAGCTGAAGCCAACCGATGGCGTGGTGAACCTGGCGCCGCGCAAAAGAGCGGCGATGCGCAGATTGCCGGCGAGGCAAGCGCGACGGGCGAGAAGCCGATGCTGCTGGACCGCGCGGTGGCGGTGATCAACGGCGAGGTGATCCTGGCGAGCGATGTGCGCGAGGAGCAGCGCTTCGCTGTCTTTGAGCCTCTCAGCGTGCCGGGCGGCGAGTTCACGCCGATGGAGGCGATGCAGCAGATTGTGAATCGCACGCTGCTGCTGGACCAGATGGAGGAGCAGGAGCTGGCGCCGCCGCCCTCCGACAGCGAAGTGGACGAGCAGATTGCCTATCTGCGCAAACATCTTCCCGGCATGCGCCGGACAGAGCTGCGAGACAGAAGAGGGATGGCAGCGCTTCCTGGCTGCGCGCGGCTTTACCGAGGCGTATCTGCACACGCGCTGGAAGGAGCGGATGCGGATCCTCGACTTTGTCGGCGTGCGCTTCCGCACCGGCATCCGCATCACCAAGCCGGAGATCGAGACCTATTACAAGGAGAAGCTGGTGCCGGCGTTTGAGGCGCGCAAGCTGAAGCCGCCGCCGCTGGCGCAGGTCTCCGACCGCATTGACGACGTGCTGCTGCAGCAGCACGTGAATGTGCTGCTGAACGACTATCTGCGCAGCCTGAAGGACGCGGGCAGCGTGCAGATCCTCGATCCGCAGTACAACAGCCTGGGCAATTCGCCCGTCGTCCGGCGCCAGTGCCGGCGGCGCGGACTTTCACACGGCCGGGCAGCAACTGGAGGCGAGCAGTGAGCACGCACGCCGCAGCCGACTCCTCCCGCACGCCCACGCCGGCGTGGATGGCGGATCTTTGGCGTATCGTGCTGTACTGCTTCCTCGGCGCTGGTGGTGGCTGCTGGGGATTGCGTTCTGGTATGTGAATACGCCGTCGTTTGCGAACCATGTGCGGGCGAAGCTGATCGATGTGCTGACGACGGCGACGGGCGGGCGCGTGGAGCTGGCGCGGTTCAGCTGGCATCCGCTGCGGCTGGAGGCGGAGGTGGATGGGCTGACCATCCACGGACTGGAAGCGCCGGGCGAAGTGCCGTACGCGCATGTGGACACGCTGCGGGTGCAGGCGAAGATCATCGACGCGTTCAAGGCGCAGGTCGGACTGCGCTCGCTCGATGTGGAGCATCCGGTCTTCCATCTCATCGTGTATCCCGATGGATCGACCAACCAGCCGGTGCCGAAGAAAAAGACCGAGAAGCAACAAGCCGGTGACGGATACGATCTTCGACCTGCAGGCGAACCGCGCGCAGGTGAACGACGGCGTGCTGCTGCTGAACCAGCGCGCGCTGCCTTTCAACGTGGCGGCGAACAATCTCTCGACGACGGTGACGTATCGGGCGCGGCCGGAGAGCTATCTGGGCACGGTGCATGTGGAGGACCTGACGGCGGAGCGCGGCAAGGCGCCGGCGGTGCATTCGAAGCTCGACCTGAATGTGGAGATGGCGCGCAACGCGCTGAAGCTGGATGGGCTGCATTTTGTTTCCGGCGAATCGAAGCTGGATGCTTCGGGGGCGCTGAACGATTTCACGAAGCTGAATTGGCAGATCGGGGCGAACGGCACGATCGATCTGCGCGAGGTCGCGGCGCTGGCTGCCGTCGAGGGACTGGAGCGCGGGCGAGACGGGACTGCAGATTCAGGGACAGGGCACGGGCGTGAAGGCCTTCGACGTGACCGGCAATGTGCGGTTGAAGGATGCGACCTATCGCCAGTCCGTATCTGCTGTTGAGCGGCATCAACGCGACGAGCTCGCTGCACGCGACGCAGGACGAAGTGGCGCTGCCGGATGTGAAGGTGCGGCTGCGGCAGGGCGGCGGCGTGGATGCGAATGCAAAGCTGATGAACTATATGGCGCCAGCGCCGCCAGCGGTGCAGCCAGCGGTGGCGATGCATTCGGCCAGGAAGACAGCCGGGAAGACTGCGCCTAAGAGCGGACCGCAGCAGGAGGCGGCGATCCATGCGCGGATCTTCGGCATCCGGCCGGAGATGGTCTTCGAGATCATCGCGGTGCCGAAGTACGCGAATCTGGGATTCGATACGCAGGCGGATGGCAGGGCGGATGTCTGGTGGAAGGGATCGATCAACGACCTGATGGCGAGCGCGAACGTGACGCTCGCGCCGCCGCGTCCGCCGACGCCGAACGAGAGTGCCGGTGACCGGTGCGGTCGACGCAAGCTTTGCGCTGCGCGGCGGCAGGCTGGACGCGCGGCACATCGAGGTGCATACGCCGGCATCGTCGTTGAATGTGACCGGCAGGGCGGCGTTCATCCCGATGACCGAGCCGAGCGCGTTGAACGTCGATTTCACGACCAGCAATCTGAATGAGTTTGATCGCGCGCTGATTGCTTTGGCGTGAAGGCGAACGGCAAGAAGGGCGTGGCCGCGCTGCCGGTGCAGCTGCATGGCCAGGCGGGCTTCCACGGAACGGTGACGGGCTCGCTGCTGAATCCGGATGTGAAGGGGCACGTGAGCGCGAAGGACTTCGCCACCGTAATTGAAACAGCGGCAGCGACACATCCACCGCCGCAGCCGACGACGCCGGTGAGCGCGGAGCCGCCGCATCCGCCGCCGCCGTCGCAGGGCACGCGGCAGACGGTGCAGTGGGACGATCTGGAGCTGGATGCCGAGTACAGTCCGGCGCTGATCTCGGTCTCGAATCTTTCGCTGACGCGCGGAAAGACCTCGATCCAGGCTTCGGGCCAGTTGCACGCAGCGCACGGGCGGCGCGGGAAGCTGCTCTACAACAACAGTTCGATGCTGAATGCGAATGCGCACATCACCGACGCGAGCGTGACCGACCTGATGTCGATTGCCGGCGAGAGCCTGCCGGTGACCGGCACGCTGAATCTGCAGGCGCATGTCGGCGGCGCGCTGAATGCGCTGAGCGGCGGCGGCCATCTGTCCGTGGCGGACGGGCAGATCTATGGCGAGGACTACAAGAGCCTGAACACTGACCTGAAGTTTGCCGGCGAGTCGGTCGGGGTGACGAACCTGGTCTTCGTGCAGGATGGCGGGCGCATCACCGGGCGATGGCGATTACAACTTCCAGGCGAAGAGCTTCCGCGGTGATGCGCAGGGAACGGGCTTCGAGCTTTCGCATATCCAGCGGCTGCAGAGCGCGAAAGCACCAATTGGGCGGCGCGCTGACCTTCGACCTGCACGCCTCCGGCACCACGGCTGCGCCGCAGGTGAACGGCAAGCTGGCGCTGGAGAACCTGACATTGAACGGGCAGTCGGCCGGCGACGTGAACGCGAATGTGCAGACGACCGGACACACGCTCTCGCTGAACGCGATGCGACGCTCGCCCAGGCGCAGCTCCAGGTGGCCGGGCAGATGCAATTGACCGGGGACTATCCGGTCGATGCAAAGCTGACCTTCTCGCAGCTTGATTTTGCGCCGGTGCTGACGCTGCTGAATGTGAGCGGAGTGAAGGGCAATTCGCAACTGCACGGGGTGATCCACGTCTCGGGACCGGCGAAGACGCCGCGGCAACTGGATGGGACGGCGGAGATCGACCAGTTCAAGGTGACGCTGCAGGGCATGCCGCTGACCAGCAAGGGACCGATCCGCGCATCGCTGAACGATGGCGTGGTGAAGCTGGACCAGTTGGAGATCGATGCGGAGGACACCAACCTGGTGGCGGGCGGTACGGCCGATCTGCTGGGCGATGGCGGGATGGATGTGCAGGCGCATGGCGCGATCAACGCGAAGCTGGCGCAGAGCTTCAGCCCGGAGATCTCGTCCTCCGGACATATCGATTTCCACCTGACGGCGCAGGGCGCGCTGAAGAAGCCGGACCTGGAGGGCACATTCAACTTCAACGATGTGAACCTGGCCTACCAGCAGATACCGAACGGCATCAGCCATCTGAACGGCTCGATGGTGTTCAACCAGGACCGGCTGGAGCTGCGCAACCTGACCGGCACCACGGGCGGCGGCACGGTGACGCTGGGCGGATTCCTGATCTACCAGCAGGGCGTCTATGGCGACGTCACGGTGACGATGAAGAATACGCGCTTCCGCTATGCCGGGCTGAGCAGTTCCGCCGATGCGAAGCTGCGGCTGCAGGGGACGCAGAACTCGATGCTGCTGAGCGGCAATATCCAGATCACGCGCTTCCTGGTGGGGCCGAATGTGGACTTTGCCGCGCTGACCGGCGGCTCGGGCGCGGTGTCGCCGCCGCCGGACCCGAATGCCTTCGGCAACAAGGTGCGGCTGGATGTGCATATCACCTCGGCGCCGCAGATGGACTTCCAGAACTCCTTCGCGCAGATTGCCGGCAGCGTGAATCTGCGCATTCGCGGCACGGTGGCGCAGCCGGCGGTGCTGGGCCGCATCAACATCACCGACGGCAAGGCGACCTACAACGGGACGACCTATCAGCTGCAGCACGGCGACATTTACTTTACGAACCCGGTGAAGATCGAGCCGATGATCGACCTGGATGCGACGACGCGCATCGAGGAGTATGACGTGACGATCGGGCTGCATGGGACGGCCAGCAAGCTGACGCCCACTTTCCGCTCCGAGCCGCCGCTGCCGGAGGCGGACGTGATCTCGCTGCTGGCGCAGGGGCGCACGCAGGAGGAGCAGTCGATCTACAACACGCAGCAGCAGCAGGCCGGGGTGAACGGCACCACGAATGCGCTGCTGAGCGGCGCGCTGAACGCCACGGTGAGCAGCCGTATCCGGAAGCTTTTCGGGGTGGGCAGCGTGAAGATCGACCCGACCTATACCGGGTCGCTGGGCCAGTCCAGCGCGCGCATTACGGTGTCCCAGAACATCGGCCAGCAGGTGCTGCTGACCTATGCCACCAGCGTGAACTCGACCACCCAGCAGCTGATCCAGGCGCAGGTGAACCTGACCCCTACCTTCTCCGTGACCGCGGTGCGGGACGAAGCGGACGTCTTCAGCCTGATTTTCAAGGTGCACAAACGATATAGGTGACGTGAGAGTTGCTGGCAGCGTCTTACAAAGCGAACGGGGAGTGGTAGACCGTTTTCAAAGATGAGGTGTTCTGGCTCAAATCTGTAACGAGCAGCTTTTCTTAACGGCAAAGCTGCGTCAGATTTGTCAGAGCCTTGCGTCGTTTGTGAAAACGTTCTAGCTTCGGCTCTCTGGATATTCGGAAAATTCAGGAATTTAGGCAGGCGCCCCGCGCTTTGCAAGGAGAACGACGATGCGCATTCTGCGAACCATGGTTGCCGCCGCACTGCTGGCGGCTCCGCTTATTGCCTACACGATGCCACCGGCCGCATTTGCCGCGGTGGAAGACTCCACCAAGAACGATGCACAGATTCTGAAGGACGCGCAGAACAAGCTGAAGAACAAGAGGTTCAGCGGTGTGCAGGTATCCGTGCAAAGCGGCGTTGTGACGCTGAGCGGATCTGTAAAGCTCTACGCCGACAAGCAGGATGCGGAGAAGAGGGTCGGCAAGGTAAAGAACGTGGTATCGGTGGTGAACGACATCCAGGTGCAGGCGGGTGAGACGAGCGACCAGCAACTGGCCGACCGGATCGGGAAGCAACTGGCCTATGACCGCGTGGGCTACGGGAATGCCTTCAACGCGATCACCGTCTCGGTGAAGAATGGCGTTGTCACCCTGGGCGGCCATGCGCTGGGACCGGTGGCGAAAGAGTCGGCGCTGAACCTGGCGAAGCGGACGCCGGGGGTGCAAAATGTCGTCGACAAGATCCAGGTGGATCCGCTGTCGCCGATGGACAACGAGCTTCGCATGCGCGTGGCGCGCGCGGTCTATGGCTATCCTTCACTGAACAAGTATGCGATCAACCCGGCGAACCCGATCCGCATTACGGTGATCAACGGACACGTGATTCTGTCGGGCGTGGTGGACAGCCAGGCCGACAAAAATGTCGCGGGCATTCAGGCGAACACGGTGCCGGGCGTCTTTAGTGTGACCAACAACCTGCAGGTTGCCGGACAGCCTGTGGAGAAGCCGCAGTAACGCAAGCTGTACCTTGATTCGTATTTGCGCCGCTTTCGCCCGTTAGACTGAATTGCGGGAGGAAAGCGGCGCATGCCATTTCTAAGAACATTTTTCCTGTATGCGTAAACGATCAGGCAACGATGCTGGTGGCCTTTCATTAAGGAAAGGCCACGTTGGGGATCGCTCCGCGTTGCAGAGGCCCAGGAAAAATGTTCTGCGAAGCCTGGGCACCACGCTGGAGATGATCAAGTGGGAGCACTCGGTCTTCGCGCTGCCCTTTGCGCTGACCGGCGCGGTGCTGGCGGCGAATGGCTGGCCCCATGCCATGCAGCTTTTCTGGATCATTGTCTGCATGGTGACGGCGCGCTCGGCAGCGATGGCTTTCAATCGCTGGGCCGATGCGGACCTGGATGCGGCGAACCCTCGGACGGCCTCGCGCGCGATTCCCGCCGGGCTGCTCTCACGCGGCTTTGTCGGCGCATTCACGGTGGCGATGGCGCTGCTGTTTGTCTTTGGCGCTTCGCGGCTGAACCGGCTCACGCTGCTGCTGTCTCCGGTCGCGCTGCTGGTGCTGCTGGGCTACTCGTACATGAAGCGGATCACGCGCTGGTCGCACCTGGTGCTGGGGCTCGCGCTGGGGATTGCGCCGGCGGCGGCCTGGATAGCCATTCGCGGCGGCCTGGATCCGCGGATCCTGGTGCTGACGGCGGCGGTGCTCTTCTGGGTCGCGGGCTTTGATGTGCTGTATGCCTGTCAGGATGCGGAGCATGATCGCAGCTGCGGGGCTGCGCAGCATTCCGCAGGCGCTGGGGCTGCATAAGGCATTCGGCATGGCGCGCGCGATGCATGGCGCCATGCTGCTGCTGCTGGTCTGGCTGCTGCACCTCTTTCACCTGGGACCGATTGCGTGGTGGGGTCTGGTAGCGGTGATGGCGCTGCTGTTCTATGAGCACTCCATCGTGTCGCCCAAGGACATGCGGCGGATGAATGCCGCGTTCTTTACGCTGAACGGGATCATCTCCGTGCTGTTCTTCTGTTTTGTCGCGGCCGCTGTGACATTCCGGCATTGATGGACACGAAAACAAAGAAGCCTGCGGCGCGGCGCAGGCTTCTTTGTGGGACGTCGCGAGCGATTTAGGAGTGGGTCCCGTGCTTCGCGCGCTCCCGGTCCTTGAAATCGTCGATTTTGTCGTTTGCCTTTTTCTTCATTTCGGCGACCTTGTCGGTCACGCGCTCGCGATCCGCATTCGCGGAGGCTTCGGTTTCGGCCACGTGACGATCGTGTGTCGTCCGCGCCGCATCCTTTGCATTGCCCCATGTTTCTTTGGCGGCGCCCTTTACCTGATCCGCCACGCCCTGATTGGCGAGCTTCTGATTGCCTACAGCTTCACCGATCTTTTCCTTTGCCTTGCCGATCCCTTGATCCATTTTTCCTGATACCCGGTCCTTGTCCACGGTTCACCTCCCGGTCATGTATGTGAAAGTCGCATACGGCATGCTCCTGAAATGTCATGCCGTACGTCTTGTTCATCGCAGTTAGACGGCCGTTCGACGGCCACCGACGAGTTGCAGAATGAGCACCACCAACGCGATCAGAAGCAGAATATGGATATATGCTCCCAGCACGTGGAAGCCTACGAACCCCAACAGCCACAGCACCAGCAATACAACGAATATTGTCCAGAGCATTGGTATCTATCTCCCTGCAAAATATGCGCGCTTCGGTATGGTATGGTGCGCTTGACGGCGGCTGAGTTGCCGTCTCTGCACAAATAAATCCAGGTTGAAATGATGAAGATAGCTATCCAAGGCGAGCTGGGCTCGTTCAGCCATCAAGCCGCGCTTCGTGCAGTGCCGGACGCGACAGTCGTTCCCTGCGTACTCTCCGCGGATGCATTCGAGCGAGTGCGCAAGGGCAAAGTAGACGCGATCATGATCCCGATCGAAAATACGCTCGCCGGATCAGTTGTCGAACACTACGACCTTCTCCGCGAGCACGCGGTATACATCGAAAGCGAAACGGTGATCCGCATCGAGCATCACGTCATCGGGATTCCGGGCAGCGATATAGAACAGGTCCAACGCATCTACTCCCACCCTGTTGCTCTGGCGCAGTGCCGCACTTTTTTTGAGCAGCATCTCGGCATTGAGCCGATCGCCTTTTACGACACGGCGGGGGCGGTGAAGCAGATTATCGGGCTGCGAGACCGCCACGCGGCAGCGATTGCGGGCATACAGGCGGCGGATATCTACGGCGGGACTGTGCTCGCGGAAGGGGTCGAAGACAATGCCGCCAATTTCACGCGTTTTCTGATGGTGTTCGCGGGCGCCGCCCGCACCTACCCAGAGGGAGCGCACAAGCTGAGCCTATGCAGCCAGCTCGAGCATCGTCCGGGGGCACTGGCGGCACTGCTGGCGACGATCTCGGCTGCCGGCGGAAATCTGACCCACCTACAATCGCGGCCGGTGCATGGGCGGCCCTGGAGTTACCATGTCTTCCTCGACGCGCTGATGCCGGACGCTGTGGCGAGTACGATGCTGCTGGACCGTTTGTCCGGCCTGGGCGCGACGTATAAGGTGCTGGGGCGCTTCCCGGCCGCGTCGGAGTTTGTCTGAGCCGGAGACCGGAGAGACCGGGGACCGGGAATCAATGGCCGGATCAGGCCAGGACGGCTGCGGAATCGAATGGGGCCGCGGTAACGCACCGAGGGGTCGGTTGCAGTCATAAAAAACTAGGCTATTCAACAATTTGGCCGATAGACTTTGGGGCGGCGTGGCAGGACTGGTAGGGGCATTGCATCCGACCAGTAGGGCTCTGACGGTCACGCCCGCCCCGGTACCGCCGTTTTTGCGACCTTTGAAAACCTGATGCGTCCAATGTACACATACCTGATATAAGGACACTCATGGCAAGCGACTTTCTTAGTATTATCGAACCCGCCCAACGCAATCAGCAGAACGAGGGCGGTGAACCCCAAGCGGGTGGCCGGGTTCTGCCAGTTCTACCGGTGCGGGACACCGTCCTGTTCCCGCATGCCGTGCTGCCCCTGACGGTGGGCCGGGAGAGCTCCATCCAGCTCATCCAGTCGCTCGGCGACGAAAAGACCGTAGTGGTCGTGGCGCAGCGTGACGCGCGCGTGGACTCTCCGCAACCCAGCGACCTGCATTCAGTCGGCACGCTCGCGACCGTACATAAGGTTGTCAAGATGCCCAACCAGAGCCTGTTCGTCTTCACCGAAGGCACGCAGCGCGTGAAATTGGGCGAGTTCAACCAGTTTGAGCCGTTCATGACCGCATCGGTCGAGCCGGTGCCGGAGATCACGCCCGCCAAGGGCGCGGAGATCGAGGCTCTGCACCGCAACGTGACCTCACAGTTCCAACAGATTGTCACTTCATCGCCGACACTTTCCGACGAGCTGCAGACGATTGCGTTGAACATTGAAGATCCGGGTCGGCTGGTGGACTTCATCGCATCGTCGCTGCCGTTCCTGCCCACGACGGAGAAGCAGGAGCTGCTGGAGACGCCGGATGTGGCCGTCCGCATGGAGCGGATCAACAAGCACCTGGCGAAGGAGTTGGAAGTTCAACAACTGCGCAACAAGATCCAGTCAGAGGTGCAGGACCAGGTGCAGCAGTCGCAGCGCGACTACTACCTGCGCGAGCAGATGAAGGCGATCCAGAAGGAACTCGGCGAAATGGACGAGGGCCAGAAGGATATCCAGGAGCTGCGCGACAAGATCGAAGCGGCAGGCATGCCGGAGGACGTCAAGAAAGAGGCGACTAAGGAGCTGAACCGGCTCTCGCGCATGTCGCCGATGGCGGCAGACTACTCGTTGACGCGCAACTATATCGAATGGCTGGCGGTGCTGCCGTGGACCAAGAGCTCCGGCGGCGCGGTGGACATTGCGAAGGCCAAGGAGATCCTGGACGAGGACCACTACGACCTGAAGAAGGTGAAGGACCGCATCCTGGACTACCTGAGTGTGCGCCGGTTGAAGCCGGACATGAAGGGCCCAATCCTGTGCTTCGTCGGGCCTCCGGGCGTAGGCAAGACCTCGCTGGGCCGCTCGATCGCGCGCGCCCTGGGACGGAAGTTCCAGCGCATCTCGCTCGGCGGCATGCACGACGAGGCGGAAATCCGTGGGCATCGTCGCACGTACATCGGCGCGCTTCCGGGGCAGATCATGCAGGCGCTGCGGCGCGCGGAGACGAACGATCCGGTCTTCATGCTGGACGAGATCGACAAGCTGGGACGCGACTTCCGTGGCGATCCGGCTTCGGCGCTGCTCGAGACGCTCGATCCGGAGCAGAACAACACGTTCCGTGATAACTATCTGGACGTGCCGTTCGATCTGTCGAAGGTGCTGTTCATCTGCACGGCGAACATGCTCGATCCGATTCCGCCTCCGCTGCTGGACCGCATGGAGCTCATCGATCTCTCGGGCTACACCGAAGAGGAGAAGGTACACATTGCGTTCCGCTATCTGATTCCGCGTCAGGTGAAGGAGAACGGCATCCAGCCCGGGGAAGATGGTAGACCGCTGATCGAATTCCCGGAGGACAGCGTGCGCTTTATCGTGCGGCACTACACGCGCGAGGCAGGTGTCCGCAAGCTGGAGCAGTTGATCGGCACGGTATGCCGCAAGCAGGCGCGCCGTATCGCGGAAGGCAAGCAGGAGACGCTGATAGTGGATCGCGCGACGATCCACGAGTTCCTGGGCGGCATCAAGGTGCGGGTGGATACGGAAATCGCCGAGCGCACGAAGCGCTCCGGTGTTTCGGTCGGTCTGGCATGGACGCCGGCAGGCGGCGACGTGCTCTTCATCGAAGCGAATCGCATGAAGGGCAAGGGCGGCTTTACCATGACCGGGCAACTCGGCGACGTGATGCGCGAGTCGATGCAAGCGGCGCTGAGCTGGGTGCGATCGAACGCGACTTCGCTCGGGCTGAGCGAGGACTTCACCTCGGAGCAGGACCTGCATATCCATGTGCCGGCCGGGGCTATACCCAAGGATGGACCGTCCGCGGGCGTGGCGATGGCGACTGCGATCGTCTCATTGATGACCGACACGCCGATTCATCCGCTGACCGCGATGACCGGCGAAATCACACTGAGCGGCAACGTGCTGCCGGTGGGCGGTATCAAGGAGAAGTTCCTGGCGGCGAAACGTGCAGGCGTGCTCGACGTGATCCTGCCGGCAGAGAATCGCCAGAACGTGGAAGAAGACCTGACGCCAGATCAGATCGACGGCGTCACCATCCACTACGCGACAACCATCGACGATGTGCTGGCTGTGGCGCTGCCGAAGTCCAAGATCGAGCAGCAGCATGACAGGGATGTGCGCGAGCAGGTGATCGAGCACGCTGCAGTCTGATCTGCGGTTCGACAGTAAGTACAAAGGCCTCACCGAAATGGGTGGGGCCTTTTTATTGCCGATGTGAAGTCACGAATGTTCTTCATGAATCTATCGTCGCACTATGTAGTGTACTATATTGGCCGTGGACATCCACTATGTTGTGATTCCCGCGCTGATCGTGCTGGCCGGAATTCTCGTCGCGTGGTTTTCGACGCGGCGTCTCGTATTGCTTCGACGCAAGGACTACCCCGGATGGCGAAAGCTCACAGAGCGGATCGTTCTTTCGCTGATGGCCCTGGGTGCAATCGCTATCGCGGCGTGCAGTGGATACAACGCAGTCGCATTGCGTCGTTTCCGGTGGCACCCGCCTGGCCGGATGTACATGGTGAATGGACACAAGATGCGCATCGACTGCACAGGCAGTGGCTCGCCGACGATCGCGCTGGACGCCGGGCTGGGAAATGATGGGCTGATCTGGGGCGGGGTGCAGCCGGTGCTCGCGAAGACGACGCGCGTCTGTTCCTACGACCGCGCCGGTTTCGGCTGGAGCGATGCGCTGCCGCCTCCTCGCGATGCGGACCATATCGCGGCCGAATTGCACGGGCTCCTGTCGGCCGCAGGGATCGGCGGCCCGATTGTACTGATGGGTCATTCGATCTCCGGGATATACATTCGCGACTACGCGACGCGCTATCCCGAAGATGTTGCAGGACTGATTTTTGTGGATGGCTCCACGCCATTGCAGAATCGGAATTCGGCGTTCCGAGGCACCGAGGAAAAGGGAGCAGCCGCGTGGGCGCGCATGCTGCAGATGAGAGCCTTATTCGACGTGGGGATTCCGCGAGTGTTCGGCCAGTGCTCCCAGAAATTTCCCGGCTTCGATGCGAGCGCTGCAAAGCTGCAGGCAGAGGATCTTTGCCATGTGCAGTGGGGCTCCATTGCCGCTGAAGAAGACAGCTTTGATCGTTCGGGCGAGGAGACAATTCACACCGGCCCATACGGCGCGTTGCCGATCCTGATCTTTTCGCAGGACACTGGGAAAGCTGCTGCTGAGGGCGAGCCTGTGGCTATGGGGAAAGCATGGGACCAGATGCAGGAAGATCTGAAGAAGCTCTCGACGCGGAGTCGCAGGATCATCGCCAAAGGCAGCACACACTACATACAAATGGATCGCGCGGACCTGATTGAAAGGGAAGTGCCGTTATTCATCGAACAGGTTCGCAGCACCACGCCGGAGCCGGCGAGTTATGGTTCGACGACAAGGGAATGATGCTTCGCAAGCCCTGATTGCATATCAGCAGGAAACTGCAAAGGCCCCACCGGTTACGGTGAGGCCTTGTTTTTCAGCCATCCGGGCTGAGACTTCATTTCTCGAACGAGGCAGCATGCTCTTTGCGTCGATCTCCTGCCTCTAGGAATGTGCGGCAGTTTCACGCGTGAGCGCTGGATCTGTCAGTGGCGTGAATGAGGTGGTTGTAGCAGTCCCATTCACGATAGTAGTTGCGAATGATCCGCTGAATGATGCCACGATCGCGCGAGGCCTGCTCGTGAGAGTCCCGCATGGTTCGGATGTGGTTCAGGATTGCTGCCTGGCGATGGCGCCAAAGCTTTTTGGCATCTCGCACCGTCATTGGATCACCTCACTTTCTTGCTAGTGTTGTGGCCCTACTGTTTGGGATGCGGCTACTATATTTGGCTTTGCATCGCTGTCTATCGGGATCGAAATAAAACTCCATCTCCAGGGCAACCCGGCTGTCAGGATGCAGGATATTTGATTTTGCCGGAAGGCTGCTATTTGGATGCGCGCGCGATAAGCCGCGTATTAGACCCACACTGTACCTCGGCGGCCTCTGCCGTTCCGATCAAGAGGCCCTACCCACCTTCTTCCCTCGCAGGGAACCTGGATGGAGGAGTTGCGAGCACTCACTAGCGGTGTGCTTACGCTTATCCGCCTGTAAGAAGGAGGATGTGATGGCAACAAATCGCAACTGTCAGATTGATTACGTCGAGTTCACTTCCAACGATATCGAAGCGACGAAGAGCTTTTACACACGTGTCTTCGACTGGTCCTTTCCAGACTATGGGCCGGAGTACACGAGTTTCTCCGATGGAGGGATTTGCCGGTGGATTTCGCAGGGGCGAAATGCAGCAAGGCTCCAGCCCGTTGATTGTGATCTTCGTCGACGATCTCGCGGCGGCCGAACAACGCGTCAGAGGTGCGGGCGGAGTCATCACGAAAGAGACGTTCTCTTTTCCGGGCGGCTCACGGTTTCATTTCCGGGACCCGAGCGGGAATGAACTCTCTGCCTGGCACAAGGCAACAAATGAGTGATGGAAGGCCAATCGCGAATCAGATCACGCAATGACGAGGCCCGCCGGCAATGGCGGGCCTCTCTGCTGAATCTGAGTTATGTCTCATCCGTCAGTAGTTATGGAGTTGTGGACCGATGAGGTTGGAGTATTTGTAGTTGTCGTGGCGGTCGGAGTCAATGGTCCAGAACATCGCACCGATGACGCCCGGATAGCCGGAATGCAGGCGTAGTTTGTAGCTCGTTCCGGCGGGAGCTTTGCCGGTGATGATGTAATCCATCGCGTGACTTATTATTTCGGGCTGGTTGTAACTGGTGAGAAACCCTACGGCAACTTTATCGGGCGGCATGGGCGGGAAGAAGTGCTTCGGATTACCGCCTACGTTAAAGCCGTGCAGCAGCAGCTCGGTCATCGCGGCGTGGTAGTCCACCGAATTGGACTGATATATTTCGCCATCGAGACCCTGGAGCGGAGGCGTGTTGTAGTCCTGCACATCGATGAAGGAGAGGATGTCGCGCAGGGCGTAGGCGATCGGCAGATAGGAGCCGAATTGCCCCCCATAGGCGGGATAGCCGCCGGGGATCTGCGATCCTTCCGGAACAAGGCTGATCATGAATCCGGAACCGAAGTGTTCGCGGAGCTGGCGGAGACCGGTGATCAGGTTCACGATGGATGGCGTGGTGGGATGACGGAAGTCGGTGTCGCCGGGCGCGAGGACGAGAGAGGGAGTTTCGAAGTCGATGTCGACACCTTCAAAGCCGAATTCGGAGACGATGCTGGTGACGGAGGAGACGAAGTTGGGAATGTCCTTCGCATCGTCGAGCTTAAAGTACTCACCCCCACCGCCGAGAGAGATCATCACCTTCTTGCCCTGGCTCCTGAGCGTCGCGATGTCGGCTTTGAGCTGATCGGGTTCTATGCCGCGGGGCGCGCGAAAATGCAGCGTGCCTTCGGGTGCGGCTTTGTCAGGTGAAGCGAAGGCGACGAGGATGACATCCCACTGCGGCACGACCTCATGCAAGGGGAAGGGCGTATTCAACCCGCTGAAGCGGGAGCCGGTCCAGTAGCCGATGAGTTCATGGCCGTTGCTAGCGCCTTTCGACGGCGCTGGCGTGGCAGTTGGCTCTTCATTGCTGGCCGTGCGCATGCTGCGATCGGGACAGGGTGTGGCTGGTTCAGAGAGAGCATGCGGATCGGGAAAGCTGTAGATATTGGCGGGAGCCGCGGCCGGTCCCGAAGTTCCTCCCAGATACCAGGACAGAAGCGCGACGTTCTGCAGGTGATAGGTGAATGTGGAGGTGCGGGCAGGGAAAGGCGCGGATGCCGGAAAGCCGTTTTTCGGATTGGTATTTGTGGGTTGAAGCAGGAAGTAGTTGGTGCCGATGCCGGCGCCGGCGCAGGCCTCGTCGCCCGCGGGATGCAGCCACGGTGTAAAGAAGTTGCCGCGAGCGGTTGGGGTGCGGAAGTAATTTTGCGGATCGTGCAGCGGATCGTTGAAGAGCTCTGCCAGCTGCTGGGTGAGGGGTTGAACGTCGCGATCGGTAACAATGGCGGGTGCGGCATTGAGAAACGAGCCGAGCACAAAGGAGTTGCCGGTGGCGGCGTCGATGCCGTGCGTGCCCCACCCACAGCATACGGTCGCATCGCTGTCAGCGTAGTAAGTAGTGTTGTGGGTGACCGCGATGATGAGTTTTCCGTCCTGGCGGGGAATCTGCTGGAAGATTTGCTTTTGAAGAAACTCGGAGTCCACAACGGCGAACGATCGGCCGCTCTTTTTTGATGTCAGCAGATAGCCGTAGCCGACTGGAATGGCGATGGTGATGCGCTTGATCTCCGGCTTGCCGAGCAGAGTGTGGCCTTCGTGGTCTGACGGAAAGGTAGAGCGGAGCAGCGCGTCGGCGTATTGTGCTTTGTCTCCGGGCGAAAAGGCGAAGGGTGTGAAGACAGGAGATTTGAGGATGGCCGGCACATCCGGTGCCGCATCCATGCGGATGGCGCGGCCCTCGAAAGTAAGGGCTAGGGGAACAAGCACTGTGGGGATAACCGTCGTCCCGGCTTGCGCCGGATCGCGACCGGCGAGCGTGTAGGAGTTGCCGCCGATGCTTCGCTGGAAGGTGGGAATGGTGCCTTGTCCATGCGCAAGCAGCGTGGATAGCACGAGAAGGCCGGGGAGGCTTGTGGTCCTGAATCGCATTGGGCGCCGTTCCTGAAGCTGGATGCAGAGATGGAAGTATTTCTGCAGGAAATTTTCTCATGCGTCCTGGAGAGTCACGGGACTTTCCGCGAAATGGACCGCGGAGAGAATTCGGATGCGCGCCGGGGCTGCAGCGTCAAATCGAAATTATGGAAGGTGCCCCTCTGCCCATTGAACCGCGCGGCCGTGGGCAAAATAGGGCAATGCCGGTGCCTCAGAAGAGCGATGATTGAGCCACGGGTGTGCCGCTGAATACCGCTCGAGCGGAACCGCGGCAGACGCCGCGACTTCGCTCGATACAATTTCGGAGCCGATCAGTCAGCGCGCCGCCCGGGTGTACAACTCGGGAGCGTCTTCCTGATCGCGCTCAAGCGTCGCCAACGCGCGGTCCACATCGGACTGAAGCGCGATGCGATGGCGGTATCGGAATAGCTCGTGCTTCACGATATATAAGATCGAGTTCCATGCGCAGCACGTAGATGCTCGATGCCTGGGCGTTCTCGTGATGTTGCGAGGCATAGGCCGCCTGGTTGTGATCGACTTCGCGGATGATGGCAGCAACTTCGCGCAGGTAGGTTTTGCGTGGAATAGGTGCAGCCACGGCAAGGCTGGGGACTACGAGGCAGATAAGGACTACAAGTGATCGGTGCATCTAGTTCTCCCTCCCAATTCACCCAGTCTATTTTGCCGGGTGAACATATATCTCTCTGGGGGAACAAGCGGGTTTCATCGTAAAGAATATTTTATCATAGCTATAGCTTACGGCCCCATATTGGTTGGGGTGCACGGATTGTAGCCCAATGAAGAAGCAGTGACTGGAGCAGGCGGCGTCGGCGGCGTCGCCCAGGGCACGTTATTAAAGTCGAAAAAGTTCAGCAAATCGGGCTGCGTGGCGTCCCGCGCGGTCAGGTGCGCGGAGCCCCCGATGAAGCGGTTCTCGACGAACTTGATGACCGCGGTGTGATCCATCGGGATGTGCGAAACATAGTGGCGCCGAGTGAATGGCGAGATCACCATATTAGGCAAACGGAAGCCAAGTTGTGCGGCAAAGCCGTTGACTGCTGCAGCATCTCCGGAATGAGCTCCCGGGCTGCTGGATTTCAGATCGCAGTGGAGTGTCGCGGTCCCGCTACTGGGCACGCATGGTTTATAGCTGTCCGGGTTGACTGCAATCGTTGAGATATCCGGGAATGGTTCCGAGCGATGCATCAGTTTTGTCGTTGGAGTGCCCGGGCACTGGTGGGACGTGGTCGTAAGGGCCGCCTCCCTCGTCGTAGCTGAAGAAGAAGACGGAATCCTTCCATTCCGGACTGGTCATGAAGGCGTTCACAACCTTTGCCACCTCTACCTGTCCATTCAGGATCGACTGTCCAGATCCAGGGTGCTCGTCATTAATGCCCGATCCCGCTTCAATAAAGCTGAAGCTGGGAAGAGTGCCGTTCTTGAGGTCGGTGAAGTAGGTAGTGAGTGGAGCAACGTGATGGGTGTCGATGCAGAAGTAGTTCGACGGATCGCCGACTACGCTGGATGGCTTGAGTGGTACCGGTGCAGGCTGCGTGCGACGGATTTTGATAGATATATTTATGGTAGTAGGTGAAGTCGATGAGATAGGTAGCGGGATAATTGCCAGAGCCGGAGCCACAGGCATTTCCGGCGAGGCAGAAACCATCCGTAACCGTGTAATACACCTTCCATGACACATTGGCAGTGTCGAGTTCCTGGAAGATCGTAGGGACATTAATCGGCGCAACGTGATCATCACTGCCGGGATCGAACGCCAGCCCTTGTGTCGTTCCTCCGGTAAAGGTTGCGACCCGATTGGGAGCACTCTTGCTCGAAATCGGCGAGAACCAGCGGTCGGACACCGCAAACTGGGAAGCCATGTAGTAGTAGTAGTTCAGGAAACCCTGATCGTAGTAGCCCATGGCGCGCTGGCCGGTTGTATCGGTGAATTGTCCCGAACATGTGCCAGAACTTGCGCAGCTTTTCGCGAACCCTTCCGCGATGTGGACAAAGCCATCCATCAGAATTGGGCGGCTTGTCAGGAAGTTATATCGATTGACGTCTCCATAGCTTTCCAGCCACGAAGACGAATCATCATCGATGCATGTGGATTTGAACTTGAACAGCGGTATCGAAACGCCCTCGTCGTCCACGTTG
Source organism: uncultured Acidobacteriaceae bacterium (assembly GCA_963756435.1). GTDB lineage: Bacteria > Acidobacteriota > Terriglobia > Terriglobales > Acidobacteriaceae > KBS-83. The sequence goes on along the minus strand of CAVWNU010000007.1, from coordinate 72,708 downwards.
CTGAGTGTTCAGCTTGTCGTCTATGCCGTCGACTGTGTAGACCTGGCCATCGTCGCCGACATTCCAGCCCTTCGACCGGCGATACGGATTCAGCATGCCGAAGTAGTTATCGAAGGAGTGATTCTCCTGCAGCATGAAGATGACGTGGTTGATGGAATCACTTCCCGCCGGTCGTAGTGACCGTCACGGTCGTGTTCGCCGACGCATTGCCACCGGATCCTGTTGCATCTGCCGTGTAGGTGGTAGTCGTGGTGGGGCTGACGACCTGCGTTCCCCCGCTCGAAGACAGGGTATAGGTGCTGCCATCGGATCCGGTCACGGTCACCTGGGTAGCATTGGTTGCCGTTACGGTCAGGGTGGACGAAGCGCCTTGGCTGATCGAAGCGGGACTTGCCGCTATGGTCACGGTGGGCGTGGTTGATTGCGATACAGTGACGGTCGTGCTGGCCGTTGCTGTTCCATTGGCTCCTGTCGCGGTTGCCGTATAGGTTGTTGTCGTAGTTGGACTGACAACCTGCGTGCCGCCGCTTGACGACAGGGTATAGGTGCTGCCATCGGAGCCGCTCACGGTCACTTGAGTGGCATTCGTTGCCGCTCACGGTCAGCGTGGACGAAGCGCCCTTGGTGATCGAAGCGGGGTTCGCCGCTATGGTGACAGTAGGAGTCGTGGATTGTGACACCGTGACGCTCGTGGTTGCTGAAGCCGTTCCACCGGCTCCGGTCGCTGTTGCTGTGTAAGTCGTTGTGGTCGTGGGACTGACGACCTGCTTCCTCCGCTGGACGACAGGGTATACGTGCTGCCATCGGAGCCGCTCACCGTCACTTGGGTGGCATTCGTCGCCGTTACGGTCAGAGTGGACGATGCGCCCTTGGTAATCGAAGCGGGGCTCGCCCCTATGGTCACAGTAGGAGTCGTGGATTGTGACACCGTAACGCTCGTTGTTGCTGAAGCCGTTCCACCGGCGCCGGTTGCTGTTGCTGTGTAAGTCGTTGTCGTAGTTGGGCTGACGACCTGCGTGCCGCCGCTTGACGAGAGCGTATATGTACTGCCATCGGAGCCGCTCACGGTCACTTTGGTCGCGTTGCGTTGCCGTTACAGTCAAGGTCGACGATGCGCCCTTGGTGATCGATTGAGGATTCGAGCTTATGCTGATCGTGGGCGCCGGAGAAGAGCTCTTCACGGTGAGATTGATGGTTGTATAGGAGGCCCCGCCGCAGTGGTCCCACTCTTCCACAACGGTGTGTTCGGGTCCCGTAGCCAGAGCTCAGCTCTGTGTCCAGCGTCGTCTTGTCCACTACGTAAACAAGCTTGTTGTTTACGTAGATGCCCATGGACGCTACGCCCTTTGAGCAGGTGCTCGTCGTGGCGCTCGCTACATAGTGAACAGGCGAGGTGACTGTTGCGCCACTCGCCGGGCTGCTGACACTGACACTTGCGAACGCAGGTGCTGCCCATGTCATGAGTGTTAGGAGAATGCAGTAGAAGACTCTTCATGACTCGCCTCGGCTCCTGAGCATAGCTGTCGTAGAGTAGGACACCCACTGTTCGGCAGGTGTCCCTTTCGAGCGCGCTCAATGTATCTATGACTGTTTCCGAGGGAGGTGAAGCAGCAGAAGCAGAATAATGCGTTAGCCGCTAGGTGAGCAAGTGAGATATTCAGCGGACAACAAGCATTTCAACAGACACGGAGGTTGCTGATCCCAAAGTGGACCTTGGCGACTCTATCGGTGCAACAGACAAATTCTTTACCGAGAAAAGCCAAGTCTCGAATAGAAGAGAAGAATGGGAGCCGAGGAGCTCGCGCGAGAAAAAGAGGGCGACCGCTTAATTGCCATCCTTTTGTGCAACCAGTTCTCCGGACAATTCGCGTTGAGGCCAACCCAGTGGCATCTGTTTTAACGCATGTTGCAATACTTCGCGCTCTACGTCCTTAACCGGCATCGGAGGGATAATCGTCATCCCACCTATCAATCTCGTTGAGGGTGATATACGATGCACGGCAAAGTATAGAGAAATTCGAGAGGATATTCAGGCTTTCGCGCACGGGCCTGAATCGGATCTGCATCCAGCAGTAGCTGATATGCGGCCGCGGAACAATTTTCATGATCAGCCGTACATACAATCGCGCAATCGGACTGCTCAATGTCAGGTTGGCGAGCTCATCGTAAGCATAACGATCGAAGATGATGAAATCCGCATCAGATTTGAGCGCCTTCTTCACCGCGAGCCGGAGAGAGATAGCATCTACGGAATATAAGAAAATATCTCACTATGGTCATTGGCCATGATCGGACGTTCTTGTCGCGCCGATTGATCGGCGCGTCCGGAGAGCCCACACCTTTGTCGCCCTTGAAGAGAGTATGACCACTCACTTCGCGAAGATGCGTGAGTCGCGCAATGTCGTCCCAGAAAGTGATGAGCGAGACGTGTAAACCTGCCTCCGTCGAGGCGGGTACGCAGATTATGGATCTGAGTGCTCTTGCCCGCTCCATCCATGCCGGAGAAGCTTACGAATCTGCGCTCACGGTTCTCAGGCCTTGCCTGCATCGTCGTGCTCCAAATTGTTTGTTCCGTCTCATTCATTGCACTTGGGGTCGGCTCGGACTCGCGCTGGAAAGTCCCACGACGGTTCCCACTGCAACGGCCGCGCCTATGATCAGACCGACCTTGATCACAAACGACCGGGTCCGCCGCTGTTTTGCCGGGGCAATAACCGCTCCAGCCGGACGGGAAGCGGCAATGCCGATGCCCTTCTCATACGGAGCCACTGCTGTGCCAACCGGGGCTGGAGTTCCGCCATTCTGCTGCTCCTGTGTGGCGTTTGGAGCATTCGACTGGTTGATTGGCCGCTCGGGTGTCGGAGCTGGCTTGAGGTTGCGGTCTCGCGTTGCCCGTATCGGGATTTTGCGATCCCGATTGAGAGGAAGATACACCCGCCGCCTGCTGTGCGCGTGCGCCGGGCTGTTGCGCGAGCGCCACCGTCGATCCTCCAAATGGCATCGCAATAAAAACTGCAAGGCCAAATGCGATCCGCGCGCCGCAACAAAGAATCCGTGCGCCCTTGAGCTTCTTCGAACGTGCCGGAAATTCAGCATGTCATCCTTTGCCAATCCAGATCGATCAAGCCGCACTCTCCGACTCGCCTGGCCTCGGAGAATGCGTCAAACGGGAGTTGGTGGAAGCTGTTGACCGCGTCCGCAGGTCGTGTCGAAAATCTCAAAGAGGCGGCTGGTTCCGGTAAGTCCCGGAACTACCTCTGTCATCAGAGGAATGCCGGCCAGCTTCACGTCTCCATTCCGCTTCATGGCCTCTTCCAGGCAGCACAGCAGCAGGTGAACCGCTGAGTTGTCCAGTTGGCTTATGTTGGAACAGTCGAGCACAAGGTAAGGGCGCTCCATATTCATGCGATGTTCGACTTCGCGAAGAAAACTCCGCCCCTCCTTCGCTCCCAATCGCTCCGGCAATTGCATCACTGTTACAGGACGTCTTCGAGCTGTCATATCCCCTCACGATCTGCGGACTTGCCGGGCCTCAACGCCGGCTGTCCTCAGTTCACAGTTACATCAACTGCAAAAAACAACAAGATCTTCACTATCGGCCGTTACATCTTATCCGGCACGCTGCAACAAGCGCTCCAGCTCAGCTTCATGATCGCGTACCAGGTGCATCAAAACATTCTTGCCATACCGGCAGAGCGTGCCAAAATTCGTTGTGTACCAACAGCACTCCGTCATCCTCGGCGAGAATCCACACAGAAATCGCAGTCGCTCGGTCCTGCTCGGAGACGTCAGCATCGATGCCACCAGCCGATGGTTTCCGTCCAGGATGGTGAGTGGCTCGTTCTCATTGACGCCGATCAGCAGCACGGAACCCAGATCCTCGTCTGGCTCAAGAAGCCGAGTTACCGATCATCATGATCTTTGATGAAATGGCCCCGCATCCGCTTCCTGACGCCTGCTCATTCGTTCAGCAACTTCGATAATCGGAGAAGGTTTTCGGCGCAAAATTCCGCCATTGAGCCCGCGGAAACACCCGAATCTTTTCCAGATCGCTGTGCTTCACCTCGACCTCAAACCATTCCGTGTCCGTGGGAAGTTCTTTCCACAGGGCAAAGTGCCGAATGAATAGCAGAGCCCGGCGTTTTGCATTCTCGTCCGCATCCGTCGAGATTCGGACTGCTTCACAATGTCGCTGAAGGCGTTCCTGATATTCGCGGAATATGGGACGGTCGAATTCACTCTTCAGGAACTCCGCAATCACTTCATCTTCTGTGACACGTCGGAGCAGCCGGATCGGCCGCCGATGCCGCTCGGCTGGACGCTCTTCTGAGCCAATCCGCGAGTTGATGACGAATGGCGACGCCACCAGAATAAGCAACGCGACCATCAATATCAGTTGAACCAGGATCACTTCGCGCAATGACGAATGAAATTCGCAGAGACCCGCGACCAGAAGGCCGCTAAAGGCCAACTGAATCCAACTGGTGTTGGCGATCTTGTAAGACATTTCGTAAGTGATCATGACCACGCTGAGACAGTAAATAACTGTCGTGACCGCGTAGAGAGATAGCAAGTAAGGAAGGCCGTATTTTCCGGCTACCTTGAATCCCGGTCCGAAGAAGGCCGTCCAGATGCTAGCAGGCGCCAACCGCAGCGCAAGAGCAACAGAGCAACCGATGCCCAGAACCAGCAACAGCGAAGTGGCGATGACTTTGAGGTCTTTCCTTTCCTCATCGCCAGTTCCCGCAACCAAGGGGAACATGCTGTTCACTACGGCTTGAGAGAAGGCAAAGATCACCCTGCCCACCATCGCCACCGCGGCATAGAGGCCCGCCATGGCTGGAGTAAAAAAGTGCTTTACCAGAACGATGTCACAGTTGTTGATCAGCACTTGACCAGCGAAGAAGACGATGGCCTGCATCGATTCGCGAAGTGCATAAGATAGCCGGAGCTGGTTCGGGACCGGCGGCGGCAGCTTCGGCGCGGCGGCAAAATAGGCTACCGCGATAGCAGCGGCATTGGCTGCGATAACTCCATTGACGCCGAAACCCACAGCGACCAGCAGGAGCGATCCGCAAAGGCGGACCAGTCCTTCCAGTACCAGGCTCGTCGAAAGCGAGCGAAAGCCGTAAGCACCCTGGATGTAGCCTCGCCTGCTTCCCAGCGGGACATAGAAAGCCGCGCCGATCGCGATCAGATCGACCATGACCGGGCTCGGCAGTCTCAGGAAAGCCGAAATCCCGCTCTGAAACAGAAACATAAGCAGCGCGATGATGACGCCGCATCCCCACGCGCCTCGATGGAAGTCTCTGTAAGACTGCACCCTTTGTTTCCGGCGTGCTCTGCTGTGCCACAACCTTCGCGGGAACGATCTGAAAGGAGAGCGTCACCGCGGAGATCAAGGTGAGCAGGGTATAAACGGCCGTAGCGTGCCCGAAGGCCGTCGGCCCAAGAATCCGGGCAACCGCAACGTTGTAAACGAAATTGATCGCAGCCGCGAGCCCGGAGCCCAGAAGCAATACAAAGCTTCCCGACAATATGCGGGCATGCAGCGACTTCGATTCCTGCATCTGGCCAGTCACCAAGGTAGTAGTGCTCCAGTTTCCAAGCAGGGGAGTTTTCTTCAGTTGCATCAGTCTAAGAATCAATAAAGGCTGGTTACAAGCGGATAGGAAAACGATACTACTCCTCGCGGCCATTCTCCTAGACGGAAAGCGGTGTGCTGGCCGCCACGCAAATCCATCGTCACCGGAGTTCGACGCGGAAGTCATGATCATCTGAACCTTCCAGCGGCCTCCGGGATGTCCAGCCGGATCATCGCGATGCCGGTGCTGCTCGGGCTGCTTTAAGATGAGCCTGACCATGGCCTCTCGTGCGACGGCTGCTTTGCTTTTTGTTCTCTCCATGACCCACGGATGCTCGCACTCGGCGGCTCGCCAGACGGCCTCACTGAGCCATCGTGGCTCCGGGCCCCCGCCCCAGATTCTGGCGGTGTATGAGGCGCTGGTTTGGCCATCCCAGGCACATCTCTGTGGGTTATTCCTCCCACGATCCCGCTGTCCTGCGAAAGCAGATCCGTGAGGCCAAGGCGATGGGAATCTCCGGGTTTGTGGTGGATTGGTATGGCTACCGGCAGCCCTTTATCGATCGCAGCTACGCTCTGATGCAAAGCATCGCCGCCGAAGAACACTTCCATGTCGCGATGATGTACGACGAAACCGACGACGAAGACGGAGCGACTGACGAATCCATCGAGGATTTCAAGCTCTTCAATAAGAACCTATCTTTCCGCAGAGTGCGGCCGGCCGCCAGGCATACCTGACGTACGACGGACGTCCTGTGATCTTCATATTTCCCAAGGGAAACCATACTGATTGGGATCGCGTGCGCGCGGAGATCAACAAATGGGATAAGCCACCAGTGCTGATCGATGAATATCCGCCCGGGAAGTTCGCCTCGGCGATGGACGGCTACTACGCGTGGGTCAGTCCAGTCCAGGGAGGAGACGGCAGCAACTGGGGCGAGCAGTATCTAACCGACTTCTACAGCACGATGCAGTCAAAATATCCTGACAAGATTGCTGTAGGGGGCGCCTGGGCTCAGTTTCGACGACAGCAAGGCTTCCTGGGGACTCAACCGCCACATCCTGCCTCGCTGCGGCCAGACCTTTACCGACACTTACAACTTATGGCGCCAGAATTCCGTCGAACTACTACATGCCTTTTGTATTGATCGAGACCTGGAACGACTATGAAGAAGGCACGGCCGTCGAAAAGGGAATTCAAGGGCTGCGGGCCTGATAAGCCGCTCCAGATTCCGCACTAAGTCGGAGGTAACAAACGATGAGGTCGCCAGTCCGCCGGCGACCACTCTCAGCAAAGGTTATCGGGGCTTCGCTTGAAGGCAATAGATTGCACAGCCTTCGGCGGACCGAAGGCTGTGCGATTCCTATGCCACATGAACTCCGAATCCGCTTGCCGGCTTCATCTCTTCGAAGGCGTTGTCGGCCTGGACCGGCATCATCTCCGAATGCGAGTAGACCCTGCTGATGATAGAAAGCGGTCGGCCTCGCACCTCGTCATACACCCGCCCAAGATACTCCCCGAGCACGCCCAGGCAAAGCAGCAACATGCTGCCAACCATGAACACGGCGGCAGCCACGCCGAATCCCGCCGAGTGGAACGGATTCCGCGAAAATATCGTCGATACTCCGAGCAATGCGGCCGCGAAGGTGGAGAGCGAAGCCAGCAGGAAACAGAGCCGCAGAGGCTTGTAGCTGAAGCTGGTAATCGCGTCCATCGCGTACTTGATCCGGCTGATAAACGAAAGCTTGCCGTCGCCGCCCGCCCGGTCCTGCCGGTCGTAGTACACGACAGCATTTTTGTAGCCGACCCACGCCCGCAATGCCAGGCAAGTAGCGATTGCGCTCCCGCATGGCATTGATCGAATCGACAGCCTGCCGATTCAGCAGGCCGAAGATTCCCGCGTCCAGCGGTATGGGAAAGTCGGACAGAGCGCCAAGAAGGCGGTAGAAGAGAGGGAACAGCTTGGCAAGAACCTTACGCCGCTCTTGACGGCTCCTTCTCACCGCAACGACCACCTCGGCACCGGCCCGCCACGCTTCCACCAGCTCCGGCAAAACTTCAGGAGGATCCTGGAAGTCGCCATCCATGATGATCGTGGCATCGCCGCGAGCGGTCAGAAGACCGGCCGAGATAGCCCCCATGTGTCCCCAGTTGCGGGAGAGCTCCACCACCACCACATGCGGGTCCGCAGCCTGCAGTCCGCGCAGAATTTCCAGAGACGAATCCCTGGACCCGTCGTTTACATACACCACTTCCCAGTCTTCGTCGATCTCTTCCAAGGCATTGGAAATAGCTTCATGAAACTGCAAAATGAGTACTTCTTCATTAAAAATGGGTACGACTACTGATATCATTCGGCACCCCCTGATTTCTTTAATTCCATTTCTGACATAGCCAAAATATTCAATCCTATAATGCAGTCCCGCGGAGCCCGCACTAACTTTGATCTATACCAATCCAAGCCCTATTCAGGCCCACCCTGGAAAACACGTACTCTCCATCGCACTTCAGCGGGAGTCATCACCACAACGTAACGGCCCCGCATCTTTTGAGTCCCCTGAACCTTGCCATGGTCGAGGACCTGCACCTCATATTCGACGTTGTCGACTAACTGGATAGATAATCCCTCTGGCGAATAGAAGGCTATTTGCAAGTCATGTGTTTGGTCCAGATAACGGGTAGAGATGCCCATCGTAACTTGGTCACGAATCGTGTCGGTCAGCTTCTCCTTGGCTGTGCCCACGAAATCTCGGTCGAGCAGGTCCGGCTCGATTTTGCTGAAATGCGGCGCTCATACTCTGCCACGCGTCGAGATAGTCGCGAATCACCCCCGACTTAGTCTGGTCATTGAGGATCCGAGGTCCGTGCAGATTGCTTGGCTCCACGCGCACCCCCGGCTGCTCGGCGCTCAGGGGAAGGGTCGCCGCGACAACCGAGATCATCAGTACGAGGCTTCTCATCACTGCTTTCCCCACCGGATTTCATTCCCCAGAACAACGCCGGTCGCAGCCGAGATCTTCGCGCCGTTGTAGGCAGGCAACTCCGCCTGCGCAATTCCACGTTTGAGCGGCACGTCTACGGTCGTCTGCTTGCCGTCGTACACCTCGGTAAAGGTGACGATCGTTCCGTCCGGCACGGCATTTCCACTGCAGTCGCGCAAAGGATCCGTCTCTAGCTCGATCTTTTGACCCGCCGGCCGTGCGCTCATCCTCAATCCGCACGGATCGCCGGGAACCTCTTGTATGATGCGCGTTGCGGAGATATCGCCGACTCGGGCCACAAATTGAGCGTTGCCTTCTTTGGCTGCCGAGTCCATTTGCGTCCATGCAGAACCGTCGCGCGTGGTCGCCGTCCTGCGTCTGCGTCACGCCCGCGATCCCGGAAAGCTGGAACGACACCGGTGTCGGTGCGGTGACCAGATTGCGATAGGCGTCAAAGATGTACACCGCGCCGCTGATGCCGTCGTGCAGCCCGACGGAAAGCCGCGACGGCTTTGCGAGGAAGCTCACGTTCGCAACCTGGCTTGCCGGCACGACGTCGAACGTGCCCTGTCGCTTGGAGGAATCGCCGACCAGAATCGCCAGATACTGGCCGGCATTGTGGACGACTCCGGCGCAAAGGAGGTCGTTCCTCCCAGTTGCACCTCTTGCCGGAGAACGGCGCCGAAGCCCACGATGTAGAGAACCGCTTTGCCGCTCCCGGTGGTCTGGATTGAGAAGGCGTCCCCGGCGCGAACCTGCTTCGGCAGGCTCATGCTCACGCTCTGGGCGCGGGCATGAGGCACGGTGGCGAAAAGCACACTGCCGACCACAAACGGAAGCCGGAATCTCATTGGAGACCACCCGAACTGTATGTCGCCACGACGGCGCGTTCGCTGCTGACTTGCCCTGCAATGTCGGGGGGAAGCGCTATGGTAAACGAGGCGGGAGTCTGGGGCAAGAGGGCACGGTCCATATAATGGTCCGCAACCCAGACCAGCTTTCCGTTCTTGTCATAGAACGTCCCCAGAACGTGCGCGACGTTCACCACCTGGCCGCTTTGATCCACCAGCTTTCCTGTCAGGGATGCTCCGGGCGCCGGATTCAGTTGCTGATCTTTGATCGCGATCACCGGGTCCGCCGATGCCGCGATCAGTGAGGACGTGGGGTCCATGCGCACGCTCCCCACCTGCGATAGCGAAACGCCCTGGAAAGGGAATCAGAAAGGGCGTGACCTGCTTGGGCAGCAGAAGGTGAGAGATCTTGTCGAAGCTGTCCCCGGTTGCGATGGCCGATCCATTTTTGTCCAGCAGCGTCGCCCTTACCGATACGTACGCAGGCACCACGTCCTCATTGAGAAGTTCGCCCATGATGAGCACGCCGTCCCCCCGTTCCAGCGGGTGCATGTCGACGATGCGCACGTGCGGCGATTCCACATCCTGAGCGCCCCAGTCGTCTTCCGGGCCGCGATAGATCACATCCCATCGCAGATAATTGACCGGAATAACCTGCGGCGGCACGCCGCGGCTCCTTCACCAGAGGCCACTCCGCTTCCCATCGATCTCCGTTGCGTATGACGTGCAGGTCCTTGGTGTCCACAAACGTGCCGACGACGCGTGGACCAGTACATCTTCAGCTGCATCTGCGCGTCATCCGCGGAAGCGTGCAGAGGCCGCACCTCGAAGTGATCGAGCGAGGCATAGGTGCGCAGGCTCAGATAGGTTCCAGTCAGGTCGCGGATAAACTCCTGCTCGGTGAATTCGCCCTTGTTGGCCAGCCGGGAGTAGGCGCTTCCCCAGTGCCTCTGGCCAATCTCGCGAGCAAGATTGTCTACGGCTGCCTCCGGCGTTGAAGACGGGCGGAGCAATCCAGTTGTGCCCGCATCCGCCAGTGCCTCGGCAGACTGGTTGGGATGGAGAATGCTGATCACGATCAGCACGACTGTCGCGGCGGTGATGGACAAAGCAAGCCAGCGTCCGTTGTTCATAGGGCCAGCCTCCCCGGCTCCAGATTCTCGGCAGTCAGGCGGACGATTCGATCTCCTCGTCCTCCGGCCGGCGCCGGTCCGGAATCAGAAGAACCAGCAGCGCCAGCAGGCTGCTGCCGAAGGGCAGCGTGCCCCACATCACGCCCTGCCAGTGCGGCGGGATGAGCGGCGTATTCAGCGGCACCGCCGGCGGCGCGCCCTCCTTGCTCCAGATGCTGATGGTCTTGTCTTCCAGGTCGTCCACGTGGCGGAAGCCGGCAAACGTCAGCAGCGGGTCATAGTACGGGTCCCGCACCAGCACCCACTTCAACCCGTAGTGATCCGCGTGGTCCAGGATGGCGCGCAGTGCGTCGAGTCCGGTTTTCCCGAAGAACTTGGAATTGGTGAGCTCCGCGCCGCCGTGCGCGGTCAGCTCCGGCAGCGTACGCCCGGAGTTCCATTGCGCCGTCGACGCTGCCGGCATCGGTCAGCATCGCCAGCCGCGAGATTCTGGAGCCAAAGCCCAGGGTGACATACCGGTACCGGTCATGACCGTCGCGGTTGAGCCATGCGGCAGACGATTCCACCTTGAATTCCTGCGGCCTCCGCCGGACGGTAGATGATCCAGGCTGCGCCCAGGCCACACGTGAAGCCCGCCGCCAGGAGCAGGCCGACCGCTGCCCGCATGCGAAAGCGATCCACCAGCTCCATGGCCAGAAGCCCGACAAAGGGCAATGCCAGCAGAGTCGCCCAGTAGCTGAAGCGCTCCATGGTCAGCACTTCGAAGGCGCGACCCAGCAGCAGACGGCCCACCGGAGTGGTTCCGCCGATGCCCACCAGGAAGGCCACCCAGAAGCCGAAGAAGCAGAGGACGGAGCCGGACCACGGCGGAGCCGCGGATCACGATGAACGGCAGGGCCAGAATCAAAGCGCCGTAAGGAATCGACGAAGTAATTGAGGCCCAGCAGCGGGCTCAAGTATGTAATTGGCGCGGCTGGCGTGCGGAATCGGAGTCTGCGTGACCGGGTTGTGGATCAGGGCAATCCAGAACGGCAGAAGCACAGCCGCAATCGCCACGCCGACCACGACCACGATGCTGACCGTGCGCACAACGAAGAGCGGATGTGGGGATGCGCTCGCACCGTCCTCGCGGTCCAGAAGCACCAGCGCCAGGACGGGCAGGGCAAAGAACATGGACCCGAAGAGCAGCGTGGCATGGTGGGCCGCAGCCGCTGCGGTGAACAGCACGGAGCCCTTGAGAAACGACCGCCACCTGCCGTGCCGGATCCAATCGAAAAGATAGGGCAGCGCATTCAGATAGATCGGCGCGGCCGAGGTGGTGGACAACTGCCCGGCGGAGTAGACCAGGAAGCTCTCAGCGCCGAGAAAGACGCTGGCCAGCGCCGCGAACGAGGCCGCGCGCTCATTTACCCACAGCAGCGAAAAGCGGTAGACGCCGAGCGCCAGAAGCAGTATTGCGGCGAACTGCACCGCCATGTATGCCATATCCAGACCGAAGATATGAGAGAGCACCGCGACCCACTGCTGGGGCAAGGGGGGATAGGTCGTCTGGGAGAACCCCGCATACCACTTCACATTCCATGGATCGAACCAGTGATGAAGGTAATGGGAGGCGAAGAAAATGTGAAAAGTCGCGTCGTAGGAGTGGAGCGGCAGCTTCATCAACAACAGAGGGACATGGACGACAAAAGCCGTCATCAATATCAGACTTAACGGTATCGGCCGTTTGGACGCGGTAACAGAATCGATTCTCTCCAAGGTCCCCTCTCGAAGGCAAAAAAAAGTCCTGAAGACGCCACTATAATTCACATCTATTCAGATTGGCCGTGGGATCCGTCTGTACGCCGGCCGGCTTTGCGTTACCTTTGCATGCGGCTTATGTTACCTTCGCGTGCACTTGCGTTTAGTCCATACAGCAGGCGTTACTTTGCATATACTTAGGTGTTACTCTGTGTGCACTCAGATCACGGCTAATTTCCATTACCTCCGCATGCACTTGCGTGATGCGGCGACTCGCATCCAAGACTCCGGAAGAGGCGTCCCTCGCTTTATCATTGATCTTTCGACGCCGCTTGAATCTGAATGCATCTGCTGGTGACTTTTTGATTGCCAAACCCGCATCCCTGAAGATCGGGTACATATTTTTGCTCGGCTTCTCGGTTTGCTACCCACTGCAAGCTCAGACGTACGAAGTAGGGCCTGTCGGCTGCCCAGCCGTCGTCTCCGTCCGCACCGAAGCCGCCTCGAAGAACCCCGCCCGCGCCGGCCAGGCTCCCGGCCAGAGCGAATCGCTCGGGTGGGGATCGAATATCCAGGACGCGCGCATCGCGCGCGCAGCGGAGATGGCTTTGAAGCAGGGCAATCATCCGCTCGCCGTAAGTCTGGCGCAGCGGGCCGCGCAGGCGGCCCCCAACGATCCGCAGCTATGGATCCTGCTCGGCTACGCGGCCCGGCTTAACCACCAGTATGGTCTCTCCATCGACGCCTACAGTCACGGGCTGCGCCTCAAGCCATCGTCGCTGGACGGCATGTCCGGCCTGGCGCAGACCTACAGCGTCGTGGGCAAAACCGACGAAGCGACGCGCCTCCTGAAACAGGTGATCGCCGCCGACCCCAGGCGGACTGACGATGCGCTGCTGCTCGGCGAGATGACCATGAAATCCGGCGACTATACCGGTGCGCTCGACTATTTCCGCAGAGCGGAACAGGTGAAGCCGGGCACGCGCTCCGAGTTGCTGATGGCACTCTCCTATCAGCATCTGAAGCAATTCGATCAGGCAAATCGCTATCTCGAGATGGCCAAGCGGCGCGCCCCGAACAATCCCGAGGTCGCAGCGCTCGCTGGCCGGCTTTTACCTGGAAACCGGAAGCTACGCGGAGGCAATCGCAACGCTAAGGTCCATTCGCAATCCGCGGCCGGATGTGCTGGCTGAGCTCGCGTACGTCTATCAGCTCGACGGCAAGCCGGTCGAGTCCGCCAGGTTCTACACCCAGGCCGCCAACGCCATGCCAAAGGATCTGGCGCTGCAGCTTTCGGCGGCTCAGGCCGACGTCACCGTCGGTTCCATCGAGAAGGCCAATCAGTTCCTCGACCGCGCCGCGCATCTGGATCCCGAGCACTACCGCTTGCATGCGATTCGCGGAGAGATCGCGCGGCTGGAAGATCGCGACGCGGACGCGGTCAAGGAGTACACCACCGTACTGGCGCACCTGCCCGCAAACCCGGCCGAAGGGCCTCTTTACGGCATCCAGGTGCATATGGACCTGATGGACCTCTATCAGAACCTGAAGCAGACCGATGCCGCCCGTGAGCAGCTGGACATCGCGCAGAACCAAATTGGGACGCTGGATGAGCAGGGACCGGACCGGCTGCCGTTTTTGCGCCTCAGGGCCTCCATCAAAATGCATCTCAACGATCTGGATGGTGCGGGAAGCGATCTGAAGGAAGCTCTGGCGATCAACCCGAAGGATCCGAACACGCTACAGCTCGACGGGGACCTGCTGATGAAGCTCGGGCGCACTGAGGAAGCGATTGCGGTATACAGCCGGATCCTCGCAATCGATCCAAAGAATCGATTCGCCCTCACCTCCCTGGGATATGCCTCCCGGACCGCCGGTCGGGACCAGGACGCGGAAAAGTATTTCCGGCGGCTGGCGGAAGCCGATCCCACGCTGTACATTCCCTACGCTGCGCTGGGCGATATGTACACGGCGCGCCGCGATTTCGCCAAGGCGGAGAGCAGCTACAGCAAGGCCTATCAACTGGCTCCCAAGAACGCGCTGGTAGTGGCCGGAGGCATGAATGCCGCCATCGAAGCGCACAAGATGGATCTGGCGGGCGTTTGGGCGGCGCGCGCCACCGATCGCCATGCAGGACGAACCGCAGGTACTCCGCGAAGAGGAGCGCTACCTGAGCTTCAAGGGCGATTACCGGCAATCCGCCGCGATCGGCGAAAAGGTGCTGCCCATGCTGCCCAAGGACAGGGACGTGGTGGTGTATCTCGGCTACGACCTGCTCAACCTGCAGCGCTATGACGAGCTGCTGAAGCTTACCTCGCAATACAGCGATGTCCTTTCAAAGGAGCCGGATCTTCCGCTTGCTGGCCGGCTACGTGCACAAGCACAATGGCCAGCTCGAGGAGGCGCGCGCGGACTTTACCAAGGCGCTGGAGCGCGATCCTGACGTTGTCACCGCCTACGTGAACCGCGGGTATGTGCTGCACGATCTGCGCGAGTCGAGGCCTGCCGCAGCCGACTTCGAGGCAGCGATCAAACGCGATCCGAAGAACGGCGAAGCGCACCTTGGCCTGGCCTATGCCAATCTCGATCTGCGCCGCTCGCAGCTGGCCTTGAAAGAATCTCAGTTGGCGGAACGCTACCTGGGGGACTCTGAAGCCCCTCCACCTGATTCGCGGCACAGCGTACGGGCAGAGGGGTCAGTTAGCCAAGGCCGCAACCGAATATCGTCTGGCTCTGAAGTTCTCGCCGGACGATCCGGCACTTCACCTGGCGCTGGCGAGCGTCTTATATTCCCAGCGGCGGTACCACGAGTCGATTGATGAGCTGGACACCGCCCACGGTCTCGCTCCGAACGATGCCGTCCATCTACGCGATGCTGGCCCGTGCCTATGCGCAGTTGGGAGATCGCGAGCAGACGCTAAAGAATGTGCAACTGGCGGAGCAGAACGCCCAGCTGATGCCGACCAAGCGTCAACCATCCGGGATCGGGGCCCTCTGCAATTTACTTAGCCACCGGATCGGCTTTGAGTGTGCTGGGCGATCAGAACGGAGCGATGGAACGCTTCAGCAAGGCGCTTACCGCACCGGGCAGCGATCGGGTGGGCGTTCGGCTGGCGATTGCCCAGATTATGGCCCATCAGGATCGTGCGGACGATGCCAAGAGGCAGATTGCTCTGGGGCTGATGGAAGCCGAAGCGGGAGAAACGCACGCCGGCGACTGGCGAACAACTGATTCAGGCAGCAGACGTCTTTCGCGGCGTCCATGACTACGAGCTCTCTCAGACCTATCTTGAGCGTGCCCGCGCGGTCGGCGCGTCCGATACTGCGGTGCGCATCGGCATGGCGAATAACTACACCGCGATTGGCGATACGCCGCGGGCCCAGGCCGAGTTGGCCGGGATCAGCCAGGATGCCGACAGCGATCCTGATTACCGGTATCTGCTGGCGGAGGCAAATGTCCTTCGGCAGCAGCATCACACAGCGCAGGCGCTCACGGCCTTTGCGCAGGCTTCCGATGCCGCGGGTGAAGATCAGACGGCCGAAGAAGGCCTGCTTTCGGCCGGCGCCGATGAAGGTCTACGGATCAATCCAAAGTCAGTCTGCTTTCCGAACTTTGCAGTCTCTCCCATCTTCGAAGGCACGACCGTGTATGTGCTGGATTCCAAGCTGGATGCGAACGAATCCGGTCCCGATCACCGATACCTCGCTTCTACCGCCTCCCCGATCCTCGCTGCAGACCGCAATGGACGGCCGCCTATCATCTCCATCTCCACTATCTGCCCACGGCCAGTCGGCTTCTTCCAGTTACGCAATGCCCGCGGACACGATTTCGGTGCCCAGCTATCAACTCGGTCGTCAACCGCAATACGACCGACTACGCCTTCAATTTCGGGGTGAATCCCACGGTTCATCTGGGGCACAATTCCTTGACCTTCAACAGCGGCATCCAGGCAACGATCCGCCGTGATTCTGTGACGCCAGCCGCGCTTAACCAAAACCTTTTTCGCGAATTTACGTACATGACCACGAGCTCCTTCTTCAACGCGGTCTCGGTGAGCGGCTTCGTCATGCATGAGTTCGGTCCATTTACCGAAACCAATCTGCATTCGCGCACACTGGCGGGTGCCGTCGACTTCCGCGTCGGAGAGCCGTGGGCGAAAACGGCGCTGATCACCGGATGGGCCGCCAATGATCAGCAGTTCCAGCCGGAAAATATCGTGAACTTCTACACGTCGTCCTATATCGGTCTGCAGCGCCGCTTTTCGGAGCGATGGGATGTGCGGGCGATCGCGGAAGATCTGCGCACGTGGCGCATTGTCGGTTCGCGCTATGCCATTGCGCAGGCCCTGCGTCCCGCCGGCCAGGTCGATTACTCCCCGACGCGCAACTGGAGAGATCGAGGGGACGGCCGCCTACAACAACACCAGGGGTTTCCACGTCTACGACGCGGTGCAAAGCGGCTTCGCCGTTTCCTATGCGATGCCCTTTCACCGCGCCTATCAGCGACGAAAACGGCGAAGTTCCGCTACAGTATCCCATCCGGTTTTCGGCGGGCATGCAGCAAGATTCGTTCTTCAATTTTCCGGGTGCAAACACGCCAGCAGTTCCGGCCATATTTCAGTATCAGTCTATTCTGAAGCGAGATCCTATGAAGATCTGCCTAGTAGCGACCTTTCCTCCGAGCGGCCGTCAGTTGAACGAGTACGCATTCCATATTGCGCGCGAGTTGCAGCGCCATCCGGATGTCGAACTCACCATCCTTGCCGACGAGCTGGTCGACTACGGCTTTGCGACCGATGCGAATGGCGAATCGTTGAAGGCCGGATCAACAGCCCGAGCTGCCTGGTTTCAACGTAATCCGCTGCTGGAAGTTTGGCACCCTGAGCACGCCCGTCCGCCTGTTGAACACCATTCGCCGTCTGAAGCCGGACGTGGTCTGGTTCAATCTCGTCTTCTCCAGCTTCGCGACACCGGAGAATCCGGTCGCCGCCTTTGCCGGTCTGCTCGACGCCAGCCCTCAGCCGGGCCTGCGGCTTCTACACGCATATCACCCTGCACCACGTGATCGAAAACGTCGATTTCGCGGCGGCCGGTGTGCGCTGCGAGAAGCTCTTTCGCATGGGCACCGATGTCACCACCAGGGCGCTGCTCAAAGCGAACTCGGTTTCCGTGCTTCTTCCCGGCTATCGAAAAGTCCTGGTCACGAAGTATTCGGTTCAGAACGTTCTCCTGGGGCGGCATGGAACCTTCGCCTCTACCCCGTGTCCTCCGGATTTTTCCAAGCGCGGCAATCCGGAGCTGCGCATCCTGGCCATCGGGCACTGGGGCACTTACAAGCGGCTGGAGACGCTGATGGAAGCGTTCCCCGCTGTCCTGAAGGCCATTCCCAATGCCAAGCTCATCGTGGCGGGCGCCAACCATCACACCAAGGCCGGCTACTGGGAATCGATACGCGAGGCGCAGCCCGCCCATTTGCCGATCGAGTTCCGCGGATATGTTCCGGAGGAAGATATCCCCGAGCTCTTCCGCACGACCTCTGTTCTGGTTCTCCCCTATGATTCCGCGACCGGGTCGAGCGGCCCGGCTCATCAGGCCTGTGAGTACGGTGTTCCCATCGTCGGGGCGGATATTGAGGATTTTCGCGACATGGCCGCCGATGAAGATATGTCCGTCCGCTTTTATAAGGTGGGCGATGCATCCGACCTCGCAAACCAATTGATTACTGTTTTGCGTTCGCCCGAGTTACAGCGGAGTATGGGACGGCAGAACTTCGCCGCCGGGCTGGAGATGACAATCGGTAGTGTAGTCCGCAACTATCTTCGCTGGTTTGAGTTGAACAAGACGAAGAAGGCGCTGATGACCGCTCCGGGAAATAACAACAGCTGGTTTCGCTCTTTATTTTCAAGCAGTAATGGGATCGGACGATCGCGTTCCCTGACCGGATGAAAGAAATGGCGGCGATGGTCACGGCCGTGAACAGGCCGGAAATAGCGCTCAGCCTATCGATTTTGTCGATCCGCTTGCATGATGCGTCTCGATTGAGGTAACGAGAATTGGTGCGGTGGAACCTAAGATTTTCGCCCACATAGATTGCAGCCGTAGTAGATTATGCTGTTTGAGAGTTGAAGATGGGGATAGATACCAGCTCACTCTCTTTTGAAAAAGGGCGGCGACGAACGAGATAGACCGCCATCGCAACATACTTACTGCTTTGGACTACAAATCGCTTTTGAAGAGCGTTGGCGACCGGTGACAAGACTGCCCGCCTTGTACTCCTCCAATTTTTGAGTTTGCAGGTTGAGCCTTTATCGCTCGCCTGAATATAGGAAGGACAATCCCATGGTGCAGGTGTCGTGTTTCCCGGGTTCTGCGTTCGATGCTCTCGTTGCTCGCTGGCGATGACCTTGTCATTGCTTCTGATCGTTACTGGTTGCGGTTCGGTCAAAGCCGGAACACGCGACGGTGACGATCGCGGCCAGCCCTACGACGATAGCGGCGGGCGCCTCCTCCACCCTGACCGTGACCGCGACAAATGCCACCACCGTGACGGTGACCGGGTCTGACGGCAGCAGCAATAGCTTGCCGGCCGCCGGCGGCACTGTGAAGGTCAGTCCCAAGGCGACCACGACCTATACGGCCACAGCGGCAGCCAGCAGCGGCAATGTAACGGCAACCGCGACGGTTACGGTTACGGCAGGGCCGCCGCCGGCACCGACTGTCACGATTGCGGCCAATCCCACCACTATCAACGCGGGCAGCAGCTCGACCCTGACTGTCGCCGCCGCCAACGCCACCACCGTCGTCGTGACCGGCTCGGATGGCAGCACCAATAACTTGCCTGCAGCCGGCGGCACCGTGACCGTCAGCCCTGCCGCGACGACCACCTACACAGTCACGGCGACCGGCGCGGCGGGTACTACTGCCGCCACAGCAACCGCGACCGTGACCGTCGTCCCCGCAGGACCGCCGACCGTGACTCTCTCCGCCAACCCCACGACGATCGTGGCTCCTGGCTCGACGACCCTGACTCTGACGGCGACAAATGCCACAACCCTACTCCTGCAGGGGACTGACGGAACCGCCGACTCCTCTCCCACGAACTTCCCAGTCACCGGCGGTACGGTGACGGTCACCCCGGCTCAGAACGCCACATACACCGCGACCGCGACCGGTCCGGGAGGAACCGCCACGGCGACGGCTTTTGTCACCGTAACCCCGACGCCTAAGCTGACGATCGCGGCCAATCCGCAGTCAATCGTATCGGGCAACTCATCCACATTGACCGTGACGACAACGAACGTCACCAACGTGGTGATCACAGGAACCGACGGCAGCAACTATCCGGTCCCGGACACCGGCGGCACACAGTCGGTCAGCCCAACCACCACCACTACCTACACAGTCAACGCGACTAGCCCTGTCGGACCGATGCCTCCAGCCAGCGCGACGGTCACGGTTACACCGCCGGGCACGCTGGATGCCATCAATCACGTGATCTTCATGCTGCAGGAGAACCACACCTTCGATAACTACTTCGGCATGTTGAACCCCTACCGCCAGAACAATCAGCTACGACACGGGTGCCGACGGAACTGTCATACAAAGTCGACGGCATCGACGACAAGTTGAATGCTCATACCTGGCCGGACCAGGGACAGGTACTACCAGGACCATCAGCAACAACGACCAACAAAGCCCCTCCGGGACACACAAGCTGTACAAATTCAAGAGCACCTGCGTCGACGATATGTCTTCCGCCTGGACGGAGAGTTACGGCGACACCAGCCTTGGCGACTACGGCACCGGCCGCACGATCAGGATGAACGGCTTTGTCTCTAACGCCGATGGCTTTGCGAACAGCAAATGCCCGGGCGGCGTCGGTCCCTGCACCGGCTACACCGATATTACCGGCGATCGGGCCATGGGCTACTACGATGAGAGCTTCCTGAACTACTACTACTACATGGCGTCACAGTTCGCGCTGTCGGACCGCTGGTTCTCGCCTGTTTCGAGCAAGAGCATCCCCAACCGCATCGCCACCTTCACGGGAGGCAGCACGCAGGGCATCACGCAAGATCCTGGCGCTGATGACAAACTGCCTCAACTCCAGATAAAGACGATCTTCCAGGAACTCGATGCCGCAAAGGTGTCGTGGAAGATCTACTACATCTCCGTCAATGGCCAGTGCGATCCGTCAGAGTGCCAGCCGTCAGGAGTGAACGCCATGCCGGCGACGACCTTCTCGGACCTGGGCTATTCATATAACTTCCTGAATGCTGCAAAGCCCTGCGGCGGTAACCTGCAACCATCGACTGTGGTCGGAGATACCACGAACTCCTTCTGCATCGATCCAACCCACATTGCCCCGCTATCAGATCCAACGTATGGATACTTTGCCGATCTCAAGAACGGCACGCTGCCCAGCTTCGCCTTTATCGAATCCGGATCCGGAGTCGATGACGAGCATCCGGGATACCAGCAGTCAGTTCTGACCGGTCAGGCTAAGGTGGCGAGCGATCATCAATGCCCTGATGCAAAGCACATCATGGAAGGACTCCGTCTTCTTCTTCGGCTACGACGAGGGCGGCGGTCCGTACGAACACGTTCCCCCGGTTCCTAACCAGCACCAATGACTGGACGGATAATGCGGAGGTGTTGGCCGGAACGTATTCCACCGACATCTCGACCATCGCGGTGAATGCAGACAGCTACAAGCCGTGCCCACCCCCGACGAATCCTGACGGAACGCCGGGTCCTGCAACGACCCACTGTGACTTAAAGCCCAACGCACCCGGATCGAACCCGACCGATGATCCCTCGGTCAACGGTTTTGCTGCACAGCTTGGCTTCCGCGTGCCAAACTTCGTGATCTCACCGTTCTCGAAGAAGCACTATGTCTCGCACGTCCCGATGGACCATACCGCAGTCATCAAGTTCGTCGAGAACCGCTTTATCGATAATGACACTACCGGGAAAGGGTCCACTCATCTGACGCCGCGGGATGCCGCGCAGCCCAACCTGCTTGACTTCTTCGACTTCACTGGCGTGCCCTGGGCATCGCCGCCAACTCCGCCCGCGCCGGTGACCCAGAGCACCCCGCCGGGCAAAGGTTCCTGCACGCCAGACCAGTTGAAGTAAAGTATCGCGCCCGGATCGCGACAATCATCGCAACCGGGCGCTATGAACCGCAGAGCGTGAAGAAAACTTGAGCCCGCAGGATGGCGCACAATGCTATCCAGCGGGCTCAGTTATTTTTGGGGTATCAGTTGGACCGAGCGGTCCGCTGCTTCCTTCTCAGCTCTTGGCGGCAGCGTTTTTCACGGGAACGACTTCGAACGGTCGCATCATATCGTTGTCTTCATGCTCCAGCATGTGGCAGTGAAATACGTATCTGCCGGTGTAGCCTTCGAAGCGAGTGAGAATGGTGAGTACGTCGCCGGGGACGACGACCGCGGTGTCCTTCCATCCCGTTTCGTTCGCGTGAGGCTTGCGCGGGGTGCCGATCAGCTCCACTTTGCCGTTCTGCAGAGCTCCGGCATTGAATCCCTGGCGCTGCAGAATCTGGAACTGGACCAGATGCAAATGCATCGGATGGGCGTCATCGCTGGTATTGAAAAACCGCCACTTTTCCATGCTGTTAAGCTCGATCGTCTCCGTGACCGGATCGTCGTATCCCTTGCCATTGATGCGTACTCCCAGGGAGCGTCCTTGATCGTCCAACTGCTCCGATAAAACAAAATCCCTGGTCACTACCGATTTGCTTTCGTCCAGCCTGGTAAACGGCATCTGCGCCGGGATGCTGAACGATTTCGCGTTCTTGACAGGAAGCACAACCCGGAACTGCATGAACTCATAGACCTCCGGCCAGGTCGCATTCATCACGTTCCACCCTGGATACGGAGCAGACGCATCATTCGTCAGAGTTACGGTCTTATCTTCGAGTCCGGAGAAGTCGACGATCAGATCCGCTCGTTCCGCCGGACCCAGCAATAGCTTGTGAAGCACGGCGGGAGCCGGCAGAAGGCCGCCGTCCGACCCGATCTGGTGCATCGCTACCAGCGACGGTATGTCCGTAACGTGCTTCGCCAGATTGAAGAATAGATTCAAAAAGCGTGAGTTCGATCCATTGAGCAGGCGCAGCCGATACGGACGCGGCTCGACATCGAGGAACGGGTAGAGAGCGCCATTCACCACCGGAAGCTCGCCGAAAAACATCGGCCCCCACACTCCCGAAGGAAGCCGCACGGCATCGTCCATTGTCGGCGCATAGACGAGCTGACCTTGATCATCGAGCGTCCGGTCCTGCAGGATAAGCGGGATCTCGTAATCTCCCGCGGGCAGCTTGAGGCCGCGCTCTACATCGTCGCGCAGGAAAAAGAATCCTGATAATCCGGCGTATACATTCAGCCGCGTGATGCCCAGCGCATGATCGTGATACCAGAGCGTCGCGGCCTGCTGGCTGTTCGGATAGTGATAGAGCGCAGAGTGGCCGGGCGCGAACCACCTCTCGGGCAAACCATCGCTCTCCGAATCACTGCGAGACCCATGAAGATGCGGAACGGTCCTGACCGCTGGGGCTGGCGGCATCACGCCGTGGATGTGGGGATCGATCTTGAAAATATGCTGCGAAGGCAGGTGATTTTCCCAGCGAACGTCAATAGGCTTGCCCCGTTCTGCCTCGAAGAGTGGACCGGGATACAGGCCTTCGTATCCCCACACTTTTGTGGGGGGAAGTTGAGAATGCATCTGGTGGCTGGCTTCCAGCATGCGGACGCGATACTGGAGAGCGCCCTTGTGATGGCCCACCGGTGTCATCCGCCTGGGAAGGGGCAGTGGATCGATGTATCGGTCCACCGAGGAAGGCGTTCGGGAGTTCGATGCGGCTATCTGACGATTGTTTATCGCGTCAGCCTCGACGCGATTCGGGAGAACCAATGCCGGTACCGATGCGGCGCACAACTTTAGAAAATCGCGCCTGTCCTTTAGACCCATCTCACCTCAAACACTACCGGGCGAACGGCGCTCAGGCCATATCTCGCCAAAAAATAAGAGATGGGACGATTTTCCCATGCGAGGCCGGATGTTGCAGGCAGGGGCAAGTCAGTCGATGGTGATCGCTCGGGCGACGTAATGGGTGCCGTCGAACTCCGCCCTCACTTTCACATTCGCACCTTCATGCAGGTTCCGGGCCGCCGGAAAAGCCGCTGGATCGAAGTCGATCTTATAACTCTGGTCGTTGTCCGCTACCGCGAACTGGTGCAAGCGCAGGTCAAGGAATGTGACATTGCCGGTGAAAGAGACTTCGGAGCCGGGAGTAGCGAGGATCGCAATCCGATTGGCGATACCCTGGCCCTTGTTGTCGGACGAAAATGTGGCTGAGATCAACGTTCCCTTGACCAGATCCGATACGCTGGAGCTTCCAGGAGCGGATGCCGCCTGGCCTTGGCGGACAATTGCCGTACCCGCAGGCACGTGAAGCCTGATCAATTCAGGAGAGAGCGATTCGCTCACTGTCAACTCCCCGGTGCCGGCGTCGTAGCTCACTACCTGCCCCTGGCACTCGCCTTCGGGCGATCGCGACAACATGTGAATGCTGCGGGCAAAAACGGTCGTTCCGTCTAACATGGTTTCGACCGAGGCGTGATCATTCGCGCGCAGGTCGCGCAGCGACGTCTTCGCGCCGTCGCGATAGACCTGAGTACGCTCGTCGAAGAGGATCTTCATCGGCCGTCCTCCGCCGAAGACCTTCAAGGTCAATTGATCCATAATGGGATCCACCGCAGAAATCGTGCCGCCAATGACTGTGCTTTTTCCGCGCGGCATCGCGAGCGGATCTGCTGGAACACTTTCCGACCCCGTAGCGGCTCGCGTGGGCTCATCCTGTTGTGGTTGTATGCTCGCGATCGCCGTTTGGCCCGATGCCATGGCGCCAAGCATGAGGAACGCGAAAAGTAAACGCATTGGCAATCTCTACCCCAGTCGATTATGACGCATCTATCCCTGTGACACCACGTACAAAGGTTTAGCCGAAAGTCACGTCTGGTCTGTAGGATGCGCCTCCGCGGAGGGAGTTCGACGGGTTAAAATAGATCGATCGTAGTGGGTGTCGCAGGCCCTCCTCCAGAGGGTGCTAAAGACTAGCTGGCCCGGCACATACAGGACGGTCAGAAGCTCGAAATGCTCCGCTGGCGTTTAAGATTTCTCGGATTGACAGCACTCATGGCCTGCCTGGGATTCCAGCAGTCATGGGCGCGTGGTCTGAGAATCACCATACCTAGGCGCAGCGAGATGACGCCGGTGCAGCGCCTTAATCGCGAGGGCGTTGACGCAGTACAGAAGCATCAGTACGAAAAGGCCGAAGCGCTATTTCTGAAGGCCTATCTCTACGATCCGGCTGATCCATTCACCCTGAATAATCTTGGATATATCGCTGAGCTCCAGGGGAAGCTGGATCGGGCCTTACGGTTCTATCAATTGGCTTCGCAGCAGGGCAGCGGAGCATCCATCGATCGCAGCAATACCAAGCAGCTGGAAGGCAGGCCGTTCGAAGACGCGCTGAATGGTGTGAAGGACGGGCCCATGCGCGTGAACCATATCAACGTCCAGGCCATCGGGCTGCTGTCGGAAAATCGTAACTCCGAGGCCGGCCAACTGCTGCAAAAGGCGCTGGCCATGGACTCCCGGAATCCTTTTACGTTGAACAATCTGGGAGTCGCAGACGAAGCCGCCGGAAACTACGAAGGCGCGTTGAAGTACTTTGACGAAGCGGCCGCCCTGCATTCTTCGGAGCCGGTTGTCGTCACGCTCGATCGCAGCTGGCGAGGGAAGCCGGTCAGCGAAATGGCCGCGGAGAGCGCACGCAAGCTGGAAAAGCTCCTGAAGACTACTGACAGTGCCGAAGCGCAGGCGGCATTGCTCACCGTGCGCGGTGTCTCCGCGACCAACCGGAACGACTGGCAGGCAGCGCGGCGAGACTTTCTCAAGGCATACTCGCTCGACCCGAACAGCGCGTTTTCGCTCAACAATCTTGGTTATGTCTCGGAGCGGGACGGCGATCTTGAGACGGCGCAGTTCTTTTACATGAAGGCGCAACAAGCCGATGGCGCGAATGCGCGTGTAGGGCTGGCTACCGCCAGTTCGGCCGAGGGCGAACACCTGAACGTCATCGCCGCCGACAGCGATCAGAAGGTGGGTGGAGAGCTCGAGCGATTTAAGCAGGCTCGGCGCTCGGAGCCGGTAGGCAACGTCGAACTCGAACGTCGCGACGGTACTCCGGTGGACAATGCCCCGGCGCCTCCAGCCGCACCTGCTCCAAATGCGCCTCCCCCGGCGCCTCAGAATTCTGTGCCTGTAACTCCCCCGCATTCCAACTAAGGGAAGTCCCACCTTGCCGAACGAATCCAGCACTCACCCCTCGCAAAAATCCGTGGCCCTGCTCTCCCGTTTGCTCTTTCCGCCGAGCAACGACGAGGTTAAGTCTGCCCGGCTGCATGCAGAAGTTACAAATATCAGCCGCGAAGACTTCGACGACCTGGTGAATCTGGCAAACCTGAATCACGTAGTGGTGCGTGGGCTGGAGATCTTCCTGCAAATGGTTCGCGAGGCGAACGATGAGGTTCGCGCCAGGTGGGCGACCGCGGCAATCGAGACGGAGCGCGCGCGTATCAACCTCGCAGTTCCGATCCTTCACAACGTTTGCAAGGCATTCGATGAGGAAGGCCTGCAGGTTGCGGTGATCAAGTCGCTCGACCACTGGCCCGACTTGGGCAGCGACCTGGACCTGTATACAAGCGCGAAGCCGGAGCAGGTGATTGCATTGATGCGGCGGCGCTTTCAGGCGCAGACCGCGGCACGAAGCTGGGGAGATCGCCTGGCGCGGAAGTGGAACTTCGACATACCAGGCCTGCCGGAGGCGGTTGAGATCCACGTGGGCCGGCTGGGGCAGACCGGAGAACAGACAACTCTCGCAGCACGACTGATCGCGCGAGCCCGCCAGGTGCAGATTGCCGGCCTTTCGTTCCGCACCAGCTCCATCTCCGATCGGCTGATGATCTCCACCCTTCAGCGCATGTACCGTCACTTTTATTTCCGGCTCTGCGACATCGTCGATTCCGGTGTGTTGATCGAGTCAGGGGTCATTGACTACGAGGATCTTCGCTCCTCGGCCAGCGCTGCCGGAATATGGGAAGGCACCGCTACATATCTCGTGATCGTATCCGACTACATAAAGCAATATCGGGGCATCGGCCTTGCACTGCCGAAGTCTGTAACCGATACCGCACGTTTTGGCGGCGACCAGGCATACTATGCACGCAGCTTCCTGCGGGTGCCGATCATGCCGCAGTCCGCCGGCTTATATGGATCGCAACTGACAGGGCTGCTGCGTCACGGTGACCTGAACAACAGCGCCAGGCTGGGTCTCTTGCCCTGGCTCGCCACAGCAGCGTTCGTTGGCCAGAAGATCACCGGCAGCGATAAAGGTATCTGGTAAAGCAGATTCCCTGCTGCCTCACGGCAACAGGGAATCTGCGCTACTGCGTCACCTTTGCTGTCTGTGACTGTTGCGGCTGCTTGGGGTAGTATCCCTTGCGCGTCCGCACCGTCATGATTCCGCGTTTGGGTGCTTTTGCCTCGACCCGGACTGTGCGGTATCCACCCAGGCTTGCCGCTTTGGTCGAGTGGTAGCCGATGGTGTACTGATTCCGAATATCGCTCGCGACTTGTAGTGCAATATCATCCACGTCTTTCAAGGAACGCGGGAAGTAGGCCACGCCACCGGTTTCGAGCGCCAGCGCCTCCAGATCTCTCCTCGCTGCGGCGGCCTCGTCCTTGCTCAGGTCTTCGTAGAGCAGCCCAATCGTATAGACCACCGGCCCATCCAGCGCCTGGACGCGCCGGATCGCCTGCTGCAGGGTCAGCCTCGATGCATTGTCTTCGCCATCCGTGATAATGAGGAGCACCTGCTTCTGTTCTTTGGCATGCCTGGCCATCTCATTAGCTGAAGCGACGACAGCGTCATAGAGCGCGGTGCCACCTTTGGAATCAATATGCGAGAGGCCCTTTTCCAGCAACGTGATGTCTGAGGTAAAGCCCTGATCCAGGATCGCGCGGTCGGAAAAGTTCACCACGAAGGCTGCGTCCGACGCATTCGAGGCTCTCACCAGATGCAGCGTGGCGTCATTGACTGCCGCGCGCTTATCCCGCATAGAGCCGGAGTTGTCGACGAGAATGCCCAGCGATACCGGAACGTCTCGATGCTGAAACGATTGGATGGTCTGCGGGACGTTGTCCTCCCACACCTGAAAGTTGCCGCGATCCAGATCGGTGACAAGCCGCCCCTTGTCGTCGACCACCGTGCAGGGCAGCAGCACCTCATCCACATCCGCGCGCAGGACGAAGCCGTTTCCTTCCTTCGTCAGCGTTCTGTTGCCGCCTGGCTGGGTTATGGTGGGCACCGAAGGGCCGCCTGGCGGGTTTGCGGCCACCGGTGCCTTCTCTTCGAGGTCGGGAGACAGAATCGGATCGCGGTCGGTAGTCAGACTCGGCTGAGCTTGGGGCACTGTGAGATCGCGCGTGGGAGCGGCTGCCTTCGGCTGTTGCGCCGGCGGTGTCTGGGCGGATGCCGGAACACAGGCGCAGCAAAACACCAGGGCGGCCGGGAGTGATCCAACGGAAGGATACGCGATCTTCGAAACTACGACGGTGGGCATAGGTGCGGACATAAACAAATTCGACTGCCGGAAAGCACTCACCCTCTCATTCACGATACGTGTCTCCACGAGATTTGGCACCGGCTCTTCGATCCCGGCACAAGCCCGCGGAAGAAAATATGCCGCTCGCCAGCGTCGCCCTACACTCCAGAGATGTCAATGGCACCTCCAGGGCAGCTAGGGCTGAGCCGCAATCGCCGCCATCGGCAGTTCCAGGGAGAACGGCTGCTGGTTGGGCGCGTTGGCAAAGACCCACAATCCGTGGAACGCTTCCTTCCATTCCGGATGGAGCGCCAGCAGCGCCTTCATCAGCGCGACTGTTTTGGTTCTCGCTGCGGCCGGATCGCTCACGTCCGAGGTCTCGTAGCGGATCGCCAGATCGAATCCGCCCAACGTGCTATCGGTACGAATGTTGGTGATAGCAACCGGGGTACCCGCAACGTCGACCGTCATAGGCTGCGCGCCAGGCAGTCCGACCGGCGTCGACGCGCGCATCTCCTGAACCAGCTTGTCGAAGTTATTGCTGTCCACAAAATCGGCGGGAAGCAGAAGATAGATAGCGGTCTGATAGTAGAAGTAGGCGTTCCACGGCTGACCGGCGTTGTGAAACTCACGGGCCTTCGTCCCAGTACCAGACGCCATCGTGACCGGCGCTCATCAGTGGCCGTGGAAA
This sequence comes from uncultured Acidobacteriaceae bacterium, assembly GCA_963756435.1. Classification (GTDB taxonomy): domain Bacteria; phylum Acidobacteriota; class Terriglobia; order Terriglobales; family Acidobacteriaceae; genus KBS-83. The sequence goes on along the minus strand of CAVWNU010000007.1, from coordinate 44,035 downwards.
AAATCCCGCCAGCTGCCAGCCCGCGGCTCCGCTCGTTTCCAGCAGCATCGAGAGCCGCTGCGGATTCTTGACCCCCGTTGCCTCCACGATGGCAAATGCGAAATGGCCCGTGGGTAATCGCGGAATGTTGAAGATCACGTGGAGGTCGTTGGCGGCCACGCCGCAGAAAAACTGCACCGCATCCTCGCCCGGCGGTGCATCTGTCGCGTCCAGGTCATACACCGATGTCACGCTGAGCGCCGCCCCCTGAAGGTTGGGGCTCAATGTCTGAATCGTAGAGCCGATGCGATCGAAATTGCTGGCGACGCTTGGGATCGTGGCAGCCCTTACCCCGTTTACATTGCCGGCCTGCATATTGGTTGCAATAGCGCGCGCGGCTGCGACGATCGCGTCACGCTGCGGCCCCTTCATCTCCGCCTGAGTCGTGCAGGAGACCGCGTATGCATCGCTCGCCGAAAGAAGACAGAGCAACCGCTGCGCCAACGCGCCAGCCAATCGACCATGAGGGCCTGAACAGGCCGAGAGCAAACCAGCGTAGAAACCTGCGTACCATAGCCACCGTGACTGCTTCCAGTTCATCACGGATTGCCGTGGCTGTCCAAAGCAATTGGTAACGCCGGAGCAGGCCGCGTGGAAACAGCGACGCGGACCGGGAAGCCGCCCTGGCAAAAAAAGACCCAGGAACGATAGCCAGGAAAATGCCGAGCCACGGCACCGCCAACGTGGGAGCTCATCCCTAGTTCCAATCAAGACATAGATCCAATCAAGACCATGACCAGACGCGAGCTCATTTGCCGCTGACTTCGCAAGCATGATCGCCACACGGTGCGAGGGAAGGGAGGCGCCCGCCGGCTTCACCGACACGGAGCGTGACCCCGAAAGCTCTACTCGATAGCTTTTTCTAAGCTTCTCGCGACGGCATAACAATGCCTTCATAAATCCTCGTAACAATTCAGTAACTACGGCTAAAGAGTTATCTGCGGCAACTGCTTTCTGAGTCATTAGTAAGCAATTTCTTGTCAAGATGCCTTTTGTGGAAAGACTTGCCTGAAAAGTGGGATGTGCTTGTTTCGCCAGCGTTATTACAAAAGACACAAGCCTTCCCGGAATGGGTGCGATAGATGCCCGGCAGAAGGTGGAGTTATCTCGCATTTCTGCATTTCTTCTCTTTTTCTTCAGTCCCTGCCTGAATAACTAGCCGGCGAAGCGACTTATCTCGCAACGCACATTTTTTGGCACTTCACAGTGGCTCGAGGACGAAGAGAATGCGCTCATACACGCGTCCGCTCACCTGCGCAATCCTGACTACATTTTTCCTGCTGCTCCTGGCTGCCTGCGGCGCCAGCGGCAGTAACGCCGGTCTCGGCGCCCCCGCGACCACGGTCTCAATTGCGCTGACTGGGCCGACCACTGTGGTCCTTGGCGGCCAATCGCAATATGCCGCGACCGTGACCGGCAGCACCGACGATTCCGTGACCTGGAGCGTGAATGGGGTGGCCGGGGGGAGTGCCACTGTCGGCTCGATCTCCGCGCAGGGCCTCTACCTTGCCCCCGTCAGTGCGCCCCAGTCCTCGAAAGTAACGATCACTGCGACCAGCGTAGCCAGTCCTGGCTCTTCACAGAGTCTCGGCGTCGCGCTCTCTGCGCCCGCGAAAGTTCCCTCAGGCGCGTCACCTGTGACGCTGCTTCTCAATGGACCGACAAGCCTCACATTGGGGACTTCGGCGCAGTATCTCGCGAGCGTGACCGGCACTTCCAATACCGCAGTGAACTGGACCGTAAATGGAGTGGCGGGAGGCAGCCCCACAGACGGACTCATCTCTGCAACAGGCATCTATACTGCACCAGCAAGCGCACCACCGTCCTCAACAGCGACGATCACCGCGACCAGTGTCGCCGATCCTTCTGCCTCGCAGAGCGTCGCTGTCAATCTAGTCGCCCCTACGGGAGGCGGATCAGAAGTGACGTTGTCCCTTAGCGGCCCAACGAAGGTCACCCTGGGTAGCTCCGCGCATTATGCGGCGACTGTGACTGGCACCTCCAATACCGCTGTGACCTGGAGCGTGAATGGAGTGGTAGGAGGAGCTACGTCACTCGGCACTATCTCGCAAAAAGGAGCCTACGCCGCCCCTGCAAAGAATAACAAGTGGTCGAAAGTAACAATCACAGCGACCAGTGTGGCCGACCCGTCAGTTTCGCAGAACCTCTCCGTCGCGCTTGCCGCGCCTGTGGCTGCGCCGCCCGTTACGCTGACATTGAGCGGAGCGACAAGTGTGACGTTGGGAGCATCGTCGCAATATGCCGCCAAGGTGAGCGGAAACTCGAACACTGGCGTGACGTGGAGCGTGGATGGCGTGGTCGGCGGTAACAGCGCGTATGGTTTCATCTCTACAGGTGGACGCTACACCGCTCCAGCAAGCGCACCGCAGGGCTCCAAAGTGACCATCAAGGCGACCAGTGCGGCCGACTCCTGCCGTTGCGCAGAGCCTCGTCGTCACTCTTTCCGCACCGCCGCCGCCAACTGGCGGAGGGCCCGTGACACTCACGCTGAGCGGCGCCACCAGCGTCAACCTGGGCAGTTCCTCGCAGTACGTGGCCACGGTGAGCGGAAGCTCGAACACCGGCGTGACCTGGACAGTGAATGGAGTGACGGGCGGCAACGCAACCGATGGCACCATTTCTGCCAGTGGGCTCTATAAAGCGCCCGCCACGGCGCCTCAGCCTTCGACCGTGACGATCACCGCAACCAGCGTAGCCGACACGAGCGTGGCAAAAAGCCAAGTCACTACATTAGTAGCGCCGCCCCCACCTGGGGGAGGGTCCGTGACACTCACACTGAGCGGCGCCACCAGCGTCAACCTGGGGAGTTCCTCGCAGTACGTGGCTACGGTGAGCGGAAGCTCAAACACCGGCGTGACTTGGACGGTGAATGGAGTGAAGGGCGGCAACGCAAGCGACGGCACCATCTCTGGCAATGGGCTCTATACAGCCCCCGCCACGGCGCCTCAGCCTTCGAATGTGACCATTACCGCAACCAGCGCTGCCGATACTACTGTGGCAAAAAGTCTGGTGACCACGCTGACTACGCCGCCACCACCACCGCCGCCGCCCGTGACACTCACACTGAAAGGCGCCACCAGCGTGAACGTGGGAAGTTCCTCGCAGTATCTCGCGACGGTGAGCGGAACTTCGAACACCGGCGTGACCTGGTCAGTGAATGGAGTGGACGGCGGCAACGCAACCGACGGCACCATCTCCGCCAGTGGGCTCTATACAGCGCCCGCCACAGCGCCTCAGCCTTCGACTGTGACCATTACGGCAACCAGCGTGGCTGATACTTCCGTGGAAAAAAGCCTGGCGACTGCATTGGTAACGCCAACGCCCAGCGGCCGCATCCCAGCCAACGCTATTTCATCCGGCCCGTTGGACGGCTCCAGCGGTTGGCAGTGGAGTCATGATCCTGGCACGCCGGGTAGCTCCCAGGGGTCTTCCGTATATCCTGTCACCGGTCTTTCGTCGGACAACGCGGCCAGAGAGTTTTACATGACCTACACCGGGCGTTCCGGCGAGATCTATCACGTCTCCTTTGCCAAAGACGTGAATGCTACTCATTTCGTCTACGACGCCTACGTCTATGTAGTCGATCCGTCGCAGCTGGCAAATCTCGAGATGGATATGAACGATGTCATGCCCAATGGTCAGACGGTCATCTTAGGCACGCAATGCTCAGTTTATTCGAAGAGCTGGGAATACACGCTCCAGTCAGGCGGCGGTTTCCACTGGCATCCTTCGAATATCCCATGCAACCCAGAGACCTGGTCCGGGAAGACCTGGCATCATATCCAGATCGCCTCTCATCGCGACAACATTGGGACCGCAACCTATGATTGGGTTGGAGTGGATGGAGTCTACACCAACTTCCAAAATGCCAGCGGCAATTCTTCACGCCCGCTGGGCTGGGCTCTGGGAGACCTGCTCATCAACTTCCAGATAGATGGAGCCAGCGCTGGAAGCGGTTCCAACACGATCTATACACATCAACTGACTATCTATCGCTGGTGAGTTTCTGTTGTCGAGCTCGGGAGGTCTCAGGATCGTGCATGCTGGTCCTCCCATCGCGAAAAGACGCTCGCAAGGATCGCTGATATTTCTAACAAATCAACAAAGCAAAGTGTGCTAAGCGTCACCGACCTTCCGAGCAGCCCGTCGACGGCCCGAATTCGTGCCCACAATACTATGTGCATAAGCGATACGCCTTGCTGTGCCAAATCTGGTTCCGTGGTATAGAACTCTGAATAGCCCAGTGCGCGATTTCGAGAAAACCCGAACGGAATTCCAGGAGATACTCGCCAAGCCCATTCGCGAACTCGGGCTCAAACTCGAGGGTTCTCCGCTCGAACGATTCGTTCAGCAGCTTTATCGCGAACTGGAAGCCAAGGGCATCCACAAGTTCCGTCCGCTTTGTTATCTCACCGATGAATGGGGATGTCCCTCTGGCGAGCCCGTCATCGGCATTCCGTTCTATCTGGCCAACCCGGACCTGGCACAGCTTGAGCGCGATATGAACGACCTGGAAGACGCTCGCGAGATCATGATGTACATGCGTCATGAGGCGGGACACGCATTCAATTACGCGTACCAGCTCTACAAGTCGGCTGAGTGGCGCGATCTCTTCGGTCCGTTTCGCCGCGCCTATCGCGATAATTACCGCCCCATACCGTTCTCGCGGAAGTTTGTTCGCCACATGGCCGGGTGGTACGCGCAGAAGCATCCGGATGAAGATTTTGCAGAAACGTTTGCGGTCTGGCTCACGCCTCGCTCGCAATGGCGAAAGCGCTACAAAGGTTGGGACGGCGCGCTGGCCAAGCTCCAATATGTCGATCGCACTGGCGCGAAAGGTCGGAGATGTCGAACCTATCCGGCGTCGCGGCCGCACCGACATCACCGTCGATGAGATGGAATCGACGGTCGGCGAGTTCTATCGTCTCAGCCTGCCGGAGGAGATTCCGGTGCAGGAACTCGCGCTGGATACCGACCTGGCGGACATCTTCAATATCTCCCGCAAGCGACGTAAGGGCGTGCGGCCCGCCCAGGAGATGTTGCGTCAGCATCGCAAGCCCATTGTCGACAAGGTCGCGTATTGGAGCGGCGTGCAACGTCCGATCGTCAAGCGACTGGTGGAAGCCATCTGCAAGCGTGTTGAGGACCTGGGTCTGCGCGTGGACGTTCGACGCGAGTCCGAGTACCTCACGGAGTTCACGGTGTACACAACCGCACTCTCAATGAATTACCTGATCCGTGGGAAGTTCATTCATCCCTGAGGCGTGCCGGCAGCTGCCGTCACTCCGATTGGAGGCCGCATGGCTGGAACGAAGTTGAAAGTCACCGTACTGTACGACTTGTGGGAAGAAGAACCTGCTGAAGTGCAGGAAGAAGTTCCTGCGCCGCGCAAGCGCAAGGGGCAAACGAAACGCAAGAAGAAGCCGGTAAAGCACGACCGCGAAGAGATCTTCGAAGCCTTGGAGAAGCTCGGTCATGAGCCGTCGTATTACGTTCTCGACGGCCGCCCGCAATCACTGCTCGGACTCGCCAAATGTGGCGCCGATCTCATTTTCAACCTCACGGAATCCTATGCGGGCGATGACACCAAGGAGATGCACGTCACTGCATTCCTGGATATGCTCGATATCCCCTACACCGGCGCGGGACCGCACGCGAACATCCTTGCGCAGGACAAATCGATCGCCAAGAAGATGTTCGCTTTTTACGGGATTCAGTCGCCCTACTTCGCGACAGCCTATCGCGGCAACATCGACCACGCACATGACATCTCGTTCCCACTCATCGTGAAACCCACCTCCGAAGATGGATCCATCGGCATCGATGCCGCTGCCGTCGTTACCAGCGTGAAGGAGTTGATGGAGCGCGTCCACTATATACAGACGGAATTCGATTCTCCTGCCTTGATCGAGGAATACATCGAAGGACGCGAGATCTACGCCGCCATCCTCGGCAGTTATGAGAAGGCATATGCACTTCCGCTTGTGGAACTTGATCTTTCGAAGCTTCCGAAAGGCATGCCCAAAATTGCCAGCCAGGATGTGAAATTCGAGAAAGACACGGAAGCCTATAAGCTGACGAAATCGGCGATCGCCGAAGACCTGGATGAAGAAACCGTAACCAAGCTCACCGAGATCGCGATCAAGGCCTATCGGGCCGTCAAGCTTCGCGATTATGGCCGCATCGACATGCGCGTATCGAGCAAGGGCGAGGTGTATGTCATCGAAGCGAATCCGAACCCCTGGCTCTCCAGCGGACAGGAGTTTGCGATGGCCGCGAAGAAATCCGGCCTCTCCTATACCCAAATGATCGGGGAGATCGTGGATCTTGCGATGGCTCGACACGGGTGAATGGTTGGCGCGGGAGGGGGAATTCAACCCCATGGAATTGCTCCAACGGATTTTGAGTTTCCCGAAAAACAGGATTCCGAGTCCACGGGGTTCAGTCATCTCCATCCGAGGGCCGGAGCAACAGGGGTCAGGATAGCCTCGATGAGGTGAGCGTTGTAGTTGACCACCTCAGTTTGTTAGGCAGTGTCAATAACAGTATGTCGGGCGCGCGATCGCCCATCTTTCCGGAGCGGTTTGACGAGGATAGCCTTGCATCCGAGTCGAGCCACAACTTGATGTTGGCGTCCGGAACGCCGAAGTTCTTCAAGAGAACGTCTCGGAAGCCGTTCGCATCTGCAATCCCATGGCGAACGGGCTTGATGGAATCTTGTTGGTAGGTTTCAACCGCAATGGTCACAGCATAGGTGTTCCCCATCAACTCACGTTCCTCCGGTGCTTCTCCCAAAAAAGCTCGGTCGAATCTATTCACCTGACACTATCGTAGACAACAGCCACCAGACAATTCTGGCCTCTCCCGAAGAAGAGGCCAAAATCAATCTCTAAGTCCTTTCGAATTTTTTGGTGGTGGGAGGGGGGGCGAACCCCACGGCCCGAAGGCCGGCGGATTTTGAGTTTCCTTAGAACGCCGTAAGCCTATGACAAATAAGCGTAGTTGAGCGTAATTCCGCAACCCCCCAAGTACATGCTGCTGAGCAAGTTAGGGTAATTGAGCGTAAAGAAGCCAAACTGATGTCGGATTGGACCGCTTCCGCGAATTCAATGTTGTGCCCATAACGACTGATGCCGGCGCGCTCCTGTAGTGAACCTGTCCGATGCCGGAAAACTGACCGACTTGAGCGTTCTGGGCTGAGTCACCGCCTATTCGGAATTACCTTTTGATTTAACAACTGCTCCTTGAAGACTCACTGAGAGACTGGTGGGCGTATTGGTCGGCCTAGGGCACGTCGAAAGTTAAAAACGACCAAATTACCGTGCATAACCGCTTCGAAAATAAAGTGTTGAAAGTTCAACTCCGGAGTGGACCAATTATCCGCTGCGCATTCCGTAATAGAGCGTAAACGACGCTAGCTATATACAGATTGCTGGTGAGCGTAATCGCTAGAGAAGCACACCCTATTGAAAACACGGAGGATGTGCACTGTACCCCATTTTGTATCCGAGGTGCCTGAGCAGGGAAGCGCTGACTCTTGGCAAACCAATGAAAATAAATGGGATAGATGGTGCCGGGACGGGGAATCGAACCCCCATGGAATTGCTTCCGACGGATTCGCCTCGAAAGATGCGGATTTCACAACGGACCCAGATGCGGGAAGGGAACGGGTTGCTGGTACGCCTGGCACTTTTACTAGTTACACCCGCCCCTTTGTTCTGAGGAGAATATTCTAACGGGATGTACTACGCGCCTGTTTCGGTTATGCCGGGCTGGCCCGGCTATTATTTCAAGCCAGCAGGAGAGCTCTTTTCAATGAGTTCGCTCGTCGAGAGTGCTACTGCTCGCGCGAAAAATGCTGGTCTGCAGCGTCACAGTAAAATAGAAGTTCCAATTCAGAATCCCCCGCTCCCGGTAGCGCCCGATTCTTGACCAAAGTGACCAGCGTAAGACTCGGAACATCTACCGCGACTGGCCAACGATTGTCGTATTTGGCTCGCTGAGGCATGGTGTATTTGTGGCTCAATCCGTGTCGATGAACCGCAATAATAATCCGTCGCACAGAGTCGCAGATCAGGGCAAAAAGTCAGCAGTCCTGGGTGGAGTGCCCGGCAAATTTTGTGCCAGTGAGAGACATAAGAAACTGGCATGAGAGGAGCTTGGTATGGCACGAGGCAAGAGGTATCAACCTGAGCAGGTGGTGAACCTGCTGCGTCAGATTGAAGTGGCGGTGGCGAACGGTAAGACGACAGCACAAGCCTGCAAGGAAGCGGAGATCGTAGAACAGACCTACTTCCGTTGGCGGAAGGAGTATGGCGGTCTGCAGGTGGACCAGGCGAAACGGCTGAAGGCGCTTGAGCAGGAGAACGCGAAGCTAAAAAGGTTGGTAGCTGAGCTGAGCCTGGACAAGCTGGTATTGAAGGACATCGCGTCGGGAAACTTCTAAGCCCTGAACGACGGCGCAATGCGGTCAGCCATGCCTGTGAGCATGGAGTCAGTGAGCGGCATGCGTGCCTTCTGTTGGGGCAACCCAGGGGCACGCAGCGCTACCGGCCGACGCAGCGTGAAGACGAAGATGCTCTGACTCAGGCCATCGTTGTACTTGCCAGCCAGTATGGCCGCTATGGTTATCGCCGGATCACGGCGCTGCTCAAGCGAGCCGGCTGGCAGGTAGGCAAGGACCGAGTCGAACGCATCTGGCGTCGCGAAGGGCTGAAAGTACCGAAGAGGCAGAAGCCGCGAGGACGGTTATGGCTCAATGATGGCTCGTGTGTGCGGCTCAGGCCGACACACTCCAATCATGTGTGGAGCTACGACTTCGTAAGTGCGCGAACGCACGATGGCAGAAGTGTGCGCATCCTGAACCTGATCGATGAATGCACGCGGGAGTGCCTGATGATCCGCACCGAGCGACGCTGGAGTTCGGCCAAGGTTATCGGAGCGCTAGCTGACGTCATGGTGTGGAAGGGAGTTCCAGAACATCTTCGTTCGGACAACGGTCCGGAGTTCGTCGCGAAGGATCTGCGCAAATGGCTTGCGGACACAGGCGCAAAGACGCTGTATATCGAGCCCGGCTCCCCATGGGAGAACGGATACTGCGAATCGTTCAACTCCAAACTCAGAGATGAGTTCCTTAACGGAGAGATCTTCTACTCCATCAAAGAGCTTCGCGTGCTGGCCGAACGCTGGCGCGTTCACTACAACACCGTCAGACCGCACTCCTCGCTCGGATATAAACCACCAGCACCGGAGGCATGGCTGACCGCAACAAGCAAGGGGGGTGGAGAAGCGGAAACCGCTACGCGCTTCCCACTTCTCCACCCCCCGACGGCGGATATCTGGACTCAGAGATAAACGCGCTACACTAACTCCTCACTGGTACAAAACATCGGGCAATCCAGTTGTAGATCAGCTCGTCTACGGTGCCGCTTGCAAGCAGGAGACCGTATCCCCCGGCACGCATCCACCTTCTTCACGCTGGACGATGTGGGCCGTAGGGTCATCCGATGGATTTGCGCTTGCCGCGTGACTCAGCGATTCGCGGCGAAAACCGGCATCGGGGTCACGCACGTAAAAGACCAACGCCCTTCCGGTGCGAACGGCCGTAACCTCAACGACCTGTTCCGCATTGAACGCCGCGCCATGTTCCATTGCGTTCGACAAAATCTCACGCAGCGCCAGGATGATTTCCTGGCGTGTGTCCTCCGGTAATTGTGCGTTCAGCTCTTTTGCAAAGGGCATGAGGCGCTCCGCCGCGATGAGGCGGCAATTTACGCGGAGTGAGACCCAGCCGGGCGTCGCCGATAGAACCTCTATATCGTCGCGCCATTGGCTGTCGGACGCTGCACTGCGGACGAGGTTTGCGATTTCCCCCAGATCAACGGGAGGTGTGAAACAGGCAAACACCCGAGAGCGCAGGGCGGCAATGACTTTGTCCGCGGTGCTGTGAGCTGCCAGAATAATGCACTTCACTCCAGGTCTGATGGCACGCATCTCCTCCAGAAGAGCCAGGTCTTCATCCCGCTCTGCCGCCGCGCAGCGTAGGGTCAGAGCGTACCGATCCTTCATTCATGATGAGCCCGGTCCTGAGCAAGAGCCGGGCATTCAATCTGTGGCTTCTCAAGCATGGGAGCATCCAGTCGATTTCGTTCCCCAGCGCACATGGCGCCTCCGCACTGGCTGTATCGCTCGTCCTTCTGCACTGTGTTCCGCCAGCGGGAGTCGTCTTTCTACTCATCGCCCTCTGGATCGCTGTTGTGGCCGTTGTGGGAGGGCACCACTATGCGATCGACGTGGTGCTCGGAGCAGCGATGGCGTTGGCTGTAGACAAATGCCGTCGCATGTTCATTTGACCTGTTCCACTTCGGGCACAGTTTGGGCGCAGCCGAGAATGGCCGAGAAGGGACACTTGAGTGTAAGTGATTGTTTCTATGGTGCCCGGAGGGGGGGTCGAACCCCCACGACCGCAAGGGTCGGCGGATTTTGAGTTTCCGTGCATCGCAGTAAGTCTATGAAAACAAACCGTATGAGAGCGTAGTTAAGCGAAGCTTTAAGTAGTTGATCTCCCGTAATTTAGCGCAATTTATCGAAACAGGGAAAAGCTGATGAGTGTACCGCTACTGCACTCAAAATGGTTCGAGTCTGAAAGCCGCCATCTCGAGACGTGGGTTCAGTCTCAACCACAACCGGGCGCACCCGTTCCGCCGACCGCCTTCCGGCAGAGATCCCCAGAAGGTAGTACGGGAGAGGTGATCACGCTGCATCAGTCGGCTGCGCATCGCCTGACGGCACCAGCTGTAACCGGATGAACTGCGCCAGCTTTATGACCCAGCTTTCTGCTTCTGCGCTAAAACTGCATTCCAGGATGGCATCCTCCGAGTGATGGGCCGTCAGGAACAGAAGGTTCCCAAGAGTTTCGGCGGCGCTACAGGCTTCGCGGGCCAAGAGTCGGATCGGTATAAGCTGTCCCATTCTCTTGCACGGCACGCTCCCCTCACCATTCTGGCAAGGGATGTATGTCTCGTGAAGGGCTGCTTTTTACATGCTCGAAAATAGATTCGGATCAGCTCATATGTCATGACGCGAACCGAGTCGGATGGCTCAGAAGCTTGATCGCGTATTCCAGCTCATAGACTCGGCGCTGCAATTCCTCGCGCTCGCGCTCATCCGCAGGACGGTCTGCGCGTTTTCCTCGCTGCCGTAGCGGGTCTCCAGGTCATGGATGTACAGCCGGAACTTTCAGGAAGGGCATTGATCTCGGCCACTGTTTCTTCCTGTGTGTCTACTGCGGCCCGATACAGCCCGGCAATTAGGGCGAATAGAGCGGCCGCCAGCGTAGTCCGGTCAAGTTTCTCGGTTTGTGGTCGCTTGAGTGACCATGGAAATTGAACTGGCCGGCCGCTGCGGAGTAGGCTCCTTGTATTCGTTTACCGTCCGCGAATTCCACCATCACCCTTTGGCCGTCTGCAGGAAGGGTACTGGCATCTGCAGCGTCAATCTCAATCCACTCTTGTTCGTCTCGCACGTGGCATTCCTTTATCCTCCGGCCGTCCACAGGGCCGATGATTTCGGAGGTACTCACGATCTAAAGATTATCAGGACCAGGAAGGCGGATTCAGCCCCGCGATTGGCAAATATTGCCTGTAGTGTTCGGCAGGTGCTTTGTTGGTCATCAACGATGAGAAACTGTATTGGGTACGCGCAGACTGGGCATATCGGCTCCAAAAATGATGCTACGCTTTTTTCAAGTAAAAGTTACACGTAATGTTGCAAATATTGTTACAAGTTGGGATTCAGCATTGGGCGAGCAATGGTCGTCTGAACGTTCTTTATTCTTCGGTCATGCAGGATTTCATTCTTTGCGTACTGCGCAGCGATCGAGACACATGCAAGATCTGTCCCATCCGCAGCGTCCCGGTGTACCGCAACTGATGGTCAGCCAGCCCGCCGCAACTTCCTACTCGGCAGGATCCATCTCTGGTTTGATCGGTGCTTACTCATTGAATGGTGCTAGTCTGTAATAGGTCGTGGGATCCGATTTGGTCTTTGCTTGTTTTGGTTTGTTCCTGCTCGCAATTCTTCCACATTGCATTCAACGGTACATCGAGCACTCAAAGGAACACCTCTCATGGAACAAGGCACAGTGAAATGGTTTAACGATGCGAAGGGCTTTGGCTTTCTCAGCCGTCAAAGCGGAGAAGATGTCTTCGTCCATCACACTGCGATTCAAAGCAACGGTTTCCGTAGCCTTCAGGAAGGCCAAGCTGTTCGTTTCGACGTAGTCAAGGGCCCAAAGGGCTGGCAGGCCGAAAAGGTCGAGGTTGTTTAACCTAGATAAAGGCATCGAAGGCTAGAGCGTCCCAGCTTTATCCTTCTGCCCAACCATTCGGGGAGAGAAAGCCACGGCATAGACCGTGGCTTTTTCGCTTTCAGAGGAAACGCATGGCTGCAAAACCTTATTGGGACGGTAAAATCCACAAGCCAGTAAAGTTTAGCGATCCGTTCGATCCGCGAACTGTCGAAGGGCGTCGGCGACCGGCACGGAGAGCAGCTCAAGCACGCCGCGCTAAAGCTGAACTGGAGGCTCTACGGGCCGAAGAGGAAACCTGGAGCTTCTGGGGGACGATCTTCGGAATGTTCCGTCGCGGTTGAGGCGGGCTCGATCAGCTCTGTCCTATCGTTCTTCACGCATCCATCAGAAGAGGATCGCAGAAAAGAACGTCCGTTTGGTGAAACAACTCGGCGATGAAGTGATGGCAGAGGTGCACGGGGGTGAAGTGCTGCAGGTCATTTCCCACCTCATCGTCAACGCTCTCGATGCTCTACCTGCGTCGGGCACGCTTCACCTCCGGCTTCGGAAAAGCGAAGGCAAGGTGCATTTCCTCATCGCGGACAATGGCCATGGAATCCCAGCAGAAAACATCGGTTCGATCTTCCAGGCGTTCTTTACGGCTAAAGAAGAACGGGGAACCGGCCTCGGCTTATCGCTCGTAAGAAGATCATCGAGCGGCATGACGGGAAGATCCGGGTCCGAAGCTCCATACGCGAAGGCAGGAAGGGAACCGCGTTCAGAATATCGTTACCGACTTAGATCATCCCGCTGCCGCATTTGATCCAAGTGCGCGGACGGCCTGGCACGCGCATCCGCTCGGCCAGGGCGGGATCGCGGTTGCGGCGCCCATTCAGGCACTTGCTGCCATGACCGTTAAGACTGGTAGCACTGTCGGCACGTCCAGGAAGCCTATACTCAGGCGGTGCAGTTACTGAGACTTTTCGTACTCAGAACCCGCGGTGGAGATCCTTCTGATGATTTCTTTCGACGCTGCCCATAAGGCTGGTTCACTGTCCAGAAGATCGCCGCTTTCGCATCTGGATCAGCGCCCGAACGCTTCTATTGATCGTGGCCATCGTCGTTGCGCCTTTAGGGCTGGCGTGGATGCAGCATGCGATCTTTGGCCTCCCTCACATAGCGCCCTCGCCGGCTTCTGCTGAGGGGACTCCGAGTGGTCCTCATGGTTTTCCCTTCTGGGTTCGCTGGAGTCACTTCTCCAATCCTGTTCTTTCTTTTCATGCTCATTCGCAGCGGACTCTCGATCCTGATGGATCATCCGCGGCTCTACTGGAACGACCATTGCACTCCCGGTACAGAGTGGATTCGCTTTACGCCGCTTAGGGTGCCAACAGGAGCGCATATGGACCGCAAAGGATGATGCCCGTTATCTATCCCCTCTTGTGTCGACTCCGGGCTACCGACATACGATTGGCGTTGCACGCTCGTGGCATTTCATCACGGTCTACGGCTTTGTCCTGACCGGCATCTTCTTTGTCATCGGACTTCTCACCAGCACCCAATGGGAACGCCTGGTGCCGAGCTCCCCAGGTGTGTTCGTTCAAGCCTGGAACACCTTTGTTCTTTACGCTAACTTCCACTTTCCGCCTGAACCAAACGGCTTTTACGGCTACAACGCCTTGCAGCAAATTGCCTATTTTGCCACCGTGTTCGTCATGGCTCCGTTGGCGATTCTGACGGGTATGGCGATGTCGCCGGCACTTGTGAACCGCTTCCCGCTGTATACGAAAATATTCGGCGGCAGACAGGGGGCGCGCTCGATCCACTTCCTTGTTCTCGTCGGATTCGTCTGCTTCATCGTGGTCCACGTAACGCTGATTGCGCTGACAGGCTTTCAGCGCAATATGAACCACATCGTCCTTGGGACGGACGACCTTCGGCCAACCGGCATGATTCTAGGTTTCGTCGGAATTGCCGTGGTGTTGCTCTCCTGGGTCGCGGCACACTACATATCCTGGTTCTTCCCACGCGGGCTTCAGCATGCGCAGAAGGCCGTGACTCATCCCGTCATGCTCCTCACCCTCGATCGTCTCATTCCCCGCGAGCATTACACGACGAAGGATATCTCTCCTCACTTCTGGCCCAACGGGAAGATGCCGGTGCGCGAAGACTGGAAAAGGCTGGCTGCCAACAACTTCGAGGGCTACAGGCTTAAGGTGACGGGACTCGTCGAGAATCCCGCAGAACTGTCGCTGGACGATCTCCGAGGACTGGGACTTGAAGAAAACATCACATTGCATCACTGCATTCAGGGCTGGTCCGGCATCGCGCAATGGGGCGGTGTCTCCATGCGCAAGCTCATCGAGCATGTAAAGCCGCTTCCGTCTGCCAACGTTGTCGCGTTTTACTCTTTCGGCGGCTCACTTTACGGGGATCTTTACTACGACACCCAGACCATCATCAATGCGCTCAAGCCAGAGTGTCTTCTGGCGCTCACCATGAACGGCTCTCCGCTGCGTGCTGAGTATGGTGCGCCGCTGCGGTTGCGGGTAGAAAACCAGCTCGGCTACAAAATGGTGAAGTGGATCGAGCGAATAGAGTTTGTCACTTCGGAGAAGCTTTTAGGCGAAGGGGAAGGCGGGATCAATGAAGATGACGAATACTTTGACTTGCTCCCGAATATTTAGACAGACGTGACCAAACCGAGTCCCCATCCTGTGAGTCCCCCAATTAATCATCGCGCCGAACATATCTTCTGGCTATTGACCGGCTTCGCCTCAGTTGGCTGCTCGCTCACCTTCCGCCGACGTTCGTCTGGGCGGCTTACGTTGCTCTCAACAGCTTCATCACGATCGCACTGCTGACGCTGCTGGCGTTGTTGACGCACAATCCTTTTGTCTTCCCCTCCTTGGGGCCGACCGCGTATCTATTTTTCTTTACGCCGATGGCCCAATCCGCCAGCCCCCGGAACGCCGTGTTGGGACATGCGATCGGACTGCTCTGCGGCTTCGCCGCTTATAAGGTGACGGGCATGCACGCCTTTCCGGAAGGATTTGGCGGTGAAGTCTATTGGCCCCGCATCCTGGCGTCTGCCCTTGCACTTTCGCTTACTGGAGCCATCATGGTCCTGCTGCACGTCAATCATCCGCCCGCCGGCGCGACTACCATGATCGTGTCCCTCGGTATCCTGGCGAAACCTGGCTATCTCCCGATCATCGAAATCGCCGTCGTCCTGCTGGCTGCACAGGCATTTGCCATCAACAGACTTGCAGGATTGCCCTATCCAATTTGGGGAACCCGCACATCGCATATGGGAGACCCTCAATGATGGCAGAACAACCAATACCGATAGCCCCGCCTACGATCGACAATGAGTCGCCGAGGAATTGCCTACCCGCTGCATTGGGAAGACATCGAATGGAAAAGAGGAGAGATACATGACGACGGAAGGGTTTGCGGATGACGGCACGATGGTGAAAGACCTGGTGCAGTTCGACCTTGCACAGGAGATGAAGAACTCAGACCAGAAGAGACCATGGACGATGGGCCACTTTGCGAGAACGTTATTCAAAAAATCGGACTTCAGAACGGTACTCATCACAATGGATAAAGGCTCCATTCTGAAGGAACATCACGCGGACGGCACCATTTCAGTCCAGGTCTTAAAAGGTTCGCTGCGCTTCACTGCTCAAGGAGAGGCCCATAGCCTCCAGGTAAACGCTATCTTGATGCTGGGTGCATCGATCAAACACGAAGTCGAAGCGCTGGAGGATTCTGCTTTTCTACTCACAGTGGCTTGGCCGAGCGGCGAGAAGCTCCAGGCGATGAAGCACCGGGGATACGGAACATAACTATTAGCACAAGGGAGGCGCCACTTAACCGAGCTATCCCGCCGAATATCGGGATCTTTCCTGCCTGAAATGCGAGCGCCTTCGTTGTTCGCCGACCGCGCACAATGAATACACTCAGCGCGCTTTCGCGCAACCCGGGTATCGCGCCTGATCCTGTCGAAGTTTTAGGACTTTGTGCGCAAAGATAAATTCCACGTGTGAATAAGCCGATGGCACTGGGTACCGGTCGTCGCGCTGGGCGCGGTTATTTTAGTTGTGGGTGGATGGCAATATGTACTGTGGGGCATCTTCTTTCGCACGGTCATTGGCGTCCATTCCACCTGGCTAGTGAACTCTGCCACGCACATGCGTAGAAGACAGCGGTTTCCTACCCGTGACACCTCAAAAACAGCTTTTGGGTTCGCGCTCCTGACGTTTGGCGAGGGATGGCACAATAACCACCACGCACATCCGTAATCGGCCCGACATGGGCTGGCTTGGTACGAGCTCGATCTTGACTGGTATAGGGATTCAGGCACTACGGATGCTCGGCCTTGCCCGGGATGTCCACGGCACAGAAGCTCAGCTCTGACGAGGACAGCAAAGCTTCAGTTCCACGAGGGCTTGCCGCTTGAAACGACAGAGAGGAATGAATCCTGTGGCTATGTGTGACTAGCGATCATCTATGTTAGGTCGCAGTAACTGTTGTTTGACGAAACGGACAGAACCGGAATCAGACGACTTTGCGGAGGGCAACATTCACGCTCTTACGTACAGCTCTCATAGCACCGGCTACCGTCTCGCCTGCAGCGATTGTATGTGCGAGCGCCGATCTCTTCCGTGTTCCCGAGTGCTCGAAGGCGACGACCTCGATCCCGCCGCCGAAGAGCGTGTGCTTCTCTTCCAGGCGATCGAGCGCGGCGTTCAACTCCACGACAACTGCGTCGGCCTCATCAGCGACGACGATCAGTTCGGCATTGATCTTTTTGTATGGCATCTGAATACTCCGGTCTTTCAATGCTATGCCCGCCGACCAGATTTGCAGGAGCTAAATGCAATCACCACGTTAACGCAAGATACTCGGTTACATTTCGCGAAACACTAGCATCAAAATTTGCCAGGATTCCGCCTGAATAACGTTGAGGCGCCCAATCACCGAAGAGCGTATACTTAGATCAAGAACCACTTTTCTCGCCTCCAGCTTTGCATGCTTCGCTCCAGACGAGCACCCTTTCAAGCAAGCGACAGAAACTGGAGCCATCATGCTTATCAAGAAAGCTGACGTTAAGAATCACCTCGCTGCAAAGTTGAGAAAGCACCACATTCTGCAGGACTCAACTATCGGGCAAATTTCTACTGAGCACTCTTCACCCGGTACTGATGGCACCGTTGCCCGCAGCGGAGGCTCTCAAGAACCGTTGAACCCTTCCAGCGAATTCGTCCTGCCCGTACGCTCATCAGGCGGACATTGAGTTGCAACGAGCCGCCTGGCTTCCAAGAATGATTTGGATGCACCGGGAGTGCCCCTTCTGCGCCTCTCTCCAATTCAACAGAACGGGAGCTGCTGTCCGATGACTGAATTTGGCCCCAGCGAGGCTTACAGTCCTACATCGAACGATCTCTTGCTGCTACTTGCTTCACAGCATCAGCAGAATGCCTTCACTTACGGAACGATCGCGCAAACCGCCAGCGATGTGCAGGACGTTGACAATTCGCCGGCCATCAGCATGGGGCCATACCTCATCATCTCGGGGCAGACGGAACTCCTGCGATCCATCAGCATATATAGCGAACGCGGTAAGAGCCGTGAACAGGTTCGCCTTTTATACATGAACGCGCCGGCCATTGGCGTGTGGAGGGCTATGGGCAAGCGCACCCACATCATCGACGCACAAAAGAGGCCCCCGCGAACTGCCCAACTCGCGTATGGGGTTCCCTTCAGCGAATAGCCGTTAGCTGCACAATGTTCTCAGGTATCGGATTGCTGATAGTGCGCATTTTGCCCTAGCGCTAAATCGACAGGCCAGCCGTAAAGCGCTCTCTTACCTCTCGACCAAGAGAGGATGTGGTGACCGACGGCACAGCGACCTTTCGAGGCGTATGATCAAACTACCCGCAAGATCTTCCGTTTTCTCGCCTTCAGCTCTCCATTGCTTCGCTCCAGACGAGCACCCTCTAGGTAAGCGACAGGACAGTTGGAGAGTCTATGAGCCCCACGCTCGGATCCGTCAATCAAGAATCTATCGGCGTGAAGCTGAACGCTATGTTTCTGCGCACAGATTGCATCCTGCCGGACGGGATGGAGCTGATTCAAACGCGATTCGGTGAGAATTGGATGTCAGTCGGAAATGCGACAGCCGCCACGCTGGATACACGGGTCCGGAATGCGGGGTGGCATTTTATGTGGATGCAGACCGCGCATTCACGCATTGGCATCGGTCGAACGGCTGAATCGGCTACCAGCAAGGCGATAGCTCTTGCCCTTAAGCAGACCGAGGGGAGATTAAATGCCGCTGAACTAGGTCTCGTCAAGGTTACGAAATACCCGGGATTTCATGTCGCGAGAGCAACGCTTCATACCCGACAGATCCAACAGCATGCTTCGCTTGGCCTAGTCGATGAAATGGTTCTACGTCAACTCCCGGCACGCTAAGCCCGGCATCTTCCGCGGGTAACAACCCGACTGCAATACCCACGTTGCACTTGTCATGAACCATTCACTTAGAAGCCGTCGCAGCAGCGATGAGCGCAAAAAGCAGGCATTCGTTGTCCCTACCGGAAATACTTCGCTCTCAAGCAGAGGCTGATTCGTCCTTAATTCAAGCTCCCTCTGCATCAACATCCACAGCTCAGCCACTGCCTTTGCCAACGCGCATCGCCTTCATCGGCAACCACCTTCCGAGACAATGTGGCATCGCCACGTTCACCACCGATCTGTGTATGGCTGTAGCAGCCGAGTACGGTGATGCTCGGCTATTCGCCATCCCAGTCAATGATCCAGATTGCTCGTACGACTATCCGGAGCGTGTACGTTTGGAGCTTTCTCAGGAAGATCAGACTTCTTACGAGCGGGCCGCCGAGTTTCTAAATTTCAATGGAAACGATCTGGTCTGCATGCAGCATGAGTACGGCATTTTCGGTGGAGTCGCCGGCAGTCACATCCTAACGTTGCTGCGCAAGCTGAAGATGCCATTGGTGACAACCCTTCACACAGTTCTGCGCGAGCCGGATTCGGATCAGCGTGCTGTTCTCGAGGAAATTGCACAGCTCTCCGATCGTTTGATCGTAATGAGCGAGCATGCGGCCTGTCTGCTGCGAGATGTATATGGCGTACCTGCCGGCAAGATCGACCTGATCCCGCATGGCGTGCCTGACCTTCCATTTACGGATCCGAATTACTACAAGGATCTATTTGGTACCCCGGGCAAGCCGGTACTGCTCACATTTGGCCTGCTGTCTCCCAACAAAGGAATCGAAAACGTGATCCGCGCCCTTCCGCGAATTCTGGAGGAACATGGCGACGTAGTATACATCGTTTCCGGCGCAACGCATCCGCATATTAGACGGCGCGAAGGTGAGAAATATAGGGAGAGTTTGCAGGCGCTGGCCACGGAACTTGGCGTCTCTTCACACGTGATCTTCAATAACCGCTTTGTAAGCTCAGAAGAACTGGTTGAGCATGTGGGCGCTGCCGACATCTACATCACTCCCTATCGCCAGGAGGCCCAGGTCGTTTCCGGCACACTTGCAATCGCACTCGGAGCGGGGAAAGCAATCATCTCTACTCCGTACTGGCACGCCAAAGATCTTCTAGCAGATGGGCGCGGCGTCATTGTCCCGTTTGACGATCCCGGTTCGATCGCGGTAGCGACGATCCGACTGCTGGATAACGATGCCGAACGGCATGCGATGCGAAAACGTGCCTATCTTCACTCCCGTGGCACGACATGGCAAAAGACGGCGCAAGCCTACATGGCGAGCTTTCAACGTGCCCGCGTCGAACGTATGCTCCGGCCACGGCCGGCCCTGCAGGATCTGGTTGCGGCCAAGGCAACGGATCAGCTTCCTCTGCTGAATACATTTCATCTGTCACAGATGACAGACGATACTGGCATGCTGCAGCACGCCATATATTCCATCCCCTATTGCAGCGAGGGCTATACGACAGATGACAATGCACGCGCACTCATCGTATCGACGCTGCTCAACAGTTCACCGCTGTCTGCCAGCGATAAGTATCTCTCACTGTCTCGCCGCTACCTGGCCTTTCTGTGGCTCGCCTTTCATGACAAGACGGGCAGGTTCAGGAACTTCATGAACTACGACCGAACGTGGCAAGAAGAAGTGGGTTCAGAGGACAGCCACGGGCGTGCCTTGTGGGCATTGGGAACCGTGCTTGGCATTTCGGAAGATGCTGGGTTGAGAGGTGCGGCGGGCAGACTCTTCGAGGCCGCCGTCCCGGCAACCTTGAGGTTCACCAGCCCGCGAGCTTGGGCGTTCTCAATATTGGGTATGCAAGCCTATCTCGATAGGTTCCCTGGAGACAGGGTCATCCAGGGCTCGCGCAATGCCCTTGCCAATCGATTGCTGGATATCTATGAACAAACTCATTCAGCGAAATGGCATTGGTTCGAGAAAAGTCTTTCCTACTCAAATGCGAGATTGCCACAGGCGCTTCTCATCGCAGGATGGAGAAGTGACAACAAGCGGATGATCGAAGCAGGATGCACCTCTCTGCAGTGGCTCGTCGCCGAGCAACATCGAGGAAATGGCGCAGTCTTTGTTCCGATAGGTTCCAGAGGATTTTTCATCGCAGGCGGGGAGAAGGCACGTTTCGATCAACAACCGGTAGAGGCTTGCGCCACCATCTCTGCCTGTGTCCAGGCGTACCTTCTGACAAAGGAGCAGCATTGGGTTGACGAGGCGTGGTGTGCTCTCCGCTGGTTTCTGGGAGAGAACGACTTACAAGTTCCGCTCTACGATGCAGTAACCGGGGGCTGCAGAGATGGACTTCATCCGGATCGCGTGAATGAAAACCAGGGAGCGGAATCAACACTTTCGTTCCTGATGTCCCTGCTCGACATGCAGGGAGTGGAAATCGCAAGCCTAGAAAATCTGAATCAGGAAATGAGCGTCTCCCTTTGACGTCAATCGCCCTCCCGGCCTCTTGGCCTGACTACGCAACACAAACAAAGTCAGAAGCGGATGCCGAGGCTCCCCTCTTCACTCGTCATCCCCGCAATCCCATTCTTAGCCGCAAGGATTGGCCTTACCCCATCAACAGCGTATTCAACGCGGGTGCCGTCAAGCTCGCCGACGGCGATACCCTGCTGCTCTGCCGCGTTGAAGACCGGCGCGGTCTGTCGCATCTTTGCGCCGCGCGGTCTACGAATGGAATCGATGGCTGGCGCATTGATCCCGAGCCAACGTTGATGGCGAGTCCTCGTGATTTTCCGGAAGAGATCTGGGGTATTGAGGATCCTCGCATCACCTATGTCCCGGAACTACAGCAATATGCGATTGCCTACACCTCCTTCGCCCGCGGCGGTCCAGGAGTCTCGCTTGCCCTAACAAGCGACTTCAGGACCTTCGAGCGATATGGCGTCATCATGCCGCCAGAAGATAAAGACGCCGCCCTGCTACCGCGGAAGATCGGCGGCCGCTGGGCGCTCATTCACCGCCCGGTGACGACGCTCGGTGCGCACATGTGGATCTCCTACTCCCCTGATTTGCGGCATTGGGGCAGTCACAAGGTAATGCTTGAAGCGCGACGCGGTGGGTGGTGGGACGCCAACAAGATAGGTCTCTGCTCGCCACCGATTGAAACCGCGAAGGGCTGGCTCGTTCTCTATCACGGGGTCCGCCATACAGCATCAGGAAGCATCTATCGCCTCGGGCTCGCTCTGTTCGATCTCGATAAGCCGGACGTGTGCTTACAGCGCGGAGATTCCTGGATCTTTGGCCCAGAAGCCCCCTACGAGCGCGGAGGAGATGTCAGCGATGTCGTCTTTCCTTGTGGTCAGACCATCGGTGCGGATGGAGACACCATTTTCCTCTATTACGGAGCGGCTGATTCCTGCATGGCGCTGGCTACGGGTAGCATCCGCGCTCTTCTTGCGTGGTTGGATTCACACTGCGGTTCAACTGGTGCACGGTAGGTACAATGGGAACGAAATCTCTCTCATGGCCCAATTGGCTACCTCGGATCCTCTGGGTGCGCCGAGAGTGTCCCCTCTGTACATCGATCCAATTCCGCACCGAGGAGCCGGCTTTTCTCAATAGGGCACTACGCGTACTCGCAATGCGGCGAGTCCGTTGTGTGAACTGTTGGAGACGCTATTACTGGTTTGCCAGGGTTGGTTCGATGGCAGCTGACTTCTAGGTGCAAGCTCGCAGAGAGTATCGCGAAGATGCCGGTCCGACTCGGTCGAGCAGCTTAGCTTGTCACCAGCCCGCCGCTTCGACCCGATCCGATCATCGTCCAGCGACGGGGGAACCTGGCAATTCAACGGGGAAGCCACTCCACAGCCCGCGATAAGATCGCCGAACCGCAGCGTGAAAGATGGGCAAAGCAAAAGATGATTACCGTCACCAAGGTCCCCGAGAAGAAGGGTCCAATGAAGAGGTCCTGGAAGACCACGAGCACCGCGAAAGCCCGGCCAGCATTGTCCGGCACAGTTCCAATTGGACCGGTTGCAGCTCCTGCAAGGTCTTAAGTATGCGAAGTGCGCTTGCGGATGCAGACTGGCCTTCGGGAACACGGCCGCGAAGCGGAAGCACGATGATTGGATGATGAACTTTGAAGTCGCTTTTTTAATCCAGGCTGTTCAATCTACGCGTTGAGGTCTATGCTCCGATACACAGGAGTTCAGCATGTCCAAGAAAGAGCCCAAAAGCGCTAAGAATATGAGTGCCCAGGAGGCGGTAGAGAATCTCTTTCACCCTAAGGCTTCGGGGAATGCCAAAAAGCACGCCGAAGGTGCGAAGAAGCCGAGGAAGAAAGGCTCTTAACCCTCACTCCCAAGCACTGCCACATGCGACAGCATACTGAAGGCGAATATGGATGCTCTGTGTACTCGTACCCTGCGAGGCCCGTATCGGATCGTGACCGGCCCGTGAGAAATTGAAAGTCATTTTGAGGTCGAACCCTTCGAAGAAGTAACAGCGCGCAGGACACTGCCTCATCTTGACAATGGTTAGCGCACGAGCCTAGCATCAAACTTGAGCAAGTATCTCTTCTTACTCTTTCAGGTTCACTGAACTAAGTCAGCCCATCTGAAGTTTTTCCTCTTAGATTACTGCTAAGGAGGAACTGCGTCATGACACTATTGACCGGTTGGGAATCTCTCCGCGAATTGTCCGCCATGCAAGACCGCATGAACCGTATGAACCGTCTTTTCCGTGAGTCGTACAGCCCCGAAGGCCCGGAAGAGGCGTTGACAACCACCCCCCTCGCACCGCCGGTGGACATCTACGAAGACGAGCACAACATTATTCTGAAGATTGAAGTCCCGGGCATCGACGAAAAAGACATTGATGTCCGCATTCAGAACAACACCCTCACCGTCCATGGCGAGCGCAAGATCGAGAAGGAAGAGAAAGAGGAGAACTTCCGTCGCGTCGAGCGGCAATACGGAAGCTTTACCCGCTCGTTCACGCTTCCCAGCTCCGTGGATCCGGGGCAAGTGAGCGCCCGCTGTGACAAGGGCGTGCTGAAGATCAACCTCGCCAAGAAGGCTGAAGCCAAGCCCACGCAGATCAAAGTAAATGTTGGCGGCGAGAAGACCCTCGAAGCCAAAGCGTCCGCCAAGGCCGCGTAAAACCAGGAGCCAGTGACAGAAATGGGAGGTGGCTTATACCGCCTCCCATTTAGGTCTGCTCCCACGCACCTCGGGCACGGTGTCCTCCGTCTGCGGTCTGTCTGCTTTAATGTTCGGCCAGCCCATTGCGGAGGATTCGTTTGTGCGGATGTGCCGTTGGGTCAGTGCCGAGATGAGATGAATAATGGCTCTGTCGCGGCGCAGATCAAGACTGACCAGAGAATGCCGTCAGTAGCGCGATGACTCTCGATGCTAATGTCGGGCAATCCAAGCCCATGTACCAGCAATGACGTGGCGCGAATATCACGAAGCTACCAAGGACACCGTCGAATCGTTAAGGCGTGCGCCGCACTCTCTCGACTGGGCGAACACGCCCAATCCCTTCCGACACTATGGAGGCGTGTCAATGCTAGATTTGCCAGCAGATCCACCCGCTCCAGAAATGCCGGCACGGCACAGCAAGGACATCCTGATCAAATTTGATCAGCTTTCATAGGATTAGACTTCCATACTGACGATGGTGGCGTTCTCCACAAATGACCGGCATCGCTGGCGAGCGCGCCTCTGAATTGAGGCCTTTAATGCCTAGGAGACTGATGGTGCCGCTACTTGCCGTCAGCGCTGGAGCCGTTCCGGTTCACGATATTCGAGTTTGCCCCTCAATAAAAAAACGATTGCCGGTCCGTACTGTTTTGTTAATCATGCTGCTCCTGTTTTGCATAGGCCTACAGCAGTCTGCAGGTGCACAACGACCAGGCATGTCAGTCCCGATTGCGAATGCACCGCTCGGCATAGACCAAGTCGTAGAAAACCTGGTTCGGATGAATCTCGAACGGGCCCAGGCGTTGCATGCTTACCACGGGACCCGAATTTATCGAGTGGAATACCGCGGTTTTCCAGGCACCCGTAACGCGGAGATGGTCGTGGATGTAAAGTACCAGTCACCCGGAACGAAAGAATTCACGATTCAGTCTACGACCGGGTCCAAGGTCATCATCGACAAGGTTTTCAAGAAGCTCTTGCAAGCTGAAAAGGACGCGCTGGCCGCGGAGGCCCAAAGCCGCACCGCTCTGAACAGCGATAATTATGATTTCACACTGGTCGGATACGAAGGCACGCGCTTCAGTTCCATGTACGTACTTGTCGTGGAGCCCAGAAGGAAGGATAAGTTTCTTTACCGCGGCCGAATCTGGGTGGATGCAGAAGACTTTGCCGTAGCGCGGTTAGAGGCAGAGCCCGCGAAGAACCCTTCCTTCTGGACCAAGAACAGCGACGTCGAACAGGTGTACATGAAAGTGAGCGATTTCTGGCTTCCCGCCCGCAACCATAGCGTCACAGCGATCCGGCTTTGGGGGACGCGCGGAATTTACGATTCAGTACAACAACTACCAGATCACCGGTGCAGATCCAGTCGGCAATTTGAGGACGCTGGAACCAACTCGGACGGCAGACATCAGTCGTACACGACGCTTAGGCGATCACCAATAGTGTGGTTCTATTCTGCTGTGGCGTCCGAGTGGGCAATCGCGACACCGCACTCGCCTTATTAACTTCCCTGAAGACTCGAATTCCATTCCGTGGAAAGAAGTCGAATATGAGCGTGTCCTTGCGTGCTGATCATTGCTACAGCACAGACAAACTTTCCCCAGGCATTAATCGTGGAGGACGACGCTGACGAGCGAGCTGTGAACGTGCATGCCACCGCTGTTGTAGTCAATAAAGCCGAGCTCTCTAAACCGATTCATGAAGAAGCTGACACGCGAACGCGTCGTGCCGATCATCTCGGCCAGTGTCTCTTGACTGATTTTCGCGACGAGCGGTATCGGCTTGGATTCCTGGCCGAAGTTGGCCAGCAGTAGGAGGAGCCGTGCGAGGCGTTTTTCGCTGGAGTTGAAGAGGTGATCCACCAAATCCGCTTCCATGCGAATGTTCCGGGAAAGCAGGTAGGCGAGAAAGCGTTCAGCAAATTCCGGTTCCTGATGAAGTATGTCTAACATTATTGGCTTCGCCACCCGAATAATGCTGCTCCGCTGGACTGTGCTAGCAGTGGCCATACGAACCGGCTGGCCCGCTAGACAGCCCTCGCCGAAGAAGCTAGCTTCCGGAAGGATGGCAACGACGGCCTCTTTGCCCCGCTTGGAAACAACCGTGAGCTTCACTTTGCCGCTCTGAATGTAGAACACCGCATCCGCCGCGTCCCCTTGCGAAAAGACGGATTCATCACCTTGGTACTCCTGACTTGTTTTTCCAGCCGTGAGTTTTGTTAGGAAGAGGCGGGGATCGAATGCAGCAATCCGTTCGGGTGGCGTGCTGCTCGCAACCGGACTGGATAATACGTCACCAGATGTTGCCGAGCCCAAGGGGACGCGCTGGTTACGTGGAGTCTTCCGCGCTTTCTTCTCCATGACGACGGCGCGTTTGCTGGCCATGGGAATCTCCACTCGGAGAGTGGTATGCGGGGACCTTCGCCGAGTAAGCAAATTATAGTCCACCCCAGCGGAGGCGCAGTTTAGCGTTCTACTTGCGATGCGGGGCTCCATCGGTCCGTCCCGATTTCGAACTCAGGAAAACGGGCAAGCGCGATGGAGCGAAGGACTGACACGGTCAAGCCGTTGGTCATCTGAGTTATTGCTCAGACGTGTCAGGGAGCGGATAATCCTCTCGAATCATTCGATCCAAAACATCTTAATCGGCGTTCTCGAACGGTTGGAGCCGGAGCAAACCGCCGCAATCGAGAAGCGAAACGAAAGCTTAAGTGGGGAGCACTAAAGCGTCGTTCGCACGAAGAACCCACTAGCGCTGCTGAGGCGTGGCGAGGGCTGGGCATAATGACTATCACGCTAGTCCCAATGCGCCGTCATGGCTTTGAGGCCTTTCACCGCGACATGCTCTGGCTTTCCTCAGAGAAGAAGGGCCACGCTATCAGGGCGGCCCCGTCTGGACCGTCCAACTGACAGCCCCACTTGGCCGGGCTTACCCCGCTGCGGTTTTTTGATGTTCGCAGTGACCCAAACTCACGCACCTCGTGGCTCTACTCCCGGCGGCTTTCCAGCCAACTCCCAAGCCCATCTGGCCTCCTGGCATTCAACCGTGAAGAATGCGCCTAAGCCACTGAGGTGTTCGAGATCTTAATTACAGAAGGGCCTGTCAGCTCTGTCGGGTGCGTGGATCTGAACTCCCACACCGGATAGGTGAGTTCCGGCATGGGAGTCGCTCGAAATATCTTGCGTGTCTGGCGCGCAATCCATCGCGCCCAAGTCTTCGCCTTCTTCCGGCGGGCGCTGTCGGTTGAGATACCAGTCCCCGCGTACATTTGCCGGTACAGCTTAGACAGCAGCACAAAGGCTAACCGAGCGCGCAGAGTCGGAGTGCATGCGGATCTCTTCCAGATCGCGCCGAGTTCATAGAAACGATCCCAAACCTTCTGCGTCCGCTCTCGAATTTCGTCCGAACTCATGAGCGGATGTGGCGTAAACATCTTTGGGCGGATCGCCGCCGGAATCAACCAGTACCGCGTGATGGGCGTGCCCTCAACGATCATTGGGTTCTCCGCTTGCTCCTTCTCCCATCGGCCGAAGTCCACCGTTCCTGGAAACGGCGTCATCATCACAAACTGCGCGAATGTCACCCCCGCCTTGAGCGCCAGTTCTACCGTCGCTTCGAATGTGCCGGGCTTGTCTGTCGGCAGTCCAAAGATGAACGATCCGAGCACATGGAGCCCGTGCTTTCGGAACGTTTGCAATTGTTCGACCAGCCGATCACCCGAGTAATTGAAGTCTTTGTAGACCGCCTTCAACCCCTCTGGCGTGACGGCCTCCACGCCCACTAATGCACCCTTGATATTCGCGCGTCGCATGGCGTCCAGGTATTCGGTATCCTCGGCGGACTCCATTGTGATTTGCGTGAAGAACACCATGTCCTGCGGGAGCTTTGCCAATTCCGCCATCAGCAAAAATCGCTCATTGCGTATCTGAGTCAGGGACTCAACCTTTGCCAGATTGTGCTGCTCCCGCGCCAGCCGAAGATCGGTCAGCGTCACCGGGATAGAAATTGTCGTCCGCTAGGGCGATAAACCGGAAACCCCTCCGCCTAAGATCTATGATCTCGTCGATCACCTTCTCGAACGGCCTTTGCCGCGGCTTCTGCCCATCCGTCCGCCAGACCGAACAGAACGAACAGTGTTTCGGGCAGCCACGAATGGTCTGCACCGAGGCCCACATGTATTTGTCTGTTTGCATCAAGTCCCAGCGTGCCGCAACGAACTCTTCCCCACTGATTTTGCCCCCGTCATAGATGCGCTTCGCACACCCTGCTTCAAGGTCTCGCAGCACCTGGCTCCACGCTACATCTCCGTCGCCCTTGACCACTGCGTCTGCTGCGCCTCGCTGGAACGGCTCCTCAGGGAATAGAGTCGCATGAATACCTCCGTACACCACCCGAGCGCCGCGGTCATGGGCGAGTCTCCCCACCTCATACCCGCGTAGGGCGTTGCCAGTGTGCACGCTGATTCCAACTATGTCGCCCGGCTGAATCGTCTGGGAATCCAGTTGTTCGAGAGATTCATCTACCAACACCGGGTCCCCCATGGCCCGCGGCGTTGCCGCCGCCAGCACAAACAACCATCTCGGCGTGATTACCGCTGTTCCGAAAGAATGGTCGCTGGGGTTGACCAGATGAACGCACATACGCGCAATTACCCCCGATATCAGTTGTCTCCGAGGTTGCGAACGTGAAGTACGTATCTCCGAGAGATGCCGCGCCCTCCGTTGGTCCGGTAAGAACCGACCCGAAGGTTCGCGTTTTATGCTTAGATTCCAGCAAAGGACGAGTCGTTGTCTGCGGCAGTCATGCGTTTGCTTCTTACGAAGTTCTCCGGCAATCCGGGAGCAAAAACGCGAGCGTTGACGGCCGTTATCTTCGCGCGCAACTCTGAATAGGTTGGTAGGTCGCTCTCCGAGCTAGCCGTCCTATGCGGATGTGTGAGCAATATTGAACAGCATGGAAATTCGCGCCGTGCGACACTGCGACTCCGAACTAGCGATATTTGCGCGCGGGATTAAGGATGGATCTGGGATGGGCGAAGCCATGAATTGTTCTGAGGATCAACGCGAACTGTCCGATGTCGGCGTTGATGTGCCGCCGCCGCGGCGATCGACGATGCTGTGTTCACTGCGTATTGTTCCGGTGAGCAGCGAACATTTCCTGGGGCGGCGCTATGTGATGGAGCTGGCGACGGCGAGCCGCGCCCGGGAGCTGCGTGTCTTTCGCTCACTTGAACTGCTGATGGCTGGTGTAGCGGAACTGGGGCTGCGGGCAGATGTTCGAGAGGGCCTGTATCAACAACTGGTCGATGAGGGATGCTGCCAACTGCGGGACATTGTCCTGTAATGACACGGAGCCGCGTGATGATATGCAATCCAGACGAAGCCGGGGTCCGTGGAAATTCGACTGTTGCCGTGAAGGACATCCACTTGGACTCTTACGGGAGCTCGCAATATAGCTTTGTTGAGCGAGTTTGCGAGTTTCTGGAACGGTATGCGATTGAGTACAGTAGCGGCGCAGAAATTCTGCAGTCCTCCCTGAGAGACGGCGGTCCCACTCCCAGGTTCGAGAGCTGCTCGGATTACTAGCAACCGCCAGGGGCCGCCGACATACAAACTCAGGAGAATAAAGCATGACAAATGAGGGCCAGCATTTCTGAGCACAATAGCTCACGTCGAGGCGTGTCTCACGATGGCGGCGTGGCGCACCAGTTCTGGACAAAACTCGTCTGCGGATGCGTCATCTCCCAGGTTCCCGTCCATGCCCGAATAGAGAGTCTTTACAATTGCTTCCGGCAGCAAGCCTTCTCGGATTGCGGCTGCCTGGCCCTCGACAGGGTTGAGCTTTTGCGCTTTCACGTCCCACGCAAGGCCAAGCATCCGGAGTACAGAAATCCCATACCAGTTTAGATCGAACTCGTACCAGGCTAGCCCATGGCGCGCCGATTGGGGATGGGCATGATGGTTGTTATGCCAGCCCTCGCCGAACGTCAGCAGCGCCACCCAGAAGCTGTTTTTGGAAGTATCGCCAGTGGAAAACCGCCGCGATCCCCACATGTGAGTGGCCGAGTTCACGAGCCAGGTCGAGTGAAGCCCTAAGACGGTGCGAAAGAAAACGCCCCACAACAAGACCCTCCAGCCACCTGCAGCAAAAAGAACCAGACCCAATATAGTAATGGGCACCCAATGCAATTGGCTGATCCAAACATGGAACTTGTCTTTGCGAAGGTCAGGAACGTACGGGAGAAGGTTAGCCGAATCGTTGTGCATAGTTTGACCCGTAAGGAGCCAACCTACGTGGGCCCAAAATCCGCCGTCGCGCGGAGAGTGCGGGTCCCCGTCCTTGTCCGTGTTCTGGTGATGCATACGATGTGTCGCAACCCAAAATATTGGACCGCCTTCTAAAGCCAGCGTGCCGCAAACGGTTAGACAATATTCCACCCACTTAGGAGTTTTGTAACCTCGATGCGTAAGAAGTCTGTGGTACCCGAC
This sequence comes from uncultured Acidobacteriaceae bacterium, assembly GCA_963756435.1. Classification (GTDB taxonomy): domain Bacteria; phylum Acidobacteriota; class Terriglobia; order Terriglobales; family Acidobacteriaceae; genus KBS-83. The sequence goes on along the minus strand of CAVWNU010000007.1, from coordinate 13,503 downwards.
GCCGACGCCGAGACCGCCAGCGACCCACCACAGAAGCATGGCAACGATGAATGCCTCCCAACTAAAAGCGAATAGCGCAGCCAAAGCGCCGATGTGAAACGCAACCATGACGAAGGTCGTGACCCACACAACAGGCTGTTTGAACGTTTTATCGTGCGAGAAAATCCGTGACAGACGCATATCCCCGCTCCTACTTGATCTGATGGAAGCGTATGCCTGCGGGCACCACTGCAGGGTAATACTTGTGTAAGACGAATCCGAGCGTAGATGTGTGCAAATGGACGGCGTTTGATGCGCTTTCGGATGGTGCACACGCTCGTTCCCGAGTGAGCAAATTTGCTCAGCTTTCCGCGGCCCCGGGTTGTAAAGCTAAGCTGAGACGAGTTTTTGCGACGCGAGCATGCGGAGTGGAGAGGACTGTGCCGCGAGTCAATCTGACCGATGATCTGACCGTCTCTGAACCAATCATCGCGACCGAGACGCCAGATCTTCCAGCCTTTGAGCGCGCCCGAGACAGAGACGTTGGATATCGATCGAACCATCTGTATTCCTGCTGACGATCTCCTGGCCAACTAACCAGCAACTGCTTGCTATGCAGCATCGCGGCTATGGCACTTAGCCTTCTGACACAGTGCGTGTATGGAGGTCGTCGTGATGCTCATCCAGCCCTCTCGTATCTCACGGTATGCTCATGCATTCATTGGAGCAGTAGTGGACGCCGACGGTGAGGCAGCCATCGATCTAAGAACCGCGAATCTGCGTGCGTTTGTTGAGGTTTGGCTGGAGTCGGCCGAGCTTCAGAAACCGCTCCGTTCACCGTCCATCCCGGCATCCGAGCGACGCGCAGTGATTGCCAGCCTATGTAACCGGATGGCCATTGATAAGCAAACGCAAAACTTGCTCCTTATTTTGAGTGACCGGCATCTTCTGCACAACTGTCCTGCGATCGTCGATGCAGTTGCGGCTATTTTGCGAACAGCGTCGAGGCATAGAACGTGCTCACATCATGTCCTCGCGGGAACTCGACGCAGACGAACGGGTGGGGCTCAAAGCGCAGATCGAGGCGCACGGACACTCAAAGATCAAGATGAAATACACTGTGGACCCCTCCTTGTTGGGAGGCATTCGTATGCAAATCGGTTGCGCCTCACTATGCCTCAGGGGTACTAATATCGCCTCAGGGGTACTAATATCGGAATGAGGGCTTCTGCAGGTGCAGGACTAACAATGGGCTTTATGGATGTGCCAAATAGCGTAAAAGAGTTCGAACTTGCTGCGGAAGCAATGGCGAGAGGGGTGTATCTTCTCGACTTAGCGCCGAGGTGTTTCTTTACATCAGCTTTCTTGATTAGCATCGCCTACTCCTATTGTTGCTTGCTCACTGGAGGATTATCGTCTGGAGCGAAGCAAGGAGAGCTGAAGGCGAGAAGGATGAACTAACATCTTTAGTATACGCTGCTTACACTGGAATGCGACTAGCTAAGTCTAAAGTCGTGTGAATGTTCCGTCGGAAGGCCTCGTGGAAACTATTTGAGCTTCAAGAGCAAAAGGTAAGGCTTTCGGAGGCAGAACACATCAGGCCATTTTGTAGCGCATTCCGATCGCCGCTAGACCAATTCCTGCGATCAACGATGCCACTCTAATAATCGGCGGGATTGGGAGAGTACTCCTATGTTTTACCAATACGCCGCCCGCGTTCTTTTGCTCGGGCGTGAAATTGAAACCACCCCATGAAACCCCAAGATACTTGGGAGAATAAGAAGAGTACCCGCAGTGGTGGCAAATTTCACGAAGCTTCCCGCTTTCAAATACGTGTAGGTTGAATGGCTGGCTTTTAGGGCAACGTTCCAAGTCATTTCGAGGTCAGAGAGAAAACGTGGAATGGGCGTGGAAGTGTTCTCCGATCGCGTAGGGCGTCACCCCACACATCACCGTCAATGCTTTCCGCCGGACTACGGCTAAAGGCGAGGAAGACGGCACAACTGCTGCTTGTCCTGCAGCACACTTTTGATCCATACCATCATTTAGAAGCTTGACACGGAACCGCCCCCAGCGTCTGGGATCGTGTTCATGTCAGGGGATTCTGCCGCTGTTCCTTCCGTAACCCGGGTGCCCCGGCCGCTTGGGTCTGGAAGTCCGCTCCGCTTCGGTGGTTCAGGGGACGGCTTGGCAGGCGGCTTCTTTGTCGAAGGAGGAGCTTGGCGCGCATCTCCATGCCGCTTCTTGAGCAGTGGATAGGTGAAGGCTGCGCTGATGGGGAGAGATATTGTTTCGAAGTACATAGACGCGCTCATTTCATGGCGGCGGGAGACCCTGAAAATATCGGCTCGCCAGATTGCGAAGAGGTTGGCTTTAGGTGAGAAAGAAATGGGTGTACTACTGATATGACGTTACCCTGATGATTGCGTCACGTCTACTCACCGATAGAGAGCGCTAGCACCTATGCTGGTTAAGCTCTGCCATTGCCCGGAACGGCGCTGAGCAGATTTCAGCCGGAGAATATCTGCTTCTAAGCATAGGTGTGAGTCTTCCAGTTCGCTGAGAGTAAGCTCGATTCTAACTATGCCAATCGTTGTATTGCAGACAGGACATACAGACTCATATGTCCCATTATCATTCTGTGTACGGATGAATCTACGGGGATGCGGGGCGGCCAAGGATGGCCTCTTTGTGGCGCGAGAACGTCCATCACGCCGATTTTAGAGTAGCAGCACTGTAGACTTCGGATGGTCACGTTAGTGTAATAGTTGCAACCTCGGTGAAATCACTTTGCCCGCTCGGCTCATGGGCACACTCCCGAATCTTCAACTCCAACTTCTCTATTGTTCCAACAGGCCGAGCGCAAAGCCGTCTCATCGATAGAGAAAATCGGACTTCGGTCGTTACTATTCCGAGCGTAAATCCGAGCATCGGCACATTCATAGGGTTCCACCCCAAAAAGGACGAGTACCGTGGCCTTGACATGGCGCGAATATCACGAAGCTACCGAGCACACCGTCGAATCATTGAGGCGTGCGCCGCACTCTCTCGATTGGGCGAACATGCCCAATCCCTTCCGTCACTACGAGGGCGTGCCGCTGCTGGATTTGCCGGCAGATCCACCCGCTCCGGAAATGCCGGCACTCGAGGTTCTCGGTGGTCTCTCTGGCCGTACACCTGCCGGCGAGGGCGCAACCTTCCTTTCACAACTGCTTTTCTATTCCGCTGCGATTAGCGCGTCCAAGCGCGTTTCGTCCACCGGATATCGATACGCATTGCGCGTGAACCCATCCTCCGGCAATCTGCACCCTACCGAATTCCATTTCCGCACCCTGCGTATGAAGGAGTGGCCTGATGGGGTATACCACTATCGTCCCTCTATGCACGTGGCCGAACAACGTGCGCTGGGCGATGTTGAGATTAAATTGAGTGGTAGCTCCGCGCCTTTAGTGTTTGTCTTAACCACCATTACGTGGCGCGAGGCATGGAAGTATGGTGATCGTGCCTATCGATACTGCTTGCACGACATAGGGCATGCCTGGCAAGCGCTCGCTCTCGCCGCGCGAGCCATTGGATGCAACAGTTTTGCTGTAGGCCATTTCTCGGATGATGAAGTCGCGCAACACTGTCGTTTCGCGGACGATGAGGCGCCGATGCTACTGGTCGAATTGCGCGGCATGTCCATTCCAGCCCGTGAATCCAATGCCGGCGAGACGGTTTGGTACGGCGGCCAGGCGAATCAGCTCTCAGCAGAGAAAACCGACTACGCGCGGATTGACCGGATTCATGCCGCAACAAAATTGAGCAACTGCCCTTGCCCCGAGGTCCTCGCCGCCGAAGCGACTCCTGCTGGGTGCGGCGAGATCAAGCTGCCTCCCCCAGCCTCATCGACGCGCACCTTTGGCGAGGTCGCGAGGCGACGGCGTTCGGCACTCGACTTCCTGGGCGGAACCTTATCGATGTCCCTGACGCAGCTCTCGGCGATCCTTGCTACAGCGAGCCAGCGATTGTTTGCCGATTTCGCCGGGGCACCTTTCATCCAGCTCTATCTGTACGCTCATCGCGTCGACGGGCTGCAACCCGGTGTGTACCGCCACTGGCCTGCGTCCGCCGAATTGGAGCAAGTTAAGAATGGTGACCAGCGTGTCATGGCTGCTGGCCTCAGCCTCGGGCAGGAACTGGCCGGTAATGCATGCGTAGCTTTCTCGATGATCGGCGATCTCGAGCGCGCCGTCCACACCCATGGTGACAGAGGCTATCGCTATGTGCATTTCGAGGCAGGCGCCATCGGCCATCGTCTGTATCTCGCCGCCGAGGCGCTTGGGCTAGGAGCGACCGGAATTGGTGCGTTCTACGACGAAGAGGTGCACTGTTATCTCAAGCTGCCGCCTCAGCAACAAGTGGTCTACCATTTCGCGATCGGATATTCGGTTCCCGATGTACGAGTGGGTGGTTGAAGTTGCGGCCCGGCAGGCGAGCCCCAATTCAGGCTTGGCTTGGCCACATGCGCGCGAGCAGATCCAGTTGGGCGCAGATGTGGGTTCTTTCCGCCTCTTCGAACGAATATTCATCGTGCGATGAGGCGACGGGGCTGTGGCAACGGAGACATATTGAGTCACTGCTGCCGTCGTAGTTGCTGACGTGTTGAAAGGCAAATCTAGTTGTGTATCGGAAGGAGGGGAAAGACTGGGTGGCCACGATGTGGCCTCAATTCATGCGCCGGAACGACCTGGGCGCTTATTCCCAGTCTACGCGCTATGCGCGACCACCGGCGGGCATCCAGCGCAGCTCGTGGTTGCGGGGGCCGGAGAAGCAGGCCTCCTAGCGGGCGACAGCCCGCCAAGAGGCTGGTCTCAAAGTGAGAGACTCGGCACCGGCAGGTTTTCCGATACGGAGTCCGTCACGGGGAGATGCTGAGGTAGATTCAGCCCAAATTGTTCGCGATCCGACATCCACGCGTGCAGATCCATCGGATCGCAGATGTGGGTGCTTTGCAAAAGCGGAAGCTAAGAGGCGTCCCGGGCGGAGGCTGCGGTTCTATAGCATCGGAGGCATATCGAGTCCCAGCTCCCGTTTTCGTTATGCCTGCGCCTGAAGGCAAGAAGAGTTCGGTTCGCCATGAGATGGTCTCTTTTCAAATGCTCAGATATCAGGGGCCGTTGATAAGAGCTTGCGCGCTCCCCCTCGCTAAAACCTGAGCAATCTTGACCAGGGTGACTAGAGTTTGCGATGCGAGCCGGGTATCAAAGACGGGCTGAGACGGCCCGGATGTACCCTCGATAACAGTCTCATTCGTCGTTACACCAGCGAAAGCGGATAAATGCAACGACTTTTATGACTGCCGCTCTGCTACTGGAACAACGGCAACGTTGGCGTTGTTGCTTTCGGAGCAAAGTGCCAAGGGTTTGCAACCGCGGAATGATTTAAGCTAACTATTACAATGACGTGACCGTCCGCGGTACCTGGGGCTGTTACTCTTAAATCAGCGTTCTGGACGTTCTGACGCTACAAAGAGGCCATTCTTGGCCGCTCCGCATCCTCCCAAATTCATTCGCGAACACAATGACAATGGCACACATGACTCTACATGCCCTGTCTGTAGTAGAACGCTTGGTTCAGTAAGAATCGAGCTTGCGCTCGACGAACTCGAAGACTCCCATCTATGTCTAGAGGCCGATCTTGTCCGTTGGACATCTGAGCTTGAACCCTTCCGACCAAAGTGGGACGGACTTCCAGGCGCGAGCCTCCGAAGCGTTGGCCGGAGCGTCTGTGCTTTGGAAGATGCGCCGACAGAATCCCTCGACGTGAAGATGCCTCCCGACGTTGAAGTCGGCTCGGTTCGAGCTTCTAAGCGTTAGCAATTAAGGTGTGCTGCGACAAGCAGCCGTTGTGCCGTCTTCCTCGCCTCTAGCCGTATCCCTTTTTGCTCCGGACGAGCCACTTCCAAGTTCTCTCAGGTAACACGAGGAGCGCCCCATGATGAGGAGCCTAGACACACCCATTCTTGGCACGGATCAGTTTTCGCCAAATGCCAATACCATAGCCTTCCTGGCTTATAAGTTGTGGGAAGAGAGAGGAAGACCGATTGGCTCACCTGAAGAAGACTGGTTAGGAGCTATATGTCAAATCAAACATGATAGGACGCCTGGTTCCGTTCTTTAGCCTCGAAGTACGCCTAGGGAGGTCTCCATGGCGAGTGCAACAATTTTATTGGTGGATGATGACGAAGCTCTGCGTCAAACGTTGGCTGCAGTCCTGCAAGAACACGGCTACGACGTAACCACCGCAGCCAGCGTGCCTGAGGCTCTGAAACTTATCAGTGCCGGAAGCTACGACGTACTGCTCAGCGATCTCCATATGCCGGGACGGGGGGACGGGCTCACCGTCGTAAGCGCGATGCGCCACGCAAATCCTAACGCTGTCACCATGTTGTTCAGCGCCTTCCCGGAGATGGACGCTGCCGCTCAGGCCATCCTGCTTCAGGCCGATCAAATCCTGGTAAAGCCGATGAATATTCCTGCGCTGATCGAAGCGATTGAGCAGAGGCTTGCGGTGGGAGCTCCACCAACACGCGTCATCCAGAGCGTAGCTACGATTCTCGAATACTCGATCCAGAGCACCGTAGACGCTTGGTTTGAGCGAGTCGAAAAGGAAACGAAGCTCACCACCATTTCAATGAGCCACGAACAGCGGGTCGGTCATCTTCCTAAAGTTCTGCTTGACCTGGTCAATCGTCTTCGCTCTTTCAGTTCTTTGGGCAGCAGAGAGTTGGTATCAGTCGCAGCACAGCGGCACGGTCGCCTTCGGTGTCAGCAGGGGTATTCGGCTGCGATGTTGGTAGAAGAATCGCGGATGTTGCAGGTCAGTATCTTCGAAACCTTGCAAAAAAACCTGGCAAGTATCGATTTCAGCATTCTTTTGAATGGAGTCATGACAATCGCGGATGAGGTCGATTCACAACTGAGCCAGGCGATGGACAGTTATATCGAGGAATCTCTCCTCAAAGCCATGCCTGTTTAGCAGGATTGCTGCCTGGGAAGTCATGCGCGAATCGCCGCATGAATGGTAGTTACTCAGCCTCTCGTCCCGGTGTCAAGGGGGACCGATTATCCGCTGCGCATTCCGTAGTTAAGCGTAATTTAGCCAAAACCAGAGAAGTTTAGGCGAGGGCAGGGAAGCGCGATCTTGTTGAAAATAAGGTTGATGCCGGCTGTCCCGCACTCGTACCGGAGGTGTCTAGGAAGATCGGCGAGCGCTCGCAAAGCAATGAAAATAAACAAGATAGACGGTGCCGGGAGGGGGAACCGAACCCCCACGGAGTTGCCTCCGACGAATTTTGAGTTTCCCGAGAATACCGTATATCTATGATAAATAAGCTTAATCGAGCGTATTTAGCGGACCAGCTAAACCCCTTGCCACCTGTAATTTAGCGTACTTTGCCGAAATTAGGGCGAACTGACGTCTGTACCCGAACTTGTACCCGAAAACTTGATTTAACGTTGCTCAGGCCCCTGGCAAAACCTCTGCACATATTTACAAGTGTAAAGGTTTTAATAGAGTGGCCTTGCGATGAAGAAAGTGGAACATGTCGGAGTCCTCGTCCAGAAACGGAGTCTCGTGCGCTCGAAAGAGCTCAAAGCCTCTCCGTACCCCATTCGCATCTCTGGGGCCTCGCTAAAGCCGGCAAGATCGAGCGTGTAGCTCGCGGTCTGTACCGCGCAAAAGACGTCCCAATCTTTATCAATCAGACTCTCCTCGAAGTTGCGAAGGGGGGTCCATCGCACTACTGGAGCGAGATCGGAATGGCCTTCCGGCCTGCGGCCTTGATCAGCTTGGTGACCTCACGAGCATCAGGTTCGTCCGTCCGGGAGTAACTGATCGCAACATCGGCACCCTCCGGCGCATATGCGATGGCCAGCAGCGCCTGGAAAGCTGAAACCCATTCATTGGCGAAGTAATAAGAGATTGGCGGTGCCGATACATGCAAGCCCAATCGTCAACCAAAGGACATAGTCGCCGGGATGGCCAGACTGCAAAATGCGCAAAGGACGAAAGCCCGACTCCAGAAATGCCCCAATTCGTAAGGTCCTTTTGAGGCGCGATCGAAAGACGGAAGTACACGCCAGGAGAGCAGCCAATAGCAAGGCAAGAGTGCCTCGCAGAGCGGAGTCCCTGAATGCTCCAAACCATTCGGTTGAGTGGACTGGCAGCCGCGTACCCGCGTAGACCAGATCCAGCATCGCCTGTTGCCGGGCGAAGGTAGCGCCGGCGCTGCAGAGTGTTCTCAGCCATGCCGGACTCGTAGCCAAGAGAAGAACTGGAACTCCAGTACAAATGGCTGCAGGCGCATATTGATACCAGAATATTTTCTGATCTTCACTCGCAGTTTCGGGAGGCTCACCGACCTCGGCCGCTTCGTCCGTAATCGGCTCTGTACCCCAGCCGAAAAAGGTATGCATTCCAACCCGCAGTACGGCCGCGGAGGTCAGCATTCCTCCGGTGAGACATACCCACGAGATCCATGGGCAGGCCGCCGCTTCCGATGCCTGCGAGATGCCCGCCTCTCCGGCCATTAATAGGAAAGGCGGTGCAGCGGCTAGACCTATTGCCCCTAGAAACCAGAGTGTGGCTGTCCACGGCAAAGCCCTGCCTTTTGTGAACAGACTTCGTTCTCCTATCGCGCGCAGACGATGTAACAGGATGCCGGAAGTGAGGAAAAGGCCGCCTTTGGTGAACGCGTGGCCAAGAAGGTAAACCAGCATTGCAGCGAATGCGAGCGGACCTCCGAGACCGATCGCAATTAGCATGATGCCCGCATGAGAAATCGTAGAAAACGCGAGCATACGTTTGAGATGATGCTCGGCGTAGCACATCAGGCCGCCGATCAGCACAGTGACAACGCCAAGCAAGAGAAAGATTTCCTGTAGTGAAGTCTCGTGGTTCGCGAAGGTCTGCCCAAAGACCGTGAATCGCAACCGCGCGACTGCGAATAGCCCGAGTTCCACCATCAGACTCGAAAACAGGACGCAGACTGGCGTCGGCGCGACGGCGTGTGCATCCGGCAGCCAGAGATGAAATGGCACGATCGCAGCTTTCACGAAGAAGCCACAAGTCAGAAGCGTGAACGCAAAGAGCACTAGTGGATCGTGCCGAACTCCGATTTCCAGGCCAATTTGAGCCATATTGAGGGCTCCGGTAACGGCGTACAAGAGGGCGATTCCGGTCAGGATGAGGAAGGCTGCGATGGTGTTGGTCACCGCAAAATTGAATGCGCCCTGAAGGGGCGCCGGCTCCTCAATCTTCAGCCCGCAAAGAGCAAATGCCGCCGTGCTCATGAGTTCAAAAAAAACAAAGAGATTAAAGATATCGACCGTCAAGCTGAAGCCGCACATCGCTGCGAGAAAAATCAGCATGAGTGGCTGGAAGTGATTTGAACCCGACGCTACGAGACGCCAGGAAAAGACCAGGCTCAGCAGCGTGAGTGCAGATGCGAGCACGCTTAGACCTACACTGATTGGTTCGGCAACAAAACCGATCCCCAATATGATGGAGCCGCGGGGATGCCAATTCCCAAACCAATAAACGCTTGGGCCATGAATGACATGAGCCAGGAGCAGAGAGGAAATCGCGAGCGTGATCGCCGCCATCAGGATCCCCAAAGTATCCGCCGCGGCTCGGCTGAGCCACCTGCGAAGACACGCAATCATGGCCGCGCCGAGCAGAGGCACAGCGACAGGCAATGGCGTCAATGGGAAGGGAGCGCTCAATCGTCAGCCTCGGAGAGTTCTGAGCTCATCTGGAGAGACCGTGCCGGACTTCTCATGGGCTTTGACTACCATTGCGAGCAGGAGTGCCACTACCACAGCCTCGACCACGACGTCGGTGAGCATCAGGGCCTGCACTACGGGATCGACTGTCAAATTTCCCGGCGCAATGTCGGCAAAGATCGGTGCCGCGCCGCCGATGCGGTATCCAATACCCAGCAGCAGGATGTAGGTCGAGCTTTGCAGTACGGCGAGGCAGATCACCGAATGTACAAGATGCTTACTGCTCACCAGACCATAGAGCCCGCAGAAGAACAACCACGCAGCTACTAGGTACGGCAGAAGATGAATAATGTGCGGCATGGCATCATTCCTCGGGCACTTCGCCCGTAATGATTTCTTCAAGATAGGTGTATCCCACGAGCAGAAATGCGGCGGTTACCTCAAATCCAATACACGCGCTGATCAGGGCGATCGTGCCGGATGAGAAGACATCCCCCGTAGTGCCGAGGGGGAGGAAATTCGTCAGGAATGGCATACCTATGATCAGGGGCGCCAAACCGATGAGAGCGTAGGAGCCCGCTCCCAACGCCTCGACTACTTCGATTGCAGTGTGAAATGTGATGCGGCGGAACGATTCCGTGTTTTCGCACACATAGAGGAGAAATGGAACTGAGGCCAAAATCACTCCGGCCTGAAAGCCGCCGCCGGGAGTGAGCTGTCCATGGAGACCGATATAGAAGCCAAAGACCACGGTGAGCAGAATCGCCGGCATGGCGGTAGCACGCACTGTCGTGCTCAGCCCGAGTTTATCCTCAACCTTTCCGGCATCGTGGGTTGACCTGCCTTCTTCACGCCGGAGGAGCATCATGACACCCAGCACGGCGGTAAAGAGAATGAACTCTTCGCCCAGCGTATCGAAGGCGCGATAGTCGTAATTAATGGCGTTTACTGCATCTGTCGCGTGCCGTTCGTAGACGCCGACACGGGAGATGACGTCGCCGTAGGGGCCGCGATAACTTCCCCAAGGCGGAAGATCGACAACTGCATAACAAAACAAAAGGAGGAAGATGCTCCCGAACACGAGGAAAACGCGCGTGCGAACGGTTTCACGCATCCCGCTCTCCTTTTTTCTCCTGTATGGCCGCACGATATTTCATGCGCGAGATGGCGAGCATCACCATCAAAGGCAGAGCCACGGCACCCACCGTGATTTGCGAGAGCGCAACATCGGGAGCCTGAAAAAAGAAGAACACGAGCGCGATGAGCACTCCGTAGAAGCTCAGCGCGATGACCTGGCTGGTGACGTCCCTCGTTCTGACGATGCCAAGTCCGGTCGCTGCGACCAGCAAGAGCAGTCCGGCTCCTATCCAGATCATGGCTTCTTTTCCTCGTGAACCATCTCCATCGGATCTCCATCGAGCGGCTCCCAATGCCCCAGCTCGCGCGAACGAAAGGCGCGGGCCGTCGCGTGGGTGACAACGGAATTGGTGGCGAAAAGAATCACGGCAATCAAGACGACCTTCCAGAACCCCTGTACGATGCCTTGGGAGACGAAGACCGCAACTGTGAGCAGGATTGCCCCTGCGGTAGCCGGCAGAGAAAGATAGTGCAGTGCCTGCATGGGTTCCTTCATCCGCCACATACCAAGCACACCGAGCCAACAGAGAAGCACGACGCCGGCCAATAGAACGATCTGCGTCGCGTGCGCGATCATAGATGTTTCCCCAGAAAGCGAGCGAAGACAAGACCGCCGCCAAAAGACATCAAGGCCATAGCAAGTGGCAGGTCCATGAATGGAATGCGCCCAAATCCGACCGCGAAGAGCACCAACGCAATCGTGACGATCAAGCTGGTCATCTCCAGACCGACCAGTCTGCGTTCCGGCGCGCCACGCAGACACATATCCGCACAGGGAATCAGGGATGCCGATACTCCAGCCGCCGCGAGCAACCAGATATTCATGGCCGTTCCGCTCCTGGCTGAGCCCCCAGCGCCTTGGTCATCCTGGGGACGCTGCTACGTTCCAGTTGATGAAATAGCATCCTGCTCTGGTGATAATCGATACCGATCACGATAAAGTTTGGCGCCATGGTCGTATAAAAAGTGGCGAAGACGCGCCGCGCGATGAGTCTGGGATCCGATTTGCTCGTCTTAAATCCACTCACACGATAAAAGGAGTCCGCCCGCTTCACCCCTAAGACATCCTTGGCGAGGACCACGATAATTTCGTACACTCCGCTCACGACGTACCATGGGATGCGCCAACCTTGGGGGAAGTCCTGCCATCGAACTTCGAGACGCAATGTCTCGGTCCGCCAGACCAGATAGAGGAACGCTCCGGAGAGAAGAAAGACGCTTGCGCCCACGATCATCTCATCGCGGCGAGTGCCACCTACAAAGAGGATCCAGAGTGCGGCGATAAGCAGCAGGGACAAGGCACTCAATCCGAGCGATGGCATTCGTTCCCGACGCTTCTTATCTTCCCTCACGAAAACTCCTCGTGATTGAACCTCTAGGAAATCTCCAGCCCACCCGTTGCCCCGTATACCTCGCCAGTCACGTAGCTCGATTCCTGGGAAGCCAGCAGGACATAAAGCGGGGCCATCTCAACAGGGTGCCCCGGGCGCTTCATGGGCGTCTGACTACCGAACTCGGGGATCTTCTTGTTGGGCTGCCCGCCACTTGTCTGCAGCGGCGTCCAAACAGGACCGGGCGTCACGCAGTTGACCCGGATGCCGTCCGCCGCAACCTGCCGGGCGAGAGCGCGGGTAAACGCGAGGATGGCTGCCTTGGTCGGCGCGTAATCAAGCAGGCTCGGGCTTGGATGTGTGGCCTGGATGGAGGCTGTAGTGATGATCGATCCGCCCTTTGGCATAAGCGGAAGCGCAGCCTTGCACAGCCAGAAGAGAGCAAAGACATTCACCTTATACGTCTCCTGCAGTTGCTTTGTCGTGATGGCGTTGATCTTCTCAACGGCATGCTGCTTGCCTGCAACAATCGCAAGGATGTCAAGGCCGCCCAGCTTTTTGTGAGCCTGCTGAATGAGCTTCCTGCAGAATGATTCGTTGCTGACATCCCCCGGAATGCCATACGCCCGGCGTCCTGCTTCCTCGACTAGTTCTATGACTTCCTTGGCATCAACCTCTTCGCTTGGCAGGTAACTGATGACAACATCCGCTCCTTCACGGGCGAAAGCAATGGCCGCGGCTCGTCCGATTCCGGAGTCGCCACCCGTCACCAGAGCTTTGCGGTTCGGGAGCCGCCCGCTTCCTCGATACGATGTCTCGCCATGGTCGGGCTTCGGCTGCATCTTTCGCGCGTTTCCGGGAACGCGTTGCGGTTGACGCCTGAACTTCGGGATCGGGTACTGCTTCGTCGGATCCTGCAGCGTATAAAGATCGGCCATGGAGAGAACCTTGAAACTTGTGTGATGCGTCTATTCAGTAGCTCGTTACCTCGAATGTTGACCTGGTTTCCCAGCCGAAGTGCTGATCAAATAAGCCTCCCCACGTGGAAGCGGACGGGCGACGCGTTGCGCAGGGGATCCCCGTGCCTTACTTTCACTTCGTCACGCATCATAGTCACTTACCGTGACTGCTCGCCAAAAGGTCGGACCAGTAGAATTGACAGCAAATCCGAAGAAAGCCGCAAAAGAAGCGGGGCTGAAATAGGTCACTGATAATCATCCGGGCCTAGCCCGAAAACGCAATGGGCGATCTTTTCGATATTTCGACGTCCATGGCAAGCCGCTTCGCGA
>CAVWNU010000006.1:0-420115 GCA_963756435.1 uncultured Acidobacteriaceae bacterium | reverse complement strand
TGGCGACGGCGAAGCCCTGCGATTGCAGCCACGCCACGACTGCCTGCACATCGGATTCTGCCGGTCCGAACTGGCTGCCGAGCTGCGCCGGCGTGAGCCAGTGGTGATAGCTGGCCGATCCGGGTGTGTGGGCATCGGCGATGAACTGCTCGAGCGCCGCCTTCCTGTTCCGCGGGACGCTTCAGCAGCAGCATCACGCGGCCGGCCGGCGCGTTGGCGTCCACGGCGCCGAGGTCGCGGGCACGCCGCGGCAGCGGACGCACATTGCCCTTCAACGTGATGCGTTGCCGGTTGTTTACGGCTTGTGTGATCTGGGGCAGTGCGTTCCGGGGAACGGAGACTGCGCCGAAGCTCCACGTCGATGCGCTGAGCAAACCGAGACAGAGGAGGGGACGCGCGGTGCGCTGCAAAAGCGTAATGATGGCCATTCCTGAAAAGTCCTTGCTGCCAGTGGCGTGAGGGATGCCTTGGTTAGAGCATTTCACTGTTACTGTGTACAGCCAGGCTTCGCGCAGTGTGGCTTTTCTTTGACGGCAAAGCCACGCCTTCAGTAGCGCTTCTGTGTACGTCTACAGTGAAAATCCTCCGTGATCGGCACCGTCTGCTGTAGTTCGGCTTTCTGTATGATGCCATTCCGGATTTTCGTTCAGCGGTTCGGAACGGAATCCGGAGCAGGCGCTGCTTATTATGCCAAGCCGGAACCCGGCCGCGCCATGAAAGTTGCGCATTCCGATATGCCTCTGGTTTCGGAATGGCCGTTGGTTTGACTTCGCCGGGCTGGCGCGGATAGCTTCGATAACAGCTACAAACGCGATTTGCCACCCGCATCTGGACAGACGAGGCTCACGTCTCGGGCGGGTGCGGAGGTACTGTTGACTAAGTGTTACCCTGCCCAACCGCACCGGATGCGAGGCTGGCCTGCACCTTTTTTATGGATCGCCTGCACTGCGCCTGCTGCCCGCCGCCGCGCAAACGCAGCCGGCGGAACGCCGGCAACGCCCGACCTGGCGCAGCAGGAGCTGGCCCGCTTTGAAAAGCGCGTCACAACGAAGGTCCTTCCCAACGGCTGACGGTACTGCTGATTGAGCGGCCCGAGGCGCCGGTCTTTTCCTACTACACGCTGGTGGATGCCGGCGACGCGAACGATCCGACCGGGCAGTCCGGCATTGCGCACATGTTCGAGCACCTCGCCTTCAAGGGCACCGAGGAGATCGGCACGACGAACTGGCCGGCCGAAAAGGTGGCGCTGCAGAAGGTGGAAGACACGTACGCGGCCTACGACGCCGAGTACCGCAAGCGCGTGGGGCAGGATCCGGCGAAGCTGAAGCAGCTGCGCGAGGCGTTCGACGCGGCGAAGAAGGATGCGCAGCAGTACGTCATCCCCAACCAGTTCACGGAGATTGCCGAGGAGAACGGCGCGACCGGCATCAACGCCTCCACCGGCCTGGATTCCACGCGAATATTTCTGGAGCATGCCGGCGAATCGGCTCGAGCTGTGGGCGTATATGGAGAGCGGGCGCATCGGCCATCCGGTGCCGCGCGAGTTCTACAAGGAGCGCGACGTGGTGATGGAAGAGCGGCGCATGCGCATCGACTCCAATCCCATCGGGCGCATGGTGGAGCAGTTTCTCGCGACCGCGTATGTCGCGCATCCGTATGGACGGCCCGGGCGTGGGCTGGGAGTCGGAGCTCTCGCAGATCGACGCCACCGAGGCGGCGGCCTTCCACAAGAAGTACTACACGCCCTCGAACATGGTGATTGCGGTTGCCGGCGACGTGAAGGCAGCGACGGCGATGCCGATCATGGAGAAGTATTTCGATCCGATTCCGGCGGGTCCGAAGCCGGAGCCGATGACCACGGTCGAGCCGCCGCAGAACTCGGAGAAGTCGGTCATCATCCGCGAGGCGACGCAGCCTTTCTACATCGAGGGCTATCACCGCAGCGACTATCTCGATCCCGGACGACCAGGTCTATGACGCCATCACCGATATCCTCTCGAACGGCCGCGTCTCGCGCCTGTATCGATCGCTGGTGCGCGATCAGCGCATTGCCGCGGAGGCGGAAGGCTTCAGCGGCTTTCCCGGCACGAAGTATCCCGGGGCTCTTTGCGTTCTATGCGGTGCCGCTGCCGGGGCATACGCCGCAGGAGATGCGCGACAGCCATCCACAAGGAGATCGACAAGTTGAAGACGCAGGACGTGACCGACGAAGAGCTGGCCATGTTCAAGACGCGCGCGCGCGTCGATCTGCTGCGCTCGCTCGCCGACAACGAGGGCCTGGCGCAGAGCCTGGCTACCTATCAGCTTCGCTACGGCGACTGGCGCGAGCTCTTCCGCCAGCTCGACAAGATCGACAAGGTGTCGAAGGCGGATATTCGGCGCGTGTCGAATAAGGTCTTCACGGAGAACAACCGCACCTACGCCATCATCGAGACCGTGCCGCAGCAGAAGCCCGACGGTGCGGCGAAAGCGGGTGGGACAGTGATGCTCGGCTCACTCCGCTGCAGAGAGCAGATCCCTCCACTTCGCTTCGCTCCGGTCGGGATGACCTGGGTATGTTTGCGCGGCTGCGTCACGCACCCTCGGGGAAGAACGGCAGGTCCTTCGCTGCGCTCAGGGTGACAATGCATTCTTATTCGCGTGTGTTTGCTGCCATGCTTCTCGCTCGTTCGCGGCTATGCCGATGCTCGCTCCCGCACAACAGACACAGCAGGCGCAGCCGTGGAAGCAGATTCCGATTCCCACGCTGCCTGCGTTCCATCCGCAGCAACCGCGGCGCATCGTGCTCGACAATGGCGCGATCTTATTTCTTCAGGAAGATCATGAGCTGCCGTTCATCAACGGCTTCATCGAGATGCGGGGCGGCGGCCGCGATGTTCCCGCTGCGAAGACCGGGCTGGTCGATCTCTATGGCGAGGTGTGGCGCACCAGCGGGACGGCGACCAAGTCCGGCGACGCGATGGACGACCTGCTGGAAGCCAAAGCCGCGAAGGTGGAGACCGACGGGGACGTGGACTCGACGAGCGTGAGCTGGATCGTGCCTCAAGACGGACTTCGATACGGTCTTCGGATTGACGACGGATCTGCTGCTGCATCCGAAGTTCGATCCCGGCAAGCTCGATCTGGCGAAACAGGAGATGGCCGCGGGCATTGTGCGCCGGAACGACGATGCATCGCGCGATCGCGAGCCGCGAGGCGGCCAAGCTGGTGTATGGGGCGACGAATCCATACGGCCGCATTCCGGAGCTGGCGGGGGTGATGGCGATCACCGTCGCCGACCTGGAGCAGTTCCACGAGAAGACGGTGATCCCGAATGGGATGATCATCGGGGTGAGTGGCGACTTCGACAGCGCGGCGATGGAGCAGAAGCTGCGCGCCGCATTCGGCGGCCTGAAGAAAGGCACGCCGCTGCCGCCGCCGAAGGAGACGCTTCAACGGGCCGACGCCTGGCGTCTACTCGGTGGATAAGAACGATGTGAACCAGAGCAACATCTGGATCGTCGGGCTGGGCACGGAACGCTCCAACCCGGACTACTACGCGCTGAGCGTGATGAACCAGATCTTCTCCGGCGGATTTGGATCGCGGCTCTTCCAGAATGTGCGGACGCGGATGGGGCTCGCGTATTCCGTGGGCGGCGTCGTATGGCGCATCTTACGATCATCCCGGTCTCTTCTACACCGTGGCCGCGACCAAGAGCGCGAGCACGGTGGATGCGACGAAGGCGATGCTGGACCAGATCGATGAGCTGAAGACCCAGCCTTTCACTGACGACGAACTGCGGCGCGCGAAGGATGAGCTGCTGAACTCCTTCGTCTTCCGCTACGACACGCCGGAGAAGGTGCTGACCGAACGGGCGAGCCTGGAGTTCTACGGGTATCCGGCGGACTTTCTGGAGAAGTATCGCGCCGCCATCGAAAAGGTAACAACCGCTGATCTTGAACGAGTCGCGAAGAAGTATGTCGACCGCTCGAAGCTGGCGGTGCTGGTGGTGGGGAACGCTGCCGCAGATCGCTACCGGCACGCCGGGACAGCCGGGCAAGCCGCTCTCCGACCTGGGGCAGGTGCATCCCATTGACATCACCATACCGATGCCGCCGGGAATGCAGGGTGGCGGACCGGGCGGACCGGGCACGCAGTAGCGCTCGCTAAGGACAGGAATGCAACTCGCAATCGTCATCATGGCCGCGGGCAAAGGCACGCGGCTCAAGTCGCGGCGGCCGAAGGTGCTGCACCAGATTGGCGGCCGCGCGCTGGTGGAGCACGTGATGGCCGCCGCCGCGCAGGTGGTGGAGCCGAAGGATATCTACGTCGTCATCGGGCATGAGGCGGCGGCGGTGCGCGCCGCGCTCGCGCATACCGGGGTGCGGTTTGTGGTGCAGGCGGAGCAGCGCGGCACCGGGCACGCGATCCAGACGACGAAGCCGGAGGTCGAGGCGTACGAGAACCTGATCGTGCTGTCGGGCGATGCGCCGATGATCACGACCGAAGACGATCCTGCGGCTGCGCGACTTCCACCTGGAGCAGCAGGCGGCGATGACCGTGCTGACGACGCGGCCGGCGGATCCGACGGGATATGGGCGGGTGATCCGCAAGGCGGCGGACAAGCCGGAAGTCATAGCGATTGTGGAGCAGAAGGCGCTGAAGCCGGAGCAGCGCTCGGCGCCGGAGATCAACTCGGGCATCTATGCGTTTCGCACGGAGCCGCTGTTCAAGCATATCGGCGAGCTCTCGACCGACAACGCGCATGGCGAGTACTACCTGACGGACATGGCGGCGCTGCTGGTGAAGGCGAAGGAGCGCGTGGTGGCGCTGGAGACAGACGATGTACACGAGGTGCTGGGCGCGAACACCATCGCGGAGATGATGGAGCTGGATGCGGAGATGCGGATGCGCACGGCGCAGGCGCTGATGGCAGAGGGCGTGACGATTTTCCGGCCGGAAACATCGGTGATCGACAGCACAGTGACGGTGGGCGCGGACACGATTGTCGAGCCGTTCGTGCAGTTGCTGGGACGGACGACGATTGGCAGCGGATGCCGCATTCGTTCGTACTCGGTGATCGAGGACTCGACGATTGGCGATGATGTGCTGGTGCGCAATGGATCGATCATCAGCGTCCTCACAGATCGCGAAGGGCGCGCTGATCGGACCGTATTCGCATCTGCGTCCAGAGTCGGAGATTGGCGAAGGCGCGCACGTGGGAAATTTTGTGGAGACGAAGAAGTCGCGGCTGGGGGCGGGAGCGAAGGCGAACCATCTGAGCTATATCGGCGATGCGGAGATCGGCGCGGCGACGAACATTGGCGCGGGCACGATCACCTGCAACTACGACGGCAAGAGCGAAGCACCGGACAACGATTGGCGCGAACGTTTTCGTCGGCAGCGATTCGACGCTGGTAGCTCCGCTTGCGATTGCCGATGGAAGCTACATCGCGGCAGGCTCGACGATTACCGAGGACGTGCCGGCGGATGCGCTGGCATTGGGCCGCGCGCGGCAGACGATCAAGCCGGAATGGGCGAAGAAGATGCGCTCGCGGAAGAGCTGACCGTTAGCGAGTCCCCCAGTCAGCGAACCGGCAGGCCGGCTGGGGCTCTTACTTCCGTTGGCGGGATACGGGCCTAAACGGTTCGAGATCGCAGCCCGGAAGCGATGGACATTCCAATCAGCGCAAAAAAGTAGCCCCACATCCTAAGAAGCTGGATGTGGGGCACCGGGCGCCCTGATTGGAGCGCCACGATCACATGCTGGATGGCGTGCAGGTGTTGATGTTGCCCAGCGTGACGTTGGACGCGGGCGTGGGCGGAGTTGGCGGCGTGGCCCAGGGCACACCGGTGAAGTCGAAGAAGTCGAGCAGGTTGGGCTGCGCGGCATCTCGGGCAGTCAAGTGCGCGGCGCCGCCGATGAAGCGGTTCTCCACGAACTTCATGATGGCGGTGTGATCCATGGGAATGTGCGAGACATAGTGCCGCCGCGTGAACGGCGAGATCACGATGTTTGGCACGCGGAAGCCGATCTGCGCGGCGAAGCCGTTGACGGCTGCAGCGTCACCTGGGTTGGCGCCTGGGCTGTCGGTGCGCAGATCGCAGTGCGCGGTCGCCGGCGGCGTGGCGGGCACGCAGGGTTTGTAGGTGTCCGGGTTCACGGAGATGCCGGCGATGTCGACTGGATAATTCGGCTTGTCCGCTGCTGAGGTTTTGTCGTTGGTATGGTGCGGCACCGGCGGAACGTGATCGTAGGGACCGCCGCCTTCGTCGTAGCTGAAGAAGAAGACGCCATCCTTCCACTCCGGGCTGGCCATGAAGGCGTTGATGATCTTGGCCATCTGCTGCTGCCCGAGCAGGATGGGCTGGAAGGACCCCGGGTGCTCGTCATTGATGCCATAGCCGGGTTCGATGAAGGTGAAACTGGGAAGCGTGCCGTTGGTGAGATCGCTGAAGTAGGTGGTCAGCGGAGCGACGCGGCTGGGATCGATGCAGAAGTAGTTGTTAGGATCGCCAACGACGCTGGAGGGCTGCGTGGTGCCGGTGCAGGCGGCCTTGGTTAAGTTCGGATACAGATATTTTTTGGTGTAACTGATATAGCCGAGCGCGGTGGCCGGATAGTTTGCTGCTCCGCCGGTTCCGCAGTCGTTGTCTGAGATGCCGCACTCGCCCGAGGTGTCGGAGTAGTAGACCTTCCAGGAGACGTGGGCGTTATCAAGCGCCTGGAAGATGCTGGGCAGGTTGAGCGAGCCCACATGGTCATCGTAGCCGGGATCGAAGGCGAGGCCCTGGGTCGTTCCGCCGCTGTAGGTGGCGATGCGGTTGGGATTGCTCTTGCTGGCGATGGGCGAGAACCAGCGATCGGAGACGGCGAACTGCGAGGCCATGTAGTAGTAGTAGTTCAGGTAATCCTGATCGTAGTAGCCCATGGCGCGCTGGCCGGCGGTATCGGTGAAGTCGCCGGAACATGTGCCGGAAAGTGCGCAGCTCTTTGCGAATCCCTCGGCGGTGTGGACGAAGCCGTCGTCGAGCATGGGACGGCTGGCGAGAAAGTTATAGCGATTGACATCGCCGTAGCTTTCCAGCCACGCCGAGGAGGCGTCGTCGATGCAGGAAGACTTGAATTTGAAGAGCGGGTGGGAGACGCCTTCGTCGTCCAGGTTGCTGGTGTTCAACTTATCGTCGATGCCATCGACGGTATAGACATTCCCGTCATCGCCGACGTTCATGTTGTGGCTGCGGCGATAGGGGTTGAGCATCCCGAAGTAGTTATCGAAGGTGTGGTTCTCCTGCATCATGAAGATGACGTGATTGATGGGCGAATTGCCGCCTGGCGGGATCACGGTCACAGTTGCCGTGTCCGATACGTTTCCGGTGGCTCCGGTCGCATCCGCGGTGTAGGTGGTCGTCATGGAGGGCGTTACTTTGTGTGTTCCGCCGCTCGCCGCGAGAGTGAAGCTGCTGCCGTCAGAGCCGGTCACCGCAACAGCGCTTGCGTGGGTGGCAATTACGGTCAAGGTTGACGAGTCGCCTGCGCTGATAGATGTCGGGGAGGCCACAATGGTCACGTTAGTTGCCGACGGATCCGAGACTGTGACTGTGGCTTTTGCCGAAGCGCTGCCGCCTGAGCCGCTTGCTGTGGCGGTGTAGGTCGTGGTTGCTGCCGGACTGACGGCCTGCGTGCCGCCGCCGGCAGAGAGCGTGTAGCTGCTGCCATCCGAGCCACTCAGCATTACGGCGGTCGCGTTCGTCGCGGTGACGGTCAACGTGGATGAGCTTCCCTTGACGATTGACGTGGGTTTTGCCGCGACGGTGACGCTAGGTGCCGGAGATGGCGCGGCGACTGTCACCGTCGCTGTTCCGGTGGCCTTCCCTCCCGCGCCGGTTGCCGTGGCAGTATAGGTTGCGGTTGCGGCGGGACTGACGGCTTGCGTGCCGCCGCTGGAAGACAGGGTGTAGCTGCTGTTGTCCGAACCGGTCACGGTGACGGCAGTCGCATTCGTCGCGGTGACGGTGAGGCTGGAGGACGCTCCGGCGGTGATCGAAGCAGGGCTTGCGGCGACGCTTACCGTCGGAGCGGCAGACGGAGGCGGATCATTAGGAAGCGTGCCGGATTTGGCTGAGCCGCATCCCGCCAGTGTCAGAAAAAGGGACAACAGCACGGTCGCGGCAAGGGGCGCAGCGATCCTGTAGAGACACCGGTAGAGACACGTCTTCATAGCGATACCTTGCTCACTCGAAAAATCAGGGTTGAAGAGAAACAGGGCCCAAAGCAGAAAATTGATCAGAAGGCTGCGCTCTCTAATTGGAGCGGTTGGACAATGCCTGCCTTGCTGTACCGGCAATTACTTGCCCGGCATATGAGTCGGCGAAGGGGGGTCGCAGGCTCATTCTTGTTAGAGGTATCCCAAAGTAAGTGGGCACGTCCACGAATCTCTAGTGTTCGTCATTTCGACCGTACCCACCGATCGGTAATAGAGACTAGTTACGCGGGGATAAGTTAGCGCAGAGCCACGTGCAAGATATTGCCTGAATGTGATCAGAGCAGTCGCCTTCTGCGTGGTCGGTGACCGAACAGTCGCCCTGCTAGCTGGTGAGGATCTGTTCGAGCTTTTGTAATCCTGGCTGCTCACCCATGACGATGAGAAAATCACCGGCTGCGATTTCGGATTCGGCCGGAGGATTGAAGATGGTTTCCCCGTGCTGCCTGCGGATTGCGATCACGATGACTCCGGAGTGCGGTAAATCCGAGAGCTGCCCGAGGGTCTTGCGGGCGAATGCCGCCTTCGGGGCGACGCAGAGCTGTTCGGTGGTCACTCTCGATCCCATGTTGCTTCCGGCGAAGTCGAGAAACTCGACGACATGCGGCCGGAGTAAGGCGTCTGCAAGCTGACGCCCGGCCATGGTGTAAGGAGTGAGGACGGTGTCGGCTCCGGCGCGGCGCAGCTTTTCACCGGCCTCTTCTTCAGACGCACGGGTGACCACGGTGAGGCCGGGATTCAGGGTCTTCGCCGAGAGGATGATGAAGAGGTTTTCGGCGTCGGAGGGCAAGGCGGCGATCAGGCCCTTCGCCCGAAGCACGCCGGCGCCACGCAGGTCGTCATCGCGCGTGGCATCCGCGACGACGGCAAGCATTCCGGCGCTCGATGCCTTTGCGACGCGCTGCTCGTTACGATCAATGACGACGAAGGGAGCGCTGGCGCGCTGCATTTCATAGGAGGCATTGCGGCCCACGCGGCCGAAGCCGCAGACGATGAAGTGATTCTGTAGACGATCGATCATGCGCCTTTTCCTGCGTTTGTTGTAGAGATCCTGCAATTCGAGCTCGATGATGGTTTGCGTCATTGCGCCAAACGAGAGAAAGAGCGCGCTGACCCCAAAGAGAATCAGGAACGTATTGAAGATGCGTCCGGCATGGCTGAGAGGCCGCAGCTCCTGATAGCCGATGGTGGTGATGGTCGTAAGGGTCATGTAGAAACCGTCGAACCATGTGTAGCCCTCGATGAGGACAAAGCCGGTAGTGCCGATCAGCAACGTGATGCACAGCAGTCCAGCGATGAAAAGGATGCGGTGAAGCAGGCGGCTGCGCATGGCTGTATCCGGCAGAGATGTTCAGTGATGATTGGGCTGCCGTTGCTATCCCGCCAGAGTTCATCTGGACGGTAACGAAGGCAGCCAAAGACAGTGACCTAAAACAGGGAGAGATTATAGGCTCCCCTCCCCACGAAGAATCGATGCTCAGCCGCGCTCGTAGTGGAAGTGAAATTCCTGCTCGCTGGCGACGGGGATGCCGTCCTTGGTTGCCGGCGTGAAGAGCCACTCCTTTACCGCGGCGATGACAGCCTGGTCAATCGAAGGCTCGAGGCCTTTCAGCAACGTGAGCCCCGTGACTTTGCCGTGTTCATCGATGACAGCGTCGAGGATGACATCGCCTTTGGCTCCATGCGCGAGCGCGGAGAAGTCGGGTTGCGGATAGGGAAAGTGCTGCATCAGGGCGATGCGGATATCCCCCTCGCCGATCCCGCTCTCGGTCGTGTTTCCCGTGCCGGGGTCGGCGTGTGGCGGCGCCGGCGGCGCTGGTTTGACGACTTCCCTGCCAATTCGAGTTTTTGCTT
Organism: uncultured Acidobacteriaceae bacterium; assembly: GCA_963756435.1. Classification (GTDB taxonomy): domain Bacteria; phylum Acidobacteriota; class Terriglobia; order Terriglobales; family Acidobacteriaceae; genus KBS-83. Next base: position 410,017 of record CAVWNU010000006.1, on the reverse strand, counting down.
CCTTCGCTTGTTTGTTGCGAACTGTGGAGTCGGATGCAGCGGGCTTGCGGCTTCCCGGGCTGTAATAGGTACGAAGCGTGAGCCCATGTGTTGTGCCGGGAAGCTTGAAGGGCGCGATGCGGGGTGTGCGATGCATCCATACGGCGATGGCAAGGATGATCGTGATGTGGATGGCGACGGAGAGTGCGGGGCCCTGGAGTGTGACGCGCCGGGGTGAGGGGCCGAGGTCTGCCAGCATCATGCGCTCCTGTCTATGGCCTCTATGGTCTATTTTATTCCGCTTGGTTTCTCGTGCGACTCGGCTGTGACAGAGTGACATGACTATCGTCTGTTCATTGCTCTGCGGCCGCCAGTCTCTTCGCCACGCGGGGCCTCCATTCGGCCTGTGCGGTCGGCTCCATATCTGCGATGCGGCGCATGGCCACCTGATACGCCGACCGGGCCGCAACTTTGTTTCCCAGGGCGGCGAGCGCGTCGCCCAGCACCAGGTTTGCGTCGAAGCCTTCCGGAACCAGCTCTACCGCCTGGAACGCTGCGGTCAGCGATGCCAGCGGATCGTCGTTCAGCTTGTCGCGCGCGTGCTGTTCATATTGAAGGGCAGCGGCTTCCGGGAGCGTGAAATCTCCATTGAACACCGCTACGCCATTGGCGATGATGTCATCCGGCTTGCGCACGAAGAGGCTCTGGTACGGATTCCGCACCTTGCTGCCGAACTCGAAGCCATTGAGATCGGCAAAGCTGATGAGGATGGGCCCGTGGATCACCGGCGGCACGGCGATGTCCTGTTCGTACATGGTGTCGAGCGTGGGCAGCAGCTTGCAGGGAATACCGTAATCGCTCGGCAGAAGAAACGGCGCCGGAAAGTAGGCAAACCAGCACTCCGTGACGTGATGCGTATCGACCCACTGCCTGGTCCATTTTAATTCCTGACCCCATTCGGTTGCGGAGTCGGAGAAGTAGAGGTGGGTTTTGGACGGACCGCCCCAGAGAATGTTGGCATAGGGCATGTAGTTGGGAAACATACGGACGGAATCGACGACATGCCACGCGAGCAGCGCGACGACAGCGGCGGCCCATGCGATGCGTTGCCGCGCGAGCGCCGCCGCGCCGGCACCTGCGAGCGCGAAGGTAAAGGGAAAGACCGGCAGCACATGGCGCACGCCGATATTGAGTGGGCCGGCCATAGCGATGAAGAGATAGAAGACGGCCGGAAGAGCGAGAAAGAAGATCTCGCGCGGCCGGCGCAATTTGCCGGTGACGAAGGCATAGAGCGCGAGCACGAGCAGCCCGAGCACGCCGACGCTCCACTTGAGCGACAGCAATGCGGGAAAGTAGAACCACTGGCCGTGCGCGTACAGTTTGCCGAAGATATAGGTCGGCATAAAGATGCCGACGCGCTGCACATCGACCAGGCCGTAAAGATAGCTTTCCGGAAGAAGATGGTGCTGATCGCAGAAAGACACCAGATGCCGGGTGAGCGGCGAGACGCCAGTGAGTTGATCTGCGAGCGGCGGCAGATTCACGCCCCACGGATGCATGGCGAAGCGAAAGCTGTAGGCACCCCACAGCACAAAGAGAGCGACGGCACCGATCGCGCAGAGGCCGAGCGCAATGCGGACGGCGTCGCGACCGGGCCACGCGCTGGTTGTCCTCCATCGGCCGACTATCTCTCCCGCTGCGAGTAGAGCCAGCATGGGGAGGACTGCTATGGCCGAATGCTTGCAGGCTAGAGTGAGTCCGACGACGAGGCCGCAGACCGCGGCGCGCTGCCAGCACATCACTTTGATGAAGCGATAAAACGTGTAGACCGAAGCAAAGAAGCCGCATGCGGCTCCCATATCTGTGGTGACGAAGGGTGCATTGGTGAGCACGGTCGGGTCGAAGACGAAGAGCGTCATCGCGATGAGGCCGGCGGTGACGCTAAACATCTCCCTTCCTGCTAAAAAGAGCAGCAGCGCCAGCGTCAGCGCAAAAACCAGGACGGTCATGTGAATGCGGAAGAGCAGCGTGTCCGCGCTGTAATGGCCGCCGTATTTCGGATCGTTGCGGAAGAGCAGCTCGCGGCCGCCGTAGTAGGACTCGGATTTGAAATATCTGCCCTGGCGCGGGGCGATTTTGAGATCGAGCGGCAGCAGCGGCAGGGTTGCGACGAGCTTGACGAGCGGCGGGTGCTCAGGGTTAAGGCTGTACTCGCGATGCTTCCAGTTCATGTAGCCGGCATAGATGTGATCGCCCTCATCCCAACTGGGCGATTCCTGCCGCGTGGAGAAGCCGACCTCTGCCACCATGATCAACAGCAGAAAAAATACTGCTGCTCCAATCGCGAACTTTCGCTGCACGCGGCCTCCGCTAATGTCTGCCCGGAAGTGCGATGATATCGCGGCTCGGTTGTGATGCTGCGCTTGCGTGTTGGGGGTCATGCGTGGAGAGGAAAGCGCTCGCGGATTTCGTAGCGCGAGCCTTCGGGGGTAGGGGCGCTCTCGTAAAGGATGAAGGATTCGGCTGTAAATCCAGCGAAGTGGGGCGGCGGAGAGCTTTGGAACTTTAGATTGCGCAGTCCTCTTCCCCCCCTCTTTCCTTTCCGACGCGCGAGGGTGATGTGGGGGTGATAGGGGCGCTCTTCCGGCGTAAAGCCGCATGGCGCAGTAGCGGCGGTGATGGTTTTCTGGAGGGCGAGAAGTTGTGGGGAGACGCTGACATCGGCGAAGAGAACTCCGGCGCGCGGGAACGTTCCGACACTGCCAAGCTCCACGAGCACTTGCGAATGATGCACCTCGCGCAGATGGGCGATCACGCACTCAGATTGTGCAGGGCTCGTGCTGCCGAGGAATTGCAAGGTTATATGCCATGATTCGCGCGTTGACCAGCAAAAATTATCAGGGAGTGCCGGGTCTCCTTTTGTCGACTGCAGCCGCTTCACTTCCGTGTCCAGATCGCGCGCTGTGGCGAGAGCCAACGGGATGCCGATGAACAACCTCATCAGGCTTTGAGCTCGGCAGCCATGCAGGACGCAATGGTGTTGGCGGCTTCGCGCATTTGCGTGTCAGTTGTGAGGTAGTCGGGCGAGAGACGGAGATAGCGTCCGCGCGCGTCCATAGTAATGCCGTGTTGCTCGAGTTGGTTGGCGAGTGACGCCGCCTGAGAGTGTTCGACGGTGAGGAAGGCACCATGCTGGTCGTCTGCCCCGGTGGCGGCGATTTCGATCTCGGCGAGATAGTGCTTGAGACGACTGAGGCGATCCAGCGCGTAGGCGCGGATGCGGTCGACACCGAGGGCGAGTGTGAGTTGCTGGCCGGCGCGCGCCTGGTAGTAGGTGAGGACGGGCGGAGTCGACTCGAGGAAGGCGTCACCGCCGGGTGCAAAGCGCGGCGGGTCGGGGCGCTCGTAGAGAAACGGGCGCTCCTTGGCGAACCAGCCGATGTCGATGGGCTGAATGTCACTGTCGAGCGCAGCCGGTGAGATATACAGGAAAGCCGCGCCGGGACCGCCGCGGAGGTATTTGTAACTTCCGCCAAGTACGAAATCGGCTTGCATGGCGGCGACGTTGACAGGAAGGACACCGATGGCGTGGTAGGCGTCGACGAGGAGACGTGCGCCGTGTTGATGGCAGAGACCGGCTAGCACGTCGAGATTGGGGAGAATCTGGCCGGTGGTGAAGAGCACCTGCGAGACGATGACCAAGTCCACGCTGTTGGGAATGGCTTCGAAAAGCCGCGAGAGATCGATGCTTCCGTCGGGCGCGTGGCATGGGACGGTCTCCAGATGAATGCGGCCGACGGCGGCGTATTGCTTGAGGATGACGTCGACGGAGTCGAACTCGGCGGATGTGGAGAGGACGCGGGGTGTTGCCGGTAGCGCGTTGAGCACGGTGCGCAGACCCTGGCCGGCAGAGACTTTGGGGATGATGCAGTCGGCGCGTGGCGCGCCGATGAGCTGCGCGAGACGCGCACGGTGCTGCTGCTCCTCTTCCTGCCAGGGTGTCCATGCTTCGTGCAGCTTGCTCTGCCAGTGGTGGAAGCCTTCGCGCAGATCGTCTTCGGTCTGATCGAGCGGACGGCCGAGCGAATGGTTCGCGAGATAGATACCGGGCACGGCGAGCGCGCGCGAAAAGAGCGGATAGATGTTGCGGCGGAGCGCCTCTGGTGTGAGCGGTCCTGGGCCGAGTGCGGCGACCGATTGAGCGATGGTCATTCTTTAGGGGCCTCGGTGCGCGAGTCATCGCGCGGCGCTTCGGTACGCGAAGCGAGCAGCTCGGGAAAGAAGGTGAGATCGAGAGCCTGCCGCAGGAAGGCGACGCCCGAGGAGCCGCCGGTACCGCGGCGGAAGCCGATGATGCGCTCCACGGTTTTGAGGTGGCGGAAGCGCCAGAGCTGGAAATATTCCTCCATATCGACGAGCTTTTCGCACATCTCGTAAGCCTCCCAGTGCTGCTTCGCGTTGCGGTAGATCTCGCGGAAGATGTCGACCAGGGCTTCGTTGCGGACGTGCGGTGTGGACCAGTCTCGCTCAAGGCATTGCTGCGGGACGTTGTAGCCGCGGCGCGCGAGGTAACGGAGGAACTCGTCGTAGAGGCTGGGTGAGTTGAGCGCCTGGAGGAGATCTTCGTGGACGACGCGGTCGTGGGCGAAGACCTGGACGGCGTCAGGATTCTTGTTGCCGAGCAAAAATTCGAGCTTGCGGTATTGGAAGGACTGGAAGCCGGAGGCGTTGCCGAGGACGCCGCGGAACTCCATGTATTCGGATGGGGTGAGGGTTTCGAGCACGGCCCACTGATCGAAGAGCTGCATCTGGATGAGCTTGACGCGCGACAGGACTTTTAGCGTGGGTGGGATGCGGTCGTGGCGGATGTGTTCGATGGCGGCGGAGATCTCGTGGAGGATGAGCTTGAGCCAGAGCTCGGCGACCTGATGCTGGATGATGAAGAGCATCTCGTCGTGATGCTGCGGGTCGGAGAGCGGGCGCTGCTGCGCGAGAAGGCCGTCGAGCGAGAGATAGCCGGCATAGCTGAGGCGATCGGAGAAGTCGCGGACGATGGTGGGTTCGACGGGGCGCTGATTGGAGTCTGTCATTTTTGCCAGTGCGTCATTCTGAGACGCACAGGGCATGGTAACTCCCTGAGGGGTTCCGCGGGACTTACGTCACGGAATCAGACCGCAGCGAGTGCCGCGTCGCGCGCTTCGCTGGATGCGCCGATGAATTCGATGCTGAGCACGGTGATGTCGTCTTTCTGCCCGAAGGCCTGAGCCTGCTGCACGATGACGGCGGCGGGCTGGCTGCTGATGGCGCGGGCGCGATCGAAGCCGAAGAGCTCGTTTGCCGAGTTCATGGCTTCGACGACACCGTCGGTAAGGAAGGTGAGGCTGTCTCCAGGCTGCAGCGTGACGGTGCGCGATGAGAATTCGATGAGGTTGGCTGCGCCGAGAGGCAGCGAGCCTTCGAGGTCGAGTTCCTGGCCGTTGAGATAGGGCGGCAGATGGCCGGCGTTGGCGATGCGCATCTCGCCGTCGGGACGCAGCTCGGCGGCAAGGCAGGTGGCGAGGTGGCCTCCGGAGCGGCCGATGAGGCGCTGGTTGAGCATAGCGAGCATGGTGGCGGGATCGAAGCTTTCGTCGGCACGCGTACGAATGGCGCCGACGAGCACGGCGACGAGCATGGCGGCGCTCATGCCTTTGCCGGAGACATCGCCGACAACGACCAGCAGGCTGCCGTCGGGTTTTGACAGCGTTTGAAAGAAGTCGCCGCCGACGGTTTGTGCGGGACGGTACTCGGCTTCGACGGAGAAGACGGCGAGTGCAAGACCTCCGGCACCAGCACGCGCTGCTGGAGTTGCTGTGCCTGTTCCATGATCGAGTGCGACGATTTGGCGGGCGCGTTCCTGACTTGCCTGTGTGCGGAGGAAGCGGCGCATGACCAGCGCACCGATGACCAACACCATGAGGATGCAGGCAATCTGCGACGCTGAAACCGAGACCGAAGAAGAAGAACGTAGTGGCGATGCCGAAGGTATTCAGGATATAGACATTGAAGCTGGAGAACTCGATGAGCAGGAGGGGAACTGCGGCCATCAGTGCTTCGGTGCGGTCACGGCGGAAGCCTTCGACGAGGATGATGAACAGCAGCACACCGAAGCGCAGCCAGACAGACGACAGATGCGGTGTTTAAGGACGGTCAGCCACGAGCCGGGGCACCAGATTGATTTCGGATGTCGGCAGCCGCACGCAGAGAAGGGCCAGCATTTCCGCTCCGGTGATGACCCAGACGGCGCGGGGAATCCACCGCTTTTCGCGCAGCCCGAACCAGTGCCACCAGAACATGGCCCACAGGGTAATAGAAACGGGCCGAGAACATCCAGCACGAGGGTGTCGGCCCAATGGGCAAGACAGAGCGCAGATTGCCGACAGAGCACCAGAATTCCTGAGGAAAGAGAACGCCAGCGAGAAAAAGAGCCACAGATAGGTCCGCTCGTTGCGATTCTGCAACCAAGCCCACAACGGCAATGGCACGACGAGAAGAAAGAGCAGGGACTGAAGGAGGACACCGAAGTAGTAATGCTGGTTCGCGTCGTCCTCGGCCGCCTGGAGCAGACCGCACGGTGGAGGCCAGCCCCAGCGCCGGAGGCTGGTGCATGCCGCCGGCATCCGGAGCACTGGAATCGGGTGCCGCTGGTCATGTAAAAGCGAATCGCCAGCACGATCTCGCCATCCGGACCTGGCGCCGGCAGCGGGAAGGAGAATGACCGGGCGGAGTAAATCGTGACACGGTCCGCGGAGAAAGTGGCCGAACTGCCCGATATAGCGCCCGTTGGCGTAGACCTGATAGCCATCGTCGAAATCGTTGGGCATCTTGAGCTCGAGCGGCTCGCCAGATCCAGTGATACGCACGCGCAGGCGATACCAGGCATAGCCCTACAGATTGGGATAGCCGCGCGCCGTCCAGCCGGGCACGAAACCCGGCGTGCCGTATGCCGGATCGACGGAGCCAGCCTTGGGGGCGAGATCTACGGTTGCCCAGCTGCGTCGTCGAAGCCGGCTGCGGCCCATACGGGCGAGCCATTCTGCCAGGGCGAGTCGCCGGGAGCGAACTTCCATGGGCCGGGCAATGTGGCTGCCGAGTTGCCGAGAGTGATGGTTTCCGCTGGAGCGTTAGAAGCGGCAGGACGGTGTGCGGTGCGCCTGCAGACGAGAGGACAGGAGAGCGAACAAGATGAGCATGCCGATCTTGCGCATGTTCGGGAGAGTATCACCGGGCGACACGATATCCCACGTATTTTCGCATCTGTTGCCGTCGGCGATCGAAGATAGTAGGCATCTATCCACTCGTTGCTGATTCTTCCGGAGCGGGGCGTTCGGTATCGAATCGCGCTGCCAGGCTGGGACCGGTGGTGCGATGATTCGTATAGTTGAGAAGTCAGAATACGCCGTAACAACTTATTGCAATGGAAAGAGGGTCCTGTGCCACCTGTGCCTGCCTGCTTGTGCCGGTTTCGCCGTACTTCCCTGTTTTTTTTGCTGATGTTTTCTGCGATGTGCTGCTTCCCTGCTATGGCGCAGAGTACGCGGGAACGGGTTCCGGCACGGCGTCGAGCGAGGCTACAAATGCCGCCGCGGGTAGCTGGGCAAGTCAGCCTTGAGCGGTTCGGGCAATTACGACCCGCGGCTTACGTTTGCTCCGCTGACGCTGCCCGATCCGGTGAATGCATACCGGTCGAGCAATGGCGCGCCGGGGCCGCAGTATTGGCAGAACGAGGCGGACTACGAGCTGCACGCGACGCTCGATACGGCAAACAAGCAGCTTCGCGCGACGGAGGTGATCACCTACACGAACAACAGCCCGGATATGCTGCCGAGTGTGTGGGTGCAGTTGGAGCAGAACATCTATCGAGCGGATTCGCGCGCACAGATTATCTCGGCCGGGTCGGCGAGGCCGCGACGGCGGAGAACTGCCAACTGCAGCCGCTACAAATGCTATGCCGGAGAAGACGACGACGGATGGGTTTGTCTTCGATTCGGTGGCGATCGAGCAGGGCAAGCAGACGGTGAAGGCGGACTATCTGGTGAACGATACCCGGATGCAGATCCGGCTGCCGCAGCCGCTGAAGGGACATGGCGGCCAGTTGAAGATCCACATCGAGTATCACTACGAGATTCCTGGCGAGTGGGGCGGGCGGACCTCGTGGGGAATGTCGAAGCAGGGCGAGATTTATGACATCGCGCAGTGGTATCCGCGGATGTGCGTGTATGACGATCTGCGCGGATGGGACACGCTGCCGTATCTGGGGAGCGAGTTTTATCTGGAGTATGGGAACTTCGACTACTCGGTGACAGTGCCGTCGAACATGATCGTTGCGGGATCGGGTGAGCTCGTAAATCCGAAGGAAGTGCTGACGAAGACGGAGATGGAGCGGCTGGCCGAGGCACGCAACAGCGATGCGACGGTGTATATCCGTAAACCGGCGGAGGTGAATGATCCGGCGAGCAGACCGAAACAGGAGGGCACGCTGACCTGGCACTTCCACATGGACCACACGCGGGATGTGGTGTGGAGCGCGTCGCCAACATTTGTGTGGGATGCGGCGCGGATCAACCTGCCGGATGGCAAGAAGGCGCTGGCGATGAGCGTGTATCCGCCGGAGAGCGTGGGCGCCGATGCGTGGGACAAATCGACCGAGTATGTGAAGGATACGGTCGAGCATTTTTCGAAGCAATGGTTTCCTTATCCGTGGCCGGCGGCGGTCAGTGTGGCGGGATTTTCGACCGGGATGGAATATCCGGGTGTGGTGTTCGATGGCATTCCGGACAAGGGCGCGTTTTTGTTCTGGGTGACAGCGCACGAGATTGGGCATAGCTGGTTTCCGATGATCGTGGGCTCGAATGAGCGGCGGCATGCATTTATGGATGAGGGCTTCAACACGTTCATCGACATCGATGAGTCGGCAACGTATGCGGGCGGCAAGTACGGGCCAAAGCGCGACTCTGAGTATTCGGCAGGTGGCGAGCCGCCGGACACGATCCTGAAGGTGCTTGACAATCCCGATGCGCCAACATTGATGGCGCCGGCGGATTCGTATGGCTGGGCGCTGGGACATCCGGTGAGCTACTTCAAGGGCGCGTATGGCATGGTGCTGCTGCGGGAGCAGATACTGGGGCCGGATCGCTTCGACTGGGCGTTTCGCAAATATATTCGCGACTGGGCGTTCAAGCATCCTTCGCCGTCGGATTTCTTCCGCGAGATCGAGAGCGAGGGCGGCGAGGACCTGAGCTGGTTCTGGCGCGGATGGTATCTGCACAACTGGAAGTATGACGTGGCAGCAGACAAGGTGGATGGCGCGACCGTGACCTTAAGCAATCGTGGGCAACTGGTGCTTCCGACGGTGGTGGAGGCGACGTTCACGGACGGCACGAAGACGCGCGTGAAGCTGCCGGTGGAGACGTGGATGTCGAACGGAACGTATGTGTGGACGCCCAATAGCAAGAAGGCGATCGCATCGGTAGTAGTGGACCCGAACCATCAGCTGCCGGATGACGATCGCGCGAATAACTCGATTAAGGCCCAGTAAGCGCGCGATGTTTTACGAAAACGGTTGTCTTTCACCGCAGTTCATCTTCATACTTGAGCCCGTCCTATGCCGCGATTCAGAAGGCTGCTCCTCACCATCATGGTTGTCACCAACCTCAGTTATCTCACCGCAGAGAACGACCCGGCCCGCGAGCAGTCGCGCTCCATGGTGATGACACAGTATGGAATTGTGGCGACGAGCCAGGCCGTCGCGTCGCAGGCGGGCGCTGCGATCCTGGCGCGCGGCGGCAGTGCGGTGGATGCCGCAATTGCTGCCAACGCAGCGCTGGGCGTGATTGAGCCCATGATGAACGGCGTGGGCGGCGATCTGTTCGCGATCGTCTACGACGCGAAGACAAAGAAGCTGTACGGGCTGAACGCGAGTGGTTGGGCGCCGAAGGGCATGAGCATCGAGGCGCTGAAGGCGAAGGGCATCTTGAACGAGATACCCGAGGCGGGAATTGATTCCGTGACGGTGCCGGGCGCGGTGGCGGGATGGGATGCTCTACGGCGCCGCTTCGGCAAACTCTCGATGGCGGAGGACGTAGCGCCGGCGGCGGCCCTGGCGGAGAACGGTATTGTCGTGCCGGAGACGGATGCTGAGAACTGGGCTACCTATGGAACTCCCTTCGCGAAGAGTCCCGGATTCGCGCGCGTGTTTCTGCCGGATGGAAAGGCGCCGGCAGTGGGGCAGATCTTTCGCAATCCCGAGCTGGCAGGGACACTGCGGCGTATTGGCGCAGATGGACGTGACGGCTTCTACAAAGGTAAGACGGCAGAGGCGATGCTGAAGCTTTCGCAGGAGCAGCATGGATTTCTCGAGGCGGACGATCTCGCGGAATTTCAACCGGAGTGGGTGGAGCCGGTGAGCACGACGTATCGCGGCTGGACGGTCTGGGAGATGCCGCCGAACGGCCAGGGCATCGCCGCTCTGTCGATGCTGAACATCATGGAACACTTCCCTATCGCGGAATGGGGACATAACAGCCAGAGGGCGCTGCACGTGGAGATCGAAGCCCAGAAGCTCGCGTACGCCGATCTGCAGCGATACATCGGCGATCCGCATGCTTCGCATATTCCGGTGGAGCAACTTATCTCGAAAGAGCTTGCCGCGAAACGCGCGGCGATGATTACAGATCGCGCGCAGTGCAATGTACTGCCATCGGATTTGACGCAGCAACTTGCGCGGTTAGTCGAGCGATACGACGTATCTTGCGGTAGTGGATCATGAGGGCAATGAGGTTTCGCTGATCCAGAGCAATGCGGGAGCGTTCGGCAGCGGGCTGGTGGCGGAGGGAACAGGATTCGTACTGCAGAACCGCGCCGGCGGGTTCACGCTGAAGCCGGGACAGCCGAATACACTGCGACCGCGTACTCGTCCGCTGCACACGATCATTCCTGGATTCATGCAGCGCCAAAATGATCAGCACCAGGATGAACGGATCGCGTTCGGCATTATGGGCGGCTTCAACCAGGCGCAGGCGCATGCGCAGTTTGTTTCGAATATCGCCGACTTTCATATGAATATCCAGGCAGCGCTGGAGGCGGCGCGCTTCCGGAAGATGGGCTTCGCTGGTTGCAAGGTCTCGATCGAAAACGGTGTGGCACCCGATGTGATCGATGGACTGCGTAAGCAGGGACATGAAGTTACGGTGGAGCTGCGCTATTCGCAGACAATGGGACGCGGCAATGCGGTGGAACACCATGACGGCAGCGGTGTGAACTACGGTGCGACTGATCCTCGCGCGGATGGCGAGGCTGTTCCGGAACAGATGCCGTTCTGGCCTTGATTGTCGTCTGAAAATCCGGACGGCAGAGAGATGTTTGCGGGCGGCACTGTGCGCCGATTCTACTTTGATAGATGCTGCAGGTCCTTCACTCCAGCTTCGGTTACGTTCAGGACGGCAGAATGATCCAATCAAGGAACGCATCCGTAACTCGCTCCGGTATTAGAGCGGTGGCGGGGGAGCGGTCACGTTACGGCGCCGGATGGAGAAATAGATCGGCACGCCGCTGGCGACGATCAACAGGCCGGGCCACGTCGTCGTCGTGCGGTAGAAGAAGAGCATAACCAGAATCACCGCTGCCCCGCAATGTACAGCGCAGGGAGCCATGGATAGCCCCACGTGCGATAGGGACGGTTCGCGTCCGGCCGCGTCCGCCGCAGCCGGAACAGGCCGGCGACCGTGAGGATGTAGAACAGCAGCGCCGCGGAGATCACGTAATCGAGCAGGTTGCTATAGAGATTGCCGTAGGCGCCCGTCACGCGGTCGTGTGTGCGCGGCAAAACCAGAAAGGCCGACCAGAAACACTGCATCGCCAGCGCCCATCCTGGCACGCGCGCACGATTCAACAGGCCGGCGCGCCGGAAGAACAGGCGGTCCTGCGCCATCGCGTAACAGGCACGTCCGCCGGCCAGTGTCAGCGCATTGACCGTGCCGAACGTAGACACCATGATCAGAATGGCCATCGCCACGCTCGCCGATCCCCGGCAGCGCCGTGTCGACGGTCAGCGTGGCAACCCGGTCTGCGGAGCCGTCTGGATCGCATGGACCGGCAGCGCCGCGAGGTAGCAGAGATTGCAGAGGAGGTAGAGCGCGATGATGGTCGAGGTGCCGATCGCCAAGCGCGAGCGGCAGGTTGCGCTTGGGATTGCGAACCTCCGCCGCGACAAAGGTGATGTCATGCCAGGAATCCGCGGAGAAGAGCGAGCCCGTCTGCGAGACGCACAGCGCGACGAACAGCCCGAAGGCGGTCGTCGCCTCCAGTCCATGAATCGGCGTCACATTCACCGGGTGCCACGGCGCAGCGAAGTTGGCGCGCAGCACCGCCGGACGTAGAAACGCGACCACGGCGCCCAGCACCAGCAGCGCCGCCATGCCGGCCAGCTTGGCGACCGTGAAGATGTTCTGGATCAGCTTGCCCCACTTCACCCCATAGCTGTTGAAGACGCGTGATCAGCACGATGATCACGATCGCCAGCAACTGCGCGGTCGAAAGCGAAAGCGCATACCCGGGAAGCACATGCACCGGCGCAATGAGATATTGGTCCTCGCGAATGGCGGGAAACATCACGCCGCTGAAGCGCGCGAACGCGATGGCCACGGCGGCGATTGTGCCCGTCTGGATCACGGTGAGCAGTGTCCAGCCATAGAGAAAACCCAGCAGCGGCGAAAAGGCCTCGCGCAGGTAGACATACATGCCGCCTGCTTCCGGCATCATCGCGGCCAGCTCGCCGTACTGAAAGCGCGCCCGCTACGGTAAGGACGCCGGTGATGGCCCAGGCCACCAGCAGCCAGCCGGCGCTGCCCACCTGGCGCGAAATCTCCGCGCTGACGATGAAGATGCCGGAGCCGACCATGATGCCGGCCACCACCATCACCGAATCGAACAGACCCAGTGCGCGATGAAATTCCCTCGGCGGTGTCGTTCCCTCTTGCTGCTGCGCGAGTGGCGTGGTTGGCTGCATTCCTTGCGGTTCCCTCGGTCCTCTAGATGGCTTTGCGTGAACGCTTCAGCTTACGGCCTGGCTTCGCGGGAAGCACACCAGACATAAAGGAGAATCACATAGATCAAGTCCAGTGGCGAATCAGGGTGGTGGAGCGGACGCTCCCGGCGCAAGCTGCAGCCGCTGCGCGTCCCGCCGGTTCTGCTCGTCCGCCATCTGGGCAGCGACCTTCAGCTCACGCTCGGACGCCTCCTTCTGCCCGGTTCGAGCCAGCGCGAGTCCGTAGTAGTAATGCGCCGGCTGATATCCGGGCGCCACCGCAATCGCCGCCTCCAGCGAGCGGATCGCATCCGGGTACTGCTTCAGGCGAAACGCAGCAATCCCCAGCACCGCCAGTGCGCCGCCGTGCTTGGGGTCGTGCTCCAGGGCCTTGCGGCACTCCTGCTGCGCCTCGGCATAGTCGCCATGGTCCAGGGCCATCTGGCCGATCTGATAGTAGGACTCTGCCTGGTTGGGAGCTAGTGCGATAGAGCGTTCAAATTCACCCTTCGCCTCATCCGAGCGCTGCGTCATCTGGAGAACTCGCCCCAACCCATAGTGCGCGGTCGCGTCCTCCGGATGAGCCTTCAGGTACGCACGCAAATCGCGCTCGGCTGCCGGCATATCCTGCAGGTCCATTTTGATCCGTGCCTCAGCATAGAGAGCCTTTAGGTCCTCCGGATGAATTGACCTCGCTTCCTGGATATCGCGGCCCGCGTCGCGCAACAGGCGAAGTTCATCTTCGAGAATGCTCAAATCCAGCAACAGCGCAAAATTGTGCGGAGCGTCAGCCTTGGCCGAGAGGAGCGTCGCCAGCGCGCCAGCGCGGTCGCCATTGGTACGTTGTTGCAATGCAGTACCTTCCGCGGCGCTCACCAGCATCTCCTGCAGCTTGCTGTCGCCACCATCACTCCGCAGCGCCTCCATTAAATATGGCAAGGCTTCTGCCGGGCGATGCTGGTCCAGCAAGAGATGGCCGAGGTTGGTCTCTGCCGATGTGAGGTGCGGTTGGATGGCAAGCGCCTTGTGGAACGAGTCCTCCGCCTTCGCAGGTTCGTTCTGTTGTGCGCGCACCACTCCAAGGAGAGCCCAAGCGTCTGCATTGTCAGGGTGCCGCTGCAGATACACTTCCAGTGTGTGACTCGCCTCTTCTACCCGGCCATGGGCGAGAAGATCTCGCGCCCGCTCGATTGTCTCGGACGTCTGCGCCGCCCCAGCCAACGTGGATGCCAAAAGGCCGATTGCAGAAGCGTTGAAGACGAGTCTCGACAGTCGCCACATGGCAAACACAAGCGTACCGCTGAGCTGTACCTAGGCGGGTGTTCTTTCTTCTGTCCGCTATGGTGCGTTTGGAGAAGCCGAGGTCCGGAGCGCTCTGCTCTTGTCCAACGCCTGCAGCTTGCTACGAATTTCGTTTTGCTGCGCCTCCTGCTGTTCATCGGCACTTTTCAGCCTTTGAAACTCAGCAAGGGCACGCCTGGAGTCTTCTTCCCGGCCCACGCGGCGATATGCCCGGGTGAGTTCGTAGGCCGCGCGTGTGGCCATCTCGCCAGTACTCTCATCCTGGCTGACTTTCTCCAGGTACGGAATGGCATCCTGGTCGCGACCCAGCTTTACCAAGCCCAAGCCCAGATAAAAATCAGCCGGCGCGGAGTGACGGTAGGCCTTTACCACCTCCTCCAGAAGAAGCACACCCGACTTGGAATCCTCCTGGTTTTCAACGGCTATCTTCCCCAGGTTGTAAAGCGCGACCATGTTGTGAGGACTTAACTGCAGTTCCTGCTCATACGCCTGCTTCGCTTCGGCAAACTTGCTGACCTTTTGATACGCATTGCCCAGTGCTTCGTATAAATCGGAGTTCTGCGGCTGCATCGCGAGGGCGGTCTTGTACTCGGAGATCGCCTCCGCCGTCTTCCCAGTCTCGGCGTACGACTCACCGAGTGCGCGATGCACCTGCCAGGAATCGGGCGCCAGCTTATACATCGCAGCATAGCTGTCACGCGCCACCAGAGAGTGCGCGCGAGCCCGGTAGTCCAGCACGTTCAGGTCATTCGGCGCGAGCTCCGCTGCTCTGTCCAGCGGAGGCACAGCCTTTTCCGGATGGCCATCCGCCAGCTCCACTACGCCCAGCCACATTTCCGCCTCCGCATTCTTGTTATTCAACTCGATCTCGCCCTGGAGTGCCTCGCGGGCTTTGTCGAGGCGATGCATCTGGTAGTTCGCAACCCCGAGGAACATGTGCGCTCCTGGCAGCCTTGGATCAAGCCGGCATGCGGTCCGGATAGATCCTTCGGCTGCCTCCAGCTTGGCCTCGCGCAATTGTGCGAGGCCAAGATCGAGAAACGCGCTGGGAAACTGCGGCGCCATCCGGCTCGCCTCCTGGAAGTACGTTTCGGCTTCGGCAGGTTTGTTGTCGTGCATAGCCTGCGCACCGGCCCGCATGGCGCGCTCGACTGCGGCATCGGGCATGCCAGAAGGAGTCTGCGCACTGACGATATGGGCCCCGGCAAGACTTGCAATAATTGCGACCCATACCCGCAGCGGATTGTGACGGATTCTTCTCATTCAGCCGGGCTACTCGCGAGCCCCATACAAGCATAGAGGACGGCCGAAGCCGTCCCCTGAGCAGACTTCCGAACCGTTGGGCGGTTCCATTCTGACCTTCAGACCTCGAGGATCAAAAGTTGATGCGTCCAGTAAGTTGCAGGTTGCGAGGATTGTCAATCGTCGCTGTTGGCACTCCGAACAGTTGATCGTTCGGGTTGGCGTCGGGAATCTGAAAGGCATGCCGGTTAAAGGCATTCAGCGCCTCCACCTCAAACTGGAAGACGACGTTGCCCTTGATCGGAGTGTTCTTGATCAAGCTGAAATCCTCGTGCAAATACTTATTCAGCCGATACTCACCTTCGACACGCGGGACATTGCCGAAGGAGAACGGGCCTCCATTTCGATACTGTCCCAGGTTTTGATCAATGAACGCCGCGTTGCCCGGCTCGTTGATCGAGGCTGCTCGATCGGTCGGCAGATTAAATAATGTGTTGATTTCTGGATCAGCTCCATAGGTGGGAACATTGAAGGGATTAATTTTGCCGCTTCTCGCGACAGGACTCCCGTAGGAAGTGCGCCCGTTGCGGCTGAACCGGATCGCATTCTGGAAGCCCGGGATCCCGGTTGAGGCACCGAACGATACGGGCTGGCCTGACATGTAGCGCTGCACCCCGCCAACTTGCCAGCCGCCGGCTACATAGCTGAGAGGCCCCTGATTGAGGAACTGCTTGCCTTTGCCAAACGGCAGCTCATACAGTTCGCTGGCTACAAAGTTCTGCGGAATATCCTGGGTGCTGATCGCCTTTTCCTGATGCAGATCATTGACGTTCTGTACCTGGATAACAGCATTGCTTTGGTTCGGCAGCAGACTGTCGGAATCGGTGATGGTCTTCGACCACGTATAGGAGATCTGGAACTGCAGTCCGCTTTGGAAGCGACGCTCCAGTGAGACCAGCAGGGCTTGATAACTGGACATGCCGACGTTCTGCAGGCAGCATCCCGTGTCGATGAAATCGTATTGCGGGAAGGGTCGAAGTGCCTGTTGCACCTGTACCCCTGAGCCCCAAAGGGTGGTATAGCCCGCGAATGGAGCAGTTACTCCCGCGGTATTACCAACCAGCGGTTGCGAGAGCTGATCTCCCAAAGCAAAATCCGATTGCGGAATGTTGTTGATGTTCTGCACATTCGATCGCAGATTCTGCGACTTGTTGCCAAGGTAGCCGATTGTCAGCACAAGATCGTTTGCAACCTGCTGCTGCATCTGCAGATCCCACTCATAAATCTCTGCAGGCTTGCCGTACTGCGGTTCAATGTAGGAGCCACTGACAGGTGAACCATTGAAGAATCCGGGATCCAGATCCGGCGGCTGCGAGTACGCTGGGTAGCCAGCATCCAGGTTGAATGCGGGAGAGAAGCCGTCCTTGCTTGGAAAATTCGGCGCTACTTTGTAGCCCGTGTTCATACTTCCGCCAAAGTCCGAGTACTGGTTGGGCCCATAAAATATAGCGCCGCCGCCTCGCAGAACTGTTTTGCCATCAGAATTCGGGAGTAGATAGGAGAATCCGACGCGTGGCTCGAACGCCTTGTAATAAGCGTCCGCCCATGCGGTGTTGCAGTGGCAAGTCCCGCCAAAGACGAGCGCTCCCGGAACGCCGTACTCCGGATCTATCGCTGTCGGGTTGAAGTTTGATGTGTTGTTGTGAGCTTCGTGGCGGGGCGTATCCAGGCTCCAGCGCAATCCCAGATTCAACGTCAGGCTGTTAGAAACCTTCAGATCGTCCTGCGCGAACAAAGCGAGATAGTACTGCGTCCAGCGCGGCTGCCTGGAGCTAATGCCTGCGCCGAAGTTGCCTCCCGATGCAGCCCCTAGAAGCTCACTAGCGAAGCCGTTACCAGTGTTGCCTTCAACGGAAGACTGGTTTGTCCCCGCCGTTTGGTTGGTTGAAAAATTGATGTTTGCTGTGGGGAAATTGAGCGGGGAGAACTGTTGCAGCCGATAGTCGACACCGAATTTGAAGCTGTTCCGGCCCTTTTGCCAAGAGACGTCTTCGTTAAACCGCCAGCCATTGTCGATATTGTCGTCGTTCTGGGGGCTGTAACCGAGATTTGGGAAAGAGCTGCCAGTGCTAATCTGGGGGAAATTTTTGGATACGGGGGCATTCGCGATGCCCACGAGAGCATTCCAGTCTTTTCCGGCAAAGATAGATTGTTGAAAATTAATGCTATTGCTGCGGTTATAGCCGAAGTTGAAGTGATTGAGAACAGCCGGCGAAATGATGTAGTCCCATCCAAAGCGGCCGAAGTGAGTCAGGAAATCCTGCTTCCAGGTGTTCGGTGAAACCGGATATGGAAGCTGGGCGAAACCGCCCGTCGTAAGGTTGTTCTCGCGGGAGCTGTACGACGCGTAAAACTTGTTTTTATCCGATGCGTTGTAGTCGACGCGGATCGTCTCCGTAGTGTTGTTGATCGGACTGACGGAAGAGAGCGAGTAGTTGTTGAACTGTGCCGAATTGGTGGGCAGCGGATAATACGGCAGCAGATTTTTCGCGACGGCGCTGAAACGTGCTGCTGGAATCGTGTTATTCGGAAACGCCGTGCGGCACGGGACGCCGTTGACTACGTTCTGCGTGGCCGGGTCGAATATCTGTCCTTGATACATCGTTGTGCCATCGCAGGGATTTGTCCCCTGCGGATTGCCGGTGATCAGTAATGCGGAAAAGTCGCCGCCTCGTTCTGCCAGTGTCGGAACAGTACTCGTTACCGTTCCGCCGGTCTGGAAGCGAATCTGCTCCCACGAGAAGAAGAAGAAGAGCTTGTCTTTTCCGTTGTAGAGATGGGGAATTCTGACGGGCCCTCCCAACGTCCCGCCGAAATCATTCTTTTTGTCAGAAGGTACCGCAAACCGTGCCCGGCAGTCCGGGGTGTCGCCGGTGCCGGTGCATTGCGTCGCGCGGTTGCCGTTGTTGAACCACGTATTGGCATCCAGGTCGTCGTTCTTGAAGATGTCGTACACGGTGCCATGGAATTGATTTGTGCCCGACTTGGTGACGAAGTTTTCAATGCCGCCAGTGGTACGTCCGTATTCGGCCGTAGGCGTAGCAGTCGTTACCTTGAACTCCTGCAGCGCTTCAACGGATGGGCCTTCCTCATCGAAAGAAGATCCATTTTCACTACGTTGCTGGCTGGCGCCATCCAGCAGTACTTCGTTCCCATATTCCTGGCCGCCGGCTGTCTTGGCCAAGAAGATACCGTTGCTGGAGTTTGCGGAACCCGGACCAACGCTGCCCGGCAGGAGGAAGACAAAAGCTTCCGGAGCGCGCAACGCGCCGACGCCGCCCAGCGCCAGAGGCAGTTCCACAATCTGTTTCGCGCCGATGACGCCTCCGAGATCGGACGACTCCGACTGCAATTGCTGGACTCCGCCATTTACAGTCACCGTAGTTGCGGCGGTCCCGGGTTGCAGCTTGATATCCTGCGCCGCGACGCTTTGAATTTGCACCAGCACATTGTTGACCGTAGCGGGGCTAAACCCTGGTGCGGTGACGCTCAGGGTGTATGTGCCCAGCGGGATCGATGGGAAGTGATACGTGCCGGCTGAAGAGGACTCGGTGCTAGTCGTAGCACCTGTTGCCGTGTTGGTCGCGGTAATTTTCGCGCCCACGATGACCGCGCCACTTGGATCGGTTACCGTGCCGGCGATGGCGCCGCGTACTGACTGCGCCCAGAGGTTCGCGCTCACGACAGCAAACAGTGCCAGAAGAACCGCAAGTTCGGCGCCAAACTTAAAACGACTCATATTGCCTCCTCAAAGTCACAGCAAAGCGGAGAGATTCGTTGTCTCTCCTGCTATTCAGCCAGCCGATGCAACACCCGGCTATTGAGATGCCAATGCCATTTCCCCGGGCAAATGCAACCGGTTTCAGAACTTGACCACACAACATTGTCGCAACGGCGAGAATTCTAGGTGCCGCGTGATAAGACGCGCATGAGTGCACCGAACCAGCCGCATCTAGTACACATGAACTATGGCTTCGAAAAGGCATCCCATGTCACTGTCTCGAAACGTTGTGCACAGCTCTGCGCGCAGAAACCGCGCCGCTTCCCCGACCATGGAGCCGCCCCTGGCCACTTCTGAAGTTTCCAGCAATATCCGTATTCTGGTCGTCGACGATCATCCAGTCGTGCGCGCTGGGCTGGCCAGTATGCTCTCGACCATTCCGGGCCTGGCGGTGTGCGGCGCCGCATCCACGGCAGAAGAAGCATTGCAGCTCATCGACGCCGAGCGGCCGGAAGTGCTGCTGCTCGATTTGCGCATGCCCGGCATGAACGGCATAGAGCTCTTGAAAGCAATTCGCACGAAGCCGCTGCCGCCAAGGTCAGTTGTTCTGACGAGCTATGAGTCAGACGAGGAAATCTATCGCGCGATCGAGGCCGGCGCTCAGGGCTATCTGTTGAAGAGCACACCGCAGGCGGAAATCGTCGCCGCGATCCAGGCGGTGCATGCGGGCAGGCGTTACATTCCCCCGCGCATCGCCGCGCGGCTTGCGGAGCGTATGGTACGTTCGGCGTTGACGCAGAGAGAGCTGGAAATTCTCGAGATGGTCGTCCGCGGTCTTACTAACAAGCAGATCGGGAATGCTCTGCAGATCAGCGAGAACACCGCGCGTAATCACATCAACAGCATCATCCGCAAACTCGATGTATCGGGCCGTACAGAAGCGGCGACCGCGGCGATTCAGCAGGGTCTGGTTCATATGCCCGACTAAGCATCGTTGATCATTTTCCTTCTGCCGTATGCAGCGTAATCACGGTTACGCTTTCGTGCGGAAACACGTGCTGCATGTGGTCACCTGAGATATGTTCCACGTTGAGGACCGGCGCGACGCGCTTCGGATTGTCATCATCGTTCTCATCGCTAATGCTGGTGCTGTGCAGCGTTTGCACCTCTACGTTGTTAGCGGCTGCAAACTCTCGAATCGCGATGTCTGCGGGAATGTCGATATCCAGGCTGCGATTCACGCAGAAGATGGAGAGGGTCCTCTTCGAAGCATCCAGTGCTGCGGTCACATCCAGATAAGGGACGTCGTCGATCTCGGGCAGCCGCTTCACGCCATTCTTGACGGAGTAGCTTCCCGCATCGGTCACTGCTGCCACCCGCGTGGCAGGATGCGCAGTTGAGTACATGCGGAACGCATAATAGCCAGGCGCGCCGTACACCTGTCCCCGGCTCTTCCAGATTCCGGAAAACTCCATGATGCCGGTCATGTCGGAGATCGGCACGATATCAGCATTGCGCATCAGCATGTTGAACAAGCCGGCGGTATCCACTGCTCCGCCCATGTTGCGGAAGCTGGGAACGCCATCTCGATTGCCAATGAATAACCACTCCGTGAATGCCACATGTGCGCGATGCGCGAAGGCAGGGTGTTCATCGATCTGTTGCTGGTCGTCGCGCAGTTTGCGTCCAAGTTCCACCGGCAACGCGAAGGCAGCCTGGGTCATAAAGTCGATCGATGGATGCTCAAGGTTGGTCTGCGTATTGGTGACGACGAAGTGAGTCGAAAGATAGTCGAAAGTTCCGGCTGGATTGGATAGCTGATGCGCATTCCACGAGCTGAACCGGTCGGGATCGCCGCCGGTTGCGATCAGCCTCGCACTGGGATCGACAGCGCGCACGGCTTTGCTGAAGGCAAGGGTGCGGCCCGCGACCTCGTCCGCTGTAGGCCAGCCCACGTTCCAATCTCCCCATAGTTCATTTCCCAGCTCCCAAAGCAGGCCATTGTGCTGATGCCAATGCTCGTCGACATAACGCACCCAGTCAGCGGCTTCTTCTGGCGTGCCACTGCCCAGGTTCAGCGCGACCTGCGGCTCGGCGCCGATCAATTCGCAAAAATGAAGGAACTCATCCGTGCCAAATGTGTTGTACTCCGGAATGCCCCATGCAATGTTCAGCATGCTGACGCGCTTCTCTCGCGGGCCAACACCATCGCGCCAGTGGTAGCCCGAGGTGAAGTTACCGCCGAAGCGAACCAGCGGTGTCTCCATTGCTTTCGCCATCGCCACTTCATCAGGGTCGAGCCCATCCATCGCATCCGCCGGCATCAAAGAGAACTGGTCCAGGTCGACCCGCTCATCTCCAGTGAGTTCCACGACGAAGTCTGCCGGCTGCAGGCGCCGCAACTCGCCCGCTGGAACCCGCAATTGGAAGCTGTACTCCTTCCACTGCTCCGCGCTTGCATCGATGCCTGCCGATGCCAGTACCTCGCTGCTATTCCGCCTCCGCAGCGAAATGGTCAGGCGCGATGGTCCGCTGATATGACGCGCAAAAAGCGTGCCGTTGTAAGAGAGCGTACGTTGCACCGGAAGATAGACCTGCTGCTTGATGCCGGTGGGCTGTCCCGGCACGCCCATCACCACCAGCGATCGCCAGGAGTTCGCAGCATTGCCCCACCTCGGTTCGTAGCGGTTCCCCTGCTTTGCGCCCAGCGGCTCCCAGGGCAGCGGCAGACCCAGCGACGAGGATTCCACCAACTCCGGCCGTTCGTGTACCAGCGTCTCCAGATTTTTCGCACTCCAAAGGTTCTCTTCGAGGGAAGGGTTCACCAGAAGTTCTGCCCACAAGCCGTTGTAGGTAGAGTTGCCGATAGGCTCCAGGAAACTGCCGAAGATGGTCGGCGGGATCGGCGCTCCAGCAACTTTGCCTGCGTCTACTGCAATTGTGGCTCTGGCAGGGATAGGCTTAACGACCGTGATCTGGGCGCGGCAGGAAATTGCGATTAGCGAAGTACTGGTGATGATGAGCGTAGTGCGGAGGAGTGACATCGGAATGTGGCTCCGGCAGAGGAATGTCCGCGGAACGCGGCGTACGCCAGTCTCGACCATGATCGCCGGAATTGCAAAATTGCCGACCGCGATATCTCGCCAATGCTGCGGTCCGGAGGTAACGGGTCACCTTGCAATTACGTGTTCAGAAGCATCTGTCCGACAAGCCCGTTTATCGGCAACTTGCGAAAATGTAAATCGATCCGGATAGCTCAATGAGTGACTCGGCCCGTTGTCGCCAGTTGACCAATGGCGGCAAGAGTAATCTCACAGATTTCTTCCCATAGAAGTCCGAGTGGTATATTATCTCTTTCCATAGAACTTCTAGTGGAGAGACTGATGCTCAAGAAGAACCAATCCAACAACGAGATGCTCAAGGGCACTCTGGACATGATGATTCTGCGAACACTGGTCGGCGGAGACGCTCACGGCCACACCATCGCCAAAGTCATTGAACGCACTTCGGAAGATCTTCTGCGAGGTGGAACAGGGGTCGCTGTATCCGGCGCTGCACCGGCTCGAGGACCGGAAATGGTTTCGTCCTACTGGGGTGCGAGCGAGAACAATCGCAAAGCGAAGTTCTATCGCCTCACGCCGGAAGGCCGTAAGCAGCTGGTGCGCGAGACCAGCCGCTGGCGGCAAATGACGCGCGCCATCGGCCTGGTGATGGGCGAAGAAGGCGGTGCGCAATGAGCTGGTCGAGATTTCTTCACCGCAAGCGCTCTGACTCCGAGTTACAGAATGAGATCGAAGCTTTCATCGCGGAAGAGGCCGCTGACAACGAGGCACGCGGAATGTCGCCCGAAGAGGCGCAGCGGCAGGCGCGATTGAAATTTGGCAACGCGCAGAAGGTGCGCGAATCGCTGTGGACACAGAACTCTCCCCAGCTCTTGAGCAATGCCGCCCGTGATGTGAAATACGCCTTTCGCACGCTGAGCCGCACGCCGGGATTCTCGATCATCGCGATTGCGGTCATGGCTTTGTGCATTGGCGCGGCCACATCTCTTTTCACCATTGTGCGCTCGGTTTTGCTGAGGCCACTTCCCTTTCGCGATCCCGCGCGACTGGTGATGGTGTACGAACACTTCCGAGGAGGGGAATTAAGCTACCACCCTGTTGCGCCAGCCGACTTCTACGACTGGCGCTCGAAGACCCACGGCTTTGAAGACATGGCCATCATGCGTCCTGCCGGGTACAACCTCACCGGAGTGCGCAACGAATTGCCGGAGTCGATC
Source organism: uncultured Acidobacteriaceae bacterium (assembly GCA_963756435.1). Lineage (GTDB taxonomy): Bacteria > Acidobacteriota > Terriglobia > Terriglobales > Acidobacteriaceae > KBS-83. The sequence goes on along the minus strand of CAVWNU010000006.1, from coordinate 386,371 downwards.
CAGGCAGAGGCAGGTTCCTCGAACCTGTTTTCCCTGCTGGGAGTGCAGCCGGCACTGGGCCGGGAGTTTACGGAGGCGGACGATCAGCGCGGCAGCACCGTTGTGATGTTGACGTGGAGCGTGTTCGAGAGGCGGTTTGCAGGCGACGCGAAGATTGTGGGCGGCCAGATTCACCTTGACGGCAGACCCTACACAGTGGTCGGCGTGTTGCCCTCGTGGTTCACGTATCCCGATGCCAGAATTCAGCTGTGGGTTCCCTACAAGGCCGATGCCAGTGCTGAGATGCTTCAGCATCACGACTGGCATGGGAGCCAGGTGGTCGCAAGGCTTCGCCCTGACGTAAGCCTGGCCAGTGCAATCGCGCAGGTTGGCGCCATACAGTACCAGAATCATTTGCAGTACCCGCACGATCCGGTGGCTGAAGATGTTGTTTCGCGCTCGCTGAACGACGATCTCGCCGGAGATGTGAAGAAGCCGCTGACGTTGATGCTTTCCGCAGTTGGCTGCATGCTGCTGATCGGCTGCCTCAATGTCGCCAACCTGCTGGTGGCGCGGGGCGCGGCACGGCAGAAGGAGGTGGCGATACGAAGCGCCCTCGGCGCTCAGCGGGCCACCCTGATTCGCGAGCAGATGGCCGAAAGTGTTCTGATTTGCGCAGCCGGCGGTGTGGGCGGGATTCTGCTGTCATTGGGCGCCACTGAGTGGCTGGCAAAAACGTGGAAGGACCTGCCCACCGCGCAGAGCATTCACGTGGATGGCGCGGTGATTGCGTTTGCCTGCGCGCTCATGTTCGCTGCGGCGCTGATTGCAGGCTTGCTGCCCGCGCTTTCCACAACCGGCAAGTCGATGCTGAAGGCCCTGCAAACCTCGGTCCGGACCGGATCGAGCAGCGTTTCGCGCACCGCGCTCAGAAAGTCGCTGCTCACGGCAGAGATTGGAATCACCGTGGTGCTGCTGGTGGCCGCCGGGCTGCTGCTCAAAAGTTTTATGCAATTGCGCGCAACCAATGTCGGATGCGTAGTAGACAACATGCTCACTTTGCAATACGGCCTGCCCGGCAAGATGTACGACACGCCGGAGAAGCAAAACGCATTCAATGAAATGCTGCTGGCGCGAGTGAGAGCTATGCCCGGAGTTCGCGGCGCTGCATTGGGAACCACCGTTCCGGGAACCGGATACTGGGGTACCGACGAATTCACCGTGAAGGAGCATCCTCCGCTCAAGACGGGCGAACACTTGCCCGACGCGCTGACGCGCTGGGCCGATCCAGGCTATTTCAGCGCGCTCGGAATTCCGCTTGTGAGCGGACGGTTCTTTACCAGCGACGAACGTGTTGCGCGCTCGTACAAGGTGATTGTGAGCCGTCAACTCGTTCAGCAATATTTCGCAGGCGAAGATCCTATCGGCAAACATTTGCACATTCCGGGGCGCGCCCACGATGGAGCGCCTAACCTGATGGATTGGGAGATTGTGGGCGTCGTCGGCGACACCCTGTACCAGGTCGGCAAAGAGCCGAAAGCAACGGTGTATTTCCCCATCCTTGAGGGCCGGAGCGGTGCGCTGCTCGTGGTTCACACGGCAACGGATCCATTGCAATTCTCGGTGCCGCTGCAAAAACAGATCGCGTCGCTCGATCCTGAACTTCCGGTCTCAGATGTGCTCACCATGAACCAGATCATTGCCGCGTCCCTGGTGAATGCGAGCCTGAGCGCAACCCTTGTGCTGGCTTTTGCTATTTTGTCGCTGCTTCTTGCATCGGTGGGATTGTACGGCGTGCTATCGTACCTCACCACTCAGCGGACCTCGGAACTGGGAATCCGCATGGCGCTCGGCGCGCAACGAGATCAGCTCTTGCAGTTGATGCTGATGGATGGCCTGCGGCCAGCGCTGTTCGGGCTCGGGCTTGGTTTGGTAATGAGCTTCGCGGCGACACGCATCTTCCGGTCGATGCTTTTCGGAACGAAGCCTCTCGATGCTGTGGTTCTCTCCAGCGTGATTGCGACGCTGCTGGCGGTTGCGGTTCTGGCCTGCCTGGCTCCCGCATGGCGCGCTTCCCGGTTGGATCCAATGAAAGCGCTCCGAACCGAGTAGAAAAGGTATCCGCAGATTGAGTCATATCGCCAATTCACTCAACCAAAATCCACATGGCCGAAAAGTCGGCATCTCGTACAAGTGCGCTGGTAGGGTCGGCTAAACGCCCTCTTTCAGCGCAAACTGACCCACTAGCGGGCCGGACAGATGCTGCACCACATCGTGCGTGCTTCTGGTAGAAAGTACGGTGGACCCTGATGCGACTGAGTCCCGCCCCATGGTGAGCCAGTGACAACAACGCACGCCGCAATTCGAGCACCACGTGGAAACACCAGGACAGCTCGTGGATGGATTCAGGAAGCCGCTAAGCGGATGCTGATGAACAATCTCGATCCTGAAGTTGCCGAGAAGCCGGAGGAGCTCATAGTTTATGGTGGCCGCGGCAAAGCGGCGCGCAACTGGGAGTGCTATCACAAAATCGTCGAGACGCTGGATCGCCTGGGGAACGAAGAGACGCTGCTCATCCAGTCAGGAAAACCGGTCGGCGTTGTCCAGACGCATCGGCTGGCGCCTCGAGTCCTCATCGCGAACTCGAACCTTGTACCGCGATGGGCGAACTGGGAGGAGTTCGACCGCCTCGATGCCGCCGGTCTCATGATGTACGGCCAGATGACCGCCGGCTCTTGGATCTACATCGGGACGCAAGGCATCCTGCAAGGCACCTATGAAACATTCAAGGCCGCGGCGAAGCAGCATTTCAACGGCACACTCGCCGGCGCCATCAGCGTTACCGCGGGGCTTGGCGGCATGGGTGGAGCGCAGCCGCTCGCAGTCAAGCTGGCCGGCGGCGTCAGCATCTGCGTTGAGGTCGATCCGACACGCATCGAGCGGCGATTGAAGACCAGATACCTCGATCGCGCGACGGTTTCTCTGGATGAAGCGATCAGTATGGCGCAACAAGCCAAGCGCGACAAAACGGCTTTGTCCATCGGTCTTCAAGGCAATGCCGCAGAAGTGTTGCCGGCCATGGTGAAATCCGGATTCACACCCGAGCTCGTGACCGACCAGACCAGCGCGCACGATCCTATGTGGGGATATCTCCCGCCCGCTCTCGTCGACGAGGACCTGAACGCCCTGCGTGCCCAGAATCCAGCGTCGTACATGGACCGCGTGCGTGCAGCGATGGCAGAGCATGTGCAGGCGATTCTCGAAATGCAGCGGCGCGGCGCGATCGCGTTTGACTATGGGAACAATCTACGAACACAGGCGAAAGAGGCCGGCGTCGCTGATGCTTTCAGCTATCCCGGATTCGTGCCGGCCTTCATTCGCGATTCCTTCTGCGAAGGCCGCGGCCCCTTCCGTTGGGTTGCGCTCTCCGGAGATCCGGAAGACATCGCGAAGACCGATGCTGCCCTGCTGAAACTCTTTCCCGATGACGAGCGCCTGCAACAATGGCTGCGGTTCGCCTCGAAGGAAATCGCATTTCAAGGGTTGCCTGCACGCATTTGCTGGCTCGGTTATCGCGAACGCGATAAGGCTGGTCTTCTCTTCAACAGAATGGTTCGGGATGGAAAGCTTTCCGCGCCCATCGTTATCGGCAGAGATCATCTGGACGCGGGATCGGTTGCCAGTCCCTACCGCGAAACCGAAGCCATGCTGGACGGCTCGGATGCCGTATCCGATTGGGCGCTGCTCAATTTTGCGACTGGAATCGCCAGTGGCGCAGCCTGGATGAGCTTTCATCACGGTGGCGGTGTGGGCATGGGCTACAGCCAACACGCAGGTCTGGTCGCGGTGGCCGACGGCAGCGAGGAAGCGGAGCAGCGTCTGCGCCTCTGCCTCACCAACGATCCAGCGATGGGCGTGATCCGGCACGCAGATGCCGGTTACACGAAGGCGCAGGGAGTGGCGCGAGACCGCAGTCTCGACATGCCAAGCCTCGCATGAATGCCGACCTTCTGATCACCGGCATCGCGCAGCTCGTCACGCCCATAGGTGCTGGTCCAAAGTTCGGCACGCAGATGCGCGAGCTGAGGGTCATCGAGAACGCCGCCATCGCGATCGCTGCTGGCCGCTTCGTGTGGACTGGTCCTGCGGCGGACTGGTCCGGAACAGCATCGCGTACGACCGATCTCGGCGGCTGCACGATCGTTCCGGGGCTGGTCGATCCACACACGCACGCGGTCTGGGCCGGCGATCGACTCGGCGATTTCGATGCACGTACTTCCGGCATTACCTACGAACAGATACTCGCCTCCGGCGGCGGCATTTGGAGCACCATCCGCGCGACCACGGCTGCATCTGACGCGGAGTTGGTGTCGAGCGCGGAGCGCCGCGTCTGGCAACTGATTCGTTCGGGAGCAACCGTGGTCGAGGTGAAATCGGGTTACGGTTTTACGGTCCCTCAGGAACTCCGGATGCTCCAAGCTATCCGCGCGCTCGCCGCGAGACTGCCAATCCGGATTGTGCCGACGCTGCTCATTCACATACCACCCAGCGACCTCAGTAAACGGGATGACTATCTCGCGCAACTGCGAAGCGAGCTGATTCCGGAAGCTGCACGACGTGGCCTAGCGCATGCGGTCGACATCTTCGTCGAGAAAGAGGCGTGGAGCGTGAAAGAGGCTGAATCTGTTCTCACCTGCGCTCTGGGACACGGCATGCGCGTCAAGATGCACGCGGAGCAGTTTCATTCCGTCGGCGGTCTCGAGCTGGCAATGCGCCTCAAGGCACTCAGCGTCGATCATCTGGAAGCCTGCCAACCGCATCAATTTGATCTTTTTAGCCCAGGACCAACCATCGCCACGATTCTGCCCGGAGTGTCACTGCACCTGGGCATTCCCAGGGCGCCCGGCCGCCAATTGATTGACGCCGGCGCGGCGGTCGCCGTTGGCACAGATCTCAATCCTGGATCGAGCCCCTTGTTCTCCACCAGCGCTGCGCTCGGACTGGCCGTGCGCTTGAATGGACTCACCGCGGGCGAAACACTCATCGCCGGAACGGTGAACGCCGGCCACGCGCTTGGACTTTCAGACGCAGGACGCATCGAACCAGGCGCGCAAGCAGACTTCGTTGTCCTGGACTCGCGCGACTGGCGAGATCTGCTCTACTGCATAGGCATGAATCCAGTACGCGAGGTCTGGTGCAGCGGCAGACCCATCGTTTTGTCAGATCAGGGTGCGAACACGCACGCGGAGCACGATGCCTAAGACCTTCCAGCCAACTCTGCTCTACCAGGACGGCGGCTTCGTGTCTGGAAAGCATCTGATTGTGGACGACGCCGGCCTTATTACAGACGCAGCAGCGACTGCCGAACAAATTCATCTCAGTGGCAAAGCGCTCCTTCCCGGCTTCGTGAACGCGCATTCGCATTCCTTCCAACGCCTCATCCGCGGCCGCGCGGAATCGCGCGTTGTGAGTGGAAAAGACTTCTGGTCATGGCGCAACACGATGTATCAGGCCGCTGCTCATCTCTCGCCTGAGGACGTGTATGACGTAGCGCGCATGTGTTTTCTCGAAATGGTGCGCGCGGGCATCACGACCGTTGGCGAGTTTCACTATCTCCATAACGCGCCCGACGGAACGCCCTACGAGGATCCAAACCTGCTCGCGCATCAGGTCATCGCGGCCACGCAATCTGTCGGGCTGCGCATCGTCCTTCTTCGATCGGCCTATCAACGATCCGGCTACAAGGTACCGACGGATGTTGGCCACCGGCGCTTCTTCGAGAGGACCGACGCCTTCCTATCGAACCTCACACGACTGAGAGCTTTCTATCCAAAAGATTCTGCAGAGGTGCAGGTGGGTGTCGCGCCGCACAGCATCCGCGCTGTGCCTTTAGAGGATCTGCGCGAGATCGTATCGTCTGCACGCAGGAATTCCATGCCGATCCACATGCATGTTGCGGAACAGGTTGGCGAGAACATCGAGTGCCAGCGGGAGTACGGATGCACTCCGGTGGAGCTACTCGCGCGAGAAGGTCTGCTTGGGGATGATTTCGTCGCTATCCACGCAATTCATCTCACAGCACACGAGATAAGCGCATTTGCGGACACACGAGCGATCGTCTGCTCCTGCCCCACGACAGAGCGCAACCTCGGCGATGGCATTGTCCCGGTAGACGCGCTCATGAAGCTGGGCGTGCGTCACGCGGTTGGATCAGATAGCCAGGCACAGATCGATCCCCTGGAAGACGCAAGAGAGTTGGATTACCACATGCGTCTTGCACAGCAGCAACGCGCGGTTCTTGATCAAATTGGCAGCCGACCCATCGCAGCGCGTCTCTTCGACTGCGCGACCATTCACGGTGCGCAGGCATTGGGAATCGAATCCGGGTCACTGCTTCCCGGTGAGTACGGCGACATGGTCTCCTTCGATCTCGAAGAAATCTCGATCGCCGGCCACACACCGGAAACGCTCCTCCCTATGCTTGTCTTCGGAGCGAATCGCACCGCAATCCGCGACGTCATAGTAAACGGCAAAATCATTCTCAGCGACGGGCACCATCCACTCGAGGAGGAGATCGTCAGCAGATATCGAGAGGTTTATCGCAAGGTATGGAGATGAAAGGTCGCCACAGGAGTTTCCGTTGAGCGCTGTCGTCAACCATCTCTCGAGCTTGATCCGGATTCCGTCCGTATCCGCGATGTCGAACCGTCCTATAACCAATTACGTGAGTTCTGCGCTTACAGCTCGCGAGTGGACAACGCGAGAAGTTGCATACATTGATGAGTACGGGACGGAAAAGGTCAACCTGATAGCAGCGCCACCGGGCCAAAACGTTGAGCATCGTGACGTTGATCTTGCCTTTTTGTGCCACACAGACACTGTTCCCTATGCGAAGGACTGGCAGCAGGCTCTGCAGCCGATCCGAGAGGGACAGATGTTGCATGGTTGTGGCGCCTGCGATGTGAAAGGATTTCTGGCGTGCCTGCTGACCGCCGCTGAGTGCGACGACGCAGCCTGGATTCCTGGACTGCGTTTCGCATTCACCGCAGACGAAGAGGTGGGATGCATTGGTACGCAGCGCCTGATCGCGACAGATACCCTACGACCAAGGCGACTCATCATCGGCGAACCCACATCGCTGCGCCCCGCGCGCGCCGGAAAGGGCTACTGCCTCGCGCGCATCACAATCGAAGGTCGAGAAGCGCATAGCGCATTGCCGGCGCAGGGTGTGTCGGCCATCTATGCCGCGGCCCGTCTGGTATCTGCGCTGGAAGAGCTTAGCCAGCAACTCGCCATCGAGACCAATGACTTCTTCGAGCCTGGATTCACCACATTAAATGTAGGCACCATTCAAGGCGGCTCCGCGAAGAACATCATCCCCGGACGAGCCAGTCTCCTTTTGGAGTGGCGACCTATTCCGGGATTGTCGCCCGATCACGTGCCTTCCGCCGTACGCAAGGTGCTGAATGGCGTGCAAACACGATATCCGGGCGTACGCGGGTCCTTGGAGATTCTCAGAGAGCAGTCCGGATTCGAAACCGTTGCCGACAGTCCTCTGGTCAGATCAATCGAGAGCATGGCTGGACAACCAGCCACGTCCATTGCCTTCGGATCAGAAGCCAGCGCCTGGTCATCGATCGCCGAAGAGGTCGTCGTATTCGGACCTGGAGACATGCGAACCGCCCATAGCGACCGTGAGTGCGTCTCTGTAGATGAGTTAGCTATCGCGGTTCGAGCAGTTAGCACCCTGATGCAGGGTCGATCCAGAATAGTGCTGTAGAGCGTTCACCTTCTGCTCAAGGCTCGAGAATGTATCGCCTGCAGAGCAGAGTTGAATTGGCAAAATCCCAGAAGCTGCAATGTATACCGCTATGGAAACAGATGAATAAAATAGGGTTGCGCTTCGTCATTGCGCATCAGGCGTCATGAAGAAATTCATCAACCATCCCGAACACGTCGTGGAAGAAATGCTGCAAGGACTGTCCTTGTTGCACCCAGGCTCCGTCCGATTGTCGGGACATAAGGTCCTGCTCCGAGCGGATGCGGAACAGGTCCGTCATCGACAGGTCGCAGTGATCTCCGGGGGAGGCAGCGGTCATGAACCGGCGCATGCCGGCTACATTGGCGCGGGGATGCTCAGCGCCGCTGTGGCTGGAGAAGTCTTCACGTCACCGAGCAGCGATTCCATCTTCGCCGCCATCACGGCGGTGGCCGGAAAGCCCGGCGCTCTGCTGATCGTGAAAAACTACACTGGCGATCGGATGAACTTTGGAGTGGCGGCCGAAATGGCGCGGGCCGAAGGCATCCCGGTCGACACGGTTATCGTGAACGACGATGTTGCCCTGAAGGCAATGGAACAAGCCATGGGTGCGCGTGGGCTATCCGGCACTGTTCTCATTCACAAGCTGCTCGGCGCCGCAGCGGCTCAAGGCAAGAGTCTGGCCGATCTCGCGGTAACGTGTAAAGCGGCGATTCAGTCGCTGGCGACCATGGGTATTTCGCTTTCCGCTGGAACGTCACCTGCCGTCGGAAGAGCGAGCTTTGAGCTTGCCGAGGACGAGATCGAGGTAGGGCTGGGTATTCACGGTGAGCCCGGCGTACAGCGGATGAAGCTACAGGGCGCGAACGAACTGACCGAAATGCTATTGAGAGAAATCCTCAAATATGGAAAGTTCGGCGACAAGAAACGGATCGCCGTGATGGTGAACAACCTTGGAGCCAGCACGGAGATGGAACTTGCGATTGTCGCGCGTCACGCCGTCCCCTTTCTCGAAAGCAAGGGATTTACGGTGGAGCGAATCTATGCGGGAACTTTTCTCTCGTCGTTGGACATGGCGGGCATTTCGATTTCCCTTCTCGGCGTAAACGATGAGTGGCTGGAATGGCTTGATGCAACCACCACAGCTCCTGCATGGCCGAACGCACCGAAGCGGCGTCCGGGCAAACCAGAAGCGCAGACTATGGCCGATGTCGCCGTGAAAGTCAGGCCTCCGATCAGCGAACATACCCCGACAGAGGCGGGCAGAAGAACAAAGCGTGCCATTGAAGCCGCGTGCAACGCCCTTATCGATGCGGAAACAAAGCTAACAGAGCTGGATCGCCTCACGGGCGATGGCGATCTCGGGCTCAGCATGAAGCGTGCGGCGGTGGCGGTGCAGAATATGGTGAGTATGCATCTTATGGGCAGCGCTCCTGCCGCGCTTAAAGCACTCGGTCATATCTTGCAGCGTGAGATGGGTGGATCATCAGGGCCACTCTATGGCGTGCTCGCTCTGCGTTGCGCAAGCACTCTGGAGAACTCGATGGCAACGGGAATAACACAGTGGGTCGAAGGCATCGATCAGGGCTGCCAAGCGCTCAGCGCATTAGGCGGCGCAAAACCCGGCGATCGGACGATGTTGGATGCTCTCGATCCATTTGTGCAGTCTTTGAAAAATGGTCGCGGTGAGCTATCGCGGGACGTAGTCTTGAAGTCGGTCGAAGCGGCGGAGCGTGGCGCCCACGCGACCGCTCAGATGAGACCACGGCTGGGCCGATCGAGCTATCTTGGAGATCGCGTGCTCGGTCATCCCGATCCGGGAGCGACGGCGGTCGCCATCTGGCTGCGTGCGGCCTGTGAATCGCTCTTCCCTCTCTAGTTGATAAGCATCAGGAACTTTTAGCGCGACACCAATGGCAGGATCAATCTTCGACGATTACACGCAAGCGATGGTCCTGACTTCTCCATGGGAACAGCTCTCCACCACGTTCGACATATACAGGAGATAACCTGCTCTGGATATATCCAAGGCTTTATTTCTACAGGATTCTCTTCGTCAGTTGTTAACGCGACGCCGAAGCTGAGCGTATGCGTGAGTTGAGTATTTTTTCGAAAACCTTCATCTGGCCTGCGCGGGGTACGCGGGTTTGTTTCACCTGTGAGCCGAGCTCTTGCGCCATGGGTGCATCAACTTGATAGGCTGGCCAAGGTGGCAATTCCGGGGATGACGGCTTTCCTGTCTTAGCAAACTCGATCCAGTAGCCGATGATCGCTTCTGAAAGCTCCGCGTCATCGGGAGACTTCACCCAGCTCGTCCAGTACTTCTGGCTGAGATACATACTCTCTTCACTATGAAATGCTCCGAGCGGGGCAAAGGCTCCCTTGCCAGGCTTCGTGAAGATGTAAAGATAGGCTCGCTGCCCCGTACTCGCGACCTCACGCGCGAGCAGGCCCGAGCCGAAGCCGAATTCATAATCCGTATCCATGGCGAGAAAAGCCGCAGGAGTCGCTGCATCTGTCCGTGCCGGATATGCCTCAAACACTTGTTGCGCGTCGGAATGAAATTCCTTCGACAGCCAGTTGCGATATTCGTCCGTCGTCTTCGGGCGATAAGATTTCCCGCCCACCAGCGGACTTGCGAATATCGATACCTCATCGAGATTGCTCCCAACGATGACCGGAACCTTAGCCTGACGTCCGTGAGCAAAAGCCTGAAGAGGCTGCTCTGGAAGTACCCAGTGATCCACGATAGGATCAAAATCCGCGTTTTTGGCCGCCGCTGCTTTATGCACCAATACCTCGGCCGGCAGAGCACGAAGCGCCGCAATGGAACCAGATTTGCCGTCGCCGATGATCTCCGTCGTCAATCGTCTGCCAGCGTTTTCGGCCTCCGGCAGCGAGCGAGCAAGCGAGTCTACACATACTCCGCTCTGCAGGATCGCTCCTTCAAACAGACCGCTCGCCAGCGGAGAAGCCATCAGATCGCAGATGTCGAGTGAACCGGATGAGGCGCCAAAGACGGTGACGCGATGTGGGTCCCCGCCGAATCGATCAATATTGTTCTTTACCCAACGAAGAGCCGCCATTTGATCGAGCAGCCCATAATTTCCAGAGGCAGGATCGGGCGACTCCGCGCCCAGTTCCGGATGTGCAAGGAAGCCAAGAATTCCGAGCCGGTAATTGATGGTCACGACCACCACTCCGCGCGCAGCTAACGTTGCTCCAAGTGGCGGCCATTCCTGTGAACCCTCAACGTTTCCGCCGCCGTGAACCCATACCATGACGGGCAGCTTTTGCGAAGCATTGAGGTTCGGTGTCCAGACGTTCAGATACAGACACGCTTCGTCGGTCTTCATTTGGGAGCGACCGATCATCTCAGGCAGCCAGGGGCTCGGAAGCTGCGGGCATGCAGGTCCGTAATGAGTGGCGGAAAGCGTTCCCGACCACTTCTGCGGCTGCTGCGGAGGCCGCCAACGTAAATTCCCAATTGGCGGCGCAGCGTAAGGAATGCCGAGAAACATTCCGCCGTGCGCAGGCCCGAAACGCTTTCCCTGCAGGACGCCATCACGTAGAGCGACGCGCACGGAGTTCGTAGAAATTTGGCCCTCGGCGATTCCTGCGACATCGGTTGACAGTAGTGCTGACAGCGCGATCGAAACCGCTACTCCAAGGTGAACCGCCACAGCGATTCTGCCTGAACAACCTCTGGCTCGTTTCCAAAGATGCATTCGGAGAATTTACTCCACAGCCACTCGAACGAGAGAAGCCCATTATCGCTAGCCGACGGCGAGGCGTTTCTCGATCCCTTCGCTAAATCGTTATAATGAAAGAGGGATAGCTCCGGTCTCTGCACGACAAGTGACAGCTATTGGTTGCATCTTGCGAGGTCCGGAACCATCAAAGATCCAATGACTACAGCCCACTCTCTCCATAAAATCCTTGAAACCCGTATCGCCATCATCGACGGAGCGATGGGGACGACGATCCGCACCTACGGGATGAAAGAAGTCGATATCCGTGGAGAGCGCTTCAAGGATTCGAAGAAGGACCTCCTGAATAACGGCGATCTTTTCACCCTGACTCAGCCGCAGATGATCTCTGACATTCATCGGCGATTTCTGGAGGCGGGAGCGGACATCATCGAGACAAACACATTCGGCGCCACCAGCATCACTCAGAGCGAGTTCTTCGTCGGCGATCCGCGCGAAGATGGCGGCCGGAAGGATCCGGCGTTCTACCAGAAGATTATCGAGGATCCATTCCTCAGCGGCCTGGCTTGGGAAATCAACGAGCAGTCGGCGCGGCAGTGCCGCGAGTGGGCTGATCGCGTCGCAAATGCAACCGGGCGTCAACGGTTCGTCGCGGGAGCGATGGGGCCGTTGACCGTATCTCTTTCGAACTCGCCCGATGCCGACGACCCGGGATTCCGTGTGGTCACGTTCGACCAGGTGAAGACCGCCTACATGCAACAGGTTCGCGCGCTGATCGCCGGCGGCTCAGACTTGCTTCTTGTCGAGACGATTTTCGACTCGTTGAATGCCAAGGCAGCACTGGTGGCCATCCGCGAAGTATTCGACCAGGATGCCAAGGAGCTGCCGGTGATGATCTCAGCGGCGGTGGGTCGGGGCGGCGAGACATTGATCTCCGCGCAGACCACAGAAGCGTTCTGGAATGCAGTGCAGCACGTGAAGCCGCTGTCAGTAGGGCTTAATTGCTCTCTTGGTCCTGATCTGATGTACCCGTTCCTCGAGGAACTCTCCGAGAAGGCGGACGTGCCGATCTCCTGCTATCCGAATGCCGGTCTGCCCAATCCGCTCTCAGAGACAGGCTTCGATCTGGGACCGCAGGACATGGCGCTCTACCTGGGCGACTTCGCTCGGGCAGGGCTGATCAACATTGCCGGAGGCTGCTGTGGCAATACGCCCGAGCACATTGCGGCGATCGCCAAGGCGCTCGAAGGCCTGCCACCGCGAAAACTCGGCAAGATTGAGGTCGCAGCGTGAGCGGAACCGCGGAAACGAAACCGCTCCATCTTTCCGGCTCTCAACCATTTACCCAGCAAGATGGCGTGTTCATCATGATCGGCGAGCGGACCAATGTGGCCGGGTCGCCAAAGTTCGCGAAACTGATCAAGGCAGGTAAGTACGAAGAAGCCGTAAGCATAGCCCGTCAGCAGGTCGAGAACGGAGCCAACGTCATCGACATCTGCATGGACGAAGGCATGATCGATGGCGTCGCGGCTATGACTCGCTTTCTGCTGTTACTGGCGAGCGAGCCCGAAGTGGCCAAAGTGCCCTTCATGATTGACTCCTCAAAGTGGGAAGTCATCGAGGCGGGACTCAAGTGCCTGCAAGGCAAAGGCATCGTAAATTCGATTTCTCTTAAAGAGGGTGAAGCGAAATTTCGCCAGAACGCCGCGACGGTATTGAAGTACGGTGCGGCAGCAGTGGTGATGGCCTTTGATGAACAAGGCCAGGCTGCCACATACGAAGATAAGATTCGTATCTGCGAGCGTGCCTATAAGCTTCTGGTGGACGAGGTGGGGGTTCCACCCGAAGACATCATCTTTGACCCAAATATCCTCACGGTTGCCACCGGGATGGAGGAGCACAACAATTACGCGGTGGATTTTTTTAACGCTACCCGCTGGATCAAGGCCAACCTTCCGCATGCCAAGGTGAGCGGCGGTGTCTCGAATGTTTCATTCAGCTTCCGAGGCAATAACAGAGTTCGCGAAGCGATGCACTCAGCGTTTCTTTATCACGCCATCGCTGCGGGCATGGATATGGGGATCGTGAATGCCGGCATTCTCGAGGTATACGAAGAGATCGAGCCGGAGCTGAAGGTGCTGGTAGAAGACGTGCTGCTGAACCGCAGGCCAGACGCGACGGAGCGCCTGGTGGATTTCGGCGAAGCATTGAAGGGCACGAGCACCGCCGTGAACGAAAAGAAGGCGGAAGAGTGGCGCAACGGCACGGTTGAGGAGCGCCTTTCTCACGCACTAGTCAAAGGTATTGACACCCATATCGAACTGGATGCCGAGGAGGCTCGCGTCAAGCTGGGCCGGCCGCTTCTCGTGATCGAAGGACCGCTTATGGCGGGCATGAGCGTGGTAGGCGATCTGTTCGGCGCCGGCAAGATGTTCCTGCCCCAGGTGGTGAAGTCTGCTCGCGTCATGAAGAAGGCTGTGGCGCACCTGACGCCTTTTATGGAGGCCGAAAAGGACGCGCTCGCTGCCAGTGGTCAGAAGGTCAAGGCGCAGGGAAAGATCGTGCTCGCAACCGTCAAGGGCGATGTTCATGACATTGGCAAGAACATCGTCGGCGTGGTGTTAGCCTGCAACAACTACGAAGTCATTGATATGGGGGTGATGGTCCCCTGCGAAAGAATTCTCGAGCGCGCCAGGACAGAGAAGGCCGACATGATCGGTCTCAGCGGCCTCATTACACCATCTCTCGACGAGATGGTGCACGTGGCTCGCGAGATGCAGAGGCAAGGTTTCAAGCTGCCGCTGCTTATTGGCGGCGCAACTACAACGCGTGCTCATACCGCGGTCAAGATAGCGCCCCACTATAGTGAACCTGTGGTCCACGTGCTCGATGCCAGCAGGGCCGTGCCTGTGATGAGCAGCCTTCTGAGTGAAGATGGCAAAGCAGAGTACGTGACCAAGCATCGCGCTGAGTACGATGCAATCCGCAAATCCTACTCCGCGCCACGCCAAAAGGTGGTCCCGCTCGAGGAGGCCCGCAGGAGGCGCACTCCAATTGAATGGCGCGCTGAAGATATCGCTGTTCCCTCGTTCACCGGCGTACGCGTGCTTAAGGACTTCCCTCTTTCGACGCTTCGCGAGTTCATTGACTGGTCGCCGTTCTTTCACACCTGGGAGCTGAAAGGCGTCTACCCGCGCATTCTCGATGATGAAAGGCAGGGCGCGCAGGCGCGTCAGATATTCGCTGAGGCCAACGCTCTCCTCGATCGAATCATCGATAGGAACCTGATAGCTGCACGCGGTGTATATGGATTCTTCCCCGCTAACGCTGTGGGAGACGACATCGAGCTATATGCAGACTGCACACGAGCAAATGTGCTGACGCAATTCCATTTCCTTCGTCAACAGGCAAATCGGGAAGGTAACGAACCATGCCGGTCGCTTGCGGACTTCATCGCACCGAGAGAAATGGGGCTGCGCGACTACATCGGTGCTTTCGCAGTAACCAGCGGGATCGGCCTGAAGGAGCTATGCGATCGATTCAGGTCTGAACACGATGACTACAACGCGATCATGGCAGAAGCCATTGCCGATCGCCTGGCGGAAGCTTTCGCCGAATGTCTGCACAAGCAGGTTCGCGAGGAGTGGGGCTATGGTTGTGCGGAGCATCTGAGCGTTGCGGACCTCATCCAGGAAAAATACCGCGGCATCCGGCCAGCACCAGGTTATCCCGCATGCCCAGATCACACCGAGAAGGGGCTGCTCTGGGGCCTACTGGATGTGCAGGCGAACACCGGTATCCAAATAACAGAGTCTTTCGCAATGTGGCCCGGGTCCAGCGTGAGTGGCCTCTACCTCGCCCACCCTCAATCGAGATATTTCAACCTCGGCAAGATCGACCGCGATCAAGTCGCCAGCTATTCCGAGCGTAAAGGAATGACCGTTGCAGAGGTCGAGCGATGGCTCGGACAAAGCTTGAACTACGACCCTGCTGAATAGTGTTTCGGTTGTACATCCTCCCGCAGAAGGCTTTCGCTTCCCACCTTCGGTCAGATCTGGTCTAGCGGAGCAGTAATCCTGCGCTCGAACGGTGACCATGTCTTCTCACGCGTAAAGAGACCGCCGTTCCTCACCTGACGAGAAGGCAGCGCTTCACAGAGAAAGTCGCAGGTGGAATGACTTTGGTTGCGTTAGCGAGGCATATCCGCGTCGAGAGAGGCTACATCCATGCCCGGAATCCTTAATACCAGTCCATGGAAGTGCAGGATCAACATAATCACAGCGGTTCATGAACCAAGTACCGCTTTCTATGCTGCTTCCAATTCGTATGGCGGCGTCGACATCCGACGTCCAGACCGAGGCAGTGAGCCCATAACGACTATCATTCATAAGGGACACGGCCTCCGCATCGTCCTTCACCCGCATTAACGGCGCCACGGGCCCAAATGTTTCCTCCGTCATCACTTGCATTCCGTGGTCGACATTTGCAAGAACCTGAGGCCCCAGATAAGGAGTGCCTTGCTTGCTCTTGGGGAAGAACGAAGCATCCACCAATGGCAGCGCGCCATTGTGTACTGCTTCTTCCACCTTCAGACGAATGGAGGCTGCAGCCCGCTCGTTGACCACGGGGCCTAGAGTGGTAGCAGAATCTAAAGGATTGTCTAACACATACTTCTTTGTAAGTTCGACAAATCCCTCTAGAAACTTCTCCCAAACATCCTGATGAACATAGATCCTTTCGACCGCACAGCAGGATTGCCCCGAATTAAAGAACACACCGTCCACGAGGTTCTCGACGGATTGCTCTAGAAAAGCGTCGGCGCGGACATATGCCGGATCCTTCCCACCTAGCTCTAAGCCCGCACCAATAAAACGCTCTCCCCTCGCGCGTTGTATGCTGCGTCCACCATCCACTGAACCGGTGAACGCCACAAAGCCGACCCGTGGATCGCGAATCACCCGTTCCACCTGATCATGGGCCAAGTGCAGAAATTGAAAAACACCCTCCGGCAGCCCGGCCTGACTGAACGCTTCAGTATATCTTTCGGCTACTAGAGGGCTTTGCGGCGCAGGTTTGAGAATCACACTATTGCCCGCCATGATTGCCGGGATTACAAAATTGCCGGAACATAAGTAGGGATAGTTCCAGGGCATGAGAGCGAGAACAACACCTACAGGCTCGTTCCGGATGAAGCGGCGAAAGTTGTCCTTCGGCTCAACCTCACAATCCGCGAGCTCGGCTTCGGCGATGTCAATCATGTACAGCGCCCGCTCCTGAAAGCCGTTTCGAATCTCCATCGGACTGTAACGAATCGGACGCCCCATCTGCCACGTAAGCTCGGTCCCGAGTTGCGTGGCGCGTTCCACCAGGGAGGCCACGGCTCGCCTGCAGATAGAAGCACGCTCGGAGATCGGCACTAGCTTCCACTCATGTTGAGATTTTTTTGCTTTTGCCAGTTTGGCTTCAATTTCCGCGTCAGATGCCAGCGGACGTTCTACATAGACGGAGCCATCGACAGGACTAATTGTCCGGATTCCAGAGAAAGTGGCGGCGGCGTTATGGGGCATGATCACTCAGGAGTTACATAGGCAGCAGCAATGCCGCCGTCAACCAGGAATTCAGTGCCTGTCACAAACGAGGACTCATCTGATGCCAGAAACAACGCGGCCCGCGCGATCTCAACCGCCTCACCGAAACGGCCCATGGGAATATGGACAAGCCTTCTGTGTCGTTTCTGTTCCGTGTCGAGGAACTTCATCAGCAGCTCGGTTCTGAGGGGGCCCGGGCATAATGCATTTAACCGGATGTTTTCTCTCGCATGAACCACTGCGAGCTCGCGAGTCAATGCCAGCACAGCACCCTTGCTTGCCGTATACGCGATCTGGGGAGTCGCCGCTCCGAGGAGCGCCACAAACGAAGCCGTATTCACGATGGAGCCTCCACCCGCTCGACGTAACGCGGGGATACCGTATTTGCATCCGAAGAACACCCCCTTGGCGTTGATATTCATCGTGAGATCCCAGACCTTTTCGTCAGTAGAAATCGCATCATCATCCTGGGCATGCATGATTCCGGCATTGTTGAATAGCACATTCAGCTTGCCAAACTGTTCTTCGGCGACTGCGACCATGCGCTCACAGTCTGCGGCATTGGAGACGTCCGCCCGAACGTAAGCGGCTTTTCCCTTCTGGCGCTGTATCATCTCGACCGTCTCTTGGCCGCCACTATCTTCCACATCGGCCACGACTACGCAGGCGCCTTCACGCGCAAATAGCAGTGCGGTTTCGCGGCCGATTCCGCTGGAGGCGCCTGTAATCAGAGCAACTTTATTTTCGAGCCTCACGATCGCTTTGTCCCTCTCATCGGACTTCCTGCCCTGGATACGCTTCTGTCTTCAAATCCTCTCAAAATACCGCTTGCGTTCCCAGTCCGTTACCGCGCCGTTGAAAGTATTTTGTTCGGTTTGGAAGAAATGCGCATAGTGCGTCACCACCTCTTCCCCAAATGCTCTCCGCGTGAAGTCGCTATTCGCGAAATGTTGAACAGCGTCTCCCAGCGTCTTGGGCACCCGGTGAGCATCGGTTGCGCCATAGAGATCACCCGAGACGGATTCCGGAGGCTCGATCTTTTCCTTAATCCCATCGAGTCCCGAAGCCAAAGCCGCGGCGAAGGCGAGATAAGGATTGGTGTCTGCGCCAGGTATTCGGCACTCGATGCGAAGACTTTGGTCGCGGCCAACTATCCGGAACCCGGCAGTGCGGTTGTCGTAACTCCAGGCGATGCGGGTTGGCGCCCATGAGCCTTCGACATATCGCTTATAAGAATTCACGGTTGGCGCATAGAACACCATCACGTCCGGTACGTGGCGGATCCAGCCGCCCAGAAACCAACGGAATATGTTCGAGCACTTTACTGGGCCACATGACTCGTCACCTACAAACGCATTGACGCCATCACGCCACAGACTGAGATGAATATGACAACTGGATCCAGCGGCACCGGTGGCAACTTTCGCCATGAAACTCACGCTCAATTCCATCTGTTCCGCCACTTCTTTCAGACATTGTTTGTAGATTACGTGGCGGTCCGCCATCTCCAGGGCTTCTGTATGGACGATATTGAGTTCGTGTTGACCGATACCCCATTCGCCCTTGGAACTTTCGACTGGAACTCCGGAATGCTTGAGATGATGCCGCACCGAAGCTGTGTAGTTCTCGTTCCGCGTGCCCTGGAAGATGTGATAATCCTCCGAATACCAGCCTGCCCCTTCCAAGCCGGCATAACCTTTCAAAGCGGAATCGCGATAGCTGTTCAAGAACAGGTAGTACTCCAATTCCGACGCGACAACACTCGCGAGCGACAACTCTCGAGCCCGCTCCAATTGTCGCTGCAAGATCGAGCGTGGTGCGATGGCAATAGGTTTTCCGGTTTTTTCGCTGCTCGCGTCACACAAAACGAGTGCCGTCTTCTCCAACCAGCTTGTCAAACGGAGAGTGTTCAGGTCGGGCGTCAGCTTTAAATCGCCGTAACCGCTCTGCCAACTGGTAAATCGATATCCACTGACGGGCGCCATCTCCATATCATTTGCCAGCAGATAGTCACACACATGGGTGCCATGCTCAACTACGTTTTCGAGGAATGCCTCGGCGTCAAAACGTTTTCCAATCAAGCGGCCACAGTGATCCGTAAAGGCAACGATCACGGTCCGAACTTCGTCGCGCCGAACCAGGCCCTCCAGCGCATCCACTCCCAGCATCCCGGACACTTGAGACCTGTCCCTCAGTTGAACACTAGACATGACTGCATGCCTTTCCATTCTTAATGCGACACAAAGTACACTTTTATCGGAGAGGTTCGCATGAACTTAAATATGTTTCGTGCCCGTTAGAATGCGCTGGCCCGCCCGTTTGCGAGATTGCCTCCGCGGGATCGCAAGCAGCTGCCACAATTTTCCGCCATAGACTGCGCTTCTCAACAGTTGCGGACTCAACATCGAACACAACGAAAAGAAAAGCACACGAGTACGACCCCTCTCGGCTTGGCGAAATACGGCAAACGACTCACCATACTAACAACCTGAATTCGGCAACGTTATCTAATTTCGGCAACGTGGCGGAACGGATCGCAGTTTCGCAGCAGGAGTCCCACCGAATCGAAATGCCGCTCTCGGGATGTCTCGAGCGCGTGATCGGCCCCATACGGTCGGCCGCGCGTTCGGTCGGCAATCATGTCAGCAAGACGCCTGGCGGCAGGAACCTTAACGAACTTCGCTGATGGCAGGCTGCGGTTCTGTGCCAAGGATCAGCCTGCGGCGGAGGCGGTAAAGGATGTAACCGATCCCAAGCAAGATGACGAAGAGCAAAGAAAGAAGCCGGTTGTAATACACCAGGCTGCCCAGAGCAATCGAGGCGCTGAATAACGTCCACGCGGGCATATATGGATATCCGATAGCGCGGAACGGCCGCGGCAGATCGGGCTCGCGCTCACGTAACCGGATCAGGGACACCATGCTGACGATGTACATAAGCAGCGCACCCAGCGCTGAAATGGTCACAATATTTGCCGTGAGCGACTGTCCACCAAAGTGAATTACATTGTCACTGAAAATGGCAGCGATACCAACAACGCCTCCGGCTAGAATAGCAAGCCATGGTGTGTCGAATCTAGGGTGAATTGACGCCAAAAACCTGGGCAAAAACCCGGCCCGCGCCAACGCAAATATCTGACGTGAATACCCAAGGATGATGCCGTGAAATGAAGCAATGAGGCCGAAGAGTCCCAACCAAACGAGCATGTGCAACCAGCCGCTGCGGGCGCCGACGATCAGCTTCATTGCCTGCGGCAGCGGATCGTTGATGTTAGCCAAGATGCGCCAATCCCCAACTGAGCCAGCAAAGTACATGACGCCGAGCGCAAGGAGCAGCAGGGTTCCGATGCCCGAAAGGTAAGCGATCGGTATGGAACGCTTCGGGTCTCGAACCTCCTCCGCAGCCATGGCCACACCCTCGATGGCCAAGAAAAACCAGATGGCGAACGGAACTGCAGCAAACATCCCTCCGATGAGATGTGGGGAAAAGCGATCACTGCCGCCCCATCCATGACGCAGGAAGTTATCGAGGTGCGAGCCCGGTGATACGACCATCATAAAGACGAGCAATTCCGCAATAGCCAAGATGGTGACCATCACTTCGAAGGTGGCAGCAATTTGGACGCCCAAGATATTGAGCAGCATGAAAACCAGATAAGCCAACACCGCTGCCGATCGCGGAGACAAAGAAGGAAACTGCACATTGAGATACGCGCCGATGGCAAGGGCGATAGCCGGGGGCGCAAAAACGAATTCAATCAGGGTGGCCGCGCCGGCGAGATAGGCGCCTGTCGGGCCCAGCGCCCGCTTGGCGTAGGCAAACGGACCTCCCGCGTGCGGTATGGATGTCGTCAGCTCAGTGAAGGAAAAAATGAAAGCCGTATACATCGTGGCGATGAACAATGTTGTTATTAAGAAGCCGAGCGTACCCGCATGGGCCCATCCGTAGCTCCAACCGAAATATTCGCCTGATATAACAAGGCCGACGGCGATAGCCCACAACTGTAGCGTGCCAAGCGTGGCCTTCAGGTGCTTTCCCTCGTCCAAACGCCGCCCCTCCATTAACAGGGTTGACTGCCTGTCCTAGGCAGGGTTTGCTCAGGATAGGCAACCTCAGGTTAATCCAGTAGTGGAATTCGGCAAAAACGAGCGCGACTGGAAACTGAGCCGCGGAAATGCAGAGGGAGAAGGTTTCGATCTGGAGGAGCGGGAGAGCCTCTTTCATCGTAGCCTGGGCTTCCGAGGCCGAGTAGGCGTGTCACTTCTTCGATCCGGTCGCGAGCTGTTTGCTCCCTTCGACCATGATCTAGAGTCGGTTCCTCGGAGTGGAAGGGCTAGCGAAGGTGGCCCGCGACGCCCCTAGCGCTACCGACGCGGACGGTGGTAAACCGCAGAAAGTCGCAGCCTTGGAGCGGTTTGCGCATGCCCAGACCTCCTTCAGAAGCTCTGCCGCGCACAAATATTCATTTCTTTGACGTTGAGTTGAAGGCATAATCTTCGCACACCAGCTTCTGAGGAGATGCAGCATGCTTTGGGCGGATGAGCCTGTGCGCGCCCAGGAATCTACAGATGGCATTCGGGTATCGACTGCCAGCGATGCGGATGACCATGCCTCCAACCTTACCGGGTGGAAGCAAGCCTACGACCAATTGGCACCCGGCCGCTTTCGAGGCACTCTGCGCGAGCTGTGGCTTGGGCGTGAGATGCAGATCTTTGAAGAGACGACGAGTCACGCTGTGCGGCAAAGCTGTGAAGTATGGACAGGGGCATTTTGGTTTGGTGTTCCGGTAGGAGACGGGCCTCCGGGCCGGATCGGGTTACGCGCTCTGGATGCAAGCGACATTGCATTGCGTCCAGGCGGAGTGGAATTTGAGCTGCTCACCCCATCCTCTTTTTGTATCTTCGGGCTGGTCATCCAGAAGCAACTTCTGCTGAAGTATGTTGCAGAAACGCAACGTAGGGAGCTGTCCCCTTCCATGCTTGACTGTGAGATTCTCCACAGTTGTCATGCGGAGCGCAGCCGGCTGGAGGCAATCCTGCTCTCCCTGTTTCAGCAGCGCAGATTGTGGATTAACTGCGAACAGGCTCGTGACGCGCTGAAGGATGAATTGCTCGGCGTGATTACGTCAAACTGTATGGCCGGGGTAGCCCCTGATATCCCTTCCCTCAC
This sequence comes from uncultured Acidobacteriaceae bacterium, assembly GCA_963756435.1. Taxonomy (GTDB): domain Bacteria; phylum Acidobacteriota; class Terriglobia; order Terriglobales; family Acidobacteriaceae; genus KBS-83. The sequence continues at coordinate 364,166 of CAVWNU010000006.1, read as the reverse complement.
ATATACCGGACGATATCGTCTCGTGCGTCGGGTACGCGATTTTGCACTGGCACATAAAGACGAGCCCATTTCGATTCCTCAGCTTTGCCAGACGTTCCATGTGAGCCGCCGCACCTTGCAGTATGCCTTCCAGGACGTAAACGGAATCAGTCCGAGCGCATACCTCCGAACTCTGCGGCTCAATGGAGTCCGGCGGGCCCTGCGAGCGCCGCAGCACCGCTTTGCCGAGGTGCAGGACCTTGCCGCCCAGTGGGGCTTTTGGAATCCAAGCCAGTTCGCCTGCGATTACAAGAAGCTCTTCGGCGAGAGACCCTCTGACACCCTAGTCCGGCACTATTGACCCCCTCCTTTTGCCGAATCTCGATAACGGCAATTAAGAACGAACCGATATGTTTTACCCAGAAGGGCCTCAATCGAAGCGGGACCTCCACGACACGAGGCCAGACAGACCGTTACTGGAACGGTCTCTGGACCGCGTTTCCACTACCGAATTCGGCTGAGTTCTGCGCGGATTCACCCGGCGGACATGGCTAGGCTGGCAGCGCGACCCCTTGCGCAGGACGGCACAAATGAGCACAGGCACGGTTTCATTTCCGGAGGAGGCTGGTATGTCACATAGGTCATGGTTGATCCGCTTGCATATCTCGCGGCAGATTGTTCTTCTTATTGGATTGCTCATCGCCGCATCGTTACCGTCAGCCAGCTACGCGCAATCCGTTCAGGGGAGCATCATCGGGACGGTGAAAGACACCGCGGGCGCAATGGTGCCGGATGCCCCCGTCACTCTGACCAACCTCGGAGAAGGCACGATCCGCACTACCCGATCGAATGCACAAGGGGATTATGCGTTCCTTGATGTGAAAGCCGGACACTATACCGTGGAGGTCTCCCAGCCTGGTTTCCAGAAATGGTCAGTCACCGGAGCTGTTCTCAACACTCAGCAACAGCTTCGCATCGATGCTTCGCTTGCCATTGGAAGTTTTGATCAGGTCGTGAACGTTTCCGGTGACGCGGTCGGTGCCATCGACACAGACTCGCCGTCCATCAGCGCAACCTACTCCTCCACGGACGTTTCAAACTTGCCCGTGAACACGCGTGCCAGTGCAGCCGGCACCAGCGCCTACAACATTCTTGGCACGCTTGCAGGCGTTCAGACGGACGCTTCGAACGGCCCTGGCTCCACCGGAACTCCTGTCTTCTCGGTGCAGGGTGGGCTGCCGTTTGAGAGCGAAACGGCGGTCGACGGCATCACTGTGCGGAGCGCCACTGGCGGCAACAGAGCAATCGGCGACGCATTCCCTTCAAGTGAATCCATCTCGGAGGTGCGCGCGGACGGGGTTCTGAACAATGCCGAATATGGCCAGCCGGGACAGCTTGCGGTGACCACGAAGGGCGGGACCAATACCATCCACGGGGCAGCGTTCTGGTATCACCAGAATGCTGCCCTTGATGCCATTCCCTATACCTTCCCCACTACCACAGTGAAACCAAAGCTCATCGCGAACACTTTTGGCGGCAGCTTTGGCGGCCCGGTCATCATCCCGCACGTCTATAACGGTCACAACAAGACATTCATTTTCGGTGCGTATGAGGGTTGGCGTCATCCCTCCACCACGCCTTACACGTACAAGGTTCCCAGCACCCTCATGAAGCAAGGGGACTTCTCGAAGTACAGCTCTCCAGACTTCACCGGCACACTCCGCAATCCCTTCAATGGGGGAAGCTATGGAACGAAACTGCCTTCAGTGAATTCCGCTGCGCAAAAGCTGCTCTCCTTCTATCCCGATCCAAACGTGGGTGATCCCACTATCTTTGTCGACGACGGTAGCCCCAATTACATCATCAACAAGGACTCCAGCGGTACATCGAATCAGTTTGACATTCGCGCCGACCAGTATTTTGGCGCCAACCAGAAGTTTCTTCTCTGGGGTCGCTTCACATTCAAGAATTTCCCCATCACCAGCCCGGAACCGCTGAACGTGCCGTCCGCGCAGAACGCCAACAAGAGCCGTGTGCTGAAGATCAGTGCGAACTATTCGCTCACTTCTTCCCTCATCAACGAATTTGGCTTCGGGTTCGTCCGCTACAGCACCGGTGTAACCAACAGTTTCGACGGCACTGCATTCACGAAGAGTCTCAACCTGAATGGCCTCCAGAATCTCTTCTACAACGGCATTCCGGAATTAGACTTCAACAACATCAGCGCACTCAACGCGGACCGGCTCAGCTCCGTCACTAAATCCAATACCTTCGTGTATACCGATCAGGTGAGCTGGTCCAAGGGAAGCCACCAGATGAAGTTCGGCTTGGACATCAGCACTGTCGAGGCCATCACGCCGCTCGGCTTCAACGGTTCTGATAACTACGGCACCTTCCAATACAACACCTCGGGTAGCGCCGGCCTGTTCACCGGCGTTGACTTCGCCGATTTCCTGACCGGTCTTCCATATCAGACGTTTTACGACGTCGTCTCGCAGGACAATAACGGCAAATCCACGCATTACAATTTCTTCGGCCAGGATCAGTGGAAGTTCAACCAGGACCTGACCCTGAGTTACGGACTTCGCTACGAACTGCTGCCTGGCTACTACGATGTGCATGGCGACATCGGCAACTTCGATCCAAGCCTGCCACTCGCCGGCCGTGCGCTTTATCCCGCTGGCCACGAGGACCTGCTTGCACAGGCATTCCTCGCCAGCGCCAACGCCTGCGATCCCGACGGCGTTCACAACACCAACTCTGCTGTTATTAACGGCGCACCGTGCATGCCGGTTCTCACCAATAGCCAGGCTGGATACTCCGCAGGACTGAAGAAGTATCCGCACCTGCGCTTCATGCCGCGCTTCGGCTTCGCCTATCGTCCTCTGGGCGATGACAAGACCGTGGTCCGCGGCGGCTTCGGCCTCTATAACATCACGCTGCTCGGCTCAAATTTTTACTCGCTCACCGGAACCCTGCAGGCGCAGACCACGCAATATACGAACACTTACAACACCGCAACCAATGCCATTGGTTATCAATGGCCGCAGATCTATGGCGGCGCCGGCAATGGCGGCTGTGCGACATGCTATGGACAGGACTACTTCGGGACGGCCAATAGCACCAACTGGAAGGATCCCTACACGGAGCAGTGGTCGCTCAGTGTGGACCGCGATTTCGGTTCTGGTTATGCCGGTCGCCTCTCATATATCGGCTCGGAGACCCACCAGCTAGTGTGGGCGCCGGATGAAAACACTCTGCCCTTCTCCAATACTGTCTCTGCCTTCAACCAGCCGATCACTGCGCGTCTGTTCCCCAACTGGGGCCGGATCAATACGCGTGCCACCGGCGCCAACGCCAGCTACCACTCGGCACAGGTTGATTTCAGCCATCGCTTCCAAAAGGGTCTGCAGATCGGATCCACCTACACTTTCGCGAAGGCGCTCTCTGACAATCAGGGCCCAGCCAACAATGGATTTGCTGGTGAGAGTGGCGGCTCGCGAGCCACGTCGATCCTTGATCGTTCCGAGGACTTTGGGAACGTTTTTGGTACACGTCGGCATCGCTGGAATACAACCGCCGTCTACGATCTTCCCCTCGGCCGCGGACGCCAGTTCGGTAGCTCCATGTCTCGGCTGACCGATGCCTTCGTAGGTGGCTGGCAACTGGCCAATATCTTCCTGTGGCAGACTGGTCCCTTCGAGTCCACCTACTTTCCCAGCGGTCAAGGTGACCCATCTGGTACCGGCTCCGGCCTTAATGGAGCAGCGGCGGGATTTGATGGCGGACACCGCAACCAGGCGCCCGATCGCATTTACAGCGTCAGCACCAAGCCGGCAGGCCGCAGCCGCACTAACTGGATCAATCCCGCTGCATTCACCTGCCCGGGTTATGCAGGCTGGACCCCCGGGACTCCATGCACAATCGGCGCCGGCTTCGATCCAACTACGGGTCAGCCGCTTAGCCCATACCCGAATCCCATCGGTCGCTTCGGCAATGCGCAAGTTGGCTCCGTCGTCGGTCCAGGCACCATCAATCTCTCGACAGGCCTCAGCAAGACCTTCGCGGTTACAGAGCGCGTCCGTCTGCGGGCTGAGGGCACCTTTACCAATATCCTCAACCACACGAATCTCGGCGATCCCGAGACGAACATCAGCAACGCGAGCTTCGGGCTGATTACTAATACGATTGGATCCGATTTCGGTGGCGCCCGTTCCGGTCAGGTCTCGATGCGGCTTGAATTTTGAACTAACCTTAGCCGCAAGGCGTTCGCCCTATTGGCCGTGTGATGAAATGAGAGAGAAGGTGCAGACAATCTCCCGGCGCACGGCCAACAGTTAGAGGCTCCATCGCCAAGGTGCGGACGCAGAGGCGCGCCTGACGAATATCCGCTCTATGACACCGAAGAAGACACGTCGCGATTTCCTTCGCATGACCACGACCGCGGCTGGAGCGGCCATGTTCCCCGCGAGCATTCGCAAAGCCCTGGCTATCCCTCCTGACGTGCGAAGCGGTACGATTCGCGATGTTGAGCACGTTGTCATTCTTATGCAGGAGAACCGCTCCTTCGACCATTACTTCGGTACGATGCGCGGCGTGCGAGGCTTCAGCGATCCGCGGCCCGTCCTTTTGCCAGACCGTAACTCCGTCTGGTATCAGCCTGCCGCGACAATCCGAGGGAAAAACTATCACAACCGCGGACTTCCCCCTGACGCGACGCACGTGCTGCCCTGGTATATCAATCCACTGCTGACAACGGAATATCAGGCCGGGACGGACCACGGATGGGCCAGCGGGCACGGTGCCTGGAACCATGGCCGCTGGAATGAATGGGTCACCCAGAAGCAGGATGTGCTGACCATGGGCTACTTAAAGCGCGAAGATGTCAGCTTTCATTTTGCGCTTGCCGAAGCATTCACACTCTGCGATGCGTACTTCTGTTCGGTGCATGCGAACACCTGCCCGAACCGCATTTACCTCTGGACCGGAACGTGCGATCCGCGCAATGTGATGGGGCACAAACAGAATGGACCTGGCCTGTGGGAGCGGCATCACACCAACGGCTATACGTGGACAACATATCCGGAGAGACTGGAAGCCGCCGGCATCAGCTGGAAGTTGTACCAGGGTGGAACCGGCGAGGCGGGCGCGCCCACTGACAACTACACGGACAACTCCCTCGAATTTTTCGCGGCGTACCAGGTGAAGGAAGGCGCTGATCCGCATGGTCCGTTAGTGAAAAAAGGTGTCACCAACCACACGTTGAAGGAACTGCGGGATGATGCTGTAGCGGGAAGACTGGCACAGGTGAGTTGGATTGTTGCTCCATACAAACACTGCGAGCATCCGGAAGCATCGCCATCCGATGGGGCGTACTTTATCGACAAAGTGCTGGAAGCGCTCACCGAGAATCCGGAAGTCTGGAGCCGCACAGTTCTGCTTATCAATTACGACGAGAACGACGGATTGTTCGATCACGTAGTTCCGCCCATGCCGCCAACGTCATGTGAGCCTGAATCCAGCGGCATGGTTTCCAAAAATCTTGAAGCGAGCCTTAAAGACGAATTACTTGATCAGGACCGCTTCCCTGCCGAGGAACATCCCCTACTCCCCGGCTATAAAGAAAAGGGGCTGCAGCCGATCGGGTTGGGGCCGCGTGTCCCGATGACCATCGTCTCGCCGTGGACGCAGGGCGGCTGGGTATGTTCTCAGGTATTCGATCACACCTCTGTTCTCAGGTTTCTAGAAGTTCGTTTTGGAGTGCAAGAGCCAAACATCAGCGCGTGGCGTCGCGCTGTCTGCGGAGATCTGACGGCGGCTTTCGATTTTGCCAATTATTCTGAGCCCGAAATGCCGCATCTTACGGTTCCAAAACCGATGGCTACACTGCACCATCCGTACCATGTGCCCGGAGAGCAGCAGATGCCACAGCAGGAAAAGGGCACGCGCAAATCACGGGCGCTTCCTTATCTCCTAATGGTGGATGGTCACGGCGAGAGCGATAAGTTCTATATACAGTTCATTAACGGCGGCCAGGCGGGTGCGGCATTTTCTGTGCACGATGGCGTGCTGCCTGAATCTGCACCGCGACGGTATACGGTCTCGGCGGGGGACCAACTTGGCGATGCATGGCGAGGCGGCGGCCAAGCGCGGCACTACGATCTTACGGTGCACGGATCCAATGGTTACCTTCGGCAATTCCGTGGAGATCTGTCGAACAGTGTTGTAGAAGCAAAACTCAGCTATATTCCCGGGCACGAAACTGCCTTGCTGGCGCTGACCAATGCAGGCGCAGAGCCGATCAACATCACGGTGACAGAACGATACACGCGCATTCGACAGGAAATTATCGTTTCTTCCGGAGAAGTGCAACAACACGAATACCATCTGGAGACCAGCTTCGGTTGGTACGATCTGAGCATAACGTCCGGCGACGAGAAATATCTGCGCAGGTTTGCAGGGCATGTGGAAACCGGGCGTCCAAGCGCCAGCGATCCCGCCACCTATTCAGAGGGATAACATGCCGTCGTTTATATGCAGCATTTATATTGGCTGGGGACCGATTCGGCAGGGGTCATGTGGGACCTCAGAGGCGTTCAGTTTTGGGCTCCGGAAGCTCATCGAGGAATGTCGAGGACAGACATAAATACGAGTTATCTTTTATCAGGATCTTTTCCAAAGCCGGAGGGCGGCGACCTCATGACGCTCCGCAACCCGGAAGGCTCCAGAAACCGGCGATCTGCAACCGACACCCGAATCACTGTCATTGTCTGCCTCTATCACGGCTTTAGATAGCTTCACTTACTTCTTCTGGCTGTTTTCGGTCTTTTGACGCTTCTCTTAGCCGAGCGACGTTTTCGCTTCGCTACGTTGCCTATTTCCTGCTTAACTGCGCGCTCGACTACCGCTTCCGTGATGCCCTTGCGTACGGCCTTTCTGACAGCCTTTTCGACCGCTTTGATGACCTTCTTCTTTTTTTTAATTTTCTTAGGCACTGTCGTCTCTCCCACGTTAGCTTCTATAAACCACAAACAGTTGAAGGCAATTTAGTTTGCCTTACAGTTCTGCGCCGTGCGGATCTCCTCGATCCGCTTCATGAACGTATCTGTCCATTCATCGAGGGCTGCTTCATCGACATCCTGCGAGCCTTTAGAGCGCAGCCGCTTTACCTGTTCCTGATCCATGATGTTGAAGCGCGCTACGCGAAATATTGACTTTACCGTTTCGCGGTCCAGGCGCGAGAGCCTCTGAATCATAAGGTCCTGGGATTCCTTCAAAACCTGCTTGTCTCCCAGCAGCGTCGCGCGCAGCTCGCATCTCCCCCCGTCCAGGAAGACAGTCTGCGCTTCCCACGCGGCGAAATCGCCTCGCGGGTTGGTGCCCAAGAGATTCAGCGTGCTCCTTTTTTTCCCGAACGTAGACCCGAGATCATGAACGTAGAACAGCGGCCTCAGGCAGACTTTCGACTGACCGACCTTGGCTTGTTGCCACTCCGCACAATCGAGTCGGTTCTGTTGTGGAAGTGCGTTGTAGTAATGGATAAGTCCCAGCGCAAGCCGGTAGGCATCGTAGTCGACTTTCTGTTGGTGGCTCCACTCACCGTCAGAGTAAAACTTGGCAGCATCGCTCCATGACCAGGTTTCGTCATCATCTGGATTTATTTCGTCGAACGGAAGCTCACGCTCCGCACTGACGATTTTGAAAACAGTTGGCGCGTCTTTCAGAGAGGACTTATTGTCAGTCAACTTATGACCGAACGGGTCGTCAGTGCAACCGATGCAGCTAGCCGCTGCGGCCGGGTATATGCGGTCGGCCGGAAAACCAAGCACCCACATGAATCGGGTTGTTGCTACACCAGTGAATACTTCATTGAAGCGCGGGTTGTGACCGGGAAAAGGCGGCTTGAGATATTTGATCTTGAAGTGATCGGCCGCTATTTCGTGTTGGTTCTTAACATCGTCTCTGGGATAAAGTGAGGCGGCCTCTTGCCTGTACTTGTCCTTTTCGATTACAACCTTCACATCGTCTACCCGGATCGATTCTCCCTTTTTGTTGAAGAAGCCGCCATCAGAAGCCATGTGCCAGCATTGGAACTTCATGCTGTCGCCCGGCACTTTTGCAAAGGCATAGTGCGGGCGAAAATAGCATGCGATGGTGTCGTCGGCAGTGAAATAAGCGAAACGGCTCTTCTCCGGCTGTGCCGGATCGAAGTCGGGACCTTTTGCAAGCTGATCCGAACTAAGAGTGGGTTGATCCAGCATCATGCTGCCGGCACGAATGCAGGGCAGCTTCTGGTCTTTCGTCATACCGTCAGGAACCTCGCAGCCTTGGGTTTGCGCATTTCCATTAGGCAGCATCAGGATTATGGCCAGGAAGCCGGGTACGGTCCAACGCAACATGGGGACCTCCTTCGGTGTGCTTTAGAATTCAGGCACTTACTGGCGGTTAAAACGGCTTGGAGGCACAGAAATTCGGCACAGTCGCCAAACTCATCGGATTGTCAACCGCAGCGAGATCTGCTGGCCTTTCCTTCCACTCGCAACGGGCTTTGGCGAGGTCTTCACGTTTTTGCTTGAATGCGTCAACCCACTGCTTCACCACGGAAGCCTCATCAACACCAGACTTGAAACTTCCATCTTTGTTGTGGTACTCCGGCTGCTCCGCGACGCGTGCAATCTTGAAGAGGTCTTCGATCTGGCGATCAGAGAGCTGGCACATCAGACCAGCGTCGAAGCGACGGCCTTCTTCACTGATCTTCGGGTCGTTTAGGCCGTTAGTCGCGGTCAGGCTCTTGCGCAATGCGGCCTGGCACGGCTTGGGAGCGCCCTCTGTTCCCGCCGAGTCCCAAACCTTCTTATTGGACCACTGCTTAAGGTTCATTTTGGCGGACGAATTGCTGGTGAACAGGCCTCCGCCACCGAAAGTCGCACCAACGTCCTGAACCAGCATCACGGACTTATCGCAGGTTGCGGAGGGAGGTGTGGCCTTATTGTCCATCTCCACCTTATGGCACGTGAGGCGTTGCTGGGGAGGCTTGTTGTCACTGTGCTGCATAAATGCAGCCAACAGCTCCAGACCATCCCTTTCATAAGTGGGACGGCCGTTTACGCTCTCGAGCTCTTGCCAGCTCCAACCCTCGTCATCCTTGCCTGACTCGGTCATCTTGCGCCACGAAAACTTGCGCACGATGTTTGCTGGGACGTAGGTGCGCGTAGCTGGCGTTCCTGAACCCGACACCGGATTCTCTGGACAGTTATGGCACTCCACCTGGACCGGGAACCAAGAATCGGCATAGTACCCGAGCGCCCACATCAAACGCGTAGCGACAATCTCTGCGAATACTTCGTTGTCCTCGCCTCCAAACTTGACCTTCACCGGTTCTTCTTCCATATCAGGAGTCAAGGTCTGGATTTGCCCATTCGCACTGGCTACGCTTGTTATCTTGCACTCGAATTTGGGGGTCTTGCCGCCCATCTTCGAACCTGGCGTTGTGAAGTCGCAGATTACCTTGTCATTCGGATGAAGCTGAAACTGATGCTTGTTCTGCTCAGGGCCCTCCATGATATCGGCGTCAGACACGGCTTTCGGTACAAAGAGAGCAGCGGCGTGCATAGCTGTCAAACGATCTTTCGGAGTATAGAATGCCTTCTTAATCTTCTGGTCCTCCGGTTTGCTCTGGTCCTGAGCGTTGATGCTGCCCGTTGAGAAGCAACCAAGAAGGAGACTAAGTAACCATGCATGATGAAATATGTTGAGACAATGCGACTTATCCGCGGGAGCTAGGGCGGCGTGCGGAGTGCCCGCGGCGGTACGATGGGCCACATGTGCCCCATGAAATCTCAACTTAGAAACGGGAGCGATGGCGAGCGGTATGCTCGTTACTGCGGCCGATAAGAATCTGGTTTTCACGGCTCCTCCTTGTCATAAGCGAAGGACTAACATATGCCAGTCAGCGTGTAACCGTGGGGACGGTACGCTCGCTATCTAACCCCTGTCAAGCGAATCAGTGATCTCCCTAGCTATAAGGCTCAACGGCAGAACGGGCTGAAGACTGGTCGCTTGGATGATAGTGGCAGCCCGGCGCGAAACGTTTCATGGCCGGGCTTCACCATCTAGAGAGCGCAATGTCCATGCAATCGGTAAGATCGCGGGACTAGCGCTTAGATTCTCCGAGATGGGTCGGCCGAAAGGATTTAGCCATGCTATTTGTGACCTTTCACGGCGGCAAGCCGGGAAAACACCCTCTTCGAAACAACGTGCATGCTTATGATAAAAACGGCAAGCTCATTTCTCGTTCTGTACTCGACGATACGGACGGACTCATCCTAGATGAGCTCCGCAGCATAGATATCGTGGGGGAATATCTCTACGTTGCCAATGCCAACCGTACTCAAAATAGCCTGCTCTGCTACCAAGGTGCGGGTACAAGTTATCGCTTTGTAAGCACTTTCGCCTCGCATGAGACCGCTAAAGGCGTTCTCCATCCCTTCGATTTCACCTTCGACGGCGCCGGGTACTGCTTCCTATCAAGTCAGGATACAAACCTCGTTAGTCGCTTTAAGGTGACGGCGGGAGGAAAGACTGGCGAGCCCGCTCCGTTGCCTCCCACGTTGCCGGCGGAGGGAAAGTATCTGCCCGGAACGTTTGTGGCGTCGAGTGTCGGCAATCTCTGCGGCACGGCAACGACGGCGGTACCGGTTCCACAGGGGCTTGAGTATTCTGCAGCGGGCGACAAGAAGCATTCTGTGCGCGGGGTATTATGGACGAACGGTGCGCTTTACGTAGTCGACCAGCCCGCCGCCAAAGTGAAGGTTTACGGTCCCAGCGGAAACTTCTTGGGCCAGAGCAATGCGGTAGAATCGCCCGTGCACCTGATGGCCTATAAGGAAACGTTATATGTTTCCGGTGGGAATGAAGTGTTCACCGCGAAGCTTTCGAAGCCGCCTGGAAATCTCATGCTGACGGCGATCCCGGGCCTTCACGTCAAGAATGGCGGCGGGATGGCTTTCTCTGAGTCAGACCATTTCTACATTGCGAGCCGTACTCAGAACACAATCTATAAGTTCGACTCCACATTCAAGGCAGTGGCGTTTCCTTGCGAGTTACCCGACAACCCCGAATTTCTGCTGCACTTAGATCGCTAAACCTTCGCAGCGGGGTAAGTTCCGGAACAGATCGCTCGGCCTTTTGCGCATGCTATCTTGCTGACGGCCTAAGTGTTCATCTGTAACGGTGAGCGGTACGTTGGCACTATGGAATTGGCAGATGAGGAATGTGGCTCGCCTAGGATAGGGTGTTTCGGAGGTTACGGTGCCAGCGCAGATCAATCACTTCTTCGTCTTGATGATGGAAAATCGGAGCCTAGATCACATGCTGGGCTTCATGAAGAGCCCGGGCTATGACATGGAAGGCCTGGATCCGGCCGCGCTCCCCTATAACGAAGATTCTGCTGAAAGGAAGATCTTTGTTTCGGACGACGCGAGGCCCACTGGTGACCTGAAAGCGGATCCAAACCACCACTTCCCCGACGTGATTGAGCAACTCTACGGTACCGGAAACCCCGCGCCGGGACAGCAGCCTGACATGTCCGGCTTCGTAGCCAACTATGAAGCGAAGAGCGGCAGCGCGGGCGTCGGCGCGAACATCATGAAGTGCTTCAACCCGAAGTCGCTTCCCGTGCTGACGACACTCGCCCGCAGCTATGCTGTCTGCGACCACTGGTTCTCATCGATTCCCGGTCCAACACTGCCGAACCGGCTATATGTCCACTGCGGCACATCGCGGGGTCGGCTGGACATGGCCCCTGAGTACTATCAGGGGTTCTACACCGTCTATGAGGAGTTGTGGAAGCACAAGGTCCCCTCCTGCATATTCTGGTCGGACTGGTCCGGAACACTCAGCTTCTCGGGCCTGATGGCGCACGAGAACCTCTTCTACCAGGACTACAGTAATTTCGCCGCCATGTGTGCGGGGCCGGCCGATAATATGCCCGCATACTGCTTCATAGAGCCTCGATACAATCCCGCTGACTTACCTACTGGTGGAGTGCTCCCCTCGACCGACCAGCATCCTGACAACGATATACGTGACGGCGAGACGCTGATCCATAACGTCTACAACGCGATCCGCCAGAACGATGATCTGTGGCACAGCAGTGTCTTGCTGATCGTCTACGACGAGCACGGCGGCCTCTACGATCACATCAGACCGGTGCCGCTTCCCTCACCCGACGGGCTCGCCTCAGTGAATCCGCAGTTTGACTTCAAAATGAGTGGAGTTCGCGTCCCTGCGGTGGTGATATCGCCATATATTCGGTCAGGCACGATCAGCAAAACGATCTTCGATCACACGTCAGTCATAGCGACGGCGCTCAAACTCTTCACTGACACATGGCCGACCGATGCGTTGTATGCGCGAGCGCAGGTCGCGAACACCCTCGACGGCCTGCTGGATCTTACGATGACGCCTCGCGACGACTGGCCGGTATTTGCCGCGCCGGCTTACGGTGGCGTCATTCCGCGAATCCAGGCGGCGGCGGTGGCGCAAGCATCGCCCTCCGATCTGCAGCGTGAAGCCGTGCAACATGCGATCAGTTTGAACGCGTCGTTGCCACAATCAAAACAGGTCGCGGTGCCCGCAGACGTTTTGCAACAAGCGACCAAGGCCGGCGCGTTCGTGCAGGCGGTCGGAAAAGCAGCGGTGGCGGCGCATCAAGGTTTGAAGGTATGAGATGCGCGGCCGTTTTGCTCATAGCGTCGCTGACAACCGCGAGTGCGCATGCGGAGAGCTGGACGACGACCAAATCTGTGTGCCGCGCCGGTTTCAGCACACCGCCTGCCGCCACTCCGCCTTTACAGCCCGAGCCAGCCTGGAGATTTCATACCCTTGAGGAGTGTGGGATCGACCTTTTCACCTTGGACCCCGTAGGTCCAACGATGGGAAATATCGGCACCGGCAGCGGATTTGGAGGCGGCGTTCACGCGGTGTATGCACCGGATGCCAATCATAAGTTCACGCTGAAGGGCTTGTATTCGGTCAACTCTTCCTATGTGGCAAGCGGACAATATCGCATAGTCTTCAATCCAATACGGCCAATCGAGGTCAAAGGTAAGAATGCGCGGCCGGGACAGACCGATGACACCAAGGGCAACTTAGACGTCAATCTGGTTCGCTTCGACTTGCGGACCCAGGACTTCTACGGGCTGGGGCCGTCCAGCACGCTCGCAGGTCATGCCGTATATCGCCAGCAGGAAACGCGGGTGGGAGCCAACGGTTACATACCGCTCCCTTATGTGAGCGGCCGAGCGGGCATCGTGGGGGCGCTAGGTGAGCTGACCTATCTGCAACCGGTGACGAAAGGCGTGAGTGGCACATCGCTGCCATCGGTGAATGCCTTTTACGGCGAGTCGGGGGCGCCCGCATCCACCAGGCAAGTGGACTTCGTAGAAGCGGGGGTAGGCTTGAGCATCCGTACGCCAACGGTCAAGCCGATCCTATGGGAAAGACATGAGGCCGAGGTCATGTACCGGCATTACTTTGAGCAAGGCTCTAATCAATACTCGTTCGATCGCCTCGATGGGTGGGCTGATGTGAGTCTGGATCTGTTGAAGCGGGCCAAAGGAAACGGCCGTTGGAGCGCTCCTGACTTCGCCAACCGACCGTGGTGGAAGGATGCCCTGTGCATGCAGCAGACGACCGGCTCATGCCTGGCCGGAACCGTGACCCTCGCCGGACGAGTCACCGCTTCTTACACTGGAACGGCAAGTCAGGTTCCGTTCTATTTGCAGCCCACCCTTGGCGGTGCGGATTTCGAGGGCATCGATACCTTGCGCGGATTGGTCGATTACCGGTTGCGTGCGCCTAATCGATTGCTCGTGCAGGTGGATTTCGATAAGCCAATCGCGCAGATCGGTCTGAAGAAGCATCCCCTCGGCGAGTATGGACTGTATACCTTTTTTGATGCCGGCAATGTTGCCTTAACCCCAGGCCAGTTGGCTTCGAATGGAATGCGAACGGATGCAGGTGTGGGCTTCTCGGTCGCCGTGCAAAACAAGATCGTGCTGCGCGCTTACATTGGCTTCGGAGCAGGCGAAGGAAGCCATCCCAACGTCAAGATGGCGAATGCCTTCTGACGTTGATCCGAAGACGTGACCAGCAGGTCCATGAACTTCGCGCAACTGCGCGCCGATTTCTTCGATCGTTTTCTGGAGCCGTATGGAGAGAGCCATAGCTTTTCCAGCACACATTTCGAATCTAACGAGCAGCGTCTCTGCCCCTATTTCGAGATGCCGCCAACGTGACCATGCAAATGCGGCGTCTTCGCAGAAATATCTTTTCGTAACAGTGCAGTTAGCAGTATTATCACTGTCCGCGGAATGCTGGTCATTTTCACCGGGCCCAGAAGTTTAGCTCTGTTTATTGAGCTATCCCCTGATCGGAGGCTTTGAAAATGGTGAACTGGCGAAAATTCTGGCGCAGACTAGGTGTCGCTCTCAATCTTAGAGACCCACCGAATCTGCCACACTACGGTTGGTCGTACTTTGACCATCTCATTGCGGTATACGTCACACTAAACACTGCGGACACCCGTGCAGATGCAGTAATCACCAAGTCCAGCGACCGGCCTGATGATCTTACCTGGGGTGACGTGTTCCTCTTGGAGAATATTGTTTTCTCGCTACAGCCGCCGGAAGTAATCAACCGAAACACCTGGATTATCCGGGAACGCTTTCGGGAGATTGCTTGTCCATCTGTCTACGAGAAATACATTAACTCGGATCCTCCGACTGAGAGTGATACTCCAGCCAAACTGGCGATTCTTAAGGCAGACTTGACTCGCATCCTTGATGTCCTTCATTGGCATTATTCACTTATACCAATGCGGGAGAGGATGAGAAGATCACTAACCAAGCATTGCATTTTATTGGTCGTTCTATACACGGTCTTGCTTGGTGCTTTCCTGCTCTTCGTTTGTCGCCGCCATCATTTTGAGTTTGCCGCCATGCTGGCCTGTGTGGTCTATTGCGGCATCCTTGGAGGCTTTGTCAGCTCACAACGGCGTATGGAAACCATTCCGAATGATGGTGATCCGTTGATCAGTGTCTTTGGGCTTGATAGCGCAGACTACTATCTCTGGTTGTCGCCTTTACTTGGCGCGACTTTCGCCACTGTCCTGTTGTTCATGTTCATCGGTGGTATCTTGGAAGGCTCCGTGTTCCCGGCTTTCTATTCTCCGCGCGCCGGAAACGATGGCTTGTCACATTTTTGGTTTGCCTGGGAGACAGTGCCCACAGCCGCCGTAGACTATGGGAAGCTTTTCGTGTGGGCCTTCCTTGCGGGATTTGCCGAGCGCCTTGTTCCCGACAGCTTAGATAGGCTCGCCTCGAAGCTTTCACCAAATGATAGGGTGCCTGCGGCTAAAAGTGCTGCAATTGATATGAAAACGCCGCAACCATCTGGCGAGGGAGCAGGTGATGCAAGTACTAAGATTAGCCCGGAGACTTTACAGAATGTGATGCATACGGGTGAAGCATCTATAGAGTCGGCGAAGCAGGAGGACAACAAACCCTAAAGAAACAAATCTGGCCCTCGGTCATTGCCGTCCAGTAGCGCATAAGTCCTGGAATGCTGATGTCAGGCGGATCCTGGGATCAAATATTGTTCTTGCGTTCAAAATCCGCCGAGGCTTTACGGATCTATTGGGAACAGAGCACGATCGAAACTCTAAGGTAAAGTTCCCCTTGCGATCCCACAGTGGACTTCCACCCTTGTGAAACGCCAGGCAGCATCTTGTCACCATCACAGATATAGACCCGACGCCAATGTGATTGGGTCTCCTAGCCAGAGGATCGACGGCGAAAGCCGAACGGGATGTGTGGCGGGAGGTAAATGTGAACAAGCGAGGTGGACCCGCGTTTGCAGCTCTCTTGATGGGAGCCGGGCTCATCTGGCACAGCTCAGGTGGCCACGCCCCGGCCCCAAAGCCTCCCTCCGAGGTACCGGCGAACCCCTCTGAAACGGCAAGCAATGAAGGCCCTTGGCTGGCCTCCTGCCACTACTGGTCTTCGCGGCGGCGGGAGCTCGCGGTTCCAATTCCTGCTCCGGCTTCGAAAGTGGCGACGAGAGTCGATGCGGACGGGGAGGGGCTCGAGCGGCACCTCATCGTCAAGGCTGGAGTGACTTCGGAATGCGCTTCTGCGAATGTTGCAGACTGGGGAGTGCCGGAGGACGTTGAGCACGTGAACGTATCCCTCCACGCACACTCCGTGATCGCTACAGTGCCCGATCCGGTGCATAGTCACCTGGCTTTGGAGTTTGACCGGATAATGGACGCCCTGGTCGCCTCGGCCTCCGATAATGGGTATTCGCTTAGCTATTCCTGGCTGCCATGGAAGGCGCCGAGGAGTGCAACTGGTTCAGTAGGCGAATCGCGGCAAACTAGCGAAGAACCGGGCTTGCTGATCTTCGATAGACGGCCGGCCCCGGGCAGATCACGGGGCATCCTCTATATGTTCGTCGTTGCTGAAATGCCGGCTGACGAATTCAACGCCGAACAGCTAAAAAAAGCGCTCAGTTATGAGTTGCAACTACGCTCCGTGTTGGGATCACAGTTCGCGACAGATGAGAGCGGGAGCCTGCGAGTGATCGGACCACTCTATTCGGGTTCTGCAATGTCTCTGATCGAGAGCATCAACACTATCTTAAGAGATGAGATTTCGAAGAAAGCAGGAGTCACAAAGGCAACGATTGCCGGTGCAACACAAACTCAGGAGGCTTACCAGATTCTGAATCAATGCATGACCGCCAGTGAAGGACCTTGCCTGCCAGACAAGCCAATTCGCTATCTTTCATTCGCTTCCAGCAAAGAGATGACCGGCCTGCTCAAGATATTTCAGAGCAATGGTTATAAAGCCGTACATGCGGTGGTATTGCACGAGGATGGAACGATCTTTGGAGTGGGTGGCGTCAAGGAAGGGATACAAACTGGCAACGCGGCGGGCAGTCACGTGCAAGTGAACTCAATTCCATTTCCGCGTGATTTTTCACTTTTACGGAACTCCCAGAGATCGAACCAAGGCGACAGCGAACCAAACGCAGCCGGCGCGCCTTCGCCCTATCTTCCGCTGACAACTCGCGACGAGGGGTCACAAGACACCCTACCCCATTTCTCGACCGACATAACACCCCTTTCGCAGGAAGCCCAGGTGATGGCGATATCACATACACTGACGCAGCTTCATGCCGACTTTGCATACATAGCGGCGTCGAACCCGATGGACGGACTTTTTTTGGCGAAGTGGCTCCGTCGCTCCAACCCCGATACGCGACTCGTAATGGAGCCGGATCTTCTGCTGCAACGCGAGGGAGAGGATGCAGCTTATATTGGTACGCTGAGCATCAGTCCCTATCCACCGGTATGGCTGGCGCGCTCAGCAGAAAGTCCGGCACGATTGCGGTCGTTTGCGAGTGCCGCGATGCAGGCATACTACAACGCAGCCAGCTATACACTCGGACAGATAAATCCCAGTCCTTTTCCGATTTTGTATGGGTATGGAACTAAACCGCTTCAAGGACAGTGCATTGGATCGGAAGGCCCGAACTGCCCTCACTTGTGGCTGACTGCAGTCGGCAGTGATGGCTACTACCCCGTCGCAGTGCTGACGACTCCAAGCGAGGTTGCAGGTGAACCACAGATGAAATATGCACCAATCATCATGGTTTATCCCTCACATGTGTGGCAGGCGCTGTGTGTACTACTCGCCATCGCGGCGTTGCTGCATATCGCGGCGTTGTGCTCTGCGAGCTACGCCTCGCCGCTGACGTGCGACCTAGACATCCGCGAAAACACCATGCCACACCGGCGTGGCCTATACGGCCAGATCGGCGGTGCAGCCCTGTTTCTGATGAGTGTGGTGGCGGCATTTCCGGTGATCACTTTGAATTCCCGACCGATTCACCTCGATCGCCAAAACTTAGGTATGGGTATCGTAACTCTCTCCCTGGGAACTTTGAGCTGGCTCATCGCAATAATAAAAACGTTCCGCGCGATGCGGCTCGAATCGCGTGATGCTCCCAGCTTGTTCGCATGGAGCGAGACCAAACTGTGCCTGGTGCTTTACTGGGGCTCAATAGTGGCATCTCTCGCGCTTGCTGCGATGTGGGTCAGACTTTGTACTCGTTCATTTGGCCCGCAACAACTCGGCGCGTTTTTCAGCTATCGTTGCTTGCATCCTACAAGCGGTGTCTCACCCGTGGCGCCAGCGCTATTAGTGTTGTGGGGATGGTTTTTCTGGGGCCTTATGCATGCGCGGCGGCTGCGACTGACGATGGACTCGCGGCCCGTCATGCCTGATGCAACAGCTCTGGAGAGCGAAGGCTGCCCCAGCTACAAACGCACACAGCCGGATATGTTCGTATCAGACACGCGCCTGCAGACCGGGCTGCTTGAAGACACCACCTGCTTGATGATCTCGCGCCGGTTTCTTCATCAGATCTTTCGGGTACCTGCTGCAGCGCGCATGGCAAAGGACAGTAGCATTCCCAGTGGGACAGGCTTTGGAACCGTGTGGAGATCGAGGCTGTTGGACACGCTGCTCATGTTGTTTCTCGCGGCGCTCGCGGCTTTGTGGATCGGCCTGTGTCCCATGCGCGCTATGGATCATTTTGGTCAAGCAATCGGGCCAACCACGCTTTATGAGCTCTTTATAGGTCTGCTGCTTGTTCCTTTGTTGGTGATCGCATTGTGCGCTGCGGCGCGCCTCTTTCTGATGTCGGCATCGCTGCGCGCTCACCTGCTGGAGCCACTTGAGCGTATGCCGCTGCGGCAAGCATTCACTCGGCTAAAAGGGTTTCATTGGATCAGCATGCTGCGCGAGAGCGGCCAGTTGGAACGCTGGCGGGATATGTCGCGCTCAACCGAGGGCATCCGACAGATTCTCAATGATACGGAGATGCCGATCGACTGCATGAGCGGAACATTGGCTCAGCAGAAAATGGAATTGGAAGAAGAAATCGCTCGGTTGCAGCAGCATGTCAAAGCATTACGCGATGCTGCAGTGCGGTCCGGCGCAAAGAAACGTGCGTGGGAGTACATGGAGGCAATCGAAAAGAAGTATGCAACGTGCTCGGAGACCATCCTCTGCTGCATTCTGTTGCCGCACTGGCTCCGGAAACGCCATGGTCTGATGCAGAGCGTGAGCAGGGATGCAGTGCCGGAGAAGGAGCCCAACGTCGTGCTGCTGGCCGAGGAGCTTCTGGCGATCCGTTACGTGGCCATCATCCGTGCGGTCCTGGCACAAATGCGCTATTTGCTGTTATTTATCACAGTAGCCTTGGTGCTCATCATGCTCGCGGCCAATAGCTATCCCTTCCAGCCGAAGCAGGAGATAGACTGGTGCGTCACCGGCCTGTTTCTCTCCTTCAGCGCAGGCATCGTGCTGGTGCTGGCGCAGATGCATCGGAATCCGCTGCTGAGCCGTATCACCAATAAAAATTCAAAATCCCTTGGACTGGACTTCTATCTGCGCGTAGCCGGCTTCGGCGCCGTCCCACTGATCACCTGGCTGGCAACCCAGTATCCAAGCATCGGCGGGACACTTTACGGCATGTTAAGACCGGGACTTGAAGTGATGAAGTAGCGCCTGCCCCCCCATGGCTGGGAGGTTTTGATAGAAGCATCTGCTGGAAGCCGGACAGGCCTAGATATGAGGGCTTCTTTTAAGAGCGAGATTGAGGTATCAGCGAATGGCTGGGACGAAACGTATAGTGATCTGCTGCGATGGAACCGGGAATAGTTTTGACACCGCCTCAGAAGAGTCGAATGTAGCCAAGCTCTACAGCAGCTTGGCCCTTTCTGAGTCACAGATCGCCTATTATCATCCTGGCGTTGGCACGATGGGCGCGCCAAGTGCTTCCACGTGGATTGGCAGGGAGTGGTCGCGGTTTACGGGTCTCGCGTTTGGTAGTGGTCTGCTTGCTAATGTTGGCGACGCATATCGCTTTCTCATGGACACATTCGCGGATGGCGACCAGATATTTTTGTTTGGTTTCAGTCGCGGTGCCTACACGGTGCGGGTACTTGCCAGCCTTATCCATGTGTTTGGATTGCTTTGTGCGGGAAATCATCAACTCATCCCATACATCCTCAACATGTATGCGAAACGCTCGAAAGCGGCCAATCACAAGCGCCGTACATTTGCGACTGACGAGGCCTTCAAGTGGCAGTTCTCTCATCAAAATGCTGTGGACATCCACTTCTGCGGAGTATGGGACACCGTCAGTTCATACGGTTGGATATACGATCCGATCGAGCTGCCGTTCCTGGGGTGTAACCCGATCATTCGCACAGCACGTCACGCCGTTTCGATTGATGAGCGTCGCTTCTATTACCAGGATAATCTCTGGGGCGAGCCCCAGAGTCACCAGGACGTCCGCCAGGTGTGGTTTTCAGGCGTGCACGCCGACGTCGGAGGTAGCTACACAGAAGGTGAAAGCGGGCTGTCAAAAGTGGCGCTCGAATGGATGTTTGTCGAGGCGAGGGAGTTCGGCCTTGAATTCGATCAATACAGAGCAGAGGCACTTTTGGGAAGAGATGTGCCTTTGCCCTTAGTTCTCGGTCTTCCAGATTTCCGCATGCCAAATGTCAATGATTGCATCCATAAAAGCCTACATGGTATCTGGTGGCTTCTCGAATTGTTGCCTCACCAGGATCCTCATCTGGATGGAAAAGGCTTCTATATCCCGTTGGGTAGAAGACGGCAGATACCGGACAACTCCTTGATACACGAGAGCATTCTGCAACGAGCGGATCGATCTTCGAATCTTCCCGCGATGTGGCGCAAAGAACCTTGGGCGCCCTTCGAGTAGGCTTGTCCATTCCGTTCCCGTTGTTGCTTAAGCATAGGCGCCACAGCTATATAATCCCTTACGGAAGTAGAATCAACCCGCCTAACTCTTGAGGGGCATTATGAATTCGACGGTCCGTTATCTTGCATGATGCGGCGAGCGTCCTCTCAAACGAACAATCGTGTTTACGCAAACGCTGGTGGTATCTGCTGCCGGCTATATGGTGATGTCTCTCTCACTTGTGTGCTCTGCCTTGCTTATTTTGAAGCTGTGCACGACTCCGGTCGTTGCGCGAACACGATGAGATACTCTCATTTCTATGGCTCGAATAACAGCAGCGCAGATATTCGAAAGCGAACGTAGCGTTATACAAGACATCAGGACACATGCGCCTGGCCCGCAGGGCGCTCTGCCGATCACACCTGAGATGCTCATCCAGCAACCCTCTGGAAATTTGTTCGGGCTGAGCCAGGACGTAGGCATGGGTTGGAAAGTCGATCGCCTGCTCGACCCTGAATTTCTGATCCTCAGCACACATGGCGGCGTACGCGCACAAGATGGAACTCCGATTGCGCTTGGCTTTCATACTGGCCATTGGGAGGTCGGCCTTCTTGTCACGGAGGCCGCACGCGAATTGCAGTCCCTTCGTGCGGTGCCATTCGCCGGCAGCTGCACGGATCCATGTGATGGGCGGACTCAGGGCACCGATGGCATGCTCGATTCTCTACCGTATCGAAATGATGCGGCCATGGTTCTACGCCGTCTGATGCGTTCCTTGCCCACACGCAAAGGCGTTATCGGCATTGCAACCTGCGATAAAGGGTTACCTGCGATGATGATGGCGTTGGCATCTTCGGGGCCTTTGCCCAGCATTCTCGTGCCCGGCGGAGTCACTTTACTACCTGAAGATGGCGAAGATGCAGGCAAGGTGCAAACGATTGGCGCCCGTTATGCACAGCACCAGATCACGGTGGACTACGCCGCAGAGGTGGGCTGCCGCGCGTGTGCGAGCCCCGGAGGGGGCTGCCAATTTCTCGGTACAGCCGCTACTTCACAGGTTGTTGCCGAAGCATTGGGGCTCTCTTTACCGCATACTGCGCTCGCTCCTTCCGGGCAGCCGATATGGCTGGATGCAGCCGCACGTTCCGCTCGCGCAATTTTGAGAATGAGTCAACTTGGTATTGGGACAAATGACATACTCACCGATGCCGCGATCCGCAACGCGATGGTTCTTCACGCAGCATTTGGAGGATCGACCAACCTGTTGCTCCATATTCCGGCAATTGCTCACGCGGCCGGATTGAAACGTCCATCAGTTGCTGACTGGACCGCCATCAATCGCCAAGTTCCCAGGTTGGTCGATGCCCTGCCCAATGGTCCTCGGAATTTCGCCACGGTCCAGGTATTTCTCGCAGGTGCAGTGCCGGAGGTCATGCTGCATTTGCGGCGCCTCGGACTTCTTGAAGTGAATGTACGCACCGTCAGCGGAGAAACACTTGATGAAAATCTAAACTGGTGGGAACAGAGCGAGCGCCGTAGAAAGCTCAAGGAGCAGCTTCTTGCTTTGGATGGCGTGGATGCTGGTGAAATCATTCTCCCGCCTGACCGCGCTCGGGAGCGATGTCTGACTGCTACCGTCTGTTTTCCCGTTGGGAACCTTGCACCGGATGGATGCGTAATCAAGAGCACTGCAATCGATCCTTCTCTGATGGACCAGAACAATGTCTATCGCCATACTGGGCCGGCACGGGTTTTCACCACCGAAGCCGCGGCCATTCAGGCTGTCAAACGGAGTGAAGTCTCGCAGGGCGATGTGCTCGTTCTCATTTGCAGCGGACCCTTGGGGGCCGGTATGCAGGAGATCTATCAGGTCACTGCGGCTCTGAAAAGTCTACCGTTCTGCAAACACATCGCGGTGCTCACCGATGCGCGCTTCAGCGGAGTTTCAACCGGCGCCTGCCTCGGTCACATTTCCCCGGAAGCGCTTGCTGGCGGACCTGTCGGGCGTCTAAGGGACGGAGACATCATTGAAATCGTGATCGATCGCAATGCCCTGCATGGCACCGTAAACTTCGTTGGCGACGGCGGGGACAGACTCTCACCGGAAGAAGGCAGTCGGCGCCTGGCAGCTCGCCCATCACGTTCGGATTTGGCGCCGCATCCCGCCCTGCCTGAAGACACACGTTTATGGGCGGCGCTCGTCCAGGCAAGCGGTGGAGTCTGGGCAGGATGTGTCTACGACACAGATGCCATAGTCGCACGACTCGCTTCTGACGCATTGAATAGATAAGGCGCATTCGTAACCCAGGCTCAAGGCAAGGCTGACCAGTGAAACTCTATGGGCGACGCATGGCGTCTTGGTGGAAGAAGCGGGCAACTTCTGCCCCGCGGAACGCAATTGAACAAACTCATTGCCAGCGTGGATATTCACACAGATGTTCGCGCTGCGCTTCAAAGCGAACCGGTGAGGCATTTCGATGAAGCCACCATTCTCGCTCTTGCCGAAAATCAGGAAGTCTGGGCTGCTGGCGTCAATTACTTCCGCAGTCGCAATGCGCGAATGGAAGAACCCAGAGATGCTGGAGGCGGAACTTTTACGATCGGGTTCACTCTGCCGAACGGGCCGGAGCTTCTCTTCAGAGCATCGGGCCGGCGTGTTGTCGGTCCGAAGCGTCCGGTTTGATGCCAAGTGGTCTGTACCCTAACCCGAGCTGACGCTGCTGATTAATCCGAAATTGTGAACGATACAATGAACCCGGCATTCCGGTCGGTCGTCTTCGAGCGACTCCAGAGTGAGGCTTCGACCTGCCCGCATCAATGCGTTGGCATTGCAAGCACATGAGCTTCATCGCGTTGAAGGGGAGCCACGCTTTCCGTGAGGGCGGCTAATCCAGCGTGATCATGATCTTCTTAAATTTGCTAGGCTGATTGCTCCAGGCATGTAGAATTTTTGGCGCCTCGTCAAGCGGCACGAGTTTGTCGATCGCCGACTCTACAGGGAATCGCTGCCCTTCAAGCATTTCTATGACCTGCCGAAAATCCTCAGGCATCGCATTGCGACTGCCTCGCACATCCAGTTCCTTCTGGACGAAGAGCCTCGTTTCATAGCACACCGGCTCTTTCGCGTATCCGATATAGACGACGCGTCCTGTAAAGGCGACAAGCTCCACCGCGGCGCGAAATGTTTCTGGCATGCCGACCGCTTCGATGACAACATCCGGCCCCTTCTCACCGGTGATGGCGGCAAGAGCAGGCGCCAGCGATTGCCGCTGCGAATGAACGGTATGCGCTGCCCCAGCCATTCGCGCGATTGTAAGCTTCTCGTCATCCACATCGATGGCAACAGTGATCGCTCCGCGAAACGCTGACGCCGCCACGGCCCCAAGCCCCACTCCACCACATCCAAAGATAGCGACCGTATCCCGATCGGTCACACACGCACGGGACACCGCGTGAGCGCCCACTGTCAAAGGCTCAACAAGGCACAAGGATGTGAGCTCCAGGTTTGCCCTATACAACCGGTCGACGGGAACCGAGATATATTCCGCCAGCGCCCCGTCACGCTGTACTCCCAAAGTCTGATTCCGCTGGCAAGCGTTAAACCTTCCATTGCGGCAGGCGCTGCATTCGCCGCAATGGCTGTAAGGAGAAACGGTCAAGTCCATCCCTCTCTTAAAACTTGTATGAGGTTCAGCCAAGTCCACAATGGTCGCTGCAATCTCATGTCCGGGAATTCTCGGATACGTCACCAACGGATTGCGGCCGCGGTACGAGTTGAGGTCACTGCCGCATAGTCCAACCCGGCGGACGCGCAGGAGTGCATCTCCTGATTTCACTTTCGGGTCCGGAACGGACTCCACCCGGAGGTCTCCGGGACCATGCATGACAAGGGCTTTCATCGCGTTCTCTTTCCGCAAGCATTGATGCCGGCTGCGCACCCGAATTCCACGCCGGAATAGTTGGAGAGCAATAGCGCTCAGTATACGATAACTGTATCGTTGACCATTGGCCGCCTGTCCTTTATATATGGCGGCCATCAGCGAGAGAGTTCCTCGAGCAACTTCCGCAAGCCCCTGCGCGGTACCGACTTTTCAACGCAGGCGGCTGCCTCTTTGTCGGCTGCTTCCGATGCAGGTGCAAGCAATATCAAGGTGGCCAGCACGGAAGGCTTCCAGCCTGGCCAGACAATTCGCTTAGATTCTGGTGCGAATGCTGAAACCGCGATTCTCTCCACCGTTGGTACTGCAGGCGCCACTACGTTGCGTGCTTCCACTGGTGTAGGAGCAACTGTTCCCCCTGCACAAAGCGTGACTGGCTTTAGTAAAGGCCAAACAATCACGATCGACGAAGGGGTGAATTCTGAAACGGCTGTTGTCTCTTCGAGTAGAGCTCGTGGCGCCCCCATCACGGTCGTCACACCTCTCGTTCGTGGCCACGCAGCTGGCGCGCAGATTTCGGGTAGCGGTATCAGCTTCACTACTCCGCTCACTCGGCCTCATGCCAATGGAGCACAGGTCTCCGATCATCCGCCCACTCCTGGCGCGCCGAACCAATATCAGGGAAGAAATCATTGAGGGACTGCGGAATTGGCGCGAGCGCATATTGCTCGGCCATTCTGACGACACGATGGGGGTGACAAGCATAAATCCACTGCGAATCACATCCACTTCACGGCCGGCGAGGAGTGCAACGACTTTTCCGGGGCTATGCTGCCGACTTCGCAGTTCCCTAACAGAACCGACTCCCTGAGTGCATCGGCGATTATGCGTGCGAAAGCAAGACGTCACCCTAATCTCTCGCTACGGCATCGAGACATCACTGCGCCCACAGGGGTGCTGGCTCCGTGGCTCACGCGGGGCGTCGCCAACTACGATCTGCATCGGCCCGAAGGAGTGCCGGTGACCATCCACCTCGAGCGGGCTTCCAGAGCGGCTCGACATGTAGAGGTATGAAGGGATCGAGCCGCCCACGATTTGAATTCGCCGGGACGATCCTATCTGCGAATCCATCCTACGAAGCCACCACGCGGCGATAGATCCACCGTGATATGGTCTGCTCGCGTGATGTTGCCCTCCTTGCGATCCCAGGCATCGGCCTTATCCTTCATGTCCCGAAGCTGACTCGACTTCCACGTCCCCGCCCCCAGAAAATCCAGCGGAATGTCGATACTCGTGGCATCGGCCCCATTCATGACGGCGATGAACCACTGATCCCCCGAACGCCGCGCCTCAGCAACCAGTTTGCCGGGCTCGCTGCCGTTCAGAACACGGGTCTCGTCCCACACCGGGCGAATCACAGTAAGCACGTCCCGCGCGGGGTTGGCCAGGTACTCCCGAGGATGCCCTCCAAAGCACAGAAAGGGTGAAGTGAAGATGATCGCCTGCGCCAGCTCGTGTCCCCACGTGTTCCCTTGCAATTCTTTGGTTGTGAATACCGTGGGAGTGTAATCGCCGGGGCCGGCGATATAACGGGTGAACGGCAGGATCACGTCATGGTCGGGTTCCAACAGCCGTTTATAACGGGTGATCTGGTATTCATGTCCGCGCAGAGCTTCGCGCGTCAGCACGTTAGGCCAGGTGCGGTCCATACCGGTGGGCTTGTTCGCTCCGTGGAAGTCCACCAGGAGATGAACGTCGGCCGCGTCCTTCGCGACGTCGTAATACCAATTGGAAACTTCGCGATTGCACGCCGGGGGAAAATCGATTTTGACCCCCACGACTCCCGCTTCGACTGCCTTGCGGAAAAACTCCTTCCTCGCCCGCGGATCTCTCACCTCCCGGCTGTGTACCCAGATCCAGATCTTTACGTTCCGAGTCTTGCCATAAGCGCTGGCGGACGCGATCGCCGCCCATGAATCTTTCCACTTCGACCAGCCCTCATCGATCAGGTAATACTCGAATCCAAGCTGGCTGGTCCAGTCCACCCACTGCTTTTGCTCTTCCTCGATCGGATCCCCGCTCGCCAGCCACTGCCATGCAGACCTGCCGGGCTTGATCCAGTCTGCGCGGGACAATTGCGGGTCCGGCGGAGGGCTCAGATCCTCGACCAATGTTGTATTCACCAGGTCCGTCAAATTGCGCGCAATGATCGTGACTCGCCAGGGCTGCGTAACAGCATCGTCTGTAGTCCATCCCCGAGGATCGGCATAGAGCTGGCCCTCCAATGCGCCATCTGCATCAAGCTTGACTGCCAGATCTCCATAGTCCTTCACCATCGCTTCGGTCAGCGTAACGTACAGATTTCCGATGCGGGCTGTCAGCGGAAAACCGAACATGCCCGCGCCTAGCTCTTTGAGCGTCGTGGTGTGATACGGGCTCTCATATCCAAAGTCCAGCTTATCCGCCCACACGGTGGGATCGCCGTCCAGCGTCCACGTGGAACGGTCTGCCTGAATCTTCCGTGCGCGCTTGGCCGGCAGCCTCAGGCGAACACCCACTCCATCATTCGCGACATGCACATCTACAAAGTAGGACTCGCCATGCGACTGGGCCGGGATCACGGCCTCATTCGCACGATCAGTCGCCGTGCTATGTGCGCCGAAGTAAACGATACTGCTCGTTAATTTTGCGCACGCGAGCCGCGCCCAGCGTGACGTCCTGCCCCAGTTCCACGTCATCTGTCTGAATCCCAAGCTTCGACGCCCCGAGAACCTGCTTGCCGTCCGCGTTAACTCGATAGCTCAAAACTCCGTCTGTCACGCTGAGTTCAGCTCGCACCTTCGCGTCGGGACTCATGACGACGATAGCTTTCTTCGCTGGCTGGCTTGCCAGCCCAGGAACACACAGGGCAATAGAGAAGAGGAGCGCAGGTATTGCAGCGGATTTCGAGATCAAGAAATTGGCTCCATTACACTCTGGATACTCGCACGGAAGCCGAGCCCACATTCACACCAGGCACCTTCTCCGTCGCACATCCGATAAGCGGCTCAATTCCACAACAATCTATAACTTACTAGCTCTCGTCAACTTTAGGGATCCTGAGGATTTTCCCCGGTGGTGGTTCATCTTCGCGCCCTGCCAGGCGGAAATATACGAAAGAAACGACTGTTCCCGGCACTTCGCGGAGACAAATTCCAGGCAAGGCTTCATGTACGAGCTCCCATTTTTCAAGAGTTCAGAAACCTGCTGAAAACAACTTTGGGGGATTGGTCTTTCGCAGGAAGAGCCATCTTGGAGAGCGGCTTTGCCCTCAGCCCGGGAATGTCGTATCCGACGGCGGCCTCGCTACACGGCCAAATGCGATCGGCCATGAAAGGAGGCTTGGAAAGCTTTCGGAGTGGTTCGATACCGCTAACTGCGTCCAGCCAGCGTATGGCTTTTACGGAAACGCCTCCAACGGAACATCCGCGGGCCTGCGGAGTTCACTGCGGATGCGAGGCTCTACAAGAGTTTTCCTATTCGAGAAAAGGTCAACTTGCAATTCCGTGCCGAAGCCTTCAATGTGGCTAATCACCCAAACTTTTCTTCGGTCTCAACTGCAGCGGGCTGGGGGAATTTCGGCGTGTTCACAAGCGCGCTGGATCCGCGCATTCTTGAATTCGTCCTGCGTGCCACTTTCTGAGGAACACTTGCATGGGAATGGAACGCTCTTCCTCACCCGTTGTCAGCTGATTAGCACCAGTCAAAGGCGCTACTTCAATTCCTTAGAGATCGCGTCCGCAGCGTTGCCGGCCACGACCCACCTTGCCGACCCGGCAACGACGGCTTCATCCTCGAACCAGAGGAATCCGAAGTCGTCGATGCATTCCGGAAAATCCGGCTTGATGATGATATATCCCGGAATCACTGCGCCCGGAATATAAGAGTTGTCGGCGCGGTTATTGCTGTACGTCTTCGTCTTTGAGATCGTACCGACGCCAGCTACATACGAAGTACTGGATACGGGGTGCGTGCCGAGAATGTAGTTGACGGCCCGAAGTGTATATTCGGGTCCCACTAGATCCGGAAAGGTCTTGTGGAGGAAATACATCCGGATGGCCATGTCCACCACGGCGCCCGATCCGCCCCAGGTGCCCAGGCTTGGAGGCACGCCGAAGGGGGTCGCGTCCAACTGCTTGTTCAGACCCGCCATGTATGTCTTCACCGCTTCCCGCATTTGATCTTTCGCGCCCGCGTCCAGATAAGGTAGTGCGCGGACTGCCGTCCAACCGCGCATACCCATCTGCTGCGGGGGGATCATCTGCGGGAATAGCTCCTTCAGACGGGACTTGTAGGGCTCGGCGCCTTGCGTCGCGATGGTTAATTCCAAAGCCGCAGTCCACTCCTGTCCGACGCCAAAGCCGCCACGGCCGAAGCTGCCGGCCGAGCCTTGCCGGAGCGCCGAGGCCCGTGCGCTCGACCCTGAGCGCCGCACGCACCCTGAGACGCAGCCAGGACGCCGCCTCCGGGCGCAACTGCGGGAGCCGCTCCACCTGGGCCGCCGCGCCGGATTCGGCGTTGGGTGAGCCTTCTCTTCGTTCCATGCCTGGATCGCGGTTTCCAAGCAGTCTTTCGCCAGTGCGTCGTCATAGCCCTTCAGCACATCGGCCGCTGCAGCCAGCGCTGCAATCGCGTTCCACTGAAAATATGGATTGTTCGTGGTGAAAATCCAGCGGTCGTCCGGTATGCCGGAGTAGTCGCCCCTCACCTCATTCGGACCGAGCTTCGGGTCATAGATGCGGCCGTCGGTTTTCGACGCTCCGTCGCCCACCTGTGTGTACTGGCGGAGATCCGGTTCGTGAGTGCCGCGGATTGCGTGGCCAATGTTATGGAATTGCGCCAGGATGTACAGTGCGCCGTGCTTGACTTGTTCCACCGTGTCCGGAACGCCATCGGGACGATGCATTTCAACCTGACGTGCGGCTTCATCGACCGTAAGCTCGTCGTAGTTGACGTGAAACTCGCGATACGCCAAAGCTAGACTCTGAATGACGTTCAGTTGCGCGGGTTCTTCGAGGTCGAAGTCGCCGGCATCATACCAGCCGCCCACGTTCATCCCAGGAATGTGATCTCCGCCCCTGTACTTCCCATCCGTTGCTGCGTCCTGATACCAGCCGTCAAACTGTTCCCCAACAACGGGCGCCATACGGCCATCATCCAGGTGCGAAGCGCCGTGCCACATGCGGTAGGCTTCGCGAACAGAAACGTGATCCATCTGCTCCGCAAGATGATGGTCCAGGCTGTCCTGCCAGATGTTCGCGTAAGCGTCCTTCGAAATGGGGAAGGGTGCCGTACGCTGGTCTGCATACTGGATGATATAAAGGCCGGGGTCCTTGACCGGGGTGAAGTCGAATTTTGAATAGACATAGCGCAGCCAGGGCGTTGAAGGCGTGATCGGGCCCTCGAACACCTGCTTGTAAGATCCATCCTCCATCAGGCGAAGCACTTTGGCCGTCTTGGGGCCGTTGTACTTCGGGTCGAGTTCGAGTACCGCCACTTTCGAGAAACCCGGCGCATAACCGACCTGGCTGTGCGCGATCATCGGCGGCCGCGTCCAATTCGGAATCACGTCCGGCCTGATGTGCCACACGATGGCGCCGGTGGTCTTGCCCGAGGGGATCAGCGAACGCAACACGAACCAGCCGTTCTGGGCGCGATCGCGTCCATCGAACAGCATGAGGTCGGCCGTATCCGACTTAACGTTGACCCGGGCCAGCGCGTCGTCCACCCCCAGGGTGATGCTCTTGCCCTCGGCGAACGGCAGCGGCTGAGTGTATCCCTTGGCCTTGTCCCAGTCCTCCAGGTAGTACGCCTTTTTCGGTTCATCAGGCAGCGGCAACACCTTCACCATCGGATCGTCAGGCGTTCGCGGGAAGATGCCGGCTTTGGTTCCGTCCACCAGATAAGCTTTGCCCATGTAGATCGAGGGCAAAAACTCCAGGTTGAAGCCCGCTCGCCCGGCCAGTTTCTGCGGTAGCGGCTTGTCGAGATTGATGCTGACCTTCACGCCGCCTGGTTCCGCTGCGACTTCCAGGGTGTAGCTGAAATCGAAGGCCGGGAAAGCGAGGTTGGCGGTGAGCCGGTTGTTCGCCTTATCGGCGTGGCGCCCTTTGAGGGTCGCCACCAGGTCCCACTGCTCGGGCGTTGGCATCAGGCGCACGTCGCCGTTCGTGGCGATGCGCTGGCCGTGGAGAATCATCTCCATGGCCGTGTTCTTTTGGTCTACGAAAACGGGATGGTAGGTGCTGTCGTAGAGAAATACGCTAAAGCCTTGAGTGTCGAGATAATTCTTGTCGGTCACCCTCATGGCAAAATCGGCGCCGAAGAGGCTTGGGCCGGAGGTCAGGGCCAAGAGGAGGAGACACACTCTGATTCGGGTGAGCATAGATGGGATCAAACTGTTCCTTTCCCTCAACGTCACGTAACATGCCACCGGAAAGCACCGCAAAATGGACCTTTGCAATGCGTGCCCTTGTGATCGCTAACCGGCCCGCAGATTGATGCTATTCCGGCAAGGCGTACTGACCATCGATGTGGAAGTGGCCGCTCACGCCTGGCGCACCGGTGTCCGGCTGTCCTCCTCCGATGCTGACGGTATAGTCACCCTCAGCAATGATCGGGTCGCCATTCTCCGTGACCATGTCGAGGTCGCGCGGGTTCAGATGGAAGTGCACCTTTTGGCTCGCGCCCGGGTCCAGGTGAATGCGTTGGAACCCACGAAGAGCAATCCGCGGAGCTCCCTCGACTGCAGGAAAACTGAGATAAAGCTGGGCAACTTCGTCTCCTGCGAGCTTGCCGGCGTTGGTTACAGTCACATCGGCGTCCATGGCCTGCCCAGCGGCGACAGTCTTTGGAACCGTAAGTTCGCTGTAGGCGAATCTCGTGTAGCTAAGCCCATAACCAAAGGCGTACAACGGCTTGCCGGTGAAATAACGGTAGGTCCGATTCGCCATTCCGTAATCTTCGAAGTTGGGCAGTTGATCCACGCCCTTGTAGAAGGTAACGGGTAGCCGGCCTCCGGGGTTGTTCTTCCCGCTCAAGGTCTCCGCAACCGCTGCTCCGCCCTCTTCGCCGGGATACCACGCCTCAACTACGGCATTCGCATGATCGTTGATCCAGTTGACCGCCAGGGCGCTGCCGTTCATCAGAACGACAGCGAGTGGTTTGCCGGTAGCCGCCACCGCCTTCACCAGATCTTTCTCTGGCTGCGGCAGATCGATGCTCGTGCGATCTCCGCCCAAGAAGCCGGGTTCGCTCACTGGCATCTCTTCGCCCTCGAGCTGGCTCGTAATCCCCACAACCGCGATGACCGCATCGGCATCCT
Organism: uncultured Acidobacteriaceae bacterium; assembly: GCA_963756435.1. GTDB lineage: Bacteria > Acidobacteriota > Terriglobia > Terriglobales > Acidobacteriaceae > KBS-83. The sequence goes on along the minus strand of CAVWNU010000006.1, from coordinate 332,102 downwards.
TCGCGGCCGCGATCGCTTCGGGTGAGACCGCGTTATTGACCTTAGCCCAGATCAATTCTGCATGGGCTTTTCCATTCCGTGTTCCGTATGTGATTTCTAGTGCGGCCTTATGGCCTTTTTCGAGTTGAACACGATCCATTACCGGCACAGTCTCGGAGCCGCCATATGCCGCGGCTACCTGCTTGCCGTCAACTGTAACTCTTGTGAATCCCTGCGAACGAAGCCCGAGCAGGAATTCGCCCGAGTCGGGCGGTGTCAGAAATCCAGACCATCGGACGCCGAAGCTCTTCTTCCCGGTCACCTCTTGCGGGAGATTCCCTTGCGTGAGGCTGACATTGGGCTCGGTACGGCTGAAGATCGGCTTGGGCTGTTCATCCGGTCCTCGACGACCTTCGTTGTAGTCGGCCTTCAGGCCAGATTTGCCCTCTGGCGTAGTCAGCAGCGCATTGGGAACCGGTACTCCATCGGCGCGTAGGAACTGTGTACCGGAAACGAACTTGATGGTTGCATTCGGAAATTCAGCATGCAGACCGTCGAGAATGGAGACGATGTGCGTCGGCTGGCCGGCATAGTTTCCGAGGAGCGGCCGCGTCTGGTCGGCAAGCGGACCAACAACGGCGATCCTGCGAATCTCCGGCTTCAGAGGAAGCAAGCCATCATTCTTCAGCAACACCATCGACTCGTTTGCCAGCTTGCGAGCATGCGCACGATGTTCCGCGCTGTCCAGTTCCTTCTCATCAATCTTCGTGTAGGGAACCATATCGGGGGGATCGAACATCCCCAACTTGATCCGGGCTGTAAACAGGCGAATAAGAGCAGTGTCCAGAGCACTCTCCGGCAGGTATCCCTGTTGCACGGCATCTATATATGCCTTATCGACCGGATCGCCGAACCGCGAGGTAAAGGTAACGCACTCGTTGTCCATTCCACGCAGCACAGATATCGCAGCGCCCTTGGCCTGCGTAGGCCGATATCGATGGTTCGCCGCGATATCCCGGACAGCATCGCAGTCCGAGACCACGTAGCCCTGGAATCCCCACTTGCCGCGCAACTGGTCCTGCAGCAAGTATTGGTTGGCGCAGGCCGGCTCACCGTTGATCGCGTTGTACGCGCACATCACCGACCCCGCCTTGCCTTCCACAATGGCGGCGCGAAATGCGGGCTCATACGTATCCACTTCGTCGTGCTTGCTCACGTCCACATCGGCAAAGTGACGCGTTGGCTCTGGTCCGCTGTGTACGTCGAAGTGCTTCGGCGTGGCAATCCCGAGGTAGTACTTCGGGTCGTCGCCCTGCAGCCCGGTCACATAGGCCACACCCATCCGCGCTGTAAGGAATGGGTCCTCGCCGTAGGTCTCCTGCCCACGACCCCAGCGTGGGTCGCGGAAGATGTTCAGATTGGGAGCCCAGAAATCGAGGCCTCCCATGATGCCCGTGTGTCCTTCGCGCTGGTTCTGCACATGCTTGATGCGCCCCTCAACGCCAATCTGAGCAGCCATCGTATGAATGGCCGGCGCGTCAAACGTGGCGGCAAGCCCAACCGGCTCCGGGTACTCCGTTACACCTTCGTTGATCACGCCATGAAGGGCTTCGCTCCACCACTGGTAGGCGGGCACTTTGAGCCGCGGCACCGCAGCGGAGTTGTTCTGCATCTCGGACGCCTTCTCCGCGAGCGTCATGCGACGCACCAGATCTGTCGCCCGCTGCTCAGGTGAAAGCTGAGGATTCATGTAGGGCAGGTTCGCAGAATCCTGTGCGATTGCACCTTGCTGATTTGCTCCCCAAAGGAGCATTCCCGTGCATGCTACGACGCGAACCAGGATGAGCGTCACGCGACTTTTCATTCGTTTCTCCAATTGGATTGAGCCAAATCAACTACTGACAGTCTTCCTTAAAGCACAGGTTCTTACTGAAGAACGGCAGGACATGGTTCTGAAATCGGTCGGCAACCGCGCTGGTGTGCGTGCCGGAGTAAATCTGAAAGCTGTTCGCAACTGCGTAGTTGTCGAGGAGGTTGTGCAGCTTGATGGCATCAAAGCGCAAACCGTCCTGGTCGCCCACGTCCATAGAGATAGCGCGGTATTGCTTCAGGTTCCCGATGTATTGATCGACGAAGGCAAGCGGCGCATTCGCTGCGAACTTGGCGACGATCTCCGGCTGCGGAACACCATCCTTTGTTGGCAGGTCGAAATACAGAGGCGGGTTCTTCGGATCAGGCGCCCACGCCGCTGCGGACGCGTAGGCAACGGCGCCGAACCCAGGCGATTGGGCGGCCAGATCCGCGGGCGACTTGGCGCCGTTCACTTTTCTCTCGGCGGCGAGCGCACGTTCCTTGGCTTGTTCGCTCGGGCCTGGTCCGCCAGCCCGCCATCGGCGACAAACAGCAAGGACTCATGATGTAAAGAGCACCGAAGACGTCGGGATGCTTCATCCCAATTCGCGCCGCGCCGTAACCGCCCATCGAGTGGCCGGCCAGCCCTCGGCTCTCCCGGTCCGGAATCGTCCGGTAGTGCGCGTCGATATACGCCACAACATCGTGATAAATGAATCTCTCGAAGTCACCGGTAGTTTCAGAGCTTGAATACATCGAGCCGTTGTAGATGGTTTTCGAATCGGGCAGAACGACGATCATCTCGTGCGAGCCCTGAGCGAACGCACCTTCGATTGTTTGCGGGACATGGATCTCGTGGCTCCACTGCTCGGCGCCGATCGAATAGCCGTGCAGCGCATACACCACGGGATAACGGCGGTTCGACTCTGTTTGGTAGCTCGGTGGAAGGAAGACGATGACGTCCCGATCAACCGCATCGCCTTCGAGGTTGCCTTCAAGCGCCGCACTATGGATCTTGATGTGCTCAACCTTGACCGGCTTTGCATTTGGCACCGGGGCAGGAACAATGGTTTGCACCTGTGCCGCAAGCGACCATTCGAAGGCGAGAACCGTCGCCATCGCGCATGAACAAAGAAGCCTTTTAAGTCTCACTCTGTGTGCCCGCCAATTCGATCATCACGCGGAATCCAAGTAGACGTTTTCACAAGCGGCAAAGGTCCCTCACCCGAGCATATATTTGCACAGCGCAAATATATCCATCCGCGCGGTAAATAGACAGTGTCTATCGAGAGTTCGCCGTGTAAATATGGAGTGCGGTCCGAGGATGAGGCGGCTGCGGGTGGAACGGGATTGCCTCTGGGGCGGGCGCCTACCGATGCACAACTGGCTACGGCAAATCGCCCTTCCCATCGAAGCTCCCGCGCGTACTATGCCGTGTGTTGGGCGTCACGTTTTTTCGACAGGGTAATTTGTAGCAGTAGCCCCATCTGGGAGAGTGAAGCAATGAAGCTGGCGATCATGGCGATCGCGCTGAGCGCGACCCTCTGTTTCGGGCAGACACAGGGCGATTTCAAGCCGGCGAGCTCGAATGTTTTGGATGCGCAGTTCCCGAAAGTCGACACCAACTCACGCGTTCAGATCCGCTTCAAGGCGCCCGAGGCCACCAAGGTCAGACTGAACTTCTGGAGCGGCCCCAAGATGGACATGGACAAGCAGGCCGACGGATTCTGGACGTTTACGACACCGCCCATGGCTCCCGGCCTGCACTACTACACAATCGTCGTGGACGGCGCAGAGGTCAGCGATCCGGGCAGCACGGCCTACTTCGGGGGAAGCAAATGGGCCAGTGCCGTCGAAGTGCCCGAGGCCGGAGTGGATTTCTACCTGCCGAAGGATGTTCCGCACGGGCAGGTTCGCGAAATCTGGTACCACTCCAGCGTCACAGGAACTTGGCGGCACGCATTCGTCTACCTGCCTCCCAATTACGACAACTCGAAGGCTCGCTATCCGGTGCTGTATCTGCAGCACGGCGGCGGCGAAGACGAAAGCGGCTGGATCCGCCAAGGCAATGCGAACTTCATTCTGGACAACCTGATCGCCGGCGGAAACACGGTGCCCATGATCGTCGTCATGGCGAATGGGTATGCGACTCGCGCCGGGTACAAAGCGCCCGACCTCACCGGCCAGCCGTTTGGCTCACCGGAGTTCATCAAGGTCATGCAGGAGCGGATGGGGGCATTCGAAGACGACATGACGCAGGTCTTGATACCGTTCGTCGATAAGACGTTTCGAACCCTGTCTGACCGTGATCACCGCGCGATGGCGGGGCTTTCCATGGGCGGAATGGAGACGTTCCAGGTCACGTTCAATCATCTCGATCTGTTCTCCTATATCGGCGGATTCAGCGGAGCCACAAACGTCTTCGTGACAGGCAACGGAAAGCTGGATACCAAGACCGCCTTTCACGGAGCAATGGCTGATCCCACCGCATTCGCCAAGCGAGTGCACCTGCTTTGGATCGGCGTTGGAACAAACGAACCAGAACGAATGAAGACGGGCCTCGAGGGCCTGCACGCGGCGCTGGACGAGGGAAAAGTCAAGCACGTCTTTTATGAATCACCGGGCACCGACCACGAGTGGCAGACATGGCGCCGCGATCTGAAGGACTTTGCGCCGCGTCTGTTTCAGGCCGGTAGCACAGCGCCCTCCGGTTCGTCGCGCTGATGTCTGGCAGACAAGGTTATCAAGGCGGTCACTATGCGTCGCAGCGAAACGTGCTGCTCGTTCGGCTCCAGGGATCCAGCATCCCCGCAAAGGCCGCAGCCACATTGCACACCATCTGTGCAGCCGCAATCGCGCCAAAAAGCCAGGCCATTCCCTACGCGCACGACTTCTCCGTGGGTCTCGATCCGTACACCGTTGCAGTCGTAGAAACTCGAGCCGAGTAGAGGAACATCCGTGTCCTTGCCCATCAAGCGCTTTCTGGAACGCGTCCCTGGCGGCATGATGACGTTGCCCCTTTTCGCGGGCGCTCTCCTCGTCACCTTCGCGCCCAATGCACCAGCGTTCTTCGGCTCCTTCACCGGAGCTCTCTTCACTGGCTCGTTGCCAATTCTTGCCGTCTTCTACGTCTGCATCGGAGCGACCGTTTCCGTCCGCTCTCTTCCTGACGTCCTCAAAAAAGGCGGAGTCCTCCTCGGCACGAAAGTGCTTCTCGGAATCATTACAGGCGTCCTCGTCGGGCACTGGCTTGGCATCGAACCGGTAGCGGCAGGATGGTTCACAGGCTTATCAACCCTCGCCATCGTGGCCGCCATCAACGACACCAATGGCGGCTTGTACATGGCCCTCCTGAATCAGTATGGCCGCGCACAGGATGCAGCCGCCTACTCCGTCATGTCGCTTGAGTCGGGCCCCTTTCTCACCATGGTCACCCTCGGTGTAGCAGGCCTGTCCGCGTTTCCCTGGCAGGCGCTGGTTGGCGCCATTCTGCCGCTCGCTCTCGGCATGCTCCTCGGTAATCTCGATCCCGACCTTCGCGAATTCCTCGGCAAGGCAGCGCCGGTACTCATTCCATTCTTCGCATTCGCGCTGGGCGCCACCCTCAATCTCAAACTCGTCTGGAAGGCGGGCCTCTCCGGCCTTGCTGTTGGAATCTCGGTGCTGATCCTCTCCGCGTTCTTCCTCGCCGGCGCAGACCGGCTCACTGGAGGCAAAGGGACAGCGGGCATCGCTGCATCCACAACCGCTGGCAATGCGGCGGCTGTTCCAGCTCTGGTGGCGGCAGCCAATCCAAAATATGCGGCGGCGGCCGCTCCCGCCACGGTCCTCGTCGCATGCAGCGTAATCGTAACCGCGCTCGCAGCACCATTCCTCACTGCGTGGTGGCATTCGCGGATATCCTCAAAACAATGACTCTGGAGCTCGACCGTGGCTAGGATGGTAGTACTCGCAGACGACCTGACCGGCGCAGCCGACTGCGCAGCGTCCTCTGCGGCAAGCGGCCGCAGCGTCGTCGTCCTTCTCCATTCGCCAGAGCATCAGCAACCCCATGCAGCTTGGCCAGACGACGACATCCTCTGCATCGATACAAACAGCCGCAGTCTTTCTGGAGAACGCGCAACAGAATTGATAAGCCGATTCGTTGGTATGTGCGATTCGCTCAATGAAGACTGCCCCGGATACGTCCTCTACAAGAAGATTGATTCGACCCTCCGGGGTAACGTGGCAGGTGAAATCGCTGCTCTGTTGAACGCTCGCCGATCCATCAACGCTGGGACCACAAAGCTATCGATTCTTATGGCTCCAGCACTGCCGACGCAGGGCCGTAATACCGTCGGCGGCCGTCTAATCGTGCACGGAGTTCCTCTGGAGAAAACCGACATTTGGCACCGTGAAGCTTGCACCGCGCAATCGGATATCGTTCAGCTTCTCGCGAATACCGGGCTGTCCTGCGGACTCGTCGGCATAGATAGTGTCCGGTCGTGTCTGACCCGGCTCCAGCGAGCCATCATGCAATCGACAGAACGAGTGGACGTGGTGCTATGCGATGCGGAGACAGACGACGATCTTCGCGCGATTGCAAAGGCATCGCTGGGCAATCCCTCCATCACCGCGCTCGTCGGCTCGGGAGGCCTCGCAACTCACATCCCGCAGGCAATCGGCATCACGCCGCACACCGAACCTCGTCCACGGAACTTCGCATCAGGAGCTACGCTATTCGTAGTGGGTAGCGCATCCTCGGTCACGCGGCAGCAGACGCGAATACTTGAAAGTATTCCGGACATAGCCACTTTTCGTGTAACGCCTGGAGTCCTTCACAAGTCGCCGATGATGTGCACGCTGATCGTTCAAACTCTTCAGTCGAGTCGCGATGTGCTTATCGTGCTGGATGGCGGTGAGCATTGCTCGACACACGATGGGCAGTTCCTGATGCAAGCACTCTCAGATCTAGTCTCCAGATGCGCGCAGTTCCTCGGTGCACTGGTTGCAACCGGCGGAGAGACAGCAAGAGCAGTCCTAGACGCACTGGGAATCCAACGATTGCGTCTACTCGGTGAAGCCGAAGCGGGATTGCCATTTTCGGTCGCGTACGGTTGGGCACGTGCCCTGCCGGTGATTACAAAGGCCGGCGCTTTTGGCTCGCCACAGGCGCTGGTTCGCTGCCGCGAGTTTTTACGCCACCTCGAACGTGTGCCTGTGCGCCTCCACCCAAAGCATCCGTTCGCAGACCACGAGAGTTGATATGCCAAAACCAATACTTGCAATCACGATGGGCGATGCCGCCGGAGTTGGATCCGAGGTCATAATGAAAAGTCTGGCTTACGCTGAGATTCACGAACTTTGTTGCCCGCTTGTGATTGGCGATGCAAACCGGTTGCGCGCTGCGGGAACGATCGTCAGCACTCAGCTCGAAGTCCGCAGTGTGCCGGAGTCAAACCTCGAATCCGCGAACTTCACGCCTGACGTGGTCAACTGTGTTGACCTGAAACTGGTACCGCAGAACCTTCCCTGGGGCAAACTCTCGCGTGAAGCCGGAGAAGCCGCCTATCGCTATCTTGAGCTGGCCGCGCGCCTCGCTATTGATGGGCGAGTCGCCGCCATCTGCACAGCACCACTGAACAAGGAAGCCCTGCAATCCGCCGGGCACAAATTCCCCGGCCACACGGAACTCCTCGCACACCTCACAGGAACGCCAGAAGTCTCCATGATGCTCACCACGCCGAAATTGAAGGTCTTGCACGTAACTACACACATCGGGCTCATCGACGCAATCGCGCGCATCGAGCCCGGTCTCGTAAAACGCACCATCGCACGCGGACAAGAGGCGCTTGAAAAGTCCGGCATCGCGCATCCCCGCATCGGCGTCTGCGGCATCAATCCCCATGCCGGAGAAAATGGCCTCTTCGGACACGGGGAAGAAGAAGAAAAGATCGTGCCGGCCATCGAAGCGTGTCGCCTCCGCGGCTGGAACGTGGAGGGCCCGCTTCCCGCTGACACGCTCTTCTATCGCGCCCAGCGCGGCGACTTCGACCTGATCATCGCTATGTATCACGATCAAGGTCACGGGCCTGTGAAAGTGCTCGGACTGGAGTCCGGCGTAAACATCACAATAGGTCTGCCAGTGGTGAGGACATCGGTCGATCACGGGACTGCATTCGATATAGCGGGAACCGGGAAAGCCGATGAACGCAGCCTGCTTGAGGCCATACGCCAGGCGGTTCAACTCGCGCCAAAGTAACATCCGCAATCCACATCTTCCCGATTCGCCGCCTGACCTCGATCTTGCTCCCGCTCGCTCAGAGCGGATCGATCTTCCGCGGCCCCTGTGATGTGGTGAGATCCGCGAATGGACCGGGAGCTCGTTCGCCCCTACGGTGTGACCGAAAGAGTCCGAATCGATGCGTTTGTATGCGGCAGCACGCTTGGCGTCACCCTTCACAGTCAACGTAAGCGTGAGCTCATCCGGGTCGAGTTCAGCCGAAATGTCGCCATCGTTCCACTTTTATCCCAGCCATGCTCTTCGCGCGAGGATTGCAGGTTGTGTCATTCCTGCGCCGGCCATCCTAGTTTCTCTCCTCAGTGTCGAGGTAAGCCAGATGGCCTCCCGCCTTCAGCTCATGCAAACCGCACGCCGTTCAAGCCGGCCTCGCCATGTGCTTACTCAAAACGTCCACCAGCCCTCGATTAAGAACACACTGCTTCGCCGAGAACGAAGACAGCACATGATCCAGCTCGGTCTCTGAAAGCCCCTTGAACACGCCCGCATACAGCGGCTGCATTAGCGTACCCGTATAGAAGCACAACAAGTTCTGGCTCATGCAACGCGCATTCAGCCGTGCATCAAGCTGCGGATCGGACACCACCTCGATAATCTCATTCGCCAGGTGCGCCGTCGCCTCCTTGATCGGCGTCGAGGGCAGCCACTTCATCCAGTCATCCGTGCCCAGCGCTCTCTTCTTGCGAAGAATGTCGCTGATCCGTTCCATGTAGGGAGATGCCGGGTCAAGCGTGAGCATGCCCATCACGCCCACATCTTTGTAGTTCCATGTCGTCCAGTGAGCGCCATTCCGTTCGAAGATGTCGATCTGATCGTCCAGCGCGCGAAGCCGGTCAGCGCTTTCATCCGCAGGCCCATTAAACACAGACCCAAACTCGCCTACCCACAGCGGAACGTCATGTTGCTGTGTAAACTGCGTGCCCTCGGCCTCCAGAAAAAAGCGCTCCTGTCGTGCCCGGTCCCACATATCTGTGTCGCCCGCCGCAGAGGACAGCGAAGGGTAAGCGCCAGGATACTTGCCAGGCCCAAAGCCTGGCACAGTGTAGTTATGCGAGCTGTAAGCAAGGTTGTCGTCAAAGGGCTTCTCAAACCCAGAGAACTGCTTCGCGTAGTTATCGCCCTCAAGGAAGATGATGTGCCGCGAATCGACCTTGCGAATCTCGGTCACAACCCGCCGGAACAGAGAATTCATCCGGTCCCAGCGCGGCCGATAGTTCGGTCCCACGTTCCATGGATAGTCGCCGATCTCATTGTTCGAACAAGGCTCATTCAGAATGTCGTAACCGGCGATCACTGCCCTGTTCGCATATCGCCGCGCGAACTCCTGCCATAGCGCAACATAGCGATCCTGATACGACGACGCGGTCCAAAGGAAACTGATGCGCGACGCGTTGTCGGAGTGCCAATGCACGTTCTGCCATCCCTGCGCCGAATGCAGATCGAGGATCACGTAGAGGCCATGCTTTTCGCAATGGCGCAACACTTCGTCGAGACGCTTGAAACCGGACTCCTTGTATTTAAACAGTGCGCCATCGTCTTCAAAGTGCCGGTAATTCAGTGGAAATCTGACGACCGAAGCGCCGCTATTTCTCAGGAAACAAACATCGTCTTCGTTGAAGAAGTGGTCAAGCATGCGCTCGAAGAAAAATTGCGCCTTCGCCGGACCAAGCACCTCCGCCATCTGCGCGCGAAGCGTGTGCTCTGCGCCTGGATGGCCGTTGATGAAGTCTTCCATGTTCATCCAGCCGCCGGGGCACGTGCCCCTGAGACGAACCTTGTTTCCCTTGGCGTCCACAATGTTCCGGCCGCTGACCCGAAGGAACTCCATGCTGCCTTCGCGGCACGCGTCGTTCACAGCCACTGGACTCGCCGCTTGTTCCGCGTCTGCCCCAGTTGACTTGCCTGCCAGCGCTGCAGCACCGGTCAACGCGGCCAGTTTGAGAAACTCGCGCCGCGGCCGCAGTTCAAACGCCTTCTTCGCCATAACACCCCTTCTCAGAATTCCGCTTTGACGATCATCAGATGTGATCCAGCGACTGCCACAGCTTCCACGTCTCCGCGTCACCAGCAATCTATATATAGTTAGCGTTGCTTACGGAAATGGCGGCGGATAATCGATCCTATCGGAAATTGTTCGTTTCGAAGTAGACCGCTCAAGCAACTAACTTCGACAAAGGCCTACAGATCGTCGTGGTATTGCGTGCTCACTCCAAAGAGGCCATGCCGGCGCAGGTTTATCCGATGGCAGAAGGTCCCAGAGCACTTCGCCTAACCGACCACGAGCGCCAGCGTCTTCATTACGTGAGGCTCAAGACACACTTACGTGAGCGCCTCCGAAAGGCCTTACCAAAGATGCAGTGCGCAACAATCATCGCCAACGCAACCCCGGTTCTCATTGGTTAAGCCCTTCTCCAGTTGTTCATACGAATCTGGCAGTCTCCCAATCGGAATCGCTCATTCTTTTTATTGGATAGTGCTCTTGATAACCGCCGAATCGGCCGCATCCGCCATGGTCTTGTATCCGTCCGCACTTGGCTGAAGTCGTCTCCAAGTTGGAGCGGATGAACCGGCTTACGTACGGCGGCATCGAAGTCCAAAACCCATCAAAAGCTCCGCCCGTTCGAATCCATTGACTCACCGCCTGCCGGACTGCTTCCCCGTCGGCGCTGAAGTAATCGTGCTCTTTCATAGTGCGTCATAGTGGCTGCGAAGACCCGGATGTAATGTTGATGGGCTCGATCGATGATCTGTCGATAACCTGCGATCAGGTCGTCCGCGGTCACAATTTGAGCAGCAAAGAACGGCCTATGGTCAGCAGAAGGAGAATCAGGCGTCTAGTTGTGGAGGGTGTAATTGATGGCAGGATCGCCGCAATCGGTCTGCTTGAGCAAAGCGCCTCTGCGTGAGGTCTTCTAACCAGGCCCTCATGCGGTGATGCATGTGAGAATGTTTGGTCGCCTTTGTGTCATCATTGCAACCGCGCTCATCAAGCGGCAAATTTGACTTCTGCAAGCAGAAGAAGACTAGATGAATTCACGATCTCTTATTACGGCTGGGGCAGCGGATGCCCTCTCACGAGAACATCAGAGTTTGCGGCGACGCTGGTGGTATCTGCTCCCCGCAGTCCTTATCACCTATAGCCTCGCATACCTCGACCGAGCCAATTATGGCCTTGGCTCAGCCGCCGGACTGGCCCACTCACTGCACATCACGGACAAGCAAAACTCGCTTCTCGCGGCTTTGTTCTTTCTGGGCTACTTCATTTTCCAAGTGCCGGGTGCAGCCTTCGCCAGGAAACACAGCCCTACGCAGGTCGTCTTTGTTTCACTGATCATCTGGGGCGCGCTTGCTTCGCTCACTGGGATTGTTCATCAATTCTGGTTGCTGGCTGCAGGTCGTTTTCTACTTGGTATAGCGGAAAGCATTGTATTTCCCGCCATGCTTTTCGTGTTGACGCAATGGTTTACACGCTCGGAGCGCTCACGCGCCAATACTGTTCTTATTTTGGGTAACCCGCTGACAGTGCTCTGGATGTCTGCCATTACCGGGTACCTGATTAAGATTCTTGGGTGGCAGAAGACATTCATCGTCGAGGGCATTCCAGCTATTTGCTGGGCCGTAGTCTGGATTCTCATTGCACGTGACAGACCTTCGAAGGCAGGATGGATCACTCCTGAGGCCGCCGAATTGCTTGAAAAGCAGCTCGCGCTGGAACAACTCACCATCGCTCCTGTCGACGATATGCGCAAAGCATTATTGCGTCACGACGTCCTGTTGCTTGCGTTTCAGTACTTTTGCTGGAGTCTCGGTGTATATGGGTTCGTGCTTTGGCTGCCTACGATTGTCCGACAGGGCGGCGCCTTGTCCATCCAGATGACCGGCCTCCTCTCGGCGATCCCCTATCTTGCTGCAGCATTTTTGATGCTGGGTGTCTCCCATATTTCTGACAGGACTCTCAAACGGGAGGCTCTGGTTTGGCCTTTTCTGCTGATGGCAGCTTTGGCTTTATTGGGGTCATTTTTCCTAGTAAACAAGAGTTTCGTTTTCGACTTTGTTTGCTTGGTCATTGCAGGAGCGTGTATGTATGCTCCTTATGGTCCATTCTTTGCGATTGTGCCCGAGCGCGTACCTGGCAATGTAACTGCAGAGGTGCTTGCGCTGATCAATAGCTTCGGTGCACTTGGCGCTTTTGTTGGCAGCTACTTGGTAGGGATTCTCCACGCTGCGACCGGCGATGAACGCGCCAGCTACATGCTGATGTCTCTCTCACTCGTGTGCTCTGCGTTGCTGATTTTGAAGCTGCGCACGACTCCGGTCGTTGCGCGAACACGGTGAGATATTGTCATTTCTATGAATCGCCGAATAGGGGCAGCCCAGATATTCGATAGCGAACACGGCGTTTTACAAGATGTCAGGACACATGCGCCTGGGCCACAGGGGACTCTGCCAATCACGCCTGAGATGCTCATCCAGCAACCCTCTGGGAATCTATTTGGGCTGAGCCAGGACGTAGGCATGGGTTGGAAAGTCGATCGCCTGCTTGACCCTGAATTTCTGATCCTCAGCACACATGGCGGCGTACGCGCACAAGATGGAACTCCGATTGCGCTTGGCTTTCATACTGGCCATTGGGAGGTCGGCCTTCTTGTCACGGAGGCCGCACGCGAATTGCAGTCCCTTCGTGCGGTGCCATTCGCCGGCAGCTGCACGGATCCATGTGATGGGCGGACTCAGGGCACCGATGGCATGCTCGATTCTCTACCGTATCGAAATGATGCGGCCATGGTTCTACGCCGTCTGATGCGTTCCTTGCCCACACGCAAAGGCGTTATCGGCATTGCAACCTGCGATAAAGGGTTACCTGCGATGATGATGGCGTTGGCATCTTCGGGGCCTTTGCCCAGCATTCTCGTGCCCGGCGGAGTCACTTTACTACCTGAAGATGGCGAAGATGCAGGCAAGGTGCAAACGATTGGCGCCCGTTATGCACAGCACCAGATCACGGTGGACTACGCCGCAGAGGTGGGCTGCCGCGCGTGTGCGAGCCCCGGAGGGGGCTGCCAATTTCTCGGTACAGCCGCTACTTCACAGGTTGTTGCCGAAGCATTGGGGCTCTCTTTACCGCATACTGCGCTCGCTCCTTCCGGGCAGCCGATATGGCTGGATGCAGCCGCACGTTCCGCTCGCGCAATTTTGAGAATGAGTCAACTTGGTATTGGGACAAATGACATACTCACCGATGCCGCGATCCGCAACGCGATGGTTCTTCACGCAGCATTTGGAGGATCGACCAACCTGTTGCTCCATATTCCGGCAATTGCTCACGCGGCCGGATTGAAACGTCCATCAGTTGCTGACTGGACCGCCATCAATCGCCAAGTTCCCAGGTTGGTCGATGCCCTGCCCAATGGTCCTCGGAATTTCGCCACGGTCCAGGTATTTCTCGCAGGTGCAGTGCCAGAGGTCATGCTGCATTTGCGGCGCCTCGGACTTCTTGAAGTGAATGTACGCACCGTCAGCGGAGAAACACTTGATGAAAATCTAAACTGGTGGGAACAGAGCGAGCGCCGTAGAAAGCTCAAGGAGCAGCTTCTTGCTTTGGATGGCGTGGATGCTGGTGAAATCATTCTCCCGCCTGACCGCGCTCGGGAGCGATGTCTGACTGCTACCGTTAAGCTTCAGCTTTCTTAGTCGCAAGTCGCAATGGCCATCATGATGGTTTCCGAAGCCAAAATTTTTTGCTTGGGTTTCCGATGCAAAAAACCTGCCCTTACCAATCCTCCGAAAGAGTTACACCTTCTATTGAATCCTTCGATCCTTTTGCTGTCCTAACTGGCACGAATTGTACCCGGAGGGAAGTTCTCGTTCATTTCCGCATCACGATTCAAGCCCAACAGTTCTGCCGTCACACTCACCTCACGGCCGTTCGATTCAAATTCCTTGCACACCAGAATCAACCTCCCTCCCGAATCCCTCCCGCTGTCCATCGCAGCGGACGCTGATTGGGCCGACCTCATGGCCGGCCTTCCCATGGGCGCGTTGCGGAGGACCGGTGTGTTGCGCCACTAAATCCCCGATGTATGAGAACAGATCGAGGAAGTCTAAGTTACCAGGAAGGTTTGCGCATCGGGGTCGGCGATTGACGTTGCGCAGTAACGCGCCGTGCAGTTTGTCATGTGTGTTGCTTATCCAGATTCCTTTGACCATTAGCGGATGAGGTGAGTCGGTTCACACAGCAGATCGCCTCCGTTTTGGAAGAACGCGACCGTTGATTGGTGAATGTGTATATCGATGGTAGCCAGCATGACGCTGAAGTACGAGTGCTGCGGCTCCACGAAGACGGGTAAGGTCGGATCGTGCGATGATGGACAGCTCGGGCGGCTTGCCAGCCAGGAGATGCGAAGAAAGCTCCGCCTGAACGGTGGAGGCGAAGCGGGGCCAGGAAAGCGTTACGTCTCCAGTCGCAATGATCAGCTCGGGAGCAAGTGATGTCACGACGATCTGTAGGCCTTTTCCGAAGTAGGTTGCTTGATGCTGTAAGGCGGCGATAGCAGAATCATCGCCGGCTTCGGCCATGGAAACCAGATCCGCGATGGTGATGGCAGCTCGGGAGCGGCTGATTTGGCGGTAGTGGCGAAGAGTAGCGCGGGTCGACGAGAACATCTCCCAGCAACCGCGCCGTCCACAGCCACAGATCGGGCCATTCGGGTCTAAGGAGATGTGTCCGAATTCGCCGGCCATTCCCGATTTGCCCGTCACCATCTGACCGTTCACCAAAATCGCTGCGCCGATTCCTTCTGAGATGCTGACCAGCACAATATTTTGATAGTCCCCGATCCTGCCTGACCAGATTTCGTCGATCAGTGATACGTTCGCCTCATTCTCCATCTCCACCTGTAGGCCGGTGCGCCGTTGCAGCACTTCGCGTAGATCAAAGCCCGACCACGCCAGATTCGGGGCGAGGATCAATTCTTGCCGCTCAGGATCCACGCGGCCTGGCACGCTGACTCCGATGCCTTCAAATCGTTTGCCGGGATGTTTTGCGCGCACGCCCTTAATAGCGGCCAGGATGCCTTCGGTCGAGCGCGCCGGATCGGAATGCACCGGCACCTGTTCCTGCGTGAGCTGACGGTTGTGCAAATCGAATACAGCGACTAAGGCCTGTGTAGGGTGCAGATCCACGGAGAGCACGAGCATGTCGCTGTTGAGCGAGAGCATCGTTGGCCGCCGGCCCCGCGGACGCAGAACTGCCAAACCTTCCACGATCCAGCCCTCAGCAAGCAACTGCTCGACGATTTGAGAGATCGTGCTGGGTTGCAGCCCCGATTTTCTCGCCAGCTCGACGCGTGCGATTGGCTGAGCTGTCCGAATTAGCTCCAGAACAATATCACGATTGATGTTCCGCGCCGTGCTGCTCGAGGCCAGACCCGAACTTCCAGGGTCATTTCTCATTGCCGCTCTTTACCCGCCCTCTTAGCGCCACTTGCTTCGAATCCGATCGTCTCGCCTGATTTGAAGATAAGCGTTGACTACATTCTTGAACATCTCTTCTTCAGAACAATTGACCGGAGCATAGATCGGCCGCACAGGTGCTGTCCCTCGAAGTTCAATCTCCTAGAGGGGCGCCAAGGTGACAACGTCCTATCGCTGTTGGAACCTGCCGGTTTTTTTTACATGTGCAAATTATGTCTCAGGCGCTAAAGGTGTCAACCCGCAAGACCAACGGCGTCTGGCGGCCGAAGATGCGACTCGACGTCATAGGGCACGTCAGGTTTCCCAGCTCCTTATGGCAGACATATTTTGTTGTCACGAAAAAATAGATCTAAACAATTGACAGACGCTCTTTCAGGCGAGTACAAGGTTGCCTCGTCATTGATTTCTATGACGGTCGTCGGGATCGGCGATCGCGACGATTACGGTACGTCCCCTCCCGAAAAGATCGGAGGCTGCAGTGTATTTGGCTACGGTCGGAGAGGGCACGTCATCGCCCGAACGGAAGATCGACGGACGCGCGAGACGCTAATGGCTTCGGGGAGGTTTGCATGGGAATAACGGAACCGGAGTCACATCAAAATTGCGGCGCGTTTCACCATTGGCTTAAAGCATTTTCTGGGCGTATTGACAGTCCAAACCTTGGCATCTATTGTTCGCCGTCATTAAACATTTTCTCGGCAAAGCTGCACTTTCGAGAGAATCTAGCGGTCGTAGCTATAGCCTGTCGTCCAAGTTAAGAAAACGTTTGCCTTCTGCGTAGCGACGCAGGCAAACAAAAATCCGCAGAAGGTCGAAGCAAGACATTTGGGAGGCAAGAATGCGACGCAAGCTGCTCATGCTGATCGGGCTCGCCGTGGTGATGACCTTTGCCCCGCCGGCGCAGTCTCAGGAAAACGCAACCATCACGGGAACAGTCATTGACCCTAGCGGGGCCGCAGTTCCCAATGTGGCGATCAGTCTTACCAACCAGGCCACGGGCCAGGCAAGGCAGACTGTCTCGAACAACGACGGTATTTACTCTTTCGCAAATGTGGGCGTCGGACACTTTACGCTCAGTGCTTCTGCTGCGGGATTTCAAAAATTCACCAGCACTGACATCGTTGTGAATACCGCGCAGACACTGAAGGAGGACGTCCGGCTTGCCGTAGGCAGCGAAGGACAGACCATCACTGTTCAGGCGAACGCCCTCCAGGTGCAATCGGAAACCAGCGAGCTCAGCACTCTGATTAGTGGCGCCCAGGTGACGCAATTGGCGACAAACGGTCGCAACGTGACCTCGTTAGCCGCTCTCGGCCTGGGAGTTTCCAACAACCTGCCGGCGTTCAGCGGGGTGAATGCGCTTACCTCAGCGAATGGCATCAGCTTCAACGGAACGCGCTCCACCCACAATATCTACATGCTGGATGGCGGTGAATTGAACGACCGTGGCTGTGGAGGGTGTTTCAGTTCTCTGCCTTCGATCGATGCCCTTTCGGAGTTCCAGACGCTCGACAGCAACTACGGGCCAGACTACGGCATTGGATCAGGCGGGACCATTCTCATGGTCATTAAGTCGGGCACTCGCGCCTTTCATGGAGGCGCCTGGTACTTCAACCGAAACGAAGCGTACGACGCGAACAACTACTTTACGAATCTCGCAGGCCAGAAGAGGCCGACGTTTCGCCTCAACGAACCCGGATTCAATATCGGCGGTCCGCTCTTCATTCCGCACGTCTACAACAATGACCGCAAAAGAACATTCTTCTTCGTGAATGAAGAGTGGCGCAGGCTGGTTCAGGGGAGTTCGCCATCGACGGTGAACACCATTATGGCGGACAATTTCCCCGTGGCCGGCCAACCGTTGGCCTACAACATACCGGCTGGCGGTGCCGTCCCGATGGTTCCCGTCACCTCCGACCCGGCGAAGCTGGCGCTCTATACACTGGACGGACTAACTGCCGGAAAGCCCTTCCCAAATAATACGATCCCTGCCAATCTTATGGATCCCAACGCTGTGCTTGAGGTGAACGCAGGAACTTTTCCGAAGCCGAACCTGGGCACGAATCAATTCGTTTCTTCCATTCCGCAACCGACCAATGTACGTGAGGATGTGGTGCGCATCGATCACAGCATCAACAGCAAGTTGCAATTGATGGGTCATTATCTCCACGATGCAGTCGATACGGCCTTCTACCCGCCTTTATGGGCAGGCGCAACGTATCCGACGGTGGGCACGACGATGGGCAATCCCTCCTATTCGTCGGTTATCAGATTGACCCAGACGATTTCGCCCACGTTGCTCAATGAAACTGCATTTCTTTACAGCGGCAACAAGATCACTCTCACCCCTGCTGCCGGACCCGGCGGTTCATTTGTGCAGCCCAGCGGATGGACGGCAACCAGCTTCTTTCCGCCATCCCTAAATGATTTAAGCCGGATGCCACAGATTAATTTGCAGGGTACGCCGCTCAATGTGAATTGGAGCTCAAGTTACTTTCCATGGAAAAACGGCTATGAAGGTTTTGAGCCTCGTGATGATCTCTCGTGGACGAAGGGCCTGCATCAGTTCAAATTTGGGTTCAGTTGGTTGCATGATTACAAGAACCAGCAATTGCAGGCTAATACCCAGGGAACCGCGACCTTCAACTCTAGTAATTTCTCCGGAGACTCGTACATCAACTTTCTGCTTGGCGACGCCACCAGTTTCCAGCAACTACAGTATCTGGCTGGCAAGCACTGGGTTAATAACAACTATGGCTTCTACGCCCTCGACAACTGGCACGTCATTCCCCGACTTACTCTAAATCTGGGACTTCGCTACGATGGAATGCCGCATGCCTTTGAACGCTACAATCAGTTCGCCAATTTTGTGCCCGGTCTTTACGACACATCTCTCCCTTATCCAGTCAATCCCGACGGGACGCTGAACCCTGCTTCCCTTTCCAACTCCAACGGCCAGCCATTCTACTTAAATGGCATCCAGGAAGCCGGAGTCAACGGCTTTCCCCGGGGAGCGGTCAAGAACTACTACTTCACTGTGCAACCAAGAGTCGGTTTTGCCTATGACCTCAGCGGAAATGGTAAGACAGTATTACGGGGCGGTTTTGGTATGTTTTTTGAGCGCGTTCAAGGAAACGACGTATATAACGCCGCTTTAAATCCGCCGTTTGCGTATCAGCCGCAGGCAACTAACGTTTATTTCTCCAACCCCAATACCAGCGCATTAACGGGGCAAACCACGGCTCAAACCTTCCCTTCGACGTTAACCAATATTCAATACAATTACCGTCCTCCGGGGACCGCGATGTTCAGCCTTGGAATTCAACGGCAGGTCGCTGCGTCAGCAGTTGCAGTGCTGCAGTATGTCGGCTCTGTCGGCTGGGATCAGAACGACGATCGGTCAATCAACACTCTCCCACTCGGCGACTTAACGCATCGAGAAGGTGTAGCGAACGGCACGCTTAATGCCAATCTGTATCGAATCTATCCGGGCTTCAGCACCATTACTCAACAGGAGAACCAGGGCAATTTCAGCTATCACTCTCTTCAGGCAGGCGTGCGCATCGAAAATCAGCACGGGCTGACTCTGCAACTGAATTACACCTATTCCCATCAGATCGATCTGGTGCCCAACGATCTTCAATCCCTTTCCAACCCATTTAACCCATCCTATGACCGGGGCTCGGGAGCGCTCGATCGGCGTCATATCTTCAACGCAAACTACATTTACAGCCTTCCGTTCTTTGCGACCAACGGAAGCACATTGGAGCGCGTAGTTCTCGGCGGGTGGTCAATATCGGGTATAACCGTAGCTCAGACCGGAACACCTCAACCTGTCACCTACAGCGGCTCCGACACGCTAGGGCTGGGCGGCGGCACTACGAACCGTCCCAATCTCGTGGCACCCGTCCATTACCCGAAGACCAGACTCGCATGGTTCACCACTAATTCGTTTGCGAATCCTGTCGCTCCCTGGAGCGGCGGCGGAAACAATGGTTTTGGCAACGCGGGCAAAGATGCTGTCGTCCTGCCCGGATTGTTCAACACCAACCTGTCGCTGTTCAAAACGTTTCCGCTCGTACGTGAAGGAGCGAACCTAGAGCTACGATTTGAATCCTTCAATACTTTCAACCACACGGAGTTCAACGCCATCGATGCCAACACGGCAGATGGAAACTTCGGCCAGGTAACCGGTTCCTACGATGCTCGCACTCTACAACTTGGAGCCAAGATCAAATTCTGAAGTCTAGATCTGATTTCATCTGTGTGAAGGGCGCTCAGCTGGTCTCGAGCGCCCTTTCTCATCGCGGCTGGTGTGGTGATTTCGACTTTGCCTTGATGCCAACCAACGGAGCCGTGGACATGCCATGGCCTTCTTTAACGGTCACTAGCTGATTTGCCGCGATGCCTTCGAAATGCTCCAAGAGTCCATTGGTCCAGTGGATTTCGATGTCCGCATGCGTGTTTGTTCCCAGACCAAAATGCAGCCGGCGGTCATTGACTGAGTAGAAGCTTGATTGGCCCATGACGGTCTGCGCCTGTACCTTGCCACCGTATTTGACCAGAACCCGCGAGCCAATGGCGCTGGTGTTTGACGTTGTGCCCACCAGAAGCACCTTGAGCCACTTGCGGTCCCCCGACACATCGTTCCTGAGTAGAGAGGGAGGCTCGTTCAGATTGACGATGACCATGTCCACATCGCCGTCGTTATCGAAGTCCCCAAAGGCGCAGCCTCGGCTGCAATGTGCAGCTAGAATTCCCGGTCCTACTTCTTCCATCAACTCTTCAAACTTGCCGTTGCCAAGGTTTCGAAAAATGAAACGCGGTGTCTTTAGCGGAAATTCGGGGAATTTTGCTTCTACTTCTGGATACACTGAGCCGGTAACGACTGCAAGATCGGGCCAACCGTCATTGTCGAAATCAGCAAAGCCCGTTCCCCAGCAGGTATATCGCGTCTCAACGCCAAATCCCGCTGAGACCGTGACATCCGTAAAATTCGCGGTTCCGTCGTTATGAAAAAGAGCGTTCGTATCGCTCGAAAAATGCGTTTTGAAGATATCCAGGTTGCCGTCCAGGTCGTAATCGCCAACGGCTACCCCCATTCCTGCCTGTTCCATACCATCTGCACTCAGGGCGACCCCGCGTTCTAGGCCTTCCTCCGCAAAGGTATTGTTGTGGCGGTTGAGAAACAACAGGCTGGGTGTAGAGTCCGACGCCACATAGATATCGCTCCAGCCGTCGCTATTAAAGTCCACGGCAATGGCTGTCATTGCGTAGGTTTTCTCAGCCTTTCCGATTCCGCTCGGCGCAGTGACCTCGCGGAATGTCCCGTCGCCCTGATTGTGATAGAGGTAATTGTGCGGCATCGCAAGGCCGCGCGGGCCACAATTGACCGGAACGCCATTGTAGTTGCAGTAAGGATTCTCGCCGGGCTTGGGAAGCTTACCGATGCTAAGGTCAACGTAGTTAGCAACAAAAAGATCAAGATAGCCGTCGCGGTTGTAATCAACGAAGGTGCATCCTGAACCCCATCGGGTGCTGCCCTCATACAGAAGTCCAGCCTCTTTGGTGACGTCGGTGAACGTACCGTCTCCGTTGTTTCGATAGAGGACGTTCTGGCCATAGTACGTGATGAAAATATCATCGAAGCCGTCATTGTTATAGTCGCCGATAGTTACGCTGCAGGCCCAGCCTGTGCGGACAAGGCCGGCCTCGACGGTCACATCCGTGAATGTCCCGTTCCGATTGTTCTTGTACAGTCGATTGGTAGCGCCTGGAACATGCTCGTCTACGCGCATCCCGCTCAAAACTAAAATGTCCAGCCAGCCGTCGTTGTCAAAATCAAAGAAGGCAACGCCGCATCCGACCGTTTCGTAGATATAGTTTTTGTGCTGGAGTCCGCCGTAGATCACCTCATTAGTGAGCCCTGCCTCTGCTGCAATGTCAGTGAAGCGGGCAAGGAACGGAATGCCTGAAGGCTTGCCACGGGGCAGCGGTATGACCTTTCGCTGGCTTACGCCTTGCGCAAAGCCTGCGCTCGATACTGCTAACATGCACAAGAAACCGCGGCGTGTGATCGGGTAAATGGGATATCTCATGGATCTAGACTTGTGGATCAGGTGCGATCATTCAGTTGGCTTTGGCGGGGCCTTACTGCCACCGGAGACTTTCTGAATTAGAGATTCTTCTGTTTTGGCATGGAGAGATTTAGTCTTGGCGAACTCCTCGTCCGCCTTTTGCTTTTGGCCGAGCGCCAAATATAGACGCGCCAGTCGATAGTGCGCATCCGGCTCCGAAGGATCAAGCTGCTCCGCTCGGAGGAATGCCGGCAAAGCTTGCTGGTCGCGTTTTTGATCGGCATAGACACAGCCGAGATCGAAGTAGGCAAGCCGCATGTCATCCTGCAAACGAATCGCTTTGAGAAGCAGGGACTCGGCGGTTGTGTCGTCATTGTTGTGGAGCGCTATGTCGCCCAGATAGGTGTAGGCGAGGGCATATTGGGGGTCGATCTTGATCTCGAGGTCGAATTCTCGAGCTGCCCTTTGGTAGTCATGCTGCGTGTAATAGAGATAGCCAAGCTCAAAGTGCAGCATGGGTTCCTTCGGCGAACTGCGCTCGGCCGTTTCCAATTCGCCGATCGCATCTGCCTTCCGGCTCATCGCATCGAGTGCCTCGGCAAGCATCATGTGGGCCTGCACCGCATCCGGATTCACGCTCAGGATGTTCTTGAACTCCGCTAACGCGCAATCATATCTCTTGCTCCACAGGCAGCTTTGGGCAAGAATGCCATGAATTTCCAGATTCGCTGGATCGGCCCTGCTCGCCTTTTCGAGATATGGAATGGCGTTGCCATATTGGTGCAGGCCAAAATAAGACATCCCCAGCAGAAGAGGAATCTGGTTGCCCTTTGAATTGGCTGCACCGGCGGATTTGAAGGGCGCAATCGCCTCAGCGAAATGGCCCTGTTTGAACTCCGCTAATCCCAGATCCAGTGAGATTGCAGGCTGGTTCGGCTGCAAAACTAGAGCCTTGCGGTATTCGACCGCAGCGGCTGACAGCTCCCCCTGCCGAGCACATGCCAATCCAAGGCTGGCATGCACCGATGCATTTCGCGGCTGGTGCTCTGCAACCTCGCGCCAGAGCGCCTCTGCTTCGTGAAACCGGCCCTGCTCCATCAGCGCCTCAGCTTGTTGCGCAAGATCAGTTTGTGAAGAACCAAATACAGGAGTGAAGCAGAGACAGAGCAGAGACAGTGTCACGGCCAATTGCCGGAGAACACACGACAAGTTGCGAGATGTCACTCGTGCCTGAAAAGAGCTGCCCATGAGCACCACGAAAAGCCTACTTAGCCGCGGGCACGCACGCAAGAAAATGTTTTCTATCCACCCTATTCAATCGACCCTATTCGTCTGTAATATGCGGTTCTGGGTAAAAGAAGCTGGCCGAGGCGACGTCAAGGGCAAGGTATTCGCTTCAATCCGGAAAACGATTGCTGAGCTCCGTCGGTGTGCCGTCAGTAGGCCGCAGCCGGCCTCGATCCTGCCTCTGGTTGAGGTCCCCATGATGATAGCCCTAGTGAATCTGGCGCTGTATTTTCAGCGCCGGTATTTCATGAGTTCGGATCCGAGCAGCGTTGAGGGAGTCTGCATCTCCAACATCCGCTAAATCGGCGGGGTTGGCTTCGATGACCTTGCTGGCGCACCCGATGCTTTCCTTCAATTCCTTCGGCGACCTGCGAATTCCTTCATGATGCCTGTCGGGCATCGGTCATGACTAAAAAGGTCTTGGACGCCTGTGGAATTTTGGGGCACTCTCGTGGAAAAGGAGGTCGCTAAGGGCACAGGTGGTCGCAAAATTTCCCCCTCGCTCAGTCGACAATCATTCATTCGGCATTCCTGATTTTGAACCCCTTCTCAACAGCCATCAGGCCGCACAGCTCTTGGACATTCATCACAAGACCCTACAAAAGTTGGCTCGCCCCGGCGAGATTCACGGCTCCCATGTTGGTAAACTCTGGCGTTTCCGCGCATCTGACCTGAACGCTTGGTTGGAACGGCAGGAACGAGCGAGCTGACCCTCGATCAGTCAAGATGGTCTTTCCTACGCACTCCCACGAATCGGCGGGATGCTGTTAAGGCTTCGCGCGCACCTACTGACGCCTGGCTCGCAAAGCATGGCAACGGAGAAGAGCATGCTCGACCTCTTCCGCGTACTTCGGTACGCTAAAAACAGCCATCCGTGGCGCCTATCCAGGAGAGAACATGCCTAGGCGAACACGGTATCAGCAAGGAAGCGTGCAACGCGAAAAGCGGCAGAGTGGGGCCGACGTTTGGGTCTTCCGCTGCTGGGAATCCACCTTTGACGGAACAAGCAAACGCCGGAAGGCAATAGTCGGTACCGTTGAGGCATTTTCGACTGAAGCATCCGCACTCAAAGCTGCCAAAGCGTTGCGCATTGACGCCAACCAACAAACCCCGCATTCAGAGGGCGGGCCGCAGACTGTTGCCGAACTGGTCGCTCATTACCGGCTCAAGGAACTGGTTGGTGAGAATCAGGGACGCAAGTCGTTTTCAACGCGAGCCGGGTACGAAAGCTATCTCAATGGCTGGATTCTTCCTCGTTGGGGGGATCACAGACTTGAGCACGTCAAGTCTGTAGCAGTCGAAGAATGGCTGGACAGCATAAAGCGGGCAAAGGGCACGAGAGCGAAGATTCGGAATATCATGAGCGCAATCTTTCATCACGCAATTAGGTACGAGTGGGTTGAACGCAACCCAATTAGGCTCGTGCGTCAGAGCGCGAAGCGAGAGAGAACGCCCGACATTCTTGAACTAGCGGAGTTGCAACTTCTTCTCAGTAAGTTGGCCGTACGAGAGCGCACGCTCGCTCTTCTCGATGCGGCGACTGGACTTCGGGTCAGCGAACTGCTCGCACTTCGCTGGTGCGACGTCGATTTTGAGAATCTGGAACTTCGTGTGACGAGGTCGATCTGGCATCAGGTCGTGGGCAACTGCAAGACAGAAGCCTCAGCCCAACCTGTCCCCATAGACAGTTACATGGTCGAGGACCTTTTGCGCTGGCGTCGCCAGAGCGTCTACGCGTCAGAAGATCACTATGTTTTCGCTCGCGAGACCATGAAGGGCAAGCAGCCCTATTGGCCGGACAACCTGATGAAGCGGCATATTCAGCCAGTTGCGAAAAGCAATTGGCATCCACAAGAAAATCGGACGGCACACTTTCCGGCACTCCTTCGGCACATTGCTGAAGGCAAACGGAGAGGATGTCAAAACCGTTCAGGAGCTCTTGCGGCACGCGAACAGTCGGATCACATTGGATGTTTACACCAGGCAGTGAACTCGAACAAGCGGGCCGCGCAGAGCAAGGTTGCAAGGATGACCGTGTCAGACGTGGGTCAGAGGGTTGAGGAAAAATACTCGGAAACAATGCAGTAGTTGGCTTATTGGACCTTTATCGGACCACTGATTGGATTGTCACTGTAGGTCGCCAATTGATTCTAAGCATTTAGAATCTGGCGGGGACGACGGGGCTCGAACCCGCGACCTCTGCCGTGACAGGGCAGCATTCTAACCAACTGAACTACGTCCCCGCGATGCAACTGGACGGTTTATGCGAAACCCGCGTCGTTATTGACGATTGCAGATTCCGCATACAGTGCACGTTTCGCTTGGGATGCATGGAATGGTGGCAATTTCCGCCTTTACCGCCCATAAACCGCCAGTAAGGAATCGTGAACTGGTCACAGGCCAAATTATAGCAAGGAACGAGGCGCTCAGTTTTCGCCGAGAGTTCCTCTTTACCCCTGTGGATTCCCTGCCCGCATCATCACGCACGCTTGGCCCGTCGTGTAGCGGCATCCCTCGCTCCAGCAGCGGAAGGTCGCAACGCTCCGACGATCTCGAAGAAACGCAGTACGGCGGGTGACGTCGGGCAGCCCTGCCGGCCTCGTCCCGGCTCACTCTGAATAACAATACAAAGAGGTCAATTCTCTCCCACCCAATGGGACGAACGCCTACTCGGTTCAATTAGCCACCGCGCGACTTGTTCCTGTTGCCGACAATCCGATCAAAACCGCAATTTTACCTTCAGCCCGTCTGGATGAGTGCCTCGCCCTGATATCGCCAAACGAGGCTCATCTGCATGTTTGCCCGTCATCCGGTCACCACCATTACCTGAGTGATTTGGAAACATCTCCTGAGAGCCGGCTACTGTGCTATTTCGCGCGGGCTTTTATGGCCAGTCTGTCGTCCACCGGGATAACCCCCACAGCAAACGGTGTTCCCCCGTCGTCCCCGATGGATGGAAGGGGGGGTTGCGGGTGTTTGGTGCCAAGCAGGGTCTCGTAGCCGGGAAGGTAAACCATTACATGCGGATGCCAATGGCCCGTCGGTCCAAGCACCTGGTCCGCCGACCACATGTATGCAAAACACACTTCCGGGCGCTTGGGGATCTCGCCTCTGGCGTAAGCGGCTTGTACGCCCTCGGCAATTTGCTCGGCTGTCTTACCTTCCAATCCCAGCTTTGTCCGAAGTTCGTAGTAAGGCAGCACGGTTCGCGCGGCTAGTGGGTCGAGACAAATGGGAGCCCGGGTTTTTGCGTCGTAATTGATGTAGTCCCGGACCTGGACCGGAGTGTATGTCGGAGCTCCGGTGATCTCGGCAGGCTTATAAAAGCGACTCGGCTAAGTATTGAGCAGCGCGCATGTGAACGCCGCGCGTGCAATTCTCCCGACGTTACATCTGATCTCCCGACGGCAAGGTTGGAGTGAGTGCAGGAGGTAGCCGAGGTTTAATAGACGTCGCGCTGATAGCGGCGGCCGTCTTTGAGCGCCTGCACATAACTTTCAGCAGCCTCGTGTGTCATGCCACCCTGCTCTTCGATGATTTTGTGGAGCGTCCTATCCACGTCCTTCGCCATACGGCTAGCGTCACCGCAGACATAGATGAAAGCGTCGTCTTCGAGCCATCCCCAAAGCTGCCGCGCGTTCTGCATCATCAAGTTTTGCACATAAATTTTGCGTTCTTGATCGCGTGAGAATGCTGTATCGAGTTGCGTCAGATGCCGATCGCCCCGCATTTGCTCTAACTCGTCGCGATAAAGAAAATCCGTGGAAGCGCTGCGCTCTCCGAAAAAGAGCCAGTTTCGTCCAGTGGCCCCAGCCGCGCGCCGCTCATGTAGAAACGAGCGAAATGGAGCGATACCTGTACCCGGCCCGACCATAATCATCGGCGCAGTGGGATCCTGCGGTAGGCGAAATTTCTTGTTCGGCTGGATGTAAATCGGCAGCCTATCACCCGGCTCGACGCGGTCTGCGAGCAGAGTGGAACAGACTCCACCACGCTCGCGATCATGCGTCCGATAGCGTACAACCGAAACCGTCGTGTGAATCCGTCCAGCATGTGCGGCCGGGCTCGACGAAATGGAATAAAGCCGGGGCGCAAGCCGGGGCAGCAGCTTCACCAGGTCAGCGGCCTCTCGTAGCGCACCCGGATACTGCTGGAGGAGATCCGCCACGTCACGCCCGTGAAGATACCGTTCAAGTTCGCACTGTTGGTCAGGGGCAAATAGCGCCTGTAGCTGCTTGCTCTGCGTTAGCGCCGCAAAATCCGAAATCATCTTGCGAGTTATGCGAGTAATGGCGAAGTGCCTGAGAAGACCTTCGTGCAATGTCAGCTTTCCTATCTTAGGGACCTCCACCATTTCGTTGCCGTTGAAGGGCGACTGGGCGAGAATAGTGTCGACAAGAGCGGGGCAATTCTGCGGGACAACCCCGCAGGCATCGCCTGCCTCGTATTGCAGGGCCGTGTCTTCGATTGCGAAGTCCAGATGGATAATCAATTTGCTGGAAGAGGGATGCGTGAGTGGGCGCTTCTCGGCAAGAGGCGAAAAATAGGGGTTCTCCCGGGTATGCTTCTGCGCACCAGTCAGGGATGCCTGAGCCGGGATACAGTTCGCGGATCCTTCTCCACTCACTATCGTTGCGCCATATTCGGCATTCGACGGCGATGCTAGCTCCCGAAGTTTGACGGCGATGGCTTCTTTCCAGCCGGTGTAAAGAGCATCCACTTCCACGTCGCTGTCAGTGCGAGGCAACAGGCAGGTAGCACCTAATCCGCTGAGTTTCGCATCGAGATCCTTTCCAAATTGGCAAAAATGCTCGTAGTGAGAATCGCCAAGCGCGAATATGGCATACGAAAGATCTCCGAGCAACGGAAAGTGTTGCACACAGAGCTGCTGGAAGAAGGGCTGTACACAATCGGGTGCCTCCCCTTCTCCGTAGGTTGAAACGATGAAGAGCGCGCATGTCTCTGCTGCGAGCGCCGCGGGAACATAACCTTCAAGTGAGTTGAGCGAAACCGTGTAGCCGGTAGCTTTCACCTCTTTCGCGAGCTTGCGCGCTAAACCTTCCGCCGTCCCTGTCTGCGAACCGTACAGTACTGCTATGCGTGAGGCCGATACAGCTCCACCAAATGTCTTTGCCGGAGTATAGGAGTAGAGACCTGCCAGATAACCGTTGAGCCAGGCGCGCTGTGCATCGTTGAAGGGCGCGTCCTCGGGAATGTAGGGGGCGAGAAGTTCAGACATACGCTTGCTCCTCAACTGCCAGGAGGTCTTTCAGCTCCTCGATCCGGTGTCTTCGGGTGAACTCCAGGAACGACTCAAGACCGATGCGCCTTTGAAGGAAAGACCGGAAGAGCTTTTCCATCAGGGGAGGCAGGTCCGCAAAACGAACGACCGGAACGAGCTCCCGGCCGAGCCCCTGGCGCTCATCGGTGCCACCGCCGATCAATACCTGATAGCCTTCTTCGCCGCCGATTTTTGCGCCAAGCAGGCCGATGTCTCCGATGTAATGCTGCGCGCAGGAGTGAGGGCAGCCGGTGACATGAAGGTTAATCGGTTGCGCGATTTTGAATCGCTCATCGAGAAATCCGGCAAGAGCAATCGCGTGGGTTTTGGTATTCGTCGCGGAGAATTTGCAGCCTGTGTTGCCGGTGCACGCGACCGCTCCGGCGGCAAAAGTGGAAGCGGAATCGCTGAGGCCCGCATCCTCAATAGCCTGTCGCACCGCTTCGACTTGGCTTTCTGGAATATTCGGAAGAATCAGATTTTGCCAAACGGTAAGCCGGATCTCGCCCGAACCATCCGTATCTGCGATATCCGCTACAGTACGCATCTGCTCCGCACTCAGCCGGCCGACCGGTACGGCTATACCCATATAAACTAGGCCGGGCTGCAGTTGAGCATGAACTCCCAAGTGACCGTGTTGATCGACCGCGGTGCGTGGTTCGCATTCTGCAAGCGGAAAGCGCACCAGTGGGAAGGCTAACCGCTTCTCAGTTTCTTTGAGGAACTTCTCAACACCCCAGCGGTCGATCAGATATTTCAGCCGTGCTTTTTTGCGATCTGTGCGATCGCCATTGTCGCTAAACACGCGAATCATGGCTGCGGCAACCGCTACTGCCTGGCCAGGTGTGAGCAGGATGCCGCAGTCGCTCGCGAACTGGCGATGACCGGTGATGCCGCAGAGCTGCACGCGAAAATAGATGCCGTCCGGAACGCTGTGCCCTGCGGCTACACGCGTCGCGACAAATGCGATGTCGTTGGTATCGGCGACCACGCTGACGGCGCCGCCGCTGTCGAAGGCGACGTTGAATTTGCGAGGCAGCCCATAGAGATCACGCGAGTTGAGGATGTAGAAGTTCAGCGCCTGAGCAAGTGGAGCGACATCGAACAGTTCGCGTGGATCAAGGCCGCTGGTCGGCGTCGCGGTAATGTTCCGAATATTGTCCGCGCCGGAACCGCGCGAACTCATGCCGAGGTTTTGCACTTCCATCAGAACCCGCACGATGTCCGTTGGTTGAAACTCACGGATCTGGATGTTGCCGCGCGTCGTGATGTGCGCTTCACCCGCGCCCCAATCCTCCGCCATTTTCGCAAGCCCCCGCATCTGGTGCGCCTGCAGACGACAGCCCGGCGTGCGTAACCGAAACATGAAGGAGTCCTGTGCGGGAGCAACGTAAAAGAGACCGTGAAATTTGAAGCGGAAAACATCGTCGCCTTCCGGGAAGCGGTTTTCCTCAGCGTGGGCGATGAGCTTCTCCCACAGATCAAGCGGGTTTGCTTCATACTTCCAGCGCTCTTCCTTGCAAAGGTCCTCGATCGGCGTGGCGAACCACGTTTCCTCTTTAGGAACTGCAGCGAGATTGGAAATCCCCAGGCCCGGCCCGTCAGTGATGAGGCCAGACGCGTTGCTCCCTACAAAGAAGTTCTCGCCGCGCTTCGCCACAGCCAACAGAAACCCCGCCAAATACTCCTTCTGTTCGAAGGTGAAGGTGTCCTGCATCTCCTGCGGGATGTTGCTATCCGGTACCGCCATCTCCGATATTCCTCCTGAGCGAAATGACGCCCGTCATTTGCCGGGAGTCGATTCCGTCACCTGTGCGACAGGTAGAGACGAGGAAGGCCTCTCCTTACTCGCGATGAGCGTGCTCTGGATTGTGTGTCTTGGCCCCTTGGCAGGGAGTATGAAATCGTCGCTCGCGCCGAGACAGCACAACAAATGCAGCTCGAGGCACGGTACGGGGTGCCAAGCAACTGGAGTCAGAAGGAAGGGGTCAGAACGATGCACCAGACTTCTGCGGATCTCCGCTGCTGTCCATATAAGAATACTGAGTCATGTCGGTGGGGACAAGAGGTATCAAAGCGTCGTTTATCGAAATCACTCGCCTTGTCATCTACGCCAAGTACTCCGCACCCATTGCTTGAATCCCAAATAAGGATGTGCTATAGCTTGTGTCCAATCGTTCTTCAGGCACCTCGCTCCGTGCCACAACCCCTCGACCGAGAACGATCTTTCCTGCTCAACGGCTGAGCGACCCCGGACAGTGCAATTGAGTAGCCGCGTAGCTCGCTAGTCGCGTGTGCATCCTGTCTGCGTCCCAAAACTCACACCGTGACGAAAGGAACGTATGGATTACGTAAAGCCTTCAGAGGTTGCAGAATCCTTTCTTGCCGGCGGCTCCGCGAAATCGCAGCTGCGCGTCGGTCAATTACTACTACGAGGCGTACTTTCCGGGGCTATGGAACCAGCTTCCCGTCACCGCCGGAAACCTGGTGAGCGGCCTGATCTTTGTTGGTCTCCCGATGCTGTGCCTCGCCAACGTTCCGCCAACCAAACAGGCCGTCATCATCTCTTCCTCGGACGCGTTACCAGGGGCCATGAGGCTTGACTGTCGTCGGGGCGCGGATTCTGCTTAGCGACTTCACCTGCGGCCCAAACCAGCCGGCCAACGTGTATCGAACGATCCAGATCTTAAATAGCCGGATCGACCGTAGAGGAGAACAATGCACATGCGTCCTGTTGTTGTTTCTGCTGGAATTCTGATGCTACTCCCGCTTTCGATGCTTTGCCGGGCGCAGTCCGCGCCCTCGAGCGGACTTCCCGTAACCATTTCCATTGACGACCGCACGCGTGTGGATACGTGGCAGTGGTTTGCCGCGCCTCCAAAATCGGAGACGTACGCTTATGTCGAATCACTGCTCCGGTTGAGTATCGCGCAGCACATCCGGCAGTGGGACTGGCAGCTGGAACTCTCGCAGCCATCTGTACTTGGTCTGCCGAGTGACGCGGTGTCAACAGTTACCGCGCAGGGGCAACTTGGCTTGGGCGGGACTTACTACGCGTCAAACGCTAACAATACGGACGCGGCAGCCGCATTCCTGAAGCAGGGCTATGTGCGTTATCACTTCGCTGACGAGCATACAAACCTGCGCCTGGGCCGCTTCGAATTCATCGAAGGTCAGGAAATGAAGCCCGCCAACTCAACCATCGGGTGGCTGCAGACGAATCGTATTGCACATCGGCTGATCGGCAATTTTGGCTTCTCGAATGCGCAGCGTAGCTTGGATGGCATCGATGCACACTATGGAGCCGGAACGTGGGATTTGACGGCAATGGTGGCCCGTGCCGATCAGGGCGTCTTCAACATGAATGGCAACCCGGAATTGAATGTTGACCTTCAATATCTGGCGTTTAGCAGAACTGGCTTCAGGCAGCACATATTGTGGCGCGGCTTTGGTATCGGCTATCACGACGGACGGACCGGTCTCACCAAGACTGATAACCGAGCGCTGGCGATCCGGGCCGCGGATCACAAAAACCTTCGCCTCGGCACTTATGGCGGTGACTTTCTTGTGAGCATTCCCGCTGCACACGGCAACTTCGATCTCCTCGCCTGGGGAGCGCTGCAGAACGGAACCTGGGGATCGCTGAGCCACAGCGCGAATGCGGCGGCTGTGGAAGGAGGCTACCAGTTTTCCAGGATTGCAAGCACGCCCTGGCTGCGCGGCGGGTGGTTCCGAAGCAGCGGCGACGGCAACTCAACGGATGGCGAGCATCACACTTTTTTTCAGATTCTTCCCACACCGCGCATCTACGCACGCATTCCGTTCTACAACCTGATGAACAGCACCGACGGTTTTGTGCAAGTGATCGACAAGCCGATGAAGAGGCTCGCCCTGCGCGCCGATGTTCATTGGCTGCAGCTTACCTCCAGCAAAGATCTCTGGTACCAGGGCGGAGGAGCTTATGACAATAAGGTCTTCGGCTATACCGGACGTCCGACTAACGGCCAGTCCTCTTTTGCATCGGTCGCCGACATCAGCGCAGACTGGCAAGTCACAAAATCTGTGGCAGCCAACTTCTACTATGCGAATGTTTCGGGCAAAAGCGTGGTCGGGAAGATCTATCCGGAGGATGGCAATGCGCAGTATGGATACGTTGAACTGATCTATCGCTGGGAGCGAGCCAAGCGGAATCTGACGGATTGACCGGCTCGGCAGGCTGATCAGCCCACACCTTGCGTGAGGATCCGCACATTTCTCTCGCGCGACGCTGATTCTCGGTAAATAATGGAAAATGGCAACTGATAGCTTCAATGGATTGCGCGTCCTTTCGCTGGAAAGCCGTCGCGCCGCGGAGATCGGGAAGCTGATCCGCACCTATGGCGGCGAGCCGACGGTTGCCCCCGCCATGCGCGAGGTCCCCCTCGAATCCAATCACGAAGCATTTGAGTTTGCAGGACGCCTGCTCCGGGGAGAATTCGACCTGGTCATTTTTATGACCGGTATTGGTGTTCGCCGGCTCATGGACATCGTTGGGTCCCGCTATGATCGCGCTCGTATCATCGAAGCTCTACGGCGAGTGAAGCTAGCAACTCGCGGGCCCAAGTCGAGTGCGGCCGTACGCGAAATGGGACTCTCCGTCGCGGTCACGGCCCCGGAACCCTGCACCTGGCGTGAAATGATCGGCGCTCTGGAGGGTGCGTTTGGTCCCTCTCTCGAGGACTTGCGGGTTGCCGTACAGGAGTATGGTGCTGTCAATCAGGAACTTCTGAATGCGCTCACGCAGCATCACGTTCAGTGGACGCGCGTTCCCGTCTATCAATGGGCTCTCCCCGACGATCTCGAGCCTCTGCGGAATTCCATCCGTTCCATCATTGCGGGAGAAATCGATGTCATCGTCTTTCTAACGGCCGTTCAGGCGACTCACCTGTTCCGGGTTGCCGAACAGATGGGCGCGACAGACGCTCTACGCGACGGATTACGGCAAACGGTTGTGCTCTCGATCGGACCGAGTACATCGGAAGAGCTCGCGCAGCACGGCATTGAACCGGACTTTGAGCCGTCGCACCCGAAGATGGGCTTTCTGATGAACGAAGCATCTGAATGTGCTGCGAGGCTACTCGAAGAGAAACGTGGACCTGTCCCGCGCAGCGTCGCATTGGCCCGATTGGAAGCTACGGCAAAAGCAGACTCCTCGGCGATCGCTCACAGGACACTCCTGGTCCCACAGACGCCCGCTGTCAGCCGCGATATTGAGTCGGCGCGCCTACCCGATGCACGGCAATTGAAGGCGATCCAGTAGATGCACGATATTGGTCGTAGAATGGCGGCATCCGATCCGTTGCACGCTGTACTGAATCAAATCGTCAGCTTTATCGAAACACTATTGAGTTGCGATTCGTGCTTCATCTACATACTCGAGGAGAGCCAGCTCGTGCTGCGCGCCTCAAAGAATCCGCATCCGGACGTCATCGATCACTTTGGCTTGAAAATCGGGCAAGGCATTACTGGCTGGGTCGCGGAACATCGGGAGCCGGTCTCTATCGACGCAGGCGCGCTACGCGACCCCCGGTTTCAGTTTTTCAAGGACCTCCCGGAAGATTCCTTCGAGGCGTTTCTATCGGTGCCCATCCTTGCCCGGGGAGGCTTGGTTGGCGTGATCAACGTGCAGCACCGCCAACCCCACCATTACACACCATGGGAGGTGCAAACTATCTCCACCGTTGGGTTTCTGGTCGGCGGGGAGATTGAAATGGCTCGACTGGAGAGCGAGAGGAATGCTCTATCTAGCCAGCTTGAGTCGCGCAAACTGATCGAACGCGCCAAGGGGCTTCTGCAACGCGATCACAACGTTGAGGAAGAAGAGGCGTATCGCATGATGCAGAAGGAAAGCCGCCAGCGCCGCAAGAGTATGCGCGATATCGCCGAAGCCGTCATCCTGATCGATGAGCTTCGTCGGGCCGCGGCCGTCAAACAATCATGAGCACTGCGACAGGGGCTTTGATGGCTGCCTCGCCGCCTATGCGCTGGTACAGTGTATTCTTGCTCATCCGGTCCTCCTCTAGGTCTCTCTGGTCAAATAGATTCAACTGAGATTGGCCGCATCTATGACGGTGCGGTGGAGGATTTCTCGACGCGCACGGCACATTGCTTATAGTTCGGCTCTCGTGAAATCGGGTCGAAGATATCCTGCGTCACCTCGTTGATGTTCCATTCAGCAAAATGAAATGGCGCAAATACCTGGCCTGGCGCGATCACCTCGGTGATCCGCAATTCCACGCGGCGCACGCGACCGCGAGTGGAAACGATGTCGACCAGCTCATGCGGACGAAGCAGTAAGCCGCTTCGCATCCACGGGGTTCATTTCCAGCCAGGCGCGCGGCGACATTTGCTCGAGAATCGGTACGGCTCCGGTCTTTGTCCGCGTATGCCAATGCTCGACCGTTCTGCCGGTATTGAGCACGAAAGGAAAGTTCGCAGAGGGCTGCTCGGGAAAAGGCTCCCAATCCGCACAGATGAGCTGTGCCCTTCCATCGGCAGTCTGAAATTTTCCATCCGCATACAGCCGACGTGCTGCGCCTGCGGGCGAGTCTGCGTCTTTGGGAAACGGCCATTGAATGCCGCCGGTCTCTTCCAGCGCTTCATAGGTGATGCCGGAGTAGTCGCAGAGCCTGCCCTCCGATACCCGCTTCCACTCTTCAAAGGCGTCACGCGGCCCATACCATCCGGGAAAGAGTTCTTCTCGGCAGCCAAGCTCATGCGCCAGGCGAAGAAATATCTCGAAGTCGCTGAGCGCCTCTCCCGGAGGCGGTACAGCTGCATTCACCTTGCTCACGCGGCGCTCGGAGTTGGTGTAAGTTCCTTCCTTCTCTCCCCAGGCAGCGGCTGGCAGCACGAGATGCGCCAGCTCGGTTGTCGGCGTGGGATGGAAGCAGTCCTGCACTACCAAAAATTCCAGCTCGCCCAGCGCCTGTTTCAGCACGTCGATATTTGGAAACGAGACGAGCGGATTGGTTGCGATGATCCATAAGGCGCGAATCTTCTTCTTCAGTACGGCGTCGATGATGTCCGGATAGGCAAGACCACGCTCCGTGGGGATGCGCTCCGTCGGAACTCCCCAGATGCTCGCGAGCTCTTCGCGGTCTGCGGCGTTTTCAAATTTTCGATAGCCCGGCAGGCTGGAGGTAAAGCCCGTCTCGCGCGTTCCCATGGCATTGCACTGTCCGGTGATCGAGAACGGCGACCCGCCCACGCGGCCAACGTTTCCTGTCAGCAGCGCAAGATTATTGATGGCATTCACCGTCTCCGTGCCTTTGGAGCTGTGGTTCACGCCCATGGTCCAGCCGATGAAAGCAGCTTTTGCATTTCCGTAGAGATGGGCAACTCTATCGGACCAGCTCCGGGCTGAGACCGGTGATGCCGGCGACATACTCCGGATCGTACTTCTCGATGCACCGGCACAGCTCGTCGAAGCCATTGGTGTGCTGACGGATATATTCGCGATCGATCAATCCATCTCGAATCAGGATGTGCGCGATGCCGTTGACCAGCGCAAGGTCTGAGCGTGGCTCTGACCGGCAGATAGATATCCGCCATCATCGCCGTCTTGGTCACACGCGGATCGGCAACGATGAGGGTCTTCGCGCGGTTGGCATCGAGATGCTGGCAAAGAATCGGATGATTCTCCGCAATGTTGGCACCAATCAGCAGAACCACGTCCGCCCTGGTCAGGTCCTCGTAGGCGCCAGGTGGCCCATCGCTGCCAAAGGATCGCTTGTAGCCAGCAGACAGCGG
This sequence comes from uncultured Acidobacteriaceae bacterium, assembly GCA_963756435.1. Classification (GTDB taxonomy): domain Bacteria; phylum Acidobacteriota; class Terriglobia; order Terriglobales; family Acidobacteriaceae; genus KBS-83. Next base: position 296,083 of record CAVWNU010000006.1, on the reverse strand, counting down.
TCGACATGCAGAGTGTTGTGTTGCCGTCGTAATTCGAGGTGCCAAGGCCAAGTTGGACCAGTTTCCCGAGCGTATAAAACTCCTCAGTCACCAGTTGGCCGGTGCCGATGACGCCAACCGCCTGCGGCCCATATTGTTGCGCCACGCGGCGAAACTCGCCGGCCATCGTTCGCATCGCTTCATCCCAGGAAACCCGCGAGAGCGCGTCCTTGCGACGCATCAACGGATGTACGGCGCGGTTTTCAGCGGTGAGCACGTAGTGTTCCGCCAAGTCCCTTGGGGCATAGCTTGCCGCGATTGACCGGATGATCCGGATTGCCGCGTGCCGTGACCGCCTTGCCATCGCGAATGCCGAGCATCATGCCGCAGCCGACGGAACAATAGCCGCACGTCGTCTTCACCCATTGATCGGCGACCTTCTGCGCGGAAATGTGGCCGATCGCGGCATCGTTCGCGAAGGCATATTTTTCGCGTCGCGATGTCGAGTCCGAGAAAGCGGCTAAAGCTTCATGCGGCGCGCTTCTCCCGAAGATATGGAGCAGCCATATTCTTCGGCACCACGCTGACGAAGAAGAGATAGCGCCCGATCACTTCTGTCCCAGTCGCTGCCGCAAAGCAAAGCACGCGAAGCCAAGGCTGGTTATCAAGGAAAATCAGCGTAAGCGAAATTGCAGTCAGGCCGCAGAGACGCGTCGCGAAGAGCGGAAGGAAGCGAAAGCGCAGCAGCTCGCCCGAGGCTCTCAGCTCAAATTGACGAGAACGCCGTAGCCAGACGAATTTTCGCTAGCTGTTGGATAATCAAGGCCAATGCGCAACATGCGGCTACATGTCGCCAGGGCCTTCTGTGTGGCGGGCGTAAAGAGCGACGCAGCGAGCGGCCCAGTGAAAGCGGCGCTGAGGTAGAACTCAAGAAAGCGTATGCCGGCTGTTCCACATTGGACGAGCGGCAACCATGTAGAGCCGCGCGCTGGCGTAGATTGCGATGAGCCCAAGCGATGCAGCAACGATACCTGAGGCAAGGCTGGCTCGTTGCATGCGATCCAGAGCAGGCCGGCGTAAGCAATCGCAGCGCCCGCAAACAGAGAAAAGAAAAGCACTTCCCGGCTAAGCCAGGAACGGCGCCACATGCTGAGCGCGCGAAACGCGTAGATAGGCCTGCCCAGATGCAGGGTTGAAGCTCCCAGCGCGAAGAGCGCAATCAGCACCACAGCCTGCCGCCGGCACGCGCGCAATCGCGGAACCGGCAATCGACTGCGAGGCAGACATCGATGCGATGGCCCCGACCGCCATCTGCGTAAACACGGTCATGAAGATCAGTGTCCAGTGCGGATGCTCCGGTTCCACACGCGATGTATCCACGCGGTCCATGTCCTGCGGCAGCGTCGTGGCGCATCGTGATCTCTGGTCGTCGAGATGCTGTCGTCCGCATTGGGCAGGCCCGGCGCATTGGCCTGTGCGGCATATTCGCGACGCCACTCGGCTATATTCACGATCTCGATGCGGATGGCCTCTTCCGGGCATGCGGCCACGCAGGCTGGCTCGCGTCCATCGGAAAGACGCCCGTGGCACATATCGCACTTGCCCACCACGCCGCGCTCCGGATTGTACTGCGGCACACCGTAGGAACAGTTCCAGGTGCAATACTGGCAGCCGATGCAGCGCTCGGCGCTGTGCAGCACGATGCCAGTCAACGGATCTTTCGTGTATGCATTGACCGGGCAGCCGGTCATGCAGGTGGGCTCAAGGCAGTGATTGCAGCCCATCGAGAGATAGTGCCGCATCGTATCCGGATAGATGCCGCCTTCAATCTCACCCACGCGGCGCCACTGGATCTCAGCAGGATTTCCATTCTGCTCGTTACACGCCACCACGCAGCACTTGCAGCCGATGCACTGCGTCATGTCCAGATGAAAGCGGTATTGTTCGCCGGGAAGAGGCAGCCGGTCCGGAGTCAGCGAGACGGGAGGCATCGTGCTTTGCGCATTGTCTGCAGCAGGGCTCAGCAGAAACTGCTCTCCACCCTCTTTTGCCCGGTCGAGCAGGGGCAAATCCATGATCTCCTCCACGCCTCGAAAAACAAGGCGAGTCATTCGCCAATGACAAGGCGAACTGGAATCGACAAAGCGACCTGCGAAAGTCGATCCACCAGGAGCAAACTGCTCCTGAGATACAGACTCAATCGTGGAGAATCCGGCCAGCACAGGCGAGGTGCCGGCAAAGGAAGGTAGGCCGATGATACTTCAGCGTGGCTGTGCGCACAAGAAAACCTCTTTGCCAGCGAAGGACTGCGCTTCCGCCATGGTTACGGCGTCCCGCCGGTTGCACTTCGCGGCAATTTCCTCGTGGCCCAATTTCACTGACATCCTCTTGCGCCATCTCCGTACTGAGATAATTTCAGTTCAACAGGTTTCCTGTTGAGCCGCACCTCGCCTGTGCCGGCCCTCTCGCCACGATCTGCGCGAGCTTCCATCTCAAAAAGCAATCCGCGCCTGAGCGCATCTGGACGGCCGCCGATTTCATCGGCGGATATGGTGCTCTTCGCCAGGTCGCTGTCAGTGACCTCCTGGAGCCATAACTACGCCATCCCATCCACACTCTGAAGGAGGAGAAAAGCGTATGACGACGCATAAGGTCGAACAGCTCAGTCATTGCTACTGTTGGCTTTTTCTGGTGCTTTCTCATGTGGTTTTCGACCGCCGCATTCAGCCCAAGCATCGCGGCGCACTATCACCTGAGCATCAAGGCGCTTGGCCTTCTGGCGAGCTCTGCGATCTGGATGGCACCGATCGGCCGCATCATCGCGGGCTGGGCGTCGGACCGCTTCGGAGCGCCACGGACCTTCGCGTTCATCCTTGCCGGCTGCGGCCTGGTCTCAATCGCTTCGGCATACACCGTGAGCTACAGACTTCTTTTTATTGAGCGAGTGATCGTAGCCATCGCCGGCGTCTCGTTTGTGGTTGGCATCCAGCACGTTGCCCAATGGTTCGACGCCCACGAGATTGGCACCGCGGAAGGTCTCTACGCGGGAACGGGCAATGTAGGCGCGGGCTTCGGCGCGCTGGTTCTGCCGCGAATCTTCGGTACGAACTATCACGGCGCGTTCCTGTGGCTGGGCGTGATTGCAATCGCGATCGCCGGCTTGTATCTGCTGCGCGGGAGCGCCGCCAAAACAGCGGAGCAGCGCGACCTCGTCCGCGGCCGCAGCAATATGCGCGACACCATCTTTGTCTGGAGCCGCTACATCGCCATCGCTCTGATGCTGGCTTACGCGATGTCCTTCGGTCTGGAAATTGCCATGAATGCGTGGCTGCCAGGCTACTTCACGCGCGGCTTTCACGATGCGATCCTTGCGCTCGGCTTCACCAGCGTCGCCGGCTTGCAGATAGCTGCGGGAACCTTCGCGGCGGTGCAGTCCTTTACCGCATCCCTCTTTCGGCCCTTCTCCGGGTTCATGTCCGATCTCTTTCAACGCAAGGGATGGACACCTCTGCCGTTCATCGCCAGGAGCCTGCCCTATGCGCCGCGCCTCCATTGGCTGGGAAGCGCGCTCATGCTGATCACTCTTGGCATGGCCGGTCTCGCGGTCGCGGGGCTCTCGGGCTCGCTGCATCTCTCCGTGGCAGTACTGGTCGCTATCGGGATCTTCATATCCTGCGGAACAGGCGGTACGTTTGCGCTGGTGCCGTTGCTGTTTCCTGACCGCCCAGGCGCTGCCGCCGGATTCATCGGCGGCGTATCGACTGCAGCCGGCATCGTCTATCCCCTTGATCTTCTCAGGCGGATCAAACATTCACATGGGCTACCTCTACGTCTGCGCTCTATCTTTTCGTGCCATTCGTGTTGTTCTACTTCTGGGCTGCGCGTTACGAGCGCCACCCCGAAGAGCACGGCCTGCTGACGCGCGTCTTTGCCCCTGAAGAGGCGTAAGTCGCATCGCAGTCTGTCGCCCACAAATCTCAAACAACGGAGGTCCATCTGAATATGGCCAACGCACCAACCGAGTCGGTTCCCCACGAGCCCTGGTACAAATATGGCGTTGCCGTCCTCCTGATCGAGATGGCAATCGCCATCGCTGTCAGTGGCTATTCGCTGTATATGACCTTCCACGGCCTGGGTGGTTTTCCCGGGAAGCATTGAATGCGCATCCTACGTATCGCGACTCAGTAGCTTAGGCGAATGCGTCGATGCTTTTCATGAACCAGAGAAGACAGCCCATCCGTCACGTCCCCATTCCAGCTCCAAGGAGATTGCAGTCTAGGTTGCCGTTCTAATGGCTTCTCGGACATTCGCACGAGCACCTCGATATCAGTCAACTCCTGAGTTGTCGGCAAGTCCGGAAGTTAATCCAATTGACCGCAAAGGGTCGGCAAATCGAACGCCAGCCAGTTTACGTCCAAGTGAATTGTTTCCGAATAGCCCGTGACCCGGATCAATTCCCTTAAGGTTTTTCGTTACCGATCTGAGCTCCATGAGTCCTGAAGAGAAGCCCCGTGGCGTTCCGGGCGGTTTGTCAGGCAATCCGGAATTCGAAAACGGACCAACGCCGGGGGCGCTTCACGTCATTAACACACGCATGCACCAATCGCGTGATTTGACAGACGAACAGTGGCAGAGTCTTGACCCGCTAATCCCTGAGCCAATAAAGCGACGTGATGGCCGAGGTCGGAAGAGCCGCCGGTCAGTGATGAACGGCATCCTGTGGGTCTTGCGGACCGGCGCGCCCTGGCCGACCTTCCCGACCGATACCCGTCGTTTCAGACCTGTCACAGGCGTTTTCAACGATGGGTCCGCGCTGGAGTGATGACGAGGATCATGACTGCTTTTGCTAACGAACTCGCCGCATGTCGTGCAATCGACGTACGAGAGGCCTTCATCGACGCGAGCTTCGCGCCGGCTAAAACGGGGACCTAAGGTCGGAAAGACAAAACGCGGAAAGGGAACAAAGATCATGGCAGTCGTAGATCGCCACGGACTGCCAGTTTCTGTTTGCGTCGAAAGTGCCACGCCGCACGAAGTGACCCTGGCCACCTCCACCTTGCTTCAGATGGTTGTTCCCGAAGCTCCGCAGAACTTGATCGGCGACAATGCCTATGACTCGGACCATCTCGACGCAGAGTTAAAGTTCTTCGGCATTGAAGTCATCGCCCCACACCGGCGAACCCGAAAGAATTCGACTCAGGATAAACGTCGGCTGAAACGATACCGACGGCGTTGGAAAATCGAGAGGCTATTTGCCGGGTTGCAGAACTTCCGTTCGGCTGGTGGTTCGATATGAACGTCATGTCGAAAACTTTCTCGGGGTGCTTCACCTCGCCTCAGCTTTGATCCTACTCAGGCATTTATGAGATGAGATCTAATCTCTTTGAGCGATCGCTGACATGCTAGTTGACGACTTTGCCGTCGAACTTCTTTTGGATGGGTAGTGTGCGTCGCTGGAGTGGGGCCGTGTTCATGAAGCGGCCCTTGCGAGCAGGTCCTCGATCTTCGCGTCCAAGTCTCGCGCGACCTTCAACGCTTCCGAATTTCTGTAGGGTGCGAGGAGGCTAGCCATACGGTCGTACGACAAGTGGACGCCGTCCTCACGTTCATCAATCAGCACGGTGACTGGAGCGGGTGAATGAGCGCGTTGTCCTACAGTTCGCGAATCGCAGTCACGGGGTTTCGGCGCATCGCTCGATGTGCGGGAAAGTAGCATGCCAGCAACGACATTGCTCCCAGGAGCATGACGACGGAAACTACGGTGACGGGATCGTTGGCGCCGATTCCGTACAACAGCCGGGCGATAAGACGTGTCAGTCCCAACGCAAACGCCAATCCCAGCGCCAGCCCAATGCCTGTGAGCCACAATCCCTGCAACAGCACGAGTCGCAGCACGTCCACGCGCGAAGCGCCCAGAGCCATTCGTACTCCGATCTCGTGGGTTCGCATTTGGGTTCGATAGGCCACGACTCCGTAGATCCCGGTTACTGCAAGAACCAGCCCGATCAGCGCGAACATTCCCGCCAGGGCGCTCTGTATGACGGCGAAGCTGCTCGCCAACTGGGTGCTCTCTCGCATGGGGCGCACGTCGAAAACCGGCAGCCGTGTATCGATCTCGTGGATGGCGTTTTCCACCGCCGGCGCAAGGTCGGCCGGATTTCCCTCGGTCTCCACCTGCACGATCGTCTCGTACCCCACCTGGAAAAAGCTCATATAGACCATAGGCTCCGGTGACTCATTCACTAACATATGTGTCGAATTTCTCGCGACGCCGACAACCGTGAAAAGGCTGCCCCACACCCTGAGTTTCTTTCCCAGCGGATCCTGTCCCGGCCAGTAGCGCCTCGCCGCAGTCTGATCCACGATGAGTACCCTCGGGGCCTTTTCATCGTCATCCGGTGTAAACTCGCGTCCTTCCAGAATGGGTATATGAAGGGATTCGAAATACCGCGGGGACACCTCGGCGTGGTACACCTGCAAAGATTCATGGGGGTGCGGCACATACCCTTCCGGATACGCATCCTCGCCCTTGTGGCTCAGGGTCATCGGAATCCAGTCCGTAAAAGACGCAACCTTCACGCCGGGCAATGCCGACACGCGATCAAGTATCTTGTGACGGATCACCTGTTCCTCGTCGTTGCTGTAGCCGGCGATATTCAGCCCCACGGTCGCAGTGAGAATGTGGTCCTGCTCAAATCCGGGATTCGCGCCGGCGAGATTCCGCAGCGTTCGCAGAAATAGCCCGGAGCACAACAGCAGAGGAAGTGAAAGCGCGATTTGCGCCACCACCAGCCCGCTGAGCAATTTCCGGTTGCGTGAGCCGCCGGAGATACTTGCAGACTCTGCCTTGAGTACCTCAACTGCCGGCGCGTGGGACGAACGCCAGGCGGGGAGCGCGCCGCAGAGCATGCCGGCCAACAGGGACGACACCGCAATCCCGATCACCACCTTATGGTCCATGCTCCCGTTCAGGGTGGTAGGACTCGAGCTCGCCCGAAAGAACCATGCGAATGTCTTCGATGTCCACGATGTCAACGCGAGGGCCACGGCTCCTGCGACGATGGAAAGCACCACGCCCTCCAGCACCATCTGCCGCACCAGTTGCATGCGATTCGCCCCGAGCGACTGCCGGATCGCAAGCTCACGCCGCCGGGATACAAACCGCACCAGCGTGAGCGTAGCCACGTTCGCGCAGGTCAGCAACAGCACCACAGCGGCGAAGGCCAGCAGAATGGGCAGCGTCGCCGCCATGAATCCGTTGGCGCCGAATGGCGAGCGCCACATGGGATCGAGCGTGATCCGGTTCTCGCCCAGATGATCGTCCGGATACGCCGCCACAATATGGTGCATCAGGGTGTCGAGATCCTGGGCTGCCTGGCCACGGCTCACGCCGGGCCGCAATCTTCCTATTACGTTCAGCCAGACCGCACCACCACTGCGATGCGTGATCCGCCACACATCCGTCCCGAGGGGATCCAGCGTTACCCACAGATCATCACGCAGCCCGGGCATTGCTCCGACAAACCCCTCCGGCGCCACACCGATCACCGTCACAGGATGCCGGGCGATCTCGATCGACTTGCCCACAATTGCCGGGTCTGCGGCATAGCGCGTCTTCCAGAGCGAGTAACCCAGGACCACGTTGGGAACAGCATCTGGACGCGTCTCTTCTTCAGCCAGAAAGAATCGCCCCAGCACCGGCTTGATGCCGAGCACATCGAAATAGTTCGCCGTCACGTTCGCTATGAAGACGCGCTCCGGCTGTGCGCCGCCAGTCAGCGTGATCCAATCGTGATGATAGGCAAGCATTCCGGCGAAGGTGTGGTTCTGCTCGCGCAGATCGCGATAGTCGAGATACGAGAAGGGCGGAGTCGGAGAGAAGTTCCGTTCCCCCCGCTGCAGGCTCACAAGCTCGCCCGTGTCCCGCGCGCCAGGAATCGGACGCAACATTGTGCCGTCGATCCAACTGAATACGGTGCTGTTGGCGCAGATAGCTACGGCCAGCATCGCCGTCGCGGTGATCGTAAAGCCGGGGCTCTTGCGCAGTTGCCGTAACGCGTAACGGACATCCCGGCCTAGTTGTTCAAGCCAGGCTTGGCCCCACATGTCGCGCGTCACATCCTGCACCAAAGGAATATTTCCGAACTCCCGCGCTGCCGCTTGTCGCGCTGTCTCTGCCGTCTCGCCTCGCGCCACTCGATCTGCAATCGCCATCTGCAGGTGCGCATCAATCTCTTCCTGCAATTCGCGCTTGCGCCGCTGAAAACCGAAGCTCGGGAACCACTTCATGACTCACTCTCCTCCGGCTTGACGTACATCACCGACCCAATCGCTTCGACAATCCGCTCCCATCGGCCCAGATCCGAGGCCAACTGCTTTTTCCCCTTGGCCGTGATTCGGTAGTATCGGGCTCTTTGCTTGCTCTCTGACTGCTTCCATTCAGACTGCACCCAGCCCTGACGCTCCAATCGATGGAGGGCCGGATACAGTGATCCAGTCTCCACCTGAAGCACATCTCCGGATCGCAAACGTAAAGCCTGGACAATGCCATATCCATGCTGCGGTCCCCATTGCAGCGTTTGAAGAATGAGCATGTCGAGTGTTCCCTGCAACAGCTCAATCCGGTTCTTATACTGGTCTTTTTCGCTCATAGATGTAGACACTCTACTCCCAATGGAGGTAGATTGTCTACTTCGTTTGTGCGCATGCGGGAGATGCGCAGATGAGATCCAATAGCCCCAACTACATTGGCTAAATACGTCGCCCAAAGTCCAAGGCAGGTAGTCGGCCAGCCTGAAATAATCTACCTGAACGGAAAGTCGGGTATCTGAGCGGGTGCTTTAACTGCATGGTTCAATGGTTCTCACGCGCATGACAAGTATTTGCTCGCAGGACTGCTGTGACTGCGGCTTCATGGGTGGCGCTTAGCGCTTCGAGAGGTCTCGGATCCAGATGTCTTTAAACTGCATGTTTCCCTCGCCACCGGCGTGAAGTTGCAAAGCAATCCGACCGTCGGAAGCGCCTGGCTTGGGGTCGGTGAAGTCAATCATGGCAACGCCGTTCAGACGCGAGCGATAGCGGTTGCCGACTACTTCCACCAAGTAATCGTTCCACTCTCCTTTGCGCACTACGCCTTCGTTCTCCGGCGAGGGCCACACCACCCATCCGCGGCCGTCTTCGGCATAGACACCCGCGGTGTGGTGCATCATCGTGCAGTCCACTTCAAACTGCATGCCTTGATTGGCATCTACGGTGCCGGGCGTGAAGCCCGTGTGAAAGAAGACTCCGCTGATGCCGTCGCCTACGCACTTGAAGCGCAGCGAGAGCTGAAAGTCCTTGTAATTCTTCGCTGTTTCCAGATAGCCGTAGGCTTTCGTCAATCCCTTGCCGTGCAGAATGCCGTCTCCTTCCACTGTCCAGCTTTCCGCACCGATAGGAATCCAACCGGTTAGGTCTTTGTCGTTGAAGAGCTGGACCCAATCTTCGCCGGGACTCTTCGGTTCAGACTGCTGTGCCGGGACGCTGACACTCGCTGCCAGCAGCGTGGTTGCCACCAAAAGCAGAGCATGGGAGAGCAAAAACGTCTTACGCGCGGTGATCACGTGAGCCCGTGAAAACAGGTCGATTGGGAAAAAGTTCATGTCGCGATGGTTCTCCCGCTAATACTGTTGAACTTCTTTGGCCAGAATAGTCGCCGCAACGATGCGGTTCATGAAAATGACTGTTTATCATCACTCTTTGAAAGTAGGCTCTCCCGCCAACGTCTAGTTCCACCGATCCGCACTATGAGAGGACATACGATGCCCCTAAGCCGTCGCAGTCTGCGCCGCATTGCACAATTGTTCACATGCCTGCCGCTGTTGACCATCGCCATGGCGCAGAACGACCCCCATGCTAGCTGGCGCGCCTACGGTGGGGCGGAGGATGGCGCTCAGTACTCCTCACTGAAGCAGCTAAACCGCGGCAATGTGATGCAGTTGAGGCCTGTTTGGACTGCCCCCACCGGGGACGAGGCTGTCTACGCTTTCAACCCGCTCGTGATCGGCGACACCTTGTATGCCTTGGGGGAGAAGGATCATATCCTCGCGCTAGACGCAGCTACCGGCAAACAGAAGTGGTCACACAGCATCCACGCAAAGACATCGCTGCTGACCAATCGCGGTCTCACCTACTGGCAGAGCAAGGACGGCAGCGACGCTCGTCTTATCTTCGCTGCCGACAACGCCCTACAGGAGATCGACGCGAGAACCGGCCAGAGTATCGATTCCTTTGGCAAGGAGGGTCAGATCGATCTACGCGAAGGCCTCGGCCGAGATCCAGAGTCACTAAGGCTGGTGCAGAGCTACGACCCGGGCCGCATCTTTGAGAACCTAGTCATCGTCGGCTCAGCGACAAACGAGGAATACCACTCCGGCCCGGGTGACATCCGCGCCTTCGATGTGGTGACCGGACGTCTCGTTTGGACCTTTCATACCGTGCCGCATCCTGGAGAAGTTGGCTACGAGACCTGGCCTAAGGATGCGTGGAAGACCGTGGGTGGCGCCAACGATTGGAGCAGCATGGCGCTCGACAGCAAACGCGGCATCCTCTACGTTCCTACCGCCAGCCCCAAATACAACTTCTACGGCGCCAACCGCGCAGGCAAGAATCTTTTTGGGGATTCGCTGCTCGCTTTGGACGCTCGTACAGGCCAGCTGCGCTGGTACTACCAGATGGTGCACCACGATATCTGGGATTATGACAACGCTAGTACTCCCATGCTGATGACCGTGCGCCACAATGGCAAACGGATCGACATCGTCGCAGAGGCCTCGAAGACGGGGTTCCTTTGGGTCTTTGATCGCGTCACGGGCAAGCCCCTCTGGCCCGTGAAAGAGCGCCGCGTGCCAAAGTCTCCGATGCTGGGAGAAGAGACCTGGCCTACGCAGCCATTTCCGTCGAAGCCCACAGTGTTCGCGCGCCAGGCGTTCACGTCGAAGGATCTCAGCCCCTATTTGACACCCGAGGAGCACGATCGGTTCAAGCAGCAGATTGACGCAGCGCGAAACAACGGCCTCTTCACGCCGCCTTCGAGCCAGGATACCGTCGAGATGCCCGGCAACAATGGCGGCGCCAACTTCGGCGGCGTCGCGAGCGATCCCGTCCACGGCTGGGTCTACGTCATCAGCAAAGACCTACCCTCCATGTTGAAGCTGACGCTGCCCCGGACCGTGCCAGCCGACACGAGACACGCCTCGACCGCGCAGTCCGCTGGCGACCCGCGCACACTGGAATACAAGAGCGGCTTCGGGTTCATGATCACTGAGAATGGCTTTCCGGTGATCGACCCACCGTGGACATCGCTGACTGCCTACGATCTGAATACAGGCGACATCCGATGGAGGGTACCACTGGGTGATGTGCCGGAGCTTGCCGCGAAGGGCATCACCGGCACCGGCTCCCATTTTCCCAAGGTGAATCCGGTCGTCACCGCCGGTGGCCTCATCTTTACTGGCTCAAACGATCGAAAGATCCGCGCGCTTGATAGCGCCACGGGTAAGACGCTCTGGGAATATAAGGCTCCAGCCCCGATTGACGGCATGCCTGCGGTGTACGAGAGTAATGGCCGCGAATACATCGTGTTCTGCGCTGCGGGTGGGGACCCGACGCGCAGGCACCGCATTCCGGGACAGCCGGTCTCGCAGGCACCCGTTCACGGCAGCTACATCGCCTTCGCTCTGCCGCAGTAAGTCTTAGCTCTCGAGCGACGCGAAAATCTCGACAGAGTTGCGTGTGGGCGCTATTCATCATCATCGTCACTGGATGGTGAAGTCTCGGATCGGTCCCGAGTGCGACTAAATTCGCCATTCCCCCACACTTCTCCGGTCGCCCGGAACTGGACCGCTTTCGAGGTTGACCCGCCGGCAGATTTACCTTCTGCGCCGTCTCTCGCACTGCTTCTTCGGCCGTCACAAGCTTTTCTGGCTCGCGTGTGCGTGGCAACCGCATTGGCAGCTGTGCTCAAACCTGTTCCCTTCTGGTGCTGTGTCCACACAACCTAGATATTGGTATTCGCCGCACTGACACACTGATATGCGGTATTCGCGTTCGTCTGCATCAGCTGGGTGTCCGCCGCCATGCCGATGTTGTCCGATGCCCGCTCGCGCATCGTGTCTCCTTCGGAGAAAGCTCCGTTCACGTTGTTGCCAACAAGCATCGCCGCGGTCGACCTCATTCCGGACATGGCGGGGATCAAGAACTTGCGCCCATTGTGCTTGCCATACACATTTCCCTTAATAGGCCCCATGTCTTCGCTCAGCCCGATCGCCGCGATCTTCTGCCCGCGATCCCTCAAGCAGATCGATCTCGTCGAAGTCGACGCCTACATCTCTCTGCGCATTTGCCTGCGCCATTCGGCCGAACAGACGCGCTCCTGCGGGAACAAGCACTTGGTCACCGACTGCATACGTGTTCTCCACCACGGCGACGACAGGTGCGTGAATGTCACTCGATATCTGGGTCTCGGGCTTCCATGTTCGTGCGATGTCGGATGCGCTGGGTGTCCGAAGAAGGAAGGCACGTCACCCTTCCCTCCATCCTGATCGCTATTCGCAACAGAGACAGGTTCCATGATCGGTGTCTTGCTTGCCGCCTGCGGCTGTGTCAATGCTTCCGGCTGTCGCTTCTTCTGCTCTGCTGGCTTGGCCTTTCGGTTTGCTCCAAGAGCGCCACTGCGGGTTCATTAGAACTCTTTAAGAGTCTGGCTGGTGGTCTGGTATGCCGCTTGCACTCGTCTACGGCACACTGGCGCACTCTATGCAAATCGACTCTCATCCGGCGAATGCGAGCTCAGACGAAACCCCTGTCCCGCTCCATACCCGACTCATCGCTCCCACTGCCTTGAGCGAGGCGCAGCGGCTTACGCTCCATAGCTTGTGCCTTCTCTTCACGCGCGCGGTGAACGCCAACATGACTCGTTGGCTGGGTGTTCCCTTCACCGCCACCTTTGCGGGAGTCGAACGCGTGCCCTTTTATGAGGTTATTCACTCACCGGAGGCGGAAACACACTATGTAACCACGCTCGCCGTAGGACCTGCTTCGCACCCGGCTCTGTTGCAGATGGACCTGCCACTGGTATATCTCTTTGTCGAACTCCTGCTCGGCGGCCCGGGCGGCACATCGCTGCAACGGGAGCCGACCGAAATCGAAGGTTCCATCGTCCGCAGTGTTGTGGATCTCATCTGCCGCGACTTCAGCACAGCACTCTCCTCGCCTGAGCTGGAGATCCGAAATGACGCCTCTCTCCCGGCACGCTCGATCGACCGGCTGATGCCCACCATCGACAGCACATTGTCCCTCTTCTTCGACTTGATTTGCGGCACACAACGAGGACGCATCGCATTCACCCTCTCCTCCGAGGCGGCAAAGGTCCTGATTCGTTCCCTCGATGGTCCACCGAAGACTCTGCGGCAAACATCCCCGGAAATGCGGAACGGCTTGCTGACCCGCCTGCAGCGAACCATGCATCTCGCAACTCTGCAGTTGCCAAGCGTGCGCATTCCCCTCAGCATCGTCCGTGGGCTCGTCCCGGGTGAAGTTCTCACCTTCGATCTCTTCGAAGACACTCCCGCGGTCTTTTCCATCTCCGGCAGGCCGGCCTTCTATGCTTCTCCAGTGGACGCGCAATCACGAAGAGGAGCCTATATCGCCACCCCGATGGAGTAACCGACACATCTGAGCCGCGCGACGTGAAAGACTTGGTGTGGTGCGCCATTTATGGTCGGTATTGATTTCGGAACAACCAACAGCTCCATCGCGCAGGTTGACGATCAGGGACGTGTTCGGCTGCTGCAAGTGCCCGTCGGCGGCGGCCTCACTGCCACCTATCGCTCGCTTCTCTACCTGGAACAGACGAAGACCCGGACCCGATCGCAACTGCATTCGTGGAGCGGTCCGCAGGGCATAGAGCGCTACCTCGCAGCTGAACCGAAGGGACGGCTGATCCAGTCGCTCAAATCGTATCTCTCCAGCCGCACACTCACAGGCACGGAAGTCTTCGGTAGACCACAGCTTCTGGAGGACCTGGTGGCCCGCATTCTCGCCGATCTGCGCAAGCATGCGGAGAACTATTTCGGCTGCGCCATCACCGCCGCCACAGTGGGCCGCCCGGTGCATTTCGTCGGCGCCGACTCGGCTGACGACGATGAATTCGCGCTGGAACGTCTCCGCGATGCATTCTCAAGGGCCGGCTTTACCCACGTGGAATTTGAGTTCGAGCCCGTGGCCGCGGCCCATTGCTACGCTTCCACTCTGAGCAAAGATGAGCTTGTGCTGATTGGCGATTTTGGAGGCGGCACCAGCGATTTTTCCCTTTTACGATTGCGCCCGCACGCACTGCAGCAGGAGCAAAGGACCGAGTTGCTCGCCACCAGCGGTGTAGGTCTGGCGGGAGACGCCTTCGACGCGCGGCTCGTTCGGCATCTCGTGTCACCTCACCTTGGCGCAGGCACGCTTGAAAACTCCGGCGGCAAGACTCTCGTCGCTGTACCAAACTGGGTCTACGTCCGGCTCGAGCATTGGCACCATCTCTCATTTCTGCGCACGCGCGCTGTCAGCGAAATGCTGCGCGCTGCCCGCGTTCGGGCTTTCGAGCCGGCCAAGATAGAGGCACTCTCCGAGTTGATCGAAGCCGATCTGGGCTATCAGTTGCATCAGTCGGTTCAAAGGACAAAAGTCGCGCTCTCCAATCAGGAGCATGCCGAATTCCACTTCCGCGACCACGGATTCAACCTGCACGCACCGGTCACACGCGCTCAATTCGAATCATGGATCGCGCCGGAACTCGCGGCGATCGAACAGGCTGTTGAAGAAGTGATGGCAAAATCAAGCGTGCACGACAGTTCTGTCGATCGCGTCTTTCTCACTGGGGGCTCATCGCTGGTGCCCGCGGTCCGCCGCATCTTCGAGCGCAAATTCGCCGCCGACCAGGTACGTACCGGCGACGAGTTCACTTCGGTTGCCAGTGGCCTGGCGCTGCGTGCCCGTGCTTCTCATCAAGCTCTCATCGCCTGACAGCGTCCCTCGTTTTCGTGCCTTGCATATAATTGCCGCCGTATGCCGTACATCCTTTCTCTTGACCAGGGCACCACGAGCTCGCGCGCCATTCTCTTCGATCAGCAGGGCAAAGCCGTAGCCCAGGCACAGCACGAATTTGCGCAACACTTCCCCAATGCCGGATGGGTCGAGCACGACCCCTACGACATACTGACATCGCAACTGACAGCCGCCGTGGAAGTGCTGACCCGCGCCGGCATCCGGCCCCGCGATGTGGTGGCGCTCGGCATCACCAACCAGCGCGAGACCACGATCGTCTGGGATCGTGAGACCGGAAAACCTGTTTACAACGCGATCGTGTGGCAGGACCGGCGCACCGCGCCACTCTGCAATCAATTACGCGAGGCGGGCGCCGAAGCTACGGTCCGCCGGAAGACAGGATTGCTCCTCGATTCCTACTTCTCCGGGACCAAAGTGGCGTGGATCCTCGACAACGTCGACGGAGCCCGCCGACAGGCCGAAGCCGGCAAGCTGGCATTCGGTACGGTGGACAGCTGGTTGATCTGGAACCTGACCAGCGGCAACTGCCACGTCACCGATCAAACCAACGCATCGCGAACGCTGCTCTACAACATCATCGATGGCAAGTGGGATTCGGAGTTGTTGCGGCTGTTGAAGATTCCCGAAAGCATGATGCCGGAGGTGGTCTGGTCCAGCGATCGCATCGGCGAAGTGACCACAACTCTCGGACTGGGCTCCATTGCCATCGCGGGCATTGCCGGCGATCAGCAGTCGGCCCTCTTTGGCCAGTTGTGCCTTTCACCGGGCGACGCGAAGAACACCTACGGCACAGGCTGCTTCCTGTTACAACACATCGGCGACAAATTCGTTCTCTCCGAGAACCGCCTCATCACGACACTCGTCTGCAGTCTCGATCGCAAGCTTGAATATGCGCTGGAAGGCTCAATTTTCATTGGAGGAGCCGTCGTCCAATGGCTCCGCGACAACCTCGGCATCATTCGCAAATCCGCAGACGTAGAGGCTCTGGCCGCTTCTGTCCCAGACAATGGCGGTGTTGTCTTTGTGCCCGCTTTCGTTGGACTTGGCGCGCCGCACTGGGACCCCTATGCACGTGGCCTGCTGATCGGTCTCGAGCGCGGCACGCGACCTGGTCACATCGCACGCGCAGCGTTGGAGAGCATTGCCTTCCAGGTAGCCGACGTGATGGAAGCGATGGATCGCGAGACCGCAAATCCGTTCCGCGAATTGCGCGTCGATGGTGGCGCGGCAGCAGACGACTTGCTCATGCAGTGTCAGGCGGACATTATTGGCATACCTGTTCTGCGTCCGCAATATGTGGAGACGACAGCGCTCGGCGCAGCATATCTCGCGGGACTGGCAACAGGTTTCTGGGAAAACCCGCACCAGATACAGAAGCTGCGCGGCGAGGGCCAGCGCTTCCAACCCAATCCGGACCGTAGCAAAGCGCAGCACCAGCGCGAGCGCTGGCGTGACGCCGTCACACGCGCGCGTGACTGGAGTCGTCCTGACACCCGCTCGCAATCCGCAACCCGAGGCAAACCCGCATGAAACGCGAAGAGATGCTGGCCCGTGTTGAGGCACGCACTACGCCGTGGGACATCGTGATCATCGGCGGCGGCGCAACCGGCGTCGGCATAGCTGTGGACGCGGCCACACGCGGCTATGACGTACTGCTGTTGGAGCGCGAAGACTTTGGCAAGGCAACCTCTAGCCGCTCCACCAAGCTGGTCCACGGCGGCGTCCGTTATCTGGAACAAGGCAACGTCTCACTGGTGATGGAGGCGTTGAAGGAACGCGGTCTACTGCGCCAGAACGCGCCGCATCTTGTGCATGATCTCGCGTTCGTCGTGCCTAGCTACTCCTGGTGGGAAACGCCGTTCTACGGCATAGGGCTCAAAGTGTACGACCTGCTCGCCGGCAAGTACGGCTTTGGCCGGTCGCGCGTTCTTTCGCGCGAAGAGACACTCGAACGGCTGCCCAACATCCAGACTGACGGACTGAAGCACGGCGTCGTCTACTACGACGGGCAGTTCGATGACACGCGATTGCTCATCCATCTCGCTCGGACCGCTGCTGATCACAACGCTACGTTGCTCAATTACGCAGGTGTCGTCGAAATCACAAAGGACACCGATGGCTTCGTGAATGGAGTCGTCGCGGTGGACAGCGAGAGCGGCCGGCGCCTCACCGCGACCGCGAACGTCGTCATCAACGCGACCGGCATCTTCACGGATGAAGTGCGCCAGCTCTCTGACCCGCAGGCAAGCGGCATGATCGAACCGAGCCAGGGCATCCATCTCGTCTTCGAGCGCTCATTTCTGCAGGGTGACGCCGCCATCATGGTGCCGCACACCAGCGACGGCCGCGTGCTATTCGCGATTCCCTGGCACGGTCATACCGTGGTCGGCACCACCGACACACCCATCGAGCAGGCTTCGTACGACCCATTGCCGATGGAGCAGGAGATCGATTTCATCCTCGAAACGGCGGAACGGTATCTCAGCCGGCCGCCGCGCCGGGAGGACATCCTCAGCGTCTACGTCGGCATTCGCCCTCTTGTAAAAGCTGCTGGATCGGACTCCGGCAAGACAGCCGCGCTCTCGCGCGATCACACTATTCATGTGGACAACTCCGGTCTGCTCACGATTGCCGGTGGCAAATGGACGACGTATCGCCACATGGCAGAGGATTGTGTCGATCACGCCATCACGCTCGGACGGCTCGAGGAGAAGCCGTGTATAACACGCGACCTGCACATCCACGGCTACCGCGAGGAGATTGACGATCTCGGCCCGCTCTGGGTGTATGGCAGTGATGCCGAAGCCGTTCTGGCTATCGCCGCGAGTGACCCTTCACTCGCAGCGAAGCTTGACTCGTCACTTCCCTGTATCGCTGCCGAGGTCGTGTGGGCTGCCCGTGAAGAAATGGCACGCACTGTTGACGATGTCATCTCGCGCCGCACCCGTGCGCTGTTTCTCAATGCAAGAGCCGCACAGCGCATGATCGAGCCTGTTGCCAGATTGCTGGCAAGAGAACTCGGCCGCGATGATGCATGGGTGCACAGCCAGATCGAGTCGGCATCGTCACTTGCAGCGAAATATATTGTGCCCGTTAGCAGCAAATCCTGATCCGGCTCCAAGGAGAAAACTGGAAATGTTACGTACCCCCCTGCTGGGCGAATTTATGGGCACACTCATGATGATCCTGCTCGGCGACGGCGTGGTCGCTGCCGTTCTGCTCAAACGCACCAAAGCGGAAAACTCCGGCTGGCTGGTCATTACGACCGGATGGTGCTTCGCCGTGATGTGCGGCATCTTCACTGCCAATCTCTTTGGCAGCCCGGACGCGCATCTGAATCCCGCGATCACTCTCGCCTTTGGCATCAAGGAAGGCAGCTTCGCCAAGCTGCTTCCGTATGCGCTGGCGCAACTCGCCGGCGCCTTCGTTGGCGCGGCGCTCGTGTGGATCCACTACGGCCCGCATTGGGCGGTCACAGAGGATAAAGACGCCAAGCGAGCCGTCTTCTGCACCGCTCCCGCCATCCGCCATCTGGCTTGGAACCTCCTCAGCGAGGTCATCGGCACCTTCGTGCTCATTATCGTGGCTGGAGGCATCACTTCGAAGCTCGTGCTTTCGACTGGAGCCGCCGCCGGCGTCACTCCGTATCTCGTGAGTTGTCTGGTCTGGAGCATCGGCCTGTCGCTGGGCGCAACCACCGGGTACGCCATCAACCCGGCTCGCGATCTCGGTCCACGCCTTGCGCACGCCGTCCTGCCCATCGCCGGCAAAGGTGGTTCGGACTGGGGATATGCGCCCATCCCGCTACTCGGCCCGATTCATCGGTGCGGCCCTCGGCGGATTAGTGCTGCACGCGCTCGGCGCGTAGGCTATCCCCGCGTCTTCGCCCGCTCCACGCACCATTGAATGGCACTCGCGACCACTTCCGGTCTCTCCAGGTGTAGCCAATGGCCGCTCTCGGGAATCACCTGGTGCTCTGCTTCCAGCAGTCCCATCAGCCAAGCATCGCGCTCGCGCAACTCCTCCTGCGTTGCGGAGGCGGCGGAAAGAATCGCAACCGGCATCTCCGCCGGCAACGACGGATGGCCGGCATCCGCGGCACATACTGGCAGCGCCTCAAGCGTGCTGGCCATCGCATGGAAGCTCTGCGGCCGGCTCCACTGCGCGGCGACTACGGGCCACAATTCTTCCGGCAGCTTGCTTACTTCGCCGGTCAGCCGCTCGAGCGTCGCTGCGCCCTGTCCCGCGGCGTGCTTTCCGATCCGCTGCGACCAACGCTGGCCCCCATGCAAAAGCAGCGCGAGCGCGGCACGCACCACGCCGAACTCCGCCAGCCACGCTCCGCGTCGCGACAACGCAGCGCCGATCTGCAGTCGCTGCTGGTCGGCGTCGGAACACTGCGACCACGCTGAAAGTGATATCGGTTCAATCATCACCAGCCCGGCAACGTGCTTCGGGAAACGTTGAATGTATGCAAGCAAAAGCAACGCGCCGAACGAATGCCCGACCAGCACGACTGACTCGCCACCTCCGACCCACTTCACAACGCCATGCAGATCATCCAGCATCTGCTCAAGGCTGTGATGCGATCGGAGCGGTGAACTCCATCCCAGCCCCGCACGGTCATAGGCAGCGGCGCTGGCGAACGAGGCCACCTGCGGCTGCACGCGCGCCCAGCTAAGCGAGCTCGCCGCCAGCCCTGCTTCGAAGACCACTGTAGGGCGACCGCTTCCCTGCTGCAGAACGTGCAGGTATTGGCCACGGCGCGAGAGCAGCAATCCTTGCGGCGGATAGCGCCGCGCGTCGCGTTTGAGACCGGCCCGCTGCAACAGCCAGCCCAGTCCGATTAGCGCGAAAGGCGCAACCACGACCGCTGCGGCGACTCGCCTAATCCGCAACGACCAGCTCCCCGGGCAGAATCGGCCGCGTGCGTGGCAGCAGCCCGGCAACAGCCGCCATACCCACCATCAGCAGGATTACGCAATACACCACGAGCTTCACTACATCCGCAGCGTGCGAACGCGGCAATAGCTTCCAAAGAATGAGAAGCACGGTCTGGCCAAGTGTGACCGCCCACACCGTCCCATAGAAATATCGCCGCTCCCGGCCCTCGCCTTTGGTTGAGCGTCGCACCCGCGGCAACACGCCGGCGATACCGAGCAGCACAATTGCAGCCAGCACCACCACGTAAACGCGGGCATAGATCTGCTGCATGTACCAGCGCCCGCTTGCGACAGCAATCGCCAGGCCCAGCAGATTCATCAAGGCAAAATTGACGGCAGCGTTCCAGCCAAACGTGTAACAGACGCGGCGATAGAGCGGGTTCGGCCTGTCCTCGGTGAAGCGGAGAATGTAGGGGCCCGGCTCTGCGCCGGGAAGACGTCCGCGAAAAGCCGCAATACCTGTGCCGATCAACACAAGTACAAGCCACAGAATGTTCCAGCGATTGCCGCGACCGGCAAATAGATCAAAGACCAGCGGTCCCGGGGCAAGAAAGAAGACGAAGATCCAGATGGGCCAATGCGCTGCGCGATAAACAGCGGTATTGCGTTCGCGCATCTTGCGCTGGTGAGCGTATTCGACGCGACGCAGCGTGGTCATTGTTCCTCTGCGGTTGAATTCCCTTTGAAGCACGCCTGCAGGCAACCCGTTTTCACGGCTCCGAGCAGTCTATAACAACCCGCGTGACCGCAAGGAGATCGCCAATTACCGATTCTGGTTGACTTCGTATGACAAAAGCCCTGTGATGATTGGGACTTTCAGCTGAAAACAATCGTGACAAAGTGCCCTGTAGAAAGGCTTTTTGGGCTCCGCAGGCGGCCCTCAGAAAGTCCGCAGCGGCTGTGCTTGGGCCCTGTTCATTGAGGAATTCACCATGAAATTGAAATGTGGAGTGCTGTGCGCTCTCTCGCTCGTCTGGTTTTCCTGCTCATCCGCCGCTCACGCGCAGCAGAAACCCGATGGTCCTTCTGCTGCCACTGGGTCGTCAATTCTGCAGGAGTACGATCGGGCGCTCGATGATGTTGCCGAACGAGTCATGCGGTCGGTAGTTCAGATCGACGTTACCAGTTACAGCCTGCCCGAACACGCAGAGGATGGCGCTTCCCAACTATTTCAGCGTCAACGAAGTCTTGGGCTCGGGAGTGATCGTCGATCCCGACGGATACATCGTCACCAACAATCACGTTGTCTCAGGCGCTCTGCGCATCCGCGTCACGCTATCTCCCGCAACAGTAGAGCTGGTGACAGGGCACACTGTGCTCTCCCGCAAAGAGCATGTTTACGATGCGACTCTCATCGGCACCAATCGGTATGCGGACATTGCTGTTATTAAGATCGAAGAGAAAAATCTTCCAGCTCTTCCTCTTCCGCAAAGCTACAAAGTCCACCTGGGCCAGCTGGTCCTGGCGATCGGATCACCACAAGGGCTGGATCACACTGTCACCAGCGGCATCATCAGCGCTCTCGGCCGGCAGCCGGATCCGGAGCGTCCCATGGTGTATGTGCAAACAGACGCGCCCATCAATCCGGGTAACAGCGGCGGCCCACTGGTCGATCGTGACGGAAGGCTCGTCGGCATCAACACCTTCATCTATACCTCGGGAGGTGGCAGTGAGGGTCTGGGTTTTGCGATTCCGGAGCCAATCGTTCAATTCGCCTATGCGCAGATCAGGAAATTCGGCACGGTGCCGGCACTCACCATCGGAGCCCATGCGCAGACGATCACCCCAATGCTCGCCGCCGGACTGCAGCTTCCTCGGGATTCGGGCGTATTCCTTTCCGACGTCGCCCCAGACGGACCGGCAGGTATCGGCGGTCTCCACTCTAAGGACGTTGTTGTCTCGGTCGATGGACTGCCGATTGATTCGCTGCCCAAATATGTTGCGTCTCTGTATCTGCACCCGCAAGGGGTCCGGATGGAAATGAAGGTGTTACGCGAGGGCAAAGCAATCTCGGTTTCGCTGATGCCGGTTCCAGTACTGCCGACGTTCGATAACCTTTCGGATCTGGTCAATCCCAAGACCGATTTGATTGTGTCTCTCGGCATTTTCGCAGTGGACTTAGATCCCGCACTCATGGAAGCCCTGGCGACTCGCACCCACTCCGGTGTCCTTATTGCGGGCCTGCTCAGCGGCGAGCCGGCTACGCTGGCGGATTTGCTCGTGGGAGACGTAGTCACTTCCGTAAACGGCAAGCCCGTGACCGACAGGCAACAGTTGCGAGGGGATCTGGCAAGCTCTAAGCCTGGAGACACAGTCGTTCTCGAAATCGAGCGGCGAGGAGTAACGCAATACGTCGCTTTTGAAATGGAATAGCGATCAATCAACATTACGGCGTGGCCTCCATGAATCATTGGAAACCTCAGCAAATTTTGTTGTTATCAAAATGAGTGGTGGGCAGAGAGGGACTCGAACCCCCGACATCCTGCTTGTAAGGCAGGCGCTCTAACCAACTGAGCTATCCGCCCATCGACGCTGTTGCCGTTGCGTGGAGGCTCTTCCGAGTCTATGGAAGCGCCGCAATCGGGTCAATGCCGCCCCGCGCCTGCTCCAGCGCTTGCTAGACTCGTGGCGTGGATACCCCGCAGCCGGCGGAGCGCCGCCTCATCATCAATGCCGATGATTTCGGTCTGACGGAAGGCGTGAACCGCGCCATCCTGGAGCTGAACGCGGCCGAAGTGCTGCCCTCCGCAACGCTGATGGCGACGGGCCGCGCCTTCCGCGAAGCGGTGCACTCCGCATTCGTGCAAACCTCGCTCGGCGTCGGATGCCATGTCGTCCTCGTGGATGGCCGCCCGGAGCTGCATCCTGCGGAACTCCCCACGCTCGCGCCCGAGGGACGCCTGCGCTCCAGCCTCACCACGTTCATGGTGGACCTCTTCGGCGGCCGCATCGCCTCGCGCGAGATCGAGCGCGAAGCCATTGCGCAGATTCGCCAGCTCCAGTCCGCCGGCATCACCGTCACCCATCTGGACACCCACAAGCACACGCATATGTTCCCGCGCGTGCTCGGCCCGCTCATTCGCGCCGCACGCGCGTGCAATGTGCCGGCCATCCGAAATCCCTTTGAGCCGGACTGGTCGCTTCGCCTTACACGAGAAGGCCCCCCGGACCCGCCGCCTGCAGGTCCGCACGCTGCGGCTGTTTCGCGAGCAGTTTCTGCGCGCCGTGCGCGCCGCGCGGCTGCGCACCACCGATGGCGCCCTGGGGGTGCTCGCCACCGGCACCTTCGATGCGGCTTATGTCCTCCGCCTGCTGCGCAACATGCCGCCCGGCACCTGGGAGCTGGTCTGCCATCCCGGCTATGTCGATGGCGCGCTGCGGCGCGCGGGCACGCGTCTCGTCACGACCCGCGAAACAGAGCGCTTGGCCCTGCTCGAGGCACTGGAAAGCCCGCCCGACGACCTGCCCCGCATCGATCTTATGCACTACGGTGAGTTCACAAGCTGAATCGTCGCCCTGCGGCGCCGCGTCCAATCAACCACTGCTTTCAAGAAAGGCGAACGGGTACAGCCCATGAAGATCGGCATCACCTGCTATCCCACGTACGGCGGCAGCGGCGTCGTCGCCACCGAGCTCGGCATTGAGCTGGCAGCACGCGGCCACCAGGTGCACTTCATCACCTACTCGCAGCCCTTTCGCCTGGGCGGCCGCGAGCGCGACATCCTCTATCACGAGGTGCCCGTCTCGAACTATCCGCTCTTCGAGTTCGCGCCCTACTCGCTCGCGCTCTCGACTCGCATGGCGGAGGTGGCAACCTATTACGATCTCGACCTGCTGCATGTGCATTACGCCATTCCGCACGCCATCAGCGCACTGCTCGCCCGCCAGATGTGCGCCGTGCAGGGGCGGCGTCTGCCCTTCATCACAACGCTGCACGGCACCGATGTAACGCTGGTCGGCATGGATCGCTCCTATCTGCCCATCACCCGCTTCGGCATTGAGCAGAGCGACGGAGTCACCGCCATCTCGAAGTATCTGCGCGACAAAACGCTCACCGACTTCTCCATCAAGCGGCCCATCGAAGCCATCCCCAACTTCGTGAACTGCGATGTCTACACGCCGATGGAGCCGGCCGCGCGTGCCGAGGCGCGCAAAGCCTGGGCGCCGGATGGCGAAAAGCTGCTGATCCATCTCTCCAACTTCCGCCCGGTCAAACGCGTCACGGATTGCGTTCAGATCTTCGCGCGCGTCGTGAAGGAAGTCCCCGCACACTTGATGCTCGTGGGTGACGGTCCCGACCGCTCCCAGGCCGAGATGCTCGCCTTCAGCCTCGGCATACGCGAGCGCGTGCACTTTCTCGGCAAGCAGGATAGCGTGACCGAGCTGCTTCCGCTCGCCGACCTGATGCTAATGCCGAGCGAGCTCGAATCCTTCGGGCTCGCAGCGCTGGAAGCGATGGCCTGCCGCGTCCCCGCGATTGCGACCCGCGTCGGCGGCGTACCGGAGCTCATCGAGGACGGCGTTAACGGCAGCCTCTTCCCTGTCGGCGATGTCGAAAACATGGCGCAGTGCGCGATTCAGATTGCTGAAAGATCCGCAGCGGCTGGAAGCCATGGGCGCAGCCGCGCGGCAGACCGCGCAGGACCACTTCTGTGCCTCCCGCATCATCCCGCTCTACGAGAGCTACTACGAGCAGGTGCTCGCACAGGATGCACGCTAGAGTCGCAACCGATGCGCAGCTAGAGCCAATGGAATCATTGACTCGCAGCGTTGCACTGAATTGTGTGTTGGCGACCAGAGCGAATTTTGCGAAACCTAAAACGCAACCAATTACCCGCTATTTGCGTATCAAAATCGTGGAGGTATCTGCGATGCACTCGATCGCGTGTTTCCTCGGTCTCGTATTCCTGGTGATCTTCGCGCTGATCGCCATTCCGATCTTGATCATCCTTGCGAAGCTGGTCGGGTTTGCCCTCATCGGAGGTGTGATCGCTTTGATTGTGTTAGGTATCTGGAAACTCTTCGATCTTGCGGAACCGCATTATCGACCCTATTGAGGCTCATGCCCGGGCGCTACGTCGGACCCGACAGTAGCAATTGAGGCCGCACGGCACTGCGATCGTAAGCACGTCGCTACGATAGTTATGACGAAGAAGCCCCGCTACCATCGTCGCGTAGTACACCATCGGCATCTCCAGCGTCACGCGCGTGCCTCGTCCAGGCCGGCTCTCCACTTCGAACCGCGCCTCGCCGCCGTACAGCACCTCGAGCCGTTCGCGTACATTCTTTATCCCGATGCCATTGCCGGACCGGCTCTGCGCCGTGACCGCGCCCACCGCGGCCGCGCGCGCCGGCATAATGCCGACGCCATCGTCTTCCACATCCACCACCAGCCTGCCCTCGCGCACCCGGCTGCGCAGCGTCACCGTACCGCCTTCCAGCCGCGGCTCCAGTCCATGCTTGATGCTGTTCTCAATCAGCGGCTGCAGCACCATGCTGGGCACCATCACCTCCAGCGTCTCCGGCTCAATCTCGCGTTCCACGCGCAGCTTGTCGGCGCCAAACCGCACCACCTCAATGCCGAGATAGTCATCCGTGAAGGCAAGCTCATCGCGAAACGGAACGAAGCTGTCATGCTCGCGCAGCAGCGCGCGCAGAATGTTCGCCAGCCGCACGATCATCTCCCGCGCCATCTCCGGATGGAACCGCACCAGCGATCCGATCGAGTTCAGCGTGTTGAACAGAAAATGCGGATTGATCTGCCGCTGCAGCGCATCCAGCCGCGCCTCCAGCACCAGCCGCTTCTGCTCCTCCAGCTTCTGTTCGATCTGGATCGCGTTCCATATCTTCAGCGGAATGCCCACCACCACGGCGGGACAGGCGTAGATCGCCAGCCGCACAACCCAGCTGCGCGTATTCGAGCACGAACAGCAGATGCGGATACAGCTTCGCGAGCTCCATGCGCGCCATCTGCATCCCCACGATCAACATCAGCAGCAGAATCTGGCGATCCAGCCGCGGCCGCGCCAGGTTGCGCCGCACCCAGCGATAGATGCTCAGGTCGATGAACGGCGAAAACGACCACACCTCTTCCGGATCCACCAGCCGCCCGTACAGGCCCGCAATCAGCGCCACGCAGAGATGCACCGGCAACGTCAGGTATTCGCCATGCAGCATGGCAGGAATGCGCCAGAAACGCGCCTCCCACCGCGGCCCACCACGGACCAAGCAACACGCCCAGAATCACCGTCGTCTCAAACGCCAATGTCCGCCGCCAGAAAATTCGGCACCGTCACGCGCGCCCAGACGCCCAGCGTGAGCGGGATGCAGATGCAGGCCAGCAGGCCGATCGTCTCGCCCGCCGTGCGATCTTCTGCGAACAGCAGGCGCTTGAAGACGCGCGACCGCGCAAGCGCGCTCGACACCGCCGCAGCGATGCCCAGCTTGATCAGCAGCGAGATCAGAATCAGCCGTGGCTCGTACATAAGTCGCGTGCCCCGTGAAAGGCCGCCAATCGCTCCCGACTATAATCTACGCATGTCCTCCATCACGGTCAGCAAGATAGCGGAGGCAGACTTCCCTTCCCGCTGGGGACATTTCCGCATCCATGGTTTTGAAGGCGTCATCACGGAGCCCGAGCCCTGCCGGCCCGGCGATCCGCCGCCCTCGCGTCGCGTAGAAGGCTGCGTCGCCCTCGTGCTCGGCGACATCCACGCCGCGCCGCCTGTCGTCCGCATTCATTCGCAGTGCCTCACCGGCGATGTCTTCGGCTCGCTTCGCTGCGACTGCCGCCAGCAATTCGAGCTCGCCATGCAGCGCATCGTCGATGAAGGCGCCGGCATCCTGATCTACGAACAGCAGGAGGGCCGCGGCATCGGCCTGATGGCCAAGCTGCGCGCCTACGAGCTGCAGGACAAGGGCCTCGACACCATCCAGGCCAATCTCGAGCTGGGCTACAAGGCGGACTGCCGCGTCTTCGAAATCCCCGCACGCGCACTGCAGTTGCTCGGCGTACATGCCGTGCGCCTCATCACCAACAATCCGGAGAAGATCGCCGCGCTCGAAGAGCATGGCATCCGGGTCGTGGAGCGCATCTCGGCCGAAGTTCCGCCAGCATCGCCGCTCGCCGAGCGCTACCTCGAGACCAAGCAGGCGCAGATGGGGCACCTGTTCACCGAGGCTGAGGCGAAGTAGCCGCCGTCTCGCGAAGCTTTCACGATCTTCGCCGTCGTCACCATTTGCCCGACGTGCCGCTGCGTGTGTTCGGCGACATGCACCAGCAGACCGCCGAGCGTCGTCGGCAATCGCTTGCGGCCGACGAAGCGCTCCGCCTCAAGATCGGCTCCGATAAAGCCACGGACCCGCTGACTCGCCCGTTCGATGGACTTGCCAAACTCGCGCAACAGCACGTGCGGCATGGCGCCGTCGGCCTCTCGTGCAAGCTCCGCCAGTTGCGCCTCGCTCAGTTCGCGCCCCTCAGCGTAGGTCAGCAGCCTGTCCACACTCCCCATAATGTGCCGCAACTGAAATGCGACCGAAGGCAGCCCGGCCGGTCGCGCATTCACTTCGACGCCAGTCATATCGCCGCACCAGCGATCCGCATCCTCATGCGCGAGTTCCAGTGCGTGCAGCACCGCTCGAATCACCGCCGGCACATCCGTGAGCGTGCCGCGCAGCCACGGCTCCGGCGGCTTCACTCGCGGCTTTGTCACAGTATGTCAGTTCACAATCCCTTCTTCGCCCGGAACTCCCGCACCACCTCGGCCGGATCCCGATGCTGCCCATCCACCGCTTCGTTCATCGCCTGCATCTCCTGTGCGTTGATCTTTCCCGCGAGTTCGGCGACCGCCGCTCGCATCTGCGGCCAGCGGCGATATGCATCCTCGCGGAAGAGCGGCACGGCATCGTATGGCGGAAAGTAGTGCCGGTCATCTGCGAGCACCGTCAAATGCAATGGCTGGATCGGCCCGTCGGTCGAGTTTCCCGCGATGATGTCCACCTGCCGCTGCTCGATCGCGCGATAGAGCAGCCCCAGGTCCATCGTGCGCGGCGAACCATCGAATTTCAAGCCGTACGCTGCCTCCAGGCCGCGCAGGCCATCCGGCCGCTCCTCGAACTCATATCCCACGCCAAGCTTCCACTGCGGCGCGACGGCCGCGGCCTGGCTCAGGTTCGCCACATGCAGCCGCTCCGCGTCGTCGCTGCGCACGATCATCGCAAAGGTATTCTCGAATCCGAGCGAGTCCCCAACGTCGACTCCATACCGTTGCCGGTAAAGCCGCTGCACGGTAGCAAGAACGCGCGCCCGGTCCTTGTCGACGGGCTGCTTCAGGATCGCGGTCAGCGCCGTGCCTGTGTACTCCACGTAGCCGTCGATCCGGCCGGCCTCCAGCGCCTGCTGGCAGATGTAACTGCCGGCCAGATAAAAGCGCCGATCGACCTTCAGCCCGGTACGCGCCTCGATGTGCTGCGCCAGCAGCTCGCCCAGCAGCACCTGCTCGGTAAAATTCTTCGCGCCGATCACCGGACGGTCCGGCCGCGGCGGAGCACAGCCCACCAGCGCCAGACACAAGCCCGGGCAACATCGCCGCAAGCAGAAGCCTGCGTCTCACGGCCGCCCCGCACCAGGCACGCGCAGCTTCCATTCCAGCAATCCCAGCAGGCCATCTGCAGCCAGCGCAAGCAGCGCCGCAGGCACCGCTCCGGCCAGCACCAGCCGGTTGTCCACAGACGCGACGCCGCGAAAGATGAACTCGCCCAGTCCTCCTGCGCCCACCGCCGCGGCGATGGTCGCGATCCCTACGCAGGTCACGGTCGCCGTGCGCAGTCCCGCCAGGATGAATGGCATCGCCAGCGGCAGCTCCACTTTGCGCAGTCGCTGCCAACTCGTCATGCCGACGCGCCTCGGCCACGTCCATCACCGTCGCGTCCACCCCGCTGATGCCCGCATAGGTGTTGCGCACGATCGGAAGCAGCGCATAGGCCACAAGCGCCACAATCGCAATGCGCGCCGCGCGCTCGCCAATGAACGGAAGCGGCAGCAGGAAACCGAACATCGCCAGGCTCGGAATCGTCTGCAGCGTGTTCACAATCGCCAAGCACCGGCCGCGCCAGAGCAGGCTTGCGTGCCAGCAGGATGCCCAACGGGATAGAGATCGCCGTCGCAAACAGCATCGCCGCGCCGGTCAGCCACAGATGCTCCAGCGTCAGCGTCTTGATCTCATCCCAGTGCTGTTGGAGAAAGCCGGATCCGGCGATCACGAACGTGCCTCCGCGCCGCGATGCACCGCCCGCACATATGCCTGCACCGCCGGCACGTCGAAGAAAGAAACTGCTCCGCCGGCAGATTTGCAGCGATGCCGCCGTCCTCGACCAGCACCACGCGCTCGGCCAGATACAGCGCCTCATCCAGATCGTGCGTCACCAGCAGCACGGTCGGCCGGGCGCCGCTCCGGTGCGCTTGCAGCGTCAGATGCCGCAGTACATCCTGCATCTCAGCGCGCGTCAGCGGATCGAGCGCCCCGAACGGCTCGTCCATCAGCAGGATGTCCTGCCCCGCCGCCAGCGCCCGTGCCAGCCCAACACGCTGCCGTTGCCCACCCGAGAGTTCGTGCGGCATCCGGGCGGCGAACTCACTCGCACCCAGTCCCACCATCTCCAGCAACTCGTATGCTCGGTCGTGGATCTCCGCGCGCGGTCTTCCCTCGATCTCCAGCACCAGGCCGATATTGCGCTCCACATTGAAATGCGGGAAGAGGCCCGTCTCCTGGATGACGTAGCCGATCGAGCGGCGCAGCGCAATCAGTTCCTGCTCGAAGATCGAGCGCCCGCGAACCAGAACATCGCCGCCGCTGATGCCATGCATGCGGTTCACCGTACGCAGCAGCGTCGTCTTGCCGGATCCGCTCTTGCCAAGCAATGCCATGGTGGTGCCCGTCGCCACCTCCAGCGTCACATCGTTGAGCAGCGCGCGTCCATCCGGCAGGCGATAGCTCACGTTGCGGAACTCGATGGCCGGCGTCGCGCTCATGCCTTCTCCGAAAGCAAGAGGCCGGGACACGCCCGGCCTCATTCATTCACAATGTCCGGCGAATGACTACTCTTCGCCCCCGTCTTCGCCATCAACGTCGTCACCGTCCACATCGTCGCCAATTGCATCAGCGGGCACCGGCGCGCTCATCGCGCTCTCCGGCGTTGGCGCCGGCTGGCCCTTCACGCGGACCACCGTGATCTTCGAAAAGCCTTCCTTGAAACTGGGCGGACGCAGGCGTTCCGCCATCTTCTTCATCGACTCGTCGCTCACCGTGCGTTCGCGCCGCCGATTCCGCTCCATGCAAACCTCGAACGGCACATCGAAGAAGACCGCCTGCACGTCGTAGCCGAAGCTCTTCGCCATCTTGATCCACTGGCGGCGCTCGTGTGGCGACAGGTTCGTCGCATCCACGTAGTTCCACGGCATCTTCGCGATCAACGCGCGCGCAGCAGCGAGCGCAGCGTGGAAAACACCAGCCCCTGATAGCGCTGCTCCGTAATGTCGTCAAACAGGATCGTGCGCAGCAGGTCGCTGGACAGCGGCGTGACACCACGGCGTTTGAACCAGGTCGTCTTGCCGGAGCCGGGCAGCCCGATCGTCAGCACCACGAACCCGCGTGACGGACGCGCCGCACTGGGCTGGCTCCGGCGGTACCGCAGAGGGCGATTCCGGCTGCGTCTCCAAGACCAGTTTGCCTTCGGGAATCGCATCGCCCGCAGAGAGCCAGTTGACCCGGCGCCCCATCGGCCGCAGCATCGCTCTCGCGCGCCACATCGTCCAGATCGCTGCCAACCACGGGCGTTTCCTTCCCCATTGCAGTTGTCTTCACATTGGGGATTTGGCTGGCGAGGGCTGCGCTGGCGACGGCGGATATTCGGCGCTGGCGTAGTTGGGCTGCAAAGGCGCAGGCTGATTCGCGGGCAGCTCCTGCCCGATCTTTCCAGTCTGCTCGGAGAGGTTTGGGGCGCGTTTCGAACGTCGTCTCATCGGGTTCTCGCTAGTGGCGCATCCAGCCGCGCCTACGTGGATCGTACACAGGTCACGCCTCTGTCGCAATAACTGTGCAACCACGCCGTTCCTTCGAAGCCCGAGGTGCTAGCATCGAAAACAGTGAAGGTCGTGCAGCACTGCCGAGTTGCAGCGCTGGCCTGTTCGCGACACTTCCCACGAACCCCTCCTGAGGAGACCTTATTTAGATGGCAGTGAAGGTAGGCATCAACGGCTTCGGCCGCATCGGCCGCAACGTTCTTCGCGCTTCGCTTGGCAAATCCGATCTCGAATTCGTCGCAGTCAACGATCTGACCTCGCCCGCAACCCTGGCGCATCTGCTCAAGTACGACTCCATTCTTGGCAACCTGCATCACGACATCACCGCCGGCGACGACTTCATCGCCATCGATGGCAAGAAGATCAAAGTATTCGCCGAGCGCGATCCCGCCAAGCTCGACTGGTCTTCGGTCGGCGCCCAGGTTGTGGTCGAATCCACCGGCCACTTCACCGACGCCACCAAGGCCAAGGCCCACCTGCAGGGGACGGTCAAGAAGGTCATCATCTCGGCTCCCGCCACCAACGACGACCTCACCGTCGTCCTCGGCGTCAACGAGAACAAGTACGACCCGAAGGCCCACAACGTCATCTCGAATGCATCCTGTACCACCAATTGCCTGGCGCCATTAGCGAAAGTATTGGATGAAGAATTCGGCATCATCAACGGCCTGATGAACACCATCCACAGCTACACCAACGACCAGGTCACGCTCGACTTTCCCCATAAAGACCTGCGCCGCGCCCGCGCCGCCGCACTCTCCATCATCCCCACATCCACCGGCGCCGCCAAAGGCGCTGCACCTGGTGCTGCCGCAGCTCAAGGGCAAGCTCGATGGCTTCTCGCTCCGCGTACCCACCCCGGTCGTCTCGGTGGTCGATCTCACGGTCACGGTCGAAAAGCCGATCACCGTGCAGATCGTCAATGATGCGCTCAAGAAGCACGCCGCCGGTCCGCTGAAGGGCATTCTCGGTGTGGAAGAGCATGAGCTCGTCTCGGCCGACTACAAGGGCAACCCGCTCTCCTCTATCATCGATGCACCGCTCACCAAGGTGATCGGCAACATGGTGAAGGTCATCTCCTGGTACGACAACGAGTGGGGCTACTCCAACCGGGTCCGCGATCTGATTCTCTTCCTGGAAAAGAAGGGGCTCTAGAAACGGCATCCCGCAAAGCGGCTTCCGGCCATAACCTGCATCCACGGAGCGTCAGCAACACAAAGACCTGACGCTCCGCTCTGCAATGACTGACGCAAGCGAAAGCTGCGCGACAGGCTTTCGCATCGACTGGATTCTCGCTCCTCATCGGCCACGCTAACATGCCGGCACGACAGAACATCTCGGGTAGTTCCCCCTTCGAACCGCGGATCGGCTTCTCGCGCGCGGTCCGCATCGGAAACGCGGTGCATGTCTCCGGAACCGGCCCGGTCGGTGCAGACCAGGCCTCTGCAGAAGACCAGACGCGCCAGGTTTTCAAAATCATCGAGCAGGCGCTCACCAACGCCGGCGCCACGCTGCGCGATGTCGTGCGCACCCGCATGTATCTCACGCACGCCGCAGACTGGGAGGCCGTCGGGAAAGTCCACGGCGAACTCTTCGGCGATATCCGCCCCGCCGCGACGATGGTTGTCGTCGCCGCACTCCTCAACCCCTCATGGCGCATCGAAATTGAAGCCGATGCTGTTCTCGATCGCGCAGAAAGCTAAGCTGCCAACCATGCACATTCCCTCCATTCGCAGCCTCACCGAGGGCACCAATCAACTGCAGCACCAGCATGTGCTGATCCGCGTCGATTTCAATGTGCCGCTCTCCGAAGACGGCACCGAAATCCTCGACGACACGCGCATCCGCGAAACTCTGCCGACCATCGAGTTCGCACTTCGCCATCGCGCCAAGGTCATCCTCTGCTCCCACCTCGGCCGTCCCAAAGGCAAGCCGAATCCGAAGTACAGCCTGCGGCCCATCGTCGATCGCCTCCGCGTCATGCTCGACCACGCCATCGGCGAGCAGGTAAACGTCGCCTTCGCGCCGGACTGTGTTGGCGACCTTGCGCGCGAGCTCGCCAACAAGCTCGAAGACGGCAAGGTGCTTCTGCTCGAGAACCTCCGCTTCTACGCCGAAGAAGAGGCCAACGATCCCGTCTTCGCGAAGAAGCTCGCCGCGCCTCTGCCAGATCTACGTGAACGATGCCTTCGGCTCCGCGCATCGCGCACACGCTTCGACGGAGGGCATTACTCACTTCGTGCAGCATGCCGTCGCCGGCCTGCTCATGGAAAAAGAGCTGAACTACATGGGCAAGGCGCTCACCACTCCGGCCAAGCCGTTCATCGCCATCCTGGGCGGCGCGAAGGTCTCGGACAAGATTCAGGTGATCGACAATCTGCTCACCAAGGTCGATGCCATCCTCATCGGCGGCGGCATGGCCTACACCTTCCTCAAAGCGCAGGGGCAGGAGGTCGGCAAGTCCCTGGTCGAAGCAGACAAGCTCGATGTGGCGCGGCAGGCCATCGCCGCCGCGAAGAGCCGGGGCGTGCGCTTTCACCTGCCCGTCGATCACGTGCTGGCAAATCGATTTGCGCCCGACGCAAAGACCAAGGTCGTCGAAGGGGACGAGCCCTTCCCCGCCGAGTGGATGGCCCTCGACATCGGACCGAAGACCGTCGATCTCTTCGCCGGCGAGATCGCCGAGGCCAGCACGATTGTGTGGAACGGGCCCATGGGAGTCTTTGAAATGCCTGCATTTGCGCACGGCACCGTGGCCATTGCGGAGCTGGTGGCAGGCAATCGGGACGCGGTCTCCATCGTCGGCGGTGGCGACTCGGTCTCGGCTATCAAGCAGGCCGGAGTGGCGGACCGAATTACCCATATATCCACAGGCGGCGGCGCTTCGCTTGAATTCCTCGAAGGGAAAGTGCTGCCTGGGGTTGAAGCATTGCGAAAGAAGCCGTAATCTGCTAATGACCTTGTCCCCCGGGGCTGATGAGGGAATTTGCCGTGCCTTCAGTGTTCTTGCTGAACGCCGCCATATTGTTCAGTGGCGTCGTCGCATTCATCATCGCGGGCTTTGCCGGGACCTTCGTGCGTTCCCTGCATCCGTGGCGCTACAGGCTCATGCTGGCGCCGCTGGGCTTCGTTGTTTGCGGCGGCATCAGCATCTCCGCGGAGCAACACCTGCTGCGCTGGATCGAGCATGGCCACCTGCAGCACTCTCTCAGTTCCGGCATCGTTCAGGGTGTTGTCCTCGTCGTCGCTGGCCTCTGCGGCCTGCTTGCCGGCGTCGGGTTGGGCACCAGCCTCGACCGCACCTTTCCGGATGCGCCCAGCTACTCCATTGCGAATTATTGGGGACCGCAGGAGTCGAAGCCGCGCACCCGCAAGGGCAAGGTTGTCCCCATTTCCCTCGGACGGCAGCCCGGCGTCATCCCGCAAATTAAAGCCATCTCTCACCGCGACTGATCGTCTCGCCGTCCCACCTCAGCTCTGCATCGCCTGAAAGGAACCATGCGCATTCCCCTGCTCGCCGCAAATTGGAAGATGTACAAGACCCCTGCCGAGGCTCGCTCCTTCGTCGCCACATTTCTTCAGACCCCACTTCCCACGAACGCTGAGGTGGCCATCTTTCCGCCAGCCATCGATCATTCCCGCCACGCTGGATGCTGCGAAGGGCTCCGCGCTGCTCGTAGGCGCGCAGAACATGTACTTCGCCGACGAAGGCGCCTTCACCGGCGAGATCTCCGCGCCCATGCTGGTCGCCGCAGGCGCCACCCACGTGCTGATCGGCCATTCGGAGCGGCGCCAGTACTTCGGCGAAACCGATGAGCTGGTGAATAAAAAGCTGCACACCGCTCTGCGCTACAAGCTCATCCCGATCGTCTGCATCGGCGAGCACCTGGAACAGCGCGAAAACGGCGAGACAGAAGCGGTGCTGCGCCGGCAGACCAGCCGCGCACTGGAGAACATTGACGCCGCGCAGGCTGCACCCATCGTGATTGCCTACGAGCCGGTATGGGCCATCGGCACTGGCAAAACGGCGACGCCCGAGATCGCAGCAGAGGCGCACGCCGTCATCCGGCACGAAGTCGCGCAACTTCTCGGCAAGCCGGCAAGTGAAGCGATGCGCATCCTCTACGGCGGCTCCGTCAAGCCGGACAATGCGGCTCAGCTTTGCGCACAGCCAGAGATCGATGGCGCACTCGTGGGTGGCGCATCGCTCGATCCGGCATCCTTCAGCAAAATCGTGGCCGCGGCCTCCGTGAAACTCCGTTCGCTGCGGAACAAAAGGTAGGCGAAGCGATGGAACAGAGCGAACTGCTCGCCTACCTGCGCAGCCAGCGGCTCGGCATCCTCGGCACGCTTGCTCCGTCGGGTGAGCCGCAGGCCGCGCTGGTCGGCTATGCGGTCACGCCCGATCTCGAACTTCTCTTCGATACGCTGCAAACCACTCGCAAGTATCGAAACATGATGGCCAACCCCCGTGTCTCGTTCACGATCGGCAATACCGTCGGCAGCGGAGATGAACGCACCGTGCAGTACGAAGGCATCGCGGAAGAACTTGCCGGCGATTCGCTGGTGCGTCTTCGGCCGGTGTATTTCGCCGCCTGGCCGGACGGCGTCGAGCGCATCCAATGGCCGCACATCACCTGGTTCGTCATCCGTCCACGCTGGATCCGCTACTCGGACTTCAACATTCCGGTGACACAGGAGTGGACCTTCTAGGCGCCCGCATCACTGCACCCGGCCGTCCTCCGGCGATTCCTCTTCCCCATCCAGCTCCGCATCCATCGCATCCCGCACCCGCTCGATGGTCTGCTCCGGCTGCAGGTGCTTCTGCTCAGCGTAAAAGCGCGCAACGTGCCGCACCAGGTCCGCCAGCACCACGCCCCATGCAGTCGGGTCATCCCAGCCGCCCATCTGCAGACTCACGTGCAGATCGCCCTGCGCCACCCAGGCGCGCACCAGCTCGAAAGCCTTGGGATCGTTGGCCGCTCCCGGCGGAATGACCAGCTGATTCTTCGCGGCACTATTCTTTGCCGATTCACTCTTCTGTGGCATCGCTCGTTTTACACCTCACACATCACGTCATCGCCATCGACGCGCAGCGGAAACACCGTCGCACTGCCCAGCGGATTGCGCAGCTCCGCGCCCGTCTTTGGATCGAAGCTCCAGCCATGCCAGGCGCACACCACGCGTCCATGCTCAATCGTGCCCTCGGAAAGCAGCGCGCCATGATGCGGACACTCATTGTGCAGCGCCGCGAGCTGTCCGTGAATCCGTGCCACGCAGATCGGTATACCCGCGCCTCGAATGCCTTCGCGCTGGCCTTCGAGCCGGCATCTCGGACACTGCGCCGATCCGTACCCATTGCGTCATCCTTCGATCCCGCTCCTTGTGCTTCCTATACGCAGTGTACGGCCTCGTCAGTGGAAGATGTCGCACCCGGCTGCTACGCTGGAATCGCATGTCGGAAGTGAAACCACCACACGCGCAGGATTCCGTGCCAGCAACACTCTGGTGCCCTACCTGCGCCCTGCCCGTCGGCGATCCCCTTACCTGCGGAGACTGCTCCGCCGTCATTTGCCGCGTCTGCGGCACTCCTCTGGAATCCGCAGACGAGCTGGCGTTCGGCTGAAGCCAGTATGCCTGCATCCACGCGTCCAACAACGCCGCCACACTTCGACGATCCCTTGCGCCCGCGCAATCCGCTGGTCACGCATCACTGGATTCTCGGCGGCATCGGCCTGATGATTGTGGCGTCGCTCGCCGCGCGTTTACTTCGCGATCGGGCTGCTCTTCTGGCAGGGGCAATGGCAGCTCATCTTCCACCCCACCCATGGCGTCGCCAGCACGCCCGCCAGCCACAACCTGCCCTTCGAAGAGGTCCGCTTCGACGCCACGGAAACCGGGCAAGACACAGCTCGATGGCTGGTGGGTTCCGGCAGACAGCAGCCTGCCGCCGCAGCAGACGGCAATCCTCTATCTGCATGAGGCGCGCGGATCACTCTCCGACGCGCTGCCGGACATTCTCGCGCTGCATGCGCTCGGCCAGGATGTCTTCGCATTCGATCCGCGCGGCTTCGGCAAGAGCGAATGGGCAAAGCCCTCCGAGAAGCATTGGCACCAGGATGCCGACGCTGCGCTCTACTACCTCGCCAGCGTGCGCCACATCGGGCCGCGCCACGTGATCGTGGTTGGCCGCGGGCTCGGAGGTACTGTAGCCGCGAACCTCACCGTCCAACATCCAGAGCTCGAACCGGCTGGTCATGATCGATCCTCAACCGCCGACGCTTCGGCTGACTCGAAGCGCCGCGCTGGACTCACATCCTGCCCGTACGCCTGCTGGCGCGCGATCGTTTCAATCCCGCGGCTGCCCTGAGTTCCAAGTCGCTGGACAAGCTCTTCCTGCTGCCCGCAAACGCATCCTGCTCCCGGCTACATTGCGAATGCGGCGCCTCCCGT
Organism: uncultured Acidobacteriaceae bacterium; assembly: GCA_963756435.1. Lineage (GTDB taxonomy): Bacteria > Acidobacteriota > Terriglobia > Terriglobales > Acidobacteriaceae > KBS-83. The sequence goes on along the minus strand of CAVWNU010000006.1, from coordinate 258,535 downwards.
GACAACGCGTGCACAGCACTGCGCTGGAGATCCCGAGGCCACGGCCGCGCTTCAGCGATTTTCTCGCGCAGCCACGCGAACCAGAACAACTAGCTGGAAGCATTTGTGTATTCAGATAACGTCGTGAGCGCTGCTTGCGCCTGCTCATCCAGGCTCTCGTTCACTCGGGCGAGATCCGGCACCAGATAGCTGAGATTCACCGCAAGCAGATTTTCCTGAACCACCTGGGCCACAACACGGCGCAGCAGGCAAAACTCGGCCAGCATCATGGCTGGCGTATATCCCTCTAAATCGCGCCTGCGATCGTACCCGCCGGAAGAGAGCTTGTGTTCCGCTGTCTCTTCGCCGGAGTACGACTGCGCCGCGCGAATGACCTCTTCCAGAATGCCTTTGAGGTAATGCGAGTCGCTGTTCTTTCTTCAGAGCCATTCGCGACAGCGCATCATCATTTTCGACGGCTGACAGCCACAGCTCCTCGATGCGTTGCAGTTGCTCCTGCAGGATCATCGCCACGCGCTTGGGCGGTGGCAGTTGCCGTTGCCGCGGCGGGGTCGCCAACTTGTCTCTCGATCGTGTTTACCAGCGCGGGAATATCGGCAGGCTTCACGATGTAATCGTCCACCTGCTGCCGGATCGCTTCGAGCGCAGTTTCAAAAGCAGGATAGCCGGTAAGAATCATCGTCACCGCTTCCGGCTGCGTCCTGCGCATCGCGCTCACCACGGTCAGACCATCTCCGGGATTGCCGATGTTCAGATCCGACAGCAGCACGTCGAATGTCTCCGAGGTGATCTTCTGCAATGCCTCAGCAACAGACGCCGCTGTGCTCACCTCGAAGCCGTACCGGGTAAGTATGGCTGACAGCGTGATGCGGATGACAGATTCATCGTCCACAAGGAGTAAGCGTCGTTGCATTCTGGAGTCCTGAGATTTAATAGGGGGATTGAATAGCCTGTATTCTACCTGCCGTCAGCCTGCATTCGAATGCGCTCTGTATTCACAGAGCCAAAATCCAAAGATCAGCGCTTCCGAACTAGAACTTCGCCAGCCCCTCGATCGCGCGGAACAGGTCCTCCGGCTGCGGCAGGATGACGTTCTCCAGTTGCGGCTGATACGCCACAAAAGTATCCGTCGCCGCCACGCGCTTCACCGGCGCATCCAGATCATCGAACAGCTCGTCCGCAATGCGCGCGGCGATCTCCGCTCCGTAGCCCCAGCTCAGCACGTCTTCGTGCGCCACGATCACCCGGCTGGTCCGGCGAACGCTTTCGGCAATCGCCTCCCAGTCATAGGGACTGAGCGTCCGCAGATCGATCACCTCGGTCTCCACACCCAGCTCGCGGCTGGCGCGCTGCGCCGCCTGCAGCGCCCGAGGCACCAGCGCGCCATAAGTCACCAGCGTCAGATGCTTGCCCTCGCGCACCGTCTTTGCCTTGCCGAACGGGATCATGTAATCCGGCCCCGGATACGGCGCGCGCCCGAAGGTCTCGCGGTAGAGCCGCTTGTGCTCCAGAAACATCACCGGATCGTCGCAGCGGATCGCCGTGCGCAGCAGGCCGTTGGCATCGAGCGCATTGGATGGAAAGACCACCCGCATTCCCGGCGTGTGGGTAAACAGCACCTCGCCGCTCTGCGAGTGGTAGAGCGCGCCGCCGGTCAGATATCCGCCGATCGCCACCCGGATGACCGCCGGCGACGAGAATGCATTGTTCGACCGCCAGCGCAGCGGCGCCAGCTCGTTGCGCAACTGATGCATCGCCGGCCAGATGTAGTCGAAGAACTGGATCTCCGCCACCGGCTTCATGCCGCGCGTGGCCACGCCAACCGCGCGGCCGACGATGTTCGCCTCGGCCAGCGGCGAGTTGAAGACGCGATCGCTGCCGTACTCGCATTGCAGCCCGGCGGTCAGCTTGAAGACGCCGCCCTTGCCCTTCACCGCGCCGCTCTTCAGGTTCTCTTCACGGCTGCAGTCGGCCACGTCCTCGCCGAAGACGATGATGCGCGGGTCGCGCTTCATCTCGTCCTTGAGGCAGGCGTTGATCAGGTCGGCCATGGTTCTGTCGGGACCGCTGGCCTCCGCGCGTCTTTTCCGACGGCAAACGACTTCGATGTCGGATCGATGTCCGGCGAATAGACGTAGTTGTAAATCGAGTCCGCGCCGGCGAAGGGCGCGCGCAGCGCTCGGTCGGTCGCCGCCTGTATCTCGTCGTCGACCGCCTTCTCCAGCCGGGTGATGCCCTCTGCATCGATCACGCCTTCGCGCAGCAGCCGCAGTTGCAGCTTGGGCAGCGGATCGCGGAGGTTCTCCGCCTCGAGCTCCGCAGCCGAGCGGTAGAGCTTGTCGTTGTCGGAAAGCGAATGCGAATACGGCCGGGTCACATGCCCATGCACGAACGCCGGCCCTTTCCGCGCGCGGCAATGCGCCACTGCCTTCGTCATGGCAGCGTAGCTCTCCACCGGATCGGTGCCGTCCACCTCGGCAAAGAAGAAGTTCGGGAAATTCGCCACCAGTCTCGAGATGTTGCCGCCCGGCGTATTCACCTCTACCGGAGTCGAGATGGCGTAGCCGTTATCTTCCACCACGAAAAGCATCGGCAGCTTCTCCAGCGAGGCCGAGCTCATCGACTCCCAGAACTCGCCTTGGCTGGTGGAGCCCTCGCCGATCGAGGCGTACACCACCTCATCGCCCTGGAAGGTCGCGTTATGGAACGCGCTGTAGTCGTCGCGCCTGGCGGCTCCACGGCATTCGGATGAGCGGCCAGATAGCGGCCCGCCTCGGCGCAACCCACTGCCTGCAGCATCTGCGTCGCCACCGAAGAGCTTTGCGTCACGATGTTCAGCCGCTGGTTGCCCCAGTGCGATGGCATCTGCCGTCCGCCGCTGGACGGGTCCGCCGCCGCGCCCACGGCCTGCAGCAGCATCTCTTCCGCCGTCACCCCCAGCGTCAGGCAGAGGGCGCGGTCGCGGTAATAGGGATAGAACCAGTCGTAGCCGGGCTTCAGCGCCTTGCCGGCCGCCACCAGCAGCGCTTCGTGGCCGGCGCCGGAGATCTGGAAGAATATCTTTTGCTGATTCTTCAGCAGAATCTCGCGATCGTCCAAACGCCGCGACAGGTACATCAGCCGGTAGACATCCACCCACTCCGCGCCCTGTCAGCCCGCTCAGTCCGCCGCCGGCGCTCTTGGTGCGCCGCTCCGTCGCCACACTGCCCATACACACTCCTCGACTGCCTTCCCAAGTCAAAACGACTGGCGATTGTATCCTGTCAGTGCGCACTTGTGCTCAGTAAAGAAGATGCACCAGACGCCGATTCGTCTCACCGCGGCCAGCAGGACCGGCTCCGGCAAAACCCCGTGGTTTGACTCACTTTTTCCACCCGTGCTCTAATCAGCCTTCCTCGAACCTAAGGCTTTCCCGGCAGCGCGCTGCGGCGGCAACGGCGGGGCGCACCAACCCAATTCTTTCGGAGAACTTGCATGCAGAATGTCGGCCTGTGGGCCATGGGGTTCCAGATAGGCTCCCCCAGCACCCCAGACAACGGCAGTATTTATTTGTGGGGCGCTCTGGCAATCGGCGTCCTGGGCCTCGTTGTCGCATTTTTCTTCTCCCGCTCCGTGCTCTCCATCGATGCCGGGACCAGCGAGATGCAGGCAATCTCCAACGCCATCCGCGAAGGGGCGGAGGCGTTCATGTCCCGGCAGTACGGCACCATCGCCATTATCGCCGTGGTGCTTGCCATCCTCCTCTTTATTGGATACCGGCTCTCGCCCTTTACCGCGCCGTTTGCCAACAAAGTCGTCATCAGCTTCCTGATCGGCGCCATCTGCTCCGGGCTCTCCGGCTTTACCGGCATGTTCGTCTCCATCCGGACCAACATCCGCGCCGCCAGCGCTGCCCGTACCAGCCTGGGCCGCGCCCTGCAGACCGCCCTGCGCGGCGGCGCCGTCACCGGCCTGGTGGTCGTCGCCCTCTCGCTGCTCGGCATCGGCGTCCTCTTCTTCCTCTTCGGCGGCCTCGAGCATCCCCAGCCACGCCCTATGAGCTGGTCGGCTTTGGCTTCGGCGCATCGCTGGTCGCCCTCTTTGCCCAGCTTGGCGGCGGCATTTATACCAAGGCCGCCGACGTGGGCGCCGACCTGGTGGGCAAGGTCGAGGCCGGCATCCCCGAGGACGATCCACGCAACCCCGCCGTCATCGCTGACCTCGTCGGCGACAACGTAGGCGATTGCGCCGGCCGCGGCGCGGACATCTTCGAGTCCACCGCCGCTGAAAACGTCGGCGCCATGATCCTGGGCGCGGCGCTCTTCCCCGTCTTCGGCATCAAGGGCATCCTCTTCCCGCTGATCATTCAGGCCATCAACCTCATCGCCTCCATCATTGGCGTCAGCATCGTGCACTCGCGCGAAGACGAAGACCCGATGCACGCGCTGAACCGCGGCTACTACGTCACCTCGTTCGTTGCGCTGCTGGGCTTCGCCGCCGCTGTCTACTTCATGCTGCAGGGCCGCTGGTGGCTGCTCGGCTCCGGCATCGTCGGCATCATCACCTCGTTCCTGTTCGTCCGCATCACCGAGTACTACACCGAAACCCGCTACCGCCCGGTCCGCTCCATCGCCGAGGCCTCGCTCACCGGCCCGGCCACCAACATCATCAGCGGCCTCGCCGTGGGCATGGAGACGCCCGCCATGCCGGTCATCGTCATCAGCCTCGCGCTGCTGCTCAGCTACTACTTCGGCGTGCGCGGCCTGGCTGACCACGCGGGAATCTCCAACTACGCCCGCGGCATCTACGGCACCGCCATCGCCACCATGGGCATGCTCTCCGCGTCCGCCTACATCCTGGCCATGGACACCTTCGGCCCCATCACGGACAACGCCGGCGGCATCATCGAGATGTCCAACCAGCCCGATGCGGTGCGCGAAAAGACCGACAAGCTGGACGCCGCCGGCAACACCACCAAGGCGCTCACCAAGGGCTATGCCATCGGCTCTGCCGCTCTGGCCGCCTTCCTGCTCTTCTCCGCGTATCTGGAAAGCGTTCACGACATCGTCGCGCACCGCTTCGCCGATGCCGGCGAGGTGCTTCCCGCAAACTGGCAATTCACGCATGTCAATCTGGCCAGCGTCCCGGTCTTCGTCGGCGCGTTGCTGGGCGCCATGCTCACCTATCTCTTCTCCTCCATGGCCATCAAGGCGGTGGGCCGCACGGCGCAATTCGTCATCAAGGACGTACGCGCGCAGTTCAAGGAGAACCCCGGCATCATGGAGGGCACCTCCAAGCCGGACTACGGCCGCTGCGTCCGCATCGTCACCGGCGCGGCGCTGAAGGAGATGGTGCTGCCCGGCGCGCTTGCTGTCGCCATGCCGCTGGCCGTCGGCCTGATCTTCCGCCATCTGAGCGACAGCTTCCACGTCCGCGATGTCGGCGCCGACACGCTGCTGCTGCACGGCCATCCGGTCAATCTGACGGGAGCGGAGAGCGTCGCCGGCCTGCTGATGGTCGGCACCATCTCCGGCATCCTGCTCGCCATGCTGATGAACAATGGCGGCGGCGCATGGGACAACGCCAAGAAATTCATCGAGACCGGTCAGTATGGCGGCAAGCGCTCGGAAGCCCACAAGGCAGCCGTTGTCGGCGACACGGTCGGCGATCCCTTCAAGGACACCGCCGGCCCGTCGCTGCATGTGCTGATCAAGCTGCTTGCTACCGTCACCCTGGTGCTGGCGCCGCTGTTTCTGTAGAAGCTTCACGCAAAGGCGTCGCGGTCATCTCCGCGGCGCCTTTTGCTATCGTGAAGCGCATGCCTTCCACTGCGCTTCCCGGGTCGGTTCCGTGGTATCGACGCCATTCCAGTTCCTGGGAGGCGCTGCGCCACCTGCCCACGCGAAGCCTGCTTCGTCTCTATCTTGCGGTTTTCTTCCTCTTTTCGATTTACGGCTTCTTTCAAAACCTGATGGGAGACCAGCGGCTCCCCTTGCTTATCGTTCTCGCACTCGGCTTAGCGAACGGAGCTTACACGGTCCTTTACCCATGGCTGCTCATCCGCCATCCCGGTCGTTGGATCTGGGTGGCCATGGTCATCCAGTGTGTGCTGGTCTCCAGTTTCGTCGCGTTCATCAACCTAAAGGGCATTCACGGGGTGCCCGGGCCGCTGACGTCTCTTGTCGTCACCGGTCTATGCATCTGGTTCCTTCTGCTCCTCTCCTACGTCCTTTTCTTTTCCTTCATCCGTACGCAGGCCGCGGAGGCCACGCGCATCCAAAACGAACTCGAACTTGCCCACGGCATCCAGCAGACGCTGGTCCCGCTGATTCACCGCACTGGGCCGCTCTACGAGATCTACGGCCTCACCCGGCCGAGCGAGCGCGTCGGCGGCGATCTCGTCGATCTGATTCCGTCCCGCGATGGCGATATCGCCTATGTGGCCGACGTCGCAGGACATGGGCTGCAGGCAGGCATCCTGATGGGCATGCTGAAGGCCGCCGCGCGTACAGCGCTGCTCGAGCCTTCGACCGCACCGGAGCGTCTGCCCTTGCTTCTGGACCGGCTCGACAACGTACTGCCCGCGGTCAAGGAGAACCACATGTACGCGGCCCTCGCCGCGCTGCAGCTTGGCCCCATGGGCAGAGTTCGCCACGCCGTTGCAGGACACCCACCCATCCTTCATTACTGCCATGCGAACGGCATCTTCCGCGAGCTCAGCCTGGAGCAGTTTCCACTGGGCCTGGTGCCGGGGGCGCAATTTGCCGCAATGGAGATCAACGTCGAGCCCGGCGACCTGCTCTTGATCGCCACCGACGGCATCCTCGAAACCTGCAATCCGCAGGATCGGGAGTTTGGCACGGAAGGCCTGCGCCTCTGCGTGGAATCAAATCCCCAGGCGCCGTTATCGCAACTGGCGGCGAACATCCTTGCCGCCGTAGCAAAGTGGGGCAAACAGCAGGACGACCAGACGCTGCTCATCGTTCGTTGCATCTCAAACATCGTAAATCAGCCGCGCATCCGGTCTTTAACGCTCTTCGCCAGCTTTTCGATCTCCGCCGCCTTCTTCACCACGTCGACAGACAGCGTGTCCGCGTTCGACTTGCCGACCTCTTCCTTCAACTCTTTCGCCAATGCCAGCAGCTTGTCCGTGTCCTTCTCCAGTTGCTTCTGGCGGTCGGTATTCCGCGCCTTCTCCATTTTTTCCTGCCGCTGGCGCTCCATAGGATCGCCTGGATTGGCCGGCTCGCCAAAGCCAGGAGACCTTGGCTGCTGCACGGGTGGCGTCTGCGGTTGCTGCAACTGCGCCGCTGAAATGGTATGAGGGCCGGCCCCCACGACCGCTACCCATGACCCAGCCAGCAGGAGCACAGCGCAAGCCCCTACCCCCCAGCGCAACTTGGCAAATGAGCATCGCATCCGTTCATTATAGAAACGACTGCAAACTCTGAACCGTGAAAGGCCTGCATGCTCCTTCTGCTCGCGCCGCCCAACCGCCGCCCGCCCCTGCGCGAGGCTTTTCAATCCATGTGGCAAAACTGGGTCGACAGTGCGCAGGACTTCCTGGTGAACGACCTGAAGCACCTGATCGCCATCCTGGTCTTCGCCTGGCTCGCATTCTGGCTGGTGAAGCTCATCACCGACCGCATGCGCCGTGCAGCCGAGAAGCACGCAGGTGTCGGCCTCGCGCGCACCTCGCAGATTCGCACGCTCGCCTCCGTGCTGCGGGCCACCGGCTTCGGCATCGTCGGCTTCTTTGCCGCCATCAGCATTCTGCGCGAAGTCTTCGACTTCAATCCCACGCCGCTGCTCGCCTCCGCAGGCGTCGCCGGTGTGGCTATCGGCCTCGCGGCGCAGACCATCGTGAAGGACATGATCAACGGCATGCTCTTCTTGGTCGAGGATCAGTACAACGTCGGCGACTGGGTCACGCTCGCCGGCGTCACGGGCACGGTCGAATCGATGTCCCTGCGCAAAACCTCCGTCCGCGGCGGCGATGGCACGCTCTATCTCATTCCCAACAGCCAGATCACCAACGTGGCCAACCAGAGCCGCGACTTCTCCACCACCACGCTCAACATCTCGGTCGACTTCTCCGCCGATCCTGACAAGGTCATCGCACTGCTGAAGAAAGTCTCGGCGAGGTGCGACAGGAGCCCGCGTACAAAGACATCTTCCTCGGAGATCCAAAGGTGCTCGGCGTCGATCAGATCAAGGGCTCCGAGGTGATCTATCCCATCAGCGTGAAGACGCATGGCGAGAAAGCAGTTCGACGCCGTGCGCGAGATGCAGAAGCGGCATTCGGCTCGCTCTGGAAGAAAACAACATGCTGCCCGGCAGTCCGTTCCGCGTCACTGGCGGTAAGAGCATTGCTACGCCGGGTGAGCAGGCGAAAGCCTGAGCCGGCTCCCGATCCCACCACCAACAAGCCGAACGAAACCAATCCATTCGCGGGCGAGTAGCTGATCTGAGACGGTGTCATCCTGAGCGGAGCGAAGACGCTATCCCGCCATCGCCGACTGCAACTCCGCGACGGTACGCACCGGAGGAAGGCAACGTCGCGCCCTGGCACACCACGGCGAAGCTCGCCTTTTCTTGTAACTGCGGCAGTTGCGTAAGTCGTAGCCTTGCAACACCGGCGGCAAAGCGCCTTCCCGCAGGACTCGCTGGCGGCGCACGCGCAGCACCGTCTTGTTGACCGCATAGCCGCTGCGTGCGGCAGACTCCAGCGCATCCGCCAGATCGTCCTCACCCACGATGACAATCTGCTGCGGCGGATTCAGCAGCCGCTCGAGCGCCAGTCCGTAGGAACCGGCGTAGAGCCCGAAGTGCTCGACGATGCCCGCGAACGCCTCCAGCGTATCTTCGGCCACTTCGCGCAGCTTCGCATCGCCATTCAGCGCCTCCAGGCGCAGCAGCGCCGCGGCGGCCGTCGGATTTCCTGCCGGCGTCGGCGTGTCCTGCAGCGGCTTGCGGCGCGCGGACAGCGCACCAATCGCATTCGGGTCCGCAACGGTATCGAAGAAGCCGCCGCCCGTCGCATCGTAGAAGTCGCGCTGCATCCGCGCCGCCAGCATCTGCGGCCGCCTCGTAGTAGCGCAGCTCGAGCGTCCGCTCCCACGCGTCCAGGCAAGCGTGCACCAGCAGCGCGTAATCATCCAGCACGCCCGGAACGCGCTGGCCGTGCTCGCCCGCTGCATAAGCCACCACATGCGCCAGCCCATCCTGCTCCGACCATGCCTCGCTCAGAATGCGATCGAGCGTCTTGATGGCAAAGTCGCGTGTGCCGGCCACCTGCAGCACCGAGCTCGCCTGCAGATAGGCGGAGATCGCCATCGCATTCCAGCCGGTGTACACCGTGCGATCCACATAGGGCGTAGGCCGCGCAGCGCGCGCCGCCGCCAGCTTTGGCTCGCGCGCTGGCCAGCAGACCGCCAATCTCGGCCGGCTCGCGATTCAGGTCCTTCGCCAGCGTCTCCATCGGCCGCTTGACGTGCAGCACATTCTTCGCCGGATTGTGATGCATGTCGCCCAGCTCGCCGATGTCGTAATACGTCCCGGCCACTTCGAGTTCATCGGGGCTCAGCACCTCTGCCGCTTCGGCGCGCGTCCAGGTGAAGTAGTCGCCATCGTCATCGAGCGTCATATCGGCATCCTGCGAGCCGTAGAAGCCGCCCTTCTGCCGATCGCTCAGCCAGCCATCCATCCACGCCACCGTCTCGCGCACCACCGTGCTGAAGACCGGATACGGAAAGCTCTGCCATGCGTGCACGTAGTTCGCCAGCAGGCCGGCATTGTCGTAGAGCATCTTTTCGAAATGCGGCACCACCCAGCGCTCATCGACCGAGTAGCGATGGAAGCCGCCGCCGACATGGTCGTAGATGCCGCCCTCCGCCATCTTCGTCAGCGTCACCAGCGCCACTTCCCGCGCCTTCGCATCGCCTTTGCGCGTCGCCGCATCCAGCAGCAGGTCCAGCGCCGCCGGATGCGGAAACTTCGGCTGCGCGCCAAAACCGCCGTGTGCGGATCGAACTGCGCGATCGCGGAATGCACCAGCTTGTCCGTGATCGCCGCGCTCAACGATCCGCCGCGTCCCGCGAATGCCTCACCATGCTCGATGGCGGCGATGATCGAGCTCGCCGACTCCAGCACCTCGTCGCGCTTCGATTGCCATGCGTCCGACATGGTGAGCAGCAGGCGCTCGATGCCCGGACGGCCATAGCGATCGTGCCGCGGAAAATAGGTGCCGCCGAAGAACGGCCGCCCATCCGGCGTGAGCACCGCAGTCAGCGGCCATCCTCCCTGCCCGCTGATCGACTGCACCGCCGCCTGGTAGCGGCTGTCGACATCCGGCCGCTCATCGCGATCCACCTTCACCGCCACGAAGCGCTCGTTGATCAGCGGAGCCAGCGTCTCGTCTTCGTAGCTCTCGCGATCCATCACATGGCACCAGTGGCACCACACCGCGCCGATATCGAGCAGTACCGGCTTGTCTTCGCGCGCCGCCTGCGCGAACGCCTCCGGTCCCCACTCCTGCCAGTGGATCGGCTGATGCATGGCAGAACGCAGGTAAGAGGAGCGCGCTTTTGCCAGCGCATTCAGGGGCTTCGTGGGTGTCTCGAGATCGGCCATACCTTCAGTCTAAGATGCCGCAGCGCAGCTCGGCCTGCTAACTCGCGGATTCGGCACGATCCAGCCGCCGCTTGCATAGCAGGATGTACATCCAGGCCGTGACCAGCGTGAAGGAGATCGCAAATGCGCCGTACGGGATGACCTGCGCGAATCTGTGCAAGAAAGACATGGCCGACCTGTCGCGGAACATCGTCGGACGCGTGGCCGCCAGCGAAAGCGCCACCACCGTGGCCACGATGAATACCCACCAGCGCAGCCGCACCAGCAGACACGGTCGCATCGTCATCACCAGCGGCAGCACCACCAGCAACCATGCCGTGGCTGCCAGCAGCATCGTCCAGGCACCCCATGCCAGCAGGCCGTAGAGCAGCGTCTGGACGAACAGCTTCGCCTGGCCCTCGCTGTCGCGCACCGCAATGATCAGGTTCACCGGCAGGCACGCAATCTGGCCCGACCAGCCAGCCGCTCAGGCCGCTCAGCGCGGCGATAGCCCGCACGGCGCCATCGTGAGATTGCTGCGATCGCTCGCCATCCTGCTTATGCTACGAGCTTGCTCGCGATCTCCGTGTAGAGATCGATCGCCTCGAAAAGCTCGCGCTTGGCCAGCTTCTCATCGGGAGTGTGCGCAACATGGATCGATCCCGGGCCCAGCAGCAGCGGTTCGCCCCAGTTGGTGAGCGCGGGAATGTCCGTCGCGAAGGCCGCCACCATCGTCTCCATCCCCTCGATCGTTCTGAATCGCATGAAGGGAATCTCCAGCGTGTACTCGATCTCGGCCAGCCCTTCAATCGCCTTCTCCAGTGCTGCGCGCGTCTCGTCCGAAGGGCCCACCAGCCGCACCATCACCTGCGCCAGCGCCTTGTCCGCGATCACGTTCGGCGCGCGGCCGCCTTCGATCAGACCGATATTCAACGTGCTCGGTCCGATGCCCGGTTCTGCGGGCAGTTCGACGTGCATCACGTTGTTCAGCGCCTGAATCAGTTTGTGGATCGCGCTCTCGCCCAGCTCCGGATAGGCCGAGTGCGCCATCTTGCCCGTCGCGCGCACCGCGCCGCGCAACACGCCCTTGCTCGCCACGCCCAGCCGGTTGTCCGTGGGCTCGCCGTTGATCAGATAGCGGCTTGCCCCTCGGCTGCTGATTGGCTACCATCGCCCCCGCCGAGTCCCGCTCCTCGCCCGACGACAAACAGCATTCCGGCCTTCACGCCTCCCGCGCGCAGCCGTTCCACCGCGGCAATCTGCGCCGCGATGATGCCCTTGGCATCGCACGCGCCGCGCCCGTAGATCGCCTCGTCGTCCTCTCGGCTGCCAAAGTACGGCGGCACGGTGTCCATGTGGGTGGAGAAGACAACCTCCGGCTGCTCGCCCGGCACGGTGGCGTAGACATTGAAGCGATCGGTCGTCGCTCCATCCTCGCCCTTGCTGGCGACGTGCATCTTCTCCACAGCAAAATCCCGCGCAGCAAGAACTCCGCCAGAAATGCGCCCACCGCGACCTTCGCCATAGGTTGTCGATTCAATGTCGATGAGCTGTCGCGTCAATTGCACCGGATCGAGCGTCATGTTAGGTCAGCATACCTGAGCGCTGCGTCACAAGCGGGTGCCCGACATCTCGCTCTTCAGATGCGAGATCTCCGCTGATTCGCCGCTCGCTACAATCGAATCCGATGTCCAGCATCTCCAATCGCCTGCAGACGCTCACCATCCCCGGCCCCGCCGGCAGCCTGGAAGCGCTCCTCGTCGAAGGACAGCCGGATGCGCGATACGCCGCGCTCGTCTGCCATCCGCACCCCATGGGCGGCGGCACCATGCACAACAAGGTCGTCTACCGCGCGGCCAAGACGATGCAGTCGCTCGGCCTGCCCACGCTGCGCTTCAACTTCCGCGGCACCGGACTCAGCGAAGGCCAGCATGACGAGGGCCGCGGCGAGCGCGACGATGTGCGCGCAGCCCTCGACTGGCTGCACCAGCGCTACGCATTGCCCGTCCTGGTCGTCGGCTTCTCCTTCGGCGCGCATGTAGCGTTGCGCACATGTCTGCCGCGACGCCGACGTTCCCCGTTCCGATGCGCGCGTTCCCGGCTTCGCCGCGCTGGGCCTGCCGGTAGCCGCCGAAGGCCGAGACTACAGCTACGACTTTCTCGCAAGCTGCACGTTGCCCAAGCTCTTCATCAGCGGCGGTCGCAGACCAGTATGGCCCACAGGCGGCGCTGGTGCGCATTGTGGCGTCCGCAGCGCAGCCGGCAACGCTCGTCATCGTGCCCGATGCAGACCACTTCTTCGCCGGCAAACTCGAACAGATGCAGCACGCGCTGCGCGAATGGCTCGTCTCCCGCTTTTTCTCCGGCGCGGACGCCAGCCGCTCCGCACACACCGTAAGCGCCATGGCCGACGAAGAGGATCACCCCGCGTCCCTGCACTCCCTTCACCAGGACGCGCGCGCCATCTTTGCCCATGCACTCGACGCCTGCCGCATCGAGCGCGTCTTTGCGTGAGCGCGTCCGCTGCGAAGGCACCACGCTGGTCATCGAGCACTCGCCCATGACTCGAGCCGCCCATGCCTGCCATCCGCATCGACCTCGGCAGCTACCGCAAAATCGCTCATCATCGCGCTGGGCAAGGCAGCCGTGCCCATGACCGAGTCGCTGCTCGGCATCCTGCCCCGCAAGCTGCGCGTTCGCGGCATCTGCAGCGCGCCCGCAAAGCCCGCGCGCCGCGACTGGCGCATCCGCTACTACGCAGGCGGCCACCCGCTGCCCAACCAGGACTCCTTCCGCGCCGCACGCACGCGCACTGCGCCTGCTGCGCCGCGCATCGGACAATACCTTCGTCATCTACCTCATCAGCGGAGGCGGCAGCACGCTCTTCGATCTGCCGCTCGATCCTGACATCTCGCTCGCCGACACCATCGCCTTCCACGAAGCGCTCATCGCCTCCGGCGCCACCATCGCGGAGATCAACACCCTGCGCAAGCACTTCTCCGCAGTCAAAGGCGGCCGCCTCGCCACCGCCGCACCGCAGGCCGCCAAGCTCACCCTGCAGGTCGTCGATGTCCCCTGGCAACACGCGGATGCCGTCGCCTCCGGCCCAACGCTGGCCGACCCCTCCACCGTCGACGACTGCCGCGAGCTGCTCGACGCGCTATCACCTGCTCGAAAAGTTTCCGCCCTCGGTGCGCCGCTTCTTCAGCAGTCCCGATCTGCCCGAAACCCCCGGCGACAAGGCCGCGCTGAAGCGAAGCGCGAACGCCGAAGCAGCCCGCAAAGCAGGCCCGGCCAATACGCCTGGGTGCAGCTTCAGCAGCGGGCCGGCTGCTCTCACCAACTGGCTCGCCACTCTGCTCTCCAACCACGACCTGCTGCGCGCCGCGCAGGAGAAAGCCGCCGCGCTCGGCTACGAAGTCGTCGTGGACAACGGCTGCGACGATTGGCCTTACGAAAAGGCCGCAGCCTACCTGGTCGATCGCTTCATCGAGCTGCGCCGCCAGCATCCCGGCCGCAAGCTCTGCCTGCTCTCCGGCGGCGAGGTCACCGTCCGCATCGACCGCAAGCCGGGCACCGGCGGCCGCAACCAGCAGTTCGCCCTCGCCTGCGCTCTGTCTCCTCCAACAGCGGCTGCCCGGCGAGCCGGTCGTCTGCCTCTCCGCCGGCAGCGATGGCGCGGACGGCAACAGCCCGGCCGCCGGAGCCATCGCCGACCCCGCCACGGTCGCCCGCGGCCCAGGCCCTCGGCTTCGACCCGCAGGCAGCGCTCGCCGCCTTCGATGCCTGCCCACTCTTCACCGCGCTCGGCGACACCCTGGTCACCGGCCCAACCGGCAATAACCTGCGCGACCTTCGCATTCTGCTGAGCGGAGTGCCCTCTATGCGACGCGGTCCGTAGCCCAGAGATCACGACCTGATACGCGAGCTACGATAGCGGCATGGCAATCCGCAAAGAATGGACGGAGTGGCACCTGACGCCGCGCGGCTGGGAGCAGGGCTCGACCCGCCGCGAAGGCCGCGGCAACGACTGGCGCGACGAGCCCGCCGACCGGCTCCTCAGCTATCAGCACATCGAGATCCACGGCCTCCGCCGGCCAGCCGAAGATCACCACCGAAGAGACCTGGCGCACCAAGGATCCTGCCGCGCTGACTGTTGGAAGCAGCCCTGGCCCGGCATGGCGCCGCTCCCAGCCCGCCTCGACTGAGCTGTCCGGCGCCTCGGAACTCGAGCGCCTCCAAAGAACATCAACAAAGCACAAAAACAAACTGTTCAGCGCTTGCATATCTGGAGGCATCCAGGGGGTATCATTGTCGATACTCCCCAAAATGGGGTATATCCCTAAATGGGAGAGAAAGCGTTTTATTTTTCCACCGACCGAGGGCAACCGTTTGCTTCAGCCCCTCATCACTCCGATCAACTACTAAGGGGACTTGACACCAAGCGATGCCAGCGATCCTGATTGTGGACGACAACCCTATCCAGGCGGTCACCCGCCGCCTGATTCTTGAGAAGGCCCATTTCCCCGTTGTTATCGCCGAGAGCGGCGCTGCCGCCCTGGCAAAGTTCGACTCGGGCGAACCCTTCGGCATGGTGATCACTGATCACTGCATGCCCGAGATGAGCGGTCCCGAGCTGGTCAAGAAGCTGCGTGAGCAGTCCACCACGCTTCCCATCATGGTGCTCAGCGGCCTGCCCGAGGCCGAGTCGGAATACGAAGGCATGGATGTCTCCTTCCGCCTGAAGCCGATCCAGCCCCAGGAGCTGATCGAGCTCTCGCGCACACTGCTCTTCCCGCCCTACTGCCAGACCGCCTGATCGATCGATTCTCCCAAGTAGCGTACTCCGGTTCCGCATAGCTCCATCCTCACAGACTCCATCCAATGACCGATTGGCGCATCGGCTCTGCGCTTTGCGACAATCGACGTGCGTCCCTATGCCAGTCTTTGGTAGCTTCTCCCTGCTTCTCGCCCTCGCGCTCAGTGCCTACACTCTGCTGGCGGGCGCCTTCGCGCAGCGTCAACTGGCGATTCGCGCACGCACCCGCATCGCTCCCGAGCGCCTGGCGGAGACCGCGCGCCGCGCCGGCATCGCCAGCTTCTTCGCTACCACGGCCGCCGCGTTCGCATTGGTCTGGGCCGCCTTCACCAATGATTTTTCCGTCTCCTACATCCTCCATCACTCGAATCGCGCACTGCCCGGCGCGTACAAGTTCGCTGCGCTCTGGTCCGGTCAGGAAGGCTCGCTGCTGCTGTGGGCGTGGCTGCTGGCGACCTATGGCTTCGTGCTGCGCGCCCGCCACAAGGTCGATGTCCGGCTCAGCGCGTATGCCTCCACCATCCTCGCCGGCGTGCAGGTCTTCTTTCTGCTGCTGCTCAACTTCGCCGCGCCGCCCTTCGCGCTGGTGCAGGGCGCCGTTCCCGCCGATGGCTTCGGTCTGAATCCGCTGCTGCAGTATCCGGAGATGGTGATCCATCCCCCGATGCTCTACCTCGGCTATGTCGGCTTCACCGTGCCCTTCGCCTTCGCGCTGGGCGCGCTGATGATGCGCTATCCCGGCGAGAAGTGGATCCACATCACCCGCCGCTGGACCATGGTGACCTGGCTCTTTCTCACCTGCGGCATCTTCCTCGGCGCGCACTGGGCCTACTCCGTGCTCGGCTGGGGCGGCTACTGGGGATGGGATCCGGTCGAGAACGCCTCGCTCATGCCCTGGCTCACCGGCACCGCCTTCCTGCACTCGGTGATGATGCAGGAGAAGCGCGGCATGATGAAGAACTGGAATGTGTGGCTGATCTTTTCCACCTTCATGCTCTCCATTCTCGGCACGCTGCTCACGCGCTCCGGCCTGGTCAGTTCGGTGCATGCCTTCGCGCAGTCCTCCATCGGCAGTTGGTTCTACGCCTTTCTCTTCATCGTGCTGGTGGTCTGCATCTTCACCTTCATCCTGCAGCGCGATCATCTGAAGTCCGATCACAAGATCGAATCGCTGGTCTCGCGCGAGTCGAGCTTCCTGTTCAACAACCTCATCTTTCTCGCCGCCTGCTTCACCATCCTGTGGGGCACGCTCTTCCCCGTGCTCAGCGAGTACGTGCAGGGCAACCGGGTCACCGTCGGCGCGCCCTGGTACAACCGCATCGCGATTCCCATCGGCCTGAGCCTGCTGGCGCTGATGGGGCTCGGCCCGCTGCTCGCATGGCGCTCCTCGTCGCTGCGTTCCATCCGCCGCAACTTCGTGCTGCCTTCGATCGCGACCATCGCCACCGCCATCGCGCTGCTCGCTATCGGCGAGCGCCCGTGGCACGATCAGGGCCCGCTCTACTCCTTCGTCGCCTTCTCCGTCGCAGCCGGCGTCATCACTGCCATCGCATCGGAGTTCCTGCGCGGCGCGCACGTGTTGAAGGTTCAGACGGGCAAGAACATCTTCTGCTGCGATCCTCCTGCTCATCCAGCGCAACACGCGCCGCTACGGCGGCTACATCGTCCACTTCGGCGTCGTCGTCATCTTCATCGGCCTCGCCGGTTCCGCCTTCAACCGCTCCAGCGAGCAGGAGATGGACTTCCGCCAGTCCATGCGCGTCGGCCCCTACACGCTGGTCTGCCAGGACTACACCCAGGACACCAATCCCAATTACGACAGCGAGTACGCGCTGCTCGATGTCTATCGCAACGGCAAGAAGATCACCCAGCTTGCGCCGGAGAAGCGCTTCTACATCGCCTCGCAACAGGTACCCACCATGGTGGCGAATCACTCCACCCTGGCCTGGGACCTGTATGTGATCTACGCCGGCCAGAATCCGGACACCAATCGCCCCATCATCAAAGTCTTCCTCAATCCGCTGGTCGCCTGGATCTGGATCGGCGTCGTGATCGTGATCACCGGCACGCTGGTAGCGCTGGTGCCCAATCTCACGACGGTCCTCTCTCCGGCCCGCGCACGGCAGCCGGCAAAAGCCCGTCACGCCCGCTGGTGAACGAAGCCGCAACCCTGCGAGGTGGCGATTGATGCTGCGGAAGCGCCTTCGCTCCATCGTTCATCGTGGTCCTCGTCGCCGCTCGTCGTGGCCTTCGGCGCGCACGCCTCCGACACCGCCAACAGCCCGCGCTACGACAAGCTGAGCCACGCCATCATGTGCACCTGCGGCTGCAATCAGCTTCTGGGCGAGTGCAACCACGTCGGCTGCCCAGACTCGGACAAGATGCGCATCCAGCTCGCCGCCTCCATCGACCACGGCGACGACGACACCACCATCTTCCACGCCTTTCAGGACGAGTACGGCCCGACAGCGCTGGCCGCGCCCATGTTCACGCGCCTGAACCGCTTTTCCTGGTGGGTGCCGCCGCATCGTTCTGCTGCTCGGCATCGGCGGCGTCTTCTTCGTCGTCCGCCGCTGGCGTCCGCGGGTGGCGCGCCATGCCGACGCCGGCAAGCGATCCCAACACGCTCGTTCTCGAACAGCGCATACGCCGCGAGACCGGAGGCGACCTGCTCATGATCCTCGCCGCCTGCGCCATCCTCACCGTCGCGCTCTTCGCCTATGTCTTCTACCCGGAGCGCAATGTCGCCGCGCAGCGGGTGAAGACGCGTCTCGACTTCCTCGAAGAGCAGAAGGCCGTGCTCTACGACAATCTGCGCGATCTGAATTTCGAATACCGCGCCGGCAAGTATCCGGAAGAGGACTACATGGCGCAGCGCGCAGCCCTTGAAGCCGAAGCCGCGCAGGTCCTGGCGGAGATCGAGCGCCTGCAGCAGCCGTCCATTCGCCGCGCGTGATCTGTCTCGCCCGGCAATACGGGGATCTCGGGCTGCATCCTATGCTGCCTGCATGGTTATTCCCTGAGCGCAAATCATCCGCAATTCCGGAACTTCGCAGTATCCTAGTCCCCAGATTCCAAACATGAGACGCTTGCTGCAGATTTCGCTCTCCCTCGCCCTCCTCCTCGCTTCGTCGATGGTCCCGTCCGCGCTCGGCCGCCAGCTATCACCGGCACGGTCACCAACGGCACCAACAACAAGCCGTCCGCCGGCGATGATGTCATCCTCATCTCGCTGCAACAGCGCATGCAGGAAACAGCGCGCACCAAGACGGACGCGCACGGCCACTATTCAATCGATGTGCCCGACCAGGGCATGCACCTCATCCGCGTCGATCACGAGAAGGCCTCCTACTTCCAGCCGGCGCCGCCCAATACCACCACCGTCGACGTACAGGTCTTCGACGTGGCCGCCACCGTGCCCGGCATCACCACCGAAGCCAACGTCCTGCGCATCGAGACCGATCCGCAAGGACTGCACGTCACGCAAAGCTACTTCGTCAAGAACGACTCCACGCCGCCCCGGACGCAATTCTCCGGCCACTCCTATGAGATCTATCTGCCGCCGGACGCCAAGATCGAAGGCGCGGCGGCCATGGGGCCGGGGGGCATGCCGGTAGCCTCCTCGCCCGCGCCGATGGGCGAAAAGGGCCACTACGCCTACCTGTTCCCGCTGCGTCCCGGCGAGACGCAGTTCCAGGTCACCTACAGCCTTCCCTACTCCGGATCGGCGAAGTTCGCTCCCAAGCTGGCAGACACGGCGGATAACGTCGTCATCATGGTGCCGAAGAGCATGACCTTCACGCCGGACGCATCGACCCACTATCAGCCCATCAACGACGACATCAACGCGCAGACCTTTGTCGCCAAGAACGTCAGCCCCACCCAGGCGCTGGGCTTCTCCGTCTCCGGTTCCGGAGCCCTGCCGCGCGATGTGCAGACAGCGCAGTCAAACAACGGCCAGCCTGGCGCTGCCGCCGCTGCCGACGACAACCGGCCGGGCGGCGGCCTCGGCAATCCCATCGACACCCCCGACCCGCTCAGCAAGTACAAATGGTGGATTCTCTCCGGTGTCGGGCTGGTGCTGGCGATCGCGGCGGCCTTCTTCCTGCGCCGCCCCGCTCAACAGGACGAGGTAGCCGTGGCTGCAGTAGCACCCGCGCCGGCCGGCGAACAATACGCCGCGCCCCTTACCTGGACCCAGGGCGAGGCACCGCCGGCAACTGTGGCGCCTGTTCCGCTGCCGCCGCCGCCCGCGCCGGCAGTGCCCGATCCGGCGGATCACACCCGCAGTCTGCTGAACTCGCTGAAGGAGGAGCTCTTCGCGCTTGAGGCGGACCGCGCAAGAGGCAATGTGGGCGAGGTGGAGTACGCTGCGCACAAGCAGGCGCTAGAAGCCATCATCCGGCGCGCCCTCAATCGCTAGAGCGCGAGGTTTCCTGGACGAGGCTTCCTTGTTCCTGCAGTCCGCATCTATTCATGGTTGACTGACACTCTTTCTACGTATTTCCGTATCAGGCTCCGTGAATCCAGAGCTATTGTGTGTCACTTTGTCCCTAAGTCTCTGATTCATCAATAGAATCCAACCTCCCACTGACTGGTATGCAACGTGCCTCCAAAGTTGCATCGTCATCAGGAGGAGTTCTCCTTGGATTCCTATTCGTTTGGAAAAGTTTGCTTTCGGAAGGCAGGAGCGAGCAGCATCCTCGCTCTGGCATCGTTGATTTTCGGCGCGGCCACGCTCCCCACCCCTGCCGCGTTCGCCCAGGCAGTTTCCGTGAATGGTGGATCCATTCAGGGCACCATCACTGATAACTCCGGCGCTGTTGTCCCCGGCGCAAGCGTCACGGTGACCGGCATTGAAACCGGTTCCAAGGCTACAGTCACCACGGATTCGAGAGGCTACTGGAGCCTCGGACCGTTGAACCCCGGCGATTATGAGGTCGCGGTCACTGCCCCCGGCTTTCAAAAGACGGCCGTCAAGACCGTCATCCATACCGGAACCGCGACGTCCGGCAACTTCAAGCTGATCGTCGGCTCGTCCGCTCAGACCGTTGAAGTCAATGCCGGCGCTGTGCAGCTCAACACCGATCAGGCCGGCGTCAGCGATGTCATCACCGGCCAGCAGATCAAGAATCTGCCGGTCAACGGCCGCAACTTCCTCGATCTGGCCCAAATTGAGCCCGGCGTCATCCTGCAGAGCGGCGAGTCCTTCGACCCGACCAAGGCGGGATACTCGGCTATTTCCGTCGGCGGCGTCTCCGGACGCACCACCCGCATCCTTCTGGACGGGCAGGACATCACCGACGAAACGGTCGGCACCACCATCTTCAACGTCTCCCAGGGCGCGATCAACGAGTTCCAGTTGAACCGTTCTACACAGGACGTCTCCGGCGAAGTCACCTCGACCGGACAGGTGCTGGTCGCCACCAACTCGGGCACGAATGCCTTCCACGGCCAGGCTTTTTACCAGTTCCAGGACGCTCGCGCTGGCTTCGCTGCCCTCACCGGCGGAATCTCCGCGCCCTTCCAGCGCAACCAGTACGGCGGCAGTATCGGCGGTCCCATCATCAAGGACAAGCTCTTCTTCTTCGCCAACTCCGAGCGCATCCAGCAGGTCAACATAAGCGCGGCCACCGCCAGTCCCACATTCTCCGCGATCACCTGCGCGGTATCCTTCCGTTCCCTTTGGCTACAAGGAAACCTATTCAACGGCGCGCGTGGATTACACCGGATGGCACGGAATCCATTTCTTCGGCCGCGTAAACTATGACGTCAATGCGGTCGGCGGAAACTTCGGCTTCCTCTACTCCATCTACAACAACCGCGATAACACGCCCGGGTTCGCCGGCGGCGCCGATTTCGTCACCGGGCACTTCACGCATTCGTTCCGCGGCAGCTATGAGAAGTTCCACAACCTGATCAGCGACGCGGTCACCGGGAATTCCTCACTTTACAATCCGATCCCCGGCCTCACGCTCTACGACTCACAAGATGGTTTCTTCGCGGGAGTCAACTACCTGTCGCCGCAGACCACCTTTCAATCTGACAAGCAATTCCGCTATGACGGTACCTGGACCAAGGCCTCTCACACCTTCAAGTACGGCTACAGCCTGAACCGCATTCTTGGCGGTGGCGGCGCGGAGTTCTTCGGCGCATCGCTCTTCACGGAGTTTGGCCCGGGCAGTCAGTTGACGAATTGCGGCGGCGTTGCCGGCGCAGCACCTTGCCCCGGCGATCCGATCAACGGTTATTCCGCGTCCGGACTCATCCTCGGCAATGGAAACCAGGTGTTCACCGAGAAGCCTGGATTCAATCTTCCTGGCGGCGGCACCTTCGACTGGCGCGAAGGCGCTTACTTCGCGGACACCTGGAAGGTCAAGCCTACCTTCACTCTCAATGCCGGTATCCGGTGGAGCGTCGATACAGATCGCGCCAATCAGGACCTGCCGACTCCGCCTTGCAGCAGCGTAGACCCTGGCATCAATCCCTGCACCGGCGGACAGACCAACCTCTTCGATGTCTATCAGCCAGGCTTAGGCAAGAAGACCCACCAGCCGTATGCCAACTTCGGCCCGCAGCTGGGCTTCGCGTACAACCCGGAAGCTGCTCCTAACACAGTATTCCGTGCGGGCATCGGCATCTTCTACGAGAGCGATGTCTTCAACAACACCTCGAATGCCCGCAGCGCAGTCATCAACGCGTCGGGTCCCTTCTTCAACAGCACCGGCGTCTGTGGTGGAACAAATGCCGTTGCGGCCCCCGGTGGTATCACGATCACGCAGGGCGCGGGAGTTCCAATCGCGACGCTCTGCTCGGAGTCGATCGCCACGGCAGCTCCTGGTCTTCTCGACGTGCTCCATCAATACCAGGCGGCAACCCAGGCCAACAACACTGCCTCCAATCCGTCTTACATCGGCCACTTCCTGAATTCGGGCGGCGTGTATGCAGCTCCCTACCTGACTCCCTATTCGCTCCAATACAACTTCGGCATCCAGCAGCAGATCGGCAGGGGCACCGTCATTAGCGGAGACTATGTCCATAACTCCACGATGAAGATTCCACTGGTGATCGATGTAAACCGTGTGGGTTCAGCCCGCAGCCTGAACGTTGCCGCAGCGCAGAATGCGATTTCAGCCACGCTGGCAGCCTGCGGCGCTACGTCCGTAGACGCGGCGATTGCCAGTTGCCCGGGTCTTCATACGAACACTGACGGCACGATCGGCGGCGCGGTGATTCAAGACTTCGCCGCGAACGGTCTTGACTCCGGAAATGCGCTTTACGGCGGATATCCGGCGTCGGTCATCGGTGCAACGCCGGCGACGGGCGCAGCCTTCCCAGGCCTCAATCCCGCTGTCGGTTTTGGCAAGTTCATCCTCCCCACTGGACAGTCTGGGTACGACGCGCTGCAGATCGTCTTCAAGCAGGTCAAGCAGCATCCGGCGCCCGGTGTGGAAAATGCCAACTTCCAAATCTCCTACAACCTCTCAAGGATTGTCGGGGACGTGTCGACTACAGGGAACACGGGAAATAGCGGAGACAATTTCTTTAACAGTCCTGCCTATGATAACGACAATCCCTCGGGCTACATCGGCCGTCTAGGGTTGGACCACAAGCACGAACTCTCCTTCGGCGGCTTCCTTGCCCTTAAGTATGGTCTGGAAATGGGCTTGGCCGGTCACTTCTTCTCGGCACTCCCGACAACCCTGTCCCTCGACAACAGCGCTGGTGAGACGGCCCAGATCTTCCAGACTGACGTGACTGGAGATGGAACCACCGCCGATATCTTGCCAGGAACGCGTCCGGGCGCGTACATGCACGACTACAAGGCCAACACCTTGCAGTCGCTCATTACCAACTACAACAGCCGGTTTGCCAATACCTTGACACCGGCTGGAAAAGCCCTGGTCGGTGCTGGTCTGCTCACCGGTCCGCAGCTAGTGGCCATGCAGGGAGCGCAGCAGCCAATCGCCAATATTCCCGGCGGCCACGCCATCAACAACCCCGCATTCCGTACCATCGATTTAAATCTCTCATACCCGATCCGGCTCGCTCGGTTGCACGAAGGCATGAGCCTCGAGCCTGCAATCGCCTTCTACAACGTCGGAAACTTCTCCAACTTTGGACTGGTTTCCGGACAGATGCTGACCCAGACGAATGTCGGTCCGTTCGGTGCTCCGAACTTCCTCAACGGCCCCGATACCCCGGCCGTTGCGGATGGAAACCGTACCCAGCGCGGATCGGGCACCTTCGATGCGGGCGGTCCACGTTCGATCGAGTACCAGCTCAAGTTCAACTTCTAAACCTGCAGCATTTCCTACAAAGGCCCTGCTTCGGCAGGGCCTTTGCTTTTTGCTACAATTTCTTCATTCCCGCCAGCCCCCAAGGAGCTCAATCTCTTAGTCATAGAGGCTACTTTTTCTTTACAGCTTTTTTATGACTTTTTGTATCCCGTCTCCGTGAAACCAGAATCGCTTTCCGTCGGTCTGCCCCTAAGTCTCTGATTCGCCTGCAGAACCTCACCTTTTCCTGACTGGTATGCAACGTGCCACTAAAGTTGCATCGTCATCAGGAGGGCTCTGCTTTGGGTCTGTATTCGGGTCTGTATTGGTATAAGGGTCTGTATTCGTTTAAGAAAGACGGGCTACGGAAGGCAGGGGCGACCAGCATTCTCGCTCTCGCATCATTGATTCTCGGCTCGGCCACGCTTCACACCCCCCGGGCTTTGGCGCAAAACGTCTCGGTAAATGGCGGGTCGATTCAAGGCACGATCACCGACGCATCCGGGGCCAGCATCGCCAACGCGACAGTTCTCATCAGCAACAAAGAAACTGGATTCTCAAAAACTCTGACAACGGATGGGGCCGGCTACTACAGCCTTGGACCTCTGAATCCAGGCAGCTATCAGGTCACCGTTGCGGCGCCTGGTTTCCAGAAGACGGTCGTGGAAACCGTGATCCGCACCGGTACGGCGACCTCCGGCAGCTTCCGGCTGGCCGTCGGCCAGTCCTCGGAGCAGGTGACGGTGAACGCCGGCGCAGTCCAGGTAAACACGGACCAGCCAGGCGTCTCCGGCGTGATCACGTCCGAGCAGATTAAGACTCTGCCCATCAACGGTCGCAACTTCCTCGATCTGGCGCAGCTTGAGCCGGGCGTGCAGTTGGAGAGCGGAGAATCCTTCGATCCAACCAAAGCCGGCTTTTCGGCGCTCGCGGTCAACGGCGTCTCCGGCCGTACCACCCGCATCCTCCTCGACGGCCAGGACATCACCGACGAGAACGTCGGCACCACGATCTTCAACGTTGCCCAGGGCGCGATCGGCGAGTTCCAGATCAACCACTCGACCCAGGACGTCAGCGGCGAGCTGACCTCCACCGGGCAAGTGCTGGTCTCGACCGGTTCCGGCACCAATTCCTACCACGGCCAGCTCTTCTATCAGTTCCAGGACCACAGCGTCGGATTCGCGACCATTCAGGGCATCGATCCGCCATTCCAGCGCAACCAATTCGGGGGAAGCGTCGGCGGCCCGGTGCTCAAGGACAAGCTGTTCTTCTTCGCCGACAGCGAGCGCATCAAGCAGGACTCGTCTGCGGCGGCAAGTCTCGGTTCAGTGTTCTCGAGCATTCAGGCGCAGTATCCATTGCTCGGATCGCCCTATCGCGAGACGTATTCCACAGGACGCCTGGACTACAACGGTCCCCTCGGCGGCCACTACTTCGCCCGCGTCAGCTATGACGTGAACTCCGTCGCATCGAACGCCGGCTACACCTATTCCACTTATGCCAACCGCGACAACACGCCGGGCATCGCCGGCGGCGTCGATTTCGCTACGGGCAGGTTCACCCATAGCTTCCGTGTCAGCTATGAGAAGTTCCATAACATGATTGCCGACAGGTCGATTGGCAACAGCTCGCTCTACAACCCCTTTTCCGCGAGCCCCGTCTTTCTGGTCGATGGCGCACAAAACCTGTACGCCGGACCAAATCTTCTGGCTCCCCAGCAGACCTTTCAGTCGGATAAGCAGTTCCGTTATGACGGGGCGTGGACGCATGGGGCCCATAACGTTCGCTATGGCGCCGGTTTCAACCGGCTCCTGGGTGGAGGACTGGCGAGCTTCTTCGGGCTGGCTCCAGAGCTCTCCATCAACTCTTCGACGGCGCCCTCCAATCCGGCCCTGATCGGCGATCCAACCCAGTACACGACGCATTTCGCCAGGCTTGGCAACGGCCAGGGATTTTTCTCTGA
Organism: uncultured Acidobacteriaceae bacterium; assembly: GCA_963756435.1. GTDB lineage: Bacteria > Acidobacteriota > Terriglobia > Terriglobales > Acidobacteriaceae > KBS-83. The sequence continues at coordinate 232,884 of CAVWNU010000006.1, read as the reverse complement.
GATTCCGCAGTTCGGACTCCCTGCCGGCGGTCAATCTGACTGGCGCTTCAATGCCTACATCACTGATTCCTGGCGTATCACTCCGCGGCTTTCACTGTCGGCAGGCATTCGATACGGGCGCGATACGCTGCGCGCCAATCAGGACTTACCCGTTATCCCCTGCTCCAATATCGATACCAGCCTCTTCCCGAATCCTCCTTGCACCGGGAGCACCCCGCTGCTCGACCAGTTCTCTCCAGGCCTGGGCAAGAAGGTCAACCAGCCAAACCTGAACTTTGCTCCCCAAGTCGGCTTTGTCTACAGCCCCGACACCAAGACCTCGATCCGAGGCGGCTTTGGCGTCTACTACGACAGCAACGTGTGGAACAACATCCTCTTCGATCGCACCAATCGTCTGCAACAAGGGTTGTTCAATGACACCTCGAAGAGGGTGAACTGCCCCGCGGCGAATGCCATCACTTTCCCAGGGAACGTTCAAGTCAACTCCGTAAATGGAGTTTCTTTCTCACAACTCTGCAACGAGCCTATTTCTCAGGCGGCGCCGTTCTGGAGTGCCCTCCAGCAGCAATACCAGGCTGCGACAACGGCGGCGGGGGCCGCACTGAACCCGAGCTACGTTGGCGAAACGCTGACTGTCAACAGCGCCTTCTACGCTCCGAACTACGTCTCGCCTTATTCGCTACAGATGAATCTCGGTGTACAACGTGAACTCGCGCCGGGCACCGTGCTCTCTGTCGATTACATCCACAGTGCAACGCTGAAGATCCAGCAGACCGTGGACGTCAATCATGACGGCGCAGCCCGCTTCCTGAACGTACCTGCAGCTCAGGCTGCAATCTCGGCGACGCTGGCAGCGTGCGGCGTCACATCTGTGGACGAGGCGATTACAAGCTGCCCCGGCCTTTACCCAACAGGAGGGGGCGCCAGTATCGTAGACTTCGCTGGCAACGGCCTCGATTCCGGCAACAACTTCCTGAGTGGTTCCCCCTATACCGCGGCAGGGCTACCGCAGGCGGCCTTTGGCGGAGCAAACCCGGAGGTCGGCGAAGGGCTTTTCAACTTCCCCAGCGGTCGGTCAGGCTACGACTCTCTCCAGGTCAACCTGCGGCACCAGAAAACTCACCCGTTCCCTGGCGTCGATGCGGCTAACTTCGAGGCGTCCTACTCTTTCTCCCGTATTGTCACCACCTCGAAGGGCGGCTCGGACGGCTTCTTCACTAACTCTGCATGGAACTATGACGCACCGACACAGTACATCGGGCGCGCCAATCTGGATTCCACGCATCAGCTCAGCTTCGGTGGGTCGTTCCTGATGAAATATGGGCCGCGAATCGGCCTTATCGGGCACTTCCGCTCCCCAGAACCCAACAACATTCAGCTGGATAACCTTGGCTACGACAGCATCTACACTAGCGATGTTGACGGCGACGGTTCCACAGCCGACTTGCTGCCTGGCACCAACCCCGGCGACTTCATGCACAGCGTGACACCGGGCAACCTCAACCAGAAGCTGACTGCGTACAACGCCCGCTTTGCCGGCACACCCACGCCGGCCGGTCAGGCGCTTGTCAATGCCGGTCTTCTGACACCGGGGCAGCTCAGCGCGCTGGGCGCGGTGCAACAGCCCGTCTACACCGGAGGAACCAAAATCTTCTCCAACCCGATGTTCAAATCGATCGATGCCAGCTTCTCCTACCCCATCCGGCTGAAATGGCTGGGTGAAGGACGCAGCCTGGAGCCCTCGATCGCCATGTACAACGTCGGCAACCTGGCAAATTGGACCGGCTTCACCAATGCAACCAGCAACTTCGCCATCAACCAGAGTGACGCGGGCGCGGATGGGTCCGGTGCATTGACCTACATCAACGGCGATGCGGCCGGTGCCAACGGCTACGCGCTCAAGAACCAAAACCGCATTCAGCGCGGCTCCGGTACGTACGATCAGGGTGCCCCACGCAGCACGGAATTCGCAGTCAAGTTCAACTTCTAACTGAAATCTTTCAGTATCTTCACAAAGGCTCTGCCCAAAGCAGGGCCTTTGCTTTTGCTCCGCGCCTCCGAGACCGAAAACCCTTCCGCAGCGCCTGCGTCCAATCAGTGCGTCCCGGCATCTCTGGAGTACCGTAGATCCAGGATCGGTACGACCATGAATACGCTCAAGACCGCGCTGCTGCTCACTTCCCTGACTCTCTTCCTGCTGTTCATCGGCCAGTACTTCGGCGGCCGCAACGGGATGCTCATCGCCCTTGCCATTGCCGTGGCGATGAATTTCTTCAGCTACTTCTACTCGGACAAACTCGCCCTCTCCATGTATCGGGCGCAGCCGGCGACGCGCGAGCAGCTTCCCCGCGTCTACAGCGTGGTGGAGCAGATGACGCAGCGGATCGGGCTGCCCATGCCGAAGATCTACGTCATCCCCAGCGACTCGCCGAATGCCTTTGCCACCGGCCGCAACCCGAAGCATGCCTCCGTAGCGGTCACGCAGGGCATCCTCAATCTGCTGACTGACGAGGAGCTGGCCGGCGTGCTGGCCCACGAGCTGGGCCATGTGCGCAACCGCGACATCCTCACCAGTTCCATCGCCGCCACCCTGGCCGGTGCGATCACCATCCTGGCCCAGACCGGCCGCTTCGCCATGATCTTCGGCGGCTTTGGCGGAGGCGGCAGCGATCGCGACCGCAATGGCGGCGGCATTGCCGCGCTGTTCATGCTGATCCTGGCGCCGATCGCCGCTACGCTGATCCAGCTAGCCGTCTCGCGCGCCCGCGAGTATGAGGCCGATGCCACCGGCGCGCACATGACCGGCAATCCCTACGCCCTGGCCAGCGCACTGCAGAAGCTCGATACCTACTCGCGACGCCTGCCCATGGGCGCCACGCCCTCTACCGCGCACCTGTTCATCGTGGCGCCGCTGATCTCCGGAGCCAGCTTCGCCAATCTCTTCTCCACCCATCCCCCGATCGCCAAGCGCATCGAGCGGCTGGTCGGCCGGCCATCGCAGACGCAGCAGTAAACAGCAATAAGTGCTTCCCCTCGTGGCATTGAATGCGGCATTCTATGTGACTGCCATGCGAAGTGTTCTGACTACGCTCTCACTTCTCGCGCTCGGTATCTGGCTGGGCGCGCTGCTGCTCTTCGTCCAGGTCGCCGCTGTTGCCTTCGGATCGCTGCCGCCGCTCTTCCTCAATCCCGCCGAAGGCATCCACGGCGCGGGCCTTGTCGTCGGCGGCACGCTGCGCCACCTGCACTACATGGGGCTGATCTGCGGCGTGCTCTTTCTGATCTTCAGCTTCCTGCTGCGGGGCGCGCGTGCGCTGGCACTCGGTGGTGCCGCAGGCGGTGCTGGTGCTCGTGCATGGTGCTGCTGACGGCCTATTCGCAGTTCTCCATCATCCCGCGCATGGACACGGCGCAGGCCTCCGTCGGCGGCACCGTCGGTATCGCCGCCGCTGCCGGAATCGAGCCCCGCTCGCGACCATGTTCGACAAGCTCCACCGCGAATCGGTCCACGTCGAAGGCATCGTCCTGATCCTTGGCTTTATCGCATTTGCCTTCGCCGGACGGCCGCATTCGATCCGCGAGTAGCGCGGGTGGGGGTAGGAAAGCGGCCACAGATGAATCTCAGCTCCAAGCCGCGCGATCCCATGCTCTGTCCCCGCTCCTATCCCAGATCGTGCAGCGCCCTCACTGCATCATGTGATCTCTGGATGTGCGCAAGCTGGCGGTCCAGCATTTCGCGCAACGGCAGCGGCAGCTCTTGCTTCAGTGCGTTCGCGTAAGCCTTTTCGGCGTGGTCATCACTCTTCTCCGCGGCCGAAAGCAAAGCCTTCTGGTCGCCAGCCAGATGCGCCTGAACCTCTCCCCAGAAATGACGGAGCTTGGCGGCAGCAGACACGCCCTCTTTCACGTCGTGCACACCCAAACGGTGCAGCTCGTTCTCGAGCTCCGCGGCATACTCTGCGCGCCGCTGTGTCTCTTCCATAAACAGTTTCTTGGCGCGAGGATCGTTTAGATGCGATCCGAATTCCCGATAGCCCTCCTGTCCGCCGCGCAGCGTTTCGATCAGCTCTTTCAATGACGATTCCACTTTATCCAGCGCTATATGTTCCGGCATGCTCGATCACGCTCCTTGTTTTGTGGGATGAACATCGGGGTGACCGGTTTGTCTCACCAACTGATCCTTTGTGAGGCGCCCTGTATAGTGACCCTTGCTGAAGGATTTTCGGTATTCGTGTCAACGGCAGCGATTGCTCCTGTGGTCTTTGACGGATAAGGGACGGCCGGAGAAACTCCGCAGTCACCGCATTACCGAAAGCGTGCGGATCTCTTCCCTCGGAACGCTTCATGAAGGTCATTGTTTTTGGTGCTACTGGTGGTATTGGCCGGCTGCTGGTCGCTGGCGCGCTCGAACTCGGTCACAGCGTGACGGCGTTTGTGCGCAATGCGCAGTCGCTGGAGCCGCGCGACGGACTGCGCGTGCTCGAGGGAAATCTCTTCGATCCGCAATCGGTCGGCGATGCCATCGACGGTCATCGCGCGGTCTTCTCCGCGCTCGGAGTCGCGCACGCTCAAAACCGATCCGGTCCTCAGCCGCGCGCTTCCCCTCATCATCAACGGCATGCATTTTCATCGGGTAGACCGGATCATCACCGTGGGTGCGGCCGGCGCGCTCTATCCGGCGGGCAAGTACCAGCCGCCCCTCGCGACCTTCCTCTTCGCCATCGCGCGGGCGACATTGCTGCGTCATCCCATGGCGGACCAGCGGGCGCAGGAGCGCTTTCTCGCCGCAAGCGATCTCGACTACACCATCGTGCGGCCACCGCGCCTCACCGACGACCCGCCAACGGGCACATATCGCGTGCTGCCGGATGCGCTTCCTTCCAGCAGCCGCCGCATCCCACGCGCGGACGTAGCCGACTTCATGCTGCAGCAGCTGACCGATCCGCGATTCCACCGCCGCGGCGTCTACCTGGCGAGTTGAACGGCAATCCAAAGTGCGTGGCAAACGAAAAGGCACGCAACCAGTCCGGCTGCGCGCCTTCGTTTCCATTGCCGTTACTGCGGATGCTGCTCGGTCTTGTCTTCGACCTTGTCCGCGCCGCGCGCAGTCTCATGTGCAGACTTGTGGACCACATGCTTCGTACCAGTCTTGGTCTTGTGGTACGCCTTCTCCGTGCCTGCCTTGGTCTTGTCGTAGCCCTTCTCTGTGCCCTCTTTGGTCTTGTCGTAACCCTTCTCTGTGCCTTTAGCAATGCCGTGGCCGGTATCCTTGGCTGCGTTCTTGGTATCGTGGCCGGCGTTCTTGATGTCCTGCCCCGCAGTTTGCGCCAGCGCCACAGGCGCAGCTGCCCATGACCAGCGCCGCGGTTACGACGAACGTACCCATCCGATTTCTAAATTGTTTCAATGCATCCTCCCTGCTTCGTGCGCAGTGTAGCAATTGTCTCCTGAATCGCACTTGATGTGCATCTCAGGCGGCATCGCTGCGAGCGGTCACACGCGCCCCGTGGACAGTGGGATGTGCCTCAAGGCGGTTCAGGCCGCCCAGGAACCGGTTGATGGCCCCAGCAAAAGCGATTGGAACCTCCTCATGCGGCAGGTGACCGGCGCCGGGAATGACCACCAAGGCTGCACGATCGAAGTATTCGACCAGCCGCTCGCCGCTGCGCAGACTCACAGCGCGGTCCCGGTCTCCCCAGAGCAACAGAGCAGGTATGTTGCGCACTGCCGGAAGCGCAGCCTGCAGCGCCGCCATGTCCAACTCCCAGCGATCGAGGATGCTCATCACATAGTAGACCGTCCCGGGAATGCGCAGCGAGGCGATATAGCTTTCCGAGTGAGCCATTGCGGACACGGCTGGCATCGCCGTACATGCGGCCCAGCGCCAGCGCCTGGACGCCGGGCGGTACCGTATGCAGACGGCCGGCAAACCAGCGTCCCAGGGCCGTCCGATAGAAGCGGATCATCGGGTCGGCGATATCGGAGAAGGGATTCGCCGGCGCGTGAAGCACCAGGCTGCGCACCCGTTCCGGGAAGCGCGCGGCCAGCATGAGGGCAACGGATCCGCCGTGCGACGTGCCGACAATGTCAGCCTGTCCGATATCTTTTGCATCCATAAATTCGACCAGTCGGGCCGCACATCGCGGTGAGGCTGACATCCAGATGTGGCACCCGGTCCGATCCACCGATCCCGAGAGCATCCGGCGCATAGACCGTCGAGCTGGCGGCCAATCGTTGCGTAGCGAGCCCCCAGGCGTCCGCGGTGCCCAGCAAGCCGTGCAACAGAAGCAGTGATGGGCCGCTTCCGGTGACCAGACAGCGCATGCGCGCGCCCCGCACGGGGATGAATTCCTCGGTCTCCCGCGGTTCTTCTAAGGCAGTCATCCAGGCGTCAAGCGACATCTCCGAGCCCTCCCGGAACGTCGAAAAAAACTAATCGTATTGGCACAATATTCAAGCTCCTGAAACATAGAAAGCTCTGTTTTGGAAAAAGATGTATCGACGGAGCAGTGTGGGCCGCCTACGGGTCATCAACGACATCGGTTCTGCCCAACTTGGGACGTTTAGCCCTTACTCTGTGCACATACCGAAAATGCGATACATCCTCCTATGCCATGCCATAGCGGCCTACCGTTTCGCGGAACTGGTGGCGACGCGAAATGGGACAAAAGCACCGATGGAATCTTCTTCACCCTGCCTAGGTATTGTATTTTGTGTGGCTTAGGGACGAAATTTCATCCCGCCAGTCCAATTTTGAGGGCTGGCAAGCTGCGTGCTTCGCACTAGACTGAAGTCGCTCCATATTCGTCGTCCCCAGGACATGCAGAAGTCGATCTCAACCCGACTTACGGTGGTTCTGCTGGCACTGTTCACGCTGGCGGCCATCGTCTTCGCATCGCTGAACCTGGTGAAGGATGCCGAGTACCAGAAACCGACTGACGGCATCTGGTGGATGGAGGCGCATGGCGGCCTGGAGGCGCAGCGTGTCCCTGCGGACAGCCCGGGAGAGCACGCCGGGATCAAGCGCGGCGACGTTCTGCTGGCAGCCGGCGACCATCCGACACCGCGACTGGCCAGCCTTGTTCGGGAGTGGTTCCGCACCGGCGTCTACCGCCGCATTGATTACACCCTGTTGCGCTCCGGCGTTCGTATCGATGCATCCGTCATCCTGATCGCTACAGACCGCTCGCAATATGAAGGACTGCGGCTGGTCGCGCTGGTCTATCTGCTCATCGGCCTGTACGTGCTGTTCCGACGCTGGACCGCGCCCCATGCCACGCACTTCTACGTCTTCTGCCTGGCATCGTTTGTCCTCTATGCCTTCCAATACACCGGGAAGCTGAACAGCTTCGATTGGACGATCTACTGGGGCTGGATCATCGCAGGCGCGCTGCAGCCCGCGCTTTTCCTGCACTTCGCTCTTGCCTTTCCGGAAGATCGCGGAGACCGCCGCGGCCTGATGCGGCACCGCTGGTTGCTCGGCCTGATCTATCTGCCGGCGGTCGTCGTGATCGCCATGCAGGCGCTCGCCTTCACCCTCTGGTCGGCCACGGAACGGCTGTCGCACCGGCTGGATCAGATTGCCGTCGGCTATCTGGCCGCGTATTACGTGCTCGCCGCTATCGTCTTCTTCGGCCACTACCGCTTCACGCAGGACCCGCTGCGCCGTCAGCAACTGAAATGGCTCACCCGCGGCACCCTGCTGGCAGTGCATGCCGTTCACCGTCCTGCATGTGATCCCCTTCCTGGCAGACTGGCCGGTGCCGTCGATCCTGAACAAGATTGCCGGCCTGTCCTGGTCTTTCTGCCGCTGACCTTCTCCTGGGCCATCGTGCGTTACCGGCTCATGGATGTGGACCTGATCTTCAAGCGCGGCGTCGCTTACACGCTGGCGACAGCTTCGCTGATCGGTCTTTATTTCGGCGCTGTTGCTCTCGCGGCCGAGGTCATCCACAAAAATCTGCCGAGTTTTGGCGCCTGGGGACTGATTGCGACCATCATCATCACGGCGCAGCTCTTCGACCCGCTGAAGCGCGCCATTCAAGCGCGGGTCGACCGCGTATTCGACCGCCGCCGCTACGACTATCGCCAGACCCTCATCGAATTCGGACGCGGACTGAGCTCAGAGACCGACCTCGACGCGGTGCTGGCTTCCGTGAACGACCGGCTGACGCGCACCCTGCTGGTCTCCCGTGTCGCGCTCTTCCTGGATGGCCCCCGCGGACACTACACGCTGGCCGCGGCGAAGGGGTCTCGATGCCGGCCTGATGCCGGTCACCGGGCCCGCTGCAAAGGCGCTGGACCTGAGTTTTCTGAACTTCGACTCCGGTCGGCTGGACTCCGGACGGCCGAATCGAGACGCATCCGGCCGAGCACGGCGAGACCGGCTCCCATCTGTTCTTCGAGAACCCTAGCCAGGCTCTCTACCTGACTGAGTCAGAGCGGGCCGCGGCCGCCGCACTCGATCTGCACTATTACCTGCCCTGTCGAGTGCAGCAGCGAACTATCGCCATCGTTGGCCTCGGCCGCACGACCTCCGGCGACTTCCTCTCTTCCGAAGATATGGAACTGCTGGAGTCGCTCGCCTCCTATATCGGCATCGCTATCCAGAACGCCCGCCTATACGCATCGCTCGCCCAGAAGGCCTCGGAGTACGAGCGGCTCAAGGAATTCAACGAGAACATCGTCGAGTCGATCAACGTCGGCATCCTCGCCATCGGCCTCGACGAGACCGTCGAGAGCTGGAACGCGCAGATGGAAGTGATGTTCGCCATGCCGCGCGTCGACGTTCTGAATCAGCCCATCGGCAACATCTTCCCGCCGGAGTTCATGGCCGAGTTCCACCGCCTGAAGGACGAGCCCGGCGTTCATAACCTGTACAAGTTCCCGCTGCCCATGCCCACCGGCGAGACCCGCACCGCGAATATCGCCATCGCGCCGCTGGTCTCGCGCAGCTTTTCCGTGGTCGGCCGCATCATCCTGGTGGATGACATCACCGGCCGGATGCAGCTTGAATCGCAGCTCGCGCAGGCAGAGAAGCTTTCTTCCATCGGCCTGCTGGCTGCGGGCGTAGCGCATGAGGTCAACACGCCGCTGGCCGTCATCTCCAGCTACACCCAGATGCTGGCCAAGGAGGTGCGCGGCAACGAACGGCTCGCGCCGCTGCTGGATCGCATCACCAGCCAGACCTTCCGCGCCTCCGGGATCGTGAACAGCCTGCTGAACTTCTCGCGCACCGGCAGCACCGAGTTCTCGGAGATCGATCTGAACACCGTGATCCGCGATACGCTGACATTGCTGGAGCACCAGTTCAAGACAGCTTCTGTCCAGCTGGACGTGAACCTCAAGCCGGAGCTGCCGCGCATCGTCGGCAACGCCGACAAGCTGCAGCAGGTCTTCCTGAATCTCTTCCTCAATGCCAAGGATGCCATGACCGCGGGTGGGTCGCTGCAGGTAGCAACCGAAGTGAACGGCCGCGTCGGCGTGCTCATCGCAGATACCGGAGCCGGCATCGCGCCGGAGCACATGCAGCGCATCTACGATCCCTTCTTCACCACCAAGAATGCGCCGTCAGGAAGGACAGCGCCGCGGCACCGGCCTGGGTCTGGCGGTGACCTACGGGATCATCCAGGAGCACGCCGGACGCATCCAGGTAGAGAGCGCCATCGGACGCGGCACGACCTTCCGTCTCGAATTTCCCGCAGCAAGGAAAGCAATGCATGTCTGAAGGCACTACGGTGCTGGCCCCGCGCGCGGCGGCCGGCGATACCCAGAGCGCCCGCATCCTCATCATCGATGACGAAGCGGCTATTCGTGAATCGCTCGAAACGCTGCTGGTGCTTGAAGGCTACAGCGTAGGCGCCGCACCGGACGGCGTCAAAGGCCTGGACGAGCTCGACCGCCAGCCCTACGATCTGGTGCTGCTCGATCTTGCTCTGCCGGGCGAGAACGGCATCGATCTGCTGCCGCGCATCCTGGACCGGCATCCACAGCTGCCGATCATCATGATCACCGCCTATGGCACCGTGACCAACGTCGTGGACGCCATTCGCGCCGGCGCCCGCAACTTCGTCCAGAAGCCGTGGGAGAACGAAAAGCTGCTGGCGGATATCCGCGCCGCCATCGCGCAGCACCGCACCGAAGAGGAGAACGTCCAGCTCAAGCGCGCGCTGAAGCAGCGCTACACCTTCGAGAACATCGTGGGCAAGAGCGAGCCGATGCTGCGCATCCTCGACCTGGTGGCTCAGGTGGCGCCGTCGCGCTTCACCGTGCTGATCCAGGGCGAGACGGGCACCGGCAAGGACGTGATCGCCAAGGCCATCCATGCGAACTCGCCGCGCCGCGACAAGCCGTTTGTGCCCATCAACACCGGCGCGCTTCCCACCGAACTGCTGGAATCGCAGCTCTTCGGCCACGTGAAGGGCGCATTCACCTCGGCGCACGCAGCGCAGAAGGGCCTCTTCGAGATCGCCAACGGCGGCACGCTCTTCCTGGACGAGATCGGCACCATGGGGCTGGAGACGCAGGCGAAGATCCTGCGCGTGCTGCAGGACCGCCGCTTCCGTCCGCTGGGGTCGGTGCAGGAGGTGCAGGTCGATGTCCGTATCCTGGCCGCGACCAATAGCAATCTGCGGCAGGGGGTGCGCGAAGGACGCTTCCGCGAGGACCTCTACTACCGGCTGAACGTGGTCACCATCGATCTGCCGCCGCTGCGCGCTCGCCGGGAGGACATCCCGCTGCTGGCGACGCATTTCCTCGAGCACTTCTCGGAAGAAAACCAGCTCGAAACGCGGCGTCTGGCGCCGGAAGTGATGCGGGCCATGATGGACTATGACTGGCCGGGCAATGTGCGCGAGCTGGAGCACGTCATCGCGCGCGGAGTCGCGCTCTCGCCCACTCCCGTGATCCCGCTGGAGGTCCTTCCCGGCGAACTCACCGGGCCGCTCCTACTCCGCTTCCCTGCTGGAGCACGATGCCAATGCGTCGCTCTTCGACATTCTCGAAGATATCGAGCGCCGCATCATCATGGACAAGCTCGAGCGCTCGAACTGGAATCAGACCGAGGCGGCGGAGCAGTTCCGCATCCCGCTATCGACTCTGAATCAGAAGATCAAGCGGCTGAACATCGAAATACGCAAGAAGCAAAAAGAATAGCGGCGCTGCCTATAGTAGCTGTATTCAGTGTGTGGTGTGATCGCGCAGTTGTGCCAGCGGACCACTTTTCTTCACCGAAGCGATCCCGTTTTCGCACGCCGCTTCAGAGGAATACATCTCGCTGATACCGATGATCTGGCCGTTCGCTGCTTTGAGTACGAAATAAGGCTCCGAGCGCTTTGAGTTCTTCCTCTCGAAGCGATCATCGATGCGCGCATTTTCCTTCACCGATTCGATGCCGTTGAGCGCGCTCTCCTTGCTCTCATAGCTCTCGCTCACCAGCACCACTTCGCCGTTTGCAGCTTTCAGATTGAAGCGGTACTTCTCCCCATTGGCCCCGTGTTTCAAGTCGTACGTCGCTGCCATGGTTGGCTCCTTCCGGACGGTACCGCGAATGACGCCATGATGGTACACCGCCAAGGTGGGGCTGCAAACGAATGTTTCGAAGCAGACATGCCCGCGCCGGGCGTAGCTCTCGCTGTCTACCGTTACAATTCCCCCATGCCCTTCGCTACGCTGGATGGCTTTGCCAAGAAAAGCGTCCGATCCGTACAGGACTACGCAATCCTTTCAGGCCGCGCGATCACGAACATATTCCGGCAGCCCCGCTATGTCAGCGATATCTTTACCCAGGCTGACATCATTGGTGTCGGATCGATTCCGATTGTCATCCTTACCGGCTTCTTTACCGGCGCCGTTTTGGCGCTGCAGTCCTCCTCATCGCTGGCGACCTTCGGCGCGACCGCCCTCACCGGCACTCTGGTGTCGCTTTCGATGATCAAGGAGCTGGGGCCGGTCCTGACCTCGCTGATGATCTCCGGCCGCAATGCTTCGGGCATGGCGTCGGAGCTGGGTTCGATGGTGGTGACTGAGCAGATCGATGCGATGCGCGCTCTGGGCACCGATCCGATGAAGAAGCTGGTGGTGCCGCGTATGGTCGCCACCGTGGTCATGAACTTCTTCCTCACCATCATTTCGGATACGGTGGGGACGCTCGGTGGAGCATTCGTCGCCGTGTATCTGCTGGGCCAGAGCGGCTCGCAGTACTTCCATACCGCATATCAGTCTTTGCAGTACCCCGATGTCCTTCAGGGCCTCGTCAAGCCTGTCTTCTTCGGCTTCATCATCGCATCGGTAGGCTGCTACTTCGGCATGTCGACGCGCGGCGGCACGCAAGGCGTGGGCCGGTCAACCACGCAGGCTGTCGTGGTCGCGTCAGTGCTCATTATCGTCATCGACTTCATCATCAGCCGTTTCATGATTGGTATCTTCGGACGCTGAGCGATGCCCACCGCCCTGCAGGAAGCCGCACCCAGCCGCTTTCAACCGAAGGCCGGCGCACCGCCTGTTGTCTTCGAGGATGTCTCGATTGCATTTGATCGTAACGAGGTCCTGAAGGGCATCTCGTTTCAGGTGAAACCCGGCGAGACCCGTCTGCTGCTGGGGCCCGCCGGCGGCGGCAAGAGCGTGCTGCTGAAGCTGGCGAACGGCCTCATCCGTCCGGATAGCGGACGCATTTTCGTCTTCGGCCATGAGATGACCGCGATGCGAGAGGACGAGATATTCGAGCTGCGCTCGTCGGTGGGCATGGTCTTCCAGGAAGGTGCGCTTTTTGACTCGATGAACATCCGCGACAACGTGGGCTATCAGTTGATGGAGCGGCGCGTGCCTGATGATGAGGTGGACCAGCGAGTGGAAGAGGCGCTGAAGTTTGTGGAGCTGGACAAAACGATGGAGAAGTTTCCCTCAGAACTCTCCGGCGGCATGCGGCGCCGCGTCGCCATCGCGCGCGCCATCATTGCAAAACCCAGCCTGCTGCTCTACGACTCCCCAACCGGCGGCCTGGATCCGATTACGTCGACCAACATCATCGCGCTGATCATGAAGCAGCGCGACGTCTATCACACCAGCTCCATCCTGATCACACATCGGTTGCAGGATGCCTTCATGCTCGCGACGCATTACTTCGATCGCGACAAGAACACGATGGTGGCGCTCCCCAGCGGCGAAGCAGATCGCGACACCAGCTTCATGGTGTTGCACGAGGGCAAGCTGGTCTTCGACGGATCGACCCACGATCTGGTGCACTCCGACGATCCGTTCCTGAAGGAATATCTCTCGTAAATCTCGACTACACGAACAGCACCCCGACCGGCGCACCCACGTGAGCGCTGCGCCCGGTCTCCGTCAGCTTGCCGGTGTGGGGATCGCGTGCGAAGACCACAACGTTCTGTGTATCCTGATTGGCCACAACGAGCCACTTCTCGGATGGATCAAGCGTGAAGTCACGCGGATTTTTTCCGCCACATCCAATGCGCTGCACGAATGTGAGCGCGCCGCTTGCCCGATCAACCGTGAAGACGACGAGCACATCTTCCGCGCGGTTGGAGGCATAAAGGAACCGGCCCGCGCGGTCGATCGCGAGTTCAGCGCCGGTGCTCTCTCCGGTATAGGCTGGATCGCGCAGCGGCACTTCCGCAAGCGATTTGAGCGTGCCGTTCTTCGCATCCCACGCCAGCACGTCCACAGTTGAGGTCAGCTCGTTAATCGAGTAGACCCACCTGCCGCTGGGATGAAAATGCGAGTGGCGCGGACCCGAGCCGGGCTTCGCCTGCCAGGGAGCGCCGGTCTCCTTGACTTCAGCCGTCTTGAGATCGACGTGAAAAATCCAGATGTGGTCCGTGCCGAGATCGTTGACCAGGAGGAAGCGTTCGTCGGGCGAGAGCGTGACACAGTGAATGTGCGGGCCCTTCTGTCGCTCTTCATTCGGCCCGCTGCCGTGAGAATCGAACTGGGAGACCGGTCCCTCGATTCCCTTCGGCGTCACACGAAATGAGGTGAGCGAACCGCTGCCGTAGTTCGCCACGAAGACCGCGCGATTTCGGCGATCGACCGTGATGTGGCAAGGATCGGTTCCGCCGGAAGGCTTGGTGTTCTGTTCAGTCAGGGCGCCCGACGACGGATCGCGACGAAACGCAGTGACCGAGCCGCCCTTGCCGCCATTCGGCTGCGGATCGTCTTCGTTTTCATTCACCGCATACAGCACGTCGTCGCCAGGCGGCACCGCCAGAAACGACGGATTCGCCGTCTTCATCGCAACACGCAGCGGACTGAGCGCGCCGGCGGCAGCCGCCCAATCCGCCACGTAGATACCCTCCCCCTGACCGGCCGGGCCCATGTCGTGCGTATAGGTTCCGATGTAGAGCTGCGCCTTATGCCCGGCGCGACGCTGGCCGAACAGTGAGCGAGTGATGTAGGGAGCCAACGGAATCAGCGGAGCAGCAGCAAGAATCACGCGACGAGAGATGCGAGCCATGCCGCCCATGCTAACTCAGATGCGCTCTTTTACTTCCACAGCAAGCTTCGGAGTGCCGGCGGTTCGCGGCCGTCTTTACGCTGAAACCATGTTGACCACAACCAATCCCGCAATTCTCTACTTCGGCACGCCAGTGCTGCTCGTCAGCTCGCTCAACCCCGATGGCAGCGCGAATCTGGCGCCGATGTCGTCGGCGTGGTGGCTCGGCTGGCGCTGCATGCTTGGCTTCGGCGCGCGTTCCGCCACGCCCCAGAACATCCTCCGCACCGGCGAGTGCGTGCTGAACCTGCCTTCCGCGGCGATGGCTCCTTTCGTCGATCGGCTTGCGCTCACCACCGCGAGCAATCCTGTGCCGGAGTCTAAGCGGAAGCGCGGATATCAGCACGAAGCGCAAAAATTTGAACGCGCAGACCTCACCCCGGTGGCATCTGAGACGGTCGCACCGCCACGGGTTTTGGAGTGCCCGATCCAGCTCGAGGCGCGTCTCGCCGGCTCACACCAGATCGGGGAAGACAATGCCGCGATCCGCGGCAATTTGATCTCACTTGAGGTTGAGATCGTCCGCGTGCATGCCGATAGCTCGCTCCTGGTGCCGGGCGAGCCAGACCGCATCGATCCGGACAAATGGCGTCCGCTCATCATGAGCTTTCAGCAGTTCTATGGCCTCACGCCGCGCCTGCAGAAATCGACCTTGGCGACCATTCCCGAATCCGCGTACCGGCCGAATCCGCTACCTCTCGTCGAAGAGATGGCGGGTGCGGATCAATGAGTCAGCGTGCCGCAGAATGGGGTACAGTGCCAAGCATGAACCGTTCCCACTCTGCCGTGCTCTCTTCTGTGCTCTTCTCGTTTGCTGTGTTGTGGGCACCGTTCGCCCGCGCGCAGCAAGGCAACGACCTGACGCTGCCGGTGAATGCCGGCATCGTCTCGACCAGCGCCACCGCGCATCGCCGCATCGCGAACACGGTTGCCGATATTTCAGTGGGCATACAAACGCAGGGTGCGGATGCGGCATCCGTCTCGCGTGATCTCGCGCAGCGTTCACAGGCACTGCTCGACTGGCTGCGAGGACAGGGCGCGGAACGGCTGGCCACAGACCAGGTCTCGTTCCAGCCGCAGACGCATGAAGAGAAAAGCGGTCAGCAGAAGATCGTCGGTTACACGGGCAGCACGTCGGTCAGCTTCCGCACCACGCCGGAAAAGGTCGGCGCCATCCTCTCCGGCGTGCTCGATCACGGTGCGAACACCATCCAGCAGACCAGCTATGCGCCGAAGGAAGAAGAGCAGGACAAGCTCCGCAAAGAGCTGGCGCAGGAGGCGACGCGCACCGCCGTCGCGCAGGGAGATGCTGTCGCCCAGGCAGCGGGCACGCACGTGATCGGCATCCGTGAAGTAAACGTTGAGCCGGGCGGCATCATGCGGCCCATGCCCATGATGCGCATGAGCATGGGGGCAGCTACTAAAGAGATTCCCATGGCCAGCGAGGCGGGCGAACAGGATATCTCGGTGACTGTTTCCGCCAGGCTCACGGTGAGCCGCTGAACCCGTGCTACTCTGGCGCGCATGAGCACGCGGCAGCGCTTCCGGTCCCTGCTGAAACCGGACGGCACCAACCTGAAGTGGGTCATCGCAGCCGTCCCTTTTGCGCCCGCAAAGGTGTGGAAGACGCGCAATCGCATGCGCGTAAAGGGCACCATCAACGGTTTTCCGTTTCGCACTTCGCTCTTCGGCTCCGCGGAAAATGGCTTCGTGGTGCTGGTGAACAAGAACATGCAGAAGGGCGCGAAAGCCTATGCCGGCGAGATGGCCCAATTCACGCTCGAGCCCGATCTCGAAGAGCGGAGTGCCGCTGTCCCGCCGGAACTGGCAAAAGCGCTGAAGCAGGACCGCGCGCTTGCGCGATGGTTTGAGGGGCTGAGCTACTCGTATCGCAAGTACATGGCCGACGATGTGCGTAAGCCGAAGAGCCCCGAGGTCCGGCAGCGGCGCGCTGAACAGATCGCCGAGCGCATGATGCTGGCAATGGAGGGCGAGCAGATCCTGCCACCGATTCTGCAAGTGGCCTTTCGGCGCGCACCCAAGGCGCGAGCCGGATGGGACGCGATGACGCCGGTGCAGCGACGCGCGCAACTGTTGGGCATCTTTTACTACCAGAGCCCGGAGGCACGCGAACGACGCGCACAGAAAGCAGTTGAGGAGGCACTCCGCGTCGCAGAGACGAAAGCATCGAAAAGAAAAGCGGATCAGGACTAACTCGCTGCCTCCAACGTCGCCCGCAGCTCGGCAGCAACTCTCTCGCGTAACTCCGGCGGCCCTATCACGCGTACGCGCGCTCCCAGCCCCAGCGTCAAAAAAAGCGCCTGCTCCTCGCTGTCAAAGTCGACCTGCATCGCCATCCATCCTGGCGGAGCATCTTGCGGAATGGCGGTCGCAGCCGGCTTCGCAACACACCAGCGAATCAGCGATTCCGCCGTCTGCGGGGACAACAGCAGAGTGGCTCCATAGCGCCGGCGCTGCGCCTCGAGTTCGATGACGGACTTCTGCCAATGCTTCGCCAGGTCGAAACGCGCCGGCCGCTGGAATGAGACCGCAAGCGGGGTGACTGCGCGCATCCGCGAAACGCGATAGGTGCGCATCCCGCGCGGCGTGCGCGCCACTAGATACCAGGTCATCCCTTTCACCACCAGGCCAAGCGGATCAACCACGCGCGGACCGCGCTCGCCATCTGCACGCGTGTAATCGAAGCTGAGCCGGCAGTCACGCGCCACGGCATCCTGCACCGCCGGCAGCATGGAAAGGTCTTCGCTCACCGGCCGCCAGTCGTTCGCGTCCACGTACAGCCGCTCGCGCATGGCGACGGCCTGCTCGCGCATGTTTCCCGGCAGCGAGGCCATCAACTTACCAAGAGCGCGCTCGGCGGCCGCCGCCAGACGAGGTTCGCTCAACACACGCGGCTGCGCCATCAGCAGCGCGCGCAACTCCGAAGCGTCAAGCCCCGGAACCTGCGTGCGCCATCCCTTCTCCAGTTGCCAACCACCCTGCGCTCCACGCAGCGCCATAACCGGCACTCCCGCGGCGCTTAGCGCCTCCATGTCGCGATGCATCGTCCGTTGCGATACCTCCAGACGCTCCGCGAGCGCACGGCCGGTCATGCGGCCATGGGCCTGCAGCAGCAGAAGCGCGGAGAGCAGCCGGTCGGACTTCAGGACGTCACCTCATACATTCCATTTTTATTTTTAATCATGACATCAATTGTCATAAATGAATTTTTATTCTTGCTCTCGTAATCAGAACCACTTGGAGGAAGAGATGGAGCTGAAAGAGTTTTTCCTGAAGCAACTGGAACAGGAAACCACGCTGAACCGCAGAGTGATCGAGCGCGTCCCGGAGGGACGGAATGACTGGAAGCCGCATCAGAAATCGATGGCACTGGGCTATCTGGCAGCGCTCGTTGCCGCAATGCCCGGTTGGGTGGCCTTCATGATTGAGGGTGACCAGATGGACTTTGAAGATCCGCAGGCCGACACGTTCCGTACGCGCGCCGTCGAAACTCGCGCGGATTTGCTGCAACTGCTCGACGAGGGCTTCGCCAAAGCCAAGCGTGCGCTGGAAGGCACGGACGAAAGGCACTTGCATGATCACTGGCGGCTGGTCTCCGGCAATCGAGTGTTGGCCGACGGCCCTCGTTACGTCATGATCTCCGACGCCGTGTTCAGCCATCTGGCTCATCACCGCGGACAATTGACCGTGTACCTGCGGCTGAATGAAGCCGCAGTGCCGGCCCTCTATGGCCCGTCCGCCGATGAAGGACAGCACGTCAGCTAGTGCTTTCTATGGCAACGCGTGCAGCGTCGTGTTGAAGAGGTAAGGATCTTTGAACTCGGTTCGGTCCCCCGCCTTTTTGCCGGGAATCGGCTGGAGACGGGCCGACAACGGCTTATTCCACTTGGTCGCGAGCGAGGCCACGTCCGAGTACATCCGCTCCATTTGTTCGAGACTGATCTCTCCCGGCAGCGGGATCGTATCCAGCCCGGTTCCGCAGACCGCAGAGTACGCAAGCAGGGAGTCGATGTTGTATGTGCCCTCCGCCCAGCGTTGTGCCATCAACTTGTCTTCCATCACCGGCACCATCAAGCCTGAATAGCCGGTCTGATGCTGCGGCACGGCCTTCACTGCAGCGGTGATGATGCGCGCCGCGGTCAGCGTTCCGCTGGACCCGAACTTCGCGCCCGTGAATGCTTCAATGGCCGCCGCGATCGACACGTCGCCAAGCGGTGCTGGAGTGGGATCGACGCCGACGTAGGTCCAGCCCGTCTCCCCGGCAACCTTCCGGCCAATCGAATCGGCTACTGCCGCATGTTTCGTCAGCGCCGCGGTTAGATCGGCAGTTGCAGCTTCGGCATTGCCTTTGTCTTTGGTGAAAACGTCCCGAACCACATTGGCGCCTTCGAATCCGATGGCGAACTGCTTGCCGGCACCCGTGTGATACGAGCCTGGAAAGAAGGGCGACAATGGCTTCAGCATGGCAGTTGCGGTGAAGTTGAATGTCCCCTGACTATGCGGACTGTGCTCGCTGACGTACCGCACCAGTTCGGCCGTGCGCTGGATAGTCTTCCAGTGAATACCGCTCTCATCCGCGATGATGGTGCTGCTCTCAATGTTTGGCAGGGTAGAGAGGGAGCGCTCCAGCAAGTGCATGGTCGCCGGATCATCGCTATCGTGCAGCATGGCAGGTCCAACGTTGGGTATGAAGTTATCCTTCACGGACAGATCGTCGAGCTCCCGCAAAAACGCCAATGCCTTGTCTTCAGGCATTCCCGCCACCAGCTCTGCCAGAGGCTGCGTGGTGATGCGAATCGTTTCTACTTCGTACCCTGAAGCCGCGAACTCTGCCTTTGCCTGCTTGAGGACGACGAGCGTCTCGTCAATCTGCTTTCGATAGTTGCCCTGATCCAGCCGCACGAATGCAGTGATTGCCCGAACCTTTGGGTTCTGTGACTGCGCTGCAACGGTGCCGGCCTGCGCCATCAGCGCAAACGACACAACAAGGGTGATGGCATGGCAAAGTCGGGTCATTCGATCTCTCGTCATTTGAGCTTTCCAGGTGAACGGGGCGGGAGACGCAGTATAGCGTCGGTCAGATACTTCCCGCAGAATTTCTCATCGAACATGGAACATTTTCGAGTCCACGTCGTAAATGACAGACATCGGCGGGTGACAACATGGCGGCTCTGCGGCAGGACTTTACCTACACTCTCCGGCGGCTTCTGGCGTCGCCGGGCTTTGTGCTCGCGGTCGTGCTCTCGATCGGCATCGGCATCGCCACCAACGCCACCATCTTTTCCATCGTCAGCCGTTTCGTGCTGCGGCCTGCGCCGGTCGGCGACCCAGGCACGTTGCTGGCGCTGCACACCACACATGATGGCGACGAGTGCTGCAACAACTTCTCCATGCCGACCTACATCGATGTGCGCGATCAGGCAAAGTCGTTCTCTGGCGTGGCTGCCTATTACGAACTGCTGCCTGCGTCCATCGGCGGGAAGGGCGAGCCGGAACGCGCGTGGGGTCAGGCGGCGACAGCGAATTACTTCGACGTCGCGCGCCTCGGCACGACCCTCGGCCGCGGATTCCTGCAATCGGAAGAACATCAGCCGGTCATCGTCCTCGGCCATCGCCTCTGGCAGCGCCGCTTCGCCTCCGACCCCAACATCATCGGCAAACCCATTACACTCTCCGGCCACCCTTACACCGTCGTCGGTGTTGCCCCACCGGGGTTTCACGGGCTCGACCTCGTCCTCGATCCGGAGTTCTGGGTACCGCTTGGAAATGTGGAGCAGCTTGCCCCAAGTACTCCCAAGCGCGATGCGCGCGACCAGCACTGGCTCGCTGTTGTCGGGCGGTTGAACCCCGGCGTCACCTCCAAACAGGCTTCTGCGGAACTCGCAACGCTGGCGAACCATTACGCCAAGGCCTATCCGGCCACAGACAAGGGCGGCGGATTCCTTCTGACTCAGGCTGGTTCCCTTCCGCCTGGCCGTGATCACTCCACGATTCTGATGTTCCTGGGAATCCTCTCCGTTGCGGTCCTGCTGGTGCTAGCCATCGCGTGTGCGAATGTCGCCAATCTCCTGCTCGCCAAAGGCGTGGCACGTCAGCGGGAAATGGCCATCCGCCTCGCGCTTGGCGCTGCTCGCGCAAAGTTGCTGCGCCAGATGCTCATGGAAAGTATCCTGATGGCGCTCGGCGGCGGCGTAGTCGGCATTGTGCTGGCTCTCTGGGCAACTGGCGCTCTCTCTGCCTTCCGTGTTCCCGCACCTGTGCCGCTCGATGTCAGCGTTGCCGTGGACTGGCGAGTCCTGCTCTACACCTTTGCGCTCAGCGTAGCGACCGGGCTGTTTCTCGGCATCGTTCCGGCTTGGATTGCGTCACGACCGGTCCTTACCAGCGCTCTCAAAGGCGAGGACGCGATGGCTCGCCCCGGCCGCCGAATGAATCTGCGCAGCATCCTCGTCGTGGCCCAGATTGCTATGTCCCTCGTCCTGCTCTGCGGCACCGGATTGCTGCTGCGCAGCCTGCAGAACGCATCCACCATCGACATTGGCTTCCGCTCACGCGGGCTGCTCATGATGTCGGTCGATCCGCGCGTGAGCGGCTACACCCCGGAGAGGACGACGCAGTTCCTTACTCAATTGAGGGAACGAGTGGCAGCGTTGCCCGGAGTGGTGTCCGTAGCGGCCACCGACTCCGCTCCGCTCTCCGGCGGGCATCGCAGCGACGGCTTTTCCGTCGTCGGCCGCCCCAGCCCGCAGGATCTCCCAATCGTCGATCTCTTCATGGCTACGCCCGGCTACTTCGAGACTCTAGGCATTCCCCGCATCCTCGGTCGCGACTTCGCGCAGGAGTCGCCTACCGGGCAGAAGGTCGGCGTTGTCAATCAGGCATTCGTCCAGCAGCTCTTCCACGGAGAAAACCCCATCGGCCGGCATGTCAGCGGCGCCGGCGTCGACTACCAGATCATCGGTGTCGTCAAAAACATCAAGTCGCGCACCATCGGCGAGAACACGCGCCCCATCCTCTTCCGCTCGCTTGCGCAGAGCACCGGCAGCGATCCATCCTTCCTTGGTTATGAGCTCATCGTCCGCTATCAGGGCGACTCCGCGGCAGTCGCGAACGAAGTCCGTAGCCAGATCCATGCTCTCGACGCGGCGATGGCAGTCTATAACGCCGAGACGATCGAGGAGCATCTCCGCAGCGCGCTCTTCCTTCCACGCCTCGGCGGCACACTCTTCGGGACGTTCGGCATTATCGGAATGGTGCTGGCCGTCGTCGGCCTCTACGGCATCATGAGCTACTCCGTCAGCCGTCGCACACGCGAAATCGGCATCCGCATCGCGCTGGGCGCGCAGGTTGGCGCGGTCCAGCGACTGATCGTGCGCCAGGGCATGTTGCTGACAGCGGTTGCGCTGGTCGTCGGAGTGCCTGCGGCGTTGGTGCTGGCGAAATTTTCCAGCAGCTTCCTCTATGGCGTCCGCCCGCATGATGTGGTGACCTTCCTGACCGTGCCGTTGTTGCTGCTTGGTATCGCGCTCGTGGCCTGCTGGATTCCGGCGCGCCGCGCCGCGCGGATCGACCCGCAGATCGCGCTGCGTTACGAATAGAGCGAATCCGCGCGACAGACAGGCTTCGCGACGCTACAATTCGGGGCAATCCCTCGCAACAACCCTCCGCCTTCCATTCGCGCCGGGTCCCGGGCCTTTTTCCAGACTCGAAAGGATTCATCATGGCTGCAGGAGCGAAAGGGACCGCGAGTGATGTGTATGTGCTCGATACGGGAAGCAGTTCAGCAGCGGAGCGTCTGCGCCTGTTGGATGATGTGTATGGTGCCTTCACACGGCAGTTGCTGATCCACGCGGGCGTCGGCCCCGGGAAGCGCGTGCTCGACATGGCATGCGGAGTGGGCACCGTCTCCTGTTGGCTCGCAGGCAAGGTCGGATCCACCGGCTCCGTCGTCGCCGCGGACGTAAACCCGGACCAGCTTGTGGTCGCGAAGGGCTATTGGAACGAGTGCAAAGATCTGCAGCCTGTTGAGTTCATCGAAGCCAGCGCATACGAGACCGGCTTGCCCTCGGAGAGCTTCGATATCGTGCACTGCAGACTCCTGCTCTGCCATCTCACGAAGCCCGGGGATGTTCTACGAGAGTTACACCGCGTCTTAAAGCCTGGCGGCTTTCTCGTGTCGCAGGAGCTACGGCTCTCAAACACGTTTTGCTACCCCGATTCGCCCGCATACGCGCGATCTGTTTTGCTTTGCCTCAATGCAAGCCGACGTATGGGTGTGAATTACGACTACGGCGTGGAATTACCTGCTGCCGTTATAGACGCAGGTTTCCAACCACCAGAGGTACGGGTTGACCTTCCCGCTATGCTGCGCGGGCCTGGCAAGCGCATCTGGGAACACACCTATGCCGAGGCTATCCCAGTGGTAGCTCGGACCGGTGTATGCCGCGAAGACGTGCTGCTGGATATCCTGAAGGAGATGCGGGCGGTCGCAGACGATGAACACGTGCTGATTGCTCCATGGGCTCTCATCGGCGTGGTCGCGAAGAAATGACGCGATAAGGCTGTTTCGCGCCCAAGGAGACGGCAGCACGGTCTCTGCTAACCTTTATGGTTTGGACATCTGCCGTAAAGGACACAGCGCGCAATGGCTTTCAAGTTCAAAAACGTCGACTTCATCGGATTCGACGCCATGCTTTCCGACGATGAGCGGCTGGTCCGCGATACCGCTCGCCGCTTCATCGATGACAACCTGATCCCCATCATCGAAGAGTGCAACCGCGAGGGCCGCTTCCCGCGTGAGCTGGTGAAGCCGATGGGCGAAATGGGCTTTTTTGGCGCCAACCTTCATGGCTACGGCTGCGCCGGCATGTCCAACGTCGAGTACGGACTGGTGACCCAGGAGATGGAGCGCGGCGACTCCGGCATCCGGTCTTTTGTCAGTGTGCAATCGGCACTCGTCATGTATCCCATCTACACTTTCGGCTCCGACGAACAGAAGGACGAGTGGCTGGCCGCTATGGCGAAGGGCGAGAAGTTGGGCTGCTTCGGGCTGACCGAGCCGGATTTCGGGTCCAATCCCGGCGGCATGCGCACACGCGCGCGGCGTGACGGCACGGACTACATCCTGAATGGCGAAAAGATGTGGATCACCTCCGGCTCCATCGCCGATGTCGCGGTTATCTGGGCCAAAGTAGCGGACGAGGACGACCGTGTTCGCGGCTTCCTGGTGCCCACCAAAACGCCCGGGTTTCGCGCCTTCGATGTCCATGGCAAATGGTCGCTGCGCGCTTCGGTCACCTCAGGACTCTCGTTGCAGGATGTGCGTCTGCCCGCGTCGGCGGTGCTGCCCGGTTCCGGCGGTCTGAAGTCGCCTCTGATGTGCCTGAATCAGGCGCGCTACGGCATCGGCTGGGGCGCGCTGGGCGCGGCCATGTCGTGCTATGACACGGCGCTGCAATACTCCCTGATGCGCAAGCAATTCCGCGACCAGCCCATCGCCAGCCACCAACTGGTGCAGGAGAAGCTGGCATGGATGATCACCGAAATCACCAAGGGCCAGCTGCTCTCTCTGCAGGTGGGGCGGCTCAAGGATGCCGGCAAGGTGGGCCATGAACATATCTCCATGGCGAAGCGGAATAACGTTGCGATTGCGCTCGAGTGCGCGCGCATGGCTCGCGATGTCCTGGGCGCCAATGGCATCAGCGATGACTATCCCGTCATGCGCCACATGATGAATCTGGAGTCGGTCAAGACCTATGAAGGCACTCAGGATATCCACACGCTGATCATCGGCCAGGCCATTACCGGGATCGCGGCTTACTGAGCCAATTCGGGCCCTCCAAACGATGCGTCTATCCCCCGAGCGATGCAGGAATTTGCCCGAAATCGGCGTCAGATTCGGCGGTAGATTTAGATAGCAACTTGCTCCCCCAAGTGTCGTCTAAGCACGTAAAGGGTAGTGTTTCCACTTGACGCTCAAGACCACATCCGTCGCTGTCGTGAAAAGCATGCAACTCCCGCGCAAGCCGGAGTTCGATGCGCTGCGCGGCCTTTTCCTGGTGTGGATGACGTTGACCCATCTGCCCACGCGTTTGAGCGATCTGGTCAATCAGCCCTTCGGTTTTGTCTCCTCTGCCGAAGGATTCGTTTTCCTGTCTGCGCTTCTGGTGGGACGCGTCTACATGCGGCAGGCGACGGAAAATGCCGGCCGACTCCGCGGCAAGCTATGGAAGCGCGCACTTCGCGTCTACGCCTATCATGTGTCGCTGTTGCTGCTGGCCTTCACCTTCGCCGCGGCCTTCGCGGTATACCGCCATCATGCCGCGCTCGAACACCTGCTGGACTTCTACATCGCACATCCGGCGGTCGCCATCGTCGGCTCGCTCTTACTCATTTATTGCCCGCCCCTGCTGGACATCCTTCCCATTTACGTCATCTTCCTGCTCGCGTCGCCGTTCGCATTCTCAATTGCGGTGAAGCGAAGCTGGCGGCCAGTCATCCTTGGCAGCACCCTCATCTGGCTGGGAGCTCAGTTTGGGTTGCGCGCGGTAGTTCAGCACTTTGTCGTCAGCATTACGCATCTGCCCATCCCCTTGCAGCAATGGGGCGCCTTCAACCTCTTCGCTTGGCAGTGGGTCTGGATCATGGGTATGTGGATGGGGGCCCGTTCGATCGAAGGCGAGTTGCCGCTGCATTCTCTCCCCAAATGGGCGATCGGAATTGCCGGCGCGATTTGCCTCTTCTTCGTTGGTGTGCGGCATGCCTGGTGGGGCGCGCGGCTGACGCAGGATAGCCTTGGCCTGCTGCTGGACAAATGGCAGCTCGGGCCGCTGCGCGTCTTGAACATCATCGCCTTTGTCTGCGTGCTTTATAGCTTGCGCGGCGCTGTGCGGTGGCTCATCTCACGCGAGCCGTTCATCACGCTGGGACGCGCTTCAATCGAGGTCTTTTGCGCGCACTTGCTCTTTGTCTTCGTGGGCCTGGCCCTGCTGTATGGCGAGGTACCCCAGCTTCACGGCGTCTACGCACTCTCGTTGCTGATCGCAACCTTCATCGGGCTCATCTATGTGGCACAACGCCAGGTGCGTCGAAAGCGTGCGGAAAAAGAGCGCTCGACTCGAGCCGCTGCGCCCATAGCCGACACCGTCGCTTCGTAAGAGCCCTGCCTGGACTTTTTCCGAACTACAGGATTGCAAGCTGCGCCCCGTGGCAAACTGACGCACCTCTAGCTCGCGATCCCGAACCGTCCGGCGTACTATCTCGTCCATGGACAACACGCGCCGCACGCTCTGTCTCTCGCTCCCCGCTCTCGCCGCCACCGCCGCGCTCGCTGCTCGAGCAGCAGACCAGCCCCTCGCGCCCATCCAGTCCTTCGCCAAAGCGTTTGACACCCTGCCCGTTCACGAGAATGGTGCCAACGCGTCGCGCCCTATCCTGGACGGGACCACGCACTCGAACGACCATCTCGAGGTCCACGAGACGACGCTCGCCCCCGGCAGTTCGCCGCATCCGCCGCATCAGCACGCGCATGAAGAGCTCTTCCTCATGATGCAAGGCCAGCTCGCCGTCACCATTGCCGGCAAAACCACGACCATCGATCCCGGCGGTGCCGCCTTCGTCCATTCCGGCGAACTCCACGGCGTGCGCAACCCTGGCACAAAGCCGGCGCAGTACTTCGTCGTCGCCATGGGCACTTAGCGCCTCATGTTGTAAAGATTGCCATCCAGTGCGAAGCGCTTTCCTGCGCCTCGTCGAAATACCGACACTTTCTCTCAGCCTTGCCACAATGGGCGCAGGCCGCGACCGGAGGGAGGGCCTCTCGCAATCCGCAATCCGCACGTGAGTGCGTCTGCCTGGACGGCTAGTCCCTTTGCCGAGACGGTGAATCGTGTGTTAGCGTCCGTCTCACAGCTCATTCATTCCGCGCATTCCTTTTATGAGGACCCGCATGCACGTTTTGCCTCGCTGTCTCACTTTGACAGCCGCCCTGCTCGCTGTTTGCCTCCCCGCCATCGCACAGACCACACCCGCCTATCCCAGCGAAACGCCGGCGCACTTTCAGCCTACGAACGCCGGCTTCGAATACCAGCGTCGCGACGTCATGATCCCCATGCGCGACGGCGTCAAGCTGCACACGGTCATCCTCGTTCCCAACGGCGCGAAGAATGCGGCTATCCTGCTCACCCGCACGCCTTACGACGCCACCGCGCTCACCTCGCATGAGCAGAGCTCGCATCTCGCCCCCATCCTCCAGGGCTACGACAACGCAGTCGACGTCATCGTGGATGGCGGCTACATTCGGGTAGTTCAAGACATCCGCGGGAAATACGGCTCCGAGGGCGACTTCATCATGAACCGTCCTCTCCACGGCCCCCAAAATCCCACACCCATCGACGAGTCCACCGACACCTATGACACCATCGACTGGCTCGTCAAAAACATCCCCGAGACCAACCGGAAGGTCGGCATCCTCGGCATCTCCTACGACGGCTTTCTGCCGCTCATGGCGCTCGTCCACCCGCACCCTGCGCTTAAGGTCGATGTCCCGATGAACCCCATGGTGGACGGCTGGATGGGCGACGACTGGTTCCACAATGGCGCCTTCCGCCAGCAGAACCTCACCTACATCTACGACCAGTCGGCAACCCGCTCCAACACCATCACCTGGTGGACAAGCAACTACGACGATTACGATATGTGGATGCGCGCCGGTTCCGCCGGAGCGCTCGCCAAAGAGCGCGGCATGGATCAGCTTCCCTTTTGGAACAAGGTCGCCGCCCACCCAGCGTACGACAGCTTCTGGAGCGATCAGGCGCTCGACAAGATCCTCGCGAAAGAACCGCTCATCGTTCCCACGCTGCTCGTGCACTCACTCTGGGATCAGGAGGACATCTACGGCGCCATCGCCGTATGGAAAGCAGTCAAGCCCAAGGACACCGCAAACGACAAGCTCTTCCTGGTGATGGGCCCCTGGCACCACGGACAGGAGATCGAAGACGTCAGCACCCTTGGCGAACTCCACTTCGGGCAGGACACCGGCCTTTACTTCCGCCAGCATGTCCTCGCCCCCTTCCTCGCTCACTACCTCAAGGACGACCCGCCGCAGATCTCCACCGTCACCGCATTTGAAACCGGCACCAACGAATGGGAGAAGCTTCCCACGTGGCCCGCCGGCTGCGCCCAGGGCTGCACCATCCAGCCCACTCCGCTCTATCTCGAGCCTGGCCTCGGCCTCGCTTTCGAGAAGCCTTCCGGCGGCGACGCATTCACCAGCTACATCTCGGACCCGGCCAAGCCCGTACCCTTTCGCAAGCGCCCCATCCAGCCCATGGGCTATACCGGGGAGCTCACCTGGTCCTTCTGGCTGGTCGATGATCAGCGCGAAGCCTCCGGCCGCCCCGACGTTCTCTCATTCGTAACCGATACGCTTACCCATCCGGTCAAGATCAGCGGCCAGCCGGTCGTGCATCTCGTGGCCTCCACCAGTGGCACCGACTCCGACTGGGTGGTCAAGCTCATCGATGTTTATCCGGACGAGGTCGCCGAATATCCGCACCTCGGCGGATTCCAGCTCATGGTCTCAGCCGACATCCTGCGCGGCCGCTATCGCGAGGGCTTCACCGTCGCCAAGCCCATCCAGGCCAATGCGCCCCTACCCTATCAATTCGACTTGCCTACGGCGAATCACGTCTTCCTGCCCGGCCACCGCATCATGGTGCAGGTGCAATCCGCATGGTTTCCCCTCTACGACCGAAACCCGCAGACGTTCGTGCCGAATATCATGTTCGCGAAACCGAGCGACTACGAGAAGGCCGAGCAGCGCATCTATCACGCGTCCGATAGCGCCAGCTATATCGAGTTACCGCTCGTGAAGGAGAAGTAGGGCGGCTTATTGGAAGACGAATTTCGATCACAGAATCGAGCACTGCAGCATTCAAGCCTTATCGGCGTCCGGCTTCGAATCTATGTACTTGATGAGCAGCACCTCGTTACCGATCTCACTGTAAATCAGCTCATCCACCGTGCCCGAAGCCACAAGAAGACCAAAACCACCCGCGCGCATTCCTTCTTTCTCGCGTTCTTCGACCTGTGCCAAAGGATCATCGCCAGCATTGCCCGAAGCGGCATGCACAAGCAAATCACGGCGGAAGCCCGCCCCGGGGTCCTGTACGTAAAACACAAATGACCTTGCCGTTCGTATCGCGGTGACCTGAACCACTTGTTCAGGATTGAACGCAGCTCCGTGCTCCATTGCGTTCAGCAGAATCTCCCGAAGCGCCTGCATCATGTCCTGCCGTGTGTCTTCAGGCAGCTGAACGCTCAGCTCTTTCGCAAAGGTCATGAGGCGCTCGGCGTTGATCAGACGGCAATTGACGCGAACGGACACCCAGCCGGGCTTCGCGGTTAGCACCTGGATATCATTTCGCCATTCGTTGTCCGATGCTGCGCTGGCGGCCAGGTGCACGATCTCGTCCCGATCAAAGGGAGGCGTAAAGCAAGCAAACACCCGGGCGCGCAACGCTGCGATGACTTCGTTCGGCGTACTGTGACGAGCCAGGACGATGTACTTCACTCCGGGCCGAACGGCACGCATCTCTGTCAGCAACGCCAAATCTTCGGCCACTGAACTATCGCTGTTGGTAATCACCACGCCGAAGGACCGCATCCGAAGTCGCAGGAGGGCGTCGGCATGTCCTGCTGCGTATTCCACCGGCAAACCTTGGGCCGTGAGTGCGGCGCCGATCTCGCGACTCAACGGCTCATCGCCCATGGTGAGCAGCTGATCCCCAATGATGAGTACCCGGCTCATTCTGTGCTCCTGAACGGCGGTTCATCTCAAAGATTACAGTCGACGGAGTCCCTGTGCTGCAATGTTCGGAGTCTAAGACCGCCTTCCGTCGGTGGCGGAGCGCGCGGAACGAAACGTGCCGGAGTGCGAGCTCCACAAAGTTCGTATTCGCTGTCGATCCACTTCAGACAGTTTTGCCTGCAGCTTGCTCGAGTTTCCGCTTAGCATCGCTCCGTCGGCAAAAACTCCATCGTCATCCATCCGCGCATCCATCGCGCGGTAGCCCGCGATCGCTCGCCGCATAGTCGATGACACCCGTACCTGGCGCATGCCGCCCCGGCACATCGGCCACATGCACCAGCCCCAGCAGTTCTATATTCCCGCGTAGCGGAATCAGCAATGGCGCGACTCCACCGCCCTGCGGCAATCCGCGCTGCTGATAATGAAAGCCATATTGATCTTCGCCTTTTGTTTGCCTTTCCACAGGTTCCGGCGATAGGCGAATACGCCGCGGTGCTCCCTCATGACCCGCCAGATCGCCTTGCGCATCACCATCGATACCGAGTTTGCGCACAATTCGGCGTCCCGTAACCGGAGATTTCCAGACTGCGGTTCGGACAGTTTTACCGTTCCATGTAACGTCGCGCGGAAGGCCGACATTTACCGAAAGCAGTCGGGCCATGCGTACC
Source organism: uncultured Acidobacteriaceae bacterium (assembly GCA_963756435.1). Lineage (GTDB taxonomy): Bacteria > Acidobacteriota > Terriglobia > Terriglobales > Acidobacteriaceae > KBS-83. Next base: position 202,877 of record CAVWNU010000006.1, on the reverse strand, counting down.
TCGTCCAAGTCCAAAGTGCGGTTAGCATCTCTTCATTTCGGTGCAGCGGGCCAGTTTCTACGTAGCCAACCTGGTCCGCAAAAAGTGGCCGACCCACGGACAGCGTGGCTCCAGCGGAAGCACCCCGCCGATGATCCAACCAACAGCGAGATACTCCGGCTGACGCAGTTGATTCCGAATCCTGATCGGCATGCAGCGAATCGCGTGCGTCTACCTCAATTGCGCGCAGACTTCATCTTTTGTAACCCATAAGTCCCGATAAAGTCGGACTCCAAAATAAGTACTCGCTACTTTACCTCTCCGAAAACGGCGTTAATGAGAACTTAGCGCCAGTCCTGCGGCTGAAATTTTGGGAATCACCATCGATCTCTTGTCCAGCAGCAAGCCGCTCAGTCGATCGATCACATCTGTAACGTGCCCGCGAGCCAGTGATCGACGCTGAACTTTCCCGGACCAGAGCAGGTCAGCCAGATAAAGAAGAGCACGTACAAGACTTCCGGAAGATAAAGGAAATTGTCGAACCAGTTAAGAGGCGACAGTCCTTTACGCATGGTGGAAAGCGTATCGGTCAGAACGGCGACAATCATATCGATCAATAAAGCCACGCAGGCCAGGCTCGAAAGAAACCCCACGGTCACCAGGGATCCGCCAACGAACTCGACACCCGACACGAAATAAGCCACCTGGTGGGGAAACGGGAGCTTGGCCTGAACAAGCGTTTCGTAAACAGGTTTCGTGCCGCCGGCGACAAACAATTTGTTTGCCCCGGAGATGGCGAAGAACAGCCCGATCGAAACGCGTACGAGAAGGATGGCGTATTGCTCCAGATCACTGCTGCCCAGCAGTGCAAACTGGACCAACCATTTCCAGTCCATCTTTGCCCCCCCATAGGAGTAGTGCTGTAACGATCCCCCAAAACCATACGTTCGACATCTGATAAACGCGTTAATCAGGACTTCGCGGATATCTGGCGTTAACCTCTGTCTCGACAATTACGCTGCAAACCGGAGTGGCGGCGTCGTTAGCGAATTCTGTCGCCTCGAGATTATGTGTCCATCCGTTCGACCCATTGCGTGCGCCATGCGGGAGCCTCGAATGGATCCGCAAAGTACTGTGTTTCCCGCGCAACCTTGTCGCCCCTGAACTCCATGATGCTCACGGTGTAGGACGGCTTGCTATCGTATGTCAGAATGAATTCGGTGACCCAAAGATCACCGCTGCCGATAATTCGTCGGACAGTAAACCGCTTTTCGCTCGGCTGACTCGCGCGTTGGCCTTGTATGTTCGCTCGACCGCGGGTTCGCTCGCCTGACTGCGGGTAGTCCAGCACAGCGTCCTCGTGATAGATGCGGTGCTCCGTTTCAAAATCGTTGGCATCGGACGCCGCCCAATGCTGATCCAATGCCGCACGGATCTCTTGATCTCGCACTCCAGAATACTGCTTCGTCTGTTGATCGTTCATCTAGAACCCTCAATTTGACAAGAAGCTAAATGCCTTAGCGGAATGGGAGTGTGCGATGTGTCAAGTCGCGCCGTTTCGTCGATCACCCAGAGTCTACGCCGAAGCGTTTAACTCCTGCGCCGCTCCAGCGGAGCATGACCGTGACACCTTTCCCGCGCAACCAATAATTCGTAAAACGATGGAATCTGGCTTTCTGCGAGCTCCCACATGGGCCGGCCCGCCTACACAGAAAATCGTGCCGTAATCTTCCGACTTAACGTCGGCAAGCTTGACTGTCTGGGACAGAGCCTCTTAGGCCGTCTGGTCCGTTCAGGCTGTATCGGGTCCGCTTGCACTCTCGTGCCGTCCCGATTCACATACAGCCATCTCGGGCATCGGCAGTCATTGGGATCAATGGATCAGTGAATTTCGCTGATGGCTTCCACGAGTTCAGCTTTGGGATCACCCAGCGGAAGAAACTCCATCGCCATCCAGCCGTGATAACCGTAGGCCTGAAGCGCGCTGTATAGATGTAAGTAGTTTATTTTGCCGTTATTCGGTGAACGTCTGCCGGGAACATTGGCGACATGCACCAGCCCTAGAAGGTCGACATTTCCCTTTACTGGCGCGAGCAACGAACTGAGGTCTCCAGTATCACCTAACCCCCTGGCCTGGTGATAAAAGTCGTAGAGTACCTGCACGCTCGGCAGCTTCACCGCGCGCACAATATCAAACGCCTCTTCCACACGCGTCAAATAAATCGGCGGATTTTCCAGCGCGTCGATCGGCTCCAGCAGCAATGTAAATCCGCGCTTCGCAGCCACGTCGCCCGCGCGTTTCAGATTCTCGATGCACACCGCATGTTGCTTCTCGCGCGGCAGCGAATTGTCCCGCTTTCCGGATAGCAGAATGATCCGCCGGCAGCCGAGCCGCTCTGCCTGCGCCATGCGCGCCGTTAACTCGTCTGCAAGCTTCTCGGCCGCGCCCGGCTCGGCAAAGCCGGTATCGATGCCCGACATCGCATCGCACACAATCCCCAACTGCGCCATACGCGCACGAATGCGGGTCACATCGGCGGCCGACCACTTCTTGTCTTCATCGACCAGCTCAAATCCGTCGTAACCCGCGCCCGCTACCAGGTCGATCGCCTGCTCCGTCGGGTACTCTTGCCGCAGCGTCCAGAGCATCACGGAAAGCTTGAACGGCCGAGCGGCGTTCTTCGGCGCAGCAAGCCCCCTCCGCACCCACGCCGTCATCGCAAGGCCCGCTAATCCGCTCGCCAAACTGCCGCCAAACTGCCGCCGATTCATCATGACGCGATCTTACGCGGTGATCACTCCGCAGTTACAGGGACCGAGACATCCGTCGTCTCCCACCGCACATGCAGCGAGCTCGTCTTCCCCTGAAACGGCTCGAGTGTGATCGACATCACTTCCTGCGGCGACGACAGCGTCTCCTTCTTCATGTCCACGCGCGCCAGGTCCTGGCTCTGGTCGTACTTCGTCCCCCACTGGCCGGTCTGCTTGTTGATGATCAGCTTCCATGTCCCGGTGGACGGCAGCGTGTACAGCGTGTAACTTCCAGCCGGCACGGTCGCTGTCCCAATCTTCAAATTCACTTCTGTCTTCAGTGAGGTCGCTGGATTCGCGCCTGTCCGCCACACCTTGTCATACGGCACCAGCCCGCCGAAGATCTTGCGTCCGCGCATGGAAGGCGAGTTGTAGTGGATCGACACGGTCTTACCATCCACCGTCTGCGAAGTATCCGCCGGCGGGCTGGGCATTGGCTTCTTGGTTTGGGTTTGGGCGCTCGCCACCATGGGCAGGCCGACGCACATCGCACAGGTGATCCGCAGGAATGTCGTATTCATCGGTGAGTCTCCAGGTCAAAAGAATCGCGGGATGATGTTACCGCACTTTCTTAAACCGGAACTTCGACCGGATGTGAGCATTGAAATATCGGCCCATGGACTCGGCTCCCAATAGCTCCAACGCAACTTGAGCGGGAACATCCAGGTACTGATAAATGTCGCCGCTATGAAACTCGGCCTCGAGCAGCGACGCGGTTAGGTCATAACCAACGGAGCGAAGTTCAGAAGAATTAACCCTGTGCCGTAACATCCGCCGTCCCCATATAGGAGCGGTATCCGGAGTCATCTCAACCCTGAGCCCAGATCCCTGCTACGCCTACTGTCCCTCGTCTCGGACATAAGGCTTCAAAAGATAGTGCCGCGCCGTGTTCACCGCGCCCTGTGTATTGTCGTTCGTCTGGATCGCCTGCTGATACTCATGAACCGCGCGGTCACGCTGGCCGGTCACGTCGAAAATCTTCCCTAGCTGGATATGGCTCCAGACCTCAGTCCACTTCGGATCATCATCGCCGCGCAGCGCATCGCGATATGCATTCGCCGACGCCTGATAGTTCCGCTGCGTAAACAGCACATCGCCAATACGATAATTCGCCAGCGAGCTGGTCGGATTTGACTTCAGCGCGTTCTGGAACTCTTCAATCGCTCCCGTGGTGTCGCCCTGCGCCAGCAGTTGCTGCCCGCGCAGAATTGCCACCCGCACCTGCAGGTCCGGCGTATTCTTCAGCACCTCGTCATCGGGATCGATCAGGATCTTGCGCGGCAACCCGAAGGTGTCGACCACATATTGTGAATCCGAGCCCGACACTTCCACCTGCTTCGTCTCCGTCTTGCCTTCGGTCTGCACCTGCAGCGTCACCGGCATGCGGAATAGGTCCAGGTCCTGATCGATCTCGCCGATGGTGCGGAAGCCGGTGCCATTCCCCAGCCGGTACACCGTGTACTTGTTCGTGAACTGCGGCGCGCCTGTTCCATCCAGCCATTGGGCGAAGAACGGCACCAGGTTCTGCTGGCTCGAGCCTTCCGCAATCTTCTCGAACTCGCGCGTCGTAATCGATGCATCTCTATGCGTGCTCAGCACCGTCTGCAGCGTCTTCTTGAAGGCGTCGTCGCCAATCTCGTACCGCAGCATGTGGAAGACCAGCCCGCCCTTGTCCAGGGTCATCGACTGGAACTGCGGCGAGAACGCGTCTAGCCTTCCCGCCGAGGTCAACGGAATCGTGTCGTACGCCAGCGCACCGGCGGAAACGTCCGTGATTGCCTGTTCCAGGTTCTGCTTTCCCGCCACGTCTTCCAGGTACATCAACTCGCCATAGCGCGACATGCCGTTCGTGATCCACGCATCGTTCAACGTTGCCGGCGAGACGATGGAGCTCCACCACTGCCGCACGATCGTGTTTGCCAGCAGGCGATAGTTGTTGTGCTCGCCCATCTGCGCGCCCGCCACCAGCGCCATCTCCGGCGCCCAGTAGGCCGGCACCGTATCATCCGGCAGCTCGATCACGTTCAGCCGCGCCGACTCCGCGGGACCGAAGGTGCCGCTGAAGAAGTCGTACTCGCGGTTCGCCGTCTGCGCATATTGCTGGGCCGAGCTCTCGTGCGCCGGCGTCGTGTACACCTTGATGTTCGCCGCGCCCATCACAGCAATCGGATCCTTGAACTTCGCCGCAACAATCGTCCCCGGAAAACCCGGCCGGTCCCAGTTGAACTGCCACGTCTGTCCGCCGCGCTCCGCATGAGGAGCGCCAGCCGAGCCCGAGCCCAGCACCGTGTAGCCGGTCGGCGCATGCACGGTAATGTCCGCCGTGAAGCGGTCCGTCAGATAGCCGGTCATGGGGAACCATCGCGCCGCATACAGCAGATAGCTGATCGGATCGCCAATCGACGCCAGCTTCAAGCCTTCCACCGGCGAGCCGTCGCCGTTTTCGAGCGTGCCGTCATAGTCAAACGTCCACACCGCCTTGTCGCCCTTAGCCAGCGGCTCGGATGGCGTCACACGCAATGTCGAAGCCTGCCCGCGTTCCGCATTCAGCGGGTGCCCACTCGCATCCGTGACCTTCGCCACCTTCAGCCCCGAGTGCAGTTCGAAGGTCGCCACCGGCAACGCATCGAGAGCGCTAAAGCTCACTTTCGCCGTTGCGTGTAGCTCATGCGTCGACGGGATCACCGAGGCGTCAATCACGTAGCCCGTGATGTTGATCAGCGGCTTGGTCGAAAGCTGCTGCGCATGCGCAACAACCGATCCCAACGCCAGGACCACAGAGAACACTGCGGCACGAGAAAAAAGTCGAGTCATAACTTGCATCAATCCTTACATCAGCCCGCTTGCATTCGGCACTTTCCTGCTTCGCTGTCCGATTCTCTTCCTGCTTCTCTGCGTCGTGCCTCTATCAAGCCATAGCCTGCAGCCGTTCCCGTCATCCCCGGTACACATCCGCCGTCTGTGCAGTTTGCGCCGGTCCGTCTCGCGCGGGCGAATTCCCCGCTGCATTGGATGTCGAAACCGCGCGCTCCGCAAGAAGCTCCACACAGATACGCGCCGCACGATCGATCGCGCTCTCCCGCCCGTCCGTATGCAGCCGCTCTCGCACCTCGCGCAGGCCTGCCATCATCTCCTCCCGCGCAGGCCCATCCGCCAGCAGCGGCCGCAGCGCGTCGGCCACATTGGCCGCTGTGAACTCATCCTGGATGAGCTCCGGGCACCAGCCGCCGCCCAGCAATCAAATTCGCCATCGCCACATGCGGCACGGTCACGAATCGCCGGGCAATCGCATAACTCAACTTTGACAACCGGTACACCACCACGAACGGATTCCCCAGCAGCGCAGCCTCCACCGTGGCCGTACCGCTCGCCACCACCGACCCGCGCGCATGGTAAAGCGCAGCCCGTGGGTCATCAACCAGTGTCGGTTCCGAAACTGGCTTGGCGCCGGCAGCTCGCGCTCTGAGGATCGCGGGCACCGTCTTCTCTGGCAGCGTCGGCGCTACCGGCACTACATACTGATACGTGTCGCCAAGCATCGTCCGCGGCTTCGAGCATGGTGGGCAGATTCAGGTGGACCTCGCGTTGCCTGCTGCCCGGAAGCAGGGCAACCCACGGTTTGGACGCATCCAGCCCATGTTGGAGAGCGAAGGCCTCCCGCGTCCCCTCCGGCGCCGCCAGATCGGCCAGCGGATGTCCCACGAACTCCGCCGACACGCCGCGCTCGCGATAAAACGGCTCCTCAAAGGGAAAGATCACCAGCATGCGGTCCACAAAGCGCTGCACCCGCCGGATGCGCCGCTTCTTCCACGCCCATAGCTGCGGCGACACGAAATACACCACCGGAACACCATGACGGTGCAGATGCTCGGCCAGCCGCAGGTTCACATCCGGAAAGTCGATCAGCACCGCCAGCGCCGGCCGCTCCGCCGCAATCGCCCGCTTCAGCCGCTGGAACTGCCCGTAGATATAAGGAGCATGCCGCACCACCTCGGTGATGCCCATGTGCGCCACATCCTCCGCACGCACCACCGGCCGAAAGCCCAGCGCCTCCATCCGGGCTCCACCCAGCCCAAAAAACCGCGCCCCCGGCAGCCGCCGCCAGGCCGCCTCCATCAGCGCCGCGCCATACCGCTCGCCCGAAGCCTCACCGGCAGAGAGAAAGATCAGCGGATTGGCAGCGGCAGACATCTCTGCCCATAAGGTTAGCAGCGCCAGGACACAGGGCCGCTACCAGCCATTCGGGATTCGAATCTGCCAACCGATTTCGCCTATTCCGACATATCAAGAAGAGAGACGCCGTGAAACGATTTGACTTCCTGCATCCCAATTAATCAGGCTGGCGGATCCGCGCATCGTCAATCGTGGCGATCGGGGATCCGTCCGGCTCCCGGACGCAGGCCAACCTGTGCTGAACCCTCCCCTGGGCCCAGCATTCTTGTCATCCTGAGCGAAGCGAAGGACCTGCAGTTTCAAAGCCGGCATCGCCACCACATCAAACGTAAGCGACCAAAGGAAGCGAACCCAACGGGAACGCGCCGCAGGCGCATCTGCCCGTAACGGCCAGCCGCTATTCCGCGCGCAGTGCCTCCACAGGATTCACCGAAGCCGCCCGCCGCGCCGGCAGATAACTAGCCAGCATCGCCGCCATCCCCAGCAGCACGGCCACGACACCCAGCGTCGTCGCATCCCATGGCCGCACGCCAAACAACAGCGGACGCAGCAAGCCCGCTGTCGCCAGCGATCCAAGCACGCCCGCGCCAATTCCGATGACGACTAACCGCAGCGCCTCCCCCAGCACCATCCCGGAGACCGCACTGCGCTGCGCACCCAGCGCCATCCGCACCCCAATCTCCCGCGTGCGCTGGCTTACCGAATACGCAATCACGCCATACAGCCCCACCACGCCCAGCAGCAGCGCCATTCCTGCAAATCCGCCGGCCAGCCACGCCGCGGAGCGATGCAGATACGCCGTCTGTGACTCGCGAATGCTCGTCTCCATCGTGCTCTGGCCGAAGACGGCAATATGCGAATCCATTTCGTGCATCACGCGAACCATCATCGGCAGCAGCGATGCGTCATTCTGCGAGCTTCGCAGCACAATGGAAAAGAACGGCCCCGGATCCTGAGCGAACGGTATGTAAAACGCCGGCCTCGTGATGTCATTCAAAGGCCCTTCCTTGATGTCTCTGACAATGCCAATGATTTCGAGGCTCGGGCCCGTTCCGCCCGTGTACTTGATCCGCTTGCCGATCGGATCCTGACCGGCGAAAAACTTCTGCGCCATCGCCTGGTTGACGATCGCCACATGCATCTTCAGGCCGTCAACTTCCGTGAACGTGCGCCCGCGAACCATCTGTGCGCCGATGGTCACGAAGTACGACGGCGTGATCTCGCGTCGCGTCGCTTCGTCGTGGTCGCCTGGCGGCATCGGCTGCCCTTCGATGATGAAATCGCTGAACGGCCCGTTGCCGGTCAGCGGAAGAAACGTAGCGACCGCCGCGGAGCGCACGCCGGGCAGATATTCCATCCTGCGCAGCACCTCTTTTTCAAGCGATATCGACTTCTCGTCGGTCCCATACTCCGAAGGCGGTCCGGCGATGCTGATCATCGCCATATGATCCGTCCGCATCCCGATCTCCACATGCAGCAGTTGATACAAGCTGCGCGTCAGCAGCCCGGCCCCGGCCAGTAACAGCATCGCCGTTGCCAATTCCAGCACCACCAGGCTCGAACCCAGACGTCGCCATGTCATGGCCGCAACGGTTCGTCCGCCGTCCGTCAGCCCGCCGCGCACATCGCGAAGCGGTAAACGCAGCAGCGGCACCACGGCAAACAGCACCCACGCAGCCACAGCAACACCCACTGCGTAGAGCGCGACACGGCCACTCATCCCTGCGCCGGACAAAAACGGCATCCCTGCCAGCATGTCGGCCGGCATCAGTCGCGGCAACGTGCGAACGGCCACAAATGCGATCGCACAGGCGAGAACGCTCCCGGCTCCCACCAGCACCGCGCCTTCGGTCACAAACTGCCGCACGATCCGCACCACCGAAGCGCCCAGGGCGCCGCGCAGCGCAATCTCCCGCCTGCGGCCTTCAGACCGCACCAGCAGCAGATTCGCAACGTTCACGCCCGCAATCAGCAGCAGAAGTGCAGTGCCCACCAGCAACGTCTCGAGGATCGGCTCCACATCGCCAACGATCACTTCCGTCAAGGGAAAGACCGCCGCGCCCTGGCCCTCATTGGTCTCCGGATACTGCTTCTCCAACTGCCGCGCCAGCCGCGTTACATCGTCCAGCGCCGCCGCCGCTGTCACCCCATTCTTTAGCCGCGCCACTCCGAAGAGGTTGTGGCAGATGCGCCGCTTCGAGCACGAATCAGCGGGATCGATCGTGTCCCAGAACTCCGCCGGCTCCACTGGCGCGAAGTTGAAATCGCGCGGCATCACGCCGATGATCGTCTTGGACACGCCGTCCAGCGTCACCGTCCTGCCCAGGACGTCCTTGCGGCCGCCAAAGCGCTTCTGCCACGCCCCATAACTCAAAATGACCGTGCGCCCTGCATCCCTCTGATCTTCTTCCGGCCGGAAATCCCGGCCCATCATCGGCGCCACGCCAAGCGTGCCAAAGAATCCAGAGCTCACATGCACCCCTGCAGCCAGCTCGGTCCCCTGCGGCGACCGCAGCATGAAGTTCCACCCGCTATACGCATCTATGGACTGAAAGCTCTTGTTCAACCGCTTCCAGTCGAGATAGTCGAGATACGAAATGCAGTACTTCGGCCCCGCCGCAATGGCCCCAAACAACCCCACCAGCCGGCGCGGGTTGAGATACGGCAGCGGCTTGATCAGCGCAGCGTCGACAAACGCGAAGATCGCCAGGTTAGCGCCCATCCCCAGCGCCAGCACCATGACGGCCGTCAGCGTGAACGCTGGACTTCGCCGCAGTTGCCGCAGCGCAAAGCGCAGATCCTGCAACACGGTCTCCACGCGGAAGCCAACCACCTCATGACTCTGTTCATTCAATCGAGTGGCGTTGCCAAACTGCCGCCGTACCGCATAGCGGGCCGCCTCCACCGTCATCCCTTCATCGACAAACGCGCGCTCCGCCGCAGCGCGATGAAACTCCATCTCCTCGCTGAGCTCGTTACGAAACGTCTCCCGTCCGAAGAGCAGTCGCAGCTTGCGCAGAAACCGAAGCATCGATGCCATCACCCCTCCTCCGCTTACTCCGCGCGCAGCGCGTCAACCGGATTGACCGAAGCCGCGCGCCGGGCCGGCAGATAGCTCGCCAGCATAGCCGCAGCAGCCAGCACAGCGGCCACCAGTGCCAGAATCTGCACATCCCAGGACTGCACACCGAACAGGAGTGACCGCATCAGCATCCCCGCAGGCACCGAGCAAACCAGGCCTGCGAGAATGCCGGCCGCTATCAACCATCCCGCCTCTTTCAACACAAGCTGATAGATAGAACTCCGCTGTGCGCCCAGAGCCACCCGCACGCCGATTTCGCGTGTCCTTTGACTGACCGAGTAGGCCAGAACTCCGTACAGTCCAATCGAACCGAGCAATAGCGCCAGGGCAGCAAAACCGCCCACCAGCCATGCAGAGGATCGATGGAGATACGCTGCGGGCGATTCATCCACCCGCTCTGTCATCGACCCTTCTTCCGAGATAGCGACTCCAGGATCGATTCTGTGGATAGTCGCAGTCATCGCGGAGAGGATTGACTCTTCTGTCCGGGAGCTGCGGATCAGCAGGAAGAAGGAGATGTCTGGGTCCTGAGCGAAGGGCGTGTACATCGCCGGGCGCATCGGCTGATCCAGAGGACCTTCCTTGACATCGTCGACGATGCCCACAATCTCAATCGGCGGATCTGAAACGTCGTACCGGATGCGTTTGCCAATAGGATTCGCGCCGGGAAAATATCGCTCGGCCATCGCCCTGTTGATGATGGTCACCAGAGGTTTTGAAGAATCCTCAGTAGCGAGGAAGAAGCGGCCGCGCAGCAGACGTACCTCGAGCGTGGTGAAATAGTTGGCGCTCACTTCCCGCTGATTCACCTCTTTGAGTGCACCGGCTGTGGGCTGGCCAACGATCTCAAACGTCGTGTTGCCGCCGGGAGCTCCAATCGGCAGGCTGTGACCGATACTGATCGAAGTCACTCCCGGAAGTGCAGCTCCCTCTTCCAGGAATCGGTTCGCCACGGCCGTGATCTGCGGCTTTGCATAGCTTGAGTGCGGCAAAAGAACGCGCAGAGTAGCTACGTGCTCCGGCTGGATTCCAAGATTCGTGTGGAGCAGCAGGTAGAAGCTCTTGGCCAGCAGGCCCGCACCGGCCAGCAACACCATGGCGGTAGCCAGTTCGACAGCGACCAGATTGCCTCCAAGCCTTCGCCAAAATGTGCCCGAAGTGTTGCGGCCGCCCTCAGAGAGACCACCCTGAGGAGCGAACACCGACAGTCGCAACATGGGAACCGCAGAGAAGAGCAGCGCCGCGGCAAGCGAGATAGCAGACGCGAACGCCACGATGTGCAGATTGAGTCCCAGTCCTTTCAGGTAAGGCATGGCACTCATCATGGGTGGCGGTATGAGATGGGTGAGTAGTTGCATCAGCATCCACGCGCTCCCCAGCCCAAGCGAGCTGCCAAGCACGACCAGCACCAGCCCCTCCGTAATGAATTGACCTCTGAGCCGGAGGCGCGAAGCTCCCAGTGCACCGCGCAACGCAAATTCGCGCTTGCGAACCTCCGTGCGCACCAGCAGCAGGCTCGTGACGTTGACACAAGCGATGAGCAGCAGCAGGGCTGTTCCACTGAGAAGAACGAGCATGATCGGCCGGACATTGCCGACAATAACGTCAGACAACAAGACGACCGTGGCGCCACGGCTTTGGTCCGCATCCGGATACCGCTTTGCGAGTTGAGCCGCGATCGATTGCAGGTTGGCTGCGGCAGTCTGAACGGTGGCTCCATCTTTGAGCCGCGCGATGGCCGAGAGTCCATGAGAGCCCCGGTCCTCACTCCGGGAAAGCTGAAGTGCCGACCAAAACTCGGCAGGGCCCGTGGGTGCGAAGTGAAACGCCGCCGGCAGCACGCCGATAATGGTGTTCGCCCTGCCATTCAGAGTGACTGACTGCCCGATCACGTCCCTTCGTCCTCCGAAGCGCCTCTGCCATGTGCCATAACTAAGCAGCACATTACGGCCTGCTCCGGACTCGTCCTCGCCTGAACGAAAGTCCCGTCCCAGGATCGGAATAACCTCGAGAGTGCGAAAGAAACCAGCGCTCACGACCGCGCCCTCTACCCGCTCGATTCCCACCGGGGTGCTCATTAGCGATTCGCTGCTGTCAAACGCATCCAGTGCGCTAAAGACCGTGTTGAGACGCTTCCAGTCGAGGTAGTCGAGAAATGAAAGATGAAAACGAGGTCCGCTTGGCGTGCTCTCAAACAGAGCAACCAGCCTGGAGGGATTTTGATACGGCAACGGCTTGATCAACGCCGCATCGACGAACGCGAAAATGGACACGCTGGAGCAAATCCCAAGGGCCAGCGTGACAACTGCCGTGCAGGCAAAACCTGGGTTTCGCCGCAGTTGCCGCAGCGCAAAGCGCAGATCCTGCACTACTGTCTCCGCACGGAAACCGACAACTTCATGACTCTGCTCGTTCATCCGCGTGGTATTGCCAAACTGCCGTCGCGCCGCGCGGCGGGCGGCCTCCGCCGTCATCCCTTCATCGACAAACGCACGCTCCGCCGCCGCCCGATGGAACTCCATCTCTTCGTTGAGTTCGTCGCGAAACTTCTCGCGCTTAAAAAGTAACCGAAGCTTGCGCAAATAACGACCGGAAGACGCCATCGCCCGCCTCACGCATCCTGCAGCACGCGGCCGATCGCTGCGATCATCTGCTGGAACTCGGAGAGCTCAACCCCCAGTTGCTTCCGTCCCGCCGCCGTCAGGGTGTAGAAGCGCGCGCGCCGGTTGGTCTCTGTCATCTTCCATTCCGCCTTCACCCATCCCTGCAACAGCAGCCGCTGTAGCGCCGGGTACAGCGATCCCTCCTCCACCGTCAGCACCTCATCCGACAGCCGCTTGATCGCCAGCGCAATCCCATAACCATGCATCGGCGAGCGTTTCAACGTGGTCAGGATCAGCAGGTCCAGAGTCCCCGGCATCAGGTCATTCTTCTTCGTCATATTTTTCGGTCCTGGCATATACATAGACTTTCTATGGATAGAAAGTCAACGGCAAAGTGCAGGCCTGCACTCGCACTACCCGACGCGCAGCACAAACTTCTCGGCCGCCCGAGCATATTCACGAACCCGCCATCAGCGTGGTAAGCCGTTCAATGATTGCGTCAGTCTGTGGATGAGAAATGCTTCAGCCGGCGCGCGTCAGCCGAAAGGGATCGATCGGCGGCTTGATCGCAGGATGCTTCGCAAATACATTGCGCAGCAGTTCGACCTCGACCTGCGTCGCGCGCGCTGCTTCCTCGCGATCGGCGTAGCGTTGCCCGGTGGCGGCAAAAGCCACCCGAGCTTCCAGATTGCGCTGTCCCAGCGTTTGCACCAGGTGCGGTTGGAAGACATCATTCCCGTAGTAAGCGAGTGCGGCCTCCTCAGCCGTGCTGCTCGCATAACCAATTGCCGCCGCCGTCACCACCGCCTGTGTCCGCACCGCCGGCTCGAAGAAGCGCGAGTGGAAGCGAAGCACGGACGCGCCATTGCTCGACGTGCCCTCCGGGAACAGCACTACGGGCACGCCTGCCGCCAGCGCCTGTTCTATTAACACGGACGCGCCGCCATTCGCTCGGCGCCGCTCCCGGTCTACATAGATCGTGCCCGCCATGGTGGCAAACGTGCCGAAGACCGGCCAGGCCCGCACCTCCTGCTTGGCGACAAACACACAAGGCGCGATCGAGGCGTATGCCAGCACATCCAGATAGCTCAGGTGATTGGAAACCACCAGCCCATGGAGTGGCGGATCACCGTCCGCCACTACTTGCATGCCAATACGCTTCAGCACGGTGCACGCTGCATCCTGCAGCCAGTTGGCTCGGTCGCGCGCGGTCACCGGTTTGGCGCCGCTCAGCCGCAGTCGCAGCATGGCGAAGCTGGCCGCCACCTCCACCAGCGCCCCCGCCAGCAGTGCTGTCTTCAGGCCCGAAAGAAGCGGATTGCGATACGGACTCGTACTCATGGTTTGCACAGAAACCGGCTGCGCGCCGCAGGTGTCAGCTCGTGCATATCCTGCAGCGTCAGAAAATCGATGGTCCCAAACGCGCGGTCCCAGGCGGGCTCACTGCAAATGCGCGCCCCGACCGCCAGATACGTCTTCAACAGCTTCGGCACGTTCGTCTCCGGAATCGCGCTGTCGCTCGGCGGTACCGGCAACCGATAATCCGCAACCGGCTGCGTCCGCAAATGTGGCGCCGCCACAAAAGCGGCGAGCCGGTGATACATCGCCCACCCAGTCGCTGCGTCCTCGGTTGGAACCGACGAGCAGCCGATCAGATACCGCAGTGCATGATGGTCGGCGTATTGTGCGATGCCCCGCCACAGCAGCGTCAGCACCTCGCCTGAGCGATGCTCCCGCTCAATGCACGCGCGTCCCAGTTCCAGCAAATGCGGCCGCATTCCCTCGTAGGCCGCGAATTCAAACTCCTGCGCACTGTAATAACCCAGATGGCCCCGGGCAGTTGCGCCGCTCTGCATCCGATATGTTCCTATGATGCGGCCCGTCGCCTTCTCCTCGACCAGCAGGTGCTCGCAGACGGCATCGTATGCATCCTGATCCAATCCGTTTGCATACGATTCAGGCAACCCCTCGCCCAGTTCCAGATTGAAGACGCGAAATCGCAGCCGGCACGCGGCCGCTCGCTCCACTTCGGTCTCCGCCAGCCGCAGGCGGTAGCTGCGCAGATCGCAGCCAATCCAGTCCGGCTGGGTGCGTCCCGCGCCAACCCTCGTCTCAAAAACCGCACCGGCAACAGCGTGCGGCAGCAAACCAGCTTGCAAGTGGTTAGCGTATGCAGGGTTCACACTGCCATAGTTGCGAAGGTCATCGAAAACTGTGCAAACCCGCTGTGATTTTTCCGTGAAGGAGATGACACTTCTGGTGCATGCCGCGCGGCGCATCCGTTCCGAACTTGTGCGACTGCCGCCTTTCAACGACATCGAAAGCCTATGGTCCTGCAGGTATTAGCGATCGTCGTCTTAGGCCTGATGTGTGGCAGCGAACTGAACGTCGCCGCCTTCGCTCACCCCATGTTTAACCGGCAGTCATCGGAAGTTCACATTCCGGTCCGCGCGTCCTTCGCCTCACTCTTCGGCCGCATAATGCCATTCTGGATGGCCAGTTCCGCTCTCCTGAATCTGCTTCTGCTGCTGCCTTTCGGACACCTGGGTGCCGCCGCCCGTCATCTCGCCGCCATTGCCTTTGCCATCCAAGTCGTGGCTGTACTGTTCTCGCTCGCCGGGCCGGTTCCCATCAACAACCGCATCAAGCTGTGGACGCCCGCAAATCTTCCCGCCAACTGGCGCGCGCAGGAGCGCCGCTGGGATCTCTATCACTGGATCCGCACCTGTGGCCTGATCGTCGCCTTCGCCCTGCTCGTGCTCAGCGCATTGCGCTAGACGGAAACGCTGCGTCAGCGTCCGCAGCCCCAACTGCACTATCATTCGAGTCGCCGAGTGAGACGACGCATTCCACTCGTCGAGTGAGACAACGCAAGGAGCCTTCGCCATGACCGCAGCATCCACCACCCTCCCCGACCTCTCCCTCTTGCACCAACCCGCGTGGAAAGCGCTGGAGCAGCATGCCAAAGAGATCGCGAAGATCACGCTGCGTGAGCTCTTTGAGCAGGACCCGCAGCGGGGCACGCGCTACACCCTCGATGCCGTCGGCATCTTTCTCGACTACTCAAAAAACCGCATCACCGACCAGACGCTCACGCTTCTCGTGCAACTCGCCGAACAACGTGGACTGAAGCAGCGCATCGAGGCCATGTTCCGCGGAGACAAGATCAACCTCACGGAAGATCGCGCGGTCCTGCACGTTGCATTGCGCGCTCCTAAAGGCGAATCGATCCTTGTTGACGGCGAAGACGTCGTTCCCGGCGTCCATGCCGTGCTGGACAAGATGTCCGCCTTCTCCGACAAGGTACGCAGCGGCGCATGGAAGGGCCACACCGGCAAGCGCATCCGCAACATCGTCAACATCGGCATCGGCGGTTCAGATCTCGGCCCGGTCATGGCCTACGAAGCGCTGAAGCACTACAGCCAGCGCGATCTCACCTTCCGCTTCGTCTCCAACGTCGATGGAACCGACTTTGTCGAAGCCGTGCGCGACCTTAGCGCCGACGAGACCCTCTTCCTCGTCGCCTCCAAAACCTTCACCACGCTCGAGACCATGACCAACGCCCACGCCGCGCGCGATTGGGCCTTGAAAGGTCTCGGCGGCGACGAGTCCGCCATCGCCAGGCACTTCGTCGCGATCTCCACCAACGCGAAAGAAGTCTCCAAGTTCGGCATCGACACAGAAAACATGTTCGGCTTCTGGGACTGGGTCGGCGGCCGTTACTCCATGGACTCCGCCATCGGTCTCTCCACCATGCTCGCCGTCGGCCCGGAGAACTTCCGCGCCATGCTCAGCGGCTTCCATCAGATGGACGAGCACTTCCGCTCCGCGCCCTTCGACAAAAATCTGCCCGTCCTCATGGGCCTGCTCACCGTCTGGTACACCGATTTCTTCGACGCCCAGACGCAGGCAGTCCTGCCCTACGAGCAATACCTCAAGCGCTTTCCTGCCTACCTGCAGCAGCTCACGATGGAGAGCAACGGCAAGCACGTCACGCTCGACGGAAAACGCGTCGAAACCGAGACCGGTCCCGTCTACTGGGGCGAGCCCGGCACCAACGGCCAGCACTCCTTCTACCAGCTCATCCACCAGGGCACGCGCCTCATTCCCTGCGACTTCATCGGCTTTCTCAAAACGCTCAACCCGCTCGGCCAGCAACACGCGATGCTGATGGCCAATGTCTTCGCCCAGGCGGAAGCACTCGCCTTCGGCAAGACCGCCAAGCAGGTAAAGGCCGAGGGCACGCCGGACTGGCTCGTCCCTCACCGCGTCTTCGAAGGCAACCGCCCCTCCAACACCATCCTTGCGGAGCGCCTCACGCCGGAAGCCCTGGGCAAGCTGGTCGCCCTCTACGAGCACTCCGTCTTCACCCAGGGCGTCATCTGGAACATCGATTCCTTCGACCAGTGGGGCGTCGAGCTGGGCAAGGTCCTGGCACAGAAGATCATCGGCGAGCTCGAGAGCCCAACCGAACCCAAACTGGCCCACGACAGCTCGACCAGCAACCTCATCCGCAAATTCCGGGCTGCCCAGTAGCTTCGCCATATGCCTTCCGCGTCACCCACTTGCGCCATTGTTGCGCCCGCAAGGGGGGCCCTAACCTCTCCAGCAGAGCTGTCCCTGGAAATGGGTTCGGCAGATGCACCCCGGGCGCAACTATCTGTCCACTATCGGTGTTTGTGCAATCGAACAGGCGCCCACGATCTACGGAAACGTGGGAGCGTCTCAAGAATCAAATAAGCAGTGAAGAAGGGGAGTATCAGCCCTATGAATTCCTCCAAACGAGCCTTCCGGCTTTCCGCCCCGGCGGCGGCTCGTCTTTCCTTTGTGCTTGGCCTTGGTCTCACCGGCGCTGCGACGCTGGCCGCAGCGCCGGCTCTCTATGCGCAGCAAAGCAGCATCCGCACCGATCTCGCCATCCAGTCCGACGTCCTCAAGGCGCTCTCCAGCTATCCCGGACATCAGCGGCGAGCACATCACCGCCAGCACCCAGAACGGCATCGTTACCCTGGCCGGCACAGCCTCATCTGATACTGCAAAGAACCAGGCACAAGTCGTTGCTGCTACGGTGGATGGCGTTCGCTCTGTGGTCAACAACGTGACTGTCGCCGGCGGCGCCTCGAATCAGGCCGACGCGCAGGACCCGGCGGATCGGAACCAGGCTCAGGAAGACGACCACCAGCCCGTCCAGCAGGCTCAGTCCACCGATCCCAACCAGCAGCAGGCTCCGTATAAGCCGCAGGATCAGCCACAGCCCGGCGCCGGCGGCAACTGGGGCAAGGCCGGTCCGCCACCCGATGCCCAGAACGGCCAGATCCCGCAGCAGCCAGCCTCAGGCAGACCAGTACCCGATGCAGGATCCCGGCCAGGATCCCGCTCCGAATCAGGCAACGGCGCTCCGCCGCCACCACAGCAGTCGCGTCCGGCATACAACGGCCAATATCCGCAGCAGCAAGGCTATGCGCAACAGCCGTATGGCGGCAGAACCGTCCCTATGCCGCGCCCCGCCTCGCGTCCACTCCCCTCACCATCCAGCCCGGAACCACTCTTCAGCATCCGCACCTCGGAGCCGCTCGATAGCCATCGCCTGAGAGGTGGCGAGACCTTCCAGGCCACCCTGGCGCAGGACATGTATCAGGGACAGTATCTTGCTGTCCCCCGCGGCGCAGTGGTGCAGGGTCGCGTCATCGGCGTGAAGAAGCCCGGCGACATCCGCGGCTCCGCCGGCTTCGCCCTCCAGATCACCTCGCTCACCCTCGGCGGTCAGACCTACCCCGTCTCCACCGACACCTTCGCCACGGACACGCGCGGCAAAGGCGGCTACACTGCCGCGAATACCGTCGGCGGTGCGGCCATCGGCGCGCTCATCGGAGCCGTCGCCGGCGGTGGTCCTGGCGCCGCCATCGGAGCAGTCGCCGGAGGTGGACTCGGCCTGGGCGCATCCGTAGCCTCGGCCGGCCCGCGTTCCATCATGCCGCCGGAGACGCTTCTCACCTTCCACCTGAAGGCGCCGCTCACCGTCAGCCCCATCAGCCTGGCCGAGGTGCAGCAATTGCAGGCATCGGTAGCACCGCCGCGCCGGCCGGTTCGCCCCGTCCGCCCTATCCGCCATATCCGCCATATCCGTATGGCTACTACCCCCACCACCGCCGCCGCCCGGCTACTACTATCCCTACCGCTACTGGCGCTAAAAAACGTTGCGGCGAAAAGAGGACCAGCCCACTGTGGCTGGTCCTCTTTCCATCTCGCTAACACTGCGGATCGCTAGTCTGCCGGTAGCCCGTGCTCGCAAGTCACGTGAGTGTTCCAGTCAACGAAAGCGCCCAGCGGGTTTTCCCGCCAGGCCCACACATGCAGCTCAAAGAACGTAGGCAGGTTGAACCGGTTCGGACTCGGTACCAGTTGAAAGACCTGGCCCTCCAGTACCGGCGGTGTGTTGTTGTTGTTGGTGAGCCATGTCTTGGCGTCCAGAATGTACTCCACGCCAACCAGCCGTAAGCGGTTCCCGTCGGGCTCGTAAATCAACGCCGGTGGTTGCTCGCCATTGAGTTCGCCATTCAACAGCGCGCCGTTGACGTAGTGGATGCCCATGGCCCCATGATCCGGACCGGTGACGCAACCAAGAAAAGGCCCGTATCCGGCGGCCGTGGCGTTGTTGACGTTCAGGTACTTCCGCGTCGCGTTCTGAACCAGCTGCACAAGCTTCGCTGATACATGTCCCTGGTCCGTGCTTCCCTGAGCCATGCTGTGGTCCATCGTTTGGCTGAGGACAAGCAGCGGCGAGGCTACGGTCATACCGCTCAGCAGGGCGATATACAGGAAACTCCTGGTAGACAGCCAGAGCCGATTGCTGATGCTTACTGCGACTTCCGTGGATGCTGACATCGGGTACTTCCTTTCTCGAACAACGGTTTCGGTTGACAGAGGTGCCGGCGCCATTCGTTGTGAAGGCGTGCGCCTGCGAACGCGTGAGTGCGTCTCACTCGTAGTGCTGGAACGAGAACGATAGGGTTGAGCTGTCGGAACGGAGCCGGGAAGGGTGAGCCCTCTTATCGGGTCTCTTCAAAGGAACTGCTTCAGGTTGCGAGGAGACTAGCTGGGGAAAGCTGCATGGACAAGACGGCGTATCTGCCATTTCCGGGGGACGATTCCGCCAACCCATCGGAGACGCTGATTCAGAGGCCAGTGACTAGAGGGTTGCCCAACCTAACGCCACGCGGAGGGCAGGGCGTTCGGTCCACGTCTGGCTTTTCAAGATGCAGGCGCAGAGCGCTGCATTTTTGAGGGACGAGGTAGAGTCGGCATAGCAGCGATATAATCTAAGTAATCCTGACAATCAGGCGTCGCCCCTGGTTTTTTCCGGCTGCGCCTTCCGCAAAGGTTCTCATCGCTACATGATTCGCTTCCTGCAAAAAGATTCCAAAGCCATCAAGATCGTCTTTTGGCTCATCATCGGCGCCACCTGCATCACCATGGTCGTCTTTCTGGTTCCCGGCATCCTCTCCGGCGACCAGGGCACGAGCGGCTCCGGTACCTACGCTTCCATCCGGCCGGCTGGCCTTCTCGGCCGCTACTTCCCCTTGGGCGCCTCGCGCGACATCACCAATCAGGAAGTTACGCAGGTCGCCGGCCGCATCGCGCAGCAGCGCCACTATCCGGAGCAGGCCATCCCCTTCCTCATGCCCCAGGCCGGCCAGGCGCTCATCCAGCGCGAGATTCTTCTGCAGCAGGCCGACAAGCTGGGCCTGAAGATTACTGCCGACGACATCCGTCGCGAGCTGCGCGAAGGTCCATGGTCCATCTACTTCTTCCCCAAAGGGCAGTTCATCGGTCAGGATCGCTATGCCGACTGGGTGGACCAGCAACTGCATATGTCCACCGGCGCCTTTGAAAAGCAGATCGGTACCGAGCTCGAGATCAACCGCCTCGAATCGCTCATCACCGGCGGCGTCTTCATCTCCGACAAAGATGCGGCCGAGAGCTACCGCCGCGACAACACCAAGATCAAGTTCGACTACGCCGTGCTGAATGGCGAAGACCTGCGCAAGCAGATCAATCCCACCGACGCCGACCTGCAGAAGTTTTTCAAGCAGAACGCTGCACGTTACAAGGACGCCGTTCCCGAAGCGCGCAAGATCAGCTACATCGCCTTCACTCCCGATCAGGTACCCGGCGGCACGCCGCAGATCACCGATCAGCAGGCGCGGCAGTACTACCAGGCTCACTTGAAGGACTACCAGGTCCCCGACCAGGTGAAGGTCCGCCACATCCTCATCTCGGTGCCCAAAGGCGCTGACGCCAAAACCGATGCAGCCGCGAAAGCCAAGGCAGAAGATGTGCTGAAGCAGCTTCGCGCCGGCGGCAACTGGGCTGCGCTCGCCAAGAAGTACTCCGAAGATCCCGGATCCAAAGACCAGGGCGGAGAGCTCGGCTTCCTGCAGCACGGCGTCACGGTTCCCGAATTCGATAAGACTGCCTTCTCGCTGAGCCCCGGCCAGATCTCCGAGCCGGTCAAGACGCCAGTTCGGCTATCACATCATCCAGACCGAAGAGAAGCAGACCGCGCACACCAAGCCCTTTGACGAGGTACGCGGCACCATCCTCGCCACCATGGTGCGCGACAAGGAGGCGCAGGCCGCCCAGGCCTTCGCGCAGTCGCTCGCCGCAGAAGCCCAGAAGACCGGCCTGGCGAAAACCGCCGCCGCTCATCACCTTCAGGTCGTCACCACCGACTATCTCGCGCAGGGCGCCATCGCCCCCGGTCTCGCCGACAGCTCCAAGCTGATGAGTGAGGCCTTCACCGCGAAGAAGGATGGCCCGCCTGCCGTCGCCTCCACCGGCGAAGGCTTCGCGGTCTTCCAGGTCGCGGATATCCAACGCTGCCCACGCGCCAACCTTCGACGCATGGAAGTCGCACCTGCTCGAAGACTTCCGCGATCAGCAGTTGCCGCAGTTGCTCGCCGCCAAGACCAACGCGCTTGCCGCAGCCATCAAACAGAACGGCAACCTCGCCGCAGCCGCAAAGTCGGTCGGCGCCACGGTCAAGAGCAGCGACTTCGTAGGCCGCGACGGTCAGGTTCCCGACCTCGGACAGATCGGCCAGATCGCTCCGCAGGTCTTCAACCTCAGCGACGGTCAGGTCTCGAACGCCATCAACACCGGACGCAACGGCATCGTCATCAAGCTCACCGGCAAGCAGGAGCCTGACGCCGCCGCCATCGCAAAGAACCTGCCCCAGGCGCGCGAGCAGATGGCCGACCAGCGCCGCGAGGAGCTCTTCGCCGTCTACGTCACCACCATCACGCAGCAATACGAAAAGTCCGGCCGCGTCCTCATGAACAAGAAGTCGCAGCAGCAGCCGCTGATCCCCGGATGATCGTCGGCGCAGGATGTCGCATCCTACCTGTGAATTATCTGTTCGCTAAGTAAGCGTGCGTCATCCTGAGCGAAGCGAAGAGCCTGCCCTGAGCTTGTCGAAGGGATATGCAGTCTGCCTGAGCAAGCCACCAAATCTGGCCGGCGGCGACCAAAGGGAGCCGCCCCAACCGAACGCGCCGCAGGCGCGACCGCCTGGACGGCAAGTCCTGAATGCCTCTCGATCGCTCCTCCGGCCTTCTCCTCCACATCTCCTCTCTCGACTCCGCGGGCGGCATCGGCGACTTCGGCCCCGCCGCCTTCGCCTTCGCCGACTTCCTCGCCGCCGCCAAGCAGCGCCTCTGGCAGGTGCTGCCGCTCAATCCCGTCGGCTATGGCTCCTCGCCCTACTCCTCCATCTCCGCCTTCGCCGGCAACCCGCTGCTCATCTCGCTCGAAGTGCTCGTCGAGTGGGGCTGGCTCACCGCCGCCGAGCTCGCCGAATACGTCACCGCGACCGGCACACATCCAGGCCGCGTCGACTTCGAGCAGGTCCGCGCCGCCAAGATGCCGCTGCTCGAGCAGGCCGCCACCCGCTTCCTCGCCACCACACGCCCGCACAGTGGCAGGCCTTCGAGAACTACCGCAGCGAAAACAGCTTCTGGCTCGAAGACTTCGTTCTCTTCAACGTCCTCCGCCGCCAGTACGCCTCGGCTGCCTGGACCACCTGGCCCGCCGAAATCGCGCACCGCCGTCCCGAGGCGCTCGCGAAACTCCGCACCGAGCCTCGCCGCCCAGCTCGAGATCGATCGCGTCATCCAGTTCGCCTTCGATCAGCAATGGCAGGCCCTCCGCCGCTACTGCAGCGAGCGCGGCATCCGCTTCATCGGCGATGTCGCCATCTTCGTCTCCTACGACAGCGCCGACGTCTGGACCCATCCCGATCTCTTCGAGCTGCACGAAGACCTCTCGCCCATCCGCGTCTCCGGCGTTCCGCCCGACTACTTCAGCCAGACCGGCCAGCGCTGGGGCAATCCGCTCTATCGCTGGAACGTGCTGCGCGAACACAATTTTGACTGGTGGGTCGACCGCATCCGCCGCGCGCACGCCATGTACGACATCATCCGCCTCGACCACTTCCGCGGATTCGAGGCCTACTGGGCCATTCCCGCCGAAGAAGAAACCGCCATCCACGGCGAGTGGGTCAAGTGCCCCGGCGCGCAGCTCTTCGCGCGTCTCGTCGAAGCCCTCGGCCCCATCCCCTTCATCGCGGAAGACCTCGGCCTCATCACGCCCGAGGTCGATCAGCTTCGCCACCAGTTCGATATGCCCGGCATGCGCATCCTGCAGTTCGGCTTCGGCGACCGCGGCGCCCACAACTACCTCCCGCACCGCTACGAGCCCAATACCGTCGTCTACACCGGCACCCATGACAACGACACCACCGCCGGCTGGTGGGCCGCCGGCGCCAACGAGCGCGAGCGCGACGCCGTCCGCATCTACACCGGCACCAGCGGCAGCGAGCCCATCGTCTGGCCGCTCATCCGCGCCGCCGCCGAATCCGTCGCCGACACCTGCATCTTCCCCCTGCAGGACATCCTCTCGCTCGGCTCCGAAGCCCGCATGAACACCCCCGCCGCCACCGGCGATAACTGGAGCTGGCGCTTCACCCGCGGCGCCATCCGCATGGAGCACGCCCAGCAGCTCGCCGCCATCACCGAGCTCACCGACCGCGATCTCCTCCCGAAACCGTCCAGAGCTAACCATCCAACCGATCTTTCTCTCGACTGTCATCCAGCCGGATTGACAGCAGGGACTATAGTGATCTGAATCGGCAGCCCCGCGTCCGACATCACAGAGCCAGGTCACAGAGCTATCGACCGGTTGCGTTCGGAGAACGATTACCCATGCATGTGCCGCTGCCCGAAATTCCCCCGTCTCACCCAGGCCTTGCTCCAGCCGTCGGACGACGGCAGATCCCGCTTCCGCCCCTCGGCCCCAACATCAACGTCCTCATGATCTGGCCGCGCTTTCCGTCCTCCTTCTGGGGCTTTGAAGGCGTCCTCGAAATGCTGCCCGAAGCCGCCATGACGCCGCCGCTCGGCCTCATCACCGTCGCCGCGCTCTGCCCGCCCTCGTGGAAGATCCGCCTCATGGACCAGTGCTTTCAGGAGATTCGCGACGAAGATCTCCTCGCAGCCGACCTGGTCATGGTCAGCGCCATGCACGCGCAGCGCTTCCACGCCCGCGACATCCTCCTCCGCGCCCGCGCTCTCGGCCGCCGCACCTTCATCGGCGGTCCCTGGGCCAGTCAGCGATCCCGAAGGCGCCCTCGCAGTTTGCCGACCACGTCATGGTGGGCGAAGCCGAAGAAGCCTTCGCCGCCATCGCCACCGCACTCGAGCAGGGAACCGCCGCAGCGCCTCTACCGCATCGTCGACAAGCCGGACATGACCGCACAGCCCGGTGCCCCGCTACGATCTGCTGCACCTCGACAAGTACACCTCCATGCCCGTGCAGTTCTCGCGCGGCTGCCCCTTCCAGTGCGAGTTCTGCGACATCATCACCATCTACGGCCGCAAGCCTCGCGCCAAGACGCCCGCGCAGATCATCGCCGAGCTCGACACGCTGCGCGAACTCGGCTGGCGCAACGAGGTCTTCATCGTCGATGACAACTTCATCGGCAACCTCCACAAGGCGCTCGCGTTGTCGCCGCGAACTGGCGAAATGGCAGGTCGAGCACAATCACCCGTTCTCCTTCTACACCGAAGCCTCGCTCAACCTCGCCGATCAGCCCGAGCTGCTCAACGCGATGGTCGAAGCCAACTTCATGTACGTCTTCATCGGCATCGAGACGCCATCGTCGGAAGCGCTGAAGGAATCGCGCAAGTTCCAGAACCTGCGCAGCGGCGACAACGTCAAGCAGGTCCGCATCATTCAGGAAGCCGGCCTGTGGGTGCTCGCCGGCTTCATCGTCGGCTTCGATTCCGACGACGCCACCATCTTCGAGCGCCAGCGCGAGTTCATCGAGCTCACCAACATCACCTGGGCCATGGCCGGCGTCCTGCAGGCGCCGCCCACCACCGCGCTCTACGACCGCATGAAGCGCGAAGGCCGCCTCCACGAAGACAGCGAAGCCCTCACCAACTTCAGCCCGCCCAACTTCGACACCGTGCTCCCCGTGCCCGTTCTGCTGCGCGGCCTCAGCACACTGCTCGCCGGCCTCTACGAGGCGAAGCCGTTCTTCGCCCGCGCGCTGCGCTCGCTCGAAGTCTGGCAGCCCCGCGCCTCGCAGGTTCCACCGGAACTTCCCATGTCCTACAACCTGCGCGTGCTCGCGGCTTCCATGTGGCGGCAGGGCATGCGCTCCCCCTACAAGCAGGAATACTGGAAGTTCCTCTACCAGCTCATCCGCAGGTACGCGCGCCACCCGGCGAAGCTCTGGCTCGGATTCATGGTCCTCCTGTCCGCGCACCACTTCCTCATCTACTCGCGCGAAGTCGCCAGCGAGCTGGAGCAGGAGTGCATCTCCTTCGAAAAGAAGCACGGCGCCTCGGCCATGAACCCCTCTGTCGCCGCCGCCCTGAAGCTGGCCGCCCGCGCCTGATCGCAAGATTGTTCTCGACATAACGTGCCATCCTGAGCGAAGCGAACGACCTGCAGTCGTTTTTCATAAAGTCCTAATGACTTAGTTGACAAGCTCCCCCGCGACGGCATAATCTCCTAACCGCTTAGGAGAAGCCCCCATGGGAGAACGCGAAACCACCTCACCAAACTCGAACTCCAGATCATGCAGGTGATCTGGAAGCTCGGCGCGCAGCGTGAAGGGCGCCTGCAGCGTCAGGGACGTGCAGGAAGGCCTTCAGCAGCCCCTCGCCTACACCACTGTGCAGACGATGCTCAACATCCTCGAGCGCAAGGGCAAGCTCAGGCGCAAGCTGCGCGGCCGCGCCTACGTCTACAGTGCCACCGTGACCGAAGCCAAAGCATCCCGCCACGCCGTGCGCGACCTCGTCGATCGCATGTTCGGCGGTTCAGCAGACGAGCTGGTCATGAGCCTTATCAGTCCCGCCAGATCGACCCGAAGCGCCTCGCCGAGCTCAGCCGCCGCGTTCAAGAACAGGGCGAGGAGGAAGAAAAGAAGGGAGGCGGCGCATGAACGCTATCCAATCCTCGCCCGCGCTCGCGTGGCTGTTGTCCTATGTGTTCAACGCACTGTGGCAAATTCCATTGGTCTTCGCCGCGGCATGGCTGGCGTCGCGCCTGCTGCGCCGCGCCAGTCCGCGCGCGGAACATCGCCTCTGGGTCGGTGCACTCCTGCTTCAGATCGTTCTGCCCGCCTGTCGTCTTTCGGCCACCAGCCTCTGGACCGGCTCATGGATCGCGCTGCGCGACCTCCTGCCTGCGGCGCACGGCGCCATCGGCGCTGGCGAGCCGCGCGTGATCTTCGGCACCGGGGTCGTGGGCGGCAACTCGCTCCAACTGCCATCCATCCTGCTCGTCGCCATCGCGCTCGCCTACCTCAGCTGCCTCTTCTACTTCGCCGTCCGGCTCGTCTGGGGACTCTTCGAAACCCGCACCCTCGCGCGCACCGCGACCCGTGTCACCCTCGCCGGCGAGGCCGTAGTTCGCTGGACCAGGTGCTGCCATCGGCTCGGAATCACCGCCCGGCCACCGGAGATTGCCGCCTCGCCGCGGGTCACTGGACCGGTGACCATCGGCTTCCCGCCCGGCCTCGTGCTCCTCCCGCCCGCACTTCTGGAAAACATCGCCTTGCCGACCGCTATGGACGACCTTGACGCCGTCCTCGCCCACGAACTCGCTCACATCCGGCGGCACGACTTCGCAAAGAACCTGCTCTACGGTGTATCTCCCTGCCCATCGCCTGGCACCCGCTGCTGTGGCGCACCCGCGCCCGCGTCAGTGAAACTCGCGAGCTTATTTGCGACGCGATGGCCGCCGAAGCAATTGCAGGGCGCAGGCAGTACGCGCAGTCGCTGCTGCGTCTCGCCTCCATGCTCATCGGCCGTCCGCCCGTCCGCACGCTTCACGCCATCGGCATCTTCAACCTCAGTTCAGCCCCTGGCACATTCGAAAGGAGAATCATGGTCCTCACCCACAAACGCAGTCCCATCAGCGCAACGCGCGGCGTCCTCATCGCAGCCGCCTGCGCCATCCTCGCGCTCGCCACCTGCACTTCTGCCCTGGCCTTGCGTGCGGATGTATCGCTCCTCGCGCCAAATGCGCATCAACCAGCGCCCAAAGTAGTTCACGTGAGTGCAAAAATCATGCAGGGCCAGAAGATCGCCGGGGAGAACCCCACCTACCCGCCGGAGGCGAGGGCGAAGAAAATACAAGGGACAGTGGTGCTGGCGTTGACCATCGACAAAGATGGCGCTCCGCAGGACATTCACGTCACGAAGAGCCCGGACCAATCACTCGCCGATAGCGCCATCAAGGCGGTGCGCACGTGGCGCTAGCATCCCTATCTCGTCAATGGAGATCCAGTCGACGTCGAGACCACAGTGAATGTCACCTACAACCTGGGGGGCTGAAGATCGCGTTACCGCGAACCGGGTGCCGCATTCTGAGTGGAGCGAACCGTCGGGTAATTGCCACTTCGGGAAACCGCCTGAAATTCTGCCAGTTCATACCTGTCCATTTGGTAGTCTGGAAATAGAACAGTTCCAGTCACAGAACGAGAAAGAAAAGCCACCATCGCGGTGGCTTTTCTTATGCCTCTAACTCCAATGACTGGACGAATTTAGCGATAAGTGCTTTAAGAAGACGAATTTAGCTTGCGGGAAAGGGGCCAAACCATAGCATCAAAAAGACTTACAACGCGCCCTCCCGGTACCGGAGGGGGGAGGGGGAAGGCGGTACCGTTACTTGCCGGCGTCGGTGTGCTGCGAGTAGATCGCGTGCCACTGCTCCATCGCGGTACACAAAGATTCGCTCGACATGATCCCTTTCTCCGGCCCGGACGGCTTGAGATGGAAGGTCACGATCGCCGTGTCGCCCTGCATCACGCGGCCGTCTCCATCGGGTGCGCCGCCTGCCACTTCGCCACCTTCGCGGCGTGGTCGGGCGATCCAATATTGTCTTTCGTGTTCGCGAGAATGGCCGCCTTGTCGTGCACGCTGCCGTCCGCGCTCACCGATCGATAATCAGGCAGCAGCAGGTTGTCCACGTAGGCGACGTCGCCCGTCTCCTCGGCCTTCTCCCAGCCGTTGTCCGCGGCGATGACGGCAGCAGTGGTCTTCGGCTCCGGCTTCACGGAACCGGCGGCAACAGCAATGAGAGGTAGTCAAGAGAACAACAGCGGTGGATAAGACTCCGATGGAAGAGAGGCGCATGGAACTCCTTGCACGATCGAGAAGATGGTCGTCGCGTTCCACGCAAGAGTAGTCAGCCGGGCTGCCGATCGCAACGCGGATTGTGACGATCTGCGTGGCCCGCGTGCCCATC
Source organism: uncultured Acidobacteriaceae bacterium (assembly GCA_963756435.1). Classification (GTDB taxonomy): domain Bacteria; phylum Acidobacteriota; class Terriglobia; order Terriglobales; family Acidobacteriaceae; genus KBS-83. The sequence goes on along the minus strand of CAVWNU010000006.1, from coordinate 174,407 downwards.
GCCCGCGGATGGCCTACGAAATCGTCGCCAGCACCGCAACCGGAAAGCTGCCGAAGACCTGCGCCAGCGGCAGCGCACCTTCCGCGGTCATCGTCTCGCCGGTGAAGATGTTGCGGTAAGCTCCCGTGCAGCTCGACAGGCAAGGGCAGAGACCAGTCCTTCCACGCCTGCCCCAGCGGCAGCGCAACTTCGCCGCGCATCAGCGAGCAGGCAAAGCGCGGCACCGCGACGATGACGCCGTCCTTGTCTTCATACTGCCGCGCATGCGCGATCACGTGCTGCTCCGCCGCGCCCGTCGCATACAACGGAAGATAGCTGCCGTGGCGGAAGAGCGCATGCTCCGCCCGCCGCAGCCGCAGCACCTGCGCGGTGGTCCACAGCTTGATCGCGCCATCGCTGATGTCGCGCGTCACCTCCGCCGCCACCGCGGCGGCTCCCTGCTGCTCCGCGACCGTCATCCAGGTGCGCCAGCATGCGCTCGCGCAGCCCGTAGTCCACCGGCCGCCGGTTGTCCGGATCGACCAGGCTCAGGTCCCACAACTCGGTGCCCTGGTAGAAGTCCGGCACCCCCGGGCAGGTAGCCTTCAACACCAGCTTGCGCCAGCGAATTCACACCGCCAAAAAGTTTGATCTGCGGCAGCAGCTTCTCGAGCACCTGCATGAACGGCGTCTCGCGCCCGCGCTTGCCCGGCAGGAGGATATCGGCAAGGAAGCCCTGCACCGCCGCAACATACTCGGGATCAGGACTGATCCAGCTCAGATTCACCTTGGCCTCGCTCAGCGCCTTCGCCGCGTACTCCTGCAGCCGCTTCAGCACGGACTCGCGGCAGCCCGGCTCGTCCTCGCGCCACGGCCATACACCCGCGATCGTCTGGTAGAGCAGATACTCCTCGTTCGCATCCGGCGCCACTCGCCCATCGGCAAGCGTGCGCTTCGCCTTCGCGTTCACGCGCTGCCAGCGCCGCACCGCGCCCGCCCACGTGCTCGGAATCTCCGACAGCACATTCAGCCGGTTGCGCACATCCTCGCTGCGCTTGGTGTCGTGCGTCGATGTCGTCAGCATCGAGTCCGGCGACACCGCGAGCCGCTCCTCATTGCTCGCGTGCCACAGCTCCAGCGTGATCCCGAATGACTTGGTGTCCCCGCCCACCTCGTTCGAGGAGACGAACCGGTTGTACACATAGAAGGTGGTGTCCTCGACGCCCTTCGCCATCACCGGCCCGGTAAGCTGCTGGAACTTGAGTGCGAACCGTAGTTGTTGCGGATCGATCTCGCGGCTCGATGTCTGGTGCCGGCGGTGCAGCAGCAGCATGTCGGCGAGGAAGTCGAAGGCCGACGCGTCGATATCCGGATTGCGCCGCTTCGCCTGCCGGATCGCACTCCGGATGAATGCGATATCCCGCTCGGGATAGGAACCGCGCTCGTCGATATAGGTGCGATAGACCGGGAAGCATGCGATGGTCTCGCGCACCACCGATTCGAGGATGTTGTCGGTGAAGTCGCGCGCATGCCGGTCCGCGGCGGCGATCTTGCTGAGCATGTTGGTCAGCACGTGCACCTCGCTGGCCAGCGAGCTCTGCATCACCTGCAGCTTCGACCGGTAGATGATCTCGTCCGGGTTCGCGGAATGGCCGAGCACGCGGTCGTAAAGAGTCGTTGAATGCCTTGAGCGTTGTCGCGCTGGATAAAGATGTTGTTGGCGAAGTAGACGAAGTCGTAGCCGGATGTGCCATGCACCGGCCACTCCCGCGGCATGTGCTCGCGCGGCTCCAGGATCTTCTCCACCACCACATAGAGCGGGCCGTGCGAGGCGCTCCAGTCGTATCCGCGCACCTGGTCGAGCACCGCGCGCTCGATCCCGTTCGCGGCCGTTTCGCTCACGGGCTTCGGGCCCGCGCACTGGCTCGCCAGATAGAGCAGCTGCAGCCGGATCAGATACTGGCGCGGATTGAACATGCCGTCGCAGTGGTCGATGCGCAGCCCGGTCACCTGCTTCTTCGCCAGCAACTCGCGGATCAGGCAGTGCGTCTCGGCAAAGACCTCCGGCGTCTCCATGCGCAATCCGACCAGGTCGTTCACGTCGAAGAAGCGGCGATAGTTGATCTCCTCCGCCGAAGTGCGCCAGAACGCGAGCCGGTATGGCTGCACATTGAGGAACGCGTGCAGCGCATCGAAGCTGTGCGGGTCGCCCTCTGTGCCGTTGATCGCCTCCAGCGCGCGGCGAATCGCCGGCTGCGCCGCTTCGCTGGCCAGCACGGTGCGCAGCCGCGGCAGCAGAACCGCCAACCGCTGTCGCCTGTCAGCCTGCAGTTGCGGATCGGTCGTCTCATGGGGAGGCAGTTGCGTCAGCTCGCGCAGTACTTCGACCAGCTCGTGCGGCATGCCTTCGGTCTCCTGCTCGCTGGGCAGCGTGCCGATCGGCCGGCGGAAGAAGATGAGCGGGATGGAACGCGGCGACGCCGGCATGCGGTGATCGTCGTAATACTTCACGTAGAATCGGCCATCTTCGAGCGCCACCTGGATGTGCTTTGCCTCCAGTTCTTCACCATACTGGTTGCCCAGGATCGGCAGCAGCAGCTTGTCGCGCATCTCCTCCTTCAGCGGGCTCCAGTCGATGTCGAAGTAGTTGGCATAGCGCGAGGCGTGGCCATTCTCGAGCACATCCTGCCACCAGACCGAGTCCCTGCCGATGCCCATGTGGTTGGGCACGATGTCCAGCAGCAGGCCCATGCCGTGCTCGCGCAGCGTCTCAGCAAAGGGGGCGAAACGCTCCGCGCCGCCCAGTTCGGGGTTCAGCCGGTCATGCCGGGTGACGTCGTAGCCATGCATGCTGCCCGGCCGCGCCTCGAAGATAGGGGAGGCGTAGAAGTCGCCCATGCCCAGCCGCTGCAGGTACGGGACGATCGCCGCCGCCTGATCGAAGGTGAATCCGTGGTGCATCTGGGCGCGGTACGTGGCGACGGGGACGCGAACATCGGTCTGGAGCAGAGAATGGATGCAGTCTTGGTCCATGGCTTCCGGCAAATCTGGGTTGAGCAGGCCGAATCGAGCAATCTTGGTCGAAACGGTCCTGGTGTCCTATATTCTCTGGGTTCTGACCGCTCAGATGGGACACGGAACGCCGAGCGCTCTATACAAAGCACGTTACCCTGAAGGATAAGGGCTGGAGGTTCGGTTGCGCGAACGGTTGCTTTCCGTGGAATGCCGGTTCGGCGACTTTACGAACCCTACCCGGGCACGGGAGAATGTGTGGAGCGATTGAAAGAAGAAGTGGAGAAACGAAAGATGCCCTTGTCCGGCGAAGCCATTCGCATGATGAACTACGTTGACGATGTTGCGACCACCATGCGACGCCTGCTTGCCGTAGCCCCTACGCTGACCAACGAGGAGCGGAAGCGCGTCAGTGAATACCTGCGGGTCAGCTCGCCGAATGCCAGAGAAGTCCTGGCGGCATTGGACAAGACGGCATTGGACAAGAAGTAGGCCATCCCTCGAACCGGCTGAGTCGGCGCCAGGAACTGCTGTCCAATGAGTCTGCGTATCCGTCCATTGAGGTAGCATGCGCGCTCTCAAGGACATCATCGGGCAGGTTCTGGACGCCATCTGGGCGCACAAGCTGCGCTCCTTTCTCACCATGTTCGGTATTGCCTGGGGAGTGGGCTCGCTGCTGCTGCTGATCGGCCTGGGTGAGGGCTTTCGCTCCGGGCAGCGGCGCCAGATGGCCACCCTGGGCAACGACGTCATCTTCCTCTCCGGCGGCAATATTCCAGCCGTGCCCAGCCAGCACACCGGCATGCGCCCATACCATGTTACGCTGTCCGATGCCGAGGCCATGCGCAAGCTGCCTTCGGTGCGCGCGGTGACCGCGGTGGTCGAGAACGAAACCATCCAGCAGGTCAGCCAGTATGCGACGACCGGCGGCACGGTGAAGGGCATTGATACCTACTATCCCGACATCCGCGCGCTGCCGATGGCCGAGGGACGGCTGATCGACAGCAACGATCTGCGCGACCGGCGGCACGTGGTGGTGCTGGGACAGAAGACGGCGCAACTGCTCTTCTCCGGACGACCGGCGCTGGGCGAATGGATCCTGCTGAACGGCTCGCGCTTCCAGGTAGTAGGCGTCGCGGCGAAGACCGGACGCGGCAACAACAACGGCATGAATCAGACCGCCTACATTCCACTCTCCGTGATGATGGAGATGTTTGCCATCAAAGGCGAGAACCTGCCGCAGGATGCGGTGAGCGGCATCCAGTACCAGCCGCGCGTTCATGGCGACAACGAGATCGCGGTGGCCGATGTCCATCGGCTGATTGCGCAGCGCCACGGCTTCGACTGGCACAGCAAGGACGCCTTCGATGAGTGGGACTCGATCAAGAGCCAGCAGATGGTGGACAAGATATTCGACGCCATGGACGTCTTCCTGGGCAGCGTGGGAGTGGTCACGCTGGCGCTGGGAGCGGTGGGCATCGTGAACATCATGCTGGTGGCGGTGTCGGAGCGCACGCGCGAGATCGGGCTGCGCAAGGCGCTGGGCGCCACCAATCGCAGTGTGGAGCTGCAGTTTCTGCTGGAGGGACTCTTCCTTACCGGGATCAGCGGACTGATCGGCATTGGCGGCGCGGCGCTGCTGATGTATGCGTTGCAGTCGGCGATCGGCCACAACATGGAGGGCTTCGATCCGCCGCGGCTGGTGCCGTGGTCGGCGGCGCTGGCCATTGGCGCGCTGACAGCGAGCGGCGTGATTGCGGGCCTGGTGCCAGCGAGCAAGGCGGCGCGGCTGGAGCCGGTAGAAGCGTTACGTCGAGAGTAGAGAGCGGGGGTAGCGGCGATGCTGATCGATCTGCTGAAACAGGCTTACGAAGCGATGCAGTATAACCGGCGGCGCACCCTCATCACCGTGGCGGGGATGGCATGGGGGATTGCGACGGTGGTGCTGCTGCTGGCCTATGGCGCGGGCTTCAGCCGCGCGATCATGGCCATCTTCGAGCAGTGGGGCGTCAATACCATCGGCGTCTTTCCCGGTACGACGAGCGAGCAGGCGGGCGGCAAGAAGGCCGGCGTACCAGTGCGCTTCACCCAGGACGATCTCGACCGGCTCTCCGCGAGTGTGCCGGGCCTGGAACTGCTGACCGCGACGCTGGACAAGGACAGTGTGCCGGTCCAGAACGATCTGCACAGCTACAGCTGGCACGTCGAAGGCAGTCATCCGGCGATTGCCGACATCCTGAACTACGACGTCGTGAAGGGGCGCTTCTATACCGAACAGGACAACCAGGAGCGCAACCATGTCGCCGTGCATCGGCTCCGAGGCGGCGACCAAGCTGTTCTCCGGGATCTATCCGATCGGGCAGCGCATCCGCATCGGCGGCATCAGCTTCACCGTGATCGGCGTGCTGAAGCCGAAGATGACCGAGGACGAGGACAACGTCAACCGCGTGGTCCACATTCCGTTCAAGACGATGGGTGACATCAAGGACATGAAGTACCTTGATGGCATCTGGATGAGCTACCGCGGCGACCACATGAGGGTGGAGCAGGAGGTGCGGCAGACGCTTGGCGCGGCGCACGGCTTCCGGCCGACGGACCACAACGCGATCTATGTCGCGAACCTGATGGAGCAGCTTTCGCAGTTCCGCATCATCACGGCGGCGCTCGAGGTGCTGATGGCGTTCATCGGCTCGCTGACTCTGGGGATTGCGGGTATCGGGCTGATGAACATCATGCTAGTAAGCGTGCAGCAGCGGACGCGCGAGATCGGCGTGGAAAAAGCACTGGGCGCGCGCAAGCGGCACATCCTGATTCAATTTCTGGCAGAAGCGCTGGTCATCTCCGCGACCGGCGGCGTACTGGGCATGCTGCTGGCCTATGCGGTGTCGCTGGGGGTGGGACGCATCACCTTCTATAGCGCGATCGCTCAGAATGCGACTGATGCCGATATCCGGCTGCTGATCTCTCCTCTGATTGTTGCGGTCTCGACGGGGATTCTGATCGTGGTCGGACTGGTGAGCGGGATGGTGCCGGCGCTGCGTGCAGCGAACCTCGACCCGATCGAAGCGTTGCGTTACGAGTGACCCCTACCCCCTCCGGTGCCGGGAGGACTGGTTGCAAAGCTCCTGTTTTGTTCGGTTTACGTGCCTTTCCGAGAGCTAAATTCGTCCAGATAAAGAACTTAGCCGTAAAATCGTCTCAACAAAGGACTTACAGCCGATGTTGCCTGGGTTTCGGTGCAGGAACGCTTCGGCGGCTAAGCTTCTCTGTTTAAAAGGTTCATCGAAAACATGTCCAAGCAGGACTTACCCGATGCCGCCTGCGATCTAGTTGGTAAGGCTGCTCTGACCCTCTTATTCAAGTATGACAAATCGCGGGACAGTTCATGCCAACTATCTGCTTTGACGATATGGCCGTGTTCCGGAATGGGCTTCGCGCTCTGCTGAAGACACTTCTCGCTGATGCTTCGGCTGTCCGCATTTTTGGGGGGAGGTGCGGAACTTCGGGCTTCGAGGGTGACCTGGAAGCTCCGCGGGATTCTGCTGGGCCTAAGTGCTAGCCGATGAGGATTGTGGCCGTCCGAGGATTTGTAACTGTGCTACTTCCATTCCCAGACTTTGGACACTGTGCTGCCGGCGGCGTCGACTTCGTATTCGAAGGCGCCGCACATGTTGTTGAGACGCGCCAGGTTGTGTGAGGTGGTCTGGAAGAAGAGCATGCCGCGATAGCTGACAGCGCCGGCTGCTCCGAATTTGCCCAAACCGGTCCCCGTCCAACTGACCCCCTCGCCATCGGGAGTCATAATGAGCCCCTGTCCCTGGCCGAGGATGGAGCCGTCTGGGCGAATCACCGATGTGTAGGTGCCCATGCCGGTGGTAGAGACACCGAACATGGTGCCGCTGTCTTCAAACGATACTTCCGCGGTTGGCGGGTTGACGGAAAGCACCCGTCTCACCAGTCTTTTGCCTTTGGTTTCGCCGATCTTGTCTCCGATCATGCATACACCTCTTTCTTTCGCCGGGAGCTGAATGGCCATTCCCGGGGTGGCCGATTGTAACTCCGCGGTGCGGGTGCCGGTTCAGTGATCGCGGGATTGGTCGAGTAGCGCTCGCGCTGACAGGGTGAGGTGATCGATGGGCTCAGGATGACAGAGTGGCGTAGAAGAGGCTCTAATAGCCCTATGCGTGAAGCTGCCGCCAGCCGCCTGCACCTGAGCGAGATCGCTCCGCATCTTGTTCAATCCGAGATTCGTTCGATGACCGTGGAGTGCGATCGAGTGGGCGGCGTGAACCTGGCGCAGGGGGTGTGCGATACGGAGCTGCCCGCGCCGGTGCGTGAGGCGGCGATTGCGGCAATTGAGCAGGGGCATAACATTTACACGCGGCTGGATGGGATTGCGCCGCTGCGCGCGGCGATCAGCCGGAAGATGGCAGAGTACAACCAGGTGCACGCGAATCCCGATACCCAGGTACTAGTGACCTCCGGCGCGACGGGCGCGATGTACGCGGCATGCCTGGCGCTGTTCAATCCGGGCGACGAGATCATCCTGTTCGAGCCGTTTTACGGCTATCACCTGAATACGATGTTGAGTTTGCGCATCAAGCCGGTGACGCAGCCGCTGGCGGCGGGAACGTGGGAGCTGGATGTGGATGCGCTGCGCGCCGCCATTACTCCAAAGACCCGGGCGATCCTGATCAACACGCCTTCCAATCCCTGCGGTAAGGTGTTTACGCGCGCGGAGCTGGAGGCGATCGGAGAGATTGCGCTCGAGCATGACTTGTTCCTGCTGACGGATGAGATTTACGAATACTTCCTGTTCGGCGCCGCGAAGCATGTGAGCGCCGCTTCCCTGCCCGGCCTGGCGGAGCGGACGATCACGATGTCGGGCTTCTCGAAGACGTTCGCGATCACGGGATGGCGGATCGGGTATCTGGCGGCGGATGCGCGATGGCTTCCGTCGATTGGCTACTTTCATGACTTGACGTATGTGTGCGCGCCGTCGCCGGCGCAGTATGGCTCGGCTGCAGGACTGGCGCAGCTGCATGCGGATTATTACCGGCACCTGTCGAAGGACTATCAGAAGAAGCGCGACATGCTGTGCGCGGCGCTGAATGAAGCAGGGCTGACCCCCTCAGTGCCGGATGGGGCTTACTACGTCTTGGCTGACGCCACCATATTGCCCGGTGCGACGGCGCGCGAAAAAGCGCGGGCGCTATTGGCGAAGACAGGCGTGGCGGCGGTGGCCGGCTCGGCGTTTTACTCGAAGGGGCGCGGGGAGAAGCTACTGCGCTTCTGCTTTGCGAAGCAAGATGAGGCGCTGCTGGATGCCTGCGCTCGGCTGATGTCGCTTTGAACGAATAACGAATACGTTTGTGCTGCGCGCGTCAGAATTTACCCACCCTACGCTTTGCGTAGGATGGGGCACCCGGCTCCGTGGCGCTGCCGAACGACAGCGGATCCCTCCACTGCGCAGGTGCCGCTTCGCGTCACGGCTTCGGTCGGGATGACAATGTCGAGGCGCGCTTCGCTCCAGCCCAGATCGGATTTGAAATCGTCTTCCTGACTTCAGCCGCCAATGGCTTCTCCCGCCATCGCGACATCGACTTCGTCGTGGCAGAGCTCTTCTTTATTTCTATTGCGCCAAGTTCCATAGGCGTGGCGGACCGCGGCGAGTCCCAGCAGCACCAGGGCCAGGCTGCAGACGCCGGGCCAGTGCCAGCGCTCCCATGCGTGAGCGGAGAGATAGGAGCCGAGCGCGCCGAAGATGAAGTAGGTGGTCATGTAGACGGTGTTGATACGGCTGCGCGCGCCAAAGGCGGTGCCGGGGCAGTGCGCGAGAGAGAAGATGCGGGTCTGGTTGCCGACCTGAGTTGCCTGGGCTGCGGCATCCATCATGAGAACACCCACCACGAGGCCGGCGACGTGATAGCCGAAGATCCAGGTGACGGCCCACGACAGGATGAGCACGGTGAGACCGATGGAGATGATCCAGCGCGAGCCGTAGCGATCTGCGAGGCGGCCGGCGATGGGGGCCACCGATGCGCCGATGGCGCCCAGCACGCCGAAGCTGCCGGCGACCCCCGCGCCGAGGCGGTAGTGTGGCGAGCCGAGGAGGAAGACCAGCGTGGTCCAGAAGGCACTGAAGGCGGCGAAGACCAGCCCGCCGACGGTGGCGGATTCGACCAGCAGCGGCTGAGTGCGCACGAGGGTCCAAAGAGAGCGTAGAGCTTGCCCGTAAGGCATGGGCGCACGGGGCGGTAGCAGCGGCAGAGCGCGGCGGAGTAAGAAGGCGAGCGCGACGGCAATCACCGATGCGATGAGAAAGACCGAACGCCAGTTGAGCCATTCGGCGATCCAGCCGGAGAAGGTGCGGCTGAGCAGGATGCCGAGCAGCAGGCCGGTCATGACAGAGCCGACAGCGCGGCCGGCGTTGGCGGGGGTGGCGATCTCGGGCGCGATGGGCAGGATGACGTGGGTGACTGCGGCCATCGTGCCGGTGACAAGCGTGATCAGGACCATCGGCAGCAGCGAAGGAATGATCGCGGTGATCAGCATGGCTATGACAAGGCCCGCGATCATTTTGAGAATGAGGCTGCGACGCTCAAGGACGTCGCCGAGGGGAACGAAGAAGAGGAGTCCGATGGCGTAGCCGGCCTGGGCGGCAACGGCGACGTGGCTCATCTGCGCCTCGGTGACATGAAGGCTGCGTGCCATCTCGATGAGCAGCGGCTGGTTGAAATAGAGCGCGGAAACGGTAATGCCGCAGGCGAGCCCAAGCAGAGGGATCAGGCGCTGGCTGGGGACTGTTGCAGGCGGAGAAGGCTGGGACTCGGCCTGGAGAGGGCTGGCTTCCATATGGTTTCGATGTTAGAGGAGTCGCTGCCGCTTCCCTGATGCCGAGCCAACGTGGTAACCATTGCTGGCATCACATAGCAAAGCATTTACACACCATTTTCTAGCAAATTCTTGCCGCATTTGCCTCTATGACGGAAGGCCACCCTCAGTCCACCTCGAGCGCGTGGCGCGAGCGGCTCGCCGCTTTGCGCAATGTACCGCCCGTGCTCGGCATCCTTTGGGAGTCGGGGCGCGCGGTGGTGACGTGGGGCATCCTGCTGCGCATCGTCGTGGCTGCTCTGCCCGCCGGCATCGGCGTGGTGGCTGCCTGGATTCTCAATGGCGTCGAGAACGCGATCCTGCACAAAGGACTGCCGCAATATTTCTGGTGGGCGGTCGCGGGCGAGGTCGTGCTGAACGTGATCGTCGGACTGTTGAGCCGCGGCATCGACTACTCGGACAGCCTGCTGGCCGACCGTTACACGCACTTTGTCAGCGTGCAGGTGATGCGCCAGGCGGCGCAGCTTGACCTGACTACCTACGAAGATCCCGTCTTCTACGACCGGCTGGAGCGTGCGCGGGTCCAGGCGACGGACCGGCTGGCGATGATCCAGCAGATGGGTCGGCTGCTGCAGCAGGTTTTGACCACGGTGATCTGGACCAGCATTCTGTTTTATTACTCGCCGTGGCTGTTGCTGCTGCTCGCCCTGGGCGTGCTGCCGACCTTTCTCGGGGAGACACATTTCGCTTTCCTGCGCTACGCATTGAACTTCCGTCAGACACCGGCGAAGCGGCAGATGGACTACCTGCGGCAGACGGCGGGCAGCCGCGAAGGCGCGAAGGAACTGAAGCTCTTTAATCTGAGCGAGTTCTTTACCGGCCGCTTCAATACGCTCTCGAAGGGGATCTACGAAGAGAACGTTGCGCTATCGCGCAAGAAGCTGATTGCCGGCGGTCTGCTGGGCATCATCGCGACGCTCGGCTACTACGGAGCGTATGTCTTTGTGATCTGGCGCGCTGTCGGCGGACACTACCAGAGCATCGGCGTATACGCCCTGTTGACGAATGCCATTATTCAGGCCAGTTCGAACCTGCAGCAGGTCTTCTCGCTGGCCTCGGGAGTTGCGGACCAGGCGCTCTTCCTTACCGACCTGCTGGCCTTCTTTGAGATGAAGCCGACGGTGGAGTCGAAGGCCGGAGGTTTGCGGGTGCCGCGGCCGATCCGTCAGGGATTCGAGTTTCGCAATGTGTCGTTCGCCTATCCCGGAACGGAACGGCGGGTGCTGCGTGATTTCAATTTCCGGCTGCAGCCGGGAGAGCGCATCGCGCTGATCGGCGAGAATGGCCAGGGCAAGACAACCGTCGTGAAGCTGATCACACGGCTTTATGACCCCACTGAGGGGGAGATTCTGCTGGATGGCGTGGACCTGCGCGAGTACGACTTGGACGACCTGCACCACGAGATGGGTGTGATCTTTCAGGACTTTATGCGCTACGAGATGACGGCTCGGGACAATATCGGGGTGGGCCGTGTGGAGCGCGAGCACAGCGAGAACGAGATTGAACTGGCGGCGGAGCAGAGCCTGGCGGCGAGCGTGATCGCCAAACTTCCAGGACATTACGACCAGATGCTGGGCCGGCGCTTCGAGGGTGGGGTCGAGCTATCCGGAGGAGAGTGGCAGCGAGTGGCCCTGGCGCGTGCGTATCTGCGCGACGCGCAACTGCTGATTTTGGACGAGCCTACGGCAGCGCTCGACGCGCGGAGCGAGCTGGAGGTCTTCGAACGCTTCGCCGAACTTACCGAAGGCAAGATGGCACTGCTGATCTCGCATCGTTTCTCGACGGTGCGGATGGCAGACCGCATCGTAGTTCTAGAGGGCGGCAAGCTGGTGGAGGAAGGCACGCACGCGGAGCTGATGGCGCTGGGTGGACGTTACGCAGGAATGTTCGAGATGCAGGCAGCGAGCTATCGATGACGGAAAAGGTGAAGGATGTCACAAACGTGAGAGAGCCGACGCTGCCGGCGGCAGAGAATGCCACGACGCTTCCTCCTGAAAAGATTGCACCGACGGCGCCTCCGCCGCTGCCGGAGGAAGCTGCGGAATCGAAGATCGCCGATAGCACGACGGCGGAAGCGGTAGAAGTTCCGGTTGTCGCCAAAGTGCCGGCGCCGAAGATCGAGCGGACGGAAGAGCAGATGCGCCACGCGGCGCTCACGGCCTCGCAGGAGTGGCACGTAGCGCGCGCCCCGCAGGGAGATATCTTCAGCCGGCGCATCGGTGCCGCGCAAGCCACCTATCGGCAGGTGTTCAACGAGCTGGACCGGCGGCCGATGCCCACCTACAAGCCGGGCGAGCCGCTGGACCCGTTGCTGGAATTGCGCGAGAATCCGCGGCTGCTGCAGTCGGCGCTCGACGAGATGTATTCCATCCGCCGGCGGCTGGCGCATCTGCCGGTGGTGGTGCGCCCGCGCGAGGGCGACGAACCGCGTATCGTCACCGTAGCGGATACGTATCTGAAGGCGGCCGACTCGCGCTGGGACGGCGACTGGGTGGTGTGGTTCCTGGAGGAGGTGCAGAAGGCCGACCCGCTGACCCTGCGCGAACTATGGGCCTTCCCTACCGCCGTGAAGTTCCTGCTGGTGGAAGAGGTGCTCACGCAGGCGAAGACGCAAATCGAGGATCCAGATGCCTTCGATCTGGCACGCGCAAGGACTGCTGGCCGCGCGTTTCGACGGCATCCGCAATGCGATCTATGCGAACTGGGCGCAGATGATCGAGGGCCTGGTGGTCTTCAACGCCGTGCTGCGGCAGGACCCGGTGGGCGCATATCCGCAGATGGATTTCGACAGCCGCGAGCGCTACCGCGAGCGGGTGTCGGAGTATCGCGCGCTACTCCGACCAATCGGAGCTGGAGGTGGCCCAGGTCGCACTGCGGCTGGCCGAGCGGCCGGCTCCGCCGCATACGGTGCCGCGCATGGCGGCGCGACGCGCGCACGTGGGCTACTACCTGATCGACAAGGGCTTTCCTCTGCTAGCGGCGGAGATCGCTTACCGGCCGCGATGGATCGATCGCATCCGCATCTTCGCCAAGCGACATGCGGACGACGTGTACATCCTGGGCATTCTGCTGCTGACCGTGGTTCTGATCGGCGCGATCATGGTGCCGCTGGTCCCTAACTACTCGATCCTGGGTGGTCTGACGGCGGCGTTTCTCTTCCTGCTGATCCCGACGGCACAGGGCGCGGTGGACCTGGTGAACAATACCGTGGCTGCGCATCTTCAAGGCGGCCGGACTGCCCAAGCTCGATTTCCCCAAGGGAATGCCGCAAGGAGTTCACGACGCTGGTGGCGATCCCGACGCTGCTGCTGAACGAGAAGCAGGTGCGGGAGCTGATCGAGGACCTGGAGGTGCGCTATCTGGCCAACCAGGATCGCGAACCTGCACTTCGCGCTGCTGAGCGATCTGCCGGATTCGGTGTCGCGGCCGCGACCCAACGATACGGATCCGCTGGTAGAGCTGGCGGTGGGGCTGATCAATAATCTCAACGCCCGCTACGGAAGTAAGAACGGTGAGAGCAAGAACGGCGAGGAGAAGCACGGCGGCGGCTTCTATCTGCTGCATCGGCACCGCATCTTCAACGCGCGGCAGGGCGTGTGGATGGGGTGGGAGCGCAAGCGCGGCAAGCTGCTGGACCTGAACAAGTTCATCCGCGGCGAGTTCGACAGCTTCCCGGTGAAGATCGGCAACATGGACGTGCTGCGCACGGTGCGCTACGTCATCACGCTGGACTCCGATACGCAACTGCCGCGCGGCACGGCGCATGCGATGGTGGGCGCGATGACGCATCCGCTGAATCGCGCGGTGATCGATCCGGAGTCGCGCATTGTGACCGAGGGCTACGGCATCCTGCAGCCGCGCGTTGGCGTCAGCGTGCATTCGGCATCGCGCTCGCGGCTGGCGGCGATCTACTCCGGCCAGACGGGCTTCGACATCTACACGCGCGCGGTCTCCGACGCCTACCAGGACCTGTACGGCGAAGGCATCTTCACCGGCAAGGGCATCTACGAGGTCGACACGCTGCACGCGGTGCTCGACCGGCGCTTCCCGCGCAATTCCCTGCTGAGCCATGACCTGATCGAAGGCGCGTATGCGCGCGCCGGACTGGCCACCGATATCGAGGTGATCGACGATTATCCGTCGCACTACAGCGCGTACCGGCGGCGGCAGCATCGCTGGGTGCGCGGCGACTGGCAGATTGCGCAGTGGCTCTTCGGCAAGGTGCCGGACGAGAGCGGGCGCATGGTGAAGAACCCGATCTCGAACATCTCGCGCTGGAAGATCTTCGACAACCTGCGGCGCTCGCTGGTGGAGACGATGACGCTGATCCTGCTGGTGGCGGGCTGGCTGGGGCTGCCGGGGGGCCCGCTCTACTGGACGCTGGTGACGCTGATCCTGCTGTTCGCGCCCAGCCTGGTGTCGCTGGTGTTCAGCGTGGGGCGCGCGTGGGCCAGCCCGCAGAAGGGCGAGGTGCAGGAGGCCTTTGTCGGCTTCGGGCAGAACCTGACCATCACGCTGATCAACCTGGCGTTTCTGCCGCACCAGATGCTGATGGCGCTGGACGCGATCATCCGCTCGCTGGTGCGGCGCTTCATCACCGGGCAGCGGCTGCTGGAGTGGGAGACGGCGGCGCAGGCCGAGTCGACCGGCGGCAAGACGACGCCAGTCGATCGCTACCTGCAGGCGACGCCGATCGTTCACCATCGGGCTCGCGCTGGTCATTGCGATCGTGCACAGAGCAGTCGCTGATCGTGGCCGCGCCGCTGCTGGTGCTGTGGCTGTTCGAGAGCGCCATCACGGCATGGCTGAACGCTCCGCCGCGCGACGACCGGCAGCGCCTGAATGCGAAGCAGCACGAGTTCCTGCGCGAGATGGCGCTGCGCACCTGGCGCTTCTTCTACGAGTACGGCGGCGCGGCGCACAACTACCTGGTGCCGGACAACGTGGAGGAGCACGAGCTGTTTGAGGCGGCGCGCGTTTCGCCTACCAACTTCGGACTGCTGCTGAATGCCCGGCAGGCGGCGCACACCTTCGGCTACCTGACGATGCCGGAGTTCGTACGGCTGAGCCATTGCAGCCTGGACACCTTCGACCGCATGGAGAAGCGCAACGGCCATATCTACAACTGGTATGACACGCGCACGCTGGAGCCGATTCCGCCGCGGGTGGTTTCGTCGGTGGACAGCGGCAACCTGGCGGCATCGTTCTACACGCTGCGCTCGGGCGCAGAGGCGATGCTGCTCGAGCCGTTGCTGGATGCGCGGCTGTGGTCGCGGCATCCGCGATCAGCTTGCGTTGCTGGCTACGCTCGACGCGTTGCCGGCCGAGCTGGCGGCCCGCTCCGGAGAGCGACGAGCTGCGGCCGTGGCTCGACTGGTGCTACGCGGCGCAGTTATCTCCGGCCTTCGACGCGGTGCGCGGAGCGAACGGGCAGGCGTTCCCGCTGACCGACAAGACGCACACGCGAGGGCGAGTGGTGGCTGGCCGAGCTGCTGCGCCGCGTCGATACGGTGTGCGCGACTGGTGCGCGACTACCTGCCGTGGCTGGAGCGTGAGTATCTGCCGCTGGAACCGGTGCTGAAGGATGGCGGCGTGGTTGCGATTGGGCGCGGCGTTGCGCACATCGACGAGCTGGATGGGCGGCTGCAGCGCGCATGGAGCGGCAAGGCCGTGGACCAGGCGGAGATCTACCTGATCGAGAAGCTGCGCGCGCTGCTGGCGATGGCGCGCGAGCGGCAGGCGGCGCTGGCGGAGAAGCTGACGCTGCTGGCGCAACGGGCGGAGCAGTGCGTGGCGGCGATGGACTTCGCATTCCTGATCGAGCCGTCGCGGCAGATCCTTTCCATCGGCTACATGGTGGAGCAGGAGGAGCTGCACAAGGCGTGCTACGACCTGCTGTGCTCGGAGGCGCGCATCGGCGCTTTCGTCGCAGTCGCGAGAGGCGACGCATCGCAGCAGAGCTGGTTCAAGCTGGGCCGCATCCACACTGTGGCATATGGGCGGCCGGCATTGATCTCGTGGACGGGCACGATGTTCGAGTACCTGATGCCGGCGCTGTGGATGCGCTCGTACCCGGACACGCTGGTGACGCGCACGCTCGACAACGTGGTCGGCATCCAGCGCGCGTATGCGAAGGAGCACGGGAATATTCCGTGGGGCATCTCCGAGTGCGGCTATGCGGAGATGGATGACCAGGGACACTATCATTACCTGGCGTTCGGCATTCCCTCGATCGCGCTGAAGTGGGACGCGATTGCGGGGCCGGTGATCTCGCCCTATTCGACCTTCCTGGCGCTGATGATCGACGAAGTGGAGGCGCTCAAGAATCTGAAGCGCATGCAGAGCATGGGCTGGGTGGGCGCTTATGGCTTCTATGAGGCCGGCGACTATCAGAAGTCGCTGAAGAAGCCGGCGCTGGTGCGCGAGTGGATGGCGCACCACCAGGGCATGTCGCTGCTGGCGGTGCTGAACCTGCTGCACAACAACATCGTGCAGGAGTGGTTCCACGCGAATGCCAACCTGAAGGCGACGGAGCTGCTGCTGCACGAGAAGCCGATCCGCGAGTCGCTGCTGCTGGCGGAATATAAGCAGTCGGGCAAGAAGCGGTCGGCTGCCTAGGCACCCCTCCCCCTTCCCGCTACCGGAGCGCAGTATGTAACTTGCGTTGTTTCTTTTGTTTAGACGCCCTCCCGCGGGCTAAATTCGTCCATTGAAAGCACTTATCGCTAAATTCGTCCAGCCGTTGAAGTTAGACGGGGGCGAGAACCGTCATGGGGCGGCTGGCGAGTGCTGCGGGCCCCATAGGCAGGAAGCTTGCGCAGTGTTGGCGGTGGATGGCGAGAACCTTGGCGGCGCGTTGCGGATCGGTGGACCAGGCGCGGGAGACCTCTTCGATGAAGACTTCACCGGTGGCGGCAGAGAGGGCGCGGGCGTAGGCGGGATAGTTCTGCTGGAGACGGTGGAGCAGCGCCATGCGGGCGCGAAAGCAGGCGGCCTGGTCGGCGAAGCGGGCCCAATGCGCGACGACGGTGATCCAGCGGCCGCGCAGGAATTCCTGAGTGGGCATGGCGATGGTTGCGATTTCGCCGCTGTCGTCGGCGGACTGCTTCTGGCCGAAGAGGTTGTTGGCTTCGCGGGCGAGGCGCGACTGGCCCCAGTTGGATTCGAGTGCGGCCTCGCAGGCGGCGTATTCGGGGAAGATGTGCCCGGCGGCGCGTGCGGCGGCGCTGGCCTGGCGGAGAAAGCTGTCCTGCAGAGGGG
Organism: uncultured Acidobacteriaceae bacterium; assembly: GCA_963756435.1. Taxonomy (GTDB): domain Bacteria; phylum Acidobacteriota; class Terriglobia; order Terriglobales; family Acidobacteriaceae; genus KBS-83. Next base: position 157,262 of record CAVWNU010000006.1, on the reverse strand, counting down.
TGGTCATGGGGCTGTGCTCCTTGGGGGAATTAAAAAGGGCGAAGCCTGTGGCTCCGCCCTTTGTGCTGCGTTTTAATCGCTATTTTCATTGTTTCAAATTGGCTGGGGTGAAGTGGCAGGTTTTCAGGCGATTGCGGCACGAAGGTACTGCAAATGCCCTGGCGAATGATTTCTCCGCGATCAATGGATGACGCGGGCCCCCCAATGCTAATGCTTGCAGCGTAGTCCTATTTTATTAGTTGACACCTGTCGGCGCGATGGCCTAGATTCCTATTTTATTAGGAGCAACGCATGGCGAGACGCAAAGGTGGCTCTGGAAGCGGTTCCGGGGGGATGACGCCGCTGGAGCTGAAGATCATGCAGGTGTTGTGGCGCCTGGGGCCGAGTGCAGTGCAGGCGGTGCAGCAGGAGTTGGACGGCGAGCTGGCTTATACCACGGTACAGACCATGCTGAATGTGCTCGAGCGCAAGGGGCGGGTGACGCGGCGGCTGCGCGGGCGGGCGTTTGAGTATCGCGCGGCGGTGACCGAAGAGAAGACGCTAGGCACGGCGGTGGCGGAGCTGGTGGATCGCATGTTTGGCGGGTCGCCGGAGGAGCTGGTGATGAGCCTGGTGAAGTCGCGGCAACTGGATGCGGGCCGGCTGGCGAGGCTGGCGGAGCGCGTGGAGGCGGCGAAGGCAGCGAAGAAAAATCTGCGTGGGAGGGACCGCGATGCATGAGCTTCTGACGGTGATGAGCGGATGGCTGGTGAATTACCTTGCGCATTCCGTAGTGACGCTGACAATTGCTGGGCGCGGTAGCGTGGCTGAGCGACCGATTGCTGCGCAAGGTCGGACCGCAGGCGCAGCACTGCGTATGGGTGGTCGCGCTGCTGGCGGGCGTGGCGCTGCCGTTGTTGCCGGCTGGAGCGATCACCCGCTACTTCAGCCATGCGGATGCGACTGCTATTGGTGGAACGGTCGCTGTTACGTATCACATGGTTGCGGCCGCGACCGGACGTTGGGCGCTTACGACGCTGGTGGCACAGGTGCTGGCTGGAGGGTATCTGCTGACGGTGCTGTTCTCGATGGGGCGGCTGCTATGGCGGTGGCGGCGGACCTGCGCGATGGCTGGGCGCAGTGTGGTGCTGCCGCTGGACGCGACGGCCGGCAACCTGCTGGAAGGTGCGGCGCGGGAGTTTCGCCTGATCACCCCGGAGATTCGCTGCTCTGACGAGACGCGTGGGCCCGCGGTGCTGGGCTGGCGGCGGGCTATGCTATTGGTGCCGGAGGGATTCTTTTCGGCGGATCGCCCTGGTGCGGACCACCAAGCGGATGCGTCCGCTGCACTGGCGCATGAGTGTGCGCATATTGCCCGATCGGACTTTGCCAAGAATCTGTTCTATGACTGTGTCGCTACGGCGGTTGCGTATCATCCGGCGTGCTGGATGATGCGGCGGCGGATCGCGGAGACGCGCGAGCTGGTGTGCGACGAGATGGCGGCGGGTGCGGTGAGTGATCGGCCGGAGTATGCCGCTTCCCTGCTGCGGCTGGCGACGGCCCTGGCTGCGCCGGGCCGGGCAAGTGTGCCGGCGATTGGAGTCTTTGACGCCGACATCTTGGAGGAACGCATTATGCGATTGACGTCGGATGTGCCGAAGGTAAGCAGGATTGAGAGAATCGCGACGGTGACACTCGTGGCTTGCACGCTGGCGAGCGGGGCGTTGGGTGCGACCGCGATGGCATTTGACGTGAGCCCGCAGACGAAAGAGGCGGTATACAAGGTCGGCCCGGGTGTGGGCGCGCCGGTGCTCAGCTATTCCGTCGATGCCGCCTTTCCCCCGTCTCAAAGGAAGGGCAAGTTGGATGGCGTGTCGATCGTCGGATTGATCGTCAACAGCAAAGGCATGCCCCAAGATCTTCATATCGAGCCGTTAACGGCGTCTATGTCGAAGACGCTGTCGAAGATGCACCCGAATAAAAAGTTCCACTTGTCGCCCGACTTTGACAAGAATGCGATGGAAGCGGTGCGGCAATATCGCTTTCATCCTGCACTGCGGGACGGGAAGCCGGTGGCGGTTGCCATCACTATCGCGGTGAACTTCCACATCTACAAATAGCTGCCTACTCCTCCTGTCGCCGTGGCGACGCATCGATCTCACATCGTAGAGTGAACATGTGAGGGTGCGATGAAGGCTGCGATTGTAGAGTCGTTTGCGAAGGCGCCGCGCTATGGATCGTTTGCCGATCCGGTGGCGGACGCGGGCGAGGTGCTGGTTGCAGTGGAGGCGGCGGGACTGCATCCGATTGTGAAGGCGCTGGCGAACGGCACGCACTATGGAAGCACGGGCGTGCTGCCTTTCATTCCCGGCGTGGATGGAGCGGGGCGGCTTGCAGATGGGACGCGCGTGTACTTCGGCATATCGCGTCCGCCGTTTGGGACCTTTGCGGAGCGGTCGGTGACGAAGCGTGAAATGTACATCGCGTTGCCGGATGGGCTGGATGGGGTGACCGCGGCGGGGATTGCGAATCCGGGAATGTCGTCGTGGGTGGCGCTTCAGGTGCGGGCCCAGTTTCGCGCGGGCGAGAGCGTGCTGATATTGGGCGCGACGGGTGCGGCAGGACAGCTTGCGGTGCAGATTGCGAAGCGGCTGGGCGCGCGGCGAGTGGTGGCGGCGGGGCGCAATCCGGCGGCGTTGGAGTCACTGAAAGTGCTGGGCGCGGATGCGGTGATTTCACTTGAGCAGTCGCGCGAGGCACTCGTGGCGGCGTTTCGCACGGAGATTGTGGAGCATGGGGTGGATGTGGTGCTCGATTACTTGTGGGGTGAGCCGGCCGAATGTGTGCTGGCGGCGATTGCGCAGAAGGGGTTGAGCCACGCGGCGCCGCGCATTCGTTTTGTGCAGATCGGGCAGAGCGCGGCGGCGACGATCACGCTGGCGGCCGCTACCTTGCGCAGCTCCGGGCTGGAGATTCTGGGGAGTGGATTCGGCAGCGCATCGATGAAAGAGATCTTTGCGGCGCTGGCGGAATTCTTTCAGCAGGCTGCGAAGACTCCGTTTGCGACGAAGGTGCGGGGCGCGCCTCTCGGCGATGTCGAGGCGCTGTGGAATGCGCCGGAGCGGGGTGCGCGGCTGGTCTTTCAGCCGTGAATCGTTTTGACGAAACGATTTTATCCATATAGATTCGTATTGTCCGGCAGCATGCGTCTGGCTGGTCCCTTCGGCCACTGCGGCTGCCGGGCTCCCGGGCGCAGAGTTGCGAGTCACGTCTTGCCCTGGAGAGCACGATGCGCCGCACGATTCTTCTGCTGCTGTCCTTCCTCATCACAGCACATGCCTGGGCGCAGATTGCGGGTGGCCTGCAGGGGCGGGTGACCGATCCGTCCGGCGCCTCGATTGCGCGCGCGCAGGTGACGCTGACGCGCATGAGCACGGGCGTGCGACGGAAGACGGAATCCACAGCGGATGGCTACTATACGTTCGCGCAGGTGTTGCCGGGTAGCTACTCGGTGGAGATTGCGGCGACGGGCTTCGCAACCGTGCTGCGGCAGGGCGTGACGGTGGCGACGGGCGCGGCAGTGCGGGTGGATGTGCCGTTGCGGCCCGGTGGCAGTCAAGAGACTGTAACGGTTACAGAAGACGCGCCGCTGCTGCAGTCCGAACAGAGCAACATCCAGACCAACATTCCAGGGCGCACGGTGCAGGCGATTCCGCTGAACACGCGGAATTTTATTCAGCTATCGACGCTCGCGCCGGGGGTGGAGCTGCCGCCGGGAACGCTGTTGCCGCGCATCAACGGCGGGCGGCCGCGCACGAATGAGTATCTGTTTGACGGCATCTCCGCGCTGCAGCCGGAGCCAGGGCAGGTGGTGTTCTTCCCGATTCTCGATGACATTCAGGAGTTCACGATCGAGGCGAACAATGTGCCGGCGGAGTTTGGGCGCTTCAACGGCGGCGTGGTGAATGTGACGACACGCTCGGGCACGAATACATTTCACGGCAGCTTGTTCGAGTATCTGCGCAACGAGGACCTGAACGCGCGCAACTACTTTGCGCGGCCGCCGGCGAGCAAGCCCGAGTACCGGCGCAATCTGTATGGCGGGACGATCGGCGGGCCGGTGCTGCATGACCGGCTGTTTTTCTTCGGCGACTACCAGGGGATACGGCAGGCGATCGGGGTGGTGCGGACATCGACGATTCCTACGCTGGCGGAACGGCAGGGGGTGTTTACCGGCGTGGCCAAGATCTACGATCCGGCGACGACGGTCTTCAATAACGCGACGTATACGCGGCAAGAGTTTCCAAACGATGTGATCGATACGCCGCTCGATTCGGCGGCTGTGGCGCTGTTGTCGCGGCTGCCGGTGCCGACCTCAAGCGGGACGGCGAACAACTACACGCGCGTTGCGGACGATGCGGACCACGAGAATCAGTTCGATGTGCGGGTGGATGGCGCGCTGGGAACGAGCGACCGCGCGTTTGGCCGTTATTCGTATTACAGCCAGGTGGCTCAGCCGGTGTCGCCGCTGCCGGATGGGAGCGGGCTGATCTCGGGGTCGGTGCTGGGCTCGTTCAACTATGCGGGATTGACGCATGTGCTGGGGCAGCAGGCGGTCTTCAACGAGACACATACGTTTACGCCACATCTGTTGAATGATCTGCGTGTGGGGTACACGCGGCGCGGCAACACGACGGATGGCGTGCCGCTGGGTGAGCCGGCGTCGCAGGCGCTGGGGATACCGGGAATACCGTCGAATGCGGCGTTCAATAATGCGCTGCCGCTGTTTACGTTTACCGGCTATCAGCAGATTGGTGTTTCGCCGAGCACGAATTCGCAGTACCAGACGGCGGTGTGGCAACTGGTGGACACGGTGAACTGGGTACATGGCGCGCATTCGTTGAAGGCGGGCGTAGATGCGCGCTGGTATCAACTGAATACGGTGTCTCCGCCGAACCCTACCGGATCGTTCGCATTTACGACCACCGGTACGAACCTGCCGAGCGTGACGGACAGCGGCAACTCGTTTGCGAGTTTCCTGCTGGGGCAGGTGGATACCTTCCAGATCGATCTGCAGCAGCAGAAGTTACGACCTCGGGATCATATCGAAGAGTTCTTCCTGCAGGATGATTGGAAGGCTAGCCCTAGTCTGACGTTGAATATCGGGGCGCGTTGGACGCTGCACCATCCTTCGACGGAGAAGAACAACCAGGGTGCGGTCTTCAATCTGGCGACGCAGCAGTTGGATTATCTGGGCGTGAACGGCTATCCGAATACGGCGCGCGAGCTGCATTGGGACAATGGGGCGCCGCGGGTTGGCTTCGCGTATCTGCTGACGCCGAAGACGGTGGTGCGGGGTGGCTTCGGGATTGTGTTCATCGATCAGTCAGGGATTACGACTCCGTTTACCACGCCTCAGTTCCCTTTCATCCAGAACGTGCAGCAGAAGACGCAGGACAGCGTGAATGCGGCGTTCCAACTGAAGAACGGGCCCACGGTGGCGCCGATTCCGCTGACGCCCGATGCGGGGCTGGGGCAGAGTGTGTATACGGCGGATCGCGCGGCGGGTTCGGGTTATGTGGAGCAGTGGAACCTGGCGGCGCAGCGGGCGATCACGCAGAATCTGTCGTTCGATGTGGCGTATGTGGGATCACACATTGTGCATGTGGGTATTCCGGATTCGAATTTGAATCAGTTGACGACGGACCAGCTTGCGCAAGGATCTTCGTTGCTGAAGCAGGTGCCGAATCCGTATTACGGAGAGCTGCCGGCGTACAGCCCGATCGGCGGCAAGACGGTGGCGGCGGCGCAGCGGCTGAAACCGTATCCGCGCTTCCAGAATGTGGCGATCTACCGGCACAACAGCGGCAATACGAACTACAACGCGCTGGAAGCGAAGGTGGAGCAGCGGACGAGCCATGGGCTGACCTTGCTGTTCAGCTATACGTACTCGAAGCTGATGGACGATGCGTCGGCTGTGTTCTCGTCGACCGTGCTGTCGTCGCCGAACTCGAACAGCCTGGTGGCAGCGGACACGTTTCGCCCTTATCTGGAGCGTGATGCTTCGAATGGCGATATGCCGAATGTGGTGTCGTTGAGCGCCGTGTACAGCTTGCCGGCGGGCCGCGGACATAGTTTTGCGTCGAGCGGCATTGCGAACGCGGTGCTGGGCGGATGGGACTTGAATGGCATCCTGTCGTTGCAGTCGGGGATGCCGGTGACGGTGACGCAGGCGACGAATAACAATTCGTTCGCCGGCTTTGCGCTGCAGCGGCCGTTTGTGCAAGGCAAGACCGCGCTGCCCGCGAGCGAACGGAAGACGACGAAGTTCTTCAATACGGACGCCTTCAGCACAGCGCCCCGGTTTGTGCTGGGGAATGCTTCGCGCAATCCGGTACGTGGGCCGGCGTATCGCGACCTCGACCTGGCGCTGGTGAAGCACTTCTCCATTCCGGAGAAGGCGCAGATCGAATTTCGCGCGGAGCTGTTTGATGTGACGAATACGCCGGAGTTCTCGCAGCCGAATGGAAGCTTTGGTTCGCCGGCGTTTGGGAGTATTACGAGCACGACGACGGATCCGCGGGTGGCGCAGTTCGCTTTGCGGGTCTCCCGGTAAGGGTTGACCGATCAAAAGGCGCTTTTGATAGCCCGCGTCTGTGCTACTCCAGGGAAAGCTACTCGGCTGCGCCTGGGACCGACGCGCCCCCAACGTGGCAGGTGCCGTAGTCTTTGTTGAGCTTTTCGACCTTGAAGACATCGGGGCCGGTGGCGCCTTTGGCCTTCTTGACCTTTGACCCGTGAATCTTGACGTGGTCACCGACCTTGAGATGAGCAGCATCGCCTTCGAGCGCGTAGGCCTTGGAGTCGCTGGTCTGAAGCTCTAGGCCATGCGGGCCGGAAACAACGCAGCCGCTCTTGACGTGATGGCTGTGGCTGACAGCTAGAGCCACTACGACAGAGACGACTGCAGCGACGCCAATAGCAGCGCCGGCGACCTCGCCACCGCTGGGACCAATATGGCCGCCTTGTTGGCCGATGAGAGTGGCTGAGAAAGCCACTACGACGGCGGCGGAAGCCAACAGACGAGAAACCTTCATGAAGAACCTCAACGTTCGTGGGCTCTCAGAGGGGTCGAGCAAACTAATCCGGCAAATCCATTTCGGGATGGCCCATCGGGACCTGCGGAAGCTCGAAAATAGTACAAAAGGTTTGCACGCGAAGCAACTCTTTCTTTGGCCTGTTTTGGCGCTCAATCAGCCGGCGCGATGGAGCTTTGCGGAGCTTTAGTCCAGACGAGCCAGAAGATGCCGTTGTCTTTCCTGGCTGCTCAGGATGATGAGGCTATTTTGTGGCGAATGCGAGTGCGGTCTGTTGCGAAAGCTCGGTTTGATTGGTGTGGGTCCGCTCGTGGGCTAGCAGCCACTCTTTGCGATGGAGGCCGCCGCCGTAGCCGGTCAGTGAGCCGTTGGCTCCGATGACGCGATGGCAGGGCACGACGACGCCGACGGGGTTTGATCCGTTGGCCAGGCCGACGGCGCGGACGGCGCGCGGGCGGCCGATGCGCTGTGCTAGCTGGCCGTAGCTGATGGTCTGGGCCGCGGGAATCGCGCGCAGCGCGCGCCAGACTTCGCGCTGGAATGTTGTGCCCGCAGTCGCGGTGGGGATGTCATCGATGGCGTGGATGTCTCCGGCGAAGTAGCTGGCGAGGCGCGTGGTGAGGCCGAAGGGGTCGCGCTGTTTCGCAAACGTGTAACCGCCCTTGCCGTAGTGGATGTCGAGCAGGCGGAGGGCGCGGGCTTCGTGATCGGACCAGTCGACCATGCGGAGCGCGCCTTCGCTATCGCAGACGTAGATGAGCTGGCCGATGGGCGTGGCGAGCGAGTCTGAAAAGAATTCGAGTGGCGCGGTCATAGTCTGTCTCCTGTAGCTGCGATGACGGATGATGGAGCGAGCGGGCGAATGCGCAGTGCCGGCGGAAGATTCACGCGGCGCTGCTTTCGCTGTGGTGTGACGCTGAGGTTGCTGGCCGACCAGAGATGCTGCGCTGCATAGCCGCGCCAGGGACGCCACCGCTCACTGCGTGCTAGGAGTTGCGCGGGCGAGAGCATGTTGCCAAAGAGATGCCGCGCGTTACGAAGGATGCCGATGTCGGATGCGGGGAAGGCATCGGGGTGATGGAGGCCGCGCAGCGCGATGTACTGCGCGGTCCATTCACCGATCCCGGGTATATGGCACAGGCGGGCGATGTTTTCCTCCAGCGTATTGGCAGCTTCGAAGAGATTGGGTTGTGCGACCGCGGCGCGCGCGAGTGAGGTGAGTGCGGTGCGGCGAGCAGCGGGCATGCCGATGGAGCTGAGGTCGGCTGCGGAGAGCTGCTTCGCGGTGGGAAAGGCATGGGTGAGGGTGGCGTCGCCGAGGGAGACCGGCGATCCGCAGAGCGCGACCAGCTTTGCGGCGAGACCGCGCGCGGCAATGACGCTGATCTGCTGGCCGAGGATGGCGCGAACGGCGACCTCGAAGGCGTCCCATCCGCTGGGCGTGCGCAGCCCGGGCTGGCGGCGCACGACCGGGGCGAGTGCGCGGTCGCGGGAGAGATGCGCGGCAATGGCCTCAGTGTCGGCGTCGAGATCGAAGACGCGGCGGAGGCGCGAGGCAATGACGGGCAGCGCCGGGACGTGATCGCAGGCGATTTCGGCCTCGAGCGACTTGCGCTCAGGCGCGTGACGGACGGCGATGGTTGCGATGTGATCGTCCACACGGACGATGCGGCGATAGATACCGTCGCGGACTTCTTCCACGCTGGGGATGGCGCGGGGCGTGAAGAAGGCGAGCAGCGCGTTCCAATCGAAGGGCGGCCGATAGGAGAGGCGCAGGACGAGTGGAGCCGTAGCGGATGCGGTGATGGAGCGGCGTCGGAGCTGGCTCGGTGGGCGTTTGTACAGCGCGCGAAAGGTGTCATTGAAGCGGCGGATGCTGCCGAAGCCGGCAGCCATGGCGACCGCGGCCATGGGCAGGCGCGTTTCGTGCAGAAGCTGCTTGGCGAAGAGCACGCGGCGCGTTTGCGCGACCGCCAGCGGTGATGCACCGACGTGCTGGTCGAAGACGCGGCGGAGCTGGCGCTCGCCCACGCCGAGACTCGCGGAGAGTTGCTCGACCGATGCGCCTGGGCCGTCGAGCGCGCCCTCCGCGATGCGGGCCATGGGGCGGCTGACGGTGCTTGCGGTGCCGCGCCATGCGGGCGACTGCGGCGCGATCTCCGGGCGGCAGCGGAGGCAGGCGCGGAAGCCGGCCTGTTGCGCCGCTGCAGCGCTCGCGTAGAAGCGGCAGTGATTACGCATCGGTGTACGCGCGGGACAGATTGGCCGGCAGTAGATGCCGGTCGAGGTGACGGCGGTGAAGAAGCGACCGTCGAAGCGGGCATCGCGTGCCTGAAGCGCGCGATAGCAAATATCGGCATCGAGCGGGGCGAAGTCGAAGGACACTGGGTCGACGGGCGCTGGGAGGTTCGTCGCGGGGTTCGTCACATATTCAGTGTGCTCCCGCAGGCGTGGCACATCTGGCCATTTTCGGACCTGATGGATTCAGGTTGTTTTTGGAGTAGACGACGGCCCCACAGCACGCCGTAGGCATCTATGGAATACATATTTTTTGGATTACGCACGTTGCACTTCTGGCTAGGCAATCCTTAGACCATGCAATAGAATCGAACACCACACATGGACAATCCAGTCGAAACGGTCCTCGAACCGCAGACCCCAGTGAAGTCTTTTCCTTCCTCGTCCGGGCGAATGTTCAACGGTTACTTTGCCCAAAAGACCACGGAAGGCTTTAAAAAGAACGACATACTAGACTCCCGCGCCCGTCGCCTGTTCGAGACGACGGCCCTGGCCTGCGCGTTTGATGCCTATCCGTTTCAGATGCCGCTGGAGGGCCGCTCCGGCCCGCTGGTGACGGCGGATGGCGGTCACGAGATGGTACTGCTCTCCTCCTATGACTACCTGGGCCTGAATGGTCACCCCCGGGTGGAAAACGCCGCGATGGAGGCCCTGAAAAAGTATGGGACGAGCACCGGCGGAGCGCGGCTGCTGACCGGCACCCTGGACCTGCATCAGGAGATGGAGCGCACCATCGCCGAGTACAAGGGCACCGAGGCGGCCGTGACCTACAGTTCCGGCTACATGGCGAACCTGGGCGTCATTAGTGCCCTGTTTGGGCCGGCGGACCGCGTGATCATGGACGAGTTGTGCCACCGCAGCCTGCTGGACGCCTGCAAGATGGCCGGCGTGCAGGTGCAGCGCTTCCGCCACAACGATATGGACAGCCTGCGGCAGGAGATCCGGAGTGGCTTCACAGCGAACCGCACGCTGATCATCAGCGACGGTGTGTTTTCCATGGACGGCGACATCAGTTGCCTGCCCGATCTGATCGCGGTGAAGAAGGAGTTTGGCTGCTTCCTGCTGATGGATGAGGCGCACGCAACGGGAACGATCGGCGCAACGGGACGCGGCACCGACGAATACTTCGGCATCGATGGCAGCGATGTCGACATCTGGACGGGCTCACTGGCCAAGTCCATTCCGTCGAACGGCGGCTTCGTCGCCTGTTCGCAGAAGATAGCCATCTATCTGCAGCACGCCTCGTCGCCTTACATATTTTCGGGCGCCATGAACGCCTCTGCGGTTGCAGCCATCCAGGAGGCCTTCGCCGTCCTGCGCGACGAGCCGGAGCGGGTGAATTGTCTGAAGAGGAACGCGGAGTTCATGCGCAAAGGATTGCAGGCGCTGGGCTACGACACGGGCCTCTCCGAAACGCCAGTGATTCCGGTGATGCTGGGAGACGACACCACCACGGCGATGATGGCGCGCCGATTGCGTGACCATGGCGTAATCGCGGCGCCTGTACTGTTCCCTGCTGTCGCCCAGAATGCGGGACGACTTCGCCTGTGCGTGACGGCAGCGCACACCCGCGAACATCTGGAGTTTGCGCTGGACGCGTTCCGCAAGCTGGCGAATTAGGACTGGCCGTCGGGGCACCTGCGCGGCGGCGCGATCCGTTGGGCTTGCTCCCTTTGGTCGCTCACGTCTGACTTTGTGGGCGGACTGCATGAACTGCAGGTCCCTTCGACAGGCTCAGGGCAAGCTCTTCGCTTTGCTCAGGATGACAACCTTTTGTTTAGCGAGGACTCGTGTCTGCTGATCCCGCAACAGTGCTGGTTACGGGAGCAAGCGGCTTCCTGGGCGGCCGGCTGGCCCAGATGCTGGCTGAGCGCGGCGTGCCGGTGCGCGTGCTTGCGCGTGCGTCGTCGGACTTGCGGCATTTGTCGCACCTGCAAATACATATTGTGCGTGGTGACCTGGGCGATGCTTCTGCGCTGAATGAGGCGATGAGCGGTGTGCGGCTGGTTTACCACTGCGCGGCTTGCTCGACGGACTGGGCGCCGCTGGCTACCTACTTCGCGGCCAATGTTGCGGGCACAAAGAATTTGCTGGATGCTGCGGTGCGCGCGGGCTCGGTCAAGCGGTTTCTGCATGTGAGCACTACGGATGTGTATGGGTATCCGCGGGTTCCGTGCGCGGAAAGCGCGCCGATGCGTGATGTCGGGCTGCCTTATAACCGGACGAAGATCCAGGGGGAAGAGGCGGTGTGGCGTGCGCATCGCGAGCATGGATTGCCGGTGACGGTGGTGCGGCCGGCGACGATCTATGGGCCCTCGCGGCAAGGACTTTGTGGTTGAGATCGCAAAGATGATGCGGCAAAGGCTGATGCTGCTGATCGATGGCGGACGGGCACGCGGCGGCTTTACGTATGTGGATAATGTGGCCGCGGCGATGATGGATGCGGCGGTCAGTCCGGCAGCCGTGGGAGGCGCTTACAACATCAGCGATGGCACCGGCACGACGTGGCGCGAGTACACGGACGCGCTGGCCGATGCGCTGGGCTACAAGCGGCCTTGGCTGCGACTTCCGTTCTCTGCATCGATGGCGTTGGCGCCCGGCATGGAGGCTGTACAGCGAGCGCTGCGTCTGCCTGGGCGGCCGTTGCTGACGCGTCATGCGGTGCATCTGCTGGGGCAGGACCAGGAGTTCCCTGCGGCACGGGCTCGCGAGGACTTTGGTTTTTCGCCGCGGGTGTCGTTCGCTGATGGGATTGCGCTGTCGGCTGCCTGGTTGCGGTCGCGTTCCTAGGCGTGAATTCGGATGATCCGCCTTCCTGAATTGGGTCTGATCGGCATTACATATCCAAAAAGTACGTAGCACCGCAACTTTCGTCATCGAACGCAGGTCTGGACGTGTAGCCCCTGTCCATCCCAATGGCGGCAAACGCATGACTTCCCTTTCGGCGATCTCGAAGAATATCGCTGGCGCGCTTGTATTGAGTATCGTCTGTCTCGCGCTTCCTCGTGAGGCGGGTGCGAAGAGTCATGCTGCGGCGAAACCCGCTCCCCTGACCAAGCGGGAGCGGGCGGAGCACGCGGTCGATCGATTGAGCTTCGGTCCGCGGCCGGGCGAGGTGGAGTCGCGTAGAGAAGATGGGGGTGGAGCGCTGGATTGCGCAGCAGCTTCACCCGGAGACGATCGACGATTCGGCGCTGGATGCGAAGCTCAATGCGCTGCCGGCGATGCGGCTGAGCACCGATCAACTGATCTGGAGATATCCGCCCGCAGCGATGATCCGGCAGGTGGATGCGGGACGTTTTGGCTTGCCCGGCGATCCGGTGGAGCGGGCGATTTATGCCAATGCGCTTGCGAATTATCGGCAGCGGCAGAGAGATCAAGGCTGCGGGCTCAGATGGAGACATCTGAAGCAAAGTCGGTGGCCGCAGAAACAACCGCGTTACAGACGCAAACTTCAACCAATCGATCAACGTTGCAAGCTTGATTCGAATGCTTCCGGACGCGCGCTGGAATTCGGTGCTGGCGATGCAGCCGGGGACGGTGCGGCCGTTTGTGCAGCGGCTGACTCCGGTCGGAGCGGCAGCAGCTTGTTGCCGGCATGACGCCGCAGCAGAAAGAGGTGCTGCTGGCCCTGGTCGAGCCGGATCGTGTGGTCGCGGAGGAACTGCAGGAAGAGAAATTGATTCGCGCGATTTACAGCGATCGGCAGCTGGAAGAGGTGATGACCAATTTCTGGTCGAACCACTTCAATATCTATCTGCGCAAGAACGGCGAGATGCCGTGGTATCTCGCCACTTATGAGCGGGACGTGATTCGTCCGCATGCGATGGGCAGATTCGAAGACCTGCTGGTTGCGGTTGCGCATAGTCCGGCGATGCTGGTGTATCTGGACAACCAGCAGAGCATCGGGCCGCATTCGGTTGCCGCGATGCGGGCGAGCGCGAATCCGAATCAGAGGAAATCCGTCGCCGGGCCTGAATGAGAACTACGCGCGCGAGCTGATGGAGCTGCACACGGTAGGGGTGAACGGCGGCTATTCGCAGCACGACGTGGTGGAGCTGGCGAAGGTGCTGACGGGCTGGGGCGTCGAGAACCCGCAACAGGGCTATGGTTTCGAGTTCAATGCGCGGCGGCACGAGCCGGGGACGAAGGTAGTGCTGGGGCACAAGATTCAGGAAAACGGGACCGGCGAGCATGGAGAAGCGGAGGGCATGGAGGTTCTGCATCTTCTGGCGAACAGTCCGGCGACCGCGCGCTTTCTCTCGACCAAGCTGGCGATGGAGTTTGTGAGCGATACGCCTCCGAAGCCGCTGATCGATCGCATGGCGAAGACGTATCTGAAGACGCATGGCGACATCCGGCAGGTGCTGAGCACGATGTTCCGCTCGCCGGAGTTCTGGTCGCGCGATGCGTATCGGGCGAAGCTGAAGACGCCGCTGGAGTTTGTCGTGTCGTCGCTGCGGGCGACGGACGCGGATGTCGAGAATGCGACCGCGCTGGCGGCGTCGCTCGATCGGCTGGGAATGCCGCTCTATGGAGTGCAGCAGCCAAATGGCTATTCGCTGAAGGCCGATCCGTGGCTGGGCGCGGAGGCGCTGCTGGCACGCATGAACTTTGCGCTGGCGCTGACGTCGAATCGCATGCCGGGAGTGACTGTCGCGATTGCGCCAGGTGCGGGAACGGCGGAGCAGAAACGAACAACAGTTGGAGGCGACGTTGCTGGATGGGCAGGTCGCGCCGCATACGCATGAGGTGGTGCTGAAGCAGATGGAGTCACGCGTAGACGCAGGCTTCGCCGGTGATGCCGACGCGTTCGCGAAAGGGCGGCCTGGCAAGCGCGGCGATCTGTTTGTGGCCGCGCCGCACGGCGCTCCGGTGAGGAGTCGACGCTGGCCGCGGCGCTGTTGCTGGGGTCGCCGGATTTTCAACGGCGATAGTGATGACGGATGAACGAGGTGAGCAGGTGGGGACGATGAGAAGCCGTCGAGCATTTTTGAAGAACGGAGCCCTGGCGCTGGTCGGAACGGCGGCGATCCCGAGCTTTCTGACACGCGCGGTGATGGCGCAGGCGACCGCGGCGAGCGCGAGCCGCAAGAAGCTGGTGGTGATCTTTCAGCGCGGCGCAGCGGATGGGTTGAATATCGTTGTGCCGCACGGCGAGCCATCGTATTTCCAGATGCGGCCGACGATTGCCATTCCGCAAGGACAGATTCTCGATCTGGATGGATTTTTCGGATTGCATCCGGCGATGGCGCCGCTGAAGCCGCTGTGGGAGCAGAAGCATCTGGCGATTGTGCATGCGGCGGGATCGCCGGACATGACGCGGTCGCACTTCGATGCGCAGGACTATATGGAGTCCGGCACGCCGGGCATCAAGGCGACGGAAGATGGATGGCTGAACCGCGCGCTGCAGGCGGAAGACGAACGGAGGCGAGCGGCGGAGACTCCGTTTCGCGCGGTGGCGCTGACGGCGCAGATGCCGCGCACGCTCGAAGGCAGAGTGCGCGCGCTCGCTCTGAACAACCTGCGGGACTTTCACATTGGAGGGGGCGACTCCGGCGAGTGCTGAGTTTTGCCGGCAGCTTTGAAGGCATTTATGACGAGTCGACCGATCCGGCGCTGCGGGGCGCAGGAGCAGAGATGTTCGAAGCGGCGAAGATGCTGAAGGCCACGGACCCCGCGCACTATGTTCCCGCTGCGGGAGCGGCGTATCCGAAGGGCGCTTTCGGCTACAGCATGAAGCAGATTGCGCAGTTGCTGAAGGCGAACCTGGGTGTGGAAGCGGCGTTCGCGGATATTGGCGGCTGGGACCACCACCAGAACGAGGGCAGTGTGGAGGGGCAGCTCGCCGGGCGATTGAGAGAGTTTTCCGAGTCGCTGTCGGCGTTCTGGACGGACATGGGCACGCAGGCGGAGGACGTGGTGGTGGTGACGATGTCGGAGTTTGGCCGCACGGCGCGCGAGAACGGCACGCGCGGAACGGACCACGGCCACGCGAATGTGATGTTCGTGATGGGCGGACGGTGAAGGGCGGCCGCGTTTATGGGCGCTGGCCGGGGCTGGCTCCCGAGCTGCTGAATGAAGGACGCGATCTGGCGGTGACGACAGATTTCCGGCAAGTGCTGGCGGAGGCGGCGTTCCAGCAGATTGGCGCGCGGGACCTGAATCTGACATTTCCGGGAGCGGGGCTGGAGCCGCGCAAATTCCTGAATCTGATCGCGTGACGCCATCGTTTGCGGATAGGTAAAGCGCGTGTCGCTGTCCGAATCTGAACGCGCAGTTGCGAATCCGGACAGCGGGCGGTCTGTCGATCTGCGACGCGCCATGATCCATCAACAACTTAGAGTGCGGTGAGCGCGCGAGCTTTGGTGGAGTGCTTGCTCGTGCAGCGTGCTGGGAATTCTCCATCTATCGATTCGGAGGCATTACATGGCTGCACTGTTCAGCGACCTGCGTTATGCGATCCGCCAACTGAGAAAACGGCCCGGCTTCACGCTGGTTTGCGTGCTGACCCTGGCGCTGGGCATTGGCGCCAATACGGCTGTGTTCAGCGTGATGAATGCGGTGCTGCTGCGGTCACTGCCGGTCGCTGATCCGGGACGCGTTTTCTATCTGAGGACGATCGAACCCGCCGCACGGGACGGGAACGTCGATTCGAATGGGACGTTTTCGTATCCGGTGTATGACGCGTTGCGCAGACAGACTTCTGCAATGGAAGTAATGGCGTATGTGCCGCTGTCCTCGCAGAAGGTGGCGGTGCGTTATGGAGCGCAGCCTGGCGTCGCTGAAGGCGAAATGGTGAGCGGGAACTTCTTCAGCGGACTCGGCGTGAAGCTGGCGCGCGGGCGCGGTTTTACCGCGCAGGATGAAGCGAGCCATGCGCCGATCGCGGTGATCAGCTACAGCTACTGGACGCAACGCTTCGCGCGCAATCCGGAGATTCTGGGGCGGACATTCTATGTGAACGGCACACCGATCACGATTGTGGGGATTGCGGCGCAGGGCTTTGAGGGCATCGAGAGTGGTGCATCGGCGGATTTCTGGATCCCGCTGCAGAGCCGACCGGAGCTGAATGCATGGGGCAATGCGCCGGAGGACGGGAAGACTTATATCAACGATTCGACATGGTGGTGTCTGTGGCTGATTGGACGGTCTGGCTCCCGGCGTGACCCAGGCGCAGGCGGTGGCGCAGCTGCAGCCCGCATTTCAGACGGCGGCGTATGTGGGGCTGGGCAGTCCGACGGCGGGCGAGAAGCCGCCTACGCTGAGCACGGAGGCTGCGAAGAGTTTCCCGGGATACGAAGCCCAGTACGGGCAGCCGCTGCGGATGCTGATGACGATGGTGGGACTGGTGCTGCTGATTGCGCTGAGCAATGTGGCGATGCTGCTGATGGCGCGCAATGCGACGCGGCAGCGCGAGTTCTCGTTGCGGCTGGCGCTGGGCGCGGGACGCCGGGAGTTATTCCGCCAACTGCTGATGGAGAGTCTGCTGCTGGTGGCGATCGGCGGCGAGCTGGCGTGGCTGTTTGCCACACTGGCAACCAAGGCGCTGGCGGCGTGGGCGCAGATCGAGTCGAGCCTTGCGCCGGACACGACGGTGCTCTTGTTTACGCTGAGCATTCTGGTGCTGGCGGCGCTGCTGTTTGGGCTGGCGCCGCTGCGCATTGCGCTTTCCGGCGGACCAGGACTGGCGCTGAAGACATCTGCAGCGACGGCCAACACGGATGCTGGCAAGACGCGGACGGGCAAGGTCATCGTGACGCTGCAGATGGCGTTCTGCGTGGTGCTGCTGGTGGGCGGCGGGCTGCTGGTGCGCACCTTGCGCAATCTGCAGAGCATTCCGCTGGGCTTTCCAACGGATGGGCTGGTGGTCTTCGGCGTGAATCCGCACATCGACTCGATTCCGCAGGGCAAGGCGTTTTATCAGGAGCTGATGAGCAAGCTGCGCGTGCTGCCGGGTGTGGAATCGGTGACGCTGATGGAGGAGCGGCTGGGATCGTGGTGGTCGGACAACAGCGACATGACGGTGGACGGCAAGCTGCCGCAGGTCGCGAACGGCGGATCGAGAACGGTACGCAGCAATGTGGCGGGACCGGATTTCTTCACGCACGCTCGGAGTTCCTATACTTGAGGGGCGCGACTTTGCGGATTCGGATACTGCGACGTCGCCGCCCGTGGGGATCATCAACGAGGAGTTCGCGAAGCGCTTCTTCCCGCATGAGAATCCGCTGGGGCATCAGATCGGAACCGATAACGGCAAATATCAGATGACGGTGGTCGGCGTGGTGAAGGACCACAAGTACCGCAGCATCGATGAAGAGCCGATTCCGATGGCGTGGTACATGTATGCGCAGATTCCGATCATCGGACCAGAGAATATCGAGCTGCGGGTGCATGGCAACGCGCTGGCGATCCTGCCCGCGGCGCAGAAGGTGCTACAGCAGATGGATCCGAACCTGCCGCTGCTGAAGCCGATGGCGCAGCGTGCGCAGTATGAGGAGACGATCTCGCACCAACTGCTGTTTGCGCGGCTTGCGGGGTTCTTTGCGATTCTCGGCGTGGTACTGGTGGCGACGGGGCTGTATGGCACGCTGGCGTATCGCGTGAACAACCGCACGGTGGAGATTGGCGTGCGGATGGCGGTGGGTGCGCAGCGCAGCCAGGTGGTTTGGATGGTGCTGCGCGACAGCCTGATGCTGACGGCTGTGGGTGTGGCGATTGGCATTCCTTTTGCAGTGCTGACGGGCCGGGCGCTGGCTTCGTCGCTTTATGGAGTGAAGCCGGAGGATGCGGCGACCTTTGCGTTTGCGGTGCTGGGAATCGCGTTGCGTGGCGATTGGCGCCAGCATGATTCCGGCGACGGCGCGCGGCGAATGTGGATCCGCTGACGGCGTCTGCGTTCGGAGTGATGCTTCGACCGTTCGCGCATTATTGCAGCTTCGCGTACTCGGCTATTGCCTGCTGCAGGATGGGAATGTCCGGGTCGGCGTCCTTCCAAAGGCTAAGGAAATCCTGATAGGCGACCCTCGCCCTGGCCTTATCCCCCGAGAGCAGTAGGCCCTGCCCAATTGCAAGCGCGCCATTGCGCCTATGGGATCGCTGATCTACGATGCCGCGGTGATCGAGAATCTTTTGGAACTCGGCTGCGGCTTCGGCTCCCTTGCGTGCGGCGAGATAGGCTTGGCCCCGCACATACACTGGATACATGGCGCCGAAGAAGGCGTTGAGTGCACTGCGCGGCGACCCTAATTCATAACGGCTGGCGGCCTGCAGCAGTTCGATTGCTTTGGCTGGATCATGGCGATTGAGTGCGAGACGCGCGCGCAGAGCGGGCAGATAGCTGAAGCGGACGGCGGTATCTTCAGGGAATCGCTTTTCCAGATCATTCGCCATCGCTTCCGCCGTTGAAGAGTCTCCGGATAGCGCCAGCGCAAATGCAGCGCCATACTCTACTTCCCGACCTTTCGCCAGTTCTCGCGCTTTTCTCTGCCCACTGCATTGCCGCCTGCGTATTCCCGTAAAAAGCTTCCCGCAGGGCTGCCCTGGTTGCGTAAAAGCCCGCATGTTCTTCGTAACCGCCATGCTGTGCCATGTCCATTGCGTGTTGTGACAGCATTCTTGCCTGTTGCAGATGGCCGGCAAAGGCCAGGGCGGCCGCCTGATGGTCCGACATCCAGTCCTCCGCTCCTGACCTTCCCTGGGTCTTGGCCACGAGCCGGTCCATCTCGGCTTTGTCCCCTTTCAAGAATGCGATTTCATGTTGCAGTATCAGGGAGTGCGGCGCGTCCAGTCCGCGCGCGTTTGACTTCTGGAATGTGTCTTCTGCCTCTTCCAGACGATCGAGCGCAAGCAGATTGAAGCCGTGATGGAAATAGCCGACGGCATAATCCGGATTGAATTCGATGAGCTTTTCGCCTGCCGCAGCGCCTTTTTCGTATTCGGCCAGTGTGGGGTAGATGAACCCTGACAGGAAGGAAGGCGGCCCGTCGTCCCTCGGATAGATCGTCGCCCAGGTCTCGCAGGTCTGCTCGCGCCTTTTCCATATTTCCGGTGACCCGCCCATCGTAATAAGCGGTGATCATAAACCTCTCACGATCGTTCGCTCGGTCACGCAGATCGTAGGCTTTTCTCTCGTAGTCCGCAGCAAGCTCGGGTTCGCCTATTGAACTGTGGATCACCCCAAGCCAGGCGTAGGCGATGGCAAACTTGGGATCGATCTCAATGGCGTGCTTGAAAAAAGGGCGCGCCGGCCGCCTCGCCCTGCACGCGCATCACTTTCCATCCCTCGCTGTAGGCCTTCAGCGCATCGAGAGACGGCGTCGTAGCCTCATCAAGTGAGGTGTTGTGCTTTTCGACTGTCGCCAGCGATTCGCCGATGTTGGTCCTGAACTTACCGGCCATCCCACTCAGGGCATTCAGCACATCTTCTTTTCGCGCCGCCTGCGCCTGGTCTTCGCTAAGCATGGCTCCGGTCTGGCAATCCTTGGCATGCAGTCCGAGCACATACTCACTGCCGACCCGCGCGATCGAGCCGGCCAGCACGGCGGCGCTTCCCGTCCGCACGCATACTTCCTGGGCTATCTGGGGAGTAAGCCGGGCGTCCGCGGGCTGGCCCATCAGCCGCAACTCCTGCTGGGCGCGGTCCTCTGAAAGCAGGCTGAGAAAGGGCGACTGCCCAAGCTGCACCGCCATGCCTTGGCGCAGCGTCCCGTCGAATACCGGATCGCCGGTCGAGTTCGCAAAATCAGCCAGAACGACCGTGTCCTTTTCTGTGAGTACCTTGCGGTGGGCGAAAGCGCGGAAGGATATCGAGATGCCAGCGACGACAATGAGCAACAGGGCTGATGCAAGCATCCACCAGCGAGACCGTTTCGAGCGGTGCGCGAGGCGTGCGCCGATATCGCTGTCGGCAGGCACGGCAATCGCGGCAGAGGTCTGATTGATATCGAGATCGCTGACGCGGTGGGTGGCGAGTTCCGGATACATCTCAGGAGCGAGGAAGCGATATCCGCGCTTGGGAATGGTCTCGACATAGCGGGGATTCTCGGCGTCATCGCCGAGCGCCTCCCTTAGTTTGCGAACAGCCACGCGGAGGCTGCTGTCGAAGTCGACAAAGGTATCGTCCCGCCAAATGCGATGGCGCAGATCGTCGCGGGTGACCACCTCTCCCGCGTTTTCCAAAAGAATGACCAGAAGCCGGAATGGCTGCTCCTGCAGCTTCACCCGGATCCCATTTTTCAGGAGTTCGCCAGAGACGGAATTCACCTGGAACGGGCCGAACCGAAAGAGAGAACCGAGAGGCGTCTGCACGTTTCGCCCCCATCTCGCCGAATCTTGACGCAAGCGTTCGCGCCAAGTGTAGCCGAGTGTAGCAACCTGCGCGGCGGTTTACGACCTAATTCGAGCTATCTCATTCGCAACAACTTAGTTGTTCACAGAGGTTTTACGGAGAGTTTCTTTGACCCGCATGGATGGCGGCGTTTTGATGCGTCTGCCCGGAACGAAAGCCGGGCAAGCACGCACAGACGGCATAGCCGAAAGGAGAATTTCCAATGAAACACCAGACACTACTTTCTATAGCAGGGTTGACCTTGCTCACCGCGGCGGCGATGCCGGCGCAACTTACGGCACAAGGTGTATCAGCAACTCCGGAGAATGGCGGAGGACCGCGTCGCTACAAGCTCACCGACCTGGGACTCATGGGTCCGAGCCCCGGCCAACCACTCCAAATCTCGAACGATGGCATCATCGCGGGCAGCGCCGCCGTGAAGAATGCGGAGCATGCCATGCTGTGGTACCGGCGCCTGAGCCTGGACATCGGCACTCGCGGACTGGGCGGGCAAAACAGCGCTTCGTACGGCGTCAATGATTGGGCGCAAGCAGTAGGCGAGGCGGACACCGCCCAGCCCGATCCACTGGGTGAAGACTTCTGCGGCTTTGCGGCCTTTGGCTTCCCTTCCGGGACCCGGTGCTTGCCTTTCCTATGGCAAGACGGCGTGATGCGGCCGCTTCCGACCCTGAAAGACGACAATGGGCTGCGCGGGAACAATGGAGTTGCCAATGCCATCAACAGCCGTGGTGAGATCGTTGGGCTTTCGGAAAACACGACGCCGGATCCGACCTGTCCGCCGTACGATCCCTCCACAGGGCAAAGCCAGAAGGTGCAGCAGAAACCTGTGATGTGGCGCAATGGCCACGTCTATGAACTGCCGGCAATCGGCGGCG
Source organism: uncultured Acidobacteriaceae bacterium (assembly GCA_963756435.1). Classification (GTDB taxonomy): domain Bacteria; phylum Acidobacteriota; class Terriglobia; order Terriglobales; family Acidobacteriaceae; genus KBS-83. Next base: position 135,663 of record CAVWNU010000006.1, on the reverse strand, counting down.
ATCCTGACGGGAGTGTATTTGCGATCAACGACCGAGGGCAGTTTGCCGGTGGCACCGGGACCTGCGCACCTTTGAATGTCAACCTGGCCCTCTACCTTCAGTTTGCCCATGCCGTGCTTTGGGATAACGGCAAGGCGATCGACCTGGGGAACCTTGGCGGAAGCTTCAACAATTTCGCCAAGGGCATCAACAATCGCGGGGACGTAGTTGGCAGTTCCGACGTGACAAGCGACGCTGTCTTCTATGGATTTCTGTGGACGAAGGAGAAAGGCAAAATGCATGGCCTTCTTCCGTTCGGCGCGGACATCGCCAGCCTTGCGCTGGCGATCAACGACGAGCGGGACGTCACCGGAATATCTCTCGACGGGAACTTCAATCCTCGCGCCGTTTTATGGATCCATGAAAAGGCGTTCGACCTCAACGGACTGATTCCTAACACATCGCCTCTCTATCTGCTGACTGCATGCAGCGTCAACAAAAGCGGTCAGATCATCGGTTTGGCGGTCGATAGCAACGGTGCATCTCATGGCTATCTGCTGACTCCCAGAGGAGACGGGGACGATCACGACGCGGCGCTGGATGGGCCGATGCAAATGTCCGACAACGTTCGCGCGATGGTTCGCAAGCAACTGCACTTCGGTCCTGCGGCGAAGTAGTCTCCGAAAATAACTGCCTGCTGCTTCGATACTGGAGCAGTAGGCAGCTTGATTTATCGCAGCGATTCTTGCGGTTCGAAAATATGCGAGCTAAGCGAACTTGCGCGAGGCGTGAGCGCGACCGGCGCAGCGCCGCCCCGCTCTTCCGCAGGGTGTAAGGCTCTCCCCGTGAGAATGAAACCGCCTTGCACGAAAATCAGCCTATGCTGCGGTCCACGATGTGCCTTCGGCAGGCGGCGTAACTCTGGCCCAACGCTCCGCGATCTTGTCGCCCTCGAAGCGCCAGAGCACGAAGCCATGGAATTGCATCTTCCGACCGGATGCGGAGTCGGTCCAGCGCCAGATGTTGCGGCACACCACTTTGTCGCCCTCGGCAATGATGTCTTCAATCGTCAGATGCAGGTCTGGCATGGCCTTGTACAAGTTGACCATCATCTGCTCGTCGACATCCACGCCAGCAGGCTTTCCTCCGGGGCCATCGTGGTCGTAGAAGTTGGCGGTCATGTTCGTGCGAATTACGGCGGCCTTTCGGTTATTCACGAAGTCCTCGAAGTGGTCTTTCACACGTTGCTTCATCTGCTCTAATGACAGCTCAGTTGCCATGTTTCTGCTCCTGAAAATTCGGGTGTGGAAAATTCGAGCATGACATTCGTCGCCAGGCGAAATCCCCAGCGACTGCGAATATCCAGCAGGGCCGTGCATGGCACTTTACGACATCGAAGTTGCTCGCGAGTAGCAATCCGGGAAGTACGCGTAGCTTTACCAGCCGCTCGCGTTTGGAGTGGGGCTCAGGCGAACTTGCGCAGGGCGAGGACGGCGTTGAGGCCGCCGAAGGCGAAGGAGTTGGAGAGGCAGGCTTCCACCTGCTGGGAGCGGGCGGTATTGGGAACGACGTCGAGGTCGCAGGCAGGGTCGGGCCGCGTGTAGTTCACCGTGGGCGGGATGACATCGTTGGCGAGGGTGAGGGCGGAGGCCGCGGCCTCAATCGCGCCCGCCGCGCCGAGTGTGTGGGCGTGCATGGACTTGGTGGAGCTGACGGCGAGCTTATCCGCGTGGGGGCCAAAGACGAGGCGGATCGCGGCGGTTTCGGTGCGGTCGTTTACCTCGGTGGCGGTGCCATGAGCGTTGATATAGCCGATCTGCTCGGGGGCGAGGCCGGCATCGCGCAGGGCCATGCGCATGGCGCGGGCGGGGCCCTCGGCAGAGGGCTGGGTGATGTGGCAGGCATCGGCGGACATGCCGAAGCCGACGATCTCTGCGATGGGCTTCGCACCGCGGGCTAGCGCGGCCTCCAGCGGCTCCAGCACCAGCATGGCGGCTCCTTCGCCGAGAACGAGACCGCTGCGGTCGGCGGAGAAGGGCCGGCAGGTGTCCTTGCTGATGACGCGCATGGCCTCCCAGGCCTTGAGATTGCCGAAATAAAGTGGGGCCTCGCTGCCGCCGGCCATGGCGAAGGGCGCCGCGCCGGAGCGCACCATATGAAAGGCCTGGCCGATGGAATGTGCGGAAGAGGCGCAGGCGGTGGAAATGGTGTACGACGGGCCCTGAATGCCGAAGTGCATGGAAATGTGGCTGGCTCCGGCGTTGGCCATGCCGAGCGGGATGGTGAGCGGATGGACGCGGTTGCGGTGGTGGATGTAGAGCTCGCGATAGCCGACTTCTTCCGCGGAACGACCGCCGATGCAGGAGCCGGTGACGACGGCGCCGTCCTCGCGCATGGCGGAGGTCAGTTCCAGGCCGGACTGGGCCATCGCCTCCTTGGCCGCGACGACCGCGAACTGGGCGAAGCGGTCCATCAGGCTGAGGTCTTTGGCGGCCAGGTGCTGTTCGGGGACGAAGCCCTCGACATCTGCGGCATGTTTAAAGCGGAGCTGCTCGAAGTCGGTGGAACTGATGGTGTGGATGCCACAGGCGCCGGTGGTGAGCGAGCGCCAAAAGGCGTCCCGAGTGAGCCCGATCGCGCTGATGACACCGAGGCCGGTGATGACGACGCGCGGCACGTCAGCTTTCCGGGGAGGCCTTGGCTTTGGCCTCGACCAGGTGAGTGATGCCGGCGATCATCTCCGGAATGTTCTGAACCTTCTTCGCCTCTTCATCATCAATTTCGATGTCGAACTCGCTTTCGAGATCGAAGAGGATGTTCAGGCGGTCGAGCGAATCGATACCCAGCTCCTCGAAGGTGCTGTCGGGGCGCACGGACTCCTGTGGAATGCGCCGGGTGTTGGCAATGATCTTGAGGACACGTTCCTGAATCGACTCGGACATAAGCGGCGTAAGAGCGCAGGCGGCAAGGTTACAACCGCAGGCACCAAGGTGAGGCCAAACTCCCAGCGTTTTGTAATAGAAATGTCATTCTACCCTTTTTCCCGTCCCAGACCCGATGGCGATGCAGGAACTCCGTTTGTCTCAGAGAGTTATGCTGAAAATACAGGCGCGACGCAAGAGCATTTTTCGGATTTGGCACGCCATATCAGCCCCGATGGGCCCTACTGATCAACCCTGTTTGGAGGAAATTTGCCCCTCGTCACCCTCTCCCTTGAAGCTGGACGCACCCGCGAGCAGAAGCGCCAGCTGGCCGATGCAATCTATGATGCGCTGCGCGCGGCCATCCAGATCCCGGAAAATGACCGGTTTGTGGCGATTCGCGAGCATGCTACGGGGGACCTGATCGCCGATCCCGGGTATCTGGGGGTGGTGCGGAGCGAGTATCCGGTTTTTGTGGAGATAACGCTGCGGCGTGGACGGCCGACGGAGAAAAAGCAGGCGCTCTACCGTGAGATTGCCCAGCGGATGAGTGCGACCGGGCTGGTGCGGGCCGAGGACCTGCTGATCGTGTTGCATGAGAATGACATAGCGGACTGGTCGTTCGGCGGCGGGGTGGCGCAATACGTAGAGGCATCCCAGAAGCAGGACGGCCGATGAGCAATGCGAGGGTGGACGGATGTTTGCTGATTTAAAGCCGCTGGTTCCTTACCTCAAGCGCTATCGGCGTGGATTCTTCTGGGGCGGCGTGTCGGTGGTGCTATCGAACGCGATCTGGATCCTGCTGCCGCAGGTGCTGCGGGCGGCGGTTGACGCTCTGAATCATGGAGTGACGCAGCAGAAGATTCTCTACTACGCAGGATTGATTGTGGCGGTGTCGCTGTCCAAGGGCATCTTCCTTTTTCTCACGCGATGGATCCTGATCGGAATTTCGCGCGATATCGAATTCGATCTGCGCAACGATCTGTTCCGGCAACTGGAGAAGCAGTCGGCCGGTTATTACGCCGAGCATCGCACCGGCGACATCATGGCGCGCATGACGAACGACCTGAACGCGGTGCGCCAACTGCTTGGCCCTGCGATCATGTACAGCGCCAACACGGTGCTGTTTTCGATTGGCGCGGTGTTCTTTCTGCTGCGCATCAGCCCCTTTCTGACGTTGGTGGCGCTGGTGCCGCTGCCGCTGGCGAGCATTCTGGTGCAGACGATGGGGCGCAAGATCCATGAGCGGTTTGAGCGCATCCAGGCAATGTTCTCCGAGATCTCTGCGCAGGCGCAGGAGAACTTTTCCGGCGCGCGCCTGGTGCGGGCCTTCGCGCAGGAAGAGGCGCAGATTGCCTCTTTCGAGACGGCGAACCAGGAGAATGTGCGGCGCGGTCTGCGGCTGGTGCAGCTGATGGGCATGCTGTGGCCGACGCTCGAATTCATCCTGGGGCTGTCGCTCGCGATCACTCTGCTGGTGGGCGGACACGAGGTGCTGTCGCACCGGATTTCGGTGGGCCAGTTTGTCGCCTTCAACACTTACATGATGATGCTGACGTGGCCAGTGATTGCGCTGGGGTGGGTGGTGAACCTGGTGCAGCGCGGCACGGCTTCGGTGATCCGCATTCACGAGCTGATGATGGACAAGCCGACGATTGATGACGCGGCGGCGGACGCTGCGATCCGACCGGAGACACGGCTGAAAGGCAAGATTGAATTCCGTCATTTGAACTTCGCGTACACAGATACCGAAGGCAAGCCGGTGGAGGTGCTGCACGATATCAACTTGGTGATACCGGCGGGCACCAGCCTAGCGCTGGTGGGTCCGACGGGCTCAGGCAAATCGACGCTGGTGGGGCTGATTGCGCGCTCGTATGACGCCGAACCGGGCACGGTGTTGATCGATGACCGTCCGGTGCGCGAGTATCCACTGGCGACGCTGCGCGCGAATATCGGGTTTGTGCCGCAGGAGACGTTTCTGTTCAGCGAGTCGATTCGCGAGAACATCGCGTTCGGCGCGCCGCACGCTTCGCGCGAGGAGGTGCTGGCAGCCGCGGAGGCAGCGCACATCCGGCGTGAGTTCGAAGACTTTCCGCACGGGCTGGATACTGCAGTGGGCGAGCGCGGCATCACGCTTTCCGGCGGCCAGAAGCAGCGGACCGCGATTGCGCGGGCGGTGGTACGCGATCCGGCGATCCTGATCCTGGACGATGCGCTGGCGAGTGTGGACACCTACACGGAGGAGACGATCCTGCGGCAGTTGCGCGAGGTGATGCAGGACCGCACGACGATCTTCATCTCGCATCGCATCTCGACCGTGCGGCATGCCGACCGGATCGCAGTGCTGGTGAACGGCCGCATCGCAGAACTGGGCACGCATGAGGAGCTGCTGTCGCTGGGGCACTTCTATGCGAGCCTCTACGAGAAGCAGTTGTTAGAAGAAGAACTAGCCGTCGCCGGGGACTGAGGACTCGCCGTCCGGGCACACGCGCCTGCAGCGCATGCCGCGGTTCGCTTCCTTTGGTCGCTCACGTTTGGTTTCCAGGACAACCAAGCAAACTGCAGGTCCTTCGCTCCGCTCAGGATGACCTTCAAGAGTGGATCAGGCGATCCAGGCTGGCGCTGTTGCGTCGTCTTTTCCCGATGGCCGGATCGCGATAGTTTTCGAGAGCTGCTCCTGCCTGGTTTGCAGATCTAGCGGGACTATGGCGAGTGTCGTGGGATCCTGCGCAGCGATCTTCCATGCTTCGCGCACGTTGTGGACCTCGCGTGCCGTATCCAGGAAGAGCTGGCGCGATGCGGATGCGGAGGCGCGGAGGATATCGGCGAAGACGGCGGTGTAGAAATCACTGAGCCGCTCCGCGGTGGCTCCGCCCACGTCGATGCGGAGACTGGCCTGCAGATGGATGACGATGTTGAGCGCGCGGCGCGCGGCTTCGCGGCGTGCTGCTTCGTCGCCAGCCTCGCAGGCCGCGGCAGCCTGAGTGAGAAAGCGCTGCATGCCGTCGTAAAGGGCAACGATGAGTTGCACGCCATTGGCGCTTTCGATCGCTGCTTGATGATAGTGGCGCATCGCGATCACGATCCCTTCTGGTTGTAGCCGGTGATGGCGGAGTAGATTTCATTGACCATGTTGAGCTGCATGGGAATCTCCTGCAGCGTCTGGTTGGCCGCGTTCAATTCTGCGGTGAGGCTGGTTTGCTGGGTCGCGATGCGCGCGTCCATGGTGCTGACGGTGCCGTTGAGGCTGGATTCCGCAGTGCTGTTAGCTTTCTGCGCCTGCGTGAGGATGCTGGTGGTGGAGCCGGTGCCTGCGTTGTTGACGGCCTGCTCGAGGTTGAGACCGAAGCTGCCGGTGTTTTGAAAGAGCGCCTGCACGCCGGAATAATTGTCGTTGAGCGCCGTCGAGAGCTGGTCGGTATCGAGCGACAGCGTACCGTTGGAATTGAGCGAGAGACCGATCTGCGTCGGCGAGGTGAGCGAAGTGCCGGAGGGCGTGGTGAGTGCGCCCGAGAGCATCTGCTGCAACTGCGAGATCATTGGCGAACCAAAGAGCGGTTCGGCGTTGCCGCTTGCGTCCTTGCCTTCCTGCGTGGAGAGCGCGGAGATGACGGAGTTGTAGTCCTTAACCAGCGTCGAGAGTGCAGTCGTAACCGACGCCGTGTCGTTATCGATCTCGACCTGAACAGGCGTCGTGGGAGAGGCGGAGGCCGCGAGCAACTGCATAGTGACGCCAGCGATGGCGCCGGTAATGGTATTGCTGGCGCTGGTGGTCTGGATGCCATCAACGGTGAATTTGGCATCCTGGCCAGTCTGACCGGCGATGAGCGACACCGCGCCGCTGGCGGAATCGCTGAGCGAGCTACTGTCAATCGTGATCTGGCCCCCGCCGCCGCTGGTCTGGCTGATCAGCGAGAGACGCGATCCGCTGCTGTCAGTGACGACACTGGCGGAGATGCCCAAGGCGCTCTGGTTGATAGTGGCGGCGAGGCCGGCGATGGTGTTGTTCGCCGGATCGACCGAGATAGTTTGCGAACTGCCGCTGCCGATGTGGAAGCTGAACGAGCCGCTGAGCGTGTCGCCTGCGGCAACGGCGCTGGAGGCTTCGGTCGAAGTCTGAGCGAGCTGCTGCACGGTAACGGTGTGGCTGCCGGCGGTGGCTGTGGTGCTGGCGGAGAGCAGCGTGAGGGTGTTGGTGTCCGAACTGGAGCCCAGCTTGCCAGAGAGGACGCCGACCGGATCGGTCAAGGCAGCGATGTCGCTGGAGAGCGTGGAGAGCAGGCTGCCGAGGTTGGAGATGACGGTGTCCTGGGACTGCAGCGTGGTCAACTGGTCCTTGTAGGGCTTTTCGGCGCCCTGCAACTGCGTGACCATCTGGGTGACCGTGGTCGCGACGTCGATGCCCTGCCCGCTGGTAGGCGAGCCGAAGCTGAGGCCAATGGTTCCCATGCTGCGCTCCCTTGAATGATGCAAACGGATGCGAAAAAAAATGCGGGTGGCTTGCCCAAAACACCACCCGCGAAGTAAGGGGGTATGGAGATGGATGGAAATCGCTTCGGCGGGCGCACAGCCGCGTTGCTACGCGCCGGCTGAAGAGACGACGACTACTGCAACAGCTTGGTGACAGCCTGCTGTGTGCTGTTGGCCTGCGCCAGCGCGCTGATGCCCGTCTGGGTCAGGATCTGGTACTTCGACAGCTCCGAGGTGGCCTTGGTGTAGTCGGTGGCCATGATGGAGTTCGACGCCGATGCGAGGTTCTCGCTCTGCGTGGTCTCAACGCCTGCCATGGAGTTCAGCGTGTTGATCTGCGAGCCCAGGTAGCCTCGCTGTGCGGCAACGTCGGTGATCGCATTGCCGATGGCCGTGAGGGCCGCCTGAGCAGTGGCGCTCGTCGTCAGGTCTGTAGTGGAGAGGTCAACCTTGTCGGTGGCGCCTGCGCCAACAGTGTAGGAGATGGTGGCAGGTGTCGTTCCAGCAGCGGCCGTGTACGCAATCGTTCCATTGGCATCACCGACGCTCGCGCTTTTGAGCGACGCGATGGTCAGAGTGTCCACCGAGGTACCGGTCGCAGTGCCATCGCTGGTGTAGATCGAAGCCGAAGCGCCGAAGACGGCATTTCCGTTGTAGGTTGTGGTAGCGCCGATGTTGTTGATCTCGGCCAGGATCGATTGATATTCCTGGTTGGCTGCGGCGTCCTGCGAGCCGTTCAACGTGCCGTTGCCCGCTTCGGTGGCCAGCGTGACTGCGCGGTTGAGCAGGTTGTTCACCTGGGAGAGCGCACCATCGGCGGTCTGCAGCAGGCCCACGCCCAGGTTCACGTTGCTGGCGGACTGGGTGAGTGCGGACTGGTTGGCCTGCAGGCCGTTGGCCAGCGAAAGGCCCGCGGCATCGTCCGCGCCGGAGTTGATGCGCGAACCGGAAGAGAGCTGCGTGAGCACGTTCTGCAGGCTGGACTGCGTGTTGCTCAGGTTGTTCGCAGCATAGGTTGCGGCGATGTTGTTCAATACACCCATTGACATAGCGGTCGGCTCCTGTTGGTCCTGAAGTGAGGAGGCTCCTGGATCACTTATGCCCGCGGGCAACTTGTGAAGGGAACCGTTTCTTACTGGACTTCTTACTGGACCATTTATCGGCAGGAGGGCAGGCAACTTTATGCCCATTCGCGAGGAACCGCTCGTCCGCAGTTACTTTTCTGGGGCGGCGCCGACGCCCAGGACCTTCACGATCACTCGTTTGGCGCGCTGCCCATCGAATTCGGCGTAGAAGATGCGCTGCCAGGTGCCGAGGTCGAGATGGCCGCCGGTGACGGGCAGAGTGGTCTCGTGATGCAGGAGGAGCGACTTGAGGTGCGCGTCGGCGTTGTCCTCGCCGGTCTGGTGATGGCGGTAGTCGGGTTTCGCCGGCGCGAGCTTTTCCAGCCACTCACCGATGTCGTGAATGAGACCACTCTCGTTGTCGTTGACGTAGATGGCCGCGGTGATGTGCATGGGCGAGACGAAGCAGAGTCCGTCGTCGACACCGCTCTCGCGGACGATGCGCTCGACCTCATCGGTGATGTGGACCATCTCGTAGCGCTTGCGAGTGTGCATTTCGAGATAGCGGGTGTGGGTGCGCCAGCCGCACGCGCTTGCTTTGGTGGAGGGTCGCTTTGCCATGTGCTTCGCTCCTGACAGAAACTTCCAATGGGAAGGATTCTTATTTGTCTGATGCCGCGCCATCGCAAATCCGAATTGGCAGCCGTCTCGCGTGAGGCGGCGATGCTGCGTGCGATGTACGAGCGACTGATGGAAGCTTATGGCCCGCAGCACTGGTGGCCGGGCGAGACGCCGCTGGAGATCACGCTGGGCGCATATCTGACACAGAACACCTCGTGGCGGGCGGTGGAGCGTTCGCTCGAGAATCTGCGCGCGCGAGGACTACTGGACGCAGCAGGCCTCCTGGCAACGCCGGAGGAGGAATTGCGCGTCCTGCTGCGGCCCTCGGGATATATGGTGCGAAAGACCGCGGCGATCCGCGCGTTTCTGGGCTTCCTGTTTGCGGAGGCCGGCGGGTCATTCGAGCGGCTGGCGAAGATGCGCACGGAGGTGCTCCGGCCAAAACTGCTGGCGCTGCCGGGCGTGGGGCAGGAGACGGCAGACGCGATCCTGCTGTACGCACTGCGACATGAGGCGATGGTGGTGGATGAATATCTGCGGCGGGTGACGGTGCGGCACGGGCTGGCGCCGGAGCGGTCAAGTTATGAGACGATCCAACGGCTGGCGTGGAGCGCATTTGCCAGTGAGCGAGGCAAGGAGCGGGTGCGGCATGCAAACGAGTTTCACGCGCTGATTGTCATGGTGGGCAAGGAACACTGCGGGACTAAGCCGCGATGTGCGGGGTGTCCCCTGGCGTGCTTCCCTGCTCTCGTTCCGGAACGAAGCATCTAGATAATCGATGCACTGGTTGATCGAGATCGGGCGGGCGCTCCGGATGGCGGCCTTGATGGGCTGGCAGATGCTGTGGGCGCTCATCCTGGGCTTTGGATTGTCGGCGGTGGTGCAGGCGACGGTGTCGCGCGACAAGGTCGCAAAGCTGATGCCGGATGGCGGCCCGCGCTCGATTGCGATTGCGTCAGGACTGGGCGCAGCTTCGTCGTCGTGCTCCTATGCGGCGGTGGCAATTGCGCGGACTCTCTTTCGCAAGGGTGCGGATTTCCGGGCGGCGATGGCATTTGAGTTCGCTTCGACCAACCTGGTTTTCGAACTGGGGCTTTCGCTGATTGTGCTGATGGGCTGGCGGTTTGCGGCGGCGGAGTTCATCGGCGGCCCGGTGATGATCGTGCTGCTGGTGGTGCTGCTGAACCTCTTCTTTCGCAAGCGGCTCGTGGAGGCGGCGCGGAAGCAAGCGGAGCGCGGGCTGCTGGGGCGCATGGAGGGACATGCGGCCATGGATATGGCGGCCAAAGGCGACACGTGGCTCGAGCGGCAGCGCTCTCCGGAGGCGTTCACCGCGGTCAGCAATATCTTTGTCATGGAGTGGGCCGCAGTGCTGGGCGACATCGTGCTCGGGCTGGTGCTCTCGGGCTGCATTGCGGCGTGGGTTCCGGCTGCTTTCTGGCAGCGGTTCTTTCTGGTAGGGCATCCGGCCCTGGCGCGCTGGTGGGGACCGCTGGCGGGCCCGCTGGTGGCGCTGGTGTCGTTTGTCTGCTCGGTGGGCAATGTCCCGATGGCGGCGGTGCTGTGGCAGCACGGCCTCAGCTTTGGCGGTGTCGTTGCGTTTCTCTTCGGCGACCTGATTATCCTGCCGATCGTGAACGTTCACCGCAAGTACTACGGCTGGCGCGCGGCGCTGGTGCTGCTGGTGCTGTTCTATATCGCGATGGCGAGTGCGGCGCTGGCGGTGGAATGGCTGTTTGCCGCGCTACATCTGACGCCACATGCCCATGGGGCGCGGATGACCATGGAGATGGGTTTCCGCTTTGACCACACGGCGGCATTGAATATTGTCTTCCTTGCGATTGCGGCAGTGCTGCTGTGGCGGTTCTTCCGTGCGGGCGGCGCGGGTATGCTGCGGTATATGAACGCTCCGATGAGCGATGAGGATCACGATGGCGGCGATGGGATGCATCACGCGCATCACGATCACCATGTGGCGCACGATCATGGAGCGATGCATTGAGCGCGTTACCTTTGAGAAAGACGCTGGACGAAACTCTTTACGTCGCCAGCTCCAACGCGGGCAAGCTGCGGGACTTTGCCGTGGCTGCGGCGGTCTTCGGAGTGGAGATTGCAGTTCTGCCGGGGCTCGGTGAGATTGCCGCGCCTGAGGAGGACGGTGCGACGTTCGAAGCGAATGCGCGGCTGAAGGCGGAGGCTTACAGCCGGGCACGGCCAGGCCTGGTGGTGCTGGCGGATGATTCGGGGCTGGAGGTGGACGCGCTGGGCGGTGCCCCGGGGGTGCGGTCGGCGCGCTATGCGGAGGATGCGGGCTTTGACTTGACGGACAGTGAAGATGCGGACGGGCCGAACAATCTCTATCTTCTGAGCCAGCTTCGCGGGCATCTGCGGCCATGGTTGGCGCGCTATCGCTGCATGCTGGCGCTGGCGCGCGACGGCGGGGTACTGCTGACGGCGGCGGGCGCGGTGGAGGGCGAGATCATCGCCGAGCCGCATGGTACCGGCGGATTCGGCTACGATCCGCTGTTCTGGCTCGCGGAGTTGGGAAAGACGATGGCGGAGATCGATCTCGGGACCAAGCAACGGCTGAGCCATCGCGGGCGCGCGCTCGAAGCGCTACTCCGGCAGATACGCGGACGGGTTTCCTGAGTTATCTCCACAGCGAGATGACCAGGCCGCCCGAGACAATCAATGTTCCACCGATCAGGACAGCAGGAGTAGGAAGGGTGCGGAAAAATAGATAGTTGGTGATCTGAAAGACGATGAAGAGCGTGGCCACGTACATGCCGGTGACGGCGGCGAACTCAACGGGAGCAAGGTTGAGAGAGGTTCCGTAGCACGTGAGCAGCGCGGCGCCGAGGAGGAAGAGACCGCTGCGCGCGGGAAGCGATACGCGATGGATGGCGATGCGTATGACGGCGTCTCCCATGGCTTCAAAGACGGTGGCCGCGAGCACGAAAAGAAAAATCTTCATGTCTGTCATGCTCTCAGGCGCTCTAAGCGCGAGCAACAAAAAGCGAGATCTGCCGCTGGTTTTCGAGTGTGCGGGGAGTCAGCCGCCGTACCGACTTCTCTGCGGCTCCTTGACTGTCGTTCTCATCAACACCAATAATGATAGGTGGCTTCCCCGCACCGATCCGCCGAATCCCCGAGCCTTCTCTTGAGCGTCACTGGCGATCGCTGAGGCGCGTGTCTGCGCCCGGAAGTGGGTTGTGCCTTACTGATTCGTAGCTGCGGATGAGGTGATCTTTCATGGGAGAGGCAGACGTGACAGGTAAGACGAGGCTGACGGCATGAGCACGAGCGCGGTAGGGGTGCGCGAGGAACGCGCGCCCGGATTCTGGGGATCGACCAATGGCAAGAAGGCGGTGATGGCGGTGACGGGAGCCATCCTGTTCCTCTTCGTCATCGGTCATCTGGCCGGCAACCTGCAGATCTTCGAGGGCCCGGCGAAGCTGAATGCCTATGGCAAGCTGCTGCACGATCTGGGTGAACTGCTGTGGCCGGTGCGCATTCTGCTTTTGATCTGCGTGACCCTGCACATTATCGCGACGGTGCAACTGGCGCTCCTGAAGAAACGCGCACGGCCGGTAGGCTACTCGGCGAAGAAGGCGATTGCGTCCTCTTACGCCTCACGCACGATGTACTGGAGCGGGCCGATCGTGCTGGCGTTTGTGATCTTCCACCTGCTGCACCTGACCGCCGGCTATATCCACCCCGGCGCCGCATTCATCGAAGGCGATGTATACCACAACGTGGTCGCTGGCTTTCATGTGTGGTGGGTCTCAGTCTGGTACATCTTCTCCATCATTCTGCTGGGGCTGCATTTGCGGCACGGTATCTGGAGCATGTTTCAGTCGCTGGGCATGAATCATCCGCGGCATACGCCGATTTTGAAGAGCACGGCGTGGGTGGTCGCGCTGGTGATTGTGCTGGGGTATATCTCGATTCCGATCAGCGTGATGCTGGGGGTGGTGAAATAGATGGCAGTTGACTCCAGGGTCCCGACCGGACCGATTGAGCAGGCGTGGGACAAGACGAAGTTCGACCTGAAGCTGGTGAACCCGGCGAACAAGCGCAAGCACACGATCATCGTGGTGGGCTCGGGACTGGCCGGCGCCTCGGCTTCGGCGACACTGGGTGAGCTGGGCTACAACGTGAAGTGCTTCTGCTTCCAGGATTCGCCGCGTCGCGCGCACTCCATTGCGGCGCAGGGCGGCATCAATGCCGCGAAAAATTACCAGAATGACGGCGACAGTATTTACCGGCTCTTTTACGACACGGTGAAGGGTGGTGATTTTCGCTCGCGCGAGGCGAACGTCTATCGGCTGGCGGAGATCAGCGTCCACATCATCGACCAGTGCGTGGCGCAGGGTGTGCCGTTTGCGCGCGAGTACGGTGGGTCGCTGACCAACCGCTCTTTCGGTGGAGCACAGGTGTCGCGCACCTTCTATGCGCGCGGGCAGACAGGGCAGCAGTTGCTGCTGGGCGCCTACCAGGCGCTGGAGCGTCAGGTACACGCGGGCACGGTGGAGATGCTGGCGCGCACCGAGATGCTGGACCTGATCGTGATCGACGGCAAGGCGCGCGGCATTGTGGCGCGCAATCTGGTGACGGGCGAGATCACCACGCACATCGCGGATGCGGTGGTGCTGGCAACGGGCGGGTATGGGAATGTCTACTACCTGTCCACCAACGCGAAGGGCTCGAATGTGACAGCAAGCTGGAGAGCGCACAAGCGCGGTGCGCTGTTCGCCAATCCCTGCTACACGCAGATCCATCCGACGTGCATCCCGGTGTCGGGCGACTACCAGTCGAAGCTGACGCTGATGTCCGAGTCGCTGCGCAACGATGGACGCATCTGGGTGCCGTTGAAGAAGGGCGACAAGCGGCCGCCGAACGAAATTCCCGAGGCTGAGCGCGACTACTTTCTTGAACGGAAGTATCCGAGCTTCGGCAACCTGGTGCCGCGCGATGTGGCCTCGCGGAATGCGAAAGCGGTATGCGACGAAGGCCGCGGCGTGGGCCCGAGCGGGCTGGGCGTCTACCTGGACTTTGCGGACGCGATCCGGCGCCTGGGCGAACAGACCATCCGCGAGCGGTACGGCAACCTGTTCGACATGTATCAGCGCATCACCGACGAGAACCCTTACAAGGTGCCGATGCGTATCTATCCGGCGATCCACTACACCATGGGCGGGCTGTGGGTGGACTATCACCTGCAGTCGACCATCCCAGGCTTGTTCGTGCTGGGCGAGGCGAACTTCTCCGACCACGGCGCGAACCGGCTGGGCGCGAGCGCGCTGATGCAGGGCTTGTCCGATGGCTACTTCATCATCCCCTACACCATCGGCAACTACCTGGCGAACAACAAGCTGGGCAAGGTTGAGGACACGAACGCCGAGGTGCGAAACGCCGTCGCTTGCGTGAACGAGACCATCGCGAAGCTGCTCGCGATCAAGGGCAAGCGAACAGTGGACTCGTTTCATCGGGAGTTGGGAAAGATCATGTGGGAGTACTGCGGGATGTCGCGCACTGCGGAAGGATTGCAGAAAGCGATCGGTGAGATCCGCGAGCTGCGCGATGAATACTGGCAAAACGTCACCGTGCCGGGCTCAGGCGACGACCTCAACCAGAGTCTGGAAAAAGCAGGCCGCGTGGCGGACTTCCTCGAGCTGGGTGAGCTGATGTGCATTGACGCCCTGGAGCGCAACGAGAGCTGCGGCGGTCATTTCCGGGAGGAGTACCAGACGCCGGATGGCGAAGCGATGCGCGACGATGAGCACTTTTCTTACGTGGCGGCGTGGGGGTATCGCGGACCGGGCAATCATCCGGATCTGACGAAAGAGCCGCTGGAATTCGAATATGTGCACCCGAGCCAGAGGAGCTACAAGTAAATGAAACTGACGCTAAAGATCTGGCGGCAGACAGGCCGCAAGGACAAGGGCGGGTTCGTCAGCTACACGGTGGACGATGTGAACCCGGAGATGTCCATGCTGGAATGCCTGGACGTGCTGAACGAGACACTGATCGAGCGCGGCGAGGAGCCGGTCGCGTTCGAACACGACTGTCGCGAGGGCATCTGCGGATCGTGCGGATTCATGATCAACGGTGTACCGCATGGGCCGCTGCCGGCGACTACGGTGTGCCAGTTGACGATGCGCCACTTCAAGGACGGTGAGGAGCTTGTGATCGAGCCGTGGCGCGCTGCGGCATTCCCTGCCATCAAGGACCTGGTGGTCGACCGGCGCTCCTTCGATCGCATCATCGCCGCGGGCGGGTACATCTCGGTTTCGACCGGGAACGCGCCGGATGGCAACGCCATTCTGGTGAGCAAGGAGACATCGGACCGGGCGATGGATGCGGCGGCGTGCATCGGCTGCGGAGCGTGCGTGGCGGCTTGCCCGAATGCATCGTCGGCTTTGTTTACCGGCGCAAAGATTGCGCATCTCAGCATTCTTCCGCAGGGCGCGCCGGAGCGGGACCGCCGCGCGCTGAATATGGTGGCGCAGATGAACGCGGAGGGATTTGGCGGCTGCACCAACATCGGCGAGTGCACGGGCGCGTGTCCCAAGGAGATTGCGCTCGAGGTGATTGCGACCATGAACCGCGACTACATTCGGGGGAGTTGGAAGCGGCGCGACCAGGAAGTGCGAACGGTAAGGCCGATGACCGAGTGGAGCACGGGGTCGAAGCTGAAGATCGATCCGCATGCTACGAGTTGAAAACTGCAGATCCTTCGTTTCGCTCAGGATGACAGTTTAGAAAAGCCCCGGTCCTTGAACCGGGGCTTTTCCACCTTCAAGAGTAGGAATCGCTACTTGCTGCCGTGCGGATCACTCTCGACGATGATGTCCTTGCCTTCTTCATCCTTGCGCTGCCGCTCCAGCCCGCGACCGGCCATTTCGTCGGCAATTCTGTTCATGCGGTCATGTGAGCCGCTATCCGGAGCCGATTTGGCGTGCGTATCCGGGTGCGCGGGGCGTGCTGCGTCCTTTTTCGTGTCCTTCACGATTGGCTGCATAGTTCACCTCTCCTTCTAGATGGATGGGCGGCGGCGGGCGCGAGGTTGTCCTTTGCTACACTCGGATTCCATGAAGCTGTCGGCTGCCGCTCTCCTTCTGATCGCCACCTCTTTCATCGCTCAGGGCAACTCTCCCGTTTTCGCACAAACGGCCGCAAAGCCGCACCGGCAAGCAACCAAGACCATGACAAATGCCTCCTACGCGCCTGACTTTTTTATCGACACGCATGCCGACACGACGCAGCGCATGCTGGATGAGCATTACGATCTGACCGATCCGCTGAATGGCGGCTATGTGAACTTCGAGGCCGCCAAGCAAGGTCACCTGGGCGCGGAGTTCTTCTCCATCTGGGTGGAGCCGCAGTTTTATGAGAACCAGTATGCGGGGCGGACGCTGGCGCTGATCGACGCAGTGCATCAGGCGGCGCTGAAGCATCCGGACAAGATGATGATGGCCTACTCGGTCGCCGATATCGAGCGGGCGCATCGCGAGCACAAACTGGCGGCACTGATGGGGATCGAGGGTGGGCACTCGATCGAGAACTCGCTCGACCTGCTGCGCTACTACTACAAGCTGGGCGTGCGTTACATGACGCTTACCTGGTCAAACTCGAATGACTGGGCGGATTCCTCGGGCGATATCAGCGACCCGAAGGTGCACCATACACAGGAAGGGCTGACCGAGTTCGGCAAGGACGTGGTGTACGAGATGAACCGCCTGGGCATGATGGTAGACATCTCGCACGTGGCGGACAAGACCTTCTACCGTACGCTGATTCTGAGCCGCGCACCGGTGATTGCGTCGCACTCCTCCGCGCGGGCGCTGACCAATGCGCCACGCAACATGACCGATGAGATGCTGCGGGCACTGGCCAACAATGGCGGCGTGGTGCAGGCGAACTTCTTCTCTGCATTCATCTCTGAGAAATGGCGCCAAGCGTGGGTAGCGCAACAGCCTGAGCGCGAGGCCGCAGAAAAGGCTGCTGAGGACAAGGCGAAGTCCGAGGGCAAGCCGTGGGTGTACGCGCAGGAAGAGGCGATGGATAAGGAGTTTGCCGCGAAGATTCCCCGGCCGCCGCTGAGCGATCTGATCGACCACATCGACCACATGGTGAAGGTGGCGGGCATCGATCATGTTGGCATCGGATCGGATTTCGACGGGATTCCATCGGCGCCGGAAGGCATCGACTCCGCGGCGGATCTACCGAAAATCACTGCGGCGCTGAAGCAGCGCGGATACAGCGAGGCGGATTGCCGCAAGATCATGGGCGGAAACCTGCTGCGGGTCTTCGCTCAGGTGGAGAAGGTGAGCCGGCAACTGCAGGCGGAAGAGAAACAGCGGCCCAAGATTACCGAGACCCAGCCGTTCCATAAATAATAGGACCAACAAAGAAGCGGCTGACGTCCAGGCGTCAGCCGCTTTTTGTCTATGAATGGACGATTATCAGTGGTGATCGTCCTCAAAGGGAGACGTCAGCCAGGGTGTGAAGAGCACTGAGCCGACGACGCTCGTGCATCCCTTGCTCCCTGGGCCACGTGGACAATTCCACCAGTTCTGCGTCGCGTCCACAGTGCCGGTTCCGTAATTGGCGACACCGACTGCGAAACCGTCGAAGTCGTTCAGATGGGCGTTCACCTGGCCGGAGGGCGCGTTGAAGGCGACGTCGATCGCTTCATCCTCGATGACATTCTGCGAAATGACGGTTCCGGTGATCGGCGCCACGCTGAAAACGTTGATGCCGGTGGGCCCGGGAGTCGCCGTGTCCGCGGTGTCTGCTGCATTGCCGGAGATGCGGTTGCCGATGATCACGTTGTCGTTGAGATTGACGGGAGGCGCAGGAGATGGAGCCGCAGCATGGTTGTGCATGGTGACGCCCGGCAGGCCGTTGTTGTGGAGGTCGTTATCGACCACAACGTTGGCCCAGGCCGTGGTGCCGGGGAATGGCGCGAAGATGCCGACACCGGCGCCCGCGCCGGGAACCTGGAAGCCGTTGTGCGAGGAGTCATTGTGGGCGATGGTGTTCTGCATGACACCGATACGGTCCCTTTGCGGTGGGTATCACGGAGGTGGCCGGCCCATGAGAGGCCATGGTGATGCCGCAGTCATACGGATTGTCGTGCACCGAATTGCCGCTGATGAGATTGTTGCGGCTGGCGCCGGTTTCGTCGGAGATGAGAATGCCTCCGGAGTTGTGCTCGACATTCGTTGCGAACGATTGAGGAGTGATCTACCCCCATGAGGTGAATACCCTCACCGCAGTCTTCGCCTTCGTTGGTCTCAAAGGCCGGAATGCCGGGACAGGCCGGCGTGGCGATATCGAGCGACTTATTGTTGTCGAGCACATGATTGTTGACGATGGTGACATCGGAGGCATTCGCGATAAGGATGCCTTCAAAATTTGCGTTGCGAATTTTGAAGCCGGATACCACGACTCCGCTTACGCCTGCATTGGGAGCGGCCGACATGCCGTTGATGAAGATCCCATTCGCCAGGCCCTTGGCATCGATGATGGATTCGCCTTTCTCCACGGCAACCAAGGAAAGCGATTTGGTGATAACTACCTGCTCCTTGTACGTGCCTTCCGCGACGCGAATCGTGTCGCCCGGAGATGCCGCCGTAACAGCTGCCGAGATCGACGACAGGCAGCCGTGCTTGCCGCCCGGATTGACGCATAGGGTGGCGGCCACACTGGAAGCTGTGAACATGGCCACCAAGCCAAGTCCGATAAGATAGCGCACAGAATCGCCATGGGCCTCTCGACAACGCATAACCTTTACGACCTGAAACATGGATTTCTCCTTACCTGCAATGTTGTTTCTGAAATGTGGACACGGATGGGATATCAGGGGAACCCGAACCGGCGATGATCGTAATCCTGCGACTTGGGCCGCACAAGGTAACAAACTAAAAATAGTCCTTATCCTGCAAATAATTGGCAAGGAGTTTACAAACTGATGAATCACCTACTTACTGCTAGTGCCCTTCTGGTGGGCGTGTCGCTGGGCGCCGCCGGCGCAATGCTCTCGCAACAGAGCGCGACAGGGACACAGCGAATCGTGCAGTTCGAGAATGATGATGTGAAGGTGTGGAAGTCGATTGTCATTCCGAATGCACCGCTCAGCATGCATCGGCACGAGCATGGACGAGTGATCATTGCGCTCCGGGGCGGCACGATGAAGATCGTCGAGCAAAGCGGCGCGAGCGAGGCGCATGTGTGGGAGACGGGTAAGGCTTACTGGCTTCCGGCGAATGCTCCGGGCACGATGCACGCCGATGTGAATGCAGGGGATCAGCCGATTGAAGTGATGGTGGTCGAGTTGAAGAAGGACAAATAGCTGCTGGCCGCAGCTCACATGAATCGAAGAAGACGCTCCGCATTGCCATGCGCGATCCGCTCTTTATCCGCGGCGCTCACAGGTAGTTGATTTAAGAACGCACGCGCGTGCGCCATCGATGCATAGGGATAATCCGCGGAGAACATGATCCGATCGACGCCTACCTCGAGCAGAAGATCCAAAAACGTCGGCGTGAAGTTGAAGCCGCTGAAGGTGTAATGGACATTCTGACGGAGATAGACACTGATCGGATGATTGAGCCTGGTTATGGCCGTGGGCATGACATCGAGCCGTTGCAACATAAATGGCAGGCCTTCGCCCATGTGCCCGACCACGATCTGCAACTGCGGATATTTGTCAAAGACGCCACCCAGAATGAGCCGGATCACATGGATTGCAGTCTCGATATGCCAGCCCCAGCCCGGGCCGGCGAGCATGTCACTTACCATGGGCGAGAAGCCGGCGTATGAGGCGTCTATCACCGCTTTCGGCGGCTGCGTGGGATGAAGATAGATCGGAGTGTTGAGTCTTTGCGCGCATTCCAGGATCGGCCAGAAGAAGTTATCGTCCAAATAACGTCCCTGGACATGGCCGTTGATCATGGCTCCCTTAAACTTGTGCTCCTGAATCGTGCGCTCCATTTCGGCAACAGCGGCTTGCGGATCTGCGGTCGGCAGTGATGCGAAACCGGCAAAACGGGTTGGATTGGCTTTCACGGCCTCGGCAACGCGGTCGTTCGCTTCACGGGCAAGCGCAATCGCCGCAGCCGCGTCGAGCTGCTCCGTTCCCGGAGAGGTGAGCGACAGCACCTGGACATCGATCCCCGCGGCGTCCATCTCCGCAATTCTCGTTTCGCCCAGGTCACAGAGTTGATCACACAGCTTTGCTGCCCGGCCGCCAAATTTTGATGCCTGTTCCTTGAGTTTCTCCCCCGGGCCATCAAGAAATGTTGGGGTCGCAAAGTGCTCTTCAAGCGTTATCGTTCGCATAGTCGATTCGGCACACCTCGGTCAGCGCTTATTCATCAGGGTTACTCGCAAGCAAGCACTGATGCAAGTCGGCCCAAATCAAGGCCGGATGGAAATCGAGGCATGAGTTGGACACTCTTGAGCACGACAAAGCTCCTGCGGTGGGACTAGAATCCCGCCGTGCCGGAGGATGGGATCGAGAACTGTTCTCTGGAAAGGAGCAAGCACTATGGCGACAGTTACAGCGCTGCGGCCGGGGACGTATGGCTTTCCGGTGACGATTCGGAAGCAATACCAGAACTACATTGGCGGTGAGTGGACGAAGCCCACCTCGGGCACCTACTTCGAGAATGTCACTCCGGTCACCGGACAGGTGTTGTGCGAGATTCCGCGCTCGAATGCGGCGGATGTCGACAAGGCGCTGGACGCGGCCCATGCGGCGAAGGCAGAGTGGGGCAAGACCTCGCCCGCGGCGCGCGCGCGCATCCTGGAGCAGATCGCGCAGCGTATGGAAGACAACCTGGAAATGCTGGCGACGGTGGAAACGTGGGATAACGGTAAGGCGATCCGCGAGACGATGGCCGCCGACCTGCCGCTGGCCGTCGACCACTTCCGCTACTTTGCCGGCTGCATCCGCGCGCAGGAAGGCGGCATCTCCGAGATTGACGAGACCACGGTGGCCTATCACTACCACGAGCCGCTGGGCGTGGTTGCGCTGATCATTCCGTGGAACTTCCCTCTCCTGATGGCGACGTGGAAGCTGGCTCCGGCGCTGGCCGCGGGCAATGCCGTGGTGCTGAAGCCGGCCGAACAGACGCCACTGAGCATCCTTGTCCTGATGGAGTTGATCCATGATCTGCTGCCGCCGGGCGTGCTGAATGTGGTGAACGGCTTTGGCCTCGAAGCGGGCAAGCCGCTGGCCTCGAGCTCGCGGGTGAACAAGGTGGCGTTCACGGGCGAGACGACGACCGGCCGGCTCATCATGCAGTATGCGTCGCAGAACATCATCCCGGTGACGCTGGAGCTGGGCGGCAAGTCGCCGAATATTTTCTTCGACGACGTGCTCCAGAGTGACGATGCGTTCTTCGACAAGTCGCTCGAAGGCTTCGCGATGTTTGCGTTGAATCAGGGCGAAGTCTGCACCTGCCCCTCGCGCGCGCTGATTCAGGAGAACATCTACGACCGGTTCATGGAGCGCGCGGTCAAACGCGTGAAGGCGATCAAGCAGGCGAATCCGCTGGACAAGACGACCATGATGGGCGCGCAGGCCTCGACGGAGCAGATGGAGAAGATACTTTCGTACTTCGACATCGGCAAGCAGGAAGGCGCGGAGACGCTGACCGGTGGCAAGCGCGCTTCTCTCGATGGCGAGCTGGCGGAGGGCTTCTACATCGAGCCGACCATTTTCAAGGGTCACAACAAAATGCGCATCTTCCAGGAGGAGATCTTTGGACCGGTGGTGTCGGTGACGACCTTCAAAGATGAGGAGGAGGCGCTGGCGCTGGCGAACGATACGCTCTACGGACTGGGCGCGGGCGTGTGGACGCGCGACATCAATCGCGCGTATCGCATGGGCCGCGGCATCCAGGCGGGACGCGTGTGGACCAACTGCTATCACCTGTATCCGGCGCACGCAGCGTTTGGCGGCTATAAGCAGTCCGGCATCGGGCGTGAAAATCACAAGGCGATGCTGGACCACTATCAGCAGACGAAGAACCAGCTCATCAGCTACAGCCCGAATGCAATGGGTTTCTTCTAGATGAATGAATTAACCAACACGGAGGCAAGGCCGGCGGCCGGGGCTTCAGCAATGGAGACACCGGCGCAGGTCGTCTGCACCGCAGCAGCTACCGCACTGATGGAGAAGCTTGCGCAAACACATGGCGCGCTGATGTTTCATCAGTCCGGCGGCTGCTGCGATGGCAGCTCGCCAATGTGTTATCCGAGCGGTGAGTTTCTGGTCGGGGATAGCGATGTGTTGCTGGCCACGCTGCGCGGCACGCCGTTCTACATGAGCCGCAGCCAGTTCGAGTACTGGAAGCACACGCAGCTCATTCTGGACGTGGTGCCGGGGCGTGGCGGCATGTTCTCACTCGAAGGGCCGGATGGCGTGCGCTTCCTGATCCGGTCGCGCGTGTTTACGGATGAGGAGATCGGCGCGCTACGAGCGGCGGGGCGGATCTAGCAGCTGGCCTGCCTCTCCGGCTGCAGCACCTTAAGATGTGTATCCATCGGGGCAGCGGAATCTTCTTTAACGTCCTGGTTCGGATCCATGGCCGATGCCGGGAAAAAGGGCTGCCACGCATGCACAATATTTCGTCGGATAAGGCGGAGGCTCTGGCGGGGGGTCATTTGCATCACCTTGGTTGAAGGACTGACCCCATCATCGAACCTGCCGAATTGCCTGTCACTATTTGCCAGTGTGCATAGCTACCCGAGAGTCACCTATTGGATGTTCCCGCTGGCCGGGACCATGTCAAATCCATGTTGTCGCCGGCCTGAGCACCGGATAGAGATCGGCAATGTCGCGCAGAAACTGCCGCACACGCGAGCGCATGGCACGCATGGCCCATACAAAGAGCAGGCGACGCCCCCAGCGGCGCTTCATAAGCCAGCGTGTGGCATAAAACATAACGGTGCGCTTGATGTATCCCATGAAAGCCTCCTGCGGTTGAGATGCGGCAGATCGAGCCCACGGGAATTGTATTTAGGTCAATCGGCAAAGGGCAGTTCAGGTGGCGGAGCCGGAAGCTCTTGCGATAGTCTCATGGGTTGGCCCTACGCATGCCCTCTGTCTGCCGATTCGCCGTCGCCCTTCTCTTCGCTACAGGAATTGCTTCCGCTCAGCAGGCAGCGGCGCCGCCCGCCACACAGCAGGCGCCCGCAGCGCCGCCCGCCACAGCACAGGATCTGCCCGATTCGCCCGGGGCGCAGACGGCACCCGCCGTTGAGCCGACCGGACCCACAGCGGTGCTGGATACAAGCATGGGGCGCATCAGCTGCCGGCTATTCGACAAGCAGGCGCCGCTGACAGTGGCGAACTTCGTTGGATTGGCCGAGGGCACCAAAGACTGGACGAATCCCGCGACGCACGAGAAGGAGCACGGCAAGCCGCTCTACGACGGCACCATCTTTCACCGCGTGATTCCCGGCTTCATGGCGCAGGGCGGCGACCCGATGGGTACGGGCCTGGGCGATCCGGGCTACTTCATTCAGGATGAGATCGATCCATCGCTGATGTTCGATGTGCCGGGACGGCTGGCGATGGCGAACTCCGGCCCGAACACGGATGGCTCGCAGTTCTTCGTCACGGAGGAGATTTTGCCCGACCTGAACGGGCATTACACCATCTTTGGGCAGTGCGACCCTTCCTCCGTGCTGGTGGTCAAGACGATCACGCGCGTGGAGCGCGACGGGCATGACAAACCACTGACGCCAGTGTTGCTGAAAAAGGTGACGATTGTGCCGGTGGGCCAGCCGCTGCCCCCTCCGCCCCCTGCCGCACAAACACCTGCCTCCGCGCCGGCGACGCCCACGGCGCCAGCAACGAGGCCCACAGCACCGGCACTGACGCCCAGGCCCAACTGATTTCTGCAATGAGCTTCGCGGCCGGCGCTTTCGCCGGGCCGCCCTGCCAAACGAACACAAAAGGAGAACGAATGGCCCCTACATCAGGAACACATACACCAGGCACCTATGCCACTTTGAAGACGAGCGAGGGCACGATTGTGTGCCGGTTGTTTGAGAAGGAAGCGCCGAAGACGGTAGCGAATTTTATTGAGCTTGCCGAAGGCAAGCGGGAATGGTCACACCCGACGACGCGCGCAAAGTCCAGCGACAAACTCTTTGACGGAACGATCTTCCATCGCGTGATTCCGGATTTCATGATCCAGGGCGGCGATCCTGCGGGAACCGGCATGGGCGGCCCGGGATACAAGTTCGAGGACGAGACCAAGGGCTCGCCGCATCGCTTCGACAAGCCAGGCAAGCTGGCGATGGCCAACGCCGGGCCGAACACGAATGGCTCGCAGTTCTTCATCACTACGGCGAATACGGAATGGCTGACCGGCAAGCACACAATCTTTGGCGAGGTGGTGGAGGGCCAGGATATTGCGGAGAAGATCAGCCGTTTGCCGCGCGGCGCGCAGGACAAGCCGAAGACGCCGGTGGTGCTGGAGAGCGTGACCATCGAGCGGGTTGCGTAGCGCAATGACGCTGGAATAAGGAAGGGCGAGGCCGCGGCCTCGCCCTCTTCTGCCTATAGCAGGTTTAGACGCCGATGACGGCGCAGAGTTCCTTCACGGAGTCGGCGCTCTTCTTGAGCGCCTTTTCTTCTTCGGGCGTGAGCTTGATCTCGATGATCTGCTCGAGGCCGCGCTCGCCCAGCTTGCATGGCACGCCGATGTAGTAGCCGTTGATGCCGTACTCGCCCTGCAGATAGGCCGCGCAAGGCAGGATCTTCTTCTTGTCCTTGAGAATGGCTTCGACCATCTCGACTGCTGCCGCCGAGGGCGCGTAGTAGGCGCGAGCCGGTCTTGAGGTGCTTGACGATCTCGGCGCCGCCGTCGCGGGTGCGCTGGACGATGCGCTCGATGGTCGGCTGCGTCCATCAGCTCGGTGATCGGAATGCCGGCGACGCTGGAATACCGCGGCAGGGGCACCATGGTGTCGCCGTGGCCGCCGAGCACAAACGCGGTTACGTTTTCGACGGAGACCTTCAGCTCCTCGGCGATGAAGGTGCGGAAGCGGGCCGAATCGAGCACGCCGGCCATGCCGATGACGCGCTCGCGATTGAACTTCGACTGCTTGAATGCCGCCTGCGCCATGGCGTCGAGCGGGTTGGAGACGATGATGAGGATCGAGTTCGGCGCGACGGCGGTGACCTTGTTGACCACGTCGGACATGATCTTGTAGTTGGTCTGCAGCAGGTCGTCGCGGCTCATGCCGGGCTTGCGCGGGATGCCGGCGGTGATGACGACGATGTCGGAGTTCGCGGCTTCGGCATAGTCGTTCGCGCCGATGACGTGCACGTCGCGCTTCTCGATGGGCATGGCTTCGAGCAGGTCGAGCGCCTTGCCCTGCGGGATGCCCTCCGCTACGTCGATCAGCACTACATCCGCCAGTTCCTTGGCGGCGATCCAATGCGCGGCGGTCGCGCCTACGTTTCCTGCTCCAACGATGGTTACTTTCTTACGCATGTCTCTCCTGTCTTACCGTTGTGGCGAGCTTCACTTCATGTTGTCGATCATTCGCGTGGCGAACTCGCTGGTCTTCACCTTGGTGGCGCCCTGCATCTGGCGCTCGAAATCGTAGGTGACGTACTTCTGCTGGATGGTCTTCTCCATGGACGATTCGACCAGGCTGCGCGGCCTCACTCCAGCCGAGAAAATCGAGCAGCATGACGCCGGAGAGCATGACCGAGCCGGGATTGATGACGTCCTTGTCCGCGTATTTCGGCGCCGTGCCGTGCGTGGCTTCGAAGACCGCGTAGCCGTCGCCGACGTTGGCGCCGGGCGCGATGCCGAGGCCGCCCACCTGCGCCGCCGCTGCGTCGGAGATGTAGTCGCCATTCAGGTTCGAGGTGGCGAGGATGCTGTAGTCCTCCGGCCGGATGATGATCTGCTGGAAGATGGAGTCGGCGATGCGGTCGTTGATCATCACCTTCTGCTTCCACTTGCCGCCGCCGTGCGATTTGCCGATCTTGTCGATGACCGACTTGATCTCGGCGTAGAGTTCTTGCCGGAAGGCATCGTTGCCGAACTCGAGGCCGGGCTCGATCAGCGCGGCATTCTGCTCGACGGTCAGGTTGGGATTGGCTTCGAGGTTGCCGAGGATCCAGCTCTCGCGCTCGGTCACGGTCTGGTCGCGGAACTCCTGCGTGGCGACTTCGTAGCCCCACTCGCGGAAGGCGCCTTCGGTGAACTTCTGGATATTGCCCTTGTGCACCAGCGTGACGGACTTGCGCTTATTGTCGATCGCATACTGGATCGCGACGCGCACCAGCCGCTTGGTGCCGGTGATGGAGATGGGCTTGATGCCAACGCCGGAGTCGGCGCGGACCTTCTTCTTGCTGCCCATATCGTTGTTGAGGAAGTCGATCAGCTTCTTCGCCTCGGGCGTGCCCTCGCGGAACTCGATGCCGGAGTAGACGTCTTCGGTGTTCTCGCGGAAGATCACGACGTCGAGCTTCTCCGGATGCTTCACCGGGCTGGGGACGCCGCTGTAGTACTTCACCGGGCGGATGCAGGAGTAGAGGTCGAGCACCTGGCGCAGGGTGACGTTGAGCGAGCGGATGCCGCCGCCGACGGGCGTCGTGAGCGGCCCTTTGATGGAGACGCGCAGGTCGCGCGCGGCGTTCACCGAATCATCGGGCAGCCAGTTTTGAAACTGGCGATAGGCCTTCTCGCCGGCGAAGATTTCGAACCACGCAATCGAGCGTTTGCCGCCGTAGGCCTTCTGCGACCGCAGCATCGAAGACACGCTGCGAGGCGCGCCAGATATCGCGGCCGGTGCCGTCGCCTTCGATGTAGGGGATGATCGGGTGGTCCGGCACCTGATACTTGCCGTTGACATACTGGATCGCCTCGCCGCCCTGGGGTAGGGCCACGCCGTTGTAGCTTTTCTGCATGAGGACCGGGTGCTCCGTGGAGTGGAATGCGTGTTCACTACCTACAACCGTCCACGCTAACATCCTGATCGGCAAGCCGCAACGCGGGCGCAACGGCGAAGGGAACGGTATCATCATCTCCTTAGGAAAATGAACTGGAAGAGGTGACGATGCTGCCTGCCTGCCGACGTGTGCTTTGCCTGTTGATTGCGACCATCACCGCTGCCTTGCTGCGCCAGCGCAGACGCGCGTGGCCATCGTGGGGCTGGTGCACGGCCATGTCGCCGGATTTCTGCCGCAACTGCCGAACGCACCCGGAGGTGCAACTGGTGGGCGTCTCCGATCCCGACGCGGCGCTGCGACAGAAGTACGCGACGCAGTTTCACCTGGACCCGAAGATCTTCTTCCCCACGGAAGAGGCGATGATCGAGGCGACGCATCCGCAGGCGGTGCTGGTGTACACCTCGATCGCGGGGCATCGTCGCGCGATTGAAGAGGCGGCGCGGCACCACATCGCCGTGATGGTGGAGAAGCCGCTGGCGACCACGCTGGCCGATGCGCTGGCCATCCGCAAGATTTCGCGCGAGGACCATGTGCCGGTGCTGGTGAACTATGAGACGACATGGTACGCGTCCAATAAAGCTGCATATGATGAGCTGGAAGCGGGCAAGCTGGGGCCGCTGCGCAAGCTGGTGGTGCACGACGGGCACAAGGGCCCGGCGGAGATCGGTGTGCAGCCGGAGTTTCTGAAGTGGCTCACCGATCCGCAGCAGAATGGCGCGGGCGCGCTGTTTGATTTTGGCTGCTACGGCGTCGATCTGGCGACCTGGCTGATGCATGGCGAGACGCCGCTGACCGTGACGGCGGTGACGCAGACACTTAAGCCGGACAAGTATCCGCATGTGGATGACGAGGGCACGATCATCCTGACCTATCCGCATGCGCAGGCGATCATCCAGGGCTCGTGGAACTGGCCTTTCGATCGCAAGGATATGGAAGTCTACGGCGCCACCGGTTCGCTGATGACGATCAAGAGCGACAAGGTGCGGGAGCGCACGCAGGGCGAGAAGGAAGCGACGGAGCGCGAAGCCACGCCGCTGGCGCCGCCGGAGGATGGTTCGCTGGACTATCTGGTCGCGGTGCTGAACGGCAAGCTGAAGCCGCAGGGCGACCTGACGGCGCTGGATACGAACGTGATCGTGATGCAGATCCTGGATGCGGCGCGCACCTCCGCGCAGACCGGACGAACGATCAAGCTGACGCCGCTGCCGAAGCAGACGTCATTTTAGTAAGACAGAAGGGAGTTTCGGGGAACCTTCAGCACCCGTCGTCCGTATTTCCGGCGCAGAGGTCCTTCATGGAAACCCTGCGGCAGGACATTGCCTACGCGCTGCGCCAGATGCGCCAGTCCCCTGTTTTCACGCTGACGGCGATGCTGACGCTGGCGCTGGGGATCGGCGCGACGACTGCGATTTTTTCGCTCATCAACACGGTGATGCTGAAGTCGCTGCCGGTGGTGGACCCTGCCAGCCTGTATCGCATTGGCGAGGGCCAGGACTGCTGCGTGGAGGGCAGTCCGCAGGACGACTGGGGGATGTTCTCGTATCCGTTTTATCTGCGGATGAAGCAGAACACGCCGGAGTTTGCCGAGCTTGCGGCATTCCAGGCGGGCGGATCGGAGTTCAGCGCGCGACGCGGCGAGAGCGACCGCGTCGCCAAG
Source organism: uncultured Acidobacteriaceae bacterium (assembly GCA_963756435.1). Lineage (GTDB taxonomy): Bacteria > Acidobacteriota > Terriglobia > Terriglobales > Acidobacteriaceae > KBS-83. Next base: position 106,953 of record CAVWNU010000006.1, on the reverse strand, counting down.
CCGATCCGCGGCGAATTTATCACCGGCAACTACTTCTCTACTTTTGGGATTGGCGCTTTCTCCGGGCGCACCATCGTTCCTTCCGATGATCAGTTGACGGCGGCGCCGGTGGCGATGCTCAGCTATCGCGCATGGCAGCAGCAGTACGGCTCCGACCCGAAGATCGTGGGCTCGACCATGATCCTCGACGGCCACGCGATGACCATCGTTGGCATCACGCCTCCGGGATTTTTCGGCGAGACGCTGCGCAGCGATCCGCCGGAGGTCTGGGTTCCGGTGCAGCAGGAGCCGATGTTTCGCGGAAAGAGTTCGCTTCTGCATACCTTCCCGGGATGGCTGCGCGTGATTGGGCGGCTGAAGCCCGGAGCGACGCCGAATGCGCTGCCATCGCGACTGACGAGTCTGCTGCGCGTCTGGCTGGTGGATGAGAGCGGCATGCCAGCGGAGTGGATGACCGGCATCAAAGCCGGTCTGGCGAAGCAGAACATCAAGGTCGTTCCTGCTGGAGCGGGTGTTGGCGTGATGAAGGCGGATTACGCAGACAGCCTGCACATCCTGCTCGCTGTGTGCTGCCTGGTGCTGCTGATCGCCTGCGCGAATATTGCCAATCTGCTGCTGGCGCGCGGTACGGCGCGCCGCGCGCAGACCGCGGTACGGCTGGCGCTGGGTGCGAACCGCAGCCGGCTGGTGCGGCAATCGCTGACGGAGAGCATTGTCCTTTCCGTACTGGGCGGAGGCGCCGGCCTGGCCGTGGCGTATCTCGGCGTGAAGGCGATTGTGGCGCTGGCATTTCATGGAGCGAAGTATGTGCCGATCGATGCGGCGCCCTCGCTGCCGGTGCTGGCGTTTGCGTTTGCGCTGTCGCTGGTGACCGGCGCGCTCTTTGGCACCGCACCGGCCTGGCACGCATCGCATGCCGATCCGGCGGAGGCGCTGCGCGGGGTGAATCGTACGACGCGGGACCGGTCGTCGCTCTCGCAGAAGATCCTTGTCATCGTGCAGGCGACGCTGTCGGTCGTTCTTTTGGCAGGTGCGGGTCTGCTGACGCACAGCCTCGACAAGCTGCAGCATCAGGACTTCGGCTATGAGATCGACCACCGCGTCACGATCAGCCTGACTGCGCCTTTTTCTTCCTATTCCCAGCCGAAGCTGGATGCGATGTACCGCGACCTGCAGCAGCGGCTCGCGCATATTCCGGGCGTGGAGCGTGCCGCACTGGCGCAGTACACGCCGCTGCAGGACAACTGGGGCGAGATCGTGATTCGCCAGGGGCACGGCATGCCGAACATGAACGAGCAGATCGGCTCCTCATGGGACCACGTGAATCCCGGCTATCTGGAGACGCTTGGAGAACCTATCCTGCGCGGCCGCAGCATCACCGAGCAGGACACGGCGACGACGCAGAATGTCGCGGTGGTCAACGAAGCCTTCGTGAAGAGGTTCTTCAAGCCGGCTGAGGAGCCGCTAGGCTCACACTTCGGCCTGGACCTGCCGAAATACAACAACACGTACGAAATCGTCGGTATCGTGCGGAACGCGAAATATAACGATCCGGCCAGCACGGAAGATCGGCCCCTCTTCTTTGTGCCGCTCGCCCAGCGTGTGCACTACAACGACGGTGGTCTGATGCAGTCCATTGAGGACAGCACGCACTACATCGAAGGCGCGGTGCTCCAGCTTCACGGCAGCATGGAGGGCCTGGAGTCTGAGGTGCGGCACGTGCTCAGCGATGTGGACCCGAACCTGACGCTGCTGGACATCCAGAGCCTGCGGGATCAGGTGGATTCGAACTTCGATCAACGGCGTGCTGTCGCGCGGATGACAGGACTTTTCGGCATTCTCGCGCTGCTGTTGGCGGCGGTCGGGCTCTATGGCGTCACTGCGTACACCGTGGAGCGGCGCACGAGTGAGATTGGCGTGCGGATGGCGCTGGGGGCGGATCGCATGAACGTCATCCGGCTGGTGCTGCGCGGGGCCTTCCTGCAGATTCTGATTGGACTGCTTGATCGGAATTCCGATTTCGATCGCGTCCTCGCGCCTGATTTCCGCGCAGTTGTACCAGGTAAAGGGATGGGACCCGCTGGTGCTCGGGCGGCTCGATTCTGGCGCTCACGATCTGCGCCTTTTTCGCGAGCATCATCCCGGCGCAGCGGGCGGCCTCGATCAATCCGGTGAAGGCGCTGCGCACGGAGTGAAGTGAGCGAAGAACGGCGGCAGAGGCGTAATCTACAAGCAGAGGGTCTGCTTTGCGTCGTCTCTGCCTGCTGCTGGTTGCCACTGCACTTGCTGTTCCCGCGTTCGCGCAGTATTCCGCCGATAAGCCGCTTGGATCTTCAGCGCAGTCCACGCCCGCCTATCTGAAGGACGCCGGGCTGGACCAGCGGCTGGGCACACAGATCCCGCTTAACCTGCACTTTCGTGACAGCAACGGAGCTGATGCACCGCTGGGCAGATATTTCGCGCAGAAGCCGGTAGCGCTGGCGATGGTGTACTTCAAGTGCGCGATGCTGTGCCCGCAGGTGCTGCATGGACTGGCCAACTCGCTGGCACAGACTGGATACGCGCCGGCGCGCGACTACGACGTGGTGGTGGCGAGCATCGATCCGACCGACACACCGGCGGACGCTGCAGCGGCCCGAGCAGAAATTCGTCGCGCAGCTTGGCGGCAACGTGCCCGCGGGCAGTGTGCACTTCCTGACGGGCGCACAACCGGAGATCACGGCGCTGGCGAACTCGATTGGCTTCCACTACGTGCGAGTGCCGGGGCCGGACGGCAAGATGACGCAGTTCGCGCACTCGAGCGTGATCATGGTCGCCACGCCGGAGGGCAAGCTCTCGAAATACCTGACCGGCGTGGAGTATCAGCCGCGCGATCTGCGGCTGGCGCTGCTGGAGGCGAGCGATCATCGCATCGGTTCGCCGACCGACCTGATCCTGCTCTACTGCTGCAGCTATTCGCCGGGCGAAGGCCGATATACCGTGTCGATATTGCGTGTGTTGGGACTGGCCGGCATGGCGATCCGTCTTCGGACTGGTGGCGATGCTTTATCTTCTGGGCCGCAAGCCGAAGATGAAGACCGCAGCTTAATTCGTTGACGAGCGCGTGGCCAGCATCTCCGCTGCCCGGCCGAGCAAACCTCGCAGCACGCTGTCATTGTCATAGCCGGAACTTTGGGCGCGGCGCTGCCCTGCTGCTGCAATGCGCGGCGCGTGCCGGTTCGTCGTTCAGGTAGCGATCGATCTTCGCGCGGCACTCCTCGAAATCCGAGAAAAAGACCGCTTCTTCGTCCTCGCGGAAGCAAGCCATGTGCTCCGGCGTGCGCTCTGCCAGCAGAAATCCGCCGCAGGCTGTGATCTCGAACGACTTGTGCGCGACCTGATCGCGATTGCTGTGGGTGATGAAGGCCAGATTGATGCGCGAGCGCCAGATGGCCTCGCGATAGGCTGCGCCCTTGAGCTCGCCTTGGCGGAAGGTGGCGGCGAAGGCATTCGGGGGCAGCGCGGCCTGCCAGTGCGGACGCGAACCTGAAATATCCGACGGGTGCGCCGGCAGCGCCAGAGTCGCGTGAGGAAGTCCCCGCGATTGTCGTAGGGCGTGCCGATGAAAGACACATTGCGGTCACGATCGGCGTCGCTCCAGCCGTCCGGCGGCGGAAAGTGCACCGTGGGCTCGTAGCTGGTGCGGATGCGAACGACCTCGCGAGCGCGCTTTCGACGATAGTCGGCGATGCTGACGTCGCGCTGCACGCCGATCAGGTCGAAGAGCGGAATAGTTCGCCGATAGAGCCGCCAGCCGGGATCGCGACGGGGACCGAAAGGATTGTCGATGACATAGTCGACGGCCGACGACGCCGCTCTGCCGCAGTTTGCGCAGCGTGGCCGGATGCAGGCTCAGCACCTTGTCGCAGAACAGGATGTTTGCCCGCTCGCGCTCGGCTACCTCCAGAACGGCGCGGTTCAGATGGGTGACGTCCGGGCCGGCCTGAAGGCGAAATTGCAGCTTGCCGGGAACGCCCGGAGAGTCCTGTAAATGCGCCCATATCTACTGCCGCAACATGCCCCAGCGCCAGCCGCCGCAACGCGCGCAGCCGGTATTCGCCGTAGTAGTCCGGCGCCAGGCTGGATACGTAGAGGACGCGCAGGCGTTCCAGCGACTCTTCCGGAAATGCTTCCGCCATCGTGCTGTTGTCCCCTTTACCTGGTTCGCCGGTTACCCGTCGGCCTCTTCTTCTCGCCACCGCAGCTACAGGAATTCCAGTTCTATCGTATTCTGTGAAAACAGCATGAATTCGCGAGATGCATCGTCCGGGTAGTCTCCACTGCTGTGATACTTTTCACTGGGGAATCCGGCGCCGCCGCCCCCATCCGGAGGAACAATACATTGTCCAAGAGTATGGTGCCGAAGCGTCTCTTCTTCACCAAAGGCGCGGGAAGGCACAAGGAGCGCCTGACTTCGTTTGAGCTGGCACTGCGCGATGCCGGTATCGCCGCGCAGAATCTGGTTCGCGTCTCATCGATCTTTCCGCCGAACGCCAAGCTTGTCCCGCGCAAAGAGGGTGTGGAATATCTGTCGCCGGGCGAGGTGGTCTTCGCCGTGGTGGCCGAGAACTCCACGCGCGAGCCGCACCGCCTGGTCGCTTCGAGCATCGGCGTGGCCATTCCCAGCGACCGCAACACCTACGGCTACCTGAGCGAGCACCACAGCTTTGGCGAGACCGAGGAGCAGGCCGGGCGAGTACGCCGAAGAGCTGGCGGCCGAAATGCTGGCGACCACGCTGGACGTCGATTTCGATCCGGACAAAAGCTGGGACGAGAAAAAGGAAATTTATCGCATCTCGAACAAGATCGTCCGCACGGCGAATGTGACGCAGTCGGCCATCGGCGACAAACGCGGCCGCTGGACGACGGTGATCGCCGCGGCGATCCTGATCTTCGAGTAGCGCGCTCGAACGAAAACCAGGGCGCGGGCCAAGGGCTCGCGCCTTTCACTTGCTGCAGCATTATGAAGGACGAGGTTCAGCAACGACATGCCCACTGCTTTGAAATACCGCATCGGCCTGGTGCAGATGTCCTGCGGGCCCGATCCGGACGCCAATCTGGACAAGGCCGCCGACCGCGTCCGTGAGGCGGCGCGTGGCGGCGCTCGCGTCATCTGCCTGCCGGAGCTCTTTCGCGCGCAGTATTTCTGCCAGCGCGAGGACACCGCGCTGTTCGATCTGGCGGAGCCGATCCCCGGCCCCAGCACGGAGCGGCTGGCCGCAGTGGCGCGGGAGGAGCATGTGGTGGTGATTGCATCGCTCTTCGAGCGGCGCGCGGCCGGGCTTTATCACAACACGGCGGTCACGATCGAAGCCGATGGCTCGCTTGCGGGCATGTATCGCAAGATGCACATCCCCGACGATCCGCTCTATTACGAGAAGTTTTACTTCACGCCGGGAGATCTTGGCTTCCGCGCGCAGGAAACGTCGTTCGGTCGCGTCGGCACGCTGGTCTGCTGGGACCAGTGGTATCCGGAGGGCGCCCGCATCACCGCGCTGCAGGGGGCGAACGTGCTGTTCTACCCGACGGCCATCGGCTGGCATCCGGCGGAGAAGGAAGAGTACGGCACGGCGCAGTATGAGGCGTGGCAGACCATCCAGCGCGCACATGCGATTGCCAACGGCGTCTATGTCGGCGCGGTGAATCGCGTCGGCTGGGAGAACGGCGACGTGCGCGGCAACCGCGTGGAAGGACCCGGCCTGGAGTTCTGGGGCGGCTCCTTCATTGCCGATCCCTTTGGCCGCATCATTGCCAAAGCGCCGCATGACCGCGAGGATATTCTGATCGCCGAAGTCGATCCCCAAGCGCTTGAGGAGCAGCGGCGCCACTGGCCCTTCCTGCGCGACCGCCGCATCGATGCGTATGCGCCGATCGTGCAGCGGTTCCTGGATCCGCCCCTTAGCTCGAAAGTGGACGTGAAGTGAGCGCAGCGCTCGAAACACAAGGTACGACGCCGCACGCGTCTGGGCTATCGCATGCCCGCGGAGTGGGAGCAGCACACAGCGACGTGGATCGCGTGGCCGCACAATGCCAGCGACTGGCCGGGCCGCTTCCAGCCGATTCCGTGGGTGTATGCCGAGATCGTGCGGCATCTCGCGGCGGTGGAGCAGGTGCATATCCTGGTCCAGAATGCCGATGCGGAGAAGCGTGCGCGCGAGCGTGCTGAAGCGCGCGCAGGTAAAGCCTGCAAACGTAGATTTCCACCAGTGGCCAACGAATCGCGTGTGGACGCGGGATTCGGGACCGATTTTTGTGTAAGAGAGCAGGGCTCGCTCGCCGTCACGAACTGGAAGTTCAATGCGTGGGCGAAGTATCCGGACTGGGAGTCTGGACAATGCGCTGCCCGGCCGGGTGGCCGAACTGCTGCAACTGCCGTCATTCAAGCCTGCGGTGACGCTGGCAGATGGCACGCGACACGAGCTGGTGCTGGAAGGCGGCAGCATCGACACCAATGGCGACGGCGTGCTGCTGACCACAGAGGAATGCCTGCTGAGCACGGTGCAGCAGCGCAACCCGGGCGTGAGCCGCGAGCAGTTGGAGCAGGCCTTCCACGACTATCTTGGCATCGACCAGGTGCTGTGGATGAACCGCGGCATTGCGGGCGACGACACGCATGGCCACGTCGACGACATCACGCGCTTTGTCGATCGCAACACAATCGTCACCGTGGTGGAGGCGAATCGGGCAGACGAAAATCATGAGCCGCTGGCCGAGAATCTGGACCGGCTGCGCGCCGCGCGCAATCGCGATGGCCAGCCGTTTCGCATTGTCGAGCTGCCGCTTCCCTCGCCCGTGGTCTTTCGAAGGGCAACGGCTGCCGGCGAGTTATGCAAACTTCTATATCGCAAATGGCCTGGTGCTGGTCCCTACCTTCAACGACGCGAACGATCGCCATGCGCTGAACACGCTGGCAGAGTTGTTTCCGCACCATCGCATCGTGGGCATCCATTGCGTGGATTTCATCTGGGGACTCGGCGCCCTGCACTGCATGACGCAGCAGCAGCCGGCGGTCTGATGCGATGACGGATCTTGAACTGATGCGGGCGGCGCTGGACGAGGCGCACGCCGCGGAAGCGGCAGATGAGGTTCCGATCGGCGCGGTCATTCTGTTTGACGGCCGAATCATCGCGCGTGGGCAGAACCGCGTGCTGCGCGACAACGATCCCACCGCCCATGCAGAGATCGTGGCCCTGCGGGCGGCGGCGCAGGCCATCGGCAACTACCGGCTTACGGGATGCACGCTGGTATCGACCCTCGAACCGTGCGCGATGTGCGCCGGCGCGATGATCCATGCGCGCATCGACCGGCTGGTCTTTGCGGCGGATGACCCCAAAGCAGGGGCGGCCGGATCGGTGCTCAGCGTGCTGAACCATGCCGCGCTGAATCACCAGATGGTAGTCGATCGCGGGCTGCTGGCTGAGGAATGCGCCCTGCAGTTACGAGAGTTCTTCCAGCGTCGCCGATCGTCATCTACGAGCTAGCCAACCCTCATTCCCAATCGTTTCATCAACCAAGTATCATGCGGCGCATGCAGGTCCTTGTTTACTCCGCCGTCTGGTGCCGCGACTGCCGGGAGGCGAAGCGCTTCCTGGACGAGCACCAGATCGCCTATACCGAGATTGATATTGAGCGGGTGCCCGGCGCCGCCGAAGAGGTGGTGCGCCATGTCGGCAAGCGCGCCATCCCGCAGTTCGTCATTGACGGCAAATGGGTGCAGCCCTACCGGCCCGGGTTCGGCTTTCTCTATCAGGAGATGTGCGAACTACTCGGCGTCGGTGTCTAGGGCATTTCAGGCAACCGTCGTCACATCGCTGTCCGTGGTCCCTGGGTCATTCAGGATGGCGCGGGCGTCGGCTTCCTCCGCTGCGCTGACCTGCAGCAGCACGCCATCCAGGCCGTTGCCGTAGAGCAGACCGGCGTTTTCGCCTGCGAGAAAGCAGCGGATGCCCGCCGAATCCAGCCTTCCCTTGGCCATTTCCGCCTGCAGCATGTCCCTGAATCGCTCGACCGTGACCATCTCCTCGCCCGACTGTTCCTGTGGCTGTTCTGCCATCGTTCGTCCTCCTGTGCGCTGAGTAGGATGCACGCCCGATAGAATAGGACGTTGCGCTCCGGAATGACAGAGGAGCAGGGAGACACTGGCTTGATCGCACGCTATACACGGCCCGGCATGGGCGCCATCTGGACCGACGAGAACAAGTACCGCATGTGGCTGAAGGTGGAGACCGCCGCGTCCGAGACGCTGGCCGAAGACGGCATTGTGCCCAGGGAGGCGGCAGCGGCCATCCGCGACAAGGGCGATTTCGACCTGAAGCGCATCCGGGAGATCGAAGCCGAGGTGAAGCACGACGTGATCGCCTTCACCACTGCGGTTGCGGAGAAGATTGGTCCGCAGGCGCGCTGGCTGCACTACGGGCTCACCTCGAACGATGTGGTGGACACGGCGCAGGCGCTGCAGGTAAAGGCGGCCTCGGGGCTGCTGCGCGATGGCATCCTGGGACTGCGGGAGGTGCTGAAGCGGCGCGCGCTCGAGTTCCAGCACACGCCGACCATCGGCCGCACGCACGGCGTCCACGCCGAGCCAACCACGTTCGGGCTGAAGCTGCTGAACTGGTATGCGGAGATCGAACGCAACCTGGCGCGCTTCGACGCAGCCGCGGAGGACATGCGCGTCGGCAAGCTCTCCGGTGCGGTGGGCACGTTCGGCCACCTGAAGCCGGAGCACGAGGTTCGCATTTGCGAGCGGCTGGGGCTGAAGCCGGCACCCGTAGCAACGCAGGTGATCCAGCGCGACCGCCACGCGCATTATATTTCTACGCTGGCGGTCCTGACCGCGACCCTCGACAAGATCGCGACCGAGATCCGGCACCTGCAGCGCACGGAGGTGCGTGAGGCCGAGGAGTTCTTCTCCGAGAAGCAGAAGGGCTCGAGCGCGATGCCGCACAAGCGCAACCCCATCACCATCCGAGCAGATCAGCGGGTTGGCGCGCGTCGTGCGCGCGAACGCGCAGGCGGCCTTCGAGAACGTCGCGCTGTGGCATGAGCGGGATATCTCGCACTCCTCGGTAGAGCGGGTTATCTTCCCCGACTCGACGATTCTCGCTGACTATCTGCTAGCGAAAACAGCGTCGTTGATCGACAAGCTGCTGGTCTATCCGAAGCGGATGCTGCGCAACCTGGAGAGCACCGGCGGGCTGATCTTTTCCGGCCAATTGCTGCTTGACCTGGCGGAGTCCGGCATGTCGCGCGAGGACGCATATCGTCTGGTGCAGTCGCACGCGATGCGTGCGTGGCGGGAGGAGCTGGTCTTCCGCGATCTGGTGGCCGAGGACCGGGAGATTACCGCGCGGCTCTCGCCGGAGAAGCTGGCGCGAACCTTCGATTTGCAACGGCAGTTGCGCAACGTGGACGCAATCTTCGCGCGGGTGCTACAGCACGAGGCTGTGCCTGCGTGAACGTCACCGTTGCGGTGACAGGAGCAAGCGGCGCCCTGCTGGCACAGCAGCTCCTGCGCTCGCTCGAAGCGGATGCTCGCGTCTCTGGAGTGGACTTCATCGCCTCGGAAGGCGCGCTGCGCGTGATCGCAGAGGAGTTGCGCCTCTCCGGGCGCAACGATCTGGTGGAAAAACTGCTGGGCAGCGTGCCTAAGAAGACTCGCTCGCACGCAGAGCAGGACATCGGCGCTTCGATTGCGAGCGGCAGCTATCCCTCGGCGGGTATGATCGTGCTTCCCTGCTCAATGGGAACGCTGGCCGGCATCGCAAACGGCATGGCCGCGAACCTGATCGAGCGCGCCGCCGATGTCTGCCTGAAGGAGAATCGGCAACTGCTGCTCTGCGTGCGCGAGACGCCGTTCAACAAGATTCATCTGCGCAACATGCAGCTTGCGGCGGATGCGGGTGCGACGATCTTTCCCGTCATCCCGGCCTTCTACAACGAGCCCGTCTCGACCGCAGATATGATTCGCAATTTTGTAGATCGCGTGCTGGCGCACTTCGGGCTGCCGCAGCCGGGCGCGTTTGTCTGGAAGCCCCGCGCAGCGGAATAGAGACCGGCTCCTCTGCCAGCACACTGCCGGTCCTTCGCGGTTTCAGGATGACAACAAGTGGTTCGCTCAGTTGCCGACTTGCTACATCGGCATGAACTTTACATGCTCGGCGCGGACATCATCTGAAGTGAAGAGGCTCAGAAAAGGCGCTCCGTTGGCCGCTGCTTCGACTGCGGGCCGCCCTTTTGCTTCAGTGCGCTCGACCAGGCAGACGACTCCAATGACGCGCATTCTCGCATCGTGTGCGGCTTCGATGGCTGTGACCGTCGAGCCGCCCGTGGTGCAGACATCATCGACGATGAGCACGGGCGCGTTCTCTTCGCAGAAGCCTTCGATTTTTCTCGCTGTGCCGTGCGCCTTCTCGGCTTTGCGGACGAGGAAGCCGTGAATGAGACGGCCCTTCCCCGCATCGGCGCGGCGTTGCGCGCTGGCAATGGCGACGGCGGAGACGACGGGATCGGCGCCCAGTGTAAGACCGCCAACCGCATGGGGATCGAGATGGTGCTCACGCAGCAGATCAAGGATGGCAAGCCCGGTGAGACGGCCACCTTCGGCGTTCAGCGTGGTGGTGCGGCAGTCGATGTAGTAGTCGCTGCGTCCGCCGGAGGAGAGCTGGAAGTCGCCGAGCTTGAAGGACTGGCGGGCGAGCAGAGTGAGGAGCTGCTGGCGGGAGCTGGAGGATTGCGTCATCGGATCCATCTTAAAGTCTGCAGTGAGTAAGTCTGCAATGAGTTCTGGATCGCACGCGTCGCGTCACTTCCCCAGCTTATCCAAATGCCGGAAGCCGTCCGTGCCGATGAAAAGCATGATGAAGATGGTTGCGTTGTACATGGAATGCACCACGGTGCTGGCCGCGAGCGAATGGAAGCGCAGCCGCGTGGCGCACAGCACTACGCTGACGGCAAAGAGCACGGCGAGCGGTGCGAAGGAGTGGGCCAGTTGCGCGCCGTGCAGCATGGCGAATCCGATGCTGGTGATAACGGTCGCGAAGACGATGGCCGTCTTGCTCCAGTGAGGATCGGGAGGACCGGAACCATGCTCCGGGGCGTGTCCGAAACTCTGCCCTGCAACGGAGTCAGACTCAGGTCCCAGGTGGTGGAAGACGCTGGCGCCGGCGGGCGGGAGCGACGAATAGACAGCCGCTTCCTGCTGCCATTCGCTCTCGGGTGTCTGGTGGGCGGCTCCGCCGAGCAGTTCACGCGGCGTGCGTGCGCGCTGGATCGTCCAGTCCCAGGCGCTGGCCAGTGACGGCAGCAGGAAGCCTCGGAAGGCCAGCTCCTCAAATGCGGGTGCGACGGTGACGCCAAAAATGGCGATGAGCCAGACGCCGAGACGATGGGTGAAAAACTTATCGATCGGCAGCTCTTTCGGGATGGGCAGGAAGTTCGAAAGTATCTGCACCACTACGCTGGTGGCGACGCCGATGCCGACCAGCACCCACAAGCGGCGGCGCACGATGAAGGCGCGCCAGTGCACACCCTGCGCAAAGGAGCGGCCCCAGAAGAGCGGGAAGACCAGGAAGCTGGCCGCCGCTGCCACTGCGTAGATTACGGCTTCCACCGGGATCACCAGCAGGGATCGGTCTGCATCTGCTCTGCCGGCTCGCGCAGATGTTGTGCCAAAATGCATGAGCACAAGCTCGAAGATGATGCCGACCATGAAGCCGGCAAGCGCCACCAGCAAACCGAAGAGCAAAGTGTGACCGATGTGAGGCGTGGCGGCCGAGAGCGGTGTGGCGTCCAGATGCGAGACAGGCAGCCGTTCGCGCCGGGCCAGCAAGTTCTTCCGGCGAGGAGGCAGGCGGCAAAAAACTGGGATCGATCGGCATGCGCTCTACTGGAGGACTGTAGCAGAACGGCGCCGCGGGCTCTTCTTCGCTTGCCCGTTCGACGCGGCGATGGACGCGACGCTCCCGTTGCTGACTTCGCTAGCCGGGAAATAACGGCGCAGGAACGTGGCCGTATGCGAGCCGGAGAGCTGGGCCACCTGGGCGGGTGTGCCTTCGGCCACGATGGTGCCGCCGTCCTCGCCTCCTTCCGGACCGAGATCGATGATCCAGTCGGCGTTGCGAATGACGTCGAGATTGTGCTCGATGATGATGACGGTGTTGCCCAGATCGGTGAGCCGGTGCAAGACCTCCAGCAGCTTGCGGACATCATCGAAATGAAGTCCGGTGGTGGGCTCGTCCAGCACGTAGAGCGTCTTGCCGGTCTGGCGCTTCGAGAGTTCGCGCGCCAGCTTCATGCGCTGGGCCTCGCCGCCGGAGAGCGTAGTAGCCGCCTGACCGAGATGCACGTAACCGAGCCCGACATCGACCAGCGTCTGCAGCTTCTGCCGGACCTGCGGAATGTCTTTGAGCACGGGCAGCGCGTCCTCGATGGCAAGGTCGAGAATATCTGCGATGGAGTAGCCGTTGAACTTGACCGCGAGCGTCTCCTGGTTGAAGCGGCGCCCGTTGCAAACATCGCAGAGCACGTAGACGTCGGGCAGAAAGTTCATCTCGATGCGCTTCTGGCCATCGCCCTGGCACGCCTCGCAGCGGCCGCCCGCCACGTTGAAGGAGAATCGCCCGGGCTTGTAGCCGCGCTCGCGCGCCTCGGGCAGCATGGCGAAGATGTCGCGGATGGCGGAGAGCACGCCGGTGTAGGTCGCGGGGTTCGAGCGCGGCGTGCGGCCGATGGGCGACTGATCGATGCGGATGACCTTGTCGATCTGCTCTACCCCCTTGATGGCTTTGTGCTCGCCGGGGGTGTCGTGCGAGTCGTAGAGCATCCGGGCCAGCGAGCGGTAGAGGATGTCGTTCACCAGCGTGCTCTTGCCGGAGCCGGAGACGCCGGTCACCACGGTCATGACGTTCAGCGGGAAACGTGCGGTGATGTTGCGCAGATTGTGGCTGCGCGCGCCCTCGACCGTGATCCAGGCACCGTTTACCCGGCGCGGCGCCAGGCGGTGCAGAATGCTGGCAGCGCCGGAAAGATAGCGGCCGGTCAGCGAGGCGGGTGCTTCCATGATGTTCGCCGGAGTACCTTCGGCCACGACGTGGCCGCCCAGCTTGCCTGCGCCGGGGCCGAGATCCAGCACATAGTCCGCGCTCCGGATAGTGTCTTCGTCATGCTCGACAACCAGTACCGTATTGCCGAGATCGCGGAGCGATTCGAGCGCCGCGATGAGCCGTTGGTTGTCGCGCTGATGCAGACCGATCGAGGGCTCGTCGAGTACATACAGCACTCCGCGCAGCCGCGAACCGATTTGCGTTGCCAGGCGGATGCGCTGCCCTTCTCCGCCGGAGAGCGAGGCTGCATTGCGGTCAAGCGAGAGATAGGAAAGCCCAACGGCGTTGAGAAACTCGAGGCGCTCGATGATCTCGCGCCGCAGACGATCGGCGATGAGTGCCTCGCGATCCGAGAAAGAGAGCGCGCGTGCCGCGCTGAGGGCGCGTCCGAGCGGCAGGCCGGTGAAGTCGGCGATGGAGAGATCGTTCACCTTTACCGCCAGCGATGCAGGACGCAGCCGCTTCCCGTGGCAGACGGGGCAGGTTGCGGCGGACATGTAGCCGAGCAGCCATTCGCGGTAAGCTGTCGGACTTCGACTCTTCGAGCGAGTCGCGCAGCCACGAAAAAACGCCATGGAAGCCGGTGCGCGGAGCCTCGGCTCCGGGACCGTACAGTAACAGCTCCTGTTGCTTCTCGGTTAACTCCTCGAAAGGCTTCTGGATGGGGATTTTGTACTTCTGCGCCGCCAGCTTCACCAGGCGCGCGAGGTATTGCGAGCCGGAGCCGGGACCGAGCGCGCCCTCAAGCAACGGCTTCGACCAGTCGATAACCACCTTGGTTGCGTCGAAGTCGTAAATGCTGCCCAGGCCATGGCATTCCGGGCATGCTCCGTAGGTGCTATTGAAGGAAAAGCTGCGAGGCTCCAACTTAGGCACATCGAGTCCGCAGTCGGGACACGCCATCGAGGAGGAATAGAGCTGTTCTCCCGCGGCGTTTCCGATGAGGACCAGACCATTGGCCAACTGGAGCGCCTTGGCAACGGCCGCCTCCAGACGCTTCTCGACGCCCGACTTGAGCACGATGCGATCGACGATGGCTTCAATGGTGTGGTTCTTACGCTTCTCGAGTGAGATGGGATCGGCGAGATCGCGTACTTCGCCATCCACTCGAGCCTTAAATCCTTGCTGGTCAAGGGTATCGAGGAGATCTTTAAACTCGCCCTTGCGGCCGCGGACGATAGGCGCGAAGACAGTAAGCCGTTCCCCGGCAGGAAGAGCAAGGACGCGCTCGACGATCTGCTCGGCGGACTGGCGGGAGATAGGACGGCCGCAGTTGGGGCAGTGCGGCGTGCCGACGGAGGCGTAGAGCAGGCGGAGGTAGTCGTAGATCTCCGTGATGGTGCCGACGGTGGAACGGGGACTGCGGCTGGTGGTCTTCTGCTCGATCGAGATGGCCGGGCTGAGGCCTTCGATGGAGTCGACGTCGGGGCGCTCGATCTGGTCGAGAAACTGGCGGGCGTAGGCGGAGAGAGTTTCGACGTAGCGGCGCTGGCCTTCGGCGTAGATGGTGTCGAAGGCGAGCGAAGATTTACCGGAGCCAGAGAGGCCGGTGATCACGGTGAGGGTGTTGCGCGGGATCTGGACGTTGATGTCCTGCAGATTGTGCTGGCGCGCGCCGCGAACCGTGATGTTGGTGATGGGCATTTGGAGAGTTGAGAAGCATCGCCCAGGATTGGCTGTGTGGGTTGCCTGGGAAACATGACGCGAAAGTAATGGGATACCGCAGGAAAGACAGCGACAACGACCTGTCCTCTACGTATCTTAGTCGGCAATAGAAATGAGGGTCAACGCTCACATGGCTCTGCGAGAATGGCAGCGCTGAGCTGAGTGAAACAGAGATGAAGCGCGATCCGTTGGACCGCACATTCATCCGCAACACAGATTGTTTAGAAGAAGACGAATAGGAATCCCCCATGGATACGATGAATCTCTTAGGTCTTACCTGTGCCGTACTTGCTGCTCTCGCCTTTGGCGTTCTCCTGGCCTATAGCTGCTGCCAGGCGACTCTTCGCTTTGCTGCGCATGCACTCCCACTCGCTGCAGCCTGGAGCGCAGAACAAAGCGGTTGAGGCTCAGATCCAGGCCTCCTGAAGCATCGGGCCTCGTGAAGCAACCCCATTGCTATGCTGCGCCGGTTGGATCGCGCATCGCTTTCGCGTAGCCTGCACGAATTTCCGAGCGGCGCGTGCCTGCCCCGGGAAACGGGTAGCAACGTCCACTAGCTTCCACCGCATCTCCGCGGCGTTGACTCAGCTCATCGCCGCCGCGCTACTGCGCGAACTTATTCCCTCTTGACGATTTGAGCCGGCTATTCCTGCGGTGGGCTCGGCATGTTCCGCATCTGCGGCATGGCGCGTGGAGGAGGAGCGGCAGGCGCGATCGACGGCGGAGTGTACTGCATCGGCGGCGCGTCATCGGAAGAGGAATCGTCAGGGTTTCCGTTGTCGTCCGGATTGTCCTCGTCCGGATTGTGCGTCTGCGCCGAGTTCTGATTGGCATTCGCCGGACGGCGGCGCTCCGCCCGAAGCCCTGCTGGTGAGCAGCAGTTCGCGCGGCGCGCCGTTCGGCAGATCACCCACCATCATCACGTTGTACGAAGTGCCGTTCAGCAGCGATGTCAGGACCTCGCGCGGCGCTCCCGGGCCGAAGCTGCCGAAGACGCGCTCATCGCCGCCCAACCCATCCAATTTCATACCGGTCTCCGATGAGACCTGGTGGAGAATCTGCGCAAGGCTGGAGTTGTCGGCCTTTACGGTGAGCTCGTTGTTGCCTGCGGTGACCGTGGCGGGACTGGGCGGCTGCTGGAACAGGCTTGGCGCGACCGTTGGCGGCGGAGGAGGAGCAGGCTCCGCAACGGCAACCGGCGACGGCTTCCTCTGACGCTTCGCGTGCACGGCCGGCGCCTGGGATGATGTGGTCTGGGGCGCCGCGGTCTGCGCTGGTCGTGGCTTGCGATAGGGCCGATTGAGGCAGTGCGACCGCGCTCACCAGCGCAAGCGTCCCGCAGAGGAGCAGGCGACTGCGGGGAAATGACGCCGCATATCCGCTTGCCGTCCTGATATCGGCACCCTTCCCGCCGGTTTGCTCGCGAGCATGGCCCTCATCCCACTTTCCCCATCACTCCATAGACTACGCCAGCCGCCGCTTCGCTCACACAAGTGCGAAAACTAGGGCCTGCAGATGTTGGATGGCGTCGAATGATTCTTCGAACTTTTCTTGCTACCATGGTACATTTGTACCAAGATGGCGGAAAAGGACATACCGAGCGGTCCAATCGAAGTCGAACGCGTGCAGACGGGCGTCCGGCTGGAGAAGCGAATGCTCAAGGTGCTGAAGGCCATCGCCGAGCAGAAGGACATGAGCCTGGGCGATCTGCTGGAGGGTATCGTGCTGCACGCCTTTGAGGGCAAAGCGCCATTTTCGCCGCAGACACTCAAGGACATTGAGCAGTTCCGCAGCCTGTATGGGCTGACGTTGCGCGCGCAGGACAGCCATCAATTGCGGGAGCGGCGATGAGGCGGGCTCTGTCGTCTTCGTGCTGATGATCTGCGCCCCATCCCTGCTGGCGCAGAAACCGGAGACCCGCCGTGATCGAGACGCACCGCAATCGCTGGCGCATGTGAGCAACAGCTTTGCCTTCACCGTAAATGCGGCGATGCGCGACGCCGCGCCGCTCTTCGGGCCGGAGGGCGAGCGCGTGTGGGCCGGTGATGACTGGGATCCGCAGTTCGTCTTCCCGATTCCGGCGCAGGATGTGGAGGGCGCCGTCTTCACTATCCGCCATGGCGAACACACCGCCGTCTGGGTGAACACGCTCTTCGATGTCCGCGGCGGGCCGCATGCAGTACGTCTATGTGCTTGGCTGACCTGCTGGTGACCACAATCGATGTGCGGCTGCATGCGATGGACGCGGCGCACACAAAGGTTGACGTGACCTATGTCCGGACCGCGCTGCGGCCGGAGGCGAACGAGCACGTCGTTGCGATGGGAAAGCACGACCGCGAACAGGGGCCGGTCTGGGAGGGCAAGATCAATACCTATCTGCAGCGGCGCGGACGACCTGCGGCTATAACACTCCTCTTTGCGCGATATGCGGCGGTTGTGTTGAAGTAGGGGCGTGCCGCGATGGGTGATAGCGCGATGAATCTTTCCATCTCTGCCGCGTGTCCCTGGCGCGACCTGCGTGCTTGCGCTTTGCACTTCCCGCCTTCGGCGTCTCCTGCAAGACGCAGGGCGCCATGACGCGAGGCGGAACGCGCGCCGATCGTGCAGGCGGCGCGGCAGATTGCGCTGGATGTGCAGGCGGGCCGCACTGCCGACCTGAAAGCCGCCACGGTGCCTGCGGTGGCCGCGAACTTCAACAGCATCGCGCAATCGGCAACCGCACTCGCGCCGCTGATCTCGGGCGCCGACCATCACCGTCGATGCCGTCTACAAGCTGGACGCATCCGACGCGAAGCCGGGCGATGAGCAGGAACAGTTCTTCTGCGACGCAGGCGACAACAGCTCGCACGTCACCTTCAGCATTCAGCATCTGCCGCCGGGACTATTCGCCTTCGCGCTGGTACACGCGACGGGCGTGGCCAAGCCGCAGCAGATTGCGCTGCTGCTGCAGTCGCTGAACGCGGGCAGCCCGTGGCAGCTTGCCGGGTTCTTCCCCAAGCCGCTCACGGTGGCGGGACACGATGGGCTCTGGTACTGGAAGCAGGCCCGCGCCTACGCGCAGAAGAAGCAGATGTGGAATGCATGGTTCTACTACTCCACCGCAGCTTCCCTGCTTCAGCCGGCGGGCTTCTTTTCCAGCACGCAACTTTGAAAAGCTGGTCGATGAGCAGCAGGCCGCTACGGCCCGCGGATCTTCCCGGCACAACGCCGCTGACAGTCAACGCCGACGGAACAGCCTACAAGGTCACGAGTTTTCGCACGGACGACGCCTTGGGTGGCCTGGACCTGGTCGCGCACTACGACTCGACCAGCAGCGATCCGGTAGCGAGCCGGACTCACACCATCGCAGTGATGCGCGGCCTGCTGACGATGCACCCGGAGCTGCGGGAGGCCTTTCACGGACTGTGGGTCTTCGCCGATGCCGGGCCGGGCGGACAGGCGTTTTCGCTGGAGCAGCCCATGACCGAGCTTCCGAAAAGTTAAAGTTTCACTTTAGCTTGTCCGTTTTGCGCAGCGGTATTGCTGGCTTCATTTAAAGCCCACCACCATCGAATCCGGACCGGCGAGGTGCTCCACGTATGCCTCGCTGAAAGCCAGCTTCTTTCATCCAGCCGATGCAATCCGCGCCGGTGTAGTCGAAGCCGCCGGGCGTTTCGACCAGCATGTTGAGGCTCATCAGCAGTCCGAAGGCATTCTTCGACCGATCGTCGTCGATCAGCGCGTCGTAAACGACCAGTGCCCCACCGGGATTGAGCGCGTCGTAGGCCTTCCGAACCAGCATCTTCTTTTCGGCAAGGTTCCAGTCGTGCAGAATGTGGCCCATCGTGAGCACGTCGACGGCGGGCAGCGGGTCGCTGAAAAAGTCGCCGGGCTGGAAGCGAACACGATCGCCCACACCATTTGCCTTCGCATATTCCTCGAAGATCGGCACCGACCTCGGGAAGGTCAAATCCCATGCCTTGAAGATGCGGATTGGCAAGCGCGATCTGGACGGCCAGATCTCCCTGTGCGGTTCCCACATCGGCGTAAGTCTGGTACTTCGCCCACGGCGCCTTGCGAGCGATCGCGAGATTTGCGCCGTGGCTGATGCCGGACATCGCTGCGAGAAATCCCTTGAGCCGCGCGGGATCCGCATACAGAGCCGTGAACGGCGAAGCGCCGGTCACCATTCTTCGCCTCGTTCTGCGGCTGTCCGGTTCGCAGCGCTTCGGTCAGATGGTTCCAGAATCCGTAGAGCCTGGCGTTTGCCATCTCGAGCATGCCGCCGATGTACGCGGGCTTGTTGCGATCCAGGAATAGGTCCGCGTCGGGAGCGTTGCAGTAGTGATTCTGCGAGCGCTGCAGAAAGCCGAGCGCTACCAGGGCATCGAGGAAATCGCGGGCGGCGCGAGGATGCAGTCCTAGGCGGCCGGACAGATCGCTGAACTCTTCCGGGCCGTTGGCAAGTTCGGTGAAAACACCCATCTCGACAGCGCTCAGCAGCGTCTTCGAAGCCCAGAACCCCATACCTACCTGCATGATGTGATCCGGCACCGGATGCGCGGCAGCACTCAATATCCACCTCCCAAATTCGCGTCCGCAAGATACCACAAGCTTCCATCGGGATCCAGCATAAAGCATGATCAGTGACGCATTTGCTGCGTTCCCGGAGCTGCGCGGCGATCCACCACGAGCCCTTAGACTGCATTGCAGGCACTACACTAGAGAAGCCGATGAGTACGGAAAAACCTCTTTCCCGGGCAATCCAAGATCGCCGGGCCACCCCGAGCTTCGACGGACGCCCAATCCCCTTCAAAGATCTGCGCCGCATTCTGGATGCCGGGCTGAGCGCGCCCAGCGCCTACAACCTGCAGCCCTGGCGGTTTATCGTTGTCCGCACGCCGGAGCAGAAGCACCGCTTGCGCAGCGCCTGCTACAACCAGCCCAAGGTTGATGAGGCATCCGCGGTGATCGTGGCCTGCGGCGACGCGGACGGCTGGCGCAATGGCGACCTGGAAGAGATGCTGCGGATGGGCCGCGAAAACGGCATGCCGGAAAACTATGCCGAGCAGGCGAAGGCCGCGATCCCTGCCTATCTCTCGAACCACCCCAACATGCCGATGTGGCTCAACCGCCACGTCATGATCGCCTTTACCCACATGATGCTGATGGCCGAGGTGCTGGGCTACGATACCGCGCCGATGGAAGGCTATGAGCCGGAGAAGGTGAGCGAGGTGCTGAAGCTGCCGCTTGAGTTACATCACTGTCGCGCTGCTGGCTATGGGCTGGGGACGCGGCGCGGACAAATTCTGCGGGAGGCCGATTCTCGACTTCGCGCACCGTCTTTGGCGAAGAATACGGCCGGCCGTTGGCCGAGGATAAGCCCGACACCGGCGAGTAGCTGACACTATGCAGAGAGAGTTTCCGAATGCCCCGATCGCGGGCGTGGGCGCGGTTGTGCTGGACGACGCGGACGCGTGTTGCTGGTGCGGCGCGGGCAGCAGCCGCTGCTGGGCGAGTGGTCCCTGCCGGGAGGCGCATTGGAACTGGGCGAACGGCTGGAGGACGGCGTGCGCCGTGAGGTGCACGAAGAGACCGGACTCGATGTAGAGCCGGAAGAGATTGTCGCCGTATTCGATCACATCTCACATGCGGACGACGATCCGGCGCGGGTGCGCTTCCACTACGTTCTGGTGGATTATCGCTGCCGCTTGAGGGCGGCACGCTGGCGAGTGCGACGGATGCGACCGAAGCGCGCTGGGCGAGTTGGAATGAACTCACCGGACATGGAGCACTGGCGATACGGCCGTTCACGCTAAGCGTGATTCGCAAAGCGCTCGATCAGGTGAGCTCGAAAACATCCGGCAGCCGGAGAACACGATATCGTCACGCGCGACCCGGCAGCAGCGGAAAGACAAGCCGCCAGGCAGGAGGAGCCCTTCCCTTGAGCCGAAGGCCGAGCGGCACTCGACCAGCCAGCCGCAGCGATCGCGCACGCAGGATGCGCAATGTGCAAGTGGCGGAAGCGAAGGATCCAGCAGCATTGAGCTGGAAAACCTACGGCTATGCCGTGCTGGCGATGTTGGTGCTGTTTCTAGTTGGGCGCGCTGGTTGTATGGCAGCAGCCGCTCGAGGTGCTGGGGACGCTGACTCGCGCGCGCCTGGCATACGGCGGCTTCCACAACGAGTACACGACGATCCGCGGCAACCGCATTCACTACTACGAGGGCGGCAGCGGCGCGCCCGTGGTGCTGGTGCATGGGCTGGGCAGCCGCGCGGAAGACTGGGCCAACCTGATGCCGCAGCTCAAGCAGGCGGGCTTTCACGTCTATGCGATGGACCTGCTGGGCTACGGACGCTCTGCGCGTCCAGCGAATGCCACGTACTCGATCCCCGAAGAGGCTCGGCTACGTCGAGGATTTCATCGCGCAGCGCGGACTACAGAAGGTGAATCTCGTCGGCTGGTCGATGGGTGGATGGGTGGCGATGCGTGTCGCGCTCGACCAGCCGGAGCGCATTGGCCGGCTGGTGCTGTGCGATTCGGCAGGCATTCGCTTCGAGCCTTCATTCACCATCTTCGATTTCGAGCCGACAACGATTCCGGCGGTGCAGCACCTTTACCGCCTGCTGATGCCGCAACCCACCCAGCTGCCCGACTTTCTGGCGCGCGACATGGTCCGCAAATTCAAGCAACTGAACTGGGTGGTGGACCGCAGTGCGCGCTCGATGTTCACGGGCGACGATCTGCTGGATGGCAAGCTCGGCCGCTTGCAGATACCGACGCTGATCATCTGGGGCAAGCAGGACCATCTCATCCCGCTGGCTACGGGCATCTCCCTGCATGAGCAAATTCCGCAGTCGGTGCTGGAGATCTACGATGGCTGCGGACATCTGGCTCCCGGCCAATGCGCCAGCCGCATCGGGCCGCGGCTGATTGATTTTCTGCAGGGCAAGGAACCACAGACGCATAAGACTGAGGAGATCGGGCCGGGCTAGCAGTTAACGCTGGTCCATGGTTCGGGGGTCGAGGGTCTGCGTGTGCGCTGGCATGACCGGCATCACCACCGGCAGAGTGACCACTGCGCGCACGCCACCCGTTTGCGGTTCGTGAGCCTGACGGAGCCCGCGTGTGCTTCGACGATCTGCCGCGCCAGCGCCAGGCCGACGCCGCTGCCGCCGCTCTTGGTGGTGTAGAAGGGCACGAAGAGATTCGAGTCATTGGCGATGCCGGGACCGTTGTCCTCGATGCCGATGATGACGTTGCCGGCATCCACCTGCCATCCCACCTGCACGCGCGGCCTCCCTGTCCGCGTGGTCAGCGCGGCCTCCACTGCATTGCGCACCAGGTTGATCAGCATCTGCTCCACCTGATCGGGATCGATGGTGAGCGTTACCTCGGGACCGCCGATGATCTCCGCGCGGAGACGCTGCTCCAACGCGAGCGTTCGTTCCAGCAGCGGCGCCAGCGGCGTTTTTTGTAACCGTGGCGGTGGCAATTGCGCAAGCTGACGATATGCCTGCACAAAACGATGCAGGGATTCGGCGCGGCTCTCGACGATGTGGAGGCCACGGTCCAGATCTTCGTCGGTAGCGACGCCGGAGATGAGCTGCGTCCGCAGCGTGCCGGCGATCGATTTGATGGGCGCGAGCGAGTTGTTGATCTCATGCCCGAGCACGCGGATGAGGCGTTGCCAGGCCTGCCGCTCCTCTTCCCGCAATGCCGCACTCACATCCGTCAGCAGCAGCAGCGCATGGGGCACGCCGCGCTGGCGAAAGGTGCTGCGGTGCACCATCCATCGGGTGCTGCGGCCATCGTGCTCCAGCTCCACGATGCCCTCGTCCGGCTCCTCGAGCAAGCGAGTGAGCCCGATCTGCGCCGCGGGCTGGCCAACGCTGTCATCGGGCGACAATGCAAGGACGCTTTCCGCGGCCGGGTTCATCAGGCGCAGGACGCCGGCGGGATCGAAGGCGAGCACCGGCGCGTCGATCGAGCCAACAACGCGGCGCAGCAGCGCGGAGGCTTCCAACGCGCCAGCGCGCTGGTCCTGCAGCATGTCGGCCAATGCGTTGATCTCGATCGCCAAGCTCACCCAGCACATCGCCCGTGCTCGAGCCGCGCGCACGGAAGGCGTAGTCATCCTCGCGCAGAGCGCTGACCACGTTGGTGAGCGTCTGCAATGGGCGAACGACATGCTCCACCAGCAGGCCGAAGACGATGAGCGATACGAAGACCATAACGCCAAGCAGCGTGAGCCAAAGACTGGTCGAGGCATGCTGCGCGATGAGCAGTCCGCAGCAGACCAGCAGGCCGGGCAGCGCGATGCCCATCGCGAGCACCCGCAGCCGGGCCTCAAAGCTCAGGCCGTGCGCGGGTCGCGTCCGACCATTGCGGCGGCGCGATCCATGAATGCGTATGCGTCGATTCCCAGGTGCCCTGTCTGACGAGTCAGACTTAGATGGCATACTTTTCCATCCGCCGATAAAGGGCGCCGCGGCTGAGGCCAAGTGCCTCCGCCGCCTGGCTCACGTTGCCTTGGGCACGCGCCAGCGCCTTGCGGATGAGGATACTCTCGACTGCCTCCAGACTCATATCGTCAAGACTGGATGAGGTGGATGCGGAGCGCGGCGGCGTCAGGTTGAGATCGCCGATGTCTACCTTCTCCGTGCGCGCCATCAGGACGGCGCGCTCAATGCAATGGTCCAGCTCCCGCACATTGCCGGGCCATGCATATTGCATCATCATCTCCAGTGCGCGCGGCGCGAAACCGGAGAGCAGACGCCGATAGCGCTTGCTCCAGCGCGCGAGAAAATGGCCGGCCAGTAGCGGCACGTCCTCGCGCCGCTCACGAAGGGGCGGCAGATGGATCTCCACCGTGTTGAGACGGAAGAGCAGATCCTGACGGAAACGACCTTCTTCGCTCTCCCTGTGCAGGTCGGCGTTGGTGGCGGAGAGCAGCCGGACATCGACCTTGCGCGTCTTCGATGAGCCGACGCGCTCCAGCTCGCCCGTTTCCAGCACGCGCAACAGCTTGGCCTGCTGCCGCAGCGGCACGTTGGCGATCTCATCCAGAAACAGCGTGCCGTGGTCGGCAAGCTCAAAACGGCCGATGCGGTCGGTACGCGCGTCGGTGAAGGCGCCCTTGACGTGGCCGAAGATCTCGCTCTCAAAGGTGCCTTCGGGAAGCGCGCCGGTGTTCACGGCAACCAGGGAGCGCTGTGCACGCGGCGAGAGCATGTGGAGCGTCTGCGCGATGACTTCCTTGCCCGTGCCGTGTTCGCCGGTGATGAGCACGTTGGCGTCGGAGGGGCCGATGCGCGCGATCATCTCCAGAACCGGCTGCATGGCGCGCGATTCGGCGATGAGCGTGGGCAAGCCCGTCCGCGCGCAGGAAGCGGTTCTCCGCCTCCAGCATGTCGGCCTGGCGCTGCACGCGATGCAGATCGAGCTGTGTGCGCAGCACGGTAAGCAGGCGCGCGTTGTCCCACGGCTTCTGGATGAAGTCCGCGGCACCGCGGCGCATCGCTTCGACGGCAAGCTCGACGCTGCTCCATGCGGTCATCACGATGATGGGCACGCGCAGGCCGTAGCTCTGGATCTCCGCGAGCAGATCGATGCCCTCCGCGCCCGACGTGGTGTCGCGCGTGTAGTTCATGTCCATCAGGACCGCGTCGTAGCTCTCACTGGCAAGACACTCGATGAGCTGGCGCGGCGACGCAGCGCGGTCAAGTTTGTAGCCTTCCGGACGCAGCAGTATCTCCAGCGCGTCCAGGATGGCGGGCTGATCGTCTGCGATGAGCAGACGCGGCTGCTGCCCCTCCTGCGTGTGCGTGCCGTTTGCGGTGGAGCGTTGCCGTGCGCTGCTCATGCTGGTTGTCACTCTACTATGGCTGCGGTGCTGGGGGTTGGGAGGTTGAGGGTTGCATGGTTGCGGGCTGTTGCGGCATGGCTGCCGGAGGCGGCTGTAATGCAGATGGCGGTACGGGCGAAACCGGCTTGTTCACGATTCCGGAGCGAGCTTCGTCCAGCGAGATACCCAGGCGCCGCAGAGTCTGACCCGTCTGGCTGTATAACGCTACACGGCTCTTCTCGTATGCGGTTTCGGCAGCCGCCAAGGTGGAACTCGCGATTGCAAGGTCATGCTCGGCAGTAAGTGTCTCGAAGTTGGAGCCTGCGCCAAGCTGTTGCTCCTGGCGCTTGATATCGAAAGTGCGCTGAGCAAGATCGCGCGCTTTGCGCGCTGCTTCGACTCGCGCCTGACCCTGCTCCAGTGCATACGCGGCGTTCCGTACCTCGATACGCAGATTTTTCTTTACCTGGACTACATTCAATTGCGCCTGACGTAGCTCCAGCTCGGAGCGGAACTGATCCGCCCGGGCCTGCCGGTTACGCAGCGGAATCTGCACCTGAATTTCCGCCAGATAGTCTGGCGAACTGTTGTTGAAAGCGTTTTGCAAGGTTCCGGCATAGCTCGTCGGTTGCGTAACCGGGTTCGGCCCAAGGGTGTTCGAGGCGTAAAACGGATTTGGCGCTCCGCCCAGACCATATCCGGAGTAGTAGCCGACCAGATTCACCGACGGCAACATGTAGTTGCGTATGGATTTCCGGGAGATCTCGAAGTTGTCCTGCTGCAGTTGCAGGATGCTCACGTCAGGCCGGTTCTTGATCGCCTCGTCGATCAATTGCTCTACTGGCGGTATGCTTTCCGGCTGGAACGCCTCCAGTTCGACCGTGGGTATCAACGCGCATCTCTTCCAGACTTGGATCGAGTTGCTTCGTTAAGGCAGCTTTCATCAGCGACTCCTGCAACTGCAGGGTCGTGTTTGAGACTGTCAGGTCCTGCTGGCGGGTGGCGACTTCTGTTTGTGCCTTCATCACATCCATGGCAGGAACAGCCTTCAACTGCAACTGCTTCTGTTCCTGATCGAGTGCCCGTTCGGCAAATGCCAGCGAGCGCTCTTTTACCTGCTCATCCTGATAGGCGTTGACCAGGTCCCAATAGATATTTTCGATCTGTGTGATGGTGAAGTCGATTTGCGCCCTGAAGTTGGTATCGGTGATCTTGCGATTGTTCTTCGCAAGACGTAGCCAGCGCAGGTTTTCGGAGAAGCCGAACCCTTGGAGAAGTTGCTGCTGGATGAGAAAGCGATAGTTTGAGGCCAGAATCGGATTGAGAGTCTGATAAGCGTTGTTGTCGGTCTGGCGGGAGTTGTTTAGATCGAACTCGACATAAGTGCCGGTCGGGAAGGATTGGTAGTACTTTGCATCGGCGATGATCGTGTTTTGCTTCAACGACGTCGTTGCTGTAGTGACGGTGCTAGATTGCGGAGCGGTCAAGTGCTCCACACTGCCCTGGGCAGCGAGCCACGGATCGAAGCTGGGGACCTGAATGCCGATACCGAAGGTGTTCTGGGTCAGACCGCCCGACCCGCCCGCCGCGCCGCTTACGCTTACCGAGGAGGCTGCGCTCGACGCCGTCGCACCCCCGAGTGTCGTGCTTGACAGACCTGGGACACCCAGCGAGATGCCGCCGGCTGCCGTGCGTAGAACATCCATGTTCGCGATTGGCAGGTTGTAGCGCGCGACAGCGATATCCAGATTATTCTCGAGCGCCAGATCGATCGCATCGTCGATGGACAGATAAAGTTTGCCGTCGTGGATACACTGGTCCAACCGCACTGAGTTGGTCAGATTCGACGAGGGCACATTGACCGGCGTGTAGGTCTTGAACGGATCGTGCAGATGCGGGAACTCAACATGGAACCCCGGCTGCTGCGCACTCTGCGCAAAAAGTGGCGCACTCTGGGAAACAATCAGCGAGCTGAGCGCAATTGCTGCGGTGGCAATTTGACGAAGATTCATCGAGTGGTGGACTCCTGTGCAGCGTTGAGGCGAGGGTTGGCGCTGTCGCTTACCAGCCAGCCATCGCGAACTTCGAGCAGTCGATTGCCATAGGCGGCATTGGTTTCCGAGTGCGTGACCTGCAGGATGGTGGTGCCCTGCCGGTTGAGCTCCTTGAAGAGCTCCATGATTTCCTTGGCCTGCTCGGAGTGCAGATTGCCGGTCGGCTCATCCGCGAGCAGCAGCGCGGGATTGTGGATGACCGCGCGCGCGATGCCAACCAGTTGCTGCTGGCCGCCGGAAAGCTGCGAGGGGAACAGGTCTTTCTTGCCGACGATATTGAAACGGTCCAGCGTGTCCGCGACCAGCGCCTGGCGCTCTGCCCGCGGCATGTTTTTATAGCTCAGCGGCAGGTCGATGTTTTCGGCAACCGTAAGCTCGTCGAGCAGGTGATAGCTCTGGAAGACCATCCCCATGCTGCGCTTCGCCAGCTCTGCGCGCTGCTTGCGACCCATTGCATGCACGGGATCATTCTCGAAGTAGTATTCGCCGAGCCACTGGTCATCGAGCAGTGCGATGGCGTTCAGCAGCGAGGACTTCCCCGCTCCCGACGGCCCCATCAGGGTGACAAATTCGCCGCGCTCAATCTTGAGGTCAATGCGGCGCAGCACCCATGTTTGACCGGCGCCGGTCTTATAGCTGCGTTCCAGGTTGCGTATGTCGATCATTGTGTATTCCTTCCTTATTCGTGGCGCAGCGCCTGCATCGGGTCGGTCTGTGCGGCGCGGCGCGCAGGCAGATAGCTGGCGGTGATGCAGGTGACGGCGAGGATCGTGGTGACTGCCTCAATCACAAGCACAATATTGTGGACGTCGACGCCGGAAAGCATGCTGGCAGCCACGCGGCTGAGGGCGAGCGAAGCAGCGATGCCCAGCGCGGTACCGGCAATCAGCAACATCACGGCGCGACGCAGCACCAGCCACAGCACATCCTTGCGCTGCGCGCCCAGCGCCAGCCGCACGCCAAAGTCGCGCAACTGCTGTGTAACCTGGTACGCCAGCAATCCGTAAAGACCGGCGGCTGCGATGACCAGCGCCGCCAAGGCAAACAGCGAGAGCAGGCGCGCGGCCAGCGTCTGGCTGCCCATAGTGTCATCCACGCTGGCCTGCATCAGCTCGGCATGGTTCACGCCTACGCCCGAGTTCAGGTCGTGGACGACGCGGGTAATGGTGGGGATGAGCGAGTCGGGATCGATCTGCGAACGGACAACGAGATCGAGATGGAAGGACACCAGAATCGGATACATGTCATCAGCAGGCGACATCTGGCTCAGGTTAAGCAGCAGCTCCGGCTTCACAGACTCGTTCATACCTTGGCGCGCATCGGCCACCACGCCAACGATGGTTGCGTATTTGTGCGTCCCCGCTTCGGCCGCTTGCACCTGCATGCCGATGGGCGAGTGCGCTCCATCGATCTGGTGCGTAAAGGCCTCGTTCACGACCGCAGTCAGCGGGGCTCCAGTGCCGTCCTGATTATCGAAGAGGCGGCCTTGTTTCAGAGTCACGCCCATAGCGCGGAAGTAGTCCGGCGTCGCCGCGCGAACGTTCGCGCTCTGCTGATGGCGTGGGTCGGGCTTCGGCCGGCCGGCAAAATCGATCTGGTCAAGAAAGGTCCAGTTCGTACGCAGAGGGCGCACAGTGGTGACACCTGCAGCGGTCACACCCGGAAGATGGCGGATGCGCTCGAGCATCGGCTCGATGAATGTCGAGACGATGTTCTGACCACCGGATGCCCCGGCGCTGACGAACCAGTAATTCTTCTGCGGCAGCATCAGCTCGGCGGTCACAACCTTCTCCGGATTAAAGCCGAGCGGCTTGCGTCTGCATCTCGTAAAGCGTGTGCGCCATCACACCTGCGGCGACAAGCAGCAGCAGCGAGAGCGCCACCTCCACGGTGACGATTGCATCGCGCATCAAACTATGGCGCCGGCTGGTGCCGCTGCCTGCGGAGCCTTCGCGCAGCCCGGTCTGAATAGGGAGGTGCGCTGCTTGGAGTGCGGGAAGAATCCCAAAGAAGAGCGCTGAAATGCAAGAGGCAAGCAAGACATAGAGGCACACGCTGGCATCGATGTGGATCAGCTCGCCATTCTGGAATGTGTTCGCCAGATAATGCCGCGAGACGCGAAGAGCCGCCGACGTAATCCCCAGGCCGATGGCTCCGCCCATCAGACTCAGCAGCAGGCTTTCCACCATAAACTGTCGCAGCAGTCGCGCACTGCCTGCGCCCAGCGCTGCGCGTACCGCGATCTCGCGGCGTCGTCCCTGGGTGCGGGTCAGCAGCAGACCGGCCACGTTGATGGTAGCCAATAGCCAGACGGCGAGCACCAGCCCGTTCAGAGCCAGCAGCCCCGGACGCACATTGCGAGTGAGAAACCGCGAGTAGTCTTCGACAACGATGCGGTTATCCAACTCCTTGCCCGGATAGGCGCGAAGGTTCTGCTGCTTGATGCCCGCCAACTCGTGCACGGCATCTTCGACTGTGCTGCCCGCACGCAATCGTCCGAGTACGCTGAGCATGCCGGAGGATCGGTCCTGCAGATTCTTATCGCTGATATCGAGCGGCGAAAACAGAAAATCGCTGCCGCCCTGGAAGCGAAAGCTCTCCGGCATCACGCCGATGACGGTAAAGGGCGTGCCGTTCAGCGGGATCACGCGGCCCACGATCTTCGGATCGCTGCCGAAGAGCGTGTGCCACGCCTCTGCTCCAAGAACGACGACGCGGGCACGAGCGCCTTCATTTTCATCCGTAGCGAAGCCGCGGCCCATCGCCAGCTGCACTCCCAGCATGTTGAAAAAATTAGTGCTGACGATCAATTGCGCTTCAGACCTGGGCTGCGAGATGCCCCCGACGATCGGCATATTGAAGGTGTAGTAGGCGGCGGACTGCAATGCGTGGCTGCGCGTCTGCCAGTCCTGCGCGTCGGGTAGCGAGATGCCGCCGCTGCCGCTCGCCGCATCCTTGTCATAAGACAGCTTCGGAGATAGACACCAGCTGCGAAGGATGCGCGAACGGAAGTGGCCGCAGCAGCACCTGATCCACCACGGAGAACATCGTCGTGGTGGCGCCGATGCCCAGCGCCAGCGTGAGTACCGCGGCGGCGGCAAAGCCGGGGCTGCGCCGCAACTGGCGCCATGCATAGCGAAGATCGCTGCCGAGTTCCATTCCGCTTTCCTCTCTACTCCGACCGCAAGGCCTGCATGGGTTCAATCGACGCGGCATGCCGCGCCACAATGGCGAAGCCCGGCCTGCGGCGTAGTTGACGAAATGCGTAACGGAGATCTTTAGCCAGCTGCATCGTGTCACTCCGTCCGCAACGCTACCACGGGTTCGGTGGAGGCGGCGCGCCGGGCCGGAATCAGCGCCGCCAGCGCGGCCGCTGCCAACAGGACACATGCAGCGATGCCATAGCTCACCGGGTCCAGCGCCGGAACGCCGACCAGGAAACGGCTCAGCACCCGCGATGCTTCGAGGCTCACCAGCACCCCAAGTCCAATGCCCAGCAGACCGCTCTTCGCGGCTGCCATCATCACCTCGCGCGCCACCACTGCACGGTCCGCGCCCAATGCCATGCGGATGCCGATCTCGCGCATCTGCTGCGCCACTGTGTAGCTGGTGACGCTATACATGCCGACAGCTGCGAGCAGCAGCGCGAGTGACGCGAACGCTGTAAGAAGCTCACCACGCAGCTGCTGGGGCTCCGTCGCTGCCGCGAGCGCATCGTCCATGGTGGTGAACTTCGTAGCGATTGATGCATCAGCGGCGAGCACGCGCTGCCGCACCGCGGGGATCAGTGTTGCGGGAGCACTTGCGGTGCGCAGCACGATCTGCACTTCGTTCGCGAGGTACGGGTGTTGCGCCAGCGGCATATAAATCGTCGGCGCCGGCTCGTCGGCCGGAGAATCCTGGCGCACATCGCCGACGACACCGACGATAGTTGCGCCCCGCATGGAATCCTCGTCCCAGCCGCAGATGATCCGCTGCCCTAACGGATCGCTGTCCCCGAAGGACTGACGCGCCAGCGACGCGCTGATGATGACGACGGGCTGCGATCCGTATGTATCTGAGGCGGTGACATCCCGGCCCCGCATCAGCGGGATGCGCATGTCGCTGAAGTACCCAGGACCAGCGAGGCTGAAGTTTGCGTACGGCAGGCCCGCCTGGCCGATAGGCCTGACCTTTGCCGGGAACCGCGTAGTCGCCATTCGATCCATATTGGCCTGCGGGCAATCCCATCGTTTGCGCGGCAGACACCACGCCGGGCAATTCGCGCAAGTCGCCGGTCAGCTGCGCCAATTCAATGACCCGCTTCTGCATCTCCGCCAAACCGCGCGCCGGAGCATGCGCGTAGACCACCAGCCGGTTTTCCGACGCGAAGCCAAGCGGCGTCTCGTGGATGTGCTGGAGTGTGCGGAGCAGCAGTCCGGAGGTGGTCACGAGCAGGAAGCTCAGCGCGATCTCGAGAGCAAGCAGGCCGCGCCTCCACAACGCTGTGCCACGATCTGTGCTGCCCGAACGCGTGCCACGGCTCAGCGCTGCTGCCGGATCGCGGCGCACCGCCCACCAGCATGGGAGCGTTGCGCTGAGCACGGTGACGATTACAGCCAGCACCAGGCAGAAGCCCAGCAGGCGTGGGTCCGGTGTAACGCCCATGCTGCGCGGAAGCTGCGACGCCAGCAGGTGCATCAGCAACCTGGTCGATGGAATGGAGAGCAGCAGACCGGCGATGCCACCGAGTAGCGAAATGAGTCCTGCTTCAAGAAGCACTGAACCAACGATGCGAGCACGCGAGGCGCCCAGTGCACCGCGCACGGCCAGGGCCTGCTCCTGGGCGGAGATGCGCACCAACTGCAGGTGTGCCACGTTCGCACAGGCGATCAGCAGCAGCACACCGACGGCAGCAAGCCACAGCCACAGTGACGTTCGTACACTCCCGGTGAGCGCATCGCGCAGCGGCACAGCGCGTAGTGCGACGTGTGCCTGGTCCACCGGAAACTGTTTTGCGAGGCGCGTGGAGAGCGCATTTAGCCGCAGTTGCGCATGCTGAACATCAACCCCGTCCCGCAGCCGCGCCACCGCGTGGTAGTTGTAGGAGTTGCGGTTCACGTTGTCCGGCGTGGCAGAGGCACCGAGCCAGATGCTGGTTTTTTGCGGGAAGTCGAAGGCACGCGGCATCACGCCGGTCACCTGATAGGACTCGCTCTCCACGCTGATCAACTTGCCGACTGCCGCGCTCACGCCGCCCAGTTCGGCATCGGCAAAAGCTTCGCTCACCAGCGCCTGATGTGACGCGTCTCCCGGCCGAAAGATGGCTCCCCGTTGTGGATGAATCCCAAACACAGCCAGGAATGACGGGCTCACCACCTCCATCTGAGTAAACGTGGCGTGATCCGGCAACTGCACGCCCATCTCGCCGCCCTGATAGAAGGCAGTAGATGCGAACGCCGCATCGGCACGCATGTCCTGGTAGTTGCCACCGGTGACGCGCGGATGCAGACGCTGCCTATCAGTAAAGAAGGTTTCGAGCGCAACGATGCGGTCCGCGTCACGATATGGCAATTGCGTGAGCAGCATCTGCTCCACGACGCTGAAGACGGCCGTGGTGGCGCCGATGCCAAGCGCCAGCGTCAGAATCGCCGTGAACGCAAATCCAGGATTCCGGCGAAGCTGCCGGAAGGCGTAGCGAATATTCTGTGCCCACTGCATGGCCGTCCTCCTTCCCTGATCAGTACTTCCTTATTCGTTACGCAACGCCTGCACTGGCTCGATCGACGCCGCACGGGTCGCCGGCAGGAATGCAGCCAGCACCGCCGCGATCACCAGTGTCGCGAATGCGCCGCCCAGGATCAGCGGGTTCGCACTGCTGACGTTGTAAAGGTGTGCGGCGACCAGCCGGCCCAGCACGAGTGCCAGAGGCACACCCAGAACGAGGCCAACCAGCACCTGCGACACGGCGTGCTTCAGGATCTCGCGCAGCACATCTCCGCGATCCGCGCCCAGCGCCATGCGCAATCCCACTTCAGGTGTGCGCCGTTCCACGGTATATGCGGTAACGCCGTAGATCCCGATCGCCGCCAGCAGCAGCGCCACCAGTCCGAAGGCTGTCGTCAAGCGCGCCAGCATCTCCGGCTGATTGAAATTCGAACCGACCTGCGTCGCTAGCGTGTCGATGCGAGTGATGGGGAGGTTCGGATCGATGTTGCCAATCGCGTGACGCAGGGTAGCGGCCATCTCCGCTTCGCCGCCTTGATAGTGAACGACGATGTCATTGGGATAATGAATCCGCTCCTCGCCCGCACGCTCTCGCTCGGCGAATATCTCCGCCGGCTGCGCCAGGGGAAAGAATGCCATGGGGAGCTGCGGCTGGTCGGGGTCTTCGTATTTTGTGTCGTCCACCACGCCGACAATCTCAAACTCGGCCGGATCATGCGCATCCATGCCGAAATGAGCCCCCATAGGCGGCTTTCCCTTGAGGAAGTGCGCCACGAACGCCTGATTCACAACGGCGATCCGCCGCGTAGTAGCCCCGTCGGACTCTGAGATACCGCGACCCTGCAGCACATGCGTACCCACGGCAGCAAAGTAGTCGGGACTGACATAGTCAAACGTCGTCCGGTAGTAGTTGTTGGTGAATTCGGGTGGTGGTGGCGGCTGACCCGGCAGAAAAGTAAGGTCATGCCAGCCATCGTGCGAAAGCGGACTATATGTCGCATAGCCCAGATCGATCACACCCGGGGTCTGTCTCAACTGTGTGTCGAGCTTTCGCTCCAGATCGGCGAGCTTGTGAATGTCGTAGTCAGCAGCTACGGTGTTGATGCCGATGACCAGCCGACCCGAGGTCTCCAGATGCAGATTCTGGTGCTCAAGCGAACGCAGGCTGAGCGTCAGCAATCCGGCAGTAGAGAGCAAAGCCAGGGATAAGGCGGCCTGCAGCACGACGAGTGCCTTCTGCGGCCACGCCGTTTTGTCGCCGGCCGTGCGGCTGGCGCCGCGCAGGGCCTCGATGGGGTCAAAATGCGAGGTGATCCATGCCGGCACACAGCCGAAGAGCGCACCGGCAAGTACGGCGATGGTCAGCGCGAATCCGAGCACAGCCAGCGAAGGCGATGTAGAGAAAGGCGAGGTCTGCGTGCCGGCGAGAGCCATGGAAAGCATCGCGCGCGAGCCGAAGACCGCCAGCAGGATTGCCACCGCGCCGCCCGCCATAGCGATGATGAGGCTCTCGGTCAGCGTCTGCCGGATGAGCCGGCCACGCGGCGCTCCCAGCGCCAGGCGCACGGAAGTGTTCTGCCGCCGCGCCATACCGCGCACCAGCATCAGGTTGGCAAGATTCGCGCAAACGATCAGCAGCACGAATCCTGCAATCATGAAGAGCAACTGCAGGCCGGAGGCATAGCTGTCGCGAAGCGCGCTGATGCCGCCGGCGGCGGCCGCCCATTCGGTGTGCTGTTTCGGAATAGCCACACTCTGCCCCGGCTCGAGCGTCTCCAGGTGCGCGTGGAGCCAGCCCTGCAACAGCCCGCTGGTTTGCGCACTCGCGGATGCGGGACTGAATCCGGCTCGTGCACGACCGATGACGTACAGCCAATACTGGCTGGGATGGTCCATCGCGTCGATGTTGGTGAGCATGGGCTCGAATGCCAGGGGCACCCAGATCTCCGGCGGATCGGCATCCAGCCGTGTTCCAAAGAAACTGGCGGGCATGATGCCGGCAACGGTCATCGCGCGATTGTTGATCATCAGCGCCGAGCCGACGATTGCCGGCGACGCTCCGAAGCGGCGCTGCCACATCTCATAGCTCAACACCACCTGCGGCTGCGTCCCGCGCTGATCATCGGCTGGCGTAAGCGCGCGTCCTTCGAGTGCCCTCACCCCGAGCGTCGAGAAATAGTTGCCGGCCACGAACTGCACGCGCACCGGCACAGCCGCCTCACCGCTTCCCTGCTGGCGCATCCCAACCGGCTGTTCGCCTGCTTCGACGGCAGTCATGCTCGTGAATCCAGCGAGATGGTCGCGAAGCATCTGGTACTGATCGTAGGAAAAGAGGCTCCAGTCGCCAAAAAGGCTGCCGCCGTTGAAGCAGCAGTCGTAGCGTGTTCCCAGCTTGTAGAGTTGCTCGGGCGCTGCCACCGGAAGCGGCCGCAGCATGACCTGATAGATCAGGGTAAAGATCGCGGTGGTCGCGCCGACGCCGAGTGCCAGGGTGAGCACCGCTGTGACGGCGAAGCCAGGGGTGCGGCGAAGCTGCCGCAAAGCGTAGCGAAGATCCTGCAAGAGCTGTTGGACGAACTGCACGAGTCCTCCTTTCTGTTGGTTATTCCATGCGCAGCGCCACCATCGGCTCGATGGAGGCGGCGCGCCTCGCAGGCACCAGCGCAGCAACAGTCGCGGCCAGCGAGAGCATCGCCAGCGTGATCAGCGCAACCGGCACATCAAATGCGCCCACGCCGTAGAGTCGCTGCGCCATGAAGCGTCCGGCCGCGTAGGCCAGCGGCACGCCGATTGCGAGTCCAATCAGGCAATGCGCGAGCGCGCGCTTCAGCACGTCGCGCAGGATGGTCACGCGGTCCGCGCCCAGCGCCATCCGCACACCGATCTCGCCCGTGCGCCGTTGAACCGAGTAGGCGGTCACGCCGTACAGCCCGATGGACGCCAGGATGAGGGCGACCAGACCAAAGAGCGAGGTCAGCCGGGCCAGCAGCTCATCTTCATTGAAATTCGTCGCTACCTGCGCCGCGAAGGTGCGGAAATACTGCGGTGTGAGTATGGGATTCACGTCAGCAAAAGCGCGTCGCGTCGCCGCCTCCACGGATGCAGGCGTGCTGTTCGCGGTCTCCAAGACGACCTGGCCGGCGTAATGCCCCAGGGGCTCAAACGCCTTGTTTTGCGGCTTGAATATCTGCGTCGCTTGCGCAAACGGCAGATAGTACATCGGCGGTGGCGCCACGTTGGGATCGTTATGCTTCGTGTTTTCCACGATGCCGACGATTTCAAACTGAGACTCGAGTTCGCGTTCCACGCCGAAATGCCGCCCGATCGCCTTGCCATGGAAATAGCGATCGGCAAAGACCTGATTCACGATCGCAACCTTGCGTCCATGGTTGTCGTCGCCATCGGTAAAGAACCGGCCCGACCGCAGTTTGGCCCCAATCGCGTCGAAATATTCCGGACTGATCCGGATATAGGTCGCGCTGTACCAGTCGCTATCCGGCTTGGGATCCGGTTGCCCCGGAATAAAGATGCCGCCATTCCAGTTGTCATGGCTCAGTGGGGTGTAAAGAGCAAAGGCAACCTTCTTCGTGCCGGGAATTCTCATCAAGCTTTCGTGCAGCTTGCGATACAGATCGTCGGTCTGCTCCGGCTTGTATCCGGCGAGAAAGGGATCGATGCCCACGATGTATCGGTCCTTGGTCTGGAAACCGAAGTCCTGGGTCCGCAGATTACTCAGGCTGCGTAGCAGCAGTCCGGCTGCGCACAGCAGGACCACCGAGAGCGCGGCCTGGGTGATGACCAGCACACGCTGCGGCGCAGAGCTTGAATCCTTCATCGTCCGCGATGTACCGCGGATGGCCGAGGCCGGATCGGTCTTGGTCGAGATCCAGGCAGGTAGCGCAGCGCACAGCACTGCAGTGACCAATGCCGCCAGCACCGCGAAGGCCAGCACCGGCAGCGACGGGTTCACCGCTACCGGGACATACTCCGATCCGCGAAAGGCTAGACCCAACACGGAATGCGCTACAAAATACGCAATCGCAATGGCCCCGGCCCCGCCGACCAGCGCCAGCAATATGCTCGACACCATGGCCTGGCGCACCAGTTGTCCGCGCGTCGCGCCCAGCGCAATACGCACCGCTTGCTGCTGCCTTTCCGCCGTCGCACGCACCAGCAACAGGTTCGCCACGTTGGCGCAGACGATCAGCAGGACGAACCCGGCGGCCCACATCAGCAGTTTCAGTCCGCGGCCATAGCCTTCTGCCACGTCATTCACGCCCGTGCGCGCGGAGGAGACCTGGGTCTTCTGCCGGTCAATCTGCGCCCGCTCCGCAGCATTGAGCGTGTCCCGGCCGCGAAGCCACTGCCGCAGTTCCAGATTCAATTGCGCGGTGATCTGCTCCAGGCGTGCATTAGGGGCGACGCGGCCCACCACGTCCAGCCAGTGGGTATCCGGATGATGGGTGTGCGCGGCATTCGCTCCGGTAAACTTCGCCTCCTGATTCAGTGCGAGCCAGAGCTCCGGCGGATCAGACTGCACAATCTCACCCTGATACTCCGGTGCAGTCACACCCACGATGGTCACAACCACACCATTCATCGTGTAGTTCGACCCGAGCACATGTGGGTCGAGGCTGAGGCGTCGTTGCCACATCCGGTAACTGATGACTGCCACCGGCGTCGCGCCCTCCGTGTCGTCCGAAGGTTGAATTGGTCGGCCGAGCGCCAGCGGCACGCCGAGCGTCGAGAACTCATTGCCAGCGACGAAGCGTCCGTTCACAGTAACGGGCGGCTGCGAGTCGCCGACACGCCGCGTCAGCAGCGGGGTCGAGAAAGACTGAAATGCTGTGAGGCTTTCAAAGCCCTTGGTGTGATCGCGGAAGTAGAGGTAGAGATCGTTGGAGAAGATCTCCCACTGGTCACCCTGCAATCCGCCATAGTTGCAGCAGGTCGGCTCCTTGCCCACCATATAAAGGCGCGCGGCGTTCTTCACCGGCAGCGCCTTCAGCATAGTGTTGTAAATCAGGGTAAAGATCGCCGTCGTCGCGCCGATGCCGAGCGAAAGCGTGAGTGCGGCCGTGATCGCGAAGCCGGGATTGCGACGGAATTGCCGTAGCGCGTACTGCACGTCCTTGAGCAACTTCCCCATCGCGGCTCTCCTTAGCCTGAAATCTGGCGGTCTATAGACACACTCCGGCTTCGCTCTGGCACATCTGCCTTTGTGGCGCCGTGCTACTGGACCTGCAGCAACTGTTCAGGCGACAACTCTCCCTCGGCAATGACCTTGCCGTCGAAGAGGTGTACCTGGCGGTCGGCATGCCGGGCGAAGCGCGGATCGTGCGTCACCATGCAGATGGTCGCGCCTTCCTTGTGCAGTTCGGAGAGCAGCTCCATCACCGCTTCGCCGTTCTTCGAATCCAGGTTTCCGGTGGGCTCGTCGGCCAGCAGGATGGACGGCGAACCCGCCAGCGCACGCGCCACGGCGACACGCTGCTGTTGACCGCCCGAGAGCTGAGAAGGATAGTGACGCATACGGTGCGCCATACCTACGCGCTCGAGCGACTCCTGCACACGCCGCTTGCGATCTGCCGCCGGCATGCCGGAGCGGTAGGTAAGCGGCAGCTCAACATTCTCAGCCACCGTAAGGTCGCCAATCAGGTTGAAGCTCTGGAAGATGAAGCCGATCTCCTGGTTGCGGATACGCGAACGCTCGGCAAAACTCAGGTTTTCTACCGGCTTGCCGTTCAGCTGGTAGCGCCCGTTCGTCGGCGTGTCGAGCAGCCCGATGATCGAGAGCAGCGTCGATTTGCCGCATCCCGATGGACCGGACATGGCGACGTAATCGCCACGCATGATGGCCAGATGCACGCCGGACAGCGCGTGCGTCTCGATCTCATCCGTATAGAAGACCTTGGTCAGCGCTTCGATCTGTATCAGTGCCTGTGCTGTTTCGTCCATAGTTGGCCTCGTGTTCCTTTCCTTCCTAAGATCGTTGATTTATTCCAGCCGGATGCGGTCCACCTGGTCCCAGCGGGACATGTCGGACAAAATGACGGTATCGCCTTCGTTGAGCCCGCTGAGCACCTGGATCGCATTCACCGACGCGCGGCCAACCTTCACCGGTACGCGCGTCGCCGTTTTGCCATCGGGGCTCAGTTTGAACAAGCTGATGGTTGAATCTTCATTGCCAAAGGCGGGCCGCCCGACATAGAGCACGTTATTCATCCGCTCCAAGTCGATCTGCCCATCCACGCTCAGGTCCGGCCGCTCACCCTCGATAAAGCCGTCCATCGCCACGTCTACAGTGACCGTGCCGTTATGCACACCGGGATCGATACGCGTCACGTGGCCATTGACGATACCGTTGTGGGTATCGATCGCGGCAGGCTGGTTGAGCCGGATGTCCCGCGCCTGCGTCTCCGGAATGTTCAATGCTGCCTTCAACTGATTCGGCTGAACCACCTTCGCGAGCATGGTCCCTGGAGTCACCTCTTGTCCCACAGCGACCGGCAGCGCGGTTGTGCCAAGGTCCGTCAGCACGCCGTTGATGCCTGCTCTTACTTTCAACGCATCCAATTGCTGCTGTTTGAGCCCGGACATCGCGCGCGCCTGATCCACCTTGGCCTGCGCCACAGCAAGCTGTGTCTCCAGGGCCTTCTCGTTGATGGATACGACGTTCTGCTGCATTTGGTTCTGTGTAGTTAATCCCTGCGCGGTGCTTTTTGAGGCTTCGGCGGTAATTCCCGAAACAACGCCCAGCTTGTAGAGGGCTTCATCGGTCGCCGCCTGCCGTTTGGCAGTCTCATAGGACGCATTGGTGGTCGCCGCGGTCGCCTTTTGGGTGGAGAGCGTGCTCTGCAACTGCACCTGGGTGTTCTTCAGATCGGCTTCCGCCGAGGCCAGCGCGAGCTTCGCGTCCATCGCCTGCTGTGTCACGGTCGGGTCGCTCAATTCCATGATGACGGTGTCCGCCTTCACGTTGGAACCGGGCAGCACCAGGATGCGGGTCACCGTCGCATTCGTCTGCGCGGCTATCTGGCGGATCGAATCCTCGCGGGGAACCAGGGTGCCGTTGCCGCGTACCTGCCGGATCAGGTTTCCGCGCTTCACGGTATCGGTCCACACAATGCTGCGTTCGACCGTCGGGGCGGCCGGCTTCAGCCGCATGACTGCGAAAGTCACACCGGCAAGGACGACGATTGCTACCGCAATGGTCACGATGCGGCGGCGGTTCTTCTTGGCTTTGATATCGGGGCGGGCGATGTCCATCAATGGACTCTGTTGCACTTGCACGCCCAAGGCGGACCACACATCTAAACAACAGAAAATAAGATGGTTACTATATAAACTCGCCCCGCAGAGCTACCCCGGCTGTCCGGTCACGTGGCCGGGCTGTCCATTTCCGGACATGTTGCCGGGTCGGATGCATACGACTAAGGATTCATTTCGCAAATGCAGCGTTTTCGAGACAATGACCGGCACTGGAGCGAACATGCAAGCTATCTCTGCCACAGACGCCAAGTTGAAACTGGCGACGCTGCTCAACCGGGCCCAACGCGAACCCGTAATGATCCGCAGCAATGATCGTGACATCGCCGTGATGCTCTCCGCCACCGAATACGAACGGCTCAGTGACCGGCCGCGTGTGAGGGCGTCCGCACCCGCGCATCGACCCAAAGCTTGCCGCTCTGCTCGACGCCTCCGACTAGCTATTTGTAGACAGAAAGGGCCGGAGCATCATGCTCCGGCCCTTTCCCGTCACATTGCTGGCATCAGGCGCGCGCTGGATCGCCGCGCTCCGTATCCACGCCCAGCTCGGTAAAAGCGCTCTCCGCCTTCTTCGCGTCGAATTTGCCATCCCGTGCCAGCCGCGACAGAGTCGCTGCCGCAATTGCTTCCGCGCTCACTTCGAAGTGCCGACGTAGATGCTCGCGATTGTCGCTGCGGCCGAAGCCATCCGTGCCGAGCGAGACCAGCCGGTCAAGCAGCCAGGGAGCAAGCTGGTCCGGCACCACCTTCATAAAGTCGGTCGCGGCGATGATCGGCCCGGGCGCCGAGCCCAACGCGTTCAGGATGTAAGGCCGCTTCGCCTCCTGCGAGGGGTGCAGACGGTTCCACCGCTCCACCGCCAGCGCGTCGCGGCGCAGCTCGTTATAGCTGGTCACGCTCCATACATCGGTGGGCACGTTGTACTTCTCGGCCAGAATCTGCTGGGCGCGCAGTGCCTCGTTCAGAATCGGGCCGCTGCCGAAGAGTTGTGCTACTGCATCACCGTTCGCCGCTGGTGCCAGGCGATAGATGCCGCGCAGGATCCCCTCACGCGAGCCCTCCGGCATCGCCGGCATCGCATAGTCTTCGTTGTACATAGTGATGTAGTAGAAGAGGTCTTCGCCCTTCTCGTACATCCGGCGCAGCCCGTCCTGGACGATAGCGGCCAGCTCGTAGACGAACGCCGGATCGTAGGTCGCGCAGGTGGGCACGGTCGAAGCCAGCACGATCGAGTGTCCATCCTGATGCTGCAATCCCTCGCCCAGCATGGTGGTGCGTCCGGCGGTGCCGCCCATCAGGAAGCCCTTGCCGCGCGAGTCGGCGAAGGCCCAGGCCATGTCGCCGATGCGCTGGAAGCCAAACATCGAGTAGTACATGTAGAACGGAATGGTGGGCAGGCGATAGTTCGAGTACGCCGTCCCCGCCGCGGTGAAAGAGGCCATGGAACCCGCTTCCGTAATTCCCTCCTCCAGAATCTGGCCGTCCGCCTCTTCGCGGTAATAGAGCAGCATGTCCACGTCGTGCGGCTTGTATTTCTGTCCTTCGCTGGCGTAGATGCCCACCTGCCGGATGGCTGATTCCAGACCGAAGGTGCGCCCCTCATCCGGCACGATCGGCACGATGAGCTTGCCGAACTTCTCATCCTTCATCAGGTGGCGCAGGATGCTCACAAAGCCCATCGTCGTCGACACCGCGCGGCCCTTCGACCCGGCGGTCCATTCCGCAAAAGAGTCGAGTTCAGGCGCCTTGAAGTCGAGCTTCGGCGTCTCGCGCTTCGGCATGAAGCCGCCCAAAGCATTGCGCCGCTCCAGCATGTAGGCAATTTCCGGCGCATCCTTCCCGGGCCGGTAGGGCATCGCATCCTTCGCCGCCTCTTCCGGCACCGGGATATCGAAGCGCTTCACGAACGCGGTCAGCGCGTCATCCGTCAGCTTCTTCTCCTGGTGGCTCGCATTGCGCGCCTGCGTGCTGCCCAGACCATATCCCTTCACCGTCTTGGCCAGGATCACAGTCGGGCCGCCCTTGTGCTCGGTCGCGCGCTTGTAGGCGTTGTAGATCTTCACCGGATCATGTCCGCCGCGATGCAGGCGGGCAAGCTCATCGTCCGACATGTCGCGGACCAGTTCCAGCAGCTCCGGATACTTGCCGAAGAACTCCTGCCGCAGGTACGTCGCCGCCCTTGGCCTTGAACGATTGATAGTCGCCGTCCACGCACTCTTCCATGCGCTTCAGCAGCAGCCCGGTATGGTCGCGCTCAAAAAGCTTGTCCCAGTCCGAGCCCCACACCACCTTGATCACGTTCCAGCCCGCGCCGCGGAACATGCCTTCCAGCTCGTCGATGATGCGCTTGTTGCCGCGCACCGGTCCGTCCAGCCGCTGCAGGTTGCAGTTGATGACGAAGATCAGGTTGTCCAGCTTCTCGCGCGTCGCCATCGAGATCGCGCCGAAGGTGTCCACTTCATCCGTCTCGCCATCGCCGACGAAGGCCCAGACCTTGCGATCGGTCTTCTCGATCAGGCTGCGATTCTCCAGATACTTCATGAATCGTGCCTGATAGAGCGCATTCAGCGGACCGATGCCCATCGACACAGTCGGGAAGCGCCAGAAGTTCGGCATCAGCCACGGGTGCGGATACGAGGAAAGCCCCGGCTTGTCGCGCAGCTCATGGCGGAAGTTCAGCACCTGCTCGTCTTCGAAGCGGCCTTCGAGATACGCGCGGGCATAAACGCCCGGCGATGCATGACCCTGGAAGTAGATGAAGTCGCCCGGCTGTTCGCCGTAGCTGGCACGGAAGAAGTGGTTGAAGCCAACTTCAAGCAGCGTTGCCAGTGACGAGTAAGTGGAGATGTGGCCGCCGATCCCCGCATCCTTCTTATTCTGGCGGTGCACCATCGCCATCGCGTTCCAGCGGATCAGGCTCTCGACCCGCCGCTCCAGATCGCGATTGCCGGGATACGGCACTTCCTCGTGCTTGGGAATGGTGTTCAGGTAGGGCGTGATCAGCTCGCCGGTGGTGTTGATACCGGCCTCGCGCGCTCGCTGACGCAGGGCCGTCAGCAGCTCGGCGCTATGCTCGGCGCCCTCGGCAACCACGACCTCGTCAAAGGCCTCGATCCACTCGGCCATCTCCTCGGAAAAGCTTGTCTGGACTGGCACTGCTCTTTTGTGCTCATCTGATTGGATCCACTCGCCTGTCGGAATTGGGTCTTGCCATGGGACGCGCTGATTCGCATGCGCCACTGCTCAGTATAAGCGTTCAACCAGTTGGGAGCTCCGGTAGTGGCAGCAGCCGACCTGGGGCCGACCTCTCGCTTCCTTGACGGCTTCCGCGGTCATCACTATCGTCGGCTCTGAGTTGCAGACAAACACTTCCAGCGCGGCCAAAGCCGCTGCCGCCGCAGACACCCACGCGCTCCACCACCTCGGCGTGGCGTGCGGTCTCGCCGCCGGCGTCTGGCTAGGTGCGGCCGAGGCGCCCACCAAGCTGGTCAACGTCGGCCTCTCGCCCTTCGCTGTCTCGCTGTGGATGGTGGCCGGCGTCTTCACCGCGCGCTGGACCTTCCCTACCCTGCTCAAGGGCACCAGTTACGTTGTCCGCGACCTGGCAGAAAAAAAGCACCTCATCGTGTGGGCGTTGCTTGCGGGCGGCCTCTGGGCGGTTGCCAACACCCTTACCGTCTTTGCCATCCGCGATGTCGGACTTGCCATCGCCTTTCCGCTGTGGAACGCCAACTCCCTTTTCGGGCTGCTCTGGGGCCGCGTACTCTTCCGCGAGCTTCAGGGCGCCAGCCGCGGCGGCATCATCAAGGTGGTGCTTGGCGCACTTGCCATCGTGGCCGCCGCCATTTTGCTCGGTTTCAGCACGGTGCACGGCGGAGGGCACACGTCCTCGCACGCCGCGCGCGGCATCGCGGCAGCCATCGGCGCCAGCGCGCTGTGGGGCACCATGTACGTGCCCTATCGCAAGGCCTACATCAGCGGCATGAACCCGCTCTCCTTCGTCACTGCATTCACCTTCGGCGAGCTCGGCTCCGTCCTCGCGCTGGTGTGGTGGCTGGATGGCGGCGCGCACTCATCGGCGTTCCGCTTCTCGGAGTTTCACTCCGTCCTCTTCTGGCTCTTCCTCGGCGGCTTCGTCTGGGTCATCGGCGACCTGTTC
The DNA here is from genome assembly GCA_963756435.1 of uncultured Acidobacteriaceae bacterium. GTDB lineage: Bacteria > Acidobacteriota > Terriglobia > Terriglobales > Acidobacteriaceae > KBS-83. Next base: position 63,134 of record CAVWNU010000006.1, on the reverse strand, counting down.
CAGCAGTTCACTGCGAAATACATCGGCATCGGCCGCGGCATTCCTCTGTCGAATACCAATCAACTCTGGGGCCTCGCGTGGGGCGCGCTGGTCTTCGGAGAACTCGCCGGGACAGACCTGACCCACAAGCTGATGGTCCTCGGCGGCTCGGTCATCATGATCTTGGGCGCGCTCGCCATTTCTACTGCCGTCGCCGGCGAACGCGAGCAGCACTCGCGCAACGTTGCGATCGAGCGCGAGTGCGACCGCTATCGTCTCGACTATGGTGCGGTCATCGCTGCGCAGGCCGGCAGCGAGTTCGACGCGGGTGAACGCCGGCGCTGGTGGGACTACGCGATCGTCGCCGCGGCGGTGGGCGTCTTCCTCTGGCTCGGCCTCCAGGCGCGAGTGCCTGAGATTGCCATGAACCGTGCATGGCTGCTCGCGCTTGTCGTCCTGCTCATCGCCAGCCTGATCTATTGCGGACTCCGCCTGCGCCGCCAGACCGGCTTCTCCTGAACCTGGCTCTCGATTGGGACTGACCGATTAATGGTGATTTTGGCCGTTACGACTGGTTTGCGTCGGAGTGAGTTGTTCGCGCTCATGGCGAGACATCGATTTTTCGAATTTGCAGGTCGACATCCAGCGGTCTATTTATCTAGGAAAAATCGGACAGTGCAAGACAGTAGCATCCCGCAAGCCAGTTCCTATCGATGAACGGGTAGCCGCCGACCTCTGGCTTTGGAGAGAAATCAGCCGCTTCCGGGAAGCAGAGTACTGGATCTTCGCGAGTTCTCACACTGAAGGAAGGCGGCTACGGCGTCATCCAAGAGCTGCAATTACTTAGGTCCTCATTGGAGCGTAATGGAGTGTGGAAAAGAGGTGTCGAAGCCCGTAAGTATTTGAAAGGAATGGTAGGCACGAGGAGACTCGAACTCCTGACCTCTAGTGCAATTCCAAACGCGCCTATCGTCCCTCTGAAGTCTTCGTCGCAGACTGCGCTGCTTATGGAGGACTGACGCAAAATGGAGAACAACGTCGCTCCCCATCGACACTGGCACGCAGTATGCGCCGCGTGCGGTAAGGTCACGACTTTGTAGTGCTTGCTATAGACCCACAAGCGCTTTTGCGCGCTTTAGAAGAGCCTCTCGCAGCATGATCTTTCCGTTCATCGGGTTCCCGCGCGCCTCCTGCGTCCATGCATCGCGCAAAGCCGCAAGGGCGTCCGCATCAGGCACGCTTCCTGCCGCGGCGCGTGCGTCGGCAACGGCGTCCTTCTCTCCTTGATCCATCAATTCCGATCGTCTTTTGTTCTCTTCCGGCGTGCTTGCATAGACGGAACCACTCGGGCGCGGGTCGCCGAAAACCTTGGCCGCGTAAGCAGCGCCGTACCATGTCGCAAGGCCTAGAAGGGCTCCTTTGTGACGGGCATCGGTTGTGATCCAACCAGTTAGACAGACCAGACCGAAAGTGCCGGCGAGAGCACCCACAATAATCGCCCCCGCAGTCAGCACCGCCTCTGAGACGAGCCACTCTGCAATGGAGGCCAAGACCCTGCCGCCCTGCATCAGGTACCTCTTCAATGCTTGAGGTCCAACCTTAGAGGCTACCCATGTCCAGCCTTTAACAGACAGACCGACGTTGATTCCGATCTTGACGGAAAATTTGCCCCGGAAGGGCACACCCTCCATAAACATGGCGTCTTCGTAGTCGCCGGAGACCCTGAGGATGATGGGTGTCTTTGAGATTTCCGCGCCAATTTCCGGGGTTACGGCTACGTTTCCCCAATGATAGGAACTTTTGAGGGAGGCCTCAAACGCTCCGCCTATAGCCTGCGCGATATCGCCCTTGCCACCTTTCTGAATGGCCGTTACGACATTAGACAAAACCTTCTCTTCGAACTTAGCTCCGAAGGCAAGTTTCAACTCGTCTGTTAGCTTCTTCTCAATTGCCAGTTTGATCTGGTTTTTCTTGATGGCGGTTTTGAGAACACCCTTTTGCTGCTTGATCTCACCTTCAATATAGATCTTCGCCTGGGCCAGTATGTTCCCAAAATCCTTGGCCTCAGGCGGCCATTTCCATTCGTGCGAGAATTTCTCGGATGCAAGGAATTCAGGAACACCCGGCTTAGCGAGATCGATTGTAGGCTGAGTTACAGCGGGAGCGCTCACCTGTCCGATGATGATAACCGGGTCCATGCGCATGACGTTGTCAGGGAGATAGATAAGACCGGGCTTTGCCGACGCGGAAAAACGCCAGTTCTTCTTGTCATGCGTTGCGAGATTGCACCCGACGTACTCGCGCAGATACCAATTCAATTCGGCGGGATTAAGTGTGCCGAAGTTGAAGAAGATCAGTTGCTTGACCGGAATCTTGTACCTGTGAGCAATACTTTCAAACGTTTCATTATCGGAGACCTTATGTCCTGCGGGACGACTATCGCGTGGGGGACCCTTGGGAACCAGATGTGCGGGGCGCTTTTCAATGGGCATAGTAACGAAATCCTCCCGAGGCCGGGATTTTTTGTCACACCGTCATCATGCTGCCTGCTATAGGCACGTCCGGATGTTTGAGGCGGACCTGAAGCAGCGCACGAAACATCCAAGATGGGTTCCGCGTCCGTTCAGCGTCGGGTGTCGATATATGTGTAGGTGGGGCTGACCTCCAACCACACACACTTCATCCCTATGCGCACCCGTGCAAGGCCACGATATTACTTTCCTGCGACGCGCGCTCAGGATATTTGCGCGTGGAGCCGGTATTGCGCGGCGTGCTCGCCTGGATTGGCGGCTGGTGAAAATCCACAATATTGGGTGCTTTAATTTTCGCCTTTTCTCCCCCTATGCTGCTGTCATGCCTGTTATATCCCGTCTCGAATCGCTAGCCAGTGATTACAACCATTTAGGCCCTTGTTGCAGCTCTCTTGGCGGATTTCGCAACATAGCTATTTTCAGAATAGGTATGTCCGGTCTATAGTGCTAGGCATGGTGAAAAAGTCCGAGCGCCGCGATCTCTTTCCCGGCGCACTCGAAATGATGATCCTGCACTCGCTCCGGCTGAAGCCGATGCATGGCTATGCGCTGGTCAAACACATCCAGTGCATCTCGGACGATCTGCTGCAGATTGAAGAAGGCTCCCTCTATCCCGCGCTGCAGCGAATGCTCCGCGAGGGCTGGCTCAAGTCGGAAGAAGGCGTCTCCGCGAAGGGACGGCCGACCCGGATCTACCGCTTGACCGCCGCCGGGCGCAGCCGTCTCGAACAGGAAGTCTCCAGCTTTGAAACGATGCTTGCGGGTATCAGCCGCGTGCTCGCAGTGCAGAAGGCGTAGGAGTTCCGCATGCGATGTCCGTTCTTCTCACGCAACCGCCGCTATGACGATCTCGCCATCTCGATCCAGGAGCACCTCGAGGAGCGAACCGAAGAGCTCATGGAAGATGGCCTGCCTCGCGAAGAAGCCGCGCAGAAAGCGCGCCGCGAATTCGGCAATGTCACTGCCATCTCCGAACGCAGCCGCGAAGCCTGGCAGTGGCCCACCCTCGAAAGCATCTGGGCGGACATCAGGTTTGCCCTGCATCAGCTTCGCAAGTCGCCCGGCTTTGCCGTCACAGCAATTCTGACGCTCGCCCTGGGAGTTGGAGCGACCACTGCGATCTTTTCTGTTGTGAAGGCCGTGCTGCTGGCTCCGCTTCCCTACAAGAACGCGAGTCGCATCGTAGCCGTGTGGACGACTAATCCTGCACGCGATGGCCATTCCCCGAGCACCGCTGCAGATTTCGCGGCCTGGAAGCAGCGGAGCGGCGCCTTCGAAGAACTCGCACCTTCGTACGACGACGAACACACGCTCACTGGCCAGGGAGCGCCTCGGCTGCTCATCGGCTACGCCGTCTCCGCAAGCTACCTGCGCATTCTCGGCGTGGAGCCTCAACTCGGCCGTCTCTACACAGATACGGAGGACTCGTCCGGAGGGCCGCACGTCGTACTGCTGAGCGATCATCTGTGGCGCACCGCCTTTCACGCCGATCCTGCGATTCTCAACAGAGCCATCACACTCGATGGCACTCCGTACACCGTGCTCGGTGTCATGCCGCCGGCTTTTGATTATCCGTCCACAGTCGAAATCTGGACACCATCCGCAATGTCCCCATCCGCCTTCGATGACTACGACCATGCCTTCGTGCGTATTCTCGGCCGGTTGAAGCCTGGCATCACCGTCGCGCAAGCGCAGAAGGCGGTAAATGCCGTCGAAGCCCAGGTCGCAGCCGCACATCCGGACACAGACGGAGGCAATCGCGTCGTACTCGTTCCTCTTCGTGAGCAGCTTGTCGGCGATATCCGCAAGCCTCTACTGCTGCTCATGGCTGCCGTTGGACTCGTACTGCTGATTGCCTGTGCAAATACTGCCGCCCTTGCACTGGCGCGCGATGCGGAGCGCCAGAGAGAGATTGCGGTACGGCTCGCTCTGGGTGCCACACGCCTGAGACTCTTGCGCCAATTTGTAACCGAGAGTGTCGTGCTTGCGGTAATTGGCGGCGCGGTTGGCATACCGCTGGCCTTCGTGGGAACGCGGTTCCTGCTCGCGCTTTTTCCGAACGATGTTGCCAACCTCAACATTCCCAAGATCACGCAGATCCCGATGGACCGTGGCGTCTTTCTCTTCGCCTTTGCCATCACGCTGCTCACCGCCATCCTGTTCGGGATTGCGCCCGTACTGAAGGCGATGCGGACGAACGCTGACACGTCCATGAGCAATACGCGCGGCAGCACGGCGGATCGCCGCTCCAATCGCTCGCGCAACTTTGTCATCGCTAGTGAAATTGCGCTCTCGCTGATGCTCCTCACAGCAGCCGGCCTGCTCGCTGCCAGCTTTGCACGCGCGGTCCATGCTGATCTCGGTTTTCAGTCTGATCATCTTCTCTCGCTGGAGGTCTTCCTCCCCTCCAATCGCTACCCTGCAACAGACCAGACAAAGAGGCGCATGTTTGTTGATGAGGTCACGCGACGACTGAATGTGCTGCCCGGGGTGAAGTCGGCCGCAGCAACGAACTTTCTGCCCCTGAGCGGCTTCTGGGGCACCAGCAACTTCCTCCTGCAGGGTCAGGCGCCACCGAAGGAAGGTCAGGCTCCCGAAGCAGACGATCGCACCATCACTCCGGGCTATCTGCGCACCATGCGTATCCCACTGCTTCGCGGTCGGGACTCTACGAATAACGATCGCGCTGGAAGCCAACAGGTAGCTCTAATCAACCAGACGTTCGCAGAGCGCTACTTCAAAGGCAGAAATCCGGTCGGCGAGGAACTCAATATCGGTAACGCTGACAAGATCGGTACCGCTGCCAAGCCCGACTGGTGGCGCATCGTCGGCGTGGTCGGCGACGTGAAAGCCTTCGGCCAGGACCAGCCGACGCATGAGGACATCTACCGGCCCTTCGATCAACAGCCGTTTCCCATCATCGCTTTCACCATCCGCACGGAAACGGATCCTGCGTCGATGATCAAAGCGACAGAGCAAGCGCTGTGGAGCGTCGACCCGGATCTGCCCGTCTTCAAAGCGATCCCGATGGATCTGCTGGCCAACCAGTCGCTCGCTATACGCCGTGCAAGTTCCGCTCTCATCTCCGCGTTTGCTTTGCTGGCGCTGCTGCTGGCGTCGATCGGAATCTACGGCGTAATGGCGTATCAGTCACGCAGCGTACGCAGGAGATCGGCGTCCGGATGGCACTCGGCGCGCGGCGTGTGGATGTGCTCCGGCTGATCATGGGCTTCGGTCTCCGGCTCACGATGATCGGTGTTCTGGCCGGCCTGATTGGCGCTTTCGTTTCGACGCGTTTGCTCGCGAGTCTGCTGTTCGAAGTCAGCGCGGCAAACCCGCTCGCTTTTGTCCTGCCGGCCGCGCTTCTTGTCGCTGTCACTGTTCTTGCTGCTTATCTGCCGGCACGGCGCGCGGCGTCGATCGATCCGATGCGTGCGCTCCGGGCGGAGTAGAAACGATGGCTCAGTGCGGCGTGGTCGCCATGCGAATTGTGCTGGGATAGTAAAGCTGCACTTCTGGCCGAAACGATGTGAGCCGCAAGGAATAAGACGTTCCAGGCTCGCAGGAAAACATCGGATGTAGCACCAAATCATAGCTTCCCGGTGCGTCAGCCACGATGTCGCGAAAGAGCGCATCGACGGTCGGCGCGGTGCGGCCGCCGGTAGCTTCCACCTGCTCCTTCCCGCCGGGAACCAGGCGATAAATCTGCGCCATGTCATCGCGGGCCAGCAGATCGAGCGTGTGATCGTCTGAGAATGCGGTCTGGTCAGACGCTCCGTCGCAGTTGGCCCAACTCAACGATCACATGCCGGCCCGCACGCGATTGCAATTGGCGGAAGGCATTGCGCTCTGCGGTCGTCCAATCTGTGATCGATCGGGGCGCGCCTCGCGTTAGATGCCCGCGTGTGTCAGCGCCGCCTGGAGTGCTGTCCGATCCGTGCCGGTCACGAACGGAGAAACAGTTCCATCCGGCGCCAGCACGGCGATCTTCCATTGGAAATTTGGCGTTGCCTGCAAGCTGCGGAGCACGGCATCCACCATTCCGGCATCGAGCCCGCCTTGAGGACGGATGACGATCAGTACATTGGTATCCGCCGCCCCGGCGTGCGACGGCTCCTCGCTCTTCATCGAGCGGATCTCCGCACTCCCCAGGCTGAGCCAGAGATAAAGATCCTGCGGACGCAAACCGGCCGCGGGTGAGCCATCCCGGTGGCGCGCGGTCAGCCGCAGGTGGGTGTCCGGGCAGTCCGTGCGCCCCGGATAGCGCTGCCGCAATATCTGCGAGTTCGCTGCCGGGACCGTCAGGACCGCGAGCAGCATCGCCATCATCCATGCCGGATTCCCGCGCGGCAGCAGCATGACCATGCGGCTAGTTTACTTTTGATTGGCTGCCGGAGGGGTACCCTGCTCCCCTGGCCGGAACTGGGCTTCGTAATGCCAATCGAATGCTCGCAAAAGTATCAATCCATTTAGCCTGGGCGACAGTTCCGTGGGCGACACATCTGTGAGCTTGACGCATCGGCTGATTTCTAATCAGCTACTACCCGCGTGACAGCTTCAGAGGGTCAGCATGCCAGGAAATGCGGCTGCGCCTGTCGGATGTATGGAGGGTTCCCATTTCGGGCCGACACTGTGAAGTTTTCGTGGCGGCGACTCTTGCAAATGGAATCACTTTTCGGTTCCGCTACTGTTACGCTTTGATCGAGGCGCCTGCCCCCAGTGCCCGATGGTTTGCTCGAGGCCCTGTTCCGTGACATTTCGTGGCGTTCTGCTGTTTCTTGCAGTGTTCTGTTCTGCCCTTGCTTCTTCTGCGGTTGCGGCTTCCGCTGGCCAAGTTATTCCCGGCAGGCACGAGGCAACACCGCGTGTGACAGCAAGCCCCTTCGGCATTCCCTTCCCGGTAAGCCATGATCCGCAAGAGTGGCAGGTATGGCGTCAACGTGTGCGGGCGCAGCTGGAGGCTCGTCACGCGGCACGTTCGCAGTCGAACCAGGCGCAACCGAACGGTGCGAACGGCACCGCAGCAGGAATCATTGAAACCATAGCCGGCGCCGTGCCGTTCCAGAAGCCGGTGAATGCGCTGAAGACTGGATTCGGGCGGCTCCAGGGCATTGCTGAAGATGGCAGCGGCAATCTCTATATTGCAAGCTGCGATCTTGGTGTGGTTCTGAAGGTCGATTCATCGTCGAACACGACCGTCTACGCAGGGCAGCCACTTGCGACTGGACCGGCCGTATCCAGTGGGGATGGCAGGCCAGCCACATCGGCGAGACTTTCTTGCCCATACGATCTCGTTTTTGATGGCGCCGGGGATCTCTACATTGCGGACGTCCAAGCTGGGGCAGTCCGCGTCGTCCAAGGCACAACTGGCATCATTCAAACGATCGCGGGCAACGGCGCCCCAGCTACGGCCGCGCTGCTCGAAGGTCCCACTGGCCTAGCGCTCGACGGAATGGGCAACCTGTTCATCGCGGATTTCGAATATGTACAAGAGCTGAATCTGTCCACAGGGATCATTCAGACGATCGCCGGTTCCGAATTGACCGGTGTGCAATGCAATCTTTCTGCAAGCAATACTTGTCCCGCCGCACAGGTCCACCTGAGCCTGTACGGTTCAATGGCTGTCTTTCAGAATCATTTGTATGCCGGGTTGAACGCCGCTCTTGCGGCTGATAACCAGGTTTTGCGTGGGGCGATCGTCAGCATCGATCTCTCTACAGGCGTGATGCAACTGTTGGCAGGAGGCGGCACTTACGCGGGCACTTCGTCGACTTATCCGGGGATTGGCAAGGACTATGCCCTGCTGGGCCTCACGGCGGATGAGAAAGGGAATGTGTACTTCACAGACTTCTCCTCGAACCTGGTCCGCGTATTGGCGGCTTCGGACCATACGGTGAGCGTGGTCGCCGGTAGTTCCTCGAGCGGCTACTCCGGCGACGGCGGTCCTGCCACCATGGCTACCCTTTTCGGCCCTGTGGCGATCTGCCTCTCGCCCAAGGGGGACGTGGTCTTCGTGGATGGTCTTCGCGTTCGCTCGTTCGCAGTGGGCGGCAACATTACAACGGTGGCCGGCGATGGATTCGGAAACTATTTTGGAGATGGTGGTCCCGCGACACAGGCAGGGCTCGATTATCCGGACAGCTTCGCTGCAGATACGGAAGGAAATATCTATCTCGCAGACTTGGATAATGGTCTGGTCCGTCGTATCGACAGCGTGAGCGGTGTGATCACGACTGTGGCCGGCGACGGGAAAATTGGCGTGGCCGGAGATGGCGGTCCTGCGCTACAGGCTTCCCTCGATCCCGTTTCGCTGGCTCTTGATCAAGCCGGTCATCTGTACGTGAGCAGTGATAATGCGATCCGTGTCGTGGATCTGAAAACAGGTACCATTTCGACACTCGTCTCCGGCGTCGCGTCGTATGGAGGGATGGTGTTCGATGGCGACAAGACACTTTACATAACCAGCAGACGATCGACGCCGAACTCGCCGGGGAACAGCCAGGTATTGGCAGTGGACGCAACCACGGGGGCAACAAGCATCGTCGCGGGAACTGTTTACACCGGCAGTCCTTCAGGAGACGGTGGCCCGGCAACACAGGCCGGACTGGGCGACGCCCGGGGCTTGGCTCTGGACGGCAAGGGCACCCTGTTCATAGCGGATGCGGTGTTCAACAACGTTCGCAGCGTCAATCTATCCACCGGCATCATCGAGAGATTCGCAGGACAAGCCTTCGACATGCCGGGACCTGCTCCAGACGGCGGCGATGGTGGCCAAGCCGTTCATGCGATTTTGGTTTACCCCACGGGACTTGCGTATGACGGTGCGGGTCACCTGATCATCGCGGATTCCGGCAACAATCTTCTTCGTGAGATCGACCTGAGCAACAACATCATCACGACACTCGCCGGCAACCGCACCGCCGGCTTTGGCGGCGATGGCGGCGCAGCGACGGGTGCAATGCTTTACTACCCGTCAGCCGTGACGTCTGATCCGAGCGGAAACCTCTTCGTCGCCGACACCTACAACAACCGAGTGCGCCGCGTCGTGCTGCACCCGACCAAACTCAACGCAATATTGAGGTATGCTGGAGCGTCTTCCGGCGGTGTCACATTCACTGCTACATATAGCGGTCTTTCCTTCGGCATCGCGCCGACGGGAACGGTCGCTTTCCTCAATGGCTCTGCCCTGCTTGGCACGGGCACGATAGCGGGGCCCGCGGATGGTTCCGGCGGCTATGTCGCTACATTCACGTCATCGTCGCTACCGGCCAATGGCGACACCATCACGGCGCAATACAGTGGAGATGGAAACTACGCGGCGGGCGCAATCACCATCACACTCCAGCAATTGACGCCGTCCTATACCGTCTCGGCGACTCCGGCCTCCCTCACCATCAAGCAAGGCGCTTCGGGCAGCATCGCGTTCACCGTGACGCCGCAGAACGGCTTTAACCAGGCTGTCTCCTTCCAGTGCGACAACTCGACTCTCCCGCAAGGCGTCACCTGCAGCTTCAGCCCTGCTTCGGTCACGTCAAATGGAACTGTCGCGGTGACGAGTACGCTGACCGTCGCGACAACCGGCGCCGCGGTAGCCGCTCTCGACAGGCGGACGACGAACGGCTTCGGCTGGCTGCACGGCGGCGCGGTGCTGGCGCTGCTGCTGTTCGGCATTCCCGCGGCGCCCCGCAGGTTCTGGTCCGCCGTGCGCAAGCGCGGATCAGTTCTGATGCTTGTTATTCTCTCGATCTGCGGCGGAATCACGATCGGTGGCGGAATCGTCGGTTGCGGCGGTGGAGGCTCCGGCAACACGGGTGGGGGTAGTACCCAAGCAGCGAACGCAACCCCGCCGGGAGCGTATGCGATTCAGGTCACGACGTCTTTTGGCAGCACGACTGATACCTCGCCAGTAACTGTGTCGCTTACCGTGACGCAATAACGTCTGTCCCTGCAGCTCCCATGGAAAGCCTCGAAAACTGAGATCAATTTCCATAGGCCGCTACCGCCAGTTTACTTTTGGTTCGCTGGCCGGCCATAACAGAAGCTCGGCTCATTGCTTACGAGCGGCAGCAATCAGAGCGCGGGCGGTCGCCCGTAGGAGCGGAGCTGCCTCGCCAGCAGAAAGCATCTGCGAACTCACGAACGCTCCGTTGATGAGCAGCGACAACTGTCCAGCCAATTCGTCTGGTCGGTTCACGCGCATTCGCTCGGCTATCCCTTTGAGGCGCAGTCGCAGTTCCTGCTTGTGAGCAGAGGCTACTCTGCGGGCGGGGTGGTCTGAGTCCGGAAATTCCGCTGCGACATTCAGTTGTGGACACCCGCGATAGTTCGGCCGCCCGACCCGCTCGCCGATCCAAGCGAGGTGCGCTTCGAGTTCAGCGACAGGATCGGTCTTGTGCAGTTCTGTTACCCCGTTCCAGCAGTTCCAGAAGTCCTCGTCTTCGCGCGCGAGGAATGCTGCAATAAGGTCGTCCTTGGTGCGGAAGTGGCGATAGAGGCTCGTTTTGGCGACCCCGGCCTCTTCGATCACGAGGTCAACGCCGACGGCCCGCACGCCTCGGTGATAGAACAGCGCCGAAGCCGTACGCAGAATGCGTTCCCTCACCTCGGCGGAGTTGCCATGTGCTTCAGCCACCTTACCGATACTGGGACTTCTTGAACTGCGACTTCGTGGACTGTGACTTCCTGGCATCCTGCAACCTCCAGAGCTATTGGCAGCGAGCGAGCTTGACTCGATACAGACCTGTCTGTATTGTACAGGAGACAGACAGGTCTGTATCGGGAGAACGAATGGGCAATCAATCTGAATTGTCAGGACATGGTCGGACAATCGCAGTTTTCGGCGCATCAGGACACACGGGACGGTTCGTGGTCGCCGAGTTATTGCGCCGTGATTTCGCACCAGTAGCTATCGGCCGCAACAGCGCGAAATTGGCGGAGGCAGGATTCAGGGAGATTGACATCCCGATCAGAACCGCCTTCATCGACGATCCTTCTTCCCTCGACCGCTCTCTTGCCGGCGCTGCCGCCGTTATCAACTGCGCCGGCCCGTTTATGGACACGGCCGACCCGGTGGCGGCGGCGGCCCTGCGCGCACGCATCCACTATCTCGACGTTTCGGCCGAGCAGCCGAGCGCACAGGCCATATTCGACACATTCGATGACGCCGCTATGGAGGCCGGCGTCGCCGTAGTTCCGGCTATGGGGTTCTATGGCGGTTTTGCGGATCTTCTGGTCACCGCCGCTATGGGCAACTGGGATTCCCCGAACGAGGTCGCCCAGATCGACGAAATCCGTCTCGGTATTGCGCTGGATAGCTGGCAGCCGACGCAGGGAACGCGGATTACCGGTCAGCGAAACACCGCCCGGCGGCTAGTCATTGACGACGGAAAATTCGTACCCCTGGCACTGCCTGCACCGCAAACATTTTGGGATTTTCCTGAGCCATTTGGGCGCCAGGATGTCATGGAGGTCCCCTTCTCAGAAGTTCCGGTCATCGCCCGTCATTTACGAGTCGCGCGCCTTCGCACCTACCTCAACAGCGCGCCGCTTCGTGATCTTCGTGATTCCACCACCCCGCCACCGGCCGCTGCCGACGAAACAGGACGATCGGCACAGACCTTCCTGGTCGACGTGGTTGTCCGGAACGGCAGCAGGACGCGCCGCGCCATCGCGCAAGGACGCGACATCTATGCCTTCACCGCGCCACTCGTCGTCGAAGCCGTCGAGCGGATTCTTGAAGGGCGAGTTCGCGGCAGTGGTGCCGTTGCGCCCGGCGAGATGTTCGATTCCACCGACTTCCTTCGGGCGCTCGCGCCGGAACGTGTGACGTTCGAGCTCGGTGCCGACTAGGCCGTGCCGGCGACGCCGTCGGCATGTCAGGGTTGCAGATGCGCACCTCGCGGAGCATGGGCTGCCGGGTTACGTTTGAGGGTTTATGAGGTAACCCCGCGCTTGCCAACGGCCCTGCGAAATATCTATGGTAGAGAAGGTACTGAAATCGTTAACTGAAACGATCTAGAAATACCCAACTGCGCCCAGAGGTGAACCGAAATGGCGACGACACAGCAACCCGCTGCTCCCATGGAAAGTCTCGAAAAGTGGGATGAATTCCTCGAAGGCCGCTACCAGGAAGGCAAGTCGGAGGAGGAGTTCCGTCAGTACGACAAGCAGGCCAATCCAGGCGTCGCGGAGTTCTACCGCATCAACCACGAGCAGCAGACGGTGGCGTACGTCCTGGGCAAGGAGAAGGAGTACTTTGGCCTGACGCGCGGCAGGAAGACTATCTGGGAGGCGGGCGAATATCTGAACACGCTGGTCGACGACAGCGATCCGGATACCGACCTGACGCAGATGGAGCACCTGCTGCAGACGTCGGAGGCCATTCGCCGCGACGGGCATCCGCGCTGGATGATCGCGACCGGCTTCGTGCACGACCTGGGCAAGTGCCTGTGCCTTTATGGCGAGCCGCAGTGGGGCGTGGTGGGCGATACCTTCCCGGTGGGCTGCGCGTGGTCCGAGCAGATCGTCTTCCCGGAGTACTTCGCCGCCAATCCCGATCGCAATGTGCCCGAGTACCAGACGAAATACGGCATCTACGAGCCGAACTGCGGCCTGGAAAATGTGCACATGTCTTTCGGCCACGACGGCTATATCGCCGAAGTGCTGAAGAACAACCTGCCGGACGAAGCGCTGTACATGCTGCGCTTCCACTCGTTCTACGCGTGGCACAAGCATGGCGCGTACCAGCACCTGATGAACGAGAAGGACCACGCCATGCTGCCGTGGGTGCAGAAGTTCAATCCGTATGATCTCTACTCCAAAGGACACACCAAGCCGGATATGAAGGAGTTGAAGCCCTTCTATGACGAGCTCTTCGCGGAGTTCTTTCCCGGAAAGCTTGCCTGGTAATGGCTGAGCGAGAAGGCTGACGCGCCGGCGAAACCGCTGGCGCTCGCCATCCTGACAGACCTTCACTTCTGGGTGCCGTTTATCGTGCTGTTGTTTGGCATCGGCGTGCTGGTGGTCTGCGCGCATAGCTAATGCCGGACTGCGGTGCTAAAAAATCGCCCTGACCAGAGTGAGCGTCTGGTGGCCATCATCGGAGATTTCGCAGCCTAGCTCGCGCGATTCGCCGTGGACCGATCGTGTCGTGGATCTGGTCTTCTTTGGTCGCGCCATCCTTGGTCGTCGTGCGATGCAGCGTGACCAGGACATTGCGAGCTTCATTGTTACGAATTGTCCATCCGCCGCTGGCCGGCGTGGATTGTTCACAGGGATTGTCCGGAGCTGGTGTCGACCCACAGCTTCACCGACGCGTTCGTCTTTGGCGACTGGCTTCTGTGCGGGAAAGGCCGCAATCGCCGGCAACAGCAGTGCAATGCCGGCAGCGATCGATCGGTACATCGCATCCTCCAGAGTTCGAACACTCCACGAACGTGTCATTTTCCCGCGCTACGGAAAGGCAGTGGGAAAGCCAGATGGGCCCGGCGTGGGTCGATGGTTGCACTGCACCAGAAGTGAGTCAAGAAAAATGGCGACGAGGCGCAGGAAAAGGCGCTCCCGCGGTGGCGAGAGCGCCTTCGTTGACTCCAAAATGGCTTAGCTGCAGCAGCATCATCAGGCCGGTGGAGTGCCAAGTCCAGAAGGCGGTGGTGACCAGGACAGCCAGAACCAGCAATGAGGACGAGACGAGCACCAGCTTCAGACGGCCACGCGCGAGCCGGGCTGGACATGATTGTGGCATCTGCCGGCGCCTTCGCACTGTTTCGCGGCAGAGCGACGCTGATGCCCCGCGCGCGCACCCAGCGCATGATTGCTGCCAGCCGGTGGCGCGGAATCGCCAGGACCAGCCGCAACAGCAGACCGGGAACCAGCCGCAGAATCAGCAGACCGACTACGACCCCGAGAAAGACCATTAAAGTCATAAGCTGCCTCGCTGGGGTGATCATATCGAGCGCCCGGTACTTTCCGCGAGGGCTTTAGCGCCCATTGGTAACTAATGTCGTTCCTTTTGCCCAAAATGAAATGCGCCCAAAGAAGACACTCGTTTCAGGCACTTGCAGCCGCCACAGGTTTTCCCATATTGGGATCGACCTATCACCGAAGGCCGCCCCGCAAACCACAATGTGGTATGGCTACACGTGGCCGCGCGTCAGAAGCTGATTTTATGCAGGTGCCTACCGATCTCGCATCCCGGCTTTCGAGCGTGGCTATCTCCTCCGGCCGATCGCCAGAGGCGTTCCTGCGCGAGGCGATCAGTCGGCTGATCGAGAGCACCCTCGACACACTGGCCGTGGTCGAAGACCCACCGCAGCACCCAGGATTTGTGCCTCAGCCGCAAAGCTTCTCGGTCTACGAGTAGAGGGCCGTACGCGGATTTCCCGCGCACGCCCCCTAGGATGTCCCGCCCGATCGTGTCCTTATCAGATCACCTTCAACAGCAGAAGGACCAGGATGATGAGCAGAATGAGGCTAAGGCCGCCTCCGCCGTAGTAGCCGATCCCCGGCCCCATGCGGTATCCCCCGAAGCCGAACAGCAAAATCAGAATGATGAGAATGAATAATCACGATGCCTCCAGAATTCCTGAAGGAGTCAGATGCCGAATCCGGCTGTGCCGTCTGGCGGTATGCTGAACGCGGCAGTACAGAATCGCAATTTTCTGGTGCACACGGAGCCAGCGATTCATCACAAATTCCAGAAATGATCACAAAAATTGATCATTTGGGCCTCCGGCTCGAGAAAAAAGTGATCATATCTCCACAGGTTGGAAAAATTCTCTAGATTTATTCATTGCCTTTGCGGGGATTTTGTCCTACGCTTGAGCCCAACTTTTGCCGAAGAACCTGAGCAAGAGCTGTAAGTCCTGACGGCGTGATCGGATGGATGCCAATTCCCCTTCAGGTTCGGTTCCTATTGGGACTGCTGCACAGGATACTCTCCTTCGGCGAAGTCGGGGCCTTTTGGGATACGACCTTCCGCATCCTGCGGTTTGGGACGCGGTATTCGTTGTCCGCTGCAAACCTGTTTCTGGAGGCGAGTATGAAGCGCATCATCTTATGGGGCATCAGCCCTCGGAATGTTTCTGGGCTGTCTATGTATCAGTAGCCCGCCTGGAGCCAGCAGACCACGGCAGCGATCACAGGCACGGTGGTAGACGAGGGCGGCGCGGCGCATCAACGGCGCTACCGTCACCGTCGACCGATACCGATCGCGGTACTTCCTACACCGCAAAAACAGACAATGGCGGCATCTATCAACTTCGTACGCGTCCCGATCGGCAACTATCAGGTGAAGGCGGAGGCACCCGGTTTTCAATCGGCAGTGCAATCCGGTCGTCACCCTGGTGCTGAATCAGACGGCGCGTCTTGATTTCAAGATGCACGTGGGCGCGGTGACCACCACCGCGCAGGTCACGTCGGAGGCTCCGCAACTGCAGTCGGAGACGACGCAGGTCAGCACGCTGATCGATGCCAACACTGTCATCGACATTCCGCTGGCGACGCGCAACTATGTCGAATTGACGCTGCTGGCGCCGGGCAGCATTCATCCTGACGCTTCACAGTTCAACAATGGCGACAACGTGGCAAGCGGCGCGCGGCCCTTCATCAATGGAAACCGCGAGCAGTCCGAACAACTTCATCCTGGACGGAATGGACAACAACCAGACCTCCGACAACCTGCTGGCCTTTACGCCTTCGCCCGGACGCCATCCAGGAATTCAACCTGATCACGAACAACGCCTCCGCAGAGTTCGGCAATTTCATGGGCGGCATCGTCAACGCCTCCATCAAGTCGGGCACGAATCAGCTTCCATGGCGATGCCTGGGAGTTCTTCCGCAACGACATTCTGAATGCCAACCAGTGGGAGAACAAGTTGAACCCGGGCAACGTGCTGGCCAAGCCGACGGTCCGCTGGAATATGTTTGGCGGCACACTCGGCGGCCCGATCATCAAGGACAAGCTGTTCTTCTTCGTGGACTACCAGGGACAGCGCTTCGACCATCCGGCAAGCAGCAACTTCATTACTGTTTTCACGAATGCCGAGCGCAATGGCGACTTCTCGCATTGCTTCAGCGACAACCAGCAGCTCGTGGATCCGCTCACCGGGCACGCCTTACCCGAACAACCAGATTCCGATGTCACAGGACTCAATACGGTGGCGGCGAATCTGTTTGCTTCCAAGTACTATCCGACGCCGATCAACAGCCAGACGACCAACAATGCGATCAACACCGTGACTCAGGCCTTCAACGCCGACCAGGGAGATGTCAAGGTCGACTACACCATCACCCAGAACGATCGCTTCGAGGGCCGTTATTCGCAGGCGTATCAGAACGATCCCTCAAGCAACTCGCTGTTGATCCTGGGCAACGGCTTCGCGCAGGCTCCCATCCACAACGTGGTCGGAACCTGGACGCACACCTTCGGCCCAAACATCCTGAACGAAGCTCGCTTTGGCACAAGCTGGGTCACGCTCTTCAACGGCAGCGCCTTCGATCCCAGCATCGGCAATCTCGGGACACGCACTCGGAATCGCGAACGCCAACAGCGCCGGCCCCGGCCTGCTGTTGCTCGGCTTCGGCGGCGGTCATGGCGCCCTCACCCGGTGGCGGCACCACCCTCACCAACGTTGGCAGCCAGGTCGTAAACCAGGACTTCGCCGACACGGTCATCCAGTTCGATGACGGCGTAACGATCACTCACGGCAAGCATGTCTTCAAGGCCGGCTTCCAGATGTGGCGCTATCGCGTCAACACCGGCTACACCGGCAACACCGGCGAATACGGCGATATCCTCTTCGGCTCCGGCAGTACTAACGTCGATTTCGCTGGCGATCCGGCAGCCGATTTCTTCCTCGGCTATCCGGAAGCCAGAGGTATCGGCGTGAGCACCGGTGTTGTCTGGCATCAGTTCTCCTGGATGTTTGCAGGATACGGTCAGGACGACTGGCACATTACTCCGACTTTGACCCTGAACCTGGGACTGCGATACGAAGCCCACACGCCCTGGGTGGAACTCAACAATCGCCAGTCCAACCTGGACCTGATCACCGGCGCACTTGAGCTTGCAGGACATAAACGGCAACAGCCGCGCGCTCTACAACTCGGTGTACGGTCTTCCGGACTTCCAACCCCGCATCGGCTTTGCCTGGTCGCCAGCAGCCATGCACGGCAAGACGGTGGTTCGCGGCGCCTACACCATCTCCTCCTACCTGGAAGGCACGGGCACCAACCTGCGACTTCCCAGGAACCCGCCTTTCACTCCTCCTGAGGTTGCGGCGCAATACACCAGTGCAACGGTTCAGACGCAGGCGGGCCCTGGAGGCGCAGTTCCAGGTAACCCATTTGCGGGAGCCATCATGTACGTCTGGGACAAGACAGTCCAGCCGGCGATCGATCAGCAGTGGAATCTGACCTTGCAGCAGGAGGTCACGCCCACAACCACGTTCCAGGTTGGGTATGTCGCCCAGAAGGCAGATCACCTGATGGTGCCGATGCCCTATCTGCAGAAACAACTCGTCAACGGAGTAGCCACGACGCCGTTTTACTTCAATAACAACCCTGCTCTGATCAATGTCCTTGCCAAGTGTCCGGCACTGCTTCGGTAGGCTACATGAACTACAACGCGTTGCAGGCAGTTCTGCAGAAGCGCATTTCCAATGGGCTGGAAGGACAGGTGGCCTATACCTGGTCTCACTGCCTGACCAACAACAGTGGCTACTACGGAACATGGGGATCAGCGGCTCAATCCACGACCGCATCGCCCTACTATCCAGAACCTGTATAACCCTCGCGCCGATTACGCCAGTTGCTACTACAACTCCAACAACATCGTCTCCGCCTACGCGACCTACGACCTGCCTGTCGGAAGAGGGCAAGCATTTTGGCGCCAACATGAACCCCGTCGTCAACCAGGTGGTCGGTGGCTGGCAGGCATCCACCATCGTTTCCACGCATAGCGGCTTCCCGCTTGCCGTCTATGGTAGCGGCGATGCTACAGGAACCGGCTCGCGTGGGGCCCGTCCGGACTGCGGCGTTCAACAGAAATTTGGACGCAGCCAGCCAGCCGCAGACTTCAGCGGGTATCAATGGATGAGCCCTTCGGGCTTCTCTGATCCTGCACCAGGTACCTTTGGAAACTGCCCTGCGCAGGGACCGGTGAATGGTCCGGGATACTTCGACGCCGATATCGGGCTGATGAAGAACTTCCACTTCACCGAAGCGCACGTACTTGCAATTCCGCAGCGACTTCCTGAACGCCTTTAACAACGTGAACCTGGGCATGCCAAATACTAACTTCAGTGCCACTTCGACGACGTTCGGTCGATATCAACACGTCACAACCAGCAAGAAACATTCAGTTCGCCCTGAAGATGTATTTCTAGGCGCCCTGATAGACTCACGGGGCAGACGCTCACCGCGCCTGCCCCGTTCTTCATTATGCGTAGATTGTTTTCCTCAACTTGTCTGATGTGCTTCACGTTTGCGGTTGCGGCGAGTGCGCAGGTCAGCACGCCGACTCACGGCAAAGCTAGCACCGAGCAGCGCAGGCGGAGCCGAGCACGCCGCGGCGCTTGCAGAGAGTGGCCACTGCGCCGAGGCGCTGCCATCGCTGACCAGAACTGCACGCGCACATCACCGACAAAGAACTGCAAAAGCGAGTCGGCCTTGATGGCGTTCGCTGCGCCACGCTGCTGCAGCAGCGAGGATTCCGCTGCTGGATCTGCTGCGCGTGCTGAACCAGCATTTTCCTCACGATCCCGAGGTGCTGTACGTGACGGTGCACGCCTACTCCGATCTATCCAGCAGTGCGGCGCGGGAGCTCGCACAGACTGCGCCGACGTCAATTCCTGGGCTCGAGATGGATGCAGAGGCGAACGAGGTGCAGGGCAAATGGGACGAGGCGGAAAAGGACTATCGAAAGATTCTTGACGAAAATCCGCGCTATCCGGGCATTCACTTCCGCCTGGCGCGGCTGCTGCTTTCCAAGCCGAATCCCGGGCCCGACTTCCAGGACGAAGCCAAGAAAGAGTTGCAAGCAGGAGCTGGCGATCGATCCGACGAATGCCGGCGCCGAATATGTGCTGGGCGAACTGGCGCGGCAAGGTCAGGATTTCGCCGGAGGCTGTCCGGCACTTTACGAAGGCGACACAGCTCAATCCGAAGTTCGCAGATGCATACCTGGGACTGGGCATGTCGCTGCTGGCTGAGAAGAATTATGCCGACGCTGTTGCTCCGCTGGAAGCCGCGGTCAAGCTTCAGCCGGGAAATCCTGCCGCGCATTACAGTCTGGCCACCGCGTACGGCGCACCGGGCGCAAAGAAGATGCAGAGCGTGAATTCGCTTTGCAGCAGCAGGCTGCGGAACGCATGGGCGGACCGAGGTCGCAGAACCCGCAGGAGCCACAGAAGCCGCAGTGAGTTCTTCGGCTACAGACACGCTGCGTTTGTCGCGCCGGCACTTTCTCTGGACGCTGGCCGGCGCCGCTGGATTCGCGGGACTGCACGGCTTGCCTGAGGCGCTTCGCCGCGTCGGCATATCCGTTTGAAGAAGTGCCAGCCTCCGCCAGCAAGATCACCTGGGTGCATACGCGCCGGGAAATCGGCTGAAAATATCTGCCGGAAACTACCGGGGCAGGCTGCGCCTTTCTGGATTACGACAACGATGGATGGATGGACATCTATCTCGTCAACAGCGGCAAATGCGACTTCTACAATCCCACTCCGCCTTTGCGGAATGCGCTCTATCGTAACAATCGCGATGGCACATTCACCGACGTTACGGAGAAAGCGGGAGTCGGAGCTGGCGGTTATGGGCAGGGCGTCGCCGTGGGCGACTACGACGGCGACGGCTTCCCCGACATTTATGTGACGCAGTACGGAAGAAGCATTCTGTATCACAACAATGGCGACGGAACGTTCACCGACGTGACGGAGAAGGCCGGCGTCGCGGCTCCGGGATGGACTTCGAGCGCGGTGTGGTTCGATTACGACAACGATGGGCGGCTCGATCTGTTCGTCTGCCAATTTGTCGAGTTCAGCAAGGCGAAGAACCTTCCCTGCATTGCCTATAACAAGCCGGGCTATTGCATTCCGACGCTTTACAAGCCGACGGCGAGCTGGCTCTTCCATAACAATGGCGACGGGACGTTTACCGATGTCAGTAAGTCGTCGGGCATCGGAAAGTACCTCGGCAAAGCCTGGGGTGTTGTGGCGACCGACCTTAACAACGATGGCAAGATGGACCTCTTCGTCGCCAACGACACGACCGCGAACTTCCTCTTCATGAATCGCGGCAACGGCAAGTTTGAAGAGATTGCCGCGCTGGCCGGCGTGGGATATAGCGAGACAGGCCGGCCGCGCTCCGGCATGGGCGTGGATTCAGCCGACTTCAACCAGGACGGATGGATGGACCTGTTCGTCGCCAATATCGATCACGAGAGATATTCGCTCTATCAGAACAATCACGATGAGACATTTGACGACCAGGCTGGCCCAAGCGGCGTCGGCGCGGCGACGCACCTGATGAGCGGATGGGGACTGAAGTTTTTCGACTACGACAACGATGGCAACCTCGATCTGTTCCTCGCCAACGGCAATCCCGACGACCTGATCGAAACCATGCAGCACGATGTGACCTATCGCGAGCCGCTGCTGCTCTTTCACAGCGACGGCAAGACGCTGCACAATGTGAGCGCGGAGAGCGGACCGATCTTCGCCAGGAATTTCTCCGCGAGAGGGCTGGCCATCGGCGACTTCGATAACGATGGCGCGGTCGATGTGCTGGTCTCTGTCAATGACGGAGCGCCGCTGCTGTTGCGCAATACCGCAGCCAAGGGCAATCACTGGCTGGGAATCAAGCTGGTCGGCAGGAAAGTCGAATCGTGACGCGGTCGGCGCGCGCATCACCTATCAGGCTGGCGACCTGAAGCGCTCCAGAATGAAGGTCGGCGGCGGAAGCTACTTGTCGTCACACGATCCGCGCATGGTGCTGGGCATCGGCAAGCGGACGAAGATCGACTGGCTGGAAGTGAAGTGGCCGGAGCCTGGCGGCACCACGGAAAAGTTCACCGACCTGCCGATCGACAGATACATCACGATCGTCGAAGGCGAAGGCGATCAAGACGGTTCACTCCTGCAGCGCTGACGATCAAGCGCGATTGCGACCGCAGCAGCTTTGAGCCCTGGATAGATCTTGATCCAGTGGTTTCTCATCTCTGGTCTTACTGTCGTGCCCTTCCAGTCGAAGACGATCAGATTGGTCTCCTGCTTGGGCATGTGGCAATCGATGCAGTTCTTGGTGAGCGGATGATCTGCCCGGGCGAAGGTCGCAGAATCCGGTTTGTGACAGCTCAGACATTTCTGCGAGAAGTCGACCAGATTGTGCTGCGCAGTATGCACGTCGTGGCAGGTGATGCAGGTCATGGCCGAGGAGCGGAAGCAGCGGCTCTGCTTCAGCAGCTCCACCTGGTTGCCGTGAACATCCAGCGGCGCGCCGGGATCGGGCGGCGGAAGATCGATGGACTCCGCCAGCGGCTCGCCGGGGAGATAAGAAAATGACGGGCGCAACGGCCGGCCATGTCCGGCATGACACCACGCGCAAAGATCCATTTGGCGATCGCGCGAGAAATGCGCCGGATTCAGGATTGCCGAGGCCGACGGCAAGAGGAGGCGGCTTCGATCTCTCCCGCTCGATGTGTTCCCTGCCCGGGCCGTGACACTTCTCGCACTCAATGCCCAGCGTGAAGCCCGTGGTGCTGTATCGGTTGATCGGAGGCGGCGCAGCTTCGAAATAGTTCGCGTGACATTCCAGGCAACGCGGAATGATGGGGCGGTCGAAGTTGGCAAAGCCATCGCGATAGCCGGGACTGTTGACCCAGCCCAGCTTTGTCCAATAGGAAACCGGCAACTGGAAGAGCTGGTCTTCGTTCCAGTACAGGTATGTTTGGCCCTTCTCGCCCGATCCGACCACGACTGCAATGCGCTCCGAGCGCGCGTTTGTGTGCGGCGGTGTTCCTGCTACCGCGGTCTGAAAAAAGCCGTCTTCCTTTCCGTCGACGTGCTGCTCCTCCATCCGGAAGAACAGGCTCGGATTTGCGGTTTTCAAGATGTTGTCGCCGGGCGTGAAGGAACCCAGGATGGAGTCATGGCCCGGCACCATGGATGTTCGATAGTGCGCTGTCTGGTGATAGGAATCGAACTGCCAGCGTGGCAAGAGCGGCAGGCGCTATCGCCGACATAGTTTGCGCGCGCATTGTGCTGCGCCTCAGGCGATGCGGCCGCAACGGCGGAAGGTCCCTTTGCCCGGGCACTGCAGGGAGAGACAAAGCACCATCACCAGCATGATCGCGAAGTCTCTCTTCATCTCCCAGGGCACGCCGTATCGCATAGTATGCCTCAGGATTCAGAGATGAAAAGGCCGGAGCATGATGCCCCGGCCTTTTGGTTTGCGAACCACTAGCGATCAGAACTCGTAGCGAACCGAGAACCGTCCGTAGAAGGCGCGCTGGAAGGAGACTGGACTGCGGAAGGTCGGATCCGCTCCAGTCTGGAAGCCGGTGTCGATGTTCTGGTTCACCGCGGTAGTGAACTTTGAATTCGTTACGTTGAAGCCATCGAAGGCCAGCTTGAGTGAACCCTTGTCGCCGAAGCTGAAGGGGTAATCGAGGTGTGTGTCGAGCTGCAGTGTGGTTGGCGTCGTGCCGGCGGTGCCGCGGCCGCCGATGGGAATCTCACCGGTGTTCTGGTAGACGGGATGCGAGGCGAGGCGTGGAGATCGGCGTGCCGGTCTGTCCGCGCAATCCGATGCCGCCGGTCAGCTTCCGGAACATACCGTTCGGGACGCTATACGATCCGTAGAGATTGCCGACGTTGCGACGATCGGTATTCAGATAGCCCGGTTGGAACTGAGCGCCGAGCAGGCCAACGACGCCCTGGGTGAAGTCGAAGAGCGAGCTGATGCCAGGATCGGACTGGCCGTTGTCATTGCGGAACAAGCCCTCATAGTTGCCCCAGAGTTTGGCGAAGCGATAGTTCGCGCGAATCAGGAAGCCCCGGCTGAAGTTCTTATTCAGCTCAACTTCGAGCGATTGATAGCGGCGCACGGGCAGCGCAAAACCATCAGGTTTGCCATCCGGGGTTGTGAGGCCGGCGGTGTCGGGATTCTGGCCGCACGCTGCACCAATGGTGTTTCCGAGGCTGTCCTGCTGTGTACCGTAGTCCTCTACGCAGTTGGCTGGGGGCCCAACAGCGGGGTCGTATTTCTCCTCGATCTCGTTGATGAAGTAGTCAGACGATGGGCTCGGGTTGCCGATCAGATAGATCTGGTTCGGCAGTCCCGCGTTGGAGCCTTCCGGTGAGATACCCTGCATGTCCTCCACGATGCGTTCAAGGCGACGATCCGAGTAACGCACATCGAGTACCATGCCGCTGGCAACTTCACGCTCGAAGCCAAGCAGATATTCCTCTTCGAAATTCAGCCTGGTGCCGCTGTGGATGAGTTCGGGGGTTGCGGAGGATACAGAGAGGTTGCTGAATCCGCCAGCTCCGCTCAGCAGATGAGCAGAGTCATAAATCGGAGTGATCGTGCCATCAGCATTGGTAAGAAGATTCGTACCGTCAGACGGGGCTGCCCAGCGAGCGGAAAGGATATCCAGCTCCTGGTTCAGCTCACGAATGGCGGCATCGGTAGGCAGGGCCTGGGTGTAACGGCCCCAGTTGAAGTACACCTTGGTTTTGCGATCGGCAAACGGATCGATATTGATGCCGAGCCGCGGAGACCAATTGTCGTTAAAGACATACTGCTGATTCGGTCCGTTGAGCTGCTCTTCCTCCCAGCGAAGGCCAGCATTGATCGTTACGCGACGATTGATCGCCCACGAATCATTGGCATAGGAAGAAAGATAGCTCTCGTTCGAGGTGTCATGCGTCTGGCTGAAGAAGCCGCGCACCTGCCGCAGATAGACCTGATGTTCTGTCCCATCCGAGCTCAGGTACAGAGGACAGAGTGTGGTGGGGCAGGTGGCAGTAGAAGGTACATTCGAGAGATAGAAGCCGGCGCTGGTCGGCGCACCCACAAGTGTGTCATTACCGCCTACCTGCTGGATCGGCATTCCGGCCATGTTTGTTGCGGGGAAGGGGAAGCGGCCACCCGAGTAGTCCTTATCGACCGAATAAAGAGCGCGATTGAAGCCCACCCCGACGGAAAAGGTATGCGGGCCAAAGAGATTGGCAACCTTCTGCACATCGAGGTTTACGCCATACGACGTGTTGTCGGGGTTCTGGTATTGGCCGAGTCCCTGAAAGCCAGCAACGCCATTCGTGCGATCACTGATCAAGGGGAGATTGGCGAAACCCGCTTCCGTAAACCCGCTGGATTTGTAGGTCCCGGCCAGGTTGACCTGTGTTGTCGGATTGACCGACGACGCGAGATGGAGCACGACAGCGCGGCTGCCATAGGACCAGGTGCTGAAGTTTGTGGTGTTTTTTATCTGAATGTTCGGATAGCCGCTCGTGCTGGTGCTGACTCCGTTGAAGCTGTAGTTGTTGTGTGCGGGATCGCCGAAGGCAGATGCATCCAGTGTTGTGCCATCGGTAATTTTCAGGCTTAGCTTGCCGGCCCAATTGCGCGTGGTGGCCGACGATGTGAATGGCCCGTGGTTGAAGACCGCAGCCGCAAACGGTGTATTGGGCGCCAGGTAATTGACCTGGTTGAGCGAAGGATTGAATGAGCCGAAGAAGAACAGCCGGTCACGGTGCCCCATTACCGGGATGTAGCCACCCAGTTCGACGCTGGCGTCATACGCAGGCTGCGAGTATATCTTCCCGCGCTGGAACCCGGGCCCGGCAAAGAGCCGGTAATTGTCCTGGTAGTTATATGCCGCACTTGTACCCTCTGGAGCCATATACGCGGCCACAGCTCCATGGAATTGGGTGCCTCCGGACTTCGTAACGATCTGCAGGATGCCGCCGTTCACGCCGCCATACTTCGGCTCATAGGCGGCAGTCTTCACCTGCACCTCCTGGATGAAGGACAGGTTGATGCCGGTCCCCAGGGAGCCATACGACGGGCTGAAGACACCGAGGCCGCCGTAGCCGGAGTCGTTCAGCACGACGCCGTCGACGAGATAGAGGTTCTCAAGACCCGTCGCGCCACCTACGGACGGGTTGGATTTGCCCGTGCCGCCACCGTCCACCACGCCGGGCGAGACGTAGAAGAGCGAGCCGACATTTCGGGCGACTGGTACCTGTTGGTAAAAGGACGCCGTAAGGTTGTCGCTGACCGCGGTAGAACTGGTGTCGATGCTGACCGTTGTCGCATTCACCTCAACCGTCTCTGCGACGTTGCCGGTTGCGAGCGAGAAGTCCACACTTTGGGTCTTATTGATGACGACTTCCAGATTTTTCGCTGTCTGGCCCTGGAAGCCCGCCTTCTCGACCGAAACGCTGTACATGCCTGGCGTGAGGGCCGACGCGAGGAACCGGCCAGCGGAGTCAGTCGTCACGACGCGTCTGGTCGGCCGCTCCGGTGATAGTGACTTTCGCATCGGGAATAATGGCGCCTGACTTGTCGGTGATGACGCCGGCCAGTCCGCCGCGGGTCGCAGAGAGCTGTTGCCCATGTAGATATGTGGGCACGCTGGCGGTCGCTGTCAACGCAAGCGCGGACAGCAGGAGAGTCTTTCTCCATAGCTGGATGCATACACTTCCTCCCAAAAAAACTTCATTGAACTTGCTGCCAGTGGCTACGTGGCCATTTGCAGTTCGCGATTTATTGTCAAATATGGGCCGACTGCAATTCGTCCCAGATCAATGTTACTTGAGATTCTGTTTCGCCATCGGTATATCGTTTTATCGACAGAACCTGCAATCATAAACTGACGAGCCTACATTGAATAGTGCCGAATTAATGTCGACTGGACGAATGCTGGTTTTCCCGCCCTTACAGGCCGAAAGCCCGCGGAGCCGCTTCGGCAGGTGGCCAATAGGAGATTGAAGGCTCCCTGACCGACGACGCAGTGGAACCTTTCGCGCATTGGAACGAGATATTTCGAATGACACGTGGCACGCAGAGACGAAAAGGCCGGAGCGGTGCTCCGGCCTTGATTACGAAGAACTTCCGGCGATCAGAATCGAGAATCGACCATAGAATGCACGCTGGAACGTGGTTCGGCTGCGGAAAGCGGGTCCGCTCCGGCCTGGAAGCCGATGTCGATGTCCTGGTTCACGGTCCGGATGAACGGTGAGTTGGTGACGTTGAAGACGTCGAAGACCAGTTTGAGCGAACCGTTGTCACCCAAGCTGAAGGGAAAGTCGACAGGGGTATCGAGTGGCAGCGCCGGCACGGTTGTTATCCCCAGTGAAGTCCATCGAACCAGGAATCACCGATCATCGTGATGAGTGACAGGAAGATTTTGTTCTGCCTGCTTTGCCGCCTCATCCGCCGCCGGGATGTTGCCTGCTTCGCGATAGGCAGCGGCGAGCGCCGTATAGGCTTCCCCGGCAGGATAGCCAGCGGCGAGCGACTGTCTGAAATAGAAGACCGCGAGCGCACGATCATGCTGACTGAGCGCGCACTGGCCACGGCGGAAGGCGTCCAACGGATCGTTGTGACGATGAAATGAAGGACTGATCACAGTCCATAGCGGCGGCTTGGGAGTTGAGATGTTGAGATTCAATGCCTGTGACGCATGAGTGCCGCTGGCCGGATCTGTCACCTGAATCACCAGACGATAGGGACCGGGTGACAGGTCGCTGGTGTCGAGATCTTTCCCGATGAGCAGATTTCCGTAGTGGTCGAATCCGGATCTTGTCCACAGATTGGGTGGTCTGCTGCTTCTCCGCCCGGCCAAGCTGACCGATTGTGTAGACCACATTCAGAGTGCCTTGCGCAGGCGATGATGCGGAGGGAGCCTTGTCCCATATCTGATACATCACGCGGATGGGTGAGCCGTGGGCGAGAGATGCGTTTTCGCTTCCGAGCGGCGCGAACTGTACGCCGGCCAGCGTGAATGGCAGCGAATCCCCGGGATCGGCTGCTGGCTTGTCGAGTGTCAGCAGCATCGGCGTGCTGAGATTGAGTTGCGAATCGAATGGAGGCACAACGACATTGCGCGACTGGGTGAAGGCCTGGTGGGTCACCTGATTGGTGACCGTGAGTTCCAGCGTGTAGGAGCCTGGCGATGCGGGAAGACGTCCTTCCAGCGCGAACCGCCTCTGGCGCCGCTCCGCGACATCTGCCGCGGTCAGATAGTTCATCATCTTCTGCGTGTCGCGATAGATGACCTGGCCATCGCGGTTCTTCAGCGCCGCCTCCACTTCTACGTTGTAGTAGAAGCGTCCATCCTCTCCCTGCGCGACGAAGAAGTCCTGCGGATTGAAGAGCTGAAAGAGATAGGAGATGCTCGCCAGCGCGTCTCCATCGCGAGTGGCCATCGCGCTGAGATCGCTGAAGGATTGTCCGAGGACGATCCTGTGGCTCACGCTCTCATGCATGGCGCGGCGCTCGTCGAGGAGCTCGATGTTCTCCGGAAGATTGCGGTAGTTGCGAATGCGGTTCAGGAGCGTCTCGGATTCGAGACTGGGGCTGTCCAGATCCGCCGGTTCATTTGGCAGCAGGGTTAAAGCGATGTGCGCGACCTCCGCTCCCAGATCCTCTTTGATGATCTTCAGCGCCATCGCTTCGTCATTGACGGCATTCGTGCTCTGCACCAGCCGCTCGGGCTTGTCGAGAAATGGCGAGTAGAGCTTGTAATCCTCGTTCAGACTGCGTTGGTAAAAGACGACATAGAAGTAGGGCGGCAGCGCGTGATTGGGGCTGGGGCTTTGATAGAACCAGATCTCGAGCGGCGTCAGATACTGGCTGGAGCGATACGGAGTTAGCTGCTGCGGCGGCCCGAGCGTGATGTAGACCATGCCGCGATCGCTGCGCCATCCATCGTGACGGCCCGGCGAACCGAAGTGATCGTTTGCGTAGGCGAGCCGACGGTAGTATTCGTCGCGGAATTCATTTGTTGGAGAGTTCGGGTCGGGATTGCGGATTGCCCAGAAGTTCTGAACGAAGGCCTCGCGATCCGTATCCGTCTTGAGCGCGAGGAAGGCGCTGCGCTCTGCATTGGTGATGATGTAAGGAACTTCTTCGTTCAGCCATGCCGCATATTTGGCGGGCAGCGAGCTCTTCGGAGCAGCGCGGAGAAGCCCCGTCCCATAGACGCTCAGGACGAGAAGAAACAGGACGGAAAATGTGCGCTGCGTGAATCGCTTCTGTGACAAGATCGCGGAATCCTTCGCTCAGCATTAGAATAGCGCGGATGCTCGCCTGACAAGCATGGACTGAGTTTCAGGGAGCATCGCTCACGCTGTAGCCGCAGACGCCGCTCTCCGCTAAACAGTTGCATCCTCGCGGATGACAGTCGAACCCAGTGCCCAAGCTCAAAGCACGACCACTGTCTGTCGCGGCTTCAAAGCATCGTGCGTTCCACATCTGTAACTGCGGCAGAGCCTTTTCTTTGTATCGGAGATGTTCGCGCTAGGGAGCGCAGAGCGGAAGGTTTCGCGCCGCGGGTGAAACGCGAATCTTCTCCAATTCCGCTCGATTCGGCGGTGACGCTAAAGGGCGCCTGCCGTCGAGCGCGTCAGGCGCCGAGATTCTTCGTTCGATCGTCGCTGCGTTTCGATCAACGCGGAAAGAGAAATCGGCTCAGCGCTCAGGCCGGAATAGCTTCCGTTGGCTGTGCTGCTGCTTTCCCGGAACTGCGGACTGCCCAGCACTTCTCCCCTCGCAAGCAGGTCGCAATTCTGGACCAGCATCTGCATCGCCGCTGAGAGTTCATGGATCAGGTGACCCTGCTGGGCCCGCAATGCACGTGCCGCGTCGATTTTTTCCTTGATCGCCGTCTTCAGACCGATCAGCTCCGCTGCGGTTTCAAGTGGCCCCGCCGTTTCCTTGGCGGCGCGCAAAGCCCAACGTGAAGTCAGCCAGGCATCAAGATCATGAGGATGAGCGGCGACAGCGCTCTTTCGATTTGCGCTCTTCGGCCGGCGAACGGGTAGGGCGAACTCGCGCTCCCATCGTTGAACGGTGCGAACGCCCTTGCCTAAATATTTGGCAATATCTTTCCAGCAACTCAGGACTGCAGGATCGCCTGTATATGTCTCCTCTTCCATTTTCACACTCCAGCCGTCGCGCCGCGTATCGCGTGGCCCATTACCAAGTATCTCCGTTGGTGCAGCGGCACCGAGACCGATTGAACTCGAACACGGTTTCGAGGCCTCAGTCGCAGCCTCCAAGGGGTTGGATGCGTCCGCACTTTCCCTGTTGTATCCCGACCCAAGGCTTTCTTGCTTCCACCGTGAGCATCATCGGAAGCAGGTAGGGACCGGTCACAGGACGGTGTAGCCGAGGAAGCGCCTGCCTGAGAGTACGGCCCACGGCAGAGCAGTCCTCATCGGCCGCCCCGGTGATGATGTCCAGGCCGGAAGAGCGCGACAGCGCCTGCGGTCTGGGCTGCAAAGGCTCGCCCGAGCCCCGCGCTGGACTCTGCTCAGACATGCTGCTGAGACGCCGTGAACATGATGGGCATCTGCGATCTGTATAGGAGTGAAAGCGATTGAAACTCTACAAGGAAGGTCTTTCCGCATCCAAGACGAACAAATGACCGTGGCTGTGGCTTGAACACGCGACAGGCAGCGGTCAGAAGCGGACGGATTTTCTATCTAATCATGTCAGAAGCGATTGCTGTTCTCCCTGCCGAGTCAGCCAAGGAGGCAGGCCTGCGCTATGTTTCGGATGCCGATCCTGGCATCCGGCGAAAACGGCGCGGCAAGGGATTCGTTTACGTCGGCGTGAATGGCGAAACCATACGGGACGCCAAAGTATTAGCGCGTATCAAATCGCTGGCGATTCCTCCGGCATGGACAGACGTATGGATTTGCCCCAGCCCAAATGGCCACCTGCAGGCAAGCGGGCGCGATGCGAAGGGAAGAAAGCAAAGCCGGTACCATCCGCGCTGGCGCGAGGTACGCGACGGGACAAAGTACGAACGGATGCTGGCCTTCGGAGAGGCGCTCACCGCCATCCGCGAACGGGTGGAGCGAGACATCAGCCTCCCGGGACTGCCGCGCCAGAAGATCATGGCCACGGTCGTGCGCCTGATGGAAACCACGCATATCCGTGTTGGCAACGAGGAATATGCACGGACTAATCACTCCTACGGTTTGACCACCATGCGCGACCATCACGCGCAGGTGGATGGATCGACCGTGACCTTTAACTTCAAGGGGAAAAGCGGCAAGCGCCACGTCATTGACATAAGCGACCGCCGGCTGGCCAAGATCATTCGCCAATGCCAGGACATTCCCGGCTACGAGCTATTTCAATATGTGGATGAGGAAGGCATGCACCACACCATTGATTCAGCAGATGTGAATGATTACTTACGCGAAATCAGCGAGCAGGATTTTACAGCAAAGGACTTCCGCACCTGGGCCGGATCGGTGCTGGCCTACGCCACATTGAACGAGTTAGAGCCATTTGACTCCGCCAGCAAGGCAAAGAAAAACGTTGTGCAGATGATCAAAGAGGTGGCAGAACGGCTGGGGAATACGCCCTCCGTGTGCCGCAAATGCTACGTCCACCCCGCCCTGCTGGACTGCTACATGGCAGGAACCATTTCCGGCATTCTGAAGCAGCGCGGCAAGCATCCAAAGAACAACTCCGCAGCGACAGCTCATGCGCTAGGTCCGCAGGAACAGGGATTGATGCGGCTGCTGGAACGAACGCTCAAAGTTGCAGAGAAGGCTGCGAAGAAGAAGTAGATGGCCATTGCAATGCGCAGCGGACATTGAATTTCAGGATGGCGCTCGAGCCATCGGAGAGATTCTCGACGGCCTCGCGCGAGAGCTTTGCGAGGCCGCCATCGAGATAACGCTCGGGAAATAGCAGACCATCAAAGCCATCCTGGATGGCCGCGCCGGTGGTGACGGCGCTAATGCCGGGAACGTAACCGCCGCCTACATTAATGGCAATGCGCTTCGTCAGGTCTTCATAATCAGATTCGCTCTCCTTTTCCACTCCGTCATGCGACCTTCGACTTTGCAAGCAATTCGTCCGCCGCATCCAAGTGTTCCCACGCGAACTCCGCGTGACCGAAATGGCCGTATGCCGCCGTCTTTAGATAGACCGGCTCCCTGAGCTTCAAGTGATCGATCATTCCTCTGGGAGACAGTGGAAACACCTTCCGTACCAGCCCAGCCAGTGCATCCTCCGATACATTACCCGTTCCTTATGTGTTCACCACCACGGCTACATCACCAACCCGATGCAATACGACAGTTGCACTAGACACTCTTCCGCGAGATTGGCTGTCACATATTTTTCGCAATGTAGCGCGTCATGTACCCGGCGGAACGGTCCACTTCTGTCGCGCCTTTCCCCACTGAACGCTCCGCCCGTGGGCCGCCCAGCCGCCGTATGTGTCCACGACTAGGACCGCAGGTCGTAATTGCTTCCAAGCGTTTATAGATGACCACTAGCGCAGACACCGACCACCCATCGGAATTGTCTCCTCTGCTGGCGAATCACCTAAATGACCCGGTATCTAGTGTTTTCCCTAGTTTCGCGATCTTATGACACTCCGTTAGAAAAGCATTAAGAGTCCGTGATACGGGCCGGGGACTGATTCTTCATCCGGAGACAACGACGAGACCGGGTTCCTCACCGAGCAAAGCTCTATCGGCCTAACTTATGTTTTCCGCGGCGTGTGCACCCAAAGCAGAAAGGGTGAAGATGGCATGTCCGCACTAGCGCGAATTCTCGTTGCTGTCGTCCTAGTCTCGTTCAATTCCACCTTGAGCTTTCCCCAAAACGCTTCCGCCCCTGAAAATAGCCCCAAGATTGGGCTTGTCCTGGAAGGGGGTGGTGCCCTCGGCCTGGCCCACATCGGGGTCATCCAGTGGCTTGAGGAACACCGTATCCCGGTCAGCTACATCGCTGGAACGAGCATGGGCGGACTGGTGGGCGGGGTCTATGCCACCGGCCGCAACCCAGCCGAGGTCCGGGAGTTGGTTGAGGCGATCCAATGGAATGATGTCCTGAGCGGTCAGGTTCCTTTCCAAAACCTAACCTTCCGTCGCAAGCAGGATTCGGTTGTTTACCCCGGTTCCATCGAATTTGGATTGAGACACGGATTGAAGTTCCCCGAAGGCTTCAATAGCGGACAAGAAGTTCAGTTCATTCTCGACCGCGTCGCCCTTCCATATTCCACCATCCAGACCTTCGACCAGTTGCCGATCCCTTTCGCGTGCGTGGCCACTGATCTTGTCTCTAACAAGAAATATGTCTTCCGAAGCGGCAACTTCGCGACCGCAATGCGCTCGACAATGTCCCTGCCAGGCTTCTTTTTGCCAATTCGCGTGGATGGTCATGTCTTTGCTGACGGTGGCATTCTCGACAATCTTCCGGTCGATGTTGCCAAAACCATGGGCGCGGACATCACACTTGCAGTGCACCTTGAAGTCAAGCCGCTGGCGCCGTCTGATTCACTATCGTCCTTCGGAGTACTTGGCAGGTCCATCTCTGTGACCATCGCTGCCAATGAAATGCAGAGCATCGAAAAGGCCGATGTCCTGATCTCGGTTCCCCTCAGCAAGTATGACGGCATGGACTACAGTCAGGCAGATGCCCTGATCAAGGCCGGCTACGCAGCGGCGCAAAGCAAGGCATCCGTTCTCTCCAGGTTTTCTGTCGATGAGGCTGCATGGAACCAATATCTGAAAGGACGCGATGCCCGGCGCCGGCAGGCGCCCAAGCCTGTATTCGTCGAAGTTACCGGAACAGACGCACGCAGCGCCAAGGCTATTGCGAAGGAGTTCCAGCCGGCTGTGCATCAGCCTCTTAACCCGGACGATCTGCAGCAAACCATCCTCAACATACAGGGCAACGGTCGCTATTCCAGCCTGGACTACACAATGGTGGAGAAGAATGGCACCCCGGGCCTGCACATCAACGCGACTGAAAAGAGCTACGCCCCGCCATTTATTCGGCCACAAATCACCATCGACGGTTCCCAATACAACAACGTGCTCTTCAGCATAGGAGGAAGAATCACGTTCCTCAACGTTGGCGGCTACGGATCGGAATTACGCAATGATGTTGTCGTCGGTTCCGAATACGGGCTGCGCACCGAGTACTTCCGCCCCCTTTTCGTTAACAGTAATTGGTTCGTTGCTCCCCAGGTTCTTTTCGATAGCAACGCGTTCAACGGCTATAACAGCAGCGGTGACCTTACGTCCATTTATCGAGCGAAACAGGCAGGCGGCGGGGTCGATGTCGGTTACGACCTTGCCCGCAGCCAGGAGTTTCGTGTCGGCTATGTGACGGAACATCTCAGCTATTCCCTCCAGGTCGGCCAAAACACCGAGCCCACAGTGTCGGGACGAGAGGGATTTGCGCGCTTCCAGTACACATTGCTGCATACAAACGATCCAGTGATACCGACCACTGGTCAACTCGGTTTCTTCAGGACGCAATGGATGGAAGCATACCCAAAGCCGCCCAGTGGAACCTCCATACCTGCATTTCCGCTGACCCAGGGCAACGTCTCGCAGTTTGTTCCGCTGAGTGCGCGCAACACGCTCGTGCTTTCCGGTGGAGGCGGCACCTTGTACGGAACCCGCAACATCGGACTTCCTGCGTTTTCGATTGGTGGCACAACTGCTTTTGCCGCGTATGGCACCAATGAAATCGTGACCAACCAGTACGGCATCGGGCAGCTTGGCTTCCTCAGGTCATTGGTACAACTGCCTCCCTTTCTCGGGGGCAAGATGTACCTTGCGACCCGCTTCGAAGCAGGCACCTATCAGCGTTCGGATACGCCGCTTGGCCAGCCAGCTCAATCCCGCAAACCCGCCGACGTGCTCGCCGGGTCATCGTCAACACTATCTTTGGCCCGGTGCTGATTGGTGGAGCGGCGGGAGATGCGGGACACCACCGCTTCTTCTTCAGCCTGGGTCGCGTCTTCTGAAGAATCCCAGGCTGTCAAGGCTTTGATGAAAACGGCGCTAGATCTGACCGCGAACATCCGGCTCGTCGCCGATACCCTAGGCCAGTCGGATGCCAATCACCGGCACCTATCTTCATCCATCGAGGCGCGGACTCACCGCATTGATCGATTCGAGAAACGAGGAGAGGACCAATTTCGTAATGTCACACTCTGGGGCACATTCGGCTGGTATCCATTCTTCCGGATCTGAAACGCCGACCGACGCTATCCTCTCGTAACCTGCTCTTCCTGGGCAGCTTAGTATCTACAAATGAAAAGGCCGAAGCACTCGGCTCCGGCCCTTTCATTTACAGTCGACTACCGACTCCCTGTCAGTGCGACTGAACTTGAGAAACCGTGGTTCCATTCCCCTGCTGCATGTTGGAGAGCACCTGGATGTCCACGCGACGGTTCTGTGCGCGGCCGGCTGCGGTTTTGTTCGAAGCGACTTCCTTATCCTTGCCGATGCCGATCAGATAGAACTTGTGCGCCGGCACGTTGTACTTGGAAGCCAAGTATTGCACCACGGCTTCCGCGCGGCGCTGGCTGAGGTCGTAGTTGTACTCCGCGCTTCCCACTGAGTCGGTTCCGCCCGTCACTTCAAGGATGTAGCCCTTGGTCGAATTGAGCGGAGCCGCGAGCTGGTCAAGTTGCGCCTTGTCCTTGCGCGTCAGCACGCTCTTGTCGAAACCAAACGTCACCGAAGCCGCCGCGACCTGCTTGTAGCTGTCCAGGTTGCTGATCACGCTGGCCAGTGAATCCGCGCGGTTCACAGCCTCCTGAGCATGCTGCTGGGCGGCGCTGGAGGCGGAGCTCGCCTGCTGCGCATTCTGCTGCGCACTGTCGGCAGAGGACTGCGCCTTACCAATGCCCGCCGTCGTCTTCTCGTCCAGATTCTTCAGATTGCGATTGTTGGTAGCGGTCTGGTCGTCCAGCTCATTTGTTTTCTGGATCAGCGGCGCTGTCTGGCTCCGTACATACTTCTTGCTTGAGCAACCGCCCATAAGAAGCAGCGCCAATGCTCCCGCCGCGCAGCCTGAAACCTGAGTAAGACGCTTCATTTGTTCCGTCAAGTGAGTCTCCCTCTCGCGGTGCGTATTCCGCGAAGCAACGTCGAACCGGATCCCGCCATGGCCAGCGGGGGCGGCCGGACGCAGGACTCCTCCACTGTCTGATGCACGAACCATGCCAAAGCGATTTCTCGCTCGTATCAAACGTATCATGAATGACTTACGGGTATTTCGGGAAGCGAGCGGAGCTGCCCGGTGTAGTTATTACGCTCCCGGCACACGTGCCACGCTCACCGGTAAACTGAAAATGGGCGCCACGAAATCGCATAAACATAGCGCACGGCGCCCCCTGGCACTCGACATTCAATGGACCTGCAGCAGAAAATCCGCACCTTGCCTACCCAGCCGGGCGTGTACATGTACAAGAACGCCGAGGGTGAGGTCATTTACGTCGGCAAGGCGAAGAACCTGCGAGCGCGTGTGCGCTCCTACCTTCTCCAGGCGGCGCAGGCCAATGCCAAAACCGGCTCGCTCATGCGCGAAGCTGTCGATGTCGATTACATCCTGGTCGACAACGAAGGCGAAGCACTGGCTCTGGAAAACAATTTCATCAAGCAGCGCAAGCCGCGCTTCAACATCCTGCTGCGCGACGATAAGACCTACCCATACATCAAGCTCACGTTGGCCGACCGCTACCCTAAGGTCTTCGTCACCCGCCACCTCCGCAAGGACGGCAGCGCCTATTACGGTCCGTACTTCCCCGGCAACCTCGCCTATCGCGTCGCCGACCTGCTGCACCGCTCCTTTCTCCTGCCCAGCTGCAAGCTCGACCTTTCGCGCTACTATCCGCGCCCTTGCCTGCAGTACTACATCAAGCGCTGCCTCGGCCCGTGCGTGGAAAACCTCACCACGCCGGAGGAATATCGCGAAGCCGTGCGTGACGCACAGCTCTTTCTCGAAGGTCGCCAGCAGGAGCTGGGCCGCTCGCTCGAAACGCGCATGGAGGCAGCGGCCGCGGCGGAGCAGTTTGAGCTCGCCGCAAAGTATCGCGACCTGCTCATCACCGTCAGCCAGGTGCAGGAGAAGCAGCGCATCGCCAGTGCCGACAGCGACGACGGGGACGTCTTCGGATATCACTACGAAAACGAAATGCTCGCCGTGAACCTCTTCCACATGCGTGGCGGGAAGATCGTCGATCGCCGCGACCTCTTCTGGGAGGACCTGCCCGAACTGCTGCAGGTGGAAGACGATCACTCAGAGAACACGCCTGAGACAGCTCACCATGCCGGTGCGTTCAGCCCGCCTGCCTTCTTCTCTGCTCTGCTCAAGCAGCTCTACATCGATCAGCAGTACGTGCCACGCTCGATTCTGGTGCCGGTCGATTTCGCTGACCGCGAGGCGCTGTGTCATCTGCTGGCCGAGCGCACCGGCCACCGCGTCGAGATCGCAGCCCCGCAGCGTGGCGAAAAGCGTTCGCTCGTCGATCTCGTAGGCCAGAATGCGAAGCAAAGTTACGATCAGCGCTTCCGGGTGCTGCAGCCGTCGCAAAAGGCGATTCAGGAGTCGCTTCAGGATCTGCTCATGCTTCCCGAGCTGCCGCGCCGCATCGAGTGCTTCGACATCTCGCATATCCAGGGCGCGGAGACAGTCGCTTCCATGGTGGTCTGGGAGAACGGCACGATGAAGAAGTCCGACTACCGCAAGTTCCAGGTGAAGACCGTCGTCGGCGTTGATGACTTCGCCTCGATGCGCGAGATCGTCGGCCGCCGCTACAAGCGGGTCTTGCAGGAGACGAGTGCGTCAGAGCTGATTGAGACCTCCGACGCCGATGCGCGTTCGCGAAACGGCGCTGAACGCGGCTCCATGCCGTCGCTTGTGCTCATCGACGGCGGCCTTGGTCAGCTCCACGCGGCAGCCGCGGCGCTTGAAGGGCTTGGCCTCACCACACAGCCGCTCGCCTCCATCGCAAAACGCGAAGAGGTGATCTATCTCTATGGGCAGGAGGACGATCCCATCGTCCTCGATCGCCGCTCACCTGTGCTGCACCTCATTCAGCGCATCCGTGATGAGTCGCACCGCTTCGCCATTACTTATCACCGCAAGCGCCGCGAGATTCGCGACCGGCAGTCCGAATTGCTCGACATCCCCGGTGTAGGCGCGCGCACCCGCACACGGCTGGTGCAGCATTTTGGCTCCCAGCGTGCCGTGGAACAGGCTTCGCTCGAGGCGCTGACGTCCGTCGTCGCGAAGAAGGTGGCAGAAGCCATCTACGCGTACTTTCACGCAAAGGACGAAGAAGGAGCAGCGGCGGATGCGGCGCTACGAGTGCTCCAGTAACCAATACTGAAACCCGTGACAGTATCCGCGGAACTATTCTTTGCGGCAAACGTATAGATGTGCGAAGCTCTGCGGCGCGGCATGCCGATCGCAGGCTCAGGGTTAAACCGATACGACCCGGTCCTCGGAGGAACACCAATGGCATTGTTCGGCGATCAGCTCAAGCAGGTGTTCCGCAGGCTCAGCCGCGCACCGCTCTTTACCGCCATCACGTTGTTCACGCTTGCCATCGCCATCGGCGCAAACACCGTCATCTTTAGCGTGGTCGACGGCATTCTGCTGAAGCCGCTCCCTTATCCGCATCCGGAGGAACTGATCGGCGTCTGGCACACTGCGCCAGGCATCAACATCAAGGACCTGAACATGTCGCCTTCGATCTATTTCATCGACCGCGAGCAGAGCACCACCCTCCAGGACATCGGCGTATATCAAGGAGACTCGCTGAATGTTACCGGCGCCGGACAGCCGGAGCATGTGGACGGCCTCGACGTCACCGATGGCACGCTGCCCCTGCTCGGCGTCAAGCCTGCGCTCGGACGTCTCTTTACCCGCCGCGATGATACAGGCGAAGCGCCGGACACGGTGTTGCTCTCCTACGCATACTGGCAACGCAAATTCGGCGGGAGCCCGTCCGCAATCGGTCGAAGCCTGACCATCGACGGCAAGCCACGCGAAGTCATAGGCGTGCTGCCCCAGGGATTTCACTTCCTCGATCGTAAGGACGACGCGCTCATTCTGCCAATGAAGTGGGACCGCAGCAAAACGAAGTTGGGCAACTTCAGCTATCAGGCCCTCGCCCGTTTGAAGCCGGGAGTCACCATGCAGCAGGCCACCACCGACATGGCGCGCTTGCTCCCTATCTCCGTCCGCAGCTTTCCGGCTCCCGATGGCTTCAGCCCCGCACTCTTCGAAAAAGCCCACTTCCAGCCCAACCTTCGTCCGCTCAAGCAGGATGTCGTCGGCGACGTGGGCAATGTCCTCTGGGTCCTGATGGGTTCCATCGCCATGGTGCTGCTGGTGGCCTGCGCTAACGTCGCAAATCTACTGCTGGTGCGCGTCGAAGGACGCCGCCAGGAGCTGGCGATCCGCTCGGCTCTGGGCGCGGGATGGAAGCGCATCACGACAGACCTCCTCTTCGAAAGTGCCGTCCTCGGAGCCGTGGGTGCTCTCCTGGGTCTCGGGCTCGCCTATGGCGCATTGCGCCTGCTGGTAGCGATGGCACCCACCGGCTTGCCGCGCATTCACGAGATCGGCATCAATCTTCCGGTATTGCTCTTCACGCTAGCGCTCGCGCTGCTCACGAGCGTGCTCATCGGGCTTATCCCGGTCATGAAATACGCCGGCGGCAATTCCGCCAGCGGTCTGCGCGAAGGCGGCCGAGCACTGAGCCAGAGCCGCGAACGTCATCGTGCGCGTAAGACACTGGTGGTGGTGCAGGTTGCGCTAGCGCTCGTCTTGCTCATCTGCTCGGGCCTGATGATCCGCACCTTCCGCGCCATGATGCAGGTCTCGCCCGGCTTCGCCTCGCCGAATGAGCTTCAGACCTTCCGCTTCTACATCCAGGACACCCAGATACCCGATGCGCAGCGCGACCGCGTCATCCGCATGGATCAGGAGATTCAGGCCAAGCTTGCGGCGATCCCCGGTGTCACCTCCGTCAGCTTCTCCAGTGTCGTGCCCATGGATGGAGGCTCTAACAACGACGTACTGTTTGCCCAGGATCACGTCTACGGAGAGGGCGAGCTGCCGCCGATCCGCCGCTTCAAACGCATTTCGCCCGGAACCTTCGCCACGCTAGGCACTCCGCTGATCGCGGGACGCGATCTGACCTGGACAGACACCTACCAGAAACTCCCCGTCGCCATCATCTCGGAAAACTTCGCAAAAGAGTATTGGCATGACGCTCAGAGCGCCCTCGGGAAGCGCATCCGCGTCGCCAACACGGATGACTGGCGGGAGATCGTCGGCGTCGTCGGTGACGTGCACGACGATGGCGTGAGCCAGCCGGCGCCCAGCACCGTCTACTGGCCGCTGATGCAGGACCGTTTCGAAGGCCAGAAAGAGTACGTGCAGCGCGGCGTTTCGTTCTATATCCGCAGCCCGCGCGCCGGCTCGCAGGTTTTCATCAATGAGGTGCAGCGCGCAGTCTGGTCCATCAATCCTGATGTACCCCTCGCCAATGTTTCGACTCTTGGCGAGCTCTACACCAAATCCATGGCGCGCACTTCGTTCACACTCGTCATGCTCTGCGTGGCAGGCGCCATGGCCCTTCTTCTGGGTATCGTCGGCATCTACGGTGTCATCTCGTACTCCGTCTCGCAACGCACGCGGGAGATCGGCATCCGCATGGCGCTCGGCGCGCAACGTCCATCGCTCACCGCCATGTTCGTACGCCAGGGATTGTGGCTCACCGGCATCGGCGTCGCATGCGGCCTCGTCGTGGCCTTCATCTCCATGCGGCTGATGTCATCCATCCTGTTCAACGTCAGCCCGGTCGATCCCGTCACCTACGTGATGATCACCGTCGGTGTGGTGGCCACGGCATACCTCGCCTGTTATCTGCCCTCACGCCGGGCAGCAACGGTAGACCCCGCCCACGCGCTGCGATCGGAGTAAACGTCGCACGATGGGCGCCGGGGAAATGAAAGCGGCGCCAACTCAACTCGACGTCACCTTCGTCCCACGGCCCAGTTGCGCGGATGGCCTATCCTGAACAAGAGTGACCACCGCAACCACCACCGAAACCGCTCGCACGCTCTCGCGCCGGCAGTTTCTCGGTTTCTCCGCCCTGGCAGCCGGGGGCGGACTCGTCGCCTACTCCGGATTCTGGGATCGGCATCATCTCGAACTCGTCGAGCAAATCATTCGCCTGCCCCGTTTGCCCGAAGCATTCCGTGGGCTCCGCATCGCGCAGGTCAGCGATATCCACTACGACGAGTACACCGAACCCTACTTCGTGCGCGAGGTCGTTGGCCGCATCAACGCACTCAACCCTGACATCGTCGTGCTCACCGGCGACTTTGTCACCGAAGGCCTGTTGCCGGACCACGTCAGCGCGCGCCTCAGCTATCCCTGCGCGGAGATCCTCGGCGACATCCAGTGCCCGCATCGCTTTGCCTCACTCGGCAACCACGATGCTTTGGTCGGCTGGCCCGTTGTCGTCGATGCGCTGAAAGTCCACGGTATTCCGACACTGGTGAACAGCTATCTTCCCTTCGAGCGCGACGGCAACCGCCTGTGGCTCGCGGGACTGCGCAGCTCGCTTGAAGATTCCCCCGACCTGAACAAGGCCGTGCCCCGCCAGGCCGCGCCCGATGAGCCCGTGATCCTTCTGGCGCATGAGCCGGATTATGCCAATCACGTAGTGGCCCATGGCGGCGTGGACCTCATGCTCTCCGGCCACACCCACGGCGGCCAGGTGCGGTTGCCCTTCCTTGGAACTCCGAGGCACATGCTGCCCCACGGAGGGCGGCGCTTCGTCGAGGGCTATTTCAAAGTGGGTCCGCTCCAGCTTTATGTCAATCGCGGCATAGGCACCGTCAAGCTGCCGGTACGCTTCCTTTGTCCCCCTGAGCTCACATTGTTCACCTTGCAGCCGGTTGAATCGTAACCGGACGCATGACGGAACCGCGATAAAGCATCTCTCGTACAGATGTATAGCGACCAATGAAGCACTTGTCGCTGTCGTCAAAAAATAACTACGTCGAGACCCTCTCCGCTACGCATGGCATAGGGAAAATGCTCTACTATTCGTACTTTCGAAGACCGCATCGCCCATAGCGAACTGCTGTACCTGCAAAAGCGAACCGCTGTACCGGAAAAACATGAATCCAACCAGCGCCCGCGCCGTTCCCGACCTTCCACAAGCCGGAGCAGCTGCTGATTCAGGGACAACCCTGCGATCAGCCCTCGCGCTCGCTGGCCTTTTCGCACTGCTCAAGTTTCTCCTGCATCTGGGCGTCAATCTGTGGGAGCCGCATATCGGTTGGGGCTACTTCCGCGATGAGATGTACTACATCCTCTGCGGACGGCATCTCGCCTGGGGCTACGTCGACCACGGCCCTATCGTCGCGTTGCAGGCACGCGCCGCCATCGCGCTGTTTGGAAATTCTCTCGCCGGCATCCGCATGTTCAGCGCACTCGCCGGCGCAGCCACCGTCTTCTTTGCCGGCATCATCACGTGGGCCCTCGGCGGACGCCGGGTTGCGCAGGCGCTCGCCATGCTCGGCATTCTCTTTGCGCCGGAGTTTCTCGGGCTCGATAGCTTTCTCTCGATGAACTCCTTCGAGGCCGTCTTCTGGATGGCCGCGGTCCTCGCCATCCTGATGCTGCTCCGAGGCGCGTCTGCCAGCTGGTGGATCGTCTTCGGCATTGCCGGCGGCCTCGGTATTGAGAACAAGCCATCGATGGTCGTCTTTCTCATCGCACTTCTCATCGGGCTTCTCGTCACGCCGCAGCGCCGCATCCTCTTCCATCGCGCGGTCATCGTCGGTGTCGCGCTCATCTTTGTGCTGGCGCTGCCCAACCTGCTGTGGCAGATCCACAATCACTTCCCCACGCTCGAGTTCATCCACAACGGCAAAGTAGACCATAAGAACGTCGTCCTCTCGCCATTGCAGTTCGTCGGCGCGCAGGCGCTGATGCTGAACCCGCTCAGTCTGCCGCTCTGGTTCGCGGGCGTTGTGTGGCTGCTTGTCAGCCGCCGCAGCCGCGAATGGCGATTCCTGGGCTGGACCTATCTCGTCTTTCTCGTGCTGATGTTCGCCACGCGCGACGCCAAGGACTATTACCTCGCGCCCATCTATCCCGCGATCTTCGCCGCCGGCGGCGCCTGCTGGCAGGCGCTGCTGAAGCGCCCCCGCACCCGCTGGATCGTCCCTGCCTATGCCACGCTTTTAATCATCGGGGGCATCATTGTCATGCCCATGTCGATGCCCGTCCTTAACCCGGAACAATGGCTCGATTACACCGCCCGCATGCACCTGCACACCGCGGGCAACATGGAGAACGAGGCCACCAGCGCCTTTCCGCAGTTCTTTGCCGACCGCTTCGGGTGGCAGGAGATGGTCAACCAGGTCACCCGCGTCGTCAACGAGCTCTCGCCGGCGGACCGCGCCCGCGCAGGCATTCTCTGTTCCAACTACGGCGAGGCCAGCGCCATCAACTTCCTTGGTCGCGGCTTGCCCTTCGCCATCAGCGGCCATAACAACTATTGGATCTGGGGACCACACGGCGAGACCGGCGACCTGATCATTGTGATCAACGGCGCCTCGCTTGAGGAGATGCGCAAGTACTACGACTCGGTCGAGATCGTCGGCGTCATGGACCACCCCTACGCCATGCCCTTCGAGCACCGCAACATCTATCTCTGCCGCGGACGCAAGGGCAGCATCGTGAAAGACTGGCCGGAGTTCAAGCACTACATCTGATGACAATGTCACGGGATCGCCAGATGCATCGCTTCGCGCTTGCTTTCACTTCGCTCTGTCTCGTCGTTGTCTCGGCGCAGGCTCAACCCTCCGTCTCCGCTGCGAAGCAACCCGACACGAAACGAATGGAGCAGATCATCCAGGACGCCGTGGCCTCGCAGCACTTCATGGGCACCGTTCTGGTGGAACGCGACGGCAGCGCAATTCTCAATAAGGGCTACGGCTCGGCGGATCTCGAATGGAATGTCCCTAACACGCCTGACACTCGCTTTCGCCTCGGTTCCATCACCAAGCAGTTCACCGCCGCCAGCATCCTGCTGCTTGAAGAACGCGGCAAGCTGAAG
The DNA here is from genome assembly GCA_963756435.1 of uncultured Acidobacteriaceae bacterium. Taxonomy (GTDB): domain Bacteria; phylum Acidobacteriota; class Terriglobia; order Terriglobales; family Acidobacteriaceae; genus KBS-83. Next base: position 19,466 of record CAVWNU010000006.1, on the reverse strand, counting down.
GTCGACGACCCCATCTCCAAATACATGGCGGATGAACCCGCGGCGTGGAAGAACATCACGTTCTTTCACCTGCTCACCCATACCTCCGGCATCCCGAGCTTCACCTCATTTCCCGACTACAGCACATTGCAAAGCCAGCCGGTCACGCCGGAGCAGCTCGTCGCCCGCTTCCGCGCCAAGCCGCTCGAATTCCAGCCCGGCGAGAAGTGGAACTACAGCAACTCCGGCTACGCTCTGCTTGGCTATCTAATTGAGAAGATCAGCGGCCAGAAGTACTGCGACTTCCTGCAGCAGAACATCTTCACACCGCTAGCCATGCAGGACACTGGTTGCGACCGCAACAGCGTAATCCTGCCGCGGCGCGCCTCCGGCTATACACCCGGTCCGCATGGCCTCGAAAACGCCAGCTACATCGACATGACCGTACCCTTCTCTGCGGGCGAGCTCTATTCCACTACCGGCGACCTGCTGCGATGGCAGCAGGCACTCTTCGGCGGCAAGCTGCTGAACCCCGCGTCACTCAAGAAGATGACCACTCCCTTCAAGGAGAACTACGGCTTCGGTCTTGAGATTCAAACCCTGAAAGGACACGCGCGCATCAGTCATGGCGGCGGTATCAACGGCTTCAACACCTACGAAGCCTGGTATCCGCAGGAAAACCTGAGCATCATCGTGCTCTCAAATGTCAACGGCAACGCACCGGACGAGATTTCTGACCGCCTCGCATCGGTCATGCACAACGAGCCAGTCGTCCTGTCTTCCGAGCGCACGGAAGTGACCGTGCCTCTGGCCACACTCTCGCGCTACGTCGGCATCTACCAACTCGCGCCTAAGTTCTCCATCGCCATCACGCTTCAGAATGATCACCTGATTGCGCAGGCAACGAACCAGCCGCCCGCGCCTATCTTCGCGTCCAGCCTCACGCGCTTCTTTTATCGCGTGGTCGATGCAGAGATCGAGTTCTTCCCCGACGCCTCCGGCAAAGTCGATCATCTCGTCCTCTATCAGAACGGCCGTGAAATCAAAGGCCTGAAACAGTAGCGTGCATCGCTCCAGGCCTTAGTACAATCCGCGCAAAGGGAAGCGCACGTTGAGCGACTCGCTAAACTCGCCGGTTATCCGCGTCATCCCCTTTAGTAAAGCCGAATGCACACGGTTCCCAACCTCTGGTCCACCACTGTTCTCGTGGCGGGAATACTACGGCTTCAGGAATTCTGTACTCAGGACCTTAAGCAAACACGGTACGGTAGGACCAAGTGGCGAGATGCCGATTCTGGAAACATGGGAGGAGTCTGAGAATGCCTGGAAGTCCGGAGTCCGGAATCCGGATTTCTTTGTAGTTAGCGACATGTACAACGAATGGAATCGGTGGAACAGGGTCGAAGCGTCGCCATCGTTCGTGAACGGCAATCTGCTAACAGAACTGGTAGCTATGCTTCTGAGCTGGCCGGAATGGTGCGTCTACTTAGCCTTGGTGGATGGTGGTCTCACTGTATTCAGGAATCGCATTCTCTACGAGGGCTCGCTCTTTGAGGGTTCTGATTCGATCAGCGATCTAGCGGATCGATGCGCTTCGAAGAAGCCCAATCGCTGACGACTCGTCCTTCAGGCTCCTGCCGCTCTGGAAATCATTGCGACCTCCTGACCAACTCGCGCTACTCTAGCGGAACACTCTCACGCCGGAGCCATCACGATCGCTACCCCCGCGACGAACGCCAGCAACACGCAATACGACCGCGAACATCAGCCGCTCGAGCGCGTGCTCGGCCTCTCGCAGTCCACTGCTATCGTCGTCGGCACCATCATCGGCAGCGGCATCTTTCTCGTCCCGCAGGAGATGATGCGCGCCGTCGGCCACTCCTCGCTGGTCTATCTCGCATGGATCGCCGGCGGATTGCTCTCGCTCTTCGGCGCGATGACCTATGCCGAGCTCGCCGCGCGCATGCCCCAGGCGGGCGGCGAATACGTATATATCCGCCGGGCGTATGGCGATCTGCCTGCCTTCCTCTATATGTGGACGTGGTTCGCCGTCGCCAAGCCCGCATCCATCGCCACTGTCACCATCGGTCTCGCGCGAACGCTCGCGCTCTTCCACGCCTTCAAGTGGCTCGACCACACCGCCATCACCGCCCCCATCCCGCTCGCATGGTCGCAGATCTTTGCCATAACGATGACGTGGCTCATGACTGGCCTCAACTACATCGGAATCCGCCGCGCAGCGAATTTCCAGCTCGTCTTTACCTGGTTGAAGGTGCTGCTGGTGCTGGTCATCGCCGTTACCTGCTTCGCCAGCGCGCACGGACTCGCCGCAAACTTCGGCACCGTCTTCACCGGTGCGGAGGGCGGCTTCGCCGGCTTCATGGTCGCGCTCATCGCGGCGCTCTGGGCCTACGACGGCTGGAATGACCTCAACATGGTCGCGGGCGAAGTCCGCAATCCGGAGCGCAACATCCCCCTTGCCCTACTCTTCGGCGTCGGCATCGTTGGCTTCCTCTACATCTCCGTCAACGCGGCCATTCAATACATGCTGCCAGCCGTAGCCGTTGCTGCATCGCCGCGGCCCGCTGTCGCGGCGGTCAGCATCGTGCTCGGCGCGACAGGCGCGACCCTCGTCACTGCAGGCATGGCGCTTAGTATCTTCGTCACGCTGAATGGCACCATCATGTCCGGCGCGCGTGTCCCCTTCGCCGCCGCGCGCGACGGCCTCTTCTTCCGGAAGGTCGCCGAGCTGAGTCCTCGCTTCGGCACGCCCGCGCCATCGCTCGTCCTTCAGGCGTCACTCAGCACGTTGCTGCTGCTCGCCGTCGGCCGCTTCCAGCAGCTCTTCGAGCTCGCTATCTTCGCCGAATGGCTCTTCTACATGATCGCGTCCAGCACCATCTTCGTGCATCGCCGCCGCGCTATCCGAGAGAGTGCAACGAGCGAAAGCGTAACCACCTTCCGCATGTGGGGCTACCCCGTGTTGCCGGCGCTCTTCATCACGGCCGCAGCCGTGCTCCTCGTCTACAGCTACCAGAGCAACCTGCGCAACTCACTGCTCGGCACCGCGATCATCCTCGCCGGCGTCCCGCTCTTCTACGCATTCAAGCGCAAGACGAGCCAGTAACCCCCGGCGCATCCGGCCGCCATCTGACCCTGCCGGGCGCCTATTCGCTTTGCCTGGGGCTGGCAAGAGCACCACCGCATAAAAAAGCGACCTCCGTAATGCTGCGTTTGTGGGATCCCAGGGAGCAACCTACGTGTAAGCGACAGGTAGCAACTTCCACGTTTCAATGGACTTGCCATGATTTCTCTGGATCTCACCCGCGTAGTGCTAACCGCCGACCTGAGCAAGCTACATCTGGTCAAGGGTTGCAACGTCTCCGTCTGCCACCATTGCAAAAAGAGCCTCATGCGCAAGAGCCTGCTGCGCTGCAATGAGTGCCGGCACGACTTCTGCCCCAACTGCCTGGATGCCTGCCGCTGCTACACACAGGGCGGCTTCCGCATCGGGTCGCGCCGCCGGCAACCCCGGCACCTGGCTCTGGTCACCGGAGCTATGCCCCAGACCTTCCACCAAAGGTAACCCACGCGTTTTTCCTATTTTGGGAATCAGTCCCGATCCGGGAACTCCCCGAGCCACAGCACCAATCAAGACCGGCGCCGCACGCACTCCTCATACAGCCGCAGATACTCTCCCGCCGGCTCCCGCCACGAGTAATCCTTTGCCATCCCATTCCGCTGCAGAGTCTGCCATACCGTCTTGTCTGCAAAACTCGCGAAGGCCCGATCCAGCGCAGCCATGAAGGCCGCCGGCTCGTAGGGATAGAACTTGAACCCCGTGCCCGTCTGGGCCGCGGGATTCCATTCTTCAATCGTGTCGTCCAGGCCGCCGGTCGCATGCACCACCGGCACGGTTCCATACTTCAGGCTGTATATCTGGCTCAACCCGCACGGCTCATAGCGTGACGGCATCAGGAACATATCGGCGCCTGCCTCGATCTTGTGCGCCATAGTGTCGTCGTAGGCCACCTTCACGGCGATGCGCCCGGGGAAGCGTTCCGCGAAAGAGCGGAACAGCCCCTCGTAATACGCTTCGCCGGTGCCCAGCACCACCAGCACCAGGTCGCGCGTCATCAGCTCCGGCATAATCTCGGCCAGCAGATCGAATCCCTTCTGCGTAGAAAACCAGGAGACAATGCCCAGCACCGGCGTATTGTCGCCGACCTTCAATCCAAAGCCGTGCAGCAGGTCGCGCCGGCAGTCGCGCTTGCCCTGCATCCGCTCGGGTGTGTAATGCGCGGCGATCTTGCGATCTTTCTCCGGATTCCACTCGTCATAATCGACGCCGTTCAGAATGCCCTTCAAGTCGGCAGACCGCTTCTGCAGCACACCTTCGAGGCCCGCGCCCAGTTCGCGCGTCTGTATCTCCTGCGCATAACGCGGGCTTACCGTGCTCAGCGTATCTGCGTAGATGATGCCGCCCTTCAGAAAATTCGCCTGGCCGTAGAACTCCAGGCCATCTACGGTAAAGACATCCCATGGCAGGTCCAGCCGCTCGATGATCTGCGATGGAAACAGTCCCTGATGCCCGGCGTTGTGTATCGTGAGCAGGCACGGCACCTTCCGCAGCACCGGGTCGAAGTAGTAGAGCGAGCGCAGCATCACCGGCACCAGTGAAGCATGCCAGTCGTGCACATGGAATAAATCCGGCACCCCAAGTTGTTTTGCAGCCTCGATCACCGAACGGCTATACAGCCCAAAGCGTTCTGCATTGTCGCTGTATTCGCCGCCTGCCGCACCGTATAGGCCCTCGCGATCGAACAGTTCCGGACAATCGAAAAAGTAGAACTGCACGCCGTCACGCACACCACCGTCCAGCACGGTCACGAAGCGATTGAAAGAATGAAATGGAATCGTAATGCTCGGGATCGCGACGCGACGCTCCTTCATGTGCTTCTGCACTTGCCGGTAGTACGGCAGGTACACCGTCACCTGGTGTCCCTGGCGCGCCATCTCCCGCGGCAGCGCTCCCACCACATCGGCCAGACCGCCCGTCTTTGCAAACGGCACGCACTCCGAGGCCGCGTACACAATATGCATTTCTGTTCCATCCCTCTACACTGCAAATACTGCTGCCCTGCTCCAATGCGAAGGTGCAGTTTCTGGTTGTTGAAACCGATTCTATCCGGCTGCAAGCCACGCCCGACAAATGCAGAAGAAACCCAGGCTCGGTCAGAACTTCCTAGTAGATGCAGATGCGTGCCGTCGCGTCGTCGCCGCACTCGGCGACATTGCGCAGGATACTGTTCTCGAGATCGGTCCCGGGCGCGGCGCCATCACCCGGCTGCTCGCTCGCCAGGCAGGACACCTCACTTTGATCGAGTTCGACTCCACGCTCGCGGCCGCACTCGCCAGTGAGTTCGCCGCATCGCAGAACGTTGAAGTCCGCCACACCGATATTCTCACTCTCAACATTTCTTCGCTGGCGCAAGAACACCGCCGCAAGCTCACCGTAGTCGGCAACCTGCCCTACTACATCACATCGGATATCCTGCTCCATCTCGTCCACAACCACACTGCCATCGATCGTGCCGTTCTCATGGTGCAGCGCGAAGTCGCCGAACGCGTCACCGCCTCGCCCGGCTCCCGCGACTACGGAATGCTCAGCGCAACCATGCAGCTTTACGGCAACTCCGTATTGCTTTTCACCCTGCCGCCCAGCGCCTTCGCGCCCCCACCCGAGGTCTATTCCAGCGTCTTCCGGCTCCACGTGCAGCCCCGCTTTGAGGAGCTCGGCGTCACACCCGGGCGGTTCGTGCCCTTCCTGCGCGCGAGCTTTGCGCAGAAGCGCAAGACCTGGGCCAACAACCTGCGCAGCGCCGGCTACAGCACCAGCGCCACCGCGTCAGCCCTTGCCGCCGCCGGTCTCGATCGAAGCGTACGCGCCGAGGCCGTCGATCTCTCCCACATGGCCGCTGTCTACCGCGCGCTCGCCACCTCGTAACAAAGCAAAAGCGGCGAGAAACCCTCCTCTCGCCGCTTGAACTGCGCCAGTTCTCTTCAGTGATGTCCTCCACCGTTGTCATGCGGCGCACTCACCGGCGGTGCCGATGGATGCGGTGCCGGCGGCGGTGAATAGCTGCGTGGCGCCGGAGCAGGCGCATACACCCGTGGCGCCGTCTGTGTCGGAGGCGGTGGCCGGAAGATGGGTCGCACCGGAGCCACTATCGGCGGCCGCGCAACCGGAGCAGCGCCACCCGGACCCACCTGAACAGGCGGCTGGGCATGCGTGCCTCCGCCTCCCCCGGCAAAGCCATAGGTGCTGCGCACCGGCATGGTGTGCGTGTTTGTTACCCCGTACACAGGCCGTCCACCCTGCGTCGGATTCTCCAGAACCGGCAGGGGATCCACACGCTGGCCCTCAATCCGTACCGGCTGCGTGTGGTGGTTGTGGATGTCGCGAGTCGGCAACGCCGGTCCACGGTTTACCGCCACTAGACGATCTCCTGTGCTCGGCGAGCCGATGTGTCCGCCCGGGATAGGCCGCGGTGGAGGCCGCCAGCCGCGCGGCGTATTCCAGATCGTCACCACCGGTTGCCAGCCCAGTCCGCATTGTCCCGGCACCCAGCCCCAGCCCATGCTGTCCCAGTAGTTCCACGCGCCGCAGTGATACGGCAGCCAGCCCCATGGGTATCCGGAGATCCACGTATATCCCCACCCCGGATAGTTTGCCCAGTAGCCGTTCCCATAAGGATCCCAGCCATCAGGCTCACTGTTCGGCACCCACACATTCCCGTAGCCCTCCACCGGATACCAGTCGCCATTGGCGTCCAGGTCGTCCCAGCCCGGCTCGCTTGCAGCACCACTCGTCTCCCGCGCGCTGGTCTGTTCCTGGGCCTGCTGCGCAATCTGGCTGTCGCGGTCCTGGTTCCACTGGTCCCATGTGTCGCTCTGGATGCTCGCGGTCGTCACATTCGAGGCGTCATCCGCATCGAAATGCAGGCTGTGCCCTTCCTCCACTGTCTGGTCGAAGCCACCGCTCGCTGAAGCGCGCACTGTCCCGACGAACACCGAGAGATCCGGCGCCTTGTCCAGATTGATGCGAAAGATCGAGTCTGTGACGGGCTGGGCCTGCGCGGCGTTGAAGTGCACCGCGAAGCGCTGACCATTCGCAGTGTTGAGTTCGAAGTAGCCCAGGCCGGAGACCATCGTCAACTCGGTATTCTCGTCACGCTGATCGGCAGGAGGCAGGCGATCCAGCCGAAGCTGGCTGTTCGGCGTCACCCGGGCTACGCTGCCGTCGGTAAACTCCACCTCCGCCTGCCCATCCTCTCCGGTGGAAAGCGTGTACCCGGCAAGCAGCGGCATGTTGGCCTGCGCCTGATCGAACTGCGTCGTCTCACCCTGGAGGACCTTCACCTGTCCCTGCACATAACTCAGCCGCACCAAAGCAGTCGTGGCGGGCACCTGCGCCAGCGTGCTCATACCAGCGCCCATCATCAAGGCAAAGAACGAAACAAACCATCGGCGTCCACGCATGGCCCACCTCCTGAAGCTCAGGCCTTCAAACCGTCGGCTTCCGGAATGAGGTCGCTGGCTCTATTGGTTAGAACCCGCAATCCTACAGAAGGTCGCAGACCTTCCGCTCCAACGCGCAAGATGAAGCGAAGCTGAAGATTTCTGGCCGAAGTCATGGGCGCGATGGCTTAAAGACACATTACGGATTACAGACGAGCCAAGCGCGCTCACCGCTCGCTACTTCGTCACTACGCCGCCCGCATCGATGATTGCCAGCAGATGCCGCGCGCGCTTCTGTGCTCGCTGCAGCACCGCCTCATCCTTCACAATCGCGAGCAGCGTCTGCGCGATGTTCTGCAGCTCAAGCGCCTGCCCGTTCTGGGCCATGGTCTCCAGCGTCTCCAGTTCGGCGTCCAGGCTCAGCCGCCCGTGCTCGTGCTCGATCTCCAGGCGGCGGCCTTCTTCCAGAGTTGCAGCGATACCTTGCATTTCGTTGGTAAGCCACTCAATCTTTGGATCTTTACTGTAATTATAAGAACAGCCTCCGTGGCCATCCACGCCCTGGTATCCCAATTGCTTTTTTCCAGTGAAGGCCATGTGCGCATCGCCGCCCTCGCATGCGATGTTGAAGAACTTCTTCGCCCGAGCAACGGCAAAGATGTGCTGGATCGTCGCCGCCGTCGCCTGGATCGGGCGGTCCTGCCCCTCACTGGGCAATGCGGCCGTATCGTCGGGCGTGGTAGGCCCCGCCTCTGCCTGAAACCGGCCAGTCCCATCCTCATGCAGCGTGATTGTGTACTTCGCCGGCTGCAACTGTGGATTTTCAAAGTGGAACGTGACCGTCGCCGGCGGCTCTGCCTGCGCCGCAACGCACAGCACCCATGCAAGTCCGGTAGAAGCAGCGAAGCCTGCAATCCGCATCTATCGTGGCCTCATAACGGGAATCCCTGCGGGCGACACACCTGTGGGCACGATGCTCTGCGCCGCCAGCGTCTGCGCCGTGTGGATGTGACAGATCGCAATCGCCAGCGCGTCCGCTGCATCCGCAGGCTCGGGCTGATGCTCCAGTTCCAGCAGCCGTGCCACCATGAACTGCACCTGCTCCTTCTTCGCGAGCCCGTAGCCCACTACGGACGACTTCACCGTGAGCGGCGCATACTCCGCGATCGGCAATCCAAGGTTAGCCGCCGCCAGCAGCGCCACGCCGCGCACCTGCCCCAGCTTCAGAGCCGACTTCGCGTTCGCGGCAAAGAACACATCCTCGATCGCGACCACCACCGGCTCATGCAGCGTGATCAACGCGGTCAGCTCGGCATAGACACGCGCCAGTCGCGTAGGCAGCGTCTCCTTCTTCGAGAGCACGATCCCGCCAGCGGCAATCGCCCGCAACCGTGACGTGCGACCGGTTTCGTCCACGTCGACCACGCCGTAGCCGGTGCACTCAGTGCCGCAGTCAATCCCGAAGACGCGCATGGCAGGAGTCTAGAGCATTTCTCCTATGCTGTGGTTCCTCCAGTGACGAGACGTGCAGCTTTCCTGACGGAAAAGCTGCGTAGCGTTCGAGCTTCGGCATAAAGGACACGAGAGATGCACTATCGCGTCAGAGCAGGCGGATGGCAGCAAGTGGGACGGTTCTCAAGACACTCAACTCACCCTCGATATGCCCTCCACCGGAGAACTCGCCGTCGCGTACAGCTTGCGCGGCATCCGTCCCGCAACGAAGCTCTCCCGTCCCGCGAGCACCGCATGCTGCATCGCTTCAGCCATCAGCACCGGGTTCTTCGCCGTCGCAATGGCGGAGTTGATCAGCACTGCGTCTGCGCCCATCTCCATAGCCATCGCGGCCTCTGCCGCCGAACCGATGCCCGCATCGACAATCAGCGGCACCTCCGTGATCATCTCGCGCAGGATGCGCAGGGTCGCTGTGTTCTGCAGCCCCATGCCGCTGCCAATGGGCGCAGCCAGCGGCATCACGGCCGCCGCGCCCGCATCCACCAGCCGCTTCGCAAACACTATGTCGTCGGAGGTGTACGGCAGCACGGTGAAGCCCTCCTTCACCAGCACCCGCGTCGCTTCGAGCGTCGCCTGCACATCCGGGTACAGCGTCGCCTGGTCGCCGATCACCTCGATCTTCACCCAGTCCGACAGTCCCACCTCGCGCCCCAGCCGCGCCGCGCGGATCGCCTCATCCGCCGTGTAACAGCCGGCCGTGTTCGGCAGCAGGAAATAGCGCTGCGGATCGATGAAATCCAGCAGCGACTCCTTCGTGCGATCCAGGTTCACCCGCCGCACGGCTACCGTCACCATCTCCGCACCAGAGGCCTCGATGGCCCGCTGTGTCTCCGCGCCATCCTTGTACTTGCCCGTGCCCACAATCAGCCGCGACTGAAAGGCCCGGCCCGCAATCACTAGTGGTTCCATGGCTTTTAGTTTATCGCTACAAAGAGAAAGGCCCGCACCATACTGGCTGCGGGCCTTTCCCGGTGATCTGTTGGAGTTGACCTGAGGCGTGCACGCTTCTCGATTTCACCCGTCCGCCTCCCAATCTGGCAGCGCGGGCTATGAAGTGGGCCTCAGCGAAAAAGTTCTGATTCGCCAGGTCTAGAGCATGAACGCCCTAAGCCTCAGTCACCTCACGTACTGTGATCGAACAACTACCGTCAGAAGTTTTCATTCGCTGGATCATCCTCCTTTCCCGTGTACTTTTAAGTTAACGCTGGCCGCGCAACAGGTCAAGAGAGGGACGCTCTGCTGCCACGATGCCGGAGCAACAGAATTCATAGGGCAGGTTTGGAAAGAAAATCGCCTGTCCGCAGCCCGTACCCACTACGCCGAAGTTTGATCCGGCCTCTATCCTGCGCGACGAATCGTCAGCCTCACGCCAGCGCGTGAAAATACTCCTCGCGCTCGACCACATCCAGGGGTCGACCGAACAACTCTCCCAGCCGTTCCGCCGTCAGCAGATCGCGCTTCGCGCCATCGCCCACGATGCGCCCTTCCCGCATCAGGATCACGCGATCGATCTCCGGCAGCACATCCGGCAGATGATGCGTCACCAGCAGCAGCCCGGTTCCCTGCTGCGCCAACCGCCGCAGCGTCTCGCGCAGCTCGCGTTGCGCGCGCAGATCCAGCGCGTTCGAGGGCTCATCCAGCAGCAGCATCTCCGGCCGGTGCACCAGCGCCCGCGCAATCATGATCCGCCGCGACTCTCCCGCGGACATCTCGCCTACCGGCTTCTCTGCCAAATGGGTCGCTTCCATTAACTCCAGCGCTTCGATGGCCCGCTCTCGCATCTCCGCCGTTACGACAAGGTGCGGCCACAGTGTCGAGCTCGCAAAAAAGCCCGAGACCACCGCGTCACGCCCCGGCGTGTGTGTCGTGCTCGGCCCCGGCAGTTCGGCAGAGACCACACCCAGCCGCCTGCGAAGCTCCTCCACCACCCAGCGCTCGCGCCCGAAGATCCGCACCGACGACCCATCACGCGCCAGCGGATAGCACTCGCATGTCAGCACTTTGATCAAACTCGATTTGCCGCACCCGTTGGGGCCCAGGATAACGGCATGTTCGCCGCGCCTGATCGCCAGATCAATCCCATGCAGCACCACCGCCTCGCCGCGCGCCACATGCACATCGCGCAGCTCGGCGAACCACTCTGTAGACTCATTTGTCTCGCTCATTGCTCTTGCCCGCTTTTGCTTTTCAATTGTTAGAGTAAAAGCTTCATGGACACATCCTCCTCCCTGCCCCGTGGATTTCTATGGGGAGCCGTGCGCGCCGGCATCAAAGCCAGTGGCCGCGCCGATCTCTCCGCCATCGTCGCGCCCGATACCGCAAGCGCCGCCGCGCTCTACACCACCAACAAGGTTCAGGCAGCGCCGCTCATCATCGATCGCCGCCATCTCGCCGCCAACCGCGGCCACATCCACGCTGTGCTCATCAACGCCGGCAATGCCAACTGCGCCACCGGCGAGGCCGGCATCGCCGCCGCCGAGCAGTGCTGCGATGCTGCCGCAGAAGTCTTCGGCTGCGCTGCGCAGGCAGTCTTCCCCTCATCCACCGGGATCATCGGCGTGCCTCTTCCCGTGGAAAAGGTCCGCGCCGCTCTGCCCGCCCTGTCCGAAGCAATTGGCGATACTCCCGACCACTTCGCGAGCGTCGCCGCCGCTGTCATGACCACCGACACTCGACCCAAGACGGCCCACGCCACCATCGAAATCGACGGCCGCCCAGTCCGTCTCGCCGGGATCGCCAAAGGCGCGGGGATGGTCCATCCCCAGCTCGCGGCAGCCCCGCACGCGACTATGCTCGTCTATCTGTGCACCGATGCCGCGGTCGAACCTGCGCTGCTGCGGCGTCTTCTCGGAGAAGCCGCGGAGACCAGCTTCAACCGCATCTCCATCGACGGCGACACCTCCACCAACGACACCGTACTGCTGCTCGCCAGCGGCGCATCAGGCGCAGCCCTCAATGACCTCAATTCCAATATCTTTTCCGCAGCACTCAGCGAAGTCTGCACTTCCCTGGCAAAGCAGATCGTGGCTGATGCCGAAGGTGCCACCCACCTGGTCGAGCTCAGCATCCGCGGCGCTGCCTCCGACGCCGACGCACTCCTGATCGCGAAGGCCATCGCGCACTCGCCGCTGGTCAAGACAGCCTGGGCCGGCAGCGATCCCAACTGGGGTCGCCTGATTGCAGCTACGGGCTACTCCGGCGCAGAGGTCGATCCCAGCCGCATCACCATCCGGCTCGGCGATCTCCTCATCTGTGAGCGCGGCGGACGAGCCGCCGCCTTCGACGAAGGCGCCGCGCACCGCTACCTCAGCCAGCCCGTGTTCAGCGTCCACATCGACCTCGGGTTAGGAAGCGGCGCCTGCCGCTTTTGGACCTGCGATCTCACCCGCGAGTACGTCTCCATCAATGCCGACTACTCCACGTAAGACACCGAACGGCGGACGATGACCACTCCTCCATGCAACGCCCATCGCGTCCTTCGCCGCCGTGCAACGAAAGTAGTGCATGGCGTGCAACCATCGATAAACACTGGGTGAATCACGCATGCGGCGCGCTTGTGCACAGGCTTATGCACACTTCTGTTGAAAAGCACTCGTTGCGCATCGCGAAAAGCTGTGGCACTCTGGCGCACGCCTCCCGCTTTATCATTTTCGGACCAATGCAAAGACCACTTGGCGGCGCAGCGGCGTGTTCCGCGCTCTTGTAAGCGGTGCGCGTGCTTTACAATCAACAGCGATCTGCATGGAGCATTTTCCCTGTAGTTGTAGAACGGCCAGCGGATATTGACGTGGCTTTTTGCTGAGAAAAAGCCTCGCCGAAATGATCTCCGCTGCCTAACAGCATCAGCGAAAATGCTCTTTATCCCTTTCCTGCCCCAAGGACCATTGCTGAACATGCCAAGAAGGCCCAGTGCAGCCACCGCCGCCACACCCCATCCCCTTATCTCCGACGAGCGGCTCCAGCATCTCTACGTCACCCTGCTCCGTACCCGCCTGCTGCGCCAGCGCAACCGGCGCAAGGAGAGTTCCGTCTCCCTCGTCGCACGCGAGGCAATCGTCACCGCAACTGTGACTCATCTGGAAGAGGGCGACGTCGTCATGCCCATTGCTGGCGACCGGCTCGCGGCTCTCGCACGCGGACACGCCCTGCGTCGCGTGCTCACCGGAGCTGCGCTTCCCGGCATCCTGGACCCGGCATCGACACCCGAGGCGCGCTTCGCTATCGCCGCCGGCCACACCCTCGCACGGCAGGGCACCGGTCAGGTCGCGCTGGCGTTTAGCGGGACGAGCATTACCTCACTGGACGGTTTGGGCCCCTCGCTGAGCTACGCCGCCGCGCACAAGCTGGGCATCGTTTTTGTCATCGAAACCGCCGCTGCCTCCGATGTCAGCAGCGCGAAGCACACTGCGCCCCTTGGCCTCTACGGCATCCCGGTCGACGGCAACGATGTGGTCGCGCTATACCGCGTGGCACAGGAGGCAATCCTGCGCGCCCGCCGTGGTGTTGGCCCAACGCTGATTGACTGCAAGCCGTGGCCGCTGGATGGCGACACGGATCCCGTGCGCCGGCTCGAGCATGCACTCGAGCGCCGCGGTCTGCCGGTCAGCAAATTAAAAGAACAGACGCTCGCGGCATTCAAGAAACAGCTCAGCGCCTCGATTCGAAAGCGCCGGTAGGGGCGGCTCGTTTTGCTGAGCCATCGCTTGTCAGTCGGATCGTAACCAAAGGTTAGAGCGCAGATCCTGGCCTGTCGAAGGGACCGCGCTCAACGACCCTGCGACGAGCGCTACAGCTTTACCCGCAGGTCTCCCCCGCTCATTTCCGCCGGCTGCTCCAGCCCGAGCATCGCCAACACCGTCGGCGAGATGTCCCGCAACGAACCGCCTTCGCGCAGCCGGTACTTCGCCGCTTCCTCGCTCACCAGCACAAACGGAACCGGGTTTGTCGTATGCGCGGTGTGCGGTCCGCCGGTCACGGGATCGACCAGCATCTCCGCGTTGCCGTGATCCGCGGTGATCAGCATCGATCCGCCCGCCTGCCGCAGCGCCGTGTAAAGCTGGCCCAGACAGGCGTCTACGGTCTCTACTCCGCGGATTGTCGGTTCCAGCTTGCCTGAATGCCCCACCATGTCGGCATTCGCAAAGTTCACCACGATCAACTGAAACGCCGTATCTGCCACTGCCTTGGTGACGACATCGGCGATACCCCGCGCGCTCATCGCCGGCGCCAGATCATATGTCGCCACCTTCTGCGACGGCACCATCTGCCGCTCCTCGCCGGGAAATTCCTTCTCTATGCCGCCATTGAAGAAATAGGTCACGTGCGCGTATTTCTCCGTCTCTGCTACCCGCAGATTGCGCAGTTGCGCCGCTGCCAGGCGATTTGCCAGCAGGTTCTCCATCGATTCCGGCAACAGGACCATCGGCAGCTTGAACTGCTTGTCGTATTGCGTCATCGACAGATAGTGCAAATCTTTCGGCACCTCGGAGCGCGGAATGGTCTTGTCCAGGTCTTCCGCGCCGGGCAGCTCGCGCCCGCCAGTCGCCGTGATTCCACTTTCGCGCGCCAGCACACGCGTGATCTGCCGCACGCGATCCGCTCGATAGTTGAAGCAGATGCACACGTCCTCATCGCGCACCCGCGCCACCGGTTCGCCTGCTACGTCTGCAACCACGAAGGGCAGAACGAACTCATCCGTGACGCCTTGGCTATAGCTCTCCTTTACGCGCGCAATCGCGTCGCGGTATGCGCCGGCTTCGGCCGTACCCTTCACCATCGCATCGAAGGTCAGCCGCTCGCGTTCCCAGCGCCGATCGCGATCCATCGCGTAGTAGCGGCCGCTCACCGTGGCCAGGCGACCCACGCCGATCTCTTCGATCGCGCGCTCCAGCGCTTCCAGATAGCCAACACCACTCGTTGGCAGGGTGTCGCGGCCGTCGAGAAACGCATGCACATACACGCGCTCGGCGCCGCGGATCTTTGCTGCGCGCAATAGCGCGTGCAGATGCGCCTGCTGCGAGTGCACGCCGCCGTTTGAGAGCAGTCCCAGCAGATGCAGTTGCCGCCCGCCCTCGCACGCACGGTCCATTGCCCGCACAATCTCCGGATGCTCGTAGAAGCTGCCGTTCGCGATCATCGCGTCGATGCGTGTGATGTCCATCGACACCACGCGTCCCGCGCCGATGTTCAGATGACCCACTTCGCTGTTGCCCATCTGCCCGTCCGGCAATCCAACGAAGTGGTCCGACGCATGCAACAGCGTATTGGGAAAGTCACGCAGCAGCCGGTCGTAATTCGGTTTCCGCGCTTGCGCAATTGCGTTTGCTTCACGTTCCGGGCGATATCCCCACCCATCCAGAATGGCCAGCACCAGCGGTCGTTGCATCGTTTGTCTGTATGTCCTCAACAGCAATGCTATAAGAACTCGGCAATATGTGGATGCGAGACGGCGCCCGATCGAACTCAGCGCGCCTCATGCAGCACTGCGCAGTACTGCGGATCAAGATGGAGTCGGTAGATGGTGAATGCTTCGTCATCCGCATCGGACCGTCCCGCCGGCAAGCTCTCCACAATTCGCTCGATTCGACCGGTGATCTGCGGGATCGCACGCTGATCTGCGATGCGCTCCATCACAGTGTGGGGCAGCTGCGGCAACGGTTCGCTTGCCTCTCCCGCAGGCCACACCAGATATGCGGCACGATGGCACGCTTCCGTCATCGGCGTCCGCCTGTCCAACTCCCCTGGAGTACTCGATAGCCCCGGAGTCGTTCGCTCGATGAGGTAGCGATAGTCAGAACCAGCTTGCAAAGTCGGATAAAAATATCCATTTACTGGCCCATAGACAAGGCTTCCCGCAGGGACTGCTGCCGCAATTACGTCTTCGGCAATCGCGGGATCTCGTTGCTGCCAGTGCGCAAAGACCGGTAGCTCACGTGCAGTGCGCAGCAGCATCATGTACAGCAGTAGGAGAACTGCCAGCACACGAGCTGTTTTTGCCTGCCAGTTGCGTGCGGGCCGCATCAGCCCCACGAGAGCCACAATCTCCAGCGGAAACGCCCAGAAGGTTACAGTCGCCAGCGCTCGTGACACCAACATCGCCATCGCGAAAAGATTGAGGAGCCCAGCGGGCAGCAGCCAGCGTGTGAAGCGATCCTGCTCTCGCCAGCCAGGCAAGTAGATTAGGCCGAGAATGACAAACACGATCCCGTAGTAGCCGATCTGCGTGATCGCATGGCCAAAACCCCACGATCCACCCATCAACGGAGCAACATTCACGCGGTCGTTGGAACTCGCATGATGTACATAGGAGACATGGCCCCACGGAGTGCTATGCAAAGGAAGGAAGATGAGCGTCATGGCCGCCAGGCAGCCCGCAAGCACAATGAGGAGCGAGCGTAACTTCTGTTCCTTCATCAGCAGCGGCAACAGGATGACCATCGAAAACAGCAGCGGCCAGCAGCGCGGCGTCGTACTCGCAGCCACGCCAATGAGTACCCCGAATGCCAACCAGCGCAGCGCGTCGGCACGACGGTCCCCCGAGTCATGGGCTGCGGCAGATGACGCAAGCACCATGGCGAGTACAACCAGGGCAAGCGTCCATGCGTCGGTCCGGCCGGGCAGCGAAAACCAGAAACTGACGGTGAGTGATAGAGCAAACACGAACGCAGCTTCGGCCCCGGCACGCCAGGAACCACACACTCTTCGGAAGAGCACTGCGATTGCAGCCAGAAACGCGAGATCGCCGGCAAAGGCAAAGGCGCGCCAGCTGCGCATGGTTGCACCAAACGTCTTCAACACCAGGGTGCCAAGCCAGAAAAGAGTTGGGCCGTAGAACAGTAACGGAGTGTGCGTTCCCGGAAAATCATTCAGCACCGACGGAATCGGTTGCTGGTGACGCATCATGGAGAGGCAGGTAGAAAACCAGAAGATCTCATCCTCCCATCCCTGATGCGCACGAAGCATCGGAATATAGGCAAGGATCAGAACAACGAGTGTGCCCGCGGCCAAGAGAAGCGTATGCAGACCGCGCCGGGCGGATACCCTCATGAAACCTTCATCTCCATCCACACCGTCCTAAAGCTCGTCGTGAGCTGGTGCCATGCTAAAGCATCTTCCCGATGCGGTGAGGAAGCGGAGAGCGTCTCGATATGGCCGCAAACGCATTCGGGCCGCCCTGAGCAACAAACACTCGTGGCGGCCCGAACTAGCTGAAATGCGTAATGATTAACGCTGCGGTTGCGGCTTTGTCGTCGATCCCGAAGGCGGCGGAGTCGACTGAGGCGTGGCCGGCGCTGGCGTTGGTGAAGGAGCAGACGTTGCGCCACCGGGACCCGGAGTAGCGGCACCCGGAGCGGTCGAACCGGCTGGCGGCGCATGCTCCGCCTGGTACTTCTTCTGTGCCTCTTCAATCTCAGGCCGATGCTTTTCGATTGCGTCGCGGCCCACCTGGCGGCCCTTCTGCTGCGCAGCCTGCACGCTCTCGCCCAGCAGCGGCGGCATGGATTGCAGCACGCGCTTGCCGGCCGGTG
Organism: uncultured Acidobacteriaceae bacterium; assembly: GCA_963756435.1. GTDB lineage: Bacteria > Acidobacteriota > Terriglobia > Terriglobales > Acidobacteriaceae > KBS-83. Next base: position 1,926 of record CAVWNU010000006.1, on the reverse strand, counting down.
TGCGATAGAACTCCAGCGCCTTCGCCGCATCTTCCTGCGACAAATACTTCGCGTAGATCGGCTGCATCAGCGTCGGATAATCGATGCCGTTGATGTTGGTCTGCACATCCGTCCACACATCACCCGGAATAAACGGCGCGGCCTGCTTGTTCATCGCGATCATCTGCGACCAGTTGCCTTCTTCGATCTTCTTGTAGTCCATCAGGTCGAGCAGCTCGCGGGTCTGCGCCATCGTGATCGGGTGTGCGGGCGGAGCGGGCTGCCCCGGCGCTAACGGACTGATGCTGCGGTTCGACGGCGCGGTGGCTGACGGCGCGCTCTGCGTCGTTTGTGCCTTGGTGGTGGTTTTCGCGCTGCTTTGAGCAAATGCGCTCATTGCCGTGCATGGCAGCACCAACAAGAGTCCGCACAATGTGGTGGGAAGAAACTTCATCAGAACACTCTTTCCTGCGTGGCGCTCTGCACCACGCGCTTGTCTTTAGTCACAATTCACAGACTCGATGCCGAGGAACTCTGCTGCCTGGCCCAGTTCCTCTTCGATCCGCAGTAGCTGGTTGTACTTGGCAATCCTGTCCGTGCGCGAAGCCGAACCGGTCTTGATCTGGCCCGCGCCCGTGGCCACGGCAAGGTCGGCGATAAACGCGTCCTCCGTTTCGCCGCTGCGATGCGAAATGACCGACGTGTACCCATAGCGCCGCGCCAGCTCGATCGTCTCCAGTGTCTCGCTCACCGTGCCAATCTGGTTCAGCTTGATCAAAATCGAGTTGCCGGCTCCCTCGTCGATGCCGCGCTGTAAGCGCTCCGTGTTGGTGACAAATATATCGTCCCCTACCAGTTGGACGCGACCGCCCAGCTTTTCGGTTAGCACCTGCCAGCCTTTCCAATCGTCTTCGGCGAGGCCATCTTCAATGGAGATGATGGGATACTGTCGCACCCAGTCGGCATAAAAGTTCACCATCTCCTCGCTCGACTTCTCGCTCTTATCCGACTTCTTGAAGACATAGTTCCCGCTCGACTTATCGTAGAACTCGCTCGACGCCGGATCGAGCGCCAGCGCGATGTCCTCGCCCGCCTTGAAGCCCGCTTGCTCGATGGCTTCCAAAATGACCTCGATCGCCTCGACGTTCGACTTCAGCGACGGCGCAAACCCGCCTTCGTCACCGACGGCCGTGTTATAGCCCTTCTTCTTCAGCACGCCCTTCAGCGTGTGAAAGACCTCCACGCCCCAGCGCAGGGCGTCGGAGAAGCGCTCGGCGCCCACCGGCATCACCATGAACTCCTGAAAATCCACGTTGTTGTCCGCGTGCGCACCGCCGTTGATGATGTTCATCATCGGCGTCGGCAGGATGCAGGCATTCACGCCCCCCAGGTAGCGATAGAGCGGCAGCTTCAGCGCCGCGGCAGACGCACGCGCGCACGCCATCGACACGGCAAGGATGGCGTTCGCGCCGATCTTGCTCTTGTTCTCGGATCCGTCCAGCGAAATCATCGTTGCGTCGATCAGTCGCTGGTTGGCCGCATCCATGCCCGTCAGCTCCGGCGCCAGGATGCTCTCCACGTTGTCCACCGCCTGCAGCACGCCCTTGCCCAGGTAGTGCGACTTGTCCCCATCGCGCAGCTCTACAGCTTCGTGCTCTCCCGTCGAGGCGCCGCTCGGTACCGCAGCGCGACCTATCGCGCCGCCGTCCAGCACCACATCTGCCTCTACCGTGGGGTTTCCGCGTGAATCCAGAATCTCCCGCGCGTGTATCTGCGCAATCTCCGTCATATCGCTCCTTGTGATTTGGTGCCGCAAGCGGTCGTTCAACTTCGGGCGGCGGTCCACCGGTATCGGCTCGCCGGTCACCCCGCCGATCATGCTGATCCAATTACTCATCGATGAATTTCGCGATTCGCGACTTCCTAAGCCCTCGGCAGCTCAGGGCC
>CAVWNU010000005.1:0-322002 GCA_963756435.1 uncultured Acidobacteriaceae bacterium | reverse complement strand
TCCGCCCGCTTGCAACTTGCGTGCCATAGCGGAACGCGCTACAATCTGACTTGTGCGTTCCGCTTTGCTTTCGCTCGGTATTCTTGTACGGGCCGGAGTTGAGCTAGAGGCTTTTCCGGTTCTTGGGACCGGCGCAACTGCATCCTGGCGGCGGGAGTGCAGAGGCGAAACAGCTGTTTCAGCAGGGCTGCTTACACGCGGGTGGATTGGGTCGGCGCAACGTAAAGGACATTCTGCTTTCTGCCAAGTGCACAAATGGGTTGTGGCGCTCGTGAGACATCCTGTCTCCACGAGCTTTTGGCGTTGTCAGTACATGTTCGACCGGTCACTCCGCTTGTCTTCGGCCAGGGAGATCCCGCCTAACGATTGAACCCCTGACGGCTCCCCGCCTGCTTCAGGGAAACCGGCATGTTCCGTCTGACGTCCACGCGTCGGGGAACGTTGCCCACGCAGTACTCACATCGTGCGTTTTCAAGCGACCGGCCACAAGAGGCGACCGGAAGCCAGTCGAGCGCGCACGCCGCCCCAATTCGAGCGAACTGCTGCCAGGCTCGGGCGGCGGATCGTCGCGCCTCTCGTAACGAGCCCCTGAGGAGTGAAGCATGTCCAATGAAACCCGCGCCCTTCGCAGCCGCCTCGACTTTTCCAAAATCCCAACCTCCATCCAGATCCCGAATCTGATTGAAGTACAGCGCCGCAGCTATGAGCGCTTTCTGCAGATGGACAAGCTGCCCTCCGAGCGTGAGGACAACGGTTTGCAATCGGTATTTACCTCGGTCTTTCCCGATCACCGACTTCCGCAACATCTCACAGCTCGACTTCGTGGATTTCTCCATCGGCAACTGGGAGTGCAAGTGCGGCCACCTGAAGGGACTTCATCACCTGCGCACCGCCTGCGTCAACTGCGGCTCGATGGTGATCACCGATCCTTTCCATCCCGGCGATGTGCTCTGCCATCACTGCGGCACCTATAACAAGAACACCCCGGACTTCTGCAACAAGTGCGGCGATCCGGTCGGCCTGCAGCTGAAGTACGACCAGGCGGAGTGCGAAGAGCGCGGCATGACCTACTCTGCGCCGCTCAAGGTCACGGTGCGCCTCACCATCTACGACAAGGATGCGGAGACCGGCGCGAAGACCGTGCGCGACATCAAGGAGCAGGAAGTCTTCTTCGGCGACATTCCGCTGATGAGCCAGAACGGCACCTTCATCGTCAACGGCACCGAGCGCGTCATCGTGTCGCAGTTGCACCGTTCGCCCGGCGTCTTCTTTGAGACGGCGAATGCACGCACCTACTTCCTGGGCAAGATCATCCCCTATCGCGGCTCCTGGGTGGAGTTCGAGTACGACCAGAAGAACACGCTCTACGTCCGCATCGATCGCAAGCGCAAATTCCTCGGCACCATCTTCCTGCGCGCGCTGGGACTGCGCTCGGATGAGGAGATCCTCAAGACCTTCTACACCGTCGACACCATTCAGCTCGAAGGCGGCAAGCTGCACTGGGCGCTGAACGAGGACGCCACCAAGGCGACGCACCTGCTGGGTGCCAAGCCCGCGCACGCCGTCCATCACGGGTCGGATGAGATTGCCCACTCCGGCCGCAAGATCACAGCTTCGATCCTGAAGGCGCTGCGCAACGCCAAGATCAAGAAGGTCGAGATCGAAGCCGCGGAGCTGGACGGCGCGATGACCGCTGCTGACGTGGTCGACACCACGACGGGCGAGATTCTGCTCGAGGCCAACCACGAGCTCACCGCCGACAAGCTGCACAAGATCATGGAGTCGGGCGTCACCAAGGTCGAAGTCTTCTTCCCCGAGCGCGATGACGTCGGCAACATCATCACCAACACGCTGCGCCGCGACTCGGTCCGCAAGCCCGAAGAGGCGCTGATTGAGATCTACCGCAAGCTGCGTCCCGGCGATCCGCCAACGCTCGATACCGCAACAGCGCTCTTCGAAGGCATGTTCTTCGATCCGCGCAAGTACGACTTCTCGCGCGTGGGCCGGCTCAAGTTCAACATCAAGCTCTACGAGAAGCAGGATGCGACGCCGCTCGACCATCGGACGCTCACGCCCGTCGACTTCTACGCGACCATCAGCTACCTGCTGAAGCTGCGCAAGAACATCGGCCTGGTGGATGACATCGATCACCTGGGCAACCGCCGCGTGCGCGCGGTGGGCGAGCTGATGGAGAACCAGTTCCGCATCGGCCTGGTCCGCATGGAGCGCGCCATCAAGGAAAAGATGAGCGTGTATCAGGAGATGTCGACGGCGATGCCGCACGACCTGATCAACGCGAAACCTGTCATGGCGGCCATCCGCGAGTTCTTCGGTTCCTCGCAGCTCTCGCAGTTCATGGACCAGACCAACCCGCTCTCCGAGATCACGCACAAGCGGCGTCTCTCGGCGCTTGGGCCGGGCGGTCTGTCGCGTGAGCGTGCAGGCTTCGAAGTGCGCGACGTGCACCCGACGCACTACGGCCGCATCTGCCCGATTGAGACGCCGGAAGGTCCGAACATCGGCCTTATCAGCTCGCTGTCGTGCTTTGCGCGCATCAACGAGTACGGCTTCATCGAGTCGCCGTATCGCCGCGTGCGTGATGGCCAACTGCTCGACTTCGTGCAGGTGGTCAACGCCGGCGAGAGCGGCATGCGTGTCGGCGACACCATCGAGAAGGCGGAGGCGATCAAGCTGAACGCCAAGCTGAAGAAGGATGGCAAGCGCGGCATCGACTTCGATCCGTTCTCCTTCTATCTGTCGGCCTGGGAAGAAGATCGCCACACCATCGCGCAGGCGAACGTGGAGCTCGATGCCGATGGCCGCATCGTCGAAGACCTGGTCAACGCGCGTCGTCAGGGCAACTTTGTCCTGGTCAACCGCGCCGAAGTCGATTACGTGGACGTCAGCCCCAAGCAGCTGGTCTCGGTTGCTGCTTCGCTCGTGCCCTTCCTGGAGCACGACGACGCGAACCGCGCGCTGATGGGCGCGAACATGCAGCGGCAGTCCGTGCCGCTGCTGGTCGCTGAGGCGCCGCTGGTCGGCACCGGCATGGAAGGCGTCACTGCGCGCGACTCCGGCGCCGTGATCCTGGCCAAGCGCAACGGTGTCATCGATTCGGTCGACTCCGAGCGCATCATCGTGCGCGTGGAAGGCGAGCACCATCCCACGCAGATGTCGCGTGAGGTTGGTTCCGACATCTATCAGCTCACCAAGTTCAAGCGCTCCAACCAGAACACCTGCATCAACCAGAAGCCGATCGTGCGTCACGGCGATCGCGTGGTGAAGGGGCAGGTGATCGCCGACGGTCCTTGCACGGAGCAGGGCGAGCTCGCGCTCGGCCGCAACGTGCTGGTGGGCTTCATGCCCTGGCGCGGTTACAACTTCGAGGACGCGATCCTGATCTCGGAAAAGCTGGTCCGCGAGGACTACTACACCTCGATTCACATCGAGGAGTTCGAGATCGAGGCGCGCGACACCAAGCTCGGGCCGGAGGAGATCACGCGCGATATTCCGAATGTCTCGGAGTCCGCGCTGCGCGATCTGGACGAGAGCGGCGTGATCCGCATCGGCGCGAAGATCAAGCACAACGACATCCTGGTCGGCAAAGTCACGCCCAAGGGCGAGACCCAGCTGACGCCGGAAGAGAAGCTGCTGCGCGCGATCTTCGGCGAAAAGGCCGGCGATGTGCGCGATGCTTCGCTCACCTGCCCTCCGGGTATCGAAGGCACGGTGGTCGACGTCCGCATCTTCTCCCGCAAGGGTCAGGAGAAGGACGAGCGCGCCAAGCAGATCGAAGCCGAGCAGATCGAGAAGCTTGAAAAGAATCTCGCCGATGAGATCCGCATTCTCACCGACGAGCGCCTCAAGCGTCTGGAAGCGATTCTGGGCGGCAAGGAAGTGCTGGCCGACCTGCACGACGAGCGCACCAACAAGCGCCTGGTCGTCAAGGGCGCCATCATCGACCGCGAGGCGATCGAGCTGATCTCCACGCGCAACCTGAAGCGCATCCGCTTCGCCGACAAGGACCCGCGGGTGAACGAGCAGATCGACGAGATCGAGGAGATGACCTCGCGTCAGATCGATGTGCTGCGCAAGATCACCAACGACAAGATCGCCAAGCTGCAGAAGGGCGACGAGCTGGCGCCGGGCGTCATCAAGCTGGTCAAGATCTACATCGCCATGAAGCGCAAGCTGTCTGTCGGCGACAAGATGGCCGGCCGCCACGGCAACAAGGGCGTGATCGCGCGCATTCTTCCTGAGGAAGACATGCCGTATCTGCCCGATGGAACGCCGGTGGAGATCGTGCTCAACCCGCTGGGCGTGCCTTCCCGTATGAACGTGGGTCAGGTGCTGGAAACGCATCTGGGCTGGGCCGCTCACAAGCTGGGCGCGGAAATCGCGGCGCTGGTGAAGCAGAACCAGGACGCGAATGAAGTGCGCGCCATGGTGACGGAGCGCTTCGCCAACACCGCAACGCAGAAGCTTCTGCTCGACCTCGACGACACGCAGTTGATGCGCGTGGCCGCGGGCATGCAGAGGGGCATCTGGTTCGGCACCGCGGTCTTCGACGGCGCGCGCGAGACGGAGATCAAGGCGCTGCTGGCTTCGGCCGGTCTGCCCAGCTCCGGCAAGACGCACCTGTTCGACGGCATGACCGGCGATCAGTTCGAGCAGGAAGTCACCGTGGGCTACATCTACATGCTCAAGCTCTCGCACCTGGTCGACGACAAGATCCACGCCCGCTCGATCGGACCGTACTCGCTCATCACCCAGCAGCCGCTGGGCGGCAAGGCGCAGTTCGGTGGTCAGCGCTTCGGCGAGATGGAAGTGTGGGCGCTCGAAGCATACGGCGCCGCCTACATCCTGCAGGAGCTGCTCACCGCCAAGTCCGACGACGTCTATGGCCGCACCAAGATCTACGAGGCCATCGTCAAGGGCGAGGCGGCGATCGAACCCGGCGTGCCGGAGTCGTTCAACGTGCTGATCCGCGAGCTGCAGGCACTCTGCCTCGACGTCGAGCTGGTCAAGGTCGGCGACGGGAAGAAGAAGCATGAGCCGGTGCCGCAGTTGGCGGCCGCCGATTAAGACAGCTTCTGGCTGCCGGCTTCCAGCCTGGATTGCGCTGGAAGCCGGCAGCCGAAGAAGTGATTGAGATTTTGCAGCGCGGTCGAATGCGCTGCCGTAACAGGAATGAAGTAACCGCAGCTAAAGCTACAAGCCAGTAGCCAGAAGCTGTACTGGAGGACGTCTTGTACCGTTCCAGCCCATTCGAATTGACCAGCCCGATCACCGATTTCGATGCCATCCGCATCTCGCTCGCCAGCCCGGAGAAGATCCGCTCCTGGTCGCACGGCGAGGTCACCAAGCCCGAGACCATCAACTACCGCACCTTCAAGCCGGAGCGCGACGGACTCTTCTGCGCCCGCATCTTTGGCCCGGTCACCGACTGGGAGTGCCTGTGCGGCAAATACAAGCGGATGAAGCACCGCGGCGTCATCTGCGACAAGTGCGGCGTCGAAGTCACCGTCACCAAAGTTCGCCGTGAGCGTCTCGGCCACATCGAGCTCGCTTCTCCCTGCTCGCACGTGTGGTTCTTCAAGGGCCTGCCCTCGCGCATCGGCCACCTGCTCGACATCTCGCTCCGCGATCTGGAGAGCGTGCTCTACTTCGAGTCCTACGTTGTCGTCGATCCCGGTGACGCGCCCGTAAAAGAGCGCGACATCATCAAGGACGAGAACCAGTTCCGCGAGCTCGACCAGCAGTACCGCCCCTCCGGCTTCAAGGGCATGATGGGCGCCGAGGCGATCAAGGAGCTGCTCAAGCGCGTCAACGTGGATGAGATTTCGATCGAGCTGCGCGAGCGCATGAAGATCGAAACCTCGCTGCAGAAGCGCCTGAAGTATGCGAAGCGCCTCAAGGTCGTCGAGGCCTTCCGCAAGTCCGGCAACAAGCCGCAGTGGATGATCCTGGACGTGATCCCGGTGATCCCGCCGGAGCTGCGCCCGCTGGTGCCGCTGGATGGCGGCCGCTTCGCCACCTCCGATCTCAACGATCTCTATCGTCGCGTGATCAACCGCAACAACCGCCTCAAGAAGCTCATGGACCTCCATGCGCCTGAGGTGATCGTGCGCAACGAGAAGCGCATGCTGCAGGAGGCCGTCGACGCGCTGTTCGACAACGGCCGCCGTGGCCGCGTGCTGCGCGGCGCGAACAACCGTCCGCTCAAGTCGCTCTCCGACACCCTCAAGGGCAAGCAGGGCCGCTTCCGTCAGAACCTGCTGGGCAAGCGCGTGGATTACTCCGGCCGCTCCGTCATCGTGGTCGGTCCGGAGCTCAAGCTGCACCAGTGCGGCCTGCCGAAGAAGATGGCGCTCGAGCTCTTCAAGCCGTTCATCTATCACCGGCTGGAACAGACCGGGCAGTGCGACACCATCAAGCAGGCCAAGGAGATGGTCGAGCTGCAGAAGCCCATCGTGTGGGACATCCTTGAAGAAGTCATCAAGGACCACCCGGTGCTGCTGAACCGCGCCCCCACCCTGCACCGTCTGGGCATCCAGGCATTTGAGCCGGTGCTGGTCGAAGGCAAGGCCATCAAGATCCATCCGCTGGTCTGCACCGCCTTCAACGCCGATTTCGATGGCGACCAGATGGCCGTCCACATTCCGCTGTCGCCAGAAGCGCAGGTGGAAGCGAGCGTGCTCATGCTCGCCTCGCACAACATCCTGTCGCCGGCCTCCGGTCAGCCCATCACCGTGCCTACGCAGGACATGGTGCTCGGCCTCTATTACCTGACCAAGGCCAAGAAGGGTGGCAAGGGTGAGGGCCGCGCCTTCGCCAACATCGAGGAAGTGCTCATGGCGCTCGAAGCCAAGGAGATCGAGACCCTGACGCCGATCCGTCTGCGCTACACCGGCCCGGTGCTCGACATGACCACGGCCTATGACGATCAGGACCTGACGCACACCGAGCCGATCGAGTACGACAAGCAGTTCATCTCGACGACCGTGGGCCGCGCCATCCTGAACGACCAGCTTCCCGAGGGCATGCCATACGTGAACGGCCTGCTCAAGAAGAAGGGCATCGGCCAGCTCGTCAACTACTGCTATCTGAATCTCGGTCTCGAGGTGACGGTGAAGATGCTCGATCGCGTCAAGGATCTGGGCTTCCAGTACGCGACACGTTCGGGTCTCTCCGTTGGTCTGGACGACATGGTCATCCCCGAATCCAAGGGCCCGACCGTCCGCGATGCAGAGAAGCAGGCAGTCGCCGTGCAGCAACAGTATCTCGATGGAGCCATCACCAACGGCGAGCGCAACAACAAGGTCATCCAGATCTGGTCGGCAGTCACCGAGAAGGTGGCCGACGAGATGTTCGACAACATGAAGGCTGCGGACAAGGCCGGCACCATGAACCCGATCTACATCATGGCCGACTCCGGCGCCCGCGGTTCGAAGCAGCAGATTCGCCAGCTCTCCGGCATGCGCGGTCTGATGGCCAAGCCTTCGGGCGAGATCATCGAGACGCCCATCAAGGCGAACTTCCGTGAAGGCCTCACCGTGCTCGAGTACTTCATCTCGACCCACGGCGCCCGCAAGGGACTGGCCGACACGGCGCTGAAGACGGCGGACTCCGGTTACCTGACCCGCCGCCTGGTCGACGTGGCGCAGGATGTCATCGTCAGCGAGCAGGACTGCGGCACGGCGGAAGGCATCTACGTGATGCCGATCGTCGAGTCGGGCGAGATCATCGAGCCGCTGCGCGACCGCATCATCGGCCGCGTGTCGCTGGAAAAGATCAAGGACTACGAGGGCAAGGTCATCGTTGAAGTGAATCAGGAGATCGACGAAGATCTGGCCTCGGCCATCCAGGCTGCCGGTATCGAGCGCGTCAAGATTCGCTCGGTGCTCACCTGCGAGTCCAAGCGCGGCGTCTGCATTCGCTGCTACGGCCGCAACCTGGCCTCCGGCCGCACGGTCGAGCTGGGCGAAGCCGTCGGCGTGATCGCGGCGCAGTCCATCGGCGAGCCGGGTACGCAGCTCACCATGCGTACCTTCCACATCGGCGGTACGGCATCGCGTGTCTCGGAGCAGTCGCACCTCGACGCGAAGAACGCCGGCATCGTGCGCTTCATCAACCTGACCACCGTCCGCTCCAAGGCCGGTGATCTGGTGGCGATGAACCGCTCGGGCGCTGTCGCCATCGTGGACGAGCGCGGCCGCGAGAAGGAGCGCTACCAGATCGTTTACGGCGCCAAGCTGAAGGTGGAAGAGGGTGCGCACGTCACGCTCGGCCAGTCACTGGCGGAGTGGGATCCGTACACCTTCGCCATCCTCACGGAGATCGGCGGCACGGTGCAGTTCAAGGATCTGCAGGAAGGCATCACGCTGAACGAAGAGGTCGACGAGGTCACCGGCCTGTCGCGTCTGGTCGTCTCCGACGCTCCGGACGAAAAGCGTCAGCCGGCCATCCTCATCAAGGGCGCCAAGGGCAACAAGCGGTACCTGATGCCCAGCCGCGCTCACCTCATGATGCAGGACGGCGACGAGGTCTTCCCGGGCGACATCCTGGCCAAGATCCCGCGCGAGACGACCCGCACCAAGGACATCACGGGCGGTCTGCCGCGCGTGGTCGAGCTCTTCGAAGCCCGCAAGCCGCGCGAGACGGCCATCATCAGCGAGATCGATGGTGTCGTTCGCTTCGGTGAGGTCACCAAGGGTCAGCGCAAGATCTACGTCACGGCGGAGAACGGCGAGGAGAAGGAGTACTCGGTGCCTCGCGGCGTTCACGTCAACGTGCAGGAGGGAGAACGCCTGCGCGCCGGCGAGCCGCTGATGGATGGTCCGCTGAACCCGCACGACATCCTTGCGGTGCTCGGCGAGAAGGAACTGCAGGCATACCTGGTGAACGAGATCCAGGAGGTCTATCGTCTGCAGGGCGTTGCCATCTCGGACAAGCACATCGAGACCATCGTGCGGCAGATGCTGCGCTGGGTGAAGATCGAGGATGTGGGCGATACCAACCTGCTGCTTGAGCAGCAGATCGACCGCTTCCGCTTCCGCAATGAGAACGAGCGCACCATGAACGAAGGTGGCCGCCCCGCAGTAGGTCGTCCGCTGCTGCTTGGCATCACCAAGGCGTCGCTCTCCACCGACTCGTTCATCTCCGCGGCCTCCTTCCAGGAGACCACCCGCGTACTCACCGAGGCGTCCATCAACGGGGCGGTCGATGGTCTGCGCGGCCTCAAGGAGAACGTCATCGTCGGCCGTCTGATCCCAGCCGGTACCGGCATGGAGTTCTACCGCAACATCCAGCTCTCACCGGAACTGGAAGAAGCAGCGCAGAAGGTGCAGGAAGAGGTCTCCGCGGCGCAGGAAGCCGAGGAGCGCGAGCTCGAGCTCATGCGGCAGGAAGGCGAAGCCGAAGAGCTGGCTGCCGAATAAGCCGTCTGCTCTGAATACATTGCTGGCATCTCATAGGTGGGGCTCCGTGCCCCACCTTTTCTTTTTGCTTGCCCGGGGCCAACTCTTTTGTGTCTTAGTCGTCTAAGACTAAACGGCAGCGACCGCGACGAATGCCTCCTGTTAGGATGAGCGATTGCCCTTCGGCCGGCGTCTTCAGGAGAGGGCCCTGCGTCCACTCCGATGGACGAGAAGGAATTTTCGGAGTTATGCAAGGATGACCGGACGCATCTCAGCCCCACAAAATCCAGGTTTCACGATGGCCATCGTGAGCGATAGCCAGGGTTACTCCATCGACGGGGAGAGATATTTCGGGTGAATTTTCTGCCGCGACTCTCTGACTCCAGATTCTCCAGATCTTTGGTGCTCCTCCTGCTTACCCTGCTCATGGTCGCCGTGCAGGGCTACCACTTCGGTGTGGATGATGCCGCCATCTACCTGCCCGCGGTCGAGCGGTTTGTCACACCCACGCTCTTTCCCTACGGCGCTGATTTCTTTCTCTCTCACAGCCGCGTCTCGATCTTCTCTAATGCCGTAGGCGGCATGGTGCGCTGGCTGCATGTGCCGCTGCCCTGGGCCGTTCTGATCTTCCATGTGCTGGGCATCTATCTGCTGCTGCTAGCCGGCGACTGGCTTGCCCGCCTCTGCTTCACGCGGCTGCGAGCGCAATGGGCCGCCATCCTCACGCTCGCCTCCGTCCTTACCGTTCCGGTTGCGGGGACGGCGCTGCCCATCATGGATCCCTATCTCACGGCGCGCTCGCTCTCTACGCCTCTCACGCTGCTGGCACTCACCGCGATCCTCGCCAGCCGTCCTGTTCCCGCGGCGGTCCTGCTCGGCATCACGGCGCTGCTGCATCCGCAGATGGCTGCATACGGCGTCGCGCTGGTGGTGCTGCTGTCGCTTCCGCGCTTTGCGCCTCGCCAGTTGCAGGCAGAGGAAGCGCTGGCCTCGTCTATGGGCGGCTCGCTGGGCCTCTTCCAGCGGCTGCCCGATGGCTTCCATCTCGGGGCGGCGCAGGAGCCGTATCGCGAGACGCTCTACTCGCGCACCTTCTTCTTTGCCTGGGCGTGGACGTGGTACGAGTGGCTCGGCGCTCTGCTTCCTCTCGCAATTCTCTTCGCGATCTCGCGTATCCGGTTCTCGGTACTCACTCCCGTGGCAGCGCGGCTCTGCCGCGCATTGCTGGTGCTTGGCCTGGTTTCAACCGCAGCATTTCTTCTCTTCAGCTCCAGCCCGTACTTCGACGACTTCGTGCGCCTGCAGCCGATGCGATCGTTCCAGCTCATCTACATCGTGATGTTCCTTCTCCTCGGCGGCCTGGTCGGCGAGTATCTGCTGCAGGACAAAGTATGGCGATGGCTGCTGCTCTTTGTACCCATCAGCGTCGGGATGTATACCGTCGATCGATGCCTCTATCCCGCAAGCCACCATCTGGAACTGCCCGGCCGCACGGTAGTCAACCCCTGGCTGCAGGCATTCGACTGGGCGCGCGACAACACGCCGCCGGACGCGGTGTTCGCCCTTCCGCCGCGCTATCTGCAAATCCGCGGCGAGGACCTGCACGGCTTCCGCGCGATCGCCGAGCGCAGCATGATCGCCGACTGGGTCAAGGACTCGGGCGTTGCCTCCATCTTTCCGCAGATGGCGCCGGAGTGGAAACGCGAGCAGGAGCTCACCAGCGGTTGGAATCACTACACTGCGGCTGATTTTCTTGCGCTGCCCGCACGTAGTCCTGTCAGTTGGGTGATGGTCGAGCCGCGGCAGTCCGAAGGCCTCGACTGTCCGTTTCACGACTCGGCAGTATCGGTGTGTCGGCTCCCGTCTCCATCGACGGCCTCCTTGCGTTCACCGATCCTGCGTCCACCGCTGTTGCGCTCAGCGCAATGAGCCGTTCCGCGATGCATAGATATAGCCCGCGTCTCGCGTGCTCGTCGGATAGCCGCCGTCGCTCAGCCACTTCACTTTGAATCCGGCTGACCGCAGCCGCTCGATAATCTCCGTCGGGTCGCCCGCATGGCTGTGGACCTCCATGGCGAGGTTGTCCACGCATTCCAGCCAGCGGACCGAGTCGCGGAAGATAAGGAACTCCGCGCCCTCGATGTCCATCTTCAGAAAGTCGACATGGTCGAGATGGTGCGCGTCCATCACTTCGTCCACTGTAGCTGCCAGCGAAGGATCGAAGCCGTAAGGCTCACAGAGCGCACGAAGCTGCGCCGCATCGTGGCGGATGGATTCGCCGCACAGGACGCGCTGCTCCAGCGTAATGCCCGGCGTCTTCGCCGCGGCGACGCGAAAAGTACTGTCGGGGTAGCTGAAAGGGTCCACTCCATACACCCTGCCGTTGGGTCCGCCGAGAGATCGCAGGCAACTGGCCACCACTCCCGTATTGCAGCCCAGGTCGAGACAGGTATCGAACCGCAACTGCCGGAATGCTCGGAAATAAATCTGGCGCACAAACAGCTCGCGCAGAAAAGCGTAGCCATTCCCGGAGGTGGTGTTGATGGCGTCCACATCAAAGGTCAGGCTCTTATCGAGCACGTGGAAGCGGAGCTTACCGTGCATCGCAGCGTCCGCCGGATAAAATTTTCTGGAGCGCGCAATCGCAGGTGCGTGCCGGAGAACTGCTGCGTACCACCGCAATGCCTGCCCCGCAGGCATGTTACGCCAGGTGCCGCGAATGTCGTCTGCGAGCCGCTTCAGGGAAGGCGACATGTTTCACAGTTCTCCAAAAGTCCACGCCATGCGAGCGGCATGTAAAAATACACGTACGGTGCGTGGAGAATGCGTTATCCGGCTCACCGGCTGTAATCCACGCTGGTTTTACGCATCATAGCAGCACCAGCGTGACTCGCTCACCGCAGGAAAGGAGGCAGCATGCAGCATCGGCAGCAATGGTTTCGTGCAGTTCCGGCATTCGAAGCAGTTCCGGCATTCAAAGCGGTTCCGGCATTCAAGAGGGCGGCTGTGCTGTGTGCGGCCTTCGCTCTCGGAGCTCACATCGCGCTCGCGCAGGGACGCGTGATTTATCCCGATCCCTCCGTGGCGAAAACGGAGATCCACGAAGCGCTGCAGCGTGCCCGGGTCCAGCACAAGCGCGTCATTCTCGACTTCGGCGGCAATTGGTGCGGCGACTGCCAGGTGCTCGATATCTACTTTCACGATCCCGCGAACAAGTCGCTGCTTGATGAAAACTTCGAGCTCGTGGAGGTAAACATCGGACGCTACGATGCCAACACGGATATCGCCGAGCACTACGGCATCCCGCTCCAGAAGGGCGTGCCGGCACTGGTGATCCTGTCAGCCGACGGCAAAGTCCTGCTGGCGCAGACGCACGGCGAATTCGAAAGCATGCGCAGATTGCAGTCGAGCGACGTGACAAAGTTCCTCGACGACTGGAAACCAAAACACAGCGGCGCACGGGGTAGATAGGAACAGGGAATAGGGATCAGGTAAGCGGATAGATGTGGATACTATCCTTTCGCCTATTTCCTTCATTACTCCAGCACAGAAAAACTACCCGCCTTATCTGCCTGCGAGCTGCCGCCGACGAAGACGTCGAAGGTCCCCGGCTCGACCACGCGCTTCACGTCTGCGTTGTAAAACGCCAGGTCGTCATAGTGGAGCTTGAAGTCGATATGCTGCGTCTGGCCGGGCTGCAGCAGAATGCGCTGGAACCCCTTCAGCTCCCGCACCGGCTGCGAAACGCTCGCCACCGTATTGTGCAGATACAGCTGCGCTACTTCGGCGGCGGGCACAGAGGAAATATTCTTCACGTCCACGCCCACCGTGATCGTGCCGACATCCTTGCTGCTGCCCCCGCTGTGGTCGATCTTGATATTCGTGTACGTGAACTGCGCATACGACAATCCCCAGCCGAAGGGGTACAACGGAGCGTTAGGCGAATCGATGTAACGCGAGAGATACTTCTCGGCGGCATCTGTCGGCGGATGCGTCAGGTCCGCATCGCCCGCGGGACGTCCCGTGGGCAGTTGTGCAAGGTAAAGCGGCTCCTGGCCCACGCTGTAGGGAAACTCCACCGGCAGCCTACCGGAAGGGCTCACTTCGCCGGTCAACACGGAAACCAGAGCCGGCCCCGCTTCGATGCCCGGGAACCACGCTTCGAGAATCGTCGGCACATGCGTGGCCGCCCACGGAATCGCCGTCGGTCTTCCATCAAACAGCACCAGCACCACTGGCTTGCCCGCGGCCACCACCTGTTCCATCAACTGTTGCTGGTTGCCCGGCAGCGTCAGGTGAGTGCGGCTCGATGCCTCGCCAGTCATCGCGCCGCCGGCTTCGCCCAGCGCCAGGATCACGAGATCTGCATTCTTCGCCGCCGCCACCGCCGGTGCGAAGCCGCCAGTGTCCGTGCTCAGAATGTCCGTGCCCTTCACGTAGGTGAGCTTGTTGCCGAGCTTGTCTGCAAGTGCTGCGCGCAGCGTCGTAACGTTGTGCGCGTCGCCTTGCGCGCCCCACGACCCCAGCATATTCTCAGCATCATCGGCCAGCGGCCCGATCAGCGCGACCGATTTCAAATCGCTCGCCAGCGGCAGCAGCCGGCCCACGCCGGGGATCGCTTCATTCTTCAGCAGCACGAAGCTCTCTTCGGCGGCCTTCTTGGCCAGCGCGCGCTTTTCCGGAGTGGGTTGATACGGCGGCAGATTCTCGTCCGTGTACGGATGCTCAAAGAGCCCCATCGCAAACTTCACGCGCAGCACGCGCCGCACCGCCTCATCCACCACCGGCGTCGGCACCTTCCCGCTCTCCACCAGGCCGGCCAGCCGCGAGTGGTAGAGATTGCTCTGCATATCCATATCGACGCCCGCGGTCAGCGCCTTCTCTGCGGCCGTCGCGCCGTCGGCGGCGATACCATGCTTCATCAGCTCGCTGATTGCGCCGTAGTCGCTCACCACCATGCCGTCGAAGCCCCACTCCTTGCGCAGGATCGTTGTCAGCGTGAAGGGATTCGCGCTCGCCGGCACTCCGTTCAGCGCGTTGAACGCCGACATCACGGTAGCCGCGCCTTCATCCACCGCAGCCTGATAGGGCGGCAGATACACCTGACGCAGCCGAATCTCCGACATGTCCGTCGTGTTGTAGTCGCGTCCCGCTTCCGCCGCGCCATAAGCCGCAAAGTGCTTCACGGAAGCCGCCACCGAGTCCGGCTTCGACAGATCGCCCTGCTGATATCCGCGGATATACGCACGCGCGAGGGCGCTTCCCAGATACGGATCTTCGCCCGCGCTTTCCACAATGCGGCCCCAGCGCGCATCACGCGAGATGTCCACCATGGGCGAGAACACCCAGTTGATACCGTCCTGACGCGCCTCCGTGGCTGCTACGCGGCTGGCCTGCTGCAAGATATCCGGATCGAAGCTTGCCGCCAGCGCCAAAGGCACCGGGAAGGTGGTGCGGTGGCCATGAATTACATCCAGGCCGAAGAGCAGCGGAATATGCAACCGAGACTGTTCCACTGCGATGTGCTGGTAGTGGTTCGTCTCCTTTGCGCCGGTCACATTGAACAGCGACCCGATCTCGCCCTTGGCCAGCATAGCGTCGAAATCCAGCTTCTCGCCCGTCGGTCCGGTCACAGTCGCGCCGCCGGTATATTGCGCCAGTTGGCCGATCTTCTCGTCCAGCGTCATCTGCCCCAGCAGTGCATCGACGCGGGCGTTCAGCTTCTTGTCTGCAAGCTGCGCACTGGCGTGCGGCGTTGCCGGCGGCGGAGGCGTAGGGGCAGGTTTGTGCTTGCGCGTCAGGCCGGCAAATGCCGCCCCGCATGAGAGCGCGACGGCGAGCGTGGTGAATGCGATCGAACGGCGAAGCAGATGGTTCAACAGGCAATCTCCTGTGGTGGCGGCGCCACCGTAATCCTAACAGTGCGCATGGCTTCGGGCGCCGCGCCTCGTCCTTGACCCGTCCGCTCGCTGAAAACTGTTTGCGGCGGGCGAATCGCAGTCTACGGAGTCACCTGTCTGCCAACCCCGCCGCCACGCAAAGTGCTATCTCCGGCAGGGCTGCAGCGGTACCCTTAAGGGCAAGGAATGCTGCGTCCACTCCAGCAGTTGCGGCGCGCCACGCTGCACGCGCTCTCTCACGATGTGCTGACGCTCGCGAGGGCGACAGCATATTCGGCGATCCTCGGCCTGTTTCCGGCTCTCCTTGTGATCACCACGCTGCTCGCTCTGGTCCCGCAGAGCGACACCCTCATCGGCGAGATCCGGACCGCCATCGCCGACTTCCTGCCCGGCAATGCCGTCGACGCCATCCAGGACTACTTCAATGCGAAGCACGTCCGCTCCCTGCAGGCGGTGAGTTCTGCCACGCTGGTCACGCTCTTCGGCTGCATGGGCATGATGACTTCCTTCATGCAGGGTTTCCGCCGCGCTTTTGCCTCGCCCATTTTCGATGACGCGCGCACGGAGTGGAACCCGACTCGCGAACGCGTAACGGCGCTGGTGCTGATCCCCAGTTGCCTGGTGCCCATGGCGCTGTCTACCGCGCTGGTCGCTTTCGGCCACCTGATCGAGATTTGGCTCATCGATGTCGCCGATCACAGCTTCGCGCCCTACGTGCTCTTTCTGTGGCGGATGTCGCGCTGGTCCATCGCCCTCCTGTGTACTGCCGTCGTGCTTGCTGTCATCTATCGATTCGGCACGCCGCGTCGCCAGAGCTGGCGCGATGTCATGCCCGGCGCCGTCATGTCGGCCGTCATCTGGTTTGTTACCACCCTCGTCTTTGGCTGGTACGTGACGCGCTTCGCTGACTACAGCATCATCTACGGTTCGCTCGGCACCGCGGTCGCGACGCTGGTATGGCTCTACATCACAGCGCTGGCCGTCTTCCTTGGCGCGGAGTACAACGCGCAGGTGGAAGGCGACCACATCGCCCAGGCTGAGAGCGTTCCCGCTAGAGCAAAGGCACAGACGGTGTAATGTAGGGCGCAGATCCGAACGCAGCCGTTCTCTCAAGGAAACGGCGGCTCAGAACCGATCTTTCCACATCACGTTATCTGTGCCTTTGCTTTAATCAGCAGGACCTCATTCTCCCCTGAGCACATCCATGCCACCTGCGCGTTGCGATACATTTCCCAGGGTGCATGCCGAACCAGCAGAGTCGTACGCGCTTTTCCGCCGAACCCGGGGCCTCCGGCGGCAGGTCTTCGTCGCTGGGGTGGAAGGAAAGTCGCTCTGCATGGAACCCAATGGAACATAGCAATGGGAAATCTGCTCTAGAATGAAAGCGTTGAGCAAGACCATTTATCAGCCCCGCCTGTGGTAAAGGGGCCGGAGTTTCACGGATGCTGCCTGTTTCAGATGGATCGCCATTCGCCGCCGTAGACAATCGACGTACCAAAATTGTCGCTACCCTGGGCCCAGCCTCGAGCAACGAGGTCACCTTTCGCCAACTTGTACGCGCTGGCCTCGATGTCGCCCGGTTGAACTTTTCGCACGGCACCCATGAGCAGAAGCTCGACCTCATCAAGATGGTCCGCGATGTGGCGAAGGAGGAAAACAAGCCGCTCTGCATCCTGGGCGATCTGCAAGGGCCGAAGATTCGTACCGGCAAGCTCGTCAACAAGACGCCGGTGCAGCTCACTACCGGTCAGTCGCTCACCATCACGCCACGCGAAATCGCCGGAACCGCGACGCTTATCAGCACCACCTTCCCTACACTTGCAGAGAACCTGACACCCGGCGCGCGCATCCTGCTCTCCGACGGCCTCATTGAGCTGCGCGTGACCGCCATCCGTGGCGACGACGTCGAATGTACTGTCATCAATGGCGGCACGCTCGGCGAGAACAAGGGCATCAATCTTCCCGGCATCTTCGTGAAGACGCCCGCGCTCACCGAAAAAGATGAGATCGATCTCAAGTTCTGCATCGACAACGATGTCGATGCGGTCGCCGTCTCCTTCGTCCGCACTGCGGACGACGTGCGCTATACGCGCGATCGCGCTCGCGCCCTGGGCGGCGACGTCTGGCTCATCGCGAAGCTCGAAAAGCCGCAGGCCATCGAGCACCTCGAAGGCATCCTGGAAATCGCTGACGGCGTCATGGTCGCGCGTGGCGATCTGGGTGTTGAGGTGCCCCCGGAAAAGGTTCCCGCGCTGCAGAAGCACGTCATCCGCCGCGCCGGCGAATACCGCAAGCCCGTCATCACGGCTACCCAGATGCTCGAATCGATGATCGAGAACCCGCGCCCCACACGCGCCGAAGCGTCCGACGTTGCCAACGCTGTCTACGACGGCACCGACGCCGTCATGCTCTCCGCCGAATCCGCCGCAGGAAAGTATCCCGTCGAAGCGGTCAAGATGATGGACCGCATCGTGGTCGAGAGCGAAGCCGTCATGCTCGCCGATCCATCCGCGTACCGCCGGCGCTCCGGACACGTGCGGCTCTCCATCTCGGAAACCATCTGCGAGTCGATGGCCCACGCCGCCGAAGATCTCGACATCGCTGCCATCGCCGTCTTCACCGAGACAGGCACCACGGCGCGCCAGCTCTCGAAGTGGCGTCCCAAGCCGCCCATCTTCGCGCTCTCCAGCGTGCCCAAGGTCATCCGCCGCATGAATCTCTTGTGGGGAGTGCACCCCATCGGCTGCGCCAAAATGTCCACCACAGAATCGATGGTGGAAGAGGCCGAAGACATCCTCAGCGCACATGGCTTTGTGAAGCCGCAGGAAATAATGGGCATCGTCGCGGGCACCCGCACGTTAACCGGATCCACCAACTTCCTGCGTCTCCACGTACTCGGCGACCGAGCCCCCGGCCATCACGATGAAAGCAGCGCCCACGAGCTGACCATCGCATCAGACATTGACGCCGTCACCCTTACGTAAATTCATTTGATCATGACAATTGCTTGACAGCGTCATGACACCACGCGACTTCCACCCATATAGCTTCGCTTCCAGGTCATCGATTGGCCTGGAGGAGTTATGGAAAATCTGCAAGGAGTCCCTCAACGTCTGAGGGGCCGCCGGTCGTTTCTCAAAGGCGGCGTATTCGCGAGTGGCGCGCTCGTCACTGCAGGCTTACTCGGCGCAGGAACTGCCGCGCTGGCGGACGATCGCAACGATAACGACAACGATTTCACCGATGGAGACGCAGATATTCTGCGCTTCCTCGCTGCAGCGGAGCTTCTTGAATCCGATCTGTGGACGCAGTATGCCGAATTAGGCGGCAACACCACCGGAACGCCGAATCCTTACCAGCTTGCTTTTCAGAACCTCGACGGCGACGGAAATCAATACATCACCAGCAACACTCTCGACGAGGTCAGTCACGCGGAATTTCTGAATGCCTATCTCGAATTGAAGGGCGCAGAGCCAGTCAATCTCGACGCCTTCCGCAATCTGCAGGGCAGCAAGGCCACCGGAGCGCAGAACATCGGCCGCCTTACCAACCTCATGCACCTCAACGTGGACACCAGTTGGTATATCCGGTATCGCAGCACGACCAACCCCGACTTCGGAGCCACATTCCCCCAGGCAATCAATATCACCAACCGCACGGCCATCCCTCGGACCGATGCCGACATGAGCAACGCAACCGAGATTCAGGTAATTGCAAACACAGCCGCCTTTCACTTCGGCACCATCGAGCAGGGCGGTTCCAGCCTTTACTCCAGCCTCTCGCGCAAAGTAACCAGTGAACAGGCCCTTGAAATCACCATCGGAATCGGCGGCGATGAAGTAGCGCATTTTCTGGAATGGGTCGATTTCGCGGGAAATGGCGTCCAGCCACCCGTCGCGCCGGTAAGCTTCGGAGGCCTCACCTTTCCTGATTTCATTAAGAAAGGTCCGCTCTTCCAACCCAACCTCATCTTCCCCGTACCCTGCGAGTTCATCAACGCCAAGCTCCCTCACTGCGCAATCATCCGCCCATTGACCGACAAATTCGCAGGGGCACGGGCGGCGGCGGCATTCCTCACCAACATGAACCTCTTCGCCGGCCAATCGAAAGAATTCTTTGCCGCACTCAATCGCCTCGCAGATGCGGCAGACGCCGCCCACCGCCGCGACTAAAAAACCTCAACAAACATATTCGCTCGCAGGATAGGCAGGCCCAGACCGGTCGATTTGGGCCTGTCTATTCACGACCGCTCCTCGGCCCCGAAACGGCCGTCGTCTTCTCGCCAGAGCCGCGTTCGTATACTTTGCGATCATGTCTGCAAATGCAGGGCGATCTTCCATCCGCTTCATCGACCGCGAAGAAGTAGGCCGCCGCCTCACCTACGACATCTGCATCCCCGTCATCCGCGACGCGATGATTGCCTTCTCTGCGGGCGAAACCAAACAACTCCTCCGCGCCATCATCCCGCTCGCCGACGGGCATCTATTCGGCATCATGACCGGCGCACTCGGAGCACACGCACCCTTCGGCGCAAAGCTGCTCAGCGTCTTTCAGGAGAACGCCGCGCAGGGTCGCCAATCGCATCAGGGCTTGATCGTTCTCTTCGAGCCTGAGACCGGCACGCCCGTCTGCGTCGTCCACGCCGGCGAAGTCACCGCTATCCGCACCGCTGCCGCCAGCGCTGTAGCAACTGACGCGCTCGCCCGCAAGAATGCGAAGCATCTCGCGATCCTCGGCACCGGCGAGCAGGCCGCCACACACGCGCGCGCCATCTGCAAAGTCCGCAAGCTTGAGTCCATCGCCATCTGGGGCCGCTCCGCCGAGCGCGCCCAGGTGTTCGCAGAAAAGATGCAGGCGGAACTCGGCCTTCCCATCACCGCCGCCGCCACCGTGCAGCAAGTGGTCGCAAACGCCGACATCGTTTGCACCGTCACCTCTGCGTCCCATCCCATCCTCCAAGGCGAATGGGTCCAGCCCGGCACCCACATCAACGTAGTCGGCTCCAGCCACGCCGGCCCCGCCGAGATCGACAACGCATTAGTTTCCCGTGCCCGCTTCTTCGCCGACAGCCGCGAAGGCGTGCTCCAGCAGGGGGCAGAATTCCTTCGCGCCAAACAAGCCGGCCTCATCGGCGACAGCCACATCCTCGCGGAAATCGGCCACGTACTCGCCGGTAAAGACGAAGGCCGCCGATCCGACGACGAAGTCACGATCTACAAATCTTTAGGCCACATCGTGCAGGACCTCGCCAGCGCGTGGTGGCTCTACTCGCAGACGGAGTGATAGTAGATTCAATGTGTCTGCGGCATCGCCGCATCCAGAAACGGCGTCACCGCAGCGACCAGAGCGGGCGCGGCGCTGAGGTTGTAATGCGTCAGCCCCGGCAGAATTGCAAGCTCGTTCACCGACCGCTGCGATCCGTCCAATCCGGCATCTCTCTGCCCGCCGCCCAGCAGGCTGTAGAACTCCGCGATATGCTGCAGCCGCACCGCATCCGCATCGGCAAACACCAGCATCGTGGGTGATTTGATCGCCGCCACGCCGGCCGACCAGTCGTAATCCTTCCGCACCATCTCGCCCAGCTTGCCGAAGAGCGCCTCCCAGTTCACATTGCGATACATCTTGCTCAGCGGCGATTGCTTCATCTGCGCTCCGGTCGACTCGTTCATGTGGTCGAACGCCGCCAGCACCTCCGGATACATTCCATTCCGTCGAAACCTCGCCGATACGACCACCAGCTTGCGTACCGCCTGCGGATGCCGGATCACCGTCTGCAGCGCGACGCTCCCGCCCAGCGAGTAGCCCATCACATCCGCGCGTTCCATGCCGAGATACTTGATCAGCGCCGCGATATCATCTGCCATCGCCTCGGTGCTCATTGGGCGATCGATATCCGCCGTGTGCGCGTGACCCTGCAATTCCACTGCGATCACCTGTCGCCCCTTCGCCAGCGCGTCCACATTCTGCCCGAACATCGTGATGCCCACGACGCCGCCATGGATCAGCACCAGCGGCTCGCCGGTGCCGTGAATCTCGTAGTACATCTTCAATCCATTGACAGGCGCGTAGCCGGTCTTCACCGGGGCTGGAGCGCCGGTCTGCGCGTTTCCCAGTGACGTTGCTGCGAGCACGCCGACTGGCGTAGCAAGAAAGTTTCCGCGCGTTGGATTGACAGAGGATGTGATCTGTATCTGCAAACTGTATCTCCCTTCGGCGTTGTGTTCTGCGCGCATTGCTCCGGACATCGCGCCGCAGTCGTCTACCATAATTGTGGCTGGCGAAGCATGTCTATCATGCCGGGAACGGGCTCGCGCTTCCCTGGCATTTGCCGTCAGCTTCCGGGAAGTTCTCCACGACCGTCTGCCGTACTCTTAACCCATGGGCCGCATCCGCGTACTCACCGACCAGGTCGCCAACCAGATCGCCGCCGGCGAAGTGGTGGACCGTCCTGCGTCGGTGGTCAAGGAACTGCTCGAAAACGCGCTCGATGCCGGCGCCACCCGCATCCGCATCGAGGTCGAAGGCGGCGGACGCAAGCTTATCCGCATCGCCGACAACGGCTGCGGCATGGTGCGCGACGATGCGCTGCTCGCCTTCGAGCGCCACGCCACTTCCAAGCTCCGCACCTCCGACGATCTGCTTGCCATTGCCACGCTTGGCTTCCGCGGCGAAGCGCTGCCCTCCATCGGGTCGATATCCCGACTGGAAATGGATACGCGGGCAAAAGAAGAAGCCGCGGGGACGCATGTCGAGATCGTCGGCGGCCGCATGCATCGCGTCGAAGACGCAGGGATTCCGCCCGGCACCACCATTGCGGTCCGCGATCTCTTCTTCAACACCCCCGCGCGCCGCAAATTTCTCAAGTCGGAAACCACCGAGCTCTCTCACGTAACAGCACTAGTCACCCATTACGCGCTCGCCCATCCGGACAAGCACTTTGAGCTGCACTCTGCGACTCACGCGCTGCTGCAAGCGCCGCCCGTCGCCGAGCCAGCCGATCGCATCTTCCAGATCTTCGGCAAAGAAACACTCGACCATCTGTTGCCCGTCGCCGCCGAAGTCGATCTCGAGCGCGTCGGCCTGCCCGCGCCGCCGCCATGGAAGCAGGATGAAGATTACGAACCACCGGTCCCCGGCCATCTTCGCCTCTCGGGCTTCACCTCAAAACCGGAGCTCGAGAAACTCAATCGCAACTCCATCTACTCCTTCGTCAACCGCCGTCTGGTGCGCGACCGCCTGCTGCTGCACGCTGTCTCTGACGCCTATCGCAATATCCTTCCGCCCACGTCGTTTCCCGTCGTCCTGCTCTTTCTCGAACTGCCGCCGGAAGAAGTCGACGTGAACGTCCATCCCGCGAAGACCGAAGTTCGCTTTCGCCAGCCCAGCTTCGTACACGACTTTGTCCGCGACACACTGCGCAACAAGTTGATCCAGGCGCGTCCCGCGATGGGCTTTCTCGCCGCGCTTGAAACCCACGCTGTTGCCTCGCCCTCGCTGCTGCCCGCCGTCTCGGCATTGCCGGGCGAGCCCGAATCCGTATCCGCCCCCGCCATCGCAGAGGCCGACTCCTTCACTCTCGAGCCGCTGCGCATCGCGCCCGCTGCAGCCATTGCCCAACGCCTCAACTTTGCCGCCGGCACAAACGGCGCTGCCATCGCCGCTGAGGAAGCCGCCGCACTCGCTGTTCTCACCGCGGAGCTCCCACTGCCGGTCGCACATGCCTCAACCGCGGCCGCGCCCGATGAAGCCTCCACCCTGCATGCGCTCGCCTCGCTCAAACCCATCGGCCAGCTCCGTGAGTCCTTCATCCTCGCCACCAATGAAGAGGGCCTCTGGATCGTCGACCAGCACGTCGCCCACGAGCGTGTGCTCTTCGAAAAAATTCTGCGCGAGCGCGAAGTGGAGCGTGTGCAGCGCCAGCGCCTGCTCATGCCGCTGCTCGTCGATCTCACCCCCGCCCAGATGGTCGCCTTCGCCCAGATCGCCGCGGAGCTTGAGCGCAACGGCTTTGAAGTCGAGCCCTTCGGTCCGCGCACCCTCGCCATCAAGGCCGCTCCGGTCGGTCTCGACGGCCGGGAGCTGGAGCGCATGCTCATCGAGGTGCTGGAGCAGAGCGATCGTCTCGATCAGCGCTCGAACCTCAGCTCCGCCCGCGCACGCATCGCCGCGTCCATCGCCTGCCACTCGGCCATCAAGATCAACATGCCGCTCGACCCGGAGCGCATGGCCTGGCTGCTCCGCGAACTGGGCAAAACCGAGCTGCCGACCAGCTGCCCGCATGGCCGCCCCATCGCACTACGGTATTCTTGGAAGGACATCGAGCGCGCGTTTCACCGCATTTAAGCCGTTTCGAGCGGACCGCACTCCTCTCTTCTCCTCAAGGGAAGAAATCAAGATTGGAAGTCATGAATCAGAATCAACTGCAACAGGCGCGGCTCACACGCTGGCGTCAGGATGGCAACGCGCTGCTCACGCTCGACGACGCGGAGCGCTGGCTCGCCGACACGCCGCTGTGCCTTTACCTGCCGCGCCAGCAGCACCTGCCGGTCCCCGCACCCAGCTTTGTCGAAGCCGTCGCCGGCCGCGCCGATGCTACACCCGGACCCGAAGCCATCGCCGCTGCTGCGCAGATGCTCGCGCGGCTGGTCGCGTCGGGTGCGGTAGTTGCACTCAATCTCTTCGGCGCCGCACCCGGCATCGGGATATCTACGTTCGTTGGTGAGCATCCTGATTTCCTCGCCACCCCCGAGGCGCTCCCCTATCTCTACGCGCTCCAACCCGAGCGCAATCCCAAGCGCGAGCCGACTACCGCGGGCAACGGGCGCGTCTCCCCGCTCGCTGCCGAGACATGGAAGCTGCTTGAACGCGAAGGCGCAATCACCACCAGCGAGCTGCGTTCGCAACTCGGTCGAGAGGTCACAGAGGCCGCCGTACTGCGCGCTCTCGCCGAGCTCTGGCACACCATGCGCGTGGTGCCGATTCCCGCGGAGAACCCGCAGGAAGGTGCGCACTGGGAGCTGCTCAGCGCACGTCATCGCCGCGAGCTCAACATCGGTAGCACGCAGTCGCAGACCACCGCGCTCTCTATCCTTGCGTCGTTCTATCTGCAGTCCGCCGTTGCGGCGAGTGAGGAAGAAGTCGAGATCTTCCTCTCGCCCGTCGCCTCGCGCTCGCGCATCCGCGACGTCGTCCACGGCCTCGCCACCACCCGCCAGCTGGCCTCCTTCCCGCTCAATGGCGAAGGACAGCTCTACGTCGAAGGCTCGCTGCCCGAGATTGCGGAAGAAGAGCCGGTGGTTGCCGCCGCCATTGGAGAAGACGCGGGCCTGGATGCAGGATTGGAGCAGAATGAGCCGAGCATGATCGAAGCCGCGGCGACGGGGGCGGAATCACCTGCGCAGCGTCGCGAAAGGCCCCCGGTTCCGCGCCGTTCCTTCGCAGAGCGTGCCCGCGGAAGCGCAGACCGTGCCCGTGGCAGCTATGCCGCGCGGGATCGCCGGGCCCCCTCGCAAGGCCGCCCGTCACAGGACCGCCCACCGCGTGGCGAAGGCGGCTTTCGCCGGCCGCAAAGAAGCGGTTTCAGCAAACCAGACCGAGGCAACTTCCGCCGTGCGGAAGGAAGTGAGGCCCCAGGAGAGGGAACTGCCCGCCCCGCGCGTCCCAGCTTCGAGCGCCCCGCGAGTCCTGGATTCGAGCGACGCGGGCGGCCCAGGTTCGAGCGGGCGGATCGTCCGTCAGGTTCGGATCGTCCGGGGCGATCGGATCGCCCAGCACGCTTCGACCGTGGCGAAAGAGGAGCCCCGCGCACGGGCAGCTTCGCCAAGCGCAGCGGCAATTTCGATAGGCGCGGCGGCAGTTTCGACAAAGGCAGAAGCTTTGATCGGGGTCGCCCGGCAGGCGGCGGCTTCCGTCCGGCAGCAGGCGCAGGCGCAAGGCCATCCAGATCATCACAATCCGGACCATCGCGATTCGGGCAGGGCGGCCCCGGCCGTTCCGACCGCCCCTTCCGCAAGCCGCAGGGCGACCGTCCAGCCGGCGGCCCACGCCGCTTCGAGGGCCGTCCAGGCGGACCTGCTCGTTCAAGTGGTTTTAGCCGTCCGCGTCGCGACGGCGAGTCGCGCCCGGTACGTCGTGACGGCGAGTCGCGCCCGCAGGGGGATCGTCCCTTCAAGCGGCCCTATTCTCCCGCAGGCGATCGTCCGCCGCGGCGCGGTCCCGCAGGCAGCTACGGAAAATCCGGCGGCGGTGACCGGCCGGCTCGCAAGTTCACGCCCCGGCCACGGCCTGACGCAGCTGCTCCCGAGGCCGGCGCGCGGGAATCCCGCCCATTCCGTCCCGCCGGTCAGCGCCCCAGCCGTCCCGGCGGATTCAGCAAGCCCGCGGGCAGCTTCCGCAAGCCCGCTTTTGGCAAACCCAGCTTCGGCAAACCCGGCTTCGGCAAATCAGGCGGCTATCGCAAACCCGCAGGCGACCGTCCCGCGACCGGCGGCGAAGGCTTCGATCGTCCGCGCTCGCCGCGTCCCGCATTCGGTCCCCGTTCCGCAGCTTCTGCTGGCGGTTCCGACGCGCGCAAACCCGGTGGCTTCCGCAAACCGGGCGGTCCCGGCAAGTCTTTCGGCAAACCCCGTCTCGCAGGTGCAGGCTCAGGCAGACCGCGTCCCCCAGGGGCCGGGAAGGGCCGCACTTCGACGACGACAAGCTCCGGAAAGCCTCGGCGTCCCGGCGGATTCGGGGCAGCGCGTCCCGGCGGATCCGGTCGTCCGCCCGCCAAGGGTGGCTTCAAAACGGATTTCAAGCCACGCCCCAAAGCCGCCGGTGCCAAACGTCCGGCCGCGAAACGGCCAGATGCGAAACGACCGGGCGGCCTCGGAGCGCCCAGGCGCAAACCGCGCAGTGAAGGAGACGAAGGCTAAGTGAGCGAACGCAAGCCGCTTGCCCCGCTCATCGTCGCGATTGACGGGCCCGCCGGCGCTGGCAAGAGCACCGTAGCGCGCGCCCTGGCGCAGCGCTTCGGCCTGCTCAATATCGAAAGCGGCGCCATGTACCGCGCCTTCGCTCTCAAGGCGCTTTTCGCCGGAGTCGCCACTCACGATCCTGCTGCGCTCGAAGCGCTCGCGCACGTCACGCATGTGCGTCTCGAACCGGGGGCCGAGGGCAATCGTGTGCTGCTTGATGATGCCGACGTCACCGGCCAGCTTCGCACCCCGCAGATCACCGCCGCGGCCTCGGAGGTCAGCGTCCACCCACCCATCCGCCGCTGGCTCGTCAGCCTGCAGCAGGCGCTTGGCGCGCAGGGTAACGTGGTCATGGAAGGCCGCGACATTGGCACGGTCGTCTTCCCCCACGCGCCGGTCAAAATTTTCCTCGACGCTTCACCCGAAAAACGCGGCGAGCGCCGCTATGAGCAGACGCGCGGCGACAGTCGCGACGACCAGGGACGCGGCACCGCCGTCGCAACCCAACTGCCCGCCAAGGTGCTTGAAGAGATTCGCGAGCGCGATCGCCGCGACCGCACCCGCGCCGACTCACCGCTCCGCCCCGCACCCGATGCCGCCATCCTCGACTCCACCGACCTCACCCTCGAGCAGGTCATCGAGCGGGCATCCGCGCTGGTGGAAAAGTATCTGAAGGCTTCTAGCTGCTGATAGTTCGCCGCATATTGTTCCACCGCTCAGATCCGCTCCTGCCAAGTGCATAGATTCCAGATGTCCAAGGTACTGAACTCAAGCAAGCGCGGCCGATGAGGCTGCGGCTTCCACTGCTTGCGGCTTGGCTCCCTTGATCAGCAGCCACAACATGAAGACAATCTCCCCGAAGACAGCGGGCTGAAGGTAGGTATTCACCTTGTCCTGATATTGCGGCAAGAGGACGCTCGTAAGACTCAGAATCACCCAGGCCAGGCCTGCGAGGGCGAGCCACACGCCCAGGAACCGCGGCAGGAATCGCGATTTGTACACAAGCAACGCGAGGGGAAACAGCCAAAGCCCCCAGAAAATTTCGGCGACAACAAATCCGCGACCATGCAAATGCAGGAACAGCATTGCCAGGGCATTCCGCTGAGGCTGGTCGAGTATGGACAGGAAGTCCGCCCCTCGCACCAGTGCGAGCGCAGCGAATGAGTTCAACTCATTCAGAAAAGCTATCGGGACCGAAACCACAATCAGGACTACCATCAGCCGAGCCTGCCGCCGATTGACCCCCTTGAACAGATCGTAGAGAGCCAGGGCGACGAAGATAAAACCAGCCTGACCAATGAGCTCGCTCGCAATTCCGAAGCGAAAGAGCGTCTCGGACGTCATGATATTGTTGGCCGTCGCCGCGGCATTTCCGTAGACGATCAGCTTGTCAGGAACATAGCCCATGGCGAAGAAACCAACGATCGACATGAGCACATAGAGCAGGCCTGCATATCTTCCCGGGTTTCTGGTCGCACGCATCTTCCCTCCTTGGCCCAACGCCTGTTCCGGGTCCAGCCATAGCTTTGGGGAGGGATGTCAAGATACTAGGGGAACAGGGAAGCAGAGAATAATCCGGGGACGCTCTCCTGCCTGTTCTCCAGCTCACTGCGTCGTAGTCTGCGGCACCGGCTGATTCTTCGGCACACGCAGATGCGGCGGCCGCGGTGGCTTGGGCGGCTGCGGCACACTGATTCCCGGCGCTTCAGGAGCCTCCGAAGCTTCGGGTGCCTCGGGCGCTTCTGTATTCGTCTCTGCCCGCTTCACCTCGATATCCCCATGCTCCGCCACCAGGACGACCGGCGTGGCATTGCCACCGCTGCCGGTATCACCCACCAGCGAGTGGTCGCTCCGCTCCACCTTGCCCGCATAAGTCAGGTCGCTGCTCACGCTGCCGTCGTGCGCGCTCGCATCCACATGGAAGAGATGATCGGCAGGCAGCCCCAGCCGGATTGCGCCATTGCGATTGCGCAGGTTGATCGCGCCATCGCCCCCGGTCAGGTTAACGATGATGTCGCCATCCGACGTCTCCACATCCAGCGGCCCGGCAATCCGCGAGAGCGTGATGTTCTTCGAGCGGGTCGCCGCCTGCACGCGGCCCTTCGCGTTCTCCAGCGTCAGGTCGCTATCGTCCAGCGAAAGATCGCCGTCCAGCCGATCCACTTCGAAAGTCGTGCGGCTGGAGTGAAAGCTCACTGGTGCGGCCAGCTTGGCCACGTTCACATCGCCCAGGAAGTCGCCATCCAGCGTCACCCTGCCGGCAACGTCTGAGATATTCGCGTCCTCCGTGCGTCCGCTTATAGACAGCGTGCTGGTCAGCGCGTGTGCGGAGAAATCTCCGCCCGACATGTGCGCCGAGCATGCGCCGCCAATCTTGTTCAAGGTCACATTGCCATGCCCCGCGTCGACGCCAATGGTGCCGTTCAATCCATTCACTGCAACGTTTCCGCGCCCCGCCTTCATCGAGATGCTGGTGTTCGCCGGCACCTGCACTGTCAGGTCCACGCTGCCGCGGTCAAGGTTCGTTGTCTTCAGTGTGGCTTCATTCCCGTTCACCTCCAACTCTGGCCGCAGCTTGGCCAGTTGCTTGTCGGCGTCTCTCTCGCTTGAGGTCCACACCATCTGGTGGGCGCTCACGTGAATGCGGTCGTCTGTCGATGGCGAAATCGAGACATCGCCATGCGGGTTGTCGATCGTCAGCTTGCCATTCGCCCCGAAGGCCTGGTCGAACTGCCGGTCGGAATCGTGCTCCTGCCCAAACAGGTGCATCCGCCAGTTATTGTCGTCTTCGTCACCAAAGTGCCAGCCGAACGGGCTGTTCATCGCGTGCTTGCCCACCACGCCCAGGAGCGCCACCAGCACGATGAGAAATACCAGTCCGCCCACGCCGGTGCGCCTGCTGTAGGGATCGCCCTGCTGCATCCACCATTCGCCCAGCAGCGCCAGGCCCAGGCCGATCAGCAGCAGCGGCCACCAGCGGATATACCAGTCCCAGAACTCGTAGCCGCTGATGGTGCCGGCTTCGATCATCAGCGCGATCACGCCGATCCCGATCAGCACAATCGGGCGCACCAGGGAGGGCCGTCGCCATCCGCGATAGTAAGCACGCTGCGCGCGCCACTGATCCTTTGCGGCGCGGCGCTGGGCCTTCCACTGCCAGCGTGGATCGGGGTTCCCCGGTCCCGAGGGCCCGGAGGTGAATGGCGGAGGTGCGGCAGCCATCAGCGGCCTCCTTCGGTGCGCTCAATGTCGCTGGGCGGCGCAGGCACAATCCCGGTGCCCGGTGGCGCAGGTGTCTGCCACCCTGTCGGCGCCGGCTGCGGAGGATAGCCAGTCCCGGTGTACGGCGGATACTGCGATGGCATCTGCGACGCATCAGGCGCGGTGAAGGCGGCGCGCTCCGCCAGCGCCAGCACGCCGGCCAGCACCAGGTAGAGCGGCCAGCTCTGGCCGAAGCTCAGGATGTGCCACTCGTGCAGCAGTGCCGTCACGCCGAACATCAGCAGGAAGGCGGGCCCGCGCATGCGGCGAATCATCAGCCAGCGGTTCATCGCGAGCCTCCCGCCGGATCGGAAGGTGTCGGCTGCGTCGGCGTCGAGTGCGTATGTCCTGGACTATGGATGGAGCCCGGACTATGGATCGAGCCAGGATCAAGCGGCGGGCCCGGAGGAAGGCCCTGCGTGCGCCGGAAGATGATCCAGATGCCCAGCCCGATAATCAGCAGCGGCCATCCATGCGCAACCCAGTCGTGATGCAGTAGCCCCAGCGAGCCGAAGAGAAACAAGATGCCCAGTCCGATCAGGATGATCGCTCCCACCGGAATATCCCGGCCTCCCGGAACGAATGGCGGCGCCGGCGGATAGGGCTGGCCCGGAACATAGCCGTATCCCGTCTGGCCCGGACCCGGAATGCCTGGACCCGGAGCGGCGCCACTTCTTTGACGGATATCGTTCTCCAGCCACTCCGCATAACCTGGCTGGCCCGGCGTCGGTGGATAGCCCGGAGGATACGCCGCAGCTCCGGCGGGCGGCACAAAACCTGAATACGGTCCCGGCTGCGGCTGGCCTGTCCCGCTCATAGGCTGCCAGCCCGCTCCCGCAGGGGGCACCGGAGGAACCGGCGGCACAGGTGGAACGCCAGACATGCCCGGCATCCCGGGATGCGGATGAATGCCCAGCCGCTGCGCGATGTCATTCAGCCCGAACGGATTGGGCAGCGGCAGCCCATCGCGCCGCGCGACCGCCGTCTGATAAGCGTCGAAGACCTGATAGAAGACCCAGGCCGCCACGAGAATGCCGAATGGCCCCACGTGATCGCTCAGGCTGGCAAGCACGGCGAAGATCACGACGTGCGCGATCGCCTTGGCATACTGCCCGTTGTACATGGCGCCCACGCCGGGAATGAAGCCCAGCAGAGCGGCCAGCATCGGATGCGGCGTGCCGGTGAAGACCGGCGCGGGCACTCCCGCACCCGCGCCACGCAGCCGCTCGGCCAGGCATGTTTCGCAGTAGATGGATCCTCCAACGTTGCGCACGCAGTCCTTGCATAGGGGCTTGCCGCAATATTGGCAAAAGGCGGACGAGGGAACATCAGGATGAAAGGTGCAATTCATACCAGGCTCCTTTCTGACGGCTTATGGTTATTGCCTGGTCGTACGAATAAAAAAAATGAACGAGGAGAAAAGTAAACGGGGCCCATCAGACTTCCATTGTTTGTAATCGAGCGCAGCTGGAACGTAGCCAGCACCGGGACTGGCGGTTCATAGGTCCGCAGTCCCTGCTCGGCGGGCGTAACGCTTCCGCCCTTGCGTGCCGAGCCGCCCGGTTTGCCCGAGGACTTCGGCTGCTGTTTCTGTTGGGGCTGCTGCTGCGGCTGGTTCGTCGGCTGCGCCGCCGGAGCGTTGTTGCTGCCCCCGCGCATCTCGTTCACCCGCGACTCCAGCTCATAGAAAACCCGCGCATTCATGTAATAGCGGGCCAGGTGCCCATACGTCGTGTAGTACTGGTGACTCAGCGAGGTTGCCAGCGCCGACGGGCTCAGATCGCTCAGCTTCAACTGGTTCAACCGCACTCCGGTCAGATTCAAGGTCAGGGCGATGGAGAAGAAGGCCATCGCCAGGGTCATCAGGATGCGCGACTCCGCCACATGCCGCTGCAGCATCCCCATCGAGACGCTCAGCCACGGCTGATGCGGGATCGCCACTGCGCCACTCGCCGCCAGTTGCGGCGTGTCGGGAAGTCCCGATGTACCCACCAGGATCTTCTCTAGGAGTCCTTCCGGCGCTTCCGGCGTCTCGCGTAGAAACCGCAGCCATTCCGAGCCGCGCTTCGCCTCCTCCAGCAGCTCACCGCAGCCGGCCGCGCAGCCCTTGCTGTGCGCATCGAAGGCCTCCGCATCGCGTGCGTCCAGCGTGCCATCCAGCGCGTCGGTCAGCATCGCCTCCCAGGCTTCGCAGCTCAGGGTGCGGGGTCCTTTCTCCGGATTGTGATTCGTTGCCACGGTTACATCACCTGTTTCTTATTACGTCCCAGTAGCCGCGCAAGTTCTGCACGACCCCGGCTGATGCGGCTTTTGACCGTTCCCTCCGGCACCCGCAGCACCAGAGCGATCTCCTTGTAATCCATATCCTCTAAATCGCGGAGAATAACAGCCTCACGCAGCTCCGGCGAAACTTTTGCGAGCGCACCCTGCACCATCCGCTCCAGCTCCCGCGCGAAAGTATGGTCATGCGGCGAGCGGCGCGCATCCTGCAGCAGCTCGGCACCGGACCGTGTTTCTTCGGATGCGTCCCAGCCCGCATCGAGCGAATCGGTCGAGCGCTCCATGCGGCTGCGCCGGAAATGGTCCACCAGCAGGTTTCGCGTCAGGGTGGTGATCCAGGTCGTAAAGCTGCCCTTGTCGCTGTTGAAGCTGCGCAGGTTTCCGTACAGCTTCAGGAAAACCTCCTGGGTCAGGTCCTCCGCGTCGTGCGCCGACCCCGTGAAGCGGTAGCACATGCCATACACCCGGCGATGATGGCTGCGCACCAGCTCCGCCCAGGCTCCGCCATCCCCTCGCAGGCACCGCTCCACCACGGCGGTCCAGTCCACATCCGCGAGCGGCACGGCCGGCAGCGCCGCGGCGGCACGCGCGGCCGTGTTCTCTCGCCTGACTGCGGGCCTGTCCCCGCGCGTGTCCCAGCTCTTATCTGCGTCCCGACTCAATCCGCCGGCCGTCCTCTTGCCGTTGGCAGAATACCCGGTTAGCAGCCGCGGAGCGGTCGCCGGCGTCCACAAACCGTTGGTTCGGGAAGGTATTGCCCGCCCTCCCAGCATTCCCGGCCATGTCGCAGCGGCGCTCATGGGACGAAATACGGAGAAAAGCGCGGTTTGGTTCCATGGAAACTTGAAGGCGAACTACCGGCACCGCTTCGCAAAATCGATGGTTGGCATCAATCGCTAAGCGCTCGGCATCGTGAGCACCAGGCGATAGCGAGCCTGGTTTGATCGAAGCTTGTGGAGCGCTTCATTGGCTTGTTCCAGTGGCAGCGTCTCAACTGCCGTCTCGATCTTGTTGGCAGCCGCGAATTGGAGCATATCCGCGATACGTGCGGGAGAACCCACCACACTTGCCGTGAAGGAGTATTCGCCGAAGATCATCGGCAGAACGGGAAGCGTAACCGGTCCCGGGGAAGCCCCCAGCAGGCAGAATGTACCCTTGGGTCGAAGAGTTGTAAGCCATCTCCCCCAGTCCAGCTCTGCTGTGGCCGTGGTCATCAGAAGATCAAGCTTTCCAGACAGCTTGTCAAAGTCGCCGAATTCGACGGAGTGATGCGCGCCGAATCTCGCGGCCTCTTCGCGTTTGCCGGGTGAGGTGGAGATTGCGTACACCTCGGCTCCCATCGCGCGCGCAAACTGCAGCGCGAGATGGCCAAGACCTCCGATACCGATAACGCCCACGCGGGATTCCTGATGCACGTATTGAAGCATCGGCCGGTAAACGGTGATCCCTGCGCAAAGCATGGGAGCAGCGGATGCTGAACTTAGCTCGTCTGGGATAGGCACGGCAAAATGCCCATCGGCGCGGAGGGAGGTTGCGAAGCCACCGTATCCCGCGAGGCATGTTGGCCGCGACTGTGTGCAGAGATTCTCCAATTCGTCCCGGCACCACTCACATTGCCCGCAGCTCCCCCGTTGCCAGCCAACACCAACTCTCTGTCCGGTCTGCAGATGTCGTACGCCGTTGCCCACGGCACTTACGATGCCGACGATCTCGTGCCCCGGAACCAGGGGATAGGCAGAAACACCTAGATCGTTGTCAATCAGATGAAGGTCCGTGTGGCAGATTCCGCAGTGAGTCACACGGATGTCGACCTCGGATGAGCCAAGGGGTCCTGCTTCGTAAGACCAGGCCTGGAGTGCCGCGCCTTGTTGAAGAGCGGCCAGACTCTGAATAGCTTGGGACATTGGTCCCCCTCTCGGCGGTTGGAGGAGGGAGAACCACCATACCACCCGGCCTCTCCGACATTGAATGAGAAGTTGGAGGCATGCATAGCCGAGCACGGTGCTGTCCGGGTCGCCACAGCACACAGACCTTCTTTTCATTCAGCTTTCTGTGTTCATTGCCACTCATGAGGTAGTGCAGCTCATGGTCACGGATAGAGGAGTGGGGTTCAACTCCGAAGAGGTGAGGCAGCGTGGAGGCCTGGGGCTGGTAAGCATGCAAGAGCGGGTGCATCTGGTGCACGGGACTTTTCGGTGGACCCGGCGCCCGGCGAGGCCACGAAAATTCGGGTCATGGTGCCGCTTGGCGTTGCAGAACGGACGAATTCGGAAGACCAATCCGCCCAGGGGATCATGAAGAGCCGGCTTTGACTAGTTCCTGACTTGCATCAGAAAAGACCGGTTCTGGAAGTTCGAAACTTAGTCGGCTTCTATCTACGATCCTCATCTCAACTGTTGCCAACAGGCCAATGCGCTCATCCGGCCGGGTGGAGATCAAATTCCGACTCCCGGGTACAGCTTCGACGAACCGGAAAATAACTCTGACGGCTGCGAAACCGGCAAAGGACTGCTGACTCGCTACATCAGTGCGGCACGCTCAAAAAGCCCGATGGCACCGGACTCTCATAGAGCGACCCGTCGCGCGTCACCACCGTCAGCCCTGACGGCGTGACATGGTAGTGCCGCTTGTCCTCCGCCGGGTCGTAGCCGATCACCGTGCCCTCCGGCAGATGCACATCGCGGTCGATGATCGCGCGCTTGATGCGGCAGTGCCGACCGATATCCACGTGCGTGAAGATGATGCTGGAATCGATCTCCGCATAGGAGTTCACGCGCACATCCTGCGACAGCACGCTGTTGCGCACCACCGCGCCGGAGACGATGCAGCCCTGCGACACAATCGAGTTCACCGCCATGCCCGTGCGTCCCGGCTCGCCGAAAACAAACTTTGCCGGTGGATACTGCCGCTGCCGTGTGCGCAGCGGCCAGTTGTGGTCGTACAGGTTGAAGATTGGCGACACTGACACCACATCCATGTTCGCGTCGTAATACGCATCCAGCGTTCCTACGTCGCGCCAGTAAAGTTCCTTGCGGTTCTCGTCGACGAAGTTGTAGGCATGCATCTTGTACTTGCCCAGCAGCGACGGCAGGATGTTATGCCCGAAGTCATGCTTCGAGTTCGGATCGTCCGCGTCCTTGATCAGCGCCGGCAGCAGCACGTCGGTGTTGAAGATGTAAATGCCCATCGAGGCATCCACCATCTCCGGGTTCCACGGCGAGCGCAGCTTGGTCTCCTTCGGCTTTTCCAGAAACCCCAGCACCTCGCCCGCCTTGCTCACATCCACCACGCCGAAGCGCGAGACCTCATCCGGACGGATGGGCAGGGTCGCCAGCGTCACATCCGCGCCCACTTCCTTGTGGTGGTCCAGCATCAGCCCGTAATTCATCTTGTAAATGTGGTCGCCGGACAGGATGATCACGTACTTCGGCTGTTCGGACCCGATCGAATAGATGTTCTGGTAGACCGCGTCCGCCGTCCCCATGTACCAGTTCGCGCTCACCCGCTGCATCGGCGGCAGGATCTCCACGAACTCGCCCAGCTCCTGCGCCACGCTCCCGCTCCAGCCTTCGCGGATATGCCGGTTCAGCGACAGCGCCTTGTACTGCGTCAGGATGTACACCCGGCGCAGGTCGGAGTTGATGCAGTTCGACAGCGTGATGTCGATAATCCGGTAGGTGCCGGCAAACGGGACTGCGGGCTTGGCGCGATCGCGCGTCAGGGGGAAGAGTCGCTCGCCCGCTCCCCCGGCGAGCAGCACACCCAGTGTGTCCTTCATCGTCATGGCTTCGCAGATCTCCCTGAATCAGCTGGGGGATGGCTGATGCGCATTCATGCAGCGTCGATTGCCGTCCCCGCCCCTGCGCAAGCAGCTTACAGGGAGCGAGGCAGAACCGGACAGCCGAACACGAGTGTCTGCTTTTTTAACGTTTCCGTTAGAGCATTTTCCGAGATGCGGTGACGCTCTCGGAGTGGCTTTTCCTTAACGAAAAGCCACAAGAGCTTCTGTTGGCCGCTCCACACCTGCAGGGAAAATGCTCTATTCGTCCGAGGGACCCGAAGTCTCGGCGGGA
The DNA here is from genome assembly GCA_963756435.1 of uncultured Acidobacteriaceae bacterium. Taxonomy (GTDB): domain Bacteria; phylum Acidobacteriota; class Terriglobia; order Terriglobales; family Acidobacteriaceae; genus KBS-83. The sequence goes on along the minus strand of CAVWNU010000005.1, from coordinate 286,114 downwards.
CCGTCCTCGTCGTCCGTATCCTCGCCTTCATCACCTTCGACGGAGATGCGGAGCGAACGCAGGAAGCTGACATCCTGTGCGGTGAAGGGTTCGCCTCCTTCAACAACCTCCGGCTTCGATGCGTCGCCTTCCTCACCCGGTTGTGTCTCCACTTCGTTCAGACCGATCGTGGCCTCCAGCATCAGCAGCACGTCGAAGCCCTGACTGCGAATGTTCTGCACCACGCCCGCAATCTGTTCGGACTCGGAGACCGACTCGTGGATCGCCTCTCCCAACTGCTCGATCAGCTTGCGCACGCGTGCATTCATCCTTGCCTCCTCATCTCCCTTAGGGTACCCGCCATCTCCCGACATCCCATCTCGGCCCACAGGTATCCCCCTACCTTACGTCTGATGTCCCAACCCGGCAAACGGGATCAGGCAGAAGCCCGAATCTTCGCCACAATCTGTTATCGCAGCAAAATTGTCATCCTGAGCGAAGCGACGGACCTGCAATTTGCAGGCAGGACAGCAAACCGGGTGCCGCACACCTCGCTCCCACATTTCGAATTTGCGATGTGGGAATCAGCCAGGTCGCCCGCAAGCCCGAACGTGAGCGGCCAAAGGAAGCGAACGCGACGGAACGCGCCGCAGCCGCATCCGCCCCGGACGGCAAGTCCGAAGTACACTTTCCCCATGGAGCCGAACCGCTTCGGACGCAAACTCGGCATCGGCGTCCGTGTCGCCTCGCGCATGGCCAAGGAGCGCGCCACCAAGGCCGCATCCGCAAACGGAGCCGCCACTCCGCAAGCCCAGACGGCCCCGCGCACCGCGCCGCCATCCACTCCCCCAGCCCCAAAGAAAAATTACGTCGAGCCCGCGCGCCGCGTTGGTGAAGGAACACGCCGCTTCGGCCAGGCCTTCTTCGGTCCGCTTAAGCACATCAGCGGAACGCTGTGGCTCGAGATCACCGGCCTCTTCTTCGCCCTCTTCGCGCTCTTCTTCGGCCAGAACGCCTGGAAGACCCGCTCCGCCGCCCTCCACGGCCCGGAGCACGCGCACTTCCTCCTCTACGCCGTCGTCACCCTCATCTTCGTCTACTTCTGCGTCAGCAGCTTCGTGAAAGCCGCACGCCGCGGACGCAGGACCGCACGATGAGCATGAAGGGAAGCAACGCCGCCAATTTCGATAAAGCCGTCTGGACCAAGGCCGACCTCACCGGCTTCGATCCAGAAAAAGACCTAAGCTACCCCGGCCAATATCCCTACACCCGCGGCATCCAGCCCACCATGTATCGCGGCCGCCTCTGGACCATGCGCCAGTACGCCGGCATGGGCGATGCCGAGGAGTCCAACCGCCGCTACAAGTTCCTCCTCGCTCACGGCACGTCGGGCCTCTCGGTCGCCTTCGATCTCCCCACCCAGATCGGCTATGACTCCGACGACCCCATGGCCCTCGGCGAAGTCGGCAAGGTCGGCGTCGCCATCGACTCCATCGAGGACATGGAGCGCCTCTTCGCCGATATCAAGCTCGATACCATCTCCACCTCGATGACCATCAACTCGACCGCCTCGATCCTGCTCGCGCTCTACGTCGCGGCGGCGAAGCGCAGCGGCGCCGACACTCGCAAGCTCTCGGGCACCGTCCAGAACGACATCCTCAAGGAGTACATCGCCCGCGGCACCTACATCTACCCCGTGCCCCACGCCATGCGCATCATCACCGACATGTTCGCCTGGGCCGCCGGCGAAGTGCCCGAGTGGAACACCATCTCCATCTCCGGCTACCACATGCGCGAGGCCGGCAGCACCGCCGCGCAGGAGGTCGCCTTCACCCTCGCCAACGGCATGACCTACGTTCAGGCCGCCATCGACGCCGGCCTCGATGTAGACTCCTTCGCCCCGCGCTTATCTTTTTTCTTCAACGCGCACTCCGACTTCATCGAGGAGGTCGCCAAGTTCCGCGCCGCGCGCCGCCTCTGGGCCCGCGTCATGCGCGAGCGCTTCGGCGCAAAGAGCCCGCGCTCCTGGATGCTCCGCTTCCACACCCAGACTGCCGGATCCACCCTCACCGCGCAGCAGCCCGAAAACAACATCACCCGCACCGCCGTCCAGGCCATGGCCGCCGTCCTCGGCGGCACCCAGTCGCTCCACACCAACGGCTACGACGAAGCCCTCGCCCTCCCCACCGAAGAGGCCGCGCGCATCGCCCTCCGCACCCAGCAGATCGTCGCCTACGAGTCCGGCGTCGCCCAGACCGTCGACCCCTTTGCGGGGTCATATTTCGTCGAAGCCACCACCAACCGCATCGAGCAGCAGGCCGAAGACTACTTCGCCAAGATCGAAGCCCTCGGCGGCATGCTCCGCGCCATCGAGCGAGGCTGGGTCCAGCAGGAGATCCAGAACGCCGCCTACGACTACCAGCGCCGCGTCGAAACCGGAGAAGCCGTCGTCGTCGGCGTTAACAAGTTCACCAGAGACAACGAGCCCGGCGTCCCCACCCAACGCCACGACCCCGACCTAGAACGCCGCCAGGTAGAACGCCTGCAGGCGCTAAGAACAAAGCGCAGCCACTCCAGATGGCAGCAGGGAATCGAGGCCATACAAGGAACGTGCCCGCAACAGCGGCAATTTAATGCCAGCGATTCTCGAAGCCGTAGAAAGTAACTGTACGGTGGGTGAAATTGCTGGTACGCTGCGGTCAGTCTTCGGGGAATATCGGGAGACTGTGGTGATTTGATATTGAGCCGTGGCTTCTTACGTTCGCACTTGATTGAGCAACTTAATGGGGCCGGAGGTCAGAAACGACTTTCCGGAGGGACTCCTGAAGGCCATGTCTCGGATCATTGCCACTGACAGTGATACGAGGAAGGCACAGGCAAGCATGAATGTCTCGAGGTCGTTTGCTTGCGGAGCGAGTTGAATATCGTCTGGAGTCTTTCGCCATTCTCGCTGAATCGCAAACAGCCTGTTGCAATCAGCTTTGGCACGGCCGTATGGAAACCACGCCTTGTGCTGATGAATGTAAGTGACTTCATTCCTGACTGCTGACAACCAGTTTCCACCCGCGTGACCACGCAGTCTTAGAATGTACTGAAGTTGATCCAATTTGCTAAAGATGTTTTGTGCTTCGCGGGCATCCAAATTTGGCACCTGCAAGATTCGGGATGATGCGCTCTGTAGGAATGAATTGAATATTCTCCATAATTGTTCATGAATACCATTGCCGGGCGCTTTAGCACACACAAGACGACCGTTATTTGCCAAATACTCACACCTAAATTGTGCTGCATTCAGAGGAGCATCGCTGTAGCCCAAGGCATTTGCGACAACGTCCGCCTGTCGACAGTCTTTCCCCCTCAAATTCGTGGCCGATACGCCTACCGACCTAAGAATGCAATGAGCGGCATAGAATGCAGCATAGTAACTTTGAATAAACAGCCACGCCGTCGATTTGGGCATTCTGGACTGAGTCACACCTGAAGATGTCTCAATCGCCGCGGATGAGAAGCGGGACATCTCTGCAGCAAATAACTCCTGCAGGCTCGATCCCGGCGGGAGCACAAATGTTGCAGAGAACGGACCCACAGGCTGATCGAAATAATATTGACCGCTGCCGACCCACTCGCTGAGTCGACCCGTCGGCGTACCGCCGATTTCGTAAAGTCCGGAAAGCCACAGGGGCCTTAGGCCGTCTACGAGCATGCCCTACAAGGTAAAGCTTGTGCGTAGGGCGTCGGACATCTCACTGAACAAAACATTTTGGCTCAGCGGCGGTTGTATCAAGGATTTGGCTTTTAGCCTGGAAAACATTGGCGCTAACGCCTCGGCAAAACTATCTGTGCTATATGCAGAGTTCTTATCTTTGACTCGCTGTGCAACTTGCGGGAAGAGCTGCATCAGAGCGCGGAACACGACGGGCTTTACTATCGCGCCATGCGCACCTTTTTTGTCAGCGCCGGCCATAAAAGCCGCCACAAATCCACGAAGCGCAGCATAGATCTCTTCTGGTTCTTTGCCCGCGAAAGCTGCGATCAACGGTTTGAGAGCGGCATTGAACGTGACGCGAGATACCTTTCCTCTCACTCTGTCCGAAGGGCTCAGAAGACCCTGTAAAGGGCTAGCTGAATCCTTGTTGAAAAAATCGAATACTTCCCGGAGCAACGCTTCACTCTCTGACTCGTAGTCAGCGAGGCTTTTGATGTCGAGAAGAAGCTCATTTGGGACTGACCGCTGCTTCGTATTGATATCTATAAACAGACGCGATTCGTTTACTCTGCCGAGTCCTTCATATATCACCACGGGAACCCTAAGAGATGTCTTTGCGAGTGAAAATCCATATACCCTATGCTGCCCGTCGATAATCAGGAAAGCGCGTCGAATTTTCTCGAACTTGATGGTTTTCGACTTGCTCTCATAAACAAGATTAGCCTCCGGCTGCGCCGACAAAATGATCGAGCCGGGAATCGTTCCAAGTCCCTGGTCTATGTACTTCGCAATGTCCAGTGCTCTCTGCTCGTCTAACTGACGTTGAAACCCTCCATCAGGATCAGCATGGCGGGTCGAAACGAAACACGTCTCCGCCAATATGTCACTGGGCATCGACAATGTGAAGAATCGCTGTCTTCCCTGAGTAATTAGGCTAACGGAAAAGCTTATTGCGGGCATGGCAAGAGTCTAAGGTATCCAATCTCGATCCAGGTATCTGTCTTCCAATTTTCCTGCGCGTAAGCCAGAATGATTCGTGCCAAATCATGCCGGTGCGCCGCCCGCGACCAAACCCCGCAAACGAGCATTCTCCTTCTGCAACTCCTCAATCCGCTTCCGGATCGGCTCCAGCGTCCCCGCCAACTCCTCCACCGTATACCGCGGAGTAATCTGCTGCGGACAGTTCCAGTCAAACGCCTCCACATGGATCAGCACCGCGCGCTCCGTCGGAGTCTTCTCTCCCAGCCACCTTCAACTTCGCAATCAGCTGGGGTGCCCCATCCGAGCGCAGCTAAGCATCGGATAGTTTCCCTTGTGGCACTCGCCTACTGGACAAGCAGCTCGTCGGTTGCATCGGGCTTGATCGCACCTCCCGCTTCCGTCGCAGATGGATCAATGCTGAACGCGTACACCGTCGAGGCAAAGAGGCCGGGTGCCCATCCTGGCAAAGCGAAAACCCATCTCATGAATGCCTCCACGAACTGGTAATTCGCCCAGTAACCCTCCTCGAAGAATCGGGATAGACTTGGAGCCCTGGACAGACGGTGCAGCCTATCTGGGCAGGTACGCGGCTCTGTTCGATAAGCGCTCCCAGGTCGATTCGGTAACCGGCGGAGGACCTACATGAGTAATCGCATGAGTGTTTTATCGCGTCGACTTCAGCGCTTCGCGATCGGCCTCTCATTCGCAACCTTGGCCTTCTTCTCAATCGGGTTGTTTGCCGCCGCCAGACACTCTGAAGGCCAGGTAGTATTCTTCCTCGCTGGCCTTGTTTCCGTATGCCTCTTCGCCACCTTGTTTTTATGGCTGGCGCACGGCTTCGCATGGGCGATGATCCCAGAGGAGCCTGCAGAGGCGATGAAACTTTCAGCGGCATTGAATCTTTCAGAGGCGATGAGGCCTTCAGAGGCGAAGCGGCCTGCGGAGGCATTAAAGCCAGCAGAGGCGATGAAACCTGCAGAGACATTGAAACCTGCGGAGGCAATGAAAGCTGCGGAGGCGAAGAAGCCTGCGGAGGCGATGAAAGCTGTAGAGGAGAAGAAGCCTGCGGAGCCGAAGAGGCCCGCGGAGGAGAAGGTGATCCCCCCAAAGGATCCTCCCGGCGCGAGGTACACCATCACCGGAAGGCGCATCTCCTGACCGCTAAGCCCCACAATCCCAAAACGAAACCAACACTGGCACAAATCCGCAAGAAAGTGCCAGTTAACTAAGGTCAATTTGCTACTCTGGAAATAGAGATCAACCTCCAGCCGGAGGACAGGAAACAAAAAAGCCACCATCGCGGTGGCTTTTCTCATGCTCGTGGTATTTATGAAAGGCCGCTAACTCCATTGGCTGGACGAATTTACCGATAACCCCTTTAGAAAGACGAATTTGACCCTCGGGAAAGCCTCTAACCTCATGAATCGAATGTAGATACAAGCCAGCCTCCCGCAGCGGGAGGGGGAGGGGTGGGGATCACCTTACCTTGCGCGCAAGCGACTACGCTTTAGCCGCCGTCTCACCAACCAGCGTCCGCAGCCGAGCATTCTCCGCCTCCAGAGCCTCCATCCGCCTCCGCACCGGCTCCAGCGTCCCCATCAGTTCCTCCTGCGTATAGCGCGGAGTAATGTGCTGCGGGCAGTTCCAGTCGAACCCCTCCACATGGATCACGATGGCGCGCTCCGCGGGCGTCTTCTCGCCCGGCACGCGCAGCTTTTCGAGCAGCGCCGCCGCCTCCGCATCGTTCTCGTGCACCGTCGCGCGCCCCAGAATCTTCAGCCGCATCTGGTGCGCGTAATCCATAAAGAAGAGCGCTACGCGATCGTCATGCTGCAGGTTGCCCAGGCTCACGTACTGCTTGTTCCCGCGCAGGTCGGCAAAGCCCAGCGTCCGGTCGTCCAGCACATGGAGAAAGCCCTTCTCCCCACCGCGATGCTGGATGTACGGCCATCCCGTCTCGCTGGTGGACGCCATGTAGAACCCGTCGCGTCCGGCAATAAACTCCCGCTCGAACTCAGTCAGCCGGTCAGGATTGGACCCGGCACCCGCCTCGCCGATCCCTTCCATCCGCGCATACTGCCGCCGGCTGCCGTGTCTCTCCTGCTGCGCCTTCACCAGCGGCGTAAACGCAAGCTCTGCAAAGCGACGGCTCATCGCGCCTCCAATCCCGGCAAACTGCGGATTTACCGGTTACATCAAGATGCGCCGCCGCTCTGCTTCGATTCAGCAAGCACTACTTCCCCTCGAAAGCCCGCTCCAGCTCCGCGATATCCAGCTTCACCATCCCCATCATCGCGTTCATCGCCCGCTCCGCCTTCGCCTTGTCGGGATCGTTGATCATCGCCTCCAGCTTCTCCGGAGTGATTTGCCAGGTCACGCCGAACTTATCCGTCAGCCAGCCGCACGCCATCGTCGTGCCGCCGTCCGTCAGCTTCGCCCAGTACTCGTCGATCTCCTGTTGCGTCGCGCACAGCACCATGAAGGAGACCGCTGGCGTGAACTTGAAGTCCGGGCCGGCATTCAGCGCCACAAACTCCTGCCCGCGCAAGGTAAAGCTCGCCGTAATCACCTTGCCCCGCCACTTCGCATCGGGAAACGACTCCGCGTAGTGGTGAACCGGCCCCTTCTTCGCATCCTTGAAAACGGAAACCCAGAAATCCACTGCCTCCTCCGCCCTGCCGTCAAACCATAGAAACGTCTTGAGTGCCTGCATCGCCACCATCCTTTCAACCGAAAAAGTCTACCGAAGCCGCTGCTGTGGGTACTCAAACAAATTTTCATCCTGAGCGGAGTGCCGCAGGCGCGGAGTCGATGGATCTGTTGTAGGGTCGGCGTCTACTCCAGCCGCTTCTTATAGACAAGCGACCCGGACTCCTCCGCCAGCGAGTCATACAGCCGCCGTGCCGTCGCGTTCGAAGCATGCGTCCGCCAGTACACCTGCGCCACGCCGGCCAGCCGCGCCTGCGCGTAAGCCGCCTCGATCAGCATCCGCCCTACGCCCTTACCCCGTGCCGCCTCCGCAGTGAACAGGTCCTGCAGATAACACGTCGGCTCGATGGTGATCGTGCTTCGATGAAACAGATAGTGGACCAGGCCGATCAGACCCCCGTCCACCTCCGCCACCATCGCATGCACCGGCTCATACGCATCGAAAAAACGCGACCACGTCATCTGCGTGATCGCATCTGGCAACGCCGTCTTATCGAAGCGTCCATAGAACCGGTTGTATCCCTCCCAAAGCGGAAGCCACTCCGCATAATCCGCACGAGTGACAAAGCGAACCTGAATCGCAGCCGGCATTCCATCTCCTCCAACTGAACCATACGAGATATTCCTGAGAAAACCGCGAGATTCGCGACTATCCTGAGACACACTCAGATGGCCCGCATGATTCATCTCGGGATCGAGGAAAGCATCGGAGCTCCCTCTCACGATGCGAATCCGAAGCAGCGCTCTGAGTTCCTGCGGTGTCTCTACGACCGAACAAACGGCAGCGATGCGGTCCTGATCTACATCGAGCCAATCGTAGACGCCCTGCAACTGGAGAGAGCCGAGGCTGAGACCATCCTCCAGTCACTGGCGGATAAAGACCTCATCAAGCTGCGCCTCCAATGCGTCGTCTCCATCACCCAGGCGGGCATCGACGAGGTGAAAACCGCACTCGAGCCGCCAGCACCACCTGCGGCAGAAACCGCCGCACAAGCCGCAGATCACACCGCCGCCATCGAGACCCTGGGCGCCCAGCTTCTCGGCGTCCTCCACACCCGGCCCGACAGTCTCTCGGCGGGATCCCAGGCCCTCCCCACCAGCTTCGTCGATGTAAACAAAGACAGCGATGAGCTCGTGGCGCTGGAGCTGAAGAACATCTGCGAAGCCATCGGACTCGACCCGGAAGAGTTCAAAAAGGAAGTTGCCGCCGCGGGCTCCGCTCGCGCCAATGAGAGGAAAATCACTCCGTACGAGCCTGCCGGCGCGGCCTGTGCCGAGATGTCTTTCTTCCAGGCGAACGATCTCCCTGACATCCTGGCCTCGCTGAAGCTGCGCCTGCTGAAGATCCGCCTCCCTCCCGATGACATCGCGGAAGCCGAAGCGGAAATCGGCACCGCGATTGCACAACTCCTCTCTCCCCGGCCGAAGCTGCAGATCATCGCGGCGTCGCTCCATACGTTGCTGTCCGTCCTGGATAAGGCTGGAACCGCAGCCTTGACCAGTGACATCGAAATGAGCCTGGTAAGGATCCGGTCCTTCCTGACGCATCTTCCCGTGTGATCGCAGTGCGATGCCACGGCCGCGAGCCGGAAGCCGCCAGCGAAGCGCAGTAACAGAATCTCCATCCCGGTGCTACCCTAGACAGTTCGCCAACCCTGCTCAAAGGACTCCTGTACTGTGTCCACCGCTGCCGCGCCCGTTGCACTTCGCAAGACCGCACTGAATGCCACCCACCGTCGCCGAGGCGCCAAGATGGTCGACTTCGGCGGGTGGGACATGCCGGTCGAATACTCCGGCCTGATCGCCGAGCACATGGCCGTGCGCACCGGTGTCGGAGTCTTCGACGTCAGCCACATGGGCGACATTCAGCTTCGCGGGCCCAACTCACTCGCTGCCGTTCAGCACATCTCCATGAACGACGCTTCGAAGCTCAAGGAAGGCCAGGCGCACTACTCGGCCCTGCTCTATCCCGATGGGACGTTTGTCGATGATGTGATCGTCCACAAGTTCTCCGAGAATGACTATCTGCTCGTGATCAACGCCGGTACGCGCGAGAAGGATGTCAACTGGGTGCGCCAGAATGTCGGCAGAATGCAAGGCGTCCACGTCTCCGACTACTCCGACTACTACACGCAACTGGCGATCCAGGGTCCCAGGGCCGTCGACGTGATGCGCAAGCTTACGGATCGCGATCTCGACAGCATCAAGAACTACTGGTTCGCATGGGGCACTGTCTGTGGCCTGCACAACACGCTCATCGCCCGCACGGGGTATACGGGTGAAGATGGCTTTGAGATCTATATTCCCTCCGACATGCCCACCAGCGAGCGCGTGTGGACCGAGGTATTCGAAGCAGGCAAAGAATTCGGCATTCTGCCCTGCGGCCTCGGCGCACGCAATACACTGCGGCTGGAATCGGCGATGGCCCTCTACGGTCATGAAATTTCGGACGAGATAAACGTCTTCGAAGCCGGCCTGGACCGCTATGCCAAGCTCGACAAGGGCGACTTCATCGGCCGCGACGCGCTCGAAGCCGTCCGTACCGCGGGCGGCCCGAAGCGCAAGCTCGCTGGCCTCGAAATGGTCGAGCGCGGCATTGCTCGCGATGGTTACGCCGTTCTTTCGCCTGACGGAAAGAAGATTGGCGCCATCGCCTCCGGCTCGCCTTCGCCCTTTTTGAAGAAGAACATCGCGCTGGCGCATCTACCGATGGAATTCACACCCCCCGGTACGGAAGTCAGCGTCGAAATCCGCAACCAGCCCGTCAAAGCAGTCGTGGTGCCGACGCCGTTTTATAAGCGACAGAAGAAATAGACGAAAGCAGACAACTGCAGATAACACCAGAGAACGTCAGCCAGGAAGCGAATTGTGCGGTGGTCTGGTTTTGTCTGTAGTGGTCTGCCGTTGTCTTTACAATTGAGGAGAGGAACTCGCCCGATGCCCGACTATCCCGCCACCTATAAGTACACCAAAGAACACGAATGGATTGAGCTTTCCGGCAAAGATGGCAAGGTCGGCATCACCGATTACGCGCAAAACTCGCTCGGCGATATCGTCTTTGTCGATCTGCCCAAAGTCGGCTCCTCCGTCGAGAAGGGCAAAGTCTTCGGCAGCGTCGAGTCGGTGAAAGCCGTCTCCGACCTTTACTCGCCCGTTTCCGGCAAGGTCACCGCGGTCAACGAAGAGCTGACCTCGTCACCCGAGAAGATCAATACCGACGCACACGGCGCCTGGATCATGAAGGTCGAAGTGGCGAACGCAGGTGACGCCAGCGACCTGCTTTCGAAGGATGCTTACGAGACATATATCAAGGAAGAGACGCACTAAGTTTTCTGCCACCATAACGGTACGTTTTAGAAGGATGCCATGCGCTACCTGCCAAAATCCGACGCCGAACGCGAGAGCATGCTCCGCGAGATTGGCGCGTCCTCCATCGACGATCTCTTCGCCAGCATCCCGGCCGAATATCGCCTCGCGCGCGACCTCGACATTCCGCGCCAGATGGGCGAATCCGAAATCGTCGACTACTTCAAACAGGCCGCGGCGCAGAACGCGAACGGCTACACGAGCTTCCTCGGCGCTGGCGCATACCGTCACTATCGCCCGGTGGTCATCGATGCGCTCGTACAGCGCGGCGAGTTCCTCACCTCCTACACGCCCTATCAGCCGGAGATCACGCAGGGCACCCTTCAGGCCATCTTCGAGTTCCAGACCATGATCTGCGAGCTCACCGGCATGGAGATCGCCAATGCCTCCATGTACGACGGCTCCACCGGCGCAGCAGAGGCTGTGATGATGGCCGTGCGAGTCACCGGCCGCTCCAGTGCGCTGGTCGCGAAGACCGTTCATCCCGAGTACCGCGAAGTCCTCGCCACCTACGCGCAGCACCAGAACATCGACAAGCAGGTGCTTGCCTACGGCGAAGACGGCCGCCTCGATCTCAAAGCGCTCGACGCCGCGCTCACCGAAGAGCATGCCTGCGTGCTCGTGCAGTCGCCGAACTTCTTCGGCGTCGTCGAAGACATTCCTGCGATCGGCGAGATCGCACACAAAAGGGGCGCGCTGCTTATCGTCTCCATTGCGGAAGCCGTCTCGCTCGGCGCGGTCCGCCCACCCAGGGAAGCTGACATTGTGTCTATGGAAGCGCAGTCCTTCGGCGTCGCACTCAGCTACGGCGGTCCATACTGCGGCGTCATCGCGGCAAAGGAAAAGTATCTGCGTCAGATGCCGGGCCGCCTCGCCGGACAAACGGTCGACAAGGACGGCACCCGTGGTTTCGTCCTCACGCTCTCCACGCGCGAACAGCATATCCGCCGCGAGAAGGCTACCTCAAACATCTGCACCAATCAGGCCCTCGTCGCATTGATGGCTACGATCTTCATGACCGTCTACGGCAAGGAGGGGGTCCGCGAGCTCGCGCTGCACAATCTCGCCAAGGCGCAATATGCGTCACAGTCATTGTCGCGTAATGGCGCCAAGCTCCTCTTCGCGGACTCGCCGCGCTTCCACGAGTTCGTCCTCGTCACTGACGAGCCCGCCGACGCCATCAACGCGCGCCTGCTCGAAGACAAGATCATTGGCGGGCTCTCGCTCGCGCGTTTTTATCCGGAACTGGGCAACGCCACCCTGTGGTGCGCTACGGAAACCACCACCCGCGAGCAGATCGACCGCGCTGCCAGGGTCCTCACCGGCAGCCACAGCACCCAGCCCACGCTGGTGCACGCATAAGGATCCGCAATGGCCACAACTACTGAAACCACCGAGCAAGGAAGCACCTTTACCGGCAACCGCCAGAAGGTCGCCGCGCACCTCACGCAGAACGAGCCGCTGCTCTTCGAGAAATCCTCGCCCGGCAAGCGCGGCTATCGCCTCGCACCGCTCGACGTGCCCGAAGCCGACGCGAGTGCGCTACTCGGCGATGCTGCCCGCACCGAAGCGCCCGAGCTGCCGGAGCTCTCCGAGATCGAGATCATCCGCCACTTCACGCGCCTCTCGACCTGGAACTATGCGATCGATCTCGGCATGTATCCGCTCGGCTCCTGCACCATGAAGTACAACCCGCGCGTCAACGAATTCGTCTCGCGTTTGGAAGGCATAGCCGAAGCGCACCCGTATCAGCCCGAGTTGCTTTCGCAGGGCGCGCTCGGCGTGCTGCGCACGCTCGAAAAGGCGCTCATCGAGATCACCGGCATGGATACCATCACGCTCCAGCCTGCCGCTGGCGCGCATGGCGAATTCACCGGCATCCTGCTCACGCGGGCCTATCACGAATCCCAAGGCAATCCGCGCCGCAAGGTCTTGATTCCCGACTCGGCGCACGGCACAAACCCCGCTACAGCAGCGATCTGCGGCTACCAGGTAGAGAATCTCCGTTCCAATCAGCACGGCATGGTGGACATCGAGCAGCTCGCGAAGCAGGTCGATGATCAGACCGCCGCGCTCATGCTCACCAACCCATCCACCATCGGCGTCTTTGAGAGCGAGATTCATAAGATCGCCGACGTCCTCCACGCGAAGGGCGCTCTCCTCTATATGGATGGCGCCAACATGAACGCGCTCTGTGGCAAGACGCGTCCCGGCGACTTCGGCGTGGATGTCATGCACCTCAATCTGCACAAGACCTTCTCCACGCCGCACGGCGGCGGCGGCCCCGGCTCCGGTCCGGTTGCGTGCAAGAAGATGCTTGAACCATTCCTGCCCACGCCGGTCGTCCACGAAAATGCCGACGGCACGCTCCGTCTCGACTACAATCGCCCGCACTCCGTCGGCCGCGTGCGCATGTTCTACGGCAACTTCGGCATGTTCGTGCGCGCCCTTGCCTACATCCTCGCCAACGGTCCGGACGGACTGCGTCAGACCACTGAAGACGCTGTGCTCAACGCCAACTACATCCGCAAAAAGCTCGAAGGCCATTACGAACTGCCGTACAAAACGCCCTCCATGCATGAAGTCGTCTTCAGCGATAAGAAACAGCAGGCGCGCGGCATCAAGACCGGCGATATCGCCAAGCGCCTTATCGATTACGGCTTCCACCCCTATACCGTCTCCTTCCCGCTTATCGTTCCGGGCGCGCTCATGATCGAGCCCACCGAGAGCGAATCGAAAGAAGAGTTGGATCTCTTCATCGACGCCATGCAGCAGATCGCGCGCGAAGTCGAAGAAAATCCCTATCTCGTCCTGACCGCGCCGCACGCCACCCGCGTCAAACGCATGGACGAAACCGCCGCGGCCCGCAGGCCAGTCCTGCGTTGGAAGGGGTCGCCGACAAAAGAGCCACTTACCGTCGACTCCGCTGCGAAGGAGTGGTAGTGGCTGATCCACAAGACAGCGCGGAAGTGCGAAGCGGTGTTCCAGCAGATAAGTCAAGCGGTGCAGGGCCTTACAGTGGCGCATCGGCGTTAGCCGAGCGCCGTGAAGATATAGAGAAGTACGAATTCATGCTCGGCACGGAGCGTGGCCGTCTCGCTGTCTCGCTCGACATGCTCACCGACGCCCTCATCCTCATCGGCCAGCACGGCGTCTACTGCGTTTCGAATCGCAACCCGACCAAGCCCGCGCTCGATCTGCAAGCCGTTCTCGACCAGATCAACGGTGCCAAACAACTCATCCAGTCCACGATGAGCGAGCTCGAACGCAAGCGCGATACAACGCGGTAATTTTCGCGTGCTCGTTCTATAATTCCCGCCATCATCACATCAACAATCGCGTTCCTCCGAGCGCCGGGATAGGAACGTATGCTCCGCCTCGAACGGCTCGCAGCCATGCCCGAATTCCGCACGTAGCTGGCTGGAACCTATCTCATAAATCAACCGCCGGTTTGTCAGTTCCTCGGACGTAACTCCCGGGTTCGCCGGCTAACCGCCCACAAGGCCACACTGTCACTTCCGACAGTTCTCACAAAGCTGAACAGGCGGTATAGCTTCGAGCTAGGAGAGTGCCTATGCAGCCCACCGGGACTCCAGCCTCAGCCCCTTACGGCGACGGTACGCCTGTTACGGTCGATAACTTCGCGCGCGCGGAGTCCGATCGCTATTTAAGCAACGTCCTTAGGAGGCCCGGAGCTACCCTCGGGCAATTCACGCACAATCGGAGGCCGACGCCCATCGACCAACAGGATGTTATCGCCATGAATCGCGACACGCTCTATTCAGGCGCAGTGTTCGATCTTGACGCCGGACCCGTGACCATCGCGCTGCCCGACGCGGGCAAGCGGTTCATGTCAATGCAGGTCATCAGCGAGGATCAGTACACGCCAGAAGTTGTCTACGGCAAGGGCAGCTACATACTGACGAAGGAGAAGGTTGGAACCCGCTACGTTCTGACAGCGGTTCGCACGCTCGTGGACGCGGATAATCCGGCCGACCTAAATGAAGTTCACAAATTGCAGGACGCAATCCAAATTAGCCAGAAGAGCGTCGGCAGCTTCGAGATACCCAAGTGGGATCAAGCAAGCCAGGACAAATTGCGCAGTGCCCTGCTGGTGCTCGGCTCGACCCTGCCGGACCTCAGACACGCATTCGGCGCAAAAGCGGAAGTCGATCCCGTGCGCTTTCTCATCGGGGCAGCCAAAGGTTGGGGAGGCAATCCAGACAAGGACGCTGTATATCTCAACGTCAACCCGAAAAGCAACGACGGCACCGGCGTCTACCAGCTAACCGCCAAAAACGTGCCTGTGGATGCCTTCTGGTCCATCAGCCTGTACAACGCGAAAGGCTACTTCCAGCAGAACCCCTACAACGCCTACTCGGTGAACGACATTACCGGGAAGAAGAACCCGGACGGTTCGCTTACCGTGCAATTCGGCGGATGCGATGGAAAGATTCCCAACTGCCTGCCGATCATGCCCGGTTGGAACTATATAGTGCGCCTGTACCTCCCACGGCCTGAGGTGCTCAACGGCACCTACAAGTTCCCCGAGCTGCAGAAGGTGTTGTAACGCGGGAATGCGTTCTGAGCGTCTTGTCGGCAACAGTTTTTAGCCGCCAGAGGATGGAGAAGATGCCCCGTCCGGTGATTTTCGGCGCACTCCACGGCTGTCAAGGCCAAGCGCTTCGCGTGCCGCGCTCCACGCGGCAGCCCTGACAGCCGCGAAGCCTCGCGCAAAAACAGGCCAACTATCGGGGCATCTTCCAGAGAGACCACCCCTCTCCTCCCACCTATCCCCGCTTTTCCGTCACGCGTGGCACAAGAAACAGCAAAGGCGGCGTGTCACGCATAGTGCGAAGAGTGAGAGAAAAGCCGCTCACGAAGCGGCCATCGGCCACGCAAGTGCCGCCAACCCAGGCCAACGCGGCACACCGAACAATCGCGTCACACATTCGTGACGCAATGTGACATCAGCTTGCCACCCGCGCCGAGAGCGGATAAAGTGAAATGCAGTGACACATCGGAGTCACACGCACGTCACAAGTCCCATCCTGTAGTATCGCGCCCGTAGCTCAGCTGGATAGAGCGATTGCCTCCGGAGCAATAGGTCGGGAGTTCGAATCTCTCCGGGCGCACCATCCTTGTTTACATACAGTGTTGCGATTCCAGATGCGCGTGCCTTCAGCCCGATCCCACCTGGCTGATAGAGTGCTCCTGCAGATGAAACCTCGCGATGTGAATAACGATCTGCCAAGGATCGCGGTAGCGAAAAGGCGAGCCGGCCTCTTCGCGCGAGCGGGAATAATCGCCGCTATACTTTCCTCAATCAGCATGGCGCAGCCGAATTCTTCTCATCCCGCAACCATCAAGAGCGTGCGGGCCTCGCACGACGCCGCGCTCCAGTTGGACCCCGAGTCGTCGTTCTGGCGCGATGCGTCGCCGATTTCCTTTGATGGCGATAACTACGGCCGGCCAGTGACATTCTTGAGAACAGAGGTGCGTTCGCGTTGGACGGATTCCAGCCTCTATCTGCTTTTCATCTGCCCGTACAAGGATCTGAATCTCAAACCCTCGCCGCAAACCACGGCCGATACAAACCATCTGTGGAATTGGGACGTTGCCGAAGCCTTCATCGGCTCGGACTTCGAGCACATACGCCGCTACAAGGAATTCGAATTGTCGCCGCAGGGCGAATGGCTCGATCTCGATATCGATCTTGATCAGCCTCATCGCGAGGATGGCTGGAAGTGGAACTCTGGCTTTGAAACAGCCGCGCGTATCGACCCTGAACGGAAAGTCTGGTACGGGGCGATGCGCATTCCGTTCTCGGCCATCGATCCACAGCAACCGCATTCCGGCGACAGGCTTCGCATCAATTTCTTTCGGAGTCAGGGAGCATCGCACCAACTCCTCGCGTGGCAAACCCCAATGGGCGAATCCTTCCACGTGCCCGAGCGGTTTGGCATGCTGGAACTGGCGCGATAGCAACGGCTCGGACTGCATTGCTTCATTTGGTTGGATCTCGGAACGCGATGACCTTCCGCTCGAAGCAGCGGGACATCTATCTGCGGCGCTTGGTTCCGCAACCTATTCGTCGCGCAGCGCCTCCACTGGTGGAATGAGCGCGGCCCGCCACGCTGGAATGTAGGATGCGGCCGCACCGATGAGGCAAAGCACGAGCAGGACACCCGCGTACGTCCACGCGTCCGCTGTGCCCACCTCATAAAGAAAACCGGAGAGCAGGCGTCCGGTCAGTGCGGAAAGCACGAGCCCTGCGACGAGGCCCAGGACGATCATGGTCGCGCCTTGCCGCAACACCATCTGCAGCACCGAGGCGCGCGGCGCCCCAAGCGCCAGGCGAATGCCTATCTCGCGCCGCCGGTAGCCGACAAGCTGCGCGAGCACGCCATACAGTCCCGTGATGACCATAAGCGCTGCAAGCGCGGCGAAGGCCCCGGTGATGTAAAGACCAAGCCGGTTGGTGAAGTCGCTCTTGTGCACCGTCTCGTTCAGAGTCTCGAAATTGTCGAGCGCGTAGTCCGGCGCCTGCTCGCGAAAGACAGCGCGCGCGATTGGCGCTACCGCGACATCGCCGCGCGTCTTCACCAGCATGTTGACCACCGTCTTGAGCAGCGCGGGATAGAAGAGTGATGTCGTGGGGATCTGCTGGTAAGGAAGCAGGAGTCCGGGGGCCGCCGGTTTGCCGATGGCTGCGTCTTTCTGGTCCGCAAGCACGCCAACGATGGTGTAGGGCTTGATCATCCCAGTCTCCTTGCCGCCGAGATCGATCTGATGGCCGAGCGGGTCACGGGTCCCGAAAGCCTCGCGAGCGAGCGCTTGATTGATGACGATGACGTAGGGTGCGGTGGCCGTGTCGCTCTCGCTGATCATGCGGCCGCGCAACACGGGCGTACCCAGCAGGTGAGCGAAGTGGGGGCTGGCCGCGGACATGCGCGCGCCGTAGGTGTGCGCATCATCCTTCGGTTCGCCAAGAATGTTGAAGCTTGTATGCATGTCGATGCCGGAGAGCGGTGGTGCAGTAATAAGAGCTGCATCCTCGACCCCAGGTGCATGCCGAAGGCGATCGAGCACCGGACCGTAAGTATTCACCGCGACTGAGACCGGTGCATGCTCCGTGTCAGTGGAAACAGCCATATTGGAGAAGCCGGCAGCATCCGCCGGCATCACGGTGAAGCCGGTGATGCGTTCGGTGGTAAAGCCCAGATCGGTATGCTGCAGATTCCAGAGAGTGTGAAAGAGCAGGCCGGTCGCAATCAGCAGCAAAGTGGAGAGTGCGACTTCTCCAATCACCAGTGCGTGTGTCAACCGATTGCTGACGCCGCGCGTCCCCAGCCCACGCGATGACATCTGCAGAGCGCGCTGCGGATGCGTGCGCGCAACCAGAATCGCCGGAAGTATCGACGAAAGCAGCGTCGTGATGGTGGCGATAGCCGCCAGCACCAGGATGACCGTCCAGTCCAGCGTGATCGACTCGGCGCGGGGAACAGTATCCGGCGGCAGCGACTGGATGCCCCGCAGCAGGAGCCACGCGAGCCCGATGCCGAAGCCACAGCCGAGCGTCGAAAGCAGGCCACCCTCGACCAGCATGCCGCGAATGAGGCGTCCGCGCGGCGCGCCCAGAGCGGAGCGCACAGCGAACTCCTGCTGCCGGCCAAGGCAGCGCGCGATCATCAGATTTGCAACGTTGGCGCACGCGATCAGCAGCACCATGCCGAGTGCCGCGACGAGGCCCATGAAGACCGGACGCACCTGGCCGGTAACTGTCTCCAGATAGGGAATCGCGTGCAAGATGAAATCCGCGTGCAGTGTCTTCGAGTTTGCCGCCTTCAGGGTGCGGGTTGTGCGGTCGAGTTCGGCTTGCGCCTGCGCCAGCGTGACCCCGGGCCGCAGCTCTCCCACGATGTACTCGAAGTGGTAGCCGCGATTGCTCAGCATCAGTGGGGTCGGCTGCATGGGCAGCCAGATGCCCTTGTGCATATCTGACCCCATCAGCTCCGGAAAGCGGAACGAAGCAGGCATTACGCCCACGATCGTGCGCGCCTGGTCATTCACCCGGATGGTCTCGCCCACGATGGCCGGATTGGCATGGAAGGCCTCGCGCCAAAGCCCTTCCGAGAGCAGAACCACCTTGGAACCGTTCTCTTCACCCTCTTGTGCGGTGAAAGTGCGGCCAAGCAGCGGCCGCACGCCGAGCATGGAGAAGATGTTTGGGCTGACGTTCGGCGAGACGACTGAAGTCGGGGAAACGTCACCTTGAGCCGCTGTCGCCGGCGACGATGCAGTCGCGTTGCTTTGGACCACACCGACATCTTCCGAGTAGATGGCTACCTCGGAGAAGGAATGTGTCGCCTGGTCGCGGATATCGCGATAATTCAGCCAGGATGTCGCCTGCTGCCGCTGTTCGGTGGTGGGATTGATAAGCACCAGCCGTCCCGCGCTGGCATAGGGAAGCGGCCGCAGCAGCACATCCTCCGCGACGGTAAACATCGCGGTGTTGGCGCCGATGGCCAGCGCAAGCGTGACGATCGCCAGTGCGGCGAAGCCGGGCGAGAGACGAATCTGGCGAAGCGCCTGGCGCAGATCCTGCAGCAGACCGGACATGGCTTACCTCCCGACAAGCATACGTAAGCTCTCTTTGCCTGCACGCAAAAGACCGCCGCAATGGCCCTGAAAGGCGCGGCGAATCGGGAGTGACAGAGGCCAGGTGTGTCCGCACCCAGCCAGAAGTGTCCGGAATCGAACATGCATCGGCGGAACAAGCCATGCCGTCCAGAACCAGATATCGGCGACAATATCGCCTGACGGAGCCCACATGATCTTTGGTCCCGCGACTACAGCGCTGCACGAAATCAAAGAATCGGACTATGTACGCTTTTCCGTGCTCGCGCTCTCGTCCATCTTCTT
The DNA here is from genome assembly GCA_963756435.1 of uncultured Acidobacteriaceae bacterium. Lineage (GTDB taxonomy): Bacteria > Acidobacteriota > Terriglobia > Terriglobales > Acidobacteriaceae > KBS-83. The sequence goes on along the minus strand of CAVWNU010000005.1, from coordinate 266,448 downwards.
CCTGGTCGACCCATTCGCGGCCATCGGCACCTTCATGGCTATCACCGCAGGCGAGGACAAGAAGAGCCGCGCCCGTACCGCGCGCCGCGGCGCCATCACCTGCTTTATCGTGCTCACCAGCTTCGCGCTCATCGGCAAGCTGATCTTCCGCATGTTCGGCATCACCCTGCCGGCATTTGAGATCGCCGGCGGACTCATCCTGCTGCTGATCGGCATCGACATGCTGGAGGCGAAGCGCTCGCCCACCCAGGAGTCCTCCGGCGAAACCGAAGAAGCGACGGCGAAGGACGATGCCGGCATCATGCCGCTGGGCATCCCGATGCTGAGCGGCCCGGGCGCCATTTCGAGCGTGATGGTGCTGGTAGGGCAGGCGGCAAAACTGTGGGAGTGGATCGCCATCCTGGGCTCGATCGCGATCACGGCCTGGGCCAGCTACGGTGTGCTGGTCGGCGCTGATCGCATCCGCAAGGTGATGGGCGATACCGGCATCCGCATCCTGGTGCGCATCATGGGACTGCTGCTGGTGGCGCTGGCGGTGCAGTTCTTCGTCAATGGCCTGACCGACCTGGGCGTGATCGCAAAGCAATAACAGTGCATCGAAAGAGAACGATATGACGTTTTGGACGAAGAACGCACTTTGCGGCGCTGCTGCTGCTGATCACACCGGTGTGCATGGGCACGATTTCAACCGCGCCCCTGCAAGAACGCCTTCACCGAGCAGCAGGAGATCACCGAGGGACAGAAGGCGGCGCAGGAAGTCTATAAGCAGATGCCGGTGCTGCCGGACGCGGACCCGGTGAGCCGTTATGTGCAGCAGCTGGGCGCACGCCTGGTCGAATATGCGCCCGGCTACAAGTGGCCTTACAACTTCCACGTGGTGAATGTGGAAGACATCAACGCCTTCGCGCTGCCCGGCGGATCGATCTTTGTGAATGTGGGAACGATCCAGGCGGCGGAGACCGAAGCGCAGCTTGCCGGCGTGATGGCGCACGAGATCTCGCATGTGGCGCAGCGGCACTCCACCTGCAACATCACCAAGCAGCGACGCCGAGCCTGCTGGCGGGCCTGGGGCAGATCGCCGCCGGCATCGCGCTGGGAGGAGCGGCCGGCGCGGTGGTCCAGCAGGGCATCGGCATGACCGCCGGGCTCTCGTTCCTGCACATGTCGCGTGAGAGCGAGAAGCAGGCCGACCTGATGGGCACCGACATCCTCTACGACGCGGGCTACGATCCGCGGGCGTTGCCGCAGTTCTTCGAGGTGATCCAGGGCAAGTACGGCGAGGGCGGCTCGCAGTTTCTGAGCGACCATCCCAATCCAGGGAACCGTGTCGGTTACGTGAACGACGAGATCGATACGCTGCCGCCTCGCGCCAACTACATCAAGACCAGCCCGGAGTTCGCGCGCATCAAGAAGATCGTGGCCGGCATGCATCCCTATACCGCCAAGCAGGTGGCGGGCGGCGTGTGGAAGCAGCAGGGCGGCAATGCAGCGGCGCCCGCCGCTGCTCCGATGGCTCGGCTGAGCGAATCCCAATGGGCGCCGCAGGGGGACTGGCAGACCCTCCAGGGGGACGGCTTCACCATCTCCTATCCCGGCAACTGGAAGGGCATGGTCTCTGGATCCTCGGCGCTGATCGCGCCACCCGGCGGCGTGGGTGCGCAGAACGAGGTCGGCTACGGCATGCTGAGTGGCCGCTTCCAGCCGCCGCAACTGGGAGAAGTCGCCGCCGAGACCGATCAGTTGGTCGCGCAGCTCAAGCAGCAGAACCCGCAACTGCAGCCGGGCGCGGCGTCGGATGTGGTGGTGAACCAGGTGCGCGGCCGCTCGCTGGAGGCGACCAACAGCGGCGCCGCCGGCGGTGGTACGGAGCGCGACTGGCTGGTGGCTCTCCCGGAAGCGACGGGAACGCTGCGCTACGTGGTTTTTGTGGCGCCGGACGCGGATTTCAACGCGCTGCGGCCGACGTTTGAGCGCATGTTGCGGACGCTGAAACTGACGTCCTGAACGGCTGACGCTGGCGAGGGGGATTTCAACAGCCGCGCGGTGCTTTTCAACAGCGCCGGGTTGCGCCCGGCGCGCCGGGACAGGTAGTATCCGAATTGCTGCAAGTGAGTGAGCGGAGTGCGACGGCGATGCAGGTTGTGCCGGAAGCGAATTCTCTGGTACACTGCATAAGCAGTCGCAAGGAAGCTGGATTTCGGGATTGGCCTGATGCGGCCGACGAGATCGAAATCCAAGCGTATGTTCGCCGGGCAATAGCCCAAAACACCGAACATCTCCTGCAGTAGGCAGACGGGTTTGAAATCCCGCTGACGGCCTTACGGCCACTCCCCGCTTGAGAGCGATACGGAGCTACGATCTTTCAGAGTTTTGTGCTGTGCGCTGTTGCGTCGTCGACGAAAAAATCCCGAAGATGGGATTGACGACAATGCAACACTAGGATAGTGTTGGCAAGTGCGCATAAAAGCGGTTCTGAGCTGCACTGAGTGCAGTGAAGAGCTGACAGCACGCAAGTTCGAGGGCCTGCGACGGATTCGTCGTAGATCTCGATCCAAAAGCGGCCCGCTTAGGCGGATACCGTTCCGGATCTTTGACAATCAGGTTGAACGTGCCAGTCGTGAGAGATCAGCAGGAATAGGCTTGATCATTCTCACAAGGTAAATCTCTCCGGACTTTCGAGCTCCGGAGAGTGCGTGACTATCCCGGACCTCCGTCCTGGGATAGCACGGAATCAGTTTCAAACGAGAGTTTGATCCTGGCTCAGAATCAACGCTGGCGGCGTGCCTAACACATGCAAGTCGAACGAGAAAGTGGAGCAATCCATGAGTAAAGTGGCGCACGGGTGAGTAACACGTGACTAACCTACCCTTGAGTGGGGAATAACTTCGGGAAACCGAGGCTAATACCGCATAACACCTACGGGTCAAAGGAGCAATTCGCTTAAGGAGGGGGTCGCGGCAGATTAGTTAGTTGGCGGGGTAATGGCCCACCAAGACGGTGATCTGTATCCGGCCTGAGAGGGCGCACGGACACACTGGAACTGAAACACGGTCCAGACTCCTACGGGAGGCAGCAGTGGGGAATTTTGCGCAATGGGGGAAACCCTGACGCAGCAACGCCGCGTGGAGGATGAAGTCCCTTGGGACGTAAACTCCTTTCGATCGGGACGATTATGACGGTACCGGAAGAAGAAGCCCCGGCTAACTTCGTGCCAGCAGCCGCGGTAATACGAGGGGGGCGAGCGTTGTTCGGAATTATTGGGCGTAAAGGGCGCGTAGGCGGTCGGATAAGTCTTGTGTGAAATCTTCGGGCTCAACTCGAAGTCTGCACGAGGAAACTATCTGGCTTGAGTGTGGGAGAGGTGAGTGGAATTCCTGGTGTAGCGGTGAAATGCGTAGATATCGGGAGGAACACCTGTGGCGAAAGCGGCTCACTGGACCACAACTGACGCTGAGGCGCGAAAGCTAGGGGAGCAAACAGGATTAGATACCCTGGTAGTCCTAGCCCTAAACGATGATCGCTTGGTGTGACGGGTACCCAATCCCGCCGTGCCGAAGCTAACGCGTTAAGCGATCCGCCTGGGGAGTACGGTCGCAAGGCTGAAACTCAAAGGAATTGACGGGGGCCCGCACAAGCGGTGGAGCATGTGGTTTAATTCGACGCAACGCGAAGAACCTTACCTGGGCTCGAAATGTAGTGGAATCCGGTGGAAACATCGGCGCCCAGCAATGGGCCGCTATATAGGTGCTGCATGGCTGTCGTCAGCTCGTGTCGTGAGATGTTGGGTTAAGTCCCGCAACGAGCGCAACCCTTGTTACCAGTTGCTACCATTTAGTTGAGCACTCTGGTGAGACCGCCTCGGATAACGGGGAGGAAGGCGGGGATGACGTCAAGTCCTCATGGCCTTTATGTCCAGGGCTACACACGTGCTACAATGGCCGGTACAAACCGTCGCAAACCCGTGAGGGGGAGCTAATCGGAAAAAGCCGGCCTCAGTTCGGATTGGAGTCTGCAACTCGACTCCATGAAGCTGGAATCGCTAGTAATCGCGGATCAGAACGCCGCGGTGAATACGTTCCCGGGCCTTGTACACACCGCCCGTCACATCACGAAAGTGGGTTGCACTAGAAGCCGGTGAGCTAACCGCAAGGAAGCAGCCGTCCAAGGTGTAATTCATGATTGGGGTGAAGTCGTAACAAGGTAGCCGTAGGAGAACCTGCGGCTGGATCACCTCCTTTCTAAGAGAGAACACTGTGGTGCACTCATGTATCTGCGATAGCGGACTGCTCTGACTGCAAAGTTAGGCGCAGCGCATGCGGGTGATCACTACCCTCTGCATCTGCCAAGGTGTAGAGGAGCTTGAATCAGGCCTTCTCTGCCTGCTAAGTCTTCGGACTTTCTAAGCCTTCGGACTTTTCAGATCTCAACATCGATGGTCACGAGCGGCGTAGCTGCTCAGCATGTTCAACCTGGTCCTCGAAACTTTTGGACGCAAGAGAGGCAATCAAGAGACTAACCAAGTCGGGCTGTGCGCCTTCAGGCGCATGGGTCCGGACTGGGGCCTGTAGCTCAGTTGGTTAGAGCGCACCCCTGATAAGGGTGAGGTCGGTAGTTCGAATCTACCCAGGCCCACCATCCTTATCGGAATCAATGGGGCTGTAGCTCAGCTGGGAGAGCACCTGCTTTGCAAGCAGGGGGTCATCGGTTCGATCCCGATCAGCTCCACCAAACTTCTCTTCGTCTGCAATGCTCAAAGGTGAACTTCTTCGATCTGCATATGCGATTGAAGAGGCTGACCTTTGAGCAGGCTCCGCCTGGATCAAGTTTCAGGCGAGCTGAACTCGAGAGCGCCTTATGGCGCGCGCTGCTTAGGAGCAGCGTTCTGTTATTTGACAACGAATTGCATTGGGTAAATTGCATACAAGGCTGAGCAGCTTACTGTATCCCTATCAAGTTTGGGATGAGTAAGGCTGGTTAGTTGAGTGTCTTTAGATAGAGTGCGTAAGCGGGGATCGTACCCCGTGAGGCGCACAGGCGGAAATATGCATGGAATGATCCAGCAAGAGGCAGCACGATCGCTTCCTGCGCGGAATTAATTCTATGGTCAAGCTACTAAGGGCGCACGGTGGATGCCTTGGCAGAAACAGGCGATGAAGGACGTGGCAAGCTGCGATAAGCTCCGGGGAGCCGCACACAGGCGTTATATCCGGAGATCTCCGAATGGGGAAACCCACTTGAGCAAACCTCAAGAACACCCTGCTGAATACATAGGCAGGAGTGAGCGAACCCAGGGAAGTGAACCATCTCAGTACCTGGAGGAAGAGAAAGAAACCTCGATTCCGATAGTAGTGGCGAGCGAACTCGGAATAGCCCAAACCCGTAGCATTTCGGTGCAGCGGGGGTTGTAGGGTCCGCAACAGTAGAGTTACCAATCCAGTGGTTAGTCGAATCGGATGGAAAGCCGATCCATAGAGCGTGACAGGCGCGTAGACGAAAGCCATCTGGACTCGAAGCGGATACCTGAGTAAGGCGGGGCACGTGAAACCCTGCTTGAATCCACGGGGACCATCCCGTAAGGCTAAATACTCGTTTCTGACCGATAGTGAACCAGTACCGTGAGGGAAAGGTGAAAAGAACCCCTGCGAGGGGAGTACAAAGTACCTGAAACCGTGTGCCTACAAGCAGTGGGAGGGCTATGCGCGCAAGCGAATGCCTGACCGCGTGCCTATTGCATAATGAGCCGGCTAGTTATTCTTGTCAGCAAGGTTAAGCGTAAGCGAGCCGAAGCGAAAGCGAGTCTGAATAGGGCGTTCAGTTGGCAGGAATAGACGCGAAGCGGGATGATCTACCCTTGGCCAGGTTGAAGGTGGGGTAACACCCACTGGAGGACCGAACCGGTGTTTGTTGAAAAAAGCTCGGATGAGCTGAGGGTAGGGGTGAAAGGCTAATCAAATTCCGTGATAGCTCGTTCTCTCCGAAATAGCTTTAGGGCTAGCGTCGGGTGATTTGCACTGGTGGTAGAGATCTGGATGGACTAGGGGGCTTTCCGGCTTACTGAATCCAACCAAACTTCGAATGCCAGTGACAACCAGCCCGGCAGTCAGACTGTGGGGGCTAAGCTTCATAGTCGAGAGGGAAACAGCCCAGACCGCCTGCTAAGGTCCCCAAGTTACAGTTAAGTGGGAAAGGAAGTCGGAACGCCCAGACAGCCAGGAGGTTGGCTTAGAAGCAGCCATCCTTTAAAGAAAGCGTAATAGCTCACTGGTCAAGCGGTCCGGTGCCGACAATACAACGGGGCTAAAACTGTACACCGAAGCAGCGGATGCACACCTCTGGTGTGCGTGGTAGGAGAGCATTCTCAACAGCATTGAAGCCAGACTGAGAAGACTGGTGGAGCGTTGCGAAGAGACCCTGCCGGCATAAGTAGCGATAATGAAGGTGAGAACCCTTCACGCCGAAAGTCTAAGGTTTCCTGAGGAAGGTTAATCCGCTCAGGGTTAGGCGGTCCCTAAGGCGAGGCCGAAAGGCGTAGCTGATGGACATCCGGTTAATATTCCGGACCTCCCAGACCATCGTTTGACGATGGGGAGACGCAGAAGGATAACCAGGACCTCATATGGCTATGAGGTTCGATACGCGTAAGCTGGTTCCGATAGGCAAATCCGTCGGGGCTTAACAGTGAGGCGTAAAGCAGTAGGCCGTATGGCCGAAAGCTGGTGAGTTCACGCTGCCGAGAAAATCCTCTAAGGAGAAGGGCTGGGAACCGTACCACAAACCGACACAGGTAGACGAGGAGAATATCCAAAGGCGCTCGAGTGAAAGCTTGTTAAGGAACTCGGCAAATTAGCTCCGTAACTTCGGGAGAAGGAGCGCCCCGTTAGCGTGCAAGCGCGAGGGGGCCGCAGTGAAACGCGTACGGCGACTGTTTAACAAAAACACAGGTCTCTGCTAAGTCGAAAACGACGTATAGGGGCTGACGCCTGCCCGGTGCCGGAAGGTTAAAAGGAGAGGTTAGCCGCAAGGCGAAGCTTTGAATTGAAGCCCCGGTGAACGGCGGCCGTAACTATAACGGTCCTAAGGTAGCGAAATTCCTTGTCGGGTAAGTTCCGACCTGCACGAATGGCGTAACGATCGTACGACTGTCTTAACGAGTTGCTCGGCGAACTTGTAGTACCGGTGAAGATGCCGGTTACCCGCAGCTAGACGGAAAGACCCCGTGCACCTTTACTACACCTTAACTATGAATTATGGCTCTTACTGCGCAGGATAGGTGGGAGGCTTTGATACCAGGCTCTCGGGCTTGGTGGAGCCACCGGTGAGATACCACCCTGTGAGTGCTGTGATTCTAACCTGCTCCCGTAATCCGGGAGAGGGACATAGTTAGGCGGGTAGTTTGACTGGGGCGGTCGCCTCCTAAATTGTAACGGAGGCGCGCGAAGCTACTCTCAGACTGTTTGGAAATCAGTCGTCGAGTGCAAAGGCATAAGAGTGGTTAACTGTGAGACCTACAAGTCGAGCAGATGCGAAAGCAGGCCTTAGTGATCCGGTGGTTCTGTATGGAAGGGCCATCGCTCAACGGATAAAAGGTACGCCGGGGATAACAGGCTGATCGGAGCCAAGAGTTCATATCGACGCTCCGGTTTGGCACCTCGATGTCGGCTCATCGCATCCTGGAGCTGTAGAAGGTTCCAAGGGTTAGGCTGTTCGCCTATTAAAGCGGTACGTGAGCTGGGTTCAGAACGTCGCGAGACAGTTCGGTCCCTATCTGCTGTGGGCGTAGGAGATTTGCGGGGGGCTGTCCTTAGTACGAGAGGACCGGGATGGACGAACCTCTTGTGTTCCAGTTGTCCTGCCAAGGGCACGGCTGGGTAGCGAAGTTCGGTTGTGATAACCGCTGAATGCATATAAGCGGGAAGCACGCCCCAAGATGAGATCTCCCAACCCAAAAGGGAAAAGAAGGGCCCAGGAAGACCACCTGGTTGATAGGCTGGAGGTAGAAGCGCAGTAATGCGCGTAGCTTACCAGTACTAATCGCCCGTTCGGCTTGTCCATAGAATTAATTCTGCGCAGCATATCCGCTGTCAGAAGATACTCAACAACAAGCCTTGAAGTGCAACATGACTGCAGTTGCAGCCAGTCCCAATGCAATTCGTTCTTGTATCGCAAGTTTGTGGCGCCAGTTTGCCACTCAGTTCCGGGGAAAACCGCCCGTGTGTCAAAGAGCAGGCTGTGGGGAAACTACCACCAAGCGCCGCACCAGCATTTTGCGAATGCTTCCAGCCGTCGAGCGGAATCCGATGCGGCTTTTCCATCAAGAAAGCCGCAGGAACCGCGGCCTGCTGGTTCTAACTATCGCAAAATGCTGACCCAAGCTTGCCGGTGAGCATACCGCGAGAGTCACACCCGTTCCCATCCCGAACACGGAAGTTAAGCCTCGTCGGGCCGATGGTACTGCACGCGAAAGTGTGTGGGAGATTAGGTAATCGCCGGCATTAGCATCAGAAAAAGCCCGCTCTTCGAGCGGGCTTTTTCTGCGTTTGTGCAGGGCGTTTGCGTTTGGGTTGGAGTGTGTGCTGTCGGAACTGTCATTCTCGGAGTTTTGCCACTTGGAGAGCCCGCGAGCGTTGCTCGAATGGTCAGCGTCGCGCTCATCATTGCGGGCGCGTGTTCTAGCTCTCAAGCTTACTGCTCAACAGGTCAGACTCAATATCCTGTGGCAATTCTGGCGATGCTAAGCGCACCACTTCGAATGATTACAACAAAGCCTGTGCCTTGTTCAGCATCATGTGGCTATGTGTTATCGCCTTAAGTGATCCAGGCAAATCTAGGATGTTGACCCCTGACCTCAGGTTCATTTGGTTTTGCGTGGGACCTTAAAGGAGAGCGAGATACCAACGATTTGGTTGGTGTCCCAGCCAGGGGGTAGGTTCACTGACTGTAAGAAGTAGTAAGGCCGCACTGAAAACGAATCGGCAATGGGCAGCCGGACTCCCACCTGGAATCGATTTTGCGTGTAGCTGCTCCCACCGTTGGTATAGGGATTGTTTCCGGGAACGATGAAGAATTCATTGCTCACCACGAGCACCAGACGCCGCGTCATGTGAAGCGGCAAGGTGTAGTCGACACCGGGACGGAATCGAAGGCGTGCTGAAGCGGAGCGATCGTCGGGAAATCGCTCCTCTATGAGCGTGCGCAGGTTATACCGCCACGGACCCCGCGATGTGCTCAAGGTGAGATTGAGCTGCAGCCGATTTTCGTAAGTGGTTGCGGGATTGCCGGGAAAGCGTTGGTAGCGATAAATCGGTATCAACGTGAGCCACGGCCGCAGGCGAAAAGCGACCCCGCCCTGAACGAAGTACTCGAACAGGTTTGACCCGCCCTCGTCGAACCTCTCATGGAATTCGACCTCCAGAGACTTGTTGGCTGAAAGGCTGCTGGAAATTCCCTGGCCGAGCCAGAGCCCAATCTGCTTTTCATCTTCGGGGTCCTCGGGTAGTGGTTGTTGCTGCGCTCTGACCGGAATGGCCAGCACGCAAGAGCACAGGATCGCAAGCACGAACACTGTGCGCCAACGGCTCTCCAGCTCATGTCGGAATCGTCATCCACACGTAACACCCTAACCCCTGGTCATCGAGTGTTCTAGTGTCATTCGAATAGTGCCCTCGGGCCCTGGACTAGCTCGATGCAAAGTTATCTAGACGTTCCGGAGGCCGTCAGGAATTCGACCTCTCGGGTGGACTTCGTCATTTTCATCAACTTCCCGGGAAACTCTCTTGCCAGTGCAACGGCTAAGATGGCCCTCTTACAATCGCTCAATGCACTCGAAGCACGGCATCTCGATTGCCCTGAATCTATTTCTCTGGATTGGGGTCGTGGCGGCCACCCTATTGTGCGCGGGAAGTGCTGACAAGCATAGGAAATTCAAAGTGCTACACGGCGGGCGAATAGAATTCGCTCCCAACCGGCGCGCCAATTGGGGATGGGCCCTCCTGTCCGTGTATTTGGTTTATGCGTTCGTTGGGGAACTGAAGGGTGGCCACCGCAGGCCATTCGATCTCATATATGCTGCTGCGATCGGAATAATTGCAGTCATGGTCATCTTCACCTTCCCCGGGACGATCATCGCAACTCCTGATGGTCTAGAGCAGATTTCCTGGCTTTGGAGGAATAAGCAGATTCGCTGGGCAGAGATAGCAGAGATCAACACAGGAGAAAAGCGTCGCACCGTGACTGTTACCGGAGCAGATGGAACGAAGATCGTTCACCATCGCCACTTGGCAGATCGGCCAGGCCTGCTCATGACGCTCAAAGAGCATGGTGGCGAGAATCTGCCGTCAGATTTCCCGCGGGAGCCAACTACCGGTTTCTGAATCGTAGAAGAGAGCTCTCTCCAAACTGGGATGGTTCTGCCATCTGCACGCCATAGACTGGCTAGGGCGGACCGGATACCAAATCTGCGTTATTTCTGCATCCCCAAGAAACTCTTCCCTCGCCTCCCCCCGTCCATATCTCTGGCAGCCCTCCTCGTCGAGGGCCGAGGGCGAATTACGCCGTGGAGCGTATGCGAGGTGGCGGCCTCCTCGGATCGTTTCACCACCCAGCACGATTAGCCTCGCAACCCGCAATGGGAATGCGGGTTGATAGAAGCGGGAGGAAACGCAGCGATGAAGCGGCGACTCTGCGGTCTCGTACTGACTGGATTGCTGACAGCCGGCGTCTTATCCTCTCAGCAGCTTGCACCTCGGCCGGAGCGAAACGCTCTTCCCGCGCCTGACGCAGTCGGCATCGACGTTGCTCGTGATGGCGCTCTCTCAGCGCAATTCCAGAAAAGATTTGTTCGTGCCACCAGGCGATACAAACTCAACGCGGAGCAGCAGGCCCAACTCAAATCCATCCTGGCGAAGGAACAAGCGGATACGCAGATTGTGTCTGCGGATACCTTCATGTCGGGCCCGGAGAGGCGCGTGGAGGTTGCACAACTGTATGAGGCAAGCCAACACGAGATCGAGACGATTCTGACCAGGCAACAGAAGCATAAATTCGATGCCGATGAGAAGACCCGCGCCTGGATGGAGGGCCGGCTGCCGGAGCCGAATCCGGGTCCGCCCCTCAACTTTTAGTTGGTAAAGGAACACGGAGGAAAGACAACGATGAAACGGCAATTATGTAGCCTCGTACTCACGGGATTTCTGGCAACCGGCGTGATGCTCGCGCAGGAAGCAGGATCCGCACCCGAACAGAACGCGCCGCAGGCGGAAGGCGGCGGCATGGGCGGCCATCATGGCGGCCACATGATGGATCCCGATCAGCGCCTCGCGCACATGACCAAGCGCTACAAGCTCACCGCAGACCAGCAGAGTCAGATCAAGCCGATTCTGCAGGACGAGCAGCAGCAGATGCAGTCCATGCATTCGGACACGACCACCTCACGCGAAGACAAGCGCGCGAAGATGATGAGCATGCATCAGGAAAGCACCCAGAAGATCGAGGCCGTGCTGAACGATGAGCAGAAGCAGAAGTTCGAAGCCGACCAGCAGAAGATGCAGCAGCGCCGCTCCGAGCACATGCATGGTGGCGCAGAAGGCGCACCTCCGTCCGGCGATCAACCACCTGCACCGCCGCAGTAAGCTCGTTCACTCATCCGGCACATGAAAGGAGGGGCCGCAGAGATGCGGCCTCTCTTGCGCGTATGTCCAACTTTCCCAATCTGGATCACACCTTCGCGCATCGGCATTAGAAAATGCCAAATCATCCCGGACAAATTGCTAAGCTTGAATCAGGACTAAAGACAAAAACCAAAAGCCACGGATGCCTTCCGTGGCTTTTCGTCTTTGTAACTCGTTTGTTTGGAAGATTATGCGACTAACTCTTTTGCCTGGACGAATTTAGCCATCGGAAGCGGCGTTGAGCCAATGAAAAAGCGGGACTTGCGCACCGGCCTCCCGGAGCGGAAGGGGGGAGGGGCCACCCACTGCACGATCAGGGTTGAGGAGCGTGGGTCTGTTCCGTCGTGCTGGCGCTGAATTTCCGGTACTCGTCGAAGCGCATGGAGAGCGTCACGTGAAAGCCCACAAACAGCGCTGCCTTGCCGTCGAAGCGGGCATCGATGCGGGTCGGCAGCCACGCTTCGTTGCGGACGAGCGCCTGCTCGAATGAGAAGTTGCTACCCGCGTCGACCGTAGCAAACAGCCCAAAGCCAATGCGCATCGGTTCGTCGAACGTTGCCTGCATGCGGGTCACTTCGCGCGCCGATTCATCAATCCACACCGTTCCGCGCACCTTCTTCACCGCATCCTCGTTGCGTCCATGCGTCTTGGCATGCGGATCGCCGGTGAAATCGACAGCGATCACCGGGCGCCCGCCTTCCATGACCCGCCGCGGATTGGTAAAGCGAGTGATCGCGAGAAGGCGCGAGACGCTCACCTCGTCCTTGTCGCGCTGGCCGTACGGCTGGGCGGCATACTTCACTGCCTCTTTGGTGGCGCGATCTTCTTCCTTTTTCAACGCGCCGGCGTTCAGAGGTTTGCCATCCTTGCTGATGACCGTTTCGATCGGCTGGCCGTGCACGTAGAAGACATTGCTGACACGCTCTTCTGTGCGTCCCACTTTGCCGTGCTTGTCATAGAACGTGAGCCGTTGTTGCTGGCGAAAGGTGTACTCTTCGCGGGCGCGATCCAGCTCAGTCTGGTTCGCTTCGACGCTGCGCAGCAGCGTAGGCACATCCGGCAGCGGAGCCGGCGTCGCAGGCAATGCCGCGGCTGGAGCCGAAGAAGGCACCAGGACCCATGCAACAAAGATGGCAACGAGTATGCGCAAGTGTGCCTTCAATGCTAGAGCATTTCCGTTGCGTCCCCGGCGAAGTGTGTACATCCACGGGCAAAATGCTCTACCGTAGGCTCACGCCGGATCGAGAGAGGTGTCGCGTGCTGGGACTGCTGCTGCGTTGGATCATCGGTGCAATCACACTCTTTGTGATTGCCTACTTTGTGCCGGGCTTCCACATTCGTAACTGGGCCACCGCGCTGATCGCGGTGCTGGTCATCGGTCTGCTCAACGCGACTCTCGGCCTGCTGCTGAAGATCCTCACCTTCCCGCTCAGCATACTGACGCTTGGCCTGTTTCTGCTGGTGATCAATGCGTTTGTGCTGATCATTGCGTCGCGTCTGGTGCCCGGGTTCCACGTGGATACCTTCGGATCAGCATTTGTGGGCGCAGTCCTGCTTGCCCTGGTGCACATGCTGCTCGGGATGGGCACGCGAGCGGAGCGCAGACCCAGTAGAACCTAGTCGCGATGAGCGCTACGCCTGGGCGTTACTGATTCGCCGGAATGGTATGCGGCCGCATCGGCAGTACGGTGCCACGCGGCAACGGAACACGGTCGTGAGTCGCGCGATAGGAGCGATGGATGCCGCGATGCCGTGTCCTGGTCGTGTTCGGCTGGAACGGATGCTCGGTGACCGCAATGCCGGCTGCAGCCGCGGCGGGCTGGTGTGCCGGACGCGGCGCATGCAGAGCTACCGGCGTCGGCGCGGCGGCGGGATGGTGGCGATAGGTAGTAAGGGTGACACCGCCGGCCACGATCACCGCGGATGCCGCCGCCAGTGCCCAGCGATGCTGCCCGGCGGGTACGATCACAAGCCGTCGATACCAGGGCAAGGTCACTGCGGGTGCGGAGGCAATGCGTGCGAGAACACGCTGTTCCAGCCCGTCTCTTGGTTGAACTGCGGCGAGTACCGCAAGTGTTCCATCGATCTCGTGGGTCTGCTCGATGGTGGAGCGATCTGTAGTGAGATCCGACGGCTTCATGACTTCAGTCCTTCCTTCCGCAGCTTTTCCGCCAGATCGCGGCGAGCGCGGAAGAGGCGCGAGCGCACCGACGACTCCGTGATACCAAGCACCGAGGCGATTTCGGCATTCGATAATTCTTCAAGCGCGGAGAGCAAGAGCGCCTGCCGTTCTTTGGCCGGCAATTCGTCGATCAGGGCGAGCACGCGCGCGTGTCGCTGCGCACCAATGACAGCCTGATCGGCGCGCATCTCCTTGGCAGGAAGAACGCGGGCCAGCTCACTGATATCTTCATTCTCCGGCCGCGTCTTCTGGCGGCGCTTGCGATCGAGCACCAGGTTCCAGGTGATGCGGATAAGCCAGACGCGAGCATCGCGGATTTCTGGCAGACGATCGCGATGGCGCAGCACGCGCAGGAAGGTCTCCTGCACCATGTCCTCGGCCTCGGCCGCATTGCGTGAGATGGAGAAAGCCACGCGGTAGAGCGTGCCCGAATATTCGTTGACCAGCGCAGTCAGCTCCGCAGCCCGGTCCGGCGCTGCCGCAGCGGCAGTCGTCGTCTCCGGCATCGGAAGCAGCCCGGTCAGATTTCCCTCATAGCTACCCATGCGCTTGCTTTCACTGACGCGGGGCGGGGTAGTTTCGCTCACGACAACCGTCCCAAACTTTGCGCTCGGCGAAATTGGTCTGGACACAGGGCTCCCGGGCAGTATCGAAGCCGGCGCGGGGAGCGGGGCGGCATCGGCGGCAGGCTAGTGCTGGCCGGCCAGCTTCTGCGCGGCAATCTGACCGGCCGCGGTCGCGGGATCCTTCGCCTTGAGCAGGGCATAGATCTTGTTTGCCTCGGCCGAATTATTGTTGGCCTCATACAACTGGGCGAGCTGCAGTTGCGCTGTCGCCGCAGGGACGGTCGCGGTCGGATTGTGGATCAGGTTCTGATACAGCTTGATAGCCTCACTGGTCTGGCCATGCTGTGTCAGCAGGTTGGCGAGGGCAAGGTGCGCCAGAGAAGCGACGCTCGCGTCGTGCAGATCGCCAGCCTTGCGAAAGTCCGCTTCAGCCTCGCCGGTGTTGCCCATCTCGGCCGCGGTCAGGCCCGCGAAATAGAGCGCGTTATGGCCTGCGGTGGTCCGGCCGTACTTCTTTGCTACGTCTTCAAAGAGCGGGTTCGCCGCCTTGGCGCGATCAGCGACGGTTGCGAAGGTCTTCATGCCCGGAGGCGCCGGCTGGGCAGGATCGGTAATTGGGGTGCTGTAAACGCTGGCGGCATTCCCGAAGGCATTCGCAGCTGTCTCGGATCGCTGCTGGTAAAGGATCGCAGCGGCAACCGCAAGGGCGATGACGACCAGTACAGCGATGGCGATGCGAAGCGCCTTGACACGGTTCTCGGCGATCCAGTCCAGTCCGGCCTGGGTGGTGTGGATGAATACGTCGTCTTTTTTCAGCGCGCTGCGGGTCTGTGCGTCCACGAAAGTCCTTGCAGAAAGAGCTAAGCGCGATTAGGCGTTGGCGGACAGGGCAGTCCGCGGCTCTCAGAAAAGTTGATATTAGAAAGTGTAGCAGCGGCGCGTTTTGGGGGTCAAAACAGCGCGAATCCGCGGAGAAATAGCCGAACGGGGCGCGCGAGGCGCCCCGTCGATTGCTAGGCTGCCGGAAACGTCAGGCCGCGCGCACCGGCATCTCAATCTCGCCCCGCTCCACCTTTTCCTGGCAGGCAATGCAGAAGGGGGTCCAGGGGAGTGCCTCCAGTCGCTTGGCACCGATGGTTTCGCCGCAGTTCTGGCATTCGCCAAAGCTGCCATCGCGCAACCGCTCCAGCGCCTGCCGCACCAGCTGCATCTGTGCGTGGCCGTTGGTTCCCTGCGAGAACAGAAATTCTTTTTGATAGGAAGCAACGGCCTGGTCGGCGACGTCCTGGGTATCGTCTAACCCGGCGTCCCGGCCCTGCTCGACGGCCGACTGCATGGAGCGCACAAGCAGCTCCTGCTGCTGGCGCAACTTATTTTCGTAAACACTGCGGGGGCTAGGGGCTTTGGGCACGTCTGATAACTCCTCTGAATCGCTCGATAATCCGAAATGCAGACTATTGGACGCAGCGAAGGGCAGAAGATTTGCTATTTTTTTCCTCAGCCCACAGATTTTTGTTGCCGGTGGTGGGGCGCGTGTGTATTGCAGTCCTGGCGGCTTGTCGATAGGCTGAAAACACTATGTATGAGGAATTTGACGTCACGGACCGCTGGACTGGCGAATCCCTGCATTGCCTGTGGCGTGCCAATATCGTGGCCATCGCCACCCGGCACGCTGACGCGATCGATGCCCGGTTCGAGGTGAACGGGCGCCCGGTTTGGATCGCAATGCCCTCCCATGCATGGGTGGAATACAAGGAGCGCACCGGGAACGTGATTACCGACCGGCTTGCCGCGCAAATTGCCGGACATTACCTGAAGCAGGCTGTCGAAGACGGTTACGACAACGGCCGTGAGATGTACGCCATGAGCGTGGAAGAGGTGCTGGAGCATCTCGACGTGGTGATGCGCGAAGCCAAGCACACCGCCAATCTGCCCATGCTGCCGGTGATCCACGAAGCGATGGCTTAGGGCAGCTTTCCAACTATTTCCGCAGAGGCAGCAAAACGGCCAGCCGGGACTCCCGGAGGTACAGGCCAGCCCACATCAACACGGCGAAGTAGACCGGAAAGAGCGTGGTGCCGAGCACGGGAGCGTTGATCCGCATCTGCGAGACGACTGCGCCGCCCAGGTATCCGGTGAGCAGGACTGCACCGAAAACGGAAGTGCGTGGGAAAGCGTAGAGCGCTGTGCAAATCAGCAGGACAACGCCGATGGGAACAGAAAGGTCCTGCGGGAAGCCAAGTTTCGTCATGGCCTGAATGACCGGCAGCGGGCGAACAAGCTTCATGATGCCATCGAAGAGAAGGAAAAGGATGGCGAGACTGCTGAGGACGCGGCCGGTCCACAGCCGGGACTTCGATGGCGCTGCGGTATCGATAGCGGTCTGCATATGCGGTTCCTTTCGAACATTGGCGGATGGTGATCCGCGCCTCTCCTGCAAGAGAAGCGCGGTTGTTGGATCACGCGGTTCGCTTCTACCCTCAGACAGTTCGCGTTTGCATCTCGTTGAAGCCTTCGGCCGCCTTTTGCACCTCGGCAGGAAAGTCGGTCATCTCCTGCACCTGGCGAATCTCGATGGTTTCATTCGCTGAGGCCGGGCAGCGGGAGGCCCATTGGATGGCCTCCTCCTTCGACTTCACCTGGATCATCCAGAAGCCGCCCAGGACCTCTGTCGCCTCAGCGAATGGGCCATCCGTGACTTTTGGCTTGCCTCCGGCGAAGCTGACACGCGCGCCCATGGACGGCGGGTGCAGTCCTTCGAGCGCGAGCAGCACGCCGGCCTTCTGCAGCTCCTCGTTGTACTTCATCATGGCCTCGACGGCCTTTGCATCCGGCATCGTACCGGGTGTCGCCTGCTCGTAGCCCTTCGGAATCATCAGCATCATGAAGCGCATCGCGGTTCTCCTTAGCGTTGAGAGTGAGCAGCCAGTGCGGGTTCGTCCGCGCATACCTCGGACGGATCCATAAGGGGACGAATGGTGACTTGACCATCGCCGGCGATCTTCAGAAACCGCTTTGCGGACTCGATGGCAGCTTCCTTCGAAGGCAGCTCTATGAGCGCGAAGCCGCCGATGATCTCGGTGGACTCGATGAAGGGGCCATCTGTGACGCTGACTTTGCCCGCGCTGTGATCGACGCGGGCGCCCGCTTGCAGGGGCGTGAGGCCTCCGGTGGCAATCAACTCGCCGGATTTCTTCGAAGCATCGACGAACTGGTTCATCTTATCCATGTATTCCGGGCTGGGAGGGCCGGCCGGCCGGGAGGAAGAGGGCGCGTAGATCATGAGGAACTGCATGTTTTGATCTCCTTGTGGCTGCGATGGGCCTTCCAGGCTTCGGTCCAGGAAGTGCCTCTAACCATACGTCGACCGGGATTCGCAGAAATCGACACGCGCCTGATCTTTTTTCGGCGGTCAGTAGCGTTCCAGTCCTCTAATGTCTGGTGGACACGTCTGCCGGCGGCAGTGATGAATCCTGTACGGCGGTGCTAAGAATGGCATGAAGAGTGCGAAGACAACTCGGCACGAGGCAGGCTCTGCAAAGCAGGACGTGCTGGATCTGTTTCATCCGGTGACGGCGGAGTGGTTCCGCGCCGTATTTGACCGGCCGACTTCGCCGCAGGTGCTGGGCTGGCCGGCGATTGCGCGGGGCGAGCACGCGCTGATTCTGGCGCCGACCGGCACCGGGAAGACTCTGAGCGCGTTTCTGTGGTGCCTGAACCGGTTGATGCTGGAACCGGCACCTGACGGAGCGGCAGCGTGCCGCGTCATCTACATCAGTCCGCTGAAGGCGTTGGCAGTCGACGTGGAGCGCAACCTGCGATCACCACTGGCGGGGATTGCGAACATGGCGCGGCTTGCGGGTGTGACGGTGCGCGAACCGGGTATCGCCGTGCGCACCGGCGACACATCGCAGAAGGAACGCGCGCTCTTTCGCCGGCATCCGGCGGAAATCCTGATCACCACTCCGGAGTCCCTGTATCTGCTGCTGACCTCGGACGCCGCGGCCGGGCTTCGAAGTGTCGATACCGTGATCGTCGATGAGATCCACGCGCTGGTGCCGACCAAGCGCGGCGCGCATCTGGCGCTGTCGCTGGAACGGTTGCAGGCGATTACCGAACGGCCTTTTCAGCGCATCGGTCTTTCGGCGACGCAACGGCCGCTCGAGGAGGTCGCGCACTTTCTGGCGGGAGCAGATGGAGCGGTGCCGGACAGCCCAGCCGCGGCTACAAACGGCGGTCAACTCGAGCAGGAGATGGAGGCGGGGTTCACCCGCGACGAAACCGCTGAGACGATCGCCGCACGCGAAGAACAGGTGGTCCGCTTCCGCCCGGTGACGATCGTGAATGCGAGCGAACCGAAGCGGCTGGAGTTGCGCATTGAAGTGCCGGTGGAAGACATGGCGCGGCTGGGGCAGCCGGAGGAGTTGCCGAGCGGCGCTGCATCGCAGGGGCCGAAGCGCACCTCAATCTGGAGCGCGATCCATCCGCGATTGCTGGCAATCGTGCGCGAGCGGACGTCAACCCTCATCTTCGTGAACAATCGCCGGACGGCGGAACGGCTGGCTGGCGCGATCAATGATCTTGCCGGCGAAGCGGTTGCGCGTGCGCATCACGGATCACTGGCAGCGCCGCAGCGCTCTGAGATTGAAGACCTGCTGAAGGCAGGAAAGATCCGTGCACTGGTGTGTACCTCGTCCCTGGAACTGGGCATCGATATGGGCGCGGTGGATCTGGTGATCCAGATCGAGGCGCCGCCATCCGTGGCGAGCGGCATGCAGCGCATCGGGCGCGCCGGACACCACGTCGGTGCGGCGAGTGAGGGTGTGATCTTTCCCAAGTATCGCGCCGACCTGGTAGCATGCGCGGCGGTGACGCGCGCGATGCACGAGGGACTGGTGGAATCAACGCGCTACCTGCGCAATCCGCTGGATGTATTAGCCCAGCAGATGGTGGCCACCGTGGCGCAGCCGCCGCGTGTCTCGCGTGCTTCGCGTTCGCGGAAAGAACCGCCACTGCCAGCGGAAATCACGGTCGAGGATTTATTCGCAATTGTGCGCAGTGCGGCGCCGTTTGCGGAGCTGAGCCGCGGCGCGTTTGAGGGCGTGCTCGATCTGCTGGCGGGGCGCTATCCGTCAGATGAATTTGCGGAGCTGCGTCCGCGTATCACGTGGGACCGCGTAGCGCAACCTGCTGACACCTCGAGAAGGCGCGAAGATGCTGGCGATCCTGAACGGCGGCACGATTCCGGATCGCGGGCTGTATGGCGTCTTTCTCTCCGGAACCGAGGGGCGGCCGGTGCGCGTGGGTGAGCTGGACGAGGAGATGATCTTCGAAAGCCGCACGGGCGAGACATTCATTCTGGGCGCGACGACATGGCGCATCGACGAGATCACGCACGATCGCGTGCTGGTGTCGCCGGCGCCGGGCGAGCCGGGCAAGATGCCTTTCTGGCATGGCGACACGGCGGGACGGCCGCTGGAGTTTGGGCGACGCATCGGCGCGCTGGTACGCGAGCTGCGCGAGATGCCGCGCAATGCGGCGATGTCGCGGCTGACGCGTGAGCACGATCTGGATCCGCAGGCGGCGGAGAACCTGCTGCGCTTTCTCGCCGATCAGGAGCTGGCGACGACTGCGGTGCCGGACGATCGCACCATTGTGATCGAGCGCGTGCGCGATGAGCTGGGCGACTGGCGCGTGTGCGTGCTGACGCCCTTTGGCAGCCGCGTGCATGCGCCGTGGGCCATGGCCATCAGCGGCAGGCTGCGCGCGAGCGGCCGCGGCGATGTGGAGACGATGTGGGCCGACGACGGATTTGTGCTGCGCTTTCCGGAGACGGATGCGCCGCCCGATCCGGAGCTGATCCTGCTCGATCCGGCGGAGGCATCGGAGCTGGTGCTGCGGCAGCTTGGCTCGACGGCGCTGTTTGCCGCGAAGTTCCGCGAGTCTGCGGCACGGGCGCTGCTGCTGCCGCGACGCCGGGCAACCGGGCGCGCTCCGCTGTGGGCGCAACGCAAACGCGCGTATGACCTGCTGAGCGTGGCGGCGCGCTATCCGGCGTTTCCCATGCTGCTGGAGGCGTATCGCGAGTGCGTGCGCGATGTCTTCGATATGCCGGCGTTTCTGGAGGTGTTGCGCTCGGTGAATGCGCGCACGACACGCGTGCATGTGGCGGATTCGAAGACGCCATCGCCGTTTGCGGCGTCGCTGCTGTTCAGCTATGTGGCGAACTACATCTACGACGGCGATGCGCCGCTGGCGGAGCGGCGCGCGCAGGCGCTGTCGATTGATCAGGAGCAGTTGCGCGAGCTGCTGGGCGATGCCGATCTGCGCGAGCTGCTGGATGCCGATGCGATTGCCGAGGTGGAAGAGCAACTGCAGGCGCTGACGGACAACCAGAAGGCGCGGGGCGCGGATGGCATTCACGACCTGCTGCTGCGGCTGGGCGACTTGAACCGCGCCGAGCTGTTGCGGCGGCTGGCCGCGCCGGATGTGGCGATCCATACCGAGCGGCTGCTGCGCGCGAAGCGGCTGCTGGAGGTAAAGATCGCGGGGGAGAAGCGGCTGATTGCGGTGGAGGATGCGGCGCGATATCGCGATGCGCTGGGGATTCCGCTGCCGCCGGGATTGCCGAAGGCGCTGCTGGAGCCGGTGGCGCAGCCGGTGCTGGAGCTGGTGCGGCGCTTTGCGCGCACGCATGGGCCGTTCACGCAGGGCGAAGCGGCGAAGCGATTCGGGCTGGATGCGCAGCCCGTGGAAGCGGCTCTGCGCAGGCTGCTGCTCGATGGCCGCATTGTGGAGGGCGGCTTCCGGCCCGGGCGGCGTCCACCGCGAGTGGTGCGATGCCGAGGTGCTGCGGCTGATCCGCAGAAAGTCGCTGGCGCGGTTACGAAAAGAAGTGGAGCCGGTGGAGCAGCAGATGCTGGCCCGGCTGAACACGCACTGGCAGGGCGTGCTGCAGCGGCGGCGCGGACTCGATTCGCTGCTGGATACGATCGAGAGCCTGCAGGGCGCGCCGCTGCCGGCGTCGCTGGTGGAGACGGCAATCCTGCCGGCGCGGCTGGCCAATTATGCGCCGGGCCAACTGGACACGCTGATTGCGGCGGGCGAGGTGGTGTGGGTGGGACTCGATCCGCTGGGCGAGCATGACGGGCGCATTGCGCTGTATCTGTCCGATCGGCTGCGCACACTGCTGCCCCGGTGCGGCAGAATGCGCTGGCTGCGGTTGAGCCAACGCTCGAAGGAGCAGGCGGTGCTGGAGCAGCTGGAGCGCGGCGGCGCGATGTTCTTTGCGCAAATCCACGACGCGCTGGGCGGCGGATATCCGGGCGAGACGCTCGATGCCTTGTGGACGCTGGTGTGGCGCGGCGTGGTGACCAACGATACGTTTCATGCACTGCGCGCCTACACGGCGCGGCCGACGGGACGGCAGCCAAAGCGTGCGCATTCGAGCGGAGCACAGGTGGCGGCATTTCGCTCCCGCAGGACGACGCCGCCGAGCGCGCAGGGAAGATGGACATTGGTACCGCAGCCCGAGTCGGCGAAAGATCCAGCAGCAGTTACGAATTGGAGCCATGCGATCGCGAATCAGTTGCTGGCGCGCTATGGCGTGCTGACGCGCGAGAGCGTGGCGCAGGAGAATCTGCCAGGCGGCTTTAGCGCCGTCTATGACGTGCTGAAGGCGATGGAGGAGAGCGGCCGGGTGCGGCGCGGCTATTTCGTTGCCGGCCTGGGCGCGACGCAGTTTGCGCTACCCTCTGCGGTGGACCTGCTGCGCTCTCTGCGGCAGCAGGCGCGCCTGGAGAAACCGGAGATGGTGCTGCTGGCCGCGACCGATCCGGCGAATCCGTATGGAGCGACATTGCGCTGGCCGGCGGCGGAGACTGCGTCGAGCGATGCGGCCGACGCGGATGGCCAGCCACGCAGCCTGACGCGCAGCGTGGGGGCGAGCGTGGTGTTGCGCAACGGAGAGATGGTGGCGTATCTGCGGCGCGGCAATCCGAACCTGCAGGTCTTTCTGCCCGCGGAGGAGCCGGAGCGATCGCATGCGGCGCGCGATCTGTCGCAGTTCCTGGTGCAGATGACGCAGGAGGAGCTGCGGCAGCGCGAAGGCGATCGCGGTGCGGGATTGCTGATTGCGCAAATCAATGGACAGCCGGCAGGCGCGCATTTTCTTGGCGCGATTCCTGCTGGACGCGGGATTCCATGCGGCACCGAATGGATTCAATGTGCGGCGTGCAGCCGCCGCGTGCTTTTGGCAGCGAGACCACGGAGACGTCTGCTTCGTCCAGAGGTCCAATAGGTGCCTGAGGGAGATACAATCTTCCGTGCGGCGCGAGCGCTGGGCCACGCTCTCGAAGGCAAGGTAGTAACGCGCTTCGAGACCGCGCTCGCGCCGCTAGCCAGCGTCGATGACAACACTCCGGTGGCGGGACGAACGGTGGAGAAGGTGGAGTCGCGCGGCAAATGGCTGCTGATCCATTTCTCGGGCGACCTGATCCTTGTCACGCACATGCTGATGTCGGGCTCCTGGCACATCTATGACCGGAAAAGATGGGCACGCGGGGAGCGCTGGCGGCGGCCGCGGCGCGAGATGCGCGCCGTCATTGCGACGGCGGAGTTCGAGGCGGTCGCGTTCAACGTGCCGGTGGCGAAGTTCTACACCGCAGCTACGCTGGCGCGGAATTCGGCGATCCCGAAGCTGGGGCCGGATCTGCTGGGTGCGGAGTTTGCCGCGGACGAGGCGAAGGCGCGGCTGCTCGCGCATGGCGATGAGGAGATCGCGAATGTGCTTCTGAACCAGCGCGTGATGGCAGGACTGGGGAATGTCTACAAGAGCGAGGTGTTGTTTGCGTGCGGAGTGCATCCATTCCGGCTGGTGAGCACGCTGACGCGTGCGGAGGTCGATTGCATTCTTGAGCGCGCGAGACGCTTCCTGGAAATGAATGTGAAGGATGGCGCTGGTGGCGGGATGGTGACGTACACCGGCCTGCGGCGCACGACGCGTGCGGCCGACCCAGGCGCGCGGCTATGGGTGTACAGGCGGCAAGGCAAGGAGTGCCGGCGCTGCGGCGCGGCGATCCAGATGCAGAGGCAGGGGCCGGGTGCGCGCTCGACCTATTGGTGTCCCGTTTGCCAGCCGGAATCGGCGCGATTAGCTAGAAACGACTAGATTACTGCGGGTGATGCTGCTGTTTCCGTCATGGTGAGGCCGTGGAGCTGCAGCGCGGACTGCAGGTCGGGATCATCCGCGGCGATTGCGGCGGCGGAGGTGTTGCGCAGCGGGAAGGGCTCGAAGATGGCCCAGTTCTCAATCGAGTGGCCATAGCGGGAGCGGTAGCAGATGCCGTCGAGGCCGTGGCGGAAGACGATAAGCGAGGCCTGCTGGGTGAGCTGGCGCGGACGGCCAGCCTGGAGCGTGGCGGCGTCGATCTCTGACAGGCCGAGGGCGACTGCAGTAGAGGCGAGCTCGCGGCGCAGCAGCGAGACCCAACCGGCAGCGTAGATGTCGGCGTACTCGCCCTGCGTCTGCGCGGTGCCGATAAGCCGGCCGGCAAGCCAGCTCGCAGGAACAGTGGCGAGCGGCGTGAAGTCGTCCTCGCCTTCGATCTCGGCAAACTCAGCCAGCAGGGTCAGATCGGGGCGAAAGCGGGCGAGCGTTTCGAGGAAACAGCCGAGGCGCTGGCTGGAGGTATAGATAACGCGATAGTAGGCCTGTGGATCGTCGAACCGGTTTCCGAAGGTGCCGTCGGAGTGGGCATGAGCCCAGTCGGGCGGTAGCCAGGGGTCCGGCCAGCGTGCGATGCGATGGAGCGGTTGCTCGGCAACACGGCGTTCGAGAGGCGCAGGCTCAACCGGTGCGGGATCAGTGCGCACAAGCTGGGGAGAGAGGGGATCAGGAGACAATGGCGAGATTCTATCGTTTCCGAACTACGGTTGGCCCAGCAGAGTGAATGTGGAGCAGACGGCAGCAGCTTAGCCTCCGGCCAGGAAAGCGCGGGCGGCGCGCAGGACCTCCGGCGCAACAATGTGCAGATCGCCTTCGCGCATCAGCCGCAGGGGAACGCGGTCGCCAAGTTCCGGGTTGACGCCGGTCATCCATGCCTGGACAACGGCAGGCGTGTCCTGCTCGCGCAACGTGCGGGCTACCTGGAAGGCAAAGCGCAGGCGCTGCTCGGCATCGCCGTAGATTTCGCCGCCGGCCATCCAGCGATCCACCGCGCGGACATCCTTCACCTTCGCGATGTAGGCGGTCAGCTTGCGGCCCAGAATCGCGACCAGCCGGCTGACGATCTCAGTGGTGGGCAGGCGAAGCGATTCGCGGTGCGCAGCCAGATCCGGGCGGGGCATTGCCATGACGGCCATAGCGGAATCCTCCTGACGGACTCAGTATCGCACAGATAGCATGGAAATACCATGCAAATCCCACTTATTTTACGTCGCAGAAGCTGGCTATATTACTGAGGATTCTGCGGCTGCTGTTGCTGCTGCTGCTGATCGTCCTTTTTGCCGCCACCGAAGAGACGGCTGAAGAAGCCGCGCTTCTTGGGTTTGGGCTGTTCCTGCTCTCCATTCTGAGCGTTCTGAATGCCGGGATTACCGGGTTGCTGCGGCTGGCCGGGGGGCAGGACGGTGGGTCCGCTGCGCGGGGGAAGCTGCTGCTGGGGCGGCGCGCCCATCCCGAAGAGCTTCTGGAAGAAGTTCCGCTGGTCCCCATTAGGGTGGGAGCAGGTGTTGTTGGGCGCCGTGCCTTCGAGGAAGGCGGCGTAATAGTCCTCGGGGCAGGTGGGATCGGCAAGCAGATTCGTGTTCTTGTCGAGCTTCACCAGGTTGACGCCCTGCGGAATGGGGAAATCGCGGGTGTCGGAGTACTGGGGAAGCTGGACAGCGTGCTTCATGAACTCGGCCCAGATAGGCGCGGCGGCATGGGCGCCTTCGAGCTTGATGTCGGAGTAATCGTCGTTACCCACCCAGATGATGCAGATGAGGTTAGAGGTATAGCCGGCGAACCAGGCGTCATGGGAAGTACCGGTTTTGCCGGCGGCCGGGGCCTGGAAGCCGCGACTGCGGACGCCTGCGGCGGTGCCGGCGTTCAAGACGTTCTGCAGCATGTTGGTGGTGAGATAGGCAACGCGCGGGTCGAGGATCGGCTTCATGTCCGGCTGGTGGTCGCTGATCGGGTCGCCGTTGGCGGCGCGGACCGAGGCGATCTCCCAGGGGATGATGCGGGTGCCGCTGTTGGCAAAGGTGGTGTAGGCGCCGGCCATGTCGATGGGGGTAGCGTCGTAAGCGCCAAGCGCGACTGCCGGCGTGCCCTGTGCCGCGGTGATGCCGGCATCGCGCGCCAGCGCGGCGACGTTGTCATAGCCGACCATCTGGGCCAACTCAACGGTGGCGTTATTCAGGGAGTATTGCAGCGCATAGCGGGCCGTCACCTCGCCAACGCCATGATGGCCGTAATTATGGGGCGCATAGCCACCTTCGAAGGTGGTGGGGTCGTTATTGAGCAGAGTCACTTCAGTAAACAGGCCGTGGTGCAGACCGGGATCCGTCGGTACCGGCGTGCCGTCCGGCGGAGTAGCGCCGTTCTGCGGCGGATTGCCAACGACGCCATTGTCGGCGTTAGGATTGCTATTCGCGGCCGCATCGACTACCGCCGCCGGCGTAGTGAGCTGGGTTCCGGCAAGCGAAGTGTTGAAGGCCGCGGCATAGACGAAGGGCTTGAAGATCGACCCGGTGGGCCGGTGAGCGATGGCGTGGTTGAGCTGGGAGATGCCGTAATTGCGTCCACCGACCAGCGCCAGGATCTGTCCGGTATGTGGATTGAGCGCCACCAGCGCTACCTGCGGCGTAGCGACGGACTCGGGGTGCTTGACCTTCGCGCGGCGCTTCTCCACCAGTTCGTCGACCGTCTTCATGCCTTCGGCGACGGCTTCGTTGGCGACCTCCTGCAAGTCCGGATCGAGTGAGCTGTAGACGCGCAAGCCCTGGGAGGTGTACTGCGTTTCGCCATAGCTGCGAACGAGCTGGTCGTGGACGATGTCGATGAAGTACGGGGCCAGACCGCCATCGATGGTACCGGGGGCGAGGTGTAGCGGCTCCTGGCGCGCAGCTTCCGCCTGCGCCTCGGTGATGTCGCCGGTTTCAACCATAGCGCCCAGCACGACGTTGCGGCGCGCAATGGCGCGCTTGCCCTGGTGATGGTAGGGGTTCAGGGCGCTGGGCTGCTGGATCATGCCGGCGAGCAACGCGCATTCGGCGAGATCGAGCTGCCGGACGTCCTTGCCGAAGTAGGCCTGTGCGGCCTCACCGAAGCCATAGATGCCGAACGATCCCTGCTGGCCGAGCGGGATTTCGTTGGCATACATCTCGAAGATCTGCTGCTTGTTGTAGCGGTGCTCGAGCTGGAAGGTGATGGCGACTTCAATGAGCTTGCGCTTGATGTGGCGCGCAGGCGAGAGGAAGATGCCGCGGGCAAGCTGCATGGTGAGCGTGGATGCGCCGCCACGATAGCGGCGATCGCCGATCAGATCGTGATAGGTCCAGCCGAGCAAGGAGTAGTAGTCGACGCCGCCGTGCGAGAAGAAGCGCCGGTCCTCAATGGAGGTGACAGCCTTGACCAGATTGGGCGGCAGTTCATTGTAGGTGACCAGGCGTCGCTTGGCGCGGTTTGCCCCCTCGGACAAGCTGGTGATCAGCTGCGGCTCAAGCTCGTAGGCCGAGAGCTGCTGCTTCGCATCGCCGGAGATGCTGGTGACCATGCCGTCGCCAAAGACGATGGTGGCGCCTTCCTGCGAGTGGTAAGACTGCGGGCCGGGATGCACGCTGATGGCATCGCCTGCCAGTTGATACGTGCCCATCGGCGATTGATTGCTGCCCGGGGGCGTGTAGCCCGCTGCACGCAACTGCTGGGCGATGGAATCCGCCGTAAGCTTCTGGCCGATGCGGACCTCGCGCGGCGCGGCATAGATGCGCGGCGTGAGGTTGAAAAGCGGCTTTGCCAGACGCTCATCCACTACCTGCTTGTACTTGCTGGAGTAGTAGCTGAAGGTGATGCCAAGGATCAGCATCGTGAAAGTGAAGGCGATGCAGACGATGATCAGCACCGTCTCCCAGACGGGCTTTTCGGCGATGCTGCGGTTGGGCGGGAGTTTTACCTTGACTGCCAAAGCTTTACCGATCTTCCTGCCCAGCTGCGAAAAATGCGACGCGGACATATCTCATTAGAGTAGACGCAGCCTGCCCGGCTTGAGTCTGGATTCGAGCACTCTGATTAGGCACTCTTTTGGTACTCCTGGCGCAACGCGGCTGAAACTTCGCCCAGCGGCAGGTCGCGGGTGGCGGACTTATCTCCTGCGGTAGCGCGGGCAACCAACTCGACCAGACCGTCCGCGGCCTTTTTACCCACATTGACACGGTAGGGAATGCCGATCAGGTCGGCGTCCTTGAATTTGACCCCGGCGCGCTCGTCGCGATCGTCAAGCAGCACGTCGAAACCTGCGGCTTCGAGCTCACGGGCCAGTTGCTCCCCTTTGGCCAGCAGGGCGGCATCGGTGATGTTGGTGACGGTCACAACGACCTCAAATGGCGCGATCGCAGGCGGCAGCCAGAACCCATTGGCATCGTTCGACTGCTCAATGGCCGAGGTGAGGATGCGCTCCATGCCGATGCCATAGCAACCCATGACGGGTGTAACCTCTTTGCCTTCGGCGTCGAGGACGCGGGCGCCCATCGATTCCGTGTAGCGCCTGCCGAGCTTGAAGATGTGGCCGACCTCGACTGCTTTGGCGATTTTGAGCGGCGCGCCGCAGACGGGGCAGCCCTCGCCTTCAACGGCGTTGCGGATGTCCGCGGTAACAGTCGCGGTGAAGTCGCGGCCCGGGGTGACGTTGCGGAAGTGATAGTCGAGCTCGTTGGCACCGGCGACCATGTTGGTGCGGCCTTCGAGAGCTTTGTCGAGCACCATGGTCAGGCCGTCTCCCAGGGGCTCTTTAGCCGCTGTCAGGCCCACAGGACCGAGATAGCCGGCCGGCCCTTTGAACCAGGTCTCGAGCTCCTCCGTGCCCATGTAGCGGAACTCGCGCGCGCCGGTGGCGGTGAGCAGCTTGGCTTCGTTGACGGAGTGATCGCCGCGCAGGAACACGGCTAGCGGCTTCCACTTGCCGTCCCTCGCAAGAGCCATGTAGGCCAGGGCTTTGACATCGTGCTGTGGCAGCATGTTGAGGAAGGCGACGATGTCCGCAATGGCTGCTTTGCCGGGGGTGTGGATGCGCTCCGGCTTACCGTCGCCGGTGGGTGCCAGGTCGTCGACCGGGGCGAGACTCGAGGTGGCCTTTTCGATGTTTGCGGCGTAATGGCACGCGGCGCAGGAGGCGATCAGGTCCTCGCCGGCCTCGGTGTAGACCATGAACTCCTGCGAGCCGGAGCCACCCATGGCACCGGAATCCGCCTCGACGACGACGAACGACAGCCCACAGCGCGTGAAGATGGCCCGGTAGGTCTCATCGTGCTTGCGGTAGCTCTCGTCCAGGCCCGCGGCGTCGATGTCGAAGGAGTAGGCGTCCTTCATCGTGAACTGGCGCACGCGCAGCAAGCCGGACTTGGGACGGGGTTCGTCTCGGAACTTGGTCTGAATCTGGTACCAGATCTGCGGCAATTGCTTGTAGCTGCGCAGCTCATTGCGCGCGATGGAGGTCATTACCTCTTCGTGGGTCATGCCCAGGCATACGTCCGCACCTTTGCGGTCCTTGAGCCGGAACAGGTTGTCGCCGAAGATGGTCCAGCGGCCGCTCTCCTCCAGAAGATCGCGCGGCAACAAGGCTGGCAGATAGAACTCCTGGCCGATGCGATCCATCTCCTGGCGCACGATGGCGATGATCTTATTCAGCGAGCGCTGGCCGAGGAAGAGGTACGAGTAGATGCCGGCGCTGAGCTGGCGGACGTAGCCGGAGCGGAGCAGGAACTTGTGGCTGGCGACCTCGGCATCGGCGGGCGCTTCACGGAGCGTGGGAATAAAGAGCTGGGACCAACGGTGCATGCGGATAGGGATCTCTTGCCTTTGGGCTCTGATTCGTAATACGGAGGTAACAACAGTGTATCGAAGCGGCGGCTGCGCGGCCCGAAAGCCGACGCTTATGATGACTTTGGCAGAGCGGCAGGAAGCTGCATCCCAATTGGCAGCTAAAGGCGCGGAGGCGTTTCGGACGAATGCGTGGGCGAGAGCGAAGGCGCGGTGGATGGGTTTTCTCAATGATGACGATGGCCTGTGCTCTCCCGTTGACCCTGGCTGGCTGCGGGAACAATGGACCGCCGGACTTCGCGCTTTCGCTGGCGAGTGGCCAGACGGCGACCGCGACCATTACGCAAGGCGGCACAGTGCCGATCGAGTTCCAGGTGGCAGCGATAAAGGGCTCCACGGGCAGCATCACGCTGGTGTTGAGCGGCCTGCCACCGGGAGTAGGCGTCGCGCCAGGTTCGGCGACGGTGGGGATCGGGTCTCCGCAGACGTTTGAGCTAAATGCGGCGGCGAATGCTCCGGTGACCAGCGCGCCGGTCACGCTGACGGCAACCGGCGTCTCAGGCAATCCGCTGAGTTCGAGCTCGATCACACACACGCAGACTTTGACGCTGGCCGTAACGGCACCCGCCACGCCCTGAAGCTTCAGTGTGCCGGGACGGTCGTGTCGGTCTCAGCAACGGGGACGTATCTGCCGTCGCGGAAGCGCAGGCGCTCCACGCTGGTGAAGGGAATTGCCGCAGGTGCGGCCGGAGGCTCGGGCTTCTGCTTTCCGTGCCCGCGGATCAGCTTCGCCGGCTTCACCTTTGGTGGCATCTCCAGATCCGGAGGAGGCTGGGTGCCGCTGCCAGTGAGCACCAGATCGTTGTATTCCTGGCCGGGCACGGGCACGAGGGTGTCGGCGCGCTGCCAGGCATAACAAGGATCGCGTAACGGGCTATCGGGGCCGCAAGCGTCACGGTTGCTGTGGGCGATTTCTCCAGTGAAGGCGCGGACCACATCCTCCTGCCAGGGCACCAGCAGGCTCATGCTGGTGCTGGAAAAATCGCTTGCCTCGGTGTGGCTCTCCAACCGAATGCCGTGCAGGCCTGTGCCGATAGTGATCAGCTTGATGGATGGCGGCAGGCCTCGGCTGCCGGCCAGGTCTACGGCGTCATTCTCGTCCTCCAGCAGCCAGGTGTTCAGTCGTCGGGTGAAGACGGCCATGCCGATGACCGGCCGGCACATGAGGCAGTTGAAGGAGTCGTCGCCGGGGCGGCCGGGTTTGTCGCTGCGATGGGGCACCGCTGCGGTGACAACGACGTGACGCGGGTGGCCGGCCTGCAGGTAGTCAGCGTCGAAAAGAACGACGATGTCGACCGGGTCCTTGGGCGCGAACCAGGAGCCGGCGAGATCGACCGAGGGGTGCTCCGGAAGATTGGCGCGGGCGGTTTGCGTAACCGGATCGTAGCGGCCGTACCAATGCGTCAGGGCATCTGCCAGCACGAAGGGACGCGGCGCCTCGACTGGGGCAGGTTTGCGCTGGCACCCGCCGAGCAGCAACAGGGCCGCCGCAGAGGCAGCGATGGAACGCGAGCGCAGCACGCCCCCATGCTAGAGCAATTCTGGATGGATGGTGGGAAAAGAAGACAAGATAGCGAGTCGGCCAGCTACATCAGCTCCAGCCCCCATAAATCGTGCAGGTGCAGGATCCCAAGGGCGCGCTGCTCCCCATTTGTCACCACGAGCGACGTGATGCGGCGCTCTTCCATAATGGCAAGGCCGCGGGCGGCAAGCTCATCCGGCGCGATGGTCTGCGGCCGGGGGTTCATGGCCTCGGCTGCATTGAGAGTCAGTGCGTTGGGACCGCGGCCTTCGAGCAGACGGCGAAGATCGCCGTCGGAGATGATGCCGAGGAGCCTGCCCTCTGCATCGAGCACGGTGGTGACGCCGAGCTTCTTGCGCGACATCTCGTAGATCACCTGGCTCATAGGCGTGCCGGCAGCGACCGCAGGCAGTGCATCGCCCGTGTGCATCAGGTCGCGCACGAAGGCGAGCTTTTTGCCCAGCTTGCCGCCAGGGTGGAGCGATGCGAAATCTTCGGCACGGAAACCCTTGCGCAGCGAGACAGCGATGGCCAATGCATCGCCGAGGGCGAGCATCGCGGTCGTGGATGCGGTTGGCGCAAGGCCGAGGCCGCAGGCTTCGTTCGGAACGGAGCAATCGAGCGCGACATCGCTCGACCGGGCAAGCGTGGATTCGAGGTTGCAGCAGAAGGAGATCAGCGCGTCCCCGATGCGTTTGAGCGTCGCGAGCAGACGCAGGATCTCTTCGGTTTCTCCCGAGGCGGAGAGCGCGAGCACCAGATCACCCTTGGTGAGCATGCCGAGATCGCCGTGCAGCGCCTCAGCGGGATGCAGGAAGAGTGCGGGCGTGCCGGTGGAGGAGAGCGTGGCGGCGATCTTCTGGGCGATGATGCCGCTCTTGCCCATGCCGGTGACGACCACGCGGCCGCGCGTCTCGCCGCAGCGCATCACCAGGTCGACGGCAGTCGCGAAGGGCTCTGCCATCGTGCCCTCAAGCCGTGTTGCGAGCGCAAGCAGCCCTTCTGCCTGCGTGCGGATCAGGCTGGCAGGTGTGGTGCTCGCGGGATGGGATGACTCGGTCATGCGGTGCACAGAGGACGCCGGCAGGTCAGGGATGCTCCGGAAACCAGCCGCCAAGCTCACTCCATTACGTAACACATCCCCGGCTCGTCGGGATCCCGCGGTTGGAAGCCGTAGCGGGCGTAGAGCGGTGCGACGCCGCGGTCTGCGAAGAGATTGATGAAGGCTCCGGGACGTGCATTATGGCGAAGCCACGCATCCATTGCATCGAGAATCCGCTTCCCCAGCCCGCGTCTCTGATGTTCTGGCAGTACCGCGATGTCCGCCACCTGAAAGACAGTGCCGCCATCGCCCACGATGCGCCCCATGCCGACGGCCGTGCCCCGATGTTCCACAACAACCGCAAAAAAGGGTGTTGGGAAGCGCGACACGCGCGATCTCTTCACTACGCGGAGAGAGTCCGGACCCGGCGCGGAGCGCGCAGTACTCCGCCACGGTCGGATTTCGTAGAGCGATTTCATATTCTTCCATCGTGACTCCGCTTGAGGCGCCGGGGCAGTATAGCAGCGGGGCCTGGCGCACACTTTCCGCTGCCTTTTCGGGTTGCGAGGAGTGAGTTCGATCTGCCGAACGTCCATATAAGATGGAAGGTTGTCAGAGAGCGGCGCATCACCTGGAAAGGTACCTTTGAAGCGCAATCTAATTGTCATCCTCGTGGTGGTCGTGGCGCTGGGCCTGATGGCCTGGTCGGGATATCAAAATCTGCAGCGCCGTCGCGCAGCGCAGAAAGCCCAGCCGCATGTCACGCTGCTGGACCAGTCAAACCAGACGGTGCAGCAGGATGTGGCGTCTGACGAGGGCCTGCCGAACCTGCGGGGGGAGAAGGCACCGTCTTTTGCGCTGAAGACGCAGGATGGGCGCAAGGTAACGCTGTCCGAATATAAGGGCAAGGCAGTGCTGATCAACTTCTGGGCAACGTGGTGCGTGCCCTGCAAGCTGGAGATGCCCTGGTTCGTGGAGCTGCACAAACAATATGGGCCGCAGGGATTCGAGATTCTGGGCGTCGATGAAGATGAGGAGAAGGACCGCGGACAGATTGGCCGCTTTGCCAGGAAGATCGGCGTGAACTATCCCATCCTGATCGGCGATGACGCGGTCTCGAAGGCCTACGGCGGCGTCGAGGTGCTGCCGACGTCGTTCTACGTCGGTCGCGACGGCAAAGTAGTGGAAGAGGCAGCGGGGTTGATCTCGCGTGATGAGATCGAGGCCAACATCAAGAAAGCACTGGCCGC
The DNA here is from genome assembly GCA_963756435.1 of uncultured Acidobacteriaceae bacterium. Taxonomy (GTDB): domain Bacteria; phylum Acidobacteriota; class Terriglobia; order Terriglobales; family Acidobacteriaceae; genus KBS-83. Next base: position 233,144 of record CAVWNU010000005.1, on the reverse strand, counting down.
CGGAGAATGATGCAAAAGCGATTCAGTCTTGCGTTCCTGGTTGTGATTGCTGGCAGTCTTGCGAGCACTGCATTGGCGCAGAAGTTTCCCTGGCAGGACACGCCGGCGGCCGGCGGCAAGACGCCGCAGACCGTTCGCTTCGACGGGCCGGATCAGATCAATGTTGCCGCGCGCAAACCGCAGGTGGTGGAGCTGCGCTTTGAGATCCAGAACGGCTTCCATATCAACTCGCATACACCGCACGAGAAGAATCTGATTCCGACGCAGCTCATGGTTGTGGATGGCGACGGCGTGAATGTTTCCGCGGTCGACTTTCCGCCGGGGACGGATACCAGCTTCGCCTTTGCGCCGAACGAGAAGGTGAGCGTGTATACCGGCGCAGTGACGCTGCGGGCGCATGTGAAGATCGCGCCAGGCGGCCATCTGCTGCAGGGCGCGCTGCGCTACCAGGCGTGCGATGCGAATGCGTGCATGCCGCCGCGCAAGATCCCGGTCGCAGTGAGCTTGCTGGCGAAGTAACGCGCTGGGTTAGGTGATAGCATCCCGGCTATGCATCGCATTTCACTGGCCTTCTCACTCGCGCTTGCGGGTGCTCTTCCCACTATTGCCCAAGCGCCGGCTTCGCAATCGCCGCAAGCCCGGATTGCACAGATGCTCAACGAGTCTCCGGGCGCGTGGACGCCGGCGCAGATCGAGAACATGGAGCGGCTGCGCGATGCCGCGCTGAACGATCCGTATGCGCTGACAGAACTGCGCCACCTGACAGACAACATCGGCCCGCGGCTCGCCGGCTCTGCGCAGGCGCAGCATGCAGTGGAGTGGGTGGCGAGCGAGATGCGCGCGCTGGGCGCTACAGTGACCATCGAGAAGACCACTGTGCCGCACTGGGTGCGCGGCGAAGAGACGGCTCAGCTTACGAACTGGCCGGGCATGACCCCACAGACCACGCAAAAGGTCGTGCTGACTGCACTGGGCGGCAGCGTAGCGACACCAAAGGAAGGCATCGATGCGCCGGTCGTTGTTGTCGATTCCTTCGCCGATCTGAAGAGCCTCCCGAAGGATGCGGTAAAAGGAAAGATTCTGCTCTTCAACGAGCGCTTCGACAAAGAGCTGGCAGCCCAGGGCCGGGGCGATGAGGCGTACGGCAAAGCGGTGATCTATCGCGGTGCTGCCCCGAGTGTTGCGGCTTCGCTGGGCGCGGTTGCCACGCTGGTGCGTTCGGTGGGCGGTGCAGACTACCGGTTGCCGCATACCGGCATGACGTACTACTCGCCCGGAGTGCAGAAGATTCCCGCGGCAGCCGTGACTGCCGAAGACGCCGATCTGCTGAAGAACCTGACAGCGCAGGGCGAGGTGCAGATGCACCTGACCCTGACGCCCGAGACGCTGACGCCGGTGGAGACGGCGAACGTGATTGCAGACTGGAAAGGCACGGAGCATCCGGAACAGGTGGTGATCGTCTCCGGCCATCTGGATTCGTGGGACCTGGCGACCGGCGCGATCGACGATGGCGCAGGCGTCGTGGTGTCGATGCAGGCCATTCACTTGCTGCAGAAGCTCGGCATCCATCCCGAGCGCACAGTGCGCTTCGTCGCGTGGATGGATGAGGAACAGGGCTCGTATGGCGCACAGACCTATGCGAAGGACTATGCGGCCGATCTGCAGAATCATGTCGGTGCGATCGAATCGGATCTCGGCGCGGGACATCCGACGGGGATCTACTACCAGGGCGGCGCTGCGCTCGATGAATGGCTGAAGCCTCTGTCCCGGGTGCTGGCGCCAATCGGCGCGCCGTTGCTGGAACGCAGTGCGGAAACTGGCGAGGACATCAACTCTGTCACGGAAAAAGGCGTGCCTGGTTTTGCGCCGATCCAGGACAGCCGCTACTACTTCAACTACCACCACACGGCGGCGGATACCTTCGACAAGGTGAACCCGCACGAGCTGGGAGAGAACGCGGCGGTGATGGCGGTGACGGCGTATGCGCTGGCGGATGCGGCGACCCCGGCGCCGAGATAGAAGAATAGACAACTGAGGCAACACCAGAAAACCACAGACGAAAGCAGATCGTTCTGCTGCCGTTGTCTGCTTTTATCTGTGGCTGTCCGCTGTTATCTCTCTCAGACTTCCAGCCCGATCGAACGCATCAACTGCAGCGCGTTGGTGCTGTCCGCGATGCCGGGAGTGAGCTTGTAATCGAAGTGCAGCTCGCCGGCGCTGAAGCGGTCACCGAAGTGCATGTTGATGGCGCGGCCGTTGAGGTCGCCGGCAATCTCAGTAAGCGCAAGGTCGTGCGTGGTGATGAGTCCGATGGCACTGCGGGCCAGCAGGCCGCGCAGCAATGCCTCGGTGCCGACGCGGCGGTCGTGGGAGTTGGTGCCGGAGAGCAGCTCATCGAGCAGGAAGAGCGTGGGGTGCGTGGCGCCGGCGAGATCGGTAATTTGTTTGAGCCGCTGGATCTCTGCGTAAAAGCGCGAGAGACCGCTCTGCAGCGAATCCTGAACAGTGATGGATGCACCGACCGCCAGCGGCGACAGTGTTAGACTGCGGCAGCAGACCGGCGCGCCGCACTGTGCAAGCACCACGTTGAGACCGATGGCGCGCAGCAGCGTGCTCTTGCCCGCCATGTTGGGGCCGCTGACGATGATCAGCGCACAGGCGGCGTCAAGCGAGATATCGTTCGGAATCGCAGTGGCGCGCGGCAGCAGAGGATGGGTGAGGCTAATGGCGTCAAGCGCGGGTCCATCCGCGCGCAGAATAGGAAAAGTGCACTCGGGGTGTTCGTAAGCGAAGGCCGCCAGCGAACTGAGCGCTTCGAAATCGCCAACGCTGGCAAGCCACTTGCGCACATTGCTGCCATGCCGCCGCCGCCACGCTTCGATTGCGAGCATGCAGAGCGGCGTCCAGAAGACGAAACGGTTCACCAGCTTCACAAACCAGTTGTCGCTGGACTCAAGCCATTCCAGATTGCGCTCGAGCTTCGCGATCGCACGCGATGGCGTAAGGCCTTCGCTGGCCAACGCCGCGGTGAGCGTTATTAGCCGCGGTGATTGAAATGTCTGTGCTTCATAGACCGCGAGCACGCGATGCAGTGGGCCGAGAAGAGCGGATATCTGGAGCACGTCCATGGCTGCGCGCTTGATGGCGCCGATGAAGCGCGTGGTGAGCGCGGCATTGAGGAAGCTGAGAAGAGCGAACCACGCGAACGCGCCACCGCCGATCCAATAGAAAAGGCTGCCCAGCCAGAGCAGACCGAGCGGCGGCGCGGCGTAGAGCAGCCAGCCAGGCACGGTGCCTTCACGCGATTCGGCCCATTGCGTGAGCGCCTCGGGGGTACCTTCATGAATAGCATCTGCGGCGAGGGCGAGCTTCTCGCGCAGGTCGAGACGTGGAGCGAGCTCGCGGACCGCATCCTGACGTTGCACAATTTCGTTCGGCTCAGCCGGATACAACAGCCAATCCGCGAGTGTGTGCTGGCCGGGTGCGCTGGCGGCCTGCGAGATCAGCTCGTAAAGACTGCCGGCGCCGAAGACATCGAGATCGCGGGCGTAGAGATGTTTCGGATCGAGAAAGCGCTGGGCGGCATCGCCGCGCCCCGCCCACTGATCATCGAGCCGCGCGAGGCCGCGACGGTAGAACGCTTCGAGCCGAGCCGATTCGTTCAACACGCGCAGAAGGCGCTCATGCGCAATCCATAGCGTTGCGAACGCGAGTGCTGGGATGAGCGCCCAGGCAAGGAAACCTGGATGCACGCGCGCCAGCCAGATCGCGCTTACGACAGCGACGACGGCGAATGCGAGCTTGCTGAACCCGAATAGCCTGTCTCGCTGCCGCAGTCGTGCCCGCTCTGCCTCAAGCACGGCGAGTCGATCGCTATAGGCGCCGCGCGCGTCTGAATCGACGTTCTCCGAACGTGGAATCGAGGTCAAGCAGGCTGCGGCGCCTCCGCGCTCGCCACCGGTGCGCTGATGGATGCCGCAGACTGTAGGCGGCGCACGACGCGCTCGCGGCCGAGCGCAAGCATCACGGCGAAGAGCGAGGGCGCAACGCCCTGCCCGGTGAGCGCAACCCGCGCGCCATTGATGAGCACGCCCGGCTTCACGCCTTTCTCCTCGGCGAACGCCCGCAGGATTTGTTCCGTGGAAGCTTCGGTAAAATCCGGCGCGGAATCATAGCGCCCGCCGAGCTCGACAAGCAGATCACGGGTGGTGGAATCCTTGAGGAATTTCGTCACCGCCGCTGGATCGAAGCTATATGTGTCACTGAAGTAGGCACAAAATGAACTGGAGAAATCCGTGAGGCTGCGGGCGCGTGGCTTGACCAGGTCGATGGCGGCGAGGACATCGGCCTCGCTGCGCCTGGGGAGGAAACCATTTTTCCCCCACTCGGCCTTGATCAGCGGCAGCAGCTCTTGCGCGCTGGACCGGCGGATCCATTCCGTGTTGAACCAGGCGAGCTTGTCATTGTCGAAGACGGCATTCGATTTCGATACACCCTCAAGTGAAAAGAGCCGGATCAGCTCGTCGGAACTGAAGAGCTCGCGGTCGCGGCCGTCTGCGTCCTTGCCCGCCGCGCCGGGCGACCAGCCGAGCAGCGCGAGGAAGTTGCGAAACGCCTCCGGCATGATGCCCATGTCTTTATACGACGTTACCGAGGTGGCGCCGTGGCGCTTCGAAAGCCGCGTCTTGTCGGGGCCGAGGATCAGCGGAACGTGCGCGAAGATGGGCAGGGGCGCGCCGAGCGCCTGATATTGCAATACCTGTTTTGGCGTATTCGAGATGTGGTCTGCGCCGCGAATGATGTGGGTCAGGCGCATGTCGAGATCGTCGGCCACCACGGAGAGGTGATAGGTAGGGATGCCATCGGAGCGCAGCAGCACGAAATCTTCGAGCTCGCTGTTGGCGAACTCGACGCGGCCTACGACAGCGTCGTCGAACGCAGTGACGCCACCCTCCGGCACACGGAAGCGAATGGCTGCGGCCTCGCCGGCGGCGCGGCGTGCAGCAGCATCCGCCGGAGCGATTATGCTACAGCGGCGGTCATACATGGGTGGCTTGCCGGCTTCGGAGGCAACTTTGCGGCGGTGCTCCAGGTCTTCTTTGGTGCAGAAGCAGGGATAAGCATGGCCGGAGTCGAGCAGCTTCTGCGCGGTGGCTTTGTATAAATCGAGTCGCTGCGACTGGTAGAAAGGACCCTCGTCCCAGTTGAGGCCGATCCAGCGCATGCCATCAAGGATGCCCTCGACCATAGCCTCGGAGGAGCGCTCGAAATCGGTATCTTCGATGCGCAGGATGAGAGTGCCGCCGGTATGGCGCGCGAATAGCCAGTTGAAGAGAGCGGTGCGGGCGCCGCCGACGTGCAGGTAGCCGGTGGGAGAAGGAGCGAAACGGACGCGGGGGCTTTCGAATGATGCAGGCATAGACGAGTCTGCATAGATGCTAGAACATTTCTGCAGTGGGCGCGGTTGCGGAGGGGTGCAATGACCGAGGTTGAATTTACCGTACCGCAAGGCTGCAGCCTTCGCGGCGCCGCGTCCTTGATCGAGAAGGCTTGCAGGGAGTGCGGGCTGCGCGTTTCCACCCGATCAACCCTGCGCAGCTATCCGGGATGCGTTCTTTGGCATGTCAAGCGTGGCATCCAGCCCGGCACACTGGAGCTCACGTTATGGGAGACGAAGCGGCGGGTCTGGGCAAGCGTGCAAGAGGGCCGTCGCGCAGCCTGGATGGATGAGTCTCTGCCGCGAGTGAAGGAAGCGGTAGAAACCGCATTGCGCATTGCCGTTTCTTGAGGGACGCGTTGCAATTACGGGCCGGGTCAGCTGCGCGGATAAGGATCGCTTGGATTCGCGGGCGGCGGCGCGGCCGGAGGGTATGCAGCGGGCGGATACGCAGGTGGGTATGCGGTTGGAGGATATCCGCCGGTGAGTTGCGCCACAGGAACGACCTTCCACTGCGAGAACGCAAGCACGTAAAGAATGATGATGTTTGCGAGCGGGATGAACAGCAGGAGCGCCAGCCAAGGGGAGAAGCCCGCCTTTTTGAAAATCATCCAGAAAGGGATGATGTAGATGAAGATGCCGATCAGGAAAAAAATCCCGAAGAACGGCATCAAGTAAGCGAGGTGCGGATCTATACCCATGCTGTTCGGATCCATGAGTGTTTCCTTCCGAGGCGAGGATGACGCGAGGATACCGGCATCCACCTACGGAGACAACACAAATGCTGTGTCGTCGGCCTAGATGTCGCCGCGATCGACATCCAGCGGGAAGATGGATTTCAGCACGATCACCAGCAGTCCTAGCACGTTGGCGGTTGCGGTGCCCAGCAATGCGATCAGTACAGCATCGGAGAGTCTGCCGTGTTGCAGCTCTTCGCGAAGAACAATACAGCCGACAAAAACCAGCCACCCGACGGTGAGCGCGAAAAGGCTGGGGACGAGCCAGCGGCGGAAAGCAAGAAACTGTGCCTTCCGTGCATCGTCGAATTGGTCGATCTCCGCGGTAGCCAACTCGCCCGACAGGGCTACGCTCGCAACGCGCGGTGCGAGGGCCGAGGCGCTGATATCCGCGATGGTCTCCGGATCGGGGCCCGGCGGCGTAGCGCTCATGCGGCCACCGGCTTGAGGACGGACTTGAACCAGGCCGCGATCTCCGGATCAGGAATGGGCACGTATCGTTTGCCGGCGTTCTCGCTCCAGGCCTGCGCCCACGGGGTGCCGTCCGCGTGCGTCATCATGGAAAGCTGGATCGCGGAGTAGCCGCCGTACTGCTCGAGGATGCGACGCAGGATGCGGTCGGCGTAGTCCGCATCCGGGTCGCTCCCCGGCATCGTGTAACGCCGGAGCGCCAGCTTTCCGCGGTCGATGGTGAAGTAGCGCGCCGGCTCCGTGATCGGTAGCGCGCCAAACTGCCGGAAGGCGCGGTAGACATCCGGTAGTACCGGGCCATATTGCCAAGCTTCGACGGAACGATCAAGAAGTGGACGGCCGGTCAGCGCCAGATGCCATCCGTGCGCGTAGTAGATGAGTTTCTGCACCTTCATCGGATCGAGCGTGAGTTGGCGCTCGCGGGCAAGCTCAAGCAGGCGGTTGGCAACAGCGCGAGGATCAAAGGGCATGAGGGGAGATCCCTTTCTACGCAATCCTTTGAGAAGTATAGAGCGGCCAGGCGACCCTGGCGCTTAATGGACGTCCTGATCGGGAGTTTGGTTGCCGAGGAGTTCGCGCCGCTCGTAAACGAGATAGTCCTCAAGCGGACCCATGGCCAGGACTCGCTGCAACAGATGCGAGGGGTGATAGGTGGCGGGAACGTAATGGGCCCGCCGGATGAGCTGATAATGCGCGGCGAACCAGCGCTGTTGGTCCGGAGTAAGTGTGTAATTCTCGAAAGTGCGATAGCGATCGAAGCTCTGCCGCTGCACGATGTAGTCAGGGCGCACAGCGGCCACATAGTCGAACCACCACGCGACCGGATCCCGCTGCATAAAATCCGTTATGCGGCTGGAGACGAGGCCCACTTCGTCATCGGTGCGCAAGCCGGAAAAATAAGGAATCAATCCAGCCGGTTCAAGGAAGAGCGTTCCCTGGCCATGGCTGACAGTCGCGAGGTAGCGACCGATGTCGCCGCGGTAGTGGTAGTCCTCAGTCGACGCGGCGAGTGCCTTGGTCCACTGCATGAATATCAGTCCGATCCAAATTACCGCGAGCAGCGCGAGGCCCGCCATCCGGAAGCGATGCCTCATGATGACGCGAACTGCAACCGCGATGGTGACTGCGACAGCCAGCCAGTTCGCGGGAAAAAGATACCAGGCAAAGACCACGCCGCCATAGGCATAGGCCAGCGGAACGGCGATGCTGGCGGCGGCCAGCATACCGAGGACGGTGCGTTCCCGGCGCGAGCGCGCGAAGCGAAAAGCGAGAACGAATGCAACTACCACGACGATCAGCACGATGGGGCTTAACTTAACCAGATACGTGGAAGGCGTCGGTAACAGAAAGGACTGTCCGAGAAAAAGATCGCTGGCACGGGCCGCAACTGCGGCCAGGGAATGGCTGGGGTGATAGGCGATTTCCTTGGCGCGCGCGGTTGCGGGGAGAAAATGGCCGGTGGTGATGCGCGTACCCAGCAGGAAGAGGCAGCAGCCGACGGCGAGTGCCAATGTACCGCGCAGGGCGGCGCGCCGATCCACAAAGAACATGGTGGCGCAGAAGAGAAGTCCATAGGCGACGGCGTCAGGCCGCATGAGCGGCAACAACATCATACTTATTGCGAAGATCTTCCAATGGCTGCCGCGCGCGAGAGCGAAGAGAGCCGCCCCCAGCACGAGGGCGAGCAACGAAGTCTCCATGCCCGTGTAGCTCATCACCAGGGCAATTGGCCAGCACGCGGTGAGCAACCATACCGCGCGCTGCTCGCGGGTGTTGTCACAGAGCGCGGCAGCGACAAGATAGCAGGCCGCCGCGATGCAAAGTAGTCCGAAGATCTGCACACCCAGGATCATGAAGCGGTGCGATACCAGGTCGATGGCCGCAACGATAAGCGGATAGAGCAGGCTCGTAGTGCCGGGGAAGTGCTGGTGCAGGTTGAAGGAGAAGTCGCCATCTTCGGCAAGATGGCGTGCGGCACGAAAGGTGATGTATGCGTCCTCCTGCAGCGGATGGATGAGCAGGAAGGGAATGCGGACAATCACGATGACGAGCAGAACTAGCCATGCCGTCCATGTGCCGGTGTTCGGGCTCGTGATTTCTTCGGCTGGCTGTGAGTCCGGACGGCTGGAGACTGGCGAGTGCACTTCGGGAGACGAACTCATACGAATAGATTTCGACCGGGCCGGCTTCGCTTATAGATGGCGTAAGCAGGCCGACCAGATCGAGTATAGAGGCACGAATCGCCGGCGGCGGTCATGCGGAACATCACGCCGGACTGGGCAGCTTGTGCTGTTGTTCATCCTGATTTCCGTGCTGCGCTTTTAGCTCGCGTAGCAGGTCTTCGATCTGATCTTCGCGCTCCATGGCGGCAAATCGCTCTTCGAGCTCCGCTTCACTCAGCTCTCCTCGACCCAGATTTTTGCCTGTCTGATGTGTACCTGTTTCGGAGACAAGCATTGCCTGCTGCGCGCGGCCGGCGGCGGATGCCTGATCAATGCGTCCCCGGACCCGCGAGATGGTGCCCGAGACATTCGGTGACGCGTTGGGGCTGGAGCCATTGAGCTTCTGGCTGGCGCGCGCGCGGCGATGCTCCACCGCTAGCAACTCGCAACGCGACTGCGTCTCCTGCAATCGCTGCTGCAGCCGGCTCAGCGCGGTGCGCAGCGTGTCGGTCTCGGCTCGCTGATCGGTGAGCTGCTGCGCAAAGCTGGCGGCCATCTGGTGATGGCTGATCTGCTGGCGCAACGCGGCGCGTGCCAGATCATCCTGCTGGCGCGTCACTGCGAGCGCCGCCTTACGCTGCCAGTTGCCGGCGGACTCCTCATGCTCGGCCTGCTTCTTCTCGAGCAGATGCTGGTCGGCAAGGGCGATGGCGACCTGCGTCTTTACCTGCAGCAGCTGGTTCTCCATATCGAGGATGAGCTGTCGCAGCATCTTCTGCGGGTCTTCTGCGCGGTCGATCAGGTCGTTGAGGTTGGCGCGGAGTAGAGTTGCAACTCTTTCAAGCAGTGCCATGACGTGACTCCTTTACTGTTCGATGCCGCATTCGACTTTTGACATCTGGTGAAGCATGTGATCCCGGCAGAAGCCGGGACCACTGCTCGCGTTAGCTATTGCTTGCGGTGCCGTTGGGGCGTGCGCGCATGCTCTTCACGTTCGCCATCAGCTCATGCATGTCCATGCCGGAGAGCGCTTCGAAAAGCGCGGGCACTTGGGCGGCGATCTTCGTCAGGTCGCCGGTCAGCTTGTTCGCGCCCACCTGGCCATCCCCCCCGGTAGAGACGATGGTGATCTTGTCCACCTTGCTCAGCGGCTCGGACATGGCGCGGACCACCTCCGGCATGCTGCTGATGAGGCGATCGACGACCGCGGCCTGCGTCCATTCCTGGTAGGCCGCGGCCTTCACGTTCATCGCTTTCGCTTCGGCCTCGCCCTTCTGGAAGATGACCGCAGCCTCGGCTTCGCCCTGGGCGCGAATCGCTGATGCGCGGCCTTCGGCCTCGATCATCAGGCGCGACTTCTCGGCCGCGGCCAGGTTCTCGATGCGCTGGCGCTCGATCTCGGCCTGCTTCAGCACGGTCGCGATCAGTTCTTTTTCGTGGCGCAGAATTTCGGCTTCCTGCACCTTGACCTGCTGCTCCTTCTCGATCTGCTGCACCTTCACCTGCTCCGCGATCACGCGTTGCTGCATGACGTTGGTCTGGATCTCGTAGGCTTTGTCTGCCTGCGCTTCCTGCTTGCGGCTCTGCTCGGTGAACTGCGCCTTCTGGATATCGAGATCGCGCTGCGCCTCCGCCTGCTTCGCGAGCGATTGCGTCTCGGCCAGTACGCGTTCCTGATCTGCCGCTGCCTTGGCGACGGCGGATTCGCGCAGCGCGATGGCGCGGCGGATGGCGGTATCGCGCTCCGCTTCGGCGGCGGCGACATCGGCATCACGCTTGATGCGCGCAATGTCCGGGCGGCCCATGTTGGTGATGTAGTCGTTCTTGTCGCGAACTTCCTTGATGGTGAACGAGATCACCTCCAGGCCCATCTTGCTCATGTCCTCGGCGCAGGTGGCGCGCATGCGCTCGCCCACCATCTCCGGCTCCTTCACGATCTGCTCAACCGTGAGCTGGCCGATGATGCCGCGCAGATGGCCTTCCATCACCAGACGGATCAGCCCTTCGCGCTGCTGCGGCGCCTTGGTGAGGAACTGCTCGGCGGCGGTAAGGATCGACTCGCGATCGGAGCGGACCTTGATCTGCGCGACTGCTTCGACCGTGACCGCGACGCCCTGCTTGGTGTAGAGATCCTGCTGTGGCGCGACGTCGAACGACATCAGCTCCAGCGAAAGCTGACGGCAGCTTTCGACGACAGGAAAGATGACAGCGCCCGAGCCCTTGATGATGCGCGGACCGCGGAACCCGAAAACGATGATGGCTTCGTTGGGTCCAGCCTTACGAAACATCTTCGCGATGCTCGTCATGATGATGAGAAGAACGACAGCGCCCAATCCGATGATGACAGTGACAATGGTTGGCATAACCGATCCTTACAGTTGAACAGCGTGAAGCCAGCTCTACTGCGTACGACCGGTGCCGTCCCTGGCTGTGGACGGCGCGGGTCGCGGGGTTCCGATGAGGAAGCGTCAAGTGGCGGGCGGTCCCTCTAACTCCGACCATGGTTGTACATAGGCAATGCCGCTCTCGTAGCGCAGCACGACGACTTCGATATCTCGCGCGATGGCGGCGCCGGCCTCGCTGCGGGCTGAGGCCGCGCGGCGTGCGCCGCCCTGCGAATAAGCGATCTCTCCAGTGCCGCCCTCGCGGATAGGGCTCGAAACGCGCGCGAGCACGCCGGTCATCTCGGTTTCTTCCGCGGTGAGAACGCGTTCACGAGGAAGCAGCACACGCGCGAGGAACCAGAAGATGATGGCCGCACCGGCAAGGCCGCTAATAACTGCCAGCGCGAAAATGCCGGCACCCCAGAGCGGACTGAAGCGGCTCAGCAGATAGCCCGCGCCGCCGAACCAGCAGAGAAAGGCGAGCAGCGCGGAACCATTCAGCGGCGAAAGGCTGTCATGCCCAGTTGCACGCGGTGCGTGCGTATGCAAATGTCCGGTGGGGGCGTGACCCAGATGGAAGTGGCCCGCATGAAGATGACCGAGTTGCAGGTGCCCAAAGCCGCCCACGAACGCGAGCACGCTCAGTACCAGGCCGACGCCAAAACAGACGAGATACCAGTTCTCCGCACTGAGTAGAAAGCTGTGCATGGGTCATCTCCTCTCTTTCGTTGTAAGGCTGCCATCGCGCGCACCGCGGTCGCCGTTTCGCGCTTCGTTTCGCTCCGCAGCGGCGTCCTTCGCATGCTTGGTTCGCGGGGCGAGTTCCGGCCGCAGCACTTCGAGCAGGCGGTCAGCAAGGGATGGCGTTTCGAGAATTGCGGCGAGAAGCAGCAGGCAGCGGCGCGTGTCATCGTGCTGCGCGGCGGCGAGCAGCGCACGGCGGACCTCGGGATCGCGGCGGAAGCGTTCGGCGCCGGAGATCAGCCAAAGGTCAAGCTTGTCCTCATCGGCGCGCCTGTGCAGCATGCGCGCTTCAGACAGCAGCTCGGCGTGATAGCCCTCCGGATCATCGACCAGGTATCCCGGATGCACCTTAAAGAAGCGGGCCAGCAACAGGCGCGTGGTGTTGGTCAGGTGTGGCCGCGCGCCGCTCTCGATCTGCGAGAGATAGGACTGGCTGACCGCCCTATCCATCTCCTGGCGAATCGCGCGCACCAACTCCTGTTGGGTCATAGCGCGGTCCAAGCCGCGGAGCGAGCCCTCTACTTCACGGAGATAGCGGATTTTCTCGCCGAGCTTCATATTGCAATTCGCAATAATAATATCGCAAATTGCGATATTAAACAAATAGTCTTTGGTAATCAGGCACTACGTCGAAACCGTCGCCGTAATAAGTTGCTGCTTATCAGCTATTTAGGACGGAACGGATTGTCTACAAGGTTTCTTTAGCGCAGCGGCACGCCGTCCAGCTTCGTGAGCCGGCCGACGGGGTAGAGGCCGAGCTTCGGGTCCATCCACGGTGAGCGGTCATAGAAGAAGTCGAGCCGCGCCCGCGGGCTTGCGGCAAACTTCGGATCGTTTTCGACTCGCTGCTCGAACTCTGTTTTGAGCTTCGGGTCCTTGGCCATCATCTCCCGCGCCAGCTTCTCGACGACGTAATTTTCGCCGTCCTCCTTCTGCTCGAAGATCGGATCGAACGCATTCCAGGCCATGGCGGAATCCGGCGCCATCGGCTCCAGCCACGCCATCGCCACGTGCGAGAGTCTCTGGTTCAGTTCGACGACGGCGGAGTTGGCCGGAAATGTCATCGTCTCGGTGAGGAGCGTGCACTGCGGCGGCTCACCCGGATGGCCCTTGCTGCCTTCTCCCGCGAACATCGGATGACGCCCTTCAAAGGGCGGCTGCTGCCAGTTGCCGCCACGGCAGCGATAGGTCTCGACCGGCGCAGTCCATGCTGCCCTCGTTCGCCGCATGACGACCTGATGCGCCGCCAGCACATCGATCACGTGTGTCCACTGCGCCGGAATGATATAGGCGGCAGGAGGCACCGCGGCGACCATGACCTTCGCCCCGGTCTGTTCGGGCAGAGTCACGTTCCACGGCTCGTGCGAGTATTGCACCCATACCGTGCCGGAGACCGCACTCAGCTCACGCGTGTATTTGTAACCACGGAAGAGAAATGGCGTTGTGTCACCGGACCAGACCGAGTTCAATCGGATAGCCAACGTTGCCCAGCGGGTGTGCGCCGAGCTGTTCCGCCTCGTGATCGGCCGCAGCATTCAGCGCGATCAGCTTGTCGGCATCCCGGTTCACCACCTTGAGGAGCGCTCGCAGCAGCTCGTAATTGCCGGTCACACGCGTTTTGTAGTCCTTCAACATGTGCATCTCGACCAGCATGCTCGGCCGGTTTTCCAGATTCATGTAGCCGGTCGAAAAGCGCGGGACAAACGCATCGAATCCGAGTCCCTTTGCGGGATCGGAATCATCGACCAATGAAATGTAGGTAGGCGACGCGAGGTGGCCCGTCGCATCCACCTGGTGCTCCAGGTCGGGAATAACGCTTTCATCGAGCCAGCGTCCCGTGTCCGCATTGAGGTTGGGAAAGTGCTCGATGGTGAAGGTAACGTCATACTGAAAATCGGCGCCGTCAGTCACGTGATCGTCGACGAAGAAGTCCGGCAGCCAGCGATGGAACATGGCCATAAACGCACGCGTCTCCGGCGCATCAGCCTTCATGTAATCGCGGTTCAGGTTGATGTTGGTGCCGTTGCCCCGCCAGCCCATCTCCTCCGGGCCGTTCTGGTTGATGCGGTTGTAGGGCGAGCGGCGCTCATGGCCATCCGCGTTGTACGTCGGGATGAAGACGAAGACCGCGCGATCGAGCAGCGCCGCGTCTTTGCCGGTGATCACCATATCGCGCAGCAGCGCGAGGCAACTGTCCTTGCCGTCCATCTCGCCGGCATGGATGGCATTCTGCACCAGCACGATGGGACGTTTCGCTGCATGCAGCTTGTCCGGATCGAAGACACCATCCTTCGAGGCGATCACAATATCCAGCTCGCGACCTTCACCGCTCTTGCCGAAAGGCTCGATACGCACCTGCAGCGGCTTCGCGGCGGCTATGCGGCGCAGGTAGGCCATGGTCGTGGCATAGTCGGGTGTCGTGCGATAGTCGGATTGCTCGGCCGGCGTGGCCCAGTCGCTCGGCTGCGATGTGTTTTGGGCGAAGAGACCAGGAGTCAGCAGGACGAGAACAGCCAGAAGCAGCGCGCGCATGGCTAAGAGTAGCAAGCGGTCGATCTGAAGCAGTGGCTATACTGAACGCCCCCTACTCTTTCTCCAAGCAGGTCACACTGAATGCTGAAGCGACTTGTTCTTTGTGCGATCGCTGTTCTCTGTGTCAGAACCGCTCATGCTCAGGTTTACGCGAGTCTCGTGCTAGTGCACGGACACGTCTGGACCGAGAACCCGGCGCAGCCGGAGAGCGAAGCTATCGCCATCAATGGCAATCACATCCTGCTGACAGGCACATCCGCAGAGGTGCTTCTTCTCGCCGGCCCCTCGACTCGCGTAGTCGATCTTCATGGACGCCGCGTGGTGCCCGGCTTCAACGATGCGCATGTGCACTTTGTTACCGGTGGCCTGGTATTGGCGAATGTCCAGCTTCTTGCCGCCTCCTCGCAAGCGGAGTTCCGCGAGCGCATTGCCCGCTTCGCGCAGTCGCAGCCTTCGGGCGCTTGGATCCTTAGCGGTATCTGGGACCACGAGCGCTGGACGCCCGCAGCGCTGCCCACCCATCAGTTGATCGACGATGTGACTCCGAATAATCCGGTCTTCGTCATGCGGCTAGACGGACACATGGGGCTGGCCAATGCAGTCGCGATGAAGCTTGCGGGCGTGGACCGCAATACGAAGGATGTCCCCGGCGGCGTGATTGTGCGCGATGCCGCTGGCAATCCGACGGGCATGTTCAAAGATGCGGCTATGACGCTGATCAACCGCGTGATTCCGCCGCTTTCGCTCGAGCAGACCGAGACGGCGATCCTTGCCGCTCAGCAGGAGGCTGCACGCAACGGTGTCACCAGCGTGCAGGAGATGGCCGATGATCAGGACGACACTTCAGGTCCGGAGCATCTGCGCGCGCTGCAAGCGCTGGAGCACGAGGCCCGGCTGAAAGTCCGCATCTCCGTGAACCTGCGCCTGCTGGATTGGAAGAATCTGGCGGGCAGCGGCATGCAGGCTGGATTCAGCGACGGGCTCATTCAGGTGGGCGGCCTGAAGGCGTTTGCCGACGGCGGACTCGGTGCATCGACCGCATGGCTCTTCGCCCCTTACAACGATGCGCCCAATACCAGCGGCCTCGCCACGGACGAGCTGCAGCACCCGGAGCAGATGTATGCGGATATCAAGGGCGCGGATCAGGCTGGCTTGCAGATTGCCATTCACGCCATCGGGGATCGCGCCAACCGCACGATTCTCGATTTCTACCAGCGCGTCGAAAAGGACAACGGCCCGCGCGACCGGCGTCTGCGCATCGAGCACGCGCAACATCTGACTGCGGCGGACATCCCGCGCTTCGCGCAGCTGCACGTGATCGCATCCATGCAGCCATACCATGCCATCGACGATGGCCGCTGGGCGGAGAAGCGCCTGGGACCGGAACGTATCCACTACGCGTACGATTTCCGCTCGCTGCTCGACTCCGGCACAGTCCTCGCGTTCGGCTCTGACTGGCCGGTCGCGCCGCTGGAACCGCTAATGGGCATCTATGCGGCTGTCACGCGCAGAACGCTCGACAATCGCAATCCCAACGGCTGGATTCCTGAGCAGAAGATTTCTGTGGCTCAAGCGGTTCATGCGTACACGGTGGGCTCCGCGTATGCGCAATTCGATGAGAAGACCAAAGGCTCACTGGAACCGGGCAAGTTAGCTGACCTGGCGGTTCTCTCCCAGGACATCTTTCATATCGATCCGGTCGAGATCCAGAACACGCACGTCGACCTCACGATCTTCGACGGCCGCGTCATCTACGACCGATCCGTGCCTCCGGAGAAATCCGTGCCTCCGGAGAAGTAGTAAGCCCGCAGATTACTGATCGGCTTTAGGGGATGCTGATCGGCTCTAAGTGATGTCCTCCGTGTCGAAGACCTTCACCTTCACCGTTCGCCTCTGCGGGCTCGTGCCGTGCACCTCTGCGAGCAGGTCGCGCACGACATCCTCCAGGTGGCGCTGGTTTTCGATAACAGCACTCATCGACTTGATCTCTTCCGGGTCTTCTACTTTTTCCAGCAGTACGGTCGCATGGGCCTGCGCGACATGGTCCAGGCCGAGGCCTTCCGGCGTTTTGGCTTTGATGGAGATGGCTTTGGTGTCGACGTTCAGCAGGTCGGCGAGCCGCTCGCGGATATCTCCGGCGATGGGCGAGATCTTCGGCTTCGCCAGCACCAGCGTTGCATCCAGATTCACGATGCGGTAGCCGGCGTGCTGAATCTCTTCCAGCGCCAGGTTGAGAAAGACCGTCGAGTCAGCGTTCTTCCAGCGCGCATCGCCGGGCGGGAAGAAGGTGCCGATGTCGCCCGCAGCGACAGCGCCGAGCAGCGCATCGGTGAGCGCGTGCAGCAATACGTCACCATCGCTGTGACCAGCCAGGCCCTCCGGGTGCTCAATGGCGATGCCGCCAATACGCAGCGGCACGCCGGCCTGGAAGGCATGAGAGTCCCAGCCATGGCCGATGCGGATGTTCATGAAAGCCTCTCTTTCGCGCGGCTATGCCGCGGTTCTTGCCTTGCGCTATGCCGATTGGCGGCGGGCGAGGTAGAACTCGGCGAGTTCCAGATCGCCGGGCTGCGTGATCTTCAAATTCGCGGGTGAGCCGGGAACGACTGCAACCTGCGTGCCGGCGCGCTCCACCAGGCTCGCTTCATCCGTCCCGACGAAGCCATCCGCTTCGGCCTCGGCGAAGGCGCGCTTCAGGATCGACCAGCGAAAGCCCTGCGGCGTCTGCGCCTGCACGACATATTCGCGCGGAATCGTGGTCCGGATGATCGCGCCATGCGCGGTGCGCTCCACCTGCTTGATGGTATCGATGGCGGGCAGACCGACGATAGCGGCGCCGTACTCGATGACCGCCTCGATGGTGCGCGCGATGGTGGCGGAGTCGATGAGGGGGCGGACAGCGTCGTGCACCAGCACGATATCGTCGTCCTCCGCCTGCACAGCGGCTAGTGCGTGTCCGACGGATTCCTGGCGGCTGTCTCCGCCTTCCACCACGCTGACGCGCCCGGCAAGCTGATGCTCGGCCACGATGGCCTGAACGCGCTCAATCTCAGTGGGACGGACCGCGACGACGATGGCGCTCACCTGCGGCACGGCCGCGAAGGCGCGCAGGCTGTGGATCAGGATCGGAACTCCGGCGAGGTCCAGAAATTGTTTGGCGGCATTGGGCGTGACCTGCCCCGGCGCCATGCGGGTGCCCAGCCCCGCAGCCGGCAAAATGACGAAGACGCGCATAAGAAGTTGAGTATACCGGGGCGGAAAGCAGAGCGCCGGTAAGCGCATTGCTAGCCGCGAGCATCCTCCGTAGAGACGCCATCTTTTGAGACTGGCTGAAAGGAGAGAGAAGTATGAAGGGCGCCGGAAGCGCCCTTCCCTTACACCTTCGGCGCTACCTTCGCCGCGAAGATGCCGGCGAACGCCTGACGCACGCTGAAGAAGACGACAAACCAGAGCACGGTCGCGAACAGTCCGGGCCCAATACTCGACGGCGCCATGGTGAGGTGAAAGATCAGGATGTTCACGATAATGGGTCCCAGGATAACGAGGCCGAGTGGAATATAACGGCCGGAGAGCATCAGAAGGCCGCCGATGACCTGTAATACGGAGACCACAAGGACGTAATGCGAGGCGAAGAGGGCGCTGACGAATTGGCCCGCGACGCCCGGAATGGGTGGCGATGGAAGGAAGTGCAGGAGCCCATTCGAGCCGAAGAAAACAAATATCAGCCCCAAAAGAATGCGTGCAATCAGGACAGCAACTTTCATGTGTGCTTCTCCTCGGTGAGCAAGTGGTCTGACGGTAGGTACGGAACCTTATCTTTCAAGCAGCGCTGCTGCGGATCTGGTTCAGTGCTGGCTGCAAAAGTGTCGCGCGATCGATTTTGCCGGACATCAGCTGCGATACGCCAGCGACCGCAACAGTGTGAACATCCGTTAGGCCGATGAAGCCGAGCACCGCTTTCAAGTACGGCTCGCCAAAATCGAATGCTGCCGTCGGGCTTCCCGGTGCGTAGAAACCGCCGGTCGCTACGAGCAGTGTGGCTTTCTTGCCCGTCAGCAGGCCTTGCGGACCGCTCGCGCCATAGGCAAAGGTGCGGCCGCTGCGGACAATCTGATCGATCCAAAGCTTCAGCGACGCTGGTACGGAGAAGTTGTGCATGGGGACGCCGATGACGATCTCGTCGGCGGTCTCTAGCTCATGGATCAGCTCGTCGGAGGGCGCAAGCAGCGCCTTTTGTTCAGCGGTCCGGGAATCTGCGGGTGTAAACGCTGCCTGCACCCAGGACTGGCTGATGGGGGCAGGTGTGACTGCAGCGAGGTCGCGGTAAAGGACTGTTCCGTCGGGATGTGAGGATTTCCAGGCTGCCACGAATGCGCGGGCAAGTTCGCGGCTGATGGAAGTTTCAAGCGGGCTGGCGTCCAGATGGAGTAGTGTCGGCATAGATTTGCATCTCCTGGGCGACATATGCAGTCAAAACAGCAGATGTCGTATTCAATAGACGACACTCGTCGTTCAGGCGATTCAGAGAGTTTTCAATGGTTTCTGGAATAAGTATGCCGATCTCCGACTGTGAGGTACGCGATCCACGGATTCGCCGGACGCGCCAGCTGCTACAAAGTGCGCTGTTGCAACTCCTTGGATCGAAGGCGTTTGACGATATTTCGGTGCAGGACATCACCGATGCCGCTACGGTGAACCGCGCCACCTTCTACGACCACTACATCGACAAATTCGCGCTGCTGGAAGCCCTGATCGCCGGCGGCTTCCACCGGATGCTCCAGGAACGATCCGTGCGCTATGACGGCACGTGCCCGTCGGCTGCTGGAGCCATTGTCCTGGCTGCCTGCGATTACCTCGCGACGATACGCGCGGCACAGGGCGGATGCGAGCGCCGCAGCAATGTCGAGGCGCTCGAGGATGCGGCGATGATCGCGGCCATCCGGCGCGTTCTCGCGGACGGGATGGCGAAGCACACCTCTGTCCCGGACGACCGGCTCGCCATGCAGTCGGCTGCGGCAAGCTGGGCGATCTATGGCGCGGTGAAAGAGTGGCTGAATACGCCGGCCCGGTCGGCTTCAGAGACGATTGTGCCGGAGATCGTCGCCATGGTCACGCCGTTGCTGGGGATGCCGCTCGCGGAGGACCACCCCGCTGAGCTCACAACGCCTGCGCGCTGATCGCCGGGAACGCCGCGCGAACCGATGCACCATCAGTGAAATCGGCAGACCTACACAAATAATGTGGGTGACGATCGCGATGACGGTAGCGGAGAGTGTTACCGGTTTGCTGCGCAGGTGATCCAGCGGTATGACGACCCAGTACATGAAGCCGTAGACGACCAGTGCGTAACCGACACCCGCGAGCCACGGATGGTCGAGCAGCGGGGGGATTTTTCGACTGGCAGCATAAAAGACCGCGGCCACTGTGAACGCAATGAAAAAGTGAATCGCGAGCCCGAGTGCGCCGGTGGCCCAGCCGCCGCGGAAGGACGCTGATCCAATCAGACCGCTGGCGATGCCGTGCAGTATTTGAGCCGGCGAGACGCCTTTCGGCGCCCACGTAAGGAAAGCTGCACTGATGTCCATGACCCCGCAGAGAAGCCCGGCGGCGAAGATTGCGGGAAGCGCACGCGAGGTTGCGGTCCGCTGCGTGAGAGTCGTCCCCACCATCTAGCCCTCGACGGGCTCAACATAGAACATCTCGTTGGTCGCGCGGAAGCCATTGCTCTGATAAAGTTCACGTCCCGCCTCAGTGGAATGTAAGGCCACCACACGAATGCGGCGGCGGCGCGCCTCGTCCAGCGCAAGCTCGATCAACCGGCTTGCGATGTGCTTTCTGCGATGGGATGGCTCGACGTACACGTTCAGCAGATAGCCGCGATGGTCCGAAGTAGGATCGAGCGGATGCGGGGGCCAGTCCAGAATCATGAGTCCGCTGCCTCCGATCACCTCGCCGTCATCATCGAGCGCGAACCATCCCATGTAATTGCCGGACTGCAACTGCTGTGCGACCCAGGGCTCGAAGTGCTCCTCCATCACATCGAGCACGCGATTGTCGGAGCGGCCTGCATCCACGAACATGCGCCGGCGATGGCGGGTAATGGTGGCGGCGTCAGCGGCAGTAGCGGCGCGGGTGGCGAACATGCCTGTGAGTATAGACCGCTGCCGTCACGCGCAGATGCGACCTGGAAGGGCTTGCTGGCTCGTACACTGGGTGCGCGATGGCAGCGCACACAGCTCAGATCAACTGGGCACGCCACTTCTTCCGCGCGGGGGAACGCGTCGCTGTCGCTGTATCGGGCGGAGCGGATTCCGTAGCGCTGATGGTAGCCATGGCAGACGCGCGGGTGGAGACCGGCATCGTGCTCTCCGCCATCCATGTGCATCACGGACTGCGCGGCGCGGAGGCGGATGGCGATGCCCAATTCGTCGCGGATCTTGCGAAGCAGCTCGATGTGCCGCTCTGCACCAAGCATGGCGATGTCGCGTCGATCGCCGCGGAGCGCGGCCACGGCATCGAGGAGGCAGCACGCGCACTCCGCTATCAAAGCTTTCAGGGGCTGCTTGCGGCGGGTGACGCCGACACTGTCGCGACCGCCCACACGCTCGACGACCAGGCCGAGACCGTGCTGATGAAGATGCTGCGTGGCGCGTGGACCGAGGGTCTGGGCGGGATCGCGCCGGTAGTCACGATGGAGCGCGGCGGCCGTATTGTGCGGCCGTTGCTGGAGGTCACGCGCGCCGAAATTGTCGCGTACCTGGAGGGCCGAGGCCATCTCTGGCGCGAGGACAGCACCAACCAGGAGCTGACGTTCACCCGCAATCGGGTGCGCCATACGCTGCTGCCGCAGTTGCGAGAGTTTCAGCCGCGCATTGCCGAACAACTATCGCGGATGGCCGCCGTGGCGCGGGATGAAGAGGCGTGGTGGGCGCGCGAGCTGGCGCGCGTCCTTCCGGGACTGATATTGCCGGGAAAGCCGGTGCGCGGAGGTGGCAGGGCGAACTCCACCCGCCCGGGGGAGGCCGGTGTCGCTATGGAGCTCGAGAAGTTTCGGGCTCTGCATCCGGCATTGCAGCGCCGTGTGCTGCGGGCCGCAGGCCGGGCAACTGGGATTCGCACTCAGCTTTGATCAGACGGAGGATCTGCGGGCACTCGCGGGCTCCGGTCAGCACGGAGCAGGTAAGCGGGGCCGGGTTGAGTTGGGCGCCGGACTGATCGCGGAGCGCACCGCGCGTGAACTGCGCCTCGCCCGCGAACCGGAGCATGCCGAGTCCTCGCTGCCAGAGTTTGTTGTGTCCGTGCCGGGGGTGCTCGAAGCGGTGGAGTACGGGTGCAGGGTGATCCTCGGCGGAAAGCTGCCCAGTGGCGACACGCTTGTCCTGCGCACGCCTCGGGCTGGGGACCGGGTCCGGCTGCCCACAGCCGCGGCGTGAAAACCGTGAAAGAGGTGCTGGAGCGGCGCGGCCTTTCCGCGGCGGAGCGGAAAATCTGTCCGGTGCTCGCTGTGGGAAGCGGCATCATATGGATGAGCGGCGTCGAAGTCGAATCGACGCCCGGTCTCCAGCTCACGGTAGAGCCATTACGGGACACGGGAGAGGCTCCGGTACTGCAGGTCGTGCCGGACACCACCTAGGTAATAGATTCGGCCCTTTCGGCAGGGCATTTTCTTGCTGACGGGCATCGGGCTCGGAGTAGAATCCAGGGTACGGTCACCGGAGCTTGAACGGCCGACTATGAGATTTGTGAGTGCCGCAAGATCGGCGTAAGCCGGAAGTTGAACCGAAGACCGGCCTTGCACGTCTAATTCCTAAGGAAACGTATAGGGTTGCTTTGCGGATGAAAAAGTCCGGCAATCCGCGCATCCTTAGGGGTGCGGCTTCCGGGGCGTGAGAGAAACGAGGGTTTTTTCGTGAATTCGACGGTCAAATCGATCCTCTTCTGGGTGTTCATTCTGGCCTGCCTGGTCTTGCTGTGGCAGATCGTTCAGAAGAGCACGAGCAATGGCAAGGACCAGGAGATTTCCTTCTCCACGTTCATGGACGATGCGCGGCAGGGCCAGGTGCAGGACGTGACCATCAACCAGGATACGGTGACGGGACACTTCCGCAACAGCAAGGACAACGGCTTCCACACCACCGTGCCCGCCAACTATCCGGACATGTACAAGACCCTGCAGGACAACAAGGTCTCGATCACGATGAAGCCCACGCAGGGCAATGCCTGGTGGCCGATCCTGCTGCAGCTTTCGCCCATCCTGATCATCGGCGCGGTCTGGTACTTCATGATGCGGCAGATGCAGTCGGGCGGAAACAAGGCGCTGAGCTTCGGCAAGAACCGCGCGCGCCTGCTCTCGATGCAGCAGAAGAAGGTCACGTTCAAGGACGTGGCGGGCGTCGATGAAGCCAAGGAAGAGCTGAAGGAGATCATCGAGTTCCTGCGCGAGGCGCAGAAGTTCCAGAAGCTTGGCGGACGCATTCCCAAGGGCGTGCTGCTGGTCGGGCCTCCGGGCACCGGCAAGACGCTGCTGGCGCGCGCTGTTGCCGGCGAGGCGAATGTTCCGTTCTTCTCGATCTCCGGTTCGGACTTCGTGGAGATGTTTGTCGGCGTCGGCGCAAGCCGCGTGCGCGACCTGTTTGAGCAGGGCAAGAAGAATGCACCGTGCATCATCTTCATCGACGAGATCGACGCAGTCGGACGCCATCGCGGTGCTGGCCTCGGCGGCGGACACGATGAGCGCGAGCAGACGCTGAACCAGTTGCTGGTGGAGATGGACGGATTCGAGTCCAACGATGGCGTGATCCTGATCGCCGCGACGAACCGGCCTGACGTGCTCGATCCGGCGCTGCTGCGTCCGGGCCGTTTCGATCGCCGCGTGATTGTGGATCGTCCGGATATCCGCGGACGCGAAGAGGTGCTGCGCGTGCACTCGAAGAAGGTGCCGATGGCCGACGACGTGAACCTGCGCGTCCTGGCGCGCGGAACACCGGGCTTCTCCGGTGCGGACCTCGCGAACATGGTGAACGAGGCGGCGCTGACCGCGGCGCGCTTCAATCGCAAGGCCGTGCACATGTACGACTTCGAGATTGCCAAGGACAAGGTGCTGATGGGCGCCGAGCGCAAGTCCATGCTGCTCACCGAGGAAGAGAAGCGGGTCACGGCGTACCACGAGGCCGGCCACGTGCTGGTGGCCGCCAAGCGCGAACACTCCGACCCGCTGCACAAGGTGACGATCATTCCGCGCGGCATGGCGCTGGGCGTGACGATGCACCTGCCGGACGGAGACAAGCACACGGTGACGAAGGACTATCTCGAGACGCAGCTTGCCATCCTGATGGGCGGACGCTGCGCGGAGGAGATCTTTCTGAAGCACATGACGACCGGCGCGGGCAACGACATCGAGCGCGCGACGGAGCTGGCGCGCAAGATGGTTTGCGAGTACGGCATGAGCCGGTCTGGGTCCGCTGACCTTCGGCAAGAAGGAAGAGCAGATCTTCCTGGGCCGCGAGATCGCGCAGCATCGCGACTTCTCGGACGAAACGGCGAAGGCAGATCGACCGCGAGGTACGCAGTTTGGTGGACAGGGCTACCAGTCGGCGTACAGATCCTGGAACAGAACCAGCCGATCATGCATCGGATGGCGACGGCTCTGCTGGAGCGCGAGACGCTGGATGCGAACGAGATCAAGATGCTGATCGAAGGGCGCGAGCTGCCACCGCTCAACCCGCCCTCGAATGGCTCTGCCAGCGGCGATCCGGAGGTCAAGGTGCTCAAGCCGGAGCCGGGTCGCGCGCCAGGCTTCCCGGAGGGCAGCCCTTCACCTGCGTAGTCTCTTTCAAATAGGCAACCAGACGGCCGCTCTTCAAGAGTGGCCGTCTTCTTTTGCACGCCGCTGCTTCTGCGAAAATAGGCCCAGCATGCGCCTCGTTCCATGGATTGTTGCTTCACCGCTCCTCCTGCTTGCGACGGGGTGCGGCTATCACACGCTGGGCTCCGCGGCACATATTCCAGAGGACGTGCACACGATCGCGGTGCCGTTCTTCTCAGAACCGCACGCAGTTTTCGCATACGGAGGTCGCGCTGACCGAGGCGACGGTGCATGAGCTGAACACACGCACGAAATTCCGTGTTGCTGCCACGCGAGGATGCTCGGGGATGCGGACGCGGTGCTGAAGGGCACAGTGCTCAGTGAGTCGATTGTGCCGTACACCTACAACGTGACTACCGGGCAATCCTCGAGCTACATGATCACGCTGACCGCGAGCGTGTCGCTGACCGATCGCGATGGCCGCGTGGTCTATCGCCATGACGGGTACACCTTCCATCAGCAGTACGAAGCCACCTCGGACCTGGGCACATTTGTGCAGGAAGATTCCCCTGCGATGGCGCGCCTCTCCAGAGACTTTGCCCAGTCGCTGGTGAGCGATATGCTGGAGTCCTTCTGAGACCACATGGGACACGTACGCGACCGGGCGATACAGCTGGCCTCTAGCGGGCTGCGCAGCTTCGCCTCCTCGGACCGCTTCATCGCGGAGATCGAGGCTTCGCGCAATGGCGGCGCGCTGCGGCCCGGATATGTGCTGCTCGGCGATGAAGCATACCTCTACGAGCGCTGCCGCCGCGCGATTCTGGATACGCTGATCGATGCAGGATCCGGGCCCGCCATGCGCGATTTCGCGCTGGCAGAGATCGACCTGGCGGAGACGAGCATCTTCGAGGCGCTCGATCGCGCGCAGACGCCGTCGCTGATGGCGCCCTTTCAGGTGCTGTTTCTGCGCAATATAAAAACGCTCTACACGCGCGGCGCGAAGAAAGATGAGTTTGCCGCGCTCGATGCCTACGGGCGCTCGCCGAATCCGCAGGCGCTGCTGGTTTTCGTTGCCGATCATCTGCATCTGCCCTCCGACCTGCGCCGCATGGACATGCAGGACAAGGACCGCTACGAGCGCATCCGCGAGACGCTGGGCGATTGGTGCGGCATGGTGGAGCTGGTGCGCGTGGAGGAGAGTGACGCGATGCGCTGGCTGGTGGCCGAGGCAGAGAAGCGGGGAAGCGCGCTCGAAGTGGACGCCGCGCGCGAGCTGGCCGACGCGCTGGGCTCGGACCTGATGCTGATGGCGAGCGAGCTGGAGAAGCTGCTGCTGTATCACGGGCGAACGGCGCCGCATCACGCTGGGCGATGTGGAGACGATGGTGCTGGGCGCGAAGCAGCGCTCGCTCTACGAACTCACGGATGCGATCTCGGCCAAGGACCGCCCGCGCGCGCTGGCCCTGCTGCAGGGGCTGCTCAACGCCTCCGATGGCGGCGAGGAATCGGCCATTGGCCATCTCTACATGCTGGCCCGCACCTTCCGCCAGATGCTGGTGATTCTGGAGAAAAACGTGCGCGATTCGCGCGCCATCTGGCAGGCGCTGTGGCAGGGATTTCGCATGCCGCCCTTCGCGGCAGATGATCTGATCCGGCAGGCGCGCCGTTACAAAAGCCGCCGCGAGCTGACGCGCGCGCTGCGGCTCATCGCGCGCGCCGATCTGGAGCTGCGTTCGTCGCCTCCGGACAAGCGGCTGGTGCTGGAGCGGCTGGTGCTGGCGTTGGCCAGCGAAGAGCTGGTCCAGCCGGCGCTCGGACTGCTGAGCGCGCAGTACGCGATGGAGCTGTAGCCCGGCTTTCGCGACACGTCGCAATCACACAGGCAACATAGCCGTTCAGCCGAACATCTCCGCGTTGGACGTTGATCGGTTGAACAGCGGAGATGCGTTTATGCCATTGACCCTCACCTGGAGCGATGTCGCGGTACGCCTGGCATGCACCGTGCTCGCAGGCTTCCTTGTTGGCTTTGACCGGGACGAACGGGGAAAGCCGGCGGGAATACGGACGAATGTGCTGGTGTGCCTGGCCGCCTCGCTCTCCATGATCCTAGCCAATGCCATGCTGGGAACAGCCGGCAAGAATGCAAGTTCGTTCATTCAGCTTGACCTGATGCGGCTGCCCCTGGGCATTCTTTCCGGCATGGGATTCATCGGCGCCGGAGCGATTCTGCGCAAGGGCGAAATGGTGCTCGGTATAACCACGGCGGCGACGCTGTGGATGGTCACCATGCTGGGACTCTGTTACGGCGCCGGAAAGATCCTGCTTGGAACGGCTGGACTGGTGCTCACGCTGTTCACGCTCTGGGGACTCAAGATCGTGGAACGCCACTTATCCGAGGAGCATCGGGGATCGCTGTGTATTGTCACTGCCGGGGAAGAGCTGTCGCGGGAATTGCGTGGCCTGATAAAGCAGAGCGGCATGCGTGTCCATGCGTGGTCGGTGGATGTTTCGCGCGAGAGGGCGCGTGTGACAGTGGAATGCGAACTGCGCTGGCAGGCGCGGGAACGGGAGCAGGAAGAGCCTGCCCTGATCGCCTTACTGCGGCAGCGGCCGGATGTCGAACGGCTGCGCTGGCAGACGTAGTGCAAAAATATGCCCGGCTTCCGGATGCCGAAGACGAGATCGGCACCCAGACGCCGGGTTCACGAAGCGAGTTTATCGTGCTCGGCAAAAGATCGCGAAAACACATCTCGCTATTTACGCCCAATGTTGGCGGCGCAGTTAGCCCGCTTCTGGCGCGTGCTCAGACTCTCCCTGCCTGAGGCAGTGCTCCGGGATGCGGAAGAGTCCACGAACTGGTCCGGATCGGGCAGGGACAGGCCGGGCAGGGACAGGTCGGGCAGTGCCAGATCAGACCGCCCCGGTGGGCGCCGGGCGCCATTCCGGAGCTTCGCCGGGAGGTCGGGATGCTTGCGAATCAGCCGCAACGAGCTGGCGGATTCTGTGGAGGGCAGGGGATGGGGAGAAAACCATGGAGCACCTCTTTTTCGCCTTTTGTTCGCCTAGAATAACAATGCCATTCCCGTTTCGGAAGTAACCTCGGCCTGTGGATTTCGCTTTTCCACGACAGTGCGTAAGTCGCACAAACTAAGAGGGATGCGGCGATCTGCTCCATTCATCGGAGGCGCCAGCGCCGTGTGGGCGCGTCGTGAGAGTGATGGCCGCGGCGAGGATCAGCACGCCCCCGATCCACGCCAGGGGCCCAAGACGATCACCGAGCAACTCGACGCCAAGGAACGAGCCGAGCATGGGCTCGATATTGAGAAAAACAGCAGCGCGCGAGGCGGGCACGTGGTGGATGCCCCAGTTCCACAGCAGGGTCGAGCCAGCGGTACAGAAGAGGCCGCTGGCGGCAGAGGCCAGCCACGCTGCGAGCGGCACGCCGTGGACCGGTGGCCGCCCATCCTGCAACAAAACCCAAACGGCAATCATGATGGCTCCGGAGTAGACGCCGTACACCGTGATGACCGCAGGCGGATGGCGCTCCATCAGCCGCTTGTTCATCAGAATCCAGAACAGCGAGACCAGCAACGCAGCAAGCACGAGCAGATCGCCGATGAGCGACGGACCGTTGCTTCCCGCTTCACCTCCTGCCGAGTGATGGCCGCCCAGCACGATGAGCGCGACGCCGATGGTGGAGCTCACCAGCGCCGCCCACCCGATGCGGTCCAGGCGCTCGCCCGCGAACAAGGTGGCGGCTGCACCCAGCAACACCGGCATGCTGCCCACCATCAGCGACGCGTGTGAAACCGTGGTGAGCGAAAGGCCGTAGAACTGCACCAGATACTGCACGGGTATTCCGAAGAACGATGCGATGAGCAACAGCCGCCACTCGCGCGCATTGAGATGAGGCCGGTGGCGAAGCGCGAATGGCAGCAGCCCGATGCACGCGAAGACGAATCGGTAGAACACCATGTGGCCCACGCCCATGTAGGCCAGCACGACCTTGCCGAAATAAAAGCCCGTTCCCCAGAAGCAACCGGCCAGCGCACACGCGCCATAGCCCAGCCAATAGGCGGCGGTGCGCGGCGCTCGAAGGGTGGAGGGCATAGCACTAATCTATAGGGCCCCCGAAAGGAGGGCCCTAGAAAGGGCGCAGGCGATCAAGTGCATGGCTCGGCGGAAGTCGCAGCGAGGAAGCTTTGTCAGATGCCGATGAGCCCGGAGCGAATGGCCCACAGCGAGAGCGTGGCGACGATGATCCACAGCACGACGCCCTGCAGCATGGGCCGCACGCCAACTTTGCGCAGTGTGGCTTTGGAGATACCGCTGCCAATGAGGAAGAGCGTGACGGTGAGGCCGCTACGGCCGAGCTTCGCGAACGCAGCGAATACCGGCGCGAGCGCATGCACGTAGGTGTTGGCCACTGCGGCAAGGCAGAAGTACAGGATGAACCACGGCCACTGGATGCGCGTGCTGCTCTTTGAGATTGCGGCGGTGGCAAGAGCGAGCGGCACGATCCAGAAGGCGCGCGCCAGCTTGACGGTGGTGCCGACGGTGAGCGCCTGCGGACCGTAGTGCGCGGCGGCTCCGACCACCGAGCTGGTGTCATGGATCGCAAGCGCCGCCCACAGGCCGAACTGCGACTGCGTGAGGTGCAGCGCGAAGCCGATCACGGGAAAAGCGAGCAGGGCGATGGCATTGAGCGTGAAGACGGTGCCGAGCGAGACCGCCATGTCTTCATCGCTGGCCTTGGTGATGGGCGCGATGGCCGCGATCGCGCTACCGCCGCAGATCGCCGTGCCGCAGGTGATGAGGAATCGCGGCTTTGGGATGCACGCTCAGCAGGCGGGCCAGCAGAGTGCCCAGCAGCATGGCGGAGACGATGCTGATCGGCCGTGTAGACAAAGCCGGATGCGCCGGCGTGCACCACCTGGTGCAGGTTCATGCCAAAGCCGAGAGCAACGACGGAGGCCTGCAGCAGCACTCGCGAGAGATCGCGGCTCTCCGGCGCGAAGGGATGCGGCAGCAGACAGGCCGAAGGCGATTCCGGCGGCGAGCGCGACGGCGGGAGAGATGAGGCCGCTGGCGGAGATGATGATGCAGAGCAGGAAGATGCGCTTGGCGCCGATGGGAGTCACGTTGTCCTAAGTGTCCAGGGAGAATGTAACGGCGTCCAAGCAGAAATTGTGATGCCCGATAGATAGGACTTATCGGCGTGACGGCGCGCGGCGCAACTGTGCGCGATGTTGCCGGAGCAATTCCAGCATTGCCGCTGCAGCGCCAGTCGGCTCAGGACCTGCCGGTGTCAGCAGCAGAAGATTGCGCGGGATGGTGAGGCCGGCCACCGGCACGATGGCCAGCGTGTCCATGGCGAGCTGGCGATGGATGGCGTTGCGCGAAACAAAGCCAACTCCGACGCCGGACTCGATGCAGCCCAGGATGGCCTCCGTGGAGTTGAGCTCGACTGCAATGTGCAGATCGCGCGCGGGCAGGCCTGCGGCTTCGAGCGTGGTCTCGATGACCTCACGCGTACCGGAGCCGCGTTCGCGCATCAGCAGAGGCGCTGCGGCGATCTGCTGCAGCGTGATGGAGCGCTGGCCGCCCATTCATGGCTGGGCGGCACCAGCAGCACAAGCTCGTCTTCGAGCCAGATTTCAGAGCGCACCTGGCTGGCGTGCGGCGGCCCTTCGACCAGACCCAGATGGCGCGACCGGCTGCGATGGCATCCGCCACCGACTCGGTGTTGCTGCTGTCCAGTTCCACATGGACAGCGGGATGCAAGCGCAGAAATGCGCCGAGCAGCGGCGGCAGAATGTACTGCGCGATGGTGGTGGAGGCAGCGATGCGCAGCGTGCCGGAGACCTGGCCCTTGAGCGAAGCAAGTTCCACGGCGGCTTGTTCCAGCAGCCTCGCCGGATTGCTCCGCATATTGCAGCAACATAGCGCCTGCGGTGGTGAGCGTGACCTCGCGGCCGCTGCGATCGAAGAGCGGCAGCCCTACCAGCTCTTCGAGTGCCTTGATCTGCTGCGTCACCGCAGGCTGCGTGAGGTAGAGCTGCTCCGCTGCGCGCCGGAAGCTGCGCTGCTGCCGCGACGGCGCGAAAGACGGTGAGGCGGAAGTTCTCAAGCATCGTGTTTCGCTCAGGGCGTGGCCCCGGGCAGCAGATGCGATCCGCAGAAGGCTCATCGTGACAGATCTCACCGCCGAGCTTCACCATACGCGGCACATCTTCTCCGGCGCCATGGGCTGGCCTGTCTTGCAGCCGAAGGACCTGGCGGAACTCCGGCATGTTCACGATGACGCCATTGGCGCGAATGCGATCGGGCGAGTGCGGATCGACGCGGACTGCCATGCGCAGCATCTCGGGCCGCTCCGTGGAACACCAGTTCTGCGCCCAGCCGAGAAACAGCTCCTGCTTCGGCGTGTAGCCGGTCGCCGTTTTCTGATCCAGTGACGTGTGTTTGCTCGCGGCATCGGCCAGCAGCGCCATCCAGGCCAGCCGCAGGCCGCCGTTGTCCGCGGTGTTCTCGCCCAGGGTGAGCTTGCCGTTCACGTGCAGATCATCCACGGCTACGAATCCGTTGTACTCATTCACCACGCAATCGGTACGCTGCTCGAATCGCTTGGCATCGTCGGCGGTCCACCAGTCCTTCAGATTGCCCTGCGCGTCGAACTTGCGGCCCTCATCGTCGAAGCCGTGCGTCAGCTCGTGGCCCACGATGGAGCCGATGTGGCCGTAGTTGGTCGCATCGGAGGCCGCTCCTGTCATAGAAGGCGGGCTGCAGGATGCCGGCAGGGAAGTTGATGGTGTTCATCGATGGCAGGTAATCGGCGTTTACCGTGGGTGGCGTCATGTCCCATTCGCCCTTGTCTACCGGCCGGCCGATCTTGTGAAGCTGGTAGTCGCTCTCGAATTCGCGCGCGCGAAGTGAATTTCCCAGACTGTCGCCGGGTGTGATGCTGAGTGCGGAATAATCGCGCCACTTGTTGGGATAGCCGATCTTGTCGACGATAGCCGCCAGTTTTTCGTGCGCCTTTGTCTTCGTGGCCGGGCTCATCCAGTCCAGTTGATCGAGATCGCGGTCCATTGCCGCTTCAATCTGCTTCACTTCCTGCTGCCGTCTTGGCCTTGCTGTCGCCACCAAAATATTGCGCAACGTACACCTTGCCGAGGACTTCGCCCAGAGCCCGGCATCGGTCGCGTCCACGCAGCGCTTCCAGCGTGCCTGCTGCTCCGGAATGCCTTGGAGCTTGCGCCCGTAGAAATCGAAGTGTTCTTCATCGAAGGCCTTGGGCAGGCGGCTGGAGAGGCTGTCTACCAGGAACACGCGCATGTAGTCCTTCAGCGTGTCGAGGCTCGTGGATGCCATGAGCTGATTGAGGCCGGCGAAGAACTCCGGCGTGGCGACGTTGAGTTCGGTGACGGGCGGCGTCGCCGGCATCCTTCAGGAACTCGGCAACGTGCAGGTTCGGTGTGTCCGCTGGCGAACTTCGCGACCAGCTGCATGTGGTAAATCTTGTCGGGGTCGCGCCGCTCTACATTTCCCAGGGAGACCTTGGCCAGCGCGGTTTCAAAGGCCATGATGGCGGCGGCGCTTTTGCCGGCCGCATCCGGGCGAGTCGCCCAGCAGCTTCAGCATATTTGCGATGTGCTGCACATACTGGCTGCGCAACTCCTCGTCCTTGGCGCCCGTGCGCAGGTAGTAATCCTTCTCCGGCAGGCCGAGGCCGCCCTGATCCATCACCGCGATCTCGCGCGTCGCATTTTTGAAATCCTGTTCGGCGCCCAGGCCGAAGAACGCATTCACGCTGATGCGCTGGAGGTGCGCGATCTCCGGAACCAGTGCATCGCGCGACTGGATCGCGGCGATGCGGTCAAGTTCAGGCTGGATAGGCGCCAGTCCAGCTTTGTCGATGGCCGCCGTATCCATGCAGCTTGCGTAATAGTCGCCGATCTTCTGCTCGTCGCTGCCCGCGGCAGCGTGCGCGGCAGAGGCCTTCTCCAGAATGCCGTGCAACGCCTGCAGATTGAACTCGTACAGGTTGCTGAACTGATCGAACGATGGCAGGTCCGCGGGAATCGGATGCAGCTTGCTGTAATTGCCGCAGGCGTACTGATAGAAGTCCACGCACGGATCGGCGGTGGTGTCCATGGCGCTCTTATCGAAGCCGGGGATGGTTCGGACCGGCGCCGGTCGCCTGCGCATGGAGCGCCGCCGAAGACAGGATGATCGTCGTGCAAGCAAGTGAGCAGCGAAGTGTGCGTGTAATCAAGCGATGACATCAGAGTGGCTCTCCGAAAGGAAGATGATTTACCAGATGCTGCAGCGGTTCGCGCTGACCATGGGCTGACCGGCCTTGCATCCGAAGGCCTGCTGAAACTCGGGCATGTTTTCGACGACGCCGTTGACGCGGTACTCCTCGGGGGAGTGCGGGTCGGTCTCCACGCGAAGACGCCGCGTCTCCGGCCGCGTGCTGGAGCACCAGCTCTGCGCGTAGGCGGTAAAGAACTGCTGCGCCGGCGTCATGCCGTCGAGGTCCGCTTCAGGCTTCGCGCCCGGCTGCTGCAGGCGATGCTGCCAGGCCAGATAGCCGATGCGCACGCCGCCGATATCGGCGATGTTTTCGCCCAGGGTGAGCTTGCCGTTCACGTGCAGATCGTCCACGGCGACGAAGCCGTCGTACTGCTTCACCACGCAGTCGGCGCGCTCCTTGAATTTCTTTTCGTCCGTGGGCGTCCACCACTCGCTGAAGTTGCCATCGCCGTTGAACTGGCGGCCCTCATCGTCGAAGCCGTGCGTGAGCTCGTGGCCTTCCAGGCCGCCGGCCTGTCCGTAGTTCACGGCATCGCCCATGTGCGGATCGTAGTAGGGCGGCTGCAGGATACCGGCGGGGAAGTTCACGCTGTTGGTCTGCGGATCGTAGTAGGCGTTGACGGTCGGCGGGCTCATATCCCATTCCTGCTTGTCGGTGGGACGGCCGATCTTTGCCAGCACGCGATGATGTTCGAAGGCTGCCGCGCGCCGCGCATTGCCCACGGCATCGCCGCGCGTGATGGTCAGGCTGGAGTAGTCGCGCCAGCGTGTCGGGATAGCCGATCTTGTTGGTGACGGCCTTCAGCTTGTCTTCGGCCTTCGACTTTGGTGGGCGCGCTCATCCAGTCAAGCTGCTGAATGTCGCGGCCCATCGCGGCTTCGATGTCGCTCATGATGGCGGTGGTGCGCGCCTTGTCCTGCGGAGCTGAACTGCTGGGCCACATAAACGCGGCCCAGCGCTTCGCCAAGCGCGCCGTCCACCGCTTCCGACGCAGCGCTTCCAGCGCACCTGCTGCTCCGGCTGGCCCCGCAGCGTCTTCCCGTAAAAAGCAAACTGTTCGTTATCGAGCGCGGCAGGCAATGCCGTGCCGGGTGTGCTGTACAGCAGATTCCAGCGCAGCAGTGCTTTCAGCGAGGCGAGGTCGGTCTGCGGCAGAGTCTTGTTCAATCGCGTCGAAGTAGCCGGGCGTCGATACGTTGAGCGAGGTGAACGCCGGCGTGCCGAGCGTGCGGAGATACGAATCGATATCGAAGGCGCCGAGCTGCGTGCGGAAGCTGACCAGCTCGGTCGGGTGGTAGAGCTTCGCCGGATCGCGCATCTCTTCGCGGCTGAGGGATGCGGAGGCGAGCTTCGTCTCCAGCTCGAGGACACGCTTCGCATCGGCCGCGGCCTGATCCGCGGGCTCTCCGGCGAGCGTCAGCATGTGCGCGATGTGATCAAGGTACTGCTTGCGCAGGGTGACCGACTTTGGCGTCCGTGCGCAGATAGTAGCCCTTCTCCGGAAGCCCCAGACGCGGCTGGCCGGCAGTGGCGATCATATGGCGCGCATCTTTGTAATCCTCTTCGCTGCTCAGACGAAAGAGCACCTGCACGCCATTCCGCTGCAGCTCAGCGACCAGCGGCGCCAGGTCCTTCGTGCTGGAGAGCGCGTTGATGCGGTCAAGCATCCGGCTGCAAGTTCGCCGAGCCCGGCCTTGTCGATTGCCTGGCGTGTCCATGCAGGTGGCGTAATAGTCGCCGATCTTCTGCGTATCCGGATCGCGCTGCGCACGGGGATCGCTCGCGTGTTCGAGAATCGACTTCAGGACGAGGTTATTGTTGTCGTGGAGTTGGACATCGATGCCGTAGGAAGAGCGGTCCGGCGGGATGGGGTTGCGCTTCAGCCAGGTTCCGCAGGCGTACTGAAAGAAATTGACACAAGGGTCGACCGAGGTATCACGCAGCGAAGGATCAAGCCCGTGAAGCTGGGTGCGTGTCTGTTCGCTGACCGCGGTCTGGGCATGCGAGGAGACGGAAACGGCCAGGCATGCGGCTACGGCGAGCATGACAGGGAAAGGCGCATAGGCGAGAAAGGCACTCCCGTCGTTTTCAGAAGAGTTAGCGGCCGAAAGGTTATCAGACGGGCTTGAGTCGGCAAAGTCAACCGGCCTCTCCCCGCAAAGCAGCGGGTTGACAGGAATCAGGGACCAGCGCGAGGTGCCGCGTTTGTAGGAAAATGGTGGCGTGCAATGCCGTGCGCAGTTCGCGGCCCGCTGGCGGCAAGCCTGCCTTGCCGTGCTGCTTCTGTGCCTCGCGTGGCAGGCGCAGCGCAGGCCCGCGATCACGAAAGTGGCCCTCAGCCGGCGCTGAGCATTCCGGTAGAGCCGCTCGGCTATCGGCCGCCGGGCAAGCTGTACCTGCTGGCCCGCTACAGCTCCAGCTCCCTGGATTTTCTCGATTCGACGCATCTGCTGCTTACCTTTCGCGAACCGCGCCTGCTCTTGCGCGAGCAGGGTTCCGACGGACTGGACCAGGTGATCCAGGCGGACGTGCTGGAACTGCCCACCGGCAAGGTCGTGGCTGAGGACCAGTGGCTGCTGCACGACCGTGCGCGCTATCTGTGGCGGCTGGCGAACAACAAGGTCATGCTGCGCATCGGCTCCCGCCTGTACGAGGCGGACAGCGAAGCTGCATTTGAAGCCTCTGTTTACGTCACCGACAGAACTGGAGGATGTCGAGACCTCGCCCGACGGAAAGCTGCTGGTGGTGGAGAGCGAGCTTGAGAAACACACGCCAGAGGAGCATGCAGCGCTGGTGAAGAAGGCTGCGCTCTCCGGCTCCAGCCCGCCGCAGCGAGGATGTGCAGATACGCATGATTCGGCTGGATCAGCCGAAGTTGATGTTGAATGCACATGCGGATGCCGCCGGGGACCTGCCCGCCAACGTCGATGGCTTCTTCACCCAGGAGCGAGTGAAGGATGATCTCTGGAACATCCGCTTTCATCCATA
This sequence comes from uncultured Acidobacteriaceae bacterium, assembly GCA_963756435.1. Lineage (GTDB taxonomy): Bacteria > Acidobacteriota > Terriglobia > Terriglobales > Acidobacteriaceae > KBS-83. The sequence continues at coordinate 197,564 of CAVWNU010000005.1, read as the reverse complement.
CGAAAAGCCGGAGCCGACCGGCGGCGAGATCGTCGCGAAGATCGATTCCGCCTGCGAGCCCTCGGAGAAGGTGCTGAACCAGCAGAGCGTTCTGGTCCTGAGCTGTCCGCACGGTCATGATGACCGGTTTGTAGCCGCCTACTCGCTGGACAACAGAAGCTATGGGATGGCCGCTGGCAATCCAATTTCACTTGGCCGGCATTCCGCATCGCGCAGGATGGCGCATCGGTGGCCATCTCCTGGCTGGCGGTCAACCATCCGGTCGCCGCAACGGATCCGATCAATGACGACGAGGTGCAGAACCAGGTGCTGAGCGTGCTGGACAGCCGGACAGGCAGCCTGCGGCATCGCTGTGCTGCTGAAGCCGATTGTCAGTGCGGGCGGCAACTTTGCGCTTGTCAGCAGATGGAAACCGGCTGGCGGTGCTGAATCACGGGGCGATCGAGGTATACGACCTTCCGGCGCCCGCGCCGCCGCCAACGGAGCGGGCCGCAAAATGAAAAGCAGGCCGGGAGCGATGCTCCGGCCTCGCCGATTTCCTGGCGGTTGAAGGTACTTACGCCTTCTTGGTGGAGACGGCCTTCACGCGCGCGCTCAGGCGGCTCTTGTAGCGCGAGGCGGTGTTCTTGTGCAGGGTGCCCTTCTGCACGCTCTTGTCGAGCGCGGAGACGGTGGCGCGATACTGCGCAGTCACCGACTTGGCGTCGCCCTTCTGCAGGGCCTCACGCAGGGCGCGCAGGCTGCCGCGGACGCGGCTCTTGTTGGCGCGGTTAACCTCGGTCTTGCGCTCTGTCTGACGGGCGCGCTTCAGCGATGAAACATGGTTTGCCATGAGCTTCCTTACAAAGATGTCTGGTGGTCTGTTTTTGCTTCCTGGAGCGATGCAGACGGTGGCACTCACGCCGCATCCTCTGCAAAATACAAGTCTACCGTGCGCCTGGCGGGGGGTCAATGGCAGGGAATTACCCGGTAGCGACCTGACTGAACCGGCTCGGCCGCCTTATCTGCGTCCTTAGCCGCCGTTCAGGCATCGTAAATGGCAGGTGGGGAGAGCGTAACGGATATTCATCAAATCGCCGTTGACGCACTGGCAGGGAGAGGCTAGTCTGTGCGCATCCGAGGGACGGTCCAACGCGGCAGGCACGCAGCGGGCAGGAAGCTGCCAGTGCCGGGTGCCGAGACGTGGAAGCCGGCCGCCACCCACTCCAACTCAATCATGCAGCCGCTGCTCCGGGGTATTCCGAGCCCAGGGAGCCGCAGGAGGTCCTCTGTCCGCTTGATCAAAAAAGCGCTGGAAATCACGCCCAACATTGAGCCCCTGTTCGGGACCCGCGACGAAAATCTGAGATTGCTCGAAGACAAGCTGCACACGCGTATCGACCTCCGCTCCGATGCCGTCCATGTCTCCGGATCGGAAGAGAACGTGACGCGCGTGGAGCGGATCTTCAACGACTACGAACAACTGCGACGGGCGGGCGTGACGCTCCAGAACGGCGAGCTGAACGCCATGCTGAAGCTGGTGGCGGCAGATCCCAGCGTCACGCTGAAGGGCCTGGTGGACAGCGGCAGGCAGCGTACGACGGGCGGCATCAAGCGCATGGTGCAGCCGCGCTCCGTCAACCAGAAGCGCTATGTCGAGGCCATCGAACAGGCAGACATGGTCTTCGGCATCGGCCCGGCGGGCACCGGCAAGACCTACCTCGCCGTGGCCATGGCTGCGTCCGCGCTGATGGCGAAGAGGGTCAGCCGCATCATCCTGGTGCGGCCGGCGGTCGAGGCGGGCGAGCGGCTGGGCTTTCTTCCCGGAACGCTGCAGGAAAAGATCGATCCCTATCTGCGGCCGCTCTACGACGCGCTCTACGATCTGCTGGACCAGGAGCGCGTGGACAAGATGATCGAGCGCAACGTGATCGAGGTGGCGCCGCTCGCCTTCATGCGCGGCCGCACGCTGAACGACGCGTTCATCATCATGGACGAGGCGCAGAACACCACCAGCGAGCAGATGAAGATGTTCCTGACGCGGCTGGGCAACAACGCCAAGGCCATCATCACCGGCGACGTGACGCAGATCGATCTGCCCAATCCGCGGCGCTCCGGACTGCTGGAAGCGATGGAGATCCTGAAGGGCGTGGACGGCATCCGCTTCGTCCACTTCGAAGATGGCGACGTGGTGCGCCATCACCTGGTGCAGCGGATCATCCGTGCCTACGACAGCTTTGGGCGCCAGCAGGCGGAGCTGCCGCTGGGTATGCAGGAGGGCGAACGGGAGAAGCCGGCGCCGAAACCTCAGTAAACAGGCAGTAGACGGCCCGGTACAATCGAGCCGAAGGGACGAGGAGGGCCGCGGCCCTCCTCTTTCATTTTGCGACTTTCGGTTGTTGCTGGTGTGAGCTGGAAACAGAAGTGATCGAACGATGATCGTGTACGAACCTGCTGTGGAGCTGAAGCTGCCCCGTGCTGCGCGTCCGCGCCGCCGCGAGCTTGCGCGCTTCCTGCGCCAGGCTCTTGCTGCGACCGGACTGGCACGGCGAGGTGAGCGTGCTGCTCACCGGCGACGAGGCGATCCGTACGCTCAACCGCAAATACCGCCGCAAAGACAAAGCCACCGACGTGCTGTCTTTTCCCGCGGCAGAGATTGCGGAGGGCCTTGCCGGCGATCTGGTGATCTCGCTCGAAACAGCGCTCCGGCAGGCAGAGGAGCGCGGTCATCCGCTCGAAATGGAAATCAAGGTGCTGCTTCTCCATGGCCTGCTGCACCTGGCAGGCTACGACCATGAGGCCGACCAGGGCACGATGCATCGCAAAGAAGCGCGGCTGCGTCGCGAGCTGGGGTTGACCGCGGGATTGATCGAACGCGCGCATGCGAAGCCATCGCGAGGCAGGCGGTGCGCGCATGATCTGGCTCTACATGGTGCATCGTCGTCATCCTGCTGGTCATCCACACGCTGGCCTGCTACGTGGACCGCATCTACTCCGAGCTGGGCAAGTTTCTCTCCCGCGAATTTCAGGACAACATGGAGGTGTGGGAGCAGCAGATCGAGCCGACGCTCGGCTTCTCCCGCGATCGGCTTGCGCTCTGCGCTGCTGTGCTGGCGCAGCTTTCGCTTGCCGCCATCGTGCTGATCATCGGTGCGATCCTGTTTGGCCGCGAAGGCGAGGTCGGGCCGCCGACCGTCCTCGGTGTGCTGCAGGCGGCGCTGGGCATCGTGCTGGTCGTTCGTCATCTTCAGCCGGCTGCTGCCCTATGCCTTCTTCACGCGGACACGCGGCATCTGGGTGCTCAAGTGGCGCTGGCTGCTGCGCCTCTGCTTCTATCCTGGTGCTGCCGGTGGAGCTGACGCTGGAGTTTCTGCTCTCGATCGTCTCGCTGGCGGAGCCGCCGCAAGGCGAAACGAAAGAAGATGAGGGCGATGCAGTGGATGCCTTGATCGAAGCAGGCGAAGAGGAAGGCATTCTGGAAGAGAGCGACCGCGACCTGGTGCGCTCTGCGGTCGAGTTTGGCGACAAGATCGTGCGCGAGGTGATGACGCCGCGGCCGTCGGTCTTCGCCGTCGCCGCCGAAACGACGCTCGCCGACTTCCTCGCAATGCTGGAGGCGCGGCCCTTCTCGCGCGTGCCTGTCTTCGAGGGCACGCTGGATACAGTGACCGGCATCGTCTTCTCGCATGATCTGCTGCAGATCTCCGACGACGAAGCGCCGAGCCGCACTGTCGCCAGCCTGCAGCGCCCCGCGGCTTTTGTGCCGGAGACCAAGCGCGTGAATGAGCTGCTGCGCGAGATGCAGCGCGAAAAGCAGCACATGCGCATCGTGATCGATGAGTACGGCGGCGTGGCCGGACTGGTGACGATCGAAGATCTGCTTGAAGAGATCGTCGGCGCCATCACCGACGAGCATGAAGAAGACAGCGAGGCAAACGCGCCCAAACAGGAGAGCGAGGGCGTGTGGATCGTGCCCGGCACCCTGGAGGTGGATGCGCTCGAAGCTCTGATGGGCGATGAGGATCTGCGGGACGGCCACTACGCCGCAACCACGGTTGCCGGACTGGTGAGCGAAGTCGCGGGCCGCATTCCGATGCCGGGCGAAGTCGTGCTGGCAGGCAAGACGCGGCTGGAGGTACTGGCGTCGACCGACCGGCGGGTCGAACGTCTGCGCGTCTCGGCTGTCGAAGCCCCGGCGGCTTGAGGGTGTGTGAGTCGTCAGGTCGTCACATCACTTCTGTCATCCTGAGCGTAACCGAAGGTGGGGCGAAGGATCTGCTGCGAATTTCTGATTCGCCACAATTAGACTTAGCGAGAGGATGTTCGAAGTGCGATCGGGATTTGTTTCTATCATCGGCCGCCCGAATGCGGGCAAAAGCACGCTGCTGAATGCGCTCACTGGCGAGAAGGTCGCCATCGTGACCGCGAAGCCGCAGACCACGCGCACGCGCATTCAGGGCGTCGTCGAGGTCCCCGCAAAGAAGGGGAAGCATCCGGCGGCGCAGATCGTCTTTGTCGATACGCCCGGCGTGCACAAGCCCAGCACCCAATTGGACCGCCGCATGATGCAGGAGGTGCACGACGCGCTGGAGCAGCGCGACATCGTGCTGCTGATGCTGGATGCAACGCGCGAGCTGCGGCTGCCGGAGGATTCTGCCGGCGGCAAAACCAAACGCGACCGCTGCATCCAGCGAGGACGTGTTTGCGCTGGAGCTGATCCGCAAGCTCGATTGCCCGGTCTTTCTCGTGATCAACAAGATCGATCTCGTCGAACGCGAGAAGCTGCTTCCGCTGATCACAAAGCTGAGCGCGCTGCACAACTTCGCCGCTGTGGTCCCCATCTCCGCGCGCAAAAGGGACGGCCTGGACCGCTTGATTGCGGATCTGGTCAAGCACTTGCCGGAGGGGCAACGCTACTATCCGCCGGAACAATACACCGACCAGCCGGAGCGGTTTCTGGTGGCGGAGCTGATTCGCGAGCGCATCCTGATGGAGACCGGCGAAGAGGTGCCGTACGCATCAGCCGTGGTGATTGAGCGCTATGAAGAACCGCCCGCCGACGCGAAGCCGCGCAAGGATGGCAAGCTGCCGGTCACCAGCATCGCGGCGGCGATCTATTGCGAACGTGCCGGGCAGAAGGCGATCCTGATCGGCAAGGGCGGCACCAAGCTGAAGGCGATCGGCGCTTCAGCGCGCAAGGAGATCGAATCGCTGCTGGGCACGCGAGTATTTCTTGAGTTGCACGTCATCGTCGAGGAGAACTGGCGCGAGTCGCGGGGCTTCGTCGAATCGCTGGACTGGCGGCGGCAGCTCACGGACCTGGGACAGAAAAAACTGGGAAAGAAAAACGAATAGCGGCTATCGGCCGACCACAATCGAAATTCCATGCGCGCTGGGCCGTGCGATGCGCACGTCGTTCCCGCAACCAGGACATTCGATGCGAATCTGCGTGCTGCTGAGCCACGCAATCTTCACGGGATGCATGTGGCGCACGAGTACGACGATTTCGCCGAGTCGCGCGCGGCTGTCCGCACGCTGCAGATAGACATTCGTCGTCGGTGTCGCGAGATTGCCGCAGTTGCGCACAGTCGTGCGGGTCGTCCACGCATGATCCGGTGACGTTGTTTCATCGACGATTTGCTCCGTACAAACCGTGCATGCAGTCAGCGCAGCAAGCAGCGTCGCGCAGAGCGCAACAACAAGAACGTGGTGACACGCCTGGCGCATCTACTCGCGAGCGCTGATGCCGAGCGCCTTCATCTTGCGGTAGAGATGGGTGCGATCCAAGCCCAAGGCCTCGGCGGCGCGGCTCATGTTGCCGTGGCACTCGTCCACTTTCTTCAGGATGAAGTCGCGCTCGTAGGCATTGCGCGCCTCCTGCAGCGAATTGAAATCCGCGGACAGGCCGGCCCGGATCGCGGTGCACCAGCATGGGCAGATGTTTGCGCTCGATGCGCGTGACCTGCGGATTCAGAATGACCAGCCGCTCGACCAGATTGCGCAGCTCGCGCACATTGCCCGGCCAGTGGTACTGCTTCAGCAGCACCAGTGCTTCCTCGCTGATATCGATGCGAGGTCGTCCATACTCGCGGCCGAACTCGCCCAGGAACTCGCGCACCAGGATCGGGATATCCTCGCGGCGGTCGCGCAGCGGCGGAACGTAGAAGGGAATGACGTTGAGCCGGTAGAAGAGGTCTTCGCGAAAATTGCCGCGCGCGATCTCGTCTTCCAGGTTCTTGTTGGTTGCGGCGATGATGCGCACATCGACGCTCACCGGCTGCGACGTACCCACCGGCGTGAAGCGCTGTTCATCCATCGCGCGCAACACCTTGGCCTGCGTCTTCAGGCTCATGTCGCCGATCTCGTCCAGAAACAGCGTGCCGTTGTTGGCGCGCTCCAGCGTGCCGCGCTTCTCCGGGGGGCCGCCGGGCACGGCGCCGTGACGATAGCCGAAGAGCTGTATCTCGATCGAGTCTTCGGGAATGGCGGCGCAGTTCAACTCGATGAAGACACCTTCGCGACGCAGGCTCTCGCGCGTAGATTTCGCGCGCGATGATCTCCTTGCCCGAGCCGGACTCGCCGAAAATCAGCACGCGCCCATTGGTCGGCGCCATCAGCTTGATCTGCTGGCGCAGCGCCTTGATGGGCACGCTCTCTCCGGAGATGTGCGCACGCGGCGAGAGCTGGCGCTTCCACTCCTCGTTCTCCGCACGCAGGCGGCGCGCTTCGATCGCGTTCTTCAGCAGGATGAGCGTGCGCTCCAGCGAGAGCGGCTTTCTCCAGGAAATCGAAGGCGCCAAGTTTGGTGGCGCGGACCGCGCTTTCGATGGTCCCGTGGCCGGAGATGATGATTACCTCCGGCCGGATCTCGCTTTCCAGCTGGCGGATGTCCTGCAGCACATCCATGCCATCGCGATCGGGCAGCCAGATGTCCAGCAGCACGGCGTCGTAGGTGGCGTCGCGCAGCAATACCATGGCCTCTACGCCGGTCGCCGTCGTGGTCACGGTATAGCCGTCCTCTGCGAGGATCTCGCCGAGCGAGTCGCGTATATCGGCCTCGTCGTCGACGATGAGGACGTGACTCACGACTGCATCTCCGTAGATGCGGGCGCGGCGTTCTCAGGCACGGTCATATCGGCGAAGGGCAGTTCGATGATGAAGCGAGCGCCGGCCGGTTTGTTTTCCTCCACGCGAATGGTCCCCTGGTGCTCCTGCACGATCTTCGCGGCAATCGCCAGACCAAGTCCGGTGCCGCGCTGCTTGGTGGAGAAGTATGGCAGAAACAGACGCTCGCGCATATCGCTGGTTACGCCGGGACCGGTATCCGCCACGATAATTTCCGCCATCGTGCGCCCGGGATTCTCACCCGTGATCACCGTGAGCTGGCGATGCAGCGTTCCCTGCATCGCTTCCGCGGCGTTGTCGATCAGGTTGGCTAGCGCGCGGCGCAATGCATGATTGTCCGCCATCACCAGCGGCAGATCGGATGCATAGCGGCGCTCGACGCGGATGTCGTCCATGCGGCCGGCAAAGATGAGCAGCGCGGCATCGGCCACGGAGTTCAGGTCGACGGGCCGCGGCGACGAAACAGGGAACTGCGCCAGCGCGCCGAACTGATCCACCAGCGTGCGCACGGTTTCGACCGAGCTGAGAATGACATCGCTGCAGTGACGGATGACGGTGGGCGTTTCCGGCGTCGGCTTCTCAATGTGGCGGCGGATGCGCTCTGCCGAAAGCGAAATGGGCGTCAGCGGATTCTTGATCTCATGCGCCACGCGCTGTGCCACTTCCTTCCACGCCGCCTGGCGCTGCGCCCGCAGCACCTCTGTCACATCTTCCAGCACCAGAACGTATCCGCGCTGTTGCGGTTGATCGAGCACCGCAAGCGTCACGGAGAGCCGCCGCGAGCCGCTCGATGTCGCGAAATCGATCTCCGAACCGGCGATGCGCATGCGCTGACTGCGTCGCAGCAACCGGCGTACCTCTTCGCTGATGGCGGGAGGAAACGCCACATCGAGCGGAAGATCGGCCAGTGCGTGCTCGATGTCGGTGGCACCAGTCTCGAGGTCCAGCAGGTCGAGCATGGCACGGTTCGACAGCACCACGGATAAACGGCCATCGAGCGTGGCCACACCGCTGGGAATGGTGTCCAGGATGAGCTCCAGCTCGCGGCGGCGGTCCGCCAGGGCGCGATTCACCTGAGAGAGCTGAGCAGTGGAGCTCTCCGCAAGGCCCCGGCTCTGTTCCAGGTCGGACGCCATTGCGTTGAACGAATGAATGACCTCGCCAAGCTCTTCGGTCGCACCCACCGTGACGCGGTGGCTGTAATGGCCCGCGCTGATCTGCTCCATGGCGTCAGCCAGGGTTTCGGCGGGACGCGTCACCTGTTTCGCCAGATACAGTGCCAGCCAACTGCTGGCAAACAGGGTGAGCACGGTGAGCAGCAACATGAGCAAAAAGTAGGTGCTGCGGATACGATTGCGTCCCCGGAAGAGCTGCCAGTAGCTCTCGGCCCCGGACCGGATGGTGCCGACGGTCTTTGAGAGTCCCGCCGGCATGGGAAGCGCTACAACGACCAGGCTGGATGAAGGGGTGGCCGAGGTGCCCAGCATGTAGTCGACTCCTCCAAGGGTCAGGAGCGGCTGGTCCGCGCGATGTGCCGCGGCCAGTACAAACGCGGGCAGCGACTCACCGGCAGCCGGTCTGGTGGCATCGGCATCATCCATCCAGGGGCGAATTTCGGGAGCTGCGGCGGCTCTCCCGCGCGGCACAGCATACTCCACGACAGGCTCGTCATCGTTGTAGATGATGACGAAGCCGCCGGCGAGCGTGATGCGATGGCTCCGCACGACACCCAGCGCTGAGAGAATGTCTTTCTGCTCCAGGCTTCGTTCCAGCGTTACCGAGCTGGCAAGGGATTCCGCTTCCGCGCGTGCATTCTCCGCCGCATACTGCGACAGCTCCAGCGCGACACGGGTCGAATCTTCACGCAGCTGCGCCACCGGCTGCGAGAACCAGCGGTCGATGGAACGATTCATCAGCAGGTAGCTGAAGAAAAACATGAACAGCGTCGGCGCAAAGCTCAGGATGAGCGCGCCGGAGAGCAGGCGCGTTCGGATGCGCGAGCCGAGCAGCCGGTTCTTGCCGTCGGCATACAGCTTCAGCACATTGCGGCAGAGCAGCACCAGCAGCACCAGCAGCAGCAGGAAGACCAGGATGGAGAGGGCGGTGAAGAGGAAGATACCGTTGCTGTCGCGCGGGTTCAAAAAGTGCAGATTGAATGCGTTGAGCGCGATCAGCAGAACCGCCGCCAGCCCGAGGCATCCGGCAAGCAGGGCGACGGTTACGCGGCGGCTGCGAAACACAAAAATCTTCCCCCAAAAGCGACCGATCTGGGTGCGAACCCTGCGATTATAGGCGCTTCCACGCACATATCAGTGCGCAGGCAACTGGAGAGCGGCGCGAGATTCATCGAGACTGGCTGCATTTCGCCGTCAGCTGTGGCATCCTAGTGGCGCTATGATCCATGCCAAGCTGACACAACTCGCGATCCCGTTCTCACTGGCAGGCCTGCTCCTGGTTGCCGGCTGCAACAAGAACCAGCCACCGCAGAATGCGGAGCAGCCCGCGGCGACGCAGTCGGCACCGGCTCCCACAGCACCCGCGCCGGGGACCGCAGCATCTGCGCCAGGAACACCGAATGCGACACCACCCGCGCCGGCACCCGCTCCGCCTCCTCAGCCGGTCACGTATACCATTCCCGCCGGCACGCGTGTGACGGTGCGGGTGGGTCAAACCATTGCATCAAACACCGCGCACGAGGGAGACTCCTTTGACGCGACGGTGACCTCGCCGATCATCGTCAAGGGAAGGACATTGGTACCGACCGGTTCTGCTGCCAGCGGGACGGTGACCGCATCCAATTCCCGGGGCAAGTTCAAGGGAGCGGCTGTTCTATCGCTGCGGCTGACCAGTCTCCGCGTCAACGGAACTCCCACTCAGATTGATTCCAGCACCTGGAGCCGCACCATCAGCGGCAAGGGCAAACGCACGGCCGGCTTTGTCGGGGGCGGCGCTGGTGCCGGTGCACTCATCGGCGGTCTCGCCGGAGGCGGCAAAGGCGCGCTCATCGGCGGACTCATCGGTGGCGGCGGCGGCACTGCTGCAGGCGCGATGACCGGGAACAAGCAGATCATCGTGAATGCCGAGTCGCCGCTCACATTCAGCCTGGCGAACAGCGTCAGCACAACGATCAATCAGTAATTCGAGGGCAGAGACGAGAAGGGGCGCGGCTTCGGCTGCGCCCCTTCCTCTTTGCTATGAGTCCCAATCAGGCAAGCACATCGCGAATAGGCCGGTACTGTTTGTTTTGCGCTTGAGCCACTGCCTGATAGGTCAGAGTGCCTGCATAGGTATTCACGCCCTCAGCCGTGCCGCTATCAGAGAGAATGGCCTGCTTCGCCCCGAGTTGCGCAATCTTCATCACGTAGGGGAAGGTTGCATTGGTGAGCGCGAGCGTCGAAGTATTCGGCACCGCTGCCGGCATATTTGTCACACAGTAGTGCACCACTCCGTTGACTTCATACGATGGATTGCTGTGCGTGGTCGGCTTCGCCGTCTCGATGCAGCCGCCCTGGTCGATGGCGACATCCACGATGACGGCGCCCTTCTTCATCTTCGAGACCATCGCCGCGGTGACGATCTTCGGCGCTGCCGCTCCCGGGATCAGCACGCCGCCGATCACCAGGTCGGCCTCGCGTGTGGTGTGCGCCAGGTTGTAGGAGTTCGAAGCAAGAGTGAAGACGCGCCCGTTGAAGATGTCGTCCAGCTCGCGCAGCCGGTTCAGGTTCAGATCGATCAGCGTGACCTTCGCGCCCATGCCGAGTGCGATCTTCGCCGCGTTCGTGCCCACGATGCCGCCGCCGATGATGCATACATTCGCCGGCGTCACGCCCGGAACGCCGCCCAGCAGCAGGCCGCGTCCACCCTTGTCTTTTTCCAGATACGTGGCGCCCACCTGCACTGACATGCGGCCCGCCACTTCGGACATCGGCGTCAGCAGCGGCAGGGCGTTGTTGCGATCGCGGATGGTCTCATATGCGATGCCGGTGACTTTCTTTTCCAGCAGATGATCCGTCAGCACAGGTAGCGGCGCCAGGTGCAGATAGGTGAAGAGCGTGAGGCCGGGACGAAAGAAGCCGTATTCCTTCTCGACCGGCTCTTTGACCTTGACCACCATGTCGGCATTGCCCCAAACGTTATGGGCAGAGCCGACGATCTCCGCGCCGGCCGCCTGATAATCGTCGTCGGTGAAGGCGGAGAGCTCGCCCGCGTGGGTCTCCACCAGGACTTTGTGGCCGGCCTCGGTCAGCGCCTTCACGCCCGCAGGCGTCACCCCGACGCGGGTCTCATGGTCTTTGATTTCTTTCGGCACTCCGATGATCATGCGTTCTCCTGGTAGCTGAAAAAAGGGTGAAGCGCGGATGTCCCCCGCGCAAAATGCTCGCGCGCGTCACTCCGCGTTGTCGATCTGCGCGCGCTGCAGCTTGTCCGAGTAGTCGATGTAGACCGACTTCCATGTCGTATAGAAATCGAGCGCCCCGGTACCGCCTTCGCGATGGCCGTTGCCCGTCTGCTTCACGCCGCCAAAGGGCAGATGTACTTCAGCACCAATCGTGGGCGCGTTGATGTACGTGATGCCCGCCTCCAGATCACGGATCGCGCGAAAGGCCTTGTTCACATCGCGCGAGTAGAGCGCAGTCGAGAGGCCGTACTCAATGCCGTTCGCGATGCGGATCGCATCTTGCACGCCATCGCACTCGATCACGCTCAGCACCGGCCCGAAGACCTCCTCCTGCGCGATGCGCATCTTCGCCTGCACCTTGCCAAAGATCGTCGGCGCGAAGAAGTGTCCCTTGCTATGCGCACCTTCCGCCAGCGCCACGCCGCCCTGCAGCAATGCCGCGCCTTCGTCCTTTGCGACCTTTACGTAACGTGTGGAAGTCTCGATCTGCTGCTTGTTGATCTGCGGCCCCATCTCGACGCTCTCTTCAAGGCCGTTGCCCACGCGCAGCTTCTTGGCACGATCGACGATCCGGGCGGTGAACTCGCCGGCAACGCGCTTGTCCACGATCACGCGGCTGGTCGCCGTGCAGCGCTGGCCCGAAGTTCCGAACGCGCCCCAGACTGCTCCATCAAGTGCCAGATCAAGATTCGCGTCTTCAAGGATGATCATCGCGTTCTTGCCGCCCATCTCCAGCGAGCACGGTTTGAAGCGCGCGGCTGCAGCCTGTCCCACGATGCGTCCGACTTCGCTCGAACCGGTGAAGGAGATCGCGCGAACCTTGGGATGCTCCACCAGCGGCGCGCCCGCCTCCGGACCGAAACCGGTGACGATGTTGACCACGCCATCCGGCAGTCCGGCCTCCATCAGCATCTCGACCAGATGAAAGGTGGAGAGCGGCGTGTCCTCCGCCGGCTTGATCACGCAGGTGTTTCCGCAGACCAGTGCCGGAAAAATCTTCCACGACGGAATCGCCATCGGAAAATTCCATGGCGCGATCATGCCGCACACACCGACAGGCATACGGACCGACATGGCGAATTTATTCTGCAGCTCGGAGGGAGTGGTCTGCCCGAAGAGCCGTCGCCCCTCGCCGGCCATGTAGTAGGCGGTGTCGATCGCCTCCTGCACATCGCCGCGAGTCTCGCTCAGCACCTTGCCCATCTCACGCGTCATGTCGCGGGCAAACTCTTCCTTGCGCTTCAGCAGCAGCTCGCCAGTGCGGTAGAGAATCTCCGCGCGCTTCGGCGCAGGCACCAGCCGCCACGTCTCATAGGCCTTCGCCGCGGCCTGGACGGCGGCGTCCACATCGGCCGCCTCCGAGGACGCGAATACGCCGACCACGTCGCTGGTGTCCGCCGGGCTCAGGTTCTCAAAGGTCTTGCCGCTCTTCGCGGGAACGTACTTGCCGCCAATCAAATTGCCGTAGGTCTTTGCGGATGCCATCGACTGTCCTTGCAGAAGGGAAATTGCCAAACAGAAGAGCATAGCTGAGCCGCGGCCCAAAGGGCCAATCCAGGCACTGCTTAGTGCGGGAACTTCTGCGCCACGCCCTGCGTATCCTGAAAGGAGGGAGGGAAGCGTCATGATCCTCAAATTTCTTCTCTGGTGTGTGTTGTTGATCCTGTGCTGGCCGCTCGCGCTCTTCGCGCTGGTGCTCTATCCGATCGTGTGGCTCCTGCTTTTGCCCTTTCGATTGGTGGGCATTGCGGTGCATGGCGCGCTGGACCTGGTAGCCGCGCTCATCTTCCTGCCGGCTCGGCTGCTGCGCGCTGCATAGCCCCTGGCGATCTTTCGGATGGAACGCGATTCTTCGCGAGCGAGATACTTGCGACGAGTCTGCCCGAAGCGATTAAAGGGAGTGTTATTGCTCGGTCGCCCACAAATCCAGATGTGAGCGGCAGCGGAGCGAAACTCAACAACCCGCGCCATAGGCGCTTCCGCCCGTGCGGCGAGCACCTCAGTTCGAGCTGCCGTTCCCGAAGGTGTTGCAGGCGCGCATGTCTCCGCTGTCGAGCCCGCGCTGGAACCAGCCCATCCGCTGCTCCGATGTCCCGTGCGTAAAGCTGTCCGGCGCAACATAGCCCTGCGTCATCTTTTGCAGGTGATCGTCGCCCACGGCGGCGGCGGCCTGCAGCCCCTGCTGGATGTCGTCCGTGTGAATGATGTTTCGCTGCTCGCCGCTGTGCGCCCACACTCCTGCGTAGCAGTCCGCCTGCAACTCCAGCGCGACGGAGAGTTTGTTGCCGGCCGAAGGATTGTAGGCACGCATCTGCTCCACCTTCGCCTCCGTGCCCACCAGCTTCTGCACATGGTGGCCAATCTCGTGCGCAATCACATAAGCCTGCGCAAACTCGCCGCCTGCGCCGAAGCGCCGCAGATCATTCCAGAAGCCGAGATCGATGTATACCTTCTCATCCTGCGGGCAGTAAAACGGGCCGGTGGCCGCGCGGGCCGATCCGCAGCTGGAGTAAGTGGCATTGCGGAAGAGCACCAGCTTGGCATGGCGGTAACCGGGCAGGATGCTAGTCCATGTCTTCTGCGCGTCATCCAGCACAAAGGAGACAAGCTGCGCCGAACGTTGCTCATCCGCAGAAGGCGGTGCGGCCGATCGCTGCTGCTGCACCGCGCTGGAGTTGCCCATCAGATATGCGCCGATAAAGTTGCGCCCGGTGATCAGGCTGATGACGAGCAGGATCAGCAGCCCGCCGATGCCCAGCCCGCGTCCCCGCCAAAACCGATGCCGCCGCCGCCTTCGCTGCGCCTGTCCTCCACATCGCCGCTCAGCCCACCCGGTGTCCAGTCCATGGCTATCTCTCTTTCGATGCCTAGCTAGTGTGCATTCATCATCCTTCAAATGTCATCTCAGGTGAGAAACAGCCGAACATATCCTTGCTTCTACTTCTCTTGCGGTAGCGAAGCTACGCTATCGAACTGATAACTCGGACAAAGGTTGCATGGTTAGACCATAAAGATGTCGAGGTCGACACGAGTGGCTTCGCTCACTTACTCACCTACGTCGAGTTGCAAGTGTCACCGTCGATGTTCCTCGCTTATTCGATCTGTGTCACCAACCCGCGCGGTGGGATTTGCTTCTTACTTGAAGGCAGACGGAATTTGTGACGCATTGAAGGTTGGACGCTTCCTCTGTGCCTTGTTCCCCATAGCGTCAACATCCAACCGCCACCACATTTATGCACGCGCGAAACTACCGAGGTAAAAAAGTGAGATCGTTTCCACGCAACATTCTGAAGCTTCCGTTGTATGGATGCCTGGGGCTCGCATGTCTGACGGCGCTGCCTACGGCTGCGTTCTGTCAGGATCAGAGCAGCCCACCGGCTACCACCAGTCCGGATAACTCTGCAAGAAACAAAGCCCACAGCCACACCGCTGATCAGCAGTCGGAGGCGACTTCGGATCGCATGCTGACGAAGAAGATCCGACAGTCACTGGTCGCAGACAAGTCGCTTTCTACATACGGGCACAACGTGAAGATCATCACGAAAGACGGAATGGTCACGCTGAAGGGTCCCGTGCGGTCTGAGAATGAAAAGTCGGCTATCGCTTCAAAGGCAGCAGAAGTCGCCGGCAGCCCGGACAAGGTCACCAATCAACTCACAGTCAAGCAGTAGTAACTGCGATCTCTCAAAGCATCGCAGGGAGGAATTTCAATGGCAGGTAAAAATACGGCAGCATTCGGCATTTACTCGACTAACTCGGCAGCAGAACGCGCCGTCGACCAGTTGATCGCGGCAGGCTTCTCCAATCAGGACGTATCTGTCCTGATGGCAGACCGTCAGGGTTCAAAGGATTTTGCAGCGGAGAAGAATACCAAGGCGCCTGAAGGCGCGACCACCGGCGTGGGTGTCGGAGGTGCGGTTGGCGGCACACTCGGACTGCTCGCCGGCATCGGCGCGCTGGCCATTCCAGGCGTTGGCCCGCTGATCGCCGCAGGACCGATCATGGGTGCTCTGGCGGGGCTCGGCGTAGGCGGCGCAGTAGGCGGCGTTGTCGGCGCGCTCGTCGGACTCGGCATCCCGGAGTACGAAGCCAAGCGCTATGAAGGTCGTGTGAAGGATGGCGGTGTTTTGCTGTCCGTACATTGCGACTCGTCAGATGAGGTTTCACGCGCCAAGGACATCCTGAAGGCGACCGGCGCTGAAGATATCTCCTCATCCGGTGAGAAGTCTGTAAGCACGCATGGCGTGGATACCGATAAATCCAATGTGGATCGTGCTCGCGTCAGAGACGTCGACGCCGAACGTATTGGAGTCAGCGGCACCAGCCCGACCCGTACTGTTGTCGACAAGAGAGATCGCGAAATCGGCTAATTGCCCGACAACGCCGCCGTCTTTTGAGTGGCGCGGTCATGCTTTAGGAAGCACGCATCCCAGGGATGCGTGCTTTTTATTTTTCGAACGAGTGACGCGCACCGATCAGGGTAATCTCGCGTCGCGGCCAGCCCCTGCACTCCGGGGATTTTTTCAAAACGTGAATTGTATCCGTCGTGGTAGCAAACTTGTTGGCATGATATCTGCTCCAATTCGCTACTATGGAAATAGGGAAGAAAATTCCGTTGAGAGTTAGCCTCAGACGACCGGACTAACTTGAATGGAATGACGTTTTTACCCGTAACTTCTTTGCTTGGACGAATTTAGCGGTCGGGAACAGGCTTAAGTCAAAGATTCCACATATAGTTAGCAGCGCCCCTCCCGCACCGGAGGGGGTGGGGTGGTGGTACCGTTACTCCCTCGGCGTCGCCGCTGCAGTCGCATTGCTGCTGAATGCGTCCACCAGCGAAATCACCTTCAACTGGCTGCGCACCTGGTCGATGGGCGCCGTGGTCTTCAGGGTGATCTCCACCGGCTGGCCCGGCAGCAGATCGACATAGTTGTCCGATGGTTCAACATCGAGCGATCCGAAGGTGAGATACGCATCGCGCGCCAGCACCGGCGAGGTGAGCCGCACGGTGTAGCCGCCCGTCTTTGACTGCACATTGCCCGGCTGCACATCGGTCTGAATCGTCGTAGGCGGCAGGTGGATCTCGTGGGTAGGCACGAGATATGTCAGGTTGGTCGAAACGGGTTTGCCCTCTACGGTGAGGTCGGACGTGACGAAGACGGATGCCGAGTCTGTACCCGGGGGTACCAGCTCGCTGAGCGGCATCCGCTGGTACACCGCGCTAGAGAGCGCTGGAACAGATATAGACAGTTGTTTCTCCGAAATGACGGTTCCATCGAATTTCATCAAACGCGTGCGCAATTGCGCTGTTTCGGGAGTGGTCTTGTCCGAGACGATGTAAACCGCCACCGCGCCATCTTCGACATGCGGCGACACCAGCACCAGCGCATAGAAGCGTCGCGCGTAATACTGCAGTGCCTTCCAGCGGCCGTAGTAATCGATTGACGACCACGATGCCACCGGCCAGCAGTCATTCAGCTGCCAGTAGATCGAGCCCATGGTCCGCGGCCGCTCGCGCCGCAGATGCTCCGCGCCAATCTTGATGCCCTCGGCCTGCAACACCTGGCTGACGTAGAGGAATGACGGGAAGTCCTTCGGCTCCGTGTAGTCCTTCAGCAGGTAGTCGTGGATGATCGAGTTGCCTTCGTTGTTCTTCTGGTGCGCCAGCATCACCGGCGTGAAGATGCTGGTGCGATCCGCGGGCTCGGTGAAGGCTTCGATCGTCTTCATCTCCGGGAAGGACTGGAAGCCGTACTCGGTCATGAAGCGCGGATGATGCTTCTCGTACTCGCTGAAGGGAACGCGGCCATGCCACACGCTCCAGTCGTGCATATCGCCGGTGGTCTGCCCGGGCGCTAGATCATCCTCATAATCGCCACTCGGCGAGCTGGGCCAGTAAGGCGTCTCCGGGTTCAGCCGTTCCACGACTCGCGGAATGACATCGCTGAAGAGCAGCAGGTAATCCTGCCATATGCGCACCTGACCTTTTGCATCGAGCGTATCGGCGATCTTGCTGTTCTTCGGCCACTGCAGCGCCTCCTCCGTCTCGTTGTTGCCGCACCACAGCACTATGCTCGGATGATTGCGCAGCCGCGTCACCTGGTACTCGGTCTCCGCCTTCACCTGCTGGCGAAAGTCGTAGGTGCCGGGCTGCCAGTCGTTGCCGAACATGAAGTCCTGCCACACCATGATGCCGAGCTCATCACACATCTGGTAGAACTCGTCGGTCTCGTAGTAGCCGCCGCCCCAGTGCCGGATCATGTTCATGTTGGCATCACGCGCCGACTCAAGAATGCGCCGATACTGCGCCGTCGTGACGCGCGATGGAAAGCTGTCGAACGGGATAACATCGGCGCCCTTCGCGAAGACCGGGATGCCGTTGACCACGAACTCAAAGGACCGACCCCACTGGTCCTTATCGCGCCGCAGCACAATCGATCGCAATCCAGTGCGCGTCGTCGCCGTGTCAGCTTCGTGGCCGTCGTTGCTGACCTTCGTCGTCCAGGTGTAAATCGGCTGTGCGCCGTATCCCGCCGGATACCACAAAGCGGGATTGGCGACCTCAATCGGCAGCACGATGTGATTCTCACCCGGTACCAGCATCACCTGCGCCTTCGCTTCGTGTGTCCTCGATTTGCTGTCTTGGCCACCGCCTTCATACGCCACCGAAACGGTAGCTTTGCCGGCCTTCGATGCGACTACGTTCACTTCGGCATCGATACGAGCTAGTGCCGCGGTGATCTCGCGTTGACGGATGTAAACGTCACCAATGCGCGCGTCATCCCATGTCTCGAGATGAGCCGGACGCCAGATGCCGCTGGTGACGAAAGTTGGCCCCCAGTCCCAGCCATACTCATAGGCGGCCTTGCGGACATAGGTCTTGTCTTCCGCCGGAGTCTGGCCATGCCACTTGTCGGTGAGCGCGACTCGTTCCGACACTTTGATCGGTGAGGGGAAGAAGACCATCAGCTCGTTCGCGCCCGGCTTCAGCCACGGCTTCGCATCGGCGCGCCAGCCGCGGAACATATTATCCGCGGTCAGAATGAGATGGCCGTTGAGCGAGACCTCGGCATATGTATCCAGCCCGTCGAACACCAGATCCACGTGCTCATGGCTGAGCATGGCGGGGGTGGCCGTGATGGTGGTGCGATACTCCCAGTCCGCATCCTGGATCCACTGCAGCTTGGCTTCGTTGTCGCGATAGAAGGGATCGGGAATCAGCTTGTTCGCTAATAGATCAAGGTGCACGTCGCCGGGAACCGTGGCTGGCCGCCACTCTGCCGGCGTTGCCGTTGCCGGCATGCGCTGGCGAAACTGCCAGCCGGAGCTCAGGTCCACGCTGGCGCGGGGTGCGGCGTGCGCGGCGCTGAGAACGATACCAAGACATCCCATAAGAACAACCAGTGGGCGCATGTTACGGATTTTGTGCATTTGGCAACGCGCTCTCTAGAAGAGGACTGTGAGCAAACTGGAGCGCCGGCCATGACCACCGCGTCCACGCCAGACATTCTATAACCCGGCACGGGCGTCGCCGGCGCGGTGGCAGCGGGCGGCGTATCGTGATTGCGGGTGCGCCCCAAGCGTGCAGCGACGCGATGAGCCTCTGCATCTTCACTATCGGTCACTCCACTCGCCCGATTGAAGAGTTCCTTGCGATGCTGCACTCGCATGGCATCCGCCGGCTGGTGGATGTGCGCACAGTGCCGCGCTCCCGCCACAATCCGCAGTTCAATCGCGAAGATTTATCCCAAGCTTTGCACGGAAGGCGGCTGCATTACCGCCACATGCCGGGCTTGGGCGGCTTGCGGCATCCGCGGCGCGACTCCATCAATACCGGATGGCGTAACAGCAGCTTTCGTGGCTATGCCGACTACATGCAGACGTCCGAATTTGCTGAAAACCTCGACGCGCTGATCGAACTGGCGCAGCAGGAACAGACTGTAGTTATGTGTGCCGAGGCGGTGCCGTGGCGATGCCACCGATCGCTGATCGCGGACGCGCTGCTGGTGCGCGGAATCAGCGTCCTCGAAATTGCCAGCGCCGCCCGGACTGCGCCGCTCACCCTCCATCCCTGGGCACACGTGGAGGGTACCTCCATTACTTATCCCCCCACGCATGAGCAACAGAGTCTCGGCCTGAGTGTCGGCAAGAATTGAGCACCATGGTTAGCCCAACCGAGTAATTCGTCTCTGCCATAGCATCGGTTGAACGGTACGACCGAGGCTGTATCGCTTGGCTTCCTGGGATGTTCCGGGCGCTTATTGAGGGGCTGCCCCCCCTTGTCGTCGAGCCCACCGTGAGCCGTCTGTATGATTTCGGCTTTCCAGCACAATCGCCGTGCTCGAAATCGTGAACCCTAGGGACTATTCTGGTCACTCACGCAGCCTCCGGCTCGCAGGTCGAGGCATGAGTGGGGCTGCACCATGTTGAGCTCAGCCACTTCAGTGGAGCGCCGCCCGTCCCCCGGAAGCCAGCCCCGCTCGCTCCCGGCAAACGGTTACCTGCCCCCAGGTGGGGCAATTTGAATTCCGAAATGGGAGCCGGCGATGACAATTGGGGCGAAGGTAACCCGGAGGTTGACTTTCAGGGAACCACCTTTGTGTCATAGGCGCAAGGTTTTTGGCTCCCTTACAATCCTCTATAGACTTTCCCAGTAAGGAAGAGCAGACAGGCCGCACCGATGGCAAGTAACGGATTTCACTCGCGTTCTTCGCGCTCGCATGGAATGCGATCGCTGTTCAGCGTCTTCTCCTCCGATCTGGCGATCGATCTGGGTACGGCGAACACTTTGGTGTATGCCCGTGGTAAGGGGGTTGTGGTCAATGAACCCTCCATCGTGGCAATCAATAAGAACACCGGAGAGATCGAGGCAGTCGGCATCGAGGCCAAGGAGATGCTCGGCCGGACGCCGGGAAACATCGTCGCCATCAAGCCGATGAAGGATGGGGTGATCGCCGACTTCAAGGTCACCGAAAAGATGCTGAATTACTTCATCCGCAAGGCGCACAACCGCAAGATGTTGGTGCATCCGCGGATCGTGATCGGCGTGCCGTCGGAGATCACGCAGGTGGAAAAGCGCGCGGTCGAAGACTCGGCATATCGCGCCAAGGCGAGCGAGGTATTTCTGGTGGAACAGGCCATGGTGGCCGCCATTGGCGCGGGTCTGCCCATCACGGAGCCGAGCGGCAATATGGTCGTCGATATAGGCGGCGGCACCACTGATATCGCGGTGATCTCACTATCGGGGATCGTGTATTCGCGCTCGGTCCGGATGGCCGGCAACCAGATGGATGAGGCAGTGATGAACTACCTCAAACGCAAGTACAACCTTCTGATTGGCGAGCGCACGGCGGAGCAGATCAAGATGGAGATCGGCTCGGCGTATCCGCTGGACAAGCCGCTGCAGATGGAGATCAAGGGCCGCAATCTGATCGAAGGCGTGCCGAAGATGATCACGATTGACGATTCCGAAATACGCGAAGCATTGACTGAGTGTGTTGCGGTCATTCTGAATGCCATTCGCGTGGCTTTAGAGCGGACACCGCCGGAGCTTTCCGCGGATATCAGCGATCGCGGGATTGTGCTCACAGGCGGCGGCGCGCTGATCAAGAATCTGGATAAGCGGATTCGCGAGGAGACTGGCCTGCCGGTATCGATCGCGGATGATCCGCTGAAGTCGGTTGTGCTGGGGACGGGAAAGATGCTCTCGGACTTCCGGCTGTTGCGCAAGATCAAGATCGAGTAGGGCCGGTGTTTCCGTTTGTGGTGTGGCGAGTTGAAAGATCGGATCTCACCACTTTGCTGCGCTCCGGTCGAATTGGTAGGGACTTTATTCGGAAGTAACGGACCATGGAAACCTTCCTCGAGCGCTACAAGAACATCATGGTCCTCTCCGCAGTGCTCCTTGCGCAGTTTCTGGGGCTGGCGGTCCAGGTGCGGACACCCGCCGCGCGCGGCAGCGATGGCAAGGGCGTGCGATTGCTGCGCTACTGGGTAGTCGCAATGATGTCGCCGCCGGAAAAGGTGATGTCGCATACCGGCTCGGGCGTGCGCGGCTTCTGGGGCAACTACATCGATCTGCGGAATACGCGCGATGAGAACCAGGCGCTGCGTGCGCAGGTGGAACAGCTTCGCCTGGAACAAGCCGCTCTGCTTGAAGACGCGAAGCAAGGCCACCGCCTGCAGGAGCTGCTCGACTTCCGACAGAAATACATCTATGCCACGGTCCCGGCGCAGGTGGTGGGCACCAGCGGCAGCGATCAGTCGCGCATTCTCACCATCGACAAGGGGTCCAAGGAGGGTCTGACGCGCGACCAGCCCGTGATCACGCCCGACGGAATTGTGGGCAAGCTGGTCGAGGTCTTCCCGCATACGTCGCAGGTGCTGGAGATCAATGACCAGACCAGCGGGGCCGGAGTGCTGCTGGAGAAGACGCGCATGCGCGGCGTCCTGCGGGGCAACGCCTATGGCCAGCCGCAGATTATCAACGTGCTGCCGGACGACCGCGTCCAGCCCGGAGAAAAGGTAGTGACCAGCGGCGGCGACCAGATCTTCCCGCGCGGCCTGTCGGTGGGCACGGTGCAGAAGGTTGTCAGCGATCCGGATCGCGAACCCTACGTGGATATTGTCCTGAAGCCGTCCGCGAACCTGCAGCACCTGGACGAGGTGCTGGTGGTGACGGAAACCAGTGATCAGTTACCGCCGGCAGCGCAGCGGGATCTGGCAAAGAGCGAAGCAGCCGGCGCGGAAGAGGTAGAGATGCAGCGCGCGTCGGATGTTTTGGCCCAAAAGTTGCCGGGTCTTGAAGATCCGAATGCCTCTGTGGCGGATGACGCCTCGAAAGACCCTGCTACGGATGTTCGGCCGCTCAAGCCGCTGACAGCAGCGCGTCCGGACCGCTTCTCACCGGCCGAGGTGCGTCCAGCGTCGCAAATGACGCCGGGAAAGGCGCCGATCATCACCTCCTCGGCGCGTACGAGTGAGCTCTTGAATGAGGGCGCGCCGGTAAGGCGTGCGAAGAGGCCGGCAAATCCGAGCGGCTCACCGGATAACGCGACTCCAACGGACGGAACGGCCAGGCCGGCTCCGCACGCGAATCAGGAAAGCTTCATCATCCCAGGCACGGCGACCGGCCCGGACCGGCCGCTGGTGAATCCGGAGAAGACGGCCGCAGCGAGAACGGCCCCGGAGAAGAACGGTATCGCCATTACAGGTCCGGTGAGCACCGCAGGTATGGGAACTCCGGTGCGGGAGCAGCATCAGTAATGGCGGTCCTGATGGCAAATTCGCGCCGGGAGCTGGATTCACAGCAGTTTCCCTGGCCTATCATGCTGGCGGCTCCGCTGCTGGCGGTGTTCCTGCAGGCATATCTGCCTCTGCGCTATCCGCGGCTTGATGTCTTCGATCTGCCGCTGCTGGTGGTCATTTATTTTTCCGTGTCGCGGCGCAGTCCCATCGCCGGTACCTTCACCGGCGCGATTGTCGGCCTGCTGCAGGACGGCGTCACGCATCAGCCGGTCGGCATCCACGGTATCGCGAACACGATCATCGGTTTCCTCGCCGCTTCTATCGGATTGAGGATCGACGTCGACAACCCGATCACGCGGATGCTGATGATCGCCGCCTTCACTCTGGTTGACAGCTTCCTTTATCTGGTGATCGTGCGTCATTTGATTGCCGAGCCGTTGGCGTGGAGCTGGATGCACCAGATCGTGCGCACCGCAGTGAATGTCGCGCTGGGCCTTGTGTTGTTCGCTGCGCTTGATCGCACGCGGTTGCGGGATTAATGAGGCGAGTATGAGCAGCATGCGGGAAGAGAGGATTCCGGCGCTCAAGCTGGCGGTGGTGCAGTATGTCATCGTCGCGGTCCTCGCTGTGCTGATCACGGGGCTATGGCGTCTGCAGATCCTGGGCGCCAGCAACTACCGCGAATTGGCGGAAGCCAATCGCATTCGCAAGGTGCCGATCCTGGCGCCGCGCGGCAGGTTGTTCGACCGGGAAGGACGCCTGCTGGTTGACAACTATCCTTCGGTCTCCTGCTTCCTGGTACCGGACCAGTCGCAGACTGTCGATAGTGACCTGCCGAAGATCGCACGCGGGCTGCACATGACGGTGGATCAGATTCGCGCCACGATGGCCCATTATCGAGGCGGCCCAAAGTATCAACTCATACCGCTCAAAGCCGACATCACGCCGGATGAGAAAGAGTTCATCGAGGCGCACCGCGATGAACTGCCGGAGCTGGAGACGATCGATGAGCAGCGTCGGCTCTATCCGCGCGATGGCTTTGCCGCTGCCCTGATCGGCTACACGGGCGAGGTCAGCGAGGACATGCTGAACCAATCCAGGTATGCCTACTACGAGCCAGGCGACGTGGTGGGGCGCTCCGGGGTAGAGGAGAGCTACGACGCCCTGCTGCGCGGCACCGATGGCTCGCGCGACGTTCTGGTGGACAGCCACGGACGCGAGGTAGGCCGGCTTGGTTATGAACGCGCGATTCCGGGTATGGACCTCAAGTTGACCATTGATCTGGACATCCAGCGAGCGGCAGAGCTGGCTTTGGGCAACAGGAATGGCGCGGTGATTGCGATGGACCCACACACGGGCGAGGTGTTGGCCCTGGTGAGTCACCCTTCGTTTAACCCCAACGACTTCGCTGTCCGCGTGCAGCGGGACACTTGGGCCAGGCTGATTACCGATCCCAATCACCCGCTGATGGACAAGGCTATCCAGGACCAGCTTGCGCCGGGTTCGACCTTCAAGCTGATCATGTCGGTGGCGGGTCTTGAGGAGCACGTAGCGCAGAACCTGAAAGTGAACTGCACGGGAGGCGCGACCTTTTACGGCCGCTTCTTTGCCTGCGATGCGCACCATGGCCTGGTCAACATCGACAATGCCATCCCGTACTCCTGCGACACGTACTACTACACGCTGGCGCAGCGGCTGGGCATCGAGCCGATCGCGAAGTGGGCGCATGCCCTGGGACTGGGCAGCAAGACAGGGATCGATCTGCCGAACGAGGCCGCCGGAATCGTGCCGTCGGAAGAGTGGAAGCTGAAGAACTATCACGAGAAGTGGTATGCGGGCGAGGTGATCTCGGTCGGCATCGGGCAGGGGGCTACGGCGGTCACTCCGGTGCAGCTCGCGCGAACGATTGGAGGCATCGCCTCTGGAGGAGCGCTGCGGCGTCCACACGTAGTGATTCAAGACCAACTACCGCCGAATTACCGGCAGGCCATCATCGACTCTTATCCCGGATCGGGTGATGCGAACGTTCCGATCGATCCCTCGACCTGGGAGACGATCACCGACGGCATGGCAGCGGTGACATCGGCCGGAGGAACGGCCCATGCGGCTCATCTTGAGGGGATCGACTTCGCCGGCAAAACCGGCACGGCGCAGGTGGTGAGCCACAGCTTCGGAGCGAAGTCCGTGTCGAAGGACGTGGCGACGCGCAGCAACGCTTGGTTTGTGGGGGTTGCGCCGCGGCGCAATCCGGACATCGTTGTCGCAGTTCTATGGGAGCACGGTGGGTGGGGCGCCGGCTCTTCCCGCCTGGCAGCGCAAGTGATTCAGGCGTATGTCGATAAGCAGCGGCAGCTGGAGAACAACGTTGTGCAGGTCGAGGCGCCCACGAAGCCGACGGCTCCGCAGGGTCAACCCACGGCTGCTGCCCCTGAGCGGAAGTCAGTGCCGCCGAAGCGGACCGAGGTGGGAGCCATCTGGTCTGACCCGTCGGCTCCCGACGCAATGGGCGGCAGGCGCGTGAAAGCGACGCGGCCGCAGGATGCAAAGCTGCTGGTCTCGGTGCGGGCGGGGCGCTTCTTCCTGGATGAGGCGGCCGGGAATCGTGCCGCGCGGCCGGTTGTTCTCGGAGGGAGCCACTAGCATGCAGCGATTCCTGCGATTGCGCGACTTCGATTGGGTGCTGATGGCGATGGTGTTCCTGATGTCCGCCCTGAGCGTGCTCGAGATCTACTCGGCGACCATCAACACGAAGTTTCATGGATTCGAGAGCAAACAAGTGCTCTGGCTGGTGGGTGGTACGGCGGCGATGCTGCTGCTCTCTTTTATCGATTATCACGTGCTGCTGGATGTGATTCATTGGGTTTACGGGTTCTGCATCGTGTCGCTGCTGGTGGTGCTGGTCGCCGGGCAGAAGGTGCTGGGGGCGCGGCGATGGATCCGCGTGGGCGGGATACATTTTCAGCCGTCGGAATGGGTGAAGCTGATCCTGATCATCGCGGTCGCGCGCTACTTCACCAGCCTCTCGGGCAGGGATCTGGACTGGAAAGACGTAGGCAAGGGATTCCTGCTGGTGGGGATACCAATGGCGCTGGTGTTGAAGCAGCCGGACCTGGGCACGGCGCTGACCTACGTGCCCGTGCTGCTGATCGGGCTCTTTCTGGGCGGGATCGGATGGAAGAAGGCCCTGATCATCGTTTGCGCGGCCCTGATGCTGATTGTGCCCATCTGGCGGGCAGGTCTGAAGCCGTATCAGAAGGCGCGGCTGACCAGCTTCATCTCTCCAGAGCAGGATCCGCGCGGTTCGGGCTACCAGATCCGGCAGTCGCTGATCGCGGTGGGCGACGGAGGTGTGTGGGGGCGCGGCGTCGCCAAGGGCACGCAGACACAGGGTGACTTCCTGCCAATCCCGTACACGGATTTCATTTTCGCCGCATGGAGCGAGGAGCACGGCTTCGTGGGCGCTGTGTTTGTCCTGCTGCTATACTTCTTCATACTGATGCGTTTGATACAGAACGCTCAGACAGCGCCAGACCTCTCCGGCACCATGCTGATCATGGGCGTCGTTGCAGTGCTCATCTTTCAGATAGCAGTCAATGTTGGGATGGTCGTGGGGCTGATGCCCGTTACCGGGATACCGTTGCCGCTGATGAGCTACGGCGGGTCCTCGGTGCTGTTCACGTTCCTTGCCCTGGGCATCGTGATGAATGTCCGGATGAATCGGTTCGTGAACTAGGGACAAGTTGTGCGGAGCCTGCCGACCGGGATCGGAGGCGGCGCCGGAAGAGTTTTGCAGGAATTTAAGTAAAGCCGGCCAGGCGGATCACCCGGGGCCGGGCAGGATCAGGAATGAACACGCAGAGACGGGGAACGACCCCGCCCCACAATCGGGTAGGAGCGGTCACAAACTCTCTGCGCGTGGAAAGCCCCAGCACAAAATTTGATTTTTTCGGTGAGCAGCGGCACGAGAATGTCTCGCGGCAGCTCACTCCTGGAATCAGGCCGGCTCTCCCTCGTCTGCACTCGTCCCGCCCGGAACTTCGGTCCGGAATTCCGGGAACAGGACTTATCCTGTTCTGATCTGCCTCGTCTGCTGCTCCGGCGATTAGGGCCGCGGGCAAGAAAGAGGCAGTATGGCGAAAGAGATTTGCATCTCCACGACGCCGCATGAAACGCGGCTTGCGATCGTCGAAGACGATCAACTCACCGAGATCTACTACGAGCGCGAGAACGAGTACACGCTCGCCGGATCGATTTACAAAGGCAAAGTAACGCGCGTGCTTCCGGGCATGCAGTCAGCATTCGTTGAGCTGGGGCTCGAGCGCGATGCCTTCCTGTATGTGACGGATTTCCTGGAAGAACAGGAAGACTCTGAGGAATTCACAGATGCCCAGCCGGCCGATACCCGCAAAGAGCGCCCCGAGAGCGGTCGCGGCGGCCGGCGCGGTGGGGGCGGACGGCCCTCTGAGCGTGGCCCAGAGCGCGGGTCGGACCGGAGCCAGGAACGTCCGGCAGCCGCGGCGGTACAGCGGAGCGAGCCGGCAGGTAGCGCGGCCGCTGAAGCGGAGGGTGGGGCAGGCGAAGAAGCAGCCGGCCAGGGTGAAGAGTTTCAGCAGGGTACGCGTCGCTGGCGCGGCCGTCGCGGCCGTCGTCGGGGGGTCCGGGGAGTTCGCGGCCAGGAAGGCGACACGCAGGGATCCGCCCAGCCGGAGCCGATCGAGGAGTATGGCCACACGGGCTCGCTTTCGATTGAGGCTAAGGCTGAGGCTGAGCCGGCTGGCGATACCGGTGGGCGGCGTGGCGGTCGCAGAGAGAGGTCCCAGCAGGGTTCACCGGCGATCACGTTGCCTGGTGAGGCGCTGCAGAAGTATGGGCAGCAGCCGCCCACCAGCGAGTTGCAGATCACGGCGCTGGCCGATACACCTGAGCTACATCAACCCTATGTCACAGTTCGCCCATCGACGCTGGTGGAGCACCCGATCGTCTGGGATGGCGTCAGCGTAGCGTTACCAGGCGAGACGCTTTCGCGGCATAGTGCGCGGTCGGCGGCACGCCCCAAAGCCGATCAGCCAATTGCAGACCAGAAAAGCTCACACGAGAGCGCACTGCGGGCTCCGGATGCGGAGGTTTCGAACGGCGCTATTGAGCCAATCGACAGCGCCTTTCCGCCGGCACATGGGGAAGAGAACACAAGTGCAGCGGCGGACGAAGCGCCCGCGCCACTGGTGCTGGAAGAGGAAGACCTGGACAACCCCGGTGCCCAGGAAGGCGGGGAATTTGAGCCGGATGCCTCGGCGTCGCATCGCGTGGACCCGTCCTCGCCCAGCGAGTTTCGCCTGTCGTCTCTGTTTGGCCGAGAATCCGAAGCCGCCGAGAAACGGGAGTCCGAGGCCGTTCCGGTCCAGAGCGCTGAGCAGGAGCCGATTCACGGTGAAACTCCTGAAATTGGCGAGCTAGCGGCCGAAGCTCATCATCGGGAGCCCGCAACGGAGCAGCCGGTTTACGAAGAGACTGCCGCGGACGACTTTGAGAGTGCTGAAGCGCGCCCGGAGCCGTCGTTCGAGGCATCTGCGCTGGATCATCTTCATGCCTTCACGCCAGGAGACGGCCAGGTGGAGGAAGAGGTGATCGATGAGGAGGAGTACGACTTCGCTCCGCTGCCGGAGCATGCCGTTGCGCATGACGATGAGCACGACTTGAGCGACCTGGTCGAAGAGGAGACACAAGCATCTGGCGGTTCCGAATTCGGAGACGTCATCCGGGAGGCGCAGATCGATCGCCAGGTGACCTCGAGCGACGACGATGACTTTGAGGACAGCGATGAGGAGGAGGGCATCGAGGAAGAGGAGCCTGCGGCGGCGGTCGCTTCCGAAGAAGGCGCTCCGGCACCGCGACGCGCACGTGCCGATCGGCAGCGCGGGCGCGAGCGCCGTGGACGCGGACGGAATGGGCGGCGTCAGTCAGCGCAGACGAGCGATCTGCCGATTATCTCTGAGCTGCTGAAGCAGGGTCAGGAGATTCTGGTCCAGATTGCGAAGGAGCCGATCGCGAAGAAGGGCGCGCGCATCACCAGTCACATCGCTCTCCCAGGACGGTTCCTTGTCTTCATGCCGACGGTGAACCACGTGGGTGTATCGCGGAAGATCTGGTCGGATGAAGAGCGGCAACGGCTGAAGCGTATTTTGATCAGTGAAAAGGGCGAGGCCTCCGGCGGCTTCATCGTTCGCACGGCCGCGGAGAACGCAAGCGAAGAGGAACTGCGCGCCGATCTGCGCTTCCTGATCAGTCTGTGGAATGAGATCAAGCAGCGCTCGGATGCCGCGAAGGCTCCCGCACTGATCTACCACGATCTGAATCTGGTGGAGCGCGTCCTGCGCGACCAGGTGTCAGACAACTTCTCGACCATCTGGGTCGATTCCGAAGCCGAGTACGAGCGCATTGTCCGGTTCCTGAATCGCTTTCAGCCTTCGCTGGTGCGACGCGTGAAGTTGTACACAAAAGAGACGCCGCTGTTCGAGCAGTTCGGCATTCAGGACGAGATCACCAAGGCGCTGAAGTCGAAGGTGTGGCTGAAGTCGGGTGGCTCGATCGTGATCAACCAGACCGAGGCGCTGGTGGCGATCGACATCAACACCGGCAAGTACGTGGGCAAGACGGCGCGGCTCGAGGACACGATCCTGAAGACGAATCTGGATGCGATTCCGGAGATTGTGCGGCAAATCCGGCTGCGCGATCTGGGCGGCATCATCGTGATCGACTTCATCGATATGGATGAGCGTAAGAACCGGCACAAGGTGATGGCTGCCCTCGAAGAGGAGCTCAAGTCGGACCGCGCGCCTTCGAAGGTGCTCCAGTTCAACGATTTCGGGCTGGTGGCGATTACACGCAAACGCGTTAAGCAATCGCTGGAACGGACACTGAGTGTGCAGTGCAGCATCTGCTCGGGAACGGGTATGGTGAAGAGTCCAACGACAGTGGCCAACGAGATCTACATCGAGATGCGCAAGATGCAGAAGCATCTGGAGCGGCATGACGTGATGCTGCGCGTGCACCCGGAGGTGGTAAAGACGTTGAAGGGCAACAATGCCCGCTGGCTGAATGACCTGGAGGAGATGACCGGGCGCACAGTCATCGTGAAGAGCGATCCAGCGCTGCACCCGGAGCAGTTCGACATCCACTAATATTCATCTGAACGAAGAGAAGGGTTCCGCCGCTTGTGCTGAGCCCTTCCTTTTTGGGTAGATGGACGTATTTGCCACCGCTGAAAGAAACTTTTGCCGACCAATCCGTGTCCTACTTAATGGAGCGTCGGAGCCAGAATTCCCATTGCGACATAGGGAATGTGCTCGAGTTCCTGATTAAAAGAGGAGCGTCGCCTCCCACGATCTGCACAATGGAGTCTGCTAATGATGAGCCGTTCTGCTGTCTGCCTCTCCAGCCGCAAACCTAACCGGCGCCTGCCGGCGCTTGTTTTAGGATTCACCGTCGCCGCATGCACTGCTTTTGCCCAGTCCCCGGCGAGCACGCAGTATTCCTCCAGCGCTTCTGATCAGCCCGCAGCACCGGCTTTAGGCGCGTTCTCCTATCATTCGCAGGACAGCGGCCAGAACAGCGGCGGCTATGGAAACGGCGGGTATAAACAATACCCTAGATACGGACAGCCCAGTTTCCATCACCTCGCGATCGAGGCGGGTGCTGGATTCGATGCGCCTGTTGGCAACACCAAGAACGCACAGACCTTCGGCTACAACATCAAGCTTGGAGGCGGCTGGAACTTCAATCATAGGTTTGGCACGCTGTTGGAGTACGAATTCAATCACACCGGTATTCCAGACTCTGTGCTGGCGTCTGTGGGCGCTCAAGCCGGCACCGGTGTCAATGGGAGCGTGCACCTGTGGGGCTTTACGCTCGATCCGGTCTATTACTACAAGACAACCGGCGCCTGGGGGGGCTATGTGACGGGCGGCGGCGGATTTTACCGTAAGCTCACTACCTTCTCGACGCCGGTATATCTGGGAATCGGCTGCGATTTCTACTATGGCTGCTATCCGCAGTATGCCAATCAGACCGTCAGTCACTTCTCCAGCAATCAGGGCGGCTTAAACATCGGAACGGGCATCACGCACAACATTGGCGACGGCGGCGCGAAGGTTTACGCGGAAGCGCGCTACCTGTGGGTGAACTCTCCCGCAGCGACGGCGACAGCGCTTGGCTCCGGCACTGTCAGCATGATTCCGGTGACCTTCGGCATTCGCTTTTAGCTGACGCGGGAGCCAGGGCGGCCATCAGCGATAGAGGACCGTCAGAATGCCTCCGCCGAGGGTAGCCATGGAAGGCATTACCGCGAGAGCGAAGGGATAAAACCCCAGCGACTGGCCGCGAAACTCGCTTGCCGTGACAGTGCAGACAAGCAGCACGATGATCGCGAGGATCAGCGAGTGGACGAGCGGGCTGATTGGCGCCAGAAGAGCGGTGGCGCAACCTGCTATAGCCGAGTAGAGGCAGGTTGCCACCAGATTGAAAAGCTGTGCCGAGCGGGAGGGCGGTAACCTGCTCCAGCTCGGTAGCAGCCAGCGCATGAGCAGCGTGGTGATCGCTGTCAGGATCGCCATCGAGGCGAAACCGACACCGATCGCGACGAAGGAGTGAAGCAGCCGCATCGTTAGGGAGTCGCCACCGCAGGAGAACCGGCAGACTTGCCGCGCTGCATCAGCGTCTCGATTTCCTCCGCCGTGTGCGGCAGATCCGCGACAAAATCCTGCAGCTTTCCGTTCTTATCGACATAAAACGTGTCCTCGATGCGGACGCCGATCTTTTCCTCGGGGATGTAGATTCCAGGCTCGATGGTGAAGACGGAGCCAGGACCGAGAGGTTTCGTGAAATCGAGCGGATCGTGCACATCGATGCCAACCGAATGGCTGAGCCCGTGGATGAAGTACTTGTCCAGTGGCTGACCGTGCAGGTCCTTCCCGTGCGTGCGGATGTAGGCACGGGCGACGCCATCGAGCGAGTCTTCCGGGTGCTCGCGATTGTAAAGCGTGGATTTGCCGGAGACGAAGGCCTCCGCGGCCGCGCGTTGCGCGCCAAGCACGATGTTGTAGATCTCACGCTGCCGGTCGGTGAAGTGGCCATTGACGGGTATGGTGCGTGTGATGTCCGAGGCGTACATGGAGTATTCTCCCGCGGCGTCCATCACAACAACATCTCCGCTCTGCATGGTGGCGTCGTCGGCGGAATAGTGCAGTACGGTGGAGTTGATGCCGCTGCCTACGATAGAGGGATAGGAAGGGCGCTCGCATCCATTGGCCAGCAGAGTGCCGGTAATGATGCCGGAGATTGCGCGCTCATTGACCCCAGGGTGGATGGCGAGAATCGCAGCTTCCTGGGCTTTAATGGAGGCGTTCGCAGCCTTGCGCAGCAACTCGATCTCGCCATCGTCCTTGAAGGACCGAAGGGCTTTTGTGAGATCGCGAACGTCTTGCGGCGTAACCCGATCACCGCTTCCGATGCTGCTGGCACTAAAGGTCAGCGCGGCCTTTGCCGGCTCGCTATCGAGCTGGGTCCAGACGGCGCGGAGGCCGCGCTCGCCCAAGATACTGGGCAAATCATGGATGGAGCGAACCTCGCGCACGCCGGTGATGCCGGTGACTTTCGGCGATGCGGCGTCGAGTTTGACGCCGGTGAAGAGCTCTTGGCGCAAATTGCGCTCGGGCAGGAGGAGTATCTCGCGGTAGGGGAGAGCGGGCTTACCGGCGCGCGCGGGCATCGCATCCGCGACGATGAGCGCTGCCCCCGGCTCGTTCCAGCCTGTCAGGTAGTAGAAGTCTTCGTCCTGCCGGAAATCCTGGTACTCCATTGCGGGTTCGTAGTTGCCGAAGAGCAGAGCCACTCCCCCGTGCAACGCGCGCGCAAGTGCTTCGCGCCGCCCCTGGTAAGCGGCGTTCGGCTGGCGCTCCAAAGCCAGGAGGGAAGGTGACGCGATACCAAGCAGAAGCAGGATGAGTGCTACAGAGCGAACAATGCGCATGGCGAACAGTGTAGAGCACAAAAAGCAAAGGGGCCCCTTGTGCAGAGGCCCGCATTGCAGATTTGGAGTATCAGGCCCGCTTGCCGCCAACCAGGCGCAGTATCCAGGTCAGGATCACTGCTCCGATGATGGCCACAATGATGGTGTAGAGCATGCCGCCCCTTCCGGCAAAACCCACCGCACGCATGATGAAACCGCCGACGACGGCTCCGATGATGCCAACGATGATGTCCCCAAGTACACCGTATCCGCTGCCCTTCATGATTTTGCCGGTGACGAATCCGGCAATAAGGCCAACGATGATCCACCAGATAATGAACATGACTAATCCCAGCCTTTCCTCGAGATTGTGCAGCCGCCTGTCAGGCGAGGGAAATATGTCCCACGGGTGACCGCAGTCCAGCAACAGCGATCAGATAGTAGCACTGGGAGGCAAGTTGCATGTACCGGTTAGCAGTTACACACCCACCGGGTAGGGCTTGGCGGAGGATTCGTCGAGGTTGGCGCCGGTACGCCAGCGTTCAAAGCGACCCTGCAGCAGCGACAGCAATCCGGTGTACCAGTAACCGACGACAAAGAGCAGAAGGAACGGAATGGTGAAGTAGTTTTCGTTCGTAATCGCGTAGGCGATGGTGAGCGCAAAATAGCAACCGATGAGCAATTCCAGCCAGGGCACAACCCCCAGCCGCTTGCGGTATTTGGCGGCCTGCGCTCGCTCACCCTTCTTCTCCACCCGATATTTCGGGGTCCGTTTGAAAGCGCTCTTGATCCCGAACAGGGCCTCCAGGACGGCGCGTGTATTAGTGACGGTGAGGCCGATCCCAAGCGCCATTAGAAAGGGAAGATAGAGAAAGGTCCGGAGCCAGCTACGCGGATATAGCTCCTTCTGCGAAACAAGATAAAAGGAGGAGATAGAGAACGTAGACGCCATAAAGAGCGGCACGTCGATGAGCAGCATCTGGAACCAGCCCTGGTAGAAGCGGATCACCATGGCGGGCATCAGCAGCAACGAGAGCACCACCATCAGCGGGTAGCTGAGGTTTGCCGTGAGGTGATAGAAGGCTTCGATCTTGGTGTGGAACGGGACGTCACTGCGAAAAACGTGCGGCAGGATCTTCTTCGAGGTCTGGATAAGGCCTTTGGCCCAGCGCGCCTGCTGAGTTTTGAAGGCGGTCATCTCAATGGGTACTTCCGCCGGGCATTCGACATGCTGCAGATAGCGAAACTGCCAGCCTTTGAGCTGGGCGCGGTAGCTCAGGTCGGTGTCCTCGGTCAGCGTGTCGTGCTGCCAACCGCCCGCCTCCTGGATCGCTTCGCGACGCCACATGCCAGCGGTGCCGTTGAAGTTGAAGAAGACTCCGGAACGCGATCGGCCGCCGTGCTCCAGGACGAAATGGCCATCCAGCAGGATGGCTTCGACCTGAGTGAGAAAGCTGTAGTCCCGGTTGAGATGCGTCCAGCGCGTCTGCACCATGCCGACGCGTGGCTCGGCAAAATGGTGCACCACCTGCATGAGCCAGTCGGTCGGTGGAACGAAGTCGGCGTCGAAGATAGCGACAAGTTCACCCGAGGCCTGCTTCAGTCCGGCGTCGAGCGCGCCGGCCTTATAGCCGTAGCGATCCGTGCGATGCAGGTAGACGATGTCGTGTCCGAGCGCGCGATAGCGCTCTACTAGGCCGCGGGCTACTCCCTGCGTCTCATCTGTCGAATCGTCAAGCACCTGGATCTCCAGGCGGTCGGATGGGTAGTTCAGGCGGCAGCAGGCGTCGATGAGGCGATCGATGACGTACTGCTCATTGAAGATCGGCAACTGCACTGTGATGCGCGGCAGGTCAGCGAAGCGGCTGGGCGGCTCGGTGACGGCGCGATCGCGATGTTTGTAATAAAGATAAACGAGCTGGTATCGATGCAGGCCGTAGAAGGCGAGGACGATCATGACCAGGAAATAGGGGATGAGCAACGTGGTATCGAAGGCGTTCCACTGATAGAGATAGCGGAAGGGGTTGTTGACCGGATCGTTGCCGTAGTGGGTGCGCAGGTAGTGACCGACGCCGCGCTGCGTATAGAGCCAGAGCCCGGCATTCACGGCTGTGTGCTGGAGGAACGCTGCAAGCTCGATCAGACGCATCTCTTGTGGGGGCCGCGATGCGGGCATGAGGCCCGAAAACGGCTCGTATCACAGATTGTACGTGCTTTCGGATTGTAGGTGTTTGCGGGGACTAGCGCAGCAGGCTTTGATGGAAGAGCGCATCCCGCTCCCCCGGCCGGAAGCCTGCATCGCGGATGATGCGGCGCAACTCGGACTCGCCCCCGTGGTGGGAGGGCTCAAGAGTGCCTGCCCGCGACCAGGGGACTGAGCCGGCGTCGTCTGCCCCGAAATGCAGCGCCAGTTCGAGAACCTTGGGTCCCATCACCGACCAGTCGGTTTGCAGGTGCTCGACGTTATCGAGAAAGAGCCGGGTGAGTGCCAACGTCTTCAAATAATCCACCGCGGTGGCTTCTTCTTCCCGGCGTGCCTCTGGCGTGGTGGCATGATGGATGCGCACCATGACGGCGTGAATCGCATTTGATTCCTGCTGGAGAGCGCGCACCAGGGCCATGGTATTGATTCGCTGTTCCAGAGACTCCGAATTGCCGATCGTGATGGAGACAAAAACGCCAAGGTCGCACTGCGCAGCCGCGCGCACCAGGGCCTTGAGGTCAGGCGGAACATCGGCAGAGTATTGCGCAGGATTGAAGTCGACGCTGAGCGAGCGTAGGGTCGCCTCACGCAAGCGGTGCAGCATTTCGGCAAGATCGAGAGGGTTTCCCGCGATAGCTTGCAGCCTGGCGAAGGGCAAATGATGAAAGGTAACTTTTGGGTGTTGCTTGTAGCCGCTCAGCAGAGATGCTTGCAGGGCATCGAAAGAAGCGTATTGCGAATCGCGGAGTCGCGACAGATCGACGCCTCCGCCGCGAGCCGCAGCCTCTCGGGTCGCTTCCTCGAGAGACGTGGCCGTTCCGCACAGTTCATATGTAACAACCTTCTCGGGATGCAAGTCGCGGCGTATCTGGTTGGCTGATCCACCGATTCCGAGCAGATCGCCGCCGCGTAAGGCGTCCAAGGCTGTTGCGCTATTCCAAGCCATTGTCTGTATCCTAACAACCTGGATGAACGGGCGCATCCTCAGACTTGGTGTCTCGCCTTATTATGGGAGAGCGGCTCGGAAGAATCGCCCAAGATTCCAAAAAACACAGTAATAGTTACATGAATATTATCAGGAGGAAGAGCAGATGACGCATCGCCACAGATCCGTAGCGCTTTCCTATCGGGCCAGGGTTTGTCATGCGGTCGCGGTGGCGCTCATGGCATTGCCCGTGGTGTTTACTTCCACAGGCGCAGGTGCGCAGGATGCCGCAGCCGCGAAACCGGGGGTAGATGTCCTCACCTTTACCAATGG
Organism: uncultured Acidobacteriaceae bacterium; assembly: GCA_963756435.1. Taxonomy (GTDB): domain Bacteria; phylum Acidobacteriota; class Terriglobia; order Terriglobales; family Acidobacteriaceae; genus KBS-83. Next base: position 161,350 of record CAVWNU010000005.1, on the reverse strand, counting down.
CGACCAATTGACGGGCACGTTGGTGAGCGAGAGTGACGGGTCGGTTGTCTTTCACGGCGACATGTCCGGTGACCTCACAATCGAGTGGAGCAAGATCAAGTCGCTGCATACGGGCGGGAAGTATGCGGTGATCTTGCCGACCGAGAAGTTGAAAGTAGGCCGGCCGGCGCCACAGATACCGGTGGGTACGTTGAGCGTTTCAAACGACGAGGTATCCGTCTCCGGTACGGGTGGAGAAGTGAAGAATATTCCCACCAAAGAAGCCGCGTACGTGGTGAATGCAGATGACTTCCAGAAGGCAATTTCCCATGAACCTGGCTTCACGCAGGGATGGGTGGGCGGCCTTACGCTGGGAGCGACGCTCGTTCAGTCCACCCAAACAAGCGAGACGCTGACAGGCGCGATGAACCTGGTGAGGACGCAGCCGAGCGTCGACTGGCTGCAGCCGAGGAACAAGACCATCTTCGATGCGACGGCAACTTACGGCTTGCTGACGCAGCCATTCATAGCCGGCGTACAAGCCGCGTCGAGCGCAAAGACAAATATCCTGCATGGGGACATTGAGCGCGATCAATATCTCACGCCGCGTTTTTACTATCTTTTCGACGCAAGTGCTGATCACAACATCGGTTCAGGTTTGCAGGTTCAGCAGATTTACGGCGCTGGAGCCGGCTATTCGGTCATTAGGGAGAAGAGCCGGACCCTGGACGTGAAGGGCGACATTCACTATCAACGGCAGGAGTTTTACCCATCGGCCGCATTCCCCTCGGGGCAATCTCTCAATCTGATAGGCGCATCGATCGGCGAGCTCTTCATGGAGAAGCTTCCCAAGGGGCTGGTCTTCAACGAGTCCGGAACTGTCCTGCCGGCATTCAATACGCCCGCCGGGCAGCCCTCTGCGTGGAGTGCGCAGATTGTCGCGGGGCTGCTCTTTCCGGTCTACAAAAACCTCGGGTTTACCCTCGGTTCCCAGGACAACTTCATCAACAACCCGCCCTCCGGTTACAAGAAGAACACGTTCCAGTTCACGGCGGGCGTGACGTATTCGTTCAAGTAGGAGAAATCGAGACGAAAGGGCGTCGCCGCAATGCTCACGTCCCTTCGCCTCATGGATTCGGTGTGGCGCCCGGTTTGACGGTGCTGATGACGTTCGCAGGCATCGGCTTGTCGGCATTGGCCAGCAGCACGGAGACCTGCCACATCTGAGTCTCATTCAGTAGGTTGTTAAAAGCCGGCATGCCGCTTAACCGGATTCCGTTGTGCACCTTCCAGTAGGTTTCTCCCACGGGGTCATCGCTGACGCCAACCACTCCGTTCCCATGGGGAGCCCATAGCTGAGGCGCCTCGGGAAAGATGTGCTTGCCAAATGGCGACGACTGGCCATAGTAGCCATGGCACCCCGAGCAATTGTCGCGATAGACCTGCGCGCCGATCAGCAGGTTTGTGGGGCTCGGTTCGATTGGCGAAGACTTGGGCGCCTCACGATCGATGCGCGCGTTGAGCGGGCCATGGACGATGGCCCGCTCCATGGGAAGTTGCCCATCCGCAACTGCGACCGGGACGTTGCCAAAGTGCAGGTAGGAGTAAATTGCCAGCGGGAAGAGCAAGAGGCCAACAATGAGTCCGAGAAGAAAGCGCATGCGAGTCTCGCCAGAAAGAGTTTTGAGCGGCCGATGGAATAGCTGCCTGACATGAGTGTAAAGGCCCAATCTGGTTTCACAACCAGGGACGATCAATCGACCGCTGTGGGGATCTGTCCTTTCTGACGAAAACTCTCTTCCTGGGGGCTACACCGGGGGTGTGAAACAGTAAAAAAAGACGCGGGATGCTTTAATACAGAGAGCACGTTTCCCGCAGCAGAGTAGTGGAGGCATCACCATACATGGAATGCAGTAAGAGTCTGGGATACCTAGCGTATCCGCTCCTGACATTTTCCCTTTTCGCCGCTCTTTGTACGCAGGCGCAGACCACAGGCAATCCAACGCAGAGTGCCCCCGCGGCCCAGAATCCGGCGCCAGACGCGGAGGGCCAGCCGACTCCGCTGCAGCCGACGCAGCCGACCCCGCTGACGCGCGATCCTTTATCGCAGGCGCAGCAGCAACAAGGCAACTCCAGCTCAGCGCCGCAGGCCAATTATCCGAATGAGCAGGAGCGTATTCGACTGGCGCGCGAGGCCCAGGAGCGCGTGCGCGCGCGACGGGCAGCGCGCACGGCCGCGGCCATCAAGGACACCTACAGTCACAAGTACGACATTTACTTCGGGTACGCGTATCTGCGGATGCGGCCCGGTCACTTCCTGCAGCACGCCAACGCATACGGATGGAATGCGGGCATTACCCGGTATTTCAATCCCAAGCTTGGGGTCACGGCGGACCTGCGGGGCTATTACAAAAGCGTGTATGTGGGCAACAACCCGTATTCGTTGTTTCAGCCATTCGTCAGCACCTACTCGGTCATGGCGGGTCCGCAATATTTCGTGAGGCAGCGGAAGAGTTACGCCCTGAGCGGCCAGGTGCTTGCTGGAGTCACACACAACCTGTTCTACGCGAATTCGGCGGGGGCCCCAGGTTCCCTCGTCGGGCTGTATCCAAATGCGACGCGGTTCACGGCGGCGGCGGCGGTCCCGGTCGATATCAACCTGGGGCCCGGCTTGGCGTTCCGTATCGCCCCAACATATGACCTGACCACCTGGGGAGGCGACATTCAGCACAACCTGGGCTTTACACTCGCCCTGAACTACCGCTTCGGACGGCAGTAGAGTACCCAGAGAGCAAGGGCCGCGTTCCAAGGAACGGCGGCCCTTTGGTCTTTAAAGATCAGGCTTTCACACGCTGATCCCGTTCTCTCGCAGAGTCCCTCGGGTACTGCGGTTCGGTCATGCTGACAGGATCGAGGATAGCGCTGATCTCTTCCTCGCTGAGCAACTTCTGCGCGCGCGCGATTTTGATGATGGATTCGCCGGTAGCAACCGATTCCTTGACGATTTCGGCGGCCTTGGCATAGCCGATATAGGGATTCAATGCCGTGGCCAGCGAGACGGTGCTCTGCGCGTAGAAATCGCAGCGATCCTTGTTCACTGTGATACCGGCGATGCAGCGCTCGTTGAACTGGTGCAGCATATTGGCCAGGATGGTGGCGCTTTGCATGACGCTGTAGGACATGGTCGGCATCATGACGTTCAATTCGAGCTGGCCAGCCTGTACGGCCATCGCGACAGCTGCGTCGTTGCCGATCACCTGGAAGCTGACCATGGCCGCCAGCTCCGGCATCACAGGGTTGATCTTGCCGGGCATGATGGATGAGCCGGGCTGCAGGCTGGGCAGGTAGATCTCGGCGAAGCCGGTATTCGGGCCGGAAGAGAGCAGGCGGATGTCGTTGGAGATGCGGATGATCTCAAGAGCGACGCCGCGCAGGGCTGCGCTGACCTCTCCCATGCACGCATTCGACTGCATGGCCCAGCGCATGTCTGCAGCGGGGGTGAGCTCTTCGCGAGAGATACGTGCCAGATTGGCGATGGCTTTCTTCCGGTAGTCAGGATGCGTGTTGATGCCCGTGCCCACCGCACTGCCACCGAGACCCAATTCTCGAAGAGCGTCGCTGGCCAGCAGCAGGGCGCGTTTTGATTTCTCAATGGACACGCCATATGCCGCAAACTCCTGGCCCAGACGAATTGGCACGGCATCCTGCATGTGGGTGCGGCCGGACTTCATGATGCCGTCGAATTCACTGGCCTTTTCGCGGAAGGTGGCGGCCAGCTTATCGAGGGCGGGATAGAGCGTTTCGAGCACGAGCAGGGTGCCGATGCGCATGCCGGTCGGGAAAACATCGTTGGTGGACTGCCCGTAATTCACGTGATCGTTTGGATGGACCTCGGTATATTCGCCCAGCTTGCCGCCGAGAATTTCATTGGCGCGGTTGGCGAGCACCTCGTTGGTGTTCATGTGAAAGGAGACGCCGGCCCCGGCCTGGAAGACGTCCACAACAAACTCGCTGTTCCACTTGCCGTCGATGACCTCCTGCGCAGCCTGGATGATGGCGTCGGCGCGGCGATCGGAGATGAGGCCGAGGGACTTGTTGGCCTCGGTAGCAGCGCGCTTGACCATGCCGAAGGCGCGGATGAGCAACGGATGCGCGCGCATGCCGGAGATGGGGTAGTTCTCGACGGCACGGGCGGTCTGGGCGCCGTAGTAGGCGCGCTCCGGTACCTCGACGAAGCCGAGGGAGTCTTTCTCTTGGCGGACGGCAGACATCAGGGATGCTCCTTGCTTTCGGATGATGTGGAGGTCAACCGATCAGTATAGGGCAGGCTGGCGTCTAGTTCGCTGGTTCGACCGGTGAGGTACTAGTGAATTTCCGGAGCGCCGCGGCGCAGGTAGAGGCCACTGATGAGGGTCACGAGGACGATACCGCACGCTACCAGGAAGTAGTAGGTCATGGGACGGGAAAAGCCCGGGGCGTACTGGAGATCCTGACCCACCCAGCAGGTGAGCAGCACAGCGATGACGGTGAACATGCCGGCCATGGTGAGCAGCATTGAGCCGCGGCGGCGGCGCATGTCGAGCGCCTCCACCTGGTCGGGAGTCAGGTTGCGCTCGTCGGGGGGCAGGCTCATGTTCGCCATAGAGTTCGGATCCTCGTGTGCGGCAGGGCAGACCCTGTGCAGCACCATTTAATCATGACTGCCGAGTGCACTGGAAGGCCGTCGAAGCCTGCGGCGGCCTTCGCTCCCATGTGGATCTCGTACTGAAAACCAACGATTTGGAGAAGTGACGATTAGGACGTTTTGCTGATCGGCACCTGGATTTCTGTCACGTGGGACTCGTCGTCCTGCCGGACGGGCTGTGAGTTCTGCAGGTACAGCTCGCGGATCGGCCCCGCCACCTGATACCCGTTGTTGCTGACCCAACGCAATAAAGCGTTATAGGCTTCCTGCAGACGTTGATACGAACCGGCGTGAATCGCGCTGGCAACTGTGACAGCCGGCAGCTCGTACACCCGCACGCCTCCGCCGGCGTTAACAGGCTCCTTGAGGAAGATCCCGGCTTCTCCGTCGACGCTGGACTCGCGAAATTCAGGATCGTGCCACATGGCAAAACACGGAGCCTGTCCGACGAGCTCCGGGTCCTACGCCGGTGATGACCTTCGGATAGAGCTGCCCCACGGAGGGGTAGTTGGCGATCATCTTTCGTACGGAAGCTACCCACTGTTTCGGCAACTGCTTGAGAACAACTTCCTGTGACATAAATATCTCCTGTTCGATCAGCCGGATTCGGTTCTGAATTCTGCTGAGCCGATCGTGCTCTTCCTCAACACGCGCTTGCTGCTCTGCCTGACGCAGCAGGAGCATGCCGCGGACCTGCTCCGCGCTGACCTTCTCTTTCAGGCACGTCGCAATCTGCTCAAGGGAAAATCCGAAATCCTTGAGCGCCAGGATGCGATGAAGCTGGGAGCTGGGCTGCGGAGTAGTAGCGGTAACCGGTCTCCGGATCGACGTGCACGGGCGATAGCAGCCCGCGCTCGTCGTAGTAGCGAAGGGTCTTGATGGAAACCTGCGAGAGCGAGGAAATGTCGCCGATCTCAGCATGCTTCTCTTCTAAGGTCTCCAGCGACGGGAGAGTCAAACACTATTTTCAGATTTTTGGATGCGGGTCAGAGAAACGCGACGGACTGCAGCGAGGTGACTTCGAAGCGCTTCCGGCAGCGGACGTTCTTGCAGCCAACCATGTCATCGCGCCGAACCATGTAGGACTGCGCCTTGGCAAAACGAGCGCGGTCGCGCTCGTCGGCGTGGCGGGGGAGCGATGCTCTTTTGCGCCGGACCAGCCATGCGACAGAGTATTCGTCGGCCTTGCCGCAGTGGGGGCAGGTGAGAGTGTGGGTGCGCTGCTCCGGCCGCTCTTCGAAAAAGTCGCGTTCCTCCATGCAGTACCGTCCAGTCGTATAAGTCTAAAGCGTCTTCACTGCTGCTGTGTATAACCAAGCTTCGCGACGTGTGACTTTTCTTAACGGAAAAGCTACGGCGATGACCACGCGTTTGTATATACCTACAGTGAAAACGCTTTAATCCGACCGTATACCGCCGCTACGGATATTTGCAACCACCTCGGCAGTCGGGAACGATCCGAATCAATCGAACAGAATGTGCTTCGCCGAACCGAGGCGGACCTGAGCGTTGAACAGCGCTCATGCGACGGACTCAGCTCTACGCAACCTGGGAGCGAGCAGGACCACAAGTGCCAGCGCCAGCAGATAGACGCTGGATGCGAGCACGAAGAGGCTGCTGTAGTTATGCGTCCGCTGCAAGAGGTGTCCTGCATAGAAAGCGATCAAAAATCCACCCACCGAACCCGCCATGCTTCCGATGCCCGTGACCGAGCCGACTGCGTTGCGGGGAAACATATCCGAGACCGTAGTGAAGAGATTGGCCGACCATCCCTGATGTGCTCCCGCAGCGACGCCCAATAATCCGATAGCGGCCCACTCGGATTGCAGATGTCCGATGGTGAAGACAGGAACGACGAGGCATGCGCAGAAGAGCATGGCGGCTAGGCGCGCTCCTTCCGCCGAGAATCCGAGTTTACGAAAAGGCGCAGGCAGCCAACCGCCGCCGATGCTGCCTACCGCAGACATGTTGTAGATGACAATCAGCGGCAGGCCGAGGTGAGAAAGATTGAGGTGAAACCGCGTGCTGAAATAGGACGGCAGCCAGAAGAGATAGAACCACCAGATAGGGTCTGTGAGAAATTTCGCGATCGAGAAGGCCCAGGTCTGGCGATAACCGAGGAGACGGATCCAGGGCGTCGACGGCCCCATTTGCCTCGCAGCTTCTTTGTAGATGTGACGTAGCTCGGCGCCGGTGAGCGTGGGATGATCCGTGGGCTTGCGGTAATTCTTCCACCACCACAGAATCCAGATCGCGCTGAAGATGCCGGTGGTGAGGAAGGCAGCACGCCATCCGAATCGAATCGTCACCCAAGGCACGATAAGGGGGGCGAGAATCGCTCCTACATTCGCTCCGGAGTTGAAGATGCCCGTAGCCAACGATCGCTCGTTCTGTGGAAACCACTCGGCGATGGTCTTTATGGCGGCAGGAAAGTTGCCGGACTCGCCGATGCCGAGGAAGAAGCGCGCGAAACCGAACTCAAGCGCGGTGTTGGCCAGCGCGTGCCCCATCGCGGAGAGGCTCCAGATGCCCATGATGAGGATGTAGCCGATGCGCGTACCAATTTTATCGACCAGACGGCCGGCGACGAGCAGGCCGATGGCGTAGGCAGCCTGGAATGCGTCGACGATGTATCCATAGTTTATTTCCGTGAGGCCGATGGTGTGCTGTAGCGTGGGCTTAAGCAGGGCTATAACTTGACGATCCATGTAGTTGATGGAGGTCGCAAAAAACAACATGGCGCAGATGGTCCAGCGCACATTTCCCAGACGTGCGCTTCCCGGACGTGCGCTGCTGAGGCCGTTCTCATCCTGCTTCGGATCGGTCTGGCTGTGATTCATGCCTGTCCTGTGTAAGGGGGATACACCGCATTTCCATTCCAGAGAGATCTGCAGGGCGCAAACGTTTCGCAAGGATCGCGATTGACTCGCGTCAACCATAGTAATGCTTCTTATGAACTGAAAATTCTCGATCCCGCATGTTGGGATGTGTTTGCACAAATGAGCAGACATGACGAGCGACTTCTGATACATAGAACTCGCGGACTTGCGCGGCTGGAGGCCGCTCAGACTGTCTCTTCGCACCCAGCGCAATGAACTCTCAATTCCATTCTCGCGTCCTACGAATCGGCGAGGCATTCAAACATGGCGCGCTGCCGATATTGGCAGTCGTGCTCTGCGTGGCCTTCGCTTCCGCGGCGTGGCCGCTGGCACTCACGCTGTCGCAGCGTGTGGCGAACTCGGCGATTCACAATTGGCCGACCGGACGCTTCATCGCGCCCAGGGCAAAATGGGGGCGGAACCACGAACTCGCCATCCTGTTGAATGGAATGGATGCAGCGTGGTATGACACTGCGGATGGAGCTTACGACCAATATGCAAAGCAGACCATCGATCCACTGTTGGAGCCTGATGCTCGCGGCGAAACTGTGATGGTCGACGCGTGGTTCAATAGCCAGCAGAGGCAGAATGCGGCAGGACAAAAAGAGTACTTCCATTACAAATGGAACGACCATAACGATAGCGGCTTCTCAATCTTTGGACAAATCTTCGCAAGCCATGGCGCTACGCTCGATACGTTATATGAGGCGCCTACGGCAGACCGGCTGAAGGGCGCACAGGTCTATATCATTGTTTCGCCTGACAATCCGGCGAAAAATCCGCATCCCCACTATATGCAGCCACGAGACGCGGATCACGTTGCCGAATGGGTAAAGCAGGGCGGCGTTCTGCTCCTGATGGAGAACGATCCCGCGAACGCAGATATTACGCATCTCAATCTGCTAGCGGAGCGCTTCGGCATCCACTTCGATGAGGTGCTCAAGCATCACATCATTGGCGAGCAGTTTGCACCCGGTTACATCCCGATAAGCGGCGGAGGTCCTCTCTTTCAGCACCCACATTCGCTTTACATGAAAGACACGTGCGCGATTTCGTTGAAGGCACCCGCCACGGCCCTGTTGCAAGACAAGGCCGGCATCGTGATGGCGACGGCTAAGTATGGCAAAGGTACCGTGTTTGCGGTAGTGGATCCATGGCTGTACAACGAGTACACGGATCCTCGCAAAGCGCATCCCGGGCAGGACAACTTCGAGGCGGGAAAAGAGTTTGTGAGCTGGTTGCTGAAGCAGGTTCCACAGAGCCCGCAGCAGGTTCGCCACTGACGAATCTTACTTGACCGCGAGTCTCACCTTGAAGGGGACATCCAGATCCGTAGACTGGCGTGCTGCGTTTGAAGCGTAGCTTCGGAGACCATTGCGATACCATTTCAGGGCAGAAGAGGGTATGGCGAAAAAGAAAAAGGCAGAGTTCTCCGTGACCAAGGCGGTGAAGCGAAACGCACGCGAACGTGTGGGCCAGCCAAAGCCGGAGAAGGTCATTGTGCCCGAGCCGCAGCAGACGGAGCGTGAGCGCCGCCACAAAGAGACGCTCGCGGACTTTCTGAAGCGAGAGGAATAACCTCAATCGCGGGCGAGTGCGTGAGCGGCTTGTGTTGCGTCGCGGACCAGATCCGGAACACCAACACCGCGGAGCGAATTGCCCGCTACAACGAGTCCACGCAGCTTCGACACGCAGAGGTTGAACTGCGCGATGCGCGAGAGATGGCCGACTTCGTACTGTGGAAGGGAATGCGGCCAGCGGCGCACGATCGTGACGTCTGCATGGGCAGGAAGGTGACCCACAAACCCGATGAGTTGATCGCGGGCGATGCCGGCGATCTCCGCATCCGAACAGGTGGACAGCTCATCTGCCGCATAACTGGCGAAGAAAGCCCGCAGAAGCGTAGCGCCTTCCGTAGCACGACTGCGAAATTTTTGATGCAGAAAGGTGCAGGCAAGCAGGAAATGGCTCGTCGCCGGACTCGCCGCTACAAGAAATCCGAAGCCCTTCGGAATAGTTGGGGCAGGCGTGGCCTCCGCTCCATAACCCAGCGCAACGACCAACCCAGAGGAGGCGGTCAACGGTAACAGTCCGGACGCCCTTTGTGCCTCAGCCATCTGGAGGGAAGCGAGCAATTGGCGGGTGGTATAGAGTGGCGTCGCGAGCAGGACGGAATCGAAAGCCTCGCGACCGCTAGCACTGATTAATATCCATCCTTCGGCAGTTGAATCGAGCGCCAGCACGGGGCTGGAGAGTCGCACCGAAGCTGGAGGAAGCTGTTGGAAAAGCCGATCTACCAGTGTGCCGAGACCGCTGGCCAGAGTGGTGAAGACGGCCGCTCTGGATTGGCGACTTCGCTGCTGAAGGCCAGCGATGAGGGATCCGTGATGCGGTTCCATGGTCACGAAGGGACCAAGTAAAGCCCGCGCGCTCAGCTTGTCGATATCACCACCAAAGACGCCGGCGAGCAGCGGCCTCGCGATGGTCTCGACGACTTCGTCGCCAAAGTGGCGGCGCACAAATGCTGCGACACTTTCGTCCGCGTCGCTCCCGCGATTCAGCAATGCGCGGTCACGCAATTCCGCGGCGTGTAAGGGCTCGACAATGTACGCGTGCTTCGCCGCTTCGGTGAACAGCGGGGAGGCCAGCGCGGCGTTCAGATCGCCTGGCACCATCATGTGCATCCCATCAGGCAGAGGAGTGAGCGCTCCGTCGCTTGCGATATAGGTGCGGCGCTCGCGATCGTTGGAAGATATCAACTCGTGGGCAAGTCCTAGTTCGCGCGCCAACTCTTCTGCCCATGGCTTTTCGGTCACCCATGAGTCTGGGCCGCATTCAATGGTGAAGCCTTCGCTGTGAACGGTTTCGATGATGCCGCCCAGACGACTTGCAGCCTCGAAGAGAGTGAACTCGCAGGTGCCGGAATAGTCGCGATGGAGTATGTAGGCGGCAGTGAGCCCGCTGATGCCTCCGCCGACGACCGCGATGCGCTTCTTCACGGAACCGGAGTGGCGATGGTGGAGCGGCTCGACAGACGCGCCAGGGCGCCTTTGGTCAGGTCGGCGAGAGCGCGAGTGAGGAAGGGTGATTCGTTGAGGGACTCAGAGCGTTCGACGCGCAGTCCGGTACGTTCTCCGAACTCACGGAATCCGACGTCGATGTCGTAAAGAATTTCCACGTGATCGCAAAGAAAGCCAATTGGGTGGATGATGACGGCAGTGTGTCCCGCCCGGCGCAGCGAGGTGAGAGTGTCTTCCACCGTCGGCCCAATCCATGGCCCACCGGAGAGGCCCTGGCTCTGAAAGGCGAAAAACCAATCTGTAGTACGAAGCCCATCCTCGGCGAGTTGCGCGGCCACCAGAGCGGCGGTCCGTTTCGCCTCGATGGCATAGGGATCCGGGTTACTGTGCACCGGGGTTGTTTGCCGGACAGCGGATGGCGGAGCGCTCTGGATCGTGCGGCAGGGCACGCTATGCGCGGTGAAGAGTACAGGGACTGAGCGTCCCAGTTCCGCTGTCAGCGCGCGATACTTCGAGCGCAGCCGCTCGGCGAACGCTTCGATGAGCAGCGGGTGGTCTGCCCAGGCTTCGGTGAAATCCACTGTCAGATCGGCGCCAGTCTCGGCAAGCACTGCGCGGCGATAGAGACCCACGCTGGTGCGCGAGTTCTGCGGAGCAAGGCAGATCGCCGCGACGGCGGAGATGCCGCTCTCCCGTATCTGGCGAACTGCCGTCGCGATATACGGCGTCCAATTGCGCATGCCGACGTAAACCGGCAATCCGATCTGCTGCTCCAGCAGGCGTGCCTGTCCCATCGTGATGTCCGTTAGCGGACTTTTGCCAATGAGGCTGTAGCGATGCGTGATTTCGTCGATTGCCGCCTGCGGCAATGCTCGACCGCTGGTCACGTTGCGGAGATACTCCGGTATTTCGTCCAGCGTATTGGGAGTGCCGTGGGCCAGCAGCAGAACCGCGGTGCGTTCCATGCCCTTCATCGCGACAAGCTCTGCCGCGGCGGCGCATATTCGCGAACGAAGCGTACGGCGGCCTGCACGTTTTCTACCGGAGTACCAGGCACGATGCCATGGCCGACGTTAAAGATATGGCCGGGACGCCCCGCAGCTTGCGACAGAATGTTATGCACGCGATCGCGCAGCAGATCTTGTGGAGCGAAAAGCGTGATGGGATCCAGATTGCCCTGCACCGCGCAGGCGTGGTCGAGATTTGTCCAGGCGATATCGAGCGGAACGCGCCAGTCAAGGCCAAGCACGTCGGCTCCGGTAGAACGCATTGCCGGCAGCAGACTTGCCGTGTCCACTCCGAAGTAGATGACGGGAACACCGAACGACTGCACGCGTCGAACGAATGCGATTGTGAGCGGCAGCACGAATTCGCGATAGTCCTCTACGGAGAGAGCGCCGGCCCAACTGTCGAATATCTGAATGACGTCAGCACCGGCTTCAACTTGCTGCTGGCAATAGGGGACAAGCACCTCGACGAGCTTTTCGAGGAGCGCGCGGAAGGCGCCGGGATCGTGGTACATCAGGGTCTTGGTATGGATCCAATTGCGCGAGCCACCGCCTTCGATCATGTAGCTCGCCAGGGTGTATGGCGCTCCACAGAAGCCGATGATTCCGAGCCGATCTTTGAAGTGTGCCGCGACGGACCTTATCGCTTCGCTCACGTATTCCAGGTCTGCGGCCCGATCGATGCGCAGATCGTCGATGTCGTTGCCGGTGCGAATGGGCTTGTGGACCACAGGACCTTCGCCATCAACGAATTCGAAATCAAGACCCATGGGCGTGAAGGGGAGGAGCAGATCGGCAAAGATGATGGCGGCATCCACGTCAAGCTTCTCCGCAGCGGTAATCGTGACCTCAGCTGCGAGCCGGGGTGTGCGGCAGATCTCGAGCAGCGAATGGTGACGCCGGACAGCCTGATACTCCGCCATGTAGCGGCCTGCCTGACGCAAGAACCAGACCGGAGTAACATCAACTGGCTGGCGCAGGCAAGCGCGCAGGAACCGTTGGGCACCGGTCATCGGATGATCGGCAGAGACTGTGTCGGTCGATGTAGGTCTATATCTGCTAGCGAGCTGATTATCGGACCCGGCATGGGGATCGGATTGGACGCCGGTGGAGATTGCGATGGGATCGGTCATGAACGGCGGTTTCAAGCGTCGGAGATCAACCGCGGGCGTCGAGTGGGTCGTCAGAATTTGCTGGTGACGGACACTGACGGAGCGCTGATTTCCTTGGCCCTATGGCGAAAGTATACAGCGACACAAATCCTACCGCTGTTGTGCTTCTGCGCAAAGAGTCACTTCCGATGGCCTCACTGCCCTGACGAGTACAGCTGAAACGCGCCCCAATAGAGCGGTTTGCGAAAGACTCCGCGGCTGTGCAGCATCTCCAATTTAGCGGAACGCAGCGAGACATCCGGCGGCTTGCCGGCAGCAATTCCGTCATAGACGTGCCCCATCAACTCAGGAGTGGAAGCGTCGCTCACATCCCACAAGGCACCCACGACATTGCGCGATCCGGCGCGCAGGAAAGCCCATGCCAGACCGACCAATCCTTCTCCTGCATATACGCGCACCCCGGACCCTTGGCATGCGGAAATTGTCACCAGTTGCGCGTGCAGCGGCCTGCTCAATATGTCGCGTGCGTAGAGCTTCGCTGATTCTGGAGTGCCGCGCGAAGATAGGATGACTGCCGAGTCGAGCGGCACCAGTCTGCTTGCAGTCGCATGGGAGACGAAGTGGATATAGTCGAAGCGCGCCGGGTTACTCCGGATATATGCGTCTGGTGATGCATTCATTCCGGTGAGCACGGTCCGCGCGCTGCCAGGAAAATGACCAGCGACGTCCTTGATCTCGGCTGCAGCATTCGGAAGGGGTGTGTACTGCTGGTCGGAGTAGATGGGATTCCCGATAACGAGCAACTGGCCCGGACGTCGCTGGTTCCGATCGGCTGCAGTGCCGCGCCCCCAAGCTTGCTGATGCGTCGAACCGAGAAAGCGCAAAGACGCGAGATGTGTGATCGTTACATCGTTAATCCAGTAATGGCTGGATTTGCCGGGAGTCAGCAGGGTTTCAAAGTTGAGTCCATTCATCCCGCCTGCGACGATGAAGACACGATCGCCCGGTTGAATAAGGCTCTCTGCCGGCTTTACCAGCATGTCGTAGAGATCGCGAGCCGCGGGATGCTGTTCGGCCACCAGGTCTCTGGCTGCAAGCACTGCGCGCCGGTGATTCCCCACGGCCGTCATGATCGTGGCGCGATTTGGAAGCAGATAGAAACCGGATTTCTTGCCATTTGCCGCCCACAAATAGGAGACCTGTTCGGACATGGCATAGACGAGAATGACGGCGTGTGACTGGCGTGCCAGCGCGGTCAGCGATATCCGGCGCGGCTTCGTCGATGCGTTCTTGTTCTCAAATCCGAGACCCTCGGCCAGAGTCTCTGCTCTCCCCTGGTCGATAACTTCGAGCGCTTCATCTGTCCGATGGTTGCGGACAAGGTAGGCGACATAGTCCATGTAGAGGTCGCGTCCGTTCTCGAAAAAGGGAAGGCGGGCGTCGTCGCTGTGTAACTCGGAACGTTGGGCGTGATAGGTGGCGATGGAGCGTTGGTACCACAATTCTGCCTGCCGATGGTCTCCAGTTTTATCGGATATCTGAGCGAGTGTGTGCTGAGTTTCCAAGCGAGTCGTTGGGAACGGTTGTGTCTGGCGTTCTACGTCCAGCAGCATGGCTTTGGCCTCTGGGAGATTGCCGCGCTGGGCGAAGTACTGTGCCTGCAGAAGATTGCCGAGCTGTATGTCAAAGGCACTTCCTTCTTTTTGGGCAAAAAATCTGGCTTCGTCAATGTATTTCTCCGCGCTTTCGGGATGTGAACTGTGCAGGAGGAGGGAGGCGAGCCCTTGATCAACATAGACAATTTCGCTTGTATTCTTCAGCGACCGCGCTAGAAGCAAAGCGCGGAAATAATGCGTCTGAGCGGCATTAAGGCTGCCCAGCCGAGCTTCGCTCATACCTGCGGCGATGAGCCAGTGCTCCTCATCACTCACCGAGCCGAGCTTCGCTGCCTCCGCTGCAGCATTGCTGAAATTGGCAAGTGCACGGGTAAAGTCGCCAGTCTGGTAGTAGGCCCAGCCAGAGTTCCCTTGAGCGATGATCAGCGTTTGTTGGGCACCGATCTGGTTGGCTATTTCCGTCGCCGCTAGAGATTGAGCCAGTGCGTCTTCGTAGTGATACTGCTGCAGGTCGGCGATGCTTAGGCCGATTGAGCTTCGCGCCTCAAGAAATCTGTCATGAGTTGCTCTAGCAGCGACGCGACTTCGTTTAAAAAACTCCGCGGCGTCCTGCGGTCGGTCCTCTTCAAACGCAAGGAGGCCTTCGGTCAGCCAGAGTTCCCCCTTCCTGCTGGGAATCTGAGATATGCCGTCGCATAATGATTCCGCTTTCGCGACCGATGCTTTGGCCTCAAGTTTGTTGCCCGTGCGCGAATTGGCCAAGGCGAGAATAAGGAGCCGGTCGACGACGAGTTCCCCACTCGTGATTTCCTTTGTCCAAGAGCCTGAGAGAAGCTGTATGGATTCGGGGCTTCGTCCCCGGTAGAGAAGGATCTTGGCCTCCTCTATACGGAAGCGCGCCAGCCAAGCTGAATCGCTGAACCTGTTCTGAGCATTTTCCGCGCGGCTTTGCGCCTCAGCAAGATATCCGGATCGCCAGAGTTGGTCGACCGCAGCGAACTCGCGATCAGGCGGTAGCTGCGGTTGGCGACAGGAAGAAGTGAAGAGAAGCGCGAGAGATACGGATGCGATTAAGGCTGGCCTTTTCCATTCATTCCGCCAGTGGCCATGCTGACAGTCCCTGAAGCGGCGCACCCCATTTCCGCCCTGAGCATAGTCAAGTGGTAGCACTTGGCGTCGAGAGTGACTTCGGCCAGGAAAATATTTCCGAACCCAGGCACATGGATCACCTGCCCATAGGTGTAGTCGGGATCGCCTCCCTTTATCTCTCTCACCAGGGTGCACAGCAGGTGACCTCGGTCATCGATATCGTTAACAGACTGTAGCCATCCATAGCGACGTTTTATCCAGTCAGGGGCCTGCTTGTGGCCGGTCGCTTTGCGACTTTGCTCCGCTGCCAGCTTTCGCACTTCCGAATGATGGTATGAGGATACCTTCGGGTCGGTCGAAGACGAAGTCTTGCCTTTGGGGGGCGGCACGGGTTTGCCGGGGAGGGGATGCAGGTCGAGAACGGGTTCGATCAGCTGGCCGTTTATGCGCAGATTGACGAACTGCGAACCTACGAAAGACACGATGGGGTGGTTTCCTTCCTTGGGGTGCTTGGAAGAGATCTGGGCGACAATCTTGTCGGCGGTCACGACCTCAAGAAGGTTGACACCTTCCACGACGGCGCTGGTCAGGGTGGTCCAGAAGCCATCCTCTTCGCCCCCGGTGACATGAGTGTAGGCTTTATCACAGTGAAGGACGTGATCTAAGTGGTAGGGAACTGTTTTTGAGCTATTGTAGCCCCCCGCATTGGCGAGGGCTGAGTTGGCTTCTGAAGTGATGACTGTCTTGTACGGGTGGGTTAGTACGCCCCCGAGGGCATTAGAGGCGGCATGATAGTGAAAGACCCGCTGCGAACTGGCATCCATAACTAGCTATCTCCGTTGGTAAATCTTACTGCGAAATCTGAAGAGTGAACCGGTAGCGGCCCACTTCTACCGGCGCTCCGCCGGTAGAAGGCACGCCCAAAACGCGTAAATCATTGATGCCCTCGGCCGCCTTGTCCGTGGGTACCCGGAGAGAGACGGTATTCTCAGCCTGCTGAGCAGTGATGGGTAGTTGCCAGAGCCGCTCGCCGGACGACGTATAAAGCGAGCAGAGATAGGACGCATACTCAGCTTTGGAGGGGACATCCACGGAAACAAGGAAGGAGCCGTGCGATGGCGCAACGAGCCTTGGGATATCCGTCCCGCGAGCCGAGATATTAGCCAGAATAACGGTATTTATCACGGCCGGACTCTGGGCTATGGCTGCTGCCTTTCGCATACCAGGCAGGACCAGGATGTTTTGGTAGGCGACGACCAGCAGTGAAGCGGCCAGTGCCGGCGCAAGCCACGGACGTAGCCATGTCTTGGGGGCGCGGTTGGGCAGGACCTGGAGCTTTCGCTGCGGAGAGCCGACAGCCTGCGGATTAGTCCGCAGAGCGTCCACGAAAGCCGCGCCGGCTTTCAGGTCCGAGGCGCAGACATCGCAATCGAAAAAGTGCTCTTCAAAGCGCGTGCGCGCATCTTCGGGGAGCTCGCCAAGGAGATAGCGCTCGACAGCCTGCTCGCGAATTGCGTCGTTATGGTTCATAGGCGGAATATCTCAAACTGGTAGATAGTGCATGGGCTGGCGGTTTTGTTTCATGTACTGTTTCAGCAGGTTTGTCTGCCCCCCGTTTGGGCGATGTAAACCTCACGAAATGATTGCTTTGCGCGGTGCAGAAGAACCCGGATGTAATCCCGGGTGACGCCGATTTCACGGCATATATCGTCCTTTTCGCGCTCCTCCAAAAAGACCGCTCGCAGGATGATCTGGTCGCGCTCGGGCAGCTTTTCAAGCACCTGGCGGACCATCTTACGGTTGTCTTCGGCGATCACGCGAGTCAGAGCGTCCGGTTCGCGGGCAACAAAGCGTTCCTGGGGCTGGTCATCCAGCGGTTCGGTTCTATTGTTGGCGCGAAAGTGCTCCGACAGCACATGGTTGCAAATGGAGTTGACGAGGGGGCCGAGGCGCTCGGCATTCCGGAGACCGCCCTCGCTGCGCAGCAGTTTGAGACACCGCGCGAAGGTCTCCTGCTTGATGTCGTCCACGGCTTGCCGGGAGGCGAGCCGCGTGCGCAGTTTCAGCACGATCAGTTCGCCGAAATATGCAACGAAATGGGCCTCTGTGTCCCTGTCACCCGCACGGAGTTTCTCGACGTAAGCGCCGTCAAACGTCTGGAAGTCCACGTTGTTCCATCTCTTGCAGGAGTGAGTGGTGCAAGTGTACACCGGCGATCGCAAGATTCCTGCGCCCGGCAGCGGCTTGGATGAAACGAAAGAGGCGCGCTCGTCACTACTCTGCAATACCCCGGCGCGAGGCCCGGAACGGATGGACGAGTCGATGAATTGTTCTGATGAAAAGCGTGTTCTGCCGAATAATATGCTCGAGCCGGTTGGGCGAAAACGGACCGTCCTGTGTTCCCTGCGCGTCGTACCGGTAAGCAGTGAGCACTTTCTGGGCCGACGGTACGTGATGGAGTTGACAACCACAGGGATGGCCCGTGAACTACGGGTCTATCGCTCGCTGGAGGAGTTGATGCGTGGTGTCCACGATCTCGGGCTGCATGCAGCACTGCGGGATGGTCTTTGCCGGCAGCTGCTTGAACAGGGAAGCTGCCACTTACTGGATATCGTGCTTTGAGCAACCTCGGACTTCAGAGGTGCCGCTGCATAGCTTATCGATCCGCCAGCTTGTAGATCTCGGAGCCGGCGAGCAGATAGGCTCCTACTCCGTAGACATAGCTTGACGTAGCAGTGAAGTCTCCTGGTGCAGCCCCTATCGGCTGGATGCAGCCTAGACGTCCGTCCTCATAAACGTGCGAGAGAAGTCCAGCCCACGCTTTTTGGACGACTGGCAGATAGTGCTTACGATTGAGGAGGTTTTCTCTAATCCCGTAAGCGAGCGCGTAAGTGATGAAAGCGGAGCCGGAGTTCTCCGGCAGCGGGTAGGCGTTGGCGTCGAGAAGTCCAGGGCGCCACAAGCCATCGGCGCCTTGTAGCGGTGCAACCGCCGCTGCCATTTGCTGCAATTGCTCCACATACCTATGTCGAAGCGGATCATCCTTTGGCATATATTGGAGCACTCTGACCAGCCCAGCCATCACCCATCCGTTGCCGCGGGACCAAAAGACATCTTTGCCGTTCTGCTCGTGTTTCTGGAGGAAGCTTGCGTCGCGGTAGAACAGGTGCTGCACTGGATCATAAAGTTTGCGTGATGTAATCGACCATTCGCGATCGAGAAAGGTGAGATAGCGCCGATCGCCTGTCGCGCTAGAAAGCTCGGCAAATACCGGGGGCGCCATGAACAGCGCATCGCACCACCACCATAGTGGCTTGGACGGATCATCTGGCTTGGCCATTACCGCGTCCAGACTTTGGCGCGTAGGAGCCACCATTGCCGGATCACGATGCTCCAGATAAAGCTGCAGGTAGGTCTGTCCGATCGCTTCGTCGTCTGCGTGGCCGAGGCGTGGTCCTAGCTCCCATGCAAATCTCTTTCCCATTTGCAGCATGGCGTCTTGATAGCGAGAGCCCGCTACCGTCGGCGGGACAGCCATAAATCCGGCATAGAGCGCAGCGTACGTCCAGTCTTTGTCGAAGTGAGGTCGAGCTCTGTCCAATTGCCAATCCGCAACTTTGCGCAGAGCTTTCTCTAAATCCCTCCGCCTCAATCGTGGTGACAGGTCCCTGGCAAGGGGCGGGGCGCTGGCCGGAGCATCTCCAACAACTGCGGGACTGGATTCCTGCGGAGCGTTCACTGCTGCGAACGCAGGCAGCAGCCCAAATGTGAAAAGCAAGCCGAAACTAGTGGCGAGCTTCAGCTTGCACATGACTGCTGACATGCCAGGCGTTTCTCCCCAAATCAGATTTGGATTGCACAGTACATCAGAACGAAGGCACATGCTAATCGGATGATCGACCAGCGCCAGTCCGAACCGAATAGACTGGAGACACATGCCGTCGCCTCCTCTCTTCAGCACCGATCTCGATCTTATTCTGCGTGAGACCCAGACGGTTTGGGAGCCGATGCGTGGTCAGCGGATTTTCATTACCGGTGGCACCGGTTTTTTTGGCTGCTGGCTCTTGGAGAGCTTCTGCCATATCAACCGTGAGCTCATGCTGGACGCGCGTGCGACTATTTTGACCCGGAGTCCTGCTAAGTTCTCTGCCAAAGTGCCACATCTAGTGGCCGATTCTCACGTTGAACTGCTCGAGGGTGATGTAAAAGACTTCGAGTTTCCCGCGGGCGATTTCCCTTTTGTCATTCATGCTGCCACGGAGGCCAGCGCACGCCAGGCGGCAGAAGCGCCGCTGGAAATGCTTTCTACGATACTCACGGGCACTGAGCGCGCGCTGGAGTTTGCGGCAACGCATGGCACTCGACGATTCCTTCTGACGAGTTCTGGGGCGGTGTATGGCAGGCAGCCTTCTACTATCACGCACGTTTCCGAATCGTATGGAGGAGCGCCGGATCCGCTGGACCCGGGCAGCGTCTATGCAGAAGGCAAGCGCGCCGCCGAGCTAACGTGCTCGCTCTATCAAAAGACGGCCGGTATCGAGTGTGCAATCGCACGTTGCTGGGCTTTTTGCGGGCCCCATCTTCCATTGGACGCTCACTTCGCGATCGGCAACTTCATCGGCAATGTGTTACGCAAGGAACCGATTTTGATTCAGGGCGACGGCACGCCGCGGCGGTCGTATCTTTATGGCGCCGACCTGGCAATCTGGTTGTGGACGATGCTCTTCCGCGCTCCAGCGCTCACACCGATCAATGTTGGATCAGAGCACGATCTGAGCATCCTTGAAATCGCGCAGAATGTCGCTCGGAACCTGAATCCAGAGGCAGTCATCCATGTAGTGGGCTCACCTTTGCCGGGAGCAGCTCCGTCCCGCTACGTGCCCGCAGTAAGCCGAGCGAGACAGCTTCTCGGCTTGAAACAGGTTGTGAGCCTTGAGGAATCGATCCGCAGGACCGCCGCATGGTATGAGGCCGCCGCAACCCGGGATTAAGTTCTATCCCGCCTAAAGATCCGGGAATGCGGAATATCATCCCGCGACAGGCTTGTAGGCCACGCAATCTATCTCCACTTTGCAGTCGACGACCATACTCGAGACCACGCATGCCCGGGCTGGTGGATGATGGCCGAAGTGCTCTTTGAATACCGCATTGAACGATGCGAAATCGCGAGGATCGTCAAGCCAAACCCCGCAACGCACGACATGCTCAGGACCATACCCGGCTTCATGGAGGATCGATAGAAGATTTTGAATTGCCTGTCGAGACTGAACAATGATGTTGCCTGAAACCACTTCGCCGTTGATCATGGGGACCTGGCCCGAAATATAAAGCCAACCGTCAGCTTCAACCGCGCGGGCAAAGGGAAGGTGCTGACCACCAGTCCCAGTGCCTCCGTCCGTGCCGTATCGCTTTATGCTCATCCCTGCTCCTTATCCAGCGAGTTATTCGATCCATTCTGCCGTGCCGCGTGGCAGGAAGCGCCCGCTGCGTCTTCCTGTAGCCCCTTGAGCGGTATAGGACAGTGTGCCATTTACCCACACGCTCTCAATGCCGATTGCCGGCTCCATGGGATTCGAGTACGTGGCCATATCGGTGATTTTTTCAGGATCGAAGAGGACGAGATCGGCATAAAAGCACTCGCGTATGCGCCCCCGCTGCGTCAGTCCGAATCGCTGCGCAGGCATCCCCGTCATTTTGTATATAGCCTCCGGCAGAGTGAATAACTTTTCCTCTCGGCAGTAGTGGCCAAGCACGCCCGCAAATGTGCCCCACAGGCGGGGGTGTGGCCGGGGATCATTGGGCAAGCCGTCGGAGCCGATCATTGTAGCCGGATGTTGAAGGATCTTGCGCATGTCCTCTTCAAAGATGCTGTGATAGATAGCGCCAGCAGGCTGTAGTCGCTTTGCAGCCTCGATCTGAGTGACGTCCCAGGAACTGGCGATCTGCTCCAGCGGTTGACCGGCTACCTCGGGATGCGGCGTGCTCCACGTAATCGTGATCGTGACTCGCTCATCCACTTGCCGCAGATCGAGCGTACTTGAACCGGCGGCATAGGGATAGCAATCGCAGCCGATGGCTTGTGAAGATCTCGCATGATCGAGCGCATTCAACACTTCCGTGCTCCGTCCCCAGTTCTCAAGGCCCGCACATTTGAGATGAGAAAGAATCGCGGGCACGCGGCTGATGCGGCCAATCGCAAAGGCCTCGCCCATGGCGTCGAGGATGGCGTCGGTTTCAGATCGCATGTGGCTGGTGTACAGGGCACCTGCCGAGGCCAGTGGCTGCGCCACCCCCAGCACTTCCTCTGTCGAAGCCGCATTGGCCGATAGATATGCCAGCCCGGAACTCAGTCCAAGCGCGCCCGCATCCAGAGCTTCCCGCAATTGCGTACGCATTGATTCGATTTCTACTGCAGTAGCGCTCCGGTCGAGCCTGTCCATGTGGTTGTTGCGGAGAGATGTGTGCCCAACCAATGCAGCGACGTTCACCGCAGGACGCGCGTCATGCACACCCGCGACATACGCCGCAAATGTTGGATAGCAGAATACGTCGTAATCTCCGAGCAGGTTCATCGGATCGGGCGGCTCGCCGCGCAACAGTACGGGAGCGGCGCTGATACCGCAGTTTCCTACAATTACTGTAGTGACACCCTGCGATAATTTGGGCAACATAGCTGGTGTGCGGATCACGCTGATGTCATCGTGCGTGTGGGCATCGACGAAGCCCGGCGCCAGCACGAAGCCCTCTGCGTCAATCGAATTCGACGTGTCGAATTGCAGTGCAGAACCCACCTTCAAAATGCGATCACCTAGAATCGCAACATCAAGCTGCTCTGGAGCGGCTCCGCTTCCGTCAAGGACGTTCGCATTCCGAATAAGCGTGTCACAGGTCAACATCGTACTGCTCGCAGGATATAGGCTGAATTCATCGTCATTTGAACTACTACAAATTATCCGGCGCCACCAGGAGAGCATCCTCTGAGCAACAGTGCACTAATCCATGCGAAGGATCGAGAAGGAATTGATTCCCTGAACAAAGGCCTCGGCTTCATGGAGAAAGCGCTCGAGGAAACTAACATCCCTGGACTCAATTGGAACCTGCTGCGTGAAGACCTGGGCCTGCCTACTGCCGTTCTGTACGAAGACAGATTACGGCACAACCTTGAATGGATGCAGCGCTTTATTGCCGCCTATGGCGTGAAGCTGGCGCCCCACGGCAAAACCACGATGGCGCCCAAGCTATTTGAGATGCAACTGAAGAGCGGTGCCTGGGGAATCACGTTGGCAACCGCTCAGCAAACGCAGGTTGCCTACCACCATGGAGTGCGCCGTGTACTGATGGCGAACCAACTGCTTGGCAAAGAGAACATGGCGATCATCGCGCGTCTGCTCCGTGATCCTGCTTTCGAATATCACTGCCTTGTCGATTCGCCTGCGCAGGCCGATATTTTGGGAGAATTTTTCTCCAGTCGCGCTCAGCGTCTGAATGTCATGTTGGAATTAGGAGTGCCTGGCGGGCGTACCGGTATACGCGACGATCAGCAGCTAGAAGTAGTGCTTGCTGCTCTGAAGCGTTGGAGCAAAGCGCTCGTTCTATCTGGAATTGAGTTATATGAGGGCGTCCTTGAGGATGAAGCACTCATTCGTGCCTTCCTTGAGCGCGCTGTCGCTGTCACTCGCAGGCTGGCGGCTGAAAGCAAGTTTCAGCGCGCACCTGTCCTGCTTTCAGGCGCAGGCTCTGCCTGGTATGACGTGGTAGCGGAGGTCTTCACTGCTGCAGCGTTTGGAGACGCAGTTGAGATCATCCTGCGGCCCGGGTGCTATTTGACTCACGATGGCTGTATGTATCGCGAAGCACAGGCAAAGATCATGCAGCGGAATCCCATTGCGAGCCGAATGCGCACAGGCCTTGTGCCTGCGCTCCAGGTGTGGGCGTATGTGCAATCCTTGCCGGAGTCCGGGAAGGCGATCGTCTCGATGGGCAAGCGAGACGCTTCCTTTGATGGCGGCCTTCCCACACCAGCGCTGCACTACAGGCCAGGCGAGGCAGCGCCACGACCGGCGCTTGCTGACTGGGCACTCACAAAATTGATGGACCAGCATGCCTTTATGCGGATCGGCGGGAATGATGATCTGCAGGTCGGAGACATGATTGCCTTCGACATCTCCCATCCCTGCCTGACGTTCGACAAATGGCGCACCTTGCCGATACTGAATGCGGAATATCAAGTCGTAGACGTGATCCGTACGTTCTTCTGAGGCAATGCTTCTAATCCTGAACGGCTAATCATCTCTGTGCTGGAGCTGTGCAAGCCGGATCGCGCCCATAAGCTGCGCATCGCTTCCAAGGCTGCTGAGCACGACCTGGGGACGTAATCGACGAGCGTGCGCATCCACAATTCTTTGTGTGCGATCCCGCAGGGCCGGATGCAATCCCACCGAGCCCCCTAGAACGAACAGCGGCGTGTTCAGAATCAAAGTCACGTTGAAAATCGCGCAGGCGAGGGTATGCGCTGCACGCTCCAACACAGAGTTGGCGAGGACATCTCCGCTGACCGCAATGTCAAAAATCTGCGTGGCCGTCAAATTCTCTGGCAGGGTGGTGCGCGCGGGATTCCAAAGTGACAGCCATTGCAGACGCAGGCCTTCGCCTCCTACCACGCTCTCGAGTGCCCCTGGCCTGCCCAGCTCCGCAGGCTGCTCAGAAACACCTGGCACCAACATGTACCCGACCTCCCCGGCAGTCCACGCGGCTCCTTGAAACAGCTCACCCTTCAGGATGATTCCAGCGCCCACACCGGTGCCGACTGCAAGAAAGACGAAATTGGGTATTCCCGTTGCCACTCCGAAGAAGCTTTCCCCGAGTGCAGCGAGATTGACATCGTTGTCGACCGCAGCGGGAACCCGCAGCGCCTCCTCAAGCATTGCTTTCAACGGAATATCGCGCCACCCCAGCAGGTAGGAGGTCGCGATTACCACACCAGTTTCTGCGTTCGTCACGCCCGGCGCTCCAGCGCCAATTGCCACAACTTCTTGTCGTAGGACGCTGGCATCCTGCAGAAGTTGATCGGCGGATTGACGTATCTTCGCGACAATGAGTTGTGGATCGCGTACATCCGTGATCGTGGAGGATGTACGCGCGAGAATTTTGCCCGCTCGATCGGCGAGTGCGATACGGAGGTTTGTGCCGCCGATATCGACGCCAAAGACATAATTGCGTTCTGTCATGTCTCGGTTAGAGTACAGGGCTTGCCGGATCTATGCGCTGATGCTTTCCAGATCGCGACCCTTGGTTTCGGGGATGACAAGCCACGTGAACAATAACGTAATGATGCAGAAAAACCCGAGAGAAGCAAATGTTAAGGCGTTGCCAATACGATGAATGACAGTGAGGAAGGTCAGGGAGACCAGCGTATTGGAGATGCCATAACCAAGTGTGGCGGCAGCAGCTCCACGGCTTCGCAATCTTAAGGGGAACACCTCTCCTACCAGGATCCACGCGATTGGTCCCATGCTTGCGGCGAAGCAACTGATATACACCATAAGACAAATGATCGCGGTCATACCGGTTGTATGCGTCACACCCGAGACGCGCCCGAAGGTAAATGCGAGCAGCAAAAGAGAGACGAGCATGCCTCCGATGCCGCCGTACAGCAGCGGCTTTCGCCCGATGCGATCGACGCAAACGAGTGCGACCAGAGTGGCAAGCATATTCACTATCGTGACCAAAAGCGAAGCAAAAATGGCGTGCCGATTCGAGTCGATGCCGGCAAGTGCGAAAATCTGCGGCCCGTAGTAGATGATCGTATTGATGCCGCAGAGTTGCTGTAGCACTACAAAGCCTACCGCTATAAGAAGTCCGCGGCGGGCTGCTGGCGAAAGCAATGCACTCCACTTCTCATGAGTTGACCCGGCAGCCTTAGCCTTCTGGATATCCTCAAGGAGGAGGCGAGCGCCATAAGAGTCCGTATAGGACAGGAGCACGCGCTCTGCCGCTTGAGCGCGATTGTTGATGAAAAGCCATCGCGGGCTTTCCGGAACGGTGAGCACAAGGGCGAGGAACACAGCCGCGGGCAAAGCTCCGATCGCGAACATGAGTCTCCATGACTCTTCTGAGGCAAGCCAGTATCCAACGAGGTTCGCAAAAACAATTCCGAAGGTCAGCGCGAACTGATACAGACCGATAAGACGTCCTCGCGACTGCGGCGGCGATAGCTCCGCGACATAGACCGGTGCGGTCACGGAAGTAAATCCGATAGCGATCCCGAGCATGGAGCGCGCGACGACCAGAACCGCTACCGATGGCGAGAGCGGTGCGAGGATGGAGCCGAGGATGAAGATAATTGCGGACCAGAGCAATGTTGCGCGACGTCCGAGGCGGTCGGACAGAATGCCGCCCACGACAGCGCCTACCATCGTGCCAGCGGGAACCACGCTGACGACAATTTCCTGCATCTGCGTGGAAAGAGCAAAGGTGTTGCGCACGAAAAGAAGTGCTGCTGCGATGATGCCTACATCGAAACCGTAGAGAATGCCGCCTAAGCCGGCGATGAATGAGACGCGCAATAGAAAGACACTGCGAACCACCGGCTGCTCAGCTTGCAAGTCGATACCTCATTCGTGAATTGATGTCGAATGATACCCTCGATTCGATTCAAACGAAGAGAGATCAAAGCATGACAGTGAAAAACGACGAGCCGCGGTGGATCGGTGGAGTGGAACCGGCGGGTGAATTGCTGGGAATGAACGGCATACAGATGCTGGAATACGAGTCCCGCGAGCAACCAGCGAAGCTGCGTGAACTGATCGCCACCTACAAGGACAATCCGGAGATTCGGGATCAACTTCGCACGATGCGTGGAATGGCATTGCGAAGTAGGACGCCAGTCATATTCATTGGAATGGGCGGATCGCTGTGCGCATCCATCAGCGCGTCGATTCATTTGCAAAGCCATGGAAGGCCAGCATTCTCGGTGGATGCGGGCGAGTGGTTGCACTATGCGCAACCGGTGTGGAATGACGCTTCGATTTCAGTGTTAATTACGGCATCCGGTGAGAGCGCGGAACTCGTGGAGTTTATGAGGCAGAATGCAGGTCATCCGATGGGTGTGATTTGCAATAACCAGGGCAGCCCGTGCTGGCAGCGTGCTACGTATCGTTTACCGATCCTTGCTGGACCGGAGTACGGCAACGCCACAAAAACTTATACAAACTCAACTACCGCCGGCAACGTTCTGGCTTCAGAGATACTCGCTTGCGAATGGAACAGCGATGCAGATCGCGCCGGCGATGTGATGGCGAAGAGCATTACCGAAACCTTCGCGATGCGCGAACGGATGGAAGAGTTCTGCCGCGGCGCTCAGAACATTGAGGTCATCGGACGAGGCGGAGGATATGGCGCCGCCTGTATGGGAGCATTGACGATTCGCGAGATGAGCGGCTTCCGCGCGGCTGCGCATACGGGAGCTGGTTTCAAGCACGGTCCTAACCTGGATACAAATGAGACGCATGTGGCAATCATCTTTGCAGTCGGACGCGCAGCACCGTTTGGGATGAAGTTGGCGGCAGACTGCAACCGCAAAGGCGGACGCGTCATGCTGGTCGTGAATGAGACGATCGAACCCGCGGAAAAACTGCTGCCGATACGAATCGATGCGGTGGCTGAGCCGTGGGAGGGCATCACGATGCTTCCGGTCGTGCAGGCGTTGACGCTTGCATGGATCGAGCGAAATGGATGTAACCTGCCGCCACGGTTCGCGTACGGGGTCATGGAGCAGTAAGACCGACAACTGCCAGAGTGTCACGGGAGCATTCCTCGTTGCGAGGGGAAAACTCCGGCTGTCAATTGTGCGTCCTAGTTGATATCTGGCAGCTGTTTCTCAGATTCCAGCCGGGAGCTCCTTGTGACAAATGCATCGGATGTTCTTGTAGGGCGCCTCATCGCATGGGGCGTTGATACTGTGTTCGGACTGCCCGGCGATGGCATCAACGGGGTCTTTGAGGCTCTTCGAAAAAACCAGGAAAAGATTCGCTTCATTCATGTGCGCCATGAGGAGGCAGCGGCGTTCATGGCCTGCGCTTATGCGAAATTCACCGGGCGTCTCGGTGTGTGCATCGCGACTTCGGGACCTGGTGGCATCCACCTGCTCAATGGGCTTTATGACGCCAAGATGGATCGTGCTGCCGTACTGGCCATTACGGGTATGCAACACAGCGATCTGATCGGCACCTTCACCCAGCAGGATGTAGCACTCGACAAGCTCTTCATGGATGTAGCCGATTTCAATGAGCGAGTGATGAACGGTGCTCATATGGAAAGCGTTGCCGATCTGGCGATTCGGACAGCGTTGTCGTCGCGAGGTGTCGCGCACATCACGATCCCGGTCGATGTGCAGGTCCAGGAGACAAAAAAAGGACGGTCGGAACGCAATCCCATTCATCACACCTCGGCAGTCCCCGCATACTTTGACGAGTCACCCGCAAGAATTGAACTCGAGCATGCGGCGGACATACTCAACCGCGGTGAAAAGATCGTGATTTTGACTGGTCAGGGCGGACTACACGCGACCGAAGAACTTGAGGAGATCGCGGAGAAACTTGGCGCGCCGATTGTAAAAGCACTTTTGGGCAAGGCTGCCGTTCCCGACGACAGCCCCTATACGACAGGTGGGATCGGTCTGCTGGGAACAGAGCCATCTCAGGATGCGCTGGAGGGATGCGACACCCTGTTTATGGTGGGCACTTCCTTCCCTTACGTTGAGTTTCTCCCTGAGCCAGGATCGGTGAAGAGCGTGCAAATCGACATCGATCCGCAGCGGATCAGCTTGCGATATCCCACGGATGTCGGGTTAGTAGGGGACGCAAAGAGGTGCTTGCGAGCGCTTATGCCGCTCCTTCAACCGCACAAAAAGGAGTTTCTGCAAAAGGCACAGAAATCGAAGGCTGAATGGAAAAAGCTGATGGAAGAGCGCGGCACACGGGACGATAAGCCGATGAAGCCCCAGGTCGTAGGCTGGGAATTGGGCAAGCGTATTCCGTCAAATGCGATCGTCACATCGGATTCCGGCACGATCACCACCTGGTGGGCGAGGTATGTTCCAGCCCTGCGAGGGCAAAAGCACAGCTGTTCGGGGAACCTAGCAACCATGGCCTGTGCCTTACCATACGCGATCGCAGCGGCGGTCGCATATCCAGACCGTCCCGTCTACTGCATCATCGGTGACGGGGGCCTCAGCATGCTTTTGGGAGAGCTCATCACGGTGGCAGCGTACAAGCTCAATATCAAGATCATCGTCATCAAGAACAACACACTTGGCCAAATCAAGTGGGAGCAGATGGTGTTTCTTGGGAACCCGGAATTCGCCTGCGACTTGTATCCAGCCGATTTTGTTGCGATCGCACGTGGCGCGGGCATTGACGCTGTCCAAATTGATGACCCCTCCACATGCGGATCTCGGCTGGATAACGTGCTTAACAGACGCGAGCCCGTCCTCATTGAGGCGGTAGTCGACCAATTCACTCCGCCGATGCCAGCGAAAATCAAAGCATCGCAGGCGATGAAGCTTGCGGAGGCGCTGCTCCGCGGGGAACCGAATCGTTCCAAGATCGCCATCACAAATGCCCACGACAAAATCCGTGAGTTGGTGTAGCAGTACCCGACTCTCCGGCTTGAGGAATGAGGTACATGGCTTTCTCGGCGGCTTGCATCGACCAGATCGCAGTTTCTGCTTACACGATTCCTACGGATGCACCTGAGGCAGACGGCACGCTGGCATGGAATTCGACCACTCTTGTGCTGGTAGAGATTCGCGCCGGAGAGGTCGTCGGTCTTGGGTATACCTACGGCAACGCGGCGATCGTGCACGTAGCCAAGCACCTGGGCGAAAAATGCTTAATGGGAAAGCAAGCTTTCGACATACCAGCCCTGCATGAGGCGATGCTCAGCGAGGTGAGAAATGATGGCAGCCGCGGCATGGGAGCGATGGCCATCTCTGGATTGGACATTGCGCTCTGGGACTTAAAAGCCCGGCTGCTGCGTTGCTCAGTCGCCGAGCTTTTCGGACGAGTGGAGCCGAGTGTTGCCGTGTACGGAAGTGGAGGATTTACGTCTTACCCCGATGCCAGGCTCACCGATCAGCTTTCGAAATGGGTCGAAGACGGCATCCAAATGGTCAAGATGAAGATTGGCTCAGACGCTGCTGATGACCCGCGGCGAGTTCGGCTAGCCCGGCAAGCCATCGGAGCGGATATAGATCTTTTTGTGGATGCGAATGGCGCATATGCAACGAAGGAGGCGCTTGCGCTCGCCGCTCGATTTGCGGAATGTAACGTGAGCTGGTTTGAGGAGCCTGTGAGTTCAGACCATCTTGCCGAACTCAGCTGTGTCCGCGACTTGCTACCGCCCCCGATGGAGGTGGCGGCCGGGGAGTATGGATATGACACGTTCTACTTCCGGCGAATGCTCGAGGCACAGGCTGTCGACGTTCTGCAACTCGATGCCACACGGTGTGGAGGATTCACCGGTTTTCTTCGGGGAGTCGCTGTTGCGCAGAGCTTTGCATGCCCCCTTTCTGCGCATTGCGCACCGACCCTGCACGTGCATGTAGGTTGCGCGGTGCCGAACTTCCGCCATGTCGAATATTTCCATGATCACGTTCGCATCGAAGAGATGCTCTTTGATGGATTTATAGCCGCGAAGAATGGCAGACTCACGCCGGACCCCTCCGCACCGGGACTGGGTCTGACATTCAAGCACCAGGATGCTGTGCGCTATGCCGCATGAGACTTCTCGGATCAACCAATTGGAATTTGCGCGGCGAAATATGCCGGCCAGCTTTCTCGCATCGAATGATTTAGAAAGCAATGACTGATAGCTTTTCAACCGCTCTGGAACGCGTAGCGCAGCGCAGGATGCCGCGGCTGATCGGGGATACGACTGCGGAGGTGCTGGAACACATTCGACAGGGCTGCTTTCAGCGGAGCTTATCTCTTATCGTTGCCGCTACCAGCGTCGCCAGCGGTCTTGAAGTTAGTTATGAACATTACAAGGGAAGCTATAGCAACCCGGTGATGTATACACCCGTCGCGCTGAGCGGAGCCCTTGCTGTAGCTGCAGGACTGGGAACCGTGAATAGGTGGAGCGCGCGGGTTATTCTGCGGACAATCAGTGTCGTGACTCTTGTTGACGGGCTTGTTGGTTTCTTTTTTCATATCCGCGGCATTGCGCGTAAGCCCGGTGGCTGGACGCTGCCTGTAACCAACATCGTGATGGGGCCGCCGATATTTGCGCCGTTATTATTCGGCACAAGCGCCTATCTGGGACTGCTCGCTTCGTATCTGCGTCGAGAAGATGAAATGGGGTGCCCGATACATAACGTGCTCGCTATTCGACCTAAAGTTCTTTATGGCCGATCGGGGTGGCGTAATGACCTCCGTTACGGAAGATTTCAGAAGCATCTCTCAGCGGTCACCATGCTCTGGGCTTCGTTTAGTGGCTTTGAGGCGTTGTATTCGCATTACAAAACGAACTTCCGATACCCGGCCCAATGGACTCCCGTGCTCCTGACCCCGGTTCTAATGGGCGCAGCAATGGGAGCTATCAAGAGCCGCAAAATAGCGAATACACTGCTACCTGCTGTCTCTTCGATTGCGCTCGCGAATGGCGCAATCGGTTTCTATTATCACGCGCGCGGTATCGTCCGCAGACCGGGCGGCTTGAAGAAGCCGCTTTATAACGTTCTCTACGGGCCACCGATCTTTGCGCCACTACTCTTCGCGGCCTGCGGTTTCCTTGGTCTTCTCTCCAGCCTTTTGAGGAGGGAGGGTTGAATGCCTGAGAAGATTTCCTTTCCGACTGATCCCATCACTGGCAAGCAAATTCGCGATCTTGAGCATCCAGGCTACTATCGCGGCTATAGCACACTTGACCAGCAGATGCGGTGGGAGAATGCGACGCGCAATACAGTCGTCGGTCGCTTGACTCAACAGCCGGCTCTTCGCTTTTTCGAGAGCGCACAGGCAGACCTGATGCAGGCAGTTATCGACCGGGTATTACCCCAGGATGATCGCGCTGCGGACAGAACGATTCCTATCCTGCCAACCATTGACGAACGACTTTCGAAAAATGCTCTCAACGGCTTTCGCTATGAAGACATGCCGTCCGACCAGGAGGCATATCGTCTCGGGTTGAGAGCAATTGATGAAATGGCGATGGAACGCTTTAGCCTTTCTTTCACATCGCTCTCGGCACACCGGCAGGAACTTATTTTGAAATCCATTCATGACGCAGAGCCAGAGCCGGCCCATGAAGTTTGGAAACGGTTGCCGGTTCATCGCTTTTGGGCGCTTCTCACGGAAGATTGCGTCAACGCGTATTATTCGCATCCCTGGGCATGGGATGAGATCGGCTTTGGCGGTCCGGCGTATCCACGCGGATATATGAGGCTGGAAAACGGATTGCCGGAACCTTGGGAGAAGGACGAGGTCCGCTATGAATGGAATACGCCAGTGGACTCACTTTCTGCGTTGGATACTGCGAATGCTCCTCCGGGACACAGTTCTACGCATGGCCACGGAGGCAGTCACTAGTGGGCTCGTCCAGCAATGGCAGCATGCCTATGAATCATCGGTTGGGGCCGATGCAGGCCCTTTCTCGACCGATAAAAACGTATGCTGACAAAGAAGCCGTCGATTACTGCGTCATCGGCGTAGGCTCGGCAGGCGGTGTTCTGCTTCAGCGCCTGGCGCGCGCTGGATTTCGTGTGGTCGGTCTTGAAGCGGGGCCTTTCTGGGATACAGAAAAGGATTGGGTCAGCGATGAAAAGGGATCACACGAACTGTATTGGAACGATTTGCGAATAACAGGGGGCACGCACCCTCTGGCTCTAGGCGCCAACAACAGTGGTAAGGGCGTTGGCGGCGGCTCGGTGCATTGGGCAGCCTTTGCTCCTCGATTTCACCCATCAGACTTTCGTATCTATAGCGACGATGGCGTCGGTGTCGACTGGCCAATCACTTACTGGGATCTGAAGCCGTATTACGAATTGCTGGAAAAAGAGATACCGGTGGCCGGCCCGGCATGGTTTCCCTGGGGGGACCCACACGGTCACCCGTATGGTCCCCATCCAATGGGCGGCGTTGGCGATGTGCTGGTGCGCGGCTGCACGAAATTAGGTATCCGCACTGTAGCGGGTGGGCCTGTTGCAATTCTGTCTGCTTCGCACGGCGATCGGCCGCACTGCATTTATCGTGGCTTCTGTCTGCAGGGCTGCAAAGTCGGGGCCAAAGCAAGCACTTTGATCACGCATGTGCCAGACGCGATCGCGCATGGTGCTGAAGTCCGGGCATATTCCATGGCGTCGCGAATCAGCATTCGCGAGGACGGCCGTGTGGACGGGGTATTTTATCTCGACCGAAAGGGTAACGAGCACTTTCAGCACGCCCGCGCCGTTATTGTTTCGGGATACGCAATCGAGACTCCACGCCTGCTACTTAACTCTGCCTGCCCCGGATTTCAGCACGGACTCGCAAATTCCAGCGGAACCGTCGGGAAGTACCTGATGGCCCAGGCAGGGAACGTCATCGCGGGCCGATTCCAGGAACTCATTCGCCTGTATAAGGCGCCGCCTGCGCATGCTCTCTCCGAAGAGTTTTATGAAACAGACAAACGCCGCGACTTTGCCCGCGGCTTTGCCATTCAGACTGTAGGGCCTCTGCCGATAGCATTTGCAAAACAGATGATCGCAGCGATGGGTGCATGGGGATGGGGCCTTCGGCGCGTCATGATGGACTATAACCATTGGGCCACACTTGGCGTTCTCGGCGAGATTCTTCCCTGGGAGGAAAATCGCGTTGAGCTAGCGGAGGAGCGGGATCAATACGGATTGCGAGTGGCCAAGGTGACTTTTAGTCTCCATGACAACGATAGGAAGCTTATCGAGTTTGGCAAGAACAAAGTAATGGATGTTATGCGCGCGGCTGGCGCAGAAGAGGTAGTGCAGGAGTCACGCTTTGCACATCTTGTGGGTGCTGCGCGTATGGGGAGAGATCCTGCCACCTCTGTCGTCGACAAGTTTGGCCGGACCCACGATATCCCTAACCTATTTGTCTGTGACGGCAGCATTTTGCCGACGCAGGGCTCCGCTAATCCGGGCCTGACAATTCAAGCGTTGGCCGCACGAACGGCCGACTACTTAATCAAACAGGGTGATGCTATCTTCTATTCCAATCAGCGAGATCAAAGTGAGCCTGGCATTCGCTATGATCTAAGCCCGCCGTTCACCCGCTTCAAGGGAAATCCTCGCATCGTTTAAGACGATATAAACTTCGCCGACAGCAACGCTGCGCCGATTGCCGCACATCCGATCACTATCCAGCCACGATGGAGATCAAGAGCAACCTGAACGCTTGAAGTGTGCGACTCCTCTTCGAACGGACCGTGAGTTCCCAGAGTGGTTGAAACCGGTTGCCACAGGTTGTCGGCGCGATCTGGTGAATCCTTAACCTTCCGCTGCTGCGCTTTGTACCCCGTCTTGCCTAAATAGCGATCCAGCAGGCCGGGAACGACTTTCTGACCGATGATCGCTTGCACCGTGGAGCCGCCTACCCAATATTCCCGACGAGGAGAGCGGGAGAGCGCGGCATGCCGGACCACCTCCGCTCCGATTTCGGGCTCATAAATCGGTGGAACGGGCTGAGGCATTCTGGGCAATCGACTCTTGACCCAAGTGAACTGTGGCGTGTTCATGGCGGGCATTTGAACGACTGAGACTTTTACATCACTATGATCGTGATAAAGCTCACAACGCAGTGAGTCTGTGAATCCGACGATCGCGTGCTTTGTCGCACAGTAAGCGGCTTGTAAAGGAATACTCCGAATAGCCAGTGCCGATCCGATTTGAATGATTCTTCCCCTATTCCTGGGGAGCATTCGCCGGAGTGCTGCGAGCGTTCCATGAACATAGCCCATGTAATTGACTTCCATAACACGGCGAAACTCACGGGCTTCTGTCTCCTTGATGGGCGCAAAGACCGAGACCATCGCGTTGTTGATCCATATGTCGATCGGACCAAACTCTTCCTCTACGCGAGAGGCAGCCGACTCAACGGCATCTTCTTCGCTAACGTCCAGCGCCAGTTCTAGAGCTTGGCCGCCCAGATTCTGAACTTCACGGGCAGTGTTCCGTAGCGCCTCCTCGTCGCGTGCTATCAATCCAATTCTCGATCCATCTTTTGCGAATTTGTGTGCGATGGCACGTCCCAGTCCGGCGGACGCACCTGTCACCACGATCACCAGTTTCCCCTTTGCTCGCAATCTATCTCGCTTTCCCACACTCATATGCATTATTAAGATGCTTCGCTCGTACTTTTTGATCATCTGAAGCCTACAACATGGTCTCGACACGATGACTGATTTGCTACGCAATGACTGCGCTTGAAGGACAAAGCGGAACAGGCGCATGGAGTGGCATGCCCGCAAAAGTTCGCATCTAAGTGTGTCAGCAGAGGTGCTTATGCCTGTATCTGCAAGGGAAACCGCAGCACGATTTATTCCAGAAGATCGAAGTTTGCCTGTTCTTCGAGAAGCGGTACAGCACTGTCACGGATGCGATCTCTATCGCAATGCTACCCAGGCCGTTTTTGGAGAGTTGGAAACTGGAACTGAAGCAAAGAGACCCAGAGTTGCAGTCATGATGATTGGTGAGCAGCCGGGAAACCAGGAAGACCTAGAAGGTCGGCCATTCGTTGGACCGGCCGGAAAATTACTTGATAAGTGTCTTCAAGAAGCGGAGATTGACAGGCAAAAGGTATATGTAACAAATACAGTCAAGCACTTCAAATGGGAGCCGCGCGGTAAACTTCGTATTCACAAAAAGCCGAGCATGAAAGAAATCCATGCTTGCAGGCCCTGGCTTGAGGCGGAATTAGAAGCTGTTCGTCCAGAGTTGATCGTCTGTCTCGGCGCCGTTGCTGCGCAATCTTTATTGGGCACCGGATTCAAAGTCACGCAATCACACGGGAAAGTTCAACATGCTGAAGGCCTACCGCCTATCATTGCAACTCTTCACCCCGCGGCGATTCTGCGTGCACGCACAGATGAGGATCGCGAACGCGATACCCGGATATTCATACATGATTTAGGGCAAGTCAGTGCCTTGTTGAAGTAGGCGGATTAGTAAAAAAGTTATCGCACAAGTCATGTATTTTCAGGCGCATTGCCAGTTCCTGCACTGGGAGATGTGCAACGGCAGTTTGACATAAACAGGGCGATTAAGGCGAATATAAGGCGAAGACCTATGCGCTCAGCTGCCCAAATTCGCCATCAAATTGAAACTGCCCTTGCCGCAAAAAATCCATCTGCGTTGACTCCGGTTCCGCGAATCCCCCGCGCGATCGCAGCTACCGGTATCCCTAGCGTGGATGCGTTGCTGGAAGGTGGACTGCCCGTTGGCGCCATAACCGAAGTCGCGGGCCCGGAGTGTTCTGGGCGAACCACTTTAGCACTGTCCTTCCTCGCAGGATTAACGCAGGCAGCCAAGGTCTGTGCCTGGATCGATGTATCGGATGGACTCGACCCAGAATCGGCAGCTGCAACAGGAGTGGAGTTGTCACGACTCCTCTGGGTGCGTTGTGGAGTACAAAATGGATCCCATGTTGTATCAGCCCCTCAACCTGAATTCACTCTTCCTGAGAAATACTTTGTTCCTCCTCCAATCAAGAAAGGATTGCACGGTGGAGGCTTTGGGTCTCATCCTCGCAATGAGATAAAAGGGCTTTCCCGTGTAATTCACGGGCTTTTCCAGTCAGAGTCGATTTCGCAGCAAACTGAGGTGCAAAGCTCGTATTCTGTGAAGGCTCCGAAACAAACACTACTGGCGACGAGGCCGTACAAAAAAATCTCGTCGTCCAAAAGACCATGGTCCAGAATCGATCAAGCACTTCGCGTAGCTGATCTGCTTTTGCAGGGAGGTGGATTCAGCGCGATTGTTCTGGATATGTGCAACATCGCACCGGCAGATGCCTTACGTATACCTCTCGCGACGTGGTTTCGTTATCGTGCAGCGGCCGACCACACACAAACGAGCTTTTTGTTATTGACACAACATCCCTGCGCGAAGAGCAGCGCAGAGCTTTTGCTGCGGCTTGAGCCGGGCGATGTACATCACGAGGGAAGCAGAGTTTTCAAAGGAAGTGAGCATCGTCTGGAAGTGGTGCGCCGACGTTTCAATGAGATCAGGACAACTGTCGCGCCACTACACGAGTCTCAGCGAAGTGCCACTCATACGAGTTGGTACAGTCAAGTCGCACGGGCGGGTCAGCGATGACGACCCTAGCGACGCCTGCCGAATTGTATGCCTGCCTTTATGTAAAAGAATTTCCCGTCCAAGCGTTATTACGTCTCAGATCAGAGTTGCGCGATCGACCCTCCATCGTTATGGATGGAGATCCTCCATCGCAAAAGGTCTGCTCGCTCAACATGAAGGCGCGTCGGCTCGGTGTGGCTCATGCAATGACTGGAATCGAAATCGACGCGTTTCCCTCAATCGCCGTGCTTACGCGCTCACATAAAGACGAAGAAGCAACTAAGAAAATCCTGCTTGAATGTGTGAGCGCGTTTTCTCCACGCATTGAAGAAAAGAATGAGGATAACGCGTTCCTATGCGTCATCGACATCGCGGGAACGGAGAAGCTACACGGTCCGCCTGAAACTCTGTCGCGCGAAATCCTTGTACAAGTCAAAGTACTTGGCCTGCATGCCTGTCTTGCTATCAGCAGAAATATCCATGCCGCTACCCTTCTTGCGAAGGGAATGCCTTCGCGCACTTCTCTGAAGAGTATCCCTGCAGGTGAAGAAAGTGCAGCACTTGCAAAGTTGTCACTCACAGTTCTCCCACTTACCGAAGAGCAACGGGAAACATTCTCATTCTGGGGCATTCGAACATTAGGAGACCTTGCAGACTTGCCCGAAGATGAATTGATCGCCAGGATGGGACAATCAGGTAAACAGCTTCGCCAATTGGCTCGTGGAGAAAAGCCGCATTTATTCCAACCACGTGAGGCCCCCTCCGTGCTTGAAGAGCATATGGAGCTTGATACTCCAGCCGAACTGCTTGAGGCTCTGCTCTTCGTGATGAATCGAATGCTGGATCAGCTAATTCAGCGTGCAAAATCCCGCGTGCTGGCCATCGCATCCGTCACTATAAAGCTGGAGTTCCAGGGCGCGGCGACACAGTCATGTACTGTCCGGCCTGCCCAGCCAACAAATGACAAGCAGCTCTGGATTAAGCTTCTTCATCTCGAGCTTGAAACACATCCGCCGGAAGCCGCAATTCTTGCGCTCACCCTCGCCGCTGAGCCGGGCAGTGTCAGCAAAGTGCAACTTGGTTTGTTGACTCCACAATTGCCCGAACCGGCGCGGCTGAATGGCACGCTGGCACGCATCAGCGCCATAGTAGGTGAAGAATGCGTTGGGCGCGCGGTGCTCGCAGATAGTTATCAGCCCCATGAATTTCGTGTAGAACCGTTCACTCTCCCTGGCGAGTCAACACCACGCGCTTCTTCCAATCGATATAAAACTGCAATGCGGAAGCTGTGTCCAATGAAAACTATCGCGCTTAGGGTTCGAGATAGCCGTCCGCAGGCGTTTGTTTTTGAGGGAAGGCTATACAAAGTTAAAGATGCGTATGGGCCCTGGCTGACAAGTGGGCACTGGTGGAACCAGTTCCGGTGGACTTTCGAGCAGTGGGACCTGGTAGCAAATGCCCAAGAGGAAGGACTGCTTTGCTGCTGTGTGATGCGCAATCCGATGCAAGGCAGTTGGCAAATGGCAGCGCTTTATGACTGATCAATATATAGAGTTGCACGCCGCAAGCGCGTTCAGCTTCCTGGAAGGTGCGTCGCAACCAGAACAATTGATTGAGCGCGCGATAGCTCTGGAGATGCCGGCACTCGCACTTCTTGACCGCAACGGCCTGTATGGTTCTGCCCGCTTTTACAGTAGCGCAAAGAGGAATCGCATTCGCGCTCATACTGGCGCTGAAATTGCCGTATCGAATTGCGGTCGCCGACTAGCGCCTCCTGCGTGGCTGCCGCACCAGCACGTTGAAGAGCCTGCGCGTCTAGCCTTGCTCTGCGAATCACGGGAAGGGTACCAGAATCTTTGCCAACTTATTACCAATACCAAGATGCGCGAGACGACAAAAAATGAGGGCGTGGCGAGTTTCGACGACTTGCAGCAATATTCATCCGGCCTGATCTGTTTAACGGGCGGAGATGAAGGACCATTAGCCACTGCATTGACACAGGGCGGGGAAAAAACTGGACGCAACGTTGTTGAACGACTCATATCTGTTTATGGCCGTGAGAATGTCTATGTCGAGCTACAGCGCCACCAGGAACGTGAAGAGGAGTGGCGAAACCAGCTAGCGCTCCGTATAGCACGATCATTGAAGGTTCCCGTGATTGCTACAAATGGAGCTCGTTATGCAAGCCCAGGTGATCGCGAGATATTGGATGTATTTACGGCGATACGTAATCACACTAGCCTTGACCAGGCCGGTCGTCTACTGTCATTCAATAATCAAAGGTACTTACGGCCAGCCCGAGAAATGTGCGAGCTCTTCCGCGATATGCCAGGAGCGACCGAAAACACCGCGCACCTTTCTTCTCGGCTCAAGTTCAAGCTGGCTGATCTGGGTTACGAATTTCCCACTTACCCAGTACCAGATGGCGATACGATGGGCAGCTTTCTGCGGAAGCGCGTTACTGAAGGAGTCCAACGACGTTACGGATGCAAGAACAATAGCGCTTTATTAAGCCGCGCTAAAAACCAGGTCGACCATGAACTAGCTCTTATCGAAAAGCTAGGTTTCGCAGGCTACTTTCTTATTGTCTGGGACATTGTTGATTACTGCAATCGTAACGGAATTCTCATCCAGGGCCGTGGCAGCGCCGCAAATTCCGCTGTCTGCTACGCTCTGGGAATCACGGCGGTCGATCCAATCGGAATGAACTTGCTCTTCGAGCGCTTTTTAAGCGATAGCCGAGGCGA
Source organism: uncultured Acidobacteriaceae bacterium (assembly GCA_963756435.1). Classification (GTDB taxonomy): domain Bacteria; phylum Acidobacteriota; class Terriglobia; order Terriglobales; family Acidobacteriaceae; genus KBS-83. The sequence continues at coordinate 121,916 of CAVWNU010000005.1, read as the reverse complement.
ATGGCCGGATATCGATCTTGACCTGCCCTCTGAAGAAAAGCGTGAGCTGGCGATTCAATATGTCTATAAGCGCTATGGTGAACTTGGCGCCGCTATGACAGCGAATGTCATAACGTATCGTGGCAAGTCAGCTGCGCGTGAAGTAGGGAAGGCATTTGGCTTTGATGAAGAATCACTGGGCCGTTTGTCCAGTCTGGTCAGCAATTGGGAGTGGCGAGGCGTGAGACGACACAATGGCGCACTCGTTTCACAATGCTGGCTTTGATATTCAACACCCAAGGATTGCTAAATATCTCGATTTGTCCATGCGAATACAGGATCTGCCGCGTCACCTTGGACAGCACTCGGGCGGCATGGTGATTTGCCGAACCATTTGAATCGTATTGTTCCATTGGAAAGAGCCTCGATGCCGGGCCGTACGGTTGTCCAGTGGGACAAAGAAGACTGTGCAGAGTTGGGACTTATTAAAGTAGATTTGCTAGGTCTCGGCATGCTGGCTGTTATCAAAGACTGCATGGACCTAATTCCCGAGCATTATGGCGAAGATGTCGATCTGGCTCAATTGCCCGATGATAGAAATGTGTATCGAGCATTGCAAAACGCCGACACGGTTGGAATGTTTCAAGTTGAGAGCCGTGCGCAAATGGCCTCGCTACCCAGAAACCGTCCAGAAAAATTTTATGATCTCGTGGTGCAGGTCGCTATCATCCGGCCCGGTCCGATTGTGGGGCAGATGATGCACCCGTACATGCGTCGGCGACAAGACAAGGAGGAGGTGTCGTATCCGCATCCGTCGCTGGAGCCGGTGCTGAAGCGGACTCTGGGTGTGCCGCTTTTTCAAGAGCAGTTACTTCGGATGGCGATGGTGGTTGCCAACTTCTCTGGCGCAGAAGCCGACGAATTGCGTCGTGCTGTAGGCATGCGTCGATCCTGGGAGCGCATGAAAAATCTGGAGGACAAGCTCAGGGCTGGAATGAAAGCTAACGGCATCGACGCTGCCACACAAGACAACATTGTGCAGAACATCAGTTCGTTTGCATTGTACGGATTCCCTGAATCACATGCCGCAAGCTTTGCACTCATTGCCTATGCTTCGGCATATTTCAAAGTGAAATATCTAGCAGCATTTACCTGCGCCATTCTGAATAATCAGCCGATGGGATTTTACTCGCCTGCTGTCCTGGTGAAAGATGCGCAACGTCATAACTCTGCGTGTCAAACCTATTGATGTACAGCATTCAGAATGGGCATGCACTGTTGAGCACGAAGTCGATGGGGCATTGTCATTGCGTATTGGGTTCAGATATGCGAAGCGTCTGCGAAGGCTATCTGCTGAGGCTCTTATCGAATCTCGTAGGCGAAGATGGCCCATTCCGATCGGCTGAAGATGTTGCCTTGCGTGTTCCACAGCTGGATAGGAAAGAACTCACATCCTTGGCCTATATTGGCGCCCTGAACGAAGTGGATAGCGTTAGCCACCGCCGCGATGCTCTATGGCAGGTAGAACGAGCGGGCAAGAAGGAGGGACCATTATTTACGCAAAAAGGCGAATGGCTATGTGATCGCTCTTCAACGTTTTTACCACTTCGTCAAATGAATGCTGAAGATCGCTTAATTGCGGATTATGCAGGAACCGAGCTTACGATTGGTAAACACCCGATGTATTACCGCCGTGCTGAGTTGTCTAGACAAGGAGTCCGATCAGCAAGGGAACTACGGGACTGCAGGGACGGAGAACAGGTACGAGCGGCAGGCTGTGTCATAGCGCGACAACGGCCTGGTACGGCAAAAGGATTTATTTTCCTCTCAATGGAAGATGAGACCGGTATTGCGAATATCATCATCGCACCAGATATCTATGAGCAAAACCGAGTGATTATCACAAGCAGTAAGTTTGTGGTAGTTCATGGCTCGCTTCAGAACCAGGATAACGTCATCCATATAAAGGCTATGCGAATCGCAGCGTTGCCAGATGGTGCACTGGATGTGAGATCGCACGATTTTCACTGAGTACAACCGCCCTGGCTACACTTTGCAAGCTGTTCAGGCGATCATTCCTCGCCGGAGCCAAAAAGAGCATCGCTGTGCGAATATTAACGGCTGGTCGGATGACGATTGGAGATCATGGTTCCAGGATTTGGTCCGAGGGCAAGTGTCTGCACTATAATCATGGCGATCTTGTGAGGCTGTCCTTTTCTGGGGCCTGTCGCCTGGCGGAACTCTGACTTGTCTACAAACCCATATTCGCAAGGAAAGCAAATCATTTGAAGTGCTCGCTTCGTGTACGGACAACGTTCATCTTGTGTGCTGCGTTAATGTCGCTTGTCGCATGGAGCGCTGAAATCCCAAAGGAAGATCCAGTGGCGGCGCGTCTTAACAACATTGGCGTTGCCTACTTGAATCAACAGCTACCGAGCAAGGCGCTCATCCAGTTTGAGGATGCTCATCACAGAGCGCCCCATTCGGCAATTCCTGTGATTAATAAAGGAATTGCTTTGATTTACCTACGCCGCTTACCGGAGGCAGAGGAGACGCTCAAATCGGCATCTCTCCTTGACCCGGCAAACCCAACAGTCTGGTACAGCTTAGGGTTGGCATTGTTCGATTCGGGAAGTCAGGAAGCGGCGCTGAAGGCTTTTCAGCATGCGGCTGATCTAGATCCTCAAGATGCCGACAGCCACTACTATGTTGGCAGCATCGATCTAGGGTTAAAAGATTACGATCATGCAATTGCGGAATTCGAGAGGGCGTTGCAGGCCAGCCCTTTGCACGCTTCAGCCCAGTACGGTTTGGCACGCGCTCTTCAGCGTTCAGGTAAGTCTGACGAGGCGCGCGAGCATGTCCGACGTTTCCAGAAAATTACGCAAGACAAGGTCGGCACGATCTTCAGTGACAACTATGGAGAGCAAGGGCACTATGCAACTGCGCAGGATATGCAGGAGCCCCCCACCGCCGCAACTGAAATGATTCCGGTCACATTTGTCCCGACTGAGTCGCCGCTCCCCCCTGCTTCACCAACAGATGGTGCAGGGGCCTGCATCCTTGATCTCGAAGGCAATGGGCAGAAGGGTATCGTCGCTATGCAGGCCGGTGCGAACGCGATACAGACATATCGGATTGCGTCGGATGGGTCTCCAGTCATGATCGATGCGAAGACATTGGGCCTAACAGTCACAGGGAGGGGCATCGCCTGTGCCGTGGGCGATTATGACAATGACGGATTGCCGGACCTCGCGGTCGTTCTAAAAGATCGCATTGTTGTCTTTCGTAATCTTGGGCATGGCAAATTTGCGGATACGACTTCGTCGCTTGGAATCCATTCGCTGAACCATCCAGCCGGCTTGACCTTCGTCGATTTCGACCACGACGGCGATGTTGATCTCTTTATTACAGGCTCCGCTCTGTCATCGGGCAGCGGTCCAAATATTCTCTGGCGTAATAACGGTAACTCCACATTTACTGAATGGACCGCCCCCACCGGCCTGACTGGCACTTCAGTCAGCGCTAGCGCTATCTTGTCGGACATCAACAACGATCGCGCAGTAGATTTGCTTGTGACTGGGCAGGGCACCTCACCTACGATTTTTGAAAACCAGCGCGAAGGAGCGTTTAGGCCAGTCGCTCTTTACAGCGACAGCCATCTCTCTGCAACTCGCGGGATCACGGTCCTTGATTTCAATAAAGATGGCTGGATGGATGTGGCTGTCACACATGCTGGTGCGCCGGGCCTCACATTGTGGAAGAACATTCAGGGGAAACGTTTCCAGCAAGTCTCTCTGCCAATGGGGGACGCCACCGGTGGATGGGGGCTTACGCCGATCGATTTCGACAACGATGGATGGATCGATGTGGCGGTGATTGTAGACACCCCCCAAGGCGCCCGAGTTCGCGTTTACCGTAACTGTGGCCCCGAGGGCTTCAAAGATATGAGCAAGCTGCTGGGACTTGCGGACGTAGATGTATCAGGCGCGAAATCACTGTTCGCGGCCGATGTTGATGGAGATGGTGCGCCAGACCTGGTCGTCGCTCGCGGCAGCCGCGCCCCACTGGTGCTGCGCAATGTTGGAGGAAATAAGAACCACTCGCTCCGCATTGCTCTCACTGGTCTCGCAGATAACAAGCTGGCTCTTGGGACCAAGGTAGAAAGCTTTTTCAATGGCAATTTCCAGAAGTTCGAAATTGCAGGAAGTTCAGGCTATCTTGGCCAAGGCCCAACGGACATACTCGTGGGTTTAGGAAAGAGCGATCGGGTGGATGTGGTGCGGGTGCTGTGGCCGACCGGCGTCCCGCAGGATGAAATCGACATCGTCGCTAATAAGCCGCTCCTGCTACAAGAATTGGATCGTCGAGGGAGTTCATGTCCTGTTCTTTTTGCATGGGACGGGAAAAAATATCGATTTATTTCCGATGTAATAGGAGCCGCAGTTGTCGGCCATTGGATATCGCCATCAGCGCACAATGAGAGTGACCCTGACGAGTGGATCAAAGTGGAGGGCTCCCTGTTGAAGCCACAAAACGGCAGGCTCAGCCTCCGGTTTGGGGAGCCAATGGAGGAGGTCAACTACATCGATCAGTTGCGTCTGATCGCAGTGGACCATCCTCAGGGCACTGAGGTATATCCAGATGAGCGCTTCCTGGGCGAGAAACCATTCGCAAGCGGCGCTCCAATCATTGCCTCCCGTGAAACACATCTTCCGGTGGGCGCCTGGAACGACAAAGGTGAGGATGTTCTCGCGCTTCTTGCCGAACGTGATCATAAGTATGTTCGTGATTTCACCAACCTTAGTTATACGGGATTCGCGAACCGGCACACACTCACTTTGGACTTAGGACCGTGGTCTTCTCAGCATCCCTTGCGACTGTTTCTGCACGGATTTATTGAGTACTTCAGCGCGACTTCCATGTATGCCGCCTGGCAGGCCGGTCTCCAGCCGGAACCCCCTTCTGTTGAGGCGCAGATGCCTGACGGAAGTTGGAAGACGGTTATAGAAGACATGGGATTCCCTGCAGGCCTTCCCAGAACAATTGTGGTTGATTTGACTGGGAAATTGCCTCTGCACGTTCGAAGAATCCGATTGCGGACTAACCTGCAGATTTATTGGGATCAGATTCTGGTGGACAATGGCACGGAAGCATCGTCGTCGCGTGTGACCGAATTACCGCTTACGGCGGCCACCGTGGCCTTCCGAGGCTATCCAGAGCAGATCGATGGCAAAACTCCAGGCGACCTAACGTATGACTATCAGCGCATCAGCGCGACTGGCCCCTTCCAGTGGGGACGTGGGAGCTATACGCATTATGGCGATGTGACTCCTCTTCTGCACCGACAGGATGACGAATATGTAATTTTCGGGAGCGGCGATGAAATTGATGCAGAATTCGGTGACGCATCTCTTCCGGGATTGCCGCCGGACTGGAAGCGCGACTACTTCTTCTATGCCAACGGATACGTTAAAGACATGGACTTCTACGAAGCGCTGCCATTTACGGTGTCTCAGATGCCATTTCACGAAATGAGCAGCTATCCCTATCCGGAGGCAGAACGGCTGTCTGAAGACCAGAGAAGCCTCAGTTATCGGCTGGAGTGGAATGACCGCTTTGAGTCCGGAGATCGACGGCAGTTGTTTCAGTTCCACTACATGCCTGCAATATTAACGCCACCTTCCGCGCACCGATAGCGAAGTTCATTGGGACGCTCGAATAGGAATTGCACGTCATTTGGTTTCAAACCAGACAACGGCGCCACGTTCGAGCGATGGCAGCCGAAACTGCATGTTGACTCCCGAGGGGCTACCAGTCACCAGGCTTTCCCTGCCGAGGAAGGGTAGCAGATGCATGCTTGTGCCCCAAGTCGCTGGCGTCATAATACTTATTTCAGACTGAGGAATTGGGGTGGCCCTCTTGCCCGCCTGGAGACCAGTGAAATTAGCGAAGAATATATAGCGGCTGCCGTTCAGCGTGGCCGCGTGGGCCACGACCTCGCGGCCCGCGACGATCTTTATTTGCTCACTTCCTTCGATCGCGTGTATTAGCGAACGTATCCGTCCAGTTGGACGAGCCGTTTCAAAGTTGCCGCTGGCCCTCTGGAGATAGTCGCGTTCGGGACTATCGGCGAAGCGAATCGCACCTGTGATGTCATTTAGTGTTGCGTCTGGGTGCCCGGTCAGTACGAGCCTGCCGCGTTGCTGAAAACGATGGATGGCCGACGATTCCGTACTGCTAAGCACACGGACATCGGGAAGGACTAACGTGTCACCGGTAAATGCGGACAGCGTGCGTGGCGTGACGATCTGGAACTGAATGTGTGACTGCAACAGAAGCAAGAGCAGGCCGCGATAGGAGGCGATGTATTCCTTGGGATCGTAGTTTCTCGTCGTGTCAGAGAAGTAGACTCCTATTTCGGCGACGGGAGTGCGCGTGCCGCTGAAGATGGCCTGATGCGCGGCAACCCATTGAAAGATCTCAGCACGAGTTGGCGGGTCGTTCGATCCGGACATGACGTGGCCCTTCGCGTCCCACACGTTCGCGCCCGCCATTAGCTCAGACATAGCGAGAGTAAGCATGGCGTCACGTGGCTTCACATGCGGCGCGCCATCCCAGGAATAATTCAGAATCCAGGTTGAGCGATCGCCGGCAAAGGCGCGGAAGCTACGCAGTCCTATCTGATACATCAACCAGTCGAAAGGCGTCCGGGATGCAGCGGTATGATCGTCCCCCCCGCCAAACTCGTACTCGTGGGCGATAGCGTCGACATGCGGATAGATCTGGTAAACGTCCGCTCCTACACGTGGCGCTTCCTCCTCAATTCCAGGATAGATCTCGGGAATAACCGAGATATCAGGATTGATCTGCGTCGCGTTGGCGCGAATCTCGGTGAGAAACTCAGTGATGGTACGGATGCGAAAGTCCACCCACCTGCGGAAGTTGGGATTTTGAAAATCACCTAGCTTCAAATCATGTCGTGCGTCGAGCCCGGTGTCACGCCGGAACGCCGCCACCGTGGAGTCGTCAAAACTGGCCCAAGTGTCTTCCCACCCGGTGAAATGCGTCATCCAATATGGAATATCGACGTAAATCCCATCGATTCCAGTAGCCGCGATCTGCCGCACGCGCTGCATATAGAGGGAGCGCCAGTCCGCTGCATAGGGGCTGATCCACGCGTCTTCCTCACCCTTCTTTATCCAGAACGCCGCGTTGGCTGCGAAAATTGCCGGGTCGCCCGTGATCTTGCGCTGTAGCCACTGCGGATGCTCCTTGGCCAGTGTGTGCGGGCCATCTGCATTTAAAGAGATGCACTCTAGGCCGGCTATATACACGAATGCCTTGTTATGCTGGCGATGCGCAGCGGCAGCAAGAAGGCGAATGGCTGCCAACTTTTCCTTCGGGTCTAACAGGCTTTCGTAACGTCCAGGAATATCGTTGTCGACCTCAATACCGTATACGCCGCTCGCTTTTGCCTGACTTACGATCGCATCCGCATTGCTGGATGTAAGCGGATAAGCGGCGATCCTGACCTGGCTCAGCCAAGTTCTCGACGGACCATCGAAGGTTTGCTGCGTGGAAGGCTTTGAAGCAACTGTCTGGGCATGCAAACTGCATGCGGCGGCGAGCAGTACAGCCGAGGCGATGCGGGAACCGTAGCGACTCACGGGCAGAGCTCTCCTTTCAACAACAAGGACGCGACGCAGCCAAATGGAGGCCGCACCTATTAGAACTGGTACCGCACGCCGAACTGCGCATGCCGCGGAGTGTAACCTGCAGCCGTGGAGTTTACGATTCCGAAAGAGGGATCCTGATAGGAATACACCGGGAAAGCAAACCGCGGCGTGTTGGTGAAATTGAACAAGTCAGCATGCAACTCAAGCTGGCTTTCTCGCGGAAGTGTGATGTTCTTCGAGAAAGAAACATCGAAGTTGTGTATGCCATCTGCGCGAATATTGGAGAAGTACCGTGGTGCATCGCCTGCCTGCTGATCGCCGGGATCCGCAAAGCATCCGGCATTCAGATATGGTTGGTCGGTAAATGCCGCGCGATGTACGCTGATCCCGGTAAGCACCTGCGCGCACGCGACGTCGGGGCGCTGGTTGCCATCCGTTAGGCGCGGATTCGCCATACTGATCGGCATGGGCTGGCCTGTCTGGAATGTAAACGTCGTGGAGCCTTGCCAGCCACCAACGACGAGGTCGAGAGGGCGTCCCATGCCCCCACCAACCAGGCGCCCACGGCCAAACGGGAGTTGCGCCACCATTGCGGTTACGAAGCGGTTTGTCGCATCATTTGCGCTCACCGACCATTCTGCCTTGAGGTTATCCAGCTCCTGCGGATTGCCGCTGTCGAGATTTCCGACAAACGCGTTGAATCCGGTGGAGGAGTCGTCTTCTGCCTTCGCCCAGGTGTAATTGCCTTCAAAGGAAAAATATTCGGTGGCACGTTTTTGAAAGCGAACCTGCAGCGAGTTGTACCAGGAACTGGCAGCGAGCAGGGGCAGTCCCTGGAATACGCCATCGAACTGAGGGTACGGCCGCAGAAGATTCAGCTGAGGGATCTGGTCGTCACCGTAGCGAGACTCGGGCTCGTTAAAAGTAGCGCTCGGTCCATTGAACAGCGGCTGAAACGGATTTGTGACCAGCGCGCTCAGTTCATCGCTGGTGTACTGGCGACGCACCGCAGAGGGAATGAAATTGCGGTTGCTGGTGCTGTTGTAGCCGCCCCAGGGAAGATGTGTGCTTCGGTTTGCCGAGTAATCAATGCCGAGCACGATCTGCCATGGGAAAGCCTGCTGCAATCCGACGTTCCATTGGTAGATCTCAGCATTGCGCGCTTTTTCCAAATCCAGGTTGTTGCCATTGGAAAGACCCCACTCGGCAAGCTTGCCGTATTTCGTTCCTTGCGGATCCTGGATGCCTGCCGGGAATGGATTTTCAAGTGTGGCATAGCGGGTAACGTAATTGTCTTTAGTGAAAAATACCGACGGAGCACTGCTGAATGCGGTACTTGGATACTGGAAATTGGTCGCGACATTCATGCCGAAGTACACGCCTGCGCCGCCGCGCACTACCGTACGTTCGTTAGGTTGAAAAGCGAAGCCTACCCGCGGAGCCCAGTTATTGCGATCGACCGGAATATTGCGCTGGGAGTTCGAGGCGAAGATAGTCGCGCCTGGCAGCGTGCCGAGCGTAGGCACGCTAACGCCGCTGCTCCCGGTAAAGTCGCTGAACTGCTCAAGGTTGTGTCGCTCAGTGTAAGGAGTACTCCATTCGTAGCGAATCCCGAGATTGAGCGTGAGTTTCTGGTTCAGCTTCCAATTATCCAGCCCGTAGAAGGCGGTCTCCCGCGAGAGATCGGCAACGGCCCGGCTGACGTTGATGCTACCGCTGTCGCCATAGCCAATCAGGATGTTGGCGAAGGAATTGCCCTCGGTGCCCCCATTCGTATCGTATGGCGTAGCCGAACTGACCGTCTGGTCAAAACTGAATAGTCCAGTCGGATAGTTGGGCTGAAAAAAGTTGTTGTAGAAGAGGCGCTGCTCGCCCCCGAACTTAAAATTGTGACCGTGATGTACCCAGGAGAACGCGGTTGAGTAGTTGAGAAGTGTGTGAGCGAACTTTGTATCCACGCAGCACTGGCTGAATAGCGGAGTAAAGCGGGAATAGTCTCCGTTGGAATTGGGCAGAATGGCAGGCATACGCGAGACGCCATTCTGATCAAGATATCCGGGAAAACCGAAGGATGTAGGGTCCGGCGTCTTGGAAAAGGACGGCTGGGAAACGCGGTCCACCCCGAAATGGCTGATCCAGAGAGTATTTGCTGTCGGAGTGTAGGTGTACTCCAGGCCATCGTTATAGACGTCGCTCGTGAAGTTCACGCCATCGTTGAAGATGTCATCGAAGAAGACGGTCGGTGTGTTGCCATTTCCATGCGAAAAGCTGTAGCGTGCGTTCAACCGCGACCGATCACTGAAGTTCTGGTCGATCTTGACGTCAAACTGCACGCTGTTATCGCCTGACAGAATGACATCACGATAGTTATTGGTGCCAATGCCGGGGTCGCCCGCCTGATTCGGTTTGGGGTAGTAGTTCAGGAGCGCGAGGCCAATTGGATCAATCTCATTGTGTGGAATCACGTTGCCGGCGTATGCCGTGCGGTTACCATTTGCATCGGTAGTGAACGGATCGAAGATCTGGTTGAGCACCAGGTTGCCATTGGCATCGAAAGATTGAGTGTTTGAAAAGTCGCCGGTGCGTTCCTTCGCCGTCGGAACGGTAGCCACAATATTCACCGGGGCGCGATCGCGAACCATTTCCAGATCGGCGAAGAAGAAAGTGTGATCCTTGCGAATAGGACCACCTACTGAAAATCCGTACTGGTCGCGTTGGTGGTCCGGCACGGGACCGCTGTTGAAGAAGTCGCGGGCATCAAAATTTGAGCGTTGGCCATACCACCAGGCACTGCCGTGTAGCTGGTTTGTGCCGGACTTCATCACCGTGTTGACCACGGTGCCTCCGTTGTTGCCGTATTCCGCGGAGAAGCTGTTGTTTTCGACCTTGAACTCCTGCAGAGCTTCGACCGAAGGCTGATAGTACACATTCGAAGTGCCGCCTTCGCCCTGTTCCGGTGCGCTGGTCAGGTTTCCGTCAAGGCGGATCTCCGCTGTCGCATTGCGTTGGCCATTTGAGACGAAGTTCGTGCCGGCAGGGTATGAATCGGCGACGCCGGCGCCGGTTGTCTCTGTCACGCCACCGGCGAGAAAGGTTAAAGCAAAAGGATCACGATTAGCCAGCGGGATCTGAATCAGGTATTTGCTGCCGACATCGGTTCCGAGCGTCGCGTCATCGGATTCGAGCAACACCGGTACCGCGTTTACTGTGACGTTTGAGGCTACGGTGGCCGGACGGAGCGTCACATTGAGGGTCGCCTGCTGATTGACGGTGAGGGTAATGCTCTCCTGCTCCACAGTGCCAAAACCGGTCGCAGCCACCAGCATCTTGTAGGTAGCCGGGCGCAGCGCTCTGAAGGTATAAGTCCCTCTGCTGTCGCTGTTCGTGTTATGCGCGATATTGGTGGCAACATCGGTGAGCGTGATGCGGGTGTTGGCGATGACCGCCCCTGAGGCATCGCTGATGGTGCCGCGCAGACTGGCCTCATTGACGGATTGCGCGCGCGCAGAGGACAACGACAGCAGCACTGCGGTCGCGACCAGTAAAGTCCTCGCGAATCTGACTGCTCGCATTTCTAGCCTCCGGAGCGGAATCGGAGTTCGTCATAGTTCCGATTTACAGCGTTTTATTTCGATTTATTTCGACGTGTGATTTTTCTAGTGCTTCCGCTTCCGGCTGTCAAGAGGGAAAACTTATGCCTGAGTTCCAACCTGGCCGAGACGCCGGCTGCGGCGCATAGCCCACGCAACAACCAGGCCCACTGCGAGCCATCCAGCGCCTAGAAGCTGGGCGCCATGGTTAAGGTGCAGCCAGATAAATACGCAGATCAGAATGCCCAGTCCAGGAATGAGGGCCGGAAGCAAGACCCGCTCCCTTGAGCGAAAACGGTAGTGGACCAGTGCGGCTGCATTGACGCCTATGAATGCGATGAATGCGCCAAAATTGAGCAGCTCAGCTCCCTGCTCGTAGGTGAGCAGGAACGCGCCTGCCAGGGCAGCGGCTCCTACCAGGAGCACATTATTGCGCGGAACGTGGTGGCGCTCGTCCACCGCGCCGAAAAAGCGTGGCAGGGAGCCGCTGCGTCCCATACTGTACAGCAGTCGCGAAGCACCGAACTGTGCCGCGATGCCCGACCCCATATTTGCGATAAGCAACGTGGCATTCAGCAGTTGGAACAGGTACGGGCCACCGATGCGCGATGCGATATGCACAAACGCCGTGTCGACAATGCTTTCTGGGAAGGGCTGATGCGAGGGCCATGCTAACTGCGCCGTATACACCTCCACCGCCGAAAGTATGCCAATCACCAGACATGTCAGCACAGTCGCAAGCAAGATGTTGCGCCGGGGGTTCTCAACCTCCTCCGCCATCGTAGAAATACCGTCAAAGCCGATGTACGTGAGCACGGCGACGGATGTACCTCGAAACAAGCTCGACGCGTGAAAGGTAGCCGGGTCGTAGAACGGTATTAGTAGCGCCGCTCCCGTGGGGTGAAGTGTGTGCAGAATGTAGCGCACTCCTTCGCCGAGGAAGAGCACGACCACTACCGTCATGACCAGCGTAAGGATGGCGTTCACGCGACTGGACGCCTGAATCCCGCGTGTGTTGAGAAACGTGAAGGTCACCGCGAAAGCAATGGCCCAAAAGGCAAACGGAACTCCGGGCAGCACATTGCGGGCAGCCTGACTACACCAGATGACGCAGATGATGGGGTTAAGTATGTAGTCCATCAACATAGCCCAGCCAACCACGTAGCCTAGCTTGGGATTCAACTCTCCGGATACGTAGCTATAGGCTGAGCCGGCCTGGGGATAGACGCGCGCCATGCGTCCGTAGCTGACCGCCGTAAATAGCATGGCCACCATTGCAATTAGGATGGTGGTCACTACATGTCCGCCGGCTATGTTGCTGACGACTCCGTAAATTCCCATTGGCGCTGTGGGCTGAATAATGATGACGCCAAAGAGGATCAGGTGCCAAAGCTTGAGACTACGGACGAGACCAGGAGCTTTTGGAGAATCTGTCATCTGTTGTCACGATTTAGTGAAATATGAGATCAACGACTTTATCTTTGATTCGTAGGTTGGCTCTGCGGAGAATAGTGACGAGCTGATCGAATGCAGAGTACCCGCTCCGTGGGCTACAAACATGACATCAAGGGAACTACGCTATCGTGACCTCAATGTTTTGGCTCTGCAGTGAATCAACAATCTGTTGGGGTACGCTCTTATCGGTAATCACCTGGTGAATCGCGCTCGGAGAAACGATGCGTGAAAGGCTGCGTCGGCCAAATTTTGTGGCATCGCACACCGCAACTACCCTTCTGGCAGCCTTCACCATGGCCCGATTCACCCGTGATTCCAGCACGTTTGGAGTAGTAACTCCCAGCTCTACATCAAATCCATCTACACCAAGAAAAAGTATGTCGGCATGCATCTCTTCGAGCACGTCTTCCGCCAGTGGACCCACCAGAGAAAAGGAGTTCTTCCGCAGCGTTCCTCCAGTAAGGATCACGTCGAAGTTGGTTCCAGCAAGCTCAGCCGCGATATTGACAGCATTGGTAATCACCGTAAGCTGCGAGAAGCGCCGCAGCGCCTGGGCGATCGCTGTCGTCGTGGTGCCGGAGTCAAGCATGACGCACTGGCCTTCCTGCACCAGGCGTGCTGCCGCCGCCGCGATTCGCTGCTTTTCATGCGAGTGCTGCTTCTGCTTTTCTTGCAGCGACGGATCGAAGAGGGCTCCCGTTTGCACAGGTAGTGCGCCACCGTGCGTTCGTTGAATCAGGCCCTTCGCCTCCAGATGATCGAGATCCTTTCGGATGGTGATCTGGGATATGCCAAGCTGGCTCGAGAGTTCTGCCACCAGAACCCGACCATCGTTCTGCAGCAAACCAAGGATATGCTGTCGACGTTCGTCGATCAGCATATCCTCGCCATCCAGAGTCTGCGACGATCGCTTTTTCAGGGCAGTTTTCTTTCGCATCGGATCATTCCACGCCTTCAAGACTCATGATTTACAGTTCAACTAATTCGACGGCTCATGCGGGATCTGCAACGGAACTGCCTGGTATCTGACCTTTTCCGAGGGAACAAATTTCGTGGCGACATCGCCCTTGATCTTGAGGGTCGAGGTCGTCTCGGCTTTTGTTCCGTTCAGACCGACTGCGGTTAGGGATACATGATAGCTTCCGGCATGAGTATAAGCATGACTTACCTTCGCGCCATCGAGCGCCACTCCATCTCCGAAGGTCCAATGGTATTGAAGGATGGGCTCGTCGGAATTGGCATGCGCCCGTAGGAGCAACGACTGGCCCGTCTCGCCACTTTTCGACGCGTCCATAGCCGGCTGTACTGGCGCAACAGGCGAAGAAGTGTCGACTATCTTCAGCATTCGCACCGAATGCGACTCCTGTGTGAGCGTGAGGGGGCTGCCCGTTGCGAGAGTCGCCTCCGTTCCGTTGAGAATGTCATACACGCGGTAATGTCCCGTCGACGGCAAGTCCAGATCGGCGAGCGCAATGCGACGGGTCCGGCTGCTGTCCGTCCAATTGAAGACACTTAGTATGCTCTGCCTTGCATCTTCGAGGAGGAGAAAGAGGCTGGGCTGGTGATCCTCTGATGTGTAGGTCATCAGGTCAAGAGGCCGAGATGCGCGGCCGAGACGCGCCATGTCGAGCAAATCTGGATTCTCAAGGAGTTTTGTTCGTTCCGGGGTTGTGCTTAGGGTTGGCAGATCGTCGCCAATTTCAAACATTCCTCCCGAAACAGCAGAGAGTGCAATCGAAACCTGTGCTTCGCTCAAAGTCAGCGAGCGCTGTCCACCATGCCACGATTGATCGTCGACGGTTTGCGTGGAGACGGTGAAAGCGTCGGGGTCCGCAACGAAATACGCGCGATTCATGTAGTAGCGTGCAGCAATGCCGGGCGCAGCATCTCGACTGGACTCGAAGGTGTGCCCGGTATCCTGCGAGATCCGCCCAAAATCGACATAGCCGACTGGATTCAACATTTCGCAACCGTCTTTATCCAACAGTGTGGAATCGCCCACGGCATCGCGAATCACACCGAGGCCGATACGCTGCGCCTCCAGTGCGGTGGTATTCGGCCGATAGTAGAAGCCTTCGACCGCGCTGTCTTCCATGAAATCGAGCTTGATATAGCGTATGCCCCACTCGTTCGCCAGCGTCCGGTAAGTGGCGCGAAGATATTCCTGCGCGCCCGGATGAGTTGGATCAATCAGGTAAAGGCTGTCTTTGCCCTCGGTCACGTGGCCTGCATGTATCGGCCGGCCCTCCGCATTGTGGATGAGCCATTCCGGATGATGCTCGTAGATCCACGATCGCTCCGATACCTCAAACGGTGCGGTCCAGAGGCCAGGCGTCAGCCCGAGTTTCGTAACACGATGCTCGAGGGAGGCGACGCCGTTGGGAAATAGTCGCGCGTCCGGTGTGGTGTACTCGCCGCGCGCATACTGGTAGCCCTCATCCATATGGAAGAATGTATAGCCCAGTGGCTTGAGATGTTCTGCCAGCCATTCTGCATTGGAAAGCGCGGTCGCTTCGTTGAGACCGAAATAGTAAGCCGTCCAGCTCCACCATCCCATCGGAGTCTCCGCGGAAATACGCGCGTGATGCAAACGTCCAACCAGCGATGCATAGGTTTCCAACTGATGATGATAGTCCGCATCCACACTGAACAGGATGCGCTCAGACTCGAGACTCCCGCCCGGTGCAACCGGTAGACTCAGCGGCACTCGGTCTTGCTCGGGCGAATCCAGGAGAGAGTTCTCTCGAGTCAGCTCAGTCGTTCCAGTCGAGTCCACCTCCAGTCCGGTAGGCTTCCAGCCGTCGGGACCGTTACCGACACGAAGTCGCAGGACGGTGAGGAAACGATCTGAAGTAAGTGCCCCCGCGAAGAACCCGCTCTTGGACTCGCGATTATAGACAAGCTGGACGCCAACTCCGCGATGCACGCCCGCGTCCGCATCCGCGAGGTCACGTATACGCAGCGCAGGACGGTCTTCGCTGAAGCTGTCCGAGAGAACCCGCTCCTGGGCGGAGGGCCCATCGAGATCCATGACATCATCCCTAGTCGATTGCGTGACGCGAAGCGACTGGATATGTAATGTGCCCTCAGTCCTGTTCCGCGCCGCAAGTTGAACATCCCCAAAGGGCTGATGCGGATAAGCCCGGATGCGACAGATGAGGTCCGGCATGCCTGGCAAGCCTGAATGTGTGATCGTCCACTCATGCGCCGGGCCCAGATCATCCGCAACTTCAGCTTCCTGGACGGAATGCGAAGGGAACTGCGCCGCGTTGATCCACTTCCCGTTCACTTCTGCGGCCACATTGGCGCTTAGCACAGGCCGGCTTGTCCCGGCAGTCGCGACAGAGTAATCGCCAGTCCGCTGATCCACTTTGACAATGAGGCCACCAGTGTTGGCGGGGAGCCTTTGCTGCTGCCCGACTGCCATGGCCGTAATCAGCGAGAGCTGTAGCCAGACCTGCACGGCATTCTTCGTGAGAGACGAAGAACGCTCTCTACGCTGTTGACCGGTACTACCACCATTTCGTTTCAATGTTTCGGATGGATGATCTTTCATTACGATATGGCATCCTTTTCCGATGCCAAACCTTTGTCAAGGGAAATCCGGCGAGCGGTCAAATTGAATGGCAGATTCAGATGCTTGCCTGGTTACAATCTTCCGCGCAGGATGATCACTGACGCAGCGGGTAATTCGAAGTCAGTGGCGCCGGCGATCTCCTTCCTCACGATCGGGCCATCCGGATCGGCGTGGCCGCCGCGGTACATCTGCGATGGCGTGCCGTGCGATTCCGGCAGATGTGCGTTGAAGTCGCGTGACGGCGGTTCCCAGTGGTATTGGGCGCGGCCGAAGAGGGACTCTTCGACTGGGCCGCTGAACTGAGCATGAGAGTTGGATGATCCGGTGAACTCAAGCCGTACGTGGTGGCCACTCTCCTGGTCCTTATTGATGAGCATGACGGACCACTGCCCATCCGGCCGCTTGACGGCATATGCTGTGACGAGTGTGTGGCCAGCGCCATCGCTTATGTCGGAGGTAGCGGGAAACACCTGATTGGCGCCATCTGCCTGCAGCCAATCATGGTTGATCAATTGGCTCGTAAAAAATTGCGCCAGTGGTTGATTGATCGAGTAATCGGGATGCACCGTGAACATACCAAACGTCCCAGCGGAATCGTTACAGCCATGTTCCAGCTGCAGAGGGAGATAGTGGAAGTAATAAACGCCGCTTCCGCCATTGCTCAGGAATGAACCTATATAATCCGCGAGCCAGAGTCCGCTGAAGATATCTTCATACGTCTCGCTGGTGGAGGAGGAGAGATTGGACTCAGTGATGAAGAAGGGCATCGACGCCGGAAGGCCATCTGCGTGCCACACGTCCACGATGTGACGGACCAATTCCGCCTCCTCGTAGAGACTTCCCCACGTTATCCGGCAGGGCTCGTAAGGATAGTGCTCGAAGGAGAAGAACTGGAGGTCCTGTATGCGGTTGTGCTCTCGCAGATAGAGCAGGAACCGCCCAAGCCACGAGGTGCGTCCCTGAGCATCGGGCCAGACCTCGACATCTTCATTCACGCCCTCAAAAGACGGGCCGCCTAGCTTGAGGTCTGGGTCCACGCGACGCAGCGCTGTCGCGTATTGCAGATACAGCGCAGCATAGTCCTCCGGCTGCATGTACTGGCCATCGGATTCCTCGCCCATTTCGATGTAGGAGATGGGGTATTTATGGTTTTCAAGATAGCGGACCTCAGCCGCCGCATTGTCGGGCGTCTCATAGAGCATCGCAATCGGCATCATTGCGGGAAGGCCGCGCGTAACCCCACTTTGAAAGAAAAGATCGAAGCCAACCTGCGCCTCCTTCGTGTTCACCGCGCTGTCGGGCGTGTGCCAGGGATCGATGGAGGAGCAAAAAGTCGCGGTCTGTTCCTGATCCGGCGTGTGACGTAGCAAATCGTGGAAGGCGCCATCTTTTGAAGTGGTGCCGAGATAAAGTTCGTTGATGGCATACCCCACGCAGTTTCTAGGGTCACCCGAGCCGTGAGTATCGCAGGTATTTGATGATTTCGTCATCCAGATGCGCAGATAGCGGAGCCGCACGGGAAGCTCGGAAAGTGTATGGACTGCCTCTCCGCCGCGGCCTGCATTGATGACGCCCCGCGGAAAGGTGACCCATGCACCACGAGTGGGAAGGTGGATAGGATCCAGTCCCGTCCAGTACTGCAGCACATACTCTTTCGCGTAGGGTTCTGCCCAGGAAATCTTTAGAGTGTCGACAAGCTCTTCTCGGGAAAGATCGAGGATCACCCACTGTGGGTGCAGCGCATCGTCTTCGCCGGTATAGCGGCTGGTCAGATAGGGATTGCTCTTCCAGTAAGTGCTCTCGTCGCCGTCGGTGATGCGCGAAAAGCCAACGTTGCCAGTGCCATCGTTGCGTGTGACGCCGCGATGCGGCAATGCATAGCCGAAGGAGTGGCGGATGAATCCGGTGGATGTGGTCGAACCGGTAAAGTATCCCTTGCCGGCAGGATCGCTCCAGGTGCCCTCCGGGTTCCAGTGCCACGCTTCGACGGCCAGATCTGTATTCTGACGATAGGTAACAGGCTGCCACCCGGATTCGAGAACAGGCGCGAGCGCCTGTTTGGTCAGGTCGTGGTCGATCGCGTCGACAGGGATGCGATCCACACCTGCGCCGACCGACTCCCGCGGATTGATGGTGTTAACCGGGGCAGAAGTGTCGACACGCACCGTTTGCGCGATCAGCATCGTTGGGCCAAAAAGCAGGAGACTAAGTACGCAAGAAGCCTTACAAAAACACCAGCGAGGAATGTGTAAGCATAAGCCTTCCTAAAACCATTCAGTCGTCTTTGCAGCGCGTACATTCTGCCATTCAACAACCGGGTCAGCGGAGACGATAAGCTAATGTCCCGCGTCTACAAGTAGAAGAGATATCTGCGCCGAGTCCCTGGAGAGGGGCCATTAATTGAATCGTTTGAACAAAGGAAATACGCCATCCTGTCCATGGTTGTCAACTGAGACATTGCAGGCTTAACGAACGAATGTCTTCGTAGATCCGCGCACCAGGAGGAAAGGTGGGCGCAGTGGTGGAAGGCGCGAGAGACTGGTTTCCGCCGCGCAGTTCGCCCAGTATCCATGCTGCCGCCATTTCTCCCATAGATTGGTGTAAGCTTACTGCCCTACTACGACATGCAGGCCTGCATGCTCATCGTGCCTACTTCGTCTAAGCGGAACTTGGGGGCCAGACACTTCCCGATGAACCCAGCGCCGGCGCACGACGTTTCATCTGATTTCACCAACAGGGACTGCCTCGCCACTCCGCATCAGTGATTCAAGGTAGGCGCGCAGAAAATCGTCTATAGGCCAGCCGACGTAATCCTCATTCCATTTCTGCATTGTCGCCTTGGCGGCATGGAAAAGCTGAAAGTCTGCTGACTGCTCGGGCCTGATAGCTGCGACGAAGAAGTCGATTCGCGGCGTGCTCGCGCGTCTGAAATAGTGATGTCGTACAGGCCGGGTGCCGGAAGTTCGAGATCGATACCCCCCTCCGTCTTCTCGAGTGACGAGATGCAACTGCGGTGGATACGCATGGTTGAGTGGGCGCAGGTCATATGTGTAGCGGCCTTTCGGAAGCGCGGTAACCGCCCCGCAACCTGGATACGGTTGTGAGCATCGAGCACGCCTACGGCTTCATCCCGGGCCGCTTGAGACCCGCTGTTATTGTGATCTCCCTTTGAGAGATTGGGGGTCTGCCGGCCAACACCCTCGGATACGCGCGAGCATATCCACCGCGAAGAGATCGGGCTTGCTGACTAACGAGGGCACACGAAAGCCACGGGCGCAATCTGCGACGGTGAAGCATTCGTACAGAACGTGTTGACCATCGGGCAGCAGAATCGTGATGGAGTAGTCGCCGCTGTGTCGGCCGGCTGGAGGAGCGATGCCGGCTGGATAGCGTCCCCGACACGGATGGGCGCGCCGGTGCCTTCCACCTGCCATGTGCCTCGTACTTGCCAGGCAAGACCGGCGCTGGCCTCGTCCGTTTGGGATGAGCTTGCGCCAAGTGTCAAAAGGAAAAGGCAGACAAGCGCCACGCGAGATGCAAATGGCAAGAACTTGAAACAAATCATGGCTAAGCTGAGCCTGTCTGATCCAAATAATTTATCGCAAGTGAATACTAGCAAGGCCGGTATACTGAGCACATGCACGAAAGGCATGTCTCCGTAACGTGTCTGCGGTATTACTACTTTGTAGCCATTCGCGCACTACTTTCTGAGAGTGAATTCGCCCGTAGTCCTCTAGAGTCACTATGGAAGTTACGTCTATAAAGAAACCATGTGAGTGACAACTCTGTCCTTGTGACCTGTCCGTAATAGGTGCCGGTAAAGAGAGCTTTGTCTCCGAGCACCCGATGCACTGGTCTCAAGTCATTGTTTTATTTCTGTTTCTGCCTTTCGGTGGTCCCACGCCGTAAATCAGCGTTCTTTCGTGAAGGTGTTCCCGAATGTGTGAGATCTCCTGCCATCCCGGTCGTACCGCCCCTTCTGTGCCCTCGCCCGCTCGTGAGACGCCGAACGCTATCCCTTCTGCTAGGGCCGCTTCTCGTGGCATTGCTCATGCGGCGGACTGGCTCCGCGACTGGTGGCGCAGGTGCCCACGCCGGTGACGGTGCCCACGTGGCGCTATGACTTGACACATGCCGGGCAAAACACCAGCGAAACCGCGCTGACGCCGGCCAATGTCAATGAGAGCATGTTCGGCAAGCTGTTTTCACAGACTGTGGATGGCTCAGTTTACGCGCAGCCGCTTTATGTGCCCGGCCTCACGATGGGCGACGGATTGGTGCACAATGTGCTCTTTGTCGCGACCGAGCATGACTCGGTCTACGCCTTTGACGCGGATTCAAATACCGGTGCGAATGCAAATCCGCTCTGGAAGATAACCTTGCTGGACGGGGCACATGGTGCTGGCGCCGGCGCGACGACCGTGCCGGGCGCGGACCCGGGGAACCAGGGGGATATCGGACCAGAGATCGGCATTACCGGAACGCCTGTCATCGATCCTTCGACGAACACGATGTACGTGGTTGGTAAGACCAAGGAAAGTGGCGCTTACTTCCACCGGCTACATGCCATCAACATTCTGACTGGCGCAGAGCAGGCACACAGCCCAGTCGCTGATCAACGCAACTGTAGCGGGAACGGGTAACGGCAGCTCCGGCGGGAAACTCCCATTCAGCCAGTTATGGGAAAACCAGCGCGCGGCGCTGAACTATCTACAACGGGCATGTCTATATCGGCATTTGGGTCGCATGGTGACAATGGGCCGTGGCACGGATGGGTATTTGCGTACGACGGAGCGACACTTGCGCAGACGGCGGTCTTGAACCTTTCGCCTAACGGCTTTGGCGATGCCGTGTGGCAGGCAGGGGCGGGAATGCCGATCGATACGGCCATTCCCGGCGGAAGGATGTTCTTCGCAACCGGCAATGGCACTTTTTCCAGCTACCCTCCTTTCACCGCAAACAGTGAGTTCGGCGACAGCATCGTCGCGATCGACCTCTCCAATGGTGGGCTGGCCCCGGTAGATGCATTTACACCGTTTAACCAGGCGAAGCTTTCCAGCGCCGATCTGGACCAGGGTTCGGGTGGCATCCTGATGGTTCCGGACCAGCAGGGGGCGAACCCGCACATTCTGTTACAAGCTGGCAAAGAAGGACGAATTCTGGTCCTGAACCGCGACGGTCTTGGTGGTTATGCCACCGGAGTAGCTCGAATACCAATGCGCTCCAGGACATTCAGAATCAGGTAAAGGGCTTATGGTGCACTCCGGCCTATTGGAACGGAAATGTCTACATATGGGGCAGTGGCGATTACGGTAGCTCCGATGTCCCTAAACTGTTCAAACTGAACAGTGGCCTGCTGGATACCACCCCTTCGAGCGAATCCACTATCTCATCGGGACATCCAGGCTCCACCTTTTCTGTCTCGTCGAATGGCGCACAGGATGGCATTGCCTGGGCGGTGCGGTCGGACGCGTTCACTACCCACGGCGACGAGGTGCTGTATGCCTTTGATGCGACCGATCTCTCGAAACGACTGTGGGAAAGCGACACCAATGCGACCCGAGACAGCCCTGGGCGTGCCAATAAGTTTGCTGTACCCGTTGTGACCAATGGCAAGGTGTATGTCGTAGCTGTGCAAGAGGTCAGTGTGTATGGACTGTTCAACGGAGCGCCCATTGCGGCCGCCCCTGTGATCAATCCGAACGGCGGCGTATTTACCAGCAGCCAGAACGTGACACTTTCCAGCGCTACCTCTTCAGCGAATATCTACTACACGTTGGACGGCACGGTTCCGACCACAGCATCCACCGTGTACACAGGTCCAATCACGATCAGTACCGACACTACCCTTCGCGCGATGGCGAGTGGGGGCGGATTCGTTCAGAGCGCGGTGAGCAGTGCTTCCTTCAACTTCTCAAACCAGACGCCGCCAGTGACATTCCAGCCCGGCGCCGGAACCTATACCTCCGCGCCGCAGGTAACACTTAGCGATACCGATTCGTCGGCCACCATCTACTACACGACCGATGGTTCGACGCCCACCGCGTCCTCAAATCCGTACTCGGGTCCGATCTCCATTTCGTCATCGACGACGATCAAGGCGATCGCTATCGACCCCAGCTTGCAGAACAGCAACGTCGGTGCGGCCGCTTATGTGATCCAGCCGCCCGGCACGACCATCAACTTCGGCAATGGCTTTGCGTCGGTGGCTGGGCTGAAGTTGAACGGCACGACGCTTAGCACGAACAACCTCGTGCAACTAACGTCAACCACGGGTACTTATCAAGACGGCAGTGTGTTCTGGACTCAACCGATAGGCGTTCAGACATTCACGACGGATTTTGCATTTCAGCTAACAAGTGCGCAGGGAGACGGTTTCACGTTCACGATTCAGAATGTGGGAACGACGGCATTGGGAGCGTCGGGGTCCGGACTCGGCTATCAAAATATCGGCAAGAGTGTTGCCGTCAAATTTGACCTATATAGCAATGCTGGCGAGGGCACCGATTCGACTGGCGTCTACATGAATGGAGCCACTCCTACAGTACCTGCTATAGATATGACATCGAGTGGCGTGCTGCTGAGGAGCGGCGACGTCATGCTGGCGCACCTCACTTACGACGGCACCACGCTGTCCATGACGCTCACCGATCAGTCAACCAACAAAGTGTTCACGCTTTCGAAGGCGATCAACATTCCTCAGACGGTCGGCGGAAACACGGCCTATGTTGGGTTCACTGGAAGCACTGGCGGGCTATCTGCGATCCAGAAGATTCTGAGCTGGACGTACTCGGCGCAGTCCGCGGGCCCGGTAACCTCGGCACCGACGTTCTCGCCCGCGGCGGGCAGTTACAGTCGCCACAGAACGTGACATTGAACAGCACAACCGCCGGCGCAGTGATCTACTACACGACGAACGGCACGACACCGACGACCGCGTCTGCTGTCTACACGAATGCCATCCCTGTGAGTGCGGGCACGACCACGATCGAAGCGATGGCCATCGCAAGCGGATCATCGCAGAGCGCCGTGGTAGCGGCCACCTATGTCGTAACGCAGCCGGTAACGGCAACCCCAACCTTCAACCCGGCGCCCGGCACATACGCGACGGCGCAGAACGTGATGCTGAGCGACAGCACCGCAGGCGCGGTGATCCATTACACGACAGACGGTACAACCCCCACGACCTCGTCAGCTGTGTATGCGAGCGCCATCCCGGTTGGAACGGGTTCAACGACGATCAAGGCGATGGCCGTGGCGAGCGGCTTATCCCCGAGTGCAGTGGTGACGGCGCAGTACATCATTGGCGCGGTGACGGCGGCACCGACCTTCAGTCCAGCTGCCGGCACCTACACAACGGCACAGAGCGTGACGTTGAGCGACAGCACCGCAGGCGCGGTGATCTATTACACGACCAACGGAACGACGCCGAC
Source organism: uncultured Acidobacteriaceae bacterium (assembly GCA_963756435.1). Lineage (GTDB taxonomy): Bacteria > Acidobacteriota > Terriglobia > Terriglobales > Acidobacteriaceae > KBS-83. The sequence goes on along the minus strand of CAVWNU010000005.1, from coordinate 98,203 downwards.
CACCTCCTCGACCGTCTATTCGACGCCCATCGGGGTAGCGGCAACCGAGACGATTGAAGCGATTGCTGTCGCGCCGAATGCGCAACCCAGTTCAACCGCAATCGCTGCTTACACCATCCAGAGTGCGGGCCCGACAATCAACTTCTCCAACGGCTTCAGTTCCGACGGCTGGACTCTCGCTCAAGGGAAGTGGCGTCGTCACGAATAACCTGCTGCAGTTGACCCTGGCAGGAGCTCCGGCAAGTGCGGGGACAGGCTGGTTCACCACGCCGGTGAATATCACCGCATTTACCACGGACTTCAACTTCCAGCTGCTAAGTGCACAGGCAGATGGCTTCACCTTCGCGATTCAGAATGCCGGCACCTCGGCGATAGGGCCGAGTGGCAGCGGCCTCGGTTACGGAGGATCGCACCCCGGGGGCACAGGTGGCATCGCACGGAGCGTTGCGATGAAGTTTGATCTTTATAACAACAATGGAGAGAGGTCCGGACTCAACAGGCTTTTATACGAACGGCGCGTCACCTACCGTTCCTGCAACGGATATGACTGCTTCCGGAGTCAAGCCGAACAGCGGGCATGTCATGCACGCGCACATCACCTATGACGGAACCAATCTGACGCTGGTACTGACAGATACGGTGACCGCAGCATCGTTTACCACCACGGCCGCATTGAATATCCCATCGATTGTAGGAGCGTCGACCGCCTACGTAGGCTTCACCGCTGGTACTGGAGGTTTGAGCATGACAGCAGACATATTGAACTGGACGCTGAGCGCGGGAAGCACAAACGCTGCCATTCAGCTTGCAATCGCGAAACCGGGTGTTGTCGGTGGCGCGGTTTCCAACGGGCGGGTGCTCGACGTTGTCAGCGGAGAATCATCGGAGGGCGCGTCTATGCGTATGCCCAGCTCATCTCTTCAGCAGACGACAGAGCCGCCCATGGCCGCTGCAATCCACTCCAGTGGCGTTGCCGGAGAGCCCCGATTCTCTCCTGATCCAGGGGTATTTGCGAAAGACACCGTGGTCACGTTATGGAGCGACACACCAGGCGCCATCATCCACTACACCTTCGATGGTTCTCAGCCACAGGCCAGTTCGCCGATATACGAAGCCCCGATTTCCGTGAAAGGAACGGAGCTCACCATCAAAGCCTTCGCAAGTGTGCCTGGCAGCAAAGACAGCGCAGTCGTGACAGGGATCTATCGCATCCGCAATTGATTTCAAGCTACGTGGTGTGCACCCGTCACAACAACCGCGATAACGATCGTCGTAACGAATCCTGGCTACTTGCATTTCGCATCCGGACATCAGCGTCCGCATGGAAGCTCGCGAGATGGCCGATGATGGAACCGCGTCGCTCTGAGCCGAAACTGGATCGATCGATATCCTGACTCCATCGTCGATCGATGCGAGTCAAAACGATCCAACATGAGATGGTGCGGTCGCCAATCGCACTATCTCGCTCACGATTCTGCAACAAAATCTTAAGCTCTCGATCGCGCAGGGCCGAAGCCCCTCCAAGCGGTCTTTGTCAAATTGAGATCGCTGCCGCGGCCCATCTGCAATACCACTAATGGGTCATATCGTGACGGGGGCATATCTTCGACTGGGGTGAGCCTTTGCGCGTAATTACGCCCGCCATAAGTGGAGGGTTGTTGCGCTGTGCGTGAACAATCTGCACATATAGCGCAAGAGCGCTCGCGCACCGCATATTTCTTCGAAATAAATGAACACAATCACTGTTCTGCTTCGGATAAATGTGTATTATCCGTTTCATAAGTTACCCAAAAGTTCTGCACGAATGTTGAGCTCGGGGACATAAGTGGAAGTTGAGCTGGAGTTCACATCGTTGTGCAGAATCCCGCACAAGTACTCCACATGACTCTTCCTGCTTGCGCCAGGTCGACGGCTCTGGCCTGACGGAGGCTTACGTCCCTTTGAAGTCAGTACTGCCGACGCTGTTGAGTTATTGCTGGACAGGCGATGACTTCGACAGATCAGGAGGCCAGTAGGTCTGGCCCGTAGTCGATTCTTCCGCTTGGAACGCGCAGCGGAACGAATCTTGTGCAACTGCTGCATGGATACAGTCGAACTGCGACAGCCGACGCGGTTTGGTAGGGACCAAATTTGTTGTGATGTTTTGTATCGGTAGCTCTACAGGCCCTTGCAGGTGCGGATGTCAGCAGCGCGGAAGACGGCGCGAAATGACGATATACAAGCGCACCGGCATCAACGGTTCAACGACGATCTCCTCGCAGTGCATCGCATCTGCGCGGCTCTGCCTTGCGAGTGACGACACTTTCCGGTGGCGCGGATCGGCTTGTGCCAGCGCGGGCACCACGCTGGCAGATCGCGTTGGCAGCGCTGTACAAAACGCCCCCTCAACCCTTACACCGTTGCCTTTGAGGATGCGGAGCTTTGTGCGGCGTCATAGCGTCCGATACGCGCAAGCTGTGCGGAACTCAAAACAAACATTCCGAGTGAAATATCTAGTGCCGGGTAACGCCGGCCGAATGCCGGACTGCGCCAGGCTGTTCGATAGCCTGTTCTGGCGCAGAAGACATAGGGCCTTTGAAAAAAACTGGCAGCTAAGAGATTTTGCATAACTAAGTCAGATACATCTCTAACCCCCCTTCAGGAGAATGATGTTGTTCGCTAAATAACTACTGCACAAATTTGGGCCAGACAAGGCGCTCGGCTCTAGTCGCTTTTGCAATGTTTTCCGGACTGATGCTTTCACGTCCGGCTCTTGCGTCAAATGTCACAGTCGCTAGTCCTATTAGCGGCACGCACGTCGCCTCCCCTATTTGGGTGCGGGCGCATAACGTCGGTTGCGACGGTCTTGCGCCAACCGCCTTCGGCTATTCGATCGACAATGGCAGCACATTCGTTGGAGGCGTAACCCACTTACGACGTCGATGCCACGAAGGTGGCCATTGGCGCCGGAACGCATACAATTCACTTCAAGTCATGGACGACCAACGGCATATGCCCCGTTGTCAACACTACCTTCACAGTAGGGGGCGGCGGTACGGGCTCCACGGGTCCGGGCACCCCGGAAAGTTCCACCGTGAGTTCGATTCCATCCAACGCAATTGGATCGGCAAACCTGGATGGAGCGCACTGGGCGTATGAGCAGGACGCTGGCACGCCGGGAAACGCGCATGGATCAACTGTATTTCCAGCAACCACACCATCCTATGACGATGCGCGAAAGTTCTACATGACGTACGCGAAGCATGGCGGAGAGCGGTGGCATGTGTCCTTTGCGAAGGACGCCAACGCTACTCACTTCATCTATGACACCTATGTTTACATGGTCGACCCGTCACAGGTGGCCAATATCGAGTTGGATATGAACCAGGTCATCTCGAATGGCGCCACGGTCATCTACGGCACGCAGTGTTCCAGCTACACGAAAACCTGGGAGTTCACAACCGTATCCGGCGGTGCGCACTGGCATTCATCCAACATCCCTTGCAATCCCAAGAATTGGGCTGCGAAGACATGGCATCACATCCAGATTGCTTCGCATCGCAACAGCAGCGGGGATGTAACCTACGACTGGGTCAATGTAGATGGAACCCATAGTGTGTTCAAGAATGCCACCGGTTACTCCGCCGAAAAGCTCGGCTGGGCACATGGCGACCTGCTGATTAACTTCCAGTTGGACGGCGCCAATACGGGTAGCGGCTCGATCACAGCATACATCCATAAGATGACGATCTTCCGCTGGTAAGTAAGTTTGCAGCTGTTCTGACGGCCGTCGCTACGGGCGGCCGTTTTTTTTGTGCTTCAAGATATCCGCGACTCGCCAAGACGCAGATCCAGAAGTGACTGCGATGGTGTAGGAGGGCTGTGCAGGCTCGTCGCGGCAAGATGGCTACTGCCGCACGTGGAGGTGACCTCCTGCGGAATGGCTGAGCGTGATCAATCGCCTCGATGATCTTTCGACGCGAACTGCGCACTGCTTGTAGTTCGCCGTGAAATGGAGTCGAGGTTGTCCTGCGTCACTTCGTTGATATTCCATTCCGCGAAGGGAAATGGGACGAGTACCGGTGATAGAGAACGGCGACCCGCCGATTGCCGTCAACGGTGTTCACTTTACATGACCTTCCACGATATCGGTGGTGTTCCGGGGAAGCATTGAGTAGCCACTTCCAGCACGCCGCTCGCTAAGTATCTGAGACTGCCCATCAATGTCAGCAAGTCCAGTTGTATTTACTCATCGCCGAACGTCGAGCTTTCACGTCGCCATAGAGTCGGCTTGTCGGTAAGATGACCACGCAGGGTCCGCGGCCCTTTGTCGTTTACCCACAGTGGTTGATAAAGTCAGCGAAAAGCTGCTGGTTTCGCCCAGGATCAATCAAGGTGGTCTTGAGGAGCAAAGCCCTCATAATAGGGCCGAATTCAGGAAGGAAACAGTGATATTGTCATGGCCCTCAGGGTCGCCGTTTCAGGGAACCGGGGCCTGGATGGCAAGCATTGACGCATGGCTTTTGGCCAGTCACAAAGGATGGAGAGGAGATTGGCTCGTGCCTAAGCGTTAGCGCCGATTCACCGCAACGCATATCGTTGATAGCTCGCAGGTGAGGTCTTGCTATACAATCCCATCCCATCGGCGGGAAGGGCGCTGTCTGCGAATCCCTCCGCCGTGGAGGGAACCGTGTCAGCTCCCGACGTAGTCTGGAAAAACGGCAAGTTCGGCCAAACATCGCGGCGCGACGCCTGGTGGCTTTCTCCGTCGGCAGTCCTCCTGGGTTTCGGCGCGTTTCTGGTCTATGCCACCTGGGCGGCGTTTCAGAACAGCCATTACACCTTTGGTCCTTATATCTCGCCCTTTTATTCACCTGAGCTTTTTGGCAGCTCCCCGCACGCCTTGTTTGGCCCGAAACCGGGTTGGTACCCGAGCTTTCTGCCCTTTTCTCCGGCTCTGCTCATTCTCTGGATACCCGGGCTGTTCCGCCTGACCTGCTACTACTACCGCGGCGCGTATTACAAGTCGTTCTGGGCCGATCCTCCGGCATGCGCGGTGAGCGAGCCGCGTAAAAGCTATCTGGGGGAACGAAGCTTTCCGCTCATTCTGCAGAACTTTCATCGCTATTTTCTGCGGCTCTCCTACATTGTCTGGGGCTTTCTGGTCTACGACGCAGTGATGGCATTCTTTTTCCCGGACGGATTTGGAATCGGAATTGGGAGCCTCGTTCTGGTCGTGAATGTCGTCCTTCTTGGCGGATATGTGTTCGGCTGTCACGCGTTCCGGCACCTCATCGGCGGAACGTTCGACCGTATCTCGGATCACCCTGTACGGCACAAGCTCTACGACTGCGTGAGCTGCCTGAACGCAGGACACAAGAAGTGGGCGTGGGCGAGTCTGCTTTGGGTTGCGTTTTCCGATATCTACGTCCGCCTCTGTTCGATGGGCATCTGGCATGACTGGAGAATCCTGTAGATGCCGGAATTCCAACGGTTCTCCTACGATGTGCTGGTGATTGGAGCAGGCGGCGCAGGCCTGCGCGCCGCCATCGAAGCCGGCAGCCGCCGGGGCGAAGGTGGGGGTGGTCTGCAAATCGCTGCTGGGCAAAGCGCATACCGTGATGGCCGAAGGCGGCATCGCGGCAGCACTGGCCAATGTCGACGATCGCGATAACTGGCGGGTCCATTTCGCCGATACGATGCGCGGCGGCCAGTACCTCAACAATTGGCGCATGGCCGAACTGCACGCCAAGGAAGCGCCGGAGTGCGTGCGCGAACTCGAGGCATGGGGCGCGCTCTTTGATCGCACGCACGGACGGCAAGATTCTGCAGCGAAACTTCGGTGGACACCGGTATCCCCGGCTGGCCCATGTCGGCGATCGCACCGGCCTGGAGATGATACGCACGCTCCAGGACCACGGCATTCACACGGGCATGGAAGTCCACATGGAGTGCACGGTGCTCAGCCTTCTGCTCGACTGGAGGTCGCATTGCCGGAGCTTGCGGATACGACCGCGAGAAGGGCCGCTTCCACCTGTGGGAGGCAAAGGCTGTGGTGCTGGCGACCGGCGGAATCGGGCGCGCCTTCAAAGTGACCAGCAACAGCTGGGAATACACGGGCGACGGCCTTGCACTGGCATATCGGGCGGGAGCCGAACTCCAGGACATGGAGTTCGTTCAGTTTCACCCCACCGGCATGGTCTGGCCGATCAGCGTTCGCGGCATTCTCGTAACAGAGGGCGTGCGCGGCGAAGGCGGCGTTTTGCGCAACAGCGAAGGCCGCCGATTCATGTTCGACGACATCCCTGACCTCTACAAAGAGCAAACCGCAGACACCGAAGAAGAAGGCTGGCGGTATACGCAGGGCGACAAGAATGCGCGGCGTCCGCCCGAGCTGCTCACCAGAGATCATGTCGCACGGTGCATCAATCGCGAAGTCAAGGCAGGCCGAGGCTCGCCGCACGGCGGCGTCTTTCTCGATATTTCCTGGATCAAGGAGCGACTTCCGAAATCAGAGGAACACATCAAACGCAAGCTGCCCAGCATGTATCACCAATTCAAACAACTTGCCGATCTCGACATCACGAAAGAGCCGATGGAAGTCGGTCCCACGACGCATTACATGATGGGCGGAATCCGCGTCGATGGCGATTCGCAGATGTCCACCGTGCCCGGGCTCTTCGCAGCGGGAGAAGTGGCGGCGGGATTCACGGCGCGAATCGGCTGGGCGGAAATTCCCTTTCTGATCTCGTTGTATTCGGACGGCGCGCCGGACGCTTTGCCGCAGAATTCGCCAAGGCAAACGGCGCCGGCAACGATCGATGAGGCGGAGCTTCAAGCCGACGGCAACAGCGGCCCTCGCTTCCTTCGACCGCGGCCCTTCCGGCGAGAACCCATATCAGATTCAATACGATCTGCAGGAGACCATGCAGGACCTGGTCGGAATTGTGCGAGTCGAGAATGAAATGCAACAGGCGCTCGATGCGATCGCGGCAACTGCGCGCGCGGGCGGAACGGGCAGGCATAGCAGGCAATCGCGAGTACAACAACGGCTGGCACACGGCGATCGATATCGGAAATATGATGATCGTGTCTGAAGCAATTACGCGCGCGGCGCTGCTGCGAAAAGAAAGCCGCGGCGCGCAGTTCCGCGAAGACTTCCCCGGCAAAGACGCGGAATGGGGAAAGTACAACATCGTCATCAAGTCGCGGCGCAGACGGCGAAATGCAGGTCGAGAAGCGCGCACTTACGCCGATGCCGGATGAGTTGAAGAACAGTGATCGAGGAGATGAAGTAGCGAGAGGAGACCGAGAACAAGATGGCCACACCAGCGACATTTCGCATCTGGCGCGGAGATCCTGCAGGCGGCGCATTCCAGGATTACGCCACACCCGTCGAAGAGGGCATGGTCGTTCTGGACGCGGTGCACCGCATCCAGGCGCAGCAAGCGCCGGACCTGGCGGTGAGATGGAACTGCAAGGCCGGCAAGTGCGGATCGTGCTCCGCCGAAATCAACGGCATGCCCAGGCTCATGTGCATGACCCGGCTTAGCGACATCGACCTGAATATGCCGGTCACCCTGGAACCGATGCATGCGTTTCCGGTCATACGCGATCTGGTCACGGATGTCTCCTGGAATTTCCGGGCCAAGAAGACGATCAAGCAATTCAAGCCCCGCCCGCCCGACGCTGCCGACGGCACATGGCGCATCCAGCAGGCCGACGTCGAGCGCGTGCAGGAGTTTCGCAAGTGCATCGAGTGTTTTCTCTGCCAGGATGTGTGCCACGTACTGCGGGAGCATCACAAGCAGGACGAGTTTATCGGTCCGCGTCTGCTTGTCTATGCTGCCGCGCTCGAAATGCATCCGCTCGACATCGAAGATCGGGTGAGCGATTTGAGGCACAAGCACAACATCGGCTACTGCAACATCACGACTTGTTGCCGGCAGGTATGTCCCGAGTCGATCACGATTACCGAGAACGCGATCATTCCGCTTAAAGAGCGCGTGGTGGACCGTTACTTCGATCCCCTGAAGCGGCTGTTCCGCATCCTCTAACGAAAAGGAGGCCCATGTTTACCCTCAAGCCCATTTCTTTCGATAGCATTGACGGTGCGCTGGCAAAGGCTGAACGTTACCGCCTGCTGAACGAGCCCAGCGAGGCCGAGAGTATCTGTCGCGATATTCTCGAAATTGACCCGACAAACCGGCAGGCCCAAATTAGTCTGATTCTTGCACTCACCGATGAGATTCCGGAGGAGGCGAGTTCGTTTACCAGAGCCATGGAAGGGATTTCACATCTGGAGACAGCGTATGATCGCGCGTACTATTCCGGGATCGCGTGGGAACGGCGTGCGAAGGCGCTCTTCAGTTCGAGGGGGCCGGGATCCAGCGGTTATGTCTACGATTGGATCGCGAAGGCCCTCCAGTTTTTCGAGGAAGCGGAGGCATTGCGGCCGGCAAGCAACGATTCTTCCATCTTACGCTGGAACGCCTGCGTTCGTTTCCTTGGACGCCACAAGGACCTGTCGCCCAGAACAGAGCCAGCTCCAGAGCCAATTCTTTCGGAGTGATTAGATTGAAGGCTGATCGAAAATTTGCGATCTGAAAACAGCAGAAAATGCGTGCAAAAGGCTGTGGTGGCGCCCAATCATAGCCGCCGGCAGCGAAGTTCGCACAGACACCTCGCACATTGCAAAATTTCGGCCAACTGTTCTCCGCTGTCCCGTCTATATGGAAGGGTTAGTGGACGGTTTTACGAGCGTTCCGCTAAGCACTGCAAGGTCAAGGTGTCCTGGTGAGAACGATCCGCCGGGTCTAGGTGCTGCCTTTCGAGTCAAAAAACATTGGACTCGCCTTTCATTCCGTCACAGTGAGCGTGACTATCCCGACGCTCTGGGAAAGGGGGCCGCTTGCTGTCTGCGCTGTCGCGCTGACCTGGACGGCGATTTTCTGGCCTTTGGAACTGCCAGCACCGCTGGATCCTGGCGACCCTCCCCCGCAACCTCCCATGAAGGCACAAGTACAAATGATGCAGAGGCACAGCAGGACGCGGTTGTGTCTGCGCTTTCCGATGGCGAACGGCAAGATGAGAGTAGCGAGCAAGGGCAGCGTCGCCTGGCGCCACAACCCGGGTGCTCTTTTAGCCGCCAAGGCGGGATACATTCCTGTAATTGCGAGTTGCACGGTCGTCGTACCGCCATCGCTGAGGACGGCGTTATACGGTGTTGCATTGCAGACAATAGAAGCTGAACTCTGACAGCCGATTTGTATGCTGCTGGTCGTGAAGTGGTTCACCGAGTTGAAAGTGACCGCGACACTGACAGGCGTCCCGCTGACTGCCGTGAGCGCTGTTTGAGCGAGCGACGCGCTGTAGTTTTCGACACGGAGAACCGCGGGTATTGACCGGATCAGCGCTCCCCCGGCAGCGATAATGGTGAACGGATAATCTGCCGGGGCGAGGCCGCTCTCGGCGACACTTAACTGCGCAGTATCGTTGGCCGGGTAGATCGCACCACCGAAGTCGCAATTCGCACCGGCGGGCAGACCAGCGCAGGTCACATCCAGCGTGTTGGAATAGCCGTCCTGGTAATTGGCTGTAAGGGTGGTGTAAGGAGGCTGAGTGCGGTTATTGATTGGAATCGTCGTCGGTGAGGCACTCAGTGTAAACGTGCCCACCCCGAACGTGACTGTTGCAGATGCGGTAAGGACACCGTTATTCGCCGTGATCTGCACCGGGTAGATGCCAAGCGGTGTGCCGGGACTGGTGGAGATTTGGAAGGCAGTATCCGTGCTGCCGCCTGCCAGCAAAGCCAGATGTGAGGCAACGAAAGTACATGCCGAACCCGGCGGCAAGCCAGTGCAGGTAAGCCCACTGAAGTTACCAGAATAGCCATTCACGCTGTACATCGTGAATACCAGATCGGTCGACTCTCAGGGGCTGAGCCCGGCGGCGACGGTTGCGCCGGCATTGAGAATGCCGATCGTGGCCCGAACGCTGGCCTGGCGGTTGCTGTTCTGCAGGGTTCCGTAGGCACTCGCCGAATAGCCATTCAACGATGCTGTGACCGCCAGCATGTGATGTGTGTCGAATCCTGCCCCGATCTTATAGGTGACGCTCTGTTCGATTTCTCCCGTCTGGAACGTAACCGAGGACGGGACTTGCACAGCGGGGTCGCTGGCTGCGAGCGTGACTGTTTCACCGGCTGTGGCTGGCGCCGCAAGACTGACGGTGATTGTGTGTCCGGTTGCTGGTAGTGGCAGAGCGTCGAAGGTGATACTGACTGTCGCTGGAGATCCTGCGGGGAGGATGTTGATGGACGAAGTGGCGCCGATCAGATCGAGCAGATCGGTGTGACCTGTGCCGCGGAAATCGCCGCCGATAACCGGCTTGTCATATATGGGTAGCTGATAGGCGATGCCGCTGGCCCGGAAGGTTCCGTCGCCTGCGCCCCCTAGCACCAGCAATTGGAAAGACCATGGGCGGCCGTAAGCGGCGGCATATGGGATTGCCACATCAAGATTGCCGTCACCATCGAAGTCGCCGAGCAGCGCGGGTGAATAGGAAGGATATTGAATCTGTGGCGCGAGGTATGAGGCATTCTTGATAAATTGCCCATTCGCCTGGCCAAGGTAGACAGTTGCAGCAGGTGCAACGTATGGGCCTTGGCCGTCTACGGCCTGCGCGGTGATGCTCTGGCCGGGATCGTGGACCTGGACGAGATCCAGATAGCCGTCGTGATTCAGGTCGCCGACAGCAACCGGGCCAAAGGCGGCCATAATCGTCTGCGGATTCTGAAACGTTCCATCGCCGTTCCCGAGCGCCAATTCCAGATCATCACCGGTAAACGTCCATCCACTGTTGGCATTGAATCCAATTAAGAGATCGGGCCTGCCATCGTGGTTAAAGTCAGCGACAAAGAGTTGCTGGGGATAGATTGACCCAAGGTTGAGGAGGGCTGGCGAGACCTGTGCAGGAAGCTGCTTGAATGTGCCATCACCGTTTCCGAGATAGACATCGATCTCGGCGACGGGCGTAGCACCGTTACTGGTTCCATAGACGACGAAATCCATCCTGCCGTCATGGTTGATGTCTCCACTCTGCACGATCAGAGGATTAGGCAAGGTGCCCAGAATAGTTGGCGACCCGAAGCTCCCATGCCCGTCGCCGGGATAGTAAGCAACGGTAGGGTTGACGTAGCTGCTGATGAGTATGACGTCGGCGCTGCTTGGCGAGCGGAAGTTCGCCGCGGTAAAGATGGGATATAGCGGATTGCCTGCTGAAGTAATTGGCGAGCGAACCGGGGGCTGCAACTTGCCAGAGCCGTCATTGAGGAGCGATGTGAGTTGGGAAGGCTGGCTGCCGAGGACCCCGGACTCGACGAGCAGGATATCCGGATGTCCGTCGCCGTTCAGATCAGCGACCTGTGGCGAACTGACTGGCGATGGTGCATTAACGGTCCCAGTGAGATAACCGATCGTCTCGCCGGATTCTGTGCCGAAGTTGCCTTTACCGTCGTTGGCTAACCGGATGGCGGCAGAATCTAATTGAGCGACAGCGACAAGGTCTGGGGTACCACTTCCGCTCAAACCGACTGCAGCGAGCGAGTATTGGTTTCCTGCGCCACGATAGATAGATGGCGGCGCGAAATTCCCGCCGCCTGTTCCCTTGAAAACCGAGATTGTGTAGCCGCCGGGCGCACCGTAGCCCACTCCGGAAGCGCCCAGTTCAAAAAATGCAGCGGAAGCGACAATGTCCGGGATACCGTCGCCATCTACGTCTGTGACCAGCACGGCGGGATCCTGATCGCCAACGGCAGCGACGGCACTGCCTTGATTAAAGGTACCGTCACATGCGCCTTTTGCGATCGAGAGCAGGCCATATCCGCCGGTCTCTACCGCATCAAGGCAGCCATCTCCATCGGTGTCAGCGAGCGCCAATCCGAGGAGCCCGTCGACTGGATTGAAGACTGTACCGGAGGGGAAACTGGTCCCACCCCGATTGAGGTACGTAATTCCCCCTCCCGTGAAAACCACCGTTACGTCCGGGAAGCCGTCTTTATTCAGATCACCGGCAACAAGCGAATCTACGGGCAAAGGGGAAGTCTCGTTTGGATTCAAGAACGGCGCAGCGTCAATCTTTGCCGAGAAAGCGCCCCTGCCGTCGCCTAAATAGATAACAAAGGGCGGCTCTTCTGTAAGAGGGTCGATCGCAAGACCGATGGCCAGGTCGGTGTGACCATCTTTATTGAAGTCGCCTGCGATGACATAGGTGGGAATCTGCTTGAACGAGTCGAGAGTCTGGGGTGCCTGGAAAGTGCCGTTTCCGTTGCCGCGGAAGATTTCTACCTGATTACTGTCCGCGTCTACCGCAATGATATCGATGTGTCCGCTGGAGGTGAGCTTTGCCGCGGTAAGCCATACCGGCGTGCTGCGGATGGTATCGAGCAGACCTGGAGGATTCACGAATCCTCCGGCACCGTCGCCCAGGAGCGGTCACCCTGTTGTCGCCGCCATTGCTGATGGCGAGATCTGGTTTGCCGTCCTCGTTGAAATCGCCAGCGACAAGTGCAGTGGGGAGCGTGCCGCTCGGAAGTCGCTCTGCAGACTCGAAACCTGGCCGAAGTGCGGTTGTAGAATTCGGGCCTACGAGTGGCCGCATTCTCTTGGATGGGGCAAACAGCGACGGCGACGAATACTCGGCAGTGGTCACAGAAGAGATTGGCGATCCAACGCGACGCTGCCAAGCGCGGGTGTCCTGGTGCGCCCGTTTCGCATAGTTCCAGCCCAGAAAGCGGCCCGTGACGTGTCGTGCTTGTGGAAGATACGGGATGACTTGGGACTTTTGGGGTAGTTGCCGCAGTGCCGCAGGGTGTGCACCCTGACCAATGGCGTAACAGGACAAGAGAGGCAAGAAAGCAGACATGAGAGCAACTCGCAGACCACTGCGGGACTGAAACATCGAACGAGTGTAGAGGGTAGACGGGCAGGATGTCTGCAGGATTTATCATCCGGCTCTTCCTTAGGTCACGAGTCTGCTACGTACCAGGAGAGCGATCGATCTGCGATAGATATTAAGATTCTGCGAAAATTCTGATTCGTCACAGCTTGTTTAGAGCAGCGACGCGTCGGGCTGGCCAAGTGAGGCGCTTTCAGTGGGGTAGGGCATCTGGCGTCATGAAGAATGATGAGAAGCGCTCTCATTAATCGGCTATAGGACACCCTATCGGAGAGTGAAACTGAGACCGCGGATGTCTCTCGCAATCTGCTTAGGCGCTCGAGGCAAATATCAAATTGCACTTCGCTTCAACAAATAATCCAGCCCGCACACCCGGTACCAGCGGTAGCCATATGCCTCGAGCAAGATACGATGAACGCCGGCCTTTTCGGGATAGCTGTGCACATCAGACAAGAGACTCACGAGCGCGCATCCCGCCTCATCGTCGGCAGCTAATTTGATTAGCACTTCCCGCGGTTCTGCGCTGAGGTTGTGGACGCACAGAACGGAGTTGTTTCGCCATTCGTATCGCATCGCGAGAGCGTTCGGCGTTCCGGTCGGGACGAAAGAAAAGTCGCCCCACCCGATCTCAGGGACTTCCTTGCGCATGCGGATAACACGTTCCATCCAGTTAAGAAGAGAACTTGGGTCACGTCGTTGAGCTGCGACATTCGTATGGGGAAATCCATAGGGACCATTGCGTATGACTGGTTGGCATGGGTTGTCGCTTTTAGTGAACCCGGCGTTCGGCTCGTCTGACCATTGCATCGGAGTTCGGGCGCAATTTCGCTCTGGCAGTTTAAGGTCGTCTCCCATACCGATCTCGTCGCCATATCGGATTACAGGCGTGCCTGGTAGCGTCATCATCAGACTATAAGCAAGTTCGAGTCGTCGACGATCCCCTTGCAACATGGGTGCGAGTCTTCGCCGAATCCCGCGATTGTAGAGTTGCATTTCTGGAGCCGGGCCGAACGCTGCGAAGACGCATTCGCGCTGTTTCGCAGTAAGCCGGCCGAGATCGAGTTCGTCATGATTTCGCAGAAACTGTCCCCACTGGGCAGTGGCTGGCCTGCGCTTTGTCGCTCGCATCGCTGATACAAGCGGTTTTGAGTCGCCGGTGGCCAAGGCGAGAAACAAGTGTTGATTCACCTCAAAGTTGAACATCATCTGCATCCTGTCACCTGAGTCGCCGAAGTATTGCATATCGGTTCCGGGCAGGACGTTCGCTTCTCCGAGAATGATTGCGTCGCCTTCTCGCCAGGTAAGGAATTGGCTGAATGTTCGAAGCATGCCGTACTGCTCTTGCGGCTTAGCAATGCTGGCCCCCTTCTGCGCGATGACAAAGGGAACGGCATCCATACGAAAGCCTGAGACACCGAGTTGCAGCCAGAAACCCATGATCTTGAGAATTTCTGCCTGAACCTCCGGATGGGAGGTATTGAGATCGGGCTGAAAATCATAAAAGCGATGAAAGTAGTAGGCCTTCGCGACAGCGTCGTAATTCCAAGTGGACTTTTGCACTCCCGGAAAGACCACTCCAGAATTTGCATTCTTCGGCTTTTTCTTCGACCAGACGTACCAGTCTCGATATTTCGACTGAGGATTGCGGCGAGCCTCCTGAAACCAGGGATGTTCATTGGAGGTGTGGTTTACGACCAAATCGATCAGCACGCGCAGCCCGCGCTGTTTGCAGCCTTCCGCGAATTCGACAAAGTCACCTAATGTGCCATATCGCGGATCGATGCCGTAGTAATCAGCGATATCGTATCCATCATCCCGGCAAGGAGAGGGCTGAAAGGGCATGAGCCAGATGGCTGTGATGCCCATGCCCTGGAGATAATCCAGACGGCGCATCAGACCCTCAAAGTCCCCAATACCGTCGCCATTTGCATCCATATAGGTAGCGACAGATAAACAGTAGATGACTGCGTTCTTGTACCAGAGATCGTTGATCATGGTGGAGGTTTTCAGTCTCGAGTTTGAATTTGAGGGAGCATTGGTGGGATGCAGGAGACAGCCTGGTGGCAACACGGAGTCATATATGAGATTTATCCCCGTTCGTTTCAAGACAGCAATGGCGACGGCGTTGGCGATCTAAACGGCATTCAGCAGCGGCTCGATTACCTTGTGGAACTCGGGGTCGACGCACTCTGGATAACGCCCTTCTATCCGTCGCCGATGGCCGATTTCGGCTATGACGTAGCCGATTATTGCGCGATCGATCCGCTCTTCGGGACAAGGCATGACTTTGATCAGCTTCTGCAGGAGATTCACCGAAGGGGCCTCAAGCTCATCCTGGACCTGGTGCCGAACCATACCTCTGACCAGCACCCGTGGTTTCTGGAGAGTCGGTCTTCACGATACAACCCGAAACGAGACTGGTACCTGTGGCGAGACAAACCAAACAATTGGCAGAGTAATTTTGGCGGATCCGCCTGGGAGTGGGACGACACTACGGGGCAGTATTACTATCACTCATTCCTGAAGCAGCAGCCGGACCTGAATTGGCGCAATCCTCTGGTACGCACGGCGATTTTTGAAGCCATGCGATTCTGGCTTGAGCGCGGGGTAGACGGCTTTCGCGTGGATGTGATTTGGCTGATGATCAAGGATGATCAGTTTCGAGATAATCCGCCCAATCCGTCTTATCGTGCCGGCCAACCGTCCAGTCACCGATTTTTGCCCATCTTCAATTCTGATCGGCCGGAAGTCCACGAAGTCGTCTCGGAGATGCGGGCCGTAGTTGACGATTACGCAGATCGAGTGCTGATCGGGGAAATCTATCTACCCATACCGCAATTGATGGCGTACTACGGGAAACACTTAAGTGGCGCACAGTTGCCATTTAATTTTCAGCTGCTTCAGGCCAGCTGGAACGCAGAGTCTCTGGCACAAGCAATTTCCGAGTATGACAACGCTCTTCCCCCCGGCGCGTGGCCAAACTGGGTCCTAGGAAATCACGATAATGCCCGCATCGCGACGCGAGTTGGCAAGCACGGCGCAAGATTGGCAGCGATGCTGCTGCTCTCGCTGCCAGGAACGATTACGCTCTACTACGGTGAAGAGATCGGGATGACGAATGTTTCCATTCCGCCAGAGATGGTTCAGGATCCAGCCGAGAAGAATGAACCGGGAATCGGAGCTGGACGCGACCCGGAACGGACGCCAATGCCATGGGACAGTTCGCCTCTCGCCGGGTTTACCACCGGTCGACCCTGGCTTCCGTTAGGCCAGGATCATGCATCATGGAACGTTGTAAATCTTGAGCAGGATCCAGAATCTATTCTGCATCTCTATCGAACCATTATCGCTTTACGGAAGAGCCATCCTGTACTCGTCACAGGTAAGTTGCATGCAATCGCCGCAGCAAACAACGTTCTTACCTATGAGAGACATGGATGCGCGGAGCAACTTCGAATCATTCTAAATTTCGGCGATGCTCCTATAACGATTCCAGCAGAGATCGGCGAAATCCTTGCAGCAACTCACCCACACTGTACGAATGAACGACCGAACAAGCTCGTTCAACTCGAAGCAGCAGCTGGGCTGATCGTTAGGTTGCGCACTTAAACGTGGCTTCGAAGCCAAACCGGTCCAGTCACCGTGGTACTAAGATTCAATGTCCGAAAAATACTTGAAAATCCTGGCTGGATCGGTATCGACAAACGGGATGAGCAGGTAGTCGAAGGAGGAAAACTGTTCCCATGAAGAAGCCGACGCAGCACTTCGTCGCGAAAGTTCCAAGCAGACAAGCCAAGGTGCGCATACGTACTAAATGCTCGAATGTGGCCTGGGGTGTGGGGGAAACTGAGTAGGGTGAGTGCACCGCATGATTTGCCAGTTGAGAACGGAAGAGCGACTTGTCCGGAAGTTCGACTAATGAGATGTTCCCCGTTTGATGAACGAGTGAAGCGGTCCGTCGTGAGGTCTGGTACCGAGCAGGAGGACCATCGCGATGGGATCGTTCGATCATCGATTTGGGCATTACAACGGCTGTCAAAAGACGTTCTCTGGTAACGCGTCTGCCTTATACGACTAGAAATCCACGCACGATTGAGACGAAGGAAGTTCTGACGTTTCGGTTTTTCTTGCTCAGGCAATCAACCCCAAACGGCGAACGGACGCACTGGTAGCGTTTGGTGGGCATTGCAAAGGTAGGGAAGAAGCAGCCTATTGATCGGGCGAGCCAATCCTTCGTACGGTCGCGTGCAGTGGGGCCAACGCTCATACAAGAGAAGCCGCAGGGTCTCATCACTCAGATTCCTCCCAAAGAGCCCCCGAAACGGCGCGTTGCTCAATTCGCGATGAGACAATAGATTGCTCTGACTCCGCGTAAATCCAAGAAAACACAATGCACGCCCGTGGTCTTGTCCGGACGGTTAACCGAAGGGCTGTAGGTTCGAGTCCAGTTGGGCCTTGGCGAAGACTGCAAGTTTTCGATTCGCAGTCATGGCTGCAATCGACGCCTAGTGATACCGTGAAACATCAATATGCTCGGCAAGCTACGCGATTTCGCGAAAAATCAGCTCTTTGCTGTCCTTAGCGGTAGACTCCTCAATTCAGCGAGAAAGAATTTGTCGCTGCTTAGCCTGCTCATATCGTCTTCGCTCTTGCTCGTTTCAGGCTCGAACCCGGCGATTGCACAGAGAAACTCGAACACGTCGCCGAGTGTGGTGGAGCCGGGAGCTCCAGGTCAGCCGAGCAGAGTGCTGCCGCCGTCGACGCGTCCCGCCGCGCCGCGTCTGTCGCACGCCGACGTGGCATTTATGCAGGGAATGATCATGCACCACTCACAGGCGGTCGAGATGACTGGGTTAATCCCGTCTCATACGGATGACCGGGATGTACGATCGCTCGGCGCAAAAATCAGCAGCTCACAAAGTGATGAGATCGCCTTCATGAAGCGCTGGCTTGCAGCGCGAGGTGAGGCCGTCACGATGACCATGCCCGATATGTCTGGCATGGGTATGAAAAGAGATTCGACGCCGCCCATGCCCGGCATGCTAACTCCACAGCAGATGGGCGCGTTGCGCGAGGCGAAGGGGGCGGAGTTCGATCATCTCTTTTTGATGGGTATGATTCAACATCACAACGGCGCGCTGGTTATGGTGAAGGACCTCTTCGATACACCGGGTGCAGGACAGGACGCTGAGTTGTTTGATTTCGCCACCGATGCGGACAATTCGCAACGCGCCGAAATCAGGATTATGCAGGGCATGTTAGAGAAAGAAGGGGTTAAGGAGAGATGATGATAGTTGGAAAGAAAGCGGCTATCCGTTACGTTGTAATGCCGATTGCGGGGATTGTCTTGGTTGGACCTGCTTGTGTATCCGCGCAGCAGCCAGCAACGCCGGCGCCGACTACACAATCTCTGGCTGCGAAGCCGCCGGACGCAAAGGCCGAGGCCAAGCCAACTCCTACTGACGAAATGGATGAGTTCGCACCGAAGGCAGCTCCTCCTCTTCCGCCGGGAATGACAGGCTCAGATACGAGAGATCCGCGATACACGTTGAAAGCGGGGATGTACAAGGCGGGCGAAGCCTCGATGGGCATGAAGCACGTGCTTTTCCTCAAAAAGGCGCCTGCTTTCCGGCTGGACGCTACTTCGCCGGACGATCCGCAGGTCGACAAGACATTGGCGTTGCTGGGCGTGAGCAACACGACAAAAATGCCCAAGGCGCTCAGACCAGTCATCGCTCAGTTGGCTTATGCGAACTCCGATTTCGCTTTCCAGGGTGATCACCTGTTCCAGGGGAATTTCTATGGGGTCAGTATCTACGATATTGCGAATCCTGCAAAAGCGAAGTTGCTGACGACATTGGTCTGTCCGGGTGGCCAAGGCGATGTGTCGGTTTACGGACATCTTCTTTTTATGTCCGTGGAGATGCCGAATGGTCGCCTTGACTGTGGCACACAGGGCTTCCCGCCAGATCCTCCGCCGGCTAAGGGACATGAAAAGGAACGCCATCCTCCCTCAGCACAAAAGGGCCGCTTTCGGGGGGTTCGAATCTTCGATATCTCGGACGTCAGAGATCCAAAACAGGTCGCCGCAGTGCAGACCTGCCGTGGTTCCCATACACATACGCTGGTGGTGGACCCAAACGATAAGGACAATGTTTATATCTATGTGTCGGGAACGTCCTTCGTACGCCAGCCGGAAGAGCTGGCCGGATGCTCAGGCGAGAAGCCTGATAAGGATCCGAATACGGCACTGTTCCGGATTGATGTGATCCAGGTGCCGTTAGCGGCGCCGCAGGAGGCAAAGATCGTCTCCAATCCCCGGGTATTCATCGATCCGCGCACAGGGGCTATCAACGGTCTCAATAACGGCGGCAGTCATGACAAGGGCGCGGAGAAGCCGCAGGATACCAATCAGTGCCACGACATCACCGTATACTCAGCGATTGGTCTTGCAGCCGGCGCGTGTTCGGGCAACGGGATTCTACTGGACATCAAAGATCCCGTGCATCCGAAACGCGTAGATGCGGTCAATGATCCGAACTACTCCTACTGGCACTCGGCCTCGTTTTCCAACGATGGAAGCAAGGTGGTTTTCACCGATGAGTGGGGCGGCGGTCTAGGCGCGCGGTGTCGTCCAAATGATCCCAATAAATGGGGCGCTGATGCCATTTTCGATCTGAAGGGTGACAAGCTAACTTTCGCGAGCTATTACAAGCTACCGGCGGCTCAGGGAGATACAGAGAACTGCGTAGCGCATAACGGCTCGCTCATACCGGTACCCGGGCGAGACATCGAAGTCCAGTCGTGGTATCAGGGGGGCATATCGGTAGTCGACTTCACTGATGCAACGCATCCAGAAGAGATCGCATATTTCGATCGGGGACCTATCGATGCCAAGACTTTAGTTCTTGGTGGAGACTGGTCGGCTTACTGGTACAACGGCTATATCTACGGTTCTGAGATTGCGCGCGGTCTTGATGTCTTTAAATTGGCTCCATCAAAGTTACTAACTAGAAACGAGATCGAAGCCGCGAAAGCAGTTCGTGTCAATGAGCTGAATGTACAGAACCAGCAAAAGATCGAGTGGCCCGCCAAGTTAATTGTGGCGAAGGCATACGTCGATCAGTTAAGTCGCTCGCAGTCTCTACCGCCTGATCAGATCACTTCGATTCAGGCCGCGATTCGCAAGGCAGAAAAGTCGCATATGAGCGCGAAGAGTCTGGAGACATTGAAGACCTTGTCCTCTTCTCTGAAGACAAGTGCCGACTCGGCCAAAATGCCAGGTGATGCGTCGAAGTTGCAGGCCCTTGCAGAGATACTGGAGCACCCAGTGAGTTGACGCAGAGCATCAAGGGAAATCGATTTGCGGCTGAATATTCTGTCACCCATAGAGCATCGCTATGCGTGCACAAAAGTCACCGCATGCACTCATCGAGATCGCGCAAGCGCCCCCGCATGCACGAATTGGCGTCCGAGTCTTTCCGGGCCGAGTGCAAAGATGAGCAGCAAAGTCAGGATGACCGTGGTTTCAAAGATGGTGAGCGCGATCGGATAACCGAGGTGGTTCCGCAGTACATACTCAATCGAAACCGCGGGTGACGAGACCAGGACTCCGAGTTGGTACACGAGACCGGGAAACAAACTACGGATCGCGTCGGGTGAGAGCTCGTTGAGATGAGCCGGAATCACGCCGAATGCTCCCTGCACGCCTGTTTGCATGAAATACGAACCCAGGGTAAGGGCTAGCAGGGAAGTCCCGAAGGCCCATGCGGGAATGGATAAGAGCGAGACTGCGAGCGCCAGCATGATCGAACGACGGCGCCCAATCGTCTCCGAAAGGTGCCCGAAGGAGAGCGCGCTCACAATCGCGCCCAGGTTATAGAGGACGGGAATCGCAAAGAGTGGCTGCATTCCCAGCAGAGATCGGCGAGCGAGTCCGGGAACGGTCTTGAGAAAGTCGGGATAGAGATCCTGGGTGCCGTGCGATAGGCAGGTCATGACGGCCATTGCCACTAGCAGGTAGGCGAACATGCCCAGGTGCTCAATGAGAGTTCTGAAAATGTGGCTGAGCGAAGGCGAATGTCCCTTCCACGCATCGGACTCTGGCGACATCCAGGTGAGCACAACGATGAGCACAGCCGCTCCGGAGCCGACTACGAACATAGCGCGCCAGCCGAAGCGGGGCGCAATGACTTGCATGGCTACCGCTGCGAGGAGATAGCCGAAAGGGCAGCCGCTCTGCATGAGACCCGAGAGCACTCCGCGCCACCGTGGAGGTGCGCTCTCCATGGCATAAGAGGGCCCCCACACCCCAGTAGCCGCCCATCCCCACGCCATAGAGCCCGCGCATCACCAGGAAGAACAGATAATTGGTGCGAGTCCACTGAGGATGGTGACGGTGGAGAAGAAGAGAACGCAGGCTATCAAGGGGCGCTTGCGTCCGAATCGGTCGGCAAGCGTGCCGAAAAGCAGGGCCCCCACCGACCGCATGGCGAGCGTGAACATGAGAGTGTAGACGATGGCAGCCTTACCCACATGGAAGTGAGACCCAGCGTCTCGAAGAGGAAGACGACGACAAAGAAGTCAAATGCATCCAGAACCCAACCGAGAATTACCGAGGTGACGGCGAATGACCATCGCGGCGTTTCGGCGGGGTGTTCTTCGGATATTGAAAGATCCATGGGAATCAGGATGAGATAGCGCTAGGCCGGCCGTTTCGGGGCGGTGGATTGAAGACTGGTCAAGAACTGCCAGGCCATGTCGGTAAAGCTAGGTGGCTCATCGGGCCAGTATTTAGGATCCCAGTGCGCGTCCGGACTACCGGCCCATTCGTGGCCGAAATGGTGGAGGAAATCAGCCACTACTTGCGAATGATCATTGCAGCCGCGCCACACGAACTGCACACCCCATGTCGTCTGCCGCGCTGTTTGCTGACGGCAGCCGTTCAAATAGCCCCACGTTACCCAGTTTCCGTGGGGTGTTGTGGCAAAGTACGGACTGTTGACTTCAAATCCAGAAAATTGCTCATCGTCGTCGCCGTGAATGTAGAGAATGGGCATGGGACGAGCAAGTTTTGCCGGAGGCTCCATCAACGGAGTGGCGACCGCGACCACACCGCTTACGCGTTGAGAATGATGCGCAGCAAAGAGCTGCACCATGCCGGAGCCGCTGGAAAATCCAACGAGGAAGACGCGCTTCGCATCGGGATGGTCGCGGTATCGTACGTCGTTGAGCACAGCAAGAAGATAGCCATCGTCATCCACCGGCATTTTGCCTGGGGCGATGATATGTGTGCGGGAGCCTTGCATCTCCCAAAAGGTCACGTTGTTGCGTGTTGCCGGTTGATCGGTCCGTGTCGGCACCGGCTCAGGAAAGACGGCCAGAAATCCCTCCCGCTCTGCCTTCTGCGTCCAGCCGAAATTCTCCGCCTCCGTATTCGCAGTGCTGCGAATGCCGCCAAGCATGAACACTACAGCGGGATGTGATGCCAAATGCGCGGGTCGAAAGATGAGATAGGGCCGGCTATAGCCGTTATGGACGATCGGCCGGCTCAGAAGTTGTCCTGGCGCCGGCGTCCAGCACGGGAAGATTGCAAGGAAGAGCAGAAGAACGCGACCCCGGTGCGAAAAGGGAAAGGTCACTATGTCACAGCACCGCGTGATATTTTGAAAGCATTCATTTCGCTTGGAGCGCGATCTTATGAGAGCGCAAAATCGGTTGTCAAGTGCTAGAGCGCTGACCCCTCTATGTTGTCGCGTTTCTTGAGGATTGGAATTGCAAGCGAGGAGAGCGCGATGTTTAAGCGAATCGAGTTGCAAACCAGTGCAGCGGGGCCGCTCGTCGGCGTAAAGGTGCTGGACCTTTCGAGGTTGGTGGCTGGCAATACACTGACCATGGTGCTGGCAGATATGGGCGCGGATGTTTTGAAGGTTGAACCGCCAACGGGCGATACCCTGCGAGACTGGAAAGTTGATGGCGTTTCCACTGCTTGGAAAGCTTATAGTCGCAATAAGAGAAGCATATGCCTCGATTTCCGCCGCGATGCGGCTTCGGGCGTTTTGCTGGAACTGGCCGCACGCGCTTCCATATTCGTAGAAAGCTTCCGGCCGGGCACGCTGGAGAAGATGCACCTAGCGCCGGAGACATTGCTCGCGCGTAACCCTTCGCTCATCATTGTGAGGATCTCCGGGTGGGGCCAGGATGGCCCCTATCGAGACCGCCCAGGCTTCGGCACGCTCGTCGAAGGCATTTCGGGCTTTGCCTCCATGAACGGCTTCTCGGATCGCGAACCGGTGTTGCCGCCGATCTATCTTGGCGACATGACGGCGGGCCTGTACGGAGCTATGGGAGCGCTGGCGGCGCTCCGATATGTGGAAGTGAATGGCGGGAAAGGGCAGGTGATTGATCTGCCGCTGCTCGATCCACTTTTCGCCATCCTCGGTCCGCAGGCGGCGAACTATCAACTCACCGGAAAGGTGAAGCAGCGAACGGGCAGCCGCTCCACAAACAGCGCTCCGCGGAATGTGTATCGCACGCGAGACGACAAATGGGTTTGCCTATCCGCGTCCACGCAGGCCATGGCCGAACGCCTACTGCGTGCGATCGACAGAGCGGAGCTGATCGAGGACCCTCGCTTCGTGACGAATGAGGCGCGGCTGCAACATGTGGAAGAGCTGGACTCTATCATCGGCAGCTTCATCCGAGCAATGGATCAGAAGGAGAGCATCGATTTCTTTGTACGGGCTTCCGTAACGGTAGGTCCCGTTTCTGATATCGCAGACATTTACGAAGACGCGCACTTTCACGAACGCGACATCATCGTCGAATTGCCTGACAGGGAAATCGGCGCTACGCCGGTTCACAATATTTCGCCTCGTCTCGCAGAGACACCCGGAAACTTCTATCGTGCTGCGCCCGAACTGGGCGAACATACGGAGGAGGTGCTCCGCGAACTTGGCTACAGTGACAATGCCATCGGCGATTTTGAAACCAGGGGTGTCGTAAAGACAGGTAAGAGCGCATGAGTTCGAAGATGCTGGACGTTTCCCGACGGAGAATGCGAAGCAAACTCTTCGTACCGGCGAGCCGTCCGGAGCTCTTTGCAAAGGCGCTCCAATCCAGTGCTGACGCCGTTGCTTTTGATCTCGAAGACTCGCTTCTCTGCGCACAGAAAGCGGGCGCTCGCAGTCGCCTCCGCGAATTCCTGCAACAGGAGATCGCGACCGATAAGGTCATAGTCGTGCGCGTGAACGGGATCCGCACCGATTTCTTCTCCGAAGACATTTCAGCCATGGTGTGGCCAGGGATTGCGCTCGTAAATCTTCCAAAAACCGAAGATGCTATGGAGGTACAGGAACTCGCGAAATTGCTATCCTCGCTGGAGCGCGAGCGCGGTATCAGTCAGCCGATCGCAATTCTGCCTACCATCGAATCGCCGCGCGGGCTGCGGTTGGCTCCTGCGATCGCGACCGCCGACCCGAGAGTCGCTGGGCTGCAGCTTGGGTCGATTGGTCTCCTTTTCCCGCTTGGTATCACGATCCAGAACCAAGCAGCGGCGCAGAACGTTCGGCTGCAACTGCGGCTGGCGGCAGGCGAGGCGGAGCTACCCTGCTTTGATGGTGCATTCTCAGATTTTGCGGATCTTCACGGCTTTACCGAGGATGCCAGGGCAGCGCGCAGCATGGGGTTTTCGGGCAAGAGCTGCATTCATCCTCGGCAGATCGCTGTGGCGAATCAGATGTTCTCGCCGACCGCGGAAGAGATCGCGGGAGCACAACGAATTCTGGACGCCGCAGGTGATGCGTTGGCACGCGGCGAGGGAGCATTTGCCCTCGACGGGTGCATGATCGATCAGCCTATTATCCGGCAGGCTATGGAAACAATCAGGCTTGCCGCGACCGTGCAGACGGATGAGCGACCTCGCTAGCGGCGTGACGTCCTTTTTGCAGCCTTCTTTGCGCGCTTTCGCGACTCCTGCTCCGATTTCATTGCCGCGCCAGACAGCGCGGCTACCGATTCCCGCACCTTCAATTCTGTCTGCAAGACACAGTGCTTCGCCGGGCCATCATCTCCGGAAACGCGGTCCAACACGATGCGCGCCGCTGTCGCGCCCAACTGATATCCGGACTGATGCACGGACGACAGCGAGGGGCTCGTCGTCTCGGCGAAGTCGAGATTGTCGAAGCCGATCACCGAAATGTCTTCGGGGCATCTCAGGCCCACTTCTCGAATGGCAGTGAGGACACCGAGGGCGATCATGTCGTTGCCGGCAAAGAAGGCCGTGGGACGCGGGAGCATCCGAAGCAGCGTGATGCTCTTTGCGTAGCCGCCCTGCTTATCGAAGGTGGCTTCCTGGATGTAGTCCGGCGAGACAGCCAGCTTTGCTTCGTGCATCGCTCGCTTGAACCCGTTGAGGCGTTCTCGCGCGTTTGTGAGATGGAGCGGGCCGGTAATCATCGCGATGTGCCGATGCTGCATCTGGATCAGAAAACGGGTAGCGTGATATGCACCCTCCTCATTCGCCACCGTTACGCTGTCGCCGGTCCATTGTTGAGGCATACGGTCAACGCAGACCACGGCGGTACCTGCCCTGCGATAAGATTCCGCCTGCGTTGCGATATCGCTGAAATTCGAAGGAATGACCAGGAGGCCCGCCGGCAGGTACGTGCGCAGGGCATTCAGGTGAGCCAGCTCCTTCGTGTGATCGTTGTCGGTATTGCAGAGGATCAGCCGGTAGCCCTTGGAGAAGGCCACATCTTCGGCACCACGAACCACGGCCGGGAAGAACGGATTCGTCACATCCGGAATGATCATTCCGATCATGTCTGTCTTGTCGCGACGCAGCCCGCGCGCCAGCTGGCTGGGTTGGTAGCCCAGCGCGTCGACCGCTTCCATGACTCGTTTGCGCAGGGGTTCCCGGACACGAGCAGAATCGTTCAGAACATGGGAAACAGTGCCGAGCGACACGTTTGCCATGCGCGCGATCTGCTTCATGTTTGACATCAGTCTCTATTTTCGCCTGAATGAGTTGTCTCGGATGATTTCCGAGACTGGCGAGGTGGATTATAGCAATGCGTGAACGCTTTCAAAGCTCAGAGGCTCCAGAAGCCAGTCTCTTGAGCACGTGGCTGGTTTTTACTGGCTATCGCGTTAAACCGCTCAAAGAGGCCTCGATCCACCCAGTCTTACCCACGGTGTCACGTGGATAAACACAAACTTGTTGACAGCAGACCTCTGGATTAAGTACTGTCACCTCGTTCAATTTGAAAGGATTCAAAATGAGTACTGCGACGTTCACTCTGGTGCAGAAACAACACCTCTCGAGGAGGCTGTGGAATAGTCGCCTACAGTTCGTCCTCTTTCTGTTCATGCTCGTCTCGGGTGGGCTCGTAGCTCAGGTGGTCATCACCAGCACTATCGTCGGCACGGTGGCGGATCCGCAGCACGCGATGGTCTCCGGAGCACAAGTCATTTTGGAAAATGTCGATACGGGCGTGCAGTCACGGACTGTTACGGATGCTGCCGGTGATTACCAATTCGCCAATCTACAGGCGGGCCACTACCGGATCCGCGTGAATGCTTCCGGGTTTGGCGAGGCAGTCTCCACGCCGATTCCCGTTGAAAATGGCAAGACACAACGCGTCAATGTCATGCTGAAGGTAAACCAAGTCACCCAGGTCGTCTCGGTTTCAAGTGCCGCGGCATTGCTGAAGACCGACGACGCCAATGTTTCGGAGGTCATTCAGAATGACTTCGTCCGAAACCTCCCGATAGAAGGCCGCAACTTTCTCAACTATGCGGAAATCGTGCCGATGTTCAACAGCGGCACGGGTGACAACACTCGCGTCGCCTATGGGCTTGCATCGGCGACCAGTCCTGGTGCCAAGCAACTGAACGTCGGTGGCACCGAATACGGTGTGGGCTACTATATCGACGGCCTGAACAACAACGATAACTGGGTGGAAGGACCGGTCACCAATGTCAACATGGACGGCGTACAGGAGGTGAAGGCGGAAGTCATCAACTATTCCGCGGAGTATGGTCGCGACGTAGGCCAGATCAGTCTGACGACAAAGTCTGGTACCAATTCACTGCACGGCACGGTGTATGACTTCTTCCAGAATGCCGGACTGAATGCAAATGACCCGTATTCGAACGCCTATGGAACACCCCGCAGTCCGTACCATCAGAATCAGTATGGTTTCACGGTCGGGGGCCCGGTGTTTTTGCCAAAGCTCTTCGATGGGCGCAACCGCCTCTTCTTTTTTGGCTCTTTCGAGCAGCTCCGCAACCGTGGGCAGAGCCCCTTGCACGCGTATGTGCCGACCACGCAGGAGCGCACGGGAGACTTCAGCGGATGGTTGGCGCGTTTCCCTGTAAATCCAGCGCTATGCGATGGCAGTGCAAACGCCCCCCCCAACTGCCGCTATGTGATCTACAACCCGGCTACATACGATCCCATCACCGCGACGCGTCAGGCTTACGCGGGCAACATTATCCCTTCACCCGATCCCAAAGCCCTTTCTTATCTCTCGCATTTCCCGACGCCCAACTACACGTCGCCCGTGCCAGGAGATTTCAATAATTGGGCAGGTACGAATACTACCGGCATCGACAACAACAACTATTCGATCCGAATTGATTACACGCTATCCGGCAAAGATAATCTTTACTTCCGCTATGCACATGACTACGGGACGCTGCTGAGCGAAGGCGGTCTCGTCCCGGAGCTGGCTCTTGGCAACGGTCCGGTACACACGACGGACAGCTATCAGGTCCACTGGGTGCACACCTTCACGAACTCTTTCAATAACGAACTGAACTTCAGCATCACGCATGCACAGAACGCCAGCAACCAAGCTGCGCAGATCAACAAATTTATGCAAACAAAGTGGCTCCCGGATTTGTTCGCGAACACCTCGACGGGAGGCGCCGGCTTTACACCCTACGATCTGTCACAATTAGGCATTACGAATGACGGCACGTTTTCCGTAAAATTTGCGGGTAACTCGCTGTTTAATCCGCTGAGCCTCGGAACGACAGAATATTGGTATCAGGCGGTGCCTATCTATCAGCTTTCGGACAACGCCACCAAGATTCTGGGCCGTCACGCTTTAAAGGCGGGCTTTTATTGGCAGAGGCGAGACGAGCGCGACAATGACGTTATCCGCTCCGTCAATATTGGCGGAGGGTGCCAGGACTGTGGCAATCCTACCAACTACACTGCGCGCGGGCCGTTCAGCAATGATGGGTCCGGTTGGGATACGCTCGCCGAGTTTGAAACAGGCGCTGTTGCCAATATGAATCAGCGCACGCCACTTACCGGTGGGGATGGCAGTCTCTGGTTCCGCATGCCGGAATACTCCGCATATCTGAATGATTCGTGGAGTGTGAGTCATAGGATGACGGCCAATCTGGGTGTCCGCTATGATGTTGCGGTTCCTGCGTATAGCGTGGATAACTACTGGGGCGTGATGGATCTGAGCTATCCGGGGTACCGGCTGGTCATGCCTGGCCTCACTCCGGGAACTCATAATCCACCATATCCGGCAGACAAGAACAACGTCGCACCAAGGTTCGGGCTGGCCTTCCGGGTCAGTAATAACACCGTGATTCGTGGCGGCTATGGCGTCTTCTTTGAGACCGGAAGATTCAAGTTCCTCGACCAGATGTTCTGGAGCTCCCCTGGTTATGGGGGCGTGACCTATGACTCCACCACGTATGCATCCGACCCCAACCAGACCTACTTCAAGCTGAACGACGTATTTCCGGCCGCGGTATCGATCAAGAAGGGGACGTGGCCGGTCCCGATTGGAGGACCCGAAGGTGGTCAGCTCTATGGCCGCCAGTCGCCACAGACTATTGACAAGGACAGCGCTGTCACTCCCTATATTCAGCGCTGGAGTCTCGATCTTCAGCAGGAACTCGGCAGGAATACGGTTGGTTCGCTGGGATATGTCGGCTCTCAGGGAACGAAGCTAGCCACCCAGTACGATCTAAATCTGCCCGCTCAAGGTGTCTACCTCAACAGCGACGAGTATTATCAGGCTCGTCCATTGACGGCTATTGCGCCCGGGCGCTGGGAATCTATCTGGGCTGTTCATCACAATCGCAGTAATAACTACCACGCGCTCACCGCGCAGTTAAAGACCCAGAGTTGGCACAATCTGACCAGCATCCTTGGCTATACGTGGTCGAAGCAGATGGACACGTTCTTCGGCGAGAGCGGAGAGAGCGGCGTTCAATCAATCGGCGGACAATGGCATCCCAAGTGGTCCTATGGTCCCTCGGATGCCAATCACACCAATCGGTTTGTCGGCGCCATCATGTATCAGCTGCCGGGAAACAACATATCCAATCGGTTGGTGCGAGAAGGAGTCGGAGGCTGGCAGGTGAACGCCATTGCTACTTTCGAATCTGGCAGCCCAACCACGGTGTGGAACGCCTACACCAGCTCGTTTGATTACATGGGCGATGTGCCAGATCGAGTCTGCAACGGCGATCTCGCCCGCAGCAAGCGTACCTTTACTCGCCAGTTCAATACAGATTGCTACGTGAATCCGGGACCCGATCCGAACACCGGCATTGCGCTGCACCGCGGCGACGAGCGACGCAACAACCTGACGACTCCAGGCATTAGTAACTGGGATATGTCTGTGATGAAGGAATTTCCGCTCTATCGCGAATCGTCTCGGCTTCAGTTCAGGGCAGAGTCGTTCAACACATTCAATCACACTCAATGGATGGGCGTGAACAGCTATGACGATCGAGAAGTAAATCCGGCGAGTCAGTTTGGCTATGTGACTGGGGCACGTCCTGGCAGGCATATGCAACTCGCGCTGAAGGTGCTCTTCTAATGTCGACGGTATAGATCCAATGCCGGCTGGAGCTAGCAGGTCAGCCCAAGCATAGACCTAGAAACGTCGTTACACCAGGATGCCCAGGAGCCGCTTTGTATCAGCCCCAGACCTATGCCATCACGCTTTCGTTCATGATCATCAGCATGTTTTGCTGGGGATCATGGGCGAATACCGTGAAGTTCACGCCTGGCTATCGATTCCAGTTGTTCTATTGGGACTACGTGATCGGACTTGTCCTGGGCGCGCTCGGATGGGGGCTCAGCTTGGGCGCCTTTGGCTCAAGCGGACGCCCCTTTGTCGCAGATTTTCTCCACGCCAACGCATCCCAGATCGGCCTGGCGGTCGTCAGCGGATTCATCTTTAATGTCGCGAATCTGCTGCTCGTCGCCGCTATCGATATCGCCGGTCTCGCTGTCGCGTTTCCTGTCGGCATTGGCATCGCGCTTGTTGTGGGTGCCGTCAGCAGCTATCTAGTTGCGCCCGCAGGCAATGCCATGTTTCTCTTCGGCGGTATCGGGCTGGTGTTAGCCGCCATCGTGTGCGACGCCATCGCTTATCGTGAGCGCGAGCGCGAAAAGCCTACGATGAGCAGGCGCGGCGTCGTGATCAGCATAATCTCCGGTGTCTTGATGGGTACGTTTTATCCGTTTGTGGCCAAGGCCATGAGCGGCAGACACGCTCTGGGCCCCTATGCCGTCTCACTATATTTCGTCCTCGGCGTTGCTCTGTGCTCGGTGCCTGTCAACTATCTGATGATGCGCAAGCCGCTTGATGGCGCAGCGCCCGTTTCGCTGGGTGGATATTCGCAGGCCCCGATGCGCTGGCATGGCTGGGGAATTTTGGGTGGAATTATCTGGTGCACCGGTGCCGTATTTAATTTCGTCGCGTCACGGGCGCATTTTGTCGGACCGGCGGTGTCGTATTCGATCGGACAGGGCGCAACCATGATCTCCGCTGCGTGGGGAGTATTTGTATGGCGCGAGTTCGCTTCCGCACCACGGCGCTCAAAGAAGTATCTTGTGTGGATGTTCGCTCTGTTTGTGGTGGGGCTGTTTGCGGTTGCATTGGCGCCTATCGCGTAATCTCGTCGTTGCTTCCGAGTCGTAGCTGGGTCTGTTGGGAAACAAAAGGGGACGCATGGGCATCGGCCAAAAGCCAGTCGTAGTCGTCGGCAGCATCAACCTGGATCTTGTCGCCAACGCGGAGCACATTCCGTCCGCGGGAGAGACCGTGCACGGCAGCAATTTTCAGATGCATCCGGGCGGCAAGGGAGCCAACCAGGCAGTCGCGGTCGCGCGTCTTGGTTATCCCGTTCAGATGATCGGCAAGGTTGGTTCCGATGCTCTGGGCGAACAGCTGCGGAATCAGTTGCAGGCCGCGGGCGTCGGGCTTGAGGGCGTGTCGATGGTAGATGGCCCCTCAGGTGTCGCGATGATTGTCGTTGCTAATCATGGTGAGAATTGCATTGTCGTCACGCCCGGCGCGAACGCACATGTTACGCGCGACTACGTCGATCGTTATCGACATCTGATCCGCGAGGCTGGCGTCGTGCTGACGCAACTGGAAATCCCTGCCGAAACCGTTGAGCATGTCGCGGAACTGTGCTTTGAATACAGAGTTCCTCTCATCTTGGACCCGGCGCCCGCACGCAGCCTGCCAGCCAACCTTCTGCAGCGCATCAGCTGGTTCACGCCAAACGAGACAGAAGCGGCCTTCTATGCAGCACAGAATGGCAACGGCGTGCATTACGCCAGTCCAGATGTCCTGGAGACGCGCGCTCTAGCTCAACGTCTATTGGCGCTCGGACCGCATCGCGTGCTACTAAAAATGGGCTCACGCGGTGCTTACCTTGCGACGAAAGGGATGGAAGAGCAATTTGACGCAATCGCGGTGGATGCGATTGATACGACCGCAGCCGGTGACGCCTTCAATGGAGCATTCGCCGTCGGTCTGCTTCTTGGCAAAAATCCTTTCGAGAGCATACGTTTTGCGGTCGCCGCCGCAGCTCTGTCGGTCACACGTGCTGGCGCGCAGTCCTCTATGCCGGACTTAGAAGAAGTGCAAAGACTGCTGGGATAGCACTATCAGCAAACCGTTTCGCAAAAAAATAATTGGTGACCAGGGACTTTCATGTTCAAGATGATCGAAAATATCGCAACTCGTCGTGTGAGCGTTCTGCTCGGAGTTGCCGTAATCGCCGCGTCCGCTCTCGCGCAGGACTCTCAGTATCGCCCTGTGAATCAGCAGTTTCCTTCGCCGGATTGCCTTGCGATCAGCAATGCGTATTCGGCTGCCTTAGCCGGCGGATATCAGTTCTGCCCCCCGAGTGCCCACGAGGAGTGGCTTAAGGACCTGGAGCACTGGCGCACGGAACGACGCATTCGCATAGGCTACGACAGCTCGCGCTATTCGCTTCCTGCGCTGCAATGGACGCAGTCGAGCTTTATCCAGCCGCAGATGATGGTGCAAGATCGTTATCTTTACGATCCAGTTGCGGGAAAGTACACCGTGGACCGCTACCTGGACGACGTTGAGAAGCGTTATGGCGGTATCGATGCTGTTCTGGTGTGGGCGACCTACCCAAACATGGGCATGGACGATCGGAATCAGCATGACATGGTGCGCTCCATGCCCGGCGGGGTCGCGGGTGTGAGGCAGATGGTGGCGGACTTTCATCGCCGCGGTGTCCGCGTGTTGTTCCCTATGATGATGTGGGATCAGGGAACACGCGATCCGGGAGTCTCATGGCCGCAAGCAATTGCCGATTTCATGAAAGAGCTCAACGCCGATGGCATCAACGGTGATACGCAAGACGGCGTTCCGCTAGCTTTTTCGCTTGCTGCCGAAAAGGCGGAGCACCCTCTCGCCTTCGAGCCGGAGGGATCACCTGCCGACGAAGGCGTGGCCTGGAATGTGATGACGTGGGGGCAGTACAAGTTCCCATTCGCGCCGGAGGTCGACCGCTTCAAATGGTTAGAAACTCGCCACATGGTCAACATCTCCGACCGCTGGAATCGCAATAAAATTGACGATTTGCAGTTCGCCTTCTTCAACGGAATCGGCTGGGAGAGTTGGGAAAGCATATGGGGCATCTGGAACGGCATTACCGCACGCGACGGAGAGGCCACGCGTCGTATGGCTACCATCGAACGCGGTGTGGCCCCATTTCTTGTCAGTCCAGAGTGGGAACCGCTATACCCGACGACCTTTTACGGGATCTTTGCCAGCCGATGGCCGATGGGCAGCCAGACCGTGTGGACGATTGTGAATCGCAACGAATATGACGTGAATGGACGGCAGCTATCGGTGGCCTCCAAGCCAGAAATGCGCTACTTCGATCTTTATCACGGAGTCGAGCTCAAGCCTGACCATGAAGGCGGAAAGGATGTCCTCTCGTTTGCAATGGAAGCGCACGGATTCGGCGCCGTACTCGCGACCACGGGTGAGCCGGATTCGCATCTGCAAGACTTGATGAAGCGCATGAAAATGATGACTGAGAAGCCGCTGTCGAGCTTCGATGGCGTTTGGAAGCCGATACCGCAGCAGCTAGTCAATATCCCTGCGACGAAGCCGGCATCGACCGTACCGGAGGGCATGGTCAGAATTCCGGCGTCGTCATTTGTTTTTAAGGTCCGCGGCCTTGAAATAGAGGGATCTGACGATGTTGAGGTGGATGTCCAGTACCCGTGGGAGAGCATGGCTCGCCGCTTCCATGAGCAGAAGATGCAGATCCATGCTTTCTATCTCGATAAATACCCCGTGACAAATGCTGAATTCAAGAAGTTCCTGGACGCCTCGCACTACCACCCTCAAAACGATCTGAACTTTCTGCGTGATTGGAAGAGTGGTACTTATCCGGATGGCTGGGCCAACAAGCCCGTCACGTGGGTCTCTGTGGAAGACGCTCGCGCTTACGCAAAATGGGCCGGCAAGCGGCTTCCGCATGAATGGGAGTGGCAGTACGCCGCCCAGGGGACCGACGGCCGTGCTTATCCCTGGGGAGATACGTGGCAGGCCTCTGCGGTACCGACCCCGAGCCACGGCCGCGTGCTGAATGCGCCCGATGACGTTGACTCGCATCCTGCCGGCGCCAGCCCCTTCGGCATCATCGATATGGTTGGCAACATCTGGCAGTGGACCGACGAATATTCGGATGAGCACACACGCGCCGGTATCCTTCGCGGAGGCAGTCATTACCAGCCGCTCGGCTCTATTTGGTATTTCCCGCAGGCTTACCGTAACGACGAACACGGCAAGTTGCTGCTGATGGCTCCAAGCTACGATCGCTCAGGAACGCTGGGCTTTCGCTGCGCGGAGGATGCGGAGTAGATCTTTCGGATCGCCACCACATGAAATTGCGGCGACCGGCGTTCCCTTAGAGGCGGCCGCCGTGGAAGTGTGAGCGGCCTGAGCCTCGATGGCCTTCTCACGTTTCCACTGCGTGACTAATGCGAACTGCGGGCCATTGCCTCCTGGCTTCCACACCGCGCTTTGCCGTCATGCCCGCGCGGGGAGAGTACGATCCTTCGGGATGATGCTCGTGCTTGCCATCGACAGCCGGCGTAGCGGCTTCAGCTTGTTGTTGCCTAAGAGAACTGGATTCAGGAACGGGCGCGAGCCATCAGGAATGCGGACTCGGATATTCAATCGAACGACTGGTGCTTTCAAAGCGGGAGCGCTCTTGGGCTAATACCGCTCCAGATCGTCTGATTCACGTTATTGTGTAACCGAAGCTGTAACCATGCGGCTAAGTCCCTTGTTTTCAGCCTCTGGCGGAGAGAGAGGATTCGGACCCTCGATACAGCTTTGACCCTATAACGGTTTAGCAAATCCCTGTTCTGAGGGGATGCAGCCCGTACTAAGTGTTCTTCAGCGACCTTGAGCAGCGTGCCATTGCCTCCGGTGACCTCAATAGTCACTTATGAGACACCTTATCGAACATCGACAAACTTCAACGATGGCGTCCCCGCGGGTCTAAGGACCCTTCGGTTAGTCAGTCGGATGTATCCATCCGCTGCCTCAGCCTCGCGAATTCTGCTTAGCTTGTTGCAGGACCGGACGGTCAGCGTCCGCGCTCAGTGAAAACTAGCAAAATTCACCAATTCACAGATTGACAAAGGCCGCGATGGGTTCCAAGATGAACCTCACCTGACCCGGAGAAAAGCTCTGCGTGACGGAGCGTCTCTACTCAGCAGGCTCTCCCGTTCTCTCAGATCTAATCTCAGCACTGTTGCCGGCTACAGCGTTCACGAGACAGGCGCACTTCTGCGGGTGCTCCTGCGCGCACAGGAGCTTCACGGGCGATGGAAGCGCTAGGACTGTTCGATCTTTTGAGTCCTTACTTTCTGGCCGGGGTTGACCTCGGTCCGATCTTCCACGCACTCCTGTCTGCCGTCCATGTCGACCAGCTCGACACCTGCTTCGACGAAGAAGGCGTCGCTGTCTGGGGCATCGCCCGCCTGGATCCTTCCGCCGTAACGTCGTCGTTTTCACTTACGCCGAATGGAGTCAGTGTCTCCGGCAGCGGCAGTACAGGGGGAAGTAACTCCTCCTCTTCCTCGTCTAGCAACTCTGTCTGGGACTGGCATGATGTTACATTCCAGTTCCGCATCACCGCGCCGCGCTCGCCATCTTCGATGATCGCGTCGGCGATGAGTGCGCTGACCGGGGCACCGCAAGCGACACTTCCGGCGCTGTTCAATACCTGGGGCAGCGATTCAACGGCACCGTCCGATTACCCGAACCTGCAGTTCCAGCTTGACCTGCTCTTGACTGTCGCGACTGTGCATCTGCCCTTTCTCATCGGTGCGAAGCTTGACTCCAATGGACTTCTCGAAGCAGACCCGGCGAATAAGAACGTTAAGCTAGTCCTCCCGAAAATCCTTGTCACCCTGGCACAGGACGGTACTCTCGGCCAGCTCAATTTCGTCCTGGATTCCTGGGGAGCGGCAACAATTGATGACCCGGACGACACAGGCGAAGCGCAGCTCATCCAGATGCTGCCGCCATACGCTTTGGTGGGCGATGCAGGCCACTTCGGCTTTGGTTTTGACAAGGCGGTTCTTGACCTGAGTGATAGCCACACGCCTCCCGAACTTCTGTCGCAGTTCGGCGTGGGAGATAACTGGCAGGGCATCTATCTTCCCGATCTGCGGATATTCGTCGCGCCGAGCGGCGCTCAGGGTCTGGCGGTGGATGTCTCCGCCCACGATTTATTGATCGGCGTTGGCAGCAGCTCCGGCGTATCCGGCGACTTCGAGCTCGATGTCATCAACGAAGACACCAAGCCGCACATACAGGTCATCTTCTACGACGCGCAGAACAACACGATTGCCGAAGACCAGCAGAACGGCGTGATCGCAGTTGTCTTGCCGCAGGACTGCAACCTTGTTGTGGACGTTCACCAGGCCGTTCCACCCTACACGATTACGGTAGACGGAACGGACATCACGTCGAACCAAACGCTCCCGATCACCGGTTTCAACGCAGCGCACGCATATGCAATCGTGGTCACCGATTCGGCCTCTCCGCCGAATACCACCAACCTCACAGTGAATGCGGTCCCGCAGGCCACCAGCGGAAATCCTGCGCCGGTGCCGCCGTCGAACCAGTCTGGAATGACCCTCACGATGGGCAGCACCACCGACGGCATCCACACTATTACGCTGATCAGCGCTCAGCAGGGGACTGTGAAGTTCGCGCCCTACGTGGACGGAATCCAGGTCACGGTCGACAACCAGAACGGCGGCGCGCCGCAAACCCTCACCTCTGACACCATCACGGTAACGGCGAACACCGGCGACACGGTCCATATCTCCGCCACCTGGCCGGGGACTGCAAGTGGCAACAAGGTCGAGCTCAAAGGCTGGTTTCATTTCGACCATCCCGAGAAGCCAACCACGCCGCAGACACCACCGGCTGGTCTGCAAAACACGCCTTCTTCGTACGGTGTGCCGAATACCGGCGACGTAACGCCGTCGGATCACATCGAAGTCTCGGACGAAGAAGACGTGACGCGCACCACGACTTCTGTTCCGTTTACCGTGTCGCTGGTCGACAGCAGCGATCTCAATCAGTTCATCGCGGGCATGGCTGACAACACGCCCACCGCGGTAGAGATCGATGGTTTTTCCAGTTTCGAGCACAACGCAACGCCAAACAGTTACAACGACGATCTCTCGTCGCGCCGCGCGGTCGCCCTGGCAGAAATCATTCAGGGCGCTACCCAAAGTACAGCGAAGCAGCTGCAGATTACGACTGTCGCAAAGGGCAACGACCAGGATGACGCGGTGCTGCCGGGCGGTGTTTCCGCGCAAAGCGCATGGGGCTCAGGCTCATCTCCCGACTCGCAGTATGTTTACGCCGATTACTGGATGGCGCACGCCTTCTATAACAGCACGCAGCCAGGTTCTAGCTCGACAGTCACGGCCGTTGTCACCGGGCCCGCGGCTGTCACTCCGCCTCCCAACCCTCAGCAGCCGACGCTGCAGAAACCGCCCGGCGCGGACCAGAATCGGCCGGCGTGGTTCCGTTCCATCAAGATCATCGTTCGCATTGCGCAGAACACGTTTATTGCGCTCGAGATTTCTGGCGAAGTCCAGTTCAGCACGGCTGCGCAACAGGGCCTGCAGAGCGCAGCGCAGAAGGCTTCTTACGATTCCGGCGGCGACCTTTCGATGACCGTGAAGAACCTGCCCGGGAATTCCAACCCAGCAGACGGCACCACGGATTTCGATCTCATCATCTCGCACGACGATTCGACGAACACCTGGACTGAGCAGCTCACCATCGCGGCCGCGAAGAACGACAAGGACGGTCTGATGCGCTGGGGCGATCCGGTGACCGACGATTCCACTGATCCTCCGGTAAACCGCTTCCGCGATTTCATGGGGACCCTGTTGGTGTTTTCCCCCTTGCTACAGGATGTCGCGGCCGCCACCGCGAGCATGGGCGGATGGGAAGAAGGTCTCCTTGACGGCACCGCGCTCGGCGTCGCAGCAGCAATTTCGCAGATCGGCGTTCTGCACGCAGAGACCATCACGCTTTATGGGGGTGAGTTGCTCGCGAAGGAGGGAAGTGCCGGCGGTGAAGCCGCGGTCTTCCTCGACGTTGAAACGGACCTCTACGTCAATCTTCTGGGCATCATCACCACCAAGCCGAGCAAACCCATCAAGGTGCGCTACAAAGCGGTGGGCGTAAAGATCGTGTGGGGCGCGGGCACCAGCAACACGATGATGCCCATCGTTTTCGACTCAAGCAAAGGTTACTCGATCGATGTCACCGATCCCGGAACGTTCCACCTGCCCGCCGGGCTCGCGGACATCATCCAGGTGCTCGGGACCAGCATCGCCCGCACCAACCCGCTGAACCTTGAAGTGGACGTAGGTATTAAGGCCGATCTGGGCATCGTCAGTGTAGATCGCGCGAAGGTCCGCTTTCCTCTGGACCCGCTTGGGGTGCCGACTATCTCCGCGCTCGGCGCTTCGGTCAACATTCCTGGCGCGTTCAAGGGATCGGGATATCTCAACGTTGGCAACGGTGGCGTCGCGGGCTCGATCGACGTCACCATCGTGCCTATCGGCCTTCGGGCGAAAGCCGAGTTCAACATCCAGCAGACGCCGCCCGACGACTCCGGCAATACTGCGACCGGGGTCGCCATTTCGCTCGAAGTGGATTTCCCCGCACCCATCGTGCTGGGCAGTTCGGGGCTCGGCATTTATGGATTGATCGCGCTGTTCGCGATGCACTTCGGACGCACGGTAGACGACCCCATGACCTGGTACCTGCAGGTCAAAGGCGATCCTACCGATGTTGCAAACGTGCATAGCAACGGTTGGCAGGCGGAGATCGGTCACTGGGCCTTTGGCGCCGGCGCTGTACTTGGCACCATGGACGGCGGCTTTGTCATGAACCTCAAAGGTATCCTGGTGCTCGAGCTACCAGGGCCGCGCATTTTGTTATTCATGAACGCGAACATCCTGGTCCCGTCGCTGCCCGGACTTCTCGGTGATGCTACCGGGACCATCCTGGCGACACTGGATCTCGATATCGGGCGCGGCACGCTTACCATTGGCCTGCAGATCAATTACAACCTCAGCCCGTTCTTTGCCATTTCCATCCCCGCGGATGCTTTCTTCGACTTTACCGACCCGACGAACTTTTATCTCGATCTGGGCACCATCGCGAAACCTGCGACCGTGTCTGTCATTAACTCCTTCACCGGCTCCGGATATCTCGAAATCCATGGGCAGGGCATCCCGGATTTTCCCGGCTTCGGTCTTCCCGCACATCCGCTCTCTGGCTTCTCTATCGCGCTGGGCATCAGCGTCGCACTCATCTGGGGGGATACCAGCGTCAACCTGTATCTGGAGATTGGCGCAACTGCCGCGGTGGGCATTGGTTTCGCACCATTTCTGCTGGCCGGTTCTATCACCATTAGCGGACAGCTTCACCTGTTCATCGTCTCGGTCTCCGCAAGTGGAAATCTAACTCTCACCAGTGACGGCACAACCGCAAACACGACGATCACCGGACAGATCTGTGGCAGTGTCTCATTCCTCTTCTTCAGCGTTTCGGGCTGCGTCGGATTTACGCTTGGGCCGGGAACAGTTACACCGCCCGCGCCGCCCCTGGTAAATGCGCTCTTTCTGCAAAGCCGCTCCCCGGCACTGGTACAGGGAACCGGCGTGGACCGTCCGATCGATGCCAAATTGGCCGATGGGGGTACTGATCCGAACAACCTGCCGAAAGATAGCAGCGGCAATACCGTTACGGTGCCGATCGATTCCATCCCGGTCTTAAAGTTCGCTTTCTCCCCTCAACTCGATTCCTCGTTCACCAGCTTCACGCAATCTCCCGGCAATGCGCCTACGCTACCGAGCGGGGGCTGGTGCAAGCGGGGTGAAAACTTCTACCGCTATACCATCCAGAGCATTTCTCTCACACAGGTCTCCGGCCCCAGCCCGATGCTGCTGAACGACTCCGCCGGAGTGCCTTCGGTGTGGCGTCAGAACGCGGCCGCCAACGGCGGGGATGACCGCGCCATCGATCTCGCTCTGCTCGACTGGACCCCATTCGCAACGCCGCAGGCTGTTGTCGCAGGCAGTTCACTGACGACCACGGTTACCACGACGTGGAGCTCTGTATGTGACCCCGCGGCGCCTGCGACTTCCGTCTTCTGGTGCTTCAATCGCGCAAGCGTAGGCAAGTCACCGAATGGCTGGACGCTCCTGGGCATAGCATGGCCCGACCCGCCAGACACTGTACGCTCCGCCCCGCCCCCACTGACGCTAAAAGTTAATGAGCTATGGCGCACCGGA
Organism: uncultured Acidobacteriaceae bacterium; assembly: GCA_963756435.1. GTDB lineage: Bacteria > Acidobacteriota > Terriglobia > Terriglobales > Acidobacteriaceae > KBS-83. The sequence goes on along the minus strand of CAVWNU010000005.1, from coordinate 58,089 downwards.
ATAGCGCTCATTGATTCACTTCTGCCCGTCGAGCCTGCTTACGTGTTCCAGCTGCCGCTGCCGTGTATTCCGCCGAAGCTGACGCAGAAGCCGACCCGGAATCTCCAGGCAAGCAGATGGGTAAGCATCGAGCAGCCCCTGCTGCGCGACACGATTGCTCCGAACGAGATCCTGCGGCGCTTGCCACAAGCCGCACAATTCGCTTCTCTCGCGCACGCGGCCGATCCGGCAGGAAGCGACTCCGCCATTCACAATCTGTTTGGCACCTCCACTGCACAACGCAGGGCTACCCGCGCTCTCGCGGACTCGCTTGGCCGCCTGCAGCTATTCCAGGCAGCTTCGCAAAATCAACTTGCCACAACAGCGGTTGCTACTACTACTGCCCGGGTTACGCGGTCCTTCTCCGCGGTCAATAGCAACCCGTGGAAGTGCAGCGGCCGCGCCCTTGCAGCTCCGTTCTCTTCAAACCTGGCTCGTCTCAACGCGGAGTTCACCCTGTTGACCGAGGTCCTGAGCCCGCTCGCAAGGAACAACGAGGATCTGGCCGACGCGCTGCACTTCTACGGCAACCCGCTGGAGCGTGTTCGCCTCTTTCTTTGGGTTACGGTGGAACTGATCCGCACAAGAACTCTGGTGCTGCGCGCGCTCGATGCAAGCGGCAAAGGGATTTCCGACACGGTGATCGATCAGTCAGCGATTCACGCTTACACCGATCTGCCAAACACGTGGTACCAGGTGGGAGGAGTCTGGACCAATGATGCTCTTTTGGATTGGGAGTTGCTGACGGTCTACAACGCTCTCGAATCGGATGCGCTGGACAACTACGGCTTGAACATTGTCGTGACGGTCGAGCTTCCCAACGGTACGGACTCATTCTTGCTGGGCATTCGAGAGAAGGGAAATTCCGTGCCCGTGGCACTGCCTCCGCCCTATGTGGTGGCCGCGGTGGAGGGCTGGAGCGTTGCCGAAGTGGAACGCGAAACGTTCGATTCGAACACTCAGGTGCAAAACCAGCAGACGGTTGCCGGCGCGCTCAACGGCGATCCCGCCAAGCTCCCTCTATTCGAGCCGGGCTCGGTATACGGCATCACGGTCAACTACACAGCAGAATCGGCGACCGACGATGGCAGTGGCAATCCGGCGAACTCGACCAGTCCGGCCGCGGCATCGCAGGCACTCTACTTCGCAACCGACAGTACGCCGCCGGCTTCTCTGGCACCCTGGGTACTGTGTGTCTGGCCCGGCAACGACGAGCCGCATTTCTTCTACTCGGAGCCGATTACGGTTGTATTCTCCACCGACGCCATCGAGCAACTGCTGACCGCTTACGGCGAGACGCTGCAGGGCCACGCACGGGCGGCAACCTTCCGGCCGCCGGCAAGCGCGCCGCCGAATCAGCAGCCGATTCAAAAGCTGTTCCCGCTCACTCCGGTGAACGGCGTTGTGCTGACGCCATGGGAAGATGCCATGCGCGCCCTCTTGAACAACGGTGCGGAGCCCTGCATCAACGCAAGCGGCACATCTGTGCGGCACGGCAAACAGGTGTTCGATTTCCCGCTCGATGGCATGACGCCATACATCTTTGATCTCGAGAGTGACCCCGCGCCGCCGGTGCCCACGACAAACTGGCAGCCCGGGGATCCTCCACCGCCGCCCGTGAACCCGCTCTATCGAACGGCATTTGAAACATCACGCTATGCCTCACTCGACGAGATGATCGCCGACATCGCCGGAACCAACACACAGTACCGCCATCTCATCGCGGGCGCGTCCTCGCAATTGGCGGCGCTCTCTGCCACTCCAACAGATGCGGAAATGCAGGCCGCTCTCACCGCCGCAGGCCTCGGCGCGCTGCCCCTTCCCAGGCAGCCGCAAGTGACGGTCTTCTGGGAAGATTCATCGACCACGCCGGTCCCGGTCGGTGTGCTCTTCGAAACTCCGGAGGCCATCCGCCGCAACCGGCAGACGCCGACGCCCATTATGGATACCAGCACTCCGCCCGTCATCCTCGAATGGCAAATGCAACCCGCCGTCTGGCTCGACCTGGTGGAGAGCACTGGAACACTCAGCGCCGCCATCGCCGCGAATACCAGCGGCAACCGAACTTATGTCGCACTGAAAAGCGGCGCGCGAGGCAATACGCTCCGTCTCTCAATGCGGCGGTTCGCGAAAGCGCCGATTGATCCAGCAGACGGCCAGACCGACACTCCGCTGCTGAGCATTGCGCTCAATCAGGCGCCGTGGGAGGCCCTATGAGCCGTATCGTCTATCCCCCCTGGCTGCATCTTGCCGCGTCTGTAGTGAACTGGGAAGAGGTGACTCGTCTGAATGGACAATGGGCCGGCGCGCTCGCCGGCCGCCAGAATCCGCTCTCGGAAACATTGCAGTTGCGCTGGATGGTACCGCCATATATCGGGCTGCCACGCAAGCCCTTCACGACTTGGATCTTTACAGGGGAAGTCACCCTGAAGCTGCAGCCCAATTTTGGAGTGACCCTCTACGGCGGCGTGCAGCGGATCACTTTCCCGCAATCCATGGCGGTGCTTGTCTTTCGTCTGAATCTTACGGTTGCGGGCGCCTATGTATTTGCGTTCTCCGCCGAGGGCCAAATGCTGACGGGCGCAACCTCCGAGGGCACGACAGGCAATGTGCTGCTCGAAATTCAGAACAGTGCGATCGATTACGTTTTGATCAGCGGCACCGGATCGGCTGTCGAGATTTTCGGGATTACCTCTGTTGAGTTTGCAAATCTTCCCGGCTGGATCGCGGTCGAAACAGTCGGGCTTCCCGTGGATCAGGCAGACTTTGCTTCAACGAGCTACTCCGTCGCCAACCAGGGATTCGTAACCGTCCCGGTTCCACCCCGGGCGGCGGCCGAGCGTCGCCTCAAGGAGGGGGCTCCGCAGATCGGCTGGCAGAACACGCTTCCCGACGGAAATCCTGCTCCCGCGTTTGTTACCCCAACAATTCCTGGATTGCTCAGCGACTTTGCATCAAGTGTGTTGCCCAACATCAAGACGATGCTGAACTCAAGTTCGGTGCCCACCGCGGACTCTTCTGTCGTGGTGCAGCAGAACATACCCACACCGCAACAGGCAGGCGCAAGCGCCGCATCCTCTGCTCAGCCATCGAGTGCGACCTTTTCTCCCTTGGCCCTGCTGCTGCTCGCTTCCGGCAGTGATCCCTACAACGCGCTGGGCCTTGGCTTCGGCACTGTCTACACGGTCGACGAGCTGAAATCAATCCTGGCCAGCCAGACCAGGAATACGAACAACAACGCCGGCCAGGAAGTACTCGCTGCTGCATTCGTCGGAATCGGTAGCACCCGGCGGGAGATTTCAGCGCTCATGGTGAGCTGCGACTATGACATCAGCCTCTTAGGCTTTGAGATTGCGGGCGAGATGGCTGACATCGTCTTCTTCGACGGATTGCAGCTCGGTGTCACACCTGCGCCGCAAGGCCTGGCTGCCACCACCCTGCGCTTGAATCCGCCGCTTATCGTCGATGCGCCATACACCGCCACGGTCGACGCTACCTGGATTCGCCCAACGCTGGTTATTCCCAACCAGACGGTTGCGGCGAGTTACGCTATTGCGCGCTCGTCGACTTCGACAGACGTTACGCTGCTGAATGCGCAACGCATCGGCGGCGGCTTCATGCCGTTTCTGGCATCACTGCCTGCGGACAATGACACCAGCGCACCCATCTTGTTTGAAGAGAGCAATGTCGCGCCGCCGCAAAGCGGCCACCTGCTGAACTACTCCGTCGCGGCGCAAGACTGGTTCGGCGTCTGGAGTAGCTGGGTTGAAACTGCTGCCGCCGTTCCTCCCGAGCCGGTGTTCTACGCCTCCGTCACCGACGCGAAGTGGACGATCACGGACCCAACAAACTCCCCTTACCCAGCGACACTGACCATACTCTTCTCGTGGGACTGGACAACCCGCAGGCCTGAGGAAGTGGACCTGCTGATTGCGCTCGCCACTTTGCCCGACCCCACATCCCCGCTGCCGTCCGTGCCCGCGCCAGCCGGAACGCAGTACAGTATCGGGGGTGGATACTCGGCGGTTACGTTTAAGTTCAGCACGGATCCTACCGTTGCGCCCACAGTTCCCGGTGGGGCGGCGTACACGGTAGAGATCGTTCCTATCACGCCGCCAACACCAACCGACGGAACCCCTCCGCCGCCCATGCCGGGCAACCTGAATGTCGTCCAGTACAGGGCGACCATCCCGGGCTTCAGTCTGAACTTCGCCGGTGCTGATGAGGCCGCGAGCTTCGTCTACGCGCGAAGCAAAGAGCTGCTGAGTTCCATATGGACAGTGACCGAAAAGCCGCAGGTCGCGCGCCTCAAGAGTCCTACGCCACCTCCGGTTCCGACCTTCGACACCATCGTATGGGCCACTCTGCCCGACGCGCTCGCAGTCAGTCGCGTTCATCTGAGGTGGAATAGCAATGGCGCTCCACCCTCGGCGTCTTTCCATATCTATGAGGCCACGGAAACCGGCCTACTGGATGTCGCCGGCATGCCCCCTGCTGATCTTACTCACCCCTACGCTTCGCGTTTGGCCACGCTTCGCACCCTCAACCTGGCGACATGCCGCAAAACTTTCCGAAGACTCACCCTGCCTGTAGTTCCTTACACTGACAGCGACTTCGAAGTGGAACTGCCGCCCGGCGGCCGCATTTTCTACGCTTACGTCGTCACTGCGGTTTCAGCAAACAATATCGAGAGCGCATTCCCCTCCGACGCAAGCGTCTTCACTGCCGTAGCTGTTCCGTATGTGGAGGTGCCGCGCGCGCCGCGCATTTCCGCAACCCTGACGCAAGGTGGAGGCATGTACGAAGCTGTCGTGAAGGTGGAAAGCCGCGTTGGTGTTTCACCCGATCGATTTGTTCTGTATCGCACGGGTCGAGAGGGTCTGTCGCGCTCGGTGGACCTGATGGGGCCATCCTTGACCGACTCCACGCAAGCTGGCTGGAGCAACGCAGCGCCCGACCCGAACGACGGCACATGGACCGGCCTTTTCACAGACGCGGACGTTACAGGCTCATGGCTTCCGACTTGGTATCGAGCGGTAGCGTGGCGCGACGACCATCTGACGGATTCGAGCGGAAATCCACTCGGCGCATTGGGCGGGCGGTCGCCTTCGAGTAGCGCGTTCGGAATCGTCGTACCACCGCCTGATCCGCCTGAGCTGCTGTTTGTGGATTCAATTTCCAACGACACCACGAACGCAACCGCACTGCTCGCCATCTTCACCAGCACGCCGATTGCCGCCACCGCGCTCGGCAGTCACATCCTCAATGTCACGGTGGAAGACCCCGCACAGCTGAATGCCACTGCAATGACGACGTTTCGCCTCGAGATCGCGCTGGATCTGCTGACGCGCACGAGCACGGTCCCAACCAGTGGCAAACCCGGTGATGCGTCGCGTTATGCGCTCGGGAATGTGTGGAGCGCACTGCTGGTGTGGGTGCCACGACCCACCCGAACCAGTGCATCCACGGTCGCCTTCAACGTCACGGTGACGCTGACCGATCCAATCAACCGTTCCACTGCGGAAACCACACAAGTCGGGTGGTGGACATAATGAATCCAACGAGCCTGGCAGCCCGTCTGCAGCAATTCCTGGTGGAAAGTCTGGGCGTCGCCGCGCCGCTGCTCGGCGCACAATGGGCCTCGTCGAATCCCATGTACAACGGTGTGGACGCGACCGGCGACAGCACGCCGCCCATGTCGCTTACCTTTTCCGGAGCCTGGAATGCGCCGTTTACCGGAATGCTCAGCTACTCAGGCAGCGGCACCGATGCGCAATTCACCTTGGATGGCCTCGTCATAACCGGTTCGATCGCGATCTTGTCGCAGCATCCGCATGCACACCTGCGATTGCGCGATATGTTCGCCAGCCGCTTAGGGAGCGACGGCAGCAGCCACAGTGTGCGGCCGGTGCCGATGACTGCGGTGATCCGCATGAGTTCGCCCCCCAACCCGCTGCCCGATGCGCTATCGCTCGTGAATGCGGGCGACACAACAAACACGCTGCCCGCCGGTACCGTGACCTTCCACGATGCCAACGGCCTGCTGATTGATCCGCTCTTTGTCGCAAGCGCATGGGCCGACATCCTGAATAATTTTGAAACACTCGGCCCAAACGGCTTCACCAAGAGTCAACTCAACAAGATCGCAGGGTATGTCGATTCCATCGCAGCTCTCGATTCCTCGAATAAGCGTTACATCCACGTCGTCAACCCGCATGGTGGAAGCTGGAACGATCCCGGCAGTGGGCATGGTCTTGCCGTAACGTCTTCCGGGACGCCCACACGTATTTCCAGTTACCTGCCCGCCACGTTTCCAGACGATGCAACACTCGGCGCGGAAGACACATCTTCGACACAGCCACTGCGTTGGGGCCTCGCGACCTTCGGAAAGCTTGGCAAGTCTGCCTTTTCGGCTCCGGCACTTACTGCAGGCGCGTCTCTTGCACGGGATTTCCTGCGCGTCATCGCCGTGAACATCAACACTTTCCTTCTCGGCAACCGGACCACACAGGACGTGGACGGTGTCCTTTACGCCGACGCCGGCACCGCTTCCGAGCCGTCGCCAATGGTCCGCGAAGGCTCGACGGTGCGTTTCTGCGCCGACGGCATCGCGGTACTCGGCGAAGTGCATACGCTCCTCTCGCATGCGCCCACAGGTGGCACTTCATACCTGGGGTACCTCGTCTCTCCTGCGATTAGCGACAGCTTTTCCATCCCCTCGGACACGACTGCCAACAGTCGCTGGGGCAGCGCTTCCGCACCAGAAATTACGCCGTCACCTGTCACGCCGCAGGAGTGGGATCCGTCCGCCGCTACGTTGATTCGCCCCGGTCAGAGCACCGCCGACGGCAAGCCGTCCGTTACCGCCGCGTGGAACTCTGCGACAGGTACCGACATTGCGGTCACATTCGCGGCAGGGGCCGCTCCCGCAGGCGCCTTCCTGCGCATTTATAACCGGATCTTCTACACCGGCCCTTCGCTCAACCAGAGCGCGACATTGTTCCGGGGTGATGGCGGTTCCATCGTCGCGGGCTCCACGTCGCAGCCCGTGCAGGTGTTGCTGAATGACCCGCTCGGCCTCGCCAAGTCGGGACAGATTAGCGACGCCACCCTTCACTTCGATCTGCATGTACTTCCCAATGCCGGTTCACTCCCGCGCGAGCGCATCTTTGGCGGGTACTCGCTGCCGGTTGGCACGTTCAGCGGTACCAGCTTCACGCCTCCCACCGCAACCAACAACTTCGCCATGGTTCCGGTAAACCGTCGTGGTATCTGCACCGCGGCTATGCTCGGCCTGCATCCATCCAGCAACTTCAGCCCCTCGGTGGTCGCCGCCGACTCGGTTGCTGCGCAGCTCGTAGAGCTCATCCGCCAGCTTTTGCAGTTCAACACTCAGGCCAGTGCTCCGCGCGAGGCTCTGCGCATTCCAACCATGGCGCGCACCGAAACGATCGCGGCCATCGGCACCACTTCCGGCACCGCAGGCAACTGGGAGACCGTGCTCTCGGGCGGATTCCTCATGCCCGAATCGCACGTCGAGAAATACCAGCAGGGAAATCCGGGTGGCGTCGCAGGTCCGGAGACTTCTGTCACCGGAGTTTTCGCGGGAGACCAGCTTGGTTACGATCTCGCACTTGCGGCAAACCGCCGCGCCAACGATCTTCTCAATCGCCTGGAAGACTACGACAACGCCATCTTCAACGCGCCGCCCGCACCCGCTTCGCCGGGCACGATCAGCGGGGCTGTGTTGCAGACCGTTTCCGCGTACGTCGAGACACCGGAATTCGGCCTGCTTCCGGAAAGCGATCTTGCCGGTCTGCCGAACACATTGGCCGACGTCAAAACGTATATCCAGAACAAGATCAACCTGCCGAGCAGTTTAAGTGTGCCCAACCTGTTCAATGGCAATCCGGCAAATGGCGACAGGATTGTCGCAGAGATCAAACGTGAATTTTACGCAGCCAGATACGGACGCCGCGACTGGCAATGGTCGCTCGAGTATGCCGTCTCCCACGCGCGCGATCTCATTTACATGGAAACGCAGTGTCTTACGCAGAACGACGATAACGAAGCCTATTCCTTCGATCTGGTAGATACGCTGGTGCATCAGCTGAAGTCCCAGCCCAGCCTGCGGCTGATCCTTGTCTGCAATAAGAAGCTGCTGTTCGACCCTACCTACAATGGGTGGGCGCAATACTTTTACGGCAAACGCACCGATGCCTGGAGTCAGGTCGTCGCGGCGGCTTCGGGCCGCGTTGTTGCTGTGCATCCCATCGGCTTTCCCGGCCGTCCCCTGAATATCCGCACTACAGTTGCGATCGTGGACGACGTGTGGTGCTCGGTGGGCACAGGCGTACCGCGCAAACGCGGCTTCGGCTTCGACGGCGCGATCGACGTCGCCCTACACGATGCGCAGATTGCCGATGGCCGCGGCAGCGCCATACAGCAGTTCCGCCGAACGCTGATGGCCAGCGTACTTGGAACCCAGGCGCCGCCCCCGGGAGGTTCGCCCAATGCCGATTGGGTTCGCCTCCTGCAGCCGCGCTCTGCCTTTGCGGCCTTCAATGAACTGGTTCAGCAGGGCGGCCGCGGTCTAGTGGAGCCGCAGATCTGGGCCGGTCCGGATTCTTCCCTCATCCAAGCGCAGGGTGCGGAACTTGCGGATCCGGATGGTCGCGATCTCTTAACTCTATTGCCGGATTTACTAACGGCGCTCGCGCTCGGCCCGCTCGAAGGACCGCCAAGCTAGACTGCTGCGAAGGTTTTGTTCTGCAGTTCTTAACGCGATTCAACGGTCAGTTCTCTCGAATGCAACCTACTCAGGCAAAATTGCACATCGTCGTCGACAGCAGCAATCGCGATTCACCAAAATGGATGCGGCAGGATTCCGGCGCATGTTCAAACATCGGCATTCGACGCTTTAGTTCCATAGACGCGCTTCTCGTAAGTGATAGCAGTCCAGTGGCATGGCGCTGCCCGCCTGCTAGCTATGGAAGGCAAATAAAAGGAGAAACTGGCCGAACGCCTGACTGATCATTTCAATGGAGTAGCGTCAATGGGCGACCACGCGGTTCGCAATCTTGCCATACGTCGCCTTCGAGATCACGTGTCGCCGCACTAGTTCCATCGAAGTTTCATAGGGTCGGCCAGAGATAATCCTTTGCGCAGCGGCATCATCGATCCCCGGTAGGGTTTGTAGTTCCTGCCGGGTCGCCTTATTGATATTCAGCGGACCCTTCGCCTTCAGGCCGTCAAAGACGCCCTGCGCTACGGCCTTTGCATCGCGAGTGGCTGCCGCGGTCACAGCCGCGCTATCCTGCCGAATCGCATCCGGGCTCCGAGCAGCCGGGGAGCAACCTGCAATTGCGAGGCCGGTGATTGCGAGAAGTGTCGCTTCAGCTCTCTTCAACTGCGGAGCACGTTTTGACAGTCCGAGCCGCAGCAGAGTCAACATGGACATATAGATGCGTGAACAGGCGAGGCGACAGGAGGAAACTTAGCGTCAAAGGCCAGCCTCTAGGCAGCTTTTCACCACCTAATAGTCAGGGCACGTGGGAATTACGCTTGCGCCGGGGCGCAAGAGTTTGCTGCACGTGCCGAATTGAGGCCGTCTCACCGGAAAGCGGGATTGGGGGGGCTGGGGTCTGTCGGTACCATGCGATGATGTCCTCCCGTTTTGCCATACTAATGGCGCTCTGCTGCCTCACTGCCGGTGCGCAGGAACGTACGCCGCCCATCCTTGGATGGGGAACCTATGTCGCGCCGCACGACGGTCGCCACGATGGGCAGGACCACGGCCTGCAGGCGGCGACCTATTGCGGCGGCAGTCCGGAGAGCTGGGTGCGCGGCTCCGCCGCATTGAGTCTGGGCTGGCTCAGCTTGACCTTGGAACTGGAGACAGATTCGCCGCAGGCAGGCCCGAAAGGGCGGCTTTACATCACGCTCAGCAAGGGCTGCCTGCATCCGGTACACGGCGTCTGCGATGCGGTGCACGATCCCTTGGTCAACCTCTACACCGTCGAAACAGACGAGGTTAGCATCGGCGGCAGGAGCGGCGGCAGCGATACGGGCATCATCCGCAGAAGCGCGTCTGTCGACATCCCCGATAATGTAGCTCGCCAGGTGACTCACGTCGCAGTGCAGGCTCAGTGCACGGGCAGCAGTACACAATGGTCTGGCTGGACATCTCTTCAGGACGCAGAGAATGCGTTCGAGGCGTCCGGGCGGCCGGCAGGTACCAGCGAACTGCGCTAGCGCTCTCCCGCATTTGCCTAAGCGACAGATATTTAGAATGGGCCGGTGAAAGGCACGTGGAAGGGATTTTGCCCCGACCCTCCGTTCGTCTTGGGCATTCGCCTTAGCGTCTCCACCGACGGCAAGACCTTCGTCTGCATCATCGGAAGATATCCTTCTGCCCTATGGATACTGCAAAGTTATCGTCAGGCGAGCTGGGCCGGCTATCTGCAGGCAAGATTAAGGTCCGTCGACGAGACCGATTCGCTTCCCGAGATGGTTCGGCGCGATATCCACTTAGAAGCCCGCGTAAGCACAAAGGCAACGCGTTATCGATCCTAATTTGACCAATGAGCGAGACGCTTTGCGGCGCCGAGTTGAAGAGCTGGAGGCGCAGCTCCAATCACACCGCAGTGTAGAACAGCTTGAGGCGCAGGTCGCTTCGCCTACCCGCCCGAGCCGGATTGCCTGGTGGTTATTGGCGTGCGACCTGGAAAGGGGTTCGGCGCTCTCCCTTGGATCCCGCGACGCACCGGAGAGCTGTTAGATCACGAACAACAGCGCAGAGATTGATCGCATCTTGTTCAACTCAGAACCAGGAGGCGCTCCCCTGCATGCGCAAGTTCGGTCACGCCATCGTAGCTTTGCTCCTGTTCGCAGGTTCTACTTCGTCGCTCGCACAGCAGCGCATCGAAGCTGGGCTATTGCTCGACTACCTGAACATCTCGCAAACAAGCACCGACAACTTTGGAGTGGGGGCTCGCCTCGGATATCTCATTCATCGCGACGTGATGCTGGAAGGGGAACTGACCTACGACTACGGCATCAACTTCGACGAGGTTTACCGCGACGTGACAAGCGCCAACCTAACTGCCATTCAACAGACATCGATCGGCGTCACCGAGGGTTTGGTGGGTCCAATGCTTCGGCCAGCCACGGGGCACTTCCGTCCGTTCGCCACTCTCAAGGGAGGGTTTGTTGATTTCCGGCTTAGCCCGAGCCTCCTCCCGTACAGCACCCTGGTGAGTCCGGTCCTCGGTCTTCGTACATCGAGCATAAACGCGACAATCTATCCAGGAGTAGGCGCGGAGGCGAGTCTCGGGCCGGCGGGGCTGAGACTCGAGCTGGGCGACCTTATTTACTTCAACGGCGGCGCGCACAATAACGTGCGAATCACTTTTGGTCCAATCTTCAGGTTCTGATTTCCTGCGATCTCATGGCTTCGCTGGCCGCGAGCCTTAATCGAGAGGGAGAGAACGGGCTGATCGCTTGCGGCATCGCGTAACTTACGTTTCCCGTATGACTTTGCCCGTATCTTTATCATCACGCAGCCCCACGAATTTCGTGTGCTGCAAGTGATACGCGCCGGCTCTCCTGCATGCCCTCGTGCGCTTTGAGCATCGACCTTCCGTCCAAACCTAAACGGTTCGTTGCCGCGAAAACATGTCAGGGCTTCTCAGGCGAACAGGGCCGACTAACCCACTCGAAGCTATGTGACCCTGGTCACTGCCGGACTGTAACAAAAGCCAGCATATTGTCCTACATGCGACACGAATTGCGACTACACCGGGTGGTGCTGACAGTCCTCACGGCGACGACGCTTGCATTTATTGCGCTGCTTTTTTATATCCATAACAGTATCGGAGACGCGCGTCTTGAAGTGGTCGCCTCGTTAGTGCTCATTGTCGCAGCGGGTGGCGCCCTCCTGATCATAGGTGGGATCGAAGGCGCGGTTGCGATCGAGTTTGGCAAAAGGCACATACGAGAAGCCTTTGGTTACTTGCTCTTATGTCTCACTTCATTGAGTGCCGGTGTTTATCTTGGAATTGCTGAGCGCGCCACCCTGCAGATCATCTCGTTGATCGCGTCTCTTTATGCATTTATTTTCGGTGTGGCCCAAATGCGTATGGCGCAACATCTTGGTCATCATCCGGCGTACAAGCGCGTCTTCATATTTGATGGGCTGATCGAGATTCTTTGTCATCGGGTCAAGATTATCGAATAGGGGGACCGCGACGTTGCTAGGGTATGTCGGCATTCTTTCGGTTGTGCAAGTTCTCCCGTTGCTCTTTCATCCACACACCCCGAAACTGCACTGAGAGGGCAAGCACGCAACTGAATCCCAGTGCCGCGTGTCGCTGAAATGATTCCCTCCCCATATGAGGTTTATAGCGAACTTAACCGCCGTGTTGCCGAGAATACCAAACGTGAGGAGGCGCGTAGCCACATGGCTCACCATGCCTTGTCGGACGGCATGTGCGAGAGAGGCGACAAGGGTCCAACGAGGGTAGCGGAACCGAGCAAGACAGTGTTGCCAAGCCATGCGCGGGCAAACGTTAGTCAGGTGTTGGCTGCGACGAACAGCAAAGAGTGATAACAGCTGTGAAAACACGCAACGGTTTTGTGCCGAGCCGCTATGTCAGCAACGGCTCAATCCGTGCCTTCGACCACCGTAGCACTGGAGCTTGCAGTTCAAATTGTTGGCGCCTGACGATGTATCTGCCTACGGTTGGAATGCGTGGTAATTAGCGACGGAAAAGTGGCAGGCCTAATCCGATTTCATGACCGCCCGCGCAAGGAAGGCAAGCCCTTCATTCATCATTTGAGGCCAAAGCATCATGTCAACCATTTGATGATTCTGTCCGGAGATCGGGACATGGAGGTGCAGCATCTCGCCGAGATTGTTGGTATCGACGATGTATGCTCAAGCCTGGCTCCCGAAGAGAAACTCCGAATCGTGCGCGCAGAGACTGAGAAGACGTCGACCCTATTTCTTGGGGATGGCATTAACGACGCGCCGGCCATGCTGGCCGCGACCGTGGGTGTTGCTTTCGGCCAGAGCAGCGATATTACAGCTGAAGTGGCCCGAGCTGTGATTCTGGAACCAACCTTGGGAAAGGTGGACGAACTGCTTCATATAGGCAGACGGATGCGGCGAATTGCCATGCAGAGTGCGGTCGGCGGAATGGTCCTCAGCTTCGCAGGCATGATCGCGGCGGCTTTTGGATATCTGCCACCTATCGCGGGTGCGATTGGCCAGGAGGTTATTGATCTGTTGGCTGTACTCAATGCTCTCAGAGCGTCGATTCCCGGGAAAGAGCTACAGGACTTTTAACGGAGAACACCAGAACAACGGTCAGCAAAACACGGTCAAGAATATGTTCTGTCCTCGTTGATGAAGCGCAACCCCGGCCCCCATCAAACAATCCGCAGGAGGTTCAGTGACCGCATCGCACGCTTTGCCTACGCAGTTGGTCGACAAAACTCTTCGTCCGCTCAGCCCTTGCGAGCGTCTCTTCTGGGCCATCGACCGGGTAAACGGATTAAACTTCTCAGTGTGTGCAACCTTGAGTGGAACCATCGCCCAGGTTCTCTGGATCGCCGCGTTTGCTGAGGTCCAGAAGAGACATCCCTTCCTCAACACCAGCCTCAACCTCGATGATCCCCATGCGCCTATTTTCATGCGTGCTACGAATCTCCCCGTTCCACTGGCGTTCCGGCCTCGGCAACCGAATGGCAACGTTTGATGGAAGCCGAATGGCTAAAGCCTTTTGACCCGTCCATCGCGCCCTTTCTCCGCGCTGTTCTGCTGGAAGATAATGACGGGTGCGATCTCATATTGACCGCCAACCACGTCCTCGACGGCATGGGAGCCATCGAACTCGTCCGTGATCTCCTCGCCGCTCTCCCTGGTCAAAAGCTGCCCGCGTTGCCGGTCCCTCCCTCGCCCGAAGACCGCCGTCGCCTACGTAAGGTCAACCACCACTCAATCGGCCGAGACTCCGCAAGCTGACGAAAACGTACAGCAAGCCATTGCCGCGCTTCGCGAGCGAACCATCACGAGTCACCTTGGCACGGACGCGCCAACCATCGACGCTCTTCGGCTCACTCCAGAGCTGACCGCTCAACTACTCCGCTGTTGCCGCCGGCAACAAACCACCATCGGCTCGGCGCTGCTTGCCGCGCTGGCCTCTGCCTTGCGGACGCTCTCGCCCGCGCTCGAGACTGCCGCATACGCCTCGCAGTGCCGATCGATGCACGTCCATACCTCGACAACGCAGCCGATTTCGTCCTGTCCATCACTTCCGGGCGAGGTGTCGCTCTCTATCCCACGAAGGGTCTCTGGGAAAGCGCACGCAGCATCCGTTCTCACCTCGTCCAGTTCCAATCCTTCGTGGAGATCGAAGCGACATTCAATCGGGTGCAAGCCGCCATGTCAGCGAGTCTCGAGCCCACAATACTCGTAGACTACCTGGCGAGCAAAGTTGGTCACGATGTGCTCCTTACGAATCTCAAGTGCGTCGACTTTCCTTCGCCGCCCGGCGACCTCACCATCGACAACGTTTGGGGACCCTCGGTCCTGGCAGGCTATGAGGGCGAGCATGTGGTCGGTTCCGCTACCTTCAATGGCGCGCTGCATCTGGTCTACACCAGCCACTGTCCGGCGCCAGGCCTGCTGGAAACGGTTCAGCAGACGATTGGCGCCGCATGTGCGGGCGCATAACTCATCTTGCCGATCGTCGGCTATCGGAAAGGTAGTGCCATGGATTACTCCCGGGAAGCTGGCTTGTGTCTACCAATAGGCGGGGTGACACTTGGATTCGGAAAAGGCGAATTTGGTCCATTGACTTCTGCCAATCGATTCCTTGCGGCTTTCCCTATCAGTGCATAATTCTATGGGAGCGCACGTGCACGATCTTCTCAGCAAAATTGTTCTGGTCACCTCTTTCTCCGCCTGCTTGTGTATGCTGGCCGGCGCGCAGACCGCCTCTCTCGGCACAGCCCAAACCATCCTCCGGCTGAAGGCCGGGACTACCGCGCCCCAATTGCTGAGTTTGCAAACTCCGGGAAAGATTGCGTGGGCCAATAAAGCCGTCGAAGAACTCATCTCCACGGCAATGCTGGACGGTCATACGGTGCCGCTCGAATGGAAGCTCGTTGCGGGTGCAGAGCATAAGGACGCGAAACGCGTCTCCTTTATATACGAGACACAATCACCCCATCTGCGCCTAACCTGGGAGTGGAGCGCGCCGGCGGCGACAGGTCCGCTGGAGCACCATATCCGGATTAAGAATCTGGATACACAGGAGCTGTGGCTTCCTCTGCAGCCAAGCTTCCGTTACGACTGGAGCGTGCTGCCAACCGAACAGCTCAATCAGATTTACATCGACAAGGGTGCGGGCAAGCCATCACTTATCGGCACGCACGAAGTTGAACTTGCACCCGGATACCATTGGGAGGGCAAATCCAGTACCTACGCCAGGGATGAGGAACCACGCGAGATCATCCCATGGTTCATGGTGGAGCGAAATGGCGGTCATGGTGACGGATGGTACGTCGGCGTAGAATTTAGCGGCCGCACGAATCTTACGCTGGAACGGTCGGCTGGTTCCTTGCGTGGTACTGTCGGTCTCAACCCGACCCCCGGGTCCATTCCGCACGCGCCTGCGGCCCGGCGGCACTTTCGAGACGCCACCCGTCTTCCTCGGGTGCATTCACCGGCGGTCGCGATGGGTTGGGTAATGTGCTGCGCCCATGGGTACGCCAGGTGCTCATGTATGCGGGCACGTGGAAGAAACCGGATTATCCGCTTCTCGTCAACAACAGTTGGGGCAGCGGCATGGCCGTCGATGAAGCGCTGGCGAAGCGCATGATTGACGACTCCGCAGATCTTGGCATGGAGATGTTCGCGCTAGATGCCGGTTGGTTCCGCGGCGTCGGCGACTGGTTTCCCGATCCAAGGAAATTTCCCCACGGTCTCGCATCTGTAGCTGACGAAGCGCACCGCCGCGGGCTCAAGTTCGGTATCTGGGTTGACTGGGCGCAGGCGGGTACCGACACCCAGCCGGGCGCTCTCAACGTCGATGACCCTAAAACGAAAGACTGGCTGGTGGCGGATACACCCCCGGGATGGAAGCCGGACGACTTCGTTGGCCGGACGACTGACATAGGCGTGCCCGCGGCAAAGGCGCATGCCCAACGTGAGCTCGAGCGCATCGTCACGAGTTACAAGCTCGACATGCTCGAGCACGACGGCTACGTAGTGACGCGCAACTGCTCCCGCGCTGATCATCCGCACGCACCGCCGCCGTCCGGTACCGTCACCGTGATCAAAGGCAGCGGCGTGGCAATGCCGGATACATCAAACTCCACCGATGTCAGCTATCACGCCGTCCGTTCTTACTATGACATCTACTCGCAGCTGCGCATGCAGCATCCGGATTTGTTGTTCGAGATCTGCGACGATGGTGGCCGCATGGTGGACTTCGGCAGCGCCTCGCACGGAGATTACTTCTCGATTACCGATTCTTATGATCCGCTCTCCAACCGGCAGGCCTTCTACGACGCGAGCCAATTGCTTCCGACCGCCATGCTGGAGGACTACGTCGAGAAGTGGCCAACGCCACGGCTGGAGAACTTCCGCTATATGCTGCGCAGCGGGATGATGGGCTGGCTTACCGTAATGCAGAACACGAACGCCTGGACGCCCGAACAGCATGCCGCTGCTAAGCAGGAGTTCGCTCTCTACAAGGAGAAGCTGCGACCATTCATTCGCGATGCCGATCTCTACCACATCTCGGCGCGTCCCGACGGCTTACATTGGGACGGTATCGAGTACTACGACGGGCATCAGCAGCGAGGGGTAGTGTATGCCTTCCGCGGTTCCGCACCAGGCGAGCAGGCGCATACCTTCCCGCTTTATGGACTTCAGCCGAGCCGGCGATACCGGCTGCATTTCCAGGACGGCAGCTCGCCTGATCACACGGAGAACGGCCACGACCTCATGAACGAGGGGCTGAGCGTGCAGCTAACCGTTCCCAATAGCTCGGAGTTGGTTTTTATCGACCAGGTCAGGTAGGCAATAACTAAGCCCATGTAAGCCCAGGCAGTGGACTCACCGAGCAGGTCGCTCTCGCCGGACGTTTGGAGGCGCTTGCGTTGTTCCCTCCGTCAAGGTCAGGAAGCGATCGACATTTGTTCCGGGAAACTCCTCTGCCTCACCATTCGGCCAGCGTACATCGATCCCATCTACGTGGATACTGACGCCTAGACCGAAGTGCAGCCGGAGGTCGCTGGATGAAAGATAGCTGGACCCGCTCCGTACCTCTTGCACCATTCGCGCTGAGCCCACGCGCAACGTGACGCGCGCTCCGATTGCGTCGCGATTGGAGCGCGTGCCGCGGAGCACCACGCCAAGCCAGTGATTAGTATTTGCTGCGAGATTCACGAGCAACATCGGCGCGGCGCTCATGTTGTTCACCACCGCAGATACGCGGCCATCATTCCAGAAGTCGGCGATGGCCATACCGCGGCTAGCTGCAGGTTGCGTGCAGCCGGGTCCGCACTGTGTACTCAGGTCCTTAAACTTGCCGTTGCCAGCATTCCAGTAGAACAACCTGGGCTCTCGATATGTGGAACCAAGATGCGCCGTGTCGACCTCCGGGTAGACATGGCCGTTTACCAACAGCAGATCGAGGCGCCCATCGTTGTCCGTGTCCAGAAAACTTGTACCCCAGCCCAAATATTGCGTGTTTAGGCTCAGACCGCTTTCAAAAATCTCAGACTCAAAAGCTCCATTTCCCAGATTGCGGTAGAGGGAAGAAGTGTCATCGGAAAAGTTCGTTTTGAAAATGTCGAGATGGCCATCACCGTCATAATCGCCGGCCGTAGAGCCCATGCCTGCCTGTTCGCGGCCATCTTCGTTGAAGGCGACACCAGCATCCGCGGCAACGTCAGTGAAAGATCCATCTCTGTTGTTGTGGTAGAGGATGCTGGGTGTGCTATCGCAGGCGATGTAGATGTCCGGCCATCCGTCTTCGTCGTAGTCGAGCGTAGTAATGCTGAAGCAGTAGTGTCCGTATGTCTTCTGGATGCCGCTGGTTTTACTCACATCCACAAACTTGCCCCCACCCAGGTTGTGGTAAAGCAGGTTCGAGGTGTAGGGTAGCCCACGCGGCCCGCACATCACCGGCGTTCCCTTCCAGATGCACATGAGGCCCTTACCCGGCTGCGGCGCCGTGTTCACGTCGAAGTCAACGTAAGTGGCCACAACAAGGTCCGGCTTTCCGTCGCGGTCATAGTCGACGAAGGCGCAACCTGTGCTCCAGGCATGGCCATCGCCGGCAACCCCCGCCTGTCGCGCGACTTCCTTGAACGTGCCGTTGTGCTCATTGTGATAAAGACGATTGATGCCATACGCTGTGACATACAGGTCATCGTAGCCGTCGTTGTCGTAGTCCCCGACGCAGGCGCCCTGGCCCCACCCGGTGTCTCCAATATTCGCAATGCCGGTTACATCACGGAAGGTTCCGTCACGATTGTTGTGATACAGATGGCCAGTGGGGGAGGCGGTGCCGTGATCAACGTGTGGATCGAGCTTAGCTCCGTTGACTACGAAGATGTCAGGCCAGCCATCGTTGTCATAATCGATCACTGCGACGCCGCTGCCAGTCGTCTCAATGATGTACTTCTTCGTGGTGACGCCACCGTTTACATTGAGCATAGTCAGGCCTGCAGCCTGACCTTCATCAACAAACCACGCTGGACCTGGATGCGTGCCGTTTGGGGGATAGGGGATAACATGGGATGGAGCAGCAGCCTTGGTGGGTGGAACAGCGTTCGCCGGGCAGATGCAAACCAGACAGGTGCAACGGGCAATCCAAAGAGCAAAACTGAAGATGCCGCGGTGCTGCATCCGCTCATGCTAGCACTCAGCGTGTCCACGATTTTGCGCTGGAGCTTGAGGTGGGCTGCAGCACTGATGCTCACATCGATACCGACGGGCTCGTATGGTCAAACGCCACCACCGCAAACGCGTCCGCCCTCCGCATCGTTGCAGTCGGCGGAAGGTTTGCTCGATGCGGGTCATCCTGAGCAGGCGATCGCTCCACTGCGGCAGCTCGCGGCGATGCAACCACCGGTCAAAGGTGCGGCTCACGCTTTGGGGCTCGCCTGCTATCGTGCCGGCAAGCTGCTGGAAGCGCGCACCGCCTTTGAGCAGGCGATCCGCGAAGACAACGCCGACATCGAATCCGTGCAGATGGAAGGACTCACGCTCTATCGTCTGGGGCAGCCTGGGGCTGCCATTCCTTATCTGGAGCGGGTGCAGCAGTGGACGCCACATGCCAACGCCGATGCCAGTTATGTGCTCGGCCTCTGTTATCTCAATGCGCGCCGCTACGATGACGCACGTCGCGCGTTCGCCACACAGTATGGTATGGATCCGGCTTCTGCAGGAGCCTACCTGGTGTTAGGGGATATGCTTCAGATTGCTAACCTGCCCGAGTTGGCCGCAGACGCCGCCCATAAAGCGACCAATCTAGATCATGGGCTTCCGCTGGCCCACTTCCTCGTAGGGGAAGTGGATCTATTCAAGAGCGACTTAAATGGAGCCTTGGCCGAATTCGAGCAGGAGCGCGCTATCAATCCGGGATTCGCACCGGTTTATGACCGGCTGGGCGACACCTACCTGCGATCCGGAAAATTCCAGGAGGCGCAGGCTTCACTAATGAAGGCCCTTTCCCTCGACACCTCCCGCACCGGCCCTTTCATCCTTATGGGCAAGGTGCTGCTGCGTCGCGATGATCCACAAGCTGCCGCGATGTACCTGCAGCATGCTGAGAAGATGGACCCATCCAATACCATGACGCACACGCTCTTGAGTCAAACCTACCGCAGGCTGGGCCGAGAGGACGACGCGAAGCGTGAAATCGATCTCTTATCTAAGATCCATGCGAGCACGGAACTGAAGCTGCAGCCGGTCCAATAGCCAGCGCGGAACTGTGCGCTAGTGGACGTGGATGGTGACAAGCCGGACCTCAAGCGGTACGCCGCCGACGATGGTCGTCTCGAGCAGGGCATCAAAAGGCCGCACTTTGCCACCCGGCCCTCTTGCTGCATTCAGGAGTTCCGAAGCACTGTCCGACCGGCTGGCGAATTCCACTGCGGCCTGTGTTCCCAGAGTCGTAAGTCCGCTGAGCCACATGATTTCTTTCCGGACTGCATCCCGGGAAGGAAAGAAATGATTGCGTAGTCGCGGTTTAAGGGATGTTCAGGTCGTACATAATTGGCGACTTCACCTGGCCGCGGATGATTGTTGTGGTAGCCGGACGCCTCCGGCGAGCTGAAGAGCGTGAACTCAGCATTTGACGGCAACGCCTGTACCGCCAAATTTTCTGCAGGCGAACCGATGAAGATGAGATTGCGTTGCTTTGCCTCGTCCCAGGTGACGAGATGACTGCGCTTCAGGATGAACGTGGCGTGGGCCGAATCGAAAAGCCGCGTCAACTCATAGACACCATCGGTCTCACCGATTCCCGTGTAGTGGTCGATCAAATTGCCGTCAACCGACGGGTTCTGTGACTCCTGCAAAGTGGCGTAGCGCATACCGGTCTTTGAATCCCCGACGAAGACACCATTGCTGTAGATGAGCAGGGGGGGATCCCCGGTAAGAAAAGGTCGCCACAGAGCCGCCACGTTCCGGTTGACTCTGGAGGCGGAAATCTGGAACAGGGAGAACAAAGCCACGGCGCTGATAACGAAGCCAAGACCCACCCAAAGCCACCAGCTGCGCGATCTGGTCGAAAAGCGATCGCTAGAGGGCAAGCCGGCATCCGACGCCTCGATGGATTCCAGAGTACCTGCGCCGGCGGTTCTTACGATTACCGCGAGGCGGCGCGATGACCGGCGACGGACGTGAGGTGAATACGAGCAGGTAATGTCCCTTTGGGACATCGATTCGGAATTCCTCATCCGCACCCTCAGTTTCGAAATAGGCTGCCAGCTTTTGCCGCAGCAGGCGCGCGTTGCTGCGCACGATGCTGTCTTCACTGGAGTTGTACCCTGGTGGCCTGCCGAATACCTTCATCCCGATCTGCTGCTCGGTGGCGTCCTCCGGCGCATCACGGATGGCGCACTCCGCCACGTAGAGCAGGAGATCGCGGAGACGCGGGGAACTCTTGAAGCTCCGGCTAGACGCTACCCGCAAAACCAAGGACCAGCGGGGATCCTGGACAAGTGCGGAATGCATTTCACCCTCTCGTTGAGTGTCAAACATGACCCGACGTTGAGTGTTGCATAGTGCTGAAACATGGGTCAATTACCGGCATTTCACCCGTGCCACCACCGTGAAACGCTTGCTGCAGCAGTCCTTGCCGTTCACGATACTTAGTGCTATGCCGCTTTAGCAGTGGCATCGCGAACCAAGAGGTCGATACGCATCGTCGGCGTTGCAGCCGTGATGCCAACCAGAGACCCGCGAAAAGGATGGGCAGGCGACCCGTCATCCTCGATTGAACCATTTAGGGAGGCATTATGAAGCGATTTACCAGTCAGACAGTCCAGCTTGTAGTTCACCTAAGCGCGATCGCGCGTTCTGTGCATTGGCAGCTTTCGTCTTACTCGCCGCCAGCGGCCTTCCGCCAACGCGCAGGCTGTCTACGGATCAATTTTTGGAACGGTAACGGACAACGCCGGAGCCGTGGTGCCGAATGCCGCCGTGAAAATCACAGACGTCGCCAAGGGAACCTCCACTACCGTTCAGACGAACGGGAGCGGCGAGTACACCGTGCAGCACCTTATCCCGGACGTTTATCAAGTGGAAGTCACAGCGTCTGGTTTCGCTCCGGCACGGTCAACAACGTGGTCGTCTATGCTGACACGGCGCCCAAAGCCGATGTCAAACTGACCGTGGGCGGCGCCAGCTCGACGGTGACGGTCACCAGTGCCGCGCCCCTGCTGACCACCGACCGCGCCGAAGTGAGCACGATCCTGAACGAGCGGGCCGTCGAGAATCTGCCCAACCTGAACCGGAACTTTACCGCCTTTGAATTGCTGACGCCGGGCACCACCTACATTGGCTGGGGTCCAGGAGAGGGAAGCGGCAATCCGCAGCGGAGCCAGTCGATCGAAGTGAACGGGCAATTGCCCTTTGCCACCGGATACGAACTAGATGGCACGGACAACCAGGAACCGATCAACGGAGTCGCCGTTATCAATCCGAATCTCGACGCCGTTTCCGAGATGAAGGTGACTTCGCAGAACTACGATGCCGAGTTCGGTAAGGCTGTCGCCGGTCTGGTGACCGCGCAGACCAAATCCGGCAGCAACTCCTTCCACGGCTCTGCGTTCGAATATCGCCGCTCGGATGCCCAGCAGGCCCGCGATCCATTTGCCAATGCCACACGGAACTCGCTTACCGGCCAGTATCTCTCCCCAACTCTCCATAACCAGTTCGGCGGGTCGGTCGGCGGCCCCATCAAGAAGGACAAGGTGTTCTTCTTTGGTGACTACCAGGGGCTTCGCGAAAAAACCGGCTCAGCAGTCCTGACAACCGTCCCGACGGAGAAGGCGCTCACCACCTGCACTTCGGGCGGAGCGTGCGATCTTAGCGACTATCTGGAGGGTGGACAGGGTCAGATTTACAAGCCGAATAGCCTCACTGACGCTTCAAACCTAAACCGCACGCCTTACCCGGGAAACATCATCCCGGCAGGCGATGTCTCGCCTCAGGCGGTGGCGTTCTTCAAGCTTATTCAGGCAAATGCGCCTCCGAATGTCGGGGGCTCGGCCATCACCAACAACTTCGCCACCTCCGGTTCGGGCATCTTCAATACCAACCAATCGGACGGCCGCGTGGATGGTACCTTTCGGGACAAGCTGCATCTGTTTGGACGCTACACCTACTTCGGTGTGGCATTGTCCGGCAATCCCTTCTTTGGAGCAGCTGGAGGTCTGGGCTATGGTCCGAGCGGATTTGCGGGAACGGATTCGGCGCGCTATCAGAGCGTCGCGGCGGGCGGTGACTACGTCGTGTCATCCAGCTGGCTCACGGACTTTCGTTTCGGCTATTACCGCATTTACAACAACACCGTCGGGCCCAACTCCAACCAGCCTCTCGGCAATGCGCTGGGCATTCCCAACGCGAACGTCGGCGACCTATCGCTGAATGGTGGCCTGCCGCAGTTCAACATCGACATTCCCAGCAACGGAAGCAATGGCGGTCAGAACGTCGAGTATGGCACCTCAGCCAATCCGACCTTGCAGCAGACGAGCCAGTGGCAGGTTGTGAACAACTGGTCGCATCAGGTTGGGAATCACAACATTAAGTTCGGGGCAGACTATCGCTACGGCAAGAACCACACGGTCTCGATCGCGAGCAACGCACTTCGCTCCGGCACCTTCTTCTTTGCCGCGCCTCGCACCTCGGGACCGAACTCATCGGGTGTTGGCTTCGCCACATTTCTTCTCGGCGATACCACAACCTTCTGGCGCACGCAGACGCAGAACACAAATGCACAGACACGCCAGAACCGCTTCTTTACCTATGCCCAGGATCAATGGCG
Source organism: uncultured Acidobacteriaceae bacterium (assembly GCA_963756435.1). Lineage (GTDB taxonomy): Bacteria > Acidobacteriota > Terriglobia > Terriglobales > Acidobacteriaceae > KBS-83. The sequence continues at coordinate 34,474 of CAVWNU010000005.1, read as the reverse complement.
CGTTAGCCCCAAGATCACGCTCAATTACGGTCTTCGCTGGGAGTTGTATACACCGGAATCTGTGACCGCCAAAGGCGCCGGTGGACTGCTCAACCTCAACACCGGAATTCTGCAGATTGCCGGTTATGGATCGAACAGCGACACTCTCAACGTCAAGAACAACTTTTCAAACTTCGCGCCGCGTCTCGGAGTCGCCTATCAGGTCTTCCCGCGCACTGTAGTGCGTGCCGGTTATGGCATCGTGTATGGGCAGGGCTGGGCGGGCGATACCTTCGGCGGTGTGCTGACCTCCTCTTTCCCGACGCAGGTCCAGCAGACAGTGACTCCGGTATCGAACAATGCGGCCGTCTTCAACCTTGCACAAGGCCCTCCGGGCTATACTTTCCCTGCGATTCCATCCGATGGCAACTACGTCCTGCCGGACGGCATTTCTCAGACGGCACGTCCCACTCAGGTCCGCTTGCCCACTGTCGCGGGCTGGAACGTGATGCTGCAGCAGGAACTGACTCCAACATGTCGCTGCAGATCGGCTATGTGGGCAGCCAGGCATACCACAACATGTTTGAGTCGTCACCCTCGTACAACGCGAACGAGCAGACGCTTGCCGGTTTTAACCAGATCAATCCGGAGACGGGTCAGCTCTACACCGTGCCTGAGCGCTCGCCCTTTCTACAACGGCACAGCGCAACGCGAACTGGGAGTGAAGTATGGCGCGCCGTTCGGATGGACGCAGCGCATCGACTATATGGCGAACCAGGCGACCGGCAGCTACAACGCGCTGCAGATCGTCCTGAACAAGCGCTTCACCTCTGGTCTGCAGTTCCTGACCCACTACACCTGGTCGCACGCCATCGGACATGAGTCCTATGAGTTCCTGATCGATCCGAAGATTGGCCGCGGCAACGGCTACTACAACCGCCGCCAGGCGTTTGTATTTGCCGGCAACTACGACCTGCCTTTCGGCCGCGACAAGCTTGTCGGCTCGGGTGTTCCGGGATGGGTCAACCAGATCATCGGCGGATTTCAGTTGAACGGCACCCTCACTTTGGACGGCGGCATACCCTTCAACACCAACTACACAAGCTGCTCTGCCGACAACGACGTGGGCAATAGCGACAATGCCTGCTTCTTGAATAAGACGGCGACAAACGCAAGCTTCGGCATCCACAAGGGCAGCTACAACGCGCAAGGCCGGTTCGTTCCTTACCTCAAGCCGTCACCCTATGTCCTGCAGCCACCGGGAGCCGCCAACAACAGCTTCGCCGGCTTCGCCCGTCCAGCAATGGGCACGTGGGGCAACATCGGCCGCGATGCTCTGTGGGGACCAGGCTTGGTGAACGTGGACGCGTCCGTGGCAAAGAACTTCACCCTGCATGAGGACCTGAAACTGCAATTGATCGTCCAGGCATTCAACGCCTTCAACCACGTGAACCTGGCCAACCCGGACGCGTGTATCGATTGTCAGGACCTGAATAGTATTGGTGTCCAGAACGCCGGCACCATTCAAGGAACAGTGGCGAACCAGGACGGCACCTCCATGCGCCGCCTGCAGTTTGGCGCGCGTTTCCAGTTCTGATCCAACACCAACAAAATGAGCTCAGCATCTTGTTCAAGAACTGAGCTCATTTTCAACCATGTTGCGCCCACCTCATTCCCGATTCCATCCATGGACTGTTGTCTTTAACAGACCCGACGGTTGAACGACCATCATTTCTGACCTCCACCTGACCTTTGAGTGGAGACTGGCAAAGGACGATGCCCGATATCGCTTCCATCGGTACACGAGGACGGATGCGCTTCAGGGCCATTCCCGGACAGGCCCACGCGGACTGCCGGTATTTCTTTTTTGCCGGTTAAGGATCCTGCGGCAGCTCCTGGTTTTGTTATTTGATCTCATGCTGGTCGAACAAGTGTCCGCAGCCTGTATGTGACGGCCACGCTCGCTCCGTCAGCTGAGAGAGGTTTTGCGATCGCCGCGCCGATGCCCCGGGATGCACCGGTAACAAGTGCTACTTTACTATTGAGCTTCGACATAGGATCTCCTTCGCTTCTACGTGACTCGAATGTCACACCGCGTGGATATGACTCTAGACAGGATCCTCCGGTCCCGACAGACCAGAATGAGCCACAGACCAATAGCCACTTCGAGCCAGAGTAAAATCAAATTTTGCGATCAGCAGATGGACGAAGAAGCTGATTAGAATTCGCCCAATGAGCGGGTGGCGACGGATGCTGCTAGATCAGTAGTTTCAACTCTCTACAGCTCGATGTAGCCGCGCTTCAGTGCGATCGTCACGGCATGGGTGCGATCGTCGGCATTGTCCGGTAGTCCTTCTCCAACGGTGAAGGTGGTGCGCGTATATTTCGATGGAAGGTCCAACCGCACGAAAGAGTCTCCAAGGCGCCCCTGCCGTCCTGTACGGTTGCCCGCAGCAGGAACCCAGACACCCTTCCTGCGACGGAGGCTTCCATGACGCCACCGAAATCCGGAGAGGTCACCAGAAGAACGCATGTTGCTCTTCACGGGGCTATTCGCACCCTTGATGAGCCGTCTTCCGGGAAGCTCGGTGCGCGAGGGGAAATTGGCAGTCGTGCTCTTTCGGTCAGAGCAGCGGTTAGTTTTGCGAAGAAACCGGGTGCACTGCTGACTCCAAGTTGAGAGTGAGAACGGTGATGTCATCCTGCTGGCCGAAGCGCTGCGCAGTGTCGGCGATCTGTTGAGCGGGCTTGAGGGTAAGGCCGGGAAGACGCTAAAACCGTAAAGCTCGCCATCGGGAGCGCGCGCCTCAAGTACGCCGTCGGAGAGAAGGACGAGGCGCTCCGATGGGGCCAGTCTGCCACGAACCGCGGCGTAGACCTGATCGGGAATGAGGCCGAGGGGCAACGCCGATGGTGTGATGAGTTCACGGCCAGAAAGATAGGGAGAAACATGGCCGGCGTTAGCAAGCGTGTGCTCGCCCGAGAGTGCGACTCGAACGCAGCACGCCGTGGTAAAAGCTAGCTGGCCCTGCGCAATGAGAACGTTGTTGAGACCGGCGAGGATGTCGCCTGGATCGTGAGAGGTTTCGCGGCGCAGAGCGCCGAGAATCATGGCGACACGCATGGCAGCGGTCAGACCTTTTCCCGAGACATCGCCAACAACAACGGTGATCGACCCATCAGGTGCAGGGGCGACGAAGAAGAAGTCCCCGCCGACTTCGCTTGCCGGCAGATAGACGGATTTAACGTCAAATCCCGGGGTGGCTTGCGATGCGCTCTGCAGCAGCAGTTGTTGCACAGTACTGGCGGCTTGCAGCTCAGCCGCATAGGCCGCGCGTTCGCGGGCGGTTTTGACCATCGCGGCACAGAGCAGCGCATTTTCAATAGCGGCGGCTGTCTGGAGGGCTATGGTATTGAGCAATTTGAGATCGCCTGCCGAATAAGACGCACCGCGGTTATTGCTGCCCAGTGCGATCGCGCCGACAGTACGTTGGCCTGCGCGTAGCGGTACGCAGATCAAGGCGTGAAGCAGGCAATCAGAGTCAAGAGCCCGCGGATCCGCAGCGCAGCCGTTGACGATCTCTCCAATGCCACGCTCGATGATCGATGCAGCGAAACGCGAATCGGGCCCAAGCGGATCGGGTTTTCCGGCGGCGGCGCCGAAGGACGCGGCGTGTTTGAGATTGCCGGACTGGTCTTCCAGGATGAGAACGCTGCCGTGTGTGGCGCTAATGAGCCGTTGCGCCTGAGCGAGTGCGGCCTCGGCGACGCCAGTCGAATTGAGCAGCGCTACCAGTTGCTCGGAGAACTGCTCGATGAGATGCACTTCGCGATAGAGGTGAAGAACCTCCGCTGCGAGTGCGCGAGCCTCGGACTCACGCGCGGCAAAGTGTGCGAGAAGCAGGGCCGTGGTGCGTGCGATTTCCTCCGGTCCTGAGACATAGCCCAAGGCCGAGCCTTCAAAGTCGACGGGGGCGCGAATGTCCGCGGATGGTCCAGCCTCGACGGCATTTCCCATGAGAACGTTGCCCTGCGTGTCGACAATGGACACGCCTCTGCCAACAGCCTTCAGCAGGGCAGCGATCACCGGCGCGCTGCTGGATGCGGGCCTGAGAAGAGATTTCAGGCTGACGACGGCCATGTGCCTCATGCTCCGGGTACGGAAAGGCCGAGAACGGAGCGGGCTTTGGCGACCAGAGCGTCAGGATCGAAGGGCTTGGTCAAATAAAGATCGGCGCCGACATCCTGCCCGCGCTGACGATCGAACTCCTGTCCTTTAGCAGTGAGCAGAATGATGTGGATGTGGCTCATGCCGAGCTCGTTCTTCACCGCGTTGCAAACGTCAAAGCCATTTTTCTTAGGCATCATGACGTCGAGAAAGACGAGGTTTGGTTCTTCGGCGCGGATGGTCTCTAGTGCCTCTTCTCCATTGGTTGCCGTCAGTAGTTCTACGCCATCGTCTTCCAACTCTTCCAAGGTCTGCTGGATCAGCGTGCGCAGGTGAGATTCGTCGTCAACGATAAGGATTTTCATAGGCGTCATTGGTAAATGAGGAAGAGGACGTTCTCCATCCCCTTCTCAAAGCGCAGGGCACGAACCGCTTCGTCGCTCGAGAGCAAAGAATTCAGAATAATAATGTCCGGCTTGGAATCGACAGCGCGAGAGACAAGCTCAGCGCCCTTCGACTCGACTACCTGATAACCGCGCGTTTCGAGAGCGTCGGTGAGAGTGCGTATGGTAGAGGCATCCTCGTCGACCACCATAACCTTCTTGCGAGACTTGCCCTGGTCGAGCAGTGTGTCTACCTCATGGAAGAGCGATGCGGTATCGATAGGCTTAGTGAGATAGCGATCGACACCCAAGCGGAAGCCACGTTCTTTATCTTCCAGGATGGATAGGATGATGATCGGAATATCCATCGTGGCGGGGTCGTTCTTCAGCACACTGGCATGGTCACGAGCCCTGCGAGAATGCTTGGGGATGAAAAGTGTCGAAGATCCCCGCCTCACGCAGCTCGCGGCGATCTGCCTCGCCCTTCCTCAGTCGACCCGCGAAGACCAGGGCTCGCACGCTGTCTTTATGGTCCGCAAAATGACGTTCGTCTACTTCCTGAACATCACCATGGCGACGGCATCGTCTCCGTCTGCGCCAAGGCGCTGCCCAGCGAAAACAATGCGCTCGTGGCTGCTCATCCGCGCAAGTTCTATCTGCCCGCTTATGTCGGCCCTAGAGGATGGGTCGGCCTCCGCCTCGACCGCGGCAAGATCGATTGGGGAGAGGTCCGGGACCTTGTTGCTGCCAGCTATTTGCAGGTCGCTCCCCGACGCCTCGCCTCCGAGGTCGAAGCCGCCATGCGCCCGCTGTGACGTTTCTAAGACCTGGATGTTACTGTGCACGTTGCGATGTGTCCTGCAGAATGGCGCGATCGGAAATCGCTCCTGACCGCGTTCCGGTCTGAGCAGCACGCCGGTCTGAACTCGCAGTGCCTGGGTGTCGCTAACTGAAACGAAGTACCAGCGAGAGCCGCAGAATATGCGACAGGCCAAAGGCAACGTCCCCGCCTTCTAAGAGGGTGGCAGGAGTATGAAAGCTGGCAACAGAGCTGCCCTGATCCCGATTTCTCGCCACGCTTCGCGCTTGGCAACAATGGAATCGGCGCCGCTTTCGGAGAAAGCGATAGCCAACTCTAATCGCCGATTGAAAAGAACGTCTATTCTGCATGAATCTCCACAAGTCAGGCAGTCTGGCGGTGCTCTGTGCTCTGATTTTCTCCACCTGCATGCGGGCTGAAGCCCAGCAATTGGTACTCACAAGCTGCCCATCGCATTGCCACATTCTGAGTTGTTGGTAAGTGGCAGAGCAGTGACCGACAAGCCGATAAGGTTGCCGCCGTCACTGCATCACAAATGAGACTTGTCATTTTCGTTGTCTGACGACACTCACCGAAAACCTAATTAGAAGGAAATATCGGTGCCCAACCAGCAGTCCGCAAGGAATTTCAAATTGCTTCTATAGGTGCGGGTGACAAGATATTCCGTTCCGCCCTGAATACGAAGGCGATATTCTCCGGTTGGATCCGATCGGATCTCCTCTACAAACGAACTATTCACGAGGACCGACCTATGTATGCGAATGAACCCAAACGGCTCGAGTATGTCGGCCAAAATCGAAATTGGCTCGCGCACTAGATAGCAGCCTACCTTCCGGCGGAGCGATACATAGTTGCCCTCGGAGCGGACAACGACCACCTCTCCCAGATTGATAAAAAGAATTTCCCCATTGACTTTGATAGCAAGGCGAACAAATTGCCGGTTTGCGAAAGGCCGGAAAGCGAAGGAAGACTTCAACGATTGAGCCGCTCTTTCTCTCATTGCGTTTGCCGACGCGGGATGTACGGAGAGCTTCACGGCGAATACCTTTCACCGCGGGTTCTTGTCAGTGGTTCTACGCGGCGCGAGCACAATCTTCAGACAACACCTAAGAGTGACTAGTGCCCCCGGCTATATGACTGGCGCCGCTGTGCCGTCGGACCATCTGCCGACTGGAGCGATGAAGACGTCAATCTGTCGGGTATCTTTGAACTGAGGACTTAGCATGACCGGAGAGTTAGGCAGATCCGCATCAAGTGCGCCACGTTGTGATCATCGGCATGAGTGAGATATGCATTCGTCGACATCATGTAGCTCATGGCACCCGTCTCTAGGAGAGGCAATTCTTTTCTGTCATGTGCAGCCTTTGTGCTCGCCTTAATCTGATTCTTCGGCTTGCCAAGCAAATACTCAGTCCTCGAGTAAGTAATCGGCAGGATGGATCCCGCGGCTGGTGGCTTGAAACAGAGCGGACCCCGAATTTTGGGATTCCAAAACTCTGGGGAGCCAAAAGGGAGACATCCATGAGCGCTCCGCAACGTACACAAAGCCGTTGTTTCCCCGACTGCCGTCTCGTAGCCATGCCGTCCCAAAACCAATATCTTTGCGTTGCCTGATACAGCCAAGTCGTATCGAGAACGAGAATCAATACGAAGGTCGGAGAAACGATCTTGCTGTTCATCGGTTCCTCTCCGTTGGTTGAATCCCACCGCAGTTGTTATTCAGAGGACCAGGCCTGCTCGTTTTCTTGCTATCAATCCGTCGTCTTCTCGCGTCGACGTACTTGTAGTCGATGCAAACTTGTTGCGGACTAGCATACGAATCGGTTGGTATGTAATGGTGTCAATTTAGTCCCCGTAAGCGATGCGATCAGCCCCTCCTGCGGTTGTGCGGCGGGCGCAAGGACCGCAGCCAGCCCACGATGTTTCTGATCCCCGTTTTCATCACTTTCGCATCCTGAGCATTCTTTGCCAGCGAGACATAGCCTTCGAGCGTAGCAATCAGAAAACCAGCGGCCTCAGCGGGTTCTGCGTCGCGGCGAACGCTTCCGTGAGTCTGTCCTTCTCTCAAAGCGGCCGCAATGCCCTCCTGCCAAGCATGGAACACCATCGCCAGCCGCTTGCGGAACCCCTCGTCGAGGGGAGACATTTCCTGTGCCAGATTGTTCAGGGGACAACCGCCCCGCACATCCTTGGGCCGAACTGACTCACCTTGAACGATGCCGATCAAAGCGTCGATAGGGTCTTTGCCTCTCTGCAGAGGGCCCAACCACTTGGCCCTGAGGTCGGGGGCAATGATCTCTTCGACGATGGCGTATCCCAAGGCTTCCTTGCTGTTGAAGTGGTAGTACAGCGCTCCCTTGGTGACCCCGGTTGAGGCCAGAATTGTGTCCAGGCTGGCACTCTGGAAACCCGATCTGTATACCTCCCGGAATGCTGCCTGCAGCAGGCACTCCCGCGTACGCTGGGGATCACGTTTTCCATTGCCGTCTCGCGTGCCTTTGTTGCTTCCCCTCAAGATACCAACCAGTATGTATGTTTGTGAACTAGGGGTCAAGGATAATTTGCGTCGCTCGGCTGAACCTCATCCCCCGATCGCGTCGCCACCATCTTTCAGAGAGTGCGTCGGCGATGGTGCGCCGCACGAATGTTCACCATCAACCGCCCATTGCGACCGCGAGGAAACCGCCCATCTCCGGTACGTAATCCTGGATGCTTTGTTTCTAGATTCCGTATTGCTTTAAGGGGCGATTGTCTCTCGTCCCGCGATTCAGGACGATTGTCACAGGTCAATGTCGACTCACGTCCGACGTTCATTGGCCATGATGTTGCATTCATTTGGCAGCAGAGTATCGAGACCTGCAGGACACCGGCTGGAGAGCAATCCTCCGTTGCGCAGGTTTGGGGGTGTGTTATGCAATTTTGGACCCACGGATTCCGGAAATCAGCTTTTGCAACAGGTTTGGCCTTTATGGCAGCGAATTTCATCTCGTTGCCCATGGTGGTTGCACAAACGTCCACCACTGGCTCGATCAATGGAACCGTCACCGACTCTACCGGAGCCGTGGTTCCAGGTGCGGCCGTTCTATTAAGGGACACCGCAAACGGTGCCATCGTCAATCTGACGACCAATGCGGAGGGGCGATTCACTGCGCCGTTCTTAGCGCCGGATACCTTTAGCGTGTCGGCCACAGCAGCCGGATTTCAGTCCAACACAACTACTGTTCAGGTCTTGACCGGACAGCAGTCTGTGGTCAACGTGACGGTGTCACCCAGCACGAACACGCAGACCGTCCAGGTGAATGCCAATGACGCTCAGTTGATCGACACGCAGACGGCAAATCTGACGACGACATTTACCACGCAGCAGTTCCAGAATCTTCCGGCACCCGGTGGAGACATTACGACGATTGCCTATACAGTGCCGGGTGTTGTGATGGGCGCGGGCACGGAAGGCTTTGGTGGCTTCACCTCTGACGGGCTTCCCGGACTGTCCAACCTAGTAGTCATTAATGGAGCCGATTACAACATTGGCCTGTATGGCGGGCTAGCCTTTTCCGGCTCCTCGAACCTGACGATCGGGCAGCAGGAGATTGCCCAGGCAGCGGTCGTGCAGGACGGCTACAGCGTGCAGTATGGGCGGCAGGCCGGCGTAATTGAGACCTATGCGACGAAATCCGGTTCCAACCGTGTGCACGGTCTGGCGCAGTGGCAATACAACAGCTCCGGGCTGAACGCGAATGACTTCTTTAACAATCTGAACGGCGTTCCCCGGCCGAAGGCTGTTTCGAATCAGTACGCCGCCCAGGTTGGCGGCCCGATCAAGCACGACAAGCTGTTCTTCTTTGCGGACACCGAGGGAATTAGATTCATCGAGCCAAGCGTGGGCTTTGTGAACCTGCCTTCGCAGACGCTGCAGAACAGCATTCTGGCCAATCCCAGCATCACTCCCGGAAGCAAAAGCCTGTACAGCGGCATGTTCAAAGGGGCAGCGGCAGGGGGAGCCTACGCAAAGACCGTACCGGTAACGACGGGATCCGGATCTTTACAGGATCCCACCGGCAGTTTTGGTTGCGGCGCACTCGCGGGAACGGCGGACTATGCTACCGGCGGGAAGCTGGGCACCAGCGCTGCGGAAGGCTGCATGAATTCGGGATTTATCAACTCCGTGGCCCTCAACCGGGAGTGGATGGCGGTGGGGAGGCTTGACTGGAACATCAGCGAGAAGCACCGGATTTACTTCCGCGTTACAGATGACCAGGGCAACCAGCCTACGTATGTGAGCCTGATCAATCCGAACTGGAGCATGGTCAGCAACCAGCCTGGCTGGACCGGGCAACTCAACGATACGTATACGTTCAATCCGAACTTGACCAATCAGTTCCTTGCGGCGGGACTCTATTACAGTGGAATTTTTCAACCGCCAGACCTGCAGGCCGGCCTTGCGGCGTCTCCCACTGAGTTCGACCTAGGCACCGACGGAGGAACTAGCTCTCTGGTAGGTATGGGGCAAAGCACTTTCTTCACCGGATCCACGACATTAGGATCGCCTTGGATCGACTTCCCTGGCGGTGTGAATGCAACCCAATATCAGGCCGTTGATAATGTTTCCTGGCTGAAGGGCAATCACAGCATCAAATTCGGCTTCGACTTCAAGCGCTTCCTCACCAGTGATGTCGGCCTGCGCACAGCGTCTTATGGCGGCGATTATGTATTCCGCACCATGGCCGATGAGGCAGGAGGCTCTCTACCCGGAGCCAGCGGCGGTTCCACTTTTACACAGGGATTTCCCGCGTTCGGCAACATCCACAGCGCTTTCTATAACTTCGGTATCTATGCCCAGGATGAGTGGAGGGTCCTGCCGAACCTGATGCTCGATTTCGGCCTTCGTGTCGACCGCAATGCAAATCCCACTTGCAACGAAAACTGCTATTCGCGCTACCTGGGAGGTTTTCCGAATACCTCTGCAACTCTGAACACTCCTTACAACGCGACACTCTCCGCCGGGCACAGTATCCTGATGCCTTCTATGGAAGCGGCCATTGTACAGCCGCGTTTTGGCTTCAATCTGGATCTTCATGGCGACGGAAAGACGGTAGTGCGCGGTGGGGTGGGCTTGTTCGCTGACAATTTCCCTGCTCTGATTGCGGAGCAGACCTTCCTGTCCTTCCCAAACAGGTACTTTGCATCTGTCTTAAGCGGAACTGTTGCCCAGGATGCGGGAAGCGCCTTTGCCGTGGCACAGGGATCCGCAACGGCCGTGTTGAAGGGATTCGCGCAGGGCGCCAGCTACAACCAGATCGTAGCGGCTCTCCCCAGCTTCTCACCGCCGAACTACACGACGACTCCGAACAACTTTCACGGCGCGCGCTATCTTGAGTTCAGCATGCAGTTGCAGAGGCAAATCACTCCGTCAGATGCCGTGATTCTTTCCTATGCCGGCAATCATGGTTATGACTTGTTCGTCGCAAATAACCATCTGAACCAGAATGTCGGTCCGGTTTATGCAGCTTATGGGAATGGGACGTTTGGCGGTTTGCCGGCAAGCTCGCCTGATCCGCGGTTCGCGCTGGTGCAAAGCTTCAGCAACGATGCGATCTCGAACTACAACGGCGTCTCTGTCCAGTATAAGCACATCGACCACAGCGGACTCACAACCGATATCGCGTATACCTATTCCCATTCTCTGGACGACATCTCCAATGGCGGCAATTCGCAACTGCCGTACAACGCAGGCTCTCTCAGTTTCCAGGTGACTCCGGGGTTGCCATCCACACTGATGTATTCGAACTCTGACTATGACATCCGGCACAACTTTGTGATGGACCTGGTCTATGCGGAGCCCCATCGCTTCGGCAATCGGATCGTGAATGCTGTGGGGGCCGGATGGACGGTGGGCGCAAAGGCGTACTGGCGCTCCGGAGAGCCATTCAGCGTGTTGAACACAAATGCCAGTGCTGGGGTCGCAGCGAGTGGAACAGGCGGCTCGGTTGTCCTAGCGGAAGTACTGAACAACAACTTCAGCCACTCCTGCACTTCCTTCCACAATCCTTGCTTCCAGAATTTTGGCGCGTTTAACGGAACGAGCCCGACTGCCGGCCCAACACTGCCGGGCGGAGGCACACTCATTCAGCCAGTGCAAACGACTTTCGGCAACATTCCACGCAACTCTTTCTATGGGCCACACTTCGCAGACGTGGATACGACGCTATTCAAGGACGTTTTCAGGAAAGAGTCTGTGACATTCCAGCTCGGCGCACAGGCATACAACGTCCTCAACCATGTCAACTTCGCGCAGCCGAACAACGATGCATCGAACCTGTCGACGTTGGGCCAGATTTCCGGGGACATCAATGCGCCCACCAGCCCGTACGGATCCAGCCAGCAGCCGACCGTTTCTGGGCGTGTGCTTGTCGTGCAGGGACGTCTTGTCTTTTGAACATGGCGCCCGGGCTGCCCGAAATTAGTGAGATAGTCGGCCAAGGCGAGTAGCCGATCTGAGCTTCGAACGATATCAACTATGGAGCTCCTGCATCAACGGAAAGCAACCTTGTGGGGGATGGCTGCCCGTCGTCATGTTCGATCTCCAGCGACGCGAAGTTTGGTGGCGGCTGGCATCCCTCAGTTCGCTGCGAGGAGTGCGTGAGTTGGACGAGGAGACGTCTCGCGGCTATCAGGCGATCGTTATCCCTACGGTGACGAACCTCACTGGAAGAGTTCCCATGTCGGCGCCGAGGACTTCCTCCAGGCGACTGTGCCCGGATTGATCGTCTAACCAGACCCGTGAGGAGACCGCGTTTGCTTTCTGCGCGGTCTCCTCACGATCCAGCGAAGTGGGTTTCTCGGAAGGCATCAGCAATGGGCACAGCGTTGAGGAGTTCCGTAACAGGCTCGTTCGTCCTCCTGCACCTTCCCCCCAATGGGTAAAGAGCAGCGCGATTGTGATGACTCAATGTTTCGTGCAGCTTTTTTTCGATGTTGCCAAAGATGAAGGACTGCCAAGTTCGGATGACATAGTGGTAGCCCACACCTGGGTGGTACACGATCCTCGGCCTCGCTACGCTCATGGTTATCCAAGGTGTTGTGCCCGACTTGCCTGATCCGACTCTCTTGGTCGAGCAAACGATCGCTACGCTTTGGGCGGGCGTTCAGATTGTTCCGCGATTGCCGAAGAGCGCGGTCTCTAAGCGATCCGCCGATCCAGTGCCTCAAAGCGATAACAGCCCTGTCTACTTAGGAGTCGTTGGAGGTAACCGTGAAGAGTGCGAAGATCTGAACGCTATGAAGTATGGAGACCGGTCGTCGAAGATGAAACGCAATCGAATCCTGTGCATGCAAGATACATAGGCTTTGATCGCTTAGGCACCCTGGCATTCAATTGGTAATGCCAAGCCCGCATTGTGTTTACTAACTTCTGGGCAGCGAAAGCTCAATGGCGAGAACAGGCCAAATCGCTCATCGAGGTGCGACTCATGTCTCCGGTTCTGGAACGATTGTCGGCTATCCGGAAGTATTCGACCACCTCCAGCCATGCGTGTCGTGGCCGGTTAAAGTGGTTATGAAGTTTCGTTCCTCTCTTCACGGTGCAGGATGCAAAGTTCACTGCGGATAGGCCGGGATCGCTCACAATGCCCCCAGGAGCGCCCGCAGAGTTGCCCAGGCTGGGGGGCACAGGTCTGGGAATTTCGCTACCCCACAGATCCGACGTTAAGTCTGCAAACTTCGCATACCGCTCGAACCAGTTTGAGGACGGCGATCCTCGTTTCTTGGTGTACCCACATCGAGAAGTTAATCTGATGCCTGCGGAATTTGAAATCTCCGGGCACGAGTTCGCCCTGCGCCCCGATTCTCATTTCCATGCCAATGTTTCTTTTCAGTGATGAATGTTCTCAAGCTCGCTTGGTGCTTAGGGTTCATCTCACCCACATAACCGCGGGCATGGACGATGCAATTGCGTACCTCACTCAATCGAGTCAACAGTTTCCAACCGTCACTATCCTCGCGCGCGAGTTCAGCAAATCTAGGCGGCGATCTCAGCGCGTCGCGGGCACTCGCGATCGATTTCATCTCGTCTGCGTCCCGGGCAGCACGACTATCAATCGAGCAGTGCTCCGATAGCGGCGTCGCAGATAGCGAGCTCTCACTACGACCGAGGACGACCGCCGTGACACGATTCGCAACGGCAAGCACCCGGCGCAACTCCTCTTGCTGATAGAGGAAGAGTAAGGCTTCAGCCAGCAGGTCAGCATTGCGGGGCGGGACAACAATGCCATCGCGCTGTCTAGCACTGCCGCCTTTTTTGTCTACTATGATCCAATGAGTTGTCGAAGTGCTCTCTATCGAGCCGCGCGGTGATATGGAATAAGAGTTCAGGCTCGCAAATGTTCATGCAACTGCAAATACGGGAAGTTTCGATTAAGTGGTCGAGATGGGGGATTGGGATGGAACGGCGTAATTTTCTGAAGCAGGCAGCAGCAGCCGCTGCATTGGCCGGGGTACAAACTGCTACGGGCCAAAGTGCTCGCTTAAATTCAAGGTTGGCCGGTGCGGCTGCCCAGACGCCTCTGCCGATCCTTACGACAGTGAACGGAATTGGACGACGAAAACTAGGTCTCGCGAATGCCGAAGTCTCGATCATCGGTATCGGCGGCTACCATCTGGGATTGCCGACCGTTACGGAGCAGAATGCCATTCGCATCATCCGAACGGGTTTGGATCGGGGTATCAATTTCCTCGACAATTGCTGGGACTACAACGCCGGGGTGAGCGAGGAGCGTATGGGAAAAGCGTTACAGGGTGGCTACCGCGACAAAGCTTTCCTGATGACGAAGATTGACGGCCGTACCGGCGCGGCAGCCCGGCAACAGCTGGAACAATCTATGGAGCGGCTGAAGACTGATCACATCGACCTGGTGCAAATCCACGAAGTAATTCGGATGACAGATCCGGAGCATGTCTTCCGACCGGGCAACGTTGTCGATGTGCTGCATCAGGCGAGGAAAGAGGGCAAGATTCGCTTCATCGGATTTACCGGCCACAAGAGTCCCGACATGCATCTACACATGATTGAAGTAGCAGGCAAGCAAGGTTTTACATTCGACACAGTGCAAATGCCCGTCAATGCACTCGATGAGCATTACGACAGCTTCGGTCAGAAGGTGATCCCAGTTGCCCACAAGCATGGCATGGCGATTCTGGGTATGAAGCCGCTAAGCAATGGTGCGATCGTCAAGACCAACACCATCAGTGCTGTGGAAGCACTGCACTACGCGATGAGTGTTCCTGTGACGATGACGATCACCGGCTGCGAATCCATGGCGAACCTGGAGCAGGCATTAGGCGTGGCGCGAAATTTCAAGCCAATGAGCGAACAGCAGAAGCTGGCCGTGCTGCAAAAAACGGCGCCGGTTTCGGACGCGGGACGGTTTGAAGCCTACAAGTCCTCACATATTTATGACGGCACCATCAACAATCCCCAATGGCTGGGGTGATGGTGTGTGACCCGATAGCCGGCAGGCTGGACTAATCCAGAAGATCCGGCTGCTCGCGGACGATCAGGTCCCACAGCGGTTGATATTGGAACCAGCCGACACGGGGATTGCCGACCTGCTTTTGAGCTACGAGGGCGCTTTGATGGGAGATAGGCCGAGGCTTGCCGGCGGCTTCCGCCATTAACTGCGTCTGGCAGCTGCGCTCCATCGTGATGAAGAGCCAGGCCGCCTCGTCGACTGTGCGTCCGACTGTCAGGATTCCGTGGTTTTGCAGGATGATAGCTTTCCGATGTCCCAATGATTCGGCGATGCGATCGCCTTCGGACATGTCGTAGACAACGCCGGTGTAATCGGCGAAGATGCAGTGATCTTCGTAAAAGGCGCAAGCGTCCTGGGTGATGGGATCGAGAAGACGCCCGAGGGTGGACCAGGTCTTGCCGTAGAGTGAGTGCGCATGCGCGGCTGCGACGACATCGGGTCGCGCCATATGCAGCCGCGAGTGAATGGCGAATGCAGCTTCGTTCACCGGCTTGTTGCCCTCCACCACGTCTCCCTGCTCATTGACGAGGATGAGGTCTGAGACGCGGATATGCGCAAAGTGCATCCCGAAGGGATTGACCCAGAACCGATCGTGAAACTCCGGGTCACGAGCTGTGATGTGCCCGGCCACTCCTTCGCTGAAGCCGAATTTTGCGAAAAGCCGGAAGGCGGATGCCAACCGCTGCTTGCGATGTAGACGTTCTTCTGCGATGGTCGCAAATGTAGGCGGGTTCGGCGTCTTCGCGATCTTTACTTCGGCCGGAAGAGTTTCGGATGCCATCGGAAACCTCGCTATCTCTAAATGCCATTTTAAACGCTCTGGGTGCGGGCAATTCAACGGCGAATTTCAATACGAATCCTCAAGAAGTTTGATCCTGCGACGGAGAGAAAAATGAAAGAATAGGCTGGGAGATTGAGCTACTCATGACCGCTGCCAAACTATTGCAAATCGACGCACGCGACAATGTCCTGGTTGCGCTTGAGCCGCTGAGCGCCGGCGTGCCTGTCCTGTTTGCAGGCCGGAGCTATGTTCCGCCAGTAGCTATCCCGGTCAAGCACAAACTCGCCATGGAGGACCTGCCGGTTGGATCGCACATCGTTATGTATGGCGGCGTTGTCGGCCGTGTACGCGAGCCAATTCCTCGCGGCGGACTTCTCAGCACGCGGAATGTGCAGCATGACGCAACAGGGTTCGCACGGAGAGACACGCAGTTTCGTTGGACGCCTCCCGATGTAACGCGCTGGCACGGCTGCACTTTCGACGGCTACCACCGTCAGGATGGGCAGGTCGGCACGCGAAATTATTGGCTGGTTATTCCACTGGTCTTCTGCGAGAACCGAAATGTCGAGGCGCTGCGCGACGCTTTCGAAGAAGAGCTGGGATACGGCCGCCCCAAGAAATATCGTCAGCTTGTGCGATCCATGGTGGAGCGGCATGCGCGAATCTCCTCTGCGCTCCATGCCAATCAGCTAGAACAGGCGACCAGCCGTGAGCGGATTTTTCCCAACGTGGATGGCATTCGCTTTCTGATGCACGAGGGCGGTTGCGGTGGTACGCGTCAGGATTCGCAAACTCTTTGCGGATTGCTGGCCGGATATATTCATCATCCCAACGTGGCTGGAGCCACCGTGTTGAGCCTGGGCTGCCAAAATGCACAGGCGTCTCTCCTTATGGAGGAGTTACGGCAGAGGGATCCATCGATGACGAAGCCGGTTTTGCTTTTCGACCAGCAGCAATCGGGGTTGGAGACAAGTATGTTGAACAAGGCGATCGAGGCGACCTTCGAAGGACTGGTGACGGCGAATGCAGTCCGTCGCCAACCGACGCCTCTAGCTCGCCTGACGGTCGGCCTGAAGTGTGGCGGGTCGGACGGATTCTCTGGATTGTCGGCTAATCCCACGTTGGGGCAGGTTTCGGATGTGCTCGCCGCGTTGGGAGCAAGTTCCATCCTCTCGGAGTTTCCAGAGCTTTGCGGGGTAGAACAGAACCTCATAGACCGCTGCGCACAGCCGGAGGATGCCGACCGCTTCATGCAACTGATGCGCGATTACAACTCTCGCGCCAGGGCCGTTCATTCCGGATTCGAAATGAACCCGTCGCCGGGCAACATCCAGGACGGATTGATCACCGACGCGATGAAATCCGCGGGTGCGGCAAGGAAGAGTGGAACCTCGCCGGTGCGCGGCGTGCTCGATTATCCGGAATACGTCAGGGACAAGGGATTGAACCTACTGTGCACGCCGGGGAGCGATGTAGAGTGCGTTACCGCGCAGGTGGGGGCGGGCGCGAATATGGTTTTGTTTACGACCGGTCTTGGCACGCCCACGGGAAATCCCATCACCCCGGTTGTGAAAGTTGCGACGAACACGCGACTTGCCGAGCACATGTCCGACATCATCGACATCGATACCGGCCCCATCATTCGCGGCGAAGTGACTATCGAGGACGCCGGCGGCTCCATGCTGGATATGATGTTGGACATTGCCAGCGGGAAAACGCTCAGCAAGGCGGAACTGCTGGGACAGAATGACTTCATTCCGTGGAAGCGCGGCATCTCGCTTTAGAACCAGTTGCGGTGGCGAGTGAGTACAAGAAGAATTTCAAGGAAGAACACGCGAATCCTAATCCCGTTGCTGGCTAGCTTCGCTGTGGCGAGTGGCTGGCAGCTTGTCGCCGGCTGGTCGCGCTCGCGAGGCTTTATCAAAGTGCACGCTGCATCGGAGAGCCCGGCGATCGTGCCGCAGATCGAGCGTCTAGATTCGTCGCTCGACTCTTTGATTGCGCGGCAGCCCGACGCATTCGAGATAGCCAGGGGCTTCAAGTGGACGGAAGGGCCACTTTGGCTTCCGGCTGGAAGGTTGATCTTTGCGGAGATTCCCAGCAACACCATCCGGATTTGGAACCCCGGTATGGGTGTCAGTACGTTCCTGAGTCCCAGCGGCTACAAAGGATCGACTCCATACGGCGGTCCGGAACCCGGATCGAACGGCATGACACTCGATGCCAAAGGCCGGCTCACGGTAGCTGGCCATGCACAACGCGATGTGTGGAGGCTGGAGCAACTAGATCCACATGCAACCGTAACGATTCTTGCTGATACCTATCAGGGCAAGCGCTTGAACAGCCCCAACGACTTGGTCTACAGATCGGATGGTTCGCTTTACTTCACCGATCCCCCGTACGGACTTCGCACGCAGACGGACACCGATTCAGCGAAGAAGCTGCACGTGAATGGCGTCTACCGCATACCCGCGGCGCTCGATCAGAAGCCCGGTTCACCCCCAGCGCGCGCCAAACTGCAACTGCTGATCAAATCCCTGCCTCGGCCGAATGGCATCGCCTTTTCTCCGGATGAGAAGTACCTGTACGTTGACAATTCGGAGCCGGAGATGCTCTGGATGCGCTACACGGTGAGGCCGAACGGATCGCTCACGGATCCCAAGCTGCTCTGCGACGCAGGACCGTATGCGCATCACGGTGCACCTGACGGTATGAAGGTCGATCGACACGGGAACATCTATAGTGCGGGACCGGGTGGAGTGTGGATCTTCTCTCCTGAGGGCAAGCACCTTGGCACAATTCGTCTCCCCGTTCCAGTCGGAAATCTGGCGTTCGGTGGAGTAGACCACAAGACGCTCTACATTGCGGCGAGTTCCTTTCTCTACAGTATTCGGGTAAAAGTTGCGGGAGAGTATCCGCACATGCAGTGACTGGCTCGAGGGCTTTTCGCGTTTAACGAAACGGTTTATGAAGCGAGGTAAGGCTTGGACATCGGGAATCCAGAAGAGACACCGGCCGCTCCGGCCGCGACACTTCGGCTGCAACGCAAGCACCCGCTTGCGATTCGCTGGATGCACTGGATCAATTTTCCATTGCTCTTCATCATGATTCTGAGCGGCATACGGATCTACTGGAACGATTCCGACAATGCGCATCTGCATCCACACGCCATCTATCGCATTGGGTTCGGTTCGTTGACGCTCATCCGGATTTTCCCGGAGCCGGTCGCGAAGGCGCTGCATATTCCCTGGCATGTGACACAGGGAATGGGCGACCACTTCTTCTTCATGTGGCTCTTTGCGCTCAACGGCATCGCGTACGTGGTGTATTTGGTGATCTCTGGCGAGTGGCGCTTTCTCATGCCGCGGCGCGGCAGCCTGCGAGACGCGTTCCAATCAATGCTCGCGTCGCTCCACCTGCGCAGTGACCTGCCGTTAAAGAAAAAATATAGCGGCGCGCAAAGGATAGCGTATTCCACTGTCATCGCCATGGGGGCCGGTATCCTTATCACGGGGCTCGCAATCTACAAGCCGACCCAGTTGCACTATCTGACAACGGCGCTTGGCGGATATGAATGGGCGCGGTGGGAGCACTTCTGGCTTACCATGGGTTTCTGCCTATTCTTTCTTGTGCATGTGGCACAGGTTGCATTTGCTGGCTGGAACAATTTCCGCAGCATGGTCAGCGGGTTTGAGATCAGGCCGGCCAACGAGCCCTCGCTGGAACGGGAAAGACGGAGTTGGCGATGAGCGAGGGCAAGGTAAAGCGCGAAGACCCTGCCCGCCATGCAACAGACGCGGAAGTTTTGGCAGCCTCGCGGAAGCTGACGCGACGCAGCTTCGCGGTGACTGCAATCGGGGCGGCAGCGGGTTTTGGCTTGTACCGGTGGGTGAACTACAGCCGCAACGATGGTATGCAGCCAATCCCGCGGCGACGTGCATTCCAGGCCAATGCCGCGCTATCGCGGAAAGTCTTCGATGAACGAGCTCTTGCGCCCACTTATCCAATAAATCAAGCAGAGAATCTGCGCATCAACGGCCTGATCGGGATCAAGGAAGCTATCCTGCCCGAGAGTTGGCGTCTGCAGCTGGTAGGGGCGGCGAACGAGAAAAGCTTCGCGCAGTATGTACCCGACGTTACGGCATGGACCTACGAGTATTCCCGCGGAAGTGAGAGCACAGAAGGGGATCACTTCACTTTTGTGCCGCCGGAACCGGCCGTGAGTCGCAGCAATCCGATTCGAGAGCGTGCCGGAAAGCGGTCCCGCGGACTCGAGGAAGCTGGGCGCAGCTATTCCACCGTGGCTGTAGGCACACCCGGGCTGCTACTCACGTTGGCAGAAATTACCAGACTGCCGGCGCACGAGCTTGTCACGGAGTTCAAGTGCGTCGAGGGGTGGAGTCAAATCACCCATTGGGGCGGCGTTCGCATGGCCGACTTCATCGAAGCCTACCCCCCTGCGAGGAAACCTGACGGCGGACTCCCACGCTACGTCTATATGGAAACACCGAATGGGGACTACTACGTCGGCTACGATATAGCGGTCTGCCGCCATCCACAGACCCTCCTCGTCACAGAGATGGCGGGAAAACCGCTTACCCAACTCCACGGTGAGCCGCTGCGTCTGCACGCGCCGACCAAGTATGGGTACAAACAGATCAAGCGCATCGGCCTCATCGCGTATACAGACCTGAAACCGGATGACTATTGGACCAAGCTCGGTTACGACTGGTACGCCGGCCTATAACCATCAAGGTTTCTTGACCGCTCCAAAAGCGGATGCGGTGTCGCCGTGTAGGCTAGACGGATGGCACGACGAAATGACGATCGCCTCACGGCACGTGACGTAATAAATAGCGCGATCTCTCGTCGAGATAGCCGTAAGCGCTGGTTCTACATACTACCGGCAGTCTTCATTACGTTCAGCCTTGCCTACCTCGACCGCGCAAATTATGGATTGGGAGCTGCCGCCGGCCTAGCCGAAACGCTTCACATCACCGGCTCCGAATCGGCGCTCCTCGGCTCCCTCTTTTTTCTAGGCTATTGTGCCTTTCAAGTACCGGGAATCAATTACGCCCGGCGTCACAGCAGCACCCGTATCGTCTTTGCGGCGCTCATACTGTGGGGAACGCTCGCAGCGCTTACTGGAGTGATCCGCCAGTTTTGGTTGCTCGCGGCTGACCGCTTCCTTCTCGGAGTTGCGGAGAGCATCATCTTCCCGGCCATGCTGGCGTTGATCACGCGCTGGTTCCTACGCCGGGAGCGCGCGCGGGCGAACACACTGCTGATGCTCGGCAATCCGATTACGGTTCTCTGGATGTCCGTCATCACTGGATATCTAATTGCCGCCGTTGGTTGGCAGAAGGCCTTTATTATTGAAGGATTGCCTTCGGTGCTCTGGGCATTCGTATGGCTGTCGGTGATGCGGGATAAGCCAACCGACGCCCCGTGGATGTCAGCTGAGAGCAGCGCCGCTCTCGAACAGCAACTGGTGCAGGAACAACTTGTGCTACCGCGCGTCGCCAGCCTGCGTGAAGCGTTTGGCCGGAGAGATGTGCTAGCGCTCTGTGCCGTTTACTTCAGTTGGAGCCTGGGCGTCTATGGCTTTGTTTTGTGGCTGCCGACGATCATTCGCAAAGGTATTTCGATTGGTATCGAGAAGACTGGCTTACTATCAGCCGTTCCATATCTTCTCGCGGCGATCCTGATGTTTCTTGTCAGCCACGTTTCGGACCGAACGATGTTCCGCCGGGCTCTGGTGTGGCCATGCCTTACGATCGCGGGTGCGGCGCTTTTCACATCGTTTCTCGTCGAGAACCGTAGCTTCTGGACGGCATACTCCGCACTCATCCTGGCGGGAGGGGTGATGTACGCGCCCTACGGATCCTTCTTCGCATTCATCGCGGACATCATCCCCAAGACTGTGCTTGATGAGGTGCTGGCACTGGTGAACAGCAGCGGGGCTCTCGGCGGTTTTGTTGGCACGTGGACTGTGGGAGTGCTCCAGGCGCGCACGGGTCGGTCTGCCGCAGGATTTCTCCTTATGTCCGGATCACTTATTGTCGCAGCCCTGCTGATGCTTTTCATTCCCCCAGGGCATAAGACGACCAGGAATATTTAAGAATGAGCGGTCGGGGTGAGGGGGCGATTCATCCGTCCTGACAGATTCAGAAGAGGGAAGGAGTTTTTGATCCTGCCACGAATTTTCCACGAGACGTGTGACGGTATTTCGCCGCAAGCCGGCCGCCCCTGTCACCGAGCTGCTATTGCTGCTGCCCTTGACCGGTGCATCGCGGAAAGCCATAGGCCTTCGCCGAACTGGCCGGATGCTTGCGCTCGGTGTTCTTTTGCTAATCGCCGTCGGGACAATTAGTGCCTGCGGCGGAGGGTCTGGATCAACGTAAACAGCAACATCGCCCGTTGCGAGTCAGCAAGTCACCAGCTCAGCCACCATCAGCCTCACCGTGAAGTGAAAATGTTCAGGGACTACCTATGAGGAAAGTGGGTGTCCTTCCATGCTGATAGTTGGCTTCACATCAGCAACCGACTACCGAGACGCCCGACTCATGCTGGCGACGCGCTATTCGGCGGAAGAGCGATCAGATTCGAACTCCCGATTTCTACCGTGTCAATCGACCTTAGTGTTGAATCCAAAACACCTACGCGAATCCTGACGCAGTCAACGAACACCGAAAAAAAGCGACGCAATCCATAGCGGACCCGGATCGGACCCGGAAATGGACCCGCTGGATGAGAACAATCAACGCGGCACGAACGGTAACAGCGGTAGGATATCCGACGCCTTGGTCGATGCGTTTCGTCCTATCGCTTCCACAGATGCCCCACAATCGCGCACAAAGGCCGTCACGCGGCCCGCCGCGTGGAAGGCTGGCGTGGGGCTCGTATAGGGCACGGATCAACGAGTGGCCCTGATGAAGGTTTGCTCCTCGTCAGCCAGCCTCAACTTCCGAGAAGCGCGTTTCTGAGGACGAATCCTCCCCGGATTCTAGGCCGAGTTCAATGAGTGCTAAGCCCTGAAGGCGTCAATCAAGAGTGGCCTGGCAAGGGCGAATCAACGAAAACGGCTTGCTGGTACTGCGCCGCGAACGGAAAATCTCATGCAATTCCTAATGGTGGCCACTGTTTGCGGCTTTGCGAACGCCATAAGCAATTAGAATCCGCCAGGCATCGCTGATCGGCAGCATCAGTAGGGTCAAAATATTCTCCTAACCGCGGAACTAACCCGCTGTCTAAGGTGCTGAATGCAGGAAAGCGATTACTCGATTGTCCGGGCCGTATTAGCCGGTGACAAGGAAGCGTACGGGGCGCTTGTTCGCGCTCACAGTGCGGCTGTCTTTCGAGTGGCGTTTCGCATCACCGGCAATGAAGCCGAGGCGGAGGAGATCGTGCAAGAGGCGTTTCTACGCGGGTATCAGCAGCTGGGGAGTTTCCAACAGCGCTCCTCCTTCGGAACGTGGATTTACCGGATTGCTGTGAACTGCGCACTGAATCGGATTAGCAAACCGGAGATCGACGCCGACTACCGGCACGGCGACGAGAGCGATCCGGAGCAGAAGACCGTGCAGGTGGCGACGCAGCAAGCCGATCCGGAGCGAGTGTTGCTAAACCGGGAGATGAGTGCAGCGCGAGAGTCGGCAATGCTGCGGCTGACGCCGACGGAAAAAAGTGCCTTCGTGTTGCGGCATCTGGAAGATCGCTCCACGAATGAGATTGCCGAGGTGCTTGGAATTGCCCCGAACGCAGCGAAGCAGGCGGTGTTTCGCGCAGTGCAGAAGTTGCGCCGGGAACTGGCGCCGTTGCGGGGGAACGCATGAAGCATCTGGGTGAAGACGAGTTCATTGACCTGTATTACGGCGATGCCACGAGTGCAGCCAACACACACCTGGGAGCATGCCGCGACTGCTCAGCAAAATATGCCGAGTTCAAGCACAGTATGGACACGATTCAGGTACCAGTGGTTCCGAAGAAGGATTCGGATTACGGCGAGCGCGTATGGGAGACGCTGCGAGCGCAGCTGATCGCATATGAGAAAAAGACGGCGCGTTGGCACGGCTGGACTCAGTGGAGAGTCGCAGCGCTCACGCTCAGCTTCGCTGTGCTGCTGACGGCGGCCTTTCTTGGCGGTCGTTACTGGGAACCGAAATCGACGACGCACCCAAACGTTGCGGGCAATCCGCCCGCGGCGCGGCGCGTGGTCCTGGTGGTTTTGACCGATCACCTGGATCGCACGGAGCGGTTGCTGGTGGAGCTGAATCATGCTGATTTGCCGAACAGAAGCGAGAACACACAGCTGCAATCGGAGGCGCGGGAACTGCTGGCATCGAATCGGCTCTATCGCGCAAGCGCAAGTGATGTGGGCGATATGGCGCTGGCTGGCGCGCTGGACCGGTTAGAGGGCGTACTTGCAGAGATCGCAAACGATCCGAACCTGACGGAAGCAGACCTCGAGCGCGTGCGAAAGGACATGAATACGGAAGGAATCCTGTTCGAAATTCGGGTTCTGCTGACGCGCCATTCAGATCTTGGCAGCGGGCCCAAACCCGCGAAGGGAGCATTGCTCTAATGAGAAACAAAGGCCTTTCCGCGATTTATCTTGCCCTTGCGCTCACGATTACGCCGTGGCACATGCACGCCGAAGGGCTGCAATCTGTTGCAGCAACGAATGGCGCAGCCTCGGACGAAGAGAGCCTCTATGCCGATGGAACGCGGGCCATCAACGAGAGCCGTTGGCACGATGCGGTCGGTTCGTTCAATCGTGTGGCGCAGATGCACGGCGAGCACGCTGAGGGCGCGCTTTACTGGAAGGCGTATGCGGAAAATAAGGAAGGCCAGCCCGCAAACGCATTGAACACATGCGGAGAGCTGAGGAAGAAATATCCCAGGAGCCGATGGCTGAACGAGTGTGGCGCGCTGGAGATCGAGATCCGCGGCAAGAGCGGCGACCCGGTGTCACCGCAGGCCGAGCCCGACGAAAACCTGAAGCTGCTGGCGATAAACGCACTGATGCAGCAAGACCAGGCGCAAGCGGTACCGATCCTGCAAAAGATCCTGAGCGGCAATCAGTCGGAGGAGCTGAAAAGCAGGGCGCTGTTTGTTCTGGCGCAGAGTGACTCGCCGCAGGCTCAGGAGCTGATCAGGCAGATTGCACAAGGACAGTCAGGTCAGGCGCTGCAGATCAAAGCAATTCGGATGCTGGCAACCGGGCAAGGCAAGCGCGCGAACGACACTCTGGCATCGATCTATCAACACAGCAACGACGCGCAAGTGAAGCGGGTGATCCTGCAGTCCTACCTGATAACGGGGGACTCGTCGAAGCTGCTGGAGGCGGCACGACAGGAGACGAATCCGGAACTGGTCAAGACCGCCATCCAGACGCTTGGGCGCGATGAGCGCGACGCAGGATCTGCTGACGATGTATCACGCCACGAGCAATGCGGAGACGAAATCGGACATCATCCACGCGCTGATTGCCAGCGGCCGCGACGGCGCCACCATCTCTCGAAAATTGCGGACTCGGAACAGAATGTCGGACTTGCGGCGCAATGCGATTCGCAACCTGGGAATTGCAGGAGGAATGTCGGCCGCGCCGACTCTGGTCACGATTTACCAGAAGAATTCGGACGCGGAAACGAAGCGCGCCGCCGCGCAGGCGCTGTTCCTCGCGAATGACGCGCACGATCTGGTGACGTTGGCGCGCGGGGAGAAGGACATGGAGATGAAGCAGTACCTGGTGCAGCAGCTGAGCCTGATGCATAACCAGGAAGCCACGGCCTACATGATGGAAATTCTGAACAAGTAACGAGGTATCCCCATGAGACAGGATTGGTTTATGGCGGCTCTACTCGGCGTGTCGATGCTGGGTACGGCCCAGCAGCAGCAGCCGAAGGTACTCAACGCGCAGTTTCACACTGAGCCGGTCGGCGCAGGACTGTCCGCGACGGTGGACCGATTTCAGCATTCGGGTGGACCACTCTGGCTGGGCTATGAGGTTAGCAGCTATTCCAGGAACGCATTTCTCGTACGTGTTCGAGCGAGGGGTCAAATATGGAAGGTGAATGCTGTGGTGTCTATCGACTAGAAGGCTCCGAACAACGACTACCGATATTCCGACGAACATCAGGCTGACGACACGAGCATTGACATATTGGTGCGGGTCGACCACGGGAACGTCGACAAGATTCGATTCATCAACAGCGGGTGCCAGCGTCGATGCTGGAGGGCTGCCGTTCACCTGGCTGACGGATGTAAAGGAGGACGACAGCGTTGTGTGGCTGTCGAGCTTAGTGACGGCGGACAACCAGCGGCACACCGATGAGGCCTTGGCAGCAATCGCCGTGCACGGGACCGAGAAGGCGACCACTGTCGCTCGACAGTTTTTCATCCTCGGCGAATCCGCTGTGGCTGCGCGAAAAAGCGTCATTCTGGCTAGGCGCAGAGCGCGGGCACGATGGTTACCTGGCTTTGAAGAAACTGGCGAGCGACCCCGATCCTGAGTTCCGCAAAAAACTCAGCTTCGATCTGTTTGTGAGTCATGATCCGGCAGCCGTCGATGACTTGATCCACATGGCAAAGTCGGATCAGGAGGTCAGCGTTCGCGAACAGGCGATCTTCTGGGTAGGACAGAAGGCGGGCGCAGAAGGCCGTGGCGATGCTCAAAGGATACAGTGCAGAACGATCCTGAGGTGGCAGTAAAGAAGAAGGCGGTGTTTGCGCTGAGCCAGTTGCCGAAGGACGAGGCAGTGCCGGAGTTGCTGCACGTGGCGCAAACGAATGCCAATCCTGCGGTCCGCAAGGAAGCAATCTTCTGGCTTGGGCAGACGCACGATCCGACGGGCGCTCGCGTACTTCGAGCAGATCCTCGAACGCTAGGAAATGTGGGCAATGGGGAAATCGGAATCGGTGAGCCTCCCGGGCCAATCAGGGAACACGCATTCCCGGTAATCGATATCGGAAATCTCCTTCAATCTTTCTAGGAACGGAAACATGTTGCTATTTAAAAGAAACGGAGACACTTATATCAATGAGCGGTAAACCGCCGAGTTACTGATCCAGAATTTTGCTGACCGGAAAATGGCTGGCAGCCCCAAAAAGGCTTGAGTCGTCTGAGCTAGCAGTCGGACCGCCGACTCTTACCGTGTCAAGCAACCTCAGTGTTGAATCCAAAGCACACAGGCGAATCCTGACGCATTCAAGGCACACTGAAAAAAGCGACGCAATCCATAGCGGACCCGGATCGGACCCGCAAACGGACCCGCTGGATGAGAACAATCAACGCGGCACGAACGGCAACGGCGGTAGGCTATCCGAGGCGTTGGCCGATGCGTTTCGTTCTGATCGCTTCCACAATGGGCCACAATCGCGCACAAAGGCCTGCACACGGCTCTGAGCCGGGGAAGCGGGCAAGTGGCCTCGGATGGGCACGGATCAGATCGCCAACCACAAGGGAAGTGGCACAATATTGCCACTATGGAATCGAACCGGCGCACTTTCATGAAAGCTGGCCTTGCTGCGGCCATTCTTCCTCAGACGGGCGGAGTCACATCATCTCTCCCGCGCAAGAGACGCATACGGCAGTCCGTTTCCCGATGGTGTTATCAGCAGATTCCGCTGGACCAGCTTTGTGTGGCTGCCGCACAGATGGGGCTCAACGGTGTCGACCTGCTGGAAGTAGCAGAGTTCGACATTCCGCGCCGCTATGGCCTCATCTGCACAATGGGGTATGCCGGAGGCGGGACGATTCCGGATGCGCTGAACCGTCCGGAACATCACGCCGCCATTGAAGAGGCATTCCGCAAGAACATCCCGATTGCTGCAAAGGCTGGCGTGCCGAGTGTCATCACCTTCTCTGGAAACCGCCGTGGCATGTCGGATGAAGAGGGCGCTCGCAATACGATCACAGGGCTGAATCGTCTGAAGAAGATTGCGGAAGATAACGGCGTCAATATCTGTGTTGAGTTACTGAACAGCAAGCGAGATCACAAGGACTACATGTGTGACCACACTGCCTGGGGCGCTCGTGTCGTTCGCGAAGTCAACTCGCCGCGTGTGAAGCTGCTCTATGACATCTACCATATGCAGATTATGGAGGGAGATCTGATTGCGACCATCCGTGAAAACATCGACGTCCTCGGCCACTTTCACACGGGAGGTGTTCCTGGGCGGCATGAAATCGATGGAACGCAGGAGATTCATTATCCGGCACTGATGGAAGCACTGGTAGATCTCAATTATCCCGGGTACGTCGCGCACGAATTCGTGCCGAAAAGCGATCCTCTGACTTCATTGCGGCAGGCCGTGGACATTTGTGATGTGTAGCTGCTCTCAGGAGGTGAACGCAGGCCGGGTCGACAGTGCGGCGTGGAAGGTGAGCGCCGCGCTCCCTTTTCAGGACATACGTTAAACGTTATTCTTGTTGCCGATCAGACAAAGCTCGTTGTAGAGAGGCGATTTCATGCGTCTTCGCTGGAAATACGTTTGTTCTTTCCTGGTCGCACCGATGCTCGGAGCGCTCAGCGTGGCCAACGCGCAGCCTGCACCGCCGAGCGCTAAGCAGGTGCATCTCAAGCACGTTCTCGTGATTGGCGAAACGAAGGGGTTTGAGCATGACTCCGTCTCGGCTGCTATGGATGCGGTGTACACGATGGGCAAGGAAAGTGGCCTGTGGGACACGGAGATGCGCACCGATACGGAGTTGCTGACGAAAAAGGACCTCGGCCGCAACGCGAAGAACCTGACGTATTTCGACGCGATTGTTTTTGCCAGTACAACCGGCGAACTGGACATGGGCGCAGGCCAGAAGCAGGACATGCTTTCCGCCATCAAAGAGGACGGCAAGGGGTTTGTAGGGATTCACGCAGCCCTGGACACAAACTACACCTGGCCGGAATACGGCGAGATGATTGGCGGATGGTTCGATCAGCATCCGTGGATGACGTTTGAGGCCCCGATCGTGAATGAGGATCCCGACTTTCCTGCGGTCCGCCATTTCCCGAAGGAATTCGTCAAATACGACGAAATCTACCAGCCGAAGGATTGGTCGCGCGACAAGGTGCATGTGCTTCTGAGCCTTGATCCAACCAAGCTGGATTACGCAAACAATCCACGCATTCATCGCACCGATCACGATTTTGCCGTGGCGTGGAGCAAGATGTACGGCAAGGGCCGTGTCTTTTACTCCACCCTCGGTCATACGGAAGAGGCGTGGCAGGACCCGGACATTCGCAAGATGTATTTTGAGGCGATCCGGTGGGTGCTTGGCATGACCGAAGGCAGCACGGCGCCACATCCGCGCGTGTCACGTTGAGCTTTAAAGGGAGTGATTGGGCAGGCATGAAGAAGATCGGAATGGGGCTGGTGGGGCCGGGCTTTGTCGCAGGACACCATATCGATGCAGTTCGGCGGCTTGGAGATGTGGATGTCGTGGCTATTGCCGGGTCGTCGCAGCAGTCGGCGAAGAAAAAAGCGCGCGAGTATAAAGTGGACCGCGCGTATGGCGATTACAAGGCGCTGATCGCGGATCCGGATATCCAGGTGATTCACAATACGACACCGAACCACCTGCATTTGCCTGTTACGCTGGCAGTACTCCAGGCGGGTAAGCACGTCATCTCTGATAAACCGCTTGCCTTGAATGCTGAGGAGGGCCGCAAATTACGCGACGCAGCGGTTGCGGCCAAGGTCGCGCATGTTGTCACCTTCAATTACCGCGGCAACCCGCTGGTGCAGCAGGCACGCTGGATGGTGGCGCGTGGCGAAACAGGCCCCTTGAGCTTCGTACACGGCTATTATCTACAGGACTGGATGAGCGATCCGAACGTCTATTCGTGGCGTTCTGATCCTGCGAAAGGCGGAGTCACATCCGCGCTGGGCGATATTGGCTCCCACTGGTGTGATCTTGCTGAGCATGTCGCTGGAGCGAAAATCGTTTCGGTGCTGGCCGACCTGGCGACGGTCATTCCGGTGCGCTATTCCTCAGGGGCATCGGCGGAGGCCTTTGCGGTCACGAGCGGCGGCGGCCGGCAGCCTATGCAGGTAAACGCGGAAGATCTGGCTAGCGTACTGCTCCGTTTTGACAACGGCGCAAGAGGCTGTTTTTCCGTCGGCCAAGTGCTGCCTGGGCACAAAAATGATCTTGAGCTTGAAGTTAATGGCAGAGCGCTTTCGCTCAAGTGGCGGCAGGAGCAGCAGAACGAGCTGTGGATCGGGCGGCACGACCAGCCCAATCTGAATCTGGCAAAAGATCCCTCGCTGGTGTGCCGGGACGTGCTTCCGTATGTTCACCTGCCTGGAGGGCACCAGGAGTCATGGGCGGACGCGTTCCGCAATCTGCTGCGCGATGCCTATCAATGGATACGGGAGGATGGGCGTCCGGAAGCAAAGCCCGCGCCGTTACCGACCTTTGAGGATGGCTATCGTTCGACTTGTCTCGTCGAGACCATGCTGCGAAGCCATGCGGCAGGCGGACGATGGGAACGAGTACGGCAATAACTGAGGAGACCGGATGAGGCTCGGAGTATTTACGCCGTTGCTGTCGCATCTTCCATTGGAAGATGCATTGGCGACATTGAAGTCACTCCAGATCGATACAGTGGAACTGGGGACTGGGAATTATCCGGGGGATGCTCACTGCAAGCTGTCGATGCTGGAGGATGCATCCGTGCTAAAGGAATTTCAGCAGAAGCTGAAGGACCATGGCATATCCATCAGTGCGCTCAGCTGTCATGGCAACGCATTACACCCGCAGCAGGCGCTGGCGGAAAAAGCACGGGAGGTCAGCCGGAAAACCATTCTGCTGGCGGAAAGGCTGGGTGTTTCCACCGTTGTCGATTTCTCAGGGTGCCCCGGTGATTCCCATTCGGCTCAGTCGCCGAATTGGGTGACATGTCCATGGCCGCCGGAGTATCTGGACCTGTTGCGATGGCAATGGGACGAGGTGGTCACTCCCTATTGGACGCAGCATGCAAAGTTCGCGGCCGATCACGGCGTGAAGATCGCCATTGAGATGCACCCCGGGTTTGTGGTCTACAGCCCGGAAACCCTGCTTCGGTTGCGTACGATTGCTGGCCCGTCGATTGGCTGCAATTATGACCCGAGCCACATGTTCTGGCAGGGCATTGATCCCATAGCCGCTGTGCGGCTGCTTGGCGAGGCCATCTTCCATGTCCATGCGAAGGACACGCAGATGTATTCGGCGAATCTTTCCCTGACGGGAGTTCTGGATACCAAGCCGTATACAGATGAGCGCAACCGGGGATGGATCTTCCGCACCTGCGGCTATGGACACGGCGCGGAGTGGTGGAAGGAGTTCGTTTCCACTCTGCGCATGTATGGCTACGACGGTGCGCTTTCGATTGAGCACGAGGATAGTCTGCTCTCCGCAGGGGAGGGACTGGCGCGCGCAACGCACTTTCTGAGCGCGGTCATTCTGACGGAGAAGCCCGCGGGAGCGTGGTGGGTGTAACCGCGCATACCTTGTAAATGATCGAACAGGAGCCCGTCGGCGAGGATGCCGAGTCTCCTCTGGAAGTGTGATGAAATGGGGACGTCCGGCTGGTGACAAAAAATCTCATGAATCGCAGAAGCTTTCTTTCAGCGACAGGAAGTCTGGTTGCTGGCAGTTCATTGCATGCGCTGATACCCCAGGTGTTCGCAGCCGAGGGTGGTCCGGCAGGGAAGCCTGATTACAGCCTGCGCATTGAGCCATGCACGCTCGACATTGGGCCTGGTGTCTCTGTCAAAACTGTGGCGTATAACGGGCAGGTTCCGGGTCCGCTGCTCCGGTTGCGCCAGGGTGTTCCGGTTTCCATTGATGTAACGAACGCCACCGTCAATAGCGATATTGTCCATTGGCATGGGCTCGCGATCGATTCGCTCAACGACGGCGCCATGGAAGAAGGCTCGCCGATGATTCCGGCGGGTACAACGCATCGCTATTCGTTTACCCCCAATCCGGCCGGGACGCGCTGGTATCACACGCATGCTTCTTCCTATGGCGACCTCTCGCTCAGCACTTATACCGGCCAGTTCGGTTTTCTGTTGATCGAAGGCCGCGACCGGCCCGAAAAGTATGACCACGAAATTAACCTGGCGATCCATCACTGGGAGCCATCCTTTGTCCCGATGGTGGAAACGATGCGCGAGCAATCGTCCAATATGCCACTGACAAGCGGATCGGATGTCGGTTACAAGTACGCAACGATCAATGCGCATATGTTGGGAGCGGGCGAACCGGTACGTGTGAAAAAGGGACAGCGGGTGCTGATGCGCCTGCTCAATGCCAGCGCAACGGAAAATGTTGTTCTCGCGCTGCCGGGTCACACCTTCCAGATCATCGCGATGGATGGCAACCCGGTCCCGAATCCACGGTCCGTGGAGACCATCTCGCTTGCAGTCGCAGAACGCGTCGATGCCATCGTGAATATGAACTCTCCCGGCGTATGGGTTCTTGGCTCAGTGCTCGAAAAAGAACGTCGAATGGGCCTAGGGATCGTGGTGGAATACGCGGGGAAGAAGGGAGACCCTGTATGGAATGCTCCCGCTTCCACCGAATGGGATTACACGCAATTTGCCGATGCGGCCGCGGCCACGAAGCCGGACGAAACATTTACGCTCACATTCCGTGATATCGGTCCGACAGGTAAATCGAAGTTCGATACTTGGACCATCAATAATAAGTCCTGGCCGAAGATCGATCCGCTTATGGTTCAACGGGGCAAACGCTACCGACTTGTCTTGCGCAATGGCAGCGGAGATCAGCATCCCATTCATCTGCACCGGCATACGTTTGAGGTTACCCGTATCGGCGAGAAGCAGATGAGCGGACTGAAGAAGGATGTGATCAATGTGATGCCGCTGGATACGGTCGAAGTCGATTTCACGGCGGACAATCCAGGCGATACGCTCTGGCACTGCCACCAGCAGTTACACATGGATTATGGATTTATGCAGCTTATTCGATATTCGGGATAGGTGTGTAGAAGGACAGAGTCGTTGTGGGAATGATGAAGCGAATATATGCTTTTACCTTTTTCGTAGCCGCCGTTGTAACTCTTTCGGCTTCGATTCGCGTTCATGCTCAGGTGTCGCAGAACCAGGCAGGAGCTGCATCCTATGCAAAGCACTGCTCCATTTGCCATGGTGACCAGAGAGAAGGGAATCTTCCTGGGTTTCCGCCACTGCTGGATGTAAGCCGTCAGTTGACGCCGCAACAGATCGAGAGCCTGGTCCGTACAGGAAAGGGCCGCATGCCGGCATTTCCGAAGCTATCGCAGCAGGAGATGGCGTCCCTCTTGCGATTTATCACGGCCAGCGAGCCTTCCGCCGGCGAGTCAAATGCTTCTGCCAGCCTTGCTGAGGTTGGGCGGCATCTCTTCCAGCGCAACTGCGCATTCTGCCATGGGCGCGATGCTGCGGGTGGAGAAACTGGCCCCGATCTGACCCGCTCGAAGCTTGTGCTTGCGGATGTGAACGGGAATCAGATCTCGGATGTGATTCGAAATGGGCGCCCGGGCACAAAGATGCCGGCATTTCGTTTATCCAATGAGGAGATGCGCAGCCTTGCCGCGTTTATTCATCATCAGGCGGGCTCTTCCCGTCCTGGAGGGCGGCGCGGGGTTGATGTCAGTGATCTGCAGACGGGAGATGTTGCGGCGGGCAAAGTGTACTTCAATGGATCGGGTGGATGTGCAAAGTGCCATTCACCGACAGGTGATCTTGCTGGTATCGCTTCTCGCTTTCAGGGCTTGAAGCTGGAAGAGCGAATGCTGTATCCGGACGACGCAAAGAGCCATGTGACCGTTACTCTTCCAACCGGTCAGCAGATTACCGGCTTACTCGCCTACCGCGATGAATTCACGATCGGGTTGCGTGACAGTAACCGCGTGTATCACTCGTGGCCAGTCAGACGGATTCATTTCACCGTGGACTCCCCAGTGGATGCCCATGTCGATCTATTCAGCAAATATACGGACGACGATATTCACAACCTGATGGCGTACATACAAACTCTGCGCTAATGAGGGTGAATCTTATGAAGTTCTGGAAATACGCCCTGGTTGTGGTTGCCGCGGCTCTTGCTGGATTGCCTCATCCTGGGATTGCGCAGTCGCTGGACCCTGCTGCCATTGAGCATCCTGTTACGGATAGCTGGCCTACCTATCATGGTGATTATTCCGGCAGACGACATAGCGCGCTCACGCAGATTACAACGCAGAATGTCGGATATCTCACGCTTTCATGGGCATTCCAGACCAATCAGAATGCTGAGATCAAATCCACGCCTCTGCTGGTTGATGGCATTCTTTATTTCACGGTTCCGGACAATATCTGGGCTGTGGATGCGCGCTCCGGACACATGCTTTGGCACTACAACAAGCCGACGGAGGATGGAGATCATATCGGGCAGCGTGGCGTCGCCATGTATAAGGAGTGGCTCTACTTCCTTACGCCCAATGGCCATCTCGTCTCGCTGAATGCCAACGATGGAAGCGTTCGGTGGGATGTGGTCGTGGCGGACGTCAACAAGGGCTACTGGACGACGATGGCTCCGCTCGTGGTGGGGAATCACGTGATCGTTGGTGTCTCCGGCGACCTGGATAATCTTCCCGGCTATCTTCGCGCGGTTGACCCTGTGAACGGCAACGCGCAATGGCAATGGGACAGCACGCCGCCTGCCGGAACTCCAAATACCACAACCGGCGGCATGACATGGATTACCGGCACCTATGATAAGGAGCTGAACCTGATTTATTGGGGAACCGGCAATCCGACGCCTGTACTCAATGGAAAAACCCGTCC
>CAVWNU010000004.1:0-484804 GCA_963756435.1 uncultured Acidobacteriaceae bacterium | reverse complement strand
CATCCGAGAGATGGTCGTGATGCTCCAGAAAGAGGCGGATCGGCATTCGGTTAGGATGAGCACGGATCTCACCGATGGGCTTACCCAGGTGATGGCGGATCGTGTGCAGTTACAACAGGCCTTGATGAATCTCATGCTCAATGGGATTGAGGCAATGGGAGATACGACCGGTGAGGTCAGCGTCAGGTCGCAGTTGGGGGAAGACGGCCAAGTGCTGATCTCTATCAGCGATACCGGCGTGGGATTGCCGACTGACAATGCCGACCAGATCTTTAATACGTTCTTTACCACCAAGTCGCAAGGCACTGGCCTGGGGTTGGCGATCACTCGTTCCATTGTCGAATCGCATGGCGGCCGTATTTGGGCCACTGCGAACTCCGGACCTGGGGCAACACTTCAGTTTACGTTGCCCATTAGGGACGCAGCCGCGAGATGACCTCCGCTAATTCACCTATTGTCTTTATCGTCGACGACGATGCCCGCATGCGTGCGGCGATGCAGCGTCTTATGAAAACGGTGGGGCTGCATTCCGAGTCATTTGCTACGCCGGAGGACTTTCTACGGCATAAACTTCCGAATTGTCCTAGCTGCCTCCTCCTGGATGTGCGACTGCCCGGAATGAGTGGGTTGGATGTGCAGCGCAAATTGACCGAGTTGGGCGCTCAGATCCCGGTCATTTTCATCACCGGCCACGGAGACATTCCCATGTCGGTCAAAGCCATGAAGTCGGGAGCAGTGGAATTCTTGACGAAACCCTTCCGGGATCAGGATCTCATCGATGCGATTCAGCAAGCTCTAAAGCGGGACAGCCAAACGAAGCAACAGCAGAACGAGATTGCAGAATTAAAGGAACGCTACGCGAGGTTAACCGCGCGGGAGCGGGAGGTCATGCTTCTTATTGCTTCTGGCATGCTCACGAAACAGATTGCTTCGACACTGGGCACTACCGAAATCACCGCGACCGTCCATCGCGGGCAGGTGATGCACAAGATGCAGGCCAACTCCCCCGCTGAACTGGGAAGAATGGCAGAAAAGCTTAAGCTGGTGGAAACCGACTAACCTCGGATTACCGATCGCCGGCGCAACCCCTCTCATTGCCATTAAGGGATTGCTTATACATACATATAAGCGGCCCTATCACTATCAATAATTGCGCTCTGCGGCGAGCGGATCGATGCTGTACCTGTATGGCTAGGGAGAGGACGGGGAAAATGGTGGCCGTTATCGATGACGACGAATCGTATCGAGTCGCCGTGCAACGTTTGCTGAAATCAGCAGACCTTCCAGTGCAATCGTTCGACTCCGCCGAGGCTTTCCTGAACTCTGGCCAGCAGCGGGAAACCGGCTGTCTGATCGCCGATATAAGAATGCCTGGGATGTCCGTGTTAGAGCTCCAGTCCAAGCTGAACTCTGATCATTGCCCGATCCCAACCATCTTCATCACCGCGCATGGCGACGAAAAGATGCGATTGCAGGCAATGCGGGGCGGTGCAGTGAAATTTCTCATGAAGCCTTTTGACGGCGAAACTCTGCTTGAGGCGGTTCGAGTGGCCCTGAAAAGTTGAGGGCTGATCCTTGTGGCCAGCACAGATTTAATGGAAGGTGTTGTGAGCTCCCTCACGAGAATTCGGTGCGGTGAACAAGACGAAGGAAACCGCGAGTTTGATCGAATCGTGGGCAGTAGCACTGCTCTGGAGTCTGTCCTTGCCGAAGTTGAGCGTGTGGCACCAACGGATTCCACCGTTCTGGTCCTAGGAGAAACCGGTACCGGCAAGGAGTTGATCGCGCGCGCTATTCACAATACAAGCCCACGCTGCGGACGCCCATTCGTGAAGCTAAACTGCGCGGCCATCCCCTTCGATCTGTTGGAGAGTGAGTTGTTTGGCCATGAGAAAGGTGCCTTTACCGGAGCCATAGTACAACGAGTGGGCCGTTTCGAAATGGCGGATACCGGCACTCTCTTCTTGGACGAAATCGGGGATTTACCGCTGGCCCTGCAACCGAAACTCTTGCGCGTTTTACAGGAACAAGAGTTCGAGCGACTGGGAAGCGGTCGCACACATCGCATTAACGTCCGTCTTGTGGCCGCCACTCATTGCGACCTGGCGCACATGGTCGTACACAACAAATTCCGCAGCGATCTTTACTATCGGCTGAACGTATTTCCTGTCCCAATACCGGCCCTGCGGGAGCGACGGGATGACATACCTCAGCTGGTCCTGCACTTCGTAGAGGTATTCTCCAGGCGCATGGGGAAGCGGATTGAGCAGATACCACAAACAACAATGAATGCATTCTCTGCATACCATTGGCCCGGCAATGTGCGGGAACTCCAGAACCTGGTTGAACGCGCCGTGATCCGATCGGACAACGGAGTGCTTCCGAATCCCCTTGTGAAATCACAGGCCTCTTGGGGCTCTATTCTCACACTCGGAGCGGATCTCCCACCGATTGAGGAATCCGGCAGGAGAATAGAACCGGGAGCTATGCCCAAGCCTGAGTCCACGGATTCACTCGAGGATATACAACGCCAACATATTCTGCGCGTGCTCGAGAGAACCGGCTGGTTGATCAGCGGACCCAACGGCGCGGGAGCCATCCTCAACGTGCATCCCAACACCCTTCACAGCATCATGAAGCGGCTCGGCATTCGACGTCCGATTAACGGGAACTCGTTAGTGGTGCGTAGTGGAACGATTGCGATGAACGAGAGTGCTCAAATTACATCTAGCAGGCCGTCTCGGCCCATATCCTCCTAACGCCACAGTCCGTTTCAAGAGATTCTACATCCGATCCTTCTGCGGACCGAGCACTGGAATGCGCTTCCCACTTGAGAACTGCGCAGCAGTGCAGTCGTATGACACGCGCCATCCAGGAAGCTGGTTAACATCTTTGCCTCGCTATTTCTTTCAGTGCAACGCCCAGCTACTAGTGAATGCCGCACATGCTTGCGACGCGCGATATGTCGTGAGATAGAAGGCATCACGGTGAGTGGGTAACGAAATGTCGGGAGTCGCCTTGAACCCGTTTTGACATCTCCTCACGCTAAATCGCTTTGTTCCAAGCGGATCAGGGAAAAGCGGCGACTCGGATTTCTTTGGCAATGCATGTGCATTCTCTACGGCAGCAGGGAATGAGAACCCCGCAACTTTCAAAACAGGAGGAAGCTAGCGATGAAGAAGATTCTGCTCACATTGTTTCTGATATGCAGCCCGTTGATTGCACAGGACGCTAAGGTCAATTCACTGATGGTGAAGCCATTGTCGGATTTTCCAGGGAAAGACGTTCAGATCCTTGCGGTTGAATATCTTCCAGGCGGTCACGATCCGGTTCACCGGCACAACGCCCACGGATTCATCTATGTGCTGGAAGGCAGTATTGTCATGGCCGTGAATGGCGGACAGCCCGTAACTCTTACGGCCGGACAGATGTTTTACGAAGGTCCCAACGATATTCACACCATTGGTCGCAACGCAAGCAAGACGACACCTGCCAAGCTATTGGTGTTTCTGATCAAAAACAAAGATGCGCCTATCCTGATTCCGGTGAAGTAGCTTCGGCGCTAAATCGCTAACCACAACCTGAGCGGTAAATCATTTCCGAGAAAAGCTCGGACTCAACTTGCTCGATTGCGAGCATCACGAAAGGACAGTCATGAAAATCGTAGTAATCGGCGGTACTGGACTCATCGGATCAAAGCTTGTCAACAAGCTTCGCGAGCAGGGCACGAAGCAGTAGCGGCATCACCCAATTCCGGCGTCAATACCCTCACCGGCGAGGGGCTAGCCGAGGTGCTGAAGGGTGCATCGGTGGTCGTTGACGTATCGAACTCTCCCTCCTGGGAGGACGCTGCGGTGATGAAGTTTTTTGAAACATCAACCCGTAACCTTCTCACCTATGAAGCGGCCGCAAGGGTAGGACATCACGTTGCGTTGTCGGTGGTGGGGACAGAACGGCTGTCCGAAAGCGGTTATTTCAGAGCGAAAATTGCTCAGGAGAAGCTGATCAAAGGCTCAGCTATTCCTTATTCGATCGTTCGCGCGACCCAGTTCTTCGAGTTCCTCAAGGGGCTTGCCGACATTTCCTTCGACGGCGACAAGGTGCATTTGCCACCTGTACTTTTCCAGCCGATGGCTGCCGACGATGTGGCGACTGGGGTAGGCAGGATCGCGGTGGGCTCGCCGGTAAATGGCACCGTCGAAATAGGAGGGCCGGAACAGTTTCGTGTGGATGAACTAGTCCGGCGGCGCTTAGCCGCACTCAACGATCCCCGCGAAGTCGTCGCTGACCCAGACGCGCTTTACTCCGGGGCGAAACTAAGCGAGAGAACACTGGTTCCGGGCGATAACGCACGACTCGGCGAGACCCGTTTCGAAACCTGGCTCACTCAGCCCGCAGCACAAATTCCGAGTGCGCCCCCTCAGCCCACAGCCGTCGCAGTGGGAAGCAAGGGATAGGAGAGTCATAAAAAGCGATGCCGCACCGCGTTCGTCACTGGCGAGGGAACTCGCACGACGCTACGCCTCAAAGCGAAGTACCCGACAACGTAACGGATGGCAGGCGGTAGGTAGGTGATCATGGACGTATATGTGGCAGTCACAAGCCGACGGGCGGTGCGCGGATTCACCGACGTGCCTGTGTCGAGCGACGTGCTGGAGCGCGTGCTGTCCGCCGCGGCTTGGGCGCCGTCCGGATCGAACATCCAACCGTGGCACGTCTACGTACTGAGCGGCGGGCCGCTTGCCGAACTCAAGAGGCGCGCTGGCGAGCGCGTGGCCGCAGGCGACCCCGGGGACGAGCGGGAGTACGAGATGTACCCGCCCGCACTGAAGTCCCCGTACCACGAGCGCCGATCCGCCTTCGGCAAGCAGCGCTACGGCGCACTCGGTATTTCGCGCGAGGACCGGGAGG
This sequence comes from uncultured Acidobacteriaceae bacterium, assembly GCA_963756435.1. Classification (GTDB taxonomy): domain Bacteria; phylum Acidobacteriota; class Terriglobia; order Terriglobales; family Acidobacteriaceae; genus KBS-83. The sequence continues at coordinate 479,893 of CAVWNU010000004.1, read as the reverse complement.
CGCGCCAGAGGATCGCCGCCGCGAACTGGAACTGTTTCGGCGCGCCGGCCGCCCTGTTCTGCTATATCGACCGCGATATGGGCCTGCCCCAATGGGCCGACGTCGGTGGGTATCTGCAGACCGTCATGCTGCTGCTCCGCGCCGAAGGGCTGCACAGTTGCCTGCAGATGGCGTGGTCGGTGTATCGCAGGACCGTCGCGGAGGTCTTGTCACCCCCGGACGAGCTCATGCTCTACTGCGGCATGTCGATCGGGTTCGAGGACGTCACGGTGCGTGAAGACCATACGGGCCGGGCGCCCCTCGACGAGACGGTCATGTTCGTCGACAGTTTAGTTGCTCGCCTCCCGGAGGCTGAGAACCCAAAGTGGCAATCCGATCATACATAACGAGTTTCTGTTGTTCTTCGTGAAGGACAAAGGCGCTCCGCTGCTGGTGCCCGCAAGAAAACCACAAACTGCGAGTAGTTCATAAAAAATGAAGGAAATAGCAGATCAAAGGGATGGCACGACAATCTACCAAGATGGGGGCGAAGGCCCGGTCGTCACGTTTTCCCACGGATGGCCGCTGAATTCCGATGCATTGGACGGGCAGATGCTTTCCCTCGCCCAGAATGGTTTCCGCGTAGTTGCGCACGACCGGCGTGTGCATGGCCGGTCGAGCCAAGCTTCGTCCGGAAACAACACGAATGGATTCGCCGATGATCTTGCGTCGGTCATTGAGGAGCTTGCGATCTAGCTAGATCGTTACCGCATTAGAAACGAGGTTAAAAATGGAAGATCTAGTCGTCGGTGATCGCATCAGCCTGATATTTGACGACATACCTCGCGATCAGATAACGGCCAGGGTGACGCGCACGTTATCTGATAAGGAGGAAGGGCTCGGGCCGGAGATAGAAGACTATGTTGCCTGCTGGATAGAACTCACTCTTGATGGAGAGACATGCCCAACGATCAGCAATGTAGTCCTGTTGACGAACTTCCGCTATTCGTTTGATGGACGGTTCGTCACGATCCGCAAGATCGTTGGAAGTGATTGCCCATGAACATGTCTCAAGGACAGCTGCGACCGCACCGGAGACCCCGAAAAATGGTGGGATCGCCGACTGGCAGGACATCTGCACCCAATCAGCGCCCGCATCACGGACACGGTGCAGCAAGTGCTGATCGACGACAACCAGCATGTAGTTGAAGGGCAGATACTGGTCATCCTTGATCCTAACGACTACAAGGTGGGCTCGATCAGGCGAAGGCTGCCCTCGATGCAGCAAGCCGTCGAGCCGACACCGATTGCTTCCTGGTCTTGGCTGCGCATTGCTCGCAAGTGGAGTTGCTTTGTTCTTTATGAAAAGACCATAAGTTCGAGTGCCGTAAGGGGCATTGAAAAAACATGCTTGAGATGCGACAGAGCGCTGGAGTCAGAGATGCCATCATCACGGCGTTCCTGGACGTCCTCTGTCGAGAAGGCGTTCGAGAGGGTGAGATCTCAAAAGTGTTAGCAATAGCAGGAGTGCCAGAGTCTGTCTTCTATGAACAATTTCAATCAAAAGAAGATCTCATCTCGGCATTTCTGAAAGATCGCCATGCAAGCTGGATGCGCCGGTTTGAGAACGAGATCGAGGCAAGATACGAAGCCACGGGAGGCGGTCTGGAACTCATTGCTGACGTTTTACAGGAGGGGTTTGAAGATCCGAAGTGTTTTGGTCTTGCCTTTATCCATATCGTTACCGAGGGCAGATCGTTCAACAGTGAACCTTTCGCAATCGTCAAAGAGCAGAAGCAACATTTGAGACGGTTTATTGAGCAACTGGCCGTAAAAATGGGTCTTCAACATCCGGATATGGCCGCATCAGCGGCTGTTCTTGTGATCGAACGGACAATCGTGCGCGCTCTAATGACGGGAAGTCTGCAGGAGGCGCAGACTGCGCGGCTACTATTTCAGTGTCTTCAGCACGCATGAGTACGCACCATCGTTCCCCGAAGGATGCGAAGCTCGCTAACTTCGATTCGAAGATTGGGAAGAAAGGAAAACCTAATAGCACTCGAAAGCGATAGCAGCGAAGTAATGTCACCTCAGAGACGCCGGAGGACGATCGTCCTAACCTATGACGTCATCGTGGTGACCGCGGGAGCCGTCACACGCACGTTCCCGGTGGCTGGGCTCAAGCAGGAAGCGATTTGGCCTCAAGCACGTTGAGGAAGCCGTTGCCATCCGGGATCGGCTCCTCACTTCCTTTGACAGGGCTGCCGGATTGCCTAGGGGCCTGAACGGAGGCGCCTTCTTACTACGATTTGGCATGGACCTCAGCGTTGATGACAAGATTTGCCGTGAAAAACGCCAGCACTCCCCCCGCGATGATTCCCTGAACGATGTCCGCGGCGGTGGTCCGTCTGCGCATGATGGCGGTGATCCGCCTGCGCATGGTATCGAACTAAGGATTTGGCTGTGGAGCGGATGCGCCTGGGTTACGGGCAATCCGGAAGCTACGGCTGAGGGAGCAAATCGGCTTGGTGGGGTTTATGAGATAGCTTCTAGGTTCATTCATCAATGAATCTCCGGCCGACTAGGCACATTCATCGTGCTGAATTGCAACATCCGACCGGTTCTGTTACTTCTACGCTGGCGTTCTCTCCTGTAAGAGGGCAACTCATGAACGTCGTTGGGGCAAACCCGGCCGGAGCCACAAGCCTTTGGCGGCCTCTCCGAGTGCCGGTTTTCCGCAATCTGCTCATCGCGGACATAGCCTCTGACATGGGTACATTCATGCAGGGTGTGGGCGCAGCCTGGTTGATGGTGTCACTCAATGCAGGACCTCTTTATATCGCACTCACCCAGACGGCAACTGCTCTGCCGTTCTTCATCCTGGCTATGCCGGCTGGTGTCATTGGCGACATCGTGGATCGGCGTAAGTTGATCCTCTTTTCTGAAATATGGATGCTCTGTGTTGCTGTTGTGCTGACCGTAACGACGATGGCAGGGCGGCTCTCTCCGTTATTGCTTCTAGGACTCACATTCGCTCTCTCCGCGGGAGATGCCTTCGAAAGCCCCTCATGGCGGGCTGTTTTGCCGGAGTTGGTTTTGAAAGAAGATCTCCCTGCGGCAACCGCGCTCAACGGTATCGAATACAATCTGGCTCGCGCCATCGGCCCAGCGCTCGCCGGCATTGTCATCACAATAGCGGGCGTTAGTACCGCATTCCTCCTCAACACGGCGTCATTTTTCGGGGTTCTCTTCGTCGTCGGTCGCTGGAAGCGGCATCCTCGTGCACGCACAGCGCCGCCCGAGACGTTAAGTGGCGCAACCGCGGCTGCCATTCGATATGTTCGCTACTCACCCGCGCTTCGCGCCTTGCTGACTCGTTCAGGCGCGGTCATGTTTTTCGCAAGCGCACTCCTTGCACTCTTGCCTTCCGTCGCTCATCGCGCAAGCAAGAGCCCACTCGGGTACGGGATCTTGCTTGGTTGCTTCGGCATAGGTGCCATGCTGGGCGCGCTGATGATGGAGCGGGTTCGCGCCCGTTGGCCGGTAGAAATAGTGGTTTCAACCGGGATTCTTCTCTTCGGTCTGAGTACGTTAGCCTCCGGGACATTGCGGTTGTTGTCAACGCTTGGCGCGAGCATGTTGATCGGAGGCGCATCATGGATCGTCTTCGTTTCATTCTTCAATGTAATCATTCTGAACCACACCCCCGACTGGGTACGCGCTCGTGTGCTGGCGATATCGATGTTGGTATTCCAGGGAGCCATGGCTGCTGGAAGCGCCGTGTGGGGCGAATTGGCCGCGAGAACTGACCTTCACGTAGCGCTGCTTTGGGCTGGCGCGGGAACGATCGGCACTACGGCGTTAGGGGCCGTTCTCAAGCTCCCCGATGCGCCTGCCGACGTGACCCCTTGGGTGCACTGGCGGCTTCCTACCATCCAAAGCGAGGATGCGTCGGCCGTCAATTCCGGTCCGGTACTCGTTACGATTGAATATGAGGTGGATCCTCAACAGGAAGCGCGATTTCTTCAATCGATACACAGGTACGAGCGTATTCGTCGTCGCGATGGCGCATACCGGTGGGGCGTTTTTCGCGATATCGAGCACGCAAACCGCTATCTGGAATCCTTTCTCGTTGTCTCCTGGGCAGAACACCTGCGTCAGCATCAACGCTCGACTCGCGCCGATCGCGCAGTGGTGGAAGCAGTACGCAATTCTGTCCATGGTGAGCCGGTTGTACGGCACCTTCTCTATGTAGCAACAAAATCGTGAAGGATAAGATTCCCCGGTTGGGGCTATTAGAAAATGATCCGCATTCTAGCGCTCAGGAGAGTGGTGCTGTAAGTCCTCGTAGCGTAGGTGGGATGAACCGACACCTCCATATCTGGACCTAGATCGATGCTTTGCGTCAGACGAAGGCGATAAAACGACTCGAATACACTTTCATGGTGTTTCCCGGCGCTCGGTTCGCTGTAATTGAAGGCGGCTCCGAACATATCTCCGTGGCGCCCGAATGGATGAACCTGGGTCAAACCGAATGTTGCCACTTCTCTCAGAGAGGTTCCAGTGTCGGTGGCGAGGGCGTATCGCAGGAATGGCACCCAACCGCTTGAAAACTCGTGCTCGGCTGAGAAGCCGCCGCCATACCCGCTGCCTTGATTCTTTGTATCGTCTCGCCACATGCCGATGTGGAAGCCCTGATATCGCTCGCCCAGTGAACCCGAAAACCAACCCACTTCCACTGCCTCCATATACTTTCGATCGCTCAGCGTTGCCAAACCGCGCTGCGCTGCGCCTTCCGTATCGACTGCCACAGCATGGACATAAAGATGAGGAGTCGCCTGAAATTCAGCAGCTGCGCCGCCAGCGTATGTTCCGTTATACGCAACCGCCGCGTTGCCGTCGTTGGCGCCATTTAAGAATTGGGAGGTCTCGTTGTCGTTGAACATGCTGAGGGCGATGTACTGGTTGGGATGAATCTTGCCAACGTAAAAGGAAAGTCTCCTACCAAGCAGGTCCTGCCGCCAGTAAAGGATGTTCAACGTGATTGGCCGCTGTGCACCACCACCCTGGAGACAGTTCAGGGTGAGTCCGGAACCAAGCCTGTCGCTCAAGTTGAACTGCTGGCTGATGCCGATGTTTGTTCCGGAACGAACGAGCAGGCTGATGGACCCGGCGGAGCCTTCACGCTTGTATGCGCTCCAGGCGCCGGTGAAATCAAGTCGTCCGCTCAGTTGGTTGTGCCGGACAGCGTCAGGCGTAATCGTCGCGTACTGATTCAGAAATGTATATGTGGCTCCTAACTTCAACCGTTGTGCTTGAGCGGTTCTGTCCATAGACCGGTCGATCGGTTGAAAGAGGGCACGGAGTGGGTCGGGCTGTATCAGCGGAGTGATACGGATCTTTGCCAAGGTTTCCGAGTCGACATCGAGTTGCTGTTTTAGCTCGCTGGTGGATTGCTTTGCCGTAGAAGAAGGCCTCGTCTGGCTGGATTGGATCGTCTGGTCTCGCGGGAGTGCGCTCGCCGCGCTGTTTTGACCGATCGCTACCAAGCCCGGCGCAAAGAACAACAAAAGTGACCAGGGCTTCAGGAGTAGCCCTCCGGCGCGCCCAAAGCCCTTGAATGTCTTGTCTCTGGCCAGCATGCAGGTTGCCTTGACCGCTAAACCTTCTTGTGCCAAAAGCCTGCTATCTCTTCGAGAGTATGTCCCTTCGTCTCTGGAACAAGATAGTAGGAGAAGAACCACGCAGCCAGGGCAAGCAATCCATATAGCCAGAAAGTCCAACTGGAGCCGAGCCGCTGAACGAGAGTTAGGAAGGTCAGCGAGACGATAAAGTTGGAGGCCCAGTTTGTTCCGGATGCGATACCAGCCGCGAGACCACGAACCTTCAATGGGTAAATCTCAGAGATCAACAGCCAGAAGACCGGCCCGAGGCTAATGGCAAATGAGGCCACGTAAATCATCAGAGTGACGACAGCCAGGTCTGCCAGCCCTCCACTTGCAGCAGACCGATGAAATATGAAGCCGAGTGCACCGAGACTGATCGTCATGCCTGCGATTCCGGTCAGCAACAATGGCCGTCGTCCCACTCTATCGATCAGCCACATCGACACAATGGTCATGAGGACATTGACGACGCCTATGCCTGCGGTGGCGAGAATCGATACCTGAATCGAAGAGACTCCTGCAGACCGAATGATCGTTGGCGCAAAATAGATCACAGTATTGATGCCAGTGACCTGCTGAAATATCGCGAGGCCAATCCCGACAATCAAAGCCGGACGAATTCCCGGCAAGAGCAGATCCGATAGCCGGCCGCGTTGTTCTGGCCGTGCCAGGTCTGCTTCGATCTGCCTAAGTTCGCCATCGACATTCTGCGTACCGCGAGCGCGAACCAGAACGTTACGAGCTTGATCGAGATGCCCGTGGCGTGCAAGGTAGCGGGGAGTCTCAGGAAGATACAGCATCCCCGCGCCCAGCATCGCGCCGGGAACTACAGCAAGCCCAAGCATCCATCTCCAGTTGCCGGACCCCGAGAAGGCGTAATCCGCAAGATAGGCAGCAAGAATCCCAATGGTAACGGCGAGCTGGTAGAGCGATACCAGCCAGCCGCGCGCGTTTGCGGGCGCAATCTCTGAGATGTAGAGAGGCACAACAGAGCTCGCCAGGCCGATTCCAACTCCGATCACAAGGCGCCCGGCGATAAGAACTGCCATAGAAGGCGCTGCAGCACTTACCAGCGCACCTGTGATGAAGACGGCCGAAGTGAGGATCAGCGACTTGCGGCGTCCGATCCGATCCGAAAAACTGCCGCCACCAATCGCAGCGATGGCAGCACCTACGAGGACGATGCTGACTACCAGCCCCTGCTCGAACGTCGAGAGTGTAAAGCTGTTCTTGATAAAAGGAAGTGCGCCGGAGATCACACCAGTGTCGTAGCCGGATAGCAATCCGCCCACGGCTGCAAACACTGCTGCCAGATAGACAAGCCTTAGACTTGCAGCCCGGGTGCTACCTCGTTTCTCGCGATCTGGCTGGTCGCTAGTCATAGCATTCTCCCCCAGGTGCTCCCAATATGCGGGAGCGCAGCCTACAAAATTATTAACGCCTTACGCCCGCCAACGGAGTAGCTAGAGTGCTTCCGCAGGGAACACTACACCCTGGCTCCTTCGGGAGTGCCCGCTCGCGAACGATCACCTTATCCGGGCGAAGGCTCACTGCTTAACGGTCAGAAATGACGGGCATGTAAGTAGACGAAAAGTAATCCGAGAAGCAATAGCACAACAACGGCAAGGGAAAACGTCCAAAGGAGCTTATTGTAGTTCTTGTTTTTGAACGGATTGCCCTTTTGGAAAGGGTTATTTGAATCATCTCTGAAGTTAGTCATGCGAATCTACCTCATGAAGGCTGGGGTCGTAGGATACTCCTGTCAACGTGGTCTCGAAACAATACGCCGCTTTGCAATTGCTTCAACCTTTCGCCGCCCGCTTAGGACGATGCCGATGCGTTCGCGAGAATGGGAAAAGGGTACTCTTCGCAGATGCTGAGGTCGATGTCTACTGCTTCGTCGGCTCTCATGCCACTCACGTCCCACGTTGGAGTTCTTTGGCGACTTCGCCAACTCGCCTAACGACAATCGAGTGCTGAAGCTCGTGAATAGCCAAGAATAGAATCACGAGAGGAGCATGCATCCTCATGGCCAGCACATTATCGGCGGGGAGCTCAGAAAGCTCGACGCCTACTGACGCGCTGACACGTCCGCGACTGGAAGTGGGCGCCGGTTCATCAGCCTTGGTGACTTCCAATGCAGGTGTGGTGGGCAGCCGGTTTTTGCGAGTATCATTGCCGCGCAAACGAAGCAGGAGTGCTAGAGGCGCTATCGCATGAGGAAAAACAGGTATGTTGAATTCTGTGTAAGCGGAATGCTGGCCGTTTTCGGAATAGTCGCGTGTTCCAAGACGACGCCCAATGGAAGACCGGCAGCCTCCCTGGCACCGGCAACGATGTCTCGCGTCGGAACAGTTGACGAGCGTTTCCAGTCGTACAACATAGAAATGCTCGAAGTGACGGGCGGGAATTTCTGGAAGCCCTACGGCAAAGAACCAACTGCCGCGGCCAAACCAGTTCAGACAGGCCCGGACGTGCCTGCCGGTATGAATCCCGACATGTATCAGTACCGTCCGCCTATCGATTTGACAAATCCGCGGAGACGGAAGCTGGCAGCCGCCCTCGGTCCGGCGTATGTGCGCGTCAGTGGAACCTGGGCGAATACCACGTACTTTTACGATGCGGAAAGTCCGGCGCCCAAATCGCCCCCGAAAGGTTTCAACGGCGTGCTTACGCGTCAGCAATGGAAGAGTGTCGTTGACTTCTCAAACGCGGTGAATGCGAAGGTCGTCACTTCCTTTGCCACCGGCGTGGGCACGCGCAATGCTGCCGGTGTGTGGACTCCGAAGGAGGCACAGAAGGTTCTTGCGTACACGCGATCGGTTGGTGGTTCGATCGCGGCGGCTGAATTTATGAACGAGCCGACCATCGCATCCATGGGGGGCGCACCGAAGGGCTACGACGCGGCTGCCTACGGACGCGACCTGGCTGTCTTTCGTCCGTTCATCAAGAAGGCTGCCCCTGACATGGTGATCCTTGGCCCCGGCTCGGTTGGGGAGGGAGGCGCGCTCACGCTGCCAGCGGGCAAATCGTTGAAGTCGGAAGATCTGCTAAAAGCGGCTGGTCCCGTTTTCGATGCCTTTTCCTATCATTTCTATGGAGCGGTTTCGAAGCGCTGCGCGAGCATGGGAACGGAGGCCCAGACTGTCGAGCAAGCGGCGCTCTCGAACGAGTGGCTTTCGCGAACCGATACAGTGGAGGCATTTTATGCAGCACTTCGCGACAGATTCGAGCCGGGCAAACCGCTCTGGATTACCGAAACAGCGGATGCTGCGTGCGGGGGCAATCCGTGGGCGTCTACTTTTCTGGATACCTTCCGCTATCTGAACCAGCTGGGAAGCATGGCCCAACGCGGTGTTCAGGTAGTGATGCACAATACTCTCGACGCAAGCGATTACGGCTTGCTGGATGAGAACACGCTGGCGCCTCGGCCCAACTTTTGGGCGGCTCTGCTATGGCGAAAGCTCATGGGAACGACGGTGCTCAATCCAGGCGCCTCGCCTGCACCGGATCTGCACCTCTACGCTCACTGCCTCCGCGACCATCCTGGCGGGGTTACGATTCTGATCATCAACGCGAACCGTACCGCCTCGCAATCGCTTGACCTTCCCGTTGGCGCAGAACGCTATACGCTTACAGCCGACGACTTATTGAGCAGAGAAGTTCAATTAAATGGGAACGCACTCAGGCTGGGAGCAGGCGATGCTATGCCGCCACTGACAGCAATGCCGACACAGCCTGGAACCCTTACATTCTCGCCCGCAAGCGTCACGTTTCTCGCGCTCCCGAACGCAAACAACTCGAGTTGCCGATAAGACGATCATCATGGACGCCGGGCTGACATCGTCGCCGCGCCTTTTCTGTTGCGACGCCGAAGTGAGGCATTGAAAAGTTTCAGCCACGGGGTCTCGACAATTCTCATTTTGTGGGTCACGTGAGAGGAGAGGCATCTAAATGTTCAAGAAGATTGCGGTAGCGTTCGATGAGTCCGCGGAAGCGCAGCGGGCCTTTCGTGCGGCATTGAATCTTGCCAAGCTTACTTTTGCGAAGCTTTACCTTGTCACAGTGATTGAGAATCTGCCTGCATATATGAGCTACGTGTCCTCCGTGGCTCCTGATGTGCCACGATTGCTGAAGAATGAAAGACAGATGTTTTATGAGGATCTGCATAGAAAAGCGAAAGATTCCGCTCAGCGAGAGGGTATCAGTGTCCACTCAGAAATTACCCAAGGGGATGAGACAGAGGGATTGTTGCATCTGATCGAGCAGATACACCCTGACCTCTTGGTTGTGGGACTTCGATGGGAACCGGGCGGCTTAAGCCAACTGCTGGGTGGGACGGCCCACCGCCTGGCGCTACACGCGAGCTGCGATGTTCTTGGGATACGGTAAAAGTCTCATCGACCAGGGTGCCGATCAAAAGACCTTCCCCGACCATTCGCACTTCGCCTGCACGACCTTGCGAACGCGATACGATCCAAAAAGTGTCCGGCCCATTTATGCGGGGCAGCCTTCATCGATCCATTTCTTGAAAAGTGAGACGCGATCGGGCGGCCAGGGCGCATCCGGCGGCATCGTGCCCGCGGATACCTGCTCATAGACACTTGCGTGCGTTCGCAGGGACACGCATCCAGGCGGGGTCATCGAGCTTCACCCCTGAGGGTCCCATGCATTCAATGTCGCCGTCCCGGAAGAGAGGGCGGATATCTGTAGCAAAGCTGAGAGCCATTTTGGCCTCCTGTTGATGATTCACGGACCGGGCGAAGACAGTATCAGATGATCCAGACTGAGCCAGCCTGGTCCAGAGAAGCAATAACCACACCAGCATTACGACATAAAGAACCTCCGGCAAATAAAGAAAATCGCCAAGCCAGCTAACTGCGGATTGCGCCTTGATTCCGCGCACGATGATGGTCGATAGCGCTGCCAGCATGACAGCGGTCAGCATGAGGCAGCAAACCTGGGGTAAGGAAGCCGACTATGAGCAAGGCTCCGAAGACACATTCCACCAGGGAGACAAGGATGGCGCTGATCGTTGGTTCGGGAATGCGGGCTGCACCCAGTGTCTGGCGCATCTGTTGACGACGCGCGGACGAGACCAGCTTGCCAGCTCCTGAAAGCATAAACAGAACCCCGACCGCGAGGCGAGCCAGCAGCATTCCCATCCATTGCCACTGTTGCAAGGTGTTCGCCCAGGCTTGCCATAAGGCCATTGCTCTATCGTCCTTTGATCATAGGGACAGCATTCTACTGTCCGATAAGCATGCCGCCGGCAACCGGCAACCTTCCGATCTGCTGACGCTGCCTCTTGCCTGTTTCTGGACACTACCAAGGAAGTTGGTCAGCAGCTTACGCCTTCAAGAACGTTCCTTCATCGAGTTCCTCAAACGCATGCCGGAGCTGCTCCTGAGTATTCATGACGATCGGGCCATACCATGCTACTGGTTCCTCCAGTGGCTTGCCTGAGACCAGGAGAAAGCGAATCCCCTCATCGCCCGCCTGTACGACAACTTCGTCGCCGCGATCAAAAAGTACCAAAGAACGATTGTCGGCCTGCGCCGGAGGTGTCTTGTCCCACCATCCCACCGGTTCGGTCGGGACAGAGAGCGGACCGGATGCGTTACAGAATTTGCCGGCGCCTGCGAAAACGTACGCGAAAGCGTGCCGAGTCGTCTCTATCGGAAGCGTCTTTCGTCGACCTGGAGGGACAGATACATCTAAATAGATGGGGTCGGCCGCGATCCCGTCGACAGGGCCCTTCCTGCCCCAGAAAGTGCCGCAGACAATGCGCACTCCGGTGCCGTCATCATCCTTGACCAACGGAATGTCAGGGGACTTCACTTCCTGGTAACGCGGCGCTGTCATTTTGAGAGAGGACGGCAGGTTTGCCCAAAGTTGAAATCCGTGCATCCTCCCATCCTGATCTCCCTTCGGCATCTCCTGGTGGATAATCCCACTCCCGGCCGTCATCCACTGCACATCTCCTGGGGCGATGGCGCCATGGTTTCCCATGCTATCGCCGTGTTCCACGGTTCCGGCCAGAACGTAAGTGATCGTCTCGATGCCGCGATGCGGATGCCAGGGAAAGCCGGCAAGGTAGTCCTCAGGGATATCGTTGCGGAAATCGTCGAGCAAGAGAAAGGGATCGAACTCGGAAGTCTTTCCGAAGCCAAATGCGCGGCGCAGGTGGACGCCCGCACCTTCGAGGGTGGGTTTGGAGATGATGAGTTGCTTCACTGGACGAATGGACATGTGACCTCCCGTGAGGAGAGTCTTACTTTGTTCGACGCAATGCTACGCCTGTGCGTCGCGTGGATGCACGAGACGCTTTTCTTCTTCCTAGCTATCCGCAAGATAGCGATGGACAAAGGTCACTGCCATCGCCCCTTCGCCTACGGCGGAGGCGCAGCGCTTCACCGCTCCATGGCGCACATCGCCGGCTGCGACCATGCCGGGAATATTCGTTTCCAAATAATAAGGACGGCGATCCAGAGGCCAGGAATGCGGAAGACGGCCATCCTCCAATAAGTCCGGGCCAGTTAGAAGATATCCTGCTTCGTCACGAAGAATCCCCGCCTGCGTCGCCCAGTCCGTATGCGGAACACCGCCGATGCAGACAAAAAGCCCTTTGATCGGCAGGTTCTGTTTCTCCCCTGTCTTGTTGTTTGTAAGCGTCACCGACTCGAGTGTCTGATCGCCTCGTAATTCGGTCACTTCCGTATTGCAGATGACTTTGATGTTGTTGGCCGCTCTGATGCGGTCTATCAGGTAGTGTGAGAGCGTGCTCTTCAGCGAATCGCCGCGAATGATGACCGTGACTGCTTTCGCGTATCGAGAGAAGTTCATTGCCGCCTGGCCTGCCGAGTTTCCACCTCCGACAACAGCTACGTCAACATTTTCGCAAAGGGTAGCCTCACTCACTCCGGCACCGTAATACAATCCTGCGCCAAAGTAATTCGCCTCGCTCGGTAGGTTAAGCCGCCTGTATTGAACTCCCGTAGCGCAGATAGCAGACCGCGCTATGATCTTCGTGCCATCGGCAAGATGGCCCACCGTCTTGCCGGGAAGAAACTCGCCACCCACTCCTTCACGCAGCAACAGGAACTCCGCTCCGAAACGGCACGCCTGCTCACGAGCACGTTCGGCCAGGTCTGCCCCGGCGATTCCCTTGGGAAAGCCGAGATAGTTTTCGATTCTGGAGGTTGTCCCCGCTTGCCCACCGACCGCCGATCGTTCAATCACGATTGTCTTCAAGCCCTCCGAAGCACCGTAGACCGCGGCGCTCAGACCAGCTGGGCCTGCTCCATAAATCGCCAGATCATATTCGGAAAGCGCGGGGTTGCGGAACCATCCAAGCTTTTCTGTGATCTGACGAATCGTTGGACATTCCATCCTAGTCCCGTCAGAGAAGATGCAGACTGGAAGGCGTGAATCCTGCAGATTGTTCACTCCTGCTTCTGCGCGCGCCTGCTGGTCATTTGCCAGCTCGATCCACTTGAAAGGAACGTTGCTGCGCTCAAGATAGTCCCGAATCTTATAGGCTGTGGCCGATCCGGCCTTTCCAATAACCTTCATGAATCCGTTCTGCATGAATCTGATCCGCGTCTTGGAATTGGTCTGTCATTTTAGCTGCCTTCAATGACGCTCCATACGAGTTTTACAAGGGTAGCTCATTCGACTCCTTTAGGTTCAGCGCATTTGTCTTTACTTAAAGGCCGACTGTCCAATGGCTTAGATTCGGGTACGGTGGCGGTTGAGTGCGACCGCGCGGCGCCGACTTCGCGCATCGAACAGGGTTGGGTGTATAGTGACCAACCGAGCAGGGTTCCCAAATGCTGGGACGGTACACGGAAGAGGTCTGAAAGGTTAGATCGAGTGGTATCGGCCGAATGAGCTGCCGTCTTTGCGACTGCGTTAGACCGACCGATTCTGGAGTCGAGGACAGCTGAGGATGCATGGATACCCGGACGACAGGTGCGGCTGCCAGGAAGCATATCGTGATCGTGGGCGCGGGCTTCGCCGGACTGAACTGCGCTAAACGGCTAGCCTCGGCCGAACCAGGGTTCCGGATCACCCTGATTGACAAGAACAATTATCAGCAGTTTCAGCCCCTGCTTTATCAGGTTGCGACTGGAATCCTTTCCCCTGAGAATGCCGGATTTAACCTTCGCGATGTTTTCCAACATCACGAAAATGTTCAAGTGGTGATGTCAGAGATCGAATCGGTCGATCCGACCACGAGAAGCGCCAAAGGCAAGGGAGGGGATGTCCATCAGGGGGATTTTCTTGTGCTCGCCGCGGGCTCCGAGGTGAACTTCTTTAAGATTCCTGGTGCCGACCGGTTTACATTCCCAATGTATTCCCTGCAGGATGCGGAACGTCTTCGCTCTCGTCTTTTAGAACTCTTCGAGGCTGCCGACGTGAGCACCGGGGGCGCCGGAACGAGCGATTTGCATTTCCTGGTTATCGGAGCTGGTGCTACCGGTGTAGAAACGGCGGGCGCCATCGCAGACATCGTCCAGCGTACGCCGAAGCACCTCTATCCCAATGTCGATTTGAGCAAGGCTGTCGTGAGTCTCGTCGACATGGGGACCAAAGTGCTCCCTCCATTCACAGAGAAGTCACAGGAATACGCCACGCACATCCTTGAGGAAAGGGGCGTAGCTTTACGACTCGGTTCCGCCGTGAATGAGGTGACAGCAACCAATGTGCTCCTTTCGAATGGTTCTCACATAGATGCGAAGCTCGTCATTTGGGCGGGCGGGCTCAAGGCTTCGGCGCTTTCCGGTTCGGTCGGAATCCAGCCTGGTCATGGCGGTCGCATCAACGTGCAGTCGGATCTGACAGTCGCCGGCTATCCGGGCGTGTATGCGCTGGGAGATTTTGCAAACTGCAATGGTGCTGACGGCAAGCCTTTGCCGCAACTCGCTTCCGTAGCGCAACAAGCTGGACGCCATTGCGCAGAGAACATCGTTGCTGCTGCAGCAGGCAGGGAGCAGAAGCCGTTCGCCTATCTGGACAAGGGCATTATGGCGATGGTCGGGCGCAATGCTGCCGTGGCTGAAGTCGGCTCCGAGCACTACCCCATATCTGGTGTGTTCGCTTTCGCAGCGTGGCTCGGAGTACATGCGGTTTTGCTGACTACAGTACGCGCGAAGATGGAAGCATTCTTGGAATGGGCCTGGGACTACTTCGGAAAAGTGCAGGTTAGTCCGATCCTCGACCGGCCAAATGTCGACTGGGCTCCCGAAAAACCACACAATTCGTAAACATGTATCCGATAGAACCAGGAGGCATTATGGAGCAGAAGGTACTTATCACTGCTGCGGCATCTGGTATCGGGCTTGAAATTGCTCGCGCATTTTCTTCAGCCAGTGCCACGGTGTTTATTTTTCCGAATTGGATCGGGCAGACGCAGCCTCGAGTCGTGAAGTTTGAAGAAGATAACCTTTACCTTCACACGGTCAGCCCTATTGAGTCCGGCGGGAAGAAAGTGAATTCGTATCTGAAATGGAAGCGCGATAAGAAGAACTAACCTCTCCTGATCTCCGGAACGCCGATGGCGGTTTCGAGTTGAAAAATGTTGTGGTGGCTGGCGAACAGTTGGACCAAGAACAGATCTCAGCATTGCAAGAGCAATTGATAGCCGTCGATAACTTCAAGATGACATTCTTCGGCTCCTTTGCGAGAACAATCTTTACAACAAGATTTAGGATAGGAGGACCGTAATGTCAAACATCCGGGCAAGAATTCGAGCAAACGAAAAGTTGTGTAATCCGTTGCTACGTTCGTCAGCGGCCATTGTCACGATCGTCTGCGCGGTTCTATTTTGTATCCGTGTCGCTGCTCAGACTTCGAAGAATGCGGACGTTGGTTGGCCAACGTACAACGGGGGTTACGCCGGAGATCGTTTTTCTTCGCTAAAACAGATTACAAAGGAAAACGTAGGTAGCCTTGTAGAGGTCGGGCACCAGGAACTGCCGGAGACGACCTCCTTCCAAACAGGCCCGGTTGTGGTGGGCAATACGATGTACGTCACGACAGCAACCGCAACCTACGCCTTAAATGCGGTCACCGGAAAGTTGTTATGGACGCAAAAGTACGCACCCAAAAGCCTTGGCCTGGGCACGCCGGTTCGCGGAGTTGCCTACTCCGAAGGAAAACTCTATCGAGGGACCCCGGACGCACACGTATTGGCGTTGGATGCAAAAACCGGCAAAGTACTATGGGACGTAGCGGGGGGAGACGCCAGCAAAGGCGAGTATTTCACCGTAGCCCCCTTGGTATGGGAGGGGCGGATTTACATCGGCACGTCCGGTAGTGATGTTGGCACTGTAGGCCGAATGATGGCTTTGGATGTTAAGGACGGGCACAAGCTTTGGAACTTTGACGTTGTACCTTCCTCCGGTCCTGGTTCCAAAACGTGGCCCTCCGACCCAACAAAACTCAGAGCCGGTGGGGGAATGTACTCGTCTTTCGCGATCGATCCCTCCACGGGAATGTTATACATCCCGACAGGGAATCCGGGACCTGATTTTGCGGGCGACTACCGACACGGCGATAACCTCTATACCTGTTCGGTTGTGATGTTGGATGCCAGGACGGGCGCGCTCCGCGGTTATCACCAATTTGTTCCGCACGACGTTCACGATTGGGACATTGCAGCCAGCCCGATCCTCTTCACGTCGAAGGCAGGTCGCAATATGGTGGCCGTTGGCGGCAAGAACGGATATCTCTACGGCCTGAACCGCGATCTTTCGAATGTGGCCTATCAAACGCCTATAACTAGCATCGCAAATACTGACGCGTCCATCACGGCGGCGGGAACACGATTCTGCCCTGGAACACAAGGCGGCGTGAATTGGTATGGACCAGCATATTCGCCGGAGCAGAATGCTCTATACGTCAACTCGATCGACTGGTGTACCGTTGTGAAGCTTGGCGGTTCAGAGACTCTCAAACACACACCGGGAAAGCCGTTCCTCGGCTCCAGCAACGCGTTCGGAGACTCGGACTCGCAAAACAAAACGGGTTGGCTAACGGCAGTCGATGCTGACAGTGGGAAAACCCTGTGGAAGTATCACTCCTCCCTGCCAATGGTCGCGGCGATCACGCCCACAGCGAGCGGTGTCATTTTCACAGGAGATTTAGAAGGCAATCTGCTTGCGTTTGACGGGGCGTCCGGAAAACTCCTCTTCCAGAACAAAGCAGGAGGTCCAATCGGAGGCGGAGTCGTTACATACATGATAAACGGGAAACAGTACGTTGGGGTCGCAGCAGGAATGGAGGGCGCCATCATGCAGATAAAGAGCGGGCCAGCCTCTGTAGTCATTTATGCTCTGCCTTTGCAAAGCGGGAAACGGTAAAAAGCGGACAGGCCAGAGTCACAATTTTCGAGCGACTGTGTCTATGGTCTATGAAGGATCCATAGATATGCCGATCGGGCAGCACGTGCAAATCAGTATGGGCGAAACAGCGCCGCCGTAGTTTCATTTCGAATTGGTTCGCAGGCTCGCGCCATTCGGAAATCAGTCGCGTCCTGAATTGTCGGTCGTTTGGAGTTGATAAAGGTGATGGCACGTTCCTCGCCAGCCGTGGAGAAGGAAAGAGGAGGTTTTTCCAGCAGCCGGGTCAGCAACGCTGAGCGCGGTTTTGC
Source organism: uncultured Acidobacteriaceae bacterium (assembly GCA_963756435.1). Classification (GTDB taxonomy): domain Bacteria; phylum Acidobacteriota; class Terriglobia; order Terriglobales; family Acidobacteriaceae; genus KBS-83. The sequence goes on along the minus strand of CAVWNU010000004.1, from coordinate 462,592 downwards.
TGGCAGGAAGCATGGGGGGCAGATGACACAAGCGAAAACAGAACTTTGGGGACGCATTCTCAATGGCAAAGTGGCTGTAATAACTGGAGCGGCACGCGGGATTGGGCGCGCAGCAGCGGTTGCCTTGGCGCAAAGCGGAGCTAACGTGGTTGGAATCGACATCTGTGCTGTCGTCGATCCGCGTTCGGGAGTGAAACCCGCTACCCGTGCCGAACTCGATCAGACCGGTGAAAGGGTCAAGAGCGCAGGCGTCCAGTGGACGAGCTTTGTGCTCGACCAGCGCAACCTTCCCGCACTGCGCACAGCCGCAGAGAGGATCAACACTGAGTTTGGCCACATTGACATCTTGTTTGCCAACGCTGGCATCCAGGCGTTCCGTCCGTTGCTTCAAATGGAAGATTCTGATTGGCACATCCAGATCGACGTCAACCTGACGGGCACAGCCAACGTTCTTCGTGCCTTTGCGCCGTATATGGTGCAGCAGGCATATGGCCGGATCATCATGACTACATCCACTCAGGGACGACACGGCACATTGAACGGCTCGGCTTATTCGGCGTCGAAGTGGGGCATTATCGGCTTGATGAAGTCTGCGGCGATGGAACTGGGTCGGCATGGCGTCACTGTGAATTGCCTTGTGCCTGGACTCATAGATACACCGCTCACGCGCCATGAAGAACGATATGAGCAAGCTTTGCAGGTGGCAGGACGCACGCCAACCGGCGATAAAGCGAGGGACGAAGAAGCGGCTCGTAAGGTGCTGCAGAGCAAATCAATTCTGGGTGTGCCGTGGATCGATCCGGCAGAGATGGCGCCGGTCGTCGTGTTCCTCGCGTCCGACGCGGCCCGAATGATTTCAGGTGCAACCTACGATGTAACGGGCGGTGACAGTGCCAACAACGTCTAGCGGCTGGCAACTGACCGAGGTTGCAAAGTCTCGCTACGTTTGGCGAGCAACGGTGAGGCTTGTGATCAGCCTCGTCCGATCACAAACAAGTCGGCTTCCTCCGAGCAGTGGCGGCGCACACTGCCCCGGGTACCTTTCCAGTGAGGAATCGAGTTCCGCCAGGACCGCTGAGCGGGTTGTACAAGCGCTCAATATGTTTCGTCACAGCCCTTCGTCTACCGAAAAGTGATCCAAAGGAGTCTTCGTCCGGGTCAGGTAATGATGAAGGCGGATCGCTTGCGAGCAAACTGTCGGCGATTGTGTTGTCCATCATCTTCCCCCGTGTCAACGAGGACACCAACGTTCTGTCGTCACGCTAGACGACGCGACACCTTGCAGTCCGTCAACGGGAGAGACCCTTAGATAGCAACACGCTTGTCGCTCTTCATCGAAGAAGATTGCTTAGCATATAGGGCGCAACAATGCGCATTCTTCAGCTTGAGGCTCTCGAGCTTTGTGCATTCGACCTCGATTGATCCTCTGGGATGCGCTACGCGCCTCATGCAACTGAATGGTGCTGATTCGTAGGGATGAGGAGCACCGGGCAGGGAGCGTTCTGTACGATCGTGTCTCGCAGTGCGTCGGACTCCATCGCATCGCTTTGACCCTCACTCAAATCCACTCCGAGCGCCACGAACGATGCATTACCGATGAAATCCGCTTTCGTAAGAACATCTGCGACTGTTCCATAGGTAAGTCGCGGGTATGTTCGAAGGCCAGGTTGCGCAACAGACTTTCCGAGTGTCTCGCAGGCACACATGAGACTCATCAGGTTGTCTGGCCGCGAGAAATCATGGAGGCTGTCGACGATGTGGACGACGGTGAGCGAGACCCCCATGAGTTTCCGCATACTGGGCTGCATGCTGCACTACCGGCATGCTTCGCTCGGACAGAGAGACCGCCGCGACCGCCGGTCCGGTCTGATTCTGGGTGGATGCCGATCTCTGATCCGCCCGCAAGAAAAAAATGGGCTTTCGTAGTAGACGGACTGCTCCCGAAGCAAGATCTTGAGAGCAGAGCGCAATCGAGGCGCTGAAAGCCGTTGTCATCAGGATGAGGTCCGCTTCTCGATTGGACGATAGTTTTTTGCGACTCTCCCGCCGCAGGGCGGGGAAGTCAGTCAATTCAACGTTCAGTCCCATATCTCTCAACGCCTGTGCCGCGTCCAACGATCGGGGAAAGGAATCAATCGGAACGCGATACTCGTGCGAACTGAACTTTCCGCCGATCGCATGGGGATTAGTGAGGTCCTTGTAGCAGACGTGTACTGCTGCATTTGCCGGGAGTGCTAGCCTTCCGGCCATGAGGACGAGTGTTTTCCAATCGTCCAAACTGCTGAAGCAGATCGCCAGCTTTGTTAGGCCAGCGGGCGCGAGGACTTTCGGATGTTCGGTCGGAGCAATCAATGCAGTAGCCACAGCTATCTCCTTCACAAAATATCTAGCGAATAGCAATCATCTCGGGTCGATTGTCGGGATGGACTGGTGCGTTGGCCTTGACCTGAACTGCAAGCATGGTCAGTACAAGGCAATCGGGTTGGCGACGATCTTGAACGCAGTCTCTGGCCTGCCTCACGTTCCGAGTGGACCGAGGCCATGTGCCCGCGGTAACGATGAGGTCGGGTCGCCGGTACTTCATCAAAAGCCGAATCTCTGTATCGAGATCGCCGATCACCGCCGCCGCTGAGAAGTCATACATTAGGAGCAGGTCCGTAAAATCGTGGTCCGCGATGATTGTGAAATCAGAAAGTACGGCGGCATGTGTCACGAGAGCTTCTCCAAAGTGCTATCGCGATGAGGAAAGTTGAGACCTCGGGCGGGGTTTCGCGTTTTCCAGCGTTCGGCGTTTCTAAATCTCCGTGTCGGAAATGTGATGATTGGGCACGGAGCATTCGCGAGAAGTTCCGGGAGTGTTCCCTCGTGAAGGGTGAGCCATTCGCGGTTCTCGCCGCCAATCACGACCAAGTCTGCGCTCCGAGTGATGACAGCCTCGGTCAGTGCCTTCGCCTTTGGTTCGGGAAGAGAAACGATATGCAGAGGAAATTCATTTGCACTGTATTCAGGCAAGAGCTTCCACACGGACTCTCTAAATTCAAGGCATTCAGAATCCGTCCGGTCCTTTAAATCCGTGGTAGAACCGACAATCTCGAGCGAGGCGCCATATTTCTTTGCCAATGTGCAGGCGAATGCCACAAGCCTGGCATCACCTGCTGAAAAGGAAATTGAACAGAGGATTCGGGCTGGCTTCCAAGCTCCTTGAGTGGCAAGAGGCACCCGCGGGCCGACAATTAGGAGTGGGGTTTCGAGGAAGCCGGCAGTCTCTTCTGTGTAAGAACCGAAGATCAGTCGATTGAGCCCCCGCCTTCCATGGGTTCCCATAATCACCAGGTCGGCATGGTGAATTTCCGCAGTCTGGGCGACTTTCTGACCAACTGAGCCGAAGGGACACAAGGCCTTCACTCTTAAACCTTCCGCACGCAAAGCAGCCGCGGCCTCTTCTATCTCCTGCTCCTCTGCTCGAATTCTGAGAGGGTCGTCGACCCATGCCCCGTCCGCCAACGCGAGGGCTGGAGCAAGTTGAGCGACATGAACGAGAAGAAGTTCCCCTCCTGAATCCCGAATAATGCTTTTTGCGTAGGTCAGAGCTCGATCCGACTGTTCTGAGAAGTCGCTGGCAAACAAGATCTCGGAAAAGTTCGTGGATGGCACAGTTACGGCACTCATCAGTCATCTCCTGCAATGAGCTTAAGCAGGAAGTGTGGCAGGGGCAGTGACGGAAATCACAGACGAAAACTGACGTCTCGATGGATTATGAAGCTCACGGGAAGAAGGCCGCGATGGCGAATGCGGACAATTGATGTCGACAAGCGGCCAAACGCAGCGGCGACTACGCTCCTGCGCTCCAAATAAGCGACGGATGCTCAAAGTGTGAGAGTCGCCGCTACGAGAGGATTTGTGATGATCCAGATAAAGCGTGTGTATGACCCGGTCACTAGCACGGACGGAATTCGACTGCTCGTTGAGCGGTTATGGCCGAGGGGGATAAAGAAGACCTCGCTGGAAATTAAGGGTTGGCCCAAGGACGTGGCCCCGAGTGCGGAGCTGCGGAAATGGTTCAGTCATGATCCGGCCAAGTGGAATGAATTTCGTAGTCGCTATTTTGCGGAACTCGAGGCCAATCCAGCTGCGTGGCAGCCAGTCGTCGCGGATGCACGCCATGGGACGGTAACTCTGATTTACAGTTCGCATGATACGGAGCACAACAACGCCGTTGCGCTTGAAGAGTTCTTAAACCATCACTTGCACAGGAAGTAGTTCGTGATGGCATCGCATCATGACCTGATTCGCTTCTCTGTTCGGCCGATGACGCCGTTTCGATTGGATCTGACAGTCTGGGCATTACGGCGCCGATCCATGAACGCGGTGGACGCATGGAATGGAACGACTTACTGCCGAGTTCTGGCCATTCGTGACAAGCCTATGCTGCTTGCTGTAACGCAACGAGAGAGAAAGCTGGAGGTTACCCTGACTGCCAGATATCTCCCGCCTGAGGCAAAGCAAAGAGCTGCGAACACGCTGGAGCGATTGTTAGGAATCAGGGAGGACCTTTCCGGATTCTATGAGTTTTCCTCTCGTCATACTCGTCTACACCAACTGGCGGTGCGCTTTCGTGGATTAAAGCCTCCGCGCTTCGCCACCGTCTTTGAAGCTCTGGTCAATGGGATCACCTGCCAGCAGCTGAGTCTGACCGTTGGGATCATTTTTCTCAATCGGCTCGCCGAACGATGCGGGTTAGCTTTCGGGCCAGGCAGTTACGCTTTCCCCCGCCCTGAGGATTTGGCTCTTCTGGACCCAGCAGACCTTCGGCCTTTGGGATATAGCGGCAGCAAAGCCCGAGCGCTGATCGAGTTGGCTCAATCCATTGCAGCTGGGCAGCTCGATCTGGAAGCGCTCGTTCGATTCGACAATCAACAATGTGTTGAGCGTTTGATCGCCTTGCGTGGAGTTGGGCGCTGGACTGCGGAATACGTGTTGCTACGCGGACTCGGGAGAATCAATGTATTTCCCGGCGACGATGTCGGAGCCCGAAACAATCTGGAACGCTGGCTGAACATTAGGGACAAACTAGATTACGAGCGTACGCAGAAGGTTTTGAGCAAGTGGAGAGGTTATGGCGGCCTGATCTTTCTTCATTTGTTGCTAAAGAGTCTTGATGAGGCCGGGGATCTGGCCGAATCGCCACTTCAAATACAGGCAGAAGGCGTTAAGAGAGATCGGAGCGGTTAGGAGATGTTTCAATCATGCGTGTTCCGCTCCGTAAGACAGCACGTGTCGTCGCGCTAGTGCCGCAAGGAGGCTCATATTAGCGGCATGCGAGCTGATTCTAGACGGGCTGTACAGGGGTTTATGGGCATCCAGAGTGCATATGACTCTCCGACATGGCGCCATGGCAAAGAGAGAAAGTTTCAAGAGTATAAAGAGCGTAGAGGTGTTCAATGATAAGTACCCAGCTGAAAGAACGACTGAAAACGAAGCTCTTGGTGGACGGCGGCGACCCGGAGGAGACCCGCAGGATGAAGTCCCTAATCGGATTTGTCGATGGCCAAACCACGAACCCGAGCCTGATCGCCAAGAACCCTGGCATTAAACAGCGAATTGCATCTGGCCACAAATTGAGCCTGGACGAACAGCGTGAAGAATACAAGAAGATCGTGCAGCAGATTTCTCCCCTAGTTGGAGATGCTGGAGTTTCGATTGAGGTGTTCGCGAATCTCGATTCGACGGGCGAACAGATGCTGGCGCAAGGTGAGGACATGTTCTCCTGGATTCCCAACGCTTATATCAAATACCCGTGCACGCATGAGGGCCTGCGAGCGGCCCAGATGTCGGTTGAAGAAGGAATTCGAGTTAACATCACACTATGCTTCTCGCAGGAGCAGGCCGCAGGCGTCTATGCTGCCACACAGGCTTCTAAAGTGCCGGCCTACGTCTCACCATTTATTGGTCGACTTGATGATCGCGGCGAGAACGGTATGGATTTAATTAAGAATATTCAGCGAATGTATGAAGCGGGCGACGGCCATGTGCACGTTCTGGCTGCAAGCATTCGCAGCATTGATCAGTTGCTTGCTTGTTTCGCTTTGGGCGTTGAACTTGTGACGGTGCCCACGAAGGTCCTCGAAGCATGGGCGGAAAAGGACTTTCCAATGCCAGAGCAGGGCTTCGTCTACAGTGGAGTCGATGCCGCGGGCAAAGCACTGATGCCTATTCCATATAAAAACATCAACTTAAGTAACGCCTGGAATGCCTTTGACCTCAGCCATGATCTAACGAAGAAGGGTATCGAGAAATTCGTGGCGGATTTCGAAAGTACTCTCCGGCGAACTGCAAGCGTGGGCTAACATGCCGAACTGAAAGGAGCTTTGATATGGAAAAGCCAATGTATCCTGCCGCATCGAAAGATATTGCGCAAATGCGCGAGGAGCTTGCGCCGGAAATTCTAAAGACCTTTCGATCGTTCAGCCATCAGGTTTTTGTCGATGGCGCGTTGGCTTCGAAGACCAAGGAACTCATTGCAATCGCAGTCGCGCACGTGACGCAGTGTCCCTATTGCATCCGTAGCCACACCAAACGTGCGAAATTAAAGGGTGCAAGCGGACAGGAAATCATGGAAGCGATCTGGGTGGCCGCCGAGATGCGTGCTGGTGGGGCCATCTCACACTCTGCCCTCGCCATCGACACGATGAACGAGGATGAAACTAAACCGAAGTAGCATCAGCCGAGTCTTTTAGCCAGTCATCCGCCCAGGAGATCCAATTCAATGCTCGCGCCGGCGATCAGCATTGCTTCGCTCGCGGCAGCGTCATACCTTCTGTGGCAGGATCACCGCCAGCTGGCGCCAGCATTAAAATAGGAGGAAGGCGTGGAGCGCCAAGTGAATCCATGAGCGATGGAACGCCCAATTCCGTTGAATCCCCGCTGACTGCGAAGCCCCCTAAGCCCGCAATTGGAATGGACGCTGCGACGTGGCTTGCGGCGATTGTTGAATCTTCAGACGACGCGATCTTGGGAGAATCTCTGAACGGCATTATCACCAATTGGAATGCTGGCGCGACGCGCATTTTCGGCTATAGCGCCGAGGAAGCGATCGGCAAACCGATTCGCTGGTTCGCATGGCCTGGCGAGGAGGGCCGGATCGAAGAACTTCTTCGGCGGCTCAGGCTCGGCGAGCGAGTTGAGCACTTCGAAACCATTCGGAGGCACAAAAACGGCAGGAAAGTGATCGTCTCCCTCAGTCTGTCGCCGATTCGGGACTCTGAAGGAACGATTGTTGGCATCGCAAAGATCGCCCGTGACATTACCGAGCGGAAGAAGGCCGAAGAGGCGTTGGCTGACAGTGAACTCCGGCTTCGCACGATGTCCGAGCAGGAGGCGCTCGCTCGCGCCGATGTTCTAGCGGAACGCAGGTTCCGGGAACTGATCGAGCATGCGCCGGATGCGATCCTGCAGGTCGATACCATGGGCAAAATAATCGTTGCAAATAACACTGCCGAATCCATGTTCGGTTACGCCCGGGAAGAGCTATTGGGAATGAGCGTCGACCTCCTGGTGCCGGAGGCAAGTAGGGCGGCACACCCAGGACTTCGCAAGGCGTTTGCGGCAGCCGGTATCGCCAGACCCATCGGGCAGGGGCTCGACCTTCGCGCACGGCGGAAAGACGGAACTGAGGTTCCTGTCGAGATAAGCCTCAGTCCGGTCGAGACGGAACGGGGCATCTATATCACCGCCGCCATCCGGGATGTGACAGAGCGCAAGCGCGTAGAAGCGCAGGTTCGGCTGCTTGAAAAGGGCTACTTCCAGGAGCTAGAAGCGCGGAAACAGGAAGCCGAACGCCTCAATCGCCTCAAGAGTGAGTTTCTCGCGAGGATTAGTCACGAACTGCGGACTCCTCTGCATACGATTATTGGATTCTCCGACCTCCTCGCCGAAGAGAACGAAGGACCGTTGAACGAGGAGCAGAAACGGTTCCTCGGACATATACAACGCGACTCAGAGCACCTACTCGCGTTGATCAACGATGTCCTGGATTTCAGCCGAATCGAGGCAGGCGGCCTCAACCTGCACGCCGAAGTGTTGCCCTTAGGCGACGCAATCTCCGAAGCAGTGAATGCGATTAGACCCTACGCCGAAGTGAAGGGCATTTTCATGCAAAGGGGTGCCGACTTGAACGCGAGGGTTTCAGCGGACCCCTTGCGTCTGCGACAGGTTCTCTACAATCTGCTCAGCAACGCGATAAAGTTCACCGCGTCCGGAGGCACGATCTCGGTGGGTGTCGCGCCGGTGCCGGACGAGCAATTCGTTCGCATCACGGTATCGGATACCGGGATCGGCATTGCCGACGAGGAGCAAGCCCAAATCTTTGACAACTTCTACCAAGTGGGCGTCACCACCGAGGGCGTGCGGGAGGGGACGGGACTGGGGCTACCTATCTGTAAGCAGCTTGTGGAGATGCATGGCGGGAGGATCTGGGTAGAGAGCCAACCCGGCCAAGGGAGTCAATTTCATTTCACTCTAAGGACACCATAGAGCGTGATTGCCATCACATGCACCGCATCCAATAACCGTTAGCGTTTTGATGGTATAGAACGTTGAGTTCTTGTGAGTGATGCCCGAAAAATCGCACCCAAGCGCATTCTGATTGCGGACGACGCGGCAAGCGCCCGGGATCTTGTGCGCTGTACCCTTGGTCGGAGCGGATACGAAATCTTCGAGGCAGAGGACGGGGAGGAAGCACTTGAGTGTGCAAGGCGGTTCCAGCCTGATCTAATCATCCTCGACTTGCAGATGCCGAAGCTCGATGGATGCAGCGTCGCGTCAAGACTTCGTTCTATGCCATTGTTTGAAGGCACGCCGATACTGGCGCTGAGCGCTGCAATTTCACAGACAGAACATGCGAAATTGATTCAAGCGGGCTTTTCGAGCTTTTTGACCAAACCTATTAGCCCGGCAAGGCTGCGGTCGGCGGTCGGCGTGTTGTTCAATGGCGTGCGGGTTCAAGATGGGACCTGATGCTTTTTCATCTTGTAACGCAACGCATCGCGTCCAATTCCAAGCCGTTTCGCCGCTTCGGATTGGTTACCTCGCGCATCGGCCAAGGCACGAACCACTAGCATCCGCTCTTGCTCAGATAAGACAGGCGATACTGCGGGCGAATCGGGCTCGGATAGCGCGGCCGACTCCGTGAGATGAGGCGGCAAGTCCTGCACGTCGATCATTGGAGTGTCTGTCAACATGCATGCTCGACCGATTACGTGTTCGAGTTCACGGACATTCCCTGGCCATTCATACCGCTCGAGGACGATCAGCGCCCGTGGTGTCAAACCGTCGATCTGCTTTCCATATTCGGAAGCAAACGCCCGCAAAAAATGCCGAGCCAACAGTGGGATATCCTCCCGACGTTCTTTAAGCGAGGGGACATTCAACTCGACCATCGCGAGCCGGTAGTAGAGATCCTCCCGAAAGGTGCCGTCCGCTTTAGCCGCCCGAAGATCGCGATGGGTGGCTGCAACGAGGCGGACATTCACCTTTCGAGAACGAAGTGATCCGACGGGCAAAACCTCATGATTGTGCACCGCGCGCAGCAACTTCGCTTGCGTGGAAAATGGCATATCGCCGATTTCGTCCAGAAACAAAGTGCCGCCATCCGCCGCTTCGAAAAGTCCAACCTTATCGCGGTCAGCACCGGTGAAAGCCCCTTTCACATGGCCGAACAACTCGCTTTCGAAGAGTGTCTCGACGACGGCGGAACAGTTCAGTACGACGAATTTGCCCTTCACTCCGCTGCGGCGATGCAGCGCCCTCGCCACCAGGTCCTTCCCTACACCAGTCGGCCCCTGAATCAGCACGGAGCGATAGTGGGGCGCGATTCTTTGAACCATTACGAGCAGTTCCCACATGATTGAGCTTTTTGCGATGAGTCCTTCGAACTCGTAGATATCCGAATCGGAGTTCTTCGGCGAGCAGGCCTTCCGCCGTAATTCGGCAGACGCGATCAACTCTGCCACACGTGTTCGGAGGCTGGCGATCTTGACCGGCTTCTGCAGATAATCGGCAGCCCCGCGGCGAATCGCCTCGACTGCGGTCTCGGTCGTGTAGTGGGCGGTCATGAGCAACACATCGATCGATGGATCGAACCTCATCACCTGCTCGAGAACGTCCAGACCGCTGAACTTTGGCATCACCAGATCGGTTATGACTAGACGTGGACGCACCCGGCGCACAATTTCAAGCCCTTCCGCGGGATCACATGCGGTATTGATCGAGACGCCCGTCTGCCGCAAAGCGGCCGAGAGCATCTGCACGCTTCCGGCGTTGTCGTCGATGATCACGATGTGAACAGGCTGATCCATCAGAAAGTGCCTTTAGGACTGTGAACTGATCGTATCAAGACCATCGAAGCCCGGCCATTGTCTGTGCGCCATATGGCGCAGGTTGAGCGATTAAACCCACGCCTAGATGATTATCGGCATGCGTCAAAAGCATAAGTCATTGAAAAGACAAATGATGGCTTTGGCACTGAGCGTGCTTCTAAGAAGAACGAGATCAGTTTTCGGAGAAGTCTAATGTTCAACAAGTGCCAGAATTGCTCCAACCCCGGAAAGCACGCCTTCTGCGGCCTCGGCAACGACGCGCGCACCTTCCTGGAATCTCATTCTGTCGGAGTGGAATACCCACGCGCCAGTGTTCTCTTTCGCGAAGGAGATCAATGCGATGCAATCTTCGTTGTCTGCTCCGGAAAGATAAAGGTATCGGTCACATCCCGCGAGGGACGGACCATGATTTTCCGTATAGCGCATGGCGGAGATGTGCTCGGAATGAGCGCCGCTCTGGGTGGCGAGCCGTTCGAAGTAACCGCGGAGGCTCTGGAGCCCAGCCGTGTTCGCGTGTTGCACCTGAAGCCTTTGGAACATCTTCTACATCACTTTAGCGACGCAAGCATGTGCGCGGCGAAGGCATTGGCGGAAGACTACAAGATCGCTTTTGATGACGCGCGACGCCTTGCACTTCCGGAGACGCCGGCGGGCCGCTTGGCCAGGCTCTTCCTGGACTGGGCAGAGGAAACAAAAAGTAGTACATCAACTCCGACCATCACGATGGCGTTGACTCACCAAGAGCTCGCCTCAATGACAGCAACAACACGCGAGACCATTACGCGTACACTTGGCCGGTTCCGCAAAAAGAAGCTCATTGCGATCAGGGGCGTGGCTCTCACTCTTCTTCAGCCCTCGGCATTGGAACAACTTTCCGCCTGCTAAGGCTTGGAAATCGCACACAGATTTCTTCAGGTCACGACTACCACGCGCGTTTTGAAAGGATATATATGACAAATGAAACAAGCCTTCAAATGAATGAAAGGGTTCTATCAAATCCTGGTTATCAGGCTTATCAAATCCTCCGTATTGGTTTTACTGTTGCGCCTATCCTTTTTGGGTTGGACAAATTCTTTGACCTCATGGTGGACTGGGACAAGTATCTGGCACCCTGGATAGTTAGGATTGTGGGGAACGCCCACAGTTTCATGCTCTTTGTGGGTGTCGTTGAAATCATTGCAGGGCTCGTCGCTGCTCTGAGGCCGCGGTGGGGAGGCTATATCGTTGCCTTGTGGCTGCTAGGGATCATCGTCAATCTGCTTACTTATTCAGGTTTCTACGATATCGCGCTGCGCGACTTTGGGCTTTTGCTTGGTGCACTCGCATTGGCGCGATTGTCGGAACGCTTCGCACGGGCTTAGGTTTGCTTCCCAAGCGGAACAGCTCAGTTGGCAAAAAAGTCGATTAGATCTTAGCGTGGCCGTCAAAGAGGCCACATCTGCGACACTGAGCTGCTTCCGCGCGGGTACGACGGTACATTGTGGCAGAAAAGAGGCATTGAGATACGTTCTTGGAATCGGAGAAACGGGCTCAATCGATCTGGTTGGGCTAAATCCGGAAGGATCGTATCCTCTGCGAAGGCAACAGTCGCGTGATCGTGGTAAATACATGCTGATAACGGGGCATGCAAATCGGCGTTCTCTCGGGCAGTTGCGGCGCAGACTGCCCCGCGTGCCTCTCCAATATGGGGAATCGAGGTCCGGCACGACTACTGAGCGGGTCGTACACGCGCTCCACATATTTCATCACAGCTCTTCCTCTACTGAAACTGATGCAAATGAGTCTTCGTCGGGGTCAGGTAGTGATGAAGGTGGATCGCTTGCAGGAAAACTGTCAGCGATTGTCTTGTCCATCATCTTTTCTTTCCGTTCCTGGCTGCACAATTGATCGATTACTCGATCTTCTGGATCACGAAGATTTCTTGCATTCTGAACATTCACTGTGCGCACCCGCCGACTGTTTTCGCAGCTGCGACATCAATACACCCGATTGGATTGATGTAGAGCAACTTGTAGGTTCGAAAGTGGCCTCGTCCCTTCACGGATTGAGTCGAATCAATTCGGCATGCGCTTAAGCAAGCGCTGGTTTAACTCCGATGCATAGTACGGCGATGAGGAATGCGTCGCGACTAGACTCCTTGCCGGATGCCCGTGAGGTCCTTCTTAAACGTTAGAGGGCGCAGGTCACCTCGGAAGCTCAAGATGCTTCTTGGTGAATATATCGAATCGACGATTACACCGCATCAACTAGCCACTTCAACGCGACGCGGAATGTGTTCGTAGTCGTAAGCCTCGAAATCGACAATGGGTATCTCTGCAAAATTCTGCGTCAGTGGAGGTGATTGTACGGTCCACTCCAATCCAGCCGCCTGCCAAGGGTTCGATCCCGCAATCTTTCCATATCTCAATGACCAAAGAAAATAGAGCACTGGAAGCAGGTAGCCAATCGCAAGAATGGAGGCGCCAGCAGTCGAGAACACATTTAGCACCTGAAATTCCGGCGGATACGCGTGATAGCGTCGGGGCATGCCCAAATAGCCAAGAATGAATTGCGGGAAGAAAGTGAGATTGAACCCAATAAATAGAATCACGGCGGCCAGCTTCCCCAGCGACTCTGGATACATCCTTCCAGTCATCTTGGGCCACCAGAAGTGGAGGCCCGCCATCACGGCGCTCACCATGCCTCCGACCATGACGTAATGGAAGTGAGCGACGATGAAGTAGGTTTCGGTCACGTGGATATTAATTCCCAGGGACGCCAGAAAGATTCCCGTCAAGCCGCCCATGGTGAAAAGGCCGATGAAGCCAAGGGCATAAAGCATCGGCGTGTCAAAGGAGATTGAGCCCTTGTACATGGTTGCGGACCAGTTAAACACCTTGATCGCCGAGGGCACGGCCACCAGCATGCTCATAAAGGAAAATACCAATGCTGAATAGTTCGAGATGCCCATGATGAACATGTGATGTGCCCAGACAAAAAAGCTGAAGACGGCAATGGACACCGAAGAGAAAGCAACTGCCGTATATCCGAAGACCCGCTTTCGGCAGAAGCATGATATGACTTCCGACATGACTCCCATGCCAGGCAGGATCATGACATACACGGCGGGATGAGAATAAAACCAAAAGAGGTGCTGAAAGAGAAGCGGGTCGCCACCCTTCGCTGGGTCGAATACGCCGATGCCGGCGACGCGTTCCAGTACGACGAGCACCATGGTCATGGCGACCACGGGAGTGGCCAGCACAAAGATAATCGATGTCGCATAGTAGGACCATATGAACAGCGGTAGTCGGAACCAGGTCATGCCCGGAGCGCGTAACCTGTGGGTGGTGACAATGAAATTAAGGCCTGTCAATATGGAGGAGAAGCCGGCAATAAAGATGCCCATCGCGGCTGCGATGACATGGGTATTTACGTAATGTGTGCTGAGCGGTGTAGTAAACGTCCAACCCGTGTCCACGCCGCCAAAGATCATCACGTAAAGCTCGAAACAACCGCCTATAACGAAAAGGTACCAGCTCAAGAGATTGAGTTTTGGAAAGGCAACATCGCGCGCCCCGATCATGAGAGGTATTAGAAAATTTCCCAGCACAGCCGGCGCTATGGGCACCAGAAAGAAGAACACCATGATGATGCCGTGAATAGAGAAAAGTTTGTTGTAAGTGTCCGAAGAAACCAGATCGCCGACTGGAGTCAATAACTCGAGGCGGATCAACGATGCGGCCACGCCGCCAATCACAAAAAAGAAAGTGGTTGTGAATAGATAGAGGAGAGCAATGCGCTTGTGGTCCTGAGTCAGCAGCCACGACTTAAGTCCGTACTCATTGGTCAGGTAGCTTTCGCGAGGTAGCGTCTCGGGTCCGGGAAACGTTGTGGCCATTGACGGTCTCCAGCCAGATATTGTACGTCCGTGTTGGGGTGTGCGCCTTCAGATATGGTGAATTTCATGCACTAAATCTTCTGGCCGCTTGGCAAGCAAACTGCGGGAGGTGTGAGCTATCCCAACCCGCCTGATCCGGATGTGGTACTTGTCTGGACCGCGGTCGACGTGCTCGCAGGACACCTGCCCAAGCCGCGTGTTGTCAAGCTCCCTCTCCAAGAGCACGGGATTATGATCAGTTGTCAGGACGAATGATTCCCCTAGCTCTAATGCATCGAACCGCTCAAACACAAGCGGGAAGAGTTGTGATCTTGGAACCTGGTATAAATCTAGCTCCTCGGACTGCGTCATAGAGGAAGCCGGACCGCCAGTCGAGAGAACAAGCAGAGCTGAATCCTCGATTGCTTCGATTCGATGCCGCACGCCGCTCTCGATGCAGATGATTTCCCCGGCATACAATTCATCGGGGAAAGGTCCTGCGAACAAGGTGATGTGTCCCAGGATGGCTTGTATGGTGACCATACCTTTTGACGCATGTTCTGGAACCAGTTGGCCTGCGCGCATGTTTAACAACACCATGCGGTATCCAGGTTCTTCTATCAAGACTTTGGGACTGAACTTTTCGTCATCGTATTCGATCAGCGCGTTTAGATTATGTTTTTGCATAGGAGCATCTCTTTTCGGCAATTGTGACTATCGTCTTCTGATGACACAGTAGGCTCTTGGAGGAGCATGTGCTGTGATTTCGGTCACAGCGTGGCGATATCGTTTAGGGGCCCGCAATTGGAAGAGGAACGATTGAGGAGAGCAGGCGAAAAGAGCTGTTCGCAACTGTGAGCCACAACATATGCGCCTTTCAGCGGAATGTAGGCCGCTAGATGTCGCGTCTTCGAGAAACCTCGTCATGGAAGCAACCGATGTCGGCCTCCCTCCATAACAGCGATTCATGGGTCTTTCGAACGATTTAAGCTGCTCCTTGCGATGGAAATGGCTTGGTTTCCAGACGAAGATGCGCGGGTGGCCGACAGAGCGTGACAACAATATTGAGAGCGAACAAACTCACTGCTGCCAGTTCCGTCACTGCGGAAACGGGCAGGATCTTCCACGCCGGCGCCCAGAGGTGTTCATAGGCCAGCGGTTCCGACGCCACGCGCAGAGAGCATCCGCTATAAAGCAGCAGCAGGGACCACAACATCAGCCGCTTGCTCCAGAGGACACGCATGCCGCAGAAGGCCGGCAGGATACGCTGTCCGATTGTGAAGACCATTCCGGCGACAAATCCGACCGTCAGCGCATGTCGGCTCGCTCCCCAGAGTCCTCCCGATCGATCCAGTGGAATCGCCACGAGCGCGAGTAGGCAGGAAAGGAGCAGCCACACATAGGTGAAGCGGATGAAAATGGCAAAACTCGGGTGGATATTCAGCAGCTTCGGCGGGTTCACCGAACGCTCCCACACATGCAGCGCATCGATAGAGAGCAAGGCTGCGAAGAGCAAGGCAATGGCTGCAAGAGATAACCAGTCAGTAATCGTTGCCACCACGCCGATAATGCTAAAGAGGTAAGCAAGCAGGAGGCGATGGGTGTCCGGCTTTTTCAGCCCCGCAAAGACAGGCAGCCAGCGTGCATTGAATCCCCAGATCGTGGGAACGAGGATTCCCCAGACTGCCAGAACCACAAACGTCTGATCGAGGACATGCGGCAGCGCGGCGGATTCTCCAGTCCATGCCTGGCGGAACAGGATTCCGCAGTTCACCGCGAGAGTGACGAGGAAGCCCACAGTGGCCGCGGACACAATCCGCATCCACACTTCGGGCTTCCCCAACGCCTTTGGGCGATGGCGACGCACGGAGACGTAGAAGAGAAGGAAGGCAGCAAACTGCAAGACCGCAGACGCCGGCAACTCCACCTTCCAGTTCCAGTTGGTGACTCCCGCCAACCAGCGGAAAGTCACGCCCAATGTCCAGAGGAACCACACCATCCAGCCGGTGCGCGCCGGAAAGACACGTCCGCTCTGCATCTTTGTCAGCGAATAGAAGCCAATGCCCAGAATGAAAGAACCGATCCAGCCGAACAGTTGTGCCTGCCCGTGAGCCTGCAACCATGCCTGGGGCAGTGTTGCGGCATCGTGCGCCTGAGAAATGCTCAACAGGTTCCATACGCCCAGGAAGGTGCCAGGCAGCAGCATGAACAAGATGCCGCTCAGAACAAATGCCGTTACCAGCCGCTGGCTTTTACGTTCGCCGATAATGCGTGCGGCGTTGGTATCGATAAGCGGCAGTTGTGGCGCTGCACTCATTCCTGCTCCTTCGCCGCAGCCATCGCACGGGGGAAAAGAATGTTGTTTTCAAGATGAATATGCTGGTGCAGGTCCTGTTCAAGATCTGCGAGGGCGCGATAGAGAGCGCGGTAGGTGGTGCAGACACCCGCCGGCGTCTCATAATTGTGGGTGATCTCGCGAAGCAGACGAAGCTCGTTACCCGTGTGATCGTGGTCCATCATCATGCGGGTAACGGGCTGCTGCACGCTTCCAAAGACAGCCGGCAAGGCAGGCCTTTCCTCAGCTTCCAGCTGAGCGATGTATGGAAACAGGATGTTTTCTTCGCAGAAGAAATGGTGTGTCAATTCTGCGCTGATCGATGCAAAGGCCTCGCTCACCTGAAAGAGTTCGGGATGACTGGCGCCGTGACGGCGCTCGACCTTTGCCGCCAGCTCGCGAATCAGATCGAGGTGACCGCGAGCGAAGGCATGATGTTTCTGAACAATGTGATCCGTCAATTGTTTTAAGGGCGCCGTCCGCCAGGCAGTTTCGAGCGACGTCGCGTTCTGTTGCTGCTGCTCCAATTCCTCAAGCACGGGAACGACACTCAGATCGCGTTTCGCGCAGGCCTCCGCCAACGTATGTTTCCCTCCGCAACAATAGTCGATGTTGAGACGTTCGAGCACTGGAATTGAGGCTGGAAGCTCGATTGCAATGTCACGTACCGGTGTCTCCGGTCCAATCTCCATGGTGGGAATCTCCTATAGTAGTTTCCAAAATAAATTCTGGCAGCCAACTGCTCAGTGACATAGATCACACCCGTGAAGTATCTGAAAGCGTCACCAATATTCCCTCGTCACAAGGACCTAACAAACACAGCACCGCAAATCAGCCGATCCTTTGAGAAACTGGATGAGGGGAATGGCATCAAGGGCGCCGCGAAGTCGTTTCCTACTGCGGCCTTGGCGAGCGCAGCGCGCCACTGGTCGGCTCTGAAATACCTGATCGGTTTGAGGGCAATAATGATTGAGTTTCATCGAAGGAAGGGAAGGAGCGGTCTCGATGATTGCCAAAAGACAAGCAGCAGGCCTGCCACACACCGGCATCGCGACCTTTTGCAAGGCTCCCTATGTTTTCGAGCCGACGGAGATGAATGCCGATGTCGCGGTGCTCGGTATTCCATTCGACAATATGGCTTCTATGCGACCGGGTTGCCGTCAGGCGCCGCGGGCGCTCCGGGACGCCTCCACCCGATTTGGCTGGCTGGGGGACGATGCAGGATCTTCCGGATACTTCGACATCGGACAGAATGCCACATTATTGTCCGGTGTCCGCATAGTGGATGCCGGCGATGTGGATGTGCGGCTCGATGCGGCAGTTACGCGTGAACGGACTACCTCGCATGCCCGTTCCATCATCGACCGCGGTCTCCTTCTGGCCTCCATCGGAGGAGACCACTCCGTCAGCTTTCCACTGCTGGCGGCATTCGAGAAGTTTGAGCCGCTCACGGTGGTCTTGCTGGACGCTCATCTGGACTATCGCGACAAATCGATGGATATGGCGTTCACCAACAACAGCCCTTTCCGCCGCATTCATGAGTTGCCCTTCGTCAAGCGTATCGTGACCATCGGGGTCCGAGGCATCAAGAGCACGGATCGCGAATATCGTGAAACCTTGGACCATGGCAATCTGGTTTTCCCGATGGAGCGTGTTCACAACGAGGGAACCGCCGCGGTCGTCACCGAAATTGGGGACCTTGGGAATTACTATGTGAGCCTGGACATCGATGTGCTCGATCCTTCAATCGCTCCTGGCACCGAGAGCCCGGAAGCGGACGGCTTAGGTTTTCGGCAGGCGAAACAGTTGCTTCATGGAATCGCCAGATACGGAAAGCTTGTCGGGGTGGACATCGTCGAAGTGAACCCTTATCTCGACCATGCTGAACTCACGCAACACATCTCTGTGCAATTTTTACTCGAAGCCATAGCATCAGGCTTTCCAGCCACCGTCGGAGTGCCACGGATGTGACCCGGGCTTCAAGAAGCCACCCTGTCACACATATTGCAAGTCGCCATCTGGCGCATCAGCCTACGAGCATTCGTCAACGCTCCACACGAAATCCATGCGGGCGAGGTTCGTCGACCCGAACGTCCTCCACTGGTGTTCGAAATCTCGAACGCCGACCTGGACAGTGGCCTGGAAGTATGAGCGGTGTGGACCTGGGATGTTTGATTTTTAATCAAGCGAAGCGCATCGCCTGAATGTTCTGACCCTCTCGAATGCGTCGATTTCGGCACTAGTGCCAGTGTTTGTTCAACCGCGGGGAGTGCCCGCCTCTAACGTTGGTCAATATCGATCAGCCGATTCAGGCATTCGCCTGCTCTCGCTGACCCACCAGTGAGACGGCGCCGAGATGCTCCTCGTATTTGTTGAAGAGCCGCCGCATGGCAAGAATCCGCTGACCGAGTCCTGGGTTCGCTGTCATACGGAAGGCAATGCGCAAGCCGCCTATAAACCCTTCATCAGCCAGAAGGCGACACGGCTCCAGCAGATGCATCGGCGCTTTCCCGCTCCAGGTCACCTTCAGCCCGTTCTGTTTAAACAACCTTATCCATTCATTCCGGCAAAGCGGTTGCACTCCCGCATGGATTTCTCGCGACATTTCTGCTTGAATCTCCTGACGCACATGGTTTGGAATTTCGTCTGGCAGGAAACATAGTTCATGAATTCCGTACCGCCCTCCGGGAGCCAGAAGGCGGCAGGCTTCGCTGACGATTCGATTCTTTTGCTGCTGATTTTGCATGCTCAATAGCGCCTCACCATAGACCACGCTTGCGCAGGCATCAGGCAACCCTGACGCTTCTGCCTGGCCCAACACGATATGACTGGCGGCTCCTGTAAATCGCTGGCGCAGTCGCCCCACTGCCGGCGGCTCGCGCTCCACTCCCCAATATGCCTGAGGGTGCTTCTGTAAGACCATTCCGGCTGTGACGCCAAGACCTGGAGCAAACTCAACCACCCGATCCTCTGGGCCAATTGCCAACATATCAATCATCTGCCGAGTGAGTTCAGCGCCTCCTGGACGAAGTACTCTCTTGCCAGCACGAGCCAGTAGCCAGTGTCCCTGCATTTTAGCGGGATGCTGTCCATCGCCAAGTTCTTCAGGGGGGATGAGATATGATTCGCGCTGTCTCACATCCGGATAGGCATGCTGTCTCATGATTCACCTCATTACCGAGTGTTAACTTGTGAGAATCCGTTGCATAGGACTTAAATCACCACGAATCTACAGTTATGAGTGGTTGAGGAATTGCGGGCATACCGTTGTCACTGAGCCATCGAGCCCCCGTCCACGGGACGGCGGCTAATTCGGCCATTCGGGATGGCCACACTCTGGGCACTGCATATTGATGAAGCTTAACCACTTCACAATCTCCTGCACACTCGGCATTGTTTGTCCGTCTGCAGTGCGATACAGAGCGAACACCTCGCCGAAGGCGTCGGTAATGTAGATTGCTACTGCCGGATGCCCGGACATGTCCACAGCGCCAGCGGAGCGATGGATCCGACCGTCCTCATCAACCAAGATCGGGAACGGCAGGCCTGTCTGATGCGCGATTTGAACTGCGCGTTCCCGATCACATTGCAGAATGGCCAGCACCTCGGCCTGCTGCTCTCGAAACTGCGCATAGTTCGCTGCGATTTCAGTCAAAATCACGAGATCGGGGTTGCCGGAATCTCCTCCTGCTAGGACGAGCACCAAGTTAGAGTGCCCTCGATAATCGGAGAGACTGATTAGCTGCCCGAGAGCCGAGATCAAAGTGAAACCACGAATCAACTGTCCCTTTTCCGGACGCGCCTGCGGCGCGTCGACAGTTCCGCCGGCGAATTGAGCTTGTGTCATCCCCTCTAGCTCCCCTCGTCCATCCCCGGTCGCGCGACTTGCCGATCAACCCATTTGGAAAAGGATCATTGCCGCGCCGGGTCGCCTCGCTCCATGTTGACATCGAATTCCGCGAATGCCTCCTGTGCACGAGCGACAACAAATGTTCTGCGAGCCAGCCTCGAGAGAGTTGCAGCAACAATCGGCTCTGCGTTCACTTCAAAGTGAACCGCGCAGATGATCGCGATTGTCGCTGCACCCACAGCCATTATGCCGAGCGTTTCCGGCCAGCCAACCCGCAAAGTAGCCATATTAAGCAGATCGTGGATCACCAAGCCCGTTTGTGAAGACGTGGATGGCCTCCAGTGATACTGACCTTGCTTCGGACCAGTTCTCCCTTCGGAGACTGACTGACAATCTGAATGTTCTGTACGGGTGCGTCGCTTCAACTCAATAACCTGTGAACTCTTCGACACGGATGTCGTCATCGTCTACGCCCGCTTCATGGAGCACAGTTCGCATTCCCGCGACCATGGAAGACGGTCCGGTCAGGTAATAAATTGCTTGCTGGACATTCTGGAGATACCTAGCCAACATCTCGCGATTGATAAAGCCGGTTTCACCACTCCAGCTGCCGCGTGAGACTGTAAGATCCGTCATCGTAGGAATGAACCGGTAGTTTTCGTTTCCTGCCTGCAAACGATCAAGCTCATCGAAGAACGGCGCATCCTGTCGCGTGTGGTTGGAGAAGAACAGAAAGATTCGATGCGGCAGCTTCTTCTGAGCCGCCGAAAAGAGAATGCTGCGAACGGGAGTGATTCCAATACCGCCACAAACGAAGACGGCTGCCCGCGCAGCATTGTTGTGCAGCGTAAGATTCCCGAAAGGCCCCTCAATCTTGACTTCGGTGCCCAACGGCACCAGTTTCAGCACTCTCTTAAAGGCGGTGTCGCGGAGCCTTGTTGCGACCATTATCGTATCCTCGAACGGCGCGCTCGCAAGTGATAGGCCTCGCGTGTTTCCTTCGCTGTCCGACTCCGGAGGATTGATCAGGGTTATGTCAATGGCCTGCCCGGCGGTGTACGCCCATCCCGGCATTTTTTCGAATCGAAACGCCATCGTTTGATTAGCGATTTCCTCACGCCCAATCAGTTTGGCCTTGAAAACAGGCGGCGCTGCAACGGTACTCATCGTCGGTCCTTCTTTCCGTATCGCACTGAGCAGCTGGTCTCTTGCCGCGCCGATCAGCCCGATGCAAATATCGGTACTCTCTTCTTCCGTGCGTTCTAGAGCGGTTGTTCCAACAAATTGCCGGGGTGACGGACGTTCTGACGCACGACGCTCATTCATCGCACAACCCCGGCTCGCATACGCGGCCACGGGAGGCTCTAATAAAGAGCCTATCGACGATTTCCTCAAGATACTGTGACGCCAGTCACAGCATGCCTGTCGTCTAACCAGCAGTCTTGCCTCAAGCATGGCGGTGTCATGCCATATGTATCTATGCCTACGCGATTGAGTGGTGCTCGTGTACGACGTAAATAAGTGCGTTACGCTGCACCACTCTCGCTACGCTGGTTTGTTCATAAGCTTCCACTAGCAGGCCCAGTTGTATTTATCGAGCTGAAACGTGAGCCGCCCAGGTGCTTCCAGAACCTCCTTCGAAGAAGCCCAGCCTTTGCGAGTAGAATGAACGCGCTGCGAATCATGGCGTTCCCCCGAACGCGCTCGCAAGACCCGACGCGCACACGGCACAGACTCTCGTGCAACGCATGGGCGAGAGCACTTATCCATATCGAGGCGGATTGACGTTATGAGGGATCAAACCGCGACCAGCGCGCAAGAGCCGCACGTTGAAGACGGTGCCGCTACGTACAGACGCATGTCCTGGAGAAACTCCTATTGGCTCGTCATCCTGATCGCAGTCTTGACTGGAGTTCTCACCATCGTGGCTAATGTCGCCATGGACTGGGTCACAAAGGGCATTTTGCGCGGCATGCTCCCGTCAGACCTACTGGATGCTGCCGCCGCAGCTGCGCTGAGCGGATTCGTGCTAATAGGAATGCAGTCCCACCGCCGCGAGCTGCTAGTGCGGATGCAGATCATAGAAGACGTCAACCATCATGTTCGGAATGCGTTGACAGCCATCACGCTGTCATCCTCACTTCGAGAGGATCCGGAGTTAAACGCCAAGGTAAGAGATGCCTGCGACAGAATCGACTGGGTGCTGCACGATGTTCTTTCGCAGACCAGCAGTGACACAACTTCCAAAGCTGAAGATTCAAAATGGCATTCAGGCCGGCGATTACTCAAGAAGGTTAAGTCGAAGCGGCCAGCGGCGCAAGGAGGTTAGCTCATTGCGGTGATTTGGTTCGACAATCCCGCCGATCCGAAATGATGAGGACTTTAGGATGCGATACCTGGCCCTGGCCACCGACTATGACGGAACACTCGCCACGAACGGGCAAGCGTCGGCAGATGCGATCGCTGCAATTGCGCGGCTGAGAGAGTCTGGTCGACGTGCCATCCTGGTAACCGGAAGACGGCTGGAGGACCTTTCAAAGGTTTTGCCAGAGTTGAATTTGTTCGATTTCATTGTGGCGGAAAACGGGGCAGTCGTTTATGCGCCCGCCACCAAAGAGGTGACGCTGCTTGGCGAGCCTCCCCAGACAGAGTTTATCGAGCGCCTTAGAAGCCTCGGCGTGAATCCGATCGAAGTGGGGCAGGTAGTGATAGCGACGTGGCTGCCGAATCAAGGCGCCGTACTGCAAGCCATCCGGGACACTGGATTAGAACTGCTTATCGTCTTTAATAAGAGCGCCGTAATGGTGCTCCCCACGGGCATCAACAAAGCTACCGGCCTGGGGCACGCGCTGCAAAAGCTGGGACTGTCTTTTCACGAAGCCGTGGGTATCGGTGACGCAGAAAATGATCATTCCTTCCTGACGCGTTGTGAGTGTTCCGTAGCCGTAGCGAATGCCGCGCCTTCCATCCTTCGGCTTGCCGACTTTGTTACCAAGAGTGAGGCTGGTGAGGGTGTGGCGGAGCTAGTGGACAAGTTGATCGTCGATGATCTTGTTAGCATGCAGGGGAAGGTCAAACGCAACCTCATCTCCGTAGGTGTGCGCGCAGACGGGAACGCGATCACAATTCCCCCGTATGGCACAAGCATTCTGGTCGCTGGACCCTCCGGGAGCGGCAAGTCCACAGTGACAGCGGGAATCGTGGAGCGCCTTATTGAGCAGACATATCAAATCTGCATAATCGACCCCGAGGGTGACTATGGCACATTGCAGGGAGTGATCACACTCGGCGATCCGCATCATTCGGCCAGCATCAACGAGGTCTTGAGCATTCTGGAAGATCCCAAGATGAATATCAATGTCAATCTGCTCGGCATTCAGCTCGCGGACCGGCCAGCGTTCTTCGGTCAGCTTTTCCCGAGTCTCCGGACGTTGCGAACGCGCACAGGGCGGCCGCACTGGATGGTTCTCGATGAGGCCCACCACCTGTTACCGCTGGATTGGGGACACTTGCCGGAGGTGTTGCCGCAGAAACTTGGCGAGACGATGCTGGTAACCGTGCATCCTGAACATCTCGCAGCCACCGTCCTGCAACTCGTCGATGCAATCATCGCAGTTGGCCCTGCACCAGAGAAGACAATACGGAACTTCAGCATGGCCAGTGGCCATACTCTGGCCTGGCCCGAAGGGTTGTCCCACAAAATGGGACAAGCTGTTGTCTGGTTTCCCCGCACCGGAGTACCTCCTTCTTCCATGCGCATTATTCCGCCCAAGGGGGAGCGCATTCGCCATCGCCGAAAGTATGCCGAGGGCAACATGCGTTACCACAGCTTCTACTTTCGAGGCCCGAATAACCGCCACAACATCAAGGCCCACAATCTTGCGATCTTTTCCCAGATTGCGGAGGGTATCGACGAAGAGACCTGGCTCTTTCACCTGCATCGCGGCGATTACTCCAAGTGGTTTCGTGAAGCAGTGAAAGATCCTTATCTAGCGGAGCAAACAGAACGTATCGAGCAACGGCGTGGCCTGCATCCGTTGGAAACTAGGGACCTCTTACGCAGGCTCATCGACGCCCGCTATACGTTACCCGAGTAGCCATACCGATGCGTGCTTGATTTGCAGACTGCGCAACGAAGTCGATGGGCTGCCCCGCCGATCTAACATTGTGATCTGCGATTGAAACTGCTCTTGAAAATCCATCGACCTCCGCCCGCCCCGCTGTGACCCTAGTCACAGCAGGCGCGCTGTTCAACTGTCATCCTAATCTGAGGGTCATGGTCGCTATGTCATATGTAATTGCTGAACCGTGCATTGGGGTCAAGGACACCGCGTGTGTGGACGCCTGCCCTGTCGATTGCATTCATCCACGCAAAAATGAGTCGGAATTCGGCGAAGCGCAGCAGCTTTTCATCGATCCGGTGGAATGTATTGATTGTGGCGCCTGCGTTCCTGTCTGCCCCGTCTCGGCCATTTTCGCACTGGACGATTTGCCCGATAAGTGGAAAGGATTCGAGCAGGTGAATGCTGCGCATTACGGTCGATGAACCAGCCTGCATCGTACTGCCGGCATCAGAAAGCGATGCTGCACGCGATGTCCAGCGAGTTGCAGAGAAGATTTGCGATCGTATTCACAAAAGTGAGGAGCCATGATCTCTTTTGACGCTGCCCACGGGGCAGTGCACTATCCAAAGGATCGTCGCTTCCGCATCTGGATTCGACCAAGCATTCTAATCTGGACTGCTGTGGTGATTTTATCGGCAGTTGCAGCGTCTTGGATCGAGGTCGCGTTCGCCGGCCTGCCTCACATTCCCGCCGCTCCCTCAGATATACCCTAACAACTTCGCAGGGCCGCACGGTTTTCCGCTCTGGGTCCGTTATTGCCATTTCTTCAATTTTCTTTTTGTGATGATGCTGATCCGCAGTGGGCTCTCCATTCTGGTTGATCATCCACGTCTATATTTCAATGACGACTGCACGCCGGGGAGCGAATGGATCCGGTTTACGCCGCTCAAAGTTCCGCGCGATCGCCTCTGGACGGCAAAGGACGACGCGCGCTACATCTCGCCTTTAGTTGGAACCCCGGGCTATCGCCACACGATCGGCATTGCGCGGGTCTGGCACTTCATCAACGTGCATGGATTCATCCTCACCGGCGTTTTCTTCGTCATCATGCTCTTTGATACGGAACAGTGGCGGCGCCTTGTGCCCACTTCCTCCGTCGTTCTCCTGCAGGCCTGGAACACCTGGGTGCATTACTCAACATTCCATCTACCTCCAGAGCCCAATGGATTCTATGGGTACAACGCGCTGCAGCAGATCGCCTATTTTTCCGTTGTCTTCGTTTTTGGCCCTCTGGCAATCCTTACCGGCATTGCCATGTCGCCCGCCGTGGTGAATCGCTTTCCCTGGTATGCGCGGCTCTTTGGCGGCAGGCAGTCGGCCCGGTCCATTCACTTTCTCACCATGCTCAGCTTCTTCGCATTCATTGTGGTCCATGTAACCCTGATCGTAATGACAGGTTTTGCGCGAAACATGAATCACATCGTGCTGGGAACCGACGATCAGAGGCGGCTGGGTATGATCCTCGGATTTGTGGGCATTGGCGTCGTCATTCTTTCGTGGGTCGCGGCGCACTACATTTCATGGCGTCACCCACGCGGACTGCAGCATGCACTCAAGTTCGTCGTCTATCCAATGCAATTGCTCACCCTGAACAGGCTTGCGCCGCAGCAGCATTATTCGGAGCAGGACATCTCACCGTATTTCTGGCCCAACGGGAAGATTCCTGTAAGTGACGATTGGAAGCGCCTGGCTCAAGGCGGCTTCCGCGACTTCAAACTGAAGGTAACCGGTCTGGTCGAAAATCCAGTCGAGCTCTCGCTCTCCGACATTGAGAAGCTGGGCGAAACCGAGCATATTACTATGCACCACTGTATTCAGGGTTGGAGCGGTATTGCGAAGTGGGGTGGCATTCCGATGAGGACGCTTATCGAATTGGTACGTCCAAAACCCGAAGCTAAGGTTGTCGCTTTCTTCTCCTTCGGGGGCGCGCTCTACGGCGGCGCGTACTACGATACGCAGAGTATAGAGAACGTTTTGAAGCCCCAATGCCTGCTCGCTTCACAGATGAACGGGCAGCCACTCCCGGAAGTCTATGGCGCTCCGCTGCGGTTGCGAGTTGAAAATCAACTTGGCTACAAAATGGTCAAGTGGATCGAGCGCATCGAGTTTATCGAGTCGGAAAAGCACCTCGGCAAAGGAGAAGGCGGGAAGAACGAGGACGACGAATACTTCGACCTTCTACCTAATATCTGAGAGGTTGAGGACACCTATTGCGAAACGAAGGCGCAAGGGACAGCAGTGGAGGTTTTGAGCACGTCGCCGTCCTGCTCAGGCGCCTGAAGCTGGCATGGCTGCTCCGCCACTTTCCACCACGTCTGGTGTGGTCGCTTTACGTCCTGGTAAACGGCTTCCTCACGATTGCGCTGCTCGCCATGCTCGCAGTGATCACAGACAGCCCATTTGTATTTCCATCTCTTGGTCCAACGGCATATCTCCTTTTTGTTGCTCCACTTGCGGAGAATTCCAGTCCCCGAAATACGATCCTGGGTCATGCTATCGGTCTCATTTGTGGCTATGCCGCATTCGCCGTGACTGGTGCTGCGACCATGCCGTTTGGAGTGCACGCAGGAGTCTACTGGCCAAGAATTCTCGCCGCTGCGCTCTCGCTGTCGGCTACAGGCGCGTTCATGGTCCTGTTGCGCGCGGGTCATCCGCCTGCGGGTGCAACTACGTTGATCGTCTCGTTGGGCATCATCTCGAAACCCAAAGAGCTTGTCATTATCGAACTGGCAGTCTTTCTCCTTGTCGCTCAGGCTCTCGTCATCAATCGGATGGCCGGATTACCTTATCCCACTTGGAAGTATCACGAGATTTCCAGAGCATGATCATCACCACCATATTCCGCTGGAGCAGACCACCTTTAGCAATTGCGCCTCGCGAGTCGAACCGATTGTGGTGTGATGTGACCGATATCACTGCGTTTGGGTGTGACACAGTCCACTATCAGTAGTGTCAGCGGAGCGATGCTCTGCAAAGGCTGGAGGGCCGCTATGAGTGCCATCATTCCTGCTCAGATATCCTTTCGCCAAATCCTCATTGCGACTGATCTCTCGGAAATTTCTGCAAATGCATTGAACTACGCGAAGGCAATTGCAAAACGGTATGGTTCTCGGATTGTGCTGGTACATGTCGGTCAGCCAGTCAGACACATCGCGATACCACAAGGCGGTTGGGCAGAAGAGGAGGTCAAAGAAAGGGTTGAAGAGGAGACCTGCGCACTCGGAGCGGAACTGCGGGAGACAGGGCTACGAGGTCAACGCGATCACCAGATATGGTCAGATCGAGCATGAGATTTTGGCGGTAGCCAAATCTGACGATGCTGACCTCATTGTCGTGGGGACACACGGACGGCGAGGGATAGACCGTTTGTTGTGTGGCTCGGAGGCTGAGGCCCTGATTTACCATTTTGATGGCCCAGTCCTCACCGTGGGTCCTAGGGCAGAGCCGCCTCGAGCGAGCACATGGCTCCTCAAAGAGATCATTTGCGCTGCAGCTCCCGGAACGCACTCTGCCAAGGCCGCAGCTTATGGATACCGGCTCGCGCAGGAGAACGGAGCTTACTTCACACTGTTTTATGCCGAAGATCCCGGCAGTTCTCCCAGCCCCGGGTGGCTGGCGAGCTTTTGAAGATGCCTTCGATAGAGAATTGCCTGGAGGAGAGGCTCAGAAATGTCCAAGTCAAGGCTACTTTTCGAATGAGTCTCCCGCGGCAGACATCGTCCAAGTTGCAAAAAGGCGTCAAGCCGACTTGATTGTTCTCGGTGCGAAGCGTGCAATTCCTGGGAGCACGCATTTCCGTCGAGGCATGCTGCCTGAGGTTCTTCTCCGTGCTCCTTGTCCAGTGCTCACGATCAGCTCGCACTAAATTCGAAACGGGTGAAAGACCCTCCACGGCGACAGGCAAAAGATCTGACGAACTCACTGTTCCATCACGCAGCGTGAATGAGCCAACCAACTATGAATGGGGCGGAGTTTTGGGAAGATCCATCTTTGCCTTTGCCCGCAAGCCAGAGGCATCGAGGATTGTGATGCGATGGCCATGGATGGCAATGAGCTGCTCATTTACGAACCGGTGCAGAATCCGAGTGATAACTTCGCGTACTGATCCAAGACGCGCGGCGATCCTCTGATGGGGATCGCGCAGAGAGAAGGAGATGCCGTCCCCGACGGTGCCGCGGCTTGCCGCTTCTTCCATCAACATAGTCGCCAGCCGTTGGGTTACGTCCTGCAAGGAGAGTTGTTCCAGCAGCAACGTTACCTTTCTCAGCCGACCGGCCAGAACCCCCAGGGCTGCAAGCGCTGCCTCCGGATTCAGGAGCAGAAAACGCCGCACATCCTCTTTTGCCAGAAACAGAACCACCGACTCTTCTTCGGCCATCACTGTAGAAGGGTAGGGTCCATTATCGAAAACTGGCACTTCCGCAAACGTGGCGCCAGCGCGTTCCACATGGATGGTCTGTTCTCGGCCTTCCTCGCTCTCCCTGAAAGCGCGGAGAGAGCCAGAAACAGCCACATACAGTCCCCGGGCTCTTTCTCCACCGACGAAGAGAATTTCCCCCTGATGCAGGCGGCGTTCAACGGCGTGACTGGCCAGCAGTTTCAGCGCCTCCGCGGAAGCATTGCCAAATAACTGAGTTGCACGCAGGGCCTCGATCCGCTCTTGTGCCGTCATCCTTCCTATTCCACCAATTCTCCTGGAGCGCTTGCATGAATGAATCAGGTCACGGTGATCCGAGTCATAGACCTTGATCGTACATCTCTAGGAGAGTTGAGATCATTTGCGCTGGAACGGGGTATAGCGCAGAGAATATAGAAGGAAGTAAATGGCACCGATAAAGGAAGGAAGCCCGTGTAAATGTCGCCACAGCGAGGCGACAATCTGCTCATACCTCCAGGCCGTGCGTGGTGAAGACGGCGGCTGCCACAGAATTACCGTCGCGCCACGAAATACGACCCGATCACCACGACACCTGCGATGGCCTGGGCTAGCAATGTCTGTACGGTGGGATACAGCGAGAACCACAATGCCATCCAGTCTGGGATCACATTCGCGAGCCATGGAATCTGTGTCGTTGGCAGCCAATGCGCCAATTGCATCTCTTGCGCCTGCTCGCCGACCATAACCAGCAGGACAGCTCCGAGCATGATGCCCGTAAGCACCAGCATCTTCTTGTACGGTAGTTTTTGATGGGCTACGAAAGTCAGAGTCGCAACGATGCCGGTAAAGAGAAGACCGAGCAGCACTCCATCGAAAACAGGCTCACCGCCGAGCTTTAGACGATAGCTCTGCAGGAACAAGACCACCTCGACTCCCTCGCGGTAGAACGAAGTGAAGCCGAGCAAGGCCATTCCCCAAAGCAATTGACGTCTCGATGCATTCTCTTCTGCCGCTCCCTTGATCAGGGCATGCTTGCGCTTGTTGTGCAGCGAAATCCAGCCTGTCCAGTACATCTTGTGGAAGAACCAGTTCATCACCACGAGCAGAACGAAGATTGCCAGCAAGCCTGTGGCTGCCTGGATATAGAGTGCGTTGATGCTTTTGGTTAGGTCATCGACAATGCCTACGGCGATGAACCAAGTCACGAGCGTTGCGAGAAAGGCGACGCCTGCACCCGCAGCTACGGGACGGCGGTACGACTCATCCGATTTCACCATGCTTGCAGTAATTGCTGACAGGACCAGGACGCACTCCAGGCCCTCCCGGAATACCAGGACGCCGATGTCCAGAATCTGCGCTGCGGAGCCAGATCCGGGCGCGAGAGGGTTCGGATTGCCAGCAGAAACAAGCGCTTGCCAGATCAGCAGCCCGATTACAAGGAATGCGCCTGGAATCAGTAAGATAGGTAAGGCACAATTCCTGGCCGGGGAGGTGCGGAGTGTTGTGTCTAGGAACATGGCAACACAGCGATTATACATATCGGACTGATATGGTCGCCGTTTGTGGGTGGTGTAAGCGCAGAAGGTATTTCGCGTGAAAGAGTCGATTCCATGTGAAGGCGAAGGGTTCTAGGAGAAATCTGACTTGGTGGCTCTTGCGCAATCTACGCTAGCAGCGCGAAGAACCGGGAGAAGGCGGCAGGGCCGACATCGGGACGGCCTCCTCGATGTCTGCATTCGGGCTGGCGATCGCTCGCGGACTAGCCTCGCTTGTGGCTTGAATCTACGCAAAGAGGGAGCCCTGAGATGGTGGGGTTGCTTCGGAGCATGCCACCACCAGAAGCAGAACCGCTGAAGCCCCAAGCAAACTCGACGGATCGGCAGGACTCATGCCAAACGCATCCTTGAATACGCACGGCCGCAGGGAGATAACCAGGCCGACCCCGACACGTGACGACCAGCATCATCCCCTATCGAAGCACAAGTCGCAGAACATCGAAAAGCGAAGCGCCCAGGGCAACGCGGGATTCCAATTTCACGCTGGCGGCAGGAGGGTCGTCAATTTCAAATGTCTCCCCACACGACGAGGTGTATTCATTTTTCCCACTACAGCTTGCATTGGACGCCTACTGGGGCTTACTGGCGGCGCTGGGAGGTGTGACCGTAAGCTATTGAAAGGATAGGGGAAACCATTGCCAGTCAAGGAGTTGGCTAGCGCTCATGGAACGTGGGATGGCAGATGGTGTTCTGCCAATTTCACCACTTCCGCATGCAAAGAGCATGAGAAAGGGGGCGAGCAGAGGCAAATGTCGGGTCGCAAATCCTTCAATGATTTTCGACAAAGAGAAATTCACCTTGGGACGTACTCCTATGCAATGTTGTTTGAGTCGGCCTCGATAAATCAGCAAGAGGTTTTAAGAGATGCGTGCCATCCCCGCAGCTTGACTACTCGCCAGAGTTTCATTCCTTCTGCCGATGTTTCCGCATCGGATCAATCCAACATGAGATAGTGCCGCCTGAGCCGCAAGGAAAGGTGAAAGAGACGGCGCGATTCATTACGCGCGTTGGAAAATAGAAGCGAAGACTCGCCGATGCGAATTACCAAACACCAACTCGTGGCCGGATATTCCGCGGTGAAAGTGCGCGCTTTTCTGCGCCGTTACCGTGTTGGAATGTTTGAGGCTCCGGCGGCCGAGGATGTTTTTCAAGTGAATGCCGAAGAGGCAGCGGAGCTACTGGCGCAACTGGTAGCCCTGGGCCTTATCGAGCCTGTTGGGCCCAAGTCCGTATTATCAGAGTCGGGTTTTGAACTCACATCCCGTGGCGAAGCCTTTGCCAACGCCTCCGCAGCAAAACCAGTTTTCCGAAAGACAGCGGAAACACTACTGCAGCAGTTCCTGGAGCGCCTCGACACTGTTAATTCCAATCCTGACTACGCTTACCGGGTCGAAAGCGCCGTTCTTTTCGGCAGCATGCTCACTGAAGCGGAGCGGCTGGGAGATGTGGACATCGCCATCGAATTGCTGCCGAAGATCGCCGAGGAGGCAGAATTTCGGAAGTGGTGTGACAGGCGCCGATATGCTGCGCGAAAGCAGGGAAAGAGCTTCGGATCCAGTTTTGACTTGATCTTCTGGCCCAGGGAGGAGATTTTTGAAACGCTTCGGGCGCGGTCGCGTACTCTCAGCCTGCACGGAATTCATGACCTTGCCGAAATGGTGGATGTGCGCTACCGGGTTTTGCGCGGCGATCCCGAGCGGGTCGCGGCACTGATTCCCGCCGGTGAACCATGCTAAAGGCTGTGAAGACGACGGCATAACGAGTAAGGAGTCCGTTCTGTCCACGACCAGGTTTCCAGAAGCGGTTTGGGCCGATGAGCCTAGGGTTCATTGGCCGATCGTTAGTTTCAGAAAGCTTCGCCGAATTCTTCGCCGAATTGCGCGCCGAAACGGCTCCAAATTGTCCTCTCCGCTCCTCTCTACTCCGTTGAAAACATGTGCACTCCGAGGTTTAGCATTCGGCTGTTAACCGAAGGGTTGTAGGTTCGAGTCCTACCTGAGGAGCCAATATTTCTCAATAACTTAGGCGAAGTTTCCAAGAGAGCCGCACCGCGTCTGTGTGGGATTCTGGGGGTACCATCGTCCAGATCGCCATCACACCCTGGTGCACCATCGACCCATTTGGGCCGCCTTGCGTAGGCTCGCGCCGGCGTTCAAGACACGGGCACGTTCTACCTGTAACGCTTCGGATCAAATGCTCTCGGCTCTTCATGGGCTGCCGGGTGAATGGATAGCGCTTACCAAATGCGCGAGTAGATGCGTCGCAAAGCTTAAAACTCCCTTTGCCATTCCCGAAAGGAAATGTGCGAGTTGTATCAGACCACTATGCGCATTCAGCGTCGCGTCGAGGGCTGAGATGGCCGCTAAGATGGTAACAATCCATACTTGGCGGTTATCTCTCCTAGCTTTGGCGATCAAGCGCCAAGCCTTATCGATGTCACTAACGCTCAAGGATTGGCCTAAATGGGAACGCATCTCATGGATATGCCACTTGCGCAATTCTCTCTCGACAAGGCTTCGTTCGATCGGGAGCCTTTTCCGGAAATAAGATTCCGTAAAGTCGCGCTCAGTCCAGCCGGCCTCGATTTGTTCATCAATCGATGATGCTTTGCCAAGTTGCTGCCCGAGCTTTTTCCTCTCTAGGTAATACTTGATATCCAGGCGACGGAGTGAAGACTCCTCTTTGCGTCGCTTCAGTGTTTCTTCCACCCACCATCGCAGCCGATACCACATCATCATCCGATTAGGATATGGAGGCGACCAGAGGATAGTGAATGCCACCTCCAGGTCATTTTGTTGCTCGGATAAACCGGGTGGATCAGACGAGCTTTGACCGGCGGACTTGTCACCCGGTAGGAAACAGTTTTGGGCTTCGGGCTACAACAGCGGCTGATCAAAGACCGCCACCGCGGATCGTTTCGCTTCCGATCTCGTATGCGAATAACGTTCCATCATCTTTCGGCTGAGATGGCCCGCCAGGGACATGATCGTCGCGTCTGAAGCGTGTGACTCGGCCAACCGGCTCACAAACGTGTGACGCATGTCATGCCAGCGGCAATCGACCTTTGCAGCGGTGCGCGCCGCGGTCCAGGACACCTTCCAGGAACCTATTGGCTTCGTCGGATCGATCGCGTACGGAATGACCTTGCCTTCGAGGTAGCCTTCCTCGCCAGCTAGGCCATATCGCTCAGTTGGAAAGACGTAGTGCGAAGGTGCCGCATCTGGGAACGCGCGGCGCCACTCCTGCAGCGCTGCGAATGCGCTTTCGCTAAGTGGGATCACGCGTCCTTCGCCACCGGCCGTCTTGCTCTTACCGACGATGAGCTGCTTCTCAAGGAAGTCAATCTGGCGCCAGCGCAGGAGCCGCAGCTCGGCATTGCGCAGTCCGGTGTGCAGTGAAAGCAACACAGCAGGATATAGAGATCGAGACCGTACCCTCTTGCAGGCCGCAAGCAGGCGGTGCTGCTCGTCGGCGGAGAGTGCGCGGCCGATCTCTCCGCGGGTCTTAAGCATGCGCACGTCGGGCTGGATATTGGCCCAGACGCGGTGCTTGCGGAGGATCGCCCGGAGTGTTCCCACTTCCATGTTGATGGTCTTTGGGCTCGCTCCTGCGGACTTCCTTCCCGCCTGATATTTGCTGATGTCGTCTCCGCTGATGTCCGAAAGTAGCTTCCTGCCGAAAACAGGAATCAGCTTCTCAAGATTCGTCGATTCGATTCGATAGTTGCTCGCGCTCCAATGAGTCTTGCTGGTCTCGAGCCACTTCTTTGAGGACACGCTGAACATCTGCGGTGCCTTGTGCTCTCTGAGTCCAAATGCGCCAAGCTCAAGTTGGCGCCGGCGCTCGCGCTCGATGCGTTCGGCGATGCTCTTGGCGCGGGAATGGGTAGACTCCCGAATCCGCTGACCGCGGAACTCAAACTCGTACCACCACACCTTGCCACGCTGATAGAGGGTCATTTGCTTCTCCGCTTCGCGCGAGATTGCCGGGCTGCGTTCGTTTCTAAGCGCTCCCGACGCCGGTCCGCGCCCTTGTCTTCGTAGTACTTCATATCAGAAGCTTTTGCCGCTAGTTCGCTACAAGAGACGCAGCAATAGCGAGTTGAACCCCTCTCCGCGACGAAGAACGGAGCTTCGCACCCAGGTCGGGCGCAGAGGCGGAATTTTCGCTCCTTGCGAAGCATATAAAGCAGCGACACGATGACGGGATCCCCCAGTTGCTGAGCCGGATTGAAATTAACGACATCATCAGGTGAGAACTGCGGGTGAGAGTTGTTGCCCTCGACGAAGGAAAGATCTGAAACCGAATGGAAGAGATGAATGATCCGTAGTGCTCTGAGGCTCATTGCTTTGGATTCCAGAGGTTTCACCCGCTTTTTCTCGGCATGTTCGCATTTCCATGCTTCGGCCAGATTCTCCCCAAAGCTCGTAACCTTCGCACCAAAGCCAAGTAGCCATTGTCCATTTCCACCACTTGACCTTTGGTATCGAATCGCATTGTCTACGAACAAGTCGCGGTATCCCGAGATGAATCGCAGAGCGTCCTGCATAAGTGGTCCACCTGGAAACTCCCTTTCCTCGTTTTCCAATTGAGGCAGGCGGAGGCGCTCCGCACGTGCTCGGAGTTGTTCAAGTGTCTCTTTGCGTCTTTCAGACTTCGCCGCAGCACCTAAGTTAGCCCAGGCTGTCAGAAAGCCCTGAAGACGCGCTTCTGTCAGATCACGCCGTCGAATCGCCGTAAAGTCGATTTTGTCTGGGTCAATCGAGGCTACTTGCTCGCGAGACATTTTCACGCTCCGTATTGCTCGACGGTCTGAAATCTTGATACCGAGCAGCAATGGCTCTAGAGTACCCACTAACACGCCCTAGACGCAATAGGAAACAAGGGCTGCAGCGAGGGAGAAGAGGAAATGCCAAAGCTAGTGCGAGTGCCTGAGGCAGCGGAGTTGCTCAGCATCAGCCCGAAGACGCTATGGGCTTACGTAGCAGCGAGGAAGATCGACACGGTCCGGATAGGTCGATCGGTCCGGATTCCCACCAGTGCGATCGAGCGGCTCATCGAGGAAGGAATGACACCGGCTCGTGTGGCCTGAGGTCTTGTCCTGGCGCGGGGCGGTATGCCTCGCTTCACGCCGGCTGATCTGGGAGATCGGCTACCCATCAATAGCAAAGGCGTCCCTCGGCCGGTCAAAGCTCGGGACGCCTCAAAGGAAATTCCAATGACGACGATAGCACGAACGCAGTGCGCGATTGCAAGGGGATTAAAGCGAGTGGAGCTCGACGCGGCAGAGAAGGCCAGTGTGGTCCTCGACTCTGAGCTCCGCGATGCTCTTGGCCTGGTGGCAGTAAGTCTCAAACTCTTCCGCCTACGTCATGAGAACTATTGCCGCTGCTGCGCGACCGCGATGGCGGTGGCGGCATGAGAATCCCATTCCTGAGGTTTCTGCGGAGGCGCTCCAACGCTCTCAAACCGAGAGAGGCGGAGCGTCTCTATGCTCACATACGGGCGCAGTTTGACGCGGACGAGGTGCGGTATCAGGCCTTGCTGCGGAGGGCTGCTTGAGCAAGACTTCAGAGCTGATCCCGAATAGTTTTCAGGTCCCGAACCTTTTGGTGGATCGGCTTTTGCCCTTTTTGAGTGGCCCACAGGCCAAGATCCTGCTCCTCGTATGCAGGAAGACATTCGGCTGGGGAAAGCGCGTAGATCTGATCTCGTTCGGCCAATTCCAGAACGAAGCGGGGGTCAGCCGGTCGTCCACCTACGAGACATTGGAAACCTTTGTTCGGTCGGGACTGTTGCTCAAGGCGAGCCACGGCCCGCGGCAGATCAACGGCTGGAGTCTGAATCTGGAGGCTGACGCAGAGGCTGTGATCCAAGTCCTCGCGCAGACTTCAGAAACCGCGAAGAAGCCTGTCTGTATCTCCCAGCGAACTAGTTCGCTGGGAGAACTAGTTCAATCAGCGAACCAGAACTATATCGCCCAGCGAACCAGATCTATATCGCCTGGCGAACCCACAGAAACCCAAGAAACCCATAAACCCAATGTCGAACGGCAAGGGAAATGGGATCTCTCCGTGGAGGAAGCCTGGCGCTATTACCGCCAGACCACGGGTCGAGGCCCGCAGTACGAGTTCACGTCACAAAGGCGCGGACTCGGTGTCGAGGGGCTGAGAAAGGCGGCACGCCACGCCGCCCGTATGGGTTCACAGAGGCCGGAGGAGGACGCACTGTCGCTTCTCAAACTCGCCATCGACCGCATGCTCGTGGATCGCTGGCACAACGGCGAGGAGTCCGGGACGAAGTACCTCGGCTGGGAGCAGCTTTTCACCTCGACGCGGTTCAAGGGAAACAAGCTGGTGGACTACTGGCTGAACGAGGACAACGCAGCGAAGTGGGGTGCGGCGTGATTCTCACCTTCGACCAGATCCGGCGCTTCTTCGAGCACCATCATCCGGGGCAGAGGATCGGCACCCGCAACAAGGCCAGCGTGAAGTGCTGCTTCCACGAAGACTCGACGCCAAGCTGCACGCTGTTCCTCGACGGCGGCGGTGGGTTTCACTGCAACGGCTGCCAGGCTAGTGGGAACGTCTTCCAGTTCCAGGCGAAGATTGCCGGCTGCTCGGTCGCAGAGGCTGAACGACAGGTAGCAGAGATCACCGGCGCCAAACCTGACACAAGCTTTCTGGCAGAGAAGCTTGGGCCCGTCGTGGCGACCTACGACTACCGCGACGAGACCGGCAAGGTGCTCTACCAAAAGCGCCGTTACCAGCCCGAAGGAGGTTCCAAAACCTTCCGCACCTTCCGGCCGGACGGAGAGCGTTGGATTGCCGGCATCGATGCGGATGCTATGCCAACGCGACGCGTGCTCTACAACCTGCCGTTGCTGGTGACGGCAAATGTGGTCGCAGTCTGTGAGGGCGAGAAGGACTGCGAGAACGTTATGCAGGCCGGGCTCTATGTCGGCAACGCAGACGTGCGCTTCGCTGCGACCTGCAACTTCGACGGCGCCTGGAAGCCTGGCGATCGGCCAAAGTGGCTGCCGGAGTACGACGCATTCTTTGCCGGCAAGCTGGTCTTCGTCTTCCGCGATAACGACGAAGCGGGTGACGCATGGAGTGCTCACGTGGCAGCTTCAGCAGCGCGTTACGCCCGCCAAGTGCGCATCGTGACACTCGAGGGACTTGCCAGAGAAAGGCGACGTCTCGGACTGGCTTCAGACGCATACCGGCGAGGAACTCCGCAAGATGATGCATGCCTCGCCGAGGTGGGAACCGGCGCCCGTCACGCGCACTTCGATCTTTCGCGATGCCGTAGATTTCGCGTCCGAAGCGCCAGCGCTGGTGGACTGGCTGGTGGAGGGCGCCATTCCGAAAGGCGTCAACGGGATCATCTGCGGCGATCCGAAGGCTTCGAAGAGCTTTCATGCCGTCGATCTGGCCATGAGCTTGGCGTGCGGCGTGGACTGGCTCGGAATGCGCGTCCCGCGTCAGGTGAGAACGGCTCTCGTGAGCCGCGAGGACTCTCCATCGCTCACTCAACGCCGCATCAACAAGCTGATCTGTGGTAATCAGCGCTACGGTCTGCAGCTGTCTTCGTGGATGCTGGTGAACACGCGGCGACAACTGGCGGATTTCAAAGTCACGACCGACGAGCATCTGCAACAGCTGATCGACGAGCTCAAGCAATTCCGCGTGGAGTTCGTGGTCCTTGACGTCTTCCGATCGCTCCACGACTCGGAAGAGAACGACAACACGGAAGTGCAGCAGGTTCTGCAGCGGATCAACCGGATCCAGAACGAGTGCGAGTGTGCAGTCGCGCTGGTGCACCACATCAACAAAGTCTCCTCGGAAAACATCTTCAAGGGCCTGCGTGGCGCCTCTGCAATCCACGGCTGGATGGAGTGGGGAATCGGGATCTCTGTGCTTAATCCGGAGGAGGAAGACAAGGCCAAGTACATACGCAAGCTTGAGTTCGAGAGCAAAGAGGGAACTGCGCCGGCGATCTACACACAAATCCGCGAGGGCGACTCTTCCAATGTTCGTATTGAGCGCGTCGAACGGCCCGATGAGGCGCCAAGGCGGACAAGGCGAGTGGCAGATGTACTCAGCATGGGAGGAACGCGGTGACGTCAGTTGCGATTGGCGACAGGGTGAGGCTACGAATCGCTGCCTACGGAAAACCCGGTGTGGTTGCTGCGCGCGGATGTATTGCGTCTGCGCCTGTTGGTGTTACGCCGCAAGGGAATGCCTATGGCCAGTGAGCACAAAATCAGCGTCGGCCGGCATCGCCGCCAGTGCACCATTTGCCAGCACCCGGAATGCGAGGAGATCGAAGCTGCCTTCATCGCGTGGCGTAGCCCGGCAGCCATTGCCGAGGAATACGGACTATCCGATCGCAAGACCGTTTACCGGCATGCCCATGCTCTCGAGCTATTCCCGAGACGAGCCAGGAATATCCGGTCAGCCTTGGAATACATCCTCGAGAAATCGGGTGAGGTCGAGGTGTCAGCGTCTGCGGTTGTAGCAGCGGTGCAGGCCTACGCCAAGATTAACGCAGCGGGCGCCTGGATCGATCGCACAGAGATGGTATCGATGAACGACCTATTCGCCCGCATGACCGCATCTGAGCTGGAAACCTATGCATCGACGGGCAATCTTCCGGACTGGTTCAGCGCCACGCTACCAGCCACAACAAATCGCAGTCAGGAAGCTGAAAAGGACGATGAATACTGAGTGGGAAAAGGGTCTACTAGCCACAGATCCTGGGGCGCAACCAGGGGATTTTGCCGTTGGTTCAGTGCGATCCCGGGCGGCCGCTCGGAGGATGCTCCAGGGCCGTATGAAAGGCATACGTCGCCGCGAGCTCGTGATCGATATTCCGGCAGAGAGGCCCCCGCACGCCGGCCCGTATCGAAATAAGCCCAGCAACGGTGAGGTAGGTCGCCTGATCGGAATCCCTATCGGAATGACCTTAGAGGACGGACTGCGCGCTGTGGGTGGGTTCACCGACGAGGAGCTCGCTGAGCCCAGCATGCGGCGAGAGGTGGGTATCCCAACATTTCTGACCTATGTTCACTAAATCTGAAGGACGAAATGACGAGAGATCCGAATGATGTTTTTTCCCGCACAAACAGCCCACGGCCGGGAGATTTCGCCGTCGGCTCGGCCCAGTCCCGTGCGGCTGCCCGTCACCTCCTGCAAAAGCGCCTAGAAGGGCGCGTCCGACGGGAGTTGATCATTGGGTGCGACGTGGTTAAACCGCGAGCCAATGAGTACGGGCACGACGACGACTCCAGAGAATTCGCCAGGCTGGTCGCGATCCCTATAGGAATGTCTATTGCGGATGGACTGCGCGCCGTGGGGGGATGTACCGAGGAAGAGCTTGCATCGCCGGAGTTGCAGCAGATCGCCGACTGCGCCGAGATATGGACACTGGTGCATTGATGGAACGGCCGCCAGTTCTCGCTCGACTATCTGGCTGGAGAGACTCAGAAATATATGCGCGATATCGAAGGCCACATGGCCGGCGGGTGCAGATCGGCGACGTGCATGTCCACGTGACCAGCCCAAACGCCTCTCCGGAACAGATTCGCTCCGCCGCGCGAGATGGCATCGTCGATGCCATGAAGAAGTCGAACCATCAGCAGTTAGTGAATGCACAGGGGGTCTACGCATGAGCAACTCAGCGTCACGAAAGGTCTCACAAATGAAAGCTCTTTGGATCGCGATGCTGGTTCCCTGTATGGCCTTCGCGCAGTGCTACACGATCCCGTGCCGCGTGGTCGCGAATGCTCAGGCACCTGAGTGTACCGGAACATGCGTTACGTTGTGGACCTGAGACATCCGTTACAAGCCCCTTGCGGAGGCAATGGTACGAGTTGAGGTGGCACGAAAAGACATATATCCAGTCGTCGAGGCCAGGGGAACGTGGGAATCCCGAAAGGATTTCCAAAGAGTGTGGGAAGGGTGGGAAGCCGGCTTCATGGCTTTCCATGCTTTCCATACTCTGTCATTTCCATGGCTTGCTTTTCGCGCGGCAAATACTGGATAAACTGATATGCCGCGCCAAAATTTGTATCAGAGCCACTTTGCTCATCCCACCCGGATCGGCTCCTTGACCACCATCAGATACGACAGCGCTCCCAGCATCGAAACCACTGCACAGATCACCAGTGCGAGACGAAATGAGTGCGTCCTATCCAAGAGCCACCCTGTCACGATTGGCGCAAACGAAGCGCACACAAAGCTGCCAAAATTCTGAATTGCCGCCACGGAACCTACCACGTTCGGGGGCGCCATCGACTGCACCAGGCACCAGCCCGAGTTCCCTGCCAGATACGTAAAAAAAAGCGCCATGCCCATGCCCAGCGCGGTGCCCGTCGCACCCGGAAGATATGGCACCAGCAGAGTGCATAGCGCCGAACACGTCAACCCCACCACCAGCAGCGAACGATAGCTCCGCGTAGGAGCCATACCCTGACGCACCAGAAAATCTGCGATCACCCCGCTCAGCAGCATCCCCACTGCCCCACAGGTGAAGGGAATCACCGCAAAAATCCCCGTCGCAGCCAGGGTCAGGTGATGTTCCGCCTGCAGGTAATTCGGCATCCATGACATGTAGAGCCATACCGTGTAGTTCACCCCACCAAAGCCGAACATCATGCCCCACATTGTCCGCTGACGAAACAAGCTCAGCCACTGCAGCAAAGAGAAACCCGGCGCCGCCCGGCTCGCACTCGTTTGTGCCAGGTACTCGCTCTCTGCTTCGCTCAAGGAGGCGCTCTTTCGATCCCGGTAAAACACAAACCAACCGAGTGAAAGCACCACTCCCGGGATGCCAATCAGCATGAACATCCCGCGCCATCCAAAGGCCAGCATGATCCACGTCAACATCGGCGGGGCCACGGCCTGGCCCAACGTCGTCGAAGCGTTGATCACCGCCATCGGCGTTGCCCGCTCCCGCACTTCAAACCAGTCGTGCACTACCTTCACCGAAGAGACTACGAATGGTGCTTCGCCCATCGCCAGCCCGGCTCGTGCGGCCAGGAACGAGGCAAATCCGCCTACAAAACCGGTCAGCGCCTGAGTCACCGACCACAGCAACATTCCCGCACCGAGGATCACGCGCTCGCCAAATCGATCCAACAAAACGCCGATCGGCAATTGAGAAAGCGCATACACCATCGAAAACACCGACAGCAGCACACCCATCCGCGTCGCGGACATGCCCAGGTCGCCTCGAATTGTCGTGTTGGCAATGGCCAGGGAGCCACGGTCGACATAATTGATGACCCCGGCCACGGCCAGAATCAACACCGCTAGTATCTGGACTCTAGCAATGCCGGCAGGCTTCCCCCGCTTCTGCGGTTCCGTTCCAGTCGGGTCCATCTCCGTCTTGCCTGCAGCATTCAATGGCCATGCAACAGTGGCATGCCGGCAATCATCAGCTTCACTCGATAAACACTTGTGCTCGCTGTGATGTACAGCATCCTGCGATCCGCGCCCGCCCAGGTCAGATTGGCCACCTTCTCCCCCAATAGAATCGTTCCCAAAGGCTTGCCCTCCGGCGAAAAAATCCAAACTCCGCCCGGACCCGCACCATACAGATTGCCC
This sequence comes from uncultured Acidobacteriaceae bacterium, assembly GCA_963756435.1. Taxonomy (GTDB): domain Bacteria; phylum Acidobacteriota; class Terriglobia; order Terriglobales; family Acidobacteriaceae; genus KBS-83. The sequence goes on along the minus strand of CAVWNU010000004.1, from coordinate 420,502 downwards.
TGCACATCGACCTTCACTCCATCCGGATTACCCGGTCTGGGATCTGAAGAAGCATCGTAGAAAAGCTTTCCGTCCTTGAGGCTCCCATCCTTCTCCACCTGATAGCGCATCCAAAACTTCTTCGGCTCGGAGTTCGCGACATAGAGATACTTCTCGTCCGGTGAAAATGCCAGCCCATTTGGCCGCGGCAGGTCAGCGATCAGCAACTGCAGCTCCGCCCGCGCCGGCGTTGCGCCTGCCTTCTGCTGCAGAGCTCGCGGAATGCGGTACACCCCATTCATCTCCAGCTGCTTTTCGGGATCATTATCTTTCTGCGTGCGGAACCCGTACGGCGGATCGGTGAAATACAGGGACCCATCGGAGCGGTAAACCAGATCATTCGGGCTATTCAACTGCTTGCCTTGGTACAAGTCTGCAAGGACCGTCACATCTGTGCCCGCTTTCAGCGACTCGAAGCGATAGACGTTCCGCTGTGCGTGTCCGGCCACCGTGATCCGGCCCCGTGTATCGAGCGTCATCCCATTCGAACCAGGTTCCGGTCCACCATACGCAGTAGCACCCTTGTATCCGCTCGGCTGCAAGAACGTTTCTGCACCCCTGCCGGGCGTCCACTTCAGAATTCGGTTCGCCGGAATATCAGCGAAGAAGAGTCCGCCCTCCGTCCAAACCGGCCCCTCGGTCCAGGTGTACCCCGTTGCAACGCACTCCATAACCGCCCCCACCGGTACAATTCGGTCCAGCGAAGCGTCAAGTTTGTCGACACGAAGTGGAGCAGAAGACTGCGCGCAGTCCGACGTCGCCTTCAAAGGCTTCGAGTCAGCAGCCAACCCAATCCCCCCTAAGATCGATTTACCGAGAACCACGCCCGTAGTCAGAACCAGGAGTCCTAACGATACCGTCCATCGCATGACAATCCTCCGAAACAACACGACCCTATACACGACGAATCAACAGTCAAACACAAATTCCAGGGACCCTCGATGATCATCAAGCTGACCGACAAGCCCAGCTAACGGGACCAATCCGCTATCGATCAGTGCGTCGAACGGCGCCTCTGGATTCGACGTTCTCTTCAACTTTCATACAAGCAAGTACGTCCGGGACAGTGACCAACGGCAACTGCGGTACGGCGAGAACTCCCGGCCAGAACGGCACCCTCATTTTTTCGTACTCGCTATTTGACAACACCACGCCATCGGTAGGAGCGGGTTACACGCTGCTGAGTGACTACAGACGGGCTCTACGTGCAGACGCTGTCACAAGTTACAGCGGCATCCACGAATGGCGTCTGGGTTAGCAGTGCGGATGATTGGATAGTAGGGTGCGCAGCCTTTCACTCGTGAGGAGAAGAATCCATGACCATGCCAAGCACAGGCTCGCTCTTCCGTCCCGGCTTGTTTGGATCAGATCCAGTTGCCCAACCTCAGGCTCAGGGTGTTGGTCAGGTACGCACGAACAGCAAATGCAAGTATTTCGCCAATGCGCGATGAGATTGGCGTCCCGGACCACGCGCTATACCCGGCCGTAGACCCAAGAGCTTGGCGAAAAGGTTGACTAGATCCGTGGATTCGGTCGCCCGGACCAGAGTTGAGAGACGCCTTCAAGGCTCCCCATGCGTACAGGAACATGTAGACGGCGGCCAAGTGATATACGCCCTTCGACCCAGGGCGCGCGGCGTGCCTTGGACCTTGAAGTCCGTTACCTTGTGAACGGAGGCTAGCATCTAGATGGCTCGACCCCTGCCAAACGTGCAAACGCTTAGCGCTGCTGTTTGTGAGGTCATTGATAGCAACAGGCGCGATGGTTATAACCCGACCCGCTTTGTAGGTATTACACAAGACGGCACGGCACCCAACCTCTTGGAGGTCTGCCGAAAGCTGATTATGAACCCAGAAACGCTCGAATGGCTTGAGAGTGGACTTGAAGGATTCCCGCAGATACTCACCTTGGAAGACTTCGTTTCGCGATTCGGTGCCGCCTGGGGATTCGACCAAACAACGGTTGAGATGGCGGCTTCTCGTGTACAGCGCTTCGACCAAATAGCAGGCGCTGCGAGGTATAGGTCGCAGTAATCGCCGCAAACGCAACTGGTCTGACAAGATGGCGGGGATTCGTTTATGCCCCAGCTTCCAGGAGATCCTGGCGCACGGCTTTTCAACAGGGCCGCCTTTCGGCGAATTCCCGCCTCGCGGCAAGCAATGCTCGGGTGAATCGAGAACACCAGTGCTGCCGCGTAAAAAAGGGCTGGAGACGTGCAGTTGCGGTCACGTCTCCGGCTCTCTCTTTGCCGGTCTATATTCCCACACGGAAAGCGGAAAGGAACCGAATAATCGCGCCAGATGCGGTTGCCATCTAGCCGAAGTTTGCCGGAGTCCTTACCGGCGAACTCAACCGATACCATAATGGGACAAATGAGACCGAGCCCAGCAAAGCTGGTGATTGTGCGTTGACAGGTATTCCGCCGACACCTGATCATGAGTCGCTTCCTTAACCCCCGAATGGAGAGCAGATCAGCCTCTTCGGGGCTCGAAGGAACGCTCAATGTATCTCTACGCAGCATCATTGCTCTGCCTCTGTAGTTGTGTGAGCGCAGCGGCGCAAACCTTGGACGCATTTGTCTACACTCTGGGTAGTGGCACTACGTCCGATGGCAATGGCAACTATCCCTGCCAGCTTCGAGCCTTCACCGCTTATTCGAACGGCACGGTCAAGTCAGTATCCGGATCTCCGTATTCGTCCACTTTGTGCGCGAATAGCCCCAATTCCATGGCGGTGACCAGCACGACCTTATTTGTGTCCTCAGGCACTCAGATTTTCAGCTACGCCATCACGGCTTCAACCGGAGCCTTGAAACAGACCGGAGTGGTCGACACCGCGGTGCAGAATCCCGATCCGACCGATTGCGTTTTTACCGGCATGGTCCTCGATCATACCGGCGCCAATATGTACGTCCTTTATAGCGACTACGAGAACCAAGGGCCGGACTACATGCTCAACTACAAGGTCGCGAGCGGGCAACTGAACTTTGTGGCAGCCACGGCAGCTTCCGGGCTGAATTCGAACGTGAGCAACGAATACTATGTCCCCACGCTCAGCTCGAACAACGAGTATCTGTACAGCACCTATGAAGATGGCATCGACGGGGCCAATCATGGTTTCGCGGTATGGCAGCGTGCTTCGAACGGCACTCTTACTGTCCCCCAAAACTTCACAACAAAGGGAGGCCCTGTCGGCTGGGGCCCTTATGTGGCATATTATGTGAGCTTTTACGGTGCCAAGGCCGATCCTTCGGGGCATCTCGCGGTGTTGATGAACTACGAGGCGGGTCCGCCATTTGGCATTCGGGGCAATCCCCAGATTGCCGCCTATACCATCACCAGTACCGGAAGCCTGACCACCACCAGCACGTCCACCAACATGCCGTTTGTGGATGTGGGCGGCGTCAACGACATGAACATGTCGCCGTCCGGCAAGGTGCTGGCAGTCGCCGGAGACAGCGGCCTCGAGGTCTTTCACTTCAACGGCGCGAGCCCTGCTACCACCTTTGGTTGGGTTTCCCGGCATCCCCAGTTTCTGTTGCACTGGGATGATGCCAACCACCTTTACTCCCTGGGCTTTGATGGCTTGGCGATTTACACGGTCACCACGACTTCCGGCGCCCAGGACGGGGCTACCACGCCAATCATGAACGGCGTCGCTCTGGCGGTGCTGCCCAAGACCTAGGCAGAGGTAGCAAAGGCGATGTTGCACTTGGGACGTCCACGAACATGGGACGAGGTCCAAGGCGCGTCGAGGACAGCCAAGGACCGGTACCCCACTGCGGAGGAGATCAATGCACGGCCAGAGAAGTTCCGATAACTGCTGACGTTAGCTGTGGTCGAGGGGAAGAACTTTGTGTTCTAGATCTCGGTCCTGCTTCCACCTGCGGGTGTCGCTTCCCTTATGTTCTCCGATGATCTCGAAACGAATAAGGCTGGAGCAGAAGTCACACTCAGCTTCGTTCACGCCTCTTATGGCCTCGGAAACCGGGAAGGTCCGCAAACACTCTGAGCATGTCACAGCGATGGTGCCTTTGTCGTTCTTCACCCAGACCGCAGCTTTCGTGGGCTTTCCTGCTCGGGGACGAGTCGGGAGCTCGTGCAGCAGATCAATTATTTTTTCAAACAATTCATTCGGCTTGAATCCTCCCTTCGAGAAGAATGCATCCGCAAGCACGCTCTCGGGTACGGACAGGCCGGTGAACTCTGATGAGATCACGATGACGGGGATAGCGGGAAAGCGGCGGCGCACAACTGAAAGGAACTCGAACCCGTTCATATTCGGCATACGAAGGTCGGAGATGATGATGTCCGGAAGAGATTGCTTGAGGGCTGCTAGACCGTCAAACCCGTCTTCAGCGCACAAGACTTCATAGCCTTGTGCTTCCAGCAGCAGCTTGCCCAATTCTCGCAAGCTTGGTTCGTCATCGACGATCAGTATCCTGTAGCGAAACGATTCCACGTAGTCTCCAGTCGCACCGGCGATCGCAGATGCAGCGCAGAACACCTGATTGCGCCAGCCGTGTGGCACGAGTATACCGATCGTCGATCGATTAGAAATCCAATCTGCGAGAAAACGACAAGGCACCCTGCTCGAATAGATTTCTCCGGAAATGACACGCTGGTAGTACGCGCGTTACTGCGGTACTTCGTTCTCAGGCTTCCTGTGACAAGGGCAATAGCAGGCGACCGTGCCAGCTCGAAGTCTCCGGATCTTTATCGTCTCTCAGGCCAAGAATGCGTCGAGCAATCCACGACTACTAGAAATACGCCTTGATACCCGCCTGAACTTGTCTTGGACCATTGGATGTATAGGTAATGGTTCCGAAGCTCGGATCGTCTACCGACGTGTCAGGTGTTCCAAAGACGGGGTGGTTGAAAGCGTTTTGAGCTTCGAGGCGGAATTCGAGCTGTGTTCCAGTGCGTAGCTTTTCCAGGGAAAACACCTTCCCTATCGAGAGATCGACATTGAAGGCGGTCGGCGTCCGCACACTGCCGATGGTTCTCGGAGTATCGCCGAGTGCGTAGAGATCGGGAAGTTGGAACACTTCTGGATTCTCAAAATAATTGTTAATCCATCCTGACTTATGGTTCCGCCGCGGTGTCCCGACAATATTCGGCCGTTGTGCACCATACGTTGGCAGCGAGGTGCCGTCGTAGGTAGACATGGCCAGGGGCCGGCCGTTGTTCAATCGCCAGATGCCGTTGGTCTTCCAACCTCCGATGATGGCGTCCGCCACGCTCGGCATGCTGCCGAAAAGCGTCTTGCCGCGGCCGATAGGCAGATCGTATTCGTAGCTGAGCTGGAAAACGTATGGGATGTCGAAGGTGGAGAGGCTCCGCTCAAGCCAGGGCTTATTCGGATCTTGAAGGCTGAGGAAACTCCCTAACCAGGTAATGTTGTCGTCGTCGACTGAGGAGTCGTCGATCGACTTGGACCAGACAAAGCTGGCGAAGAACTGCAGCCCGTTAGAGTAGTTTTTGCCTACGGTAATTTGAAGGGCGTGATACGTGGAGTCAGCAACCGCCGGAACATCCGTGGTGACATAGGTGTACTGCGGATAGGGCACCTGCAGCTGATATGCCGGAACCTGCTGGCTTGAAAGCGTGCTGTTCGGATCGGTGATGATTCCATAGAACGGATTATCTACGTAGGAGTTCAGATCCGAGATCTGGTCCTGGGTATAGTGTTCGATCTCAGGCCCAAGGATATCGAGCTGATTGTCGCCGCCGAAATAAAGATGGGTTCCTTTCTTCCCAATGTATTCAAGGTCTACCACCACGTTGCCCCGTAGCTGACGCTCAAAGCCGAGGCTCCAGGTTTGCGCATAGGGGGTGTGATTCTCATTTCGTATCGGACCGATCGCACCAAAGCCGACATCGTTCAGCAATCCCAAAGAGCTGCCGGAGGGTTGGATCAAACCGTTGGGGTAAGGATTGCTCAGGTGCAGGTAGGGAGTTGCACCGTCATTATGATAGGTGGTGACCATGTTGGTGTATTGGTTGAAACCCTGCGTGCCGTAGCTGCCGACGCCGTTCGCACCGGACCGCGTCTGCGAGTAGTAAAGGCCGTAACCTCCGCGCGCAACGAGCTTCGGCGATAGCTGGTAGGCGAAGCCGACACGCGGCTGCAAGTCTCTCCAGTCGGTATCGGTGATCGTCCGCTGCTTAGACCCAGCGAAGACCTCGCCGCCGTGCAGCGCACCCAGACCGGGCACAGATAGCGGGGAGGTGGCATTTGGGTCAAACCAGTTTTGACGGTTGTGACGATCCGTCCGTGGCAGAGATACATCGTAGCGAAGCCCGAGGTTCAGGGTCAGTGTGCTGGTCGCCTTCCAGTTCTCCTGGACAAACCAGGCGTACTGGAAGTTCTGCGTAGCCGGCTGGAACTGAATCTCGTAATATCCTCCCGCGTCACCCCCTTGGGTATTGCCCATGATGAAGCTGGCCATGGCGTCGCCGCCGCAGGTAGAAACGTCGTTGGGGCAGGCCGAGGAGCCATGCTCGGTGAAGTTGAAGATGCCTTGCGGGGCGTTCGTCTGGACGTAGTTCATCTGGTGCAGTCGGCCTTCGAAGCCGAATTTCAGCTCATGCTGCCCAAGTTCCTTCGTCAGCACCGCTCCCAGCTGCGCGGTGTCTTGTCCTTGCTTGTAGTTGCCGTAGGGATCATTGCCGATGGACGTATAGCCCGCGGAAAAATAACCGCCCTGGATAAACATGGCGGGCACGCCCGTGAAGCCGTTTGAGTCAAGATAAGACGGGAAGCCTAGCTTGGCCAGTGGATCGGTGACACCGTTGTCCGCGTTGTACGCGAATATGCGTTCAGAACCCCGGGTGAATCCGAACGTGGTGTTCAGCAACAGAGTGGGGCTAAAGGTCTGCGTGTCGACGAGACTGAACAAATGTGCGTGGTTCTGGTTGGGGCCAGCTCCGCAGGGATCAGTAAAGTTCTTGAAGCAGTTGTAGGGATTGTTATGGTTCCAGTTCTGTGAGTATTTAGCGCTCAGCAGGTTTTTCTGACTGAACTGCTGGTCGATCTTGATGTCGAACTGGTCATTATAAGTATAGGTCGGTCCGGAGCCGGCCCAGTTGTCGTAGATGCCGTTCGCAGGAATATTTGGCATAGGGAACAGGTTCATCATCTGTTGAGCGACCGGATCGATCAGATTGCCGGGGCCTCCCGGAAGCTGGTAGGGCGTGCCATTCAGTTTCGGATTGCCGGGGCTGGCATAGGTGGCCATGTTGTTGAAGGGGATATAGCTACTCCGTACCGCACCCCCCAAGTCCGGGCTATAAGTGCCGGAGTACGGATCCCATATCTGTCCCTGTGCCACGCTGCACAAGCCAGTCGAATCGAAGGTGCCTCCGTTCGCCGCACACACCTCTCCGAAGTCACCCGTCCGCTCTGCGGCGCTGGGAACGCCGGCTTGGTAGGTTTGTTGAGTTGTCTCGCGCGTGCCATCCCAATCGAAGAAAAAGAAGGTTTTATTCTTGAAGATGGGGCCGCCGATGGTTCCACCGTAGTTGTTCCGGCGCAGTGGCGAGATCGGAATTCCATAGTAATTGTTGAACCAGTTGTTGGCGTCCATGACCTGGTTCCGGATGAAGTCATATGCGCTGCCGTGGAACGAGTTGGTCCCGGAGCGGGTCACCATGTTCACGATGGTCGCGCCAGAGAAGCCGTACTCTGCGCTGAAGTTCGACTGCTGCACCTTGAACTCGCCGATGGCTTCCGGCGACGGAACGTAGGTTGCGTTTGTGATGCCGCCATTGGGCTCGAAGTTGGTGACCGATACTCCGTCAGTCAGGATGTCAGCTGTCGATCCACGACTGCCGTTGGAGACAAAATTCGTACCGGTACAGTTGATGCCACACTGATCATCGGTTTCCGTCACCCCGGGCGTCAGCATGGCTAGATCCATAGCGTAGCGGTCGATAAGCGGAAGGTCGTTGATAGCTTTGCGATTGATCGTCAGGCCGGTGGTGGCGTCCTCAGTGCTCAGCGCATTCGACGCTCCCACATTTACCGTCTGCTGCGTGCCGGCGAGCTTAAGAGGCAGGTTCGCACTAACGTTTTGATTCACGTCCACCCGAACTCCGGTTCGGATTGCCGTTTCGAATCCGGGAAGATTCGACGTTAGCCTGTAGACGCTGGGCGGCACAGCGCTGAACAGGAATCGCCCGTCGCTGTTCGTGACTGCAGTAAAGGTGAACCCCTTGTCCTGGTCGGTGAGGATTACCTTTGCCCTAGGGACTACAGCCCCTGCAGGGTCGGTGACGACACCGCTCACTGTTCCGAAATACGCCTGGCCGGAAAGAATGCATGGAATACACAGCAGTACTGCCGTCAGCAGTACCCAAAACTGCTGCAATTTCAGTCCGCTCATGAATTCCCCTTCGGGACTAGCATTGACGTGAAAAAGCTCTTGAACTCGCAAGAAAAATGTCCTCGCATTCAGAGGCGTAAAGCATACCGAACGAGAAACAGATGTCAAGGAATATCGCCAGATTTATTGGCAGGGGCGTGATGCCGGATGCTTCAGAGAGGGCACTCGATGTTTGCTGTGATGGCGTGCGCTTCCGCAGAGCGTGACTCGATGCGACAAGAGCGGAGATGTTCAGACGATCGCCATATTGCGCGAGGATCGAGATGCGTTGCAGCGGCGGGTTGAAGAGTTGGAGGTCCGCATTGCTCTGCAAGAAAGAGAATATCTCGAAGCCCCGATCGAAACGGATTGAACAGGAATCAGGTTTCCCGCACCACTTTGCGCGGGTTCTTATCGTCCCGCAAGCCAACGAACTTCGTATGTCGCAGGTGATCAACCCCCGTCCACTCTAGAAACTCGACCTCAGCCATCAGGATCGGCTTCACCCAGACGCACTCTTTCATTTTCTCGGCTGTCAGTCCCTGTCCCCAGCGGCCGGCTTCTTTCTCGGGCAAATTCACGAAGGGACACTTCGCTGTCTCAAGCGGTTTGATCCGTTCGAATACCTGGCGCCTCGTCAGAGGAACAAAGCCGGCGCGCACTCGAGCCGCGTAGCGCAGTTGCTTGTCTCGATAGAAGCCTATGACGACTGAGTCCACCCCGAGATGGCTCGGTACATAACCGCCAATCACGAACTCCTGGCTGAGGTTGACGCGATGTTTGACCCACAACCCGCTTCTACGGCCCGGCTCATAGACGCTGTCGCCTCGCTTTGCGATGATTCCTTCCAGGCTGTGACTCTTCACGAAAGCCAGCATGTCGCTTGCGGTCTGGTGGGACACCTGAGAGGTTCCAACGTGATCATGTGGCTGGACGGTATATTCCAGGATTGCGCGTCGTTTCGAGAGGGGTAGCTTCGTCAGTTCCTCGCCACGTCTCACCAGCACGTCGAACGCGTAGAACATGATGTGCGACTCGGCCGAGCGAAAGTTCTGGAGCAGATTGAAGTTGGGCTTGCCCTGATCATCGAGCGCGACCAGCTCACCATCGATCACCGTCTCATCAGGCAAAGCGGCCAGAGCGGCCGTGACGCGTTCGAAGCGCTTTGAGAGGTCAGTTCCACGGCGGGAGTAGAGGGTGACCTTGCCGGCGGCCTTGACGGCGACCAGGCGATAGCCGTCCAGCTTCAATTCATACGTCCAAGGCTCTCCCTCGGGGATCTCCTCGACCGGCAGGCATTCCATCGGTTCGATAAAGCTGGCGATACGTCCGCGCTTAGCCAATCCCCGCGCTCCTCGTGCGATGAAGGTCTGCAGTGAGCGGGGAAGTAGCTCTCTGATGCCGTGATTGGATGGTATAGGAGCAACGACCGCCTCGGAGTAAAGCGCCGATCGTTGCCAATTGCGCTGTGGGGGATTACGTGGGGATGCCCAGGGGTAGCTTGTAGTAGAACGGAGACGCGCACACGTATCGGTTTAGGCATAAACACTGGATTGATGGCACAACATGGGAAACAGTAGTAAAAGAGGGAATTGCGCCCCCCTGCGGCTGTTAACCGAAGGGTTGTAGGTTCGAGTCCTACCTGAGGAGCCAATTCTTTCAGCAACTTCCGGCCTGCTCCTTTCTCCGAGACTCTCAAAAATCACCGATTATGGGAACTCTTTGAATAGTCTCCCTGAAGAGCCGCTCTCCGCGGGTGATTCTGCGTAGTCCCATGTCGCGTGTTTCCGGTCCTCTTCGCGCGCTTCTGTAAGCCGGAGAATTTCGTGGACACAGTCTTATTGGCGCCATGTTCCTGCTCTTTGGCGCCGTTCCATCGTAACGATCGATTTAAGCTTTCTCCGTTTTGCTTCCATACGAATGCGGTTGTAGTGCCGGAGCATTCGCCTGGAGACATGGCCGTCTTGAAGGACGTGCTGGGCCGGGCTGGCATCATTGGGAAGAACAGGACCTCTTCATTCGTTGCCTTCACAGCTGCGTTTTCGGTAAGCCGGTCGTTTTGATGTGCGGCGAGCAACGAAAGAAAAGATTCCTTCTGCATTTCTGAGGGGGAAAACCGTCCATTGACACCTTTGGGCCTTACGATTACTATCACTTGCCATCGATTCCTTTCGTATAGCGCGCTGATCCAATCGCTCCACTAGTCTTCATTTGAAAGGTCGGACTGCCATGGCTCGCTTTGTCAGGCTAGGTTTCCTCTTCGGCGCGCTTCTCGGAACAGCTACCGTGTGGGCAGCCATTACCGGCTCGATTTCCGGAGTGGTTACTGATCCCAGTGGAGCCGTGATACCGGGATTGACGGTAGTAGCTACTGCTTTGTCCACGAACGTGAAGACGACCGCAGTCAGCGATTCGAAGGGCTTTTACAGCTTCCCGACTTTGAGCGTTGACGTTTATAACGTGACGGTCAGCCAGCGTGGATTCCGCGATTATGTCCAAACCGGCGTGAAAATCGATGCGAACTCCGCGCTCCGCGTCGACATCACCATGCAGATCGGCACTATAACCAATACTGTCAGCGTGAAAAGCGACGCTCTGCGGGTGGAGACACAAAGCACGCAGAATGGCGTAGTCATCGAGGGCGAAAAGATTACTTCGGTGCCGTTGAACGGACGTTCCTACATCGACCTGTTGAAGTTGCAGCCAGGCGTATCGCCCTATTCCCATAGCCAGGACAGCCAAACATCGGGAGTCGGAGCGACGCAGGTCTCGGGTGACTTGGACAACGGCCAACAATCCGTCAACGGGGGCCGCACCGGGTCCAACGCGTTCATGGTGAATGGGGCAAATGCGGAAGAAGGCGTCCACAACGGCGCCGCGATGATCCCTAATCTCGACTCCATCGCGCAGTTCCGTATCATCACGAACAACTTCGATGCAGAGTATGGAAATTACAGCGGTGGCCAGATCAATGTAGTCACCAAGTCGGGAACCAATCAGTATCACGGCACGGTCTTCGACTTCCTGCGCAACACTGATCTGGATGCCAGAAACTACTACTCTCCGACACGCGGCGTTTTCATCCAGAATCAATTCGGCGGTTCGGCGGGGGGGCCGATCCGCAAAAACAAGATTTTCTGGTTTGCCGACTACCAGGGAACACGGCAGATTTTGGGACAGACCCAGAGCTATCCGGTACCTTCAGATACCGACCGCACGGGTGACCTGACGGACCAGGCGGACTCGCTCACTGGCTCCGTCGTCGGAGCCGGCTGGGCTAACACTCTCTCCCAGAGGTTGGGATATCCCGTCGCGCAGGGGGAAAGTTATTATACTCCGGGCTGCACAACCGCCACCTGTGTCTTTCCGAATGCTGCTATCCCACAGACTGCCTGGTCGCCAGTTGCGGTGAACTCGTTGAAGTTCCTCCCTACAGCCAATGGAGTTGTCAACAATACTCCTAACTTCTCCACCTCTGCCTCCAACGAGACGTTGAGCGACGACAAGGGGAGTGGCCGGATAGACATTCCAACACGGATCGGCGCTGTGTTTGGCTATTACTTCCTTGACCGATTCCACACCGTGAATCCGTACAGCCAGGTGAACGTCCCGGGCTTTGCCGCAACCAATCAAGGGAAAACCCAAATGATCAATTTAGGGTTGACGACCACGTTTAATTCGTCGACCGTGAACGATCTTCGTCTCGCCTACCTGCGCGATGTAAACCAGACAGGCCAACCCACCGCGGGACAAGGTTTGGGCGTCACCCTTGCCTCGCAGGGCTTTGTTACTCCGTGGGGCGCTGCGGGCGGTATTTCCCCTATCAGCCCAGCGTACGAGGGTGTTGCAAACTTTATGTTCAACAACTTCAGCCTTGGTGTCCCGCCTGACGCATTGAGGCAATACAACAATACCTTTCAGATCATCGATAACGTCACCAAGGTCTTTGGCACACACACGCTGCAGTTTGGCACCAACCTTCACTACAACCAGATCAACGAGCGCAATTACGACTGCTATAACGGGTGCTTTGGCTTTAATGGATCAGAGACGGGTTTGGATTTCGCTGATTTCCTGATTGGAGCGCCAGACAGCTTTGTGCAGGCCAGCCAACAGCTTCTCGATTCGCGGAGCAAATATTACGGAGTTTATGCTCAGGATAGCTGGCGTGCGACCCGCAATCTCACCCTCAACTACGGCCTGCGCTGGGAAGTCGCTACTCCCTGGTACGACACCCAGAACAAGCTCGAAACAGTCGTTCCCGGTCAGCAGTCACTATCTTTCCCCGGTGCTCCGCTGGGCCTAGTGGTGCCCGGAGATCCGGGCATTCCTCGCACCCTGGGACCAACCAAATACACCAACTTTGCCCCCAGGATCGGCTTTGCTTATGCGCCAGATGTGAGCGACGGATTTCTCGGCAAGGTACTGGGCGGTGCCGGAAAAACCAGCATACGTGCAGGCTACGGCATCTTCTATAGCTCTATCGAGGACGCTACCGGATTCGTTGAGGTAGGCGATGCTCCTTACGGTAACTACTATTCTGTTTCGTCGACTGAGCTGGCCACCCCGTTCGTCGATCGGCCGTCGGGAACTCCGGCGGGACAAAAGTTCCCCTTCGTTTTTCCTCCCACCAACGTGTCTCCTAAGAATCCCGATACAACTTTCAATTGGGCGGGAGCGACGCCTATCGGCGGATCAGATTATTACTACTATAAGAACAAGGTGCCCTATGTTCAGGAATGGGAACTCTCGCTCCAGCGGCAATTAGGAACCGCAACCGTGCTGAGCGTGAACTACGTCGGCACCGTCGGGCGGCAGTTGCTGACGTTCGAGGAATCAAATCCAGGGGATCAGGCCCTCTGTCTGCAATTGAGTAATCCAGCCAATGTCGCGCCCGGTACGACGACTTGCGGTCCATTCGGAGAAGACACGGTCTACACCACGGCGAGTGGCCAGACAGTGAACGGAACCAGGCCGACCTTCGGGATTAACTTCAACAGCAATCCGTACATGAAGACGGCGGTCAGCTCCAGCTTCAACTCGCTGCAGATCAGCCTGGAGCACACTGAAAAATATCTCAATTTCCTGATTGGATACACGTTTGAGAAGTCGCTGGATAATGGTTCAGATTCCTTTGATGCGACTAATCCGTTGAACCCGGGCCAAACGCGCGCATTGTCGAGCTTTGACGTCCCGCATAACCTGGTTGCCAGTTATACCGTGCAGTTGCCCTTCGATCACTTTATCGGCGGAGGGGATATTGCGAAGCGGTTCACTGCGGGCTGGGAGCTGTCCGGCGTATCTACATTTGCCAAGGGAGAGCCGGTCACTCTTAATGAGAATGATGACAATTCTCTACTTGGTGCCTTTAATGCGAACGTGGATGTGCCAAACTACGCGAACAACGGCAGCCGTCTTTATATAAATCGGAATCCGCGCAAGGGGCTGCCTTATTTCAACCCGAACTACTACGCCCCGGAAACAATCGGGCAAGTAGGCAACGCAATGCGGCGATCCTTCGCCGGTCCGGGCATCGACAATTATGATATGGCTCTCCTAAAGAGCACTGCCATTACCGAGACCACTAAGCTGCAGTTTCGGGCAGAAGCATTCAATGTCTTCAACCATGCGCAGTTTACGAATCCGAACGGGCTGGTCAACAACACCGGCCAGGGTGGTTTCGGTTATGTAACTGGTGCCAACGATCCTCGGATCATGCAGATTGCCCTGAAATTCCTGTTCTAAGAAAAAGTTGTGCTCAAGTCTCCAACTGTTGCCGGCTTGAGGGCGGCACGGTAGGTGTGATCTGTGTCAAAGAGGCCTTCAACGAATGCTGAATCGGCGGCAAACGATTTTCACCAATTTTTTGGCCCGGGGCTGGTATCGATCACGACTATGCGTGCAGAACAACCAGCGAGCCGTACGGGCAGCTGCAGTAGGAAAGGAACATTATGCTGCCCGAGCGTGAGCTCAAAAATAGCTTGAATGATCGGCGATCTTTTCTTAGATTGCTGGCCGCTGCTCCTCTCTTCGCCACCATTGCCTCGCGAAGTCTTGCAAGCACTGTCGCGGTTACTACAGGAAGGTCTTCCTCCGCCGATGTTTATACCCGCCTAGGGGTCCGTCCATTGATCAATGCGCGGGGGACATGGACGTATCTGAGCGGGTCGCTGGAACTGCCGGGCGTGCGGCAAGCGGTCGAGGCTGCATCGCGACAGTTTGTTGACTTATTTGAGCTGCAGCGAGCAGCAGGCAAAAGGCTTGCGGAACTTTCCGGTGCCGAATCCGGAATGGTCACGTCTGGCTCGGCTGGCGCGATGGCTCTGGCGACTGCGGGCTGCATCGCCGGGACCGATCCAAAAAATGTGTGGCAACTGCCTGACACAACCGGATTGAAACATGAAGTCGTGATGCTGGGAGGGCGGAGCGCGTTCGACAGTGCGATACGTCTCGCCGGAGGCAAATTGGTGCTTGCTCATGGAGTGGACAATCTGCAGTCGGCCATCACTCCGCAAACCGCCATGGTCTATACAACGTGGCGGGACGACCGCTTACAGAATGCGCTGAAGATCACGCGCGCGGCCGGCGTCCCCCTGCTGCTGGACGATGCGGCAGGCATTCCTCCTTTTGAAAATTTCAGACGCTACGCAAAGATCGGCGTCGATCTTTATTGCTTTAGCGGCGGAAAGGGTTTGGGTGGCCCGCAATGCTCTGGAGTGCTGCTAGGCCGGAAGGACCTGATCGATGCGGCAATGGCAAATAACAATCCATGGGAGGGCGCCGTATGTCGGCCCATGAAGGTGGGCAAAGAAGAGATCATAGGGATTCTTGCAGCAGTCGACTATTGGTCCCAGGCGGATCTCGCCGCCCTAAATAAAGAGTGGCAGAGCCGGGTTGAACGCATCCAGAAGTTGGTTCAAACCGTACCAGGAGTTACTACATCCATCACGATCCCTCAAGAAGAGAACAGCTATCCGACCCTGACGGTGAAGTGGGACGTGCAGCGGTTCGGTTTGACGGTGGACCAATGCGCCGAACAGCTACGGGAGGGCGAACCCCGTATCGAGGTGCTGACGAACAATAATCCAAGTGGAGTATCCGCCGTCCGCGAAGGCGATGACCCCAAGGCAAAACAGGAGGCGCCTCCGAATGAGTTGCAAATTGTCTCAATGACCTTACAGCCGGGAGAAGACCTGACGGTTGGGAATCGCCTCCGTCAGATTCTTGACAAAGCCCGTAAACAATCAGCGTAGGTGCTTCTTCAGGCTCTGAAACGTAATCGCAAAATACA
The DNA here is from genome assembly GCA_963756435.1 of uncultured Acidobacteriaceae bacterium. GTDB lineage: Bacteria > Acidobacteriota > Terriglobia > Terriglobales > Acidobacteriaceae > KBS-83. The sequence continues at coordinate 404,807 of CAVWNU010000004.1, read as the reverse complement.
TATTTACCGGATTCATATAGGGCCGAACGCAGTGAACCGATACCTAGCCCTCGAGAGATTTTCTTTGATCGCAATATGCCATGGGGCAAACAGCCGACGCCAGGCCATCATGCTCGTCGCTCTGTTCATAGGAGTTTTCTGCGCACCTCTGCTCCACGCGAACGATCGCAAGATCGATCCGACTTTTCTTTATCGCGACACTTCTGCAGTAGGGGAAAAGAAGTCAGATGTTACGACGAAGACATGCCACTACCGGGCGTTGTTCGGCCAAGGAGATTCGGATACATCCGTAGTCGTGGGCGTAGCACGTTATGGAGAAGCGGTGGTTGATCCGAATGGCGCCTGCGGTCTGGTTCAATATTCAGACGAAGACCAAGTGTACGTAGTGCTCGAAGGCACGGGCTCCGTGAAGTACGGAGATGCAATCGTCCCGCTTAAGAAAGAAGACTACTTATATATTCCATCAACGATTTCGCATGCTCTGAGCAATAAGTCTGACATGCCGCTAACCGTGATTATTATGGGCTTTCGTACTAAAGGCTTTGACAAAACTCAGCCACCGCCTCAGCCTCTGAAAGCCAACATCGAGGATGTGCCGACAACTACGGTGAGCGGCCACCCTGATTCGTCTCGTTTCCGTCTGCTGATGGGGGATGTCGACAGCAAGCGCGACCGCATTGCAGCCGGCCGCGTTTTGACCAGCCTTTTTCTGATGGAAATCGCACCTGGCGGCACTAACTTTCCTCATCACCATGAGCGCGAAGAGGAGATTTACCTGGTTTTGAGCGGCCACGGCGTGATGGTCGCAGGGAGCGGAATGGACGGAGTCGCAGGGCGGCATCCTGCCAAAGCGGGGGATGCCTATTTCTTCCGGCTCAACTGCACCGTCGGATATTACAGTGCCGCCAACGTCAAGTCACGTATTCTCGCCGTGCGCTCGTGGTATCCGGGCATGGTGCAAATAGGCGCAGAACACTAAGGCCCAGGGTGCAAGCCGGTGCTGGCACAGTGGAATCGAATGCTGAAAGAGGTCTTTGTCGAATGAGGCGTTGGTGGCACACAGTCTCTATCCAATGTTTGCTGCTTGGATTGGTATCGATCACGAACCTGCGCGCACAACAAGCAGCAAGTACTACCACTGCAGCGGATGTTCAAGGGTCGATGCTCTTCAACTCCAGCTGCGGGAGCTGTCACGGGTCCGACGGTCGCGGGGGCGAACATGGGCCGGACATTGCAACCGATCCTGACGTGCAGCGACTCGCCGACTCAGACCTGATTGGGATCGCGAAAGATGGAGTCCCCGGGACTGGTATGCCTCCTTTTGGTTGGCTCGGCCAAGAGAAGTTGACCGATATTGTTCAATATTTGCGAATTCTGCAAGGGCGGCAAACCGACGTCAAGCTTCCCGGAAACCCGAAGGGCGGAGAATCTCTTTTCTTTGGCAGAGCGCGATGCTCAGAGTGTCATATGGTCAATGGGAAGGGCGGCTTTATTGGCAGTGATCTTTCGCTTTACGGAGCCGACGAAAGCGCCGGCCAGATCCGAAGCGTGATTTTGGATCCTGAAAGGAGTTTGCCCCCCCAGAAGAAAGCTACAACCGTTGTGACGGACAAAGGACAGAAGTTCACTGGGATGCTTAAAGTGGACGACAACTTTTCCGTTTCCATCCAGACAATGGATGGAGAATTTCGTTTTTTCCCGAAGTCACAACTTACCCACATAGATTTTGGGTCTCACTCTCTGATGCCGGGCAGCTACGGATCGATGTTGAATGACAAACAGATAAATGACCTGGTCAGTTATCTCCTTCATGCGGGAAGCGAAAATTCCAGGCGTTCCCCAACACGATCTTCAAAATCTGACGATCATGACGAATAATCACTCATTCTTTCGCTCCGAGGGCGCGTCGTTCAAAATCGTCACCCTCAAGCTCGCGACAGCCGCCTTGACCCTGCTGCTGATTGCCGGATCGGCCCACCGCTTCGTTCATGGAGAAACGAACAAGGTGGCGTTTAAACTTCAGGCCCTTACACCCGAGTTTTGGACGTTATTTGATCGAAAAGCACAGATGGCCAAGCTGGCTTCGGGCTTCGGCTTTACCGAAGGGCCTGTTTGGGATAGCTCCGGTTATCTCTGGGTGAGCGATGAAACGCTCAACAAAATCTTCAAGGTAAACACGTCAACGGGTCAAAAACAGGAAGTCATCTCTCTGGGCGACCCGGATGGCAATACCTATGATCGACAACATCGTCTTTTGGACTGTGCCAGCGTTCTGCGGGCGATTATCCGTCTGTCGCCCGATGGCAAAAGTTACAAAATAGTCGTGGATCATTACCAGGGCAAGCGCTTGAACAGTCCCAACGACGTAGTGCTCGGTCCGGATGGTGCTACCTACTTTACTGATCCAACTTCTGACTTGCCTCGCGGGCAAAAGCAGGAACTCCCCTTTAAAGGCGTCTATCGCATGGCTCTGGACGGTCAACTTCAACTGCTGACAAAGGACCTGGAAGATCCGAATGGGCTCGCGTTTTCTCCAGACGGCACCAAGTTGTATGTGGATGATTCCACCCAGCGCAATATCCGCGTATACGACTTCCACGCGGACGGTAGATTGAGCAACGGACGGATCTTCGGTACAGAGCCAGGCGGTGCAGAGGACGGTGTACCCGACGGCATGAAGGTGGATCGAAATGGCAATCTGTATGTGGTAGGTCCAAGGGGTATATGGGTATGGTCCCCGCACGGTGTTCATCTAGGGACCATCGTAGTTCCCGAGCAGCCGGCAAATCTTGCATGGGGAGACCCCGACTACTCAACGTTGTACATAACAGCAACGACATCCGTGTACAAACTACGGACCCGAGCACACGGATTCGTCCCCTACCTGCAAGCGCACTAAGCTCCCGGAGGAGAAATGATCGATTGGATCAAGCGCAGCCTTTTATCCTTTGCCTGCCTTTGTTGCTGCGCATTCGGGCTCAACCTCGCTGCTCAAGACTCCGGATCCAAAGTCATTCAACCGCAGGGCTATGCAACTGCCGATTCGTTCTACAGTCCTGGCATTCTGGCCGGCGGCACGCTCTACATATCCGGTCAGGGAAGCCGTAAGCCCGATGGCACACGTCCACCGGTGTTCGCTGAACAAGTTGCGCAAGCCCTGAGCAACGTCCAAGCTGTGCTGAAGGGTGCAAGCATGAATTTTGGGAATGTTGTTTGGATGAACGTCTATCTCACGGATGAGCAGGACGTAACAGGCATGAATGAGATTTATTGGCAGAGAATCGGCCAAAGTCCTCCGCGCGGACTGTTCTCACGGTTGCCGCGCTTCCGGATGGGGAAAGGGTGGAAATCAACTGCATTGCCGTGGCAGACACAATTCACAGAGAAGCCATTTGGCCAGCAGGCTGGCCGCGAGGCCCCCACGTGGATCCGCCTGCAATCCGGGCAGGTGAAATCATGTACCTGTCGGCACAGGGAGGTCGGGATCCGCTCACCGGCACACGGGCGTCTGACTTCCCCGGAGAAGTCAGGCAGGCTCTCGATAATGTGAGTACCGTGCTCAAGGCTTCCCGGCTAAGCATGAAGAATGTTCTGTGGGTGAATCCCTACATGAGCGTCGGTGGGCAATACGACGTTATGGGCAAGATTTACGCAAGTTATTTTGAATTCGGCAATACACCGGGCCGCGGGACCATTCAAGTCGTCGGACTCCCTAGAGGGGACCACATCGTATTTAGTTGCATCGCCGGAGCAGACCTGAGCAAACGCAAAGCGATCCGGCCAAGAAATATGCCGCCTAGCCCCACCGCCAGTCCCGGCATTCTCTATGGCGACACTCTGTATCTCTCTGCTAAAGATGGCTTCATTCCGGATCAAGGAATCGTCACGCCCGACCTTGAGTTGCAGCTGCGACAGTCCATGCGGAATCTTTTGGATGGATTGCAAGAAGCTGACATGGATTTCTCAGATGTTGTTTTCAGTACCGTCTATTTGCGCCAGATACAGGACGCCGATCGGGTGAACGCGATATCTGGAAAGTTTTTTGAAGGCCGTTGTCCTGCCAGATCGGTACTGCAGCAGAACTTCCAAGTGCACGATGAGGCTGCCGAGCAAATCTCCTTCATCGCGGTAAAACACTCACTCACCGGTCATGCGGTCAAAGGCATTCGCACAAGACCGGGCAACTAGATCCCTGGGCCATGGGTGGAGGCGGAGGTAGGGCGACCCGACTCTCATCACGATCCATTCACAAGAAGATATTCTGCTGAACGAGGGCGCACGTAGATGAACTTAACTGCCATCAGCTGTTCTTTTGCCTTTGCTCTAGTGGTCTCCTCGGCGAGTGCTCAGCAGTCCACACCTACTCCCTCGTCTTCCTGTCAAATTCATGCAGTAGTCTTCGACGGTTGGCAAGCCCAGGAAGTAGCGAACGAATGGGTGAAGTTGACCTTTGTTCCTCAGTTGGGCGGCCGGCTGATGCAAGTCAGTTTCAATGGGCACCCCTACTTATTCGTCAACCAGGTTTACAAAGGCAAGTACATTTCCCCGGCCGAGGCTGCGGGCCGTTGGATCAACTATGGTGGCGACAAGATTTGGCCCTTACCCGAAGGCAATGATGACGAGCAGCACTGGACAGGAGCTTCCACTCTTCTTGACGACGGCGCATATGCCTTCTCGATTCTGTCACAAAAAAATCGCTGCACGGTCCGGTTGGAGGGCCCCCCGGATCCGCCTACGGGCCTTCAATACACGCGTGAGATAAGTATCGGCAACGACTCCCCTGAGATCTTCTTTCACGCGGTTACCCGGAACATCACTGGCCACTCGATCGCCTGGTCTGTGCAGTCCGTCTCTCAGTATGACCTGTCCGACGCCAGCGATCCCAACCAGTACAATCATGACTTTTGGGCCTTTGCGCCGCTCAATTCCCGCTCCTCATATTTGAACGGCTACCATGTCCGCGATGGGCTGGCGAATGATCCCTCTTTTAGAGTAAAGGATGAACTATTTCGGTTAAATTGGAAATATCTCGAAAACGAAGTATGGCTCGACTCAAGCGCCGGTTGGATTGCGTTAGTCGATGGCGCAACTCACTATGCGATGGTCGAGAAGACCAGGTACATCGACGGCGCGGATTATCCCGGAAAGGCTTCGGTTATCTTCTACAAGAACGGACCGACCGTGCAACTGAATGCGCAGGGTATGCCCTACCTGACTTCAAAAGATCTTAACGAGACTCCCTACTATATGGAGGCAGAACTGAACAGCCCCATGGAGGTCTTGGCACCCGGCGAAACATACGCAATGGATACCTACTGGTTTCCGTCACGTATGAGCCCCGACTTGAAAACCGTTACCGACGCAGGCTTGGTGGGTCGACCTCTCGTCGCAAAGAACAGTGCCGGGAAGCTCGAGCTCTCCGGCACTTTTGGCGTCTTTTTCCCCGGCGCGCTGAAGGCACTTCTTTATGATGAAGGTGGCGCGGAAAAGGGGGAGATTCCCCTCCAGTCGGTTCAACCGCAAGACTTGGTTCAGCTCTCACAAACGATAACCACGACCAAGAGTGTGGCACGAGTCTCGGTTCACTTGATCGATAACAGCGGTCTCGATCGCGGAGCTCTGGGGGAAGTATTTGTAACCGGAAGGGATGAAGGACGCTGACCGCATGAGGCTACAGAGAAGATGGCTAATCGCCGTATGCGCGTATATGTTGTCTATTCCCTTGAGCGGACAGGATAGTAATGCATCCCTCGCACGTGCTCCAGGCGTACAAGCCTCACAGCTGCTCTCTCGAACCATTAAGGACGACTGGCCTTCTTACAACGGTGATTACACAGGAAGGCGATTTAGCAGCCTTACGCAAATCACCCCGCAAAATGTCAGACATCTTCAGGCGCAGTGGGTCTTCCACAGCAAAAATGCCGGCATTCTTGAAGTTACGCCTGTTGTTGTCAATGGGATCATGTACGTCACGGCTTCCAATGATGCATATGCCCTCAATGCGCAAACCGGCCAGATCCTGTGGCACTATTCTCGGCCGGTTTCCCAGGGCTTGATCGATGACGCCTCCGGGCATATCAGCCGCGGTGTTGCTCTGCTCGGCACGCGACTTTATATGGAAACCGACAATGCTCACCTCTTGTGCCTGGACGCACGTTCGGGAAACCTGATCTGGGACGTGGCATATGCCGACTGGAACAAGAACTACGGAGCTACGAGTGCCCCACTGATCGTAAAGGACAAGGTACTGGTAGGAACCTCAGGCGGCGACGACGGAGTTCGCGGCTTTCTGGCGGCCTTCGACTCTATATCCGGCAAGTTGGCATGGCGTCTGTGGACGATTCCCGGACCGGGAGAATTTGGTTCTTCAAGCTGGCCTGGTGATAGTTATCTGCGCGGTGGTGGGACAGCCTGGATGCCAGGAACATACGATCCAGAACTGAATACCGTATATTGGGGCACCAGCAACGCAGCGCCTGATTATGATGGCAGCGTCCGGCCCGGTGATGACCTTTACACCGCGAGCCTACTTGCGATCGATCCGGATACCGGAAAATTGAAATGGTACTTCCAATTCACGCCGCATGATCTATATGACTATGATGGTGCGGAAACACCAGTTTTGGTAGACATGCAATATCAGGGAAAACCGAGAAAGCTTATCATCGAGGCAAACAGAAATGGGTTTATCTATCTCTTAGATCGAACCAACGGAAAGTTTCTATCGGCTACACCATTTGCAAAGAAGATCAATTGGGCGACGGGAGTGGATGCCAATGGTCGTCCGATGGTCACGGATTTAAAGCCCACCCCGGATGGAACCCTAATTTGTCCCGGCGTTATTGGTGCAACCAACTGGTTCTCGCCTTCTTATAATGAAGCGACACACTTGTTTTACTTTTTGGCTTTTGAGGGTTGCTCGGTGTATTTTGTAAAACCATCCGAATTCGAAGAGGGCCGAGAGTATTACTCAACGGGAACCAAGCACGACCCAAACGACAAGACGGAACGGATCCTTCTTTCCTTCGATCCCCGAACGAAGACTTTTGCTTGGCGCTACCCACAAGCAGGGGACTCTCATTCTTGGGGTGGCGTCATGACAACCGCGACCGGTCTTGTCTTTTTTGCCGATGATGCAAATTCTTTTGAAGCGGCGGATGCCAAGACCGGCAAGTCGCTGTGGCATTTTAACACCGGACAAACTCTTCACGCATCCCCGATGAGCTATGCGGTAAGGGGCAAACAGTACGTCGCCATTGCGTCAGGCTTCGATCTATTCAGTTTTGCGTTGCCGGAGTGAGCCGGCCAGTTATTTGGATAAGGATCTCGGCAGACGCTCCGGAGACCTGGCTGATCTGGACGGCGGCATCGTAATTCTTCGGATGGTAGAGGCTTCCTTAGACCATATGGGACCCGCGACCCTCTGCACCAAGACAGTTGAAGCACTGCTGCAGCCAGTACGCTGGTTTGGATTTCGATGTTTGGTCCCACGACCTCTGCCGAACACCGGCAGAGTGAAATCGAAATTTCCAATAAAATCAACATCAGGGCACGTCAGGATTTCCATTGCAGGTCGGGAGCCCCCGCTTGCTCGTGGGCCGCACAAGATACTTGACGAACTCGCGTGAATGTCGAGCGCGCATGTCGTAGACCGTCCATGTCCCGATCGCGGAACAGCCGCACTGCCGTGTTCGGGACAGATATTACGCTGGCATCAGTCTTGTTCGTGATGCCTCGCCGCGCGAGGGGTAGGATCGCGCTCTTCATGCAGAAAAAGTGACGGCGAGGTATGCGCGTTCCGTTTTGCCAAGAGGGCTGATTTGCCACGTACGCGGTATCGGAGAGCAGGATCATGGCGGACAACGGGATGTATTTGGAGAGAAGAAGGTCCTTGGAGTTTCCGACCTTGTCCTTCGCCGGTATGGCGGTGAGGACGTAGCCGTTGATTTTGAAGTTGCGGCCGAAGGCAGTGAGTTCCGGAGGATTTCTGTGACACACATTGCAGGAGAGGCCCGTTTGACGCGCGAAACTGGGAACGGCATGGGCGTGGGCCACGATAAAGAACATAGCCAGGATCGATGTGATTCGTAGCGCCTTATGCATAGCATTTCCCTCTTCCCGCAGCCGGCGGCTCAACATGTGCCGGGCACAAGTCCAGTGGATTCCTTTCACACAGGAATTCAGAACGAGTGCATACATGTTGGAGGACGTAGCGGCCGGGGTATGTGATGGCGATCACATAGGCATCAGAGGGACACACCCACGACGAGATCAATCAAGGCTTCGGTTGCCCTTTTACTTTTACGTCCCCTTTGGAAGTATCCGGCGTTTCGGTCTGCCGTCCCCAGTTGAAACGTCGTCCTATGATCATCTTCACGATCAAGTGGTCGGTGGAACTGGTCGTTCCAATGCCCACGCCGAAGTTAAATTCCCACTTCGGCGACACGTTGAGGTCAGTTGCCGCAAAGAACTGCTGCTGCTGGTTGTGCAGTGTGTCAAATCCCGCGAGATCACCATATGAGCCGTAATACTCCAGGCCGGCATTGACCTTTTTCGTGAAGTCATAGCCTGCCTTTACATTCGGCGAGAAGGTGACACCCTGACGAACACCTGGTCCATGCCATGAACGATCCAGTGCCGGATTGAAGGCGAGATACCACCGTCCGACCTGCTTGTCGAGAATCGGCCGGATCTCCCAGGTCCATGTGTCGGGCGAGAAACGAGCGCGCTGATAGCCGATCTCGTTGGAAATGCTCAACCCGATCGGGAGATGCCAACTTGCAGGTGCGCGCACGCGAGGCCGGATATGATCGCCAACCCACTGCCACCCCTGTCCATCGCGAGCGCTCGTAAAGATGTAAAAGCCCACCTCGGCCCAGTTCGTGATTCCTTGTGTGATTTCGATAGTCTCGTGCAGCGCGTGGTTCGTTGGGAAGGTGCCGTTCGGTTGATAGCGCGATCCTGGGGCAGGTTTAAAGCCGTCAACGGTGAAGTTGCTGTGCAGCTCGACCATGGTTGTTTTCGGCGCAACCGTATCGGATCCGTAGACCTGGATCTCGTAATTGTCCTGAGCGCGGGCGCTATGCATCCCGAGAAGCGCAATACTCAGCAGCAAACTCATGCAAAATAGGTTCTTCAAATGATTCAAGATCCAATCCTTCTAAGCCCGATGCCGATGACATACGTGATGGCTCCTTCAGCAGCACCGATCCAGGTCATCTCAAATCCGCTGCTCCACCAGGAGCGAACGGTGATGAGCGACTTGGCGGCGCCGACGGCGAAGTGAGCCACAAGAGAGATGATGGCGGCCCAGATCACAGCCGGATAGCCGCCGAGAAAGAAGAAGGGAAGTATCGGAATCAAGGCTCCGAAAGCTGTAGAGAGCGCACCCGAGACAGCAGACGTGACCGGATTGCTGAGCGCCTCTTCAGTGGCATTCAAGCGTTCGCTGGCCAAAGCTCGCAGGAATTGGCCGGGATCCTTTGCAATGTGCTCGACTGCCCGATCGGCATCGGCCGCGGGAAGGCCTTTTACCTGGTAATAAAGCGAGAGCAACTCGTGCGCCTCGGCCCCGTTGGTGTCAATCGCTTCGCGCTCGCGGGCAACCTCCGCTTCGTAGATTTCGCGCTCGCTCTTCGCTGCAAGATATGCGCCGGAGCCCATCGAGAGCGCGCTTGCGATCATCCCCGCGATTCCAGCCAGCAGCACGAACTTCCGATTTCCCAAAGTCGCGCCGGAGACGCCTGAGACTATTCCAAAGATCGCTCCTAATCCGTCATTGACGCCGTAGATGGCATCGCCGATCCATCCGGCCGCTCGCCTGCCAGTACTGGATCGCCGAGCAAGCAGGGCGTCAAGCAAGGCCTTTGGATCTTCTGCAACGGTCTCGACAGCACGTTTGCTGAAGCGATCCCTGAGCAGGGAACTCAGCTCCCGGTAATGCTCCTCCTCATCCTGAATGACCGAATTCAGAATGGCTATGCTCTGGTGGTCGCCAAGCTCCTTTAGCTGCTTCGCGTATTTGGCTATGTCACGGCTTTCTTCAATCTCGAGTCTGCGCAGCGCCATCTCTGAGCCGCCTACCCGATTGAGCAGACTCATACCATCCGTCTTGCCCCGATATAAAGGTACGGGGCCGCTCAGTTCCGCAATTCGCGTGGCCCACAGTGACGCGTGATGCTGCTCGGCATTCGCAAGATGCAGAAGGGTGCTCTTGCTGGCAGGATTGCGCTCGCGGGTCGCAAGGGCTTTGTAGGCGTAAAACCCCTCCATCTCGGCATGCCAGTTCTTCTCGAGGATAGAAAGCAGCTTCGGATTTGCGATCTCCTTGCTCGTGGATGCCATTTGTCTTTCTCTTCGGAATGTGCGATCTCTTTCTTTTTTACCGCGAGTTCGACGGCATCGTTGCTGTAGTCGCTGATCTATTCATCGCGGCCCGGCCGGTGCCAGCAAAACCGCCACGCGAAGCGAAAGACCCGACCGCTTGACTCTTTCATCTTAAATCGTTAAGACTTATGGGTGGCGAACTGAACTGAGACGAATGTCCCGAAACCGGGACTGTTCTTTGGGTCAAGAAGTCTTAAATAAATAAGAGTGAGCGAGCAGATTCGTTCAAGCCGCCCGACAGGAGAAGCCTATGGGAATTCAGCTTGTACCAGAGGGCCGCGAACAAGCAGTCGCCTTGTCTCGTGCGGAGGAACAGGCGGCTTACGTGGAACACGTCAACCCGACCTGGGTGAAACTGTTGGACATTCTCGGGATGAATGTCCAGTACACGCATGCCAGTGGTGCAGAGCTCTTTACTACCGACGGCCGTACCATTCTCGATTGCCTGTCTGGATACTCCGTCCACAATACAGGTCATAACCATCCCTACATCGTGACTCAACTGATTTCAGAGTTGCAGGCGCAGTCTCCGGCAATGCTTCAAAGCAATGTGGTCGAAAGCGCAGGCATATTGGCCCAGACGCTGTGTGCCTATGCCGGCGGAAAGGTTACAAAAGCGTTCTTCTGCAGCTCCGGCAGCGAAGGTATCGAAGCGGTGATCAAATTCGCCCGGGCGCACACCGGGAGAAAAGACATCGTCTATGCCGCCGGGGCGTTTCATGGGCTCACCTGCGGTGCACTCTCGCTCATGGGGAGCGATTTCTGGCGCGAGGGCTTCGGCCCAATGCTCGAAGGTACACATCAGATTCCTTTCGGGGACGTAAAGGCGCTGGAAGAAGTATTACGAACGCGAAAGATTGCGGCCGTTGTCCTTGAGCCGATCCAAGCGGAAGGAGGCGTCATTCTGCCCCCCGCGGGCTATCTGGTCGCCGTCGAGAAGCTGTGCGCAAAATACGGCGCCCTCTTTGCTCTGGACGAGGTGCAGACCGGTATGGGGCGTACGGGCACGTTTCTTGCCAGCAACCGATATGGCGTCGAGCCCGACATGATCGTTATGGCGAAGGCTCTGAGTGGAGGACTGGTTCCATGCGGCGCCGTGCTCATGACTGATGAGATCTACAAGTCCGTCTTTCACTCGTTGCGGCGTGCCTTCATTCACACCTCCACATTCAGTGAGAATGCCATGGCGATGCGCGCTGGGCTTGCAACAGTAGAAGTTTTGATTCGGGAGCATCTGGTTGAACGCGCGGAGAAGGTTGGCGCCGATTTCCGGCATCGGCTCAGCAAGGCACTGTGGCCGTACGAGATGGTGAAGGAAGTTCGCGGTCAGGGGCTGCTTTGCGGGATCGAGTTCCAGCCGCCACGCAGCATGCGGCTCCGCTTGTCCTTTGAATCATTCAAAGCGATTCATCCCGGGCTCTTTGGGCAGATGTTGGTCATGCGACTCTTCAGTCAGAAGAACCTTCTCGCGCAGATCTGCGGCAACAACTTCATGGTGCTCAAGGTGGCGCCTCCGCTGGTCATTTCTGAGAGTCAGATCGAGACCTGTGTCACGTCCATTCGCGACGTTGTTGAAACTGTGCATTTTTCAAGCGCTTTCTGGTCCGACGCCTTGGCGCTCGGCCGTAGAGCCATGTCTCTCTAAGCAAGCCAATTTGGAATACAACAGTCTTCTCCTCAGGCGAAGACAGGAGCTCTTACCTGCATGAGAATTGTCTCTGTTGCAAGTGCATTTCCCTCGAATAGCTACAATCAGGAGAGCATCACCGGGGCCCTTCACCATTTATGGGATCATGCTCTGAAGAATCCGGCGGTTCTTGACCGTCTGCATTCTAACTGTGGCGTAAAACAGCGTCATCTCGTCTGCAGGCTGGACGAATATCCGTCGATGCAGGGCTTTGGACAAGCCAACGACATCTGGATTCAGGCGGCGCAGGAGCTTGGCGAAAAGGCGATCTGCAGAGCTGTCCGAGCCGCTCATATTGCACCGTCCTCACTGGAAGCGATCTTCTTCGCGTCGGTCACCGGAGTCGCGAGCCCATCGATTGACGCCAGGCTGGTGAACCGCATGTCGCTTTCACCGCGGATCAAACGTACGCCGATTTTCGGTCTCGGCTGCGTGGCTGGAGCAGCCGGAATTGCGCGCGCGGCTGACTACGTTCGAGCTTTTCCAAATCAGACTGCAGTGTTGCTCTCGGTGGAGCTCTGTTCTTTGAATTGGCAGAAGGGCGATCTTTCTACTGCCAATCTGATCTCGGCGGGACTGTTTGGGGATGGCGCGGCAGCTGTGATTATCGCCGGGGAGGATACGCCATTTCCGGGCGTGGAGATCATCGCTACCCGTTCCACCTTCTATCCCGGTACGGAAGATGCCATGGGATGGGATATTTCTGAAAAGGGCTTTCGCATCGTTCTCGCTCCGGGGGTGCCAGAGATCATCCGCGAGCACCTTCGCAACGACATGGATGAGTTTCTGGCAGACCACGGCCTCTCTCGACAGGACATCGCGAGCTGGATCATCCACACCGGTGGCCCAAAGGTTCTTCGCGCGGTGGAGTCCGCGCTGGAATTGAAGCCCGACGCACTGGAGGCTTCCTGGGCAAGTCTTGCGCAGGTGGGCAATCTCTCCTCTGCATCGGTGCTGGTGGTACTCGAGGAACATCTGAAGCATCGACGCGGCGAGCCTGGAACGTACAGTGTATTGGCTGCCATGGGTCCGGGGTTCTGCTCGGAAGTCGTCCTGCTGAGGTGGTGAGACATGAACCAGCTTCCTGATCGCACTGATGTGGTCATTCTGGGTGGCGGCCCCGCCGGTCTAGCCGCTGGCATTGCATGTCGTCAGAAGGGAATAGATTGCCTGGTCATCGAGGCGCTAAGTCCGGTGATCGATAAGGGCTGTGGCGAAGGTTTGATGCCCGACGCTCGCGCGTCATTACGTTCTCTAGGCGTGGAGATTTCTGAAGACGATGGACGCGCCTTTCGCGGAATTCGCTTTTGCAACGCAGCGCACTCCGTGGACGCTAGCTTTCCAAATGGGAAGGGAATCGGAGTTCGTAGGACAAAGCTTCATCAACGCATGATCGAGCGCGCGACCGAGGTGGGGGTCCGACTCGCCTGGAATACGCGCGCGAAGGTGCTGGACGAACATTCGCTTGTGATCGGCGGAAAGGTGATCAGGTTCAACTGGCTGATTGGAGCGGATGGGCAAAGCTCCTTTGTTCGTCGATGGGCCGGTCTGAACTGCCTGCGCCGTGAGCAGCTTCGCTTCGGCTTTCGCCGCCACTACCAGATAGCTCCTTGGAGTGATTACGTGGAGGTGCATTGGGGAAAAACTGGCCAGGTCTACGTGACACCAGTAGCGGATGACTGTGTTTGCGTCGCATTCATCACGCGGAGTCCGCATCAGGACAGAGCCGGTTTTCTTGCTGACTTTCCCGTAGTCGCGGCAAGAGTGCGGGATGCTCCTCTGCGATCGCGCGAGCGTGGAGCCATATCCGCGACGAGAAGGCTGCGTTGCGTCGGGAAGGGTACCGTTGCCTTGGTTGGCGATGCCTCGGGCTCGGTCGATGCGATTACAGGGGAAGGACTCGCGTTGTCATTTCGCCAGGCCCTCGCACTCGCAGAGGCGATCGAGAGCGGTCATTTGGTCGCCTATAGGAAGATGCATCGCTCGCTTACCAGACTGCCGCAGGCGATGGCAAAACTCATGCTAACCATGGATCGATGGCCGGTCCTTGAGCAGCGCGGATTGAGCGTACTCGCAGGAAATCCCCGGCTCTTTCAGGAGCTTTTGGCGATTCACGTTGGTGAGGGAAGCTTGTCACGCTTCGCGGCAACGCGTGGGGTAAGCATGGCATGGCAGCTTCTGCGGAGTCCCGCGTACTGCCAGGAATAAGTGCCCTATGCAAATTCAGAAAAATCGTCACGTTTGCCGTACAACCGCGAGGAGGCTCATTATAGGCACCTTTGTCCCCTTGCTTCTCGCGAAGCAAGGGCTGCAGGCGGCCACGACCCGAATATCTTGGATATCAAGCTGGATCCGGCCAAGACGACGATTCATTGGACGCTGAAAGACGTGCTGCACACGGTCCATGGGACCTTCAAACTGCAGCGAGGCTTCATCCATATCGACACGGCCACGGGACGCGCCGAGGGGCTGGTGGAAGTGGACGCTCGAAGCGGAGAGAGCGGCAACTCAGCCCGTGATGCAGATTGCGGTGAGGCCGAATGGAAACGGCTACATCGCAACCACTCATTTCGGGGTGCCTTACGTCGCCTGGGGACTGAAAGATCCGAGCAACTTCCTCCTTCACGTCAGCCACGAGGTAGACGTCGATGTAGAGACGACCACTGAACCACAGCAACACTAGCGGGAGTTGCTGCCTTTCGTTTTCTGCACGGCCATCGGGCTGCGGGTGGGCGTCGTCGTAATCTCAACGCGCGTATTTTTCACGAAGACCACGTCATGGCCGTGAGCTAGCCACAGATCATAGAAAGAGAGCGCAGCTCCGTAGATCCCAATGCCGGCCGCGACATTCCGCGAACTTGCCACGATGCCGACCACCCGGCCCACAATTCCGAAACCGTTCGATGCGACAGCGCCATGGGCGGCCGCGCTTCCGTCGTCATCAAGTGCACGCCCTGCTAGCAGGGTTAATACCAAGGGTACGATCACCCGGTTCTGTGACTTTGGCTGTACGCCACCTTCGGAGTCCATTCGCAAATTGGCCGATTTGTTGGAATCGGCTGCGGCGAGAGTGCCTTCGACTGGCTGAGTGAAGCCGCTCGGTAATTTCAATTCTCGAAAGCGAAACCTGAGCTTCCCCTGCCGTCCAAAGGAACGAGCTGGCTTCGCTTGTGTAATCTCCCCGATGAGCACGGAACCTTCGGGAACCTCAAGAATGTGACTTCCGTTGAAGATCGGTTCTGCGACAAGTGCCTGGAAGGTATTTCCTGGCTTTTCCTTGGCAGAGCTGATCGTCTGTTGAAGATTCGCGCGCAGTCGCCACTCTGGTTCCTTTTCTGACGGCTTTGCCATACCCGCGTTTGGTTTTGCCGGTTGCTCGTCAGAAGTGACTGGATCGTCGCGATTCTCCGGTTTACCGTTTCGGAGTGTCAGGTCGAGAGGTTGCGTCAAGTCAACTGTCCATGAGGTTCCGTTTTCGATCCTTTCCGGGTGATACGGCAACTGCGTATAGATGAATTGAACAAGCCGATCTCCTCGGCCAGGTTGGGTGAAAAGAGCCGCAAAGTCTTTTAGTCGTTGCTTCTCAGCAGCGATTTGTCTGCGGATGAAAGAACCTTTCGGCCTCTCGGACGGAGGTGATAAACGCAAAATTGGAACACCATCTTTGGCGCTATCACTCGCAATGGGTTGGAGGGCACCGTTCGGCAGAACCAGCTCGTTAAATTTCACGACCGGGATGTGGAATGGGGTGAAATCCCCCCTGAGACGCGAGTGGATCCGTCGGCTTCGGTCTGAATCGAGTTGGATTATCTCGCCGCGAAGAACAGTGTCGGCGGGTAGTGCGATGCGGTTATCGACATAGATGGGATAAAGCAAGCGGCCCTCCAGCGGTTCCCCTTTCTTCATGGGAGTGTGCTGGGGCAGTTGAACAGAGAATGGCGTTGCGGATGGAATGTGGATCGGCGTCGTTTGCCCATACGACGAACTTGTCAGTACAAGCCACCCAAGAAAGCAAGCGGCTGTCTGCGCCGACGCCAGGAGAAGCCCGGGAACAAACTGGCTCCTGGCCCTGATAGGGCTTCGGGCGATGCCTCCGATCGATGCAACCCGAGTCGGCCAAGCGTCGCACTCGATTTGGCCGCCTTGCTGTGGGGATAAATTGGACATTTGCCTAAATCGGTCACCTTGTCGCTGGTGTGGCATCGTCACAGGTGCAGTTCCTCTCGTTTCGAGTCAACTCTTTCTTAAGACGCGAGACAGATATAATCTTAAATCGTTAAGATGTCTTTGTGAGGCCCTATGCGAAACACACTATTAAAGGTTGCGCGAGGCAAGCGACAACTTTCTATACCGACTCCAGCAGAGATGCGCCTTCTACAGATTTTGTGGGACCGCGAAGAGGCTACCGTCGAGGACGTCGTTAACGCTCATCCGGCAAAGGAAAGGCCGAATTACAAGACCACGCAGACCTTGCTCCGTATCATGGAACGCAAGGGCTTCATCGCCCATGAGAGCCGTGGTCGCGTCTTCGTTTTCAGGCCGTTGGTTTCCCGAAAGAGCATCGACCACCTCTCGATACAGACGCTCGTGTCCAGGAACTTTCGCGGATCGGCGGCTGGACTCTTCATCAATCTGCTGGAGGCCAGTCCGATCGAAAAGGAACAGTTAGATGAGGTCGAAGCATACATCCGGGAGTATCGTAAAAGGTACGAGCTAGACCGTCGCGACTGATCCAGGATTGCTATGAAGCCAGACCTCTTACTTGGTATTGTGGCCGCACTTGCCGGCTTCGTCTTGAAGACGGCACTCGCCTTCACGGTATGTCTGGTTCTTAGCTGGCTCGCCGTTTTGCCGAATCGACGGTTCATTGTCTGGCTGAGCTTTCTTTTTGGTACGGCGCTGTATTGGCTCTGGCTGGCGAACGATGTTCTCTTGGGTGTACGGTCGTCTTCGAATGTTTCAAGCGGCGCGGTAATGCAGGGACATTCGACCGCAGGCGGCGCCCTGCACGTTCCTGGCTCGTGGTCTTTTCCGCTAGGCATCGCTCTTCGGGCGATGGGCATCGCTTATCTGCTGGGATTGGCCTGCATTCTCTTCAACCACATCAAGGAACAGCGGCAGCTAAGATGGGTCCTCGGCTTTACCACCAAACCGCCGGTTGAGATCGCGGAGCTTTTTCAGCCGCTCATGAAGAGCTTTCATCTGCATCGTGCGAGGCTGCTCATATTGTCGGGGATCACGTCTCCAGCCACATTCGGCTGGATTCGGCCAACCATCCTGTTGCCGGACGCCTGTCTCCAACAGGACCGCTCCGAACTCGAAGACATTCTTCGTCATGAACTTCATCACGTTCGCCGCTGGGATTTTGTCTGGAACGGGCTTGCGATTGTGTGCCGTGCGCTTCTTTTCTTTCATCCTGCAGCCTGGTATGCGGTTCGAAAAATACAATTCGATCGCGAGCTGGCATGTGACCTGGCAGTCGTCTCCGACTCTCCCGGACGACGAGCCGAATATGCAGAGTGTTTAATTCACTTTGCTCGATTGAACGCGTCGCAGGATTCCAGAGCATGGGGCATCGATTTCGCGGCGTCCTCTGAGCATTTGAAGGCGCGCGTTCACTCAATCCTGGCTGTGTCAAAGAACATGTCGAGCTGGGTACTAGGTCTGCGGATCACCTGTGGAGTGATTCTTTTTGCCGGCTTTCTTGGCGTTGCGCCCTCTCTAGCAGTTTTTCTCTCCTATGAGCACCAGAAGATCTCGGAGCCACGGACATTGCAGCCGCTGACATCGGTGGTGACGCCCTCTTACCCAGCGACGGGGATCCGGCCACGAGAAACAAGAAAAGGTCGCCCAGCGCCCCCTCAAACCTCATCGGAGAGCAATTTGGCGCCTGCGAACCTGGATCGGACAGAACCGAATCAGCCCATCACCGAGCCCGAACCGCAACTCCCTTCCGCGGCACAAGCGTCATCAGGTCCGCAACTCCTTCGCCGTTCGCCGTCCTCTGGCCGTGCGCTTCCGGCTGGCCGCAGCAATGCGAAGCAGCAATCCGTGGCTTTGATAGACCCTGATGTTTCGGGGGCAGCCAGTAAAAGCGGAGATCACGACAAGAAAGAGGCCCTCCAGCAGTCCGTGACTGCCGCCGCGGGTATCTACCGGCGCTTAGGGGCTGTCGACCGCCACTGAATTGGATTTCCAGTTGTCCGGTATCCGTGTCTGCTTGCTAACTAATCTTCTAGTTGCTCGTCCTACTAGTACGCGATGCCGCCAAAGCGCTCAAATACATTGACTGAAGCTGAACTTCGAATCATGCGGATCCTTTGGACACGCGGTGAGTCGCTGGTCAGTGACTTGGTCGCAGCCATGCCGGAGAGCACGCCACTCGCATATACCTCCGTTCTGACGACCGTGCGTATTCTCGAGCGGAAGGGTTACGTTCGCCACCGGCAGGAAGGACGTGCCTTTGTGTATAGCCCGTGCGTCCCCGAAGATGAAGCCCGCCAGTCGGAAGTGCGCCACGTGCTCGGCCGGTTTTTTGAGAACTCTCGGGAGCGCCTGCTGCTTACGCTGCTCGGGGATGATGATGTAACGCCAGGCGAATTGCGCCGGCTCAAAGAAGCTATTGCGCAGGCCGAAGCTGGGTCCGGAGGACAGGGCGCGTCAACGAAGAGGCGGCCCAAATGAATCTGCTCGGCGACATCTCCCGTTTCGCCGCCCAAGTATTTTTCGCGGGTCTTTGGCAAGGAATCATTCTGGCTACTGTCGTCGCCATTTGCTTTCGTCTTTACCCTCGCGTGAGCCCTGCCATCCGATTTGCGACCTGGAGCTTTGCGTTCGCGCTGACGCTCATTATCCCGCTTCTGTATCTGCCGACGCGTCCCGACCACGCGACGAATAGTTCTGCCACGGTGCACCTCGGCGCAATTTGGGGATATTCGATAGTTGGTGTGTGGGCTGTTCTGATGGTGGTTCGCGCGACGCACCTCATCGCTCATGTGCGGCGGCTAATTCGTATTTGGCGCCAGGCGACGCCGATCCTTACCGAAGGCGACACTCGGAAGGCATTAGAGAGATGCAGCCGGTCGGTGGAACTGTGCACCTCAGCCGATGTCGACTCTCCAAGCGTAATCGGCTTCTGGTCGGCGCGTCTGCTTGTTCCGGAGTGGCTGTTCGCAAAACTCGCTCCGGAAGACTTACGACAAGTTGTGCTGCACGAGCTTGAACATTTGCGTCGATGCGACGACTGGATCAACCTCATGCAGAAGATTGGCCTGGTGCTTTTTCCGATCAATCCAGCGCTGCTTTGGATGGATCGCCAGCTTACTTTCGAACGCGAACTTGCATGTGATGCCGGTGTGGTCGCCGCGACTGCTGCTCCGTTCGAGTACGCAAATTGCCTCACGCGACTGGCTGAACACCGCTTGCACTACCGCAAGCTGGTTTTGACGCTCTCTGCCTGGACTCGCCAGTCGGAACTTGCGCGTCGGGTGCAGTGCCTGTTACGTCCGGCTCAAAGGGTCGGCCCTTTTCAAGCAAGAGTGGCGACAATGCTGCTCGGCCTTGCTCTTGCTGGCGGTGGGCTGCTGATGGCGCGGGCGCCGCGCTTCATATCGTTTGTGGATTCAGACTCTGCGCCGACGGTGCGAGCCTCTGCCTCTATCATGAAATCGCCCGTGGCAGCGGCCGCTGTTCCGGTGGTCTACCGCAACACGGGCCGACCTCATGCAACTCTGCTAGAAGCTGTGATGCCGGCTGGCGGCGCGGGTCCGGCTTCGCATGTAGCCACAAGGGGCCGGCCGGCGACAGGGACACATCTGCATAAAGCACGCACACGAATTCCTAAGCAGCCACGCCTGCTAGTGACGAGCGCACGAGTGCCATTCGCAAGGATTGCAAGTGAGCCGCTCAACGGGAAGGTTGTGCCGACTGTGTATGTGCTGCCTAGTGAGTTTTCGCCTTCATACGCCGCTGTTGCGTTCAGGGACGGCTGGCTGATCATTCAACTCTAACCACCACTGCATCCCGAGGAGGGGACGCTATGTCATCATCAACTAATCATTTAGTTAGCAGGGGCCGGAGATTTGCGCTGCCTGCGAGCTTGACCGCGGTCGCAGTCGTTGGCGCAGCTCTCTTCGTACATCAGAACAACCTTCCCGTTGCTGCTGAAACCGTCCCTCCGCTAGATAACAGCAGCGTCGCAGCACTCACGGCGATGGATCATGCAATGGAGTCGTTGGCAGCACGTGTGACGCCGGCCATCGTCAATGTTGCTGTGACCTCGAAGGCTGAGGAGCAACCCGTTGACATGCAAGGCGAGAGCCAGCAAGAAATGCCACCGGGGTTCGCCCAATTTTTCGGCGGAAACGGCGGCCGGCATATGGAGATTCCGCAGCAGCCAGAGTTTCAGCATGGCATTGGCAGCGGTGTCATCATCTCTTCGAACGGCTACATATTAACCAATGATCACGTGGTGAACGGAGCGACGCAGATTCGCGTGACACTGCACGATCGCCGCGTTTTGAATGCCAAGGTGATTGGTGTTGACAAGCTCACCGATCTCGCTGTGATCAAGGTCGATGCGCACGATCTCCCGACCATTCCGTGGGGCGACTCGGCAAAGCTTGAGCCTGGCCAGACGGTTCTGGCATTTGGCAGCCCGTTCGGTTATTTCCAATTTTCCGTTACGCGCGGCATCGTCAGTGCCGTAAACCGCCAGAACCCCTACTCGGACGATCCGCGTAAGCTTGGAGGTTATATCCAGACGGATGCGGCCATCAATCCAGGCAACTCCGGTGGGGCGCTCGTTGATGCGCAGGGCGAGCTCGTGGGCATCAACACATTCATCATCTCGAATAGCGGTTCATTTGCCGGCGCGGGCTTCGCTATCCCTGAACAGATCGCAAAGGCCACCGCGGATCAGATCATTAAAACGGGTGGTATACACCATGGCTATCTGGGCATCAGCATGAATGATGTCACCCCGGACAATGCACACTTCTTCAACTTAAAGGAAGCTACAGGCGCCATCGTGGCGCAGGTGACTCCTGGATCTCCGGCGAATCGCGCGGGGCTGCAAGAGGGCGATGTGATCGAAAGTCTCAACGGACAGAAGATGGTGAACGGTAGTGCGTTGCAGATGGCGATCGCGGATGTAACCCCCGGCACAAAGCTGCAACTCGGTATCCTTCGCAATGGACACCCGCAAACAGTCGACCTGACGGTCGGCGAGTACCACGGCAACGGCCAAGTGGCCGGCAACGGTGATGAGGGAAGCGGTACAACGGAGCATGGCGGGAAGCTCGGTCTCGCCATGTCGGATGTAACTCCGGAAGTGCGGCAGCAACTCAATCTTCCCGACCAGGTGAAAGGTGCGGCCATTCAAAGCGTGCGACCCGGCAGCCCGGCGGAAGATGCCGGCCTTCAACCCGGCGATGTGATCGTTCAGGTAGATCGCCACAACGTGGATTCTGCCAGTCAGGCTGTGGCAAGCGTCCACTCAATTCCGGCAGGGCAGGATGTGCTTCTTCTGGTCTGGTCGAAGGGCGGTGAAAGCTACCGTGTGCTTCACCCCGACCAGGGCTGATCGATTGTCGCTTATCGAGGGCTGCCGCTAGGATTTTCGCGGCAGCCTTCTTTGTTTGCCTAAACCCGCTCCATCAGATGCTCATCGCGAGTAAAACAGCGCTTCTGCGTCTATACCTGTTTCGCGGGTGGCGGGATGGCTACCGGCCTATGAGCCAGCGTGATTCCACTCAGGAGGGATATCGGAGATGGCCGGCACTGGAAAGAATCCTTCCGGAGGAAAACGGGACGTCTATTAAACCTTGCATGTTGTCGTCTCGAAATATTCGAGTCGTCCAATGCTCAATCTTTGAAACCTGCGTTAGCTCGTCGTCTGTCTAACCACGTGTCATCCGCCGCGCGGGCTGTACGCGAATCTCTTCAACGCCCTGAGAGCTCAGATTGAGCGCAAGGAGAGACGCTCCGCTCCCCGCAGCGAACTCAGATCCGGCGTTTTACGACCTAATTCATAGGGCTTCAAGATAGTTGCCGTAGCCCACAACCACCGTTGAAGCGATCAACAGCATCAGGCCGCAACCGACCAGGAGTCGCGTCCGAAGGCTGGTGTCTCGCCACTCTCGCAGCGCAATACCCCACAGCGTCGCAAAGATGATGATGCTGGCCATGTGAAGCGTCCAGCTCGAGAAATCGTAGCGGCCCATCTTGGTCTGGCCCATGGAGTAGAAGAAAAACTGAAAGTACCAGATGACACCCGCCAGTGCCGCCAGCGTGTAGTTGCGTAGAAGGGCGGCAGGCGTCAAACGTAATGAGCGTTCCGGATGTTGCGGATCCAGTTCCGTTACCGTATCGCCTGTCGCCGGAGAGGCACCCATGGGGTTGATGCCCGGTGCTCCGAGAAACTGATTCGCGGAACGGTTCTTCATGATGAGGGTGACCGACCAAATAAAGTTGGTCGCGAAACCTCCCCACAAGACGACCACGAGTACCGGCAGGTTCTGCCACAAGTCTGAGCGATGTGCGGCGAGCAGTTGCGCGCGTGTGAGCACGGCCAGAGGCTTGCCGGCTGCGAGTCCATATGCAAAGCAGGAACTCATGATTCCCGCAAAGATGGCGACCGCCAGGCCCTTGCCGAAGGAATAGTCCAACTCTCCCACCGCGGCTCGCTCGCCGGCGGGTACCTCTTTCTCCTTGGAGTACCCGGCAAATCCATTGACGGCAATGGCAAACAGGCAGACCAACACACCGAGCAGGATGACCTGTCCGCCTCGTTGGTGGATGATGGTAGCCATCTGTCCGCTGAACAATGGAGGCATCAATGTGCCGAAAGCGGTGCAGAAGCCGAGAGCGATGGCATATCCCAGGGCAATTCCAAGATAGCGGATAGACAATCCGAAAGTCAGGCCGCCTACTCCCCACAGCACTCCCCATAGAATGGAATGCCAGAGAGTTGCCGTTGGAGTCTGTCGCAGCAGTGGGGCCAGGCCCGGTACAAGCAGCAACGCAAGTACTGCGGGGGCCACAATCCAGGCGGCGAACCCCTGAATGATCCAATAAATTTCCCATGACCACCGCTTGATGGGTCGGAAAGGAATGAAGTTACTGGCAGAAGCCAGTCCGCCTATCCAGTGATAGAGAACCCCAATCAGAGGATTCGGTATCAATTTGCACACCTCGGGTTCTCTCGAATGCGATTCGTACAACAGGCAGTTCTCGGGTCGGGAATATCGTAATGGATAGAATCATCAAGAGTGAAATAGAATTTCTATTGAAATTAAGGCTGTGATCCGAATACCATTCAGCGTTGCAAAAGAGGCGCGTCAGTTCAAGGAGGGCACATGCACGGAAGGAACCGGGATCCCATCTCTGAACTCGATAGTTTGCGCATTGAGATTCCGTCGTGGGCATTCGCAAATACCGGAACCAGGTTTGGCAAATTCCTTCAGCCCGCGGCGGCAACGAGTCTGGAAGAAAAGTTTGCCGACGCAGCGCAGGTGCACGCGCTCACGGGTGTCACCCCGAGCCTGGCGCTGCATGTGCTGTGGGATTTGCCCCGCGGCCTTTCCGACGTCTCCGAGGTGAAGCGCCTCGCCACGCGTTATGGCGTGCGGGCCGGATCGATCAATCCCAATCTCTTCCAGAATCAGGAGTATAAGTTCGGGTCCATCTGTAATCCAGACGCTGCAGTACGGAAGATGGCGACGCAGCACCTGAACGAATCCGTCAAGATAGCAAAGGAATTGGACTCGACCGATGTCTCGCTATGGATCGCGGACGGATCGAACTATCCAGGCTCACAAAGCATCCGGCAGCGGATCGTATGGCTTGAGGAAGCCCTGGGCAGCGCACACGATTGCCTCTCGCCTGGCCAGCGATTCCTTATCGAATACAAGCCTTTTGAGCCTGCCTACTACCACACCGACGTTGCGGACTGGGGTATGGCGACGCATCTGGCTCAGGCCGCGGGTCCGCAGGCGCGGGTGCTGGTCGATACCGGCCATCATTATCAGTCACAGAACATCGAGCAGATTGTCGCGTGGCTGTTGCACAAGAAACTTCTAGGCGGCTTCCATTTCAACGATCGTCGCTATGCAGACGATGATCTGACCATCGGTTCTATCGATCCCTATCAGGTGTTCCGTATCTTTCATGAGATCTTCTGTGAAGAAGAAGACAAGGTTGTTGCCGAGATCGCGTACATGATCGACCAGAGTCATAATTTGAAAGGGAAGATGGAGGCGATGGTGCAGACAGTGATGACGGCACAGGAACTATTCCTGAAAGCTGCGATGGTCGATCGGGTGCGCCTTGCTGAATTGCAGGCGGCAGGACGCATCCTTGAAGCGGAGGAGTGCCTGCGCTCGGGCTTCTGGATAGATGTGCGGCCGCTGATCGAGGAATGGAGAGTGAAGCGTGGATTACCGCCGAATCCATTGGAGGCGCTCTACCAGAGCGGGTATGTGGAACGGGCCGCTCGCGAGCGTGGGGACCGCAACGCTACACGCTCCAGCAGTTATGCCTGATCGGCGTCCATAAGCAGGATCGCTCGCAGACGATCTGCGCAAAGCCGGCATGGCCGGCGGGAAGTGGAGAACACCATGTCAGTATCTTTCGCTAACACTCACGCGCCGCTTGCGCACCTGGAAGATCGTTGGGATGAGAACACCGCTGCCGGGCTGGATCAGCCGGAGCTGCTTCGGTATCGATCGAATCTTTTAGGAAGCGATCTTCGCATTACGAACTTTGGCGGCGGTAATACCAGCTCAAAGATTTCCATGCCCGATCCACTGACGGGCGACGATGTGAGCGTGCTGTGGGTGAAGGGAAGCGGTGGAGACTTGGGCAGCATTCAACGCTCCGGTTTCGCAACGCTCTACCTCGATAAGCTGCAGTCGCTGGAAGCGCGTTATGGCGGTGTCGCTCGCGAAGACGAAATGGTGGCCTACTATCCGCTGTGCACTTACGGATTGAATCCGGTGGCCGCCTCCATTGATACGCCGCTGCACGGCTTTCTGCCGTTTGCGCATGTCGATCACCTGCATCCGGACTGCGCGATCGCACTGGCGGCGGCGGCGAATGGCTTGGAAAAGATGGACGAGTTCAATCGCGCCTTTGGTCACAAGCTCATCTGGGTTCCATGGCAGCGGCCAGGTTTTGAACTCGGCATGATGCTGAAGCGTGCGGTTGCCGACCAGCCGGATTGTGATGGCATCCTCCTCGGAGGACATGGGCTTTTCACCTGGGGAGAGACGCAGCGTGTCTGCTACCGCAATACCCTCGAGATCATCGACCAGCTCACCACCTTTATCGAGGAGCACGCTGCAAGACGCGGCACAACAATTTTCGGAGGTCAGAGACGCGAGGCGCTCACGAATCGCAGAGAGATCGCGAACGAGGTGCTGCCGTATATTCGCGGGCGGGTTGGGGAAAACAGGCAACTCATCGCGAGCTACTCTGATTTGCCGGAGGTGCTGGAGTTTGTCGACTCAGCGGATGCGGAGAGGCTTGCATATCTCGGTACCAGCTGTCCGGACCACTTCGTCCGCACCAAGATTCGACCGATGTATGTACCGTGGGATCCAGTCGGCGATGTCGCGCAGCTGCGCAAGAACATCGACGCTCGACTCACGACCTATCGTG
Organism: uncultured Acidobacteriaceae bacterium; assembly: GCA_963756435.1. Classification (GTDB taxonomy): domain Bacteria; phylum Acidobacteriota; class Terriglobia; order Terriglobales; family Acidobacteriaceae; genus KBS-83. Next base: position 379,075 of record CAVWNU010000004.1, on the reverse strand, counting down.
AGGAGTACGCGTCCTACTACCGCAAACACGCCGTGGCAGACTCACCAGCAATGCGGGACCCGAAACCCGCGGTCGTCCTGGTGCCGGGGCTCGGCATGTTCAGTTTCGGCAAGAGCAAGCCGGAGTCGCGCATTACGGGCGAGTTCTATGTAAACGCGATCCATGTGATGAAAGGCGCTGCTGCGCTCGAAGGGAAAACTGCACCCCAGCGTGTTCCGCAATGTGGATCGGATGCGTTAGCTGAGGCATTTCAGGTGTGCGACAACTATGTCGCGCTGCCTGCGGCCGAGGCATTTCGCATTGAGTACTGGGTGCTGGAAGAAGCGAAGATTCGCCGCCAGCCGCCCGAAAAAGAGCTGAGCCGGCAGATCGCTCTGATAGTCGGGGGGGGAAGTGGAATCGGTCGCGAAGTGGCTCTGCTGGCTGCGGAACGCGGCGCGCATGTCGTGGTTGCCGATCGCGACCGCGCCAGCGCCACGCAGGTCGCAGATGAGTTGAAGAGACTTGCGGGGAAAGAATTCGCTGTTGCCGCTGCAGTGGATATCCGCAGCCGCGAATCCATCCGCGAAGCGATGCGGCAAACAGTGGAGTCCTTTGGCGGTCTCGACATTCTTGTGAATACCGCCGCACTCTTCCCGTCATCGCCTGATGGCGTGATCACCGAGGCGCAGTGGGCGCTCACGCTGGAAGTGAATGTAACCGCAAACTTCCTACTTGTGGAGGAGATAGGAAGGCTTTTTACAGATCAGGGGCTGAGCGCGAGCATCGTGCTGACCAGTTCGGCAAATGCGGTGGTGCCCAAGCGAGGCTCCGAAGCGTACGACGTCAGCAAGGCCGCCCTCAGTCATCTCATTCGAGAGCTGGCCGTCTCGCAGGCCCCGCACGTGAGAGTCAACGGCATCAGTCCGGCCACCGTAGTCAAGGGCTCAACCATGTTTCCGCGCGATCGAGTCGTTGCCTCTTTGCGTAAGTATGGCATCGCCTTCGAGGAGCAGATGACGGATGATGTCTTGCGCGATCGATTGGCGAACTTCTACGCGGAACGGACGCTGACGCACGAGCCCATCGATCCACGCACCTGCGCGGAAGCGATCCTGTTCCTGGCTGGACCGAAGGCCCCGTGCACCACGGGGCATCTCATTCCGGTCGATGGCGGGTTGGCTGACGCATTCCTCCGGTAGAGGATTCAGGTGGACTGCCAGCATGGCGATCAGTGATCTTCCGAACATCGTCGCGGTCGACCTGGGCGCGGAAAGCTGCCGCGTCTCGCTGCTCGAGTGGCACGGCCGCGTGCCGCGCATCGAGCTGGTGCATCGCTTTCCCAATGTACCGGCTTCGCATGGCGGCTCGCTCCGCTGGGAACTGGACCGCATCGTCAAAGAGTTGCAGATCGGGCTCATACGCTGTGCAGAGCGATGCCGAAATATCGCTTCCATCGGTGTTGACGGCTGGGCGGTTGATTATGTGCGACTCGACTCGAAGCGAGCGCCCTTGGATGCGCCGTATTGTTATCGCGATCTGCGCACGGAAGCGATTTTCGCGCAACTGCAGGAACGCGGCACTAATGCCGAACTCTTTCGATCCTCTGGCGCCCAGCCGCTGCGCATCAACACGCTTTATCAGTTAATGGCAGATCAGGTAGCGGGCATTTCTTCAGAAGCGCCGTGGGTGAACTTGCCTGAATACATCATGGGGATGCTGGGAGGGCGACTTGTCTCCGAATACACCAATGCAACCCACACTGGCCTGGTCGATGCCCGCCGACATGCATGGTGCGACGAGGCCTTTCGACAATGTGGGTTGAGCCTGAAGGCTGCTCCGGAGCTAGTGGAGACAGGAACCGAACTCGGCCCTTTGCGTGGTGGCCTCGGAAAACATCGTGCCTTCGAGCAGACGCGCCTGATCGCGCCGGCCTGCCACGACACTGCATCCGCAGTGGCGGCAATTGCTCTCGATGGGGACGACTGGGCCTACATCAGCTCCGGTACGTGGTCATTGGTTGGCACGGTGATTGACCGTTCCGTGACGACGACCGCTGCGTACGCATCCGGGTTCACCAATCTGGGAGCAGCCGGCGGCCGCATCTGCTTTCACAAGAACGTCAACGGGATGTGGCTGGTGCAGCAAACAATCAAACAGCTATGCACGGACGGCCCGCGATGGACAATGCCGGAACTAGCCTCCGCAGCCGAGCGCGTAGACGCACCCGATGGCCTGCTGGATGTGGATGCGCCGGATCTCCTGCTGCCCGGAGCGATGGCTTCGGCCATCAATGCGCAGCGGCAGTCTCATGGACTCGCACCGATCGAGGAGCGCGCCGCGTCGGCGCCGGTCTTCGCGGCCCTTATCTTCCGCAGCCTCGCCGCACGTTACGCGACTGTCTTGCGCGACGTCGAAAATTTGACCGGCAAGACTCTTCGCAGGCTAGCTATTGTTGGAGGCGGAAGCCTGAATCAATTCCTAAACCGGCTTACCGCTGAGGCCACAGGCTTGGACCTGCATTGCGGCGCACCGGAGAGCTCGACCATTGGCAACTTCGCGGTCCAGCTTGCAACCCTCGACGGCCACCCCAATGCGCCGGAGAGAATAGCCGACTGGGCAAGCGCGTTGACCGCTCTCCGCGAATGTTGATCCTCAATTCCATAGTTCCAATAGAGAAAATCTTGCTATAATCGCGACTGCTCAAACGGAAAGAGGAGCAATGCCCCAGCCGAAGATCAAGCGCCTCTATCTGATCCCGATCCTCTCAAAGGCGCTGGATATCTTCGAGCTGCTGGAAGCCGAGAACAAGCCGCTCACGCTGGAGACGATCTTCCAGCGCTCACAGATTTCGAAGACGAGTATTTACCGGATACTCAAGACCTTTGTGCATCGTGGCTATGTCGCGCAGACCCCGGATGGCTCGTACCGGCTGGTGTCGCGGCCCAAAAAAATGCGCTTCGGATTCGCTGGCGAGAGTGCCGAGATGCCTTTCTCAGAAGCAGTGTCCAGCAGTCTCAGGTCGGCTGCCGTTGCGTCGGGCGTCGAGTTGATCGTGCGCGACAACCGCTATGACGCCGAGACCGCTCTTAAGAATGCGAAAGAATTCGTCACCGAAGGCGTCGATCTCGTGATCGAGTTCCAGATCGAAGAGCGAATCGCTCCCCTCATTGCCCACACCATCACCCGCGCCGGCATTCAGCTGATTGCGGTGGACATTCCCCATCCAAGCGCCGTCTACTTCGGCGTCGATAACTTCCAGGTGGGCTATGAAGCCGGTGAGTTGCTGGCACATCACGCGCTCCTGCAGTGGAAGGGGAAGGTTGATTGGGTATTGGGACTCGATGTTGCGGAGGCGGGAACGTTCGTGCAGAGCCGCATCTCCGGAGCCTTTGAGGGCGTACGCTCGCAGTTGCCATCCCTGCCGCAGCGAGCTTATGTGCGCCTTGATGGACGAGGCATGCGGCAAACCAGTGCGCATGTCGTTGCGGAATTCTTTCGGCACCGCGGCGCATCCGATCGCGTGCTCATTGTTGCTGCGACGGATACCAGCGCCCTAGGCGCCTTACAAGTCACGCGCGAGATGAAACGAGAGAAGCACACGGCAATCGTGGGGCAGGACTGCATCCCCGAAGTCGTGGAAGAGCTTCGTCAGAATCGGGGGCCGCTTATCGGATCCGTCTCTCATGAGGCACATACCTATGGCCCTCGTTTGATTCAGCTGGGCGTGACGCTGCTGCGCGGCCATTCTGTGCCTCCCTACAACTACGTGCAGCACAGGCTTGTGACCCAGGGAAAAGTCCCCGCCGACTGGTAGCCTCGCAGCGTCTCTTTGTGCAGCCGTTTTGTTCGTTAACTGCCGGCGTCTTCGTGCACACATCTCAATACACAAAACGCCAATCTTTAAATCGCATTGCTCTAGGCCGAGTCAACAGACCTGATGGATTGGAATTCCGAGCAGGCTAGCCAGTTTTCCAAGTTGGCCTGCGAGATGCCCGATGCCGGTGGCACAATGATGCGCGGGTCCCTGGGCATTCCATTGCTCGATGAATGATTTGGCGCCCATCGTAAAGCGGTATCGGCTGTTCGTGTTGCCAATCGCCAGCGTCGGACCAGCCTCACAGGCGCCCTCCGCGATGAGAAAACGGAATCCATGCTGCCGGTCCTCGACTACGGAGAGGAGCGTAACGGGTCCATGGCGCACGGACATTTCGACGGAGAGGCCACGGCCGCCTTTTCCGTGATACACCTCCAACGGTCGTACCTTAGCCTTGCCTTCGCCGATGGCTATGTGTCCGGGCCCATCATGGCCCATCAGGACAACGTCGTCGTAGTAGTCCACTGCATAATACTCGGTAAATGAGCCACCGGCGCCGAAAGCATCGAGTATCTTCATCGCCACTGCGTTCTTCACTTCGTACTCGCCCGCAACCGGGACGCCTCGGGCGGTGAGCAGAGAAGTGCCGAGAATGATCGAGCTCATGGTATCTTCGTTCGCTTCAACTCCGCTGCCTTTGTAGTAGTAAGCCATGAACTGCAGGTCATGCTTCTCGACGAACCGATCGAGCGCAACTGAGGTGCGCGCCGCTCTCGCCAGCTCGCTTGCCGGGCAGTCGGTCTGCACATCGAAGCGATCTCGTATAAGTTCCACCCGCGCCGTCACGGCTTCTTCAGGGATAGCAAATCGCAGTGCACTCAGCTCGTCTACCTCTAACATCTCGACATCGCAACCGAAGGTGATGGAAACCTGAGTAGTATCTGTTGCCACATCTAGCATGCCGCTGTAGTAATGCCCGAGAAGCCCGAGACGGCTTTCGCGCAGCATAGCAAGCACTCTCGCCGCTGTGATCCATTCGTGGATCTCACGCTGAGGCCTGCTCCTGGTCGAGCACGCCTGTAACCTGATGAAATGGGATCTGCGCTCGCTCAAAAACGTTCGCAATTTCGGGAACAGGACACGCGGAGCAATATGCGAGCCAATGACCTGTCATCTGCCGCCTGTCGGAAAGACGATTGAAAGCAGCGTAGTCAATCGCAGCCGATGGTTGAAGATTGAGCACGACAACCGGCACACCGGCGCGCTGGACAAGAGGAAGCACAACGCCAGACAGAGCGTAGGTCGTGACATAGAGGAAGAGCACGTCCGCGTTGGTGCGCCGGCATTCGCGACCTGACTCGCGTGCACGTCCAACGCTGTCGATCAAACCCAGGCGCACCACTTCTATCCCGGGCTGGTCGAATAAGCCGGTAAGTTGTTCAAGATAGCCTTCGAGCTGCGAACGCAGTCCGTCAAATTGTTCCCAGTAAGCCTCGAGTCCGATACCACAGAGCGCCACGCGAAGCGGCTGATCACGTTTCGAACGCGATATGAGTGTCGACTGATCGTTATGCATGGATCAAAGTTACTTCCAACTCAAAACCGCAACTGCAAACGGTGAGAGGGTAATGGCCGCGTCAGTACCTTGGACCGTCCGCGGCGCCGAGTCTCCCGTTTCGCCGTCCACTATGGCGACCGTGTACGCCTTGCCGCGTTTTGGCAAAGTCACGATTGCATCGTGGTTGCGTTTGTTCGCCAGCAGCAGTTTCTCTCCAGATGGTGTCTTGAAGGCCTGCACCGCGATCTGACTCCATCCGCTCGCCTCCGTCGACACCAGGGTATCTCCAGCGTGGAAATTATCCTTGATCAGCTTCAATACCCAGTATCGGGCGTTCGGTTTTCCGTTCGCCCAGTCCATCATGGAAACGCTGGGAAATTGCGATGGATAACCCACCAGTTGCGACTCGCCGATCACATCGATTCCTTGTTTGGAAAGCTCCATGAAGAGATAGGCGTAAAGGGAACCAGCGGCATTCCAGTAGAGATGTGGAATATGGTTCTCGTGCGCCTTGCCCCCGTCACTGTTTTCCAACTCGTCCGTGGGCAGGATGACTCCGAGCTCGTCAAGGTCTGTCTTTGTTTCAGGAGATAGTCTCTTGCGAATGGCTTCGACATATCTTACGTTCGTCAGGAATCGATCAGCTTGATCAAAGAAAGTGTATTGCCAGTTATCCAGCCCCTCGTCCAGCGAAGGAGTTGCATAGAAGTGATACGAAATGTAGTCAAGCGGGATGCCTGCCTTGTGATGCGCGTGGTCGAGGAAGTAGGTGAACCAGCGCGGATCAAGTTGCGGCGCCGCTAGCGCCAGTCCCATGAACCTCGTTTCCGGGCTCACCTTTTGAATGGCAGTGACGATCGCGTCATAGCGTGCTGCATAGAGTTCCGGCGTGGTGTTGTGCTCAAAATCTACCTCATTGAGCACCTCCCAGATAGGGAAGCTGTAGTGATAGCCCGAGTGGTGTTCTTTGCCGTTCTCATCCGTAAAACCGCCTTTCGTGTACCAGCTCACCAGGCGCCCAAAATAGTCGCCTAACTCCTTGCCGGAGGGATCGCGCAGGTCCGTCCCTTGCGTGTAGTTCCAGACCACCTGGTTCGAATCATCCGGATAAGTGACTGGTTTTTCCGTCTTGAACATCCATGCCGGAATTGTGCTGAAGTTCATTACTGTGCTGTGGCCGCCGGTCGCGTTCAGGAAATCCTTGGTCATTGGGTCAATGAGTGAAAAATTCCAAGACGTGCCCGATTGCGTGGGCGGTTCCAGTTCAGCTACTGCGAGCTGTGGATAAGGCTCCCAGGGAACATACCGCACGTAGTCGGCGCCAAGCTCTTTCAGCGCTTCGAAAGTGCCGTTATGGATCGGAGAACCGGAGCGAACCATGGGGTTCACGACCACCTGGAGCGTGGGTGTCGATCGAGAAAGCAGGAGCGTTTTATTCCAGTCCACCGTGACCGTATTTGGCTTCTCAACCGCCGGCGTCTGCGCGAAGAATGGCAACCCGGAAAACAGGCAGACGGAGGTAAGGAGGGCGGCGGAACGGACGGCAAAGTGCATTGCAGATCCTCTCGCTGAAACAGGGTAGCTGACCGAAATGGCGATAATGGATATCGGCCGGAAAACGCGGGCGGCAAAACATCCCTCCGTCACGTTCCATACGGGATATCACTTTTCTATTGACATGGCAATCGTTGCTTATTGATAGTGGGTGGCGCATGTTCTGCATCCTGCACGCGCAGCGATTTATCCCGCGGCGGAAGGCAACTTTCGCTTTCAACGCTCATCTTTTTCTCTGTCTTGCTGCGGTTCTCCTGGTGCTGCCGATGACCGCCTCAGCTGCGGACACCGCTGCCCTGCACGCGCCGATCCACTTGCGCTGCGAGTCGCTCGAAACCCCGCTGGGCATTGACACGCCACAGCCACGCTTCTCCTGGCAGCTGCGGGACGCGCGTCGTGGAGCGCAACAGACCGCCTATCAAATCGAGGTCTTCAGTCATCCGATAGCGGCGGATGCGCCCAAAGCCGATGTCTGGGACAGCAACCGAATCGCTTCGGATCAATCCGTAGCCGTGCCATATCGGGGACCAGCGCTTGAGGCTGAGCACCGCTATTACTGGCGTGTCCGGGCTTGGGACAAAGACGGCGTTGCATACCCGCCAAGCGAGACCACGTGGTGGGAAACCGGGCTGATGCAGAGCGGGTGGACGGCAAAGTGGATCGGATTTGAGCTGCCGGAGCATCGCGCTGTGCGCGAATCGGGCGCCATCTGGATCACCAATCCGGAGAACGGCACCATCGCTGGCGACACGCACCATGACTTCCGAAATCGTTTCACCGTGAGTGGTCCGGTTCGACTAGCGCGTCTCTACGTGACTGGCAAAGACACTGCCGCCGCATGGGTCAATGGAAAGCCTGTTCTCCAAGCGGAGCCTTTGCCGCCCTACAAGCAGACGCCATGGAAGAAATATGCGGAACGGGATGTCACCAGCCTCATCCAGCAGGGCGATAACCTTCTTGCAATCGATGTCATGCTCTACAACGCCGGCGACGGCAGTTCAGGAGACAACAACAGCCGAACGCCGATGAGCGCCTGCCTCTATATCGAAAAGAAGGACGGCACAGTTCAGCTCATCACTACCGGTCCTGGCGGCTGGAAAGCACTGCTGAATGCTCCCGAAGGCTGGAATCAAATACAGTTTGCAGACGCCGCGTGGCCTGAGGCCGTTCCCGCAGATGCGAAGGGCGCCAGCGGTGATGCCAGCGTGGACCGGCCATGGCCTACCGGGCCGGTGAAGATGCTTCGCCACAGCTTCGAACTGGAGAAGCCGATCCGATCCGCGCGTCTCTATGCAACCGCGCTGGGAGCCTACCGCTTCTGGATCAATGGCCACCCTGTCGGCAAGCAGTATCTGGCCCCGGGATGGACCGATTATCGCGAGCGGGTCGTTTATCAGACGTATGACGTAACGGCCCAACTTCAGAACGGGAAGAATGCAATCGGCGCCTATCTCGCGCCGGGCTGGTATGCCACTCCGCTGCAGTGGGATCAGGAGCCCAACAACTACGGCAGCACACCGCCTGCCTTGCGAGCGCAGCTCCGCATCGAGCATTCAGACGGCTCCGTGGCATGGATAAACACGGATGAGAGCTGGCAGGCGGCCGTCTCACCCATTGAGAAGGCCGAGATCTACGACGGAGAGACCTATGACGCGCGCCGCGAGCAAGCTGGGTGGAGCACTGGCAATTTCAGTGCAGGCGGCTGGCAGAAGGTCCAGGTTGTCGACCCGCATGAGCCGGAGATCGTCGCGCAGGACTTCCAACCCATCCGTCTGGAACGCACGTTGCGAGCCAAGGGCATCACGCAGCCGAAACCAGGTGTGTATGTCTTTGACTTTGGACAGAACATGGCGGGGCTGCCGCGCCTGCGCGTGCACGGCGCAGCGGGAACGGAGGTGCGGCTGCGTTTCGCAGAGGTGCTCAACCCGGACGGCACTATCTATACGGAAAACCTGCGCACTGCCCTCGCGACAGACCACTACACTCTCTCCGGACATGGAGAAGAAGAGTACGAGCCCTCGTTCACGTTCCACGGCTTTCGCTATATCGAGGTGACCGGCGTCAACTACAAGCCGACCGAAGACACGGTGGTTGCCCAAGTCCTGCACACGGATGCTCCCTTTGCCGTCAAGCTCAGGACCGGCAGCGCCATGATCAACAAGCTCTGGAGCAACATTCTGTGGGGGCAGCGGTCGAACTTTGTCGGCCTGCCCACCGATTGTCCGCAGCGCGATGAGCGCCTTGGCTGGACTGGCGATGCGGAGGTCTTCTGGCGCACGGCGTCCTATGATATGGACCTGACGCAGTTCTCAAAGAAGTTCGCTGCCGATCTGCGCGGTACACAGGTAGGCACGCCGATGTATGGCATCTACGCCCCCGGCACATCAACCCCCAACGCCGGCCACGGCGCGGGCTGGAGCGATGCAGGCATTATCGTGCCCTGGACGTCATGGTTGCAGTCCGGTGACACGCGGATCATCGATCAGAACTGGGACGCGATGGCGCGTTATCTCGCTGCGATCGAGCAGGAGAACCCAGATTTCCTATGGGCGCACGATGCCGGCACCCCATTCGGCGACTGGCTCTCCCCGGAAGGCAAGACCAAGGCGCTGTTGATTCAGACAGCCTATTGGGCCTATGACGTGACACTCATGCAGCAGATGGCCCGCGCGACGGGACGCAATGCAGAGGCGCAGAAGTATAGTGAGCTGTTTGACCATATCCGCTCCGCTTTCGCAAAGCAGTTCGTTCACGCGGACGGATTCGTCGATGGTGCGGACAATACGCCATCGCAATTCGGAGTCTTCGAAACCAAAGCAGTAAGGAGTGGCGATACCCAGACCGGTTATGTTCTGGCGCTGGCGATGCATCTGGTGCCGGATACACTGCGCCAGGCCGCCGGCGATCACCTTGTCAGCAAACTCCAGGCCAATGGCTGGCGACTCGGTACAGGTTTTCTCGGAACGCCATATCTACTCGCCGTCCTGGTGGACACGGGCCATGCAGATGTTGCGTACCGTCTCCTGCTAGGCACGGAATATCCATCCTGGGGCTACCTGGTCGACCACGGAGCCACCACTATGTGGGAACGCTGGAACGGCGATCAGATGCGCGGCGATCCCAGCATGAACTCCTATAACCATTACGCATATGGCGCCGTTGCCGATTGGATCTATCGCTACGCGGCGGGCGTGGATGCTACTCCAACCGATGCCGGCTTCCACACCATATACCTGCATCCGAACTTCGATCGCAGACTTGGCTCGCTTGACCTCTCCTATGCATCGCCCTACGGTTCTATCGATTCCGCGTGGAAAGTAAACGGTTCGAGCGTGACATGGAATGTATCCATTCCGGCGAACGCAGATGGGCAACTGTCACTCACTCCAGCGCAGCTCGCGCAATTTTCGCTCGCAGGTCAGTCGCTTGCGCACAGTCCCCAGCTTCACACGGAGCAGGGGGCCGCAGCGGAGACCGTCTACACGTTACCGGCCGGCACCTATACCTTCACCGTTAGTGACATAGCCACAAGCGCTTCCCCTGTTGGATCGAGTCTGGGTACAGTTCAAGGCAGATAAAAGACTTCGGTAAGCATCGGGAAACGCTCGTGGGGCGATTGTCCCTCCAAGGGAGCGAAATACTCGCCAATCGCCTTTTGCCAGCGCAGGTTAACCGGATCATCTTCGATTTTGCTCCACGTCGTCTCGAAGTCTTGCTCCACACGCATCACGAGCAGCAGAAGTTCGTCGCGGCCGAAGATTGAATAATCCGAGATGCCGGCACTCTTCAGCAGCCCAAACATCTCCGGCCAGACCTGCTTATGCGCGCGATCATAAGCTGGGCCTGCTCCGGACTTGAGTCGAAGCATAAATGCCACTCGTCGCATCGCTTGTAACCTCCTCACTCGACCCTGTGCTGCTCGTCCAGCACAACATGGCCAACAATACCGGACGGCAGTGGCTGCAGATGATCCATGTCCTGCGGGACGAACCGCAGTCCGTATCGATCATTCAGCAGCCGATTGTCGGGCAGGCTTTGGCCCGCCAGCTTGTTGATCGCGGTGTTGCCGACCACAATACGAAGCTGGTTGGCTCCCGGCTTCAGCCATCGCGTCAGGTCGAGACGATAGGGCGGATGCCAGACATAGCCGGCGCTCTGCCCATTGACGAAGACCTGCGCAGCCTCCCGTACCGGTCCTTCGAGATATGCTCGCATATTGAATCCGGGAAGCGGTGCTGGCAACGGAATCTGCGTCCCCTCGCCAAAGTCGAGCGTCACTGCTGTGCGCGCGGGAATAGTCACCGTCTTCTCATACGTGATCGTCCCGGAGTAGTAGCGCAGACGTCGATCCTCGCTGATCGAATGCAGCACATTCATCTCCAACGGCGGCGTTGCCGCGGCCTTGTCAAAGCTGACATGCCAATCAGTCGATACATCGACCCTTCGAGTTGCGCCGAATGCATTCTCGGGCGAGGCCTTCTGCGTTCCTTCGTCTGAGAGGAAAACAATCCGGGATTCGTATGGCGCGAGCGTCAGCGCGACATGCTGAGCTTCGCCTGCGCCGCTAATCTCCCCAGTCATCGCGTCCCATATCTCGGCCCTGCGATGTTGCGACCGAAAGCTGGCGACGACCTGCTGCGGGTGATTGCTGGTATTTGCGATGAAGTACAAGTCTCCTGATGGCAATACACGATGTATGAATCCGATGGCGGGCGTTTTCGGCGCCAACGTGAGATCCGGCTGCAGATAGGTGGCGAGCGACGATTCCAAGGTCATTTCGTCCGCAATGAAATGTGCCGTCGGTATGCTGCCGCCAAAGAGTGTCTGCGACATCTGCTCAATCCGCGTAGTCGCCGCTTCACGATCCACGAATCCGGGAGCAGTCGCAGGCCGGCGGCGGGTCGCAATCACGATGCCGCCCGCCCGTGCGAACGCAAGAACTCGCTCGTACGTTTTCACCGGCAGCCGGTTGACGTCGGGCAAAATGAGCACTTTGTACGGAATCCCACCCGTATCAATCGCATCTGCGTCGATGAAGTCCAGACCGAATCCGGCATCGAGCACCTGCGCGATCACCTCTTTGCCCAGGAACTTCCCCATCGATTCATCGATCGTTATGTTGCTGCCCGTCTCGTCAAAGCCCGCGGCAGAGGTAGGGGATTGCTTCTTCTGCATCTTCGCGGCGAACGACGCCCAGACATCATCATTGGGCAGCAGCAGCGCTACATCAGCGACAGGCTTCCCCTGACGCAACGCGAAGCTTACGCGCTGCAGATACTTCGTTAGATCCAGCATGGCAAAGTACCAGGGGTTGTGCGCATTCAGCGCACCCGCCGCGTACATCCGCCATCCCGGCTCTCCGGCAGACTCGGGCGAATAAGGCCAGCCATGGCCGACAAGCTGATTGATGCCTTGCAAAAAGTGAAGGTCTGCCTCCGCTTTCATATCCAGCGGCGTGGCGCGGAAGGCCGGCGAGTGCAGCCATGTCCAGGTTTCGGAGGAGATCACGTTCTTCCCAAAGAGATGCCCAGCAGATGCTGCCCATCGTGTGTCGGAGAACTCTCGCCACATATTGAGCGTCGCCTTACCCTCGCCTTCAGGTAACTCTTCATGCCGATTGCTGGAAAGCGTCACCGGCGGAAAACCGTAGGTTTGCGAGCGAAACAACGTGTGATGGCTGCGTGCCCAATTGTGGATCGGCTCCAGGTAGTGATCATTCGCCAATTCGGTCAGCGTTTGCCCCCAGTCATGCCGGATGGCCGCGGTTGCTGGACCATCATCGCCTATCAGTGCCGGCAGGTAGGGCGTAATATCGTAACCGCGGCGAGCGCGAAATTCATTGAGAAAGTCCGGCGTCCAGTCCGAGCCGTAGTCCTCCAGGCTGTCGCTGAACACCGCATAGGGCGGATGATTTCCGAATGCAGAGAGCAGACGATCGCCGACCGCCTCGAGGTGTGTCGCGATTGCGCGCTGGTCGTAGTGATCAAGCGCGAATCCCTCAGCGCCCACCGCCGGACGCTTCACCGTCATGCCCGTGCGGCTTGCGATGAAGAACAGCGCCGCCCTCTGGCCGTGCTCAGGAACCCCGGTCATCAGGCGTCCATCGCGTATGTCATTGGCCCCCCGCGCTTCAGGCAGGCGCATCGCATCTCCAACTCGGGGAGCGATGAAGGCTCGAATCAACTGCTCACCAGCGCCGGTATACGGGATAGCCACCGATTCCGCGCCCGCAGGAATGAGGATAGCCTCTACTCGTAGTCCTCCAGCCGCCTGCGTAATCGGGATGTGCGGACCTCCGAAGGGCCAGCCGCTGCCCAGCGTTACGTCAACGCGCAGACCAAGCCGGGCAGCCTGTTGGGCAGCAAAGCGAAGAGCGTCCAGGTGCTCGTCAGAAAGATAGGGACTGTTGTGGAATCCAGTCGCCGAATCATCCAGCGCCTGAGGATACAGCGTTGCGATCTCGACCCCGCCGATGCCGCCGGCCTTCATCTCCTCTAACTCACGCTGGAGTTCCGGCTTGGAAACAGCCGGTCCAAACCACCACCAACGCATCATGATTCGGCAGTCGTCCGGGGGATCGGCAAAAGCCCTGTGCAGTGCGCCGAGAGTCTCCTGCGCGTAGGAGGGCGATACAACCGTCCGGAGAAACACAGCCACGAGCAGGATTTTCCATACATGTTCGCGTTGCCGACGAACCAAATGCATAGGGACGAACTCTCTCATCACGCTGCAACGCGTCGGACCAGCCGCTCGAAACCGTTCGGCATGCGGCAGTGGCAGGCCAACCATCGTTTACGTGGAACTCTCCATCTCTACAACGAGGCCTTTCGCAAGGTATAGGAGTGATCATTCAATAGCAAGACGAAATTTCTATTGAAAGAAGCTCCTGATTGGATGGTTGACGTTATCTTCGCGGGCCAGCAAGTCGCAATAGTGGGCAATGTCTGCATTTCCGCATCCGTAGCAGCCGATTGCGAGCATTTTCGCTCAATGAGCCTAGAAGATCGCCTGCAGCAAAATCGCTCCGCCTATCGAAGCGAGCAGAGCCACCGGCATCGCGATGATTCCTACCCTAAGGAATCCCCAGAAGCTGACATCGAGCTTCTCCTTCCGGAGAGCAATCAGCCACAGGATGGTGGCCAGCGAACCGGTAACAGACAGGTTCGGCCCCAGATCAACGCCGATCAGCACAGCATTCGCGATCAGGCCGTGTGTATGCGTCGCCTGCAACGTCGCTCCCGCGATCAGGCCGAGTGGAAGATTGTTAACGATGTTGTTCCCAATACCAACGACGAAGCTGGTGACGAGCGCACCGGCCGCAGACGTGAGCCCATCAACCCAATGCAGAGCGCCAACGGTGAGCTTGAGCGCGCCGATGCTCTCAACCGCATCCACCATCACAAAGAGGCCCGCGACCAATCCGAGCGTTCCCCAACTGATCTCCTTCGCCAGGCCCCACGGATTGCTCCGCGCTTTGATCGAGACAACCGCGGTGATGGCCAGTGCGGCCAGGCATGTGGGCAGGCCGAGGTCTCTGCCCAGGGCCGATGCCGTAAGCAGAACGACGATCATGAGCGCCAATCCACCGAGAACGATTTTGCCGTTCGCCGGCAGAGGTTTCTCCCCGTCCTCCTGCGCAATGCAGTCCGATAGCTCCTTGCGAAATACCATGCGCATCACCGCATAGGTCGCTGCGATGGACAGGATGGACGGCACTCCGAACGAGAGCAGCCAGCGTCCCAGCGGCGGCATGCCCTGGTGGAATACGACTAAATTGGCCGGATTGGATATCGGCAGCACGAACGATGCGGCGTTGGCGATCAGCGCGCATGCAAAGAGATAAGGAAGAGGCGGCACCTTGGCCTTCCGGACTGCGGCCAAAATCGCGGGTGTCAGCACCACTGCTGTCGCATCGTTGGACATGAAGATCGTCACCAGGGTGCCGATGCCGTAGACCAGCGTGAACAGGCGAGCGCAGGAACCGTGCGCACCTCGCAGGGCCGCGGATGAGAGCCAGTCGAACACGCCATGCTCGCGTGCAAGTTCGGAGAGCAGCATCATGCCGATCAGAAACAGATAGACATCGGTTCCTGCAGCAACAGCATCGCCGGCTAGCTTCAGCGGCACCAGACGCAAAACCACCATCAGCACCGCGCCCCCGCCGACCCAGTAGACCTCCGCAATGCCGCGCGGCCGCAGCAGCATAAGCAGAATGCTGAAACCGGCGATCAGGGACAGAAGGATGTGAGGGTGCATGGCAGCGGGCACTAATGGTGTCTCCCGTACTTGCTCAAGTCAAGCTGCGTCACTAGCAGCCCGCACGCGGGCCATGCCACCCGGCGCCGGACCGGGCGCAATGCGATCGTCATGCAGAATCTCCTCGCGTGTCAGCCGATATACGATGCCGGCGACGGCCGGATGAAACGGCTTTTAACTGTCGCCAACAGCAGTCTCTCGTGTTACCGATGCGAATCCCGAAAGTCGAAGCGCTCATCGCATCTTACTTCGAGCGGGAACGTAATCCTTTGTGATGAGGACTGAGATGGCCCACTCCAATCGCGATCCGAGAGAACTGGGGCCGAAGCCGCCCTTTCCCAAGCAGCTGCAAGCCGTCCCCGGTTCTGAGAAACTGCTTGATCCGCCTGCTGATCATGGCGAGACCAGCTACACCGGGCGCGGCAGGCTCGACGGGCAAATTGCTATTGTGACCGGAGCAGACAGCGGAATTGGCAGAGCCGTTGCTATTGCGTTTGCGAAAGAAGGCGCGAGCATCGTGATGTCCTACCTTCCCGAAGAGGAGGAAGATGCCGCAGAGGTGGCTGCTGTCATCGAAAGAGCCGGCAAAGTTGCCATTCGCCGACCGGGAGACATCCGTGATCCAGACTGTCCGAAGCAGTTGGTAGACGTGGCGATTGAGGAATTCGGAAAGCTGGACCTCGTGGTCAACGTCGCTGGATTCCAGATGTCGCATGATTCTATCGATGAAGTTTCACCCGAAGAGCTCGGTCGCACCTTTCGCACGAATGTCTTCGGGACGTTCTTTCTCATCCAGGCAGCCTTGCCACATCTCAAACCCGGCGCGGCCATAATTAACACCACCTCCATCCAGGCGTACGAGCCCAGCGAAAAGCTGGTTGCCTATGCCGCATCGAAGGCAGCAGATCTCAGTCTGACAAAAAGCCTAGCAAAGATCGCGGCAAAGCAGGGGGTACGTGTCAACGGAGTTGCGCCTGGACCGGTGTGGACGCCTCTTATTCCGTCCACCATGCCTCCGGACAAGGTGAGCAGCTTTGGCGAGAATACGGCCTTCGGCCGGCCGGCCCAACCGATCGAACTCGCGAAGCTGTTCGTTTTCCTTGCTTCAGAGGACGCCTCGTATGTCACGGGAGAAATCTACGAAGCGACTGGCGGCCGCACGCCGTACTAGAACGCCTGCTGCTCGTGATGCCTGAAGCGAATCGGCTAACGCGACGAGCGGCAACGACCTGACGCGCGACACGCTGGCGCAGGTAGCCGTTACTCTGGATGGACCTGTTCCTCGCAGTCCCCGTTCGTACTTCGCAGGATCGGCAGAGTACAGCTATCAGGACCGCGCATCTCCCGTCATCTCCCGGCTAGCGCCGGGAAATTATGTTGGACACTACCGCGATTGGCTTGGCTCTTTGCGGCTCGATCATAGCTTCAGCGGCAGGAATCGGAGCTTCTTCCGCGGAAGCTTCGATGATTACTTCGACACCAACCCAAATGGAATCGTCGGCGGCAATACACTCCCGAGCGTCGCACGGGTCTTTCGTCGCAGGACATATACCACGCAAGCGGGGGATACCGCGGTGATCAGCGCATCGATAGTGAATGATGTGCGTCTGCAATTTCAGCTCGCGTCACTCATCACTCAATTTACGCCCGTCATCAACGGCACCCAGTACTCCGTTCCTATCTCGGCCGGAGGAACCTTTACTTCTGGAACGTCGCAATCGGCGTTGCTGATGAACCGCCAGTTTGAAGTAGAGGACGCTCTAGCCGTGAGCTGGAACCGCGTCGAGTTGCGAACCGGCTTCGACATAATTCATGCCCGCAGCGGTGGAAATGGCAAGGAATTCGGCGGTCCCATCTACGATGGGCAGCTACTCTACAAGAGCTGTACGGCGACTGTTACGTATTGTGAAAGCCAAGCCTATCTTGGCAACATCGCAAATGTGCAGAGCTATACGCAGAGTTACGGCGACGCGGCATACGTCGTCGACGATACGCTCGCCGCAGTCTTCGGGCAGATCGATGCGCACTGGACATCAAATCTGACGCTCAACATCGGTCTTCGTTACGAGTTGCAGATGTTTACGGACAGTCGAACAGATCTTGGCCCGCGGCTCGGTTTCGCCTACAACGTCGGCGGCCGCGGTCGTACGACGCTTCGCGCTGGCTTCGGTATCTACCACGGACAGGTGGTGGCTATTTCTGAAGCAAACTACGCTTTGACCGGTCCGACCGGTGTCTTCAATTACACCGCCGCGCCCGGCCAGCCAGGTTTTCCTGCGAGCGTTGCAGACGTGCCGCTTCCGTCATTTCCTTCCAATGCGGTCGCTCCGCTGCGCACCGTCTATCTGCGGCGTGGCCGTGCAAAATACTACGACCAGTTCTTTCCGACAAGCACCCTGATCGGCTATCCGGCGGCGCTCAGGAATCCATACAACGAGCAATGGACATTGAGCATGGACCAGCAGCTCGCGGCTGCATGGGTGTTGAGCGCTGACCATCTCGGCCCTCATACAGTCAGAGTCCTGCGGCCGCTGGATGTTGATCCGCCAACCTCGTTCGTTCGAACCGAACCAAACCAGGTACGCAGCGCGCAATCGGCAAACTGTACCCGGCCGTACTGGATGCAGTGGTTCGCGCAACAAGGCCGCATCTGCGATCCGATCAGCAATGCTGCACCCAAGCCCCCATACAGCGTCATCCAGAGCGACGTGAACAATGGCGCGGGCTACTACGAAGCACTGGATGTGAACTTCAGCCATCACGGGGCAGACGGCTCTGCCTTGCTCGCAAGCTACACTTGGTCGCATGCACTCAACACAGTGGGTCCGGATGTGCCCAGCCAGAATCCGAACGATCCGCTCATGACTGGATCCGCGGAATTCGGCAACGCGATCTTCGATCAGCGGCACCGCTTCGTTCTCAGCAGTGTGTATGTGGCGCCCTTTGGCTTCACCGTTGGCGGCATCGGGACGTTGGCAAGTGGGCTGCCCTACAACATCGTCACCGGCGTACCGAACAGCGGCGACATTGGCGCAACAACAGATCGCCCGGTGATCGGCGGCCACGTCGTGGGGCGCAATACGGGGCGCGGCACACCTATCTATGACCTTAAGCCGTTCGTGGGCAAGCGCATCGCCCTCGGAACGAAAAGGCTCTACGCCAACCTGCGAGCCGAAGCATTCAATCTGCTGAATCATCGCAACGTCGTAGGTTTCAGTGGTACTTATGGCAATGGGGCTGCACCCGGCAATGGATTCGGTGCGCCGCTCGCCG
Organism: uncultured Acidobacteriaceae bacterium; assembly: GCA_963756435.1. Lineage (GTDB taxonomy): Bacteria > Acidobacteriota > Terriglobia > Terriglobales > Acidobacteriaceae > KBS-83. Next base: position 360,638 of record CAVWNU010000004.1, on the reverse strand, counting down.
GTGTATCCATCAACTGCCTGCGCGCGAATTGCAGTTTTCCGCGCAGATTGAGTTCTAATCAGAGGTTATCGTTGCTGTCGCCAGACTTATCGTTCTTTTGAGAAGAAGGGGCCGGAATGAAAGGGAACTATCCCATCGTAACGTTCTTATCATCTGCAATCCTCCTCACTACGGCGGCTCTGCCCGCCGTTACGTGCTTTGCCGCGGAGAGCTCGGCGCCAATGCCCGAGATGCGTTGGCGCATGATCGGGCCCTTTCGCGGCGGCCGCACCCGAGCGGCAGCCGGCGTTCCCGACCAGCCCAACGTCTTCTATGTAGGTCAGGTCGATGGTGGTGTCTGGAAGTCGACCGATTACGGCCGCACATGGTCTCCCATCTTCGATGGCCAGGATACGCAGTCTATCGGCGCGATTGCCGTCGCGCCATCTGATAGCAATGTGATCTATGTTGCCAGCGGCGAAGGTTTGCATCGCCCGGACCTCTCCGTCGGCGACGGCATCTACCGCTCCGCCGATGCCGGGAAGACCTGGACGCATCTCGGTCTTCGCGATGGGCAGCAGATACCGGCGCTCGCCGTCGACCCTGCCAATCCCAATCGGCTCTTCGCCGCAGTGCTTGGTCATCCCTATGGGCCGAATACCGAACGAGGCGTTTTTCGCTCGCAGGATGGCGGCAAAACCTGGGAAAAGGTCCTCTACAAAGACGAAAACACCGGCGGCTCCGATATAACAATTGACCCCAAGGACCCGCAAACCATCTATGCGTCGATGTGGGACGCGCGCCTTGGCCCGTGGGAAGACAAGAACAGCTACGAGGGCACGCATGGGGGTCTCTTCAAATCGACCGATGGAGGAAGCACCTGGAAGCAACTGACCGATGGCTTGCCCGCAGACCTGGTGCAGATCAACATAGCCGTCGCGGCCAGCGATCCGAACCGCATATACGCAACGTTGTCCACGAAGGAGGAAGGCGCCTACGCCTCCAGCAAGGGATTGGGTGTCTATCGTTCCGATGACGCGGGTACAAGCTGGCGCAAGATCACGGATGACCCGCGTCCTGCGATGAAGATCGGTGGCGGCGACCTGCCGGTGCCAAGAGTCGATCCGCAAAATCCGGACATCATCTATAGCACAAGCATTGTTACGTGTAAGTCTACGGATGGCGGCAAGACCTGGATCAGTCTGCGTGGTGCACCGGGCGGCGACGATTACCAGAACATGTGGATCAACCCGCGCGATCCGAGGATACTACTGCTCGTCAGTGACCAAGGAGCGGTGGTGAGCGTGAACGGCGGCGAAAGCTGGAGTTCCTGGTACAACCAACCGACGGCCCAGCTCTATCATGTCGCTGCGACCTATGGCTTTCCCTACCAGGTATGTGCGGGGCAACAGGAAAGCGGCTCCGTCTGTACTTCCACACGGGGCAATGACGGCCAGATCACCTTTCGTGAGTGGCATCCCGCCGGCATCATTGAATACGGCTACGCGGCTCCTGATCCGCTCCACCCAAACATCATCTACGGGGCCGGCCGCACGGAGGTCTCGCGCTACGACTCCGTCACCGGCCAGGTGCAGAATGTAACTCCTCTTCCCATGCGCAAGAAGGGCTTTCGCGCAAACCGCACCGAGCCCATCCTATTCTCGCCGCTCGATCCGCATACCATGTACTACGCTGCGAACCATCTCTTCGCAACCACGGATGGAGGTTCCAGCTGGAAGATGATTAGCCCCGATCTCAGCCACGAGACGACGGGCCAACTATCCACAATCCCAACTCTCACACCCGATCAGGTAGCGGAGCGCCGTGGCGTTATCTATTCCGTCGCCGCGTCCTACAAGAACGCGCAAACCATCTGGGCCGGGACAGACGACGGCCTGGTATGGCTCACCAGGGACGCCGGCGCGAACTGGACCAAGATCACTCCGCCCGGCATCGCACCGTGGAGCAAGATCGCGCAGATCGACGCATCGCGCTTCGATGATGACTCGGCTTACGTGGCGGTGAATCGCATGCGGGTTGACGATCTGCATCCATATGCCTATCGCACTCACGACGGCGGCAAAACCTGGGACTCCATCAGCGCCGGTCTTCCTGATGATGCGCCGGTGAACGCAGTGCGCGCCGATCCGGTGCAGCGCGGTCTCTTATACGCCGCCACAGAGCACGGTGTGTGGACCTCGTTCGATGACGGAGCGCACTGGAGTCCGCTTCAATACAACCTGCCGTCCACCTCCATGCGCGACCTGCTCGTCAAGGATGATGATTTGATTGTCGCGACGCATGGCCGTTCCTTCTGGGTGCTGGATGACGTAAGCCCACTGCGTCAATTAGCCGCCGCATCGGGAAGCGTGAAGAGCGATCTGTTCACGCCGGCCGCCGCATGGCGTGTGCGACGCGACACCAACACCGACACGCCGCTGCCGGCCGATGAGCCTGCGGGCGAGAACCCTCCGGATGGCGCCATCATCGACTACGATCTGCCGCAGGATGCACAGGGCAGCGTCACGCTGGAGGTGCTGGACAGCGCCGGGCAAGTTGCTGCGCAGATACTCGAGCGACGATCCAGTTACGCCAACGCCGAGGAGACTTGCGGACGGAACTGATCCCAGCATACTGGCCGCTTCGCCGCGGTCCTCTGCCCAAAAGCGCAGGCATGCATCGCTGGGTCTGGGATCTGCGCGCAACAGCGCCCACCGTTACGCACTATGACTATCCGATCGCAGCGGTGCCGCATCGCACACCGCTTGCGCCGCAGGGACCGCTGGTCGTGCCGGGCACTTACAAGGTAAGGCTGACGGTCGACGGCAAAAGCGAGACGGCACCGACTCACGGTCAAAATGGACCCGCGCGTGCACATGTCGCAGGCCGAACTTGAGGCGTTGCACACAGCACAGACAACGATGGCGGCGTCGCTCGATGCTATCGCGAAGGCTGATCTCGAAGCGCATTCCGTGATGGAGCAGATCGATGCCGTGCAGGACAAGACGCAGCTCGCATCATTCACGGCCGCGCTGAAGACGCTCCTGGATGGTGATAAGGCCGACGGCACGAAGTCGAATGCGTCGAAATCGCTGCCGGGCATCGATGAAGTCACCGCAGAGTCGACCCAACTTTATAGTGAGTTCGAGCAGGCCGATGCAAATCCCACGGCTGCACTTCTTGCTGCGGCTGCGCATGTCCAGCACGAAGGCGAAGAGGTACTACCCGGCTGGGAAAATTTCAAACAAACCCAGATACCTGAGATGAACCAGCAGTTGCAGCGTCAGCATCATCCAGCCATACGGCTGAATCAGCGGCCCGCAAACATGCCACAGGAGGGAGATGAGGACTAGCTTGCTCTCTCAATAAAGCAGCTTCAACGAAAACTGGATCTGCCGCGAGTTTCCAGCTGTCCTGCTGATGATGCCGAAACCTGAACCGGCAATCGTGTTCGCCGGCAGCCCCATGTTCACGATGTTGAAGATGTTGAAGAACTCCGAGCGGAACTGCAGCACCGTCAATTCCGATCCGTTCCGGCGTCTTCCCAGAGGCGTGTCCTTGATCAGCGAAAAGTCGAAATCATAGAAGGCCGGCCCGCGGAAGCTGTTTCGTGCCAGCGTTCCGAATCGCCCGGAGTCAGGACCGGTTCCATCCGGCAGATGAATCGGAATCGAGAAGTACGAAGCATTTTGCTCACCCATGCCGAAGTAGTCTTCTCGCTTCGCGCGCGCCGTCGACAGATGTGGCGTGCCAATCTGGTCAGGCCGATCCACACCATAAGATCCAGCGCCGGTCTGCTGCACGCCCGAGTACACGGTGAACGGCACCCCGCTGGAGATGCTGGAGATGCTCAGCAGACTCCCAGCCTTTCGTCGCAGCGCGGCTGACCGGCTGCAACATTGCAGACACGCTCCAGTTGCAGGTCCTGCGCCACGCTCAGCGTAAAGGTATGTGCAACATCGAATGAAGAAGGCCCCTTTTCTGAATGCGTGTCGAATGGATTCTGCGGCGCGGCCAGAGCCACCGGACCGGACGCGCCGGCAATGAATCCGCCTGCAACCGAGCTGACATCGTCCAGCGATTTCGACCACGTATAACTCGCCTGCAGATCCGGGGCCGCCGTGCGCGATCGTTCCCTGAAGAGAAGTCTGCAATGCGTGATAGCTTGAGTGAGAGTTCGCCTCGATCAGCTGCTCCGTGCCGAACCCCCCAGACAACCGCGCCGGAACTATCAAATTGTGTGTAGCGCGCAAAGTTCTCATCCGCGCCCGGATATCCATTGGGGAAGCTCGCACGCGCCAGATGCACCGCCGCTGTCCCTACGTAGCTCACGTCCGCGGTAAGGCCGCCGATGCTACGCTCCACTCCCAGCGTCCACGTATCCAGATATGCATTACCGAAGTGACGATCGATGCCTGACACGTTCAGCGGAACAATCTGGTGATCGGGCAGAACCGTGGCAATGTCCCGCTCATAGCGATCCACATCCATTACCGTATTCGGCGCAACCGCGGTCGTCTTGTCTCCGGGGAACATGTCCTGACCGGATGCCGTGTAAACGCGGGGAAGTTGCGACGGCTCGATCTGAAAGCCGTATGCGAGCGGAGCAGCTGAAGTAGACGTCACACGTGGATAGACAACGAATGGCGTTCCCCCCGTCAGCATGTTGTCCTGCCAGATATTCGGCGGGATGGTCGTGATAGCGCCACCCGCATGAACACTGGTTTTTGCGGATGGGTGCCAATCCAACTGAACCCGCGGCCGCCAGTTATAGCGGCTCGATTCGTAGCCAGGCTGCGGGTTCACCACAAATTCCTGGCCGATGCCGGTAGTCGTGCTGCGTATGCTCGAGGTGCGGCGCGCTCGCTCCGTGATCGGCGTGAAGACTTCATAGCGCAATCCATAATTCAGCACGAAATGATCGGAGATCTTCCATGCATCCTGAAACCACGATCGCGCCCGCATTCCGATTGATTGCCGCCGGCCCGATGTGATCACCATTGGAAAAATAAGGAGGCGCGATCGCGCGCGTGTAGGCAAACGGGCTGCCGCTGAGCAGGCTCGAAAGTGTATCCGGCAGCGGATCACCCACGTGGATGACATGCGCGCCGCTCTGCGATGCCATCTCCACCCTGGAATACGCCCTGCCTCCGCCAAAGTCGTACTCTCCATTCGGGCTGGTGCCGAAATACGTCGTATCCCGGTTCAGCCGCACCTCTCCTCCAAAGCGAAATGCGTGTCGTGCGCGTGGTATAAGCGAAGCTCTGCCGCAGTGCGAAGAGATTGTTGAACGCGGCAATCACCGAACCGGCTGCGACGTTGAAGGTCTCAAACAAGCTGTCGTTGAACTTCACCGCAGGATCGGTGTGGTTTGTCGTAACAAAAGAAGGCGTGGTTCGCGTGATGCTGAACATTGTCTCCAGGGTCAGCCGCTTCGTAGCGCTACGCGCAAAATCAAATGCAAGGTTCCGCTGCCGGTCGATATACTCGACGCCGAAGCTGGGATCGAGCACCGTCTGATCGGGATTGGTCGTCGGCCCGGTCAGATTGTCAAAGGAGACACGGCCAAAGATAATGGTTCGCGCCCTGCTGGTGATCCATGCGAATGGAGAACTGATCGGCATTTGTCGTCACCTTCGACGATGTGGCGTAAGTATGAATGCCATAGGCGCCCTGCGCGTAATTCGGAAGCGGATACCGCGCCAGCACCGCCGCGATTCCTGGATCTACAGGAACGATCAGCGTGTCGCCGGGATATGCCGTCGTATCGCGGCCTGCACGCTCGTCCGCGGTGGGAACCGGGAAGACCTGCGTCGTGCCCAGCACCTGGCGAAAGCCCTGATACTCGCCGAAGTAGAACGTCTTTCCGCGTCCATCATAGACATGCGGCAGCACAACCGGTCCGCCATTGGTGAAGCCAAATTCGTTGCGCCGGAATGGCGGGATCCTGCCCGGATTTACCGGCGACGAGTGATCGAAGTAATTGCGCGCATCGAGTGCGGAGTTGCGCAGAAACTCGAATACCGATCCATGCAGGCCTTCGGTCCCGGACCGCGTGACGACATTGGTGTATCCAGCGCCTCCGCGTCCAATCTCGGCCGGCATCCAGCCTGAGCTCGATTGGATCTCCTGCACCGCATCGACGTTGAAGTTCGTGAACGTCGCGCCGCCAAGCTCGGGATCGCTCGCATCGGCGCCATCCAGCGCGAATGTCGCCTCCGCGCCGCGCTGTCCGTTGATGGCAAATTGCGCCGTGTAATTCGAGCCGCCATTCGTATCTGTCGCTGTTCCTGCGGCAAGCAGCAGCAGTTGGCTGAAGTCGCGTTTGTTCAGCGGAATCTCGCTCACGGCATTGCTCGATAGTTGCTCGCCGCCGCTCTTGCCACTGCTATCGCTATTGGACTCGCTCGCATCGAAGACGACCGCGACCGTTCCTTCCGCCGACAGCGACAGAGTTGCGGAAGCCGGATGCAGCGAAAGCACAAGCGGAGCAGGCGAAACAATCGAATGTCCCTCGCGCGACGACGGAAAGGCCATAGGAGCCAGGCGCCAGTCCCTGGAATGCGAAATGGCCGCTGCCATCGCTGGTCGCTCGATGTGTCTCACCATTGGCGGTAAGCTCCACGACCAATCCGCTCGCGGGCTTCGCAGTAGACGCCACAACTGTGCCCTCCCACGACACGCCCGCATTTTGAGCAACGCCAAGTGAGCTGAACAAGACGATCAGACAAGGCGAACAGACCCCGCAACGCGAGCGGAGGGATACGTCCGAACTGTCTCCATAGAGGCGCGACGGATCGAGGGAAGGAAAATGCTGGCAACGTAATCTTCAGAACGGTGGCCCCTCAGGAATGAAATGCCGGCAACCGCAGCTGTTTAGGCTGCTCAGGATCCGGCGTAATCGATCATGGAGCGGAACAGGCTTTTCGACGTCGGCGTTCGCAGCCGTTCGATCAGTGCAATCGCTGCACGCGTCGCCTCTATCGCGGGCGCTGTGCAGCGGCTACAGCAGCTAGTCTACCTTCTAGAACTCAATTCTTCCGGCAAACTGTGCCAAGCGGTAATTCGTCAGAAGCGCCGTCGCCTGACCGAAGGATTGCGGGTTATCCAGGGTTGCGCTGATCGATTGCGGGTCGAAGCGCACGCTGTTCGTGACGTTGAACATGTCCCATCGGATGATCAGCTTTGCGCGCTCAGTGATGGCAAAGGTCTTGTTTACTCCCTGGTCCCAGTCGAAAAAGCCATCTCCTCGCATAGGATTCCGCGTGCCCGATTCACCCGGGAGCGCATGATCGAAGCTGGCGAAGACGGCGGCTGGATCGGCAAACCTCTGCGTCAGGTGCCCGCGTGCGGCCGCGCGCGAGGGAATCTTCGAGACCAGCTGACCATATCCCTGAATATCCCAGTTGGTCGGATAGTACGCGCCATTGTTCATCTGGAAAGGGAAGCCGCTCGTCCAGCGAACGATGCCGTTGGTCTGCCATCCGCCAATCAACTCGTTCGTGAGACGATTCGCGCCAGAGAAGAATTTCTTCCCCGTGCCAATCGGCAAGTCCCAGACGAAATTCGTATTGATCTGGTGGCGAACGTCGTAGTCCGACGGGCCGTAAAGCTGGTTCGGCTGCCAGGTGTTCATGATCTGCGCATAGTTGGTGCTTGCCGAGTTTCCCAGCCGCTCCGCCTGCGAGGTGATATCCAGCGACTTTGAGTAAGTGTAATTGAAATCCGCCTGCAGGCCTGCGCCAAAGCGCTGCCGGTAGACAGCCTCCAGCGCATTGAAATTCGAAAATCCCACGGATCGCCACGCGTACAAGGCCGAATACTGATCGTGGTAGTAGCGAAACGCCGGATAGTTCACGCCAGCGCCAATATTGCTGTTCGGCAACGATCCTGGCGTATCCAGTTGATACAGCGCATACGTCTCGTTGTAAAGATTGCTCTGGAACAGCGCGTACACATTCTGCGTCGCCGTCAGCGGTCCATATCCCAGCCCGATATCCTGCCCATCCAGGCCGCCGAACACCTGCTCCCAGTACGGATCGGGCGCCACCGACGATACCGGCACATTGGCTCTCGCCATCCTCGATAGTTGTGCCGCGGGCGTGAAATAAGGCGTTCCACCCGCCTGCAGGTTGATCGGCATCGCGACGTCTTCCTGCGCCAACTGCCGATGCGCCAGGCGGCCAACGTACGATATCTCTATTGAAGATCCATTGCGCAGCTCGCGCGCAATCGAGAAGTTCGAGCAGATGTGAGTACGGCGTTTTGATCGCCGAATCCAGCCCCCAACTGATAGCAAAGCTGCCGTTGCCACTTGCCGCCGGCACTGCAGGGAAGCCTCCCGCGGGAGCCGCTGGCAGCAGCGAGTGCGGCACTTCGCTGATGGTCGTAAAGCGCGGAGCGTCTTCGATCGGTACCGATCCCGGCGCATTCGACAGGTGCGAAGACAAGACCATAGGAGCCCGTCGTATCGAAGATGTTCACGGTAGCCGCACCAAAGTGATCGAACACCAGCGAATAGCCGAGACGAATGCTGCTCTTCTGATTGCCGAACAGCGTCTTCCAGAAACCATCGGCAGGCGCTGGAGAGAAGGCGATCGCGAGCCGCGGTCCGAAGTCCTTCTTCTCCGGAGTCCAGAAATCGGGTGCGTGGTTATAGCGGCCATTCAGGTTGAATGCCACTTCGCCGACGTTGTTTGCTGCGCCTCCGGCAGCCGCCTGTGCCGCGCTGCCATTGATGTACTCGGTCAGCGCATATGGCTTGCAGACGCTTCCTGAAAACTGGCAAGTCCCCACCTGCGTGCCGCTCGTCTCCGCGGGAGCCTGCAGATAGGAATACCGCACTCCATATGTCAGTGTGAGATTGCTCAGGATCTTCCACGTATCCTGCGCATAAAACTCGTATTCGTTCCAGCGGTAATCGCGCTTCAGCGGCGCGCCCACCGGCAAGCGTGTTGCCTGATCTGTCGTAGTTGTAGACCGCATCCCCCTCTGTAATGGTGCCCGACCAGGTTCATCAACGCGTTGTTGTATTCATTCCCATAATTCGAAAAATCTACTGGCGCATATCCATACACCTGCGGATCGAACGGGCCGTGGCTGTTGGCGATTGTGGAGCTTCGCGTCAACCAGCCCTGGTTCATCTGTCCATCTGGAAACGACTGCGCATTCCCGACCCTCTGGTCATCGATAATTCGAATATTCCCGCCGAACGCGAAGTTATGGTCGTGCTTCGTCCATGACAGGTTGTCCGTTATGTTCTGCACCGGAATGATGAACGAGGTCGAGCGCATTATCGAAACCGGCTGTGCCACCTCGGAGAAGAGGATGTAGGGCTCGTTCGATGCGCCGGCCGTCTCCTCGCCTTCGCGCGTCAATCCATACCGCGCATCATTCACCAGGTTGCTGGTGATGAGATACGTGTATCCCAGCTGCGAATCCTTTGTTGTTGGCCAGGGCCACAGTCTGAGGCGGTTGACCCGGAAACGCTGGAGGCAGTCGGCTCGCGATCGTTTTGCAGATTGCCGCGCCAGAAAAGCGTGTGCTTGCCGTTGCGCGTCACATTCCAGTCGATGCGCGCGATGTATGTGTCGTACTTGCGCGCAATCGTGTACGGGAACCGGTAGCCGATGCTGTTCAGTCCATCGCCCTGCGTTGGGTCGTTTCCTTGCGGATACGCATTGAGCACCTGAAGCAGTGCCGCGCTGTTTCCAATGCCCTGGGGATCCATGTGCTGAATGTCCGCAGGAGTCAACGTAAAAACGCTGTCATTGCCGCCGGAACCGATCACCTTGGTACTTCAGATTTCCCGCGCGATAATTCGCCGTCGGCACAGTTCCCGCGTTCACGCTTGTGCCTTGGGAATCTCGGCGTCCTTCATAATTCAGGAAAAAGAAAAGCCGGTCTTTGCGTGCGGGGCCGCCCACCGCAGCGCCGTAAATGTTTCTCACCAGGCTCACAGGACGATTCGGCAGACCCGCCGCAAGCTGCTGCTGTTTGTTGAAAAAGTCATTCGCCTCCAGCAGGTTCGAACGGTTGTATTCGTACACCGCGCCATGCAGGCTGTTCGATCCGCTGCGCGTTATCAGCGCGACCTGGGCGCCGGACGACCGCCCTTCCTCGGCATTGGGATTGCTGGTGGTCACGCGGAATTCAGCGACGGAATCCTGGGTCGATCGCAGCACGCTCGTGAACGCATACCCGTTGTTGATATCGTTTACGTCCACGCCATCCAGCGTGATATTCGATTGATCGCTGCGCCCACCGTTCACTGAACCCGCACGCGAATCGGTGGAGGTGTTTCCGGTGCCCTGTGTGCCGGAAACATCGTCGGAGCGGCCCAGAAACGTCACTCCCGGCTGCAGGCTCAAAAGATCAGGCACATTGCGCTGGCTGAGCGGCAGTGATGCGATCTGATTGCCGTCGAATGCATTGCCCAGCGTCGCATCGGTTGTGTTCAGCACGGGTTGCACGCTCGACGTGACGGTGACCTCCTGCTGGACAGAGGCTGCCGGCAGGATCACATTGACCGTCGCCGGCTGGCTCACCAGCAGGTCCATGTTGGTCTTCTCTGCGGCGCCAAAGCCCGGCGCTGTTACATCCAGTGTGTAGCGTCCCGGCGCAAGCTGTGAAAACTGATAGTCTCCGCTGCCCGTCGTTGTGTTCAGGCGCGAGACACCCGTCGTCACCAGGGTCAGCTTCACGCTGGCACCGGGAATCACGGCGCCGCTCCCGTCGGTCACACGTCCCCCAAGCGACGTGGTGGCCTGCCCCAGCAAAAGACCCGGCGTGACGAGGAAAAAGAGAATGCAGACTACGAAAGCAAACAGCTTGACACGCATGACGGCCAGCCTCCGCAAAATCCAGTTCGCTTCGAGCCATTTGATATCGTTCTCTGGCCCGCTCGATACGTCGCCGCGCGGAAGACGGCTACTGTTGCAGACCATCCGCTATCGCAAACTGGTAAGGTCGGGATTTTACCATCTAAGACGCGTCGGCCCGCGCCTAATTCAACACAGACAAGCGCCACTGCGTGATGCAGAAGGACAGAGACCACCGAATCGCTTTCTGGGACGAAATCCTTTGCATACGAGCAAGACTCTATTGGAACTCAGAGCGGACCGTTGCGCGCCGCGGCCTCGCTATCTGTAGTTGAGAGTCAGCTCCGCTCCCTTGCCGCTGTCCGGAATGGTGGCCAGCATTGCATGCCGCTGCGCATTGTAGGTAGCGAGTGTTCCGTCAGCGCCTTTCGCATTCGTGGAGGGACCGCCATACACCTCGATGTGCAGGGCACTCCACCACGCCGCGAAGCTGCCTTCGCGTGGCGCAGCCTTCACCGTCACCGTATTGCCGCTGATGGTGCAGGAGAACTGCTCGCGCAGAAAAGCTCCTTGTTGATAATCCAGCGTGACGCCATCATCCAGATACACCGAGCCGGCGCAAGGCTGCGGGCCACTTTCAGTAGCTCCACTTTGGGGCAGATACACACGCAACGTCAGCGGCCCCTGGGGCGTCTGCTTCGTGCTCTCCGTCAGCGGTTGGATAGGCAGGATCGCCCCCTCGCGCACATAGACCGGCAGTACATCGATGCTCGGTTTCAGATGAAACGGCGCCATCAGCCGCTCCATCTCTTCCTTTGCGCCCGGCTGCTCCAGGTCGCGGCTGCTCATCCTCGCCAACGGCGGCAGCTTCGCGCCCGTCCAGTAGTCATACCAGGTGACCGGCGGCAACTGAACAAAATAGTCATCCAGCTCGTCGGGATACGGTGCCGGAGCAACCAGGATGTCCGGGCCGAATAGAAACTCGTTCGGCGTGTCGTTATCCATCGGATGCTTGTCTGGCGTCGCATCCGGAAACTCGACAAAGATCGGCCGCACGATCGGCACGCCCGTCCGGCTCATCTCCTCCGTCGTCGTGTACAGATACGGCATCAGCCGGTAGCGCTCTTCGATATAGCGCCGCCGGATATTCTCCTGCACCGGGCCGCTCACCCACGGCTCCTGGTAGGCGGTGCCCTTGGCCGTGTGGTCGCGATCGATCGGCTGAAACGCCGCAATCTCCAGCCACTTGGTGAGCAGGTCCGCTTGCGGCGTTCCGGCGAAGCCACCCACATCCGCGCCCGCCATGGCAAAGCCGCTCAGCCCCAGGTTTTCGAGCATCGGCGTCGTCAGCCGCAGGTGATTCCAGGTGCTCGAATTGTCGCCCGTCCACGTAGCCGCATACCGCTGACCGCCCGCATAGCTCGCACGCGTCATCACGAAAGGCCGCATATTCGGCTCGAGCTTGGCTAAGCCATCATGCGTCGCACGCGTGTTCTCCATGCCGTAGACGTTGTGGATCTCCAGATGATTGGCCGTCCGCTTCTTGAATCCCGGCTCGTCAATGCGGTGCTGCACATCGTCCGGCATCGTCTTCGACGGCACATCAAAGATCGCCGGCTCGTTCATATCGTTCCAGATGCCGGCAAGGCCGTCCTTCATAAATGTCGAGAAGAGCGTGCCCCACCAGTCACGCGTGCTCGCCTGCGTGAAATCAGGAAATACCGACGGCCCCGGCCACACCACGCCCGTATACGTCGAGCCATCCGGCATCTTCACGAAATGATCGCCGGCCACGCCCGCGTCATACGGCTTATAGCCGGCATTCGGCAGCTTGGCAACATGCAGGTCGACAATCGCGACCGTGCTGAAGTTTTCCGCCGCCAGGTCTTTCACCATCTGCTCGAAATGCGGGAAGCGCTCGCGGTCCACCGTAAACGGTCGATTGTTCTGCTGGTAGTCGATGTCCAGCCAGATCACGTCGGCTGGAATGTGATCCGCGCGCAGGTGCTTTGCGATATTGCGCACCTCCGACTCCGGGTAGTAGCTGTAGCGCGACTGCTGAAAGCCCAGTGACCACTTAGGCGGTAGCGGCGTGTAGCCTACCAGCCACGCCCAGCTGCTCAGCACCTGCTTCGGCTCGGGACCATAAAGAATGTAGTAATCCAGCGGCCCGTTGGGCGCGGTAAAGCTCCACGCATCGCGCTGCACTTTGTTGAACTCCCAGCTCGTCCGCCATGTATTGTCCAGAAATAGCCCGGCGGCGCGGCCCTCATTCATCGTCAGCACAAACGGGATTGACTTGTAGATCGGATCGGTCGATTCCTGAAATCCAAACGCATCCGTGTTCCACATCGTGAAGGCCATGTTGCGCCGGTCCAGCGGCCCCGGCTTATCGCCCAGTGCGAAGTAGTGCTCCTCCGGCGGCGACACCTTGGCGACGCGGAAGCCCTTTCCGCCCTGCCCGCCATCGTAATACTCGACCGGCCGGCCAGCCTCGTCCTGATCGATCACATGGCCATCCAGATCCGTCACCTTCAGCGCCATCGTCGCACGCTCCACGCTCACGATGAGCTTCGCCGTCTTGAACCCGACAGCATCGCCACTGTTAGCCGCCGTCACAGTGACTTTTGCCGTACGCGCCTCCGGAAGCACCGCCCAGGATGCGTCCTCCGGCAGCGTCCCCTCCGGCCCCACTCGCACGCGCAGCACATCGTCGCGCAGAGCGGTGACCTCCATCACCGCCGCGCCACTGTGTAGCGCCATGCCATTGTCCAGCGCCTTGCTTGCCGTCAGCCGATCGAGTGTTAGCACCGCGCGCGCCGCTTTGTTTGTAGCCGCATGGGCCGCCGCCGTCGTAATGTACGGCAGCAGCAGCGCCGAGGCGAGGGCGAGCAACGAAAGGGAAGACGCAGCGGGCGGGATGGAGAAGTGGCGAGCGTTCAACGATCGGACCTCTTGCATCAATCAGGATAGGGGCGGCACAACGATGCTGCTCCGCAAAAGATTATCGTCTCAACGCTCTAGTCATGACCAGCAGGCGGCCCCGTGTACGGCTCATGCAAGGCCCCCTGCTCGGACGCCGGACCTCCGGCTCGATGCGCATCTCCGCCCTCCAGCGTGTCAGAGAGGCGTTCGATCCACAGCGTGGGCACCGCATACAGGACGGCAACCAGGAAGACGAGGCTCAGCGATATGGTTGGGCGGTAAAAGGCGATCGGAATTGCGACTGCATAAGTGCCGATTGCGAGCAGGTTCTTTCGTTGAGCGGCCCGGCGAAATAGGACGAGATCGGCATCGACGATGCTCTGGCGCCCGATAATGCGGTCAAGAACAGAGTACGCCGCGCCGGCGACCATCATGGTGGCCGCGTAAATGGCGGTGGGGAACGGGCTCAGCCGCGTGCTTTCCATCCATTCGGTAAAGAAGGGAATAAGCGACATGAAAAACAATAACGCGATGTTCGCCCACAGGATCGGCAGGTCCACCCGCTTCACCCGATGGAAGAGGTGATGGTGGTTGATCCAATACACGGCGACATAAAAGAAGCTGATGATGTAACTGACGAAGATGGGCCACTCATACAGCAACGCCTGTGGGTCGGCACGCGCCGGGCTCTTCAGCTCCAGCACCATGATGGTAAGAATGATGGCGATCACACCATCGGAAAATGCCTCCAGGCGCCCGGGCGATAATGGCTCGTCTCCAATCATCCGGTTTCTGGCTCTGCCGCGGCTCATTCCCGTCAGTAGACACCTTCTACTGCATGAGGAGCGAAGAATTTCCTGGAGGGCGATCCAAAGGGACGCGGCCAGAGCCGCCGCTCGTCCCCGAATACCCACTCCGTCCCATGTGCCGCGGAGCGAGATCGATTGTGTTGCGTACAGCTCTCATAGGCGCGGAGTAGAATGTGCGCGGGCCCTCTTCTATGAGGAGGCTCATATGCATACCCTAGCCGCTATCCTCTTGGCGGCCTTTCTCAGCCTTCAGGGCGTTGCGGTATCGTCAGGGCTTCAGCATGGACGCAAGCAGATGCCCTCGACCGCAACCCAAAGCCCACCCCAGTCGCCTGCCACCATCGTCGGAATCTCACCCAACGCGGAAATTCCGGATCCGATGCTGGATGAGCGGCGTGCGGGGTACAACAGCGAACGCCAGGCCCAGGCCATGAGGGACGCCCGTCGCCTCGCGCAGCTCTCCAGGGAACTCCAGGACGAGCTCGAGCATGCAGGTGACGACACGCTGCCCGTTAGCCTCTTCAAAAAAGCCGATGAAATCATCAAGCTGGCGAAAAGTGTGAAGGGCAAGATGCGGTCCTTCTAGAGATTCGCCCGCCGTACTCGCGACCGGTGCCGTCCCCGGAGGCAGACCGGCGGGGTGGACAAATCTGCTCTTCGATCAAGGGCTCGAAATGGGGATGACTCTCACGAGGCCTTCTTCGGCCAGGCGATCACGTTGCTCGGTTCCATGATGCAGATCCTGGAGCCCCCGGGTTGTGCGGAAAAGCAATCTCGAACTGCTCTGAGTAGCTCATCCGCCCCGCTCAGGGCATAGCGCAGGCAAAGCACGAAGACGCTGGGACTCGCCTCATGCACGCGATGGATGAACTCATCCTGCTCGTGAGGCGTGAAGGTGTGCCCGATGATCGACATCTGGCAATGCTCAGCTAGCTGGATGGCGCTGGTCATGCTACCCGTGCGAATCGTCCGATAGCCGGCTCCTTCCAAGGTCACGGCCCTGCTCTTCTGCAGGTCCTCGTCTCGCGATAGAAGCAAAATTGTCTTGTACATAGAAGAAGGGCACTGTTTGAGATTGCAGTCTGCCCAAAGAAGATGCTTCTGGACCTCAGTCTCTGATACGAATTGGCTCGAGCAGCCGGACTCGGCGGGACTTCTGCAAAGAAATGGACGGCCCGCTTTCAGAGTCGGAAGGCCCTCCACGGCACATTGCCATACTCGCCCATGTCGGCTGTGCCGGCCATCCGATCGCCGGTGTTGGTGCCAGTAAAGGTCCAGCGCACCTCATATCCGCTGGTGGGCATCGTGCCCTTCAGCTTGATCTGGTTGGCTTGCACCTTGCCGCTTAGCGAAGCCGTGTAGATTTCGCCGCGCAGCATGCCTTCGATGTCTTCGCCATTCTGCTTCAGCTCAAAGCGCTGCGTACCGGTGCCGCACAGGTAGTCGATCAGCACCACCCAGGTGCCCGCCAAGCTGTGCCGTCTGTCCTTGCGGAATCAACCGGGTTCGGATAGTTGCCGGGCTTCGTCAAGCCCGTCGTAGATCGCGTTGGCAACGATCTCCGCCTCACCCGGCGCCATCATGTACGGCATGATCGTGATAGCACTCGCCATCCGATCCGGCCGGGTGCCCGTGCCGCCGCCGATCAGGATGCGCGGCGTGCCGGCATCCAGCTTGGCTTCCAGTTCCGTGCCGGTAATTTTGAGTACATTGGCATCCCAGTGCAGCCGCAGCTGCGGACTGCGGTTGGAAAGGTCTTCCGGCTGCAGGATCTCGGTCGTGACTGAAGGCAGTCCCTTCACGCGATTGGCGATCGTGTCGAGCCAGCTCTGCCACTCCTTCCACTCAGCCGCATGGTCTCGCTTGTACCACTGCCGCACCGCCGCAAGCATCCCCATGATCTCTTCTTTGCCGACCTTGTAGCCTCGCCCATAGTTATGGTGAGGCGCGGCCTGAAACCACGCCGCCTGAATCAGCGCAGGATCGCCGAGAAGCACGCCGGCAGCCTGCGGGCCGCGCATGCATTTGCCGCCTGAATATCCCACCAGCGATGCCCCCGCCTGAATGTGGATGTTCGGCGATAAAGGCTCCTCTGCCGCGGCGTCGACAAATACCGGCGTGCCCTTCGCCTTGGCGATGCGACAGATATTCGCGATGGACAATGGTCCCTTCGCTGCTTCCGGGCTGGACATGACATAGATCATCGCAACCTGCGCGGTCAGCGAGTCCTCCAGTTGCTCAGCCGTCTCCACCTCGACGACTTCTGCGCCTGTCGTTGCGCACGCCGAAGTCGTAAGGATTGCGTGAATGCTTCGGAATGATGACCTTCGTCTTTTCTCGGACATACGGGAGCGCCTGACATTTTTCGATGTCCGCGCCTGCCGTACAGGCCAGAGTTGCCAGCGCGATGGCGGCTTCGCAGCCGGTCGTCACGATGGCACTCGGCGCCCCCATCAATGAAGCGATTTCTTTCCCCACTGCCGCCATCAGCTCGTCCAACTGCACGTAATAGAACGACGCTTCGTACATGGCGCGCTTCACCTCTGGCAGCGAGCGCGAGCCGGTGATGATGGTGTAAGTGCCGCGCGCATTCAGGATGTGACGCACGCCAATCTCAGTGAATAAATTCTGCTTTTCTAAGCCATTCAACTGCGGAAAGCCCGCCGGAGCCTTCGTTCCCTCCGCGTCATCGTGGGAGAGAGGCAGAGCAGCCAGAGGCAGCGCTGAGGTGGTGAGGCCGAGAGCCGAGAAAGCGCCGGAGGCCTGCAGCATTCGACGACGAGAGATATGCGTGGTTTCGGTCCAGCGGCTGCATGCATCTCCTTAAACCTGGGCTGAAATAACAAACGGTGGTCCACTTCGGGCTGGCCCGAAGCAGACCGTTGAAGAACTGTCAGATATAAGCGATCACGTCGATTTCGACGAGCGAGTTACCCGGAACCCCGCCCATCGGCGCAATCGTTGTGCGCACCGGCGGCATGTCACCGAAGCGGCCTTTATAGGCCTCGTTCAGTCCGTCATAGTCTTTAATGTCGTTGAGGTATACGTTGACCTTCAGCACCTTATCCATCGACGAGCCGGCCGATTTCAGGTTCTCTTCAATCTCATCCAGTACGTGCTTGGTCGCCTCCTGAATGGTTCCGGGCTTGTGATAGCCCAACCCCGGCCAGAAAAAGCATATTGCCGTACGAGATCGCAGCGTTGAAGAGTGGCGCCCCCTCGCCTGGCTTTCGGTTCGTTCCGTACCCGTAGTTTTTCTTTTGCGGCGTTTCCGGCTTTCTGCGCAACCGCATCTGCGGCAGCCAACGTTGCAGCGCCGGCTGCAAGTGCCGCGCCCTTCAGCATGGACCGTCGTGATTGCTTCTCCATCGTTCCTTCCTCACTTTCGCTAAATTGCGATATGGTTGCAATTCTATCCGCGCGCCCGGGTAAGTACGGAGCGCAGCCTGGACGCTACGATGCGTTCCTCTCCATCCCGAGCATCCATGTCGAGAGAATGATGGAGTTCGGTGTCCCCATCAGACCTCTACCGTCGGTTCCGGTCGCCGGATTCAGTTCGATGGATGGCGTGCCGTTGCGCAGCTCTTCCGCCACCTGCAGCGGCGTGATGCCGAGCTGTTTCGGATCGATGTCGATGATGAGATGAGGCACATGGTTCGCGATCGGTGGCGTAACGATGCGGGTCTTTACCGAAGGAATCGTTTCGACCGCGCGTTGAATCACGGCAGTGCTGCGGAGAAACTCCGCCTCCATGCCTTCGTTGCTTTGCTCCAGCAGCCAGTCGACCGCTGCCACCATGCCGACGATCTGTTCTTTCGCCACCTTCATCCCGCGCCCGACCGCGTCGCTGTTCGGATTGTCATTCTGCGCGGCGAGCTCGATCAGATCTTTGCGGCCCAGCAAAAGTCCGGCATTCTGCGGACCGCGAATCCCTTTGCCGCCCGAGAAACATACGAGATCAAAACCCATGCCGGTGTATTTCCAGAGGTTTTCGATCGGCGGCATGTCCGCGGCAGCATCCAAGTGACATGGCACCCCATGTTCATGCGCAACGGCAAGCCACTGTTCGCGGCCGATCTCGCCGCCCTCCGCCGCATTAAAAAAATTCGTCATTACCGTGCGCTCGCTGAGCGCGGCGCGGTAATCGTCGAGCGTGACGACCTCCTTGATCATCACATTGCAGAGCTGCATGGCGTGGTCGTACTCATAGCGATGCGCCTTCTGCACCACGACTTCGTTCTTGTGGCCGGCGACACCGCCGGGAATCGCTTCCGGCGGAAGCCCGTTGGCCTTGGCGATGCAGGCGGCCGTCGCCAGTGTGAGAGCAGCCGACGCTCCAGAACTAACCAGTGCTGCCTCGCAGCGGAGTTTGCGCGCCAGATATTCGCCCGAAGCCTTCTGCAGATCCTTAAGCCGCACCGGATGGCGTGCCGCCTGATCGACCGCCCTGCGCACGGAAGGCGGCATCACCGCCGCGGTCAGGTATGTGTAGGTGCCGGCCGCATTGATGATTGGCTGCACGCCTAATTTTGCGTAGTAATCTTCGCCTGCCGGCGGCTGTTGTCGCGGCGGATGCGCGGAATGGCATCGCAGCAGCCAAAGCGGCAGCAGGTCCGCAGCCAAGAAGCCTGCGGCGCGACAACGCAAATCGTTTTCCACTCGCCAACGGCGTGCTCCTTCTTCAACACTCGGCAAGCGGCAGAACGTCCGCTCACTCTAACTAAACGAACTTCAGATTCTCCCAAACTTCTGAACAGCTTCAACGATCGATCGGTATTTCTCAATAAACGGGTACATCGAATGCTCGGAGTTATCGAGCGCCTGCGCCTTTATCAGAATGTCCGCGGCATGTGCCTTCGGAACCACCACGACTCCATCCTGGTCGGCGACGATAATATCCCCCGGATCGACCTCGACTCCGTCACACACAATCGGGATATTCGCTCCCGCAAAGCGATAGTGCCCCACAGAGGTGGAGGGCACAGGCCCCAGCGCGTAGACCGGAAACTGGATTCGCTTCAGTTGCGGAATGTCCCGCACGCCGCCGTCCACCACCGCACCGGCGTAGCCGCGAGCCGCCATCGCTGTCCCCATCAGCCCGCCCATCCCGGCAATGTCCGCCCCATCCTGCACAGTCATGACATAAACCGAGCCGACTCCGCCGCTCATCGATCGCCTTGAGCATCCCGGTCAGCGCGCCCGGATCGTGATTCTCTTCGCGCTTTAACAATACGGTGACGGCCGTGCCGGCAAACTTCGTCGGAAACATCGCCTGCATGCGGTGCGACATATATCGCTTCTCATGCAGCAACTTGCTCGATTGCATCGGAGACCGACGCTGCCTCCACATGGCGATATGCATCCACCATCTGCTGCGGATGCGCGGCATAATCGGCAGCCGTCATCGGCATGTCCGCCCAACCGGCAATACCTGCAGCGCCGGCTATCACCGCGGCGCAGATGGTGAAGAGAAGCCGCATACTCCGTTTGGTCGCCACGTATCTCCTCGCTATCTCTCAGGCGCTCGTTGCGAAAAGCTTAAGCCGTAAAGGCGATCCGTGCACGCGGAATTGCGTTCGGACGCTGCATCGTTCAAACTGACCTGCGATTCGCTGCGACAGCCGGATGCCATGTCTATTTGCATAGTCTGGATCGTGCCGAAGTTCGTCTATCGTGGATATGTGGAGTGCCCATTGCAAAACACGGATTCGAAACTGTCATCGGGCAGAAAGCGTGATTTGCTCTAGGACATGCGACCTAGATTGTGCGCGAAAAGCCCCTATTCCAGATGAACGAGCCCGCGTTGCAGCGCAAAAATCGTCGCCTGCGTCCGGTCGCGCGCTCCCATCTTTTCCAGAACAGCGCTCACATGGATCCGCACGGTCTTTTCCGAGATGTGCAGATGCTCCGCGATCTCCCGATTGGAGCGGCCCTGCGTGATGCAGGTAAGAACCTCCGTCTCGCGCGGCGTCAGGTCGGTGACCGAGGTGCGTTCTGCCAGCCTGTCCAGTGCAGTACGGGGCAGATAGCGAAGATCCCGGTGGACCGTGGTGATGGCATCGATCAACTCCTGTCCGCTCGCATCCTTGGTCAGATAGCCCGCTGCTCCGCTGCGTACCGCGCGATACACATCCTCACTTCCCTGATAATTCGACAGCACGACGACGCGCGCATCGGCGAACTCGCGCCGCACGCGTGTCAACACTTCAAACCCGCTCGTGCCCGGCAGCCGCAAGTCCAGCAGCATGACATCGGGACGCAGCGCGCGATACATCGCGAGCCCTTGCTCGCCGTCGCCTGCTTCTCCGATGACGCAGATCTGCGAATGGCCGGCCAGCACGGAGCGCAGAGCGATGCGCGCCAGAAAATGGTCCTCCACCAGGAGAACGGTAATGCTGTCTACAGGCCGATCCATTGCACTACCTCTTCTTCCTTAACGTTTCGCTTGAATTGCGGGTGCAGATAGATTGCATCGAAAGGCACGGTCGCTCTCTACTTCTGTGCCGGAGATGTCGCTGTGCAGGCGCAGTGTGCCGCCCAGCTTTCGCGCGCGCTCCTGCATCACCGCGATCCCGAAATGACCCGTCCGCGCTGCGGCCTCGTCCACATGAAACCCGCGGCCGTCATCACGGATCGAAAGGCGTAGAGCATCTGCTTCATAGATCAGCCGAATATGGATCGACTCAGCCAGGGCATGCCGCAATGCATTGCGCACGGCTTCCTGCCCGATCCGCGCCAGATGATGTACCGAGCCGGGCGGTAACGAGATCTCCTCGCCTTCCATCGCAAATTGAAGCGCGCATGTCTCTCCGTGGTGGTTCTCCTCCAGCATGCGCCGCAATGCCTTTGACAGAGAGCTCGTGACCTCCTCAGTCTCGCGCAGATCGTAGATGATCCGTCGCGCCTCCGCCTGGCAAAGCAAAACCATGCTGCGAGCCAGTTCGCAGGACTTTGCTGCGGGACTCTGCGCCTCTTCGCTATCGCGAAAGAGATTCATCGTCGCTTCCAGTTGCCACGAAATTGCCGAGAAGCCGGCCATCAATGTGTCGTGGCACTCCTGCGCAATGCGGTTCCGCTCTTCGAGCACAATGCCCATGCTGCCTTTTACGTGCTGCATTCGCTGCTGCAGACGCAGACGGACGAGAATCCCGAGCCAGAATGGCAAGAAGCACGATCGCGAGTGCTCGAGCCCACCAGCTCTGGAAAAATTCCACCTCTGTACGGACAGACCTATCGCTG
The DNA here is from genome assembly GCA_963756435.1 of uncultured Acidobacteriaceae bacterium. Lineage (GTDB taxonomy): Bacteria > Acidobacteriota > Terriglobia > Terriglobales > Acidobacteriaceae > KBS-83. The sequence goes on along the minus strand of CAVWNU010000004.1, from coordinate 338,866 downwards.
ACTCCGGACATGCGCAAGTCATGCGGGACGCGCATGAAAGACGAAAGCGCCGTCGCGCGGCTGTGCGGCTGCACGGCCAGCCGCCGAGGAGAGCACATAAAAGCAGCAGAGCACAGATATGCAGTACACCGGCGCTCGACCGCCGCGTTTGGCCGGCTGGTACCTGATCTTTTCCGTCCTGCGCCGAGCGAGCCATAGGTGTCAGGCACCGTCACCCGGGCTGGGTTCAAGCTGCAGTGGCTGTTCCGGGTGGACAAACAGCCAGCACACCGCCGCAGCAACAGCGAAAAACGCTGCCAGACCGAATGAGCTGGTCCAGCCTGCCCGTTGCGCAATCCACGGCGTGAGCGACGCAGTGACGGCGCCGCCGATTTGGCCGCCCATGTTGACGATGCTGGAAAACAGACCGGAGGATCGTCCTGCGAGATCCACCGAAACCGACCAGAAGGAGCTCTGCGACAGATACAGCGCGCCTGCTCCGGCGGCCAGAATGATACCGGCCGTTCCTGCGCTATGCGCCTGCGAGCCAAGCACCAGGAAGATCGCCGTCAATCCAAGCGCGAACTGCGGCCAGTCCGCAGCGGCCGGCGCGCAGTCCCCAGCGGACCGCGATCCAGTCGCTGAGCGCGCCGCCGGCCAGACAACAGACTGTCATGGAAAGAAAAGGCAGCATCGCGAAGACGGCGCTCGCCTTCAGATCCAGGCCGCGCACCTGCGCCATATAGAGAAAGAACCAGCTGAAAAATATCCACGCGATATAGCCGAAGCTGAAGTAGCCCAGCATCAGAGCGAGCAGATCGCGCCTCTGAAAAAACTTCAGTCCCGAGATGCGCCTTTTCGCGGGCGAGCCCTCCGGCTTTGCCGCAGTCTGCACTCTGCGAATCTGGCGCACGGGCACATCCCGGCTCTCAGCCAGCTCTTCATCTCGGAACCGATGGATGCTCTTCCGGCAGATCGCGCGCCATGAACCACCATGCGATGCCGACAGCGATGCCGAGCCCCGCGCTGAACCAGAAGGCCGCTCTCCAGCCATAGTGTGTGATCAGCCAGTTGAGCAGCGGCGGCGTCAGTCCGCTGCCCGCGCCTACACCGGCAAAGATCAAGCCGTTGATAAAGCCGCGCTCGCGAAACGGCACCCATTGCGCCACGAACTGATTGGCCGCCGGATACACGATCGCCTCGCCCGCGCCCAGCAGAAAGCGGATGCTGATGAGCCAGCTCATCGCATAAGCAATCGTCGACGGCAGCGCGGCAGTGCATGCTGTCGTCACGCCCCACCAGATCGCTCCCAGCGTCAGCGCGCGCCGCGGCCCCCAGCGCGTCGCCAGCCATCCGGCCGGCACCTGGAAGATGGCATAGCCCAAGAGAAATGCGCTGAAGATGCCGCCCAGCTTCTGGTTCCCCAGGCCATACTCCCGGCTGATCTGAAGTCCCGCGATGGAGATATTGGTGCGGTCCAGAAATGCGACGCCGCTGAGCACGAAGAGCCAGAAGGCCAGCAGATAGCGCACGCGAAACCAGGATCGACGGCGGGGATTCAACGCTCTCTTCTCTTGTTCTCTGAGCGCCCGCAGGGCTGCATGACTCACTTCAAAGCTCCGTCAACCAGTGTTCTCACATGCTAGGAGCAAGGCTCAGTTTCGCGCCAGACCTACTCTGCTCTAGGGCAAATAGCCTAGAAAAAATGCGGATAAACTGCAGATGCCCGGTACTGCTCGCCGGCTCTAGAACTGTGTCAGCCACAATGCTGTTCGTATCGCAGACATCGCAAAATTATCAAGGACCCCTCATGCCATTGGTTGTCCGGCCCATCCTCCAGATCGCATCGCTCGTATTCGGAAGCATACTCTGCACTGCCGCTGCGCCCGCGCAGATCGCCGTCCCGCCTCCGCAGTTTCCTCCGCTTCCGCAGTTCCCGCCGCCTCCGCGGTTTCCCATACTTCCGCGGCTTTCATCACTCCCTATGAGCCAACACAAATATGACCTTGTGCTCTCCGGCGGCCACGTTCTCGACCCAAAGAATCATCGCGATGGCATCATGGACGTCGCCATCAAGGATGGCAAGATCGTTGATGTTGCACCGCACATTGCATCGCCGGACACGATCAAGACCGTCTCCCTGCACGGGCTCTATCTCACGCCCGGCCTTATCGATATCCACGTGCACGCCTACGCTGGAACAGGAGAGAAAGGCTCCTACGCCGGCGACAACAGCGTCTATCCCGATGGATTCACCTTTCGCAACGGCGTCACCACGGTGGTCGATGCGGGCAGTTCCGGATGGCGAAATTTTGAGGATTTCAAGCAGCGCAGTCATCGATCGCTCGCGACACGCGCGTGCTGGCTTTTCTCAACATCGTCGGTGCGGGCATGCGCGGCGCCCTCTACGAAAACAACAACGACGATATGGATGGCCATGCCACCGCGGCCATGCTCGAGAAATATCCGAACGTGCTGGTAGGGATCAAGAGCGCACACTATTCCGGACGTGGCTGGAAGCCGTTTGAACAGGCTGTGCTCGCCGGAAACATTGCCAATCGTCCGGTCATGATCGACTTCGGCACCAACGGGACGGAGCGCCCCCTGCTCACGTTGTTGTCGCAGATCCTGCGGCCCGGGGACATCTACACTCATATGTACTCCGGGCTGCGCGGGGAGCAGGATTTGCAGACCCTGGGGCCAAGCCAGGCGATGCTCGTCGGACGCAAACGGGGTATCTACTTCGATGTGGGCCATGGCGGCGGCAGCTTCAACTGGGCGCGTCGCAGTGCCCCTTATGAAGGATGGCTTTCAGCCGGATTCAATCTCGACGGATCTGCACATTTCCAGCATGAATGCAGGCATGAAAGACATGCTGAACGTTGCCGACAAAATGCTGGCGCTCGGTCAGACGGTACCGCAGGTCATCGAAGAGATGACGTCCGCTCCGGCTCATGAGATTCGTCATGAGGAACTCGGCAACCTCTCCGTGGGTGCGGCTGCCGATGTCGCTGTTTTCAGCGTCGAACGCGGAAAGTTCGGCTTCGTGGACATGAACAACCAGCGCAAGGAAGGCGAGCACAAACTGGTATGCCAGTTGACTGTCCGTGGCAGGCAAGGTAGTCTATGACCTCAACGGGATCAGTTCGGATACGTGGGACGGCCATCCGACGAGCGATTACAGGCTGGCGGGCCATTGGACGACTTTGACAGACGCGTGATGACAACAAGAGAGAGCCACCTGCCAATCCTGCATCAGCCCACTGAAGTAGCAGTGATGTGAATGGATGATGTTGCCGCTGCTATGGAATTCGCCTGGCGACGATTGGCACGCTGCATGCCTTCCTCGCACCTGTGACTGGGGGAGCTATGGATGTCTCGGTAACTCGGCAGGACCCGCGGTACCAGGCGCTGCTGCGAGGACACAACCTGCGGTTTCCCGAGAACGCGTCGATGGCGCCTGCGCGCATCGTTGATCTGCACCACGCCGGCCGAAGTTCATCGGGCGCTGCAGACTGCCGTTCATGATGGAGTACGCCCTACCGTACGATCCGGCGGACACTGCTATGAGAACTTCTCGGCAAACAATCCTGGCGGTGTCCTGCTCGATCTGTCGCTGCTGAATACCGTGGATCTCGATCCGTCGCACCGGCGAGTACTGCGTGGCGCCAGGCGCCGTGCTGGGCGATGTCTATCAGTCTCTTTACAAGCGATACGGACTCACGTTGCCCGCCGGTAGCTGCTATTCCGTAGGCGCGGGCGGCCATATCTCCGGTGGCGGCTATGGCTATCTCTCACGCCTGCACGGGCTCTCGTCAGACTGGTTAGCGGCCATCGATATCTTGACCGTGGATGCGTCGGGCCGGGTCATCGAACGTCGTGTTGATCGAAAGAACGATCCGGATTTATTTCGTGCCTGCTGTGGAGCGGGAGGCGCCGGCTTTGGGATCATCACGGCCTTCCGCTTCAAAGATCTGCCGGTCGCTCCACGCGAAGTGGTCGAAATTGGTCTGCGCTTTCCATGGGAGACCATGACCGAGGAGCAATTCATTGCGCTCCTGACTACCTACGGAGATTACTGGGCTACGCGTGGATGTGATCCGGATACGTGGGGTCTCTTTACGCTTCTCGACGTGGGGCCCAGACGCGACCGAGGCTGGCTCGGTATGCACATACAATTCTGTCAGCCGGATGGGAAAGTGGATGACGTCTCCGTTTTGCGCGAATTTATGGCGAAGTTTGACGGATTTAATCCTGTTCTCATCTCGTCACCGCGTATGGAGTTTGCAAACCCAGTTGCAAAACTGGCGGCGCATCAACCCGCATCAGCCGCGTATAAACCCGTGCGCATTCCATGGCTGGAGTCGGCAATCTCGGATCGCGGCGGCGGTGAGGGAGCACGCGCCAAGTACAAATCCGCCTACATGAAACGCAGCTTCGTTCCTGCGGAGGCGCAAGCCATCTACCGCTTCTATTCCGGCGACAGCCTCACCGCCCGCTCTTCCGTCATCTCCATCGATTCTTACGGAGGAGCTGTGAATCGCCCGCACCTTGCAGCGGACACCTCCATCGCACAACGCAGTTCCATCATGAAACTGCAGTGGCAATGTTATTGGCTCGACCCGGCTGAGGATGCGCAGCATCTGCGCGAACTCGATGCGTTCTACACCTCGATCTATACCGGCAAACATGTGGACGCGCAGCATCAGGGAACTCCGTGGGGCGATCGTTACGAGGGCTGTTACATGAACTACGCCGATGTCGATATGCTCCGATATCCATACTGGCCGGAGCTCTTTTACGGACGCGATGGCTTATACGAGTTTTTGCAGAAGGTAAAGCAAAGGTACGATCCCAACAACGTATTTCACCATGCCATGAGTGTCCGCCCCGCATAAGATCGCGGCGAGCAGATTGGAGGTGTTATGGACAAGGAATCCATCGAGCAGCCAGAGGGAACCAGCCCGTCGTTACTGCCTCCCTTAAGTCGAAGAGCCTTTCTCGCCGGAGCCGCAACCTGCGCCGCAGTTGCCCCCACGATGCTGCAGGCCGCCGTTCGCGAAATTGACTGGCAGACTCTGCTGCACGTGGCAACACGCGCATCACAATACCGGATATGTGCACACCTTCGCGCTGACATCGCGATGCGTTGCACCCTGCTCGGCACCACTGCTGTCGATTCGTTTGCCGCACTTGCCGTCCATCCTGCACTCCCGCTGCTCTATGTCGCACGCGACTGCCGCGAATGGGAGAACCTGCCGCGCGGCGTTATCGAGAGCTACGCCGTCGAATGCGGCGCCCATCCGCTGCGACTTCTCGCACAGACGCCGATGGCGCTATCCGCCATCGGTCCCGCGTTCACTTGCCGTTTCATCCATGCGGACGACACTTGCTCGTTTCGGCATCCATGGGCGGAGCGTGGAATGCCCTTGTTCTCAACCATGACGGCGTGCCAGCTTCCGTCGCAATCGCCCGCAAAGAAACCGGAGCCATGCTGGACGCGCATACTGTCTCCCTGCCAACGCCGCATAGCCTCGTCTTTTCGCCTCATGAGCCGTTCGCACTAGGCACCGATCCGGGCAGTGGCTGCATGACACTTCTGCAGCCTTCGTCCGAATCAATTGCAGTGCTTGCCCGCTGCCAGACTCCGCACGGTCTCACTCCTGCATCTCCGGCGTGGACCTCTGACGGCAGATACATCGTCGTCGCAAACGCGCAACACGCCTCGCTGTCCGTCTATGAAATGCCGTCCACGCCAGGGAAGGGAAGCAATGCCGGCTTTCGTCTTCTTGGTACGACCCCGACCGTCACGCCCGTCACGGCGTTGCTCGCGCATCGGTCGCAACCAGCCGTTTCACTTCCCGTTCGCAGGGAAGCGGCAGCCGTTTGGAGATCTGGAAAGTAGACCGTTCCCATTTGCGCCTCGCAAACGACACCTGGGTATCCAATCATGTCGTCGCCCTCGCGCAGAACGGCGGCACACTGTGGGCCGTCTCTCAGGATCGTCTGATCCGAATACCGACCGGAGATCTGCGCACGCGCGATTCGTTCGAAGTGCCGCTCCCCATGCGCGGAGCTCAGGCAATCGTCATGCAACGCATCGCTGCCCATTCGTTGGACAACGTCTAATCGCAGACGTCGAGGCGAGTGAAACTCAGTGGCCATCCGGACGCCTCGCGACGTGAGCCGATAAATCTAGGCCATTTGTCCTGCATAAAAACAGTTTAGAAGGCTGATGACAGGTTGCGCCCGCCGTTGTTCAATCCATCCAGTTCAATAATTACAAAGCCAGCGGCAGCGCCGCCTCTTGAGCTCGTCTATGCAATCGCTGGTCCGCGCGCACCGGTGTATCAGGTCGACGGTTTCCGAGGACCCGGCTGGTTCTATCTAAAAACTGGAGGGGTAGAGCGAGTATGAAACGTCTGTTCTTACTCTGTATCAAGCCGCTGGCAATCGCTGGAATCTTCTCCATCGGATCGATGCTATACGCTCAGGTTGCCAACAATACTTCGCTCGTAGGGACGGTCGTAGATCCCTCCGGAGCCCCTGTCGCTGGTGCGAAAGTAGTCGCAGTGAACGATGCGACACAAGTCACTTACCCAGGCACGACGAATGCGGATGGCTATTACTCCATCACATTCATCATTCCAGGAACCTACGACATCACTGTAGAGCAGTCCGGCTTCAGCAAGCTGACCAAGACGGGGCGCATCGTGGTCATTGATCAGGCCCAGCGAACGGACTTCAGGCTGGCGATGGGGTCGACCGCAACATCGGTGACGGTTTCCGCTTCTTCTCCTCCCATTGCAACCGATGACGCGACGCTCGGCGAGACCTTCAATACCAAAGCAGTCGAAGACCTTCCGCTCATGGGGCACAATGCTCTGGAAGTGGCCGCCACAGCGTCGAATGTGATCATCGGACCCACCAGCAACTACTCCGGCGTTCCCCCGGGCGAGGATTTTATCGGAGCAGGCCAGCGCGAAATTCAGAACAGCCTGAATCTTGACGGCGTGTCCATCATGAATAATCTGATCAGCCTCGCTCCTGCGCGCCCCAGCTCGGACATGATCTCCGAAGTGCAGATGCAAAGCGGCAACTATTCAGCACAGTACGGCTCGTATCTCGGCCTGCATATCAATCTGGTAAGTAAGTCGGGAACGAATGATCTGCATGGCGCTGTTTATGATTACATCCAGAACACCGCGCTGAACGCGAGTCCGTTCCTGAATCCCGTCGGCACGCCGAAGCCGATTCAGCACTACAACCAGTATGGCTTTGATCTTGGAGGCCCGGTCTACCTTCCAAAGCTCTACAACGGACGCAACAAGACCTTCTTCTTCGCCTCGTATGAAAAGATCAACCAGGTTCAGCAGGCAAATCAAGGGCCGGTTTCCACGCTGACCCCTGCAATGGAAGCTGGAGATTTCTCCTTCCTGACTGGCAGCCAGCAGCTCGTCGATCCCTATACCGGCCAGCCTTATCCCAACAATCAGATTCCCGCCTCCGAGTTATCGACTCCGGCTGCGCAGATCGCCAAAAATATCGAACAATACATCGCGCCGCCCAATCTTTCAGGCAGCACGAATAACCTGAACGTAAATTACCCAAACAATCTCTTCATCAATCAGACCCTTGATCGCATTGATGAAAATATTGGCGATCGCGTTCGGCTCTTCGTCCGCTACCATTGGCAGAACCTGAGCATTGTAGGCGGCGACCCCTTTCCCACCGATGCATCGTACGGCCCGACGAATACCAGAAACACGGCGATCGGCTATACCCACATCATTACGTCCAATCTGATCAATGATTTTCGTGTCGGCTTCAATACCGTCAGCTCAAATAATCTGAATTACTTTGCCCAGAACAATCTGCCGGATGCCGGGACGAAACTGGGCATCCCTGGATTCAACTCAGATTCGATCTACAAAAACCCGGGAATCCCGTCCATCAATTTCGATACGTATCACGAAGCCGGTAACGATGCGTCGAACTGGTATCAGGATGACCGCACCGTGGACGGCTACGACCAGGTGAGCTGGACCCATGGCAAACACACGATTATGGCGGGAGTCGAATTGCGCAAACTCACCATCGGGCGCCAGGCCACAAACGATCCTCGCGGATCCTTCACCTTTTCAGGCGCCGCGCCAACTGATGCCGGTTACACCAGCACAGGTTATGGAGCCGCCGACTTTGTTCTGGGCTTAGCCCAAAACTCACAGACTCCTGTCCTTCCAGTGAAAGGTTCGATAGGCGAGTGGCGCGACGGCTTCTTTGTGCTCGATAACTGGCAGCCATTCAGCAAGCTGACTTTGAATTATGGTCTGCGTTACGAATTGCCGACAGTGCCATATAGCCTGAACGGATACGCGCGCATTCTGAACCCAGATGAGACTGCGCTGATTCCCGCATCCAACGCTACCGTCGCTGCGAACTTTCAGCCAACGCCCGGCTTCAAATTCAACGGTCCCAACCACAATGACTGGGCCCCGCGTATTGGCTTCGCCTATCGCGCTACGGATAAGACGACCCTGCGCGGCGGATTCGGAACCTATTACAACGCAAACCAGCTCAACACCTACACGCTGACCACGCAGAATTATCCGCTTTCGGCTTCGGTCAACTACTTCACAACGGCCGGCAACCTGCTTTCCTTGTCGAACCCCTCTCCCGGCGCAGGAGCTGGTTCGCCGCAGGCAGGTATTCCCGGCACCCATGTGAGTGCAGTCACCATGGGCCCATATCTGCCCACGCAGACGCTCTATCAATGGAATCTTTCTCTCGGTCAGGAGTTATGGAGAGGTTCAGGCGCCGAGCTGCAGTATCTTGGCTCGCACGCCATTCATCTGGATCGAGACTTCTACGACAACCAGCCGCAACCGTCGACAGACAAAAACATCAATAATCGCCGGCCCAATCAGCTCTTCGGAACCATACGGCGTATTCAGAATGACGAATATTCCCACTACAACGGCTTCACAGCGATTCTGCGCCAGCGCGCCAGCCATGGCTTGTCAGGCATGCTCAGCTATACCTGGAGCCATGACCTGGATATTACGGATAACTCGAATGGCGCGAGCACAACCATGGATCAGTACAACATCGGACTCGACTATGGCGATTCAAACTGGGATATCCGTAACCGCTTTGTCGGCACGGCAACTTATGAGTTGCCCAACATTCCCCACGCCAACGCTCTGGTGAGGCAAGCCCTGGGTGGCTGGCAGGCGAATACCATCGTCACGATTCAGTCAGGCGAGCCATTCAACGTTAACCTCGGCTTCGACCAGGCAAATGTCGGTTTGCCGCGCGGCAATGTTCAGCGCCCCAACTGGGTCCATAAGCCAACCTCGCATTGCAGCCTGCACGACTACATCAAAAACAATGGCTACAACAACGGCGGCGCATCCTGCATCGACGCAACGGCATTCGCCATCCCGATCTCGGCACCTATGGAACCTCAAGGCGAAATTCGATCCATGGCCCCGGATTCAGCAATGTCAACTTCTCGCTGTTCAAAAGCTTCAACATCTGGGAGAACCTGAAGTTCCAATTCCGTGCCGAGGCAGGGAATCTCTTCAACCATCCCAGCGCCGGCAACCCGAACTCGGAAATCGAGCAGGGCTTCGATCCAACCAATCCAGTCGCCACCAGCAATTTCGGTACGGTAACAACCACGAGTACCTTCTATAACCCCCGCTCGATTCAGCTTGCAGGAAAGCTCGTCTTCTGATGTAGAAGCACCGCTTTGAAATCCGCCTCGCTTGCAATTAGCCTGCTGACATGATCCGAGATGCCAAAGCGTAGTGCGGGTCTGATGATGTATCGATGGCGGGAAAGGAAGCTGGAGGTCTTTCTCGTCCATCCCGGCGGCCCTTTCTGGGCGAAGAAGGACAAAGGTGCATGGTCTCTTCCTAAAGGAGAATATGGGGAAGGGGAAGATCCTCTGGAGGCTGCAAGGCGCGAATTTCAGGAGGAGACCGGCTTTGCTGCGCAAGGGCCATTCTCGGAGCTTGGCACAATCAAACAGGCAGGTGGAAAGATAGTCATCGCATGGGCCTTTCGAAGGCGATTGCGATCCCGCCAAGCTCACCAGCAACCTGTGCCAGCTAGAGTGGCCGCCACGTTCTGGACGAATGATTGAATTTCCTGAGGTGGATCGAGGCCGCTGGTTCTCCATTCCTGCGGCGCGAGAGCACATCCTGAAGAGTCAGGAATCGCTGCTCGATAGGCTCTGCGAGCGCTGCAGCTCGAGTAAGCGCCGGCGAACCGAGCTCAGTCGAATAACGGCGACTGCATCTGCGTCCACATCGCGAAAATTACTCAGGCCCACACCCACCAGACGAAAACGCTGCGCAGGCCCAAGGTCGATGCGCTCTCGCAGCGAAAGCGCAATCGCAGTAAGTTCCTCGCACGAGTCAGGCGGAACTAACAGGTGTGTGGCTGCGCGTGAGATACTGAATTCACTCGTCTTCAGTTTCAGAACCACGGTCCGGCCACCCGCCCGTCTTTGCGGGAGGCCGCCCAGACTTTGTCCGCAAGGCGCCGGATCAACGCCTCGGTCTCCGAAAGTGGAATGTCCCGCTCGAACGTATCTTCGGCAGAGATAGATTTCGTCGGCCTGTCCGGAATCACCCTGCTGTGATCGATGCCGCGGGCAAGTTCGTAAAGACGCGTTCCGTAACGCCCAAACTGAGCTTCGAGAGCTGCTGATGCGAAAGCCTGCAGCTCGCCGACCGTCGCCACTCCGATCTGCCTCAACCGCGCTTCGGTCACCTTTCCAACACCCGGAATGCGTCCGACTGGCAGTGGCGGAAGGAAGTTCGCCAAGTCTTCCGGCTGAATAACGAACAGGCCATCCGGCTTGCGCCAGTCAGAGGCGATCTTGGCCAGAAACTTATTCGGCGCCACGCCCGCCGAAGCAGTCAGCTGCAGCTCATCACGAATCTGCTGACGAATCATTTTTGCGACTCGCGTTGCCGTTGGCAGTCCTGTCTTGTTCTCGGTCACATCCAGATACGCTTCGTCTAGTGAAAGAGGCTCAATGAGGTCCGTGTGCCGTCGAAAGATCTCGCGCGTCGCGGAGGATACGGCGCGGTAGCGGATGAAGTCCGGAGGAATGAAGATGGCTTCCGGACACAGCCGTTCGGCATGGATCGCCGGCATGGCGGAACGCACGCCGAAACGTCTCGCCTCGTAGGACGCCGCGCAAACAACGGAGCGATTGCCCCGCCAGGCCACGATCACCGGCTTCCCGCGCAGCTTCGGATCGTCGCGCTGTTCCACCGACGCGTAGAAGGCGTCCATATCTACATGAACGATCTTGCGAACCATCACCTGGCTCAGCAGGAATGCCGCGTCGCGAGCACGTGGATCGTCCCCGCATTGGAGCTGATACTGGTGGTGCCGAGCAAAACTTCGAACGACGCATCTGGCGTATTGCAGCCATTCGATTGCCGCCACACATCCATCAGTGCCGTGCTGTGCAGAAGCGTCTGTGCCGCCGCCTGTGTCCCCGCCATATCCAGACCCTGCAACATAAGGATGTGCCCCGTGTGATCGACATTCGGCACCCACGCGATGCGCGCGTAAGTCTGGTGGGACGAACCATCGCGCTCGCCCTGATAAAACGCCGCTTCCCCCGGCGCAGTATGGCGGTTCACGATCTTCCAACTATGCGCACCCACATCGCCCACCAGTTCAAAGGCGAGATTTTTCTCAAATAACTCCGCCCACGGATTCGTGTATGCGCTCCCCAACAGGATGACATTCTCGTCCTTCAGATCTTCCATCCGCAAATCGCGCGCGAACCGAATCCTCAGGCGGCTCGGCACAATCTCCGGCAGATGAGAGAGCGCGACCGCAGTCTCCAGATCGGTCATGGACGTATAGCGCTGCGAAGCCAGATCGTTTGCGACGTACTTGTCAGATGACTCAAGCGACAGCTTGCCCATCTGCAAACTCGTGTAATCCGCCAGGGAAAGGCGGCGCCCCAGCACGTCCTGTAGCGTGCCAAACCCGCTGTCCGCAGTCACGATCACGGTGTCCCGGTCGGGACGAAAAATAGACGTCCAGAGCAAATGCATCGGTGAAGCGGCGACGGGCATCGGACGTCGGACGAAACAGCGACCGAAGCAGCACGAGCGCCACACCCAGCAAAGCAATGGCGAGCACGGAGAGGCAAAGCACCGCCCATCGCAGTGATCGGTTGCCATGCGGCTCCGCCACACGGCTGGAGGAACCAGCGCGACGGGATCTTCAGCCGCCGCAGGTAGAGTATCCACCGCGAGGCGAATGAAAACAGGCTTGTATCCCCCGCGCGGAACCTCAAGCCGCAGCGCTTCGCTCCGGCCGTCCCATCTGTAGTAGTCATCCAGGCGGTTTCGAAGCTGACGCGCATAGTTGCGGACAATGTTGTCCGCGCTGCAATCGTATCGCTCAGGTCTGCCGAAGACATGGACACCGATATGGTGTTCCGTCAGCGCATTTCCGTCACCCGAAAGAGAACTCTCGCATATGTAGCGGAGAAAACGTGACAGCAGCGCCGACTTCACAAAGTGGCGGCTGCCGCAGCAGTCGCTCCAGCAGCGCTCGCTCCTCTGCGTGCTCCGCCGTCAACCTCAACCTGCACGGGGGATGGAATTGCTGTGCTCATGCCTTGGGAAAAATAAACTGCGCGCTGCTGGTCCTTATTCTCTAGGTCAAAGATTATGTGCCACTCATGAATGCAAGGTAAAGCGTGCACCGGCCGCAACTTCTTCATCAGCTTTTTGCAATGCAAATAACCGCTGTTGTTTCATACAGATGCCCTCACATCGGAGCGGGGTATACCCCTGTGTACGTGAGGAGAAAACACCTTGTCTGCACAGCGCTCTCCTGAGTCAGGTTGAAGCTGCAGAACTGTGTGGGGGTGACGCTGTGAAAGGCACTGAAAGAAACATGAATGCTGAAAAGAAAATAGGTAGCTGGCTGCGGTTGGCCGCCATTGCTCTGATGTGCGGAGCGCCGATGGCCGCTCATGCGCAGGTCAACACCGCTAGCCTGAGCGGCTTTGTCACAGACGCCTCGGGCGCAGTCGATGCAGGCGCGAAGGTGACGGCAACCAACGAGGCAACCGGATACACCCGCGACCTGGCGACCGACGCCACCGGATTCTACTCCTTTCAGACCATGCCCATCGGGAAGTACACCGTGAAGGTGGAGCAGGCCGGCTTTGCCGCAGTGCAGGAAGACGTCATCCTTAATGTCGGCGAAAAGGGGCGCCAGGACTTCCATCTCCAGATCGGCTCCGCGCAGCAGACCGTGGAGGTGCAGGCGAACGCCAGCGCGCTCTCTCCCGATGACGCTTCCGTCGGCACCATCGTCGGCTCCCAGACCATCCAGCAGACGCCGCTTTACCTCCGCAACTGGGACGACCTTCTGCGCACCGTACCCGGAGTGCAGATCAGCCGCTACACCCAGCAGAGCGGCAACACCTCGGCCGGCCGCACCGGCGACTTCAACGTCAATGGCGTGCACTCTCTGCAGAACAACTTCATCCTGGACGGCATCGACAACAACACCTTCTCGGAAAACGTGCAGGAGCTGAGCACCGAGGCGTCCCATCCCTCCGTCGACGTGATCCAGGAATTCAACGTCATCACCAATCCCTACTCGGCCGAATACGGCCGCAGCCCTGGTGCTGTCGTCTCCGTGAATACCAAGAGCGGCGCCAACAAGATGCACGGCCTCCTCTTCGAGTACCTGCGCAACGACTACTTCGACGCCAACGACTTCTTCTCCAACCGCAACCACCTGCGCCGGCCGGAAAATCACCAGAACCAGTTCGGCGGCAGCCTGGGCGGCCCGATCGCGAAAAACAAACTCTTCTACTTCTTCAATTACGAGGGCACGCGCATCAAGCAGGGCGTCGGCCGCATCTCCACCGTGCCGCTCGATAACGAGCGCATCGGCGACTTCAGTCCGCAGGCCGCCGTCGCTGCCGGTTTGAAACCCTACCCCACCATCAAAGACCCTGCGACTGGCCTGCCCCTGCCGAACAACCAGGTGCCCGCCGCCAGAATTGACGCTGCCGTCGCCAAGCTCATCGCGCTCTTTCCGGAGCCGAACGTCAGCAACGGTGGCGTCATACCGGAGCTCAACAACTACGCCCGCAACGCCCCGCTTAGCGACAACGATGACAACTACGACGCGCGCATGGACTGGACGCCGAACCAGAAGGACACCATCTTCGGCCGCTACAACTACTCCAATCGAACGCGCAGCATTCCCGGCTACTTCGGAGGCCTCGCGGACGGCACCTCCACCTCTGCATGGGGCAACCAGGTTCTGAAGGCCCACAGCTTCGTTCTCGGCTGGACGCATCTCTTCTCGCCAACCGTCGTCAACGACTTCCGCTTCGGCTTCCTGCGCAACTACTCCTTCGCCCAGCAGCAGCCCTTTTCACTGCCCCAGACGGCAAACCAGTTTGTTCCCGGCATTCCTCCCAGTTCGCAGATCGGCGGCGGCGTCCCGCTGACCACCTTCTCGAACTTCTCCTTCCTCGGCTCGCCCGACTTCCTGCCGAAGAAGCAGATTCCTCAGCTACTCCAATACAACGACACCGTCTCCATCACACACGACAAGCAGACACTGAAGGTCGGCGTCAGCGTCTACGGGCCTATGCGCAACATCTTCCAGGATGAAGGTGGCACCCGCGGCGATCTCACCTTCACCGGTATCTTCAGCGGCTTTCCCTACGCCGACGGTCTGCTTGGCTATACGCAAAGCACACAGCTAACCAACGTCCTGCTGATCGATCAGCGACTGTGGATGGCCTCCGGTTTCTTTGAAGATGACTGGAAGGTCACGCCCAAACTGACTCTGAATCTCGGACTCCGCTATGACTTCGCCACTCCCGCGCTCGCCGGCAACAACAAGATGGCCAACTTCAACCCCGCCGGAAGCGGCTCGCTCGTATTCGCAAAGAGCGGCTCTATCCAGGACCGCTCGCTGGTCCAACCGAACACCAAAAATTTTGGTCCACGCTTCGGTGTCTCCTTCTCGCCTGATCAGAAGACCGTGCTGCGCGGCGGATACGGCATCTACTACACGCTCTTTGAGCGCTTTGGCAGCGAAAACCAGCTGGGCTTGAACCCGCCCTTCCTGGTCAATCGTACGGCGGCCAGCAACACGCAATCCGTTCTAACTCCCGCGCAGGGATTTCCGAACGGCTATCTCGATCCCGCCAACATCAACCTGAACAGCCTGCAGTCTTATCACGTGCGCGCTGTGAACCCGCACAGCCCCACGCCCCAGGTACAGCAGTGGAGCCTCGGCTTCCAGCGCGAGTTCGGCCCCGGCTGGACCGCGGAAGCGAACTACGTCGGTACCAAGTCCACTCATCTCTTTCATCTCGTCGACTTCAACCAGCCGCTCATCGTCGGAGGCAAAGCCACCACTGTGCCGTATCCCAACTTCGGCTACATCGAATATGCCGACGCAAGCAGCTACGGCAATTACAACGGCCTGCAGGCCAGTCTCGACCACCGCTTCAGCAATGGCCTCAACCTGCGCGCGGCCTACACCTACTCGCGCAGCCTCGACAATGCGCCGGAAGAATTGGAGTCCAACTCCGGCGGCGCGCCGGACGGCCGCAACTGGAGCGCATGGTACGGCCCCAGCGACTTCGACATTCCTCATCGCGTCTCGGTGAACTACGTCTATGAGCTGCCCTTCGGTCACGGAAAATCTATGCTGAACCAGGGCGCAATGGCATGGGTTCTCGGCAACTGGCGCACCTCCGGCGTCTACACCTATTACAGCGGACATCCCTTCCAGGTGAACACCGGCTCGTTGAATGCCTCACTCGATCCCTTTGGTGCGGCCACCGCCCCGCCGAATCTGATCGGCAAACCAAAACTGGTGGGCGATCCGGATTGCTGGTTCTACGGCAGCAAGAGCAAGCTCTGCGGAATCCAGGCTCCTGGTCAGACCGATGCATACGCTGCGGCGCCCGCCGGTGTCATCGGCAATGTCGGTCGCAACTCGCTGCGTGGTCCGCGCATCAGCGTCTTCGACGCAGCGATCCTGAAGGAGTTCCCGATTCGCGAAACCGCCAACGTCGAATTCCGCTGGGAGGTCTTCAACATCGCCAACACACCGGAATTCGGTCAGCCAAACGGCAACATCACCAGCGGCGCAGTCGGGCAGATCACCACGCTCTCCGGCGATCCGCGCGTCATGCAGTTCGCGTTGCGGCTCTCTTTTTAGTCACGATGCAGTTGCACTCGCGGCCGAAGCATCGCTTCGGCCGCAACTGCTGTTGGCGTCAGCGCCGCGGGTGAGACCGCCGGCAATCCCACGGCTCGCCGCTCGTGGAAGATACGTTGCCGCCGCCCTTGGCATCGCGCTGAATCACCGTCAGGCTGAGATCGTCGCAAAGCGGATGGCCATTCGCGAAATCCTGGACAGTAGCCAGCAGCATCATCAGCGTGTCATGGGCCGATTGCTGTTGTGCCTCTCGCAGCGCGGCAATCAGCCGGTCTACGCCGAACTCTTCATCCGCCGGGCTGCGGCATTCCAGCACGCCGTCGGAGTAGGCAACCAGCGTGTCGCCGGGTTCCAGAACCAGCTCGCCCGTCTGGTACTCCGCACCTTCAATCGCGCCCAGCAGCGGGCCGCCTCTGTCCAGCAGGCACGTCCGTCCGTCCGCGCGCAGCACGATCGGCAGAAAATGTCCCGCATTGCAGTAGGTCAGCTTGCCAAGCTCGCAATCGATCAACGCAAGAAACGCCGTCACGAATGGCGCCACCGGACGGAGATAGCAAAGATGGCGATTGATCTCGGCGGCGATTTTGGAGGGATCGGAATCCGGACGCCCGTAGCTCTGCAGAAGTCCCGCAAGATGCGTAAACCACATGCCGGCCGCAATGCCTTTACCCGCAATATCTCCAAGCACCGTCAGAACCCTTGGCCCATCCTGCGACAGGGTAGTGAAGTCGCCGGAGAGGAAGCGCGCCGCGAAGACCTCGCTGGCAAATTGCAGCTCGCCACTGCGCAACGTGCGCGGACCGCTCAGCTTGCGTTGAATCTGCGCAGCATCGAATACCTGCGCATGCAGATCCGCTCTCTCCCGCAGTAGTGAATAGACATCCTCCTGCAACGGCACCTCTGACGCCGGCCTTTCCCCGGGCGCCGTTGCCGGCGCAATCATCAAAGGCGGCGGCAGCGTGGATGGCTGTATCGTGCTCCAGCCCTGACGTCGGCCCGTTATCGGATATTCGCCCGTGTGGTGCGCTGCTCTTTCGGGCACTACTCTCTCCGCGTTCAAAATCCACCTCGTTTCGATTGTGATCGTGCGCTAGCCAACGAACCGATAACCGGTTCCGTGCACAGTGAGGAAGTACTGCGGCTGTTCCGGATTGGGTTCGAGCTTCTGGCGCAGCCGTACCAGGTGGGTGTCTACGGTTCGCGTCGTGGGGTAGTGCTCATAGCCCCATACGTCTTCGAGGAGTTGGTGACGACTGAGCGACTCGCCGGCATGGCAGATGAAGTACTTCAGCAGCTCGAACTCTTTCGACGACACATCGAGCGCCTTGCCTGACCGGAGCACCCGGCAGCGGCGCAGGTCCACTTCAATATCGCCGAAAGAATGCTGATCCCGGTCCTTCGGAACAACCGAGGTGCGGCGCAACACAGCCTTCACGCGCGCCAGCAGCTCGCGAATCGAAAATGGTTTGGTCACATAATCGTCTGCGCCGAGCTCCAGCCCCACCACCTTGTCCACTTCCTGCCCTCGAGCCGTCAGCATGATGATCGGGATGGAAGCCCGCTGCGCGCGGAGCTGCTTGCAAACTTCCAGCCCGCTCATGCGCGGCATCATCACATCCAGCACCACCAAGTCCGGAGACTCCTCCAGCGCCATTTGCAGCCCTTCCACTCCATCCCGCGCTGTAAGTACTTCATATCCTTCGAACTCAAAGTTGTCGCGCAGCCCAACCACCATGTTGGGCTCATCCTCCACGACAAGAATCTTTGCTCGGTTCTGTTCCTCGCCTGTCTTCACGCGCTCTTCCTGTCTCATGCCGGCAGTGCCTCCGCTTGCTGGACCTGTGCAGCCAATACCGGCAGAGTGATGATGAACCTGCTGCCGCGCCCCGGTGCGCTTTCCACTCTTACTTCGCCACCATGGGCCCGCACGATGTGGCGCACCAGCGAGAGTCCCAGCCCGCTTCCCTTGGTGTTATGCACCAGCGGATCGCCGACCCTATAGAACTTCTCAAATATCTTGGGCTGCTCCTTCGCCGGAATACCGATTCCATGGTCGACGACCTCCAGGTGGACGTGGTCATCGCGATGGTAAAGATGAATCCCCAGGTACTTTTCGTTCGCCGAGTACTTCACCGCATTATTGACGAGGTTTAGCAACGATCGCGCGATGGCTTCACGGTCCACCTGCAGCGGCGGCACGTTGTTGATCTTCTGCTCGTAATAAAATCCGTTCTGCTCAATTTCAAATCGATAGGACTCGAGCGTGCTCCGCACCAGATCGGCAACGTCAGTTTCACGGAAGCTGTATTCCTTCTTACCCGCCTCAATGCGCGAGAAGTCGAGGATGTTGTTGATCAGCGAAGTCAGCCGCTCGCTCTCCTTGCGGATAATCTCGTAGTACTCCTGATGTTTCGCGCGATTGGAAATGCGCCCCAACTCCAGGGTCTCCGCATAGAGGCGGATCAGCGCGAGCGGCGTCCGCAACTCGTGCGAGACATTGGAGACAAAATCGGATTTCAGCTTCGCAAGCGCCAGCTCGCGCGAGACATTCCGGTACATCAGCACGATGCCGGCACCCATCAACAGCGAGAGTGCCCCCAGAATCAAAAATTGCTGGCGGGCGAAACGCCGGCTCAAATCCGCGATGGTGGTCCCGTGCAGTCCAATGCCCAGAATCAATCCCTGGAAAACGCCATCGAAGGGGCGCTCCACTTCTGGCTTCCCTCCATCCCAGCAAGCTGAGGCAGCCAGCATCGTGCCCGGGTCCTTCATCGATCGAATCATGATCGATGGCTCGGGATGCGATGCATCGCTGCGCTCGTCGCTGGGCATCACTTCGTTCAGAGCCTGCGGGAAGAAGGTGTTCTTTAAGTAATCGGGATCGAAGACAAACCCTCCGAGAGCGGGATGCTCTGGAGTGGAACCGGTCGGCGTGAAGAACACCACCGACACATACTGCCATTTATCGTCTCTGAACACGTAATCGCTCATGAAGTACGTGTGGTGTCCGCCGGCCTCCATCTTTCGCAGCTTCGCGAGATACATCTTGGACTCGCTATCGAACCAGTCTCCGATGTCGGAGGACAGTATCTTGCTCTGATCGCGAAACTCAGGATCATCCATCCGCTCAGGCTGCGATTGGAATGCGAGATGACCTTTCCCGGTCCACAGAAATGCATGGGAGACATTCGGGTGTTTACGCAGGAAGTCATCCAGTTCATCCGGACTCTCGACATCGGGAAATGTCTGCTGGATCTCCTCGGCCATCTTGTAGGCGCGGTGGTCAATCCGCTTCTCCGCAATGGCCAGGGTCTCCAGATAATCCCGCTCGATGACCGCTTCGATCTCCTTCTTGCGTTGCAGGTCTCGCAGATGCATCACGCTCGCGGCGATCAGCGCGGCGGCGGGCAGCATCACCGCCAGCATCATCAACAACATGCGTGTTCGTTCCGAAAAACGCCGAACGTGCGACTTCAACATAAATGCATATCCAGAGAACGAGCCCCGCTCCATCAGAACGGAGCATAGCCTCAGCAACAGCCGGGTGTGTCACGACGACGCAACAAGTTGCAACAAGTTGTGAATTCGCGCCAGGTGTTCGCCGTCGAACAGCTCCCACACTGGCCTTCCCCGCACACTCAACAACCAGCTATGCGCACTGAAAACAGGGCATTTATCGGCTCTGCCGCAGAAAATGGAACCAGAAGACTGGGTATCGAAGAAGGAAGCCGGAAGTTTGGTACACACGGCCGGCGGCAAATATGTAATATCGTCATCCGGGCGAACAATGTCGACGTTGTGCCGATCTCGCCGTTTGCTGTCCGCAAAGTTCGACGAGTGGGAGCGTACTATGGACACCGACATCAATGAGTAATGCGGCGCACCTCCACAGGCCCGCGGTACAGGCCCATACATTGCGACCCGGTCCTCCAAGTCGAGTGATCGGGAGCTCTTCAAATCTGCGCGTGAGAGGGAACGCGCAATCGGCTGGGCGAGGAATGAACGAATGATCGTTGGCGTCCCGCGCGAAAGTTATCCAGGCGAACGTCGCGTCGCGCTCGTACCGTCCGTCGTTGCGAATCTCAAGAAGGCCGGCCTGGACGTGGTGGTGGAACAGAATGCTGGGCTTGAGGCCGGCTATCCCGACGCCGAGTACATCGCTAAAGGCGCAAAGGTGGCCTCTGACCGAGCCGAGGTCTTTCGCACCGCTGACATTATCGTTCAGGTCCTCTGCCACGGCTCGAATGACAAGACTGGCAAAGCCGACGTTTCTCTCTATCGTCCCGACCAATTGTTGATCGGATTCCTGCGGCCGCTGGGCCAGCTCGACACCATCCAGGATATCGCCGGCGCGGGAGTTGCTTCCTTCGCGGTCGAGCTGATGCCCCGTGTCACCCGGGCGCAGAGCATGGACGCGCTCTCCTCGATGGGCACCGTCTGCGGCTACAGCGCCGTGTTGATCGCGGCCAGCACGCTGCCACGCCTTTTCCCCATGATGACCACCGCCGCGGGAACGATTACGCCTGCGCGCGTGCTCGTGATGGGCGCGGGTGTCGCGGGCCTGCAGGCGATTGCGACGGCTCGGCGGCTCGGTGCGGTCACTTCGGCATACGATTTACGTCCCGCCGTGAAGGAGCAGGTGCAAAGCCTCGGCGCGCGATTCGTCGAGCTGCCCATCGAAGCCGCAAAACGCGCAGGACGCGGGCGGTTACGCGCGAGCGCAAGACGAATCGTTCTACAATCGCCAGCGCGAGCTGCTGACCCGCGTCGTCGCCGAGAGCGACGTGGTGATCACGGCCGCGGTTATTCCCGGGAAGAAATCCCCGATCCTCATCACGCGCGAGATGGTGGCCGGCATGGCGCCGGGTTCGGTGATCGTGGATCTCGCCGCTGAGCGTGGCGGGAATTGCGAACTCACTCAGATCGGCGAGAAGTTCGTTGCCGGGGGTGTCACGATCATCGGCTGGGTAAACCTGGGCAGCAGCGTCCCGCACGACGCCAGCCAAATGTATGCGCGGAACATGGTGGCCTTTCTTACGCATCTTGTAAAAGAAGGCAAGCCACGCCTCGACGCGGATGACGAAATCATCCGCAGCACGCTGCTCACTCGTCGCGGCGAGGTGGTGAACGCGCGCGTCCGCGAATTTTTCGCCATGCCCGCCCTGGTCAATCAGGAGCAAGCGCCCTAAAAGGAGGAGCGGAGTGCCTGCGGATTTCATCTCGAATCTTTTCGTGTTCATCCTGGCGGGCTTCGTCGGGTTCGAACTGATCAAGCGGGTTTCGCCGCTGCTGCACACCCCGCTGATGTCGCTGACGAATGCCCTTGACGCCATTGTCGTCGTCGCCGCCATCATCATTGCCGGCCTGCACGAGACGACGCTCACCACCATACTCGGCACCATCGCGGTGGCTGCTTCTTTCAGCAACATGGTGGGCGGCTTCCTGATCACCGACCGCATGTTGCGCATGTTTAAGACCGGGAAGCCCAAAAAATCATGACTCCCATCGCCGTTGGGCAGCTCATCGACTTCGCCTACATCGCCGCAGCCGTCCTCTTCATTCTCTCGCTGAAGTGGCTCAGCTCACCGGCCACCGCACGTCGTGGAGTTATCGCCGGCGAAATTGGCGCGGCACTTGCTGTCACCGCGACACTGTTCAATCCCGCCCTTGTGCAATATAGATGGATTGCCGTCGCGCTGATCATCGGCGCCGCCATCGGCATCCCGCTCGGCATGGTCCGCATGACGGCCGTGCCTCAGCGAACCGCCCTTAGTCACGCGTTCGGCGCTTTGTCCGCAACCATGATCGGTATCGCCGAGTACTACGTGCACGCGCCGCACGTCTCGAAATTCAGCATGGTCGAGATTGCAATGGAAGTGATCATCGGCTCACTGACCTTCACAGGCAGCGTGATTGCCGCGGGAAAACTCCAGGAAATTCTCCCGCAGCGCCCGATTACCTACCGTGGACAGAACATCGTCAGCCTCTCGGTCCTCGGCTCCGCGATCGCGATCGCGATCGTTCTCACGATCCATCCGGAGTATATGCACCTCTTTCCAGCCATGGTCGGGGTCGCGTTGTTGTTCGGAATTTTGCTGGTCACACCCATCGGCGGGGCGGACATGCCGACTGTCATCTCACTCCTCAACGCGTACGCCGGCCTCTCGGCAGCCCTGCTTGGGTTCGTGCTCAATAGCAAAGTTCTCGTCGTCGCCGGCGCCCTCGACGGCTCCTCCGGCTTCATCCTCTCCGTGATCATGTGCAAAGCCATGAATCGCTCGTTCACCAATGTCATGTTCGGCGCATTCGGCCAAGTGCAAGCCGGTCCCAAGGCGGTCGCCGAGGAACGAACCGTGCGCAGCGCCAACGCCGAAGAAGCTGCCGCGATCCTCTCCGCCACCAGCAAGGTCGCCATCGTTCCCGGCTATGGTATGGCCGTCGCTCAGGCCCAACACAAAGTCCGAGAACTCTACGAGATTCTGACCAGGAAGGGCATCGACGTGAAATTCGGCATTCATCCCGTCGCGGGTCGCATGCCCGGGCACATGAACGTCCTCCTTGCCGAGGCGGACATCCCTTACGATCGTCTCTTCGATATGGATGACATGAACTCCGATCTCCCGCAAGTCGACGTCGCTCTTATCATCGGCGCCAACGACGTTACTAATCCCGCCGCGCGCACCGACCAGTCCAGCCCGATCTACGGCATGCCCATCATTGAGGTAGACAAAGCTCAGACTGTCATGGTGATCAAGCGCAGCATGAGCCCAGGCTTCGCTGGAATCGATAATCCTCTCTACTATGTGGATAAGACTCTGATGCTCTTTGGCGACGCAAAAGCATTTGTGGGCGACATCGTCCGCGAGCTCACGGGCAATCACCACGGTTAAGCTTCGACCAGCTAAGGTCGATGCCGACCGTTCAGCCCTATCCAGAGGGGTTCCGTACACCGCGCAAGCGTAAGCTCAATCTCAGAATTGAGACCGGCTGGACAGGAT
The DNA here is from genome assembly GCA_963756435.1 of uncultured Acidobacteriaceae bacterium. GTDB lineage: Bacteria > Acidobacteriota > Terriglobia > Terriglobales > Acidobacteriaceae > KBS-83. The sequence goes on along the minus strand of CAVWNU010000004.1, from coordinate 315,632 downwards.
AGTCGTAGACGGAGAAGCTCTTTTTTGCGGTGCGGTCCACCGGGTACATTCGATCTGCGTCTCGACGCCGTGCGCAAGCTGGAGCAGATGTCAATAATGCGCCCGCCCACTCCTCAGTGCGGCCCTCGCCCAAACAAATGGTGAACAACAACAAGAGCGAAGCCGGGCAAACCGCTGAGGCAGATCAAAGCATATCCAAGCACAATTTTTCTCCGCAGCCCGCTCTCCGGGAAGCGCCGCCTATGATACCGCCAGGCCCCGATCCACCAAAAGCGAGAGAAGCGGCGTGACGGGTCATCTGCCCGGCACTCATCTATGAGTCGACAGATCGTGCGCCACACATGCACATTCAAGAACGTCCCGAGAAGAAATAGCGCATACTCTAACACGCGCAGTGGCATCTCTTGATCTAATCACATCGCACATTCCCAATCGAGAACCGGCCAAAGAAATTTTCCAAATCACTCCAGGCGCTACACCACAATGAGCGCCCTCCAGCGAGAGTTGCAACAACAAAGGCTACCGAAACGGTGGCGTATCGCAGTTCATGCGGCTTTAATCAACAACTCAAATTTCTACAATACGCGCCCATTCGATGACAATTCATATAACAGTATCTGTACATGTGGCGAATGAGGGCATTGTGTTCTTAACCTACACGTAACAAATGGAGATGCGTATGAGCCCCGGGGGAGCGTCGTCTTCACAATGTTGCGACGTGCTCGAGCCCTCGCACCTTGCATTCATATAGCAATCGTTCGATACTTGCGAATTGATAACGGAAAGAAAGTATGTGGGTCAAGAGCGAATCTATGAGTCTACGCGGGCGCGTGAAGGCACTTTTCCAAGGCTTAACGCTCTTCGCATGGTGGTCCCTCTCTCTGTTCGGCGCCGCGGGACGACTCACATGGAGCCGCGGCTGGATCTGTACTGTTCTCTATGTTGGAGGTTTATTTACGTGTAGGGCTTTTGTCGCGAGATTGAATCCCGGCCTGCTGGACGAGCGCCAAACCGCGATACGCAAGGACACCAAACCATTCGACAAGATCTTCCTGCGGCTCCTCTTATCTTTCACCATCGCTCAACCTATACTTGCGGGACTGGACGCGGCGAGATTTCACTGGGCTCCCATGCCTTCTTGGACCGTCTATCCGGGACTTGGCCTTTTCCTCATCTCCGCAACTTGGATTACCTGGGTTCTGGTCAGGAATCCTCATGCCGAAAGCAGTGTACGAATACAAAAAGAGCGCGATCATACCGTCGTCTCCTCCGGGCCGTATCGTTTCGTGCGGCACCCTATGTATGTGGGATTGATCCTGTTGCATGTATCGATAGCACTGGTTCTCGGTTCGATATGGACCTTGGCCTTAGCCGCTCTGTTTACGGTCCTGTTCCTCTGGCGTACTGCACTGGAGGACCGGACTCTTCGCCGGGAACTAACGGGATACGAAGAATACACTCAAATTACGCGCTATCGCCTGATGCCGGGGATCTGGTGAGCCCCAAGGGTTCGGCTGCGTCGCCCGGAAGATCTGGGCCGCAAACAAGCTATCGGACTCGCCGCCAGACCATTCCTCCCCGGGCCCCAAATTACACACCCCTCAAGGGATGCAGCAAAGCACGCGCGCGCCAACGTTGGGAATCAAAGCGAAGAACTGTAACCGTGAACGTGAGCGATGCCGTGATGGCATCGAATGTGTTCCTGTTGTAGGCACAATTGTCCCCCAGGCCTCAGAATCCTGTTTCGAGATGGCGCTTGGTGATGATTTTCACAATCTCTCACTTGCGGCTTCGCGGATTCCATGCGATATTTATCCCACAAAAGTAACTCACAAAGGTGCTCTTTGGAGATGACCCGGCACAATTCTGCAGTTTGCGGTCTTCACAATTTGCTGCTGAATTCCTCACGCTCTGCGACTTCAAACCGACGGAACTGTATCTGACCGATCATTCTCAGTTTTAGGCGATGCTTTGCCTCCTTATCGCCAGCTTCAGGGGCCCAGCGGATGGTAGCTGCATTTGACTTTCAATGGTGCGTCAGATTGACGGGGGTGCTACATACAGCAGCAGACCTCGATCGCCGCAGGATGTCGAACAAAGCAATCACCTTAAGAACATCCTCATCCGTTCGGTTTTCTTTCATTCGTAAAGTGTTTTCCGACGATGGAGAAGGGATCGTCCTCTCTTTCTGCGGTGAATACTAGGAAGCTTCTAGAATCCACGTCCACAACGAATCGCTCGTTCAAGCGAGGCGCATTTCTGTGGTTTTGGAACAAACTCAATTAGGTATTTGGAAGCGGGCCATGAATTTGTACGAGGGTAATTGCTATCCCCTGACCACTGCCCAACGTGGTTTGTATTTCACCCAGAAGATTACGCCGACCGCCAACCTGAATATTGCGGAAGCGATCGAGATCTGCGGAGCCCTCAAGCCCGACATCTTTCACCTGGCACTTCGTCAACTCGTAGCCGAAGCGGAGGAGCTGCGCATGTTTGTCATCGAACAAGATGGCAAACCAATGCAGGCGATGAGACCGGTTTACGAGGGCGATTTTCCATATTTCGATATGAGTTTGGAAGCCAATCCACAGTCCGCCATTGAATCGTGGATGAGGAAGGAACTGGCACGACCCACCGATTTGTCCAAGGATCCGCTATGGGTCTCTGCCCTGCTAAAAGTCTCGGATGATCGCTACTTCTGGTATCACCGGGCACATCACATCGGGGTGGATGGATATGGCGGCGGTCTGATCGCTCGCCGCGTCGCAGAGGTGTATACGGATCTTGTCGAAGGGCGCGAGCCGGCACCAGCGTCCTTCTGTACGGTCGCAGCGCTGACAGAGGCCGAGAGCAACTATCGAAACTCGGGTCGCTTTCAGCGGGATCGCGAATATTGGCACCAACAATTGGCTCAACTTCCTGAAGCGGTGACGTTGTCACGCAGTCATCGCCGGCATGGCCTGAGTAGTGAACAGCGGCGCAGCGTGGGCTATCTTTCAGCCGCGACTGCCCGGCAGCTCGCGGAGCTAGGCAAGACAGTTGGGGCAAGTCTTCCACAGGTCTTAACTAGTTTGGTCGCGGCCTATTATCACCGTGTCAGCGGCGTCGATGACCTGGTCTTCCTAATGCCACTGTCCGGGCGGATCAATGCGATGCTGCGCCATTCCCTTGCGCCCTCTGTCAATGCGGTTCCGATCCGCGCATTGTTTCACCCGCAGATGACTCCTGCGGAACTGTTTGCCCAGATCTCGAAGTATGTGCGGCAAGCACTGCGTCATCAGCAGTATCGCTTTGAAGATCTGCGTCGCGATCTTGGCCGTATGAGCCAGGAGCAGAATATCGCGTGGCTTGGTGTAAACATCGAGCCATTCGACTATCACATCAAATTTGGCGGCGCCACCACCATCTCTCACAATCTGTCGAACAGTTCGGCCGAAGATTTGATGGTGTTCATCTACGACCGAGGAGCCGGCACCGGTCTACGTTTCGACCTCGATGCCAACCCCGCGTTGTACGAGATGGCGGAACTGGACGAACACCGCCGCAGGCTGACACGCTTGGTCGATCAGGTGCTCGCTCATCCAGAGACTCCGCTTAGGCAACTCGACATCCTGGGTGATGAGGAGCGTCAGCGTCTGCTGGTTTGCTGGAACGATACGGCGGCGCCCGTACCGGACATCCGTCTTCCTGCACTCGTTGCGCAGTGGGCAGCAGCCACTCCAGACGCTTCGGCGTTGGTGTTCGAAGGTACTGTTATCAGTTATCGCGAGTTGCATGAACGCAGCGTGAGGCAGGCACGTCAGCTTATCGCCAATGGCGTTGAGCCGGGCGATATCGTCGCCGTGGCGTTGCCGCGCAACGAGCAATTGCTGATTGTCCTTCTGGCGATCATGCGCACTGGCGCTGCCTATCTCCCCATCGATCTCGATAGTCCTCTGGAACGTACAGCGCTCGTGCTGGATGACGCCTCCCCAATTCTGTTGATTGCCCAGACAGAGCTGCATGCACGCTTCGCCAACCGTGAGCTGACGCTGCTTCAGCCTGAGCATCCAGATGCATCGCTCATCGCTTCGGAAGAGGAGCCAGATCTGAGCACCCCGAATGGCACCGCATATGTGCTTTACACATCCGGGTCGACCGGGCGACCAAAGGGCGTCGAGGTGACGCACCGGAACCTTGCCAATTTTCTGCACGGCATGCAGCGTGAGCTATGTGTTACGACGCGCGATCGTTTTCTCGCAGTCACAACCATTGTCTTCGATATCGCCGGACTTGAGTTGTACCTGCCGCTGACAGTGGGGGCGCGGGTCGTAATGGCGAGCAGCGAGGCTGCGCACAACCCACCCCAGCTCGCGCAGCTCATTCAGCGCAGTGGCGCGACCCACATACAGGCGACACCATCGTTGTGGCGCGTCCTGCTGGCCAGCGCACAGACGAAGCTTGACGGCGTGCACGTGTTGGTAGGTGGCGAGCCTCTCACCGCGGAATTGGCTGCACGACTGAAGGGTATGGCCGCGCGGGTGACTCAACTCTACGGTCCGACAGAGACTACGATATGGTCCACCGCATTGGAGTTAGAACAGATCGCCTCAGTACCGCCACCCATCGGCCGTCCGATCCTTAACACCAGACTCTATGTGTTGGACGAGCATTGCCAGCTGGTCGTCACAGGCGCCGTCGGTGAGTTGTACATCGGCGGTGAGGGTGTCGCCAAAGGTTATCTGCACAGGCCGGAACTTAACGAGGAGCGCTTTCTCGCAGATCCATTCAGAGGGGACGGCAGCCGCATGTATCGCACGGGCGACCTGGTGCGTTGGCGCGACGATGGGCTGCTGGAATTTATCGGACGCGCGGACGACCAGGTGAAGGTGAACGGCCACCGTATCGAGCCGGGTGAGATCGAAAGCGTATTGCTGCAGCACGATGCGGTCGCGGAAGTGGCGGTGGTCGCGCATCGCGATGGCGACGGCGCCGTTTCATTGGCAAGCTATCTGGTGGGGTCAAAAGATCGCCTCATCGACATTGATATGCTGCGCGTGTTCCTTGCCGGGCGTCTTCCCGATTACATGATGCCGGACAGCTTCGCGGTGCTCGAGGCGATGCCGTTGACACCGAACGGCAAGCTGGACCGGAAGGCGCTGCCCATACCTAAGTGGACCAGCCGAAATACCTATGTCGAGCCGGTGACCCCTAACGAGAAAAAACTCGCGGCATTGTGGCAGCAGATTCTTAAGGTGGAGCGGGTGGGACTGCACGACAATTTTTTCGAGCTCGGCGGCGATTCCCTGAATGCAGCCGAGATGGCGGCGCTCTTTCCCGCATGGTTCCAGACTGAACTAGAGCTAGGTAGCTTGTTTGAGGCCCCCACGGTCGGCGCTTTATCGAAGGTGATTGAGCGCCACCGAAATAGCGAATACATCGGGCCACTCAGTGTCATGCTGCCACTGCGAAAGGTTGCGCAGCGGCCACTCTTCTGTATTCATCCGATCATCGGCGTCAGCATGGGCTTCTCGGCATTGCTGCCGCATATTGACCCCATGATTCCGGTTTATGGGTTGCAGTCGCGCGGTCTGCGCGGTGGCGGAAGTCTGCCGAGCAGCATCGAGGAAGTGGCGGCTGACTACTTGGTGCAAATCCGACACATTCAACCGGAGGGTCCGTATCGATTGATCGGACGCTCATTGGGCGGTCTGCTCGGCCACTGCATTGCCGAGCAGATGCAGGCACAAGGGTTGCAGGTGGAGTTGCTGGCAATGATCGACAGCTATCTTTTCCGGCCGCGCGAGTCCGCTCGACCGCGCACCGGGGAAGAGGAAGTGAGCACGGCGCTGAATTTTCTGGGCATCGACCTTATGCCCAAGAACATACCAGGAAGACTAGAAGAGTTGGGGGAGTTTCTACTCCATTCGGACAATGCGCACGTCATCTCCAAGGCGAAGGGACTTATGACGCTGTCGAAAGAGATCATGAAGAGTGATCCGCGGTTTATCAAGAATCTGACTGCGGTGATGTTCAACAATCTGAAACTGGCGCGCCAGTATGTACCGCGTAAGGTGAACCTTGATCTTCTATATTTCCGGGCGATCGAGACCATGGGCGACCTCGATGACATCCTGGATCGTAGTCCATTCGCATGGCGACCTTTCGTAGGCCGTGGCTTCCAAGTCCATGAACTGGCTTGTCATCATGAGAGTGTATTGGAGCCAGGTCCCGCAGCACAGATTGGCAGCATCTTGCAGCAGCGGCTCTCGATTCTAAACCGTCAGCATCTGCAAAGGGTTCCGTCGTCCATTCACCAGCAAATGGAAGCGTTCACTCCGATCTATGCCTGAATGTGACCGAGCATCCACGAAACGTATTGTGATCTTCACCATCGGGACACAGGGCGATGTTCGTCCGTGCGTAGCTTTGGGCCAGGGTCTGCATCGTGCCGGCTATTCCGTACGTATTGCCACGAGCGATAATTTTGCTGAACTCGTGCGCCGAGCGGGCCTGGAATTTTCTCCTCTGACAGCCAATTTTCAGGCGATGCTGGAAGCTGACCGCTGGATCGCGGAGAAAGGGTTGAACGTGCGTGCCATGGCGCGCATCTTTCGCGAGCGTTATACGATCTGGGCTGCCAACTGGGTACATGAAGGGTTAGCGGCCTGCGACGGTGCAGGTCTACTTATTGGTGTCAGCAACAGTATCCTGTTGGCCAAGGCACTCTCTGAAGCCCTCGACATTCCTTTCGCGATTGCCCGTTTGCAGCCGCTGACGCTGTCAAAAATACTGCCACCCATCATGTTGAGTAGTGGGAAGTATAAGATGCCCGGCTTGCTTAGCCTCGGTGCTCACTATCTCCTCTTCAAGTTACTGTGGGACGTCATGTGTCCTGCGATTAACGGCATCGTTCGGCCGCAACTCGGATTGCCGCTCTATCCATGGTATGGGCCTTACTTTCGCGATCTGCATCAGGCGAAGATCATCAATGGTTTCAGCCGGCATTTACTCTCAAGGCCGCCGGATTGGACGGACAATTCCCAGGTCACGGGATATTGGTTTTTCGATCAGCCCCAATGGAGTCCGTCCGATGCGTTGAGCCAGTTTCTCGCAGCCGGGCCGAAGCCCGTGTACGTAGGTTTCGGCAGTATGGTGAGCAGCGATGCGGCGGCATTCACACGCATCGTTCTGGACGGGATAAACAAGAGTGGCCAACGGGCAGTACTGGCCACCGGCTGGGGGGCGATGGACGCTGACGAGGGTCCACAGGATCGACAGATATTTGTTTTGCGACATGCTCCGCACGACTGCCTTTTTCCGCACATGTCGGTTGCCATTCATCACGGTGGGGCCGGAACGACCGCCGCCGCCGTGCGCGCAGGAATACCGTCGGTAATCGTGCCGTTCTTCGGCGATCAGCCATTCTGGGCGAATCGCCTGCACCGCAAGGGCGTTGCCCCACCCGCACTGGAGCGGAAGAGTTTGACATCTGCTGCCCTGGCCTCCGCGCTCTCGGCCACCCAGCAGCCGGCGATGATCCAAGCGGCAGCGGCACTAGGCCGCGCCGTACGAGCGGAGGACAGTATCGGCGAAGCTCTCCGCCATTTGCGCACATGGAATCTGCTTCCAGATGTTGCGCCTGAACCTGTAGATGGGCCATTTGCGAGAACTACGGCATGAAACTCTTCAATGAAGCCGGCACGCGGCCAATTGGGAAAGGTCGCAGGAGGACACGACCCCTGCTGTTGCCGGAACGAACCATGTATCGCGATGGACGAACGCCCTTTACCAGCGTATTCCCCATCAAGCTAGTCGGGAAGATAGACGAATCCCGATTACGTCAGGCCTTGGGTCGCGTGCAAAAGAAGCATCCACTGCTGCGTTGTGTGATCAACGGAACTGCCGACCGGCCTTCCTTTGTCCTCCAGGATGAACCTGCTCCGATCCCCTTACGTATCGTTGAGCGCGGCGGAGACAACGACTGGCAGACCGAGGCGCAGAAGGAATGCGTCACGCTCTTCGATGCCAGCCTCGAGCCGCTGGTAAGGCTGGTGTGGCTGCGCGGCAAACAGGTGCATGAATTGATATTGGCAGGCCACCATTGCATCTGTGACGGCATCGCCGGTATCAATCTGCTACGCGAATGCCTAAGTGCCTATGACCAGCCGGACGATGATCTCGAAGCCTACGATTCGCTCGGTGCAGTGGAGGAAATCGTACCCGCGAGCCTGCTGCAGAGCCAACGCTTCCGGTACCGCGTGCGCTGGAAGATTGCTCTTCTCCGGCTTGCTCTTTCGCTCAAGCTACGCGGTAGACACAAGCGAGCCGTTCCCCGCATCGCCGTCCAGCAGATGTACTTCCATCGCTGGCATATCGAGGAACCCACGGCACAGGCGCTAACCGAGCGGTGCCGTGCGGAGAACGTCACGGTGCTCGCTGCTGTAAGCCTGGCGTTTATGCAGGCGTTTCGCGATGAGCTCGGGAGCCAGTCGCTCAGCAAGGCCTACACGATGGTGAATGCGCGCAGGTTCTTGCCCGCGATTCGTGCAGATGCGATGTTCGGAATTGCGCCTAGCATTACGCTCGATATGAAACACCTGCCGCCGCAGGACATCTCTGCCGATGGGTTCTGGTCGCGGGCGCGGGCTACGAAGGCGGATCTGACACGCCGGATCGAGCGTATCGGCGCCGATCTCTATTGCTATCTCGTGGGACTCGAAGGGCTGCACCGCGATTACGCCAAGTTCGTAGCCTATTTCGACGAAGCCCCCGCAGTGCCCCATCTGACGTTGTCGAATATGGGGCGGCTGGATCTGGCGCAGCAGTACCAAAGCTTCCGACTGGAGAAGGTCTACAGTCCGCTCGTGATGGTATCGCCCACTCCGGCCAATACCGTCGTTGTCTCAAGCTTTGGCGGAGAACTTGAATTCGCGATCGTCTCTGACGAGGATTCCCTGGCTCGTGTGCAGGCATTGGCCATCCAGCAACGGGCCATGACGATATTACGTACATGCATTGCGGTGGCGGCGAAGCACAAACTGAGTTCCGCCGACGGTCTGGCCAATCCGCGGGCGAACACGATATGAAAAGCTTTGGCCTGATTTTCGTCCTCTACAACCCTTCAAAAAAGTTCCTGGACAATCTTGTAGAGGCTCGCACAGCCTGCGCGAAGGTCATCGCAGTCGACAACTCTCCTGAGGCGAACGTGCGCTTGCACGAGCGTTTGGCCGGCCAAGGCATACAGGTGATCTTCAACCGCAACCAGGGCGGACTCGCCGGCGCTTACAACCGAGGAGCGGAGCTGTTGTTGGCTCAAGCATGCGACGTGATCTTCTTGATGGATCAAGACTCCGACATCGAGAAAACATTCTTCATCGACATGATGGAGGCTGCGGATAGGCTGGGTACCGACGCGTTCCTAATCGGGCCGAAGATTTTTGAGATCAAGCGGCAGCGATACATGCCCGTTATTCCACCGGGTAAGTACTTCCCAAAGCCTATTCGCATTGACGAAAGGGCAGCGGGGCTGTTTTCTACGATGTGCATCATCTCCTCTGGTTCGGCGATCTCCGCTGCAGCCTACCGCAAACTAGGAGCTTTTCGGGAAGACTATTTCATTGAGTACATCGATGTTGAATATAGCCTGCGCGCAATAAGTCAAAACGTGCCTGTATACCTGAACGCCGCCGTGACGTTGCGGCAGTCTAATGGAAACGTCGTGCAGCGAGGCAAGCTGTTCAGCACCCGCCATGTTGCGTGGCGTCGTTACTATATCGCGCGCAATATGGTGCACTGCCTGCGCCTGTACCGATCCATCTGCGGGATGCATTGGTTGAGCGGCTGGATGGCAATGCATCAGGCCCTGACAGTGCTGTTGTTTGATTCGCAGAAGCTGGAAAAGGTCACCGCGATTGCTTGCGGCTATCTGGATGGGCTATTTGGCCGACTCGGCACCTTTGAGCGACGACATCGGTACCTGGATACCTTCTGCAGAAGAACCGAGCGCAAGGGAGTCACTATCGACCGTAGCTCCTCGCTGATAGCGACAGGAGACGAATTGTGAGACGCAAGCTGTCCACCATTGAGCAGGTGCTCGATGGCAACGTCGTCTACTTCGTCAGGCTGGATGGGAGCTTGAGCCAGGATCGGCTCCGTTCTGCCTTGTCTCGCGTGCAGGCCAAGCATCCAGCTCTGCGTGCAGTGATTCGCGAAGAGCGGAGCGAGCTCTACTACGAAGAGAATAAGGCGCCGGAGATTCCTTTAAGAATCGTCTCCCGGGTGTCTGAAGATGACTACCGGCGCGAGTGCCAGACCGAGTTGCATACCGTTTTCGCCCATGATCAACCGCAACTTCGTCTGGTCTGGCTGCAATCGGAGCGAGAGAGTGATCTGCTGCTTACAACCTCGCACCGCATCTGCGACGGCATGAGTATCTTCATCCTGGTCAGAGAGGTCTTGGCGTCGCTCCACAGTAACGAAGAGCTGGTCCCTTACGACCCACCCACCCTCCGAGACATGATCGGCGGACACCGCCCGCCAAGGCCCTGGGCTTTCAAACTGAAGCTATTCCTGATGAACGGCATGCTAGGGCTGATTCCGAGTTCTCGCAGAACACCGGAGAACAGGGAACACTCGCTGGAATGGAAGTCCGATGCAGCACTGCTGGCCTCACTGAAACGACGCTGCAAGGCTGAAAGTGTCTCGGTTCATGCGGCTCTGATCGCCACGTTGGAACGTTCCTTGTTCGCCGTCTTGGGAAGAGATAAGTTGCCCAAGTGGATCGATAACCCGATGGACATACGGCGAGGACACTTCCCGGCGCTAAGGAAGGATACGGTGTTCTTTGCCGGCGGAAGCTTCAAGCTGCGCACCGGAGACGCGCAGTATGTGGAGTTCTGGGCGAGGGCACGCGCAATTTACGAACAGATGCGTGAACAGATAGAGCAGGAGATGCAAGACATCCCCGGCCGCTTCTACCTCTGGGAGAGGCTTCGCTCAGTGACCGGTAGGCAGATCCAGACGATTGTACGCATGGGCGACGCGTTGAAATTAAACGGCAGCTGGAATCTGTTCGCATTGTCCAACCTGGGCAATATCGTCATCGAAGACCGTGAAGCCCTGTTTCGAGTGAAAGACGTCCGTATTTATATGCATTCCTTCACCTTCAGAACCCTCTGCCTCGTTACGTATACGCTCCATGGAGAAATGCGCTTCTATTGCGTGGCTGACGAGAAGTGCCTGACCCATGGGCAAGCGGCCATGCTCAAGCAGGAGTTTATGAATCTGCTACAACTCCAGGTCGTTCAGCCTGAGGCCGACGAGGCCGAGACTCCAGGGCTGCTCACCGTAGCCGCCAAATGACTCTAGTTGCGCTAAGGGCGAACGGAAGAAGATCCCCGCGCAAGGCGATTACCCATTGATGGTGACGCGAGGCAGATCGTGAAAAGGAAACTGTCAGCCATCGAGCAGATAGCCGAGATGAACATAGCCTGTCTCGTAACGCTGGAAGGCAGGTTCAGCCTGGATCAACTTCGCTCAGCCCTGGCCCGTGTGCAGGGCAGGCATCCCGTGCTGCGTGCGCTGATCCGGCAGGAACAGGACGGCCTGTACTCCGAAGGCAATTGCGCACCGGAGATTCCTCTACGGATCGTCGCGCGGATATCTGAAGAAGACTCTCGGCGCGTATGTCGAACAGAACTGGCCACCATTTTTCCCGAGGACAAACCACAGCTTCGTGTCGTCTGGTTGCGGTCGGAAGGGGAGAGCGATCTGCTGCTTACGACCTCGCACCGCATCTGCGATCTCATGAGCATGTTCACGATCGTCCAGGACGTGCTGCGTTCGCTCAATAGCGATGAGGAACTGATCCCTTATACGCAAATCACGACGCAGGACATCATTGGCGGCTACCAACCTTTGCAACCGTGGAAGAGCAAGCTGACCGCGCGCCTGGTGAATGGATTGTTACGGCTGATTCCACACGCCCGTCGCAAGCCGGAGAATCAGGAGTACCACCTGGAATGGAAGGCTGAGCGTCGACTGTTGGACGCACTCAAGCAATGCTGCAAAATTGAAGGCGTCTCTGTGCATGCTGTCCTGACGGTCGCATTGGAACGTGCCTTGTTCGCCGTTTTCGGAAGAGACAGGGCGCCGAAGTGGGTCATCAATCCAATCGACTTGAGGCGGGGGCGTTTCCCCGCGCTGACCGGCGACATGCTGTTCTATGGCGGCGGAAACTTCAAGATAAGTACGCTGACAGCCCCCGACATGGAATTCTGGGCGAGGGTGCGCGCAGTCCATGACGAGATACGCAAAGCGGTCGACAGGGAGATAAGGGACATTCCCGGCCGTTTCTATTTGATTCAACTGGTTAACCCGCCGACGAGCGGCCAGATTCAATCCGTTGTGCGGCTCGGTGACGCGCTTAAGTTCAACAACCGCTGGAGCCGCTTCGGGCTATCTCATCTTGGCAACGGTAGCTGGAACCGCTTCGGGCTCTCCAATCTTGGCAACATCGTGATCGACAATGGTAACGCTCCTATTCGAGTCAAAGACCTGCATCTGTACATGCATTCCTTCAACATCAGGACACTTGGCCTCGTTCCCTACACGCTCAACGGGGAGATGCGTTTCTACTGTGTAAGTGATGAGAAGTGTCTAAAACCAGATCAGGTGGATGCGCTGAAGCGCGAGTTCATGCTCATGCTGGAAGAGCAGGTCGCAGTGCCAGTTGATGAGGTATCGAGCCGGATATGGTGCAGTGCCATCTGCGCAGCGCCGATCGCGGGCGGTACCGCAACGAACGATAGCTCATCCGTGCTGGTGACTGGAGATCGATGATGAGACGGAAATTATCGAATATCGAGCACATTCTCGACGGTAATGTGATGTGCCTGGTTAGTTTGGAGGGAAGCTTTAGCGAGGGCCAGCTTCGCTCTGCGCTGTCTCGCGTGCAGCGCAGGCATCCCGCTTTGCGCGCCCTGATTCGCGAGGAATCGGACGGTCTGTACTACGAAGACGATTGTGCACCGGAGATTCCACTGCATATCATCTTAGGGGCGTCCGACGAAGACCGCAGACGCGAATCCGCGATGCAACTGACTACAATCTTCGCCTATGACCAGCCCCAACTGCGTGCGGTATGGCTTCGGTCGGAGCGGAAGAGCGATCTGCTTCTTACCACCTCCCACCGCATCTGTGACGGTAAAAGCATATTCATCCTTGTCAAAGAGATACTACAGTCGCTCTACACCGACGGAGAGCTGGTCCCCTATGCGCCGATCACGATGCAGGATATTATTGGCAGCCACCGGCCGGTAAAACCGTGGAAGGTCAAGCTAATGGTGCGAATCCTGAATGGCCTCCTCCGCCTGATTCCAAGTGCACGGCAACGACCGGAAAAGATGGAACACTCTTTACAGTGGAAGGCCAACGCGACACTACTGGATGCATTAAAGGCACGTTGCAAGGTCGAGGGCGTTTCCGTGCATGCAGCTCTGATCGTCGCGCTGGAACGTGCTCTGTTCGCCGTGCTCAAGAATAGATTGCCGAAGCACATCGACAGTCAGATCGATCCGCGCAGAGGGAATTTCCATACGCTGAAGAATGACGTACTGTTTTTCGGAGGCGGTAGCTTCAAAGTGCGCACGGGACAGGCAGTGAATATGGAGTTCTGGGCGACGGCACGCGCGATCTACAAAGATATGAAGGGCAAGATCGAGCAGGAGCTACTGAACATTCCTCGCCGTTTCCGTTTCATTGAAGCTCTGCGCCCGTTGACAGACGGGCAGGTCCAGTTAATTATGCGCCTCGCTGAGGCGCTGCAATTTCATAGACGGAGCAGCTTCGCGCTATCCAACATTGGAAACATTATGATCGATGATAGCCGCGCACCGTTTCGGCTGAAGGACCTGCGTCTATACGTGCACTCCTTCAAAACCAGGGCACTGGGTCTAGTGACCTATACGGTAAACGGAGAAATGTATTTTTACTGCGTGAGTCACGGTAAATGTTTAAACCCGGATCAGGTGAGCGCCCTGGAGCGCGAGTTTATGGCCGAACTGCAGCACCAGGCTATGTATAGCGAGGACGATCCTGCCAATGTCTCCCAGGTCGCGATACATGGAACTCTCCACGAAATGAAGGGGAGCTCCACTGCCGTGCATGAGCACTCTAATACGCGTGCCTGATCTCCGACGCGCTCGGCCGCAGTTCATGGGGATAGATCAGCAGGAGTATAGCCGCCACTCCGCCCCGGGCGAAATGGATGACAGAAGCTTCTGTGCGGATGGACGGCGGCGACATCAAGGGCATCTGATTTCCAGATTCCTCACTGCACTCGCGCTGGGAGCGGTTGCAAGACGTCTCTAAGGAATCCCAGGTTTTTGCGCCATTGGTGATAACGCTCGTTTAGAGAAGAAATCGATGGCGTGTTGCCGCGTCCCGATGCCGGAAAGTACGACTCTTGAGTCCATGCCGAAGCGTGCGGCAGTACCGGCAATCAGGCTCTTTTGCAGGTCATTAGGCGGCAGGGAAGTGGAAGTCAGAGAAGCTGCCGCGGGTGTTGCGACGCTCGGTTTATCGGTGCGGGCAGTCGTACGCGTCAACACGTACTCTAAAGTCGGTGCTTGTGCAATACGTTTGCTGCCCAGCATCTCGCCCTCTGGGATGCCGAGCCATTCACGTAGCGTCGCCAAAATCGAAGTGTGGTCGAGCGGCGTACCCGTGTTCGAGCGGAAGACCGTTCCTGCCTCGATCCAGGGAGACACCAGGATCGTCGGCACACGAACCCCGAACCGGTCAAAGTGAAAACCACTCTGGCCAGGATCGCTCGCCTTGTCCGGAGTCACGGCGCCGAGCGGTGGAACGACGTGATCGTACGTCCCGCCATGCTCGTCAAAGGTGATGATCAGCAGGGTTTCATTCCAGTTCGGAGATTGACTCACCGCGTTCCAGATTCGCAAAAGGAACTGCTCTCCGGCCCGCACATCGTGCGGCGGATGATAGTCATTTGGGTTGGTCAGAAAGTTTGGTTCAACAAAGGAGTACGCGCCCAAAGATCCTGCCCGACAGTGCTCCTCGAAATCGTCCATGTCCCGGAAGTGATCGCTCAACAAGGGGTCCCACAACTTCGGAAACATGGTTCGGGTAAGGGTTGGGGCGAGGGACGCATCGCTGTATACAGACCAGTGAAGGCCCAGTTCTTCGAGCACGTTAAAAATCGTCTGTACGTTCCAGTCGAACGGATTCGGATGATCACCATTGTTTACATTGCCATTCGAAGTGCCAGCGTGGACGAACGCTCGATTTGGCCACGTCTGGCTGGGTACTGAGCAGAACCACGCATCAGATATGGCAAAGCTCCGCGCCAATGTGGACATCACGCCGACTTGCCCGGCGCTAAAGGGCTCCATGATCTCCACTGGATTTCCCGATGTCGCGGCCTCGTAGTCGACGACAAACCCTTGCATGGGCCATTTAGGTAGGTCCGCGTAGCCCGCTGGACCATAGATCTGCCGCGTCACATGATCGAAAGTTTCTTCCGGATCGACATTGGGATTTGTTGAACTGGTTGCGCTGTCCATTACCGGAATCTTGTCCGGCGGTTGTCCGTTGAAATACGAGGCGTTCCGGGGACTCCACAAGGTGGTGTCCAGCCCGTCATAGTGGGCCGGACTTCCGGATGGGATGAAGTACCGGGGAGGATTTGCGGGGTCGCGATAGAGCCAGCCACAAAGATTGTCGAGCGAGCGATTCTCGAACATGACGACGACAACATTCTTGATTTGCGGAAGGATCTTTGGCATAAGCGGCTTCCTCTGTCCATGCTTTTGGCAGGGTTGACAAGTGACGCGTGAGCCCGCAAGGTGAGTAGCCCGATGAACACCGGCCAGAATTCAGAGGGGGATGGCCGGGGGCGATTTTACAGTGAGGCAGCTGCAGTTACTAGAGCAGCTTTGGCCCAGCATTGGCATGTATTCTCGATCCGTTGCAGACGCGCCACCGAAGCGGATTTCTATAAGCAGCACGTTTCCAATCGAACTCCATGAGCGCATTGCCCGCTGACGTCAGCCCGGGACGGGCGAAATTCGATGGGAACCGCGCCCCTCGATCAACCGTACAACGATACAAGCCCGCGCAGGTGCGGGAAGAACAGGCCCAATCTCCATAGCAGGGGAAAAGCATGAACGCCGATTTACGACTTGCTTTGCGGCAGTTACGAAAAGCGCCGGGTTTCGCTTTGACCGCGGTGCTCACGCTGGCACTAGCCATTGGCGCGAATGCCATCGTCTTCAGCGTGCTGAATGCGCTGGTTCTGCGCCCGCTCAATGTGCCGCATCCTGAAAACCTGTTCATGGTGGAGCGCAACTTACGGCGCGAGACCACTCCATCCCAGTCGTATCCGGATTACCGTGACCTGCGCGATATGAATCGCAGCTTTGACTCGCTGATGGCGTATGACATTATGGGTGGCGTTGGGCTGGACACCGGCACCGGAAATCCCAGCGTGGTCTGGCCTTACATGGTCAGCGGCAATTACTTTGATGCCCTCGGCATTCAGCCCTATCTTGGCCGATTCATCCATGCCTCCGAAGAGCATGGCAAGGACAGCGTGCCGGAGATCATTCTGAGCTACGCCTTCTGGCATACCCGCTTTCAACGGCGACCCCGCCGCCGTGGGCCGGACGGTACAGATCAATAAGCACTCCTTCACGATCGTGGGCGTTGCGCCGCCAAGCTTCCGCGGGACTGAGTTCTTCTTCGCGCCTGATCTTTGGGCTCCCATCGTTGACAAGCCACAAATTGCCGGTGGAACTCAAATCGAAGAGCGCGGCAACCATGATGACTGGGTCATCGGCCATCTCAGGCCCGGAGTGACGCCCGCCTCGGCCACTGCGGATTTGAATACCATTGCGGCTTCGCTGGCGAAGAGCTATCCCAAATCGGATGACGGTCTGAAGTTCGAGTTATCGCATCCGGGGCTTGCAGGAAATTCTCTCGGCCGGCCCACGCGGGCATTTATGGCCGGTCTCATGCTCCTGGCAGGTCTGATTCTGCTGGCCGCCTGCGCCAATCTGGGCAGTCTGTTTGCCGCGCGGGCAGCAGACCGGTCGCGCGAAATCGCGCTCCGCATGGCTCTTGGATCTCGCCGCAAGTTCATCCTCCGCCAACTCCTCACCGAAGCGCTCGTGGTTTCCGTCGCTGGAGGCATATTGCGGCATGGCGGCAGCCGTGGGAATTCTCCGCGTGCTGAGCGTGTGGCGGCCTATTCCGAATATCCCCATCAACGTGCCCGTCAATCCGGATGTAAAAACCTATCTTCTGGCGTTGCTGCTTGCCATCTTCAGCGGTTTGCTTTTCGGCCTCATCCCTGTCCGGCAGGTGCTCCGCTCCGATCCATGGCAGGTCATCCGTTCCGGCACCACGAATGCCGGCGGTCGCGCCGCTTTACGCTGCGCGATGTGCTGCTCGGGCTGCAGATCGCCATCTGTGCTGTTCTGGTGACTTCTTCGCTCGTCGCTGTGCGCGGTTTGGCGCGTTCGCTCCAGAGCAACTACGGTATTCAGCCAAAGGATGCAATGCTCGTGCATACCGATCTGCATATGGCTGGATATGACGGCGACAAGCGAGTGCAGATGCAGAAGCGCATGCTCGATGCTGCCGCAGCGATCCCCGGCGTTACAGCGACGGGATATGCCGATCGGCTACCGCTCAGCATCGGCGGCGGCGATTCGGATGTATTCACCGACGCCACAACCGACTTCCGGCCGACGAATGCAGTGGCCGACGCCCAGAATTTCCAGGTCTCGCCGGATTATTTCCGATGCGGCGGGCACCGCATTTCTGACTGGCCGGGCCCTTCACCATGCACGATGATGCGAAGGCTCCCATTGTCGCGGTGGTCAATCGCGAGTTTGCTCGCAAGGTTTTCGGATCGGTCGATCGGGCGATCGGCAGGCATTTCAAGTTCTGGGGTGGCAGCCGGGCAGAAGTTGTAGGCGTGGTAGAGGACGGCAAGTACGAAACCCTCACCGAAGATCCCAAGCCGGCCATGTTCTTTTCCTTCCTCCAGGAGCCCTCCTCGGATACCTGGATTGTGGTTCGATCCCAGCGCGATCCCCAGGAGATTGCCACCGCATTGCAGCGATCGATGCGCAGCCTCGATCCCGGACTTCCGCTCGAAATCAGAACCTGGAATAGCGAAATGGATTCCGCCCTCTTCGCTACACGTGTCGCCACCGTGGCATTGGGCGTCCTCGGCGTGCTGGGCGCAATGCTTGCCATCACCGGCATCTTCGGCATGGCCTCTTATACCGTAAGCAAACGCCTGCGCGAGTTCGGCATCCGCATCGCTCTCGGCGCCAATCAACGCAAGGTGCTCGGCGCAGCGCTGGGGCGCTCCTTCCGGTTGCTCGCCATCGGCTCAGCGGCCGGGTTGATTCTCGGCGTTCTCGCTGCTCGGGTGCTCGCGTTCATCGTCTATCAGGCCACGCCGAAGGACCCGGTCATCCTCGGCGGCGTCGTTCTCACTATGCTCTGCGTAGGTCTCGTCGCGGCGTGGCTCCCGGCCCGGCGCGCCCTCGCCGTCGATCCGATGATCCTGCTGCGCGACGAATAAATGTGGACTAGGCGCCTCACACTGGTCCAAAACGGTCAGCAGCACAAATCGCCGCTGTCCTCAGGGC
This sequence comes from uncultured Acidobacteriaceae bacterium, assembly GCA_963756435.1. Classification (GTDB taxonomy): domain Bacteria; phylum Acidobacteriota; class Terriglobia; order Terriglobales; family Acidobacteriaceae; genus KBS-83. The sequence continues at coordinate 296,964 of CAVWNU010000004.1, read as the reverse complement.
ACAAACAAGGGCACTTTAGTGGGAGCCGAGTGCTCCCAAAGTGCCGTTACGTTCCTCACCATTCCCGCTATACCTTTGATTCCACTACTTGAGACGACCTTACTAAGGTAAGGGTGTGTTAAGACCGCAGCGCCCCATCTTGGGACAGCCCAATACCGGAGATACAGCATGGCCACTACCGAACGCAGCCTTATCGGAAAGAACATCGTCATCACCGGCGACATCTCCGCCACGGAGGACCTCGTCGTCGAGGGTCGCGTCACCGGCAAGATCCATCTGAACGAGAGCCGTCTCACGGTCGGTGAAGAGGGCCATGCCCAGTCGCACATCAGCGCGCGCGAGGTTGTCATCTGCGGCCGCGTCGATGGCCAGATCCACGCCTCCGAGCGCGTCGAGCTTCGCCACACCGCGCAGGTTACCGGCGACATCATCTCGCCCCGCCTCGTCATCCACCAGGATGCGGTCATCAAGGGCACCGTCGATCTCTCGCCCTCCATCGCCATCAAGCAGCAGAAGCAGGCGAAGAAGGACGCAGAGATGCAGGTGCAGATGGACATTGCTCCGCCGCGCATCGAGCCCGCCATCGCCGCCGCATCGCAGGTCGCCGTCACCGCTCCGGCATACGCCAGCTAGACCAGCGAGCGAAACGACTCACGCTGCGGGCAACACCACGCTCGAGCTCATATCGCAAGGTTGTTTCCACTTGGCAGAAAGGCCCCAATTGCGCGGGGCCTTATTTTTTTTCCAGTTTCTCAGGCCCATCTGTTTCGACATCCCAGCGGTGAAGCCGCGAAATTCCCCCAAGACGATCATGATTGGCCCTTGAAGTGTGAGGACGTGCTCTATTTCTTCAATGAGTGCATTGGCGATAATGCGCTTATTGACGGCGCGCAGGAACTCGTAACACCGATGAATTGTGGGTAGGGGACGCACTAGGGCAGTTGTGTCTGCCTCTTCCGTTTGCTAGCTTGGCGTAGATGTTGCCGCCTGCGCCCGAACAAATCAGCAGGACCATTGAGACCCTTTACCGGTCGGAATCGGGCCGGATTCTGGCGACGCTGGTGCGCCTGCTCGGCGATCTCGATCTCGCCGAAGAATCCATGCACGAGGCGTTCGCCACCGCATTGGACACATGGCCCCAGACAGGCATACCCGACAAGCCGCGTCCCTGGATGATTTCCACCGCACGCTTCAAGGCCATTGATGGGATCCGCCGGCGCGCGCGTTTCGACGGGGCACAGAAAGATCTTGTTGCCCACATGGAATCGCGCGTCAACGACGCTTCGCTGGAGGACGAAGAGATCGAGGACGATCGCCTCCGCCTGATCTTCACCTGCTGTCATCCCGCTCTGCCTCCGGAAGGACAGGTTGCGCTCACTCTGCGCGAAATCTGCGGCCTCACAACGGAGGAGATTGCCCGCGCATTTCTGGCTACGCCTGCAACGCTCGCCCAACGTATCGTGCGCGCCAAGGCTAAGATTCGAGAGGCATCGATTCCATACGAGGTGCCGACGCCGCAGGAGTTGCCGGAGCGGCTGGACGCGGTGCTTCAGGTCATCTATCTCGTCTTTAACGAGGGTTACTCGGCTGCGGCCGGAGCGGAGGTCACGCGGGCCGAGCTGACCGGCGAGGCGATTCGATTGGGACGCCTGCTGACCGAACTCCAGCCAGAGCCGGAAGTGATTGGGCTGCTTGCTTTGATGTTGCTGCAGGAATCTCGTCGCGCCGCGAGGACCTCTCGTGCCGGTGAGCTGATCTTGCTGGAAAATCAAGACCGCTCGCTCTGGAACCGCGAACAGATCGCGGAGGGAGTGGCATTGATGGAGAAGGCCTTGAGCTCCCGCCGTTTCGGTGCTTACACGCTGCAGGCTGGGATTGCGGCCGTTCATGCGGAGGCGGAATCGGCCGCTGCGACTGACTGGAGACAGATTGTCGCGCTTTACAACCACTTGGTGCGGATTCAGCCTTCGCCGGTTGTTCATCTCAATCGCGCCGTGGCCATAGCCATGCGCGATGGTCCAGAGGCCGGTCTGGTACATGTCGACGCGATCTTGGAACATGGCGAGTTGGCAAATTACTACCTGGCGCATTCAGCCCGCGCGGATATGTACCGCAGGCTGGGCAGGACCGCTGAGGCCCGGTCCTCTTATGAGAAAGCTCTGGCGCTGACCCAACAGGAACCAGAGCGGCAATTCCTGCAGGAGCGGATTCGGCAACTGAAATAAAAATTGGAGTGGCTGTCGATTTTCCGTCTCCCCACCGACTATAGGACAAAAGAACGATGAGCTACGGTTCCTGCGTCCAGAAATACAGAGGTTGTCATGAAATACATCTGTTTGGGATATATCCAGCCGGGGAAATTCGAGAACATGAGCGAGAACGAGAGGCACGCCATGCTGGACGAATGCTTTGATTACGACGACGAGTTGCGGGCCACTGGGCATTTTGCCGCGGGCGAGGCTCTTCAGCCTCCCGCCACCGCGACGACCTTGTACTGGAAGAACGGCAAAGCCGCGGTAACCGACGGTCCTTACGCCGAGACCAAGGAACAACTAGGAGGAATCCTGGTGCTTGAGGCGCGCGATCTGAATCACGCCATCCAGCTTATCTCGCAGCATCCCGGAGTGAAATATGGACCTTGGGAGATACGTCCTGCTGCGGATCTGAACGACATGATTGGGGAGAGCGAACGCCGCCGAGGAAGGGCCACAGGCCGATGAGCATTCTGGAAAGCATGAAAGCCAGTGCTTGAGAATATGCCGCGTATCGGCGCGCAATCTACCAAGGGATCATTTCGTCAGGTCAAAGTCCGCTCAAACCTGATGACGTCACCACGGGCGGAAGCTAATCAGAAATTCGAAAACGAGGAGCATGCATGTCAAAGGTTCGTGTCGCGGGATTTTGTATTTCATTGGACGGTTTTAGCGCAGGGATAGAGCAGAGCCTGGACGATCCGCTGGGCAAGCGCGGTCCAGAGCTCTTTCAGTGGTTCTTTCATACCAGGACATTCCGCGCCATGCAGGGGAAGGAAGGCGGATCTGTCGATATGGACGACGCGTTCGGACGGCGTTCGATGGAAAACTTTGGCGCCTTCATCCTTGGTCGCAACATGTTTGGTCCGGTACGTGGTCCATGGCAGGACGACTCGTGGAAGGGATGGTGGGGTACCAATCCGCCATATCACGCGCCGACTTTCGTTCTCACGCACTACGAGCGTGAGCCCCTCGTGATGGAAGGCGGGACGACCTTCTACTTTGTCAGCGGCGGAATCGAAGAGGCGCTTAGGCTCGCGAAACAAGCAGCGGGTGACAAGGACGTCAAGATCGGGGGTGGTGTTTCCACCGTGCGGCAGTATCTGCAGGCTGGGTTGATCGATTCCCTCCACTTTGCACTTGCACCTATTGCCCTCGGTAAAGGTGAGGCACTTCTTAGCGGCATTGATCTGCCCGCGTTGGGGTTTTCTGTGAAGGAGCACGTAGCCACGGAGCACGCGACACATGTTGTACTCACAAGATAGAAGACGAATCCTGGCTTACCGTACTGCCCGGCACCAATCGCCGGACACTGACGTTTCGCTCGGAGTGGCTCGTGCCAATGATCCATGATTTGTCGGATGCCCGATGACCAAGTGTGTGCTCGCCACGCTCTCAGTTAGCGACAGCAGGCCAATGCGCCCATCCATCCGGTTTGCGACCGCAAATCGGATGGACCGCTGAAGCCCGGTCCTCTTATGAGAAAGCTCTGGCGCTGACCCAACAGGAACCAGAGCGGCAATTCCTGCAGGAACGGATTCGGCAACTGAAATAAAAATTGGAGTGGCTGTCGATTTGTCGTCTCCCCAACGACTATAGGACAAAGAACGATGAGCTACCGTTCCTGAGTGAAGAGGAAACAACTCATCGGAAACAGAAACCAAGGAGAAAAAGTCATGCCACAGTATCTGGTTTGCAACTACATTCCCGACAACTTCGACCCGTCCACCGTAACCGAAGCGATGATGGAAGAGATTCATGCGCTCAACCGCGAAATGATTGCTGCCGGGGTAAGGAAGTTCGCCTGCGGGATTTCCCCGGCCGCCAAGGCAAAGACGGTGCGGAAGCACTCCGACGGCAAGGTGCTCATCACCGACGGGCCGTACACCGAGACCAAGGAGCATATGGGCGGCTTTTGGATACTGGAAGCCGCCGATCTGGACGAGGCGCTGGCATGGGCGAAGAAGGGTGCCATCGCCTGCGATGTGCCCGGCGAAGTACGCGAGCTTCTTTTCTTCCCGGCTCCGGAACAAGGGACCGGCGAAAGCAAGTAAACAGTCCGGACCGGCGCGACTTCGGAAGATTCGACGAAAGGAGGCGGAACATTCGAACTCCTCAGCACGAAAACAACGCCGACCGGCGTCCTCATCAATCATTACAAGGTCGTCGGCCCTTTGAAGCCCGGATAGTTCGACGACACGGCGCGTAAGCGGACGTCAGAGATCATGGCAGAAGGGAAGGGGAAAATCAGATGAGGAATGTAATCTTCGCCATCAACATAACCCTGGATGGCTGCTGCGACCACACCAAACAATTTGTCGACGAAGAAGAACAGTTTGAATGGTCTACGCAGCTCATGCGCGAGGCTGATCTGCAGGTCTTTGGGCGTAAGACCTATCAATTGATGGTTCCTTATTGGCCGGAAGTCGCAAAAGACCCGTCGGCGAGCAAAGTCAGACAGGGAATTTGCCCGGGCATTTGAATCCATCAAGAAAGTTGTTTTTTTCACGATCATTGGACAGCGCAGAAGATAGAAATACGAGAATTGTTCGCACGAACCTTCACGACGAAATACTTAAATTGAAACAGGAACAAGGCAAAAATATTTTAGTCGGTGGTGTCGATATTCCTTCACAACTTATAGAGCTTGGTCTGGTGGATGAATATCGTTTTATCGTCGGGCCAATCATTGCAGGAGAAGGAAGACGGTTGTTTGAAGGTGTTAGCCTGCCGGAGAGATTACAAATAAAACTTATCGACTCAAAGTTTTTAAATCAGGAAGTGTTGCGCTTCGCCACTCGGGGCAGTGACAGAAAAATCTGCGACAGCAATGCTGCTGGCTCCCACACTGAGAAGAAGGACGAGGAGAAGAACCATGAAATACATCTGTTTGGGATACTACGAGCCTGCAAAACACGCGACTATGACCGAGGACGAGCGAAACGCCATGTTCGACGAATGCTTTGAGTACGACGACCATCTGCGCGGCAACGGGCACTGGGCTGGTGGAGAAGCCCTTCAGCCCTCTGAAACCGCGTTGACCGTGTACTGGAAGAACGGCAAGGTCGCGACGACCGACGGTCCCTACGCGGAGACCAAGGAACAGCTCGGCGGCATTCTAGTGCTTGAGGCACGGGACATGAATCATGCCATTCAGCTCATCTCACAGCATCCGGCCGTGAAGTATGGATCGATATTCGAGGTACGTCCAGCAGGCGATATGAATGAAATCATTCAGGAGAGCGAGCAGCGACGGCGAAAGGGCGTCGCGCGATAGGGCGGTCCCAGGGACTAGTGCCGCGAAGTCGGCTCAAGCTATTCTGAAGAACTTGGGATGAAGGATTTGGAGCATGGCGAAACTTGTCTACGGATTGAACCAATCTCTGGATGGCTACGTCGACCACCAGAAGTTGGGGCCGCCCGGCGCCCGCGAGCTTCCGTTACTTCATCGAGCAGATACGTGGCCAGACGGAACTCATATACGGTCGCGGCATGTACGAGGTAATGCGTTATTGGGACGAATACTTCCTGACTGGGACGCGGAGGACCGCGACAGGTGGAGCCGCGGACGGGGGCGAGCAAAGATGGCTTGCTACCAAGCACGCGTCAGGTCCAATTTGAGTCGTGAGCCGAAATCCAAACTGAGACAGTACCCGCTGCTGGCCGCCAATAATAGGAGAGGTGAAATGAAATACATCTGTTTGGGGTACTACGACAAAGGCAAATTTGATGGCATGACTGAGAGCGAGCGAAACGCCATGTTCGATGCATGCTTTGCATATGACGACCATCTTCGCGCGAACGGGAACTCTGCCGGCGGCGAAGCGCTTCAGGGCCCGGAAACCGCCTTGACCCTGTCTTGGAAGAACGGCAAAGTGGCAACGACCGACGGTCCCTATGCAGAAACCAAGGAACAAATCGGCGGCATTGGCGTGCTTGAGGCGCGGGACATGAATCATGCTGTACAGCTCATGTCGCAGCATCCGGCCCTGAAGTATGGGACGTTGTGGGAGATCCGGCCCCTGGGGGACATGAGCGAAATCGTGAAGGCAAGCGAGCAGCGACGGAGACAGGCCGCCGCACGCTGAAGACGGTTCTACTTTGTCACCAGCGGAAATAGACAAAGCGCTGACAGGCGCAAAGTAAGCCGCCGGCAGTGTGCAGGGATTTTCCGCAACGCGAACCGTCAACTGCCGCCAACGTTCGCGCCGACGGTGTGACCCATGAGGATGACCCCGATACGCGCCGCCGCGGCTTGGCTTTTCTCCCCGCCAAGCTTCAACATCTCCAAGATCATGCATCAGGGTGTTACCAACAATGACGGCGTAGCCTCGCGGTGCTTCCCATCGTTTTGGTCACGCCCGCGAGCGGGTCCAAAGCGCAGGAAACCGCAAATTCGCGCTTGGCAGATTATGCGGGCGCCTACGCCGATGGCCGCCAGCCATAGGCTTGAAATCGTTGACGGTCGGTCTATGCAAACAGCTTTGCTTTTCGTTTGCTTCAACCCCAACCGCACGGTGCATCTCTTGAGTTCAAAGGTGAACTCAAGAGATGGCCTGTACTAAGCGTGGTCTGCGACAGGAATGTCTGATTCTTCTCCATCGACTTCGTCAATTTCTGAAAATCGGCCTGAGTGAGCTGAGCGGGCAGAAAATCAGTCCTACCCTCCGGATGCACAGCATCCTTCATCATCCGTTCGTGGTGATACGTTGACACACTCAGCATGCGGCACGGATGTTCACTCTTGTTGAAGAATGCATGAGGCGCATTGGGCTGCACCATCAGACTCTCCCCGCCTTCACACGCGCCCCACTCAGTGACACCCCGGTTGTTCCAATACCCAATTGCCAGAGTGCCTTCCAGTACATAGAAAACTCTGGAAAAGGGTGTCTATGAAGTGGGATACCCATGCCCGGCGCGAGCGTGCTCTCGAAGATGGAGAACGTGTAGCCCGTGTTTTCTCCCAAGGCCCTCCAGAGCAACTTCATTTGCCCGACATCAAGCGCCGGGCCGCCTGTTCTGTTGTTCTTAATGACGTTGTGATGAATGACTTCTTCAAGCGGTGTGGGGAAGTTTGACATGAAACGATCCTTTCTTAGATCGAAGATGATGCTCTGGTGCGAACGCCAGAGCTTGTGATGTGCGCAGCTAGCACTCCGCTAGTCCCGTGGGTAGCCACAGTTATCTGTCGCATGAATCGTTACTGACCAAACACAGGCGATCGGATCGCCTCGATGAGAGAGGTGGTTGGCCGACCAGTGAGGGAACGGAGTTCTTCCGACTGTTACAACATCATGGGTCTTCCTCGTTTGCGCTTTGCGTGAAAGATAGGGACGCCGCCCTCATTGAAAAGCAGTGCGTCCGCACGGTTGCCTCGGTTTCTCGACCCTCGCGAAAGCCTCTTAGGTGGTCGTAATCGTCACTGCCTGACGAACATACCGGCTGCTTTCCAGTTGCTGCACCATGAAGGCTGCCAGATCGGCCCGCCCGATCTTGTGCGCCTTCTCGCCACCCTCCGTGCTCAGCACCCTGGCAACGCCGGTCTTCTCGCCGTCGGTCAACATCGGCGGTCGCACGAGCGTCCAGTCCAGGTTGCTGCCTTCGATCTCGGCCTCCATACCCGCCTTGTCTACCAGCAGCCCCCGCAGAAATGTCCGCATGAGCAGGTGCTCGTTGAAGAAGCCGGCGTTCTTGACGCTCTCGCCCGCACCGACCACCGAAATCTTCAGCAAGCGCCGCACGCCATGGCGTAGCATCGCATTCACAATATTGTGTGCGGCGCTCGTTTCCATCGTCGTCACTTTCCACGGCGTCTTGCCGCCCAGCGCGTCGATCACGGCATCCTGTCCGGCCACCGCAACGTCGACCGTAGCCGCGTCCAGCACATCGCCCGCAACAATTCTGACGTTCGCCTTCTGGTACTGCGCGGCACCGCGCACGAAAGCCGTCACATTATGCCCGGCCGCCAGCGCCTCATTTACCAGCGCCTCTCCGCTCCTGCCCGCCGCTCCAATCACTAAGACTTTCATCGCACGCTCCTTCTTGTTGCCTCGTATTTGGCCGCCCATCCAAATGCGCAACCTGACGATTAGAAGCTCTATCTAACCATTGGTTGCAAAATAAGCGATGATTTATAACCAGCGGACGTAAATTAACAAGCGGTTGTTAAAATCGCCAAAAGGGACTAGGCTCTTGAAGTGACATCCACATCACCAAGTCGCCGCCTAGAGCGTAAGGAGAGGCTGCGGGGCGAAATTCTTGCAGCGGCCAGCAAAATGTTTGCCGATCGCGGTTACGAAGCCGTGACGCTTCGTGAAATCGCTAAAGAGATCGGCTATACGCACGCCGTGATCTACCAGCACTTTCCTGACAAATGGCACATTCTTGCCGAGTTGAGCCGCGAGACGATCGTGCTGATGGTTCAGAACTTCGATGCGATTGCCGCTAAGCATCTTTCACCGAAAGAGCGTCTTTTTGCGACTTCACGCGGCTTAATTCAGTTCTGCACTGCCCATCCACAGCAGTTCCGCAACGTCTTCTTCGGGCCGGAGAACCGCAACGGCATCCGCGCTGGACAATATATCGACGACATTGGCAGACCTTTGTTCCAACGTTTCGTACAACTCTTCTTCGAAGTTGCCAAGGATGAAGGATTGCCAAGTAGGGATGACATAGTGGTAGCCCACACCTGGTGGTACACGATCTTCGGCCTCGCCACGCTCATGGTCATCCAAGGGGTTGTGCCGGACCGGCCTGACCAGACTCTCGTGGTCGAGCAAACGCTCGCCACGCTTTGGGCGGGCGTTCAGGTTGTTCCGCGATTGCCGAAGAGCGCGGTTTCTAAGCGATCCGGCCGATCCCTTCGCTGACTACCAGATCACCTTCAAGGCGAACTGGATTTGCCTTGAAGGCGTCTGGGTTGAAGTAATCACACCTGCGTTTGCAACACTCTGGCCTACCGCATCGAAGATGCTTCGGTTGTCCAACGGTGGTGTGAAGTTTGCACGGTTGAGAACATTGAAGAACTCTGCGCGAAATTGGACATTGAAGGAGTCCGAGACCGAGACCCTTTTGATACGTGTGTTCTTGATCAGCGAGAGATCGAGAGTTTGCAGCCCAGGACCTATAAGTGTGTTTCTGCCGAGATTTCCGCGCCGCGTGGACGGTACAGGAAAGGCAAAGCATTGCGTCTTGATGTAGTTTGTCGGGCTGCCGTGATTGACCAATGACCCCCTACATCCCGGTCCCCGCACCAAATCAGGCACGTCGATGCTGGCGTCGGTGCTCTTCACTCCAAAGGCATCCCCGCCAATCACCGGAGTAAATGGAACTCCGGTGCTGGCGTCGAACACACCGCCGAACTGCCAGCCCCCCAACCCTTTCGCAAGGAACGCGTTCCCAAGCTTCGGTGTGCCCAGCTCCCACTGATAATTCAGCTCCAGATTATGGGCGATGTTGAAGTCAGCCAGACCCCGATTGAGCCGCGGGTTGAAGAACAGAGGACTCGACACGGAGTTGGCGTACTCATCTCCAACAAGACTCGCGGAAGATGTATCGATCGTCTTCGCGAACGTGTAGGAGACATTCACCGTCGCTTTTCCAAGTCGTGCTTGCGCTTTGGCTTCGAGTCCGTGGAAATAAGAATCCGCGCTCCAGTACCCGGCGGTAATCCGGCCAGCATTCAAATTCAACCGCTCTCCCTCCCCCTGCCGTGGCCAGACGTATCCCTGGGGAGTGAAAGTGGGGAGAACGATGTCAGCGTCTTCTACGCGGAACGGCTGATGCAGGCCGCGTGAGCCTACATATGCAGCCGTTAAATTAATGGCTTTAGAGAACTCGCGCTGAAGCGTGAGATTCCACTGCATCACATAGCCGCGAGGAGGTTTTGGATCGAAGTACGCCTGTCTGAATGTGTCCGATGAGGAGGCTACGCTTTGAAACGCAGCCCCCGGAAACGTACCGATCGGCAATTCTGTAGCGCTCCCCTGCTCAGCGAAAGGCGCTGAATTGACCTCATTGAACTGGACGAAGTATGGAAGCGGCAGCACATCGAAGATGCCAAAGGCAGCACTCACGGAGTTCTTGCCATTTCCCAACGGATCCCAGGAAAATCCGACACGAGGCTCGACATTCCGCAAAGTTGGGTTCGCAAATAACGGGGATCCAAGATGTGGTGTGGCATCGGTTAGGGTCCGAAGCACGGTGAGTTTGTTATGAACCTCGCTGGGGACAGTAGCCATCTCGTAGCGGACGCCCACGTTGATGGTCAGGTTCTTCCTGAACGCCCACTGGTCCTGGACATACGCTGCGACGATTGTTTGGCGAAGTCCCCGTTCAGAGATCGTTCCAGGGATGGCGGCGCTTAGGGAAAAAGGCCTGTTCAGCAGGAAATCGCTCAGCGAGTTGAAGCCGAACAGCCCGCCGGGGTCAGAGTTCGCGAGAATGTTGTCCCGAGCGCGTTCAAAGCTCGCCCCGATCTTGATACCGTGTGTCCCCTCGATGAGGGATGCATCGTTGTAGACCTGGATCGATGTCCAATGGAAGTCATAAACGCTTGGTGTGTCGATGCCTCCTGTGAATGCTGTAAGGCCCGTTACGTTGACTGCGGGAGCATTGAGGCCTGGAACGGCTCCGAATGACGGGTCCACGGCGGAGGGATTCCCACTGATGAAGTTCAGGCCTGTGGTCGCGACCACTCTATTCACGCCGAGACGAGCCGAGTTTACGAACCTGCCGCTGGTATGGACTTCATGAACAGACACGAGTTGCCGGCGAGAGTCGTAGCCGGTTCTCTTATTGTTCAGCTCATCTGGTTGTCTGACCGTTGCATCGTCCAACATGAAGGTACCCGAGAGCAGGTCTTTGTTGGATAGGTTGTGATCCACTCTAACCGTGAAGTAATCATCTGGAATCACCTGCTGGCCAGAAAAGCTGAAAAGCCCAGTATCCCCAGAGGAAAGGATGGAACCATTTGGCAGAGGATAAAACGCATTCACGAACCGTAGTACCTGAGGGTCCACTGTGATCAGTCCGGTCGAAAGCTTTCCGGACCGTGCTGCAGCGGAGGGGACCGTACTTACCTGAGAGATCCCGAGGGACTGGCGAAGACCTTCATAGGCGCCGAACACAAAGGTGTGATGTCTCCAGAGCGGACCGCCAAACGTTCCTCCGAACTGATTGCGTTTAAATGGCGGCTTCCTCGTATCGAAAAAATTGCGCGCGTCGAGAGCACTGTTACGAAAGAACTCAAAGATGCTGCCGTGAAACTCGTTGGTTCCTGATCGGGTGGATGTGCTGACGATTCCACCTGACGAGCGGCCGTATTGTGCCGGATAGTTGCTCGAGAGGACGGAGACTTCTTCGACCGCATCGACGCCCAGGTTCACTCCTGCGGCACTGCCAGGCGGCCCATTCGCGTAATCATTGACGCTGATCCCATCCAAGCGAGAGTCGTTTTGCCGGGGACGACCGCCCGATATCGTGATCTGAGTTCCGAAACCGCGCTGCGCAGCTGCCCCTGATAGCTGCGTGCGGGTTGTTGCGACGCCCGGCTCCAGGGTGGCAACGTCCGTTGCGGATCTTCCGTTCAGAGGTATCTCCCGGACCGTGCTCCCTCCGGAGGCGCCTGCAGTTCCGCTCGCACCCGCGGAAACGGGCTGCAGGACAAGATCCACCGTGAGCTGGCTATTGGCGTCTACGATCAAATCTGTCGGTCTTGCGTTGAAGCCGGCCAGGGAGGCTGTTACCTGATATCTGCCAGCCGAGGTTAGGACGGCAGAAAAGCGCCCTTCTGCATTCGTGGTGATTGTCTGTGCACTACCATTCTCAAGATTCCTGATTGCCACCTGGACCCGCGGCAATGGTCTTCTGGCATCGTCTACGACTGTTCCCGAGAGGCTGGTTGTCACACTCTGTGCTCGAAGCGGCTCTATCGAAGCGCAGCATACGACGATGGCCAGCAGGCACAGGGGTTTGAGCATTCGCTGCATTATGATTCTCGGGAGAGGTGTCTCGGATTAGGCTCTACGCTCTCCTCGCTCGACCTGAATGGTTACACCGGAATGTTGAACTCACAGTTCGTGAGGCGTGGATGAGCAGAGCAGGCAGCATCGGCTCAAATTCAGAGGCGATCGCCAGATCGAACCAGGAAGCTTCTGCCTCGTTTCTCGGGTCCCAGGGCAAAGATGAGAATGAGCGAAGCGATCACCACGGATTCGAAGGCGGTTAGCGCCCAGGGATAGCCGAGGTGGTCGCGCAAAATGTATTCAAAACCGACTGCTGGCGATGCAACCAATACCCCTAATTGATACACGAAGCCGGGAAAGAGACTACGCACCGCATCGGGCGAGAGTTCGTTCAGATGTGCCGGGATCACGCCGAAGGCGCCCTGCACGCCGGTCTGCATCAGATAAGAACCCACCACGAGTATCAGCAGGGAGCTGCCGAAAGCCCATGCCGGTATGGAGAGCAACGACATGACCAGCGCGGCGATCATTGCCCTGCGCCGCCCAAAGCGCTCCGAGACGTGGCCGAAGAACAGCGCGCCGGTGATCGCTCCAACGTTGTAGAGGATCGGTATTCCGAAAAGGGGCTGCATGCCCAGCAGCAATTTCGCCTTCAGCCATGGAATGCTCTTGAGAAAGTCCGGATACAGGTCCTGCGTGCCGTGCGAGAGGCAGCTCATCACCACCATCACCAGCAGCAGATAGGCAAAGCTGCGCTTGTGATGAAAGAGGGTGCGAAAGATACTGCCAATGGAGCCCATACGATGGAGCTTCCATGCTTCTGATTCTGGTGAGAGCACGGTGAGGACAACGATGACCAACGCCAGCAGCGAACCGACCAGAAACAAGGAATGCCATCCCAGGCGGGGCCGTAACGTCTGCATCGCCACAGCAGCCAGTAAATATCCGAAAGGATACCCGCCCTGCATCATGCCGGAGAGAAACCCGCGCCGCTTGCGTGGCGCATTCTCCATAGCGAAGGAGGCGCCGATGCCCCAGTAGCCGCCCATGCCGATACCATAGAGCGCGCGCATCACCGCAAAGAACATGAAGTTCGGTGCGAAACCGCTCAGGATGGTAACTGTCGAAAAATAGACAACGCAGACAATCAGCGGCTTGCGGCGGCCAAAGCGGTCTGCGAGTGCACCGAAGAGCAGGGCGCCCACGGGCCGCATCGCGAGCGTGATAGAGATTGTCCAGACGATGGCTCCTTTCTGCACGTGCAGATGATCGGCCAGCGTATCCAGCAGGAAGATGACAACGAAAAAATCAAATGCATCGAGGACCCAGCCAAGGATGCCGGATGCGACAGCGAATCGCCAGCCGGCCGCCCCCGCGTCCACGCCAGTTGTTTGCCGATCCTCTTCAATATGCATAGATGTCCCGGGGTTCCCTGAGAAGAACAAAGGGAGCCTCAGCCCCCTCGCATCGGATCAAAACTAGAAGATGACTTTGGCGCCGAATTGAATCTGCCGCGATGTTGTAGATGTCTGATTCAACGCCGTCGGCAGTGAGCTGCCATCGAAATCAACGACTGAGTTGTTCTGACCAAAGGTATTCAGGAAGCCGGGTGAGAGGAAGTTCGTGTGGTTGAGCACGTTGAAGAACTCCGCGCGGAGTTGCAGATTGAACGCCTCGGAGATACTCGGCACCTTCGTGTTCTTGAAGATGGAGAAATCGACATCGGTCAGCTTGGGTCCGTAGAAGCTGTTGCGGCCGGAATTGCCGAGCACATTTGAACAGAACTGCCTTCCGGGTGGAGGAGGTATCGGATTTCCGTTTGCGTCGGTGTAGTTCGGGTACGAGTTTGGCGCGCAGCCCAGCGGGTTGGCCGTCGTAGCAATCGGCAGGGATGCCGGAGCCGTCGGAGGTGTGAAGCATTGGAGGTTCAGGTAGTTCAGGCCTCCGTGAATGGCCTTGCAGTTTGGGAGGCGGTCTGCAAAATCCATTGAGAAGTCGCCGTTGAAGCCGGTGCCCAGCGGATCGTTGCCATCGCCTGCTGTTACGGTGAACGGCGCACCCGTTTCTGCTGTCAGGATGCCGCCCAGTTCCCAGCCATTCATGACAGTCCGAACGATACCGGACGAGAAATGCGCCGTGGGCAGGTCCCAGATCAGATTGCCGGTAGCAATCTGTCGCAAATCGAAATCGCATGCACCCACGCGCGCCGATTTCTGCAGGAGCAACGGCACGGCAATGGAATTGAGATAGGTATCGCCGGTCACCGGAGCAGAGCTCAGGTCGCGGCATTTACTCCATGTATAGGAGAGCTGTCCCTGGATGCCGTTGCTCATCGTCTTTTTGATCTGTGACTGCAAGCTGCTGTAGGCGGAGGCACCGTCATAGAGTACCGGCCGAATGCCCGCCCCGCCGCCCCAGTTGGAATTAATCCGCGTTCCGGTTTGTTGATTCGCGCAAGTGTTACCCGGCGCCAACATGGATGGATCGCAAGGGAAAACATATCCCACTCCCGGTACAGCAGTCGGCTGGACCAGATTGATGTCATCTGCCGCGGCGGACAGATGCTCGCTGCGTGAGCCGACAAAGGCAATCATTCCTGTCCAGGTCTTGCCAAACTGCTGCTGCACGTTCAGGTTCCAGTTCATCACGTAGGCGCGCTTGGGATGCGAGTCGATGAATCGATTGCGAATCTTCTGTCGGTTGAAGCTGACGTTGGGATCCAGGACGCCGGTGCCGAGTTGAGCATTGGGGTCCGTGCCGATGATCTGGAAGGGGGCTGTTGCCGCGGTGTTCAGCCCGAATTCATAGGGCAGCGGCAGTACGTCGAACATCCCGAAGGCAGCGTGGATGGCCGTGCGTCCGTCTTTGAATGGATCGTAGGCAAAACCAATACGGGGCTCGAAGTTTTTTGTCGTCGGATTGGATTGCAGCGGGCTGTCCACGCCGATCGGGCCACACGCGGTGGTTCCGGGCGTGCAGTTGGTTAGCGATACGATCTCCTGAAAGCCCGCAGTGGGCACGGTGTAACCGTTGACCGTGTATCCCGGAACTTTGTTCGCGTCCGTGGGCCGCGTTGTCATCTCATAGCGAAGACCAAGGTTCAGGGTCAGGTTGGTGCGTACGCGCCAGTCGTCCTGCAGATAGCCGGCGAAGAGATTCTGGCGCAGCTTCACTTCGGTCGAGCCGCCCGGCGCCAGCGCGTTGAGTTGGTGCGGCGCATTGTTCAGGAACAAGGCCAGCGTGCCGTAGGTGTTCATGCGACCGTTGGGGCTCAACTGCTCCAGGATGTTGTACTGCAGGTTTTCATAAGCGAATCCCATTTTTATCGAATGGGTGCCGCGCGTGAAGAACGCATCGTCATAGGCCTGGATGGACCACCAGTCGTGCGTGAACTTGTTAAAGCCATTCAGGCCGTATGCCGTCGTCAGGCCGGAGACTGGGATCTGAGGCGGTGCGGCCGCACCTGGTGCGATAGCCAACGCCTTATCCGTGGCCACTGCATTGCCGGAGACCGGCGTGTTGATGTCTCCAATGATGCGGCTGACGCCGCCGCGGACTGTATTTGCAAATGACGGGCTGAAGATATGCGTCTCCTCCGCCATCCCCGCCTGCCTGCGCGAGAAGACCTGATGGACCGCATTCCCCAGCGGGTCGGCCTGAGTCTGCGGCCCGGAGTCGAAGAAATAGGTAGCGTCCAGGTTGTCGGCCTTCGAGAGCTTCTGGTCGTAGCGAGCGATAGCATAGTTCTCCTGCGCCTTTGTGGGCACGGAGACATCGAAGGTCTGGATGCCGTTCACATCCGGAGCGCCTGCAGGAGCCACCGGCCACAGAGCGAGATAGGGTTGAATGGCGGGAACGGCTAACGCGCGCGAGGCTGCGTCCGGTACGTGGATGCTGCCGGAAGATGACTGGCTCTGCCGGATGCCTTCGTAATCGCCGAAGATGAACGCCTTGTCCTTGACGATGGGCGCTCCGGCCGAAGCGCCGAACTGCACGCGCCGGAAGGGCGGCTTGACTCCATCAAAGTAGTTTCGCGCGTCGAAAATGCTGTCGCGATCGAAAAAGTAGGCTGTGCCGTGCAGCTGGTTAGTGCCGGACTTCGTGATGCCGTTGATGACCGCACCGGACGTGCGGCCGTACTCCGCCGTGTACGCGCTGGTCAACACGGAGAACTCTGCGATGGCATCCACGCCCAGGTTCACGCCGGTCGCCCCGCCGGGTGCGGCATTCGAGTAATCGTTGATCACCAGGCCGTTGACTCGATAGGTGTTCTCGTTCGCGCGATGGCCACCATTGCTCAGCTGATTGCCGAAGCCCCGATTGCCCTTGTTTGCGCTGAAGGAATCCGTCGCTTGGTTGGGAATGCTGGCAACGCCCGGCTCGAGTGTCGCGAGTGAGGTCCAGTCCCGGCCGTTGAGCGGCAACTCACGCACTGTCCGGGCGTCGACTGTGGCGCTCATCGTGGAGGACGAGGTCTGAACCGACGGGGGCGCCTCCGAAACCACTACCGTCTGGGTATTATTGCCGACCTGCATGGTCAGGTTCAGCGTCTGCTGCGCTCCTACTGTCAGCTGAATTCCTTTCTGAAGCACCGTCTCAAAGCTGGGCGAGGAGACCTTGACTTGATACCTTCCGGGAAGTAGGTTCGGCGCAGAGTAGAACCCATCGCCATTGGTTGTCACTTCGCGGGTTGTACCTGTGGCCACGTTTTGGATCGAAACGGTGGCTTGCGCGATGACTGCTCCCTTTACATCGCTCACAACTCCGGACAGCGTGGCACCAGTCACCTGCGCCCGCAATCGGGGTGAACCCGCAAGGAAGAGGCATACCGCCAGAAGCACGGCTGCCTGTCGCACCCATGATGTCTTTGCTAATTGTTGTTGCATCCCGCCTCCCGGAAAGTGCTGTGTCACACTGATCGCTGGATTACAGCCAGTCTTCTGGGCGGGAAGCCTGCCCCTTTCACCGAGCACATCGCAAGTCTTTTCTGGTCACGTCGAGACTACGAGTATCTAACGGAATATCTGCCGCAAATTGTTAGGGTTAGCACTACAGGTAACGCACCCTGAACGCATTTCAGCGTTGACCTGCATCGTTTCAGCGCACTAGAATCCGCGGCAGTGTTCAGCCGGCAACCATGACAGCAGCGACCAGCACCCACAACCTGGGACAGGCTCGCCTCGTCCGGTTTGGTGTGTTTGAAGCTGACCTGAACTCCTGCGAGCTGCGCAAGCAAGGCCACAAGCTCAGGCTGCAGGCCCAGCCCTGTCAGGTCCTCAAGCTCCTTCTCGAACATCCGGGTGAGGTGATCACCCGTGAGGAATTCCGCAAGCGCCTCTGGCCCGAAGACACCTTCGTTGATTTCGATCACAGCTTGAACACAGCCATGCGCCGACTGCGGGAGGTGCTGAACGACTCTCCGGACAACGCCATCTTCATCGAAACCCTCCCCCGCAGGGGATATCGCTTCATCGCGCCGGTCACCGCAGTTCAGCCCCTCGAGCTAGCAGCCGAGGGGATTGCAGGTTCCGGCACAGATATCTCGCTCGCCCTGCCGACAGTGCCCACTGCAGCAGGGGCTTCTTATGCAGGCACCTCTGATAAGGTGCGCGGCCACACGTCATGGCGATCGGCGGGCTTCATCCTCTGCGCTCTGCTATTCGGTGCTGCACTCGGCCTCTCGGCCGGATGGCTCATGCTGCGCCGTACTCCGCCGCCTGAGTTGAAGTCGAAGCCGCTACAGGTCCGATCCCTGGCTGTGCTCCCACTCGAAAACATCGCTGCAACTCCCGGCCAGGAATATCTGGCGGATGGCATGACGGACGAGCTGATTGCGAGCCTCGCCAAGGTCCGCAGCCTGCGCATCACCTCCCGCACCTCCTCTATGGAATACAAGGGAACGCACAAACCGCTCTCGGAGATCGCGCGCGAGCTCAATGTAGACGCTGTGGTGGAAGGCACAGTTCAGCGATCGGGCGGCAACGTGCGCATCACCGCGGAACTTGTGCAGACCTCGTCCGATCGCGCGCTTTGGGCCGAGACGTACGAGAACCAGGTTGGAGACATTCTCGCCCTGCAGCAGCAAGTCGCCAATGCGATCGTGCGCCAGATCCAAATCGAGCTCACACCGCAGGAGCAGCAGGCGCTGACCGCACCGCAGTCCATCAGTCCGGAGGCGTACGAGGACTATCTGAAGGGCAAATATTATTGGAACCGCCGTTCCGAAGCCGCGCTGACGAAAGCGATCAGCTATTTCGAACTGGCCACCAAAGACGAGCCGCAGTATGCGCTCGCCTACGCCGGACTTGCCGACTGCTATGGCATCATCGGCGCCGCCATCGTGGGCACGGTCCCCGCGAGAGATGTGGCGTCCAAAGCCGAAGCCGCCGCCATTCGCGCCATCGAGTTGGGCCCGAACTTGGCCGAGGCGCAAACCTCCATGGCAACCGTGCGGCTGAATTACGACTGGGACTGGGCCGGAGCGGAGCGCGGATTTCGTCGCGCCATCGAGCTGAATCCTGCCTACGCCACCGCCCATCAGCGCTATTCACTCTACTTGATCGCCATGGACCGCAAGGACGAGAGTGTCGCGGAGATGGAACGTGCGGTTTCGCTCGAGCCGCTCTCCGTCAGCATGAACTTCAGCCTGGGATGGCGGCTCTATATGGCGCGCCGATATGACCAGTCCATTCAGCAATTGCGTACAGCCATCGCTATGGACCCTTCGCTCGCCTTGGCGCACATGGTGCTCGGTCAGGCCTATGAGCAGAAGGGTGCCTTTCCGCAGGCTGCGGCAGAAGTGACCCAGGCGGTCCAACTCACCCATCGCAGTGCTCCCATGATCGCTGCGCTCGCGCACTTGTATGCCATCTCGGGGAGGCAGGACCACGCGCGGGAACTGTTAAAGGAACTGCTGCATCCGGCCCAGCGCGAGTACGTTTCGCCATTCTATGTCGCGCTGGTCCATGCCGGACTGAACGAACACGCCGAGTCTCTTCTGTGGTTGAACAAGGCTGTCGATGACCGGTCGAATCCATGTATCTTCCTGCGCGTGGACCCTGATTTCGACAACCTTCGTAAGGACCAGGGTTTCATAACTTTGCTCAAGAGATTTAGGTAGAAGTCGTTACCTTCTCCAGTCGAACCCCCGCTCTAGAGCGCCAATTTACAGGACCGCGGTTCTCGGGCACTCTGCGCAGCGAAAAGATCCCGCTATCGCTTCGCACCAAATCGCCAAGCATCCGATCGAGCCAGCGTTAGCCTGGAATCCTGCTGAGGCTCTTGGTAGCAGTTGAGAGGCCGAGGCCAGACAAACGCCGAACGGTTGCCGCTTCTCTGGCTCTGTTCATGCGTGAGAAACGTGAGATGCCTTCAGATTTGCTTTGGTCAGGAATTGCGCGTCTCAGCTTATTTGATTGGACGTGAGCCTGTAATGAGGATATCCACCAGCCTCCTCGCGCTCTGCTGCCAGCCAGGACCCTGGACCGGCTACAACGTTCAGCTCATCGGCTATAACGCATCGAACGCTGCACTGAACATGCTGACCGTCCAACTCGCATACGAACTTCGGGACCCGAAGATCAAGGTGAGCTCGGCGAATCCTGGATATACGAAAACGTACCTGAATGACAACTAGGGCGCTCAGCCAGTAGAGGTCGGCGCCCTTGAAGCGACACGTTTAGCGCTGCTGGATGACAACGGACCGACAGGCGGGTCGTTCTCAAAAGATGGCCCAGATCCCTGGTAGATGGTCCAGGCCTTTGATTTCCTAAAAGTAGAGATTCCTTCCTATGAAACTTCGCACCTTTTCGACGAGTGGAAATGGTCAATGGGCACCTCGACCGCCCAAAGCTGGATGAGTGTCCGGCCTGACATCGCCAGTTCAGCATCAAGCGTGAGGACCATCTCATTAGCCGACTTGCGGTAAGTGCCTCGGCGATTATGCGCTCATTGACGACGCGCAAAGTCGACTCTGATCTTCAAAACTATGTTTGAGGTATTCACCAGGGTTAGCGCCGACAACTCGCTTGAACGCCTTACTGAACGCAGCGTCGGACTCGTAACCGACCGCCCGAGCAACGTCTATGAACCTCTTGTCACGCTGTTGTAGTAACTGCATCGCCTTCTGCATCCGCCACTCGGTTACGTATTCCAGTGGTGTTTGTCCGAGTAGCTCTTTAAAACGTGCTGCGAATGCGGAGCGAGACATGCCCGCCGATGCGGCCAGGGATTCGACCGTCCAGGGCATACTCACACTGTCGTGAACGGCACTCAGAGCAGTGCCGATTTGAGGATCGAAAATCGCGCGAAGCCATCCTTTGTTGCGTTCCGGTACCGACGCGATATGCGCCCGGAGCGCCTGGATAAACAGAACCTCGCCTAGCCGAGCCGCGACGACTTCTGATCCCGGCGCCTGTTCTGCCATCTCTGACGCCAGCGCCTGCATGGTGTTGTGAAGTGCAAGCGTGCGTGCCTGATCGGCCTTGATCAGAATGAAGCTCGGCAATAACTGAGTGATCGGCTTCAGGCTGGCGCGATCGAAACTCAAGGACCCACAGACGATCGTCGTCGGTGCGCCGCCGCCTCCGTAATGAGCGACATTGCTGTTGGTTTTAGCGGCGATCTCGCGGAAGGTTGACCTTGGGCGGGTTCGCGGGCTATCGCGCATGACGATCGAAGTGTCGCGGGCCAGCAAAATGCAATCACCACCGGTAAGGGGAATCGGCTCCGGAATCGCTTCCACACTCAGCCAGCAGTTGCCGCGCGAAAGCATGGCGAAGTGCGCCAAATCTGTGGGTGAAATCTTTTTGTCGGAAGGGGTGAATTTTTCTTCGGTCTGCTTCTCCTTTATTACACCCCACGGGGCTGTGGCTTCGAGCCTGTGCTGACCGAAAGCGGTTACGTGCATCGTTCTGAAGATGTCTGTTATCGGGTCCAACTTAGCCTCCCTCTTTTGGACGAATAGACAAAAGATTAGGACTATTGAGCAGTTCTCGTCCGCCGCCAAAGAAATCTACTCTCTAGCGTTTGATGAAAGGCGCCTCATCGCAGGCGCAAATTTCGAAGGGAGTAATTATGGGAAAGCTTGAGGGTAAGGTTGCAGTCATCACGGGTGGATCGAGCGGCATGGCGCTGGCGAGCGCCAAGCGGTTCGTTGAGGAAGGCGCCTACGTTTTCATCACGGGCCGGAGGCAGGAGACGCTCGATGAGGCCGTCAAACTGATTGGCCGGAACGTGACCGGCGTGTGCGGCGACGCGGCCAATCTCGACGACCTCGACCGCCTGTTCGATACAGTCAAGCGGGTCAAGGGCAAGATCAACGTCTTGTTCGCGAGTGCTGGCACGGGTAAAGCCGTCAACCTGGGCGAGATTACCGAGCAGCACTTCGATGCGGAATTCGGTCTGAATGCGCGCGGCACGCTGTTTGCGGTTCAGAAGGCGTTGCCGCTGTTCAACGATGGTGGATCGATCTTCATGACCGGCTCAGTTGCGTCGGTGAAAGGTTTTCCTGGTTTCGGCGTGTATTCGGCGAGCAAGGCGGCATTGCGCTCATTCGCACGCACGTGGCTCAACGAACTGAAGGGCAGGAATATCCGGGTGAACGTGCTGAGCCCGGGGCCGATCGCCACACCGATGCAGGACCAAGTCCTCACCGAAGAGGCGAAGCAGATGTTCGAATCCCTGATCCCGCGGGGAAAGATGGGTCGTCCTGAGGAAATTGCGACGGTCGCGCTGTTCCTTGCTTCAGACGATTCGAGCTTCGTGAATGGGGTGGAGTTGTCCGTCGACGGCGGCATGTCGGCCATCTAAAATCGGCGGGGCTCGGTGAGTGCATGATCGCCAAGGCACTCACCGAAATCCGATAGTTAACCAAAAGTCGGTTTCCGTTGAGCGGACCACGTAGCCGGTCTCAATTGACGATTACAGGGCTTAGCACGTTTCCAGATCTACGACGCCGGGAAACTCGCATCGGCCGTTCTGCACCAATGGAGAATAGCCGTGGGGGGCTTCTGAATCTTCTGGACGAGAGCGCCGGTTCGGCAAGCTGCTCTCAAGTACTTACCTGCTGCGCGGAGTTGTCACGCTTCGGAGGCAGTCCTCCCGCGTGTTGTGGCCTTCTCGGTGAGCTCATTTGAAGACATTCTTTGTTCGCCGCGGTACCGAGCGGGGGACTGCCGAATTCGCGCTTGAATGCCCGGTTAAAAGCTGCCTAAAACCGCCTGCATCCGATGCTGACACTCATGTTTGGCTGCGTCTGAAAGGAATTCTGGATGTAGCCTCTGAATTTGATCGTGCTAACCATGATGCTGACCGCGGAGCGGCGGATGGTCGGCATAGCTTTACTCGTGTATGCCATCATCACCTTTGGTGACATGTCCATAAGTCTAGGGTCGGGCGGCCCGGAGCCTAGCACGTAAGCCCGCAGTTTCGCGGAGCCTTTTCGTCGAACAATGCAACTTAGCTGAAGAGCAGAATACCTTCCGCCGCCTCCTCTTCGCCATCCTGCACCGCCGGACGACGATAGAACAGCTGGTTGTTCTCGCGATAGACCTCGAGGAACGCAGGTCGCTGTGCGATGCCGCCGGCGATCAGTTGCCACAAACGCCCGCCTGCGTGCTCAGTCAGGAGGAAGTCACGAGGCTGATCGACTCTAGCTGGGGTTTCGTTCAGTTGTTGACGTACGCACCACCAACTCGGGAGCAAACTTCATCAGCCGTCCTTTCCCGCTTGACGATCGCTGCAAAGCTTTCAGAATGACATCCGCCGCCTGCAGACCCATGGAGTGCAGAGGCTGGCTCACCGTCGTGATAGCCGGCGTGGATACACGCGCCGGAAGAACATTATCGAATCCCATGACCGAGCAATCGTTGGGCACACGTATGCCTGCGTCAGACAGACCGCGTAAGACACCAAGCGCCGTTAGATCATCGAACGCGAGCACTGCGCTGAAGACCGCCTCCTTAGCCAGCAACTCGCAGGCGAACTGTCGGCCGCCCTCGAAGCCTGCTTCCGAATCGCCCCTCCCAGGCAGTCGGAATATCAAATTTGGATCGAGCGGTACCTCTTTCTCCGCGGCTGCTCGTTGGATACCCTCCCAGCGGGGTTGGCTGTCGAACATCCCCTCCGGCCCAAGAATTACAGCGATGCGCCGGTGGCCTAAGTCAATCAGATGCCGCATGGCGATATAGCCGCCTTGCCAGTTATCGAGCAGGATCGATGTGATTCCCTGATCGGTCAGATCACGGCCTACGATCAGGATCGGCACCTTGTTCTTCCGCATGTCGGCCAGCAGCCCCACCTCTTCGAAAACCCAACTGGCAATGACGATTACGCCTTCCACGCGGCGCTCGAGCAGAAGTGTGAGATAGCTATCGAAAAGTCCGCGCTGTGTCTGGGCGTCCATCACCAGTGGCAGATATCCGGTGGGCTGCAGACCCGACTGAATTCCACCAACGATGGGCATACAGAAGGGATCGGAAAGGTCGAAAGCTAGCACGCCGATGGTTTGTGAAGTGCGTTTGCGCAGCGAGCGCGCAAATGCGTCTGGGTGATAGCCAAGCCGGGCAGCGGTGTTCCGGATGTGCTCGCGTGTCGCTGCCGAGACGTTCTTCGAGAGCGGGGCTTCGCTCAGGACGATGGAGACCGTGGAGACAGCAAAGCCGGCAGAGCGCGCAACATCGGTGAGAGTGATATGCCCGGACTTTCGTTGTGGCATGGGTGTCTTTAAAGAGCCTGGGGAGAATTCGTTGCTAATCCTTATTCTCGCCAGTGCTCAGCTTTCCGCAGAGCACGGTGATAGATGCCTTCGGCAATTCGTACTGCGTGTCTGCTGCCCCGTCTACAGTTGATTTTAAGGGCGGGCCATCTGGATCTGTGTGCCCCATGTCGCCGTCCGGATGCCACTGATATTGGGCTGGCCCAAGAGTCGTTCTGGCGACGGGACCGGAGAAAAAACGGCGCTGCGCGCTATCTGCGTTCGCAAACTCTACCTTTACCGCGTGATCGTGATCACGATCCCTATTCACAAGCATGACCGACCACATCCCGTCTGGTCGTTCCACCGGATACGCGGTAACCAGCACATTTGCGGATGCGTCCGTCACATCGCTCAACGCGCGGAACAGTTGATGCATTGCATCCACCGGCTGCACCCACTCGCTGGTTATCATCTGCGCAACGAGATATTGCGATGGATATCCCACCACCTGATAGTCCTTATCAACCATGAGAAACGGTGCGGGACGGCCCGGGGTGGGTATGTAGTGAAAATAGAAAGTGCCGCTGGCACCTGCAGTCATGATAGAGCCCACGTAGTCCGCAAGCCACAATCCCGCTTTGATATCTGGTGCTGCGCCGAACCCCTCCATGTTGCCCTCTGTCATGAAGAATGGGATATCGGCCGGCAGTCCATCATCCTTCCAGACTTGAACAATGTGCTTCACGAACTCCGGTTCGAGATACAGATCATTCCACGAGGCGCTGGGGGGATAGTGTTCGAACGAAAAAAATGTGAAGTCACTTAGACGGCGGTGCGCCCTTAGATAGTCCAGAAAACGACCTAGGAAGGACGCGCGTCCGTTTACATCCGGCCAGACTTCCACATCCCCTAACGTCCCCTCGAAGGACGGTCCTCCCAGCTTGGCTTCAGGAACGAGCCGATGAATCGCTGTAGCGAATTGTATGTACAGGGCGGCGTAGTCTTCCGGGAGCATACGCTGACCATCCGGCTCTTCCCCCATTTCAATGCGTGATACGGGATAGTGCTGCTTATAGAGATAAGCGATCTCGTTCGCGGCGTCGTCTGGCGTCGCATAGAGCATCGCAATCGGTACGATGGCAGGGAGACCACGGGTTATGCCGCTGCTGAAGAAGAAATCGAAGCCGATCTGATCACCTTTGGTCACATCTAAATCGGACGCAGTGTGCCAGGGATCCGTCGAGGACGTCCACGTGATGGTCTGTGCCCGGTTCGGTACATGGTGCATTACATCAGTGAATTCGTTAGCGCCGGAGAGGGTTCCGCCGTAAAGCTCATTGACTGCATAGCCAACGCAATTGCGTTTGTCGGCCGGGCCGTATGTATCGCAAGTGCCCGATGATCTTGTCATCCAGATGCGGATGTACCGTACGGGGATCTTCCAATCGGCGAGTTTCATTGTCGTGGATCCGCCCTTGCCACCCACGACGGAACCCCTGGGGAAAGTTTGCCACGTGCCCTTGGTTGTCCCCTGATAGAACGGCTCCAAGTCACCTGTCCAGAATTGCACCGCATAATCCTGTGCGTATGGATTGGCCCAGGCGATCCGGATCGCATCGATCTCCACTTTTCTTCCGAGATCGATCAATATCCACTGGGGGTGCAGTGCATCGTCCTCACCCGTGAAGTACCTTGTCAGATATGGATTGCTCTTCCAGTAGCTTCTTGGATCGCCATCCGTCAGACGAGACCACCCGTCACCGTCGCCCAGAGTGTCACCCCGATGCGGCAGCGGGTAAGCCCATGAGTGATGGATACTGTCGCCTGGCTCTGCACTGCCGGTGAAATAGCCGGCTTTTTTCTGCGGATCGCTCCAGGTGCCTCGTGGGTTCCAGTGCCATGCCTCGATCTGCAGCTCTGTATTTTGCCGATAAGTTACAGCCTGCCATCCCGCTCCAAGGATCGCCTTAAGAACCGGACCGGATAGCAGCCTGTCTGAGTTTCGCTCAACTGTTTCCTTCGTGATACTGGCGCGGCCCATCTCTGGCGCGCCCTCGCCTGCCCGGAGCCTGTCTACGCCGGCACCGAGTGCGCGGATGGGGCTGAACGAATTGACGACGTGCGATGGAGTGGCATCCACCACAACCTTTTGCGCTACGAGCGTGGCAGAAGGGAAGAGCGCGCCGATCGCAACACAGATTCCGGCGAGTTCAAAGCTGGTGCGCCATGTCATGCGTCCCCTCGTGATCCAGCCCTTCCTTCGTGCTCTTTGTAGGTCGCGAGTTAGAACGATATCCGCGCATTGAGCTGCATCGTTCGGCCGCCCACGGTAGTCGTAGTAATGTTCGTTGGGGAGCCCACGAACGAATCCGCGCCGGTCCCTCCGCTTGGCTCCAGACTCAAATTAGGAAGGCCAAAGCTCGGATGGTTGAAGGCGTTGGTCGTATCGGCACGAATCTGCAGGCTGAGTCGATCGCCCAGCGCGAATGACTTGCCGGCCGAGAGATTCACCTCATCGATTCCCGGACTACGCAGGCTGTTCCTCCTCATATTGCCGAAGGTTCCTGCCGCCGGGAGCGCAAATGCGGTCGGATCGAACCATTGGTCGATGCTGCGATGACTCGGTCTGGGATTTCCGATTTGATTCGGATACCAGTCTCCCGCCTGTGAAAACGAATTATTGCCGGCTATCGTGGGGGTAAACGGGAAGCCGGAGGAAAGAACAAATGTGCTGGAAGCCTGCCAGCCGCCGATGACCGAATCGACGAGGCCGTTTTTGTTCAGGAACATCTTGCCTTTGCCGAACGGCAGCTCATAGACAACTCTCCCCTTGAAGGCGTTGCGCACATCGAAGTTGGAAGAGCCATAGCTTGCCGATGGATCGTAGGATCGCTGCACCGTCTGCGTTCCGGCTGCGCCTCCATACCCCGAGGAATCCTGATCGTCCAGGAAGTGAGCCCAGGTGTAGTTGAGATTCAGGCTGAAACCCGAAGCGAAGCGTCTGCTGATAGACGTCTGCAGCGAGTTGTAGTTGGAGAGGCCGTTGAATGTGTCGCCGCTAATGCTCTGATACACCGGGTACGGCAGATATGCGGGGCTATCGTTCGGTCCCAGCTTATTCTCCGGCACCTGGTTTATATCTACGGGGAAACTAAGATTGTGAGCGTGGCTGGCCACGTAGGCCACCTCTGCCACCATATTGGTTCCCAACTCGCGCTGTACTGCGAAATTCCACTGATAAATCTCAGGAACCGGCGTGTGGTACTTGTTGTAAACCACTCCCTGCCCATTCAGTGCTGCAGGATCGGTTGTGGGCCCTATGTAGGGAAGGTTGCTGCCGTCGCCAGAGAGAGTGGTAACAGGTAGGATTCCGTTCGTCTGGTCGGTCGAGTTCCCTTGGAATTGAATGGCCGTTCCCATTCCCGTTCCATAGGTGTCTAGACTCCAGCGATAAGCGAAGATGCCGAATCCGCCGCGAACGGTTGTGTTCGGATGCGGCAGCCAGGAGAATCCCAAACGCGGCAGAACGGTGCTGAATGCGTTTGCCTGCAGCGACCTGCGGCCATTCGCATGCGTAGCCGCGTACCAGATGGCGCCATCGGTACCGGTCGCAGGATTCAATACCGTCGGATCGAAGGCGCTGATGTTGTTCTTGACTTCTTTCCATCCTGTCTCAATCTGATAGCGCACTCCCACATTCAGGGTCAGATTCGGGCGTATTTTGAAATCATCCTGAACGAACATCTGCGGATTTTTGGCTCGCGGTCCATACTCCGGCGCGACAAGCGCGCTCCAGCTCTGGGACTGTCCCAGCAGGAAATCGGCATAGCCGAGGCCAGTTGTGCTGTCGCCGACGGTGGATTGCGTGTATGCGCCTGAAAAGTTGAACGTTCCCGCATTGATGTTGCCCCAGGTTGTCGTATCCGTCCTGTAGAGCAAAAACTCGCCGCCGAAATGCAGGATATGTTTGCCGCGGATTAAGGTGACCACGTCGGAAAAATCGAAGACCATTTCCTTCTGAACCGCATTGACGTTCGGAGCGAGATTGAAGCAGCAGTTTCCCGAAATAGCGAGGGTCGGAAACTGATCCGCCTTGGCAAACTTCCATCCCAGCTTCGTCGGAAAGCCCTGGTTCAAAGTGGAATCGACATAGTAGTTCAGCTGATCGGTGAAACCTACTCGGGCTTCGTTCACGGCGGTGGGGCTGATATTCCATACATCCGTGATCTGCGAGTTATTGCTGTCGGTATCGACATTATCGCAGCCGATAGGGCAGGTATCCCATTGGTTTTGCACCGCGGGACTGTCACGCTGCGTGTCGGAGATCGTCAGCCGGTTCGTGGGCGTAATGTCGTAATCCAGCCGGCCAAAATACTTCGTGAATGGGCTGGAGTTCAGAGCGTTGTAGAAATAGTTGTTAATGGCAGCGCCTTGAGACACATTGCCGCCGACATTGGGTTTGGGATAGTAGGATTGAATGGCTTTCGCAACCGGATCGATCAGGTTTGCCGGTATCTTGTTCCCGTTGCCATACTCATCGGCGAACGATTGCCGCGTGACCACAGGGCCATTGGGCGTCTGCGTAATCACCTGCGTCGTCGGGTCATAGATGGTTGGCTGTCCCGTGAAATCGCCATTCAGCTCGGCCTCCGTCGGAACCGTAAGAAAGCCAGTGCTGGATCCGTGATTGCTGAGCTTTTCGAAGTTGAAGTAGAAGAACATCTTCTTCTTCAGAATGGGCCCGCCAATCGACCCGCCGTAGTTGTTGTAGCGAAGAAACGGAACAGTGATCGGCTGCCCGAAGCCGTATCCTTTGGCATTCAGTGCATCGTTCTGAAAATATTCGTACACCGCGCCATGAAATTGATCGGTGCCGCCCTTGCTGATCTGGTTGAAGATGTATCCGCCGATGCCGTACTGGGCGGAGAAGCTCGACGTGCTCACCTCCAGTTCGGCCACCGTCTCAAATGTCGACACATCCGAGTTGCTGCTCGACGGCAATGTGGTCGTGGACCCGTCGGCCAGCATGGCGTTGTAGGGAAGATTGCCGTTCGCCGACACAAATTGGCCGGGATTTGAAGCAGGGTTGCCGGTCGCTTGTCCTGAAGGAGTACCGGACGTTCCGGGGAGCAGGATGGTGAAGTTTTGCCAGTCGTTCCCAACGTTCGGCAACTGCGCCATCGACTTCGCTTCCAGCGTCGTCGATTGCTCACCCGTTTCCGTCTGCAGCAGGGGAACGTTGTCCGTCACCACAACCTGCTGCGCGGTGGAACCGATCTTCAACTGCGCGTTCACTCCCGTAAATCCGACCTGGACGGTGACCGGGCCGCGCACCAGCCGGTTGAAGCCGGTTTTCGTGAATGTGATCTGATACTGCCCTGTCACGATCGAGGAGGTGTCAAACACGCCGTCGCGATTCGTGACATAGTCCTTCGCCACACCGGTGTCGACGTTTAACACCGTCACCGTAACCTCGGGGACTAACGCCCCCGACTGGTCAGTCACTGTGCCTCGGATGTCGCCTGCGTTAGTGCTCTGCGCGTACGCAGGGCCCACCATCGACACCGCCAAAAGATACAGGCCCCAAAGGCTCGCTCTCCTCATAACCGCCTCCAAAAAGGTGACACCAGGACGCACTGTCGTGTCTCTTCATCGAGCCCGCTGTGGGGAGGCCACTTCATTCATGGCCGGTTCTCCAGCACAGAATTGACCGTTATTAAAACGATTGAATAGGACATAAATATTTCACCAGATGTAACGGCAGTCAAGCGCAAAAAAAACCGGCGCGATCTGCCGCTGCGTGCCGCTCGCTTCCGCGGCGTTGAGGAAGCTGGATATCGGAATTGCTATCATCAGAGCCTTTACCGGCCCGATGCGCTGTCCGCCTTTCCACACTTTTTCCGCACGCAGCAGGCGAACGCCGTATGCAACATGCCGCATACAATCTAGCCTCTGGAAGACCTTGGACACTTCTCGAATGTGGGTCTTCCAACCGAAGAGATGACGCGAGAGGAACTGCATGCAATTGTTTGTTCGTCGTGTGAATAGAATCAATCTCCCAAGAACTGGACCGGCAATGACGAGAAGGGCTACGTTCATCCTCTTGCCCCTGCTGTCGGTCGCGCTGTTGCAGCTCTTCTGCGCCTCAGCACAAACGGTCAGCATCGATGCCACCCCGGCTCATGTTGCAAACACATTCAGCCCTCTACGAGCATTAGGTAGCACCGTGGATCGCATTCCTACCAACACAACCGACACGTTTTTCAGACCCGACCAGATAAAACAGATTCTTGAATCAGGCTGGGGTCCGGTCAGCTATCGGCAGAACACCGAGCTGTTCGTTCAAGCCTGGCATTGGAATCCCAACGGAACCTGGAGCGACCCGTCTGGAAAGGGCTACTTCACAGGGAGTGCGACGCCCACAAACGAAATGATTCGCCATTCCTACGGATATGCTCTGCCGCATCGCGGTGTCACTCGTAATTCCGGATCAGAGTTCGATGGATATTCAAGGCTCGACGACGGAGATATCAAGACTTACTGGAAGAGTAATCCGTACCTTACAAAGGAATTCACCGGCGAGGATGACAGCCTCCATCCGCAGTGGATCGTGATCCAGCTGCAAGCGAAACAGATAGTGACGGCCATTCGTCTCGCTTGGGCTGAGCCCTACGCCAAAAGCTACAGAGTGCAGCATTGGCAGGGCAAAGATGATCCGATGGATAATCCCGCTTCCGGTGAGTGGAAAGACTATGCGTCTGGCGTTGTCAGTGGCGGAAAGGGAGGAACCGAAACACTCCAGCTTTCTTCCACGCCGGTCGCCACTCAGTACGTCCGCGTGCTGATGACGGAGTCGTCGAACACTTGCGATACACATGGGAAAGCTGATCGTCGCAATTGTGTCGGATACGCCATGAAGGAGGTCTATGTCGGAACGCTGAACCAGGGCCAGTTCCACGATATCCTTCATCACGCACCGGGTCAGGACCAGACATTTACCTACAGCTCGTCCATAGACCCCTGGCACGAACCCTCCGATCTCTACAAAATTCCCGATCGCATGGAATCCGGAGATCAGGTTGGCTTTGATCTGTTCTTCACCAGCGGGATCACGCGAGGGTTGCCCGCTATGGTGCCGGTCGCAATGCTCTACAGCACTCCGGAAGATGCCGCAGCCCAGATCACATATCTGAAGAAGCGTGGATATCCGATCTCGCGCATCGAAATGGGCGAAGAACCGGATGGTCAATACATGGGCCCTGAGGATTACGCGGCTCTCTACTTGCAATGGGCCGCCGCGCTGCACAAGGTTGATCCAACCCTTCAACTCGGAGGACCTGTGTTTGAAGGAGTCGGCGAAGACATCAAGTTCTGGCCGGACTCGCATGGCGAGACTTCATGGTTCAAACGCTTCCTGAGTTACCTCAGGACGCACGACCGGCTTTCCGACTTATCGTTTATGTCGTACGAGCACTATCCCTACTACGACGGAACCTGCCAGGGACCCTGGAGCAATCTCTACAGGGAACCGGAGATTCTCACGCACATCATGCAGGTCTGGCGCGACGACGGGTTACCCGCAAACGTCCCGATGATCAATTCTGAAACCAATGCTCCCGGAGCGGATGTCGCCGTCGACGTCTTCGGAGCGCTGTGGGTGGGCGATACGTTTCCAGCCTTCCTTACAGCAGGAGGGAAGGGTTCCTTCTACCACACTGCATTGCCTTACTCCACGCCTCACCCTGCATGTGACAACAGCTGGGGGACATATCACATGTTCACCACTGACCATAACTATGTCATCAAGCAACGCACCTCCCAGTTTTTTGCCGCGCAGATGTTGACTCAGGAATGGGCTGAGCCAAAGGATGCGGAACACCGTCTCTTTCAGGCAACCACCGACATAAAGGATTCTGACGGACATCGTCTGGTGACCGCATATGCTGTCCTGCGGCCTGATGGCCAATGGGCGCTGATGCTCATCAACAAGGACTACGACAACTCCCACACGGTGAACATCACCTTTCACGATGCCGAGGCGAATAGCGCCACTTCCTTTGTCGGGCCGGTTGACAGGATCACCTTCGGCAAGGAGCAGTACACATGGCACTCAGCCCTGAGGAATGGCTACGCCGATCCGGACGGTCCACCAGCGCGCTCCACTTTGCCCGCCGGGACGGAACGCTATATGCTGCCGCCAGCTTCTATGACGGTGCTGCGCGGTCGCATAGGAGCGATGTCCAGACCGAATTGATCGATGCATTGTGGCGAGACAACGTTGGCGTGGTTCAACCGTTTGCAGTTGGTACCCGCGTTCGGATGGGCGTCGCTCGACGGGAGCCGTAGACATTTACGAATAGTTGGGCTGGACGCAACAGCAGGCAAAGGACAAAGGCAATGAACATCAATGTTTATAGCGACAAGCGTTCGTTGGGAAAAGCGGCGGCGGAGCATGCGGCCAGAGTTATCCGCAAGGCGATTCTCGACCGCGGCTCGGCGCGTGTTATCGCGGCAACCGCAGCATCACAGAAGGAATTTCTCGAAGCGCTCACGAGTGCTCCCGGAATCGATTGGCCTCGTGTTGAAGTCTTTCATCTCGATGAATATATCGGTTTGCCGATCACCCATCCGGGCAGCTTCCGCAAAATGCTTCTGGAGCAATTGATCAACAAGACGGGGATCGTGAACTATCACCTGCTCGACGGGGATGGTGATGTCGCATCGGTCCTCGCGCGAGCCAGTGCAGCCCTGGCCTCAGCCCCCGTGGACATCGCATTTCTCGGAATAGGTGAAAATGGGCACCTCGCGTTCAACGATCCGCCTGCAGATTTCGAGACCGAAGAGCCCTACCTCGTCGTCAATCTGGATGAGCCTTGCCGCCTGCAGCAGGTAGGGGAAGCGTGGTTCTCCGATCTTTCGCAGGTCCCGCAAAGTGCGATCTCCATGTCAGTGCGGCAGATCATGAAGGTGAAGGAGTTGCTTGCGATTGCTCCTGATTCACGCAAGGCGGCAGCCGTAAAACTCTGTTTCGAGGGCGAAATAAGTCCGATGGCGCCTGCTTCTATACTGCGCAATCATCCTAAGGCGACGGTGTATCTCGATAAAAACTCCGCAGCCTTGCTAAGTCCCAAGCTGTATACCGCGACAGCAACATAGAGTTTCTGATCATTCCTGCACAGACCACTTCCGTCAGGCCTCAACCTATCCGCTCGTTACGCTGGTGGATCGGGGCGATACTCTTCGCGTCCACGATTATCAATTACATCGATCGTCAAACCCTTTCGCTGCTCGCTCCTTACCTGAAGCTGCAGTACCGCTGGACAAACAACGACTACGCCAACATTGTGATCGCGTTCCGTGTGGCCTATTCGCTCGGCCAGACTGTTTTCGGCCGCCTGCTCGATCGCATCGGAACCAGACGCGGCCTGACCATCACGGTGCTCTGGTATTCAGTTGTCTCAATGTTGACGCCATTAGCGCGGGGCCTTGGCAGCTTTGCGACATTTCGCTTTCTGCTGGGCGCTGGCGAATCCGCCAACTGGCCGGCTGCGACCAAGGCAGTCTCAGAGTGGTTTCCGAGCAAGGAGCGCGCCCTGGCTACGGCATTTTTCGATAGCGGTTCTTCGGTCGGCGCCGCCGTAGCACCTTTCCTCGTCTTGCCGATCTACTACCGTTGGGGCTGGCATCTGGCGTTCATGATACCGGGGCTTCTTGGGTTCATCTGGTTGATAGGTTGGCGGTCGCTATACGAATCGCCGGAGAAGCATAGCCGAATCAGTCCGGCCGAACTTCAATACATCGTTGCCGACAAGTGCGCAGACGATCTGCAACAGCCAAGCGCGCCACGTCCGCGATGGCGCGATCTTCGTAAGGTTCCCCCAAACCTGGGGAGTCATTGCGGCCAAGCTATTCACCGACCCGGTCTGGTTTTTTGTCACAGACTGGTTCCCGATTTATCTGGTTGCAAAAGGAATCGAACTCAAGAGTAGCCTGGTGGTCATCTGGGTACCGTTTGTCGCTGCAGATCTGGGAAATTTCTTCGGAGGATCTCTATCCGGCTATTTGATCAAACGAGGTTGGTCAATCGGCGCCGCTCGTAAAGCGCTGGTCGTCTTCGGCGGCATCGGCGTCACCATGCTAATCCCTACTATCTTCACGAAGAATCTATACCTGATAGCAGCGCTGTTTGGCTATGCTACATTTTCTTTCGCTGCTTTCTCCACAATGGCGAATGTGCTGCCCGCTGATCTTTTCAAAAGTGAATCCGTTGCTTCCGTCAGCGGCCTCAGTGGAACTGCCGCGGGCTTCGGGACGGTCGTGGCATTCAAACTTATTGGATATTTCTCAGACGCGCATCAGGCAAGGGCCGGCCACTCATTCGATCCCATCGTAATCGTCGCGGGAATCGTTCCATTCATTGGAATGCTCTTGGTGTTAACCCTTGTGCGTAACTCCAGGGTGACCGAACGGGGATTGGTCAGGCAGATCTAGTGTGCGCGAGCGCCAAGTGGCACCATATTTCTTTTCTTCAACGCTGACTCCCCAGGGGACCGGTTAGGAAACAGATATGCGTGCTGTGAGTTGCGAATTCCAGAGCAACTCCGGGGCTGATGTTGACCACCACATCTATGCCGATGCAAGCCGCATCCCTCTATTGCGACAACTGTCCCCAAACGGGGCGAGTCACTCATGAAGACGTGCAGCAAAAAGGCCCCGCAGGTTCGCGGAGCCTTTTCATCAAACAATGCAACTTAGCTGAAGAGCAGAATGCCTTCCGTCGCCGCCGCCTCTTCGCCATCCTGAACCACCGGACGATAGAAGAGCTGGTTGTTTTCGAGATAGACATCGAGGAACGCAGGTCGCTGCATATCGAATGCTAAGTTGCACGCATTAGACGCGGAAGTCGTCTGCCAGGACCTGGGCACCGCGTTTCGAATTTAAGCTCCTACTGCATCAGCGAGGCAATCATCTGGTCTGTTTGCATCAGGTCTTCCGGGTCTTGCTGGTGAGCAAGAGTGCGCGCGGTCTGGAATGCCTGTTGCGCTTGATCTCGCTGATTCGTCTTCCACAGAACCGCGCCCAGAGTCGCTTGTGCGTCCGGAGAGCTTGGCGCCAGCGCCACTGCGGTCTTGGCTTCCGCCAGCGCCTGCTCTGGATTGCCGGCTTGCAGTAACCGGATTGCTGCCGACTCGTGCCCTGCCGCCGCTGCGAGAGGTAGATGCACGTCTCCGTGGAACACCAGAACGGCGTGCCCGATCATATCGTCCGGCTTGCGCCACAACAAATCCCGATAGGGATTCATAGGTGCCGGCCCGCTGAAAAGGCCCGCTGCCTCTGTCGCGCTTACCAGCACCGTGCCGTGCACAGTCTCCGGAATGATTGGCAGCGGTGCGCCCACCGCGCGTTCAAATAGGGAAGGCATCGGCTTGCACGGAATGTCGTAATACTTCGCATTGCTGAATGCGGCGCCGCCGGCAGGTACAAACCAGCAGTCCTGGATATGTTCGTTCACGACGTACTCGCGCACCTCTTTCACGCTTTGTCCCCAGTCGACATTCGAATCGGTGAGAAGGCGATATCCGTGCGAAGGACCGCCAACTGCCTCGTTGCTGTAGGCAAGGTAATCGGGAAACATTAGCAGCGAGGTGACGATAGAGAACAACAGCAGAACGAGCACTGCGTAATAGCCCGCGCGAGAGCGCTGGGCGAGGAGCCGCGCCGAAACCGCGGCTAAGACAATCGCAAATGGGAACACAGGAAGAATGTGCCGCACCCCGATGTTCTGCGGCGCCGCCAGGCTGATCAGCATATAGAGGATCGGCGCCATCGAAACATAAAAGAGTTCCCGCCGATGGCCCTTCCAGCCCCTTGCGATGAAAGGAAGCGCTAAGAGAAGAACCAGCATCGGCAGCGTGGCCTTGATCAGGAAAGCAAGCGGAAA
This sequence comes from uncultured Acidobacteriaceae bacterium, assembly GCA_963756435.1. GTDB lineage: Bacteria > Acidobacteriota > Terriglobia > Terriglobales > Acidobacteriaceae > KBS-83. The sequence continues at coordinate 261,108 of CAVWNU010000004.1, read as the reverse complement.
ATAATTCCAGGTTGGACCTGGACGTACCCGGCCCAGCAAGAACGACGGAATATGGCCTCCAAACACACGCATATCGACCAGGCCGTAAAGATAGGCTTCGGGCAGAAGATGCCAGTGTCCCAGCCAAAGGATGATCCGGGTCTGCGCATGAGAGGGCAACTCCTGCGCATAATTAGCCAGCGTCGGAGCCAGAGCCATTGCCGGAGGCCGCGCCTGATAACGGAAACCGTAGGCTGCCCATAGCACCGTCCATGCAATCAGAAGCGCCATCGCAAGATGTACGCTAAGTCGCAATAGCGAGCGCAACATCGCTCGTGGGCTCTGTCCGGAACGCGCGTTACGACGCCACCTCACGACAAATTCCACCAGCAGAGCGAAACCGAGGATCGGAAGAAGGGCAATGGCACTGAACTTCACGATCGCAGCCAGGCCAAGCGCAAGTCCTACTACGATCACCCGTGGTATAGTCGGTTTCTTCGCATACCGGTATGCCGCGTAAACGGCGCCAAAAATGGTGACAGTCGCGCCCATGTCAGTCGTCACCAGCGCGCCATGCGCCAACAAATTCGGCTCGAAGACACAGAGGAGGAGCACGATCAGGGCGACTGTCGCGCCGAACATCTCGTGTCCGGCAAGAAACACGAGGCATGCGAGCAGAATGCTGAAGATCGATACAGCCACACGCGCCCGGAACAGTAGCTTGTCTGCATTGTTTCCGTAGATGAGCTGCGCGCCACCGATGTATTCCTCGGCTTTCGAAGAAAATCTGGGTGGGTGGGGCTGTTGCAAAGAAAGCGATAGCAAAGGTGCCGCCGCAACGAACTTCACCAGAGGGGGATGTTCTGGATTGAGCCCGAAATCCCCGGCTTTCCAATACTGGTATCCAGAGTACAGGTGGGCCCCTTCATCGATCGTCTGTGAGAGTCGTGCCACTGAGAGCCAAAGCTCTCCCGCGAAGACCGCGAATAGGACGGCGACCACAGTCGCGTATGCGCGACGGGAATGAAGAAGATTGATCATTGCGAATCTCCGAACCTGAGTGGGTCCGCGTAGCCCGAGAGGGATTGCGGCAAAGTCTGAGATTATTGGGAAGCCTATTCCGGCTGAGTCGCTGCTGCAACAAAAAATCCGGTACTAGCAAAAACAAAAAGGCCCCGCAGTTTCGCGGAGCCTTTTCATCGAAATAATGCAACTTAGCTGAAGAGCAGAATGCCTTCCGTCGCCGCCGCCTCTTCACCGTCCTGAACCACCGGACGATAGAAGAGCTGGTTGTTCTCGAGATAGACCTCGAGGAACGCAGGTCGCTGTGCAGATGCCGCCGGCGATCAGCGCCTCCGACAGCGGGTCCTCCACGTAGCGCTGCAGTGCGCGGCGCAGCGGACGCGCCCCGTACGTGCGGTCGATCAGCGTCTTTTCGAGGATCCACTTCTTCGCCTCCTCGTTCACGCTGATGGTGATCGCCTTCTGCGCCAGGTTCGCGTTCAGCTGCTGCACCAGCAGTTCGAGGATCTGGATCAGGTCCGCGTCCGAGAGCGCATGGAAGATAATCACTTCGTCCAGGCGGTTCAGGAACTCCGGATTGAAGGTGCGCTTCACCTCGTTCTTCACCAGGTCTTCGATCTTCTCCATCACCAGGTCTTCGCGATCGCTCTGGAAGCCCAGCCCCTGCTTCTTCTGCAGGTGCCGCGCGCCAATGTTCGACGTCATGATCAGGATCACGTTCTTGAAATCGACCGTGTTTCCCAGACCATCGGTGAGCTGGCCGTCTTCAAAGACCTGCAGCAGGATGTTGAACACATCCGGATGCGCCTTCTCGATCTCATCCAGCAGCACGACAGAGTACGGCGAGCGCTTCACGCGTTCCGTAAGCTGACCGCCCTCTTCGTAGCCCACGTAGCCCGGAGGCGAGCCGATCAGCTTCGACACCGAATGCTTCTCCATGAACTCCGACATATCGAAGCGGATCAGCGACTTCTCCGAGCCGAAGAGGAACTGCGCCAGCGTGCGCGCCATCTCCGTCTTGCCCACGCCGGTCGGTCCCAGGAACAGGAACGACCCGATCGGCCGGTTCGGCGACTTCAGTCCCGCACGCGAGCGGCGAATCGCACGCGCCAGCGCGCTGATCGACTTATCCTGCGAGATCACGCGCTTGTGCAGCTCTTCTTCCACCCGCAGCAGCTTCTGCGTCTCTTCTTCCTTGATCGAGGTGACCGGCACGCCCGTCCAGCGGCTCACCACGTCCTCGATGTCCTCGCGGCCCACAATGCCGGCCGTCGAATCGTCCAGGTGATACTTGTCGCGCAGGCGCGCGCAGGTTCTCGCGCTCCTTGCGCTCCTCGTCACAGTAGAAGCGCGCCTTCTCGAACTCGTGGTTCGCAATGGCGTTTTCCATGCGGTGCACGATGAACTTGATCCGCTTCTGGACCTCGGTGATCTCCTCCGGCAGCGAGGTCTGGCGCAGCTTCACGCGCGCACCCGCCTCGTCGATCAGGTCGATCGCCTTGTCCGGCAGGAACCGGTCCGGAATGTAGCGGTTCGAATGCGACACCGCGAACTCGATCGCGTCATCCGTATAGCTGACCGCGTGAAACTTCTCGTAACGGTCCTTGATACCCATGATGATCTTGATCGCATCCGCCTCGTTCGGCGGCGGCACCTTCACTGCCTGGAAGCGCCGCTCCAGCGAGCGGTCCTTCTCGATCGACTTGCGATACTCGCCCGGCGTGGTTGCGCCGATGCACTGTATCTCGCCGCGCGAGAGCGCCGGCTTCAGGATGTTCGCTGCATCCAGCGACCCCTCCGCCGATCCCGCGCCCACCAGCGTGTGCAGCTCGTCGATAAAGATGATGGAGTTCTGGTTCTCCATCAGCTCCTTCATGATGGTCTTCAACCGCTCCTCGAACTGGCCGCGATACTTCGTGCCCGCCACGATCAGCGACAGGTCCAGCGCCAGCACGCGCTTGTCCGCCAGGAAGCTCGGCACATCGCCATCGGCAATGCGCTGCGCCAGCCCTTCGACAATCGCCGTCTTGCCCACGCCCGGCTCGCCAATCAGCACCGGATTGTTCTTGGTGCGGCGGCACAGGATCTGCACCACGCGCTCCAGTTCCGAGTCGCGTCCCACCAGCGGATCAAGCTGGTTGTCCGTCGCCGCCTGGGTAAGGTCGCGCGAAAACTCCGCCAGCAGGCTCGACTCGCGGTTCTGCCGCTGTGCCGGTGCTTTTTCCTGCGTCGCCCGCGCCAGTTCCTCGCGAATCGCCACCAGCCGCAGCCCGCGCTCGTGCAGAATCTCCGCGGCAAAGCACTTCTCTTCGCGCAGCAATCCCAGCAGCAGATGCTCCGTGCCAATATGTTTGTGGCTCAGCCGCTCCGCCTCTTCCGCGGCATAGGCCAGCACGCGCTTGCACTCGTTCGACAAGGGGAGATCGACCGAGGTGGAAACCTTCTCGCGAATCGTGGTGTGGCCTTCGATCTGCTTCCGGATCGACTCGACCGAGGCATGGGAGCGGAGAAATTTATTGGTGAGCGCTTTATCTTCGCGCAACAGGCCCAGCAGCAGGTGCTCAGTCTCGATATACGGCGAGCCGAACTGGCTGGCCTCATACCGGGCGAAAAAGATAACGCGCCGTGCCTTTTCTGTATATCGTTCGAACATATTCCCCCTCCGAGGACGGTTGGTGGGGTTGGTTGTCGTCCACCACTGCCTCTCCGACTAACTCGTGTACAGAAATGTGAGTCGTCGTTACTAAAGATGCACGACCCACGCCACCGGACTCACCTGCCAGCATTGCCTGTTCAACAGCTGCGGTCCCCTGGGAACCTCGTTGCAGAAAGCCTGTCTGTGCGCTCCAGATGTGGCTTCCCCGTCTTGGCAATATCCTCTTCCATATGACCGGCTTCCAGCCGCAGCACCCGGTCGCACCGGCCGGCAAGCTCCTGGTTATGCGTCACCAGAATCGAGGTCAGTCCATGGCTCCCATGCAGCCTATGAATGAGCGAAAACACCCGGTCAGCGGTTTCCGCGTCCAGGTCGCCCGTGGGCTCATCGGCCAGCAGCATCCGCGGCTCGGTCACCAGCGCCCTGGCCAGAGAGACCCGCTGCTGCTCCCCGCCCGACAGCTCGCCCGCCTGGTGCTCCGCCCGGTCCGCCAGCCCAACCTCGTCGAGCCATGCAAGTGCTTTCGATTCAGCATGTTTGCGTGACTCGTCCCCGCGCCAGCAAGGGAAGCGCAACGTTCTCCGCCGCAGTGAACTCCGGCAGCAGGTAGTGAAACTGCCAGACATAGCCAACTTCCCGGTTCCGGAAGTCTGCAGCCTGCCTGGAGTTAAGTGTGTTCAAGGGAATTGAGGCGAAGTATAGGGCACCACTCGTAGGCGCATCAAGTGCACCAAGAATGTGCAAAAGTGTGCTTTTACCCGCTCCGGAGGCGCCGACAATCGCCAGCAGCTCGCCCTTCGCGACCGTAAAGCTCAGCCCATCGAAGAGCCGCAGCCGCCCGCGCCCGGTCACATACTCCTTACGCAGCTCGCGCACTTCCAGCAGGGCATTTCCTATGCCCACCTTCTGGTGCACCACCGCGTCGGGAATGACGGACCCGCCCATACCCATGTCTACCATTTAGAGGGGGAGTGCGAAAGTACAAAACAGTGCCCCACCACTGCCACTTCCGTGCAGGGGAGCGAACCTTGCTCCCCTTGCACGCCAAGATCAGCGGTGAACCTGCACGCTTGTCGGGTTAGGACCGCCGCTGACCGGAGTTTTCCTGGTCAGTGCACGCGCCGTACCTCGTTGGCGGCGACAGACTGGCGAGTCACGATCTGCGGGTGCGGCCACGTGCGCTGCACATTCTCCGTCGGTCGTGCAACCGCAGCGCTACTGCTTCCATCCACAAACGACCCGTTCACGATGTACACCGCGCCTGCGCTATGCGATGTACCGAAGGTGCCGTTGGAGGTGGTAATGGCCAGTCCGCTGCTTCCCCAGCGAATGACATGGGTGGGTGTCCCGACGACATTTGTGAGGGTGAGCGACGCGATCGGGGTGAAATGGTCCGTGTCGAAGGATTCAACCACGAACGTACCTTGGGCGGCGCCTTGTGTCTGGCCGACGAAGAACGCTCTCTTTATCGTCCCATCTGGAACCATGACTCCGGATGCGCCAAATGTGCCAACCACCCTGCCATTCGCCGGATTGATGATTTCGCCATCTTCGTCATAGACATAATCCGTCGTCTTGTCGAAGTGGATGTGACCGGAGAAACCAGGGACCAGCCCAGCGTAGTCCGTCACTTTGCCAAATCCGGCGGAAGTCACGGGAATAGTGTAGAAATCAAATCCCGTGTCTTCATAATTCGCGGCAAACATCTCGCTACCGTCAGCGTTCCATTGAATGGAATCATAGAGATTCGCGCCGCCATAACAGCCTGATTGAATCCAACCGCACAGCACATTGGGTCGCGCATTGCCGTCGTCGTAAATGACGACTCCACCTTCTTCTGATGGACTTACTTGGGGCGTTCCTCGCACCACTGCGACCGTACCATCGGCGTTGGGCGCAGCCTGTACATCCATTGCGTAAAAAGGCCCATTGAAGGTATCAGATCCCATCGGAATAGTGATGTCCTTCACTAGGTTCGGAAGCGTCATCCGCTGTACATTGCTCGCGCCGTTGAGTCCGACATACAGGTACTTGCTGTTCGCTGAGACGGAGATAAGGTTCGGCTCGCTACCGGCAAACGATAACGCCCCCAGCGTGCCGTCCACCGGATTCAACACCTGAATCGAATTCCCATTGTTGGTTCCGTCTACGCTAGGCAACGCAAGATAGATCACTCGGTTTACCGGGTCCCAGGCAAGATCGTTCGCCAGCAGACTGACCACCGTCGCGCCCGGTGTCGTGGTCGCATGAATGGTGAACGTGAGCCCGTTCGACGTGCCGCCGCCCGGTGCAGGGCTGCTCAATTCCACAGTAGGATCGCCGGCGTTCTTCAGATCGTCGGCGCTCACCTGCGCCGTCAGCGTCGTCGCGCTCTTATAGGTCGTAGGCAAGGCGTTGCCCTCCCACAGAACCGTCGAAGAGGAAACAAAATCTGTGCCCGTCACGGTGAGGGTCAGCGCGGGTGAACCAGCAGCCGCCGAATTCGGGCTCAGCGAGGTCAACGTCGGAGTCGGGTTCGCAGCCGGTGTGATCGTGAATATGACGCCGGTCGAGTTGCCGCCGCCCGGTGCTGGATTGCTCACTGTAAGGGTTGCGCTCCCAGCCGTCTGCAGGTTTCCGGCGCTGATCTGTGCCGTTAGCGACGTCGCGCTCTTGTACGTTGTGGGCAATGCCGCGCCATTCCAAAGAGCCGTCGATGAAGAATTGAAATTGGTTCCGGTGAGCGTAATTGTCAGCGCCGACGATCCTGCGGTCGCTGAAGCTGGACTGACGGAGGCAAGCGTCGGAACCGGATTCGATTGCTCGGCGGGGTTCGATGAGCCGTTGCCCCCGGAACTACCAGATCCACTGGAACTACTGCCACCGCATCCTGCAATCAAAGAGGAAAGAAATAACACACCTGCTGCTAGTAATAGTGACCCTTGATAGTTACGCATTCCGGCCCGTGCCTCGATTTTTAGTGGATAAGCCCCGCGATAGTAGCGGCACATTGAATGGCGGTCAATTCGTCATCGCTCGTTCAGACCAGAAATCGTCCGTTCGAGCCTGCCCATAATAGGAAAGTGGGCAAGCACTTTGACCAGCTTGATGGAATAAGACGAAACCGCCCGATTCCGAAATCCACCGATCTGCACAAATCGGATGCGATCTCCACGTCCTGCCATATTCCGCTAAAGGAAAGAGAAACCGCGTTTCGCCAAACGACTATTTGTGAGCGGCCACAGGAAGGGAATCCAGCGGTTTACGTCGCAAGCGCAATTTCCTGGACGACCCGTCCACATTCGCCGCCACCACCCAGGCGGCCGCACCGATCGCCCAGGTAATCCAGAACGCCGTCCACGGCAGCCGCGCCCGGGGCGCAGCCACAACCGCCGGCAGCCAAACCAGGAACGCAAAGATGCTGATCATCCCCGCCTCGCACATCGCCGCCACCCGAGTCAGCACCCCGAACCGGGTCCCGAACAGCACGCCCAGGCCGCACGCCATCTGCCCCGCGCCCGTCAGGTACGCCCACCCCATCCGGTAGGGAAGCCACGCCGGAACCAGCGCCACCGTCTCCTTCACATACATGATGTGCGACAGCCCGATCGGTACGAGAAAGACTCCAAACAGAATGCGCGCCGCGCGCACGCCATTCTCGCCCGTCACAAATCTCCAGTAAGACCCCTCGCCCACATCGCCCAGCCGCGCAAACAGAGTCCATCCTCCGGCCAGCAGCACCGCCAGCTCCCCGAAGCCCAGCCACACCCCTTCGATCTGCGGCGCCACTACCAGCGCCGGAACTTTCAGCAGCGCCCAGACAATCAGGTAAGGGAACAGGACGCGGATAGACTGGACAGCCGTAGCCCGGAAAAGCAATCCGAGACCACCGAACAGCATGATTGCCGCTGCGCAGTACGCCAGAGCCGTCCGCCCGGGAACCCAGGGCGCAACCGGCTGCCACACCATAGCGAAATCGCCACAGATCAAACCAAGGATGCCCAGCCCGATCATCCCCACAGCAAAGAGCATCAATACAGGTTGTTGCGCACGGGTCATCTGCATCTCCAGTGTGGCGATCCAGCTTATCGCCAACCGGAAGAATTCCATCCCCAGGGCAAGATATTTCACCACAAAGGACCGAAGAGCACAGCGCCACAAAACGCTTCATCAGCCAGTCCACATGCGCGCAAAATGGAAAACGATTTAGCCTTTGATCGAGGACGGCCCAACATGACTGGATATCTTGCGATGATCGGCTTACCGGGAGATCAATCGACCGAGCGCGACAGGAAGCTGGATTTGGAAATGGGGAAGATAGAGTTCAACCCATTCTTCATCGATGCTAACGACAGGTTCTATTTACCTCCCGGAGTTTATCTGCATGAGGGAACCACGACCTATAGCAGTCCGGAGGATGCTCACGCCGCAGTAGCCGCCGCCGCACGCAACGTGGAACCCGACGCATTGGTTATGGTCTTTCAGAAAAAGCATGCGGTCTACAGCGGTTCAGGTGCATTTAGAAGATGCTAGGGCCGGTAGCGGAGTAGGAGGGCCACCCTCACTCATCCCACGCGGGGCAGAGCAGTTGGCTAGGATGTCAAGGAGAGCTAGCGTCGCCTCAGCGAGGAATTGACGCAATGAGTATTAACATGAAGAGGCGTTCGCCCGCCTGACGAGAACAGGACCGCCTATCCGGGCGATGATACTGCAGCCGACAGAGTGCCGAGGCGTCGCCATGATTGAAACTTCCGATTTTCGAACTACGAGACTACCCCTCAACCACGGAGACGGTCGCATGCCCGTACTCGGGTTTGGCACTCTGATCCCCGATGCAGCCGTGACGATAAGTGCCACCAGAGACGCGCTGGAAGCGGGATTTCGACACTTCGATTGTGCGGAACGATACCGGAACGAGCGTGAGGTGGGCGAGGCGTTGAAGGCGGGACTTGCCGCTGGAGGGATCGCGCGCGAGGACATCTTTGTTACCACCAAGTTGTGGAACTCCAATCACCGTCCCGAACGCGTCGAACCGGCTTTCGAGGCCAGTCTGGAGAGGCTCGGGCTCGACTATCTGGATCTCTATCTCATTCACACTCCGTTTGCGTTTCAACCAGGGGACGATCAGGATCCGCGGGATCAGAACGGCGATGTCATTTACGACCGTGGCGTGACTTTGCTCGACACCTGGCGGGCCATGGAAAATCTCGTGGACCATGGCAAATGTCGCGCCATCGGACTGTCCGACATCACATTGGACGGACTGTTGCCCATCTACGAATCGGCGAGGATCAAGCCGGCCGTGGTGCAAGTCGAGTCACATCCGTATCTGCCGGAAACCGAGCTTCTGGAATTCTGCAGGCAGAAGGGCATTGTCCTGTTGGCATTCGCGCCATTGGGACACGGAATGAGGCCGGGGCTGCTCGAAGACCCCGTCATTTCGGCAGTCTCAGTTCGAGTCGGAAAAACACCGGCGCAAGTGCTGCTGGCATGGGCCGTGCAACGCGGCACGGCTCTGCTTACCACGCCCAAAACTGCGGCTCGCGCGAAGGAGAATTTCGATATCTCGGCTCTTCCGCAAGATGCGTTTGACGAAATCAATCGCATTCAGATCAGGCAGAGACTCAACCAGGTGGTGAAGACGGGCAGTCCCGGTTTCATCCCACGAGTTGCATCAACATGAAAACCAAAGAGCGCCAGAGCAGTCGATCCCAGAGCCGTCGATCTCAGATGAACAAATACGTCAAGCACTGGATCAGCATTGGGCGGCGTCCGATGCCAACGATTTTGGTCGGCCCAAACCGTATCGCTCTACTCTTTTAGTCGGGCGTGACCAATAGGATTGTGTCGGATAGGTGATTCAGTCACGTCGCCCGCAGAACTACTCGTGAGCGACCAAAGGGAGCGACCCCGTAAAACGCGCCGCCGGCGCATCCGCCTGGACGGCCAGTCCCTCATTCATACCGCAAAGCCTCAGCCGGCAAAACCCGGGCCGCCGACCGGGAAGGATAAAGCGTAGCCACCAGCGAAACCCCCAGCGCGACCGCCGCCACAATCAACGCATCCGAAATCCGCGGCGCAAACGGCAGGTAGTCGATCGAGTACACATCCCCCGGCAGATGGATGAACCGATAGTGCCCGCCGGCCCACGACGCGGCATAACCCAGCACCAGCCCCAGAGCCGTGCCCAGCGCGCTGATCAGCAAACCCTGCAGCAGGAAAATCCGCCGCACCTGCTCCGCGCGCACGCCAAAGCTCATCAGCACCGCGATGTCGCGCGTCTTCTCCATCACCATCATGGTCAGCGCGATCAGGATGTTCAGCGCCGCCACGCACACGATCAGCCCGATCACAATGAAGGTGACAATCTGCTCCAGCCGCAGCGCGCGGAAGAGCTCGCGGTTCTGTTCCATCCAGTTCGTCGTCAGGAAGCCTGGCCCCGCCGCCTGCTCGATCTCGCGTCCGATCGCGTCCGCGTGATACAGGTCATCCACCTTGAACGCGATCACCGAAATCAGATCCGGCTCGCCCAGCAGCCGCTGCGCATCCTGCAGCCGCACAAACCCCAGGCTCGAGTCGTATTGGTAAAAGCCGGAGTGAAAAATTCCCGCCACATAAAAACGCTGGAACTTCGGCACGATGCCCAGCGGCGTCAGCTCTCCCTGCGGACTCGTAACCAGCACTGTATCGCCAACATTCGCGTCCAGCGTAGTCGCCAGGTCCTGCCCGATCACCAGCGGCGGCAGCGGCGCCGTGTCGCCCTCAATCACCGGAGGCGCCGGCTCCAGCGCCTGCGCCGTCCCCAGCTTCACCATGTCCAGCAGGTCGGTCACGCCGCGCTCTTCATCGGGCAGCACGCCCTTGATCATCAACCCGCCCGACCGCGCGCCACGCGACACCAGCACCTGCCCATACAGCCCCGGCGCATCGGCTTTCACATGCGGCAGCTTCGCCAGCCGCGCCACCAGCGGCCGCCACTCGCGGATGCCGTCGCCCGCCGTTCGCATCAGCTCCACATGCGATGTCGATCCCAGCAGCCGGTCCTGCAGATCGCGCCGCATTCCCGTCGTGATCGCCAGCGCAATGATCAGCGCCGCCACCCCCGCGGCAACACCGGCAACAGAAATCGCCGTAATCACTCCGACGACAGCCTGCCGCCGCTTCGCCCGCAGATACCGCGCCGCAATGAAAAGTTCAAAGCGCATATGCGACGGCCTGTCTCGGTATCAGCGACATAGTCAGCATGCTGTCATCCTGAGCGTAACCGAAGGTGGAGCGAGGGACCTGCTGTATCTACTCAAAACAGAATCGGCGCGCAGCGCCGCTCAACCAAATATCCTACTGATCCGAGCGGCGAATCTCGTTGATGTGTCATCCCGGCCGAAGCGGCGAAGCCGCGCAGTGGAGGGATCTGCTGTTCAACCCTCATCACCGCACAACCGTCTTCGCCGTACTCGAGTTGTCATACCGGTCAAACACCCGCAAGGCCACCGTGTGCTCGTTCGGATTCGCGGGCGGCAGCTTCGCTACACGCAACTGCTCCGAAGGCTGCGGCAGCGGGGCAGAGAAGTCGTAGCGCTCCGCTTGCGCGTCGGAAATCTTCCCCACCGGCTCGATGTACTGCCACGGGCCCGCGTCGATCGAATACTCCGCGCGCGCAATCGGCGTAGTCGGGTCCTTCGCTTCCGCCGTCACGCGCAGCTTCCCGTCTTCCAGCCGCGCCACCAGGTTCGAAACCAGCGGCGTCGCCGTGTCCAGCACGAATCGCTCGCTGGTGCGCTCGCCCGTCAGCGCCTCGCCCGGATTGTGCGATGGCGCATCGCTCGCCATCACCTTGATCTGATACGGCCCGTCCGGCACCTGCGCCGCTTCAAAGGTGTAGTAGCGCTCCGTTATGTTGTCCTTCAGCAGTTGCCAGTTCTGCTCACCGGCCGGCCCGGACGCACGATAATAGAGCGCAAACACTAGGTCATCGCCGTTGTCGTCATGCGCGGCCCAGCGCACCGTCACCGCGCCCTTATCCTTCACGCCCTGCAGCGCCTGCGTCGACGCGTCCTGCTGCAGGTTCACCACATTCGCCGAAGCCGACGGCAGATTGATCGTCACCGTAGGCGTCGGCGGTTGGAACTGTGCCTGCTGGTTCACCCGCGCGCCCGGCATGACCACCACTTCATCCACCACCGGCGCCACGTTAACCGGCAGATAGTTCAGCGCCACCGCATTCACTCGCGTGCCCGGCTTCAGCGTCAGCTTCCACTGCGCAAAGCGCGCCTGTGGCGCAGCCGTTGCCGTCTCGGCAGTCACCGTCTTCCACGCGCTCCAGCCGCGCTCCGCATTGCTCACGTTGCCGCTGCGCACAGAGAGCTGATAGCCAGCCCCGCTGGCATCCACCTCCGCGCGACCCCACCGCGCCACCGCCCCTGCGTCCTGCACATCGCTGTCCAGGCTGCCTTCCGCACTCTGCGCGCTTAGATGGAAGAGCTTGCCGCCATTGCTCGTCCCTACATAAAAACCATCCGGCGCCGCCGCAAACCCCGTAGCCTGCGACGCTTCGATGTGCGCGATGTCCGCAAACTCGCCGTTCTCCTGGACGCGATAGATGCGCCCACGATTGCCGGTTGAAGCCAACAGTCCATCCGGCGTCCAGCGCAGCCCATAGACGACATCGTCATGCGGCGCCCATAGCTTGCGCGCCGCCCCCGACGGATCCAGCTCATACACCTCCGAGCCGTCCGGCACCAGCGCATTGTTGTTCGAGGCCTGCACCGACCCCGGCGTCACAATCGTAATTGTCGCAGTCAGAGCTGCAATTCCCTGGACCGGCAGCGGCGGCAGGTTGCTCTTGCCCTTCTCGCCCACCGTCGCCACATAAATCTGCCCCGCCGGCGACTCCGTCAGCGCCGTCACCTCGCGCTTCGCCGCGTTGAACAGGATGAACCCCTTGCCCGCCTTGTCGATGCGATACACCAGCCCGTCGCCATCTGACCCTGCCAACAAACTGCCGTCCTTCTCGAAGCACAGCGCGCGAATGTGCTGCTCGTCGCTCTCGAAGAAGCGCTCCGCACGCGCATCCCCCGCAGGCGTCCGCACCCGATACACCGCGGCCGGTCCGCCGGTCGCCACGTACAGCGCGCCATCCGGTCCAAAGGCCAGGTCCCAGATGTATTTGGCGGCAGCCTCCGCTTTCACGCCCTCCACCTTCGCCGGATCGAAAACTACCGTGGCCTTCTCCGCGTCCACATCGCTCTCGCCCGCAGGAATCCGATACACCTTCCCATTCGGCAGCGTCGCCGCATACACGGACCCATCCGGTCCCACCGCCACCGCCTGCACGCTCATATCCTTCGTCTTAAAGATCGGCGTCGACTTCCCGTCACGCGCAATGCGCAGCACGGTAGCCGGCGACCCGGTCGCGACATAGGCATTGCCCGCCTTGTCACTCGCGATCGCCCAGACATATGTGGAAGGCGTCGTCGCCAGCAGCGCGCTGGCGGGCGCAGCGGCCAGCGACCCGTCGCTCGAAATGGCGATGCCCGCGGGCCGTCCCTTCTCCCACTCCTCCATATGCGACTCGGTCCAGACTTTGGTGCCCTGCGCAAGACAGCTCAGGGAAACGGAGCAGAGCAAAAAGGAGAGGCTCACAAAACGAAAAGACATGTGCGTCAAGTCTAAAGCAGAGCGATCCTCAACCGGCATCGCGCCCCACATCGATGGTCATCCTGAGCGGAGCGAAGGACCCGCAGTTATCACCCAGCCCGCAATAGCCGCCACGCAAAAGTGCGCAACCGCCGGCCGGTAAGGTAACGTTATAACGGTTTTGGAGACTGAATGAGCCTCAACTCGCATGTAGCAAAAAGCACCATCGTGGGCGCGCTCGGCGGCCTGCTCTTCGGCTTTGACACCGCCGTCATCTCCGGCACTACCTCTGCCCTCACGCGCACCTATCACCTCACGCCCGCGCTGCTCGGCGTCACTGTCTCCAGCGCGCTCGTGGGCACAGTCATCGGCGCCATGGCCGCCGGCATTCCCGGGCAGAAGTTCGGCCGCCGCGACAGCCTCCGCGTCATGGCCATCTTTTACGTGCTCTCTGCCATCGGCTGCGCGCTTGCCTGGAACTGGCACGCGCTCATCTTCTTTCGCTTCCTCGGCGGCCTCGGCATCGGCGGCTCCTCCGTTCTCGGACCGATGTATATCGCGGAGATCGCCCCTCCCGACTGGCGCGGCCGCCTCGTCGGCTTTTTCCAGGTCAATATCGTCGTCGGCATTCTGCTCGCCTATGTCTCGAACGCCGTCGTCGGCAGCATGCACTTCGGCGCAAACGACTGGCGCTGGATGTTTGGTGTCTCCGCCATTCCCGCGGTGCTCTTTCTCGCGATGCTCTTCATCATTCCGCGTAGCCCGCGCTGGCTCGTGACCCAATCCAATCTCGATGAAGCGCTCCAGGTCCTTCGCCTCACCGGTGTCCCCCAGCCGAAGGAGGAGCTCGACGAAATCGTCGCCTCCGTGCACCTGGAGCGCTCCGGCGCAGGCGATCCCTTGTTCTCCCGCAAGTACAAGAAACCGATCATCATCGCCTGGACCGTCGGCATGTTCTGCCAGCTCGCCGGCATCAACGCCATCCTCTACTACCTGAACGACATCTTCGCGCTCGCCGGCGCGTCCAGAATCTCCGGAGACCTCCAGGCCGTCGCCGTCGGCGCCACCAACCTCGTCGCCACCCTGCTCGCCATGACGGTCATCGACAAGTTCGGCCGCAAAAAGCTGCTGCTCACCGGAACGGTGGGCCTGGCCATTTGCCTCACCATCATCTCCATCCTCTTTTTCACGCACAGCCATCTCTCCTGGCTCGTCTGGCTGCTCATGCTGTACATCGGCTTCTTCGCCATCTCCCAGGGCGCCGTCATCTGGGTCTATATCAGCGAGGTCTTTCCCAACCGCGTGCGCGCCAAGGGCCAGAGCCTCGGCAGCTCGGCGCATTGGATCACCAATGCTGTGATCTCGTTCGTCTTCCCGGTCATGGCCAAGTCCTCCGGCGCCTATCCCTTCGTCTTCTTCGCCGCCATGATGGTCGTCGACTTCTTCCTCGTCCTCTTCTACTACCCGGAAACCGCCGGCATCTCGCTCGAACAGATGCAGCACAAGCTCGGCATCGACTGAAGCGGCTCAGGACATCGCGCCGTGATCGCGACAGTAGCGCAGCAGAGAGATTTGCTTTTTCCGACACGGAACGCCTGCGTGAACTACTTCCGCATTGCCGACAACCAGGAGTTGACTGGTATCGAGGTGCTCGTGTGAATGTCCGATTAGCCGGTTACACACCAACGTGGAGTAGACAGTGATCCGATCTGCCTGCCTCAATGGCGCGTTGCCCTGTTGGCGCTGGTTGAAGCCTGACAGATGTGGCATTCAAACCAGTACCTCTGCACGGAGTTTTTCGCATGATAGGGTCGGTGCATGCCTGCACAGCAAGACCAGCCCACGCGCCGAGAGGTTCTCGTCGGCCTCGCGGCAGCCTCGGTCTCTGCGGCTCTTCCCGCGGTGCTAAGCGCCGAGCCTACGTCGCCCTCACTCTGCTTTACCTCAGCGGTCGAGATGGCGGCCCTGATTCGAACGAAGAAGCTTTCGGCTCGCGAAGCTCTTGCCGAACACCTCAAGCAGATCGATCGTGTCAATCCTCAGGTCAACGCCATTGTCACCCTCGTCGCCGACCAGGCGACCGCAGCGGCTGCCCGCGCTGACGAGATGCAGGCGCGCGGTGAAACCCTCGGCTCGCTGCACGGTCTGCCCGTGGCGCACAAGGACCTCATCAACACCGCGGGCGTCCGCACCACTTATGGCTCGCCCCTCTTCAAAGACCACGTCCCTACCCAGGACAACCTCCTTGTCACGCGCATGCGCAATGCCGGAGCAATCCTCCTTGGCAAAACCAATGTCCCCGAGTTCGGTGCCGGCTCGCAAACCTTCAACCGTGTCTTCGGCGCAACCCACAATCCCTACGACCTCACGAAGACCTGCGGCGGCTCCTCCGGCGGTGCAGCAGTCGCGCTCTCCTGCGGTATGGTGCCCGTGGCCAGCGGCTCCGACGAGGGTGGCTCACTGCGCAATCCCGCCGCATGGTGCAACATCGTCGGTTTCCGCCCCTCCATCGGCCGTGTGCCCAATCCCTCTGTCCACTTCGGCTGGTCTACCCTCTTTACCAACGGATGCCTCGGGCGCTCGACGGCCGATCTCGCACTCGCACTGAGCACCATCGCCGGCCCCGACATAAGCACGCCGCTCTCCATCAACGAGCCCGGCTCACTCTTTGCGCGCCCACTCGAACGCAGCTTCAAGGGCGTGCGCGTTGCGTGGTTCAAAGACCTCAACGGCATCCCGATCGACCCGCGTGTTCGCTCCGTAGTCGATGCACAGCGCAGGACCTTTGAATCGCTCGGCTGCATTGTCGAGCAGGCCGAGCCCGACTTCGCCCCGGCAGAAGTTTCTTTTCGCATCCTGCGCTCATGGAACTCCGCGGCCGGCCTTGGCAAGCTATTCCAGCAGCATCCCGAAGCCTTCAAAGATACGCTGAGTGGCGAGATCAAAGAAGGCCTCGCCTTCTCCGCCAGCGACATCACCCGCGCCGAGACCGCGCACACGCAGATGTGGCGGAGTTTTCAAAACTTCCTGGAAAAGTACGAGTACTTCATCCTGCCCACCACGCAACTGCCGCCCTTCGACATCAACACGCCCTGGCCCACCGAAATCAACGGCGTTCACCTTACCAACTACATCGACTGGATGAAATCCTGCTGGTACATCTCCGCTACCGGCAATCCTGCTGTTTCGGTGCCCGCAGGCTTCACGCCCGAAGGCCTGCCCGTCGGACTTCAAATTGTAGGCCGCGACAAGCAGGACTTCAGCGTCCTCCAACTCTCCCACGCCTTTGAAAAGGCCACCAACTTCGGCAGACGCCGTCCCAATATCGTCCTGTAGCTAAGCGGTCTCCCGAACCATGCCAAATCGCCAAGTCGTTCACCGAAAAACGCATGGCCACATGGCCGTATAGTCGGCTTTTCGTACACTCGTCCGATTAGCCGGTTATTCGGCAACTCGCTGAACGCAGAGACCGATCTGAATTGCTCGATGGGTGCTTCGGCCTGTGAGTGTCGAAAGAGTCAGCACGAATTAGCTGATTTCGATGAGATGCTTATGGCGATGCGAGGGTTCGCTGTTGTCGTTGTTGCACTCGCCCGCGAACCTATGGGTCGGGCCGCCGAACTACCTGTATCCGAATTGCTTTCAGGTTGGGCGGCAATCCGGAAGTAGTCTACGCATGAAGGAGTCCTTTTATGACTGAAACCACATCCACTGAGGCGTCGGGTGATGGTGTGCGCGGATCTCAAGCGAACACAGGTAACAAGCTGCAGCCGAAGAGTGTTCTAACGAAGATTGCAGCGTTGGTTGCAGATCGAAATATCCCTTTCCTTGTTTGCAGCATTGGAATGATCGTGATGTTGCTGTGGGCAGGCAAGTTCAAAATGACAGCACCCGGAGCAGAGGGCATAATCCCGCTCGTCAGTAACAGCCCACTTACCAGTTGGCAATTCAAGGTCTTTGGACCATATATTCTGGGGAATATGATCGGCGCCACTGAATGGACAGCAGCGATCCTACTGATCATTGGCTACTTTAAACCTAAAGCAGGCATTCTCGGCGGGATCATTCTAGTCGGCATGTTCTTCACCACAAGCAGCATGTTGATCACGACTCCGGATGACACCATCGTGGTTCACAGCATCCATTACATGAACAATCTCGGCCTGTTTCTCTTCAAGGACATTATCTCTTTCGGAGTAGCGTTCTATCTGATCAGCTACTATGGCCGAAAAGCGATCATCTCTGAAAATCAGAGATGATGGTCTGCGGGAAGTACTAACGGA
Organism: uncultured Acidobacteriaceae bacterium; assembly: GCA_963756435.1. Lineage (GTDB taxonomy): Bacteria > Acidobacteriota > Terriglobia > Terriglobales > Acidobacteriaceae > KBS-83. Next base: position 243,552 of record CAVWNU010000004.1, on the reverse strand, counting down.
CTTCCGAGGATACATTGAGTTTGCCGAGCTGACTGCTTTATGCGTGCGTTGTGTGTGCGCGATTCTGTGAATGGTGCGGCCAATTTGTTCGAACTCGGCGTATTACCGGCTAAGCGGAAAATTGACCGACGGCCGACCTGTGGCGCACCGGCAAGATTTGCTTTGCCGATGCGGAACGCTCGCGTGAACTACTTCCGGTTTGCCGGCTACCCGTCCCGTAGGCCTACTTCGCTTAATGTAAGGGGGCAGACATGAAGGGATGCGCGACGCTCGGACATTAGCAGCGCCAACGCTCAGTGTGCCTTCGGCGGCCAAACTGGCGTCTGGAGGCACACAGGCAAACTGCGCAGCGATGGTGTTGATGGCAAAACGTTCAAGCCTCTAACATGTTTGTTGCATACCACGCCTGCACGTCCTCAGCCTCAAGTCACGGCGGCACTGGGATGTTCGTGGTACCGTGCTAGCAATCACATAAAACACAACTTCCTAGCGTCAGGAGTGGCTATGAGTGCGACATTGCTGTACCGAGTTGCGGCGGTTTTCTTTGTGCTGTTTGCCTTGGGGCATACCTTCGGGTTCCTGAGCTTCCGCCCGCCTTCGCCGGAAGGGCGCGCAGTATATGAGTCGATGAACAATGTGCATTTCCAAGTCGGCGGGAAGAGCTTCAGCTATGGCAATTGGTATCGCGGATTCGGCCTGATCATCACAGTATCGATGCTGTTTTGGGCTTTTCTTTCATGGCATCTCGCGGGACTGGCGAAGAGCCACGGCGCGATTGGTGCCTTGGGATGGGCTTTCTTCACGGTACAAGCCATCGGCGTGGTCATTAGTCTGTTGTACTTTGGCTTGCCCCCAACAGTGTTTTCTGTTCTGGTCGCAGCCCTGACTGGCGTGGCGGCGTGGTTGGCGGGCGGATGATGAACGTTCGCGAGTCGCGGCAATGGACATCGAACCCTCGCCATCGCCAGCATGCTCGGATTATCTATCGCGAATCGCTTGAGAGCAGGACAATGGCGGTGTCAGAGAGGCAAAGTTCATTCACGTCTGGCGATACAAAGGTATGTGGAAGATCACACTAGTGATCAGAATGGCACAACATCAGACGAAGTAGATTTCTGTTTTAAGTTCCGGCTGGTTGACGCGTAACAGCACCGTTATTTTCGCGAATGACGGGCAATCCGGAAGCCACCCTCGCCTGAATGATCGGTGCTGATAACGTCGTTGCAGGACGATCTCAGCTTGTCTTCCTTCTTGAATTCTCGGCCGCTGATTCTTGCAAGCTTAAAGTCATTGCGTGAGCCGTGATTTGCTGGCATTGTCTGAAAGACAAAAGAGTCGCGGCGGCGCGGTATGTGTGACTTGGCCGGCTTGTGATTCAAGAGACACGAGGCCAGGTTTCGAGCCGCCGGCCGATCCGGGTTCAAATTGCTCAAAAGCGAAACAAAACGAAACACCTGTGCGGCCCGTTTCACCGGTAACATGCCCCAAAACGTCTCCGGAAAGAGCCGATTTCGGACACAAATTGCGTCCCCAACCGCTTCCGGAAAGGGCCGATTTCGGACACAAATCCGCACCCAAACGCGTCCGCAAAGGTCGATTTCAAACACAAATTCGCGCCTGAATCGGCTCCCCGAAATGGCCCTATTCGGGCACAGCTTCGAGCGTCAGCACCTGAAACGGCTCCAGATGAAATGTGTGCGGCGCCCCCGCCTCTAATTCCACGCTCGGCATTCCAGCCTCGTCCTGCCACGGACTGTGTGCGGCAAAACTCCGCTTCGCCCCTTCCGGCAGCTCAAACGCGTTGCCCACATCCAGCCGGAAATCCTGCGCCTTATCGCTCGGATTGCGCAGCGTCAGAATCGCCTTCTGCGGTGTCCACGAAGCCCATCCGTAGACCTCCAGCCAGCGCGGATCGCCGCCTACCCAGTGCGTATCCTTCAGCACCGCGGCGTTTGCGCGCGACCACTTCGCTGCCTCTGCCAGCACATCCCAGTCCGCCGGCTTCAGCAGCGATGGCGTGATGTACATCTCCTGCAACTGCGTCCCGGTGCCGAAATAATCCCTCACCTCATTCTTGAAGTCACCATTCGGATCTGTATTCAGGTGATAGGCATACTGCCCGTAGATCAGCCCGTGCAGCATCAGCGAGTTCAGCGGATACAGCGAGCCCCGCTTCACCACGTTGTCGTACACATCCATGTCGCGATAGGTGATCCAGCGCTCCCGCTCCGGGCCTACGCCGGCAAAGCTGTGGTCATCGCCGCCGCGCCAGATCGAGTCTGCATACATCAGCCAGAAGGGCGAAGGATAGGTGCCCGTCGTCAGGTTGATGTACAGGTCCGGCTTCACCTGCCGCAGATCGCCGATCAGGTGAATAGCCGCGTCAAAATCGCTGTCGAAGGCGCTGCCTTTCACCACCGTATCCACGTTGCCCGTGCCGTCGAACTTGAACTGGTTCACGCCGTACTTCTTCACCATCTCCATGCACACCTCGTGGAAGCGCGCATAGTACTTCGGCCCGGAGAGCGCAAAGCCGCCGTTCTCAATCTCGTATCCCTCGCGAGTCCCTTCGGCAATCCGCTCCTGCTTCGCCTGTGCATAGCCGCCCCACGGCGACAGCCACACGCCCGGCGCCGTGCCATACTTCGCGGCCGCATCTTTCAGCGGAAGGAATCCATCTTTGAAGTCCTTGCGGATCGCCCACATGCCGTGCAGGTCATCCCATCCGTCATCGAACATGAAGGAGTCCAGCGTCACCCCGCGCTTGTCGTGCAGCTCGCGGCCGAAGGTGTTGATGCGGTCCACCGCCTGCTCCTGCGTGTACGGATTCTCGTAGCCGATGTCGTACCAGCTGTTGTAGTGCAGGAAGGTACGGTAGGGATGCGCCCGCTCGCGCTCGATGTACGCCAGAAAATCGCGCCGCATCTGCCCCGGCTCCGCCACGCCGACTACTGACGAGTAGCGTACAGTCTGTCCTGCGCGCAGCGGCAGCACGCGCTCCATCTCGGCCACGCCATGATCGTGGACGACGCTCGAGGTCGACAGCGGATGCTCAAAGCCAAGAAAGAAATCGCCCGCCGTCAGCGGCGATCCCTTCACCGTTCCCGTCAGCCGCATCGGGGAACCGATCTGGGAACCGATCTGGGGCGGTGCCGTCGCATCGATCGTCGCGTCGATCAGGGACACGCGCGTGATCGCTACATCTTCTTTGCCCGCCGTGATGGTCAGCACCTGCCGCACATAATGCGCATCCTGCCGCATCACCAGTGCCCAGTCCACTTCAAACCGACCTGCAGGATCGCCCAGCCTGTAGTGAACCGCAGTGCCCGGCAACTGCTCCGCCGCAACCGTTGACTGGGGTTCAGCAGCAAGCTTCTCGACGCGGCCGGGCTCCAGCAGCGTCATCGATGCAGGCTGCAGGACGTCATCCTTCGCCAGCGCGATACGGAACGGGCCGTTCAGCCGGATGGTGTGGCCGCCGCGTACGTCCCGGATGTCGAGCGCCGCCGGCTTGCCGTCCTGCAGCGGCCATCGCACCTCGATTCTGCGGTTGCCGATGCGTCCTTCGCTCGAACTGGCGATAGACGCGACGGCCTCTCCCGCGCTGGCGGACTGCGGTTGGCTCCACGCGTGTGTGGCGATCGCTGCACCGCCAAGCACAGCAGAAGAGATCGCAACGACGATGAAACGGGGGAAACGGCGTGTTGATCGAATCACTGTTTCTCCGGAACCGGGTCTGATGGTTGCTCTATTGCGGAGTGGATTTTCACATTGGAGACCACGCGCGAGATGGCGCCTGAGGGGCTGGGTGTATCCGGCTTCAGGCCCGCTTCGAGCGAAAAGAACAACCCCAGCAGTTGGCCGAAGATCACGTCCAGCGGTGGACGCAGCGCGTCTGGCGGCGCATTGCCGGCCTGCTGCCGAAGGTCCGGATCCAACTCCAGCGCCACGTCTGCGTTGTCCAACGCCTCGCGTGCCAGCCCGAATCCCGTCACCGCAATCGTCGCGCCCAGCCCTTTCTCACGCAGTTCGCGCAGCAGATCGGTCTCATACGCGCGCGTCGTTGCATCGGAAGCAAGATAGGCCACCACCAGCGTCTGCCGGTCGATGAACGAGAGCGGTCCATGGCGCAGCCCCAGGAAGGATTGCGACATGGTGAAGATCCGGCCCCCAGTCAATTCCTGCACCTTCAGGGCGGACTCCGCTGCGGTAGCCATCAGCGCGCCTGACCCGAGGAAGCACACGCGCGTAAAGCCGCCCTTTGCGAGCTTGGCCGCAGCATCGGCTGCGCGCGGCAGCAACGACTGCGCGCTCGCAGCAAGCCGTTCTAAGTGCACCGCGTACCCGTCGAGATCGTCCAGATACGCGAGCGCCTGCCCGGCTACCACCATGTTCGAAAATGAGCTGGTCATCGCCAGACCGCGATCGTTGGTCGCCGGATCGAGCACCAGCGCGTACGATCGTGGGTGATCGTGCGCCAGCTTCGCCATCGCGCCCTGAGCATTGCAGGTGACCACCAGGTGCGCCACGCGCTCAAAGCGGTGCATCATCTCCGCAATGACCGCCACGCCCTCCGAACTGTCGCCAGACCGTGAAAACGAGATGCAAAGCCCGCTTTCGTCAGTGCGAAGCCAATCGTCCATGCCCGTCAGCAGCTCCGTGCTGGCCACCGCGCGCACTGGCGCGCGCCAGCGCTGCTCCATCAGCCGTTCCAGGCACCTGCCGACAAAATCCGATGTTCCGGCACCCACCAGCAGCACCGGCAGCCGCCCGGCCACAAATCCACGAATCTCCGCCCGCCGGCACAACGCCAGCGTGCCAGCCCAGGTCCGCGGCTGCTGCGCAATCTCTCGGGCAGTATGCTCAGCCCCCCGATCCGGCGATCCCAACAACGCACTCAACGCATCCACAAAAATCTCTCCTAACCCCAACCAACAGTCGAGGATTGTATTACACTCGCAGCAATAAATCGAAACAAAAAGAAATAAAACGATGAGTCAATGGAAATTGACCATTCGGCCAGAGTTGATCCGAAGGAGTCTGAAGGCGTGCTTCCTGCTGTGCTGGTTGTCGGTGAAGTGAACGTTGATATCGTCTTTTCAGGACTGGCGTCGCCCCCCGTGCTCGGGGGCGAAGTGCTCGCACAGGAAATGCGGATGGTGCTGGGCAGCGCTTCTGCGATTTTCGCGAGCGGCATCGCGCGTCTCGGTCATCCCGTAGGCTTCGTAAGCAAGACAGGCGACGATGATTTTGGCCGCTTTTGCCGCGAAGAGCTGCAAAATGCGGGCATTTCGACGGACCGTCTTCTTCTATCGTGGCGACCGACGGGCGCCACGGTCGTCTTGAGTACCAGCAGCGACCGCGCGCTCGTCACTCATCTCGGCGCGATCGCCGATCTGAGCTATGAAGACCTGCCCGTGAACCTCTTCGACGGATTTCTCCATTTACATCTGACGTCGTATTTCTTGCAGGAGCGTCTGCGTCCGGACTTTCCGCGGCTGGTCCACGAGGCGAAAGCGGCAGGACTTACGGTCTCTTTCGATCCAAATTCCGATCCATCGCAGAACTGGTCGCCGGAGATATGGAAAATCATGGGCTCGGCCGACGTCGTCTTCGTGAATGAGCAGGAGGCCCTGGCTTTGACCGGCACAACGACAACGCTCGATGCGCTCGCAAGGTTTCGCGAACGCACGCCTTGTGCAGTGGTGAAGCAGGGCAGGAATGGGGCTACCGTTGTAACCGGCACAGAAAGGGTGCACCTTGGTGCATTCAACGTGAATGCGGTGGACACGACCGGCGCCGGGGACTCCTTCGCAGCGGGTTTCGTGCACGGCATGCTTATGAAGCGGCCATTGCGCGAATGTCTGCTGCTGGCGAATGCGGCCGGAGCGCTCTCTGCGACAGGCCTCGGTGGCACGGCTGCTCAACCCACCCGGGATACTCTTTCGGCGTTTCTCCACTCGCACGTAGTTTCCGTTGCCGAGCACAGGGCATGAACTTTATCGCGCCAGATCAAACCAAATCAGCAACGATAGGAGCCAACATGCCAGGTGATGAGCGTGATCCGTTCGTCTCGATGATGACCGCTGAGAGCAAAGTCGCATTGAACCTGAGCGACTTCCAGCCGCAAGCGATGCTTCGCGTGGCAGAACACTCGATCAAGTTGCCTCGGTTTCCTGCGATCGATTTCCATAACCATATCGATGGCCTGGAACCTGCGGATGTGCTGCGCATCATGGATGCGTGCGGCATCGAGCGCCTCGTGAACATCACAATGAAGCCGGGCACGGATGGCCTCGAAAGCCTTGAGCGGCTTCGTGCCGCATCTTCCCGGCGCTTCTCTACTATCGCGTGGATGGACTGGCGCGACCTGCATGCAGACGATTTTTTCGATCGATCGGTACGCCGCCTGGAGCAGTGCGTCGCCGCGGGCGCGATCGGAATGAAGATCTGGAAGGATCTCGGCCTGCGGTTGCGGGACCGCGACGGCTCGCTGCTGCGTATCGATGATCCGCGTCTAGGCCCACTCTTCGTGCGCGCGGCGGAGCTAGGCGTCTTCATCATGTTCCACACTGCCGATCCCGCGGCATTCTTCCTGCCTACGGATTCACACAATGAACGTTTCGAAGAGCTGTCGGCGCATCCGGACTGGAGCTTCTATGGCGCTGCATTCAGCAGGGAAGAACTTTTAGCGCAGCGAAATCGCGTCTTTGCACGGCACCCTGAGACCCGCTTCGTTGCTGCTCATATGGGTGAGCAGCCGGAGGATCTTGCGGCACTCGCTGTGATTCTTGGCGAACACCCCAACGTCCAACTCGACATGTCGGCGCGCGTTGCGGAGTTGGGTCGTCAGCCATTCACTGCGCGACGCTTTTTTCTACGATTTGCAGATCGCATCCTCTTCGGCGCGGACCTGTTGCCGGAAGAATCGATGTACCGCGCGCACTACAGGTTCTTTGAAACGGATGATGAATACTTTGAGTATCCGTCGCACGCGTCCCGCCAGGGCCGGTGGCAGATCTATGGTCTAGGCCTGCCGGATGCGGTCCTGGAGCGCATCTATCGCGGCAACGCAATGGCACTCCTTGCACGCTAAGAGTTAAGTCAAGCCCGCAAACACTACAAGGCTGTCATTTCGTAGCCGCAGCGCTGCCTTTCACCGGTCCTGATGAGGCACGGCGAATGAGTTCGGGCTCGATCATGATTTCCGGCTTGTATTCAGCCGTCTTTTCGATCTGATCGATGATGGTGCGGGCGGCAATTTGGCCCATGCGCAGCAGCGGCTGACAGATGGTCGTCAGCTCTGGCTTGAAAATTAATGCGAGTGGTATGTCGTCGAAGCCGACGACAGAAACATCCTCCGGCACGCGGACGGCGGCTTCCTGGAATGCCTGCATAGCTCCAATGGCAGAGATGTCGTTGTACGCGAAGAGTGCGGTGAAGGGCTGTTTCCTGGCGAGCAATTGTTTTGCGGGCTGATATCCAAGCTCCGGAGTGGGGAGATCGGTCTCGATTTGAACCGTAAGTTCCGGACGAATCCGCACTCCCAGCTCTTTCGCCACATCGCAGATTGCTGTCCAACGTGTCTTCGAATCCGAGCTGTCCTTTTGGCCCTTCAAAAATGCGATCTCGCGATGTCCGTTTTCCAGAAGATGAGAAAGTGCCTGACGGGCCGCGACCTTATGGTCGATGGTGATGTTGGTGACCCCGGGCACGTGCCGGTGTCCTGCAACAGCCACTGTTGGAAGCGCGGGTTTCTCTTTAATAGACGTGTCGACAGTGATGAACCCCTCGACTCCGCGTGCCAGCAGCATCTGGGAATAATTCTGCAAAACTCGTTGATCGTGACGATGGATGACAGTCAGAAAAAAATATTCCGAATTGCGCAGATATTCTTCGATGCCGCTGATTATGGCGGCTCCGTAGGGATCGCCGATCTGCTGCGTGATCACGCCGATGGTATAGGTGCGCTGCAGGCGCAAGGAGCGAGCGAAATAGTTTGGTTTGTAGTTGAGTTCGCGTGCTGCCTCGATAATCCGACGCTTTGTGTGCTCAGGAATTGCACGCGCCGCGGCTGAGTCGTTCAACGCCGCGGAAATCGTGCCTGCGGTCAGGTGCAGATGCTCGGCAAGGGTCTTCAGCGTGACTCGGGGTTCTATTGCCTCTGGCGTTCGTTTTCGCATCCAGTTTGAATGGCTCTTGCAGATTACCTGCGCAAGTCCAACTCCTCGTTTATCGATCGATAACTTAGTTCATGCTGGCCGCAGTCAGGGATGTAAAGACTTTACCTGACCCGGGGTGGTATCGATAACTGAATTTTGGGCTTGTAGCTGCGGGTGCACGCGCGCACAAAGAAGGCTAACGGCGGCATTGAGAGAGACTAACTTGTCTTCACGACCGTGACGGCTTACCGGCGAGGGGCGGAGCGTGATACCCAAAGTCAGACTCGAGCGCAGCAGCCACAGCCAGGACGCGCTCGTCTTCAAAGGGACGGCCGGCCACCTGCACTCCGATGGGCATTCCCTCCGCTGAAATGCCCACGGGAACGACCGCAGCGGGCGACGCAAGCACGTTGAACCACTGGGTATAGCGCATCGCGTCGAGGTAGCCAATCGCTGCGCCATCAATCTCCCACGTGCGCTCACCGTGCCGGAAGGCAGGCACCGCGCAGACTGGCGTCAACAGGATAGGGACCTCTCGCATTTCCATCAATAGCTTGCCTCGTATGGTGTCGCAATCCGCCCACGCCTGCAGTAGAGATTCCGCCGTTAAGTGTGGTTCGACACGCGCAGTCTCCAAAAAGTTCTTGAAGATGGGGCTCAATTCCTCTTCGTGCCCACGGATGGCCGGAGCATAGAACATCGCGCCACACTGCACGAAAAACTTCCACCACAATTCACGCGCCGCTTCAAGCCATGCGGGGCGAAACGGCCGAACGTGGAAACCTCGCTGCGCCAGCGCCCTCGCCGCATCCCGCACAGCTTTTCGTGTCTCCGCCGTGACCGGGGTGAGTCCGTCATCCTCGAACCATCCAATCGGAATGGCCTTTGCGTCCTCGATCGAGACGGGTCGCAGGTGGACCGGCGGGCTCACCGGATCGAGAAGGTCCTGTGCTGAAAGCAACTGGAACAGCATTGCTACGTCGGCGATGGTGCGACCCATCGGGCCAATCGCACCGAGCGTGGAAAACGGTCCGACACAGGGAGGGTTGTGGCCACGGCCTGGTACGCGTCCAGGAGTCGGCTTCAGCGAGCAGATGCCGCAGAAATGTGCGGGCTCGCGGGCGGACCCGCCGCTGTCGCTACCCAACCCGCCAGCAGAGAGGCCCGCGGCAATCGCGGCCGCCTCGCCGCCACTCGAACCGCCCGCAGAACGAGAGAGATCCCAAGGATTGCTCGTCCTTCCATAAAGGAGATTGTCGGTTTCGTATGCCATCAGAAACTCGGGACAGTTCGTCGTGCCCAGAAAGTTCGCGCCGGCGGTGCGCAGGCGCGCAACTGCTTCGGCGTCGCAATCCGAGACATTCCCTCGATTCAAAATACTGCCAATCTCGCAGCGATGTCCCTGGACGGCGATGGATGATTTGATGGTGAGTGGCAGTCCGGCGAGAGGGCCAAAGCCGGCTTGGCGCGCCTGTGCGCGCACCTGCTCGGCATCGAAATCAATGAGGGCATTCAGCGTCGGATTGAGCCGCTCGATCTGGCGGATGTGTTCATCCGCCAATTCAAGTGGCGAGATCTTACGCTGTTCAAGCAATGCGAGTTGAGCGACCGCAGGTAAAAGCGTGACACTCATCCGAGACTGCCGACGGCCGGCTCGGGTCCCTCGAAGTACCGCTCGATCTCCTCCAAGGTCTTTCCCTTCGTTTCCGGGAGGAAGAATGTCACTGTCACTAGGTAGATGATGGTGAAGCCGGCGAAGAGAAAGAACATCGTGGAGTAGCCATATTTGCTGACGACGGGAAGAAAGATCCCAGCGAGTGTTGTAGAAACCAACTGGTTGATGACAAGGGCGATGCTCATACCATTGGAGCGTATGCGCGTCGGCATGAGTTCGGAGAGAGCGAGCCACACCGCCACGCCCGGACCAATGGCATAGAACGCCACAAACAGGTAAAGTCCGGCGGCTACAAGCCAGCCATGTCCCGCGCCCGGAACCCGTCCAATCGATGCCCGCTCGATCTTCAATGGAGCGGTGCGGGCAGCATCCAGATTGCCGAGCGGGTTTTTGAAGAATGCCTCTACCTTGTTGCGCGGCACGCAGTTTTCGCGAGTGACGTGGATAGGAGCGGCGCCGCGATCGTCGGTGCGGACGAAGCTGGTTGCGGCAGTGAAGTCGCCATAGGAGTAAATGACAGCCATCGCTGCACGATCACTACTGATCTCGCTGCCGGTATAACCTTTTGCGGCCAGAAGCCTTCTTGCTTCCGCCGCATCGAATGGCAGAGTCAAGGTCTGATCCGGTCCAACCATCGCCTGGACAAGGCTTCGGCAGTCCAGGTTCGCCTTCTCCGTTGTCAGGAACAGGAGTCCTACAAAGATCATCGAGGCGGTAACGCCCGCGGTGCCCAGGATGAAGAGGAACTTGCGGCCCTTACGATCGATGAGCATCATGCCGCCAATCGTCATTAGAAAGTTGACGAAGGTGAAAATGACATAGCCCCAATGCGCATGTAGATCAGAGAGACCGCTTTGCAGCAGGATGTTGGTGTTGTAGGCGACGATCGAGTTGATGCCGGTTGCCGTGTTGCAGAAGAGGATCACGCAGGTCAGCAGGAAGGGGATGACATACTTCCGCCGCAGCAGTGAGTCTTTGATCTGCTTTCCTGTCGTAGATGCTGTTTTGGCAAGGGCCGTCTCCTCCATCTCCTTCAGCTCGGTATCCGCCTGATCGATCGTGCGCGAGCGAAGCAGCGCTGCATAGGCCTGCTCGCGTTTACCGCGTACAAAGAGCCAGCGCGGTGACTCGGCAACAAACAAGCTGCCGAGAACAAACAGAATTCCCGGCGGAAGCGAGACCCAGAAGATGTGCCGCCATGCCTGGTCCTTGAACGAAAACAGTCCAGCCGCACTCGCGATTCTGGCGACCGCCTCAACGCGATAGCTGTAATAGATTCCGATGACGGCGGCCAGAACGATACCCAATGTGAGTAACCACTGGAAAACCGCGGTGCCTTTACCGCGATTCGCCGCTCCGAGGCACTCCGCCAGATACAGCGGCACGACAACTCCGATGAGGCCGCCGCTGATGCCCTGCAATAAGCGCCCAAAGAATAGCGGTCCATATCCGTGGGAAAGCGCAATGACCGGGATGCTGATGACGAAGGTGAATCCGCTGAGCGTCATCAATGGCTTGCGGCCCATCCAATCTGCCAGCAGCCCGGCAAACAGCGTCGAGATCACGCTGCCAAGTAGAACAGCGGCGACAATGATGGAGAGCTGGCCGGCCGTGAGCCCCGAGGTCGCCTCGAGATATGGCAGGGCTCCGCCGATGATACCGACGTCCACGCCATAGAGCAGCCCTCCGAGGCCCGCGACCAGCAACAGAAACCGGTTGTAGCTGCGCTTTGCTTCCGGGGCGGAGAAATCTGCAGGGATGCCGCCTACGATCTTGGTCTTAGCCATTCAAGTCATGCCGCCGTGTCTGCGTCGAAGATTGGGCGCGCTGGAAACCAGCGCTACTATCGCGCCCATCATAACGGTCAGCGGCAAGACGATGCCAAAGTTTCCACCTCAGAAGGGGTGGGGCGGGAATCAGGACGCCTCATACCGGAGAGGATGGTCCTCAGGCCGGAAGATCGCCAGCACTAGGAAACTCGTGCTGCTCACGGCCCAGATCGCCGTCGTATTTCACCGTGCTTTTGAATAGCTCATACCGGCCGTCGTTGAATTGGCTGCCGTGCTCCCGCAGATCGCTCATCTGCCTTTCGCTGAGCGGCTTGAAGTCGCGCAGGATGGCGAGATTCTGGTTCAGGACTGCCATCGAGTCCATGCCGGAGATTGTGGTAGAGACGCCAGGAACGCTCATCGCATAAGAAAGTGCCTCGCTGGGGGTAAGGGCGCCGCGAACGATGGGCTCCCCCGAACCACTCATGCTCTTCATGGAAAAGACGGCCAGCCCTTTCTGCACGGCGACCGGCAGCACATTGCGCTCAAACGACCGAAAGCTTGGATCGAACGGATTGATAGGCATCTGTACCGTATCGAAAGCAAAGCCGCGGTTAAGCATCTCTAGATGAATCGACGGATTTTTGTGGCCCGTGAAGCCGACGAAGCGCGCCTTCCCCTGTTGTTTCGCCGCAGCGAGGGCTTCTATAACGCCGTCCTGGTCGTATGCACGCTCAGGATCGTTGTAGTAGATCACCTCGTGGACCTGCCACACATCGAAGTGATCGGTCTGGAGACGCTTCAACGATTCCTCGAGCATCCGCATGGCGACGGCCTTCTTGCGGCCGTGGGTGCAGACCTTGGTCATGACAATTGCCTGATCGCGCTTGCCTTTGAGCGCGTTGCCCACCCACTCTTCGCTCATGCCGCTGTGATATTCCCAGGCGTTGTCAAAGAAGTTAATTCCATGGTCCAGCGCTTTAGCCACCATGTTGTTGACTTCTTGCTGGCCTGAGGCTGTCCCAAGGTGATAGCCGCCCAAACCGATGATGGAGACCTGCAGACCAGTTTTGCCCATCGGCCGCTTCGGAACCTGAAACGTGGGAATAGGTGAACCATAGCTGCTTTGCGGATTTGGAACGATTGGGTTGGGAAGGCGGGATGATGTCCCGGTGCCATCGGCGGTTCCGGTCGTCTGTGGGTGCTTTTTTGCCGATTGGGCGGCGATGGTCGAAGCCGCGGCAGGCACCACGGCCGAAGCGCCGGTGAGGGCCGCGCCCTGAAGAAATCGCCTACGCGTCAGCTCCATCTGGCTGTCGGCGGTCTCGGTGCTCCTGCCATTGTCATCGAAAGCCATCATGCCTCTATCTCGCTCTCCTACACACCCGGCGAATCTTTGACTTGCGGATACGGTCGCCCGGTATTTTGCGTCTCGTCAATCATCTGCCTGACTTCGACCTGTTGCGTGTCGAGTGGAAAGTCGTGGGGAATCCGTGCTTCGGGATTGTCGAATTTGATCGATGTCTTGTATAGCTCGAAATGTCCGTCGCCAGCGTATGGCTTGGCGCGGTTGCGAATAGCGTCCATCTCACTTTCCGGCAGCGGAGTGAAGGCCTGAGCCACTTCAAGGTTCTGCTTGAGGATGCCTAAGTCGGAAATGCCTGTGATGGTGGTTGCGACGGGCAAAGACATTGCATAGCGGAGCAACTCCTGCGCCGTGAAGACGCCTTTCTGCACCGGCTCACCGTGACCGCCAATCGGCTTCATTCCCAATGGGGCAATGCCGCGCTCACGCAGCGCCGGCAAGACTTTTTGCTCGAAGCTGAAGAAATTCGCGTCGAAGGGATTGAGCGGCATCTGCACAGCATCGAAAGGGAACCCCGTATTCAGCATTGCCAAATGAATATCCGGGTCTTTGTGTCCGGTGAAGCCCAGCAATTTCACTTTGCCATCGCGTTTGGCACGCAGAAGAGCTTCAGCAGCGCCACCTGGTCGGATAAACAGGTCAGGATCGTTTTGGAAACTCACCCCGTGAACCTGCCATAGGTCGAGATAGTCGGTTTGCAGACGACGGAGGCTCTGCTCGAGCATCAGCGTCGCGAGCGACGCGTCACGGCCATGTGTGCAGACCTTCGTCATCAGGAAGACATCCTTACGGTGTCCCCTCAGTCCTTTCCCCAGCCAGTCCTCGGACTTGCCTCGGTTGTATTCCCAGCAGCAATCGAAGAATGTAATTCCACCATGGATTGCCTGATGAACGATTTCGATTGCGGTCTGTTCGTCATTGGCGGCGCCCAGGTGATGACCGCCCAGGCCAAGGGCAGACACCTGCACACTAGCCTTGCCGAACTTGCGAAGCGGTATGGAGGAGGTGGGCATGGCGCTCACAAATGGGATGTGGGTCAGACTGTTTTGCTGGCCTCACATGGGTTTGCGTTCATCAAATAAGAGCTCCGTAGGTTGTCAATGGCATTTTGAGGGGGTCTCGGACCTGGCGATGCATCACAGCCTTCCGAACGGTGATGATGCGGAGCAGCATTCCTTGTGTTGTCCGGCCAGTGTTGATCCAGCCAGGGGTGCAAAATGAACGGCGTCGTTGCGTTAAGCAGGGAATAAAGACGTGCAACGTCTGCTTGCCGTTCACGCTTGCCGGAACCCTTCGCCGGAACGAGAATTGCAGAGCGTATCACCTTGTGCATTGTCGGCATAGGGCTACAAGCTTCGAGAAGGGATCGCGAGCAACCCGTTAGCTTGGCTCGATTCGACTACGCATCGTGCAAGCTCATCGATCCGGAGCCAATCATAGGTGAAAAAGCCACTCATATTGCTGCTCTTGACAGCTCTGCCCGCCATCGCGCAGACGAATTATGGTGAGTTGCGTCTCAAAATAACGGATCCTTCAGATGCCGGCATCGAAGCATCGGTGGACTTAAGCTGCACGGGCAATGGCTACGACAAGACGTTCCTCAGCACCGCATCGGGCGCGCTTAATATTCACAACATCCCTTATGGGGTTTATCGGATTACTGCTAGTAAACCAGGCTTTGCTCCATCTTCAGCCTCTGTTGAAGTGCGCTCATTGCTGCCCATCGATGAAAGCCTCCGGCTCAGCCTGGCCTCACTCGTGACGAAAGTAAACGTCACAGGCGCGAGTACGCTCATTGATCCAGCCAGCCCATCTTTGGTAATGCAGATCGGTACGAAGCAGATCCAAGAGCGCGTCTCCTCATTGCCCGGGCGTTCTGTCCAGGACCTGGTCAACTCCCAGCCGGGATGGCTCTATGAAGGAAACGCGGTACTCCATCCACGCGGTTCCGAATATCAGACGCAATTCGTGATCGACGGAATCCCGCTGACCGACAACCGTTCCCCCAGCTTCGGTCCGGAGATCGAGGCGGATGATCTGGACGCCGTCAGCATTTACACGGCCGGATATCCCGCGGAGTACGGCAGGAAAATGGGAGGCGTCATCGAGCTCGACACGCGCCGGCAAGCCAATGCCGGTCTGCACGGCCAGCTTGTCTTATCGGGCGGCAGCTATGATACAGCGTCCTCTTACGGTCAGTTACAGAATGTGTGGGGTGAAAACACGGCAAGCGTGACAGCTTCCGGCAGCACGACGAGTCATTATCTCAATCCGGTGGTGCCGGAAAACTTTACCAACGCCGGTACGATTGCAGATTTCTCTGCTCGATATGAACGCGACCTGAGCGCGCGGGACCGTCTGACCGTCGGTGTGCGTCACGCATTCTCGCGCTATCTCATTCCAAATGAACTTGTACAGGAGCAGGCGGGCCAGCTTCAGAACGGCGATAACTTCGAAACGATGGGCT
Source organism: uncultured Acidobacteriaceae bacterium (assembly GCA_963756435.1). Classification (GTDB taxonomy): domain Bacteria; phylum Acidobacteriota; class Terriglobia; order Terriglobales; family Acidobacteriaceae; genus KBS-83. The sequence goes on along the minus strand of CAVWNU010000004.1, from coordinate 228,113 downwards.
CGGCCCACTATCAGCATATCGTCTCGCCAGACAGCCTAATCGCAATCGCCGGGATGGTGCGGGATAATGCTGGGGACCTCTACTCCAACCCAAACTCGATACCTATCATTGCATTTCAACACAATCATTTTCGTGAAGGCTATGCGAAAGGAACATACTCCCGTCATCGCGGTCGTCATGAATTTAAGGTGGGGGTGGAATCGGACGCGACCTTCCTGCAGGAGCACTTCAACTACGACATCACCGATCCGACATACTTCAGGAAGGACACGCCACCGAATTTGAGTTTTGCCGATCAGCGCCCAGACCTGGAGCAGGCGGCCTATATCCAGGACCTGATTCGTCTGCGGAATTGGACAATCAGCGCAGGCCTGCGCTGGGATCACTATCAACTCCTTCTGAACCAGAATGCATTCAGCCCACGCATCTCTATCGGCCGATATCTGGCCTCCCTCAATGCGGTGCTTCATGTCTCATTCGATCGCATCTTTCAGACACCGTCCTTTGAAAACATCCTGATTTCCAGTTCTCCGCAGATCGACGCACTCAGCGATCAATTTCTTCGCCTGCCCGTTCAGCCATCCAGAGGCAACTACTACGAGGGAGGTGTCAGTCAGGCACTACTCGACCGCATGCGCCTCGACATGAACATCTACCGCCGCGATACCATAAATTTTGCTGATGATGATCAACTTCTGAATACCGGAGTTAGTTATCCCATTGCATTTAGTAAATCCGTGATCTATGGAGCAGAGGGCAAGCTAGCAGTCGTGCGGCTTGGAAAAGTTAACGGGTATCTTAGTTATTCCTACATGGTAGGCAATGTGTGGCTTCCAGTCACCGGAGGGCTCTTCCTTGGCGACAATGTAAATGCGGCGGTTTCTCAACGGAGTGGCCATTTTCCAGCCTCTCAGGACCAGCGCAATACCATCCGAACCCGCTTTCAATATCAGCTCGCTTCACGCGTCTGGTTTGGGGCAGGCGCGGAGTATGGTTCGGGGCTGCCCTTCGAATACGAGGGAAGCGAAGCCAGCGCTCTGGCCGAATATGGTCCTCAGGTGGTGAGCCGGATCAACTTTGCGCGCGGACGTGTCCGGCCACAGCTGGCCGTTAACTCGTCACTTGGTGCGGACCTCTACAAGCGGGAATATTTGGCTATGCGGTTTCAAGTGGACGGAGACAATCTGAATAACCGTCTCAATGTCATCGACTTTGGCGGCTTGTTTTCAGGAAATGCAATCGGACCGGCACGTAGCGTCACCATGCGCTTGAATACAAGTTTCTGACGGACCGGTAGGTGTAGCCTAATGGACGTGAAGCGAGAAGAGGCTGCTGAGATACTTTCAATCGACGGACGCGAGGTCCGTGTAACTCATCCGGACAAGCTGTATTTCTCGAAACAGATCAAGCTTTCAAAGCTGGATATCGTCCGCTACTATCTCGCCGTAGCTCCCGGCGCTCTCGGTGGAATTCGCGATCGACCCATCGTTCTAAAACGCTTCGTGAATGGCGCCGAAGGCGAGGCTTTCTATCAGAAGCGCGCCCCCGCCGAACGCCCCTCCTGGTTGCGAACCGTCACGCTGTCCTTCCCATCGGGACGGACAGCCGAAGAACTGGTGGTTGATGATGCCGCCGGCCTCGCGTGGATTGTCAACCTGGGCTGTATCGAACTGCATCCGCACCCCGTGCGTTCTCGCGATCTTGACCATCCGGACGAGCTACGGATCGATCTGGATCCAGGACCGGGAGTTCCATGGACTGATGTTCGACGTGTCTCACTCGAAGTGAAATCGGTTCTTGAAGAAATGAGCCTCCGCGGCTGGCCGAAAACCAGTGGCTCACGTGGCATGCACGTGATCGTACGGATCGAACCGCGCTGGACATTCGGAGAGGTACGTCGTGCGGCTTTGGCGCTTTCGCGGGAAGTGGAGCGGCGTCTTCCTGCCTTCGCCAGTTCGAAATGGTGGAAAGAAGAGCGGCATGGTGTGTTTCTGGATTACAACCAAAACGCAAAGGACCGGACAACAGCCTCGGCATATTCCGTGCGCCCGACTTCCTGACGCACGCGTGTCCGCGCCGCTCGACTGGCATGATGTGCCGGTGTGCGACCCAGCGGACTTTACCGTGCTGACGATGCCGAAACGCTTCGCGGAGATTGGCGATCCGCACGCGCAAATCGATGCAGCAGCAGGTTCGCTGGAGGGCCTCCTGGAGCTTGCGGCTCGGGATGAATCGGCAGGTCTTGGCGACGCGCCGTGGCCGCCACATTTTCGCAAGGCAGAAGGCGAGGCGAAGCGTGTCTCTCCCTCCCGTGCCAAGTCGGCTGCCGAAAGCACCGCAGCGGGAAGAATCTGTTCGGAAGCCGCGAACGAAGATGCCGCTGCTTGTGATTGCGAACTCGCCCAGTGAAGAGGCTGCCGCCTCCGGGCTCGAACGATGGAAGAAGAAACATCCAGAGGTGGCCGCGTATCTGGCAATAGATGATGTGCTCGCCGACAGGATGCGTGGGAGATCATCGACGTGGACACGCATTCGTGTCAACCTGCGCCACGTTCCTGAAGAGTTGCGGCCCGCCGCAGGAAACTCCCGACCCGGATGACGATCCCACGCGCGAGTGGCGAGAAGGACAGCGTGATCTGTAGGCTAGTGAGACCGCTTGCGAAGATCTGCTCTAACTCGTGCGGCGGCACGACCTCGAGTTGGGCATACGTGCAGTCGTTCGGCCGCTTGTCCGTGCGCCATCTGCGGAAGTGAGCCATATGGCGGAATCGTCTTCCCTGCATATGTTCATAGGCTACTTCCACTACAAGTTCCGGGCGCAGCGGCTCCCACGACAGGTCCTTCCCTTGGCTCCAGCGGCTTTGGCCGCCAGGCATACGACGCTCTTCTGTTCCGGTTGCGGATTCATCATTGGCCCAGGATGCCCAGGGATGATTTGCGAGCGCATTCTTTCGATAAGGTGTCAGATATTCCAAAAGCTCTCGCCGCCTGTCCTTGGTAAAGCTGGCGCAGACACCCACATGCTGCAGCGCACCGGATTCGTCAAAAAGTCCAAGCAGCAGGGAACCGATGGCTTCGTCTTTCGCATCTTTGTACCAGCGAAAGCCGGCAACAACGCAGTCGCAATCGCGCTCATGCTTCACCTTCAACATCACACGTTTGCCGGCCTCATAGGCGCCGTCCACAGGCTTCGCTATCACTCCGTCAAGCCCCGCGCCCTCGAAGCGGTGGAACCAATCCGATGCAAGCGCCCGGTCTCGTGTCGCCGGCGTGAGATGGAGCGGAGGCATGGCAGATGAGAACACCTCCTCCAGCCGCGCACGGCGAAGGTGAAACGCCACGGTGCGTAGATCATCGTCTCCTTCACACAGCAAATCAAAGCACACAAAGGACGCGGGAGTCTGTTGCGCTAAAAGCTTTACCCGCGACGCCGCGGGATGAATACGAAGCTGCAGAGCATCGAAATCCAGCGCGCCATTGTTTGCAATCACGACTTCGCCGTCCAACACACATCTGCTGGGTAACAGACTAAGCAGCGGATCGATGAGTTCTGGAAAATAGCGGTTCAGTGATTTCTCGTCGCGGCTCTGGATTATGATCTCGCCGTCATCTCGAAAGATCAGCGCGCGAAATCCATCCCATTTGGGCTCAAAAAGCCATGCGCTGTCCTGGGGAAGCGTATCGACCCGCTTCGCAAGCATTGGCAGGATGGGAGGATGCACAGGCAGACGCACGTCTCATAGTAACTCTTCACGAGACTCGAAATTGAAATGCCGCCACTTCATTCGATGAAGCAACATGGTGTCGGCGCGATGATCGCGATCGACCAATTCCTATCACGGACGGAGAGCAATGTCCGCCGCGGTTCGTCTTCGCCAATAGCGTCAGGCTGCCGATCTAAGTTTCTGCTGGTATGCTCTGCGCCCTTGTTCGTATGCATTGTTCATGAGGTCGGCAATCTCTTCGGCTACACCCCGGTCGTTATAGACCGCGCATTCCTGAACACCGTCAGGACCGACAACCGTGTACCCTGCCTCGTTGCCGCAGCCGCGTTCATCGACTTCCACCGTGTACATCCTTTCGTCTGCCATACTCTTGCTTTGATGGTTCCTTTCTTCCCCGGCTCCAGCGCGCCTTTAGTTCGTCGGATGCTTACACGAAACCGAAAGGAAGCTAGTTTGGAAGTGGAATCCACTTTCGCCATCATGAAATGACATGCGACAAGGACGAACCGCAAGTGATAACCGGCTATCGTCTTCGCCTATTATTTGCCTTAGGCGGCGACTTCACTTAATCTGCGGGTATGACGGCTAGTACACGACTCTGTGTTCGGGAGGTAGCGGCCGCATGACCAGCTATGCTGGGCGACTGCGCCAGGAACTCAGCGTGCGCGCTCTCTCCTGGGCTGAGGCGCACGGCCTGGTGCACGAGTGCACGATCGGCGACAGGCCTGCCGTCATATTTCGCGAAAGCTCCGACGCCACTCATGGAAATTTCCATCCTCGATCGTACAAGTGCATCTGCCGCAAGCCTGAATGGAATCGGCGCCTTCGCAAGTCTCACAGTTCCGCGCGTCGCAACCTTGCGAGTCATGATGCTGAACGAGGAGAGCTGGATGCTGCCGCCAGTTCCGATGCGCTTTTGATGAACGTCTTCTGTCACCCGCAGGCATTTGCGGCTGATTGTTCCCTTCGTCTCCTGCTCGGCACTGAATCGCCGGAGCGCCTTCAGTTCGGCTGCAAGCCACGCATCCCGCTCATCGCAAATCACGTCGAGCGCACAGAGATAGACCTCCGCATCGGAAATCTTTTCATCGAGGCGAAGCTGACAGAAACAGAGTTCCGGCGTGCGCCACGCCAGCTGGTTGAACGGTATCGCGACTTCGAACGTGTCTTCGATTCTGGCCTGTTGCCGCAAACTCGAGACTCGTACTTGCACTATCAATTGATTCGCGGTGTTCTCTCCGCATTTGCAGAGCAGGGAATTCGATATTGCGTGATCTGCGATGCCCGCCGTCCGGACCTGATTGACGCCTGGTTCACGGTGGCACAGGCAGTCAGAATCGCCTCCCTCACCGCCCGCTTGCAGTTGGTCACGTGGCAGGAGATCGCCCAGACCCTTCCGCGGCCCATGCGAGTGTGGTTGGCAGCAAAGTACGGTATCGAATCTCCAAACCTGGATGCCCGCTCTCGAAATCGATCTTGACGACAGGATTAATCGGAAGACGAGATCAGCTCACGCCCTCGCGAGCGCCTCTCCAAATGTCGATCGAGCCTTCATTTGCGAACTTATCGATTTCCTTGATCTCTTCATCGGTGAATTGCGGTCCCGTCATAGCATCGAGAGAGTTATCAAGCTGCTCTACGTTGCGTGCTCCGATAAGCGCGGAGGTGACCCGCCGGTCACGCAGCACCCAGGCGATCGCCATCTGTGCCAGACTCTGACCACGCTTCTGAGCTATCTCATTGAGCGCGCGCACCCGGTTCAGGTTCTCTTCACTCAGAAAACCCTGTTGGAAGGAGCCGTGTGCCATGGCACGTGAATTCTCCGGCACCCCATGTAAATACTTATCTGTTAGCAGCCCCTGACCGAGTGGCGAGAAAGCGATGCATCCCACGCCCAGTTCGTCGAGTGTCTCCAATAGTCCTAGCTCTATCCAACGATTCAGCATGGAGTAGGAAGGCTGATGGATGAGCAATGGTATGCCCTCGCTCTGCAGAATGCGGAAAGCGTCGCGAGTCCGCTCCGCGCTGTACGACGATATGCCTGCATATAACGCTTTTCCCTGACGCACGGCGTGAGCAAGTGCGCCCATGGTTTCTTCCAATGGGACATCGATCGTAGGGCGATGCGAGTAAAAGATGTCGACGTACTCCAGGCCCATGCGCTGCAGGCTTTCATCGAGCGAGGCAAGGAGGTATTTCCGCGATCCGCCCACGCCGTACGGCCCCGGCCACATATCCCAGCCCGCCTTAGTAGAAATGACGAGCTCGTTACGGTAGCTGCGGAAATCCTTCCGCAAGATTTCCCCGAAATTCTCCTCCGCGGACCCGTATGGCGGCCCATAGTTGTTCGCCAGGTCGAAATGCGTCACACCGCGGTCGAAGGCGCGACGAATCACCGCGCGGCCGATCTCGAAGACGTCAGCGCCCCCAAAGTTCTGCCACAAGCCCAGAGAGACAGGTGGCAAGACAAGACCGGATTTGCCGCATCGCCGGAAGCTGGCAGTTTCATATCGCTTTGCATCGGGCACGTAGGTCATCGAAACGGGTCTCCTTTATACTTCCATTGGCTAAACAGAATGGCTCATTTCTAGAGTAAACGGGCCTTCCAACACTCGAATAATTAACAACGACCAGAAGGTTCCCACCCGCATCTATCTGATGCATGTCAGGATTGCCACCTAGTGTAGATTCCCTTCCGTCCGCCTGCGAAGAGATCCAGTTGACGCAGCAGGTGAAGGCTGGCGGATGCGCCAGCAAGCTGCCTCCGAGAATGCTGGAACAGGTGCTCTCCCGAATACCGCGGCAGACGAGCCAGGATCTGCTGGTCGATTTCGCGACCCACGACGATGCGGGCGTTTACCGCGTTCGACCGGACTTGGCGCTGGTGCAAACGGTAGATTTTTTTACGCCCATGGTCAACGACCCTTTCTGTTTCGGCCGCATTGCGGCCACCAATGCCTTGAGTGATGTATATGCGATGGGAGGCCAGCCGCTTACAGCTCTCGCCCTTGTTTGTTTTCCGCAGGACGGTGATCTTGGCATCCTGGAACAGATCATCCGGGGTGGGTTGGACGCGATGCGGGAGGCAAATTGCATTGTGCTCGGCGGGCATAGCGTCCGGGATGATGAGATCAAGTTCGGCTATGCGGTCACCGGCACGGTTGACCCATCCCGAGTTCTTACCAACAGTGGAGCACGACCCGGGGATGCTCTTGTGTTAAGCAAGGCGATCGGCACCGGCGTCATTACGACTGCCTTAAAGCGGCAATGCGCCAAACAGGAATGGGTAACAGCTGCGATCGCTTCCATGACGCTTTCGAATCGCCGTGGCGCTGACATCGTCACGCAAACGAGCTTTCGGGTGCACGGGCTGACCGACGTTACGGGATTCGGATTGATGGGTCATGCACGCGAGATGTCTCTCGGCAGCCAGGTTCGGTTGCGTATCGAAACCGCCGCTATTCCGATTCTTGATGGAGCGCTGGAGGCTGCGGAAAGCGGCTGCATTCCCGGCGGTCTCCTTTCCAACCGCGAATTCGCTGAGTGCTTCAGCCTGCAGGAGGCGAGCACGCTTATTCCGGAATCACTGCGTCTCTTGCTCTACGACCCGCAGACCTCCGGTGGCTTGCTGGTTTCCGTTGAGAAAAGTGATGCGGCAGGCCTCGTCGAAGAACTACGTGCATCTGGATATCCCGCGGCGCAGATTGGGTCGGTCCTCGAGGGATCCCCGAAAATCGAACTACACTGAAGCGTATGCGTGTGCAGAGACCATGAGTGGAGCATCGAACCGCCAATATCGAAGGCTTCCACAAGTCGGCGAGTTCCTCAGCCGCGATCAGATGCGGCAGTTGCTGGAAATATATCCGGAAGACTTAGTTACCGAAGCATCGCGGCAGGTTATCGCCAGATTGCGAAGGCAGCTTCAGCAAGGTGCCATGTCTGATGAGGAATTAGATGTCGCAATTGAGCAGCTCGGCGACAGCGTCGTCGCAGAACTTGCTAGAGATCGGGCGCAATCTCTCCGTTCGGTCGTCAATGCTACCGGCGTCATTCTGCAGACGAACCTGGGGCGTGCGCCGCTGAGTCAGGCCGCAATCCGGAAAATAGAGGAGGTTGCCGGCGGATACTGCAATCTCGAATTTGATCTGGCGTCCGGGGATCGCAGTCGCCGCGGCCTCAGCGTCGAGAAACCCATTCTGCGCCTGCTGACAAGGAAGCGGAATACTGCCGCGGATGCCGGTGACGATCCGCGATCCGCACTGGTGGTGAACAACTGTGCTGCCGCTACCTATCTTGCTCTGAACACTCTGGCGGAAGGCGGCGAAGTCATCGTCTCACGCGGCGAATTGGTCGAGATCGGTGGCGGCTTTCGTATCCCCGATGTCCTGAGCAAGTCCGGTGCACTCTTGCGCGAGGTCGGCACCACCAACCGCACACGCATCACCGATTACGCGGCTGCCATCACACCCGCAACACGCCTTCTGTTGCGAGTCCATCGTTCCAACTTCCGCATCGAGGGATTTACAGAGCGCCCGTCGATACAGGAGCTCATCCACCTGGGCGCGCGTGCTTCTGTGCCTGTCTTCGAAGACCAAGGCACAGGGTGCGCCGTGCATCTGGACGAGTATGGAATCGAAGATGAAGCCTATTGGCCGGATAGCGCATCGAGTGGTCTCGATCTGGTGTCGTCCAGCGGAGACAAGCTCCTCGGTGGCCCACAATGCGGGATCCTCGTTGGAAAAAGCGCGATCATCGAGATGATTCGGAGCAATCCGCTCTATCGGGCATTCCGCGTCGATAAGCTCACCTATGCAGCGTTGGAGGGCACGCTCAGCGCGTACATGGACGGCGATCGAATGAGTATTCCCGTCATCCGCATGCTTGCGATGCAGCCGGAAGAGGTGCAGAGGCGCTGCAATATCTGGGCAGACGCGCTGCGATCCGGGGTGCTGTACGCGGAAGTGGTCGCCACCCGCAGCATGGTGGGCGGCGGCACCACTCCGGGAGCGTCCCTGCCCAGCTTCGCCGTTGCGCTCGAACATACAAGCCTCACCGAGACCACTCTGGCGGCACGATTGCGAAAACTCGATCCGCCGATCGTGGGACGCATCCGCGACCGGCGCGTTTGGCTTGATCTCCGCACTGTGCCTGAAGATCAGGACGATCTTCTGATCCGGCAAATCAGTGCGGAATTCAATGCGACCTCGAAGGTCGATGAGCAGGGCTAGAGGCTTGATGCCAAGACGCTCTCACCTTCCGGAGAAAGATCTCGCACGAAAATCCATGGTCATCGGCACCGCAGGCCACATCGATCACGGAAAGACAGCACTGGTGTACGCATTAACCGGAACGAATACGGATCGCCTTCCAGAAGAAAAACGTCGTGGTATCACGATCGACCTCGGCTTCGCCTCTCTGCGCTTGCCAGATGGACGCGGCCACATGCTTGACCTCAGCATCGTGGATGTCCCGGGGCATCATGCATTTGTGCGCCACATGCTGGCAGGGGCGGCGGGTATCGATTGCGTGATGCTGGCCATTGCCGCAGATGAGGGCGTGAAGCCGCAGACGGAGGAGCATCTGGCCATCTGCACTCTCCTGGGTATTCCGCGAGGGGTAGTTGTGCTCACCAAATCGGATACGGTGGACGCGGAGCGCATTCACGCATGTCTGCGCGGATTTGCGGCGTTTTCTGCAGCATACGTTTCTCCGCGATGCTCCCATCGTGCCCACGTCTGTTCGCACGGGGGAGGGAATTGCTGAGTTGAAGAAAGCGCTTGGCGTACTCGCGTTACAAGTCCCCCAACGCAGCTTGAACTTCCTTACCAGGCTGCCACTGGATCGCGCCTTCTCGATCCGTGGCTTCGGTACTGTCGTCACCGGGACTCTCCAGACCGGAACCATTCGAGAGGGGGACACGCTGGTGCAGCAACCCGCGAATCGCTCCGTGCGCGTGCGCGGTGTGCAGGTACATAACGCTGCTGAAAGGCGGTACATGCGCCCTCACGCGTCGCGCTTAATCTGACCGGAGTGGAAGTCGGCGAAATTCACCGCGGAGACACTCTGGTTCCTCCGCATACTCTTTTCGCCGGTCAGCCTGGTCGATGTCGAGTTGACAAGCCTTCCTGCCCAGTCCGCTCCCGCGGCATCGGTCAAAGGTTCGGGTCCATGCATTCGCCTCCGAATCGATGGCAACGGTATTGCTCTATCGAGCCCACACATTCCTTCGAATCGCGCAAAACACTGGCGCGATTGCGGCTTCTCACGCCGCTTCTCCTGATTCCCGGAGACAAGTTTGTCCTCCGGCAATGCACACCCGCCGTCACTATCGGAGGTGGCTCGGTACTGGATATTCGGCCGCTGCCCCGCGCGAAGAAGGCTGTCACGTTCGAGTGGCTGCAGCAACTCACGCGCGCCGATGCTCCAGAGAAGCTGCGCCTTCGTGTGCTGCGTCATGGCAAATCCGGCATCAGTGCAGCAGAGATCCTGGCGGAGACGGGGCTGACGCGCGAGGCTCTCGCTCGCATGACGCAGCCTCTGATCGATTCAGGACGAGTGATCAGCGCTAGCGATCTCAGCCGGAGCGTTTCGTTTCGGCTGAGGCGTTAGCCTCCATCGCAGATACGGTGATGGAGGAGGTGGAGCGAGCGGCTCCTGCAGGTGTGGGGAAAGCGGAGTTGCAATCCAGGCGTCATCTCGACCAGAACATCCTGGAGCTGGCGATCCGCCGGCTTACCAAGGCCGGCAAATTGATGCGAGCGCGGAACGTGTCAGGCTTGCCGGTCACGGCGACACCGTGCCGGATGAGGTGCGCAGCAGCGGCGAGACGGTGGAGGCGATCTATCTCGCGGCGGGATTGGCTCCGCCCCTGGTGAGCGAGGTGGCAGCGCGCGTGGCGATCCCACCAAACACCTTGCGTGAGGTGATCACGCACCTGCTGCGAGCGAAGCGCCTCGTGCGCATGGGGGCAGATGTCTCGTTCACGCACGTCCAGGCGCTTGAGAAACTTGTACGTGGATCTTCGTCAGCACAAGGGTGAGACCTTCGACGTGGCTCGCTTCAAAAGCTTCACCGGACTGACGCGCAAGCATGCCATCCCCTTGCTCGAGCACCTTGATCAGGTGCACATCACGCGGAATTCGGGCGGTGTCCGGATTGTGCGTCTGAATGCAACCGCATGCCGGTTTCCTCACGGGGCCGCGAAACAACCTGCGGGGAACTCTCCACATCCGTACAGGGAGACGCGCTCTTCGATTCGGGCGCTCCGCGGAGCTGAAGATGCTGAAAGATGTACTCTCCCGCTGGCCGGTCTTTCGACAGATCCAGACCGGCGCGAATGGCAACGGCGCCGAGTCGTGGAGCGAGCGCACTCGTAATCTCAAGCCGAAGACTGCAGGCTGTGAGGTCAGCCGGTCGATCTGTCCATATTGTGCCGTCGGATGCGGCCAGCTCATCTATCACCGGCAGGGAAAGCTCGTCTCGGTTGAGGGCGATCCTGCTTCGCCCATCTCGCGTGGCCATCTCTGCCCCAAGGGCGCCAACACTTACCAGTTGCACACGCATCCCGGACGACTCACGAAGGTGAAGTACCGCCGCCCTTTTGCAAAAGAGTGGGAAGACCTTCCGCTCGATCGCGCGATGCACATGATCGCCGACCGTGTCTGGGAGTCACGCGAAAACAGCTTTGAGGAAACGAAAGATGGCAAGTCGCTGATGCAGACCAAGGCCATCGCTCATCTTGGCGGCGCGACGCTCGACAACGAAGAGAATTATCTGCTGAAGAAACTTTTTACGGGGGGATTGGGCATGGTTTGCGTCAGCAACCAGGCCCGAATATGACACAGTTCTACGGTGCCCGGTCTGGGTACCTCGGTAGGACGTGGCGGAGCAACGACGGCGCAGCAATCGCTGGCGGACTCTGATGCCATTCTCATTGTTGGCTCTTCGATGGCTGAGCAGCACCCGGTCGGTTTCCAGTGGGTGATGGAAGCGCGCGAGCGCGGTTGCAAGGTTATTCATGTAGACCCGCGCTTCACCCGTACATCCGCGAGCGCCGATATGTGGCTTCCGCTGCGCGCTGGAACAGACATTCTGCTTTTCGGCGCACTGATTCGTTATGTCCTGGAGAACGAGGGCCTATTTCAAAGAATACGTTCTGCATTACACGAATGCGTCCACAATCCTGCGCGAGGACTACCAAGATAGTGAGGATGGCGCAGGCCTCTTTTCCGGCTGGGACACGGAGAAGAAGATGTACGACCCGAAGACCTGGCTCTATGAAGAGCTCAGAATCTAAGGGGGAGGAGGCCCCAGGCGGTCATCATCCGGCAGGCGGCGGCCACGGCAAAGATCGCGGCGGCGAAGCGGGCAACACCCACCAATACATTACGGATGAGACCCTGCAGACACCCGCGCTGCGTCTTCCAGGTTCTGCGCCGGCACTTCGCGCGCTATACGCCGGAGATGGTCGAGCAGCAGTGCGGAATTCCGAAAGATGTCTTTCTCAAATTGGCCGAGACTCTGGTCGATGCTTCTGGTCCGGAAAAAACTGCATGCATCTGCTACGCGGTGGGTTGGACCCAGCACTCCACCGGCGTTCAGATCATCCGCTCTGCGGCCATCCTGCAACTGCTTGTTAGGCAACATTGGGCAGGCCGGGTGGCGGCATCCTTGCATTGCGCGGTCACGCGTCAATTCAGGGCTCCACCGATATCCCAACCCTGTACGACATCCTGCCCGGCTACATGCCGATGCCGTTCTTCGAAGACGACTCCACCTCGCTTGACAAGTTCATTCACAAGCACACCGCCGCCGCAGGAATGTGGTCGAACTTCGATAGGTACTTCGTCAGTTTCCTGAAATCCTGGTATGGAGACGCCGCGACCGAAGCGAATGAATGGGGCTTCCAGTGGCTCCCACGCGTCACCGGAGATCATTCCGAGCTTGGCTACTGGCTGGATATGGCCGACGGCAAGATGGAAGGCCTGTTCGTCATGGGGCAGAATCCGGCAGTGGGAGCACCAAACGGGCGGCTGCAGCGAAAAGCCATGAAGAACCTGAAATGGCTCGTTGTCCGCGACCTCATAGAGACCGAGACGGCAAGTTTCTGGAAGGACTCGCCAGAAGTTGAAGCGCGGGGAACTGAATCCTGAGGAGATCGCGACCGAAGTCTTTCTTATGCCGGCGGCAGGACAGGCAGAAAAGAGCGGCAGCTTCACTAACACGCAGCGTCTTGTCCAGTGGCATAACCAGGCAGTGGAGCCGCCGGGCGATGCACGCAGCGAGACATGGTTCACCTATCACCTGGGCCGCCTGCTCAAGGAGAAGGCCGCCCGACAGCCCACCCCGACGAAATGCAGCGATGAACGCGTTGACGTGGGAATTGCCGACCCATGGAGATGTCGCGGAACCGGATGCAGAAGCAGTTCTCGCGGAGATCAATGGTTTTCACTGGGCGTCGAAGTCTCTTCGTAAAGGACTTCGAAGAACTGAAGGCAGATGGCTCCACCGCGTGTGGATGCTGGATTTATAGCGGCATCATGCCGGAACCCGGCAAGAACAAAGCCAATCACACGCGACTCCAAAGATGAGCTCGGACACGGCTGGGGCTTCGCATGGCCGAAGGACACGCGCATTCTCTACAACCGCGCATCGGCAAAACCAGACGGCACGCCATGGAGTGAGCGCAAGAAGCTTGTCTGGTGGGATGCGGAAAAGGGGGAGTGGACCGGCAAGGACAGCAGCGACTGCAAAAAGACAATGCCTCCCGATCACAAAGGCGATTTGGAAATGGGTGGCCTCGAAGCTCTGGATGGTGATAAGCCTTTCGGCATGCATCCAGACGGACGCGGCTGGCTCTATGTCAGTAGTGGATTGAAGGATGGGCCGCTTCCCGCACATTTTGAGCCGCTGGAATCGCTGGTGCGCAACCCAATTTATCCAGAGCATCAGACCAATCCGCCAGCGAGCAAGAAAGAACGACCCGATAATCCATACGCCAAGTCGCCTGGCGATCCGCGCTTCCCATACGTGCTCACCACCTATCGCCTCACAGAGCATCACACCGCAGGGGGTATGTCCCGCGTGCTGAGTCATCTGGCGGAGTTGCAACCGGAGTTATTCACGGAGATCTCGCCGGAACTGGCGAAGATGGTAGGTGTGGCGAACAACGAGTGGGTGACCATTTTTACTCCGCGCGGCCTCATCTCAGCCAAAGCGCTGGTCACCGCACGAATGCTCGCCGCTGCAGATCGACGGACAGACGATCCATCAAGTAGGGCTTCCATATCACTGGGGCTGGAAGGGCATGGTGGCGGGCGATGTTGTGAACGATCTGCTCGTCATCTCTCAGGAGCCGAACGTCCGCATCATGGAAACGAAGGGCCTGGTTTGCAACCTGATCGCCGGACGACGGAAAAACGGTAACGCTGCACTCCGTCAGCTCGACGAGCTTTTAAAGGAGAGGACATGAGCGCCCTCGCGGGAGAGACCGGCATCCGGCCGGGGCAAACGACGGCCTTCCTGACCGACTCTACCCTTTGCATCGGCTGTAAGGCGTGTGAGGTTGCGTGCAAAGAATGGAATGGCATCGAGTCCGATGGATTGGAGTTGAGTGGTTTTTCCTACGACAACACCACAGCGCTCGGCCACTCCACCTGGCGCCACGTGAAGTTCGTCGAGGGCACTCCGGTGCCGGGGGTCGGCGGCAACGCCCCCTCGCAGGTCTCGTGGGAGTTCTCCTCCGACGTCTGCAAACACTGCGAGGTCGCAGGTTGTCTGGAGGCATGCCCTACCGGCGCGCTCGTCCGCACCGAATTTGGTGGCGTGTTTTTGCAGCCGGATATTTGCAATGGCTGCGCCTACTGCGTCATCTCCTGCCCTTTCGGTGTCGTACAGAAAAGCGAAGAGGATGGCCGGGCATTCAAATGCACCTTCTGCATCGACCGGCAGAAGGCCGGTCTCGAACCGGCGTGCGCCAAAGCTTGTCCAACGGAGTCCATCAAGTTCGGCGCGTTAGACGCTATGCGCACTGAGGCCACCCGCCGGCTCGAAACGCTTCACGATCGCGGCATGGACGATGCGCAGCTCTACGATCCGAGCGACACCAGCGTCGGTGGAATTCACTCGCTCTTTCTGATCCGCGGCAAGCCAGAGACGTACAACCTGCCGCCACGGCCAGAGGTGCCGACCATCTATCTTCGCGACGCTTGGAAATCCGCGGCGGTGGAGGCCTTCGTGATGGTCGCTGGCGTCGCAGCTTCGTTTCTTCTCTGGCGCCGCTCCGGCCAAGGAGTCCTGTGATGGAAGGCTTTGCGACGCCGGATTCGCGCGAGTCGCGCCTGGAAGCGATTCGCCAACAGGCAGAAGAGAAGGGCCGCGTCGCGTTGCCTGGCATCCGCCCGGCTGGATCGCCGCTGCCCGTTGCCTCGCCTGAAAATGGCTACTACCAGCAGCCTCTCCTCAAAGAGCCGCAGTGGACGCCGTTGGTCCCCTTGTATTTCTTCGTGGGCGGTGCATCTGGTTCTCTCGGTATCATCGGATCGCTTGCGGACCTGCTTGGTGGCCACCGCAAGCTCGCACAACGCGCGAGGTGGATGGCGGCCGGTGGTACTGCTATCTCTTCCGTTCTCTTGATCGCTGATCTCGGTCGTCCGTCGCGATTTCTGAATATGCTTCGTGTCTTCAAACCGCAGAGCACAATGTCGATGGGTTCCTGGATCCTCTCCGCCTTCTCCACATTTGCAGGCATATCGGCATTCGCCGACCTGCTCGCGCTTCGCTTTGGCAACGGATTCGCTGTCCGCGCGCTGCGCGGCATCGGCCGCTTCGGTTCCGTTCTCTTCGGCATGCCCTTCCACAACTACACCGGCGTGTTGATAGGAGCCTCTGTCATCCCGGTGTGGAACAACCGCGTTCGCTCGTTGCCGCGCGAGTTCGGCATGTCCGGTTTGCAATCAGCGGTCGGGTTGCTCGAACTCACCGGAAGCTGGCGCAGCCCCGCGCTGAATGCCCTAGGGCTGCTCAGTGCCGGCTTCGAATCATGGGAAGGCATCGATCTCCTCCGCACGCATGACCGTGCCGTGCGGCCTGCTAAACGTCATTCAAGTGGCGTACTCATTCAGGCTGCTGGAATTTTATCGGGACCGCTGCCCATTGCCCTGCGCATCTTGTCTGCTGGACGCAAGCGAAACAGGCGGCTGCGCCGGCTCGCAGCCTGGTGCGGCATTCTCGGGTCGCTCTGCATGCGCTACGGATGGGTGCATGCCGGCGCACTCTCATCGCGCGATTGGAAAATTCCTTTGCAGATCGAGACCTCGCCAGCAACCGGTGAAAACGAAACTCCAGATCGGGCATAGCCCGCTTCCATTCGGATCATAAATCTCGACGATATTTGGAGCTGAGGGTGGCGGAAGCGCGTGTGAGTCGAACACACCGTTGCCCCTACGGACGACCGCCGGTTTTGAAGACCGGGAGGACCACCGGATCCCAAGCGCTTCCTAAGCGTCAGCCCACAATTTACACAAGCTGAGCTGGTATGGAGTCAGTTGGATGCATATGCAAGCCATTCGTTGAAAAACTTCGGGTCGCTACTCACAGAGAGACATCCAGGTGGATCCAGCGGCTGGATTGACACCAGCTAGTCTCCATCTCCGGGATACTGAGCAGCCCATGCCCATGTTTGCAGCTCCGTTCGGTGCCATTCCATTCCAGAAGATTGTGCGAAGGCCGGCCCACTCGCGCCGGCATGGTGAGTGAGCGGAGACACTGCTTGCAACGCTGCTCCTGGTCACCGATTGCCCAGCGAAGGCCGATCAGCGCGAAGAAGACGAAAGCGAAGAGTTGCAGCAGATCAGCGGTGAACGGAAAGGGATTGTGGAGCGGCACGCATAGATCGACGCTGACCAGAAAAGACAAGAGCAGAACCTGTAGCGTTTTCAGCAGGAAGAAGAGCTGTCGTTTGATCCAGTATCGCCAGCGGGTGATGCTGCGCTGGCCCGAGTGCCGGCGCGGGGCCGTAGCCATGAGCACGAAGAGCACATGCGGTGCCGCGATGAGAGATCGCGTGAACTGGTCGCGAAGATACAGACCAAGCGAGTGCCAGTTACCGGCGAGAGCCAAGGCGACCAGGGCAGACAGAACGCTCAGACCCAGCAGGGAGGCGAGGCAGAGTGTCGCAGTGTCGCTGAAGGCGACGCTCCACGTTTCGGTGCGAAGCCAGAGAGCATCGCGAGTGAGTCCGATCGAGAGATCGAGGATCCCGGCTAGCGGCGAGACATGACGATGGCGGCTGCGCTGGTGCATGTACCAGAGCTCCGCCTGCCAGTTGCGTGACCACTCTTCGCGTTCGTGGGCAGGGGCGAGATTGCTGACGACGCGCAACAGGTTGCGCTCGAAACGTGGCAGTGTCGGGGAGACCGGGGAGCTCATGAACGCTTCTCCGGGAGCAGCCGGGCGAGCAGGGGATAGCGTTCCGTGGCGGCGCGCGCAGCGGTTTTGCCGGACCGGGTCACCTCGTAGTAGCGGCGCGCCGGCCGCTGGCTGGCAGTGGCTTCGTCTTCCGGCTCCCACTTGGATTCGACGAATCCGTCGCGCTCCAGACGTCGAAGTGCGGGATACACGGTGCCGCTGGGCAGACCGGTGATCTCCATGATGTCGAGACCAAAGCAGTAGCCGAGGCTGAGCGCCTTGAGGATGAGGGCCGCGCTGTGAGAAAGGCGAGGAGCGCTTGTCATGCTATGTAGTATTCTACTATAAGTAGTTTGCTACATAGGGGTGCGGAATGCTGGAACTGGCCAATGTATCGAGAAGTTACCGCAGTATTCCCGCGGTGGAGAACGTGAGTTTCGTCCTCAGGCGGGAGAGGTTCTGGGGTATCTGGGTCCGAACGGGTCCGGGAAGTCGACGACGGTGAAGATGGTGATGGGGATGATTCGGCCGACAAAGGGCAAGGTTCTCTTTGCGGGGCGAAACATCCATGACGATCTGACCTCGTATCGCGTTCAGCTTGGATATGTCCCAGAAGAGGCGCAGGTCTATACCCATCTCTCGGGCCTCGAGTATCTGCAGCTTGTGGGCCGACTGCGCGGGATCGAGGAGAGATTGATCGAATACAAGGCGCGCACGCTGCTCCAACTGTTGTCGCTGGAGGCGGCGCAGTACTCGGCGCTCTCCGACTACTCAAAAGGAATGAAGCAGCGGGTACTGATAGCCGCGGCGCTGCTGCATGATCCGCAGTTGCTTGTCTTCGACGAGCCGCTGTCGGGACTGGATGCGATTTCGGCACGCCTGTTCAAAGACCTGCTGATCCTGTTGTCCGGCGAGGGCAAGGCGATTCTTTACATCTCGCATGTGCTGGAGGTGGTGGAGCGGGTTTGCAGCCGCGTGATCGTGCTGGCGAAGGGACAGGGTGGTCGCGGATGCTCCGCCGGAGGACCTGATCCGGTTGACGGCGCTGCCGACGCTGGAGAGTGTCTTCGCGGAACTGGTGCAGCAGACGAATACCGAGCAGGTCGCGCGGGATCTGATGGATGTCATGAAGGTGCGCCATGCTTGAGAAGCAAAGCGTGACTCGCCTCCTGACGCATCACTTCTTCCGGCGCTTCTTCGACAGCGACACGGTGCAGATCGAAGGAGAGACGCTGACGACGGTAATGCGCGCCATCGCGATGGTCGCAGCACCGGGGCTGATCTGTGCGTTCTTCCTGCAGAACCAGTATCCCGGGACGATCGCCTGGGGAGCGATCGAGGATCAATATTTCTTCGTACTGCTTTCGTTCGTGGTGATGGGGGCAGTCGCGATCTTCGAATGGGAGATGCTGTTTCCCGACCGGTCGGACTTCCTGATCCTGACGCCCATTGCCGCTGAAACCGCTCGCGATGCTGGCCGCGAAGGCGGCAGCGCTGATCGCATTTCTCACGCTTTTCCTGGTGAGCTGCAATGTGTTCGGAACACTGGTCCTGCCGGCGGTGAGCAAGGGAGCATTCTTTCGACAGCTATATCGCGCATGGGTGTGCAGTGCTGCTGGCAGGATTGTTTGCCGCACTCTTCGTCCTCGCGCTCGGCGGGTTGTTGCTTTGTCTGCTGGGCGCCGCATGGTTTCGCGTGGTTTCGCCGCTTGTGCAGATGTTCGTCCATAGCCGCCATAGTGCTGCTCATGCTGCAGTACCTGAGATACGGAGATTCGCTACAGACATGGCTCGCCGAACCGTTGGGCATTGACCCGCTGGATGCCGCCGCTGTGGTTCCTCGGCGTGTATGAGCAGTTGCTGCACGGGACCGCTGCGCCGCCGTTTGCGCGAGAGATGGCGCGGTATGCCGTTGCTGCGACGCTGGCATCGGCGGCGATCGTCGGTCTTACCTATCCGATTGCGTGGGCACGCATGCGGAGGATGGCGATCGAAGGGAGCTCGCGGAAACGGCGGCAGGCCCTTCGCGGTGGTGGACCGATACTGCTCGCATCAGGGTGATGCGGCGGCCGGGAGAACGAGCTGTGTTTCATTTTATCGGCCAGACAATTGCAAGAAAAAATCGGTACCAGGTCTATCTCGCGATGTATTGCGGAAGCGGTCTTGCACTGGCGATTGCCTGTGCCGTGGATTTTCGAACAGCCGGTCAGCGGCTGGAGCCGACACTCTCGCAAGAGGGTCTCCACGCTGTCATGCCGCTGCTCTTGTTTTGGGTGGTCGCCGGTCTGCGAACTGCATTTGCATTTCCTACGGATCTGGCCGCAGGATGGATCTTTCGCGTGACGGGTGTCAGTGTCAGTGAATGTGCCGCCGCGGGTCGCCGATGGGCGCTGGTGTGCGCATGGGCGGTGATGTGCTGCATCCTGGCCGCCCTGCGCCTGGCCGGATGGGATCTGCGGCGCCTGCTGGTGCAACTGGTGTGCGGACTCTGCCTGTGCACTCTTCTGACAGACGGGTTCTTCGCGTTCGATACCAGCGTGCCATTCAATCATCCGAGAATGCCGGGAACAAAAAGCCTGCCGTTGATGTTGACGCTCTATATCGGCATCCTTCCTCCAGCGCTCATCGGGGTCATTCGGCTGGAGATGCATTATGAAAGAGATCTTCTGAGCCTGCTTCTGCTGGCACTCGGAGTGACTGCCTTGCATCTAGGACTGGCTCGCCTGAAGACAGGGCCGGAAGAAGTGGAGGAAGAGATGGAGGGATACGAAGGCGAGTTTCAGGTGCTGGGTCTGAGTAGATAATCGCAGATGTGATTTGAACGGAACGCTGGCTTGGATGAAACCATTAACAAAGGACATCTGCAATGCATATAAAAATATTCAAGAACAAAGAGGCACTGGGCAAAGCGTCGGCAGAACATGCGGCCGGTGTTATCCGGCGAACGATCCTAGAGCGTGGTGGGGCACGCATCGTTGCTGCCACTGGCGCGTCGCAGAAGGATTTTCTCGCATATCTCACCAGTGCGCCGGGAATCGATTGGCATCTGGTTGAGCTCTTTCATCTGGATGAATACATCGGCCTCCCGATTACACATCCGGCCAGCTTCCGCAAAATACTTTTGGAGCACCTCATCGGTAAGACAGGAATAGTGAAGCACCACTTGCTGGACGGGGATGATGATGTGACTGCGGTTATGGCGCGTGCCGGTGCAGCCTTGGCCTCTGCTCCAATCGACGTTGCCTTTGTTGGCATCGGTGAAAATGGCCACCTTGCGTTCAACGATCCGCCTGCCGACTTTAACACTGACAAGCCTTACCTCATCGTCAATCTGGATGAGGCTTGCCGCCGTCAGCAGGTCGGTGAGGGTTGGTTTCCCAATATCTCGCAAGTGCCGCAACAGGCCATCTCCATGTCGGTGCGCCAGATCATGAAAGCGAAAGAGATTGTCGCAATCGTTCCCGATGCTCGCAAGGCGGCAGCGGTTCAGCGCTGCCTTGAAGGGGAGATCGACCCCAAGGCGCCCGCATCCATACTGCGCAATCATCCTAAAGCTACGGTATATCTCGACATAAACTCTGCTGCCTTACTCAATCCGGAGCGAGATACCTCTACGGCAACAGAGAGTCTCTGATCACACCAACTGCCGGACTAAGTCCCACGCAAATTCTTTGGGTGAAAGCGAACGCATCAGATGTCCAGCCGGTTGGAGTAAGAAACGCGGCCGTACCAGATCCCGGAATCCTTGATGGTACGTTTCTGGCTCCGGTAGTCCACGTAGGTCAACCCATAGCGTTCCGTGTGGCCATTGGCCCATTCGAAATTGTCCAGAAGGCTCCAGGCGTGGAATGAGCGCACCCGGGCCCCATCGGCGATCGCTCGAGCGAGCTCCGCGAGTTCTTCGCGGAAGAACTCGATCCGGCGCGTATCTGGTATCTGACCGTTCGCCTTGTCATAGGGAGCGTCGAGATAGCCGCAGCCGCTCTCGGTGATTTCGATGATCGGATGGTTGTATTCCCGCGAAATCTGGGTCACAAGGTCATAGATGCCACGCGGCCATACTTCCAGGCCGGCTTCGGTCAGTGGACCCTCGGTCGGCATGGCGGCACGAAAACGCGTGTATGGATCGCGTCCGCCCGCAGCGTCCGCCTCAATCTCGGTGCCGCCAAAACTCCCGCCTCCGAAAGAATGTGCGCTACTCGCGTCCGAGACGATGCGGCGCGTGTAGTAGTGAAAACCCACCCAGTCGAGCGGCGCGAGCATGATCTTCTCGTCGCCCGCCTTGTAGCCCATCAGTTCATAGGGTGTCTCGCCAACGAATGCCCCCGGGTAGCGACCATGCATCGCCGCTTCAAGGAAGAACACGTTGTTCATGGCATGGTACCGCGCGGTCGCTGCGCGATCGGCCTCGGAATCCGTTTTAGGATATGCCGGACACATGTCATACGCGCTTCCTACCGTGGCTGTTGAAGACGCAGCCTTAATCGAGCGCAGCGCCTCGCCCTGCGCGAGAGCGACTGTGTGCGCTGCCTTCAAAAAATCCCCAAAGTTAGTGCGGCACGGCGGAAAGGCGCCCACGGCATAGCCCATGTAGGTGAAGGACCAGGGCATGTTGAATGGCGCCCAGACCGTGATGCGGTCGCCGAGGTGCTTCGCCAGAATGCCGGCGTAATCCGCGTAGTAGCCGGCAAGATCGCGATTCGGCCAGCCTCCCCGATCTTCAAGCGCTTGTGGCAGGTCCCAGTGATAGATGGTGCAAAATGGCCGGATGTCTGCGGCAAGAAGCGCGTCAACCAGCCGGCTGTAATGGTCGAGACCCTGCGCGTTCGGCGCTCCCGTTCCCGTGGGCTGAATGCGCGGCCACGAAGCGGAAAAGCGATAGCTCTTCTGATGGAGTTGTTTGGCGATCGCGATGTCCTGCGGATAGAGATGGTATTGGTCGCAGGCGACATCTCCCGTCGTGCCGCCCTTCACCTTGCCAACTGTATGAGTGAACCTGTCCCAGATCGATTCGCCTTTTCCATCTTCGTTCCATGCGCCTTCAACCTGATAAGCAGCAGTCGCCGTGCCCCAGAGAAATCCCCCCGGAAATCGGGGGCGTTGAATTGCGGATGACGCAACAGAGCCTGGAACCTGATCTGCGGAGGCCGGTGCAACCATCGCCCGACCATCGTTGCTGAGCAGCGTGCCACCGGCGGCTGCCAAAGAACGGCTAACGAATTGGCGACGGTCCAAATTTCCTCCTCGATCCGAGAAAAAGGTTATTCTTTGTAACTCGAGCTGTCTAGCGCGGACTAGATTGGGGGTCGCCCGCTTCGTACGCTAGCGCCACAAAGTCTAGCGGCACCATCGCATGTGAAATGCGGTTCGAGCTAGGTCTTTCAGATAGCAGCCGAGGGGCTGTTCAATTGAGTTATAGGGCTGTGAATCTGGTGGAGGCGGCGGGAGTCGAACCCGCGTCCGAAATCGCTATCAGCCGAGAGACTCCATGCGTAGTCGCGTTCCGAAGGTTTCGCAACGTGCGCTCAGAACGGACAAGATACGCACGCCACTAGTCCGATGATCTCGTCTCCACCGTACGGACCGAACCATGGAAACCAGCCTGCTGTGTGACGTCCTGACCTCGGCCCGCAGACAAAGCCTTGGAGGACGGCTACTTATTTAATTAAGCAGCAAGTGCAAGATTGTTGTTGGCAATCATTGTTTTTGTGAGCGATTACGGGTGTCCACACCCCGGCATGCCTCTCGTGCCGCAATCGATCCCGTCGAAACCGTGACGCCCCCAACTCGGGTCAGCACGCCAGACGTGGCGATCATGACTGTCCATAAGTATACCGCGCCACTTCCGCAGTGTGCGTGGCCGCATGAAGTCATTGCAATACTACCGATTTCAGGCGTAGAGTCCCGGACTATGCCGAACAGGCTCGAGCAGATGAAAGTCGCAATGCGAAGTACCAATGAGCTCTTCAACGCAGAGGTCTTCGGCAAGCGGAATTTCGCGGCTTTGGACGACATCTACACACACCACGCCCGCATTCTTCCTCCCGGCGCACCGATGATTTCTGGAAGGGAAGCAATCAAAAAGTTCTGGTCCGATCTCGTTCAATTGGCAAATGCCAAATCTGCAGTTCTCGCCTCTCTGGACGTAATGCCAGTGGGCGATGGTGCGGTCGAAATCGGAAGCGCCACCCTCACGGTCGAGCCTCCCGGACAAGCCGCAGCGCAGATAGAAGTCAAATACGTCGTCTATTGGCAGCGGGAACAAGGCCGCTGGAAGTGGCACGTGGACATCTGGAACCAGAACACCTGACCCAGCCGCATCAGACCCAGCCCGTCAGATACCGCGCGCGCTTGCGAAGGGGAGATCGCCATACGTAGCAGCCAAGAGTAAGGCCTGGTAATGCCGCGGCCGTCAGGGCGGATGGCGATGGAATGACGCCGTTCCGCTATCTCGTCGCAGGTGGTGTTTCCATGCGAGCACTGATGCCCGACTCACCACGTTGGCAACGCGGTCGAAAAAGCATGCGAGCCGCAGATGCAGAAACTCACGATGCTCGAGTCGATCTCCCGCCGCTGAGTCTAGTGTTCATGCGACCGTTTCTCTCCGGCCACGCTCGCAAATCGGCTGCCTAGCTTTGTCCACTCGCGCGGTTCAAGCTGGCCAGATCAATGTTCTGATATTCATGCGCCGCAATGCCTGCCCGTATCTGCGCCGCTGTTTTGCCCAGCTTGGTCATTCGGTAGGCATAGACGCCCTCCTGCGCGCAGGTGCTGCACTCCATCCCATGCGTTCCAGCAAAGCAACTGTACAGGCTGGCATGTCCTAGCGCACGGTCGCAGCGACAGTTGCAGGGTAGCTGATAGAGCACTCGCGGAATTCGTTCGGCCAGCGCGTACACGTGGATTTGCCAGGGCAGGGTAGCTCCCGCGGCGCGCAGCTGCGCCTCGGTCAGGATCGGTGCAAGTTTCTCTCCCGGCGCAGGGGGTGCTGCATGGAAGGCCGGAACATCATCGGTGGGGAGAGCCCATTGTGCCGACGCGGCCAGCGTCAGCAGCGCGATGGGCAGAGCAAGCAATACAGTCCGCATGGTGCTCAGTTTAAGCGAAGGCCGCTGCGGGGCAAAAAAAGACGGCACGAACATTTGGGATGCTCGTGCCGGGAGGCCAGTGACGCAACTTGTACTAAAACTCTCCGCGGGAGGCTT
Organism: uncultured Acidobacteriaceae bacterium; assembly: GCA_963756435.1. Classification (GTDB taxonomy): domain Bacteria; phylum Acidobacteriota; class Terriglobia; order Terriglobales; family Acidobacteriaceae; genus KBS-83. Next base: position 203,776 of record CAVWNU010000004.1, on the reverse strand, counting down.
TCACCTCAACCGCTCTAGTAAGGATAGACGCAGCTCCAAGCCAAATGTTGCTCAAAACGACAACTTTCTTTGAAAATTGCCGCAAACCATCACGCTCACCTGCAACCTGGCAGGTGCATTTTGCCTATCCATCCCCAGGTAACCAGCTATTTAGCGCCTGTACACGGCGCATTGTCAAGGGTTTACGGCACACAGTATGACTTTTAATCGCGACCTACCTGCCATTCAGCGGCGTCGCCAGGTTGTCGGCCATCTGGGCCATGTCGATATCCTTTGACGTGATACCCCCGGCATCGTGCGTCATTAGCCCCACTTTCACCTTGCTGTAGCGGATGTCCAGGTCTGGGTGATGCTGTTTCTGCTCCGCCTCTACGCCGAGTGACTGCACAAACGCCAGCGCCTCCACAAAATTGGGAAAGCTGAAGGTGCGTGTTAGCACCCCCTGTTCCACGCGCCAGCCAGGCAGCTTCGCCACCTCCGCCTTCAGGGCGTCTGCATCCAGTGCGCTGGTCTTCTTTGGTCTCCGGCATTGTCATTAGGATGCCATTGGCCGCAGCGCGGGCATCCTTGCGCGGCAGCAGATGCTTCACCGCTCCCAGCGAGAATGGATTGAACTTCTGTGCCTCTCCCTGGATTTCCGCGCGCAGGTCTTCCCAGACACGGTCCGGCATATGCAGAAAGACATCCACGACCTGAGGATCGAACTGCGTTCCCGAGTTCTTGCGGATCTCTTTGCGTGCCGTCGCGAAGCTGGTTGCGCTGCGGTACGGCCGGTCGGAGGTGATTGCATCCAGCGCGTCCGCCACGGCGAAGATCCTTGCTCCCAGCGGGATCTCGTCTCCCCGCAGCCCCCGCGGATACCCCGACCGTTGAAGTGCTCCTGGTGGCTGTAAACGATCTCCGCCGCTTCGCGCAGGTAAGGAATCTTGCGCAGCATCTGGTAGCCGCGCTCGCAATGCTCGCGCATCGTGCTCTGTTCGTCCAGGGTCAGGCGGCCCGGCTTCAGCAGGATCGCGTCCGGAATTGCCATCTTGCCCACGTCATGCAGAAACGCGCCCCGCGCCATGGTGCGTATCTCCTGCGGCGGCAACTGCATCGCTCGCGCCAGGGCAATCGTGTAGGCGGTCACCCGACGGGAGTGCCCCTCCGTCTCCGTATCTTTGAGGTCCAGCGCGTCGCCCAGCGCCTCCAGCGTGATGTCGTAGGAGCGCTCCAGGTCACCGATCGCGCTGTTCAACATCTCGGTGCGGGCTGCCACCAGCTCTTCCAGGTGCGTTCGATACACGTTGTTCTGCTCCACCAGCGCACGGTATTCCAGAGCCCGCAGTACTGTCCCCAGCAGTTGATCGCGCTCAAACGGCTTCAGCAGGTAATCGTACGCCCCATTGCGCAGCGTCCCGATTGCCACCGCCACGTCGCTTACCCCGCTCACCATCACGATCGGGATTTCCGCGTGCCGCTCGCGCACATGATCCAGCAGTGCCAGCCCGGTCATGCCTGTCATCACAATATCGGAAAGAATCAGCCTTGGCTTCAGTCCATCGTTCGAGCTGCGCAATCGCCTCTTCCGCCGAACTCGCCAGCACCGGCTCATACCCTGCTGGCTCCAGCATGGCGGAGACGATGGTGCGTACAGAAACATCATCGTCGACAACAAGGATGGTCGGGGGGGCCATACAGGAAGTGAGGCGAATACCTTTCTTATCGGTCACTTAAGGAACCGGATTGATCATAGCGGAAACCCCCGTGCACCTCCGTAATCGTTCGAGAGGGAAACCATTACCCCGGGGTTGCACGGATGTGGTACCAGCAGCTGACCCCTATCCCACTGATTTCACATCCACCACTTGACGGAAGTGGGATAGACGGCCATCCTAGCTTCAGCATTCTGGCTCGCACGTCCGCAGAGCTGAATGGTGTTACGCTGTCCCACAATCGAGGGCATGCCTGTTGAACTTTGAACGAGATTTTTCTCCCCAGGGATCGTGCCGGGTCGTGCAATGCCAGATGTCCGAGCGATCGCTCGAACACCGGCAGCGCGACATCTACGAGACCCATAAGCATCGCGCCTATGCTGTCGCCTACTACATGGTAGGCAACGAGATCGAGGCCGAAGAGGTCACGCAGGACACTTTTGTCCGCGCCTTCCGTCAGGCCGAGGAGCCGGACGGCCGCTGCGTCGACTGCTCCCTCGTGAATGAACTGCGCGAACGCATGCCCCTCGACGAGCAGGCTCGCGCCGGCTGAAGCCGTTCCCGGCCTCTCGCTTGGCGGACGCAACGTCAAGCGCACCGAGATGGAAGAGGCGCTCAAAGAGCTGCCTCCCAACGAGCGCATGATCTTCCTGCTCCGCGATGTCGAAGGCTATGACGCCGAACGCGTCGCCGCATTGCTCGAAATTCCGCGCCAGCAGGTCGAGCGAACGCTCTTCTCCGCCCGCATTCGAATTCGCACCACCCTCGCCACCATGCAGCGCCCCGCCGCAGCCGCATAAGCTTTACGAAGGCGATTCGCGAACGGTGGCACCATGGAAGGACATGCCGCCCAGCCACCGGAAATATCATCGTCTCCTGTGTCTTCCGCGGACACGGCAAAGATCCAGACTGACGCTTTTGATTTTTCTAGCGCTCGCTGCCTGCAGGCTCTGGGCGCAGGCCGGCCCACCCTTTCAGACCGATGATCCTACTCCCGTCGATTACGGTCACTACGAGGCCTATATTTTCGGCACTCTGGACGGAACTCCGGTAGAACTCGACCCCATCGCTCCCGCATTCGAATTCAACTGGGGCGCCGTTCCCAACGTCCAGCTTCACGCCATCCTTCCCTTTGGCGCCGTGCTGCCCCTAAACAATCCTATTTACGCTCCCGCCGGAACCGGTCCCAGCGCATACGGCCTCACCGACATGGAGTTGGGTGTCAAGTATGGCTTCATCAAGCAAACAAAACACCGGCCGCAGATCGGCTCCTTCACCATGTTCGAGATTCCCACCGGCAGTTATTCCAAAGGCCTCGGCGTAGGCCGCCCCTGGTACAAACTCCCTTCTGGGTGGCAAAAGACATTGGGCCATGGAGCCTGGATGGCGGCGCCGGATACACTGTCGTCCCGCAAAATCAGTATCGAAATTTTCGCGTACGGCGGATTTCTGGTGAAGCGCGTAGTGAGCAAGAAGCTCGAGCTATCCATCGAATCCTTCTCTCACGCGCGCGAGGGCATCGCCGCCGCGCAGACGCAAGCCTCCTCCCTGATCGATGCCGGCGGCTACTACCACTTCAAATCTCCCGGTCTCCAGCTGCTCTTCGCTTACGGCCACTCCATCGCCGGCCAGACGGAGAACTACGCCTACCTCGGCCTCTACAAAACCTGGGGCAAGGACAAAGGCGCGCCAGATGCAACGCCGCCAGCCGCACCACATTGAAAAGGTGAGTTGTTTATCCGCTCGCACACGTCATCATCATCAACGAAGTGCGGGTCAGCGAGTCCAAGTCTGCGAGTCAGCCAGTCAGCCGAACGACAGAAGCCCACGCCGATGGAATCGGCTCTATTTTCAATGTAGCGAATTGAGCGAACTGCTATGCCACGTTTTTGCGGGCTGATCCATACCTGGACAGTCGCAGCCTGGCTATTCGATGAGTTTCCACGCGCCGTTCCATAGACGCAGGATTCCGCGTGGATTGTCGTCTTGCAACTCCGGCGGCAGTGCGTCCTGCGGCAGGTTCTGGTAGCAAACGGGGCGCGCAAAACGAAAGATAGCCTCGCCGCCTCGGGGCCCATGTCGATGACCCAATCGGCCGTCTTGATCACGTCGAGATTGTGCTCGATCACGACGACCGTGTTGCCCAGATCGACCAGGCGATTGAGCACGTCGAGCAGCTTGGCGAGGTCGTCGAAGTGCAGGCCGGTCGTCGGCTCGTCGAGCAGATAGAGCGTGCGGCCGGTGTCGGGCCGCGACAGTTCGGCGGCCAGCTTGACGCGCTGCGCTTCGCCGCCGGAGAGCGTCGGCGCCGGCTGGCCGAGCGTCAGATAATCGAGCCCCACGTCGCACAGCGTTTGCAGGATGCGGCGAATCTTGGGAATGTTCTCGAACAGCTTGACCGCCTTGCCGCACGACATGTCGAGCACGTCGGCGATCGACTGGCCGTGATACGTGACGGCCAGCGTTTCGGGATTGTAGCGCCGGCCGCGGCACGTGTCGCACTCGACCCACACGTCGGGCAGGAAGTGCATCTCGATCCGCAGTCTGGCCGTTGCCTTCGCACGCTTCGCAGCGGCCGCCGGGCACGTTGAAGCTGAACCGCCGCGGCGTGTAGCCGCGCAGCTTCGCCTCGGGCAGTTGCGCGAACAGCTGCGCGGATCAGATCGAACACGCCGGTGTACGTGGCCGGGTTCGACGTCGGCGTATTGCCCAGCGGCTGCTGATCGACGCGGATCACCTTGTTGATCTGCTCGATGCCGCGAATCGCGTCGTGCTGCGCCGGGCATGGTGCTGGCGCGATGCAGCGTGCGGGCCAGCGAGTTGTACAGCACGTCCTCGATCAGCGAGCTCTTGCCGCTGCCGCTCACGCCGGTGACGACCGTCAAGCGGCCCAGCGGAATCGCGACGTCGACGTTGCGCAGGTTGTTGTGCCGAGCGCCGATGATTTCCAGCCAAGCCGCCGCGGCGGAGTCGGGAGCTGCGGAAGCGAGGCCGCTGTGACGTCTTGGCTTCGCCGCTTTCTTCGCGCTCGCTCTTGTCGCCTTCGTGCGTCGCCGTTCCGTCTGCCGCTCGAGCTCCGCATGCGCCGGTTCGTCGGCACCGGAATCGCCTTCTTGCCGGACAGGTACGGCCCGGTGACCGAGCCGCTCTGCTTGGCCGACTTGCGCCGGCGTGCCGCGGGCGACGATCTGGCCGCCGCAGTCGCCGGCGCCGGGGCCGAAATCGAGCAATTGATCGGCGCCGTCGATCACTTCGCGATCGTGCTCGACCACCAGCAGCGTGTTGCCCAGGTCGCGCAGCTTTTGCAGCGCGCCGAGCAACCGGCGATTGTCGCGCGGATGCAGGCCGATCGTCGGCTCGTCGAGCACGTACAGCACGCCGCACAGGCCGCTGCCGACCTGGCTGGCCAGGCGAATGCGCTGCGCCTCGCCGCCGGAGAGCGTCGGCGCCGGCCGGCCGAGCGTCAGATATTCCAAGCCCGACGTCGACCAGAAACTGCAACCGATTGCTGCACTTCGCGCAGCAGCTCGCCGGCGATCTTTCGCTCGGCGGCCGTCGAGCTTCCAGTCGTCGAATTCGCTCGAGCAATTCGCCCAGCGGCATGCGGCAGAGTTCGTCGATCGTGCGATCGCGCAACCGCACGGCCGCGGCGTCGTCGCGCAGCCGGCTGCCGCCGCAGGTCGAGCATTCGACTTCGCCGACCAGATGCTCCAGCTTGCCGCGCAGCGCCGGCGAGAGCCGCGCCGCTTCTTCCAGCGCCGGATACAGACCCTTGTATTGAAAGCGGAACAGCGGCCGCTCGGTCTTCTTGCGCTTGCCGTCGGCGAACACGTCGATCCAATCCTCGCCGGTGCCGTGCAAGCACGATCCGCCGCTGCTTGGCGCTGAGTTGCTCGAACGGCACGTCGAGCGGCACGCCGGTGTGTGCCGACAGCGCCGCGAGCATCGCGCTCGAACAGCGGCGTTGCTCGACGCCGGGCCACAGCGCCGACCGCGCCCTGCGGCCAGCGTCAGTTTCGGATCGCGCAGCAGCGCCGCCGGATTCGCGCCGGTTTGCGTGCCCAAGCCTTCGCACGCCGGGCACCAGCCCAGCGAGCTGTTGAACGAAAAGCTGTGCGGCGTGAGCGGCTCGAAGCTGCGGCCGCACTTGTCGCAGGCGAAATGCTGGCTGTGAATCTCGCGTCGCCACTTCGGCTCCGGCACGTCGTCGATCGGATAGGCGACGTGCAGCACGCCTTTGCCCAGCGACAAGCGCGTTCTCGACGCTGTCGGCGATGCGCGATGCGGCGCATCGGGCCGAACGATGATGCGGTCGATCGACGACTTCGACCAGGTGCTTGCGGCGGCGGTCGATCTGTCGGCGGCTGATCGACCGAGTGCGTCTTGCCGTCGACGCGCATCCGCGACGTAGCCGCTGCGCGCGAATCTCGTCCCACAGCGTTTCGTACTTCTCGCCGACTTCGATTTCCAGCGGCGCCATCAAGTACAGCTTCGTGCCCGCCGGCTCGGCCATGATCTTGTCGATGATCTCGTCGGCCGTTTGCGTGCCGATCGGAATGTCGCAATCCGGGCAATGCGGCTGTGCCCAGCCGCGCCATCAGGATCCGCAGATAGTCGTAAATCTCGGTGACCGTGCCGACGGTCGAGCGCGGCGTGTGCCCCATGTGTCTTCTGCTCGATGGCGATCGCCGGCGACAGACCCTCGATGTGATCGAGCTCCGGCTTTTGCATCTGGCCGACGAACTGCCGGGCGTAGGAGCTCAGGCTTTCGACGTAGCGCCGCTGCCCTTCGGCATAGATCGTGTCCATGGCCAGCGAGCTTTTGCCGCGAGCCGCTCAGGCCGCAGCAGACCGTCATCTTGTCGCGCGGAATCTCGACGTCGACGCCCTTCAGGTTGTGCTGCCGGCGCCGCGCACGCGTGATGGCCTTGGCCGTGGTGCCGCGCGGCCGTGCGGCGTCTGGCGCTGCTTGCTCGTGCGCGTTCGCGCTGCGTCGCCGTCCCGACAGATGCGGCCTGAGCGCACGGCCGGTGTACGACTGCTTCGACCGTCGGCCACCTCTTCCGGCGTGCCCGACGGCGACGATCTCGCCGCCGCCGGCGCCCCCTTCGGGCCCCAGGTCGATGATCCAGTCGGCCGTTTTGATCACGTCCAGATTGTGCTCGACCACCAGCACCGTGTTGCCGGCGTCGACGAAGTCGTGCAGCACCTTCAGCAGCATCTTGATGTCGGCGAAGTGCAGGCCGGTCGTCGGCTCGTCGAGCAGGTAGAGCGTTTGGCCGGTGCTCTTCTTCACCAGCTCGCGGGCCAGCTTGATCCGCTGGGCCTCGCCGCCGGAGAGCGTCGGCGACGGCTGGCCGAGCTTGAGTAGTCGAGCCCCACGTCGTGCAGCGTTTGCAGCTTGTGGCGAATCTTGGGGATGTTTTCGAAGTGCGTCGAGCGCCTGCTGCACGTCCATTTCCAGCACGTCGGCGATGATCTTGCCCTTGAAGCGGACCTGCAGCGTCTCGCGGTTGAAGCGATGCCCTTCGCACACCGGGCAGGTCACCCACACGTCGGCCAGAAAATCCATTTCCAGCCGGTTCGAGCCGTTCCCTTCGCACGCTTCGCAGCGGCCGCCCGGCGACGTTGAAGCTGAACCGGCCCGGCTTGTAGCCGCGGGCCTTCGACTCGGGCAGCTGCGTGTACAGATCGCGAATTTCGTCGAACACCTTGATGTACGTCGCCGGATTCGAGCGCGGCGTGCGGCCGATCGGCGATTGATCGATGGCGATCAGCTTGTCGAGATGCTCGAGCCCTTCGATCCGCTCGTGCTCGCCGGGCTCGCCTTCGCCGCCGTTCAGATCGCGGCGCAGGGCTTCGACCAGGATGTCGTTGACCAGCGAGCTCTTGCCCGAGCCGCGACACGCCGGTGACGCAGACGAACGTGCCGAGCGGAATCTCGACGTCGACGTTCTTCAGATTGTTGTGCGCGGCGCCGACGATCCGCAGCCACTTGCTCGCCGAGCGGACGGCGCTGCGTCGGGATTTCGATCTGCTCGCTCGCCGGACAGATACTTGCCCGGTCAGGCTGCGCGGCTCGTCGGCGATCTCGTCGGCGTGCCCGTCGGCGACCACCTCGCCGCCGCGCACGCCCGGGCCGGGGCCGAAGTCGACGATGTGATCGGCGGCCCGCATCGTGTCTTCGTCGTGCTCGACGACGACCACCGTGTTGCCCATGTCGCGCAGCTGCGTGAGCGTGTCGAGCAGCCGGTCGTTGTCGCGCGGGTGCAGGCCGATCGACGGCTCGTCGAGAATGTAGAGCACGCCGACCAGGCCGCAGCCGATCTGGCCGGCCAGGCGAATGCGCTGCGATTCGCCGCCGGAGAGCGTGGGGGCGGTGCGGTCGAGCGTCAGGTATTCGAGCCCCACGTTGATCAGAAAGCCGAGCCGGCCGCGAATTTCCTTGAGCACTTCGGCGGCGATCATGCTGCCGCGTGTCGTCGAGTTCCAGCTCGCTGAAGAACTCGACCGCGTCGGTGACCGGCCAGCGCGCAGACCTCGGGCAGCGAGCGCGCCGGCCGTGTCGGCAAATTTCGGATGCCGCGTGGCGATCGTCACCGCGCGGGCCTGCGGATTCAGCCGCTGCGCCGTCGCAGTCGCCGCAGCGGCATCACGCTGCATGTACTTTTCGAGCTGCCGCAGCTGCATCTTGCTTTTGCGGTTGCGATACTTGTCGACAGCAGCTGCGGGATGATGCCCTCGAACTTGCCGCCGTACTTGTGGCCCGAGCTGCCGCCGCGCCAGGTGAACGTGATGTGCTCGTCGCCGGTGCCGTACAGCCAGAGCTGCTTGCAGCTCGGCGGTCGAGCTCGTCCCACGGCGTTTCGAGCATCGTGCCGGCTTCGAGCTCGTGCTTGTGTTCGATCGTGTCGGCCACGCCTTGATAGATGTGCCGCCGCCAGCGACCCAGGTCGTGCCACGGGCCGATCAGCTCGAAGCAGCCCTGCTTGAACGACAGCTCGGCGATCGGGCACCAGCAGCTCGGGATCGAAGCTGTACAGCTCGCCCAGCCCGTCGCACGTCGGTGCACATGCCCTGCGGGCTGTTGAAGCTGAACAGCTGCGGGCTCGGCGGCTCGAAGCTCAGGCCGCAATGCGTGCAGGCGTAGTGGGCCGAGAGCTGCAAATCGCCGGCGTCGCCTGCGCGCGGCGCGCCGCGTTCGGCGCTCGGCGCTCGCCGGCTTCTTCGCCGTTGCGCGTCGGCGCGGCGGCCGCTTCGCTTCGGCCGGCGCTTCGGCGTCGTCGCTCGGCGCGACGATCAGGCTGCCTTCGCCCATCTTCAGCGCCAGCTCCACCGCTTCGGCCAGCCGCGCGCGCGATTCGCCGGCCACCAGCCGATCGATCACCACTTCGATGTTGTGCCGCATCTGCCGGTCGAGCTGCAGATCGTCGGTCAGCTGCACGACCGTGCCGTCGACGCGGGCCCGGACGAAGCCCTGCTTGAGCAGGTCGTCGAACAGGTCGCGGTATTCGCCCTTTTGGCCGCGAATCAGCGGGGCCAGCACGACGAACTGCGTGCCCGGCCGGCAGCTGGCTGATCCGCTCGATGATCTGCTCGCGCGTCTGGGCCGTGATCGGCCGCTGGCACTGCGGGCAATGCCCCTGGCCGGTGCGGGCGTACAGCACGCGCAGATAGTCGTAGATCTCGGTGATCGTGCCGACGGTCGAGCGCGGGTTCTGGCCCGACGATTTCTGCGAGATCGAAATCGACGGGCTCAGGCCCGCTGATGTAGTCGACGTCGGGCTTGGGCATCTGCCCGAGGAACTGCCGGGCGAAGCTCGACAGGCTTTCGACGTACCGCCGCTGCCCTTCGGCATACAGCGTGTCGAACGCCAGCGAGCTCTTGCCCGAGCCGCTGACGCCGGTCAGGCAGATCAATTGATTGCGCGGCAGACTCAAATCGACGTCCCGCAGGTTGTGCTCGCGGGCGCCCTTGATGACGATGTCGGAAGCGGGCATGGGCGAAGTGCCAGAATCCGTTCGGTGAGAAGAGGGTGATCCAGAATTGTAGGCCGCGAGGCGGCAGACCGGCAAGGTGCCGAAATTCACCGATTCGCGAAAATGCGGCTTGCGTGCCAGCTTGCAGCACCGTATCGATTGAGATTATCCCGTCGCGGGGCGTTTCCCGCGGCTAAGCGAGCACTGCGTTTTTGGCTGGAGCGCGATGAACGGAAATTCCCCGACGCCTCTGCCTGCGACGCCGACCGACTGGACACGCCAGAGCGCCAGCCAGATTGCCGCGTGCGTCGCCAAGGGAGAGCTTTCAGCCGCCGAAACGGTGGAAGCTCACATCCGCCGCATCGAAGCGGTCAACGAGCGGCTGGATGCCGTGGTCGTCAAATGCTACGATCGGGCACGGCGCGAAGCTAACGACATCGATCGGCGGCGCGCCCGTGGAGAACCGCTGGGACCGCTGGCCGGCGTGCCGGTGACGATCAAAGAATGCTTTCACGTCGCGGGCACGCCGTCCACCATGGGCGTCGGCCGCTTTGTCGGGCGAGCTGGCCGACAGCGACAGCCCGCTGGTGCGCGCGCTGGCAACGCGCCGGTGCCATCGTGCTCGGCAAGACCAACGTGCCGCAACTGATGATCCTGCACGAAACCGACAATCCGGTTTATGGCCGCACGAACAATCCTTGGAATCTCGGACGCAGCCCGGGCGGGTCGCAGCGGCGGCGAAGCGGCGATCGTTGCCGCCGGCGGCTCGGCCCTGGGCTTGGCCAGCGATCTGGGCGGCAGCATTCGCCAGCCGGCTCACTCGCTGCGGCGTGTGCGGAATTCATGCCCACGGTCGGCCGGATCGAGGTCAGCGGCAAACGCGGCAACTTCGCCGGCATGGAGGCCATCAGCTTGCAGCCAGGCCCGATTGCGCGGTCGGTGGCCGATCTGGAGCTTGGCCTGCGGGCCTTGCTCGACGTCCAAAGCGACTGCGACGACACGCGCATTGCTCCCGTCGCGCTTGGCGATCCCCAGCGAATCGACGTCGCCACGCTGCGCATCGGGCTGGTGACGGACGATCGTCTTTTCCGGCCGGCTCCCGCGCTGCGTCGCGCGGTTGAAGAGGCCGGCATGCGCTGGCGGCTCAGGGTGCGCAGGTCGAGACTTTCGAACTCGTCGACGTGCCCGAAGCGATTCGGCTTTATTTCGGATTGATCAGCGCGACGGCGGCGCGAATTTGCGACGCACGTTGGGAGGCAGTCCGGCCGACTGGCGGATAGCGCGTCTGCTGCGGATCGGGCGGATGTCGCGCCCGACGCTGCGCCGTCGTCATGCGAATGCTCCGCCTGGCCGGCCAGAATGGTCTGGCTGAGCTGATTGGATGGTCCGGCGCCGCCAGCGCCGATCACTATTGGCAGCTCACCCGGGCGCGAGCGGACTACACGGCCCGATTTGTCGCGCAGCTCGACGCGGCCCGGCTGGACGCCCTGGTGCTCCCGCCGCATGCGCTGCCCGCCCTGAAACACGGCGCCACGGCGAATTTGCCGGTCGCGGCGAGCTACTGTTATCTGGCCAATCTGCTCGGCATGCCAGCCGGTGTGCTGCCAGCCACCCGGGTGCGCCGATGAAGAATCGGATCGGCCGCCGAGTCGCGACCTGGTCGTGCGAACCGCTTGCGACGTGGAACAAGGCAGTGCAGGCTTGCCGATCGGCGTGCAGGTGCTAGGACGACACTGGCGCGAAGACGTGGTGCTGGCCGTCATGAGGGCGCTCGAACAGGCGTTTCGAACCAGACCTGACTATCCGCTGCACCCGCCGTTGGATTGACGTTTGGGGCGGCGAGTTGGGGCGGCTGCAGGTTGTTAACGTTCGAGTCCGCCGGTTTGATCCCTGGCCTGCTGCCAGCGAAAGGCTCGTTCGCCGTCCTGCCCCAGGTAAATGATCAGGCCGTAGATCATGACTCCCACCGACAGAGGAAGACACCAGCAAAACAGCACCGACGCCAGGCCGCCGATGAGCGCCACGATGCCCAACGTGCGGCTGCGGAACCGGTAGTTCCGGATGCCGGCGAACACATTGAGCAGGCCGGCGACCAGCGCCACGCATCCGATGCCGCCATAAATTCCGTGCAGGAACATCCGCATCGCCCGCGACACGGCCGGATCCTGGCCTTGCATCTGTTGCTGTATTTCCACCTGCTCGATCATTTTGTGGGCGAAAAAAACCGCAAAAATAATCCAGCCGATGCCAATCAGGCAGAGCAGAACGCCATCCACGATCATCAGCGAAGCGACAATCGGCACCTGTCGGGCGTGCCGAACCGCCGCGGATCGGCGCCCTGCACAGGGCCATCGTCCGGGCGCGGCTCGTGCGGCGACTGAAACGGGTTGGAGTCCATTTTCGGCGTGTGCAATCTAGAACGGAGAGCACCATCGTGTAGCGTGTCGTTTGGCCGTGTGGCAGTGATGGGCCGTGTAGCGCCCGTTAATTGCGCCGCTATCGGATCGTGAAAATTGCACTAGAAACTACCGGGTACAGCGAATGGCCAGCGGTCGCCGAGGGCCTGCGATTGCTCGCGGCGTAATCCATCGATGCCGAGGTGCGCCAAACGCAGCATCGCGGCGAGCTCCTGCTCGCTGAACGTGGCTTCTTCGCCGGTGCCTTGCACTTCGACGAACTGGCCGCCGCCGGTCATCACGACGTTCATGTCGACGCTCGGCGTCGACGTCTTCGACATAGTCGAGGTCGAGCACCGGCCGCCCGTCGACGATGCCGACGCTGATCGCCGCCACGCTGTCGCGCAGCGGCATGCGCCGGTCGAGCGGCCAGCTCAGGCAGCGATGCAAGGCGTCGACCAGCGCGATGAACGCGCCGGTGATGCTGGCGGTGCGCGTGCCGCCGTCGGCTTCGAGCACGTCGCAGTCGAGCGCGATCGTGCGCTCGCCGAGCGCGTCCAGATCGACGATCGCCCGCAGGCTGCGGCCGATCAGCCGCTGGATTTCCGTGGTGCGGCCGTCGACCTTGCCGCACGTCGCGGCGCTTGCGCGGGCTGGTGCTGCCGGGCAGCATGCCGTATTCGGCCGTGAGCCAGCCGCGCCCCTTGCCGTCCAGCCAGGCGGGCACCTGCGTCGTCGACGCTGGCCGTGCAGAGCACGGTGGTGCGGCCGGCCTGAATCAGCACGCTGCCGGCAGCCGGGCGCGTGTAGCGGCGCTTGATCTTGAGCGGGCGCAGTTCGGTCGCGGTTCGGCCGTCGTGACGCATGTGAGTGCTGCTGGCGAGCCATGCATCAGGATTGCTACGCGCAGGAGCCAGGCCAGGATGCCCTTTTGCACGTGCAGCCGGTTGGCGGCCTGCTGCACGACGACGCTCTGCGGGCCGTCGATCACTTCGTCGGTCACTTCTTCGCCGCGATGGGCCGGCAGGCAGTGCATGAAGTACGGCGTCCTTCGGGCGCGCTGGCCATCAGCTTGGCGTTGACCTGGTAGCCGGCGAAATCGCTGGCGGCGCTTCGTCGGCTTCGGCTTCCTGGCCCATGCTGGTCCAGACGTCGGTGTAGACGGCGTCGGCGTCGCTGACCGCCTCGGCCGGATCGGTCGGTGACTTGCAAGTCGCAGTTCGGGCACGTCGCTGCTTCAGATGGTCCAGAAACGCTTCGTCGAACTGATAGCCTTCGGGCGTGGCCATGACGAACCGCATGCCCACCTTGCCGCAGCCTTCGGCCAGGCTGCGGGCCACGTTGTTGCCGTCGCCGACGTAGGCCAGCGTGCTGCCCTTCGAGCCGGCCGACCAATTCCTTGCAGCGTGTACAGGTCGGCCAGCGCCTGGCAGGGATGGGCGTAGTCGGTCAGGCCGTTGATGACCGAGCAGGTGCAATAGCTGGGCCAGCTCGACGACCGTCTGGTGCTGATAGGCGCGGACCACGACCACGTCGACGTACTGGCTGAGCACGCGGCCGAAATCGGCCATGCTCTCGCGCGCGCCAAAGCCGACGTCGTCGCCCAGAAACAGGCTGCTGCCGCCGAGGTGGATCATGCCGGCCTCGAAGCTGACGCGCGTCCGCAGCGACGGCTTCTCGAACAGCAGGGCCATCACGCGGCCGGGCAGCAGCGGCTTCGCGCAGGCCCTGCGCGTACTTGGTCTTCAGGTCCTCGGTGATCGCGAAGATCCGCTCGATTTCGACCGCGTCGTCAGATCGGCCAAGTCGATGAGGTCGCATGCAACGAGTCGTTCGCAGCTCGACGGTTGCTGATCGGCTCGCAAGCCGACTCTAGCTCGGCCTGTTGCTTCGAGCACTTCGGCCAGGATGTCGCAGCCTTCGTGGACTTGCTGCTCGCTGAGGTTCATGGCCGGCAGCAGCCGCATCACCGTGCCGTGCGTGCAATTGATCAAGCAGCCTGCGGTCCAGGCAGGCCTTGCACGACCGGCGCGCCGTCGATCGACAGCTCGACGCCGATCATCACGCCCAGCGACGCGCACGTCGCGGATCAACGTCGCACTCGCCTGCAGCGCCGTCGAGCCGCTGGCGGAACACCTCGCCCAGCCGCTGCGCGTGCTCCAGCAGATCTTCGTTGCTCGATCATTTCGATGGCGGCGATGCCCGCCCGGGCGGCGATCGGGTTGCCGCCGAACGTGGCCGCGTGCATGCCGGGCCGCAGGCTGGGGGCGATCTCGGCCGTGGTCAGCAGCGCCCCGCCGGCGATGCCGCCGCACAGTGCCTTGGCCAGCGTCATCACGTCGGGCGTGACGCCGAAATGCTGATAGGCGAACCACTGCCCGGTGCGGCCGCAGCCGGTTTGCACTTCGTCGAACATCAGCAGCAGCTCGTGCTCGTCGGCCAGCTTGCGCAGGCCTTGCCAGAAAGCCGTCGGGCGGAATGTTCACGCCCCCTTCGCCCTGCACCGGCTCGATCATGATGGCGGCCGTCTCGTCGTCGATCAGTCGCGCGCACGGCCTCCAGATCGCCGAACGGGGCATAGACGAAGCCGGCCATCAGCGGGCCGAGGCCTTCGTGATATTTCGGCTGGGCCGTGGCCGCCGTCGCGCCCAGCGTGCGGCCGTGAAAGCCGCCTTCGAACGTGATGATCTTGTAGCGCTCTTTGGGCGTGTGCAGCCGGGCCAGCTTGATCGCGGCTTCGTTGGCCTCGGTGCCCGAGTTGCAGAAGAACGCCTGGCCGCCAAAGCTGCGCTCGCGAGAGCGCCTTGGCCCAGCGGCCTTGCGCTTCGGTGTACCAGGTGTTGGGCACGTGGATCAGCGTGGCGACCTGCTCCTGCACGGCCTCGCACGACCGGCTCGGGACAATGGCCCAGCAGGTTGCAGCCCCAGCCGGGAAAGAAATCGAGATAGCGCTTGCCCTCGGCGTCCCAGACGTACGAGCCTTCGCCGCGCACCGAGCACGACCGGATAGCGCCGATAGTTCGGCACGACGTACTGCTTGAACAGCTCGATCGTTTCGGCGGAACTCATGCGCTTCGGCAGTGGCCATGATCGGTTCTCCTCAAGTGCATCAGCAAGCGGCTCAGTTCGGAAAGCATCTACGCGTGATCCTCGCTGACAATCTCGGCTGCCGCAGGGTTCGGAGCCTCAGCATGCTCGTCCGGCGCTGGCCGGCAGCCCGAGCAGTGCCCGAATTCAGCCCTCGGGCCGATCTTTGACGATTTCGGTGCCGACGCCCTTGTTCGTGTAAATTTCCAGCAGCAGCGAATGCCGGTCGCGGCCGTCGATGATGTGAATCTTGCGAACGCCCTTGTCGAGCGTTTCCAGGCAGGCCTCGACCTTGGGGATCATGCCCTTTTCGATCGCGCCGGTAGCGGATCAGTCTCGCGGGCCTGGCTGGCGGTGAGCGAATTGATCAGCGAGTCGGGATCGTCCTTGCTGCTGGCGCACGCCGTTGACGTCGCTCAGGAAGATCAGCTTTTCCGCTCCCATGGCCTGGGCCACGGCCGTGGCGGCCGTGTCGGCGTTGACGTTCAGCTTCTCGCCCTTCTCGCTGCAGGCACATCGACGGAATCACCGGCACGATGCCCGCGTAGCACAGATTGTCGATCGTGCTGCGATCGACGCGCGTCACGTCGCCGACGTGCCCCAGGTCGATCGGCTTGCCGCCGTCGTCGTTCGAGTCGCAGTCGCTCGCCCCACAGCACGTTGGTGGTGCGAAAGTTCAGCGGCGCCGCGCGGCCGCCGAACTGCTCCGGGTTGGTGACGGAGGCAGAGTGGGAGCGGTGGACTCCGGCGAGCCTGGAGCCTTATTGGCGCGTGGTGCTGGAGGCTTTCGGACCGGGCCGGCTGCTCTTTGGCTCCGACTGGCCGGTGGCCTTGCTGGCGACGACCTACCAGCGATGGGTGGATACGGTGGCTGGATGGCTCGCGGCTCTTTCGAAGGACGAGCAGGAGGCGATCTGGGGCGGCAATGCGAGGCGCGTCTATTCGCTTTAGAGCCTCTGAAACTGCTGGTCCGCACTTCGTTCAGGGTGACGCGTAAGACTTCGCCCGAGTTATCTGGACCGGGCGGCTTTCTTTGGGGGCTTTGCCGAGGCTTTGTGCTTTGCCGGCGCGCCGGTGGTGGAGGTACGCACGACCAAGGTGGGTTCCAGGATAACCTTCGCGGGGGGTGGCCACTCGCGGCCTTCGATCATGGCGAGCAGAATCTCGCCGGCACGCTGGCCGATGAGATGGCTGCGCTGGTCGATGCTGGTGAGGGGAACGCGCAGCCACTCGTTGTAATTCAGGTTGCCGCAGCCCACCAGAGCGATGTCCTCGGGAATGCGCAGGCCGGCGTCGAGGATGACGTTCATGGCACCGATGGCGATGGGGTCGTTGTAGCAGAAGACAGCGTCGGGACGCGGGCTGAGTTCGAGAAGCTGCCGCATGGCCTCGGCTCCCTGGCGCGCGCTGTCGATGTCCACGAAATCGCGGCTGAGGATGTAGTTCTCCCGCACCGGCAGTTTGTGGGTGCGCAGAGCTTCGATATAGCCCTCTTTGCGGCGAATTCCAGTGCTGTTCTCGCGGCCGCTGATGTGCGCGATGTTGCGGCGGCCCATCTCGATCAGGTGGGTGGTGGCGATGCGTCCGGCCGCGACGTCATCGATGCCGACGAAATCTGCTTCGAGATCATCGAAGGCGCGATCGATAAGCACGAACGGCTGCGACTGGGTGCGCATGCGGCGGAAGAGCTGGGTGTCCTGGCCGGAAGAGGCGATGACGAGCGCGTCGAGACGGCGCGCGAGGAGATGGCGGATCTCGCGTGCTTCGAGCGCGGGGTCCTCCTCCGAGGAGGAGACGATGAGCGAGTAGCCCTTATCCACGATGGCTTTCGAGAGCGCTCTTGCAACCTCCGCGAAGAACGGGTGGATCAGCCCGGGCACGATCAAGCCGATGAGATAGCTGCGGCCGGTGACCAGGCTGCGGGCCAGGATGTTCGGCTCGTAGTCCAGTTCCTTCACGCGCTGGAGCACGCGTTTGCGGGTCTCTTCGCCGATATCGGGGTGGTCGCGGAGGACCTTCGATACCGTGACAACCGAGAGACCGAGGTCCCTGGCGATGTCTTTCATGCGGATCGTCATACGGTGGACTATATCGTGTTGGAGAAGGTGAGTTGTCTCATGGAAGCCCGTGCTGCCGCTGCGCACCATCATTGCATGGATCGCAGCGCCTATACCGTTTACTGTACCGAAGGATAAGCATAAGCTGGGAAATCGCAAGCGAGCACGCGAAAAGGGAGGCGCGAGGAGTTGTCGGAGCTATCACTCAGCAGGTTCTCAATCGGCGTGGGAGACCGATTTGCGCACCAGGCGCGGGCGCAGCTCCAGGCGTGTATTCAGGCCCTCGACCGAGGAGTGCCGGTGGTGCCGGTGTGGAACAAGTCCAACCGGGAGCACACGATCATCGGCTCGGAACCGGCGGAGACACGCGCGGCGGCGGATGCCGCGGTCGTGGCGCTTCAGTGGCGGGAGGCGTACTTCTGCGATGCGGATCACATCAACCTGAAGACTGTGGATCGGTACCTCGAGCCCTGCGATCTTTTCACCGTCGATGTTGCGGACCAGATCGGCGTGGCGACGGGGCGGACTGAGGCCGAGGCCTTTGTGCGTCGGCATTCCGGTCTCATCGGGTGGATCGAGTTGCCGGGGCTGGCGGAGCCGCTGCGCGTGACACACGACGACCTGGAGCGCGTCGCGCAGAAATATCTGGCAGCGGCTTTGCAGGCGGGAGAGACCTATCGCTACATCAAGCGAGCGAAAGGGCGAGGCAGGTTTCTGACCGAGGTCTCGATGGATGAGACAGATGTGCCGCAGACGCCGGCGGAACTGCTCCTGATTTTGGCAGCGCTGGCCGATGCGGACGTGCCACTTGCAACCATTGCACCGAAGTTTACCGGCCGCTTCAACAAGGGCGTGGATTATGTCGGCGATGTTTCCGTCTTCGCCCGGGAGCTGGAAGAGGATATGGCCGTAGTGCGCTATGCGGTAAGCGCATTCGGACTGCCCGCGGAGCTGAAGCTGAGCCTGCACTCGGGAAGCGATAAGTTCTCGATCTACGGCGCGGTGCACAGCGCGATGACGAAGATGAATGGCGGGCTGCACCTGAAGACGGCGGGCACGACGTGGCTGGAAGAGGTGATCGGGCTGGCGGAGGCGGGAGGCGATGCGCTGGCGCTGGTGAAGGAGATCTATGCGGAGGCCTTCGCGCATCGCGACGAGCTGTGCGCGCCATATGCCGCGGTGATTGATATCGACGCGGCGCGGCTGCCGAGCCCGGCGGATGCGCAGCGATGGACAGCCGAGCAGTGGATGGGGGCGCTGCGGCATGATCCTCACTCGGAGGCGTACAACAGCAGCGTGCGACAGCTGATGCATGTGGGTTTCAAGATTGCGGCGAAGATGGGGCCGCGGTATACCGCGATGCTGGAGCAGCATGAGGACGTGGTGGCGGAGAACGTAACGCGCAATCTTTTTGAGCGGCATATCCGGCCGGTGTTCGTTGGCGACGGAGCGACGCTCGCATCCGCGCCGGCAAACACGCGGGAAGCGGCGAGGCGGTAGAAGCGATGCTGGCTTCAAACATTTCGGTGAAGAACGACAGCGGCGGCCCGCTCGTCATGCCCGGGCAGTTGCTGCCGTTCAGCCTGGTCACTTCACTATTCTTCATGTGGGGCGTGCCGAACAATTTGAACGATGTGCTGATCCGCCAGTTCATGAAGAGCTTCACCTTGAACCGCGTGGAGGCGGGTCTGGTGCAGTTCGCCTTCTATCTGGGTTATTTCTGTCTGGCGGTTCCGGCGGCGCTCATCATGCGACGCAAAGGCTATAAGGCCGGGCTGGTGATTGGGCTGCTGCTCTTTGCTACAGGCGCGATGCTCTTCTGGCCGGCGGCAATCATCGGACGATACGGGTTTTTTCTCGCAGCGCTGTTTGTGATTGCGTCCGGTCTCTCGTTTCTGGAGACGGCATCGAACTCTTTCATCACGCAGCTTGGATCGCCCAGCACGGCAGCGCGGCGGCTGAACTTTTCGCAGGCATTCAACACGCTTGGCTCGATCGCCGGAGTGCTGGCCGGGACCGTATTTATTTTCTCCGGCGTGGAACTGAGTGCGACGCAGGTGGCCGCCCGCAAGGCAGCCGGCACCTATGCGGCATACCTGCGGCACGAGACGATGCGGGTAGTCGCTCCATATCTGGTGTTGGGCGCGATCGCGCTCACGCTGGCCGTCGTCTTCATGCGAACGCGGTTTCCTGAGGTGCAAGAGGAGGAATCGCCGGCCGGAGATGCGGCGCTGGAGGGCGCGGGCCGCCATGGCGCGGGGTCGCTCTTCCGGCGGCCGCACTTTCTAATGGCGGTGGTTGCGCAGTTTCTCTACGTGGGTGCGCAGGTGGGCACATGGAGCTGGTTTATCCAGTATGTGGAGGAGTACACGTTTCAGCCGGAGAAGCATGCCGGGCTGCTGCTGACGGGCACGCTGGGCGCATTTGCGGTGGGCCGGTTTTCGGCGCCAATCCTCATGAAGCACATCGCCGCGGCGCGCCTGATGTTGATGTATGCCGTGGCGAATGCGGCACTGCTGGCGTTCGCCGTGCTTCGACCGGGGTGGGCGGGCATGTGGGCCGTATTTCTTACCAGCTTCTTCATGTCGATCATGTTCCCCACAATTTTTGCTTTGGGACTGGAAGGGCTCGGGCCGTTGGTGAAGCTGGGCGGCTCGCTGCTGGTGATGGCGATTGTGGGTGGCGCGGTGCTGCCTTACGTCATGGCTGCGATCTCGCAGCATGACGGCATTGCTCTGTCGTACACGGTGCCGCTCGTGTGCTATGTCGTGATTGCAGGATTCAGTTGGTATCACGTACGGCGTGGGTTCGCATGAAAGTGAGAGGGAAGAACAACGCATGAACGGAACGCGAAGGATTCAGAGCGGCCTTTGTATGCTGGCTGTTGCAGGCCTGGCGATTGCAGGGGCGGCAGCGCAAACCAAGCACTATGAACCGACGCTTGAATCGCTTAACACGCACCCGCTGCCACGGTGGTATGCGGATGCGAAGCTCGGGATCTTCGTGCATTGGGGGCTTTACTCCGTGCCGGGCTGGGCGGAAGTGAATCGCCCGAAAGTGGTTCCGAAGGAGGATGAGGCGAAGTGGAATGCCTATGCAGAGTGGTACTACAACACGATGCGCATTCCCGGCTCACCGACCGCGGTTTATCATCGCGAGCACTACGGCGCCAATTTCAACTATTACGACTTTGCCCCGATCTTTGATCGCGAAACAAAGAAGTGGGATCCCGCAGTGATGGCGGCGGCCTTCCGCGATGCCGGCGCGCGCTATGTGGTGCTGACGAGCAAGCATCACGAGGGGTTCACGCTGTGGCCAAGCGAGGTGGTGAACCCGAACCAGCAGCATCTGCAGGCCAAGCGCGATATCGTCGGCGAGTTGACGGAGGCGGTGCGGCGCGATGACATGAAGATGGGACTTTACTACTCCGGCGGTTACGATTGGACCTTCAACCGCGGCCCGATCATTGGCGGGAATGACTGGCAGACGGTGAAGCCGGAGTCGATCGCGTACGGACAGTACGCCTTCGACCAGATCGAAGAGCTGATAGCGAAGTATCACCCGGCGGTGCTGTGGGACGACATCGACTGGCCGAAGACGGGCAAGCCGCTGCAGGTGATGGCAGATTACTATAACGCGCTCCCGGATGGCGTGATTGACGATCGCTTTGGCGTGAAGCATTCCGACTTTCAATCGCCGGAATACGAGAAGCGCAGCCAGATCAGCAAAGTGAAATGGGAGGAGTGCCGCGGGCTGGGGCGCAGCTTCGGTTACAACCGTGCCGAGGACGAGAAGGAGACCATTGCGCCAGACGAGCTGATCTATCTGCTGGTCGATATCGTGAGCAAGAACGGCAATCTGCTGCTGGATGTTGGTCCGGAGGCCGATGGGACGATTCCACCAATCCAGATGGACCGGCTGAAGTCGCTGGGTGCGTGGCTGCGCCAGAACGGCGAAGCGATTTACAGCACGGAGCCCTGGTCGCGCGCCGAAGGCGAAACGGATCAGAAGATTCCGGTGCGCTTCACGCAGAAGGATGGCCGTCTGTACGCGACCTTGATGGGCTCGCCGAAGTCAGGCGAAATCCTGCTGCGCGATGTGAGGGCAGCGAGCGGATCGCAGATACAGCTGCTGGGCGATGCGACGCCGCTGACATGGACGCAGAAAGGAGCGGACCTTGAGGTTCGGCTTCCTGCGTCGTTGCCCGGCAAATACGCATATGTACTGCGGATGGAACCGGCTGCGTGAGCGCTTCGAATTCATCCACTCGATCTGCATGGGAAGCCGCTGCCGATTGTGCTGATCGGCGCAGGCGGCATTGTGCAGAACGCGCATCTGCCGGCATACCGCAAGGGCGGCCTGCCGGTGGCGGCGATTGTCGATCGGCAAGCGGAACGAGCGCGGGGATTGGCTGCAGAGTGGGGAATCGGTGCCAGCGGAGAGTCGCTTGCCGCTGTATTGCCTGGCTTGCCGGGGCGCGTCATCTTTGATGTCGCGGTGCCTGCCGGGTCGCTGCTTGAACTATTGCCGGCGATTCCACGGGGCGCCACAGTCCTAATCCAGAAGCCGCTGGGCGGGACGTTGGCAGAGGCGGAGGCAATTGTCGCTCTGTGCCGAGAGAAGGGACTGCGGGCGGCAATGAACTTCCAGTTGCGCTGGGCACCGAATATGGTGGCGGCGCGCGCGATTACAGATGCGGGCGCACTGGGCACACTGCACGATATCGAGGTGCAGGTGAGCACGCACACGCCGTGGGAGCTGTGGAGCTTTCTCAAGGCTGCGCCACGGCTGGAGATCGTCTATCACAGCATCCACTACATTGATCTGGTGCGCTCCTGGCTGGGGAATCCGCAGCGGGTGTATGCGCGGACGGTGCGCAATCCTCGCACTCCGGATCTGGCAGCGACCAAGAGCGTGATCGTGATGGACTACGGCGAGTGGACGCGCGTCTTCATCTCGACCAACCATGGAATGGATGTGCCGTATCCCGAGCTGCAGCGCAGCTATGTGCAGTGGGAAGGAACCGCGGGCGTGATGCGCGCGCAGATGGGCGTGAATCTCGACTATCCAAAGGGACGTGGCGATACGTTGGCGTTCTACCCGCGCGAACCGCACTCGGCATTTGCCGCGGGTGTGCAGCCGGTGAAGGGCGAGTGGTTTCCGGATGCGTTTCTCGGCTCAATGTTGTCGGTCCAGCGCTTCGCGTTGGGCGAAGCTGCGACGATGCCTACCGGTGTGGAGGATGCGCTGGATACGATGCGTGTGGTGGAGGCGGCGTATCTCTCTTCCGAGCGCGGCGGCCAGCCGCTGCCATTGGTGGAGGCGAAAGCAGCACAATGACAGGTATGGAGACACGGTGTTTGATCTGACGGGCAAAGTTGCGCTGATTACCGGCGGCGCGAGCGGCATTGGCGCTGCGACGGCCAGGCGGCTGTCCAGCGCAGGCACGAGCGTGATTGTGGCAGATCTGAATGAAGCCGCTGCGAAGGCGCTGGCGGCTGAATTGCCTGGAGCGAAAGCAGTCGCAATGGATGTGACGAGCAGTGCTTCGATTGCTGCGGCGATCCAGGGATTGGAGCGGTTGGACATCCTGGTGAACAACGCCGGCATTGGACTGGTGGGCGGCATTGCGCAAACAGAGGAGGCGGACTTTGCGCGGCTGATGGCGGTGAATGCGACGTCGGTCTATCTGGTGACCAAGGCGGCGTTGCCGCTGCTCCTGGCGGTGCGCGGGTCGATCGTGAATATCGGTTCCGTTGCGGGCCTCATCGGCGTCAAACAGCGGTTCGCGTATTGCGCCAGCAAGGGCGCGGTGATCGCGATGACGCGGCAGCTTGCGGTGGAGTATCCGAAGGAGCTGCGCGTGAACTGCATCTCGCCGGGGACAGTGCAGTCGCCCTTCGTCGAGGGTTATCTGCAGAAGTACCACGCGCAAGAGATCGAGAAGACACGTGTCGAGTTGGCTGCGCGACAACCGATGGGGCGCCTGGGCACGCCGGAAGAGATTGCCGCGATGGTGCACTACATCTGTTCTCCGGAAGCGGACTTTATGACGGGCTCCGTGGTGAACATCGATGGCGGCTGGACCGCTGCTTAGTAATCTGACAAAGAAGGAGCCACGCTGATTTGAACGATCCCATCATCACGCGCGTAGAGGTGCTGGACCTGCGGTTTCCCACTTCGCGAGAGAGTATCGGTTCCGACGCGGTGAACAAGAACCCGGATTACTCGGCGGCATACTGCATTCTTCACACCCACGGCGAGCTGAAGGGATACGGCCTTACCTTTACGCTGGGCCGCGGCAATGAGTTGTGCGTGGGAGCGGCCAGATATCTGGGCGGTTTTGTCGAAGGCCGCCGGCTGAGTGCGCTTACCGATGATCTGCGGACCTTCTCTCGCCAACTGACTGACGACAGCCAGTTCCGCTGGCTGGGCCCGGAGAAGGGCGTGACTCACATGGCCGCCGCGGCCGTAATCAATGCCGTGTGGGACCTGTATGCGCGGCAGCGGAATAAGCCACTATGGAGGTTGCTTGCGGATATGACGCCGGAAGAGATCGTCCGTCTGGTGGATTTTCGCTACATCGACGACGCGATCAGCGAAGAGGAAGCGCTGGCCCTGCTGAAGTCAAAGCGGGTGGGAAAGGAAGCGCGCATTGCCGAGCTCGAACACAGCGGTTATCCCGCATACACCACCTCGGTGGGATGGTTCGGCTTTTCGGATGAGAAGATTCGCTTGCTTTGTCACGAATCGCTCGCGCAGGGCTGGCGGCACTTTAAGTTGAAGGTTGGAGGAGAACCTGCGGGAGACTTGCGGCGGGCGGCACTCGTGCGCAGCGAGATAGGCAGCGACGCGAAACTGATGATGGATGCCAATCAACGCTGGGGAGTGAAGGAGGCGATCGATCGCACGCGGGAACTGGCCGAGTTCGATCCGTGGTGGATGGAGGAGCCAACCAGCCCCGACGATATTCTGGGCCACGCGCGCATCCGCCGCGAAACCGGAGTGCGCATTGCCACCGGCGAGCATTGCCAGAACCGCGTGATGTTCAAGCAACTGCTGCAGGCAGGCGCGATCGATGTGTGCCAGATCGATAGCTGCCGGCTGGCGGGCGTGAATGAGAATCTTGCGGTGCTGCTGATGGCGGCGAAGTTCGGCGTGCCTGTGTGTCCGCATGCGGGAGGCGTGGGGCTATGCGAGTACGTGCAGCACCTCTCGGCGTTCGACTATATCGCTGTGTCAGGATCGCTCGAAGATCGCGTGACCGAGTACGTGGATCATCTGCACGAGCACTTTGTCGATCCGGTGCGCGTCCGCAACGCTCATTACGTGCTGCCGGCACAGCCGGGTTACAGCGCAGAGATGTACCCTCAGGCGCTTGAGGATTACCGCTTTCCCGATGGAAAGGTTTGGAGAGAGTCTTAGTGAAGCTGATCACGTTTCGCCGGAAAGCAGGGGGCGCTCCAGAGCCGGGCGTGCTGCAGGACAATGCGGTATACCCGTTGGCGCCGCTGGGATGCGCGGATGCGGAGAGCTTTATCGCGGCGGGCGATCGAGGGCTGCACGCGGCAGGCGCTCTGATCGCCGGTGGGAAAGGCGACAGCTTGCCGGCTGCCAATGTTCAGTTGTTGGCGCCGCTGCTTCATCCGCCGCGCATCTTCTGTGTCGGTTTGAACTACGTCGACCATGCGGCGGAGTCGAAGATGGCGGTGCAGGCGGTGCCGACGATTTTCATGAAGCTTGCATCGGGCATCACTGGTCCGGACAGCGATATCGTGCTGCCGCCAAACAGCACGCAGCCGGATTATGAAGCGGAGCTTGCGGTCGTGATTGGCCGTCGCGCGAGCAACGTGACGCGCGAGAATTGGCGCGAGTGCGTCTTTGGCTACACCATCCTGAACGATGTGAGCGCGCGCGATGTGCAACTGGCGACGTCGCAATGGACGTTGGGCAAAAGCTTCCCGACATTCTGTCCGATCGGCCCATGGGTGGTGACGACGGAGGAACTCGCCGACCCACATAGCCTGGACGTGCGTCTGACGATCGATGGCGAGACGATGCAGCAGGCCAACACGCGTGATCTGATCTTCGATATTCCCGCGGTGCTGGGGTACATCTCGGCCATTGTCCCGCTCGAGCCCGGGGATATTGTCAGCACGGGCACGCCACAGGGGGTAGGACTGGGGCGGACGCCGCCCCGATGGTTGCGGCCGGGAGAAGAGGTTGCGATTGAGATCAGCGGGGTCGGCCGGCTGGTGAATCGGACGGTGGCGTCGTGCTAGCGGCCGCAAGGACTGTACGCATTAGCTGAGCGGCGCCGGCACTAAGCCGAAGATACCGCTGGTCCCTCACTCCGTTCAGAATGACAGCGTGCTTACGCTGAGCGTTTCTCCTGCTCCATCAGGGTCTCTAAGCGGATGGGCAGCTCGCGCACACGCACGCCTGTCGCGTGGTAGGTAGCGTTAGTGATTGCCGCTGCGACGCCGGCCAGCCCGATCTCACCGACCCCACGCGCGCCGAGTTCGTTGAGCAGCTTGTCCGGGTAGTTGAGGAAGCTTACATCGATCTCCGGACAGTCGGCGTTGGTTGCCATCAGATAATCGGCCATATTGCTGTTTACCGGACGGCCGTTCCGCGGATCGTAAATTGTGTGTTCTAGCAGGCCCATGCCCACGCCCATCACGATGGCGCCTTCCACCTGGTTGCGTGCGGCCTTTAGATTGACGATCTGACCGACATCAATGACGGACACGACCCGGCTGACGCGGAGGCGAGCGATTCCTGGATCCCACTCCACCTCGACGAACTGCGCGCCGTAGGAGTGGAAGGAATATTTGCGGAGCGCAGGGTCGGTGAAGCTTGGCCCGGAGTTACCCTCACCTTCCGCGGAGCGGATGTTCGCGTGTTGCAGGATGGTCTCAAAGGGAACGCCAGCTGATGTGGGATCGGTTTTGAGGTGCACGCGACCGTCCGTGAGCGCGAGCTCTTCCGGTTTGTGCTGATGGAATGGCGCACCGGGAACGGTTGTACCGAGGGTAAGCAATTGCTCGGTAGCCGCGTCTGATGCCTGAATGATCGCCGGGATGACGGTGCCCGTCACCATGGAGCCGCCAGAGGTCGGGCCCGGGGGAAGAGATGAGTTCCCGAGGACGACGTCAATCTTGTGCAGCGGCAAGCCCGTTTTCTCTGAGACCACCTGCGCGAAGACGGTGTAGGTGCCGGTTCCGATATCCTGGGTCGCACAGGCGATGCGTGCGCTGCCGTCGTCGCGAAGCGAGAGCGTAGCTTTGCAGGCGCCGCGGCCCGCTACCCAGGAGCAGGAAGCGACGCCCCAGCCGAGAATGAGGTCTCCCTTGCGCATGGAGCCGATCTGAGGCTTGCGCGCCGACCAGCCGAATTTCTCCGCGCCGGTAGTGAGGCATTCTTTGAGATGGCGCGAAGAGAACGGCACATTCAGACTCTCGTCGATCTTCGGCTCATTCATCAGGCGGAACTGTACCTGGTCCATCTTTAGCTTGATTGCCAACTCATCGATTGCCGACTCAAGCGCATAGAGCCCGGGCACAGCGCCCGGGCCGCGCATGGGTGTGGGCGTGCCGACGTTGCGATCGACGATGCCGGAGCGCACGCGGAGATTGGGCGTGCTGTAAAGGAAGGGCGTCGCCTCGCCGCAGTTTTCGTGATAATGGCCTACGGTCGAGATGGAGCTGTGGTTGGCGTAGTCGTGTTCCAGACTGACGAGCTTGCCGTCGGGTGTCGCACCGAGCCGGATACGCTGCTGCGTACGTGGGCGATGGCCGACGGAGGTAAACATCTGGGAGCGATCGACGACTACTTTGACGGGACGATTCAGATCACGCGCCGCAACCGCGGCCAGCATGGCCTGCGTCCAGGGCCACAGCTTGCCGCCGAAGCCGGATCCCAGAAATTTCATGACGATCTGCACGTTCTCGCGCGGGACGCCGAGCATCTGCGCCATGACAGCCTGATGGTTCATCACAGCCTGGGTAGTCTCGTAGAGCGCAAAACGATTGCCGTCCCAGGTGGCGACGGAGGCGTGAAGTTCGATGGGGTTGTGGGTTTCGACCGGCGTGACGTAAGTTTCGTCCACCTTGACCGGGGCACCCGCGAAAGCGGCGTCCACATCACCGCGCTTGCTCTCCTCCTGCATGCTGTTGTTGAAGCCGTCGCTCAGGTCGACCGCGACGTTCGGCGTCTCCGCGTCGTACTCGACTTTTACCGCGTGGGCCGCTGCCTTGGCGCGCTCGAATGATTCTGCAACCACAAGAGCGACATATTGGCCGTTGTAGTAAATTTTGTCATCCTCGAACGGCGGGCGTGACTCGTCGATGCGCGCTCCGCGCTCGTGCGGGATGGGGCGGTAGATAGGCGGGATTTTGCCGTGGCTGTAGACGCGCACAACTCCAGGCATGGATTCCGCGGAAGAGCTGTCCAGGCGGCGGATGCGCCCCTTGCCGATGGTGCTACTTACCGGCACGCCGTAAAGCATGTTTGGAAAGTTGTGATCGGAAGAGTACTTTGCGGAGCCGCTGGTTTTGAGCGGTCCATCGATGCGGGGCACCGCTTTGCCAATGATCGATGCTGGAGTGGTGGCCATGTCGCTCTCTATGTGGTGACGGTGGTGAGCGCACGAATCAGGCAGAGCTTCGCGAGCTCTACCTTGAATCCGTTGTCGCGCTGCGGTTTTGCGCTGCGCAGAGCTGCCTCTGCCGCGGCGCGGAAAGTAGCTTCGTGCGCAGGTTTTCCTTCGAGCGCGTGCTCTGCTTCAGGCGATCGCCAGGGACGCGTGCCTATTCCGCCAAAGGCGATGCGCGCTTTGCGAACATGATCGCCTTCGGACTGGATGATGACCGCCGCGGAGGCGAGCGCGAATTCGTAGGACGCGCGATCGCGCAACTTCAGATAATGTGATCGCGCTCCAGTGAGAGGCGCCGGAAGAGTGACGTGGGTGATGAGGTCGCCGGGCTTGAGAACATTTTCGAGGTTGGGAGTGTTGCCTGGCAGGAGATAGAACTCGCCGATAGGCACATTGCGTTCGCCCTGCCCGCTCAATATATGGATGCGCGCTTCGAGCGCCATCATTGCGACCGCCATATCGGATGGATGGGTAGCGATGCAGTGCTCGCTGGTGCCCAGGATGGCGTGGCCGCGGTTGTATCCGCCAATGGCTGCGCAGCCGGAGCCGGGTGTGCGCTTATTGCATTCCGGGTAGGCGATGTCGCGGAAGTACGTGCAACGCGTGCGCTGCAGCAGGTTGCCGCCGGTGGTTGCCATGTTGCGCAACTGACCGGTCGCGCCGGAGAGCAGCGCCTGAGAGAGCACGGGGAAATCGCGCATCACGTCTGGATCGTGCGCGAGGTCTGCGTTGCGTACCATCGCTCCGATGCGGAGCGAGCGGTCCGGCTGGCGTTCGGTGCGCGCAAGATCCAAGCGGTTGATGTCGATGAGCTGGTTCGGCGTTTCTACGTCCAGCTTCATCAGATCGATCAAGGTGGTTCCGCCGGCGACGAAGCGCACCTGCGCGCCCTGTTGCGCCGTCTTGGAAGTAGCAGCCTGCCCAGAAGCCTGGGGCGGATCGCTGGCACGGGTAAGCGCGAAGTCGATCATGCTGCCTCCTCAGGCGGTCTTTTGCGAGCTGCCGCGCACTTGCTTGATGGCGGCGAGAATGTTGGGATACGCGCCACAGCGGCAGATGTTGCCGGACATCGCCTCACGCACGTCCTTGTCCTCCGGACCCCAGGCTTCCTTCAATACGGCCACGGCGGACATAATCTGCCCGGAGGTACAGTAGCCGCATTGATAGCCGTCGTGCTCGACGAAGGCTGCCTGCATGGGGTGCAGGTTGCCGGGCTGCCCGATGCCTTCGATGGTGGTGATCTCGTCACCTTCATGCATGGCGGCGAAGGTGAGGCAGGAGTTTACGCGGCGGCCATTGATGTGCACCGTGCATGCGCCGCACTGGCCGTGGTCGCAGCCCTTCTTGGTTCCGGTGAGATTCAGGTTTTCGCGGAGGCAGTCCAGCAGGGTGACGCGCGGCTCGAGGGTGAGCTTCTGTTTTTTTCCGTTGATCGACAGTGTGACGGAGACTGTTTTCTCCGAAGCGGCGGGCACGATCGTTTCCTGCGTCGCCGCCGAAGCGAGAGAAGAGGTTGTCGCTGCTACGCCAGCTGCGCCAAGCTGCGCGATAAAAGCACGACGGGAGAAATGGCCGAAGGGTTTGTCTTTTGCCTGAAGTTCTTCGTCTGTCGCAGTCTGCTCTGTCGCTTCCGGACTGCGAGGCTGGTCGCTCATGCGCGCCTCCCTGCTGGTTACTTTCACTCTATCGCTACTGATGCTTGCAGGGCGAGAAGACCCGATGAATGTGAGATTTTGGTTCTACTGCAAAGCTCGAACTTTTCGACAGCTCCAGAAGCAACCAAATGGATGCTTCCTGCATGCGCCTGCCGTTTGTTGAAGTGTGAGTGTGCAAGCATCTACTTCCTACCAGGAGGGTGCTTGTTGTTTCCAGATACAGAATTGGATGTGGAGCGGGGCAGCAAGCCGCAGCAGCACTGCTGGCGTGAGCATGCTGACACGGTGATCTTTGGCCTCGCCGTTCTGGCGTGCTGCTGCTGGGTGCTTTCGCTGCCGGTCTTTCCATCGGAGGATGGACCTGTCCATCTATATTACGCGACGGTGATGTCCAAGCTGCTAAGTGGCTCGCATGGCCCGCTCACCGAGGCGTTTCGGATTCGTCATCTGCTGCCGCCATACAGCTTGTACTACTACCTGCTGATCGTGCTGCTGAAGCTTTTTCCGGCGGTGCTGGTGGAACAGATCATGGTTTCAATCATTGTCGTGATTCTGGCAGCCGGCTTTCGCCGCATGTGCATTGCGGTGGGCCGCAACGGCCGATGGATATCCTTCCTTGTATTGCCGCTGCTGCTGAGCTGGCCGTTGTTCATGGGGTTTCAAAACTATTGCCTCTCCATCGGGATCTGCTTCTGGGCGGCTGGCACCTGGTTGGAGCGACGCAGGTATCGGCGAGCGGTATTTCTTTTGCTCGTCGTGCTGGTTGTGCTGACGCATCCGGTGCCACTGCTGCCGCTTGCGGCGATCTGTGGCATCGACCTGGTCGGACGGTGGATGCGGCGGCCTATCGCCGAAGATGCACGCGACTGGTGGCGAGACCTGGCGACACTGGGCGGCGCATGCGCCTGCATGAGCTATGTGCTGCTGTTTACGCAGACGAACAAGGTGCGCGAGAACCTGCTGGTTCATGTGCATCCCGCGATGGCGATAAAGAAGTACGCGACGTTGTATGGCGTGGGCCTGTTTGCGCGCGCCTCTGCGGCAACGCTTGTCTATACGGCGATTCTGTATGCGACGCTGTTTATCGCGCTACTTTTTGCAGTGCGGGGGGTCCTCCATCGTCCAGGCAATGTGAGGTGGCGTCCATCCGATGCGCTTCTTATCGCCACGCTCGCATTGGTGGTGGTGCTGCCGTTTCTACCGGACACGATGAACGGCGGGTTCTACTTCAACACGCGGCTTCTCATTCTTGTCTGGTGCGTAGCGATTGCCGCTGCATCCGGCGGCGCTGTATTCGCGCCGCGGTTTCGCATGCTATTTCCAGCGATGGGATGTGCCGCGCTGACCTACACTCTGATACTGGCGCAGGTCCGCATTTCGCCCGAGGCGCGGCGCGCTGCTGAGGCGGAGCGAGCGCCCATTGTGCACACGGGTGAGAATGCCATCCTGTTGCCGGCGAGCGATTACGAGGCCGATCCTGCCCTGCGCTTCCGTCCGCTGGAGTGGTCGGCGATGCGCTACTTCCGGCGCGCGGGCGACGTGATGCTCGACGCTCCGTTTCTGGACATGGCTACGATGCCGATCGATACGCGAGCGCCGCAACTGGAGGGCACGGTCGTGCCCGGCGCGACGAACGATCTGAAAGACCTGCTCGATCGCTCGAGGCGAGACCCGCAGTGGGCGAAGCTGCTGTTTCGAAACGCAGACCTGGTAGTCTTCCGCGATTCTTTTCATATGTCATCGGTGCTGGCGGTGCAGCAGATGCTGCAGGCAGACGGAAGACCCCGGATGAGGTGCGTCGAGCGGGACTGGCTGTACCTTTGCAGAGCTGAAGGGCCGTAGCTATTTCTTCGGCGGGAAGGGCTCTGTCTTCATGGAACCGTCGCGCTGCTTCAGGAGCACCTGCACTTTGCCCTCGGCGGCATCCAGCTCCTCTTTGCAGACAGCGGAAAGGTGGATGCCCTCTTCAAAGAGCTTGATGGAGTCTTCGAGCGGCAGGTCGCCTTTCTCGAGCTGAGTGACGATGCTTTCGAGCTGCTTGAGCGAATCTTCAAACTTGGGCATGGCTGCAGCCCTTAGTGTAAGGCCTCGGGCGGCTGCGAAAAGAAGTGATCGATGAGGTAGTCGCGAAGTTCTATGTTGAAGCGGCGTGTGTTTTGGGTCGGGTCCTGGGCATCCGTGTTGTAGACCGCGAGATAGCCGCGACTCCCTATCGGGTCGAAGTTGATCTGGCTGCGGAAGCCGTTTTGCCATCCAGGATGGCCGATTAGGCGAAGACCCTTATCGGTGTGGATGAAGAAGCTTGCCGCGACTTCATCCTTCGCGCCGGGTCGCGACGGAAAATCGTCGTCAGGCGGGACATCGTGGATAGGGCACCACATCTCTTCGAGTGAGCTGCGTTTGAGGATGCGGTCGTACTCGGCCTGATGCGCAGAATCGCCCAAGAGGAAGCGCAGATAGCGCACCATATCCGGCAAGGGCGCGTTCAGGCCGCCGTTGGAACGCGTGATGCCGGTGTCGAAGTCGAACGGATCTTCGGTGAGCTTGCCGTCCTTGCGGTCCCAGCTATGCGAGCGGTAGGGAAGCAGTGTGGCGGGGCTACGGTCATAGTAGCTGTGCGTCATGCCGAGCGGCCCCAAGACATTCTTCAGCATGTAGACCTCGAAGCTGTCGCCGGAGAGCCGCTCGATGATCTCGCCAAGGAAGACGACTGCGAGATTCGAGTAGCGATATCGGGAGCCAGGCGGGAAATCGACGCTGGTGTAGGGCATCATAGCGACGAGTTGTGACCACTGGGTTGGCTCGTAAGGCTCCCACGGTCCCGCGTGCCATGGCCAGGTCGCGTCGCGAAAGCCGTTGGTGTGTGACATGGCCTGGCGGATAGTGATCGCGGAAACGGGACCGTATGGATCGTGGACTGCGTTGAGCTCGGGGATGTACTTCACCAGCGGATCGTCAAGCGAGAGCAGTCCGCGGTCGCGCAACTGCATGATGGCGATGCCTGTGAAGGTCTTGGTGACGGAGGCCCAGTGGTAGGTGGTTTGTTCATCGACAGGAGTCTTCGGCGTGAGGCTTTGGTCCCCGTAGGGTTCGTCGAGAAGGACGCGGCCATTATCGAGCAGCACCAGTGTGCTGCCGACGATGCCGTTGCGTTCGAGGCCCGCGCGATAGAAGCCGCGAATGGCCGAGGGGTCAGGCGTAGATGCGGTGTTGGTGGAATTTGCGGATTGCTGCTGTGGCTGCGCGTTGTGGAGTGCGGGAAAAGTCACGAGCGTGCTGACCAGCAGGAATCGCGCAATGCGCATCGGCAAACCTCGACTTACGGGAATGAGCAGCAAGAATAGCGGCATTCTATTCTGCTTCTGCTACTTGCCACCGATTCGTTTATCTCTGGAGCGATACGTCTGGTTCGGGCAGCACCTGGCGGACGATCTCGACGGCGAGCGCATAGCGGCCGAAGGGCGCGCTTACCTGCACGCCCTGCACCATGGGGCGAGCCGCGGTGAGCATCTCTTGCGCGATGCGGATGCCTTCGGCGCGCGCAGCTTCGGGTGTCTCCGTCGCGGCCATGCGCGCCATGATTTCGTCCGGCATGGAGACGCGCAGATCGTTCTTCATGAACTCGGCATTGCGCAGGCTGGTGAGCGGCCAGATGCCCGCGATCACGGGAATGCGGAAGCCCTCAATGCGGCGGAGAAATACTTCCAGCAGCCGCATGTCGAAGACGGGCTGCGTGATCGCGTATTCGGCGCCCGCTTCCACCTTGAAGGCGAAGCGGCGGATCTCGTTGTCGATGTCCGGCACGCCGGGGTTTGCCGCAACGCCGAGCGTAAAGCCGGTGGAAGCGCCGATGGGATTGCCGCCGATATCGAGGCCGTGGTTCAGGCGATTGACGACATTGACCAGGCCGATCGCGTCCACGTCGAAGACTGCGGTTGCGTCCGGATAGTTGCCGAGCTTCGGGGGATCGCCGGTGAGGCACAGGATGTTGCGCAGGCCGAGCGAGGAAGCGCCGAGCAGATCGGATTGGATGGAGAGCAGATTGCGGTCGCGGCAGGTGTAGTGCAGCACCGTCTCGATGCCGGTCTGCTGCTGAATCTGCAGGCAGAGGCTCTGCGCGCTCATGCGCGCGGAGGCACGTGGCGAGTCGGGAATGTTGATGGCGTGGATGCCGGTGCCGGCCAGCAGGCGCGCGCCCTCGATCTCCTTTGAGCAGTCGATGCCGCGCGGCGGCACAATCTCCACCAGGGTGATGAATTCGCCGGAGGCGACAAGGCTGCCGATTTTTGAGCGATCGGCCAGCGGCGCAGGCGGGGTTTCGGTGACGATGGGCGCGCGAGCGTGTCCCGGCTTAGCGGTCTGCTGCGCATCCATCGCGCGTATGGCGGACTTCATGGCGCGGATGTGGTTGGGCGTGGTGCCGCAACAGCCGCCGATGAACTGCACGCCGGCACGCACGAATTTGCGCGCGAAGCTGGCCATGTACTCCGGCGAGCAGAGATAGATATTGCGGCCGTCCACGTTGCGCGGCATGCCGGCATTGGGCATCGCGACCAGCGGAAGATCGGTAGCGCCGCGCATGCGCTCGATCGCGGTGAGCACCGTTGCCGGACCGGTGGAGCAATTGCAGCCAATGGCGTCTGCGCCGGCGGCAGCTAGGCGCGCCGCGGCCACCTCTGCCGGTGTGCCATCCAGGCAGTTCGCATCTTCGTCCACGGTCACCATCGCCAACAGCGGAAGATCCGGAGCGACCTGCCGGGCCGCATGGATGGCCTGCTCGGCCTCATTGATGGCGGGCATGGTCTCTATGACGAGGATGTCCACGCCGACTCCGGGGCCGCCGGCGATGAGTCCTTCGATCTGCTCCGCAAAGGCGGCGCGCGCCTCTTCGAGCGCGATCTTCCCCAGCGGTTCGAGGTGGATGCCGAGCGGGCCGACAGAGCCGGCTACGAAGGCGCTGCCGGCCTGCTTATCGGCGAGCTGCGTGACGGCTTCGCGGGCCAGCCGCGCGCCTGCCTGATTGATGGCGCGGGCCTGATCCTGCAGCCCGAAGCGATGCAGCCGGAAGCTGTTTGCGCCGAAGGTGTTGGTTTCGATGATCTCGGCGCCGGCCTGCAGATACTCCTCATGGACGGAGCGGACGAGCTCGGGCTGGGTCAGGTTCAGCTCGTCGAAGCACTTGTTGAGGAAGACGCCTCGACCATAGAGCGCAGTGCCCATGGCCCCGTCACACAGGACGGTTCGATTGGCGAAGAGTGACGGCAGGCGCGACATCTTGTCATGCTAGCAAAAGCGGGCATAAACGCATGGCATGACATGACTTTGAACGCGCGGTATCCATGGAGGAGCCGAGTCACTAGTTAGGGGCCTTTCACGTGGAGCGAGGCGAGGCAATGTCATCCAACCCTTTGCTATACTTCAGTTTGCCGAACGCACACTGTTTGTTGTGAAGGTTGAGGTCCGAAGCATTTTGAAGAAGAGAAGTCGCCTGTCCCTGGCCGTTGCTGCGTTCGTCGCTGTCGCGGTTTCGTTCATCCTCATCGGCTGCGGAAAGAACTTCTACTTCGCGGGCCGCACTTTGCCGCCCAGCGGCCTTACGCAGCGGGTGCTGGTGGCCGTGGACAACCCGGTCGGCAGCCTGCAGTTCATGGATGCGTTACTACGACATCCGCCATCCTTTCAACAATCCGAACGGCCAGTTTTCGATTGGCGGCTTCAGCGGCGCCAACCCGGTGACGATCCAGAACATGCCGGAGGAGCAGGCCGGGCTGGTCTATTCCTCCGGAGACGGCAGTCTGGCGTCGATCAGCTATTCCGGGAAAAGCTGAGCAGCAATGTCATTTCCTCCGGCACCATCTCCACCAGCATCTTCGGCGCGCGCAAGGGAGGCTATTTCGTAGCGGCCGAGCAGAACGCGCACGCCATGATGGTCTATCGACGCTGTCCCTGGGCAGCCAGTTGCTGATGAATGTGCCGGGAATCTATCGCATCTCGATGAACTCGAATGCCACGCTGGTGCTGGGCTTCGTGCAGAACAGCAATGACGTCTACAGCTGATCAAACTGACTCCGACGCAGCAGACGCTGTACGCAACTCCGGCAGCGTGGACGGCTGCCGGTTTTCAGGACTGCGAGCCGCAGACGCTGCCCAAATACTGCGTGACAGGCTCTGGCGGATCCCAACGGCGCCTTCGACCGGCCGACCAAGGCCATCTTTTCTGCGGACGGGCAAAGCATCTACGTCCTGAACTGCGGGCCCGAGTGCGGCGGCACGACAGCGGGAATCGTGACCATTCCGATCTCCAGCTCCGTTCTGAATGGAACCCCGGCGGTCCTGCGGGTCTGCCGCCGCTGACGACTTCCACCGGCACGCAGCCCGGGCTGCAGGCCCTCGGTCTTCCGTCCCGGGAGGCGCGACCAACGCTCTGCAGAATGGCACGACGTTATATGTGGCGGGCCAGCAGTTGCAACCGGATGGCCTGCTTGCCGGATATCTCAGCGTGGTGAACCTGGGGAGCTTTACCGTCACCGGCCAATACGCCATCAGCGATGGCACGCATAACAAGATGAGCCTGGCCGACGACAACACGTTGTGGATCGGCTCCCAGCGCTGCCAGAACGGCGAGCGCTTCGCCAAGAACAGCGCGGGCCAGAATGTGCAGTTCGGCTGCCTGACCATGTTCAACACGTCCACCAACGCGGTGACGGTGGACCGCTATATCGGCGATCTGACAGGCATTGCGGACGTGGAGGGCCTGCACAAGATTTACGTGGGCGAAGGCGGCCAGGTGCATATCTACCGCACCACGGATTTCGCCGAGCTGGACAACACGAACGTCACTGTGACGGGCACAGTTTCCGACGTGGCCTACATGGACGGCTCCTCGGATGACAACAACACTACCTACTGAGCGGCAGCTGGCAAGGCGGCATGACGATGAAAACGCCTTCGCAGACTGCTCCCCGGCCAGCCTGGTCGATATCCTGGCCATTGCCGCGCATCGCGACGATGTGGAACAGACCTGCGGCGGAACGCTGCTCAAGATGCGTCGCTGGGCCTGGAGACCGGCATCCTGGACCTGACGCAGGGCGAGGCGGGAACCCGCGGCTCACGCTGCGAGCGTGCCGCGGAAGCGGACGCGGCGGCGCGCATCCTGGGCGTGCGCTGGCGTGCAGGCGCTGGACCTGCCCGACGGCCGGGTGGAGAACACCTTCGAGAATCGCCTGAAGATCGTTCGCGTGCTGCGTGAGCTGCGGCCGCGGGTGGTGATCCTGCCGTACTGGCAGGGCAGGCACCCGGACCACTACACCACGGCCACGCTGGGGTATGAGGCCTGCTTCCTGAGCGGCCTAGCGCGCGTCGACACGGGCCCAGCGCCGTATCGGCCCTACAAGGTGCTCTACGCCAGCCTGTATGCGGACGTGCGGCCCACCTTCGTTGTCGACATCACGCCCTTTGTCGAACAGCGCTATCAGTCGCTGATGGCCTACCGCTCGCAGTATGCGAATGC
Organism: uncultured Acidobacteriaceae bacterium; assembly: GCA_963756435.1. GTDB lineage: Bacteria > Acidobacteriota > Terriglobia > Terriglobales > Acidobacteriaceae > KBS-83. The sequence goes on along the minus strand of CAVWNU010000004.1, from coordinate 166,740 downwards.
CGAGCAGGGAAGCGCGCTGTTTGTGCCGGAAGAGGAGATTCGCGAGCGCACATTCGCGGAGGCGAGGCACTACGGCCAGTTGGCGGGCGTGCGCTATGCGGAGCCCTTTGTGCAGAAGGAAGTCGGCCTGGTGGACGACCTTATGACATTGCCGGTGGCCTCGCTGTAAAGGCCCACTCCTCAGCGGTCTCGAAGGGCGGCGCAATCAGAGGCGCATCGTGGTCTTCCTCCTCGGCCTTGGCCTGCGCCGACCTCTCCGGCAGATAGACGCGGACCACAGCGCCGCGCAGGTCCCCCTCGGTGCTGTTGGAGATGCGCACCGTGCCACCGTGCTTCTGCACGATGCCCAGGCTGACCCAAAGGCCCAGCCCGGTGCCGCGCTCGCCTTTGGTGGTCATAAACGGCTGGAAGAGCTTTTTCTCGACATGGGGCGCGATGCCGCGGCCGCTGTCGGCGATCTCCACGATGGTGCCGGCGCGGCCATCCTGCGGGCTTGCCGGACGCACCAGAATGCGCACATGTCCGTGAGGACCGGCTGCCTCGCCGGCATTGGCGATCAGGTTGGTGAATACCTGACGGAGCTCGCCGGGGAAGCCATAGACGTGCACGGGATGAGTGAAGCTTTGCTCGACCGTGATGTCCTGATCGCGCATCTTGCGGTCCAGCAGCAGCAGCACGCTGCCGACCAGCTCTTCGAGGTTCACCTGCACCGGCATGGGCGATTCGCGGTAGAGGCTGAGCATGGCGCGGCTGATCTGCAGGGTGCGGCCCAGCTCCTGTTGCGCCAGCTTCAGGTACTCGCTGCGGCGCTGCGGATCGGTCTCCTGCGAGATGAGGAAGTGCAGGTTGGCCACCGAATCCAGCGGGTTGTGGATCTCGTGCGCGATGCTTGCCGCCAGGCGGCCGGTGACCGCGAGCTTCTCATTCGCGATGAGCGTGACTTCCGCCTTCCGCAGCTCCGTGACATCGCGAAAGACCACGACGGAACCATCCGTGCGTCCGTCGGCAGTCCACCACCGTCGAGATCTTCGCATCCACCGCATATTCCGCGCCATCGCGGGCGATCAGCGTGCCCTTCCTGGCGCAGACCCATTGCCCCGGAGCGGTCCAGGTCCTCCAGAACGTCACCGATCGGCTGGTGAGTCTGGGGATGCACCAGCCGCAGCACCTCGCCGACCGGCTTGCCCGGTGGCGGCGCTCAGCGGCCATCCAGTGAGCTTCTGGGCGACAGCATTCATGAAGCGGACCTTGCCTCCTGCGTGAGAGAGATGACCGCATCGCCAATGGACTCGAGCGTCGTGGCAAGCAGTTGCTGGCTTGCGGTCACTCTGGCGTTTCGCTCCTGCAGCTCCTGCAAGGCGAGTTCATAGGCGCTGGAGACTCGCTGCAGCCGGCTGCTGGCGAAAATGCCGATCGTTATACCTGCGGCAAGCGCCAGTACAAGAACGAATTGCAGAGAATCTGCTCACCCGTTGGTTGAGCTTTGCATCGTAGGTGTCCCGGTTCCGCGTCGCCGTTCCAAGCAGTGTCCTGAAAGTCCTGCCGCACGCACGTCCATGATGCCTTTGCCTTGCTGGGTCAAGGCGGCAGCCACGCCCTCGGGAGCCGGCGCCGGCTGTGCAAGCACTCCGTTAGCCCAGCTCTGCCAGGCGCGGATGTCCTGGTCGAGCTTGCGTGATCTGCTCCACCGAGAGATAACGCTGGCGGCCGGCGTCTGGTGCAGTGCAGCAAGCGTAGCGTCAATGCCCGGCTGCGAGCTGTTGTAGGGGACGAGGACGGAGGGCAGGCCGGTCAGCTGGTAGGCGCGCAGGCCGGTCTCCTGATCGGTGACGTGCTGCTGCAGCGTCAAGCACCTGATCGATCACCCGTGAATCGACGATGGAATGCTGGCGGAGATCCAGAGCCTGCTCCACCTGCCAGACCAGCAGCCCGGCAAGCAGCGCGAGGACCGTCACCGGCACCAGCAACGTGATACGAACGACGCGGTTGAATTCGTGGAGTCCGACGGGGGAGTCGGTCATCATGACGGTTCTCCGCTGCTCTCCAGGATCCTCTTGACGTTCTGCAGCAGTGCCATCGCACCGTCACCCTTGTTCGCGACCAGAGTGACCATGCGCTGCACTTCTTCGGGAAGCGTCAGGTATGCCGAAAGCAGGAGGATAGGGATATTGGGCCGGATCTCCCGAAGAGCCGACGGCTACCGCGCCACCGTTCATGCCCGGCATCGCAAAATCCAGCACCACTGCATCGATGGGCTGCTGCCGGAAGATGTGGATTCCCGTTGGTCCGTCCGCGGCGGTATGGACGACGTATCCCTCTCGCTCCAGAACCACTTTGCGGATCTCGAGGCCGAGGACTTCGTCGTCGATACACAGGATGGCCGGCACGCGCGACACATGGGACCTCATCGTTATGTGGTTCGATACGTACAACCCGTGGTCTAAAGCAAGTTTGCTGTCAGTTGGAGTGAGCCAGCAAAAGTTGATATGGCCTTTCGTTAAGGAAAGGCCAGCGTCAGAGACGATCTCCACTGCCTCTCGGCAGCAGGAAAAATGCTTTAGTCTGCGGAGTATAGCATTCGCCATTTGTTCTTCATCTGACACTTCCGTGCCACACCTGATTCCGCCGTTCAGGCGATTCATTGTTCTTTGTTCCTGCATTCACCGTCCTTTCTTATTCGGGGAGCGGCGATCCATGTACTCTGAGCGAGATGGAGTACACTCCGCCTGGCGCGCTCTGCAGAAGCCGGGTATGTCATTGCAAGGACGGTTCTTGAGCCAGACCATTTTCGTTCTCGAAGACGATCCAGATATCTCGCGCCTGGTGCAGCACCAATTGGAAAGCGCGGGGTTCTCGGTGCGCACCTTTTCCACGCCCACCAACCTGATTCCCGACGCCGAGCGCCAGGCACCCGCCCTCTTCCTGCTGGACATCATGGTTCCGGGCGGCGACGGCCTGGAGGTTTGCCGGAAGTTGCGGGCGCACCCGGGGCTGAGCAGCGTGCCGATCATCTTTGTGACGGCCCGGGCAGGCGAGAACGATCGCGTGCTCGGCCTGGAACTGGGCGCCGACGACTACATCACCAAGCCCTTTGCCATGCGTGAGCTGATTGCGCGCGTGAAGGCGGTGCTGCGGCGCTTTGAGCGGCCCTCCGCGCCCTCGGTCATCAGCTTCGAGGAGGTCATCATCGACGCCAGCGCGATGCAGTTGAAGGTGCGCGGTGAGTTGACGACGACCACGGCTACGGAGTTCCGCCTGCTGGATTACCTGGCGCGGCATCCGGGACGCGTCTTCAGCCGCGATCATCTGCTCGACGCGGTGTGGGGCGATGCGCGATTTGTGACCCCGACGCTCGGTCGATGTCTATGTGCGGCGCATCCGTGAGAAGATCGAGAGCGACCCGGAGAGCCCGCGTTATCTGAAGACGGTGCGCGGGGCGGGCTACCGTTTCGAGGTGCCCAAGGCTGGCTAAGGACGACGCGATCGACCGCCGGCCGCTGTTCTCCACTGGAGCCAGATTGTGACCGGAAGGGTCTTTTCCAAACTGCTGCTCTCCTTCGTGCTGGTGCTCACCATCTGCACGGCAGTGCTGGATTTTTCCATCCGCAGAATTGTGGATCGGGCGCTGCATGAGCAGGCGGAGCAGTCGCTGACGGGTGAGGCGCGGTTTCTGGCCGCGCAGCTCAGCGTCACATCTCCAGCGACCGCGCAGCAGCTCCTCTCCAGCACTTCGGCTGTCTCGCACGCACGGATCGATATCTTTCGCACCGACGGATCGCTGATTGCGACCTCGAGCTCCGCGCAGACGCGGTATTCGCTTGAGGCGCTGCCCGGCATTGCCGCTCTGAAGAACCATGAAGGCGTTGGGCGCGAGGTGCGCGGCGGAACGCTATTCATCGCGGCACGGCAGGGCGGGTTGATCGTGCGGATGGGTTATCCGCTGACGGAGATCGTGGGCAAGCTGCATCTGTTGCGGCGGGACATCCTGCTGGCGTCGCTGGTGTCTCTGTTGCTGGCCACCATGCTGGCGGCGGTGATGGCGCACCGTGTGGCGCAGCGGATGGGGCGCATCGTCGCGTTTGCCGAGCGCATCGCGGCAGGCGATCTGGCGGCGCGCATCGAAGAAGACAATCTGGACGAACTCTCTGCCGTGGCGCGCGCTCTGGATATGACGGCGAGCCGTCTGGAATCGACGTTTCATTCGCTGGAGAGCAGCCGCCGCGAGCTGACGGCGCTGCTCGACAGCATGCAGGAAGGTGTCATCGCGGTAACCGCGACGGGACTGGTGAGCTGGTCGAATGCTTCCATTGCGCGGCTGACACAACAACCGATTCGCGAGGGCCGCGCGCTGGTGCAGACCATTCGGGATCCGGATGTGCTGGTATGCGTGGCCACGGCGCTGCGGGAACGCGGCGCTGCGCGTGCGCGGGCGACGGCTCGTTGCTCCCGGGCGTGTCTTTGAGGTCCATGCTGCCGCGATGCCGGGCGGCGGAGCAGTGTGCGTGCTTTCCGATGTCACCGAGATCGAGCGCGCGGAGACCACGCGCCGCGACTTCGTCGCCAATGTTTCGCATGAGTTGCGGACGCCTCTGACGTCAATCTCCGGCTATGTCGAAGCCATGCTGGACATGCCCTCGCTCGATCCGATGGCGCGGGAGTTTCTGGGCATCATCCTGAAGAATGCGGCCCGCATGACGCGGCTTACCGAGGACCTGCTGACGCTGGCTCAGGTCGAATCGGCGGATTTCAAGCTGGCGCTGCGCCCGTTGCGCGGCGGGCGTGCTGGTGGAGGATGCTGCGAACTCCCTGATGCCGGTGGTGCAGGATGCGGGCATGACGATGGAGATCGGTGACGCTGTGCCCGATACCGTTCTGGCCGATCCGGATGCGCTGCAGCAGGTTTTTGGCAACCTGGTGGAGAACGCGACCAAATACGGCCGCAGCGGAAGCAATATCCGTGCTGGGGGCACGGCGTGGCGAAGAGCAGGTGGAGTTTTATGTGCAGGACTTCGGCGCGGGCATTCCCTTTGAGCATCAGCGCCGCATCTTCGAGCGCTTCTACCGCGTCGACAAGGCGCGCTCGCGCGACTCCGGCGGCACGGGCTGGGGCTTTCGATCGCCCGCCATATCGTGAACGCGCACGGCGGCGACATCCGGGTGAAGAGTGAGCTGGGCCACGGAGCGATGTTTGTGTTCACTCTACCGTTGGCGTTCTCCGGAGGATCCGGCAAAGCCCAAGGATGCATTGCCGGATACCGTAGCGGGATAGGCGTGTCATTCTCCGGTTTTTCACCCGCGCGTAAACCGACGTTCACATAACCCCGAAAGAATCGCGGCTGCGGTCCATTCCGAGGGGGCAAGTCAAGTGAAAAGAATTTTTGCGGCAGCTGCGGCGCTACTGGTGTGCGCGTCGGCCAGTGTTGCCAATGCGCAGAAGCTGAACGGCGCAGGCGCGACCTTTCCATATCCGATCTACTCCAAGTGGTTTTCCGAATACAGCGCCAGCCACGGCGGCGTGCAGATCAACTATCAGTCACTTGGCTCGGGTGCGGGCATCCGTCAGGTGACGGCAGGCACGGTGGATTTCGGCGCGAGCGACGGTCCGATGTCGGACGCGCAACTGGCCGCCTCGAAGGTGAAGATCCAGCACATCCCGACCGTGCTGGGGGCGGTGGTGCCGGTCTATAACCTGCCGGGAGTGGGTGGCGGGCTGAAATTTTCCCCCGATGTGCTGGCCGACATCTATCTCGGCAAAATCACCAACTGGAACGACGCCCGCCTTACCAAAGACAATCCTGGCGCAAAGCTTCCGAACACGGAGATCTTCGTTGTTCATCGCTCGGATGGCAGTGGCACAAGCTACATCTTCACCGATTACCTCTCCAAGGTGAGCGCTGACTGGAAGGCGGGTCCGGGGACCGGAACCTCGCCGAGCTGGCCGCGCGGCATTGGTGCCAAGGGCAATGAAGGTGTCGCCGGCATGGTGCGGCAGACCCCCGGCGCACTGGGCTATGTCGAGCTGATCTATGCGCTGCAGAACAAGATCGAGACCGGCCTGGTCAGGAATCCGGCAGGCGTCTTTATGAAGCCGAGCATCGAGTCGGTGACTGCGGCCGCAGCGAGCATGAAGCAGATGCCGGCCGACTACCGGGTTTCGATCACCAATGCGCCAGGCCGGGACGCTTACCCGATCTCCAGCTTCACTTGGCTGCTGGTTCCGAATCCAGCGCCGGACGGAGCTAAAGGCAAGGTTATCAAGGACTTCCTGACCTGGATGCTGGATCACGAGTCAGAGGTGACGGCGCTGAATTACGCGCCGCTGCCGGCATCCGTGGCTGCCAAGGTGAAGGGAACCATCACCCAATTGAAATAGCGACCGATGCAGTGCCCGAAGGCGCTGCTTTGCGGCGCCTTCGGGTTTTGTGCGTCTTACCGTGAACGGCTGGTCTGGAAGCGGATCCTTGGGGGAATCTGGACCGAATCCGGGGCTAAGGCTTTCATCTTCTATTCACTATGGCTGGGTACTCTTCCATGGAGTGGCTGAGAAAGTACAGGATCCTGCCTTGACGCAGCCTGCGAAGATACATGTGTCTGAACCTGTTTCCCGCTTGTCTGACGTAACGCCCACTGCTAAGCCTTCCGCGGTGCGCACCTTCCTGCGCAGCCGCGGCAGTTCTGCCATCGCCGACGGCACCTTCAAGGCGCTGGTATTTCTGTGCGCGCTCAGCATCTTCGGCATCGTGTTTCTGATCGCGTATGAGCTAGTGTCGCGCTCCCAGCTCACGCTCTCCAAGTTTGGTCTCGGCTTCTTCTTCCGCTCGGCCTGGGACCCGGTCAACAGCAACTTTGGAGCATGGCCGTTCATCTACGGCACGCTGATGTCGTCGTTTCTGGCGCTGCTCATTTCTGTGCCGTTTGCGCTGGGAGTGGCGATCTTCCTGACGGAGATGTGCCCCAAGTGGCTGCGCGGGCCGCTCTCGTTCCTGACCGAGTTGCTGGCGGCGATTCCCAGCGTGGTCTATGGCCTGTGGGCCATCTTCGTCCTGATCCCGCTGCTGCGTGACTACGTGAACCCGAAACTGACATTTACCCTGGGCTGGACGGGCTTCTTCAGCGGTCCGAATGCCGGCTACAGCATGCTGGCCGCGGGAGTGGTGCTCGCGATCATGATCCTGCCGATCATCTCGTCGCTGACGCGCGAGGTGATGACCTCTGTGCCCGATGGTGCAGCGCGAGGGCGTGCTGGCCCTGGGCGCGACGCGCTGGGAGATGATCCGCATCGGCGTGCTGCGCAACGCGCGGATCGGTATTGTCGGCGCAATCATCCTCGGACTCGGCCGCGCATTGGGCGAGACCATGGCGGTCACCATGGTGATCGGCAATCGGCCGGAGATAGTGAAGTCGTTGCTGGCCCCGGGCTACACCATGGCCAGCGTGCTGGCGAATGAGTTCAGCGAGGCCACCGACGACATGTACCTGAGCGCGCTGATCGAGATCGGGCTGGCACTCTTTCTGGTGACCATCGTGGTGAACGCCTGTGCCCGGCTGCTGGTGTGGGCCGTGACGCGCGGCGCGCCGGCAAGGGTGGCCTGAGATGGCAGCACATGCAATGCGTCCGCCGCTGCAGGGCTTCCAGAACCAATGTCTTCAGCCGCCGGATCAAGAGCCAAATCGTGAGCGGGCTCGCGGTGCTGGCGACTGATCATTGTCATCGCCCCGCTGATCGCAATCCTCTTCTACCTGCTGAAGCAGGGCGTGACCTCGCTGAACTGGGACTTCTTCACCAAGATTCCGGTGCCGGTGGGCGAGAAGGGCGGCGGCATGGAGAATGCCATCGTCGGCTCGGGCGTGATCCTCGCGCTCGCCAGTCTCATCGGCATTCCGCTGGGCATTGGCGCCGGTATCTACCTGGCCGAGTATGCGGGCGACACGCGCATGGGCAATCTGGTGCGCTTTACCGCAGATGTGCTGAACGGCGTGCCCGTCGATCGTGATGGGCATCGCGATTTATGCGCTGATCGTGCTGCCGCAAAAGCATTTCTCCGCCTTCGCCGGCGGCGTGGTGCTGGGCGTGATGATGGTGCCGACGGTGACGCGCACGACGGAAGAGATGCTGCGCATGGTGCCGCACGCCATCCGCGAGGCTGCGCTTGGGCTTGGCGTTCCGGCATGGCGCTCGGCACTGACGATTACGGTGCGCACCGCATCCGCAGGCATCGTCACCGGCTGCATGCTGGCCTTTGCGCGCGTGGCCGGCGAGACCGCGCCGCTGCTGTTCACCGCCTTCGGCAATGCATTCCAAAGCACCAGCCTGAATGAGCCCATCGCCGCTTTGCCGCTGCAGATCTTCGTCTACGCCGTCTCGCCCTACGACGAGTGGCACCGGCTGGCCTGGGCGGGAGCGCTGGTGCTCATCGTGCTCATCATCGCCTCAGTTGCGCTGGTACGCTATGTCGTCAGCCGCGGTACGTTGAAGGGAGCAAGTTAGCTTGGGCGTCGGCATCGAAGTCAGCGATCTGAATGCGTGGTATGGCACCAATCACACGCTGAAGGACATTCAACTGAATATTCCGGCGAATCACGCGACGGCGCTGATTGGCCCCTCGGGCTGCGGCAAATCCACCTTCGTGCGCTGCCTGAATCGCATGCACGAAACCAACCCGATTGCGCGGGTCACCGGCAAGGTACTGATCAACGATGTCGATATCTATGCCGAGGCATCGCCGGTAGAGATCCGCCGCCGCGTGGGCATGGTCTTCCAGCGGCCGAATCCATTTCCGACGATGTCGATCTACGACAATGTCGCGTCGGGGCTGAAGCTGAACGGCTTTCGCAACCGGCGGGTGCTGGACGAGGTGGTGGAGCGCTCGCTGCGCCAATCGGCGCTGTGGGAAGAGGTGAAGGACGATCTGAAGAAGAAGTCGGGCGCCAGCCTCTCCGGCGGCCAGCAGCAGCGGCTCTGCATTGCGCGCGCGCTCGCGGTCGATCCCGAAGTCCTGCTGATGGATGAGCCGGCCTCGGCGCTCGATCCGGTTTCGACGGCAAAGATCGAAGATCTGATCTTCGAGCTGAAATCGCAGTACACGATCGTGATCGTGACCCATAATATGCAGCAGGCCGCGCGCGTGGCGGAGAGCACCGGCTTCTTCCTGATGGGCAAGCTGGTGGAGTTCGATTCCACGCACAAGATCTTCACGAATCCCCGTGACAAGCGCACGGAGGATTACATCACTGGACGGTTTGGCTAATGCGGATACGGTTTCATCAGAGCCTGGACGAGCTGAAGGAAAAGCTGCTTGTGATGGCCGGCATGGCCGAGCAGGCGATCCAGCGCGCGATCGAAGCCTATCGCACGCGTGACACTTCGATCTGCGATCTGGTGATGCATGGCGAACTGGCGATCAACCGGCTGGAGCGCGAGATCGACCAGATGGCGCTGGACCTGCTCGCGATGGAACAGCCGATGGCCATCGATCTGCGCTTCATTCTCGCCGTGATCAAGATCAATGCCGATCTGGAGCGCGTCGGCGACCAGGCGGTGAACATCGCCGAGCGCGTATGCGACCTGAATGCGTTTGCCGCGGCGGAGATGCCGGTCGATATCCCGCACATGGCGTCGGTCGCCTCCGGCATGGTGCGCAAGGCGCTGCAGGCATTTATCGAAGGCGATGCGGAGATGGCGGGTCGGTGCTGGCGATGGACGACCAGGTCGACAAGATGAACGAGGCTGCGTACTACTCGCTCTCGATCCTCATCAAAGAGCAGCCAGCGCTTACCGCGCAGTCGCTGAATGCGCTGGTGATCGCGCGCAATCTGGAACGCGTTGCCGACCATGCGACGAACATCGCTGAAGATGTGATCTTCTGGGTGCGCGGCGCCGACGTCCGGCACCACCAGGACAACCGCAAAACGCCGCTTCCTGAAAACGACGCTTGCGCTCAGTTAAGCTGACCACCAGTCGAGCCAGGGCAGCATGGGGTGATAGATGGCCAGCCGATGCTCGCGCTGGGCTGCTGCATCGTCCAGCTCAGAAAGCTTGCGGAAGAGTTCGCTGTACGACTCCAGTTGGCTGCGGTATTGTTCGCGGCGGCGGCGAGAAAGCTATCGCGATCGACGCCAGCCGGGAGCGCGGCGGTCTTGTAGTCGATGATCCACAGATAGTCGGTTCCGGGAGCGCCGGGCGACTCTCCAGCGAAGAAGACACGATCAGGCCGTTGGCGGAGCATGCGGCCTTCCTTTGTGGTGGTCCAGGATTGCTCGTTCCAGAATTTTTCTAGTCGCGGACGCATCGTCCTGGCGCGGAAGGGTGCGCCATCAGCAGCCAACGGCCTTCTTCGTGGCTGAGCGCGTTGCGCATTCCTTCGAGAATCGCGGAACGTGCCGCGGCAGTTATCTGCAGGTGTCAGTCCGTGCTGTCGGAGCAGCGCATCGGTGAGGCGGCCCCAGTCCGGGCGATCGCCACTCGCGCCTGCCGCTGCCCGCTCCAGCAGCGCGTGCAGGACGATGCCCTGCACGCGTGCGAGCCGGCTGCCGGTTCCGGTATCCTCGATGGGCGCGGCCGGTGCGGATCGGCTGTCCGAGCACTGCCGGGGTTCGACGGCAACAGTCTGCGAACCAATCAGCCGGTAGCCTGCGGAGGAACTGTCGTCTGCGCCGCGGCTGCGAGCGACGATGCACGGTGCCGTTGCTGGAGGCACGAGACGGCGTAGACGGCGCCAGGCATCATGACGACGTTAGCGCGGTACGGGCTGCGTTGCTTCGGCGATGCGGCGCTCCAATCCATCCCATCCTGCCGCGAGCAGACATGCCTTTTCTTGACCGCGAGAGCTCGCCGTTCTGCTTGAGCTCGATGGATGCGAAGAGGTGCAGCTCGTGGATGGCGCGCGAGCAGGCCACATACAGCAGCCGCTTCTCTTCCTGCTGCAGCCGCCGCAACGACTTTTTGCCGACCCAATCGTAGAGCCTGGGTTTGTCACCGTGCTTGTATCCGATTGGAGCCAGCAGCAGCTCATCCTCCGTTGTTCCGGCGCGCCTGCGCACCAGCCACTGAAAGAGCGGCGAATCGTCGCGCTTGCCAGTTCTCTGGAGCTGCGGCACCAGGACCACTTCGAACTCCAGCCCCTTTGCGCTGTGAATGGTCATCAGCTGCACGCCGCAATTTTCGGAGACGCTGGGGTCCGGCTGCGCGTAGAGCTCTTCGAGCCGCTGGTTCAGGCTTTCGTCCAGTGTGCCGAAGCAGCTCGGCGGCATTTGCGCGAGCGTGGCAAAGAACGCTTCAGCAGTTGGCGAGCGATTCCGCATCGAGGAACTGCGGCGCGCCGAGTGCGTGCCACGTGCGTTCCAGCCAGAGCGCCAGTCCGGCGGGCGAGCCGGCCAGCGATCCAGCAGCATAGGCAGCCTGCGCCTGCTTCCAGGATGGACAGCACATGCAACGCGCGCCTCCGGCTCTCCGGATCGAGACGGTCTTGATGCGAGACGAATGATGTAGCGAGGGATGGATCGACGTCTGCTCGCCGGCTTCAGAGTCGCCGCAGATGGCGTGCAGCGCCGGTATGGTCAACCCGCACCAGGGCGCGCGTAACACCGCGAGCCAAGCGATGCGATCCGCCGGATGCAGCAGTGCGCGCAAGCAGCGAAAGCAGATCGAGGATCTCCTGCCGGTCGCGCAGCAGGTCGATCTTCACGCCGCGAAAGGGAATCTGCGCCTGTCGCAATCTCGCTGATGATCTCGACCAGGTGCGTTCGGGCGCGGGCCAGCACCGCGACTCGATATTTGCCGCCCTCGCGCTGCGCCTGCTCGATCGCCGGCATGTGGGCGCGAATCAACGCGATCATCGAATCCGCCTCGGCAGCGTCCAGCTCATCTGGGAGGCCGGCTGTCTTTTTCGAAGGTCTGCACGTGCAGGTGCAAGGCATCCGCGGCCTGCTCTCCAATCGGCCTTGCTCGATACGGAGGCGGCGTATTGCACTTCGTCCTCGGGATCCGCTCCGAGCACGCGCTCGAAGACTTCATTGAGCGGATTCACGATGGCAGGAGTGGAGCGGAAGTTCGTGGAGAGCTGCAGCGCCGTTAGCGGGAGATGCGCGTTGCCCATCTCCATGCCATGCTCGCGCACCTGATGGAACAATCGCGATTCCGCATCGCGGAAGAGATAGATGGATTGCATCGGGTCGCCGACGAAGAAGCAGGTACGGCCGTCGCCCTGCTGCCAGTCTTCGAGCAGTGCGCGCAGAAGAGCGAAGTGCGGACGCGAGGTGTCCTGAAACTCATCGACGAGCAGATGGCGCACGCGCTCGTCCAGCCGCATCAACACGGCGGGATCCGCAAGCGCAGCATGCGCGGCGATGCCGGCCTCGGCAAAGTCGATGACACCCTGCTCCGCGAAGACCACGCGCAACTGCGCGATGGCGTGCCGCAGGACGATGAAGATGTTGCGTACGGTGCGCCACTCCTCTTCGCTAGTAGGCTGCAGGCGGGAGCTTTCGTACTTTGCAGAGCTCCGCGAGCAGGACAGTCTTCGCGGTCAGCTTCGCAATCATCGCCTTGAGCTGCGATGCAGCCTGCCGATGCGTCTTGTGCCGGGAAGCCGACTCTCGCGTCGATGCTGGAGCGCCATTCATTGTCGCCGTGAGCAGCAGACAGCAAAGGCACTGCCAGTGCGAGACATCGGTGAGCTCCGCCGCGCTCGCGCATGTCGCGCAGCGCGAGTGAGTTGATCCTTGCCGTTGTCACATGCGATCCTGGCGAGATCCAGCAGTTCCTCGCAACACACCCGGAGTACGCGCGAACTCGCGGCGCAGATTTTCAATCACCGCTGCGTGCTCGCGGCGGAAGGGCTCTTCGAGTCTCGCCTTCAACTCCTCCCATGGCCGTTCGCGTGTGCATAATGACCGGCAGCACCAGCAGCCATTGATCCCGCCGCGCCAGCATGCCGGCGATCAGCGATTCGCAATCCGGCAGGTTGGCGTCGCGCAACTTCAGAATGTCGGCCAGAGCATCGGCGAGCTCCTGCTGTGACGGATCGCCGAGATGCGCCAGCGTGCGCTCCGCGGCAAGCGCATAGAGCGGCTGCACATCTTCTGTAGGGCTGAGCGGGCCGCCCAGCTGCGAGAGCAGCGGCGTCTGATACGCGATCGAGAGGGCGAGGGAATCGATGGTCTGAATATTGAGCCGCTGCGGCTGCTCGTGAGCTGCCAGCCGCGCGCCTGCGCGTGAGCCAGCGCAGCCTGCGCCAGCCGGCGAACCTCTCGCTCGTGCTCACTGGCTGCCGGGTCTTCGCTGCGCGCTGCCGCCTGCCAGCGCCTGCAGAACGCGCACGCGCATCTCTGCCGTCGCTTTGCGGGTGAAGGTGATGGCCAGCACCTGCTCCGGCTCGTCTACCGTTGGCAGCAAGGCGAGATAGCGAAGAGCGAGCAACTCCGTCTTGCCGGAACCGGCAGGCGCCTGCACCAGAAACGACTCGTGCGGATCGAGCGCTCGGGCGCGTTCGGCCGCGTCGGCTGACAAGGGGCTGCTGTACGCAGCGGAGCTCATTCCGCGTCCTCATCCTCGCCGGAATCCTGCACTGTGCCGGAGCCGCGCGATTCCGCCACGCGGCAGACGCCGTGAAGCGGGCAGTACAGGCAGCTCTTGGGATAGACATGCGGGTCGACCTGCGCTTCGCCGCGCACAAAGCTCTCCGCCAGATTCAGCAGAGTGCCGCGCCATTCTTCGACCAGCTCTGCGGTGTAGGGCGTCGGTAACAAGCTGCTTTGCATCGAGCGTGCTCCGAAGGTTTGCACGCGCATCGTCGACGCGTCCCTTGAAGGCCATCTTCGACGGGCGTATCTGCGCGAAGACCGCGCCGATGAGATTCTTTGCGCCACCGAACGCGGCATAGAGCGGCAACTGCGGCTGCTCCGGCCGCGGACCTTCCCAGCTTGCGGTGGAGACCTCGCCGGTCTTGTAGTCGATCAGCAACTCGCCGCCCGCGACCTGTCGATCCGGTCGGCACGCACGCGGAGCGCGAGGTCGCCGACCTGGATCGTCGATCTTTTCTTCCACCGTCGACGATCTGAAATGGCTGACGAGCGGATTCGAGCGCAAGCCAATCCATCACCAGATCGATGGCTCGCTCCTCTTCGGCTTTCAGGTACGCGCGCTGCCAGCGGTCTCCATGTTCCGCATGCATCGAACGGATGGCTGCGGCGGTATGCTCTGCGACCAGTGGCCGAAGCGTTCCCGCGCTGGCTGCGTTCAGCAGGTCCGCGTGGCTGGTGAGATGAACGTGGCCGCCAATGTCCTGCGACCAGACGCCCTCCATCACCTGTGAATCAGCGTGCCGCGATCGCCCGGCGAAAGCCCGCGGCCGGCAATCGAGAGCTCGCGCACGCCCAGTCGGCGAAGGACGAATGCCTGGAAGGGGCAGTTTGCCTGATCTCTTCAGCGCCGACTGGCCGCCGGGCGCGGCGCCGGTGTGCATCAGCGGAACCCAGTCGTCATCGGCGACCGTCTCAAGCTGAATCGCGTGCGGCGTCTCGCGTGCAGCTGCAGCGATTCGCGGCGACGAAACTGCTCACCAGCGGAGAAGGACGCTCGATCGCATCCCCGGACATTTGTGCATAGGAGTAGACAACCTCGCCGCAGCTCTCGGCAATGCGCTCCATGGCGCGGTGGGCCAGCGCGGTGTTGTCCGCCGCGGAAGTGTGCGGCATGCCGAGCTCGCGCTGCAGTGCGATAGGCAACAGCGGATTCGGTCGGCCGGAAGCGGGCCAGCCGCTGTCGGTCGCGCCCAGAAACCACACAGCGTCGAACGACTGTCCGGAGGCGGCATAGACACCCATCACCTGCACCGGCGCATCCTGCGACTCTGGCGCGAAGATCGTCTCCTGCGCGGTGCGTTCCAGCGTGTTGAGGAAAGATCCTCGAAGTGAGAGGTTCATTCGCGAAATCGAGCGAGGCCACGCTGTCGAGCAGCCGGTTCCATGCCTGGCGAGCCTGAAACAGCAGGCTGGACGCGTCGGAGCGCTCGCCCCACCGCGCCACGCGCAACAGATTGCCGATGCGGCGCACCCATTCGCCGGCCGCGGCGCGACGCGAGGCGCGGCGATGCTCTTGCGAGCATCGCCGCCAGATCGTGATACAGCGCGTTGAGCGGCCGGAGCACCGCTCTGTGCGGCCAGCGCAGCAGCGCTTCCAATGTCATCTCCGGCGGCGCGCATGTGGCGTTGCGCAGCTTCGCATCCAGATGCGCCAGCGCGTCTCGCGCTCCGGTCGCCTTGCGCCGCGCCCAGCGTGCTCGAGAGGAGCAGCCAGGAAATTTCCTGCTGCGTCAGCGGCTGGCGCAGCCAGCGCAACAGCAGCAGAGCCGCATGAACCAGCGGCACCTGAGCGAGCGGCTGGCCGAGCGAGAACTCAAAGGGAAGTGCCGGCGCCGCGCCCGCGGTGATGGGAAATTGCTGCGGACTCAGCAGGCTATAGAGATCGCGCTCCAACTGCGCCCGACGGCTCGCCAGGTCGGGCATGAGGATGCCGATGCGCGCCTTGGGATCAGCTTCGCAAGTCGCGCTCGTACCCACGCGGCGCATGCTGCTGTCTCGTCCTTCTCGCTCTGCGCGGCGTAGAGCGTCGGCGGGGCTGCTCTGTTCCAACTCCCAGCTCAAGCATCTGCTGCTTCGCGCCTCGCGCTTCAGGGCCGCCTGCAATGCTTCTTCGGCGGGAGTTGCGCGATCGAATCCAAGCCAGCCGATCTCCGCCGGCGGCTCCAGCGCGCCCCAGCGCAGAGCGTATGCGACACGGCCTCCATGAGCTCACATTGCGGCAGCCAGCGATGACGCCTGCACTCCTGCTGAAAGCTTCGCGCCCACTGGCGGAAGACCTCCGGCTCGGCATAGGGCTCTGCCATCCAGATCGCATCGTTCAGCCGTCCGAGTGCGCTGTAAGCCGCAAGCAGGGAATAGGCCTGCTGCGCAAGCGTCGCCATCCGCGCGGGTTCGATGAGCGAAAAGTTCGCAATCAGCGGCCTGATGATTCGCTGCCACAGCGCGTGCTCCTGCACGTGGTTCAGCAGCAGGCGGTCCTCGGTTCCGGTCAGGAGCAGAGCATTCCACTGTTCTGTCAGCCAGGAATGCAGGTCGAGGATCTGCGGCGTCGGCCACGCGATCGCGTGCTCGGCCTGCTTGTCCTCCGCATAGCGGAGGTGCAGAGCGCGTGCGGCGCGCGCGTTCGCGGTCAGGATGACGCCGCCCCGGTCCAGCAATTCGCGCATGGCGACCGGTCAGTCCCGTTCCGCGGAGTCCCATCACGCTTTTCAGTGTAATGGCCGACTGCCGCGTAATGGAGACTGCCGCTGCGCATGTTGCCGCCATGTAGACTGCAGAGGTGCAGCGGCTCATCGCCAACCTGTTGATGTCCTGGATGCTGCTGCTGGTTCCCGGCGCCACGGCGCTGGAACTGGCCCGGCCGCAGGTGCTGCTGCCTGCCTGCTGCCGCATCCACGGCGCGCATCATTGCATGGCGACCGCGCGCCAGAGCAGCGGTCCTGCCTGGCGCGGACAAGGCTGCCCGTTTGCAAATCTGTCGCATGCGGCGATTTTGCTGGCGCCGTATCTGCCCGCTATGCACGCCGGGCCTTGGCCGCACGCCGCAGGCGACCGCGACACTCTCCGCGGAACACGCCGCGTTGTCGGCGTTCCTCGCCGGTCTGCCCGGATCGCGCGCCCCTCCTTCCTCTCGCTGACCCGTACTTTGCGCTGGTCAGTGGCGTCGCCTGCTCTGCATGCCGGCAGCGCATCTGCCTGCTGCGCACACGAACAGCGAGACATTCGATCGGAGAGAGCCGTGTTGCAAGGAAGAGAAGGGCGAGTTGCGCCTGTGTTGGCGCTGCTGTGCGCTTGTGCTGTGCATAGTGCAGACTGCGCGAGCGCAACCGTGCTGGCCACAGTGCGCGGTGTGGTGCATGATCCATCGCATCGGCCGATCGCCGGCGCCGATGTTCAGGTCGCTGCGGTCACATCGCAATATCGTGCGAAGCTCGACGAGCGATGCGGCCGGCGCATTCGAGATCAATGCGCTGCCGCTTGGCGAGTACCGCCTGACCGTCACGGCGCCGGGATTCGCAGCGCAGCAGCAATCGTTGCTGGTGCGCAGCGGAAGCGCGCCGGTGCTTCACTTTGAGCTTGCTTCCTGCCGGTCCGCATGAAACCGTGCAGGTCAACGATCAGGAAACTCCGCTGCAAACGACGACCTCTGCGACGGAGACGACGATCGCGCGGCAGCAGATCGAGAGCTACGCCGGCATGGACCAGAGCAACAGCCTGCGCGTCATCACGCAGTTTGTTCCCGGCGCCTACGTCGTGCACGATCAGCTTCACGTGCGCGGCGGCCATCAGGTGACCTGGGCCATCGACGGCGTGCCTTTGCCCAACACCAACATTGCCACCAATGTCGGGCCGCAGTTCGATCCCAAGGACATTGACTACCTGGAAGCAAGCACCGGCGGCTATACGCGCGGACTATGGCGACCGCACCTACGGCGTCTTCAACGTGGCGACGCGCACCGGCTTTGAGCGCGATCGGCAGGGAGAGCTGGTCGCCAGCTACGGAACGTACAACGCGACCAACGATCAGATCAGCCTGGGCGATCACTCCGAGCGCTTTGCGTGGTACGTGAGCGGCAACGGCAATCGCACGGACTACGCGCTCGCTCCGCCGACGCATCAGAACCTGCACAACATGGGCGCGGGCGGCGGAGGCTTCACCTCGCTGATCTTCAACAAGACAGCGCAGGACCAGTTCCGCTTCGATGGCGGCTTTCGCGGAGACTTCTATCAGGTGCCGAACGATCCCGATCAGCAGGCCATGGGCATTCGCGACCGCGATCGCGAGCAGGATGGCTTTGCGATTGGCTCGTGGACCCACTCCTTCGGACCGGGCACGCTGCTGACGGCTTCGCCGTTCTTCCATGCCAACCGCGCTGCGTATGTCGGCGGGGCGGACGATCCGCTGAGCACGACCGACGACCGCGTCTCGTATTACGAAGGCGGCCAGACCGTGTTTTCGCAGGTGAAGGGGCCGAGCAACTTTCGCGCAGGCGTCTACGCCTTTGGCCAGCAGGACGATCGAAGCTTTGCCGTCACGTCGAACGATGGCAGCGTCACACCGTTTCGTCAGAGCATTGCGCCGAACGGGCAGGTGGATGCGGCGTTCGTGGATGAGCAGTGGAAGGTAACGCCGTGGTGGGCGATGAATGGCGGCTTGCGCTTCACGCTATTTCGATGGCAGCTTCAGCGAGCATGCATGGGATCCACGCGTGGGCACGGCGATCACGCTGCCGCGGCTGGGCTGGGTGCTGCGCGGCTCCTATTCGCGCTACTACCAGGCGCCGCCGCTCGATACGTTGAATGGCCCGGCGCTGGTCTTCGCCCAGACGCAGGATCTCGGTTTTCTTCCGCTGCACGGCGAGCGCGACGAGCAGTACGACGTTGGCCTGGTGATTCCGTATCGCGGATGGACGGCCTCGTTCGACAACTTCCGCACCGCCGCGCGCAACTTCTTTGACCATGACGCCATCGGCAATTCCAACCTGTTCTTCCCGCTGACCATCGATCGCGCGCGCATCCGCGGCTGGGAGGCGAACGTCCGCTCGCCGGAACTGATGCGTCATGCGCACGCGCATCTCGTCTACTCCAACCAGCAGGCGGCGGGCTTTGGCGCAGTCACGGGCGGCCTCACGGACTTCTCTCCGCCGGAGGGCGGCTTCTATCTGGATCACGACCAGCGCAACTCGCTGACCGCTGGCTTTGACGGCGCATTGCCGTGGAGAACGACCGCTGCCTTCGACTTTGTCTATGGCTCGGGCTTCCTGAACGGCGATGGGCCGGCGCATCTGCCCAGCTATCGCACCTTCGATCTCGCGCTGAACAAGGACATCGGCGAGCGATGGACGATCCGCGCCATCGGCACCAATATCACCAACAAGCGCTATCAGGTGGACCTGAGCAATACCTTCGGCGGCAGCCACGTGGGCGATCCTCGCATGCTCTCGGCGGAGGTGCGCTACCGGTTCACTTCTAAAGAGATGGCATCATGGAAGAGGAGATGAGGATGAGACGAGTTGTGCGGGGCCTCCTGTGCGGGCTGGTGCTCGCACTGCCGATGGCCGGCTGTCATAGCAATGCGCGGCCGGCGGCGAATGTGCAGTCCGGGGCCGGTGAAGCAGTACGCGGTGAAGGGAATCATCGTCGGGACAGATCCGGCGCATGGCGAGGTCACGGTGGACACCGAGGCGATCCCGGGATTCATGGACGCCATGACCATGCCGTACAAGGTCAAGGATGCGAATGTGCTGCAGGACCTGCATCCGGGCGATCACATGACGGGTGTGCTGCTGGTTGGGGACGACAGCACGCTGCTCGACCAGATCGTGATCACGGCGCAGGCCCAGCCGGACTACAAGCCACAGGCGCAGTATCATGTTCCGGCGGCCGGCGATCCAGTGCCGGACTTTCGCCTGACCAACCAGAGCGGGCGGCAGATCAGCTTCCGGCAGTTCCGCGGCAAAGCGCTGCTGGTCACGTTCATCTACACGCGGTGCCCGCTCTCGGACTACTGTCCACGCATGAGCCGCAACTTCGCCGCCATCGACAAGAGCCTGCAGGCCGATCCCGCGATCTATAGCAAGACCCATCTGCTGAGCATCAGCTTCGATCCGGCCTATGATTCGCCGGCCGTGCTGCGCAGTTATGGCGAGGCATACACCGGCAACTACACGAAGGAGAAGTTCGAGCACTGGGACTTCGCCGCGCCATCGAAGGCGGACCTGCCGAAGCTGCTGGAGTTCTTCGACGTGGGCGCGACGCCGGGCGAGAATCACACCATCACGCATTCGCTCTCGACCGCGGTCATCGCGCCGGATGGCAAGATCGCGCAGTGGTATCCGACGAATGACTGGAAGGCGGAGGATGTTTTGAATGAATTGAAGAGGGTGGCGGGGGGTGCGAAGGGATGATTCTGGTCCTGATGGGGGTGACGGCGAGCGGCAAGACGACGATCGGCACCAGGCTGGCGGCCCTGGAGCATTGGGAGTACGCCGAGGGGGACGACTACCACTCCGCCGGCCAACAAGGCCAAGATGCATGCCGGCATTCCGCTGACGGATGAGGACCGCGCGCCGTGGCTGGCCAGCCTGCACGAGGTGCTGCTGGGCTGGTATCGCAGCGGGACGAGCGGGGTGCTGGCCTGCTCGGCGCTGCGGCAGTCGTATCGCGACGAGCTGTCCGCGGGCATTCCCAGCGACTGAGCTGCGCTTCGTGCTGCTGGAGGTGCCGAAGGATGTGCTGGAGCATCGGCTGGCAGAGCGCAAGAACCACTACATGAGTCCGGCGCTGCTGGACAGCCAGATCGCGACGCTCGAGATGCCGCGGGATGCGATCCGGGTCGCAGGGGATCTTCCGCCGGATCAGGTGGTTCGGCGAGATCGTGAGCTGCGATCCGCGGGGACGCATTGCGGCGAAGTGCTACGAATCCATAGCTCGTTCCGGTTCATCTATCCTGAAGATCTATATGGCTAAGCTTGCGATGGTCTTCGGCGTCCTGATTGCGCTGGTCGGTGTGACCGGCTACATCGAGACGCATTTCTGGCACGCATTCATCCCGGTCGTGCTCGGCTTTCTGCTGGTGCTGCTCGGATTGGTGGCCAATACGGAGGACGTGAAGCGGCGCATGCTGGCGATGCACATCGCCGTCACGCTGGGGCTGCTCGGCTTTCTGGGCACCATTCCCGGACTGATCGCCATGGTCGGCTTCCTTACCGGCACGCATCACGAGACGGTGAACGAGCACATCCAGGTCGGGATCGCTTTCGGTGCACAAGCTGGCGGCGGAGGTGCAGTCGGCCACCAGCATTCTGTGCCTGATTTTTGTGCTGCTGTGCGTGCGTTCGTTCATTGCGGCGCGGCGCGCGCGCGCCTAGGGGCCACCCCATGCAAAGCATGCGTCCCAACAACTTCTCGAGCAAGGCGGAGCGCACCAGCTCGGTGCGCAACGCCAACCGCGCCCGGGATACCAGCCCGCCGCCGAAGCCCAAGCTGGCGGACGCGTGGCCGCATGTGTGGCGGCTGATCCGTCCGCGCCGCTGGCTGCTGGCGCTGGGCTTCGTGCTGATGATCATCAACCGCGTCTGCGGCCTGGTGCTGCCTGCCTCGTCGAAGCCCTTTGTCGATGGCGTGCTTCACAAGCGGCAGGGACATCATGCTGCTGCCCATCATCGCTGTCGTGCTGACGCGCCACCGTCATCCAGGCCTCCACCTCGTTTGCGCTGACGCAGCTTCTCTCCAAGGCGGCGCAGCGCATGATCGCCGACCTGCGCCGGCAGGTGCAGGCGCACATCGGACGGCTCTCGGTCAGCTTCTACGACGCCAACCGCACCGGCAACCTGGTGTCGCGCATCATGACCGACGTCGAGGGCGTGCGCAACCTGATCGGCACCGGGCTGGTGGACTTTGTCGGCGGCATCATCACGGCGCTCATCGCCTTCGTGGTGCTGATGAAGATCAGCGCCACGATCACGCTCATCATCTTCGTCGTCATCCTTCTGTTCGCCACGCTGCTGCAGAAGTCGCTGCGGATGATGCGGCCGATCTTCCGCGAGCGCGGCAAGATCAACGCCGAGGTCACCGGGCGCCTTACCGAGTCGCTGGGCGGCGTGCGGGTGGTGAAGGGCTACCACGCCGAGGACCGCGAGGCGGGCGGTCTTCTCCGGCGGCGTGCAGCGGCTGCTGGACAACGTGATGAAGTCGATGACGCATGACCTCGGTGCTGTCGCTTGGCCTCCACCGGAGTGGTGGGGCTGATGGGCTCGCTGGTGATGTACCTGGGCGGGCGGGCGGCGCTGCCAGCAATCGCATCACGACGGGCGGCTATGTCGAGTACACGATGTTCCTGGCCTTCATGGTCGCTCCTATCTTTCAGGTGGTGAATGTTGGCACGCAGCTTACCGAGGCGATTGCCGGCCTGGACCGCACCGGCGAAATTCTGGGCGAGCGGCAGGAGTATGACGAGCCGGGGCGCGTCATCGACCTGCCGCCGGTGGTGGGCGATGTGCGCTTCAACGAGGTGCGTTTGCCTACGAGCCGGACAAGCCGGTGCTGCACGGCATCTCGTTCCATGCCGAGCCGGGGACGGTGACGGCGCTGGTCGGCTCTTCGGGATCAGGCAAATCGACGATCATCAGCCTGATCTGCGCCTTCCATGCGCCGGACTCGGGCGCGATCCTGGTGGACGGCGTCGATCTCTCGACGGTGAAGCTGGACAGCTACCGCAGCCAGCTTGGCGTGGTGCTGCAGGAGTCGTTCCTGTTCGACGGCTCGATCCGCGAGAACGTGATGTTCTCGCGGCCCGATGCGACCGAGGAGCAGTTTCTGCATGCCTGCGCGATCGCGCGCGTGGACGAGTTCGCCGAGCGCTTCCCGGACGGCTACGACACCATCGTGGGCGAGCGCGGGGTGAAGCTCTCCGGCGGCCAGCGGCAGCGGCTTTCGATTGCGCGCGCGATCCTGGCCGAGCCGCGCATCCTGATCCTGGACGAGGCGACCTCGTCGCTCGATTCCGAGAGCGAGGCGATGATCCAGCACGGCCTCAGCTTCCTGATGCAGGGGCGGACGACGTTCGTGATCGCGCACCGGCTGTCGACCATTCGGCGCGCCGACCAGATCCTGGTGGTGGAGGCGGGCCAGATCGTGGAGCACGGCACGCACGAGACGCTGTACGCGCTGGGCGGCCGCTACTACGACCTGTACACGCGGCAGCATGGGCTGGATGCGAACCGCTTCCTGGCGCCGGGCGAGGGCGATACGGTGATGGAGCCCGCCTGAAGGCGTTCCAGGCCGGGTACCCCTCCCCCCTCCCGGTACGGGAGGCTGGTTGTAAGTCCTTCCGCTGCAGTGAGATAGCGGCCGTTCCGATGGCTAAATTCGTCATTGCAAAGAGCTTAGCCGCAAAAACGTCCAAACAAAGGACTTAGTGACGTAGCTTTTGGGTAGATGTGTGTCTACTTTTTCAGTCTAGCAACTGGCGGGGAGCAAAGTGGCAAATCTTTGCCATGCAGTCCCAGATCGGGAAGGAGCGGGGAAACGCCTCTCCGTTCGCGGACAGCAGAACGCAATCGTTTGTTGGTGACGATCCGACATGGAGAGCGTTTGCGGGGCATGAATTTGGTAAATAGGCTTACAAAATCGTTCTTGTAAATCGCCGGGAGATGCGGCATGATGCGGCAGTACGTAAGGTCTCCTGGTAATACATCCGGCGCTCCTCTTGGAGCGCCTTTTTGTTGTGTGTTCAGGGAGTGGGGAAGCGGATGGATTCAGGGTGGGGGAGGATGCCTGAACCCATCCTCAGTTGGAGGGCAAAACCCCTCCTGCGGGTGAAGACAGCGCGGGATGCGAACCGTAAGCTGATTTGCGTACGTCTCCTGATGCGTTTGGCGCTTCCACACTGCGAAGCGCCTTTTCCTTTGTGGGCGTGCGTTCCAGGAACTGACCGCTTAACCCGAGCCCTTCAAAAAGCAGTTGGTGCGCGCGGTGCAGCAGTTGCGGGGTCAGCACAAATCCGGCGCCTGAGCCCACAACGGCGGCGATATTGCACCGCGGGCAGACCGCTGTGGCGCCGGCAGCCACCCAACGCCGAATATCGCTTCGCTGAAACATCTGCTCGCAGGAGATGCAGCCACACAGTTCAGCGGCTTCTATCGCTGCTCGATTGTGGTGCATGTGTTTTGGCAGAAGATGAGCGTCCAGGGTGACTGGTTTGGGCTTGCTGTGCCCGCGCCCTTCCATCCCAAGGGCTGCGGATAGCGCCTTGGCCACAGCGGCGAGCATGCGTGATGCGGGAACCTCGTTAAGTCGATCGTTCATAATGCGGCTACACGCCCTGAAAAGTAATTTGAGAAGTAGTACTACCGTAACAAAACTATGTGCAAACACAAGTTACAAATGTAACGGTACCACCAGCATCGGCCGCGGCTTGCGAAGAAAGGTCGAAGAGCCAGGCCATGCCTTGTTTGTGGACCGAGCCGCAGTCCCTCGAAGAGATTCCTGATGCGCCCTTCTCGCGGTGCTTTACTCTGATACCCGATTCTCGGGGACGATTCTCGGGGACCGTCGCCTATACATGCGAGGAGGGTTGGCGAGCAGCTCTTGTTGCCAGGAAGCGATTGATCCGAAGAGGAGATGATATATGAGGGTCCAAGCACCAGCGGAAATCGCAATGCGGAAGCAAGCGCAGGAGAAGGAAGCACGCGAGGCTGCCATGAAGGCGCGGCAGGTGCACGATGATGCTTACAACGTCAGCGAGATTCTGAGCCGTTTACACGTTGCTGCCCAGGCCCTTGCGAACGGCCGGATCAGCAGCGGCGAGAAGATCAAGCATCAACTCAAGAAGGTCATGCTTGCGATCGAAACCAAGGTTCAGGAGGAGACGGCTCTCTCCGGAATTGGTCTGCCCGCGAGCTCCTACTCGGTTAGCGCGGGCCCGGGCGAGCTGAAACTCCCTGAGGCGACTTCGGTTCAGCAGTGGAGTCACGCTGTTGAAAAGATGATTCCTGTCGCGAAAAAGCTGACGCCCGCGGGTGGCTGCCTTCCGGCTGACTTCAAGAAACAACTGGCTGCTTTGATCAAGCAGGGAAGGATGCTGTGCGCGGGTACGAGTGCTGTTGTGTCTCAAGCGGCCGGGGAGATTGCAAAAGCGACGCACCTGTACACGAAGCTCAGTGGGACGTCATATCTCTAAAGCGGCGCGCACGATGCTGTTCCGGCAATCGGGCTGGGATGGTGATGCTGTCAGGTTATCTGTGAGGCTATTCGCCGGACAGGACTATGGGCAGGGTGGGGGTGCTGGAGCCGCCGGCATTCTCTACGGTGATGCCGAAGGCTTTGGCGATGACGCCGCTGGGCAGTTTGGGCAATACAACCGAGGCGTAGCCGTCCGCGTTGGGGGTGAAGGTGCCGGCGGGGACCGGGGCTGCACCGCTGGCCGGGATGACCCACAGCTCATAGGTCTTGCCGGCGGGGATCGGCTTCAGGTTGTTGGCTTCCATCATCAATGCCCCGCGCTCCGCGAGATAGACGGTGTGCGCGGTTGGCGCGGGCGGTGTTTTGGCGGCGGTGAGGGTGACGCGTTGCGCGTCGGGCGCATTGAAGACTTCCAGCACCTGTTGGGCGCGAGAGGCTTTCGCGGCCAGATTAGAGACCAGGGCGGATTCGCCGTCGAGCGCATCGTTCATGGAGCTGACCTTGTAGCCGAGGATGCTGCACGCGATGGCGAGGCAGGCGGCGATGGTCCAGGGCGTGATGAGTGCCCATTTGCTGCGGCCGCGGGCGGCGGTGACTTCGGGTAGCGTCTCGATCATCCCCATTGGAGTCGAGCGGGCGGCAGGAGTTGCGAAGTCTTTCGCGGCGGCGCCGCCGGTTTCGCCCATGCGCGCCTGGAAGCGCTCGAAGGAACCCGCGGGCGCGGGCTGCTGATCGACGGAGAGAGCGAGCAGGGCGAGGTCATCCTGAATGCGGGCGAGCTCCTGCCGCGCATGCGAGCTCTCCCGCAGGACGGCGGCCACGGCGGCCATCTCTTCCGCAGGCAGGGATCCCATCGCGTAGAGCGCGAGGTCCTCGTGCGAAAGAGGTGTCGGGTTGGAGCCGGGCTCGTTCATGCTTCGAATGCCTTTCGTAAAGTGATCAATGCCTGCCGAATCCTTGTCTTTACGGTTCCCAGCGGATCGCCGGTGCGGCTGGCGATCTCGGTGTGTGTCAAACCTTCGAAATAGGCGAGCTCAAGGCTCTTGCGCTGCTCTTGAGGAATCTTCGAGAGAACGCCGCGCACCTTCTCCATCATGGCATTGCGTTCTGCTTCATCGGCGACGTTGATGGGCGAGGCCAGCACCACGTCGTCGACGGAGTCAGTGAGCTTTCGCCGCCGGATCAGGTCGATGGCCCGGTTGCGGGTGACGACCACCAGCCAGGCGCCGAGCGAGCCGCGGCCCTGGACGAAGGCGGCGGGATTGCGCCAGAGCTGGAGGAAGATCTCCTGCATCACGTCCTCCGCCTGTCCGCTGTCATGCAGAACCCGGAGCGCTACCGAATAGACGGGTCCGCTGTAACGCCGGAAAATAGATTCCATTGCGCCCTCGTCCGCGTGGCCGACTTGCGATAAAAGTGCCGTATCTTCCATCGATCCGGTTGCGATTTCGCTGTTGGATGTACGGTAGCCAGAGGGCTTCGGATTGGACGAGGGATCAGACATTCACAGGACGTCCGGTCATCATACGCAACGCGGCGCGACGATGTCACGGCGCGCGTATTTGCGGCGCCGGTCAATGCGTAGACGGCGCGCGTGTGGCTGAGGACGCAGGATGAAGGCACGGCTGGACAAGTTTCTGGTGGAGCGCGGGCTGGTGCCGTCGCGGGAGCGGGCGCAGGCGCTGATTCTCGCCGGACGGGTGCTGGTGAACGAGCAGAAGGTGGAGAAGCCGGGCGCGGCAGTTGCTGAGGATGCGGCGGTGCGGCTGCTGGGCGACGATCTGCGCTACGTGAGCCGCGGCGGGCTGAAGCTGGAGGCGGCGCTGGCGCATTGGCGCGTGGATGTGGGAGGGCGAATCTGCGCCGATGTCGGCGCATCGACCGGCGGCTTTACCGATTGCATGCTGCAGCATGGCGCAGCGGCGGTGCTGGCCATCGATACCGGCTATGGGCAGATTGCGCACAAGCTGCGCGCAGACTCGCGGGTGACCTTGCTGGAGCGGACGAATGCGCGGAAGCTCGAACCGCAACAGGTGACATTGCCGGTTACGTTTCTGGCGATGGATGTGTCGTTCATCTCGGCGACGCTGGTGCTGCCGGCAGTGGTGCGGGCGATGCCGCTGCTGAGCGAGATGGTGGTGCTGGTGAAGCCGCAGTTCGAGGCGGGACGCGAGCACGTGGGCAAGGGCGGGATCGTGCGCGATCCTGAGGGGCATCGGCTGGCGGTGGAGCGGGTGCGTGCTACGGTGGCGGAGCTGGGCGGGGCGGAGATCGAGGTGATCGACTCGCCGGTGCTGGGTGCGGAAGGAAACCGGGAGTTTCTGCTGCATGTCCGGTGGGCATAGCGAGTCAGCGAGTGTTGAATACTTTGACGTCGGGGTGGGTGGTCCCCACACAGGGACGTGGGCACCCGTTCTGCTGGTGATACGAACAACTGCAGGTCCTTCGCTTCGCCCAGGTTGCTGCTGACTCGCCGACTCGCTGACCTGCTGACTTGCCTACATACATCTCCATTTACACTGAGAGACCGATGCGCACGATTGCCGTGATTTCGAAGCCGCAGAAGCCGGATCTGGCTCCGATCCTGAACGAGCTGGTGCTTTGGATACGCTCGCGGGGGATTGAGCCGATTCTCGATCCGGTGAGCGGGACGTATGTGCAGAGCGCGCGCATTGTGCCGCGGCACGACATGGCGATGGAGAATCCGGAGCTGGCGATTGTGCTGGGCGGCGACGGCACGCTGCTGGCGGCGGCGCGCGTCTTTGCCAAGAGCAAGGTGCCGATCCTGAGCGTGAACCTCGGCTCGCTGGGGTTTTTGACTGAGGTACGGCTGACGGAGTTGTTCTCGAATCTTGAGGGGTGGACCTGCGGGCAGTGCCACATCGAGGCGCGGGCGATGCTGCATGTGGACATCGTTCGCGACGGACAGCTATTCCGATGTTATGAGGCGCTGAACGACATTGTGGTGTCGAAGGGCGCAATTGCGCGCATGGGCGACTTCCGCGTGCTGCTGGGCAAGCAACTGGCGATGTCGTTTCGCGCGGATGGGGTGATCGTGTCAACGCCGACGGGATCGACTGCTTACAACCTGGCGGCGAATGGACCGATCATGGCGCCGGATGTAGACGCGATGATCGTGACGCCGATCTGTCCCCACCTGCTGACCATCCGGCCGATGGTGGTGCATGGCGATGCCCAGATCAATCTGAGCGTGGTGGGCGTGCCGGAGCAGACCTTCATGACCGTGGATGGGCAGGAGGCGATCGAGGTGCAGGTGGGCGACAACCTGCTGTGCCGGCGGTCGGAGCATACGGTGCAACTGGTCCGGTTGCGGACGGATGGGTTCTTCGATGTGCTGCGGCAGAAGCTGAAGTGGGGGGAGCGGTAGGGAAGCAAGTCAGCGAGTCTGCAGGTCAGCCACAAAGATGGGTCATCCTGAGCGCAGCGAAGGACCTGCAGTTCGTCCGCGTCATTACCCGCCCCGGTGCCACAGCATCCAGCACTCGCTTACTCGCTCGGCCGAAGGCCGCTGACTCGCTGCGTTTAGCCGGCGCCGGTTAGCTCGTCGAGGAGGGTTTTGGCTTTGGTGGCGAGGGTGTGGGCGCCGTCGAGGTCGCCGTTGTGCAGGGCGCGCTGGGCCTGATCGAGGAAGCTGCGGATCTGGGCGACGGTCTTGCTCTGATCGCCATTGAGGTTGCGCAGCCCATTGACGCCGCGCTGGGTGGAGTCGATGAGGTCGGCCGCCTGCTGGCGCGAGCCGCTGCTGTCCGGTGAGGGCGCGGCGGTGAGCGGGCCGATGGAGGTGGGTTGCGCGGTATCGCCCTTGGGCGTGGGTGCGGTCACCTTGGCGTTCTGGCCCTTCCGCCGGCGGCGACGTTGTCAGCAATCGTGGCGGAAGCCGCGGCTTCCTTTTCGCGGGCTTCGCGCTCGCGGATCTCGCGCTCGGCTACTTCCACTTCGAACTTGCGTGGGCGGTGGCGGCTGGTGGTGACGTGCACACTCTTCCTTGCCTCCGCGATGATGGAGGCGGGTGGCGGGGCGGGCTGCGCGCCCGGCGGAGGCGGCGCCGGCAGATCGGGCAGCTGGGGATCGTTCTGGCTCATCTCCGTGTACAGAGGCGCGAGCGGCGGAGAGGTGGGCGCGGGAGCCTGAGCAATGATGGGGACGGGAGGCGGCGTGTCTTTGTGAAGGTAGACACAGCCGGACAACGCCGGGATGAGCAGCGTTGCGGCCACTGATGGCAGGCGTGCGAAGACGCCTGATCATAGGCCGGACCCTTCGGAGGTGAAGGCCGGAGCCGATGTTGTTGTATCCAACTGAGAACCGCGCAGTTTGCCCTCGGCTGAAGCCAGCAGAGGAAGTTTCAGAGTGAACGTACTTCCTATATTTTGCTTGGATTGTACGTCAATGCTGCCGCTGTGTAGCTGAATAATACGGTAAGTCATGGCCAGGCCAATACCACTTCCGTCTTTGCGGGTGGTGAAGTAGAGGTCGAATATCTTGGCCCGGATATCGTCGGGAATGCCGCTGCCGCTGTCGGCGATTTCGATGGCGGCCATGCGGCCCTCTTCGCGCAGGGTGACGTGCAGCTCGCCGCCCTGGGACATGGCCTGGGCGCCATTCAGGACGACGTTCAGGATGGCCTGCTTGATCAGGTCGGCATCGACCTTGGCGATCATCGGGCGCTCCGGCATATGGCTGGAGACGCGGACGTCATGGGTCTCCAGCTCGGCGGAGGCCAGCATGAGGACGCCGGAGACGATGCGGCGGAGGTCCTGTTCCTTGAGCTGGAGCTCGACCGGCCGGGAGAAGTCGACCAGGGTCTGGACGACGCGGTCGAGGCGCTGGATCTCGCTTTCGATGATCTCCAGGTGGCGCATGGCGCGGGCATCGGGGCCGGAGAGCTTGTTCCGGAGCAGCTCCAGGTGGACGACGATGGCGTTGATGGGGTTCTTGACCTCGTGGCCGACGCCGGAGGTGAGACGGCCGATGGCGGCGAGGCGGCGGGAGAGCTCGAGCTCGCTTTCCAGCTCGCGGACGGATTCCAGATCGTGCAGGGTCAGCAGGGCGCCGAGGGAGGCGCCGGGGGCGGATGTCCTGGTCCAAGCTGGACTGCTCCACGACGAAATCGAGGGAGACCTGGACGCGGCGTCCGGTCTCGGTCTCGATCTCCTCCTGGTCCAGGGTGCGGCCGGTTTCGAAGGCGTCGCGGACCAGGCGGCCGAGCTTGGTCTCCAGGCTGAAGATGCTGTTGACGCTGCCGCCGAAGAGGCGGGTGCGGGGGATGCCGAGGAAGCGCTCGACGGAGTCGGAGACCAGGGCGGCGCGGCCCTCCGCGGTGAAGAGCAGGATGCCGTCCTGCAGGTTCGCCATGATCGAGTCGAGGTTCTCCTTGAGGGCGGAGAAGACCTCCTCGACATTGCGCATGCGGCGGCCGATGCGCTCGATCTTGTCGGAGACCTGGACGACGGTGTCCTCGGTGGAGGGCCGGATGAGCGTGGCGGCGGGACGCATCCAGCCGGCGCCCTCTCGGGCGGCGGCAGCTTGGCCGGTTCCGGCGGCACGGGCTCGCCATCCTGATCGAAGCCAGGCGCTTCGAGGGCGTCGAGGCGCAGGCTGATCTGCTCGATGGGCTGCAGGGCGAGGTTGGCGAGCAGAGCGGCGACCAGCAGCGAGGACAGGATGGCGATGCCGGTGAAGGTGAGCGAGGCCCAGATCCAGGGCGCGAAGACGGTGCGCAGGAAGGTGGTGCGGATGCCCACCTGGACGCTGAGGAAGGGCTGGTCGGGCTCGCTCCAGCAACAGCACGATGTTGTAGGTGCGCGGCGGCCCGAAGAAGGTGCGAACGGTGGTGAAGACGCCGCCATGCAACAGGCGCTCATAGTTCTCGCGCTTGGGCAGCTCGACATTGTCCTGGGTGGGATCGGTGCTCAACAGCGCCCTGCCATCGCTGTCGGCGATGGCTACGTCGTAGACGGTGGGTGAGTAGCGGTTGACCGCGCTGAGCTGCTCGTTGAGGCCCTGGTCGTGCTGCAGCGCCTGGGCGACCGCGGCGCGGAGGGCCTTGGGATCGTTGGGATCGATCTGCTTGCCGCGCAGGCCGTTGTTGACCGCGAGCTGCGTGTAGTAGAGGACCTGGTGCGCCACCATGTCGTTGGCGGCATAGGACTGGCTGATGCGCTGGGCGAGAAGCTGCTCCAGGAAGAGCCAGGACAAAACCGTCACCACCAGAAAGACAAGTCCGGTAATGGCGAGAACAAGTTTTGTCTTCAGACGCATGGGGGCTCAGCCTATGGTACCCGGTTGCGGCTGCGCCCTCCTGAAACAGGAAACTCAGCCTCGGGGGTGGCGAGTTTGAGTAGTTTTTCCTGCGCGGAAGTGCCTATCGAAACGAGACGAACCTAGGAGTGGATTTTTATTCCGATAGGACAGACCCCAAGGCGAATGACAACCGGCTGTACAAGCTGGCAATCCCGCAGGGAAATCGACTCTATACACGCTCCTCGACGCTCTCCGCCGAGGCGAACGAGGCGCTGCCGTACTCCTTGAGCTTATTGTGCAGCGTCTTGAGGCTGATGCCCAGGATCTCCGCGGCGCGGGTCTTGTTATTGCGCGTGGATTCGAGGGTTTTGAGGATGAGGAGCCGCTCGGCCTCATCGACGGTGGCGCCGACCTCGACCTGGACGGAGTTGGCGTTGGCGCTGTCGTCCGCGCTCGGGCGCATGACCCGCTCGCCGAAGCCGGGGGGCAGATGGCGCGATTCGAGCTGGCCCTCTCCGCAGAGGATGACGGCGCGCTCGATGGTGTTGCGCAGCTCGCGGACGTTGCCCGGCCAGTCGTGGCTCATGAGGCGGGCGAGCATCTCCTTATCGACGCCGGTGACGGTGCGCTCGTGCTTCTCGTTCATGTCCGCGAGGATGGATTCGAGGATGGCGGGAATGTCTTCCTTATGCTCCCGCAGCGGTGGCATATGGATATTGAAGACGTTGAGGCGGTAGAAGAGATCGGCGCGAAGGTGGCCATCGTCGACGGCCTCGCGGGGATCCTTGTTGGTGGCGGCGAGGACGCGCACGTTGGTCGTCTTCTCGATCTTCGCGCCGAGGCGGCGGAGGCGCTTCTCCTCGATGACGCGCAGCAGCTTGGCCTGGGTGCCGACGGGCATCTCGCCGATCTCGTCGAGCAGCAGCGTGCCTTCCTCGGCCAGCTCGAAGCAGCCGGGGCTGCGCTCGATGGCGCCGGTGAAGGCGCCCTTTTCGTAGCCGAAGATCTCGGCTTCGATCAGGGTCTCCGGGATGGCGGCGCAGTTGACGGCGACGAAGGGCTTGGGCTTGCGCGGGCTCAGCTCGTGCAGGGTGCGGGCGACGACTTCCTTGCCGGTGCCGCTTTCGCCGGTGATGAGCACGGAGACGTTGCTGGGAGCGACGCGCTCGATGAGGGCGAAGATGTCCTGCATCTTCTTCGAAGAGCCGACGAGCGAGCCGAGGACGCCTTTTTCGCGCAGCTTGCGGCGGGTGAAGTCGAGCTCCTGCTCGGTCTCGCGCTGGCGCGAGGCGTTGGCGAGGATCATCTTGAGGCGCGTGGGATCGACCGGCTTCTGGATGAAGTCATAGGCGCCGAGCTTCATGGCTTCGACGGCGCGATCGATGGAGCCCTGCGCGGTGAGCAGGATGACGCACTGCTTGTCCGGGAGCTCGCTGAGGCGGTTCAGCAGCTCGATGCCATCCATGCGCGGCATCTTCATGTCGGTGACGATGATGCCCGGCTGCCAGGCCATCACCTTGTCCAGCGCTTCGGCGCCATCGCGCGCGGTCTCTGTGCGATATCCCCAGCCGGAAACAA
This sequence comes from uncultured Acidobacteriaceae bacterium, assembly GCA_963756435.1. Lineage (GTDB taxonomy): Bacteria > Acidobacteriota > Terriglobia > Terriglobales > Acidobacteriaceae > KBS-83. Next base: position 134,136 of record CAVWNU010000004.1, on the reverse strand, counting down.
GTTCGGCCAGCCCCATCAGTGCGTGGAGCTCGTCTTCGACGATCAGTACTTTCTCACCTGCCATTGCTTACTGCTCTCTTCTCTCAAATGAAAGAATGTTGTTTCGTTTGTACCATGTTGTCAGCGGGCTAGTTACCACTGGAATACCGCATTTGGCGCGGCATTCCCGAAAGTGTCAAACCCCTGGGACGACGGATACATCTGTACTACTTACCTCTATGTTAGACCTCGAAGTGGCTCCTGCGGAGCTGAAGACGATGCTGGCGGCCGAAGGCGCAGCCATTTCTGCTGGATGTGCGGGAGCCGTGGGAGACGACGGCCGTGGGATTTCCCGGGGCGCACGCGATGCCCATGGGCGAGGTTCCGGCGCGGGCCTACAACGAGCTGGACCCGGATGGGCGGATCGTGGTGATCTGCCATCATGGGGTGCGGTCGCTGAATGTGGCGAACTGGCTGCGCAATCAGGGGTTTGAGCAGGCGCAGTCGCTGCGGGGCGGGATCGATGCCTGGTCGCGGGATGTGGATCCCGGGGTGCTGCGGTATTGAAGGAAGGCGGGTCGGCGCAGCCGCGAGCCAGCCATTCCAATTTCCAGACTTAGCCTTAATTTCTACTCGGCTATGATCGCGGGGGCGTTTAGGCGCCCGTTGCCGAATATCGGAAGCATGCGAGTGGGAGGATCTGTGCGTCTGGAACCTTTGATTTGGGTGGTTTGCAGTTTCGCGCTGTTGATGGCTGGACCGATTGCCGATGCGCAAGCGCATGGATGGACGGTGAAGCCGGAGTGGGTGCGGGCGCATGAGGAGTTTCTGGCCAGCGATGCCATGCAGGGGCGGGGCAGCGCGACGCATGATGAGGAAGTGACGGCGACGTATGTGGCGAGCGAATTTGCCTGGTTATGGGCTGAAGACCGCGCCGGGGATGACGGGATATGTCCAGACGCGCGGAAGTGGTGCAGCCGGTGCTCGACGGGCACGCGACGATCAGCGCCGGCAGGCACCAAGCTGGCGGAAGGCAGCGGACTTTCACCTGTTGATCGCGAACGGGACAGACGGCGAGCGGGCCACTGCATGCGGATCGAGGCGAAGGACATGGCGCAGGCGAAGGTGACGCCGGGCGAGGTGGTGCTGCTGGAGCATCTGCCCGGCGGGCGAGCAGGCGATGCAGATCGCTGCGACCGCTGTATCGGGCGGGTGCGGCGGTGGTGCTGGTCGAGGAAGATGCCTCGACACAGAAGATGATGACGATGCTGGGCGGGAAGACGCGCATCTCGATGCGCCTGGCGGATGCGCCGGCCGGACGCATCACGGCGTGACGCTTGCAGCCCTGACGCCGGCGGCGATGGCGAAGCTGGAGAGTGTGAAGGACGGCGAGACGGTCTCGCTGACGGTGCGCATGCGATGCCGCAGAGCGCTCCGCGCTTCACGTACAACGCGATCGGTTATCTGCCGGGAACCGATGCGAAGGCGGGGACGATTTTGCTGACGGCGCACCTCGACCATCTGGGCATGAGTGCCGCAGGGAACGGCGATGGCATCTACAACGGCGCGAACGACGATGCGGCGGGCACCACGGCGGTGCTGGAGCTGGCGCATGCGCTGGCGAGCGGGCCGCCGTTCAAACGCAGCATGCTGTTTGTCTGCTATGGCAGCGAGGAGGCCGGCGAACTGGGATCGACGTATTTCGGCGAGCATCCTCCGGTGCCGCTGAAGGACCTGGTGGCGAATCTGGAGTTCGAGATGATCGGCAATCAGGACCCGAAGATGGCGAAGGGAGTGCTGCTGCTGACGGGTTGGGACGCGCTCGAACCTGGGCCCGGCGCTGAAGGAGCATGGAGCATTGCTGGGGCCGGATCCTTATCCGGAGGAGCACTTTTTCGAGCGCTCGGACAACTACGCGCTGGCGCTGAAGGGCGTGGTGGCGCACACCGCCGCAGGCTGGGGCACGCCGCCGACGTATCATCAGCCGGATGACGACCTGCAGCATCTGGATCTGCCGTTCATGACGGCGGCGATCCAGTCGCTGGTGGGGCCGGTGCGCTGGCTTGCGGACAGCGACTTTGTCCCCAGGTGGAATGCGAGCGGCGGCCGAGCCGAAAGCGGGAGAGTAGGACAGCGCGGCGACAACGGGGCTAGATTTCGGTGAGGAGATCGAATGACAGCGGTTGAGTATGCGCGCCAGAACCAGGCGCGATTTCTTGATGAATTGAAGGACCTGCTGCGGATTCCGAGCATCTCCACGCTTGCCCGAGCACGACGGCGATACGCGCCGCGCGGCGGAGACGCTGGCTGCGGAGATGAAGCGCATCGGGCTCGAGAACGTGCGGCTGATCGAGACGGCGCACGGCGGAGCAGGCGGGGCATCCGCTGGTGTATGGAGATTGGCTGCACGCGGCAGGGAAGCCGACGGTGCTGTGCTATGGGCACTACGATGTGCAGCCGCCCGATCCGCTGGATGAGTGGCTGACGCCGCCCTTTGAGCCGACGGAGCGCAACGGCAATCTGTATGCGCGCGGCGCGGTGGATGACAAGGGGCAGATGTACATGCACCTGAAGGCGCTGGAGTCGCTGTTCGCAGGACAGAGCGGCAGGGCAAGCTGCCGGTGAATGTGCGGGTGATTCTCGAGGGCGAGGAAGAGGTTGGCGGCGAGGGGATCGCCGACTTTGTGCGCGAGCATCCGGAGGAGCTGAAGGCGGACTTTGCGCTGGTCTCGGATACGGAGATGTTTGCGCCGGAGCTGCCGACGTTGTGCGTGGGGCTGCGCGGGATGATCTACACCGAGATCGAGGTGCGCGGGGCGAAGACCGATCTGCACTCGGGCATGTATGGCGGCGCGGCGCCGAATCCGTTTGTGGCGCTGGCGCAGATCATTGCGGGACTGAAGGACCGCGAGGGGAAGATTCTGATCCCGGGCTTCTATGACGATGTGGAGGCGCCGTCGGCGGAGGAGAAGGCGGCGTGGAAGCGGCTGCCCTTCGATGAAGAGCACTATCGCGAGACGGAGGTGGGCTCGCCGGTGCTGACGGGCGAAGCGGGGTTCTCGGTGTTAGAGCGGACGTGGGCGCGGCCGACGCTCGATGTGCATGGCATGCCGGGCGGATTTACCGGCGCGGGAGCGAAGACGGTGATCCCGGCGCGCGCGACGGCGAAGGTGTCGATGCGGCTGGTGCCGGCGATGACGCCGAAGAAGGCGTTCGCGCAGTACAAGGCGTTCGTGGAGTCGCTGGCGCCGAAGGGCGTGACGGTGGAGGTGCGGATGATCCACTCGGGCGATGCGATTGTGATCGGGACGGACAATCCGTATGTGACCGCGGCGAAGGATGCGATGCGCGAGGTCTTCGGCAAGGAGACGGTGTTCGTGCGCGGCGGCGGATCGATTCCGATCGTGGGCGATATCGAGCGGCACCTGAAGATTCCCGCGGTGATGATGGGCTTCGGTCTGCCGGACGATAACCTGCACGCGCCGAACGAGAAGTTCCACATCGCGAATTTCTATCGCGGCATCGAGTCGATCATTCGCATGCTGGAACTGCTGGGCGGCTGAGCGCGATGAATGCGGAAGGCTGGGTGCTGGCCGGTGGCCGCAGTCTGCGGATGGGGCGGGACAAGGCGGCGGTTGCGCTGGCCGGGCGTCCGCTGCTGGAGCACATGCTGGAGCAAGCTGCGGGCGCTGGGGCTGCGGGCGCGCGTGGCGGGGCTGCGTGAGCCGGTGGACGGATGTTGCGGCTGAAGTTCTGACGCGATGCTGCATCCGGATTGCGGGCCGCTGAGCGGGATGGAGACGGCGCTGGCGAGGAGCGAGGCCGCGCTGGTGCTGGTGCTGGGAGTCGATCTGCCGCTGGTGGAGACGGAGTTTCTGGAGTGGATGCTGAACGGCGCGCAGCGATGACCGGCGCGGTGGCGACCATTCCCCGGCTGCTGGGTGAGCCGCAGCCGCTGTGCGCGGTGTATCGCCGCGAGCTGCTGGGCGGATGTGCGCGCGCGCTGGACGCCGGCGACTACAAGGTGATGACTGCGGTGGAGCGTGCAGCGGCGGGACGGCAGGCTGGACTCTTCGATGCGGAGAGAGTGGCGGCGACGGGCGCGTGGCGCTCGACACGTGGCCGACGCATTGGCAGTTCATGAACTGCAATACCCCGCGAGGATCTGACGGTCGCGGAGACGTTGCTTGCATCACCCCTATGCTATGAGCATGAGGACGAATCCCGAGGCAACGGAGAGCTCCACAGAAGAGCGGAACTGCCTGCGGAGCAGAGCAGTGAGACTCGCGACGGGCGAGATCGCGGCGGAGGAGACGCTGCTGCGGAATGCCGAGCCGCAGGGAGGCGACAGAAGTTCCGCTGCCGCCCGAGGATGAGACGCCGCTGGAGATTCCGGCAGAGCTCATCCGCGAGGAGGTGCGCGAGGCGCAGGAGAACGGCGCGCGGTCCGCGGAGCCTGCAGCGAAGCCGCCGGAGCCGTACATCGTCTTCGACCATGTCTCGAAATCGTTTGGCGATCTTCACGTGCTCGACGATGTGAGCTTTGAGGTGATGGCCGGCGAGACGCTGTGCATCCTGGGCCGCTCCGGCGTGGGCAAGTCGGTAACGCTGCAGCAGATCATGGGTTTTCTGAAGCCGGACAAGGGACGGATCCTGGTGGCGGGCGAGGACATCACGCAGCTTCAACGATCAGCAGATGGATGAGGTGCGCAAGAAAGTCACGATGGTCTTTCAGAGCGGAGCGCTCTTCGATTCGCTGAGTGTGGGAGAGAACGTCGCCTTTCCGCTGCGTGAGCGGAAGGAACTGGAAGAAGATCAGATCCAGAAGATCGTCAACGGATTGCTGGAGATGGTTGGCGTGACGGGCATGAGCGACCTGCTGCCTTCGGATTTATCGACCGGGCATGAAGCGCTCGGTGGCGATTGCGCGCGCGATGGCCGCGCAGCCGCAGGCGATTCTCTACGACGAGCCGACGACGATGGTGGATCCGCTGATCGGCCGGTTGCTGGGCGACCTGATCCAGAAGCTGAAGACGCAACTGCTGCTGACCAGCATTGTGGTGACGCACGACATGCGGTTTGCCGAGCGGCTTGCCGATCATGTGGTGTTTCTGCATCAGGGCAAGGTGCTCTTCTTCGGAACGATGGATGAGATGAAGCAGAGCGACGATGAAATTCTGCAACAGTTTCTGGAGCTGGATTCGCTCGTTCTGCCGAATGTGTAACTTTCGATCGTCGCGCAATGACTCAGAAGTGTCATGGGCCGGTGTGGAAATTTACAAGGAAAGAGTTGCACACTGCTACGAAGCGATGTGACGGTGAAGTAACGGGCCTTGCAGAGCTGAGTGCATCGCATCAACTTTGACAATCTGGTGATTTTTTCGTGGCTTTTTAGGCACAAATTGCGCGGTATGCTCGACCTACAATCAGCGCGTTGTTCAATAGTGTCGGGCGCCATCACGATGCTAGACTTTGCTTGTTGTAAGCTAATGCGCGGACTCCTGGCGCAGGCCTCTTGCAAGCTGACTACAACGCATGCAAAGGCGAACGAGGAGCGACAGAAGAATGGAACAGGGCGTGCAGATCGCAGGGAGGAAGCGAGAACTTTCGCCAGTGTTCTGAACACGTTACAGACGATGCGACTTTCATCTGGTGCAGCGTGCAATCCCGTCGCGGCCAAGCTGCATCGTACTTGTCATTCCCCTATGCATCAGTCAGTTTCACAGGAGTAGCCAGGTTCCCCCGATGAGCACCCCTGAGTTTGTCCCTCGCCTTCAGAGTGCAGAACGGTTCCAGGCAGTTGGAACCAGACCAGTTCCGGCCGGTCGGGCCAACATATGGTCCCATTCGTGCCCGGGTAGCGCTGTTCTGGGCGCTGTGCGACACGCTCTGCGTGATGCTTGCGGCGGCTGCTGTGCAGTGCGCGTCCGCCTGGGAAATTTCATTACGGACGATTCCGTCTTCCAGACGCATTCCATGCTCAGCAGCAGTCCGTGGCTGTCGCTGTTCTATCTTGTGCTGGTTCATCGCTGGCGCTGATTCTGGTCAGCCGGCGCCTGCATCTCTACGCGCCGATTCAATTGCGGAATACGCTGCACGATCAGCGGCTGACGATCCAGGCCTGCTGCACGGCGGGCCTGCTGCTGTCGGGTGCGCTGTATCTTGCGCGCGGAGAGGTTGTGTCGCGCGCCGTCGTGCTGTTGACCATCATCTTCACCGCGGTCCTGTTGTGCGCGCGACGGCTGGTGTGGCGCGCGATTGTCTATCGCCGCTATGACCGCGGCATCGAGACGCGCAATATTCTGGTCGTCGGCACGGGGCGGGTGGGCCAGGCGCTGCGGCATCACATCGAAAGCATTCGGCACCTCGGCTTTACCTTCAAAGGATTTGTGCACGCTGCCGGGTCTGGATTCCGATGGCTGCGACGGACAAGCGCGGATGTGCTGGGGACGATCGATGAAGTCCTCGATCTGGCGCGCAAGCATTTCGTCGACGAGATCTTCCTGGCGGCGCCGTGCGAGCGCGTCGCTGGTGAAGCGGCTGGTGCAGCAGGCGCGCGAGGCGGCGTCGATATCCGCGTGGTGCCCGACCTGTACGACGGGCTGGCGTGGAACAGTCCCATTGAATACATCGGGCAGTTTCCGACCATTCCGCTGCATCGCGGCGAAGTGCCGGTGCTGGGCATGGTGATGAAGCGGCTGCTGGATATCGCCGCTTCGAGCGTGGCGCTGGTGCTGCTGTCGCCGGTGCTGCTGGCGATCGCCATTGCCGTGCGCACGGACACGCCGGGACCGATCTTCTATCGGTCGGAACGCATCGGCAAAAAGGGCCGCGTCTTCGGCTGCATCAAGTTCCGCACCATGGTGCCCGATGCGGAGCGGCGCAGGACCGAAGTCCTGCACATGAACGAGCGCGACTCCGTGCTGTTCAAGATCACCAACGATCCGCGCATCACGCGCATCGGACGCTTCCTGCGCAAGTATTCGCTGGACGAGCTGCCGCAATTGATCAATGTGCTGCGCGGCGATATGAGCATGGTGGGACCGCGGCCGCCGATTGCCAGCGAAGTGAAGCGCTACGAACTGAACCATCTGCGCCGGCTGGATGTGGTGCCGGGAGTCACCGGTCTGTGGCAGGTGCAGGCGCGACAGGATCCGTCGTTCGACAGCTACATCTCGCTGGACACGGCGTACATCGAGAACTGGAGCCTGTGGCTGGATATCAAGATCCTGGTGCGCACCGTCGGCGTGGTTGTTGCGGGCACGGGAACCTAGAGTTTTTTCGCAGACGTCATGCGGAAGAGGCCAGCCTCTGGGCTGGCCTCTTCGCATTGCGTTCTCCGATACACTGAAGATGTGAAGATTGCGCTGGCGCAGATCGATCCGACGGTCGCGGATTTTCGAGGGAACACAGCACGAATTCTGCAGAATGTGCGCGAGGCGGAGAGGCGCGGCGCAGACCTGGTGATTTTTCCGGAGCTGTGCGTCTGCGGCTATCCGACGGGCGACTTCGTGGAGAAGCCTTCGTTCGTAAAGCTGGCGGGCGAAGCAGCGGCGGAGATTGCGCGCGAGGCTACCGCCGGCAAATCGATCTCGGTGATCTGCGGCACGCTGGTGCCTTCGCCGCCGGGTGCCGGGCAAGCGCGTGAGCAATGCGGCCGTGCTGATGCAGAAGGGCGAGATCACCTTTACCCAGCGCAAGATGCTGCTGCCGTTCTACGACGTCTTCGACGAGCAGCGCTACTTTGCGCCGGCCGAGCGCCAGGAGGTAGTGAAGATCGGCAACGAGCTGGTGGCGCTGACCATCTGCGAGGATGCCTGGAACGACAAGGGCTACTGGAAGCAGCGGCTGTATAAGGTCGATCCGGTGGAAGAGCAGGTGCGGCAGGGCGCGACGCTCATCCTGAATATCTCGTCGTCGCCATTCTGGCAGGGCAAGCGGGAGCAGCGCGCGGAGATGCTGGCGGCGGCGGCGCGGCATCACAAGCTGCCGATCCTGATGGTGAACCAGGCGGGCGGGAACGACAGCCTGATCTTCGACGGCACCAGCCTGGCGCTGAACGCGCGCGGCGAGGTGATTGCGCAGGGACGCTCGTTTGCCGAAGACCTGGTGATGGTGGACACAGCAGCGGGCACGGGCGATGTGCATCGCACGGTCGAGGGCGACGATGCGGCGACCTATGCAGCGCTGGTGATGGGGACGCGCGACTACATTCGCAAATGCGGCTTCAAGCAGGTGCTGATCGGGTTGAGCGGCGGCATCGATTCGGCGCTGGTGGCGGCGATTGCGGTGGACGCGCTGGGCAAAGAGAACGTGATCGGAGTGGGGATGCCGAGCCCGTACTCGTCGCAGGGATCGATCGACGACAGCCGCGCGCTGGCGAGCAATCTGGGGATTGCGTACGAGACGATTCGCATCGACGGCATCTTCAGCCAGTTCACGGATGCGCTGGCGCCGCTGTTTGCCGGGCGCGCGCCGGATGTGACCGAAGAGAATATCCAGTCGCGCATCCGCGGAACGCTGCTGATGGCGCTCTCGAACAAGCTGGGCGCGCTGGTGCTGACCACCGGAAACAAGTCCGAGATGGCGGTGGGCTACTGCACGCTCTACGGCGACATGGTGGGGGCGCTGGCGGTGATTGGCGACCTGGTGAAGACGCGGGTGTATGCGCTGTCGCGCTATGTGAACCGCGAGCGCGAGGTGATTCCGCGAGCGATTCTAGAAAAGCCGCCGTCGGCGGAGCTGCGGCCGGGGCAGCTCGATACGGATTCGCTGCCGCCTTACGAGGTGCTGGATCCGCTGGTGGAGGCGTACGTGGAGCGCTACATGCCGATGCAGGCCATTGCCGATCAGCAGGGGCTGGACCTGCGCTGGTGCAGAAGGTCGTGAAGCTGATCGAGCAAAGCGAGTACAAGCGGCAGCAGGCAGCGCCGGTGCTGAAGGTGACAGCGAAGTCCTTTGGCAGCGGACGGCGTTTCCCGATTGCAGTAAAAGTACAGGTTTAAGTTTCTGACGGTCTCTGGAGAAGAAAATCGATGGATAGTTTTGTGCGCGGCGGGCTGATGGCAACGCTGCTTTGTGTGACTTCTGTGGTGACGATTCCGGCGCTGGCGCAGGCGAATCCGCCGGAGGCCCCTGAGGCGCCGTCAGCGCAGAGCGCCGCTCCTCAGCCACAGGCAGCGCCTGCGCAGCCCAGCTGCGCCGGCACAACTGCAGCCGATGCCGCCGCCTGATCCGGCGAATTTTACCGCGACCTCGCCGAGCAAGGAGACGGTGGAGGCATTTCTGCACGCGAGCTGGGGATACGATACGAACCGCATCTTCCAGGTGCAGGCGATCCAGCCGACGCAGGTGCAGGGCATCAGCCGCGTGACCGTGCTGGTGGAGGAGAAGGGCACGCAGCAGGCGCAGCCTTCGGTGCTCGGCTTTTTGACGCTTGCCGGACGGGCAGCACCTGATCGCGAATGACGAGATTCTGCCCTTCGGCGAGCATCCGTTCGCAGAATTACCGAAACATTCTGGAGCGGGATGCGAAGGGGCCCTCGCGCGGACCGGCGAATTCGCCGCTGCTGCTGGTGGAGTTCGCGGACTTCGAGTGCCCGCACTGCAAAGAGGCGCAGCCCACGATTGAGCGGCTGCTGAAGGATTATCCGCAGGCGCGCTTTGTCTCGCAGATGTTCCCGCTGCGCAACATTCACAGCGAAGCAGAGAAGGCGGCGGAGACGGGCGTGTGCGTGGCGAAGATCGGCGGGAACGACGCGTTCTTCAAGTACAGCGATGCGGTGTATGCGAACCAGACGCAGTTGACGCCGCAGAGTTCGGCCGAGGCGCTGTCGTCAGCGGTGAAGGCCGCCGGGCTGGATGATGCGAAGGTGAAGGCGTGTGTGGCGGAGCCTTCGACCAAGGCGGCGGTGGATGCGTCGCTGCATGTTGGCGAGGCAGGTGGGCGTGAACTCCACGCCGACGCTGTTTGTGAATGGCCGCGCGTTGCCGCTGGGCGGGATTCCATATGACCAGCTGAAGCTGATTATCGATTACGACTTAACGCAGAAGTAGGCGATCGGCTTGTTGCTGCGTGGGCGTGTCGCATCGGGGATGGGGAACTTCTCATACTGGATTGAGAAGTTGCAGGACCATTACCAGCGCAAGACGGGCATGCAGTTCTACCCAGGCACGCTCAATGTGCGGCTGGAGGATGTCTACTCACTGCCCGAACGTGTGATTCGTTTAGAAGCCGGCGAGTACGGCGGAACCGTTTCAGTAAACATGGTGCCGTGCCGGATCGGCGGACGGCGCGCGTTTCTTCTGCGAACCGATGCGAATGAAGAAGGCCGCGGTCATCATCCGAAGACGATTGTGGAGATCGCGTGCGATGTGCGGCTGCGCGATGTTTTTGAATTGGAAGACGGCGATGAAGTGGAGATTGAAATCGAGCCGTAGGCGTTGGACTCAATCTCCCGAACCTCACGCGATTTTTAGAACGATCTTTCCGCTGGGATGGTTTTCCGCTTCGCGATGGGCTTCCTGCACCTGGTCGAGCGGCAATACGTTTGCAATCGGAATTTTCAGGTTGCCGCGAGCGACTTCGTCGGCGAGCTCGTAGAGGCGTGATGCATCGGGAACTGCCATCATGGGGGCGACCCTTACGTTGTGGTGGGAGGCCTCCGGAGGAGCGCCGACGACGGTGCCGAAGACGCCGCCGGGCTTGAGCGCTTTGAGCGCACGGGCGCCGGTGGGGCCGCCTACGGTGTCGGCGACTGCGTCGAGATCGTGCAGCCTTTCGAGCTGTTTCTCATCGTCCACCGCAATGACCTGTTGCGCGCCGAGCGACTGCGCCTCTTCAAGCTGCGATGCGCGAACGCCGGCGATGACCTTCGCTCCGCGATCCTGCGCGACGTGCACTGCGGTTCTGCCCACGCTGCCGAGTGCTCCGAGGACGAGGACGGTCCAGCCAGGCTCGACTTTGATGGCGCGCTCGATGAGTTGCGCGCCAGTGAGCAAGACGAGCGGCAGTGCGGCAGCCTGCTCGAAGCTGAGCTTGTCCGGGATGGGTGCGAGCACGTCAGCTTTGACGGTGGTGAGCTCGGCATAGGTGCCGTTGGCCAGCGCCATCACGCGCTGGCCGGGTGCGAAGCCGACCACTCCATCGCCCGCGCGGACTACCTCGCCGGCGAGATCGCGTCCGAGGATGGCAGGCAGCTCCACGCCCATGCGTTTGGCGGCTGAGCCATTGCGGATCTTGATATCAATGGGGTTTACGCTGGTGGCGCGCACGCGCACCAGGACTTCGCCCGCGCCGACTGGCGGGTCGTCCACGTTCTGGATGCGGAGCTGATCTACGCCGCCGAAACCATTGATCACGACTGCTCTCATGACTTATCTCCCATCTTAGAGAGATGAATGGGATGGGGGAGTGTTTGCCTTGCGATAGCGCGTTCTTCGTTAAGAAAACTCCTGCGGCCCTGGGATGCGTTGGAAGAGCGCGCGAAGACGCTGGCCGGGCGCGGGATGGATGCTTTCGAGGAATGCGATGCGGCCGGCGAGATGGGCGCGGAAGGCGGCGCGATTATCGCGGTTTTGCACATCGGGACCGGTGCGGATGCAGTTGGTGAGCTTTGGCGGGGAAGCCGAGGCTTCCCGCCGCGCCGTGGCCTGGAGCGCCCGCCGTCGATGGACGATAGCAGGGCGACAACGATACGCGAGAGCTTACATGCCGGTGGCGTGATTGCTGTGATGGCGGCGCTGTGCGATCTGGCGGTGATGGGCGCTGGCGCGGCGGAGGTGGCCGCGGCGATGGCGGCGAGGCGAGTAGGTCCAGGTGCGGATGGCGCCTACATCGACGTGTACGAAGTGCGTGGTGGGATAGTAGCCGACGCCGCCCTCATTGAGCGAGAGCGCGGCGTTGCGGATGCGCGCGGTGGTCGAGCCGGGGATGCGGATGTCGATGGCATGGCCGAGGATGTGCTGCGAGTGCTCGGCGACGCCCTGGCTGGAGGCGCGGAGGATGGCGTTGGTTTCCTGGGTGCGGTAGCCGCAGACGACGTCGATGGTGGCGCTGGGGCGGCGCAGGCGAATCAGGATGTCGTGGAGCAGATCAAATTCGCGCGGATCGTAGGCGATGACGTCCTGGGTGTTGTGGTCGCGAAGGAAGTAGTTGAGGCGCGCGATGGCTTGCGGCTGATAGTTGTCGCCGACGCGATAGACGATATCGATGTCTTCGAGCGTGTGCAGGTTATGCAAACGCAGGCGGTACGGCTCGATGGCGTAGGCGGCGGGCTCGACCGGCACGGCGGCGGCGAGGGCGGCCCGGAAGTCGGGATCGTTGGCCTGGGCTGCCGGGTTGTCCTCGTCCGGAGTGGACTGGATGGCTGGCTGAAGAGCAAGCTCTCCCGCTGGCGTGAAGGGCTGGGCCGAGGTTTGGGTTGCGGCTGGTTCGACGAGCAATGCGGGTTCTGGCGTGGTCGGATCGGGCGTGGCGCTTGTCAGGATGGCCGGTTTGGTGCCGCCGTCAAACTCCTGGGCGCGGGCGTGAGTGCCGAAGGATGCGAGGGTGAAGGCCGCGATCGCAAGTAGGGTACGGTGCCGCAAAGGCAGCCTCCGAAGACCAATAGGGAATTCGGAATCAGCGGAGGGAATGGGGATTGGCTCAGCTGATTTCGATCTTTCCATTGTAGGGGAGAACAGCGCGTTCGCTACTACACGTTTTGGGGACGCGGAAACGGCGAAACAGAGATACGGAACGGCGAGTCAGGGAGTTGGGCAGGCGGTCAGCGGATGGTCCATCTCCAGCGATGGTTGGCAAGGGTGTTCGCCGTCGAGAGGAGCCACCCGTCGGCGTACACGGCTGTCCCGGAGATCATTGTCGGCTGATTGAAACAGAGAGTCTGGTCTGAATTGGTTGCGTCCGCGATGGAGACGGTCACGCTGGGCGCGTGGCGCGATGCAGGATCGGCGGCGTGCGCGAGCCGCATTTGCACGGTGCCGGTGAGGCCTGAACAAATACAGAGTGAGAGCAGATCGCAGAAGCCGAGGGCAGCGGTGAAGCGGGCTAGATCGCCGGACGAATGTGGGGATACCTGCTCTTGCGGAGTGCGTCGCCTGGTCTCTTCTTCGACGAAGGCATCGTGATGAGGATCGCTGTCGCGTGGCGCGAGCAGGCAGAAGTGCCGGCTGGTGAGGATGCCGGCGAGCGGGGAGCGCGCTTCCGCTTCGCGGACAGACTCGCGCCATGCGTGCACGGAAGCTTCGGAGGGATACGTGACGAAGGACTGCGGCTGTTCTTCAGTGGCGCATTCGAGGGCTGCGAGATCGAACTCTGCCCAGCCGCTGTCGTGGCGGCCGATGGTGTCGATGACCTCGGGAGGCAGAGGTCCAAAGATGCCTGGGTTCAGCGCTGCCGCAAGTCGCGCGGCCAAGGCTGCGTGGGCCGGCTGAGTGATGCAGGCGATGGAGTGAATGCCGGGCTGCTGCGTCTTTGCGAGTGCGTGCCATGCGTCCTGGCCGGATGCTTGGGTTGCGCTCGCACAGCCGATGCGGAGAATCATGCTGGGTTGGATGCGGAAGTGCGATGCCGACTTTGGTGCCCGTGCTATTTGGTCAGAGGATGATGGTCGAAGCTGATCACGCGGGTGATTTGCCATGTGTCGCCCTGGTTTTGCCAGAGCATGATGAATTGCGCCTCTCCTACATCGTCGTCGTGACCGGGGTGATGGAAGCGGTGCGTGCCGATCTCGACGGCACCGTAGTGGGCGAGGGGATAGACCTGCAGCGTTCCGGGCACAAGTTCTCGGGAGACTTTGCCGCAGATATTGCTCTTGATGCTGGCGATGAACGACTGGCGTCCGCGGGCGAGACCGGTTCTGTCGTGGTAGAACTCGAGGTCTTCGGAGACAAGGGATGCGAGAGTGGTGAGGTCGCAATGGTTGTAGGCGTCGAAGAGTTTGGTGTCGAGAGACTGGATGGTCTGGAAGAGAGGATCGGGTGCGGGGGTGGATTGTGCTCGCGCGAGTGAAGGAGTGAGGCTGAAGAGAACCAGGCCGAGCAATGCGAGCGTGCTTTTCATGGAGAATGGACTTTCCAGAAGGGTTCGATTTACCGGCTATACGGGTCTGGTGATGCGATTGTTCCCGGTTTGCGGTGTTACTCGCGACGCTGGCGCGCATCTGTCGGTTCTTGACTCTGCGGTAGAAAGATCCGAATGTGAACACGCGATGTTTGATCGTTGTCTGGTAAGAGCCGTTCTCGGTGCATGTCTGGCGTGCGTATCGGCTGCGGCCTATGGGCAGGGAACCGTTGCTCGCGTGCCTTTCGTCGGATGCAGGTCGGATGGTCAGCTCGGACCGCAGAAAGCGCCGAGCGGCAAGAGCAAGGTCGTGCCGATCGATGCGAAAACAGCGACGCGGCTGGCTTACTACAAGGCGCACGAGGGCTATGGCGTGCTTGCTCCGCGCGGGTGGTCTTGCTTTGGGACGTATGGGTCGAGTGGAGAGACCTTGTACGTGACCGCTGATCCGATTCGCGGCGCGGATTTGATGTCTCCAAAGTGGAAGGGATTTGCGGGCCCAGTGATTCAAGCCTCCTTCGAGTATGGAGGCACATCTGGTCGATTCGGCGTGGCAGAGATGATTGCACGGGTCTTTCCGAAGCACAATGCATTCGTCCAACAGGTCATCAACGAAGACCGTGATCTCGGCATTACGCCTGCGGATTCGTTTCCTTCCAGCCCTTATCCCCAAGACGGGCTGAATTACAAGAGCAACGAGATTGTTGAGTATGAAACGCCGGCCGAGACAGAGGGGCTGGGAACCCAATCGAGATTGCTGAAAAATGCCGATCCGATTCGTGGAGTGGCGATTCTGGTGGGGGAAACGCCGGATTTGGCGTATCTGGCGGTGCGGCTTTCGCCGGGGATGGATGACCTTGCGCCGTTCATTTTTCAGCAGGCGGAGCGGGATGGTGCGAAGGCTGATGAGTAATGGGCTATGTTGCGGCTCCGCTGCGGACTATCGTGATCCACTTTCGCTGTGCGGAAATGGCGCACCTGGCGTCACGCTGTGCGGTGCGAAAGATGCACGTTGCAGCAGATCCAGGATATAGGCCCCGGCGCCGTATCCGACCATGGGGATGGCTCCCGTGGGGTCGCCTATGTTTCCGGGAAACAACTTGCAGGGGACTGCAACATACATTTCGGGGATGATGTTGTGGTCAGCAGCCGCTTTATCGACGATGCGTTTGAGGATGGCGGCAGCCTCGTCATTCCTTCCCAGGCGGCGGTAGACTTCAGCCAGGCTGAAGTCTACAAACAGAAATTCCTGCCTCTCGTACCAGTACTCATAGATGGAGGGATCTGTGTAGGTGCTGCGGACGCGGCGATAGCCACCGGAAGACACTTTCAGAAGCTCCATTCTTTCGACTGTGTCGCGCACGACCGCGGGGTCCGTGACGATGCCGAAATTGATGATTGCCAGCAACGCGCCGTCGATGTCGTTCTTGATGCCTTCTTCGAGCGTTCCGCGCAGCTTTCCGTCCCTGATGAAGGCGGCATCGAAACCTCGCTCAAGCAGGGAGACTTTCTGAAGTAGATCGGTTCGCGTCGCTTCATCGCCCTCACGGTGCGCCACTTCCGCGAAATCTCGCAGGCCTATGATCGCGGCAGCCGTAGAAAAGGCGAAATGCTTTTTATCTTTCTGGTGCTCTTCCCAGATCGAAGTATCGGCAGCAACGATCAGGCCGTGGTCATGCTTTTCCATGTTTGCCAGTAGTGGCTTGACCACATAGTCCCTGGCGCTCTTGTAGATCTGGCCGCGGTATGTGGGAGTTGCAAGCAGGGTGGGATCGCCGTATTGCCGCATGTACTCACCGAGCACCCAGAGTGCGAGTCCCCAGTTGTCAAACTCGATATTCGTGTTGCCCTCGTTGGTAAAGAAGGGCTCTTCCGAGCCGTCACCGAAGTAGCGGACCACCGAAATCTGGTAGTCGACACCATTCGTCTCCTTGCGCATTTTTCCGGTGGGCCGGGCATTGAAGTAGGCCATTAGCGCGGCGCGGGCCTCCTCTCGATGCCCCATCCGAGCGAGCGCCACTGCTGCGTATGCCATGTCTCGCACCCATGTCATGAACCACGCACCATCCGGCAAAGTGGCAACGATGAAACCGTTGCTGTAGCGCCCGGGACGGTTGGGCTCGCGGCTTTGCGCCATGCGGAGCATCACTTCGCTTTGACGCCACAGGTGGCGTTCTTTGTCTCCGGTGAAATGGACGGCGGGTTTGACTCGCCAGCGCTCGATTTCCGTAATCTCGCGCTTCGCCAAAGCCCGCGGCGTGAGTCCGGCGCGCCAATGGATAAAGTCACGAAGCGCAGATTCGAGTTGGCTGTCGTTTTCCAGAGAGATCAGCGCCCAGGCGCGGGCGCCGCTCAGATACTGTTGCTTTGTCGCTGGCGCCACCTGGTTCCGGCCCAGTGGAATGAGCAATAGGGATTCCTGAATACCGTCGAATTTCAACATCCGCGCTTCGGTGCCTAACATGCGGACAACTCTTTGAGATTTGACCGGCTGGCGCCATTCCACAGACAAAAAGCCACGTGACGCTTTCGGTTCCGCAGGGTCCCAGCTCAGGAGAAGGGCCGGGCGCTCGAGCCCAAAGGGCATGAAGGAGAAGCCCTCTCCGGCACTACTGCGCGCATGGATGACGTTCGAGTCTTCGTCGTATTCTGTCGACACGCTGTGAGCGCTTTCGTCATTCCAGCCAAGGCTCTTGATGAAGTTGGCGGTCGGGATCCCCTCACTGAGGGGATTCTTCGGGTCGGGTTGGGAAAAACTGTAGGGGTGCGCATAGAAGCAGGTCACCCTGGAGTTGTTCGGTGACACCACTGCGAATCCAAATCCATTGCCGGTGACGAGATTGGACGCGGCGGAGGGCAAAGCGGCCAGGATGCTGGCGCCGATGACAACGGCAAAACGACGGGCGAAGCGCATGATCGGTCCTGGTTGGAAGGAACGCTCTCATTCTGCATTCCGACGACCGATTCTTGCACACGAACGATCTGCTTTGTCGCTACTGCTGTTTCTTCGCTCAGGATGCTACAGCGAATCTTCACGCTACTTACGAGGTGACCATTCCCAGTTGCGGACTTCGGGCATGTCTTCGCCGTGCTCGGAGACGTAGAGCTTGTGCTTTCTCCATCATCTCGGAGTGGCGCTGGCGGAACTCAGGGAAGCGCGATTGGAAGCGGGGGACGTATTTGAGCGCGTCCAGGGCGAGGGTGTAGCGGTCGAGGCCGTTGAGCACGGTCATGTCGAAGGGCGTGGTGGTGGTGCCCTCCTCCTTGTAGCCGTGGATGTGGAAGCCGTCGTGGTTGTGGCGCTTGTAGGTGAGCTTGTGCACGACTGTAGGGTAGCCATGGAAGGCGAAGATGACGGGCTTGTCGACGGTGAAGAGGCGGTCGAAGGCTTCGTGATCGATGCCGTGGGGATGCTGGTCGAAGGTTTCGAGGGTGAAGATGTCAACGACGTTGACGACGCGCACGCGGAGGTCGGGCGCCCAATCGCGCAGGACGGTGACGGCAGCCATGGTTTCGAGCGTGGGGACATCGCCGGCGCAGGCCATGACGACTTCGGGGTCGCCATCGTCGCTGGAAGCCCACTTCCACGTGCCGAGCCCGGCGATGCAATGCTGCACCGCGTCTTCGATATTGAGCCACTGCTGCTGCGGCTGCTTGCCTGCGATGATGAGGTTGACGTAGTTGCGCGAGCGCAGGCAATGGTCGGCGACGGAAAGCAGGCAATTGGCGTCGGGCGGGAGATAGACGCGGACGGTATCGGCTTTTTTGTTGGCGACGTGATCGATGAAGCCGGGGTCCTGATGGGAGAAGCCGTTGTGATCCTGACGCCAGACGTGCGAGGTGAGCAAGTAGTTGAGCGAGGCGATGGGCTTGCGCCAGGGCAGGTTGTGGCAGGCCTTGATCCACTTGGCGTGCTGGTTGAACATCGAGTCGACGATGTGGATGAAGGCCTCGTAGCAGGAGAAGAAGCCGTGGCGGCCGGTGAGCAGATAGCCTTCGAGCCAGCCTTCGCAGAGGTTTTCTGAGAGCACTTCCATGACGCGGCCATCGACGGAGAGGTTTTCATCGACCGGCAGGAACGCGCGCGTCCCAGCGTTTGCCGCTGGCCTTGTAGACGGCCTGCAGGCGGTTGGAGGCGTTCTCATCCGGCGCGAACATGCGGAAGTTGCGGGTGGCGAGATTGCGCCGCATCACCTCTTCAAGCATGTTGCCGAGGATGGCGGTGGCGGATTCTTCGATGGCCCCGTGTTGATCGACTTTGACGGCGAAGTCGCGGAAATTCGGCATATCCAGCGGCTGGAGCAGCAGTCCGCCATTGGCGCTGGGGTTGACACTCATGCGCTCGAGACCGCGTGGCGCGACGGCTCCGATGGAGTCGTGCAGACAGCCGTCTTGATCGAAGAGCTCTTCAGGTTTGTAGGAGCGAAGCCACTCGTCGAGAAGCTTGAGATGCTCTGGGTTAGTGCGGACTTCGTCAAGCGGCACTTGATGGGCGCGCCATGTGCCTTCAACCTGTTTGCCGTCCACGAATTTGGGGCCGGTCCAGCCTTTCGGCGTCCGCAGGATGAGCATAGGCCAGCGGGGACGCGTGGCGTCGTTGTGCTCGCGGGCGTGCTGCTGAATGCCGCGGATCTCGGCGTGGATGGTGTCGAGGGTCACGGCCATGCGGCGATGCATGTCGGCCGGATCGTCACCTTCAAGGAAGTGTGGTGTGTAGCCGTAGCCTTCAAAGAGCCCCATGAGTTCGTCCTGCTCTATGCGGGCGAGCACGGTGGGGTTCGCGATCTTATAGCCGTTGAGGTGAAGGATGGGCAGGACGGCGCCGTCGGTGATGGGATTGAGGAATTTGTTGGAGTGCCAGGATGCGGCAGCGGAGCCGGTCTCGGCCTCGCCGTCGCCGACGATGCAGCCGACGAGCAGGTCGGGGTTGTCGAAGGCGGCTCCGTAAGCGTGAAGCAGCGAGTAGCCGAGCTCGCCGCCCTCGTGAATGGAGCCGGGAACGTTGGGGGCGTCGTGCGAGGGGATGCCGTAGGGCCAGGAGAACTGGCGGAAGAGGCGCTTGAGACCGTCGTGATTGCGCTCGATGTCGGGGTAGACCTCGGTATAGGTGCCTTCGAGATAGGTGTTGGCGACAATGCCGGGCGCGCCGTGGCCGGGCCCGACGACAAGCATGGCGTTGGCATGGTGATGGCGGATGATGCGGTTCAGATGCAGGTAGATGAAATTGAGCCCCGGGGTGGTGCCGAAGTGGCCCAGCAGGCGCGGCTTGATGTCGGCCGTCGTGAGCGGGCGGCGGAGCAGCGGATTTTCCTTCAGATAGATCTGGCCGACAGAGAGATAGTTGGCGGCGCGCCAGTAGGCGTCCATGAGATCGAGCTCGTGCTGGTCCAAATGAGAGGAGTCAGCATGCGCGGCGGCCGGTGCTTGGTGAGTGCGAGACGTGGGCTTCGTTTTGGCGGCGGTCGGCATGGCAATCTCTCCTTTGAGAATGGGCGGCGGATACTTCGCAGTTGGATGCGGTTTGAGCGGAGCGACTCACTCCAGAGGAAACCGGCCTGTTAGACCGTTTTCACAAGTACTATGTTCCCACTTACATCCGCGAAGAGCAGCTTTTCTTGAGGGAAAGCTGCGTTAAAAGACGTCGCAAGCCCTACATCGATTGCGAATGCGGTCTGGCCAATGTAAAGAGCGCTGCTTCGGGTGGTATACAGGCCACGGAGAGGGCGGGCGCGGACGCATGGCATTTGGAGTGCAGGCGAGATGGATGGTGGTGGCTGCTTGCGGCCTTACGCTGGCGCTGGGAGTAAGGTCGCAGCGCGACGTTCCGGTGATGGCGGCTGCGTCTGGTGCATCTGCTTCGAGTTCGCCGGATGCTGCGTGCGCAGGATGTCATCGCGCGATCTATGAGCACTACGAGGCGACGCCCATGTCGCGCGCGAGCGGCGCAGCGATAGATGGGCTGATGGAGGGGAGCTTCACGCATAGCATCTCCGGGGTGCGCTACAAAATATTTGAGCGCGATGGCGCGGGCTGGCTGAGCTATGAGCGGCGGGCTGCGGCGGCAGGCGGATATCTGAGCGGCGAAGTGAAGCTCGCGTACTTTGTCGGATCGAACACGCGGGGGCGGACGTATCTGTTTGAGCGGGATGACTACTGGTTTGAGACGCCGGTGAACTGGTATGCGAAGAAGCGGGTGTGGGACATGGCGCCGAATTATCTGAATGCGCGCGAGATGCCGCTGACGTTGCCGGTAGACGCGAATTGCCTGCACTGCCATGTGAGCGGCGTGGCTACGGCACTGCCGGCGGCGCGGAATCATTTTGCGGGCGCGCCGTTTGCGCATGGCGGGATTGGCTGCACGTCCTGCCATGGCGATGCGGCGGAGCATGTGCGCACGAAGGGCAACGCGGGGGTGCTGAATCCGGCGAAGCTCGACGCGGCACGGCGCGACTCGGTGTGTTTGCAGTGCCATCTGGAAGGCGAGACAGCGGTATACCGGCTGGGACACTCGCTGGCGACATACCGACCGGGTGATGCGCTGTTCGACAGCGTAGCGTACTTCGTTCATCAGGGAGAAGTTGGGCCGGAGGGACGCGCGACCTCGCAGTATGAGGCGCTGTTGCAGAGCGCGTGCAAGGGGGCGAGCGGCGATCGAATGACCTGCACGACCTGTCATGATCCGCACGGGAGCGAGACGAGCGCGACGCCAGCAGAGCGAGTTGCGTACTATCGCGCGAAATGTTTGAGCTGCCACACGGGTGCGAAGTATGCGACCGCGCATCATCCCGAGCAGCCGGACTGCGCGACCTGCCATATGCCGCGCGGGGCGAGCGAGGACATTGCGCACGAACAGGTGACGGATCATCGGATTCAGATAGTGCACACCGCTCACGCGGCGGCCAGCGGGCGGGCGGGGAAGAGCGGGCTGCTGGTGCCGATTGGGGATGAGAAGCCGACCGATCGTGAGCTGGGGCTGGCCTATGCACAGATGGCGCAGCATGGCGACCGAGCGAGCGGGGAAATGGCACTCTCGCTGTTACGAAAGACCGAGGTGCTGGAGGGACTGACTGCGAAGGACGCGGAGTTGCATACGGAGCTTGGCTACCTGGAGCAGCGATCGGGAGACATTCACGCGGCGGACGGTGAGTATCGGGCGGCACTCGCGGCGGACCCTGAGGACGGCACGGCGCGCGGCGATATGGCGGTGCTGTTCGCCGGGACGGGAGATTACGCGACGGCGGTTCGGTTGTGGGAACGCGTCTTCAATGGTGATCCGGCGCAGGCAGCCGCGGGCTACAACCTGGCGCTGGGGCTGTGCCGGCTGGGGCGGAAGGACGACGCGGAAGCCACACTGAAGCGGCTGCTGCGTTTTGCGCCGGATGACCAGCGGGCGCGCGGGCTGGCAGCGGCGCTGGCCGGGGGGACGCAGAGCTGCGGAAGTGATTCTCTGGAGCATCCGTTTCATCGCACCACAAGGTAGCGACGGAATCGATTCAGCTATGCGTGCCGTTGCCCGAGGGTTCGAAGGCCGTAAAGATCGAATGGATCAAGAAAAAGAGTGCGGCATCGCCGTGTTTTATGGAGAGCCAAACCTCATTGCTTAGACGCGCCCGAGTTGAGCCGCTGGAGATTGGCGCGCGCCTCGGCGTGTTGTGGGTCGAGGGCTAGGGCGTGTTCGAAGTCGCTGCGCGCGGCTGCCGCCTGACCGGATTGCGCGTGAAGGACGCCGAGATTGCTCCAGCCGTCGGCGTCCTTTTCATTGAGGTGCAATGCGGCCTGCTGCTCCCTTATGGCGGCGGCGAGATCGCCACGCGCGGCGAGCAGTTGCGCGAGCAGCCCGTGGCTGGTTGGGTCAGCCGGGTCGGCTGCTATGGCGGAGCGGAGGGCGGCTTCAGCTTGCTCGGGGTGGCGGATCTGCTGATCGGCGAAGGCGAGTTGCTGGTATGTCGCGGCATCGTGCACGCCGGCGGCTATGGCTTTCGTTAGCAGCTCCTGCGCGTGCTGCGGATGGTCGCTGCCTAGTTCCAGCGAGGCGTAGTTCGCGAGCGTGTCTGGCTGCGCGGGATCGAGGGCGAGGGCGCGATCGAATTCGGCGCGTGCGGCGTCGGGCTCGAGTTGCGCGAGCGCTGCGCCGAGGCCGCCGTGCGCGGCAGCGTCATCGGGATGCTGCTGGAGCAGGGTGCGATAGTCGGCTGAAGCGGCGTCGTATTGATCGTGTTGCAACTCGAGGGTCGCGAGATCGTAGCGCGCGTCGGTGTAATTGGGGTCGAGTGTGAGCGCGTGGCGGTAGGTGGCCACGGCTGATTGCCAGTCGCCGTCTTGTTGCTGGGCCGCCCCCAGCGAGGTGGCGATGCGGGCCGCATTGGGAGAATTGACGGGCTCAGCCGCAAGGAGTTTTCGATAGATAGCGATCGCGCCGCCGGGGTTGCCGCTCATGCTGTCGAGCGAGGCGAGATTGTAGGCCGCGAGCGAGTCGGATGGATCGCGGGTGAGGCGGTGCTCCATCCATGCTCGTTCGAGGAGCATGCGGGAATCGCTCTCTTTGCCCTGCGAGTTGCGCTCCATTGGATGGACAGGCCGGACCTGCAGCCATAGATGGCCCATTTCATCCGTAGAGCGGTTGCCGTTGTGCACGCGCACCGGCGGGATCGCGGGATTGCGCGGGTTTGCGGCGGAGTTGTCGTAGACGTAGCGCATGTGCAGGACCGAGCCTGCGGGCAGGAGCAGCGGCTTGCGATAGCTGTAGACCGATTGACGGTCGATGTCCCAATCCTTAATGAGGATGAGCGGCGTGCGGGTGCCGTCGGGCGCGATGGACCACGCCTCCAATTGCTTACCGAGATAGTGCGCGTGCGGGTAGATGCCGAGTGCGTAGACGGCGATGGGCAGGCGTAGCTGGTCTTCGATGACGAAGTGGCTGTCTCCGGCGGGGATGTTGAGCGCGGCATCGTGCTCGAGCTGCAGCAGCATTGGTTGACGGGTGGGCGGAGCATCCGTGAAGTAGAGGCCGATACGCGGCTGCACCGTCTCGACGCGGCCGGTGGGCTTGAGGTGGGTATTGAGGATGAGGTCGTTGCCAGGATCGATGCGCCAGGGCATGCCGGGCGGCTCGATGATGGCGGGCGTGTCTGGCTTCCAGAAGAGGAAATGGCTGTCGGGATCGAAGCGATCGCCGGAACCGATTTCGAGCTCCATGCCGGGGATGCCGGCGCGCCAGTCGATGGGGTGCTGGCGGCGGAGCTCGGCGGTGCGGTCGACGAGGATGTTGGCGTGGTGGACAACGCGCGCGTTGCCGGGAAGGATTTCGACCGCGCGCACGTAGCGGGTGCGGGTGACACCGACGGGATAGATGAAGTTGCGAAAGAGGTCCTGGCCGTCGGCGGGAACGGTGAAGGATTGGGGCGCGGTGAGGATGAGGTCGGGCGTGCCGAGTTGCCACTCGGAGGCGTACTTCGGCGCTGATGGTGCTTCGCCGGCGATGCCTTCCGGCATGCCGGCGCTGACCCAGCGCTGGATATGTGCGAGGTCCTCGGCGGAGAGGCGGCGACTGTCAGCGAAGTCGCCGTAGCCGGGCTCGGGCAGCCAGGGCGGCATGAAGCGCGATTGGGTGACGGTGAGGATCTGCGTGGACCACCGGCGGGCGTCGTTGTAAGTGAGCAGGCTGAACGGACCTGCGCCACCGGGATGATGGCAGGTGGTGCAGTTGCGGTAAAGGATGGGAGCGATCTGATGCGACCAGGTAGGTGGGACGGTTTCCTTCGCGGGAGTCTGTGAAAATGTGCCTGTGGCGGATACGAGAGCGCTCAGGAAAATGATCGGGTGTATGACGGCGCGGCGCATTACGTGTGGAGTGCCCGTGGGATGATGGCACAGCCGACGGGCGGGGCTGCGGGCGGTGTCGGCTGGCGCCCGGCTAGCAGAGCGTTGAGCGCATCGGCGAGGTCGTGGCGCGTGGCCGCAGGGCGCTGCGTGCCGAAGGTGAGATAGCGGTTGTCGATGCGGCCGTGCCAGAGAGCGGCCTGGTTCCGGACTGCATCGCCATAGAAGATGGCGGCCTCCGGTGTGACGTGAACGTGGGCCTGCGCAAGAACGCGCGGGTCGGGCGCGATGAGCTGGGGCAGCGATGAGGCGGCGGCATATTGCGCTTGATGCGCGCGGACGGCGGCGAGGGTGTCATCGGGGTTGGGATAGACCAGCCAGAGCCGGACCGCGCGCGGCGTGAACTGTTTCGACAGCCGAGTGAATAGGGGGAGATAGCGGTTGGAGATGGGGCAATCGGTGGCGACGAAGATGGCGGCGACGTATCGGGTGCCGGGTGCGGCGAGCGAGGTCACGTCGTGGCCGTCGATGTCTTTACCGTAGACGAAGCCGCCATCGGCAAATGCGAACGGTGGGACGAGAAGTGAGCCCAGGCCGGCGGCAAAGAGAGCGATGACACGACGGCGCGAACACGCTGAGACCGGTTGCGGATGTGCGGCGGGTGACATGGCCGGTGAGAGAAACTCAGTCTAAAACAGTTTGACAAGCATTGTGAGGTGTTGAGTTTTGCTCTGCGCCGCCGTTGTTCGACGGAACGGCGGCGTGGAGAGCCGTCTTTTCTTCAACGCATCTTGTGAACCTGCTTCAGCGCGGCAGTGGAATCGCTGTCGCTGCCGTATTCTGCGTCGCCAGCGATGGATCAAGCGGTGCCCATTCGGCGCGCTCGTCCGGCGTGAGAGGAAGGGGAAGCACCTGGCTCCGAGCTCCCGATTCAAAGGATGTCTCGAGAATGGCCATGTTCGCGACGGCATCTCTTGTGGAAACCGGAGGCGAGCATTTACCGAGAATTGCGTCTCTGATCCCGGCGTAATATTCACGCTCGTCGCCCCTCGGCGACGGCACTTCGGTCTGGGTGCCGGTTGCGCCGTCGTAGACGATACCGGGATTGGGGTCATGGCCGAAACTCGGATCGTCGGGGAGCATGCCGCTCATCAGCTGGCGTTCCTGAACGTCTGCGCCGAACTTCGCCCAACTGCCAAGCGTGCCGTGAAGCACGGATCGCGGACCGCCGCCCGATACCAGCAATGAGGCATGGAGGACGACGCGAAGACGATCGTAATTCAACTGCACGTGAGCCCAGTCGTCGGTCTGTCCACCTTTCCGCAGGGTGCCGAAGTTGGCATTCACCGAATGCGGAAGCCCGAAGAGATGCAATGCCTGATCGATCAGATGAGGTCCAAGATCGAACCACAATCCTGCGCCGGGACCAGGATCTTCGCGCCAGCGTCGGCGCACGACGGGACGGAAGCGGTCCAGATGGGACTCGTAGTGCGATATTTCGCCGAGCGCACCTGATTGGAGTATCGCCTTCGTGGCGAGGATCTCACTCTCCCAGCGCCGATTATGAAAGGCCGAGAGGATTCGGTTGTGCTGCCTTGCGATATCGCGGAGCGAACGAGCCTCCGCAAGAGTTACGGTAAAGGGCTTATCGACAACGACGTCTTTTCCCGCGCGCAGGGCAGCGGCCGCGAGGGGGAAATGGCTCTCGTTGGGGCTCGCAATGACAACGAGATCGACATCCGGATGGGTGGGCACGTCGATCGCGGAACAGACCGTGGTTCCAGGATAGCCAGTCTGGACAAGCTCGGGTTTGCTTGACCCGACAACTGCCAGCGTAAGGCCTGGTACTGACTGAATCAGTGGGGCATGAAAAGTCTTTCCAGCAAAACCGTAACCAATGAGCCCTACACGAATCGCCTTCTCCATTTCAGTCATGCATCCAGATTAGGCTATCCAGCCGCGCGGACGGGCAGTTCTGGATTCTGGAGAATGCGCTCTCCATCGCAAAAATCACTTTTTGCGGCGAAGCATTGTGTCCAATTCGTAATTTGCGGATTGGCATCTAACTTTTCGTAACAGATCTCGATCCGGAGGAAATCAGATGAAACGTATCCTTTCAGCCGTTTGTTGCGTGGTTCTCTGCTCGATGCCTGCGCTGGCCAAAGAGAAGAAGGCCGCGGCAACCACGGCGATGACCGACCAGCAATTTGTCGATTTTGCCGCACAGACGGACATGGTGGAAGCGAACCTGGGTCAGTTAGCTGGGACCACAGCCTCGGCGCAGCCGGTCAAGGATTACGGTCAGATGCTGGCCACCGATCACACCAAGGACTTTGCCGAGCTGAACTCCGCCGCTCATCAAGCCAACCTCAATGTGCCTACTGCGATCGACGCCGAGCACAATAAAGCGATGATTGATCCGTTCCAGAAATTGAAGGGCGCCGCCTTCGATAAGCGTTATATCCACGAGATGATTGCCGGGCATACCAAGGCGATTGCCATTTATACGAAGGTAGGCGGGGAAACGCAGAACGCGGCTTTGAAGACCTATGCAGAGTCAGCGTTGCCGGTCCTGCAGAAGCACCTCGATAGCGCGAAGGCTCTGGAGAAAGGCAAGTAGCCGGCAAATAGCATGTGGCGCGATGTATAGCAGGACCTGTGGCGGGCTTTATCGGCGCTCGCTTCGGGAGCGACATGCGGAGAGAAAATGTCGTTCCCGAGCGGCCGCGAGCCTGACTGCTGCGGACCTGGATCTTCCAGCCGTTTTTTTTGACGATCTCCTCCGTCACCCATAGCCCGAGTCCTGTTCCCGTTTCGCCTTTGGTCGTAACGAAGGGCTCGAATATTTTGGGCATTAGATCGCCTGGGATGCCGGAGCCGCTGTCTGCGATGGTGAGACGTACGGCCCCGCACCATGGCGGTCTTTGGCCGGGGAGATCCGAATGCGCATGCGGCCGCCGCGCCGCATGGCGTCAATCGAGTTTCCGACGAGGTTGGCGATGACCTGGCGAAGCTCGCCTGGGCTGGAGAGCACAGGCAGCCGATGGGATTCGAATCTCCTGATCGACCGTGATGCCAGCCGCGGTGAGACGGGATTGATAAAGGAGCAGAACGGATTCGAGAACCGCGGCAAGTTCGGTTTCTATCGGCTTGTTGGGCTCGCGATAGAAGCGCAGAGTACGTGTGGTGATCTCCGTGACGCGCGCGAGTTCGCGTTCTGCTTCGTTCAGATACTCTTCGAGCTTTCCCTGAGGATCCTCTGTCCGGATGAGGTAGAGCAGATTTGTAACTGCTTCGAGAGGGTTGTTGATTTCGTGGGCAATGCTGGCGGCGAGGCGGCCGGTCACCGCGAGCTTCTCGGAGCGGCGAAGCGCCTCCTGGGCACGTTCGTATTGCAGCATCTGGTCGCGAATCTGATATTGGCGCTGGCGTCCGCGCAGCGCGATCTCGAGCGTGCCGAGCAGAGTTTCGGGGCGGATGGGTCTTTCAAGAAGAAAAACATTCCCGAGCGGCCGGCGCACCTCGCGAAGCCGCTCGCTTTCGGCGGTGACCTGGCCACCGACAGTCAGCAGGATGAGCGGGAAGTCTGACCAGGAGGGCTGTTGATTGTACGACCTTGACTATCTCCGGTATCCCATTTCCGGCGAGTGCCTCCTCGGAAATGATTGCCGCGCCGGCGCCTTTTTGAATCTCAGCGGCCAACTCGGCTACAGAATCTACGGATCGACAGGGCAGCTGGCGCCATTTCAAAAGCCCTGCGATCAGATCACCGTCCCTGCCGGTTGGGGCAAGGATGATGGTGCGGTGATCCGTCGTTTCGCAGTCACTCACCGACGAGCGGTGCATCTTCGATACTGGATGTGCCTCCAAGGAATCGCGGTACTCCGGTAAGGACTCCTTCAAAATGCGTGAGCGGCTCACCAACATAGACTCTGCCCTTTTCAAAGTGGAGTTCGCGAATCGTACGCTCGTGGGGACCGCTGCGCTTCTTCACAACGGAGAGTGCCTGGCGTATTTGACCGGCTCTTTCAAAGTAACGGAAAAGCAGGACGGTGTCTGCCAGATAGCTCACGTCGATTGGGGCTTCCATTACGCTTCCTATCAACCCGTGCTGAGCCAGAGTGATGATGGTTGCGATGCCCTGCTGACCGAGGTAGGCGAAGAGCTCATGCAACTGCATGGCGAGAAATTGCTCGTTGGGCATGGCATTCAGCAGGCCGTTCATGCTGTCGATGACGAGCACGCGCAGGTTTTCTTCCTCCACCACGCGCTGAACCCTGGCGACAAGCTGGCCGGGTGAAAGCTCTGCGGGATCGATCTGCTGCACCTCGAGAACTCCCTTTTTTAGGTATGGGTCGGGATCCATGTTCAGTTGACGGGCGCGATGGAGGAGCGTACTCGCGGACTCGTCAAAGGTGAAGATCAGGGCCTTTTCCCCTCGCTGGGCAGAGGAGCATGCATACTGGAATGCAATGGTCGACTTGCCGCAACCCGCTGGTCCTATGAGCAGCGTGCTGGTTCCGGTGTCGATGCCACCGCGGAAAAGATCATCGAGCTCCTGAATCCCGCTGGGAACGCATTTCCGCTCAAAGCCATGCTTGTGTTCTGCGGCCACGAGCCTGGGATATATGGAAATGCCACCTTTCTGAATGGTGTAGTCGTGAAAGCCCGCGCGAAAGTCGGAGCCACGCACCTTGGCGATCTGGATACGGCGGCGACTGATGCCATAGTCGCGATTGATGATATCCAGGCGCATGACTCCATGCGCGATGCTTTGCAACTGGAGATCGGTTCCACCCTCGGCGGTGCCATCGTCGAGCAGGAGGGTGGTGCAATCGCGTCCCGACAGGTGCCGTTTGAGGGCGAGAATCTGGCGACGGTATTTGAGCGGATCGCGAGCCAGCATGCGTAGTTCAGAGAGCGAGTCGAAGACAAGCCGCTGCGGCCGGACTGCGTCTACCTCTTTAAAGATAGCGGCGATGGTGTCGGCGAGCTCGACCTCTGAAGGATGAAAGACGGTGTACTGCGCTTCCGGCTTCAGATCCTCTTCCGGTGGTGCCATTTCACAGATACATAGGAGGGATTCAGAGGGCCATCCGTGCCCCCGGATAGCCTCTTTCAGCTCCTGCTCCGATTCGGAAAGAGTGAAGTACAGGACGCGTTCTCCCTTCTGAATGCCTGCCAGCAGGAATTGAAGCGCCAATGTAGTTTTGCCAGTGCCGGGATTTCCCTCGATCAGATATAAGTGCCCTCGCGGCAATCCGCCGTGCAGAATCTCATCGAAGCCGGGAACGCCCGTATTCAAGAGGTCACGACCGTTTCCGTTCAAGGCGGATTGATCTGAATATTGGGCAGAGGCTGAGGTTTTTTTCATCATCGCGTCTTGTTGTCGCCCCTTTTCTATTGTTTTCATATTCTTCAAACGACGTTTGGATTCGCAATCCGGGCGTACGTTTGCTTGGGCCAAATTTATTGGAAAGCCGTTAGTGCGGCACGGATAGGCGAAGAAAGTGCCGCGCAGGCAGGCAACCTTCTAGCGTGACGCCCAGAACACTTGGGGTACTCAGAAACCGGATAAGGCGCTCGTGCTCAGAAGCCATGCGCGTGCAGCGCATAGACCGCGGCAGAGGCGACGAGGCAGTAGATGCCGAAAAGGTACCAGCGACCGGTCTCCAGCCAGCGGCTGAGCCACTTGAGCGCGAGCAGGCCGGCGAGAAACGAGAAGACCATGCCGAGCAGGCTGGAGAGCAGGGAACGCGTGAAGGTCGATGGGAGCGGCGCCGTTGCGAGATGCGCGGCCTTCCAGAGACGTATCGCTTCCAGAGCCGACGACGGCGGGCGTCAGGACAACGGCGAGGGCGAAGCTGAACCGTTCTGCGTGCTTCTTTCTGCAGCGCCGGTGAGCATGCCGATGGAGATGGTCGAGCCGGAGCGGGAGAATCCGCGAAAGGGCAAGCGCGAGCCCCTGGACGATGCCCATCCAGCCGGCCTGCCCTATTGTGAGCTTGCTCTGAAGCGTTCGCGGGGACGCATCTGCGCAGGCTGAGCAGTCCGCTTGCGATGTTCGACGAGGCCGGCGATCAGAATGAGGATGCCGACCGCAGCCAATGCGGGCGCGATCAGTTCCAGATGACTGAAGAGCTGCTCGATCTCGGCTTTGGGCGCGTCGTGAAGCAGCGTTTTTTCCAGCAGCTTCTTCGCGCCCTCACCGATGAGTCCGGTCAGCAGCGTCGCCCAGACCACGCGCACGGCGAATTGGCGGAAGATGGCTTTGCTGGCGAAATACGACTCCTTCCAGGTCGTTCCAGAAGTAGGCGATGACGGCGAACATGGTGCCGGTGTGCAGCATGACGAGCAGCAGCGTCATTTGCGGAGAGGAGGGATCGAGGCCCATCAGCTTCTCGGCGACGATGACATGCGCAGAACTGGAAACGGGCAGCAGTTCGGCGAGCCCCTGCACGATGGCGAGGAGGATGACTTTAAGCAGGGACATACTGAAAGTTTATGGTCTCGTGGTTGATGTTTGATGAAATGCCAGTGCGACGATGCGGCCTCATTCGCACTGTATTCAGCGAGATTTAAGCAACAGTTAGAGATACGAATCGATGTTTTATTTCGCCGCTTTTGCAGACAGCGGTTTGCCGGCGCCTTCGGTGAGCGCGGTGATGTGGTCAAGAGCCGGGGCAGGGAAGATTTCCGTAAGGCCGGAGGGCCAGCTTACTTCTACTTCGCGCAGCACAGGTGACGGGCCGAGGCCGAAGTGGAGGCGCAGGTCGCTCGAGGAGTTGTAGGAGGAGCCGCTGCGCACCTCGTTGACCCAGACGCGGTCTTTGCCCGCTGCCGTGCCACGGACGGTGATGCGCGCGCCGATGGCGCTGCGGTTGGATTTGGTGCCGGTGAGAGCGAGTCCGATCCAGTGATTGCTGTTCGCGACGCGATTGACAAGCAGCATGGGGAGCGCGCTGACATCATTGATGACGATTTCCTGACGGCCGTCGTTCCAGAGGTCGGCGATGGCGAGGCCACGCGCGGAGGCTGGGGTGGTTATGCCGGGACCGGCGTCCTTGGTGATGTCGGCGAATTTTCCGTTGCCGAGGTTGTGATAGAGCAACCGGGGCTCGCGGTAGTCAGAGCCGAGATGGCTGGAATCGACTTCGGGGTAAACATGGCCATTGGCGGAGATGATGTCGGGCCAGCCGTCGTTGTCGATATCAAGGAACATGGTGCCCCAGCCGAGCTTGTCGGTGTTGATGCCGAGTCCGGAGGGATAGGTGACGTCATCGTAGGTGCCGTCGCCGCGCGCGTGATAGAGGGTGGCGGTGTCGTCGGAGAAGTTGGTCTTGAAGATGTCGAGGTGGCCGTCGCCGTCGTAGTCACCGATTGTTGATCCCATGCCGGCCTGCTCGCGGCCATCCTCGTTGAAGGCCACACCGGCGTCGGCGGCGCGATCGGTGAAGGTGCCGTCGTGGTTGTTGCGGTAGAGGATGGCCGGAGTAGAGTCGCAGGCCATGTAGATGTCGGGCCAGCCGTCTTCGTCGGCGTCGATGGTGGAGACGGAGAAGCAGTAGTGGCCGTTGGTTTTGGTGAAGCCGCTCTTCACCGAGACGTCCTCGAACTTACCATTGCCAAGATTGTGGTAGAGCGTATTGGGCGCCCACTCGAGTCCACGCGGACCGCACATCACGGGCACTCCTTTCCACATGCAGCTAGGCGCCTTGCCGGGCTCGGGCACCTCCTTGATATCGAAGTGGACGTAGTTGGCGACGGCGATATCGAGCTTGCCGTCGCGGTCGTAGTCCACGAAGGCGCAGCCGGTGCCCCACTCCTTGCCGGTGCCGGCGACGCCGGCGTGCTCGGCGACTTCGCGAAAGCGGCCGTGGCCCTCGTTGTGGTAGAGGCGGTTTTTCCCGTAGCCGGTTACGTAGAGATCGGGCAGGCCATCGTTGTCATAGTCGCCGACGCAGGCGCCCTGGCCCCAGCCGGTGTCGGTGAGTCCGGATTTGGCGGTCACATCGGTGAAGGTGCCGTCGTGATTGTTATGGAAGAGGTGGCTGGTGGGCGGCAGGGCCGGCTTCGCCGGAGTCGGAATGCAGGTAAGCGCCGTTGACCATAAAGATGTCGGGATAGCCGTCATTGTCGTAATCGAGGATGGCGACTCCGGAGCCGGTGGCCTCGAGGATGTAGCGCTTGGAGGTTACTCCTCCGTTAACGTTCAGGACCTTGATTCCTGCCTGCGGCGCGACGTTTTCGAACCAAGCCGGGGCTGGATGGGCGGTGCTTGCCGGGTACGGTTCAGATACCTTCTGAGCGGTAGATGGAAAGCGCGAAAAGAGCCGCGTAAACGCTAACTATGAGCGCTTTCGCATATCGTTTGTCTGGCGGGGCCATTGCCTTCCGATTGTAGTGAAGCGAGCGTGTCCGGGATCGGACGATTTTTTCTTTGACACGCCTGTTGGAGAATCTCTATAGTTCGTCACCGGAAAGTAATCATCCATTTGAATGAAATGGAAGCAGTACCGCCGAGTTCAGCAACGGTAGCAAACGCATAACTGCTCGTGCAGATTTCAGAGGGCACGGCAGGGCGCCAGAGCAGCATTTTAGGGGAGACCATTATGACCAGACGCGCGCAGGCGGTCCTAACCGCTTGCCTTGGTATCGGGATAGCCATCCTTCCGCATGCGGTCCACGCACAGGCGGTTTACGGTTCAGTCAACGGAACAGTGACAGATGCATCGGGAGCAGCCATTCCGGGTGCGACTGTTACGGTGACAGATGAGGCTAAGGGCACGTCGGTAACGGTCAAAAGCAACGAATCGGGCAACTACACGGTCGAGCACATGATTCCGGACCTGTACACCGTGAAGGTAGAGGCGACCGGGTTCAAGACCTTTGAAACCAATCACTTGCAAGTGCTGGCCGATACCTCGCCGAAGGTCGATGCAGCAATGCAGACCGGCGGAGCAAGCGAGACGGTCAACGTCAACGCCGATGCCATCCCGCAGCTGAAGACAGATCGCGCGGACGTGGCCACGACATTCGATCAGAAGACGGTTGCGGACCTGCCGATCTCCGGCCGCAACTTTACCAGCCTGCAATTGCTCCTCCCTGGGGCGCAGCAGCTGGGCTGGAGCCACGCGGCCGACGAAAATCCGCAGGCCAGTCAGCAGATCCAGATCGACGGCCAGGCCTTCGGGGGCGTCGCGTACGAGCTCGACGGCACGGACAATCAGGACCCGATCCTGGGCATCATCGTTGTGAACCCGGCGCTCGATGCGATCACCGAATCGAAGATCGCGACGCAGAACTTCGATGCCGAGTTCGGCAAGGCTGTCTCGGCTGTGGTGACGGTGCAGACCAAGTCGGGCACGAACAATTTCCACGGCAGCGCGTATGACTATCGCCGCAGCAATGCGAACCTGGCGCGTAATCCTTTCACGCAATCGCCGAATCCTGCTACTCCAAATTCAACGGGTAATCTGATCCCCGGCGGCCTTTACAATGAGTTCGGTGGATCAGTTGGCGGCCCGATCAAGAAGGACCGGGCGTTCTTCTTCGGCGACTATCAGGGACAGCGGCAGAGGGCCGGCACATCGGGTACGCAGACGGTGCCCACGACCCTGTTGATGAATACCTGCCTGGGCGCCCAGATTGGACCCAGCGGTATCCCGGGTTGCGATTTCAGTCAGTACCAGACACAGCTTGGTGCCACCAGTGGCACCATTTACGACCCGACGACCGGCCTGCCATTTCCGAACAATGTAATTCCGACGGCACGCCTCTCTCCCCAGGCGCTGGCGCTGTTCAAGCTGTTGCAGCCGTACACGCCGACGACCGCACCGACTCTCGCCCTCGGTAATACGGGCATTGCGGGCAACTATTCGGCCAGCGGGCAGGGGATCTTCAACGCCGATCAATGGGATGTTCGCGGGGACGTTCAGGTCACGCAGAAGATTCATGCCTTCGGCCGCTTCAGCCGCTTTACCGACACATTGACCGGCACGACGATCTTTGGGGCGGCTGGGGGTACCGGCTTCGGTCTGAACAACTACGGTGGTACTTCGGTGGGCGCCAACGACAGCGTTGCGGCAGGCGCGGATATGGCAGTGAGCGCCACTCTATTGACCGATTTTCGTCTCGGCTACTACCGCTATAACGCGGTGACCAGCAAGTACGACCAGGGTCAGCCCTTTACTGCTAATCTCGGCATCCCGGATTCAAATCTGGACGCAGGCTTCACCAGCGGTGCTTCGGCGTTCAATATTGAGGATCCAGGCAGAACCGGAGTCGCCAGCTCGAGTCAGGGTTCCGGCGTCGGCCCGCAATATGGAAGCGGATTGAACGTGAATCGCTGCAACTGCCCACTGTCGCAGCGCGAGGACCAGTATCAGATCGTGAATAACTGGACCAAGATCTTCGGCAATCACTCGATCAAGTTTGGCGCCGATCTCCGGTATGCGCGCAACCTGCGTGTCCCGAGCGACGTGAACCGTGCCGGTCAGTTCAATTTCGGTGTCGGTCCGACATCCAACCCAGCGAATCAGGTTGGCGGTCTCGGATTCGCCACCTTCGTGCTCGGCGATGTCAGCAATTACCAGCGTTACGCCAGCACGTCAACGAATGCGAAGGAGTTCCAGAAGAGGGTCTTCTTCTACGGCCAGGACACCTGGCGCTTCACGCCGAACCTGACCCTGAATCTGGGCCTTCGCTGGGAGCTGTACTTCCCAGAGACGGTGAATGGGAAAGGCAACGGCGCGCTGTTGAATATGAACAGCCCGACCGATTCGACCGGCTACTTGCAGGTCGCGGAGTACGGAAATATCGCGTCCAATATGAATTGGAGCCCATCCTGGAAGGCGCTCTCACCACGTATCGGCCTGGCCTATCAGATCAACCCCAAGACGGTGATCCGTGCCGGCTACGGACGAAGCTTCGATCTGGGCGTGTTCGGTTCGCTGTTTGGTCACACCGCAACTCAGAACCTGCCGATCCTGACCAATCAATCGATTGCTCAGCCGAATGGTCCTAACTCCGTCGCATTCACTCTGGCTCAGGGCCCAGGCCTGCCACCCGTCACTCCTGTGCCCGCCAGCGGGCTGCTGCCGAACCCGGGCTTTAACGTAACCTCCAAGGCTCGTCCCAACCCGATGCGGCTCCCGACGATCGATGCCTGGAACCTGAGCCTCCAGCGGTCCATCACCCCGACTCTCTCTGTAACCATGGCATACGTCGGCAACAAGGGCACGCATACCCTGAGCGCTGGCGATGGCAACAACACGAACCCGAACGAGGCTGGTATCTTCCTGCCCGCCCAGTACAGCATCAACGGGCAAGCACTCCACTACACCACATCGACCGCTGAGGGCAGCGCCGTTGCGAATTCACTGGGGATCTATCCCGACAACGGAACGAACAACACGTCCCTGCTGCAGCGGTACTACGGCGGGACGCTGCAGGCCTGCCAAGACCCGAATTACACACAACCGTCGCTGCCAGGTCTTCCCGCCGGAGCTTGCGGCTGGAATACCAGCATCCAGTACAACGGAGACGATCAGGATACCCATTTCAACGCCCTGGATATCACTGTGGCTAAGCAGTTGACCAAAGGCCTGTCCTTCAACTCCAGCTACGCATGGCAACGCTCGGTGAACTTCGGTAGCGGCTACTCAACCTGGATCAAGCGGGCTCAAAAGGGCCGCGACGATTCACAACGTGAGCAGCAGATTTCGGCCTACGGCACCTACGAGTTGCCCTTTGGGCGCAACGCGCAATTTGCGTCGAACGTCCCGGGGTTTGTGAATGAAATCATTGGCGGTTGGCAGATCAGTCCAGTCATCACCTACGCCAGCGGTCTGCCTTTCTCACTCAGCTATCAGGAATGCAGTGCTTCCATTCCCGGCAGTGCACCCTGCTACCCGAACGGCCGCTCGAACAACCTGAAATTGCACATCGCCGGCCTTAATACAACGAATCACAACCGCCTGGCTTTCCATGGCGCCACGACTCCACTCACGGAGCAGCCATTCAACGGCTTCACTGCGCCGGGGCTGGATGAGATCGGCAATGCAGGCAGGAACGGAATTTTTGGACCGAACTACTTCAATACGGACATGGCTGTACAGAAGAATTTCCCGATCCACGAGTCGCTCTTTGCGCAGTTCCGTGTCGATGCCTACAACGCGTTCAACCATATGAGCCTCGGCAACCCAGGCGGTTCGGTCGATAACGGCGATCAGACCATCGGCGGCTTGTTCGGGAGCCAGTTCCCAACCCGGCAACTGCAATTCTCGCTTCGCCTGCAGTTCTAGAGGCGCAAACGACGTTCCACCGCGAGGAGAGCGAGTTGCTCTCCTCGCTTCTTTTGCACGCTTCTTTTTGTGCGTCTCTTTCGGATAGAGTCGAACCCATGAAGTTGTGTACCGAACCTATTAGCCGCTGCGGCGTTCTACTGCTGGCGGCGGTGATGGGCGCGCTGGCATGCTTAGCGCAGACCACTCCGGCGGCAGCACCGGCAGCAATACCAGCAGCAGCTGCGCCGCCTTCGCCAGCGAATACCGCAGCAGCAGAGAGGCTGATCCAGCAAGGGCGGTTGACAGAGGCGCTGCGCGTCCTCGATCCGCTGAGCACGCAAACACCGGAACCTGCCGGGGTGGAGAAGCTGCGCGGCATGGCGCTGTACCAGCAGAACAAGCTGGAGGATGCCGCGACGGCATTCGGGCGGGCCGCGGCGCAGGATCCAAAGGATATCGAAGCGGCGCAGATGCAGGGCGTGACCCTGTTCCGGATGGGGCGGCCGGCGGATGCGATTCCGTTGCTGGAGCGCTCGCGCGAGCAGAAGGTGGCAAGCGCGAATGTGGATGGCAACTACGTCCTGGGCCTTTGCTACATGGACACGCGCCGTTACGACGATGCGCGGCGGGCGTTCGCGGCGCAGTATGGTTTTTCGCCGGATGGCGCGGAGGCGTATCTGCTTTCGGCGCGGCTGCTCTTGCGGCGGGAGTATATGCCGGCCGCGATCGAGGCGGCGCAGAAGGCGCAGCAGCTTTCGCCGAAGATGCCGCTGGTCCACGAGCTGCTGGGCGAGATTGCGCTGGCGCAGTCGCGAGAGACGGATGCGATCGCGGAGTTCGAGCAGGAGCGCGCGATCAATCCGCTGTACGGGGGACTCTACGACCGGCTGGGGGATGCTTACCTGCGGGCCGGTGAGTATGACAAGGCGCAGCAGGCGCTGAATCGCGCGGTGCTGCTGGAGCCGGCCTCGACCGGCCCGTACATTCTGCTCGGCAAGGTGCTGCTGAAGCAGCGGAATGCGGCGATGGCCACCATGTATCTGGAGCGTGCGCGCAACATGGATCCGAATAACTTCATGACGCACAGCCTGCTGGGACAGGCGTATCGCGCAGCGGGTCGTGCGGAGGACGCAGAGCGAGAGACAGCGAAGTCGGTAGAGCTGCAGGCGGCGACCGCGCCGAAGCTTTCGAAGCCATGATGTGCTGTCTCCAAGACGTCCTGTCGCTTGCTGCGATTTTTGCGTGCGCGCTTTGCTCCGCTGCCGGCTCGCACGCTTTGGCGCAGGCCGCGAGCTCTGGTCACTCCGCCGCGATGGCGAAGCAGGCGAGCGCGGATTTTCGCGCTGGATACGAGGCGGCCAATGCCGGTGATCTGGAGAAGGCGCGGCGCTCGTTTGCGGACGTGGTGCGCCTGGAGCCGAAGATTCCAGAGGGGCACGCGGCGCTCGGCTCTGTGCTACTGAGTCTGGGACGTCCGGAGGAAGCAGCGGCGGAGCTGAAGCGCGGCCTTGCAATGAAACCTGACGACGCGAACATGAAGATGAACCTGGCGCTGGCGGAGGTACGTGCGGGGCGACCGGCGGAGGCGCTGCCGCTTTTCAAGGCGCTTTCGTCGCAGAGCAGTGCGCTGCCGCCGGAGCTCGAGATCGGCTATGCGCAGGCATTGACGCAAACGGGGCAGCGTCAGTGCGGCACTCGAGCGTATACGCGCCGCGGTGACGGCGGCTCCGGACAGTCGCGGCCTTGCATGATGCGCTGGGTTCGCTGCTGGCGCAGGAGCAGCAATGGACGGCGGCGCAAGCGGAGTTTGCGCGGGCGGTGGAGCTCGATCCGAAGATGGTCGCAGCGCGGCTGCATCTGGGCACGGTCCTGATGCAACTGAACCAGCCGGCGGAGGCGGCGGCGACGCTCGAGGCTGCGCGGGCAGATCAGCCGCAGGATGTGGCGGTGCTGAACGAACTGGCGCTACACATATTCGGCGCAGGGAAGCTACGAAAAGCGCTCTCCGCTGGCGTCAGGAAGCCATGCGGCTGGCGCCGGAGAGCTCTGCTGCTGCCTATCAGACGGCGATTGCGCTGCAGGGTCTGGGGCGGGAACGTGAGGCCATTCCGCTGTTCGCGCGGGTGGTGGAGGCAGAGCCGGAGAATGCGAGCGCGCTGACCAACTACGCGCTGGCACTGGTGCAGCAGGGACGTGCGAAGGAAGCGGTGCCGCTTATACGCGCGCGCAGCCGCGCTGACGCCTGACGATCCCGTGGTGCATGAGGATTTTGGCGTGGCGTATCTGCAGCAAAGCGACATCGACGATGCGATCCGCGAGTTCGAGGCCGGGCTGAAGCTAGATAACGACAACCAGCAACTGCATTACAACCTGGGGCTCGCCTACAAGCTGAAGGACGACACGGCGCACGCGATCCCGGAGCTGGAGCTGGCAGCGCGGCTGGATCCGAACTCGCCGGACCCGGCTTATACGCTGGGCATCCTTTATATGCAGGCGGGACGATTTGCGGATGCGGAGAGCGCAACTGCGGCACACGCTGGAACTGCGTCCGCAGAACGGCGATGCGTGGGCGGTGCTGGGCAGCGTCTACAAGCAGGACAACAAGCTGCCGGAGGCGGCGGATGCGCTGCGGCACGCGATTGCGATGCTGCCGAATCAGCCAGGTCCGCACATTACGCTCGCGGGCGTGCTGGCAGATCAGGGGCAGAAGGCAGAGGCAGCAGCGGAGCGCAAGCAAGCCGCGGAGCTGACGCGCGTCGCGGTGAACCGGCAGCGCGCAACCTTTGCGACCAACACCGGCAACATGCTGCTGGCGAAGGGGCAGGTGGCCGACGCGATCGACCGCTATCAGGAGGCGGTGACCAGCGATCCGAGCTATGCGGATGCGCACATCGGGCTGGCGACAGCGCTGGCGCGGCAGGGGCGCACGGCGGAAGCGGCAGCGGAGCGGGAGAAGGCCGCCGCGCTGGCAAAGCCGATCCAATGATGGAGGCGATCCTGCCAACGCGGTCGCTATACTGGCTGCGCTCTTCCGCCACCTGAATACTCGGAGGTATTACCCATTGAGCTGGACCCGCCGACGTGTGCTTGGCTCGCTGAGCCGGACGGCACTGGTGCTTCCGCTTTGCCGATGTTTTAGCTATGGCGGTTCCACCGTGGGCCCGCGCGGAGGGCCAGCAGGCGCCGGCTGCGCAGCATGATTACGAGGCGAAGCCGATGCCGCCCCCGCCGGGCGCGGTATCGCCGATCGCAGGCACGCCGCTGGGCGTCAGCTTTGTGGATGTGGCGAAGCAGAGCGGATTGAATGCGAAGACGATCTACGGCGGGCGTGGGGAAGAACAAGTATCTGCTGGAGACGACGGGCTGCGGCGTGGCGTTTTACGACTACGACGCGGATGGCTGGATCGACATCTTTCTGGTGAATGGCTGGCGGCTGGAGGGATTTCCCAAGGGCGAGGAGCCGACGTGCCACCTGTTCAAGAACAATCGCGACGGCACGTTCACCGATGTGACGGCGAAGTCGGGGCTGGGCGCAGCGGCTGGGGACAGGGCTGCTGTGTGGGCGACTACGACAACGATGGGCACGATGACCTGTTCGTCAGCTACTACGGGCAGTGCGCGCTCTTCCACAACAATGGCAACGGCACCTTCACCGATGTGACGGCGAAGGCCGGCCTGACGCAGGCGAAGACGCGCTGGAACTCCGGCTGCGCATTTCTGGATTACGATCGCGACGGGCATCTCGATCTGTTCGTGGCGAACTATATCGATCTCGATTTGAAGACGGCGCCGCTGCCGGAGTCGGGGCCGTGCACCTACAAGGGCATCCTGGTGGCGTGCGGACCGCCGGGCCTGCCGGGCGGAAAGAACATCCTGTACCACAACAACGGCGACGGGACGTTTACGGATGTATCGCAAAAGGCCGGCATGTGGAACACCATCGGCAACTATGCGCTGAGCGTGGCGGTGGCCGACCTGGACAACGACGGCTGGCCCGACATCTACGTCGCGAACGACTCGACGGCGGCGACGCTCTATCAGAACCAGAAGGACGGAACGTTTAAGGATGTGGCGATCGAATCCGGCGCGGCGTTTTCGCCGGATGGCAAACCGCAGGCGGGGATGGGCGTCTCGATCGGCGATTACAACCGCGACGGCAATCTGGATGTAGTGAAGACGAACTTCGCCGGCGACACGGATTCGCTTTACACCAATCTGGGCGACGGCACCTTTGAAGACCGCACGTATATGTCGGGACTGGGCATCAACACGCGCTACCTGGGATGGGGTGTGGGCTTCTTCGACATGGACAACGACGGCTGGCTCGATCTGTTCATGTCGAATGGGCACGTGTATCCGGAGGTGAGCGGATCGAAGACCGAGGCGCCGTACGCGGAGCACAAGTATCTCTATCGCAACCTGCGCAATGGCCGGTTTGAGGACGTCAGTGCCAAGGCGGGGCCGGGCATCATGACGGCGGTCGCGGCGCGGGGCTGCGCCTTTGGCGACTATGACAACGACGGCGATGTGGACATCGTCGTGAACTGCGTGAATACGTATCCGCAACTGCTACGTTGCGATGCAACGGTGAAGCGCAACTGGATCAAGATCAAGGCGATCGGCGTGAAGTCGAACCGCACGGGCATCGGCGCGCGGGTTACGGTGACGGCGAAGACCGATCCGGCAGCGGCGAAGCCGCTGGTGCAGGTGGATGAAGTGCGCAGCGGCGGCAGCTACTACTCGCAGAACGACCTGCGGCTGCATTTTGGGCTGGACAAGGCGGAGACCGTGGAATCCGTCGAAATCCGCTGGCCTTCCGGCCAGGTGGATACGTGGAAGAACCTCGCGGCGAACAAGCTTTACGTGCTGGCCGAGGGCGGCAAGCTGGTGAAGACGGAAACGATGACGGGATGGAAGAAGTAGCCTTCTCAGTTGTGGGGCGGTGCATTCTCCCCTGGGTTTGGCCAGAAGATGGAGAAGACGGTTCCGCTGGGTTGCGATTGAGAACGGGTGCGCACCTTGATTCTGGCGTGGTGTCTTTGCAGGATGCTTCGTACCAGCCATAGCCCCAAGCCGGTGCCGATTTCTTTCTTGGTGGAATAGAAGGCGTTAAAGATTTTGGCTAAGTGTGGCGGATCAATGCCGCAGCCGTTGTCCGCAACACTGATGCGCACACCGGTGCCGCGAGGTCGACGCCAATCGGTTGTAGCGCTCACACGCACCCGTATTCCGCCCCTGGTTGCCTGCGTGGCATCCGCTGCATTGACCAGCAGGTTGGAAAAGACCTGGCGAAACTCTCCGCCAACGGCAAAGACCTGCACGGGATCTTCGGTGCGTCTTTGCAGTGTGAAGTCACGATCGCGCAAGCGGTGGGAGTAGAGCCTGGCAATATCTTTGATGGTCTGCGTGGCGTCCAGCCATCCGGGAGCCGACGTGTCGCGATAGAACCCGAGGGTCTGCCTGGCCACATGGGCAGCACGGTCGAGCTCTTTGCTCGCCGTCGCGAGATAACTGCGCGATTCTTCGCTCAGACTGGTATCGCTTCGCGCGAGGTAGAGGAGATTGGTAACGGACTCCAGAGGGTTGTTAATCTCGTGGGCCACGGTGGCGGCAAGCCGGCCGGCCGCGGTGAGCTTTTCCGTCTGCCGTAGCGCTTCCTCTGCTTTCACCCTGGCTGAGATGTCGCGGAAATAACAGACGAGACCATTTCCGCCCTGAGCAATGGGGACGCGAACGACGCGCCACTCGTAGTACTCGGTGATTTCTCTATCTGCCCGGACGCGCGGCTGTTCCTCTACTTCATATGGCTCACCGGTCTCCAGCACTCGCCGGAAAATCCGCACGAGCTCGTCGGCAAAATCTTTCTCCCAACATGATGTGAAAAACGTCTTCGACCTCACGGCCAATCAAGTTGGGTATCTCTCCAAAGACGGGCAACGCGATGGGATTCACTTGTTGGACGCGGAAGTTGCTGTCGATCAGAAAGACGCCGAGCGGGGCTTCGTCGACCAGAATGCTCTGCTGGGTAAACATCCAGCGCAGAACGTGTTCAGCCTCTTTTATCTCCGTGATATCCCGGGTTGTGCCGCCGACCGCCTCGACCTCGCCGTTGCTACCGAAGACGGGGAAAAATATGTAGTCGTAGATACGGCGTCCATTTGTGCCGTTGAATGGAACCTCACCGCGTATCGACTTTTTGGTAGCGATGACTTGCTCGATTTCACGGTCGTGCATGGCAGCGTGCCATGGCTCATAGCCGAGTTCCAGACAGTTCCTGCCGATTGCCTCGTCCCATGTTTTACCCCACATGGCAAGCAGCGCATCGTTCGCATAGGTGAAACGGTGATTGAGATCGAAGACGTAGCCGAGATCCGGCGTGTTGGCGACGACAGCTTTGTAAAGCTGTTTCCACTTGTCGGACTCAGCCGAGAGGTGGGCAAGCATCTCCTCTGCATCCGCAATTGGTGCAGCGGACGTGAGCACTCTGCCTGCAGGTTCTACCGCCCGGTGTTCGGATGGAAGGGCTGGTGGCGGGAGCGCCGGGCGTGTTTTGCCTTGTTCGTCGACGGTTCTCTCCATAGCGGCCAAGCAAGGATCCCCAAAGGTGAACAGACTGGGGTTGGATGACCGAAATGAGGGGAAGGGTAGCCAGCGATCGCTCCAACCGCACCTTCATGAGCGAGATTTAGGCTATTTCGCGAGCGAATATGGGAACGAGAAGCGGCCGATCTGAATGACCGAGTGCGGCTCGCTGCCTGCGGCGCGAGGCGGCCAGATGCGGAAGCTTTCCACGCGAGTGATGGTGGGGTTACGCACGGCATCGACCTCGCCAACCTCTTTCCCGGTGGCGGCCTGATAGAAGCTGACCTTCAGCGCGTCCTGGGAGCGGGTCCAGCCGAAGACGTAGTCGCCGGGAGCGAGATCGACGGTACCGACGCGCGCGGGCGCCTGCACCAGAAAGTAGTGCGAGTATTTCCCTTCGGCGGAGTAGCCGGCGGTGATCATGACGACGCCGGCGATGAAGTGGCCATTGCCATCGGTGATGCCGGAGGCGGTGCGGAACTCGGTCTCGATGCGCTCGGAGATGACGGGCGCGCGTGCGGGGATCACGGATTTGAGCTCGTCCGGAGTAGCGGCGCGCCAGCTCTCGGCGGATTGTGCGTGAAGCGCTGCGGGCGTCAGGGAGATGACCAGGGCGGAGTAGAAGGCAAGTTGCAGGAAGTGACGACGTGCGCAGGAATTAGTCAAAATGGACGATGCCTCGCTGCAATGCGGTGGTGGCGGCCTGCGTGCGATCGCTCACTCCGAGCTTGCTGAGCAGGCTGTTGATGTGGGTCTTTACCGTGGCCTCGGAGATGAAGAGCGCCGCGGCGATCTCCTTGTTACTGTTGCCGCCGACGATCAGGCGCAGGACCTCGGTTTCGCGATCGGTGAGCGCAGGTGTATTCA
Source organism: uncultured Acidobacteriaceae bacterium (assembly GCA_963756435.1). Lineage (GTDB taxonomy): Bacteria > Acidobacteriota > Terriglobia > Terriglobales > Acidobacteriaceae > KBS-83. The sequence goes on along the minus strand of CAVWNU010000004.1, from coordinate 90,540 downwards.
TGCGCTCGGCGAGGCGCTCCGCGACTGGCGCCGGTATACGGGATTTGCCGCTGTGCACGGTACGAATTGCCGCGAGCAACTCCTCGGTGTCCATCCCTTTGAGCAGGTAGCCGCGAGCGCCGGCCTGCAGCGCGCGGTAGATGTCTTCGTCGCCGTCGAAGGTAGTGAGGACGATGATGCGCGCATTGGGAAACTCGGCGCGGATGGCGCGGGTAGTCTCAACGCCATTCATCGCATTCATGCGCAGGTCCATCAGGGTGACATCGGGCTGATGCTGACGATAGAGGACTAAGGCCTGCTGGCCATCGGAGGCTTCCGCGACCACCTGCATCTCGGGCACGGTGGCGAGCAGCGCAACCAGTCCCTGGCGAACGATGTGGTGATCGTCGACGACGAGCAGGCGCACGGGCTTGACAGCAGAATCAGTGGTCACAGTCGGCACTTTCAAAACCTTTTTTTACAAATACGACGTTTGGACCGGCAGTCGCGAGGAGCCGCTCTTCTTGGCGGAAAAGCTGCGTCAGTACTTGCGAAAAGCCCAGCACCTGTTGTGAAACCAGGAAACGTCCTCATGGTATATCGACGCGCAGGGAAATGCGCGTCCCTTTCGCGGGTTGTGTATCGATGCGGAAGACGCCGTTGATCTCCGCTGCGCGCTCCTGCATACCCTTCAATCCGAAGTGGCCGCCCTGAACGAAGCTTGCCGGATCATATGTGAAGCCGCGACCGTCGTCATCAATCGAAAGTTCGACTGCACGCGTGTCGTAGCCGAGAGTGACATCGATGGCGGAGGCGACAGCATGATGCACCGCGTTGTTCACGGCTTCCTGGGAGACGCGGAGAAGCTGATCTTCGACCGCGGGAGGCGCGGCACGATAGGTGCCACGCACCTGGAAGCGCAGCTTGGCCGTACTATTCGCGGCGGCCTGGGTGACGGCGCGATTCACGCGCGCGGGAAGATCGTCCGCGCCGGCAGCGGCAGAGCGCAGGTTCCAGATAGAGCTGCGCGCTTCCGTGAGGCTGCTCTTGACCAGGCTGCGGGCCGCGTCGAGCTGGGTGCGGGCGGCATCGACAGATGAACCGAGCAGGCGAGAAACGAGCTCGAGTTGCACGCTGATCCCGACGATGTCCTGCGCGAGCGTGTCGTGGATCTCGCGCGCGATGCGGGTGCGTTCGGCGAGCACCGCGTTGAAACGCAGCTCGACGTTGCGGACGCGCATGCGGTAGACCTCGTAGCCGAGCAGCAGCACGACGAGGCCGAGCAGAGTGCGGAACCACCAGGTTTGCCAGGTGTGCGGGAGCAAGCGGACCTGGAGCGTGGCGCCGGTCTCGTTCCATACCCCGTCATTGTTGGCGGCGAGCACGCGGAAGGTGTAGCGGCCTGGCGGAATGTTGGTGTAGTAAGCGACGCGGCGGCCGCCGGCATCGATCCAATTAGGGTCGAATCCGTCCAGCCGATAGCGATAACGCACGCGCGCCGGTGCGACGAAGCTCAGGCCGGCGTAGTGGATGGAGAGGCGCGTGTGACTGGGGCCGACGCTGATGCTCTCCGCCCACGGCGCGGGCTGATCGTCGACGGTTACGTTTTCGATGACGACCGGGGGCGGGAGACGATTTTCCTGCTGATGCTCCGGATTGGTGACACTGACGCCGCGCAGTGTGGCGAACCACAGAGCCCCGTCGGGTGTGCGGACGGCGGCGGGATGCCCTGAGGAGCACTCGTTGATGCGCATGCCATCCGCCACGCCGTATGCGGCGACATCGAGGTGGGCGCCGGAGTGGCTGGCGAAGTCCTCAAGCTGCCGACGGGAGACGCGATAGATGCCGGTTGCGGCGGCAAGCCAGAGATTGCCATGGCTGTCTTCGACGATAGTGTGGATGACCTCCGGCAGACCGGTAGCGGATGGAAATGCAGTGATGCGGCCGTTGCGGAACAGGTCGAGACCGCCGCCATTCGTGCCGATCCACAATTGGCCGGGGGATTCGGCGGGGAGTTCGCTGGAGGAGTCCTGGTAGAGCGCGGTGATCACATTGGAGGAGAGCCCGTCCCGCGTGGTGAGGGTGGTGATATGTCCGTCCTGCAGATGGCTGAGGCCACCCCGAGTGCCGATCCACAAGGCGCCTGGGTGGGCGGGATCGAGAGCCAGAGCGCCGACCAGGTCACTTCCCAGGCCATTGCTGTGATCCCAGAGCGTGAACCCACTGGCAGTCTGGCGAGCGAGGCCGCGGCGAGTCCCGATCCAAAACGAACCTCCAGCGGGGTCGTAGAGCAGCGAACGGACGAAGTCATCGGGCAGCGTGTCGCTGTGCGGCGCGGGCGAGGCGCGACCATTCGCCAGATAGCTGAGCCCATCGGGAGTGCCGACGGCCAGCGAGCCATTGCGTCCGGGGGCGAGCGAGAGGATGGTGTTGCTTGCGAGGCCCTGCTGGGTGGTAATGGTCTGCCATGTGGAGCCGTGAAGGTGCGCGAGGCCGCTGCCATCTGTGCCGGCCCACACTCCATCGTTGCCGGCGAGAATGGTGCGGATCGCGTCGCCGGGGAGGCCGTCGGCGGTGGTGAGGGTGGTGAAGCGCTGCTCATGCAGCTCCAGCAACCCGGCGGCATCGGTGCCGAGCCACAGGTTGCCCTCGCGGTCCTGGTAGAAGGCCTCGATGCCGGCGGCGCCGCTCCGGGCGTGCAGGGTCTCGAACCGGCCGTCGGCGTATCGGGCGACCGTGTTCTCGGTGCTGATCCAGAGGGCTCCCTGGCGATCTTCGAAGAGACGAAGGATGCGGCCGGGGGGGAGGCCGTCAGCGGCCGTCTTCCAGCTGAATGTGCCGGCGGCGGATAGGATGCCGAGCGCGGTGGACGTAGCGACGTACAGATCGCCGTTGACGCCGGGGCAGAGGACGCGGATCGAATTGTCTATACCGCCTAACCCGCCTTGGGTGCTGTTGCCCAACTTGCCGTGGGCGCTTGTCTTAGCCCCTCCCGGGTGCAACGCGACGGCTGTAAGTGCGCCGTGCTGGTAGTGGAAGAGGGTGCCGCCGCGGGTGAGCCAGAGGGAGCCGTCGGGTGCTATGGCGAGCAGGTCGGCGGAGGCGGGCAGCGTAGTCACGACGCGCCCATCGCGCAATTGCACCACGTTGTGAGCGGTCGCCAGCCAGAGCGAACCGTAGGGCGCAGCGGCTGCGATGGGAGCGCCATCGCGGCCGATGAGCGGTGCGTCGAGGCCGCGTACGACGGTGAAATGATCTCCAGCGCCAAAGGCGACTCCCTCCGGAGTCAGCACCCAGAGGCTGGAGTTGGCGGCAGGGATGACGCCGGCAACGGGACCGGCGCCTAGACCGTTGGCCGTGCCGAGCACCTGCAGGGAGCCTCGATTGCGGCGTACGAGACCGTTGGCGGTGGCGGCCCAGAGGGTGCCGTCGGAGGTCTCGGCGAGCGCTCCGATCAGGTTGCTGAGCAACCCGGGCGTGGAGCGCCTGTCGAAGAGGGTGAAGTCGATACCGTCGAAGCGGACCAGGCCGCCGTCGGTGGCGAGCCAGAGATAGCCGTCCTGGGTCTGATGGATGGCGTGGACAGTGTTCTGCGGCAGGCCGTTGTCGGTCTGCCAGAGCTGCTGTCCGAATTGCCGAAGGGGTTGTGCAGGATCGAGCGCCAGCAGTGATGGAGCTGAAAACCAGAGACATCAGGGCCAGGAGCGCGGCCGGCACGCGCAGATGGGCGGCGCTGAGGCGGAGACGCATCATTGACCGGACGAACCGAGATCGAACAGAGGCATGGACTTTGGGACAAGGATACAGCGGTGAATCCGGTCTGGGCGGAAGCCGGGATCACTGCCGAGCAGGAGCGGGGATAGGCTCGATGTGGCCGAGCAGGAAGATGTATCCGGCGATGCCGGCAAACAGATAGATCACGGGAACGCTGAAGGCGATGGCAAACGAATGCGTGTGGCCATAAAGATAGCCGGTGATGACGGGCGCGGCGATGGCGGAGACCTGGCTGGAGAGGTTCATAATGCCGCCGACGCGGCCGACGGCTCCGGGAGGCGCGACGAGCGCGGGCAGTGACCAACTGACCGGCGCGGCCGCCGCCAATCCGCCGATGGAGACGCTGATCCAGAACAGTGCTCTCCCGGGAGTGGTGGAGTGCACCGCGCCCAGCAGCCCCATGCCCAGCAGCATGCCGGCGATGAGGATGGCCTGGCGCACGACGGTGGACGAGAAGCCGCGGCGCATAAGCGCGTCCACCAGCCAGCCGCCGCCGATGAGATCTGTAGCAATGGCGATGAGCCAGGGCACTCCGGTGTAGAGGAAAGAGTGCATCAGGTTGATGTGGAGGGTGACGGCGAGATAGGTAGGCAGCCAGGTGAGCAGGAGATAGAAGACGTAGTTGTATGCGCCGTAGCCGATGAAGAGGCCATAGACCTTGGGCTGGCGCAGCAGATAGAGGAAGGGCACGGGCGCGTGGCCGGACTCGATGGTGTCGCCATACCGCTGGCTGGGCGGTGGATCGCGATAGACGAAGTAGAAGATGACGAAATAAAGCAGGCTGGCAAGTGCGGTGGCGACAAAGGCGAGCCGCCAGCCAACGTGCAGCAGCAATATGCCGATGAGGGGGACGCCGATGGCGGTGGAGAGCTTTGCGGCGGCGTCGAACATAGCTGTCGGGAGGCCGCGCTCCTCGGGCGGAAACCAGAGGCCGATGGCCTTCGCATTTGCAGGGAAGATCGGCGATTCGCCGATGCCGAGCAGCATGCGTGAGGCGAAGAGCGTTCCGTAGGTGGGCGAGACGGCAGCGGCGAGTGTGGCCAGACCCCACAGGAGCGAGCCGATGCGGCCCACGACAGCGACGCCTACCGCATCGAGCAGCGCGCCGACGGGCAACTGACACACGGCGTAGGTCCAGTTGTATGCGCCGGCGAGATACCCGAAGGCGATTTCATCGATGTGAAAGGTGCTGAGCATTGCGTCATGGGCAACGGACAAGTTCACGCGATCGAAAAAATTGATGAGCACGCCTAACCCGAGCAGGAACGCGATGCTCCAGCGCGCACGGTTGTGTGCGGGCGATGGAGTGGCGCGATGCGATGCGTTGGTGAGATCGGAGGTAGCCATGGCGAGAGTGCGTTATGCTGAAGGTATGGCTCGATCAGGTGCGTATGCAAGGCAATGCTTGTTCATTTGCCCGCGCCGCATGCTGAGTGCAGCGGTGGTGCTAGCCGCGGCTGGTGCGCGTCACGCATTCGCACTGAAGACCAATACCAGCATTTTTTCCCCTGCGTCGACGCCATCACAATCGATCTACAGCCTGTCGATGTTCGTCCTTGCCGTCACCGGCGGAATCTTCATCGTGGTTGCGGGATTGATCGCATATGCTGCTGTGCGTTTCCGGCAGCGGCCGGATGATGATGGCAGCGAGCCGCCACAGATCTTTGGCAGCAACCAGATCGAGCTTTCTTGGACCATCATTCCAGTGCTGATCGTGGTGGTGCTGTTTCTGGCGACGGCGCGCATGATCTTCGCGATCCAGGATGCGCCGAAGCCGCCGGCTGCTCTGGACGTGACCGCCATCGGGCACCAGTTCTGGTGGGAGTTCCGCTATCCGGCGCTGCACGTTACGACCGCGAATGAATTGCATATTCCGGTGAGCAGTGCCAGTACGCCGCGGCCGACATTTCTGAAGCTCACCTCTGCAGATGTGATTCACAGCTTCTGGGTGCCGCGGCTGGCGGGCAAGACGGACATGGTACCGAATCGCATAAACGAGCTCTGGATGGATCCGCACACACCTGGTTTGTACGTGGGGCAGTGCGCGCAGTTCTGCGGCGTGGAGCATGCCAAGATGCTGCTGCGCGTCAGTGTGGATACGCCGGAACAGTTCGCCGCGTGGGTGAAGCAGGAGCAGCAGCCCGCCGTCCAGGACGCGGCAGTCGCGGCAGGGCGTCAGGACTTTGAATCGCAGGCTTGCATGAATTGCCATACCATTGCGGGTACTTCCGCGCATGGACAATTCGGTCCGGATCTGACGCACCTGGCGAGCCGCAAGACCATCGCCGCGGGCGCCGCAGTGAATACAACAGAGAACCTGGAACGCTGGATTGCAGATCCGGATCTGATTAAGCCGGGGTCGCTGATGCCGTCGATGCACCTGACACCTGACCAGGTGCGGGAGATTACGGCTTACCTGAACACTTTGCAGTAAGCAGTTTGAGGAGAGAGCAGGACGCAGATGGCAGAGGGGAGCATACCGGTACCCGGAGGTCTGGGCGGAGCTGAAGTCACGCGTCCGGAGGCCTTCGACGGTACGTGGCTCGAGAAACTGCATAGCTGGGTGGTTACGGTAGACCACAAAAAACTGGGCATTATGTATGTGCTGTATGCGCTTCTCTTCCTCGTCGTGGGGGGAGTCGAGGCCATGATCATTCGCATCCAGCTCTTCTTTCCTGAGAACCACTTCGTCAGCGCAGAAACTTTCAATCGCGTCTTCACCATGCATGGCACCACGATGATCTTCTTCGTGGCGATGCCGATGGTGTTTGGCTTTGGCAACTACCTGATGCCACTGATGCTAGGTGTGCGCGACATGGCCTTTCCGCGGTTAAACGCCTTCAGCTTCTGGATGTCGGCATTCGGCGGTTTGCTGCTGTATTACAGCTTTATCGGCGGGGTGGGACTGCAGGGCGCGGGCAGTGCGCCCGATGTGGGCTGGTGGGCTTACTCGCCGTTGACTTCGCGAGCCTTCTCGCGCGGGCACTCCACGGACTACTGGGCAATCGCGCTGATCGTCTCCGGCTTCGGATCGATTGGAGTGGCGATCAATTTCATTGCAACGGCATTCTGCATGCGCTGCAAGGGCATGACCCTCTTTCGTATGCCCCTGCTGGTATGGCTCTATGTCGTCACGTCGGGACTGGTCATCCTTGCAGTGAGCCCCCTGACCGCAGCGCAGGTGATGCTGACGATTGACCGCTATCTCGGTGGGCACTTCTTCGACACGCAGGCGGGCGGTTCGGCAATCGTGTGGGCGCATTTCTTCTGGATATTCGGACACCCCGAGGTCTATGTGCTCGTGCTCCCGGCGTTCGCCATCATGAACGAGGTTGTTCCGGTCTTCTCGCGAAAGGCGATCTTTGGGTATCCGGCGATGGTGGCGGCATCGGTGGGCATCGGATTTGTAAGCCTGGGCGTATGGGCGCACCACATGTTCACGATAGGGATGACATCGATCTCGAATGCCTTCTTTGTGTTATCCACGATGCTGGTGGGGATACCGACGGGCATCAAGATCTTCAACTGGATCGCCACCATGTGGGGCGGCAAGATCCGCTATCGGACTCCCATGCTGTTCGCTGTGGGTTTTCTTGTGCAGTTTCTGATCGCGGGTCTGACAGGCATCATCCTTTCGGTCGCGCCGTTCAACTGGCAGCTGCACAACTCCTATTTTGTGATAGCGCACTTTCACTATGTGATTGTCGGCGGCATCCTGTTTGCCATCTTCTCTGGCATCTACTACTGGTTCCCGAAGGTCACGGGCCGTATGCTCGATGAGCGGCTGGGCAAATGGCACTTCTGGCTGTTTCTGATTGGCTTTCACGTCTGCTTTGACGTGATGCACATCCCCGGCATTCTGGGCATGCCGCGTTCGATTTATACCTACGAGGCGGATCGCGGATGGACCACACTGAACCAGATTGTGAGTGTCGGTGCGTTTATACAAGGGATCGCCATCGCGATCCTCGTCTATAACCTGGTGCACTCGTGCTTGAAAGGGCGCATTGCCGGGCCAGATCCATGGGACGCATGGACGCTGGAGTGGGCCACGCCCTCGCCACCCCCGCCGTATAACTTTGCCACCGAGCCGGTGGTCGCGAGCCGCCGCCCGCTGTGGGATCTGAAGCATCCGAACGATCCGGACGAGCCGTTGGAAGAACAGACAGGAATGTCACAATCATGAGCACAATTCCGATAACGCACGCCGGTCATGCCGTCGATCCAGACTGGCAGTTGCCGTCGCGCGGGCGGGTCGCCATGTTCTCGCTCATCCTTGCCGAGTCGGCGATCTTCGTGATCTTTGTGGTGGCCTACGTCTACTACATCGGCAAGAGCACCTATGGACCGCAGCCGCGGCAGGTGCTCGCGCTGCCGATTCTGAACACGATCTTTCTGCTGTCGAGCAGCGGCACGATCATGATGGCGGAGCGCGCACTGGTGAAGCGAGCCATGGCAGCTTTCAGCGCGTGGTGGGGAGTGACGATTGCACTGGGCGCGATTTTCCTGCTGGGCACGGCGCAGGAGTGGCACAAGCTCATCGTTGTGGATCATCTGACGATCAGCACGAACCTGTTTGGCACTACTTACTACTCGCTGGTGGGCCTGCATGCCTCGCACGTGATTGTCGGGCTGATCATGCTGACGGCAGTGCTGATCTTTGCCCTGACCGGCGTGTTGAAGCCAGAGCACACGGAGAAGGTGGAGGTGCTGGCGCTGTACTGGCACTTCGTGGATGCGGTATGGGTCGTGGTCTTCACCGTCGTATACGTGATTGGACGATAGCCGATGAGTACGGACGCACAGCACGAACACTCCGGCGCGGCCGGCCATCACGCGGAGAACGCGATTCATCTGCCCGCGCCCACGCAGTGGCCGCTGATCATGGCCGTCGGGTTGACGCTGATGTTTGCCGGGCTGGTGACCAACTTCATGATCTCCGCGCTGGGCATCGTGATGGCAATTGCCGGCGCAGTTGGGTGGTTCCGCCAGGTGCTGCCGCATGAGGCACATGAAATGCTGCCGGTGACAGAAGAAGAGATCGCGATCGAGCGCGAGGGCCGTCGGGTCACGCGCGTGGAGCACGCGGTTACCAGCCGCGGCGTAACGCCAGTATCGACCTATCCGATCTCATCCGGGATTAAGGGCGGTTTCGCAGGTGGCACCGCGATGATCGTGCTGGCGGAAATTTACGGCGTCGTGCGCTTTCACAGCATCTGGTACGTGGTGAACCTGCTGGGCGGCGCGGGCGTCACGGGATGGAATACTCCGTCGGAGCACGATCTGGCCAGGTTCCACCTGGCCGCGTTCCTGATCGCGATTGTGATCCACACCGCGTCGTCGTTCCTGGTCGGGTTGCTCTATGGAGCGCTGTTGCCGATCATGCCGCGGCATCCGATTGTGCTCGGCGGACTGATCGCTCCGGCGCTGTGGACTGGACTGCTGCATTCCACGCTCGGCTTGCTCAATCCGTATTTCGACGATCACATCAACTGGTACTGGTTTGCGCTGAGCCAAGTGGGCTTCGGCCTGGTTGCCGGCTGGGTGGTGGCGCGTGAAGGCCGTCTCAAGAGCCTGCAGGGCCTGCCACTCTCGGTGCGGTTGGGCGTGGAACATTCGGAGCCGCGGCTGGACGATGAGGACAAGCGATGAGAGGAGGCGCCCTTACGATCGCGCTGTCGTGTGTCCTCTTTGCAAACGGCTGCAGCAGGCTGCCGGGAAAACCCGCCCCGGGGCCGGAGGTGCCACGGCCGGAGAGCGTGCTGTCATCGCAGGTGCTCTACGCGCAGAACTGCGCCGGCTGTCATGGCGCGGATGGTCTGCACGGACCGGCGACTCCGCTGGCCTCGCCGGTGTATCAGGCGCTGATCGACGATGCGACGCTGCGCCGCGTGGTGGCGCAGGGCCTACCCGGTTCGATGATGCCGGCCTTCGCAAAGAGCGCGGGCGGCGAATTGACCGATGCGCAGGTGGACGCGATCGTGCACGGCATACGCGCGGACTGGAAGAATGGAAACGCGCTGGCCGGAGAGAATCTTCCGCCATATGCCGACGACGGCAAGGGGAATGCGAAAACGAGGCGAGCAGGTGTATGCAAACAATTGCGCCAACTGTCATGGCCCTGCCGGCGGCAAAATCGGTGAGTCAGGGCTCGGTGCTCAATCCGGATTTGCTTTCCCTGATGGCGCCGCAGACCCTTGCGGACCACTGTGATCGTGGGGCGGCCGGACCTGGGCATGCCCGACTGGCGCGACCAGATGGATAGCCCGATGACCGCACAACAGGTAAGCGATGTGGTTGCGTTCCTGGTGGCGCAAAAGCCCACGACAGCACCGGAGAGAACGCATGGCCCGCAGGCGGTGCAGGGAGCGGCGCATCAGCCGAAGATGAGTGGAGGAGTGCGATGAATCCGGAGCCGGGTTTGCCGTGAGCCCAATCAGGAATCCGTGGTGGAGCACGCCAAGAAGGTTGCGCGTGATGGCGAGGCAGGCCGTGTCGCGACGTACCTTCCTCTTCAAAGTCAGCATCGCGGTGAATGCGCTGGTGGCCGCCGCGATTGCAACGCCGATGGTCGGCTATCTGCTGGGGCCGATACGCAGGAGAGGCGCCTATAACTCCTGGATTGCGCTGGGACGAGGTGAGCGATTACCGCGAAGGCGAGACGGTGCTGGCCACATATCGTAACCCGTACACGAACGCGATGGGATGGCGACACCGGCAAGGTAGCCTGCTATGTGCGGCGGGAGGCGGCTAACAAGTTCACCGTGTTCGCAGTGAACTGCGCGCATCTGGGCTGTCCGGTGCGCTGGTTTCCGCAGTCGGAGCTCTTCATGTGTCCCTGCCACGGTGGCGTGTACTACTCGAATGGCGAACGCGCGGCGGGACCGCCGGAGCGCGGCTTGTTCACTTACGACTATCGCGTCGTCGGCGGCAAACTGATGATCAACGCCGGGCAGATGCCAACGCTCGCCAATGAAGCCAAACTCGTTAAAGGAATTCTGCCATGCCCTGGTACAAGCAAGCCTACGATTGGGTAGAGCGCCGTGTGCAGCTCGAGGGCTTCGTCAAGGAGTCTGTCGAGCATCCGGTGCCCAGCAAGACGGCGAGCTGGTGGTACGTCTTCGGCAGCGCGAGCTTTGTGCTGCTGCTGCTGCAGATCGTCACCGGCATCCTGCTGGCGCTGGTGTATGTGCCGTCGGCGGCTTCAGCGTGGGCCAGCCTGCAGGTGTTGAATCATCAGTTGCCGCTGGGCTGGTTTCTGCGCGGCATGCACGGTTGGGGATCGAACTTCATGGTCGCCATCGTGCTCATCCACATGTGCCAGGTGTTTCTCTTCGGCGCATATAAGTTTCCGCGCGAGCTTACCTGGATCCTTGGCGTCTTCCTGCTGCTGATGACCCTGGCCATGGCGTTCACCGGACAGGTGCTGCGCTTCGATCAGGACTCCTACTGGGGACTGGGCATCGGCGCTTCCATCCTGAGCCGCGTGCCATTTATCGGACGACAACTGGTCGAGTTCATGCTGGGCGGCCCCATCATCGCCGGCGCCACGCTGACCCGCTTCTTCGCTCTGCATGTCTTCGTCATCCCGGCGACGATGCTGGCATTCGCCTCGCTGCACACCTGGCTGGTGCTGAAGCTGGGCATCAATGAGTGGCCGACACCTGGACGGCTGGTGAAGCGCGAGACCTACATCCAGGAGTACAACGAGCTGTCGCACAAGGATGGCGTGCCGTTTGTACCCGGCGCGGTGTGGAAGGATGCGATGTTTGCCGCGGGCATCGTGCTTGCGGTGGCGATCTGCGCGTTGCTGTTTGGGCCGCATGGGACCGACGGGTGTGCCCGATCCGACCATCGTGCAGACCGCGCCCAAGCCCGATTATTTCTTCCTGTGGATCTATACGGCGCTCGCGTTTCTGCCGCCTTCGATCGAGACGCCGGTCATGCTCATCGCGCCGGTGATCGGCGTGGCCATCATGCTGGCGCTGCCCTTCGTTGCCGGGCTTGGCGAGAAGAGCTGGCATCGCCGGCCGGTCGCGGTGATCCTGGTGGTGGTGCTTGCCGTGGGCTTTGCCACGCTCACCCATCTCGGCACGTACGTTCCATGGAGCCCGCAGATGGATGGCTGGAGCGCCGATCCGGTTCCGGTGCACTTCGTGCGAGGGAACAACGCCGCTGGAGCGGCAGGGCGCGGTTGTCTTTCAGGAGAAGCAATGCCGCAACTGCCATCAGATGGGCGGACTTGGCGGGCGGCGCGGGCCATCGCTGGATTATGTCGCGACGCGCCTTACGGAAGACCAACTGGTGCGCCAGGTGACACAGGGCGGCGGCAACATGCCTGCCTATGGCAAGACGCTATCGCCGGCACAGGTAACAGCGCTGGTGGCATTTCTGGAGACGCTGCATCCGGCCAATCAGCCCGTCGCCATCGATGCGTCGCGGCACGTTGCGGAGACCAACAATCCCGCGCCGAAGGAGCCGGTGGAGGCGATCCGTCCGTAGGCTGCCGCATCGCCGGTTGGAGTTGTAGTGAATCCTGAGCTGTCAGATGCGATTGCGGCCTCGTGGAGCATTCCGCTGTGGGCCACGCTCTCGCTGTTGCTGACGGCGATCATCTATTGGCGAGGATGGCGCGCTGCACGGTTGACGCGACCGGCTGAGCTGCCGCCGTGGCGCGCGGCGTGCTTCTTTGCCGGCCTCGCCGCGATCTGGCTGGCGATCGCGTCACCGCTGGACGTGCTGGGCAACTGGCTGCTGCTTGCCCACATGGTGCAGCATCTGGTGCTGATGTCTGTGGCGCCGCCGCTGTTGTTGCTGGGCGCGCCCGACTGTGCCGTTGTTGCGGGGGCTGCCGCGTGAGCTGGATGCGCGACGGCGTGGGGCCGCTCTTTACCTCGCGCACGCTTCACGCCATCGCGCGCTTTCTTATGCATCCGGCCACCGGCTGGATTGCGATGAATGTCGCCTATCTCGGATGGCATGTGCCGGCGGCCTATGAGCTTGCCCTGCGCTCGCCTGCGTGGCATGAAGTGGAACACGCGTGTTTCCTCTTCACGTCGCTGCTCTTCTGGTGGACGGTGCTGCAGCCGTGGCCGAGCCGCGCGCGCTGGTCGCGCTGGGCTGTGGTGCCATATCTCATCACGGCGGATCTTGCGAATACAGCGCTGTCGGCATTTCTCGCCTTCTCCAGCCGCGTGCTCTATCCCACCTACGCAACGGCGCCGCGCATCTTCGGTCTTTCTGCGATGCAGGACCAGGCGGCGGCGGGAGCGTTCATGTGGGTCGTGGGCTCCGCGATCTATCTGGTACCCGCAATCGGCGTCACGCTGTCGCTGCTTTCCAGAGCGCAACACCGCGGCACGCGCTGGTGACGATTGGCGGCGCGCCGGCTGCGGGAAAGATTCGCGCTGCTGCCCAGCCGTTTGACCTGCTGCGCGTGCCAGTGCTTGGTGCATTGCTGCGTGCGCGTTACGGAAGGCAATCGCTTGCAGGCGGTCAGCCTGCTGGTGATGGGCATCGTGATTGCGGATGGCTTTGTTGGCCATCCGATGGCGGCCATGAACCTGGCCGGTGTGCTGCCGTGGAATATTGTGCGGGCGCTTGGCGTGCTGGCGCTCCTATTCGCGGGCAATCTCTTCTGCATGGCGTGTCCGTTCACGCTGCCGCGCGAACTGGGCCGGCGGCTTGGCTGGGCGCGCCTTCGCTGGCCGCAGTGGCTGCGCGTGAAGTGGATCGGCGTCGGGCTGATGCTGGCGTTCTTTCTTCGGGTATGAACGGTTCGCTTTATGGAACAGCCCGGCGCGCACGGCGTGGCTGCTGATTGCGTACGTTGGCGCGGCATTCCTGGTAGACACGCTTCTTTCGCGGCGCCAGCTTCTGCAAGTACGTCTGCCCGATCGGGCAGTTCAACTTCGTCGGATCGCTGATCTCGCCGACGACGCTGAAGGTTCGCAGCGTGGCGAACGTGCGATACGTGCGCGACGCGCGACTGCATTCGCGGCAACGAGCAGCAGCGCGGCTGCGAACTGGAGCTCTATCTGCCGGAGAAGCGCAGCAATGCCGACTGCACTCTGTGCATGGATTGCGTGAAGGCGTGCCCGCACGACAACATCGGCATCCTGCCGCGCAGCATGACGCAGGATGTGCTGGCGAGCGAGCCCACGTCCTCGCTGGGGACGCTTGCTCGCAGGACGGATGTCGCGGCGGCTGCCGCTGGTGCTGGTGGTGGCGGGGTTTGCGAATGCGGCGGCGATGGTGGGGCCGGGGGTGAGCTTTCTGGCGGCGGCAGGGCGGCGCCTGCCGTGGCTGCGCTACTGTCGGGCAGCTTTGCCGGGGTGCTGGCTGGGGTGCTGCTCGCTGCCGGAGTGGTGTGGCTGGTCTCTCAGGCCGCTCGTGGTGCGAGCTCGCGGCGGGAGGTGTTCTGTCGTGGTGCGCTGGCGCTGGTGCCGCTGGGCATGGGGATGTGGGCGGCGCATCTGCTGTTCCATCTGCTGATGGGCGTGCCGGGATTGCTGCCGCTGACTGCAGCAGGCGGGCCAGGACCTCGGTCTGCGACTGGCTGGGCGCGCCGCAGTGGAGTGCAGGGCAAGTGTGCTGCAGGGAAATGGTCTGCTGCAGTTGCAGCTTCTGTTCCTGGATGGCGGTCTGCTGCTGTCGCTCTATATGGTGTGGCGCATGGTTGCGGATACGCGCGTTGTGCGGCGGCTGCTGGCGATCGCGCCACTGGCGCTGCTTACGCGTCGCGCTGTACGCGTTCGGCTTCTGGCTGCTGCTTCAGCCGATGCAGATGCGCGGCGTGATGATGGGTGGCATGTGAGGCGCTTCGTTGTAGCGCTCTTGGTGCTGGCGTGCTTGCTGCGGTGGCGGCGCATGCCGATGGTGGACGGCTACAGATGCGGCAGGCTGCCGGGCCGTTTGTGGTGTCGCTGTTCACAACGCCGGAGTCGCTGGCTGTGGGGCCGGCGGACCTGAGCGTGATGGTGGAAGAGCAGGGAAGCAACAGGTTCTGCTGGATGCGGATGTTGTCGTCACGCTGACCTCCGGAGGACGCTGGCAAGTCGCGCCCGTGGTCGCGCACCTGTCGCATGCGCATGCGACGAACCGGCTGCTCCAGGATGCTGTCATCCAGTTGCCGGGTGCGGGACGCTGGCATGCTGTCATTCACGTGAGGAGCGCGGACGCAGAGCGACTGCCGCGACCGATCTGACGGTCGCCAACTACTCGGCGCGTCGCGGCACGGTCTGGTTCTTCCTGCCTCCTGCCGGTGTGCGCGATCGCGCTGTTCGCGTGGGTGCAGGTGGCGAAGCAGCGGGCACGCCGGCGGAGAGCGATGGTTCCGGCGTGACCGCGTTCATGCGTGACCTGGCGGCTGCGATCGTTATAGTGAAGAGTTTGCCTGACGCATTCCTATGACGAACTCTTCCGCTCCGCTCCTGCTCAACGGTGATCCTCTGACATTGGCGCAACTCGATGCGGTCGCTGCTGGCGACGCTCGAGGTTGCGCATTCGCTCCGGGTTCGAAAACACGCATGCTGGCTTCGCGCGCTGTTGTGGATCGTGCTGCCGCCGGGGATGCGGCGGCGTATGGCATCAACACCGGGTTTGGGAAGCTGGCCGATGTGCGGGTGGCACCGGACCAGGTGGCGGTGCTGCAGCAGAACCTGGTGCGCAGCCACTGCTGCGGCGTGGGCGAGCCGCTGAGCGAGGCCGAGGTGCGCGGCATGCTGCTGCTGCGCGCGAACGTGCTGGCCAAGGGCTGCAGCGGCGTGCGCACGGAGGTGGCGGAGCTGCTGGTGGCGATGCTTGCAGCGCCGGATTCATCCGGTGGTGCCGTCGCGCGGCTCGGTCGGCGCGAGCGGCGATCTGGCTCCGCTGGCGCATCTGGCGCTGGCGCTGATCGGCGAGGGCGAAGTGTTCGTCGCGGCGAGCGCATGCCTGCGGCGAGGCGCTGGCGGCTGCGGGACTTGCGCCGCTGCAGTTGCAGGCGAAGGAAGGGCTGGCGCTGCTGAATGGCACGCAGGCGATGGCTTCGGTCGGCGGGCTGAGCCTTTTTCGAGCGCAGCGCGTGGTGCGGCTTTTCGATCTGGCGGGGGCGATGTCGCTGGAAGGACTGCGGGGCACCCCGGCGGCATTCGATGCGCGCATCCATGAGGCGCGGCCGCATGCGGGACAGATTGCCGCGGCGGCGCATCTGCGCGCGCTGATGGAGCAGAGCGAGATCCGCGAGTCGCACCGGCTGAACGATCCGCGGGTGCAGGATGCGTACTGCCTGCGCTGCATGCCGCAGGTGCATGGCGCGGTGCGCGGCGTGCTCGATCATGCGGCGGCGGTGATCGAGACGGAGACGGGCTCGGCTACAGACAATCCGCTGATATTCGCGACCGATGACGGTGCCGGCGACATCCTTTCCGGCGGCAACTTTCATGGCGCGCCGCTGGCGTTTGCGCTGGACTACGCGGCGATCGGGCTGGCCGATCTGCTGAGCATCAGCGAGCGGCGGATCGACCGGCTGATCAATCCGGATATCAATGAGGGGCTGCCGCCGTTCCTCTCGGATCAATCCGGGGATTTCGTCGGGATTCATGATTGCGCATGTGACGGCGGCGGCGCTGCTGAATGAGGCGAAGGTGCTGGCGCATCCGGCGAGTGTGGACTCGGTGCCGACGTCGGGCGGCAAGGAGGACCACGTCTCGATGGGGATGACGGCCGCGCTGAAGCTGCGGCAGGTGGTGGAGAACGCCGAGATGGTGCTCGGGATTGAATTGATGACGGCGGCACAGGCGCTGGAATTTCGTCTGCCGCTGCGTGCCGCGCTGCGAAGTGGAGGCGGCGCGGGCGCGGGTGCGTGAGTTCGTCGAGCCGCTGCGCGAGGACCGCGTGCTGGCTGGCGATATCATGAAGCTGGCGGCAGCGATTCGTGCTGGTGCGTTCGATGAGTGGCTGGGGTGACCCCTCCCCCCTCCCGCGCGGGACCGGGCCTTGTAAGCCACTTTGTTTCAGCCGGTTAGAGTCTCTCCCGTAAGCCAAATTCGTCATTCCACAGGGCTTACCGCTAAATTCCTCCAGTGACAGGACTTACAAAGACGAAAAGCCACGGAGTCCGCTCCGTGGCTTTCGTTTGTTTTCAGGACTCTATTTCAAGGCTAGCAAATTGGATGGGGTTAACCGGCAAATTTGTACTGTCGCCTGTTGCTTGCGCGCCGATTTGGGAATGGGTGTGGTGATGCTCTGCGCGATAGAAGAGCACCCGATGGCGCGGCACGCTTGTGCATGGGCACGACTAAGAGAAATGCTTCTTCATCGGCTCCCAATAGTGCGCGTTCCATCCCCATTCCAAGTGTTTGGAGTCTCCTTCCGGAAAACCTGTGTGGTCCAAGACGATCAGGGTTCCGGAGTTGTGGGGCTTCAGCTCGAATCGGACGATCGAGTAGACACCCGGGTCCCATGCGGCGGGCCGCCATGCCTGCACGATGCGCTGGTTGGGAACGAGCTCGACATTGCGTCCCTCGATCAGCTTTCCGAAGGTGGAAAACGTGCCGCCGGCTTTGGGATCGATCTCGGCGGGCGCGCCGGTAAGCGTGGCGAACTGCTTTGAATCCAGAAGCAAATCATAGATGCGCTGCGGCGAGGCCTTGATGACGATCTCATCGTGCAGCGATGTGCGTCTGGAACTGGCGGTTGTTCCTGGTCGCTCCGGCGCGGGCTGTTGCGTGGCTTGGCCCAGGAGACTGGGATTTGCGGCAAGGCCACCCATGGCGATGACGAGCCCGGGGATGATCTGTCGCCGATTTAGACCAGGGTGTGACGGAGCGCCGGATAAACGGGCCGAATGTGTTTTCGCCTTCATGCATCCTCCGCGGATTTTTCTCGTTGAGCCCAAGGCATCGGAACACGCGCACAAATTATGTTCAAGATCATTTTTTTAATCGTCAGCAGATGGTTGGCAGGTGAATACTTCACTCGAAGCAAGGAGCGCTCATGCCTTATCCGGCTGGTCATCGCGCCGAGGTGAAGAAAAAGATCGTGGAGAGCGCGCGCCGACTATTCAACCGCCATGGCTTCGACAATATTTCGGTCGATCAGATCATGTCCGGGGCGGGGCTCACGCGAGGCGGGTTCTACAGCTATTTCGACAGTAAGAGCGATCTGTACGCTGAGGTCCTGGGCTGCTTCTTCACCGATCCGGAATGGAAGAATTGCTGGGAAGGCGTGGAGGTGGATCCCAAGTCCACGGAGCTGGGGCCTCAGGTGGTGCGCGCGTATCTATCGCGCCAGCATTTTGAAGACGTCGAGAATTCATGCCCGATGGTGGCGCTGCCGACCGATGTCTCACGCAGCGGCGCGAGTGCGAAGCGCGCGTTTGAAACAGTGTTTCAGGCGATGGTCAGCGTACTGGAGCGCGGCTCGGAAGAGAATGGCCGATCCCGACGGACGACAGCGCAGGCGATGGCGGCGCTATGCGTTGGTGGCATGGTGGTGGCGCGAGCCATGGAGAATCGTGAGGTCGCGGATGAGCTCCGCGACGCGTGTATGGCGGTCGCGCTGGAGCTTGGCGGCTGGGACAACAACGCTACTCTGCGTAATACGTAATGGTTCTGCGCTCCATGTTGGAGCGCTGAAAATCTGCGCTGGGATCGTTCTGGCTGGAGACGATCTGCTCGGTCCAGTTGCCGTTGGTGTCGTAGCGGTACTCAAAGCGGTTGTGCTGGGTGCTCACGGTATCGTGCTTGTAGCGCACGTCCCCATCTCCGTTGACCTCCGCTTCACGGCTTCTGGTTTCGGTGATTTCTTCTACGGCCTCATCGTGATCGCCATCGTAGCGATAGGTCGTGTGCTCCTCATGCATGGTTCCCATGCTGTTTGTCCGCTCGATGACGCGGCCGCGGGAGTCGTAGATATAGGTTGTGCGTGAAAAGGCCTCGCCAAAGATCTGCTTGATCACGGCTGCGGCTGCTTCCCGATGGTCGGCCGAAACACTATCGGCGAAATCATTGAACTGAGATTCACCCATGATCGTCTCGATGGTCAACGGCCTGCCGGAAGCGTCACGAGTGAAGCGCACTTCGTGCACCGGGTTGTGATCTGCATCCTCGAGGATCACTCTCGCCGGCTGGCCTGCACCGGCGTAGGTAGTTGTCATGAGCGTCGCTCCCGGAGCGCCGAGCATCATGTCGGTATTTTCGATGCTATAGCCGACGGAAGTGGCTCTGTTTACGCCTTGATCTTTGGCGGTGAATGGCAGGAGGCGTGTTTTGGTTTCTCTGCCGTCGGCGTCATAGGTGCAGGTTTCGAGGTCTGTGTGGCTGCCGTCTTCGCGTAAGCTCGCGGTTCTGACATGGCGGCCTGCATTGTCATAAAAGTAGAGTACTTTCTGCGCCGGTTCATCATTCATCCACGAATCGCATTCTGTCAGCCGGCCTGCCGTGTCGTAGAGGTAGCGTGAGTGCGAGATGGAGCCGCCCGGGTTGTGGGTTTCGCTGGAGTCGATGGCGCCGTCGCGGCGGAACGAGATCAGGACGAAATAGCGCGCGGGCTTCCAGTCCTGACGATCGGCATCCCACTCCGTGTTTTCCGTTCGCAGGGCGGCTACGGGCCCATGGACCTTCCAATTTGCAAGATCGCTCACGGTGTTTGCCTCGGCGCGTCGCGTCTATAACAGGGGCGCCTGGAACAGGGAACACTTTAGAGGGTTTTGGCCGCGCTGGGTACAGGCAATTTCGCGGAGCGCGGTTTTCGTTGAGAGCCGATTCATTTCCGGGAACCTACCGCAATCGGCTGCCGTAACTCTCCTTGACAGCTTAGGAGAGTGCGCCCTAGACTCCTAAGCAGTTTAGGGGTGATCGTTTGGGCGACCAGGCACAACTACTTCCGGGCACGTTGGATCTGCTCATTTTGCGTGCAGTCTCGCTGGGCCCGCTGCATGGGTATGGGGTTTTGTTGCGCATCGGCCAGATCTCCGGCAATGCGCTGTTGATCGAACAGGGTGCGCTCTATCCGGGCTTGTTTCGCCTGGTGCGCCAGGGGCTGCTGAAGGCGAGCTGGGGAACGTCGGAGAACAATCGGCGGGCTAAGTTCTACGAACTCACCGCGGCAGGCCGGCGGCGTTTGCGTGAGGAGACGGATAACTGGAACCGGCTGGCGACGGCGATCGGCGCTGCGCTGGCGGCGCAACCGGAGGAGATATGAGGCTGCTCGATTCTGCGCGTTCGTTATGGGGAGTACTCTTTCATCGCTCACCGGGAAATGCGGAGATGGAGGAGGAGCTTCGCTCGCACATCGAGCATCGTGCGGATGATCTGGAGCGCTCTGGGCTGTCGCGCGCGGAGGCGTCGCGGCGGGCGCGGGTGGAGTTTGGCGGGTATGAGCGGTATCGGCAGGAGTCGCATGAGGCGGCGGGCAGCCATTTCTTTGAGCGGCTGATGCAGGATGTGCGCTTTGGAGGGCGGCTGCTGGCGAAGTCGCCGGGCTTCACGCTGGTTGCGGTGCTGACGCTGGCATTGGCCATTGGCGCGAACGCAGTGGTGTTCAGCGTGCTGAACGGGCTGGTGCTGCGTCCGCTGCATGTGCCGGACGCGAAGAGCCTGGCAACGATTGAGTGGGGAAGTGACAAGGTGCCGATACTTTCCTATCCCGACTATCTGGATCTGCGCGAGCGCAATCGCAGCTTTGACGGTCTTGCGGCCTATCAGATCACGCGGGCGGGACTGAACACGGGACGAAGCGTTGCGACGGCGTGGCTCTACGAAGCGAGCGGGAATTATTTCGATGTTCTGGGGATCGAGCCATACCTGGGCCGTTTCTTTCACGCGTCGGACGAACACGGTGAAAACAGCGCTCCATTCATCGTGCTGAGCTATGCGTACTGGTCGAGCCGTTTTGATGGAGATCACGGCGCGGTGGGACGCACGGTGCTGCTCAACAAGCATCCGTACACCATTCTTGGCGTGGCGCCGCGAGACTTCTACGGCACAGAGTTGTTTTACGCGCCGGACTTCTGGGTCCCGCTGGTCGATCAGGGACAGGTGGATGGCTGGAGCGGACTGAAATCGCGCGGAACTCGGGATTTGGAACTCGAGGGCCGTCTGAAGGCGGGTGTTACGCCCGCGCAGGCGACCGCGGATTTGAATTCCGTCGCCGCATATATGAAGAAGGCTTATCCGAAGGATGACGACGGGATGAGCTTCAAGCTGACGCGGCCGGGGCTTGCGGGAGACATGCTGGGCAGACCGGTGCGGGCGTTCCTTGCCGGGCTAACAGCGCTGGCGGCGCTGATCCTGCTGGCGGCGTGCGCTAACCTGGGCAGCTTGTTCGCGGCGCGGGCGGCGGACCGATCGAGAGAGATCGCGCTGCGGCTAGCGCTGGGGTCGAGCCGCAGACGGATTCTGCGGCAGCTGTTCACGGAAGCTGTGATGGTTTCGTTGATGGGAGGCACAGCGGGATTGGCAGGCAGCATCGTTCTGCTGCGCTGGCTGAGCGTGTGGCAGCCGGTCTCGAGTTTTCCCATCCGCCTGCCGGTGAGTCCGGATGCGCATGTGTATCTGGTGGCGCTTGCTGCTTGCGGTGGCGAGCGGCTTGCTGTTCGGCGTGGTGCCGGTGCGGCAGGTGCTGCGCGCGAATCCCTATGAGGTGGTCAAGGCGGGTTCGACGGCTGTGGCGGGGCGGCGGTGGGTGATGCGCGACCTGCTGCTGGTGGTGCAGATCGCGATCTGCGCGGTGCTGGTGACGTCGTCGCTGGTGGCGGTACGGGGGCTGGTGCGGTCGCTGCACAGCAATTTCGGTTTTGTGCCACAGGGCGCGATGCTGGTGGATACCGATCTGGATATGGCGGGGTATAGCGGCGATCAGGTGCCGATCATGCAGCGGCGCGCGATCGATGCTGTGGCGGCGATCCCCGGAGTGACAGCCGTCGGGCTGATCGACCGGCCTCCGCTGGGAATGGGTTTTAGCACGAATGCAGTATTCAAAGACGGCGTGACCGACACTAAGCTGTCGAACGCGGCGGCCGAGCCATACCAGTTCCGGAGTTCTCCGGGATATTTCCACGCGGCGGGGACAGCGCTGTTGATGGGAAGAACCTTTACGTGGCGCGACGACGGCAAGGCGCCGCACGTGGCGGTGGTGAATGCGGAGTTTGCGCGCAAGGTCTTCGGCTCCGTGGCGAGTGCGATGGGCGGGTATTTCAAGACGGTGGAGGGCACGCGCATCCAGGTGGTGGGGATTGTGGAGGACGGAAGATACGCGACGTTGACGGAAGACCGGCAGCCGGCGATGTTTCTGCCATTTCTGCAGGCGCCCTCAAGCTCGACGACATTGGTGGTGCGTTCGGATCGCGATCCGGCAGCAACTGGCGACGGCGCTCCAGGAGGAGCTGCGCAAGCTGGATGCGGGGTTGCCGTTCACCATCAGCACGTGGCCGAAGGCGCTGGATAGCGCGCTGTTTGCTTCGCGGGTAGCGACGATTTCGCTGGGTGTGCTGGGCGTGCTGGGCGCGATGCTGGCGGTGACGGGCATCTTCGGGATGGCGGCGTATTCGGTGAGCAAGCGGCTGCGCGAGCTGGGCATTCGCATTGCGCTGGGCGCGCAGCGCAAGGAGGTGCTGCGCGCGGCGCTGGGGCGAGCGTTTCGGCTGCTGACGTTCGGCTCGGTGGCGGGCCTGGTGCTGGGGTTGGCGGCGACGAAGGTGCTGTCGTACATCGTGTACCAGGCATCGCCGCGCGATCCGCTGGTGCTTGTCCGGCGTGGTGCTGATCATGCTGCTGCTGGGGTTGCTGGCGGCGTGGATTCCGGCGCAGCGTGCGCTGTCGGCCGATCCGCTGATGCTGCTGCGCGAGGAATGACGCAGCTGCGATAGCTCGAAATCCTTTCCCTTGACAACTAGGGTAAGGCAGGATTACGTTCTCTCTACCATCGCTGTCTAGGGAAGCGGATAGGTAGAGAAATGGCGAAGAACGATCTGCAGGGAGCGCTCGACCTCCTGATTCTGAAAAGCCTTTCGCAGCTTGGCGCGATGCATGGCTATGGCATTGTCGATGCACATCGAACACGTGTCCGATGAGCTGCTCAATGTGGAAGAGGGCTCGCTGTATCCGGCGCTGCACCGCATGGAGCAGAGCGGATGGGTGCGCGCCGAGTGGGCGGTGACGGAGGCGAGCCGCAAGGCGAAGTTCTACTCGCTGACCGCTGCGGGCAGGAAACAGCTTGCCGCGCGCGAGAAGAACTGGGAGCAGGTGGTGAAGGGCGTGCAGGCGATTCTGCGGTACGCGTGAGGTGAGCTATGGGTATCTTCCGTCGCGTCTTTCGCCGTATTTGGGCCCTGGGCAGACGTGCAAAGCTGGACCGCGAGATCGAAGATGAGCTGCGCGAGCACATGCGGATGCGGTCGATCGCGATGTTGCGAAGGGCATGAGCCCGGACGAGGCAGTGCGCAGGGCGCGGCTGCGCTTTGGAAATCCGACAGTGGTGAAAGAGCGCGTGGATGCAGAAGACGCGGCGCTCGGTCTTGAAAGTTTTTTCCGCGATGCGCGTTATGCCGTGCGCGGATTTGTGAAGACTCCTGGCTTCACAATTGTGGCGGTGCTTACGCTGGCGCTTGGAATTGGCGCAAACACCGCCGTTTTTCAGTTGCTGGATGCGGTGCGCCTGCGCAGTTTGCCGATACAGAACCCGCAGGAGTTGGCGGAGCTGCGCATTGTTGGCGGCAACAAGGGCTTCGGCATTATCGGATAGTATCTTTACGCAATTCACCGTTCCCATGTGGCAGGAGGTTCGCCGCCATCACGATCCGTTCTCCGGCGTATTTGCGTGGCGGACGGCCGACGTGATGGTCGGCAAGCTCAGCGACGCAAAGCGCGTTCACGGCCTCGAGGTGAGCGGAGAATTTTTCAACGTTCTCGGTATCGCGCCGTGGCAGGGGAGGCTCATCGAGCCGCAGGACGAATCGTCCTGCCAGCCATCCAAAGCCGTCGCCAGCTATTCCTATTGGAAGTCGCAGATGGGCGGCGAGCCGATCACACCGAATACCACTATCCTGGCTGAAGGCCGCACGATACAGGTATTGGGCGTCACGCCTCCCGGGTTCTTTGGACTGATTGTGGGAGAGCGATTCGACCTCGCTTATCCCACCTGCACGCCACCCAATCCGCGGCGCGAGATATTCACTTACTCGGTGATGGGCCGGCTCAAGCCGGGATGGGACCTGAAGCGCGCGTCGGCCTACCTGGCTTCGCTGAGTCCCGGTCTTTTCGAGAGCACTGCGCCCACCGGCTACAGCGCAGAAGCCATCAAGACCTTCAATCTTTCCGGCTAGGGGCGTATCCGGCGGACGCGGGCGTCAGCGGGCTGCGCACCGCATACGACTCATCGCTGCAGCTTGCTGCTCGCCATTACCGGGCTGGTGCTGCTGATTGCCTGCGCCAACCTCGCCAACCTGATGCTGGCGCGCGCCAGTGCGCGGCAGACGCGAGATGGCCATCCGGATGGCGCTGGGTGCATCGCGGCGACGGCTGCTGCGACAGCTGCTGATTGAGAGCGGCCTGCTTGCGATGAGTGGAGCGCTGCTTGGCGTTGGGCTGGCGCAGCCGCTGAGCCGCTTGCTCGTTGCATCGCTGAGCACCAGCCAAAACTCGATCCACCTTTCGATAATCACAGACTGGCGAGTGTTGCTGTTTGCCGCAGGTGTCGCGGTGCTTACCTGCATCGTGTTCGGCACGTTTCCGGCGATGCGCGGGACCAGCGTCGACCCCATCAGCTCGCTCAAGTCCGGCGAGCGGGGGATTGCCGGCAACCGCGAGCGATTTTCCGTGCAGCGGCTACTGGTGGTGACACAAATCGCCGTATCGATGGTGCTACTGGTGGGTGCGCTGCTCTTCGTCCGCAGTTATCGCAATCTCATGACGCTAGATCCTGGCATGCGCGAAAGCGGCATCACGGTTGCCTATTTCGGTTATCAGACGCTCGAGTATCAAGCCGGAGAATGAGGCGCGATTCAAGCGGCAACTGGTGGAGGATGTGCGCAGTGATTCCGGGCATCCAGAATGCTGCCGCGACAACGACCGTTCCGCTCAATGGAAGCAGCTGGAGCCACGGCGTGCACGTCGGTCAGAACGAAGGCGAGCAGTCACTTCACCTATGCGAGCCCGAGCTACTTTGCCACCATGGGCATTCCGCTGCTCGACCGGCCGCAATTTTACGAACGACGGACACCGCAAATGCGCCTTATGTGCTCATCGTCAATCAGGCGTTCGTGCGCAAGTATCTTGGTGCAGGCTCAGCCAATCGGTCATCTGGTGCAGGTGATGCCGGAGCCACAATTATCCGGCGCGCACGTATCAGATTAGTCGGCACGATTGCTGACACCAAGTACAACGATCTGCGCGAAGCGGTGCCGACCGATGGCCTTTGTCCCGATCGACCAGTTACCGGAGGACGGCGCAGCAGCCCGTGGATGGCAATGATGATTGCGTCTCGACGGTGGTCCGGCGGCGATCACAGCAATTCGACGCGCTATCGAAGCGAAATATCCGGGTATGATTCTGCAGTTCTCCGACTTTCAGCAAGGGATTCACGACAATCTGGTGGGCGACCGCATGATGGCGATGCTCTCCGGTTTCTTTGGCATGCTCGCCGCTCTGCTGGTGGTGGTGGGGCTCTACGGTGTGCTGTCGTATTTCATCACGCAGCGCCGAAATGAGATCGGCATTCGCATTGCGCTAGGCGCGCACCGAGGGCAGGTGATCGGGCTGGTGATGCGGGATACCGCGTGGATGCTGGCGATCGGCGTGATCTTCGGAACAGCGCTGGCGCTGATTGCCGGACGGGCAGCGACGACGATGCTGTTCGGGTTGAAGCCTTACGATATTGCGACGCTTGCCTTTGCCATCCTGCTGCTGGCGGCGATTGCGGTGCTGGCGAGCTGGCTGCCGGCGCTGAAGGCATCGAGATTGAATCCGGTCGATGCCTTGCGGTGCGAGTAAGAGCAGTCTCTTCTATTTGGCGCCGAAGGAAGGCGGCTCGTCGCCCTGCTTCGTGCCCCAGGATTTGTTGGGCGTGGTGCCGAGTTCGAACTCGAGCGTGCCGCCTTTGAGCGCGAACCCTTCCGGCAGCCATGTTCTGGAGCTTGGTTTGCCGTTGACCTTGAGGGACTGGACATACGGAGCGTTGGTGGCGGCAGCGGGCGCGATGACGTGCACGTCCCCGCTGGCGCGATGCACTGTGACCTGGGTGAAGAGCGGGCTGCCGAGGACGAGCTCGGCGCGGCCGGGGATTTCCGGGTAGAAGCCCATCATGGCGAAGACGGCCCAGGAGGACATTTCGCCGAGGTCGTCGTTGCCGGGGATGCCGTTGGGCGCGTTCTTCCAGATGGTGTTGAGCACCTGGCGGACGAGCTGCTGGGTCTTCCACGGCTGCGCTGCGAAATCGTAGAGCCATGGGGTTTCGATGGAGGGCTCATTGTTGAGCTCGGCGTGGAGCGGTCCGGATTTCGTAACTGCGGGAGCGCCTTTTTCGTCGTAGAAGAAACGATCGAGGCGCGCGGCTGCCTTGTCGCGGCCGCCCATTTGATCGAAGAGGCCCGCGACGTTGAAGGGGACCATCCAGACATATTGCGCGGCGCTGCCTTCAACGAATCCGTCTTCCGTGGATGGCGTGAAGTCGCGCGGGGCCTTGTCGTTGTCGTCCTTCACTTTGGGCCAGGTGCCATCGGGGTTGCGATTCATGAAGTAGCCGCCTTCGGGCGCGGCGTTCGGGTTCCAGATGTTCTTCCAATATTGTGCGCGTTCGGCGAAGCGGTGTTGGACGGCGGTCTCGTCGAGATGACCTGCGAGGGCGGAGATGGAGAACTCAGCGGCGACATCTTCGAGCGTATCGGCGGCCGGTCCCCAGGCGGGCGCGCCGGCAGGGATGTAGTGAAGCTTGAGCCACTGATCGAGACCGGGACGCTGGCCGACGCATTCGACCGGGCAGCCGTCGTGGCTGAGGTCTTCTTTGGTGGGGATGTCGGCGGCGTGCACCAGTGACTGCAGGGCAGCGTGGGCATCGAAGGCGCGTCCCCCGAAGGCGTAGATGTCGGCGATGGCGGCGGCAGCGGGATCTCCGTTCATGACGTGAGTTGCGCCGCTGAGATGGGTCCAGCGGTCCCAGCGGCCGTTGTCCTGCTGCGATTGGCTGAAAAGGCTCTGCGCGATGTCGCTGCCGCGTTTGGGATCGAGCCAGGTGAGCAATTGGAACTGTGACCGATACACATCCCAGCCGGAGAAGTTTGCGTACTGGACGGACTGGCCGACGGCGATGTGATGGACCTTGTGGTCCATGCCGGTGTATTCGCCGTTGACGTCGCTGTAGGTGGTGGGCGTCATGCTGGCGTGATAGAGCGCGGTGGTAAAGACGCGGCGCTGCTCGTCGGTGCCGCCTTCGATTTCGATCTGCGAGAGCTGCCTGTTCCACGCGGCGCGGGCGCGGGCGGCTACCTGCTCGTAGGTCGTTGCGGCGGTAGATTCGGCTTCGAGGTTGGCGCGGGCGTTGGCTTCGCTGACGTAGGAGATGCCGATGCGCAGCCGGACTTCGCCGCCATTGCCGAAGCCTACCCAGACGCCGGAGCCATGGCCGGCCTCGGGGAAGCCCTTGGGGCCGAAGCCGGTGCCGCCTTCGGAGGTGGTGGCGTCTGGGCGTGACGGTGTGTCCTTCCATGCGCCGGTTTCGGTGATGGGGCGATCGAAGTGCGCGACGAAGTAGAGCGTGTAGTAGGGCCGGCGGTCTTCCGTGCCGATGTAGCCGCAGAAGTTGCCACTTGTCACCGAGCCGGTGACGATTTGGGCGGCGCGGTCGATCTGGGTATGGGCGGCGGTGGAGCCGACTTCGGAGTCGGAGGTGCGGACGAGGATGCGGGCGGGCTTGTCCGGACGGGAAGCTGAAGGTGGCTGCGCCCATGCGGGTTGCGGCGGCGAGCGCGACCTGCACTCCGTTGCCGAGCTTGACCTGGTAGGAGCCGGGCTCGGCCTTCTCGTCTGCGTGGGTGAAGTCTGGCGGCGTACTTGTGGCGGAAGTCCTTGGACGGGGACTAGGTGACTGCCTCGGTGATGGGCATGAGGGGGATGTCGCCGGAGGCGCCGGCGCAGCCCCAGCCTTCGACATTGGTGAGGCTGAAGCCGCGGATCTGCGTCGCGCGATATTCGTAGCCGCCGGGTGCGGCGATCTGCCGTTTCGTGATTCACCGGCGTGGCTTCCGGGAGAACTGCACCATGCCGAAGGGCATAGTCGCGCCGGGGAAGACATTGCCGCCATTGGTGGTGCCGACCAATGGGTTGACCAGCGATGCGGGGTCGGGCTGGCGCGGCGAAGGCGGATGGCGATGATGAGAAGGGTGCGTGAGCAGCAGGGAGGCAGAATTGCGGGCGACTTGCATGCAGCTAAGGGTACGGCATGTGTGGCAAGTGGTCTGGATGAGTCCAGCACTCCTGCAGTGCGGAGAGAGTCGGCAGTGGCGGCGCTTGCATCCGGTAACAGAAGCGAGCTTCAGGTACGGAAGTCACGTAGGTCGCTTGACGCGGCCATGGAAATGCAGAGGATGCAGTAGATTGCATGTGTTTAGTGCATTATTTGCCGCATCATGTGATGGTAAATGCATGCAGATCGCAGGCGCAGGCTTCCATCATGGCCGGTGCAGCGGTCACACATTCGGGTGTACACGAGGCAAACTATCGCAGTATAAAAATTACCGAGGTAATTTGCCCAAAGTGGGAGATGACTCCATTCTGGGCCTCGAGGTGGACGTATGAAGACTTTGACCGCTTTGGTATTGCTTGTCGGGCTCACGGCTTCTGCGCAGACTCCCAGTTTGCAGGGCACGAGCGTCGACTTCGAGACGCTGATGAGCATGCCTTCGCTGGGTGAGAAGGTGGTGATGCAGGCATTCAACGGCGGCGCATGCCAGGTGACGCCGATTTCGGATCTGCCGGTGGCCGTGCGCAGCGTCTTCGGGCGCCCGGTTTCGTCGATCTTCGTCGGCCAGTCCGATGTGGCTGCCCACTTCATCGCCAGCGACATCGACAAGTCGTACTTCTCGAACGGCAAGATTGTGGTCTCTGTGTGCTCGCACCTGAAGCCGGGCACGGAGCTGGACGCGATGCGCAAGACGGCGGAGAAGCATGGCGTGCCGAATGCGGCGCATCTGTCGTGGGTGTGGGAGACGCTCTCCTTCGACCAGAGCACGCATGAGGAGACGGTGCTGTCGCGCTTCTACCTGGATGAGCACGGGATGCTGGTGAAGGCGCTGGGCGAACTCTTTCCCGGGCTGCCCGCGCTGATGACGATCCCGGCGAACAGTCCGAACTTCCAGCACGATATCGCGAATTTCCTGGAAAGCCACCGGCCGCCGGTGCAGTCGGCGCAGGTGGAACAAACCACGGTGACGGCTACGCGATAAGTCTTTCCCCCGCAAACCGCCGAGCCCTGAGCCGCCGGCGAGCTTGACGCATCCTCTTCTGCCATCCGCCGGAGGGGATGCGGTGAGCGCTTGGCGGAGGGGCCGGGCTTTTTTTCTGTTGCTCGTGATGTGCTTTTGCTCTGCTGGGTCAGTGTTCCGGATTCAATTCCCGCAGACGCGCGAAGACGCCCGCGACGACGGCATCGCAGCGGACGCCCATGAAGGGAAAGGCGCTTTTCCCACTGGCACCGACGCGCGCAAAGAGCTGGTCGCGCATCATGGCGCGTCCGCGGTGAAGGCGAACTTTCACGTTCTCTTCGCTAAGTTCGAGAGTGGCTGCGGTTTCCGCGGTGCTCAGTTCCTCGACATCGCGCAGCATGATCACGGTGCGGTATTGGTCGGGGAGTTGCAGAACGGCTTCTTCGAGGAGCTGACGGAGCTCGGCGTGGGAGGCACGCTCTTCCGGATCGAGCGACGTGTCTGCGACGGTCCTTTCTGAGACGCTCGTCCCTCCAACGTTCATGAAACCTCCCTCATCATGTTCGGCATCTTCGAATTGCTGGCAGCGCTTGCGCAACCGGAGACGACGGAGTGCCTCATGGACTGCGATGCGGGTAAGCCAGATGGAGAAAGGCGCGCGGCCGGCGAACTGATCGAGGTGCTGGTAGGCGCGGACGTACGCGTCCTGGATCACGTCTTCGGCTTCGCCATCGTTGCGCAGAATGGCGTAGGTAATGCGGTAGAGCCGCTGGTTATAGCGACGCATGATGATTTCGTAGAGCGCGGTATCGCCGGCGCGAACGCGCTCGACCACTTCCTGATCGGTCCAACTTTCCAGGCTGGCTTTGTCCAGCATTCCCGGGTTTCCATAGCTCTGCAGTGATAGAGCGAGACCGACCGAAAAGGTTACAAGGGGAAGTTTACCGGCGACGATGTGCTCATTCCGAAATGATGCAGAAGCGCAAGGTGTGTAACCAATTGCCGGGTCGCTGCTCTTTTCAGCAGAGGGTAGAAGCGAATGACAGATTCTGAGGGTCGGCTGAACGCTGCCTGGTGGGCGCTGAGGATCGGGTTGGGAGTGGGGCCGATCATCACCGGCATCGACAAATACTTCAACAAACTGGCTGACTGGGGCATGTATCTGAGCCCGCTAGCGACTAAGGTAGTGCCAGTTAGCTCCGTGACTTTCATGCACGTGGTGGGCGTGATGGAAATTGTTGCTGGGCTGGTTGTCCTGAGCCGCTGGACCAGGCTGGGCAGTTATATCGTCATGTTGTGGCTGCTTGCGATTGCGGTGAATTTGATCACGACGGGGATGTTCTACGACTTGGCGATGCGGGACGTGGAAATTGCGATCGGCGCGTTTGTGCTGGCGCAACTGACGGCGGCACGCGAACAGCGAGCAACCGCCGGGAGCGATGCAAAAACTGCACCGAGTCCGCAATTTGCTGAGACGCTTTAGAAGTAGGCAAGAGCAGGCGAGAACAGTAGTTCAACTGAAACGAAGGCCAACCGGAGGAACTCAATGAGAAGACTTGCTTCAGTGGTTGTGTTGTCGGCGTTGTGCGCGGCACCTGCATTTGCCGCAGTGACGAGCTACCAGAATGTGCCGGTGCTTGACGTGAGCTGCTCGAAGAAGGCGGCGGCTGACCCGGATTCGCACACGCGCGAATGCGCATTGGGGTGCGCAAAGAGCGGTTTCGGCATTATGACCAAGGGGCAGCAGTTTCTGAAGTTCGATGCCGCGGGAAACGAGAAGATCGTGGAGGCGCTGAAGGCTTCGCCGAAAAAAGACCATCTTCGAGTAAACGTGAATGGTGAGGTCGAGGGCGACACGCTGAAGGTGAGCTCGGTCAAGCTGCTGTAGCGCATTTCTCCGATTGCTGTGTTTTTCCTGGCGCGACGAGGTGCAGCTTTTCTTGACGGAAAAGCTGCATCAGCATACCGGCTCCGATCGATATCGATAGGGAAATGCTGACTCCGCGATCACGAGGGTACTCCATTGCCAGCTGGTCGCCGGGGTTGAGGCATAGGGATCATACTTCGGCATCGGCTGGCGGTGTGCGATGACGACTGGCGTGGCTGACGTGGGGGTGGGCCGGATCGCGGTGAGAGGTGGCCTGTGGCGTTGGCTTCGCTTGCTGTCGGCGCCGCATTCTTTGCGCTTTGGTTCTGGCTGCTGCCGCCGTGGCTGGGATTTCATGTGGACATTGCAGGCGCGGCGCGCTGGCGCTGGATTGCGTCGGTGCCGTCGGTGCTGGGATTTGCGGTGGCGCTGCGATGCTTCTGGGATTTCGGATGGACAGGACGGGGAACACCCGCGCCGATGGTTCCGCCGACGAAGCTGGTTGTGGTGGGGTTCTATCGGTACGTGCGGAATCCTATGTACGCAGGATTTTTCATAGGCTGGGCGGGACTGTGGGTGATCTTCGGAAGAGCCAGTCTGAGCGCGATCCTTGTCGCAGGCACGGCTGCTGTAGGCGTGGCGCTATTTGTGCTGCTGTACGAAGAGCCGACGCTGCAGCGGAAGTTTGGCGCCGATTACGAGGAGTACCGCAGGAACGTCCGGCGGTGGGTGCCGCGACTGCGCGAATGGGAGCGGTAAGCAAACGAGTGTTGTCCTTACGAGCTCCACGCATGCGAGTACATTGACTCGCCACAGCGGGGGCACTTACGATACGCGCACACCCCCACAGCTCCGCAGGGCGAGCCCTTTTCATTTGATAGGTCAGACCATTTCGCATTACCGCATCGTCGAGAGACTGGGTGGTGGCGGCATGGGTGTGGTGTACAAGGCCGAAGACACACGGCTGCGCCGCTTTGTGGCGCTCAAGTTCTTGCCAGAAGATGTTGCACGCGATGCGCAGGCGCTTGCCCGCTTCCGGCGAGAGGCGCAGGCGGCTTCTGCTCTGAACCATCCCGGCATCTGCACGATTTACGACATCGGCGAGGATGCCGGCGAGGCGTTCATCGCGATGGAGTTTCTGGATGGCGAGACGTTAAAGCACCGGATCGCGGGGAAGCCGCTGGAGATGCGGCAGGTGCTGTCGCTGGGGATCGAGATCGCCGATGCGCTGGAAACGGCTCACGCGGGAGGAATTGTTCACCGCGACATCAAGCCGGCAAACATCTTTGTGACACAGCGCGGTCATGCCAAGGTTCTGGACTTCGGATTGGCGAAGGTGGCGCAGTCGAAGGTTTACTCGCCGGCCGGCTCGGACGACAGCGCGGACGAGACGGTGGCCGAGTCGCATCTGACCAGCCCGGGATCGACGTTGGGCACGGTGGCTTACATGTCTCCGGAGCAGGCGCGGGGAAGAGACCTGGATGCGCGGAGCGACCTGTTCTCGTTTGGCGCAGTGCTCTATGAAATGGCCACGGGGCTGTTGCCGTTTCGCGGTGAGAGCTCGGCTGTCATCTACAGCGCAATTCTGGAGCGCGATCCGGTTCCGGCGACGCGGCTGAATCCTGACCTGCCGCCGAAGCTGCAAGAGATCATCGAGAAGGCGCTGGAGAAGGACCGCGACCTCCGCTATCAGAGCGCGGCGGAGATGCGCGCCGATCTGAAGCGGCTTCGGCGGGAGGTGGAGTCGCGGCATGGCGCGTCTGGAAGCTCGAGTTCTGCAAGCTCGGGATCTGGGAGCTCGGGTTCGGCGGCGGTTGCTGATGGCGTGGGGAATGAGCCTCCGCCGTCAGTGCCACCGTCCGCGACGAGCTCCGATGCGTTGCATCCTTCCGGCTCTGCTTCGTCGATCGCGGCGGCGGCTTCGCGCTGGAAGTTGTGGCTGCTGCCGGCCGTGCTGGTGGTTGCGGCATTGGTGGCGATTGGGGTGTGGCGCTCGCGCTCTGCGAAGCCGGAGACGAACGCGACCGGGCAGGCAGGAACAGCATTGTCGGAGGTAGATACGATTGTGCTGACGGATTTTGCGAACTCTACCGGGGAGCCGGTGTTTGACGGCACTTTGAAGCAGGCGCTGGCGGTGGATCTGGAGCAGTCGCCGTTTCTGAACATTCTGTCGGACCGAAAGATTGCGGACACATTGAAGCTGATGGGGCAGGCTCCCACCGCGCATGTGACATCGGATCTGGCGAAGGAGCTGTGCCTGCGCACGGGGAGCAAGGCAATTCTCTCCGGCTCGGTTTCGAATCTGGGGACGCAATACGTGATCGGGCTGGAGGCGAATGCCTGTAGCACTGGGGACACGCTGGCCAACGAGCGTACCGAAGCCGCCAGCAAGGAAGGCGTGCTCAAGGCGCTGGACACCGCGGCCTCGGCGATGCGCACACGGCTGGGCGAATCGCTGGCTTCGGTGCAGAAGTTCGACGTTCCGGTGGAGGCGACCACGCCCTCGCTGGAGGCGCTGAAGGCTTACAGCATGGGCATCACGACGGGGCGCACCAAGGGCGACGCGGAGGCGATCCCGTTCATGAAGCGGGCGGTCGAACTCGATCCCAATTTCGCGATGGCCTACGCGGGGTTGGCGGTCGAGTACGCAAATATCGGGCAGGCGAGTCTGGCAATGGGGTATGCCAAGAAGGCATATGACCTGAGCGACCGGGTGAGCAATCGCGAGAAGTACCGGATTTCTGCGTTCTACTTTCAATTTGTCACGGGTGAGCTGGAGAAAGCTACCGAGGCTTACGAGTTGTGGGCGAAGAGCTATCCGCGCGATTCGGTGCCGCACGCGAATGTCGCTACCCTCTTCGCGTCGCTTGGACAATACGATAAATCGATCGCGGAAACCGAGATCGGACAGAAGCTGGAGCCAAGCATCGTCGGCTACTCGAACCTTGCGGGCAATTACATCTCTGTCAATCGGCTGAAGGATGCGCGGCAGACGCTTGAGGAGGCGCAGCAGAAGAATTTTGACGGCTTCATCATCCGCGCGGGGCTCTATGCCCTGGCATTTCTGGCGAACGATACGGCGGAGATGGATCGCGAGGTGGCCTGGGCAGCGGGCCGACCCGGGGAAGAAGACCAGATGCTGAACATCCATGCCGATACCCAGGCTTACCATGGCCGGCTTAATAAGGCGCGCGATCTTGCCCGGCGCGCCGCAGATGCGGCAGTCCGGGTGGACGATAAAGAATCGGCGGCGCAGTGGCTGATCTTTCAGGGACTGCGCGAGGCTGAGCTGGGCAATGCGGCCGCGGCGCGGCAGGTCATCGAGCGCGCACTCGCGTTGTCTCCGGGGCGCGACGTGAAGGTGATGGCTGCGGTGGCACTGGCGCGCGCCGGCGACACGGCCCAGGCGACGGCGATACTTGAGGCATTGAGGAAGTCCGATCCGCTGAATACGATTCTCAAGGTCTATTGGTTTCCTGCGATCGAGGGAGCAATCGCGATGGCACAGAATGCGCCGGACCACGCGATCACCGCGCTTGAACCTGCGCTGCCTTACGAACTAGGCGGCCAGCCCAACACCGGAATCGTCACACTGATGTATCCGCCATATATTCGCGGGCTGGCGTATTTATCGCAGAAGAACGGCCCGGCGGCGGCGAACGAGTTCCGGAAATTTCTGGATCATCCGGGGATTGTGCTGAATTTCCCGCTGGGCTCGCTGGCACGGCTGCAGCTTGCGCGTGCGTATGCGTTGTCCGGGAATCCGACGAAGGCCAAGGCGACGTACGAGGACTTCTTCGCGCTATGGAAGGACGCTGATCCGGATGTGCCCATCCTGAAAGAAGCCAAAGCGG
This sequence comes from uncultured Acidobacteriaceae bacterium, assembly GCA_963756435.1. Classification (GTDB taxonomy): domain Bacteria; phylum Acidobacteriota; class Terriglobia; order Terriglobales; family Acidobacteriaceae; genus KBS-83. Next base: position 55,670 of record CAVWNU010000004.1, on the reverse strand, counting down.
AATACGCGAAGCTGCAGTGAGTGCGCTGCGCTACCGGATCCCGGTGAAGACGGAGTTGTGCTCGGGCGCGAGGTCTTCGATGAGCACCTGATGTTTATCCGGAGAGAACTTTGCGCCGCGGCGCCCCAGCGCGGTGTTTTCACCGGCGGAACGATAGGTGAATGTGTCGCCGTCCCAGTGGGAGAGCTCGTAGTACGCGCCGCGCGGCGGAAGGCGAAGGATGAGGCGATCGTTTTCGAGTGTGACTTCAAGCGTGCCGAAGTATTCGTTGGAATATTTACCGACGTAGGCGTTGAGTGGTTTGGCTGCTGCCGGATTTCTCGGAGGCGGCAGCGTTGCGTAATTCGGCGATGAATTGTTCGCCTCGGCGGCCATCTGGTTCATCACTCCGGCGATGAGCGGGAGATAGTCACGCTGCTGCTTGCCGTAGTGTAGATAGTCCAGGAAAGTGAGGCAGATGGATTCCGGCAGGCCGACCGGCGAGCTGTTGGTAAGCGCGAGGACGCCGATGTGCTCCTCAGGAATCATGTAGACGCTGGTGGAGGTTCCGAGCAGGAATGCGCCGCTATGGCTGATCTGGCCATGCGCGTCTTTTCCAGTGTTCCAGCCTAAGCCGTAGTATTGGTCGCCGGGGCAGGCGTCGGGCTTTGCGGGATCGGCAGCTACGCGACAGACCTGAGGCTTGTGCGTTTCAGCGAGTGCGTTGGCATCGATGAGTTGCTTGCCGTTCCACTTGCCGCCGTCGAGTTGCAGGCGGACCCACTGCGCGAGATCGCGGGCGCTGGAGCTGACTCCACCAGCGGGCGACTCAGCATCCGCGTCGCGCACAAACCGGTTGAAGGGCTGACCGTCGATCATGATGTGCAGCGCGGCCTTGTTGTTGCGGTTTTCGTAATCGGAGAAGCGTGAGCTAGTGGAGGTCATGCCGAGCGGAGCGTAGAGCTGCTCTTCAGCGATGGTCTCCCATGGCTTGCCGACTTTGGTGGCAGCGGCGATGGCGGCGGTGGTGTAGCCAAAGTTGCTGTAGGCGTATGTCTTGCGGAACTGGCCGGGCAGCGGCAGATAGCGCATCTGGTGGAGGATGTCGGGCCGCGAATAGCCGAGCTCTTCGAGGAAGTCGCCGGATTCGGTGGCGAGCCCGCTGCGGTGGCAAAGAAAGTCGCGGATGGTGATCTCGCGTGTTGTCTGCGGACTGGAAAGCTGAAAGTCCGGTTCGAGGTCAGCGATGCGATCGTCCCAACTGATTTTTCCTTCGCCGACCAGCGAGGCGAGGATGGTGGAGGCGATGGGCTTGGAGACAGAGGCGATTTCGAAGACGGTGTCGGGATCGATCTGCGCGGGCTCGCCGATCTTGCGGACGCCGTAGCCGCGGAGGAAGACGACCTGATCGTTGTAGATGACGGCGACGGCTGCTCCGGGAACTTTGGTCTTGTCCATGGAGGAACGGATGTAGGGATCGAGCTGCGCAAGAGCAGCATTGACGCGGTCGGGAGTGATATCGGTCTTCGGCTGCGCGATACAGCAGAGCGGGAGACCGCAGACAGCCAGGTAGCACACGACGAACGCGGCGATGCGATGGCGCATGGGAGCCTCGGACCTTCCATTTGTTTGGGGACTGCATTAGAGCATGCGCTTGAGAGAGGCGTCGATGAATTTTCGTCCGGTAAATAGTCGTCAGTTGAATTCTCGTATAAGAAAAGCCCAATGAACGAAATTGCAGCGAGAGACCATGTGGCAACACCCCACCAAAAAGATTTGGGATCTTCGGCGCGGTACTGAGCTCGACCCCACCCTACGGGATTGCTCCAGCGACTGCCGAAATTCCAGCCACAACTAAGGATGCGATCCCGATAAGCAGGAATCTATGTTGCCGATCAATCAGATATGAATATTGGTCCATTTCCCTTCTCGCACGCGGCCATACTCTCAGGTCATCAGACGAGGCGGCAAAATACCCCCCCGCCGTCCAGTTTAGGGACGCGGGCGGAGGGCCGCGAGGAAATCTTTTGCGTTGCGGGTGTTGAGCACGTCGTCCGGCGTGAGCCAGGCGCGGCGTAGCTGGCGAATGCCGTAGCGCATTTTTTCGAGGCTGGAGACGTGGTGTGCGTCGGTATTGATGGAGACACGGCAGCCACTCTCTTTGGCCATGCGGAGGTCGCGATCGCAGAGATCGAGGCGGTTGGGATCCGCGTTGTGCTCGACGGCGACGCCGAGCTCGGCGGCGCGCTTCAGGATGGCCGGCAGATCGAGATCGTAGGCATCGCGCTGCAGCAGTTTGCGGCCGGTGGGATGACCGAGGATGCGGACGTACGGGTTCTCGATTGCGCGAATGATCCGTGCGGTCATCTCCTCGCGCGACTGGCTGAAGAGCGAGTGCACGCTGGCGATGACGACATCCATCTGCGCGAGGACTTCATCGGAGAGATCGAGTGCGCCATCGCCGAGGATATCGACTTCGATGCCGGCGAAGACGCGGATCTTGCCGGCCATCTCCGCGTCGACTTCGCGGATGTTGCGGATGTGCTCAAGGGCTCGCTCGTCGTCAAGGCCGGAGGTCATCGCGAGATTCTTCGAGTGATCCGTGATGGCGATGTATTCGTAACCGCGCGCAACACCGGCCCCGGCCATTTCGCGGATGGTGTTTCTGCCGTCAGTCGCGACGGTGTGCATGTGGACATCGCCGCGGATGTCCTTCTCTTCGATGAGGCGCGGCAGCGTGTGTGCAGCGGCGGCTTCGATCTCGCCGCAGTTCTCGCGCAGCTCGGGCGGAATCCAGTCGAGGTCGAGGGCACGGTAGATATCTTCTTCTGTTGCGGCAGCTACCTGCGTACCGTTATCGAGGCGGGCGAGCGCGTACTCGCTGAGGGTATAGCCGCGCTTGAGCGCGCGCTGCCGCACAGTGACGTTGTGCATCTTGGAGCCGGTGAAGTATTGCAGCGCGGCGCCGAATGAGGCGCGCGGCAGAAGACGGACATCGATCTGCAGGCCGGTGCGCAGACGGAAGCTGACCTTGTTCTGGCCTTTCGCGATGAGCTCGGCGATGGGCGGATAGGCGGCGGTGTATTCGACGGCTGCGGAGACGACGTCTTCCTCGCAGGCGGGGCCGGTGACGAGCATGTCTAGATCGCCCACGGTGTCGCGGCCACGGCGCAGCGAGCCGGCGGGGGTGACGCTTTCAATGCCGGCGAAGTCTTTCAGGTAGAGCGTGAGACGCTCGGCTGCGGTCTCGGCGTCATCGAGGTGGAAGCGGCCGGTGTTCTTGCGATATTCGTCGATACCCTTGCGCAGCTTCTGGATCAGCTTTTCGCCGACGCGCGGCAGGTCGGCGAGGCGGCCTGCGTCGATGGCGACGGCGAGGTCGTCGACCGTGGCGACGCCGGTGGCCTCGAAGATAAGAGAGACGGTCTTGGGGCCCATGCCGGGAAGCTTGAGCAGCTCCAGCATGCTGGGACGATAGCGCGTGAGCAGCTCATCGCGCACCGGCATGGAGCCGTGCTGCTCGATCGACTGGATGTTGGCGACCATACCCTTGCCGATGCCCGGGATTTCGAGCAGGCGCTTCGGATCGCTTGCGATGGTGGAAAGGGGAATGGTGCTCTGCTCGACGGCTTCAGCGGCGCGGCGATAAGAGCGGATGCGGAAGGGATCGCCGTTGCTGATCTCGAGCAGATCGGCGGTCTCGGCGAGGAGCTGTGCGATGGCGCGATTTTCCATTGCTGCGTGGCGGCGCGATGGAAGCCGCCTCACAGAACTCTAAACCGTTTTCACAAAAATCGTGGAGTCATCTGCATCTGCCCCAGGCGCTTGTGAAAACGGCGAAGCATTTTTCATAACAGAGGGCCCGACAGACGCACCTCTCTCGGGCCTTCGGTTGCGTTTCGTTGATGGCTGGTCAGGCTGCGGTCTGCGGGCGCTGCACCTGATCGGCCTGCGGGCCCTTCTGCCCCTGGATGATGTCAAACTCGACTTCGTCACCCTCTTTGAGACTCTTGTAGCCATCGAGCTGAATCGAGCTGTAGTGCACGAAGACGTCGGGCCCATCATCCCTGCCGATGAAACCGTAACCCTTCGCGTTATTGAACCACTTCACTTTGCCTTTGTACTGGGACACGTGTCGGTTACCTCACTTCGGAGCAGATTCAGAGCGGAAGCACGGTGAGTGCTTCGCTCCTAGGACGGGTCACGGAGCATTCCCTGTACTAGAGAGGCAGACGGAAGATGCTGTGCTTTTCGTTAAGGAAAAGCCACACCGAGATCTTCGTCCGCTACCTCAGCACCAGGGAAAAATGCTCTAGACCCAGCCTGCCTTCCTGTAGTGACGCAGCGGGGGTATGTTTGGTTTGCAAAAAAAGTGAGGCGGGTACCCAAGGAAACGGTGAAAAAATCAGGCACGTTTACCCGCGTGTGGCACGCGCCGCAGCACGGTCGGTGCGTTGGCGCTCCTTGCGCACGCGCTCGTAGAGCAGCGTTGCGGCGATGGTCTTGCCGTCGTGGATGCGGCCGGCATCGATCTCGCGCAGCAGTTCGCTGAGAGGAACGGCGAAGAGCTCGATCTGCTCGTCGTCTTCGGGAGCGGCATCGCCGGGCGTGAGCCCTTCGGCGATGAAGATCTGCATCCACTCGCCGAGGAAGCCGGGACTGGCAAAAAAGCGGACGAGCTTGGACCAGTGCTTGGCCTTGTAGCCGGTTTCTTCGAGCAGCTCGCGCTTCGCGCCGGTCAATGGATCTTCACCGGGGTCGAGGCTGCCTGCAGGAATTTCATAGAGATACTGCGCGGCGGCGTGACGGTACTGGCGCTCGAGCAGGATGAGGGGATCGCGCTTGCTCTTCGAGTCGTCGACGGCAAAGACGACAACCGAGCCGGGATGACGTACAACGTCGCGACGATGGGTTTCGCCGCCGGGCTCGCGAACTTCGTCGGTGACGACTCGGAAGACCGGACCCTCAAAGCTGACCTTCGAGGAGAGAACCTCGATGCCTTTAGGATACGTGCGATCCGGTTGCTGCTGCTTCTTTGCTGCGCTCTTCTTCTTCGTTGCCATCGCGCCTCTTTCTTTTCTTACCGTACCATTTTCCATTTCGATGGCGGGTGTTGGGATGCCGGCAACTACTTGCGTCTGAGCAGATTACGCGACGGTCTCAAAGAGAAGGCTGAAGAATGTCTGTGCGGTCCATCTCTGCCATCGCGACGCGCGCCGGCCAGAAGAGCGGATCGAGTGCAAGGGCATGACGGAAATTTTCCTGTGCGCGATTCTTGTCGCCCTGGGCACGTTGAGCGAGGCCGGCGGCGTAGACGTCGTCTGCGACTGCAGCGGGTCGGTTGGCGGCTTCGATGCACTGCTGCAGCATCTGCTGCGCGCGATCGTTTTGTCCGAGCCTGCGATACGCAAGCGCGGCGAAGACGTTGCACTTCGCGCTGCCGCCCGCGGCGGCTTCCCAGGTCTTCGCGGCCTCGGCGGTTCTGTCCTGTGCTGCAAGTGCGACGCCCAGCCAGTAGAGCTGTTCGGAGAGCTCAGGCTGCGCGGGACGACCGGTTCCCAGATCTTCGGGATACTCCATCGCCTCATTCAAGTCCGCTGCGGCCTCCGCGGGATTGTGCGCGGCGAGGGCCCTTCGACCCTTTTCTATGTTGGCGCGCACGAACATGCTGTGGATCACGACTCCGCCTTCCCAGGGCTTGTAGCGATGACCGGCGAGAAGTGCGAGCGCCTGATCGGGCTCAAACTGCTCAATGAAGTAGAGCGCGTGGCGAGCGCGCACTGTGTCTCGATCTAATACATCGGCCGGCGCGTTTTGAAAGAGCTTCGCGCGTGCAGCTGTATCGCCTGCTTCTTCGTAGATTTCGTCGAGATCCTCATAGAGCCGGTAGTCTTTGGGGCTGAGCGTGATGGCATGCGTGTAGTCGCTGGCGGCGTCTGTCGGATTTTTTTTGACATGCCACTCGTATACGCCGAGATTCCGCAGCAGTACCGGATCCTCAAAATTCTGCTGAAGCGCCGCCGACCACAATGCCGCTGCTTCTTCGTATCGCGCATGGGCGAAGAGGAAGTTGCCGAGGGCGTACCTGGCGTGGGCATCCTGCGGGTTCTGGTCAACGGCTTCCTTGAGAACAGCGGCGTCGGTGATGCTGTTGGGAAAGACCTGCGTGATGGGCAGGGAGGCCGCTTTCGCTTCGAATTGTTTCGCCTGCTGCACCTCGCCTCGCTGGTGGCTGTTGGACGCGAGGTAGTAGTAGACCATTGGTGAAAGTGAATGCGCGGGTTGGCTGGCAATGGCGGCGCGCAGCACGGCATCGGAGGACTGCCATGCGCCGAGATCGTGATACCAGGCAGCGATGGCGAGATAATTTTGCGGATCCGAGCCGATGGTATCTGTCCATGTGGGCTTGGGTGTGGGGCTTGCTGCCGAATCTGGCGCTCGCGTATCTAGCCAGTGTTCCGCCAGCGCATAGGGCAGCAGAGGCATCAGCTGGAGTGCCTTCGTGGCGGTTGCCGCGGCGGTCTGAGCGTTGCCACTGAGGCGCTGGGCTACGGCGAGATCAGTCAGCGCAGCTGCATCTGCGGGATTGTGATCGATCGCTTGTTGAAGAAGGTCGATCGCGTTCGAGTCGTTTCCTTCACGGAGGGCGATCTCTCCGAGCTGCAAGTACGCCGCTGAGAGAGACAGGCCGGGCGCGGACGAAGGGCCATAGTGAATGGCAGACCAGAATGCATTGCTGGCGAGAGACAGCCGGCCCTGCGCGCGATAGATGAGACCGGCGGCGTAGGCGACCATTGGATTTTCATTCTCCCGCTGGGATGCGCGGTCGATGAGGTGCTCGGCGCCGACGAAGTCTGCCGCGCGATAGTGGTAAAAGGCCTCCTGCAGCAACACCGGAACATAACCGGGATCGCGTTCGAGCACCTGCTGATAGACCTTGCGGGCGGCTTCGGTGTCTCCGCGCTTCTGAAGAAATACGCCTTGCAAGTAGAGCTGTTCGATCGGCGTTTCCTGGGTGACGTTGATGGGTGTCTGCTCAGCCTTGCCAACCGATGTGACGAGATCGGGGTTTCCGTCGACCGGGCCCGAGGCTGACCAGTCGAGGAGCACGTGGCCTTGCGCGGATTGCAGCTTGACGTGAAGCTCTTTGCGGGCGCGCTCGAGGTCGGGCACCGGGATTGTGTAGGTCGCTGGATGCAATGGGGACAACTGAATGTTGGGTATAGTCCGCAGCACGCTGGAACCCAGGCTGGCCGTCAGGGTGGCGTTGCGAAGATCTGCGACGGGGCTGAGCAGGAGATTCACCTCGCCCGACGGGTCAGAACCGGTTTCGGCAAAGTTGACATTCAGTGCCACGTCGCTTGTCGCCTCGACGAAACCGCCATCGAGGCCGGAGACGGGATACCAATACTCGGTCCACTGCTCGACGCGATGCGGCTCCATGAATTCGCGATAGCCCTGGGTGGCGAAGCGTCCGCTTTGGATCTCGTTGTAAGTGCCATTGTCATCGCTCAGGATGGTGTCCCAGATTCTGCCGCTGCGCGAAGTGCCCCAGCTCCAGACTTTCTTGCCGGGATCCTGACGGAAGTCCGAGACGTGGACGACTCCGTAATTCGACTGGTGGTAGTAAACGCCGAAGAAGTCACGTTGGACATCGCGGGCGAAGATGGCCATCGCGCTGGGATCGTTCTTGTACCAGCTTTGATCGACGCCTTGCCAGGCGGGCCAGCTCTGCACGATCGCGAATGGATCGTCGGAGATGGTCTCGCGCATGGGGTAGATGTATTGCAGATCATCGGTTGCCGGGAACTGCGGTGTTGGTCCAGAAGAGATAGAGATGATTCAGCGGTGTGGCATTGAAGAGCGTGACGCCTTCTTCCAGTCTGGCGGTATCGGGGCGGAGGGTGATCGAAATCTGCCAGTACATCTTCGAGACCCAATCGACGGCGCCGACGACTGCGGTTGCGCTGCCGTCATCATTCTGATGCAGCGCAGACGCTACGGTGGAGACGGTATCCGTGGTGTGCGCGAAGGGAAAGCTGAACTCCATTCCGCCGGCGATCCACGCGCCGCGCGGTCCAACCAGACCGTACTTGATGACGCTGGTTGCGATAGAGCATCTCCCGATGATGGAGTTTGTCGTAGACCGAGTAGACGTGACCACCCAGCTCCGGCAGGATGGTGATTTTGAGGTACTGATTTTCGAGATAGATCGCGCGATAGCTCTTCGGCACGCGCTGATCGCTCAGATCATCGAGCATGGGATAGGGATAGACGGGATGCGGATTCACCAGGGCAAAGGGAGGGTTCGGATCGGGCGGTCCCAACTCGTAGGTCGGAATGGTGATGGTGCCTTGCCAGCCGCGAACCGATTGCGCACGAGCAGTAAGCGAGAAGAGCAGGAGCGCAAAAATGAAAGTGCATCCATAGATGCTCCTGTGATGAGCCGAAGGCCTATCGGTTTTCCTGGTTGGCAGAGCGGTCCTCTTTCCGACAAAAAAAGTACGACGGCATTAGAGCATCTTTTCCGAGGCGATGAAGCAGCGCAGCGATTCCGTCGCCACCGGATGGTTACGGTACCATCCTGTTCGAAGAGGCAGGGAAGAGGTGGACGCGATGAGCACGCGGCGCGGTGCGGCGGTGATCGGGTTGGGCAACTGGGGCTTGTCGCTTGCCGCCGCGCTTGATGGCGCCGGCCTGCTGGTGGAACGTGTGCATGCGCGGCGGCGCAGCTCGCGCGTGAGATTGGACGCGCGGGTGCTATGGCTATGTGTGCCGGATGCTGCGATTCGGAGCACGGCGGAGTGGATCGTAGCGAAGCGTAACGATCTGCGCGGGCAGGTGATGGTGCACTCAAGCGGAGCGCTGGATCGGAGCGTGCTGGCGGTTGGTGAGCGCGCCGGCGCGCAGACGGCTTCGGTGCATCCCATGATGAGCTTCCCAACGCGGCGGATTGTTGTGCTGAAGGGAACGCGCTTCGGTGTAGAAGCTGTGGACGCGCCGACGCAGAAGGAATTATTTGCGCTGATTCGGCGACTGGGCGGCAGGCCATTCGCGATCGATGGCCGGGGGAAGGCGATGTACCACGCGGGAGCAATGTTCGGGTCGCCGCTGCTGGTGGCAACGCTAGCTGCGGGAGTGCGTGCGATGGGCGAGGCCGGCATCGCGGAACAAGAGGCGCTGGCCTTGCTGGGACCAATGGCCGCTGCAACAGTGGCGAATGTACAGAAGCGAGGGATGGCGCAAAGCTTCAGCGGTCCGCTGGCGCGCGGTGACGCGGCGACACTCAAAGTGCATCGCGAGGCACTCAAAGGACATCCGTTAGTAGCACACGTGTATGAGTCGCTTGCCCGGCTTGCGGTAGAGGATCTGCCATCTGCGAATCGGACCGCGATTCTCGCGGCGCTGGACGGCGGTTCGGTAGACAATCAGAGCAGGCACTCGCAGGAGAAGTGAGGAGACGCAGTGGAACCGGAGTGTTATCCCAGCTCGATTGTGCCGCACAGCAGCCGGCTCTTCCTTGACTATGCGGAGAGCGCTGAGCCGCTGACGCCGTTTTATTCCACTACGGCGACGGGTAATAGCTGGATGCGCGAAGGACGCAAATTAAGCGCGGAGCATCGCGCGAGGCTTGCAGACCTGCTGCAAACGCAGAACGCGGAGTTCGGTGGTGGAGACCTTACCGCGAAAAATATCGAGCGGCTGCGCAATGGGGCATCAGTGGTTGTCACGGGACAGCAGGTGGCGCTCTTTGGCGGACCGCTGTACACCCTGCTGAAAGCGGCGACGGCGATTGCGCGGGCGCGGGAGGCGACGGCAGCGGGCTTCGATACTGTGCCGGTCTTCTGGCTGGCGAGTGAGGACCACGACTTCGCGGAGATCGCGCATGTTGATGTGTCGGCGCGAGATGAATTGAAAGCGGTGACCATTGGGCCGGCGCCTGAGCTTCCGCTGCCGGTGGGTGGGATTCCGGTTGGTCCACACGTGATCGAGGCGCTCTCGCAGATCGAGGAACTGCTCGGTGATGGCGAGGTGACTTCGCTGCTGCGCGAAGTGTATCGGCCAGAGGCGACACTGGCCGGGGCGTTTGGCAGCCTGATGGCCCGGTTGTTTGCGCGGTGGGGGCTGGTCGTTATCGATGCCGCAGGCGCTATTGATGCCGCAGGCGCCACTGATGCCGCAGGCGCTATCGACGTCGCGGGTAGGGGCTTCCATGCGCTCGGTGCAGACGTGCTGGCGCAGGCGATCCGCGACGCGGATGCGCTGCATGCCGCGCTGGTCCAACGAGACGAAGTACTGATAGAGCGTGGCTATCACGCGCAGGTGATGGTCGGGGAGCAGTCGAGTTTGCTGTTCCTGATCGAGGAGAATACGGGAGCGCGGCTGCCGCTGCGGAGAGTGTCGGTCGATGGGCGACGGCAATGGAAGGCCGGCGGGCGGCGATACACATCTGAAGAGCTGCTCGAAATAGTTAAAGTTGCACCTGAACGATGTAGTCCGAATGCTTTGCTGCGACCCGTGTTCCAGGACGCAGTGCTGCCGACCTCGGCTTACATTGCCGGTCCCGCGGAAATTGCGTACTTCGCGCAGTCTGAGGTGTTGTACCGGCGCATTCTGGGGCGGCCGACGGCGGTGCTGCCACGGCTTTCCGCGACGCTGATCGAGTCGAAGATCGCGACCGTGATGGAACGGCACGAGGTACGGCTGCCGGACGCGCTGACCAGTGCGGATGCGCTGGCACAACGATTAGCGGCGCGGGCGATGCCGATTGAAGGAAAGCGGAAGCTGGCGGCGGCGGGGAATTCCCTTGATGGCGAGCTTACGGCAGTGACCGAGTGGATGGCGCAGATGGATGCCGGGCTGGGGCGGGCCGCGACGACCGCGGCGTCGAAGATGCGTTACCAGATGAACCGGCTGCGGCGCTTGGCCGCACGCTATCAACTGGAAAAGGAAGCCAGCCTGGCGCGGCATGCGCAGGCGATCACGCAGGCGCTTTACCCGGGCGGCCATTTGCAGGAGCGGGTGGTGGCGGGGGTTTACTTCCTGGCGACGCAGGGTGAGGGGCTGCTCGACATGCTGATTGCGGCGGCGAAGGATGCTTGTCCGGGACATAAGGTTTTGTCGCTGTAAAGGCGCGATTTTCCTTCCGCGCCGCGGGTGCCGGGTTGCCGCTACAATGGGGAGCCATGGCGAAACAGATGAGCGCATTCGAGGTGGCTTGCCCGGACTGCGGAGCGATCCTGACAGTGGATCCGGAGACGCGCTCGATCATCGGGCACAAGTCGGCGCCACGCAAACGGACCTTCGAAGACCTTGAAGGAGCGGCACGCGCGCTGCGCGACCAGGAGGAGCGCAAGGAGAGCCTCTTCCGGCAGTCGATGGAGACGGAGCGCAACAAGAAGGACGTGATGGAGCGGCGCTTCGCCGAGGCGGTAAAGCGCGCGAAGGACGATCCGTCGACCGGCAAGCCGCTGCGCGACTTTGATCTGGATTGATCTGCTGCATGGTCCGAAGAAGCGGGCAAGTGGCCGCTGTGAGCCAGTCTGCATCCCATGAGTGAACTGCGATTGAAAGGAAGGACTGAGATCCATGGCGAGAGAAATGAGCAAGATGGCGGAGCGACTGAGGGATTCGCTGGACGAGAACCTGCCCGGGGGCGCGAGCGCATGGACGCGCGGTCTCGCTGCGGGATCGCTGCTGACGGGCGCTGTGTTGCTGGCGACCGGACGCCGGCGCGCGGCGCTGGCGGTGACGGCCGTTGGGTCACTGGCGGCGTTGCTGGAAGAGTCGGATGCGGTGCGCGAACTGTGGGATAACCTGCCCGACTATATCCACACCGCCCAAGAAGCGCTGGGCCGCTTTGAGGGATTTGTGCAGGACCTGGCGGAGCAGGGCGACCGAATCCGCCGCGTGATCCGCGAACAAGCGCGCGTCTGAGAATGGCCGACCGGGGGCGGCGGGACTGGCCTCCGGGCAATGGCGCCTGCGGCGCGTGTTGTTGGGGTTCGCTCCCTTTAGTCGCTCGCACCTCATGCGGGGTGCGACGTCGAAAACTGCAGGTTCTTCGCTTCGCTCAGAATGACATCTGAAGGGAGATAACACCTTTCACCACACGGCTGCGAGCGTGCCCGTTGGGATGGCCATTCATTCGGGGCTTCAATGGATGAGCCGGGTCGCCGCTTTTAAGGAGCTAGCCTCCTCGCTGAGTGGCTATTCTTCTTTTCGATTCTCTTCACGGATGCGCGCTATTTCTTCCATACGCTGCTTCAGGAGCTTTTCGCGGCCCTCGCTGGTGGGGTGGTAGTAGCGGCGGTCGCGCAGGCCTTCCGGCAGGCAATCCATGTCCGCTACTTTGCCTTCGATATCGTGTGCGTACTGGTAGTCGCGGCCGTAGTTGAGATCTTTCATCAGCTTCGTCGGTGCGTTGCGCAGGTGCAGCGGGACGGGCTCGGCGCGGGTGTTCTCTATGTCCTCGCTGACGGCGCCCCAGGCGGTATAGACGGCATTTGATTTCGGCGCGAGCGCGAGGTAGGCGGCGGCCTGGGCGAGGGCTAGCTCGCCTTCGGGTGATCCTAGAAAATCCATGGCATCGCGGGCGGAGAGCGTAAGGTTGAGAGCTTCTGGCGCAGCGAGGCCGATGTCTTCCGACGCCATGCGGACGAGGCGGCGCGCGACATACAGCGGATCTTCGCCGGCGGCAAGCATGCGGCCGAGCCAGTAGAGCGATGCGTCAACGTCACTGTTACGAATGGATTTATGCAGCGCGGAGATGAGGTCGTAGTGCTGCTCGCCGCTCTTGTCGTAGAGCAGGACGCGTTTCTGCAGGGCCTCGGTGGCGATCTCGCGGGTGATGCGCCGATCGGGCTTAGTCACAGCGAGGCGGCCGCCGATCTCGAGCGCGTTGTAGGCGCCGCGCGCGTCGCCGGATGCATAGGAGGCGATGAGTGCGAGTGCGTCTTCGTCTGCGACGAGGTGGTCTTTCGCCAGGCCGCGCTCGTCCGTGAGAGCGCGATGGAGCAGCGTGATGAGCTCGTCTTCGGTGAGCGGCTGCAGTGTGTAAACGCGGCTGCGGGATAGCAGCGCGGCGATGATCTCGAAGGATGGATTTTCCGTTGTCGCGCCGATGAGCCGGATGGTGCCGCGCTCGACGTAGGGAAGGAAGGCGTCCTGCTGCGCTTTGTTGAAGCGATGTATCTCGTCGACGAAGAGGATGGTGCGCGAGCCATAATGCGCGGCTTTTTCGGCGTCGACCATGACCTGCTTGATCTCCTTGATGCCGGAGAGGACGGCGGAGAATTCGATGAAGGTGGCCTGCGTGGCCTGGGCGATGATCTTGGCGAGCGTGGTCTTGCCGACACCGGGCGGTCCCCAGAAGATCATCGACGCGGGATCGTCCGACTCGATCTGCATGCGCAGCGGCTTGCCGGGCGCGACCAGGTGCTGCTGGCCGAGGTATTCGTCGAGGGTGCGCGGGCGCATGCGCTCGGCGAGCGGCGCGGCTCGGCGGGTGGAGGCGGGGGCCAGATCGGGTGTGCCGCCGAAGAGACTCATGGCTTTGTTGCGCGCTGACGCGCGATCTCCCGTGCTCTTTGGCGCGACGCCTCGTAGAGCAACAGGCTACCGGCGATGGCGGCGTTGAGGCTTTCGACATGGCCAGGCATGGGAATGGTGATGCGATACGCGGCACCGGCGAGGAGGGTTTCGCTGAGCCCCGCGCCTTCGTTGCCGATGAACAGAGCGCAGGGGCCGGCGAGTGGTGCTTCGCTGACGGGCATGCCGTCGCGCGCGACGGCGGCAATGGCGGTGATGTGGTGTTGTGTCAAGAGTTCGAGCGCTTCGGTTTCAGTTGCGGCGATGGCGGGAACGCGGAAGGCTGAACCGGCGGAGGCGCGGAGGGCTTTGGGGTTCCAGGGACTGGCGGTGCCGGGGAGCAAGAGGATGGCCGATACGGCGAAAGCTTCGGCAGAGCGAATGAGCGTGCCGACGTTGCCTGGGTCCTGCAGCGTTTCCAGGACAAGAATGAGAGGCGCCGATCCTTCGAACAAGGTGGCTGAAGAAAAGGTGGGCGGATGGACGAGCGCGGCGATGCCCTGGGGCTGCTCGGTCGAGACGGCACTTGCGAAGACATCGGCGGGCAGCAGGAGATGCTCGGCGTCTTCTGGAATCGCAAATGGCGGCTGGTAAGCATCGCGCAGGAAAATGCTGGCGAAGCGTAAGCGGCTGCTCACGGCTTCGGCGACCAGGTGCTCGCCTTCGATGGCGATGAGTCCGCTGGGTGTGCGGCCGGTGCGGGCAAGGGCGCCGCGCAGCTCCTTGACGCGAGGATTCTGGCGGCTCTCGATGAGGCGGGGGCGTGTGCGGAGGGTGCCGGCGGGCATCGGGGCGATTTTACGCTGCCAGCTGTGTGCGGCGAACGCCCGGGCGGTTTTGATCGTCAGGTCAATCTGAAGTCACAGGTCAGCGCAATCCTGCCATATCGTCCGGCCATATCATTTGAGGATGGAGATCAAACGCAACGGTTCGCAGGCCTCTGTCAAAGGTTCGGCCGATTGGTTCACTGGAACGGTGCGGATCGAGCCGCTGTTTCAGGCGCCCGATCCGGCGCTGGTGCAGGGCGCGAGCGTCACATTTGAGCCGGGCGCGCGGACTGCGTGGCATACGCACCCGCTGGGCCAGACGCTGATCGTCACGACCGGATGCGGCTGGGTGCAGCGCGACGGCGGCCCGGTCGAAGAGGTAGGCCCCGGAGATGTGGTCTGGTTTCCTCCAGGGGAAAAGCACTGGCACGGCGCCACGCCGATCACGGCCATGACACATATTGCCATTCAGGAGAAGCGCGACGGCAAGGTTGTGGACTGGATGGAACAGGTGAGCGACGCGCAATACCAGCGGTGACAGTGGCCGGTAGAGAAAGAGTCACGCATGAGGGGGAAATGCTCTATCCTGTGCGTCGAGAGCATTTTCCTCGTGCAGGTTGAACCACTGCATGCGGCTTTTCCAGTGACAGAGGCCACCGTTGCAGGTGGCGCTGATATATAGCTACTGGAAGATGTTTCGCACCATCATGTGCGGGTGATTTCAGGGAGAGTCCTTGTCAGCAGAGATGCTTCGCGTCCATCCGGATGAGCCGGAGGCGGACCGCGTGAAATACATCGTCTCGTGTCTTCGAGCCGGCAGCGTTGTCGGCATGCCTACGGACACCTTTTACGGGCTGGCCGTGGACCCGGTGAACCTGCGCGCGGTGGAGAGTATTTACGAGATCAAGAGCCGGTTGAAGCACAAACCGCTGTCGCTGCTGATCGCCGACATGGACCAGGCGTATGACCTGGCGCGCGATCTCACTGACACCTTCGACGCACTGGCGGAGCGATTCTGGCCCGGGCCGCTGACTCTGATCGTGCGGGCCGGAGCGAAGCTGCCGCTGCGCTCGACCGCGAACACGGGAAATGTGGCGCTGCGCGTGCCCGATGCGGCGATACCGCGCGCCGTGACGGCGGCCTTCGGGCTGCCGATTACAGCGACCAGCGCAAACCTGCACAACGCTCCGGAGTGCACTTATGCGGCCTGCGTGCGTGACCAGATCGGCGAACGCATTCCGTTGATTGTGGATGGCGGTCCCACGGCGCGTCAGGCGCACACGACCATCGTGGACCTGAGCGGGGGCGGCAAGTCGTGGCAGATTCTGCGGGAGGGCGCGATTGCCACCCACGAAATTGCGCTGGCGCTGCAGGGCTGACGCAAGGAAATTTGGAGAGCCGTAGCGATGGTGGCGGCGCGGGCAGACGCGATGGAAGGACGGGCGACGCGATCAGCCAGCCGGCGCTGGATGCGCCGGACGTTTGGCGCGCTGCTGGCGCTTGCCGCGGCCGGCGCAGGCTGCTGGGTGCTGTGGGTGTACAGCGAGATCGAGCACTACGCCAAGATGGATGAGGCGCGTCCGGCGGACGCGATTGCGGTGTTTGGGGCGGCGGAGTATGACGGACGGCCCTCGCCGGTGCTGCGCGCGCGGCTGGAGCAGGGATTGCTGCTCTATCAGCAGAAGTTGGCGCCGCTGATCATCACCCTAGGAGGCAGCGGGGATCCGCAGCACTCCGAGGGCGGGGTGGGACAGGACTTCCTGATAGCACAGGGGGTACCGGAGAGCCGCATCATTGCCGAGACGCAGAGCCGGACGACGGACGAGTCGGCGCGGCGGCTGGCGGCGATTGCCGAGGCGAACCATATCCACAGCATTCTGGCAGTTTCCGATGGAACCCACTTGTTTCGCATCCACCAATTGTGCGAAAGCTATGGGCTGACGGTGTACACGTCGCCGCGGGCGGTGGGCAGGCCGGTGGGGCGGTGGCGCAGGGCGCGGCGGATGGCGCATGAGATCGCCAGCTACGCCGGATGGAAGCTGGGACTGCGGTGAGGTGTAGGGATGACAGAGCTGCGGGTGTGGCGTGTGGGCGAGAAGGATCGCGAGACGGCATTCCAACTGGTTGAGGAATACAACGACGCAGTGGACGTGATGCTGCGCGACTCGCCGGAGAGCTTCGGGGAGGACTACTTTCGACCAGGCGCCGGGTTCTGGCTGGCGCAGTCGAAAAAGCAAGTTGCAGGGTGCATTGCGCTACGGCCGCTGCGGACGCGCGAGCAGGCAGGCGAGATCAAGCGGCTGTATGTGCGGCCGGAGTTTCGCGGCTCCGGCACGGCGCTGGCCTTGCTGGTGGCGCTGGAGCAGTACGCCGAAGCCAGCGGGTACGAATGGCTGTACCTGGATTCAAAAGACGACCTGAAGGCGGCGCTGCGCTTTTACGATCGGCATGGCTACGAAACCTGCGAACGCTACAACCGAAATCAGCAGGCGACGGTGTTTCTGCGCAAGGCGCTGCATCCGCGGGCGGAGCAGTTAGCGCGCCAGCAGGGAGGATCGATCTTGTGGTCATGAAACCGCGGAGCTGCGAAAAGCCAATCGATATTCCCATTCAATAGCTTGGGATCACGTGGGGCCGAGGGCTGGTTGACTGCCATATCTATCGGTGTCACAATCGATCCCCATTTGTGAGCACCATCCCGCAGACGGTTTCCGTATAAGACGCCCGGTATTGCTGCCGTCCCTCCTTTTCCCTATCGCCTGCGGAAAGTTCTTTCTGAATGGGAGAAGGGAGAAACAAAATGAAAATTCTGCGAACGCTCTTGAATTGCAAGCGCATGGCTATTCTGGCACTCTGCTTCGCCGCCTCGGCGCAAATAAGTGCGGCGCAGGTCTGGATCGCATCCACTGGGACGGTGGATCCATCGAGCCTTTCAACCTACCTGTTCGTCGGCCAACTCGCTTATGTTCAGCCGGCTGTTGCAAAGGGAACCGTAACGCTGCGCTATAACGTGCTTCCGGCAGGCGACCTAATGACGCCCGTCACCGAGCCTTGTTGCGAAGGCAGGGCGCTGCTGGTTCGATTCCTGGATAACGGCGGTGGAGCTCAGGTAATTGTCACGTTGAAGCAGTACAACGTACAAACCGGGCAGGTGACCACACTGCTGACATTCGATAGCAACGATTACCCGCCACTACCAGCATTCCAGGAAGGATTGCCGCAGAGCCCGGGTTCTTTCTTCAATTTTTCGTTTGCCCAGGGTCCAACGGAGGGAGCTCAGGATCAAGGCGGATGCTGCGCATATTGGGTGGAAGCGAAGCTGATTCGCAGCGCGCGTGGAGGAACTCCTGGCCTGGGATCGATCAGCCTTGTCAGGAGCCTGGCGCCGTGAGGTTGTGGGCCTCATGGAAGCGAACAATTCAGCGGCGACGGCTGCAGATCAATGGACCCTGCCAGCGACCGTCCCGCGCTTTGTTCGGCGGAGTCCCGGCTGATTTACAATCCCAGAGAAGAATCTCGAAGAATCTGTTGTATATGAGGTAGAAGCGAGTGCTGAGTCGAGCAGGGGCTACGGCCCCTTGGCTTGCAGCCGTGGGCCTGCTAGGCCTGCTAAGCGGTTGTGGTGCCCAATATCGTCCTGTCGTTACGCCGGTAAATCCGACTGGCCCCGCGTCACAAGATCCAAACGCCAACTTCGTCGTGCTTTCGACGAACAGCCCAGCCACGAATGGCCTGGCCACGCTGATCAACGGGCCGGGCGACACGATCATGGCCCAGGCGACGCTGGGGAATGGGCCTTTTTCCTTCGCTCTGGACAGCAGCGGGTCCTATGGCTACAGCCTGAACAGCAACGGCAACACCAACGTGACGCTGGACGCCTACGCGACATCGGCGCCGGCGGCAAACACAGGTACCGCTACCGGGCTGCAGACGCGCAACGTGACCAATTCGACGCTGACGCCGGGCTCCAATCCGACGGCGATCTTCGCGGTGACCAACAACCTTTACCTGCTGGAGCCATACACCGCGCTTTCCCCGACGATGCCAGGCGCGACGAATGCGGCGCTGGCGGTGCTGTCGCGGCAGGTGCCTGCAGCGACGGCGGACCAGGTGACGACGGCGCCGAACCTGCAGCAGGAGATCCCGATTGCGCCCAACCCGGTGCAGTTTGCCGGAACGCCCCTCTCCAGCCGCATCTATGCCATCAGCCAGGGCCAATCGGCCGCGACGAGCGGGACCGGCGCGCGTGGTCGCGCTGCCCATCAATGCCTGCAACACGCCGAGCACGGTGACCACGCCGGGCGAAGTGGCCTCGATTGAGACGCCGGTCAATGCGGTTTCAGCGCATCTGCCGGTGGGCATCTGCCCGGTCTTCGGATTGATGTCCGGCGACAACAACCGCGCCTTCATTCTGAACCGCGATCGTTGGCAGCAACAATGTGACGGTGATCAACGTCCAGCAGAACGCGATCGATACCGGTTCACCATCAGCCCGACGACGCCGGCCGGTGCATCCCGGTGAGCATGGGGCCGGTGCATGCGGCGATCTATCAGCCGGCCGGGCTGCTGGTGACCGCGAATTATGACTCGAACACGGTGACGGTGATCAACGTGGGGCTGGATATCTACGGCAACGACGGCCCGAACTTCGGCCAGACGCACACCATTCCGGTGGGCAAAGGCCCGGTTGCGGTGACGATCCTGCAGGATGGCTCGCGCGCGTATGTGGCGAACCAGACGGACGGCACGGTTTCGGTGGTGGACCTGACGAATTTCGTGGTGACGAAGACGATCCCGGTATATGGGGGAGCGCATCCGGACGCGATCGCCTCGGTTTCAGGCATCGGCACGGGCGCAGTGTTTGTGCTCTCAAAGGATAGCCAGTACATCACGGCGATCCGCACCGATACTGACCAGGTATCGGCGAACATCTTCCTGCAGAGCTACGGCATGGCGCTGCGTTCGACGACGGATACCGCGGGCGGCCCCAGCAACTCACCGCCGGGCAGCAGGAACGGCCAGTACAACAGCATCGTGTTCAGCCAGGCGGCAGGGCAGGGCGTGCCGTGCAATCCGGTGCGCGATCCTTCGCCGTTTTGTCCGATGGCTACGCAGTAGGGATTCACATAACTTCAGACGACGGCAGACAGCTTCAGACAACTAAGCAAAGGCAGAGCGATCAGCTTCTGCCTTTGTCTGCTTAGGGCTTCTCTGCGTCGAGCGTGCGCAGGATGAAGGCGTAGTCGAAGGCGATCTCGCGCAGGTAGTCGTAGCGGCCGGAGGCTCCGCCGTGGCCGGCGGCCATGTTGGTGTAGAGCAGCAGCGGATTGTTGTCCTGCTTGAGGGTGCGCAGCTTCGCTACGTACTTTGCGGGCTCCCAGTACATGACCTGGCTGTCGTTGAGCGAGGTCTTCACCAGGATGGCGGGATACTTGCCGGGCTTCAGGTTGTCGTAGGGCGAGTAGCTGAGCATGTAGGCGAAGGCCGCGGGCTCGTTGGGATTGCCCCACTCCTCGTACTCGGGCACGGTGAGGGGCAGGGTGGCGTCGAGCATGGTGTTCATCACGTCGACGAAGGGCACGTGGGAGATGACGGCGCGGAAGAGGTCGGGGCGCAGGTTGGTGACGGCGCCCATCAGCAGGCCGCCGGCGCTGCCGCCTTCGGTCGAGACGCGCGCTGGATCGCCGTAGCCGTTGCGCGGTGAGGTGCTGGACGGCGGCGATGAAGTCGGTGAAGGTGTTGCGCTTCTGCATGAGGCGGCCGGCATCGTGCCAGGGCTTGCCCATGTCGCCGCCGCCGCGGATGTGCGCGTAGGCCATGACGACGCCGCGATCGAGCAGGCTGAGGCGGTTGCCGTTGAAGCCGACGGGCAGCGCGTAGCCGTAGGAGCCGTAGGCGTAGACGTGCAGGGGATTCGCTGTCCGTCTTCTTGTCGCGGCGATAGACGATGGAGACGGGGATGCTGCGTGCCGTCTTCCGCAGTGGCGAAGACGCGCTCGGAGGCATAGAGCGACCGGTCGAAGCCGCCGGGGACTTCCTGCTGCTTGCGCAGGATGGATTCGTGGGTGGCGATGTCGAGCTCGTAGACGGATGCGGGCGTGACCAGCGATTGGTAACCGTAGCGGTAGCTTGTGGTGGCGAAGTCGGGATTGGTGCCGCCGTGGACGGAGTAGACCGGCTCGGGAAGCGCGATCTCGCGTGCGGCGCCGAGTCTGCGCCTTCGATCGAAAGTGCGCGATCCGATGTGGGGCAGGCCGTTGGAGCGCGTCGCCGATGGCGGCGAAGGTGGCGAAGAGGTCCACGTCTTCGAGCATGACGTCGTCGCGATGGGGAATCAGCTCGCGCCAGTTTTTGCTGGAGGGCTGATCGACGGGCGTGGTGACGAGGCGGAAGTTGCGGCCGGTGTCGTTGGCGCGGATGTAGAAGAGGCCGTCGCGGTGGTCGGCGTAGTACTCGATGTTGTCGCGGCGGGGCTCGATCAGCGTCCATGCTGCGGTGGGCTGGGATGCGGGCAGGAAGTGGGCCTCGCTGGTGGTGTGGCTGCCGATTTCGAGCAGGATGAATTTCTTGTCGCGGGTCTTGCCGGCGCCGAGGTTGAAGCGCTCGTCGGGCTCTTCGAAGACGAGCGTGTCTGCCGATTGCGGCTGGCCGAGGGTGTGGCGATAGAGCTGGTGCTGGCGCTTGGTCTCTTCGTCTTCGACGGAGTAGAAGAGCGTGGTGTTGTCGTTGGCCCAGACGATGGAGCCGACGCGCTCGGCGGTGTCGGGCAGCGTCTCGCCGGTGCGGAGGTCCTTGATGTGCAGGGTGTACTGGCGGAAGCCGGTGTGATCGACGGAGTAGGCGAGCAGGTTCTGGTCCTCGGAGATGGCGAAGGCGCCGAGCGCCATGAAGGGATGGCCTTTCGGCGAGCTCGTTGCCGTCGAGGATGATCTCTTCGGCGCGCATCCATCGCGCCCTTGCGGCGGCAGTAGATGGTGTACTGCGAGCCCTCGACGGTGCGCGAGTAGTAGTAATAGCCGGCGTAGTGGTAGGGGTAGGACTCGTCGGTCTCCTTGATGTGGCTCAGCATCTCGCGATAGAGGGTCTCCTGCAGGTCCTTCGTGGGGGCCATCCAGGCTTCGGTGTAGGCGTTCTCGGCTTCGAGATAGGCGGTGACCTCCTGCGAGTCTTTGTTGCGCAGCCAGGCGTAGTCGTCGTGGAGGGTATGGCCGTGGAGGGTGGTGGGGGTGGGCTCGCGGCGGGCGACGGGAGGAAGGGGCATCTCGGACATAACTTCAAGGATATCTGCTGTTGGCGGGCGGGATTGGTTGCCTGCAGCTGAGGAGGCTTCGATGAGCCGGCGCAGACTCGCCGAGCGTTGCTCCGGGCGGGCAACGGCGGCCGGCGGCTGGGCTACTTACTAAGGGAGAGGCGGTCTGTCCTGTGCTTGAGCGGTGCCTCGTGTGCCGTGCGGATGGCGAGCCACGCATCAGGTTCATAGGAACTTCAGGTAAGGAGATAAGCGATGCGGACGATACGAATGCGGAATCTGGCAGTGGTTGCGGCGCTGTGTTGCAGCCCGATGTTGCTGGCGCAGGCGCCAGGTGGTGGCGGCGCGCCGGGCGGCGGGCAGGCGCAGCAGCCAGGCGGCGGCATGAATAGCAGCCCGTCGACCATTGATCAGCAGCAACAGCAGGCCAGATGGGCGCGAGTGGCATGAACACCGGCCCGGCGGTCGACAAGGCGTTCGTGAAGAAGGCGCTGGAAGGCAATATGGCCGAGATCGAGATGGGCAAGCTTGCCTTGCAGAAGAGCAATGACGATCAGGTGAAGCAGTTTGCGCAACGGATGGTGGATGACCACGGCAAGATGCATGGACCAGTTGAAGCCGGCCGCCGAGCAGATGGGTGTGAAGGTACCGGACGGGCCGTCCAAGGGCCAGATGAAGAGCATGGACAAGATGAAGGCGCTCTCGGGCGATGCCTTCGACCAGGCCTATATCAAGGACATGGTGAAGGACCACAAGAAGGACGACAGCGACTTCAAGCTGGAAGCGCAGTCCACGCAGAACCCGCAACTGAAGCAGTTGGTGATGCAGAGCGACCAGACGATCGAGAGCCATCTGCAGCAGACTCAGCAGATCGCGCAGTCCAAGGGAACGACACAGAAGGCGAAGATGTAATTGCTAGAGAACCGGATGGATAAAGAGAGGCGCCTTGAGCGCCTCTCTTTTGTTAGCCGGTCATCGGCTTTCATCGCCTCGCTCATTGGATGTGGAAGTCCTGCACGATCAGCCGTGGGTCCACGGTCACGTGAGGGGAGATCGCATGGAAGGCCCAAACGTGTACCCATGCATTTCCCGCGCGCATGGTGAGAAATGACTTCATCTGGCCCCACGGATGCTATGCCAGGGACCGGCCTCTTTTGTTTAGCAGAGGAATCCGGCCGGCGGACGATAGAATGACGACGATGCTCGTTCGCCGCCACTACCTGCTGACGCTGCTTGTTCTGCTGCTTGTCTGCTGCGGGTTGCGGGCGGAGCAGGTGGCGAAGCTGCCGCCGCCATCCAACTACGTCAGCGATTTCGCGCACGTTCTCTCGCCTCAGGTCACCGATCAGACCAATACGCTGTGCCTGCAGTTGCAGCAGCAGGCGCATGCGCAGCTCTTCGTGGTGACGATCAAGACGCTCGAAGACGAGCCGATCGATCAGTTTGCCAACGATCTCTTCCACAAGTGGGGAATCGGCGACAAGGCGACGAACCGCGGCATCCTGCTGCTGCTGGTGACCCAGGACCATCGCGGGCGCATCGAGGTCGGGCTGGGGCTCGAAGGCGTGGTCACGGACAGCATTGCGGGCCGCATTGGCCGCGGGCTGCGTCCGGCGATCCAGTCGAACGACTTCAACACCGCGGTGACGAATGGCAGGCAGGAGCTTGCCGGGATCATCGCTGCCGATGCCAAAGTCACGCTCGACAACACAAAGGAGCTGCCGCCGGAACCGGTGCAGCGCGAGCAGTCGCCGGGGGGGCGGATCATCGGGTGGCTGGTGGTCATTGCGATCTTCCTGCTGATCTCGCGGGTCTTCGGTGGGCGAGGCCGCGGCGGATACTATGGCGGCTACTGGGGCGGCGGCGGGTGGGGTGGTGGCGGCGGTTGGGGCGGCGGTGGTGGCGGAGGGTTCAGCGGTGGCGGTGGCGGCGACTCGGGTGGCGGTGGAGCTTCGTTTTAGTTCAGATTTGACTTTCGATTTAGCGAGGGAGCGAGAGCGATGAAGGGTTTACTGGTGGGGGTGGTGGTGATTGTGGTGGTGCTGCTGCTGGTGGGCGGCAGCTATGTGAGCTCGAAGAACCAGATGGTGGCCAAGGACGCGGATGTGAAGGCGTCGTGGTCGGACATCGATACCACGCTGCAGCGGCGCGCGGACCTGATCCCCAACCTGGTGGAGACGGTGAAGGGCTACGCGAAGCACGAGGAGACGGTGTTTGCGGACATCGCGAATGCGCGCGCCGGCCTGCTGAATGCGAAGACGCCGCAGGACAAGATGCAGGCGAATGGGCAACTGGATGGAGCGCTGGGCCGGCTGCTGGCGCTCTCTGAGGCCTATCCGGACCTGAAGGCGAACCAGAACTTCCTCTCGCTGCAGGACCAGCTTGAGGGGACGGAGAACCGCATCCAGGTAGCGCGGCGGAGATACAACGAGAAGCTGCGCGACTACAACACGTTCATCGGGCAGTTCCCGAACAGCATCTGGGCGAACTTTGCCGGCTTCCACATGAACAATGCGTACTTCCAGGCGAGTGAGGCTTCGCGGACTGCGCCGGCGGTGAAGTTTTGACTGATGCCATAAACGCAGAGAGGCTGCCCTGGCGGGCAGCCTCTGCTGTTTGTGCAGTGGAGGCTTACTTTTTGAAGGAGGCGATGGCGCTGGCTTCGTCGTCCTTCACGTCGAAGACGGTGTAGAGCTTGGTGATCTGGAGCAGGTCGTGGACCTTGCGGGTAAGGTTCAGGAGCTTGAGCTCGCCGCCCTGGTTTTTGGCTGTGGTGAATGCGCTGACCAGCTCACCGATGCCGGAGCTGTCGATGTAGGTGACATCGCCGAGATTGAGCAGGATGTGCTTCTGGCCTTTGGCCAGCAGGTCGCGCACGGCATCACGGAGTTGGACGCTGCCTTCGCCGAGGGTGATGCGGCCGCTGATGTCCAAAACGGTGACGCCGTCGACCTGACGAGTCGAGATTTTAACGCTCACTGAGAGATCCTCCTGAGGATGACTGCCGATAGGTTATGCCGTTTTCACCAATACTGTATTCTCATTCGCTTCTACGAGGTGCAGCTTTTCTTCCACCCCGTCGACGAAGACCTGTCGCCGGGGACCCCGGACTTAACGGAAAAGCTGCGTTGGTCGCTATTACAAGCCATACAGCTTTGTGAAAACGGTTAGGCACTTACAAGGTGCTTGATAAGGGTGAGCTCAGTACCGGGGTTGAGCATACGAAACTCTACCTCATCCATGAAGGAACGGATGAGAAAGATACCGCGGCCGGAGCCGCGCAGCAGATTGTCCGGTGCGAGGGGGTCCGGCAAGGTGGCAGGGTCGAGACCGGGGCCCTGGTCGGCGATGCGGATGACGAGCGATTTGGGTGTCGTCTCAAAAGATGCGGTGATGCGCTTGTCGGGACTGTAGGCGTTGCCGTGAAGCACGGCATTGACGGCTGCTTCGCGGGCCGCCATGGAGACACGGAAGACCTCGTCATCATCAAATCCGGCCTTCTGTGCCACCTGTTCGGCGGTCTGTTCGACGCGGTTCACGCTGTCGAGGGAGGAATCGAGCGTATAGGTAATTCGGCTTGCCTGGGATCCGGTCACTCTCACCTCTTCGGTCCTCGGATGCTGTCGCAGAGCCCGGCGGCGTGCAGCAGCGCGTGTTTCGGCAGTTTGCTTTGCAACCTGTCGCTATGTCAAGGAAAGGCCTGCGCGAGGGGTGCCGACGGGACGCGAAAGCGACTCCGAGATGCGGGTATCTGATTACGACCGTCACTTTGGCAAAAGGTTGCGCGAAACATCGGCGCGAGTCCTCGGGTTTCCTTCTGCAGAGCCCAGGCAGAGCCAGGGCCGGAAACACCGTTACCGAGGAGAAACCATCATGAACGCACGAAAGATCCTTGCCACCGCAGCACTTTGCACACTGTTGACCGGCGCCGGCTTTGCCCAGGTGACTGGCCAGACGCATCCAGGAACGGAAGAACGACCAGCAGGGACGCATCGCGCCAGGGCGTCCGCAGCGGACAGCTGACGCCGCGCGAGACCGGCAATCTGGAGCGCCGCGAAGCCAGCGTGAACCGCGAGGAGCATGCGATGCGCCGCGCCGATGGCGGCCATCTGACGGCTGGCGACAAGGCGGCTCTGACGCGCCGGCAGAACCATATTTCGCGATCGATTTACAAAGACAAGCACAACGCACGCGTTCGCTAGAGGCCAGGACGCATCAGCACGAGCCCGCCTGCCCCGGCGGGCTCTGCTGTTTTGTGGCCGGAGCCATTTAAGATTGAAGCAGCGGAGAGATGCTGTTTATGGGGACTGTGCTGTTGTCGCTGATGCTTGCTGGCTCCTCAACTCACGCCCGGTACCGCCGGCGCAACAGACGCCCGTGCCGGTGCGGACGGAGAAGCTGACGCCCGATGAGCAGAAGCAGCTGAAGGATGCGAAGGCCGAAGTGGCCGATGCGCAGGCGAAGGCCGATGCTGCCAGCAAAGCGCAGGAAGCCGCGAAGAGCGATACGACCACCAAGGCCGCGAGCGATGCGCAGATGAAGCTGGCGCAGGCGGAACGCGAGCTGAAGGGGACCGAAGACGGCATCAGCCTGAACCATCATGCCAACACGGAATGCGGCTGCTACGTGGCGTCGCAGGGGCGCGACTACGACCGGGTCGAGTTCAAGGACGACACCATCGTGATTCGCCATGTGCATGAGGCGCCGCCCGCACTGCACTAGCCCAACTGCGTACCTGCAGCTGTCACGTATCGGTGTCTCCTGAAGTCCGTTGTCCTGAAAGAAAAAGCCACGCAGAAGAAATGTCTGCATCTCACGACAGCAGACAATGCGATAGACTCTCCCTCGGAGATCGCGCCGATGCATGCAAATAACGGCCAGGAGAGCAGTCTGACCCTGCTGGAAGGCACCCCGGTGGTGGACGCCGGCGGCCAGATGCGCGGGCGCGTCGCCGATGTCGCGGTTGGCACCGGGCAGGATGCAGGGCGCGTGCTGTCGCTGGTAGTGAAGAGCGCGCGTGGACGCGAATATATCGAGGTACAGGCACTGAGCCTGACCGAGGCGGGCGGCCTGATGATGGCAGCGGGCACCGAACCGATGGCCGCGAATCAGAACGAGAATGTGCTGCTGCTGCGCCAGGATCTGCTGGACCGGCAGATCATCGACGTGTACGGCCGCAAGGTGGTCCGCGTGAACGATGTGGACCTGAAGTGGCAGGCGGTGGAGCGCGGCACGCCGCTGCAGGTGACGCAGGTGGAGGTGGGGCTGCGCGGTGCGACGCGGCGCATGCTGAAGGGCCTGCTGCCTGCGGCCCGCGTTGCCGCGATTGCGAGCCGCATCCCGCCGCGGGTGATTCCGTGGGAGTTCGTGGATGTGATCGAGGTCGATCCGGCGCGGCGGGTACGGCTGAAGATCGAGCACGAGCGCCTGGCGCAGATGCATCCGGCCGATATTGCGGACATTCTTGAAGAGCTGGCGCCTGCAGAGCGTGAAGCGGTCTTCCAGACGCTGGATGAAGAGGTGGCGGCTGAGGCGCTGGAAGAGGTGGAGCCGAAGCTGCAGCGCTCCCTGATCGCCTCGCTCGACTCCGAGGGTGCGGCGGACATTGTCGAAGAGATGGATCCCGACGCGGCGGCCGATCTGCTTGCCGATCTGCCGGAGGCCCATTCCGACGCGATCCTCGAAAGCATGGAGCCGGAGGAGCGGCACGAGGTCGAGGAGCTGCTGGAATTCCGCGAGGACTCTGCTGCGGGCTACATGACGACCGACTTTGTTGCGGTATCGCATGAGGGATCGGTGTCCGAGGCGATGGAGGCTTTGCGCCAGTTCGAGGGCGATCCGGAGACGGTAAGCGATGTTTATCTGGTCGATGAGCATCGTGCGCTGAAAGGGAGCGTGCCGCTGCTGCGGCTGATGCTGGCGCAGCCGGGGAGCCAATTGAAAGATCTATCGCTGGGTCAGGCGATCCATTGCCGGGTGGATACCGAAGAGGACAAGGTGGCGGAGCTCTTCGACAAATACAACCTGCGCACTTTGCCGGTGGTGAACAGCGGCGACAAGCTGGTGGGGATTGTGGAAGCGGATGATGTGATCTCTTTCCTGCGGAGCCGTACCTGATCGTCCGCTGCGTACCCGGAGCGGTGGCATCAGGACGATAGAGATGAGACAACGCCACAACTATTTCTGCGTCGCGAGCGGCAGCTCCTTCAGATACGCAGCCGAAAGGGTGTCCTTGGTCTTCGCTATGGGCAACAGGGTGGGATAGAACTGGACGAAGGTCGTGTCCACGGCTCCGTGTTCGGAGTGGCAGCTATAGCAAGTCGCCGAGGTGGGAGTCATTTTGGCAGTCTTGCCGTCGTCGAAACCGAAAAAGGCCCAGTTGCCGGGGAAGCGCGCTTCATCCTTGACGTGCACTTCGAGTCCCATGACGTTGCCCTGGTAATTGCCCTTCTGATTGATGGAGCCGCGTCCCTCGGCACCGCGCACTTCGAGAACGAGCATCGTCTTGTCGGGCCACGTGCCTGTCTTGAGGAACGCCTTGTAGGACGCGGGGTTTACGAAGACATTGTCGAACATGTGATGATCCGCCATGGCCGCCCCCGGGCTGTAGCTCATGTCGAATCCCGAACTCAGGTAGACCCACTGGCGGTAGTTTTCCGGCAGCTTCAGCTGGGCATCGCCGGTATATTCGGGGATCTCGCCCGGAGCAGCTTTGTCCTGAATGAATGCGGTCAGAGGAAACAGCGCAATGACGACCAGGGCGGTCTTCGCGAAGGTGAGCATGGCGACAGTATGCTGCCTGGCCGGGTTGCGCACTACGCAAAAGATCGGCGGGAGCAGGGGCATTCCGCCAAAGCTGGCGCGACTGATTGTCAAAGCGCCGGCGAGGTCGCCTTTGTGAACCTCTCCGAAATTGATTGGATTGAGGCCGCGGATTACTATGCGGCACTTCACGTGGGAGCGAAGACGCATCTTTTGCGCCGCAGCATCTCTGAACTCGAACACGACCTGGATGGCGAACGATTCTGCCGCATCCACCGCTCGACCATCGTGAACCTTGAACGCGTTCGGGCTCTCAAGCCGGGCGAGGATGGCGAGTACCGCGTGATGATCCACGATGGGACCCAACTTCGCTTGAGGCGGCGGTATCAAAAACAGGTCCAGTCTCGCCTTGGCATTCGTATTTCAGACTGAATCTGATCGCCCGATCTACTGCGCAGCTATGCTTCATCAGAATCGCCGGTTCTGGTATGGTCGCGTGTGGGCCGTGCGCTTGTAGCGCTCTCCTGCTGACCCTCAAGACCCACCGTCAAAGCCAATTGTTGGATGAGCGCATGTTGAAGCGATGGCAAACCCGGATCGTGCTGTTCCTCGCGGTGCTGGGGCCGGGCTTCATCACTGCGAATGTGGACAACGATGCCGGCGGCATCCTGACTTATTCCGGCGCTGGCGCGCAGTTTGGCTATTCGCTGCTGTGGACCATCCTGCCGATCACGGTCGCGCTGATCGTGGTGCAGGAGATGTGCGCGCGCATGGGCGTGGTGACGGGCAAGGGTCTGAGCGACCTGATCCGCGAGGAGTTCGGACTGCGGGCCACGTTCATCACGATGGTGCTGCTGCTGATTGTGAACTTCGGACTCGTGATGACGGAGTTCATTGGTATCGCCGGATCGCTGGAGCTGTTTCACATCAGCAAGTACATCTCGGTGCCGGTGTGCGCTCTTCTGGTGTGGCTGTTGGTGGTGAAGGGCGATTACAAGAGCGTGGAGAAGGTCTTCCTCGCGGCGAGTGTGTTTTATATCGCCTACATCATCACCGGTGTGTTGTCCGGCCCGAGTTGGCACGAGGCCATGCTGGCCACAGTGAAGGGGCCGCCGCTGAGCGTGTGGCATACGCCGGGGTATATTTCGATGACCATCGCGGTGATCGGCACCACGATTGCGCCGTGGATGCAGTTCTATCTGCAGTCGTCGGTAGTGGAGAAGGGCGTTGCGGTGAAGGACTATGCGGCGTCTCGGCTGGATGTGATTGTGGGGTCGATCTTCACTGATGTCGTCGCGTGGTTCATCGTGGTGGCGTGCGCCGCAACGCTCTATGCGCACGGTGTTGGCCCCTTGAATGTACCAGCCGATGCGGCGGAGGCGATGAAGCCGCTGGCCAAGGAGTATGCCTATCTGCTGTTTGCGGTGGGACTGTTCAACGCGTCGTTTTTTGCTGCTTCGGTGCTGCCGCTCTCGACCGCTTACACCGTCTGCGAGGGATTGGGATTTGAGTCCGGCGTAGACAAGAGCTTTCGCGAGGCTCCAGCGTTTTATTGGCTGTACACGCTGCTGATCGCGGGTGGGGCGGGCGTGGTGCTGCTGCCGCACATTCAGCCGATGAAGGTGGTGGTGGACACGCAGGTGCTGAGCGGCGTGCTGCTGCCGGTCATCCTGGTGATGATGCTGCTGCTGATCAACCGCAAGGACCTGATGGGGCGGTTTGTCAATCCGCGATGGATGAATGTGATTGCATGGACGACGGCTCTGATCGTGGTGGTGTTATCGGTGGCGCTGATGTTTGTTGGATGAGCGAGAATTGCATGGCGGGAACTAAGTGACGGAGCTTCGAGGAAAAAAGACTACTGACTATAGCGGCGTCATTATTGGGGCCGTGCTGTTGCCTGTAATCTTCTTCTTCATTTATCTCGGCAAAGAAGACATGGGGCGCTCTGTTTGCATTGTTTTGGCAGCGATTTTGCTTGCTATTCGAATCCGCTGGGATTTGAGAAAGCATTTCTGGTTCTGGGGCGTTATTGGCGTAGTTTTTGCCCTTCACATACCCTTGTTTCTCTTTCTTCTGGCCGCATGGATGGACTCCGGCCGTTGCCATACTGCCGATTGCCCTCACGGACTGCCTCATCATACTTGGAGCCATTCACCTTATTGAAAGGCTCACCAAAGGGCCTCAAGCGGGGGCGATTGACGGATGAAGACCTCAGAGCAGTTTGCCTGCGGCGAAATCGCGAACCAGGTTGCGATCGGCGGTGACGAAGTCGTACTCCGGCAGATTGCGCAGGGGGCACCAGCGCACGTCCTGGAAGATGAGGTTGGTGACTTCGCCGGTGTATTCCTTTACCAGAAAAAACTGCAGATCGACGGCGCCGCCGCTGCGGTAGTTGTGGCGGATATGCGCAACCTGCGTGCTGACGACAGCGTCGATGTCGAGCTCTTCTTTGAGCTCGCGGCGCAGCGCCTCTTCGGCGGTTTCGCCCGGCTCCATTTTGCCCCCGGGAAACTCCCATTTTGAGCCGAGCGGCTGGTCGGGGCGGCGCTGACAGATCAGCACCTCGTCGCCACGCAGGATCAGAGCGGCGGAGACGGCTCGCACGGTCCTGATGTCATTGCGCTGTTCGACTGGCCGGTCGTCGATGGTCTTGTCGGTGTTCCTGCCGGGGCTCTCTGTCTTTTGGGGTTCCGTCACTTGATCCCTAGATGGTAATTCCGGCGCTCGCGACTGTATGGAAACTGCGAGGTCTGTCTTTTACTGCAAATTGTGACGGATGGATGGCAGCCGCGAGCGCGCGCAGGCCGAGCAGGAGCGTGGGGGCGGGAGTATTCAGACATTCGTCCGCGATGCAGAAGACATTTCCGTCACGCACGGCGCGAAGGTCCTGCCATCCCCGCTGCATGATGACGCGCTCGAGCGGCACGCGGTTGCCCGCGCCGCACCAGGCGAAGATCATCACGTCGGGATCAGCTTCAGCCATGGCTTCGGCCGTGGTCTGCTTCCCGGCATCACCGAGGAATTGACCGCCGGCCGCGTCGACCAGCTCGGCGACCCAGGTCTGCGAGTGGATGAGGGGCTTGCCCCATTCTTCGCAATAGACGATGGGGCGTGGACCGCTACTGGAGCGCGCGCGTGTGGCAGCGATCTCCTGCTGCATTTCGGCGACGAGCGATTCCGCCGCTTCCACGCGATGCACGATGGACCCGATGAGACGGATGTCGGCGTAGATATCGGCGAGTGTGTGGGGCGCAAGCGTAACGACGGGGCAGCCGGATTTGAGCAGGGCGGCGAGCGATTCCATGCGGTAGGGAACCGACGCGAGGACGAGGCTGGGCTTTGCGGCGAGGATTTCGTCGGTCGTCGAGGACCAGGAGTCTTTGACGATGGTGATGGAACGCTGGGCCAGCGCCGGTACGGCTTCCACGCAATAGCGGGTGCAGGCCACGAGCATGTCGAGTGCGTTGAGGCGGTCGAGAATGATACTGATGCTGGGCTGGAGCGCTGCGATACGGAGACCAGTGTTGGGACGGGGCGCGGACATCGCGGAGTTAGCGCGCGCCTTCGGCGATGGCAGCGGGGATGAAGACGGGCCAGTTGCGCTCGGCGGCGAGTGCGAGCAGGGCGGCCGTGGGATTGACGACGAAGGGCGTGCGCGCCAGCGCGAGCATGGCGGCATCGTGGATGGAGTTGCCAAAGACGACATCGGGCTGCGCGCGATCGACACGCTGGAGCGAGAGCGCCTTGCCATCATCTGTCGGGACGTCGAGGAGGGTGCTGGTAATGAGGCCGTTCACCACGGTGACGCGGGCGGCGAGGATGCGTTCGGGGGAGATGCCGAAGTCGCGAACGCCTTCTTCGATGACCCAGTTGTTGGTGGAACTGACGGCCCAGATTTCGCAGCCGGCGGCCTGGAGATCGGCGACAAGGCGCTGCATCTCGGGGAAGATGTGGGGATGAATCTGGGTGCGGAAGAAGGTGGCGGCGGCGCGGCGGAGCTCGGTCTCTTCAAGGCCGGTGTAGAGTTGCACCATCTCTCCGCAGATGGCGAGCTCGGAGATCTCGCCCGTGCGATAGAGGCGGTAGCGCGAGTCGATCCAGTCGGCGGCATTGCGGGAGACGAGTCCGGTTTTAATGGACCAGAGCATGAAGCCGTAGCCGGCGTCGGCGCTCCACAGGGTTCCGTCGCAATCGAAGACAGCGGTTCGCGGCGCCAGCGCGAGGACGGCGCGGTGGAAGTCGGCGGCGGAGAGGTGTGCAGGTAAAGTCAGGGTCAAGCGTGCTCCTGCTTCCATGATAAAGGTTTACCCAGTAGCGGCCGTAAAAGCAGGAGAAACAGGAGGATGCCGGATGCTTGTCAGAGTGTGGCTGATGGCTGCGGTCATGATGGTGAGCGGAGTGGCGTCGGCGCAGGCTTTTAACGGCTTTGACCGCAACGATTATCCCGGCGACACGATGCTGGGCACGCTGCACAAGTCGTTCAGCTACACGAGTTACTGGCTGAATGCGCCTCCGGGCGAGACGGGCGAGCACGTGGACGGGCAAGCGCGCGGTGCTGCGGGATCGCGGTTTCGGATTCCTGCTGCTGTGGAATGGACGGCTGGACCGAGATCTGAAAGCGGGGCTCTGAAGGGGAAGGATGCGGCGTCGCTGGGCCGCAGCGATGCGGCGGCTGCCGTTGCGGCTGCGGCAAGCGAGGGGTTTCCTGCGGGAGCGCTCATCTTTCTCGATCAGGAGGAAGGCGGACGGCTGCTGCCGGAGCAGCTCTCCTACGTGCTGGGCTGGGTGGATGCGGTGCGGCGCGCGGGGTGGAAGGGCGGCGTGTACTGCTCCGGGCTGCCGGTGGATGACGGCAACGGCGGGACCATCACGACGGCGCAGGATATTGAGCGGCAGGCAGGATCGTGGAAGATACCGCTGTGGGTAGCGCGCGAGGAGTGTCCGCCGTCGCCCGGCTGCGTGATCGAGAGCAAGCCGCGGTTGCCGTCGGCGGCGCTGGGGTTGCCGGATGCGGTGGTGTGGCAGTATGCGCTGTCGCCACGCCGCCCCGAGTTTACCGGCGGCTGTCCCAAGAATTATGCGGCTGACAACAACTGCTATGCGCCCGGTGTGTACCACGGGCCGTATGGATTTGTGGACCTGGACACGGCTGCGTCGGCTGACCCTTCGGGCGGACGCTGAGAATTTTTCCTTTCAGATGTAGACCGGTTCGCGTGCGTTCGTGTTGTCTTGTCTGAAGACAGCGGCGATGCGTTCCGGGTGACCCAGGGAAGTTCTGTGCTTTAGAAAGCGAATGACATTGCAACCGGAGACGGCACAAAAGGAGCTGGCGCAGCCGACCTTCTGGCAGGCGGTGCGGGAGGCGATCCGCGGGTCGCATCGCGACTTCACCACCGGCAGCCTGAACCGCGCCATTCTGCTGCTGGCGATCCCGATGGTGCTTGAGATGGTGCTGGAATCGCTGTTTGCGGTCGTGGACATCTTCTGGGTGGGACGGCTGGGGCCGGATGCGATTGCGACTGTCGGGCTGACGGAGTCGATGCTGACGTTGATCATCGCAGTGGGACTTGGGCTGGGGATGGCGACGACCGCGATGGTGGCGCGGCGCATCGGCGAGAAAGACCCGGAGGGCGCCGCGGTTGGAGCGATGCAGGGCATCCTGCTTTCGCTTGCAGTGTCGGTGCTGATTGCGATTCCGTGCATCCACTACGCGCCGCAACTGCTGCGGCTCGCCGGGGGCACGCCGTCGATTGTGGCCACCGGTTCGGGCTACACGCGCATTGCGCTGGGCGGCGGCGGCGTGCTGCTGCTGCTGTTTCTGAACAACGCGATCTTTCGCGGCGCGGGCGATGCGGCGGTAGCGATGCGGCTGCTGTGGGTGTCGAACATCATCAATCTGGCGCTCGATCCCTGCCTGATCTTCGGCTGGGGGCCGTTTCCACGCATGGGCGTGACGGGCGCGGCGGCGGCGACGTTTACCGGGCGCAGCATTGGCGTGCTGTATCAGTTTTATCGGCTGGCGCGCGGGACGGAGCGAATGCGCATCGGGGCGCGTCAGATGCGGCTCAACCTCGGCGTGATGTTCCGGCTGCTTCGCGTGGCTTCCACGGGCATTCTGCAGTTTCTGATCGCGCAGGCAAGCTGGATTGGCCTGGTGCGCATTGTGAGTGTCTTTGGCGCGGCGGCGCTTGCCGGGTACACCATCGGGATCCGGATCATTATTTTCATCCTGCTGCCGTCGTGGGGGCTGAGCAATGCGGCGGCGACGCTGGTGGGGCAGAACCTGGGCGCGGGACAGCCGGAGCGGGCGGAGAGCTCGGTATGGCGCACCGGTTTGTGGAACATGATCTTCCTTGGGTCGGTGGGCGTGGTGTTTTTCCTGTTCGCGCCGCCGATTGTGAGCGTCTTCACCAATGATCCCGCGGTGGCGCACATCGCGGCCAATTCGCTGCGCATCTTCAGTTGCGGCAATGTCGCCTATGCGTTCGGCATGGTGATGATGCAGGCCTTCAACGGCGCGGGCGACACGATCACGCCGACGATCGTGAACCTGGTGGGCTTCTGGATTCTGGAGCTGCCGCTGGCGTGGTGGCTGGCGCATCGCACGCGGCTGGCGGAGAACGGCGTCTTTCTGTCGGTGGTGGTGGCGGAGATGTTCATGGTGGCGGCCAGTATGCTGCTGTTCAAGCAGGGACGCTGGAAGCGGCAGAAGATCTGAGGACTGGCCGTCCGGGCGGAAGCGCCGGTGGCGCGGTTTGTTGGGTTCGCTCCGGTGTCGCTCACGTCCGAATTCGTAGGCGCACTAGCAAACGGTGGGTCCTTTACTTCGCTCAGAACGACGTCGTTCTATATGCGTTCTGGATGAGACGCGGTTCTGTAGCTGGCTAAGTTGGTTCGCGCTCCATCGATCCGATCCAAATACACACGCACAGAACGCGATAATGGGAGCCGTGGCGGCTACTTCCAATATGGCGCTCATTCGCGAGTACCTGCTTTATCTGCGGGTGGAGAAGGGGCTGCGTCCGCTGAGCTGCGAGGCGTACGAGCGCGACCTGGAGATGTTCTCGGAATATCTGGAAGGCACGCAAGCGGTGCTCGAGACGGCGCAGCAGCGGGAGGTCGCGGGATTTCTTGAGCATCTGCACCGGCACCAGATCGAGGCGCGTTCGGTGGCGCGGAAGCTTTCGTGCCTGCGCGGCTTCTACAAATGGCTGCTGCTGGACAAGCGCATCCGGCACGATCCGACGGTGAATATCGAATCGCCCAAAGCATGGAAGGTCCTGCCCAAGGCACTGGCGGAGAGCGAGACCGCCGAGATGCTGGATACGGCGACCGTAGCAGCCACTGGTGCGACGGGCGATGCCGTGGCACTGCGGGATCGCGCGATTCTGGAGCTGCTGTATGCGGGTGGCGTGCGGGTATCGGAGTTGACCGGGTTGCGTGTGGAGGACCTGCAGCTTGATTTCGGGCAGGTGCGTGGTGCGCGGCAAGGGCGATAAAGAGCGCGTGGTACCGCTGGGCCGCGCCGCTGTCGAGGCGCTGACGGAATATCTGGAGCGCGGGCGGCCGATGCTGCTGAAAGGTAAGCGCGGCGGTGGCTTGTTTTTGTCGCAGCAGGGAAGGACCCTGTCGCGCGGGTGGATTTGGTGCCTGGTGAAGCGGAGCTCCGGCGGGCGCGCCAGTCCGCACATGCTGCGGCATAGCTGCGCTACCCACATGGTCGGGCACGGCGCCGATCTGCGCACGGTCCAGACGCTGCTGGGTCACGCGGATATCGGGACGACGCAGGTATACACGCATCTCGCCCTCGACCGGCTGAAGGCGGTGCATCGCGCGCATCACCCACGCGCTCGCGCGAGAGCGGTGCGAGATGAAGCATGAGCCCGTCGCTGGCTGATTTGCGCGAAGGTTACCTGGCCATGCTGCGCAGCGAGCGCGGCGCGTCCGCGCACACACTGCGCGCATACCAGCGCGAGCTGGCGGAGTTCACTGAATACCTGACGAAGCAGTTCGGGAAGGGCTGCGACATCCGGCGCATTGAACATCTGCACATCCGTGCTTACCTTGCTGAGCTTTACGCGCGCGGGCTTTCGAAGGCCTCGGCGGCGCGGGCTCTGGCTGCTGTGCGGTCGTGGTTCAAATGGCTGGCGCGCATGGGGCATGTGCCGCAGAACCCGGCAGCGCTGGTGGCGACGCCGAAGCTGCCCAAGCATCTGCCGCGTGTGCCAACCATCGAGCAGATGAACCGCGCTCTCGACAGCAAAGCAACGGCGGATGAAGATGCCTCTGGCTGGCCGGCGCGGGATGCGGTGATCTTCGAGCTGCTGTATGGCTCGGGCATCCGCAATGCGGAGCTAGTGGGTCTGGACCTGAAGCATCTCCGCTGGGCGGCGGAGACGCTGCTGGTACGCGGCAAGGGCGCGAAGGAGCGGCTGGTGCCCTTCGGCGATGCGGCTGCAGCCGCGATCCGCGCCTATTTGCCGGAGCGAACGGCGCGGCTGGCGGCAGCGGGCAAGCGGACGGATGCGCTGCTCCTGAGCGTCCGAGTGAAGGGCAATGGGCGGCTGACGACGCGCTCGGTCGGGCGCATTGTGAAGCGCGTGGCTCTGGCGCATGGCATGGCTCCGGAGACGCATCCGCACACGCTGCGCCATGCCTTTGGCACGCACATGCTGGAGGAAGGCGCCGATCTGCGGGCGATCCAGGAGCTGCTGGGACATGAGCGGCTCTCGACCACGCAGCGCTATACGCAACTCACGGTGCGCCAGGTGGCAGAGGTGTATGACCACACGCACCCGAGAGCCAAGTAGCTGTCGCACGATGCTTGCCGTGGATCGGGAGTTGCCCATCGCTACTAATAACGCTGTCATTAACATGATTGCTGGCTGCTAACTTGACAGTACACACCCGCACAACTTAAAAGGGTGAACTGTGGTAGCGTTCCCAGATTTTGCAAGCGGAAAAAAGGGAACGCACCCGCAACAAAACTTGCAGCTCGGAGGCTCCCCCATGCCTAACTTCCGCGCTGTGAGCAGGGCCATCCTGTTCGCAGCACTCATCCCTACAGTTCCTCTTGTTGTCAGCGGCACGCGCGCGCTGGCACAGTCCGACACTTCCTCAATCTCCGGCACGATCACTGATCCGAGCGGCGCCGTGGTGCCGAACGCCAAAGTGACGGCGAAAAACGATGCCACGAACCAGTTACGCACGGTCATGACGAACAGCGTCGGCGCCTACACGATCACCAATGTGCCGAGCGGCAGCTACACTGTGAGCGTGGAGGCGCAGGGCTTCCAGACTGCTGTACAGCAGGGAGCACATGTGGACCCGAGCATTGGCGCCCGGGTCGATCTCGCATTGAAATCGGGCAACACCACCACGACCGTCACGGTGCAGGCAAACGCGAACCGGCTGCAGACAGAGTCGGCTTCAGTGGGTCAGCTGGTCACCGCGCAACAGGTGCAATCCATTCAGCTCAATGGACGCAATCCGTTGTATCTGTCGCAACTGGAACCCGGCGTCACACGCAATGCGCCGATGTCGTCCTTCAATTTCTCGCTGGACAATACGCTGTACGTGAATGGATCACGCTCTCAGGAAAACGTTCTGACGTTTGACGGCGCGCCCATGGTGCGCACGCGTTCGAACAACAACAGCGTGGGCGTGGCAGACGTGGACACAACGTCGCAGGTGCAGATACTCACCACCGGCTACCAGGCGGAGTACGGACGCACTTCAGGCGGGCAGGTGCGCATCATTCCTAAGAGTGGGACGAATGTTTTCCACGGCGCTGCGTATGAGTATATGCGCAACTCGTTCTTCAACGCGAACACCTGGGAGCGCAACAACAACACCTCTGATCCGACTATTTCTGGTCACCCGGAAGCCTTCCGCTACAACCAGTTCGGGTGGAATCTGAATGGGCCGGTGTACATTCCGGGACACTTCAATACATCAAGGCAGAAGCTGTTCTTCCTCGTCGGGCAGGAATATGTGCGCTATCGCCGTTCGCCAACGCAGACCGGCAAAGTGCCCACACTTGCGATGCGCAACGGCGACTTCAGCGAATTGTTGGGTCCGAACATCTTCTACTCCAAGCCGGTGCAGATCATCAATCCGACGACGGGCGCTCCTTATCCCAACAACGTGATCACGCCGACCGACCTGAGTCCGAACGGCCTCGCGCTGCTGCGAGCCTTTCCCGCGCCAAACGTCAACAGCAATCCTTCCTACAATTGGCAGGAATCGCTACCCAACCCCCAGGACCAGCGCAAGGACTCGCTGGTGCTGGATTACGTGCCGACCGAGCGGCATCGGCTGCGCTTCTCTGTGCTGAGCTATCACCTGGACTACATCACGCCGTTTGCAGGGAACTTTGACCGGACTCCGGAGAAGTGGCACTGGCCGAATCAGGTAGGAGCGCTGCATTACACCTGGGAGGTCAGCCCGACGATGGTGAACGAAGCCAGTGTGACGGGGTCGGCCGACCACATCACGATCAGCTATGACACCGCGAACGGTCTTTACGATCGCTCACGCTACGGTATCAACTTCCCGTTCCTTTACCCTGCTTCGGAGAAAGTGATTCCGAACAAAATCCCTACCATCAATCTCGCGAACTTCACCACGCTGGACGGTGGTCCGTATCCCTCCCACTCGGGCGGCCCGGTGATCGAACTGGCCGATAACCTCACCAAGGTCATTGGCAATCACACTCTGAAAGTTGGCGGCCTCTGGGAATACTCAGGGGAGAACAACTACGATCAGATCAGTGTCAGCAGCACGACGCCTGGCTCAACCAACAATCAGGACGGGCAGTTCCGTTTCACGGATACGCGCAGCGGCTTCGCGAGCTCGGGCGCGGCCGTAGCCAACGCCGCATTGGGATTGTTCGACACCTACGGCGAGATTGGCACCAAGAGTTACACTCTGTTCCGCGGCCATATGTACGAGGGGTTTGCGCAGGACACGTGGCGTGCGGCACCAACGTTGGTGATTGAGTATGGCGCGCGGTACAGCGTGATGCGTCCGTATTCCACCGTATGGGGCAACCAATCGTTTTTCGATCCCGCAGCATGGAATCCGGCGGACGTTCCAACCATCAATCCGGTGACCGGCGCCGCGGTCGGCGGAAATCTTTATAACGGCGTAGTCATTCCGGGCTCGCATTTCCCGAGCTCTGCGCGGGGGCACGTCCCGGCCGAAATACTGGCCAACCCTCAGGCGTCGTTTACGGGAAAGAATCCGGGCTACTCGAACACCATCTGGACCGACATCCAGCCGCGCTTTGGCGTGACCTATCAGGTGCGCCCGAATACAGTGGTGCGCGCAGGCGTCGGGCGGTATGTCCAGCGCCTGGGCATCAGCGATCAGGTGCAGCTCGGGGGCAACGCGCCGTTCCAGCCCACCACCTTTATTTCCGGCGGAGGAGTTGACGATCCCGCTGGAGTGACCGGCGGAACGCTCCCCCGTCTTCCCTTGTCTATGACTACACAGCCGTACAACTTTCCCAACCCGAATGCGTGGTCGTGGAATGCGGCGGTCGAGCAGGACATTCCCAGCTTTGCCACGTTCACCCTGGCCTACGTCGGCCGGCGGGGATTGCACCTGCAACAGCTGGAGCAGCTGAATCAGCTACGACCGGGAACCGTGCAGGCGAATCCGGGGGTGAACACGGATGCGCTGCGGCCCTATCGCGGCCTTTCGAGCATCCTGCAGATCGACAATGCGGGCAGCTCGATCTACCACTCAATGCAGGTGAACCTGAACCGCCGGCTCAGTCATGGCCTGCTGTTCGGCGTGGCGTACACCTGGTCGAAGAGCATGGACTACGGGTCAGACCAGAGCTACCAGCTTCCGAACTATTACGACCCAAGCAGCAATTACGGCCCCAGCGACTTCGATATCCGGAACACGCTGGTGGTGAACTACGTGTGGGATATCCCGTACGGCAACAACTTTGACAATCGTTTTGTGAAGGGAACGCTGGGGAACTGGCAACTCTCGGGTACAACGCAGGCGCAGTCCGGTGAACCGTTCACGGTCAGCACGAATGATGATTTCGCCGGAGTTGGTGTGGGTGCAGGTCCGCAGCGTTGGGACATGACCGCCACGCCCGCAAAGCCACGCAAGTTCGGCACCGGGTACTGGTTCGATCCTGCCGTCTTCGCTTCGCCTGCTGCGGGAACTCTCGCACCGCGGGGCACGCGCAATGTGATCTACGGGCCGGGCTTCCAGAGCTGGAATATAGCCCTGCAGAAGAGTTTCCACGTGATTCCTGGACACGACAATCACCAACTGACCTTCCGTGGAGAGGCGTTCAACTTCACGAATCATCCGAACTGGGACACGCCGGATGACAACCCGACCAGCGGCACCTTTGGACAGGTCACGACCAAGGGGCAGACGTACGCCTCTGACCGCCAATTGCAGTTCAGCCTGCGTTACGCGTTCTAAAGCGCGAAGCGCAGGTTCCTCTCCGGGCCGCCTGGATGCCTCTTGCTTGGCGGCCTCTTTTTTCCACGCTCCGCCAGCACAGTTGACGGTGCGGGATCGAGCATTTTTCTTATATGCGTGTAGAGCGGCCACCCGAATCCGAGGTGGCCGTCCTTGCGCAAAGGCTATGCCGGGACGGTTTTCCGCCATCCCGCAGCATCAGGAAAAATGCTCGATCGCGTAAAATAGGGAGTCAGCCCAGATTGTGGAATGGGCCCAGAGGAACTCCTTGATCAGTAGTGCATTTACAAAGATTTTCGGTACGAGCAACGAGCGTGCCGTCAAGCGCATGCTGCCGAGTGTTGCGGCCATCGGCGAGTGGGA
Organism: uncultured Acidobacteriaceae bacterium; assembly: GCA_963756435.1. GTDB lineage: Bacteria > Acidobacteriota > Terriglobia > Terriglobales > Acidobacteriaceae > KBS-83. The sequence goes on along the minus strand of CAVWNU010000004.1, from coordinate 14,501 downwards.
GCCGAAGATTCAGGCCCTGTCGGATGCGGAACTGCGCGAGAAGACTGTCGAATTCAAGACCCGCTTTGCAGAGCGCCTGAAGGATGTTCCAGATACCGCTGAGAACAAAGAGGAGCGCAAGGCTGCCGAAGCCGAGGCTCTGAACGAACTGCTGCCGGAGGCTTTCGCGGTAGTCCGCGAGGCAGGCAAGCGCGCGGTCGGCATGCGCCACTTCGACGTGCAGATGATCGGCGGGATGGTGCTGCACTCGGGCAAGATTGCCGAGATGAAGACCGGCGAAGGCAAGACGCTGGTGGCCACGCTGCCGGTGTATCTGAATGCGCTGGCGGGCAAAGGCGTTCACGTCGTGACGGTGAACGATTACCTGGCCAAGCGCGATGCCGAGTGGATGGGCAAGATCTACGAGTTTCTGGGGCTGAAGGTCGGCGTGATCGTCCACGACCTGGACGATGCCCAGCGCCGCGATGCCTATGCGGCGGACATCACCTACGGAACCAACAATGAGTTCGGTTTCGACTATTTGCGCGACAACATGAAGTTCGAGCTGGCGGACTGCGTGCAGCGCGGCCATTACTTCGCCATCGTCGACGAGGTGGATTCGATCCTGATCGACGAAGCGCGTACGCCGTTGATCATCAGCGGTCCCACCGACCAGACCACGGACAAGTACGCACGCGTGAACCGCATCATTCCTCAGCTGGAGCAGGGCGAGGAAATCGAGCAGGGCGAAACCAAGATCCTGACCGGCGACTACACGGTAGACGAGAAGCACAAGACCATCAGCGTCACCGATGAGGGCTGGGAGAAGATCGAGGGCCTGCTCGGTATCGGCAATATCGCCGACCCGGAGAACTGGGACTTTAAGCATCACGTCGAGACCGCGATCAAGGCGCACACGCTCTACCGCAACGACGTGGAGTACGTGGTGAAGGACGGCGAGGTGATCATCATCGACACCTTCACCGGGCGCCCGATGCCGGGTCGCCGCTGGTCCGATGGTCTGCATCAGGCGGTGGAGGCGAAGGAGGGCGTGAACATCCGGCGCGAGGACCAGACGCTGGCCACCATCACCTTCCAGAATTATTTCCGTTTGTACAAGAAGCTGGCCGGGATGACCGGTACGGCCGAGACCGAAGCGGCGGAGTTCGATTCGACCTACAAGCTGGACATCGTTGTGATTCCGACAAACCGGCCGATGCGGCGCAAGGAATATCAGGATGTCGTCTATCGCACCTCGAAGGAGAAGTACTTTGCCGTTGCCGATGAGATCCTGCGGTTGAATGAGGAAAAGCAGCCGGTGCTGGTGGGCACCACGTCGATCGAAAAGAGTGAACTGCTGTCGCAGATCCTGCAGCGCAAGGGCATCAAGCACGTAGTGCTCAATGCGAAGTACCACGAGCGCGAGGCGGAGATTGTCGCACAGGCCGGCCGGCTGGGCATGGTGACGATTGCGACCAACATGGCGGGCCGCGGCACAGACATCCTGCTGGGCGGCAATGCGGAGTTCGTGACCAAGCAGGACCTGGTGAAGCGGGGACAGGCGCGCTCGGTGAGTGCGGCGGAGGGTGCGATCACGCCCACCGCCGGTCCGGGCATGATGCGCTTCTACTACCAGGGGCAGGAGTTCGAGACCTCGCAGGAGAACTGGGACCGTGCTGCTCAAGTTCACCAGGCCAACACCGAGCGCGAACACGAAGAGGTGCTGACGACAGGCGGCCTGTGCATCCTGGGCACGGAGCGGCACGAGTCGCGGCGCATCGACAACCAGCTTCGCGGCCGTGCGGGGCGCCAGGGCGACCCAGGCGCATCGCGGTTCTACCTGTCGTTGGAAGACGACCTGATGCGCATCTTCGCGCGCGAGTGGGTCGGACCGCTGCTGCAGAAGATGGGCATGGATGAGGGTGTGCCGATCGAGAGCGGGATGATCACGCGGCGGATCGAAGGCGCGCAGAAGGCGGTGGAGTCGCAAAACTTCGAAGCCCGCAAGCACCTTCTCGAATACGACGACGTAATGAACAAGCAGCGCGAAGCGGTTTATGGCACGCGTAAACAATTGCTTGAAGGAGTCGAGCAGAAAGAACTCATAATAGAGGACTACGTAGCCGGAATTCTCAGCAACGTCCTGAATGAGTTCGCCCCCGAGTCCCAGCACCCGGATCAGTGGGATGTGGCTGGTATCAAGCAGAAGCTGATGGAGCATTTCGGCTTCAATGTGGAGACCGAGGGCATTGATTTCGCCTCGCTGAATCGGCATGAGCTGGGCGATACGCTCTTCGACAAGCTGAAGGAGAAGTATGAGCTGAAAGAGCAGATCATCGGCTCGCAAGCGATGCGCTACCACGAGCGCATGATCATGCTGAGCGTGCTGGATGGGCTGTGGAAGGACCATCTGCTCAACATGGACCACCTGAAGGAGGGCATCGGGCTGCGCGGCTACGGGCAGCAGGACCCGTTGGTGGCGTACAAGAAAGAGTCCTTCGACATGTTCGAGGCGATGATGACGCGCTTCCAGGAAGATACGGCGCGGTATCTGTTCATGATGCAGATCGTTGGTCCGGATGGCCAGCCGATCACGCGTCCGATACAGCAGGCGCCGCAGCAACCGGTTCCGCTGGCGCCATCTCTGCCGCGCCCGACGCAGCAGCCGTTGCCGGACGTGAACGGGCACGGGGGACAGCCTGTGCCTCGGCCGCAGCATGTACAGAGCCCTTCGCCGAAACAGACGTGGCGGCCGATGCCGGTGGGCGAGACGCACACGACGATCGACGAGATTGAGCGCGAGTTTGCACGCAAGAAAAAGAAGGAACTGGAGCAGGCGCGCGCGGCCGGCAGCAATGGCCATGGGCCGACGCAGGTGGAGCAGCGCCGGACGGGCGAAAAGGTCGGGAGAAATGAGCCTTGTCCTTGCGGATCTGGGCTGAAGTACAAGAAGTGCCACGGCAAGGACGGCAGCGAGGGCGATTAGCTGTCTTCGTTATGAAAGACAGGGGACGGGCTTCGGCCCGTCCCTTTTTCATTGCTGTGGGAAGGGGGAACTGTGAGGCGCATCGAGGAGAGGGACATCGAACAAAATGACCGGCTGATTTTCTACGGAACATAGAGCGGAGATGCTTGTGTATCCTCCGCCTATGGTGAAGCGGCTTAGGACGGAGCAATTACGGTGGTGTGCGTTGTGCATCGTTCTTCTTGGCTGCGCAGGCAGTGCTCACTGCCAGAGCAAAGGCGAAACGGACTGGCCCGCCTACGGCAATGATCCTGGGGGATGCGGTATTCGGCGTTGCGGCAGATCGATGCTTCCAATGTGGCGAAGCTGCGCGTGGCGTGGACCTTCCATACGCGAGATGTCTCCGATGGCAGCAACGGATGGAAGCGCAGCGGTTTGGAGACGACGCCGATCCTAGTCGAGGGCACGCTCTACCTCACGACTGCGTTCAATCGCGTGATCGCGCTCGATCCATCGACGGGTATGCAGCGCTGGGCCTTCGATCCGCACATCGATCTGAGCCTGGACTATGGCGATGGGCTGATCAATCGCGGTGTTGCGACGTGGCTGGATGCGGCGCACACAACGAAGCAGCCATGCCGGCGGCGGATCTACGAATCGACACTCGATGCGCGGCTGATCGCGCTGGACGCAGCGACGGGGAAGCCATGCGCAGATTTTGGCCGCGATGGAGAGGTTGTGCTGCGCGATGTGCCGGGATACGAGAGCCGCAATCTTGGCGAACATCCGCAAGGCTGGTACCACATGACCTCGCCGCCTGCGGTGATCGATGACCTGGTGATTGTCGGCTCGGCAATCGATGACAACAATCGCGCGGACATGCCATCTGGTGTGGTGCGCGCATTCGATGCGCGTACGGGCGCGTTGCGCTGGAGTTGGGATCCCATTCCGCCGAACCCGCAGCCTTCCGGATCGGGAGCGTCTGCAACGTGGAACACGGGCGCGGCGAATGCGTGGTCGGTAATGGCAGTCGATCCGGCACGGGACCTGGTCTTCGTCCCCACCGGGAGTGCCAGTCCCGATTTCTACGGCGGCCTGCGACCCGGCGATGACAAGTGGGCCAACTCCGTGGTTGCGCTGCATGCGAAGACGGGCAAGCTGGCCTGGGGCTTTCAACTGGTGCATCACGATTTGTGGGATTACGACTCTGCCGCGCCTCCGCTGCTGGCGAGGATCCGGCGCGCCGGCAAAGAAATTCCCGTGGTGGTGCAGGGGAACAAGACGGGATTTCTTTATGTGCTGAACCGCGACACAGGCGTGCCGGTGTTTCCCGTGGAGGAGCGGCCGGTGCCGCAAAGCGATGTGCCCGGCGAGACAGCATCGGCAACGCAGCCGATTCCAAGCGCGCCGCCAGCGCTTTCTGTGCAGCACCTATCCGCAGACGATGCATGGGGGGCGACTGAGGCGGACCGCAAATTCTGCCAAACGGCATTGGCCAAGCTTCGCAATCAAGGCATCTTCACGCCGCCGAGCATTCAGGGGACGCTGGAGATGCCGGGTTATCTCGGCGGGATGACCTGGAGCGGCTACGCCTTCGATCCCGCGAATCATTTGCTAGTGGTGAACGTGAACAATCTGCCTGCCCGGGTGCGGCTGATTCCGCGCGACAAGGTAAAGGATGACACGGAGGATGGCGAACTCGGTCGGCAGGTGGGCACGCCCTATGGGATGCTTCGTCGTTTTGTGCAGTCTCCCTCGGATTTGCCATGCAATCCGCCACCGTGGGGCACGCTGGTGGCGGTCGATGTGGAGCAGGGAACGATTCGCTGGCGGGTCCCGCTAGGGTCCATGAAGAGCTTCGGTGGAGCGCACGGCGCGATCCCCGATGGATCGATCAGCCTGGGTGGTCCGATCGTGACGGCGTCGGGTCTGGTGTTTATCGCAGGCACGACTGATCCGCATCTTCGTGCTTTCGATATCGAAAGCGGCAAGGAACTGTGGAGCGCGGAGCTGCCGGCGAGCGGGAACGCTACCCCGATGACTTACGAGATGAATGGGAAGCAGTATGTGGTGATTGCCGCGGGAGGACATCGGGTCATCCCTGAAGAGAAACAGGGCGATGCGATCGTTGCGTTTGCGCTTCCTTGAAGCGCCGAGACTGAGGGTCTGTCAGCGTGCGAGCGCCGGCTGAATTTCCGCGAAGCTCATGTTCTGCGCCGGGCTGCCTGTCTGTTGTTGCCACTGCTCGAAAAGGCGGCCGTAGCTGAGGGTGGTCACGTCGGCTTGATCGACATGAAGTGCGGCGAGGGTGCGGTCGATCCACTCTTTCGGGCCTTCGAGCTCGGCGTATTGGCCGATGGGTGTCTCGTCGAGCACGCAGTGGCCTTCGCTGTCGGCCCATTCGCTGCGCCACTTCTCGTAGACGAAGGCAGAGGTGTAGCCGAGCACGCGGAAGATGGAGGCGACGGCTTCGCCGTCTTCGACCGCGGTTTCGGTTTCGATGCGTTCCTTGTGGCGGGCGTCGGGTGAATCGTTGGGCGTTGTCTGCTTGTGAGTCAGGACCCAGCGATCGCCGTAGCGGCGCAGGCGCAGGATCTGACGCGTGTTGCGCAGCTCGTGAGTGGGCGTGTCGAAGAGGATATTGCGCTCGAAAGTTCGCGGTGTTGCGCAATGGAAGCCGAGCTGCTGGATGGTTGATTCAAGGGTTTTCAGGTCGCGGACGCGGAACTTGACCTCGATCTCAATCGACTGCATGGGAGGAGTCTATACCGTCGGGCAATTTCTGCGTTTCGAGGTGACGATTGCCAACGGCGGCCGATGACATCGCATAATGGAGAGATGGCAGAGACCGAACGCCTTCCCCTGAGCGAATTCGATCTACAGAGCAAAACGGCCGCCGCGACAATTGAGCGGGTTGCAGCGATCTGGCGCGGTGGTGGCACCGTCGCTTTCCCTACGGAGACGGTCTACGGTCTGGGCGCTCATGCTTTCGACAATAAGGCGGTAGAAGCGATCTTCGCAGCCAAGCAGCGGCCCGCGTGGGATCCGCTCATTGTGCACGTGAGTCAGGGTCTGCCGCTGGGCCAATTGGTGACCGAGGTGAGCGATACCGCGCGAGCGCTGATGGAGGCCTTCTGGCCCGGACCGCTCACGCTACTGTTGCCGCGTGGGCCCGAGGTTCCGGACGCAGTAACCGCGGGACGGCCGCTGGTGGGAGTGCGGGTCCCGGCACATCCCGTGGCGCGTGCGCTGATCGCCGCGGCGGGCATGCCGATCGCGGCACCGAGCGCCAACTCCTTCGGCCGTCCGAGCCCGACGACGGCAGCGCATGTTCTGGAGGATCTGGATGGCCGCATCGACGCTGTGGTGGATAGCGGGCCGACGCGGCATGGCGTGGAGTCGACCGTGGTGGATGCGAGCCAATCACCGGTGATCGTTTACCGCCCGGGCGCGGTCACGCTGGAGGCGTTGCGCAGCGTGGCGGGTGAGGTGAAACTGTACGAAAGCAATGGACTGGCGGCTGACGAGGAGCCCTCCGGCTCGCCTTCGCCGGGTGTGGGGAGCCGCCACTACGCGCCGCGGGCCCGGATGGTGCTGGTGGAGACGCAGGCAGCAGGCGACGAAGAGGCGGCGGTCGGCTTCCGGCTGTTTCACGCGGTTGCCAAGCTGAAGCGTGAGGGAAATGGCGTGAAGGTCGGCGTGATGGCGCCGGAGGAGTTCAAAAGCGATGTGCGGACCGCGGATGCGGTTTTTGGATGGGGCCGCTGGGACGACCTGGACTCGCTTGCTCAGCGGCTCTTCGCCGGGCTGCGTTGGCTGGACGCGCAGGAGGCGACCCACATCGTATGTCCGCTGCCGGCAGAGCGGGGCATTGGATGCGCATTACGCGACCGGCTGGAGAAGGCATCGCGCCTGCCGCTGGTGAAAAGCTAGACTGCGCGCGCCATTTAATCCAATTGAATCAGGGATGCGCGTCGCCCGCCTTGTAGAGATACTTGATGGCTGATTTGTAGATGAGGGTGCGGACATTGCCGTTACGCACCTTGATAGCGTCCGTGTCGTACCACTCGATTGCCCCTTCCAGGCGCTCTCCATCGTCCAGCATGAAGACCATGCGGGTTTGCGAGTGCATCTGCTTCTGCAGATAAAAAGGCTCAGCGTGCGACATCGACGCACGTGCGCTTGCCGGCGGCGTCTGTTGCTGGTGGATGAGCAGTGGAGTGTCGCGCCGCGCATAGGAGCGGCGATTTATCAGATCGGCCGGAAGTTTTGGCCGGACAAGTTTGCGCGGTCCCGACGCTGGTAGCTCAGGAATTGCTGCGCCTTCTAGACGTGGGTCGTCCTCGTCGTGTGACGAGACTGCTGACTGTTTCGCCATATGCGTGCCTGTTGGTGTTACTACATGTAGATGCGCAATTCGGGCCGACGGAGAGAGAAAGATTTCCTGCGTGTGAACCTGGCCGGTAACGCCGAGGGGGTGAAGGGCGTGGATGATCATAACGCCGAGATATGCAGGCAACGCCAGTGAATTCTTCGCATCGTACCGTGACCATAGCCGGATTTCCCTTTCTGCCGCGTTGTTAGTGGCCCCTTGCGTGCATTGCCGGGCGGCCACTCAGGGAAATCCGTTTTGCATTGGAGCGGGAAAATCAGCGGACCGGCAGGCTGGTGGCGAATGCGTCCAACGAGAGCGAGCGCAGCAGGTTGCGGCGCATGCCTGCTTCCACCTGATCCAGCCCCCGGGACGCGGCTTCGATCCAAGCCGGGGTGACGCTCTGCGTCATGCGGGTGAGTTCGGTTGCCAGATCCGTGTTGCGGATCAGTGCCGGAACTCCGGAGTGGATTAGCAGCAAATCTTCCAACAGCAGACTCAATGCATGGAGCATGGCGGAGGTTTTGCCGGCACCCTCGGCGCCGGCGCGATAGGTTTCCGTCATGCGGAAGAGCGCGCTGTAGTCGGGGTCGGCGAGCGAGGTGCGCAGCAGGGTGAGTGCATCCTGGCGGCTGGAGAGATAGGCGGGCAGATCGAATCCGAGCGCGCGGCCGACAGCACCTTCTGCGAGGCGGCCGATAAGCGTGAGTTGGGCAGACTTCAACTCGGGGCGCCGCGTGGCGAGCAGGGCGTCGATCTCCGCGGACGGTAGCGCGCCCAGCCGCAGCACGCCGGCGCGCGAGCGGATGGTGGGCAGCAGCTCGCTGGGATTTTCGGCGAGCAGGATCAGCGTTGCGTGCTCCGGCGGCTCCTCGAGAATTTTGAGCAGCGAGTTTGCCGCCTCTTTCATAAACGCGCTGGCGGTGAAGATGTAGAAGGCGCGCTGCGCCTGTGCGGGACGACGGTAGATGCGCGCGATCACCGTGCGGACCTGGCCCAGCTTGATGAGCAGTTGCGGCGGATCGGGCGGTATGATCAGCAGATCCGAATGGGTCTGGATGAGGATGCGGGTGTCTTTCTTGTCGGCATCGCGCAGCTCCTCGCGGGCGGCGACGGCTTCGGCGAAGCGCTCATCGAGAGCCAGTGATCCAGCAATACGCTCGCAGTTGGCGCAGACACCGCAGGCGTCCGGGAGGCCATCGGTGGTAATGGGCGTGAGGCAATTTGCTGCCTGAGCCAGCAGCACCGCGAGCGTGTACTTGCCCGCGCCACGCGAGCCACTGAAGATCATGGCTGCTGGCAGGCGGTTGGCGGCAAGCGTTTCGCGCAGGCGGCGGACGGTCGCCTGATTGCCCAGAAAATCAGCGAAGTTCACGGATTCAGGCTATCAGCGCGGAGCTTCTACTCGCATGTGGATCGGGTATTTCGGCCGCAAGGTGATCTTCGGTTGTACATCGATCTGCTGATCCGGCAGCAGAGACAGACGCCATTGTTGCGCGATGGTGGCGAGGATCAGGACGCCTTCCATCCAGGCAAAGGATTCGCCGATGCACTGACGGCCTCCGCCGCCGAAGGGGAAGTACGCGAAGCGCGGCCGGGCGGCTTTCGCTTCGGGCGTGAAGCGCTCGGGATTGAAGCGCAGCGGGTCGGGAAAGTATTCAGGATCGCGCTGCATCACGTATTGGCTGAAGAAGAAGTAGGTTTTGGCAGGGAAGCGATACGGCCCGAGCGCAATACGGGTGGTCGACTGACGGCCCATGGCCCACGCCGGCGGATAGATGCGCATGGACTCGGCGAAAACCATCTCCGTGTAGCCAAGCTGCGGGAAATCCTCAAGAGTCGGCGTGCGACCGGCAAGTACGCGGTCTATTTCGTCGTAGAATCGCCGGGCCGGTTCAGGGTTCTGGGCGAGCAGCAGCCAGGTCCAGGTGAGTGCATTGGCGACAGTTTCGTAACCGGCGAGGAAGATAGTGATGATCTCGTCACGCAGTTGGTCGTCTGTCATCACACCTCCGCCCTCTTCGTCGCGAGAGGCCATGAGCATAGAGAGCAGATCGCCGCTGTCGGCAGAGTTTCCGGCACGGGCGCGGTCGCGATGGCTTTGGATGATGCGGTGGACCACAGCATCCAATCGCGCACGGGCGCGCCGGAATCGGGTGAGGCCGGGCAGCGGCGCGTAGAGATATGCCTCTGCCAGCGGCAGCGAGATGAGGTAGTTGTAGAGGTCCATGATGACGTTGACCTCGTGATTGATCTCGAGGACGTCACTGGTCACGTCGGTGTTGAAGAGAGTGCGTGCGACGATCTCGAGGGCGAGCTGCATCATCTCCGCGCCGATATCGATGGTCTGGCCCGCATGCCAGCATGCGCGGCGAAGGATGGCGCGTTGCGTCATGACATCGGCATAGGCCGCGATGCGCTGACGATGAAAGGCCGGCGCGGCGATGCGCCGCTGGCGCATGTGGAAGGCACCTTCGCTGGTAATGAGCCCTTCGCCGAGCAGTATCTTCATGCGGCGCTGGGTGCGCTCCTTGATCATCTCTTGCGGGTGGTTGACCAGGATCTCGCGGATGAACTCGGGGTAGTTGATGAAGACGATGTGCTGCCATCCGAGCTTGTAGTGCGCGATGCGACCGTAGGTGGCGGCCAGATGCTCAAAGAGCAGTATGGGGTTTGAGGGCTTGAAGAAACGCCGACGGAGGTAGAAGAGGAGATTCAGCGAAAGCCCTGGCGGATAGCGATAGCCGCCTTTCTCAATGACGGTCCACTTCTGCGGTGGCTTGTCTGAATGCTCGCCGGGTGATGTGCTGGCTGTTGCCATCTGCGTTTAAGAACTGCGGTTCTGATCGAGGCGCTCTTCCACTATGGATAAGATGCGGCGATGCACCGCTTCCACGCCGTCGTCGCCTTCGACGCTGACAACCCGCGACGGTTCGCGCTGCGCGATGACGCGGTATTGATCGTAGACGCGGCGGAAGAAGGCGGTATCGAGCGTCTCGAAGCGATTTTCATCCTTGCCGGTGGCTGCCTTTGCAGAATGATTGCGTTGGCGGGCACGGGCGAGCGACGCATCGAAGTCCGGCAGCAGGAGCAGCGTGAGATCGGGATCGAGGCCGCAAAGTTCACGGTGCAGTGCGAGCACGCGGGTGGAGCCGAGCTCGCGTCCGGCGCCCTGATACGCCTCGGTCGAATCAGTGTAGCGGTCGCAGAGCACGATGGCGCCACGGTCGAGCGCAGGGCGGATCACCGTCGCGATCGCCTGCGCGCGATCGGAAAACATCAGGCCCAGCTCCGCGCGTGGATCGAGCGGGTTGCGGCGGGAGTCCAGCAGGAGGCTGCGGATGCGATCGCCGAGCGGCGTGCCGCCGGGCTGGCGCGTGTTGACGACATCCTCGCCGCGGCGGACGAGCCATTCGTGCAGCTTGCGGAGCTGCGTGGATTTGCCCGAGCCATCGAGCCCTTCGAATGTGAGGAAGAAGCCTCGCGGCATGGCAGGAGTGTAGCATCGCGCACGAACGCTCTCGGAGCCGTTACACTATACCGTTTCCACAAGTGCTACCTTTCATCCAGATTTGAGAAAGCAGCTTTTCATTAGAGAAGATTTCCCATGGTATGTGCCATTCAGTTTCGTGCGGAGCGACTTTTCTTGACGGAAAAGCCGCATTCATCCCGCCGTTTCAGCTAGGACTACGGGAAATCTTCTCCAACGGGAAAGCTGCCTCAATAGTTGCTGCAAGCCCGTACTCCGTTTTGAAAACGGTCAGCGGGCATTGCCCGTTCAGGAGATCTATGCCGCGTCGCCGTCATTCGTCACGTGTTTCCGTTGCATTTCTGGTATGCTTCGCCGCCGCTTCCGCACAATCGACTTCGCAGCCTATCCAGCTCAGCGTGAATGTGACGGATGCGCCGCGCAAGGTCATTCATGCGGTGGAGATCATCCCCATCACGCCGGGAGAGCACACGCTGGTCTATCCGAAGTGGATCCCGGGCGAGCATGGGCCGACGGGGCCGATCGATGATCTGAGCGGGCTGGTATTCACCGCGAATGGGCAGCAGATTCCGTGGCGGCGCGACGACGTGGACATGTTTGCCTTCCACGTCGATGTGCCGGCTGGCGCGACGGAGCTGAAGATCAAGCTGGACTTTCTGGCGACCGCTTCAGCTAGCGGGTTTTCGTCCGGAGCTTCCACCACCGCGAGCCTCGCGATGCTGAGCTGGAACACGGTACTGCTCTATCCCGACGGTGCGAAGGCGAGCGATGTGATGGTGACGCCAGCGGCGAAGATACCGCAGGGCTGGCAGTATGGGACGGCGCTGACGAAGAAGGGCGACGATGCGGATAGTCCACAGTTCCAGACGGTCTCGCTGGAACAGTTGGTCGATTCGCCGCTGCTGACCGGACGCTATTTTCGCGAGTGGCCGCTGGCACCTGAGGTGACGCCGAAGCATTATCTGGATGTCGCAGCGGACGGTCCGGAAGACCTGGAGATCAAGCCGGATCTGCTGGCCGGCTTCAACAACCTGGTGCGGGAGACCGGGGCATTGTACAAGTCACGCCACTACAATAGTTACCATTTTCTGATGACGTTGAGCGACCAGGTGGCGCACTTCGGTCTGGAGCATCATCAATCGAGCGATGATCGCGTCCCGGAAAAGACGTTTTTGGATCCCAATCTGGAATTGCTGGCCGGCGGACTGCTGCCGCATGAGTTTACGCATTCATGGAACGGCAAATATCGTCGTCCCGCTGGCCTGGCGACGCCGAACTATCAGGTGCCGATGAAGGGCGATCTGTTGTGGGTATACGAAGGGCTGACGGAGTATCTGGGCGATGTGCTTACGGCGCGCTCGGGCATCTGGACGCCGGAGCAGTATCGCGATGCGCTGGCGTTGAGCGCCGCGACGCTCAATGCGCGGCCCGGCCGCACGTGGCGCGACCTGAGCGATACGGCAGTGGCGGCGCAGATTCTGTATGACGCGGCCGATGGCTGGGACAACTGGCGGCGCAATGTCGATTACTACCCGGAAGGCGAGCTGATCTGGCTGGAGGCGGACACGATCATCCGCAAGCAGAGCGGCGGGAAGAAGAGCATAAATGACTTCTGCGCGCTCTTTCATGGGCTGGATGGAGATACGCCGCCGAAGGTGGTGCCGTACACTTTTGACGACATCGTCGAGAACCTGAACGCCCTGGTGCCGTATGACTGGGCTGCGTTTCTGCACGAGCGGCTGACGACCAAACAGGACCATGCCCCGCTGGGCGGCATCACGAATGCCGGCTGGCGGCTGGCTTACAGCGACAAGGAGACGTCGTATGCGGCGGCAGCAGAGCGCGGCGGCGTGAACGCATGGTGGTCGCTGGGATTGAAGATCGGCGATGGCGGGAAAGTGGAGGATGTGCTAGTAGGCTCACTAGCGGATAAGGCGGGCTTCGGTCCCGACATGCAGATCGTTGCGGTGAATGGCCGCGCCTACCAGGATGAGCTGCTGAAGAACGCGATCGACGATGCGAAGGAAGGCTCAACTCAACAAAACAAAGGTCCGATCGAGTTCATCGTGTCGAATACTTCGTACTTCAAGGTACTGAAGATCGATTATCACGGAGGGCAGCGGTATCCGTATCTGGAGCGGGTGAAGGGGGAGAAGGATGTGCTGGATGAGATTTTGAAGCCGCTGGCGCCGGTGAAGAAGTAGTCCATCTTGGGAGAGGCAATGGGAAGCCCGAGCTTATTGATCGTAAATATCATTGTTTCTCTTATCCCCGCCGCCTTCATCCTTCTCGCTTGGAATACTCGGAGTACTTCGGAAACGTTTCTTTCTCGTCGGCGACGTATTTTGTTCGCGGTTGGATTGGGCATCAGCCTCTTGGGTTGGTGCCTTGCCACGACGGCATTGGTCGTCCCTCTTCCTTTGAAGGCTCTTCCTGACGGTGGTTTCTCGGATCTCTACGAAAATCTGGCCTTTGCGGGCGCAGCATGTGCAGCGGTCTCCACAATCGCCCTGGCGTTGTTCGGCCAAGGACTGTCCCGGATATTACTTTCGGTGAGCGGCGCACTTCTGCTCGTGCTGGATTGTGTGGCACTGCTGTCAAACGGTGTCTAGGACGAGGCGGAGATCCACAATCTCCAACTCCAGCCCGCCGAAATCCGGATGCTCGTTCATGCGCAGTCGATAGGCGAGGTCGATGCGGCTGCCTGCATCAAGTGCGAGCGAGCGCACGCGCTCTGCCCAGCGCCAGCCGAGCACCTTCATCACAGTTTGATCATCCCGCACTCGCATGCGGATGTGCTCGTCCTTCATGATCTGCGGCGGTGCGTCGAGGACGAGGTTGCGCGCGATGAAGACCGGCTCTTCGTTGCCCATGCCGTAGGGTTCGAGCAGGCGGAGTGCCTGGTAGAACGGCATGTCGATCTGGTGCAGTGGTAGTTCGGCGCTGCAGTCGAGGTTGCGTTTGAGGATCTGCGAGGTTAGCTTCGTCGCTGAGTGCTGCTGCAGCCGCTCGCGCAACTCCGGAACGCGGTCGGAGGTCAACGAGAAGCCGACGGCGTGGGCATGCCCGCCGAAGCGCACGAAGACATCGTGGCAGCTTTCTAGCGCTTCGAGCAGATGGAAGCCGGGGATGGAGCGTCCGGAGCCATGCGCCTCACCATCTTCGTGGCTGAGCACGAGCGTGGGCCGGCCGGTGCGCTCGACCACCCGTGAGGCGAGGATGCCGAGCACGCCGCGGTGCCATCCGTCGCCGTCGATGACGAGGCAGCCCTGCTGATCGATGGCGCCTTCCCCGAGCATGGCGTCGATGTGATCAGCACTGCGGTCTCGGCGGCGCGGCGCTCGGTGTTGAGCTGGTCGAGCTTTTGTGCAAGCTCGCGCGCTCGGTCGGGATCGCGCGTAGTGAATAGTTCGACGACATCGGAGGCAACGTCCATGCGGCCAGCGGCGTTGATGCGCGGAGCGATGCGGAATCCGATATCGGTTGCTGTCAAACACCGCTTCGCCGGGTCTAGCAGGGCCACGGCCAGCAGCGCGCGCAGACCCGCGTTCACCGGATGGCGCAGGCCATCGATGCCGAGACTTGCAATGACGCGGTTCTCGCCGAGCAGCGGTACTGCATCGGCGACGGTCGCGATCACCAGCATTTTGAGGAACGAGGGCAGCAGCTTTTCGCGCGCGCGCTCGGGGTCTACA
>CAVWNU010000003.1:0-913884 GCA_963756435.1 uncultured Acidobacteriaceae bacterium | reverse complement strand
CCAGCGGTGGTCGAAGGTCGGGCTCGTCGGGGAGCGGGAACCGGGCGGCCAGCTTCTCGTCGATGTCGATCCCCAGGCCGGGCGCGTCGTTGGCGTAGAGGTAGCCGTCCTTGACCTCGGGGCAGCCGGGGAAGACCTCGCGGGTCTCGGCCGGGAAGAGGCTGCCCTCGTGGATGCCGAAGTTGTACGTGGCCAGCTCCAGGTGCAGCCCGGCGGCATGGCCGACCGGCGAGACGTCGCCCGGCCCGTGCCAGGCGGTCCGCACGCCGAAGAACTCGCACAGGGCCGCCACCTTCCGCGCCATGCTCAGGCCGCCGATCTGCGAGATGTGGATCCGGATGAAGTCGATCAGCCGCTCGGCGATCAGCGGGACGTATTCCTGCTGCGTGTTGAACAGCTCGCCCATCGCGATCGGCGTGCTCGTCTGCTGCCGGAGGTGGCGGAAGTGGTCCTTGTCCTCGGGCGAGAGCGGGTCTTCGAGGAAGAAGAGGCGGTACTTCTCCAGGTCCTTGCAGAGCTGGATCGCCTGGCTGGGCGAGATCCGCTCGTGGACGTCGTGGAGCAGCTCGACGTCGTCGCCGACGGTGCTCCGCGAGGTGCTCGAACAGCCGGGGCATCGTCCGGACGTAGCGGGCGGGCTCCCAGATCAGCTTCGGGTTCGGGCTGGTCGGCTCGCTCGAGCTCCGGCTTCCTCGGCTCGCTCGCCGCGGGCGCGGTGCCGTAGGTCGCCATGCCCGGGGATGTCGACCTGGACGCGGGCGTGGCGGTAGCCCTTCTCCATGCGCCTGCCGGACGCCGTCCTCGACCTCCTTGGCGTCGCGGCCGCGGACGTGGAGGTAGAGGTCGGCGGCGAACCGGCACTTGCCCCCCAGGAGCTGGTAGACGGGCATGCCCGGCCGCTTCCCCTTGATGTCCCAGAGGGCCATGTCGACGCCGCTCATCGCGTTGAACAGGACCGGGCCGTTGCGCCAGTACGAGCTGACGTAGGACGACTGCCAGATGTCCTCGATCTGGTCGGCGTCGCGGCCGACCAGGAACGGCTTGAGGTACTTGTCGACGGCCATCTGGACCACCGTCGGCGCGCTGGGTGAACGTGGCACAGCCCAGCCCGTAGAGGCCCGGCTCGCTGGTCGCGACCTTGACGACGACCAGCCGGATCCGGTTCGGGGCCGTGAGGATCGTCCGGACGTCGGTGATCTTCACCGGCGGCAGGCCGCGCAGGGCCGCCGGCTTGGCCTCGTCCGCCACTCCGGCCTCCCAGGGCCGTTCGCAACTGCGGCAACGAGCAACCCAGCATGGCACCGGCCGGCAGCCAGCGCAACACCTCGCGCCGATCCATGATCGACTCCCCCGACCGATGACGGGCCTTCGGATCATCCTGGAGACCGCCGTGGCATTCCCCGGCGGTTGCAGACTATCCGGACGGGACCCGCGCCATGCAACCGAGCGGTCCAGACCCATACCCATAACCGGCCAAGTGCCACATGATCCCGATCAGTTGAAAGACGGCACGGTGGCACGTGCCACATGATCCCGATCAGTCATCGAATGGGCATGCTCGATTTGCACTCCATGCTCAATCGAGCATGTCATTCCCGTTCACTCCGAGAACTTCTCTTCTTGATATGATGGTGCAATTCCTTCAAGAGCGGCTGGTCCTGCGGCTCCCTCCGGCGGAGCCGGTAGATGCGGATCTTGTCCCCATCCAGGTCCACCTCCACTCGCACCAGCCGATTCAGCCAGTGCGGGTCCACCTCGAAACTCCGGCCCAACACCTCCACCGTCCCCACCGCACTGGTCCGCCTCAAGTAGATGATCCGGCCCCGGGGTCGAGACTGGAGGTCCAAGCACCGTAGGCGTTCAAGGCCCATTGTTGCTTCTGCGGCCTGAGGCCAGTAGAACGGTCGGCATGACAGGATCAGCCACCGCTCCCGCAAGACCATCTGGGATCACCCTCTCGCCCGAGGCACAAGCGGCCGTCTCGGCGCTGGTGCAATCCTTCGAGCGGCGGATCGCCGACCTGGAGGAGCGGCTCAACAAGAACTCCACCAACTCCTCCAAGCCGCCCTCCTCCGATCCCCCCTCGGTCAAGCGACGTCCTCCGGCCCCGGCCTCGGGCAAGAAGCGGGGCGGGCAACCCGGCCATCATCGCCAGGCCCGCCCGCTCGTACCCCCCGAGCAACTCCGCCAGGTCATCGACTGCAAGCCGCCCCAATGCCGCTGGTGCCACCACGCCCTTGCAGGGCGACGACCCCGAGCCGATCCGCCACCAGGTCGCCGAGGTGCCGCCGGTCCAGCCCGTCGGTGGACGAATACCGGCTCCATCGCCTGACCTGCCCCCGATGCCGCACCTCGACCTGTGCGACCCTGCCGCCGGGCGTGCCCCAAGGGGCGTTCGGCCCCCGACTGCGGGCGATCCTCAGCGTCCTGGCCGGGGGCTACCGCCTGGGCAAGCGTCCGATCCGCCAACTCGCCTTCGACCTGCTCGGGCCTGACGATCTCCGTCGGGATGATCTGCCGGCTGGAGCGGCAATCCGCCGACGAGTTGGAGGCCCCGGTCGAGGAACTCCGGGAGTACGTCCGTGAGGCCGCCGTGGCCCACATCGACGAGACGTCGTGGTGGCAGGGCCGGGACAAGATGTGGCTCTGGACGGCGGTGACCCGCCTGGTGACGGTCTTCACGATCGCCCCGAGCCGAGGGGCCGATGTCGCCAGGGACATCCTGGGGACCGACGCCAAGAAGGTGGTCATCAGCGACCGGCTCAAGAGCTACGCGTGGATCAAGCGACGCCAGTTCTGCTGGGCCCATCTCGATCGGGATTTCCAGGCGATGGTCGACCGGGGCGGCGAATCCGCCGAGGTCGGTCGGCTCCTGCTGGGTCATTCCGAGCGGCTGTTCGACTGGTGTCAATGGACCCGAATCCTTACGCAGTTACTGAACCCGAACTGTTACGCAGCCTGAGCCTCTCCTGACGGGGCAGTTTCCTCCGGGACCACCCCTGAATCTCGGCTTTCTCTGGGACCTTTGGCATCTCTCTGCGGCTCCGGTTGGCTCCTCCCAGGTCCAACAGCGGGACTATCACTTCGATCTCAGCCGTTACGACGTTCCTCCCTTCGCGACCCTCGGTTTCCTCCACGTCCGAGGTCCCTGGAACCGACTCGTTCAGACTCCGACTCTCCCCTCCGACATCCACGACGGCTCCTCCAGGACCGTCGTCAGTGAACAAAAATTCTAGTGTACATGGCTGGGATTCCTTCCCCGAGCCACGGCCCTCCCTGGCCGCCGAATCGAACCCATTCTGAAGTCCCCTCCGCCGCCGTGAACGGCTCCTCCAAGGCCGTTTCACTGGACAAAATATCTAGTGTACATGACCGGAATTCACTCCCCTTGATGATGGCCTCTCTCCGGCCCCCGATCACGCCCACGACTCGCTCGCCTGCGACTCCGCGTCGAGGACTCCTCCAGGGCCCCACGACGGTTCAGATACCCAGCGATCGCAATCCCGGTGACGGACCGCGACTCCGACGCCGCTCACGACCGCCCGTTCAGGTCGTCTTCCAGGTCCCGAAGCCGATAGCTCCGGCCCCGGATGTTCAGCACGTGGCACGAGTGCAGCAACCGGTCCAGGATCGCCGTCGTGATCACCTCGTCGCCCGCCAGCATCTCCGGCCAGTCCTTGATCGACTTGTTCGACGTGATGCACAGCGAGCCCCGCTGGTAGCGATAGCTCACCAGGCGGAAGAACAGGTTCGCCTCCTGGCGGGTGAACGTCTCGAAGCCCACCTCGTCGATGATCACCAGGCCGGCCTTCATGTACTTCTTCCCCTTCAGACGCGTCGGCGGCACCTCCGCGTCCTTGCGCATCGCGTGCAGCAGCTCGTCCAGGCGGAAGAACGCCACCGAGAAGCCGCTCTCAACGGCCTTGACTCCCAACGAGATCGCAAGATGTGTCTTCCCGACTCCGGGCGGGCCCAGGATCAAGAGTCCCTGCTTCTCCCGCAGCCAGGCGCAGGTCGCCAGCGCATCGAGCTTCGACCGCTGCACGGCCGGCTGGAACGCGAAGTCGAAGTTCGCCAGCGTCTGGCCCGTCGGCAGGCCCGAGAGCCGCAGCGAGGTCCGGACCCGCCGCTCCTCGCGCCGTTCCAGCTCGTCCTTGAGCAACTGCTCGAGCAAGGCCGGCGTGCCCAGGTCCTCCTTGACGGCGCGGGTCAAGATCGCCGGCAGCGCCTCGGCCGCGAAGTCCAGCCCCAGCTTCACCAGTTGGTCCACCAGCGTCCCCAGGTCGGCCGTCGCCGCCTTGGCGGGCAACGCCTGTGGCCGCTCCGGCTCGTGCGCGCCCCGCCCCCTTTGGTCGTCATCGGGCCACCTCCGCCAGCGCGGCGTAGAGGTCCACCGGCCGTCGCTCCACCGGCAGCGCGGCGATCTCCTGGAGCTTCCGGGCCATCCGCCCCAGCGGCTTGGGCGGGAGCACCTGCCGCGGTCCCGGGCCCGTCGTAGCACGCCGGCTCGATCAAGATCCGCTCCTGGGTGTGCCGCGGGTACGAGATCAGCACCGCGGCGGTCTGCGGGATCGAGGATCTGCACCGATCCCGAGCAGCCGCGGACCTCCACCGTGCGGCCGACGTAGAGGAACGGAACGACATAACTACGACCCTCGAAATGGACCGATGCAATCCTTGTGCACCGGGGCCGTCTTGACCGTGTCGAACGGCTCGGGCAACGACGCCGGCAGCGGCCGCAGGAACGGCTTCTCCGCCTCCCAGCTCGCCGCCACCGACAGGCCGGTGGCCGGGCAGATCCGCTTGATCGCACGGGCCGCCCGATCCGCGTCGGTCCACGACTGGAGCCCGGCCAGGCCGTCGAAGTGCCGGCCCTGGACGTCCAGGCCCTTGCAGTCGCCGACGCGTCGCTCGGTCTTCCCTTTCTGTTCGGGCGAGCGGACCTCGCAGGCATCGACGTGAAAGCCCATCGTGCGAGCATAGACACGATATTGCTCGTTGATCTGTCCCCAGGCGCCGCACCCCGCGCGATGCCCGTCTTGAGGTTGTCGATCCGGTTGACCGCGGCGACGCCGCCGAGCCGGCGGTAGGCCTCGTTGTGGACGTGATGCCAGGCGAGCTGGTCCATCGAGCGGCTCCAGACGACGGCCTCCTTGCGGCTGTGGCTGAGGACCATGACGAAGGCGTAGACCGTCGTCGGCCCGTCGGGGTCGCCGAGGTCGACGCGGCGGAATTCGCCCCAATCGCTCTGGGTCTGGGCCCCGGGCGGGGTCTCGACCCGCCGGAACGGGCGGATCGGGGGTCGGCCGTAGCGGGCCCGGACGAACTTGCGGACCGACTTGTAGGAGCCGTCGTAGCCGTACTCGTCGCGGAGGAATTCGTGGAGGAGCTGGACGCTGGGTGGCCGCTCCTGGCCCAGGACCTCGGCCTGGGCCTGCCACCAGTGGGCGACGGCCTCGGCCAGGCCGAGTTGCTCGATCCGCGAGGGCTTCCGCCGGCCATCGGCGGCTCCGTCTCGGGCGCGGCGGAGGTGGTAGCGGACCGCCCCCTCGGAGACGCCCAGGATTCGCGCCGTCTGGCGTTGCGACTGGCCGCGCTGTTGCAAGACCTCGATCGTCACGATTTGCTCCCTTGTGAGCTTTGCCAAGGTGTTGCCTCCGAGCGGGTCCTGGATGTCCAGGACCAGCTTGAAAGCCCTTGGCTTGCCTGTCGATGGATGTCCAGTACGACGGCCGTACTGGACGCCTGTCAGGCTCGTAACGATTCGGGTTCGCTAACTCCCAGTTTTACGGGTTTGGTGACACCTTCCGTCCCCCTCCCCCCTCTGGGAGGGGAAACGGAGGGTGGTCGCTTTCGGCCAGCAGTCCGGCACCGGCCTGCCAGCGTAGCCGCCGTTTTCTTCTGTGCAGCACCGCGAAGCGGTGCCTTCGCCCATATTGTTTACGCGGCGGCGTGAGCCGCGTTCATTTTCAGCCTTGCCAGAGGGGGGATTACAAGGGGGGAGATGAGCAAATCATCTCCCCCCTTCTGGTTGATAGTTTGCAGCCCGTTAGGGCTGCTCCGTTTACCGAGCGTAGCGAGGCTATCTTGCTTTGGGAAAGTTATCCACAGGCTCGCTCTAGTGTGTTATATATATGAGTTATATACTGTGTTAAGGGGCCAAAATGCGCCTCTAACCCTCTGAAACGTCAACGCGAATTAGAAACGCCCGGTGTGTAAAAGCACGAAAGCCGGTGGGTAAATACACGAAAAACGGTGTGTAAAAGCACGAAAAACGCGGCTGGTGGGTGAAAACACGAAGCCAGTGGTGGGTGAAACACGAAAACCTGCGGTGTGTGATAACACGAATGCTTGACATTGGTGTGTGAAAACACGATAATGCGTTTATGGTGGGTAATAACACGATAAAACGCACGCCGCTCCTGCCTGATCGCCATCCGATCCAGGATTTCTTCATCTGCGACGTGACCGACGCCATCCCCAAGGATGACATGGGATCGATGCGGGCGCCACCTGCAGGCGATCCGCCAGCGCGGTCGAGCCGACGCGGCGGCCCTCGGCGCCACCCAGGGCGAAGATGGCCTTCAGATAGTCGTCGATCGACTCGCTGCCCTTGTGGACGCTGGGGCGCGGACTGTGGGGCATGGTGCGCGGCTTGCGCCGGGATGCTGATCGGGATGGTGCCGAGAATGCTGGGCATGGCCGGCTGGAGTGTCCCTCCTGATTTCATTTTTCATTGTTGCAGACACCCGTGGCACAGCATACGCCCCGGGCGCGATCGGCGTGAGAGGCAATTCCGGTTCCGTCCCGATTGGGTCCTGATGCGGGAAATGCGTTGCAGGGTAACCCTCGTTACGTATGACGTGGCGAAAGGATGCCAGGACCCAATGCGGCGAAGAATGAGACAATATTCGAACGGCAATGCGGGTTCCTGGCGGGCCGTCCAGGTGAGAGACCGCGTCCGGCCTCCACAGAGAGCATGGCGATTACAGAAGTTCCACCACCGCAGAGCGCGCCGCCCGAGCCGCCAGCCGGTCCCAAATTTCGCCGGAAATCCTCCACTCGCTACGAGGGCATGGAAGCCGATGAGCTGCTGCACCTCATCGACAACCTGGAAGACGAGCGGTCGCGGTCCCGCGTGCGCGAGGGCATCTACATCTCGCTGCTGGCGCACGTGCTTATCTTCCTCTGGATCCTGTTCGGGCCGCGCTACATTCTGCACCGGCCGAAGGTCATCAGCCCGTTCGACGTGCTGACTGACCGGCAGAAGAAAGAAATGACCTACATGAGCCTGCCGCCGGATGCGCTGAAGCATATCCGGCCGAAGAACCCGCAGGCGCTTTCCGACAAGAACCGGATTGCCCAGTCGGCAGCATCCGACGCTGGACAAGAAGACGCTGGAGCAGTTGCAGGCCATGCGGCGCGCCGGGCCGCCGGCTCCGCGCCCCGAGCCCCAGCAGCCGCCCACGCCGCAGCAGGCCGCGCCGCAGCAGCAGCAGTCCGCAGCCTGCGCCGCCCAAGGCGGCGCCTTCGCAACCGCTGCAGCCGCAGCCGCAGGGAGTAACTCCGGCTCCGCCGCCCGAGCCGAAGCCGCAGCCGACCAAGCCGGACTTCAACACCGGGATGTCGGCAGGCGAGCAGATCCGCCAGGCCGCGCGCGGCGCCGCAGCAGCCGCAGGAGAACAGCGGCGACTATGGCGCGAACCGCACGCCGCAGCATCCCGGCTCAACGGCAGCGCGGAAATCCTGAGCGACACCATGGGGGTGGACTTTGGCCCCTACATGCAGCGCGTGATCGCGGCGACCTATCGCTCGTGGATACCGCTGATTCCGGAGTCGGCGCGGCCGCCGCTGGACAAGTCAGGCAAGGTGGGCATCGAGTTCATCATCGCCAGGATGGCAGCGTGAAGCAGATGGTGCTGAAGTTCCCCTCGGGCGATGTGGCGCTGGACCGCGCGGCATGGGGCGGCATCACCGGCGCGTCGCCCTATCCGCCGCTGCCCAAGGAGTTCAAGGGTCCATACCTGGCGCTGCGTTTCGGCTTCTACTACAACGTTCCCGAAGACAAGTAAGCGGAGCGCATGATGGAATGCAGCCATGCTGGATGAGCCGCGCCCAGTGAAATCGCGCGATGTGCAACTGCGACAGCGACAGATTGCCGGACTGCTGCTGCTGGCGCTGGCGGTGCTGATCGTTGCGCTGCTGCGCGCGCACCACGGCGATCTGTTTCCGCGCGGCTGGTGGCGGTGGTAGAGACCACATCGACGGCCACGCTGCCGCTGCTGGTGGTGCTGCTGGGGCCGACGGCGAGCGGCAAGACGGCGCTGTCGCTTGCACTTGCGAAGCGGTTTAACGGCGAAATCGTCAGTTGCGATTCGGTCGCGGTGTATCGCGACTTCGAGATTGGCACGGCGAAGCCGACCGCGGCGGAGCGGGCGCTGCGTGCCGCACCACTGCATCGACATCGTTTCGCCGGAGCGCGATTACAGCGCGGGCGACTACCAGCGCGATGGGCGCGCGGCGATTGCGGAGATCGCGGCGCGAGGCCGCCTGCCCATCGTGACCGGCGGCACGGGACTGTATCTGCGGGCGCTGCTGGAAGGATTGTTCGATGGGCCGCAGCGCTCGGAGCCGCTGCGGGCGCGGCTGCGGCGCTCTGCGGCGCGGCATGGCGCGGGCTGGCTGGCGCGCGTGCTCGGGCGGATCGATCCGGCGGCGGCAGAGCGAATTCATGCGAACGATACGCCGAAGCTGATCCGCGCGATCGAGGTGTCGCTCGAAGGCGCGGCGGCCGATCACCGAAGCATGGACGGCGGGCGCGGAACCGCTGACGGGCTATCGCATTCTGCGCATCGGGCTGGCGCCGGAGCGTGCGGCGCTCTACCAGCGGATCGATGCGCGGGCGGCGGCGATGTTCGAGCGCGGACTGGTCGCGGAGACGGAGCGGCTGATCGCGAAGTACGGAGGCGAGCGCCGCATTTTCGATGCGCTGGGCTACCGGCAGGCGCGGCAGCTTCTGGCGGGTGAGTTGACGGAGGCGCAGGCGATCGAGGCGGCGCAGCGCGGGCATCGCAACTATGCGAAGCGGCAGTTCACCTGGTTCCGGCGCGAGCCGGAGGTGCGCTGGCTGGCGGGCTTTGGCGACGATCCGGCGATCCAGCAGGCGGCGATGGAAGCGATGCCTGTCGGCTAACTGCAGGGCGTGAGGTTGTTGCCCGCGGTGCCGGAGGTGTTGGTGGAGGTCATGTTCAGCGTGACCTGGAAGCATTTGCTGGTGGAGAGCGCGCCGTTCACGGCGGTGCCGTAGATGCGGATGATGCTCTCGCCGGCGGGCGTGCCGGGATTGGGCGTGGGACCGTAGTTGAGATAGCGGTAGCGCTGCGCGCAGGAGCTGGCGCCGCCGATGAGGCTGCCGACGACGCAGAGCATGGCCAGCATGCGAAGACCGCGATTGCGGCCGAAGCCGAGTCCCAGCAGGCCGAGCGCGCCGGGCAGCAGGAAAGCAGTAGACGAAGCCGCTGTCGCGCCGCAGCAACGAGGTCTTGCCGGAGGGCGCAGTCGTGTTCAGCGTCATGGTGCTGAGACCGTTCTGCCCGGTGACGTCGACGTTGGAGGGCAGGAAGCTGCAGGTGGTGTAGAGCGGCAGGCCGGCGCAGGAGAGGCTGACGTAGTTATTGAAGCCGTTGATCGGCGCGATGGTGACGGCGACCGTGCCCTGCGGCACCGGCATCGAGATTGAGCGTGGCCGGCGCGGCGGAGAGCGAGAAATCCGGCGCGGTGGCCTCGGCGGTGACATCCGCCGGGCGGAGGTGGAGGCCGCGGAGCTCTCCGTGCCGCTGTAGACGGCGCGCACGGCTGTGCACATCTGCGGGCAGGCTGGAGACGGTGAGGGTAGCGCTGCCATCCGCGCGACAAACGCAGAGCCGAGCGAATGGGGCTGGCTGTCGCTGGCGTCGTTTCCATCGCTCGCGAGCAAGGTGACGCTGCCGCGGACTCTGCCGATTGCGGTGCGGGCGAGACGTGGACGGTGAAGACGGTTTTGCCGGAGGCGTCGCTGGCTGGTGCCGAACGGGCGTGGTGAGCGTCGTGGTGGTGGCGACAGCCTTGGCAGACTGGCCGAAGGCGGCAGACGCGAGTGCGAGAACGGCAGCGGCAACCGGAAGCGCGCGGAAGGACCAGCGCGAAGACGACAGGATACTGCGCGAAGCTGACTGCAAATCCAAATCCCTCGTTGAAAGCATTTTCGGTACTGGTTTAGACCGTCCAGCAGTGACTCTGTGGCACTTACGGAAAAGCCACGTCGTAGAGAATATTCGCCGGTCATCATGCTTACCGAAAACGCTTGAGCCGAAATGGCTAGCACTACCGAAACGGGGTGTAGAGGTATTGTATCCGCGCGGGCGGCAAATCGGCTGGCATGCTCGCCGGCTGCCGGGCTGGCCGGGATCGCCGGCGGACGGTTTTGGGGCAGGCTTCTGGCGAGAAGTCGCGGAGCCGTGTCTTGCGGGCGAGCGGCGATGTGGCTTACTCTGATTCGGCTAACGTTTTCTCGAAGCCCGGCCTGCGCGCTTGTGCGGGCGCGAGGGCAACATTGGAGGCGGTCCCCGATGGCTTTCCGTTCTTTCGCCGGTTCATGCTTTGCACCTTGATGCCGGCTATGTGGCTCGCGCCTCTTCAGGCGCAGCAAGCCCCTGTGGTGATGGAGCACGATGGCAGCACGGTGATGTTCGAGCCGTATGCGCCAAACATCATCCGGGTGACGCTGAGCTTGCAGCACGATCCAGCGGTGGCCGCGCCGGGCTATGGCTTTGTCGCCAAGCCGGAGAGCGATGGATGGACGCACACGACAGACGAGCATGGCGACACATATCGTTCGTCGCGGCTGGTGGTGACGCTCGATGCGAGCCACCATGGCGGCAAGCCGAGCGCGACCCAATCGGACATCGGGAAATTCTTCACCGGATCCACGCCGGGCGCGCATATCCGCATCGCGACGCCGGAGGGCGCAACGCTGGTGGACATGGTGGGCTGGCAGCAGTCCGTGCCCAACCACAAGGACGGCAATGCGGACATTCTTTACGACAAGCGGCCGACGGATGAGCCGTTCTTCCAGGTGGGCGCGACCTTCGTCTCGCCGCCGGATGAGCACTACTACGGGCTGGGCCAGGATCAGCATGGGTTTCTGGATCATCGCGGCCACACCGTCGAGTGCTGGCACGACTACGACGCGACCGGCGGCCCCAGCTTTTGTGTGCCATTCGCGGTTACGAATAAGGGCTATGGGCTGGTCTGGGACAATCCGTCGAAGACCACCGTCGAGCCGGGCTTCAACGAGCAGACGCAAGTGGACCTCGCAGGTGGGGAACCGCGTTTCGTTCTTCGTGATCGCGGGCCGGACGACGGATGAGATCTACGAGGGCTATCGCAAGCTGACCGGCGCGACGCCGATGCTGCCCAAGGCGGCGTATGGGTTCATCCAGTGCAAGCAGCGCTACATGACGCAGGATGAGTTGCTGGCGGTGGCGAAGGGCTATCGCGAGCGGCATCTGCCGCTCGATGTGCTGGTGGTGGACTGGTTCTACTACACGAAGATGGGCCAGTTCGATATGGACCCGGTGAAGTGGCCCGACCCCGCGGCGATGAACAAGCAACTGCACGCGCAAGGGTATTCAGACCATGATCAGCGTGTGGCCGCGCTTTACGGAGGGCTCGCGCTACTACGATTTCCTGCTGAAGAAGGGCTGGTTCGAGCATCTGGCCGACGGCACGCCGACCAACGGCCTGCCCTATGACAAGGCGGGCTCGGATATCGATACGACGAATCCCGAAGCGGCGCGCTGGTACTGGGGCATCATCCGCGACAACCTGGTGTCGAAGGGCTTCGACTCCTTCTGGGCGGACGAGACGGAGCCCGACCTGCCGCCGAATGGCAGCTACTTCTCCATCGGGCCGGGTACGCGCTACTTCAACGTCTATCCGCTGTTTCACACCGCATCGATCTATGACGGCTTTCGCCGCGACTCTGAAGACGCGCGCGCTGGTGCTCTCGCGCGATGCGTATCTGGGAGCGCAGCGCAACGGGACGATGTTCTGGTCGTCGGATATCGCTCCGACATGGGACACGCTGCAAGCGGCAGATCCCGACCGGGCTGGACGTGACGGCCTCGGGCATTGCGTACTGGGGCAACGACATCGGCGGCTGGCAGTATCTGCCCTATCGCCATGTGCCGCTGCACAAGCCGCTGCTCGATCCCTCCGACGCGCGCGACAACGTTGGCCAGTACGATGACTATCCGGAGCTGTATACGCGGTGGTTTGAGTACGGCGTCTTCCAGCCGAACTTCCGCACGCATGGCAGCCGCAACCACAACGAGGTGTGGTCGTATGGCAAGCAGGCGGAGCCGATTCTCGAGAAGTATCTGCGGCTGCGCTACCAGTTGATGCCGTATATCTATTCGCTCGGCTGGATGACGCATGAGACCGGCGCGCCATACATGCGGGCGCTGTTCATGGATTTTCCGAACGATCCGAACGTGGCCGAGCTGGGCGACGAGTATATGTTCGGGCCGGATCTGCTGGTGGCGCCGGTGACCGAGCAGGGCGCGACGACGAAGCGCGTCTATCTGCCGGCCGGCGCGGACTGGTACAACTACTGGACCAACGAGCGGCTGCATGGCGGCCAGTGGATCGAGGCGAGCGCGCCCATCGATACCATTCCGCTGTTTGTGCGCGCCGGGTCGATCCTGCCGCTGGGAGCGCCGGTGGAGAGTACGTCGCAGCCACAGCGACTTGAAAAGCTGCGCATCTATCCCGGCGCGGATGCGGATTTCACGCTCTACAACGACGATGGCAAGACCTATGCGTACGAGAAGGGCGAAAGCCAGATCACGCACCTGCACTGGGACGACGCGGCGCAGAAGCTGACCCACACGGGCGCAGCTGCCTGGCAAGGCAAGCGACGCCGAGATGATCGAAGTGGTGGCCGCGAAGTAATTCTGCTCCTGAGGCCCTGTAACCCGACCTCCTTCGCAGCGTCCTATGCGCTGCCGGGGGGATCTCGATGCGCTATTTCAGGATGGGAATCAGGACTGCGGTGCCGCTAGCCTGGGTGCTCGTCTTTGCCGCGGCGCTGCTGGCGCAGGGGCAGCAGCTCAAGCTCAACCCGCACCTGGACTACAACAGCGACAGCGTGGACGGGCCGCTGATTACCGGCAATGACACGCAGACCGGCGTGGTCGCGGGCAAGCCGAACTACGTGATGATCTACGGCGAGGGCTGCTTCAACTCCAAGCGGCAGGCGCGGCGCACGGTGGCGCTTTCGCAGCGCTATGGGGACAAGGTGAACTTCGTCATCATCGACCTGGACAAGCCGCAGTCGCCAGCGCAGCTCAAGCTGGTGCAGAGATATTACGAGGGCTCGATTCCGGATCTGGTGGTGCTGGACGGCAGCGGAAAGGCCGTTTACAACCAGGCCGGCGAACAGAGCGAAGAGGTTCTGAGCCATATTCTCGACACTGCTCTGCAGGAGAGACACTAAAGCCGTATGGTGCAGGCGCTTGCCCAGGAGATGGAATGGATCGCGCGCATCCTGCAGGGGGAGCGCGATCTGTTTCATGAGCTGATCCGGCCGTATGAGCGCGCGGTCTTCCTGACGGCGGTGTCGGTCCTGCGCGATGCGGCGGAGGCGGAAGACGCGGCGCAGGAGGCGATGATCAAGGCGTATCGCGGGCTGGGCAGCTTTCGCGGCGATGCCAAGTTCAGCACCTGGCTGACGTCGATCACGCTGAACGAGGCGCGGAGCCGGCTGCGCAAGTCGGCGAGGGTAAGGTGGAGTCGCTCGACGACCGGGAGCAGGAGGAGGACTACACGCCGTTCCTGGTGGCCGACTGGCGCGAGATTCCGAGCGAGACGCTGGAGCGCGAGGAGCTTGGCCAGGCACATCGAGAGCGCGATCGAGGGGCTGCCGCCGAGTTATCGCGAGGTCTTTCTGCTGCGGGACAAAGAAGAGATGTCGATTGAGGAGATCGCGCAGGCACTTGGAGTGAAGGCGAACCTGGTGAAGGTGCGGCTGTTTCGCGCGCGGATGATGCTGCAAAAGCAGTTGGCGCCGTATCTGAAGCGCGAGCTGCCGCAGCGGCGGCGCTGGTTCTCCTGGTTGGGAGGCAGGGCATGAAACTCGATTGCAAGCACGTGTGGCCCTACATCTCCGATTACATCGACGATACGGTGACGCCGGAAGAGCGCCGCGCGATCGAGCAGCATCTGGAGACGTGCGAGGTCTGCTCGGCGATTCTGGACTCGGTGCACAACATCCTGGTGCTGACGGCGGACGATCGCATCTTCCGGCTGCCGCTGGGCTACAGCGAGCGGCTGCATGAGCGGATTGGCGCGGAGCTGGCGAAGGCCGCGCCTGATCCTGGCTAGTGATCCGGGCTAGTGATGCGGATGATGCATCATCGGGTGGGTGATCCACTCGGCAGCGAGGCAGACGAAGGTGAGGACGGCGAGCACGATCTGCACGCGCTCGCTGCGGAGCTTCTTCGCCGTAGTGGTGCGATGCGCCACTGCGCCGCGGGCCGTGCGCGCAGCCGGCGCACATGCCAGATGATGAAGAGGTTGAGCGCTGCGCCGAAGGCGGCCAGCAGCATCATGGGGATGCGGATCCAGTCTGCATGCCACCCGCGTGGCTGCGCATCGTGCCAGCGGCCGCCGCCAGTGCACCCAGCCCAATGAAGACACGCACCGCGCTGAGGGCGATGACAGCAGGGCAGAGCGTCTGCAGGAAGGCGAAAAGGAACGCGGAGAGGCCGAGATAGCGCGAGCCGGCGATTCGCTCGGCAACGGTCGACTGCGGGGACGCAGTGCCCGGTTGGCTCAGGTTGTCAGCAGACTGCATGATCATCCACTGATGCGACGCGGAAAGAGCGCGCAGGTTACAGAGGCGTTTGCATCGTGGCGCCCGGGGAGCTCAGTGCATCCGGCGGCGGTCGTCCGGATCGACGTACCGGCCTTCCTTGTCGAAGTGGACTTCGCGGCCCTGTTTGCCCATGTAGACCTGGAACTTGCGCGCGGCGCGGGCACGCTTCCAGCGGTAGTAGCCATTGCGCATGCCATAGAAGCCTTCGGTGGCAGCATAGCCATAGCCGCGGCGCGGCGCGATCTTCGCGTAGAGATAGCCGCCCAGGCCGCCGCCGAGGTAGCCGACGTATTCAACTGGATTGCCGCCGCCCAGCAGCATGACGACAGCAATCAGCATGAAGATGATGGCGAGGTATTTGGCCTTGATGCCGAAGGGCAGCGGGAACATGAAGAACTGCTGGTCGCCGAAGAGCACGGCGAAGCAGGTGAGCAGCCCGAAGAGCGCTACGTCCGTCCCGGGCACGGTCAGATTCGGCGACATGCTGAGGATGCCGGTGAAGGAGAGCGCCGTGGCCAGAATGCCGCCGGCCAGCGTGGAGACGAGATAAGTCTCCAGCAGCCACCGGCTGCCCTTCACGTCTTCCAGATAGAAACCCATGAACCAGAGCGACAGCATGGTGAACAGGATGCTGAGCAGGGACATGTCCGGCACGAAGCCGAAGGTGAGGGGCTGCCAGAAGAAGAAACGATGCACCACAGCCGTGGGGGTAAGGGCGAGCAACGCCGGGATGATCGCGAGCGGATGCAGGAAACGCGCCAGCAACCACGCCAGATACACGGCGAGATTGATGAAAATGAGGTTCTTCGTCATGCCCGCGAAGGGCGGGAAGGACAGCGTTAACGGTCGAGAACCGGGCATATTGCTCTATTAGAGCGGATTTCCCGTTGCTATGCCCAGCAGGATCGTCGAAGAGCGACTTTTCTTAACCGAAAAGTCGCGCCGCATGAGGCGGATTCCGGAAGTCGGAACGGCCTACCGTTCCGGCAGCGGCGCCACGGCTGGGCTGCATTGCCCGGCGCGGTTGCAGGCGCGGACCCCGAAGATGACGTTGTCCTTGGACACCGGCAAAGTGATGGAATTGTTGGCGGCATCCGCCGCAGGCACGGGCTGATGGAATTGCCAGTCGGGCGCTGAGGTGTCGCGCCAGACGATATCGATATGGGCGTCCGTCGGCATGCCAGGACCGGCCTTCCAGCGCAGCGTGCTGTTGTTGTCGAGGTTGGCTGTAACGATGCGCACCTCCTCCGGTGCAGCCGGTGTGGAGGCCAGGGTGGCCAGGGTGGCGGCGTTCAGCCGGGCCACGTTGGCGACGTAGCTGAAATCGACGAACTTGAGCATGTCGCCGTACTGCTTGCCGTTCTCGACGCGGACGTCCTGGTGCTGATGGTCGAAGTTCTCGCGCCACTCGGTGAAGCGAATCGGCGGCGAAGCCCTGCTGATTGAAGGACAAATGGTCGCCGCCCCGGAGATAGCGGTCGAGGCGGAATTCGAGCACGGGCGAAAGGTGCCGGCGTGGAAATAGGTGCGGGAGACACTGCTGACGACGCGTGCCAGCTCGCGGGAGGGACCATCGCTTTCAAGGCCGAGAGCGAGAGTGTGCTTGATCTCCTCCGGCGTCGCCGTCGCAGGAATGCCCTGCGAGAAGACCCGAACGCGGGACTTGTCCTCGAGAGTATCGCCGGGGGTGGTGTCGCCACCGACGATGTCGTTGTTCAGCACGCCGGCGAGCTGCCATCCTTCGTCCTTTGCAAGCTTCGCCAGATGGCCGCTGCCGACCAGTCCCTGCTCCTCGCCGGCAACGGCCACAAAGACGATGGTGGCGGGCCAGCGGTGGCCGCTCAGGACGCGCGCACTTTCGATGCTCACCGCAGTGCCGCTTGCATCGTCATTTGCACCGGGGGCATCGCCGGAAGTATCTGCCCAGTTGCGAAACACATGGGAATTGATCGAATCGTAGTGGCCGGTGACGAGATACATGCGGCTGGCCTGTGCGGGATCGCTGCCGCGCATAATGGCATAGACATTCGTAATCGTCGTCGGCACCTTTATCCGGCTGCGCGGCCCCGGGTCGCCGGGCTCGGTGAAGGTATCGGTCTTCACCTCCAGGCAGCCGTGGCACGCCTCGGAGATCGCGGTGTACTGCTGCTCAATCCACTTCGCCGCAGCGGTAACCCCAGTGTCCGGCGGCAGGCCGGTATCCATGTTGGAAAGTGTGTTGCGAGTGTGGAAGTCCACCAGAGTCCTGATGGTCTGCCGAACGTGGGCGGCGGAGACTTCCGCGAGCGCGTGCGCGACGGCAGGATCGGCGGGTGCGGCAGCAATGGGAGCGCCGAAGCTCTTTGGCTGCGCGACGGCCTGGGCTCCAGCAGGCCCAGCCAGGCACACGCATATTGCGGTCCACGCCATTGCTCCACGTGCCACGGCTGCACATGCCACGCCTCCGGAGGTGAAGGCGCGACGGGAAGGCGCAAGGCGCCAGCCGCCACGAATACGATGCAAACTCGGGTTCCTTTTCACTCGCGAATGGTCTCACACCCTCGGGCACCTTGACGCACCGTAGGCTTCTCTCTAAAACTAGCCTTAAAGCATTTTCGGTACTACTGTGGCCTGCCGAGTTTCAGTCACTGGGCGGTTCGCACGGATACCAAAAAAGCTAGAAACAGTTCCCCTGCAGACGTTTCAGAGAGTCTGGCTTGGAGCGGTCCTGCGAAGGGCACCGTGCACGGCCTGCCACCGACCGAAATAGATTCAGGGAAATTCAATGGGGCTGGCAGCCTCGGCGCGGCTGCTGACATCATCCATCGGTAAGTGATCGTCCCTAGCCTGGAGGGCAGGAAATGCCAGCATGTCCGGAATGTGAAAGCGCACTCGATATTGACGCCGATGATGTAGAAGAAGGCGACGTGGTTTCGTGCGAAGAGTGCGGAACCGAATTCGAAATCGTGGCCACTGAACCACTGCAGCTCTCGCAAGTGGAAGATGGTTATGATGATGAAAACGAGGATGTCAAAGATGAGGAAGAGGAGTAAGAATGCATAGCAGCCTTGCGCGCCGCATCAGCCGATGTATGAGCGCGCATCTTGTATTAAGTGGGCTGCTGATGGGCCCCTCAGTATTTTTCGCTCTCCCCAACGCGGCCCTCGCCCAGACGACGCAGCGCGTGGTCCAGGGAAAAGTAGAGCTTTCGAGCGGCGGCATGGCCAAGGGCGCCATCGTCTATCTCAAGAGTGGCAAGACAAACGAGGTGCGCACCTACATCAGCACAGCGGACGGCAGCTTTCGCTTTGGACAGCTCAACTCGGATGCCGACTACACGGTGTGGGCGGAGTACCAGGGCAAGAAGTCCAAAGAGAAGACCATCAGCTCGTTCGATACCAAGCCGGTGTTCAACGTGCTGCTGAAGATCGGCGCATAGCGGGACAATGGCAGACGTGCTGAAGCTCTCTCTCAGGCGCGGACCGACAGGAACACCAACGGCACAATCAGCGGCGCACGGGATCGCATTCTCCTCCAGCGTGAGCTTGAACGGCTAAAGTGACGACTGCCGTTCTCGGCCGGATGCCACTTTCCGGGAGAGACGATTTCCGCGACACCGGCGGCGGCGAGGTGATTAGCATGTCGATGGTTGGGAGCGGGGAAGCCCGCAAACAGACCTGATCGGCAAACAGAAAGGCCGCCTCGCGTGAGGCGGCCTTTCCTTGCTTGTTGAAGTACGCTATTCGCCGCGCTTCCAGTTCATCAGATCGCCCAGCGTGGTCGTGGAGCCGGATGCGGCAGGCGCCTTGTAGGCTTCCACATCGGCGCGGCTGCCCTCTTCGCCTACGGCACGCAGGCTGAGGCCGACCTTCTTCTCCTCCGGGTTCATCTTGATGATCTTGAAGTCGTACTCGTGCCCGGCTTCGAGCTTCACCGGCTGACCCAGCGGATCGGCCGCCTCGGAGACGTGGCAGAGGCCCTCGATGCCCTCGGCGATCTCGACGAAGGAGCCGAACTGCGCGGAGCGCAGGACCTTGCCCTTCAGCACGTCGCCAACGCGATGCTGATCGAAGAAGGTCTCCCAGACATCGGGCTGGAGCTGCTTGATGCCAAGCGACAGGCGGCGGTTCTCCGCCTCCACGCCGAGCACCACGGCACGCACCTTCTCGCCCTTCTTCAGCACCTCGGAGGGATGCTTCACGCGCTTGGTCCAGCTCAGGTTCGAGACGTGGACAAGACCATCGATGCCATCCTCGATCTCGATGAACGCGCCGAAGTCGGTGAGGTTGCGCACGCGGCCTTCGACGATGGCTCCGGCCGGGTAGCGCTCGGAGAGATGCTCCCACGGGTTCTCGAGCAGTTGCTTCATGCCAAGCGAGATGCGGCGGTCGTTCGGATTCACGGAGAGCACGACCGTCTCGACCTCATCGCCGGGCTTGACCATCTTCGACGGATGCTTCATCCGCTTGGACCAGGTCATCTCGGAGACGTGGACCAGACCTTCAATGCCCTGCTCCAGCTCGACGAACGCGCCGTAGTCGGTGACGCTGAGGATTCGGCCACGCACGCGAGCGCCGATCGGGTAGCGCTCCACTGCGTCGAGCCACGGATCGGGCGTGAGCTGCTTGAAGCCGAGCGAGACGCGCTGCTTGTCCTTGTCGAACTTCAGCACCTTCACCTGGATCTCGTCATTGACGTTGACCAGGTCGCGCGGATGCGTCAGCCGACCCCAGGACATGTCGGTGATGTGCAGCAGGCCATCGATGCCGCCCAGATCGACGAAGGCTCCGTAGTCGGTCAGGTTTTTCACCGTGCCGTTCAGGATCGCGCCTTCTTCCAGGTGCTCCAGCGTCAGAGTGCGCTTGACTGTTCTGTTCCTCTTCGAGGATCTCCTTGCGGGACACAACGACGTTGCCGCGCTTCTTGTTGAGCTTGATGACGCGGACGTCGATAGGCTGGCCGATGTAGGCGTCCAGATTGCGCACGGGGCGGATCTCAAGCTGCGAGCCGGGCAGGAACGCCTTGATGCCGATATCGACGGTGACTCCGCCCTTGACGCGGCCGACGACCGTACCGGTGATCGGCACCTTGTCAGTGTAGGCCTTTTCGATGGAGTCCCAGACACGATGGCGCTGCGCCTTCTCATAGCTCAGCAGGTAGCCGCCTTCGGCCTCCTCGCGCTCCACCACCACATCGACGACATCGCCCGGGTGCAGCTTGGACTGTCCGGTGTGGTCGGTCACCTGCTCCAACGGAATGAGGCCCTCGCTCTTCAAGCCCACGTCCACCACCACATGCTTGTCCGTCAGCTTCACCACTGTGCCTTGAACGATGCTGTGCTCATCGCCCTGCGCAATGGCGGCCTCGGCGGCCTGCTCGCGGTCAAAGGACTCCAGCGCCGCGGCAAAATCCTCCATGCTCATGTCCTCGTCTGCCGCTTCGGCAGTGGCGACGGATGTGCCATCGGACTGAGTCTCGGAGGCCTGGCCGGCATCGCCGTGGTGATCTTCGGTGTGCTCGGCGCTCTGGTGGTTGTAGGTGGGTTCGGTCGACGGCTGTTCGTGCTCCGTCGCGGCATCAAGCGTTGGGGTTTCCAGTTCGGTGTTCAGAGGTTTGCTCTCGGTTTGTTCGGAATATTGGGCGTCAGCCATAGCAACCAGCTCCGGATTCGTCGGCGGCGCCACCTGCCGCCTCGGCGCTCTGGCAACAAGCCCCACATAGGGCGTTATCGGACAGTCGCCGGCTAGGCGCGCCAATCGGGGGGAAGTCAGGCCCTTGTCGAGCAGCGTGCAAAGCAGTTCCGGGGAGACCGGCATAGCTTGCTCCGCTTCGGCTTCCTGACGGTGGCGAACCCAGGGCACTCGCTGCGCTGCCTGCATCGTTTACCGAAGGCGATTTCGCTGGGCCCGCTGGGGTCCGCGAGAAACTCGGCGGACGCTGCAGGTCTCCAGTGAGGGAGTTGCCTTTGGCTTCGGAATGGGCAGGGATTGCAGTGGAAGCCGCACCTGCGAATCCAGCAGACAGGGCTTCACTAACGAGTGTAGCAACCGGATATAGGCCAGTCAAACAAAGTTCAGTGCCGGGCCAACCTCATGAACGGAGTATGAATCCGCGGGAGGCGGCAGGCACCGGTGCGCATCGCACCGCCCTTATACTCGCCTGTGTGGATCATCTGTGGACGCCGTGGCGTTACGCATACGTCACCCAGGAAGATACCCGGGAAGGTCGTGCGGGCGTGCCGGCTGCGCTCGCAGCGTGGCCCGGTGATCACCATTGCGTCTTTTGCAACCTCATCGCCGCCGCCGACTACGCCATCGAGCACGGCATGGCGCCCGAGGAGGCAGACCGTGCAGCCAATATCGTGCTTCGTGGGAAGACCTGCTACATCTGTCTGAACGCCTACCCATACACCTCCGGGCACGTAATGATTGTTCCCCACGCGCACGAAGCGTCGCTGGGCGTGCTGGCGGCCCAGACCGCGCTGGAGATGATGGCGTTAGCGCAACGCACCTCGCGGGCGCTGGAACGCGCTTATTCGCCGGACGGCGCCAATCTGGGGCTGAATCTGGGCAAGGCGGCCGGTGCCGGGGTGGCCGATCATCTGCACATGCACGTTCTGCCGCGCTGGTTCGGAGACACCAATTTCATGACCGTGGCCAGCGAAACGCGCGTTCTTCCGGAGATTCTCGATCAGAGCTGGCGCCGCCTGCGCGAGGCCTTCGCGGGCATCTAAACCTTTTGACGCAGGATGCGTGAGGAGGAATCCATGAGCAAACAGCAGCAGACCGAGATCAAGCCGGAGGAGCCGACCAGCACTCCGGGCGCCGCGACCTCCGTAGAGCACATTGCGCCCGAAGATCACTATGCCTCGGGCGGCCAGCATCAGGAGCAGAAAAAAGAGCTGAGGAAGAGCGTGCAGAAGGGCGAGAACCAGGGCGACGCGAACCAGAGCCCCGGTCAGCACCGCACCGGCAGCTTTACAGGAACATCCGGCGGCCAGGGAGGCAAGCCTTAGCTCTGCCGAGTTTGCGCCGGCCTGAATTGCGGTAGATTCCTGGAACCCCGCCTGAGCGCACGGCGTATCTGCGGCAGGAGAAACTCCATGTCCGCCCTGCCCGATCGCCCTTCCGCGCGTTTGACCGCCTGCGTTGCCCTTGCTGCCGCAGCCGCCCTTGCATCGCTCCCCGCCCATGCCCAGGCGACTGGGCACGATTGGCAGAAGACCTATTCAGAGAGCGGCAGCAGCCCCGCGCTGACGATCGAGACCGCGGACAGTGGGCTCGAGATCGCGTCCTGCGGCGACTGCAAGGAGATTCGCGTGCAGGTGCACGCCACCCGCGACCTGAACGAATATCGGCTGGAGCAGCACCAGGATGGCGATCACGTCTACTTTTCTTTCAAGGAGAAGCCGCACATCGGAATGTTCAACTGGGGAAGCGAGAACGGGACCAAGGTGACGGTGGAGACGCCGGCACATCTCGATCTGGACGCGGGCACGGCGGATGGCAACCTGGTCGCGCGTGGTCTGAGCGGCACGCTTCAGGTGCACGCGGGCGATGGCTCGGTGCTGCTGGAGGATGTGAACGGCGCACTGCACCTGAAAACTTCCGACGGCAACGTCACCGTGCGCCAGGCCAAGGGCACGCTGGAAGCACGCGGGTCCGATGGCCACATGACGATTGACGGACAGTTCACCGGAGTACAGTTGCACACCAGCGACGGCAACCTGGACTTTACGCTGGCGCCAGGCTCACAACTGAATGCAGCCTCGCGCATCGAGAGCTCGGATGGACATGTCGTGGTGCATGTGCCCTCCACGCTGGCGGCCGATCTCGATATCACGACCAGCGACGGGCACGTCGATTGCACCCTGCCGTTGACGATGGACCACTACGATAGCGGCCACGCGATCCACGGTCGCATGAATGGCGGCGGCACGCCGCTGAGCGTGCACACCTCGGATGGAAACGTCAGGATTGCGGCAAGCTGATTTTCAGCCGGTGCGGCGTTCGGCGAGCACCGAGTCGAGCAGGCCGTTGAGGTTGCTGGCGCGGGTGCGCAGCGTGCTCTCTGCCTGCGTCAGGCTGCCGCTCAGCGCGCGATGGCGCGACTGCAACGTCATGAACTCATCGGCAATGTTGATGGCTGCCAGCACCGCCACACGGAGCGAGTCCACCGTGGTGCCCTGCGCAGCTACGGCACGCATCTTCGTGTCGACCAGGTTGGCCAGCCGCTCGATGTAGACGGGGTCCTGCCCGCGCAGATGGTAGGGCTGGTCGTAGATCTCAACAGTAACGCCTTGGCTGGTATCGTTCATCGCGGACTGGGTCCTTCTCCTCGGAATGGGCGCAGTTCAGTCTCGGACTACGCGGTGAATTCGTCCAGATGCTTCAATAGCCGCTCCACGCGGCCGCGTACGTGGTCCCGCTCCTGCTGCAACTGGCCGATCTCGCTCTCCAGTCGCGACGATTGCTCTGCCCGATTCGCTAGTTGCCGCTCCAGCTCGCCGCTGTGGCGCTCGAGCTCCTCGACCTTCGCTGTGGCTGCCGCGTGTGCTTCGCGTTCGGCCTTCAGCAGCTCCACTGCGCGCAGAACGCGCTCTTCCAGAGCCTGAAAATCGGCTGCCGCCAGGGTTTCCGTTCCCTGATCGCTGATGTCCATCGCTACCGCTGCCATACATCCTCACTGCTTGGGGAATAATGCGTGCCTAAGGCGCAGTATATCGCCAATGCAAACGGGCGAAAGCAAATCCGATTCGCCTCCTGTGCATATGTGTGCCGTAATTGATACCCTCTGCTCGGCGCAGCTGTGTTATGCGCGCAGCTTGCCGCCAAGCGACTCCAGCGCAGCAACGATGCTGCTCGACCAGGAGTGCAGCTCCTCGTCGCGGAGCGTGCGATCTGGCGACTGGAAGGTCGTTGAGACGAGCATCGAGTAGTGGCCTGTCGGGACAGCCTTGCCTTTGCTGTCGCGGAAAATTTCGGCAGGGCGGTACTCCTGCAGCTCGGCGATCTGGAGGGCCGCAAGCGCGGAGCCGACCGCCTCCCAATGCACCGCGTCCGGGAAGATGAGCGAGAAGTCGCGCCGCACAGGCTGGTAACGCGAGAGCTCGCGCGCGGCGGCCTGGCGCAGCGATTGACGGAAGAGCCGATCGAGATAGATTTCGCCGATAAAGACAGTCTGTCTCAACTTGCGCTTCTCCGTCTCATCAGGATGCAGCTCGCCGAAGTAGCCAATGGTCGAGCCATCGACCACGCAGCGCGCGGCGCGCACAGGGTTCAGCCAGCGCGGCAGCAGCCCGCTCTGCGGCGGGAAGGCGTCGTAGTAGACCGAGCGGGAGACAAAACGGCTGGTGAGCGCTTCGACGATGCCCTTCAGGTCATAAAAGTCAAGCGCGCGCGCGGAGTGCAGCCCATCGCGTAGCTGGCCGGTGGCGCCGAAGGCCAGCCACTGCGCCTCATCCACACGGTCCACCAAGCCGAACCCCGACCCGGTGAAGACTGTGCCCATTTCGAAAAGCCGCACGTCATCCACATTGCGGTTCAGATTGTGGCTCAGCATGGTCAGCATGCCGGGCACCAGCGATGGCCGCAGCATACCCGCCTCTTCGCTGAGCGGGTTGTCCATCGCGACCGCAACGCCCGGTTGCGCCGAAAATGTAGCTGCATCGGTTGCAGAGCAGAAGGTGGACGAGATGGCTTCGTGATAGCCGGCGGCGAGCACCAGCTCGCGCACAGCCGTCTGCTTCGGGGCGTGGGGAAGCTCCAGCACCGAGCCGGAGAAGCTGGGCAGCGTGTTGGCAAAGCGGTTGTACCCGTAGACGCGCGCGACCTCTTCGACGAGATCGATCTCACGCTCGAGATCGAGCCGCCAGCTTGGCAGGGTGACCGCGTAGCGAGCTTCGCCAGTACGCTCAAGGGTACAGCCGAGTGCGCGTAGAACGCCGGTGGCGACTTCCTCGGTGATGCCGGGACCCTCGCTGGTGCGACCGAGAAACCGGGCACATCGCTCGACGGAAAATGAAATAGGGCGACGAGCCGCCACGCGCGCGAGGACCTGCGGGATGACAACGTCGACAAATTCGCCCTCCAGCTGGCCTCCGCTCTGAAGAATGAGCTGCGAGACCAGCGCGGATGCGACCGGCGGCGCGTGGAAATCCGCGCCGCGCTCGAAGCGATGCGAGGCATCCGAGTGGATGCCATGGCGGCGGCTCATACGCCGCACGGTCGCAGGATCGAACCAGGCCGCTTCGACGAGGATGTTCTTCGTCTCGAGCGTGATCATGGTGTCCCATCCGCCCATCACACCGGCCAGGCCGAGCGCCTTCTTCTCATCCGCAACGACCACATCGTCAGCATCGAGCACACGATCGACACCATCGAGCGTCTTGAGCTGCTCCCCAGGGCGCGCACGGCGAACGATGATGGCGCCCTCGATCTTGTCGAGGTCGAAGGCGTGGGTGGGATGGCCCATGCCGAAGAGCACGTAGTTGCTGGCATCGACGGCGTTGAGGATCAGCTTCTCCCCGAGAGCGGCGAAGCGCTCCGCCACAATGCCTTGCGATGGGCCAATGCTTACTCCGCGCAGGATCCGCGCGGTGAAGCGGCCGCAGGCATCGGGCGCTTCGATGCGAACAGTGTGCCCTCCGCCGGGACGCGCAGCGGGCAGCTTCGTATCGAGTGGCGCGAGCGTGAGCCCATATATCGCAGCCGCTTCACGCGCGACACCGTAGTGGTTCATCGCGTCGACGCGGTTGGTGGTTATGTCCATCTCGAAGAGCGAGCCACCAACAGGAGGCGCAACATCGAAGACCCCTTCGACAGCAATGCCGCGCAGAGTGAGGTCATCTGCTAGCGTGCGGTCGGTTGCATCCAGCGGCGGTAAATAGGCTCGGAGCCACGAAGTGAGCACGTTCATGCAAACTGCTCCAGAAACCGTACGTCACCCGAATAGAGCAAACCGATGTCGCTGACGCCGTACTTCATCATCGCGATGCGGTCCAGGCCCATGCCGAAGGCGAAGCCGGAGACCTTCTCCGGGTCATAGGCGGGCTGCTTTTCGCGCACGAAGCCGTAGACAGCCGGGTCCACCATGCCGCAGCCCAGCAGCTCGATCCAGCCCGAGTGTTTGCATTTGCGGCAGCCTTTGCCGCCGCAGAAGATGCAGGAGATCTGCACGTCCGCGCTGGGCTCGGTGAACGGAAAGAATGAGGGGAAAAAGCGCGTCTTGACGCTCGAGCCGAAGAAGGCCTTCATCGCGTAGTCAAGCGTGCCTTTGAGGTCGGCGAAGGTGATGCCCTCATCCACGCAGAGCCCCTCGACCTGATGAAAGATGGGCGAATGCGTCGCGTCGGCGGCGTCGTTCCGGTGCACCTTGCCGGGGATGACGAGCCGAATCGGCGGCGGCTGCTGCTCCATGGTGCGGATCTGCACCGGTGACGTGTGGGTGCGCATGAGCAGGCGGTCGCGCAGCGGCTTGCGCTCCTGGTGGGCGACAACGAGAGTGTCCTGCGTATCGCGCGCGGGATGGTTAGGCGGAAAGTTAAGCGATTCGAAGTTGTAGTAGTCCGTCTCGACTTCGGGGCCGGTCGCAACCGAGTAGCCGATGGACGCAAAGATGCGCACGGCCTCACGCCAAGTGCGCAGGATGGGATGCTCGGCGCCAAGTTGCGGACGCGTGCCCGGGAGAGTGACATCGATGGCTGTGCCGGTGGCCGCATGGCGCTTGCCCGCGGCGGCGTCGGTGAGCAGGCCTTCGATCCGTTCCTTCAGGCTGTTGAAGCGCTGGCCGAGCGGACGGCGAGCCTCCGCAGGAGCCGTTTTCAGCCAGGCATCGCTCACCGTCTTCAGGCGGCCGTGCTTGCGGCCGAGCCACTCCAGCCGGAATTGCTCGACAGCGTCGGCGCCATCGAGCGAGCAGGCAGCCCGCTCCAGATCGGCGGTCAGCGAGGCGAATGCTCGGTCCAGCGCGGCATCGTCGTAGCCGCCCAGTTCAGGAATCGAATCATCGGACATGGTGAGTGTTCAGGATAAATCAGCATCTGCACCCCTCATACCGCGGCGAACAACTGCTCCTTGGCCATCTCCGGATTGGCGACCAGCGCCATGTACAGCTTCGCATCGAACTTCTTCCCCGTGGATGCGCCGGACATGTAGCGGATGGTGCCGAAAATTTCGCGCTCGAACCATGGCCGGTCGAACTTGCCTGCGATGGCCCACGCGATTCCCGCATAGGAATTCGGATCGCGTCCATCGAGTTCGTACGTATCGTTCAGCAGCACTGCCCACTCGAAGGCCCGCGCCGGGTTGGGTGCCCACTCCAGAATTTTCTTTCCCCAATACATCCGCAGGATGTTGTGCATCCACCCATAGCGCACCATCTGTAACTGCGCTGCGTTCCAAAGCGCATCGTGTGTCTCGCCGCGCTCCAGCTGTTCATACGTGTACTCGTACTCGCGCCGGTCGCGCAGATGCTCGCGCAGCGTCTTTTCTGCCCAGGGCTCGGCGCACTCGATCGTGTCGTACCTGTCGCGGGAGTGGATGACGAAGTTTACCGCCAGCTCGCGCCATCCGATCAGTTCGCTGATGTACGCATCGTACGCAGACTGCGGCGCCTTCCCCGCAGCGACCGCCCGCTTCGCCTCCAGCGCGATGCGCAGCGGACTGATGTGCCCGAAGTGGAGATACGGCGAGAGCTGGCTGGTCCCATTGAGCTGCGGCTTGCGGCGCGCAGCCTCGTAGTCGGCAAGCTGGCGCTCGACGAAGTAGCCGAGCCGCTTCATCGCCGCATGCGTGCCGCCGCGGAAGGTATCCACCGGCTTTACATTGCGATCGAAGTGCCGCCAGCCCCGGGTGATGTCATCGTCAAGCTCCCAGCGCACGATCCGGTGCTGCCACTGCTTCTCCAGCCTCGGCGCGATCGGCTCCGCCAGATACTCAGGCAGCAGCGGATCAAGTTGCCTGCGGAACAGATGCTGAGCGTAGAAGCCTTTGGTGAACAGCCGTGACGGGACCACGACATCGGCGTCGACTGTCCAGAACGGGATCTTCAGCCGGCCCGCCAGCACTCGGCGCCATCGCTCCGGCTCGCGCAGCGGGTTCTCATCGCCGATGACGATCCCCGCGCCTACTTCCTCGAGAAAGGGTTCCAGCTTGTTTTCCGGCGGCCGGCGCACGATGAGCGGCACGCCCCGCTCGGCCAGATCGTGCTCCGCATCATGCAGTCCCTGGTTCAGGAACGCATAATGACGCAGGTTGGCGCGGGGAAAATTAGAAATCGCCGAGAAGTATGCGACCACCGGCAAGCCAAGCTCGTTCGCCACCTCAATCGCGCAGTCCAGCGCCGGATTATCGACGCCGCGCTCCGCCCGCTGCATCCAGTAGACGACGCACTTCGCGTCCCGCGCAGGCGTGCCCCGACGCCGCACCTCGACCCGCGGAGTGTCCGCTAGCTTGCTCAACGGCTCAGGTAGACTGCTGCTCTCGGTCATAGGTCGTTGGATGGCTGCAGGAAGCAAAACGGGCGGCCCGCAGGCCGCCCATCCTCGAAAGGCTGCTCAGGACTACCAGAGTCCCCATGCCCGGCTGATGTAATCGCTCAACGTCATCGTGATCAGCACCAGGAAGGTGAAAAAGCCGGAGGCAACGGTCAACTTCACCAGCCGCGAGCTGTACTTGACATGCATGAAGAACAGGATGACCAGGGTCGCCTTGATGACGGCGATGCCAATGGCGGCGATCGGGCTGAAGACACCCAGGTTCACAAAGGCGATGCCCGTCGTCAGCGCGGTGAGGCATAGCAGCGCCAGCAGAATCAGCCCGTAAAGCTTGGGGCT
Source organism: uncultured Acidobacteriaceae bacterium (assembly GCA_963756435.1). Taxonomy (GTDB): domain Bacteria; phylum Acidobacteriota; class Terriglobia; order Terriglobales; family Acidobacteriaceae; genus KBS-83. Next base: position 885,154 of record CAVWNU010000003.1, on the reverse strand, counting down.
GACGATGTGGTGCTCGGTGTGGACATCTTCCAGCGTAGGGTGCGATGACACGGCTGTTTCTCCTCAGGCGATCGAGTTAGTGCAATGGGTGGCGGCTGATCAGGTAAAGCAATGGGAACAGGAATATCCAGACAATATCGACGAAGTGCCAGTACAACCCGAAGTTGTCGATAATCGAGGTGTGCCCGGTGGTATACGCGCCCTGCGACGCTTTATAGAGCAGGAAGAACAGAATCGAGACGCCGATGATCATGTGCAGCGCGTGCATGCCGGTCATGGCGAAGTAAAGGAAGAAGAAGATCTGCGCATGCTGGGCGACGTCCGGAGCGAGCGCCACATCGCGCTTGTCTGCAGGGTGCACGAAGTCTTCGATAGAGAAGCTGGCGCCCGGGATGTGATGCTCTACATACTTCTCGTGGTACTCGATCGACTTGATTCCAAGAAAGACGAGCCCGAGAAGGATAGTTGCAGAGAGCGACAGCATGAGCCCGCGGCGGTTGCGCTTCTCCGCGCAATAGACACCCATCGCCATGGTGAAGCTGGAGAGGATGAGGACGGCGGTGTTCGTGGTGCCCAGCCCGATGCCCAGCGTATTCGACGCCGAGACGAAGGCGTCGTAATACCAGTTGCGGTAGAGCAGATAGGCCATGAACAGGCCGCCGAAGAACATGATTTCCGTCAGCAGGAAGAGCCACATGCCGAAGGAGACGGCTTCCTTCTGCTGCTCCACGGTCTCGAAATGGTGGCGCAGGTAGTGTGGATGGTCCGCGCCTTCGTGATGGGCGATCTCCCCTTCCTGGCGGACTGCAACAGTTTGGCTATCCAACGGTCGTTACCTCGTGCTGAGTCTTGTTCGCCAGCCAATCGTAGTCATATGCCTCATAGTCCACGATCGGGGTTTCAAGGAAGTTTTCGGTCGGCGGCGGTGACTGGATCTGCCACTCCAGGCCCGTAGCCTGCCACGGGTTCGATCCCGCAATCGCGCCGTATTTCAGCGACCAGGTCATGTAGATCATCGGCAGCAGATAGCCGATGCCAAGCACGGTCGCACCCGCGGTCGACAGCACATTGAGCACCTGAAACTCCGGCGGATACGCATGATAGCGGCGCGGCATGCCCAGGTAGCCAAGAATGAACTGCGGGAAGAAGGTGAGAATGAAGCCGATGAAAGTGACGACGGCGGCCAGTTTGGACAGTCCCTCCGGATACATGCGGCCAGTCATCTTGGGCCACCAGAAGTGGATGCCCGCCAGATAGGCCATGAGCATGCCGCCCACCATCACGAAGTGGAAGTGCGCCACGATGAAGTAGGTCTCGGTAAGGTGGATATCCATGCCCAGCGAGCCCAGGAAGACGCCGGTAAGGCCGCCGATAGTGAACAGGCCCATGAAGCCGAAGGCGTAAAGCATCGGCGTCTCGAAAGTGATCGAGCCTTTGTAAAGAGTCGCGGCCCAGTTAAATATCTTGATGGCCGACGGCACCGCGACCAGCATGGTGAGCAGCGAGAAGATCAGCGCCGAATAATTGGAGACACCCATGATGAACATGTGGTGCGCCCAGACGAAGAAGCCGAAGACGGCGATGGCGACCGACGAGAACGCAACCGCGGTATAGCCGAAGACGCGCTTGCGCGAGAAGGTGCTGATGACTTCCGATATCACGCCCATGCCGGGAAGAATCATGATGTAGACGGCGGGATGTGAATAGAACCAGAAAAGGTGCTGAAAGAGGATCGGATCCCCACCCTTCGTCGGGTCGAAGACGCCGATGCCGAAGACGCGCTCCAGAGCGACCAGAGTCAGCGTGATCGCCAGCACCGGGGTGCCCAGCACCATCAGGATGGATGCCGCGTAATGCGACCAGACAAACAGCGGCAGCCGGAACCAGGTCATGCCGGGAGCGCGCATGCGGTGCGTCGTGACAATGAAGTTCAGCCCGGTAAAGATGGAGCTGAATCCCGCGATAAAGACACCCATCGCCGCGGTGATGACGTGGGTATTGAGGTAGTGCGTGCTCAGCGGCGTGGTGAAGGTCCAACCGGTGTCGACGCCGCCCAGAACCAGAGCGGAGACGGTGAAGATACCGGCCACGACGTAGAGATACCAGCTCAGCAGGTTGATCTTGGGGAAGGCCAGGTCACGCGCGCCCACCATGATCGGCAGCACGAAGTTTCCAATGGTCGCCGGCACCGACGGCACCAGGAACAGGAAGACCATGATGATGCCGTGCATCGTGAACAGCTTGTTGTAGGTGTCTGAAGAAACCAGATCCGGCATCGGAGTCAGCAACTCCAGGCGGATCAGGCCGGCGAATGCGCCTCCCAGGAAGAAGAAGAACGTGATCGAGATCAGATAAAGGATCGCGATCCGTTTATGGTCCCCGGTGAGCAGCCAGCTCTTCAGGCCGTACTCGGTGTTCAGGTAGCTGCGTTTTGGCAGTGTTGCATCTTGCTGGTTGGGAAGACGGACGATTGTACTCATTGTGGCGAAGGCCCCATCCCCTTCGAAGTCGATGTGTCCGGTTTTGCGTCGGGCATCTGATCAGCCCCCGACAATTGGCGGGAACGATAGTTCGGCGCCGGACCGGTCGGGCCCACTTGATTGGGCGAGTAGTGGCTATCGTTCAGTGTCTGGCGAATGCGATCGGCCGTGTCAAGACTCTTGATGTATTCCACCAGATCGATCAGGCCCTCTTCACTGATCTGCCCCTGGAAGGTCGGCATGATGGGCACGTAGCCCATCACCACGTGCGTTGAGGGGTTCAGAATGCAACCCCGCAGGAAAGCATCGTCGACCGTTACCGTCTTGCCGTCGGCCAGCATCTCCTTCGATCCGTAGAGCCCCGCAAGATTCGGCCCTCTCGCTCCGGCAGTGGCGCTATGGCAGGAGACGCATCCCATGCTCGCGAAAAGCCGCTCGCCATTCTGCGCCAGAGACTGCCCGCTGGTCGACTCTGCTGTCCACTTCCGGTAATCCTCCGGCGACATGGCGACGATCTGGCCGATCATCGACGAGTGCAGCGTGCCGCAGTACTGCGTACAGAACAAGTGGTACGTGCCCGGCTGGGTTGCGCGGAACCAGACTGTCGAATAGCGCCCCGGGATCACCTCGCGCTTCACTCGAAACGCCGGGATCGAAAAGCTGTGGAAGACATCCTGCGAGATCATGGTGAGCTGCACGTCGCGGTCAACCGGAATATGCAGCGCATTGATCTCATGCTGGCCGCCCGGATGCTCGGCCTTCCACATCCACTGCTTACCCACGATGTAGATGTTCATCGCATTGGTGGGCGGGTTATAGATGCGGAAGTAAAGCAGTGCACCCCAGACGAAGCAAACCATGAACAGCGCCAGGGGAATGATGGTCCAGGTCGCTTCGAGCAGCGTGGAGCCTTCGATGTGCGTCGCCTGCGGGTTCTTCTCCTTGCGGAACATGATCGAGAAGACGCCCACCATGAGCCCGACCAGCACCAGACCCACCAGCGAGATCAGCAGCAGGAAGAAATAAAAGGCGTCCATGTAGGGCGCAATCGCCGAGGCCTCCGGCGGAAACAGCGCGAACTCGGTGAGCCACTTGACCAAGAATTGCCAAAGGACTGGACTGAAAAAATGCATCGTTCCCTTTACCTGCGTTCCTTTTCCTAAACCTGCGTTGATCTGCCCGGCTGCTTAACTCATACCTTCGCTGAATGTTGCTGGCTTGCGATTGCCCGGCCGCTCCTGATATCCCGGCGGAACATTACGAGCATGTAGCTGCCCAGAATGAAAACTGTAAGAAGACATCCTGCCTGCACGATGCGCGCGATCAGCAGGCTGTGCTTGTTTCGCGTCGGATCGTAGCGATAGCAGTAAGTCAGAATCGTATCGACCGGCGTGCCGATCTTGTGATCGGAGGCTTCGATCAACCCCAGCCGCAAATCCTGCGGTGAGTACTCGACCCCCAGGTAGTACTGCGCAATCCTGCCCTCCGGCGTCACGATCTGGATCGCGCTCGCGTGGGCGAACTGGTCCATCTTGCCATCCGGGCCCGGCATGCGGACGTAGCCAAAACCAATCAGCCTTGGCGATGGCGTTGATTGCCGGCTGCTGCCCGGTAAGGAAGTGCCATCCCGGCGCGCTCTCCGGATGTCCGTAGTAAGTGACATACTCGCGCTTCTTGGAGGCGGCGATGGCCGGCGTCTCGGTTGGATCGATCGAGATCGCGACGATCTGGAAGTCCTTGCCGGGCTGATAGCTGACCATTTCAAGTGCGCCCGTCAGGCCTTTCAGCTCCTCCGAACAGAGGATGGGGCACTTGTAATACACCAGCGCCAGCAGCACGGGATGCTTGCCGTCGAAATACTGGCCCAGCTTTACCGTCTTGCCGGTTTCATCGACGAAGGTTGCATCAAGCGGGAGCTGCTTATTCAGGTGCTGCTGGATGTCGACGCCGTTCAGGATGGTGGGCAGCTTGTCGTCTGCCGGCTCACCCATCTCCTTCTGACCGATAGGCGCAACCTGGGCCCTTGCACCGGCAAAGCATGAGAGCAGCAGCACACACGCAACCGCGAGCATGCGCCCGCGCCGGAACAAACCCCGGGGCGTCCTCTCGTGCTCTGTCGATGCTGCGTGCTGGGTCACCACTTCTCGATTCTCCTGCCTTGGCTACTGGTGCATCGCCGTCAACCGCGCCTGCTCACCTGGCTTTGCTTCCTTGCGTTGTTCCTGCTGCCGCGACTGCTCTACTTCCAATTGCTGCTCGTAGCCGGTACGGGCAAAGCCGTTGGTCAGCGGCGCAGTCACATGCGGCTGGGCGTCGGCGGTCATCAGCGGCTCATTGGGGCCGCCCTGCACCACCGGCAGCCCGCGCTGCGCAATGATCTGCATCGCGTGGCCGATGGGAATGCGCACCGTGCCCTGCTGTTGATTCACCCAGGTGTAGTGGTCCAGTAGCAGATCTTCGCGGTCATGCAGGTCCACAAGGTCCTGGTCGCCGTCATCCATCTGGAGCTGCGGCGTGGGGAAGCGCGCTGTCATCGCGCGAAGCTGCTTCTGCTCCAGCACCGCGTTCGATTCGAGGCTTCTTGCCCCGGTCCTCGGGCGAATACTGGAGCCTGTTCCACTTGTTCGGCGGACCATCATGCTTGATGAGGGCATTGTTGATCACCTTGCCCATGCCGAAGCAGAAGACAAAGAAGATGATCAGGAACACGAACAGCGAAATCAGGAAGACGGCAATGCCGCCGACCTTGACGTCCGAGGTCTCATAGCCCGGCGTGGGCACGCCATAGCCGGTCGAGGAGAGACCGTGCTGCTTCTGCGGATTGTGTTCCGGAGTATCAGGCGTGTGCATGTTCAGCCTCCAGAATTTCCGCCAGATGCGGATCGTTGGTCTGCACCAGCGGCCGCTTGCCGAGCTGATTGATGTAGGCGACCACCCAGAACGAGATCATCGCGCCCGGAACGGCTATGTATTCAAGAATACCGATAGAGAAGTGGAGATTGCGCGGCGAGAAGTTCGGCTCGATGAGCATGAACATGTCCCAGCAGCGCGCAAAGATCATCCACATGCCCACGATCACGATGCGCCGCTTGTTGCGCTTGATGTCGCGCGAAAGCAGCAGGCAGAACGGGATCAGCCAGTGGAAGATGAAATCGAAGGTGAAGAAGATGCCCCAGTGCCCGCGAATGCGATCCAGGTACCAGGAAATCTCCTCCGGCGAGTTGCCCGACCAGATAATCAGGAACTGCGAGAAGTTGAGATAGATGTTCAGCATCACGAAGGCGAACATCAGTTTGCCGAGATCGTGCTGCTCGACCGTCCGCAGGATGGTCTTCATCGGCTCGCGCCTTCGAAAGGCTGACCACCGTGATCACGGAGAGAGCCAGTACCGCATAGCCCTGCGCGACCAGGTAATTGAGCCCGTACATCGTGGAAAACCAGGTGATGTTGGTGGACATTACCAGGTCGATGACCAGCGCGGTGAGCGTGAGCGAATACACCACGATGCCGAAGCCGCTGATGTTCTCGAAGCGCTTTTGCCAGAAGGGCACATTGGGGTTCGGATCGGCATCCCGCTGCAGGGACCAGCGGTTCATCAAAAACATGTATCCGAACCAGATGGCAAAGCAGATCGCGATCTGCACCCAGACGCTGACCGGGCTGAGCATGGGGTGCTTCCAGTTGAGCGCGTGCGCCTGCTCCCGTGTGATGAGGTGCTGGCTCAGCGCCTGGGCAACCTCCGACGGATTGCTGTAGCGCGCCCAGAGATAGATCCTCTTCATGAAGATCAGGATGGGCAGGAACATCAGCGCCGAGAGCCACAGCGTACGGCTCATCGCCTCGAGCGGCCGCCGGATGAGCAGTCCCCATTTGCCGCCTGAGCAGTACTGCACCATCAGCAGCGCGAGGCCGCCGAGCGAGAAGCCCCAGCACAGCATGGCGCCCATCAGCCAGGAAGTGAGCAGGTGGAGGAAGCCGTCGTGCTCCATCAGTTCGCCAGCACCACCAGCACCACGGCCAGGATAGTGAAGACCGCCCCGAAGGTGAGGGCGCGCCGGCGCCATCCCGCCATCAGAGCGGGAGAAGCGGCCGGGTCGCCTGGTCAGAGCTCGTGTTGCGTAGCTGTATCCGTTCGTCACCGTATTTCTATCCTCACTTCGCTCCGCCTTTCCGGGCCGGGACAGCGGCGGTAGGCTGGCCGTAGCCGTACTTATCCACCGTCGGCGCGGTCTGCGGGTTGGCGACATGGAGCTGTCCCCGTTCTCAAGCTCGTACACCGGATGCCGGCTGGTGACGGGCGTGGTGATGTTCTCGGCCGGAGCCATTCCCGGCGTGTCCGGACCCGGAGGCGTCGGATAGACCGCCGTGTCCGGCATCTTCCACGGCTGCGCATAGCTCGCCGGCAAGCCCTGCTGCTCCGCCACCTCACCCAGCTGCTGGATGGCAACCCCGGCCGGCACATCGCTCTGCTTCGCGTTCAGGCTCAACTGCAGCGCGCGAATGTAGGCCGCAATGGCCCAGCGATCGGCGGTCGGCACCTGCTCGGAATAGTCAGGCATGGCGCCGTAACCGTGGGAGATGACATAGAAATAGTGGCTCAGCGGCTCGGCCATCCGCTTGGCATCGTGGAAATTGCTGGCCGGCCTGTAGCCGCGCTGGACGATCATGCCTGCGCCGTTGCCGACCCGCGAGTGGCACGGGCTGCAGTAGGTGTTGAACTGCTCCTGGCCGCGCTCCAGAACCGCCATGGTCGCCGGGAAGGGGAGCGCGTCCACTTCTTTTCCGTCCTGCAGGCCGGTGTGGTAGAAGTCCGCCGATATCGACCTGGCCGCGCGCAACGGTATGGACCACCTGCTGGCGGGCGGACCGGCCATCTGCGATAGAACGCCGTCCCGCGCTGGGGAAACGAACTTCGGCTCGTCCTGCATGTCCTGGCGGCAGCCGGCAACCAGCACAAGCGCAGCAGCCGCGCACAGCCCAAGGCTCTGCCGCATGCGGGTGCGCGACGTGCCGAGGCGATATGGATTGCTCGGATTAATACTCCACCTCCACGATCGAAACCGGATGCATGGCTTCGAGATACGCCCGCGACTCCGCCAGCGAGAACTTGGGATCGCGCGCCTCCAGACATAGGAAGAACTTGTCCGACGATGCTCCCGTGCGAAAGTTCGGCGCGTTGAAGAGCGGATGATACGGCGCCGGCAGGCCACACATGGCAAGCATCCCGAAAGCCGCAGTCAGCCCGGAGAAGAGGATCGTCCACTCATAGGCTGGGACAACAAAGGCCGGCCACGAGTAGTAGGGGCGGCCCGGCGATATTCAGCGGATACGCCCAGACGTTGATCCAGGTCTCCATCAGGAACATCGCCACGCAGCCCATCAATCCGCCGACCAGAGTCAGCAGCGGGACGAAGTTGCGATGAAACCCGATCGCCTCCGCTGCCTCTTCGCAGGGATAGGGCGTGTAGCAGTCCAGGCGGCGCCAACCGTCGTTGTAGGAGGCGGCCGCGGCCGCCGTCAGTGACGTGGCGGAATCGAATTCGGCCAGCAGGCCGTAGACACCCTCAGGGAATGGCATCAGTCACCAGCCTCATGCGCAGCTTCCGGCAGATGCTTCACCTTGGCCTGAGGCAGCAGAATGCGCAGCTCGGACATGGGAATCATGGGCAGGAAGCGAATGAACAGGAAGAACAGAAACGTGAAGAGTCCCAGCGTTCCTATGAACGTGCCGTAATCCCAGCGGGTGGCCCTGTAGGTGCCCCAGGAGGACGGCAGGTAATCGCGGTAGAGACTGGTCACGACGATGACGAAGCGCTCAAACCACATACCCGTGTTCACGATGAGGGACATGATGAACATCAGCCCGACGTGGGTACGCACGTAGCGCGACCAGAGAAACTGCGGCAGCGCGATGTTGCAGGTGATCAGCACCCAGTAGCTCCAGCCCATCGGACCGAAGAGACGATTCCAGAACGCGAAGTACTCCCAGTGGCTGGCCGAAAACCAGCTCATGAAGAGCTCCATGCCATAGCCATAGGCGACGATCCAGCCGGTGGTGAGCATCACCTTGCCCATGTTGTCGATGTGCCGGATGGTGATCAGGTCTTCCAGGTGGTAGAACTTGCGGATCGGAATCGCCAGCGTGAGCACCATGGCGAATCCGGAGTAGACGGCGCCCGCCACAAAGTAGGGCGGGAAGATCGTCGTATGCCAGCCGGGCAGGATGGCCACAGCGAAGTCGTAGCTGATGACCGTGTGCACCGAGAGCACCAGCGGCGTTGATAGCCCGGCCAGCAGCAGTGAGGCGGTCTCGTACCGCATCCAGTGCCGTACTGACCCGCGCCAGCCGAGAGAGATCAGGCCGTAGAAGTACTGGCCTACGGGCGACTTCGCACGATCGCGCAGGGTCCCCAGGTCGGGAATCATGCCGATGTACCAGAAGACGACCGAGATGGTGGCGTAAGTCGAAACCGCGAAGACGTCCCACAGGAGCGGCGAGCGGAACTGCGGCCACACGCTCATCGAATTCGGATACGGGAAGAGCCAGTACCCCAGCCATGGACGGCCCACGTGGATCAGCGGGAACATGCCGGCGCAGACCACAGCGAAGATGGTCATCGCCTCGGCGAAACGGTTGATCGAGTTGCGCCAGGTCTGCTTGAACAGCAGCAGGATGGCGGAGATCAGCGTCCCGGCGTGGCCGATACCGATCCACCACACAAAATTGACGATCGCGAAGCCCCAGCCGACCGGGATATCCAGGCCCCAGATGCCGACGCCCTTCAGGAACAGCCAGGTGAGGCAGGTGAGCAGCAGCATGACGATGCCGCCAGCCACCAAAAAGCCGAAGAACCAGCCGACGGGGGTATGCGCGGTCAGAACAATCCGCGAAATCTTCTCCGTGACCGATTTGAAGGAGTGACCGGGTGCAATGACCACCACTTCGCCGGTGATCGGATCCAGCATCGGGTCGTTTGTTGATAGATCTCTGGTCGCCATGTCTTCTGTGTCTCGCTAGCTGTGCTCGGGCGCGTGTTCCACCGGTGCGCCAGCCAATGCCTGGTTCGGGTTAAAGACCTCTGCGATGTAGGTGGTCCGTGGACGCGTGTTCAGATCGGCGATCACGCCGTAATTCCTGGGTTGATTCTTGATCTTCGACACGCGGCTGTTCTTGTCGTTGATATTGCCGAAGACGATCGCGTTCGTCGGGCAGGCCTGCTGGCAGGCGGTAACGATCTCGCCGTCGCGAATCTCGCGATTTTCCTTATCGGCCTCGATCTTCGCCGCCGCAATGCGCTGCACGCAGTAGGTGCACTTCTCCATCACGCCGCGGCTGCGTACGGTCACATCCGGGTTACGCATCAGCTTCAGGCTCTCCGTCTCATAATCGGAGAAGAGCAGGAAGTTGAAGCGGCGCACCTTGTACGGACAGTTGTTGGAGCAGTAGCGGGTGCCGACGCAACGGTTGTAGACCATCACGTTCAAACCTTCCGGCGAGTGCACGGTAGCGCGCCACCGGGCATACCTGCTCGCAGGGCGCGTTCTCGCACTGCTGGCACATCATCGGCTGAAAGTGCGCGCGCGGCGACTGCAGGTCGCCCTCGAAGTAGGTATCGATGCGGATCCACTGCATGTCGCGGCCGGTCTTGTACCTGTGCTTGCCGACTACCGGAATGTTGTTTTCCGCATAGCAACTGATCACGCAGGCATTGCAGCCCACGCAGGAGTTCTGGTCGATCACCATTCCCCAGGCATTCTTAGGGTACGGGAAATTCGGGAAACAGGCTGTTGTCGAGCGACGGGTCTTCCGGGAAGACGCCCTTCTCATGCGCGAAGTCCGGTTCCTTGCGAAACTCTTCCAGCGTCGCCGAACGCACGATGCCGCGCGTGATCGCCTCATCACCTTCCAGGGAGTGCGAACGCACGTCACCGCTTTGCGCCGAGCCGGCCAGTGCCATTGCGCCGCGCTCATCGCTGTAGTGGCTCTTCGTCACCGCAATGCCCCAGACGTCGCCCGTCTTCTTGTAGCTCGCTCCCTGTGCGAAGAGCGGCGCATCCGAGGTGCGGAGGGCATAGGCATTGAAGCCCATTCCTGAACCGACGCGCCCGGCGTACTGGCGGCCATAGCCCAGGTGAAGCGTGAAAGCATTATCGGGATGACCGGGCACCGAGACCACCGGCGCGAGAACCTTGCGGCCGTTGAGCGTGATCTCAAGGACGTCGTTCTCTTCCAGCCCCAACTTCACCTTGGTGGGACCGCTCATGATCGCGGCGTTGTCCCAGCAGTTGTTCACAATGGGCTTGGGCAGCTCCTGCAGCCAGCCATTGTTCGAGTAGCGGCCGTCATAGATCGACGGATCGGCGCGGAAAACGATCTCGATCGAATCCTCGGACGCCGTCGGCTGGGGTATGCGCGCCATGTTGCCCGCCGAAAGCGTCTTCGCCGGGAACGCAGTGCCAGCCAGGAATCCGTCGTGCAGCACCTTGCGCCATGCCGAATCGAATTCGCCCTTGCCGGCGAGTTGCTGCCCCCATTTGTCGCGCACCACGTCATAGCTGGAACGTGCCGGATCATCCAGCAGCGTCTGCATGACATCGTGGGCGCTCTTGCCGCCATACAGCGGATCGATCATCGGCTGAATGATGGAAAGCGTGCCGTCGTATGCCCGCGCATCCGACCAGGACTCAAGATAGTGCGCGCTGTTGATGTGCCAGGTGGCGATCTGCGCGGTCTCGTCGACGTGGCTGCCCAGGATGGCGCTCTTCGGCACCTTCCCCAGCGCCTCGGCAAATTTGAGATCGACCGGCGCGGTGTAAACCGGGTTGGCGTCAAGGATCAGCAGCCACTGCACCTTGCCGGCATTCATGTCGGCAACCAGCGACTTGAAATCGTCACCTTGGATCGAAGGCAGCGGCTGCACCGTCTCGGTATAGATCACCGTCTTGCCCACGTTGCCGAGCGCCTGATTCAGCGCAATCGCGGCCATGTGCACATTGGCGGATTGCTGCTCGCCAGGGATGACCACGCATTTGCCCGCATTGGCCTTGAGATCCGCTGCCACCGCGCTGATGAATGCCTGCTGCTCGGCAGACCAGTGTGGCGCCGGGGTACCGCCCACCGCTGATGGCGACGGCCACCGCCTCGACCAGGCTTGCCTTCACCTTCAGCCGGTGGTCGGCCTTGAAGCCGGTAGTGGTCGGCATGCTCTCGACCGCATAAAGCCGGTTCATTTCGATCGAGGGATCCATCAGCTTGCGGCGGTTCGCGTACTCCCGCGCCAGCTTGACGAAGCCTGGATGTGTAATGCCGGAGAGGAAGTCGGCGTCCAGCGACAGGATCACGTCCGCCTTGTCCAGCATGTACTGCGCATCGTAGAAGTCGCCGAAGGCGGCCTTGGAGGCGCGGCGCGCCGAATCGCGATTGACCGGGTCGTATTGGATCAGCTTCGCCTGCGGCAACCGCTTCTGCGCGTCCTTCCATTGCGCGGCAAGTGTCGGCGAGGTGATCGTCGAACTCAGGATGTACAGGCCCTGTCCGCCGGCCATGTTCGCCAGATCGCGAACGAGTGCAGCCTGGAAATTCGCGAACGAACTCGTCTCCAGCCGATAGAGCACGTGCTGGGAGCGATCCGGATCGTAGAGCCCGAGCAGCGAGCCCTGGCTCAGCGGGTCGGAGCCGCCCATGCTCATTGGGTGCTCAGGATTGCCGTCTACTTTGATCGGACGGTAGGCATCGCTCTTGATCAGCAGCGGAAGGGCGCCGGTCGAAAACGGGAAGGCGGTTGCGAAGTAGTTCGGCTTGCCGAGGATCAGATCTTCCGGTGCCTTGACGTAGGGATAGATTGGCTCGTCCGGCTGCTTGGTACAGCCGGCCAGACCGGCCATCGCCAGGGATGCGCCCATCAGCTTCATGAAGCCGCGACGCGATACCGGGTCCACCCACTCGCCGGCGTGCGCGGGAAACTCCTGCTCCAGCCGGCGATCGAAACCAGGCTGTGTCGCCACCTTGTCCAGCCCCTGCCATCCCGCGTCGGCATTCAACTCGGCGCGCACAGCCTCCAGCGTCATGCCTTGCTTTGCCTCGGGCTGAATCGATCCGAGCACTGCCAGTCCTGCGTCCTTCGCCACCATTCCGTCCTGTGTGTCCATCGTTTCAGCTTCGCTCTCAGTTCCCATCGTCATGACCGCCCGCAGCATCTCGCCCTAGCGGTGGCAGGTCTCGCACGAGCTCAGCTCATGCGGGTCGCGAATGTGGTATTGCTTCACGAGAAATAGCCCCAGTGCCTCCTGGTCAGTGAACTTCGTGTAGTTCACGTTGTCCGCGCCAGTCGGTCCTGCAGCGCCGTTCGGATGCGCTGCCACATCCAGCATGTGGGTCTCCGGCTGATCGGTAGGCGGCAGCATGTCCAGTGAGGCGGCGCGTGCTCCCACCTGCTCCGGATTCACCGTCGTGCAGCTCACCGTCTGCGCCGTCGGCGTTCCGGCCTTGTCACCTTCAGTCCCGCACCACACCGGCTTGTCCTTCGATGGACCCGCCCAGGCCATGTTGTAGACCTCGCCCGCCGGCCTCAGGTTCTTCGCCGGATTGCGGTGACAGTTCAGGCACCACTCCATCTGCAGCGAGTTCTCCTGGTACATGATCGGCATCAGGTCGACGCGGCCGTGACAGGACGAACAGCCGATGCCCTTGTTCACGTGGATCGAGTGGTTGAAGTAGACGTAGTCGGGCAGGTCATGCACCCGGATCCAGCGGATCGAGTCGCCTGTCGCCCAGCTCTGCCGGACCGGCTCCAGCAGTTGGGCATTGGTCCAGATCTGCGCATGGCAGTTCATGCAGGTCTTGGTCGGCGGAATGCCCGCGTAGCTCGACCGCTCCACCGAGACATGGCAGTACTGACACTGAATGCCAAGACCCTGAACGTGGTGCTTGTGGCTGAAGGGTACCGGCTGATCCGCGCGCTGCCCCTGCCGGGTCACCCATGGAGAGCGTTGCAACTGATCCAGCGTTACTCCCAACGCAATCACAATCAGTCCCGTCAGGATCAGGCTCATACGCGCCAACGCGTTTGAGCTGCGGTCAAAAATCTGCGGCATCGATCCGTTCCTGTTTCCCTTACGTCAAAGAAAGGAGGTTAAGAGGTCACTGCAATCAATCATTTGCGACCGCTCTAGTCGTATATCGATACGCCATCGAAAAGACCGTGAGGGGGCAAAGCAGGACTATAACAGCATTTCTTGTCTCGTCCATAATGGGTCGCCGCAGTCGTTGTGATTTGGCGAACTTCGCGATGCGTCTGGCGCGCGCGAAATCGCGATTTTTATTCGCGATGAAGCATTGGGATTATCTCCGTTGATTCCCATCTCAGCTTACGCAGGATGACGGCAACGTTCGAGTGTTCTGCGTACCCCGAGCAATCTCCACCAAGCCGCGATGACGGCTCCGATAAACTCAAGCCTCATGAACGACGGCCGCCGCAGTGTCCGCTATGACCCCGAAGAGGCAATCGCCGCGCTGAGCACGGCCGATCCCAAGCTCGGCGAGCTGATCCGCCGCGTAGGGCCGTTCACCATGCGGTTGAAAAGCCAGCACTCACCCTTCGAAGCGCTGGTGGAATCGATCATCTACCAGCAGATTCACGGCAAGGCTGCCTTCGCCATCCTGAGCCGGCTGCTCCACGCCTTCGGCGATATCCACCCCCAGCCGGACCATCTGCTGGCCGTCCCCGAGGAGATGCTGCGCGGCTGCGGGCTCTCAGCAAACAAGATGAAGGCGCTGCGCGATCTCGCAGCGAAGACGCTGGATGGCACGGTGCCCACGCTATCCCACATCCGCCGCATGTCCGATACGGAGATCGTGGAGCGGCTCACCCAGGTGCGCGGCGTGGGCCAGTGGACGGTCGAGATGCTGCTTATCTTCCGCCTCGGCCGCCCCGATATCTTTCCCGTCAGCGACTACGGCGTGCGCAAGGGCTTTCTGCTGACCTTCGGACGCCCGCCGAAGTCGAAGCCCATCACGCCCGCGGTGCTTCCGAAGCCTGAAGTCATGTTGCGCCGCGCGAAGAAATGGCAGCCCTGGCGCTCGGTCGCAAGCTGGTATCTATGGCGCGCATGCGATCTCGCCGGCAGTGCTTCTCCGCCGCCGGAATAGCCGGCCCGCTCGCGTAAGCTGGCGCTAGAGTATTTTCCCTGGAGGTATCGAACCGCCCAACGGAAGTTCATGTGGCCTTTCGTTAAGCAAAGGCCACGTCGAGATGGTCTCCGCTACCTCACAGCATCAGGGAAAATACTCTATGGCCAAGCAATTCGCCAGCATGACGCCTGCGCACCGCGAGTTCATTGCGCGGCAGCATATCTTCTTCACCGGCTCGGCAACAGCCGGCAGCCGCGTGAATATCTCGCCTCGGCCCACCGATGCGCTGCGCGTTCTCGATGAGCGGACGGTTGCCTACCTCGACCTCACCGGCAGTGGGAGCGAGACCGCTGCGCATCTCCGTGCCGATGGCCGCATCACGCTGATGTTCTGTGCTCTCGACGAGCCGCCTTCTATCCTGCGGCTGTACGGCCGTGGCACCAGCCTGCCGCGAAACACCCCCGAGTACTCCATGCTGCTCGCTTCCGCGTTCGACACTCAGGAGCCGCTGGGTGCACGGCAGATCGTCCGCATCGACATCGACCTGGTGCAGACCTCGTGCGGCTACGGTGTGCCGCTGTTCGACTACGTGGGTGAGCGCGCCACGCTGCTCCGCTGGGCGGAGCAGAAGGGCGAAGCGGGACTTGCAGAGTACCGCCGGCTAAAGAACGCGAGCAGTCTCGATGGGCTGCCAACCGGTCTTGCCGAAGAAGAGACCTCGCCCATGCCTGAACCGTTGTCTGCGAGTCGCGGATGACCGCAGAACTTTCGCGCCATATGCAGAGATCGCAGCCGGACAGCTAGACTGTTCCAGCATGTCCGTCTCTCCCGCCCATCGTTTTGTCTGCGTTCACGGACACTTCTATCAGCCCCCGCGCGAGAATCCCTGGCTCGAAACCGTCGAGACGCAGGACTCTGCCGCGCCCTATCACGATTGGAATGAGCGCATCACCGCCGAGTGCTATGCACCGAACGGCGCCGCGCGCATCATTGACAGCAGGAACCGCATCCTGCGCATCACCAACAACTACGCGCGGATGAGCTTCAATGTCGGGCCGACGCTGCTCTCCTGGATGGAAGAGAAAGCGCCGCTGACCTACGCCATGATCCGCGACGCGGACCGGCTGAGCCAGAGGCAGTTCGGCGGCCACGGCTCAGCCATGGCACAGGTCTACAACCACATGATCCTTCCGCTGGCCTCCACCCGCGACCGCGAGACGCAGATCGTGTGGGGCATCGCCGACTTTGAACACCGCTACGGCCGCAAGCCCGAAGGCATGTGGCTGGCCGAGACAGCGGTGGATCTCGAATCACTCGATCTGCTGGCCCGCCACGGCATCCGCTTCACCGTCCTGGCGCCGCATCAGTGCGCGCGCGTGCGGCCTCTGTCCGGCGCGCAAACTTCTCCCGTGATTGCGAAAGCCCCCGTCCCAAGTGCGCCCACTGCAAAAGATGCCGCCGCCGACACGGGTTGGAAAGAGACTCCCGAGGCCAGCGTGGACACCACGCAGCCGTATCTCGTCCACACCAGCCCAGGCCATTCCATCGCAGTCTTCTTCTACAACGGCCCGGTCTCACGGGCGATCGCCTTCGATGGCCTGCTCAACAGCGGCGAGGCTTTCGCGGAAAGGTTGATGAGCGGATTCGCTGAGAGCGACGCTCCGCAGCTCGCTCATGTTGCGACCGATGGCGAGAGTTATGGGCATCACCATCGCCACGGCGAGATGGCACTGGCCTATGCCCTGCAGTTGATCGAAGAGGGCGATGCGAAGCTGACCAACTACGGCCAGTTCCTCGCAAACTTCCCGCCTTCGCAGGAAGCCGAGATCGTTGAGAACAGTTCCTGGAGCTGCTTCCACGGCGTTGAGCGCTGGCGCTCCGACTGCGGCTGCAACGGCGGCAAGGCCGGCTGGAACCAGAAGTGGCGTGCCCCGCTGCGGCAGGCGCTGGACTGGCTGCGCGATTGTCTCGCGCCGCTGGTGCGTGGCGCCGGTTCCGACTTGCTGACGGATGCCGATGCGGCGCGGAACGATTACATCTCCGTGATTCTCGACCGCTCACAAGCCTCTATCGATGCCTTCTGCGCGCGTCACAGCACCCGTACGCTTACTGAGGAGGAGCGCGTTCGTGCGCTGCAACTGATGGAGCTGGAGCGCAACGCCCAGCTGATGTACACCAGTTGCGGCTGGTTCTTCGACGACATCTCCGGCATTGAGACGGTGCAGATCATTACCTATGCCGCACGCGTGCTCGAGTTGGCCGCAATGCTCTTCCCGGAGACCCGCGGGGTGCTGGAAAAAGGCTTCACCGACCGGCTGGCCGAGGCCAAGAGCAACGATCCGCAGTGGCGCGATGGCCGCTCCATCTACGACGAGGCCATCCGCCCGATGGTGGTCGATCTGGAGCAGGTTGTGGCGCATTACGCCATCAGTTGCGTCTTCCCCCGCGCGGGAGAGACCTCCATCATGGAGCGCGACCGCCTCTTCTGCTACACCATCGCGCACCTTTGGGAGACCACGCTGCCCTATGGTCTCGGCCAGTTGCGGCTGGGACGCGTGCGCATCTGCTCCGTGCTGACAGAGGAGTGCGAGGAAGCCGCCTATGGTTTGCTCCATTTCGGCGATCAGAATGTCTCGGCCGCGGTGAAGCGCATGGAAGATGGCGAGCAGGAGGCGCTGAGCCTGCTGGCTAAGGAAATCGAAGACGCCGTGGACGCAAGCAACCTCACCGAGGTCGTTCGGCTGATGGATGACCACTTCGGAGAGAGCCGCTTCTCGCTCACGTCGCTCTTTGCGGACGAGCAGCGCCGCATCGTGAAGAGCATCCTCGACCCGGCCATGCAGTCCCTGGAGACAGCGCTTACCGATCTCTACTCCAGCCACGCATCGCTGCTGCACTTCCTTGCCCGCAGTGGTTTGCCGCGCCCTGCAGCCCTTCGGGTGGCTGCCCAGTTCGCCATCCATGCGCAGTTGCGCCGTGCGCTGGAGTCTGACACGATCGAGGTAACCGCGGCGGAGCGGCTGCTGGCCCAGGCACGCGAGGACGCCGTTGTCATCGACCATCCGACCCTCGGATACCTGGCCGACGAGCGCATGCACGCTGTAATGGAACGGCTGCAGCATACCCCGTCCGATCCAGAGGCGGTGCGCCACGCCCTTGCCCTGGCAACCGCCCTCAAGGCGCTCCCGTTCACCTTGGATCTGTGGCAGGCGCAGAACATCTGGTACGGGCTGTCTCCGCGGATCGTCGGCGAGGGAAAGGCGCTGCGGGACGACTTTCTCGCTCTGGGAGCGGCGCTGAATATCCGGGTCGATCGTGTCGACCGCACCGCGAAGCCGGTTACGGAAAGCAGCTTTTCTCCAGACTCGAACCGCTCCAGCGCATCCTAAGAAGGGCTCCTCGGATTCAGGTTACGCCGCCGGTTACCTGACCAGCCCCGCAGGGGCACAAGGGCGCTCCGGACCGGAATCGGGAATTCGGTGGTGTACTTGAGCGGCGTTTGTAGTCATAGCAGTTTCATTACCGTGGACTTGGTTTTCCCGAGCAGTTTCTTGCCTGGAAGCGGCTATGCGGTGCGATGATTTGCCTATGAAGCTCCTTCGGCTCCTGATGCCCGCTGCTCTAGTGACGCTGCTTGCAGCGTGGGTGCCTGCGTGTCCGGCGCAGAGTATGACTTCGAGCGAGCTGCGCAATATGACCGCCGCGGACTTTCAGCGGCATATTGACGAAGAGGGCGCGCAGCAGTTTGTGCGGCGCCTCATGAAAGACATCGATCCCCACAGTCCGGAAGAGCCGAATTACGACATAGTGCTCGAACATGTAGCCGAAGGCAGCAACGGCTGGCTTCATGCAGCGGCCCAGATTGCCCCCTATACGGATGCGACCTTCAGCCAGGGCATCCGTGTCGCCATCGCGGACGCGCTGGTAGTCAACCCGGCGGGCGTTCTGAAGATGATCGGCACCGAAGAGCACTTCGATGAGGCGTGCGGCTACCCGTTTGTGCGCCAGACGGAGACATATATGCTCCGGCACCGGCGTGAGGCACTGGCGGCGTTGACCCGCGTGCACCAGCCCGCGCTCGCAACCAGGAAGGAAAGCTGCCGCAAGCGATTGATGGACGTCCCCACCACCACGGCGAGCGGTGCAGCTAGTCCTTCTACCGACACCCGCAACTAGCTCGGTTCTAACTCCGCCAGTGCAGCGTCACCGGACCATCCATGGGATGGCTATCTTCTCCATTGAGCCGCGCCTGCTTCAGCGCGAAGTACCACTTGGCCGGCTTATCCGCGTCGTCGATCAGCATCAGCGTCGGATTGTGCCGCAGTCCCTCGGCCTGCTCGATCATGGTCTGCTGGTCCTGCCGCACGAAGCGCGCACCGAAGAAGCGCGCAACCGCTGTGACAAATGGCACGTGATAGAAGACGTTCCACGCGGCCATCACGTCGATGCGGCAGGTGGACGGCGTCACCGGCGTGACCGTGGTGAGGCTGGAGAACCACTTCTCGCCGCAGCGAATCGTCTCCCAACGGCGGTTAGGCAGAACGAAGTCGATGGTCGTGGTGATCGGCTCGCCATAGACGCCGAGCAGCTTGTAAGGCGCGCTGTTGCCTGAAGGCGCATGCGCGGACATCCGAAAGCCCTGCGGAATCGGCTCGAAACGTTTGTGCTTCTCATGGATGCTGGCCCGCGATCGCCACCACCATGCCTGGTGCACGAACGGGCCGTGCGCCGGATCCATCAGACCGATGATGCCGTGGTCCACGTTGCATGGCAGATCGGCCGAGAGATGCGCCGATCGGTGTCGCTCGCTGAAGCGCGGCAACAGCGGCGGATCCGGCAGATCTTCAATCCGCAGACGCCCGCGGCCGGCATCCGGGATGTAAACCCAGGCATAGCCGTCGCGCTCAACACACGGGTAAGAGGTCGCGTAGATGCGCGTCGCGTCGAGCGTGTCTTCGCCGGTGAGCGACGGGATCTCCCGGCACTGTCCCGAGCCCGCTTCGAATGCCCAGCCGTGATATTTGCACGTCACCGTAGCGCCATCGAACCAGCCGCAGGAGAGCGGGATGCCGCGATGCGGACAACTATCGCGCATCGCAAAGATGTTGCCGTCGCTGCGCCGCCCCAGCACCAGCGGATGGCCAAGCAGCATCGCGGTAGTGAGGCGCTTTCCACGCAGGCGTTCGCTGCGCAGCGCCGGATACCAATCGTCGTAAATAAGCGGAGTTGAGACGAGCGTGGCCGCCGGCGCTGCTGCCGAGCCAGATGCGATCTGGTAGAGGTCCTTCGCCATGAACTGGGTCTACTGTAGTGCATCCTGCACCACTCAGGATGCGACAATCGCTCTCGATGAAGCACCCGAAAGAGAGGAGTCTCGCGCCGCGCAGTCTGCTGTTCATCCTGCTCGCCTGCTGGCTCCTGCTCTACGGCAGCTTCACGCTGCTGTGGCCGCCGCTGCTGGATGATGCCGACTCTGTCCATGCCGAAGTAGCGCGCGAGATGGTGGCACGCCACGACTGGACCACACTCTACGCCAATGGCATCCGCTATCTGGAGAAGGCGCCGCTGCTCTACTGGAGCATGGCGGCGAGCTTCCGCGTCTTCGGCGTTCACACCTGGTCGGCGCGATTGCCGCTCGCACTCTACACGCTGGCCCTGCTGCTCATCGTCTTCGCGCTGGGCCGGCGATGCTTTCCCGACGCGCACGCCGCGGCGAATCCAGCGGCCCTGGCCGGCTTCTACTCCTCACTCGTCCTGATGACCAGCTTCGGGCTGTTCATCTTCACCCGCATTCTGATTCCCGACGCGATGGTGTGCCTCTGGCTCGCGCTGGCGATGCTCTGCTTCTGGCGTTCGCTCGCGCAGCCGACACGCGTGAACGCCGCTGGATTTGCAATCGCATGTGCGCTGGGCGTCCTGACCAAAGGACTGATCGGCCTGGTCTTTCCGCTGCTGATCGTTGTGCTGTATCTGGCGATGACACGAAACCTTGCGCATCTGCGCCGCTGGCATCCGCTGCTCGGCGCAATCGTCTTTTTCGCGATCGCCGCGCCGTGGCATGTGGCAGCCGGGATGGCGAATCCATCCGAGGGCCACCCCGGCGCGCTGCCCACGCCGGGCAATGTACATGGCTGGTACTGGTTCTACTTCATCAACGAGCACCTGCTGCGCTATCTCAACCGCCGCATCCCGCGTGACTACGACACCGTGCCGCTCGCCCTCTTCTGGGGGCTTCTGCTGGTATGGCTGCTGCCCTGGAGCGCGTTCCTCGGCCAGGCGCTCTATCGCGTACCGTTGCGACGCTGGTGGCGGCGAGCGGCTCTGGGCGATGTCGACCGAGCGCGTCTGCTGCTTTTCTGCTGGGCGGCAGTCCCGATGGTGTTCTTCAGCTTCTCCACCCGCCAGGAGTACTACGTGCTCCCCGCGATGCCCGCACTCGCGCTGCTGCTCGGCGGCTGGCTCGCTCAGGATGCCCACGAACACGACGCGAGCGGAACAGGACCGCCGCGCCTCGGGATCGCATGGATGCTCTTCGCCGCCGGCGTCTGCGGTGCAGCAGCATCGTTGTTCTTCGCGCTGCACTCCGGGACCGCGGTTGGCGATCTGGCCGCGGCCCTCCGCAGCAATCCAGGCGACTATGCGCTGTCTTTCGGGCACTTCCTCGACCTGAGCACGCGCGCGATGGCCTTCTTCCGTTTGCCGCTGCTGCTCACGGCGGTAGCATTGCTTGCCGGCACCGGAGGTCATCTGCTGCTGCGGCGCGCGGGCCGCGGGCATGCCGCGATCGCCGCGCTGGCCGGCGGGAGCGTGCTCTTCCTCATAGCGGCGCACATGGCCCTGGTTACTTTTTCGCCGGTGCTCTCTTCCGCCACGTTAGCCGACGCTATCCGTCCACTTCTGCAGCCGAACGACATCATCGTGCTGAACGGCGAGTACGAAAGCGGCTCCACGCTCGGCTTCTATCTGCACCGGCAGGTACGGATTCTCAACGGCCGCAGCTCGAACCTCTGGTACGGATCATTCTTCTCCGACGCGCCCGCAATCTTCGATGACGACACTTCGATGGCCCGGCTGTGGACCGGGACACACCGCGTCTTCCTGTTGACCGATGCGGCGGCCCCTCCGCATCTGCCCGCAGCAATCTTCACCATCGCGTCTTCAGGCGGCAAGGCAGTGCTCTCCAATCGCCCCTGAAGGCGGCTGCCACTCGATAGAGCGCGCAGCGAGTATTCCACTATGACGTCGGCTGTCTATGATTACGTCCCAGTGTCAGGCCTGGGGCCTACGAGGTGATCCATGACTCGCTTAAAGACGACGCGCTCAAAGAGGATGCACTCACAGCCGGACACGACCGCTGAGCTTTGCCAGGTGCTAATAGAAAGTTTTGTCGTGAACGAGCGGATGAATCAGATCGTCCTCGAGCATCTCAACCCCGCAGCATGGGGCGCGAAACTGCCTGGGACCAGGGGACGGACGATCGCCGCGATCTTTGCGCACGTCCACAACATCCGCCGCAAATGGCTCAGGCTCTCCGCTCCGCATCTGAAATTGCCTGCGACGCTCGACCGCGCCAGTTGCACGCAGAAGCAGGCAAGCGCCGCTCTGACCCAAAGCGCCGCACGCTGCTCGGAGATGCTTGCGGACGCTCTCTCAGGTCCGCAGCGCCGTGTCGAAACCTTTCTCCGCGACGGCTGGGCGAGACCGTGGCCTGCCGGCGCAGCCATGGTGGCTTACATGATTTCGCACGAGGCGCATCATCGTGGCCAGGTGTGCATGCTGGCCCATCAGCTCGGATTCCCGCTGCCGGCACAGGCCACCTCTCGGATGTGGGGTTGGGAAAAACTCTGGAAGGAGTGCGGATTTACGCAGCCGCGCTAACGGCGCGAGATTACGAATGCGAAAAGGCTTCGATGTACCTGCTAGACACGCGTCAGCTTGCCGCGCTTCAGCAGGAAGCGTTCGCCGCGCCACGTGACGGTATCGCCCGCGAAGCTCCAGCCCCACAGAGCGAGCGCGATGAGATCACGCGGGAGCAGGAGAAGTAGATCGCGCAGCACCTGCCCATCGCCGAGGATGCCAACGCCCACGACCAGCGCTAGAGCCACGCGCACCACCAGCGCGAGCACGAAGAGCGCAATGCTTTCCAGGCTGAGCCCGCTGGCGATGAGATTGCAGAAAGCCCAGGGCAGCCCGAAGGTAAAGATCAGGCCGGTGTAGCCCCAGCGCCGCGAATCGCGTGTGGAACGGCACCAGCGAAGCTGATGCTCCAGAAATCCGGCGATGTCATACGGAGGCACCCAGGTCTCGACAACTTCAGAAGAAAGCTCGACGGAATAGCCCGCGGCGGCGATGCGTGCGCCAAGCTCGTAATCGTCGGCAAGGTAGTCGACCAGCGGGGCAAGGCCGCCGATGCGCTCCAACGCTTCGCGCGAGACCGCGAGCGTGGAGCCGAGGCCGAAGTGAATGCCGCCCTCGATGTAACGCGCGGTGAGGACGCCGGGGAAGAAATCCGTGGAGATGCCAAGCGCTTCCATGCGCGAGCCCAGCGTGGGGTCCTTGCGCGGCTTGCCGTGGGCGCGGCCACGATAGGGCGCGGTCACCATGCCGACGTCGCGGTTGCGCTCGAGTGACGGCGCGAAGCCGGCCATGATGCGCGACAGGTAATGGGGCGAGACGACGATGTCGCTGTCATTGATGAGGACGTAAGGGTAGCGCGCGTGCGGGAGCATCTGGACGAGGTTCGAGACTTTGCCGTTGGCGCCGAGAACTTCCGGGCATTCGATGATGCGGATGACGTGATCGGGAAATTCTTCCTGCAACTCGTGGACGACGGCAACCGAGGGATCGCTGAGTGAGCTGACGCCGAAGAGGATCTCGAATTCGCCCGCGTATTCCTGCTGGCAGTGGCTGGCGAAGGCCGAGTACATCTCGTGATCGAGGCCGCGAAGAGGCTTCAGGATGCTGACGCCGGGCGTGTACGGCGAGTGCGGCCGCCGGAGACTGTGAACGAAGGCGCGCGCGCTCCACAGGGCGACAAGATAGTAGCCGATGCCGGCCCAGGCAAGGACGGTCGTGATGCCGGCAACGACGGTGGCGATAAGCAGGGCGTTCAAGTATTTGAGTGCTTGCCGCACGGGCGATTGCGCCTACGGCGCGTGTTGTGGGCTCGCTCCCTATGGTCGCTCACGATTGGATTCATGGGCTATCTGACTTTATCCCACATCTCTGCGAGATGTAGACAACCGTTTTGACTACTGACATTGGTGGCGCTGCGGCGAACCGCAGGTTCTTCGCTTGGGTCAGAATGACAGGTACTGTGGCTGACTCCCTGACTCGCTTGGCCGCAGGCCGCCGCGTCACTCGTAGCGGAGAGCTTCGATCGGATCGAGCGTGGAGGCTTTCCAAGCGGGATAGATGCCGAAAACCAGCCCGATGATGCAGGACACCGTGAAAGCGGTGATGGCCCAGATAGCGGACATCTGCGCGGGCAGCACTGCGCCGAGGATCAGCTTGAGCATCAGGGTGAGGAAAGCTCCGATAAGGACGCCGATGACGCCGCCGAAGGCGCAGAGCGTCATCGCTTCGAGCGTGAACTGCAGCATGATGGTTCGCCGGGTGGCGCCGAGCGCCTTGCGGATCCCGATCTCGCGCGTTCGCTCAGTGACCGAGACCAGCATGATGTTCATGACGCCGACGCCGCCTACCATCAGGCCAACACTGGAGACGCCGACGAGAAAGATGAACAGGCCGCCGGTGAGGGAGTTCCAGAGCTGGAGCAGGCCGTCCGAGGTGAAGATAGCGAAGTTATCCGGCTGATCGGAGTGGACCCTTCGCCGGCGGCGGAGCATCTCGCGAATCTCGTCTTCCACCGCGACTTTGTTCTTTGCGTCGTCATACTTCACGCTTATCCAGTAGTCCAGGATCTCCGGATGGATCTTGCGGAAGGTGAACAGCGGGAAGTGGGCGGAATTGTCGTTGGGATTTTTGCCGCCGCCGAAGACCTGCTTCTGCTTGGCAAGCACGCCGATCACAGTGAAGACATCGCCTTCGATCTCGACCTCTTTGCCCAGAGCGGACTCCTGCCCAAAGAGCTCTTCCGCGGCGTCGTGGCCGAGCACGACCACATTGGCGCGACGCTCCTCTTCCTCTGCAGTGAAGAAGCGGCCCTCGTCCAAATTGATGTCATAGACCATCGGCTGCTGCTCGGAGTCGCCTTCGAGCATGGTGTTGGAAAGCTTATGGCCTTTGTAGTTGATGGAAAAGCTGCCCAGATGGCCGGTTGGCGAGCGGTACTGCTGCGATGGATCAACGGCTATGACGTGAGGAAGGTCGCGCAACGCGATTGCGTCTTCATAGGTGAGCTGTTTGCGATTCAGCATCTCCTGCGTGGGCCGGTTGCCGAAGACCTGGAAGCGGAAGACCCAGTAGACATTGGTACCGAGCGACTTGATGAGGTCGTTGACGTTGGCGGTCAGGCCGTTGATGACCGAGGAGATGAGGATGACGGTGGTGACCCCGATCATGATGCCGAGGATGGTGAGGCCGGAGCGCAGCTTGTTTGCGCGCAGCGTCTCGGCCGCCATCCTTACTGCTTCTTTTCCGTCACTCAGCCGCATGGATCACTCCTCAGGGACTTCCGCTACAACTCCGCACGTAGGGCGACAATGGGGTCCAGTTTGGCCGCTTTTCGCGCAGGGTAGACGCCAAAAAAGAGGCCCACCGAAGTGGCGACGCCCAGGCCGAGCAGTACGACCCAGATCTTAATGTCGGAGGGGAAGCCGACAATAAGCGTGATCAGCTTCGCCATGGTAATGCCGCCAAGAACACCGCCCATGCCGCCAACAAAAGCCAGAGTCGCTGACTCGACAAGAAACTGCGACATAAGATCGGCGCGGCGCGCGCCCAGCGCCTTGCGGACGCCGATCTCGCGGGTGCGCTCGGTGACCGAGACCAGCATGATGTTCATGATGACGACACCGCCGACGACCAGCGAGATAGCAGCGAGCGAAATGAACACGGCAAAGAAGCTGGAGCTGATGCTCTGCCAGATGCCGACGAAAGTCTGGTTGGTATCGACGGAGAAGCTGTCTTCCTCGCCGGGCCGATCATGGCGGATGGAGCGGAGAATGACACGCATCTGATCGGCGGCCTGATCCAGCGGATCGCCCACTCCGAAGGCACGTGCATAGAGGGTGAGGCTGCGATTGGAGCCGTGGGTGTCGAGAAACGTGGTGAGCGGCACGGCGACCCAGTTGTCCTGGCTTTGGCCCAGGGTCTTGCCCTTGCGCTCGCCCACGCCGATCACGGTGTAGTGTTCGCCGTCGACGCGAATCTCTTTGCCCAGCGGATCCTCGCCGCCCATCTGGTTATCGACGATGTCCGGCCCGATGAGCGCAACGTGCAGGCGGCGGGACTCTTCGCTGGGGGTAAAAGCGCGCCCGCGCTCGATGTTGATGTCGTAGATGGCAGGCATATCCGCGGTCCAGCCGCGGATGTCGATATCGGTGGCGGAGTGGATGCCGTAGACCACCGAGCCGGTGGCATCAGCCATAGCGCCCGTGCTCGAGCAGTAAGTGCAACGCTCCGCGATCGCCTCATACGCGTCGTACTTCAGGTCCTTGCGCTTCTGGTACTTCATGAATTCCGCATCGCTGAAGACGACCGAAGGCTCCTTGGACGCGGTGAACACATCAGCGCCATAGCCATAGATCTTGGTGGCGACAAATTTGTTCACACCGGCCACCAGCGTAAGGACCATGATGACCGAGGCCACACCGATGACCACACCGATGAGCGTGAGGATAGAGCGCAGCTTGTTCGCCCAGAGCGACTGCAGCGCGATACGGATGGCTTCTCGAAATGCCATAGGTTGGCCTGTAGGGTAGAAACGAGTTTATCAGCGCAAAGGTTCCCCGGCCGCGGGAAGGGTCAGCGCCAGACGCGGCCATTCCGCTCCAACAGAAAGATGGGACGAGTGGAATATGCGGAGTGACGGCCTTCAGGCAACTCCCGCGTCACCAGATGTTTCAGGACGGGTCGAAGCCACATCCTCCGTGGACAGCCACCAGCCCCGCCCGGCCAGCCAACAGCCGGCTCCCGGCTTGTCGTCACGATGCAGCGACTTTACCTTGTTCCAGTTGCGGTTACGAAATGCATGGTCCAACCGCCGCTCCTCCCCGTCTTCCCGAGCTCCCGCGCATCCGACAAACTGTGCCTGAAACAGAAACCGCGCGGCATAGACCTCGCCATCGGTGCGTGTGATCAGCAGCATCGCGCCCGCGCCGTCATCCGGCGTCAGCGGAAACAGCAGCCGGCCTCCCGGCTTCAACGCATCCAGCCACACTGCCAGCGGCGCGGTCGCACCCGCATTCACGTACAGCACATCGCACGCTGGCAGCGGCCCCTCTGCGCCACTGCGCGCATGCAGCCTCACTTGCGGCAGGGCCGCCAGATTCTCCGCCGCGCGCCGCACCAGCCTCGGCTCGATCTCATAGGCATCCACCACGCCGCGCTCGCCCACGAGCTTCGCCAGGATTGTCGTGTAGTAACCCGTGCCCGCGCCCACATGCACAATCCTGTCGCCCCTCTGTGGCCGCAGCGTCGCGATGCACATCGCATGCAGCGACGGCTCTCCATTATTCAGCCCGTCAGTGCCCAGCGACACCACGACGTCCTGATACAGGAATGCGGGATCGTCATGCGGCGCCTCCACAAAGCCATGGCGCGTCAGGATCCGCCACGGCGGCCCGCCCACAAAGCGCTCGCGCGGCGTCGTCCGAAACGCATCGGCCAGCTCACTCTCTTGAGAAACACCGGCCCGCGCGGCAATCAGATTCGCAAAGAACTCCCGATGCGCTTCAATGCGCTCCGCATCCGTGCTCCACTGCTTGCTGAGCATCTCTCCCGCCTGCACAGGGAGATGCGCCGCGTCCGCGCAGAGGTACTCAGCGCACCTCGCAGGCTGTTGGGTCCACGTGGCTCGGCAGCGGCGCACCCTCGAGAGCGTCAAACTTCTCCAGCGCGCAGCAGGCGCGCGACAGCCGCGCCCGGTCCCCCTGCATCGCCTTGTCC
Organism: uncultured Acidobacteriaceae bacterium; assembly: GCA_963756435.1. Taxonomy (GTDB): domain Bacteria; phylum Acidobacteriota; class Terriglobia; order Terriglobales; family Acidobacteriaceae; genus KBS-83. The sequence goes on along the minus strand of CAVWNU010000003.1, from coordinate 857,473 downwards.
GCGCGCATCCATTCCAGTGTCTGTCGCAAGATCTGCGCGGCGCCCGCGTGTTGCGGCACCACCAGCCGGTAGTGCATCCACTTGCCCTCGCGCCGCGCCGCCACCAGCCCCGCCCGCCGCAGATACGCCAGGTGCCGCGAGATCTTCGGCTGCGGTTGCGCCAGTATCTCCACGAAATAGCAGACGCAAATCTCCTGCTCGCCCATCAGGTTCAGCAGTCGCAGCCGCGTCCTGTCGCCCAGCGCCTGGAAAAACCGCTCCATATCGAAAGAAGCTCTCGCTGCCATAGCAAAATTATATATGCCTTGACGAATATGTCTACAAAAGGATACATTCGCCTTACGAGATATGTGAGGGAGGAATTCACCATGGCCAAGCCCGAGTTCCATGTGCCCGAGAACGATGTAACATTCGATGCGGTAAAAACCAGGTACGGAGCCATCGCCGAAAGCGCGTTGTCCAGTGACCACGCCGGCGTCAAAGCCGTAGCCGAAGCCTTCGGCTACACCGCCGATGAGCTCACCTCCATCCCCGCTGCCGCCAACATGGGGCTCTCCTGCGGCAATCCCACCGCCACTGCGAACCTCAAGCCGGGCGAAGTCGTCGTCGATCTCGGCTCCGGCGGCGGTCTCGATGTCTTCCTTGCCGCCCAAAAAGTCGGCCCCACCGGCCGCGCCATCGGCATCGACATGACGTCCGCCATGATCGAGCGCGCCCGCGCCAACGCCATATCCGGCGGTTACACCAATGTCGAGTTTCATCTCGCTGACATCGACCGCCTGCCGCTTCCCGATGCTTCTGCCGACTGCGTCATCAGCAACTGCGTTCTCAATCTCGCGCCCGACAAGCCTGCCGTCTTCCGCGAAATCTTCCGCGTGCTCAAGCCCGGCGGCCGCCTCGCCGTCAGCGACATCGCGCTCAAATCCGAACTGCCCGAAGCCCTCGCGAACAGCCTCGCCGCATACGTCGGATGCATTGCCGGAGCCATCCGCATCGACGATTACCGCAGTGGTCTTCGCAACGCTGGTTTCGCGTCCGTCGAGATTGTCGACAGCCATACCGACCTCAACGCCTACGCCAAAGTCGAAGGCCAGGCCGGCTGCTGCTCGCCCGCGGAAGATGCAAAACAGATGAGCAGCGGCAGCTATTCCTGCTGCCATCCCGAGCCATCAACGACGCTTCATCAGGACCTCACGGCGCTGCTCTCCACCTACGACGTGAACGCCGCAGCAGCCAGCGTAAAGGTCTACGCGCTCAAACCCAGCGCAAAGGCATGCTGCGGCTCGGCCTGCTGCAGCTAGAACAAATTGTCATCCCGAGCAAAGCGAAGGACCTGCAGTTTCAGCGTGGAAGTGAGGAAGGGAATTCGACAGGCAAGCAAACCGGGTGCCCTACCCTGCCGCAGGTAGGGTAGGGTGTTCCGCGAAGTTCGCCAAGACACTAGCCATGCCTGACGTTCTCTTCTCTGCACCGGAAACTCCTGCCGCAGCCAGATGGCCGAAGGATGGCTGCGGCACGCGACGACATCTCCCCCCGCGTGCGCCGCTTCCTCGCCTCACAGAACGACCAATAGAGAAGAGTTAGAAACGCGCAGCAACGGAACGCGGAGTGCGTGCCACACGCGCGTGTCTCTCCTCAGGAGAACCTCTCATGAAAGATTCCGTCTCGCGCACCGCGGAAATCGAAGGCGTCAAGCTGCACTACCTCACCGCCGGCAGCGGCACGCCCCTCATCCTGCTGCACGGCTACGCGGAGACCTCGCGGATGTGGCAGCCCATCATCCCGCTGCTCGCCGACCGCTTCACCGTCATCGCGCCCGACCTGCCCGGCATCGGCGACTCGGACATCCCTGCCAGCGGGCTTGATATGAAGAGCGCCGCAATCCTCATCCACGCGCTCGCCCGCTCACTCGGCGTGGAGAAAGCCGAAGTTGTCGGCCACGACATCGGCCTCATGGTCGCCTACGCCTACGCCGCGCAGTTCCAATCGGAGGTCACCAGGCTCGCCCTCATGGACGCCTTTCTCCCCGGCGTCCCCGACTGGGAGGCCATCTACAACAATCCCGGCATCTGGCACTTCCGCTTCAACGGGCCCACGCCCGAAGCCCTCGTCCAGGGTCGTGAGCGCATCTACTTCTCCTATTTCTGGAACGACCTCGCCGCCGACAAGACCCGCTCCCTGCCGGAAGCCGATCGCGAAGCCTACATCGCCGCCTACTCCCGCCCCGGACGCATGCACGCCGGCTGGCAGTACTTCGTCTCCTTCCAGCAGGCCGCCAAAGACTTCGCCGAGCTCGCCAAGACCCGGCTCACCATCCCAGTCCTCACCATCGGCGGCGACAAATCATTAGGCGATGCGCTTGGCCAGCAAGCGCGGCTGGTAGCCACAAACGTAACCGTAGTGGTGCTGAAAAACACCGGCCACTGGGTCATGGAAGAAAGCCCAAAGGAAACCACCGAGGCACTGCAAAGGTTTCTCTGAGCATCCACGGCCAGTTAGAACCGTACGAGCACCGCAGACACGTCATCCTTCCCGTGTGCGGATGAACGTCTCCGGCGTGCCCTCCTCCGGGTTCACGAAGATGATGTCCTTCGGGTCGCGTCTAGGCGTGTCGATCGCAAGAAAGACGACCGGCCCCTCCAGGATGTCGGGCAGAGCATGAACGATCCTGCGTTTGAAGAACAGAAGATCACCAGGAGCGAACTCTGCTTCGTTCGAAGCGTCACCCATCCAGAAGTTGCCTCTTCCTGAAACGACGTAAAAGTACTCATCGCTGCCAACGTGATAATGCGCCGGCGTCTCCCGGTAGACCCGAAACACCCGCGCGCTAGCGGCTGCTTCATCGGTCAGATATGTATCCAGCAGCAGCGTTTCTGCAGTCTCCGGAAAAGACCGCGCAATATCGTTCACTCTGAAACGCTGGAAACTCTGTTTCTCTGCCATCGCAATTCTCCATTACGTGGAAGATGAATCTCATGCCCGTGCCGGCGCGCGTCCGCCGGACTATCCCGAACTGGGCCTAACGCCTCAGCAATTGCAAAAATTTGCCGATTCAATCGACTCAATTTGCTAGCCTTGAAATAGGGCACAGATACTGTATCCAATGTCCGCCGGCTCGCTACGGATCACTACCCCTAACTTCTTTGGCTGGACGAATTTACAGCTAACTTGAATGGAGTGACGATTTTAGCCCGCGGGAGAGACCCTAAGCCAATGAAAGCAGAAGCTTTATAGGGCACCACTCCGGGACCGGAGGGGAGGGGGGGACGGTAACGGTACCAAGCAGAACGAGCAAAGCGGGTGCCAAGGCCGCCCACAGAACCATTCGTGAGCGACCAAAGGAAGCGAACCCCACAGGGTGCGCCGCAGGCGCGTTTGCCCGGACGGCCAGTCCTCAGACGTTGATCGCCATACCCTCCACCGCACCGAAGCCGTCCAGCATCGCCTCAGCCAGGGTCGGATGAGCGTGGATGGTGAACATCATCTCGTCGACGGTCGCTTCCAGTTCCATCGCTGTCACAGCTTCGGCAATCAGCTCTGTCGCCTGTGGTCCGATGATGTGCACGCCCAGCACCTCGCCGTACTTCGCATCGGCGACCACCTTCACGAAGCCCTCGTGCTCGTTCACAATCGAGGCCTTCGAGTTGGCGGAGAACGGGAACTTGCCCACCTTCACCTGCAGGCCCTTCTCCTTGGCCTGCGCCTCGGTCAGCCCCACGCTGCCGATCTGCGGCTCGCAGTAGGTGCACGCCGGAATACGCTCGCGCCTCACCGGTCGCGCGGGCCGTCCGGCGATCTTCGTCACCGCCACGATGCCGCTCATCGCGCCCACGTGCGCCAGTTGCGGCAGCCCGGCAACGATGTCGCCGATCGCATACACCCCCGGCTCCGCCGTCTCCATCCACTCGTTCACATAAACGAATCCGCGCTCGAGCTTTGCCTTCGTTTTGTCGAGCCCCACGCTTTCCGTCCGCGGCGCGCGGCCAACCGCAACCAGAACCTTCTCCGCTTCCTTCACCTGCGCCTTGCCGTCCGCGCTGGTGAAGCTGACCTTCACACCGTCCTTGGTGCGCTCCACCTTGTCCACCTTGGCGCCCACATGCGACTCGATGCCCCGCTTGCGGAAGACGCGCGCCAGTTCCTTGCTCACGTCCTCATCCTCGTTCGGCACCAGCCGCGGCAGATACTCCACGATCGTGACCTCCGACCCGAAGCTCTTGAAGATGGATCCAAACTCGACGCCCACCGCGCCCGCGCCGATCACCACCAGCGACTTCGGGATGCGGTCGATGCTCAGGATCTCGATATTAGTCAGGATGCGGTCATCCGCCTTGAGCCCCGGCAGCAGCTTGGCGTCGGAGCCAGTCGCGACCAGAACCTTCTTCGCCTGCACCTGGGTCGCCTTACCGTCGGCGCCCTTGACGGAGACCGTATGAACGCCACCCTTCGCACCGCCGGTCAGACTCCCCGTGCCGGGAACTACCGTGACCTTGTTCTTCCGCATCAGGAAGTCCAGGCCCTTCACATGCTTGGTGATGATCTGGCTCTTGCGGTCGAGGATCGCCTTCCAGTTCAGCGTCACCTCGCCAACGCCTTCGATGCCATACTCCTTGGCGTGCTTCAGGTGCTCATACACCTCGGCGTTGAACAGGATGGACTTGGTCGGAATACAGCCCCAGTGCAGGCAGGTGCCGCCAAGCTTCGTCTCACGCTCGATCAGCGCGACCTTGAGTCCCAACTGCCCCGCGCGTATGGCCGCCGTATACCCCGCCGGCCCCCCTCCAATCACCGCCACATCATAAGTAGTCTCAGCCAAAATCGTTGCTCCCCTTCCGTCCAATCCACGCCGCTGCTTTGAGTCAAACACATCATTCTACGCGCATGTGACACACTGGCCCTGTGCCTCCGCATCTGGCCCGTCCGCATTTGGCCACGCTGCTCGATGACTTCCGCCGCTACGGCTCAGAGCGCGCGGTCGTCAGCCATACCGGCAACCGCAGCCTGCCATCGACCTATGCCGAGCTAGCCGAGCTCAGCGCCCGCTTCGCAGCCCAATATGCAGGCCGTGGCATCCAGTTCGGCGACCGCGTCCTGCTCTGGGGACAGAATTCAGCCGCATGGATCGCTGCTTTCTACGGCTGCGTCCTGCGCGGCATCATCGTCGTGCCGCTCGACGCTGCCGGCGATCCGAGCTTTGCCCAGCGCGTCATTGCCGAAACCAGCCCACGCCTTCTCGTCGGCGATAGCGCGCTGCTCCAGAAGCTGCAGCAATCTGATGTTCCAGTCCTCGCGCTGGATGCAACCCTTCCCCGCGCCGGACTACAAGCCGGTTCCAAGCCTCAACCGGAACACGCCGCTCCAGATCGTCTTCACCTCCGGCACCACATCGGAGCCCAAGGGCATCGTCCACACCCACGGCAACGTGCTTGCCTCGCTCGACCCAATCGAGCGCGAGGTCGCCACATATCGGCGTTATGAGCGCCCATTCCACCCGCTGCGCTTCCTCCACACCCTGCCCCTCTCGCATGTCTTTGGGCAGTTCATGGGCCTCTGGGTGCCACCCCTGCTCGCCGCCGAGGTCCACTTCGAATCCCGCCTGGACGCACCGCGCCTCGTCCAGCTCATCCACAACCAGCGCATCTCCGTGCTGGCTGCCGTGCCGCGCGTGTTGGAGCTATTGCGGAGCCATCTGGTACGCCTCGATCCGGCTCTTGCGGCCCGAGTTGATGCCGCGCAGGATGTCTCCGCACTTGGCCGCTGGTGGCGCTTCCGCGAGCAGCATCGCCTGTTCGGCTTGAAGTTCTGGGCATTCATCTGCGGAGGCGCGACCTTACCGGCAGACCTGGAGCAGTTCTGGACCAGGCTCGGCTTCGCACTCGTCCAAGGCTACGGCATGACTGAGACCACCGCACTGGTCACGCTGAACCATCCCTTCCACACGGCACGCGGCAGCATCGGCAAGCCGCTCGCCGGACGCGAGATGAAGATTGCTGAGGATGGCGAAATCCTCGTCCGCGGCGGCTCGATTGCCGAAACCGAATGGCGCGCTGGACACGCGGAGGCGCGCAACGCCGAAGAGGGCTGGCTCCACACCGGCGATCTCGCCGCCCGTAACGACAAAGGAGAGCTGGTCTTTGCCGGCCGCAAGAGCGACGTCATCGTCACCGCCGCCGGCCTGAACGTGCATCCGCAGGATGTGGAAGCCGCCCTCACACTTCAGCCGGGCGTGCGCGACGCATCTGCCTTTGCGTTTGACAGCGGAGCTGGCCCACAACCCGCAGCCGCATTGCTGATGAACGGTGAAAGCAAGGCGGAGGCCGCCGTGACATCGGCAAACACGGCGTTAGCCGTCCATCAGCAGATACGCCGCTGGCTACTCTGGCCCGATCCGGATTTTCCCCGCACCTCTACTGGCAAGGTGAAGCGTCGCGAAGTCGCCGCACGCGCCCAACTCGCATTCACCGCGAAGGGTGAGATCGCGACTGGCGACGATTCTTTGTTGCGCGGGCTGCGCGCCATGCCTGGCGCACGCGTGGAAAATGTCTCGGATGCGAGCCGCCTCAGCGAGGACATCGGCCTCGACAGCCTGGGCCTGGTCGAGTTGCAGAGCGCCCTGGAGCAACAATTCGCGATTGAGATTCCCGACGACGCGTGGCAACGTGCGCGCACTGTCGGTGACTTGCGCGGACTCATCGCTCTTCACTCGAGGACGGCAGAAGCTGCCGTTACAACCGCAAGCACCTTGCCTGCACAAGCGCCGATAGGCCGCCATGCCGCGGATGATGAGACGATCTACCCGCGTTGGCCGTGGAGCGCGGCCATCCGCTGGCTGCGCATTGCATTCCTGGAGTGCGTCTCCATCCCGCTTACCCGTTTGCTGCTCGGTCCGCGCATCGTGCGGCCGCGCATTGTCCCTTCGGAGAAGCCGTTCCTGATCGTGGCCAATCACGTCACGGCCTACGATGTTGCACTCGTCCTTGCCGCGTTACCCGCGCGCCTCCGGCGACACACAGCGGTCGCGATGGCCGGAGGTCTGCTGACGGGCTGGCGTCACGCCCGTGCGGAGCGACACGCATGGTTTCGGCCGCTCACGCCGCTCGCTTACGGGCTGGTCACTGCGCTCTTCAACGTCTTCCCTTTGCCACAGGGTGCCGGATTTCGCCGCAGCTTCGCGCATGCTGGAGCAGCGATGGACCACGGCATGTCGGTGATCCTTTTTCCCGAAGGACGCCGCTCCGCCGGTGCGACTCTCGGAACATTCCAGTCGGGCATCGGTCTGCTGGCAAGCGAGTCCGCTGCGCCCGTGTTGCCAGTTGCCATGGTGGGTCTGGGCGAGATCAAGCAGCGAAAGCGGCGCTGGTTCCGGCCGGGTACGGTGACGATTCTTGTCGGCGATCCAGTCACGATGGAAATCGGCGAGACGCCGCAGGAGTTCACTGCACGTTTGGAAGCGCAATTACGCGGGATGCTCTCGCAGGCCTGAGTTCTACAGCAGCTTCGCAGCTCCCTTGGCAAAGTAAGTCACGATGAAGTCCGCACCGGCGCGGCGAATGGAGATCAGCGACTCCAGCATTGCGCGCTCGCGCTCCAGCCAGCCACGCTCGAAGGCCGCCTGCATCATCGAGTACTCGCCCGAAACCTGATACGCACCCATCGGAACATCGAAGCGCCCACGCGCGGCGTGGATCACGTCGAGATACGGCATCGCCGGCTTCATCAGGATCATGTCCGCGCCTTCGCCCAGGTCCTGCTCGATCTCGCGCATAGCCTCGCGCAGGTTGGCGCCGTCCATCTGATAGGTGCGCCGATCGCCGAACTGCGGGGCAGAATCCGCGGCCTCGCGGAACGGTCCGTAGAACGCAGAGGCAAACTTCGACGCATACGACAGCACCGGCACCTGCTCGAATCCGTCCTCGTCTAGCTCATCGCGAATGGCAGCCACGCGGCCGTCCATCATGTCCGATGGTGCAACGATATCCGCGCCGGCTTCGGCGAGGGATGCAGCCGTCTTCGCCAGCAGGTCCAGCGTGGCGTCGTTATCGACGTGGAACTCGTCGCCATCACGCTGCACCACGCCGCAGTGGCCGTGGGATGTGTATTCGCACAGGCAGACATCTGCAATCAGCACCAGCTTTTTCGCAGCGGAGCTCTGCTTCAGCGCGCGCAGACCCTGCTGCGTGATTCCCGCAGCATCGTAGGCGCCGCTACCCTGTTCGTCTTTCGCTTCGGGCAGGCCAAACAACAGCAGCCCACCCAGCCCAAGTGCTGCAGCCTGTTCCGCCTCCTTCACCGCCTCGTCGACCGAGACGTTGAAGACGCCCGGCATCGACTTCACCTCACGGCGCACGCCCTCGCCGCGACACAGAAAGAGAGGATAAATCAGTGCGCCGGGGTGCAGGTGCGTCTCACGCACCAGCAAGCGCATGGGCGCGGTGGTGCGCAGGCGACGAAGGCGGGTTTGCGGGAACTCCATGGCTCGATTCTATCTACCTCGGCCAAGGTAGAGTGAGAACGTGGGTCTGCTGCCATCCATTCCGGAGCCTGTCGCCGACTTCAGCCCTGCCGCCCTGGAGTGGGAGGCGCTGCTCGCGCTATTGGCGCAATACGCCACCGCCGCGGTGACACGTGAGTGGCTGATGGCGCTTGCACCCTCGACCTCCAGCACTTGGGCCGCCGAGCAGCATGCACTGGTGTCGGAGATGCGCATCTGTCTTGCTGCCGGCGTGCGTCCGGCGCTGGCCGCGTTATTTGACCCTTCGACGTTGACGGCGAAGGCGCTAATTCCCGGAACTGCGCTTGAGGTGGAACAACTCCTGCCGTTGCTGGCGCTCGGTGATGATGTCGTAGCGTGGTACATCGCCATGCAGGAGCCACCGGATGATCTGGCATCGCGCATCGCTTCACTGCGTGCCATGACCGCTCCGCTGCGCGGCAACCAGCTTGCGCCACTGCTGCGCTCCCTGCGGTCACGGATCAATCCGGACGGCACGCTCAACGACGATGCTTCGCCTGACCTGAAACGCATTCGCCGCGAAGTCGAGCGGCAGCAGCGCGCGATTGAGAGCAGCCTGCGCCAGGCGCTGCGTCGCTTCTCCGGCGAGGGCTCGATGCAGGAAGACCTCATCACCATTCGCGGGGAGCGCTTCGTTATCCCGGTGAAGGCGGAATGGAAGCGCCGCATCCCAGGCGTAGTGCACGGCGCCAGCAGCAGCGGACAGTCGGTCTACGTCGAGCCCCTGGAAACGATCGAGCAAAACAACGAACTCATTCGCCTATTGGACGAGGAGCAGGCTGAAGTCCATCGCATCTTCGTGCAGATGACAAGCGAGATCGCGCGCGAGGCAGTGACGCTCTCGACCGGCGCGGCGATCCTTGCCGAGGTCGATGCATTCCAGGCCCGAGCCCGTTTCGCTGAGGAGTACGAATGCGTCGCACCCGTCTTTACCGGTGGTGAGGCGGCCGGTGATGAGGCGCCGGAGTTCCTGTTGCAGAAGGGACGACATCCGCTGCTGGAGCGGCGACTGCGCCGCAGCGGCGGCACGATCGTGCCGCTCACACTCGGCCTCGAGTCCGACGCGCGCCAGCTCATCATCAGCGGCCCGAATACAGGCGGCAAGACCGTCGCGCTGAAGACCGCTGCCTTGTTGGCAATGATGGCCCAGGCAGGAGTGCCCGTTCCTGCCGAGCGGCTGGTGCTCCCCGTCTTCCGCTCTTACCTCGCGGATATCGGCGACGCGCAGTCCATCGAACAGAACCTCTCCACCTTCTCCGCGCACATCGTGAACCTGAACCGCATTGCGGCTGTGGCGGATGAGCACTCCCTGGTGCTGCTCGATGAGCTGGGGTCCGCGACCGACCCGGAGGAAGGCGCGGCGCTGGCAGTCGCTATCGCGGAGCATTTCCTCAATGCGCGTGCCTGGTCGATCATCTCCACGCACCACACTTCGCTGAAGGTCTATGCCGCGCAAGTCTACGAAGGAAAACACAAGGGAGTGCTCAACGCGGCAGTCGGATTCGATGAGCAGACGCTGGCACCGACTTATGCGCTGCGGCTTGGCGTTCCCGGCGCGTCGGCGGGAATCAACATCGCACAGCGCATCGGGCTCGACCCCACAGTCGTCGCAGCTGCACGGCGCCAGCTCTCGCATCAGACGGAGGACATTGCGCACTTCCTCGACCGGCTGCATGCGGACCTTGCAGCAGTGGATCGCGAACGAGCTGCGCTCGGCCAGCGCGAGAGCGAAGTGGAACGCGAGCGGCAGCGGCTGGAAGCCGAGGGCCTGAAAGAGTGGAAAGCCAAGGTCCGCGAGCTTGACCAGCAACTAGCCGGGCTGCTGAAGGACTTCGAGTTTCGCATGCGCGAGGCGGTGAAGGCGATCGATGACCGCATGCAGCAGCAGAAGCTCTCCAAGGAAGCGGAGCGGCGCATCGCACGGCTGCGGCGTGAATTCGCCGAGCAGTTCAATGCGACCGCGGTCGCGCAGCACACGGGTGCAGACAAGGGCGATCCGCAGGCGCAGCCGCATGTGGTGCGTCACGTTGCCGCGGGTGACACAGTGCGACTCAAGTCGCTCGGCCGCGTTGCTGTCGTGGAGCGGCAGATCGACGACAGCAATTTTGAGGTGGCGATGGGGCCGATGAAGATGAGGGTGCCCCGGGGGGACATCGCCGAAGTCATCTCCCGACGCGCAGCCATGGAGCTGAACCCCGTGGAGGCGGCACGGCGGCGCGGAGTGTCAGTGACCATGGCTTCCTCCACAGACGACATGCGGGCGGAGATCAATGTCATCGGACAGACCGTGGCTGAGGCCAGCGCCGAGGTGGAGAGATTCCTCGACCGGGCTTTTCTGGCCGGGCTGCAGCGGGTGCGCATCATTCATGGCACGGGCATGGGTGTGCTCCGGCGGGCGCTCCGGGCGATGCTGAGCAGCCATCCGCATGTCGCCACGGTGACGGAGGCGACGCAGTCGGAGGGCGGAGCCGGCGCTACAATCGTCGATCTGCGCCAGTAACCAATATGCGGCCATCAGAGTCTCAGTAGTCAGGGCTGCGAACAGATGGTAAGCTCCCCTCGAATCTGATCGGCGAGGACGCCGACGCGCAGGCGGTGCAGCATGGTACGCATCATCACGGTGGAGCGCGAATACGGCAGCCGCGGCGGGGAGTTCGCCCACCTGCTCGCCGAGTACCTGGGCTGGCGGATCATCGACAACTGCATCGTGGACGAGATCGCCCGCAAGCTCGGGCTGGACAAATCTGCCGTAGCCAACTGCGATGAACGACTCGATCCGTGGTATTACCGGCTGGGCAAGACCTTCTGGCATGCCAGCGTCGAGCGCATGCCGGCGATCATGTCATCGTCCGAGGTCTTCGACAGCGAGCGGCTGACCAGCCTGATTCGCGATTACCTGAAGGACCGGGTCGCCGAAGGGAATTGTGTTGTGGTGGGACGCGGGGCAGCTTCGGCGCTGGTCAATGTCCCCGGCACCTTTCACGTCTTTGTCTACGCTTCCACGGCTCGCAAGCTGGCTTGGTTCCGCGACCAGTTTCCCGATCGCGCGGAGGATGCGCAGCAGGAACTCGAAGCTACGGACCGCCGCCGCGCCAGCTATATCCGCCGCTTCTACAACCAGGACTGGAGCGATCACCGACTGTATCAGCTCATGCTGAACTCGTGCATGGGCATCCCGGCCATGATCGGCGCGACGATGGAAGCCGCGGGACTTGCGCACAGCGTCAACGAGAAACCGGCGACGCATCGGCTAGCCGAAACTCCTGCAAAAAAGTAAGAGGGCGGACCATGAGGTCCGCCCTTTCCATCAGGTCCGCTGTATTTAGCGGCCGTGTCCGTGTCCTCCGCCGCCGTCATGTCCGCCGCCACCGCCGCCGTGAGACTCCTGCGGCTGGGGTGCCTGGTGCGTCTGATGCGGCTGCGGGTGGTAGGCCTGCGGCTGGGTGTGCTGGTTCATCTGCGGACGATACGTCTGCTGCGGCTGCGGGTGGTACGCCTGCGGCTGCGTGTGCTGACTCATCTGTGGGTTCGTCTGCGGACGGTACGTCTGCTGCGGCTGCGGGTGGTAGGCCTGCGGCTGCGTGTGCTCGTTCATCTGCGGATTTGCCTGCGCATGATAGGTCTGCGGCTGAGACTGCGGACGGTATGTCTGCGGCTGTGTGTGCTGGTTCATCTGCGTGTTTGCCTGGGGATGATAGGCGTTGTTGACCGCGGGCCGGGTGTTCACCGGCATGTTGCGGTTGAAGGAGGCCGGCTCGGTGCGGGCCAGGTTTTCCGGACGGCCATGGTTCACATTTGCGAACTGGGCACGGTTTTGGCTGGCGCGCATCTCGTTCTGGTGCTGGGCAGCCAGGGGTGCTGTGTGCTGATCGCGCGCCCAGCGCTGCTCATCGCCTGTGGGACGCATCTGGACGCCGCCACGGCCGCCATTGAAGCTGACCCGGTTGTCGTTGCGGACATCAATCCTGCGTTCGTAAACGTTGTCGCGGAAGCGATCGCGATCCACGTGCATGATTGCAGTGTTGTAACGGAAGCGGTCGTGATCCCAATAGCCGCCTTCAAAGCCGCGGCCGAAGTAGCCGAAGCCGTAATTCACGCCGCCGTAGAAGCCGACGTGCGGGCCCCAGTAGCCGACGTGCCACAAGTAGCCGCCGTTACCCCAGCCCCAATAGCCAGGAGTCCAGAGCGCGCCGGTGTAGGGAGCGAGCACCCAGGCGCCGGGCACCCAGTAGTAGCCGGCGGCATCGTCGTAGGCCCAGTAACCGGGGGTCCAGATGTAACCGGGCGCCGGGCAGATGGGCTGCGCGTAGACGGGCAGAACGGGCGGTGCGCCAATGCCGATGGAAACGAAGACACCTGCGTGTGAAACGGCCGGGATGATGCTGACTGCCGCGACCAGGACCAAAGAGCGGATTGCTGATGCGATGCGCATACCCTTCACCTTGCCGGCAGCCCGTCGCCTTCTGTTCCCCGCTGATGCGTTCCTGCACGGGAGTGCGCGTTCTGTCCGGCCTTGTCTGCTCTAGCTTGCCTTGCAGACAGCCATATGAACCGCGATTTCGGCAAAATGTTGCGGAGAGTAACGTGACTGGTACCCCCTCCCCCCTCCGGGTCCCGGAGTTTGGCTCTTAAACCCTCCTATTTCATAAGTTTAGAGGGTCTTCGGAGAGCTAAATTCGTCATCCTGAAGGAGTTAAATGGAAATTCGTGATTCCAAATAACTTAATTCCCGAGGAGGCGATACTCCGGAATCTCAGCCTGCTGGATTGGTCTATTTCTATTGTAAGAAATTGCCTTGGTATAAGTGGCAAAAACTTTAGCGGCCGGCTCGGTGGCATCCCACTAGGGGAATGACCAGAAGGGAACGGCGATGACGAATACGCGATGGATTGCGGCTGCAGCGCTTTGTCTTGGCATGGGCTTCGGGGTGGCCGCGACCCCGACCCTGTACGCTCAGCAGACGGACGAGAACGGGCAGGTGACGAATCCCCAGCCGCACACGAAGAAGGAGTACAAGCAGGAGAAAAAGCGGGAGAAAAAGGAACTGAAGCACAACGAGAAATCGGACAAGGCCGCAACAAAGGCGGCGAGGCACGAAGACAAAGCGACGGCTGACCAGGAGAAGTCCGCGCGGGAAGCGGACAAGGCAAACCAGGCGGCGCAGCAACCGCAGTAGCGGTCCATGGTCAAGCAAGGACAGGCCAGCCTCAGCCTTGGGGCTGGCCTGATGTGTTGTGGGGCGACCCTCAAATCCACATCTCAAAGCGGATGTGGGTCACGCTTATCAGCTAGAGAAACCAGCGCAGGACGCGCCGAGTTGTTTCGAGGACCGCTCCGTAGACCAGGGGTCCAGAGAGGCCGCTGGCGCGGGCGGGCGGGATCTTCGGGCGACCGAGGTTGAACCAGGGGAGCAGCGCCTCGGAGCCGCCAAGAAAAAGCAGGTTGGAGTACCCGGTGCCATAGCCGCGCCGAACGATGGGCAGAACTTCCGCAGTGAGACCGTAGATGCCGCCAGTCAGCGCGCCAACTGCATAGTGGACGATGGGCGCGGCGCTACGGCGCTGAGTGCGACTGAGCCGCTTGCCGAAGGTCGACTGTGCGATGCGTTCGGCCGCCTCGGCGTGAGCCTGATGCTGCCCCTGGAGTTCATCTTCCTGGCGGGTGAGGTCGCCGCCCCTTTCATTCTCTGCGCGGCGTGTGGCTTCGAGTGATCCTTCCTGATATCGATCGAGCGCCCAGGTGGCGACGATACCGGCGACAACTCCCGCAGCCAGTCCGCCGATGAGCTTGACCTCCCGCCGCTTGCGCTTTTCCTCTGGCTTTCTGTCCGCGCGCTTGCGGCGAGCGTCGTTTGACCTGCGGGATGTCGACTTCCGGGACATGGCGGCTCCTGTCTCGACTGCTATTCGATGAAGAGTTACAGGGGAAGAGATGAGGTTTTGAGTGACGGGGATGTGCTGCGCCGGATAGACGGCATATGACGGCTCCAGAGATCGCCGAATTTCGATGGCGTCCCGTATCTCAAAACACCAGATGTGTGACAGGCGAAATGTTGGCAATGCGAGCGGCACGAAGCCCGAGAACGAATCGCTCGCTATGACGTGGCTAGCTCTTGCGGCTAGCTTTTGAGGAACGCCAGGAGGTCGGCATTGATCGTCTCGGCTTCGGTGGTGGGCATGCCGTGCGGAAAGCCCTTGTAGGTTTTCAGCGTCCCGTTCTTCAGCAGTTTGGCGGACAGCGGACCGGCGGCGACGTAGGGAACGATTTGGTCGTCCTCGCTATGCATGACCAGCACCGGAATGGTGATCTTCTTGAGGTCATCTGTGAAATCGGTCTGGGAAAAGGCGACGATGCCGTCGTAGTGCGCCTTCGCCCCACCCATCATGCCCTGTCGCCACCAATTGTGGATGATCGGTTCAGAGGGCTTCGCACCCGGGCGGTTGTAGTTGTAGAAAGGCCCGGACGCGACATCCATATAAAATTTCGACCGGCTGGCCACGAGCTGCGCCTGCAGATCGTCGAAGGCGGCCTTGGGAAGGCCGAGCGGATTGGCTGCGGTTTTTAGCATGAGCGGCGGCACCGCGCTGATCAGCGCAGCCTTGACTACCCGGCTCTCTCCATGGCGCCCCAGATAATGCGTCACTTCGCCGCCCCCGGTGGAGTGGCCGACATGGATCGCGTTTCTCAGATCGAGATGCGCGGTAAGCGCGGCCAGATCGTCGGCGTAGTGGTCCATATCATGGCCATCGCCAGTCTGCGTCGAACGGCCGTGCCCGCGCCGGTCGTGCGCGACCACGCGATAACCATGGCTGAGGAAGAACAGCATTTGCGTGTCCCAGTCATCGGCCGACAGCGGCCAGCCATGGCTGAAGACGATGGGCTGGCCTGTACCCCAGTCCTTGTAGAAGATTTCGACGCCGTCTTTGGTAGTGATGGTGGGCATTTCATTCTCTCCGTCGGAAGGCATGCTGCCGTTCCTGGTTCTGTGGCCCGGTTTCGGTAAGGATTATGCGGATCGCCGGCGGCAAATCGCTGATCAGATAAGTGGCGGCGCGCAGCTCGAGCAGCGGATCATCCAAAGGCTGGATACCATCCAGGCGCGGAATGAGGTCGGGCAGGGGCATGGGGCGTTCTCCTGTGGCTGCGATGAGAGTGACTCAGAGGAGGAGAACTCGTTGGTAGATGATGACGCTGCTTGATGGTTGCCGGAAATTGACGATACGGCCGATTATTCGTCGTAGGGCAAGTCGTCGGGATGAACGCCGATGTAGTCCGCTTCAGGATCATGCACGAAACGGACTGCCTCGATTTCCGTGCGGTTTTCGAGGAGAGCCTTGCACACGCGATGCATTCCATCCATGATGCGGCCGTCGCTCGAGAGAATGATGGGGAAGCCGAGATCGCAATCCAGCATCAAGCGTGCATGATCGACGACTTCACGGCAGGTCAGGGTCCCTTCGTTGCACCAATAGGGCTCGTCCAGTTCGCGAATTGCCGAGAGCGGGATCCGCTCGCGAGGGAGATCGCGGGACAACTTAACGAGACGGTGCACGTTCCATGCGCGAAAACCCTGATGAGAGTTGCGGAAGTGATATTGCGTTCGCATGGCGTTGTCGCGCTCGCAGAATAGTCGCTAGCTGAACTGCTTCAGGTCCATGCCCAGCTCCCACGCTTCGTGATTCTTCTGCAATTCGTCCCAGGTAGTTTCGCGGCCGGTGTACGCGGCCGTGCGGCCGAGCATGCACGCGAGCGCGGTCTCCACGCCGGCGGCGATCTGGTTGTGGAACTGGCCGCTGGTGATGCTCTCGATGAATCCGCGATCTTTTTCGCGATCGGCGAACTCGAGGTTGTCCAGGAAAGCGCCGTTGGCTGCGAACTTTGCCGGCTCCGCGGGTTTGGTCTGCTCGGGATCGGACCAGGTCCAGGCGTTTTTTCCGAGGATGCGGAGTGGTCCGGAGTAGGGCATCTCGGCGAGGCCGTCGGCGCCGTAGACGCGCTCCGAGACATCGAAGCCGAAGTCGCCGAACTGCGTGGACGAAAAGCTGACGTGCACGTTATCGGGATATGTGAAGTCGACCTGGTAGTTGTCCCAGATATTGCCGGCGTGGGTGAGCACGTTGCGCCCGCCGGTGGCGAAGGCCTTGATGGGATGCGTGCCGAGGACCCAGTTGCAGATGTCGATGACGTGGATGTTCTGCTCGAGCAGAATGTCACCGGAGAGGGTGCGGTCCCAGAGCCAGTTGCGCAGGCGCGTCTCATCGGGGGACATGCCCGGCTTCGCGTGGTCCACGGAAGCGGGTGCGTTGTAGTACGCGGTAATGCTGGCGAGCTTGCCGAGCGCGCCGGAGTGGAGGCGGCGCACGATTTCAACGAACGGCGGCGCGCTGCGAATCTGGAAGCCGACATCGACGCTGACTTTGCCCTGCGCGCGCTTCGCGATCTCGAGCGCCTTGCGCGTCTGTGGGACATCGACACCGACGGGCTTTTCGCAATAGGCGTGCTTGCCGCCCGCAACTGCGGCTTCGAGATGCTGGACGTGGAAGAAGGGCGGGGTGGAGATCTGGATCGCGTCGATGCCCTTGCAGTTGGCGAGCTCTTCGAAGGCGCGATAGCCGTGGAAGGTGAGCTGCGGGTCGATGGCGGGCTTGTTGACCGAAGCGTTGAGCTCGTCGAAGTGCTGTTTGCCGAGGGCGAGCTTGTCGGGGAAGATGTCCGCCAGCGCTACGAGGTGCGCGGGGGTGTTCTTTACGAAGGAAGTGGCGACGGCTGTACCGCGATTGCCGCAGCCGAGCAGGCCGAGACGCACGGCCGAGTTGGCCTGGTATCCAAAAGCAGTCGAGGGCTTGACGAAGAGGAGGCCGGAGGCTGCGGTGGTGGTTTTGATGAAGTCGCGTCTGTCCATGATGGTTCCCGTCGTTTTTTATTGGTGATGCAGTCGAACTGCAGGTCCTTCGCTTCGCTCAGGATGACAACTTTAGGGTTATGTAACCTGCGTGAGCACGTTTTCGAGATAGACCTTCTCTTTGCGGACATCTTCGATCTGTTGCGGGCCGTGGGTTTCGCGCTCGATGGTGATGGCGCCGGAGTAGCCGGCTTTACGCAGCCCTTCGAATACCTTCTTGAAATCGACGAGGCCGGTGCCGATGAGGACCTCCTCGCCGAGCTTGTCGGGATTGGTGGGCCAGCGGCCGTCCTTGGCGTGGACGGCGTGGACGTGCTGGCCGAGGATAGCGACCGCGTCTACGGGATTGGCCTTGCCGTAAAGGATGAGGTTGGCGGTGTCGAGGCCGACGCCGAGGTTGGGTTGCGCGACGTCGCGGATGGCGCGCGACATGGTGGTGGGGGTCTCCTGGCCGGTCTCCATGAGGAATCGCTGATCGTTTTTCGCGCAGTGCTCGGCGACTTCGCGGATGGCGGCGACGGCTTCCTTGTAGAGCGGGTCAGCGGGGTTTTCCGGAATAAAACCGCAGTGCGTCTGCACCTGGTGCACGCCGAGAAGTTTGGCGAAGTCCGATGCCTGCTTGAGCGCGTCGATGCGTGCAGCGCGGGTGGCACGCGGAACCAGGCCGATGGTGGATGGGCCTTGCATGAAGTCCCAGACCAGCGGCTGCGGCCCGACGACTTCGACGGTGGTGCAGGTGACGTTGTACTTCGCAAGCAGG
The DNA here is from genome assembly GCA_963756435.1 of uncultured Acidobacteriaceae bacterium. Taxonomy (GTDB): domain Bacteria; phylum Acidobacteriota; class Terriglobia; order Terriglobales; family Acidobacteriaceae; genus KBS-83. The sequence continues at coordinate 839,299 of CAVWNU010000003.1, read as the reverse complement.
CCTTTGAACTGATCGGCGAGCGCCGGCGTGAATTTGCCGATGTAGGCGTCGAGCGAGAAGAAGCAGGTGGGCAGGCCGAGGTCATGAACGCGCTTGATGGTTTCTTCCGGGCCATCGATGGGTGTGATAAGCAGGCCAAGCGGCATCGCGTGCGAATCGGCTGCGGAATTTTGGGGAGCACCAGTTGCGGCGGATGGCGCGAAGGTGTTGGCGAGCGCGGCCGCGGGAAGCAGAGCAGCGGCTGCTGCGGCGGAGGAGAGAAAGTCGCGTCGGCGCATGGGTTTCTCCGATGGTTGGTGGACCGTTTTCACAATAACGTATCCGCCGGGGCAAACTTGACGCAGCTTTTCCGCTAAGAAAAGTTGCTCTTCGCTGCTGCTGGCGGATATACGATTTGCGAAAATCGCATAGACGCGTCCTTTATTGCATCTTGGTTCGGGAAAGTCCAATGGTGAGGCGGATCGCCAGATGTGGGTGTGCTGTCGCGGACGAACAGCAGATCGCTATGATTTGCGATTTTCGGGATAGAGTGCATCCCGGCAGAGCAAGACGCGTTGCGCGGTGAGCGCGTGGTTCAATCTCGTGCGGACTTCTTGAATGCCTTCGCGCGCCCCGACGAGCTAGTTTGGCGTGGTGAGCGTATGGCCGAAGCATGCCTGCATCTCGCGCCGGCCCGTGCTGACTCGCCTATGCCCGAGCTGCGATCCCGCTCTGATCTGTTCGCAGCGCGCGGTGGTGGTCGAACCACCATGCCCATGGGAGCAGGATCGCTTCGGCAATAATTCCGGGCCATGCGATGTCTCCTGTGCCGCTGGGTGGCGAACTGAACCGATCGCCGACATAGGCGACCAATAGCAGCGCGGCGTAAGCCAGGAAAGCGTAGCGGCCGATGCGGTCTTTGGGGCGAGTCGTGCGCATGTAAAGCCACAGCCCGACAGCGAACATCGAGAGTTCCACGATCAGCGTGCCCGGTATGGAGTTCCAGAGACCGAGGCCGTAACGCGCGCTGCCGGGATAGAGCGGCATGTCCGGCCGATGAGTCATCCAGTCGAGAACCCAGTGGCTGACGGCGCCGATCCAGATGACGCAGGCGCCGGCTCGGTAGCGGGCAAAGGTGTAATAGATGGCGGCGAAGGCGGTGGCCCAGACGATGGTCATGAGCAGGCTATGCGACCAGGGATACCAGGCCAGATCGAGCGGGGTGAAGCGTGTGTTGCCGGGATCGATGCGAACCCTCTCCCAGCCGAGCAGCAGGAAGATGGGCCAGAGCAGATCAGAAAACAAAGGCGCCGCGATGAGCAGCGCCATGTTGGTGCGAGGAGCCAACTTTTTGCTCGCGAATCCGACGGCGAAGTAGCCAAGGAACATGGCGCTCTCAGGCAGTCGCCCTCAGCGCAGGCGCAGGACAATGCCGGTGCTGAACGTGACAGGACGCAGGCGGCCGGAATAGGTGTTGAGCTGGCCGTAGGAGACTTCGATGACGCGCCAGTCGAGGTGCGGGAGCAGAGTCTTGTCCATGCCGCCGAGGACGCGCCAGTCGAACTGGGTGGTGCTGGGCGAGTTGTTGCCGTAGCTGAAGTGGCCGGCGCCGAAGAGGAACTCGGCATAGGGATTCAGGGGCACGACCTTCGGATGGAAGGCAACACGCGGACCGAGCAGAGTGCTGAAGAGCGTGGTGTTGCTGGCAGGACGCACAAACTGGAAACGGATGTCACCGCCGACCTTGACGAAGGGCGCCTTCAGGAAGTCTGAGTAGAGACCAAAGCCGCCGCCATAGCCCCAGTCATTGAGATTGGGGGAAATATTGGCCTTGGGGGCGTTATAGAACCGGGAGGCACTGAACTGACCGTAGAGGCCGGTCTGAGCCTGGGCTGCCGGAAAGCTGACTGCAAAGAGGAGTGGGGCAAAAAGAACGCAAAGAATGCGCGGACGACGGATCACAGGTAAATTCATTCAGGAAAAAGCCTCTACTCAAAACGGCATTGACCGCTTGCTGGAGCATTTTCGGTAATACTTTTGCCTGCGGAGGTACACTCCGTGCGGCTTTTCCTTTGAGAAAAGCTACGAGAGCAACCGCTGGACCGTCTGGACCGATACCGAAAATACTCTGGCAGTGATGGTCAGTCCCGATTGTACTTCGCGCAGGTCTCCCGAATGACTGGGCCGCGCGTCGGGGCAGCCATTCAGGGCAGGCGAAGGACGAGCCCCATGCTGATCGTCCTGGGGTGCAGGGTTCCGTTGAGGGCGCTGAGCCCGCCGTAGGAGAACTCGACGGCGCGCCAGTCCAGGCGGGGAAACACAGTGATGTCGAGACCGGCGAGGAACTGGTATTCGAACTGCGTATTGCTGCCTTGTCCAGCGCCGTAATCGTAGTGGCCGATGCCGCCGAGCGCTTCCAGATACGGCATGGTGGGCAGCACGCGCGGATGGATAGAGACGCGCGGGCCGAGCATGCCGCTGGTGAGCGTGGTGGTCTGCGATATGCCCAGGACGGAGCCGCGGAGGTCCGCGCCCACATGGATCAGCGGCACCGAATAAAAGGCGTGATAGAGGCCGAAGGTGGGGCCGTAGATCCAGTCATTGCTGGGGGCGTCCACCTTGGAGCCGCCGTATTCGACATAGATACCGGTTTGCGCGTATGCGGTAGTGGCGATGGCGAAGCTGGCGAAGAGCACAACGGCGAACATAGGCAGACGGCTGAAATATCCGGACCTCGTGAGACGGGGCATGGGAGCCTCTTTTCAAAAAGCGGTGCATCTTCAACTGCCGGCTGCGGCCCGGCGAACAGCGCGCCGGTGACAGAATGGATGTAGCGATGGGGGGAATCGGTTAGTCCGCTTTCACAAAAATTGTGATCCGGTCGAACTACCGCAAAGAGCAGCTTTTCTTGATGGAAAAGCTGTGTCGAGAGTTTCCTGAGGGCCACAGGCGTTGTGAAAGCGGTCGAGCTGGCATGGTGCTGTCGGTTGTATATCTCGGAAGAGTTGCGTATGGCGCGGGGCTGGAGCTGCAGGCGCGGCTGGTGGAGCTGCGCAAAGCGGGAGCCATCGGCGATGTGCTGGTGATGCTCGAGCATCCGCCGGTGCTAACGCTGGGGCGGGCCATGGGTCGAAAAGACGGCGGCCGCGAAAACCTTTTGCTGACCGAGGAGGAGCTTGCGGTGCGCGGCGTGGAGGTGGTCGAGACCAATCGCGGCGGCGACGTGACCTATCACGGGCCCGGACAGCTGGTGGGATATCCGATTTTTGATCTGAGAGGGCCACTGCGGGCGGCAGGCAAGCGGTTGGGGCCGGTGGACTTTGTGCGGCAGATGGAGGAGGCGCTGATCCGGACGATGGCCGATTACGGCGTCCTCGCGACGCGCGTGCCGGGGCGGACCGGGGTCTGGACGCAGCCGAACGGGACGATTGAGGAGCGAAAGATCGCGGCCATCGGGATTCATGTCTCGGTGGGGGTGACCTCCCATGGATTTGCGCTGAACGTGACCACCGACCTGAAGGATTTTGCGTGGATTGTGCCCTGCGGGATCAGCGACCGCGGGGTGACCAGCCTGGAGTTGGAGAGTCCCACTCGCGATCCAGAAACGGATTTGACGCTGGAGACGGCAGCGGAGCGCGTGGCGCGGCAGTTTGGGCACGTTTTTCACGCGCAGGTGCTGTGGCTGGAGTCGGTCTCTGATCTGTCGCCGGCGCTCGCCGAACTGTTGCCGGGTGCAGGCGTGATTCAAGCTGCGAACAAGAGTTGTAGATAGCATTCGCACGCTCCTAGTGGCTAAACCTCGCTTGTTGGCATGGAGCGTTTTTACTGGCGATTTGGGCTGTTGAACGCCGGTGTAAGTGGCCTTTTGGCCAAGAAGGGCCACTCCGAAGTAATCCCTGCGACCAACAGCAACAGGAAAAATGCTCTAAAATAACCAGTTCGGTACTGACCGACCAGGATCGCTGTCGATGGCGAGTAGAAAAACAGAAGTGAAGGACGCAGGGGTACCGTCTGCCTCGGCGAATGGGAAACCGCAGGGTTCCAACGGAAGCAACACATCCCTCCAGCGGCAACCCCCAACGAAGAATCCACACGGCATTCCAGACTACCGCCTGGAGCAGCTGCCGTTCCACATTGAAGGCGAGTGGAAGAACGGCAACTACCACTACAAGGTCGTGGGGGACACCACCGCGCCTGCGCCTCCGCTGCGTCCGTCAAAGTACCTTTCGCGCGAGCAGTCGATCGATATCTACCGGCTGATGATCACCAACCGGAAGATGGAAGATTCGCTGGAGCGGATGTACAAGCAAAGCAAGGTGATCGGCGGCCTGTATCTGAGCCAGGGGCAGGAGGCCACGTCCGTCGCGTCAGCCTACGCGCTGGGCAAGGACGACTGGCTGGGGCCGATGATCCGCAACCAGGGCTCGATGATCGTGAAGGGCTTCCGCCCGCGCGACACCATGATGCAGTACATGGCCAAGGGCGGCTCGCCGACGCGCGGACGCGAGAGCGGCTCCCACTACGGCGATTACAAAAAGCTGAACGTGGTTGCGCCCATCTCGCACCTGGGCGATTCGATCAGCGTGTGCGCCGGCGTGGCACTGGGTGCACGCATCCAGGGCAAGAACATTGCCTGTCTCGCCTATATCGGCGATGGCGGGCAGTCGACCGGGCCGACCTATGAGGGCTTCAACTTCGCGGCGGTGCAGCGGCTGGGCCTGGTGCTGATCGTCGAGCACAATCTGTGGGCCTACTCGACACCGGTGGAGTTGCAATTCGCATGCAAAGACCTGGCGGACCGCTCGCTGGGCTACGGCGTGCCGGGCGTGATCGTCGATGGTACGGACGCGAACCAGGTCTACGACGCGACACATGAGGCGGTGGAGCGCGCGTACCGCGGCGAAGGCGCCTCGTTCATTGAAGCGAAGTTGATGCGCATGAAGGGTCACGCCATGCACGACGCGGCGACCTACGTGCCGCCCGAGGTGAAGGAGTACTGGAAGCGGCGCGACCCGATCCTGCGCATGGAAAAGTACCTGATCGAGCAAGGCTGGCTGACGGCAGAAGAGGCGAAGAAGATCCATGCCGAGGTAGACACGCTGATGGAAGAGGAGCGCGCGTTTGCCGAGGCATCGCCGATGCCCGACCCGGCGGATGCCGGAACGGATGTGTACTTCGACAATGCGACGGAGATTCCGCTGAAGTACGGCGAAGTGCGCGTGCAGAATGCGAATGCGAGCGCGAAGCTGGCCGAGTCCAGCGCGACCACGCATTACAAATAAAAGCGCGATAGAACCCGAGGACTAACTAAGCAATGGCAGCAGTTACGTATTTAGAGGCGATTCGCCAGGGCCTGTGGGAAGAGATGGAGCGTGACCCGCGCGTCTTTGTCATAGGCGAGGATGTGGGCGTTTATGGCGGCGCATTCAAGGTGACGGAAGGCTTCCTGCAGCGCTTCGGAACCGAGCGTGTGGTGGATACGCCGATCGCCGAGATGGCGATTGCCAGCGCGGCCTATGGCGCCTCGCTGACCGGGCTGCGGCCGGTGGGCGAGTTCCAGTTCATGGACTTCATCAGCTCCGCTCACTCGCAGATCGTGCAGATCCTGGCCAAAAGCAATTACCGCTGGGGCGCGCCGGCGCCGCTGGTGCTGCGCGGACCCTCGGGCGGCGGCGTGAGCGGCGGCCCATTCCACTCGCAGAATCCGGAGATGTTCTACGTGCACACACCGGGACTGAAGGTGATCTGCCCGGCGACCGCGCGCGATGCGAAGGGGCTGATCAAGTCGGCCATCCGCGACAACAATCCGGTGCTCTTCTTCGAGCACAAGTACCTGTACCGGCGGGTGAAGGAAGAGCTGCCGACCGAGGACTACACGGTCGAGATCGGCAAGGCACGCATCCATCGCGAGGGCAAACATGTTTCTGTAATCACCTACGCGGCGATGGTGTATGTGGCCGAAGAGGCTGCGCATATCCTCGCGAAGGAAGGCATCGAGCTGGAGATCCTCGACCTGCGCACGCTACTGCCGCTGGATAACGCGGCGATTGCGGCGACGGTGGAGAAGACCAATCGCGTGATCATCCTGCACGAGGACACCAAGACCGGAGGCATCGCGGGCGAGATAGCGGCCATCATCAACGAGGAAGCCTTTGATGCCCTGGATGCCCCCATTGTGCGCATCGCCTCGCTGGATGCACCGGTGCCGTTCTCGCCTCCGCTGGAGAAGGCCTTCCTGCCGAAGGTGGAGGATGTGGTGCGCGAGGCACGGCGGCTGGTTGCTTATTGAGGTTGCGTACTGACGTGAAGGATTGAGGCAATTCGCGGAGCGATCGCTTGCGGGCCTTATGATCGAAATTGTGTGCGAAGCGGTTGCGCGACGCACGGTTTGAATGGGAAGGCGGAAGAGAGAACATGCCGACAGACGTCGTGATGCCCCAGATGGGCGAGTCGATCTTTGAGGGGACAATCACCAAGTGGCTGAAGAAACCCGGCGACAGCGTGCAGCGGGATGAACCGCTCTTCGAGATTTCGACCGACAAGGTAGACGCGGAGATTCCGTCGCCAGCGAGCGGCACGCTTTCCGAGATCAAAGCCGAAGCCGGCAGCACAGTGCAGATCAATACGGTCGTCGCGGTGATCGGCGACGGCGATGGCGCCGTGACAAGCAAGCCGGCGGCTGCGGCGCCGAAGCAGGAGCCTGCAAAAGAAGAGAAGAAGCAGCCCGAATCGCCCAAGGCCGCGCCGGCCCCGGCAGCGCCAGTGGGGGCAGCGACCTCGAGCGGCGGCGGCACGGATGTCGTGATGCCGCAGATGGGTGAATCCATCTTCGAAGGCACCATCACCAAATGGCTGAAGAAGGTAGGCGATAGTGTCCAGCGGGACGAGCCGCTGTTTGAGATTTCGACCGACAAGGTGGACGCGGAGATTCCCGCGCCGGCGAGCGGCACGCTTTCCGAGATCAAAGTCGATGCAGGCAACACGGTACAGATCAACACGGTTGTCGCAGTGATCGGCGGCGGAGCGGCGAAGGCGAGTGCTCCCGCGGCTGCCGCAGCACCTACAGCAGCAATTGCTGCTCCGGCGCCTTCTGCGGCCGCCGCGGAATCCTCTCCGTCGGCGTCGCATGGCGAGCGGCTGCGCTCATCGCCGCTGGTGCGCAAGATTGCGAAGGAGCATCGGCTCGACCTGCGGCAGGTTCCGGGCACCGGCTCGAGCGGCCGCATCACCAAGGACGACGTTCTGCAGTACATCGAGAAGGGTGGTGCGAAGGCTCCTGCCGCGGCCGCACCAGCACCTGCGGCTACGGTTTCTGCCGCACCCGCGCCTGCCGCGACGAAGCCTGCTGTGGCGCCGGCGCCCGTGGCCGGTCCTCAGCCGGGCGAGCTGGTGCCGCTGAGCCGCATGCGCTCCATCATCGCGCAGCGCATGGTCGATTCGAAGCGGACCAGCGCGCACGTGCACACCGTCTTCAAAGTCGACCTGACCCGCATCGTGAAGATTCGCGAGAAGGAGAAGTCGAAGTATGAGCAGCGCAATGGCGTGAAGCTTACCTACATGCCGTTCATTACGCGCGCGGTTGTCGCCACCCTGCGCAAGATGCCGATCGTCAACGCTTCATTGGAAGGCGATGCGATCCGCTATCACCAGAACGTGAACGTCGGTATTGCGGTGGCGCTCGATTGGGGTCTGATTGTGCCGGTGATTAAGCAGGCGGAGGAAAAGAGCTTCCTGGGCATCGCGCGCTCCATCGCCGACCTGGCAGAACGCGCGCGCGCAAAGAAGCTAAAGCCGGACGAGGTCGGATCCGGCACCATCACGATTACGAATCCGGGCATCTTCGGCGAGCAATTCGGCACGCCGATCATCAACCAGCCGGAGTCGGCGATCCTGGGTGTCGGCGGTCTCTTCAAGGAGCCCACGGTGCTCACGGACAAGGATGGCAACGATTCGATTGCCATCCGCAACATCATCCGGCTGACGCTGGGGTTCGATCACCGGATCATTGATGGAGCGGACGCCGGCAAGTTCATGGCTGAACTGAAGAAGTATCTGGAAAACTGGTCGGAAGAGATCGGCTGATCGATCTCGACAATTGAAAATCAGACGGCGGGCCTTCGGGTCCGCCGTTGCTGCTTAGAAATGAACCCAAAAGGGTTGTCAGCTCGACCGGAAGCGCAGCAGGCGCCCAGTGGAGGGACCTGCTTTTTCCATCTTTGTAATCAGCACGGATACGTGATCAGAGCCGACTCTTGGCATCCAGCACGCGCTTCACGGCTTCTTCGGGGGTATCGCCGATCGCCGAGAGATGGCCCATCTTCCGCCCGGGCCGCGCCGTATGTTTTTCGTAGAGGTGCAGGCGCACGCTTTCCACTTCGAGCGCGCGATCGAAATGCGGCTCGCCCTCCGCCCATATATCCCCCAGCAGGTTGGCGATTGCCGCCGGGCGCAGAATGTCCGTGCTGCCCAGTGGAAGATCACACACTGCGCGCACATGCTGCTCAAACTGGCTGACAACGCAGGAGCGCTCGCTGGCGTGATAGCTGTTGTGCGGCCGCGGCGCAAGCTCGTTGACGAGCAGCGACCCCTCGGGCGTGACGAACATCTCCACCGCGAGAATTCCTTCCAGGCCCAATTTCTCCGCGAGCGAGCACGCAATCCGTTGCGCCTCGGCTTCCATCGCCGGAGGAATCGAGGAAGGAATCACGCTCCAGGCAAGGATTTGGTTTTCATGATGGTTGGTTGCTGAAGGAAACGACTTGAGAGCGCCGGACGGCGTGCGCGCGACCAGCACGGAGATCTCGCGGTCCAGCGCGATGGCTTGCTCGGCGATGCACGGGCGCTGACCCAGCGCGCGCCAGGCCAGCTCGGCGCTCTCGCCTCCGCGCGGAGTAATGCGCAGCTGGCTGCGGCCGTCGTAGCCGCCGCGCGCGCTTTTCACGAAACAGTCACGGCCGAAGGCATCGAGCGCGGCCCGCATGTTGTCGAGGGAACGAATGGAACGAAACGGCCCTACAGGAAACTGTCGCGCTGCCAGCCATTCCTTCTGCACAATGCGGTCCTGAATGATAGCCAGCAACGCTTCCCCCGGCCGCACCGGCGCATAGTGCTGCGCGGCGCGCAGGGTATCGAGTGAAAGCTGTTCGATCTCGAGTGTCACCACATCGCAGCCACGGGCGAGATCGGCCGCGGCCTTTGCGTCGTCCCAGGAGCCTTCAAAGCAGGCATCGACCACAAACCGCGCCGGGCACGACGGATCCGGATCCATCACCTGCACGCGATAGCCCAGCGACCGCGCTGCCATGGCGGTCATGCGTCCAAGCTGACCGCCGCCCAGGATGCCGATGGTTGCGCCGGGAAGAATCGCGCTCACTGGGGAAGCTCTTCTGCGAGCACCTCGCGCATGCGGCCCTCTCGCCAGGTCTTCAAACGCTGGCGCAGCGCAGGGTCATCGTTGGCAAGAATCTCTGCTGCCAGCAACGCGGCATTTGCAGCGCCCGGCCGCCCGATAGCCAGCGTGCCCACGGGAACGCCCTTCGGCATCTGCACGATCGAGAGCAAGGCGTCCAGCCCCTGCATCGATGTAGCCGGCACGGGCACTCCCAGGACCGGCACCAATGTCTTTGCCGCAAGCATTCCGGGCAGGTGCGCGGCGCCGCCGGCGGCTGCAATGATCACCTTCAGCCCGCGGCCTTCCGCCTCACTCGCATACTGAAAAAGAAGATCCGGCGTCCGATGCGCGGAGACGATCTTCGTCTCCGCTGGTATCTCAAATTCACGCAGCAGCTCGACGCACGGCTCCATCGTTGCGTAATCGCTTCTGCTGCCCATCACCACACCCACCAGAGTTGAGCGCGCCATCGTCGCATTAAAGCATTTTTCCTGCTGCTGTGCACAGCGGAGCCCCTCTCGGCATAGCCATTCCTTATGGAAAGGCCACACCATCTCATGCTAGCCACTCCACATTTGCAGGGAAAATGGTCTAGACGGCGCGCCATCAAGACTGTTCAACGGGGCCGGATCCACTCAACTACAAGCTGCAGCAGCGTAAACAGCAGCCCGAACGCGCCAGCGAATCCTTTCACCCGCTGCACGCTCAATTCATGACGCTCCACCCGCTCCTCAAGCAGGCTGAGGCGCCCCGGCTGGCCGTCACCCAATAACGAGGCCATCTGGCTTTTCATCACGCTCAGGTCGGCCAGCACCTGTGCTTCAAACGTACTCATCATGTCCATTCGTCCTCCACTCACATCTCTCATTGGGTGGCTGCGGTCACAAAGATGGCGCTGGAAAACCGCGAGTAGTTAGGTGGCGATGCGCCGTCATACATCCGCACGTAATAGCGCTCTACGGGCGCCTCGCGAACGATAGTGAAGTTCGGCACCGGGCTGCGCAGCACCAGGTCCGCGCCATCGCCTGCACCGAACTTCCAATCGCTGCGCCGCACCTCAAACCCCCCGCCATTGGGAGGCGTCAAGCCCGCCTCCACCTGAATCTGAGTCATGCTTACGCTGATGACTGATAGATCGCGCGCAGACACCAGAGCGGTCGCACTGGTCAACGCAGCAGGCGGCAGCCATGCATTCAAAGGCGCACCCTCGTTCATCTTTAATGACAGTGCCTCCGCCCACTCATTGGCAAATGTCACCGTGTAGCTCAGCAGTTCTGGGGCGCAGGAGGTAGAGCGAATTTGCACGCTGCGTACCAGCAGCTCAGTCGAAAGGCCGGCGGATGGCGCGTCCACCTGCAACAGATCCCCCGGCCAGATGTCTGCGCGTCTGGTGCGGATTCCAGCACGCATATGTCCCTTTCCATGCGCCCTCCGACCATGTCGAACTTGAAAGCAGTGCCAGTGCAGCGTTCTCGCAATCGGCGGAGGTACGCGTCAACGGATGTTCGGCGGTCAGGATCAAGCTGCTGAGCGGAGATGATGTTGGCGCCGTCATGCGCGCAACTGCGCGTCCGCCAATGCGATAGTTCACCCGTATTACTGTGCCCGTCGCGGGCACGTTTCCCGAATAGAAGCTCATCCTGCCGGAGCTCGTCACCTTCGCCTGCGATGTTTGCGCGCTGGCTCCGAGCCGCTGCGTCGCTGCCGACGAACCGGTTGCCGTGCAATTCACCCACACGTCGCCCGGCCGCGTCAATTCAAAGCTCGCGACGCTGCCCAGAAAACTCACGCTGTCCACCACCACCGGCGTGCAGTTCGCCGGTGCCTGTGTCACGGAGCCGTCGTAGAGCACGACGACGGGAAACTGCGCTCCGCCCGTAGACTCCTGGACTTCCATCACCAGGTCAGCACCCGCAGTCGACGTCTGGCCACCCAGTTGAACCGGACCATTCGCGCCGCCCGCACTGTAACTTTGCAGTGCACGCTGCCGGTCCTTGCAGTGGAAGCGCAACCGAAGGGTGTAAGTGTGACCGGTCTGCAGTGTCGCCGTCACGCCGGCTTCCACACCCAGCACGATCGGCGCCACAACCATGCTCGTGCCGTTCGGCCGCACATGAAAGCCGGCCACCAGATTCGCAGGACTCACCGCTCCTGAAGTAGGCCGGCGAAGTAGCCTTCTCCCAGGCTATCGACCTCCAGCCCAGTCAGCTCGATCAGCAATACGCCACCCATTTCGACGGCATCCATGGCGATCACGCTGCTGGTGCCGCCTGCACCTTGCCCGCCGCCCAGCGTCAGCCCGCGACTCGTAAGCGAGATGTGACCACCTCCGTCGACCGCCACCCATCGCTGTGGATCTACCGCGCTGCCCGATGAATGTATCGAAGAGCAGCGTCGCCTTTTCCAGCAAAGGCGCTTCACTCAACTGATAATACCGAGGTGATTCCGTCGCCTTCGAAGATCTCCGTCACGTACGCCTGTGGCTCCTCCTTGCCGCATACCGTCACATCATTCACGGCAATGCGGCTGCGCTCGCCCTTGAATGCGCTGCGATTGAAACTCCCGTCGCTCTCCGCCAAGGTGTGCACCTGGTCGCCGATATTCTCGAATAGCACGCGCGTTGTTCACCACGCGATAACAGGCACGGGCAGCATTCGCCAGCGCACCGACGTTCTGCGGACCAGCTCTTGCCCGCCAGCGGTTGAAAACCACCGATGCGCGTCGACGTGGCATTGCCGCTCACCGGGAATGGCTGCGTGGTGGCGCGCCCGGTTATTTTGGTCAGTAGATCGGCACCGGAGTAGCGACGCACTCGATCGTCTTCTCGCTTACTCGGGCGTCGAGCACAACTTCATCGCTCAAGCACGAGAGCTGCAGCACGTACGCCGGGCCCGTCGTTCCCATCCCCGCATATGCCCGCGCCGGCGCGGCGATCGTATAACCGGTAAATAGGACCACGCCGTTATCGGCGGCCACGACAACGCGAGCACCAGCCACAGGAACGGCCAGGTTTCCTGCGCCACGCCAATGTGCAACTACTTGGTTGGTTTAGCTTCCGCTCGATCGTCAAAGGAGCAGCGCCGCTCAGCGACGCCCGTGTAGTCCACCGCGCCGTTGCCATCAAGATTGTCGATCGTGATCTTCACGTTCTCCTGCTTTCTTCGCGTTCGGCAAACGCACAGCGAAAGTGATGCGGCGCGATTGATGAATAAACGCGCCATCGCCTAATCGGGTGATGAAGGTGCAGAAACTCGCGCTTTATATCTGGGCGTTTGCACTCGGCAGGTAAGTGCGGTAACAGCACACCTGCGACCCATCCTTCGAATCGAGAATGGAAAGCGCGACAAACTTGCCATTCAGCAGCACTTCAGATAGCGGCGCCGCGATTGCCGCAACTGTTTCCGCCGCGCCCGCCATCGTCTGCAGGCGCGGGATAGTAGAAGAACAGCGCGTCCCCCAGCTCGCCCTGCATGCAAAACAGCCCGGACCATTCCTGGAAAAACGTGCCGCCTTCTCGATCCTGAATGCAACCACCGCCTGTGCCTGCATGCCCTGCGCCGGAACGCCGGCCAGCAATGGCTCTGCAAGCTGAAGCCCGCTCGCGGTCACCGCCGTCACGCGCCCCACATTCAATGTCATGCGGCGAATCCAATGCAGATCACCACTGCTGATCGCAGTCGCCAGATATGCGGCCGACGCTCCTGCGCCGACATAACCCGTCTGCCCGCTGTAATCCGCATCCACCGCAATCATGTCCCCCGCCTGGATCGTGCCGGCTCCATTTGGCGTGCTCAGAAACGTTGCCGTAGAACTCGCCGCCGCAATCGCCACCGGGTTCGCGCCCGTCTTCAGCACGTTGATCTGCTGCGCGCCGCAACTCAGCGCCATCGTCAGCTTGGACCACCGTTCGAAGGTCATGCTCAACGTAGCGCCCACGCTCTGCCGTCCCTGCAGCAAAATAGTGCCCGGCGCGCCGCTCTCCACCACCTGCAGCTTCGTCTCCGAGGCTCGCGTAAACCCGCTGATCCATCCCAGGTCCATCCACGGAGCAGGCGGTGTATCCGGATCAAAAGTCGCCGCCGTTGCCGCGTCGAAGCAGTCGGCGTCGCCGTGAGCCGATTGACCGGCGCAAAATATCCGCGGACGCGGCGTACCGTGGGTGGCAGGCCCGGCTGCATCACCAATGCTGGCGTACTCATAGCTCTCCTGCCTCCTCATAGCTCACCACCGTGATCTCGGCCTTGCGTACCAGGCGGTCACGCTCGCGCGTCACCGCTCCCGAACACCGGCCCCGTCCACGAAACACGGGTCCCCATCGCGACCGGCGGGTTCACGCTGTAGTCGGTCTTCTGCACCTGTTGCGGTTGCATAATGGACAGCAGCTCCGCATCCATCTCTGTCAGCAGCGTGCCGCGATCCAGTCCTCCCGCCGTAACCGTCCCGGCCGTCTGGTACTGGATCTCGCAGGTCTGTTGTGTGCGCGTCAGCGCATGCTGCTCATCGGCTACTGCTTTGGTCCAGCGCAGCACGAATACGTTATCCGGCACAACCGGGACAAAGCTCTCGTTTTCCTCCACCAGCACACCCGGCCGCCAAACCCCGCGGATCAGAACTTGCCGTGCCGGATTGAGTACCTGCAGCCGATCACGCATCGCTACATAGAAAGAATCACGCGCCTTCTTCATCTCGTCCTCTCAATAGGGCCGTTTTCACAAAGGTCTTGGCCGCCGAAATAACGCAGAACTCAGCTTTTCCTTGAAGAAGAGCCGCACTTCGCTGCTGTCCGGTCGGACACGGTATTGGGAAAACGGTCTAGCTTTGCGTGGCAGCTTCCCGCAGCAGCACGCGATACAAACAGGCCAATCCCGCCGCGCTGGTGAAGGAGACACCTTCAATCACGAAGAACTCTTTGCCAACGGTGATCCCCAGTCCCATGGCGAAGAGCACCTCGGCTGACGCAAGCCCGAGCTGGCTTACCTGCGCCTGCACAGCCGAAGCTGAGATCAGCAATTCATACTTCGCCAGGTTGCCATCGGTGAGCGCCACCCGCACTTTGCGGAACGCGGCGGGAGCGAGCGGAAGATCCGTGAAGCCGGCCGTCGGCGCTCCCAACTGTTCTCCAATCGCGCCGGTTGCCGGCGCCGGCATCCGCAGCATGGCCACCGATCCTCCCAGCGAGCGCAGAAGTGCATCCGCCATTCGTTGCCATCCTCCCTGCGTCGGTCTCACGCTTAGATCACTCATCGTTTATCCGTTTTCACAAAGATGTAATGTAATAGGAACTGCTGACGCCGCTTTTCCGTTAAGAAAAGCTGCTCCTCATGGCCGCTCGACGACTTCACAGTATTTGTGAAAACGGCTTATCCCAGCCTCGTCGCCACATAGGGCCGCAGCAACTGCTGCACCTGCGCATCCATCAGCGAGTTAGAAAAGTACTGCATCCACATTGTGTCCATCTTGGTGGTCTTCACATTCAGTCCGGGCGTAGCCTGTGCATTCTTCACCAATTGGGCGCAGGCGATCTTCACCGCTTCCGGCACCATGGCGCATCCCGCGGTGTAGGTCACTTCGATCTCGCTATACGGCAACCCGAGCACGTTGTAAGGCAGCGTCAGTTCTCCGGTATCGGGCATAAAGTCGATTGACGCCGGATCCACTTGGATCCATGCGCCCGGCAGCGAAAACGCATACGCCACCACATCCAGCCCCACCGGCCACAGCTCGCCGCGCCGCGGCCGCATGTATCTTCCGCGCACCATCACCAGCGGTATCGTCGCCGGCGACACCGCAAGCAGCGGCAGATAGCTCAGCCGTACCGTCTGGCTGCCCTCCACCACGCGCAGCCTTTCCACATACTGCGTCGCCAGGATGCCGGCACGCCGGCAGTATGCATCGATCATCCCGGACGCCACGACAATCCAGTCGTCGGTGGTGTCGGGCGCCAGACCGTAACTCTCGTACTCCGTCGTCTCTAAGTAAGCCATCCGCACTTCTCCTCATCTGCGGTCTCGCGCCGCGCCGCGTGGTCTTCCATTTCTGGCGTAGTTCGCGCATGAAAAAAGGGGCGACCATTCGACCGCCCCTCTATGCTGCCGGCGTGCTGCTCAGGTTCGGGCAGCGTCTCGGCGCCTTAGCGCTGCACGGTCACCTGTGCATGCGCATAGTTCGCGCCCTTCACCACCAGGCCGCCGAACTTCACCACCACATACTGCGAAGCCAGTGTGTTCGGCAGGCCAAGCTGGAAGATGCGTGGAGACGACTCGCTCAGCCAGTGGTACTCGATCAGGTCTTCCGTCACGATGTACGCCGGAAGCGATGCACTCCCCGAGCCCGGCGTGCCGGTGTAGCTCAGCGCCCACTCCGGAATCAGCGGCAGTTCGCCCGCCTGCGTCGAGAGCGTCTTCACTGTGAAGCCGCTGGTGATCTCGCGCGAGCTGAGCACCACGTTGAACTCGGTCTTCATCTCGCGATCGATCAGGTCCAGCAGCACCGGGTTGGCGTAGATCGCAGTCGGACGCACCGCGAAGCTAGTGCTCGACACCATCTGCGCAATCTGCGATTTGATCCCGTCCACGATGCTCTCCGTGGTCGCGATCGTTGCCACATTGCCGCCCGCCGCAATCTGGCCGGCCGCACCGAAGTATTGCGTGGTGGTCGGCGCGCTCAGCGATGTGTCGTTGCCGTTCCACAATGCGACATCATGGGTATGCAGCACGCCATCCACGGTGTCGATCAGGTCCTTCGCCTGCAGATATGCGAACTGCTTCTGCTGCGCGCCCAGTTCCATGTCGAACAGGTTGTAATTGAGCTGCGCAACCAGCCCCTTCAGCGGAACGCTCCGCTCCACGCGGGTCGGCGTCACCAGAGAAGGAGTGATGTTGCGCGGATCAACGAAGCCGGCGGCTCCCGGATTCGGGATCGCCGTCTGTTCGAAGTACCGCGAAGGATGTCCGGTCGCCGGCACCTGCTTGATGCGCTGCCCGAACATGCCGCGGCGGCGGACCAGGTCCGTGATCTCCGTCTGATAAAACGGAACCTCGACCGCGCCGGGCCCAATGTAATCTGCCGCCGAGTGGATATCGAGAAACTGTGCGTTCATGATCTTCCTTTCGCTCTCAAAGAGCAGTGACTGTTACGAAACAAGAAAGGGCGCCTGCTGCATTCCGCGCAGCATGCACCCTCATTGGCTCTCGTCATCCCTACCGAAGCCGCCACTCAACCGTCATCCCGACCGGAGCGGCGGAGCCGCGCAGTGGAGGGATCTGCTTTCCTCCCCCTCCGGCCGCATACACAGCTATGCCAGAGCGCCGCTCCGGATCAATTGCGCCTTCACTGCCACCCGCTGCTCCAGGCTCAATCCGCTCAGCGCAGCATCCAGCGAGCCGGCCTCAAGCCCATCCACGCTGCTGATCCCTTGCTTCGCCAGCAATTGCATCGTGGACACGGGAACCGTTTTGCGCGCGCTGACTGCCCCTGCCGCCTGCGCCTTCAGTTCGGCAATCTGCTGCTCTGCCTCTTCCAGCTTCCGCTCCAGTTCACGCTGCCGCGCATCCGCGGTCGCGTCCACCGTGGCCACAATCCTGGCCACGTCCCCGGTCATCGCCGCCTGCCGCTCCTCCAGCCATGCCACCGTCTTTTCCAGCCGCTCGGTCGCTGCCTGCAGACGCTCGGTGGCCTCCATCGCTGTTCCACTCGCGTTGTGCTCGTCCATCGTCTCCTCGCTTTCTTCTTCGCACTTCCTGTTGCGCTTCCTTTGTCGCGTCTCCACTAACTCAGGCGCGATGTGCCGCCAGCGCCTGCTTTCTCCTGCCGCTGCTCTTCCCCGCGCACAAGCGGAAAGACGTCCGTCCGTATGCAGCCTTCTCGCGCAGCAGGATCGCCGCTCCCGTGAAGGTCACCTTCGTCAGCCGCCACACCGAAGCCCGCATGTCTTCCACGTGAGCATCCGCCAGTTCGTAGCTCATGCCCATCTGCTCGGTTGGTGTCGCGCGCAGATGCCGCTCCACCTCCGGAAAATCCCGCCCGAACAGATATCCCGCTACCCGCACTTCGCCCGTACCGCCACGCGAGCTCACGATCTCCGCGTCCGTGATAATCCCGCACTTGCGCCGCGCATCATGGCCATCCCAGCCTGGGCAAAAATCCACCGCCATGCCCAGCAGCGAGGGCAGCGCCGCATCCGCCGCCCCACGCGTCAGGATCACGCGCCGGCCCCGTGATCCCGAAGGCGCGCGATCGCTCGGCACATCCACATACGTCAGCACTCCCTCAAACGGCACCCGGTTCGGATGGTCTTGCACCAGCGGCATCGTCACCGCCATCGCATCCAGCTTCATTCGGTCTCCCCGATCTCCTGATTTACTGCCTCGGCCAACGCCGCATCCGCCGGCTGCACGGCCCCCAATCCGCGCAGCGCCCGTACTTCGCTGACCGTCAGCACTCCCGCTTTCAACAACTCCATCTGGATCTGCAGCTCGGTCGCTTCATCGCGCGACTCCAGCTCCGTGAATCGGAACTCGAACTCCTGCCATCCCAGCCGCTTGCCGAAAACATCGCGCGTGATGTGCTGCTCCAGCAACCGCGCCACCGGCACTACCGCGCCGCGAAATGCCTCATCGCCAAACTCCGACGAGCTCGCGCGGTTCACATCGTTCTCCAGTCCCAGCAGCATCGGCGGCAGACTGAATGCGTTCGCCACCATGCGGATCAGGAAGGTCTGCCACTCCATGCGCAGATCGGCATCTGTCCCGCTGCCGAAGCGCAGCACCTCCGGCTTCTGCTCCGTGCTCAGCACCGGCACACGGCCCGTGCCCTCGATCTCGTCCTGCCACCAGCGGATCAGCCGCTCATGCTCGGCCGGCGTCGCCTCGTTTAGCCACAGCGCATACTGCACCACCGCATTGCTCGCCAGCTTTCCCGCAAATCGCTGCGCGCTCAGCAGGCTGTTCACCGTCTCGAACGCAACTTCCAGCGGGCCCAGGCCGAATGGCGTGTGCGTCCGGGGGTTCATCCGGATGTACATTAACTGGTCGTCGTCAAGCGGCACCGCCTTATCCGGGCTCTGCAGCAGATTCGCCTGCGCATAGCGCGGAACCTCGTTTCCGCCCTGCCATTTCGGATTGATCCGGATCGTCGCGCCGTCCACCGGCCAAAGTGCGACCGGCCGCTCTGCGATTCCTGTCAACTCCATCTCCACCGCGCCGAAGCCGCCCACCAGCATGTCTTCCAGCACCTGCTCCAGCAGCGTGCGAAGCGAATCCGATTCGTTCGGCTCTTCCAGCGACCAGCGCAGCGCCGTCATCCGTTCGGCTGCATCGGCCGGCACGGCACAATGCGCCCGCACCCGCACCTGCCACTGCATCGCCGCCACCCGATCCTTGATCAGGTTGATTGCGCGCCGCACCACCGGAGTCTCCGCAAAGCGCCGCAGGTTCTCCGGAGTCGGCTTGGGCAACAGCGACTGGCCCGCGTGATACGGGTTCAGCACCGACGGCAAAAACTGCGTCTGCCGTGGCAACACCGCTTCGCCACTGCCTGCATCCATGGAACTCACCCGGCGCCAAAGCTCACGCATATTCGCTCGCACACTCATCCGCCCCTCGCTCCTTCAACTCGGCTCACCGCAAAAAAGGAAGAGGCGAAGCTTGAGCTTCGCCTCTTGCTCTATATCTACTGTCTCAGTTGCTGACTTCCTGACTTGCCGCCCGTTACACCCGCAACTCCCGCCGCGCCGTCTCCGCCACGCGCCCCAGATCGGAGGTCGTCATCACACGAATGTGCTCTCGCTCCATCGTCTCCACGCCGAACCGGTATGCGTCCTGCTCCTCTATCCTCACCGGCAACCTCCCGCAGTGGCTCGACAATCGCCGTCAACTCCAGCGTCGCGCGCTCCACTCGAGCAACGCCTTCCATCAGATCGGCCGAAGAAAACGCCAACACCTTCGCGCCCTCCACATCGCCGGCCAGCGATACCGCCTGAAACATCCGCACCACTCCATTCGGCCGATAGCCGCAATCGATGCGCAGCGTATCCCCCGCCCGCGTGTACCTCGCCGCACTGATGCGCCGCTGCATCAGCTCCCACACTCCCGCGCGCTCAAACTCCGTACGCATCCGCGCTTGCACTGCCGCGCGTCCCGTACGACGACTCTCCCGCCGCCGCTTCGCCGTCAGCACATAGAGTTGCATCAATCCTTCGAGCTCGGTCGCAAACGACTCTGCCAGGCATGCCTTGGCTTCCGTCAACTGCACCGCATTCGACAGCGCATCCTCGAGCGAAGCCACACCCGCCCGCGCGTCCGCAGCCAGCCGTCGACCGATCTCCGCCTCCAGTGCCTCCAGCATCGCCGTATCGGCATCGGGATCCACGCAGCGGACGCGGCTCCAATCGCGCGTAAAGCGCACAGCCGCCCGCGCGTCCTCGCTCCGCAGCAGTACGCCAATGTTCACGAACTCATTCTTCACCGGATCCGGCACATACCGGATCAGAGAAAACTCACAACGCTGCCGCGTCGTCAATGCCGAACTCCGCTTCCGCAGTCAATGCCGCTTTCACTATCAAGCCTGAACCCCGGCTCCCCAACCCGCTCGACTGTCTCACCCTACCCGCATTCTTCCACTCCCCCAACCTACATCACCAGCTTCCCCGCGCCACTTTTCGTCCCCCACTCCCCCTTTGGGAATGGTTCCCCAAATATCGCCGGCACCGCCTCCGCGGCTTGCCTGCCCCAGTGTGGAAACGGCATCCGGTCCGACTCGCGAAAGCCCTCGATCAGCTCCCGCACCCGCGCGCGCCGTCCGATCAACGCTTCCACCAATCGCTCCAGTTCTACCGTGTCGCCGCCGTACCACTCCGGCGGAATCGATTCCGCCGCCAACCAGATCGTCTGCGAGTCCATCCGCTCCACCCGCCCCAGCCATGGCTCAAAGCTGTCCCATCCAACCACTCGCTCGTACACCAGGTTGCTCCGAAAGACGCCCCGCAGCGGCGTATCGATCAGCTTCCATTCACCCGCGTTGAAGCAATATCCCTGATCGATAAACGTCGCCGTGTATCGCCGCTCGCGCGGCCGCTTGCCAAACACTGCCTGCCGTCCGTTCACATTGGACGTCCACTTGTCCATCACCAGCATGCCCGCAAATTCGCGCAGGTTCTTCACCTCCGCAAGCTGCGGCTCCGGCAATGTGTCGACCACCTGCCCTGGCATCAATCCGCCCACAAATCGCGATCCGAAATGCAGTCCCGCCCGGCAACGCTCCCGCCCTCCCGGCATCTGGATCAGCAGCTCTGGCGTATTAGCAATCAGCCACTCCGTCACTTCCACCACATCGCACGCCGGCACCGTCAGCCCAGCACTCGCCGCCAGCCGCGTCGCCAGATATTCATTTGCCAGCACCCTCGTATGCTGCGGGTTGTTCTGAAACTTCACCACCCACAGGTTCTCATCCGAGCCCAGCATCAGCTGGCTCTGTGCTCCACCCCGCATCGCCCGAATCTGCTGCACCGCCAGCACCGCCACGCGTCGTTCTCCTGCCAGCGATTCTAAGGCCTCCGCCCGTCGCCCTATGCTGTCATCCTGAGCAAAGCGAAGGATCGGAAGTCTGTCCGCACGGCCCACCCGCTATGTGTGAGCGACCAAAGGGAGTGAACCCAGCCACCCGCGCCACAGGCGCAATTGCCCGGACGGCGAGTCCAATTCCCATCGCCATCACTAGATCGTCATGCTGTCCCTCGGCCGCGCCGGTCCGCCCGCGCGCATCGCGCACAAACGTCTTCATCTCCCGTAGCAGCCGCGCGCTCATCACGCTCCCCGCTCCCTCTCCCAGCAATCGCTCCACCTGCTCCAGCACCCTGGGCCGCGACAGCGCCGTCGTCAACCAACCCGCCTGCCCATCCTGCTCGAAGAGCCGCGCGTATTTCAGCGTTCCCGTCAGATATGCAATCACGCCTGCGCCATGATTGTTCCGCTCCACGATCAGCAGCGCATCGTTGTACTCGCGCGCCAATGTTGCCGCCCGTTCTGCACATCCCAGCAGACTGCATCGCCCCTGGTATTCCACACACTGCAGTCCAGTTGCGGCATCCAGCACCTGGATCGCCGCATAGTCGCCTTCGCTCCCGCCGCCTGCCGGATCCACTGCCAACAGATAGTCGCGTCCGGGAATCGGTTTTAACCAGACCTCCAGCGTGCCCGCCCAGCGCCGCTCCACCGGCACTGGGATGTCGCGCAGCCGCCGGTCAATCGCCTCCACATCAAACACGCAGCTCCCGCTCGCCAGGAAGCAATCGTCCGCGCTCTCCGGATACTCCTGCCGCGCCAGCACGCCGAACTGTCGCTGCAGCCGTCGGCGGAAGGCAATCTGTTCCCGCGTCAATCCGTGCGCGCTCACCAGCGCGCATTCTTCCTCCGACTGCGCAGCCTCACCCACATCCAACCGATAGCTGGGCTCCCACCACC
Source organism: uncultured Acidobacteriaceae bacterium (assembly GCA_963756435.1). GTDB lineage: Bacteria > Acidobacteriota > Terriglobia > Terriglobales > Acidobacteriaceae > KBS-83. Next base: position 817,471 of record CAVWNU010000003.1, on the reverse strand, counting down.
ACGGAAAGAAGTGCCGCACCCAGCTATTCGCTTCCGCATGCATCCACTCCTCGTAGAAGCATCCATGTGCGCCCTGCGCCGTCGACTCCAACACCACCTCACCACCATCCGCCGGCATCGCTGCCAGCAGTCCCGCCAGCGTTGCTCGCGCATTGCCCGGCCATCGCGCCACCTCGGAGCAGTGCAGGTTCTGCACCGTCAGCCCGCGCCCCGCATTCGGATCGCCCGCCGTCTCCACGCGATACTCGCTGTCCAGTGCCGCAAACACCAGCGACCGCGCATTCGCCCGCGATGTCCGTAACACTCCATTCCGCAGCGCCTCCGGCAGCTCGCTATGAAATCTCCGCACCACGCGGAAGATCTCCTCCGCAGCCTCCTGCGTATGCGCCACCTGCACGCTCAACGTGCCCGGCTGCGTCACCGTCTTCAGAAAAAAACGTCCCGCGACCCACGTGCTGAGGCCCATCTGCCGTGCCTTCAGCACAATATTGGCTCGTCCCCGCCGACGCTCGAACTCCCGCTGCGCCCGATTCGGCTTCAGCGGTGCGAACGCCCCCGTCCGCGTCCGCACCTTCAATAGCGTCTCCGCCAGGAAGACTCCCGCCGTCCCGCCATCCAGAGTCTCCGTCGATTCATCCAGCAGCCGCCCCAGCGCCAGCAACTCCTCCAGATCGCCATCCATCGTCGATGCCCTCCCGCAACACGAAGCAACATCTCCGTCATCCGGCCGCAGCACGAAGCAGTCACCCTTTGTCATCCCGACCGAGCAAAGCGGAGGGGAGGGATATGCTCTTCCCCCTGCACTCCGCCAACGCCACGCGTTCGTTCAGGCCGTTTTCAAGTCCACTTCCACCTTCTTGAGAGCAGCCTCCACGCTGGGAAGAAACGCAACGAAATCCCTGACCAGCTTCAGCACATCTTCAGTAACCGGCGCCAGCGCCGCCACATCGGCGACGACATTCTGGCCGCCGCTAGCCAGTACAGGCGCGAGGGGCACCGCAATCGCCTTCGCGTCGTCCACCAGCGTCGCCAGATTGGACTTGAACTCAGGCGACATCGCCTTCACATCGGAAATCACCTTAAGCACCTTGCCACCTACGCTCAGCACCTCTTCAGCTCCGTGAAGCACATCCTTTACCGCAACTTCGACACCGTGACCGATACCCGCAAAAACATTGCTCATTCCCATTGACTCCCCCTTCTCTTCACTTGCCACCGGCACACCCTTCTTCAGAAAGCCGCCGCATTAACCACCGCTGCCAAGCAGCCACAAAAGCAAAAGCCCCGCACCATCGCGAGGCCTTCCTTATTCCGTCCTTTGCTTCTTCCTCGTTATTCGCTACCTGCCGCGACGCTCCTCACGCACCTGAGACAATAACCTCAGTTCCTCATTCATTGGTGACGCCTGGTGAATCAGCCAGCCATGCTGTCTGCCCCGCGGAATAGGTGAAGTGCTGCGCACTGCACTTGCTTGCGGTGGTGCCCACCGTAAAGAAGCCATGCACGTTCGCCGGCGGCGCAACCGTGAATCCGCCCGTCGCATTCTGGCAGAAGCTCAGCGTCTTCTCCTGGCCATCAGCGCCAGCCGGCAGCGTAAAGCTCGTGATGTTGGCGGTTAGCGTGATGATGCTTGCCCTGGTCGCGAGAGAAAACGTCGGCGTCGCCGAGAATGTCACCGTCTCGGAGCTGCCGACCGTTGGTGCGTTATCGCACACCTGACTTGCGAAGACATAGCTTGAAACTAGCGCCTGGAAGTGGAGATATCCCCTGACATTGCCGAGATTGATATTTTGGCCGGTACAGGTGACGAGATACGGGGGGTTATTCAACAACGTCACATTGACATTTCCGCCCGCCACGTAGAAATCCTGACCCAACTGAATATTGTTGAAGCCTGTATAGCTAATTGGCGATGAATCGGTGGGGTTGATCTGCCACAGCCCCGTGACACTCGGAGCCGGGCCTGTCACGTTTGTGAGCGCTGTCGTTGCCGGCTGGAAATAGTAACCGCTGAGCACCCCCAATCCACCCTTCGGAGGTTGAGGATTTCCGGAAACGCCGAATGCTGCCCCACTCAAAATCGCGTAATCGCCGGTTTGGTAGCTGGCCCCAAAGCCGCCATTTTGCGAAAATTGGAGGTTAAATACGCGATCACCCAAACCGCCTGCAAACAACTGATCGCAAGTTCCTGCTTCTTGCGGCAATCCATTTCCATCATTGAGTGCCGGAGCGTTCGATGAAGTGCAGCTTCCATCGATCAATCCGCCATTGACAACGATGTTCTGGTCATCAGTCCAGAAGCCTTCCAGCCGCGCAAAATCAATGCGGACATTCTCGTAGGTATCGCTCATTCCTGCGCCATACGGCTGCGCGATCCCTACAAGTCCAAGCTGCGGCCAGAAATGATCGAAATGCGAGTAGCCGCCGCCACCGAGAATGTCGGCCAGGTGGTGATAGGTATAGCTCGTAGCGGCATCGAATAACCCGTATGCCTCAAGCCAGTCGGCCATGTTGTCAGTACCGGCAAACTCAGCGCTTCCATGCCAGGCGTCATTGGTATAGGCCGTGACGGTGTAATAGTAGGTGCCGGCCGCAAGCGTGCCTCCCGTGCTCGATGCTGTCGGCGTGATGGTTCCCGGTGCAGCCACAGTGGTCAGAAAGCTGAAGCCCAGCGGTGCCCACGCGGTATTCGCGGCTCCGACATCCGTAAACGAGTTGGTCGTCGTCATGTAGAAGACCGACTCGTTTCCAGAACTCGTACCGCGATAAACCACATAACCGTTCGCGCCAGGCACGGCGGTCCAGTTCAACGTCACCAATCCGGTTGTCCCGATTGTCGTCACGCTGGTCTCCGGACTGGTCAGACTCTCGCCCACCCCCTTGTAGTGGCCGAAGTAGTACCACTCGTCATTGCTGTAGACGGTGTTGTGGAATGCCTTCGCATCCTGACCATCAACCCGTATGCCGTAACCGCCAAAATACTCCGCATAGACATACTCAATCGTGCTCGCGCCGTTGGACATCTCGATACCGGTGCTGCCTGGACCGCCATTGATGTAATTGCCTGTGTCTCCCGGAGCATTCGAGCAGCCACCCGTCGAACACCCTTGCAGGGTGAAGTGTGCAACATGTGTGCCGCCATTGCTGTCTGTATGGCTATTGCCATCCGAACAGGTGACCGTCATGCTCGCAGGAGCCTGCGCCATCTGGCGGTTCGCATACATGGAGTGCCAGTGCGTTCCGCCCGTCGCGTTCGCGGTGCCCTCCCATGTCGAACCGGGAGCAATCAGAAGCTGATCGATATTGAAATTCCCTTGCGGCCACTTTGCGCGTGCGTGTGCCACCACCCCCATCGCCAGGTCACACGCCATTTGATTGGACATCGCCTGCGCAGCGGCAGCCGGCGTGGGACCATAGATCCCTCCCGCCCAGCGAGGATCGCGCGGGTCATACACACCAGCCTTCAAGTCCTCGTCCCACGCCACCATTCCATTCGTCCCGCTGATGTTCACGCCTTTCTCCAGCATGGAGACCGCGCTACCATCGCCTTTCCCGGCGAGCACACTCTGCGACTGCGGCAGTTGCGATCCGGCATGGGCATCCACGTACTCTTTCGTCGCCGCCTGCATGGCAGAGGCGGGATCCGCCGCCAGCGTGAGCGGTCCCGTGAGAGCGCCCCCAACCAGTGGCAGCTTGCTGTCCAAAGCGCTGTTGATGCTTGCAGTGGCGTTGTCGACATACTGCTGCGTCACCGATTGCTGTGCCACCGCAGCCGGCACCACCCGGGCACGTAACTCGGAAATCGTGGCCGTCGGCCCCTGCGGCACAACCCAGTACTCCTTCTGCACCGTGCCGTCGCTCATGTGGTACACCACCGTGTAGTACGAGCCCTGCGGATTGGCGCCCGCGTTCGGAGCCAGCGTCATATTCACGCTTCCATCCGGCGCAATCGCTACCGTCATGTTCCCCGCGGCCACCGCGCTCCCATCCGCCGCCGTAAATCCAGGCCAGCTCACCAGCATCGTCCCCTGGGCCACCGTGCCATCGGCCCTGTACACCGTGCCCTGCACGTTGGTGGTCTGGATCGCGAGAGCGCGCATGGGAATCAACCAAAATAGAAAGGCCAGACCCGTCAGCCACAGCATTCCGCGCCACCAGCATTTATCCCTTCTAGTCCGCATCGCCGCCACTCGTCGCTCCCTCCCCGCTCTTTTCGATCGCTTCCGTACTCTGCGCTTCTGCCTTCGCCTTGTCTGTCGCTGCTTCCCGCTCATCCTGGCGTCGCTTCAGTTCATCCATCAGCATTTCGCTCAGGCTCTTCGCACCACGCCGCGTCGCCACTTTCGGATCGCCGAACTTCCCAATCTGCAGTAGCAGCCGCGTCTGCGCCGTGCCGCCCCCCTTGGCCTTCTCCACCAGCCCATCGAAGACCGCTCGAAATTCCCGGCGAAACTCCAGATCCGTGTGCCGCTGAATGCATCGCACCGGCAGCTTCTTCTTTTCCTATTCGTCCCCGGCTTTGCCGTCTTTTCCTTTTGTGTGTCTCTTTTCCCTGACTGCTCTACCGCGCCATTCTTCTCTGCGGCTTTCTTTTCCCTCGACCGCCCCACTCTTGCGCACTGCCTTCTTCTTACCCACGTCCCCATCCACATCCAAACCAGACCAAAAAAAAAGGGTGAAGCGCCGCAGCGCCCCACCCTTTTTCTTTCGTCTCAACTCTTAAATCCAGAATATCAATTCGAGCAGAATGAACTGGCAATTTCTTGTAATGAGCTAACTCGCCTTATTACTGCAACTTACCTCCTGCACATCCGGTGGTCGAGACTTGACACTCAGCACGAACCGGGCACCTGCAGCAATTTCAGCCGCAAAAATACTTGTGTCAGTCGGTCCAGTGTCTCCGAATAGCGCCGCACCACGGTTCGCACGCTCATGCCCGTCAATGCAGCAGTCTCCGCAAGCGTGTACTCCTGCAGCGCGATCCGGCCCACCAACTCGCGCTCCAGCCGGTTCAGCCGCGCCAGGCATCGCTCCACATCGTGAACAAAAATCACCGAGTCCTCGAAGGTATATCCCTTCCTGTTGCTCGATTTCCCGCGAAACGAAAAATCGCCCAGCAACGACGGCACTTTCCCGATCTCCATCGAGCGGTACATATACCGCCGCAGCATTCCCTCCGTGTACTTGCGATAGAAAGCCACCTCCACGGGTGCTTTCGCTGTTGCCGCCGTCTCCACCTGCTCCTGTTTCTGAGCAGCCCGGTTCGCTTGCACGCACCGCACCACCAGTGCGGCGCTCATTTCGCGCCTCCCATCACAACTGCCTGGCTCATCGCAATCGGGTGCCGTTTCGCCCGCCGTCCGCGCTCCAGCCTTGCCTTCGCATGCTGGGCCAGCTTGCCCGCGCAGCAGCGTCCGTAAACATCCTCACTTTGTGTGCGGAACCAAAGACCTCCGCATCCTTCACATACCTTCAATTGAACGCGCAAATACTCCATCGTTTCTCCAAGGCCGCATCAGGCCGCCGTCGCACCTAAGTGTCGCGGCAGGCTCGTTGTCTGTTGGCTGCTCTCTCGTGTCCGCGTGGGACGCATTCGGCAGCTTGCTGCTGGAATACCCGTCTGCCACTGAATCGTGGCGGGGCTTCCGTGTGCGCGCAGATCGATTCCGGGTGAAATTCCGCATCCGTCCGCAATTTATTGCCGCGGCGCCGACACTTTACCATTCGCTACCCGGACTTTCTCGCCCGTCGCAGCAGTTGTTACTTGGTCACGGCGCTTCTCCGCAATTGCAGGTGAAAGCAATGCGACTGTAAACACAGGTATCGAGAGCGTCAACGATATCGACATGGGCAGGAGAGTGCAGCTTGCCAATCCATTCCCGAATGCCAATTACCACAAGAACCGGTTACAGTTACGTTTCTCCCAGACAATTCATTGCTATGGCATCTTTATCTACTGGCTAACTTTCCACAATGAACTTCACCCAACTGCAAGAGCGCCTCCGCAGGGAACTCCTCCGGCGGATCGATCGAGGCAGTGTGAATGGATCTCTCCTCGCCCGCCAGACCGGATTCCAGCCTTCCCATATTTCCAATTTTCTTCGCCGGCGCCGCACTCTCAGCCTCGACGCTCTCGATCGTCTTCTCGCCGCCCAGATGCTCACTGTCGGAGATCTGCTCGCGCTCGATGACACCTCCGCCGCTCCGCGTGAAGGGGCCAGCAGCCTCACCCACACTGCTGTTCCCGTTGTGGCACCAAGCGCTGCCATCCATGACGCCGTGCCGCCCGGCTCGGCAACCCTCGACCTGGTACAGCTTCCGCTCGGCATCCTCGAGCAGATGCGCTCCCGCCGTTCCACCTCGCGCCGCGGATGGTCCCGCTTCGTTTCCGTGCGCCTCACGCGACAACAAGCTGCCGGCATGCAACCCGTACTACCGCCGAACACTCTCGCCGTCATCGACCGCCACTACAACTCGCCCGTTGCCTATCAGCCGCCGCAACCATCCATCTTCGCAGTGCGCGTCGGCAACGCGTTGCAGTTCCGCCTGGCCGAGTTTGAAAACAATCGCCTCATCCTGCGGCCCATCGAGCTCAACTACCCCATGCAATTGCTCGCCCTCGGACCCCACGAGATGCCATCCGATCTCATCGTTGGCCGTGTTTGCCTGACCCTCGCCCCTATCCCCTAGCTCGCCTCGATTCGATCTTTTCAACGGAAGCGCAAGCCCTATCTCTTCCTCGTTCCGACCGAAGCGGAAGAATCTGCCGTCCAACGTTCGTGTCAGCCACCACAGCAGACGTGAGCGACCAAAGGAAGCGAACCTCACAGAGCGCGCCGCAGCTCTTGTGCCCGTGTGCGCCAAGCACCGCTTTTGCCGGTGCGGCAAAGCACCTGTTAGCATCGGCTCGGAGGACGCATATGGATCAACCCGCGACATTGTCCAGCGCCGCGCGCCGCAACGAAGACATCGCCCTCGACCTGCTCAAATTCATCGCGACCACTGCCGGCATCGGCCGCCCCGCGGTCGGTTCTACCGGCTTCACCACGCCCTCAGCCAACAAAGCCGACGATCAGGTCACTCACCTGCTCGAGCTCTACACACGCTGCCTCGAGGCGGTCGAAGGCAAGAGCGGCGCACAATAGTTCTGTGGCGTCCGCATCGCCTCAATCCATCGGCTACGCCGTCATCGGCGCGGGCGCCTTCGGCAGCAATCATCTCCGAGTCATCCGCGAATTGAGTGCAGCCTCCGGCGATTCCGTTCGCTTGGCCGCCATCGTCGAAAACGATCCCGCGCGTCGGCAGGCGCTCCAATCCGATTTTCCGCAAGCCCGCATCTTCCCCGATATCGATGCCTGCCTGGCCGCGAGCGCTACTGGAGAAATCGACCTCCACGCTGCCTCGGTCTGCGTACCCACCAGCGCCCACGCCGCTATCGCGAGTGCATTGCTCCATTCAGGTATCGATGTCCTTGTAGAAAAACCGATCGCCGGATCCCTCTCCGGAGCCGATGCGCTCATCGATCTAGCCGCTCGTCACCGGCGCATCCTTCAGGTTGGGCATCTGGAGCGCTTCAACCCCGCCGTCCTCGCCGTCCATCCCTACATCCACATGCCGATGTTCTTCGAGGCGCACCGGCTCAGCATCTTCACTCCGCGTTCGCTCGATGTGGACGTCATCCTCGACCTCATGGTGCACGACCTCGACATCGTTCTCAGCCTGGTAAAGTCGCGGGTTCACTCGCTTCAGGCCGTCGGACTTCCTGTTCTCTCACGCAAAGTCGACATCGCCAACGTCCGCATCGAGTTCGCCTCCGGCTGCGTCGCCAACTTCACCGCCAGTCGCGTCAGCACGGAGCGTGTTCGCAAGCTCCGCTTCTTTCAGCCGCATCAGTACGTCTCCATCGATTACGCGCGCCAGGATCTGCTCTTCATCGACGTCAAGCCCCAATCCCCCGCCGCCACGACGACCACAGACGGCGCCAATCTCCTGAGCGGTCTCGCGCTCTCTAAGCCCGCCGTCACCCCCGGCGAGCCGCTGCGCCTGGAAATCGAATCGTTTCTCCAAAGCGTGCGCACCCGCCAGCAGCCGCAAGTCACCGGTCAGCAAGGCCGCGACGCACTGGCCCTCGCGCTCGACATCAACGCCGCGATAGCAGACCACGCCAGCCGAGCCCACCTCGATCGCTTCGTGTAATTCAACTGTCATCCTGAGCAAAAGCGAAGCACGTTGTAGTTTGTCCCCATCGCCTGGGTTAGCCACAAGTGGGAACGTGAGCGGCCGAAGGAAGCGAACCCTCCGTGCAACACGCCAAGGGCACGTCCGCCCGTGCGGCCAGCACCTATTGCAGTGTCTGAACCTTGTAATCGCTGGGAATCTTCAGCGCGAACTGCTCGTCTCCCAGTGGCTGATTCAAAACCACCTTCTGCACCGAGATGGTGATTTGATACGCCTCGCGTGGCCGCTGGATGACAATCGAGCCCGGCATATGTGCGGTTCCGAACTGCTTGTACGGCCCGTACTCCACGTGGGTCACCACCCCGCCGTCATCGCCATAAATGTCCTGGCCAATCGGCAGCAGCGTCAGTCGGCTGAAGCGAATCACCCGCGTCGGCTTCAATACGTGCACCTTGAGGCCGTCCGTTGCCTGCGGATCTTCCTCCCCAATGTGCAGGTCATACTCTGGCGTCTCCACTAGCTTTTTGCCCTGCCTGCGGGTCTCCGAGGTGCTGGTCAGATAAACCAGCCGCTGCGGCTCGACCGACTTCACCAGCACGGAGTCGAGAAAAATGTCCGGACGCAGATTTTCTAGGGCATTCGCAGACGGCTTCGTCACGTTGTTGGTACCCACAATCGCGCGGCTTCGCGGCGGGATCACCAGCTTGAATGTCCGCCCATCGCTGGCCAGATCAAACGCGTGGGTGCGTACCACCGGCAGCAGCGCCAACACGCGCAGCATCGCCGGTTTGCGAAGCAGGATGTAGCCGTGGAACGGGGTAATGTCTGTCTGCTTGCCCTGTCGTGCGCCGCCAGTGGTCGCCTGGAAGTCCACGGTCGCGGTCATGCTGTTGATCGCACCGTAGCGGTCGTTCACTTCGTTGACGAGCTGAGCCACACTCGCGTCCATCGGCGGACCGGCCAGCGTGGTCTTCTCCACTTTGTGGGTGTGGTAGAGGCAGCCGCTTAGACACGGCAACACTGCCAGAACTCCCACACTCCACCATCGACTTTGCATCACGGGTCTAATCAGGGCAGCAAACCTTAAGTATAGCTAAAGGTTCGGCCGATCTAAGGTGCCGCCCCGCCCGCCCTTTGCGCCTGACGGTAAGCCGCCACATTGCGCTGGTGTTCCTCGAGCGTCTTCGCAAACCGGGAATGCCCGCCCGCCGCGGGATCCGCCACGAAATAGAGGTAGTCCGTAGCCGCCGGATGTAACGCCGCCTTCAGCGATGCGGCGCCCGGGCTACAGATGGGGCCCGGCGGCAGGCCAGTGTGCCGATAGGTGTTGTACGCCGAATCGCGCTGCAAATCGGATTCGTAGATCGTCCCGCGATAGCGGTTCTCCAGCATCGCTGCGTAGATCACGGTCGGATCCGTCATCAGCGGCATATTCGCGCGCAGACGGTTCTCCATCACGCTTGCCACCAGCGGCCGGTCGCTCGCTACCGGTGTCTCTTTTTCCACCAGCGATGCCAGCGTCACCGTGCGATGCACATCTCCCACCAGACCGATCTGCGCAGCCTCCTGCCGAAACCGCTTCACCATGGTGCGCAGTATCGTCATCGGCGTATCGGTGCGCTGGAAGCGGTACGTGTCCGGATACAGGTATCCCTCCAGGCTTGTCGCGGTCGGGTCCAGATCGCCGATCAACGCTGTATCTTTGTGTGCCGCCGTCAGAAAATCGTCATGCGTCGCCAGTTGCGCGGCTTCCACCGCGCTCGCAATGTCGAAGAGGTTGTAACCCTCCGGTACCGTCACCACGCGGTAGTACACATCGCCACGCCGCAACCTGTCATACACCGAGAAAACGCTCGCGGGATGATCGAAGCGATACTCCCCGGCCTTGAGGGTGCCGTGCTTGATCATCCGCACCACCTCGAAGGCATAGCGGCTGCGAATGATCCCTCGGGCTTCGAGCTCCCGGCCCATCCCATTGGACGAGGTACCCGGCGCAATCTCTACAAAGGTTTCCAGATGCGGTCCCGTGGGTGCAAACAGGAACCAGGCGCACGCGCCCAGAGACAGCAGGAGGACGAGAACCAGCAGAAAGCGACGCAATGGCAGTCAGATCCCTTCGCGGATCAATGAAAGAGCATTGCTCCGATTGTAGCCTTCGCCCCGACCTTACCTGACTATCATCAAAGCGTGTCAGCAGTGCCACTTTCCGGTCACTTCCAGCCCTGGCTCGGACTCGATGTCGGTACCCGGCGTATCGGTGTCGCGCTCTCGAACTCACTCGGGATCGCGCAGCCTCTGCTCACCATCGAGTGCAGCCAGCCGCGTCGCGATCAGCGATCCATCCTGCGCCTCGCGCGCCGCCACGGCTGCGCCGGCATCGTCGTCGGCAATCCGCTGCACCTCTCCGGCGATCGCAGCCGGCAGACCGCGCGCGTTCACCGTTTTGTGGATGAGTTCAAAGCGCTGATCGCCGACACAGCACCCAAAACCCAGGAAGCGACAGACGCTCCCGGCCTCGCCGTCCACCTCTGGGATGAGCGCCTCTCCACCGCCGAGGCCCACGCTGCGCTCGAAGCTACCGGTCACGATCCCGCCGATCCCCACACCCGCCGCCACAAAGTCGACCAGCTTGCCGCCGCGCTTATCCTCCAGGGCTGGCTCGACGCGCAAAGCGGCCGCGTTTCCCTCCTTCCGCCGGACCCTTAACGCCAGCCTCTCCGTCGTATAATGGCTTTTTGGCGGATACCGGATCCCTGCCGTTCCTCGCGGCTTGTGCTTTTCCCAGGCCGTCACGGATATTCCATGCCCGAACACATCAAGAAAAAGCTAGAAGAAGAGATCCGGCAGATGGAGCATGAGCTCCAGCATGAGCTGCCGCAGGAGATCAAGAAGGCAGCTGCGCTCGGTGACCTCAGCGAGAACGCTGAGTACCACATGGCCAAGCAGCGCCAGGAATTCGTCAACGCGCGCCTCGGCCAGCTCAAGAAACGCATGGCGGAACTCTCCTTGGTAAACCTCTCCAACATCCCGCATGACCGGATCGCCTTCGGTTCCACTGTCCGCGTTTTCGATACCACCAAGGACGAGGAGCTGGAATACAAGCTTGTCACCTCCGAAGAGTCCGACGTGAACAAGGGATTTATTTCCACCACCTCGCCCATCGGCCGCTCACTGATCGGCAAGCAGGTGGGCGACACCTGCACCGTGATCACCCCCAACGGCAAACGCGAGCTGGAAGTGCTGAAGCTCACCACCATCCATGACGAAGCCGCCCAGGGCGAGGCCAAGTGAAGCTGAAGAGCGGCGTCTCGATGACGCATGGAGGCGCATCGTAATGAGGAAGGTGGAGCCTATGATCCACCCAGGCAGAGCCTATGATCCCGAAAAGGCGCACCCTGTGACCCACCAAGGCAGGTACAGCCGATGACATGGACCAGCGCCTTCGGACGCGGCTGTGGCGTCATCCTTCAGGCCATCGTCAATGGCCTTGCTCTCACTCGCATCTCGCCCAACGTGCTCACCTTCATCGGTCTGGTCATCAATACCGGCGCCGCCATCTTCTTCGGCTTCGCGAACAGCCATAATTACGTTCGCTTCTTCCTCTACGCAGGACTGGTGATCATCGGTGCGGGCATCTTCGACATGGTCGATGGGCGCGTTGCCCGCCAGACCGATCAGGTCACCGTCTTCGGCGCATTTTTCGACTCCGTCATTGACCGCTACTCCGACGTCGTCCTCTTCCTCGGGCTGCTGGTCTTCTACGCGCGCGGCAACCGCTTCTTCTACGTGGTCCTCACAGCCTTCGTCATGATCACGTCGCTGATGGTCAGCTACACCCGCGCCCGCTCCGAGGCGCTCATCGGCTCCTGCAAGGTCGGCTTCATGGAGAGGCCAGAGCGCGTCGTGCTCATCATCCTCGGCGCCCTCTTCGAGCGCTGGGATGCGATGGCCCCTGCTCTCTGGGTGCTGGCTGTGCTCTCCACCCTCACCGTCATCCACCGCATCTCCTACACCTACAGCATGGCCAAGGGCCTCGCCCTCGACGTGCCCACAAGTAGCCCGCGGCCAACCCCGATCCGCCAGCCCGCCAGCCCAGGGCCCGTGTCGACCACTGCCTCAGTCAGTGGAGCCGATCAGCAAGAGCTCCTCTCCGCGCCCAACGCCCCTCGCGCCTAACCCTTCAGCTCATTCCATTTCGTAGCGCGCATGTCGGATCAATCGATCAGATGTTCGCGCGCAAACTGTTGCGTGAACAGAACGGATCGGTCTCTCGTGTTGTCACCATGTACGATGATCTGTTCGCATGCCCGATCAACCGATCCTTCTCGTTCATGGCGGCGCGTGGGCCATCCCCGATGACGCCGTCGAAGCCCACACCTTCGGCGTCCGCAGCGCCCTTCTTGCCGGCTACGCTTTGCTGGAGCGCGGCGCGACCGCCGTCGATGCAGTTGAGGCCGCCGTCGCCGTGCTCGAAGACGACGAGGCTTTTGACGCCGGCCGCGGCTCCTTTCTCACCCGCGAGGGCAAGGTCCAGCTTGATGCGCTGCTCATGGATGGCGGCATAACCGGCACCATGCGTGCCGGGGGCGTCGCGTGCGTCGAGCGCCTGCGCAATCCCATCCATGCCGCCCGTCTCGTGCTTGAGAAGAGTCCGCATGTCTACTTCGTCGGCCGCGATGCAGAGAACTTCGCCGCCGAGCACGGCATGCCACTCATCGACAACTCCGAGCTGGTGCTCGATCGCGAGCGCGAGCGGCTCGCCCTGGCACAACAGAAAGAGCGTGCCGGCCTGCCGGATCAGACCTTTTCTGGTGTTCAGGAAACAGACAAGGAAGCCCCCGGCGTTACTTCGTACGACGCGTCGTCGCACGACACCACGGGCGAGGCGTCGTCGCACGACACGGTCGGCGCTGTCGCGCTCGATGCCGGCGGCAACCTGGCTGCCGCGACCTCTACCGGCGGCACGCTCAACAAGGCGCCCGGGCGCGTCGGCGACTCCTCGCTCATCGGCTGCGGTTGCTATGCGGACAACCTCAGTGCCGCCGTCTCGCTCACCGGCTGGGGCGAGCCCATCATGAAGCTCGTGCTCGGCAAGTGGGCCGTCGATCGCGTCCTCGCCGGCGATGCTCCGGAGAGCGCCGCGCAGGCCGCCATCGCGTACCTGTTTCGCCGTCTCGGCGGTCACGGCGGCATTATTCTGCTCGGTCCGGATGGCCGCTACGGGCTCGCCCATAACACGCCGCGGATGGCGTGGGGTGTCTGCAGCTCACGCGGGGTGCAGGTAGGAATCAAAGCATGACCGTAGCGGGTACACACAGCAAGCGGCCTTCGTTGATCCTGGCCTCCGCATCGCCGCGCCGGCGCGAGCTGCTCGCGCAGGCCGGCTTCACCTTCGATGTCATCGCCGCCAACGTGCCCGAGCTCCGCAAGCCTGGTGAAGATCCCATCCGCTTCGTTACCCGGCTCGCACGCGAGAAGGCTGAAGCCGTCGCCGCCACCAATTCCATCGCACCGGAGACCATCATCCTCGGCGCGGATACGATCGTTCTCGTCGACGACGAGGTGCTCGGCAAGCCACAGGACGCAGCCGACGCCGCGCGGATGCTGCGCATGCTCTCCGGCCAGACGCATCAGGTCATCACCGGCGTCTGTCTCGCGAAGGGGCGCGAACGCCAGCGCGCCGCCGAAGTTACATTCGTCCGCTTTGTCACACTGTCCGATCAAGAGATCGACGACTACGTAGCCACCGGCGAGCCGCTTGACAAGGCCGGCGCGTATGCCATTCAGGGCCGCGCTGGCCGCTGGGTGCCGCGCATCCACGGCTGCTATTTCAACGTCGTTGGCTTACCGCTCGCGCTCGTCAGCAGCATGATCGAAGCCATGCAGTGACCGTGCCTCGTCAGCTCTGGCGGACCGGGTTGGCGCGTGTCATATCCAGACGCGCGGCACGCGGGTCCCGATAGCGCACAACGTCTCGTATGCGATCGTGCCGGCATGCGCGGCGAGCTCATCTGCGGTGATTCGCTCGGTGCCTTGCTGGCCCAGCAGCTCGACTTCATCGTCGATAGCGGCATCCGCGATGTCGGTCACATCGATCATCGTCTGGTCCATGGTGACGCGTCCGGCAATGGGCGCGCGCCGGCCGCGAAGCAGCACCTGGCCACGGTTCGAGAGCAGGCGATTGTAGCCGTCTGCGTAACCGACCGGCAGCAGGGCAATGCGCGTTGGTCGTGAGGCGCGGAAGGTGGCGTTGTAGCTGACGCCTTCGCCGGCTGCGATGGTGCGCAGCGCGGCGATGCGGGTCTTCCATCTCAGTACCGGTAGCAATCCCCGCTGGGCGGAATTCGGGCCGTAACCATAGAGCGCGATGCCCGGACGCAGCAGCAGGCGGCTGCCGCTTTGCTGGGCGATGCCACGGAGCGTGGTGAGCTGCGCGTCTTCAAAAAGGCTGGCGGAATTACCGGCGTGAACCAATGGAGGTGCAATGCCGTGCTGGCGCAGTGTTGCGAGCGCGGCGCGGAGGCGTTCCAGTTGCTCGGCCGTCTGCGAAGAGCCGGGATCTTCGGGCGAGGCGAAGTGCGTCATCACCGCTTCGAGCAGAAGTTGTGGATGCTGCGTGAGGAGCGTCGCGAACGCCGAAATTCCGGCTATATCGTTCCACTGGATGCCCTGGCGGGCCATGCCGGTATCGATTTCCAGATGCAGCGGAACAGGTGGTTCGGCGGCTTGCGGGACTGCCTCGGCTAACCATGCGAGTTGATCGAGCGAACCGAGCACCGGAGTGAGTGCGTGGCCAATGGCCTCTGCTGCTTCCCCCTGAAACAGGCCGGAGAGCAACAATGTGCGATGGTTCTTGAGCTGCGGTTGCAGGAGGAGCGCTTCCTCAAGGCAGGTGACGGCGAACCAGTCGCAGCCTTCGTCCAAAAGAACGGCAAGTGCATCGGCGGCGCCGTGTCCATAGGCATTCGCCTTGATGACGGCGACAGCATCTGCGCCGGCGCGCGCAGCCTGGTCACGCAGAACGCGGTAGTTGTTGCGTAAGGCCGAGCGAGAGACTTCTGCCCAGGTGGGCCGGGTGGCGGCGGACGACTTCATTCGTAGCTGCCGCCGTCACCATCATGCGCCATGTTCTCGAAGCGTGTGAACTCGCTGAGATAGGCGAGATGGACGGAGCCCGTGGGGCCGTTGCGCTGCTTGGCGATGATGATTTCCGCTTTGCCCTTCGAGTCAGGGTCCTCGTTGCCGTTCTCGTCCTTGTTGTAGTAGCTCTCGCGATGGATGAAGGCAACGACATCTGCGTCCTGCTCGATGGAGCCGGATTCGCGCAGATCGGAGAGCATCGGCTTCTTGTCGCCGCCGCGCTGCTCCGAGGCACGGCTGAGCTGCGAGAGCGCGATGACGGGGACATGCAACTCCTTGGCGAGCGCCTTGAGACCGCGCGAGATCGCGGAGACCTCCTGGGTGCGGTTCTCATGGCGCTTGCTGGCTGCGCCGGGCAGGGATGCCGACATGAGCTGCAGATAGTCAACGACGAGGAGGTCGAGGCCGTGCTGCTGCCTGAGGCGGCGCGCCTTCGCGCGCATCTCGGCCAGTGAGATGCCCGGGGTGTCGTCGATGTAGATGTGCGACTCGGTGAGTTTGGCCGCGGCGCCGATGAGCGCATCTTGATCGTCGCGGCTGATAAAGCCGGATTGGATCTTTCGCATGTTCACGAAGGCTTCGGACGCGAGCATACGGCGAAGGAGCGACTCGCTCGACATTTCGAGCGAGAAGATGCCAACGACCCGTCCGTCCTTGAGCGCGGCCTGTTGCGCGATGTTGATCGCCCACGCAGTCTTGCCCATGGAGGGGCGCGCGGCAATGATGATGAGCTCGGCGGGCTGCAGGCCGCTGGTCATGCGGTCGAAGTCTTTGAAGTGCGTGGCGAGGCCGGTGACTTCCCGCTTCAGCTTCCAGATGGAGTCGATGGTGCCGAAGTGCTCTTTGACAATTGCGGGAATGTTAGCGAAGTCGCGGGTGATGCCGCTTTCGGAAACCTGAAGCAGCGCGCTCTCGGCCGCGTTCAGAACCTCCAGCGCATCCTCAGACTGATCCGCCGCTTGTGTCATCGCCGTGTTGCAGACGTGGATAAGCTGGCGTAGGAGTGACTTGTCCTTGACGATGCGCACATACTCTTCTATGGAGACGCGGCGGGGCAGGCCCTCCGTCAGCGAGGCGATATAAGCGACCCCGCCGACCGACTCAACCTCCTTTTTCTTCGCCAGTTCTTCGACCAGTGTGACCAGGTCAACGGCGCGGCCGACGCTGATGAGCTCGTCCATGCGGGCAAAGATGCGGCGGTGCGAGTCGAGCGAAAAGTCGTCCGCGGTGAGCTTCTTCTCGGCAGCTTCGTGGAAGTGCCCATTTTCGAGCAGGATCGCGCCGAGGATGGAACGCTCGGCATCCGGGCTGGCGGGCATGCCGCGCTCGAGCGAGATGTCAGGAAAGGCAGCCATGAGCTCTATGTTGCTCTATTCCGAGGCCCGGGCCAATGGCAGGAAAACCTGCCCCTATTGTGAACTTTTGTTCACATGCGGCTTGTATCCTATCTGCTGGAGAATGCCGTTCATGCTGTCGCTTGGCCTTCGCTGCACTGTCGCCGCTGCTATCTTCGCCCTTCCCCTTGCCACGGTCGCCGCCCAGTCTGCTGCTCCGTCGCCGGCGGTCGCAACCATGCAGCAGGTTGAAGACTCCTGGGACGCCGCGATTGCGAAACGCGACCAGTTCAGCATCGAAAACCTGCTCGCGCGCGACTATGTCGGCATCAGCGCGGAGGGTGAGGTGACGACGCGCAATCAGCAGATCTCCCATCTGTTTGTTGCTGGCGCAGAGCCGGTGTCGCTGAGCCAGAAGGTGATTGCTGCGCGGATCGCCGGCGATCTGGCGGTGGTGAATGGCACCTACGTGATGGAGTGGCCGAGCGGGAGCGACCAGCACAAGATTGCAGAGAAGGGTGTGTTCACGCATGTTTTCCGCAAAAACAGTGCGGGAAACTGGCAGTGCATCAACTCGCAGCGCACCGTGGTCGCAACGGAAGAGGAACGCAAAAAGAAGGCCCCCATCCATACCAGCAAGAGCAGTGCGGAACTGCCGCTGCACATTCCGCTGATCTATAAAGGGCCGCAGAGCACCCAACCTGCACCTGCGCCGGGAACGAATCAGCCGCCGCAGTAGGACTGGCCGTCCAGGCGGATGCGCCTGCGGGCGCGAGTTGTTGAGTTCGCTTCCTTCGGTCGCTCACAAATGTTTCGGTGGGCGACCTGTCTGCGTCCATGTCCCACACATGGACATGCCGCAACCGTCAGGCTCTTAGCTAGGCGAAGGCGACACCGACATCTGGATCAGGAGCCGGCGATTGCCGATGACGCCGTCTCGGAGATGGCGGCGCGCTTGCGGGACTGTATCTCGATATAGACATGGATCAGCGAGAGCGCTGCGGGGGTGACGCCGGGAATGCGGCTCGCCTGGCCGACCGTCTGCGGGCGGACCCGGCTGAGCTTCTCCTGCATCTCGCGTGAGAGGCCGCTGACCGCCTGATAGTCGAACCAGGCGGGGATGCTGAGACTCTCCGCGCGCTTCAGCTTTTCAATCGACTTACGCTGCTGGTCGAGATAGCCGGCGTACTTGATCTCGGTTTCGACGGCGCGTAGCTCGTTGCGTACGCGTGCGGAGAGCGGTGCGTCGCCAAGGACCGGATCGAGCAGTGTGCGTGTCTCCTCGGGAAGCGCGACGAATTGGAGCAGCGGCCGCAACTGCTCGATGGTGACCTCAGGACGCTTGAGCAACTGCGCGTAGGTCTGGCCGGCGATGGTTTCCGGATTGATGCTCAGGGCGTCGGCGCAACGCTCGGCATCGATGCGCGTGGTGGAGAGCAGCTTTTCAAGCGCAACGGC
This sequence comes from uncultured Acidobacteriaceae bacterium, assembly GCA_963756435.1. GTDB lineage: Bacteria > Acidobacteriota > Terriglobia > Terriglobales > Acidobacteriaceae > KBS-83. The sequence goes on along the minus strand of CAVWNU010000003.1, from coordinate 799,361 downwards.
GCGCTGCTGGCGTCCTTCGTAGGCGGTCCACGCCGCGTCGTCGATGAGACCGAGGCGCCGGCCGGCAGGCGTAAGGCGGCGGTCGGCGTTGTCGATCCGCAGATGCAGCCGGAACTCCGCGCGCGAAGTAAACATGCGATAGGGCTCGTTCGTCCCCTTGCTGATGAGGTCGTCAATCAGGATGCCGGTATAGGCCGCGGTGCGATCGAGGGTGAAGGCCGGCTCTTTGCGTACGGCGAGTGCTGCGTTGATACCAGCCATCAGACCCTGGCACGCAGCTTCTTCATATCCGGAGGTGCCGTTAATCTGGCCGGCGAGATAGAGGCCTGCAATTGATTTGACGCGCAGGCTGCGGTCTAGCTCGGTAGGGTCGATGGCGTCATACTCGATGGCGTAGCCCGGGCGCAGCATCTCTGCATTTTCCAGGCCGGGAATGGAGTGCACCACCTGCCACTGCACATCCATGGGCAGCGAGGTGGACATGCCGTTGACGTAGACCTCGTGCGTATCCAGCCCTTCGGGCTCAAGGAAGAACTGGTGCTGCTCCTTGTCCGGAAAGCGGACCACCTTGTCCTCGATCGACGGGCAGTAGCGCGGCCCGATCGCTTGAATCTGACCGGAGTACATGGGCGAGCGCGAGACGTTCTCGCGGATAATACGCAGCGTCTCCGGCGTGGTGTATGCGATGTGGCAGGAGACCTGGCGCTGCGGCAGCGTCGTGGTGCGGAAGCTGAAAGGCGTGGGATCGGCATCGCCCGGCTGCTCGGCAAAGTGGGACCAGTCGATAGTGCGGCCGTCGAGACGCGGCGGCGTGCCGGTCTTGAGGCGGCAACCTCGCAAGCCCAGGCGCTTCAGGCTCTCGCCGAGCAGGACGCTGGGCGGTTCGCCGCTGCGACCTGCGGGATACTGCTCCTCGCCGCAATGGATCAGGCCGTTCAGAAATGTGCCCGTGGTGATGACGACTGCGCCGGCTTCGACAGATCGGCCATCGCGCAGCTTGAGACCGTGGACGCGTCGTGTTCCGTCGGTTGCGGTGTCCCCAGTTGTGTCACTTAGGATCAGGTCGATCACTTCGGCCTGCTTGATGAAGAGGCCGGGCTGCGCCTCCAGCATCTGCCGCATCTTCACGCGGTACTGCTGCTTGTCGCACTGCGCGCGCGGCGACCATACAGCAGGGCCACGTGAAGTGTTGAGCAGGCGGAACTGGATACCGACCGCGTCCGCGACCTCGCCCATGATGCCGCCCAGGGCATCGACTTCGCGTACGAGATGGCCTTTGGCAATGCCGCCGATGGCTGGATTGCAGGACATCTGGGCGATCAGGTCGAGATTGAAGGTATAGAGCGCCGTACGCAGTCCCATGCGCGCTGCGGCCATGGCGGCCTCGCAGCCGGCATGACCGGCTCCGACGATCACGACATCGTATTGTTCGGTGAAGGGCACGGGTACTTCTATTTTACTGAAGAAGACAAGCTCGGCCTGAAAGGGCCGGGAGCGCCTAGAACCGCAGCCGCAGCACCAGCTCGAGCTGACGCTCGCGATAGAGATTGGTGCTGTTGCTGTTGGTCACCGTGCCGAAGGTGGGCTCCCAGGTGAGGGTTGGATTCAAGCTGGCGCTGGAGGCCCCGCTAATCAGGTAGCCGAGAGTGCTGGTTTGTGTCACGTTTTGATGATTCAGCAGGTTGAAGCCCTGCACCATGAGCTCAAGCCGGGTCTTTTCGCTGAGGCGCATGGTGCGCGAGGCGCGGAGGTCGACAGTATAGGTGCCGGGATACCGGTAGGTATTGCGGCCAACGGCGGGAATCCAGGTTGCGCCGCCGGAGCCGTTGATGCTCCCCGCGAGTCCTGAAAGTTTTTCGGTCTCTCCAAACTGATTGATGTAGCGGATGTATGGGATCGCGCCCGAAGTGCGCATGGAGTACGGCAGTCCGGTCTGCGCGCTGACGGTGGGGGCAAGAGCGTAGCCGTTCGCCAATGCTCCTCGCCAGCTTTCAAATTTCCACGGCGCGCGAAGAACCATGCCGACGGTAGCGCGTTGGCGGACATCGAAGTTCGAGTCGGCGTATTCGAGACTCAGGTCAGTGGGGTCGAGCACGTCGTTGACGTCCGTGAACGTGGTTTCGTTCTGGTTGTTGTCCTGGGCATGCGCGTATGTGTAGCTGGCTCGCAGATGCAGCCAGCGTCCGCCGTTGTGCGCAACTTTGACCACCATTGCCTGATAGTGCGAGCCGACGATGCTGTTGATATCGGTAATGGAGCCGTAGGCCGGGTTGAGCCGCTGCGTGAAGAGGTGTGTGGAATACGTAGATTGCTTGAGCGGCCCCTGGTGCTGCGTGTCTTTGACCGTGTAGGTGATAGGCACGGCGGTGGCGAGATTGATATTCGTGTCCATGAAGTTGGGCAGGTACTGGCCGGTGCTGCGCAGGTAGCTGACCGTCACTTCTGTGTTACGGGAGATGCGTTGCGCGAGTGAGAGCTCGGCCTGCGCGATGCGCGGATTCTGGAAGTTGGGATCGAAGTAGTCGGCGGTGGGCGTCTCCGGCACCACTGCGCGGCCACTGAAGATGTACGGAAATGACGGCGTGCCCGCATCGCCAGGGCGGAAGTAGTAGCCGAGCTGGCCCGCAGGCGAGCCAGTCTGGGTGTAGGTGGCAAAGATGGTGGAGTTGATGATGCGACCGAAATAAATTCCATAGCCGCCGCGCAGAACAGTGTTGCCGTGGCCAGTGAGATCGTATGCCGCCCCGACGCGCGGCCCGTAGTTGTTCCGGTCGTGGGGAATGAAGCCGGTTTGCGGAAGCGTGGGGTTGGGCAGCAGCTTGTTTTGCGGCGGGAGCTGTTCGTATTCGTAGCGCACGCCATAGGAGAGTGTGAGGCGATGCTTCACCTTCCACTCATCGCTGAGAAAGATGGCGTAGTCGTTGGTGTCGAAGCTGAAGACCTGCGGGCCGAGCTGCTGGGTGAAATAGTTGTAGCAGGGCGAGGTGCCGACGGCGCTGCCATTGGCGTCGCAGCGGCTGGGCGCGAGAGCGTCGGAGGCAAAGTCGAGCAGGCTGGAGTAATCGTAACTGCCGTTGCCGTTGTAGATGCTGTCGATGCCGTCGAGGACATGGTTGAAGTCGTAGCCGAGCTTGAAGAGGTGGTTGCCGCGCACATAGCTGAAGGTGCTGGCAACCTGGGTGCGGCGCTCGTCGGGCAGCGCGGCGCGGTCGAGCGTGGGCGGCTTGCCAATGCGCAGCCCGGAGCCGGAGCTGATGAGCGTGATCTGCGGCGATCGGCCAAACGAATTGCGGCTGAAAGGCTCCTCGAAGGCCGATGGTGGAGCGCTGAATTGCGATTCTAAGTCGCGTCCGTACTGCACGCGTAGTTCATGCATGAGATTGGCGGTGAGAAAGGTATCCCAGCGGCCAATGACTACGTCGTCCGTGACGTGATCGTCGCCATAGCTCGCAATGCCGTAGCTGCTGGCGGTCTGGGTGAGCGCGCCGTGCGGCGAGTTCCAGCGCAGATAGTTGTATTGGACCGAGATGTGATTGCGATCGTTGAGCTGCCAGTCGAGTTTGGGAAAGAGGATGACCTGACTGGCGGTGCGCGGCACCAGGCCGGTTTCGCCCATGAGGCCGGAGACAAATTGCTGATACTGCTCCAAGGCATAGACAGGGAGTGGAACACCGAGGCGTTCGCGCAGCGTTTCGAGGTTCGCTGAGGTGAGCGAAGTGTCGAAAAATTTGGTGATGTTGCCGGGACGCGAGATGGCAGGAAAGTTGCGGTGGAACTGGTCGTAGGTGAAGAACCAGAAGATGCGATCGGCGCGGACGGGACCGCCGGCGGCGATACCCCACTGCTGACGGCTATCGGTCGGTGCGACCGGGACGGCCGCGACGGTGCCGTCCGGCTGTAACTGCGCCAGTTGCGTGAAGGGATTGCGCGCCCCCCAGGCGTTGTCGCGGTCAAACAGAAAGGCGCTGCCATGCAGATGGTTTGTGCCGCTGCGCGTGACCGTGTTGACAACGCCACCGGCGGCGCGGCCGTATTCAGCAGAGTAGTTCGAGGTGTTCACCTGAAACTCGCGGACCGACGCCTGGCTCGCAAAGTAAGCAGTGCGGGTGCGGCCGCGCTCTTCAGAGAAGAATGCCTGATTGTTGTCCGCGCCATCGAGAGTGTTGTTGTTGAGCAGCACGCTGATGCCGCGAAAGCTGAGCAGGCCGTAACCTTGCTGGTCCGCCGCGACGGCGGGCGTGAGCAGCGCGAAGTAGGTCCACCGCCGGCTGTTGTTCGGAAGCTCCTCGATGGAGGTTTCGTCGATGTTCGTGGAAAGCGCGGGCGAGCTCAGGTCGAGCACCGCGCCGGGCTCCCGAACTTCGACAGTCTCCTGCGCGCGAGAGAGAGTGAGGTGCGCGGGCAGCGGAGTGAAGCGGCCCACCTCGACCGGCACGTGCGCAATGTGCAGGCGCGCGAAGCCGCTCTGCGTAATCCAGGCCTCGTAGTTGCCGGGGGGCAGGCCGAGGAAGTGGAAATTGCCCTGGGCATCGCTACGCGACTGATAGATGTGGCTGGTATCTGTGTTGGTCAGATCGACCTCGGCATCCGCGAGGGTGATGCCTCCGGGACCGGCCACCGTGCCGCCCACCACGCCGTGCGTTGTGGACTGGGCCCACAGCGACGAAACCCGTGGAGAGGAAACAACGACCGCGGCAACAACGCAGCAGAGCGCACACTTCCTGCCGATGGTGTCCCAACGCGCGCCGCATTGCGGCATGGCCCGTGCTCCTATACCGTTTTCACAACTACGTGTTTTCGTCCAAATCTGAGAGCCGGTCCCGACTGCGGTCCTGATTGCGGCTTCGGAGCCGGCCCTGCTTCGATGATGCGTGAGACGGGAGCGCGGCTCCATGCCCCATAAGTGGTGCCGCGGGCTTCTTCGATAGACTGAAGGGACAAGCAATGTTTATCGACGAAGCAAGAATCCGGGTGAAGGCGGGGGACGGCGGCAATGGCTGCATGGCCTTTCGCCGCGAGAAGTTTGTCCCTCGCGGCGGCCCCTCGGGCGGCGATGGCGGACGCGGCGGCGATGTGGTGATGGAGTCCAGCGAGCGGCACAACACGCTGGTGCATTTCCGTTTTAACCCGGAGCACAAGGCGGAGCGCGGCCGCCATGGCGAAGGCTCGAACTGCACGGGACGCGATGGCGACGACCTGGTGCTGAAGGTGCCGGTGGGCACGGCTCTCTACGACGAAGAAACCGGCGAGCTGATACACGACTTCGCGCATCCCGATGAACGGATTGTGGTGGCACGCGCCGGGCGGGGCGGGCGCGGCAATCAGCACTTTGCGACGCCGACGCATCAGGCTCCGCGAGAACATGAAGCAGGGCGGCCGGGCGAAGAACGCAGCTATCGGCTGGAGCTGAAACTGCTGGCGGATGCGGGGCTGGTGGGCTATCCGAATGTCGGCAAGAGCACGCTGATCTCGCGGCTTTCCGCCGCGCGGCCGAAGATTGCCGATTACCCTTTCACGACGCTCGAGCCGAACCTCGGCGTGGTCACGGTGGGCGAAGCGCCGCACGAAGAGAGCTTTGTAGTGGCGGACATTCCCGGCCTGATCGAGGGCGCGAGTGAGGGCGCAGGCTTAGGCGTGCAATTCCTGCGGCACATTGAGCGCACGCGCGTGCTGGTGCACCTGGTGGATGTCTCGGACGGCAGCGGACGCGAGGCACCGGTGGATGACTTCAAGGTGATCCAGGGGGAGCTCAAGAGCTTTGGCCACGGGCTGGACGAGAAGCCGACGCTGGTCGTGGCATCAAAGGCGGATGTGGCAAATCCCGAGAAGCTGAAGAAGCTGCAGGCAATGGCGAAGCGGCGCAAACTGCCCTTCTACGCGATCTCCGCGGTAAGCGGGCAGGGTGTGGATGCGTTGAAGTATGCGATTGCCGCGGAGGTAAAGCGGGCGCGTGAGGCAGAGCGCAGCCACGCTGGCGAAGCTGCTTCTGCTCCGATTGCGCTCTGACTGTTCTTAAACCTGCAAGGGTGCCAGGCGGGCCGCGCGCGCCGGGCGGCGGGTAACCTCGAGCTGCGGCAGCGTGATGAGCTCCCACGCGGTGCGGTCGGCGAGCAGGCGGGAGACCAACGCGGTGTGCATGGCGTGGCCGGCTCGTTCTGCGACAACGCGGCCCAGGATGCGGTGGCCGGCAAGCGCGAGATCGCCGATCAGGTCGAGCACCTTGTGGCGGACAAATTCATCGGAAAAGCGCAGGCTGCCGTTCTGCACGCCGGTGCGGGTGAGGATGATGGCGTTTTCTTCCGAGGCGCCGCGAATCAGCCCCATGTTGCGCAGCATGCGCTCGTCCTCGCGGAAGCCGAAGGTGCGGGCAGCGGCGATCTCTGCGCCGTAAGCGTCCGCGGCCAGGTCGACGGTGTATTCCTGCCGTCCAATAGGCGTGGGGAAGTCGATTTCGTAGGTGATGCTGTAGCCATCGCCGGGATAGACGCCGATGAATTTTCCGTTCTCGCGCACTTCGACCTTGCGGAGGATGCGGATATATTCGCGACGACGCCGCTGGATCTTGATGCCGACATTGTGGAACGCTTCAACATAAGGAAGCGCGCTGCCGTCGAGGATAGGCAGCTCGAGGTTGTCGAGCTCGACGATCACGTTGTCGATACCTGTGCCGATACAGGCGGAGAGAAGATGCTCGGTGGTAGAGATGAGGACGCCCTGGCGCATCAGGCTGGTGGCATAAGAGACTTTAGCGACGTTGCGGCCGATCGCCTGAATTTCGAAGTTGTCGAGATCGGTGCGGCGAAAGAGAATTCCTGTGCCCGCGGGAGCAGGGAGTAGTCGTAAATGAACGGGGGCGCCGCTATGAAGACCGGTTCCGGAAAATGGGATACTGCCGGCGATTGTCTGTTCGAGTTGAGCCTGCATTAAGGCGTGGGCACCTCTGCCGAACCGCTAGAGCGAATAGACTACCCATGCTCGCAAAAGTTTCATTGTTGTAAAAATGCGACACAAAGGCTGCCAAAATGACGGGATTGCAACACAATCCACGAGCTTCACAAGGGCTACAAGCTTCTGTAAGTAAAGAAGATATAAAACATGGGGAGTGGGTTGTCCAGTTAGAGGACGAACTCTCTGGAATGCTCGAGCGGGTATCCGCTCTGGTTCAGCAGGAAAGTCCGACGGGTGATTTTGACGCAGTGAACGCGGCGCAGGGGATCGTGGCGGCCTGGGCTAGGCAGCTGGGCGGGAGGGTCAGGCAGCATGCTCGTGAGCGCAGCGGAGGCATTCTCGAGGTTCGATTTGGGAATGCGTCTGATGAACGCAAGCCGGTGCTGCTACTCGGACACCTGGATACCGTATGGCCGGTGGGAACGCTGACGCGGATGCCATGGCGGGTGGAAGACGGATGGGCCTACGGGCCTGGCGTGCTCGATATGAAGGCCGGTGTGGTGATGGCGCTGGCGGCGATGAAGCTGGTACGCGAATTGGACCGGGACCGGCCTGTGGTACTGCTGCTGAGCGGCGATGAGGAGACAGGGAGCCAACACTCGCGTGAGCTGATTGAAGAGATCGCGAAAGAATGCCGCGCGGTGTTTGTCCTGGAGCCGGCGCAGGGTCCGCAGGGCGCGTACAAAACCTCGCGAAAGGGTGTGGGGCACTTCCGCCTCGAGATCACGGGCGTGCCATCGCACAGCGGAGTGGACTTTGGCGCGGGACACAGCGCGGTGCGCGAGCTGGCGTGGCAGATCGAGCAGATCAGCGCGCTGACGGATCTGGATCGCGGGACGACGCTGAATGTCGGCGTGGTTGGCGGCGGCACGCAGTCGAACGTCGTGGCCGCGTCGGCGTGGGCAGAGATCGATCTGCGAGTTAAAGCAATTGCGGATGCGGAGGCGGTCACGCGACAACTCGAGGCGCTGAACGCGCGTGATCCGCACTGCTCATTGCGGATCACCGGCGGGCTGAACCGGCCGCCCATGGAGCGGACCGAGGGGACAGCGGCCTTGTTTGCTCAGGCGAACCTGTTGGCAGCGGAATTCGGATTGTCGCTCGAAGAAGCGGCAACCGGCGGCGGATCGGATGGGAACTTCACTTCGGCGCTGGGGATACCGACTCTGGACGGCATGGGTGCTGTTGGCCGAGGCGCGCATGCGGAGAATGAATCCATTCGGATCGATTCGCTGGTCACACGAACAGCCCTGCTTGCCGCAATGGTTGCTACAACTGTATAGAGCACCTGCACGTTGGCCATCTGGTCAAATCAACGGACTCGTAGCAGAAATCTCTGAGATGTCCCGGAAAAATGCAATTCGTATCGGCGCCGTTGCAATAGCACTCATTGGCGCGGCAACCGCAGGTCACTGGAAGAATCTCGCAGCGCCCATCCAGATCGCGCTGTATACAGCAATGACGGTGGGTCTGGTTCTGGCGGGTTTTTGGTCCGATAGACGGCGCCCCAGATTTGCGGTTGCAATCTGCTCAATATTGGCAGCGCATTGCGCGGTGCTGTTCACGATTCGAGGAATCTTCCCCTTTCATACGATTCTCGCTGTGTGCCCGCTGGCATCATAGAGGGAATCGCATTGGCCATACTGTTGTTGAAGATTCTGGAATACCGCAACAGCGATATCTAGCACCTTTAAACGTCGCGTCAATCATCCGGCCGACACACGTGCGAATCTTCAAAAACTGAAGCTCATCTGTAGATCAATCGTGCGCACCGAAGTCTGGTTGCGATTGAAGAACTGTCCCGCGAGCGCCAGCGACTTGTCGAAGTTCTGGCTGCTCACCACGTTGCTGGGCTGCGCTAGGTTCACCACGTTGAACACGTTGTTCGCTGCAACCGTAAAATTCAGGTTGTACTTGCGCGGCACCTCTTTGGAGTGTGGGCCGCCAAAGAAGCCTCCGCTGCCGCTTCCACTCAGGCCGCCCGGCCCAAGTCCGCCGCGAGGACCGCCGCCACCGTGCGGGCCGCCGTCGCCATGCGGACCGCCATCGCCACCGCCTCCATGTCCTTTCAGTTTTGGCCCAATGCCGAAGTTCTTGCTCAGCCGCACATTTGCGCTGAAGTTCGCCGGCCCTCGTCCGCTGCCATAGGGAATGATCGCCTCGCCCGGATTGGGTGTGATGTTCAGGCAGCCATAACGTGTGGCGTAATACTGCGTGGAACCTGGAGTGCACAGACTCGCGTCCACCACCGATGGCCGCTCGTTGTACTGGTTGTCCTTATTCAGGTCCTGCCCGGTCGTGATGTTGTAGGGCGCGCCGGCATTGGCAATGGTAAAGATGGACCCTTGGACGCCATAAGGCAGGAGCGTGGTAGCGAGCAGGAAGAATCGGTTGCGCACATCATTGCTGGAGCGACCGTAGTCAAAGGCGATATCGTATTGCCGTGACGGGAAGTAGTTCGCGCCGCTGGTATCGCTTTTCATCGAGCCCAGAACATAGAATGCCGCGACGGAATAGTTCCGCGCCCGCGCATTCACTGACGTAATGAGCTGATCCTGCCGGTACACGCCCTCGGATTGGAATTGGTAGAGGTTGCCCCTGCCCGGAAAAGGCACCTTTGGTTGTCCCGTGCTGGGATCGATGATGAACGTGTTGGTCGAGTAGTCGTACAGCGGTGCGTTGATGTTGGTAGTCAGATACTGATGAACGCCGCGGCTGTAGAGATACGTCACATTGGCGGTGATCGCCTTTGTGATCGTCCGATCGACACCCACCGCTCCCTGCATATCCAGCGCCGCCTTCACCTTCGGACTGATGCTGTAGGTTGCCGAGCGCGAGCTCACCGTTGCGTTCCCGGAAGGTGGCTGTCCAGGTACGTACGTTGGATTCGAGTAAACAAGCTGCTGCTGATTCAAGCCGTTCTGGTGGATTGCCTGGATGACGCTGGAGTTGCTGAAGCGATTGAAGAACCATCCATAGCCGGCGCGGATCACCGTCTTCGGGGGCCGCTTCTTGCCACCGTCCAGCGCGTAAGCAAAGGCGATGCGCGGACCCCAGTCGGCATGGTCGTGGATTCGATTCTGGGCTTCGAAGCGCAGCCCATAGTCGAAAGTGAACTTCCGGTTCACCTTCCAGTCATCCTGATAAAAGAGCGCCGCGTCAAACAACGTCGAGCGTGCGCTGAAATTGGTGATCTTCGTCACCGTACCCTGCGACGGAGTTCCCGCGATAAACGCTGTGGCGCTGTCGAAGTTGTAGTTGCCGTTGGTGCCGGCATTGGAGTAGTCCGACTCACGATACGCACGCAGCCGCGTGCCGAAGCGCACCGAGTGGTTCTTGAAGGTCGCGGTCGAATAGTCCTGGAGCTCGTAGTGATCGCCGTTGGTGCGCGATGTGCCATCGTTGCTGCCGCCGCCGGTAAACGCGCCCTGTACGGTCAGCGTGGGAGAAGTGTCCTGCGGCAGTTGCTCATCGCGATCGCGCTCGTACTCGAAGCGCGTGTCCATGACCAGGTGCGCGTTGAACACCTGCGAGTCACCGATCTGGATCGTGTTTTCGGTGCTGTGCGTGTTGTAGGCCTGCGAAGCCAGCGCATACTGCCCCGGGCCATCCCCCGTATCCACACCGCGGTTGTATTGATAGCGGATCGTCAGTGTATTGCTCGGGGTCAACTGGTAGTCGATGCGCGGTGTCAGATGCAGGCGCGACTGCGGGTTGTCGAGATTCTGCACAAAGTTGTTGCCGCCGTGGTCCAGGAAGTAGTTCGGATCGGTGGGCGTGCCGGCCGCATTCACGATCAGGATGTTCTGGCTGTTGCGGGCGAATATGGCGACGAAATACGAAGCCTTCTTTGAGATAGGGCCGCCAAGCGAGCCGTGCAGGAAGAATTGGTGATACGGCGGAGTGCTGGTGACGAAGTGGCTGGTGTTGAGTGCCGAATCATTGCCGCTCGCCTGGATGTATCCGTGCAGCTTCTCCGAGCCCGGCTTGGTCAGGATCTCGATGCGTCCATAGCCCAGCTTGTCGAACTCCGCCGAGAACGGGTTCTGATTGATGCGGATCTCGCGGATCGCGGACTTCGGCGGCAGGTCGCCGCCTGTAAAACCGTCGATATAAATCTGGCTGCCGCCATTTCCCGCCGCAGGACCGGCGAGGGCCGTCAGCTCGTTCTGCATCTCGTCCGGATCGTCGGAGAGCGCATCCAGGTCTTTGCCGGAGAGCACCACCGCATTCGCATTGGCTTCCGGCGAGGTGTCCAGCTGCTGCACGTCCGCCGTCACCTCCACCTGTTGCTCCTGGGTGGCGATGCTGAGCGGGATGTTCAAGGTCCGCGGCGGTGCCGCCCGACAATCGATACGTTCGATTCGGAAAACGGAGTGAACCCGGTAACATTCACATCCAGCGTGTAGCTGCCCGAAGGCAGCGTTCCAAACGAGTAGCTTCCATCGCCGCCTGATGTAGCGGAAAAATTCTTGCCGCCGCCGGACAGCTGCACGCTGGCGCCCGGCACGATTGCGCCGCTCGGATCTGTCACCTGTCCGTGCAAAGATCCGCTGTTCTGCGCGTGCAGCAGTGGTACAGCGAAAATAGCGAGACAGAAAAGAGAAATGCAAAGCAAGCGGCGCAGACGATTCATCCGATTCCTGAAGAAACCCTTAAGAAAAGAATTGACACTACAGGCAGACGCTTAGAAAAGCTTCTGCATACGGAGACGAGATTAGCAGGGTGAAAAGTTGAACCCATAGCGATGAAAAAGACCGCTAAATCATCGTTTGCGCCGCGTGGGAACGATATCGGTGTCGCTGCCGGCCGATCTGCGTCTCTAATCCGTTACGATAAATGTGATGCTGAGAAAGCTCTATGCGCGGTGGATGTTTCGATGGGAGACCGCGCTCACCACGCGTGACACCAACCGCATCGTGCGTCCACTTGAATGGGGCTTTGACTGGCTTGAAGATTTTGCGCGTCCGCGCGGACTGATGCCCGAGCCCGCCATCGATCACAGTCCTCGAGGATGCGGAAGCCGCGCTGCTCGCGATCAATGATGCGATCCTGCGCGATCGCGAAGCCTTCTACGGCTACACGCGTCCCACAGATTTCCGGCTGGAAGAGCGCCATCCGCAGCTCTTTCCCACCAACGTCCGGCCGGAGACGCTGCGCCGCGATGCGCAGCTTCGCGCCGCCGCAGCAGCAGGCCGTGGGAAGACGGCGCACTTTTTGCGCTTCACCTCTCCGGTCCGCACGCCGTACCCGGAGAACGATCTCGTCAATGCGCGCTGGTATCCGGCGCCGCCAGAAAAACAGGCCGGCAAGCCGAAGCAGGCCATCATCGTGATGCCGCAGTGGAATGCCGATGCCTTCAGTCATAATGCGCTCTGCGCGCTCTTCAATCGCTTTGGCATCTCTGCCCTGCGCCTCTCCAAGCCTTATCACGACATTCGGCGTCCGGCCGAGCTGGAGCGCTCCGACTACGCCGTCAGCTCTAATCTGGGGCGCACCATCGCCGCCTGCCGCCAGGCGGTGGTGGATATCCGCTCCTGCATCGACTGGCTTGAGCTGCAGGGCTACGAGCAGTTCGGCATCCTGGGCACCAGCCTTGGTTCCTGCTACGCCTTCATCGCCGCGGCTATGGATCCGCGCCTGCAGATCTGCGCATTCAATCACGCCTCCATGTCCTTCGGCGATGTGGTATGGACCGGCCAGAGCACGCGTCACATTCGCGCGGCGTTCGAACCGCTCATGACGCAGGAACAGCTACGCCAAATCTGGGCTTCGATTAGCCCGGCCTGGTTCATGGATCGATTCGCCGCCACCAGGCCACGCAAAGCGCTCGTCGTACACGCTACCTATGACCTGACCTTCCTGGCCGGCTATTCGCGCGGAGTGCTGGAAAGCTTCCGCCACAACGGCGTCGACTTCGAATCGCGCGTGCTGCCCTGCGGCCATTACACCACTGGCGAAACGCCGTACAAATTCATGGACGGCTGGTTTCTCGGCTCCTTCGTCCATCGCGCGTTCAAGGAACTCACCACCTCCGGCAAAGGTGCGAGATCCGGGAGCCGCGCCGCCTCCGGGCAGCCGGAAGGAAACCTCATCTCCCGGTGAGAGCAGGACCGCGGGAGATTGCAGCGGCGTCCATAACGCCAGAGGCTAGGATCCGGCGGCTGGAAGCTCTAAAATCACTACATGCCCAGCCAGACCACGTCCGTCCTATCCGGCATCCAGTCCCGCACGCTCGCCCAGGCCGACCCTGCCGTCGCCCAGGCCATCGCCAACGAAGTCGCCCGCCAGCATGAGGGCCTCGAGATGATCGCCTCGGAGAACTTCGTCAGCCGTGCTGTGCTCGAGGCCGCGGGCTCGGTCTTCACCAACAAGTACGCGGAGGGCTATCCCGGCAAACGCTACTACGGCGGTTGCGAATTTGCCGATGTCGTCGAAAATCTTGCCCGCGACCGCGCCAAGCAGATCTTTGGCGCGGAGCACGCCAACGTGCAGCCGCACTCCGGCTCGCAAGCCAACGCCGCCGCCTACATGTCCGTACTGCAGCCGGGCGACACCATCCTCGGCCTCGACCTTGCCCACGGCGGCCATCTCACGCACGGCCACAAGCTCAACTTCTCCGGCAAGCTCTATCGCGTCGCCTCCTACGGCGTGCGCAAAGACACCGAGGTCATCGATTACGACGAGCTGGCCGAGATCGCGCGCCGCGAAAAGCCGAAGCTCATCATCGGCGGGGGCAGCGCCTATCCGCGTATTTTCGACTTCCCGCGCATGCGCGCCATCGCGGATGAAGTCGGCGCCCTCCTGCTCATCGACATGGCGCACTTCGCCGGCCTGGTCGCGGGCGGCGTGCATCCCTCGCCCGTGCCGCACGCGCAATTCGTCACCACTACCACGCATAAAACTCTGCGCGGCCCGCGTGCCGGCATGATCCTCTGCCAGCAGCAGTACGCCGCCGGCGTCGACCGTTCCGTCTTCCCCGGCCAGCAGGGCGGCCCGCTGGTACACGTCATGGCCGCGAAGGCCGTCGCCTTCGGTGAAGCGCTGGAGCCCAGCTTCCGCGACTACGCCGCGCAGATCGTCAGCAACGCGAACGTGCTCGCAGAAGAGCTCGCCGGCCACGGCTTCCGCGTCATCTCCGGCGGGACCGACACGCACCTCATGCTGATCGATGTCTTCGCGAAAGGCATGCTCGGCAGCGAAGCGGAGACTGCGCTCCACGCCGCCGGTATCACGGTGAACAAGAACGCCATTCCGTTCGACACCAACCCGCCCATGAAGCCCAGCGGCATCCGCATCGGTACGCCCGCGCTTACCACCCGCGGCATGGGCAACCAGGAAATGCGCACCATCGCCCGCTGGATCACCGAAGCCCTCGACAAGCGCAGCGACGAAGCAGCGCTCGCCCGCATCCGCGGTCAGGTCCGCGAACTGGCAGACAGCTTCCCGCTCTACGACTGGCTTCGCGAGCCGCAACTGGCCGCCGTGCGACGCGGTAGCCCCAAAATCCCGTCATCCTGACCCGCGCGGCTCGGCTGCGCAGATCAGAAGGATCTGCTCGCCCTCATTCGTTGCGCTACAATTCCTCACTGTTCCTGGCTGGCTCACGATAATCGCTCAGGTTCATCCGAGGCAATAGCGTCATGAACAAACAGACCTTCCCTAATTGTTCGCCGGCAGAAGAAGTTTCCTGAAGAACTCCACTGTTTTCACTGCAGGTCTCTGCGGCTTCCTGGCAGGAGCGCTGCGTCCGGAACCGGCTGCGGCGGCCACTGACCCCGCTCGGCCTCGACATCATCGGACCCAAGCCCGGATACGCGCCGCAGGTCGGAACCCTCGTTTCCATGCTCACGTGGATGCGCGAGGCCAATGGTGTCATCGTCGCCACCAAAGGTCTGACCGAGGCCGATCTCGATCATCTCTTCGATGCCAAAGCCAACACCATCGGCGCCCTGATGCTCCATCTCGCCGCGACCGAGACTTACTACCAGATGAACACCTTCGATGGAATGAAATGGGATAGCTGGTCCAAGTCGATCAAGGAGAAGTGGGATCCCGCCATGGGTCTCGGCGATGCCGGCCGCAAGACCATCAAGGGACACGATCGCGACTACTACCTGAATATCCTTCAGGAGACGCGTACAAAGTCGCTGGCCGAATTCAAGAAGCGTGACGACGCGTGGCTCATGGCCGTCGACAAAGACTGGCCCTGGGGGCCGACGAACAATTACTGCAAGTGGTTCCACGTCTGCGAGCACGAGGCGCATCACACCGGCCAGATCGCACTGCTGCGCAAGCGTCTGCCCGGAGCCAAGCCGGACGCGGAGTAGTCCAACGGACTGGGTGACCTCAGGAGGACAAGCATGTCTGATTCTGTTGCGCCTTATTCATACGAAACACGCCTGAACATCCTGCACCAGCCGCTCGAAGTCATTGACATCAAGGCGTTGGCCGACCGCTGCGAATTCAAGTGGTTCAACCAGACGCTCTGCAAAGTCAACGAGTCCGTGGTGCGCGTGGGCGTGGTGGAAGGCGAATACCACTGGCACAAGCACGACGACGACGATGAGTTCTTCTATGTCGTCGAAGGGCAATTGCTCATCGATCTCGAAGACCGCTTGGTCGAGCTCGCGCCATGGCAGGGCTTTGTAGTACCCAAAGGAGTGCTGCACCGCACCCGCGCGCCGCAAAGAACCGTGATCCTGATGGTGGAGAATGCTGGAATTATTCCTACTGGTAACTAGAGGAAACGGCCGACGTTCCGATCCCGTAAGATAGAGCCATGCAGGCGGGCTGGACGGCCGCTGCCGAGCACTTGTTGCTCCGGGGGAGGAAAGTCCGAACTCCGCAGGGCAGTGTGCCGGATAACGTCCGGGACCGGCGCGTCAAGGCGCCGGGACGGCTAGTGCCACAGAGAACATACCGCCATCGCGCGCAAGCACGACGGTAAGGGTGAAAAGGTGCGGTAAGAGCGCACCGCTCCGGCTGTAAAGCGCGGAGGCAGGGTAAACCCCACACGGAGCAAGACCAAATAGGGAGGGAGACCGCAGGCTGGCCCAATCGCCTGCAGTCGCGTGCCGGCCCGGCGCGCCCACGTGGGCCCTTCATCGGTTCGCCGATGAAGCGGAAACCTCCGGGTAGGTCGCTGATGAACGTCGGCAGCAATGCCGCGTCTAGAGGAATGGCCGTCCTCGACAAAATTCGGCTTACAGGCCCGCCTGCAATTTTCTTCGCATCGAAGTACTGTCGCGCTCAATCGGCTGCAAGCCCACGTAACCGCTCGGGGCTCGAACGCTCGCAAAGAACGTAATGCGGTTCTGTTGTTGCTGGTGCTGAGTGTTGGAGACGCGGATGCCGCTGACGAGGACGGCGCCATGGCACGCCTTCGCAGCGTGGGCAGCGCGTTTGTGGGGATACCGATGCAAGGAAATACTTCAGCGGCGGGCGTTTGCTTCCATCGCCGACAGGAAGATGTCGACGGCGAAGCTGACCCAGGCTTTTCGCTGCGCCTGTGTCTTGGCTGATTTGGGTTCCAGGCCCAGCCATGCGCGAAGGCTGGTGGCGCTGACGATCAGGCCGAGCAGAACTTCGACCGCCTGCTCCGGATCCCCGCACTGGATGTTGCCGAGTTTCTCCTGCGCGCGGAGATAATTGGCCAGCATGGCGCGTGTTCTGCCGGGGCCGCGCTCCCAGAAGATCTCACCCAGTTCGGGGAACTCTATGCATTCTGCGATGACAACGCGGTGGACGCCGCGCGCATCGTCGGTAACGATGAGCTCCAGAAGTTCCGACCCGCAGTGGATGAGGGTGTCGCGGAGGCTTCGGCCCTCTCCGAGCGGGCCGATCGCTTCAAAGAGATGCGACGCCTTGCGCTCGACGAGTGCGGCGAAGAGTGCCGCCTTGCTGGGATAGCGCGCGTACAGCGTCTGCTTGGATGCGCCCGCACGGCGGGCGATCTCGCTCATGCTGGCGCCCTTGAAGCCTTTGTCGAGGAAGACTTCCGTCGCGATGTCGAGAAGATTTTCGGCGCGAGTGGCAACTTCGTTCGCCGGCGGACGGCCGCGCGCAGATTTTCGGCTTTTAGCCACAAGCCGACGGGTTGCCTGTCGCGGCACTTTTCCTTTCATCGAAACCAGCATAGCGAATGTGACGAACTATAAGCATCGATCGCTTGGTTTTAATGTACCGCATGGTACCATTTTCCCCATATGGCGGCGACAGCAATCAGTCCGGCCCAACAACAGTCCATGTGGAAGCCGCACCACAATCCGTGGGCGGTTGCGCTGACGGTAACGCTGGCGACCTTCATGGAAGTGCTGGACACTTCGATCGCGAACGTCTCGTTGCCGCATATCGCGGGGTCGTTGGCGGCGAGTCAGAGCGAGGCCACATGGGTGATCAGCTCGTACCTGGTGGCGAACGCCGTAATCCTGCCCATCAGCGGATATCTGGCGACGCTGATCGGACGCAAGCGTTTCTACATGAGCTGCGTGGCCATCTTCGGCGCAAGTTCGCTGCTGTGCGGGCTGGCGCCATCGCTGGGCATGCTGCTGTTCTTCCGCGTACTGCAGGGACTGGGGGGCGGCGGGCTCGCGACCTCGGAACAGGCCATCCTGGCCGACACCTTTGAGCCGAAGAAACGCGGGCAGGCGTTCGCGCTCTATGGGCTAGCAGTGGTGACAGCACCGGCGATCGGGCCTTTGGTGGGCGGCTGGATCACGGACAACTATCAGTGGCGGTGGATCTTTTTCATCAACGTGCCCGTGGCGTTGGTCTCGATGTATCTGACGAACCGCGTAGTAGAGGATCCGCCGCACCTAGTGGAAGCGGTGAAAAGAGCGCGGGCCGGCCTGATCAAGATCGACTACACCGGCTTCCTGTTCACGGCGCTGGGCTTTGGCTGCCTGGAGGTGGTGCTGGACAAGGGGCAGGAGGATGACTGGTTTGGATCGCATTTCATCACAACCTTCACCGTCATCTGCGTCGTCAGCATTGCTGCGCTGATCCTGTGGGAGCTGTGGCAGATCCGGAAGGGACAGAAGCCGGTGATCGAGCTGCGGCTCTTTCGCAGCCGCACCTTCGCCCTGTCATTCGTAATGATGTTCATCCTCGGCATCGCGCTTTATGGGACAACGATCCTGATTCCGCAGATGTTGCAGACCTTGATGGGATACACGGCGACCAATGCTGGCAAGACGCTGTCGCTGGGTGGCATTGCGACCCTGATCTGCATGCCGATCGTGGGCATATTGATTGCGAAGGTCGATGCACGGTATTTGCTGGCCTTTGGCTTCGGCATCACCTCGGTGGCGCTGTTTCACATGACGACGATTCATCTGACGATGAGCCTGAGTTATGCCGCGTGGCTGCGGTTCTTCCAGGCGACGGGCCTTGGCTTCATGTTCATCCCCATCCAAACACTTTCGTATGTGGGGGTGCCGATGGAGAACAACAATGATGTCTCCGGTTTGACCAACCTGGCGCGCAACATGGGTGGGTCGGTAGGGACAGCCCTGGTGTCGACGCTACTGGCGCGACAGGCGCAGCGTCATCAGAGCTACCTGGGCGCGCACCTCACCGGGGGTAGCTCGAGCTACCTGCAGGCGACGACGCAGATGAGTCATCGCCTGGTGACGGGCGGCCTGTCCGCAACCGGGGCGAACAGCGCCGCGATGCTTCGCCTTTACCAGCAGCTTCAGCAACAGGCGGCCATGCTGTCCTACATCGATATCATTCGCTTCTTTGCCATCGCGGCGCTCTGCATGGTGCCACTTCCGTTCATCATGCGGAAGTCGCAAGGAGGGGCGGCGATGCATTGAGAGGACTCTATGCGTTTCACTGACGAACAACTCGTCGATGCGGCGCGCGCCAGGGATGAGGGCGCGTTTGCTGAATTGTTCACGCGCCATCAGAAGCGGCTGCTGATGCTGGCGCTGCAGCATCGGCTGACGGCGCAGGATGCCGAGGATGCGGTGCAGCAGACAATGCTGAAGGCGTGGCAGGGGCTGGGCGGCTTCCGCGGGGAGTCGCGCTTTGCGACATGGATCACGCGTGTGTTGTTGAACGAGGTCTTTCAGCTGCAGCGGAAGCGTGCACGCATGCGGCTGGAAGAGATGGAGAGCGAGGCACTGACCGCGATGCTGGAGTCGGGCAGCAGGTGGACCCCGCGGCAGCTTTCGCAGGAGCAGCGGCTGCTGGCCATCGAGCGGAACCGGATGGTGCATGCCGCGTTGCGGGCACTGCCGGAGTCGCTGCGGTCTGTGCTGCGGATGCAGTTCTTTGACGAGCGCTCGCTGGAGGAGATTGCCGCGGAGATGGATCGGCCGGTGGCTACCGTGAAGTCGCGACGCCACCGGGCGCGGCTGGAGTTGCGCAAGCGCTTCGCCGAGCGACTGCGTACGGTGGACCCGTCGCCCGCCCTTTCCTGATCTGTTCTTACGCCCGAGCTCTTCCCGCCGCGGCCTGCAGGAGTACATTGTCCGGAGCGGACAACTCCGGAGGACAGACAGGATGAAGTTGCTTCGGCGGCACAAGCGACTCGCATGGATTGTGTGCGCAATCGGCGGAGCGGGGGCATGGACGGCTTGGGGACAGACCGCAGCCGCGCCCGCTGCGACCACGGCTGCCACGGCGGCTTCGCATAATTCCAGTTATGTCGAACCGGATGGGACGGCGCATGTGGGACGGATTGTGCCGGTACCGCAATCGTTGAGTCCCGAGGCGCAGGCGACGCTGCGGCGGCCAGAGACGGACGCAGATGTTCCCGTGCCCCTTGAAAAGCGGCGCGCCATGACCGACGCATACACAGCCCGCGCGGAGAAGCAGTGGCAGAAGCTGTGCCCGGTGACGATTGCCAACGACACTATAGCGGGAGTGCCGGTGCGGCGTATCACACCCACGACAGTGCCTGGGCCGAACGCGGGCAAGGTGCTGCTGGATCTGCATGGCGGCGGATTCGACTCGGATTCGGGCAGCTATACGGAGACGATTCCGATTGCGTACTATGCGCAAATTCCAGTGGTAGCGGCGCTCTACCGCTTGGCACCGGAGCACCCGTTTCCGGCGGCGGTGGACGATGCTGTGGCGGTGTATCGAGAACTGCTGAAGACGCACAAGCCGGAGCAGATCGCGATCTACGGGACGTCGGCGGGAGCGATTCTGACCGGCGAGGTAGCGGTGCGGCTGAAGCAGTTTCGCTGCCGGAGCCGGCAGCGCTGGGCATCTTCAGCGGATTTGGAGACTTTGCGCGGCCGGGCGACTCAATCCATCTCTATGGGCTGCGCGGGTTCAGCGGCTATCTGGCTACGCCCCATCCTGCTGATAAGGAACATCTATCGCCGTACGTGGGAAGCACGGACATGAAGGACCCAGTGCTCTCACCCATGTATGCGGACCTGAAGGGGATGCCTCCGACCCTGTTTGTGACCAGCGGGCGCGATCTGCTGCTGAGTGGGACGACGGACCTGCACCGCGCGTTCCTGCGTGCCGGGGACGATGCGCGGCTGATGGTCTTCGATGGCCTGCCGCATGCGTTCTGGTACGACCCGGACCTGCCGGAGTCGATTGAGGCGAACCAGGCAATGGCGAAATTCCTTGGGGAGCATCTCAAGTGATATTCGCTGGCATTTCGGAAAAGCTGCATACTCTGTTGCCGCCGCTGCGTATAGCTGAATGAAGGTCGTCATTCAACTCCGGCGCGGTCGTCGGGTTTCAGGTGGGCACCTGCAGAGATCGCCCGAAAGCTTTCGCGAGGTGATGCGCGAGCACCAGTCGATGGTGTTCAGCATTGCCCGGCGCATCGTTCGCGACCCGGCGCTAGCTGAGGAGGTGGCGCAGGATGTTTTCTTAGAGTTATATGGGCAGCTGCCGTCGCTTGCATCTGAAGAGCATGTGGTCCATTGGCTGCGGCGGGTGACGGTGCACCGGTCGATCGATCAGGCGCGGCGCAGGCTGCGGCGGCCGCAGGATTATGCGGCGATCAGCTTTGCGGAACCTGGCATCGCCGAGCCGATGGCAGCATCACGCGGTGGTGATCCGTGGCTGACCGAACGGTTGCAGCAGATGGTGGCGACCCTGCCGATCATGCCCCGCACTGTAATTGCGCTGCGCTACCAGGAAGATCTGATGCCGGAGGAGATTGCAGCGGTGCTGGGAATGCCGGTTGCCACCGTGAAGAGCCATTTGCAGCGGGCCCTGAAAGTGCTGCGCGGGAAAGCCCAAGCGCCTGCGTAACTGAGAGGTTGAGCTACCGTTATGTCACCAACTACACCCAATCCGAATGAAGTGGAAGAGCTGGAGGACCAGCTTCGGCATGCACTCAAGCGCGAAGCGGCCCCGGCATCACTGGCCGCTGCCGTAGAAGCGCGCGTGCACACCCCGGCCGTGGCGCAGCCTGTCGCATTCGAGCCGCACCTATGGAATCCGGTGGTGGATGAGCCGGTGTGGCGGACGTGGCTGGGGACGGTGCGTGGATTGTTTACGCGGGAGACGCTTCCGCCTTTGGTGCTGACCTCGGTGCCGGTGGCGGTACCGGATCCATTCCGGGTAAAGCGCGGCCCGTTGTCGACGTCGCTCTCGGTGGGCGCGCACGTTGCGATTATCGGTCTGATCATCTTTCTGATTATCGAAGCGCGGATGCATCCCAAGCCGGTGCCGCCCAAGCCGCAGATGGCGGCGATCGATATCACGCCCTTCCGTCCGATTGCGCCCAAGGGTCCGGCGATGGGTGGTGGTGGCGGCGGTGGCGCGCACGAGCTGGTGCAGGCGCCCAAGGGCAAGCTGCCCAAGTTTGCCGAGACGCCGATCACCCCGCCGATGCTGGCGGTGAACGAGCATCCCAAGCTGGCAGTGGAGCCGACGATCAAGATGCCGCCGAACATCGCGCTGCCGAATAACAATCTGCCCAACCTGGGCGATCCGCGGACCAATATCACCGGGCCACTGTCGAACGGAACGGGCTCGGGTGCGGGTCTGGGCTCGGGGGATGGCGGCGGGATCGGGTCAGGTTCTGGCGCCGGCTATGGGCCGGGCGAGGGCGGCGGCTACGGCGGCGGTTTGTATCACGTGGGTGGCGGTGTGTCGCCGCCGGTGCTGATCTACTCCGTCGATGCCGAGTTCTCCGACGAAGCGCGGCGGGCGAAGTATCAGGGCGTGTCGGTGGTGTCGCTGATCGTGGATGCGCATGGGCTGCCGCAGCGGATTCGCGTGGTGCGCAAGCTGGGCATGGGACTGGATGAGAAGGCGGTAGAGGCAGTGCGCCAATACAAGTTCAAGCCTTCGATGTACCAGGGCAAACCGGTTCCGGTCGAGATCACCATCGAAGTCAACTTCCATATCTACTGAGGTGATTTGTAACTGAGCCGCGCAGAAAAGATGATTGAGACTTTTACGCCTCTCCTCTAGTCTCTAATCCGTTGAGGTGAGTTCGGTGCACCTGCGCGCGGCTCTAATTCAGATTGCTCTTTTCGGCTGTGCGCTCCCATTCGACGAACGAGACGCCGTCCACGATGTAGGTTCCGTGAGGATGCCGCACAGCAGGTACCGGGCTCCGACAGAGAGCGCCACGCCCACAAGCAATCCGGCGAGCACCGGCCGCGTGCTCTCACGGAGCAGGCGACCCCTGAGCCAGGAAACTCTGCGCTCCTCCACCTCGGCGGGGCGTACGTACATATCGCCGTTCCTCCAAGAACAAACGTACCCGTCCTCATCTAGGCAAATCCAGCAGGAGGATCACATCAGGGCAGACGGAGGAAACCGTGATAGACGGAGTTCGCATCGAAGTAGTACCCGACGATGATCCCCGCATCGTTGATGCTCTCGGGCTGGGTGCCCTGAGTGCCGTCGGGATCAACGGTTTCGAACCTCCCATTGGGTGTGCGCAGGAAACCGTGCTGCACGTTGTTTGAGTCGAAGTAGGATCCGGTGATCACGCCGAAGTCATTAAGCCCCATCGGACAGTCGGAGAAACAGCCGGTTCCCTGGTGAGCGCCACTGCCAGAGCCCGTGGCTTCGAACGTGGTGAAAGTACCCCGCGGGCTTCGCAGAAAACCGTGAAAGACGTTGTTCGCATCGGTGAAGCTCCCTGCGATCGCACCCCAGAGATTTGCCCCGAAGTTGCACCCAGGGCAGCCCGTGCCCTGGTAGGTACCGCTGCCGGCACCGGGCGCATCGAAGGTTGAAAGCTTGCCCGAGCGGTCACGGATGAGGCCATGCCCGACGAAGTTGCCGCTGTTGTCCTCGAAGCCACCGACGCTCGCGCCAAATAGGCTGACAAAGGTAGCCTCACTCCCGAAACAGCCCCCGGGGATCCCAGAGGTGCAGGAGTCGGGACCCACGAACACCGAAAACGTGCCATCCGGATGGCGCAAGAAGGCATGAAACAGCAGGTTCACGTCCAGGGAATAGCCGACGATCGCGCCCGCATCGTTCAAGTAAATCGGGAAACTGCCGTTCACGGCGTCAGGCACATCAAAGGTCGTGAAGGCGCCCTCCGCGCTTCGCACAAATCCATGGGTCAAGCCTGTCGCATCGGCATAGTAGCCGGCGATCACTCTCCTATCGTTGATGCTCTGGGCGAACGTCCCGTTGAAGTCATTCGGTGTCGTGTCCGCTCCTGGGGACTCGAAGCTTGTGAGCTTTCCATCGGGGCTGCGCAGAAAGCCGTGATACACGTTATTGGTATCGAGGTAGGTGCCGACGACGGCACCCCATTGATTGATGCTGAAGGTACAGCCGAAACAGCCCGTCCCCTGTCCTTGCCCGGCGCCTGAACCTGGAGCCTCGAAGCTGATGATGTGAGAGTCGGCATTCTGTGCGGTGAGATTATCTGGAATCGTTAGCACTCCCAAGGATGCCGCAATGGACAGGAGCATTGTCTTGCCGGGTTTCATGTTGATCTCCCTACGAGCGTCTGTTTGTTGGTGTGGAGTGCGCGTGGTGGACACGCAAACATTGCCCCCCCGTTTAGGGGACATCGTGGTTCCTCCGCACGTCCAGTCGCTTTTGGGCTTTACGGCTGCACTGCTGTCGCGCAACCGGTGAACGCGCCGCGGCGCGAGACGTCCCCCGATGATTCTTCAGCGAACACACATCAGGCGCGGCTACTAAATCAATTGCCTTACACTTAGCTGCTTGCGCCCTAGAGGAATAGGCCGGATGAGGCAGGCTGCCACACTATTTCGCTTTTTGTCAAGCCTAATTTTCTCGTCGATTTCTCTGACTGCTGCCTCCTTCATCGTTCTCGGCCACTCGATCTCTTGCCTCGCGATCATCGTTTTTTGCCGGAAGGGCAACAGCGCACAGGGGCTGGATGGCTTGATGCTGCGCTTCGGCCGGTCGGTCGATGCACTGTCGCAGATTACGAAGTACGAAGGGAGCAAGCCGGGCAGAAAGCTGATGATCTGGGCCGGCAGCGGATGGCCAATCCTCTGCAATGCGAGATATCACATGGACTCGCGCAACCAGAGCAGCTTTTTCCATTCCATCGTCGATCTCTCGACGAACCTTCGTGAAGCCCGCGTAACCTTGTACGGCATCATTCCACTGGATCTGAACCTGGGAAGTGAGGCCTTCGCTTACAGGTATCAGAGCTTCATGAAGGGCGTTGAGTCCGCGAGGCAGGCAGATGCGGGCAACTTATCGCTGCAGGTACTGGCAGAGCAGAGCGGCGGCCGGGCCGTCGGGCCCACGGAGGACATCTATGGAAGCATTGTCCGCTGTCTCGCCGATGCGAATGCTTATTACGAACTTTCTTTCGATTCAGCGGCGGCTGCGCGGATGGATGTGTACCACGAACTGGCGGTCACGCTGGACAAGCCGGGGCTGACGGTGCGCACCAACACCGGATACTACGCGCAGCCTTAAACATACAGAATTCGAGCGGCTATTTGCTTCCTTTGTAGTCGACAAACAAATCCGGGAACTGCTGCTTCAGAGCTGCAATTTTCGGGCGATCGCAGACCAGGATGTAGGGGTTGTCCGGATTGTGGAGCGCGTAATCCTGGTGGTAGTCCTCGGCGCGGTAGAAGCCCTTGAGCGGCACCACCTGGGTGACGATGGGGCGCGGGAAGATGTGCGCCGCGTCGAGCTGCTGGATGTAGGCAGTTGGCGAGGCGCTTCTGCTCGTCGTTGGCGTAAAAGATGGCGGAGCGGTAGGAGGTGCCGACGTCCGGGCCCTGGCGGTTGAGCTGGGTGGGATCGTGCGCGACGGAGAAGAAGATGCGCAGCAGCTCGCCATAGGTGATCTTCGAGGGATCGTAGACTACCTGGACCGATTCGGCGTGGCCGGTGGTTTCTGTAGTGACCTGATCGTAGGTGGCGGTGGAGGCTGAGCCGCCAGCGTAGCCGGTGGTCGTTTTCAGCACGCCTTTGACGCGCTCGAAGACGGCCTGCGTGCCCCAGAAGCAGCCGCCGGCGAAGACTGCTGTCTGCTTGCCGCTGGTCGTCGCGAGGGCTGCATCGGTGGTGGCAGGCGGGATGGGCGTGCGGGCAGCCGCATTCACGGTGCAGCCGCCGGTAAATGCGGCAGCAAGCGTAATGGCGAGCAGGGATTGGACGAGCGAAGTACGCATGAGAAACCTCAACTGGAGTACGCGGTGCTGACCGCAATGGATGGCGCAGCGAAGCCCAGTAGGGGTGGGACGATGCGGAGAGGCGGAAGTTACACGAGCCGCGCCCGGATGTTGGAGAATCTATGGAATATGAGCGATGTTCGAGTCGATGAAGGAACGATCCGGCTGGCGACGGCCGCCGACCATCGACGGCATCCGGCGGCTGGTGAACCAGGCGTTTGAGGTTGAGCGATTCCTGAAGAAGGGCGGCGGCGACCGGCTGCAGGACGATGGCGAGTTGGAAGCGCTTTGGCAGCGCGGCACCTTTCTGGTGAAGGAAGAAGATGGCGCGCTGGTGGGCTGCGTGTATGTGGAGCCGCGCGGTGATCGCGCCTATCTGGGACTGCTGTCGATTGCGCCGGCGCGGCAGGGCACTGGGCTGGGGAAGCAGTTGAACGCGGCAGCGGAGCAGTATGCGCGCGAGCAGGGCTGCCACTGGATGGACCTGCGGGTGGTTAGCTCCGCGAGCGGAACACCTGTTGCCGATCTACCGCAAGCTGGGCTACCTGGAGACGGGAACGGAGGAGTATCCCGCGGTGCTGGTGGAGAAGATGACGATTCCCGGGCACTTCATCCTGATGGCGAAGCGCTTTGAAGCCTAAGAACGACAAGGCCCGGACGATGCAATGCCGGGCCGCCCGGAGTGAGGATGGTGTCTACTTCAACGTGTAGACGCGGACGTAATCGAAGTTGATGGTGGCGCCCGCGGCGTTCTCGGCAGATATGCCGATCTGTGCGCCAGAGCCGAGCGAGTGCTGCCAGGTGCCACCGCGGACCCAATGCTCGCCATCGGTAGAGGTGTAGGCGGTGTAGAGCTCGCCGCCACCTGAACCGTTCGATGGAGTGTTGTTGTGTTTCGCGATGCGCAGCCAGGTGGTGGGACCCGCCTGGCCGACTAACTGGTGATCGTAGGTGGGGTAGTTCGCGGGGACTGGCCCTATCTGCTTGCCGAACTCGGTGAGGCGGACGTCGAAGTTGGGGAAGACGTCGAGCTTGATCGAGTTCTGGTCGTTGCCGTAGATGAAGAGCGCGCCCTGCGCAAAGTTGTAACAGCAACTGTTATCGAAGGGAACGCTGGTCGTGACCTTGGTTTCGACCATCCAGTCGCCGGGAGGCGTCGGCTCGCCGAGGATGGAGACGACTGCGGGCGATCCATTTTCGTCGGGACCGTGCGTGTCCACCTGATAGCTGGAGCCGGTGAGGAGGTATGTGTTGTCCGCCCCAGGGTGGATGAAGTGCCACTGCGGGAGAGCGTGGTGGAGTTGAATTCGTCCGAGAGCGAGGCGATGAGTTTGCCTGGTTGATCGGGCTGAAGCACGCGTGTGCGATAGGCGTTGTACTGCCAGGGCTGCGCGGCGGGCGCGGGCTGCGGTGTGTTCGATGGACCGTAACCGCCGCGGACGACCGGCCATTCGTTGACCCAGTCGATCGGATCGATGAGCGCGGGGCGGATGGTGAACCCAGGAAAGCCGGCGAGATAAGGCGTCACGCGTGCTGACGGCGTGATAGAGCATGTAGTCCTGGCCGCAGTCGTCGGTGAAGACTACATTGCCCCCGGGACCGGCGAAGGTGTTGCCGTTGGCTGCGATGGAGAAAGTGCCGCCCGGCGCGAAGTTGGTCAGGTCGATGCCGTTCTTGATCGAGGAATGGACCCATCGGCGTGCGGGCGCGGCCGACCATGACCGTGTAGCCGGTGAGCGGGCCGTCGCAGCAGTTCGATGTGGAGAAGAAGAAGTAGAACCAGCCGTCGTGCTTCCAGAAATTGCCGCCCTCGCCGAAGTTGTCGATGCCGATGAGTTTTTCTGATGAGGCATCGGAGGTAAGGCCGTCGGCCGAAAGCTTGCGCACGCTGATGCCACCGAAGAAGCTGCCGTAGGAGATGTAGAGCTGCCCGGAATCGTCGGCGATGACGTCCGGATCGATGACGGCGCGCTGCGAACCGGCGCAGCAGAAGGCGGGCTCATTGGGAACGGCGGGCGCGCCTGCGTCGGTCCACGGACCGGCGGGTGAGGATGCTGTCGCAACACCGATGGCCGCGCCGCCCGCCAGCGTGTTCGGCGCGACGTAATACATGTAGTACTTGCCGTTGAGGAACTTTACGGCCGGCGCCCAGAACTGATTTGTTGCGCTGCCGACCCACGCGGGGGTCTGCGAGAAGGCATCGCCGATATAGGTCCAGTGAATCAAGTCCCAGGAGCGGAACTGGGTGATGAGATGCGGACGTGGATTGCCGTTGGCGTCGAGATCCTGTGGGTTGAGCGGATCGCCGGTGCAGTACAGATACCAGATATCGCCGCTGCGCTGTTGCTGGTGATAGATGGCGGGATCGGGGCAACTTACCGCGGGCTGGCCGTTAGCCAGCTGCAAGGTGAGCGGGTTGGTGTAGGTGTGAGGGAAGTTGTAGTTAGTGGGGATATTCGGGCCTTGCGTCTGCGCGATGACGAGCGAGGACGCGAGACACACGCATACAAGGATGATTCGCGTGATGCTGCGGAGGAGTGGCATAGGGCTCCGGGGAGGGCGGAAATATCCAGCCGGGGAGCGAGTGTAAGCGCTTTACAAACGCGCCGACAATGGTCCATTCCAACCATGCCGGGAGATGGTGAAATTCATTTTGCCGGATATGCCGCTGCCTAGAAAGCTCGCGGTTTCGTTAAGCAACTGGTCTCTTCCCCGGTCGGGACGGTCCAGGTGCACGAAATGGGTGGCATTGGGAAGGATGACCAGCTTGACGCGGCGGGCGTGCACAAGATCGCGGACGAGGTTCTCGCGATCAATCGGACGCGACCAGAAATCATGCTCCGCGACGAGGATGAGCGTCGGCGCGGTGATGCGCGTGGCATCCCAGAGCTGGTGGCCGGTAGCCAGAAGGAAGCTGTCTTCGAGTGCCCCACAGGGAGAGCGGAACGCAGCCAGACGCTGAGTTCTGCTCTGGGGATCGCTGGCGAGGGCCTGTTCAATCAGCGCCTGCGCCACGGCCGGGTCACGCCATTCATCCTTGTTGGCGATCGGGATGGTGTGGTCCCAGATGCGCGAGAGCGAGTCGGCAGTATTCCAGCGATATGCGCCGCACGCCTGATCGTTGTAGCGACCGGGATGCGCGGGATCCTCGAGATCAGAGCCATGGCCAATGAGTGGCTGCGGTGTATCGCCGCGATACAGGCTGTTGAGCAGAACGAGCCCCGAGACCTTCTCCGGATAGAGGCTGGCGTACTCGCCGGCCCACTGCGCACCCGTAGCCCATCCGAAGAGAGCGACACTCGATTCATGCCGGCGATGCGCGATCCAATCGACGATGGCCGCGAGATCGCGGACTGCCTCCTTAGAGGGCACCAGCGGCGGATGCCCGGAAGGCGGCGCATCCATTTCCGGCGGACGCGTGGAGCGGCCGTACCCGCGAATATCGACGATATAGACATCGAAGCCACGTGCCGCGAGATCTGCGGCGAGTGAGCCGCCAGGTACGGGGAGATCGAACGACGCTATGCCAGGAATGCGCGCGCCGTGGATGAGGAGAACCGGTTTGTGCAGGTCCGAATGCGGCGCGGAGATTTCGCGGACAAAGAGCCGGATCCCCGAATCGCCGCGCACCAGGAAGTCATGCCGGCGGATTGTGGAAGGAGCCGCGGACGCGACGTGGACCAGCAGCCCTGATGCCAGCAGCAGTGCAGTGGACCGCGACAACAGAGCGCGCGCCATACGCCGGCCAGTATAACGATTCGCACGCGAGCTAGCGCTGCGCATGACGGCGCGGGAAGAGAATGAGTTTGTACGCGGCGCACCTGCTGCAGAAATCGGCACGCCGCACAGGAATGAGCGGGTTGAACTGGCTTACGCGGACTTTGGGAGTTTTTCGGGATCCGGCGAGACGCGGCTGGCTTTGCGAGCCAGATCTTCGCCTTTGCGGATACTCTGTGCGATGGATTGGATGAATTCGGGAGTGTCTGCGACGCGCAATCCATCCTGGCCGATCCAACTGCCGACGCCGTCTTTCCCGAGCGGCCCTTCGCCGGTGGAGTCGTTGTAGTACTCGTCGACGACGCCGGGCGTGGGCGGTAGCTTGCCGATGGAGAAGCGGCCGGTGCCGAGGCTGTCGAGTGCGGCGGTGAAGGCCTTCATGTGGGTGATTTCGCGCGTCATCAGGAATTGCAGCGCCTTCTGCCAGTGTCATCGGTGAGGTGCATCAATCGTTCGTAGGTGATCTTCGCGCGTGCCTCGGCGGCGATGTTGTTGCGCAGGTCGACATCGAGTTCGCCGGAGATTTTGAGGTAATCGGCCGTCCAGGGATTACCCGCGGAGTTGAAGAGATTGAGACCACCGCCCCCAGTGACGGCGACGATTGGATCTTGCTCGGCCTGCTCGAGAGCTTTCTTCATCGGCATCATGTGCATACGAATGAGCGCGCCAACGACTTCGAGATGGCTGATTTCTTCCGTGCCGATGTCCATGAGTAAATCCTTGCGTTCGGGATCGTCGCAGCTCCAGCCCTGGATGGTGTATTGCATGGCTGCAGCGAGTTCGCCGTTCGCGCCGCCAAACTGCTCGAGCAGCATTCTGCCGAAACGCGGATCCGGCTCGCCGACATTGACGTCGTACATGAGCTTCTTGATGTGGTGATACATGGGGGTCCCTCCTCAGGGTCTCTTGTGAGTGAGATGGCGGCGAGGAGGGGTTGCGTAACCTGCTTCGCTATTTTCCTCAAATAACTCTTCGGTCGCGGACGCGAAGGTTTGTCACCTTTTCGGTATCAAAATCGCTTTGACGTTTTCCTGTTTTCCAGACAACTCGCGCTTACTTCGGATTAAGCTCCGCCGCTGAGATTGGAACTGAACCCGGAGATGACTGCGCCTGTTGCAGACGGTATCCATCGCGAGTGCGAAGGTGATATTTCTGCAAGTCTTTGCCCGCGAGTTTCACTGTAATTCTTCGCCAGCCCCGGTTGGGGTTCGCGGCCGGATAGTAGGTCAGCGTGTACAGATGCGCAAGGTCATCGCGAATGGATGCGAAAGCGCGAGCCTCGTCTCTCCAACTCTTCGCGAAGTAGGCCTTGCCCCCGGTCGCCTTACTCATGCGTTCGAACACAGCGGTGGATACCGGTTCGTCCCGCGCCAGTTGCGTGCTGATCATGTAAATGACCGTGCCCGTCGACTGTGCCAATTCGGCGACATCTTCCGGAGGCACGAGGCTGGCATTGTCGGGACCGTTGGAAAAGACCACGATGACTTTGCGGCCGGTGTAATGGGCGGTGTCCTTCACCGTGAGCAAGAGGCAGTTATAGAGGGCGGCATCATCGCCCGCGACCGTGCTGCGCACGCCGCGCAGCACTTGGCCACGATCGGCGGTGAGCGTGGCAGCGCGGGAGAGGTCACGGCTGTAGGAATAGAAGGCGACCTTGCTGGCTCCTTCCAGAGAGCGAACGAAGTCCGCAATAGAGTCCTGCGCAAACGCGAACCCGCGATACATGTAGTTGCTGGTGTCAAAAAGGATGAAGACGTTGGCGCCATTGAGCTGCGCTGATGGGGCCTGATCGCCTATGGCAGAAGGATACGACTGGACTGGATCGGCGGAATTCGTTGCGGCTCTTTTGAGGGGCGTACCTGCCGACGCGGTACCGTCAGCCGGAGGCACATCTATCAGGCTGCGGGTCGGTCCGTTGCCTTCCTCGAAGGTTGCCATCTTCTGCGGAATCTTATCCTCGGCGATGAGGAAATCCTGGGGATTCAGGCCGCGGATGTAACGCCCCTTGCTATCGGTCACAGCGACATTCAACTGAACAAGGTTGACGTTCACAAGAATGCGGCCATTGTCCTGTGGGTCCTGTGCAGTGGCGCGCACGCCCGCGTTGGAGCAGAGTCCGAGAGAAATTAAGAGGAATAGAAAATATCTTTTTCGCATGGTCCCTTCCAAGATCCCGATTCGTATTACCGGCACCAACTGGCTAATGGCCGGGAGCGTCCTGTACTACCGGCAGTAAAGCAATTTTCCCTTGTCGAAACTCGTCGCCTGTCTCCTGCATGGCGCGTTGTATGGCTGACAGGTCTTCCAGGTCGGTCGCGAAGATCTTCGAGACCATGCGCCGTGTCAGCTCGGGAACAAGGCGATTAAGCATGACCGGGGAGTATCCCATTTCGTCCGCCAGGCGCGCCCAATAGAGATTGGAGGAATCCCAGGACTCCCCGAATAAGCGGCTATCCTCCCCGCCGGAAGCGGGGAATGGTTTTACGTTCAACAGCTCGAGTGAAGTGGTCTGGGCAAGGATCGGATGAGGCGTGCCGAAGTCGCTCGAGAGACGTGTTGTGCTGGTATCGGATGGATTTTCGCGCCGCAATTGGCCAAGCTCATGGTTTGCCGTTCCCAGAGCTGCCAAATCGTCCGGGAATTTTTCACGGTATTCCGAGGCCAGGTAAAAGTTATCTCCGGGTAACAAACGCGGAGACAAGTTGCTGCGAAGGGAGCGATCTGCCTGCTCAAGGCGCTGCGGCGCCATGCGCTCGGAAAGGATCGACAGCACCTTGCTTCGCATCTGTTCGTCTTTTGCAGCAGCCGACAGAATCTCCTCGCCCGATCTTTGATACAGCGCAACCGCGTGGAGCTCGGTCGAGTTTACGTTCCACCACCGCGGCACAGTCGCGCTAACGACGAGGTCCGGCACAACTTCCTTCCAGATCAGTGCCTGAACGTTTTCCGGAGCGATGAAATCCTCTTCCGTCATCGCGAGCGCGTAGGGCAGGTCAGCGAGGGACCCGATCAGATAGGCACCGCCGCCCGCCGGTGTTCCGATTCCAAAAAGCTCCGGAACTTGCCACGGGCGCTCGGCACCGATTACGGAGAATCCTGAGAAATCGTGGGAACGCACGAAGAGCGGGTTGTTGTGGAGCACCTGCGCCCCTGGCGGTTCGTAATAGGCGTAGTTCAGGCCGACCAGAGTGTCTCTAACGAATGGAGCAAGCTGGCCGCGCGCGATCTCCAGTTGTGCATGAGAGGGTGACGCCTTGAGGGTTTTGGTCAGGTCGGTTTTTATCTGCAGCTCTGCATGACGGCTGCTGTAGATAGTGGGAGCCCATTCGATTTTTTCGTTCTGGGTGAAGATCTGCTGCGGCATCTCAAATCCGCGAAGATCTTCAGCGAGCGGCACCAACGTGCTGCCGACGTGCGCGCCGCGTTGCATCTGCTGCATGCCATCGCTTAGAGCGAAGAGCGTGTCGAGCGAGACGAGCCGCTGGTCATCCAGCACAGAGCGGATTCGCCCGGCCAATTCCGCATGGACGCGCTGACCGTCTGCGGTGTTTTGCGGCGGCCCTGCCAGCAGGTCGACGAGTTCCTCCTGAGACCAGCTTCGTTTCCCGGTCGCGGCGAAATACAGCGCTCCCAGGGAGTTGTGGGCGGCATCGAGGAGCTGGGGCGAGGAAGACACTTTCGCAAAAGGCTCGATCGTCTTTTGCCACGAGGCATTCAGGTTGTCTTGCGGGATCTCGCGCTGCCGGGCCAGGATTTGCCATAGCCCGAGGTTTGCCTGGAATGCTCCCAACGTATTGCCGCGAAGGGAAAGATGCGGAATGCCATCGACAGCGTCCGCCACGTTGATGAAGCGGGTGATCGACTCTTCGCTCAACTGCGGAAACTCGGAGAAAATCAGGTACCAGCGGCCAAACTGGGAGTATCTGGCGGCCAGCAGCCGCACGGTGGGTGCGGAGAGCTGCCTCTCCGGAGGGCGCACCCTGTCTAATTCGCAGATCGTGAGATAGATCTGCAGCGGACCGTCGTCCATGGGAATGCGCGAGGACGCCGCCATCGCTTCGACCAACTGATCAGGATGACTCCAGTGCCGCGCGCGCTTGTTCCAATCGCGGACGATTTTCGAGTCCAGCCTCTGCTTCGGGAGATCCTTCCAGACATCGAGGTTGCCGGGTACATGAGGATCGCCACTCTGCTCCCACTGCAGCCTGGTGAATAGAACCAGAAGCGATGGCGCTTTGCGAAATGCAGCGTTGGCAGAATGCTCCTCTGAGTCCGGCGACCGGAAGGCTTCATACAGAGGCTTCAAGCGGGAGTGCTGGGTAAGATGCGCCTGCTGCTCGGGACTGACGCGAGCGAGCGCATCAAAGTAGGCGGCAAGCCAACCATTGTCTTTGGCAACGAGATGGAGGGCAAAGTCTCCGCCGGATGCGGGGTCGACTCCCACCAGGTTTTTCCACGCCGGCTCCGCAGCCGTACCTCCAGGGACGAGCAGGTGTCCGGACTGAATGCAGATCTGGCTTCCATAAAAATCCAGCACGCCGCTGTAGGGAAGGAGTCTGCTCAATCCGGGAGAACGTCCGAGTTCCACTCGGGTCTGGTTATCGATCCTCGAGAACGCCCAATAGAGACGCGCGACAGAGCGATCGTGCAGAAGGAGATCAACGAGGTTCGGATCGCGCCTGTCCCTGGCGCTGCCGAGCGCGGTCCAACTCTTCTCGTTGAGTAATACGGGGACGCGAGAAGTGGGAAATGCATATGTGAACGGCACATTTTTTTGGAGATCGGCTTCGAGCTCCGTCAGTGGGAACCCCGAATCAATGGTGAGAAAGGCCCGCTCTGGATCGGAGGTTGCGAGAGAGGCATCTTTCTGGCCGCAACCCGGCCTGAGACGGTAGCCGAGGATCTGCAGCAAATTTGCAGAGTGATCACAATCGGCAATGTGAATGGAGCCGCCGGCAGCAGCAGCCAGATTCTGAAGCTCTCTCGCCTGATGCAGGTAGCGATCGACCAGGATGAGGAACTCGGTGGGTCTTCCGTTGTCGTAACCCTGGGTAATGACGTTGCGCGCGAGCAACGGCAGAACCTTGTCTGAAGGAACCTTCTGACTGATGGCCGCCATGCGCAGAAACGATCGCAGGGGACCCGGGATGACGACCATCTGATCCGATGCGAGAGGGTGGTCCGCAGTGGAAGCAGGCGAGGGATCTTCGGGCGATGTTGCACCGAAAGACGTTCCAGTTGAAACACACAGATAGAGAAAGACGCCCAGACAGGCGGTGAGCGCACGAAGAGGAGAGTTCATCGCAGTGACCTCTTCGGAACTTTGAGCTTTGCGACTTAGGGCCGACCGAAGGTCACCATCTAACGGAGCAGGCCGAGGGAAACCATCAGTCCCTTACAGATTGGCTTTCAGTACGCTACATTCTTCGTCTCCCAGTTCCATCGTCCGAAAGATATACCATGGGCGGGCGCAGTCAAGCGCTTTCATCGACGTGCCTCGACAACTGACATTTTCGTGACAATTCACGCCTTGATGGCGGGCAAGTGATTCGTTTGTCCGCTCTGGATGGCGACTTGCGGACGACCCAATGGAATCATCGGTTAGCGCGAGGGAGCGCGTCCCGGCATCTGTTCTGACGGTGTTGCGTCGCCGATAACCTGCACCACTTGTGGTGCCACGGATATTCATGGGACGAAAGCATCAGCTGGGTGTTGCTGGTGCTCACTGCGGACGATTCAGCCAAGCCGTCGCGGATACCGCGTATCGCGTAAACGCAAAGTGCCGGTCTCACCCTCGTCTGCGTCAGAGGGGCGAGATCGTATTCCTTGATGCGCAACTACTGAAACCTACTATTAAATGAGGGTCGCTTGTGCGTCTCGCGAGTATCGTGCTTCTCGCTAAATTCGTCTTGATCCCCATTTCTGATGCCCGCACGGCCACGGCACACACACGAAAGCCGCCGTGCGGAAGGACTACCCGATCGAACTCCTGAAAGAGTCCGGGCCAAAGCCCTGATCGGCGGTTGCGCATCCTTCAGACAAAAAATACCGACAGAGTCTGATGCACTAAAAAAACTAAAGCCACCATTGCGGTGGCTTTAGCTTCTGGCGCTGGTGGGAGCCCAGCACTCAAATCCGCATGGGCATGATGATGTAGCGGTATCTGTAACCGTCGTCGTTCGGATCTTCCGGGCGCATCTGGCCGGCGGACTGGGCGTCTTTGAATTCAAGGCGGACTTCGCCGGTGTTGCCGATGGCTTTGAGGAAATCGAGCATGTAAGCGGAATTGAAGCCCACGACGAGCGCGTCGAACTGGTAGGGCGCCTCGATCGTATCTTCCGATTCGCCGGATTCGGTGGAGGAACTGGAGATGCGCAGCTCGTTTTGTTCGAGGCGGATCTTGATGGCACCCGAGCGCTCGTCGGCGAACTGCGCGACGCGCTGGATGGAGCCGGAGAGATCTTCCGAGCGCACGATGATGAACTTATTGTTGTCTCGCGGAAGCACGGCCTCGTAGTTGGGGAATTGGCCGGTGAGCTTGCGCGAGGTGAGAACCCGCTTGCCGATGCGGAAGAAGAGCTGGTTCTCGTCGTCGGCGAACTCTACCTGTTCGGCATCGGTGTTCGAGAGCAAGGACTGCAGCTCCGCCAGTGCCTTGCGCGGAATGAGGGTCTTCTTCTCCCCGCCGGGGACGGAGCCTAGATTCTCACCCTGCTTCTCGATGTGGGCGAGGCGGTGGCCGTCGGTAGCAACCATCGCCAGCGACTCCGGCTTGAGGATGAGCAGAGCGCCATTGAGGGTATAACGCGATTCCTCGTTCGAGATGGCGAAGATGGTTTTCGAAATCAGGCTGCGGAAGGTAGCTACGGGCAGCGAGACGGACGAGACCGACGGGAATTCCGGCACCTGGGGAAAGTTGGCACGCGCCATGCCGACCATCTTGGTGTTGGAGCGGCCGCTGCGGATCTGCACCCAGTGGTTGTCCTGCAGTTTGATGGAGATCTCGCCATCCGGCAGCAGCTTGATGTAGTCGTAGAGCTTGCGCGCAGGGATGGTGCAGGAGCCGGGCTTCTTTACCTTGGCGCTGCACGAGGTTTTGATCGACTGGTCGAGGTCGGTGGCGGTAATGGCGAGGCGGCCTTCCGCTTCGTCGGCTTCGAGCAGGAAGTTGGAAAGGATGGGGATGGTGGTCTTGCGCTCGACGACGGACTGGGTGGCGGTGAGCTCGCGAAGCAATTCCTGCTTGCTGACGGAGATCTCCATGGCGAATCCCTGAACGGTGTGCTTGTCTGCTTCGAGTCCTACGCCGGGCATGTGCGGCTCCCTGGAATGGGCTGCGGTGCTTGGATGGATTGCCCACACTCTACACCAGAGATGCGGCGGGAGTGTAGCAATCCGAATGGCACCATTTTACGGGCGATTGGTGCGTGGAAAGCTGGTCCGTTTCGCGGGAAATCGGGACTTGATCGTCCGAGGCACACGCCCCACCGCCGCGATTTGCTGGATCGCTTCCTCTGGTCGCTCACTCCCGGACCGGCGGATGACCGAAAAAAGCTGCAGTTCCTTACTTCGTTCAGGGCGGCCTTTTTGCGTGCGTGGCCCCGGCACTTCGCTGGGGATCAGAGCTCCGCTTCGACGCGACCAAACCGACGGCTACTACGAAGTATCTCAATAGGTATGTATAGATAGCCGTCGTAGTCGTTTGCTGTGGGGAAGTGGGAATGCGCGGCGAAACCGCATGGATGAAGGGTATGGAGTCGGTGCGGGATTTCCAAATCCGGACATGGCGAATGTGGGAGTGCTGGAGAAAGGGTCCTTGGGGTGCCGGGATCGGTCCAAATCTCCAACGGCGTCCACAGGCGAGGAGCGGTGTTGCGCAATGCCGCTTTGGTGGATGCGTGGAAATTCGGACGCGAACTGCGTACGGACTGGCGATCGAGCGGTATAGATTTCCACGGTGCGAGGATGGGGCACCGGGTTTGCAGCGTATCCACAGAGAGCGGTGAACTGTGGAGGAATGGACTCTACCGGACGAGAATCGTGCGGCGGCGGCCGATGGCGAAGACGACAATTCCGGTGAAGACGATGGCGAGCGTGGAGAGCAAAACTTTGCCGACAGCGAGCGCCGGGTTGGCATCATCCGGTGACGGAATGGTGGAGAGCACGATGGTGGCGGCGGTTGCAAAAAAGCCGATGGCGGCGAGCGCGATGGCGAGCGGTCTGCCTCCGGGGAGCGGGTAATCGGTGATCACGCCACGGCGGGCGAGACGGATCAGCGCCGCGAATAGCAGCAGGAAGGGGAGAAAGGTCGTGACGACAGTAAGGCTGACGAGAACGTCGTAGGCGCCGCGGACGCTG
Source organism: uncultured Acidobacteriaceae bacterium (assembly GCA_963756435.1). GTDB lineage: Bacteria > Acidobacteriota > Terriglobia > Terriglobales > Acidobacteriaceae > KBS-83. Next base: position 761,709 of record CAVWNU010000003.1, on the reverse strand, counting down.
GTCCCGGTCTGGCCCAGAATGGCGACCACGATGCCGGCGAGTCCGTAGACCAGGATTGCGACCCACGGCGTCCGATAGCGCCGATGAATGGCTCCGAAGGCGGCGGGAAGGCATCGATCGAGGCCGGCGACGAAGGGCAGTCGCGAGGTGGCAGCGAGGTATGCGGCGGCGCCCCCGACTGCGCTAAGCGCGACCAGTACTGCGACAACAGGCAAGAGCCAGGAGAGAGACAAACGGTCACAAAGTTGGGCGATGCCGCGGATGAATCCATCCAGACCAGAGACGGCATGGCCGGGCAGCGCCACCAGCATGGCTGCGGTGCCGGCGATGTATGCAAGGGCTACGATGAGACCGGCGAGAAGAAGCGCGCGTGGAAGCGTCCGCCGCGCATCCTGGATCTCGTCGCCCATCATGGAGCCAGCTTCGCAACCGGAGAAGGCGAAGACGATAGTGGACCAAAAAACTGCGTCGTGAAGCGTAAGGTGCGGCACAAAGGCAGCTCCGGTGAAGTGCGTAGCGGAACCGTAACGCGCCGCCACGACAGCTGCCAGAAGCACGAGGACGAGCACGGGTAGCCAGTTACCGACCGAGCAGATGTTATTCAGCCACTTGCCGGCTTCAATCCCGCGTATGTTGAGGGCGACGATGACCGCGAGCCAGAAGACGGCAAAGCCCATGTGCCACGCGGGGCTGCCAGCGAGCGCGTGGCCGCGCGTGCCAAACACAACCAGGATGGTGCTCGCGCCGAAGTAGAGTATCCCCGGAAAATAGGGCAGATTGGACATCCAGTAGGTCCACGCGGTGACGAACGCAGTGCGGTCACCGAATGCCTCACGCGTCCATACGTAGATTCCGCCTTCCTCAGGAAAGCGCGTGCCCAGGGCCAGCACGCTGGTGGCGAGCGGGAGAAAGAAACAGAGCAGTCCGGCGACCCAGACCAGAAGTGTCCCCGGCCCCGCCGCGGCCGCCGTGGCGATCCAGCGGATGCTGAGGGTGGTGAGAACAAAGAGGACGGTGAGATCGCGGAGACCAAGAGAGCGCTTCAGCCCAGGCTTGCCGGCTGGGTCGCCAGCTGAGGATGAGAGGGGCGGGACAGCGAGGTCAGCCAAGAACGTCCGTCGTTCGCAGGTTGCGATCGGGGGATGGAATTACTGTGAAGCGTGCGGCAATATCCGCGAGGACCGCCATCGCGGCGTTGCGGCCGTTGATGCCGATCACGCTGCCGCCGGGATGGGTACAGGCGCCGCACATGTACACGCCGGGCATGGGAGTGCGCGCGGAGAGCCGATTCGACCACATGTAGGGCGGTAGGCACTCGCCCTGGAAGATGTGGCCTCCGGTGAGACCGACCTTCTGCTCGATGTCCGGCGGCCCGAGCACCTGGGCGTCGATGACGGCGGAGGAGGGACCCTCGATGTTGGAGCAGAAGCGGCCGATGGAACGGAGTGCCAGGGCGCGGACCTCGTCGCGGCGCGAGTCCCACGTGCCGTCTTTGAAGCCGTAAGGCACGTATTGCGCGAAGACCGACATGGTGTGCTGGCCGCTCGGCGCGACGGTGTCGTCATGCGCGCTCTGGAAGTAGAGCTCGCACCAGAGATACTCAGGCAGGTAGCCGCGCTTTGCGGCGGCGAAGGCGGCCTGCCACTCGGCGTGGGTGAGTGGAGCGTTGATCTGGCCGTAGTGGTGGGGCTTGTTCTGGCCCGGGCGCGCTTTAAAGTCGGGCAACTCGGAGAGTAGGACGTTGAGCTTGACGGTGCTGCCCTGGATGGGAACGGCTTCGATGCGCTCACGCCATGTTGTGTCGGCTTGCGCGCCGAGCATGGTGAGGGTGCGGACGGGGTCAGCGTTCGAGATCACAACTGGGGCGGCAATGCGCTCGCCGGATTCGAGCAGGACACCTTCTCCGGGCAGGATTTCGGCGACGGGAACACCCGCGGCGATGACTGCGCCAGCCTCCTGCGCAGCATCTGCGATGTAGAAGGAGACCATCCCCATGCCGCCCGCGACGTAGCCCCACATGCCAGGCATGCCGCCAAGGCGTCCAGAGGCGTGGTGGAAGCGGATGGAGGCGGTGCCGGGGTCAAAGGGACTGGCGTTGGTGCCGATGACGCCCTGGCCGAGGTAGGCGGATTGCAGGCGCGGGTCGCGGAGGTAATGCTCGACGAACTCGGCCATGGACCAGCCGTAGAGGAGGTGGCGGGCTTCCTGATCGTCGCCGAGGCGCTCGTCGATTTCGTCGGGAGTGGGGGCGTCTCCGATCCAGAAGTCACGCGCACCTGCGTCTTCGCCGGCGACGCTGCTTGCGGGACGCAGTGCATCGCGTAAGCGCTGCAAGGTGCTGTTCATGGCCTTCCAGCCCTCGACATCCACCGGTGCGAAGCGGCGGACCTCAGCCTCGCACTTGTCGTCATCGTCCCAGAGCTGGATGCTGGTGCCATCAAGGAATGGGACGAAGAGGCCGTTGATGGCGGGCGTCCAGTGGAAGCCACGCGCGGGCAGCGACAGCTCTTCAACGACCAGCGGGTGTAGCAGGCCGGCGAGATAGGCGCAGGGCGACATCCTGACGCCGGGGAAGGGCTCTTCGATGGTGCATGCGCCGCCGACACGGAGACGTGCTTCGAGGACGAGGACACGCTTGCCGGCGCGCGCGAGATAGGCGGCGCAGGCGAGGCCGTTGTGGCCCGCGCCGACGATGATGACATCCCACGGTTTCGCGGCTAGCTCGCGGATGGGTGCCGGGAGGCCGAGTTCGCCTAGCTTTTGCGCTGTGGGTGATGTGGGTTGTGGCACGCTGTCGATTCCTTTGGCGTGGCTATGGTAACTCGCGCTTCGGGCGCGCGGTTCTAGGCAATAACCAATTCCTTAGAACCATCAACAATCCGAGTTCGAACAATAATACGAAAACGAGTGGCCATTTTCCGAGGGAGACGCGATGCTGGAGCGCGGTTAAGAACGCAAGCAAGTGTGTGACAAGCAATCCCACGGTGAACATCCAAAACGTCCCCCGAGTCCACCAGCCACGGCTCTCCGCGATGAAGAGACCGAAGAGCGGGCAGGTAAGCAAAACTATGGCAGGAATTTCGTCCGAAATCTTTCGGTTGAAATGTGCGAAGGAAGCCAACTGAATTGCACCGAACGCCAGAAGAAATGTGACACCAAGGATTACACCCTCCCGCAATTTGAATTTTAGATAGGGCGGCAATTTCGGCATCGGTTCACCACATGGCAGTCCACACTACCGCCGTTCCCAGTGCTCCTCATGCCGATCGTCGTGGTAGAGGATGCCGGTGACCCGACCGCTGGAGTCTTTCTGGAAGATTAGCCTTGTCGGGCTGCCGCTGGGATAGAAAAACGTCGTCGGATTTTCCGGCAATAGCTCGATGAGGTCGTTGGTGCGGTTGCGGGAGAAGAGCTTGTCGCCTTCGACCAGGATGGTGACCTGGCGGACGTCTCCGTCGAAGTAGTCGCCGACGTAGTCGTCATAGACGTCGGGATCGACCTTGGCGGGCACAGGGTGGATCGGGATGCTGAGCAACTGCGCTTCGGCGTGGGCGTTGGGGATGTCCGAGAGGCGATGGGCCAGGAGCCACTGCGGCAGCGAGCGCTCAGAGTATGCCTTGTCCCAGGAATTGTGGTGCCACCCCTCATAGAGCCACAGCCGCACATCGCCCCCGCCCGCGGAGAGCGCCTGGTACATGATCTGCGATTCCTTGGTGGGAACTACGGGATCCAGTGTCCCGTGGAACATCCAGACCGGCGTCTTGCCGACGACGCGCACGTAGGCCTCAGGCAGGATGCTGGATTGCTTCCAGCGCTGCGGCTGATACGACCAGAAGATGCCGCCGGAGACGGGCACGATGGCGGCGAAGCGGCCGGGGTAATCCTTCGCGATCTCCCATGCGCCATAGCCGCCGAGTGAGAGCCCGGTGAGATAGACCCGATCGGGATCACCGTGGAACTCCTTCATCTCGGCATCGAGTGTGGCGAGCGCCATCTGCATCATGTCCGGGTCGGTCCAGTGGTGGTGACTGTAAGGGAGTTGCGGCATGACCACGACGAAGGGCCAGCGCTCCGGATGGGCGCGGATGGCATTGGGCAGGCCGACCTGCGTCTCATCCATACCGTCGGAGCCACGCTCGCCGGAGCCGTGGAGGAAGAGGATGACGGGCCAGGAGCGGCGCGCGTCGTACTCGATCGGCAGGTAGACGACATAGCGATAGCTGATGCCGTTGAGCAGGATGACGCGGTTGAGAAAGCCGGTGTCCTGCGGGTGGACCGGCGCGGGATGCTGCGCCTCGCGTTTGGGATCGACTGCGGCAGGGCGGTCCGCCGGCCGGCTGGAGAGCGGATTGAGTACCTGCGGGGAATGCGGCGCGTCCGATCGCGCGACGAGCGAACTGGTAGCGAGGAGCGCAGCGAGCAGGACGCTGGCCAGGTGGCGGCAACGGCGCATTTGAGGGAAGGATACCGTAGTGCCTGCCGCACGGGCGAGTGCGCCTGTGGCGCGTGCGGGGAGCTTCGCTTCCTTTGGCCGCTCACGTCCGGTTCGGCGGTTTTGCCGACGGACTGCAGGTCCTTTGCGATGCGAAAGAGAACAGCGCGAGAAAAACGCTGGGGTGCTAGTTGTTGAGCGTCTCCATCAGCTTGTTCAGAGTGCGGTTCAGGTCCTTGTCGGTGCGCTTTTCTTCGTCGATCTTGCCGATGGAGTGCATGACCGTGGTGTGATGCTTTCCGCCGAATTGGCGACCGATCTCAGGTAGCGACGCCTCGGTCATCTGCTTGGCGAGGTACATCGCAATCTGGCGCGGGACAACGACGGAGCGCGAATTGTTCTTTTGCTTGAGCTCGGCGATCTTCATGCCGAAGTGCTCGGAGACGGTGCGCTGGATAGCTTCGATGGTGATCTTGCGGACCTGCGTGTCGATGAACTGCTTGAGTGCCTGCTGCGCGGTAGAGAGCGTGATCTCGACACCGTTGAGAGAGCTCCACGCGAGCAGACGGGTAAAAGCGCCTTCCAGCTCACGGATGTTGGTGCGGATGTTGGTTGCCATGTAGAGCGCGACATCCATGGGCAGCGCGCACTGTTCGCTTTCTGCCTTCTGCTGCAGGATGGCTACCTTGGTTTCAAGATCGGGCGGCTGGATATCCGCGATGAGGCCCCACTCAAAACGCGAGCGCAGGCGCTCTTCGAGGCCGGCAAGATCCTTCGGAGGACGGTCGGAGGCGATGACGATCTGCTTGTCGCTCTCGTGCAGCGCGTTGAAGGTGTGGAAGAACTCGTCCTGAGTGCGCTCCTTGGAGGCGAGGAACTGGATGTCGTCGATGAGCAGGACATCCACGCCGCGGTACTTGTCGCGGAAGCTGGACATCTTCTCGTTGCGCACGTAGGAGATCATCTCGTTGGTGAACTTCTCGCTCGAGACGTAGCAGATGGCGGACTGCGGCTGTCGGCGCTTGACCTCATGGCCGATGGCATGCATGAGATGGGTCTTGCCCAGACCCACACCGCCGTAGAGAAAGAGCGGGTTGTAGGCTTTGGACGGGCGCTCGGCGACCGCTTCCGCAGCGGCGCGCGCGAACTGATTGCCCGCACCCGAGACGAATCCATCGAAGTTATAGCGTGGATTAAGCTGCGATGCGGTGTTCCAGTCGAAGCGCGTCTGCTGGCCGTTGTTGAAGGGTACGGCAGGCCGCTGCCCGGGATGGCGTGGCGTGCCGGAGTTGTGCGCCGAGGAGGGCGGAAAGCCCCCGTCTTCGCGGGGCTCACGCGGGCGCTGCGGCACGGAGGGATCGTTCTCGAGAGTAACGAACTGGACCTCGTCGAGCTCAAGCTCGAGTTTGTCGATGGCCTCCTGGATGAGATCGCCGTAGCGATCGCCGACATGCTGAAAGTCAGCGGAGGGGATGCGGACGAAGAGGACGCGTCCGTTGAGATGACTCATTCGAGTCGGTTTGAGGAAGGTGTTGAAAGATTGCCGATTGACCTTTTTTTCCAGTGCCCCGAGGATGCGTGTCCATGGATCGATGACAGTCGTGCTGGTTGGAACAAAAGACATACGCTTCCTTCAGCCGACGCTGCGCGCCCAGTGGATGATGGTAGATGAGAGAAAAGAAGCAACAGCGCGCCTCGTGATAGAGGCGCGATCGATGCAGGCTCGTGGCCTGCGCTTCAGCTTCTTTGGCTCCTCTACCGGAATCGCGCCGCGACGGGGAATCTGTTCGCTGACGCTTGTTCGATCCAGGGTTGGGGCGTGACGCCGGAAAATTCAGTTGTGAACGGAGCCGATACTAGCACAGACGGAAGCATCGGGTGGACGGCTTTGTCATCAAAAATACTGTGTTGCACCACGGCTTGTGAAGACGCGGGAAATGAGTTCGAAGACGCTCAAGTTTTGTGGTGAGTTGACGACAAAGATGCGATGCATGTGAAGAAGAGTTGCGAGCGAAGATGAAGATTCGGGGTAACCGAAGCGTCGCATGTTTCGCGTGAGTAGTGCCGATTGCGCGAATGTGGCGGAATCGTCTCGAATCTCGAAATAGACGGACGTTTTTTGTGCCGGAGACGAAGCGATGAAGACTTTGCCTGATTTGCACAGGATCAGCTATACTCAAAACTTGCCCGTAAGGCAGTGATTCTCTTATCAGGACAGTTCGATGCCCAAGCGTACCTTCCAACCTAACCGCCGCCACCGCTCCAAGACGCATGGCTTTCGCACGCGTATGAAGACTAAGGCCGGTGCGGCTGTGCTCTCGCGCCGTCGCGCCAAGGGACGGCACCGTGTCTCCGTGTCGCCGGGCTTCCGCGACTAATTCGAGACGAGTTGCGTCCTCCGCCTCCGGGTCGGCAGGACGCGACCAACGCCAAACCCCTATCGCAGTGCCTCCTTCCGCCGCTGCTCCGCTATCAACAAAAGCCCTACCCGCGAAATCAACGATCGCCCCCCGATGCAACTCTGGCGAACCGCTCGGACATGCGCGATTGGCGACTGCACAAACATGCCGACTACCAACGCGTGTACCAGGCGAGCCGGAAGCAGTTCTCGACTCTGATGACTTATTTTGTCGCCTTGCAGCCGGCAGAGTACGCCGGAGCTGGCCCCCGCGTGGGCATCACTGCAGGCAAAGTACTGGGCAAGGCTGTGGAGCGCAACCGCATCAAGCGTCGTATGCGCGCAGCGATTGTGGGCAATCTGGATGTGCTGCGCGCCGATCTTGACGTGGTGCTGCACCCAAAGCGCACCGTGCGGACCGCGGAGTGGACGGCGCTGCGGAACGAAGTGCGGCGCATTTTCGTAAAGATTGAAGAGAGCAGTACGCACGGTATGCCGGAGCGCAAACAATGACACGCTGGCCGCTGTGGCTTTACAAGCACGGCGTATCGCCGGTGCTGCATGCCCTCGCCGGCGTGAGTGGCGCGTGTCGCTTCCAACCGACGTGTTCGGAGTATGCGGCGCTGGCAATGGCGACGTACGGGCCGTGGCGTGGGACCTGGCTTGCCCTGCGCCGTGTGCTGCGCTGCCATCCACTATGCCAGGGAGGATTTGATCCAGTGCCGGGCACCGGTTACGACGGAATCCGAGCGGATGTTCGAGTGGATCGTCGATGCGGTCGTGGCCCTGTGACCTGATGCATTTACCATGATGTGAGAGGCAGCGCCGCCAGCGGGCCGGGCCTTCATCCACGCGCCCTCGACCGATTCTTCCGATCCATACCAGAAAGTAAGAGCAGAGAGAGTTTCCTTGGCAGAGATACAGAATCCCAATCAAAAGGGCGGCGGCAAACAGCAGGACTCCCGCTCGTTTTTAATTTTTTCGCTGGTCTTTGTGGTGATGTTGCTGGCGTTGCAGTACTTCCGGCCAAAGAAGCCAGAGCCGCGACCTGCGGAACAGAAACAGCAGCAACAGCGGAGCCTCCCAGCAACGGCGGCCTCATCGGAACCCGCCAAGCCGGAGGACTCCAGCGCGACGCTCATAGCATCGAAGGCTGCTTCCGTTGCTGCGGCAGCTGAGCAGACCACGACGGTGGAGAACGAGAATTACCGCATCGTCTTCAGCAATCGCGGCGCCCAGGTGAAGCACTGGGTGTTGAAACGGTACGAAGATGATAACGGCAAGCCGCTTGACCTGGTGAACCAGGCGGCCGCGGAGAAATTCGGTTATCCGCTGTCGCTCTACAGCTACGACGCGGGGCTGCGGCAGCGGCTCGCGACAGCACTTTATGTGCCCTCCTCGACGGGAAATCTGGCGGCTCCGGGCGAGCTGACCTTCGATTACGCGAGCGGCGGCCTGGTGGTCAAGAAGACCTTCCGCTTCGACGCGAGCTATGTCGTTCACGTCACGGCTTCGGTGACGAATAACGGCAGCCCATTGCCGACGCTGGTATCGTGGCCGTCGGGCCTTGGCGACCAAAACACTCTCGCTTCCTATTCCAAGGCCCAGTTCGATACCTCGCAGAACGGCAAGTTTGAGAAGACGGCAACCAAAAAGGTAAGCGGCGGCGCGACTCTGAATGGACCGTTCGATTACGCCGGCATCAGCGATCTCTACTTCGGCGCGATATTTCTACCGGACCAGCCGGAGCAGACCTCGGTCATTTCGCTGAACAACGGATGGAGCATCCCGAAGGATCCGAAGCAGCCGAACGGCGCGAGCGAGTCGGTGCCGCTGTTGGGTGCGGCAGTAGGCTCGATGAGCACGCCGGTGTCGCTGCGCGTCTTCGCCGGGCCGAAGGTCATCTCTGTGCTGAGCAGCGTGAAGGCCACGTCGGCCAATGGCACCGAGACCGGCCCGAATATCGAGCCGATCCTGAACTTTGGCTGGTTCGGCTGGATTGCCAAGCCGCTGTTTGTGGTGCTGCGCTTTACCTACGATCACATTGTGCCGAACTGGGGCTGGTCGATCCTGATCCTGACCCTCGTTCTGAACCTGTTGATGCTGCCGACGCGCATCACCATGATGAAGTCCGCGCTGAAGATGCAGAGGATTCAGCCGGAGATGCAGCAGATCAAGGAGAAATACAAGAAGTACAAGGCCACTGATCCGCGGCGCCAGGACATGAACAAGGAGATCATGGAGCTGCAGCGGCGCGAGGGCGTGAATATGTTTGGCGGCTGCCTGCCCATGCTCATTCAGTACCCTCTGCTGTATGGGTTTTACGAGATGCTGGAGAACGTGATCGAGCTGCGGCACGCGCACTGGCTCTGGCTGCACGATCTGGCCGCGCCGGATGCGCTGCACATTCTGCCCATCTTTGTCATTCTGACCATGTTCACCACGTCGTACCTGTCGCCCTCGCCGGGAGTGGACCCGGCGCAGCAGAAGATGATGGCCTTTATGATGCCGCTGATGTTCGGCTTCATCATGCTGAACATCGGGTCGGGCGTCGCGCTCTATTGGGCAGCCAGCAACCTGATCACGACCGGGATGCAGATCATCATGAACCGCACCGGGATGGGTAAGCAGATGCGGGAGATCGCGGCCAAACGCGCGGCGAAGAAACTGCCGCGTAGCGGCCGGCGCACCGCATAACAGCGGCAAGCGACAGCAGCAGCCAGGACAAGCAAGGCGATATAGGATAGAGAGCTATGCCGATCGAAGACTACCGCGCCGCGGCCAATACGATTTCCGAGTTTCTGAAGCTGCTGGTTTCTACCGGGGGCCTGCGGTTGAAGTACCGCATCACGGCGGGTGAAGGCGCTGCCGATCCGGATGGGCTGGAAGCGCGCGAGATCTACGTGGAGATCGCGGGGCCGGACGCTCCGATGGTGACGCAGCGCAACGGCGAGTTGCTTAGGGCGCTCGAACACATTGCCGCCAAGATGGTCCGGCTGGAGCCGGAGGAGCACGATCGCATCTCGTTCGACAGCGGCAACTTCAAGGCGATCCGCGCGCGGGAGATGAAGATGGCAGCCGACGCAGCAGCCGAGCGCGTACGGCGCAGCGGCGCCCCCTACAGCTTTCAGCCGATGAGCTCGCGCGAGCGCCGCATGCTTCATCTCGCCTTCCGGCAGTTTGACGATCTGGAAACAGAGAGCAGCGGCGAAGGACTGCGCCGCTTTGTGGTTGTCTATCGGAAGGGCGACAAGCATGTGCCGCCGGTAGCGGCGCCTTCGTTCCAGCGCAGCGGGCGCGGAGGGCGCGATTCACAGGGTGGTGGACGTGGTGGAGACCGCCGTGGTGGTGGTCGCGGCGGCGATCGCCGTGGTCCCCGTGGACCTCGACGCTGAACGCTGTCCAGCGATGGCACTGAGGCGGCGCCTGCAGCGCTCGTGGCCGTGAAGATATGACCGGGAGCATCGGCGCCACAAAGTTCACGGAAGACACGATTGTTGCGATAGCGACACCACCCGGGCGCGGCGGCATCGGGATCGTGCGTCTCTCCGGCCCGGATGCGCAGCGGCTATTATCGTCACATCTGGAGTTACGATATGCTCTTTTGCCGGCGCGGGCGCGTTATTGCGCAATCGTAGACGGCGGCGCCCGGCTCGACGAGGGCGTCGTGACCTGGTTTGCCGCGCCGAACTCGTATACCGGCGAGGATGTGTTGGAGGTTGCGGCGCATGGCTCGCCAGTGATCCTGGATCTCCTGATGCGGCGGGCGCTCGAAGCCGGCGCGCGGCTGGCGCGTCCGGGTGAGTTTACCGAGCGCGCCTTTCTGCATGGGCGCATCGACCTGACCCAGGCCGAGGCGGTACGCGACCTGATCGCGGCGGAGACGCTGTATCAGGTGCGTGTGGCTGCAGAGCAACTGGGAGGCGCGCTGAGCCGGCGAGTGGCTCCGGCGAAGGAGCAATTAGTCGCGTTGGTGACGCTGCTCGAGGCGGGCATCGACTTTGGGGAAGATGACATCGATGTGACGCCGGATGCCGAGATTCGGCGGCGGTTGGATGCGCTCGATGCAGCCCTCGCGCCGATTGCAGCGAGCTTTCGCGAGGGACGGCTGGTGCACAACGGCCTGACCATGGCGATCGTTGGGCGGCCGAATGCGGGCAAGTCATCGCTGTTCAACCGGCTGGTGGAGCGTGAGCGCGCGATTGTGACGGCGACGGCTGGCACCACGCGCGATCTGGTGACGGAGCGCATCTCGCTCGGCGGCATTCCCGTGGAGCTGGTGGACACGGCGGGGCTGCGCGAGACCAAAGATGAGGCTGAGTCGCACGGCATTGCGCGCACCGAGAGCGCGATGGCGGACGCCGACCTGGTGCTGCTCCTCCTGGATGCGACCACTGCAGTCGATAGCGAGGGCCTGTTGCGGCTGCCGGAGGAAGATGCGCGATTGCTCGCGTCCTTGGCGGGACGCTCTCCGCTAATGGTGCTGAACAAGATCGATCTCGCGCGACCAGCGAGCGTATCGAACGACCTGGCGCAGGTTTCAGCGCTAACCGGAGAGGGCGTGGCGGCGTTGCGCGAGCGGCTGCTGGAGCGGGTGCGAGGGTCTGAAAGCAGCCCCGCAAATCATGCGGAAAGCGGGATGCTGACCAGCCTGCGGCACTACGAAGCACTTCAGGGGTGCACACAGGCGCTGGCACGCGCGCAGGATGCCTTGGCCACGCGTGTGCCGCACGAGATGCTGTTGCTGGATTTATACGCGGCTCTGCAACAGCTCGATCAGCTCACCGGAGCTACGACGGCGGACGATATTCTGAACCGGATATTTTCCAGCTTCTGCATCGGTAAGTGAAGTTCCGATGCAGACGTGGATGCTAGTGGTGGCCGCCGCCGGAACTGGCTGATCCGCCGGATGAGCCACCCCCCATGTGCCCGCCACCACCGCCTCCGCTGAAGGAACCGCCAGATGATGACGACATCGAGTGTCCGCCGCTGCTGCTGCCGGAGGCGACCGAACCGGACGAGCGCGTGGCCATGGATGAGTTGCTGCCGCTGCCGGTATGGGTGGCGGTGACGCCGTGATTCACTGCCATCCGAGTGTCGTTCCCCAGCGGCCGGCCAGTGGACATGGACGTGACGTATGCCGGTCTTTCGACAGAGCCGTGCTGCACGACTCCTGAGGAGATGTGGTTGAGTTTTCCGAATGTGCCGCGAGGCACACCGAGTCCGGCCGAGTCCTTGCGGAAGACGAAAGTGTCCCCCTCATTAAGCTTGGAGGTCACGAGAGGCTTCTCGTTGACTTTGACGATGGTTGGACCGAGCGGGATCGGCCTCATGGGGGGGCGGAGGCGCTGTGGACCAGTAGGCCGCTTCACGAGCGGGATATTGCTAAGGCCGTTCCACTGGTTGCTTGGCTGCCATCCCCATCCGCTGCTGGGGCAATAGTTCCAACTGCCGGAGTGAAAGGCGGTCCAGCCCCAGGGGTATGGGGAGACCCAGCTATAGCCGGCGCCCGGATACCACGCCCAGGTACCGTTGGAATAGGGGCTCCAGTTGGCGCTGGCGAGGTACGGCTGCCACATCATGCCGCAACCGCCCATGTTGCTGAAGGCACCGTAATAGTTCATGTCGGCCAGACCGTAGGCGTACGGTACGGATGCATAGTTGCTGCCGGTAGGCGCCAGGCGCTCGTGATACTCGACGGAGTGCTTGTCCCACTCGTCGTATGGCCCCTTTTCATTTTTGCTGAGCATTGTGGGAGGAGCAGAGTTAGCGGGGTCAAAAAGCAGTGCTTTCTTCTTGCCGACGGTCGTGGTGGTCGCGCCGTTGACCGCCTGCACAGTGCCATCCAGCACATCGAGCCGGGGCTGCTTGTCGTTCACGGCAAGTTCTATGTGAGCGGAAGGGCCGAGGGCGAGCGTCTCGCTGCCGAAGGTTACGTTGATGACGTTGCTCTGCTTGCTCTTTGTGAGGCTGGCGTAAATGGTGCCTTGCACGACATGAACGGTCGTGGCACGCGTGCCATCACTGGCGGCCGAGAGAACGGGGAATTCCACGAGGCTGTGCGGAGTCAGGCGGACGCTACTGTTGTCCTCAAACTCGACCTCGGCGGCACCCTCACCGGTGCGCAGCCTTCCGCCCTGAGTGATGGGCAGATTGGCGAAGGCAGCCTCAAAGCCCCGGCCAGTCTGGCGGTCTAGCTGGACGTCGCCATTTACTTCACTGAGGCGCACGATTCGGACTCCGTGCGCGACTGTTTCCGATTGCGTGGGAGCGGCGTCCGGCTGGGGAGCCGCTATGGTTTCGGTTGGAGGCGCGCTGGGCGATTCATCCGGCGTGGCGTGCTGTGCTAGTACCGGAGCGCCGCAAAGGGCGATGGCTAAAAACGCAGTGGAAAAGAGAGAGCTTGTCGATACGAAGCGTGTCATGGGTGCTACCCCCGTGGTGCTTACCCGTCTCTCCGGGCAAGGAGATCGGCGCCGATGGCGGCCGGAGCTACCCTGCGAGGCGACCTGAGTATAGCTCCGCGAGGCAATGGCTGGCGCGGAAGAATTGTTTCTGACTTGTCATTTCATGCGGCGCGATCATTTGGCGCGAGCGGCTGCTTTCTGCGATTTTTTGACCAGATCCAAGGCGACCTGGGCTTCCTTGCAGCCGAGCAACTGGTACTTCTTGCCCTCCAGGCCGTGGTAGTTCACAAAGAAGGCCTGAAGCTCTTTGACGAATTGATCAGGCAAGTCCTTGAGTTTCTTCCAGTCCTTGTAGACATGGCTCAGCTCCGCCACGGCGATCAGGCGATCGTTGCGGACCCTCTTCTTTCTATCGATCTGCTCACCTTCCATGACTCCAATGAGACGCGAGGGCACCAGACAGCCGGGAAAAGCCGGCACATCCATCAGCAGGAGGACATCAATGGGATCTCCATCCGCGGCGAGCGTTCGGGGAAGGAAGCCAAAATCGTGTGGGAAAACCATGCCTTCCGGCAGAACTTTGCGCAGAGTAAAGATGCCCTGTTCCGGGTCGTAGCCGTACTTGTTCCGGTAGCCCTTCGGCGTCTCGATGATGACCTGGAAAGTGCCATCGCTGCGCGGCTTGAGCGAGGTGGGATCGGCTAAGGAGCGCTTTTGCTTTTTCGACATACCTGAAATTGAGAGGTGGTGGAGCGGAAAAAAGATGCAAGTGGCCTGCTGGATTCAGTACTGGTGACCGGTGAGCGGCGGTACGGAATCGGAAGTCGCAGAGCGGGATCACCTGAAGGTAGCGCGTGGAGCGGAACTGGCCGGTGCAGGCGGGATCATTTCGGGAAATGAGTACGGTTGTCATGGTGGTGCGCCGAAGGTGGGAGGGTTGGCTGGAAGGTGCCAGTGGGAGGATCGTTTTGCGGCATCCTGCTGCGGAGAACGACCATGAAAGCAGCATTCGGCATTCTGGTTCTATATGTCAGTATCCCGCTGGCGATTGTGGCGGTGCAGAGCATCGCGGCGCACGAGGCGGCGATGGAACAGAGCACAGCGCATGCCACGGTAGCGCAAATGGTTGTGGCGGCACACTGACAGGAGGCGCGCGCAGTCAGCGCGTTCCTTCGTCAGCATGCTGAGATCACTTGCGAGGAGACTCGTCGGTTCCTGAGGGCATGAGGTGGACCTTCTCGGGTGTGGCTGCGGGAGCTTCGACCGGTCCGGCCATACCGCGGGCGTAGATGGTCTGTCGCAGCGACGGAATCTGGGAGTAGGGGCTCTCGATATCGTCGATGCGGATCGCTTGGTGCGCTTTGACCGGATTGAGCAGCAGCTCACCGTTCATCAGCTCGCGGCAGGAGAGCTGCCCTTTATGCAGCGGGACGGCCAGGTAAACGTCCTGATCGGTGAGCTGATGGCCTTCCGGCAGATCTTCCTTCGCGTATACCCCGCGCACAAGCGCATCCAGGTATTCGATCTCTTTCTTCGGCGGTATGCGCTTTTGCGTTCCCGGAGCGCCGCACATGGCCTTGGCTTTGTGAAAGGCCCTGAACCACTCATCGGCCTGATGCGGCAGGCTGCAATAAGGTGACACCTTGGTGCCATCGCTATCGGTGTCGATATGCCGCTCAAAGGTGCGCGCGCCCTTCGCATAGGCAATCAGCATCGAATCCGTCCAGTCGGAACACTCATGGGTAGAGAAGCCGATGGTGTTGTTGGGATAGCGATTGCGCAGGAAGTCGATCTGGTTGAGCTCGAGCTCGGAATCCTCTGAAGGATAGATCGAAACGCAGTGGTTCACGGCGAGCGGGATATTGCGGTTCGCGAAAAAGGTGACCACATCGTCCAGGTCCTTCAGCGAGGAGCCGCCGGTGGAGATCACGACAGGCTTTTTGGTCTTGGCGATTTTTTCGAGCAGGATCCAGTCATTCAGGTCTGAGCTGGCGACTTTGATCATGGGCAGGCCGAGCTCGACACATAAGTCGACGGAGCGTTCATCGAAGGGCGTGGCGGTGGGAATGCATCCGGCCTGGCGAATGGCCTTCACGAGCGTTGCGTATTCATCGTCACTCAGAGCGGTGCGCAGCGTCTTCGCGATGTAGCGCTCGCTGGAGTCCAGGTAATCCTTGTGGACGAAGGTGCTGACGTCCCGGAACTGCAGCTTGATGGTCGCACGTACGTTGTTGAAGCGCACGACCTGAGCGAACTCCTGGATGATTCGCAGGCCGCGATCGACTCTGCCCAGGTGATTGTTCGCTAACTCCAGAACAAACAGATCTTCAAAGATGTCTTTATCGATCACGGGAGGTTCTCCGCTGCCAGGTATGGCATGAATTCAGAAAAATTGCCGAGCTTGAGCAGGACGGGTTGTGCAACAGAAAGTTCTCCGTAACCGTGCTCCATGAAGATGAAGCTGACCTTGTGCAAAGCGGCAGCGCCGGCGTCTTCCATTGTATCGCCCACCATGACGCAATCCTGCGAATCGAGCCTGTGATCGGCCAATACCGCCTTCACCATACCGGCTTTCGATGCATAGGGTGGCTCGGTCGAATCGCGAGTGTAGATCTGCTCAAAATCATTAAGAATTCCCTGCATTTCAAGGATCTTGCAGGAGACGTGGCGAGGCTTGTTCGAAACAACGAACAACCGGTGGCCGGCGCCTTTCATGCTGGCCAGCACCTCCAGCACACCCGGGAAGCAGGGCGTTTTCCGCCAGCCTTCGGTGTCGTAGCTTGTGCGGAATGCGCGTTCCAGCGTGTCGAGCAGGGCGGCATCTTCCGTCTTCGCCACGCGCGACAGAATTGTTCGGATGGGAGGGCCGATGAAGCGGCGAAGGTCCAGGTCCTTGTCGTCCAGGCCGGCTGCGGCGAACGCTGCGCGTACTGAGAATTCAATGCCGGGAAGGGAGTCCTGCAGTGTTCCATCCAGATCGAAGAGTACGCACCGTGGAAGCTTGACCACTCACTTCTCTTCTTTTACGAGCATGTTTTCCGCCAGCTCCTCGGGGGAGAGGAATGGGTACATGTCTTCGAGATTGGGCGTCGTAATTTTGCCATCGGGCGCGATCTTCGAGCGCAGGCGGGGCTCGAACTCCTGCGCCGGATCAAGATGCACGTCGAACAAGGTTGGACCGGGGGTTTCGAGCTCGCGCCGCACGATCTCGAGATCCTGGACGGTGGCGATGGTGAATGAGGGCAGACCATATGCCTGGCCTACCTTCAACATGGAGGGGATGGTAACCCCGCTGTCTTTGCTTTCGCCGATCTTGCGGCCTTGAAAAAATCCGGTCTGTGTCTGACGGATCGAAAGGTAACCGTTGTTGTTCAGCACGAAAATTTTCACCGGCAGTTGATTTCCGACGACTGTCGACAGCTCCTGCACGTTCATCTGGATGGAGCCATCGCCGGCAACGCAGATGGTTCGCTTGCCACTGGCTACGGCGACACCCATCGCAGCGGGAAGATCGTAGCCCATCGAGGCGGAGCCGGAGTTTGAGATGAGGCGCGCCCCCTTCTTCAATTTGGCCGCCTGATAGGGAACGATGCAGGCAGTGGCGTTGCCGCAGACGACTGCGTCATCGCCGGTGAGCATGGCGAAGAGCTTGTCTATAAAGTCGTAGGAGTTCAGCGGCGGCCCAGGGACACGCTGCCTTTCCTGCACGACGGGATACTTCGTCTTCCACTGCTTTGCGAAGCAGAGCCATTTTTCATGCTTCGGCGCATACGAGTTTTCCAGCTGCCGTGCCATCTCGGCCAGAAAGAGCTTGACGTCGCAATGAATCGGCACATCCGGCTGGTGCAGTGGCTTGCGCAATTCGGCGGCATCTATATCCACTTGAATCTTGGTTGCAAAACGGGCGAACGATCCCCAGTTGTAGCTGGTCTGGCGAATATTAAGCCGAGAGCCCAGCACGAGCAGAACATCGGAGTTCTGCACGGTGAAGTTTCCGGCTCGCTCGCCGATAGTACCGGGCCGCCCGCAGAAAAGCTCATCGTCGGAAGCGATGAGATCGTGCGTCCACGCGGTGACTACGGGCACGCGCAGCAGACGAATGACACGCTCGAATTCAAAGAGCGCGTTGCCGAGGCGCACGCCGCTTCCGGCAAAGATGACGGGGCGTTCTGCCTTTGCGATGCGTTCCAGAACAGCCTTCACCTGAACCGCTACGGTGGACGGGCTGAACTGCAGCTCATCTTCTTGGGGGTCGTAGTGGCGGATGGCATCGGGATCGACCTGCGCCGATTGCACGTCTACCGGAATATCCATCCAACAGGGACCAGGCCTGCCGTTTTGCGCGAGGTACCAGGCGCGCTCGAGATGATAGGCGATGGATTCTGGCTCGTTGATGAAGACTGAATATTTGGTGATGCCCTTCACCATGCGGATGATGTCAACTTCCTGATCGCCGAGCTGGCGGAGGTCGGTCAGCCCATAGGTGGCCATGCACGTTTCGCGCTTTACCTGTCCGGAGAGGATGAGCATCGGGATGGAGTCGGTCCACGCGCCGAAGACACCGTTCAGCGAATTGATGCCGCCGGGGCCGGTAGTCACATTCAAAATGCCGGGAGCATTGGCGATGCGGGCGTAGCCTTCGGCAGCCATCGCGGCGGCTTGCTCATGATGGGTGCAGATGTAGTGGAGACCGGAGGTGCCGATGGAGTCGTTAAGGTGCATGGCGCCGCCGCCGGTGACCAGAAAAACGTGACGCGCGCCCCATTCCTTCAGTCTGCTGAATACGTAGTCCGACAGTTTCACTCGTGCAACACCATTCATGCTCCGGAATAAGGCAGCCAGAGCACATTATATTCACCGCGCACACGGTGACTGTTGCAAGCGTCTGCAACCGTTGAGGCGTGGCCGTCTCTTTATGCAGCGGCGATGCGGTGAGTCAGGTCGTCCTGTTCGCGGCGCGACTCGGCGCCGATGGTGAAGGCGTCCAGGACGCCGCTGCCGAGCGCGAAGCGCACTGCTTCCGACGGACGATCGCGCATGGCTCCCTGGCCAAGGATTTTCATGCCGATGATGCCGGTTCCCGCCTTGCGCATCTGCTTGACGACGCTGATTACCGTGTCGGCGTCAGCATCCATGTGGGCGCCGACCGGATTGAGGCGCACAAGATCGATATCGACCCAGTCCGATGCAGCGGCAGCGGCGCGCAGGGCTTCGATGGAGTGGCAGGAGACACCATGAGCGCGGATGATGCCCTTCTGCTTGGCCTCGGAGAGCACGTCCATAACGCCGCGATAGCGCGTGGTCCAATCGCCTTCCGTGGTGCAGTGAATCAGCAGAATGTCGATGTAGTCCGTGCCGAGCTCGCGGCGGAAGCGATCGAGATCCGCGCGAACGTCTTTTGGGTCGCGATGGTCGGTTTTGGTGAGCACGGTTACTTTGTCGCGAGGCAGTTGCTTGATCGCCGCTGCGACATAAGGATGGCTGCCGTACGAATCGGCAGTATCGAAAAAACGAAGGCCGTTGTCGTGATAGCCGTCGAGCAGCAGAGTGACAAAAGGATTGGTGCCGAGACGGGTCTGGTTTGACTCGCCGCCGCCACCGATCGTGCCGGTGCCCATGGCGAGCCGGCTGGTGCGGATACCGGTGCGACCGAGCACGACTTCATCATGGGCGCGATATTTGCGGGTAGCATCTGGCAGCGCGAAGTTGGCGGCATGGGCAGCCTTGCTGGCAACCCAGCTCGCTGCTAGCCCAGAAGCGGAGCGACGGAGGAAATCTCTGCGGAGCATAGGCACTCCTTTACCTGACAGAATACGCCCGAACACTCGCGTTGAGGTAAAGGCGCCTGACTTTACAGCTATTGCGGGCCCACCAGCGTGGCGTCCTGCAGGATGACGAACCTGCCGTCGGGCATGCGCTGAATGGTGGGCGCGTAGGCGCCGAGAAGCTGGCGGCGCCACCATTTGCCGGTAGCTCGCTTCTCTGCCAGGGACGTGAACCAGTATTGCCAGAGAACGGCGCGAAGATACCGCGGCGCGATGCCGGGGAACGGATTTCCGGCAAAGAGCTGGAGAACATCGTGATCGTTCGTGAGCAGAAGCTCTTCGGTGCGGGGCACGATGGGGTACTCCGGCCACGCACCCAACGAGGCGAACCAGAGGTTCCAGTCGAAGCGCGGCTGGTAGGGCGCGTACAGGCCGGGCGCTTTTGAGACGTCCTGCGGTTTGTAGCGGAAGGGATAGGCGACCCAGGTGGTGCCGTCGTTGGACGCCTGGAATTCGATCTCGTAGCGGTGCGGCGTCATCACGGCGAAGAGGCCGTATTGATTGGCGATGCGGAATGGTTCGAGGGCGACGATCGGCTCACCGGGCAACGGCTCCGCGCGCCAGAACATATGTAACAAGAGAAGCGATGTGTCATAGAAGACCCAGGTGAGCATGACAGCCGTGACGGCGATGCGCAGCGCTGCAAGATGGCGGCGGAAGGGGCTGCGGGACTGGCGCGCGGCGGCTTCCGCTGCGGGCTCGACCTCGCCGGTGATCTCATCTGTCAGCGACAAGGGCTCGGAGAGATGTGGGAAGGTGTTGCGGAAGCGGGTGGGAAGGAAGCGGCGGAGCAGCCGGTCATCGAGCAGAAGCACGCCGAGAACAAGCACCAGATAGTTCAGGAAGGTGTAATTCGCCGTGAGAATGACGCCGATCTGCCACGCGGTGACGATGCAAAAACAGACAATGCGCCAGCGTCGCGGCAGGAAGGCCATGAAGACCAATACCAGCTCCATGAGGAGCGTGGTGAAGGCAGTGGCCTTATGAAACCACTCCGGCAGGTGCTGAATGTACCAGCCGATCCAACTGGGAAGCGGGCCGTTCTGGTAGTACTCGTCCATGGCGGTGAAGTTGCGCCATGTGGGGTCGCCGCTGAGTAGCTTGACCACGCCCGATTCGAAGTAGATGCGGAACCACTCCCACAGCAGCAGCAGAACGCTGGCGCGTGGCGGCGGCGAGTTCGCTCCCCAGCCAGGAAGCAGGCCGGAGGGCGCGAGGAAGAGGCTGATGAAGCCGGCTTCCAGCAGCATGCCATCGGACTGGTAGTTTGCGAAGTCCTGCGCTGCGCCCACAAAGGATAGGTAGCCGACGAAGCAGATGAGCAGCATGGCGCGCGGCCAGACATTTGCAACCAGGAGCAACGACGCGAGCATGGACAGGACGCAGAGCGCGACGAGCATGTGGTTGCCGGAGGAGAGCCAGAGGATGGTAGGTGCGTACCAAAGGCGCAACGGCCCAAGTCCGTGCCGAACGTGTTCGAGGTATTCGTCTGCCGGCAGAATGCCCTGTGGGCCGATCAGGCCGCGGATCTGGAAGATAAGCGAGAAGAACGCGGAGAAATAAATGAGGCCGAGAGCGCGCAGAAATAGCCAGCGAGCGATCAGGCGATTCGATGCGCCCTGCTTTCCGTCCGGAGTGGAGCCGAAGAGATACCGGATGATGTTGGATGGCGCGGACGGCATGCTGGCAATCTCCGATGGAAAGCTGCATCTGTCAGGGGCGAAACAACGAATAGTGTGATGTTGTTCGGCCCTACCGGGTCGTGGTGAGGAAAGTGGTGACCTCTTTCAACCGCGCATCCACGCTGTCCTTCTGCTCCTTAGCGTAGCGCTGCTGGAGCGCGATCTCCTTCGCGGCGTCCTCACGCCGGCCCAGATGAGAGTACGCGCGCGCGAGTCGATAGTGCGCCTCGGCCAGAGCGGGGTTGAGCGCGATGGCCTTCTCCAGCGGCGCGATGCTGTCCTGCCAGTGAGCCTCTTCCTGGTCGAGCACGCCGAGCTGGTAGTGAGCCTCTGCGAGTCGCGGATTGGCGATGATGGCTTGCTGCAGCAGTGCACGGGCTTTGGCATTGTCACGCTTGTCTGCAGGTTGATGCAGCAACGCCGTGGCCGCGTAGGTCGCAGCTTCCGCGTTGGACGGGTGCAAGGCAGCGAAACGCTGCAGGTTTTCGCAGCCGGTGACTGCGGTATCGGCAACCAAGGCGCAATTGTGGCCGAGGAGGCTGGCCCAGGTCGCATTGTCGGGATCGGCAACGAGCAGGCCGGCAAAGACGGCCGCTGCTTCCTGATATCTGTTGTCGGCATAGAGCGCGATGCCCCGCGCCGCTTTGAGGCGGGTGCTGGAGGGAAACTGCTGGATGCCGTAGTCGGCGACCTTGACCGCAGGCTGCCAGGAGAAGTGGCGGAGCAACTCAACAAGCCATGCGTAGATGTTTGGCTCGCTAGGGTTCAGATGCGCGGCCTGGGAGAAGTGCTCCTCTGCCTGGCGGTAGTTGCCTAGCCGCTCCTCCGTCTCGCCGGAGAGCTCCTCCGTGCTGTCATTGCGGCTGTTCTCCGGAACCGCATCCAGCACGCGCTTCGCTCCCGCGGCGTCGCTGCTCTGCAGCAGAGCCAGAGCCTGGTCGTGGACGGTGTCGGCATCGAAAGGTCCGAGCGCGGCAGCGGCAGCGAAGGCCTGTGCGGCCTTGGCCGGCTGGCCGATCTCCATGAATGCGTGGGCGAGGTTGGTATCGGTCTGCTGATCGCCCGGCTGGAGGCGGGCAGCGGCTTCGAGTTCTGGGAGCGCCTTTTGAGGCTGGTTGATCTTGAGATAGGCGGTGCCCAGGTTGGCGCGCGCCACAGCAGCGCCAGGTTGAAGATGCACGGCGCGCTCGAGCAGCGGCAGCGCGGCCAGGAAATCGCCGGCTTCGGCGTGGATGAGACCGAGTGTTTCGTTGATATCGAAGTTTGCTGGATATAGGGATAAGAGCCGCTGCAGGATGGGCTGCGCCTCATGCGCCCGGCCCTGTTCATAGGCGGCGAGCGCCTCGCGGAGTTTTGTTGCGTCGGCTGGTTTCATCTGCGCTGCTGTGGCGGCCAGTACCGAAAGAAAGATGGCTGCTATGAACATAGGCCGGCAGCGCGTATGGCGTTGCGTAGTGAATAGCAGCGAAAGCACAAAGGTAGCGATCTGCCGGTCGGCCGTCATATCTACGTAAGAGAATATTCTGCCTTCTGTCTGCGAATCGCCTCGTCTTGCGAAGCTCGGGAACTATGGCTTGCTTGCCGATGCGGAATTGGATGAATAGACAAACTGCCGGACTTCGGCGCGTTCCTTATCGACTTCGGCCTGGTGGTGCGCCTGGAGTTGCTGAAAGGCCTGGAACTCCTGCTGTGCATGGTCCTTTTCCCCGGCGTGCACATAGTATTGGCCCAGCCGATAGTGAGCATCCGCCAGGTTGGGATTCAGATCGAGTGCGCGTGTATATTCCGGAAGCGACTTCGCGTATTCGTGTTGGTCTGCGTAGAGGATGCCTAACTGCAGGTGTGCTTCCGCGAGCTTTCCATCGAGAGATATAGCTTTTTGCAGTAGCGACTCCACCAGCGGATAGTTGATGCTGGTAGCCTCCGATCGCTTCCCCTTCCACAAACTGACGGCGTAGTAATACTGGGCCAGCGCATTGCTCGGCTCGAGCTCCGCATAACGCTGGAAGCGCTGGATAACGTCATCCGCCTGGTTCGGTGAGCTGAGGTATGCCTTCGATAGAAAGAGATAGCAGCGCGGGTCGGTGGGATTCAGATCGGCGGCCTGCAGCAAGGCCTTGATTGAATCTTCATATCTGCCGCGCGAGTACAGTGCCATTCCCAGGCCGATCCATAGTCGCGGAGAGGTTGCAAAACGCTGCGTTGCCTGCTGAAAGACCTGAATGGCGGGTTCGTATGTTCTGTGAAGAAGAAGCTCGCTTCCCCAGACAAAGAGGTTGTCCTCGCTCGGATCCATGCGAGCGGCCGTCTCGAACTCGTTCGCCGCCTCAATAAACTTCCCGTCCTTTTCGTCGATCTTGCCAAGCAGGTTGTGAAGTTCGCCGGTGTCCTTCTGCTGCGAGAGTTTCTCAACTAACTGCCGCGAGTCGTTCGTTCGTCCTGTGAGGAAATAGGCGAGTGCCAGGTTATATCCGTTGTCGTAGGAGGAGGGATTGAGTTGCTGCGCCTTCTCGAGAAAAGGCAGCGCCTGTGCGATCCTTCCGGACTGGAGATAAAACTCCGCGAGATTGTGATTCGCCTGGAAATCATTCGGCTCCAACGAAATTGCTTTGCGGAATTGCTCTTCAGCCGATGTAGATTTGCCGTCATGAAGCAGGGCTGTCGCAAGATTGGTTCGCGCGGCGGCCGAGTCAGGCTTGACGCTCACGGCGATTTGCAATTGCTCTACGGATTGCCTGGTCTTCGATTGAGCAGCGTAGACGAGGCCAAGAAGCTCGTGAATTTCGAAGTTCTTCGGCGCAGTGGGTAACAGTTTCTCGAGCTGACTTGCGGCATCGGAGAAGTGGCCCGCGTTGTATTGGGCCACGGCCGATTGAAACTCCCGATTGAGAAGTCGGTCCCGGTTTTCCTGGGCTGCGGCGAGGGTGCCGCACACGATCAGCCAGCCCAGCACGACGCGTTGTAACTGGGATCCCCTGCTCACATAACACCTCTGCGATGATCGCGTGAGCATTCGCTACGCAAAGAGAAGCACCCCGAATAGACACCCATTGGGTGCGCCGTCCGGAGTGCTTCTCGTCGCTATGAGTATAGCTTTAGTAGTACAGCTTCAGAGCGAATTGGATCTGCCTTGGATCGTATGGAGCATCGCGAGTCGATCCGATTTCGCCGAAGGTGGAGCTGGTGAAGTTTGCCTGAGTTGCCGATCGATGTGACTCCGTTGCCACCGAAGTTTGGGGCGTTGAAGTTCGGATGGTTGAGGATGTTGAAGAATTCAGCCCGGAACTGCATCGAGATGCGATCGCTGAGCTGGATGCCTTTGAACGCCGAGAAGTCGAGCCGATGGAAGCCGGGTCCGTAGGTCGTGGATGGGGCTGCCGCCCAGGACGCCAGAACCGGGCAACGGGACGCATCCAGTTGGCGTGCCTGGGACGGGATTGCCATCTGCACCCAGTTGGCAAGGCTGATTGAAGGCTGCCGGGTTTCCAAACCAGCTCAGAACTCCATTGGAGTCGGTGTGCAGTCCGAGCTTCTGGCTCTGCCCGGGAACCGGCACGTCATTGCAGTTGGTTCCCGAGGTTGTTCCGGAGGGGCAACCGAGCGTGATAGGTTGGCCACCCTGCAGGGTCGCGATCCAGTTGACGCTCCAGCCGCCGATCACGTTGTTGGTGAATTTACTGCGTTGGCGAGGTACTGTTTGTTCTGGCCCAGCGGAAGTTCATAGCCGCCGCTGATGTGGAATACGTTGCGGATATCGAAATTGGCCAGCCCCCAATCAAAGCGGGGACCCAGGCCCGGCACCCATGGCGCGCGGAATCCGCTCGTGCTGCCGCCATTGAGCAGGTCGCCTGCATCCGACATCGTCTTGGAGTAGGTGTAGGTGAAGAGGTAGCTCAAACCATTGCGAGAACTGCTGTTCGAGCTTGGTTTGCAAGCCGTTATAGATGCTGCTTCCGATAGTCCGCTGGTAGCTGGCGCCCTGATTGAAATCGGGAAATGGCACATATGGCGTTGTACTTGTGTTGGCGGGCAGAAGTTGCGAGACCTGATTGTTGCCAATGCCTTGCTGAAGATCGCTGCCATCGGTGAACACGTATGCCGCCTGCGCGGACAGAGTGTTTGTCAACGCATATTGGAGAGAAAGGTTCGCTGCTTAAGGTACGTGGAGTCTGATAATTGAATTGAAGGCCTTGCAGGCTCAATCCTGTGGCGTTTACGGCCAGAGGAGTAAAGGCCGCGCAGGTGAGACCGGTGCCGATCGGCGCACTGCCGCCAACGCCTGCCGTTCCGCAGGTGCCATACGGGTTGGGACCGCTGCTGAAGGGTGCGGTGTCAGAGCCATTTCCCTTGAAGTCGAAGTTGTAAACAAAGGGATAGTTCTCGCCAATGTTCGGGCCGTATCCCTGGTTCTCAAATGCGTTGAAGAAGAGACCGACTCCGCCGCGCGCTACCAAGTTTTGGAGTCGCTTGAAAGGCGAAACCGGCTCGTGGGAGCGAAGTTGGTTTGTTGGGTCTGGACGAGCGCATTTCCATACTTGTTGGTCGAGCCAAGCGCGATGCCGATCCTTGGCCAGCAGATCGAGGAAGCCCTGACCATTCAGAGATGGATTATTGGCGGTGGAAGACAGGCTTCTGTCGTCTTTGCCAGACGCGGGAATCAGGAAGATTGGGCCACCGGTCGGAGGACCGGTCTGGACAAAGTTGGCCTGGCCGCCATTGGTCTCGGAGATGGGGCTGAAGTAATCCCAGCGCAGACCGAGATTAAGAGTGAATACCGGGCTGAGCTTGATGTCGTCCTGGAAGTACAGCGCCAGGTAGGACCTTTGATCGTAGGTCTTGCTGATATTGGAGGCATGTACCTCGTTCGCGCCACCGATACCGTTCGGGCCGCCAACGGTCGAGACGGTTGGAGTCAGCAGCAGTTGCGCACGACCGGTCTGGTCGCCGCCCTGGCCCGGAACGCCAGCGTAGTTGCCGTTGAAGTCGAATTCACCGCGCGAGTACGCAGGCTGCAAGGTATTGAAGTTTACAGTCTGGTACTCCATGCCCACCTTGAAGCTGTTCTTCCCGTAGATCTTGGTGAAGTCATCCGTAACCTGGAGGGTCTGGCTGATTTCGTCGGATGGCAGGAAGTCATTGCTGCCCAACTCTTGAGACCCGTGATGACGATCGCCGGGAGGCCGCCATTCTCGTTGCCCTGCGGGATGCCCTGAATGCCGAATTGCGCGGGAATACCCTGGACGGTGCCCTCCGGTCCGAAGCGGGTGGTATGGAGGTGATTGAAGCCGACGCGCGCTACGTTGATGGTGCTGGGCGTGAAGACGTGGGTATATCCCAGGACCGCCTGGTCGGATTTATAGGTCTGAATGCCCTGCTGGAAGCCGCCGCCGTCGGCTATGCCTCCAAAGATGCCAGGGATAAATTGCGGATCATCCGCGTAACTGAAGCGGCCGAATACCTGATCCTTTCGCGGAGGGATTGAAGTCGACGCGAACGTCGAAGGCGTTCTTATGCTCGTAAAGATGCAGGGCTGTTGGTGTAGTTGTTGGTAAAGCTCCCGTTGGTCGGCACCGGATACAGATTCATCAGCTTGACGGCGTTGGCATCCAGGCGGCCGGCAGGAAGCTGATTCAAGCCGCAGCCGGCGAGCGTATAGACAGCCGTGCTTGCTCCGCAGGTTCCGAAGGGATCGCGAACAAAGCCCGTCGATTTCGCTACCATTCCGGAGACGGGATCGACCGCCCCAGCGGTAACGGCGCGCGTTGTAGCGGGGTCAAGAACCGTGCCGTAAGGAATGGATCGGCCCACGGCGTCGGTCCGCGGTGCACCGTTTTGTCCGGTGATCAAGTCAGAGAGATCGGTGAAGCCGCTATTTCTTTCTGTAAGGGTAGGCACGCTGCCGGTGAGAACAGTGCCCTGCACGCGGCGGAAGCCCTCGTAGTCGCCGAAGTAGAAGAGCTTGTCCTTGATGATCGGGGCCGCCGATAGAGGCGCCGAACTGGTTCTGACGCAGCTCGCCCTTCTTGATGCCGGCGTTGTCTTCAAACCAGTCTGCGGCGTCGAGTTTGTCGTTGCGGAAGAACTCCCATGACCGCGCCATGGATGCTGTTGGTTCCCGACTTGATGGTGGCGTTCAGAACGGCGCCCGCGGAACGGCCAAGCTCGGCGCTGAAGTCTGCTGTCTGCACCTTGAATTCCTGGATCGCGTCCAGTGGAGGCAGGATGACGAAGTTGGTTCCGTTCAGGAAGTCCACGGCGTTGGAGTTGTTGTCGATGCCGTCCAGCAGGTAGTTGTTCTGCGCGGGGCGCAGGCCGTTGGCAGAAAAGGCGCCGGAGGCGGCGTTGCCGCGAGTATCCGCCTGCGGCGTATTCACGCCAGCGCTGAGCTGCGCGAGAAAGGTAAAGTTGCGGCCATTCAACGGCAGGCTGTTTACGGCGTGCTGGTTGATGACCTGGCCGACCGAGGCCTCATCGGTCTGCAGCTGCGGTGGAGCAGCCGTGACCTGGATTGTTTGCGAGGCGGCACCGAGACTCAGCTTGACGTTGGCAAGCACGTGCTGGCCGACGGTCACGGTGATGTTTTGCTGAGTGGTCGTGGAAAAGCCCGGAGCTGTCACGGTGACGGTGTAATGCCCGATCCTGACCGGCGAGAAGATATATTCGCCGTTGCGCGCCTGTGGTGGCATCCAGGGTCAAACCCTGATCGGTGTTCAACAAGGTGACATGTGCGTTCGGCACTGCCGCGCCGGAAGAGTCCTGCACTACTCCGTTGATTGCGCCTTCATCCACCTGCGCGGACAGGCGCGGCGCTAGCGCCAGAAGAAGGAACAAGCATGCGAAGGCTATGAAGGCGACGCGTGTGAACCACGTCCTGAACCACGGGAAAACATTGCGATCAACGGCCATAAAATACCTCACTCTCCCTAAATAGGCCCGTTCCTGCGTTTGAAACAGCCAAGCTCTTATCAATTCGCCTGGTTTAAGTAACCGGTTACATCCGTCGCGGCAGTGAACCTGCGCGAAGTAACCGGTTACATCCAGTCGGCAGGAACATATTCCAATCTCCTAACGGTTGTCAACCAAAAGGTGGAGCACTTGGTGGTTACGCCGCACCAGAGAGGATTCCGTGAGTTGAAATTGTGCGATCTCTTTGCCCCAGTGGATGCGCGCTCTAAGGAAACCCCAGCCGCAGCGCATTCCTGGCACGGCTTCGTTGCGGTCAGCAGGTATGTACCAGTGAGGTATTGTCAGATACTGATAGGTAACCTGCAGGCTCCGGAAAGCGCGAGAGCATCGCCGGGTGATAGCATTTCGTCTGCACGGGACCCTGAGGATGCCGCGCCACACCATCGATCCTTCCATTTCTTTCGCGGCGGGCACTCCTGAAGGGCCTGGGGCTGACGCCCCTGCTGCTTCGTCCATCGCCTCTTCACGGATATTCGCTTCTGTTTGGCGCCCCGAGCATTCTGCCCGACACGCGACCGCCCTCGATTTCTCCGATGTCCGCCTGAGGCCTCGTTATCCGGCGAAGTCTCCTTTGGAAGATGTTCTCCGGCTCGTCGCGCCGGGTTCGGATGAATACGTCACGGAGAAATATGCCTTTGAAATCGAAGCTGTTCTCAGTCAGTGGAGTGCGGCACTCAGGAGTCGGTTCGCGATGCTTTCTGCTTTGGCGCAGTCATTGGATGCCTCGATCGAAGGCTGCATCGCTGGCTCCGGCCGGCGAAACCCTCGGTCCGCGATGGATACGGAATCGAGGTCGTAAGAAGAGAGTTTGCGGCAAGGCGCCGTTCACGGTCCTGAACGATTTCTGCAGCAGATCGCCGGCCTGGCTCGCGCAACTCGCTGCGAGTCGATGTCGCGGAATTTGAGATCACGGGAATCGAAGAGATCGCAAGCGCGCCGCTTACGGTGCGGCTGGAGATCCGATACGACATTGTTGGCGACCGGACAGATCAAGCGGCGCGAGGAACGGATCGGCACATGGCGCACGGAATGGTCGCGCAGTGCGTCGAGCCGGATGGAAAGCCACGCGCTGGCAGGCCGGCGAAGAAACTGCTGAGCCGCGCCAGCGGGCCTGCGTTTCTTGATGTCACGCCTCAGGCGCTTGGCGGAGTACGGACTCATACAAAGAGCCAGATGCTTCGCGGCTCCGACTACTGGCGCACGGTGCTGGATGGCGCGTGCGGCATGGATGTGTACGGCAACAACGGTGTGGCCGCCGGCGACTTCGACAACGACGGCTTCGACGATCTGTATGTCTGCCAGCCAGCTGGATTGCCCAACCGGCTCTACCGAAATCGAGGCGACGGCACGTTTGAAGATGTGACGGAAAAATCCGGCGTCGGCGTGCTGGACAACACGGCGTGCGCGCTCTTCGCGGATTTTCGTAACAGCGGCTTGCAGGACCTGCTGGTGGTATGCGGCGGAGGGCCCGCTGCTGTTTCTGAATCAAGGGGACGGCACATTCGCGATCAAGCGCGACGCGTTCCAGTTTGCGCGGCCGCCTGAGGGAACCTTTACGCACGCGGCGATCGCCGACTACGACCGCGACGGACGCCTCGATATCTATTTCTGCCTCTATAGCTACTATCTGGGGCTCGACCAGTATCACTATCCCGTACCTTACTTCGACGCGCGGAATGGCCCGGCGAACTTTCTGCTGCACAACGAGGGAGATGCGACTTTCGTCGACAGGACGGAAGCGGCGGGACTGAATGCGGAGAACGACCGCTATAGCTTCGCGTGTGCCTGGGGCGAATCGGGCGCCAGCGGGTTCCCTGATCTCTATGTGGCGAATGATTTCGGGCGCAGCCAATCTTGTATCGCAACAACGGCGATGGCAGGTTTACCGCGATCTCAAGCGAGGCCCACGTTGACGACGCTGGCGCCGGGATGAGTGTGTCCTGGTCCGATTCGACTAACGTTGGCAAGCAGGACATCTACGCCGCGAATATGTGGTCCGCCGCAGGCCAACGAGTTTCCGGGCAGGCGCTCTTCCACGAGAAATCGTCCGAGGAGATTCGCGCACTCTACCGGCGGCATGCGCGCGGCAATTCGCTGTATCGGAATAATGGCAACGGACAGTTTGAGAATGTGAGCCAGCAGTCCGGAACCGAGATGGGTCGGTGGTCCTGGTGCTCGGACTTCTGGGATTTCGATCATGATGGCTACCCTGATCTCTATGTCGCCAACGGCTATATCTCGGCGCCGGAGCGAAATGACCTCGCAAGCTTTTTCTGGCGGCAGGTGGTGGGGAAATCGCCCGACGATGCTACGCCCGCGCTTGCCTATGAGCGCGGATGGCAGGCGCTGAACGAATTGATTCGATCCGACAGCACCTGGAGCGGCTACGAGCGGAACGTCATGTTCGCCAATAACCGCGACGGAACTTTCTCCGAAGTCTCCGGTGTTATCGGGCTGGACTTTCCAGAAGACGGCCGCTCATTTGCCCTTGCTGACATCGATCATGATGGTCGGCTCGAAGTCATCCTGAAGAACCGGAATGCGCCGCAATTGCGGATTCTTCACAATGCGATGAAGGACATTGGCGGGTCGATCTCTTTTCGCCTGCGAGGGCACAAAAGCAATCGCGATGCCATCGGAGCGGCCGTCACAGTCGAGGCGGGGACGCTTCGCCAGACAAAGTATCTGCAGGCGGGTTCGGGATTTCTGGCCCAGCATTCGAAAGAAATGTTCTTTGGGCTTGGAAAGCCAGACGGAACAGTGCGGGCCACGATTCGCTGGCCGAGCGGGCTCTCTCAGGAGTTGAAAGATCTGCCGGCGAGACCACCGGATCGAGGTCGAGGAAGGCTCCGCCACATTCGTCGCCAAACCCTTCGCGGCTCCCACTCGTGCGTACTCGCAAGCAGGAGCGGCTCAGGAGTTAGAGACGCTGCCGAGCCAAGTGGCTACATGGCTCATCGAGCCTTTGCGAGCGCCGGAGTTTTCGCTGCCGGATCTCGCGGGCAGGCACGCGAGAGCTTCAGGAGTTTCACGGCGAGGCTTGTGCTTCTCAACTTCTGGGCGACGACCGCGCCGCTTTCTGGTGAACAGTTGAGTTTGTTCCATCGGCATCGCTCGGCGCTTGCTGAGAGGCAGGTGAAGGTTGTGGCGATCAATGTCGACGATGCAGCCGATGTGAGCAAGGCACGATCGTTTGCGGTGCGGGAAGGACTCGCCTTTCCGGTACTCTTTGCGACGCGAGGACGTGGCGGGAATCTACAACATCATCTATCGGTATCTCTTCGATCGTCGCAGGGATCTCGCGATTCCAACCTCCTTCCTTGTGGATCGAGAAGGCATGATCGTGAAGGTGTATCAGGGTCCACTCGAACTCGAGGGTCTTCTCGAAGATGTGAGATCGATTCCAGCCACGGCAGCCGAGCGCATGCGAAAGGCGCTTCCCTTTGCCGGGACTCTGTATCAGGGAGCATTTTCACCGCAATGACTTCACCTACGGCGTGGCGATGTTCCAGCATGGCTATCTGGATGAGGCAGCGGCTTCTTTCAAACAGGTCATTGCTTGCGAAGCCGAATGATGCCGAGGGCTACTACAACCTGGGAACGCTCAGTTTGCAGCGGCATGATTTTCCGCAGGCGCGCCAGCTATCTGGAGCAGACGCTGAAGCTGCGGCCGAACTATCCGGAGGCGTGGAACAATCTTGGCATGATGGCTGCCCAGGAGGGCAATGCCGCGGAGGCGATTGAAAACTTTCGCCAATCGCTGCTCTTGCGGCCTAACTATGCGACCGCGCTGCTGAATCTGGGTAACGTGTATCGGAGGCAGGGAGACTTCGCGAAGGCGCAGGAGTCGCTGATGCATGCTCTGGAACTTCAACCCGATGATCCGGAGGCAAACTACAGCCTGGGCATGTTCTACGCGCAGCAAAATCAGTTATCCGCGCGCCGCCGACTTTCTGCAAAAGGCTGCGCAGCTGCGGCCGGACTATCCCGAGGCCTTGAATAACCTGGGCGTGCTGTATGTGCGCGAGCAGGAGTACGCGAAGGCTGAGGAGCAATTCAAGAGCTGCATTCGCGTGAATCCGAAGTTCGATCAGGCCTATCTGAACCTTGCGCGCCTCTACGTGATGCAGAACGATAAGGAAAAAGCGAGAGGAGTGCTGCAGGATCTGCTGCGCGCGCCAGCCGCGAGAATCAAAATGCCAAACAGGCGATGGATGCGTTGAACTCGCTGCCCTGATGGGGCTGTGCTCCGTCTTTATAATCGCAATCTATGCATTGGCCCCGGCGACGTTTTCTCGGCTCCTCTCTCGTCATGCTCAGCGGCGCGTTGACGGAGGCGCTTGCCACTCCGCTGTGGCGATGGAGAGATCCATCTCTGCTGCAAGCCGCCACATCGACGGCGGCTGTATCTCCAGTACGGTTTGTGGATGTGGGCCAGCAGGCGGGTCTGAATACTCCCAATGTGTGGGGAGGCGATTGATCACAAGCGATCGATCATCGAAGCCAAAGGCAGTGGGCTGGCTTTCTTCGACTACGACAATGACGGCTGGCTGGATATCTATCTCACGAACGGCGATCGGCTCGATGCGCATTGGCCATCCGGGAAGGCCCCGACCTCGCATCTCTACAAGAACAACCGCGATGGAACGTTCACGGACGTAACGGAGAAATCAGGATTGGCGCGGACCGGCTGGCAGACCGGCGTCTGCGTTGGCGATTACAACAACGATGGATGGGACGATCTGTTCTGCTGCTTCTGGGGGCATAACATTCTTTTCCACAACAACGGGAACGGCACGTTCACCGATGTTACTCAGAAGGCCGGTCTGTATCAGACAAGATGTTCGCTGGGGTGCTGGCTGCACGTTTCTCGATTATGATCGGGACGGATTTCTCGACCTGTTCGTCTGCAATTACATCAAGCTCGATCCGGAAAAAATTCCAGCGGCGGATGCTACGCATTACTGCCAGTGGAAGGGAGTTCCCATCATGTGCGGTCCGCGCGGCCTGCCGGGCGACACGAACATTCTCTATCGCAACAATGGGAATGGGACCTTCACGGATGTTTCGGAGAAGGCGGGCATTCTTAAGACCGGTGCGCGTTATTCCATCACCGCCGTGTCTTATGACTTCAATAATGATGGATGGCCGGATATCTATGTCGCCGTCGATTCGGAACCGAGCATTCTGTTTCAGAACAACCACGATGGCACCTTCACCGATGTTGCGGTGATGGCAAATTGTGCTTATAGCGACAGCGGTCACGAGCAGGCTGGAATGGGTGTCGCCGTAGCGGACTACGACTGCGATGGATGGTTCGACATCTTCAAGACGAATTTCGCGGATGACACCTGCAATCTCTACCATAACAACGGCGACGGAACATTCAGCGATGTCACGTTTGCCGCCGGCGTTGGTGTGAACAGCCGCTATGTGGCATGGGGCTGCGGGTTTATCGATTACGACAATGATGGATGGCCGGACATTCTTCAGGTGAACGGACATGTCTACCCGGAGATCGACAAATACGACTTCGATCAGAAGTTCAAGAATCCGCGGCTGGTTTATAAAAATCTTGGCGACGGCCGCTTCAAGGATGTTTCTGCGGAGATGGGGCCGGGCATCAGCGAGCGCTTTTCCAGCAGAGGCGCAGCTTTCGGCGATTATGACAACGACGGCGAGATGGACGCACTGGTTCTGAACATGAATGATCTGCCGTCGCTTCTGCGCAACGACGGAGGCAGCAAGCAGAACTGGATCAAGATCAAGTTGGTTGGGACCAAGTGCAATCGCACCGCCATCGGCGCGCGTGTCCGGGTCTTTACCGGCAAGCACATTCAGATGGATGAGGTGCACAGCGGCGGAAGCGTGATGTCGCAGAGCGACCTTCGACTGCACTTTGGCCTGGGGAAAAGCGACACGGTGGACGCCGTTGAGGTGAAGTGGCCAACTACGCAGAAGGTCGAGCGATTCACGAAGATCAAAGCGAACCAGATACTCACGATTCGCGAAGGCGATGGCATCATCGCGCCGCGCAGGCCGGGATCGAAATAGCGGCGTCGAAACGGGGAGCGCGCACAGTTGCAGTCACGGCTTGACCGAAGTCGCCGCCGGCTGTCCCTGGACGATCACGAACTGCTTCAAATCGCGCCGTTCCTGTTCAACCGCAGCTGCCTGGCGCTTTTGGATCTCGTCGTGAAGCTGGAATTCCTGTTGCGCCTTTGCGCGCTCACCAAGGTGGTCATAGGCCACGGCCAGTCGGTAATGCGCCTCGCCCGATTGGGGATCGGCATCAACAGCCTTGCTGTAAAGCTGAATTGCTTTCTCATAGTCATGCTTGTGATGCGGCGATGACTCCGAGCTGCAGATATCCATCAGAGCATTTCGCATCGAGCGAAACGGCTTTCGTGAGCAGAGCCTCGACTTCTTGCAGGTCAGCTTTGTTTGCTGATCACCTGCTGCCGTTTCCAAAGAGCCATGGCGTAGAGATAGTTCGCAACAGAGTTATCCGGATTCTGCTGCACAAAGCGCGCCAGCTTCGGCTCAATGCAGGGCAAGGGCGTGGGCGCTGCCATCTCCACCTTGCCCATAAAGAGATAGGGCTCTGGATTTGCGGGATCGAGATCGGAAGCGTCGCACAGGCTGCGCGCGGCCTCATCGTAGAGAGCTCCGGCGAAAAGTGCAGTGCCCAGCGCCGTCAACAACCGGGCTGATTGTGGATGTGCCTTGACGCCGCTTCGGAAGACCTCCGCGGCTTGCCACACGGCACGATGTAAGAGCAATTCCGAGCCCCAGGCGAAGTAGTTCTGCTCGCTGGGATCGAGGCTGGCAGCTTGCTGATATTGCTGGACAGCGGCCAGAGGATCGCCGAGTTTCTCGTCGAGCTCACCCGCGATGCGATGCACATCTGCGTTGTTCTGGCGCTTCAATAGATTCGTGACGTGCTCGCGGGCCTGCTGGAGATCGCCGGTATTTTCGTATGCAACGACGAGATCGCGTTCGTTCTCATCATTCGCCGGATCGATCTGATATGACGCCTCGAAGCAGCGGGAGCGACTCTCGGTATCTGCCTGCCTGGAGATAGAACACGCCGAGTTGATGGTTGGCCGCGAAGCTTCCCGGCGCCGCAGCAAGAGCCGCACGCAGCCCGCTCTCGGATTGTTCTGAGTTGATCATGCTGGCGGAACGGTCCGAGTTTCCCGCGCCTTGCGGCTTGAGCGCGAGCGTCTCACGCGCGAGATCTTCGCTGGTTCGCAGGATGGAGTCGGAGCCGTGCCCTCCGACGGCGGTCCAATCCGTGATGCCCGCGACAGTGAAGTTCGGCGTGTCGGAGAAACCCATCGGCTGCGCCACTGATGACGCATTTCCTGCGCTGATGAGGACCAGGTCGATCTGCTTTCGATCGCCCTCGGACAATGTAAGCGCGGCGGGCGCAGGAGTGCGCGAGCCTGATTTCTCCGCCGTGAGCATATAGCTGCCGCTCGGGAGCGCAGAAAACAGGTAGACGCCTGCGGCGTCCGTATGCGTCTCAAACGGGCTCGGAGTGCCCTGCTTTTCCAGGCTCACCGCCGTGCCGCCAACGGCTTGCCTGCGGAATCGAAGACACGGCCCTGGATCGTGGCTCCTGCCGAGGGTTGCGGCAGCAGATTGCTGTGCGGCTGCATCGTGAGCAGGCTCGCGCCAGCGACAAGCGCGCTCCAGAGAAACCAGCGGGATTTGGTTTTAGAGAAGAGACCGCGAGCTTGTGCGAACGCCATTCACGATGAAAACCGACCGTGCTACCTGCGGATTCTACCCGTACCTTCCAGCTTACCTGACTGAAGAAAGCGCTTGCATGTATGCTGGAGCCGATTGCCGTGGCTCGTCCTGCGGCATAAGGAGAACCGATCCATGGATCGAAGAGGCTTCATCAAGACCACCGGCACGTTGATTGCCGGTGCGACATTTGTGCCCGGTGCATTTGCTGCGGAGCGCGACGCAAGCGCCGGCGCGGAGGCGAGTGGACGGATGATGCTGCCGATGAATCGCGGCTGGCTTTACAGCCGCACCGCCGAAGATGGAGCGACGGCACGCGAATTCAACGACGCTCACTTCGACCGCGTAGTGGTGCCGCACACAAACATCAAGCTGCCATGGCACGGCTTTACGGAGCAGGACTACACCTTCGTCTCCACCTATCGCCGCCATTTCAAGTTGCCCGAGTCCGCTATGGGCAAGCGCGTTTTTGTCGACTTCGAAGGCGTCATGACCGCCTCCACCGTCTGGCTTAACGGCCAGAAGCTCGGCGAATACAAGGGCGGTTACACCCCGTTCTCCTTCGAGCTGACCGCAACGCCGCAGCTCGACCCAAGTGGAGATAACGTCCTGGCAGTGCAGGTGGACTCCACCGAGCGACCCGGACATCCCGCCCTTCGGCTACGAGGTCGACTATCTCACCTTCGGCGGCATCTACCGCGAGGTCGCGCTTCGCATCGTCCCCGAAACATTTCTCGACAACATCTTTGCCGCGCTCGAAGAACGTGATGACGCAACCCGCCGTCGATGTGAAATGCTACCTCGATCATCCGGCAATTGCGGGCAACGATCACTACTCGCTGATCGGCCGAAGTGCTCGATGGCGACCGGGTGCTCGGCAAAGCCGACGAAGCAGATTCCCGCCGCCAGCCTCGCGAACGGCGAAACCGAGCACACGGTGGAGATCGCCAACCTCGAAAAGGTCGAGCTATGGGACCTCGACCGTCCGCGGCTTTATCAGGTGCGCGTGCGGCTGATGGCGCGATCGCGACAGTTGTTGACGAACAAAGCCGCCGCATCGGCTTCCGCGAAGCCACCTTCACCGATCACGGCTTCTCGCTCAACGGAAAGATCATCAAGCTGCGCGGGCTCGATCGCCACCAGACATTTCCCTATGTTGGCCAGGCGATGCCGGGCCGGGTGCAGCGCCGCGATGCAGACATTCTGCGCACCAACTTCCGCTGCAATATCGTGCGCACCTCGCACTATCCGCAGTCGCGGCACTTCCTGGATCGCTGCGACGAGATCGGACTGCTGGTGCTGGAAGAGATCCCCGGCTGGCAGCACATTGGCGACAAGGCGTGGCAGGACATTGCGGTGGACAACGTGGGCCGCATGATTCGCCGCGACTGGAATCATCCTTCGATCGTGCTGTGGGGCGTGCGCATCAACGAGTCACGCGACAACCATGACTTCTACACGCGTACGAATGCGCTGGCGCATCAGCTCGATGCGACGCGGCAGACCGGCGGCATCCGCTACTTCCAGGAATCGGAGTTCCTGGAGGATGTGTTCACGATGAATGACTTTGGCTGGCCGCTGAAGAAGCCGAATCATCCGCGCTATCTGAATACGGAGTTCGTGGGGCACACGTATCCATGCAAGACATTCGACAGCATGGAGCGTCTGCGCGAGCATACGATCCGCCACGCGCGCGTGCACGACGCACTGGCGTCCGATCCGCAGTACGCGGGCGGCATTGGCTGGTGCGCCTTTGACTACAACACGCATGCGAACTTCGGCTCCGGCGACCGCATCTGCTATCACGGCGTCGCGGATATCTTCCGCGAGCCGAAGCCTGCTGCGTTCTTCTACAAGTCGCAGTGCGATCCAGCGGAGGAGATCGTGCTGGAGCCCGCGTTTCACTGGGCGCGCAACGATGAGTCGGTGGGCTTCACCAAAGGGCTCATCTGCTCCAATTGCGATCACGTGAAGATTTACACCATTACAAAGACAGGCGAGCATCTGCTGGCCGAGGGCGATCCGGATCGCACGCAGTTCCCTCACCTGAAGTACGCGCCGTTCGACGTGGACTTTGGCGAGAAGATCCGCGAGAACTGGGGCGATCTGCGCATCGATGGATACATCGGCGGCAAGCAGGTGATCTCGAAGCGCTACTCCGGCGATGGCGTGGACCACGAGTTCGTTGTGCAGCCGGACGACACCGAGCTGATGGCCGATGGGGCCGATACGACACGCGTGGTGTTGCGGATGAACGATGAGTACGGAGCGATCCGGCCGTTTGCGAGCGACGGGATTGCGCTGGAGTTGGAGGGGCCGGGGACGCTGATAGGCGATAACCCGGCGACGCTGATCGGCGGTGCGGTGGCGGTATGGGTTCGCGCGGGTGAGCAGCCGGGTTCGCTGACATTGCGGGCGAAGCATCCACGGCACGGCACGAAGGAAGTGCAGTTCACGCTCGAAGCCGGCGGAGGCCGAGCAGGTCTGAGCGAGACGCCTACGTGGAAACTACGCTAGCCTCAGCGTCCGCCGCCGTGGGGTAGTTCTTCAGGATGAGGTGCACCTTGGTCATCTGGAGCAGCGCCTGGATGCGCTCGTTCGCGCCCGCCAGCAGCAGCTTGCGCCCATTCTTCTCCGCGGAGACGTAGCAGTTCATCAGCAGCCCGAGACCGGCTGAATCCATATAGGGCGACTCGGTCAGATCGATGATGAGTACTGCAGGCTTGTGCTGCGCTAGATCGCGCTGGAAGTCGAACGTGTTCTGCAGGGTGAGCGGCCCGTGAAGTTCGAGGATGGTGATGCCCTCGCCGCTTCCTGGGGCAGCGGTCACGGTCAGCGGTTCGTCGCGCATGGCGTTGAGTGTATGGAGCGATTGGTTACGAGGGGATGAATTTTGCCGGCATCGATGGAGTCCTCACGATTTCAGGCGCTCGAGGTCGGTGGGAGTGTCGATGTCGATGTCACCCCCAGGCAGGGGGATGGTGTATACCGACCCGGCGTGGCGGGCAAGCAGCGGTCCGGCGCCGCGGTCGCCGCTCAGCTGTCGCAGCTCCGTGAAATGGGTGGCGGCGAAGAGGGCGGGAACACCAACCGTGCCGGATAGCTGGACGCGACGATGCTGTTGCCGGTCTTGCGCCACGCGCCGACCAGCATGCGTAGGTGCCGGGCAGTGGCCGCCGGTTGGTCGCAGACCGTGACGCAGACGGCATCGCAGTCGTCGGCCGCGTTCAGCCCGGTGGTCAGCGAACTAGCCATGCCAGTGTCCGCGGAGGGATTCTCCACCACACGCACTGGCAGACCGTGCAGCAGCGGGCGATGCTCTGCGGCGCGTGGGCCGAGCACGATGATGGGCATGACGAAACCGGCGTCGAGCAGCATGCAGGCGGCCCGGGTGAGTAGCGGCACTCCACGGATGAGTAGAGACTGCTTATCTGCTCCGAAGCGTTGGCTGGCGCCGGCGGCGAGCAGGAGGCCGGCGACGCGGGTCGTGCCGGCTGTTGTGCCTGCGGGGATCACAGCACCAACATAGCAGGCCGGAGTGAGTAGACTAATAGGCA
Organism: uncultured Acidobacteriaceae bacterium; assembly: GCA_963756435.1. Taxonomy (GTDB): domain Bacteria; phylum Acidobacteriota; class Terriglobia; order Terriglobales; family Acidobacteriaceae; genus KBS-83. Next base: position 722,687 of record CAVWNU010000003.1, on the reverse strand, counting down.
TGCAGGAGCATGCCCGCATGATGGCCGCTTGGACGTCCGCAGATGGCGTGTGCGTGCTGGTAACGGTGGTGGGGACGCGCGGATCGTCGTACCGATCGCCGGGGGCGCGGATGCTGATCCTGCCCGATGGCTCGCGGATCGGTGCGGTGAGCGGCGGGTGCCTGGAAGGCGAACTCTGCCGCCGCGCGCACTGGTGGACCTCCGAATCACCTGCGGTGCTGAAGACCTTCGATACGTCGACGCAGGAGGACAACGAGGGCTTTGGTCTCGGTTGCGGCGGCGGGATCGATCTGCTGCTGGAGCGCCTTGACCGCGACGATATGTCAGAGCGGCTTGAGCGCGACGCGAGTGCGACGCATCCGTTGCTGGCGCAGGCGCGCGCGACGGAGAGCCGGAAGGCTGCGGCGCTGGCTGTGCTGCTCACTGGAGATCGCGTGGGCGAGCGGTTTACGCGGGAGAACGTCAAGCAGTATCCGGAAGTGGCAGCTCTACTCGATCGTTGCGCCGCGATTGGCTATTCGTTTACTGCGGAGTTGCATGAAGGAGCGTTTGCGGGTCGCCGGGTGTTCTTTGAGTCGCTGGCGCCGCCGGTGCAGTTGCTGGTGTGCGGTGCGGGAACGGATGCGCAGCCGGTTGTTGCGCAGGCGGCGGCGCTGGGCTGGAGCGTTGTGGTGCTGGACCAGCGGGCGGACTTTGCGCGGGCGGCGCATTTCCCTGAAGCGCGTGTGATCGTCGCGAGGGATGCTGCGGCCATTGAAGGTCTGCGACTGGATGCGCGGACAGCGGCGATTGTGATGAGCCACAGCTTCGCACAGGACACTTTCTTTCTTGAAGCGCTGTTGCGGCAGCCGCTGGGCTACCGGGGGGTGCTGGGGTCGCGGCGGCGGACGCTCGATCTGCTGGCGCGGCTGGGCCGCGATGCGATGCCAGCCGATCTGCATGCTCCGGCGGGACTGGACGTTGGCGCCGAGACGCCGGAGCAGATCGCGCTCTCCATCCTGAGCGAGGTGCAGGCGACGCTCACCGGGCGGCGCGGCGGCGCGTTACGCGAGCGCGACGGCAGTATTCACGGCCGCGAGGTGGTCGGGGATCACCACTTCGGGGAGCGTCCCGACGATGCCGAGGACCGAGCGCATCCAGTGCGCGACTGCGGGCTGGCGTAAAGCAGGTACGACGCTCACGTCGCCAGTACTGTTACCTGCCCCTACCCCCTCCCCCGTGCCGGGAGGCCTTTCTGTAACTCTCACGGATACAGCAGGTTAGAGGGTCTTCCGCGAGCTAAATTCGTCCAAGCAAAGCACTTACCCGTAAATTCGTCCAAGTAAATAACTTAGGACGGTGAGTAGCGGATCATCTACTGCGTAGGGCTATTTCCCTTCGCGCCTCTATTTCAAGGCTAGCAAATCGCAGGGGTTCAACTGGCACTTTTTGCGCAAATGACTGTGCTCTATTCCCAATTTGAGCTCAGCGTGTACCGGCCGTGGCCAAGTCTTCTTGCTGAGATCGAACGCTGGAGGCCCGATCCATATCCAGGGGGCCTGAGCCGTTGAATGGGCTGGAAGAAGCTGGGCTACTGCACGCAGCGACTCACCCCTCGAAACACGTGGCCGGTCACGAACTGCTTGCCTCTTTCCCGCCTCTGCTCTAGCCTCGGGGCGATTGCAAGTACTTCGGGTCCAGCGGAGACAGCAATGAAAACGCCGATTCTCTCTTTGATTTGTCTTGCATGCATCCTGAATGCCAGTGCTGTCGCAATGCCTGCGCGAACTGCCGACAACTCCACTGACCGCACTGCACCCAGCTATGACATGAAAGGCCAAGCCCTTCTTGACCTGCAGGCCGTGAATAAGAAATGTGTCGATCTCGCCGAGGCACTCCCGAGCGACAAGCTCACCTGGCGCCCTTCACCCGACACCCGGTCCTTTGCTGAAGTGTTTCTGCATGTTGCTGGAGAGCGTTACGGAATCCTCAGCATGATGGGTGCGAACCCTCCGGCAGGGTTTAAAGCGCGCGAGTTCGAAAAATCCACAACCGAGAAGGATCGCATCGTCGAGAATCTGAATCAGTCCTGGGATTTCGCGAACAAAACGATCAATGGCATGAGCAACGCGGATTTCGCAAAGCTGCTGCCAAAGCTCGGCCCGCAGGCTAACGAGGGCGACGTTGTTTACATTCTCATTGCCGACGCGCACGAACACCTGGGCCAACTCATCGCCTACGCGCGGCAGAATGGCATCGTGCCCCCTTGGACCGTGCAAATGCAGAAAAAGAAGGCAGCAGCCGCCGCCGGCAAATAAAACGCGTGTGACCCGCTCGCCGCGGCCAGTTCCTGAGTTGTCGGCAAACCGGAAGTAGTTCGAATCCCCAGCCATGGGCCCATGAGGGCCGCGCGCATCAATCCCAGGTGCGCCATGTACATGCAGCCTTGATCCCACTGAGGTGGTTCTTAGCTTCCGGAGCAGGGGATGGTGTCTGCGTTACCTGGCTGGCGGAGGCGGATGAGAATCGATCAAGACCACACGATGAGCAGAATCGCCCGACAGGTCCAAGCTGCCCGCACCGGGGGCACGATGACAGGAGCTGCCGGCGCAGCGCGAATTAAAAAAGAAACCCAAGCAGATTCGGGACGCGAAGAGTGTGGGGTTTCTGCGCTATTCACGCAACGCCTGGCGCGACTGCCTCTCGTTTTGCTGGCAGAAGCGCTAACAGTACGACACCGATCACAAGGAATAAGATCACATCCGTAAAGTTCCTGTGGACCCCGTGATTCCAGGCTTCCACGGTTTGAATAGCCATTACCACGCCATGGGAGATGTGCCACCAAGCTGCTAGAGCGATCATCGAGCGATGCTGAGATGGTCTCTTCGCGGCGATGAGTAGAAAGATCCCGACCGGAATAAAGAAGCTCAGAAACATCGGATGGACCTCGTTCTTCCGCTCCAAAAGCCAGCTGGAATGCCGCAGATCCATATATAGAATATAGAAAATAAACTTGGGCTAGATTCATCAGCCCAACGATCACCAGGACGATCTGTGTCAGGCGTTCTCTTTTCACATTGACCTCATTTGAGCGAATTTTGTCGCGAGCGCAGCAGCGGCTCACGCAGAGGATTTTTGAGAAGCCCGGTAGTTAAGAAGAAGTGATCCCAGCTTCCGGTTGGCGGATGAACCGCTCCGAACTAACTGCTGGCTTCACCCCTGACCAAGTCCACGCCTGCCAGATGATGACCGAGGTGCATATAGTTTCGATCGTCGCGAAGAACAAGTACTCAGGAAGAGCGGGCGGCCTGCCCCATCCGGCCAGAGGCGGAACGAAGGTCACGAAACCGTTTACAAGGGTCAGAATTGCACCCGCGATGATATTCGCCAGCCGGTTCGCTCTAAACGGAAGCAGTCGAGACGCCAGAATCATGGCAATGGGTATTTCCATCAAGACCGCTGAGCCCAGCAGAGCCCATTGTGCGAGGTGTGGGTTATCGTCTGAATTTGGTGAGCCAACAATAGCGAACAGGGCAACCACGTCCGCATACAGGTAGTTGAGTAACGCGAAGATCCACAGTAAAGACAACCGCTCCTTTGTGTCGTGCATGTCAACCTCCTACGAGTCTGCCTTGCATGCAGACTCGAATTCGACCGCTGGATGGGAAGACATCCGGAACTTGTCTGATTCCCTGGAAACAACCATCCCGGCTCTGCTCACGATGGGGCTCCTGGATCCTGGAGAGGTGTTTGGCTGGATGGCGATGAGGTTCTTTCGCGCCCACACCATGCGCAGAACCGCTGCTCCGCTGCGATGGCATGGCCGCACTTCGGACACGGTGACGCGAGCGGCCGGCGCAGTGCGAAGTAGAAGAGGAAGCCGAGCAGGTTTGGAACCAGGGCGGCAAGGAGCGTCCACAGAATGGGCGGCATGGCGCGCTGGCGTGCGTCGCCATAGACGTAGCCGAGGCAGAGAATCCAGATTGCTGCGAAAGAGCCCCCAAGCAGGCCCATGCCAATGCCGACGAGCGATTGCAACACCGGCGACGCGCTGCAGTGACCGAGGACGTGGCCGTGGATGGTGCCCGCGACCAGCCCAATGAGCACCGCGACGCAGACGATGGCGCAGGCGGCTACGCGAACGGGCTGAGGCACGACACCCAAAAATCGATGGAGTCTCACAGAACACTTCCTTTCGCGTTCGTCGATCGGGCCCGGAGCAGGAGCAGCAGCGGCAAAAACAGGGAGAAGCAGAGCGAGGGGAGGATCCACAAGGCGACGACGCCGGTCTGTGCTTCAGAGAGCTCGAGGTGAAGGGCAGCGGCGAGCGGACTACCCAAGTGCAATGCGCCCAGGGAGCCCACGATGGTGAGCAGAAGAGCGATGACACTGACCTGGACGATGCTCCGGCGGCCGGGCTGCGTGGCCTGCAACTGCTGTGCGCGGAGGGCAAGCGACGCGTGGACCTTGGCCTGAAGGCCGGGGTCTGTGGCAAAGGGGGCGAAGGAAAAACCGTTGAGGCTGACAATGGCGCGTCGACTATCGGTCGCGTACTTGTGACACGGGGCACACGCGAGGAGGTGCTTCCGGAGTGCCTGCTGCTCCTCGGGCGAAGCCTCGCCCACGAGAGATCTGTCGATGATCTGGCGCATTGCCTGGTGCGGATCCGACTGGTAAAGATCAGTCTGCATGCTCGTCTGCCTCCATTTGCGCTCGCAAGGTTGCGAGGCCTCGGTAGATGCGTGAAGAAACAGTGGTGAGGGGCACGCCCATGACGGTGGACATCTCCTGCAAAGACAGTTCTTCCTGGAAGCGAAGCACAAGTGCTTCGCGATAGATGGGCTCCAGGCTCTGGAGGGTATGCGCGATGCGGTGCGCCTCCTCCGTGCGGGCCGCTAACTCGAATGGCGATGGGTCGCTGGAGACGAGGTGCCGCGGCTCACCCTCCTGCTGCGCGGGTTCGCTGGAGTCCGGATGGCGGGAATCCTGATTCGAATCGAGGCTGAAGATGCGCCGTTTGCGCAGCTGGTCGATGGTGAGGTTGCGGGCGATGGCGAAGAGCCAGGGCTCGAAGCGGGAGCGTCCGTTGTAGGAGCTGCCGCGCTCGAGAACATGCAGCCAGGTTTCCTGCACCAGGTCGTCGACGGGATCGCGACTTCCCAGCAGGTAAATGAGGTAGCGGACGAGACGGAACTGATACTGCTCGACCAGGTCGTGCAGCATGGCGATGTCTCGGTGACGAAGACCGCGTGCGATGCGCTGGGTATCTGTCGTCAGGGCCTCCGCCAATGTGCCGTCGTATTCGAGCATACGAGGGGTATACGGGGCAGGCGGGCGAAATTACGCATGGATTTGGAAGCAATCTGTGAATGGCTAGAAGCGGGAAGCCGATTCGCTAATCGGCGGCGGGATAACTATCCCGCCCTAGCTGCGCTAGGATGGGGCACCCGCCCGAGTTACGCTGACTAACTGTATCTATCTGGTACAAATAGCGGGCAGGCCAACGGAAATCCATCACGCAGCCATGAAACGAGGAATAAATGAATTTACGAATCTTCATGGCCGCGGCCGGGGCGGTAGCAACCGCGGCGATGTTGTTGCTGGTTACCCAGGCGCATGCGCAGCAAAGCCACTGGGCGTCGGCTAACGATAAGACCGCGCAATACATGATCGACATGGAGCGCAAGTGGGCTGAGGGTGTGTGCGTTGACAACGGAGTGGTCGCCAGTTTGCTAGCCGACGATTTCCAAGGCACGTCACCGAAAGGTGCACGCTTTACGAAAACCGATGAACTGAAGGACGAGAAGGGCGCGCGCAGCGCTCATGATTGCGGACTGGATGAGGCCAAAGTGCACTTCTTCGGAGACAGTATGGCCGTTGTCTATGGCCGCGAACATGCTATTGGCAAAGACAAATCCCAACCGAGCGCAAAGGTGTGCCAGGTCTGGACCGATACGTGGCTGAAACGTGGCGGCATGTGGCAGATCATCGCGTCGCACGATAATCGCGTGGAATGTAAGTAGCTAAAGAATATCGCTGCCAGCGGTGCAGATATTTAACTCAGCTCCAATGCCTTACACTCCACCAGCCCATTTGCCCTTACGATGAAATCCGCCAGCGGCATGGAGCCCTGGTCGCCTTTGCCTCTTACCCTGACGCTAACCGCTCCGGCTTCCTGTTCCTTGTCGCCGAAGACGAGGAGGTAGGGAATTTTCTGCATGGTCAGATCGCGGATTTTGGCGTTCATCTTTTCGTTGCGGCCGTCGAGTTCTACGCGCAGGCCGGCGGTTCTTAGCTGGGCCTGGATGCTTTTGCCATAGTCATTGTGACGTTCTGCGATGGGAACGAGCGCGACCTGCACGGGGGCGAGCCAGAGTGGGAAGTTGCCGGCGTAGTGTTCGATGAGGTAGGAGACCATGCGCTCCATCGTGCTGACGATGGCGCGGTGGATCATGACCGGCCGGTGCTGCTTGCCGTCCGCCGCGGTATAGACGAGGCCGAACTGGCTGGGCAGGTGGAAGTCGACCTGGATGGTGGAGTAGGTTTCTTCGTGGCCCATGATGTCGGCAAGCTGGATGTCGAGTTTGGGGCCGTAGAAGGCGGCGTCGCCGCGGCTTTCGCGGTAAGGCAGACCGAGAGAGTCGAGTGCTTCGCGGAGGACGCGCTCGCCGAGTTCCCACATCTCATCGTTATCGACGTACTTCTCTTTGTTGGCCGGATCGCGCAGCGAAAGACGATAGCTGTAGTTGGTGATGCCGAGATCGCGATAGGCGCGCTCGACCAGCTTCATAACGTTCGAGAACTCTTCCTTGATTTGATCGGGAGTGCAGAAGATGTGGGCGTCGTTCAAGGTCATGCAGCGCACGCGGCTGAGTCCGCTCAACGCGCCTGAGCGCTCGTAGCGGTACATGGTGCCCAGCTCGGCGAGGCGTACCGGAAGATCACGGTAGCTGCGGAGCTTCGATTCATAGATAAGGATGTGGTGCGGGCAGTTCATGGGCCGCAGGACGACCTGCTCGGTTTTGAGGTCCATCGGGGGAAACATGTCCTCGTGATAGTGCTCCCAGTGGCCGGAACGAACATACAGGTCGACCTTGGCCAGTGCCGGCGAGTAGACGTGATCGTAGCCATCTTCGCGCTCGAGCTTGAGAATGTACTCCTCGAGGAGGCGGCGAATAGTGGCGCCTTTGGGAAGCCAAAGCGGCAGGCCGGCGCCTACATCTTCATTGTTGGTGAACAGCTCAAGCTCTTTCCCGAGGCGGCGGTGATCGCGCTTCTTTGCTTCTTCGAGCCGGGTGAGGTAGTCATCGAGATCCTTCTTCGAGAAGAAGGCGGTGCCGTAGATGCGCTGAAGCTGCGGATTCTTCTCATCGCCGAGCCAGTAAGCGCCGGAGAGGCTCATGACCTTGAAAGCCTTGACGCGGCCGGTGGAGGGCACATGCGGGCCGCGGCAGAAGTCGACGAAGGTGCCGTTGCGATAGAGCGAGATGTCGTCGCCGGGTTTGGTGAAGCGCTCGATGAAGTGGACCTTCATGAAGTCGCCTTCGGCGCGGTAGTCGGCGAGGCCCTGCTCGCGCGGCTCGTACACGCGGACGAAGGGCTCATCGCGGCCGACGACTTCTGCCATCTTGAGCTCGATGGAGGAGAGGTCGTCGGTGGTGAAGGGCGTGGGGCGATAGAAGTCGTAGAAGAAACCGGCGTCGGTGGCGGGGCCGTGGCCGAGCTTGGCTTCGGGAAAGAGCTCGAGCACGGCGGTGGCCATGACGTGTGCGGCGGAGTGGCGCACGACGGCGAGGGCGTCGGGGTCGCGGTCGGTGAGGAGCTGGAGGTGGACGTCTTCGGTGAGGGGCGCGCGGAGATCGACGAGGCGCTCGGCGGAGGCGTCGGGTGGGGCGTACATGGCCTGCTCGCCGGGCTCGGATTTTTCATCACCGGGAGTATTGGCAAGCGCTGGAGCGGAGGCGCGTACGGGCTTGACGCGGGCGACGATGGCGGCGGCGGCGAGTCGCGGCGAGATGGACATCGCGACATCGTGCGCGGTCGAGCCGGCGGAGAGCTGTTTGATGGAGCCGTCAGGGAGGTGAACCTGGATCTGGTTGTCGGACATGGTCAGTACTAAGGATAGGGGAGTCGCGGAAGTGCGTCGAGACTGACGGGTGGCGAGTGGATTGAAGTTTCCCCTTGCGCTTCTACAAGGCGCAGTGTAGTTCTTTTGTAGAAGCGAAAGGGTAAGCCATTGACATCGGAACGCATCGATCTTCCGCAGGGCACGCTGGACCTGCTTATTTTGCGCACGCTCGCGCTCGAACCGCAGCATGGCTGGGCGATTTCCGAGCGGGTGCAGCAGGTGTCGAGCGATGTGCTGCGCATTCAACAGGGCTCTTTGTATCCGGCGCTGCATCGGCTGGAGCGGCGGGGCTGGATCAAGGCGAAGTGGGGAACATCGGACAATAACCGGCGCGCGAAGTACTACGAGCTGACGCGCGCGGGGCGGAAGCAGCTTGAGGCGGAAACCGATAGCTGGCGCAAGTTAACGGCGGCGGTCGCACAGGTTCTGGAAAGTATGTGAGGTGCGTTTATGTGGAATGATCTGCTGTTTCGCCTGCGCGCGCTGTTTCGCCGCGATGCCGAAGAGACGGAGCTGAACGACGAGCTTCGCTTTCATTTCGAGCGTCAGGTGGAGAAATGCAAAGGATCCGGCGTGACGGAGGAAGAGGCGAGACGCCGGGCACGGCTTGCGTTTGGCGGACACGAACAGGTAAAGGCGGAGTGCCGCGATGCGCGGGGCACGAGCTTTGTCGAAAACGCGCGGCAGGACCTGCGCTATGCGATGCGGCAGTTGCGCGGCAATCCTACCTTTGCGATCGTCATTCTGCTGACGCTGGCGTTGAGCATTGGGGCGAACAGCGCCATCTTCAGCGTGATCGACAGCGTGCTGATCAAGTCGCTCCCTTATCGGCAGCCGGACAAGCTGGTGCGCATCTTTTTCAGCATCCCGGCCTTTCCCAAGTTTCCGATGAATCCGTTTGATTTTCGCGATTTCCGGACGCGGAGCAAATCGTTTGATGGACTGGCGGCCTTCACACGCGGCGATTTGCAGTTGTCCGGTTCGGGCGAGCCGATACGCCTGCACGGGATGGAGATTACCTCCGGATATTTCGGTGTGCTCGGGTTGACGCCGCAGCTAGGCCGGGAGTTCGATGCGAAGGCGGAGATTCCTGGCAACGGTCTGCAGGTAATTCTGAGCGATCGGGTATGGCGCTCTCGTTTCGGCGCAGCGCCGGACATCATCGGCCGCAAGATCACACTGAATTCGCAGCCGTTCACTGTCGTGGGCGTCATGCCGCCCGGCACCGCGCATCCGGGCAATGAGTATCAGCCGCTCGCCTACGGGGAAGATGTGGATGTGTGGTGGCCGTTCAGTTTCGAAGGCGACCCATCCAAGCGCGGTTCTCATTTTCTGGAAGTGATTGGGCGATTGAAGCGGGGCGTGAGCGCTGGTCAAGCGAATGGGGAGCTGAACACGCTGCTGAAGCAAATCGGCAACGAGCACGGCGGATATGGCGACTGGAAGATGCTCGTCATTTCTTTGAACGATGAAGTTGTGGGGAAGAGCCGGCGATTGCTACTCGTCCTGCTCGGTGCAGTCGCGATGGTGCTGCTGATCGCCTGCGCGAACGCCGCCAATCTGATGCTGACGCGCGCGGCAGCACGGCAGCGGGAGATTGCGGTGCGGGTGGCGCTGGGAGCGCCGCGTTCACGCGTGGTGCGGCAACTGCTTACAGAAAGCCTGCTGATTGCATGCGTGGGCGGAGCGCTGGGGCTGGGGCTGGCGCTGGTTGGGGTCAGGTTGCTGGTTTCGCTGTTGCCAGGCAAACTTCCCGCGCGCGCATGAAATTCATGTGAGCGCGCCGGTCTTCCTGTTCACGCTGGTCGTCAGCGTTGCTACGGGCGTTCTCTTCGGCCTGGCGCCGGCGCTGCAGGCTTCGCGCACCGATCCGCGGGAGGGCCTGCACAAAGGCGGTCGTGCGGCAACCGGCAGCGGACACCAGAGCAGGTTGCGTAACGCGCTGGTGATATCGGAAGTGGGGCTGGCCTGCGTGCTGCTGATTGGAGCGGGCCTGATGCTGCGCAGCCTGCTGAATCTGATGCATCTCGATCCCGGATTCCAAACCGAGCACGTGCTGACGGCAATGCTCTCGCTGCCCCGCGAGCGCTACAAGACGCCGCAGAAAGCGCTGCAGTTTATCCAGGAGCTGCCGAAAAATATGCGCTCATTGCCGGGCGTCGAAAGCGCCGGTGCGGGGAGCGATATCCCATGGACCGGCTACGACGACAATGCGGGCTTCAACATCGAAGGCAAGCAGCCTCCTCCGCACGAAGATTTTCATGGCCGCTATCACATGGCCACGCCCGACTATTTCCGCGCGCATAGGCATTCCTCTGCTGCGAGGGCGATTCTTCACCGACACCGACAACATGAATGCGCCGCTCGTCATGATCATCAATCACGCCATGGCCCAGCGCTACTGGCCGGGTGAAGATGCTGTCGGCAAGCGCATCACCTTCGACGACAACCCGAAAGAAAAAGACTGGATACGAATCGTCGGTATTGTCGGCGATGTAAAGGACGAGCCCAACAGCCCGGGAGCAGAGCCCGCCTACTGGTGGCCCTTTCAACAAACGCCCGTCGGCAATTTCAATCTGTTGCTGGCGGTCCGGTCGAATGCCGATCCGCAATTGCTGGCGGGCGCAATTCGGCGGCAGGTCGCACGGCTTGATCCGACGCTGGCGGTTGCGGATATCCAGTCGATGGATAAGATTGTCACCGCGTCGGTTGCGACACCACGCTTTGCCTTCGTGCTCGTTGGCATCTTCGGCGGACTGGCGATTGTTCTCGCGGCGATCGGCACTTATGGGGTGATCGCGTATTCCGTCAGCCAGCGGACATCTGAATTTGGGTTGCGCATGGCGCTGGGCGCGCGGCAGCTCGATGTGTTGCGTCTGGTGCTGCTGCAGGCGGCGAAGCTGATTTTATCCGGCACGCTGATCGGCGTGCTGTTGGCACTGGTGCTGGCACGCGGATTGAAGAGCCTGATCTACGACGTCAGCCCGGCTGATCCGTTGACGTTCACGGCAATTGGGTTTGCCGTGATCGCGATTGCGATTGTGGCCTGCTACATACCGGCGCGGAAGGCTACGGAAACGGATCCCATGATTGCTTTGCGTGCGGAGTGAGGCAGTCAAAGTCAATCCGGGACACCGCTCATGGGCTGCGTTCAGAAGAGCTCGCTTTGTTCCGTTCCGGATACCAGGACGTGAACTTGATGGCGGCGAGGATGGCGAGCACGGTGATCCAGACGCCGATGCGCCGGGGCATGGCCGGGACGTAGAGCAGTGCGGCTTCCGCTACGACCATTACGGCAAAGGCTGCAGCCCAGGCAGCGGTGATGACGTTGTTGATGCGGAGAAAGTCTGGAGAACTCCAGAACTCCTGAGCGACCTGTTCGCGCGCGTATTGCAGCGTGAAGGGCTTGCGAATCGCGATGGATGCGAGCACGATGAGCAGCAACCCAATGTCGACGCGCAGGCGCACCGCGATGATCGACCAGACTGGATGCGCGGTGCGGGCGTAGAGCGCAAGGCCGCCGAATAAGAGCAGAGTGCCAACATCCAGTACCTTGATTTCCTTGCGGCTGAAAACGTCCTTTATGAAGAGGATGGCGGCGATGACTGCGGCGGCGGTGAGTCCAGTCGTGACGCCGATGGTTCTTTCGAGGACAACGAAGACAAAGAACGGCGCGAATGCGAGAAGAATTCCCACGGCGGGCTCCTTGGGAAGGCGTTGTTCACAGTAGCGGGTCTTGATTGAAATGGCCAGATGAATTGAACCTGCAGCCCGAGCAGGATAGGATTCCATGCTTGAGCAGACCTGACAGAAAAAGCCCGCCGTGGCGGGCTTTCTGCGTTGGTGTGGTTATCTGGACTATTTTTGCTCGGGCACGGCTCCGAGGAAGACGTCCTTGAGCGGGGCGGTCTGCTGCTCGTGCAGCTCGGGATGGGGGAAGGGTTTGCGGGGGATCATCTCGTCGCGCATGGCGGCGTTGTAGAGGAAGATGGCCTCGACGGTGGCGATCTGCGCGAGATCAGCGGGCTGCAGGCGCTCGTAGGTGTCCATGTTGGAGTGGTGGGTGCGGCTTTCGTAGTCCATCGGATCCTGAATGAACTGGAAGCCGGGGAGGCCGACGGCGTCGAATGAGAGGTGGTCGGTGCCGCCGGTGTTGCGCATGGTGATGGTGCTGACGCCGAGATCTTTGAGCGGCGCAATCCACTGGCGGAAGATCGGCTCGACGGCCGCGTTGCCCTGCAGATAGACGCCGCGGATTTTGCCGGTGCCGTTATCGACGTTGAAGTAGACATCGAGCGTCTTCCACTCCGGCTTGGTTTCGACGGGACCGGCGGCCTTGCGGATGAACTCGGGCATCTTCATCGATTCGGGATCGGTCGCGAGCGGGTAGGAGCCGAAGTGGTCCTTCACGTAGCCCTTCGAGCCGAAGAGGCCTTCTTCTTCGCCGCTCCACAATGCGATGCGGATGGTGCGGCGCGGATGGATATCGAGCGCTTTGAGGATGCGGACGGCTTCCATGGCGACGACCGAGCCGGCGCCGTTGTCGGTGGCTCCGGTGCCAGAGGCCCATGAGTCGAGGTGGCCGCCGACCATGACGATCTGATCTTTGAGACTGGGATCGGTGCCGGGAATTTCGGCGACGGTGTCGAAGCCGTGCTGATGGTCGCCGGTGAATTTGGTTTCGACGTTCATCTCGAGCGTGACGGGCACGTGCGCCTTAAGCAGGCGATAGACGCGGCCGTAGTTCTCGATGGCGGTGACGACGACACGGAACCTTGACGGCTTTGTCCGCTTTATACGGTTGCATGCCGAGTGCGGCTCCGTTGTCGTCGAAGAAGGTTCCGCCTGAGCCGCCGCTGTTTTTGCCGTCGCGGCTGGGCAGGATCACTCCGGCGACCTTTTCGTCGGCGAGGAAGGCCGCGATCTTGTCATGCAAAGCGAGCGCGTTTGAGGTAGCGCTGGACGCGCGCTGCGTAGTCGCGGTTCTGATCGCCGGAGGGATACGTGGCAATCTCTTCGAGATCCTTGTCGGTGTAGCGCTCGAAGAGCGGCTTGTCGACGGGCGGGACATCGCGCATCTCGCCGAGCAGGACGATCTTGCCGGAGAGCTTGCCTTTGTATTTGTCGAAGTCCTTTTCGTCGTCGATGACGACGTTGACGGCGTCGCCGGAGACAGCGCCATTGGTGGCGGGCGACCAGGGCGTGGCCTGCGCGATGAAGGGCGCGGTATCCGGGCGCGGTCATGCGGACCCAGGTATTCAGCTGCTGCCAGCCCATGCCGAACTCGCCCCAGTCTTCGAGATGCGCGTTGACGAGGCCCATGCGGGTGAGTTGATCGCGCGTCCAGTCATTGGCCTTCTGCATGTTGGGTGAGCCGGTCAGGCGGCCGCCAATATCGTCATCGAGCGCGGAGGCGAACTCCATGACATGCGAGTGGGCGATGCCCTCTTCGCGGATGCGGGCGTAAGCGTTGAGGTCGAGCTTTTCCACGGCAGGCTGTGGCGCATCCCACGGATTTGTTTCCGGAGTGGTTGCGGCGGTACGGGCTTTCTTGTCGGGTTTGGCTGCGGCGGAGAGGGGTGTGACGGGGAAGGCGAGGATGGCGCCGGCCAGCGCAAGGAGCGCGGCCGCGCGGGGAGTGTGCATAGGGTGATGCCTCCGGGAAGAATGACAGTCGGCACGAAGGATATCAGTTGCCGGCTGCAACTATACCCAGTCTGGCGCTGCACGCTCCTTCAGCCAATGAACAAAGTCCATGGCAGGAGGCGTCCCGCCCAGCAGTCGAAGCCTGGTTGCACATTGAGCGCGGTGAGCATGACTGTGCATGCACACCTGAATTATGGCTTGAGCTACGGAGACGCGACGAGCCGGGATAAAGGGTGACTCCAACACGCGATCCAGATCCGGCTCCCGAAGCTGAGATACCCATTCCAACTCCTGAGCGTATGTTTCGCGGTATCGCGTTGCGATGGCTTCGAGTGACTCCGGGATCCGCGATTCCTCGTCATGCGAGAACGGACGCTCGAGGCTCAGCAAAAACCAGAAGCGGTTGGCCAGAATGATGTGGTGCAGGAGCTTTCGCAGTTCCGTGTCTTGCGCGGCGGGTTCATGCTGACGAATTGCCCTCAGCAAGGCAGCGTTCGCATATCCCTTGTGCTGGACAAGATCCTGCAACATACCGACCATGCTCGCAACTCTATCAACATATGCAAGCAAAACTCGGGCGGTGGCAGTTCGTGCTTAGGTTTCGATGGAGAGATCTGCGTCGGGGTGATTTTTCGGTGCGCGCCACCAGTAGAGCAGGATGAGCAGCGCAAGAAACGGGATGCCGTAAAGGAGCATGGAGCGGAAGCCGGGCGTGAAGATGGAAGTGATGAAGACCGCCACCAGCAATGCGGCGCCGAGCATGGTCGTCCACGGCGCGCCGAACATACGAAAGCCGCCGGTAGCGTCGGCGCGGAACTCGCCCGGTGTTGCGCGATGGCGGCGGCGGAACGCGAGATGGGTGATGAAGATCATGAGCCACGCAAAGAGCGCGCCGAAGATGGAAACGGAGAAGATGAGCGTGAAGGCGGCGGTGGAGTAGAGGGCATACATCACTGCTGCGACCACGATTCCCGCCGAGGAAACGAGCAGCGCGGGGACAGGCACGCCGGCGCGGCTGAGGCGGCCGAGCGCAGCGGGAGCATAACCGGCGCGCGCGAGCGAAAGGAGCATGCGGCTGGTGACGTAGAGCTGGCTGTTCATGGCGGAGAGTGCCGCGATGAGCACGACCAGGTTGAGAATGCCGGCTGCGTAGGGGATGCGCGCCACCTGCATGACGCGGACGAAGGGGCTGGTGGTGGTGCCGGCCAGATTCCAGGGGACGATGGCGAGCATGACTGCGATGGTGAGCAGGTAGAAGAGGATGAGGCGGATGGCGGTGGAGCGAAAGGCACGCGTGATGGCAACACGTGGATCACGCGCTTCACCGGCGGCGACGGCGATCATCTCCACGCCGAAGTAGCTGAAGATGGCAACGAGCACGGCTGCCCACATGCCGCGGATACCGAGGGGAAAGAAGCCTCCGTGTGCGGTGTAGAGGTGCAATCCCATACCAGTGGAATGCGGGGTGAAGAAAAGGATTGCGCCGGCGAGTACGAGGAAGCCGACGATGGCGAGGATCTTGATGAGGGAGAAGGTGTACTCGAGCGTGCCATAGACGCCGACCTGCAGCGCATTCATGGCGACGAGCGCCGCCGCGAAGATGGCGATCCAGACCAGGCCGGGGATGGACGGGAACCAGAAGCGCATGTAGACCGCGACGGCGGTGACCTCCGTGCCGACACCAAGGACGGTTCCGGACCAGTAGCAGTAGCGCACAAGAAAGCCGGCGAGCGGACCGAGATAGTGTCCGGCGTAGGCGCCGAAGGATCCGGAGATGGGGTGCGCGACGGTCATCTCTGCCAGGCAGCCCATCAGGAGTAAAGCAATCATCGCCGCGATGAAATAGCTGATGAGCACAGATGGTCCGGCGAGGCGGATGGCGAATGCGCTACCAAGAAAGAGGCCGGTGCCGATGGCGCCGCCGATCGCGATCATGGAGAGCTGGCCCGAAGTGAGCGACCGCTGGAGGTGCTGGCCGGCAGCTTCCGGAGAGAGCACTCGCGTGGACATAAGCAGTTTCACAAATACGGTGAGGTGGTGAGTCTTGTTCTGTACCGCCGTCCTTTCCTTTGACGGGAAGGCGGCGAGGGCATCCATTGCTCGCGTTAAGCCGTTTGCGAAACTGCTCAAAGCTCACATTGGAGCGGGTCAGCGTGCGGGGGTGGAGCGCAGTATAGCAGTGAGCTCGTGGATGGTGTGTTCGAGCTCCTGGTCCGTGGTGTAGAAGTGCGGCGAGATGCGGATGCCGGCGCCGGGCCGGTGATCGACAAGGATCTGGCGGCGGAGTAGCTCCGCGGTGACGCGCTCGCCTTCCGGCACATCGAGGATGATGACGCCGCCGCGGCGCGCGGGGTCGCGCTGGCTGCGGACGGTGATGCCGGCCTGGTCGGCGAGCTCGATGAGGCGCGTGGTCTGGCGTACGGACTTGTCGCGGATGGCGTTGACGCCGATTTGATTGACGATCTGGTAGCCGGCGCGGGCAGCGTAGAGCCCTGGGATGTTGGGCGTGCCGTTTAGAAAGCGGAAGGCGTCGGGGGCATAGTCGATGGGACCGCCTTCGAAGTCGAAGGGAGCGCGGTGCGCCTGCCAGCCGGTAGCGGCGGGTTCAAGCAGGGGCCAGAGATCGCGGCGCACATAGAGGTAGCCCGCGCCGGGGCCGCCGAGCAGCCACTTGACGGAGCCACCCACGGCGAAATCGACATCGAGCGCGCGGACATCGACGGGCAGAATGCCGGCGGACTGGTAGAGGTCCGCGACGACGTAGGCGCCGACTGCATGTGCGCGACGGACGATCGCGCCGAGATCCTGCACGTGGGAGGAACGAAAGGCGACGTGCGAGATGCTGACCAGGCGCGTCTCTTCGTCGATGGCCTTGAGCAGTGGTTCGAGCGGCATGGTCATGCTGTCTGGCGATGGAACCGTGACGATACGTGCTCCCTGTCGCGCGAGGCCGTAATAGATGTAGTCGTTCGAGGGGAAGTT
Organism: uncultured Acidobacteriaceae bacterium; assembly: GCA_963756435.1. Lineage (GTDB taxonomy): Bacteria > Acidobacteriota > Terriglobia > Terriglobales > Acidobacteriaceae > KBS-83. Next base: position 705,952 of record CAVWNU010000003.1, on the reverse strand, counting down.
GAGGCCTTCGGTGACGATCTTGTTGCGGCGGTCCTGCCAGTTGAAGCACGACGCGGTGACGGACTGGCCGGTAGAGGCGTTCTGGTTCATCACGACTTCGCCCTGTCCGGCGCCGATGATGGATCCGATGAGGTCGCCGACGGTGACGGCCATCTCCCACCAGCCCTCATGCCAGGCGCGGACACCGCGGGTTGCCCAGGTTTCCGTGAACTCGGAGAGCGAATCCACGGTGCGGCGAGGCATGGCGCCGAGCGAGTGGCTGACCATGTAGGTGGTGTGGGCGAGGATGGGGAACTCATCGCGCCATGCGAGCAACGGATCGGATTTCATAGGCAGCTCACAAAACGTATGGCACGCGAATACCCGAGGTGCTGGCCGGGAAATCGCGCGTGTTGCGCGTAATGAGAACACGGCGCTCGATTTCCGCGCTCGCCTGGATGATGGCATCGGGCAGCTTCATCTTTTTTGCTCGGCGAATCGCCACCGCGCGTTCGGCGATCTCCGGAGTCAACGACACAGCATGAAAATTGTGGAGGAATGCACGCGTATCGTCTTCGTTCGCTGCTGTGGCTCCTGCCATCACTTCCATCCAAGTAATGAGGCTGATGGCCCGGTTCGTGTGCCGGTCGCATTCGCCCCTCGCCTGTGGGATGCCTCGTAGATAGTCGATGAGAATGCAGGAATCGAAGAGGACTGGCCTTGTTACCATTCAGCCCGCATCCTCTCCTGATAAGCAATGCCGTCCTCAGAAAGCTCGGACCATGCACCGAATGCCGAGTGGTTCATCTTTTGGCGGTATGGGGTGAGCGAGGCGGCGATGGCTCGCCGGATGAACTCCGCGCGGGAGATAGCGCGCCGTTTGGTCACTTCGTCGAGCAGTTCCAGGTCGGGCTTCGGTACATCCACGAGAATCCGCATAACTACTCCATGATATACAATGAGTATATCATGGCTAATGTCGCCTAGATATATTGCCAAACTTGCTATGCGAACTAGGGCTTGCGGGCGAAGATATAGGCTCGGCGGCTCTGGTGCTCGACCGCCGGTGCGTAGGGCTCGCGCTCGATGATTTCTTCCACCTGCATGCCTGCGGCTTCGAGTTCGCGTTGCACTTCGAGTGGCTGAAGGAAGTGGAAGTCCATGGAAATGGGACGCTCCCACCACTCATCCCGGTGCACGGTTTCTTTTCCTACGTGATGGGACATCAATAGCATGCCGTCCGTTTGCAGGACACGCGCCAACTCGCGAAAGACCTGTGGCAGAGATTCCCTGGGCAGGTTAACGACCGCGTAAAAGGCCGCGATGCCGGCGAGCGATGCATCGGGAAGATCGAGTGCGAGCATGTTGCCCTGACGGAAGGAGATATCCGGGTTGAGATGACGCGCCTGCTCGAGCATGCCGGGTGAGAGATCGAGGCCGAAGACGTTTGCGCCTTGATCGCGCAGGAAGCGCGCAATGTGCCCGGGACCGCAGCCCATGTCGCAGATCTCTCCTTTGCCCTGGAGCCGGGCAGCGAGACGCGTCAGCAATTCTCGATCGAGCGGTTTGTTGTCGAGCTCGGAGTAGATGTGGCGCGCGTACTTTTCGGCGACGCGGTCGTAGCTTTGCTCGATGATTTGCAGGGTTGGGTCTTTCATAGCGCGTTTATGGCTCTGCGGAACTGCAGGTTCCCTTCCACAGGTTCAGGGCAGGCTTTCGCTTTGCTCAGGAATGACATTTCCAGAGAACCCTGCAGTCTAGACAAGCTTTGCGCCGCTTAGCTCTTCGAGCACAGTGAGCGGGGCGTGCTGCGGAGCGACCATCGCTTCGGGTGCGATGAGGTAGGTCTGTTCCAGCGCGTACTGACCGCAGAGGACGGCGTGCGGAACCATATCGGTGTAGACCATCCAGCTGGAGCCAGGCGGGAATTGGTAGTCGTACTTGACGCAGGTGCTCTGGAAGTCGCGGTTCTCTTTGAGGAAGTTGTGGAAGCGCATCATGAAGTCGTCGTAGGGGGAGCGCTTGAGGGCAGGCGCGGCGGCGCCGAGCCCGATGCCGGTGGCGATGGATTTGAAGGTGCGGCCGATGCCGGAGTCAGGCTGCGGGAGTGCGATCTCGGCCGGCGCGTATTTTGTGGCGATGGCGCGGAAGGGATCGCTGACCACCCAGTCGCGTGTGCGCGTGGGATGAATGTTGTTGAAGAAGCGGAGAATGCGCGCGCCGTGCGTGGGGCGCGTGGGGAAGGCGTCGGTGTGGAGCAGATCGTTGCGCCGGCGCAACGGGAGATCGCGGCCTTCCTCCTCCTGCGGGCGAAAGCTGGCATAGTCGAGCTGCCACTGGCCGGCGTAGGGCGCGAGGAACTCTGTGAGGAATGCCGTGACCGATTGCGAGTAGTTACGCAGGATGCCTCGCAGATGATCAACAGCGGCGGGGTTCGCGGTCTTGCCGGTCGTCTTATTAACGCCGGTGAGCTCGTCTGACTTTGGTTTGTAGGCGATGTTCTTGTGCAGGGAGCTGTCGGTCTGCTGCTGGCCACGGAGGAACTGGATATCGGTGTCGGCTATTGCGATAGGACTTTTCGGGAAGAAGAGGATGCAGCCGGCCTCCAGGCGCTCGCACCATTCGCGATGCTGATCGGGAGAGGCTTCTGTATCTGTGATGGTGACGAGTGACATGCGCGAGCTAGTGACCGGTGAGTTTGCGGCGTAGCCAGATGCCGAGCAGGAGGGCGAGGCTGATGATCAGGACGAAGATGCCGGTGGGTAGCGCGATGAATTTGTAGCTGGTGTCGAGCGTGACGTGATGGCCGCCGGCGCGATTGTAGATCATGAGGCCGAAGATGCTGAGAAAGGTGGTGCCGAAGAAGGCGATAAAGCCCAGCGCGAGGGCGATGAGAGCGCTCGCAAAGAACCCGAAGTCGCCGATGGGGGCGCCGCAGATCGTGATGCCGCGCCGGGCGGGATCCTGGTTGGAGAAGGGGCCGGAATTGCCGGCGGAGATTGCAGACATATAGGAAGTGTGCTCTCAGCTAGAATACTCGTGATGGGCCATACCGCACAGACAGAGCTGCTGCCAGCCGCGCAGGTGGCGCGCCAGACGCCGGTACAGCAGGCGGAAAACGCCATTTGCTATGCCACCTTTGGCGACCACAAGCTGCCGCCGGGCGAGTTGGAGCAGGTGATCGGGGCGGTGCCGCGCGACGTGGCGGCTGCGCTGAAGCATCGTGCGTACTACTTTGTGCCGCTGACGATTCATGAGCAGGACGGCGACAGCATTCCGGACGACGCGCATTCGAGCGGCGAAACGCTGATTGCGCCGCAGTACACGACGGAGCTGAGCGATCGCGCGATCTGCCATCGCAATGTGCACTTTGCGGGCGCGGACTACATCTTCATTTCGACGCGGCTGATGCAGGACAAGTTTGCGCTGGCCTTTGAACTGTTCATCAACATCGGCCACCACTTTGTGGATGCCGCCGGGGTGCCGGCGAGCTTTGGGGAGCTGGTGGACCGGCAGGCAATGGCGCAGGTGCGCGGCGAGACCAGCCATGACGCGTGGGAGAGCCGGGCGGGTGCTTACGGCGAGCTTCGCTCGGAGCCGGTGGAGCGTGGGCGCGGTGGGCGTGGCGATCGCATGACGGCTTACGAGGCCTCTGGGCCGGCTACAAGGATTGATGAGAAGGCGAAGACGACCTATATCCATGCGGCGTTTGCGGATGCGCTTGCGATCTACATGCTGTCACTGACCTTGGACTTCGATTACGCCGATCTGCGCGAGCGGGAGTACCCGCTGCTGGCATCGCCGGCACTGGCGGAGCGGCTGCGCGCGGTGGCTGCGCTGTTCCCGCCGAATCCGGGATATCAGTTCCAGGTGTTGTTTCGCCGGGACTTGCGACGCTAAGGGCTCATCGGCTGTCATCCTGAACGAAGTGAAGGGACCGCAGTTGACAGGCATCGCGGCAGAAAGATGCAGGTTCTTCGCTGCGCTCAGAATGACAATACGTAGAGTGGCGTCATCTTGAACGAAGACCTGCAGTCTTTTCGGCCTTCGATGAATCGGATCTCGCAGGGGGGATCGTTTTGGCGTCTCGCCAGACCATGACTGAGGTGTTGCCGGCGCGATCTGATGCCACAGGCGCGGCACGGCTGAGTGGGGAGACGCTCTTTACCATCCTGGCGGCGATCAGCGCGTGTCATCTGCTGAACGACCTGATCCAGGCGACGATCCCGTCGCTGTATCCGCTGTTCCAGCGCATCTTCGGTTTGTCGCTGGGGCAGATCGGGATGATCACCTTTACGTATCAATTGACCGCGTCTCTGTTTCAGCCATTTGTGGGCATGGCGACGGACAAGAAGCCGATGCCGTATTCGCTGGCGCTGGGGATGAGTTTTTCGCTGGGCGGCCTAGTGCTGATGGCGTATGCGCCGACGTACGGATGGCTGCTGGCGGCGGGGTCGCTGGTGGGGCTGGGGTCGTCGGTGTTTCATCCCGAGTCGTCGCGCGTGGCACGGCTGGCCTCGGGCGGTCAGCATGGGCTGGCGCAGTCGCTGTTTCAGCTGGGCGGCAATATGGGTTCTGCGCTGGGACCGCTGCTGGTGCTGTGGCTGGTGCTTTCGGCGCGCGGCGCGCGCGCGGGACAGCATCGTATTGCATGGTTTTCCGCAGCGGCGCTGGTGGCGATTGCGATGCTGCTGGCGATCGGCGGATGGTACAAGGCGCGGGTGCGCGAGGGCGCGTCCGGAAAGAAGAAGATTGAAGAGCACCCACATGCACAGTTATCGCGCGGCAAGCTGACGCAGGCCATGGTGGTGCTGATGACGCTGGTGTTTTCGAAGTATTTCTATCTCGCCAGCATCACGAGTTATTTCACCTTCTATCTCATGCAGCGATTTCACGTGACCTTGCACGCCGCGGAGATGTATCTGTTCGTCTTTCTCGGCGCGGTGGCGTTGGGCACGATTCTTGGCGGCCCGATCGGCGATCGCTATGGACGTCGGCTGGTGATCTGGGTCTCGATCGTGGGCGTGCTGCCGTTCACGGTGCTGCTGCCCTACGCGAATCTGGAATGGACGGCGATCCTTAGCTTCATCATCGGACTGGTGCTGTCGTCGGCCTTCTCGGCGATTCTGGTGTATGCGCAGGAACTGGTGCCGGGCCGGGTGGGAATGATCTCCGGATTGTTCTTCGGGCTGGCCTTCGGGATGGGCGGCCTAGGCGCGGCGCTGCTCGGCAAGCTGGCCGATATGACGAGTTTGAATCTTGTCTATCACGTGTGCTCGTATCTTCCGGCGCTGGGATTGCTGACTGGGTTGCTGCCGAAGATTGACGAGCATTTGCTCGTGCGGTGTTCGCGCGAAATCGAGGCCGAGGCTTAGGTACACTCTCCCTGCTCCTAGGAGAGGTTGACAGCGTGTCACGACCTCGAACGGGTCTCCCCTGTGCCGGTGGGCCCACCCCTTAGAAGCGCATCCATGATGGCCTTGATGTGGACGTGTGCGCCGTCGAGGTAGGGGAAGTCGGTGTTGTCCTCATTGAATACAAAGGCAAGATCGGTTCCGGCGAGAACGATGGCATCCAGGTTTTCGCGCTCTATGACCTTGTGGGCGAGCGATCGCAGCTGGTCGTAGTCTGCGGAGGATGCTCTCGCTTCCTCAACAACGCGGACATAGATATCGCTGACGAGATCTGTTTCCTCGCCGCTCAGTGCGATCACATCGCATCCCTGAAGCTTTCCGAAGAGTCCTGTCTCCATCGTCACACGCGCTCCAAATACGGCAACCCGCTGCAGCTTCCTGCGGGCCGCCTCTGCCGCTATCGCGTCCAGAAGACTGATCAGCGGAAGAGGAGTCATCCCGGCCAATTCCGCAGCACAGATTTGTGGAGAGAAGGCCGGAATCGTGGCCAGTTCTGCACCTCCATCGGCAAGATGCCGGAGGAGAGTAGAGAGATATTCCGCCAGCTCCTGCGCTTTGCGTTCCTGCGCCAGTCGCATGACCTTTCGCACGTCGGCATGAACCATCAGCAGGCTGGGCGACAGGCCACGCGCGAGGTGGCCATCGACCAGGGATTTGTAGTAGAAGATTCCGGCTCCGACACCGAGACCGGCGACAAGGCCGAAGGTTCGTGATTCAGGCATGCGCATACCTCGATGTTTGGTGGTGGGCTGCTGTATTGGATTGGCGGGCAAAAGAAACGATCCGTGCGGCGGTTAAGATAGCCGCATGATTGCGCATCTTCGTGGACGTCTTTTCAGCAAGCAGCCGCAGCAGGCCATTGTAGAAGCGGCGGGGGTTGGCTATGACGTCGCTATCAGCGTGTCGACCTATACATCGCTGCCCGCGGAGGGCGCGGAGGTGGCGCTGCACATCCACACGCAGGTGCGCGAGGACACGCTGGCGCTGTACGGCTTTCTCGATCGCAACGACAAGCGCATCTTCGAGCGGCTGATCACGGTGAGCGGAGTGGGACCGAAGCTGGCGATCACCATCCAGAGCGGGCTGCCGGCGGACCGGCTGGTGGCGGCGCTTGCGTGCGCAGGATCATGCGACCCTGACGCGCATCCCCGGGGTGGGCAAGAAGCTGGCCGAGCGGCTGGTGGTGGAGCTGAAGGACAAGCTCGAAGACATGGCGGTGGCCGCTCCGGTGGTGGCTGCGGCCGGGCCGGCGGCGGAGGATGTGCTGTCCGCGCTGGTGAATCTGGGATATCAACGGCCGTCGGCGCAGAAGGCGATCGAAGCGGCGGTGGCGAAGGACAAGAGCGCTGGCGAGCACTTTGACACGCTTTTCCGGGCGGCGCTGATGACGATTCGATAGGCGATTCGCCGGCGAACTCTGGGCGCGAGTGCCGATTTGGGCTCGGTCGTTGGCGTCGGTGGTGCCGGCCTTGCGCATCCATTTTTCCAGGGCGTAGAGTTGGACCGGATTTCATGCAAGTGTCGCCATCCTGCTGAAGTGAGGTGCGGTTTTTCTTGACGAAAAACCCGCGTCCACTCTGCTTGTGAAGCTACCTTTACAGAAATCCGCTCATGCTCGCCAGGAGGTGTGCGTATGCGCCATCCTTTGTCGCTTCCAATTCTCACTTTCTCGCTTGCCGCCTTCGCGGTACCCGCATGCCAGGCGGCGCCGGCCACTGTCACCAATCCTTCCGCGTGTCCGGTGGAGCTTTCTGCTGCTCAGCATTTCGGCATGGGTTTTGGTGCCTGTTGGCAAACAAGGGCCGGCAGCTGACACGCTGGACTCGAAACACGCGCAGCAAAGCATCGATCTCTCGATGAAGAACACGCGGCTGCAGCGGATTGTGGCTGCGGAGCTGGAGGTGCATGGAACCTCCAACAGGAGCCGCGCGCTGCCCGCGGGCGGCGCCGTCCTGACCAATGAGCCGACAGCGGATGCGATGCGGAGTGTGCACCTGGTGAGCTCGGTTCCAGCGGACCAGACGCGCATGCGCACGGTTTCGGTGCATGATCTGACGTCGGTGGCGTGGATTTCCGTGATCGAGCTGCGCTATGCGGACGGATCGACCTGGCATGCGCGTCCGGGAGCGGAGTGCCGGGTGGTGCCGGATGGGATGATGCTGATCGCTGGCAAGTGAGGATCAACTTGTCCAGCTGGGGTCGAGGTTGATCTCCGACGAGCCAATGTGTCCGCTGGCGTCGTCGCGCACGACGAAGCGCAGATGATTCGCATCGCGATAGGGCATCTCGAATTTGACGCTGGTCTCCGTTGCCGGCGAGGGAGTGGCACCGCTGGGCAGTGAGACGGTGTAGACATGGGCGACGCGGGCTTTCCAGGCGCCGTGCTTGTCCTTGTCCGCGGCGGCGATGGTGATGTGTGCGCTGAAGGCGCCCTTGGCGTCGGCTGTCCAACTGAGGGCGGTGCTGGGGATGACGAAGCGCACGGCGACGTGGGGCGCCGGCGATTTGACCAGCTTGCTGAAGCTTATGGGAATGGGGACGCCGTTGTAGGGGATGGGCGTAAGAAGCGCGCCCGCCAACTCCTGCAGTTCGCGTGTGGGATTGGCGGCAGGCCCTTCGGGCATCGCGTAGTAGCCGTCGCGTGTCTGCACTTTCAGGTCCGGCCGATTGACGACGGTGATCCTGATTTTGCGGAATTCGCCGTGGAAGTCCTTGTTGGCAGGTGAATACGCGAGCGTGTAGTAGGTATTGCCATCGGTGAGGCTGGTGGCGATCTCGCGGTCGACATCGTTGCGGCCGTAGAATGCGTGGCCGCCGGTCTGGGTTGCGAGGGCCTGGATCGCCAGATTGCCGAAGGCCGCGTCGTTGGCCTGGCTGAGGCCGTTGAGATATGCCGTATAGAGGAAGTCGTTGGTGATGGTTCGCGCAGCGGGAGAGAAGGCTCCCTGAACGCCTCGCGGATCGATGCTGTAGATGCTGATGCGTGCCTTCAATAGCTGGTCGGAGAGCCGGCGAATGGAGTCGAACAACAGCTTTTGAGAATCCGCGGTCATTTCCAGCGTGGACAATATGGGCAGCCCGGGACTGATCCAGACGATGTTTTTATGGCCCGGCACACCCGTGCTCGCGATGGCGATCTCCTGCAGAGCTGTCATCGAGATGTTGATGCGGTCCATGGCCAGGTAAAAGTTGCGCCGCAAGCGCCAGGAAAGGACCGGCCTGTGCGAGCGGAGCGCCGCGTCGATAGCGGCGGGATCGCGCGTGTAGTTCTGCAACACACGCAGGCCATCGTTGCTGAGGATGTAGAGTGCGGTGGGCTGATCGAGCTTGACGCCGTCGTGATGAAGCAGGCGGTTCACGGAGTAGCGGGTGTAGGCCATGTCTTCGAAGCGCGTGTTCAGCTCGTCTACCAACAAGAGGGTATGCGGTGCGGCGTCCGCGGCGGAGCTGCCGGCGGTGACAGCGTCGAAGGACTGGATCTGCTGCGGCGCGTTGTCTTCGCGGATGACGAAGTCGTTGCGGGTGAGGCCGGTGACGACACTCCCCTTCTTGTCTGTGACTACCGCGTCGAGGATGACGTTGCGCGTGGTGGCATTGAAGGTTGGCGTAGCGTAGCCGGGGGATGACGATTGCTGCGAAGATGCTGAAGAGGGTGCCGGTGCTTGCGCGAGAGCTGCGACGGCGGCGAGTGGCAGAAAGAGAAGAGAGCGGAGACGCATGGAGCCTCCAGTGCTGCGCTGCAGCCCTGAGAGTAGGTCACGCGGCAGGCAACATCATGAGACGCCTCGTGGGGCGGGAAAGTCGCAATGGATTTGAAAAGAAGGGCCGGAACGGGAGTGGGACGTGCAGTTTCAGGAAAGAAGAAGCAGCCGGCGGAGGGTGCAGAGGAGCGGCAGTCCTATTTCGCACCGGATGGGTTACGTTTTCTGCGAGGGCTTGCGCGCCACAACAATCGCGACTGGTTCAATGCGCGCAAGCCGGTGTATGAGGCGGAGATCAAGCGGCCGATGCTGGCGGTGATCGATGCGGTAACCGGCGCGATGATGGACTTTGCACCGGGGCATGTGCGCGCGCCGGAGTCGATCATGATGCGGATCTATCGCGATACACGCTTTTCGAAGAACAAGCTGCCCTACAAGCCGCACGTCTCAGCGTGGTGGGTACATGATGGCTTGAAGAAGACCTCCGGCGCGGGCTTTTATCTGCACGTTTCCGCCAAGCAGGTGGAGATTGCGGCGGGCGCTTTTATGCCGGAGACGGAACAACTGCTTGCTATTCGCCGCTTTCTGATGGAGCATCACCAGGAGTATCGAAAGCTGGCGCAGGCGCGCGGCTTGCGGCGTCTATTGAAGGATGAGGAAAGCGGCGAACCGCTGAGCCGTTCGCCGAAGGGCTTTCCGGCGGAGCATCCGGCAGCGTACCTTTACCGGCAGAAGCGGTGGGGCTTCAGCGCATCGCTTGCGTCGGAGATGGCGACGGAGCCGGATTTTGCGAAGTTGGTGGCGAGCTATTTTCGCGCTGCCGCGCCTCTGGTAGCGCTGCTGAATCGACCGCTGCTGGTGGCGGCGGAGAGGCCCAGGCGGCCATTGTTCTAAGGTGCCCGAGTTCGCTGAGGGCCGCCAAAACTGCCGCAAAAGTTGCAGAAACCCGTTGAAAACCCGCAAAAATACGAAAAAACACGAAGAAAACTGTGGAAATGCCTGATTTGCCGTTGACAAGAAGCTGCGAAAGGCCGCATGGTGATCCTCGGTAGGAGTTGCGGGAACCCGCATAAACACTGGCGATTGTCAGCATCAAGTCGCCGGGGCCGGAAGCCAGCGATGGCACCTGGCAGGCGGGTGCGGAGCTTCCCCTTCAAGGCGTTCTTCCTGGCAATGCCGGAAAGAATCGCTACCTAACGAGAGACAGGAGGAATTTCGATGGCAGCAGGACTGACCAAGACACAGCTGGTTCGGCACATGGCCGAAAAGCTCGAATTGACCAACAAGCAGGTGGGCGCATTTTTTGATCTGCTGACGGAAACGGCAGTGAAAGAGACCAAGAAGAACGGCGTGTTCGTGATCCCGGGACTAGGCCGGCTGGTGAAGGCAGAGCGCAAGGCGCGCATGGGGCGCAATCCGCAGACGGGTGAGGCGATCAAGATCAAGGCGAAGACCGTGGTGAAGTTCCGCGTCGCGAAGTCGGCCAAGGACACCATCGCGCCGCCTAAGAAGTAACAGATATTGAGATTCCGGGGCGGTAGTCGTTTTCACAAAGGGTTCAGGCGTCCAGGGAATGCGGACGCAGCTTTTCCGTTAAGAAAAGCTGCTCCTCCTGACGCCGGATGGATCAGAGTATTTGGGAAAACGGCTCGTCGCTGGCGCCGGATCCGGTGTTTGGTTTTGTGAGTGTCTCCTTTTTAAGAGACGCTCCGATGGCGTGGCCCACAAGGCCACGCCATCTTTTATGGTAGCTAAGCGCAACTCATCTTGCCCACGACGCGCCGAGGCTGCCGCGCTTACTCATTCGCTTGTTTGCCGATTAGGGATTTGTACTCGGGGTGTTTGCTGGCGAAGTCCGCGGCGAGAGGGCAGATGACGTCGACGCGAAGATGGTTCTGCTTCGCATAGTCGAATGCAGTCTGGGCGAGCTCTGCCGCGACACCTCGACCTCTCATTTCAGGTGGCACTTCCGTATGCCAGATCGTCATCCAGCCCTGGCTGTCTGTCTCGAATTCGAGGTACGCGACTTCGCCGCGCTCTTCGATTTCGAATCGGCTCCGCGTCACTTTGTTGGCTTCTCCGCTCATTGTGAGATTTGGCCTCTTCGCTTATGATGCCGTGGTCGCTGATGGCACGAGGGCACGCGCGACCAGCGATACACCGAGCGCGATGACCAGTGTCTTGATAAGCAACTGCGGGTTGTAGCGCCATGCGAGCGCTGCGAATCCTGCGGCGTAGCCAAGAGGCCAGAGCTCACTGAGCAGCGCAACCAATGCGTTGGCGGGGCGCAGTGTGACGAAGCGCGCACGCAGGGCGACAATCAACAGCAGCGCGCCGAGGAAGCCAATGGCTGTCCACGCCGGCATGAGGATCGCGACGGAGGAGCCGAATAGAAATGCTCCTACTGCGCCGAGTGTTGCGCTGCCGCGCATGCGCGCAGCGACGGAGAGCAGCGCGGAGAGTGCTGCCGCGGCGAGCGCGCTAATTGTAACTGTGTTAGTTGCAGATAGGAGGTGAAGCCCATGACTAGTCAGAATCATGGGCAATGCGAGCCAGAGCATCGTGACAGAAGAACTGCCGCTGTTCGCGATGCGATCCCATGGCGCCCATAAAAAGATCGCGAAGGTGAGAACGATCGCCACGTCGAAGACAATTTGCAGGCGGCTTGTTCGCGAGATGCCGACGGTCATGCCTCGCTCGTGACATGAGTGGCGGTGATGCGCTCCGACGTGATCCGTTCCATCAGGGAGTCAAACGCTTCGAGATTGGTGTACTCGATGATGACTTTGCCTTTGCCGCCTCGGTCTTCGATTGCCACTTTGAGGCCGAGCGCGCGCTGCATCTGATCGCGGGCTTCGCGCACGTTAGGATCGAGCGGATCTTTTGACTTCTCTTTCTTCTCGGCCTTCTCCGGGTTGAGCATGTTCTGCACGAAGCTTTCGGTCTGGCGCACCGACATGGAGAGCGCGAGCACCTTCTGTGCGGCCTTGAGAATGGCGTCCGGCGATTCGAGCGCTAGCAGAGTGCGGGCGTGACCAAAGGAGAGCTCGCCGGCTTCGACCTTGCCCTGAATCTCTGTGGGCAGGCGCAGCAGCCGGAGAAAGTTGGCGACGGAAGCGCGGTCCTTGCCGGTGCGCTTGGCCATCTGCTCCTGGGTCATCTGGAATTCGCGGCCGAGGCGGTCGAAGGCACGCGCTTGCTCCATGGGGTTGAGATCGGCGCGCTGGAGATTTTCGACGATGGTCATCTCCATCGCCTGCTCGTCCGAGGCTGGCCGGACAACGGCAGGGATGGTGGTCTTGCCCGCTTTACGCGACGCCATCAGCCGGCGCTCGCCTGCGATGAGCTGATAACGGCCCGCGGCGACGGGACGAACCAGGATCGGCTGTACGACACCGGTGGCGGCGATCGATGCGGCCAACTCCTCAAGCGCGGTCTCATTGAACTGGCTGCGGGTCTGGAAGGGATTGCGGTCGATGAGGTCGAGCGCGATCTCCAGCGGTTTGCCGTCGGAAACCGGCGTGGGCGCACCGTCGGGTGCCGCGTGGATCTGAACCGGTTGCGGAGCGGAACGGTGCGGCAGGAGTGCTTCGAGGCCCTTGCCTAAGGCGCGTCGTTTATCGGATGTGCTCATGGTGCGTCTCTCTGGATTGCGTTAAGCGGTTTGGATGTGCGTCAGGCGTACGGCCAGAAGCGTATCTTGCTGTTTTTACGTGCCTTAGCGCTGGCTTCGCGCTGCTTTGCGGCGGGACTGACGATCTTGTGGTTGGCGAGCAGCTCGTCGGCCAGGTCGCGATACGCCTCAGAGCCGCGGGAGCGCGCGTCGTAGAGCTGGACGGGTTTGCCGTGGCTGGGAGCTTCGGCGAGTCGGATATTGCGGGGGATCGCGGTCTTGTAAAGCTTGTCGCCGAAGAAGCCTTTGAGGTTTTCGGTGACCTGCTGGGCGAGATTGGTGCGCTCGTCATACATGGTGAGGACGACGCCTTCGAGCTCCAGTTTGGGATTGAAGGCCTGCTGCACGCGCCCGATCGTGCCGAGGAGCTCGCTGACGCCTTCGAGGGCAAAGTATTCCGCCTGCATGGGAACGAGCAGGCGGTCGGCGGCGACGAGGGCGTTGAGGGTGAGGAGATCGAGTGCCGGCGGGCAGTCCAGGATGATGAAGTCGTAAGCGATGCGGAGCTCTTTGAGGGAGTCGCGCAGACGGGTTTCGCGGTCTTTGGTGTCGACCAGTTCGAGATTGGCACCAATGAGGTTGCGGCTGCCGGGAATGATCTTGAGCGTATCGATGGGGGTGGGCTGAAGGAGCGTATCGACAGAGGCGCCGTTCGTCAGGAGATCGTAGACGGAGCCGTGATCGCCGTTGCGAGCAACGCCGAGGCCGCTGGAGCTGTTGGCCTGGGGGTCGCAGTCGATAAGGACGCACTGCAGGCCTTCGAGAGCGAGGGCGGCGCTGAGATTGATGGCGGTGGTGGTCTTGCCGACGCCACCCTTCTGGTTGGCGATGGCCAGACAGATTGCTTCGGACATTGGAGACAAAGCTACGGCGAAGCGCGGAAGGATGCAAACAGGCGAGCGGAGGGAGTTGTGGAAGACGCTGTGGAAGGTTGGGCAGGGCAGGAATGTTCCACGTGGAACGCTGAGAGGAACCATGCAGTTACGTGTTCCACGTGGAACGCTAAAAGCGCAGGCCAATGTGCAAAACGCGGTCCCGTGCTCCCGGGTAAATCCATGGTTTTCCACCGCCAACTCGGGGGGGAAGAACCGGCGGAGTGTGGGAGAGACGGCGGTGCGCCTGTCCCGAGCAGGCATAAGGAGCCGCCGTTTGCTACCAGTGCGGCGGCAGCAGGCAGCATGGCCACGCTCTTATCGACGGCGCGCATCCATACCGCATCGAAGCTGCCGGGAGGAAGGGTCTTCCGCACGTCCCGCGTGCACGGAGGCCTGCAGACCCAGCGTGCGGACCACTTCGTGAAGGAAAGCGGCCTTTTTCTGCTGGGATTCAGCTAGGGTGACCTGTAATCTGGAAGGCAGATTGCGATGGGAATGACCTGGAATACCGGTTCCTGAGCCGAAATCGAGCGCCGTTGCTCCGGGCGGGTGATGCTCCGCCGCAAAAACGCCCTCCATCAGATGACGTTCGATGACCTGAGCCTCGTCGCGAATGGCCGTCAGGGAGAGGCGAGCATTCCATTGCAGCAGGAGATTGCCGTAGGCAGCGAGGCTTCTCCGCCGCGCCCTCTGCGTGGGAGAGCGCTCTGTGAGAGGTCCCAGCGTTCGGCTGCAGCGAGAACCTGGTCGGCGGTGATCGACATTCAACGCTTCTTGGGTGAGGAGGCTGCCGCCGCGATCTCGGCGCCGTTGGGCTGCGGCTTCCATGCGGTGGCGGCTTCGACGAAGGCACGGAACAGCTCGCGGGAGAGCGGGCTGGACGCGTAGGTGCGCTCCGGATGCCATTGGACGCCGAGAACGAACGGTGCGCCTGACGCGGTCTCGGTGGCTTCGAGGGCCTCGACGGTGCCATCGAGTGGACTGACGGCGACAGGCTGAAGCTGGTCGCCGATGCGGGACACGGCCTGGTGATGGCTGGAGTTGACCAGGACGGGAGCGTCGGTGGATTGGGCGGTTGCGGCGAGGTCGGCGAGCAGGCTACCCGGCGCGAGTGCCACCGGATGAGCTTCGGCGATGTGGCGGCCGGGCGTGTGATTCACGGCGGTCTCGAGGTGCTGGATCAGGGAGCCGCCGCGCCATACGTTCATCGACTGCATGCCATAGCAGATGCCGAAGATGGGCTTCTGCAGATTGAAGGCATCCTGCAGCAGGAGCTCGTCGGCTGCTTCGCGGAGCGGATCGGCAGGAGCCGAGCGGGGATCGAGCGGCTCGTCCGAACTTTTCCGGGATTCACATCGGCATGGCTGCCGGGCAGCAGCACGCCCTGGGCGTCCGCGATGAGACGTGCCTGCTCCTCCTGGCTGGCGTGGAGCGGCACGGGCACTGGGATGCCGCCGGCTTGCTCGACTGCGGCAGCGTACTGGGACCAGCCGCGCTGGTTGTATTCGGGATCGGTGGAGGTGGGCTCGGGAATAAGGATGCGTGGTTTGGACATGGGCGTGACTCTCTTAGAGGGGATGCAGGCGCGGCGCGTAACTCGTCGATCGCCTGGCGCAATTGCGCCGTCAATGCTTCAGACTGGCGAGCAGTGAGGCCGGTGGTCGGGATCGGAGTGCCGATGCGCAGCTCCAGCGGACGGGGACTGAAGTGGCGCGTATGGATGGGCAGCAGCTCAAAGGTGCCGATAAGGGCCATGGGGATTATAGGCACGCCGGCGCGGATGGCCATGTACGCGGGCCCGCTCATAAATGGGCCAAGCCGGCCATCGCGGGAGCGGCCACCCTCGGGAAAGACAAAGAGCGGCATGCCGGCTTTAAGGGCGCGCACCCCGCCCGTAAGGCTGGCGATGGAGGCGCGCGGATTGTCGACCGCGACCGGGATCTGGCCGGAGCGGTCCAGGTGCCAGCCGATGAAGGGCATCTTCCAGAGATCGCTGCGCGCGAGGATCCGGAACTGGAATGGCAGCGCCGCGAAGATGGCCGGCGTATCCATATAGGAGAGATGGTTGGCAGGTATAGACGGCGACCGGATGGTTGTGGAGCACATCGAGGCCGGTGACGTGGATGGGGGAGCCAGCGATGGCCAGCGAACATTTTGCCCAGGCGCGGGCGATGCGATGCTGGCGGCGGCCATCTTTTTCTGTGAGCGATGCGAGCAGCGAAACGGTGCCGAAGGCGGCGGTGGCGCTGAAGAAGAGCGGCGCCTGTACCAGGTTGGACATGACGCGCTCTTTGATCGTGAGCTGGCGCGGCGGCAGCTCGATGGAGGCGGTCTCGGTCTCAGCCGGCATCGGAGGTCCATCCTTGCGAAGTCAGGAGCGCGCGGGCCTCGCCAACCAGATAGACAGAGCCGGTAATGACGCACATCATCATTGGTTAAGGCGCTGAGGGCGGCAGCAAGGTTAGGTTCGAGCGTAGCCGTCGCGCCGACAACTTGCGCCGCAGCGAGCAGGCGAGTACCGGAGGCGGCGCGCGGCGATGGCACGGCGACCAGAAGCACTCGGTCGAAGAGCGGAAAGAGAATCTGGGCAAGCTCTTCGACCGGCTTGTCATCGAGACAGCCGAAGATCAGGTTGCGCGGCGGATTTTTTTCGGCAGCGAGCGCGGCACGGAGGGTCCAGGCGCCGGCGGGATTGTGGCCTACATCGAGCAGGACGGAGCGCCCATTGCATCTGAGCTTTTCGAGCCGGCCAGGCCAGAGCGTCTGATGGATGCCTGCGGCGATAGACTTGCGCGTCGATATTGTAACTATATATGTTACGTAATTCGAGCGCGGCGGTGATCGCGAGCGCGATGTTTCGCTGCTGATGCTGCCCGGCAAGCGGGGAGTCGACCTGGATGTGCAATCCATCGATGTCCAGCGGATAACGGTTGTGCGTATTTGTCACTGCAGTTGTATCGTATGGCAACGCCGCTGTCGCATTGATGGCGCGAACGTTGAGCGCGACGGCGGCTTCGCCGATGGCCTGGTTGGCCTCAGGATGCTGCGGCAGCGTGACCAGGACGCCATTCTGGCGCAGGATGCCGGCCTTTTCGCGCGCGATCTCGGTGATGGTATGGCCCAGCCATTCGGTGTGGTCGAGCGAGATGTCGGTGATGATGGAGAGCACCGGCTCCACGATGTTGGTGGCATCGAGGCGGCCGCCGAGACCGACTTCGAGCACTGCGATATCGACCTTGGCCGCTGCGAAGTGAAGGAAGGCCATCGCGGTGACGGTCTCAAAGAAGCTGGGTGGCCCCGGGCAGCCTGCCTTCGGAGACGAGGCGTTCCGCGGCGTGAATCACGGCTTCGAGATGCCGGCTGAAGTCGTCGTCGGGGATGAGGGCATGGGTGACTTCATAGGTGGTGCGGGAGCTCGCGCGAGCAGCTGGATGCGCTCGTTGACGCGAACCAGGTGCGGCGAGGTGTAGAGGCCGGTGCGCAAGCCGGACGCGGCGAGGATCGCGGCCAGCGTGGAGGCGGTCGAACCCTTGCCGTTGGTGCCCGCGATGAGCACCGAGGGAAAAGCCCGTTGCGGGTCGCCGAGCGCGGCCATGAGGGTGCGCATCTGGGCCAGCTCGAACTTGCGCCGCGGCTGGCCGGGGGCGGCGTGCAACTCCGCGCCCAGGGCCTGCAGGCGGTCGACTGCCTCGGTGTAGAGCATGTGTTTCAGTTTACGAGAGTGAAGTGAATCAGGCTGACAAGCCGCCAAACGCGCTTCAACCTGAGACAAGTTCGAGCCGACTGGCGCGGGCGGCTTCCTCCTCGCGGCTGGAAAGAGCAGCCGGATGTTGGCGGCGGCCATATTGCCGTGGCGAACAGCCCATGACCCTCTTGAATGCTGTGCTGAAGGCGCTTTCGGATTCGTAGCCGAGCGAGAGGGCAATGACGGAGATGGGATCGCTGGAGTTCTTCAGCTTGTCGCCGGCCAGCAGCATCCGCCAGCGCGTCAGGTACTCCATAGGTGACGACGCCGACCGTCTCTTTAAATCTCAGGGCAAAGATCGATCGCGACATGCCGGCGCGTCCGCCAGTTCCTGCAATGTCCAGCGATGCGCGGGATCGTCGTGCATGGAAGTGATCGCCGCGCTCATCTGTTTATCCGCCAGCGCGAAGAGCCATCCAACGCCGCCTCTCGGCCCTTCGGCCAGATGCAGCCGCAGGGCCTGAACCAGCATCATGTAAGCGAGCTGTTGCGCGACCAGAGAGCTGCCCGGCTGCGGCTCGCGCAGTTCCTCCCTCATGCGCTCCAGAGACCAGCGCATCGCTGCTTTATCCGATTCTTTCCGGATATGCACGATGGGCGGCAGCAGCCCCAGCAGAATGTCGGCATGATTGCCGGCAAGGATGAAGTGGCCGCCGACAATAAAGCTGCCCCCATCCCGTGCGGAGCGAGGCGACGCCATCCTTCAAGTGCTCCGCAAGAAGCGTGCGGAAGTCGACAGGCGTCAGGGTCAGATCAGTGGTGAGGCAGAAAGGCCGCCCACGCGGCAGAAGGAAACAATCTCCTGCAGTAAGATGCACGGCATCGGGAACGCCCTCCACGGATAGCCAGCATTGGCCAGAGACCACGGCATAGCACTTGATGCCTTCGTGCCGGGGGAACTGGATGGACAGTTCGCCATCCACATGAAAGCCACCGGACCTGTAACTGCGCGGTTTCAGCAGCGACAGCACATCTGAAAGCGGATCCATAAGCCATTCCGGACAATTGCAAAATATTACGGACTCCGCGTGGCGCCGGATGTCGCTCTAGGATTTCAGTCCATCAGCAAGGGACGGCACATCGGAAAGTGGACCAATAGCCATCCGGACGATCGCGAAGAAAATACGGACTTTCAACATAGATCGTATCCCCTCCATCTCTTATCTGATAGTCACGGGCTGCGAAAAGAGTCACGAAGTGAAGCGAAGGAGAAGTCGCGATGCGTGTTTTCGTCACCGGCGCCACAGGCTTTATCGGTTCCGCTGTTGTTCCGGAACTTATCAACGCGGGCCATCAGGTGCTCGGGCTTGCTCGCTCGGACGCGGGCGCCAAGTCGCTTACTCGCCGCCGGCGCCCAGGTGCATCGTGGTGATCTTGACCGATCTCGAAAGTCTGCGCAGCGGAGCAGCCGCGTCGGACGGCGTGATCCACCTCGCCTTCATCCACGACTTTTCGAAGTTCGTGGAGAACTGCGAGATCGATAGGCGCGCCATCGAGGCTCTCGGCTCCGCGCTCGCCGGCTCTGACCGACCCTGATCGTCACCTCCGGGACCGCTGGGACGGCTGCACCAGGCCGCCTCGCGACCGAAGATATGCCGGCCGAATCCCCCACCGCTGCCGCGCGTTTCCGAACAGGTGGCCTTTTCGATGGCGCCGCGTGGGGTGCGCGTGTCGGTGGTGCGCCTTCCTCAGGTTCACGACACGGTCAAGCAGGGCCTCGTCACCTACGCCATCGCGCTGGCCCGCGAGAAAGGCGTCTCGGCGTATGTGGGCGACGGGCGCAACCGCTGGCCGGCGGCGCACGTCCTCGATACCGCCCGTCTCTACAGGCTGGCGCTGGAGAAGCAGGAAGCAGGCGCCAGGTACCACGCGGTCGCCGAAGAGGGAGTACCGGTACGGGACATCGCTGAAGTCATCGGCCGAGGCTTGAAGGTGCCGGTGGTCGTCCATGTCCCCGGAGGAGGCAGCAGCCCATTTTGGATGGCTCGCGATGTTTGCTGGTCTGCGACCTCCCGGCTTCCAGCGCGCAAACGCAGGAGAAGGCTGGGATGGCACCCGACGGGGCCTGGGCTGATTGCCGATCTCGAGAATATGCGCTACTTCGAAGTCTGAACAGAGTGCGAACTTATCGAGCGAGCGAACTCGGGAGACGTTGGACTGGCAGCCGAAGCAGCCCGGGTTCGCACGTGTTGGGCGAGAGAAGTACTAAGCCGCAGAGGACACAAACGACAGCGGATGTATCAACGTTGGTTCAGGCCGAGCTGATTTGTAAGGAAACTACTCTACCCCGGTTGGAATTGGGCGAGCCACCACAAACCCCAGCAGCCTGCCCAGCGACACATATCCGACGAGCAGTCCAACCATTCCCAACCCCAGGAACACTGCGGCGACGAATAGCAATCTACCGAACGGAGGTGTGGCGCCGCCCTCACTCATCTCGCCCAGAAATGCAACTGCTCCCACAACCAGCCCCGTCGCCGCGGCAAAAGTTAAGGGCAAATATCTGATACGGCTGCGCTCTTTGTCACGGCTACGGGTACTGGAATCAAACGGGGACGGCAGCCACGCTCTAACAAGCATCGCCACAGGCACAAACAGCAATACGTCGCCCACTACTACCGTGAACAGGTGACCCGCCGTTCCCAAGATCAGCTTTTCAGGATAGACGCCTAAGACCAGCAGAGATGCAAACCATACAAAGGCTGCCTGCGCGTACTGTCTGAGCACTCCCGGCCTCTGAGAATTTCGGGTCAGACCAAGCACGGCCAAAGACGATGCAACAAGTGCGCTTAACAGGAGCAACAATTTTGCTTGTCCCGCAGCGCCTATCCACATGGATGGGTGCCGACCCATGGCAACGATGTCTGCTGTAACAGTGACGAGCACACAAAAGGCAATGGCGGCCTGGGCTCTGAGCACGTATATCGCTGCACCGCTCCGGCCAACAAGTCCAGGGAAGAAGGCACGTACGAAGGAGACTAGTGCGAGTAGGACAGACGTGATGAATGCAAACGAACCGATCGCATCATAAGGATCGTCCCCGAAGGGAATGATGGTGCGAAGGATCGGATCATGTTTGGCAAAGCCGAAGGCCCATGCGAAAAGGAGAGCAAGTCCAGAGACAAGGATTGCGTTGCGTCTCAGCTTTGCGGCCATGGCGAACAGTGTATGCCACGCCAAGGGCAGCCGGGCGTTCATTGGGGGAGGCTCCCACGGTATCCGCTCCGCGGTTAACCGTTACGCCGCAGCGGACATGAACGATAGCGCGCGATCGATATAACCCTTCAGCTCCTGGCGCGGGACAACAGCGTCGAGCATGCCGTGCTCCAGCAGGAACTCTGACCGCTGGAAGCCTTCGGGGAGCTTCTGGCGGATGGTCTGCTCGATGACGCGGGGGCCGGCAAAGCCGATGAGCGCGCCGGGCTCGGCGATATTCAGGTCGCCCAGCATGGCGAAGCTGGCGGTGACGCCGCCGGTGGTGGGGTCGGTGAGGACAGAGATGTAGGGGACGCCGGCATCGTCGAGCGCGGCCAGTCCGCTGGAGATTTTCGCGAGCTGCATCAGGCTCGCGATGCCCTCCATCATGCGCGCGCCGCCCGACGCGGAGACGATGATGAGCGCCCGCCGCGATTCGAGCGATCGATCGACAGCACGCGCAATAGTTTCGCCGACGACCGAGCCCATGCTGCCGCCGATGAAGGCATACTCCATCGCGCTGAGGACCACATCGTGCGTGCCGAGCTTCCCTATCGCGTTGACGATGGCATCGTTCAGGCCGGTGGCCTGTTGCGCTTTTTCGAGGCGGCTCTTGTAGGACTTCACATCGAAGAAGTTCAGCGGATCGGTGGACTTCAGTTCCAGGTCGACCAGTTCGTAACCGGGCTCAAGCAGCGTGGCGATGCGGCTGCGCGCGTCGATCTTGTGATGGCGGCCGCACTTTGGGCAAACCTGCTGGTTGTTCTCGAGATCGGCCTTGAAGATGTACTGCTCGCAGCCCTCGCACTTGACCCACAGGCCTTCCGTGCGGACCCGCTTCTCCGGCGAGCTGTTCTCGATCTCATTGTCCTGCCGTTTGAACCAGGCCATCTCTCTATTATGCCTCGGGCGGGGGCCGTAGGCGGAGCGCGAAGGCGAGGCGAATCCGCTTGTGTCGCCCGGGAGATGGTGTTTGGCGCCGCCAGCAAAAAATTGATCTGAGTGAACCTGCGCCCGAATTTTTACAATGTGCGACGCAACGCTACACAACCTGTACCGGCGGCGGAGTATCTATGGTGGTGGTACCTTTGGCTTCCGCCGCGCGCAACGAGCCGAGCTTTGCAGACCCGGCTCTGCAGAAACCAGAATTGCGGAAACGGTACGTCGCTCTCCCTCCTGTGGAGCACGTGCAGTTTCGGGCTCCTCTTATTCACGCATCAGGACAGAACTGTCCTGCACTGAGGAGTCCCTACTATGTCGCGCATTTCTGCCTTTGCGGCGCTGCTTGCCGGCTGTGCCCTTTTGCCAGTGTCGGCTCACGCCCAGCTTTCCTTCCAGAACCATCTTGTCGCTGCCGATACCGGGAATACGGCGGGTTTGACCTACAGCGTGACCGGCGACTTCAACAACGATGGCCGGGAAGACATCGTCGCAAGTCAGTTCGACGGAAGCACGGGGGGAATTACCTACCTGCTCTATCTCTCCAACGGGGACGGTACCTACGATGCTTCTCCGAAGGCACTCCCCAAAACGGTAGACGCGATCGGAGACTTCAACCACGACGGCAAACTCGATTTCGCGTCCGATCACGCCGGTTCTCTCGCGATCTATCTGGGCAACGGCGATGGGACCTTCCAGAGCGCGAAGACAATTCCCGGCTCGAGCGCTTTCTTCCTGGCTGCCGCCGACATGAATCATGACGGCAAGACAGACCTGGTCGCCTTCAATAATGGCAACCCCTCAACGATCCAGATCTGGCTCAGCAACGGCAACGGTACCTTCAGCAAAGGTCAGACCGTATATCCGTTGAATCGTCAGGTGTACGCCGGTCGGGACAGCTTTGTAACCGGCGATTTCGACGGCGACGGCAAGCCCGATGTTGCGGTGGTCTTCATGTCCAGCATTCCGAACGGGACTACGGTACAGGTTCTCTATGGAGACGGCGCCGGGCATCTCGGGTCTCCTTACACAACCAGCGACCCGAACAGTTACGGCGACGTGAACGCGAAGGTGGGCGATGTGAACAACGATGGCCGCGACGACATCATGGCCGCTCCGACCACCTACGATGCATCGCAAAAATACACCATCAACAATCCTGACCTGGTGTTCTTCCGCGGGAATGCGAATCGTACGCTGAGCTACTCGACGATGGCCACCGGCCAGTGTCCGGTGAGCTATTCAGTCGCCGACATCAACGGCGATGGGGTAAACGATCTGGTGTATGCGAAGGGTCCCTGCAATCCACCGACAGGAACATTCAACCTGGTACTGGCGCCGGGCACCGGCTCCGGAAACTTCGGCACTGAAGAGGAGCTTGAAGAGGTGGCAGGAACCATCTTCTCGTCGGGGGTACTCCGCACCACGCAAGGCACGAAGCCGGATATCATCCTGGGCTCGGAGACCAGCACCAGCGGCGAGATGACCGAGTTCATCAATGTCTTAGTCAACGAGAGCACCGGAAACTTCCCCGGCTGCGGATTGAGCGGGATCGCCGAGGGCGTCGCCATCTGCACTCCGGCCGCATCCGCGACCTCACCTGTGAAATTCTCCGTCGGCGCAGCGGGTCCCACGCCCATGCGCACAGCCGCTGTCTGGGTCGACGGCAAAAAGGTCGCGGAGCAGCTCACCCACGCCTTCTCTAACTACTCCTTCCTCGATGCCTCCATTCCGCTCGCGACCGGCAGCCACGCCATCACCGTCTACGGCACCGGCTGGGACGACACACTGCAATCGAAGTCCTTCACCCTCGTCGTCGGCAGCGGTGGATCCTGTCCGCCCGTTGGAAACGGCGTCAACCTCTGCGCGCCTGCGAGTGGCGCAACCGTATCGTCGCCGGTAACGGTTCAGGCTACTTCCAACATTCCGGGCAAGCTCGCTCGCATGGAAGTCTGGATCGACGGCGTGAAGAAGTACACCGAAACCAGCAGCCCGACGCTTACCTACAGCATCAGCCTTGCTCCAGGAAGCCACCGCTTTGCCGTCTTCGCCGTCGACACTGTCGGAGGTAAGACGGAAACGTATGACTACGCGACTGTGAAGTAGTGCGGGGGACGTTGTTACAAAAAGGCTCCCGGTGAGGCTGGGGGCCTTTTTCTTGTCGGCGAATCAGTCGAGAAAGGCAGATCTTTCTAACTGCGTTTCGCTCCGGTCGAGATGACGAATATCTAGAGTGCTGCGCTCGGATGAAAGGGTGGTGCTGGTGGGCTTCGGCAGGTGTCGAGTTCAGAACTCAATCCCCCGCTGGGCGAGGATGCCGTTCTCATAGGCGTGCTTCACCTGACGCATCTCGGTGACGGTGTCGGCAATGGCGACGAGATCTGGATGTGCGTTGCGGCCGGTGAGGATGACGTGGACCATCTCCGGGCGTTGCTTCAGTGCTTCGACCACTTTGGCGGGATCGAGCATGCCGTAGCCGATGGCGTAGTTGATCTCGTCGAGCACAACCATGTCCCAGTCGCCGGAGAGGATGGCGTGGCGCGCTTCGTCCCAGGCAGCTTCGACCATGCGGACATCTTCCGGATCGGTCTCCGCGCCGCCGACCTTCACAAAACCGCGGCCTAACTGCTTCATCACGAAGTTGTCGCCGAATGCCTTTACGGCGTCCAGTTCCCCATAGTGCCAGGAGCCCTTCAGGAACTGCAGCATGAGGACGCGCATGCCGTTGCCGACGGCGCGCAGCGCAGTGCCCATGGCGGCGGTAGTTTTGCCTTTGCCGGGGCCGGTGTTGATGAGGATCAGTCCGCGGCGTGATTGGTTGCCGGATTCGTTCATTGGGATCGTTACGTGTGGCGAAGCGGTGTGAAATCAGTGCCCGCTGTGGTATGGGTGCCCAGCAAGGATTGTAAATGCGCGATAGAGCTGTTCCGCGAGCATGACCCGCGCCAGTTCATGGGGGAAGGTCATCGGCCCGAAGGAGAGCAGCAGGTCGGCGCGCTCGCGTGACTCCTTCGACCAGCCATCCGCCGGGCCAATGACGAAGTGCAGGTGCTGGGTCCCATTGTCGCGCTGCCGGGCGATCCAGGCAGCGAGGTCTTCCGAGGACAGAGTGCGGCCGCGTGCATCCAGCAGGATGAGGACCGGCCGCGTACGCCCCGACTGAGCGGTTGCCCTTTCCAAGAGCTTGGATTCGGTGGGGACAAGTTGGCTTGAACAGTCCGTGTATTGCCGCAGCCGTTGTTCATATTGCGCGGCAAGCGCAATCGCGGCTTCGTTTTTTTCCCGGGTAGCGACGGCAAGTATGGAGATGTGCATGTCAGGAAATGGAGGACTGTTGTCGCCTTAGCTACTAAAAACTGTAGCGCGTTTCTCTGCGGCCCCACCGCACGTCGCTTAGTCCCGCAATCGGGTACAGCGGTACCTGGTCGACAGCGTGCAGTTGTGAGGCTGCGGCTTGCCAGGACTCTCCCTCGCGATTTTCGCCCGAGCTGAGAGCCGTTTCACCAGGCTGGCATGCCGGAACTCTCGTGTCAGGAGTAAACAATTTATGCTCATTCGGCGTTATGCCCCTGCTCTGATTCTCTTCACGCTCTCTACCTCAGTCCCCATAGGGCCGTCATGGATGACGCCACGCGCGAACGCCCAAGGCATCACGACGGGCACGATTTCCGGAGTCGTCATGGATCCGAGCGGTGCGGCCATTCCCAACGCGCAGATCACGGTCACGAGTGTTAGCCAGGGAACCCAGCGGCAAGCAGCGTCCGGTCCGACCGGCGAGTTCTCGTTGAATGCAGTGCCGATCGGTCAATATACGCTGACCGTCTCCGCGCCAGGATTTTCGACAGCTACCGTCAACGCACTCCAGGTCAACTCCGGCGCCACATCGAATCTGAAGACAATCAATCTGTCTTTGAGCTCTGCCGCTACCAACGTGGAAGTGAACGCCTCCGCCGTTGCTCTGCTCCAGACAACGGATTCTCAAGTGACGACCAGCTTCGATACGCAGGCGGTACAGAATCTTCCTCTCAACAACGGCTTCGATACAGCGGCGGAATTGATCCCTGGTGTCGTGAGCACGCACGGCGATGGTTTCTCGAATACAAACGGCGACAACTACTCCGTGAATGGCCAGAGCGGCCGGTACAACAATTCGGAGATCGATGGCCAGGCCAACAATGACAACTCCATCGGCGGTCCCCAGTTCTTTTTCGCCAACCAGGATGCCGTTCAGGAGCTGCAGGTTATCACCAATAACTTTAGTGCCCAGTATGGCCGCAACGCCGGCGCGGTGATCAACTACATCACCAAGAACGGAACCAATGCTGTGCACGGAAGCGGCTTCGAGTTCTATCAGGGCCAACAGCTTAGCTCATTCGTCAACCAGCAAAAGAGTTCGGTGTTTGGCTTCTGCGCTCCGGGCCAAAGTCCCAGCACGGGCTGCGCCGTGCCGGCGTTGCCCCGTTACGTGGAGAATCGTTACGGCGGGACGCTCGGCGGTCCGATCCTGAAGGACAAGCTCTTTTTCTTTGGCAGCACATTCTGGGATCGTGTCCGGCAGGGCGCTGCTCCGACATCTTCGCTGCCCGGTCTGACTCCAGATCCCACCGGACTCCAGCAGCTCGCGGCCGCCTTCCCGGGCAATCCTGCGGTGACGGCGCTCGCTACCTCTGGCCCTTACAGCGTGAAGGCAGGCAATCCCACTCCGACCAATATCACGACCGAGACGGTAACCGGACCTGGCGGAGCTTCCGTACCGGTGGAGTTCGGGGCGGTACAGCGCAATATCCCCACGCTCTTCAATGATCAGGAACATCTCGGCCGCCTCGACTATCAGCCGACCAGCCGTGATCACCTCTTCCTTCGCTATATGTATCAAGACCAACTTGTGACCGGGGTTGGAGGCGGCGAGGCCGGCCAGATCGCCAACGGGGCGTTCGTCAATAGTATCGGCGGCACGCACTCGATCGGAGCGGACTGGACCCATACCTTTAACGATCATTGGGTCGACCAGCTTCGCTATAGCTTTCAGCAGGGGAAGGCCTACTTTGAAGGTGGTTCGTTTCCCAATTGCACCGCCACCAGCTTCTTAACGTGCCCGGCGCAACTCCTCTTCACTGGCCAGGGCAACGACCTGGGGTTCGGCGAGAACACGGTTTTCCCGCAGGGCCGCACCGTCAAAGTCACCCAGGTTCAGAACAATGCCACCTGGACCCACGGCAACCATACGGTCGTCTTTGGCGGTGAATTCGACTATCAGAACTCGCCCAATGCCGGCTTATTCAACTACAACGGAGTCGTCCAGTTCCAGGACTTCAGCGATTTTCTCCAAAATGGCCAGGGCGCGAATTCGCAGGCCTTGACCCTGCTTGCTGATGGCAATCCTGTCATCCCGTTTACCGAACCGGATGTCGCGGCGTATGTGCAGGACGACTGGAAGGTCACTCCTACCTTTACCGCGCATATCGGTCTGCGTTGGGAGTATTTCAGCCAGGCGCTCAACAAGCTGCACGACCAGCAGGTGGCCCGGGAGTCCAACCCAGCCACCGCCTTCTGGGATCCGGCCCTGCCGCTGTCCGCGCGCACCAACCCTGCGGCGAATGAGTATTTCAAAGGCTTCGAACCCCGCCTGGGCTTCGCGTGGAACCCGAGCTTCGACAGCAAACTGGTTCTTCGCGGCGGCTATGCGATCAATGAAAACCCGGCCTTTTACAATCTGTTCCTGCTCGCGGCCGGCGCGGCTCCCGCTGTGAACTTCGGCGGGGTGCCCTGCTCCACGGGTGGATGCCTGCCGGCGAATGGGTCCTTTTTGTCAGCCGCCGTTCGCGCTGCCAATCTCCCATTCCTTCCGAAGGGAGTCGGCATCGATCCGAGATCCCGTTTCGAACAGTATTTCCCTACCAATTTCCGTCCGCCCTACGTACAGACCTACACGTTGGCCATCGAGCATCAGATCGGAAAAGCAGCCGTTGGTGAGGTCCGCTACGTCGGCTCCAAGACCACGCACGATTTCCAGTCCAACAACAACAACCCCTTCCTGGCCAACGTAGCGGCGGCGTTCCCCAACATCGTTTCGCCATCTTCACTCTGCCAGACGCCGACGGCGAATGGCTTTGGCCGTCCCAACTGCGACTATTCCAACCAGTCCTTCATCACCAATGGCGGATTTGCCAACTACAACGGATTGCTGCTCAACCTGACCACCCGGAGCTATCACGGGCTAACCACCACGGTTTCCTATACCTTCAGCAAGAACCTGGGAAATACGACCGACGGATTCCGTAGCACCGGTGGCGCAGGCAGCTCAGTCGCTTATCCGCAGGACCCTCTCAACCCGGGCGCGGGAGAATACGGCCGGAGCGGCAATGACTTCCCCAACGTAGTTGGCATTGCCTTCAACTACCAGCTTCCTAACTTCGTGACGGGAAGTAGCTGGCTTTCACGCCTGACCAACGGCTATGCGTTGAACAGCGTGTATCGCTTCGACTCCGGCCAGGTTTACACGCCCTTCCAAAGCATCACTCTGGATGGAAACACCGGCGACACCAGCTTTTGTGACGGAGGCTTCGCCGCTCAGACGGTTGGCATCGATTTCTGCAGGCTGGCGGTCTCGAACAGCAAGGCGCCAATCAATACGGTCGCTTATCTGAACCCCTTTACCGGTCCTAACACGGGTACGCCAACTCCAGGCACGCCGCAGTATGTGGTCTATGGCAGCGATAGCGTCCAGAATGGGGTCTATAACCCCGGCACCCCGATTGATCCGGCGGCGGCGCACTGGATCATCAACAATCAGGCCTATGCTATGGCTGTAGGCAATCCGTATCCCGGTGCGGCAAGAAGCCTGCTGCGCGGACCGGCGTATAGCGATCTGGATGCGACCATCAGTAAGACGACCAGGATCACCGAACGCGTCAATCTTCAACTCTCCTTCGCGGCCTACAACGCGCTGAACCAAACCTATCTGCCGGCGGGTATCAGCACTGCGAATGTAAGCTCATCCACCTTTACGCAGGTCAATGCCAATCCGACCCCGCCACCTGTGGTGCCGAATGGAACCGGCTCGAACTCCGGAAACCGCTTCGCCATCATCGGCGGCAAGATCATCTTCTAGTTTCTTTCAGTCTTGAAGTGCCCTGAGTACTGAAGAAGGGAAGGCCACCGGTGCCTTCCCTTTCTTCTTTCAGGCATTTTCTCCAAAGGCATGTTTCGTGGTGCCTGCGATTAACTGAAGGCGGCTGTTAATCCGGTTTTGACGAGCACATAGAGGAACCACACGCCGAAGACCATGGCGATGCCGCGGATCGGCTTCACCTTGGCTACGAGGGCTCCGCCGAAGCCGGCGAGCGCCAAGGACCACAGTGAAAAGACGTCAAGGGACTTGCCAATGGAGAGGAGCCACGCTGCGGAGTCGGTGCTCAGGAAGTAGGCGAGATTGGCGGGCGAGGGAATGTTCAGGTTGTAGGTCTGCGGGTCGCTGACCAAGACCGTCACGATCGCAATGATGGAGTTCAGCGCATTGGGCAGCGACGCGAAGATGGAGACGGCAAACATCTCTCCATAGGTGGTGGTGCCTCCGAGCAGGAAGGCGAAGCCTCCCCAGAGCAGAAGTGCGAAGAGCGCATTCAAAATCAGAATCACAAGGGGGCTGCCGACCATGAAGCCCTCCATGAATCCTTTTGTAACGGAGAGCATTTGCGCCTGCTCGGCGGGAGTGGCTTTTTCCAACTTTTCCGCATTGCGCGGCTGGCTCTTCAGGACGTTGCTGGTGAGCGACTCCCAGCCGACGTGCTGCACCGCCGTAAAGCAAAAGGCATAACCCAGTAGAGCGATGATCACGAAGGGCAGCCACCACGAGCGGTTTCGCTTGATGTCGTTGAATGTCTTGGAAGGCTCGATGAATGTGTTGACGACACGTTCGACGGGCGAGAGGGTCAGCGAATTCTGGGTACCGGTCGGGGCGTTGGCAGCATCGGGCATCGCAAATGGCTCCGTGTTTGGATACGG
Source organism: uncultured Acidobacteriaceae bacterium (assembly GCA_963756435.1). GTDB lineage: Bacteria > Acidobacteriota > Terriglobia > Terriglobales > Acidobacteriaceae > KBS-83. The sequence goes on along the minus strand of CAVWNU010000003.1, from coordinate 676,427 downwards.
CTGCAGGACTGGTGCGGTATAGCGATTTCGGTATCGGTGTAGACGGTCTAACGATACTCCTGTGGCTTCTCTTAACGGAAAAGATACAAGCAGGGAGTCTCCGTAGACAAAAAGCTACCGAAAACGCTCCAGCGGTACATCATTTCGGATGTATTTGTCCACGCGCTCGACACTGCGCCGGAAATCGAGAAATCGGATTCTGATGACGCCGCTGCGGCTTAAAGAAACGTGCGGGTAGCCGCGGCTGCCTTTGTCGCCACACGTTTCCTGGTAGACGCGGTTTTCTGCTTCAGCGCCTTTTGTAACTCCAGCGCGTCCACATGCTTTGCTGATTTCCGCAGGCGTTCGATGTCATAGAAGGCGCGCTTTTCCGCCAAAAAGATGTGAACGACAAAGTCTACGTAGTCGAGCAGGATCCACTCGCCCTGACGCTTGCCCTCCACCGAATTGGGATAGCTGCCGAAATCGCGTTTCAGCCGCAATTCGACTTCGTCGGCGATGGTCTGCGTCTGCCGCTCGTTGGTACCGCTGGTGATGAGGAAGAAATCGGTGAAGCCGGCATCCGCGTCATCGAGTTCAAGGATGCTGGTGTCTACGGCCTTCTTCTCCTCGCAGGCCGCTGCTGCCGCGGCCAGCATCTGACGCGTGGTCTCGGCAATGACGCGGCGGCTGACGGCAGGAGGGGCGATTGCGGCCTTCTTCGCTGGACCGGGCTTCGCTGCGTTCGCGCTACGTCTTGCGGCGGCCCTCTTTGGACCGGCTGCTTTTGTACGGGCGCGCTTCGCCGCTGTTTTGCCGCTGGACTTCTTGCTGGGAGCTACCATTTCTTCTCCTGAATACGTTCACCTATCGTAAGCTGCCGCAGCCTGTGCATTGCAGGCTCAGGCATGGTGGTAAAGACTATGCTCGCGCGCGTATTCGGCCACTCGCGGGTCGAGTACCCGTTGCGGAACTCCGGCCGAATCGTCGGCGAGCGCAGCGCGCAGGTCGGTGGCGGAGACATCGTAATGCAGATCGGGCAGCAGCCAGAGGGTTCCCTGCTGCGACTCGCCTGCAGCCGCCCGATACGGGGCAGTCAGCGAGAGCCGTAGCCATCCTTTGCCATGCTTCGGGGCGTCCGCGTGGATTCCGGCGGGCAGCACCGTTTCGAGCGCCTCCAGCGTGAAGCCGGGTCGGCCGGCGACGATCCACTGCGCGAGCATCAGCGCCTCGGCCGCGCGGTGCCATTGGTGGAGGGTCTGGAGCGAGTCGGCGCCCACCAGGCAGAAGAGCTCGCTACCAGCCGGCAGCGATTCGCCGAGATGCTGGAGCGTGTCGTAGGTGTAGTTGTAGCGGCCATCCACGCGCGGCGCGTCGATGGCGCTGGCCACCAGCGGCGGATGGCCGGCACAAGCAAGCTGCACCATGACCAGCCGCTCCTCGTAGGGCGATTGCGGCTGATCCCGCTTCAACGGCTGCCGTCCGACCGGCGCCATGAGCACCCGATCGAGATCGAGTCGCTCGGCCGCAGCCATGGCAATGCCGATGTGTCCCGAGTGCGGAGGATCGAAGCTGCCGCCGAAGAGCGCGATGCGCATGTTTGTGATGCTAAACGCTCGATGCTAAACGAGGTGATCCGCCTCACCGCATAATGAATAGGTGCCTACTGCTGCCATCGGCCTCGGAGCGAACCTGCGGTCGGCAGCGGGTGGGCCTGCGGAAACGATCATGGCTGCGATCCACCGGCTCGAAGAGTACGGCCGGGTCACGGCGCGATCAGGGTTATACAAGACGGCGCCGGTGGGCTATGTCGATCAGCCGGCGTTTGTGAATGCTGCTGTTCTGCTAGAGACGGAGCTTTCGCCCCTTGCGTTGCTCGGAGAACTCCTAGGGATCGAGCGCAGCTTTGGCCGCGATCGTGCCGTGGGCCCACCGAAAGGGCCACGCTCGCTGGACCTGGACTTGCTTCTCTACGACCGAAACAGGGACCGGAGCGGCCTTGGCGAGCCTGCGGACGACTTTGTGACGGATGGGGGGGCCCTGACCCTGCCGCATCCGGCAATGCACGAGCGGCGCTTCGTGCTGGCTCCCCTAGCGGAGATCGCGGCGGAGTGGCGGCATCCGGTGCTGGGCCGCACGATGGCGGAGTTGTTGATGGATTTGCCGCAGGAAACGGGTTCAGTGGCTAGAATCAGCGAGTGAGCTTTCCCTTCCAGATCCTCGCAACCGCCGGCGACGGCCGGCGCGCGGTCATGGACCTGCCCCACCGCCAGGTGCAGACGCCGGTCTTCATGCCGGTGGGCACAGCAGGTTCGGTCAAGGCGGTCCCGCAGCATCTGCTGGAGGCGCTTGGCGCACAGATCATTCTCGGCAACACCTACCATCTCTATCTGCGGCCCGGGCACGAGGTGGTGCGGCGCATGGGCGGCCTGCATCGCTTCATGAGCTGGCCGCGCGGCGTGCTGACGGACTCCGGCGGCTTCCAGGTGTTCAGTCTGAACGAGCTGCGCAAGGTGTCGGCGGACGGCGTGGAGTTTCGCTCGCATCTGGATGGCTCGACGCACCAGTTCTCGCCGGAGCGCTCAATCGAAATCCAGATCGCGCTGGGCGCGGACATTTTGATGGTCTTCGACGAGTGCACGGAGTTTCCGGCGGATCGCGAGCGGGCACGGCGGTCGCTCGACCTGACACTCGAATGGGCGGCGCGCAGCAAGCGCTACTTTGACGCGCACAAGCATGAGGTGCCGTGGCATAAAGAGTTTGGCGGCCGCACGCAATCGCTTTTCGGCATCGTGCAGGGAGGAATGTATCCGGAACTGCGACGTGAATCGGCTGAGCGGCTGGTGGAGATGGACTTCCCCGGCTACGCGATCGGCGGATTGAGCGTAGGCGAGCCGCGCGAGCTGACACGTGAGATCATCGCGGCGACGCTCCCCCTGCTGCCTGCAGACAAGCCGCGCTACGTGATGGGCGTCGGCTATCCGGATGAAATTGTCGAGTACGCGAAGATGGGCGTGGACATGATGGATTGCGTGTTGCCTACGCGCGCTGCGCGGCACGGGCTGCTGTTTACATCGGAAGGCCGCCTGAACATCAAAAACCGGCAGTTCGCCGAGGACCAGGAGCCGCCGGACCCGAACTGCCCTTGCCTGGTGTGTGCGCGCTACACGCGGGCGTATCTGCGGCATCTGATGGTGTCCGAGGAGCCGTTGTCAGCGGTGTTGAATACTTTGCACAATCTGGCGTTCTATCTGGATACGATGGCGCGCATGCGGGAGAGCATGGGACGCGGGATACCCCCACTCTCGCCGACCGCTGTGCGTGCAGGGGCGCGCGCCGAATAGGTTTGTCGCATAGAGCACTTCAGTTGTTACGCAACGCCGCCATTGGTTCGACTGCGGCGGCACGCCTTGCAGGAATGTAACTGGCGGCAAGCGCTACGATCACAAAGAGCATTGCGGCCAACGTAAATGTAACCGGGTCGAGTGCTTTTACCCCGAAGAGCATCGAGTTGAGCAGATGAGTGACGGCCGCTGCTCCAGCGATGCCGATGGCAATGCCGGTGACCGCCAGGCTAAGACCCTGTCGCAGCACCAGGGCGAGAATACTGCCGCGCTGCGCGCCGAGCGCCTGCCGGATGGCAATCTCCCGCGTCCGTTCGACGACTGAATACGAGATGACGCTGTAGAGGCCGAGGATGGCGAGCAACGTGGCGGCGATAGAAAACGCACCCAGCAGAGTGAACATCAGCCGCCGCTGGTCTTCCGATGAATCAAGGACGGCGGAGAGGGTTTTGATATCGGAGATGGGCTGGTTGTGATCGAGCGCGAGTACCCGGCGCCGCACCGCATCGGTGAAGCCGGCGGGGTCGCCCTTCGTACGCAGCACGAGGATTGCGGACTGGGGCGGACGCTGGGCATTCGGCAGATAGAAGCCGGGCAGGGGTTCGGCATCACGGCCTTCCTGGTGCACCTCCGCGGCGATGCCGACGATCTCGAGCGGATTCCGGCTGGAGCCGACCAGAAGGTGCTGGCCGACAGGATCTTCGCCGCGCGGATACTGCGGCCAGAAGCGACGCGCCAGGGCTTCGTCAATGATGGTGACACCGGGCGTGCCGGCGTCGTCGCTGATGGTGAAGGCGCGTCCGCGCTTCACCGGGATGCTGAGCGTGCGGAAGTAGTCGGGTGAGATCTGCTGCAAGACGGCTATGGGCCGCTGGTTCAGCGGCGGCTCCGGCCGGCCGGTGATCTGAATCGGGGTGCCGGCCCAGCCTGCTGTAGGCAACGTGAGAGTGACGCTCGCGTTCTCTACGCCGGGGATGGCTTCGACACGGCCGACAATCTGGGTGTAGAAGCTGGCGCGCTTCGCGTCGGTGTCGTATTGCGTGGGCGCGAGTGAAATCGACATGGTAAGCACATGGTCCGGGCGGAAGCCGGGATCGATCTTGTAGAGGTGCGCGAGTGTCTGGAGCAGGAGCCCCGCACTCACCAGAAGAATGAGTGACAGCGCCACTTGCCCGGCGACGAGCAGGCCGCGGGGTCCAGTGGCGAAGTGGCGGCGGAACCGGCCGGCCGTGCCGGTCGCGAGATTGCCCTGGAGCACGGCGGCGAGGTCGCGACGAAATGCGGAGAGCGCGGGCGCAAGGCCGAAGAGGATTCCGGTCAGCACCGAAAGTGTGAGTGCAAAGCAGAGAACGCCGAGATCAAGATGGATCTCCGAACTGCGCGGGAGATCGAGCGCAGTCGCGGTGCGGATGCTGCGAAGAGCAGCCCATGCGAGCAGGATGCCGAGTGCGCCGCCGAGTAGAGAGAGCACCGTGCTCTCGGTAAGGAGCTGCCGCAGCAGGCGGCTGCGGCCTGCCCCCAGGGCTGCGCGCACGGCGAACTCACGCGCGCGGGTGGCGGCACGGGCCAGCAGCAGGCTGGCGACGTTGGCACAGACGATGCACAGCAACAGTCCGACCGCTCCGCTCAGCAGCAACAGAGGTGTACGCACATCGGCGACGATGGATTCCTGCAGGGTGCGTATGCGCGTCGGATCATCCGCAGTGCTCGGCTTCGCGTCGAGCATCGCCGGATGTGCCGCGGCATATTGGCGGTTCAGCGTATCCAGTTCGGCGTTCGCCTGTTCGAGGGAAACATCCGGTTTGAGCCTTCCGAAGATATGCAGATAAGGACTGAGCGGGCGAAACTTCGCAGGCATCTCCGACCACTCTTTCGGACGGGTGATCCAGACGTCGGTATTCGCACCGGCAAAGGGGAAATTGAAGCGTGGCGGCAGAACGCCGACGATGGTGTAGGGAATGCCTGCGAGCGTTGCGGTGCGGCCCAGGATCGCGGGATCGCCGGCGAAGCGTCGATGCCACAGACGAGTGCTGATCATCACTACATCGGGGGCGGCGTCCGGACCGCCGGCGAGATCTTCGCTTGGCAGGAAGGACCGGCCCAGTATTGGCGCAACGCCGAGGATGCTGAGGAAATTGCCGGAGACGCGCGCGGCGCTGATCACCTCCGGCTCACCTTTGCCGGTCAATGACATCTGCTCCGCTCCGCCGGAGAAGACGCCGGTATCGCTATAGGAGCGGGCGGCGGCGCGGAACTCATCCACGTGGATTGGTGTAGCGCCGCGCGTCAGGATGACGAGCCTCTGCGGGTCCTCGTAGCCAAGCGGGCGCAGCAGTACGGCGCGTACGACGGAAAACAGTGCTGTGTTGGCGCCAATGCCGAGCGCGACCGTGAGCACGATGGCCGCGGAGAAGCCGGGACGGTTCGCGATCATCCTGGCGGCGAAGCGAAGATCCTGCCGCAGTGAAGCGAGAAATCCAGTCATGAGCGTGGCCGCCTCTCTTTACTGGCTTACGTTCTCTGCAATTTCAGCTTGTGTATATCTGATATGAGCGATGAGACCACGAACGAAATCACGAAAGCTAGTGTCGAAGTCGACGACATTTCAATCGTCTTCCGCTATGCGCACTTTCTTCTATGCTGCGGCCAGCATGCTGGCGCTTTGTCTGACGGCAAACGGCTGCAGACGTTCCGGTCAGCCGAAGTCCGCGCCTGATTCGGCGAAGAGCACGGAGACGATTGTCGTGATGCGGCATGGGGAAAAGGCTCCCGGTGGATTAGGTCAGCTTAACTGCATGGGGCTGAATCGCGCCCTCGCCCTGCCGAAGGTGCTGATCGGGCGCTTCGGGCGCGCCGACGCGATCTTTGCTCCGAGTCCGGCGGACCAGATGCGGGAGGGCTCGTTTTCGAGGAAGGAATATTCCTACGTGCGGCCGCTGATGACCATTGAGCCGACGGCAATTCAACTCGGACTCCCTGTCAATACGCAATTGGGATTCCGTGACATCGCCGGCCTCGAGAGTGTCGTGACTGCGCCGGCCTATGCCAACAGCACGATCTTTATCGCGTGGGAGCATAGATACGCGTACGACTTTGCCCGGCAGATGCTGCGCTCCTATGGGTCGGATCCGTCGCAGGTAGCCGAATGGCCCAGCGACGATTTCGAGACGTTGTACGTCTTCCACATCGCCCGCGCAGCGGGTACTGCGCCGGTGATGACATTCGCGGTCCAGCAGGAGGGCCTCGAAAACTCGCTCTCCAGCACATGTCCTTCGCCCTGATGCTCTGCGACTGGCTATACTCCCCACCTGATAACCATCGAGAAAGCGAGATCGTCGATGAGGATGCGATTTGCAGCGTGCGGGTGGGTGGGACTGGTATTTCTCTTGGTTGGCTCTGCAGCGGCGCAACAGCCGACGGCCGCCGCGGATGTTGCAGCGAAGCGTCCATTCGGCGCCAAGGATTGGAGCATGCTGCGCAGCGCCCGCGTCGCCGCAGTGTCGCCCGACGGAACGATTCTGTATCGCGTGACCTTTGGCGGCGACAAGGGGCCGACGCATACGGAGTGGTGGACGATCGCCGCAGATGGCAGCCACGCCGCCAAGCTCGATTTGCAGGACGATTTTCGCCGATGGAATTTACCCTCGATGGGCGCAGTCTATATGGCGGGTGGAAAGTGAAGGACGAGCAGCAACTGGCGCTCTTTCCGGTGACAGATCACAAGGCTGCTGCAGTGCCATCGACGGTCGTCCTGCTGCCGCGCGGTATTGCGTCGGCGGTGGCGTCTCCGGACGGCAAGCACTTCGCGATTGTGGCCGATCCGCGCAGTCCCGATCCGCTGGGCGACGTGCGCCATGTGCAGGAGCCGGGTGAGTCCAGCCTGTATGTCGTGAATGCGGATGGTACGGGCGGCCGCTGGTGGTGCAGCGATTTGAAATCCATCGATCCAGGCAATGTTGTCTGGAACGCGGAGGGCTCTTCCCTCGCAGCGCTCTCGCCGGTGCCGCACATCGGACATCACGAGGTGGCCAGTTCCATCGATATATGCAGCGCGAAGGGTGCGCAGCACGTGACCGATATTCCCGACTCGGTGAGCGGCCTGGCCTGGGCAGAGGGCGGAAAGCAACTGGCGTTTCTTTCGACCAAGACGGAAACCTTGACGCCGGAGCACGTGTGGACCGTGTCCGCGGCAGGTGGGACAGCGACGGATCGAACGCCGGGGCTGCAAGGTACGGCGGTGGAACTGAAGGGCGATGCGCAAGGGCGGCTGTGGGTCGCGGTGGCGCGTGGTGTGCAAAGCGACGTGGAGGAGTTTCGCGACGGTGCGCTGGTCCCGGTCTATAGCTGGAAGGAAGGGACCATTGAAGGCGCGCCGGTGAGGAGCCCGTATCCGCACACGAGTGAGCAGATCGCTTTGACTGTCGACGACCCAAATCATGCAGCGAATGTCGCGGTCCCGGATGGGGATCATCTGCGGAAGATCACGAGCGAAGGAGATGCACAACTGGCTGCGGTCGATCTGGACCGGTACGCGCGGTGCATTGGAAGAGCAAAGATGGGATCGCGCTCGAAGGCATCGCGACCTTCCCTGCCGGTTACGTGGAAGGCAGGAAGTATCCATTCCTCGTGCTGCCGCATGGCGGACCTGAGGCCAATGATCAGTTGGCCTTTGACCCATTCTCCCGAACTGTCGCTGGACTCGGCTACGTGGTGTTGCAGCCGGAGTATCGTGGCTCGACCGGCTACGGCACTGATTTTCTGGCGGCGATTTATCAGCACTTTGGAGACCGTGCCTATCAGGATGTCGACAGCGCGACCGATTATGCGATCGCTCAAGGCTGGGCCGACCCGCATAGGCTGGCGATCTTCGGCTGGAGTGCTGGCGGCTTCATGACCTCGTGGACCGTCACGCAGACCAGGCGATACCGTGCGGCGGTGGAGGGTGCAGGGATTACGGATTGGGCGCCGTTCCTCTTTACCAGCGATCTTTCGCAGGTGGACTATGACGCGCGCTGGCCGGAGGACGATCCGCAGGCATTCCGTAAGTTTTCCGCAGTCGCCTTTGCGAACCAGGTAACCACGCCGCTGCTGATCCTGCACGGCGAGGCCGACCAGCGGGTGCCGACGTTCCAGGGCACGGAGTTCTTCCAAGTCCTCGCAGCGCGGCACAAGACAGTGCGGATGGTGACTTATCCAGGGTCGCCGCACTTCCCCGTGCTGTGGGAGCAGCGGCTGAATGTCATGCAGGAGCTTACGGACTGGCTGAAGCGGTACAACGGGGAGTGATAACCGGGAGCCGAGAGCGGGTCGGCTCGCTGCTCCCTTGACACAAGCCGCAGACTCCGTGATGCTTATTGCTTAGGTATCCTGCCGATCTGTGTGTCCTGTCTCGGCCCGGCTGCGGGCGTTTCGGGAGTTTGGCTTGTGCGGGATGAGTGGCGGTCCGGGCGGGATACTCTGCCTGGCATCTGCTCTGGTTTGCCTGGCCACACCCGCTCCTCTCCCGTGCTCCCGCACCTGAAGCTGCAGCCACTGCGCCAGCCTCCAGACCGGCGCCGCGGACGGAGCACCTGGAAGAAGGATTTCTGTGCTCGTTGAACTTGTTGCTGTATTCGTAGGCGGATTACCTACTAACTTCGTCACTTTTCTGCCTGCCGTCCTAATGGTCGGCGTCTTCTACCTGCTGCTCTTCCGGCCGAATCAGAGAAAGCAGAAGCAGTGGACGGAGATGCTGAACAACCTGAAGATCGGCGATAAGATCACGACCACGGGCGGGATGCGCGGCACCATCGTGGCGCTGCGCGACGATGCGATCCAGTTGAAGCTGCCGCCGGATGGCATCAAGGTAGAAGTCGTAAAGTCAGCCATTGCGGCTGTGACCACCAATACACCCGAGGAAGCAAAATAACGCCGCGAAGAGGCGACCCGATTCATCATGCGCAAGAATCTCACCGGTAAAGCAATTCTCATCATCGCCATCCTCCTGGTTTTTGTCTTCGGGATATTCGGCATTCCCAATGGCGTGAGCGGGCAGGCGTGGAAGGACGCGCTGGCGAAGCGCATCAACCTGGGCCTGGACCTGAAGGGCGGCACGCATCTGGTGCTGCAGGTGATGGTCGAAGAGGCAGTTGGCGCCGAGACCGACAACGCGCTCGGCCGCCTGCAGACTGATCTCCAGGCTGCGGGCGTCTCCGCGGGCTCGATCCTGAAGCCAAACCCGTCCGATCCTTCCGTCATCCAGATCAATGGCGTCCCGTCGGATAAGGCGAGCGACGCGCGCAACGTGCTGGATACCAAATACGGCCAGCAGTACAACATCAGCTCGACGGCGGATGGCTTCACCCTGACGTTGAAGCCCGGCGAGCAGCAGGCCCTTGAGAAGAAGGCCATGCAGAACTCGATCGAGACCATCACGACGCGTATCAACTCGCTGGGCGTGACGGAACCGACGGTGCAGGAGTACGGCCTGGGCAAGAATCAGATCCTCGTGGAATTGCCGGGCGTCGACGATCCAGGCCGGGTGCGCGACATCATTCAGTCGACGGCGCGCCTCGAGATCCATGCGGTGACTGGCGGCCCCTTCGCCACGCAGGAGGCAGCGAAGCAGTCGGTGGGCGGCACGATTCCGCCTGACCAGGAGCTGATGGCGTTCGGCGGAACTGACGTGTCAGAGCAAGGGCAGTACTACCTGCTGCAACGTATTGCCGTGGTTTCCGGTTCGGATTTCCGCGATGCGCAGCCCGGCCGGGATGAGAATGGGCGGCCCGATGCGACCTTCATCCTGACGCGTGCGGCCGGTGACCGCTTCTACGACTTCACCAGCAAGAACGTCAACAAGCCGATGGCCGTGGTGCTGGACAACAAGGTGCAGGAAGTGGCGAACATCCAGGAGGCCATCCGCGACCAGGGCCGCATCTCCGGGTTGGGCGAGCAGAAGGCGAAGGATCTTTCACTGATGCTGCGGACCGGCGCGCTGCCGGCATCGATTCACTACCTCGAAGAGCGCACCGTCGGTCCCTCGCTGGGCGCAGATTCGATCCGCAAGGGCGTGACGGCGTCGATCGTCGGCATGGCGGCGGTGATGATCTTCATGCTGGTCTATTACAAGGGCGCTGGCATCAATGCCGATCTTGCGCTCTTCCTGAACCTGGTGATCCTGCTTGGGTTCATGGGTTTCACTACCGCTACTCTGACGCTGCCAGGCATTGCGGGCGTAATTCTTACCGTCGGTATGGGCGTGGATTCGAATGTGCTGATCTTTGAGCGCATCCGGGAAGAGGTTCGTGCAGGCAAGTCGGCAGCCGCCGCGGTGGACCAGGGCTTCGCGCATGCCTGGACGACGATCCTCGATACGCACGTGACCACGATGGTCTCGGCGGCGATTCTGTTTCTCTTCGGCACCGGTCCGGTGAAGGGCTTCGCGGTGACGCTAGTCTTTGGTCTGGGCGCGAATCTGTTCACGGCGGTATTTGTGTCGCGGACAATCTTTGACGCCATTCTGAACCGCAAGCAGCGTGGGGAGGCGCTTTCCATCTGATGCGACTTGCTATTGTCAGTGCCGCAACGGCGGCGGGACTCATCGGGCTCGGCCTCGCAACGGGCGCTCTGCTGGTAGTGGCGGCGGTTGCTGCTGAGCGGACGCTGGTGCGCGGAGTTTCGGGAAAGTTGTTAGGCAGAAAATAATCTTTGCGGCCTGCAGCCGCAGTTCGCCTTGGGTGCTGATGCGGCACGGGGTATGACGGAGTTCATGTGGAACTGTTTCACGACGTAAACATCGATTGGCTGGGGAAGAAATGGTACTTCCTCAGTTTCTCTCTCATCTTCAGTGTGGCTGGCCTGCTGTCGATGCTCTTCTGGCACCATATTCCGCTGGGTATCGACTTCAAGGGCGGCACGCTGGTGTACGTAAAGTTCGACGCGCCGCCATCGCCCGATCGCATCCGGGCAGCAGTAGATAAGGCCGGCATTCGCGATTTCCGCATCCAGCCATTCGGCAATCAGTTGGGGCGAGGTCCAAGCAATCAGGTGATCATCTCGCTGCCCGAGAAAGAAGTGCAGGAGTCGAACGCCGAGGCGGGCAGCGACACCATCGTCAAGGCGCTGGGCACCAACTACTCTGCTACCGGCTCTGCGAATCAAAATGCCGCTTCCGGCAAACTGGACCTGGATAATGTCGGCTCAGGCACGCTGGCCGACTTTCTGATGCAGCAGGATCCGGAGCATCTTGGCCCGGATGCGGGCAAGGCCAAGTACACGCAGCAGGCCGATGCCATCCTCAACTACCGCGACAAGCAGAATGACGGTCTCATTCCCAGCTTCGATGCTTTGAAGAACGTCGTCGACCCGGCCGTGCTCTCGACCCTGCAGCAGAAGACCTATATCTCCGGCTTCCACGTCTTCAACACTGAGATTGTCGGACCGCAGGTGGGAGCGCAGCTCCGCGGACAGGCTGTTCGCGCGACGCTCTACTCGCTGCTGGGCATGCTGATCTATCTCTGGTGGCGATTTGAGCTGATCTATGGCGTGGCGGCGGTAGTGGCAGTCTTCCACGACACGCTGATTACTATCGGAGCCTTCTCCCTGACCAACAAGGAACTGACGTTGACGGTGATCGCGGCCATCCTGACGCTGGTCGGCTATTCGATGAACGACACCATCGTCGTCTTCGACCGCATCCGCGAGAACCTGCGGATGAGCCGGCGCGAGCCACTGGCTGACCTGGTGAACCGCAGCATCAACCAGACGCTGAGCCGGACGGTGCTGACCTCCGGCCTTACGTTTCTGACGGTGCTCTCGCTTTTCCTGTTTGGCGGCGAGGTGCTGCATGGCTTCTCGTTTGCGCTGGTCATCGGCATCCTGATCGGCACCTACTCGTCCATCGCTGTAGCGGCGCCGATGCTGGTGGCGTGGCAGGAGTGGCGAGCCGGGCAGGGTCGCGCGGCGGCGCTGCCGGCGGCGAAGCGCGCACGCGTTTAGCTGGACCATGAGCTGGATTCGCCGCTGGCCTGCACTGATTTTGGTGCAGGCCAAATTATTTGAAGATTTATGGGAACAATCCCACCCACCTCAGGTGTCTATACCCGAGAAGTCGCAGGCCCCGTCTCCGCTCACCTTCGACGCCGCGACTGCTCCCCAGGATCGGGAGCGGCCGGGCATGTCCGAGGGAGCGGAATTTGGCGTCTAGCACATTCGAGGTAAGCCATGTTCGAAGATGCCCTGATGGAATCCGGCCACAGGATCAAGACGAAGAGCAAGTGGTGGTCCATTGTTGCGCTGATCATCAACTGCGCGGTTGTGCTGGGCCTTATTCTCTGGCCGCTGTTGCATCTTGAGTCATTGCCAAAGCAGATGATGGCGACGCTGCTGACGGCGCCACCACCGCCACCACCACCACCACCACCGCCGCCGCCGCAGGCGCCGCAACCCAAAGTCCACGTGCAGACAGTCGATCCATTCCAGGCACCCAGCAAGATTCCGCATGAGATCAAGACGGTGAAGGAGGAGCCGCCCCCACCCACCAACCAGGGCGTGGCCGGTATGGAAGGCATGGGCTCGGGTGGCGCGATTGGGGGCATCCTGGGCGGCATGGGTTCTGCTCCAGCACCGGTGGTCAAGGCCGCTGCGCCTAAGAAGATCGCCATCTCATCCGGCGTGATGACGGGTCTCAAGACCGGGGGCGTCAATCCGACCTATCCGCCGATCGCACGCGCCGCGCGCATCTCTGGTACGGTAGTGCTCCAGGCGACGATCTCGAAGTCGGGCACGATCGAGAATCTACGCGTTATCAGCGGGCCGCCGATGCTCACTCAGTCGGCTCTGGAAGCAGTGAAGACCTGGAGATATAAGCCTTATCAGTTGAACGGCGAACCGGTTGAGGTCGAAACCACGGTAAATGTGGTGTTTAACCTCGGCGGCTGATCGCCGGAGTCTCTCTCCGGGTGCCTGTTTCCGGCGAGGGGATGACATTCCACCAACTGGCCTCTTCGTGTCATATAGGGCCTGAAGAGGCCGGTGATAGCATCGGGGTGCTTTTTCGAGGCACCGCGACCCTCAAGCGATCTCAGTATCAGCTTCGGTAATACCCAGGAGGAAAGATTCAGTGATTCTCGCTCAGCTCACTCACGTAGTTCCGCACATTTCGAACCTTGGTCTATTGTTCCAGGACCAGGGTGGTAGTATCGGCTTCAGCCTCCCCGAGATGTGGGCGAGAATGGGCATTCCGGCCAAGGCCGTGGTGATCATTCTCTTCATCATGTCGATCTGGTCGCTTGCCGTCATCATCGACCGCGCCATCTATTTCAACGCTGCCCGCAAGCAGTCGCGTGAATTCGCTCCCAAGGTTGCCGGCGCTCTGCGCGAGGGCAAGCTGGACGAAGCCGTGAAGGTAGCGGACCGCAGCAAGAAGTCACATTTGGCCGAAGTCGTCACCGCTGGTCTGCAGGAGTTCCGCAGCTACGGCAACGGCGGCGCCATTACCGAAGACCAGATCGAGTCCAGCAAGCGTGCCCTGGAGCGTGCCGAGGCCATCGTCCATGCCAAGCTGAAGCGCGGCCTGGGTGGTCTGGCGACCATCGGTTCCACTGCCCCATTTATCGGACTGTTCGGCACGGTGGTTGGTATCCTGAATGCCTTCCAACAGATCGCCACGCAGAAGTCGGCCGGCATCGGCGCCATCGCAGGCGGTATCTCGGAGGCACTGGTGACCACTGCATTCGGCCTGCTGGTCGCAATCCCGGCTGTGATGCTGTTTAACTACTTCACCAACAAGGTTGAGGCGTTCGATGTCGAGATGGACAACTCCTCAAGCGAACTGGTGGACTACTTCATCAAGCAGTCGCAGCGCCGCTAAGGCGGTTCGGGCCGTCCGCGCGAGAATCGAAGTGGCGGGGCATTCACGTCCCGCCACCCTCCTTCCGCGAATGCAGGGAAGCACGGGATAGCGGCATGGCTGGTACGATTCTGCTCAAGTAGGGAGCATATATGGCACTTGCAGTTCGAAACGAAGGCGCCAAGGTTAATTCCAATATCAACGTCACCCCCATGGTGGACGTGATGCTGGTGCTGCTGATCGTCTTCATGGTCATCACGCCGATGGTGCAGAACAAAGTCAACGTCGATCTGACGAAGAGCGTCGACGCAACGCCGATGCCGGATGCTGAACACGAAGATTCGGTGGTGGTGGCGGTGACCCGAGATGGCAAGGTATATCTGGGAGCGAACCAGATTGCCTCCGCCGACCTGGGTCCGAAGATCACGGACATGCTGCAGAACAAGACCAACAAAGAGGTCTATCTGCGGGCAGATGCGCGGTCGAACTATGGGATAGTGATGGACGCTATCGACAACATTCGCACCTCGGGCGTCGATACACTTGGCGTGCTGACCGAGCAGCCGAACAACACGGTGATGGGCGGCAGTTAGCGGTTAGTTGAACAGCCTGCCCTGCGCGCAGCAGGGCTGAAAAAGATAGAGGGTTTTCTCATGTCATTCTCAACAGGCGGCGGCGGAGGTCTTTCCTCCGATATCAACGTAACCCCGATGATCGATATCCTTCTGGTGTTGTTGATCGTCTTCATGGCCATTACGCCGGTATCGCCCAAGGGTCTGGAGGCGCTGGTGCCGCAACCCCCGAAGAACAACCAGCCGCAGAAGGAAAACGACACTGCCATCGTAGTGTCGATACTCCACGGCGCTGGCGGCCAGCCCGCATACAAGATCAACGAAACAGATGTGCAGAAGAGCGATCTGGCAGGAAGGCTCCAGACGATCTTCTCCACGCGCGCCACCAAGGTGATGTTTATCAAGGGCGACAAGGACCTGGACTTTGCCCCTATCGCCAATGCTATTGATATCGCCAAAGGAGCCGGCGTCGACCACGTTGGCCTGATTACTCCCAAGATTGCGGCGGGTCAGTAGCCTGGCCCCCGTCGTCATCCAGCCCGCGGCCGCTTCGGCCGCGGTTTGTTCTCCTATCGCTTTCACAGCACTCCAATCCGGTTTATAGCTGCAACCATCGGCTATTCTTGGCGGATATGCCTGCCTGCCCCCTTCAAGGGGTACGCCTATTGTGAAAACGGTCTGTCCAGAGCTTGCGGGCCCGAAGAAAACAGTTACAATCACTGCGCAGAGAAGTTTCTCTTCCCTGCCCAGTAAACGGACCCCACAATGCGCCGCGGTCTGGCACCTATTCAAGGAGAAATGAAGCAGAATGATGCGTATCGCAAGAGTGTGGATGCCGGCAGTTGCCAGCCTGTCGTTGCTCCTCGCCACCACCGGGTGCAGTAAGCTAAAGGCGCGCGATCAGCTCAACAAGGGAGTCCAAGCCTACAAGAACGCCAGGTACGAAGAGGCGATTGAGCACTTCCAAAGCGCTGTGAATCTGGATCCGTCGCTGACCATGACGCATATGTACCTGGCCACGGCATATGCGCAGCAGGTTGTGCCGAACTCCGACACTCCGGCGAATACGGCGCTTGCCCAGCATGCCATCGCGGCCTATAAGGACGCGCTGCAGATTGATCCAAACAATGTGAACGCGATCAAGGGCATTGCCGCTATCTATTTTGGTCAAGGCAAGGCGGACGACGCGAAGACATGGCAGCAGAAGGTGCTTGCCGTCGATCCCAAGGATCCGGAAGCTTATTACACCGTCGGTGTTATCGACTGGAACAAGGCACGCAAGAACTCGCTGGATTTTCTGGCAGCCAACGGGCTGACGGAAAAGCAAGCGGCGGACGGGGGCATACCCAAAAAAGAGTGTCCAAAGCTGGCGGCTATGAATGGTCCGTTGGTGGACGAGGCGATGGATTCTCTGCATAAGGCGATCGACCTGCGGCCCTCTTACGAAGATGCTATGGCGTACCTCAACCTCGCTTATCGCCGTAAGGCGGAAATCGAGTGCGGCAATGACGATGCGCGTAAGGCCGATTTGCAGCAGGCGCAAGACTGGATTCAGAAGGCCCTGGGCGCCCGCAAAGCGAACGTGGAGAAGGCCAACTCGGCCAGCAAGCCGGGTGTGGACACAAACAAGTAGCCAGCACCGCGATGACGCGACGGAGCCCGCCTGGCGGGCTCTTTCGTTTTTTGAGCAGATTGATGGCACCTCGGCGATCACTTGCCTAGCGTGTCTTCCTAGATATAGGTCTCCAAGATGACAACTCAGGATTCGTGGACGAATCAGATGCGAACACCTCGCGTTGCACCCACAGGCGTGTTGCATCCAGTTTAGAATCGCTCATTGGTGGCTTCCCTTCGCAAGATACTGATTGCCAACCGCGGCGAGATCGCCCTTCGCCTGCTTCGTGCGTGCCGTGAGCTGGGCATCTCACCAGTGGCAGTCTATTCCGACGCGGACCGAGGCGCGTTGCATGTGCAGTACGCGGATGAGGCGTACCGGCTCGGACCTGCACCGTCGGTCGACTCGTATCTGCGGAGAGATCGCATCCTTGAAATCGCACGCAAATGTGGCGCGGACGCGATTCATCCCGGTTACGGATTTCTTTCCGAGAATGCTGACTTTGCCGAAGCCTGCGCGCCAGCGGGGATCACCTTCATTGGACCGCCAGCGTCTGCCATGCGCGAACTGGGCTCAAAGACGCGAGCGCGTGCCGCAGCCGATCGCGCACGCATGCCGCGTACGCCGGGATCGGTGCGCGGCCTTACGTCTCCCGAAGAAGCGCTGACGCTGGCGAAAGAGATCGGCTATCCGGTGATGTTGAAAGCTGCCGCGGGCGGTGGCGGTAAAGGCATGCGGGCGATCCAAAGTCCAGAAGAGCTGCCATCGGCGCTGATCGCGGCAAGCGATGAGGCAGCGCGCGCCTTTGGATCGGGCGAGGTGTATCTCGAAAAATTGATCGAGCGGCCGCGTCATATCGAGATACAACTGCTCGCCGACCAGCATGGCAACGTGGTCTATCTCGGCGAGCGTGAGTGCTCCGTGCAGCGGCGCCACCAGAAGGTGATTGAGGAAGCGCCGTCCGCCGTGGTTGGTCCCGACCTGCGTAGGCGCATGGGAGAAGCGGCGTGCCGGCTCGCGCGCGAAGCGGGATATGTGAATGCGGGCACGGTGGAGTTCCTGGTTGATGAAGCGCAGAATTTTTATTTCCTCGAGGTGAACACGCGCCTGCAGGTGGAGCATGCGGTGACCGAACTGGTCACAGGGCTCGACCTGGTGCATCTGCAGATTGCGATTGCCGAGGGCAAGCCGCTGCCTTTCACTCAGGAAGAAGTCGCACTGCGCGGCCACGCGATGGAGGTGCGCGTTTATGCGGAGGACCCGGAGAGCGGATTTTTGCCTTCGCCCGGCAAGATCACGCGACTAATGCGGCCGGGCGGCCCGGGCATTCGCGAGGACGAGGGCGTGTACGAAGGGTGGGAGGTGCCGACCGAGTATGACCCCATGCTTTCAAAGCTGATTGCATATGCGCCGGACCGCGCAGCGGCAATCGCGCGGCTGGGCTGTGCACTCGATGAGTATGTTATCGGCGGCATTCGAACGAACCTGAAGCTGCTGCGCCGCATTCTGAATGACGCGGACTTCCGGGCCGCGCGGATCGACACCGGTTATCTCGACCGCCTGCTCGGGAAGGCTGTGCCGGACGCCGCGGATGCAGCCGGAGACAGCGCGGATGTCGCGGCAATCGCCGCTGTCCTGTTTGCTGCTCCCGCATCTGTGCCCGTAACTACGCGAGCGCAGACGCCGTGGCAGCACAATGCTCTGCGCGGAGGGTTGCGTCGATGACACCGCTGGTGGTCGAGGTGGAAGTGGATGGCGTGGTGCGCCGCCTTTCGCTGGAGCGCCAAGCGGATGGTTGCGTGGTCCACATGGATGGCCGCGCCATTCCGGTCGATCTGTTCGAACCGATGCCCGGTGTGCTTTCGCTCCTGATAGATGGCCGCTCGCATCGCTGCGTGCGCGTCGTGATAGCTGACGAGGAAACAGTCGCGGTGAGCGCACGGCAGCACCGGGTTGCGGTGACCGATCGCCGCTCGCTGCGTGGACAGCGCAAACGGCCAGGCGCGGGCAACGGCACGCTGCAGATCAAGGCATCCATGCCGGGACGTGTCGCCCGGGTGCTGGTGGCACAGGGCGAGGCGGTGCTGGCCCATCAGGGCGTGGTTGTGATTGAGGCGATGAAGATGCAGAACGAGCTGAAGGCCGCACGCGACGGCCGCGTTGTGGAGCTGCGCGTGGCCGCGGGCGACAAGGTAACGTCCGGCCAGGTGCTGGCCGTGATCGAGTGAGTTTGAGCGTCTCAAAGCAGATTTCCTATTACTATGCTCCGTTCAGTTCCCGCACGGAGCGGCCGTTCTTGATGGAAAGCCGTGTTGAGTACGCCTATGCGAAATCTGTTTTAGCGGATGCGTTCACGGCAGCCGCTGTGCCAGCTTCGGAAGGCAGCATCAAGAATCCGCTGGTTCTGTACGCCGTCGTCGCCGGTGCTGGCGAAGCTGCCGGTGCCTTCCACCGTTGCTGAGAAGCCGTCGAGCATGCGGCTGTATGCTTCCGCGTTGGATATGACTTCCTGGTGGATGATCTTGCCGGCGCTGTGATGAACGATGGTGACGGGGCGATCGACGGTGAGACCGCTCTCCACGGTGAGGACGCCAGCTTCGCCGACCACCTCGAGGAACGTGCGGTATTGTGCGCGGAAGCTTACCTGGACACTCGCGAGCGCTCCGCGGCTGAACTCCAGGGTGAGGGCAGCACTTTGTTCAAGCTCGCGCTCGGAAGTGGAGGAAGGCGGTGGGTCTTCCATTGGCGAGCGCGTCTGGCCATCGCGCGCGATCGTACTGACGGCGAGGACCTCCTGCTGGAGGACGAAGCGCAGCGCATCGATGGCGTGAATGCCGACGTCCCCAATGGGGCCGCCGCACGCCATGCCGCCGTCGTCGATCCAGGTGCGGGGGCTATTGCGGCTGAGAAAGCAGAAGTGCGTGGAGGCAAAGACCGGCTGGCCGACAACGCCCTCGGCAACCATGGCCCGCATCCTTTCCAGCGAGAGGTTGTAGCGAAAATTCTGTGCGACGCCGAAAGCGCGGCCGGCTGCGCGTGCAGCGGTTGCCATACGAATCGCTTCGGCCGCACTCATCGCCAGCGGCTTTTCGCACAGCACCGCCTTGCCATGGCGCAGCGCCAGCAGCGTGTGCTCGCAGTGCAACGCATCGGGACTGGCGACGAACACCGCGTCGATCGTGGATGAGGCGCACAGCTGTTCCGGTGAATCGAATACCTGGGCGATGTGGAAGTGCTGCGCGTTTTCGCTGGCGCGCTCCTGGTTACGGCGCCAAATGCCCGTGAGCTTCGAGCTCTGTGCGCGCTCGAAGGCCGGCGCGAGACGGCGCTCCCCGTGATGGCCGAAGCCCAGAATGCCGTAACGCACCATGTTCCTGCTCATGTTAAAGATATGAACCTTTAGTGGCGCTTAAGATCGTTGCGATAGACCACGCCGCCCTTCATCACGAAGACAGGGTGTTGGAGCACGGTGATGTCCTGCAGCGGATTGCCCTCGACCGCGACGGCGTCCGCCCACTTCCCGGCGTCGAGCGAGCCGACGCGATCGCTCCAGCCCATCAGATCGGCGGCATTCACGGTGCCGGTGCGCAGCGCTTCGATAGGCGTCATGCCGAAGTCGCGGACGTAGACCTCGAACTCGTGTGCGTTCAGCCCGTGCGGATAGACGGCGGCATCGGTGCCCATCGCAACCTTCACCCCGGCGGCGATGGCATGCTTCGCGTTTGTTTTTTCGATGGCGCTTACCGTCAGCATCTTCTGCTGATAGATGGCAGGCAGGTGTCCGTTCTCGCGCATCCAGTCGATGAGATAGGCCGTGGGCACGAAGTAGGTGCCGTGGGCCTTCATCATCTTGATGTCTTCGTCGTTCATGTAGCTGCCGTGCTCGATGGAGTCGACGCCGGCCTCGCTGGCCCACAGGATGCCTTGGGCCCCATGCGCATGAGCTGCCACCTTGCGGCCCAGCCGGTGCGCATCGGCGACGATGGCCTGCATCTCTTCGAGGGTGTACTGGCTGGCCTGCGGATCGTCGCCCTTCGAGAGCACACCGCCGGTGGCGCCGATCTTGATCAGGTCCGCGCCATATTTGATGTTGCGGCGCACCATGTGCTGAACCGCCGGTATGCCGTCTGCCACGCCTTCGCCGACATCGTGATAGGACTCAGGAAGCAGGTTGTTATCCATGTGGCCGCCGGTGATGCCGAGCGCCGGGCCGCTGACCTGCATGTGCGGTCCTTCGATGAGACCTTCGTTGATCGCTTCGCGCAGATCGACATCGGCGAAGCCATCGGCGCCGACATTGCGCACGGTGGTGATGCCGGCTTCGAACGTCACCTTCGCATTGCGCGCGCCGGTGAGCGCGCTTTTAGCGACGCTCGTCGAGAGCTCGTGGTAGGGATCGAAGTTGGTATCGCTCGTGAGGTGTGTATGGACGTCGATCATGCCGGGGAGCAGCGTTGCATCGCCCAGGTCGATGACGGTGTCGCCGGGCTGCGCCCGCACCTGAGAGGTGGGTTTTACCGCAACGATGCGATCGCCGGACACCACGAGGGTTTGCGCATCGAGCAAGCGGCCGGCGTGGACATCCACCAGATGCGCGACGCGCACCAATGTGCGCGCGGGCTGCGGTTGCGGTTGAGCGAAGCAGATGGAGGGGAGGACGAGGAACAGCAAGAGCAGCGATGATCGATGGGACAAGCGCAGCCTCCAAAAAAGGAAAGTGGACCAGTCTAACAAGCATTCAGTAACGAGCGGGACCTTCGGGAATTACTGCGCGCCCTTCTTAAATATCTCTTCCGCGTAGTAATTCTCGACGTGCGCCTGGTCGCGCAGCATTTCGTCATAGGCATTGCGCAGAAGCTGCGCGCGGCTGTCGCGCAGTTGCCCGCGAATGGTCTGCTGCACGCGAGGATCGTTCAGCTCATATTGGCCGGCGGCTTCCTTGTCGAGGAGTTTGTAGATGGCGTAACCATTTACCTTGTGGCTCTGGTCATAGATGGGCATCGGGTCGGTGATCTGGCCGGGCCGGAGCTTGCCGATGGCCGCGAAGACGGCGCTATCCTGCCTGAGCTGGGATTCGCTGAGCCGTCCCATGTCGCCCCCGCTGCTGGCGGTCGACGTTTGCTGGCTGAACTGCGAGGCCAGCGCTCCAAAGTCGTCGCCGCTTTCCAGCCTGGTATGCAGCGCCTCGATCTGCTTCTTCGCCTCTGCGTCGGTATTGGTTCTGGCGGCTTGCATGCTTGGCGGCTGCGCCGGAACGGCCGAGACGACGATCTCCGCCAGATGGTACTCAGGCTCGACCAGATTGAAGAGCGACTTGTTCGCGTTGTAGTACTCGGTGATGTCCGCGTCCGTGATGTTGATCTTGGAGTTGATCTCCTTGTTCATCAACTTTTCCGTCGTCAGGCCGCGGCGGATCTCGCGTTTCAGATCGTCCAGCGTCATGTTTTTTGCCTTCAGCTGACGATTGAACTCTTCCTGGGTGAAAGGAGCCTTGATCTCGGCCACTTTGGCGTCGACCTCCTCATCGGTAGCGACGAGGTTCAGCTTCGCGGCGCGCTGCTGCTTGATGTCGTCATCGATGAGATTGCGCAGGATCTCAAGATGAGCGATCTGGGATTGAACGGGCGAAGGCTGCTGCGGGTTGTTTCCGAGGTTGCTGCGGTAATAGCGCTCCAGCGTCGCCTGGTCGATGGGGTGGCCATTGACGGTGGCGACGACATTCGGCTGATGCGGGCGGTTGCATCCCGCCACCAATGTCAGGCAGGCGAGGCCCAAGGCTAAAGCAGGATTACGATTGGGTGCCCGAGAGCCGCTCTGTAGGCTTTTTCTTGATAAAAAAGCCTCTCGAGATTTCTGCTCGACCTTACACCTATCCTGCTGTAGCCCCAGCGGGAAACCGCGGGTGAGCCGGGTGGAACGGTGAAGCAGGGAGGGGGCGGCATGGCTGGATGCAGCGGGCGGAACTTCTGGCACTCTGTCTCCTTCGAGAGGCGGCCGGCGCGGAACGCTTCTCGCCGGCCCGGGTGGTGGCCACCGCGCCGGCTCACAAAGCTTATCGTATCTCCCCAAGGCGGCGTGGCCAGGCCCTAACGCGAGGGGGCCGGCGCCTGAGCTGCCGGAGTTGGTGGTGTTGCATCCGTCCGTTCGGGCGGGGTGATGCCGTCGGCCTTTAACGCGCGATCGATGGCGTCCCACACCGCGGATGTTGGCTGTGCGCCGGGGGCGACGCGTTCGCCGTCGACAAAGAGCTGCGGGGTGCCGTCAATACCGAGCTTCTCTCCTTCGCGCATGGAGCTCCGGATGGTGGATTCGTCCTGTTTCGTCAGACAGGCATCGAGCTTCGTGTCGTTGACCCTGGCTTTCTTGCCGATCGCGCGTGCCTGCTCGTCCAGCGTGGCGAAGGATTGCTTCACATTGTCGTGATTGCCGTCGATGTCGTGGCCGTGGCTGTGGGTGTAGTCAACGAATTGCCAGTAGGCATCGCCATTCTGGTCGGCGAGGCAGTTGGCATCAATGGCGGCATGCATCGCCCAGGGATGAATCTCAACCAGCGGAAAGTCCTTATAGACGAAGCGCACCAGCCCCTTGTAGTGGTCGAGAGTAGTCGGAAACAGTTCCTCGTGCATGCGGGCGCAGTAGGGGCATTCGAGGTCGTCGTAGTTGACGATGGTGACCTTTGCCTCGGGATTGCCGCGGATCGGCCGATGGTCGAGCGAATAGATGGATTGCGGGTCCTTGCTGATGTCGAACTTCTCGAGCCGTGCCAGCGTGTTGCCGTCCTTCGAGAGCAGGAATGTAACGGTGGTCTGTTTGCCGTTGTGCGAGAAGGTGACGGGCAGGTTGTCAAACCCGGGAATGTCGCTCTTCGTCTTGCCGCCGAGGGAGACGTCATAGTTGGAGGGGACATTGAACTGGGAGCGCACCAGCACCTCGATGCGCCGCTCAACCGAGGCGTTGGGCGGAGGCGTCTGGGCCCGGCAACCGAGCGTGACGATTGCGGCCAGGGCGCAGGTGAGAACAAGTTGGGTACGGAACAAACAAACCGCCTTTCACAGCAGAGCGACGAGCATTTCCATTATCGCAGGGCGCGGCTGGCGCGGGCGAATGGCACTTTGAGGCCAGCCACTCAGAGCCAATCCGGGACTAATAGATCAACTGGGACCGATTGATGTTGCCGGCGGTCCCGATGCCGGCGAGGGTGAAGTTGAAGCTCTCGTAGTTTTCATTGCGCTCTGCGCCCAGCGCGAGACGCCGGTATTCCAGCGTGAGGCCACAACAATTCCAGTTGTAGCTGGTCTGCACACCGCCGTACTGCAGCGCCTCCTGATTCAGATCGTAGCCAAGATTGATGCCGCCGCTGAACCCGGTTTTGGTGCTGGCGCCATAGCCAAGCGTTGCGCGGAGCTGCTCATAGTTGGTAACAGGTGTCGGCAGCGTGCTGGGGTTCAGGGCATCCAGACGCGCGTGGCTGACGCTGCCGAAGAAGCCTGCGTGCCGAATGTCCGCGTAGACGTTGCTCCCGTTGATGCGACCGGCTTTGGGATCGTAGTCCAGATCCCAGCCGAAGCCGAGCGTCTGGTTGGTGCGCAGGGCCAGCCGCGAGATGAGGGGCGAGTAATCACGCGGCGAGGAGAGGAAGGAGATCCCGGTGAGTTCGAGCGTTGTGGCCAGCACATTGCGCCGGTTGTCGAAGATAGCGCCGCCGAATATTGGATCGAAGTAGCGCTTCTGCGCCAGCGTCCAGGTAAGGGATTCGCTGGTGTCCGTGCTGGAGCAGTCGTGGTAGTCGATCGGCAGATACACGCGGCCGTAGCCTTCGGGAGGAAGCGGCGCGTTGCCGCATGGCTTGGGGTGCAGTTTTTTCAGATAGAAGCGCTGGGTGACGGAGTATTCGACTTCGTTGGTGTCGCTCGCCAGGTCCGTCGGATCGAAGCGCAGGACGTTACGGAAGTTGTCGATGCCGGAGACGAACTGATAGTGGGCTTCGGGCTCGATGGTATGGCGCAAACTGCGATCGTAGTGCGCGAGCCATGCGGGCGCGAAGTCGCGCTCTATCACCGGGGCTCGCAGCTCGATGCCTGCTTCGATGTCCTTGCGGTTGAGGCTGGCTGAGCGATAGACCGGCACGAAGGTTTGCGTGAGCGGATCAACAGCGAAGGTGGGTGCCTGGCTCTTGGTGTAGAAGGTCTCGCGTATCGCTACTTCGGGACGGATATCGAAGCCGCCCAGGTGGAGCGGCATGGACAGGCCAGGGTATACATCCGCGCGGCCAACCTCATGAGCGGTCTCCAAACCGGGCTCGCGCCGGTTGAGGCCAGCCACACTTCCATACGCGCTCCACAGCAACCAGGTGCCGACGAGTGGACGCTCCACCGAGGTGACATCGATGGTTGGCAGATGCGCGATCACGACGTCTTCGATGAACGGGCTCACTTGCGCGTAGTTGATATAGCGGTTGAAGCTAACTGTCTGCGAGACGCCGCCGCTGTTGTGAGTGAGATAGACATTCGAATTCACCTGCGTCGCAGTGGCCTGAGAGAAGCTCTCAGCGAAGGCCTCGCGATACCTGATTGAGCTGAGGTATTCGGCGTTGCTCACCAGACGGGTGTGGGCACCCAGGCCATGCCGGGAGTTGATGAAGATGTCCTGACCCCCCTGGTCAGTGAGCGTGTTACCGAGCATGATGCCGCGATCGAAGAGTGCGGTGAAGCGAATGTCCGCGAAATCGTCTCCACGGCCGCGGTAGCGGAACTCCCCGCTGGGGGCCCACCCGCGTTTGGAGTAGTAGTCGGTGCCTATCGTCAGGTCCATGCTGCGGTTCAGTGCGAGGTAATACTGCTCGCCGAAGACGCTGCCCTTGGTGCTTGACTGCGAGTAGACCGGAATCAGGAATCCGGACTGGCGGTCCGACGACATGATGGGGTGCGTGAAGTAGGGAAGATAGACGATGGGGATGTTCAGCACGCGGAAGAGCGCATTGCGGGCGCTCGCCTGGCCGTCGGCCATGTCGATGCGTCCGGCGGCGATCACCCAGTCCGGGTGCGGAAGGCGGCAGGAAGTCATGGTGCCGCTGATGACTCGAAACGCTTCGGGCCCGCTCTTGATCACGACACGCCCGGTAAATAGAAACGGATTGGTAGTGGTGTAGATGACCTTCTTGCGGCTGACGTTCTCGAGCACTCCCACGCTGCCGGTCACGTTGTAGAAGCGGCCGGTATCGAGGTCGAGGTTGAGCGTGGCATGATCGGCGAGGATATGCTCGTCGGCCGGGCCGCCATCGAGCTCCACATGCCCTTCGGCACGGGCTTCGCCGGTGTCTTCGTTGTAGTTCATCCTGTCGGCGTGAACCACGTAACCCTTGTAGCGGATTTCGACATCGCCAAGCAGGGTGTAGACAGAGCCGTCCTTGCGTTGCGTGTTTGCCGCAATGTGAACCGGAACCAGCACCTTACCGGGGCCGGGCACTGGCTCAAGGCGCGGCAACTCATCCGCGTCGGGCACATCAGGCAGCGCGCCGGATGCGGATGCAGGCGCGGAGGATGGTTGCGTCTGCGATGCCGGTACCGCGCTTGATTCCGGGTGCCCGCTCTGCCACGCCCAAAGTGCAAGCTGCGGATGACACAGCCACACCACCGTGATACATAAAAAACTGCGCAGGTTCTTCGGCACGGGCAAGGCCAGAATAGCAAAGGCGATGTTTGCCTCGGACTGGGAACGTCTGCGCAGCTCTGGCTCGGCCAACGCTACCCATGCCGCATCTTCGCCGCTGTTGGCGATCGTTCGGTACGGCTTCGCTACGATTCCTCGCGTGCCGTGCAGGCGGTGAGGAACGCACGAGAGCGCAACAGATGCATGGGCGGTAGCAGAGACGCCGGAAGCAGGGACGAGAGTGATGGCCAAATTCGTGCCGGATGATGTGCCGGCGTGGAAGACGGAGCTGACGGAGAAGCTGGCTGCCAGCCGTGCGCGACGGTCGGGCCGCGGCACCAGCCAGCCTCGCCTGCCGCTGGAGCACCGCTCCGCAGATGCAGAAGATCCCGGACGCGCCAATGTTGCCGCGGCCGTCGCGGCTCGCTACGCAGCACGGCCAAGCTATCGTGAGGTGCTGGAGCGCGAAGCCGAAGAGGCGGCGCTGGCGGCGGAGAAGGCGCTGATCGAGGCGCAAGCCGCGCAGGAAGCAGTACGCCGGCGCATGGAAGATGCTCGCCTGGCGGAGGCCGCTGTGGCGGAGGCACGCGAGGCGGAGGAGCGGCTGCGGGTTGAGCAGGAACGTGTGGAACGCGAAAGCATCGAGGTGCGCTACGATCTGGACGACCGCACGCGACGGCAGATGCAGGCCTACGAAGCGCGCAGGTCTGCTCAGTCTGGAACAGACAGGCGAGCCTCGCCGTCCTCCCCTAACCCACCGCTGATGCCACAGTTTTGCGACCCGCTGGAAGAGGAAACGGTGGCGCCGGCTATTCCGCTGGCGGCGAACCTGATCGAGTTTCCCCGCGAGCTGGTGGCGGCGCGAAAGGCGCGCCCGCGGCTGGCTGAGGGACCGCTGCGCGATGCCGAACCGCAGACAGGACAGTTGCGCATCTTCGAAGTGGAACCGGAGATGATCGATCATCGACCAGGGATGATGGCAGCGACAGCCGGGCTGGACTGGTCGTCCATCCGGCTGGATGCTCCGGTGCCGGAACGCGCGGCGCGCAACGCGCGTGCGGCAGTGGAAGAGATTCCGATCCGGCCGGCGGCGCTGGAAGACCGCGTCATGGCGGCGCTGGTGGATGCGGCGCTCAGCTTTGCTGGCTTTCTGATTTTCGTTTTTGTCTTCAGCTCATGCACGGCGCATCCGCCCGCAGGCAGAACTGCCCTGGCGGCCGCCTTTCTGGCACTCGTAGTCATTTTCGCCGCATATCAGTGGCTGTTCTTCCGCTTTGGCGAAAGCACGCCGGGCATGACCTACGCCCGCATCGCGCTGTGCACATTGGATGACGACAATCCAACCCGGCAGGCGATGCAGCGGCGCGTGGGCGCGCTGCTGCTCTCCGCCCTGCCGCTGGGTCTGGGACTTCTATGGGCCGTTTTCGATGAAGACCAGCTCGGCTGGCATGACCGGATCAGCGGGACGTATCAACGGTCATACAAGTAAACCCGTTGCAGGAATTGATACATCGTATCGCCACATGGAACGTGATTTTGATTGTCCACTCCTGCTTGTGGTCGAATTGTCGCGATGAACCGGCGTCGATTCCTCTCCCTCTCTGCAGTGGGCACTGCCGTATTGCACCCCGTGTCGCGTCTGTTTGCGCAAGCCGCTCCGTTACCGGTTACGGTGACTTTGGGCAAACCAACCGGTCGCCGAATCGCCGAAGATTTTACTGGGCTGAGTTATGAGTCGGCGCAGCTCAGTGATCCCGATTTCTTTGCCGGGGACAATAAGCAGCTCATCAATCTTGTCGGCGGACTCGGCCAGCACGGCGTGCTGCGCATTGGCGGCAACACCAGCGAGTACTGCTTCTGGAGAGCGGATCCGCAGGCACACGGGATTTCAACGAATCCAATCCAGGGTGCGCTGGGGCCGGACAAAGGAAACCAGGCGCCGCCGCGTCGCGTGATCACGGAACAGGCGATTCACAATCTGCGCGAGTTCCTCGACCGGCTGCCCGGATGGTCACTGATCTACGGACTCAATCTCGGGCTGGGCACGCCGGAGATGGCGGTCGAAGAAGCCGCTTTCGTTACGCGTGTGATGGGCTCGAAGCTGCTCGCGTTCCAGATGGCGAACGAGCCCGACCTGTTCTACAAGAACGAGCTGCGGCCCTCGACCTACAATGCAGATCAGTTCATCGCGGAGTGGCGGCGCTTTTTTGAGGCAGTGCGCAAGCGCGTGCCCGGTGCACCTTTCGCCGGGCCGGACACTGCATTCAACAATGACTGGCTCGTGCCGTTCGCCAAGGCATTCCGCAACGATGCGAAGTTCGTCTCTTCGCACTACTACGCGGAAGGGCCGCCGGGCGATCCGGCGATGGATATTCCGCGCCTGCTGCGTCCCGATCCGAAGCTGGATCGCGAGTTTGCAGGGCTGGAGCAGGTGACAAAAGAGACCGGATTGCCGTTCCGTCTGGCCGAAACCAACTCCTGCTACGGCGGCGGCAAGAAGGACGTGAGCGATACGTTTGCATCGGCGCTGTGGGGTGCGGACTACATGTTCCGCATCGCGCAGGCCGGCGGCATCGGCGTCAATTTCCACGGAGGTGGCTATGGCCCGTACACGCCGATTGCGGGCGCCCGCGCCAAGGGCTTCGAAGCACGGCCGCTGTATTACGGCATGAGGCTGTTTCGCGAGTCATCGCCAGGAGGACTGCTGGAGACAACTCTGAGCACGGCGCCCGATGGATTGCGCGTCTATGCGGTACAGCGTCCCGATGGACATGTGACGCTGATAGCGCTGAACCTCAGCCTGGATCATCCGATCGATCTTGCGCTAGACCATAAGTTGGCCGGGATGCAGTTGATCCGGCTTCACGCGCCCGATGCGGCAGCGAAGTCCGGCGAGACGCTGGGCAATGCGACGATCGGAACGGATGGAGGCTGGCACGCGAACTCGCACGAGGCCGTGGGGGCGCGCCTGCACCTGCCGGTGGCGAGTGCCGCGCTGATTTCATAGGCGAATGATCGCCATGGGACGTCAAAAGGCGTGCGGCTCGTCGGCGAAGATTTCGCGGGTGCGGGCCATCAGGGTTGCGGCGTGTGTGTCCTCATCCGTTGCCTGCGGTTGTACAGAGTAGAGCTCCAACAGGTTGTTTACCAACATCCATGTGTCGCGGCCCGGCGTTTCGGTGACCAGCGGCGGCAGCGGCATACAGAGGTAGCGCGATAACGCGACGACCTGACCTTCATACATCCATCGCAGTTTGCGCAGCAGCGCCAGCCGCTCGGGTTCGAGACGCAGGCGATAGCCGGACTTGCAGAGGACTTCCGTGAGCCTGACCAACTCGGGCTCGCTGAGCCGCATCGAGATGTCCTTGGACGCATCCGTTGCCGTAGCCGAACCCGGAGGAGCAGGCTTGGGCATGGCGACCGGCTGCATGCCAAAGACCAGCAGCAGGTCCACGACCGTGTGCCGCGCCATCGCAAAGGTGAGCCGCGCCTGCCGGCAGGCCGAGCATTCGACGATGCTGAGCAGCACGGCGCAGGTATCGAGGATGGCGGTGATGGCGCTGAGCCAGCTCTGGTTATCATGCTGCGAACGGAAATAGCACAGCAGCGGATACGAAATGTGGCTCTCGAGCATCTCCGCGGACCAGCGTTCCCACTCCGCCAGCAGCGCTATGAGAGCATCGTTGTCGCCATCACTCGCGTGACGGCGAAGCAACTCGCTTGAGGTGGGCGGCGAGCCGGCACGGCCATCGAGCAGCGCAATCGAGCCTTCGCGACGCGAGAAGGCCTGATAGAGCACAGGCAAGTAGCCGATGACTACGGCGACGAAGCCCAGCCCCGTGCCGGCCTCGATGATGACGAGGTCACGCGCCCAGTGGTTCAGGGGTGTTACATCACCGAGGCCGAGGGTGAACAACGTGGTGCCGCTGAGATAAATGGCCGTGTGCAGCGGGTGCAGTCCAAGCTGGTCGTGCAGCGGCGCTCCCAAGCCATAAAACATAAAGCCAAAGCCGAAAACAAGCCCCACCGCCCAGAGCGCGATCAGGAAAAGCAGCGAGAGCGGACCGTAGAAGCTGAAGCCGGTCTCGCGCAATCTGCGGTTCCGATAGCGGCCAACCACCGCCGCCCAAGGGCGCCAGGTGAGTACGTAGAACAGCCGGGTGAGCCGAATCTTCCCGCTGGCGCGACGCGGCAGGATGATGGTCTCGAAGGCATCGAGCAACACGGTGCCGATGGCGAGCAGTCCGAAGATCAAGCCGAGTGGGTGCACGGTTGTATTGTGCGGCTTGTTCACCTACCTGCGCCAGCGCTCGGCTGACGGTTATTGTTCGAGGACCTCGCCGCGCTTGTTGATAGTGATGCTACGGGGCGGCTGGAGTTTCAGATTCAGGTGATAGCGGGCATGGCGCAGCTCGCCAGTGCGAACAAGCGCTCCGCGAGCGACTAGGCCGGCGAGATCGCGAGTGGTGGTGGCGGGGGAGGCGCCGGTGACCTTTGCATAGTTGCTCGCGCTGAGTCCGCCCTTGAAGCCCTCCGGGCCCTCACGAAGGATGCGCAGGATGGCTTTGTGCTGGCGCGGGTTGATTTCCTCACGCAAGCGGTCGAGGAGGCGCGTCTTCTCGATCAGGAAGTCGACCGACTTTGGGAAGGCATGCTTTGATGAGCGATAGAAACGGAGCTATCGCTTATCAAACTACCGTTCCGAACGAGCGATCAACTCCCGATAAAGCGCGATGGTCTGGTCGGCGATGCTGGACCAGGCGAAGTGCTGCTCCACGCGTTTGCGGCCCGCGTCGCCCATGCGCTTGCATGCGGCGGGGTCTTTGAGCAGCGCGGTAAGCCTGGCGCCGAGGTCACGGGCGAACTGATCGGAATCCACGGGGAAGCTGGTGACGGGGTCCTGCTGGAATGGCACCAGGTAGCCGGTCTCACCGTCGACCACGACTTCGAGGATGCCCCCGGTAGCGCTGGCAACCACGGGGGCGCGGCAGGCCATGGCCTCGAGATTGATGATGCCGAAGGGTTCGTAGACGGAGGGACAGCAGAAGACCCGGGCATGGGAGTAGAGCTGGATGGTCTCGGCGCGCGTGACCATCTTCTCGATCCACACGATGTGCGGGTTGTGGTGCCGGGCCTCATCCACCTTGGCGCGCATCTCGGCGGCGATCTCAGGCGTATCCGGAGCGCCGGCGCAGAGAACGATCTGAGTCTCCGGTGGAAGATAGCGGATGGCGTCGACCAGATGGGTGACGCCTTTCTGGCGGGTGATGCGGCCGACGAAAAGGACGTACGGTATGGCGGGATCGACGCCGTACTGCCTGAGCGCAGTGGTGTTCGCGGTCTGCTGGTACTCGTCGAGGTCGATGCCGTTGTAGATCACGTGGACGCGATCGGCGGGGACATCGTAGGCGCGGAGCACGTCGGCCTTGGTTCCGTTCGAAACCGCGATGATGGCATCAGCTTCGAGGATAGCGGTGCGCTCCATCCAGGAGCTCATCGCGTATCCGGAGCCGAGTTGCTCGGACTTCCAGGCACGCAGCGGTTCGAGCGAATGGGTAGTGAGCACGAAGGGAATGTTGTAGAGCTTTTTGGCCAGGAACCCGGCCATCGCCACGTACCACGTATGGGTGTGGCAGATGTCGATGGCTTCGAGCGCTTTCACCTGGGTGAGGTTCAGGCTGAAGGCTTCGAGCGCGCCCTTGAACTTGCCCGTGGTGCCGTGGGTGATCTCGGCCCAGGGCTCCTGTCCGCGGACATGGAGGCGACCCAGGTCAGCATGTTGCTTGCCCCAGCAGTGCACCTCAACGTCAATCTTCTTAGCGAGCTCGCGGCTCAGGTAGTCGACGTGGACGCCGGCGCCGCCATAGATGTGTGGCGGAAACTCACGAGTGAAGAGCGCTGCACGCACAGTAATTGTCCTTCGGCGACGTTAATTGGAACGGGCCCTGGCCTGCTCAGGATTGCGAGTCGGTCGTGTCGCCATCCTTCTCGTATACGTGGGTGGTCTTGGTGACACCCTTCTTGAAGACCTTGCGAAGGCTGGAGCGCAGGACGGCGTCCCCTTGCAGCAGCACATCCTTGATCGGCTCTTCGGGGCGGCCGCGGAAGGTGGTCACGTGGAAGTACTCCTGCTGTTCCAGCGGAGTCGCGGAGAAGTAGTAGTTGGAGACGCAGCAGCGGGGCGCGTGCGCCGCCTGGATCTTGTTCACCGAATGCCATGAGGTCTTGTGTGTAGCCATCAGAGCGAGGCGGTTGAAGCGGCTGACGATCTCGCGCGGCTTACCCTCCGGGCCGTGGTCCCACAGCTCCAGGTTGCCGCCCGATTCGTGGGTCCATTCCGGCGAGACGTAGTAGAGCAGGTTCAGGACGCGGTAGAGATTGCGGTCCTTGTCATGCGAGTTGTCGAGGTGCGGATTGAGGAAGTGGCCTTGCGCCATCAGGCTGATGCCACCGGCGTAGAGGTGATCGTCCGGGATCATGCCGGTGATGCCGGTGATCTCGGTCGAGAGCGAGACCACACGGGGATCCTGAAAGGCGTAGATGATCTCCTCCAGAAGCGGGTGATAGCGGTCCATCTGCGCGGCGACCAGCTTGTGCTCGCGTAGACTCTTGCGCTCCATCATCTCGGACGGCTTGGGGTAGGCGGCGAAGATCTCTCGCGCCATCTCTTCAGGAAGGACGTTGTCGAGCACGGCGCTGGGCACTCGGTCAGGCTGATGAAACTCCGCAGCAAGCCTCTCTCGTTCGCGCTCCAGTCCCCGCACGATGTAGTCCGCATATTGCGTGCGCGTGACGGCAACGTGTTTTGTGCTCGTAGTCATGACACTCCTTCACTTGGCCGATCACGTCCTGGGCCGATCAAACACTCACGATATTACCTGCTCGCTCGCATCAGCAGCGACAGCGGGCAGGGGGCCGGCATCCTGTCTTGCTGAGACGGCCCGCGTCTCCGCGCGGGCGGCGCGGGCTTCGGCGCGGCGAAGGCGCAGGCCTAGCGTTGCCATGCGGTGGCAGCGCAGGCAGAGCGTGCGCAGGTTGGAGAGGTCGCATTCGCCGCCGCCTTCGACGACCGGGACGATGTGGTCCGCGTCCCACAGTGAGCGGCCGGTGTAGGCGGCGAGGTCCCAGTAGTTGAGCAGGCGCTGGCGGGTTGCGCCGCGCGAGCGCTTCAGGATGCCTTGCGCGACGAGCGTATCGATGCGACAGCTTTTGCAGACGCCGCGATCGCGTTGGAGCACCTGATCGCGGAGGTAGCCGGGGTCGGAGCGCAGGCGCCACTGGTGGACGCAGTCATCGGAACAGAAGGTGCGGCGGCCTTTTCCGACTTCGATCGCGCACCAGCGGCAGAGGCATCGTCCGCCGGCGCCGCGGGTGAGGGTGCGGGGGGAGGCCCAGCCTCCGGGCATGGTGCGGCGGGTGCTCATGCTCTCTGCTTATAAGGTCGGCTGCTCGCAGGGACAATGATGGGTATCGAGGTTGCTACCCCACCCCCTCCCCGGCTTCGCGGGGTTACCTCGATAAGCCTTGTGCTATCTGGAGTTAACTACCTCAAACGACCGCGGCTTTGATTCCTGCCAGTTCCCAAAACAGACCCGCAGTACGGAGAGGCCTATTTCCAGACTAGCAATTTGGACGGGGTGAATTGGCAAATTCTTGCGGTACGTGCTGCATCCGGCCGTAACTCTTTTAGTTGGACGAATTTAGAAATAACTCATTGCGCATCAACAACTTGCTGGCCGAACGGAGTTTTGCAACCCTACCGGTGCAAATTGCTGCCAGTAAGCCCTTTAGAACGAGGAATTTAGAAATAACCCTCTTAGACCACCGTACTTAGCATCGATAGAGCCTTGAGGGACGAAGCCAATTCAGCTTCCCGCCGGACAGTACTGGCAATAAATACCTCATGCGTGTTGTTATATATGGATTGGCGCATATGTCTTTTCACAAATATATTCGCTTTAGCATATGCAAGGAGTGTCCAGTTGCAATCCAGTCCCAGTTTTCAGGAGCAGGTTTAAGCAGATGCCGGATCACTACAGCGTCCTGTTCCTCTGCACCGGCAATTCGGCGCGATCCATCATGGCCGAGGCGATTCTGAACCACAAAGGCAAGGGCCGATTCACCGCCTACAAACGCGGCTGACCCGAAGGATGACTACCCGCGTCCGGAGGCGCTTAGACAGATTGAGTCAGCCGGGATGCCGACGGCGGGGCTGCGCAGTAAGTCGTGGGATGAGTTCGCCACGCCGGCAGCGCCGAAGCTGGATTTCGTCTTCACTGTGTGCGACAACGCGGCAAACGAGCAATGTCCGTATTGGCCCGGCCAGCCGATGACCGTGCGCTGGGGCATTCCCGATCCGGCCGCAGTGAAGGGCACACCGGAGGAAATCGCGCGAGCGTTCCGCGATGCGTTCGTCATCCTGGACCGGAGGATCGGTCTGTTTATCTCCTTGCCTCTGGGCACACTCGACCAACTTGCCATTAAGAACGAAATCGAAGACATCGGCCGTTCCTAGAAGTTATTTGGAGACTTCAGTTGAAAAAGAGAAATCGTCTCTCATTCCTTGACCGCTATCTGACTGCGTGGATCTTCGGAGCCATGGCGGCTGGCGTGGCGCTTGGCTGGATTGCTCCGGGAGTCGTGCCGTTTCTCAATCGCTTCAGTGTTGGCACAACCTCGATTCCAATCGCTGCGGGCCTGATCCTGACGATGTATCCACCCTTCACGCGAGTTCGTTACGAAGAGTTGCACGAGGTCTTCCGCAACAAGCGCGTACTGGGACTCTCGCTTGTGCAGAACTGGCTCATCGGTCCGGTTCTCATGTTTGCGCTCGCGATTATTTTCCTGCGCAGCTATCCCGAGTACATGGCCGGGCTCATCATGATCGGACTGGCGCGCTGCATCGCTATGGTGATCGTCTGGAACGAACTCGCCAAGGGCGACACGCAATATGCCGCCGGCCTGGTGGCGTTCAATTCGATCTTTCAGGTGTTTTTCTATTCGATCTATTCCTGGGTGTTCATCACGGTTTTGCCGAGGTGGTTTGGCCTGCATGGCGCAGTGGTGAATGTCTCCGTTACAGAGATCGCTCGTAGCGTTTTCTTCTATCTCGGCGTCCCGTTTATCGCCGGATTCCTGACTCGCGCGGTCATGGTCCGGGTGAAAGGGCGTGAATGGTATGACCGCAGCTTCGTTCCGCGTATCAGTCCACTCACGCTTGTGGCGCTCGTGTTCACCATCGTCGTGATGTTTTCGCTGAAGGGCAGTTATATTGTGCGTCTGCCGGTGGACGTGCTCAGGATCGCGATTCCGCTCCTGATCTACTTCGTGGTCATGCTCCTGGTCTCGTTTTACATGGGACGCAAGCTGGTGGCCGATTATTCCAAGACCACGACGCTGTCATTCACGGCCGCTTCGAACAACTTCGAACTGGCGATTGCGGTAGCGGTCTCGGTATTCGGGATCAATTCGGGGGCGGCGTTCGCGGCCGTTATCGGTCCGTTGGTCAAGGTGCCTGTCATGATCGCCCTGGTGAACCTGGCTTTGTATTTCCAACGCCGCTATTTCGCAAATCCCGAATCGACGGATATCGAAAGTGTCTGCATTTCCAGCCCCCGCTGATCGCTCGCAGAATACCTATCCGGGCTTGCCGCAATTGAGATCGAAGATCCCAAATTGAAGCGATGAGCTTCGCTCAGTGATCTTCGAGAATGAGTGTGGAGTCTTTGAAGTCGAAGGTTATGGATTTGAATTGGGTCAGAACGTCCTGCCCGATGAGGCCGTCGGCGTTCAGGAATTTGAAGTCTCCGACGACTGCATTGTGACGAAAGGAGCGTCGCCGTTCCTGCAGATCGGGGTCTCCGAGGACGAATCCTATTGGGAGGCGAAAGGCTGACACACCGCCTTTTGCCAGGTTGAGGGTAATTCTTGAATCCGTATTGAGAGTTGGAACGAGCTTTATTGTAAAGGTGGTGAACGCCGCGCCGGTGTCTACCAGCAACGTCGCGCGGCTGCCATTCACCTACCCGTGAATGTAGATCAACCCGTCATGCACTTGAATGGGGAGCCGGTGTTCGCCCGCCCGAGTCGCCGGAGAAGTTTCCTGTCCGAATGCCGGCCAGAAAAAGGCGGGGAAGGCCAGAAATCCAAAGGCGGCGATGATGGCTCGTCGAGTGATCACTGGCTTTCCCCTTACGGGAGCATCTGATTGGGGACAAGACGATTTGCTTTTTTCGTCCTGCCCTGTCGGTAGCGATTCGCGGCGTATATACGATCAGCCGGTGAGTTGCGCGATCACACCCAACGCGCACTGCAAACTATTTTTCTCTCTGAATGGATCGGACTACGCCCGGCAGAGGCGCGGTTCCGAAATGGCCGGAGGCCGGGGCTCCAAAAGCCACCGTGATGTTGGAAAATTCGATGGGGTCGCTACCGGGGTTGGCATCCGCACCGCTACCCGTGATGACGATGGTCAAAAATGACGTTTGTGCGAAGGGCGTGGCGCCTCCATTGAGCGTCACCGTGGCGGGACCGTAGACCTGAAGTCCGCCGTTGGAAAGCCTTGTGACTTCGCCATCGGTCATCGTGATGTGGTGGGTATGAGCACCCCGGACGCTGGGATCAAAGTTCCCGTACCCACCGGTGGGTGTCAAAACCCAACCGTCGGAGAATTCCATATTCAGGGCAGCGGAAAACTCAGCCTTGTCATATCTGTTCAGCTTCAAGGACCACGAGCCGCGAACCTCATATGGACCGGTTGCAGTCGTGACTCCATTCACCGTTTTCGTGGTCTGGGGCGAATAGGCGTTGATCTCCCCTCTGAATTCCTTGTGTGCCGAGTCCTGAGCCAGAGCGCCGTTGCCGAGCGCCAATACCAGGGCGATGATGTTAACCGCCCAACCGACAGCTTTGATCTTCATGAAAAATCCCTCCGGAGTGGTGCGAGCACAGTCGGACACCTTGGAGGGCAGCTTCAAGCGGTAAGGCGCAGAACCGCGGTAATTCCCGGACTTTCCGTGAAATGCCGTCTTTTGCCGTGCCTCGGTAACGCAGCGGACGTACAATTCAGTTCCCCCGGGCTGACGACCGCGGTCAAATCAGGAGAGCGCGATGGGCGAACCATCCGTTGGCGCACGGCCATCCGAGAGACCACCCGATGACCGCCTGGATTCGTGGAAGGAAATTGCCGCATATCTGAACCGGGACGTAACGACGGCGCAGCGCTGGGAGAAGCGGGAGGCGATGCCTGTCTACCGGCACCTGCATTCGAGGATGGGCTCGGTCTATGCCTCGCGAGCCGAGCTGGACGCGTGGGCGCGCGGGCGGAATCTGCAGGCGGTGCAGGAAAACGGGAACCAAGCGCCAGTGTCAGACCCGCTGGTAGCAACGCCGTCACGAAGCAGATGGAGGTTTCTCCTGCCGGCGGTAGCCGTGGCGGCCGTGCTGGCGATCGGCGCTGGCCTGTGGCTGCAGAGAACGGAGTATTTCTGGCGCAACCCCATAGCGAATGCGCGATTTCAAGCGGTAACGGATTTCGATGGAACGGAGCAGGACGCAGCCGTGTCCCGCGACGGCCATTTCATCGCGTTTCTGTCCGACCAGGACGGACAGATGGATGTTTGGGTTACGCAGGCCGGTTCAGGGCAATTCCACAACCTGACACGCGGCAGCGTAACGGAACTCGTAGATAATCCATCGATCCGCACTATGGGGTTTTCCCCCGATGGCTCTCTGGTTACGTATTGGGTCCGCAGGCAAGGGGACGGGAACGGCAGTGCCAACATAAGCGTATGGGCGGTACCGACGCTGGGCGGAGAGCCGCGTCCCTATCTCGAAGGCGTGGCGGAGTACGACTGGTCGCGCGACGGCGCCCGGCTGGCGTACCACACGCCTGGGTCTGGTGACCCACTGTTCGTGTCGGACGGCGATCGGCGAGCTGGAGGTAAACCGATCTTCACAGCGCCTGCCGGGCTGCACTCTCATTTTCCTTTGTGGTCGTATGACGCGGCCTACATCTATTTTGTCCAGGGCGCTCTCCCGGACAAACTCGATATCTGGCGCATCCCTTCTAGCGGAGGAACTCCGGAACGGATCACGTCGCACAACGCGCGTGTCAGCCATCCGGTCCTGCTGGATCGGCGAACGCTGATGTATCTCGCTACCGATCCCGACGGTTCCGGACCCTGGCTTTATAGCATCGACGTCGAACGTCGCATTCCTCACAGGCTGGCTTCCGGCACGGAACCGTACACGTCGCTGGCAGCCAGTGCGGACGGTCGGCGTCTGGTTGCAGCAAGCGCGCATGCGAAGACAACGCTGTGGCGTCTGCAGATCTCGGACGTGCCCACGAAGCCGACGGCGCCCACTGCAATTCCGCTCACGACCGGCACGGGATTCTCTCCCCGTCTCGGCCCGAACTATCTCTTGTATGTTTCTGCGACGGGCACGGGCGAGAGTATCTGGAAGTTTGCCGACGGGAACAGTTCGGAGCTGTGGAGCGGTGAGGGAGCGCGCGTCCTGGGCGGCCCCGCAGTCTCGCCTGACGGCCATTCGTTCGCATTCGCGGTCAGTCAGCATGGCCGGACGCTGCTGTACGTGATGCGTGGCGATGGCACGAACGCGCGGATCGTGGCCGATTCGCTCAACCTGCAGGGCGCTCCGGCATGGGCGCCTGACGGGCAATCGATCACCTCCGCGGCCGTGGAGCAGGGGGTGCCGCACCTCTTTCGCATACCACTTGACGGAGGCGCTCCCGCGCCTCTCGTCCGGGAGTATTCGGTCGATCCGGCGTGGGCGCCCGAAGGAGGTTTCGCCGTCTACTCGGGGCCAGATATCGGCACCACGTTTTCTGTGAAGGCAGTCACAACGGGGGCTGCCCCGCACCCGCTGCGCACTCTGACGCTGACCCGTGGCGCCCGTCACCTGGTTCTTCTGCCGGGAGGGCGAACGCTGGTGTACATGAGAGGGGATTTGCAGCATAAGGATCTCTGGGGCATCGATCTGGAGACGGGTGCCGAGCGCCAGCTTGTCCGCCTTCCTTCTGCATTCGACCTTCGCGATTTCGACATCTCGCCGGACGGGCGTGAGCTTGTTCTTGAACGAGTGCAGGAGAGTTCCGACGTGGTGATGCTGGACCTTCCGCGACGCTGACCTGTCCGCTGGTGGTGTCCGGTCGCGGGCACCCTGGAGGCGTAGATGGACAGTAACGCGTGTTTCGTTCTCCGTAAGTAGTGGAAAACTCGAGAGAAAGCCCGCGTGAAAATTGGCCGGCGACGTGCACTTCTTCAGGCGCATTTTCCGACCAGTCAGGACCGGCGCAGTCATCCGCGTCGCTGCATGGTTCGGGGCGGAGAGCTGGATGACGCTGATTCAGGATGTTCGCTATGCGCTGCGGCAGTTGCGCAAGACGCCGGGGTTCACGATCACCGCGGTGCTGACTTTGGCGTTGGGGATTGGGGCGAATGCCGCGATCTTCACGCTGGTGAATGCGGTGCTGTTGCGGAATCTGCCGGTCGCTGATCCAAAGGCATTGGTGCGCATTGGCGATGACGACAATTGCTGCGTGAATTCGGGCACCAGTGACAACGGCGACTACACGCTATTTGCGACTGATACCTGGCAGCATATGAAGCGAAACGCGCTGGAGTTCGAGGAACTGGCGGCGATGCAAGCGGGATTCGGCTACAACCCGATCACCGTGCGGCGCGAGGGCGATCCGGCGGCGGCACGGTCCTTGATGGGAGAGTTTGTTTCCGGGAACTACTTTCGGACATTCGGGCTGCGGCCGGCGGCGGGGCGATTGATGACCGACGCGGACGATGTGGCCGGCGCTCCGATGACCGCGGTGATGAGCTACGACGCGTGGCAGCGGAAATACGACGGCGATCCGGCGGTGGTAGGTGCGACGTTCTGGATCAACACGAAGGCGGTGACGATTACCGGGATTGCGCCGAAGGGCTTCTTCGGTGACCGGCTGTCGAGCACGCCGCCGGATTTCTATCTGCCGATCGAGTCGATGCCAGTGATTTCCAATTCTCCGTTTGTGCACGACGCGGATGTGGAGTGGCTGTACATTGTCGGGCGGGTGAAGCCAGGGGTGAGCCTGCCGGCTTTGCAGCAGCAGCTAAACGCGCTACTGCGGCAATCGTTCGCGCTGACCAAGACGTTTTCCGAGGGCGAAGGCAAGAAGGAGCTTGCGAAGGCGCATGTGGTGCTGACGCCGGCGGGCGGTGGGATCCAGGCGTTGCAGCAGCAATATGACTCCAATCTGTATCTGCTGATGACGATCTCCGGTCTGGTGCTGCTGATTGCGTGTGCGAACATTGCGAACCTGCTGCTGGTGCGGGGCATGGGACGGAAGGCGGAGATGTCTCTGCGCACGGCGCTGGGTGCGATGCGCGGCCGGATCATCCAGCAATTGCTGACGGAGAGCATTGTGCTCTCCGTGCTGGGCGGTGCGGCAGGGCTGCTGGTAGCGTATGCGGGAGCGCGGGCGCTGCTGATGCTGGCCTTCCCGGGCGCGCAGGGGCTTCCGATCGAAGCGACACCGTCGCTGCCAGTGCTGGCGTTTGCGTTTGGGTTGTCATTGGTGACGGGCATCTTGTTTGGCGTTGCGCCGGCGTGGATTGCCGCGCGAACCCAGCCGGCGGACGCGCTGCGCAGCGGATCGCGCACGACGACGACGCGCGCCTCTCTGCTGCAGCGCGGGCTGGTGGTGGCGCAGGCGGCGCTGTCACTGGTGCTGCTGGTGGCCGCCGGGCTGTTCACGCAGAGCCTGAACAAGCTCGAACATGCAGACATGCGGCTGGATGCGAAGAACCGGTATATCGTGCACATCAATGCACAGGCAGCAGGTTACGGACCGAAGCAACTTGAGGCGCTGTATCGCACGATGGAAGACCGCTTCCGTGCACTGCCGGGGGTGACAAAGGTGGGCATCAGCACATATACGCCGATGGAGGACAACAACTGGGGCACGGGCGTGCAGGTGCAGGGGCAGCCGAATAACGGACATGAGGCCTATGCCTCGATCGTGCGCGTGAATCCGGAGTACTTCGATGCGGTGGGAACGCGGGTGGTAATGGGGCGTGGGATCACCGTGCAGGACACGTCGACGGCACCGTCGGTCGCCGTTGTGAACCGGACCTTTGTGAAGAAGTTCTTCCATGGAGCAAATCCGATTGGGCAACACTTTGGAAATGGAGAGAAGTCGACGGGCGATTATCAGATCGTTGGCGTGGTCGAGGATACGTCCTATACCAGCGTGCGCTGGAAGGATCATCAAATGTATTTTCTGCCGCTGATGCAGCGACCTGCGAGTGCCAAGGAACCGATTGAGAAGGACATGTCGCTCTATGCCGGAGCAATTGTGCTGGAGACGGCGCAGCCGATGAACGATGTGGAATCGCTGGCGAGGAGAACGCTGGCGGGGATCAATCCGAATCTGACGGTGGTGAAGTTCCAGACATTCGATCAGCAGATTGCGGATCGATTCAATGACGATCGGATGATCGCGCGGCTAACGATGCTGTTTGGCGGGCTCGCGCTGCTGCTGGCGGCGGTGGGTCTGTATGGCGTGACTGCGTACACGGTGGCGTTGCGCACGAGCGAGATTGGCATCCGCATGG
Source organism: uncultured Acidobacteriaceae bacterium (assembly GCA_963756435.1). Lineage (GTDB taxonomy): Bacteria > Acidobacteriota > Terriglobia > Terriglobales > Acidobacteriaceae > KBS-83. The sequence goes on along the minus strand of CAVWNU010000003.1, from coordinate 634,815 downwards.
CGCTCGGCGCAGAGCGCGGCAGTGTGGTGGCGATGGTGATGCGCGGCACGATGATCCAGGCCGGGATAGGGCTGGCGATCGGGATTCCGGTGGCGCTGGTATGCGTGCGTTTTGTGAAGACGCAGTTGTACGAGATCACCAATGCGGATGCGAGCGTGATGGCGGTCGCGATTGTGACGCTGGCAGTGGCAGCGTGCGTGGCCGGGCTGATTCCAGCGCGACGAGCGGCATCGATCGATCCGATGCGGGCGCTACGCGTGGAATGAGATTGGCGGCGTGGCGGCGCAGATGAGCGAACGAAGTTTGCGGGGTACGTGCTGTTGTGCTGCTCGGAAATAGAACTTTACGGCGAGCAGATCTACGGCTATGCTGCGCGGCATGCCATCAGCAAAGACGTTAGTGCGTGCTTCCCGGTTAGCCCTCGCTACCGTTGTGGTTATGCTCGTTGTCGCACTGGGGGCCCGGCATTTCTTCCTGCTCGGGCAGGACCAAAACGGATTTCCCAACGGATTCGACGCGGTTCAAGCTGCGCCGAATAGTCATAAAGTGATCTTCGAAAATCAGTTCATCCGCGTTGTGCACGTCACCCTGCCACCTGCCGGGCAAGCTGAACCAATGCATTTCCACCGCTGGCCCAGCCTGTTCATCGGCTACGATACGGGCGGCACGACGGCGCATATCCGCTATCACACGCCGGATGGCAAAGTGCGCGACCAACCAAGTCGTACTGAGCCAGTGCATGCGGGCGAGTGGGCGGCGCATGGATGAAGGCGGAACCGATGCATTCGATCGAAGTAGTCGAGAGTGCGAAACCGGGACCGGGTGGCTTTCCCGGATGGCTGCGGGTGGAGATCAAGTGCGCGAAGTAGCAAAGGGTCGAAGCTGCCAAGGTGCGGTCTGACCGAGCAGAAGCTTCTTTAAGCGTCTGGATTCGTATCACCGGATTTACCAATCTTTACCTTACTTAACCAATCTTTATCGCACGGCTCCGGGCGCGCTGCTGGAATGGGTTCACGAGGTGAGCCTTATGTTCCCACAGTGGTTACGATATCTGATCATCGTCGCGAGTGCGATGGCGTGGAGTGGTGTGCGTGCGTTCGGCAGCAGTCCGGCGGAGGACCGTTTGCTGCGGTTGGTCCCCGCCGATGCGGCGATTGTCGCCGGGATTGGAGATCCCCATCATGGGGACAAGAGCGGGCGCCTGCTGATTGTGACGCATAACAACAATGTCGATCTGCGTGACTGGATCACGCTGGTCAGCGTGGATGATCGGCAGCAAGTCGATAAGTTGATTGAGGCGGCGATGCCCTCCGCCCGAGGCGATCTGGGCGGACATCTTCTGCTGGCGCGTGGCTCTTTCAACGGCAGGCACGTTCTGGAGGCTGCGGAAGACAATGGCGCTATTGCAAGCGGCTATGCGGGCGTCAAGGTGGTGATTGTGAAGCCGTTTGCGCGCGAACAGAAGGAGATGACGGAAACTCGCTGGCTGGCGATGCTCGATGACAATACCGCGATCTTCGGTACGCCGGCGATGGTAAAGAACGCGCTCGACCGTTATCGGTCGTCCGCGGCCGCCGATGGTGCCTTGGTGAAGCGACTGCAGGAGTTGAAACCGGATGTGAACTGCTGGAGCGTGCTCTCGATGCCGGGCGCGGTGCTGGCGCGTCATTTGCGTGCGGGATTGCTGGATGAAAACGGAGATACGCTGCTGCGCGATGTAAGCGACGTCACTGTTGCTGTGCACTATGGGTCGAAGGAGCGCGTGGATTTCGCTATCAAAAGCGATAGCCCGGGAGCAGCTATGGCCTTAGCGGCACATCTGGATGGGCGCTCTTCGCTGCTGTCGCCCGCGGATAGGCTGCGGACGCGCTCTGTGGAGATCTCGGTAGAACAGAACGAGGTGCGCGGTTCTTTGCGGGTTGCAGATAAGGAGTTCGATGGCTGGCTGGCGGCAGTTTATGCGCGATTGTCGGTTAGCGGCGCGAGTGCGGAGCAGATTGCCAAGGCGGGCGGTGCTCGTTAATTCGTGTCCAGTGCGGACAGCGCAGTCTGAAGGTGACATACGCATTTCACTCAAAATGCGTATGTCTGTTGCGCGGTGATTACCGCTTCTGTTCCAGTTCGGCGGCGGTGCCGGCTCCTATTACGGCTATCTCCGGAGCTTCGGGGATGCTCTCTACGGAGTAGCTTTGCAGCGGACTCATCTTCACCATGTCCCACAGATATTGCTTGAGCAGGGCGACGTCGAGGAAGCCGATGTTTACGCCGGTGACATAGAAGCGGCCGGGGCCGTCGAGATGGATGGAAGTGGCGGTGCCAGCGGCGAGGGCGCGATGCCAACGCTTGACGAAGTCGGCGCAGCGCTGGTCTCCCTTCTTTGCGTTGGCGAAGATCTCATCCGGCTCCATGTCCATGAAGCGCAGGCGCATGGCGCGATGGCCGACGATGCCTTCAAGGTGTCCAACGCCGCCGCAGCCGCAGAAGGTTTCTTTCGGATCGAGCGTGATGACGGTGTGGCCTCCTTCGAAAGGGCCGGCGGCGTCGGGATAGCGGCCGAAGCCGATGCCGTTGCCAAGCGTCCAGACGCGGACGATTTTGTCGAGCTGGTTGCGAGTAGCGGCGAGGCCGGCGGCGGATGCGTCCGCATCGTTGAAGAGCGCGATAGGGGACTTGATGCCGCGCGCGTGAAGCGTGGCTTCGACTTTCAGCGAGATCTTTGCGCCTTTGAGCTGCGCGAGGTTGGGTGAGTCCTCGACCACGCCGGCGCGAACGATGCCGGGCATGGCGATGCCGATGGCGTCGAGTGATTGCTTCTCCGGATTCAGCGCCATGATGAGATCGCAGATGACTTCGACGAGCGGATCGGTAGGCAGATCGATGAGCCCCTGCAGATCGTCCGGATCTTCGGGATAGCGGCGGATCTTGCCGATAAGCCGATGGTCCTCGATGAGGCCGGCGGTGATGTCCGTCGTCATGACCACGCCGATGCTTCTGCCCATAATCCACTTCCCCCGTTACAGAATCCTAGCGATGCCCCTCAGTTACTGTCTGCGCTGCGGCCCAGACGGTTAATGCCGTTATACGCCGCCGTCTTGTAGCACTCGGCGAGCGTAGGGTAATTGAATACCGTGTCGATGAAGTAATCGAGCGTGCCGCCGAGCGCCATGACGGCCTGTCCGATGTGCAGGAGCTCGCTGGCGCCTTCGCCGATGATGTGGACGCCGAGCAGGTGACGCGTTTCGCGATGGAAGACGATCTTGAGCCGGCCGGTGGTATCGCCGCGAATCTGTCCGCGCGCGATCTCACGATAGTAAGCGACGCCCACCTCATAGGGCACATCTTCATCCGTGAGCTGCTCCTCGGTCTTGCCGATGAAGGAGATCTCCGGGATGGTGTAGATGCCGTAGGGATAGTAGGTTGGGTCAGAGTGGGCACTGTTGTCGTTGAATGCGCGGGCGACGGCGATGCGGCCCTGCTCCATGGAGACCGAGGCGAGCGAGGGGAAACCGATGACGTCGCCGACGGCGAAGATGTTCGGGATTTTAGTGCGGTAGTCTTTGTCGACCGGGATGCGGCCGCGGGAGTCGGCTTCGATGCCGACTTTTTCGAGGTTGAGGGCCTCCACGTTGCCGGAGCGCCCGACGGCGTAGAGCAGCGCGTCGCCCTGGATGCGCTTCTTGCTCTCGAGATGTGCGACCACGCCGCCCTCGGGCAGCTCTTCGACGCTCTCCACCTCTTCGCCGAGCCGCATGGTGACGCGACTGTCGCGCAGGTGATAGCTGAGCGATTCGATGATCTCCTGATCGGCAAATTCGAGCAGGCGCGCGCGTTTTTCAATGAGGGTGACGCGGATGCCGAGGGCCGCAAACATGGAGGTGTACTCGACGCCGATGACGCCGCCGCCGACCACGATGATGGTCTTGGGCAGCGTAGGAATATTGAGCACCTGGTCGCTGTTGACGATGTTGCGGCCATTGATGGGCACCTTGGGCGAGAAGGCAGGCTTGGTGCCGACGGCGATGACGACGTTTTTGGTCTCGTAGACCTGGGAGCTGCCATCTTCGGTGACGCGAACGTGGTTGGCATCGTCGAAGCTGCCGACTCCGTAGAGGACATCGACGCCGTTGCGCGAGAGCTGGGCTTCGGTGACATCGACCTCGGTCTTGATGACATGCTGGACGCGGAAGGCGAGATCGGCCATGGTGATCCGCTCCTTCACGCGATAGTTCATGCCATAGATGGAGCGGTAGTTGTAACCGGAGAGGTGGAGGACGGCCTCGCGCATGGTCTTGGAGGGGATGGTGCCGGTGTTGATGCAGACGCCGCCGACCGAGCGCATACGCTCAACCACCGCGACCTTCTTTCCCTGCTTGGTTGCGTAGATAGCGCCACGCTGTCCGGCCGGGCCCGATCCGATGATGATGAGGTCGTAGTTAGCCATGCTCAATGCTCAAGGGTATCGAAGTTTGCCGAACGGCGCACAGATAGAGCGGATTCCTGCAAACAGAGTCCGTCCGGCTGCAATGAGGTGCGGTTTTTCTTGACGGAAAACCGCGTTGACTTCTGTCCCGCACCCACTTTTGCAGAAATCCGCTCTAACCCTACTCCACTCATGTTTAGATTTGCCGGATCTTTATGAAGAATCGGGGCGGTCGAAGGCCACGCATGCGGCTCTAAAACGGCCATCCAGGAGTGAGGATTGGGTGAGTAGAATGTCCGCCATGTCGACTGAACAGGACTGGCCCGATGAACTGGACGCGCTGCGTGCCGCGCCGCGGTACCACACGCTCTTGTTCGAGAACGATTCGGTCCGCGTTCTGGAAACCACCGTTCCGCCGATGGAAATGGTTCCGCTCCACACGCATCGCTGGCCGGCCGCCCTATACATCCTGAGTTGGAGCCACTTTGTGCGACGGGACGGCGAGGGGGCAACAATGGTGGACAGCCGGGTGGCCGGGAAGGCTGCCGAAGGGACTGCCGTCTGGTCCGGTCCGCTGCCCCCGCACACACTGGAGAATGTGGGCGAGTCAGAATTGCGCGTGATCAGCGTTGAGCTGAAAACTGTTCCCTGCTAATGGCGTACACGATTCGACGGATATTCATCATTTGCGTCGCGGTGCCATTAAACTTCAAGCTATGCGCCTTTATGCCATCACCGACCGCCGGCTGCTGCCGGGCACACATCAGACTGGGCGGTTGAGCGCGGCGGAGCGCGAGGAACTGTTGCGGCTGGCGGCGGAATGGGCGGCAGGCGGCGTGGAGTATGTGCAGTTGCGGGAAAAGGATCTGGGGCTGCGGGAGTTGACGGATTTGGCTGGGGAGATGCTGGCGGCGATGACGGATTGCGCGGGAGATTGCGGTGCTGGAAATGCCGGACTAGCGCGGCAGCCGCGGCTGCTGGTGAATGCCGGTGCGGCGGGCGCAGCTGAGGCGGTGCGAACGGCAGGTGCGGCGGGGGTGCACCTTCCGGGCCGGTGGCATGCGGAGCAGGCGGGTCGGGCGCGCATCTCCGGGATCGTCTCGGTGGGCTGCCATTCGGTTGGCGAGGTGGCGGTGGCGCGGGCGGCCGGGGCAGATATGGCGCTGCTATCGCCGGTCTTCGCGACCGAGAGCCATCCCGAGGCGCGGCCGCTGGGGTTGGAGTTGCTGGCGGAGGCTTGCCGGACTGCGGGGAAGATGCCGGTGTATGCGCTGGGTGGAGTGAACCGCGCGAACGCGGCTTCGTGCATTGAGGCTGGAGCTACCGGCGTGGCGGGCATACGCACGTTTCTCGGTGACGACTGGAAAGCTCTGCAAAAAGAAGAGGCACCCGGCTGATTTGTGTGCGGGTGCCTTCTGGCCAATGAAGCGAGGTCGCCGAGGCGGAACTCAGGCTGCTTTTTCTGCCCAGGGATCGATCACGATTTTGGTGACCGCCTCCTGCTTGTCGCGCCACACCTTGTACATTTCCGGAGCTTCGTCCAGCGTGATGCGGTGGGAGATGATGTAGGTGGGGTCGATCTGCCCTTTTTCGATGCGCTCGAGCAGCGGCTTCATGTAGTTATGCATGTTGGTCTGGCCCATCTTCATAGTGATGCCTTTGCCGAAGGCCGCGCCGAAGGGGACTTTATCCAACAGCCCACCATAGACCCCGGGAATAGACAGTGTGCCGCCCTTGCGGACGGCCTGAATGGCCTGGCGTAGAACGCTGGGGCGATCGGTTTCGAGCATCAGTGCGGCTTTGATCTTGTCGTAAACGCCCTGCAGCTCGGTGGAGTGAGATTCGAGGCCGACGGCATCGATGCAACCATCGGGGCCAACGCCGCCGGTAAGGTCTTTCAATGCGGTGAGTACGCTGACATCCTCATCGGAGTAGTCGACGGTGATGGCGCCGATCGACCTTGCGAGGTCGAGTCGTTCGGGTAAGCGATCGATAGCGATGACGCGGGCAGCGCCGAGCATGAAGGCGCTGGCGATGGCGAACTGGCCCACGGGACCGCATCCCCAAACTGCGACCGTATCGCCCTCTTCGATCTGCGCGTTCTCCGCGGCCATGTAGCCGGTAGGAAAGATGTCGGAAAGGAAAAGGACTTTTTCGTCAGGCAGATCGCTTTCGATCTTAAGTGGGCCGACGTTGGCAAAGGGCACGCGGACATATTGCGCCTGACCGCCGGCATAGCCGCCCATCATGTGGGAGTAGCCGAAGAGACCGGAACCGGAGTAGCCGTAGGCCTTCTCCATAATGTGCGCGTTAGGGTTGGAGTTATCGCAGGCAGCCCAGATCTTCTTCCTGCAGAAGAGACAGTTGCCGCACGCGATGGTGAAGGGCACGACAACGCGGTCTCCATGCTGGAGAGTGGTAACGCCCTTGCCGACTTCCTCGACGATGCCCATGAACTCGTGGCCCAGGATGTCGCCTGCCTCCATGGTGGGGATGAATCCATCGAAGAGGTGCAGGTCCGAGCCGCAGATGGCGGTGCGGGTGATCTTGATGATGGCATCATGCGGGTTCAGAAGCGTTGGATCCGGCACTTCCAACGTTTCGACTTTACTGGTTCCCATCCAACATACGGCCTTCATAAATCTTCTCCATTCAATGTGCGGGCTGCTCAGCTGACTTTGCGATCGGTAGCGGGCGGAGTTTTCACGTCTTCTCCATACATGGAGGCTTTCATCTTGCCGACGGCGCCTCTTGGCCCGTGCGGCTGACCCTGGGTGCGTGGAATCTCTCCGGTCTCGGCGAAGGCTTTGAAGTGGCGAAGATTTTCGACCACGGCTTGCTTGGGGTTTCTTCCGGTCAGCGTCTCCCATGCGCTGGCGAGCTTGCCCATGCGGAACTCCTGCAGGACGGTGACCAGGGTTCCGCGGCCGCCGGGCGCTGCTTCAAAGACGACTTCGCCGGCGTTGTCCGAGTCGCCACCGATGGAACGCCATGCGATCCGCTTCCCCGGCTCGTCGTTGAGAATTTCGGAATCCCATTCGATGGTCTTGTCGCCCGAGGTCATGACCCAGTGCGAGGACCTGGGTCCGGTCTGGACGACTTCGCGGATTTGCTCCTGCCACAGCGGTATGGATTCGATATCGCGCCACATGGTGTAGAGGTCGTCCGCCGACGCCTGGACGAGGGCTCTCGTCCGTATCCATTGTTTGCCGTCCTTATCCTGCGGCGGCGGAAGGTAGTGGCCATTCTGAATGATCGCCGAGGTTGCGAAGTTTGGTAGCGGCTCGAAGTTCGGCCGCTCTTTCAATGCGTTTGCCATACCGGTTCTCCAGATTCATTTGCGGTTACTTGTTTGGCTTGGCCATTTTCTCGTGCATGCCCTTGACCGCGCCGGGTGTTGCGTTGGCCAGCATGCCTTCCATCTTGGTCTTCATCGATGCGGAGTAGACATGGTCTTTGCCGTCCAGCAGAGCGTCAATCCCCTGTTTTGCCACGTCGTCGGGCTGACTCTCCGATTTCCCCTCCGAGCCGACCTGCGTATGGTCCATACCAGCGCGGTGGAAGAAATCGGTGTCTGTGGGGCCGGGCTGCAGAGCAGTGACGGTGACGCCGCTGTCGCGCAATTCGTACCGAAGACTGTGCGCGAAGGAGAGCACGAAGGCCTTGGTGGCGGCGTACACGGCTTCGCGTGGGGCGACCATCTCGTCGGCGATGGAGGAGGTAAACAAAATGCCGCCTTCACCACGACCCACCATGCTCTGCACGACATACTTGGCGAGTTGCACGGTTCCGAGGCAGTTGAGGCGAACCATGTTCAGCTCAGCGTCCAGATCGGTCTCATAGAAGAGACCGCCGACTCCGACGCCGGCATTCAAACAGGCAATCGCGAGCGCCCTGCCGAGACGGTCCACTTCGGCCCAGAGTTTGTCTACGCCTTCGGAGGTGGCGAGGTCGGCGGTGACGTCCGTGACCGATGTTCCTGCCGCGCGGATTGCTTCCGCGGCTCCGGGCAGGCGGTCTCCGGCCGAGCAGACCACAAGATCGTAACCGCGACTGGCCAGCTCCTTCGCCAGGGAAAGGCCGATACCACTGGATGCTCCTGTTACCAATGCAAGTTGTGTCGTCATGTATCACTCCGATGCGCTGTCATGCGCACTCCAAAACTGAGATGAGCCTCGGAAGGAAAGAAGATGGGTCGGCGGATGTTCGTTCTGATGCAGTCACAATTTCATTTGCGCTGGCTGCAGCAACGCGTGCGGGCATTTCGCCATCGCCACGCATAGACGCCGAGGTTGAGCGCGCAAACGACGACGCCTGCGCTGGTGACGATCCAGGAGGGAAGGTTGGGATAGACGATGGCGTCGAGCAAGTGCAGCAGGAAACTTCCGTGGTATGCCGCGAACCCGGCTTTGGCTTCAAAGTAGCCCTCCGCCGAGGTGAGAGGACACGGCCACGGTCCCACTTCGACGATGATTCCCCAGAGCAGCGCGGCAATGTGCAGGGTGGTCCAGAGGGGGCGGCCGCGTGTCCAGAGAGCTCCGAAGATGACCAGCGCCAGCCACAGCAGATGGATCGTCAACATGAGAATGGAGAGCAGCGTCACGGCTCGCGCAACCTCGCTTCATGCTAGTCGCGGGCCATGTTAGTCGCGCGCTGGGATTTGCCGCCAAGGACTGGTTATCATGGAAAGCGTTATGTCTTTTCCGATCAAAGTCTGCACGATCTGCTCAGAAGAGTTTGAACTGAAGCCCGACAAGCCTGGATTTGCCAACCGCTGCCCGGAGTGCAGCGCGCAAGATGAAGCGGATAGGAACGCCAAGCGCGGCGCGAGCGAGAGCAAGGCCGATAGCGGCCTGAACGAGGCGCGGCGCCATGCGATGCGCGATCTGCTGTATCGCAAGGAATAGAACCGTTTTCACAACTACCAGGTTCGGCCAGCAGCCGCGCGCGTTCAGGAGGCATGATTTGACGACGGGCCCGAGAGAGCAGTGAGCGCCGCAGCCGCGACCGTCGCCAATCCGGAATCCGTGTGGACGCCGCGGGTGAACCCGTGGCTGATTGCGTTTGTGGTATCGCTGGCGGCATTCATGGAAGTGCTGGATACCAGCATCGCGAATGTCGCTCTGCCACACATTGCCGGCAACCTGGGAGCGAGCAGCGACGAGAGCACCTGGGTGCTGACTTCCTACCTGGTGTCAAACGCGATCGTGCTGCCCATCACCGGATGGCTGGTGTCGCTGGTGGGACGCAAGCGGTTTTTCCTCATCTGCATTTCGCTGTTCACAGTGAGCTCACTGTTCTGCGGCGTGGCTCCTGGCCTGGGATTTCTGTTGCTGGCGCGCGTGATCCAGGGCATCGGCGGCGGAGGGTTGCAGCCGATGGCGCAGGCGATCCTGGCGGATACGTTTCCGCCTAAACAGCGAGGCCTGGCGTTCTCGGTTTATGGAGTGACCGCGGTGGTGGCTCCGGCAATCGGGCCGACGCTCGGCGGCTGGGTGACAGATAGCTATAGCTGGCGCTGGATTTTTTTGATGAATCTGCCGGTGGGCATCATGGCCATCCTGCTGGTGCTGCGATACGTCGACGATCCGCCGTTTCTGAAGCGGACGACGCTGCATGAGAGCAGGATCGACTACTTCGGTTTCGGGCTGCTCGCGGTGGGCGTGGGATTTTTGCAGATCGTACTGGACAAGGGGCAAGAGGACGACTGGTTCGGCTCGAATTTCATCCTCACGTTGTCGATCATTGCCGTGATCGCGCTGGTTGCGCTGGTGATCTGGGAACTCCATACCAAGGATCCGATTCTCGATCTTCGATTGTTCAAGAATGTGAACTTCGCGACGGCGAGCGTGATGATGCTGATGGTTGGCGCGGCGTCGTTTTCAACAACGGTTCTGATGCCTCAGTATCTGCAGAACCTGATGGGATACACGGCGGAGAGCGCCGGCATGGTGCTTTCCGTAGCGGCGGTGCTGCTGCTGATCGAGCTGCCGATGGTGGGCCAGTTGACCGCGAGGATTCAGGCGCGATATCTGATTGCGTTTGGCTGGGCTACGCTGACCATCGCGATGTTCTATTCGACGCACCGGATGGATCTGCAGATGAGCTTCGCGTCGGCGACGTGGCTGCGGATTGCGCAGTATCTGCCGATGGGGTTCATTTTCATTCCGGCGACGATGGTGGCGTATCTGGGGTTGCCGCAGGAGAAGAGTAATGCCGTGGCAGGCCTGATCAACTTTGTGCGCAACATTGGCGCAAGTGCGGGAACCTCCGCCGTGACGACGGTGCTGGCGCGGCGCGCGCAGGTGCACCAGGTGATGCTGGCGAACCATACGGGACTGGGTAACCGGATGTTTCAGAGCTCGACGCGCTCGCTTGCCGGGCAACTGCAACATGCAGCCGGAGCGCAGGCGCAGACGGAGGCGTACGGCCGCATGTACCGCGGGATGCTGAGCCAGGCCTCCACGCTCTCCTATATAGATACGTTCTGGCTGCTGGGGGTGACGACGGCCATCATGTTCTTCGCGTCGTTTCTGTTGAGGAGCAATCATCCGCGGAAAGCGGATTCGCAGGCGATGGCGCATTGAGAAGCAATCCAGTGGTAGGTCAAGAAATTCCCCCGAATGGAGTGCGGCGGTGAAATTTATTGCCACGCTATCGCGGTGATCGGTCGCGTCTCGGCAGATCCGATGCGTGAGATCGCCCATGACAATTCATCGGATCAAAGGAGTTGTCACTGGGATGTTCGTTTGCTTTATCGCGCATTGAAAGCGCCGCCGTGGCGGAATAGAATTCGCTCGCACGCGTTCGCCGAACTATCTCTCCCCCGAGTTAGTTGAATTCCGTACATGGGCTCCCCTCCCCGGCCTGCCACTATTCGATTCTGCACACCCATACGAATCACCGAAGGCCAGGTTATGAGGACGATCCACTTACTTCTTTGCGTAGTTCTGTCATTTGCCGCTCCAGTCTTTGCCAGTGTCGCGGTCACCAGCCCGAAGAGCGGTTCAACCGTCAGCTCACCGGTTCCCTATGTGGCGACGGCGACGACCACCTGCTCAAAGGGCGTGGCGTCGATGGGCATCTACGTCAATAACAAGCTGACGTATGTGGTGGACGCGGCAAAGATGAACACCACGCTCTCGCTGGCGGCGGGCACGTACAGCACGACGGTCGAGGAATGGGATAAGTGCGGCGGCGCCTCCTACACCAAAGTCGCGATCACGGTTTCCGGCAGCGGTGGAGGCGGTGGCGGCAGCAAATCCGGCGTTACGGTGACCGCGCCGGCTCCCAACAGCACCGTCTCCTCCCCGGTGAGCTATGCGGCGACGGCAACGACCACGTGTTCCAAGGGCGTGGCGTCGATGGGGATCTATGTCAACAACAAGCTGATCTTCGTGGTGGACGCCGCAACGTTGAGCACCAGCGTCAGCATGGCGTCCGGCGCCGAGCACACGGTCGTCGAGGAATGGGACAAATGCGGCGGGGCTGCATACACAACGATCAATCTCACCGTTGGCACTTCGACTAAAACATTGAGTTCGATCACAGTGACGCCGAGCGATCCGAGCGTTGCGGTGGGATCTCAGGAGCAATTCACGGCCACGGCGAAGTACAGTGACGGCTCGACGGCAAACGTGACCTCGACGGCACTCTGGATGGCTGCGAATACGGATGTGGCGACGATCACGTCAGGCGGGTTGGCGACGGGAGTGGCGACGGGATCGACGCAGGTCACAGCCACGCTGAGTGGTGTGACGGGAAGCGATCCTATCAACGTGACCTCGGGCACCACGAGTGGCGTAGTGAACGTATCAACATGGCACTTCGACAACGGGCGCAGCGGGTTGAATCCGAAAGAGACTGCGCTGTCGCCGGGCAACGTGAGCTCGAAAACTTTCGGGAAATTGTTCTCCTACCTGGTAGACGGCTACGCGTATGCCGAGCCGCTGCTGATCTCGAATGTGACCGTCAAAGGGGCGAAGCACAACGTGGTGTACGTTGCCACCGAGCACGACAGCGTGTATGCCTTCGACGCAGACAGCTATGGCAGCGGAGCGCCGCTGTGGCAGGTTTCGTTGCTGAAGTCCGGGGAAACGCCGGTCACCGGCAGCGACATTCTGCCCTACCTGGGGGTCACATCCACGCCGGTCATCGATACCGGCACCAACACGATGTACCTCGTCTCTTCGCAAAAATCTTCGGCGAGCGGCTCTACCTATCGCCTGAATGCGCTGGACATCACGACCGGCGCGCAGAAGTTTGGCGGGCCTGTGACCATTCACGCGTCGGTCCCGGGCACCAATTCGACGAATGTCAACGGTGTCGTATCGTTGCCCGGGTCGTGCATTCAGAGGGCGGCGCTGCTCCTGGCGAATGGCAATGTGTACATGGGCTTCGGCAACTGTCATAGCGGATGGCTGCTCTCCTATAACGCGACGAGCCTGGGTCAGAACGGGGTATTCAATGCCAGTCCCAACCTGAATGGCGAAGGCACCTATGGCGGCGCGGGCGGCGTCTGGATGGGAAGCGGCGGTCCCATTGCGGACAGCGCGGGAAATATTTATGTGTCTACCGGAAACGGGCCATGGGATGGGAAAACCGCATATGCGGATTCGATCCTGAAATTCAGTCCGACGCTGAAGCTGGAAGACTACTTTACGCCGGACAACTACGCATATTTGAATTGCAATGATGGAGACCTGGCGGCCGGCGGATTGCTTCTGATCCCCGGAAGCTCGGACCTGGTCGGGGGCGGAAAAGGCGGCAAGTTGTACCTGGTGAACACCGCCAACCTTGGAAAAGAACAGGCGAACGACGCAGGAGCAGTCCAGACGATATATTTCGAGTCCGACCTGATCGCACCCTACTCCGCGAGCTGCACGGATGCTTCGGGCACGCATACGACACAGTCCAATTCATATGAAATCTTCGGAACGGCTGCCTACTACAACGGGTCCATCTTCCTGGGAGTCACGCCCACGACGACTACGGCGCCGGCCGGAATACGGGAGTTTGTCTACTCAGGCAAATTGACCTACGGAGCGGAGACCAAACCGAGCATCCTGGAGAACACCCGCGGGACAACGCCATTCATGTCCTCCGATGGCAATGCAAACGGGATCATGTGGATGATCGACACGGGACAGCCGCTGCAGCAGAGCAGCACGCCGACCCGCTCCACCCTGCGCGCCTATGACGCAAACGATCTGGGCACAGAACTGTACAACAGCAGTGAGAACTCCGGGGACGTTCCGGGGTATGGGATCAAGTTCACTTCGCCGATTGTGGCGAATGGGAAAGTGTATATGTCGACCGGACATGATCTTGTGACTGCTACGAATCCGCGGGGTGAGATTGATGTGTATGGCTTGAAGTGAGTCTCCCCATAGTCGCGTTTGGCAGCAGGGGTTGCCGGGTTATTTCCGGTGCCGGTGCTGTGGTGGCCGGACGAGAGTGCCAAGGCTGCATTCGCGGGGGCCGTAGCGCGGTGGTTCGCGGGGGATGTTATGAACAGCAGAAGTCCGCGCATCTTCTACGGGTGGTGGATTGTCCTCGTCAGTGTGGCCGGGGTGATCCTTGGCGCGCCGGTCACGGTGTATTCGTACGGCATCTTCTTTAAATCGCTGGCGCAGGAGTTTCACGCGAGCCGCGCTGCGATTTCGTTTGCCTTTACGCTGCACAACGTAGTGGGGGCGCTCCTGCTGCCGGTGGTGGGCCGGCTGATTGACCGGGTGGGGGCGCGCCCCGTGATTGCGACCATGACGGCAATGTTTGCTATGGCGCTGCTGTCTGCGCTGTGGATTGGCCACAGCATTTGGCAGCTTTATGTTTTCTATACGGCGCTGGGAATTGCGATGAGCGCCGGACCGAGCCCATTGCCGTACGGTGTGGTGATTTCCCACTGGTTCAATCGGCGGCGCGGACTGGCACTGGGGTTAATGGGGCTGGGCATTGGAGTCGGCGCCTTTGTTATTCCGCTCATTGCGCAACGGATGATCGCACTCTTTGCCTGGCGAATGGCATACGCAATCTTTGGGGGAGCGGTCCTGCTGATTTCCATTCCGGTGGTTGTGCTGTTTCTGCAGAACGACCCATCCGATCGCGGCCTCGAGGCGGATGGTGCGGAAAACGCGATTAGCGAAAGGAACGTCTCCGTGAGCAAGGAGGGGTTGTGCTGGGCGGAGATCCGACGCAGCCCGGATTTCTGGCTGCTGATTGTGGTTTTCACGCTGACGAGCGCGAGCGTGCATGCCGGCGTGCTGCACATGCCGGCACTCCTTACGGACCGCGGGATGAGCGTAGGACGCGCGGCGATGGCGAGCTCGGTGATCGGGATCGCGGTCGTGCTGGGGAGGCTGGGGTCCGGATATCTTCTGGATCGCTTCTTCGCTCCGCATGTCGCGATGTTCTTTTACGGCGCGTCGGCAGCCGGACTGGCGATCCTGTGGTCGGGGCTGGCAGGAAGTATGGCGCTGGGCGCCGCTTTTCTGGTGGGACTGGGGATGGGATCAGAGGTGGAAGTGATGGGGTATCTGGTGAGCCGCTATTTCGGGCTGCGCTCCTTTGCGACCGCATACGGCTATGCCTTTGCCGCGTTCATGCTTGCGGGAGCTATGGGGGCGCTGCTGATGGGCGTGGGATTTGATTATTTCCATTCCTATACGGTGGCTCTGGGGTGCTTCTGCGTGGCGACGGCATGCGGGGTGATGCTGCTGACTCGCCTGGGCCCGTATCGTTTCGGCGTAGAAGGCGAACGGAAGCCGCCGCTCGAAGCGATGCCCGCGGTGAGTGGCGCGTAGGGCGCGACGCAGGTCGATCACCGCCGATTACTGCGGGCGCAGCACCTTCGCGTCATAAGTCGCTTTGCCGCCTACGAGCGTGAGGATGGATTCAGTTTTCGGCAGATCGGTCACGGGAACGGTGAAAATGTCTTGCGAGAGCACGGCTAGGTCCGCAAGCTTGTTCGGCTCCAGGCTGCCCTTGTCCTTCTCGGCGAACTCACCGTACGCAGAAGCGAGTGTGTAGGCGATGGCGGCCTGATCTGGAGAAGCGGTTTGAGCTGACGCGACGTGCGGCCCAACGGTCAGGAAAGTGAACAGGATAGAGAGCGCGGTGATCAAAGCGCGTACAGGTCTGGGGCAGGCGGCCATCGGTTTCTCTCCATAGAGCGAGTGCACAAAGTTAGTGAGCAATCAAGAGTTGCGCAACCAGTAGTGCAATAGTGAGGCCGGATGTTTCAGGGCTAAGCACGGGCGCGGTCAGTGTACGGACGCTTGGGCCGGCGCTGGAAAGAATCTGCGGAGTGGTTTCATTGCTTCGCGGAGTAGCAGTCGTAGAATGGTAGTGTGATGTTGATTACTGTTGCGGATCTTCAGCTTGATCCTGTTGAGTTTGACGAGCACCTTTCTGCCGATGCGATCGATTACGGCCCGGACATCCGGCAGGTGGGCGTGCTGGATGCGAAGGGCCGGGCGGACCTGATCGAGGAGCACCGGGGCCACAAGCAAGTAGTGCCGGATATCCGGATGCGGGGGGATTACTCCGGGCGCTTCGAGGCGCCCTGCTCACGGTGCGTGGAGCCGGTAGAGCACCCGCTGGCAGCCTCGTTCGACCTGCTTTATCGGCCGATCGGCGTGGATGCCACTGGGGCGGAGCGTGCCATCTCGACCTCCGAGACCGAGATCGGATACTATAACGGAGACGGTCTAGTGCTGGAAGACGTCTTGCGCGAGCAGGTGTTGTTGTCCCTGCCGGAGAAGACCCTTTGTCGCGCGGACTGCAAAGGGCTTTGCCCAGGCTGTGGCCGGAACCTGAATACAGAGCAATGTTCCTGCGAATCGACTGAGGTCGACACGCGCTGGAGTGCACTGTCAGACCTGCGCAGCAAGATCAAGTCTTAGAAGCACGAGGCTGGAGACTGGCGCCGCGACCGGATGGAACCCGCGGGCCTGTTGACGGCCGGATCGAAAGGAATTTGTCATGCCGAATCCGAAGCGGCGCCACTCCAAGGCGCGCACCTCCAAGCGTCGCGCGCACGATGCGCTGACTGCCACCGGCCTCTCCGAGTGCCCGAACTGCCACGAGCGCAAGCTGCCCCACCGTGCCTGCGCCAAGTGCGGTCAATACAAAGGCCGCGAAGTGCTCGAGGCGAAGGAAGCTTAGGACGCGGCTGGTGCCCCCGCTGACGGACATCGCTCTGGATGCCATGGGCTCGGACCACGCGCCCGAGCCGGAGATTCGCGGAGCCATCCTAGCCTGCCGTGCCTTCCCCGTACGCGTTCATCTGATTGGTCCTGAGGCCAAGCTGCGCGCCGGTCTCGGCGTGCTGGGCCGTCGTGTGCCCATCGAAATTGTCCATACCGACGAGTGGATCACGATGGAGGACAAGGCGGCGAAGGCCGTCCGCGAGAAGCGCAACAGCACGATGCGGCTGGGGCTGAAGATGGTGAAGGAGCGGCGGTCTGCCGGGTTTGTGACCGCGGGCAACACGGGCGCCGCGATGGCTTCCGCAAAGATGGTGCTGGGCGCGCTGCCTGGTGTGGACCGTCCCGCGCTGGCGATGCCGTTACCGACGACGACCGGTTCGCCCTGCGTATTGCTGGATGTGGGTGCGAACGTCGACTGCAAGGTGCAGAACCTGGCGCAGTTCGCCATCATGGGCGAGATGTATGCGCGCTCCGTGCTGATGATTGAAAAGCCGCGGGTTGGACTGCTCTCGATCGGCGAAGAAGAGAGCAAGGGCAACGAGCTGACGCGCGAGGCGCTGCAGGTTCTGAAGCAGTTGCCGATCCGGTTTATCGGCAACGTCGAAGGGCGCGATCTGTATAACGGCCACGCGGATGTAATCGTGTGCGATGGCTTTGTGGGCAACGTTGCGCTGAAGACCTCCGAAGGGCTGGGGCGCATGGTGCGCGAGATGTTGCGCGAGTCGCTGATGTCGACGGTCAGCGGACGCGCTGGAGCGCTGATAGCGAGACGCGGCTTCAAGGAATTCAAGAAGCGCTTCGATCAGTCGGAGTACGGCGGCGCGCCGCTGCTTGGCGTGCGCGGACCGTGCATCATTACACACGGCTCGGCGGACGATCGCGCGATCCTGAACAGCATTCGCGTGGCGGCGGAGTTTGCCACCTCGGGCGTGACGGACCGCATCGAGCGCGAGTTCAGCGCGCCTACGGTTTCGTAACCACGGAAGCTACAGTTCTCCTGATAATTTGCTGCTCCCCGATGATCTGACAGTCATGACGGCTCTGGGTCGCCGAAGGCCGGCATATTGCGCTGCGCTGTCGGGATTGTCAACCGGTTGGTTGAATAAGTTATTTGCCCCGGAACGTTCCTCGCGGCGACCTCCACTACCCCCGCTATGCGAGAATTGCGCTTTGTTATGAGTGACGAACTATGAGCGAGCAGAAGATTGCGTTTCTTTTTCCGGGGCAAGGTTCGCAAGCGGTAGGGATGGGCCGCGACCTTGTGGAGAAGTTCACTGTAGCGCGCGAGACTTTCGCCGAGGCGGACGCAGCGCTGGGCTATTCGCTGTCAAAGGTGTGTTTCGAGGGTCCGGCTGAGCAGTTAAAGCAGACGGAGTTTACGCAGCCAGCGATCTTTGCTGTTTCTATGGCGGCCTATCGCGTGCTGGCGTCACGCGGCGTCGAACCGCAAATTGCGGCCGGCCATTCCCTAGGCGAATACGCGGCGTGTGCAGCGACGGGAGTGATGAGCTTCGCGGACGCGATCCGTGCGCTGCGATCGCGCGGGCAGTTTATGCAGGAGGCAGTGCCACAGGGCCAGGGCGCGATGGCGGCGGTGCTGGGGCTGGATGCGGACGCGGTGCGCAGCGTGTGCGAAGCGGCGGCCAAGGAGACGAAAGAGGTGGTGTCGCCCGCGAACCTGAATTCACCGGAGCAGATTGTGATCTCCGGGAGCGCCGCGGGCGTGGCGCGAGCGAGCGAACTGGCTAAGGAGAAGGGCGCGAAGAAGGTGGTGCCACTGCAGGTATCTGCACCTTTCCATTGTGCGCTGATGCAGCCGGCACAGGAGCGGCTGGCGGAGGTGCTGAAGCAGATTGAGGTGCATGATCCGCGCTTCCCTATCGTGTCAAATGTCACCGCCGATGTGACGAAGCGGGGTGGCCGCGAGCGCGATCTGCTGATTGAGCAGGTGACGGCGCCGGTGCGATGGTTGGAATCGATGCGCTGCATGATTGATGCGGGCGCGAGCACCTTTGTCGAAGTGGGGCCGGGCAAGGTGCTGAGCGGGCTGCTGCGGCAGATCGATCGCGCGCAGAAGTGCGTGAATGTGGAGGATGCGGCGAGTCTGGAGAAGGCGCTTGCGGGGAACTAGGACTTGCCGTCGCGGGCAGCGGCGCGCCTTGGCACGGTTTATGGGTTTCGCTTCCTTTGGTGGCTCATGGCTGCGATTCCTGCGATAACCTTCCCGGCGACAATCCGCCCTTTTCGCACTGCGTAATGACCCTGCTCATCTACGCCGCGCCTACTGGTAGCTGACCTGCCAGTAGGTGAGGCCGAACTGGCCTTTTTGCGGAGTGAGCGAGAAGGGCGTGAAGCCGATGGTGCCGTGAGAGACGCCGAGGGTCAGCGGCGTTTTGCGGCCATTGACGCTGATGGCCATCAGAGTGCTGTTGCCGAGGCTCGATGTGGCATAGAGGATCTTGTAGCTGGTGATCTTTCCGTACTCCCCGTTCAGACTCCAGTCGTCGAGGAATTTGTTGTACGGGTAGCTGGTCTTGTACTGGTCGGGATGCTGCTGCCAGTCGGGATCGTTGTTCCAGATGCCGTAGGCCTTTTCGAACTGCTGCTGCTCCAGCGCGGAAAAGAACCGGTTGACGCGGTGCTCGGCCGGCCAGTTCCAGAACATCCAGACAAAGATGGCGATGATGAGCACGCCGATCGAGCGAGGCGATGATGATCCTGCGCCGTTTGCGGGCGCGGCCGGCGTTATAGGAAGGAGCGTCGAGCAGGGTCATAGGCGTCTCGGGGACATTCTAGAGCGACAGGGTGTGGCTCTGCCTGCCACTTGAGACACCGGCAGCGGCGCGGTTGTTCCTGGAGTTGACGGCATTCCGGGAAACTAGCTGCTCTGCAGGGGTTTGGAGATCGATTCCAGCGACTTGCCTGCCGCCTCCACCCCGAAAGTGGCTTCGCAGATGCCGCGGCGATCATAAGCAGGGCACCAAGGCCATATCCGAGCGCGAGCAGAGTCCGGGAGTGGGTCTGGATGAGCAGGCCGAAGAGCAGCGGCGCTCCCACGCCGCCGGCGAGCGTGCCGAGGGCATAAAAGACAGCGATGGCGAACGCGCGAAGTTCGAGCGGGAATATCTCGCTGACGGTGAGATATGCGGCGCTGGCGGCAGAGGAGGCGATGAAAAAGATGATGCTGAAACAGATGCCGAGTCCTTTGGAGCCGAGATGGTTCATGGCGAAAGGAATCGCGGTAGCCGCCAGCAGAAGTCCGGCGCAGCCATAGGTGATAGAGATCATTTTCTTGCGGCCGACGGTATCAAAGAGCCGGCCGATGGTGAGCGGGCCGAGGAAGCTGGCGACAGCAAACGGCAGCAGATGCCAGGGGATCTGCTTGTCGCTGACGCGGAAGAAGGTTTTTCCGACCAGGCCGTAGCTGAAAAAGACCGCATTGAAGAAGAAGGCCTGCGCGACCATGAGGATGAGTCCGAGATAGGTGCGCCGGCGATTTTCTCCGAGCATGTTGCGGAAGATCTCGCGCCACGGAGTGTGGTCGCGCACCTTGATCTTCAGCGGATCTCCCTCGGGCTTTGGGAGCGAGTCGGGTCTATTGCGCGAGGCCTGCGCCTCGATATCGCGGACCATACTCATCGGCACAGCTGCTCCTGGCCGCGAAGCATCAGCCAGCGTGGGCTCTCCGGCACGGAGAGGCGGAGAAAGAAGATGACGATGCCGAGCAGACCGCCGATGCCAAAGGCGAAGCGCCAGCTGTGGTCTCCGCCGATGGCATGGCCGCTGAGCAAGTAGATGGCGGCGAGTGAGCCGACAGCACCGCCGATCCAGAAGGTGCCGTTCACGATGAGATCCACGGTGCCGCGCACGCGGCCGGGGATCAGCTCGTCCACGGCGGAGTTGATGGCGGCGTATTCGCCACCGATGCCAATGCCCGTCACCGAACGGAGGATGGCGAAGGAGAGAAAGTTCCAGGAAAAGGCGCTGGCAAGGGTGGCGAGAGAGTACGTCGCGACGGTGACAAGAAAGAGACGCTTGCGGCCGAGGCGATCGGTGAGATAGCCAAAAAGAAGCGCGCCGAAGACGGCTCCGGCGAGATAGGTTGTCGCAGCGGCGGTGACCTGTGCGTCGCTGAGTGACAGGCCCTTGGGCGAGGTAAGAATGCCGGCGAGTGAGCCGACGAGCGTGACCTCAAGTCCGTCCAGCAACCAGGATGTTCCGAGCGCTGTGAGGATGCGGAGGTGCCAGCCCGACCAGGGCAGGCGATCGAGCCGCGCGGGGATTCTGGTTTCGAGCGTTTGACCGTTGGGATGCGTGCGGGCAGAAGTAGACATGAGGACTCTTAAAGGCGTCGCGAGCGATGGATTATGACTTCGTTTGTTTCGAGAGAATGCTGATCTGGCCGTTGCGTTCAAGGATGGCGTAGTCGATTTCTTCGAGTCCGCGAAGCCCCTTGCTTCGTGCGGCTGCGAGTACATCGTCGGGAGCGATCCTCATCTCGCGCATGATCCCCTCCTGCCAGTCTCCGGATTTGTAGATGACGAGCGGAATGCCATCGATGAGCATGCCGAGGCGTGGCCAGCGGTTGCGTGCGTAGGAAACCGTGCGATGGAAGAAGTCCAACGATAATGACCGCGCAGGTGGCGTTGGTGAGGGAGCGGTCCTGGCCCATGGTGGAAGCGATGATGATGCCACCCATGAGGAAGATCAGAACGAACTCAAAGACTGTGAGCTGCGACCCGGGGCGGCGGGTGAGCAGACGGATCGTGAGCACCAAAATGAAATATCCGGCGATGGCGTGCAGGAGCGTGGCGAGAGCAGTCATGGGAGCACGACGATGGTGGCGCGGACGGACTCTGCGCCGGATACGTGAAGCTCAATATGGTGGATGCCGGGAAAGCTGGGCTGCAGCGCAATAGCTCGCGGTGGCTGGTGAACCGGTCACAGGAAATGTGTAGGTGATGCCGCCGGGCCCGATCTCGGAGGTTGTGGGCTGCGGAATGATGCGCTGCGCCCCCAATTCCTTGAAGATGGGTTCGCTGGCGAAGAGCCGAACCTTCTGATCATGAACAGCGGACGGACCGAAATCGATTGTCACGTTTGAAGGCGTACCGGTGCGCTCAATGCGCTCATAGCGCACGCGAACCGTGCCATCGGCGGAGCTGCGGTCGGCGCGGGCAAGCCAGCCGCGTCCGAAGGCACCGAGTGCGTCAGCGAGCAGGACAAAAGCAAGCAGAACCCACGCTGCTTTTTCGAAACGCCACCATCGGCGCTGAAAGTCCAGATCCTCGCCGACCGAGACGGCATTCTCTACGCGGGGGATATGGTCGAGGACGCGTTCGGAGACGGGTTGAGGGGATGACATACGAAGCTACTCCTGCTGCTTGATGATGCTGATCTCCCCGTTCCGCTCCAGCGTTGCGGTTTGGATGTCGGAGAGCGTGCGGACATTTCGATCGCGAGCCATAGTCATAACGTCGGCCTGAGAGATGTGCGTCATGCGCATGGTTTCGGACCGCCAGTAGCCACCCTCCAGCAGGATGAGCGGCGTACCGTCGAGAAGCCTGCCGATACGTGGAAAGCGCGACCGGACGATGGTGATCACCCAGTGAACGCCGGCCACCGTCATGATCTGGGTGACCGCGTTTGTGATAGAGAACTCATCGCCGACCATGCCGGTGAGGGTAAGGCCGCCGAGATAGAAGACCAGCACGAACTCGAACGGTGTGAGCTGCTTGCCGGGGCGGCGCCCCACGATGCGCGCGATGAAGATGAGAAAGCAGTAGCCCCAGATGGCGCGGAGGATCGTCAGCAATGCCATCAAGCGCGAACCCCCAGAATGCGCGCCCCAGGGCGGAGGGCGCGCCGAAATACGAGCGGCTGTTGTGACAGAGGGCCGCCTCTAATTCTGTCTGATGCCCGCGCGTCGATGCGGAGTTGGACTACGCGCAGTCGGGCTGGGGACGCAACAGACACATGGCGCAATACTGCGTGGTTGAGATTCGTCGCAGTGAAAGATTTATTTCATGAAGCCGATTTTCGGCGGCCGCCTTGCCAATCGTCTATGGCGCGTTGCTGTGTTCGGCGCGAGAGCCGAGTACCATCTCGTCTGAAATGACGAATCATTTTCGACTTACTTGTTATGCAGCACATTCTGCGCTATCTTCGGCTGCGTGGCCGTGCCGGTTACAGCGATGGAGACGATGGCGCCTGCGTCATTGTGTCGGAAGAAAGGGCTCAGCGGTTTGAGCAGCGCGGATTTCCACCCAGTTGCAGCATGAGAGATATCTCGCTGGAGGTCGACCTTTCCGGTGAAGTGAATGCGAGTGGTCAACAGGTTGAAGGTGCCGTGCAGGTAAGCGTCCGTGCCGGGAAAGGCGATGTGAATGTCGGGAAAGTATGCCATGCCTTCGTGGAAGGTGGTCGGCGATGAGGCGGCCGCTGTTACCTGAGGCGGATCGTGTTTGGAATCGCCGGGAGGACTTTTTTGCACACGCGCTGCGAAGGCGTTCATCCCCTGCTGGGTTTGTGGCTTTGTGAAGCGTATCTGGGCGAGAGAAATCTCGCCTTTGAGACCCAGCCGCTGGAGAAACGGTCCCGGGCCATTGTTCAGGTTTACCGCTGCGTGGAAGCTGACGTCGCCGGCTACCGACGGTTCGTCCTTTTCAACGATCCTGAGCAACTCTTCGACGCGGCTGTTTTTCGTGGCAATCGTGAAGTGCACCTTATTCGGCTTGCCCACCACGGAGCCACTGGCGGTGACCAGACTTCGGCCAGTCTTTACCTGCGTGTCCTGGATCTCGACATCACCGTTGGTTCCATTCACGGCCACATGATAGGCCGCGTCCAGCCGCACCTTGTGGGCAGACGCGGCGCGGAAATCAGGAATAGAAGCGTGGCCGAAGATTTCGATGCGAGAGAAGGTTCCGCTGTAGCGCCCACTGCCTGCCGCGTGTCCGGAGATGCCATCGACTTTACTCAGGTCAGCGTTTTGCAACGCATAAGTCCCCGAGAGCGGAGTTGCACCATAATCATTCGTGCGGAACGGCCCCACTGAGCCGTTGGCGAGCACTGTCCCCTGGGGTTTGGGAATAAGCACATGCGCGGAAAAGCTGAGCGGCTGACTCTCTTGCACGTTGTGGACCTGAAGTATGGGGAACTGGAGGCGCAGCGGGGGCTTGCCTGCATCCGCAAGAAAATCAAGCGTGGTTCCATCGGCGATGATGGTTTCAATCTGAATCTTCTGTGAGGAAGAAGTAACCACACCGTGGTCGAAGGCCAACCGTCGCGCCTTGGTCCCCGGGGGCGGAATTTGCACATGCAAGCCGTCCAACCGAATCTCGTACAGTTCGTGTGGATGGAAGATCAGGTTCGTCCAGGTTCCAACGACCGTCATGCGATCCAGTGTCGCGAGGGGCGGTTCCTGCATATCGCCGTAGCGACGGAAAATGAGCTCCTCGGCCACGTACCCGGGATGCGGGAAGTAGGTTCGATGGAAGCGCTTCACCAGCACTTTGCTGCTGAAGGTGCGCTCCAGTAACGGATGCACTTCCCGGTAGCGGAAAGGCCAGTAGGTAAGCATCAATGCAACGCTTGCCAGCACGAACACGAGCACGCCAAGCAGGGTCAGCTCAATGAGGTGGCGCCGATGTCTCCACGAAGTGGAACGCCGTTGGTCCCTTGAGATGGAAGAGGGGCTGCTAGCCATTACCTGCCGCTCCTGGATTTAGTCCTGGACTTGATTCAGCCCTGAACTGCTATCGGCTATGGAACGCAGATGGCCCGTCTCGCAGCCTGGTTGTCCCGCGACCGTGTTCGTGGCGCAATGTGCTATGGACGCACTGTGGTGTGTGCAGTCGAGGCGAAAGGCTGCCGGTAACTGCTCTTTGGAGAGATAACTACCGGCTGTATTGCGTATCGTCGCGTTCGGCGCGGCGCTCCATCGCCAGCTCGATGAGGCGGTCGATGAGGTCGGAGTATTTGAGGCCGGAGGCCTCCCACAGTTTGGGATACATGCTGATGGAGGTGAAGCCGGGCATGGTGTTGATCTCGTTTAAATAGAGGCGGCCTGGTTTGCCGGTGCGGCTTTCGGGCTCGAGCAGAAAGTCGACGCGCGCGAGGCCGGAGCAGTCGCAGGCATGGAAGGCAGCGATGGCCATCTCGCGGATCTCTTTCGCCTGTGCCTTGCTGAGGCGGGCGGGGATGATGGGGAGGGACGCATCGCTCTCGTATTTTGCTTCGTAGTCGTAGAACTCCTTGGCGGGGACGATTTCGCCGACGACGGATGCTCTGGGATCATCGTTGCCAAGGACGGCGACTTCCAACTCACGGGCGCGCTCGGCCGGCTTGTTCTTGGTGCCCTTGCCGCTGACTCCCTGCTCGATGATGATCTTGCGGTCGTAGCTGGCGGCGAGCACGATGGCGGGCGCAAGCTCAGAGCGGTCGTGGACTTTGGAGATGCCGACAGAGGAGCCGAGATTTGCGGGCTTGACGAAGAGCGGGTAGCGAAGGTTGGCTTCGATCTCCTCGATGGCTTTACGCGGAGCCTTATGCCATGCCCCGCGGAGCAGCGTGATGTGCTCGACGATGGGAAGTCCGGCGGCAGCGAAGAGCCGCTTCATCACGTCCTTGTCCATGCCGGCGGCGGAGCCGAGGACCCCGGAGCCGACGTAGGCTTTGCCGGCTAGCTCGAAGAGACCCTGGATGGTGCCGTCCTCACCGAAGGTGCCATGCAGCACGGGGAAGAGGACGTCGACGCCGAGGGCCTGGGCCTGCTCCTTCGAGGCGGATGCGGGGAGATGCAGCAGACCGGCGGGGTGCGCGGTGGGCACGAGCGCACTCTGATTTGCGTTGCGGGCTTTTGCAAGGCTGGTGGCCGTGACGGTGGTGCCGCCTGCGAGCATGTGCTGCGCGTCGTCTGCGAGGAGCCAGTGGCCGGTCTTGGCAATGCCGATGGGAATGACGGCGTATTTTTTTTTATCGATGGCGGCAAGAACGGAGGCGGCGGAGCGGAGCGAGACTTCGTGCTCGCCAGAGCGGCCGCCAAAGATGATTCCGACGCGGAGTTTCCGGGGCATAGGAGGACAGTCTATCGCTGAGGTGATGGGATGTATGTGGCGCGAAATGGTGAGGTATATGGCCGGGCACTATGGGACGCGGTGAGGGTTTTGCATGTGCGCGTCGTGTTGTTCGAGCAGGACTGGAGATCGGCGTAATATGTTGCCGACGGACGGAGGGGAACGTTTTCTATGGGCAATCTGACACGTCGCCGCTTTGTGCAGAACAGTCTATTGACGAGCGGAGCACTGGCGATTCCACGTGGGATGATGGCAGGCACGGCCGTGCCGCCGCGGCGGACGCAACTCTCGCCGGTGGGCTACGAGCAGGTGCGGCTGCTGGATGGGCCGCTAAAGGAGCAGTTCGATCGCAATCATGCATTCTTTCTCGCGCTGAGTGAGGACAGCCTGCTGAAGCCGTTCCGGCAGAAGGCGGGACTACCGTCGCCGGGGGAAGATATGGGCGGCTGGTACACCTTCTACGCTGACTTCAGTCCGAAGGGGCCGTTTCACGGCTATATCCCCGGGCACAGCTTCGGGCAGTATCTGTCGGGGCTGGCCCGCGCGTACGCGCAAACTGGCTCGAAGCCGACGCAGCAGAAGGTACATCGGCTGGTCGATGGATTTTCAAAGACGATCACGCCGACGTTCTACGTCGACTACCATCTGCCTGCGTACACCTTCGATAAAACGTGCTGTGGACTGATCGACGCGCATGAGTTTGCGCAGGATCCTCTCGCGATGCGTGCGCTGGGACCAGCGACGGATGCTGTGATTCCCTTTCTGCCAGGACGCGCGCTGAATCGCAAGGAGATGTACGCGCGGCCGCACAAGGATGAGGCTTATTGCTGGGACGAGACGTACACCCTGCCGGAGAATCTGTTTCTCGCCTACCAGCGGTGCGGCGAAGTGCGCTATCGCGATATGGCGAAGCAGTACATCGAGGACGAGAGCTGGTTCACGCCGCTTTCTGAAGATCAGAATGTGCTGCCCGGACAACACGCGTACAGTCACCTGAACTCGCTGTGCTCCGCGATGCAGTCGTACCTGAATCTGAATGAAGAGCGCTATCTGCGAGCCGCGCGCAACGGCTTCAGGATGATTGCGGAGCAGAGCTTTGCGACCGGCGGATGGGGTCCAAGTGAGACGTTTGTGAAACCCGGCAGCACCTCACTTGCCGAGAGCCTGACGAAGACGCACGCGAGCTTCGAGACGCCGTGCGGCGCGTATGGGCACTTCAAGGTCACGCGCTATCTGCTGCGTGAGACGGCGGACAGCCGCTACGGCGACAGCATGGAGCGGGTGCTCTACAACACCATCCTGGGCGCGAAGCCGCTGCTGCCGGACGGGACCAGTTTTTATTATTCCGACTACAACGAGAAGGCGCAGAAGGGCTATCACGAAGACAAGTGGCCATGCTGCTCTGGGACCTTTCCGCAGGTCACGGCCGACTACGGCATGAGCGCGTACATGCGGCGCGGGCCGGATGTGTACGTGAATCTTTATATCCCGTCGGAACTGCGCTGGCGGCAGAACGGCGCGGCGTGCTCGATGGCGCAGACGACCGAGTATCCGGCGTCCTCGCAGAGCACGATGGTGCTGACACTCGATCGTCCGCAGAGTTTCGCGGTGCTGCTGCGCATTCCTGCGTGGGCGGGGCCGAAGACCCGCATCTTGGTGAACGGGCGCGCGGTGGATGCCGCGGTGCGGCCGGGAACCTTCGCAAGCGTGCGAAGGAATTGGAAGAGCGGCGATCGCATCGAGTTGGAGATGGATATGCCGCTGCGGCTGGAGAGGATTCCTTACCAGCAGGCGGGCGGCGAGAATGTAGCGCTGATGTACGGGCCGGTGGCGCTGTTTGCAATCGGAGATCTGTCAGCTTCAGCTTCGATCACGAAGGCGCAGTTGCAGGCGGCGCAACGGTTATCCAAGAGCAGCACGGACTGGAAAGTGAAAACTGCTGCAGAACTGCTGACGATGCGGCCATTTGCGGCCATTCGTGATGAGCACTATCGGCTGTATCAGACGGTGACGGTTTAGTTTGAGGCTGATGTGAAGCGCTTGAGCGGATGCGCTTCGGTGTTGAAGACGAATTTTTTCCAGTCCACGGTGTCGCGTGGGGCGTAGAGCAGGTAGAGGTATTTCAACGTCTCGGCGAAGAAGAAGCTTTCCATCTCGTCCTTCTGCTGTTTGGTGCGGACATCGGTAAGCGCGGCGTAGGCATCGGGGGTGCGGCACCAGCGGACGAGCGAGTCGAAGTAGTCCTGGCCCATGTGGAGATAGATGGGGTCGCCGGTCAGGTGATGCAAGTAGTAGGTGGACTCGATGATCTCGGGACGCAGCGGGTATCCGGGACCAGGCGTGGCGAGCCGGATGTAATCGAGCGTGTCGGGTTCGATGCCGTAGAGCGTCCACATCTGGAAGCTGGAGCGCTGTAGCGCTTCGGCGCGCGGCAGGTCGCCGCCGAGCGCGAGCACGGCCGGGAAGAATGCGTCCAGTGCGCCATACTCATGCGATGTGCGGGCGCCGGTGCGCATGTCAGCCTGTCCGTACCACAGGCCGAGGCGCGTCTGATCAGCAAGATATTTGTTGATGGCGACGATGCTCTTCTGCCACATCTCCAGGCAGTCGCGGTCGCCGAAGAGCAGCCAGCTCTTGAGCAGGTATTCGTCGAAGGAGTCGATGCCGCCGCTGATGGTGGAGGTGGAGTCGGTCCACTCACCGGTTTCGACGTTGATGCCGAGACCCACCAGGTCCAATGACGATCGGCGCTTCCATAGCTCGGTCATGGCGCGCTTGGCCGCGTTGTAGTAGACGGGATCGCCGGTGAGTTTGGACAGCGTGCCGAACTCCGGAAGCAGTGCGACCTCAGCCGGGTTGGTGACGGCGCCGCGAACTTTGCCGGTGCGCAGGTTGACGAACTCATAGGGCATGCCGGTGGGCGAATGGAAGGCGGGCAGCAGGCGCCGGCCTAGATCCGTCGCGAGCTTGAGGAGTTGCGGATCGCTGGTGGCCTCGTATTCGCTGAGCAATCCGCCGAGGCAGCGGATGGTGATCTCGAAATTCTTGACGTAGATGTCCTGGTCGAAGGAGAGGTGCTTGTCGATATCCTGCTGCGTTTCGGCGGCCTCTTTGTCCATGCCCATGAGCAGCATGGTGTCGAGCCCATCGATCTGGCTCATATGGAGAGAGACCCCGTACCAGTCGTGCGGCTTTTTCGAGAGAGGCATCAGGGCGTCGTGACCCCACGCATAAGTGCGATATCCCTGCCAGGCGTGGAGATATTCGGCGCGGACGCGGGCGGCCATGGCCTCGCTGTCGGCGGGCGTGCCAAGCGTCGCGGCGGGCTGTGCGAGCAGAGGAATCGCCATCCCCAGGAATGTTGAAAGAAGGATGCGGCGGATTGCTGTGTGTATTGACATGGTATTTGGTCCTGGGGGCGTCAGAAACGCTTCTAGTGTAGCGGCCGCGAGAGTCCCGACTACTAATGGAACGTCAGCGACAGTTGATATTGCGGCACAACCTCGATTGATTTCACGAATTCGACCTGCGGCGCATGCGGCAGGGCAGAACGCACGTTGGCTTCAAGGAAGATCGGGGCATCCTCGCGCAAGGGAAGGATAACGAGTGTGAGCGGCGGCAGTGCTCCTCCCGTGCGGTAGCGACGTAGTCCGACTTGCCACGTCTCGCCGTTGTAGAAATCGTCGTCCAGCAGAACATCCCCGGAAAACAACCGTGCAATATCCCCCTGGTAGTCCACCGTAAGGAAAAGGTCGCTGACATCTTTCTGTCGCGGCCAATCGATCTGCAACTTCCATTGAGCCGCAGCGGATTGGAAGACAGTCTCCGCGGGTACGCTGGCAACTCCATGCGGGCGCCAGGAAAGCGCCGGGCCTACACTGATTGGCTCGACGCTCCCTGCAGCCTTTATCTGCACCGCGACCAATGTTGGACTGGCTGCAGGCAACTCTGCTGTGTACTCCCGCAAACCATCACCGTAGGCGAACTTGCGCATGGCTGCGTTGGCGCTTAGATCTTGGCCAGAATCGACGCCGGGAAACAATTCGAAACGGAAGGTGGGTTCGCGCAAAGAGCGCAAGTTGATGTGTGAATCATCGGCGAAAAAATCCGCACTGGTGAACAGAATCCGATTCTGGCCGGCAATGCGGACCTTCCAGGCGTCCTCAGCCTGTTGTTGGGTAAGCAAAACCAGTCGAACGCTTCGACCATTCGGCTGCCGGATCAGGAGGGGGGAAGCCAGATTCGGCTCAAGATTGTGCAGGAGGAGAACATCACCTTTGAGCTCTTTCCGAATCGATCCGTGCGAGGAGATAGAAAGTCTCGATCCATGATCGATCGCAAAGTCGGCGGGGACATCCGGTGTCTGCACAAAGACATACGTGGAGACTGCCGGCGTGGGGAGGCGAGTCATCAGTTGCGCGGTGGCATAACGCAGCTTCACTCCGCTCAGATCGAGTCCGAAGGGCCAGATTCCATAGGCACCGGAAGGGAGGTCGACGGGCGTTTGAGGAAACAGCAGTTCGGAATGTCTCAATCGGACGTGGAACTGCACATGTTGCCGCGCCGGCATCTGCGCCCCGCGCGTGTAGTTATTGAAGAAGACGAATCCGCTCCGGCCGTTGCTGCGAATGGCCACGGGTGGAACGCTGAGATCAGCGGGAGACTTCGGCTGAATGGAAGGCTGATTCGTCACCATAGGAGCGAGCAGGCCGCCGAAATCCTGCAGGAAATAATTGAACACTTTCAGTTTGCGCAATGACTGGCGTTCGAGTCCGAAGGAGCCGAGCGGCGCCTGGAAGTCATAGGATTTGACAGGAACGTCGGAGGGATAACCGGTGGCCTGCGATTCCTGCAACGTGGAGAGCTTTCCCTCCGGATTCACGCCGCCCTGAAACATATAGGTGCCGTAGAGATTGACGCCGGAGCCCAACATGACCGGCATCATCGCGGCGATGTCATCGGCGCTGATGACCGGGCGCCGATGATACGTGTCCTGCACGCCGCCTCCCATCTCGGCAGTGATGAATGGCGTTTGGGGTATAGGTTCGTTCGCGGTCGCAACGGCGTCGTGGCCGCCCATCATGCCCATATTGCCGGTCACGCGGCTATGAAAGCGAAAGGCGTAAACCTCAGGCGGCGGCAGCGAACTGATAGACGCATCCCACGGCGCATCGGGGTATCCACCGTAAACAGGCAGAAACTCTCGTCGCGGCAGCACCGCTTTGTCCCAGCCAGTGAGGCTGTATAGCGGCACATCGATGCCCTTCGCTATCGCGAGACGCTTGAGTGCCATGAGATAGCCCGCACCCTCATCCGGCCCGCGCGCCGCGTACTCGTTTTCAATCTGTACGCCGATGACCGGTCCGCCGTCTTTCCAGAGCAGCCCTCGCAGTTGCTTGGCGATCTGGCCGTAATAGAGCCCGACTTGTGCCATGAATGCAGGCGTCTTGCGGCGGGTTGGGCCAAGTTTGAGCAGCCAATCCGGAAAGCCGCCGTTGCGCGCTTCGCCGTGGGCCCATGGACCGAGGCGCGGATACACATAGAGGCCATGCTTTGCGCAGAGCTGAACGAAGTGGCGCAGATCGCGCTGGCCGGCCCAATCAAATTGACCCTGCACCTCTTCCTGATGAATCCAGAAAATGTAGGTGGAGACAATCTGGACGCCGCCAGCCTTCATCTTCAGCAATTCCTCTTCCCACTCGGACTCGGGTACGCGGGAATAGTGGAACTCGCCCATGACCGGCAGCCAAGGTTTGCCGTCGAGCAAGAGATAGCGGCTATTGACGACGATGGTGTGACCTGATGGATTGCGGGAGGTGCCGCCGTGATACTGCGCGGGTGGTGCAGGCGTGAAATCTGCGCGGGCATCGAAGTCAATTGGCCGGAAAGCGGCAGTGCGATCTGCTTGCGCGGGAGAAACCGCGCCGGCAAGCTCCACACACAATGCGAAACAGAGCAATGAGCGAATGCGAAACATTTCTTTTCGGTCGAATCCGATGGGCCTACGATACTCTTCCTGGTGAAACTGAATAGGCACCGGGAGCCGAGATGAACCGCCGTGAATTCGCCCGCATGTCCGCCCTGTCGCTCGCTGCCACCCAGCTTCCATCCACGGCTGTTTCCCAATCCCAACGCAAAATCGGCTATGCGCCGGTCGGTCTTGGACAAATCTCCAGCATCTTCATGAGAGCGGTCGCGAATTCCTCGACGACGAAAATCACCGGCCTGGTCAGCGGCCACCCGGAAAAGGCTGCTCACTTTGCGGACATGTATGGAGTGCCTCGCTCATCGATTTACAACTACGAAAACTTCGACCGGATTCGCGAGAACAAGGATATTGATGCGACGTACATAGGGCTTCCCAACTCGATGCACGAGGAGTTTACGATCCGCTCGGCCCAGGCGGGCAAGCACGTGCTATGCGAAAAGCCGATGGCGATCTCATCCGCGGAATGCCGCGAGATGATTGCGGCCTGCGATAAGGGGAACGTGAAGCTGATGATTGCCTACCGCATCCACTATGATCCGACACATCTCAAGGCCATTGGACTGATTCGACAGGGCCGCATCGGCGAGATCCAGTATTGCGAGGGCAACTTTGGCAGCTATTTCCATGCCAACCAATGGCGGCTCACGCGAGCCATGGGCGGCGGTGGACCGTTGATGGATATGGGTATCTATCCGCTGAATACGATCCGGCTCTATACAGGGCTGGAACCTGTTCGCTTCGCGGCGCGGACCAGCACGATGGACCGCCAGAGCGGCCGTTTCAACGACATCGAAGAATCACTTTCGTGGACGATGGAGATGTCCTCCGGCGTTCTCGCCAATTGCGCAACCAGCTACACGACGCGGCTTCCCGGATACATCAACGTGATCGGCAGCAAAGGCAGCGTGCTGGTGAGTACCGCGTACAGCTACGACGGTTTACATCTCGACGCCCACGTGGACGACCCGGATGGTAAATCCGGTACCGACATCCATGAAGACGCGACAGGCAAAATGCCGTTCCAGTTTCAGATCGAGGCGGAGGACTTTGCCGAGTGCATCCTGCAGAACAAGGAATCGCGGACGCCGGGCGAGGAGGGCCTGAAGGACATGCAGGCGATCGAGCAGATCTATATTGCGGCCGGCCACCCGATCGCTTAAAGAATCTTCTTTCCAAATGCCGACGAAATGAGCTCGACCGCAAGATGCGCGGTGCGGTTGTGCTCGTCGATGACCGGGTTCACTTCGACAATCTCGAAGCTGAGCATGCGGCCATGGTCGGCGAGGATTTCCATGGCTAGGTGGGCTTCGCGGTAGGTGGCGCCGCCGCGTACGGGTGTACCGACGCCGGGCGCGTCTTCCGGGTCGATCCAGTCCATATCCAGCGAGACGTGATAGCCGGCGGTGCCGCGGCCGGCGGCGCGCAGGGCCTCTTCCATTACGGTGCGCATGCCACGCTCGTCGATGTCACGCATGGTGTAGACCTCGGTGATGCCGGCGCGCTTGATGTTCTCTTTCTCGGTGGCGTCGATATCGCGCACGCCAATGAGGACCACATTGTCTGGGTCGACTTTGGGGGAGAAGTCGTAGATGTCGGAGAGTTCTTTCGGACCGAGGCCGAGCAACGCGGCCATGGGCATGCCATGGACGTTGCCGGAGGGCGAAGTTTCGGGCGTGTTGATGTCGGAGTGCGCATCGATCCAGATGAGGCCGATCTTCTGTCCCTTGCGGCGGTAGAACTCGGCGACACCTGACACGGAGCCGGCCGCAACGGAGTGATCGCCGCCCAGGATGACGGGCGTGGAGCCCTCTTCGAGAGTCTTGATCACCAGATCGCCGGCGCGGACACAGGTCTCGCGGATTTCTTTCAGGTAGCGAGCGTTCTGGTTGCCGGGGCTCTTGGTCTCTGCGATCGCCACGCTGATGTTGCCGCCATCGGTGACGACGTGGCCGAGTGCTTCGAGGTGGGCTTCGAGGCCGGCGACGCGCACAGCGGAGGGGCCCATGTCGACACCGCGACGCTGCTGACCGAGGTCCAGCGGCACGCCGATGACCCGGAGATGGCGTGGGGGCAAGGCCTGCACGCCGGTGTACATGGGCTGATGCCCGCGACTGGTCTCTGCGTGAATCGAATCTTCGCTCTTGCTCATAGGCGGTTGCTCCATTTCAAGGGGGAGCAAACTCTCAAGCATAGAGAGGCTCGGGCATTCGGGCAAATGCGGAGCATCCCGCGGTGATAGAAGCACTCGGAAATTTGAGCCTGAAAGGCTATGGGCTTGACTGGCAATCGATTTGGTTCTGGAAAAATCGGATCACAAGCAGCATGATCAGGATGCTTCGGCCCCAAACAAGAAAGGAAGCCCACATGGTTTTCGGAATGAGTTTAGCGACCTATACCACGGTGCATGTCATTATCAGCCTCATCGGCATTGTGTCGGGATTGATCGTCCTCTTCGGGCTCCTCAACGGCAAACTCCTTGCGCCATGGAACGGATTGTTTCTCATCACTACCGTCCTCACCAGCGTCACCGGCTTCGGCTTTCCCAACACCAAAGTGACTCCGGGGATCATCCTGGGCGTTCTCTCGCTGATCGTTCTCGCCATCGCGATGTTTGCTCTCTACGCCCGTCATCTCAATGGAGGCTGGCGGCGCGCCTACGTCATCACGGCCATGATTGCCCTGTACTTCAACGTCTTTGTTCTGGTCGCGCAACTCTTCGAGCATGTGCCCGCGATACACGCACTCGCGCCCACGCAGACCGAAGTGCCCTTTAAGATCGCCCAGCTGCTACTTTTGGTCGTTTTCGCCGTCTTGATCGGTGCAGCAGCGAAAAAGTCCCGGCCGGTGCCGGCGTAGCCAGTTCAGGGGTAGATACGGTTCAGCGTTCGGGCAAATGGGATGGTTTCCCGCACATGTTCGAGACCAGATATCCACGCGACCGCGCGCTCGATGCCCATGCCAAAGCCGGAGTGCGGAACGGAGCCATAGCGGCGGAGATCCAGGTACCACTGGAAGGCGTCGATGGGTAGTTTATGGTCTTCAATGCGCTGCTTGAGCAGCTCGTAGGAGGCGATACGCTGCGAACCGCCGATGATCTCGCCGTAGCCTTCGGGCGCGAGCACGTCGACGCATAGCGCGTACTTCGGATCGTCCGGATCGGGCTCCATGTAGAAAGCCTTTACGGCGGCAGGATAGCGATGCACCATCACGGGGCGGTCGAACTGCGAAGAGATGTAGGTCTCGTCCGGCGAACCGAAGTCGTTGCCGTACTCGAAGGCATGTTCGAGCAAGCCCTTGGCGTGCGCGTCGTTCAGCATGGCGACGGCTTCGTCGTAGCGCAGTCGCGGAAAGGGCGCGTGGATGGATTGCAGCTTCGCGATGTCGCGCTCGATCACTTTGAGGTCGGGCAAACGGCGCTCGAGCACGCGACCGACGATGAAGCTGAGGAAGTTTTCCGCCAGCGCCATCAGGTCGTCGAGGCCGGCGTAGGCGAGCTCGGGCTCGACCATCCAGAACTCGGTGAGGTGGCGGCGGGTTTTGGATTTCTCGGCGCGGAAGGTCGGGCCGAAGCTGTAGACCTTGCCAAGCGCGAGCGCGGTGCTCTCGATGTACAGTTGGCCGCTCTGCGTGAGGAATGCCTCATCGCCAAAATATTCGACGGGGAAGAGTGTCGACGTGCCCTCGCATGCGGCGGGCGTGAGGATCGGCGGGTCGGTCAGGACGAAGCCGTTGTCGTCGAGGTAGTCGCGCGCGGCCTTGATGATCTCCGCGCGGATGCGCAGGATGGCAGATTGGCGCGGCGAGCGTATCCAGAGATGGCGATGCTCCATCAGGAAATCGACCCCGTGCTCTTTCGGCGTAATGGGATAGGGCTGCTCTTCGGGCACGCGCTGTACCACTTCGACGTTCTCAACATCGAGCTCGTATCCACCGGGCGCGCGCTGGTCGGCGCGGACGCGGCCGGTGACGATGACGCTGGACTCCTGAGTGAGGTGCCTGGTCGTCTCCCAGACTTCCGGCGTGACCGAGGCCTTGGGCATGATGCCCTGCACGGTGCCGGAGCCATCGCGAAAAATGGGGAAAAGCAGTTTGCCGTAGGCGCGCATGTTGTAGAGCCAGCCGTGCAGCACGACGGTTTGGCCTTCATGCTGCTTCAGGCTGGCGATGGTGGCGGGGATGGCGGTGGCTTGGGTGCTGGTTGTTGCGGTTACAGAAGTATCCGTCATTGCTTCAGATTCCGAGTTTCTCAAAGGTCTCGGCGGCGCGTTTGGCGACTGTGTCAGGTGTCTCGCCGAGGTCGTAGTGGATTTCGAGCAGCGCGGCGGGCGAACGCGGCGCCCCCTTAAGCGCGGCGATTGCCGGCTCCCATGCGATTTTCCCGTCGCCGGGCCACAGGTGCGCGTCGCGGTCGCCATGGTTGTCGTGGAGATGAGTCGAGGTGATGAGCGGCAGCAGTGTTTCGAGCGACGGATCAACGCCCTCCATCAGGTTGGCGTGGCCGATGTCGAAGCAGACGCCGACGTTCGCGAAGTGGCCGACGCGGATGATCTCGGCGAGATGCGCGGGCGTGGTGGCTTCGTTCTGTATGTTTTCGAGCAGCAGCTTGACGCCGAGCGGCGCGCCGAACGCCTTGAGGTGCTCGATGGCAGTGAGCGCGTTTTCGAGGGTGCGATCGTCCCAATCGGAGTCGCGATCGCCGATGTGCAGGACCAGGAACTGGTAGGGCAGGATTTCGGCGGCTTCGAGCGCGCGCTTGACCTCATCCATCCCATCGATGCGGCGCGACTTGTCGTGGTGCACGACATTGATGGAAGGCATGCCGCCACGGCCCATCTCAGAGTCGGCATAGAGCGGCCCGTGCAGCGAATGCGGCTTCACTTCGCTCGATTGGAACCAGTCGGCGATCTCCTTGATGTGCTGCCGGCTGGTGTAGTCGAAGTGCGGTTTCGCGGCGAAGACTTCAATGGCCTGAGCGCCGCCGCGGGCAAGCGTATCGAGCAGGCCGGGATGCAGACGCTGGCGGAGGAAGACATGGGTGGAAAGGGCTCGGAGCATGGGTGGCGGTTCCGCTCTCTATCTTCTCATTGACCTACTGGAACGTCTCATTGACTCATCTCTTGATGAAACTGCTCCAATTTGGCAAGTCCCTCGCTGTACGCGTCCTTTGGAATGAGCACTAGTCCCTTTTGAAGGAAGACCAGGGGAACCAAGCGGTCACCGTTGATACGGACCCACAGGTTATAGTGTTGACCAGTAGTTTCGCTCAAAATTCTCAGATCAGATTGCGAAATCATTGGTTGACCCGAATCGGCGAGAAAAACACCTTCATATTGGAGTTTCCCGTCCATCTCGGTTAGTCGGCACCGGTTAGATCGATTTGCAGTGTCCGCCCAGCACTCAAGCCAAGTGCCATGTCTTGGCGCGGGCAATCCCAAATGCCCCGCCCACAAAAACACCGCATTCTCTGAGACCCCTTCGGGACGCTTCGGAGGAGTATTCGACCACCGATACGCTTCTGCAATTCCAGCAAGCACAGTTGCTGCAACTGCCGCGATAATCAGCCTTTTGTCTAATCGCGTCATTCCCACTCGCACCTTCCTCTAATACCCAGCGGCTTTGCCGAAATGATGGCGGTGGTCCGGGCCGCCTTCCAGTTTGCCGGTCTTCGGGTCGACCGCAATGCACTCGCCGTCGCTCCAATGGTCGCCCTGTTTGAGCGTGTACCCCTCGGCGGCGAGCTTTGCAGCCGTATCGCCTGGGAAACCGGCTTCGACGTAGAGGATGTCGGGCAAGTACTGGTGATGGAAGCGCGGCGCGTCCACGGCCTGCTGGATGTTGAGGCCACCCTCGGCGGTGCTGAGGAAGATGTTGAGCACCGTGGTGGTGATGCGCGGCCCCCCAGGTGAACCGAGCACCATGCGCACCTTGCCGTTCTTGAGCACGATGGTCGGGGTCATCGCGGAGAGCGGGCGATGGCCGGGTGCGATTGCGTTGTTCGGGCCCTGGATGAGGCCGTACATGTTGGGTGCGCCCTGCTTAGAGGCGAAGTCATCCATCTCGCCGTTCAGCAGGAAGCCAAGGCCGGTCGCGGTGACGTGCGAGCCGAAGCCATCGTTGAGCGTGGTGGTGACGGTGACGGCGTTGCCCTCTGCGTCGAGCACGGAGTAGTGGGTGGTGTCGGTCGATTTCGATTCTGCCACGGTCGCGCTGGGCGGTGGAGGTAGAAACCCGGCCGGCCGCTGCAGGTCTTTCGAGGGCGTCGCATGACCGGGCACGATGCTTTTGCGCCACGCATCGGCGTATGCGGGATTGAGCAGCGCGGCCTGGGGGACCTTCGCGAAGTCAGGGTCGCCGAGGTAGTCGGTGCGGTCCATGTATGCGCGGCGCATGGCCTCGGTGATCAGTTGGACTTCTGGAGCGCTGCGGTCGCCGAGTTTGGCGAGATCGTAGGGACGCAGGATGTTCAGCATTTCGATCAGAGCGATGCCACCGGCGGAGGGTGGCGGGGCGCTGATGATCTCGTAACCGTGATAGGTGCCTGTGACTGGAGTGCGTTCCTTGACTTGATAGCCGGCGAGGTCGGCTTCGGTGATGAGACCGTCGTGGGCCTTCATGTCCGCGGCCAGCTTCTTTGCGATCTCGCCGTGGTAGAAGTCATCGGGATCGGCCGCGATGCGCTTGAGGGTGGCGGCGAGCTCGGGCTGTCGAAAGGTATCGCCGGATTGATAATACGAACCCCGCGTCCCATCGACCTGAAAGATTCTGTGTGACTCGGGGAACTTCGCCAGGTCGGAATCGTGCAGCGTTTTGGCCTCCTCCCCGCTGAGAACGAAGCCGTCTTCAGCGAGCTGGATGGCGGGCGCGATGACTGCCTTCAGTCCGAGCTTGCCGTATTTCTTCTCTGCATAAGCAAGGCCGGCGACGGAGCCGGGCACGGCAATGGATTTGTAGCCGAGCGTGCTGGCGCCGGGGATCACGTTGCGCCGGGCATCGAGGTACATATCGCGCGAGGCGCCGGCCGGCGCGGTTTCGCGGTAGTCGATGAAGAGGTCGTGCTTGCCATCGCGCGGCTTTGCCAGATGTACCAGCATGAATCCGCCGCCGCCGATATTGCCAGCGACGGGATGCACAACGGCGAGCGCGAAGCCGGTGGCGACTGCTGCGTCGACTGCGTTGCCGCCCTGTCTGAGGATAGCGACGCCGGCATCGGTGGCATCGTGATGCACGCTGACCACCATGGCGTGGTCGGTGGTGACGGGCGTTTCGTCCTGCGCGAAGGCAGGAGTCACGGCAAGAAACACGAGGAGTGCGATGGGGGCGAGAACCCTGGCGGCGCGTGGCATGGCAGGAGTGTAGCGGACTTCGCTTGGCCGCTCACGTCGGCAGTTGTGGACGACTGGGCGGATGCTGGTCTGCTTAAAATGACAGAGGCATGACTGCGACGCTGCGATCGTTTGCGAAGATCAACCTGGGATTGGCGATCGGTCTGGCGCGGCCGGATGGCTATCACGCGCTCGCGACGGTCTACCAGACCATTGCGTTGCATGATCATGTGACGGTAACGGCGCGCCGCGCTGCGATGACACACATCGGCATCAAGTCGAACGACGAGCGCGTGCCCACGGATGTGCGCAATACGGCATGGAAGATGGTGGAGCGGGCTTTGTCGGTACTCGGCGTGGCGGCAGAGGTCGAGATTCACATAGAGAAGCGGCTGCCGGTGCAGGGCGGTCTCGGGGCTGGATCGGCGAATGCGGCGGCGGCGCTGTTGGGACTGGAGCGGGAGCTCGGCATCGCATTGAGCGCGGACGACCGAATGCGTGTGGCGGCGGAGGTGGGCTCGGATGTTCCGCTGTTTCTGCTGGGCGGCGCGGTGCTGGGCCTGGGCCGCGGCGAAGTGGTTTCGCCCTTGCCGGACGTGCCAGCCATGCCCTGCGTGATTGCCGTTCCGGAGACCGGGGTATCGACGCCTGCCGCTTTTCGGGAATGGGATGCGCGGCATTCCGCATTGACCCCGGAAGCATCAGCCGATAGACTTGAAGGGTTGAGTCGGTCTGTCTCCGCAGTGTGGGGTCAGCCGCACTCCTCCGGTGTCTCCTGGAGCATACCTTTTGGGGCGGTTCAGCCAGAGGGCGATGCATCCGAAAAGGGAGACCTGGCCGAGACCCCGCTTCTCGCGCTTGTCCGCACCGGGATTGCAAACGACTTCGAAGAGGTCGTCTTTGCGCAGTATCCCTCTCTTGCAGACATTGTGCGTGTGCTTCGGAGCCCTGACCAGTCTGGTCCATACCAGACCAAGGATGCGGCTATTTATGCTGCGCTTTCCGGCTCG
Source organism: uncultured Acidobacteriaceae bacterium (assembly GCA_963756435.1). Lineage (GTDB taxonomy): Bacteria > Acidobacteriota > Terriglobia > Terriglobales > Acidobacteriaceae > KBS-83. The sequence continues at coordinate 594,788 of CAVWNU010000003.1, read as the reverse complement.
GGTTCAGCCCTATTTGGGCTGTATGCGAGCGCGGAAGCGGCAGATCGAGCGGCAGAGTGTCTTCGGGATCGCGGCACTGTGGTGCTGCGGACTGAAACCTTGCCTCGCGAGCAGTATTGGCGCACGATGTGGATGGATTAAGTGGCTTCCGGCGAAACTGCTGGCAGCATCATCCCCGTCTCCGCCAGCAGCCTGTTGGGCGATCGACTAATGGTAGGTCAAGTGCCTTTGGAGCACTTTGTCTAGGTTCGAATCCTAGTCGCCCAGCCACTCTGTTCCGGCGCATCGTGTGCCGGAGCGTCTGCCGCGGATGCTGTTGAAGCCGAGGCGCGAGACATCAACGCAGTTCACCAACGCAAACCAGCTTGGGAGACACGTGATGAAGCAAGAGACGGCAGTGGCGACGGAAGTCGAGCCAGAGACGGCGAGCAACAACAACTTTCAGCCTGCGCCAGAGCGCAAGCGCAACCGCGGCCTGAGCGAAGACAAGCGCTTCAAGATCTTTGCCGGATCGGCAAACCGGCAGCTTGCCGAAGAGATATGCAAACAGATCGGCGTTCCGCTTGGTGAAACCAAGATCCAGCGCTTTGCCGATGGGGAGATCTATTTCCAGTTACTCGAAAACGTGCGCGGCGTGGATGTGTTCGTCGTTCAGCCCACTTGCAATCCGGTGGACCGAACCTGGTGGAGCTGCTGATCATGATCGACGCGCTGAAGCGCGCCTCCGCCGGCCGCATCACCACCGTGGTGCCGTACTACGGCTATGCGCGCCAGGATCGCAAGGACCGCCCGCGCGTTGCCATTTCATCTAAGCTGGTGGCCGACCTGCTGACCACGGCCGGCACCAACCGCGCGCTTTTCATGGATCTGCACGCGGCGCAGATTCAGGGTTTTTTCAATATCCCGGTCGACCATCTGTTCGCGAGCCCGGTGATGGTGGGCTACTTCAGCAAGAAGAGTCTGCCGAATCTGACCGTTGTTTCGCCGGACGCGGGTGGCGTGGAGCGCGCGCGTTTCTTTGCCACGAAGATGGGCGCGCCGCTGGCGATTGTGGACAAGCGGCGCACGGACATCAACGTGACTGAGGTGATGAACGTGATCGGCGATGTGCGCGGGCGTACCTGCCTGATCATCGACGACATCGTCGACACGGCGGGCACGCTGGTGAAGACGGCGCATGCGCTGCTCGACGAAGGCGCGACCGAAGTTTATGCGTGCGCGTCGCACCCGGTGCTGTCGGGACCGGCGGTAGAGCGTATTGCCAGCTCGCGTATCAAGGAGCTGGTGGTGACCAATTCCATACCGCTGTGCGAAGAGGCAAAGGCGGTGGACAAGATCAAGGTGCTGTCGATTGCCGGCCTGCTGGGCGCGGCGATCGAGAGCATTCACATGGAGACGAGCGTGAGCTCGCTCTTTAATTAGCAATCAACGGTTTCGACAAAGGGAGTAGGGAGGGGCAAGCTCCTCCCCATGACCGAAAGGATAGAAGAGAACAATGGCAAGCACAGAACTGGTAACGGCAGTGACCCGCGAGGGCAAGTTCAACAAGAACGCGGCGCGCCGTGTGCGCGTGGCGGGCAAGATTCCCGCGGTGATCTATGGGGCCAAGGAGCCTTCGGTCGCGGTGGAGCTTGATCCCAAGCAGATCCTGCGCATCCTGCACTCGGCGTCCGGGCATAACACCATCTTCGACGTGGACGTGCAGGGCAGCGCACGCGTGAAGGCGATGATCGTGGACTGGCAGTATGAGCCGATCAAGGGCAGCCTGCTGCACATCGACCTGAAGCGCATCGCGATGGACAAGGCGATGGTGGTCGAGGTGCCGATCCATCTGGAAGGCGTTCCGATCGGCGTGAAGGCCGAGGGCGGCCTGCTCGATCAGGTGCTGCGCGAGGTGGAGATCGAGTGCCTGCCGGGAGATATTCCGGCGCACATCTCGCTCGATGTGACCGGGATGAAGCTGCACGACGTCGTCCGCGTCTCCGACCTGCCGCACGGCGGCAAGTTCAAGTTCATCACCGACGAGGACGCGACCGTGGCGCACGTGACCGTGATCAAGGAAGAAGTGGCGCCGGAGCCGGATGCGGTAGCAGCGGCAGCGGCACCGGCGGAGCCCGAGGTGGTGAAGAAGGGCAAGCAGGAGACGGAGGAGGCAGGCGGCGAAGCTGCCAAGGCCGGCGGCAAGAAGTAGGCAGTGCCGCCACAGCAATGGAAGCCGGAGCGATGGAGCCGGAAGAGGCGTCACAGGATGCCGGGTGCGGGAACCGGTGTCGGCGGACCGTTTCTGGTCGTCGGACTCGGCAATCCGGGGATCGAGTACCAGTGGACGCCGCACAACGCGGGGTTTCTGGCTATCGACCGGCTGGCCGAGCGCACCGGAGCAGTGGTGAGCAATCGCCGCTGCCGGGCACTGACCGCCACGACGCGCATTGCGGGCCGTGAGGTGGTGCTGGCAAAGCCGGAGACCTACATGAACCTGAGCGGGCTATCCGTTCAGGCTCTGGTGGAGGAGTTCGAGGCAGGGCGCGAAGGAACGCTTCTCGTGCTCTATGACGAGCTGGCCTTGCCGCTGGGCACGCTGCGGGTGCGGGCGGGAGGATCTTCGGGTGGCCACAACGGCGCCCGGTCGATCAACGGCGCGCTGGGCACGGAGGAGTGGGCAAGAATCCGGATCGGTGTCGGACCGGATGGGCTGGAGACAGCGTCGCGGCGGGGGAAGGATTACCTGCTGACGCCGATGCGGAAGAAGGAACTGGCGGTGCTCGACGAGGTGCTGGATCGCGTCGCCGAGGCCGTGGAGACGGTCATCGTGAGCGGAGTAGCCGCGGCGATGAACAAGTGGAACGGGACTGGGAATGGCTGGGGGAATGGTTCCTCGAAGACCGAGTGAAGCGGCAAAGCAGTATCTGGAGTTCAGGTCTCAGCAGTTCAGGTTTTAAGGGAAGAGAGAAACGCATGCAACGTAGCTATGAAGTGATGTTCATCGTGCGCCCGGATATGGAAGAGGCGGATGTCGACAAGCTGATCGCGGGACTGGAGCAGACCATCACCCAGGGTGGTGGTGTTCTGAAGTCGACCGAAAAGCTGGGCCGGCGCAAGCTGTCCTACATGGTGCGCAAGTTCAATGACGGCAATTACGTCCTGCTGGTCATTCAGGCAGAGGGTGGCCTGATTGCCGAGGTGGAGCGCCGTCTCCGCGTAACAGAGCCGGTGATCAAGTTCATCACCGTGCGCATGGACGAGGAAGAGAAGCGCGCGGACAAGATCAAGGCGATCCGCGCGACGCGCAAGAAGCTGAGCGCGCAGCCAGCCGCTGCGGCTCCTGCTCCTGAAGCCGAAGCGCCTGCCACCACGGAAGCCGCGGCCAGCGCTTAACACCGCGTCGTCCTTGAAAGTAGCGCCGGCCATGTGCCGGCACACCAACGCAGCCGGTCCTGTCACGCAACAAAGCCGACAGCAGGGCCTGTCCCGCCGACTGAATACGAAAGCCGGGCGGGAAGAAAGAAGAAGGAAACCATGGCTGAAGAGACCAGCACAGCAACAGCAACACCGCGCGCCGAGGGCGCGCAACCGAGCGTCCGGCCGGAGATCGTCCAGAGCGTCCGGCAGGCGACCGCCCAGATCGACCGTCGGGCGACCGTCCAGACCGTCCCGCGGGCGGCGCCCGGCGGGCGTGGCCCAGGCGGACGTGGACCGGGTGGTCCGGGTGGCGGACCGGGGGGACGCAAGTTCTTCCGGCGCAAGAAGGTCTGCAAGTTCTGCGTGGAGAAGATCGACTCCATCCACTACCGCGATGTGCGGCTGCTGCAGCAGTTCGTCGCCGAGCGGGGCAAGATTGTTCCCCGCCGCCTGACCGGTGTCTGCACCACGCACCAGCGGCGGCTCACGCGCGCCATCAAGCAGGCCCGCAACATCGCCTTGCTGCCATTCGCGGCGCGGTACTAGTATGGCGCGTTCCGGCTGCGCGGCGCTCTCGACTGCCCGCAACACTGGAGCGCCCACAACACTGAGGAGAGTTATGGAAGTCATTCTGAAGGAAGACGTCGACACACTGGGTCACCGCGGAGACGTGGTGAAGGTCGCCGACGGCTATGGACGCAACTTTCTGCTGCCGAAGAAGCTGGCGATTGAAGCCACGGCGGCCAACCGGAACGTGATCGAGCAGATGAAGCAGTCGGCCGTGCGGCGCTCCGCGAAGGAGAAGGCGGATGCGCAGCAACTGGTCGCGCAGATGGAGCAGGTGGAGCTGGTCTTCGAGCGCAAGGTGGGCGAGAACGAGCACCTGTTCGGCTCGGTGACCTCCTCGGACATCGCGCACGCGCTGGAGCAGAAGGGCTATACCGTCGATCGCCGCAAGGTGCAGCTCGATGAGCCGCTCAAGCAACTGGGCGAGTTCCACATTCCGGTGAAGCTGCACCGCGAGGTGAGCGCGCATATCAAGGTCACGGTGAGCGCCGAGGGCGTCGAAGCTTAGACTTCTTCGCTTACAACGCTGAAGGGCACGCCGCCTCGCGCAGCGTGCCTTTTTCTCCGCTCCGGCACGATTTCTCGTGTAGTCTGCAGCCCATGCGAAGAGCGCGCCTTCTCCTGCTGCCCATGCTGGCTCTGGCGTGCCTCGTCGCGATCGCGCAGCAGACTTCCACCGGTCATTCTTCTGCTCCCACCCAGCTTCCGGTCGAGGTGCGGCTTGGCGACTCGACCATTCCGCTCGCCGGCCCGTGGAAGTTTGCGCCCGGCGACTCGCCCGACGCGAATGGGGCCTGCTTTGGGCGAGTCCCGCATTCGACGACTCGGCATGGTCGGAGATGGATCTTCATGCCAGGCCCGGCGAAACGGATGCGGCCTACGGAGATCCGGGTTACATTCCCGGATGGGGCGGACGCGGCTTTCCGCACCTTACCGGCTTCGCCTGGTATCGTCTCCGCGTTCATCTCGCCAGCTCGCCCCAGGCTCTCTGGCTCAAGATGCCCGATCACGTTGACGACTCCTATCAGGTCTTCGCCAACGGGCGCTACGTTGGAGAATTTGGTCACTTCACAGCCACCGGCGTCGAATCTTTTCGCTCGCGTCCCCTTGTCTTCCGGCTTCCCGCGCCGGACGCCAACGGGGACATGCTGCTTGCGATTCGCTGTTATATGGAGCCCTGGGTGCTGGTCAGCGGGACCGCCCCGGACAGTGGCGGCATGCACGAGGTGCCGCTTCTCGGCTTGCGCTCCCAGATCGAATCGATTCAGGCGCAGGAGGTCACGGGCCGCATACTCAGCGTGCTCACCTCGATCTTCGTCGCACTTTTCATGCTCATCGGCGCCGCCGGAGCGTTCTGGATCTGGCTGCTCGATCGTCCGCGGACGACATACCTCTGGCTCACGCTGGGCCTGGTCTTCGTTGCCGCCTCCACTCCGGCGCTGCTGGTCGCCTTCTTCTCCTATGCGTTCACGCAGGCGAGCGCAAACATCCTGGTACAAACCTCCGATATTCTCGGTCTGGTCTGCTGGATTTTCTTTTGGAGGCAATGGTTCGAGCTTCCGCGCCAACGCTGGGCAGATCTTCTGGTTACGCTGTCTGCGGCGGGGAGAATCCTGGTGGATATCTTCATCCGCTGGTCGGCGCATGCGCCTGCATCTGTCATCCTGTTTGCCATCGAGCTCCGGGCTGCATGCAGCGCGATCCTCGGCATCATGCTCTTTGTGGTGCTGCTCCAGGGCGGACGGAAAGACCGCACGGGCGCTCTCCTGGCCCTGCCACCCGTCATCCTGCTCGCCATCAGTCTGTTGAGCGTCGAACTGCTCACATGGTTCGATGTTCGAACGTCCATCTTCCCCTTCGGAATTCAGATCAGCGTCAAGGACGCCGCGTTGGTGCTGCTTGTCCTGGTCACGGGGGCACTCGTCGCACGCCGCTTCGTCAGTTCGCAAATCAGCCAACGGCTGGAACGCCACACGGTCGACCGTGAGATCGAACAGGCGCGCGAACTGCAGCACCACGTGCTCACGCCCGAGCCCGTCACCTCGCCGCTCTTCATGATCGAGACCGCATATTACCCGGCACGCACCGTGGGCGGCGACTTCTTCCAGGTGCTTCCTCAAGCCGATGGGTCGTTGCTGATCGTTGTTGGCGATGTCTCCGGCAAGGGCATCGCCGCCGCCATGCTGGTAGCCGTGCTCGTTGGCGCGATTCGCACTAAGGCCGACGAAAACTTCGATCCCGCCGCCATTCTGCTAGCCCTCAACCAGCGCCTGCTCGGCCGTGCCGGCGGCCATTTCGCTACCTGCGTTGTTGCGCATCTGCGTCCGGGCGGTGCGATGCTCATCGCCAATGCCGGGCACCTGCCGCCATATCGAAACGGGATAGCTATCGATCTGCCCGGCACCATCCCGCTCGGCATTCTTCGCGACGCGCACTATGAGCTACACACCATTCACCTCGACCCCGCCGACCACCTTACCTTTCTTACGGACGGCGTGCTAGAAGCTCGCAATACCGCCGGGCACCTCCTTGGCTTCGAGCAAACTGCGGCGTTGTCATCGCTGCCGCCGGAGGCGATCGCCCGTGCTGCCATCCATCACGGCCAGGACGACGACATCACCGTGGTCAGCGTGCGCGTTGGCCTGCCTTATCCTGCCGTGGAGAGTGCTTCGATGCTCGCAAGCTCGCCTCTTTAGATCGGGCTTAACTCTCGCGTCACCCCCCGCCGCAGATTGTGTCTGCGTGCCTTTCCGATCCGGCATGATTGGAAGGACGGCCTGGGCTCCGGCTCCGGCGAGGTGCTCTATTGGCCACTGCGCGTCTGCTTGTTTGTTTCTCTTTGCTTCGCTCTCCTGTTCACGCTTGCGGGTCCGGCCGCTGCGCAGCAGACGAGTGCTCCACAGCAGCCTGTAGCCTCCGCAAACGGAGCCGGTGATGCCCTCCGTGCGCCTGCCCAACGGGCGTGCCGGGCTGACATCGGCGATTGACAACACGATGGTGAGGACGGACAGTGCACCGGCAGGCATGTTGCCGGCAGTTGTTCCAGCAGGCCGGCCGAGCATCGGGCTGGTGCTGGACGGCGGCGGCGCGCTCGGACTGGCGCACATCGGCGTGCTGAAGTGGTTTGAGGAGAACCGCATTCCGGTGGATCGCATCACGGGAACCAGCATGGGCGCACTGATCGGCGCTCTCTATGCGACTGGCCGCTCGGCAGAGGAGATCGAGGAGGTCGCGACCGGCGCCGAGTTGCCGAATATCTTTCATCTCTCGGTGAATTATGACCAGTTGAGCTATCGGCGGCGCGAGGATCGCCGGGAGTTGCCGGGCGCCTTTGAAGTGGGGCTCAAGGGCGGCATCAGCCTGCGCAATGCGCTGCTGACCGATCGCGGACTGAATGCGTTTCTGCACGATGAGCTTCACAACTACGATGGCGACCACCTGCGCTTCGATGAGCTTCCGATTCCGTTTCGCTGCGTTTCTACGGACCTGAACACGCTGCATCCGGTGATCTTCTATGGCGGATCGATACCGCTGGCGGTGCGCGCGTCCATCGCGATTCCCGGCATTTTCGCGCCGGTGAAGTATCAGGGCCACTATCTGGTAGACGGCGCGATCATGGAAAACCTGCCGACGGAAGTGGCGAAGCGGGATCTCCGCTCGGATGTGGTGATCGCGGTTCTGCTGCCATCGGCGGAGTTTGCGGACAGCGATGTGGCTTCCGTGGTGGGCGTTTTCGCGCGTGCATTCTCCGCCGGGACGGCACGCAATGAACGCGAGTCCATGAAGGCTGGCGAATGTCCTGCTGACGCCGGATACGGGCAAGTATGGCGTGGGTGAGTACAGCAAGGCGCAGGAGCTGATCGACATCGGCTACGCATCCGCGAAGGCGCAGAGCGACAAGCTGCTGAAATATCAGCTCTCGCCGGATGCATGGAAGGAGTACGATGGCAGACAAACGTGCGCGGCAGCGGATGCGTCCAGGACTACTGCAGACGGTGAAGATTGAGGGCGGGTCGGCCGGCGCGAAGGAGAGCGTTTCGGATGAGCATGAAGCCGCTCGAAGGCAAACCGATCCTGCCGAGGCCGATCATCCGCGCGCTGAACCAGGTCCAGAACAATCAAACATACGAGGCGGAATTTGTGACGCTCTCGCCGCGCCGCCCAGATGGCACCACTGCGCCTGGCCCGGACAATGGCGTGCTGGTGGACCTGGAGCCGACGCGCAACGGGCCGCCCTTTCTGCTGGTGGGCGCGGACATTACTGCGATGACCGACAACGTGTCGCGAGGCACGCTCGACCTGCGGCTCATCAATAACGACCTTGGCGGCTATCGTTCGGAGCTGCGTACGGATCTGCGAATCGGGTTCCTGACGCAGGCCTCGACGGAGTACTACCGCCTGCTGCGGCAGAACGGGCTCTTTGTGCAGCCGCATGCCGGCCTGCTGCGGCAGCCGGTCTATATTTCAGCGATCAGCATCGCATTGCAGAACGGCTGCAGCAGAATGCCGGCGGCGGGCTGGACTTCGGCCGTACCTATCACTCGCGCGCGCAGCTTGCGGCGGAATGGCGTTACGAAGCCGTGCGCTGGCACACGCAGAGCGGCAACGACTTCCGTCCCGATCTCTCCGGAACCGCGCAGACGGGTGTGCTGCACTTCACCTACAACAGCCTGAATGCCGGCCAGCTAGCGACGCACGGAGTGCTGTTCGATGTCGCGGGCGGTGCGCTGTATCACTCGCTGGCCAGCCAGAACGCGCCGTTAGCGCACCTCAACGCGATGTATTCGACGACTTTCTCTGAAAAGAACATTTTGGGATTTGGCATAGCCGCGGATACGTATTTTCGTCACAATGTTGCCGACCCACTGCGCTTCACGCTGGGCGGCCCGATGCGGCTCTCTGCCTCCTCCATCGATGAGTATCGCGGCACGGACGACATGCTGGTGCGCGCGGCGTACCTGCGGCGCATCGCTTCCCTGCCCACACAACTAGGCGACGGGCTCTACATCTCCAGCGCATATGAGGCCGGCGAGATGTGGTCGCCGGAGCGGCGAGCATTTCTGCGGCAGGATGGCGTTCTCGGCGTGCTCGCGGCGACGCCGCTCGGCTCGGTTACATTGGGCGGCTCGATCGGCGATGCAGGCCGGCGAAAATTCTTCTTCACCTTCGGGCGGCTCTTCTAGAGCGAGCAGCCGGTGCGCGCGCGGGCTGCCGTAAACTGTTGCTATGGCACGAACCGAATCCACGATGCAGCCTCTGGGCACGATTGCTCCTGACTTCTCCCTTCCCGATGTTCTCTCCGGCAAATTGGTGAGCCGCGATGGCGCGAAGGGCGCGGGCGGACTGCTGGTGATGTTCCTGTGTGTGCATTGCCCGTTCGTGAAGTTCGTCGAGCAGGGCGTCGCGCGTTTTGCCGGTGACTATGCCGGACAGGGGTTGGGCATCGTCGGCATCAGCAGCAACGACGCCATTGCGTTCCCCGACGATTCACCGGAAAGCATGCGCGCGCAGGCAAAGCGGCTCGGCTTCACCTTTCCGTATCTCTACGATGAATCGCAGCAGGTGGCGCGGGCCTACGATGCTGCGTGCACGCCGGACTTCTTTCTCTACGATCGAGATCTGAAGTTGGTGTATCGCGGACAATTCGATGCGAGCCGTCCCAGCCTGCATGCGCCGGTGACGGGCAGCGATTTGCGCCGCGCGGTGGAAGCGCTGCTGGCGGGCAAGCCGCCGCTTGAACAGCAACATCCGAGCCTTGGCTGCAATATCAAGTGGAAATGAACCGTATTCAAGCGCTCCTCACATCGCAGGTGCTGCGGACTTGACCGGCGTCAGCGCGAAGCGATGCGGCGTGGGCTGCGCATCCTTCTGCTGCTGGGCGATAGAGGAAGTGACCGCCTGCTGCATGGCCTGCTGCTGCGGCTCGGGCGCTGCCTCAGGATGCTGCTGCGTTCCGGCCACCAAGGTGAACAAATCGCGTTCGAGCTGGTTGCGATGCTCTGTTTCCCACGCGAGGGTCTGCGACTGCCGCAACATCGGTGTGGCCATGCGCGCCAGGTTGACGCCATGCTGTAGCGCATCTGCCGTGAAGCTGGCTACCGGCTGATCGTCAATGGCGAGTGCGTATTCACCGGCAGCTAGGCCGGTGACTGTCAGCGTCTCCTGATCGAGCGCGGATTCCAGGTCGGCAGCTTGCAGCGCGAGATCCGTGATCGGGTCGGTGCCGCTGAGCGGCAGAGGCAACGGCAAGGCATTCTCCTTTTCGGTCCACTGCAGCGCGTCGCTCTTCTTCTCGCGTTTCACCTCCGTCACGCTCGCGTTCTGCATATTGGTTGCCTTTGCGCCATGCGCTTCCAGCGATCACGCTGCTTACCAGCGCGGGCGCATGCCACGCCTTCAGGATGCTCGCGGCCATCACCCAGTGCACGCCCTCACCGGGATGAACGCGGTCCGGGATGAGGCGGGAAGCAAGATCCGGATGCGCGCTCTCGACCTTCTGGAGCACATCGACGACGGGCGCATTCAGATCGACAAAGCCCTGATGGGTGCGATCGGCTTCTTTGCGATCAAAGTCGCTATACGCCTGCATCACCTCGTTGTAATGCATGGTGGGATGGGTGACATCGTCATACGGCGACGGACCTATCAGCGTGAGCTTTACGCCGGGTGCGCTCGCGAGGATCGAATCCACCATAGATTTGTAACCGTCTTCGTAGGTTTTCTGAATCGCGGCATTTGGCTGGCGATAGTAGCCGTCGTTCATGCCGAGCATGATGGTCACCACGTTGGGCCGGTATGGCAGGATGTCGCGCTGGATGCGCAGGTCGATCGGGCCCGCCCAGCCGCCGGATACTTTGTCGCCACCCACACCGGACTGCGTCCACTGAATCTTCCATCGCGGGAAAGCGCGTCAGGACGTACTCCTCGACGAACGTGGAGTAGAGGCGCTGATCGGTGATGCTGTCACCGTAGAGCACGACGCGGTCGCCATCGTGAATTGCAAAATCGCTGGTGGCCGGCGGTGTAGCTGTTTGCGCTGAAGCGAAGGGGAGGCTGGAAAACAGCAGGCCCGCACAGAGAACAAAAGGTTTCGCGATATCACTCATGGAGCAGAAGTCTAAACCAGATCGGCAACGATGCAGAGCGGCAGACGTAGTACGCTCTGGGGAATTGTCCGAAACCGCTGCTTGCCATGGATCAGTTGACGATTGCGTTTCGCGGAAAGCCGGTCGTGCGCGAGCTCAGTCTTGCGATTGCGCCGGGCGAAGTGCTGGGGCTGGTGGGCGAATCCGGGTCGGGTAAGTCGGTTACATCTCTCGCGATTCTTGGATTGCTGGACAGTGCGGCCGAGGTGCGCGGCAGCATCCGCTTTGACGGCGAAGAGTTGCTTGGGCTGGGATCGGAGGCAATGCGCCGCTATCGCGGACGCCGGATAGCGATGATCTTCCAGGAGCCGATGACGGCGCTAAATCCGGTGATGTCCGTCGGACGGCAAATTGCGGAGGCGATTGAAGCGCACCAGCCCACGATGACACGGCGCGAGGTGTGCAATGCCGTGATCCAGAACCTTGAAGCGGTCGCGCTGCCCGATCCGGAAAAGCGATATGCGGATTATCCGCATCAGTTCTCCGGGGGCCAGCGGCAGCGCATCCTGATAGCCATGGCTCTCGCGAACCGGCCACAGCTTTTGATTGCAGATGAGCCAACCACAGCGCTGGATGTGACGGTGCAGGCGCAGGTCCTGAAGCTACTGCGCGATCTGCAGCAGCAGTTCGGGCTGGCGATGCTGTTCATCTCGCATGATCTCGCCGTGGTGGCGGAGGTGGCGGACCGCGTTGCCGTAATGCGGCATGGATGGCTGTTGGAAGAGGGCAGTCGCGAGCAAATTTTTCATACTCCGCAACATCCTTACACACGTAGCCTGCTCGGCGCGGTGCCTACACTCGACACAGACCGCACACTGCCACTTTCGACCTTGCCCTCTGCCACCGACGTACTTCCCGGGCCGTTGGTCGAGTACGACATTGGTCACCAGGTACGCGCGCTTTCCTAGCGCCCATCCGCACCGTTCGTGACATCCTACAAGGGACTTCCGCGATGAAATATTTGCGAGAAGTAAGTCGCTGTACTTCGCATTTCTAGAAGACTTTCCCCCGGACTCGTTCATGCGCGCTCTTATCCTTTCGGACATTCACGCGAATATGCAGGCGCTAGCGGCCGTGCTGGCTGCTGCGCCGGAGCACGACATCGTGTGGAATCTGGGGGATGTCGTCGGCTATGGCGCCTCGCCCAATGAGACGATCGTGTGCCTGAGAGAGCTGAACAGCTTGTATGTGCGCGGCAATCATGACCGCGCGTGCTGCGGGCTGACATCGCTCGAGGAGTTCAACCCGGTCGCGCGGCAGGCCGCCGAGTGGACGCATGCGCAATTATCGAGGAGCCGCCGCAAATGGCTATGTGAGTTGCCACAAGGACCGGTGACGGTTGGTGAAGGGCTGGTGTGCGTGCACGGATCGGCGGCGGACGAAGATATTTACGTCCAGTCGCTGGGCGAGGCGATCGATGCGCTGCAGGCCGTGCCGAGCGCGTGGGTGGAGTTCTACGGCCATACGCATGTCCAGGGCGGCTTTGTGCGCAGCGATGATGGCTGGTACGTCTTCAAGCCCGAGTACACCTCGAAACACAACGAGGAGTATTTCGATCTGCCGATGCGCCGCGGCGTGCGCTACCTGCTGAATCCCGGCTCCGTGGGGCAGCCGCGCGACGGCGACTGGCGCGCGGCGTTCGCGCTGTATGACGATATGGTCTCGGTGGTGCGCTTCTATCGCGTGCCTTACGATCTGGATCGCGCGCAGAAGAAGATTTTCGCGGCAGGATTGCCGGAGAGACTGGCGACCCGGCTGGCCGAAGGTCTCTAAACGAGACGCTTCGGCATCACCTCTGCAGCGAAGCGCTCCATTTCCTCGCGCTGCGGACTGGATTGCAGCAGCAGCAGATCGACTCCAACCGCGCTGAAGGCGGCAACGCGCTCCTTCACCTGCTCCGCCGTGCCGACCAGACCGCTGCGCAGGCCGCGATTCGAAACGGAATAATCCTCGAGCGAGATCTTCTGCTCCAGCTTCGATCCGGTGATCCACTGCTGATAATTCTGGTAGCCTCGCGCCGATTGCTGCACGTCTGTAATGCGTGCCACCTCGCGCTGCGCCTCCGCTTCGCTATCGCGCACGATGGCGTAGCCGGCCACGCCGTACGTCATCGGCGGCAGGCCGAAACGGTCGCGCCGCTCGCGCATGTCGGCAATCTTGCGGCCGACGATCTCTGGCGGATCGCCGTGCATCAGGTAGGCATCGCACTTGCTCGCGATCAGGTTCTTTGCCGTCTCGCTTTCGCCGCCGGCATAGAGAGTGGGCCGCGGCTGACGCACGGGCTTGGGCGCGAGCACATTATCCGCAACGGAATAATAACGGCCACTGTAGCTGAAGCCCTGCTGCTGCCAGCAGCCGTCGATCACGTCGAGCCACTCGGAGGTGCGGGCATAGCGGTCATCGTGCGTGTCGAAGTGCACGCCGTACTTGGTCGCCTCGTCCGCCCACCAGCTGGACACGACGTTGAGGGTGAGGCGTCCGTTGGCGATGCGATCGATGTTGGCCGCCTGCTTCGCCAGCAGCGCAGGATTGTGGAAGGTGGGACGCACGGCCACCATCAGCTCCATTTTGCGGGTGACCGCAGCAAGCGCGGCGGCGGTCGACCACGCATCGAGCGATGGCGCCTCGACACCTTTGATGTCGTTCAGATTCAGCTCGGCGATGAGCGAGAGATCGTAGCCGAGCGCTTCGGCGCAGATGGTGAGGTCGCGCACATATTCCCAGGTCGCGGCCATCTTCTCGTCTTCGACGTTGCGCAGCCAGCCGCCAAAGACCGGCATCCAGAAACCGTAGCGCATAGGTTTTTCAGCCATGCGTCAGCTCGGCGACGCGCGAAGTTTTTGCGGCTTCCACTTCGAGCCAGTCAACCAGTCTGGCGAAGGGATCGAAGCCGATCACATTGACGCCGTCGGCGACGAAGTTCGAGAGCGCGTTGATGTCGTAGTAGAGGCGCTGGCCATCGCGATCGTCGGTGATGTATTCGACGCCGCCGATCTCGATGCCCGCGTGCTGCATGATGCGCTCGACGTCGGCGATGACCTCGCGCGGCGGCTGAAAGCCCTCGACGCGCAGACCGGTCTTCGGAGCGTCGATGGCGCACGCTGCGCGATTCAGTTCGACGCCGCCGGTGGTGCGGCAGATGTCTGCCGGGCAGAGATCGAAGGTTTCGCCGGTGATGTGGACTTTGATCGCGTAGAGACAGCGGCCGTTCAGTACCTCGACGCGCACGATGTGTGCATCGCGCGCAGGAATGAACTCCTGCACCAGCGCGGTTGAATCCATGCCGAGGGCGAGACCATCTGCGGTGCCCGCAGGCTGCGCGGCCGCGGCGGCCAGTTGCGTCGGATGGTCGAAGCGCTTGACGCCGGCGCCGCTGCCTCCGATGTTCGGCTTCACCACCACAGGCCAGCGAAGCCCATCCGTCACAGAGTTAGCCTGCGCGGCGCGATGAATCACACGCGCCTTGGGATAGGGCAGCCCGAGCTCTTCGAGCAATGAGAGCTGTGCGGCCTTCGATAGCTCGGTGCGAAATGCCTTCAGGCCATTGATGACACGGACGCCGCGGCGTTCGAGATGATCGAGGAAGCCGAGCGTGTAGAAGATCTGGTCGCCGTGATCGCGGTTCCACGCAGAGGGACTCATTCGGTTGAAGACCAGCGCGTATTCCTGCTCGGGATGCTGCTCCGGGGAGAAGCTGTGGTCAGGCGCGTGCAGCTTCACGTAGCGGGTGCCGCGGCGGTCGAGCTCGGCGAAGAGCGGCTTGAACCAGTTGGGCTGCTCGTAATAGATAGCGATCGGCAAAGCAGAAGAAGGCGGCATGGCACTCCCTTTGACGCGGCAGCAGCGGTCGCGGGTACACGGCCAGCGGCTCTCTTCACGGTAGCAATAAGGCCGTCAAGCGGCAACCGACGGGCCTGATCTGATCAGAAGAGCAGGTTCGCCTTACGTGGCAGCGGCAGGTTGAAGTGCTCGTACGCCAGGCGCGTAGCGACGCGCCCGCGCGGCGTCCGGTCGAGAAAGCCGATCTGGATGAGGAAGGGCTCATAAACCTCTTCGAGCGCGTCTTCTTCTTCGGCCAGCGTGGCGGCCAGCGTATTCAGGCCCACGGGACCGCCATCGTATTTCTCGATGATGGTCAGCAGCAGGCGGCGATCGAGCTCATCGAAGCCGTGTGCATCCACTTCAAGCATCTTCAGCGCGGCCTGCGCGGTGGCGCGGTCGATGGTGCCGCTGCCGCGTACCTGCGCGTAATCGCGCACGCGGCGCAGAAGGCGGTTGGCGATGCGTGGGGTGCCGCGCGAGCGAAGCGCGATCTCCGAGGCGCCATCCGCGTCAATGGGCACCTGCAGCACCTCTGCGGAACGCTCGACGACGTAACGCAGCTCGTCTTCGCTGTAGAACTCCAGGCGAAGCAGGATGCCAAAACGTGACCGCAACGGTGACGAAAGCAGTCCAGGCCGCGTCGTGGCGGCGACGAAGGTGAAGGGCCGGATCTCCATCACGTGTGTGCGTGCTGCCGGGCCCTGGCCGATGATGATGTCCAGCTTGTAATCCTCGAGCGCCGTATAGAGCTTCTCTTCAAGCACCGGCTGCAGGCGGTGGATCTCGTCCAGGAAGAGCACCTGACGCTCGCGCAGATTGGTAAGGATGGCGGTGAGGTCGCCCTGGATCTGGAGCGCTGGTCCCGAGGTCTGCTGGAAGGCGACATCAAGCTCGTTGGCGATGATGGCCGCAAGCGTGGTCTTGCCCAGACCGGGAGGCCCGAAGAGCAGCACGTGATCCAGCGCTTCGCCTCGGCTCTTTGCCGCTTCCAGCGCGATCGCCAGTTGCTCCTTGGCCTTGGTCTGGCCGATGAACTCTGCGAGCCGCCGCGGCCGCAGCTTCAGCTCAAAGGAGCTGTCCTCCTCGCCACGCGTTGCCGAGACCAGCCGCTCCGGATCGTTGTCGCCGTGCTTCACAATCCGGAGTGTATCAACCGGCAAATCGCATCCGCGTTACTTGCGGAAGTTCATTGCGTAAGTATCGGAGGGCATGCCCGCCGAGCGCGCTGCATCGCGCTGCGCGAAGGCATGCTGGCGATCCATGCCGCCGCCCAGCGTAACCAGGTACGGCGCATGTCCCGTGGGGGAAAAAACCTGTGGCTCGAGCTTTGGGTACTGCGCCGCCAACTCGGTGGCTTTACGCTGTGCCGCCTCTTCACGTGCGTAGGTATAGGCGACCACGTGCCATACGCTGCGCTCTCCAGTTGCCGGCGCGGCCGCAGTGGCCGCTTTTGCAGGCGATGGTCGCGGCGCGGACTTCACCGTCTGGGGAGCACCCATAGTGGCTGCGGCATCTCCCAGGGGAGTGGCCTTGGGAGGAACCGCCGCCGGTGCCGCTTGTGGCGGATTGGGCGCGGAGGCAGCCTCTCCGCTGATGGGGGTGTGTCCGGCGGGCCGCTTTACGGCAAGCCAGAAAGCCACGAGCACAATGGCCATGATTACAAGTGCGGCGATCGTGATCACCGGACGTTTGCGCGGTTGCAGCTTCGCTTCGTCTCTCGCCGCGCGCGGGATTGCAGCCGTGGGTGTCGCCGTGCGCGGCGTCGAGGGGGACGGGGCGGGTACCGGAAAGGCAGCGCCTGAAGTGACCGCGTCAGCAACAGCCGCGTTGCGCGGCAATGGAGCGGCAGGCGGCGCTGCCGCGCTGGTCCCGGCGGGGCCGCTCAGAATACGCCGCATCGCAGCCAGTGAGCCGTTGCTGGCTGCACCCGCGCGCACCAGAGTGGCAAAGGGCGCAGGCAGTGCCAGGGCATCGCGCTCGCTCGCAAAGCGACGGCCGGTGAGTGCGTTGTAAAGCAGCGCCGCCAGTGCGGGTGCATCGCTCTCCGCATGGCGCTGCGCCAGGCAATCGCTGCGTAGCTTGATGCTGTCGCCAACGCCCAGCACGCCCGCGGAGTCGACGTGGCCGTGGCGGAGGCCTGCGCTCTCGACGGTTTCGAGCGCACTCAGCAGGCTGTCGGCGACCTCGCGGGTCTCTTCCGGCGTGAGAGGCCGCTCGCGCAGCACCTCGGCAAGCGTCTGGTCGAACGGCTCCATCACCGCGTAAACATAGGGGTCGCCAGCTGATCTTGGCAGAGCCGGTCCGGCGAATGGTCAGCAGGCCTGGGTGCTGCACGCGCGCAGCAGCCTGCAAGCGGGCCAGCGCGGCGTCTTCATCGTTCAACGCCTCGAAGACGCTGACCACAGCCGGTCCCTCCGCATCCGTGGTGGCGAACCACGCAGTGCGTCCCTCGCTGCGTAACAGCTTCTGCAGCCGCAGATTGTCGTCAAGAGTCTCGCCTTCGATCTCATTCCAAAGCGGCATGTGCATTCATCCCCGTAGGTGAAGTGTCCGGGCAGATAGAAAGGGCACGCTCGCGCGCCTCATCGGAGGCCACGCAGCGCAGCCGAAAAGCCTGCGCGCAGCAAATGCCGGGCGCGTGACATGGCCCGCGCCCGGCTGCACTGCTGTTGTTCTTTGGTGAGTCTACTCCGTGGCGACTCAGGCGAGGTTGACTTCGACGGGTACCGGACCGATGACGGGCGAATTTGCGGCGCGTTCCGCAGCACCACCAACTACCACGCGGCCACCTGCGCCCGCGCGGGCGAGCAGGCGCATGCCTTCGCCGGCCATCTCGCGCGCCATCTGGCGCAGCTCCTCGGGACGCTCGTTGTGCGTATTGGTCAGCTCCACCAAAGCCGCGGCGGCCTTTAGCTTGGCGACACCGTCAAAGGATGCCAGGCCTGCAGCACCACCCGTGGCCTGGATGATGCTGTCGGCCGTGATCTTGAACATCGTGTCGCCCTGAATGACGAAGGCGACCAGGTATTTTTCCGGTGTTGTGGGTGCAGTGCTCATGTGTAGCAGTCCTCTCGTGCAGTGTTTCCTGGCTCTTTCAGAACACTCTGTGAGAGGCGTTCGGGTCAAGAGCAGAACGTCCGATTCCCAGTACACATTCTGATTCCCTTCTTCACTGCGATACCATCACCATGCACATGCCCGATTCGAATTCCGCAACAGGATCTGCCTCCACGCTTTCGACACTGCTGACCGAGGCCCGCTACAAGCCGAGCGAGCATATCGACGAGCTCTCCACCGTCGAGATGCTCCAGGTGATGAACGCAGCCGATCGCGAGGTGGCCGACGCAGTGGGTCGCGAGATCCCTGCGATCGCGCGCGCGGTGGATGCGATTGCTGCCGCGCTCGATCCGGAACGCGGCGGACGCCTGTTCTATGTCGGCGCGGGCACCTCGGGCAGGCTCGGCGTGCTCGATGCGTCGGAATGCCCGCCCACTTTCAATGTTCCGCCGACAATGGTGCAGGGCTTCATCGCCGGTGGCGACTATGCATTGCGGCACTCCGTGGAAGGTGCGGAGGATTCGCCAGAGCTGGGTGCGACCGACCTTCGTGCGCACGGCTTCAGCGCGAAGGATGTGCTCGCCGGCATTGCGGCCAGCGGCCGTACGCCCTATGTGCTGGGCGCGATGGAGTATGCGCGCTCCCTCGGCGCAGTCATCATCGGCATCAGTTGTGTGCCGAATTCCGAAGTGGCGCGAGCGGCCCAGATCGCCATCACGCCGGCAGTAGGGCCGGAGGTGGTCACCGGATCCACGCGGCTGCGCGCGGGCACCGCGACGAAGCTGGTGCTGAACATGCTCTCCACCGGCGCGATGATCCGGCTGGGCATGGTCTACAGCAATCTGATGGTGAATGTGCAGCCGACGAACGAGAAGCTTGCGGACCGCGCAGAGCGCATCGTGGTCGAGCTCACCGGCCTGCCGCGTGAGCGGCGCGGCGGCGTTGTTCCGCGAGGCGGGATCGATCAAAGCCGCACTCCTGATGCACGCGCACGGGTTGAGCCGCGAACAGGCGGAGTCGCTGCTGCGCGCGACTCACGGCCACCTGCGCCATGCCATGGAGGCAGCAGCGCGCTAGGCTTCCGAGAGAAGTGCGTCCGGTACACTGAACAGGACGCGTCCTCATGTCCACCGATACCTCTCAGCCAGTCCTGATGCCCGCTTCACACGAAGACGGCATCGGGTGCCGAGGCGCGGCCAGACAGCCATCCGGGGCACCATCTGCGGCGCTTTCGTTTCGACCGCCCGCAGCAGATCGCCGCACTCCTGCTTCTTCTGCTGCTGGCGCAGTGCCTGCGGCAGATCGCGCGCACCCCGCTGACCGAGAGCGATTACCAATACGCGCGTTGCGGCCGGGAGATATGGGAGCGGCCCTCGCCGATCGCCGGCTACTTCACCAGTTGCGGCAATATCCATGATGGCGTTCTGGCGTATCGCATGGCCGGGCTGCCGCTCACACTGCAGCGCCTCATCGCGGGGCAGAGCAGCGACACCAGCACCTGGGAGATGCGCCATGAGCTGAGCTACGTGCAACTGCTGCTGCGTTTTCCCTTCACCATGGCAGCGCTGCTGCTGGGCGGTGCGCTGTGGTGGGTCACGCGGCGGCTCTTCGGGAATCGTGGCGGCTTTGTCGCGCTTGCGTTCTATTGCGTCTCACCGGCCATCGTGGCCGCAGGCTCGCAGCCGAATGCCGAGATCACGACGGCGCTCGGCATCTTCGCCACCATCTACACGGCGATCGGCGTGGCGCACGCCATGCAGGGGCCGCGGCGCAAGTGGCGGCCGCGCATCGTGCTGCTGGCAGCCGGGCTCGCGCTGGTGGCGGCATCGCACTCGGCCGCGCTGTTGCTGACGCTGCCTCTGGCGCTCGTCTTCATGGTGTATCTGGCGGAGCGCAACCGCACCGCTGTGCCCATGGTCATGATCGCGGGCACGCTCGGCGCGTTTCTTCTGCTCTTTGCCTGCTACGCCTTTCATCCCGATGCGCTGACGTACTACTTCCGCTCCGGCGCCGGACGCATCGGCATCAGCACCGGCGGCGGCACGCGCGCATCTTTTCTCATTCGGCAACGCGGGCATCGCGATTGCGCTGGTGGCCGCGCTGTGCGTTGTATGTCGCGACGCGCCGCTCGCGCTACTTCGGCAACACGACGCCGCTGCTCATCGCGCTCTGTTTCCTGCCGCTGGTCACGACCGGAGTTTTTGGCCAGCCGTGGCTGTGGGCTCTGCCGTTTCTGATGACCTTTGTCGGCGGCGTCTTTGCCGACGCGCTGGAGACGCGCCACGGGCGCATCTTCCGCTGGGCCGTCATCGCCATGGTGGCATTGCAGGCAGTGCTGACGTTCGCGCTGCCTGCAATGCCCTGAGCGGGCATCTAGCCCAGGTGCGAGAGCGGCCGGCTGGTGGAGCGGCAGCAGCAGTTCTGCACTCTGCGGCGGCGTCTGCATCACCTCGGCGAACGCGGTCTGGAAGGCCTGCATATCCTGCGCCGTCCCAACGGTGATGCGGACGTGCGTGGGCCACGCGGGCCACACGCGGCCGATGTAGACCTTCTTCGCCTGCATGGCGGCGATCACCTGCTTGGCATCGCGCCGCGTATCCAGCATGAAGCAGTTGCTCTGCGATCTGGTGTAGCTGTAACCCTGCTTGTCCAGCCAAGCGAAGGTCTGCTCACGGATGTCGGTGTTGATCTTCTTACGTTCCGGGATCATCGCGGGATGCTGCAGGCTGGCATTTGCCGCGGCTGCGGCGGTGATCGGCATCGCGTTCATGCCGTAGGTCTGCAGCTTCGTCAGCAGATCGGGGCGTCCGGCGGCGAAGCCGCAGCGCAGGCCGGCCATGCCATAGAGCTTTGAAAAGGTGCGCAGCACGATGACGTCTTCGCCGCCTCGCGCCATGTCCATGCAACTGGGCACATCGGCGAAGTGGATGTATGCCTCGTCGATCAGCAGGATCGAGCCCTTGGGCTTGTTCTTCAGCGCCCAGACGATGTCATCCTTCGGCGTGGTGGTGCCGGTCGGATTGTTCGGATTGCAGATGTAAAAGACACCCGCGTTTGGACTGGCCGCGATCATCGCTTTCACATCGTGGGCGTGCGTATCGCGGGTCAGCGGCACTTTGATGACCTTCGCGCCGGCCATATCGGCGGCGTTCATGCCCGCTTCATAACCCGGATCGGCGGTGACGTAGGGACGCGAGGGGCCGGTGAACGACATCACCGCATAGTGCAGAGGTTCGCTCGACCCGGCATAGATGGCGAACGAATCATCGCCCAAGTCCCTCCTGCTTCATGATGGTGTTGCCAAGATGCGATGGTTTGTTCGAAATCGTAGCGGCCGCCGCTGCGGAGCGATATCCGTACATGCTTCGCAGGCCAGCTTGCATGGGCCCAGCGGGTTTTCATTCGCGTTGATGAGGATGGCATCGGCGGGCACCGGCTTGACTGCCACCGTGAAATCGTCGAGCTGTGCGCAATCCGCTGGAGCCGGACTGCGCTCCGGTCGAGTAAGCCCATGCAAGGTGGGCCTCAGTAATGATCGGGACAGCAGCGGCTGCGGTGGTGGCGATACGCAGGAAGGAGCGGCGGGAGACGGAAACTGAGCGGTCGGCGGGCATCAGGAAATCCTCCAAATCTGGCAAAGGGGGATGACCCTCGTGAACGTTGCAGGCGCTGGCGGAATCGGGGCAGCGCACTCGGCATCGAGGCAACGAGGGCTCGACCTGACGGATGGCACCACTGTACTCCGCTTCGAGGCATGGCTCCAAGCAAAGCATTTGGCCGGTAGCGAAGGCCCGCTGGAAGATCGTGCTCGGAATCGACTGGAACCCATTGAAAATAAACCACTCGGAACCATGCCGAGTGACGCGGAAATATGCGCCATTCCTTGCTAAAATAGATACAGAGCTAATCGTTACCTCGATGCCCTGAATGTGCCTGGATGGCACCGTTTCTGGTGCCGCGACCGGCTCTTCCTATCTATGGCAGACGATCAGAATCCTCAGCTTCCTCTCGGCGGTCCAAACGGCAACAGCGGGGATGGCACCACGCCGCCCACCGGCCCCGGAGCCGCCAACCTGATTCCCATCAACATTGAAGACGAGATGCGCCGGTCGTATCTCGACTATTCGATGTCGGTCATCATCGGCCGCGCGCTGCCCGATGTGCGCGACGGTTTCAAGCCGGTGCACCGCCGCATCCTGTACACGATGCATGAGATGGGGTCTGCAGCACAACAAGAAGTACACCAAGTGCGCCAAGGTGGTCGGCCAGGCCATGGGTCAGTACCATCCGCACGGCGACTCGGCCATTTATGACACGATGGTGCGCCTGGCGCAGCCCTTCAGCCTGCGCTATCCGATGATCGACGGCCAGGGCAACTTCGGTTCTGTTGATGGCGATCCGCCCGCGGCGATGCGGTACACCGAAGCACGCATGATGCGCATCGCGGGCGAGATGCTGGCCGACATCGACCAGGACACCGTCGATATGGTGCCGAACTACGACGAGAGCACGCTCGAACCCGCCGTGCTGCCTGCGCGTATTCCTAACCTCATCGTGAACGGGTCAAACGGCATCGCGGTTGGCATGGCCACGAACATTCCGCCGCACAACCTGACGGAGATCGTCAACGCGACCATCGAGCTCGTGAATAATCCGCATGCCGGTCTCGCCGAGGTGCTGAAGCACGTGCAGGGCCCGGACTTCCCGACCGGCGGCTTCATCTATGGACGCAGCGGCATTCCCGAGGCCTATCGCACCGGCCGCGGGCGCTTCCTGATGCGCGCCAAGTGCGCGATTGAAAACATCTCCGGCGGCCGTCAGGCCATCGTGGTCACCGAGATTCCGTACCAGGTAAACAAGATGAAGCTCATCGAGCGCATCGCCGACCTGGTGAACGACGGTGTGATCACCGACATTGCGCGGGATGAGTTCCGCGACGAGAGCGATCGCGACGGCATGCGCATCGTGATCGGGCTGAAGCGTGGCTCCGAGGCGCAGATCGTGCTCAACCAGCTCTACAAGCACACGCAGATGCAGGAGAGCTTCTCCATGATCTTCCTCGCGGTGGTCAACGGCCAGCCGCGGGAGCTGCCGCTGCCGGATGCCATCCGCCACTTCATCGATCATCGCGTCGATGTTGTCCGTCGCCGCACCGCCTACCTGCTGCGCAAGGCGCGTGAGCGCGAGCACATCCTGCTCGGCTACCAGATTGCGCTCGATCACCTGGACAGCGTGATCAAGATCATCCGCGGATCGTCTTCGCGCGCGGATGCCCGCGAAAACCTCTTCCGCTTCTTCTCCGGCACGAAGATCCAGTTGCGCGGCGCGGAGCTGAAGGGTGTCTCGCTCGATGCAGCGAAGTACGGCATCGACATGGCGACTCAGACCACCGCCACGCTGATCCTGAGCTACCGCCAGATCGACGCCATCCTCGAACTGCAGCTCTATCGCCTGACTCAGCTCTCCATCGATGAGTTGCTGAACGAGTTGAAGCTGGTGCGCGACAACATCGCCGAGTACGAATCGATTCTGGCTTCGGAGAAGAAGCTGCGCGCGGTCATCGTGAAGGAGCTGGAACAGATCCGCAAGGACTTTGGCGACGAGCGCCGCACCCAGATCCTGGACGAGACCGCGGAACTGCAACTGGAAGACCTGATCGCCGATGAACAGGTCGCTGTGACGGTATCGCATTCCGGCTATCTGAAGCGCACACCGATCTCCACCTATCGCCAGCAGCGGCGCGGCGGCACGGGCCGGCTAGGAATGAAGACGCGCGAGGAGGATTTCGTCTCGCAGCTCATCGTCGACTCGACCCACGCATATCTGCTCTGCTTCACCAACACGGGCCGTGTCTACTGGCTGAAGGTGTACGAAGTTCCGGATGTGGGCGCCGCGGGCAAGGGCAAATCGATGGCCAGCCTGCTCAACCTGCAGCCGGGTGAGACGGTCCGCACCATTCTGGCGCAGCGCAATCTGGAAGAAGAGGGCAAGTTCGTTTTCTTCGCAACCCAGAAGGGCACGGTGAAGCGCACGCCGCTGAAGGACTTCTCCAACGTGATGTCGCGCGGCATCATTGCCATCGGCATCGACACCGACGACGAACTGATCGGCGCGCGGATCACCTCCGGAGATGAGATCGTCTTCCTTGCCACGCATGACGGCATGGCCATCCGCTTCGATGAGAACGACGTTCGCTCCATGGGCCGGCCGGCCTATGGCGTGCGCGGCATCGACCTGTCGAAGGGCGATTACGTTGTCGGACTCGCGGTCACGCCGAAGGAGCGCAAGAAGAATGGCAATGGCGGCGACTGCGCCTGCCTCATCCTCTCCGTCACGACGCAGGGCTTCGGCAAGCGCACCGATGTGGACGAGTATCGCCTGCAGACGCGCGGCGGCAAGGGTGTGATTAACCTGAAGACCACGGCACGGAATGGGAAGGTCAACGCGATCCAGTTGGTGGATGAGTCGTCCGAGCTCATGGTGATTAGCCAGTACGGCAAGATCATCCGCATCGATACGAAGACGATCCGCGCTGCGGGCCGCTCGACGCAAGGCGTGAAGCTGCTGAATCTGGAAGAAGAGGATAAGGTTGCCGCCGCTGTCGTCATCCCGCCGGAAGAAGCGAAGATCGAGCCGGAAAACGGGAGCTTGCTGCAGTAGCCCGTCACGCGTACTCCAAAACAAACACAGATGAGGCCTCTCCCAAGGGAGGCCTCATTCCTTTCACGGTCCGCCTAATAACGCCAGTGTCCCTGCACAAGAACCCATCCCCGCCGCCGCCGGACCCAGTGCGCCGGAACCCAGACCGCGCGCGGGCGCGGCGGCTGGACCCAATAGCCCGGAACCCAGACGTAGCGTCGCCCGTCCCATCGCTGGTAGCCGCCACGCCATGCCCAACCCGGGTGCGGAGGCGGGCCATAATGCTCCACAACCGGTGGAGGAGGTCCGACACGGACAGTGACCTGAGCATGTGCGGTTCCCGCCGCGAGTGCAGATGCAAACAGCGCAGCCATTAAAGGCTTTCTCATGGTTCGTTCTCCTGCAGTCTGTCGACTTCTGTCGAAATAGACACAGCACGTGCCTTCAAGTTGCGCTCTCTTTCAGCGCAGAGGTCATACAATCCAGAGACCCACATATAATCAAATGCATTCATGCTGACTGCTGCACGTATAGCGGCCGCTCGCGAGCGCATCCGCGATGTTCTCTACTATTCCCCGTGCCAGGTATCGCACGATCTTTCCGAGCTGGCCGGGCATCCGATCTACTTGAAGCTCGAAAACCTGCAGCGCACCGGCGCCTTCAAGGAGCGTGGCGCGCTGAACCGCCTGCTGCAGCTTACGCCGGAGCAACGCGCGCGTGGCGTGATCGCGGCCAGTGCGGGCAATCACGCGCAGGGCGTCGCCTTTCATGCGGCGCGCCTGGGCATCCGTGCCCGTATCGTCATGCCGCAGCCGACCCCGCTGGTGAAGGTCTCCGCAACGCGCGGTTTTGGCGCGGAGGTCATTTTGCACGGCGCAAACTACGACGAAGCCTGCGAAGAGGCGACCCGTCTGCAGCAGGAAAAGCAACTCACGTTCATTCATCCCTTCGATGACGATGAGGTCATTGCCGGCCAAGGCACAATTGGGCTCGAGATCTTAGAGCAGCTCCCTGACGTCGAAGCGATTGTGGTGCCCATCGGTGGCGGGGGCCTGATTGGCGGCATCGCCTGCGCCGTGAAAGAAGCACGGCCCGATGTGCGCATCGTGGGCGTGCAGACGGAGCGGCTCGCCTCTATGTTGCGCGCTGTGGAAGCGGGGGCGCCGGTCACGCTACCTGCGCAGGCAACGATCGCAGATGGTATCGCGGTCCGCCGTGCCGGCGAGCGGACGTTTCCGCTGGTCCGTCGTTACGTCGATGAGATCGTCACCGTAGATGAAGAAGAAATATCCAGTGCCATCCTGGTGCTTCTGGAAAAGGAGAAGACACTCGCCGAAGGTGCGGGTGCCGCGGCGCTGGCCGCGCTACTGCAAGGAAAAACGCATCTCCACTTGGAGAAGACGGTGGCGCTGGTGTGCGGCGGCAACATCGATGTCACACTGCTCTCCCGCATTATCGAGCGCGGACTGGCGAAAGACGGCCGTCTGTTGCGCATCCGGGTTTACCTGCTCGATCGGCCGGGATCGTTGCACCAACTCACCCGCATCCTGACCGAGTGCGAGGCGAACATCGTGCAGACCAGTCACAATCGCTCGTATTATGGGGTGAACCTTGGCGATACCGTCATTGAGATCACCCTCGAGACGCGCGGCGCTGCCCATATTGCGGCGATCGCCGATGCGCTGACTTCCGGCGGCTACCGGCACGAACGCGTGCATTGATCGGCCGGACGCAGCGAGAGCGCCCGCGAAGGCGCTCTCGTCAGCCTGATCACAACGACTAGTCTGGAGTGAAAGGTACAGCAGTGTTGCAGAGGAATGCCGCTACTTCTTGGCGTATTCCTTGAGCTTCGCGACGCTATCAATGCTGGATGCTTCAAGTAGACCGGAATTGCCACAGTTGTCCACTTCATAATCGTTGTAGTTGCGGTGGACGAAGAGCAGATACTGCTTGCCTATTTGCATCGGAAACTTGTTGGGGCTGTTCTCGCTGAAAATGTCCACGACATCGCGGTCGATCATGCGCCCCTTCAGGATACGATCCACGTGCACGACGTAGCTGATGCCGTCCAGATGAAATGAGGAATCCGGAACCGGAACCGCGGCTTCCACTGTGGCAACCATCGTGGTGCCGGCCTCGTGGAGCTCCCGGTTCAAGGAAATCCGATTGCTTTGACACTGGGCAAGGCAGGTTGTCGAGGCAGCGGCGACTGCCAGGGAAACGATCAAAGTTTTCATGTGGTGCTCTCCCATACTCAGAAATGCAATGCAGCAACTGCGCGTGAATGTGAGAGTCCCATGCATGGGGGAAATGACCAAGCAAATCCACCGCAGACCGTGACGTTAGTCCCGTTACCGGGGACTGCACTTCCCGGGGTGGACGAGCCATGCAATTAGTGACTTGTGTAATGTAAATTTCTCGTACCCCGCTCCGCGTATCACCGCAAATCGCACAAAGCAATGGAGTTTGCCCGAAAATATTTATCATTCTTATAATGCAACGATTACCCAGTTACCGAGTGAGCTGTTTCAGCGGCCGGAGTTAACCCCCGTCCGCGAGTCTGTTCGTCGACTCGCCCACCGTGCAAAATGGACATGCCTATGCATGCAAGGCGTACTGCGCGAGCCGTGAGGCAAATGGTGGTAAACCATGGCTGGGCCGCAGCCATGCGGACAGCAGGCGACCGCCTGAAGAAGAGGCTGCGCCGTTTGCCGTCACCGCCGACGGATACGACCACGTGGCTACCTACCGCCGAGCACGAGTTCGACCGCCAATATGGCGTGGATACCAGCGGACTCGTCTGGAGCGTCGATTTAAAAACCGGCAGTCGCAACGATGCCTGGAACACTGCGTACTACGGCATCGGTCCATCGGTCTTTCACCATGTCATGGCGCAGGTGCCCGAGCCGCTGCAGGGGACCGCCACGTTCGTCGACCTGGGGTGTGGCAAAGGACGCGCCGTTCTGCTGGCTTCGCAGTATCCCTTTGCGCAGGTCATCGGCGTGGAGATTGCGCCACCGCTTCATCGCATCGCCGTGGAGAATGTCGCCCGCTACTCCGCTGCGCGACTGGCAGACGCGCGCGATGTGGCACCGATGCACATTCTCCTCGATGACGCAGCGAACTATCGTTTCCCCAGCGGCCCGCTTGTCCTCTACCTCTATCACCCGTTTTGCCGCCCGGTGCTGGAGAAGGTGTTGGGCAATCTCGGCCGCTCGCTCGCGGAAGAGCCTAGAAATGCTGCCGTGATCTATATCAACCACGAGTTGCGCGACGCACTCGATCGCGCACCATATCTGCAGCAAGTGTGGAGTGCGACCGTGGCAATGGATGCGAGCGATCGGCTGGCAGACCGTGTCGGCTCCAGCGCGGAAGACTGCGCGGTCTACGTGACTCGCCGCCAAAACTAGAACAGGGAATCCACTCCCCGCCGTACGTCGTACTGAGAGGCGGACATTGGCGAAAGCCGCGTAGAATCCTGGCAATCACTAAATCCTGAAAGGCAGAACAACATGGCAAGTGAAGTGACGCTGGATGCAGCGCGCCGCGTGATCGCAGCGGCGGAGAAGAAGGCGAAGGAGATCGGCCAGCCGATGAATATAGCGGTGGCAGATGAGGGCGGCAATCTGGTGGCGCATGTGCGCATGGATGGCGCGTGGCTGGGCTCTGTGAACATAGCGATCAACAAGGCATGGACAGCGCGGGCATTCGACATCGCGACTCACGATCTCGGGGAGAATTCGCAGTCGGGCGATCAGTTCTTTGGTATCCACGCATCGAACGGCGGCAAGGTCATGATTTTCGCCGGCGGCATTCCGCTGAAAAAGAGCGGGAAGGTCGTGGGCGCTATCGGCGTGAGCGGCGGCCTTGGCAAACAGGACCAGGCTGTGGCCGAAGCAGGCGCCGCTGTGTTCGATTCGTAGCCGTAGCGACTACGAATATCCAGTCAAAAATCCACAACCTGTGCGGATCTTAGACGGAAGTATCCGATTGGGCACTCGCGAAGGGCAATGTCGAGCGCTAGCATGAAATACTCTGGCATTCTTCGCGTACCTGCTCTCGGGCATGCGCTGTCTTCACCTTTCTCTTTTTCAGGGTCGCTACGCAGCAGTGCCTGCGTTCCTCTGCCTTGTGATCGTGCTGATGCCCTCCGTGGCATTGGCGGCGCGGCGGCATGATGCCACGCATTATCGCGGTCGCTCCGTTCGGGCCTCGGTGCGGAGCGCCGGCACGCGCCTGGTACATGGACGCGAGGGCCGCAGGCATAGACATCACCTCCGGCCGCACACCGCCCGTGCGCTGCAGCACGCTCGGAAGCATGGCACCGAAGCCGTCCGCGCGGCGGCACGCCAGGAAACCCAGCGCGTCGCGCGTGACGAAGATACTGATGACGATTCCGAATCGGCATCGCTGAACCTGCTGGAACAACCGCTTGCCGCCATGAATCTGCCGCCGCTGCGTGGCAGCCATGAGTCGCTGGTGCGCCAGAATGAGCGCGCCGAGCAGGATGGCCTGCTGCGCGTTAAGGATGACGCGGATCTGCAGGCGCTGCGCCTGGAAGGCAGCCTGGTCGCATTGCCGCAGCTTGCCTCCATGCGCGTGGACAGCCGGCTTCCGGCGAACCGCCGTTATTGTCGCGTATGGACAGACCACTTCCTTAGCGATCTCGCTCGCGTCCATTACGAGCGTTTCCACAAGCCGCTGCAGATCAATTCGGCGGTGCGCACGATCGAGTATCAGCGCCACCTGCTGCACATCAACGGTAATGCAGCGCCAGCGGAGGGCGATGTTGCCTCTCCGCACCTCACCGGAGAAGCAGTGGACATCGCGAAGAAGGGACTGACACCATCCGAAGTCGCATGGATGCGCGCCTATCTACTGCCGCTGCAGACTGCAGGCAAGATCGACGTGGAGGAGGAGTTCAAGCAGTCCTGCTTCCACATCTCGGTCTATAAGACGTACGCGACGCCGCGTCCTACGGTTTCATCGAAGTCTTCGGCGCTGCTCGCCTCGGGAGTGCGTTGAAGCAGCCGCGCTTCTCTTACGATCCACATCGTTGCTGCGATGAACAGAAGTGCAAAAGCGCCGCGGAATCTCCGCAGCGCTTTGCCGCAAGCACCAACTTCTATTCTGTCCAGCGCCGGAAGATCAGAGAGCCGTTCGTGCCGCCAAAACCGAAAGAGTTCGATAAGCGCGTACTGGGCCTGAATCTTCTGGGGTTTGTTGGGCACGTAGTGCAGCTCGCAGGCGGGATCCTGATTTTCGAGATTGGTCGTTGGCGGAGCAATCTGCTCGATCAGCGCCATCACCGTGATGCCCGCTTCCAACCCGCCGGCGCCGCCCAGCAGGTGGCCGGTCATCGATTTGGTGGAGCTCACCGGCATCTCGCCCTTCAGTGCGCGCTCCCCAAACAGCTTCTTCATCGCGGCCGATTCCAGCGCGTCGCCGAGCGGCGTTGAAGTCGCATGCGCATTCACGTAACCGATCTTGTCGGGTGAGAGCTCCGCGGACTTGAGCGCATTGTTCATAGCGCGAAAGCAGCCTTCGCCTTCGGGCGCCATGCCGGTCATGTGATAGGCGTCGGAACTCATGCCGTAGCCGACAATCTCCGCCAGAATCTTCGCGCCACGCGCTTTGGCGTACTCCAACTCTTCGAGGATCAGGATGCCCGCGCCCTCGCCGACGATGAAGCCATCGCGGTCCTTGTCGAAGGGACGGCAGGCGTGCTCCGGATCGTCATTGCGGGTGGAGAGCGCCTTCATTGCCGCAAATCCGCCGACGCCCATCGGAGTGATGGCGGCCTCCGAACCTCCGGCAATCATCACGTCGGCATCGCCGCGCTGGATGATGCGATATGCGTCGCCGATGGAGTGCGCGCTGGTGGTGCAGGCGGTGGCCGTCGCCTCATTCGGACCCTTGGCGCCATAGCGGATGCTCACCTGGCCGGCAGCCAGATTGACGATGGCGGCGGGAATGAAGAACGGCGAAATCTTGCGCGGGCCGCCGTTCAGCATGTTGCTGTGCTCGCGCTCGATGATGTCGAATCCACCGATGCCTGAGCCGATGTGAACGCCGACCCGCTCCTCATTCGCCGGCGTGACCTTGAGACCGCTGTGCTTTATGGCCTCATCGCTGGCGGCAATGGCGAAGTGGATGAAGCGCGCCATCTTGCGCGCTTCTTTCTTCTCGATGAACTGCAAGGGGTCGAAGTTCTTCACCTCGGCCGCGAAGGTGACGGGAAAAGCGCTGGCATCGAAGCCGGTGATCG
Source organism: uncultured Acidobacteriaceae bacterium (assembly GCA_963756435.1). Lineage (GTDB taxonomy): Bacteria > Acidobacteriota > Terriglobia > Terriglobales > Acidobacteriaceae > KBS-83. The sequence goes on along the minus strand of CAVWNU010000003.1, from coordinate 563,891 downwards.
GCGCCATGCCGCTCTTGCCGGCCAGCAGATTCTGCCAGAGTTCCGGTGCTGTATTTCCGGGTCCGGCGATGAGGCCAAGCCCCGTCACCACCACCCGTCGATCGCAACGCAAGGTTACTTGCCGCCTTTCGCGTGCTTCTCGATATATTCGGTCGCGTCCTTCACGGTCTTGATCTTCTCCGCGTCTTCGTCCGGGATTTCCATGTCGAAGGCCTCTTCAAACTGCATCACCAACTCCACGACATCGAGCGAATCCGCACCCAGATCTTCCTGAAAGGAGGCGCTGGGTGTCACCTCCGCCTCATCCACCTGAAGCTGCTCTACGATGATCTGCTTTACCTTCTCGTCCACTGCTGCCATGCGTATCTCCTCAAACACCGTATCGAATGAACTGAATCCCTTTGAGACTATCAGGTACGCGAGGTGCAGGCGCACCAGCGGCACGCCTCCATCCCGGTGTGTGGATGCGGATCCCGAACTTCCAAGTCTACTGAGCGGGATGTGGAGTGTAAAGGCGGGCAACCGGGGCTGGGGGATGCCACAATAGCGCCTTCCCGTCGTACATTGCGAAGGAGCGGTTATGAATACCATGGGCTATTTTTTCGCTGCGCTCGCCTGCCTCGTCATCGGCGGCCTCGCGGGCTATCTCGCGGCGCTCTCCCGGCGTGCGGCAATGGCCGAGGAAGCAGCGCAACTGCGCAGCCAGGTCGCGGTGCTGGATGCCACACTGGCCACCGAGCGCACAACGCAAGACGAAAAGCTGGCACTGCTGGACGACGCCCGTGATCGCATGACTCACCAGTTCCGCGCGCTGGCGAATGACATCCTGGAGGAGAAGTCGCGCCGTTTTACGGAGCAGAACCAGACCAATCTGGGGCAACTGCTCGATCCGCTCAAGACGCGCCTGCAGGAGTTCCAGACCAAGGTCGATCAGGTCTACGTGCAGGAGAGCAAGGACCGCAGCGCGCTGGCCCAGCAGGTGACCTCGCTGCTGGAGATGAATCAGCGGCTGGCCGCCGAGGCCAGGGACCTGACACAGGCGCTGAAGGGCTCCGCAAAGACGCAGGGCGACTGGGGCGAGGTCGTGCTGGAACGCATCCTCGAGGCAGCGGGGCTTCGCCGCGGCCACGAGTACACCATGCAGGAGACCATCGCGCGAGCGGACGCGACACGGGCGCGCCCGGATGTCATTCTGCATCTGCCGGGCGATCGCAAGCTCGTCGTCGATGCCAAGGTGTCACTGCTCGACTACGGGACGTACTGCGGGACGACAGACGAGGCGCTACGCAAACACGCTGCCGGGCGCCACTGTGCCTCCTTGCGCGAGCACATCCGCGATCTTGCCGGGCGCAACTACCATCGCCTGCCCGGGCTGGAGACCCTGGATTTCGTCATCCTCTTCGTGCCCATCGAGCCGGCGTTCCTGCTGGCGCTAGAAACAGACAACAACCTATGGGTGGGCGCGTGGGAGAAGAACATTCTGCTGGTGAGCCCCAGCACCTTGCTCTTTGTGGTGCGCACCGTGGCGCATCTGTGGCGGCAGGAGGAGCAGGTACGCAACGTGCAAGACATCGCAAAACGTGGCGCCGATCTGTACGACAAATTTGTCGGCTTTGTCGACGACCTGAGTGCCCTCGGAGCACAACTCGAACGCACGCGTGCCACCTACGATGCGACGATGGGCAAGCTCGCGACCGGACGCGGCAACCTGGTGCGGCAGGTGGAGATGCTGCGGGCGCTGGGTGTGCAGCCAACGAAACGGCTGCCGCGGCAATTGACGCAGCGCGCAGAGGAGCTCGATATCTTCGAAGGTGTCGATGCTTCCGGTCAGATCGCTTCCTCATCGCAAATCGGCGAGAAAGATCGTGCGGAGCCGGGCCGCGACGAAGCATAGAGCATTTTTCGGTAATGCTCTGGTCTGCGGAATTTCTCTACGCGTGGCTTTTCCGTTAAGAAAAGCCACAAGCGTTGCCGGACGGTCTACACGAATGCCGAAAAAATGCTACAGGCCCAGCATTCGCGCATCCTGCTCAGTCTCAAGGCGCATGAGCCATCCCCCAAACGGGTAGCTTGCAAACCGTCGCGCCGGTCGGTAGCATCCGAATCAGAAACCGGCCTGCAAAGCAGGTGCGGAGCTAACGCTGGTAGAACCTATATTCATTGAACAGGGACTCGACTCGAATAATTGGCTCGGTGTGCAGTGTCCGCCAGTCCGGAATGCCTAAAGAGCTGCGGAGAGTCCCACCGTCTTAGGACGGGTTCACCAGCGCGCACCGCACGGCCCCGTGGGTCGGTTTTGTCCTTCTTCCCGCCGAATCTCTTGCACTGCGCCGCGAGGTCACACCCTTAGCGATGTATCCTCGCTTCCTTCAGTTCGGCGCGTTCGTGATCTCCACTTATGGAGTGCTCGCGGTCGTCGCAGCGTTCTGCGGCATCGCGCTATGGACCAGCATCGGGCGCCGCATTGGTCTGGATCCGGCCAAGATCCAGAACGCCGGCTTGCTCGCAGTCGTCGCCATTGTGATCGGAGCGCGGCTCGCCGTCGTCATTGCCAACTGGCGTGGTTTTCTCGAAGCGCCGCTGCTTATCCTGAACGCCGGTACGCTGGCATCTGGCAGCGCAGCGATCTTCGGTGTGCTGCTTGCGTCCGTCGCAGTTGTCCTTTACCTGCTGAGCGCTCGCGTACCGCTGCTGGTGGCGCTCAGCGCCGCTGCACCCGCGACGCTGCTGGCTGCTGCAATCCTCGACATCGGAAACTTCGCGGCCGGTTTTCACTATGGCGCACCCACCGCAGCCCGCTGGGGCGTCGTCTACAGCAGCCGCTTCGCCGCGCGTACCACGGGCGTGCCGCTCGGCATCACGCTGCATCCCGTGCAGCTCTACGCTGCCATCGCGCACTTCGTCCTTGCCGCGGTCCTGGTCATGATGCTGCGTCACGAAAGCCGGCCAGTGCAGGTTCTAGGCACCGCCCTCTTTGCAGAAGGCGTCCTCCGCTTTGTGCTCGCGCCTCTTTCAGGAGATTATGCGGACGCGTCTGTGCTCTTTCATGTGGTCACGTCCGCGCAGGCGACTGCCATGCTGATGGTGGCGATTGGCGGCGCCTGCTGGCTCGCTCGAGGATCGCAACCGGCGGTGCATCATGCCTGATATCGCATCTGCAGCGCGCATGCTTGTGGTTCCAGTGGAGTCCGCCGGCCGCCGTCTGGATCAGTATCTGGTGGAAGCACTCGCCGTCAGCCGCGCACGCGTGCAGTGGATGTTGTCCGAGGCGAAGGTGCTGCTGGAAGGGAAGCCGCCCAAAGCCAGCATGAAGCTGCGCGGCGGCGAGCTGCTCTCCGTCGCCGGAGAAGCGGAGGCGCGTCCGCTCCGGGCCGTACCCGAGGCAATCACCCTAGATATCATCTACGAGGACGACGACATCGCTGTCATCAACAAGCCAGCCGGCATGATGGTGCACGCCGGCGCCGGCTCAACCGACGACGCGCGCAATCGCGGCACGCTGGTCAACGCACTGCTGCATCATTTTCAGGAGCTCTCCTCGCACGGTGGTGCGCTGCGCCCCGGCATTGTGCATCGTTTGGACAAGCAGACGAGCGGACTGCTGCTCGTGGCGAAGCATGACAAGGCACACGCGAAGCTGGCAGACATGTTCGCGCGCCGCCAGGTACGCAAGACCTACATCGCGCTGGTGCATGGGGCTGTGACTGCCGATGCCGGGACGGTGAACGCCGCCATTAGCCGCGACACCGTGCGTCGCACCCGCATGACGACCCGCCGCGACGATGGCCGCACCGCCATCAGTCATTACCGCGTGCTGCGCCGCATTGAATCGCCTTTCGGCCGATTTACCCTCGTCTCAGTGCGCATCGAGACCGGTCGCACCCACCAGATTCGCGTCCACATGGCATCGCTGGGCCATCCGGTGGTCGGCGATACCCTCTACGGCGCGCCCGCGCAAATCCATCTGGCGCCAGCTACAGGGCGCGCACATACGCCACGCCGCAAAGCAGCCGAACCCGGCGCTGCGCAGCCAACCTTGCAGCTGGATCGCAACTTCCTGCATGCAGCCGAGCTCGCGCTCACTCATCCGGTCACAGGACGGCCGCTCGAGTTCCAGGTGCCCATGCCGAACCAGTTGGAGCAATTTCTCAAACAATTAACGACCGAGTTGACCACCCAGCGCCTCCCTGCATCCGCAACCGCTTCTGTGGGCAGGGAACGCATACAATGAAAGCAGCCTCCATGAGTCCTCGTCATCCCTCTGCCCTGGGCCGTTCGGGCTTGCGCCGCTTCGCCATCTGTCACTGCGTCTCTGGCGTTTTGCTGACCGGTTTGCTTTTCGTGCCGTTCTCGGTTACCGCGCAGGCTGCGAATCAGACCACCACGGTTCCGTCCGCTCCGGCAACTGCCCTACAGTCCACGGCGCCCAGCACGCTGCCCAACGCACCGGGGCAGACAACTCCCGCGCCAGCCAAACCGGCGCCGCCGCCGCCCGCAACTCCGGCCACGCCACAGTCCGCGGCTCCTGCCACACAGCCGTCTACCTCTCCGACGCGGACGCCCCCGGCCCAGACTCCCACGAACAACCAGGAGCCGGAGCAGGCCGCACCGGGCGACGAGCAGGGCACGTATACGCTGAAGCAGAACGTAAACGAGGTGAACCTGACGTTCACCGTCACCGACCATCACGGGCGGTTCGTCAACAACCTGCAGCAGCAGGATTTCGCTCTGCTCGACGATCAGCGCGCCCCGGCGCAGGTCTACAGCTTTACCCAGCAGACGAATCAGCCCTTGCGCGTGGGCCTGGTCATCGACGCCAGCACCTCCATTCGCGCCCGCTTCAAATTTGAGCAGCAGGCTGCGACCGAGTTTCTTTTAAGCATCCTGCGTCCGCGTACCGATCGTGCCTTCATCATGGGCTTCGATGTGACCTCGTATGTCACGCAGGGCTTCACCAACAACCCGGATCTGCTGGAGACCGGCCTGAACCGGTTGAAGCCGGGCGGGGGCACCGCGCTCTACGACGCGGTCTATAGGGCATGCCGAGACCAGATGCTGAGAGGGGTTCCGGAGAATGCCGAGGTGCGCAAGGCGCTCATCCTGGTCTCCGACGGCGACGACAACCAGAGCCGCGCCTATCTCGACGACGCGATCAAGATGTGCCAGCGCGCCGAGACTACCATCTACAGCATCAGCACCAACACCAGCCCCACGCGCGAGCGGGGTGACGATGTGCTGAAGAAGATGGCGCTCGCGACCGGCGGCGCCGCGTTGTATCCCCAGCGGATCGAAGACATCGCGAACGAGTTCCATCGCATCGAGGAAGAGCTACGCTCGCAGTATTCGCTTGCCTACAAGCCGGCAGACTTCCGCGTCGACGGCTCCTTCCGCACCATCTATCTCACGGCATTGCGCAGCGGATATACCGTCCACGCACGCACCGGCTACTACGCCCCGAAATAGACATTAGCGCTCGCCGGGTAGCGGAGGTGCGACAAAGCCGCTGTCATGCACGGCCTCCATGAAGATGCCGCAGCGCTCGAAGTACAGCGTGCTCGGATCGAGGACAATGATGGTGTCAAAGGGCAGCGTGCCCGGCGCGCCTAGCGTGATCACTTCCACCTTCGAGCCCCGATCCAGACTGAGTTCGTGCATCGTCGCGCCGGCCTGGGAATGATGGGCGCTGAACTCCGCTGGATCTACCATGCTGACGCGCGCCGCCGGATCCGTCGCTGACGCTCCGCCCCACACGATGTTGCGATCGCTCATCAGGACGCGTGAGCCGTGAGCCATCTTCGAGAAGAACGCCCGGTTGGCCGTGCAGCCGGCCGTGGCGATCGGCTTCTTGGGGTGCATCTTCGTGATCTTCCAGTAGCCGCCCACACCTGCGGGCAGGTTTTGCGCCAAAGCCACGGGCGCGATTCCCAGCACAGCGGTAACAGCAAGCGTCTTCAACAGCGGCAATCCATTCTTCATCCAAGCATCTCCAGTAGTTCTGGTTCGCCGATCACCGGCACCTTCAGGTCGCGGGCCTTATCGAGCTTCGAGCCAGCCTCCTCGCCGGCCACGACATAGCTGGTCTTCTTGCTGACGGAGCCAGACACGCGTCCTCCCGATGCTTCGATGCGATCTTTCGCCTCGTCGCGCGTCAGAGTGGGTAGTGTGCCGGTCAGCACAAAGCTCAGGCCTTCCAGTGTGGCGCTGCGTTTGCGGCGTTGCGCGGTAAACGTCAGACCTGCCGCGCGCAGGCGCTCGACCAGCTCTCGATTGCGCTGCTCGGCAAAGAACTCATGCACTGCAGCAGCCACCCGCGGTCCCACCTCCTGCACGCGTTCCAGGTCTTCGGGCGTCGCCGTGAGCAGCGCATCCATCGAGCCAAACGCATCCGCCAGCAGTTGCGCCGTCCGCTCGCCGACAAACCGGATACCAAGGCCGAACAGCACGCGATCGAGCGGCGCCTTCTTGGACTGCTCGATCTCTGCAATCAGTGAGTCGGCCGTTTTCTGTCCGATGCGCTCCAGCGTCAGCAGTTTCTCGCTGGTCAGCGCATAGAGGTCCGCGATCGAGCGCACCAGCCCGCGTTCCATCAGTTGCACCACCACGGCTTCGCCCATGCCATCAATGTTCATCACATTGCGCGAGGCGAAGTGCAGCAGGCTTTCGCGCAGCCGCGCCGGGCAGTCGACGTTCACGCAGCGGTAGTCAGCCTCGCCTTCGGTGCGGACGATCTCGCTGCCGCACACCGGGCAATGCGCCGGGAAGTGAAATCGCGTGTGGCCGCGGGGATGCTCCTTGTCCTCGATTACCTCTACGATCTTGGGAATCACATCTCCGCCACGCTCCACCCGCACGAAATCTCCGATTTTGACGCCCAGCCGCTCGATCTCGTCGGCATTGTGCAGCGTCGCGCGCGTCACGGTGATGCCGCCGATCGCCACCGCGCTCAGCACCGCCACCGGCGTCAGCTTGCCGGTGCGGCCCACCTGGACGGTGATGTCCTCCAGCCGCGTCACGCCGCCGCGCGCCGTGAACTTGTACGCCACCGCCCAGCGCGGCGCTTTGCCGGTAAAGCCGAGCCGCTTCTGCAGCGCTGTGCTGTTCACCTTTATGACGGCGCCATCGATTTCGTAGCCAAGGGACGCGCGTTGCTCTTCGGCACGCGCCACGAAGGCCTGCAGCTGGTCGAGCGTGTGTCGCGCTTCTCGATGCGGGTTGACGCGGAATCCCGCTGTCGTGAGCGCATCGAGTGTCTCCACCTGGGTGGCAAAAGCGTTTTCGCCCTCTGCGCCTGGTGCGAGCTGCAGCGCGAAGTAGCCATAGAAATCCAGCCGCCGCTTCGCCACGATATTGGGCTCAATGGTGCGGATCGTGCCGGCCGCGGCATTGCGCGGATTCGCTGCCGGCGACTGGCCCAGGGCCTCGCGCTCCTGGTTCATCTTCAGGAACGCAGCCGTCGGCATTACCACTTCACCGCGGACCTCGAAGGGCACCGGCAGCTTGCTCTTCTTCAGCCTCTCCGTCGAGATTGAAAGCGGCACCGACCGGATCGTCCGCACATTGCTGGTCACGTCCTCGCCGGTAGTCCCGTCTCCGCGTGTGATGGCGCGCGCCAGCACCGCGCCACCGTCCGCATTGGCGATGTAATGCAAGGCCAGCGAAAGTCCATCCAGCTTCAACTCGGTTACGTAGGCAATCTCCGCATCGCCCGCCAGCGAGCGCACCCGCCGGTCCCAGTCCGCCAGCTCTTCCGGCGCGCTCACGTTGTCCAGCGAGAGCATCGGCCGCGAATGCGCGACCTTGGCGAAGCCCTCCTTCGGCTTGCCGCCAACCCGCTGCGTAGGCGAATCGGGCGTGATCCACTCTGGATGCGCGGCCTCGACCTCCTTCAGCTCACGCATCAGGGCGTCAAAATCCGCGTCATCTAACGCTGGCGCGTCAAGCACGTAATAGAGATTCTCGTGGTGGCGGATCTTCTCACGCAGCGCCTCCGTCCTGGCCTTTGTGGGTGCCTGTCTCGTTCGCTCAGCCATCGTCACGGATTATAGAGATGCAGGCCGTGTGCCTGTATGCTTCCCTCGAAGCCTCAACGTCCATCATCGACCATGGAACCTGTCACCCACTTTCTCACCGGCGCATGCCTGGGCCGAGCCGGCTTCAATCGCAAGACCGCATATGCCACCCTTGCAATGACGTTGGCGGCGGAAACCCCGGACCTGGATGTGTTCTGGGGTTTTCGCGGACCGCTGGCCGCGTTTCAGCACCACCGTGGCTTCACTCACACCTTTGTGGCTGCGCCGCTGGTCGCGTCGGTGGTCACGCTTTTCTGCTGGGGATTCCATTGTTTGCGACGCAGCCAGCCTCCCATCGCGCCCCGCTGGCTACTGTTATGGCTCTTCGCGCTAATCGCCGATCTCAGCCATCTCCTGCTCGACTACACCAACAACTACGGCATCCGGCCCTTCGCCCCGTGGAACCCGCGCTGGTACTCCTGGGATATCGTCTTCATCTTCGAGCCGGTGATGTTCATCATGCTGCTCACCGCGCTTGTGGCACCGGCGATGCTCGGCCTGGTGGATCGCGAAATCTCCAGGCGCCGCAATGTCTTTCGCGGACGCGGCTGGGCCATCGCCGCGCTGATCGGCGTAGCCGCGCTCTACACATTGCGCAGCACCGAGCACACGCTCGCCGTCCATCTGCTGCAGCAGACCTCCTTCGACCGTCCCGTGCTGCGCGTGGCCGCCGAACCTTATCCCATCAACCCCTTCCACTGGCAGGGTATCGTGGAGACGGACAAGGCCTATCACTTCGCCGATGTGCGCACGCGCAGCGACAACGTCGACATAGATGAGACCACCGGCGCGATCTACAAGCCGCCCGTAACTCCGGCGGTTGCAACGGCCAAACGCTCCTGGCTGGGCCGCGTCTATCTTGACTGGTCGCAATTTCCCTTAGTCGAAGACATCGGCCCCGGCGTGCCGCCCGACATGCCTCAGGATGCTAGGCAGCACCTGGAACAGGTGGACTTCCATGACATGCGCTTCGGCTACACCGATTGGTTCGGCACCCACGAGCGCCGCAAGCCGCTCTCCGGCTCTGTCTTTGTTGCGCCCAACGGTCAGATTGAGGCGACCTATATGGACGGCCGGCCGCAGGATTGACGAAAGGCCGGTCGGCACCAGGTTCTGCCACGATTTCATCGCGTTCGCGATAAGATGGATTGTTCCCTGCGAACCCCGGCTGTGCGTTCGCTTGAACGGATCGAGGTTCACGTCATGTCCGCGTTCGTCCTGATACTGGCTGCTCTCGCCAGCCGCATCGCCGCCCTCTCCGGTTGGTTCAACTTCACCGCCGTTGGCGGCTCGCTGCTCTACTTCGGTGCGCGTCGCCCGCTGCGCCAGGCAGCCTGGGCCATCGTGCCCTTCATGGCCATGGACGTCTATCTCACCACGCGCGTTTACCGCATGGCCTTTCACGCGCAGGACTACCTCATCACATGGCTCTGGTACGCCGCGGTGCTGGTCTTGGGCTCACTGCTGCTGAAGCAGAGGACTAACCTGACGCGCATCGTCTCGGGTTCGCTGCTCGTATCCACCTCGTTTTTCGCGGTCAGCAACTACGCGGTATGGGTCGGCTCCGGTATGTACCCGCACACTCTCGGCGGACTCACCGCCTGCTACGCATCGGCACTGCCGTTCTATCGCAACGATCTCGTCTCCACTCTGCTGGTCACTGGCGTGGCCTTCGGTGTTGAGGCGCTGGTACGCCGCTCGCGTGAGGCGAATGCCGCCAGCCAAGGTCGCATCGCAGCCTAGCCGAAATCTGAGATTGCAAAAAAAAGAGGGCGCGGCGACCAGTCGCGCCCTTCGCTCATAGCCGATCGACGGCTGCAGCAGCATGTTTCACCGGTTCGCACTTCGAGTCGGATACTGCTCCTGCCGAGCGACTATGATTTGCAATATGGCCCAGCTGGTTCAGCTTGGAGGCACGTGTGCGGACGCGCCAGGTCGTGCGCGGCCGTCGCCGATGGTCTTCTGGCTGCAGGCGGTTACGCTCGGGTGGATGCTGGTGGAGTGCGGCGTCTCCTTCTATGCGGCGAGGGCGGCACATAGTGCGGCGTTGCTGGCCTTCGGTTCCGACAGTTTTGTTGAGCTGCTGTCTGCGTCGGTGGTGCTGACGCAGTGTCTTCCGGGTATCTCGATCCCGGAGCGGCAAGCGAACCGGCTGGCGGGCGTGCTGCTCTTCCTGCTGGCGGTGATTGTTGCAGCGACGGCGATTGCCGCGCTCGCTCTGCGCGTAAAGGCGGAGACGAGCGGAATCGGGATGGCGATCACAGTGGCGGCCCTGATAGCGATGCCCCTGTTGGCGTGGATGAAACGGCGTGAGGCGCGGCGGACCGGTCATCGAGCGCTGGCAGCGGATGCGGTGCAGTCGGCGACTTGCGCGTATTTGGCGCTGGTGACGCTCGTCGGGCTGGCGGCGAATGCGATCCTTCACATTGCGTGGATGGATTCCGTTGCTGCGCTGGTCGCGGTGCCGATCCTGAGCCAGGAAGGACGCGCGGCATGGCGGGGACAGAGCTGCGCCTGCCGCTGATACCTCAGATGGCAGAACGGGCGATTATCGGTTTTCACGCAGACGAGCAGGGCGACTGGGTTGCCGAGCTGGAGTGTGGGCACGGACAGCATATGCGGCATCGACCGCCATGGGAGCTGCGGCCCTGGGTGATTACCAAAGAAGGCCGGCAGTCACAACTGGGAAAAATGCTGCGGTGCTTGCGCTGCGACGAGAAGCTGGACGAGAGTTGAGCGCGCCGGGTCTGGTTTTTGAGAGTGCGCGAGGTGATGCATGGCATTGGAAATACGCTGTGTGACGACGCTGTTGCAGGTCTACGATATGCCGGCTTCGGTGCGGTTTTATCGCGATGTGCTGGGGTTTGAGATGGTGAGTCATTCGCCGCATCGGGGTGGTGATCCCGATCGCTTTCACTGGTGCTGGCTTCGGCTGGGCGGCGCTGAGCTGATGTTGAACACCGCGTATGAGTCCGACGAGGAGCGGCCGGTGCCTGCCGATGAGATGCGCATGGCTGCCCACGGGGACACGGGACTGTTTTTCGGGTGTCCGGATGTGGATGGGACCTATGAAGAATTGCGCGCGAAGGGCGTGGATGTGAGCGAGCCGCGGGTGGCGCCGTATGGGATGAAGCAGATGTCGCTGCGCGATCCGGATGGATATGCGCTGTGCTTCCAGTGGGAGCCGCAGCCTGAGGCGAAGCACTGAGATGCCCCTCTCCTGCTACAGTTAGGCACATTTTCTTCTTCGGATAATTCATGAAGCGACTCAGTTTGTCCTGCGGGATGCTGGCAATGTTCTGGGTCCTGTTGTTCGCGGTCGGGTCTGCATCCGCGGCACTCCATAGGCGAACGAGCCAGCCGGCAGTGGATCTGCGCCAGCATCCCACCCAGGGCAAAAGCCCGGTGGAGGTCGCGATCGGCTTGTACATTACGAATTTCGTAGCGATCGATGAGACTCGCGAGAACTTTGAGGTTGGTGGCTATCTCACAGCCAAATGGCTGGACCCTCGCTTGGTTCTGCGTGCGGATGCTCCTGATGTGCAAGCGGGGCCACGAACGTTTCGGCAGGATGAGTTATGGACGCCTGCGATTGAATCCGCAAATTCGATCTCCCACAAGACGGCTCAATCCGTCCTGACGGCAGACAGAAATGGAGTTGTGACCTACATCGAGCGGTTTGACGCCACTCTTTCCAGTGATTTCAATTTGAGAAAATTCCCTTTCGATAACCAGGAGCTAAGGTTTCAATTCCATCCATTCATCTCGGTCGCTTCGGAAATTCGATTTGCACCCCAGCCCCTGCCCGCCACCGGAATCCATGCGGAGCAGCATACCGAGTTGGCTGCTTGGCATATCCAAGGAATTCAGTACGCAACTGAAAAAGTAGACGATGGCCGCGAGATTCCGCCCACTAGCGGCGCCGAGTTTCGCATCCTCGTCAAACGACGCTCGGGCTTTTATGTCTGGAAGATCTTCGTCCCACTCGTGATGATGACCATGATTCCTATGGTGGCATTCTGGATCGATGTGTCGCAATTCGATTGGGTATTGAAAATACCGATGACCATGCTGCTATCGATGGTTGCGTTCGAATTCGCGATTGCACGCGACCTGCCGCGCGTCGGCTATCTCACATTCCTCGACGCGGTCTTTCTCGCCAGTTTCACTTTCTGCTTTCTCTGCATTTTTGAGATTGCGGCGGTATTTCTTCTGCAGCAACACGGCAGGAGACCGCTGGCGGTGAAGTTGCATAGAATTGGAAGGTGGGCGTTCCCCGTGGCATATTTCGGGCTCGTCTTTGTTCTGGCGATCGGTTTTCTCTCTTAGAACAAAAAATAGCTGATTTATGCGGCCAATTTCGGCCTTTCATCTCTATTGCAAATCTGGTGACAGGGGCGGCCTAAAAGACCTCCACGTATTGAAACGGCCGTACGCCGTGACTTTTCCAGAAGTAGGCGAGAATGATGACGCTCGCGACGGCCGCATAGGCGCACCACACCGAGGTGAACGCGTAACGCTTGACTCCCATTACGATCAGCAGGATGACGACGTTGGTGATGCCAAAGAGCACCATGTCCCTGATCTTCGAGAAGAGCAGCGAGCCGCAGGTGGCGATGACATAGAGGATCGCGACTGCAGTGTTGTTGGTAGCGGGGTTGAGGTAGACGATGCTGTTGCCGCGGACAAAGACCTGAGTGGGGTAGGCGGTGAGAGCCCAGAGGATGTAGAGCGCGGTTCCGGTGCCGAGGAGGAGAAACGGGCGCATCCTCCTGCGCGAATGTTTATCCGGCTCGAAGAGCAGGACGCTGAGCGGCAGAAGGAAGGGCAGAAGTCCCTGCGCGTAAAGCATGAAGGCCGCGGCCATGTTGTGCGTGACCTTCGGCGAGAGGATGCCATCGAGACCGAGCCAGACGAAGCCTTCGATGAACTGGTGCACCGCGAAGAGTGTAGGGAGCGAGGCAAAGAGAAGTTCGCGGCGGTGCTTGACCCGCGTAAGCGTGATGACGCCGACTGTGGCCAGCACTCCGCTGCCGAAAAAGTTCGCTGTTGCGGAAAAGCACATGAGCGCTTTCTCCCCGTAGCTCTCTGATCCAGCGCGATAATACATGCCCTCAGCCGTGTTTCAATCTCCGGATCGCTCCGCGTCTCAAGCCGGAGCGGCTACGCGGGTGGGCGGCGGATGGCCCGCTATCATGTTGTTGCGGGGAGCGTTAATGGCGAAATATCTTATTACGGGCGTGGCGGGGTTTATTGGCTCCGCGTTGGCGGAGGCTTTGCTGGAGCGCGGCGAGGATGTGCGCGGTGTCGACAATTTCGTCACCGGAAAGCGCACGAATATCGAGCCGTTTCTAGCGCGGATGGATTTTCGCGAGTCCGATCTGCGCGATCCAGCCGCGATGCGGGGCGCATGCGAGGGCGTGGAGATTATCTTTCATGAGGGCGCTCTGCCATCCGTGCCGCGCTCAGTGAAGGAGCCGGCGCCAAGCCACGACGCGAATATCAACGGTACCTTCACGCTTCTCGAAGCGGCGCGGGCGGCGGGAGTGCGGCGGATCATCTATGCGGCTTCATCATCGGCCTATGGGAATCAGCCGGGGATGCCGCGCCGCGAGTCGATGACGCCGGCGCCGATTGCGCCCTATGCGGTGCAGAAGCTGACCGGCGAGCTCTACATGAAGAGCTATTGGCAGGTGTATGGGATCGAGACGGCATGTCTGCGCTACTTCAACATCTTCGGCCCGCGGCAGGCGCCCGATTCGCCGTATAGCGGAGTCATGGCGAAGTTCATTCTCCAGATGATGCGCGGCGAGCGGCCAACCATCTTTGGCACGGGCGAGCAAGGGCGAGACTTCACTTACATTGCGAATGCGGTCTCAGCGAATCTGCTGGCCGCGGCGGCGCCGAAGGAGAAGATCGGCGGTAGGACCTTCAACGTCGGCGTGCGGCGGCCGGCACACGCTCAACGAGACATATCGGATTCTGGCAGCGCTGCTGGAGTTTCCGCATCCGGCGCAGTACGGGCCGCCGAGGCTGGGCGACATCACGGATTCTGAAGCGGATATCTCTGCCGCGTGCGAGGCGTTCGGATATCAGCCGGTGGTGAGCTTTGAAGAGGGCCTAAAGCGGACCGTGGATTGGTATCGGGAAAGCTTTGGCGCGCAAGTGGGAGAGAGCCTCCCCGTTTAGTAACGCGACTGTTCTCGGTGACAGGCTTAATTCCTTTGTTTTGCGACGGATAATCGACAAGGACCCTCGGGTGCGGCTGATGCGCCGGAGGGAAGGGGCCGATTCGTCCGGGATCATGCAAGAGATAGGGCTTAGGCGGTACGGGAAGACCAGGCGGCGCCTTCGGGCAAGTTCGCCTCCACGGGCGGCGCTTTCCCGCGCCGGTCTGTTGCTGCTACTGCTGCTGGCGAGCGCCGTCGCGATGGCACAGAGCGGCGGCACGGCGGCGCTGAACGTTCCTTGGGCGCCGTTCGCACCTATAAGTTTGACTACGGAGGCGACCGGCCCGGCCGGTGGACGCGTGGTGAGCGTGGCGGTCGATCCGTCGGATGCAAGCGGCAACACCGTATATATCGGCACCACTGGCGGAGTCTTTAAGTCGACGAATGCTGCGGCGTCGAGCGGGGTGGCGTTTGTCCCGGTAACTGACCTGGTGCCCGCGATTGACGTTACACACATGCATCTGAACATGGTCGACGTCGGGGCCGTGAGCGTGCAGCCGGGCCACACCGGCGTGGTGCTGGCGGGGACGGGTGATCCGACAGGCGAGCCAGACTCACTGTATGGAACCGGAATCCTGCGTTCAGCCGATGGCGGCAATTCCTGGACATCCATTACGGGTTCGCGCGATCCGGGAACGGGCCTGGAGCAGAACAGCTTCTTCGGCGAGGCGTTTACGGGCTTTGCCTGGAGCACAGCCATGCCAAACTTGGTGGTAGCGGCAATGACTACCGCGCCCGGGGCCTATGCGGTGAATGCCGGATATACGAACGTGGGCAACGACAGCGGGACGGGCCTGTTTTACTCCCAGGACGCGGGCCAGACCTGGCTGTTAGCTACCATCGCCGATGGGCCGGCGCAAACCCTGCAGTCGCCGGTGCTCGAGAAGACGGGCGTAGTGGCGTTGGCGGTGGTGTGGAACCCGATGCGCGGTATCTTCGTTGCGGCGTTGCGCAATCATGGTTTCTACTCGTCGCCCGACGGAGCGACCTGGAGCCGGATGGCGAACCAGCCCGGCGGCACAGCTCTGAGCGGGATATCCTGCCGCTTCCCTGGGTCCCCGAATTGCCCGATTTACAGTGCCGCGCTCGCGGTGCAGCCGGGGACAGGCGACATGTTCGCGCTGGCCGCGGACCAGAATAACAAGGACATCGGGTTGTGGGAGGACGTGTGCGGTGCCGCGGACGGAGTTTGTTCGACCCAAACGCCGGTATTCGGCAAGCAGATCGGGATCGCAAATGCGCTCGAGACAGGCCCGGGCGTCATTGCCGGCGCGAGCCACACACTGTGGCTGGAGGCAATCCCTTCAGCAAACGATACCCTGCTGTTTGCGGGGACGCAGGATGTATTTCGCTGCAGCCTGGCAGCGGGTTGTACGTGGCGGAATGCGACGAATGTGAACACGTGCGCGACAAGGACGCAGGTGGGACCGAATCAGCGTGGCGTCGCCTGGGTGGCGAATACGTCGGCGTTGTTTTTTGCCAACGACCGCGGATTGTGGCGTACGCGGGATGCATTGAACCAGCAACAGGCGGTCTGCTCCAGTGATGACGCAACGCACTTCGATAATCTGAATGCCACGCTGGGATCGCTGGCGGAGATAACCTCGCTGGCACAGGACCCGGCGGATGCGAATCAGTTGCTCGCTGGCACCGGGACTGCCGGAACGGCGGGTGGCAGCAATGGCGCGTGGCAGTTGCTGCTGAACGCGCCGGGAGCATTCACGGCCGCGGGCTGGGGTGCGAATGCGGGGACGCGGTTTGCCACCTCCGGAACGGGGGTTTCGATCAGCAGCTGCACCTCCGGGGACTCGTGCGGCCCGGCGGATTTCGGAAGTGGTCCGGCTATCGGGAACGCACAGGTGAACGGTGATGGTTCGGCGTTGACGGCGCCGGCGGTGTGGGCGCTGGATCCGGAAGATCCGACCCGCATGCTGGTGGCGACCTGCCGCCTGTGGCGCGGTGCGGCGGACGGAACAAACTGGAATGCGGCCAATGCGCTGAGCCGGATGTTCGATGGCAGCAATGCGCCGGCATGCCAGTCGAGCAACACTCAGGTGCGCGCGCTGGCGGCGAGCGGAGCGATTTCGGGACGGGGGGATCAAGCCGAGCGGATCTATGTCGGGCTGGCGGGTACGGGCGATGGAGCAGTGACGCACGCCGGTCATGTGCTGACGGCACTGGTGACGCCGTCTTCGGTTGCGGGATCGGCAGAGTGGACCGATCTGACAGGCAGTCCAGTCACAAACGACCCGACGGACTCGGAGGTATTCAATCGCGCCGAGGTGGGCATTTCGGCGATCGCAATCGATCGGACCGACACGACCGGCAAGACGGTGTACGTGGGGATCGCCGGGTTCGGCGGCCAGGGATTCGCGCCGCTGGCGTGGCCGAATGTTCCGGTGTTCTACGGCAGCACGGATGCGGGGAGCACCTGGCACAACCTGACCAATAACCTTCCAAATGCGCCCGTGAATGCAGTGCTGGTGGACCCCGAGGACCCGGCGATTGTCTATGTGGGAACCGACGTCGGAGTTTACGTAACAACATCCATTACACAATGCGCGATCGTAACCCAGAGCTGCTGGAGCGCTTACGGTGCCAATCTGCCGGCGGTCCGGGTGACGACGCTGAGTGCAGTCGACGGCAATGGCGAGACGTGGCTCCGGGCCGGCACGAAAGGACGTGGGGTGTGGCAGGCGGAGTTGGCGAGCACCGCACTGAAAGCGACGACAGCAGCAGCCACGATTACACCGGCCACCCTGGTATTCGCTACGCAGGCCGTGGCCACAACCAGTGGCGCCGAGAGCCTGACTATCGAGAACACAGGCGGAGTCACGCTGACCCTGGGCGCGCCGATTGTGAGAGGCAGCGATTTCGTGGTGACGGGCCAATGCCCGGCGAGTCTGGCGCCTGGCGCTTCATGCGCAATCTCGATTGTGTTTGCGCCGACAGCGGCCGGGCAGCGCAGTGAAACCGTCACTCTGACCGCAAATGTGCAGGGCGGTGCGCTGACGGCCAACGTACAGGGCACGGGCACGCAGGCGAGCACCATGGTGCTGACGCCGCTGCGAATGAACTTTGGAGAGATACGCATCGGGCAGACGAGTTCGGTGCAATATTTAACTGTCGCGAATACGGGCGCAGCGGTCGCCGGTCTGAAGCCGCTGAACATCAGCGGACCGTTCTCCATCACTGCGAATACCTGCGGCTCGACGCTGGCGGTGAATACGAGTTGCACCGTCGGGGTGGTCTTCTCGCCGACCGCGTCCGGGGCGGCCTCCGGCAGCCTGGTGGCAACAGATGATGCCGGCACGCAGACCGCGTTCCTGAGTGGAAATGGGCAGACGGGGCCGACGGATGGGCTGAGCGCGTCGTCGTTGACTTTTGCAGCGCAGACGATCGGCACCACCAGTGCAGTGCAACAGGTGACGGTGACGAACCTCGGTGACATCGCGCTGACGAATATCAAGGTGCAGATGACCGGCGACTTCGCGGCGACGAATTTGTGCGGCATCTCGTTGCCCGGGCATAGCACCTGCGCTATCCAGGTGGTGTATTCGCCCAAGGCGGTAGGAGCGGAGCGCGGCCAGATGACGATCCAGGATGCGCTAGGCGCGCAGGTGGTGGCGCTGAATGGTACGGGAGTTCCGCCTGCGTCGGGCAGCGGGATCACGGCGACGCTCTCGCCGTTGACCATTGATTTCGGAATTCAGGGAGTGAACTCGATCTCGTCGCCGCAGACGCTCACGGTGATCAATACCGGCGACACGTCCCTGAGTGGCATCTCCGTGGCGGCGAGCCAGGGTTTCGCGATTGCGAACAATGCGTGCACGGTCGCGATTGCGCCCGGAGCGAGCTGCATCGTGGCGGTGACCTTTGCTCCGCTGGCTACCGGAACACAGCAGGGAATGGTTCAGGTGACGGCGACCGGGGCGGCAGCACCCTTCAATGTACCCGTGACCGGAGTGGGCGCCGACTTCCAATTGAGTGTGCAGGGTGCATCGAGCAGTACCGTCACGGGCGGCAGCATCGCCACGTATCAACTGCTGCTGACCCCGGTGGGCGCGTCGGCCGGGCAGATCGCTTTTGCGTGCACCGGCGCGCCGGACGGGAGCACCTGCTCGACGAACCCCGGCAACGTGACGATGACAGGCACGGGTGCGACAGCGACAATCCAAGTGACGGTAACGACTGCAGCGACGAGCGCGCGTTCGAGACCAAAGCCGCCATGGAGCGCCAGAGGCTTTGCCGGGGCGGTGCTTGCATGCCTGGTGCTGTGGCGCAGGCGGGAGTGGACGGGCTCGTTCGAGCGGTGCCGGATGCTGCTGGTGCTGGGCGCGCTGTGTCTCGGACTGACGGGCTGCGGGCTTTCCATCAATGGCGGCACCACCACACCGGGGTCAGGCGGCAGCGGTCAGGGAGCTTTTACGATCACGGTAGCTGCGGGTGCGCCGGGTATCACGCACAGCGTGACGCTGAATCTTACGGTGGAGTAGTGGGATTTGTGGTCGTCAGCAAGGCCAGATTCCATTGGGCCGCTGACAGATGTTGCCCCGCGGCCCCTCAAACCAAGCGAGTGTCATGGACATGCAGATCAGCCGCGGAAGGCATCGTGTCCGCGATGCCAGAAAAAGCACAACATCAGCTCGAGTATCGATACAGATCCGGACTACGAAGGCGCTCTCCGGAGGCGTAATAGAATGTGGCAGCGACCTGCTGAAAACCAGCGCGATGCATTGAGCCAGCGCGACTGCAGATGGAGCGGATAAAGATGGCGCAAGGCGCGAAGTGGACTGCACCGTCCGGCGCTGCGCTGGCTGCGCCAGTGGGCACGCGGATGAGTCTTCGCTGGCTCATCAGAACGGGTCTCTGTTTCAGCTTCCTGATCGCTTTTCTGCAATACGAGGTGTCTTCAGGAATTGGAGGCTCTCTTTCGCTGGCGGTGCTCGCCCTTTCGGGCCTGCTGGTGCTGAGCGGAAGAGAGCGTACGAAGCGCCTGCAGCACATCCTCGGAGGCGGTGGTCTCCTGTTTGCGGCGTTGCTGTTCGGCGAGGCGATCTCGTATACGTCGAACGACACGTACTCCTTGTTGTATGGACTTGTGTTTACAGGGGTGTTTCTCAGCGCACGGTTGATCGTGCAGGAGATCGGCATTGCGGAGGTAATGCGTGCCTATTTGCAGGCCGGGATTCTGACGATCTGTCTGAGTTTGGTCACCGGCCGTCATACGCTGTTTGCCGGGGCATCGGGCCGGTTCAACGGCGGCACTCGCGCGCACCCGAACCTGATTAGTTTCATTTACGGCGGCTTTCTCCCGGTCATGGTGTGGCGGGCGATGGAAGAGAAGGCCGGCTGGAAGAAGCGGGTGCTGATTGGGCTCTCCTTCGTAGCATTTGGGCTGATTTTCATTACCGGCTCGCGCGGCACCCTCTCTGCGGTGCTTGTGGCCGGAGCGGCCCTGCTGGCCCGTGGCGTGGGCGGTGGATGGATGCGAAGATTCCGCATCCGCCATCTTCACTTCATCCTTTTGCTGGTGCTGATTCCGCTTGCGGTGGCGTTTCTGCTACAGCATAACCGTATTGGTCATTTGGGAAGTTTTTTGGTGGACTTCCTCTCGTTGAACACGAGCCAGCGCGGAGTGAAATCCGGGCTCTCCGGACGCACCGGGGTCTGGCAGATCGCCTTCCGTATCCTGCGCGCGCACAATCGGTGGCTTTTCGGCTTCGGCTATCGTGCAGGCGATCGCATGGTGGGCACTATCGATAATGGCTATGTTCAGCTTCTATTCGAGAGCGGCCTGATTGGCGGAGGGCTGGTTCTGGGCAGTATGCTGCGCGTCTTCTTTTTGTTATGGAAGGCCTCCAACCTGCGGGAGAACAACGCGTGGACGCGCTATTACGCAATGTTGTGGTGTTTGATGATCGTGTATTTCCTGAACAACATCTCGACGCGTTACCTGTTCAGCTTTGGCAGCCCTTTCTCCATTTGCATCCTGTTCCTGGTGGCGGCTT
Organism: uncultured Acidobacteriaceae bacterium; assembly: GCA_963756435.1. Lineage (GTDB taxonomy): Bacteria > Acidobacteriota > Terriglobia > Terriglobales > Acidobacteriaceae > KBS-83. The sequence continues at coordinate 543,581 of CAVWNU010000003.1, read as the reverse complement.
CGCGACGGGAGCTTGTGGGTGGAGGGATGCGCGCGCGCCTGCCGCAGAAGGTGAAGCCGCCACCGCGGGCGGCAACCGAGGAACTGGCCTGGAATCGGTCTGGAAAGTGAGCTCCGGTGGAGGGAACGCTTCTGATACTGGCCGCCGAATGGAAACGGAGCTCCGGGCAGAATCGTGTAGTCTCTACACTAGACAGGGCGCGGCTTCGATGGTCGCCCATTCGAAATGGATTGAGTCTGAAACGGATTGTTCCAGGGAGCGAAACCAGCGTCGCGTGCCGAGCGTTCACGACCGAACCGGCGTGCTGCAAAAACCAAAATATGAGTCAACGCTTAACGCAGTTTTCCTGGGGGTTCACACGAACCAGCGACAGTTCTTATGGCCTTTCCTTGAGGAAACTCCACGCCAGGTGGATCTCCACTATTCCCGGCGGCAGGAAAAGAACGCTCACGGTCTTTATGGCGAGCGCGCTGGCGATTGTGATGTTCACGGCTACGCCGGCACTCGGCCAGGCGGGATGTGATCCGAACACCTCCTACTGCGGCGGCACAACTTCCGGTCAGCCAGGTCAGGAGTTCCAGCTACCCAGCCTGCAGCCTGGCAATGTTCCCGGGACTAGCGGGCAACAGAACCCTTTCGGGGTAGGCGGCGCCACGAGCGGCAACCCGAGCATGAATCCGGTGCCGCAGTCGATGGATCTTCAGCAGCCTCCGAACTATATCGACAATCTGGGCGGCTTGACTGGTCGTAGCGAAGCCTCGAACGCGCGCACGTATCCACTGTATTATCAGCGCTTTTTTGCGCCGGATCAGCCTACCGAATTTCAGCGGAGAGTCTACGCGTCGGTGGGCCAGATGTTGCCGATCTATGGCGCGAAGTTGTTTCTGCAGAGTCCGAGTACCTTTGCGCCGGTGGATCAGGTGCCGGTCACGTCCGATTATGTTGTGGGTCCGGGCGACCAGTTGCTCATCCGCGTATGGGGTCAGATTAATTTCAATGCCCAGTTGACGGTCGACCGTAACGGCATGGTGTACGTCCCGCAGGTGGGCGCGGTCCACGTGGGGGGCATTCCATATGACCAGCTCCGGCAGCATGTACACGATGCCGTGGGACGCATCTACAAAAACTTCGATCTTTCCGTGAACCTGGGACAGCTTCATCCCATCCGCATCTTCGTTACCGGGCAGGCGCGCTATCCGGGCAGCTATACGGTGAGCTCTCTGAGCACGCTGGTGAGCGCAATCTTTGCTACCGGAGGGCCGGCGCCCCAGGGCTCGCTGCGTCACATTCTGCTGCGCCGCAATGGCGCGACCATCGCGGATTTCGATCTGTACGACCTTCTGGTGAACGGGGACAAGTCTCACGACGTGCCGGTACTTCCGGGCGACGTGGTGTATATCCCGCCAGTGGGGCCGCAAGTGGCGGTGTATGGCAGCGTGCAGTCTCCCGCGATTTACGAGTTGAAGGACGAGAAAGAGACAACCACGCTTGGAAACGTACTGGCTGACGCCGGTGGCCTCACGAGCATGGCGTCGCTCACGCGAGCGTCGCTGGAGCGGATCGATGCGGAGCAGCACCAGCGTGCCATGGATGTGGCGCTGGACAGCGCTGGCAAGGGCACGCCCCTGCAAGACGGAGATGTGATACGCGTGCTGCCGATTTCGCCGAGCTTCGACAAAACCGTGACGGTGCGCGGGAATGTAGCGGACCCCGGCCGCTTTGCCTGGCATCCAGGGATGAAGCTGAGCGAACTGCTGCCGAACAGCGAAGCGCTGGTGACCCGCGACTACTGGCAGAAGCGGAATCAGCTTGGGCTGCCTTCGCCGGTCTTCCAGCCGGATTACGCGCAGCGCTTCACGGCTTATCGCTGGACGCAGGCGGAGAGCCAGAGGCAATATTTCCTGTATCTGCAACGGGACCAGGAGAAGAAGCTCTACGACCAGCAGCAGGCAGCGCAGAATGCACAGCCAGGCGGCGATCAGAGCGCGACAGCAACCACTGCAGCCAACACGCAGGCACCGCCGGTGGACCTGAATGCGCAGGCGGCGATGTCCAATAACATGGCGTACAACACCAACAATAGCGAGCTGACACCGCCGGACGACACAAATCCCCGGCACGGTGTCGAATCAAGCGACGGAGAATACGCAGACGACGATCCCCCGCGATAACACGATAGGAGGCGGATCACTGGCAGATGAGCAGCGCATCGCGCGCACCGAGAACACCGCGGGTGCACGGTACCTGAACGACGTCTCGCTCATGGCTCCGGAGATTGATTGGTCCTATGCGGTGATCGAGCGGATGGATCCGGTGACGCTGAAGACGACCCTCATCCCATTCGATTTGGGCAAGCTGGTGCGCGAACACGATGCCGGCCAGGATCTGCCGGTAGAACCGCACGATGTGATCACGATCTTCTCCCAGGCTGACATCCGGGTGCCGCAGAGCCAGCAGACCAAGCTGGTGCGAATCGAGGGCGAGGTGGAGCATGCCGGCATTTACAGCGCCGAGCCGGGTGAGACGCTCCGCCACCTGATCGAACGCGCCGGCGGACTGACACCAGACGCCTATCTGTTTGGGGCGGAGCTGACGCGGGAATCGACGCGCATCGTGCAGCAGCAGCGGCTGGACGATTACGTGACGCAACTGGAGCTGGCGACGAACCGCGCCGGCGCGGCGAGCGCGGCGGGTGCAATCACAGCGACGGATCAGGCGGCGAATGCTGCATCGCAGGCAGCGACGCAGCTGCTGGTTACCCGGCTGCGGCAATTGCGCGCGAGCGGCCGCGTGGTGCTGTCGCTGCCGCCGGATGCAGACAGCGTGGCCAGTTTGCCGGATCTGTCGCTGGAAGACGGAGACCGCTTCATCGTCCCGCACAAGCCATCCAGCGTGAACGTCATGGGCGCGGTCTATGAGCAGAGCACGTTTCTCTTCAACCCGCAGCGGCGGGTCTTCGGTTATCTGAAGCAGGCGGGCGGCGTGAACCGGGATGCGGACAATAAACATGCGTTCGTCATTCGCGCGGATGGCTCGGTAATGAGCCGTGAGTCGGCGAAGACCTTCTGGGGCAATGAATTCGAGCAGGCGCGTATGTATCCGGGCGATACTCTCGTGGTACCGGAGAAGACCTATCGCGGCAATGGTATCCGGACCCTGCTCAATTTTGCACAGCTCTTCTCTTCCATCGCGCTCGGCGCCGGAGCGCTTGCGGTGATTACGAATTGAGTCCGACCATGGAAACCGAACAGGACGACGTGGATATTCCGGTCGTGGCCTCGAACTCCGATCGTCCCCCGATCCGGACGGTCGAAACGGAACCGGCGAAAGTACGCAAGCTGGATGTGCTGGACGTGCTGCTGATCTTTGCGCGGCGCAAGTGGCTGATCGCGGGCTGGACCCTGGCCGGGTTGGTGATCGCGATCATCGCGATCTTCCGGTCGACGACGCTTTACCAGTCGCAAGCAGTGATCATGCCGCCGCAGCAGGAGCAGTCCAGCGCGGCACTGCTGAGCCAGTTGGGCGCGTTGACCGCATTTGCCGGGGTGGGCACCAATTTGGGGCTGAAAAATCCGGCGGATTTGTACGTTGCGATTCTGCAGACAAACTTGGTTGCCGACAACATGGTGGACCGCTTCCACCTGATGGACGTATACCAGATTCGCGACCGGGATGGCGCCGCCGGCATGCTGCGGAAGCGGTCCAAATTTATCACCTCCAAGGATGGTCTGATTCAGATCACGGTAGAGGACAGAGATCCGAAGTTCGCAGTCGTACTCGCCAACGGCTATGCGGATGAGCTGTTTCAGCAGAACAACCGTCTGGCCATCGGCTCCGCGGCCCAGCGGCGCCTGTTCTTTCAGCAGCAACTCGCCCAGGAGAAGGATCGTCTGGCCGACGCCGAAGTTGCGATGAAGCAGACGCAGCAGTCCACCGGCGTGCTGCAATTGAGCGGACAGGCGCAGACCATCATTGCCCAGGAATCCAATATCGAGGCGAACATCACTTCGCACGAGGTGCAGCTGGGCTCCCTGCTCTCCTCGTCCACGGAGCAGAACCCCGAGGTTGTCCGCCTGCGCTCGGAATTAGCCGGCCTGCGGGAGCAACTACAGCAACTGCAGAAGGGCACCAACGGGGACATGCTGTCGCAGCGGGAATTCCCGGCGGCAGGACTCGCGTACATCCGCAAGGAGCGCGATGTCCAATACCATCAGACACTCTACGATCTGTTGGCCAGGCAACTGGAAGCGGCGCGCATCGATGAGGCCAAAGCGTCACCAACTGTGCAGATGGTGGACCCGCCCCAGGTTCCGAAGGTGCGGTCGTGGCCAAAGCCGTTCCTGTTCATGCTCATCGGGGTGGTCGTCGGAGCCATGTTCGGCTTCATCCGGGTCACGGTAATGTACCTGTACGAGTACGCGGAAAGAGACCCGCGGCTCCGCGACCGCTACATGCAGGTGAAGCAGGCGATGCGCCTGCGTGGCTAGACCATTTTCACCGCAGGTGTCTATGCAGGCACAACATTACGTGTGGCTTTTCCGCAACGAAAAGCCACAATTCGCCAGCCTCGACGGGCACACAGCTACAGTGAAAAGGATTTAGGAGCCGGCCTTGCCAGGTGACAGCTCCATTCAGCGCGCCCGCATCTTTGCCGTAATTGTGTTGTACAAGCAGCGTCCGTCCGCTTCGGTGACGGTGGCAACGCTGGCGCGTGCGCTTACGGACGCTCCGGTCGACTGCGCCGTGCTGGTCTATGACAACAGTGCAGACAACAGCGACACTGCGGGAACTGGATCGTCGTCCGAGGCGCTTCCGGAGAGTTTTCGTTATCACGCGGCGGCCAGCAACCGCGGCCTGCTGGGCGCGTATGAAGCGGCACTTCAATGCGCGCGGACCGAGGGCTATGATTGGCTGCTGACGCTGGACCAGGATACGGCGCTTCCAGTGGATTTTTTCTTCGCGATCCGGCCAGGTTTGAACGCCGCGGCGGAGGATCCCCATATCGCCGCTATTGTGCCGCATCTCGCGGAAGGTGACCGGCTTCTATCGCCGGCATATGTGGGCATCGGGCGAGCGACTCCATTGCCGGCACACTTCGCCGGCGTGCCGCGGCGCGAGGCGCGAGCCTTCAATTCAGCCGCGCTGCTGCGTGTGAAAGCGCTCGACGCGATCGGTGGATTCGATCCTTGCTTCTGGCTGGATCATTTCGACAGCTCTCTGCATCACCGGCTCTACGTGCACGGCTGGCGCCTGTACGTGCTGGATTCGGTGCATCTGGAGCACCACTTCTCCCTGCTGAATTACAAAGAGCGCGTGTCGCTACCGCATTTCCGAAATTATCTTGCGGCGGAATCCGCGTATATGGATCTGTACAGCTCGTGGTGGGCGCGCGCGGCGTACACGGCGCAATTGGGCGTGCGATTGGTGAACCAGCAGCGCCGACGGGAGTACCCGGAGATACTGCAGGCGACGCGCGCGGCGCTCCTGCGCCGCTTGACGATGACCCGCGCGAAGCGCCTCCGCAGATGGCGGCAAGAGATGGGCTGCAGGGAGCAGCGATGAGCGCCGCGGCACCCATCCTGATGGTAGTGGTGCTGTATCGCACGACGTTCGAGGCGTCGAAGACGCTGGCGGGGCTGACAGAGGCGATTCAGGAAGATCCCACGCTCCTGCGGGGCTTCGACCTGCTGGTGTGGGACAACAGCCCGGCGCCGATCGAGAGCGCGATGCTGCCCTTCCCGTTTCGCTATCATCATGCAACGCAGAATGAGGGCGTGGCCTGCGCCTACAACGGCGCGGCGCGAATGGCGCGCGGGCAGAGTGCGGCATGGCTGTTGCTGCTTGATCACGATACGTCGGTCACCGGTGATTTTTTGCGTGGCATGCGGCGTCATGTGGAAGAGGCCGGGGGCGATGAGGGGATTGCGGCGATCGCGCCCTTTCTCTATGCCGGAGAGCGTGCGGGAAAGTTTGCAGTGTCACCGCGGCTGTGGCGCTTTGCGAGGCACGTGGCGCTGCCGAGGCCGGCTACTGCTTACACCGAGCGGCGCCTCCTCTTCGCTGCCAACAGTGGCACGCTGGTGCGGGTGAGCGCGCTGGAGGCGATCGGCGGCTACAGCTCTCGTTTCTGGCTGGACTATTCGGACATCTACGTCTTCGAGCGTTTTCACGAGCGTGGATTCGGAGTGCGGATCGCCGGCGATCTGGTGCTCGAACATGAGGTGGCCATGCTCGATTACGACTCGCGCATGAGCCCGGCTCGGTATGCCACGTATCTGACGGCGGAGAGCGACTTTCTGGATCTCTATCGCGGCCCGCTGGAGCGGCTGTTGCATCTGCTCCGCCTTACCGCGCGTACAGTCCGCCAGCGCCGCTTCGAGGACGCGACATTCTCCCGCATGACCCGGCAGGAGCTTTGGCGGCGGCTGCTTACGCGGCGCAGCGCTCGGCTGCGCGCTTCCGATTCGAACTAACGCTTCGCCCCTGCGGTTTGGCGATAGATGGAGGCGGTCTCTTCCGCGGTCTTCTTCCAGGAAAACTTGGCGGCCTGCACCATACCGCGCTGCGCAAGCTCGGAGCGCGCTGCCCCATTCGTGTAGAGATGTTCGAGTGCAGCGGCCAGTTCCGACAGCGATTCCGGATCGATGAGCAGCGCGCCGTCACCAGCGATTTCAGGGATCGAGGTGCGGTTGCCCGCGATGGTAGGAACGCCGGAGGCCATTGCCTCGATCACAGGGACGCCGAAGCCCTCGTGCAGCGAGGGATAGAGGAAGAGGAATGCGCCGCGGATCAGCGCGGGCTTGTCCGCCTCTTCCACGTAGCCCGTGAAGATGACCTGGTCGGCCAGATTGAGTGCCTCGGCGGTATGGAAAATCTCGTCGAAGTACCAGCCCTTCTTGCCCGCGATCACCAGGCGCGCGTCGGGATGGCGTTGGGCAAGCTGCGCAAAGGCGCGCAGTAGCATGGGGATATTTTTCCGCGGCTCGAGCGTGCCCAGGTAGAGCAGATAACGGGGCGGCAGCCCATATCGAACGCGGACGTCAGCCGATGTTTCCGACGGGCTATCAGGCCGGAAGGCCTCGCTACTGCCGTGATGAATGACGACAGCATTGTCCAAAGGGAGCCGGAACCAGTTGCGGCAGTCCGCGAGCGCGGAGGAGGAGACGAAGATCAGCCGGTCCGCATGCTGCACGGCCTGGCGGATGAAGACGCGCATATATGCGCCTTTGAACCACGGATGCATGTGGGGCAGCACGTAGGCGGTCATGTCGTGCATAGTGACGACGCGTCGCGCTCGGGTGGGCAGCAGGGGCAGCGAGTAGTGCAGTGAGTGGATCACTTCCGCCCGGTCGCGCCAGGCAAGCCAGGGCAGAATGAGCTGCTCGAAAAAAAGCCGTCCAGGCAGCCAGCGGAAGAGGCGCGCGGGAAGTTGCAAGGTGCGAACGCGCGGGGGAATTGCCGCGCGGAGCGCGGGATCGTCCGATTGCAGCGCGACGGTGAAGGATATATCGGGCGCAACCTCACGAAACTGGCTGAGCAGGTTTTCCGCGTAGCTGCCAATTCCCATCCGGCCGACCGGGACCTGGGTCAGGTCGATCAGAACTCGCAAGCGTCGTCACTCCGTAGAGGCGGGGCCAAGTCCGGATGCCTTGCTTGTCCGGCTGCGGGCGATTCAGTATCCTCTTCGGAAAGGATAGCAAGCGCGCTGGCTCTTGCGTCACGCGGACGTTGAACCCTCCACTTCAGACTATCGGCTCTGCCGCAGCGAGAGCAATCTTGCCGGCGGCGCCACTCTCCATCGCCGTGCCCGCCTTCGACCTGACAGCGGCGATCGTCACTTATCGAAATTCCATCGTGCAGCTGCGGCGAGCGGTAGCAAGCGTCGCCCAGCAGCAGTGCCGTATTCAACTTGTGCTGGTGGACAATGCCGGCGAAGATGCCGTGGCGGCGCTCGCCGATGAGTGCGGGGCGATCTATTTGCGGCCGCCGGAGAACCTGGGTTTCGGCAAGGCGCACAACCTGGCATACCAGCGCGCCCGCGAGCTCAGTTCGTTTCACCTGGTCCTGAATCCGGACGTCCACTTCGAGCCGGAGGTGCTGGAGAGGCTCCTGGAGGTGATGACGGCGCAGCCCGATCTCGGCGTGGTGATGCCGAAGATCCTCTACGCGGACGGGACGACGCAGCACCTGTGCAAGCGGCTACCGACGCCGTGGGACCTCGTGATCCGCCGTTTTGCCCCGGGCTTTGCCCATGGCGTCTTCCGGCGTGCCATGGAGCGGTATGAGCTTCGGGACCGCGATTATGACCAGCCGATGGAGCCGCCGACGCTCTCAGGGTGTTTTCTGCTCCTGCGCAACTCAGTCATCGACGAGGTGGGGCTCTTCGATGAGCGCTTCTTCATGTACATGGAGGACGTCGATCTGGTGCGCAGGATTCTCGACGTCTCCCGCGCGCTGTATTATCCAGCGGTCTCCATCATGCACGAATATCAGAAGGGCTCGTACCGCGATCGCCGCCTGGCGTGGCATCACGTGCTCTCCGCGCTGAAGTATTTCTCGAAGTGGGGCTGGTTCCTGGATTCGGAGCGGGAGCGGCTGAACCGGCGTCCTTGAGATGCCGACGGATATCGGATCGGTCACCACGGTAACGCCACATTGACAGTTCGCCAGTTAGAATGCCTGACTGAACCCCGGATGCTGGCACTCTGCCTGTCCAGTATTCACTTGTTCAGCATTTCTTGGCCGCCGTATATTCAGAGCCGGCGCTGTTACCGGGTATGTTCAGATGTGGAAGATCGCAGGAAACCCGGAATAGTGGTGTATTGTCTATTGTTGTCTATTCGTAAATGCATGAAAAGTCGTGGGCTATTGCCACGTGATGTCGATCTGGATACGTAGTAAGAGAGAAATCTGTCCGGGGGTGTAAGGTTACACTGATTCCGCGAATGGTTCCGATTCCCTGCCGTGTTGTCAATCGGCCTGTTAGGGGAGTGCATAGCGGATCTTTTACGATATTTTGATGAGTATGTACCTTATCTTCGTATGAGATAGGGCTGGCTGTGAACGGGAATGGATTCCTTGACGCGGGTAGCTGCAGTTTTGGCGCGACACACTCAATGGTGGTATTAGGACTTGGGTAACCCGATGTTCGATTCCCCCGCTGCATCTGAACAAGAAGGATGCGGCCTCGACCTTAATGCGCCAGAGCGGGAAAAGATTCCTACGGGGCGCCGAACAGAGGGGCAAGAAGTGTATCCAAGGATACTGAATGAGTTCATTTGAAACCTCACGTAGTCTCTCCGTTCAACCTTTATGGAATGATTTTTCACGGAAGAGCGCTACCCCCCATCGCGAGGAACGGTCACGTGGAAGCGCGGCTTCCGCGGTCGCATACGATGAGCTTGAGGCGGCCGAACCTAGCGTATTTCCGAACGGAAGTGAGTGGTCGCTGTGTTTGCAACGCCGGGCCATGGACCTGACACTGGCATTTTTCGGCCTACTGGTGTTCTCACCCGTATTTGCCATTCTTGCCATCGCGGTACGGCTCAGCTCGCCCGGCCCGATCATCTTTCGCCAGGAGCGGGTCGGCCGCCTGGGGGAACTGTTCACCATTTATAAGTTCCGCACCATGGAAGCCCAGCCGCAACCGAAGGGGCTCTCGGTGACGCGGCACGGCGACCGCCGGGTGACGGCAGTGGGGCGTCTTCTTCGCCGCTACAAGCTGGATGAGCTGCCGCAGCTGGTCAATGTGCTCTTCGGAGACATGAGCCTGGTTGGACCGCGCCCGAAGCTTCCCGACCATCAGCATCGTCAGGCGCAGAGCATGCCGTTCCGGCCGGGCATCACGGGTGCCGCAACGCTGGTCTTCCGCTGTGAAGAAGAGATGCTGCGCCAGGTCCCGGAAGAGCAGATTGAGGCATTCTGCAAGTACAAGCTGACACCGTATAAGACGAACCTGGACTTCGCGTACGCCGAGCGCGCCACCTTCCGCAGCGACGTAGCGCTGATGCTGCGGACGGCGCAGGTCTGCATGGTGCGCAGCAAGGCGAAGCCGCCACAGCCAAGCGCGATTGCGTAAAGTCGGCTTGGCGGGCGCAGCTGACGCATCCGCTCTAGACTCCTCTATACTCGTAGATACGAAGTGCAACATGAGGCCCTGCCGGGCCTCATGTTGCGTGCGCGCTGATCATGACGGAACAGACATCGACATCTTCACGCCAGGAAGTCTCCGAAGAGCAGGTGCGGCAGGTTGCGGCGCTTGCGAATCTCGATCTCACGCCGGCGGAGCTTCCGGCGATGAGGCGCGACCTGAACGCCATCCTTGGCTACATTGCGCAATTGAACGAGCTGGATGTGGCGAAGGTCGCGCCGATGGCGCAGGTCTCGGAAATTGTTCCGGACGCAGCGCGTGGCGAAGCTGAAGAGACGCCGCTGCGCGAGGATACGCCTGTGCCATGCCTCGAACGTACGCCTGTGATGCAGGCGGCGCCGGAGACCGATGGCGCATTCTTCAAGGTGCCGCAGGTGATTGGACGATGAGCGCAGGAACAAAAAGTGTGACCGCGCCTTCGATGACGCTGCGTGAGCTGGGGCAGGGCGTCATCTCCGGCGAGGTCAAAGCTGCGGAGCTGGTGAACGGTTATCTGGAGCGCATTGCGGCGCGCGACCCGGAGATCCATGCGTATTTGTCGGTGGCCAGCGAGAGTGCGCGGCGGACGGCCGAGGATCTGGATGCCGCGGCGCGGCGTGGCGATCCATTGGGGCCGCTCGCGGGTGTGCCGGTGGGCGTCAAGGACGTGATCGCGATTGAGGGCATGCCGGCGACGGCAGGCTCGCGCATTCTCGAAGGCTACACGCCGCCCTATACTGCAACGGCAGTGCGCCGGCTGAAAGAGGCGGGCGCGGTGGTGCTGGGCAAGATGAACTGCGATGAGTTCGCGATGGGCTCCTCGAATGAGAACTCGGCTTACGGCGTGGTGCGCAATCCGGCGGCGCTCGATCGCGTGCCCGGAGGATCGAGCGGCGGCTCGGCGGCAGCAGTGGCGGCGGAGATGGCTGCGGCTACCCTGGGCACGGATACAGGCGGATCGATCCGGCAGCCAGCGTCGTTCTGCGGTGTGGTGGGCGTGCTGCCGACCTATGGTCGCGTCTCGCGTTATGGGCTAATCGCGTTTGCGTCGTCACTCGATCGCATCGGGCCCTTTGCGCGGACCGTGGAGGACGCGGCGACTGTGCTGGGTGTCATTGCAGGGCATGATCCGCTGGACGCTACTTCCTCCGAGCGGCCGGTGCCGGACTATGTTGCCGACTGCCAGAAGCCGGTCGCGGGATTGCGCGTCGGTGTGCCAGCGGAGTATTTCGCCGAGGGGCTGGACGAAGAAGTGAAGAGCGCGGTGGAGAAGGCGATCGAATCGCTGCGCACCCAGGGCAGCGTGATTACGGCAGTGTCGTTGCCGCATACGCGCTACGCGGTGCCAACCTATTATGTGTTGGCGACCGCGGAGGCGAGCGCGAACCTGGAGCGATTCGACGGTGTGCGCTATGGCTATCGCGCACCGGGTGCGAAAACGTTGAGCGAGATGTATCGCGAGACACGCCATTGCGGCTTCGGACGTGAGGTGAAGCGGCGCATCCTGCTCGGGACGTACGTGCTCAGCGCAGGCTATTACGACGCCTACTACCGTAAGGCGCAGCAGGTGCGGCGCGTACTGGCGGAGGATTTTCTGAAGGCCTTCGAAAAGGTGGACGTGATTGTGACGCCGACCGCGCCGACGCCGGCCTTCCGAATTGGTGAGAAGACGGATGATCCGGTGTCGATGTATCTCGCGGATATCTACACAGTGACGGCGAGCCTCGCCGGTATCTGCGGCGTGTCTGTGCCGTGCGGCGTTTCAAGTGAGGGGCTGCCGATTGGCGCCCAGGTGCTGGGGCCGCACTTTGGCGAGGGTACGGTGTTCCGTGCTGCGCGCGCCATTGAAGCAGGTCAGCGAGTCAGCTAAGTCTGCGAGTCGGCAAAGCGCGTCGAATATTGCAAGGATTTGAAGTTGCTCGCTATTTCACGCCCTTGCTGGCGTCCCATGCACCCTGCTCTTTACGCACCATGACGATTTCGCCGATGTGATAGGCGTTGTGCGTGGCGATATTCGCGATAGTGGGCGCCCACTCGGCGAGTTGTGCGTCGCTCGCGTTCGCGACGGCACTTTCGATACCGGTCATGACCTCATCAAGTTGATGGACCGTGTCGTTCCACCGCTTGGCGTCGAATTTGTCAAAGGTCTCCGTGTTATCGCCCTTGAAGCCTGGAAGAGGGTGGCCCTGAAATGTCGCGAGCGAGCGCGAATTCCAGAAGACAAGGTGATAGGCAAGCTGTCCGACGGAGTGATTGCCTTTGCCGTCTGTCCAGTTGGCCTGCTCAGGGGTCAGGTTCGCGACGGCGACGTTCGCGCATACGAACCAGTCGCTTTTGTCATGGGTACTGTGCAACTGGTCGAGCAGGATGGAGCGGAGGGTAGGGGCGGCCTTCTTCTTCTGCTGCGTCTGTGCTCCGGCGTTGATGGTGAAGATGAGCGCCAGCGCAACGATGATTGATTTCATGCGGTTCCCTCGGGCCAAGTTGGGATTCAATTGTGCCGCGGGTCAGTCTAGTGCGTCGAGGGTGGTGTGCGTTGGATTTGTGACGAACCGCGGGTTTCGGATGTTGGCGGAATCTTGCAGAAGCTGTGATTGTTTATGCGGGCAACACGAGCACTTCACCGATCATGACGTCCGGCGTGCCGTCATAGAAGTTTCTGATGTCGCTCAGCACCTGGGCCATTCGCGGGCTTTGCAGGGCGTTTTGCAAGCCGATTTCCGTTTCAAAGTGGGCGGTGAACATCAACTGATATGGCGGCTGCGATCCGTCCGGGGCGGTGATCACCTTCATTACCTCGACGTTCATCACACCGTGCGGTCCCATGACGCTTGCCGCGAGCGGCAGGTGCTTCGAGACGTAATATGCTTCATCGAAACGAACGCCTCGCTTGTAACAGACTCTTTGTACAGCCATGGACATGCCTCGCGCGGTGGTCTTTTGCTTGCAAACGCCGTCGTGAGGTTACAGGGCGTCAGTGCATTCGCCTAGCGAAATGATCATCCTGCTACCTGCTATAGGGGTTGGTAGTAACGCTCTTCTGGACTAGCGCAGGCGTGACAGAGACGCTGGCCCTCTCGATCGACGTAGCGGTCGTAGTTGATGCCTTCGCCGCATAGCGCACAGGCCAGGCGGTCGCCTTTGTAGCCGGGGAATTCTTTTGGCGGCAGGGTGACGCGGACCCATTCTTCGGTGAAGAGGTCGTCGTCAGAGAGCTCGCGGTAAGCGAGCATCTGCTGCTGGTTCTTGTTGTCGATCTCTGGGTGCAGTGCGCGAGCCAGCTCCTTTGAAGATTCGCGAGCGGCGATGCGGATTGCGCGGTCGCTGGGAAGATCGATGAAGGTGGCGGCCATCTTTCCCCAGTCTCGGAATTTGAGCGCACGCTTGCCGAGGCGGCAGCCGGTGACGACGCCGATGGCGTCGGTGGCGCAGCGGTCGATTTCGACGAAGGTGACGAGGCGCTTGCGGTCGCGGCCACGGGGCTCGTCGATGCCGAGGCGCTGACAACCGAGCATAGCCATGCGGACGCCGAGGATCTGGCCGGCGCAGAGATGGCCGTGCGCGGATTCGGCCATGGCGAGGAGGTCGTTGAGGGGTTCCATAGGTGCGCTCCCGGTTCGATGCCTCCTCATTCGATGTTACCGCCGGATCATGAGCGCACGGGACAGTGAAACCGCTAGGCGCGCCACTTTCTCAGGCGCGCCCCTTCTTCAGTTGGGCCGCACGGGCGTTGCCCATTGCGGCGAGACTCCTTTGCATGTCCGCGAGACGTTTGCGGCTCGCTTTTGAGCCTTCAATGACACGCTGGGCGCTGATCAGCCACTCGGGCAGGTTCATTTTCTTGCGGAACTCGGCCAGATAGGGCTGAATCTTTGCGTATTGAAAGTACATTTCCTGGCAGGTGTTGTAGACGAGTGTGGCGTCGAGCGCGCCGTGCTCGACGAATGCGGCCACCATGTCCCAGTATCCGTAGACCTGAAGAACGAAGGCGGTATGCTTGCCGCCGGCGCTGACGATCTCGACGAACTCGCTCGCGGACGCGGGCAGGAACTCGCCGCCGACATAAGAACGCGCTTCGCGCATGACGGTTTCGCGGCGCAGTTCGTAGAGGTGCAGGATCAGTTCGGCTTGCTGGATGGCGGTGGCAGACGTGGCTCTCTTTTTCGCTTTCATGTCCTCAAGGTGGCGCTCCCCTGGCCGAAGACATGGTCGCCTGTCTCTGCTTCGGTGGGAAGAAGATTCGGATTCTAACCGTGCGCTCGGTTAATTGCTGCCTGCGCCTGCGGCTCCGCTGTCATCCGTGTCACCGTCTTCTACCAGGACAGCGGAGAGGCCGACGAGATTGAAGTTCATCGGCTCCGCGCCGGTGGGAGCGAAGCTGACGCGGAGCGGGTCGCGCTGCCAGGTTGCTTTGGCGCAGGCCGGCGCTGTGGGTGTGCCCGGTCCCGGAGGAGTGGGTGTCCAGGGGCCGATTTTCTTGGCTAGGATGGGGCGGCGTGCGCCGACCTGCGCGACCACGGCGTAGAGCTGATGGCCGCCGGAATTGAGCCCACAGTAGGCGGCGTCATCGCGGAACCAGACCACCTGCGAGACGGCGGGATCGTAGTCGGGCAGCTTCATGGCGGTGACGTGGCCGTTGGTGCGGTCGACCATGATCCAAGGGCCGCGTTGCCAGATCCAGTGTTCGACTTTATCGCCTGGAAGCGAATCGTTGAGGCGCAGGGCACGGCGCACGACGAAGCTGCGGTCGGTGATGTCGTGCACCTCACCGGTGGTCCATTCCTTGACCTTGTCGTCGACGATGAGGGGACGAACGTGGAGGGTCTTTTCGTCAAGGCCGGCGCCCGCGGGATCCGCGGTGATGCTGTAGGGCACGTGCTTGCCTGCGCCGATGCCGATGTTGTGGGGCTTAGCACGGCCTCCGGCCAGCAGCGGGGTGGGGGAGCACAGGAGGAGCGACAGGACCTTGAGCCGCAGAGCAACGCGCATATTCATACGCATGGTGTTCCGAGCGTAGCGACCGCTAGCGGAGTGCGGTACTCCCCGAGGGTGGGAGGGCGCGGTACCGGCGACCTGCCGATTCGTCGCAGCGGCAGTACCGATATGCGCTACAAATCACTCTAAAGATTATTGCCGCGTCTTGTGATCAGGATGAGCCGGCCCGAAGCCGAAGTCGTAGGTGTCCGGTGGCATTCTGGGACGTCCGGCCATCTCGTTGCGCAGCAGCACCCAGGTGAAGTAAATGGCGATAACCAGGGCGACGCCGAAGAAGATCATGATGAATATGTTGGTCATGAGCCGCCCCCTTCCATGTGGTGTGATGCGGTAGAGTGAGCCGACTGTAGGCTGTACAGCCAGCCATCGTCAAGCGGATTGCGGTCACGCCTGGTAACTGATCGACCCCGCCTACGGGGTCGAAACGTCAGCGTTTGCGGGGTTATCGTTGACTCGTGGCCGTGGGCGGTTCCGAAATCGGCCGTAGATCAGCCCGCGCCCATCACCTAAGAGTGCCATTGAGCCGGAAGTTGTATTTCTGCATGATTGCTGGTCTATGGCTCTTTTCGGAAGCGATCGCCCTGTCATGCCGTCGTTCAAGACCCCTCCCGAGCTGGACGCTGCGGCCCGGAGCCCCTACGACGATTTGAACCGCATTGAGCGCAATCCGGAGCGCAACGGCGACCGGAATAGTGACCGCAGCCCGGCGGTTCGGCAGGATCGCGCCGACGAGCGAGAGGTTCGAGCGCAGGACAGGATGGAGCGCCCGCTCGATAAGGCTCCGGAGCAGAATGGCCGAGGCGACGACCGGGAGTTGGAGCGCATTCTGGAGAGGGCAGCAACCGCTCAGGCGAAGGCTGCTCCGTTGGTTTCGGGGAAGAGCGTCGAAGGAACGCACCCGCTGATCGAAGGGTTGTTTTCGAAGCTGCCCGAGCCCGAAACGCAGTGGGGACTGCCAGGGCGCCAGAAATGGCTCCAAACGGCGGCGAGCATCTTCGACCTGATGTATGCGTCGAACGAGACGGATGCAGGCGAGCTGGCGGTCCGGATAGAGCGCCCGTCCTCCCGCTAGGTGGCTCGCTCCGGGCGGATGCGCCTGCGGCGCGATCTGCAGGATTCGCTTCGCTTCCTTTGATCGTTCACGTTTGGCTTCTCAGCTGAATCAGGTGGCATCCCAAGTTCCGACACGGGAACGCGGGTGCACCTGTTTTGCGGGGCTGCTCAGTGCAGGCTACCCAACTTACCGAGATGTCAGCGCGTGTGGTGCACGGCGGCGCGCTGGGGCGCGCTGCCTTTGGTCTCCTCGAGAGCGTTGTCGATCATGGAATAGAGCTTGGTGCGGTCGAGCACCTCGACGAAGGGCGCGCCCTTGGTCTGATTGGTGACCACCCAGATGGTGGGGGTGTGCTGTAGGCCAACGCTCTGGCCGAGCGCGTAGTCGGCTTTGACCAAGGCGGCGAGTTTCTGCTGCGGATCGATCACGAAGGGCAGCGCGAGCTTGTGGTCGGCGGCGAACTTCTCTGTGAATGCGTGCAGGTTGGGCAGGCCCTTGCTGCCGTCGTAGTTGCCATCGCCGCCGATGACAGTGATTTCATTCTGATGGGCGAAGACCGCATCGCGATATTCATCACCCAGCTTCTTGCTTTTGGTGTCGAACCAGCGCGCATTGACGGCGGCCTGAAAGCTCCAATCGTGCTGGGGCAGTGGGAAATCGTGACGCACCCAGGGGATCTTGTACTGCTCGGCTGCCGCCTTGAGCAGCGGGTTGGCGCGGGCGCAGTCCGGGCACTCCAGGTCTTCGAACTCGATGATAGCCACGCGGGCACCAGCCGGGGGGTGCAGGGGCGTGGTGTTGTGCACCTGCGTACTCTCCTGCGCGGCGGCGCGGGTGGAGAGCGTTCCCGGCAGAAAAAAGAGCGTGGCGGCGAGGGCGGCGGAGGCGAACAGGGAAGCTGGGCGCATGGACATTCTGTTAGACGCGAAACTGATTCCATTGTATCCAGATAGGCCATCCGGGGACTGGCCGTCCGGGCGGCGGCGCCTTTGGCGCGTGTTGTTGGTTCGCTCCCTTTGGTCGCTCACGTTGAGATCGGTCATGGTACCGGTACCCCTCCCCCCTCCCGGTGCGGGAGCTCCCGGTACAAGCTCCGCTAAATCATGAGGTTATGGAGTGTCCCGCGCGTAAATTCGTCCATTCATTAGCCTTAACCGTAAATTCGTCCAGTGTAAGGAGTTAGAAGCATGGAAAAAGCCACCGTTACGGTGGCTTTTGTACTCCCCTATTCTCTAGCTGTAACTGTTCTATTTCCAGTGTAGAGAATCGGATGGGGTAAACCGGCACTTTCTTCGGGTGTATTCCCGAGATGGAATTTGCCGGGCGAGAGCAGGCGATTGTTGTGTAGTGCGGCTCGTCGCGGTATTCGAGGATGCGACGCGTTCGAGCATCGGCAAGGAGACTTCTGGTGGGGCCCCTGAATCGGCACGGTTGCGGGCCGGCAGCGACAAGGGATGGAGTCTCCATCTAAAGTGGTCGGTATGAGGTTGGCATGAAGAGGTCGGGAACGCTCACCTTCGGGTTGTTCGTGATCGTGGTGCTCGCTGCGATTTTCTGGCTGATGCATGGGCGGGGCCAGACGCAGTGGGGACTGGTGGCGGTGCTGGTGGGCATCCTGGTGCTGCGGGTCATCCTGTTCGTCATCAACCTGCGGCAGCAGCGGCGCAATGCGGAACGGGGCAGAGGCTCGGTGAATATTGAAACCCGGCTGGGACTCACCGATGAGCCGGAGACAGCAGACACGGAGCCGCCTGAGAGCGAGCCTCCGCCGCCCCCGGCGCCGGCGCCTCGGCTGTGATCCGCAATCAGGGATGCATCGTGAATGTGGTGGAGCGGAGCCGGCCCAGTTCCTAACTTCCGGCTCCTGGTCCGTCTCGCTCTGCACTGGATGCTATGAAGTGGATGCTATGGTTTCCCATCATGCGCATCTTCCTGCTCCTGCTGTTAGTCACGCAGCCGATCGTTGTTCCCTTTTCGTTAGTCCCATTTTCTTCGGCTCAGAGCGCTTCGATTCCGGCAGGGAAGACTCACTCTGCTGCGATGGATCGCGATCTCATGGAGGTCACGGTCGACAGGCTGGAGGGGCTCTATCGTGAACATCGTTATACCGTGATGCAGGTGGTCGAGTGGCACCTCGATCGGATGGCACGTTACAACGGCATCTATCGCGCGGTGCAGACGGTGAGTGCGAAGGCTGCTCTGGCGGAGGCGGCGCGCGAGGATGCCGAGGCGAAAGAGCCCGGTTTCAAACCGGGTCCGCTCTGGGGCGTGCCCGTGGTGACCAAGGCCAATACCAGCGTGAAGGGCGTGATCACGACGGATGGATGGCGCGGCTACATGCTTCCCGGACACGAACTGACTGCGCCGCGCGATGCCACCATCGTGGCGAAGCTGCGCGCGGCCGGCGCGATCCTCATCGGCGTATCCAACATGCCGGACTTTGCCGCCAGCGATACGAATCGCTCCACGGCCTTTGGCCGCACCGGGAACGCCTACGATGTGCGCTTCTCGCCGGGCGGCTCGTCAGGCGGCACGGTGACGGCAGTGGCTGCGAACCTCGCCGTTCTGGGCAACGGAACGGATACCGGGAACTCGATCCGCATGCCGGTCGCCACCAGCAATCTGGTGGGTATCTTTCCCACGCGCGGGCTGGTAAGTCTGGGGGGCATCGCTCCGCTGGACTGGCAGCTCGACAACACAGGTCCCATCGCGCGCGATGTGGCGGATGCTGCGATCGCATTGACCGTCATGACGGGCGAAGATCCGCTCGATCCGGTAACGGTGGGTTCCACCGCCAAAGCGCAGCCCGGTCCTTACACGAAGTACCTGAAAGCTGGTGCGCTCAAGGGAAAGCGATTCGCGGTCCCGGCATTCATCCTGGACGGCGATTCGTCTGTGTTTCAGGGAGTGTGCGCGGAGGCGACGCCCGAGCAGTTCGCCAAGGCCAAGGAGGAATCGCAGATTCCGTTGAAGCCGGAGACACGGGCCGCTTTCATGAAAGCGGTGGAAGAGCTGCGCGCTGCCGGAGCGACGGTGCTGATCGATTCGCAGATTCTGCCGGACAGCTTTGCGGATGCGGCGTCGCACATCTGCACGCGGCCCTATGTCCGCGAGGGAACGGAGAAGTTCCTGGCGAACTTTGGCCCGGCGGAGTATCACTCTGCCGCCGAGTACGAGCGCGCTGTCGGCAAGCCGCTGCCCGAGGTGATCATTGGAGGCCGTCAGCGCGGTATCGCACAGGCGACACTCGAGACCGATCCGCAGGCCGAAGCGAATTTTCTCCAGCCACGACGCGCGGTGATGGCGCTGTACGACACGGAACTGGACCGTATGCATCTGGATGGGTTTGTCTATCCCGCGATCCAGATGCCGCCAGTGGACGAGACGATGCCGCAGGATGGACGGCTGAGCGAGGGACCGCACAGCGCTACCGGCTGGGTCAACATGCTTGGCGTGCCGGCTATCAGCTTTCCTGCGGGCTTCTATGCGGACGGCCTACCGTTCGGCATCGAGATCAGCACACGTAACTGGCACGATGGCGATCTGATCGGCTGGGCTTACGACTACGAGCTGCATACTCATCATCGGCGTCCTCCGGTGCTGGTGGATCGGGGATTGCTGCCGACTGCGGCACAGCCACCTGCGCCATAACGCGCGCCGCCTGGGTTACGGGATGCGCCGGCGAACTGCAGGTCCCTTCGACAAGCTCAGGGCAGGCTCTTCGCTTCGCTCAGGATGACGACCAATTTGTGCTATCGGCGCTTGTGCTTCCCTTTGGGCTGACGGCGTAGCTTGCTTTGCTTTGGGGGTCTCGGGGATCGTGACGGCTCGGATTTTGTCGCGGGCTTTGCTTTCTGCTTCTTCTTGCCGCTGCGCCCAGGCTGGCCTTGCTCGGGTGCGTCGAGGATGGAGAACTGCAGGCGGCGCTCGACTTCATCGACGCGGTCGAGGATGACGTGCAGGCGGTCGCCGATGGAGTAGCGGCGGCCGCTGTGGTTGCCGATGATCTGGCGCGTGTTTTCGCGATAGGTGTAGATGTCGTCGAGCAGGCTTCCGAGAGGGACGAGTCCTTCGATGAAAAGGTCGGTGAGCTCGACGAAGAGGCCGTACTTGGTGGCGTTCATCACCATCGCGTCGAAGTCTTCGCCGATGCGATGCTGCATGAACTTGACCTTCTTCCACTCGATCAGCTCGCGTTCGGCTTCGGCGGCGCGGCGCTCGTTATCGCTGCACTCTTTGGCGATGGAGTTGAGGTCGTCTTCGCTTAACAGCGATGCGGTGGCGCCTTCGGCGCGATTGTCTTTGACAAACATCCCCACCCTGGCTTCGCTAGGATGGGGCACCCGCGATGCTTCGGAATTGAGATCGACTTGTCCGGAGACGCCGCCTTCGAGCATGGCCTTCGAGATGCGGTGCACGATGAGGTCGGGGTAGCGGCGGATGGGCGAGGTGAAGTGGGTGTAGTGCGAAGTGGCGAGGGCGAAGTGGCCTTCGTTCTTCTCCGAGTAGCGGGCCTGCTTGAGCGAGCGCAGCATGAGGTGGGCGAGAATGCGCTCTTCCGGTTTGCCCGCGATTTTCTTGGCCAGCCGCTGATACATCTGCGGGGTGACGGGAATGTCCTGCGGGATCTCGTGCTCGCGCGGGGCTGAACGCTGGCTGTGGCGGTTGCGGGCGTTGTGAGCGCGAAACTCGCGGCGCTCGCTCTTGAATTGCACGCGCTTTACGGGCAGCGCACCGATTCCGAGTGAGTAGCCGAAGTGCGCGGCGGTTTCCTCGAAGTCGATGACGCGCTTGGCGTCAGGCTTTTCGTGGATGCGATAGATGCTAGGCACGCCGACGCGCTCGTGCCAGTCGGCCACGCACTCGTTGGCGGAGAGCATGAACTCTTCGATGAGGCGGTTGGCCCAGGTACGGTCGGAGCGGAGGATGCCCTGCATCTCGCCTTCGTCGTTGAAGTCGATGATGGGCTCGGGAAGATCGAAGTCGATGGAGCCACGCTGCCCACGCTTGCGGTTGAGAATTTTGGCGAGAGCGAGCATGCGCTCGAACTCCGGAACGAGTGGCGCGAATTCGGCGCGCGCGGCTTCGTCCCCGGAGAGGATGGCGTGGACCTGGGTGTAAGTCATGCGGCGCGCCGAGCGGATGACACCTTCGCAGATTTCGTAACTGACGATGGCGCCGTGGCGGTCGAGCTGCATGATGCAGGAGAGGACGAGGCGATCTTCCGCCGGGCGGAGGCTGCAGATGTCCGATGACAGCTCCTGAGGCAGCATGGGGACGGCGCGGTCGGGGAAGTAGACGGAGGTGCCGCGCAGGCGCGCTTCGAGATCGAGCGGCGAGCCGGGTGTGACGTACTGGGCTACGTCGGCGATGTGAACCTGCAATTCGTAACCGTCATGGGTATGTGTGACCAGGACGGCGTCGTCGAAGTCTTTGGCGGTCTCGCCGTCGATGGTGACGATGGGGAGGTCGCGGAAGTCGCGACGCTTGGCGATCTCCTGCTGGTCGAGCTGGGCTACCTCGCGCGCGTTCTCAAGTACCGCATCCGGAAAGAGGTGCGGGATGTGGTGCTTGCGGATCATGATCTCGACATCGACGCCGAAGTCGTCGGGATCGCCGAGGATTTCGAGGATGCGGCCGCGCGCCTGGCGATGGAGGGTGGGCCACTCGGTGATCTCGACATCCACTACGAGACCTTCCAGATCATCAGGATCGGGTGGGGCGTGGTGCGCGTCTTTGCCTAAGACGCGGTGGGGCGTGGCTTCGGCCTCCAGCAAGGGGATCTCATCACCGAAGGGAATGAGGATGGGCTGAGTCATGCGCTCGTTGAAGGGCACGACGTAGTTGCCTTGTGCGCGTTCGCTGGTGGCATAGCGGAAGCGGCCGACGATGGTTGGATTGCGGCGGTGGGCGATCTGCACGATTCGGCCCGCACGCTTGCCCGCGTTTGGGCCCTGCGTGCGCGCCGGGAGGAGCTCGACGAGGACGAGGTCGCCCTGCATGGCGCCGTGGAGCTCGGCGGGCGGAATGAAAATATCGTCATCTTTACCGCCGTTCGTGCCGATATTGCTGGTTGGGCGGACGAAGCCGAAGCCGTCGCGATGGAGGTCGAGGCGGCCGGCGATCAGGTTGGTCCGGGCGGATGCGGCCTGGGGCTGGCTCCAATGGTCGCGGCCGGCTTTGACGAGGTCGCCGCGCGCGGTAAGGCGGGCGAGCTGCTCCAGCAGGAGGCGGCGTTCGCGGCCACCGCCGAGGCCGAGCTCGCGGACCAGTTGTTTGTAACCGGCACGGCCACCGGAGGAGCGGGCGATGCGAGCGAGCAGATCGCGGTCCGAGGGCATACCTCTCGATGGTATCGCCTTGCGTCCTGGCCGGTCGTTAAGCGGCTGTGGGGATACCACTTAGGTGCAAGTTTGCGCGAAAAGATTGTTGACGAGGGATGCAATTTTCGCGTGGAGGTGAGTAATATGCAGACAAAGGACAGGTTTGGCGCGGGTGCGCTGCGTACGGCGCGGGCATCCGGTTCACTCTGTACCTGCTGAGGGATGGACCAGCGCAGAGGGCGGGCGAGTGATTCCCGCAGGGCCGTCGGCAGGCAAAGCATATTTCGCAGTATCTGAAAGGAAATACCCAAGCAATGTGGAAACCGAATCAGCCCGGCAGTACTCCCCAATCCCCCAACAATGAGCCGAACCGCCCGGCGACCCCTGCTTCCGGCGGGTTCGAGCCGGCTGCTTCCCGCCCTGCAGCTCCCTCCGCCCAGTCTGCCGCCGCAGATCAGGCCACCATCGGCAAGAGCCTGGTGGTGAAGGGTGAAGTCACTGGCTCCGAATCGCTGTACATCGACGGCAAGGTCGAAGGCGCGATCAACCTGCCGGGCAACCGTGTCACCGTTGGCCGCAATGGCCAGGTGGCCGCGAACATCTCTGCCCGCGAGGTCGTGGTGCTGGGCAAGGTGCGCGGCAACATCAACGCCAGCGACCGGGTCGATATCCGGAGCGAAGGCTCGCTGACCGGCGACGTAATCGCACAGCGCATCTCGATCGAGGACGGCGCGTTCTTCAAGGGCGGCATCGACATCCGCAAGCCAGGGAGCCCGGACAACAAGCCGAGCGAAGTGGCGAAGCCGGTTTCGGTCTAGCTCACCAGTACGGAAAGTACAAAGCCCCGGAGCACGTGTCTGCTCCGGGCTTTCGTGTGTCTGGAGCGCTATGAGCTGCTTCGTGCATCGGGCATTGCCACTAGCTGATAGCCGGCAGGCACCTGGAAGTGGGACCCATCGACCGGCGCGGACGAAAAGTCACTGAGTGTAGTGCTTGATTCGATCAGCACGCTCGAGGTCGGCTCAGCCGCTGCAGGCTTGGTGCCGTCATCGGGCTGCGTCTGCGGAGTATCCGCCGGCTTCTTCTTGTGTCCGAAACCGCCGAAGCCGCCGCTCCCCAGCGCGGAGCCGAGTCCACCGAGTTTGCTCGCCACGACCGAGGTCGCTGTTTGCTGCGCAACGTCACCTGCGGCTGGCATTGCAGGCCCATTGGAGGCCGGCAGCGGGCCCTCCGAAGCCGCCGGTAATGGCTGTCCGTTGGAGGTCGTGCCCATCCGCATGACCTGCAGAATCGGGACGCCTTTCAGCTTATTGACCTCCTGCGCCAGTTCACCCATTCCCTTGGCCGCACCCGGCTGAGCCAGCAGAGCCTGCATCCCCTGCATGCTCTGGTTTCCGTTGAAGACCTGTCCCATCGCGTGGGCGAACTTTACGTCGAAGGCACGCACCTCGTCGTAGACCGGCGTGCTCGGGGCGAGCCACATATCGTTGGTGATGGTGAGCGCTCCTGTCTGCTGCGTGTTCTTGTCCGTGGCATTCAGGGCCATCGTCATAATTGATTCCTGTGTGTCCAGACCAGAGACCTGTTTGGTCGCGCCTGTCTGCCGCACATGGACGTCAAAGGACATTTCCACATTCTGCGGCGTTTGGTCAGCGGGCTTCTGGGCGTCCGTTCTGGTCTCCTTTGCCTTGGACTCGGCGTCACGCTGGGCCTGCTCGATCTGCTGCCGCATCTGCTCAAAAGTCGTGGTGGTGTACTGGTGCTTTGCCGGATCGATGCGGGTAATCGTCTGGGCATCCAGGTCGATGATTTCCGTCGCATCCGGTCGAATCCGCGCCATGCGATTGCCGCTGACGTAAACCTCGGAAGTGATCGGCTGGTCCGCTTTGCGAGCCTGCGAACTGAAAGCGCCAGCCATCTTCATCATCCCTACGATCGAGCCGCCGGTGATCTGCGTGGTTTCCTTGTAGCTTGCATCTGCCAGCAGCGGGACCTCCGCTGCTAAGCACAGAATGGCTGCGCAAAAGGAGACGGCAATCCGCTTGCTTCTCCTGGAAGTCATAGGCACCTCTCGTCGCAAGGTAGGTTAAAGGCCCGACTCCCCTGGAGCTGGACCGGATGAATCTACAGTCCAAGGAGTGGCCTCCACTCTACCCTGCGCGGCGGCTTCGCGTAAATTGCAGGCTTGCTCGCGTGCCATGGTCCGGTCCCGTGTAGTCGCTGAACACCCATCAAAACAAAAAAGTCCGGAGGCAACATTCCGCTCCGGGCTTTCGCGTGATTGTTGCAGTGTCTACGCGGCGTGGTGACGCCGGGTGGATGCCCGTGGGCTGAGCTCGGCGACGTGCCGGTGAACTTGTTCGTGTTACGGGCGCCCACGTGGTTGATCAAGAAATTGTCACGGTCTCGGCGACAAAGGCTGGTTTTATTTCGAGCGTCTTTCCCGATTTTGCTATCTCTGTTGCTGACCGACTAAGAAATTCTGGGAATTTTTCTCGTTTGTTCTTGCGCAGTAGCGTATTGTCCTCGGGTGGTTCTTCAGCCACATTTTTTTGACCACATTCCGGAGACCAGTCCATGAAAGCTTTTCCCCGACTCATCGGTACATTTGCGGCCGCCGCCGCATTTCTCTGTCTATCTTCAGGCGTCTCAGCGCAGAACGAGGCCGACCGTAATTCCATCAACCCCGGTTACACGAGAGTGGCGCCGGTTCCGCTCAACTCGGTTCGTACCGTGACCTCTGCGCCGGTGTTGACATATCCGGCCGGCGCAGCGACCTCGCGTGGAAAGGTCGCGTTCGATGAAAATGGTGCGACCACGTCCCGCGAGAGAGCGAGCGCGAACGCCGCGACGGGCGCCAATTCTGCCGTGATGGGAAATGGGACGCTTTTTGGACTGGACACGATCGCAACCTTTGAAGGCGCATTTGCAGCTACCGGTGGGCCGAACGTGGGCACTGTCTATCCCTACGTCATGATCGGAAACGATCCGCTGGTCGGGGGCACCACCACCATTCCGGCAAAGATCACCACGGTTTCGCTGCAGCTGCTGAATGCCGACGGAAGCAACTACAAACTCGTTTCGTATAAGCCGTTTGAGAACCTCACTCTGGAGTCGCCGGTATTTGATAAGACTCTTTACGGCGATGGACACACGCAATTCACTGACGCAATCCAGCGCGCCGAGTTCTTCAACACGATGAAGCAGAACTGGCACACCGATCTGGACCCGAGCGTCGTGAATCGCATCACGATCGTAGTTCCCAGGTTTGTCAATGTCCGCTTGCCGAATGGAACGGTGAAACAGGTTCAGAACTATTACGTGGGCACGGCTCCCAACGGCGATACGTTTGTCGAATTGTTGGACCTGTTCTTCAATGCCGGTTTGGGCAATCAGGTAAACAACGACATCAACGCCGGGAACGACACCACGGACGCCTTCAACATGCAGCTTTATCCCGACACCTTCCTGTTTTCGATCAACAGCCAGGGAAATCGTTATAACGGGGATTGCTGCGTTCTGGGCTACCACACCTACTTCAACGATCCGACTGTCTCGCCGCAGCCCCGCTGGATCGTTGCCTTTGCCAGCTGGATCTCTCCGGGGTTGTTCGGCGCGGGCTTCGAGGACATTACGGGCCTCTCGCACGAAGTGACGGAGGCTTATAACGACCCATTTGTGAACACCACGGTGCCGGTCTGGCAGTTCCCGGGCCAGCCTGCGACTTCGAAGGTATGCCAAGGGAACCTGGAGACGGGTGATCCGGTCGAAGTCCTACCCGATGCCACGGTTGCCATCCCGCTGCGGGAGAACGGGAAGATCTACACCTTCCATCCGCAGACGGAGGCATTGCTGCAGTGGTTCAGCCAGGGTCCGGCTTCGAATGCACTCGACGGCGCGTGGAGTTATCCGAACGAAAACGCGCTCACGAGGTCGGCTGTACCATGTCCCAAATAACAAACTTTGAACGACGATGACCAAGGCCCCGGAGAAATCCGGGGCTTCTTTTTATGGCGATGAGCGAATTCAGCGGCGTTTGAAACGGCGCAGGAGGCTGCCGGGGATGGGGACTTTCAGCAGTACGGTGAATGCGACGTAGAGTGCGCCGTAGGGGATGAGGACAGCGATGGCGGTGAGGACGGCTGCGCGCGCGCCGTGGCCCCAAAGGTGACTGCCGATGGGCAAGTGGTGGTGCAGCAGGTAGCAGAGCAGGGCGGCGATGATGGCGGCAAACCACAGGCGGAGGACGCGGCTGGCGGGGTAGTCGACGATGCCGATGCGCCGATGCATGGCGCGACGGAGCAGCGAGTACTCGAGCCATGCGGCGAGGCCGGCCGAGAGGGTGAGGCCGGCGACGCCCCAGCGCGAATCGATGCCGAGCAAGTGCGGCAAAGGCTTCGAGAAGAAATAGCCGAGGCCGAGAGTGAGAGCGACGCGTATGACGGCGAAGTTGAGCGGCGTGCGCGTGTCGCGCAGCGCGTAGAAAGCCGATGAGTAGAGGCGGCCGGAGGTGCCGGCGAGCAGGCCGACTCCGGAGCCGGCGAGCGCGCTCCAGACATAGGTGACGTCGCGAGAGTTGAAGTGGCCGGTGCGATAGATAGCGGCGACGACTACATCGCCGAGCACGACGAAGGCGACGGCGGAGGGGACGACGAACCAGGCGATCTGGCCGAGGCCTGCGGCGAGACGAGCGCGGAGCTTGGCGGCGATCTGCTCCGCGGTGCCGAGGGCGGCGGACATGGCAGGCAGCTCAGCTGCCGAGACAGCCATGCCGAAGAGCGAGACGGGAAGCTGGTTGATGGTCTGCGCGTAGCTGAGCGCGGCGACGGCGCCGGTAGGCAGCAGGCTGGCGAGGACCTGATCGACGAAGGCGCTCAACTGTACGACGCCGCGGCTGATGAAGACGGGGAAGAAGTTGCGCACGATGGTGCGCACGTGCTCCGAGCCGAATGTGGCCTTCCACTGCAATGGGCTGAGCAGGCGCAGGACTGACGGGATCTGAACGAAGAACTGCAGAGCGGAACCGATGACCGATCCGAAGGCGAGGGCGACGGCGAGGCGAGGCTCGGCCACCGAAGCAGCGGTGATGCCGTGCAGAAAGAGGCGGTGGCCCTGCCAGACCAGAGTGGCGACCATGGCGACGTTCCACACCACGGGCGCGGTGTAGGAGAGAAAGAAGCGGCGGTGGCTGTTGAGAATGCCGAGACACCAGGCGGAGAGCACGAGCAGCGCCGCGCCAGGAAACAGAATGCGGACAAGCTGGATGGCGAGCAGCCGTGTCTCACCGTGGAAGCCGGGAACGATGATGTCGATAAGCAGCGGAGCGAGGAGCACGCCCGCCAGCACCAGCAGGGATGCGACGAGCACCAGGATGGCGAAGATGGCGCCGGCGGTGCGGGTGGCTTCGTCGTGGCGCTCCTCTGCGTTAAGCCGCGCGTAGACAGGAATGAACGATGCCGAGAGGACGCCCTCGCCGAAGAGGTTCTGCAGCATGTTGGGGATGCGGAAGGCGGCCTTGAAGGCGTCCGCGGCCATGGAGTTGCCGAAGTAGTAGGCGAAGATGCGCTCGCGGACGAGGCCAATGATTTTCGAGAGCAGGATGCCGGTGGCGACCGCGAGCGCGGCTGCGCGGCCGTGAGGCTGCTTCGGCCCGGATTGCGGTATCGGGGGCAGGTCTGGCAAGTCGGCTGGGGGGGCGGTCTCGGGCATGCGTGCTGGAGTTAGCTTATCGGGCTGGCGGTAAGTGCGGGAGTGTGCAGGAAGGGGCGTGCGGCAACGGTGCGGGGGCGGAAGGCTTCTAGATTGCTATGAGTGGAGATGCGGACAGGCTGATGCGGTTCTTTGCCGGCGGCGCGGATGACGATGGGCGGACGTTCGACGAGATTCTTGGCTGGGACGATGCACGGCTGGAGATGGTGCACGACTATATCCAGTGGATCTTTCCGCTGCCGGAGCGGAGTGGTGCGAATCCCTGGGCGCCCGTGCTGGATGCCCCGACCATCGCGGCGATTCGCGGCAGTGTGGAGATGCAGGGGCGGCTGCGGGCGGCGTTTCTGCGCATGCTTGCCTTCTATGGGTTTGCTTTGAAGGGCGATGCGGTAGAGGAAGTTCCGCGGTTCGCAGCGGCATCGCGGAACTGGCTGCATGCGGGGAATCACAACCATCTGCGGCTTACGCGGATGCTGCGCTCGCTGCGCGTGCTGGGGCTGGAGCGCGAGGCTGCCGGGCTTTGGGAGGCGCTGCGTGCTTTGTACGAGCATGAAGCGGCTGGCGGAAGGCGGAGCATCACGCAGGAGACGTTTGCGTTCTGGCGGCAGGCGGCTACTGCGAGGCTCGGTCAGTAGATGCTCCTGCACCGCGCGCAAACTGCAGGTCTTTCGCGTTGCTCAGGATGACATCTGAGGGCGGAGCCGAGCGCGTTCATGGTTCGAACATGTCGTTGAACTCTTTGTAGCTGATGAGGTCGTTGGCGTAGGTGAAGGTGCCATGCTGCTGCATCTCCTGGGCCGCGCGGAGGAATGCTGTCAGGGCGACCCGCGAGAGCGCGCTGCCGACGCTGATGCGCCGTACGCCCATGGTGGACAGAGCGGCAAAGTCGAGCGTCAGACCAACGGCCGGCATGAGGAGATTGATGGGGCGATCGACCGAGCTGAGGACGGCGGCGATGTCTTCTTTGGTCGAGAGGCCGGGTGCATAAAGCACCTCGGCGCCGGCTTCCTGGAAGGCCTGGAGGCGACGAATGGTGTCTTTCAGGTCGGGATTGCCGGCGATGAAGTTCTCCGCGCGGGCGGTGAGGACGAAAGGCGCGGGGAGGGCGCGGGCGGTTTCTGCTGCGGCGCGGACGCGCTCTACCGCGTGCTCCAGGGAATAGAGCGTGCCTTCGGGACGTGGCCTCACGTCTTCGATCGATCCGCCGGCGAGGCCGGTCGCGGCGGCGAGACGGATGGTTTCTGCGCAGGCTTCGGGCGCGTCGCCAAAGCCATTTTCGAGATCGGCGCTGACCGGCAGGTCGGTGGCGGCGACGATGTCGGCAACGTGCGTGAGCATGGCGTCGCGGCCGACAGCGCCGTCCTGCAGCCCGGCGGAAAAGGCATAACCGGCGGAGGTGGTGGCCAGTGCCTCAAATCCCATACGCGTCAGCAGGCGCGCGGTTCCGGCGTCCCACGGGTTGGGAATGATGAAGGCGCGGTCGCGCTGATGAAGAGCGCGAAAGCGCGAACCTTTCTCTTGCTGTGTGGACATGGTGGCGAGGTTCCTTTCTGCCGCGAATGCATTGCCAGTGTCTGGGTATTGCGCGATTCTGCGCAACCGGGGAGGTGCCGGCGTGACAGACGATTGCCTGCGAAACCACGGAAAGTGGCGAAAGTGCCGCGCGCTGCAACACTTCAGGCGATTTATGCGGCTGGTTGGGTTTATAACCATGTGTCGGTGTGCATCGGCGACAGGGAGGTTGTGGATGGGCCTGAGCTTTGCGGTGGGGGCTGTGGTTCTGGGTTGTTCAGTCGCTGGACTGGCGGGGATGGCGCAGTCGCAGCAACAGCAGCAGCAGGCCTCGTCGCACCTGGGACAAGTAGCGAAGCGGCATGGAGGCGAGGAGGCGAATCCGGCGAATGGCACGACCAACAATGTGCTTACCGTGGACCGCCCAGCTTCGCCGGGCAGCTCGCAGGTGCGCGGCGGCAACGGCGTGACGCTGCCCGATCCGCCAGAGACGGCGAAGCATCCGGTGACCGACACGCTGCACGGCGACACCCTCACGGATGACTACCGCTGGCTCGAGCAGCAGCACGATCCGGGGACGCGTTCCTGGATCGACGAGCAGAACGCATACACGGACAGCTATCTGCAGCAGGTGACGATCCGGCAGGAGATCAAGGCCGACCTGACGAAGCTGGAGCGGGT
Source organism: uncultured Acidobacteriaceae bacterium (assembly GCA_963756435.1). Taxonomy (GTDB): domain Bacteria; phylum Acidobacteriota; class Terriglobia; order Terriglobales; family Acidobacteriaceae; genus KBS-83. Next base: position 513,178 of record CAVWNU010000003.1, on the reverse strand, counting down.
GGAAACGTACTCGGTGCCGTTCAAACGTGGCGGCTTGTACTTCTTCAAGAAGCGCCTGGCTGATGAGAACCAGGGGTCGATTTATATAAGACGCGGTGTCGGAAGAGGAGATGAGCGGCTGGTGGATGCCACGAAGTTGAGCGCGGATCAGAACACTTCCATCGGGATCCTCGATGTGACGAATGATGGCTCGCTGCTGGCGTATGGGATTCGGCAGGGCGGCGCGGATGAGGAAGCGGTGCACCTGATCGATGTGACGACCCGGAAGGAGCTGCCGGATCAGCTCACGAGCCAGCGCTACTTCGGCGTTTCGATCAGCCCGGACAAGAAGGGGCTGTACTACGCGGTGTTTCAGCACTCGGGCACGCTGGTGTACTGGCACGCGTTTGGGACGGAGCAGTCCGCTGACAAGGTGATCTTCGGCAAGGAGTACAAGGGCGAGCCGCTGGGTGAGCTGGACCTGATCGGCGTGGGGACCTCGGACAACGGGCGATGGCTGATCCTGACCATCGACCGCGGGGTTCCGGCGAAGCGCGAGGACATCCTGATCAAGTCACTCGGGCAAAGCGGGGACCTGCGGCAGCCGGATGCGCCGGTGATTCCGCTGGTTTATGGCATCGACAACCGCTTCAACCTGATCGACACAGGCACGGATACGTTTCTGGTGGAGACCGATATGGGCGCGCCGAAGCGGCGCATTCTGCGCGCCGATCCGAATACGCCACCTAGGGAGTGGCAAACCGTGGTGCCGGAGGCGAAGGACGCGATTGAAGCCTCAACGGTGCTGGGCGGCAAGCTGTTTATCGAACGGCTGGTGGATGTGAAGAACGAGATTTCAATCTACTCGCTGGATGGCAAGCTGGAGGGCACGATGAAGCTGCCGGGCATCGGCAGCGCCACCGTGCCATATGGACGACCACTGGAAAAAGAGGGCTTTTACAGTTTCGAGTCATTCAACGTGCCTCCGACGATTTATCGCTACCAGGCGGACAGTGGCGGGACCAGCATCTTCGCGCAGCCGAAGGTACCGTTCCATCCCGATCGTTACGAGGTGCGGCAGGTCTTCTTCACCTCGAGGGATGGCACGCGGGTGCCGATGTTCATCGCGGGCAAGAAAGGGCTGCCGCAGAATGGCAAAACGCCGCTGCTGCTGACCGGCTATGGCGGCTTCCTCGTCAGCATGACGCCGAACTGGGCTCCGTTGTATGCCTGGTGGCTGGAGCAGGGCGGATGGTTTGCGATGCCGAACCTACGCGGCGGCGGGGAGTATGGGGAAGACTGGCACAAGGCGGGCATGTTCGAGAAGAAGCAGAATGTCTTCGACGATTTCTTTGCGGCGACGCGCTATCTGATCGACGAGAAGTACACCGACCCGGCACACCTGGCGATCTGGGGACGCTCGAATGGCGGTCTGCTGATGGGGGCGGCGATGACGGAGCACCCGGAGCTGTACGGTGCGATCGTATGCGGATATCCGCTGCTGGATATGCTGCGCTATCAGAACTTCGAGTTCGGGCGGCTCTGGACGACGGAGTACGGATCTGCAGATAATGCGGCGGATTACAAGTACATTCGCGCGTACTCGCCATATCAGAATGTGAAGCCGGGGACGAAATATCCGGCGATCATGTTCTTTTCCGGCGACAACGACACGCGGGTCGATCCGCTGCACGCGCGCAAGATGACTGCGGAGGTGCAGGCGGCGACCGGCGGTGACCGGCCGATCCTGCTGCACTACAGCACGAAGGGCGGCCACAGCTCAGGCGTTTCCGTCACCCAGAAGATCCAGGACGAGACGGATATTCTCTCGTTTTTGTGGAACGAGGTGGATACGCATTAGCGAGACGCAAAGAGGTAGTCGGGCTGAAAAGCGCTCAGTGGAAGTTAAATCCGAATCCCCTCTGGGTGTGGGCGAACTGCAGGTCCTTCGCTCTGCTCAGGATGACAGTTGGTGTATTTGCGCGGCGGCTTGGCGAGGGGTTTCTCAGGCTGACTCGCCGACTTGCTGACTTGCCGACTTGCCGGCAGTGGCCTCGATTACTTCCAGGAGGCGCGCGGCGCTGTGCTCGATGTCGAAGTGCTGTGCGAAACATTGGCGGGCGTTCTGGCGCATCGCAATACGTTCTGCTTCCGGAAGCTGCTGCCAGCGGGTGAGCAGGCTGATTGTCCCCTCGAGCGTGTCGGGGGCGACGAGGCCGGCGTGGGCCGCTTCGATCTCCCGCCAGATGTTGACCTCGCGCGAGATGAGGACGGGCACCCCGCAGGCGAGAGACTCGGCCACGGCGATGCCAAAGTTCTCCTGATGCGAGGGAAGGACGAAGACCTCTGCAGCGGCGAACGCACTCCATTTCATCGCGTCGCGGAGCATGCCGGTCCAGGCGACGCGGTCGGAGATGGCTAAGGCGTTCGCGCGTGATTGGAGCGTCTGCTGCAAGCCGAAGCTGTCAGGACCGGCGAAGACCAAACGCCACGCCGGATCGTTGGCCAGGGTGACGGCGAAGGCTTCGAGCAACAGGTCGCAGCCCTTCTTTGGGTGAAGGCGGCCCATGAAGAGCAGGAGGTGCTTGCCGCGCAGACGGGGATGGTGAGCGAGGAACGTGGATGCGTCCACGCCAGCAGGAGGCGGGGTTGTGCCCAGGCCCGTGATTACCGGATGAGCGCGATAGAGCGCAAAGGATTGCGGTGCGAGCAGCTTTTCCTGTTCGCAGGTGAACAGGACGGCGCGCGCATCCCTCAGGACGCGGTAGTCTGCCCATGGCCAATAGAGCCATTTTTTCAGGTGCTTTAGCGGGAAGGTGCGTTTGAACCACGGGTCGAGCATCCCATGAGGAAACACATAATAGGGCGTAGTGGTGCCGTCTAGGGCGCGCCATGCCCCGAAGCTGTGGAATTGCCAGAGGCCGTTGACGACGACCGCGTCATAGCGGGCGCGATGCCGGCGCAGCCATGGCACGAATGCGGGCGCATAGGAGTACTTGTTGCGGGCCGGACCGAGCGCGTGTAATTGCAGGGGGAAGCTGCGCACTTCCGCGTCCGCGGGGTCATCGAGCGAGGCGACTTCGACAGAGTGGCCATCGCGCTGATGTATGGCAGAGAGGCTCCGCACGGCTTCCACGGGGCCGCCTCCAGCGGCGCGGACGGAGGCGATGACGTGAAGGAGTCTCATGGCGGGAGGAAGTGGCGACGGCCGGGACGGAGTCGTGGAATGGATTGTACCTGCGCGGGAGCGCGACGATGCAGGCGTCCGCAATGAATCCGGAAGGAACACGATGGCATCATGGATAGAAGCCAGATGGCCGCGCGGGTCCAGTGTGCGCACCTGGGGCGAACGGACAGTGGATCGACAGGAAAGATGAGGTAAAGGCGCGTGACAGAACCTATATCTGATGCACTGGTATTTTTTGGCGCGACAGGCGATCTGGCTTATAAGCAGATTTTTCCTTCACTGCAGCGGCTGGCGAAGCGCGACAAGCTGAAGGGCCCGGTGATCGGGGTGGCCAAATCGGGATGGACGCTGGAGGACCTGAAGAAGCGCGCGCGAGAGAGCGTGGAACTGCATGGCGGCCTGGATCCTGAGGGCTTCGAGAAACTGATGAAGCTGCTTCGTTACGTGGATGGCGACTACGCCGACTCTGCGACCTTCCAGCAGGTGCGCAAGCAATGCGGTGGCGCCAGCCATCCGATCCACTACCTGGCGATTCCGCCGAGTCTTTTCGGAGAGGTACTGAAACAACTGAAGCAATCCGGATGCGCGGAAGGTGCGCGCGTTGTGATCGAAAAGCCCTTTGGCCATGATCTGGATTCAGCCATGGCCCTGAATCGGATCGTTCGGAACGTCTTCGAGGAGAAAGATGTCTTCCGCATTGATCACTACTTGGGGAAGAACGCGGTTCAGAATTTGATCTTCTTCCGCTTCAACAACTCCTTCCTCGAACCCATCTGGAATCGCCACTACGTGGAAAGCGTGCAGATCACGATGGCAGAGAGCTTTGGGGTGCAGGGCCGCGGCGCCTTCTATGACGAGACGGGCGCGATCCGCGATGTCTTGCAGAACCACCTGATGCAACTGTTGAGCAATATTGCGATGGAGCCGCCCGTCGGCGCTGGCGCCGAGGCCCTGCGCGATGAACGCACCAAGGTGCTAAGAGGCGTGCAGTGCCTGGTGCCCAGCGAGGTGGTGCGCGGGCAGTTCGAGGGTTACCTGCAAGAACCGGGAGTGAAGCCCAACTCGCAGGTGGAGACGTATGTCGCGCTCAAAGTGTGTATCAATAGCTGGCGGTGGAAGGATGTGCCATTCTTCATCCGGGCGGGCAAGTCGCTGCCGGTAACGGCCACGGAAGTGGTGGCGCGGCTGCGGCGGCACCCTGATGTCTTCTCCAGAGATCCATTGCCGCCAAATTATGTGCGGTTCCGCGTGAGCCCGGACATGACGATCGGTCTGGGCGCGCACGTGCGCGTGCCGGGTGAGGTCCCGCGCGGAATGCAGGTGGAGATGATAGCGACGCAGCACGCCAATCCCGACGACATACTGCCTTATGAAGAGCTGCTCGCAGATGCGATTGCCGGCAATCAGGCGCGCTTTGCCCGCGTAGATTATGTCGAAGAGGCGTGGCGCATCCTGGACCCGCTTCTGAAGAACTTGCCTCCAGTGCACACCTACAAGCCGGGCACGTGGGGCCCAGCAGAGGCGGAGAAGCTGGCCGAAGCCGATGGCGGCTGGCTGAATCCATCCAGCTGAGCGGAACGAACTAGACAGCACGGCCGGCTGCCGCGCCGGATGCCCAGGCCCACTGGAAATTGTAACCGCCGAGGTGCCCTGTCACGTCGACCGCCTCGCCAATGAAGTAGAGGCCGGGCACACGGCGGCTCTCCATGGTCTGCGCGGAGAGCTCAGCGGTGGAGATGCCGCCGGCCGTGACTTCGGCCTTGGCATAGCCTTCCGTGCCCGCCGGTGTGATCTCCCAGCGGTGAAGATGCTCTTCCGCTGCGGCGAGCGCTGCGTTGCTCCAGCCGTGGGGTGCGTGCAGTGCAGCCCAGCGCTCTGCGAGGCGCTGCGGCAGGACGGCTCTGAGTGCGGCGCGGAAGGCAGCGGCGTCGCGGCCGCCGGGATGGGCGCGCAGCGGAGCGGTGCAGTCCTGTTCGGGCGCGATGTCGATAACGATCGATGCGCCGGGCTTCCAATACGAGGAAATCTGCAGGACAGCGGGTCCGCTCAGGCCGCGATGCGTGAAGAGGAGTTTTTCGCGAAAGCGCGCTTTGTCGTGTATGGCGATGACCTCTGTAGAGAGGCCGGTGAGGTCGGCGTAATGCGCGCTATCCTGCGGCTGCCAGGTGAGCGGAACCAGCGCGGGACGGCATGGCTCGATAGCGAGATCGAACTGTGCGGCGATGCGATAGGCGAGATCGGTGGCGCCCATCTTTGAGATGGAAAGGCCGCCGCTGGCGACAACCAAAGCCTGGGCGCGGTAGCGGGTTGTGGGTGTCTCGACCGTGAAGCCTTCGCTATGACGGAGCTCGGTGATGTGCTGATCGAGGAGGATGCGAGCGCCGGCGGCGCTGCATTCCGTTTCGAGCATGGCGACGATGTCGCGTGCGGAGCGGTCGCAGAAGAGCTGGCCGAGAGTCTTCTCGTGATAGGGAATGCCATGCCGCTCGACGAGCGTTATGAAATCGCGCGGGGTGTAGCGGGCGAGCGCGGATCGGGCAAAGTGCGGGTTGGCGGAGAGAAATCGTTCCGCGGTGCAGTGGAGGTTGGTAAAGTTGCAGCGGCCTCCGCCGGAGATGAGGATCTTCTTGCCGATGCGGTCGGCATGGTCGAGGACGAGCACGCGGCGGCCGCGCTGACCGGCAGTGATGGCGGCCATAAGGCCCGCCGCGCCTGCGCCGAGGATGAGAACGTCACACGTCTCTTCGTCATCTGTTGGAGGGTGGTCTGTTGGAGGATGCGAATGCGCGGGCATCCTTTTGATTATGGGGCCGCGCTGCTTTGCGTGTTACGCGGTCAGCGTGAAGCGATACATCCAGTCGCCGCCGCACCACTGCGGATAGTTGGTGCCCCAGGCATTGTTATAGAGGCCGATGTGGATGCCATCCTGCATGGTGGGCAGTTCGAGTGAGAAATCGAGCGGGGAGCGTGCCCCGAGCGCCACGACCGGGGCATCTAGCGTGGCGAGGTCAAAGGCGCCCCGCTCATCGCGGTAGTGCAGGCGTTCCGATACGGCATGCATGCTGCGGCCGCCGCCGCGGACGACCTCTGCCGGGCGGACGGGCTGACCCACTTTTTCGAGCTCCCATCCCTGCGGGTCGCTGATCATCGGATGGAAGGTGAGCCACATGGCCTCGGGAAGGCGGTTCTGCTGTTTGCCTAGAGATATAAATCGTATCTGCAGCTGTGGCGTGGCATTCGGCATGACGATTTCGAGATAAAGCGATGCGGGCCACGCAGTCAGACCGGCGGCGGCACTGGAGGGGTCGTCGATGGCCAGCTCGGCTAGCAGACGGTGCTGTTGCGAGTTTTCACTGATCCAGCACTGGCGCAGCGCGGGGTGCCACTCGCGTGTTGCCGCGCCGAAGTGCGCGATGTTTGGCTTGCCGAAATCCTGCGGACCCCAGGAAGTTTTCACGGTTAGATATGCAGCGAGGAAGGCGTCGTATGCCTCAGGTCCCAGCGTTTGATAGGTGAAGAGAGCGAGCGGGTTCTTCGGCGACGCCCATGCTCGCTGCGTGTTTTTGTTGACGAGCGCGATGATGGCGCCCGTACGCGGGTCGAGCGCGATGCGGAAGCGCGGGGTGTCGAGAATGTGCGAGGCGGGGTGCGGGCGCATGCCGACGGGACTGGGAGCTGCGACGCTCAGCGTCTCCAGCCGCTGCTCCATGGCGGCGCGCATGGGTGCAGGCAGGCGGCCAATGCCATCGCCGAGGTCGTCGCGCTTCTCCTTCCAGCTTGCTTCCATGGTGCGATAGCCGGGCTCGCCCAGAACGGCCGCCAAATCAGCCGGCTTGTAGTGATCATGGTCGAGATAACGCTTCGTGTCGGTGCCCCACGTGTGTTCGGCCGAAAGCGTCATGCGGCGAAGCAGTGCGCGATCCACATCGCCGCCGACTTCGAGCTGCTTCTGCGCGATCCACTCCTGCCGCATGCGCGCGGCCTCGCGATAACGCGCGACCTTCGGCGGATCGCTGGGAATGCCGTAGATCCAGGTGTCTCCGATCTCGTCGGTGACGACGGGGAGTTTGTCGCGCACCGGGGCGAGTGTAGCAGCGACATCGCTCAGCGTTGCGGCGGCGACGGTGGCCGAGGGAAATTGGTGGTGCAGGCGGGCGTAGATCGCCTGAATCTCCTCTTGTGTATGAGGGCCGGCGTTGTCACCGCGCATCTCCATGGAGAAAGCGGCGTCCGTGCCGGGCAGGACGACAGTTCCACCATAGTCGTGATGGTGATAGATCATCGGGAGCGTACTGCCGTCAGTTGCTTTCCAGAGGAAGACATCCGGCACTTCGGGCGGCGTGCTTGCTCCGTTGACGCCGATGTCCAGCATGGCAATTCCCGCAGCGGCCAATGGCGGGATGATGCCGCGTGTGTGACCGGGGACATCGGTCATCTTGGCCGCGATGGTCTTGTGGTCGAAGCGTGCATCGAGCGAACGTGAGAGGCCGAGTGCGCCTTCGATCATGGATCGGTCGAGCATCTCGGTTTGCCAGCTGAAAGGTAGCGCGTGCCAACTGATGTCGCCCGCGACGATGGCCTGCTCCATTGCGCGGCGTTGTTCCGCGGTCGCCTGCTCGAGGTATTCGTAGAGCAGCCACGAGCCGGTCGTCCAGACTGTAGCGATCACCACCGGCGCGGCGCAGCGCAGCCCCGGTCTGGATGGCTTGGGGGTAGTAGACATCGAAGTACTTCCGCATCACGGCTGCCTGCGTGTCCGTGAAGCCAACGTCGAGATGGCACTTGAACACCACCAGCACGCGGCGGACGTTGGGATTGGGTGCGTCGGGCGGCGCGAATGTGTTGCCGAATGCGCGCTGGGCGGCAGTAGCACCCGCGGTGAGCGCGGCAAATTTCAGGAGATCGCGTCGCTGCATGTGCTTGCGTGCCAGCCTGTGCGATGGATTGCGAGTCGGCGCCAGTGTATACCGTTTTTCAGAGACAAGGGCCGGCTGCGGCCGCTTCGCGGCGCAGGTTAACCCTGTTGTCAAACGAGATAGCCCGTGACGAAAACGCGCTGTATGTTCCTCCGGGTTGAGTTTGCATTTGGCCGAAACGATAATCTGCGACGCGCAGGGTCGCTGAAATCCCTGGTTGAAGAACCTGCATCTTCGATAGACAGGGGGGCGGCTATGAACAGACTCTGTCTGGCAGGATCTCTCGCGTCATTAGTATGTCTGGCCGCTTGCTCCAGCAGCATGTCGACCTTTCAGACGGGGTCCGTCGGGGGCCCGGGTCCGCAGGCGGGAACCATCAAACATGTCGTTGTGATCTTTGGCGAGAATGTCTCCTTCGATCACTACTTTGGGACCTATCCTGTAGCTGCCAACCCAGCCGGCGAGCCTGCCTTTACCGCGGCTGCGGGAACTCCGACGCCCACAGGTTTGAGCGGCACGCTGATCACCTCCAATCCGAATGCGTTGAATGCGAAGAACGGTAACGGTGCGACCAATCCATTCCGCCTGGACCGCGCCCAGGCTGCGACCACGGATCAGAATCACAACTACACTCCGGAGCAGACGGCCTTCGACAATGGCGCCATGGATCTGTTTCCCTTCGCCGTAGGGGCAGCGGATTCAAGGACGCTGGCAGCGAGCACGCACGCCAATTCCATTGCAGCTACCAAGGGGCTGACGATGGGCTACTACGACGGCAACACCGTTACCGCGATGTGGAACTATGCGCAGCGTTATGCGCTGAACGATCGTTCCTTCGGGACTACTTTCGGGCCCTCCACCGTCGGCGCGATCAATCTGATTTCTGGACAAACGAACGGCGCGCTGGCCGGTCAGAGCGGCAACAGCGCGATCGTCGATGACGGAAACGGCGGCTCTACGCTGATCGGCGATGCTGACCCGGTTGGCGATGTCTGTACGACCGGCGCTTACGCGACTATCTCCATGACGGGCAAGAATATCGGCGATCTTCTCACTGCGGCCAATATCAGCTGGGGTTGGTTCCAGGGCGGCTTCGATCTCACGGTCACCAACGCGGATGGAACGACAGGATGCTCGCGCTCAACGACCTCTGCGGTGACACATTCCACGAAGCGCGATTACGATCCGGAGGAAGAGCCGTTCCAGTTCTATGCCACGACGCAAAACCTGCAGCATACGCGTCCCACTTCGGTTGCGGCGATCGGAAGCAACTCCGACGGGGCGAACCATCAATACGACATTCACGATTTCACCGACGGGTTGGCTGCGGGCAACATGCCTGCTGTCAGCTTCCTGAAGGCCCCGGCGATTTTGAGTGGCCATGCCGGCTTCTCCGATCCGCTCGATGAGCAGAAGTTCGTGGTCGATCTGGTGAACGCCATCGAGCAGTCGCAGTTCTGGCCGAGCACGGCGATCATCCTTGCGTATGACGACTCGGACGGCTGGTATGACCAGGTAATGAATGTTGTGAATGGCTCTGCCACGCGGATTGACACGCTGAACGGCGCCGGGGTCTGCGGGAGCGCCAGTGCGAGCGCGGCGAATGCACTGCCCGGAGTGAACTCCGGCACAGCGCACGCGCAGGGGCGATGCGGCCACGGACCGCGCCTGCCTCTGCTTGTCATCTCGCCCTGGGCGAAGAGGAACTATATCGACTCAACCGTGACCGACCAGACCTCGATAACGCGTTTTATCGAGGACACGTTTCTCTCGGGTCAGCGTATCGGCGGCGGGTCATTCGACAGTATCGCGGGACCGCTCGATAATATGTTCGACTTCAGTCAGAGCACGCCGCAGAATGGCGGCATCGTATTGCTGGACGATACGACGGGCGAGGTGACTGGCGGCAAGTGATGCCCGCAGCATCATCATCACGGCATGAAGATGATGCGATTTGATGTTGCAGCAGGCGGCGGCTGCCTAAGGATCGTTACAATAAGTCAGGAATGCGGAGTCAGCGAACGACGGGAAATGTGTGCTCGTGTTGCGCTGAGACGAGAACGCAGGATAGTCTCGGCCTCGTAACTTCTCGCAGGGCCCATAGCTCAACGGTTAGAGCAGGGGACTCATAATCCCTTGGTTGGGGGTTCGAATCCCTCTGGGCCCACCAGTGCTGCTGGTCTGGGCGCGCGTGGCTTCGCGGCGCCAATTTTTCGACGGACAATCTCAAAGCTTTGTTACAGCTTGATCTGCTTGAGGTGCTCGCGAAGGCCGGGGCCGAGGTCGCTGCGCTTGAGCGCGAAATCGACCGTGGCCTGTAGCATGCCAGCCTTATCGCCAGCGTCATAGCGCTTGCCTTCGAAGGTGTAGCCGAAGACCTTCTCCGTTTGGAGGAGGCCTTTGATGCCGTCGGTCAACTGCAACTCTCCGCCGGCTCCCTTTGGAATGGTTTCGAGCAGTTCGAAGACGTGTGGCGTCAGGATATAGCGGCCGATGATCGCGTTCTTCGATGGCGCATCCTGCTGCTTCGGCTTCTCTACCAGCCCCTTCACGGCATGCAGGCGCGGGTTGTCCTTCACGGTGTCACAGTCGAGCACACCATACGAAGAGATGGCCGGGCCCTCGACGATCTGGGTCGCGAGGATGCTGGACTGGACCTGGTGAAAGACGTCCACCATCTGCTTCAGGCAAGGTGTGGCAGCGTCGATGATGTCGTCGGGAAGGATGACGGCGAACGGCTCATCGCCGACCATGTCGCGCGTCTGCAGCACCGCGTGCCCGAGCCCGAGCGGCTCCTTCTGGCGCACATACGAGACGTGCACCATCTTCGAAACCTTGCGCGTCAACTCCAGCAGATCTGTTTTGCCGCGCGACTCGAGGCTCCACTCCAGTTCGGGACTCATGTCGAAGTGGTCCTCGATCGCGGACTTGCCCCGACTGGTGACGATGATGATCTCGTCAACCCCGGCGGCCAATGCCTCTTCGACGCCGTACTGGATGAGCGGCTTGTCCACCAGCGCGAGCATCTCCTTGGGGATGGCTTTCGTTGCCGGCAAGAAGCGTGTGCCAAAACCGGCAGCCGGAAAGACTGCCTTGTGGATTTTTTTGTTCATGAAATTTTGGGTGCCCTTCGGGTTAAGTGACGGCTCGCGTGAATCGTGGATGATCGTTAGGCTGACATTATACGGACGCTGAAAAAGTAAGCCTGAGTTGCCCGGATACGGGCTTGCGCCAAGGGATTTCATCCATATTCAACAGAGGCTACAGCGTGGGCGAATCATTTCCGAGCATCGCGCGGCGAATGATAGCGATCGGCGGGAAGCCCTGGCGCAGAAAGTCGTCATGGAAGTTCTGCAGAGAGAAATTCTTTCCCTCTTTCTGCTCAAGATCGGCGCGCAACTTCAGAATTTCCAGCTTGCCGAGTGTGTAGTAAAGGTACGTTGGGTCGGACGTCCCGCGTTTGGTTTCTACATCGGCGATCTCGCGCGATTGATAACCTTCGTTGACGAAGAACTGCCGCGCCTCATCCAGTGTCATGTTGCCGCTGTGTATCTGGATCCCGACGATAAAGCGTGCATCGCGCAGCAGGGCGTCCTGCAATTGACCAAGCCGGATCAGCTTCGCTTCGCGTGCGTCTTTTGCCCCAGTACCAGGCTGACCATAACCTTCGTCCAGCATCATCTGTTCGCAGTAATGCGCCCAGCCTTCGACGTCCGTGCTTGCGCCAAGCAGCTTACGGACTTTTGAATGCACCTCCGGGAGAACGAGGAACTGGACGTAGTGTCCCGGATACGCCTCATGGACGGAGGTGCTGACGATGGTGCCGCGATTGAACGCGTGCATGTAATCGGCGGTGCGCTCGGCGTTCCAGGATTTCTCCGGCAGAGTGACGTTGAAATAGGCAGTGGTGGAGTGTGTCTCGAACGGGCCGGGCGTGTCCATGGAGGCCTGCGTCGTCGCGCGCATGAAGGGCGGCGTCTCTTCGAGCGTGGGCCGCACGTCGGAGGGGATGGTGACGATGTGTTTCTCGCGGATGAAGGCGATCAGGCCGTTGAAGGTGTCACGGAAGCTGGCGAGCAACTGCTCGGGCCGGGGATGATCTTCGCCCAGCATGAGCAATACCTGCTGCGGTGTTTTGTTGGGATCTACTTGATGAGCGAGAGCGTTGAATGCGGCCTGGTTCTTATGCAGGTCGGCGTAGCCGATCTGAAGGAGCTGAGGAACGGGCGTTGTCACCATCTCGTCATAGAGCAGCTTGAGCGCGAAGGTATCTTTGCCGATGCGGAAGTCGCCGTCAGATCGCGGTAGCAGATCGCTCTTCATCCATGATTCGTAACTGCTGAGCGCGTCGATGACGGCTCTGTTGCTCTGACTGAAGTCGGAGAGCAGTTTCCGGTCCTTGACTTCGGAGAAGGCAGACGGCACGTCTTTGCGAAAGAAATCGATATCGCCTGGCAGTTGTTCAAGCGCGATCTCGGTGTAGATCTTCGGGCAGTCGCGCAGGTTTTGTCGCGCTGCCGAGAGTGCAGCGGGCATCTGGCGCTCGCGTGCGATAAGCGATCGCAAACGGTCCGCCGGTGGGGCGAATTTGCGTTCCATCAGAGAAAAAGCGCTGCCAGTGATGCCAGTGGAGTAGAAGTCCGGGTTCTTCTCCCACGGTCTGATGGTTTCAAGTTCCAGCAGCGTGCTGTGAATGTTGTTCAGCACGAGTTGGCGGTCTCCCTGCGTCCACTCATCGAGGCCGCTCTTCGGGAACGCGGAGACGCGATGCTCGAAGGCATGCAGCGCTGCCGTTTGCCGCGCAATGGAGTCTCGATCATAGCGTTCCAGTTGCGTGTCGTACTGATGGAAGCCCGCGAGCGTGCCATTCGTTGGTTGATAGGGGAAATAGACAGTATCGAAGTATTGATCGGCGAGCTTGTTCCACTCCGCGTTCGTGCTATCCATGGCGTGAGAGATAGTGGCAGAAAGACAAACGGCGGTGGCAAGCAAGACGGCTCCGGCGAAACGGGCCATACGGGATTTCGTCAATGCATCTCCTCAAGTGAGCGATCTTCAAACTGAGACCGGCTCAAGCGCAAGCTGGTCGAGCAGCGCGTGAACTTCCTGGAATACATCCGGCGGTTTGGTGCCGGCAAGCGGGAAGCGCAGCACGCCCTGCGGCGTAAATTGCGCGCCCTTTTTCGCGTTGCGCGCGACGAGTTTCATCAGGCGGCCGGGATCCACTTCGGCCTTCTCGCTGAAGCGTATGTGGAGCTGATCGCGCTTGCGGTCGATCTGCTGCACACCTAACCTCTCCGAGGTCAGGCGCAACGTTGCCGCATCGAGGAGGTGCACCACGCTCTCTGGTAGCGCGCCGTAGCGATCTTCGAGCTCCGCACGCACATCGGCGAGCGTCGCCTCGTCGGCAGCGCCGGCAATTTTCTTATAGACACGCAGGCGCTGGTTCTCCTCGGGAATGTAGCTCTCATCGATCCGCAGGCTGATGCCGAGATTGAGCTGCGTCGTGATGTGGTCGCGCTTCTCTTCACCCTTCAACTTGGAAACGGCTTCTTCCAGCATCGACGTGTACATCTCGAAGCCGACTGCTTCGATGTGGCCGCTCTGCTCACCGCCCAGCATGTTGCCCGCGCCGCGCAGCTCGAGGTCCAGGGCTGCGATCTTGAATCCCGCGCCCAGATCGGAGAATTCCTTCAGCGCGGCGAGGCGGCGGCGCGCCACGTCGGTCAGTTCCTGCTCAGGAGGGATCAGCAGATATGCATACGCACGCCGGTTGGAGCGGCCGACGCGTCCACGCAACTGGTAGAGCTCTGAAAGTCCGTGACGATCGGCGCGGTTCACGATGATGGTGTTCGCGAGCGGGATATCAATGCCGTTTTCGATGATGGTGGTCGCAACGAAGACGTCATACTCGTGATTCATGAAGGCGAGCAGGGTCTTCTCGAGCTCCGCTTCGCCCATCTGTCCGTGGCCCACGACGACCCGGCTCTGCGGCACGAGCTCCTGGATTTTTGCAGCGAGCTCGTAGATGGTTTCGACGCGGTTGTGGACGAAATAGATCTGGCCGCCGCGCTCCAGTTCCAGCTCGACAGCCGTGCGGATCAGCTTCTCGTCGAACTTGGCCACCACTGTCTGGATGGCCATGCGGTCCTTGGGCGGCGTCTCAATGACGCTCATATCTCGTAACCCTACAAGCGACATATGCAAGGTGCGCGGGATGGGAGTGGCGGACATGGAGAGCACGTCAATCTGCTGCCGAAGCTGCTTCAACCGCTCTTTGTGGCGGACGCCGAAGCGCTGCTCCTCGTCGACCACCAGCAGACCGATGTCCTGGAACTTCAGATCCTTTGAGAGCAGCCGGTGGGTGCCGATCAGGATGTCGATCTGTCCGGCCTCGAGCTTTTCCAGGATGATCTTCTGCTCCTTCGGCGTGCGGAAGCGGGAGATCATCTCGATGTTGATGGGGAACTGTGAAAAGCGGCGGCGGAAGGTTTCGTAGTGCTGAAAGCTGAGTACGGTGGTGGGGGTGAGGACGGCCACCTGCTTTCCATCCTGCACTGCCTTGAAGGCGGCGCGCATCGCCACTTCTGTCTTGCCGTAGCCGACATCGCCGCACAGCAGGCGGTCCATTGGCATGTTCGATTCCATGTCGCGCTTGATGTCCGCAATGGCAGATATCTGGTCGTCAGTCTCGTTGTAGTCGAAAGCGTCTTCAAACTCGCGCTGGAACTCGTTGTCCGGCGGGAAGGGGTGACCTTCCGCCGCGCGTCGCTGTGCGTAGAGCTTCAGCAGCTCATCGGCCATATCCGCCATGGCCTTCTTGACGCGCGCCTTGGTCTTGGCCCACTGCTGGCCGCCCAGCTTGTTGAGCACCGGCGCCGGGCCAGCATCGGTGGAGCGGTATTTCTGGATCAGGTCCAGGCGCGTGAGCGGTACGTAGAGACGGGCGGCGTCGGCAAACTCCAGCACCATGAACTCGACATTGAGGCCGTCCTGCTGGATCTCCTTAAGGCCGTGATAGCGGCCGATGCCGTGTTCGACGTGTACGACGTAATCGCCGACGGTGAGGTCGCGAAAGTCGGAGACGAAGGCGGCGGTCTTCGACTTGGAGCGCGCCGGCAGGGGACGCGCTGCGACATCCGCGTCGTCTGAGAGGTCGTTCGCGCCGATGATGACCAGCTTCGCATCGGGGAAGCTGACGCCATTCGCGATAGCGGTGCGCACGATGATGGGCGTGCGCATGTCTCCGCCCAGGTAGCTGGACTCGTCGTAGATGGTCTCCGAGCCGGTGTGCTGCGTGCGCGAGCCGAGGCGGTAGGCAAGGCCGTATTCGCGCAGCATATTAGCGAGGCGCTCGACTTCGCCCTGGTTGGGCGCGGCGATGATCGTCCGATGCTCCTGTGCGCCGAGCGACTTGAGCTGTTCGATGAAGGCCGGGATCGATCCGTGGAAGCGCAGCGTGGGCCGCGAGGGGAAGCTGATTTCCGCGGGCGCGTTGACGTCTTCGTCCAGCACGTCGACCGCGCCGAGCTGGTCGAGCTCGATGCCGGGCAGCGCGGCGATCTTGTCCTTCAGTTCCCACGGGTTCAGGTAGATGTCTGCTGCGGTGATGAGTCCGCCGATGCCGGCGCGCTCGTGGCGCTGCTCTACCTTGTTCCACCAGCGCTCGGCCTGGTTCTGCAGCATGGCCGGCTCTTCGACGAAAATTTGTGGCTGTTGGAAGAGATCGAAGAGTGTGCGATCGGCACCGGCCACGGGGGCGAAGAACTCCCAGCCGGGAAAGACGGTGACGCCGCCGGCGGCGACGGCGCGCGTGACCAAGTCGGTTGCGTCGTCATCACCGGATGCTTCCATGCGTGAGCGGCTGAGGCGCGCGTGCACGGCAGCAAGCAGCTTCTCCGAGACAGGCGTTTCGGTGAGCGGCAGCAGCAGTGCTTCATCCAGCGGCGTCGAGGAGCGCTGCGACTCCGGCTCGAACTTGCGGATGGACTCGATTTCGTCGCCGAAGAAATCGATACGCACGGGGCGGTCCATCTCCGGCGAGTAGACGTCGAGGATGCCACCCCGGCGAGTGAACTGGCCGGGCATCTCGACGATGTCCATCTGGGTATAGCCGATGGAGCGGAGGTGGTCGAGGAGCATCTCGATGTCCACCTCTTCGCCGCGGCGTAGTTGCTGGGCCAGGCCGGCGTAGTAGGGTCCGTCGAAGAGGCGCATGCAGGCGGCTTCGACGGGCGCGACAACGATGGAGGCGCGATGCGTTGCGATCTTCCACAGGACCGACGCGCGCTGCTCCTGGACGTCGGGGTGCGGAGAGATGCCCTCGAAGGGCAGCACGTCGTGCGCGGGCAGGCGCAGGATGCGCTTTGGCTCGACCGCGCCGGTGAGGTCGGCGGCGGCGCGCAGCATCAGTTCCAGCGATTCGGCGGCTTTGTTGTCGGCTACGAGGACGACGACGGGCGCCTGCGCGGCGTGCGCGAAGAGCGGAATGCAGAGAGCACGGGCGGTTGCGGTGAGCCCGGAGACACGACGGCGCCCTCGCGCGAGGCTAAGATGCCGTCGCACACGCTCAAAGCTATCCGTATGCTCAATGCTCGCGAGGGCGTCGCGAACAAAGGGAAGGATCATGCTCTTTGATTATGGCCTATTCTCTTGGACGGTAACGGTACCCACCCCTCCCCCCTCCGGTGCGGGAGGCTGGTTAGTAAGTCGCGCTAGATCATTGGGTTAAGGGCCGCCCCGAGGGTCAAATTAGTCATTTCATTAGGCTTATTGCTAAATTCGTCCAGAGAAAGGGCTTTACAAAGGCAAAAAGCCACGGGAAAGTTCCGTGGCTTTTATGACTGATATTGCTCTATTTCCAGTGTAGCAATCCGGAGGGGATGAACCGGCAGGTTTCTGCGGGTTTCCGGGAAGCTCGTCCCAATTTGAGATTCGACGCGCATTGGGCGAAGTTGTGCGCGTTAAGCACCCTTCCAAGTTGCTGTCATTCGGGGGCGGCGACGACTTTCTACATGCCGACTTCTCGATACAAATAGGGATCCGTGAGTCCATTGGCGATTCAGCGCTCAGTGACGGGCGGTAGATGGCGGGCTTAGACCCCACGGCTAATTATTCATGCCCCAGGTGCTCGCGCGAACATCAACTCGCGCCAGCTGTCTTAGTTGCAAGCGTGGCTCCATTCCTGCAATGACGCATTGCCTAGCGCGCGTTCCTATGACATATCTCAATGGACAACGCGATTATCCAGCATGCCGCTCTTCGCAACCATCCTCCGAGACCTGCATTTTGCCCTGCGCCAGCTTCGCAGGAAGCCCGCCTTCGCCGTTACCGCAGTCGGAGTATTTGCATTAGCGATTGCGGGCAGCACCGCCATCTTCGCCTTTGTGGATGCAGCATTGGTGAAGCCGTTGCCCTACCGCGATCCATCCCGATTGCTTGCACTCTACGAACGCATCCCGGTGGGCGACAAATATCACCTCTCCTACGCCGACTATCTCGACTGGAAGCAACTCAACCACACTCTCGCCTCGCTCGATATCTACCGGCCGGAATATCTAACCCTCTATACCGTGCGGGGTCAGGAGCCGGTTTCGGGTGCCAGAATCAGCGACGGATTCTTCCGCACGCTCGGAGTCTCCCCCTTCCTCGGCCGCGATTTCTACCCCGGAGAAGATCAGCCGAGCGCGCAGCCTACCGTCATCCTTAGCTACGCGACATGGCAGAAACGTTTCGCAGGCAGCCGGGATATCGTCGGCAAGTCCATCACCTTCGATGCTCCCACTACGGATGGCGCGCATCACGGTCCCTTCATCGTCATCGGTGTCATGCCTCACAGCTTTCACTTCGCGCCAGTCGCTTCCGCGGAGTTCTGGATCACGCTCCATGGCTCCTGCGCGGAACGTCGCAACTGCTATCCCTACTATGGCGTGGCGCGTTTGAAAGAAGGCGTTACCGCCGCAACGGCATACCAGGATCTGGCATCCATAGCGCAACGCATCGCAGTCCAGCATCCCGAATCCAATCACGATCGCAGTGCCAGCGTCATGCCGCTCACGGATGCCATCGTCGGAGACATCCGCCCCACTCTCATCGCCCTCCTCAGCGGAGCCGTGCTCCTCTCGCTGATCGCACTCGTCAACATCTCCGGTCTTCTGCTGGTACGGTCTGAGAGCCGCCGTCGGGAGATGGCGCTACGAAACGCGCTCGGTGCATCGCGCTCTCGCATGATCCGCCAGCTTGCCGTCGAGGGATTTCTGCTCGCGGGCTTTGGCGGCAGCCTCGGCCTGATCCTCGCGGCGTACCTGGTCAAAGTCCTCACAGGCCAGATACCTGCCGACATGCTGGACAGCATGCCGTACCTCAACGGCCTTCACCTCGACTGGCGCCTCTGTCTCTTCGCCGGCCTCGCCTCGCTCCTCGGCGGCGTCATCTTCTCCGTTGCCCCCGCGCTGCGCATACCGCTGTCCGACATCCACGAAGACCTCATGGCAGGCGGCCGCAGCGTCGCGGGTAGAAGCTGGCGCAGAGCGGGTTCTGCCCTCGTCGCTGTCGAACTGGCAATCACCATGGCCTTGTTGGTCAGCGCTGGCCTCTTGAGCAAGAGCTTCTACCGTCTCCTGCACGAAGATCTCGGCATCTCCGCCGATCATCTCGCCATCCTGCATGTATCTAAGCTGGACGGACTAACAGACGCCAATTCTGTTGCGCTGCAGCGGCAAGTCATCTCCCGCATGTCCCATCTTCCCGGCGTGCTCTCGGTCGGCATCTCCAACCAACTCGCCGTCTCCAGCGGAGAGAACTTCGGACATCTCTTCGTGCATTATCGGGTTTTCGGCAGGTACTACCCCGGCCAGGGCGATGAGGCGAATACCCGCATCATCGGTGTCGGATTTTTTGAGACGCTGCAAGCGCGGCTGCTGCAAGGAAGATTCTTCGACGAAACAGACGATGCGGCTCATCGCCGCGTGGCCATCATCAACCGCACATTTGCGAACCAGCTTTTTCCCGGTGAAGACCCGCGCGGAAAACGCCTCATCGATGACTACGATCACGATCACCCAGTCGAAATCATCGGAGTCGTCGATGACATCAAGGATGGCCCGTTGGACATGAGCCCAACCGCGGCACTCTACGAGCCGTTCAACCAGAATCCGTCAGCCGACTTCTATGTGACGCTCCGCACATCTCAATCGTCACAAACATTGTTCCATTCAATGATCGATACCGTCCATCAGATCGATCCCGCCCTAATCGCCGACGAGCAGGACACCATGCTCAACCGTATCAACTCCTCGCAGGCGGCCTATCTCCATCGGTCCGCCGCATGGCTGGTAGGCGGTTTTGCGGGCATGGCGCTGCTCATCGGCAGCATCGGGCTCTATGGTGTCATCGCCTATTCCGTCGCCCAGCGTACGCGTGAGATCGGCGTGCGCATGGCGCTCGGAGCGCAGCGCAGATCCGTATACCGGATCATTTTGCTTGAGGCTGGATTGCTGGCAATTTGCGGCGCAGCGGGAGGGGCTGCCATCTCTGCGGCCACCGCTAGGTTTCTGCGCGCGCTTCTCTTTGGAGTGAGTCCCTGGGACATTCCCACCGTCGTCACGGTAGCGAGCCTGCTGATCGCATCCGCGCTGCTGGCCAGTTATCTCCCCGCACGTCGTGCTGCTTCGATCAATCCCGTCGAAGCCCTCCGCGCCGAATAGAAATTTTCCGTTACGGATCAGTGTGGTCGACTCATTGCCCAACGGTCTGAAGATTATGGCAATCCTGCGGCGCGGAACTGATTGGCCCGCTCGAACTCGTCGCGCAATGCCGGCGTCGACAATATCTGGCGCAGGTGGGCGAGGCGCTGCTCCAGCGCGAGCAATGCGTGCTCGACATGTTCTGTGTTGCTGAGGGCGACATCGCGCCACATGGAATATGGGCTGGAGCCGAGGCGCGTCATTTCGCGCATGGCGCGGCCGCCGATGGCACGGAGATCCTCGTCCGCGCCGAATTCGTCCTGAAAGAGGGCGCTAAGCGCAGTCGCGAGGAACTGGGGCAGATGACTTACCCAGGCCAGCAGTTCATCGTGGCGCGCGGCATTCATGTCCAGGGTGCGACAGCCAAAGCCTTCCACGAGCCCGCGAAACTCGGCCGCCGCCGCTGCCGCCTGCGGCGCAGGTGCGAAGGGATCGGTGTGCGTGAACAACCAGACCGCATCGCGAAAGAGCTCGGCTTCGGCATACTCGGCGCCGCTCACCTCTTTGCCTGCCATGGGATGTCCGGGGAGAAAGCCTGCGCGGCCGGGGCGGTTGTAGTGCTCGGCTGCCGCCTGCGTGATCTGCTGCTTGGTGCTGCCGACATCGGTCACGAGCTGGTGTGGGCTGAGCACCGGTGCCAGCCGATTCATCCATTCGATAATCGCGAGCACCGGCCCGGCAAGCAGGATCAGGTCGGCATGTTTCGCGGCACGCAAGGGATCCTGAGCCACGGACGTGAGTGCGCCGCGGCGGAGTGCGGTCTGAAGCGTGGCCGCGTCGCGGTCCCAGCCAATGACCTCACCGGCGAAGCCATGCGCCTGCAGGGCCAACCCGGTTGAGGCGCCGAGGAGCCCGGTGCCCACAATCAATATGCGCTCGATCATTGCAGGGCTAGATTATCTTGCCTTGGCGCTGCCGAAGTGAAAGAGGTGCGTGCCCTTCTTATGGAGAAACAGGGCTGCGCTGTGCAGGCGGGCTCTCGAGCGCTTCGGCGGCATTCCGCGCCGGGACGATACACTCGTCTTGATAGAAAAGATAGATGAAAGACAAGGCGGAACTGAAGCAGATATGACAGTAACTGTGGAGTCGCCATCAGCTTTGGCGAAGTACGAACCGGTGATCGGGCTGGAGGTGCATGTGCAGCTCCTGACCACGACCAAGGCCTTCTGCGGATGCCCGACACGGTTCGGGTCGGCGCCGAACACGCAGATTTGCCCGACGTGCCTGGGGCTGCCGGGCGCGCTGCCGGTGCTGAACAAGCGCGCGGTGGAGTTTGCCGTGTTGGCCTCGACGGCGCTGAATTGTCAGGTGCGGACGCGGTCGATTTTTGCGCGGAAGAACTACTTCTATCCCGACTCGCCGAAGGGCTATCAGATTTCGCAGTACGACCAGCCGCTGGCGGAGCATGGATGGATCGAGGTGCCGGCAGGAACGGCGGCCGGAAGCGGCACCGGGAATGGGCGAAAGCGCATCGGCATTACGCGGCTGCACATGGAAGAGGATGCGGGCAAGAGCCTGCATGAGGGCTTTCCCGATTCCGCGACGAAGAGCTATGTGGACCTGAACCGCTGCGGCACGCCGCTGGTGGAGATTGTGAGCGAGCCGGATATTCGCACGCCCGATGAGGCGTATGAGTATCTGACCCGGCTGAAGGAGATCCTGCTCTACACCGGAGTGAGCGACTGCAATATGGAGGAAGGGTCGCTGCGCTGCGATGCGAATGTGAGCGTGCGACCGCGAGGACAGGAGAAGTTCGGCACCAAGGCGGAAGTGAAGAACGTGAACAGCTTCCGGTTCATCCGCGCGGCGCTGGAATATGAGATTGAGCGGCAGGTGGAAGTGATTGAAGGCGGCGGACGCGTGGTGCAGGAGACGCGCTCGTGGAATGCGGCGGAGGGGCGGACGTTCGCGATGCGCTCGAAGGAAGAGGCGCACGACTACCGGTATTTTCCGGAGCCGGATCTGCCGCCGCTGGTGGTGAGCGATGCTTGGCGGCAAGAGATTTTGACGGCGATGCCGGAGCTGCCCGAGGCGCGACGCGCGCGGATGGTGAGGGAGTACGAGATCAGCGAGCAGGATGCGGCGTCTCTAACGGCGACGCGGGAGTTCGCGGATACGTTTGAGGCGGCTGCGAAGCGGGCGAAGAATCCGCGTCGCGTTGCGAACCTGGTGCAGAGCGAACTGATAGGACGGCTGCGCGCGGCGGGGCTGGAGCTGGATCGGTCGCCGGTGACGATGGATGGCGTGGTGCTGGCTGCGGACCTGGCCGAAGATGGGAAGCTCTCGAGCAAGCAGTGGAAGCAGATCTTCGATATCGCGTTCGAGCGGGGCGAGGACTTTGGCGTGGTGTACGAGCGCGAGAAGCCGCAGCAGATTTCCGATACCGCGACTCTCGAGAAGATGATCGACGAGGTGATTGCGGCGAACCCGAAGCAGGTGGAGCAGTATCGCGGCGGGAAGAAGACGGTGGCGGCGTTCTTTGTGGGACAGGTGATGCGTGCGTCGAAGGGGCAGGCGAATCCGGCGCTGCTGAATGAGCTGGTCACCAAGAAGCTGGATGCATGATGGCTGCTCTTGACGAGTTGAATGCGCGGTTCGGGCTCGATGGCGCCGTGCGGTTTGAAGATGGGCCTGGCGGACTGACGCGGGCGCGGATTGCGAGCCCTGCAGCGACAGCGGAGATCTATCTGCAGGGCGCGCATCTTGCATTGTGGCAACCGCGAAGTGTTGAGCAGCCGGTATTGTTTCTGAGTGCGAAGAGCCATTTCGCTCCGGGCAAGGCGATCCGCGGTGGCGTGCCGCTGGTGTTTCCGTGGTTCGCGGAACGCAAGGGCGGTCTACCGGGTGGGATGCATGGATTTGCGCGCACCCTGCCGTGGGAGGTGGTCGCTGCGGAGCGGCGAGCGGAAGGTGTGGCGCTGAGCTTCAAACTGCTCCCGAACCAGACCACGCGCGATCTTGGCTTCGATCATTTTGTGCTGGTCTATGAAGTTGTCATCGGCGAGACGCTGACACTCGCGCTGGAAGTAGAAAACGTCGGCGATTCCCCGCTTAATTTCGAAGAGGCGTTGCATGCTTATTACTCGGTAAGCGATGTGCGGCAGATCGAGGTGAGCGGGGTGGGCGATACGGACTATCTCGATCGGGCAGACGGCGCGAAGCGCAAGCATCAGGCGGCCGGGGCGATCCGCTTTGCGGGTGAGACGGACCAGCTTCACCTGAATACACAGGCGACGGTTACGATCTCCGACTCCGGCTGGCGGCGGCGCATCGTCATTGAGAAGCGCGGATCGAACAGCACGGTGGTGTGGAATCCGTGGGTGGAGAAGGCTGGCGCCCTTGCGGATTTAGGAGCCGATGCATGGCCGCACTTCGTGTGCGTCGAGCCGGCGAATGCGGCGGAGAACGCGGTGACGTTGTCTCCGGGTGGTGTGCACCGCATGGGAATCACCGTGAAGGCCGAAACTGCCTGAAGGATGCTGCTGAACTGGTCTGGTCAGCGGTGCGCGCCCGGTCGTGCTACAGTGGGAGCCGCAAACCAGGTTGCTTCCCGTCCGCGGAAAGGGACTATCCCACCTGCATGAACCTCTGAGCACCGAGCATTCACCTCTCTTCTGCCCGTCGTAGCGGACAACGGGCCATAGAAGGAGGAGTTATGTCTCGTGAGCTACCGGAAAAACCAAATCTCCAATACCTGAAGAAGCAAGCGAAGGAACTGCTGCGCAGGAGTGGGCAGGGCAAACTGGCGGATGCGCAGCACTCGCTGGCGAATGAATACGGTTTCGCTACGTGGGCGAAGCTGAAGTCACACGTTGAGGCGCTGGGGTTGAGTCCGGCGGAGATGCTGAAAGCGGCGGTGTGTGGCAGTGATGCTGAGCGCGTCAGCGAGCTTCTAAAGAAGCACCCCGAACTGCGGTCGAGGATCGACGATCCGTTGCCCAATTACGGATTCGGACAGCAGGCGCTGTTTGCGGCAGTACAGCGAAGCGATCGGGCGACCATCGATGTGCTGCTTCGTGCCGGGGCCGATATCGGAAAGCGAACCGAATGGTGGGCCGGCGGATTTGGCGTGCTGGACGATTGCGATCCGGGCCTGGTGGATTTCCTGGTGGAGCGCGGAGCGGTATTGGATGCACACTCTGCCGCACGGCTGGGAATGATGGCGAAACTGCGTGAGCTGGTTGCAGAGGATCCAGACGTGGTGCGTGCAAAAGGCGGAGACGGGCAGACGCCGCTGCACTTTGCTTCGACCGTTCAGGTGGCGGAGTTTCTGCTGGAGAACGGCGCCGACATCGATGCACGCGATGTGGATCATGAATCGACGGCGGCTCAATACATGTTGCGCGCGGATCAGAAGCGGCATTATCCGAAGGATCGGCAGGATGTAGCGCGCTACCTGGTATCACGCGGATGCCGCACGGACATTCTGATGGCGGCGGCGCTCGGCGACATAGAACTGGTGCGGCGGCATCTGGACAACGATCCAAACTGCATCCGGATGAGCGTGTCGGAGCAGTGGTTTCCGAAGCAGGATTCGCGCGCGGGCGGCACTATTTACATCTGGACATTGGGGGCGCATCGCACTGCGCATGCGGTGGCGCGCGACTTCGGGCATGAGGATGTCTTTGCGTTGCTGATGCAGCGAACGCCGCAGGAGCTGAAGCTCTCGCTCGCTTGTGAGCTGGGTGACGAAAGAGCTTTTCGTGAATTTCTGTCGAAGTATCCGGATGCGACCAAGGCATTGTCGGAGGCAGACCAGCGAAAGCTGCCGGACGCTGCGCAGAGTAGCAACACCGAAGCGGTGCGATTGATGCTGGAGGCGGGCTGGCCGGTGGATGCGCCGGGAGAGATGGGAGCGACGGCGTTGCACTGGGCGGGCTTTCACGGCAATGCGGAAATGGCGCGCGAGATTCTGCGGTTCCATCCGGCGCTGGAATTGAAATCGCAGGAGTACGCGGGGACGGCGCTCTCATGGGCCGTGTATGGATCGGGGAACGGCTGGCATCGCGACACGGGGGATTATGTCGCAACGATTCGCGCGATGCTGGAGGCGGGCGCGATTCCACCGCCGCATGCTGAGGAATTGGAGCCCAGCGATGCCGTGCTGGAGGTGCTGCCATGAGTGAGAACAAGCGGCCAATCTCTGTCACGATCCTCGCGTGTGTCTATCTGGCGGTTGGCGCGCTCGGCTTTGTTGCGCACTTTCGCGAGTTGCTGGCGGGTCAACCAGATGCGGTGGCGATCGAACTTACCGAGAGTGTTGCGATTTTGTGTGGAGCATTTCTGCTGCGCGGTCATAACTGGGCGCGCTGGGTTGCGCTGGCGTGGATCGCATTTCATGTCGTGCTGAGTGCGTTTCACGCGATCCCTGAACTCGTCATCCATGCTTTATTCTGCGCCGCCATTGCGTGGATTCTGTTTCGGCCTGAGGCAGCGCGGTATTTTCGCGGGGCGCGGCTGGAACCGACATAAACTGCAGCATTTTGTCGCTGAGCATGGCGCGCGGGTGCTACTCTCGCTGCCATGCTCGCGATTGGCGTGTCCTTGCTGCTGGGTATCCTATGGGGTTCCTTGCCTGGGTTGGCGTCGGCACAGTCCGCGTCGGCAGCACCTGCGCAGGTCGTCACGCTGGGCGATTCGGTGGTTGCGCTGACCGGGCCGTGGAAGTTCCGCACCGGCGATGACGTGCGCTGGGCCGATCCGAATTTCGACGACTCCGGCTGGAGCGCGATGGACCTGACACCGCCGCCGGGATCGTACGATCCGCAGATCGGCAGCACCGGGTATGTTCCGGGCTGGACAGCGCGCGGCTACCGCGGCTATTCCGGCTATGCGTGGTACCGGCTGCGTACCGTCATACAAAACGGGCAGACGGCGCTGGCGCTCAAAATGCCGGATAACTATGACGACGCCTACCAGGTCTATGTGAACGGCCAGCTTGTCGGGCACTTCGGCGAATTCACTTCAGATGGGGTTAGGGCGTACGTTGCCTTGCCGCGAGTTTTTCCGCTGCCTGCAAACGTCTACTCCGGCCCGGCGACCATTGCCATCCGCATGTGGATGGCCGCCTTCACGCCGATGGTGGATCCGGATGCCGGCGGGTTGCACGGACCCGTTGTGTTGGGACGGGCCTCGGCAATCGACGGAGTGCTCCAGTTGGACTGGGCCGCGATCGCTCGCTCGCAGTACGACAATATTGTCGAGATCGTGATTTTAGTGGTGGCTCTGCTGGTGGCGTTCGGCCTCTTCTGGCTCGATCGCGGGGAGCCAGCCTATCTCTGGCTGGGCCTTACATGCGCGGGCATCCTGGGCCGCGTGGCCATCATCGTTGTGTCGAACTACACCACCTGGATCGGAGTCTCCCTGTTTTTGATTGAGGATGCGATCCTGACTCCGGCATACATCGGTCTGTGGGTGTTGTTCTGGGCCTACTGGTTCCGGCTCGGCGGCATGGCCCAACTGCAACGCGCGGTCTGGGGATTAGTAGCGCTGCTGGGTGTGACGACAGCGATGCTGCGATGGCCGCTGTATGGCGGCGTGGTTCCCGTTCACGCGATCACGTACCTGTTGCCGCTGACCTACGCGCTCAAGCTGTTGCTCGGGGCGCTACTGGTCTGGGTGGCGATTCGCGGCATTCTCAAGGAGCGGGCCGAAGGGTGGATGGCCCTGCCCGCCGTAGTGCTGGTGGTCATTTCGCTGTATCAGCAAGAGCTCACGGTGCTGCATTTCCCCGGTGCATTTTTTCCTTATGGAATTTCCATTACTCTTAACGCGGCCGCGACCATCCTGTCGCTGGCCATCATCACGTTCCTGCTGCTGCGGCGATTCCTGCGCTCCCAGCGGGAGCGGGAGCAGTTTAAGCAGGAGATTGAGCAAGCGCGGCAGGTGCAGCATGTTCTGATTCCGGAGGTGATCGCTGACGTCCCCGGTTTTACGCTGGAGAGCGAATACCGCCCGGCACAGCAGGTGGGCGGCGACTTCTTCCAGATGCTTCCGGGCGATGACGGCAGCGTTCTGGCGGTGATCGGCGATGTGAGCGGCAAGGGATTGAAGGCCGCCATGCTGGTGTCGCTGATCGTGGGCACCATCCGCAATCAGGCGGAGACGAACTGGGATCCGCTGTGCCTGTTGCAATCCTTGAATCGGCGGCTGATCGGGCGCGGCAATGCCCAGGCCACCTGCCTGGTGCTGCGCGTCGCGCCGGATGGCGAGGTCACGCTGGCAAATGCCGGTCATTTGCCGCCATATCTGAATGGCGAGGAGATAGCGATCGAAGGCGCGCTGCCGCTCGGCGTGATGGAGAGCGCGGCATTCTCCGTGATGCAGTTTCCGTTGCAACCCGGCGACCGGCTGACGCTGCTGACGGACGGCGTGGTCGAGGCGCGGAGTCCGGAGAGGAAGCATGGGGAGCGGGAACTCTTTGGCTTTGCGCGAACGAACGAACTGACGCGGCAAGGCAGGTCGGCGGCAGAGATCGCCGCCGCTGCACAGACCTTCGGACAAAACGACGACATCACCGTGCTGCGCGTCGAGTTCACCGGCGCAAGGGAAGAGGCGCTGGCGCGCTGACCGTACAGCTATCCGTCTTTTTTGCCTTAGCCCAAATACATGACGTGCACATAGGTGCCGAGGCGGACGTTGTAAGCGAGATACCAGCCTGGGTCGTCCGGGTCTTCGTAGATGACGATGTCGTCGGAATCCCAGAGCCAGCCGTTCGTGTAGGCGAGATCGTAGGGCGCGACGCTCCAATACCAGTTGTTGAAGCGGAACCGGTTGGGGCCGCCCCCGGCGAGGCGCCAGCGATGGGCGGGGCCGAAGCCGCCATTGAAGTGGCCGTGCTCCCATGGGTGATCCACGTGATAGTGCGGGTTGTTGGGGCCGCCATCGTGGCCGACCCAGTGATTGCCGTCGACGTGCGGTGCATCCTGATGTCCGGGAGCGTCAGCGTAGTGGCGGTCTTGATGCTGCTGCGGGGCGCCGTGATAGGGCTCGGGTGCGCGCTGCGGCGGCGTGTGGGTCTCATGCCCGCCTGCCTGCGGAGGGCCGCCACCAGAATGGCCTTCGTTTGGATGCTGCGCCAAAACGGGGAGTGCGAGGAGCGACGAAACTGCAAGGCACGCGATCGGCCAATTCAAGACGTTCAGCGGCTTCATGAATTCCTCCAGCGCGTGGGATGCCGGGCGACGAAGCCTGGGATGCGCGGGCGGCTTGCGAATGGCGTTTCCTGCGTCGAGCGTTCCATCCTGGGAAAGCCGACAGTTGTTTGCGTCTAGTAAGTCGCGTCTGCGCTGGCGAGCACCACCGCGGAACGGCGCGCCTCGGATTCGTAATAGCGGACGAAGCGTTGGGGCTCTGCGGCCTGATATGGCTCGAGATTGTGGGCCCAGCGAAAACCGATGGGCTGATACCAGAGCTCGACGCGCACGTGGAAGGGGCCGGAGGTAGAGGCGGTGTCGATGACATAAGCGATCGTGCTGCCGTGATCGGTGAAGTCGGGGTCGTCGAGTGCGTTGCCGACCACCGCGATGTCTTTCGTGGCGGAGCGCTTGTCGAAGCCGCTGGGGAGGATGCGATTGTCTTTGAGATAGCCGACGGCGGAGAGCAGGCCGGTGGTTACATTTTTGTGTGCGTCGCCGAGGATGGGCTCGAATATCTCTACCTGGCGGGGGCTGGTGATCTCGCGGTAGTGCGGCTCATAGCGGTGCGGGTCGGCGTCGTTGACATTGCCGACGATCGAGCCATCAGGATTCAGCGCGCCCGACTCGAAGATGGTCCTGCCGCTACGATCCTGCACAATGACGTGCAGCCACGCTCTGCGCGATGGATAGGCGGTGGGCAGCTTGTGCCCGGTCAGATTCTCGACGTGAACCTGAAGCGAGAGCTTTCCGGATTGTTGCTCCGCTTCCTGCAGGGTGACGCGTGCGGATTGCGATTTGAGGAAGTCTCTGGTGCGGCCAGCGGCGGCGATCAGCTCCTGGGGCAGCGCGGCGGTGTGCAGGTCGCCGCGATAGTCGTTGAGCATCTGCTGCAGCAGGAAGTTGCCGCCGATGAATTCGTGGCGATGCATGCCCTGGCGCAGCGGACCATAGACGGCAGTGACGGCGACGGGCTCCTGGACCTCGGGCATGTGGCATGACTGGCAGGTGTTGCGTTTGGGATAGTCGCTGTGGAGCCATTCGAGATATGGCATTTGTTCGGGCAGTGTGCCGATCTGCTCGCCGTTTGGGCCGAGCGCCTTGGTGTAGAGCGTGTGACAACTGCCGCACAAAGCGGAATCGCGAATGTGATCGCTGTTCTGCGGCACCATTCCGTTGGTGGACGATTGCATGATGCGCTGATGCCCGTGGTCGATGACGAAGGGACCGTACTCCGGACGCTGATGCTTGTCATCGAGGCCGGCGAAGACGAGATTGCCGCTGAAGGACTCAGGCGTGCCGAGACCGGTCTTCTCCACCTGATGGCAGACGGAGCAGGAGACGCCATCGGCGGCTGCGCCATCCTTGCCGAGCAAGCCGGAGAGCGGGAGATGCGAAAAGACTTCGGCCTTGCGGCCTTCCGAATGCGCCGTGAAATGCGTGAGCGGCATGTGGCAGGTGGAGCAGTCGTCTTCGATGGCCGCCTGAGAACTGGAATGATCGATGGACTCGCGTCGCACGCTGCTCTGCCAGTACGGATCACGCGAAGCATTGGCCATGACGCTGGCCCTCCACGCGAAGCCGATGGAGATGTCTTCGCCGGCTTTGGTTTTCAATCCGTTGTGGCAGGCGACGCAGCGATCGGAGGTGCAGAACTCCGTCTTGAAGTCCTTGTCGGAAGTTTTGACCTGCGAGAAGAGCGGTCCCGCGAGCGGGAGGATCAAGAGCGCCAAACTCCAACGCAGGTATCTCATCGCCAGCCCTTCCATAATTTTCCGTCGGCCCAGTCCCACAGGACATAGAAGGTCACCTGTGGGGTGCGGCCGCGTGTGTCGGTGAACGGAGCGCGCACACCTATGTCGGCGCGAATGTGTTGACGTCGGCTGATGGTGACCTGCATCTCCGGAAGCGCATCCCAGTCTGTTTTTGCGCTGTCGGTCAGATCGCGGGTTGCGAGGAATTCCACCATCGGCGTCCACATGCGGCCGAGGAGATGGTCCTGGGCGAATGTCTGACCGAGAGCTGTGCGATAGAAGATGGATTGCGGTGTGATGTCGGGATGCCGCGGCAGATCGGCGCCCATTTGAAACTGGACGAAGGTGTTGGACGGGAAGAGCTGATCGAAGGCGGCAAAGGGCTCGAAGGTTGTGGTGCCATTTCCGAAGCCGCGCTTGCTATCGCCGGTGGGCGGCAGAATGCCGCCCTGAAGGCTGAGGATGGAGCCGGTGCGCAGGTTGGAGTACATCACGCGCTTGACGCCGAAGGTGATGTCACCGAGGCCATTCTGCCACTGGTGATTCTGGTTCTGGTTATTGACCGGAAGATCGACTTCAAGCTGGTTCTTCATGCCGAAACGCTGCTCATGAATGTAGTCGGTGACAAAGCCGGGCGCGCCGGTTGCATTGGCTGCGGTGGATATGACGAATTCGTCTTCGGGGTAAGCCTTCTCCGTGACCAGAGCGCGAGGCAGGTTGAGCTCTCCGCGCGGCCAGTGTGGATTGGGGCAGAACCCGCGAAGGTAGGCGATGACATCGTCAATCTGCTCGGAGGAGAGCAGATCGCCAAAGGCCGGCATGATGGTGGAGAAGGCGCGCGACGGGCCGCCGTGGATGATGATGGCCTTCCATGTTGCGTTGGGCTCGGCGGTGGTCTGCGAGCACTGCGTGAAATCAGGGAAGGTGCTGGGGCGCTTGAACTCCGTGCTGGTCTGCGGCGCGCCTTTGCCAAGGTCGCCGTGGCAGGCGTTGCAGCCGGTGTTGTAAATGCGTTTGCCATTTATGGGATCGGGCGGCTTGGGATAGTGGAGTGTCTGCGAGCGCAGAACCAGCACACCCACGGAGAGGCTGAGGCAGATGCAAACGAGCAATGCAGCCGTGGTGCGCAGGCGCTTCCGCGATGCGCAGCCGGGAACTGGGGTCGCGACCTGAGCGTTCCGATGCGAAGGGTCCTGATTCGGCGTCAGATGTATACCGCCTCCACTTGAAGGTGAGTGATCCGGTCTTCATTTGGATGCGCTCAGCTTGATGGATTTCGCGCGGAACTGCTCGAAGAGCATTTGCGATTTCGAATATGCAAATGACTCAACGCCACCAGTGGGAGCGGAGCTCTTCGTCGCGGACTACTTCTGTCGGCATTCCGGGTGTGGGAGACCAAAGCTTGAGGTCTGCGACTGCGCTGACATGCTCGATGGGCTGCTGCCATGGATGGAGCGCGAGGTCGAAAAGCCCCCAGTGAATCGGCATGAATAGGCCGGTGCCCCCGAGTGCGCGGAAGGTGCGCACCGCGCCTTCAGGGCCCATGTGGATGTCTGCCCAGAGAGGATCGGAGGCTCCGATCTCGAGCATGGAGAGGTCGAACGGTCCGAACGTCTCGCCGATCTCGCGAAAGCCGTACCATTCGCCGGAGTCGGCGCCGTAGTAAACGCGATGTTGCGGACCGGTCAGCGCGAAGGAGGACCACAGCGTCTCGAATCGATTGAAGAGGCTGCGTCCGGAGAAGTGGCGCGCGGGCAAAGCTGTGATGATCAAGGGGCCGACCGGAACTTGCTCGGTCCAGTCGAGCTCTGTGCAGCGGGCTCGAGGAACGCCGAAGCTCGCAAGGATTGTGCCCACCGCGAGCGAGGTGATCCAGCGTGCCTGATTCAGGCTCTCCATGCGCGCCAGGCGCGCGACAGTGACAGCTCCGAGATGGTCATAGTGATCGTGCGAGATGAGGATGGCGTCGATGCGCGGCAGTGCCTCGAGCGACAGCGGCGGAGGGAAGAACCGCTTGGGACCGAAGTGTTGTGTCGGCGCGGCACGGTCGTCCCACATGGGATCGATGAGAATGTTGACGCCGTCGATTTCGATCAAAGTGGAAGCGTGGCCGAACCAGGTGATGCGCAGCCCGGAGGCCGGGCTGGTTTGGTAGATGTGAGGGTCGGTATGAAACGGGCCGAGCGGATGACGGGGCGAGCGCGCTGCTGCACCAAAGAGGATGCGCGGGCCCACCTTGAAAATTGTGGAGAAGCCGCCGACTTCGGTCGGGACAGGGTTCATGAAGCGTTTGCCCTGGCGCTGGGCTCTGGTCAACGGCATGTCTATCCGATGGTAGTGGCTGGCTGACGATTCTTGCCCGAAGGGCAGCGGGCAACCGCCTACTCCGGTTGGACGATCATCGCTACCGGATGGGTGACGGTCCAGGGTGAGCCGGGGACTTCTGTAGCTCCGGTGGCGGTCACCGTGAACACGTGAATTGCGCTATCAGCATTGCTGATGGCATAGAGATGATTGCTGGTGTCCCAATACATCATGGTGATGGGAGAGCGGGTAATCAGTCCGGTAAAAGCGGTTGCCTGCCCGCGGGGTTGAAGTGGAAAAGCTGGAGCCCATTAGGACCGCTAACGGCCAACAGCTTGCCCGACGGCGCCATCGCCGTCCACGTGGCTTCTCCTACTTCAGTTGTCGGCATGTCGCTGTAGGTGCTGTTGGTTGTCAGATTGCCTGTGGCCGTGTTGATTGCATAGGTTGCGATCTTGTCATAATCGCCGCTGTCGGTGATATAGAAGATGTTTACTGCCAAGTGAGTTGCAGTGTCAGCCTGCGCGAATCCGAGATAGGCGCCTTCGTAACCCGCGGGATTTCCCGAGGGGAAGGGGTAGGTGAAACCCTGTATGTTTGCGAGCGAGCCATTGGACTGTTTGCGAAAGCCGGTAACGGCGGTGTAAGACCCATTACCGCCGGCAGCGTAGGCAAAGAGATTATCGGCAGCCACAGTTAGCGGAGGCCCAACGAAAAAGGATCAGGATTCGAGAGGCTGAGATACTTCAACAAGCCGGTCGTCTGATTGACGCTGAAAGAGGCGAATGCCGATTCGGAATTGCAATTCACTTCGACCGTGAAGACGTATAGATAATCGCCGGAATGATCGAGCAGCAAATCGCCGCCGGCATCGCAGGCATTGGCCGAGCCGTTCTTTTGCAT
The DNA here is from genome assembly GCA_963756435.1 of uncultured Acidobacteriaceae bacterium. Classification (GTDB taxonomy): domain Bacteria; phylum Acidobacteriota; class Terriglobia; order Terriglobales; family Acidobacteriaceae; genus KBS-83. Next base: position 480,256 of record CAVWNU010000003.1, on the reverse strand, counting down.
GTTCGTGGCGCCGAGATACTTTAGCGCGCCGTTCGATTCAATTCGATACGAGTAGATATTCCGGCCGTTGTCGCCGGGCACATTGTCAGCCAACAGGTATTTTCCATTCACCGCCATGCTGGTGATGTTGTTCGGAAAGGCGAGCCGGAAATCGCAGTGAGTTTCCCGTTGAACTTGCCTGAAATGCAATGGTCTGGTTATTCGATCCACTGTAGTTGCTGGAGATATAAACGTAGGCTGCGGGCTTAGCTTGGCCCCACGCGCAGGTGCTTGAGAGAAGCGTCAAAGACCCGCAAGCAGCCCAATCTTGATTTGCATATATCCTCCGAAGTGGCAAGGACCAGCGCCTATGTCACCGAATGAGATGCGGCTTCTAAGTCGGGAGGATAGTTCCCGCTTGCGGCGGAACAGCTCCCTACGAGCATCGGAACAACGTCTTGTCTCACGAGCCGCCCTGCAGCGTCCCTAAATCAATCGCCTGGGACCGAAGCGTTGTGTCGGCGCGGCACGGTCCTCCCACATGGGATCGATGAGAATGTTGACGCCGTCGATTTCGATCAAAGTGGAAGCGTGGCCGAACCAGGTGATGCGCAGCCCGGAGGCCGGGCTGGTTTGGTAGATGTGAGGGTCGGTATGAAACGGGCCGAGCGGATGACGGGGCGAGCGCGCTGCTGCACCAAAGAGGATGCGCGGGCCCACCTTGAAAATTGTGGAGAAGCCGCCGACTTTTGTCGGGACAGGGTTCATGAAGCGTTTGCCCTGGCGCTGGGCTCTGGTCAACGGCATGTCTGTCTGATGGTAGTGGCTGGCAGAAGATTCGCAAACGCGCGGCTATACTCGGAAACGCCCGCGCACCATGCTACTTCTATGCGTCAGCATGCGAACATAGTTTCTATCCGGATACTTTGCGCCCTGCTCTTGCTCGCGCTCGGGGCGGATGCGCGTGGCGGTTACGCACAGGTCGGTTCCGGACAGATACAGACTGCTGCCGCACACGACGCGGCAACGTACCGGCTCAGCGTCTCCGTAGATGAAGTCAGCCTTACCTTCCACGCGGCCGATGCACACGGCCTCCCGGTCAACGACCTGAAGCTCGACGATTTGAGCATTCTGGACGATGGCAAGCCACCGCGCAAAGTCCTCGCCTTTCGTCCGTTGGAGGATTTTCCGGTTCGAGCCGGCATTCTGATGGATACGAGCGAGTCGATGGAGGGATACCTTCCTCGCAATCGGGCGATCTCGATCGAATATGCGCAACGGCTCTTGCGGCAGCAGACCGATCAGGCCTTCGTGATGGATTTCGATACCCAATCGAGAGTCGCACAGCCCTGGACCAGCAATACGAGGGCGCTTGTGGCGGGGATCCGCGGATTTACGCCGGAAGGGAAGAGCCGGCTTCGCGGCACTGCGATCTTCGACAGCATCTATCGAGCATGTCTTAACCAGTTTGGGAGACTTGATCCCACGGGCAGCGGGAACTTTATCCTGCTCTTCTCGGACGGAGAGGATAACGCGAGCCTCACTCCTGCGAAGGATGCGATTGGCGAGTGCCAGCATGCCAATACGGCCATCTATGTTTTTCGCGCGGAGCCGGAGGCGAGCTTTTCGGAAGGCCCGAAGACATTGGCGGAGCTGGCTTCGAAGAGTGGAGGCCGCGTCTTTTACGACGACGACTCCGATGCCGCGATTTACAACGACCTGCGGATCATCGAGGCGGACCTGCGCAACCAATATCGCCTGGTCTACAAGCCAGCGGAGTTGAGGCATGATGGCTCGTTTCACCGCATTGAGTTGAGAGGCCCGGAGCGGGTCGAAAGCATTCTTGTGCGCGGCGGCTACTATGCTCCCACGCATTAAGACTGCACTTCCGCGGAGGCGGAGTTAGAATCCTTCCGATTGCGGAGGGTGCCAGGCCGCTGGTTGCGATCTATGCCCGCAGAGTCTCCAGGTCCGCGCATGAGTGCATGGATAGTGCTGGCCATGCTTGGAATGGTTGCGGTACCGGCGGCCATTACGCTGCACACAGTACGGGTTGCAGCAATCGCGAAGATTCCAAGTTCGAACCCGACGCCCTATGGCTATAGCTGGAGCCTGCTGCTGTTCGTAGTTCCCATTGTTGTGATCGCCGGATGGTTTCTGCCCAATGAAAAGATTCGGATCTCTCGCGGCGCTTTCTGGCGGACCATCGCGATCCTGGTGCCGCTGGGACTTGGCCTTGATTTCTTCTTTGCGCATCGCTTTTTTGTTTTCGCCAATGCCGGAGCGACGGTGGGGATCGGTGCCCCGGCACTCGGCGGCAGCGTCCCTCTGGAAGAATATGTCTTTTATCTCACCGGGTTCCTTGCAGTCCTGCTCATCTATGTGTGGTCAGGCGAGTACTGGCTGGCTGCCTACAAAGTGGCTGACTATCCAGGCGAAGCGCGACACTTTCGCCGCCTGTTGAGGTTCCACCCGACGTCTCTCCTGGTTGGATTTGTGCTGATCGCGATTGCAATTTTGTACAAAAAACTGCGGTCACCCGACCCAGTGGGCTTCCCGAGTTACTTCACAGCGCTTGTGATCGGTGGAGTGGTTCCTTCGGTCAGCTTCTTTCCTGTTGCGCGGCGGTTCATCAATTGGCGTGCCTTCAGCCTGACGATCTTCATGGTTCTGCTGATCAGCATGTTGTGGGAGGCGACGCTGGCCGTGCCTTACGGCTGGTGGGGCTATCAGCCGAAAGAAATGATGGGCCTGTCGATTGGCGCATGGACAGGATTGCCGATCGAAGCGGTCGCGGTGTGGGTTGCTGTCACCTATGGCACCACGATTGTGTATGAGGTGGTGCAGGTGTGGCAGGCTTCGGGCAGAACAGCGCGGCGCGCCTTTTTCGGAGAGCCTACAACCGTCATGAAGCCGTAAGGCGCTGGCACTTAGGGTTGCAGTAGTCGCGCATTCACTGCCGGGAACGCGGGACTCGGTCTAGAATCAGGCACGGAGAAAGAACGATGCGCAAGCTCATGACGATTGTTTTGCTCACTGCAGCGATGGCAGTACCGGCGCTCGCGGGCCCGAAGATCGAAGGCGACACCCTTCTGAAGGACTTCCAGCCGGCGGGGGTGGGAGACAAGCACGCAAAGAAAAGCAAGCACCAGGTGTTCGATCTCACCTTTGACCAAGGCGGCAAGGAGTATATCTGCCGCACCGATGCTGACAAGTCGGTGAACGCGGTCAATTTCGTCGTCGGGAGCAGTGTCCACTACGAGATTGATGGCACGAAGGTAAAGATCAAGACGCCTGAAGATAAAAAAGTGGAATGCAAGGTGGTGCGAGTTGCGGTTGTCCCGCCGCAACAACCACAGTAGGTCGTCTCTAAATCGAGGTGATTCGTTACCGGAGAGCCGTGATTCGGCAGATTCGCGAATCACGGCCCACTTTCTTTGCGTTGATCTGGATCTGAGTGGCGCAACGCCGTGCCTTCTTCAACTGAGCCCGACCGTCATCGAGGCGGCCTTCCTCCACCGTGGGCGGCTTGTCTGGCTTGCAGGCCCTGCATTTGCTGCGTATGACGCTGCTCCATTTGGAAGGTCTGCTGCTGGTGGCGTTGCTCCATCTGCTGCTGCTTGGGCTGGCTGAAACTCTGTTGCTGGGCCCGCTGATGCTCCTGTTCCTGCCGCTGCTGGAGTTGCTGGTGCTCCTGATTCTGTTTTGCAACCAACGTTTGCTGCTCATGCTGGTTTTTCTGACTCATGCTGGCGTTTCCGGGGCCTGTAGGCGCCGGCACCTGGTGAGGCTGAACCTCACTGGCATGCGCCGGATTGTTGGCGTTTCCCGGATGCGGTTGCACCTCACCGGGACGTGCCGGATTGCCGGTGGATGTTCCGCCGCGATTGGCCACGGGGCGATTGGCGGGCGGGTGGTACGGCGCGCCTGCTTCCTTTGCGGGTAGAACATGCGGGCCGCTGAACGCCGCAGGTCTCTCGGTTGCAGCGATGGGCGGCTTGCCCTGATTCACCGAAGCGCGAAGCTGCGGATTGGATCGCGCCATCTGTATGTGCCGAGTCTGCGTCGCGATGGGTGGAACATGCCGTTCGTGCGCTACTGCTTCTTCCTCGGGAGTTGGACGGGCGTTGATGCCGCCGTTGGGGCCGTTGTAGCTGACGCGATTCTCGACGCCGCGGTTCACGACGGTTTCGTTATAGACGTTGTGAATGTTGACGACATTCACATTCACGACAGAGCGGTTGTAGAAGAAATGATCGCCTTGCCAGCGACCTCCCTCAAAACCGTGACCGAAGTAGCCGAAGCCGTAATTGATGCCGCCATAGAACCCGATATGCGGGCCCCAATAGCCCGTGTGAAAGAGGAATGCGCCGCCCTCCCAGCCCCACCATGGGGGAGTCCACAGATAGCCGACTTCGGGAGCGAGCACCCAGGTACCCGGAACCCAGTAGTAGTCGCCGTAGTCCGGATCCCAGGCCCAATAGCCGGGCGTCCATATGTAGCCTTCCGCGGGACAGAGCGGCTGCTCATAAACCGGAAGCGCCGGCGGTCCGAAGGAAACGGAGATGGCGACCTGTGCGCACAGCGGCCGCAGCGATACCAGCAGGAGAAGCGCGAGAAGCGCACAGCGGACTGTACGGGGCACTGAACGGGGCATTGAACGGCTCATCGACATCGTCCTCTAAAGCGATCGGATGCGTTCGCGTCGAACGACAGGCAGCGAACCTAAAGATGTTTCCTGCGGCCGGAGTTTTGTCCGGGGGGAATGCTAGCAGATACGGGGCAAAGAAGACGTAAAAGGTCGTGTCGCCGCTTCCCCCGGGACACCTCTCCGAGGGCGCCTCCGAGTGCGGTGCCGTCGTTGCGGGTCCGGCTGCGAACCAACTGCAGGATAGCCGACCTGGCAATGGCGAGGGGCCGGCACAAACAATACGGCCTGCCGCGTGGGCAGGCCGTATTGTTTGTCGCTGGGGAGAACTACATCATGCCGGCGTTGGTTCCGTTGCTGGCGGGCTTGCTGGAGGCGAACTCCTGTATGGTCTCGCGCATGTATTTATGCGGATTCACCGGCGTGTCGTGGATGCGCACTTCGTAGTGCAGGTGCGGACCGGTAGAGCGGCCTTCGCTGCCGACGTACCCGATGACTTCGCCGCGATGCACATCCTGACCGGTGGTGACGGCGAATCCGGAGAGATGTCCGTAGAGGGTGTGGATGCCGTGGCCGTGGTCGAGCATGACCTCCTGACCATAGCCGCTGGCCGGGCCAGCCATCAGGACGGTGCCGTCGGCGGGTGCGCGGACGGCCGCGCCCATGTTGGCTGAGATATCGATGCCCTTGTGGAAGGCGCCTTCACCGTTGAAGGGGTCCTGGCGTTCGCCGAAGGAGCTGGTGATGGGACCCTCGACGGGCCAGAGGGTCGGCAGATCGGCGGAACTGCCCCAGTCGGCGTTGTCGCCGAGGCCGAAGGCGGGCTCGAGTGCGCGCCGCATGTGGCCGGAGAGCGCGGAGCTGCGGAGGGCGGTGAGCTGGTCGAGCGTATGGAGATAGTCGCTTGACTCGCTGGCCGTGTCCATGACAGGGGCGACCGGGTCGGCGCTGGCTTTGCTGATGCGGTCCTGGCGCAGACCATAGAGTGCGGTGACCTCACTGGCGAGCGAGCCGAGGGAGGCGACCTGAACATCCTTTTCCTTGGCGACCTGCTGCATGTGCAGGTAGTCGTGGCGGAGGGTCTCCTTTTCGGAGCGGACCTGATCGTAGTGGGCGGTCTTCAGCAGCATGCGGCCGTAAGAGCCAGCCATGCCGGTGATGGTGAAGAGGCCGACGACGGCAGCGGCGACAAAGACGTACGCATAGTGCAGCGGAACGGGGATCTTGCGGAGGCGGCCATCGTCTTCACGGGCGACAAAGATGATGTAGTAGGTTTTGCGCACAGGGCACCTCCTTTCGCGATCGATGGGTTCGTTCCTGGTTCGCGAATACTACGCTGGTGCGAATGAGATTTGCTGGAACGCATTCACACCCTACCAAACTGGGAAAGACGTCTGCAACTTGACCGAAGTTGTATAGGCGAACAATAGGCGATGTTCCTTGAGTACGACAAAAGTATTACCGAGTCAGTTATCTCTGCCGGTGACTGCACCACTGCTGAGGCGACAATCGACGGTTCCACAGCCTGAAGTTTGCTACTGCCTGAACCAATAATTATTCTTGTTGAGTAAGCTTTGTTTGATGCTGAGCCTCTCGATAGGACCAGATCGCACGAGACCGTATCACCCCACAAAAGGAAAGAAAAGCCATGACAACTGAAGCCAAATGTCCGTTTTCGGGGAATGACTCCAAACCTGTTACCGAGAACCGCAGCTGGTGGCCTAACGGGCTGCGCCTCGATCTGTTGAACCAGCACTCATCCAAATCCGACCCGCTGGCGTCGACGTTCAACTATCGCGAGGAATTCCAGAAGCTCGACTACGAGGCACTGAAGAAGGACCTGCGCGAGTTGATGACCGACTCGCAGGATTGGTGGCCGGCGGACTTCGGCAACTACGGTCCGCAGTTCATCCGCATGTCCTGGCACTCTGCCGGGACCTATCGCTTGAGCGACGGCCGCGGGGGCGCCGGGCGTGGGCAGCAGCGCTTCGCTCCCCTGAACAGCTGGCCAGACAATGTGAACATCGACAAATCGCGCCGCCTGTTGTGGCCAATCAAGCAGAAGTACGGACAGAAGATCTCCTGGGCCGACCTGCTGATCCTGACCGGCAATGTGGCGCTGGAGAACATGGGCTTTCGCACCTTCGGCTTTGCTGCCGGGCGCGAAGACACCTGGGAGCCCGACCTGGACGTGAGCTGGGGCACCGAAACCGCGTGGCTGGCCCACCGGCCTCTCGAAAAATTCGAACAGCATCTCGGCGCCACCGAGATGGGGCTGATCTACGTCAATCCGCAAGGCCCGGATGCTAACGGTGACCCTGTCTCTGCCGCCGAATTTATCCGTGAGACCTTCGCCCGCATGGCGATGGACGACGAGGAAACTGTCGCGCTGATCGGCGGCGGCCATACTTTCGGCAAGACCCACGGCGCCGCGCCCGAGTCGCACAAGGGGTCGGAGCCTGAAGCCGCCGACATGGAAGCGCAGGGTCTGGGCTGGGTCAGCAACTACGGCACCGGCAGCGGCAAGGACACCGTCGGCAGCGGCCTGGAAGTCACCTGGACACAGACACCCGCCGCAGTGGAGCAATTTCTTCTTCGAAAACCTCTTCAAGTACGAGTGGGTGCAGACGAAGAGCCCGGCTGGCGCCATCCAGTGGGAGGCCAAGGATGCCGAGGCTGTCATCCCGGACGCGTACGATCCGTCGAAGAAGCACAAGCCCACGATGCTGACCACCGACCTGTCGCTGCGCTTCGACCCGCTCTACGAGAAGATATCGCGTCGTTTTCTCGAGCACCCGCAGGCCTTCGCCGATGCCTTCGCCCGCGCCTGGTTCAAGCTGACCCATCGCGATATGGGCCCGCGCTCGCGCTATTTGGGACCGGAGGTGCCGAAAGAAGAGCTGATCTGGCAGGACCCGGTGCCCGCCGTCGATCATCCGCTGATCAACAACGAGGACGTCGCCGCGCTCAAAGCCAAGGTTCTGGCTTCGGGCCTGACGGTCTCCGAACTTGTCGGCACTGCGTGGGCCTCGGCCTCGACTTTCCGCGGCGGCGACAAGCGCGGCGGCGCCAATGGCGCCCGCATCCGTCTCGCTCCGGCAAAGGATTGGGAGGCCAACCAGCCCGCGCAACTGGCCAAGGTGCTCAAGGTTCTGGAAGGCATCCAGTCGGAGTTCAATCAAGAGCGCGAGCGGCGGCAAGAAGGTCTCACTCGCCGACCTGATCGTGCTGGCCGGCAACGCCGGTGTGGAGCAGGCTGCGAAGGCCGCCGGCCACAACGTGACGGTGCCGTTCACGCCCGGCCGCACGGATGCCTCGCAGGAGCAGACCGAAGTTGCCGCCTACAACGTTCTCGAGCCGCTCGCCGACGGCTTCCGCAACTATCGGAAGGCCGGAGTTACGGTGCCCGCGGAGGTAGGCCTGATCGACAAGGCGCAACTGCTGACGCTGACCGCGCCTGAGATGACGGTGCTGATCGGAGGTCTGCGCGCGATCAACATCAACGCCGAGGGGTGCAAGCACGGCATATTCACGGACCGGCCGGGCGTGTTGACCAACGACTTCTTCGTGAAGCTGCTGGGCATGGACACGCAGTGGAAGCCGGTTACCGATGCCAGGGAGGCGTTCGAGGGGCATGACCGCAAGACCGGCGAGCTGAAGTGGACCGGTACGCGCGTCGACCTCGTCTTCGGCTCGAGCTCGGTGCTGCGCGCTTTGGCCGAGGTCTACGCCAGCGAGGATGCGAAGGAGAAGTTCGTCGACGACTTCGTAGCCGCCTGGACGAAGGTGACCAACCTTGATCGTTTCGATCTGCACGATTGAAATAGCAGGGAACCATCCGGCGACAACAGAGAACGGCAGGCGACGGCAGGCTTCATCCGAATGGTGGCCTGCCGTTGCTGTTTCTGCAGGTAAGCTGGTCGGATGGGCAGAGCGCGAATCGTGACGATCTTGAAGGTTATCCGGGCGCGTGCTGGTGGCAGTCGGGCGCTGCGCGTGGGGATCGGCGACGATGCTGCGGTGCTGGCGGTGCTGGCGGTGCGGCGTGGCGAAGAGATTGTCGTCACGACCGATTTCTCGCTTGAGGATGTGCACTTCCGTCGGGCGTCGCATCCACCGGAGGCGGTCGGGCACAAATGCCTCGCGCGCGGGTTGAGCGATATTGCGGCGATGGGCGCGCGGCCGGTGGCGGCGTTTCTGTCGCTGGCTGTCCCGCGTGAGCTGACGCAGGGGGGACGGAGCTGGACCGATCGCTTTTATGACGGCTTGCTGGCGCTGGCGGAGCGAGGGGATGTGCCGCTTGCGGGTGGCGATCTCGCGCAGTCCCCGGGCGGAGCCGCAGCGGACATCGTGGTGATCGGCGCGGTCGAGCGGGGGCGCGCATTGCTGCGCTCCGGCGCAAAGGCCGGCGATGTTTTGTATGTCACCGGCATGTTAGGTGGCGCGGCGGCTGAGTTGCGCTCGCTGATGCATCCCAGAAAGCGAACCCCGGCGCAGCCGCTTCCACGCTTTCGGGGCGTGGTCAGCGCGACGATGGAGCATCCGCATTTCTTTCCCGAGCCGCGGATCGATACGGGACGCGGGCTGGTGCGGCGACGGCTGGCGACGGCGGCCATCGACATCAGCGATGGGTTGTCGGTGGACTTGCAGCATCTGTGCGAAGAATCGGCGTTAAGCGCGGAGGTGGATGCGGGGCTGCTGCCTATTGGCGCAGGCGCGACGCTTGTGGACGCGCTGCATGGTGGGGATGATTACGAGCTGCTATTTACCGCAGATGCTCGCACGCGCATCCCGCGCAGTATTGCAGGCGTGCCGATGCGGCGGATCGGGCGCATGCTGCGGCGTCGGGCCGGCACGCCGCAGATGATGTTGGTGCAAGATGGGCGGCGGAGCGAGCTGCGCGCGGAAGGATGGCAGCATTTTTAGGGACTGGCCGTCCGGGCGGGTGCGCCAGCGTTGGGGGTGCCGATGGTCTCGTTTCCTTCGCTCCGCTCATGATGACATTGGCAGGGCCATTCATGGCTAGTGCTGCGCCGCCTTTGCTCGCACTTCTTCGAGCGTCTGGTGGCGGAGAATCTCTCCGTTGCGGAAGACAGGTTCGAGCAGGTCGCCTGCTATCTCGCAATTGCCGGGGCAGTGCACGGTCTCAAGACCGCGCGCGGTTCTGACTAGCGCCAGCTTGCCGCGCTTGGAGTCTTTGCCGGGGTCGGTGACCGGCTCCTTAAAGACATCGCGCAGCTCGCCGTTGACGATGGCGGCGGAGCACTTGAAAGCGAACTTCTGCGTGTCGCGATTCACCTTTTGCAACAGCGCCCCGCCCATTCCGAAGATGAGGTTGGCTGCGGACCAGCGCTCCGCGAGGAGGTTGTCGAGGATGCGCTCGACGGATTCGAGTCCGATGCCGTCACCCCAGAGCAGCCGGATTTTTGGATTCAGAGATATGTAACCAGTGTTATTGCGTGTACTGCCGAAACGCTCGGCCAACATGGGCAGGAGGCGCAGCAGGACCTGGACCGGATCGCCGGAGTCGGGGCGAAGGACGAGCAGGCCGTTGCGGGCCAGCACCTGCTCGTGCAGCACGCCGCCGAACATCTCCTTTGCGGCGTGATAGACGTCGAAGCTGTCGACGACGATGGAGAGGATGCCTTCGGGATATTCACTGAGCACGTTGCGGTAGGCATCGACTTCGTGATCGCGGCCCCAGGCAGTCATGGTGCTGTGCTCGGTGGCAACGACGGAGGTGGAGGGCATCCAGTCGGCTGGCGTGGCGGGACTCGCATAGTGTTCGCGCAGAACCATGTTGGCGATGAGCGTGTCCGAGGTGCGGAAGTGAACGAGGTGAGCCGCGCCGCCGAGTCCGGCGGACTCTTCCGAACTGACGCCGCGATAGCCGAAGTCGTGAAGCATCATGTTGGATGGGCCAGGATCTTCACCGCTGCGCAGCATCGCTTCTGCGATGACGCGCAGCATGGCTCCGGAGAGCGTGGCGACGGTGGTGGGATACCAGACTTTGAGCAGCAGGGTTTCGAGGAAGTTGGTGAGCCAGTAGCAGGCGGGATCGGTGTTGCGGATGGTCATCAGCACGTTGTGGGTGGGGACCGGTGTGCCTTCGGCGACGGCGCGTATTTCAACCGGGAGACGGCCGCCGTGCTGTTCGACGATGTGCATCCATCCGGCGCGATTGAAGATGCCGCCACGACCGAAGTGTGCCGCAGAGAGCCGATCCGCAACTTCGACGTCGTGGGCCGTGACGACGCTGCCGGCGAGATAGCTGCGCAGGTAGGGCTGCAGGCCGAAGAAGACCGTCTGCGGGAAGCGGCCGCCGCGCGATTCCAGATAGCTGTAGACCTCGGTGGTGCCGGGCGGGTACTGGCGCCAGTGCGTGAGCTTGTAGCTATCGCTGCGCAGCGGAAACGGGAAGGGCGGGATGGTGGACATGGAGCACCAGTGTAGTGCGCGCGGGGGCGAGTCCAGAGGCGCCTCTCGGTCATCTAACAGTCGAGAGCGAATTGAATATGAGCGAAGCAGTAGTGATTGCCGGAAGCAAGCGTGTGGGGCTTTCCGTGTTGGATCAGTCGCCGGTGCCCGAGGGGTCGACGCCCGCGCAGGCGATTGCGAATTCGATCGACCTGGCGAAGCATGTGGAGCGCCTGGGCTATCACCGGTATTGGATGTCGGAGCATCATGCGATGGACCTGCTGGCATGCACGGCGCCCGAAGTGCTGCTGGCGCGCATTGGTGCGGAGACCTCGCGCATACGCATAGGCTCGGGCGGCATCATGCTGCCGCATTACAGCGCGTACAAGGTGGCGGAGGTCTTTCGCACGCTGCACGCGTTGTATCCGGGCCGTGTGGATCTGGGGATTGGCCGCGCGCCGGGCGGCGGGCCGCTGGAGGCGCATGCGCTGCGGCGCGAGCGGCGGCAACGGCCGGCAGATGATTTCGAGGATCAGATAGCAGAGCTGCTGTCGTTTTTGGATCGCGATTTTCCGGCGGAACATCCGTTCTCGCAGTTGACGATATCGCCTGCGATGCCGGGCGGGCCGGAGGTGTGGCTGCTGGGCTCGAGCCTCTGGAGTGCGGAAGCCGCGGCGCAATTCGGGCTGCCGTATGCGTTTGCGCATTTCTTCAGCCCGGTGCATACGCGGGGGGCGATCGAGCACTACACCGAGTCGTTCCGCGCCAGCAAACATGCGGCCGCACCGCATAAGAGTGTTGCCGTCGGCGTACTGTGCGCGGAGACGGAGGAAGATGCGGAGCGGCTAATGGCCAGTCCGCGGCTGCTGATGCGGCGGATTCGCAGCGGCGACCGGCGGCCGGTACCTCGACCGGAAGAGGCGTTGCGCGAATTACAGAGGCAGGGCCCGGTGCTGATGGAGGAAGGCGAGTGGCCGCGTTATTTCTATGGAACACCCCAGCGTGTGCATGAGCAGCTTGCGGCATTCGCGCGTGCGCTCGATCTCGACGAGGTGATTGCGGTGACGATCGTGCACGACCACGGGGCGCGGCTGCGCTCTTACGAACTGCTGGCACACGCTGCGGATGCTGTGCACAGCCGAGATGATCCGCGTCTTGCAACCGCCCATTGATCTTCTGCGTTTAGACTTCGCATGGTGGCGAAAGCCATCGAATTTGAACGCAGACAGGGCTCCCATGAAGACAATGCATTTCGCCGCCGTGCTGCTATTTGCAGCAGCAGCAGCGCAGGCCGGCCATAGCGCCTCCGATATGGATGCGCAGGTACGCATCAACCAGATTCAGGTGATCGGGTCGCATAACAGCTATCATGCCGGGCTGCTGCCGGGCGTGCGGGCGTTTCTGGAGAAGAAGCGGCCGGCGGATCTGCGCGGATTGGATTATGCACATCAGCCGCTGGACAAGCAGTTCGATGGCGGCGTGCGGCAGATCGAGCTGGACATCTTTGCCGATAGCAAGGGTGGGCGCTATGCGCATCCGGCGGGGCCCGCGCTGGAGAAGTCGGCCGGGGTTCCGGTCGATGCGGACGATCCGAATTTTTCCGGCGCGAGTTCCGATGTGATGATGAAGCCGGGATTCAAGGTGATGCATGTGCAGGATCTGGACCAGCACAGCAACTGCCAGCCGTTCACCGCGTGTTTGACGATCGTGCGCGACTGGTCGAAGGCGCATCCGCGGCACCTGCCGATTTTTGTGCTGGTGGAGACGAAGCAGGGCAAGCCGCTGAATATTCCACATGCGACGACGCCCGAGCCGTTCACGGCGGCGACGTTCGATGAGCTGGATCGCGAAATCCGTTCGGTGTTCCCGGCAGACGAGATGATCACGCCGGACGATATGCGCGGCACCTATGCGACGCCGAACGAAGCCGCGCGCGCGAACGCTTGGCCGACGCTCGAGAGGGCGCGCGGCAAGGTGATCTTCCTGATGGATCAGCGCTCGGCCGAGCCGATGTATCTGGAAGGGCACCCGAATCTGCGCGGGCGCGTGCTGTTTACGAATGCCGCGCCGGGCCAGCCGGATGCTGCGTTCACCGAAGAGAACGACGGCACGGAGCAGGAGATTGCCGCGTTGGTGCGCCAGGGCTACCTGGTGCGCACGCGCACGGATGCGGATACGAAGGAGGGCCGCTCCGGATCGACAGTGCGGCGCGATCACGCGATGGCGAGCGGCGCGCAGATCCTGAGCACGGATTATCCGAAGGCGGAGCCGGCGCAGTGGACGGGCTATTCCGTCAGCTTTGCGGGCGGCGCGATGGCGCGCTGCAATCCGGTGGCGCGGAATGCGGCCTGCCAGGACGACAAACTTACGGATGGCCGCTGAGCAGGTTGCCGATATTAGTGACCAGGCGCGTGCTGGCGATGCCATAGGCGCCGAGCACGAGCACGTAGCCGAGCATTGCGGGGTAAAGTGGCGTTGCTGTCCATGCAGTGAGCGTCCGGCGCTCTGCCGGTTCTGATGCGGTGCTGTAGAGATAAAGCAAGAAGAGCGAGATATTGATGCAGATGGCGGATACCCAGCGCATCGCATCATGGCCCAGCGGCAGCAGCAGCAGCGGCGCGCACAGCAGCAGGAGAAGGCCCCAGCGGGACTTGTTCGAGTAGCCGCGGACGGCGAGCGCGCTCTGTATCAGCCAGATCAGCGTGGCGAAATAGGGCAGAGAGACGAGGCAGCTCAGGAGCACTCCGGCGATGAGCTGCTTCGTATAGAGCGCGGCGACGAAGTGTAACTGCTGCTGCAACGTATTGGAGAGCACGAAAAAGACGGTGCCCTCGAGCGGCATATTGGTGCGCTGCTGCGCGGCGGCCAGGTACTCGGGGTGCGGGAACGGTCCATTTGCCGAAGTGGAGGATTGCGAGGAAGGCGATGGCGACGACAACGAGCTGCGCGAGGACCACGCCGCCCGCAGGCGATGGCGGCGGCCCTGGTCGATCATGATGGCGAGGATCACGGGATAGAAGAGCAGCACGAAGGCCTCATGGACGAGCAGCGCGACGATGCTGAGAACAATGGAAAACGCTATGGCCACGGCAGCCGGCATCGCCAGGAATGCACCGACGGCGAGCACGGCGCAAATGTAGAGCACGCTGTCGAGGTCGCCCGAAAGATAGGCGAGGTGCGGCAGCAGTGCGGGCGCGGCCAGCAAGAACGCGGCGAGCGAGCGCTCTTCCAATGTGCCGAAGAGCGTGCGGCGAAAGACGATGTAAGTCACCGCGACAACGGCGGCGAAGATGAAGAGCTCGATCGCGAGGATGGTATGCAGGCTGATGAAGTGCAGCGGCAGGAGCAACTCGCCAAGAAGCGCGCGCTTGAGGAATCCGTGCTGGTAGTTCAGAAAGTAGTGCGTCGGTCCGTAGGTGCGATGGAAGGTGCCACCGAGCCACAGGATAGAAGCCAACACAGGCAGCGCGGTGAGCAGGCCGCCAGCCCAGCGTTGGTGGGCAGCGCTGCCATGCTGGCGCTCTCCGCAAACCCGATCATTATTGTTTCTCAACCTGGTTGACGATTCGCTGCACGAGGACGATTCGGACGTTGACGCGGCGCGCCACGTCGGGCAGGAACTCGGTGATGACGTTGCCGATTGGGTCGGTGGCGATGCCGGTGCTGTAGCGCGCTACCGCAGAGCCCCAACTCTTGTTCCGGCCGGGAACGTAGAGATTACCCAGGCCCTCGTCCAGAGCGCTCCCAACGAGGTTCGCATAGTTCGGCATGCCGACGCCGTAGTCGCTCTGCGCCCATGCTACCTGCGTGATGACGTGCAGGATGCGGCGCCCGTAGGATGCATTCGGCAGGCGGTGGTAGTGCGGATCCTGGTGGGCAATCGCAGGTATCAGAAATGTGCCGAAGAATTCGCCGACCGCCGATTCGGTGTATGCCACTCCGAAGTTGCGGCCAAAGCCGGGAAATCCGGGGCCGTAGGGGGAACTCGGATCGGATGCCACGTTGATAGCGGAGAAGAATCCGATGGTGGCGAAGTTGTAGGGATCGACGCTATTGCGGAAGGCGAGATAGCCTTTTTGACGCGCCGTGAGGGGGTGAATGCCGGCGTCCACGAAGCGCTGGAAGTAATCCACGTCGCGAGCGCAGCACATATGTGCCGGCGTGGATGTGCACAATCCGGCCTGGCAGGGGGCGGTCAGCGAAGGAATGCTGGGGTGCTCTCCCGGCGACGGCGGCAGGCGTACGGGCATGGGACTGACGGGCGGAAATCCCGGCGAAACCTGCCTTTCGTGTTGCTGTGGCGCGGCGGATATGCCGGAGCCGTTCGCATCTGGATCAGCCGCGTTGCCGTCGGGAACGCCGGTGTTCGGAGTGGGTGCATCCGGCAGCGCTGAGACCGACGGGGCGGACGACAGATCGTTCGCAACTGCAAGATCGAGCGGCGAAGGTGGAGCGGGCGTGAGATCCACGAGCGGATTGCGTTGTGCCCGTGCACTTGCGCAAGCGAACGAGGTTAGCACCGCGATCATGACGCCCATGACTGCGGGCAGGAGACGGGTCCATCTCCGTAGCGCCTTGCGAGGTCTTTCCCGGATGCTTGTTCTCCTCCGCATAAGGACGAAGATCATCGGCGATAGGTCGCGGTGATCTAGTGATTGTGCCGGAATCCGAGACGGAGCAGGTCAGGCATGAATTCTAGAAGCAGCTTGCTTCCCATATCGCCTGCCACGGCGGTGGCGAAGCCCCGCGTCGCCACACCGGCACCGGCACTGGCATCGGGATAATAAGCCATAGCCAGATAGCTGCCCAGCGCATGGCCGAGAATGCCGGAGGCGTTCACTCGCTCGCCGCCATCGCCATTGCTGTCGTGGCGCATGAATGTCTGACGAACGGCACCGCAACCCGCGGTGCACGATGGGGCCGTTGGTTTCCCGATAGAAGCGAGGGTCCTGGCGGAACGCGGCGGCGAACAAACCGTCACCACTGACGCGGTCAGTCCCCTGGCGCAGCATGTTGTAGCCAAAGCGCTCGCCAAACCCGCCGGAATCAGTGCCGACGTGCGGATCTAAATCGATCAATTGTCCCCAGCCCGAAGCAATCAACGCAGGAACGAGCACCGTGGGAAGCACCTGCTCGTGTGCCGCGTAGATCAATGTGTCGGTGGCGCTGAGCGGCCGCGCGTGCTGCCCGGCGTTGACCATGGTGTCCCACTTATCGTCGGGGCGGATGGGATAGGCAGGGCCGACGTGCACACCCAATACCGTGTTGTCGCGGCCGGGGCCGGTCAATTGTGGGGAATGCGAGCGCATCTGGCGATGATTTGCTGGCCTGGGGTTGTGGCGCATCGGGCAGCGAGGAAGCCTCTGCCCGGCAGCGCGGCGCGGCGGCGACGAGGAAAGCCAACGGTACGAGGACGCGCGAGGCAGAAAAGGATTTAAGGAAACGGCGGCGCATCCACCTGCGCGGAGCCAGGATGCGAGCGAAGCGTTCTTTCGAATCAGCTTCGCGCTTCAGCAAGCGAGGGGAATGAAATATCGAAGGGGAAGATGGCATTCCGTCAATAAGATGCAGGTTATCAGTCCGCTTCGGTCTGCCCAAAGCGGAGTAACCCGGTGGAGACCTTGGGGGCCCGCGCGATTGACCGGAACGTAGGCTGGCGCGGAGACTGTTGAAGCAGATTGAGGTGGCTTATGGCAGAGACATCGCAGGGCGGCAGGAGCACGTTCGAGAATTTTGGCCGCAAAGTCGATGCGCAGTTTGGCAACATCGGCCCGCGGATTGAGGATGAGGTGAAGCGCGTGATCGGTTATCTCAACGATCAGGTGGTGCCGCAGGTGCGGCAGGACTCATCGTCTGCGTTGCGCGCCGCTGCCGAACAATTGGCGAGGCTGGCTGATCATCTCGATCAGCGGCGCCGGGCGGATGCGGAGCACGCCCGAGAAGAGCAGCCTCGAGAACAGCAAACCGGGGACAAGACGAGTGCGTAGCGCCAGCGCGGGAAGGCTCGCGCAAACTGCGCTGCTCTCTGTTGCCGCCTCTGCCGCGATTGTTCTGATTGCAGGGTGTCGCCATCGCGCGGCGACAGTCTACGCTCCTCCAGCGCCTGTGCTGCTTCCAATTCCATCGGGATCGAGCGCAGGTGCGCCAACGATTGCATCCAATGCACCGATTGCGCCATCGTCTGTGAATCCAGGGGTAACAAGTGCCGCGGACCTGGCGTTTGTTGCGAGCCACCCACCGGTGTGGACGGAGACGGGTACGGCAAGCTGGTACGGGCCGCCCTACAATAAGCGACGCGGAGCCAACGGCCAGATTTACGACCAGGACGCGATGACCGCGGCGCACCGCACGCTGCCGCTGAATTCGCTCATCCGGGTTACGAATGTTAAGACCGGCCAGCAGGCTGTGTTGCACGTGACGGATCGTGGCCCGTTTGTGCCAGGTCGCGTCCTCGATTTGTCGCTTGCATCGGCCAAGGCGCTTGGCGTGTATCTGCCGGGGCTGGCGACGGTGCGCATCGATGTGTTTGCCGTGCCCGCGCCGATTGAAAATGGCGGGCGCTGGTGTGTGCAGATCGGTGCGTTCAAAGATGGGGATGAGGCGGAGAAGCTGCGCACGCAACTGAGCCGGAAGTATCAGACGGCGAATGTGATCGAGTTCACCGGTCCGACGGGACACTGGGTGCGGATTCGTCCATACAGAGACGACAAAGAGCGGGCAGTGGCCATTGCACACGAGCTGAAGCCGAGAGAAGGCGAGGCATACCTGGTGCGGCTCGACTAGGGACTGGCCGTCCGGGCGAATACGCCGGCGGCGCGTGTTGTGGGGTTCACTTCCTTTGGCCCTCACGTCTGGTGATCACGGATCAAACTGCAGCTCCTTCGCTACTGCTCAGGACGACTCCTCCTCTCGGCAGTGGAAAGCGCAGATCATCTCACGGCCTATTCGGAACGCAGGGCGTCGACCGGGTTGGCTGAGGCGGCACGCCGTGCTGGGATCGCGCAGGCGACCAGCGACAGCACGATCATCATGGAGATGGATCCGGTGAGAATCAGCGGATCTGTTGCGCTCACGTTGAATAGCAGCGAGGCAAGCAGCTTGGAGACGGCGAGCGCGCCGATGAGGCCGACGGCGCAGCCGATTGCTGCCAGCTTCGCGCCCGAGGTCATGACCAGCCATACGATTTCTCCGCGGCGCGAGCCGAGCGCCATGCGGATGGCCATCTCCTGCGCGCGCATGGAGACAGAGAACGCGATGACCGCGTAGACGCCGATAGTGGCCAGCAGCAGCGCGCCGAAGGCGAAGGCAGAGATCAGGGAGGTGTTGAAGCGGCGCGGCCCTTCGGTTGCGGAGAGGGCGTCATTCATAGTCTGTACCTGCTGCAGCGCGAGCAGCGGATCGAGTGACGCAACGGTTGACCGCAGGGCGTTGATCATCTGCTCCGGCGGGAGCGCGGAGCGCATCACGATAAAGCCTCCATCGCCGGAGACCATTCCCGGAGGCGCGAAGGAGGCGAGCATCGCTTTATATTGCGCGGCCGGCACATAGATCTGTTCCTGGCTGGGAGTATCGGGCGAGCCGAGCTTGGTGTCTGCGACGACGCCGATGATCGTGGCCCAGGGTGTCTTTGCCTCCTGCGTTCCCAGTCGCAGCCGTTTTCCAACGGCATTTCCCCCCGACCAATAGTGGTGCGCTAGGGTTTGATTGACGACCACGACGAGCGGCCTATCGGCCTTGTCTTCCATGGACAGATAGCGCCCGGAAATGAGCGGGATGTGCATGGCACGGAAGTAGTCGCCGACGATCAAGGCCCAGGGGGCGACGCGCAGTTTTGCGGACTGGTCGGCCGCAGTCTCATCGACCACATACCCGCTTCCGCCATTTGAGCCCGCGGTGGGCAGCATATTGGTGAGGCCGGCTGCGGTGGTGCCGGGTAGCGCCGCGAGGCGCTCCAATAGCGAGCGATCGAAGGTATCGACGACGCTCTGCGTGCCGTAGAGCTGCGAGGGCAGATTGTATCCGGCGACAAGAACGTGATCGGCACGGAAGCCGGGATCGACGTCGCGCATCTTCTGGAAGCTGCGTAGCAGCGCGCCCGCAGCCGTGAGCAGAACCAGGGCGACGGCAATCTCGGTGACGACGAGCGCGGAGCGGAGGCGTCCGTGGCTGGAGCCGGTGCTGCCCGTCCTGCCGCCTTCCTTCAGGTTTTCGTTGACGCGTGTGCGGAGTGCAGCGAAGGCGGGAGCCATGCCGCAGAGCGCGCCGGTTAGGAGAGCGAGCAGAAGAGCGCAGAGGACGACGCCGGAGTCGAGGTGAATGCCGTCGATGCGCGGCATGGATTCCGGCAGCAGCGGTATGGCGACTCGCAGTGCGGCGGAGGCGAGCAGCAGGCCAAGGATACCGCCGGCGCCACTGAGCAGCAGCCCTTCCATCAGGGAACTGCTGACCAGCGCGCGCGCCGATGCGCCGAGCGCCAGCCGCAGAGCCAGCTCACGACGGCGGCGGATGGCGCGGACCAGCAGAAGGCCAGCCACGTTGAGACAGGCGATGAGGAGAACTACGAGCACCGCCAGAGTCAGGATGCGGACCAGCGGACGGCCCGCGGCGACAGCGGATTCCTTGAGGGAATCCACCTCGGCATGGATATGGATCGTCTTCAGCGCGGGTGGAAAGTTGCGCATCACTTCCTGCGCCACGCGGTTGGCGTCCTGCCTGCGCCTGGGCGGCGGTGATGCCCGACTTGAGCCGCCCTACCATCTGATAACTCCAGTTGCCGTCGGCCGCGCCGGCGGTGAGCTCTTCGGCGGTAAAGCTCATCGGCACCCACAGCTCTGATCGATTCAATCGTCCCGGGACGAGCGGGAATTCGAAATTGCGCGGCATGATGCCGATCACTTCGTAGGGCTTGCGATCAAGCAGAATCTTACTGCCGAGAATATTGGGATCCGCATGATAGCGGTCCTGCCATGTGCCGTAGCTCAGCACCGCAACCTGCTGATGTCCGGTGTCTTCCTGCTGCGTGAAGACGCGGCCCAGGACAGGAACGACGCCGAGTGTGGGAAAGACTGAGGCGGTCATGCGCGTGCCGTTGATCATTGCCGGCTCGCCGCGGCCGGAGAGCTCATACCCATTTCCTGTGTAAGCGCCGAGCGAGGCAAAGCTGGTGGTGCCGCGCGCGTATTGCGTCACTTCGCCGATAGTGACGGCTTGCAGGCCGGACATCCCCGCGCCCTCCAGCGTGTCATTCAGCGTGACCAGGCGCGCAGGATCGTGGAAAGGCAGCGGCCGCAGCAGAACGCCTTCGACCAGCGAGAAGATCGCGGTGGTGGCACCGATGCCGAGCGCGAGCGTGAGGACAACCGTAAGCGTGAAGCCGGGAGTGCGGCGCAACTGGCGCAGCGCGAGGCGCAGGTTCAGCAGCAGACCATGCATGCAGATCTCCTTGAGAGTCCGTCAGTACTTAACAAGCAACTGGTCTGCCAAAGAAGGCATCGCAAGTCTCTCACATAGGGGCACTTTCGCAGGAAAGGCTGTTCGCAACCGCACAGTTGTGTCCGGATGCGGACGCATCCGCGACGACGCGGGCACACTGCGATGGACCAGGCGGCGACCGGAGCGGTCGTTGATGCCGGCGTTCTCACAATGGGTGTAGCGCCGCGAGGGCAGTACAACGCAGCTTTTCCGTCAAGCAAAGCTGCTCTTCACAATCGCAGGCCGGACCAGAGTATTTGCGAAAACGGTATAACGTGGCATGCGGTTTCGGATACTGCTGCTCCTGCTGGTGCTCTCCGGATGCTTGTCGGTGACCGTGTGCTCTGCGCAAATCAGACGCGGCTTCGCAGCATGGGTCAGCCGGCGGAACTTCAGCGGACCATCCAGCGGCCGGCATATTCGCTGCCACCGGGGAAGTTGCAGCGCGCCGAGGCGCTGAACCGCGATGAGAACTGGCTGTGGGCCATCGGGACGCTGTGGTCTCTCGCGTATCCGCTGCTGTTTCTGCGGCTGCACTGGGCTGCGGGGCTGAGCCGTTTTGCTGCGCGCATCGCGTCGCGGGCATGGGTGCAGGGACTTATCTTTCTGCCGCTGTTGATTGTCGCGATCCGACCTGCTCAGCCTGCCGCTATCGCTGGCCGGGCATCATCTCGGGCTGGCGTATGGGCTCTCCATCGAGCGTTGGCCGGCGTGGTTCTGGGATTGGACGAAGGGCCTGCTGGTAACATTGCGATCTCTACCTTCGTCGGCTCGCTGCTGTTTGCCATTGTGCGGCATTCGCCGCGTCGCTGGTGGCTGTGGTTCTGGCTGCTCTCACTGCCGCTGATGGTGGCTGGCGTCTTCGCGGAGCCATTGATCATTGATCCGCTGTTCAACCATTTTGAGCCGCTCTCGCGCTCGCATTCGGAGCTGGTGGCGCAACTGGAGCGCGTGGTCGAGCGCAGCGGCGAGAAGATCGCCCCCGATCATATGTTCCTGATGAAGGCGAGCGAGAAGACGACGGAGATGAATGCCTACGTCACCGGTTTCGGCAGCTCAAAGCGGGTGGTGGTGTGGGACACATCGCTCAAGAAGTCGTCGCCGGATGAGGTGCTGTTCATCTTCGGCCACGAGCTTGGCCATTACGTGCTGGGAGATGTTGTTCATGGCCTGATGATGGCGGCCGCAGGCACGCTGCTGGCGTTGTGGCTGGCCTTCCATCTGGTGCGCAAGCTGGTGTGTCTTTACTGGGCGCGCTGGCAAGTGCCGGCGGTGGAGGACTGGAGCGCCGTCGTGGTGCTCCTGCTGGTCTTTCACGTCTTCACCATCGTGAGCGAGCCGATCAGCAACAGCATCAGCCGCTATGTCGAGCATCGTGCCGATGTGTACGGGCAGGAGGTAGTGCATGGCATCGTCGCCGATCCTCAGGCGACGGCGGTGCACAGCTTCCAGACGATGGGCGAAGAGTCGCTGGACATCCCTGATCCCAATCCGTGGATGGTCTTCTGGACCTACAGTCATCCGCCGATCAGCGCGCGGGCGGAGTTCGCGCGCGATTACAATCCGTGGAAGCCGGGTGAACATCCGCGCTTTTTCTCGAAGTAGGACCTGACTGCGTTAAGCTGGTCGCCATGGATTGTCTGTTCTGCAGAATTGCCGCGGGTGAGATCCCGGTACAGAAGCTCTATGAAGACGATGATGCGGTGGTCTTTGCGGATATTCATCCGCAGGCGCCAGTGCACGTGCTGCTGATTCCGCGCAAGCACATTGCCTCACTCGCTCATCTTCGCCCGGAGACGAGCGGCTGCTCGGACATCTGCATGCGGTAGCGAAGAAGATGGCGGAGGAGAAGGGCCTGGCGAAGGGCTTTCGCACGGTGATGAATACGGGTGAAGATGGGGGCCAGACGGTCGATCATCTGCATCTTCATTTGCTGGGCGGCCGGTCGATGCATTGGCCGCCGGGTTAGAAGTCTGGCGTCCAGGCAGAAGCGTCTTCAGAACGTGTTTGGATCAATTCCTGATCTACCGGTGCATGACATGCGGCTTAGCTTTGGTCTGGCCGCGGCGTGCGAACTTCA
This sequence comes from uncultured Acidobacteriaceae bacterium, assembly GCA_963756435.1. Classification (GTDB taxonomy): domain Bacteria; phylum Acidobacteriota; class Terriglobia; order Terriglobales; family Acidobacteriaceae; genus KBS-83. Next base: position 457,661 of record CAVWNU010000003.1, on the reverse strand, counting down.
GTGCTGACCAATCTTTATCCACCGCGCAGACCTTGTAGTCGACGAAGCCGTGCGCCAGTCCGGCTTCGCGCACATCATCCTGATTGAAGTCCGCGGCAAGTGGGCTGGTCTGCTTGGGATGCAGGATCCATAGCGAGGCCTTTGGCGGTAGCGACGAACGCGCCTGCTCGAACGCGCGCATGAGATCGCGGCGCGCGGCGACAAGGAAGAGCGCGAGCGTGGTGCTCGTGTCGGTACGGCGCTGGCGGATGGCCTCTAACGGAACGGACGTAAGCAACTCATTCAGCCATTGTTGGTCGCTGTGATCGACGGAGACGACTACGAAGTGGGCCTGCGGCTTGATGTCGAGCTTGCGTTCGAGCGACCCGGGGCCGTATCTGCCGGGAAGGCTCGCGCGAGCGCAGGCGCGGCGGTTCGGGCTGTGTCGATTGCGTGCTCGATCGCTGCGGCTATCCCGTTGTCCCACGGAGTGAAGATGGCATCGGGAATGGCGGCGCGCACCATCTCGATCTTCGCGGGAATGCCGCCGGCGAAGACCAGCCGCAGATGACTCGTGCTCTTGCTGGCGCGCAGGCTCAGGCCAAGCTCGCGACCGTGCGAGGGCAGGCGATCGAGATCGATGACGACGGCGTCGGGTGACAATTCGCGAAAATAGCGAACCATGCCGCCGGCATTCTCTGGCGGGTCTGCGATCACGCGATAGCCGGCGCGGCGCAAGGTCGGCTGCACGAGCGGATGCATCCGCCTCGTTCCAGCAGATGAGGCGCAGCATGTTTTTCTGCTTCGAGGAAGACGGACGCGGCATGGCCGTTGATAGCATGGCCCGATGCGTGAGCGGGGAAGAGAAAAGGCCCGCCGATCCGGCGGGCCCTTCTATGCATCGATTATGCGGAGCCTTACGCCTGGATTGCCTGAATCTCGTCTTCTGCTTCTTCCATGATGCCGTAGCGGCGCAGCAGGCTGGGCAGGTTCTGCGAGAAGGTGGAGCGCGGCATCACGGTGTCGCAGCCCGCCTCGATGGCCTTGCTCTTCAACTCGCCCTGGATGTGCGCGAGGAATCCGATGACCGAGGTGCCTCGCTTGAGCTTGGCTTTGATCTTGGGGATGAGGGTGAGCGGCTTCGCGTTCGCGTTGTTAAGGTCGAAGAGAATGAGCGCGGGGCGATCTTCCTCGGCGGTCTCAGTCAGCTTGGTGACGACATCTTTCTCGGGCTTGAGGAAGGCGACTTTGATGCCCAGCTTCTTCGAGACTTCCTGAATCTTGGCCAGGATGAACAGGTCTTCGATGAAACAGTAAATCCGGGTGGGCGCATCTTCACGCATGGGTACCGGCTGGACATAATCGGTTTCGGAATAGAAGCCGCTGTGCGGCATGCCGCGGAAATCGCCGTTCTGCGAGTGGGTCTGGGGATCGGCGACGTTGCCATTGGCGCCGCCGCGATAGCTGTGGTCCATGGGGCCGACGAAGACTTGCTGGCGACGCCCTTTGCTTTTGCGGCGTCCGCCGCTGTTGCCATTGCCATTGCCATTGCCGGGTGACGGCCGGAAGCCGTTACCGCCGTAGCTGCCCTGACTGCCTGGACTCTTCTGGAAGAAGCGCTTGCCCGATTTCTGCTTCTGGTGTCCCTGATGGTGGGAAGCGGGCGCGGGAGCTGGGGAACCGTTGGCCGATCCGCCGGCCGGGGCGCCATTCTGCGCAGCGAGCACCGTTCTGCTGGCCTTTGGCCTGACCGCCTTTGTTGCGGCGGCGTCGCCGGCGGCGATGGCCTTGTCCCTGCCCTTGTGGGTTCTGCCCTTGCTGGTTCTGGGTCTGCGGCGCGCCGTTTGAGGACTGCGCCTGCACGGATCCCTGCGGCTCAGGAGCCGGGGACGGATTTAGTTCTGTTGTCATTCGTGCACTTCCTGGTGCATTTCTGCAGTATCGATCTTTCTTTTTTGTGCCAGAGTTCGGTTGCTAAGACTGAGTAGCAGGAACGCCGGCATACGTCTGAGGGGCCGGAATGGAGTTCCAGGGATAAAGACGCGCTGCACCCGGGTAACGGGAGTGCTGGCGTGGCAACGTGCTTTCTAAGGGCTCGAGCGTATCGTCTGCTCTCAACAGCGTTTCGTGCTGGCGTTAACCGCTCGTACAGGCTTCCCAGGGCGCAATTACAGCCCGAAGCACTGAGTCGCGGATCATACCGTAATGACTATTCGAAGTGGGGCGAACCCTCAGTCTGGCTCCGGTTACGATCCATTCCATCAGGATCTCCACTGCGCCGGTCCACATGAGGGCATCAGCCGCTCGATAGGCAAGTACAAGCATACTTGCTGGCCTGCTTCATGGCAAGTGCAAAAGTCGCAGGAGGGATGGCACGAACGGAGAACCCGGGATCTGTTGGGGGGAGAACGCAAGGCAGAAAGTAGTGCAGTGAGACGATCAACGCCGCCCGATCGAATGGGCGGCGCGTCGCTAATGGCCAATCACTGGCCTCCCGAATGACCGCGCTCGATTGCGGTTCAATGAAGTCCGGTGGCGGTAGGGCCTGGTAGGCGTCTGACTCTGCACATCCGGAAGTGAATCGCCGGGCCCTCTCCAGACTGGGGACCGCGTGCGTCGCTGGCTGCCATATTCAAAAGCAGTTGCCGTGCCAATTTCAAAGCGGCCTCTTTTCTTCTACTTAGCCAAAAACCGGCTCCAGATGTCTTCCGATTTCTGGAATTATGCGAGACGAACTCCGGGTTTCCGTAGCGGAAGAGCGGTTTTTCTTACTGCTGGCAGGTCGGGCAGTAGTGGGTGCCGCGTCCGGCCAGGACGATGCGGCGGATGGGCGTTCCACAGACCAGGCAGGGCTGGTCGGTGCGCATGTAGACGTAGTGGCGAAGCTGAAAAAAACCCGCGCTCGCCCGCGGCGTCGACATAATCGGACACCGAGGAGCCACCGAGTCGGATGGCTTCGCGCAGCACCTTTTGTACGGAGCTGTGAAGACGGTCCAGTTCCTCCGTGGTCAGTCGGGCGGCCATACGGCGCGGGCGGATTTTGGCTCGGAACAGGCTTTCGTCGGCATAGATGTTGCCAACGCCATGCAACAGCTTCTGATTGAGCAGCGCGGCCTTGATGGAGGTGCGGCGGGCGTGGAAGAGCTTGCGGAAGTCGGCTTTGGAGATGTGCAGCGGCTCGGTTCCCGGACCGGAGAATCCTGACTGGTCCTCGGACTGCTCGGTTTTCTGCAAGACATGCAAGCCCATGCGGCCGAAACGGCGGGCGTCCACGAATCGGAGCTCGCGTCCGGAGCGCAGCATGAGCACGCCATGGGTGTGAGGCGGGCGGGGCACGTCGGGATTGGCCACGACGAGGCGTCCAGTCATGCCAAGGTGGACGATCCATTGGACGGGATCGCGCTCGGCCTCGGGCGCGAAGTCGAAGACGATGTGCTTTCCGATGCGATGCACACGCTCAATCGTGCGGCCGGTAAGGGCCTTGGCCATCGCGGCAGGAGACGTCTTCATCGGCTCGGGCTTGCTCGAAAACCACGCTTCTTCGATGCGGTCTCCGGCGATGCGCTGGTGGACACCGTTGGCGACAGTTTCGACTTCGGGGAGTTCGGGCATGGTCTGGTGTGAGTAATTCGGAGCTGCTGCGCGGCCGCTTTGTCCGGGCACTTCTGCCGTATATCATCAGCTTTGGTGCCGGAATGAGATTCGGTTTCTTATAGATGCCGCAATCGCTCGGTCCGGTGCGCTGCCGGCGCTATTCTCCCCGCAGTTGGCCAAAACTCCACTGACCGCGATTGGTCAGGACTGGCGGGAGTCTGGCAACGGCGGGAAAACGATTCGGAGAGACAGAGTTCAGGATGCGAGCGAAGACAGCGGTTGTACTGGGCGCCCAGTGGGGCGATGAGGGCAAGGGCAAGATCGTGGATGTGCTCTCGGAGCGCTTCGCGGTAGTGGCGCGTTACGCGGGGGCCACAATGCCGGCCATACCGTCATCATCCACGGAAAGAAGTTCATTCTGCAGCTTGTGCCCTGCGGCGTACTGCGGCCGGACTGCCTGGCAGTGATCGGCAATGGCGTGGTGCTGGATCCGATGGCCTTCCTGAAAGAGGTAGAGAAGCTGGACGGCCTGGGCGTGAATACGCGGGGACAGCTGTTTGTTTCGAACCGGGCGCAGGTGATCCTGCCGTATCACCGGATGATCGAGCTGGCGAGCGAGAGCGCGCCGGGGCGGACGAAGATCGGCACCACCAGCCGCGGCATCGGGCCGGCCTATGAAGACAAGATGCACCGCAACGGCCTGCGCGTGGTGGATCTGCTGAACACGAAGCTGCTGAAGACCCATATCGAGAACGCCTGCCGCGAGAAGAACGCGATCGCGCATGCCCTGTTCGGGACCGATCCGCTGGACCCGGCGCAGATCTATGACGAATATGCCGAGGCTGCGGAGAAGGTGCGGCCCTATGTCAGGGACACGGCCGCTTTGCTGAACGGCGCGATCAAAGAGGGCAAGAACGTGATGTTCGAGGGTGCGCAGGGCACGCTGCTCGATATCGACCATGGCACGTATCCGTTTGTGACGTCGTCATCGGCAACGGCCGGCGGAGCGGTGACCGGCACCGGCGTGGGACCGACGCGCATCGGCACGGTGATCGGCGTGACCAAGGCATACGTGACGCGCGTGGGCGAAGGCCCGTTTCCGACGGAGATCCACGATGCGATGGGCGAGGAACTGCGCAGGCGCGGCCAGGAGTTTGGAGCGGTGACAGGGCGGCCCCGTCGCTGCGGGTGGCTGGATTTGCCGCTGCTGCGCTACTCCAACATGATCAACGGGACGGAGTGGCTGGTGGTGACCAAGATGGACGTGCTGGACACGCTGGCGGAAATTCCTGTGTGCACCGGCTACCGGATTGACGGCAAGGAGACGGACCTGATTCCGGCGGACGTAAGCGGGCTGGAGCGCATCGAACCGGTCTATACAAAGATGAAGGGGTGGCAGTCGACCAGCGAAGGCGTGTGCGACTTCGATGAGCTGCCGAAGCTGGCGCAGGAATATCTTCGGTTTCTGGAACGGGAGTCCGGTGCGAAGATCGGGATGGTTTCGACGGGGCCGGACCGCGAGCAGACCATGGAGATGCCGGGCTTCCGGGCAGCGTTGGACGCCATGCAGGCATAGGGCTATCTCAGAAGGAGACAGCGATGGTCAGCTTTACCGTCAGGATGCGTTTCGACTCACAGGACCGGGAACAGGTGAGCGATCTGCTGCGCGCGCTTGCGGAGGAGTCGCGTCGGGAGCCCGGGTGCGTGATCTATGTGCCCCACCGTGTCGAGGGCGAGCCGGACACAGTTCTGATTTACGAACAGTATGCGGATGGAGCGGCACTGGACGCGCATCGGGCCAGCGCTCACTATCGCCGCTACGCAATTCAGGGGCTCTCTCAATTGTTACGTGAGCGGGCAAGTGAGAATCTGAGCGCGATCATCTGATGGCTCATTCAGAGCGGATTTACCACTTCCATGCTTCTCACTTTTCTCGGAGCGGCTTTTCTTCGACGGAAAAGCCGCGTCAGCCTCCATCGTTTCGGAGCACACCCACGGTAAATTCGCTCCGTCGCCATTCAACGGCAGTAATGCGCAGTCCAACGCATCTTTTTGACTGAGAGTTTCGCACCGGAATACCATCCATACGCTTATGCATCCCCATCGCAGGGCCCGACGGTTGACCGCACGAGACGGAGCCATCGTGCTCCTTCTGGCGGCGTGCCTGCCCGGTATTCCCGCTGCCCACACATGCGGCAGGGGTCCCGTTGCTGCATCGCGAAGACCGCCTGCATCGCGAGATCGAAAACCTTGAATCGCAGTGGCGCACGGCGCTGATGCAGAACGACGTTGGCACCATCAATAAGCTGCTTGCCGACGATTATCTGGGCATCAATCCCAACGGGACGCTGGAAACCAAGGCAGATGCGCTGGCTCTGCGGCGCTCGGGCACGATGAAGATCTCCAGCATTGATCCGGATAATCAGAAGGTGCGTGTCTATGGCGATACGGCCGTGGTCACGTCGCAGGTCGAGCTTCAAGGGCATGACGGTGAGCGGGACATCAGCGGGCGATACCACTACACGCGCGTCTACAGCCGCCGTTCCGGGGAGTGGAAGGTGGTGAGCTTTGAGGCGAGCCGCATTCCTGCCGGCAGCAAACGGTAGGACTTGCCGTCCGGGCGATCGCCCGGCGGCGCATCTTATGGGGTTCGCTCCCATTAGTAGCTCACGTTGAAGGACTGCGGGCCATTGACTATCCCGAATGCTCTGGAATCCCTAACCGTTCTTTTCGCTATTGCCGGTACCCAGCGCTGCCTCCACGCGATCGAGCAGGTGCAGGAGCTCGTCAGGGTCGATGCGGAAGCCATCTTCGACGGCCGTTCCCGTGATCGATCCGTAGCGCATGGTGCCGATGCAGTCGATCAGGTCCTTATAGTGGTTGATATAGCGATAGGGCGGGATCATGGCGACGATGGCAGCGTGGTCGGCCATGGCGAGAAACGCATGGGTGAGCTGGCTGCCTTCGACGCCTAACGCGATGTGCGCGCCGGTGCAGGCCTGGGCGATCTGCCGCGTGGTGCACTTCGCCGGATCGACGATCTCGAAGCCGCGCTTTGCCAGCATCGCTTCGATCTCTTCTTCATTGGCCAGTACGCGGTGGGCGCCGGTGTGCCCGCGATGCAGCATCACTCGGCGCCCCTCGACGGGCGAAGTTGATTGGCGTATCCGGCGGCGCAGTTCGCGATACTGCTGCGCACGGCGGCTGTTCTGGGCTACGTTGTCGATCCAGATGAGGCGATCGAAGCGGGCGCGGACGAGCGGCTGCGATTGCAAATCGACCAGTTCCAGGTATCCCGGCTCGTGCATGTAGGGAGTTCGTGCGGTAGTGATCACGGCCCACCATGCCGCTCTGCTTCGAGCATTAAGGCAGGTCGTCGGCGAGCCAGTGGCCGAAGTAGAAAGAGCCGACGAAAGTGGATCCGCAAACCGCGCGATCCATATGGACGGATTGCCCACCGGTGCCATTGGCGACGGGTGCAAGGCGTTCCATGAGCGCCAGCCCTTGGACGAGATCCAGCCATCCCACAGCACAGCGTTCTCCAGTTCGTATAGAACAGTGGCGCCGTGATGGCGCGTGCCGCCACGCATGCGTGCGAGCTCCTGCTCCATAGTGGTGGCCTTCTCGCATGCGGTAACGCGCTCGAAATCGCGCGGCTCGCAGATCCCAGGCGGTGTTTCGGTGTCTTCCGCGGGACAGAGATCCGCGGCGAACGCAGACATCTTCGATCTTAGGACCGCGTACGAGCCAGCAGAGTGCGCGGTTGCGGATTTTGGAATACAGTGGCTCATCGAGGGTTCTGGTGGACTGAGCCCAGAGGAGAGAATTGGTTGAGCGGCGATTGCGCCGATATTGCGAGATACAGGGTTTCGCTCCACCTTTGGTTACACTCGAATGCCAGGATGATGTTGTCACTGGGCCAATACCGCGTCTGCAATGAGCGCTGCCTCTACCGCCGGCCGCACCTGATGCATGCGCACCAGCGATGCGCCCATGAGGATGGCGATGGTGCTGGCGGCGAGCGTGGCATGTTCGCGCGCCGAGACGGGCGCGATTTGCGGCGCCGTAGAGCGGCGCGAGCGTGTGGCCAAGAAAGCTCTTGCGCGAGACGCCGGCGAGCAGCGGCTGGCCCAGCGTGGCAAGCTCGGGAAGGCCGGACAGGAGCGGGTAATTGGCGTCCTGCATCTTGCCGAAGCCGAATCCGGGATCGAGGACGATGCTTCCGGGTGCAATACCTGCTGCGATCGCCGCTTCCAGCTGCTGCGCGAGCTCGCGCTTCACCAGCGGCAGAACCTCCTCCGGCGTGAGCCGCGGCAGCGACTTCCATTCCTGCGGGCGGCCGCGCGCGTGCATCAGGACGACGCCGCACTGAAGCTCGGCGCAGGTGGCGGCCATGGCGTCATCCCACAGCAGACCGCTTACGTCGTTGACGATCTCGGCGCCGGCCGCGATGGCTGCTCTGGCGGTTGGGGCGCGGTAGGTGTCGATCGAAAGAAGCGCATCGGGCCTGGATTGACGGATGGCTTCGATTACGGGCACGACACGATCAATCTCCTGCTGCGTCGATATCGTTCCGCCTGCACTTCCACCTGCACCCGGACGGGTAGATTCGCCGCCGATGTCGACGATCGTGGCACCGTCGGCGAACATCGCGAGCGCCGCGTCGACGGCTTCATCCACGGAGTGCAGCAGTCCGCCGTCGGAAAAGGAATCGGGTGTCACGTTCAGAATGCCCATCACGCGCGTGGCAGCGCCCAGCGCGAGCGAGCGCGTGCGCAACTTCCAGTCGAAATGGGCGCGTCGGTGCATCTGGGCTCAGGGTAACGCACAAGGATCAGCACTGCGCTTGATACACTCCGCGTGCATGCACTGCCGCGCTTTTCCCGCCATCGCTCTCCTGCTGCTTGCGCCATTGCCTCTGCTGGCGCAGTCCACGCATCGCTATCCTCACACCAGCCCGCACACGCGGCAGCGTAAAGGGCCGCCGCTGGCCATCCAGGTGAACCGGCTGCTTGCCGAGCCGGAGATCACCGGTGCGCACTGGGGCATCTCGGTGACCACGCTGGACGGCAAGCAGGTCTTCGCGCTGAACGATGGCCAGCTTTTTGAACCGGCATCGAACGCGAAGATGTTTACCACCGCAACCGCTGCGGCACTGCTGCCGCTGTCATTGACCTACACGACGAATGTGGTGGCGGAGGGGGCAATCGATAGCGCGGACACGCTGCATGGGGACGTTGCGATCCTCGGCGTGGGCGATCCGAATATCTCCGGACGGGCGCTGCCGTACAACGCGAAGACGGAGCGGCCGAATCCTCCGCTGGCAATCCTTGAGGCGATGGCTGATCAGGTTGCGGCGAGCGGTGTGAAGCAGATTGACGGCGACATTATTGGGGACGACACGTGGTTTCCCGCCGAACGATATGGAACAGGCTGGAGCTGGGATGATCTAGTGTGGCTCTACGGCGCGCCTATTTCTGCGCTGACGATGAACGACAATGCTGCGTTTCTGAATGCGGATCCCGGCGCACAGGCGGGCGATGCGGTGACACCACAGTGGGATCCGGCGCTGCCGGCCACAGTTGAGCCGTATTACACGCTTGAAAACTCGCTGACGACCGCCGCGCGGGGCACGGACGCGACATACGGCATCGATCGTGCGCCGGGGTCGCACAACGTTCGCGTCTATGGCGCGATTGCAATCGGCGGAGCTGGATTGCACGAGGGACTTGCGCTCGAAGATCCGGCGGACTTTGCGGCGCGCGCTTTTCTCGGCATGCTGCGCCAGCGCGGTATTGCAGTGACAGGCACAGCGAAGCCTCGCCATCGCCAGAGCGTGGATGCGGAGAGCCTGCGCAAGGAGCAGGAGGAGGCGCTGCAGCTGGCTCCCGTGACTCTTCAGACGGTGACGACGGCACCGGCTGGAAAGCGAGTGCTGGCTTCGCATGTTTCGCCGCCGTTGATTCAAGACATGACGGTTACGAATAAGGTGAGCCAAAACCTGCATGCGGAGCTGACACTGCGCACGCTGGGCAAGCTGCTGGCGCGCGATGGCTCACTGGAGCAGGGTACGCGCGTAGTGCGGCAGTTCCTGATCTCGATCGGTGTGCGGCCACAAGATTTTTTCTTCTTTGACGGCTCCGGCCTTTCGAACCAGGATCTGATCACGCCGCGTGCAGCGACCACGCTGCTGGCCTATGCTTCGCGGCAGCCCTGGGGCGAGAGCTGGCGCTCCACGTTGCCGGTGGCCGGCGTGGATGGCACGCTCTCGAATCGGTTCGTCAACTCGCCGGTGAAGGGCAAGCTGGATGCGAAGACGGGCACGCTGGGCGAGGTGCGGGCGCTTTCCGGATATCTGACAGCGGCGTCGGGGCGCACGCTGGTGATCTCGGTTCTGGTGAATGATCATCAGCCCGACTCAAAGGCGGAGGGCAAGGCGATGGATCAGCTGGTGGAGATGATCTGGCGGGCGGAGTAGTGAGCGATCTCTGCAGGGCGGATAGAATCGTCTCTTGCGCGAATGCTTTTCACTTGTACTCGCTTGCTTCTCGCTCGGTCTGCTGTTTGCGGCGGCCGGATGTACATCGTTGCCACCGGGAAAGCCGCTCTCATCTCTGACCCCTGAGGAGGCGCGGGGCCGTGCGGTCTTCGTGTCTGCGTGTTCACGCTGTCACAATGCTTATGACACACAGGCGCTGCATGGGCCGAGTCTCTATGGGGTGTTTCGCAAACCCTATCTGCCGAGCGGCGCGCCGGCGCGCGATGATCGCGTGATAGAGGTGATTCTTCATGGCCGCAACCTAATGCCGCCGGCGGGGGGCGATCTTACCGAGCAGCAACTCCAGGAGCTGCTGCGATACCTGCATGCGCTGTGAGCTATTCATGACCAATTCGCCGAAGACGAAATCACCTCCACCCGAGGCCGAGTACCGTGGTTTGCTGCCGGCGATGGCGGGCATTGCGCTCTATATGTTCGTGTTGGCCGGCGTGGTGGGATTCGGCGCGGTGACGGGAAGATTCCCGAGGCTGTTTCTCATCCTCTGCCTCCTCTTCGTCGCGGCGGCGGTGGGGCTGATCCGGCTGTATCGCTGGGGTTGGGCATTGACCACGGCGGCAACCTTTCTGTTGATGAGCTATGGCATCTGGGCGTACATCCATACGCGCATGGCTGCTGCGCTGGTGATGTCGTTTCTCAATCTGATTTTCTTTTTCTATCTAGTGCGCCCTGAGGTGCGGGAGCGGCTGCGATAGCTGACCTGCTTCGCTACAATAGGCAAAGGTGTTCCGCGTGGCCGATCTCCAGGCATTTCCCTCCATTTCGATTCCGTCTGCACCCCTTACGGATTTGGTCCAGATCGATACTGCACCGCGCCAGCGCGCGCCGAAGCCGGCGTGGCTGAAGGCGAAGGCGCCGGTGGGCGAGAACTATCACTCGCTCAAAAAGTTGGCGCGATCGTTGAACCTGCACACGGTATGTGAGAGCGCGCAGTGCCCGAACATTGGGGAATGCTGGGAGCACAAGACAGCCACATTCATGATGCTGGGAAACCTGTGCACGCGCCGCTGCGGGTTCTGCGCTGTGCCCAAGGGCCGCCCGGAGGCGATCGACTTCGATGAGCCACGGCGTGTGGCGGAGGCTATTGCCACGCTGGGGTTGAAGCATGCCGTGGTCACCAGCGTGAATCGCGATGATGATGTGGTGGGCGGTGCGCGCGCCTTTGCGATGCTGATCGACGAGGTGCGGAAGCAGGCGCCCGGCTGCCAGATCGAGGTGCTGGTGCCGGATTTTCAGGGACGCGAAGAGGCGATCCGGCTGGTGGTGGATGCGCGGCCTGAGGTGCTGAACCACAACACCGAGACAGTGCCGCGGCTGTATCGTGCGGTACGCTCCGGCTCACGCTACGAGCGGTCGCTGCAGTTGCTGGAAACTGCGAAGCAGCTGGATCCTGCGATCATCACCAAGAGCGGCGTGATGGCGGGACTGGGCGAAGAGATGGGCGAGTTGCTCGCTGTCTTCCGCGATCTTGCGTCGGTGGGTGTGGACATCCTGACGGTGGGACAATATCTGCGGCCTTCGAAAGACCACCTGCCCATGGCGCGCTACTACACGCCGGATGAGTTCGCGGAGATGAAGACGGCTGCGATGCAGATGGGCTTCCGGCATGTGGAGTCCGGTCCGCTGGTGCGGTCGAGCTATCACGCGCATGAGCAGGCGGCGAGCACGGGTCTGACTGTGCTGGCGTAATTCCATCAGAGCAAGACATATCTATGCTGAGTCTGGACGATCCACGTTGGCAGCAGCTTTGCGGTGGGTACAGAGTTCCGTTCGATCCGAGACCTCTTCTTAGTCAGATCGAGCGTGATCCGTCTCCAAAGAATTGGGGGCTGCTGACCGAAGAGTTGTTTCATCAAGAGGATGTCGGCGATGCTTCTTATGTTGCTGTTCCACAGATCGTAAAGATCGCTCTAAAGCATTCTCGTCTGAACGTTCACGCATTAACGCTCGTGATTCTAATTGAAGTGGCACGGCAATCAGGGGGAAATCCTCCAGTTCCAGATTGGCTTTGGACCGAATACGAATCAGCGATCGAGCAGCTTGCGCGCGAAGCATTGATTAGATTTGAGCAGCTCGAGAGTCTCGAACTTGTGCGCGCAGCGCTCGGAATCATCGCCGCCTGGAAGAAACAAACGCGCTGTGCCCGCGCTGCGGCGTTCTATTCTGAGGAAGAGCTTAAAGAACTCTTTCCGTAGCGGACTTCAGTTTCCGACTCTTTGCAAATCGACAATTCAGCTACTAACATCGGACGCGTTCTGTGTCCGAGGTGTCTGCCATGCTCAATCGTTTGCCTCTGCTTCGTTCTGTGAGTTTCACGCTGGTCGTCGGCGCCCTGCTTGCGTTCTCAGCCAAGGCGCAGGCTCCCCATCCCCTGACTGACGCTGACCGGCAGCGCATCGACCAGATCGTCCACAAGATGACGCTGGACGAGAAGCTCGACTACATCGGCGGCATGGAGATGACCATTCGCGCCGTTCCGTCGGTCGATGTGCGCGCGCTCCAGATGTCGGATGGTCCAGTCGGCGTTCGCCTGGACACGGGGTTTCCTTCAACCACCTACGCTGGCGGGATTGCTCTGGCGGCGAGCTGGGATCGAGAACTTGCGCAACGAGTGGGCGCAGGCATTGGACGCGATGCGCGAGCGCGCGGTATTAACTTCATGCTCGGCCCGGCGGTGAACATTTATCGTTCGCCGCGCAACGGCCGCAACTTTGAATACTTCGGCGAAGATCCATTTCTGGCTGCGAACATGGCGGTCGGTTACATCACCGGCATGCAGGAGCAGGGCGTCAGCTCGACCATCAAGCACTACATGGGTAACAACTCGGAGTTCCTGCGCCACGATTCCGATTCAATCATCGATGCGCGGACGATGCATGAGATTTATCTTCCGGCCTTCGAGGCCGGGGTGAAGAATGGGCACGTCGGCGCTGTGATGGATTCCTACAACCTGATCAATGGCGCGCATGCCACGCAGAATGTTCCGCTGAATATCGACATCATGCGCAAGGAGTTCGGTTTCGAGGGCACAATCATGTCCGATTGGGACGCGACCTATGATGGCGTCGCGGCAGCGAATGGCGGACTCGATCTGGAGATGCCGCATGGCGATCACATGAATCGCAAAACCCTCGAGCCCGCCATCAAGGCTGGCAAAGTCTCTGAAGCAACGATCGATGATAAGGTGCGGCATATCCTCTCGACGGCGATGATGTTCGGCTGGCTGGATCGTGATCAGACCGATACGTCGATTTCATTTGTGGACCGCAGCAACGACGAAACGGCGCTCGACTCGGCGGGTGAGTCTGCTGTCCTGCTGAAGAACGAAGGAGATCTGCTGCCGTTGGACAAATCACAGATCAAGAGCATCCTGATCGTCGGTCCGGATGCGTATCCGGGTGTGCCGGTGGGCGGCGGAAGCGCGGGGGTGGTGCCATTCCATACAATGAGTCCGCTCGAAGGAATTACGGACGGTCTCGGGAAGACGGCGACGGTTTGGTATGACCGCGGGCTGCCGAAGATCTCTGACCTGGCCGAGGCGACCGAGTTCACCACCGTTGCGAAGAATGGCAAGCCTGGGCTGACTCTCCAGCTATTTCATAATCACGAACTCAGCGGGCCTCCGGCGAACACATCCATTGCAGATCACATCGACGTGGCAGGCGTCAGCTGGGATCAGATGCATAGCGATCCCGAGATGGCGGTCGCCTTGTTAGCGGCAGGCGTGAAGACATCGCGCCGTTATACCGGCTACTATACCGCGCCGTCGGCTGGCCGCTACATTCTGGCGCTCGAAGCTTCCGGCGAGGGATCGAACAATCGCGTCTTTGTGGATGGCAAGCAGGTGATCGACGACTGGGAACTGGTGCGCGCGTTTGCACCGCACGTAACGCTCGATCTCTCGGCTGGGCCGCACAAAGTGGTTGTCGAAGAGCGGCAGGACTTCCCTGTCGGAGGCAAGCTGCGGGTAGCGATTGTTCCGGAAGAGAAGATCGTGAGCGAGCGCGCCAAAGAGCTGGCGGCGAAGGCAGATGTCGTCGTGGTTGCGGCCGGCTTCGATCAGGACAGCGAGGGTGAGGGCGGTGATCGCACCTTCGATCTACCGTATGGTCAGGACGCACTGATCCAGGCCATGGCGGCGGCCAACAAAAAGGTGATCGTCGCGGTTACGTCCGGCGGCAACGTCGATTCGAATGCATGGCTGGATCGTGTGCCTGCGCTGCTGGAGACGTGGTATGGCGGCCAGGATGGAGGTCAGGCGCTGGCCGAAATATTGCTCGGCGACGTGAACCCATCGGGACATCTGCCGGCCACGTTTGAACGGCGCCCGCAGGACAATCCGTCGTACGCGTACTACTATCCGGAGCCCGGCACGAAGCGCGTGGTCTACAAGGAGGGCATTTTCATTGGCTATCGCGGCTACGAGCACAACCATGTCAAGCCGCTCTTCCCCTTTGGCTATGGACTGTCGTACACCACATTCAAGTTCGCAAGCCTGGCAGTAAGCCCGGAATCGGCTGGCGCGAATCCGCAGGTGACTGTCACCTTCGATGTGACGAATACCGGCGCCCGCAAGGGCGCGGAGGTGGCGCAGGTCTATGTTTCGGAGGATCACGCGAAGGTCGAGAGGCCGGAGCGGGAGCTGAAGGGGTTCGAACGCGTGGATCTGACGCCCGGCGAAACGAAGCATCTCTCGGTGGTGCTCGATGCGCGAGCTTTCGCTTACTGGAACCCGGACACGAAAAAGTGGACGATCAATCCCGGAAAATTTACCGTGCGTGTCGGCGAATCGGTTGAGTCCACGCCACTGAGTGGCAGCGTTGAGCTCACGAGTGAGGCCGCGAACTCTAGTTTCTAAGGACATCGCCGCTGCAAAATGAGCACCCCGCTCCGGAGAGCGGGGTGCGTTGTCCCAGGAGCCTGCTTTACTGAACTAAGTCGATGACTGAGGCAATGAAGTACGTGACGGGGTCATAGACGATTACGTAACCGTCGTAGTAGGCCATCTGGTAGCCCGCGGGTGGTGGCGGCAGGTAGCCATAGACATCTTGTGGCAGAGGCTGCAGGTATTCGATATCTGCGTAGGGATAGTAGCCGCCGACATTGAATACCGGGCGATTGGCACGATTGATGTCGCCCATACGCTGTGAGTAGTAAGTGCGCAGGCGGCTGCGGTCCGATGAACGGAATGAGTAGGAGCCCCGGTGTTGCGGCGGGCGGCCCCATTGCGGCGGCCGTCCGTGTGCGGGCTGACTGGCGGGGGGCGGCCAGCTTGCGCTTCGTTCTCTGGCTGTGATCTGCCGGGCTTCGGCTCCGCAACTGTCTCATGCTTCGGCTTCGCCTCTGGCCGAGAGCGCGCGGCTTGCTCGTTTGCGGGCGCAGGGCGTGCCGTCTGGTGATGTGCCGGTGTGCTGCTCCCAGCTGATTTTGGCTCCGGCTTTGCGGCGGCCTGGGGTGGACGCGTGGCGGTTTGCGGGTGCCCCTGCTGGTTGGGGACTGGTCTGGGCTCCGGCTTCTCAGCGGTCTGCGGCGGACGAGCGGCGGTTTGCGAGTGCTCCGCATGACTGGGGGCTGATTTGGGGGCTGGTTCGGGTGCCGGCCTTGTCTCGGGTTTCGCCGGCTTTGCTTCCTCAGCAGGCCGGGCTTGCTGGTGGTCCTGTGGCTCCTGCGGGCGATCCTGTGCATGCAACGCGGGTGAAAGCGTCGCGGCCAGACAACATGTAAGACAACAGTAGCGGAGCCTATGCAACAACAGAGAAGATCGAATATCCATCGCCAGTATTCCCTTTCAGAGAGTGAAGAGCGTCGCAAGGTTGAGGCGATACAGAAGGGGAATGCCAAGCCTCGCCATGAATCTGCCAGCGTAGATGCAATATTCTGGACGGCGCGATTGTGCACCGGCGGCGTGGATGAGATTGGCTTTGACTCCGCTAGAATTTAGCTTTGTTACGAGGAGGGAAGTGAGACCATGGCAGTTTCGACGATGGCCAGCATTCCGGCGCTGAAGGCGGTTTACCAGCAACTGAAGGCGCGCATGGACAAGGCCGTGAATGATTTCCGGCAGAACCTGGCCTCCACGCGGACAGGTCGCGCGAATATTCAGATGCTGGACCATGTGCGGGTCTTGTACTACGGCTCGGAGATGCCGTTGAACCAGGTGGCGCAGCTCTCCATTCCGGATGCGCAGACGATCCTGATCCAGCCATTTGATCCTTCGGCAATTGCGGAGATCGAGAAGGGGCTGCGGACGGCGGATTCGAGCTTCAATCCGCAGAATGATGGCAAGGTGGTGCGGCTGAAGATTCCGGCGATGACCGAGGAGCGGCGCAAAGACGTGGTTAAGCAGTTGAACCGCGTGCTCGAGGAGCATCGCACCGGCATACGCAATGTGCGGCGCGACGGCAACGAGGCGATCAAGAAAGCGGCAAAGGAGAAGCAGATCTCTGAGGACGAGGAGAAGCGCTCGCTAGACGAGATCCAGAAGCTGACCGACGAAGAGATCAGGCGGATGGAAGAGCTCTCGAGGAATAAAGAGAAGGAAGTGATGCAGGTCTGACGCGGGCTAGCGCCCGGAGGTTCTGACCAGACTCGCTCCAACGCTGGCTGTCGAGAGCTTGTCTGAGGCGGGACTTTCGTCCCGTTGGGTTCCTACTGTTTATTTTGGTACGTCTTCGTCGCTTGGCTGAAACCAAGGTTCCCGCGTGTGGGGGAAGAGGCTTGGATGGCGGGCGAGAAGTGCGCCGAAGATTCGATTGGCCAGGACAAGTGCGTTGTCCACCTCGACCTCCAGATCGCGGTCGCTGGTGGTATCGCCGCTCTCACGTGGCGCCCATTTGGCGGTACGGACTGCCAGAATCAGACAGCTGGCGATGAGCATGGATGGCCCCATCTTCGGCCAATCCGGCGACTGTATGAATCCACCGATTTCGCGCTCGGGTGACATGGGTTCAGCTTAAAACCAGCCGGCTCAAAAGGCAAACAAAAGGCGAAAATAGCTTTATCGGATTTAACTAAAAATCCAGTAGGCCACCCTTTGGTAAGCACCTGAGGATAAGGCGATGCCCAGGAACAGAGCCCACATACGACCCATACAGACCGAAGACGCTGCGGCCGCGGCGCAGTTGTGCGTGCAACTGGGCTATCCGACAAATGATGCGGCTGTGCTTACCCGGATGCAGCAGATTGCCGGCGATCGGAATCGCGCGGTGCTGGTGGCGTGTCTGGAGGGCGCGGTGGTGGGATGGATCGATTTGAGTATTGAGTATCACCTGCAGACTGAGCCGGTGGCTTTGATTGGCGGGCTGGTGGTCTCCGAGGCGGCGCGTGGGCGCGGGATTGGGCGCGATCTTTGTCAGGCTGCAGAGGATTGGGCGCGCGGGCGCGGCATTATGAGGATGCGCGTTCGTTCGAATGCGATCCGGGAACGGGCACATGCGTTCTATCTGCGGGATGGATATACGCGGGTGAAGACTTCGGCAGTGTTTGAGAAGACGCTTTGACTTGACAGCTCTGAACGGGCGTTAACGCTAACTCTGTTCGGAAGATGATCTCCGTTGTCATGACGCTGTAACCGTGAGCCGCCGTTGCTCAAAAAAGTCTGGGAAAATGTCGAATCCAGCTTGCCTCGACCGACATACATGTAGAAGGGAAGATGGCTATGAAACCCAACGGAAGCTTCGCTACAACGACCTCAGCCGGAATTCTTCTGGCCTTCCTGTCGTTTGCGGGCGCAGCCCGTTCGCTTCCCTGCATCGCGTGCGAGCTGGCAACTTCCTATCACGCTGCGGTGCGGGTTTATGATCAAGCTCGTGCTTGGGGCACGATCGTACGGTGGTGGATCAACCCGGACTATGCCCCCTCGGTCCGCGGCAAGCAGCACTCGGCTGCCAATCCCGACGATGTCTGCGAGATGCGTCCGTCCAGCGTGGGTGCTCGATAGCGGCTTGACCGCCGGCAGCCTCTTGGATTTCCCTGTAGAACAATTCCATTCGAATCTTGTCAGTCCTTTCACCGACGTTGAAGAGTCGCGTCTGGCACTGATCGCTTGCCGTTTGTGTCGTTCAAAAAAGTTCAGTGAAATGTCGAATTCCGGTTCTGTCAATCGACATACACGCAGAGGGAGAAACGATGAAAGCGACAAGGAGTTTCGCCACGACTGCATTCGCCGGAATCCTGCTGGCGCTGATGACTGCCCCGGGCGCAGCGCCTTCGTTGGCGCCCATCGAGAGGGAAGTTGCCAGTGGATATCATTGCGCAGTCCGGGTCTATGACCGGGCGCGTATGTGGAGCGTGATCGCGCGATGGTGGATCGATCCGGAGTATGCCCCGTCGGTTCAAGGTGCTGAAAAGTCGGAGGACCTTTGACAGATGCGTTCGACTGGTGGGCGGGCAAGAGGAGACGTGAGATGGCTGCAGCGACGTGGCGAACGGAGGCGAGTGGATGGATGGCGCGATCGAGGAACGCGAACGGGAGAAATGGAACAAGCGCTATCTGGAAGGGACGCACGGAACGCTTCCGCCGGATTCGTTGCTGATCCAGGCGTACCACCGGTATATTGAGCCGCTCTTTCCGCATGCGGGCCGCGCATGGATATTGCCGGCGGCACAGGACGCCACGCGATTTTCCTTGCGGACAAAGGCTGGCAGGTGATCCTTACGGACATCGCGGAGGCCGGCATCGTGAATGCACGAGAGAATGCGGGCGACCTCGCCGGGCGGATTGAGTTTCGTGTCGAAGACTTGGCGCAGTTTCGTGGTGATGATGGTTCGTATGACCTGATCATGGTCTTCTTCTTCCTGCGCCGCGAGATGTTTCGCGAACTGGTGAAAGCTCTGAAGCCCGGCGGCCTGCTCCTCTACAAGGGATACACGCGCGGCCAGGCGAAATTCGGAGGCGGCCCGACCAATCCGGAGTATCTGTTTGCGGAGAACGAACTGCTGCATGCGTTCCCGGAATTGCAGGTGCTGCACTATGCGGAGCTGATTCGCGATTGTGGGTTGGCGGAGCTCGTGGGACGCAAGGCCTGATTCTTTCTTTGAGATTAAGAATTCCTCTCCCTCCGATTCTGCATGGTCAAACAGATCCCTCTGCGTCGCCGACCTCGCGTGCGTGAGAGCGTTTGCGCGAAGGCAGCGCACGGCATCAGGGCTGGGAATGGTCGGTTTGGGTATCTACGTAGCGGCAAAGTGACGTGCCTCTTTGGATAGCGATGACTCGGCTGATTAGCCAGTGCGGAATTGCCTTTTGGGTTAACCGGCGAGCGTCCGTCCGGGGTAGCAGAAGCAGAAAAAGCGGTACTGGAATCTGGCGAGTAACGGGTTCCAAGTGAGCAACTTGCGAAAGGTTGCCTGCTCCATCCGGGGAGCCGTTTTCCCGTTTAAGTGCGGTTTTTCGCCGTTCAGCCCGCCGGGGTTTATGGTTTGTCACCGGCGAAGTAGCCTGATGCTGAAAGAGTACCGCCTGACCCATCGCGGGATTCTTGTCGCAGACACTGCAGTTGCATCTAGATTCAATAGGATGAACGACCCCGTTTCAAAACGGGAAGCGGTGCCGGAGTTGAGCCAGCGGGCTCATACACAGGAGATTTGAATGTCGAAAGCCGTCAAGTACGCAGAGCGGGCTGTAACCATGGCTGCCCAGGGCGCGTGGACCATCTTTGAGAAGCTGAACAGCATCAAGCCAAACGCTTCATTTACGCCCAAGTGGTCCGATAAACCGCTTTTGAAGAGCTACCAGAAGGAGAAGCCGCCGCTCGGCTGGCCACGTACAACCGACTCGCTGTGTCCGAAATGCGTGCCGGAGATCCGCCAGCAGATCATCGACGGCAAGCTGCCGCACGAGATCCTGTTGAACGAGAAGGTGGGCGAGATCAAGGCGCAGATCATCGAGCGTGACGGCCAGATCCTGATGGTGAAGGATTGCCCCAAGCACGGACACTTCGAAGACGTGATGTCGATCGACACCAAGTTCTTCAAGCACCTGGAAGAGGTCTTTCCGGGGCGCGACATCCGGGCGCATAACGATGAGAAGCTGCACAACCATGGCACCTCGACGGTGACGCATGGCCGGGGATCGGTGCTGACCATCGACCTGACGAACCGCTGCAACATGATGTGCGATCCGTGCTTCATGGATGCGAACCAGGTGGGGTTTGTGCACGAGCTGACGTGGGACGAGATCAAGACCATGCTGGACAATGCGATCTCGATCAAGCCGCGGCGGCAGATGTCCGTGCAGTTCTCGGGCGGCGAGCCGACGTTGTCGCCATACTTCCTGGATGCGGTGGCTTACTCGCGCAAGGTGGGCTACAACTCGGTGCAGGCGGCGACCAACGGCATTGAGTTTGCGAAGTCGAAGGAGTTCTGTCGCGCCGCTGCGGAGGCGGGTCTGCGCTATGCGTACCTGCAGTTTGACGGCATCGGCAACGCAGCAAACTCGCACCGCAAGGTGGGCAACGCCTTCGACGTGAAGCTGCAGGCGATCCATAATCTGCATGAGGCGGGCGTAGACATCGTGCCGGTGACGACGATCGTGAACGGCATCAACAACGAGCAGGTGGGCCGCATCATTCAGTTCGCGCTCGACAACCCCAAGAGGATCAACTTCCTCAGCTTCCAGCCGGTGAGCTTTACCGGCCGCGACGAGGAAGTAAGCGATGAACGGCGCGCCGCGCAGCGCTACACGCTGAGCCACCTGGCGAATGACGTCCGCGACCAGACGGGTCTGGGCCAGACAGATCGCGACTGGTTCCCGATCAGCTTCATGAGCACATTTTCCGACTGGGCCGACCTGGTGCACGGACCGAACGCGGACTGGGGTCAGCTCTCCTGCGGTTGCCACCCGAATTGCGGCATCGGCATGGCGCTGATGATCGACAAGGAAACCAAGGAAGCCGTTCCGGTGACCGCGTTCCTGAACGCCGATAGACTGGCCAAGGACGTTGCGAAAGTAAACGACGCGGCGCGCGGGAAGTTCCTTTCCGTGGTGGGCGTGGCGCTGGCGCTGCTGCGGAACTACGATCCGAGGAAGTCGCCGACGCACTTCCGGATCATGGACTTGCTGCAGAAGTTCGATAAGTGCTTTGGCGCGACCGGCCGCAACTACGGCAAGGTGACGGGCGACCGCACGATGGCCGACATTGAGAAGCGCCGCGCGGATCGCTGGAACTTCCTGTTCATCGCGGGAATGTGGTTCCAGGATCTCTTCAACTACGACTTCCGGCGCACCGAACAGTGCATCATTCCGTACGCGACGCAGGAGGGCGAAATCAGCTTCTGCGCGTACAACACGGGCGTAGGCTGGCGCAACATCATCGAAAAGATGCACATGACGGCGACGCTCACCAAATGGTACGACGAGCATGGCCGGCATGAGATCTTCGCAGGCGGCAAGAAGGTGGGACTCGACACGCAGGACAAATATGACTTGGTGCTGAACGAGGCACACGTGAACGCCGCGGCCAACGACACGTTCGAGAAGTCGGGTATCGCAAAGAACAGCCGCGAGGAGAAGATCCGCGCGCGCGATGCCAAGATCAAGAGCGATGCCGAGAATGCGAAGATGGCGCGCATGTACAAAGAGCACGTACTGGGCGAGAAGCCGGTCGAAGGACTGGTTTCGCTCGACGCGATCAAGCCCGCTCCGAAGGCCCGGGTGGAGAGCGAAGAGCCGGTGATGGGCGACTAAATCGCTCAAAACGAGACACACAAAGGCCGCCAGAGATGGCGGCCTTTGTTGTTTGCGCGTGAAATACTTGTGCGATGACCAACGCAGAGCAGAGTGAATTGCAGCCGAGTGCAAGGAGACCGGCCGGCGTGTACATCATCGCGGTGTATTTTACGGCGATCTGTTTCTACTCCCTCGGCAGTCTGTTCTATGTAGTGTTCTTCCGGTTGACGCCGGAGATGCGGCATCAACTGATGAACGCCGCGCCGGCGCTGGCTTCGCTGGCGCTTGCCGATCTGAACGGATTGCTGACGGCGGTTGCGGCCTGGCTGCTGGTGGCGATGCGGCGGATTGGCGCGGGACTTTTGCTGGCATCGACCGTACTGGTGGCTGGATTGTGCGCGATCTCCTGGCCGCCGCTGCTGCATCGATATTCGCAGGTCCCGACGGATGCGGGATTGCGTGCGCTACTGCTGGGAGGAACCAACCTGGTGCTCCATATTGCGGCGACGGTGTACGCGTTTCGCCTGAACAGCAAGGGGCTGCTACGCTAACGGATATGCGGGAAAGGGCGGAACGTGAGGTGCAGGACGAGAGGCGTCGCATTGGATTTGCGATTGCCGCTCTGTGCGCTCTCTTGGCGCTTACCGGATGTACAGTGTATCCCGATCAGAAACAGCCCAGTCTCACGCAAACGACAAGCGCGGAGCAGGTGAATCGCATCTTCTGGCAGGATGTTGAACAGGCCAAATGGGCGCAGGCGAATGCTCTGCTGGCGCCGAATGCAGTGTGGCGGGTGAATGGGCAGGTGGTTCCGCGTGCGCAGATTGTGCCGTGGCTTCAGTCGCTGGGGATTCATGGGGTGCAGGTGAGCGATGTTGCGCTGACGCCGGCGGTGAATGACATGAACCTGGTGTACACGGTGGTAGTGCAGTCGGATAAAGCTGTGGCAGCGCAGGTACGCGGCGGATGCGCGGGGCGTCCGCAGAAGTTGGGCACGCTTGCGGTGTGGCAACAGCCGCAACCTACGGGCAACGCTGCTAAGGACAAACAAGCGAAGAATAAAGCGTACACCGGATATCTACTGACGGTGCATGACCTGACTGCGACAGGCGATGGCAACTGCAGTTGAATCTATCGGCGCGGAGCACCGAAACGGAGATGCGCCTGCTCTAGAAGTGATTCGCGAGATGCGCGAGTCGCTACTTGACTGGTATGGCGCGCACAAGCGCGACCTGCCGTGGCGCGCGACCGACGATCCGTATCGTATCTGGGTGTCAGAGATCATGCTGCAGCAAACGCGCGTGGCCGCGGTGCTGGAGCACTACCGGCGATTTCTCGAAGCATTTCCTAACGTGCAAGCGCTGGCGGCCGCGAGTGAGCCCGAGGTACTGGCTTTGTGGAGCGGTCTGGGTTATTACCGGCGTGCGCGCATGCTGCGTCGTGCGGCGAAGGTCGTGGCGAACGAATTATCAGGCATAATGCCGCGCACGGCAGCCGGTCTGTTGGCGCTGCCGGGTGTGGGTGCTTATACATCCGCGGCGGTGGCGAGCATCGCGTTTGGCGAGCCCGTGCCGGTAGTCGATGGCAATGTGGAGCGGGTGCTGGCGCGGGTGGCGGGGTGGTCGGCCGCGACGACGGGATTTGCAACCCGCGTGCGCACATTTGCTGGGATGCTGGTCGATCCGGATCGACCCGGGGATTTCAATCAGGGCGTGATGGAGCTGGGGGCGACGGTGTGTCTGCCGCGTGCGCCGTTATGTCTCGGATGTCCGTGGCAGCAGTGGTGCCGCACCCGGGGCGAGCATCCGATGCCAGCGCGTCGCACGCAGCAGCGGGAGCATGGCTCGCGCGTGGTTTGGCTGCGCGGAGCGGGCGACCGGCAGGAGCTGCGTCTGGTGCAGCGCGCGGCGCATGCTTCGCTGATGCCCGGAATGTGGGAGCTGCCGGTGTATGAGTCGCAGCCAGAGGAATTGCCGGAATTCACGGTGCGGCATGCCATCACGGTTACGAATCATGTGGTGGACGTATACGTAGCGCGGAGCGGGCGTTTGCGCGGAATAGCGGGGGAATGGGTGCTGGTGAGCGAGTTGTCGCAGCGGCCGCTGACCGGGCTGACGCGCAAGGTGCTGCGACGCGCCGGCTACATGGCTTGAAATCCCGCGCGAATTACTTCAGGAGCTCTGACATGGACGGCGCCGTGGCGGCCGCAGCGGGAGGTTTGGGCAGGCCGAGCGTGTCCATTACGGTCCGTAGCACGCTTTGGTGCTGATAGAGCGTTGACGATGCCTGTGTGTAACCCACCTTTGCCATGGGACCCCAGAAGACGGCGGGGACATGGCCGCCACCGTCCGTTGTGTCGCTGGTCGCGGCTTCATCGAAGTCAACGATCAAAAGACCGCCGCCACCCGATTGAAACGCCGGGTCGTTGGACAGGCGAGCGACGACGTTCGTCTCAAGCCATGAGTCCGCCTGTTGTGGCGTTCCATCGTGCACATCGTCCTTGATATCGGGAATGATGTAGGAGAATTCGGGCAATGTCCCGTTGGCCAGGTCGGTGGCGAATTGTGTGAATGGCCAGATGGTTTGGCTCGCGACTGTCGGATTGTTTGCGATGTCTGAGAGCATGGCAAAGGGGTTGTGTCGGATGAGATAGAGCGCCGTGTTTCCGCCGACGTAACCGCGGGAGATACCTTCCGCATAGATCCTGAATGGGATGTTCGCGGCGAGCATGCGCCGGGCGATGTTATCTACGTTCCACACGTGGGTGGAATTGTCATCGTTGGTCAGCAACTGTCCTGTAGTCAGCATGAAGTAGTTGCCGATGGAAGGATGCGCGTTGGCGTAGTAGTTGGTCGCAAGCGCGCCATTGCTGATCAGGTTATTCAGGTTAGGCCAGTTACTGTTGCGCACCACGTCGGAATAGCTGGTGTTTTCTTCCACCACCATCACGATGTGCCTGCTCTGAGGCGGTGGCGTCTGCGATTGCACGGTTACCGTCGCCTGGCCCGATTGCGTCGCATCCTGAACACTGGTTGCGGTTATGGTGACTGCGCCCGCTGCTGTGGGTGCGGTGAAGAGTCCGGCCGAGCTGATGCCGCCCGCGCTTGCGGACCAAGTGACCGCGGAGCTGAAAGTTCCCGTGCCTTTCACTGTTGCATTGCACTGCGCGGTTGCGCCGGTGCTTATGCTCGTTGGGCTGCAGGCCACGGAGACAGATGTGATCGGTGATGATGGAGACGACTGCACACTGACGGCAGTCGTGCCTGATATTACTGGGTCCTGGGTGCTGGTCGCGGTGACCGTCACGTTGCCTGCCGAGGCAGGGGCCGTGAAGACTCCGCTGGCACTCACCGCGCCTGCGCTTGCTGACCAGGCGACCGCGGAGCTGTAGTTTCCTGTGCCTGTCACGGTTGCGGTGCAATGCGTAATTCCATCCGTTGTCAGGACGGAAGGAGTGCAACTTAGCGTGATCGAGTTGACATCGGTTACCGCAGAGCTGGTATTGCCGCTGCTTGTCCCGCCTCCGCAGGCCGCGAGCGCGACGAGAAGCAGAGACATTCCCAACAAGAATGAATACTTAAGGCATCGAGTTAGACAATACTGCGAAATGCCCATCCAAATATCTTACTAAATCCGGATGGTACTCGCGCACCCCTGAGGCCAGGTACTGATCAGGGCGATAATATGTTAATCATCTTGTTATCTATCTTGCTGTCATCATTCCCGCGATCGTTATCTAAAGCGTATCGACCGCCACCGAAAAAGAAGAGTGGTAGGCTTCCTTTACTTCATAGGGGCGGGGCAGGCATGTCATCGAGTACGGCACGAATGATTTTTCTGACAATCACTCTTGCGAGTTTGATTGCGCCGGCGGTGGCGCAAACTGCCGGGCAGGTTGTTGCCCAGGGACTTCCGTCGGTGCCGCAGATCGCGGGTGTGCCGGCGGCGGCGCAACAGGCGGCGGAGCATATCGATGCGGAGCGGATTCGCGCTTCAGTGAAATATCTTGCGGATGACAAGCTGGAAGGGCGCGGTCCCGGAACCGAGGGCGATCGCATGGCGGCGAAGTATCTCTCGGATCAATTTGCTTCGTATGGGTTGAAGCCAGCGGGAGATAACGGTTCGTGGTACCAGAAGGTGCCGCTTTACGCGGTGAGCACTGTGCCGGACAAGACGACGTTCCAACTGGTGCCGAACAATGGTGAGCCGCTGACCTTGAAATATGGCGCAGATTTTGTGACAAATAACCAGACGGGCGGCGCCCTAGCCGATATCGATGCGCCGGTTGTCTTTGTCGGCTATGGCATCAACGCGCCCGAATACAACTGGGATGATTACAAGGGCGTGGATGTGAAGGGCAAAGTGGTGCTGGTGATCGTGAACGAGCCGCCGTCAGAGGACGCGGGATTTTTCAAGGGCGCCGCGCTGACCTATTACGGGCGGTGGACGTATAAGTTCGAAGAGGCGGCACGACAGGGCGCGATTGGCGCACTCATTATCCATCGTGAGGACCTTGCGAGTTATCCGTGGCAGGTGGTGCGGAGCTCATGGTCAGGCGAGAAGAGCTACCTGGTGGGCGATCCGAATGCGAGGCTGGAAGCGGCAGCGTGGATCCAGCATGATGTTGCCGGCAAGATCGCGCAGGCGGCGGGATATGACATCGACGATGTGATCGAAGAGGCCGGCAAACACAATGTCTCTCGCGAAACAACGTGGCGGTTGAAAGCGCATATTCTCAGCGAAAAGCGCTCGTTCGATTCGGAGAACGTAGTGGGCATGGTAGCGGCGAAGCGCGCCGGACCTGAGCAGTCGGTGCTGTACACGGCGCATTTCGATCACCTGGGCATGGACAGGAATGCAAACGGGGACAAGATCTATAACGGCGCGGCGGACAACGCGACGGGCTGCGGGATTCTGTTGGAGCTGGCGCGCGCGTATGCCGATGTAGCGAAGGCCGGAACGCCGCCGCCGCATCGAGTGTACTTTGCCGCGGTGACGGCAGAGGAGCAAGGATTGTTGGGCTCCGACTATCTGGGGATGCAACCGCCGGTGCCGGACAAGGATCTGACGCTCGATCTGAACTACGACATGCTGCTACCGATCGGCGTGCCGCTATCGACCGAGGTCTCTGGTGCGGAGCGAACGACTTTCTATCCGACCGTGGAGAGTACGGCGAAGGATTTCGGTTTGACGATTCAGCAGGACCAGTTTCCGGGCGCCGGGCACTACTATCGCTCAGACCATTTTTCACTGGCCCGCTATGGGATCCCGGCGTTTTCGATTGATCAGGGCACGCTGTTTGCCGACCACGACGCGAGCTGGGGCGAACAGCAGATGAAACAGTACACAGCTGAGCGGTACCATCAGCCCAGCGACGAATATAAGCCGGAGATGGACTTCCGGGGCGATGCGCGGATGGCGCAGTTCGGCTTCGATCTAGGCTGGCTCGCGTCGGCGGCAAAGAGGAAGCAGGGTTGGCAGGCAGGCGATGAGTTTGAAGCAGCGCGGAAGAAGAGCATGGCCGGCGAGAGAGCGAAGCGCGACTTTGCATTGCGATGTGCGTTCTTATCCGTGTGCGAATAGAGCATTTTTCCTGTTGCTATGCGCTGCTGAGATTCACTCGGCGTGGCCTTTCTTTACGGAAAGGCCACACGAACAGTCGCTCGGTGGTCTACACCCGCAGGAAAAAGGCTCTAGCGGCGGCTCTGCTTTTTCTGCTGACATTTGCATTCACCATCGCACCCGCGCAAGAGCAGCTTCCCTCGCCAAGTCTGCAGCGGCGCAGGCTGGCGCTGGCAGAGAGCGGCGTCTTTCCACCAGGGCGCTCAAATCTTCCCGACGAGGCTTCTGGCTCCTATGCCCTAAGTCCGAACCCGGCGGAAGTGATCGAGATGATCCTGAACGGCGAGAGCGATGATGTCAGGCTGCAGGGTTACTTGACGCGGCTGGGCGATGGCGAATCCGATCATGGCGCGCCGCTGACGTACTTTTTTGCCCGGACCACAGTCAGCCCGACGCAGCTTACGTTCATTACGCGGCAGGTGCATGGGTTGTGGTGGAGCTTCACCGGGACGATTGACCGCGGCAGCGCGCAGATGAGCACGCAAAAGGGCTACTACTTCCTGAACGGCACGCTGACAGAGCACTTCGACACGGGTCATTCGGCGCCGCGGCGCGTCAGTTTGCCTTTGGTCCCGGAGGGACAGTCGTCGCAGTAGCCTGGCTTTTGTTGGGGACAGGCTCCGGTGCGGGTTTATTGAGATACCACGGGATGTTGATCACCAGAATCCGCTGGCTGCCCTTGAGCAGCAGCAGCAGCTTGAGCACCTGTGCGCGCTGGTTGTGCAATAGGTTCTGCCACCAGCGGCTGACGACCAGTTCCGGGACCATGACGGCGATCTGACGATGCGGGTTCTCCGCCTCGATCTTCAGGATGTACTCGACCAGCGGCTGGACGATAAAGCGAAACGGCGAGCGCAGGATGATGAGCTTCGGTATGGGAAGCTTTGCAGCCTGTAGCGGCTCGACCACCATGTGCTGCCAGATGGGCGTGAGCTCGTCGTCCTTGTCTTCGATGTCCTGATCGTCGCCAGTGTGGACGTGGATCGCGCGGATATCGTCGGAGAGCATGAGGGCGAAGCGGATTCCCTTTTCCGAGATGCGGCTCCAGCGATCCATGGGGATGAGGACGATGGGTGGCTTGATGTCATCCAGGCAGATGGGTTTAGTGTTGTCGACTTCGGCGGCGACCCGATTGTAGTGCCGCTTCACGCGCATCATCAGGAAGATGAGCAGCGGAACCATTACCGCCGTGATCCATGCGCCTTCTGTGAATTTGGCAACCAGAACGACGAGGACGGTGATGCCGGTGGCGACGGCGCCGAGACCGTTGATGAACATGTGCACGCCGACACCGTTGCCTTTATGGCGACGCCAGTGCATGACCATGCCGGCTTGCGAGAGGGTAAAGGCGAGGAATGCGCCGATGGCGTAGAGCGGGATGAGGCGGTCGGTGACGCCGCGGAAGACGATGAGCAGAATGGCGGTGAAGATCGCCAGCGCGTAGATGCCGTGAGAGTAGAGCAGGCGCCGACCACGAATGATGAAGACGCCGGGCAGATATTTGTTGAGCGCGATGGCGCGGGTGAGCCGGGGAAAGTCGGCGAAGGCGGTGTTTGCCGAGAGCGACAACACCAGCAGGATCGAGCCGATGGTGACGTAGTAGAAAACGCCGCGGCCCATGACCGCAGCGGTGAGTTCGGAGAGGACACTCTGGTAATGAGGCGATCCGGGTTCGATGGCACCGATGCTGTAAGCGCGGCACAGCAGAGCAATGCCGGCCAGCAGCACGATGAGCAGCGCAATGATGATAGTAAGAGTGGTCTTCGCGGTCTTGCAGCGCGGTTGGCGAAAGGCGGTAACACCGTTCGATACCGCTTCGACGCCGGTCATGGCGGTACAGCCGCTGGCGAAGACTTTGAGGAGCAGCCAGAGCGAGACGCCTGCCGTAGCGGCCGGCAATTGGGGAGGCGCGACAACTGGATGCGGATGCCCACCGCTGATGAGCGCCTTCGTCAGGCCGACACAGATGACGACGAGCAGCGTGCCGAGGAAGAGATAGGTGGGCAGCAGGAACGCGCCCCCGGCCTCCCGAAGGCCGCGCAGGTTGACCAGGGTGAGCAGCAGCAGGATGCCGAGGCAGATAGTAAGCGTGTGCTTCTGCAGTGCTCCAGGATCGATGGAGATCAATGCCCCGACGCCGGCCGAGATGCCGACCGCGGCAGTGAGAACGTAATCGATCATAAGGGCCGCAGCGGCGAGCAGGCCGGGATAGGTGCCGAGGTTCTCTGATGCAACCGTATAGGAACCGCCGCCGTTGGGATATGCATCGATGGTCTGCCGATAGGAGAAGAAGACGATGATCAGCAGAATGATGATCGCGAACGAGACGGGCACGATGTAGCGCACGCCCATCATGCCGAGCGGAATGAGAAGAGTGAGCGCGGCCTCCGGTCCGTAAGCCGCGGAGGAGAGCGCATCGAGCCCGAAGATGGGCAGGCCGGCGGCCGGCCCTACGTGTTCTGCGCGTTGCTCTGAGTTGGCGAGCGGCCGGCCGAAGAGTAGGTCAAAAAGAGACATGCAGTAGACCGGCCATGAGGTCAGCAAAGTAGGTGCTCGAACACTTTAGCATCCGTCGTTTGCGTTGCCGCTTATCCGTCAGATGGCGGAAGTTGTAAAAAGGCGGTAAGGGCCGGTGCGCTCCAGTCAGGGATGGTTGGGCTGCTGCGAGGCGAGCTCATTCCGCTGCAGGCAGCGCATGACCGCGATGACGCGCTGGTAGATGTAGACCAGCTCGCTATCGGGCAGGGGCCCGCGATTGTGCGAGCGCACATTGTCGAAGATGACCTGCTCGCGGTTCGGCTCATAGACCGGCATATCGGTAGCTTCCTTAAGTTGACCGATGGCGCGGGCAGCCTCGGCGCGCTGATTCAGGAGCTCGACGATTTGCAGGTCGAGCGCATCGATTTTTGTTCGCCAGTCGCTGATGTCCATTCGTGAGCCCTCGTTGCTAGATGTGAGTTGTGCGGGTTCGACAAGCCTAACGGGTAGCGGGTGAGGCGACTGGCCGCAGGCCCTCAATGAATTGTGCCACTGCCGCGGGTGCGTCCTGGGGTGCGGTCTGCTCGATTAGCCCAACAATGGCGCTACCGATGACAGCGGCATCGGCGAACTCCCCCAGAGCGGCGACCTGGGTGGCATTCGAAACGCCGAAGCCGAGCGCGATCGGCAACGTCGTGAAACGGCGCAGGCGCTCGACGAGCGAACGGGCGTCGGAGGCGAGCGTCTGCTGGGTACCCGTGATGCCGACGCGCGAGATAGCGTAGACGAAGCCCTGGCTGACGGCGCCGATGCGGCGGAGGCGGTCGTCGGTGCTGGTGGGTGCGGCGAGGAAGATTGGGGCGAGGCCGGCGGCGCGCATGGCGTCGAGGTAGCGGCCTTCGGCTTCTTCGATAGTGAGGTCGGTGGCGAGCACGCCGTCGATGCCGGCGGCCTTAGCGTCCATCGTGAAGCGCTCGAAAGCGGCCACACCGCTCCGCCCGTAGCGAAGAATGGGGTTGAGATAAGAAAAGATGATGAGGCCTGTTTGCGGGCGGGCAGCTCGCAATTCGTGCGCGAGCGTGAGCACATCTGCAAGCGTGGTGCCATTGGCGACGGCACGATGGCTGGCGCGCTCGATGACCGGGCCATCGGCGAGTGGGTCGCTGAAAGGGACGCCGAGTTCGAGGACGTCGGCGCCGGCATCGATGGCGGCGAGCGCGATGGCCCGCGTGGTGGCGAGATCAGGATCGCCGACGGTGAGGTAGACGACGAGGCCGGGACGCCGGAAGAAATGGATGGGCATGAATGCCCATTTTACGACCGAAGAGAATCGTGCCGCATCGCAGTACTAGAATCCCGCACTGCGAGGTAAACCGATGAGGGTGCACGAACCCCGTCGCAGCGAGATGCCGCCCCGGTCATGGCTGACGCGTGCAATGGCGTGGCTGCTGCTACTGGCCATGTCATGGGTAGGATCGCATGAAGGCGCGGCATACTCTGTGCTGACGCATCAGGCGATCATCGACCTGTCATGGAACGACGCAATTCGGCCGCTATTGCTGAGCCGGTACCCGCACACGACGGCAGCAGAGCTGCAGGTGGCGCATGCCTTTGCGTACGGAGGCTGCGCCATCCAAGATGCTGGTTATTATCCGTTTAGTCGGCAATTCTTCAGCAACCTGACACACTACGTACGCACAGGGGACTTCGTCGAAAGCCTGCTGCGCAATGCACATAATGTGAACGAATATGCCTTCGCGCTGGGCGCTCTGTCTCATTATGTGGGGGATGCGGTGGGGCACGCGGATGCGATCAATTCGGCGACAGCGATCGAGTACCCGACACTAGCGAAAAAGTATGGACCGGTTGTGACCTACGAGAATGCGCCGGGTCCATATGTTGCTACTGAGTTCTCGTTCGACGTCGACCAGTTGTCGCGCCGGCGATTCGCGCCCGACGCATACGATCATTTTGTGGGCTTGCGGGTGCCCCGGCGGCTGCTGGAGCAGTCCTTCTACGAAACGTATGGGCTGAGCCTGACGGGCGTTATGGGAAAGACAGGACGAGCGGCCATTCTGAGCTATCGCAGTTCTGTCCGCTCCTTCATTCCCGTGTTTGCGAAGGCGGAGGTAGTGGTGCACCGCAACGACTTTCCCCGCGACGACCCTCCGGCGTTCCGTACCGTGGAGCCGTACCTGCAGCAGGCCCCGTATCTGCCGGATTGGGCGGATGCGTATCGCGACCCGAATTTTGGAGAGCACGTGCTCGCGCTGGTAATCCGCATCCTGCCGCCAATCGGACCGGTTGCGTATCTGAAGATCCGCGGACCGCAAGCGGAGACGGAGCAGCAGTACTACAGCAGTCTGAGCCAGACACTAACGCTCTACCAAAGGCGCCTGGATATGCTCAGATTAATGCCGGCGATGCCGCTGGGCCTGCCGAATCGGGACCTGGACACAGGCGATTGGACGAAGCCGGGCGCGTATGCGCTGACGGATCAGACTTACGCCCAGCTGTTGCATGAGATTACAAAAAGCCAAAAATATACGGTGCCACCTGGCTTGAAGCAGGACATTCTGGACTACTACGCTGTGCCGGATGCGCCGATCACGACAAAACGAAATCGCGGGCACTGGGAGAGAGTGCAGGCAGACCTGGCACGGCTGCGCGAGATGCCGGTGCGGCCTGTGACCGCCGGTGAAGGAGTCGAGTAACAGCGGAGGCATGGCTAAGCCCCGGTAAGTTTTAGCTCCCGTGCGAGGATGCCCATGTCCTTGTCGCCGCGGCCGGAGACGTTGACGACGAAGATATCTTCGGGCAGCGAGGTTGGTGCGAGGCGGATGACCTCGGCAACGGCGTGCGCGCTTTCGAGTGCGGGCACGATGCCTTCGGTGCGGGAGAGCATGACGGTCGCATCGAGCGCCTGCTGGTCGGTGGCGGAGGTGTACGTGGCCCGACCGGAGTCGCGCATGGCAGCGTGCTCCGGACCGACGGAGGCGTAGTCGAGTCCGGCGGAGACGGAGTGGGTAAGCGCGACCTGACCGTGCTCGTCCTGCAGAACATAGGAGAAGGTGCCCTGTAGCACGCCCGGCGCGCCTCCGCTGAAGCGTGCCGCGTGTTCGCCGAGCGCGGTAGAGCGGCCGCCGGCTTCGACGCCGATAAGCTTCACTTGCGGGTCGCGTACGAAGTCATAGAAGGCGCCCATGGCGTTCGAACCGCCACCGACGCAGGCGATGATGGCATTCGGAAGTCGCCCTTCCTTCTCCAGAATCTGTCGACGTATCTCTTCGCCGGTGATGCGATGGAAGTCGCGCACCATGGTGGGATAGGGATGCGCGCCGAGCACGCTGCCGAGCAGGTAGTGCGTGGTGCGCACGTTGGTGACCCAGTCGCGCATGGCTTCGTTGATGGCATCTTTGAGCGTCTTCGAGCCGGAGCTGACGCCCCGCACCTCTGCACCGAGCAGACGCATGCGGTAGACGTTCAGCTCCTGCCGTCGCATATCCTCTTCGCCCATGTAGACGACGCATTCCATGCCGAGCAGCGCGCAGATAGTGGCGGTGGCGACGCCGTGCTGGCCTGCACCGGTTTCCGCGATGATGCGATGCCTGCCCATGCGCTGGGCGAGCAGGCCCTGGCCGAGGCAGTTGTTGATCTTGTGCGCGCCGGTGTGGAGCAGGTCTTCGCGCTTGAGATAGATTTTTGCGCCACCGAGACGTTCGGTGAGCCGCTCGGCAAAATATAGCGGCGTTGGGCGCCCGGCATAGTCGCGAAGCAGCGTGTCGAGCTCGGCGCGGAAGACTGGATCGCGCTTTGCTTCCTCGTAGGCGGTCTCGAGTTCTTCGAGCGCGGCCATCAGCGTCTCAGGGACGTAGCGGCCGCCGTATTCGCCGAATCGTCCGGGGCGGGTCTGGGTAAGGGTCTCCATGCGATCTGCCTCTAACTTTAAGAGTATCGCGTTCACCGCGCGAGGAGTACCGCGTCGGCGGAGCTTCGTTGCCTTAGCGACGCGAGGCGCGAGACCGCGTGGGATTTTTCAATTGAGCGAAGGTTTCGCGTGCGTTGCGGATGAACGCCGCGACGCGCGCGGGATCCTTTCGGCCGGGCGCGGCCTCCACGCCTGTGGCCACATCGACGCCCCACGGAGTAAGGGTGCGGATGGCTTCCGCGACGTTGTCAGGACTGAGACCGCCGGCAGCGATGAGGCGGAGCTGAGGCGCAAGTTTTCGGAAGAGATGCTGTGCGGCTTGCCAGTCGTAGCGTGTCCCGGTGCCTCCGTGGCCGACCGGGCTTCGTGAATCGATCAGCAGCGCATCGATAGCGCCGTCGCGTGCTGCACTCCGCGCGATGGTCTGGATTTGCGGCTCCATGTCATCGCTGTAAGCCAGGACTGCGAGAATGCTGATCGTCGCGCCTGCGGCAGCGAAGTGGGCGCGCAGGCGGCGCGGCAGATCGGGATCGTCGTTCGCGTGGAGCTGGACGCCAGTGAGGTCTGCCTCGCGCACGGCAATGACGATATCGTCGAAGGTCGCGTCCACGAAGACGCCGTAGCGCTCCACGTTGCGCGGCAGATGAGGTGCAATGGCGCGCACCTGCTCCACAGTAACGCGGCGGGGGCTTGGGGCGAGGATGAAACCGATGGCGCTGGCGCCGCTATTCGCGGCGTGTTGCGCATCGGCAAGGCTGGTTGTTCCGCATATCTTGATCCACATATCAATATGTCAGGCGATTTCAGGCAGGCACGATGCTGCTGGCGGCACTGTGTGCTGCGACAATCCAGGCGGCGAGAGCGTGGCCGGGATCGGGTTGGCGCATGAACGTCTCGCCGATGAGAAATGCGTGATAGCCGGCCGCGCGCAGGCGAGCGTAATCGGCAGGGTCGTTGATGCCACTTTCGGCGACGAGTACGGCATCCGGCGGCAGCTCGTTTGCGAGCTCGAGCGAAGTATCGAGACGCACATGGAAGGTGCGCAGATCGCGGTTGTTCACGCCTACCAAGGCACATTGGAGATGGCGGATGCGCTGCGCTTCTTCGCGGGTATGAACCTCGCAGAGCACATCGAGTGCGTAGTCGCGGGCGCAGGTGGCGAGGCGCGCGAGCTCATTATCGGTGAGTGCGGCAGCGATGAGCAGCACTGCGTCCGCGCCATGCCCGCGGGCTTCGACAATCTGGTAATCGTCGATGATGAAATCCTTGCGCAGACACGAGATGGTTGTGGCGGCGGAGGCGACTTGCAGATTTTGCAGACTGCCTTGAAAGAACGGCTCGTCGGTGAGGACGGAGAGCGCCGCTGCGCCGCCTGCCTGCATGACGGGAGCGAGCGTGGCGGCGGAGAAATCGGCGCGGATTAAACCTTTGGAAGGAGAGGCTTTCTTGAGTTCCGCGATGATGGCGGGGCCGTTGTTGGAGCGCGATCGGAGTGCAGCGGCGAAACCACGCGGCGTGTGCTGCGCAGCCCGCCGCTCCAGCATTGCGCGGGGCGTTTGCTCGATGCGCCGCGCCAGGTCCGCGCGTGTGCGCGCAAGAATCTTGTCCAAGAAACGGTCTGGAGCCTGATCGTGGATCGGGCCAGGGTGAGTCGGCATAACTCAGGGGGTCCTTATCCCTTGAGTATATCGGTCGGAAAACGATCATGCGCGATGTGCATTCATGAAGCGCGCGGCTTCGCCTTCCATCCGCCGAGCACGAGACCCATGAGCAGCATCCCGACGAGCGTGTAACCGGTGTTGATAGCGAGTATCGAGATGCCGCGGGCTTCGAAGGCATATTCAGTTGCCCAGGTAGTGAAGATGAAACCCAGCCATAGCGCGGCCGCAATAGCGGCGCCGCGCACAGCCGTTTGCCGGCCAGTGGCCTGGATGATCCACGAGAGAGCAATGGCAAGGATCGCGGTCATGATGAGCGCGACGACATAACCCAACCACGGCGGTACGCCAGAGTCCTTCAACTCGGCCAGGGTGCGGCCGACACCGGCGAGCCACGGATTCATGAACGCTGTGAACCACACACCGCCAAGGAAGAAGTAGATCAGCGTTGCGACAGCGACAGCCGCGGGATTGTGACGGACGGTTGGCATGGCACCTCGAACAAGTGACGAGATTCGGGGAGGTTGGCGGGATTCTAGGGGCTATAGAGTTGGGCGCGCCAGAGAAATGGGATGGATCACGGCGTTTATATGTATTCCTGACCAGATGAAAGCAAGCAAATGACAGAAATCAAGGCACGTCGCACAAATCAGGGTGCAGGGCTGGGGTGGGATCGATCTGCCTGCAGTGCGTCGAGTCGCTCACAGCGAGAGGATCACCGTACAGCCATGGGATATCGCAATTGTCGAAGAGTGGAGGCGAGAATTCGGCGGCAAGAAGCGGAGTGTGGGTCGCCCGCGGCTTCGGTAGGGTGTAGTCATGAAGATTGAGATGGCAGAAGAACCTGCCGCGGATAGATTGCACGGTGTTGCGTGGGAGCGGAGGGAAGGCGATCTGGACGCGTATGGCGGTGCGGTTCTTGAGCGGTTGCTGACCCCGGAGGAATGCGATGCGGTTGCGGCGATGTATCCCGAGGATGCGACGTTTCGCAGCCGTGTTGTGATGACGCGCCATGGCTTTGGACGCGGGGAATATAAATACTTTCGCTATCCGCTGCCCCGCCTTGTGGAGGAGTTGCGAACACATCTGTATCCGCGGCTGGCGCCGATTGCGAATCGGTGGAACGACGCGCTGCGGATTGGCGTGCGCTATCCCGAGAAGCATGCGGAGTTTCTGCAGCGTTGCCATGATGCCGGACAGAGCCAGCCAACTCCATTGCTGCTTCAATATGGCGAGGGCGATTACAACTGCCTGCATCAGGACTTATATGGGGAGCATGTGTTTCCCATTCAGGTTGCGGTTCTGCTCTCGCAGCCGGGGCGGGATTTTGCCGGCGGTGATTTTGTGCTGACGGAGCAGCGCCCACGCATGCAATCGCGCGTT
The DNA here is from genome assembly GCA_963756435.1 of uncultured Acidobacteriaceae bacterium. Lineage (GTDB taxonomy): Bacteria > Acidobacteriota > Terriglobia > Terriglobales > Acidobacteriaceae > KBS-83. The sequence goes on along the minus strand of CAVWNU010000003.1, from coordinate 420,795 downwards.
GAGGTAGTGCCGCTGCAGCAGGGTGATGCGGTGGCGTTTGCCGTGCATCATCGGCCCGTGCAGGGGACGCGCGGCACCTATCGCGTGAACCTGAAGCATGGCGTCAGCCGAATTCGTCGCGGACACCGGCACACGCTGGGCATCATCTTCCACGACGCAGAGTAGGACCGCGCCTGTTCAATTTGCAGGTGCGGACTGGAGAGGCACCGTGCCGGTCAGTTCCCGGCGATTGCTGATTGCATCGTCGGCGATAACGACGGCCACCCAGGGCGTGTCCGGAGAGGTGATATGTGCGTGCCACACGATCTCACTCGCTTTGTCGGAATTGAGCGTTGCTGTAGCACGTGGCGGCTCTTTGAGGTCGAGGTTGTCAGCGCGGATGGAAAACGTATGCAGACCGGCACCGCGCGCGGCGATACGTAGAACGATGTCGCCTGAGGTTTCGGTCGCGCTTGTTGCCTTATAATCGACAGCTTTGTCGCGGCGCAGGTCGAGATCGTAGTTTCCGCCAGAGAGTACGGTGATAGTGGCGTGCGTTGTGCCCTGCCGCACGGCGTATTGGCCTTGCGGCAACAGCACGCGAAATCGGCCGTCCTTGGACGGGACGGATTTTGTGTATCCCGCACCCAAGTTACGGAATTCGACAGGTTCCAGGTTCTTCTCTGCAGTGCCGCGAACGACGGCAGGGCCGCTCAGATCCTGCATCAGCCAGATCCATTCGCCGACCGGCTGAGTCCAAACCTCCTTATAAGTCCAGCAGATCTGCGTGGGCCAGTAAGGCACGTCGCGATCGCCTTTGGTTTCGATGCCCACGGGCAGCGCACCAACCATCTGACCGGAACGAACGCTGTAGAGCGGCGTCCAATCGTATCCTTCGCCGTACATGATGCTTGCAGAGAATGGGTTACGGCCCATGAACCACTGCGCCTGCTGCTGCGCCAGGTCGCCCGCGCTAAGATCGCCACGGATGCGCGCGGCGGTAGAAAGCGCCTTGGCTTCTGAAAGCAGTACGCTGGAATTTCCGCGAAAATTGAACCAGACGGGATATCTACGCAGATAGTAGTCACCACCCAGCGGCACGCCCTGACGCACTTGCGCGAGATAGGAATCGCGGTCTGCCGCACGAAGAGGCCGCCATTTCTCACCTTGCGGTATCAGGCGTACTTCGCTTTCGCGATAGATCCCAGCCGGCAGCACATCATAGGGTGCATCGAGCATTGCTGCGGGCTGCTGGTAATACTTGGAATGCAGGACGATCGCTGCATACCACCTGATCCAGTTTTCGTTATCGGGAAGAGCTTCACACAACTGAGCGAGTGCGACGATGGGCTGCTCTTCCTCGCCGATGTGGAATCGATGAAATAGATTCTCCCGCTTCGGGCTGGAGTAGAAGTAGCCCGTCATCGGGACTGCCCACGGCTGCAGTTTGCGTTCTTGCGATTGCAGGATGAGATTGCCCAGGACAATCGCCTCCTCCACATATTGCTTATCGCCAGTGGCGCGGAAGAGGTCGACCGATGCTATGGCTCCGAACGAGATGAGCTCCAACTCGTCCTTTGCCCCGTAGACTTCCGGGATGGGCGCCCCGTTCTTGAGGCCGTCCATGGCATATTTCCAGTCATCCCTGGCGGTTGCCAGACTGCGATTCGCGAGTTCTGGGTCGGAGTCTTTCAACACGCGGGCCGCGAGTGCTTCATCTGCGGCGACGCGGAAATTCCACTCCGGATCATTCACCGCCTGGCCGAAACGATCATCCGCATCGCCCATGATTCCGTTGGTCCAGTAGCTGATGAGCTGGCCGGTGCTGCGGTATCCGCCGCCGAAGCTGGTTTTGAGAATCCAGGCGAGGCCCCATTTCGCCTCTTCGAGCAGCCGGTCGCGGAGCTCTGGATCTTCCTGCTGTTGCTCCAGGCGTTCCGCGTCGGAGAGCAGGGCATAGGTCATTCCGGTGATGTTTCCGGTGGCGGTCAGGTCGCCCGCATCGTGATAGCCGCCGTTGATGACGATGCGTTTGTCGCCGTGTGCCGTGTAATCGTCCTGATGGCAGATGCCGTGAATGCCGGGAATCACAGTTCCGCAGCGCTCGCTGTACATGAAGTTGACTGCTTTCCAGACGCTGCTGTCCCACGGGTCGTAGCTGATGACGAAGGGCCGTGTAAGTTCGCTGCCGGCGCGGATCTGATAGGTTCCAGGCTTCCGCAAACCGGAAAAGTCCAGGATCTGATACGTACCCAGGCTGGACGTCCTCTCTTCGATTGGCCGGATGAGAACTACCTTGTTGGTCGTTTGGTCGATGACAGAAAACTCGCGTGCTGTGAGATCGCTGGCGATGGCAGATTTTAAGGAGCCAACGGTGTAGCCGCTGTGGCTGAAGGCGATCTTGCCGGCGGCTACGTCCCAACCTTCGACGTGGTCGGGAACTACGGTCTGCAACTCCAATTGATCGATATAGAGAATGGTGTGATCGCCGGGATCCGGAAACATCTTGGGCAGGCTGTAAGCGAAATCGAGCGCTGTAACTTTGCCGCGATCGAGCGGCGCGATCTCCCAAACGAGGTGAGTCCAGGCATGGTTCTTCAGGAGAAGCGACTCATCGCGGCCTTCGTTGTATTGGTCCGGCAGTAGATGCGCGCCTTCATTGTGAAGGGTGAGAGAGGCGGCAAGCGCCGGAGCACCGGCGACGTCTGCGTATACCCACAGCGAGATGCGATTGTACTTTCGCCAGTCTTCACCGGAAAATTTGCGCGTTGCGATCAGGTCTTCCCACTCTCCGCTCCCATCTACGCGGGCGATGTTGAAAGTGGACTGAATTTTCAGCGAGTGCTGGCCGTCCTTCTTATAGGCGGCGGAGAGAGTCATATCCCCTTCACCTTTGAAAGACCAGTTTGCGAGATCTTCCATGCTGTCGAGCAGACGAGAGTCGAGAACCTTCTTATTCAGCCAGCGATATTCTGCGCCGTCTTCGAGTCGGGCTTGCATGGGCCGCCTTGGCTGATCCTGCTGCGCCAGAAGCGCCTGGCCCGCGCCAACGAAGAGCATGCCAAGAATCAGTAAAGCGGGCTGCCATGCTTTGAAGATCTCTCGAATCATTCTTTTCTTTCGCCTTTCATCATTCGTTCACATAGTAAGGCCGATGACGGCCGTGAAAACCTGTTGTTGTCTCCTGCTCATTCACACGCTTCTTCATAGATTGCTGGAAGAATGCCCAAGTGGTGTTCTCCAGTTTGCAAATCTATGCGAGACGGTCGCGCTCGCACGCTCGTCTTCCTAAGCGCATGTTGATCGCGGCTGCCGTTTTCTCTCTGGCCGCTCCGTCTGCGGCTTTCGCAACCAGCCGCAGCATCGCAGGAGACGTGTCCTCGCCCACAGGCCGGCAGCATCGTGCAGGAGCCGCTGGATCTGCGCAGCAAGAACGGTGTTCTGGAACTGACGTTAACCGCCACCAACTCCAGGCAGCCCGATGGCACGGCACGGTATTGCTACACCGATGCGGAGGGACGAGAGTCGCCGAATCTTCGGGTGAATCCTGGCGACGAAGTGATCATTCATCTAAAGAATGAGCTGAAGAATCTGCAACCACAGCGAGGCGATGCAGCGGCACATGTGCACTCCGCTCCTCACAGCGGAGGATTCCGGCAACGCATGCACCAGCGGAATCATGAGTGCGGTATCCACCAATCTGCACTTTCACGGGCTTACGATTCCGCCGACGTGCCATCAGGACGATGTCCTGAAGACGTCCGTGCAGCCGGGCGATGCGCCATTCGAATATCGCTTCCGCATCCCGGATGATGAGCCGCCGGGGCTCTATTGGTATCACCCGCACATCCACGGCTTCAGCAAGCAACAGATGCTTGGCGGCGCATCGGGCGCGCTGATTGTGGAAGGAATCGAGCGCGCGAAGAAGGAGGTCGCAGGGCTGCCGGAGCGCGTGTTCATCATTCGCGATCAGGATCTGATGCATCCGAATGCGCCGCCTGCTGCGTCGGAGCCGGTGGTTCCGAAATTCATGGTGGATCGCGATGGAGACGCCGCCAACAATGGCACGGGCTTTGGCAAGCCGGCGAAGGACCTGTCGATTAACTATGTTCCCGTTCCGTATCCTGACTACCCGCCGGGTGTCATTCAAATGCGGCCGGGGGAGCGGCAGTTATGGCGCGTGTTGAACGCTTCCGCGATCACTTACCTCAATCTGGAGGTTCTGTACAGCCGGTCGCCGCAGCCACTGGGTCTTGTAGCGATGGATGGCGTGCCCATCGGCGAAGCGGCGCGAGGAGCCGAATCTGTGATCTGGCAAACGCATCTTGGCGTTCCGCCCGGCGCGCGCGTGGAATTCATCGCTCAAGGGCCGCCTGAGGGCGAAGCGGGCCTGCTGGTGACGCGTACTGTGGACACTGGCCCGGGCGGAGAGAACGATCCAAACCGCGCGCTTGCAAAGATAGTTGCTTCGCCGAACGCGCCGGAGCCGCGATCCACTCTGCAGCGCTCACCGGAGCCGCTGCCCGTTCCGACTGAGCCTGGCTGGGAGATGTGCCGCCTGTTCGCGTGCGGCATCTGTACTTTTCCGAAAAGCTGGCTGATCCGAATGATCCGACGAGCGCTGTCGAGTTCTATCTGACGGTGGATGGGCAGACGCCGAAGATGTTTGACATGAACTCGGATATTCCCAACATCGTTGCGGAACAGGGAACCGTCGAGGACTGGATCATCGAGAACCGCTCCAGTGAGCTGCACGCGTTCCACATACACCAGCTGCATTTTCTGCTGCTGCAGTACATGGGGCAGGACGTTCACGAAGACTTTCTTCGCGATACGGTAAATGTGCCGTACTTCAATGGCCGAACGCTGGCTTATCCCAGCATTCGCGTGCGCATGGATTTCCGCGACCCGAATACGATCGGCATGTTTCCCTATCACTGCCATCTGCTGGAGCATGAAGACAAAGGCATGATGGGAACGATCCGCGTTGTTCCGCCGGCGGCCAAGGTTAGTCCAACATCGGATGCAGAGCGCGATCAGCGGTCCGGTAAAAACTCGCACTGACAGGAAAATCTTACAAGAGATAATTTCCCTCGCCGATAACATCCAGATTGACGCGACGACCAAGACCGTTCTTATTCATCCATCGTTCAACGGGCAAATATCTGCCTGAAATGGCAGCCCACTTATGCTCCTGACGGCGAGGCCGTGTGCCTTGACCAGGAGGCAGTATGAACGCAAAGCAGTTGGCATCCACAGCGATGCGGACGTTCCGTACCGGAATGATCTCCGCAACTGTGTTCCAGTTGGCTATCGGGAGCGCCTTTGCCGCTCCGCTATCGAACAGTCAGCCTTCGCGCGATGACGACACCAGCACACCCATCAAGCATGTGATCGTGATCGTCGGCGAGAATCGCAGCTTCGATCACGTTTTTGCAACCTATGTGCCGAAGAAAGGCGAGAAGGTCTGGAACCTGCTCTCGGAAGGAATCGTGAACAGCAGATGGCACGCCCGGGCCGAACTTCCAGAAAGCTGAGCAGAATGCAGCGAAAGATCAGGCGCCGGATGCATTTCTGCTGAGCCCGGCCAAGGACGATTTTCAGGGAGCGGTTCTTCCTGCTCCGCTGGTTGGCGGCCCAACAGATTCTTACGTAAAGAACGACAGACCTTAAGCTGGCAAGACAATCCGAGAACGGGCTTCCGGCAGACTATTACGGCTATCTGGTGACGGGCGGCACCGGTCAGACGTCGAAAACTCCTGACGCGCGTATCAAGAACGTGAGCGCTCTTCCTCCCGGACCGTTCCAACTGACCAACGGAGACACGTTTACCTACAACTCCTATTCAGCCAGTCCAGTGCATCGCTTTTATCAGATGTGGCAGCAGCTGGACTGCAATGCGAACAACGCCACAGAGGACAATCCTTCCGGCTGCAGCGCGGACCTCTTTCCCTGGGTAGAAACGACTGTAGGTGCGGGAGCAAACGGCATCAAGCAGCCGGCAAACTTCAGCACCGAATATTCGTCCACCGCGGTGACTACGGGCGAAGGCTCCACTGCGATGGGCTTCTATAACGTCCAGAACGGCGACGTCCCTTACTTCAAGCAGCTCGCGGATCAATATTCGATGAGCGACAACTTCCACCAGTCGGTCAACGGTGGAACAGGCGCTAACCACATCATGCTCGGTCATGGCGACATGATCTGGTTCAGCGACGGCAAAAATCATTCGGCCGTTCCGCCCCATAACACGCTGGTTGCGGGAGGCACCGCAAACGCCGGCATTGTGGATGAAGTGGAGAACCCAAATCCCGCCGCAAAAACCAATAACTGGTACACGGAAGATGGCTATGGTGGAGGATCGTTCGGCTCTGCTTCCTACGGTGGCGGGTCTTATTCAAATTGCGCTGATCTCTCGCAGCCGGGTGTGGCTCCGATCGTGAACTATCTGCACTCGCTGGAGCCGAAGATTCACTCAAACTGCGAGGTGAACCACTACTATCTGCTGAACAATTACAACCCGGGCTATTTCGGCAACGGCAACAACGCCTACACCGATACGAACAAAAACAACACCGTCTTCACCGTTCCGCCGTCTTCTGTTCGCAGCATTGGCGACGAGCTGATCGCCGATCATGTTTCGTGGAAATACTATGGCGACCAGTGGAATAACTACGTCAACGACCCGTATCAGCTCAATTACGGCGCCGTTGGTAAAAATTCAGACGAATATTGCAACATCTGCAATCCATTTCAGTACGACACCTCTATCATGGCCAATCCGTCCGTCCGGAAGGCACACATCCAGGACACCGAGGATCTTTACGAAGACATCAAGAGCGGCTCACTACCGGCAGTATCGATCGTGAAGCCGAGCGGCCTAGTCGATGGTCATCCTTCGTCCTCGAAGCTGGATCTCTTTGAAGGCTTTACGAAGAAGATTGTTGATGCGGTGAAGAAGAACCCGACCCTCTGGAAGGATACGGCGATCTTCATCACCTTCGACGAAGGCGGCGGCTATTATGACTCCGGATATGTGCAACCGCTCGATTTCTTCGGCGACGGCACGCGCATTCCGTTCATCGTGGTGTCGCGTTACAGCAAGGGTGGCCATATCTCGCATGAATATTCGGATCACGTCTCGATCCTGAAGTTCATCGAGGCTAACTGGGGCCTTAGCCCGGTCACAGCGCGCAGCCGTGACAATTTCCCCAACCCCGTCAGCGCGCCAGGCAATCCGTATGTGCCGGTGAATGGCCCCGCGATCGACGATCTCTTGAGTCTGTTCGACTTCGACAGCAACTAAGGAAAGCCTGCATTACGTTGGGTGGCCGACGGTGTATCTTGCCGTCGGCCATTCCATTACTGGCTCTGATTCGTCTTCTTCCGGGCCTTCTTCGCGGAAGATTTCACGCCCCTCGAGACGTTCACCGTCGCGGTGTCATTCGTGTTGCCAATCCTGTTCAGGATCGTGAGCACCACCCCTTCGATGCGGTTGTCCAGCGTGCGGTAGGGCGTTATGCGCAATCTGCACCACTTCCCGTCATCGTCCTGCACGTCATACACCTTCGGCTGAACCTCCTGCATGACAAGCAGCATCATCTGTTCGAGCTTCGTGGAATCAATTTTCAATTTCAGTCGGGGTATGGGCCTGCCCACGTCAGTTGTCATCAAGCCGAGGGTGGTGGTCGCTTGTGAGGTGAATCGCCGCACGCTGAAGTCGGCTCCGACCATCACCATTGGGAGATTGACAGTATTAAGCAGGTTGGTCAGATCGTTATTCAACTGCGACAGCAGCTCATTGCGGTGCTGCATCTCTTCGTTGAGGGTGTGCAACTCCTCGTTGGCGGACTCCAGTTCTTCCTTCGAGGTCTGCAGCTCTTCGTTCGTGCTTTGCAACTCTTCGTTTCCGGACTGAATCTCCTCATTGGCGGACTGCAGCTCTTCGTTCGTGGCTTCCTGTGACTCGATGATGGACTGCAGATAATCCTTGGTCGAGGCCACTTCCTGCCTCAACTGCGCGATCAGGTTGTCTTTCTCCGACTGCTCCGCCGGCGTGAGTGGCTGGGAGCTGGCAAGCATTCCTGAGAGCGCCACCGCAGCCGGCTCGAAAACAGTGAGAAAGTTGTTGTGCTCCTGAAGGGGAGTGCGAAAGGGAATCACTCGTACGGTTGTGAGCTTTGTGCTTTCCCCGTCGTCAACATGGATATTCTCGCGGATCGTCTCAACCCCATTTTTTCGCGCCTCGTCGATCGCCTTCTGCAACTCGAAGATGAGACCGGGCCGAGCCATTTTCAGCAGGTTGAGGCTTGCTTTGCCGGCGGGTAATTCGAGGAAGGGACCTGTGCGGCCACGACTCTGGAGAATATCGAGCTGATCGTTGATGACCACCGCGGGCGGAGCGTACCGGGCCAGCAGCAGGCGATCCGCCTCGCGCTGCAGCTCGGGGGGCACCTTGGCCGCTTCGGCTTGTCTGAGAGGTGGCGCAGGCGCGTCAAGCCCCTCCACGTCCCGCTCGGCGGCCATCGCAAAACCGAATGTAACCGGAGTGGAGACCAGCTTCTTTTGATAGATTTTCTGCTTCTTGTCCGCCATTTCGAAGAGCTCGGAGCCTGCTCCCAGCAGTCCCTCTGTATTGCCGATCATCAAAAAGCCGTTCGGAGTAAGGGCGTAATGAAAGATCGGAATGACCCTCTTCTGCAACGTCTGGCTGAGATAGATCATTACGTTCCGGCAACTGACCAGGTCCATGCGGGAGAAAGGGGGATCGCTGAAGACATTCTGGGTCGAGAAGATACAAAGGTCGCGGATGGTCTTGCTGATCTGATATCCGCTTTCCGTTTTATGGAAGAAGCGGCGCAGGCGTACCGGGCTGACATCGGCTTCGATGCTGCCCTTGAAGAATCCGGCGCGAGCACGCTGCACTGCCGTTTCGCTCAGGTCTGTCCCGAAAATCTGGATGGGGATATCTGCCCGTTCTTCTCCGAGGAACTCCAGCAGCGAAATGGCATGGGAATAGGTTTCTTCTCCGGTGGAACAGCCGGGCACCCAGATGCGAATGGGCGCATTGGAAGCGCGTCCTTGCAGGATGGTGGGATAGACCGTCTGCTTCAGGGCCTCGAATGCTTCAGGGTTGCGAAAGAAGCTGGTGACGTTGATGAGCAGGTCCTGATACAGCGCGTTTATTTCGTCGCGGTCCCGGTGTAGCAGGGTGGCATAGTCGCTCAGCTTTTCCATTCTGTGCAGCACCATGCGCCGCTGGATGCGTCGGTCAATGGTCGGCGGCTTGTACTCGGAGAAATCTACCTTGGTGGCGCGGCGCAGCAGGCGAAAGATCTGGGCCATGTAGACATCCTTGCCAAGGTCTTCGCCTTCGATGGCGTTCAGATGAGAGCGCACAAAGGGATGCTCGCGTATGCGGGCAAGCTCCCGCGCGATCGCGTCCGGGGGAAGGACGAAGTCGACGCTTCCGGAGGCAATGGCGCTGGCCGGCATGCCGTCATATTTCGCGCTGCGCTCGTCCTGGGCGAAGGTAATGCCGCCCTCTGCTTTGATGGCGGTGAGCCCGAGTGTCCCATCGGAGGCGGTTCCGGAGAGAATGACGCCAATCGCGTTGGTTCCCTGGTCGGCCGCCAGCGAACGCAGAAAGATGTCGATGGTCGTATTCACAGACCGCCGCTCCTCGCGCTCGGCGATGTGCAGCACGCCATTCGCGATGGTCAGCTCACAGTTGGGGGGGATGACGTAGACCTGGTCGCGCTCAACCCGCATACCGTCCGCAATTGTCAGGACGGGCATATTGGTAGTGCGGGAGAGAATCTGGGTGAAGGCGCTCTTGCGGAATGGATCGAGATGGGGAATCAGCACGAAGGCCATGCCTAGATCCGGCGAAACTGCCTTCAGAAAAGTGGTCAGCGCTTCGAGGCCGCCCGCGGACGCACCGATGCCGACGATAGGGACTGCAGGCTCGCTTTTGTTCACGTCGTCCTGGGCGTGCCTAGTGGGGCTGGCGGACGGAGTGGCCGCCCGCTTACTGTTTTCCTTAGGGGTTGTCGAAGATGCCATAAAAGTCCAATCCCTGACAGTGATGCAGAAGAGAATCCGTGAGAAATTGCGCTCCAGCGTGGGGAAGAGATCCTGGCTATTGCCGCTATGCTCCCGGACCATGGGACCGAATGCGGGCGGAATGCTGAAGGGTCAGGATCGGCCAGTCGAATCGCCCATGGAGTCTAGCCGTTCACAGGTATCTCAACTCTATCTCGAAACATCTCATCGGGTTGAGGTCTTTCTGAGTGGCCCATCGCGATTTGATAGTGATTGGGGCATCCGCCGGCGGCATCGAGGCGCTTCAACAACTGCTCCGGCAATTGCCAGAGAAGCTGAAAGCGTCCGTGCTGATCGTAGTGCACACCTCAAACCACCCAGCCAGCGTACTGCCGAACATCATGCAGCGTGCCGCAAGACTGCCGGCAATTCATCCGGCGGACGGCACGCCGATTGAGACGGGGCGCGTGTACATTGCGCCTCCGGACTATCACATGATCGTGGAAGGAAACCTTCTTCGCGTGATCCAGGGACCGCGGGAGAACCTTCATCGTCCCGCGATCGACCCCTTGTTCCGTTCCGCCGCTTCCTCCTATGGACGACGGGTGATCGGCGTGATTCTCACCGGTGCTCTGGACGATGGGACCTCCGGGTTGATGGTGGTAGACGCCCAGGGAGGCGCGGCGATCGTTCAGGATCCGCGGACGGCGGTATTTTCCTCCATGCCGGAAAGCGCGCTGGAGCAGGTACCGAGTGCGCAGGTGCTGCCGCTGCCGGAGATGGGGGAACGGCTCATCCAGCTCGTCCAGGAAGAACTGCCGGAGCCGTTGAGCCGGAGTTCGCGCGAACTGGACGTGGAAACCACGCGGGAGATCAAGATTGCGGAGCTCCATATGTCGGCATTCAACGAGGAAAATCATCCCGGGCAGCCCTCCCCATTCGCCTGTCCGGACTGCGGCGGCGTGCTGTGGGAGATCGAGGACAACGGCTTCTTGCGCTTCCGCTGCCGCGTCGGGCATGCCTTTACCGCCCGGCATTTGGGCACGGAGCAACGCCACGCGATAGAGACTGCACTGTGGCCCGCCTTGCGGGCGCTTGAGGAGAGTGCATCCCTCTACAGCCGCATGGCGGAACTCGCTTCCAATTCCTTCCATGTGCAAACGGCCGACCGGTTCAACGAGCGAGTCTCCGATACCAAAGCAAATGCCCGTGTGCTACGGGATTTTCTTTTGAATGTAAACAAAGAGGAAGAAGAGCGGTTGGTTTCCGAGGAGGCCTGAGCCTTGCGGCAAGCAGCCACGCTAGGAAGTCTTCGAAAGCGGGGTTGGCAGGACAGTATGGTGGCGAGCCTTGATCGGGCATTGCGGCAGGAACGCTTGTATGGTGTTGAGCAGCTCCGCCGGACCGCTGGGCCCCTTAATCAGGACTGCATCCACGGAATCGCGTGCGCTCCGGGGAATGTGCGGATCGCCGGTCAGCATGACCAGCGGCACCCGAGGCAGAAGGATCCGAAGGTCGCGAGCAACGTCTTCGCCGGTGATCCGTTCCGCCAGATGGTAGTCCAGAAGCACCAGATCGAAGATTTCCTGAGCCGCGGCGTGAAGGCAGGCCGACGAGTCCGTTACTGCGACGACCTCACAGCCAAACTGCTCCAGAAGGACCTTTCGGACCCGCAAATTCTCGGGCTGGTCGTCAAGGCAGAGAATTCTGGGCTTTGTCCCGTCCATCGTCCTCTCCGCAGGGGGGTGAGATGCGTTCGAGAATACTCCTCTTAGCAACTTTGTCAGAACAAAATACGCATGTCTTCGGGGCCTCTTCTCAGGAAATGTACGGATGTTATTCCGGAGGCCGTCTGTCACAGAAAATGTGGCAGGAATTCAGAGTAGTGGCGTATAGCAGCGAGTCAATCGGCATTAGGCCGAAGCTCAATTCTCGGCATCCTTGACGCAGCGGAAACCCCGAGCCACAGAGCGATGGTAACTCGGCGCCATCAGCAAAAGCTTTCCGTGGTTTTCGTTACCATAGGTCTGCGGGAAATATCAGATTAGTCCCTGCGACTGATAGTAACTGCCGCCACGCAAATGCCGTCCCGGACGAGGGGATGGCTTTCAGGCTGGAACAACGCCGGCTCCTTTGCTGGAGTCTGTCCTCATAATGACCTGAAGTACGAAACCGCACTGAGCCAGATGAGAGTTGAGCAAACACCGGTAGCGGCGTAGCCCGCTGGACAGCGGTCAAACGGCTTCTGAAGGCCGTCTCTCAAAAAGTTTGTAAAGGACATTGCTGGTGCCGAAGAAGGGACTCGAATACGTCAGGGTATCTAACCCGCATGTATACTGGCGCAAATGACGTATTGGGAGACATCCTAATATCGTCCTAATGCTGCAAGGGGTCCAAACATTGGCAAACAGGACAGTCTCGCTGGTGCTCTACGCGAAGACCGACAAAGGCTGGCGCTACCTGCCACCAGCGATGGGGAAGAATCGTCGTCTTCGTCCCCTTTACGCTGAGGTTGATGGGGTGCAGAGTCACTATCCGGAGGGCAGCTACAAGCTGCGTTTTTATGAGGGCAAGCGGGTCATTTACCGGGACGTGGGCCGCAATGCTGCCGTGGCGGGGAGCAAGCTGCAGATAGAGCAGACGCGACAAGCTGCGAAGGCTGATGCAATCGCTGCTGGTATCGAGGTCATGCAAGACGCCGAGAAGGTGAAGCGCAAGCAGCTACGCCAGGAGGTACCGGCGTTCATTCAGCGGACACGCGACAGGCAGCGGATGGCCGCAGCCGATGCCTACAGCGTTGCACTACGGGAGTTCCTGCTATCGACCAGCAAGACATTCGTGGATGAGTTGCAGGAGGGGGACGTGCTCGCGTTCCATCGCTACTTGCGCAACAATGGCAACTCCGAGCGGACAATTCGCGGGAAACACATCGCGCTGCTGACGTTCTTGCGGTGGTGCAAGTTCGACACCAAGTCGCTAGGAGTTGAGGCACCACGCAAGCCAAAGAGTGATCCTGTCGTGTACACGCCGGAGGAGTTGGCAGCGTTCTTTGGCACTCTGGACAGCTTGGAACACAGGGCGATCTTCAGCGTTTTGCTCAAGTGCGGCTTGCGAATGCAGGAAGCGATGTTTTTGGAATGGCCCGATCTCGACTACAGGCACAAGCTGTTGCGCATCCGGGCGAAGCCGCGCTGGAACTTCCAGCTCAAGGATTTGGAGGAAAGGAGCGTTCCGTTACCGGATGATCTCGCTGCCCTGCTGAAGAAATTGCACGAGAAGCGTCCGGACACCGAGCTGGTGCTAGGAACGCGAGCCGGGCTGCCGAATTGGAAGCTTTTGCAACTTCTAAAACGACTGGCTAAGCGCGCTGGATTGAACTGTAGCCGTTGTCAATCCTGCCGGACGAACGATGAGTGCAGCCATTGGACCTTACATCGTTTCCGAGCGAGCTATGCCACGACGCTACTGCGCAACGGTATGGACGCGCGTACCGTGATGAAGATGCTCGGCCATTCCAATTTGGAAACAGTGTTGCGCTATCTCAGTCCGGGTGAAGACAAGACAGCGCAATCACTGGTGCAAGGGGTCAATTGGTACTGAAGCGGGAGCTGGTGCTGTTCTCACGAACCCAGCGGGCAAGCTGGATTGGGTCGAACCGGGTGAGGCTGCCGTGCCGGATGGCTGGCAAGCGTCCGTTTTTTGCCCACTGCTGAACGGTGCGGGGTGACATTGCAAGAAGTTCTGCCACCTGTTTCACGGTTAGAGCCTTGCGCATTCCTGCGATGTGATCCGCAAGGCTCTTGATTGGTGCTCTCTCTGGCGTCTGGTACTGACCGCTCATGCCCGGAGGGAAGAATGCGGTAACGACTCCTCCGGGCGAAGTCTGTGCTTCGCTCAATCACTTCTCCTGATGTTTGGCCGCTATGTTGCGACCGACGAGGTTACAGATGTTCGACGGGTGGCGAACGATGCAAATACCTTCACCACCCGCGCTTACGCATCCAAAATGTTTCACGCCGCCTCTTCGTCGGCGATTGGGCGCACAGTGTGCGGTTGATGGTTTGGGCTGCCCGATAGAACAACCTTGAGGCGTCCAGAACTTCTGACTGGGCGAAGGGCACGTAACTGGCGAGCACGTTGCAGGAAGGATTCGGGAACGGCCAGCAGCTTGCGCCAATGTTGTTGGGCGAAGACGCGAGACCCGGCCTTCACGGTGTAGTTTCCCCAGCCGAGCGCATCTCCTGCCGTAGGGATAATCTCGGAGTGGTCAAAGCGTGATGGATCGAAGTGAACGGATTGGCCATCGAACGCGATCAATCCGTGTGCGTGGACGTTCTCCCAACCCACTTCGCGCGCGCCGGTGGACGACATTGCTGGGATTGCTTCAAGCACCAGGAGAGTGCCCACAGCACCCGGTATCCGCTCGGTTCTCAAGAGCAGATTCCGCATGAAGCGACGGGCGTTCCGCCGCAGGTCAGGAAGTGGAATCCTGTCTCCAGGTGACTCTGTGAACGCTAGGAACGTGAGAGACGAGTCATGCGATAGAGACAGAATTGTCCGCTTGATGGCCTTCCAACGTTGATTTGCACGCTCGAAGGCACACCTTGGACATACCGCCCGCTGATTGCACAGGTTGTGTCGATGACAGAAGTAAACAGCATTCGCGAGATGTTGTTCTCCGAGTGAAGCGAGAACATCAGCTGTCTGGTACTGCAATGACCGGATCGTTCGGTCGGTATTGGGTGCCATAACGCACTGGAGGAAAGACAATCCCGTCCTTCATGCAGAGACGCGCCGAGCGAGAATGCCCATTAGGACAGGCAAGTCGAGACGAGTTCTGAATGCAGATGGGAGAAAAAGGCGAGAGCTACAGACAGACGGGGCAGCGGGAACACTGCTAAGCGACAACGGGGTGAACATTGAAGTGTTCACGCAAGGTCACAGCAGGGTGCCATGCTGGGTTATGTGTCTGTTTGTGTATGAATACTATAAGCTCGCGTTATTTTCGCTTGTCCTCGCTGCCTCCATCGTTCCGAGGCCGGGACGGATGGCGCTAGACGTGGAGAGCGGTGTTGCGTGGCTCATGGTCGTGCTCCGTGGCTTCCAAAGTGGTGGTACTACTGCTAAACATGCGAGTCCTCCTCGAATGGCTGATACTGCGTTGCGGGTTGATGGCCGGGTGGGGAGTGCCCGGACAGCGTGAGATACACCTGACACAATCGGAGACCTATCGATAATGCTCATCCCTCTATCGCTCAGTATACTCTTATTTATGGTGATAAGTCAATAGCAAGACAACTTTATTTTCCACCACTAGGATTCCTAGGGTGGGCGATGTGCTTTCAGTGGCTTAGATGCGACAGGCAGGCCGCCGAAGAGGTGAACGCACCTATGGGACGCCCATATGAAAGGGCTTATTCCTAGTCGCACCGCCGTCGCACAGTCAGTTTTTGAGGTGAGAGCCGCGCTAGGACTGTCTAGGAATTAGCGACAGGACTGGCCGGGACAATCGACGCGCGATCACGCAGGAAAGCGGGGGATGCCGCAGAGTCAGGGAAGTCAATTTCTCGCACTCAACCGGTGGGTGACACCGGACAAAGACGCCAGCGGGACGTTGGGCCGACGCTGAAACTACGTCGAGACCGTGACCCTATGAGCGATGGACCGTCTCTATATCGCTCGCGCGGGATTCCTGCCCCCTAGGAGGCCGGGCGTGCGGCAGCGGGCGCACAGGCAACAATCGTTTCGGGAGGCATCAGGCGATCTTACGACGACTCGGCACTTGTGCGCCGCAGCCACGAATCGCCTATCTCTACATTCACGCTCCCGGCAAATGCTTTGGATCATGATGCGGCAGTTGCCGAAGCACGGTTCAGCTCTTCGGCAAGGATCGGCACGCCCTTGGCGCAAGCTTGAACGCCCATCGAAACGCAAATCTGGAGCACGGTCATGATCTCTTCCGGCGTCGCTCCCGCCTTGAGCGCTCCCTGGATGTGCCGCCGGGTGCCGGGCGCGTACATGTGGGTGATGGACGCGTCGAAGGCGATGCTGATCAACTCCATGAATCTCGGTGTGAAGAGACCGCTCTTGTATACGCTGGCTCCGAAGGCAAAGAATTCGATCGGTCCAGGCAGGGGAAAGCTCGTAGAACGGATCCCACGCCGTGTTCCATTGACCGATCGCTCGCATCGCATCGCACGCCGGAGTCTCCGGTTTCGGCCCTCCCGCCGGCTTCACTCCCGCCGCCTTCATCTCCTCAAGCAGGATCGGCGCGCCCAGGCTGCACGAATGAACGGCCAGCCCAACGCCACATTTCAGGACGAGAAGAATCTCATCGCGCGTCGCGCCTGCATCGAGCGCACGCGCGGATCTGACGACGCGTGCCTGCTTCATCCAGGTTCGTGCAAGCACAGTTCAGCGCAAGGTAGATCAGCTCCACCTCCTTGCGCGGCAGAACTCCGCTGGTCCATGGGCTCATTCCCACCCGCAACAGCAGTTCCGCTCCCTTGGGATCCCACTCCTTGAGTTTGTCCAAAGACTAACCCCACGGGCTTGCCGATTGCTCCGTCGTCGATGCTTTCGTTGCTACAGTCTCGTCGCCATTTTTCCTCATGTCTGCTACCCGTCGGCCAGCTTCTGCCTGTCTAAGCACGGCGCACCGTCTGGTTTACCGTTCCATGCGCGAGACGTGCTAATCCTCGCGTCCAGCGGCTCAACGCGCGTGACAGCTCAAGAAAACGACACCATGATTTTTCCGTCCACGACCTTCACCGGGTAGGAAGCGACCCCAAAGTCCGAAGTGCCCGCAAAGCATCCGGTGGTGACATCGAACTTCATTCCATGCACCGGACACGTCACGATCCTGCCGTCCAGCTTTCCCATTCCCAACGAGCCGCCGGCGTGAGGACAGGTATCGGCAATGGCGCAGATAGTCGCCATCCACGTTGAAGACCGCGACTCCTTGTCAGCGACGGTGAACCGTGAACCTGATCCGGGCGGGATCTGGTCGACCCGCGCCACCTCGATAAAGTCGGCCATGATCGTCGCCTCCAGGTCAGAGTGGTGATCGCTAGCATCGTACGCAGGTAGTCCGTCCATATGCAATGGGACTCCTTGTTCAACTCGACCCGTCTCAGCTGTGATACCACGGTCACGGTCTCCACCTTCTCCTCCCACTCGCCCGCGTGGATATGTCCGCACCCGCCCTGCGCGGCCGGGTGGAACCTTCCGTCGGTCTCATGCACCATGAAGCCCATGTTGCCCGGACGGCGGTTCGGCGGCAGGCCGAGGTTGGCGAGCGTCTCCGCGGTGGACTTGTAGGTCACGCCGATCTTCAGCATCTGACGCGCCTGTTCCGGCGTAGCGATCGCGCGGCCCAGCTCCTTGGCCATGCGGACATGCCGCTCGATCATCTCGATCGTCGACATGCGCACGCCCTTCGTGGTGTTCCAGAGGTTGTCCTCGATGCCCGCGCGGGTGTGTTGCCCCAGCGCGATGCAGATCGCCGCAACCGGGTGGGTCAGACGGAACGTCGTCTGGTAGGTGAAGAACGAGCCATGCGGCGTGCGGCGGATCAGCTCCATCAGGTCAAACGGGTTCGCGCCGCACATGCCGCCGCCGCCGATGCTGAAGAAACCGTTCATCGGCCCCATGTAGTAGCCCTTGCGGATGAGCCGTTCCACGAGTTCGAGGCTGTGGACGTGGCCAAGCGCGAAGTACGGCTGGATGCCGTGCTGAACCATCTGCTTGATGTTTTCCAGGTAGAAGTCCGGCGTCGAGTCGGCCACCAGGTTGGCCATGGCGTGCAGCATCGCCGGGTTCGTGAAGCGCGTTCCCTCAAAGGCATCATCAGACGGGATGGAATGCCGTCAGGTCATAGAGGGACGTGCCGCAGGTGATCGTGACCTGATCCGGCTTCGGATCGATCTCGGCCAGCTTGTGGCGCGAGTCGTAGCTCTGGAACTTCGCTTCCTCCCCCGGCTCCGGCGCAAAGGAGATGGACCCGCCGACCTGCAGGATCATCTTGGGCACGGCCTTGCGCAGGCGCGCAATCTGGTCGCCGTATTCCTTAAGTTCTTGGAGATGTGGCCGGTCTTGGGGTCGCGCACATGGATGTGCAGGAGCGTGGCGCCGGCGTTGTAACAATCCACCGCGGCCTGGGTTTGTTCCTCCCAGGTGACAGGGAGTTTCTGTTCGGGGGTGCAATCCTCCGGCATCCACACCGGGCCGTAGGGCGCGGCCGTGATCATCAGTGGCGCTTGATTTTCAGGTAGTAGTGAGTCGTCGGTGAAATACATCTGTCATCCCCCCATCTCAGGTGACGACCGAAACGCCAGGCAATCGAACGCCTCCACGTTCCAACACAGATCAAGAGGGGCTTGCGGGCATGTGGGGACATGTCGGCCATGACGATGCTGGGCATGCTTCAACCAGTGTCCGTAGCCGGTCTATCTGATTAGTCGTTGGCTGAAAACTACTCTGCCGCTTTTCTGCCGTCCACTAGCAGAAGTAGCAGTCATTGTTCGGGATCAGTATGCGAGAAAGGTCAGGATTGACTGGTCCAAGCTCTAGGATTTGTTCTCGGACAAGTGACTCCTTAGTTCCCTGAACGGGGTTATAGGGAACTTCGTCGGGCCTCAGATTCAAACTGACCACCACACAATGCCACACAAAATCAACGATACGATCCGCTCGCCTGTCCGGATGTTTCGGGGAACCGCACAGTGTGCGGGTATCGTCAATCCGGCGACGAAGTATATAGGACTTGAAAAATTATGAGGCACTTGCACCACGATCACGATAGCGACCGCACCCTACCATGCCTCACACGGGCAGCGACCAAGCACGCGAGGCCGGGCACCAGCTAGGAACGATCCGAGCCAGGGGTACACACAGTCTTGGCATCTTGACCGTGACGTGAACGATGGCCGATGCAACCATAACAGCGCTGTATCAAAAAAGGGGTGTCACAGCGGATGTCATTTGGCGTGTACTTCTGAGGCCATTTTTAGCGTTGTAATAAACGTTCGTTTTATGTCACACTGCCTTCGCAGTCACGGAGGCGGGTCAGATGAAGGCAGCGATCTACACACGAGTGAGTTTGGAAGATGGACGGCAGACGGCAGAGAACCAGAGGCAACAGCTTGCTGACTTCTGTGAGCGGATGGGCTGGCAAGTGGTGGCCGAGTTCACGGACGCGAAGAGTGGCAAGTCTATGGACAGGCCGGGACTCAAGAAGATGACGGCTGCTGCCAGCAAGCGGGAGTTTGACGTGCTGGTGTTCTGGGACCTGAGCCGTCTGAGTCGCAGTGGCGTTGCCGACGTCGTCAGGTTTGCTGCAACAGCTTGCGGGCTGGGGCGTGGCCTACAGGTCACTACAGGAAAGCTATCTTGATTCGCTGGGGCCGTTCTCTGACGTGGTGGTGGCTCTGTTGGCGTCCATCGCAAAGCTGGAGCGGGAAAAGATTCGTGAGCGGACACTGGCGGGGCTGGCACGGGCACGGAAGCAAGGCCGCATCGGTGGCCGTCCAAGGGCTGATGAAGATATCAAGCTGATGGCGAATGTGCAACGACTGCGAGACGCGGGCAAGAGTATCCGGGAGATTGCTGCCACCCTCAACAAGTCGCCTACGACGATTCAAAGGCTAGTAAAGGCCGTCTGACGTCAGGAAACGAGGTCCGGGATCGCTTTCTACCGGATCGATCCACTTTCTGTACAGCCTTTAGGGGAAATCAAGATGTTGCCCACTTACTTTTGGCATCCTTTCAGGCACGAAAGGCGATAGTTGTATGCTGCTTTCGTGTCCAAGGAGAATAAAATCGGGGCCGAGGAAGCCTTTGTGAACGACCCAATTGCGGATGCGGCAACAAAACTTGCCGAAGCCACTGACACCGATATTCTTCTCTATTCTGGCGACATTCAACGCGGCTACGACGACAAATTGCTCGACATGCTCGGCGGCCTGCGTCGGAGAGAGAATGTCCTGCTGATATTGTGTACGCGCGGGGGCAATCCCGACGCGGCATATCGTATGGCACGCGGTTTACAAAGCAACTACAGCAAATTTACTGTGCTGCTGGCAGGTCGATGCAAGAGTGCAGGTACGCTATTGGTTTTGGGAGCCCATGAGCTTGCCATGACCGATCATGCGGAGCTAGGACCCTTAGACGTTCAACTTGGCAAGAAGGACGAAATCTTTGAGATGGACTCCGGGCTGACCGTCTTGAATGCGTTGACGGAATTGGAAAGTAAAGCGTTCGAGCTGTTCGAAAGCACTTTCCTCCGCATCAAATTTCAGAGCGAAGGCAGTATCACATTCAAGACAGCGACACATATCGCCACCGAGCTAGCGAAAGGTATCGTGGCTCCGATCATGGCCCAAATCGATCCGCTGCATGTTGGCGAGGTGTCGAGAGCTTTGAAGATTGGTGCAGAATATGGTCGGCGGCTGATCGAAGGTTCTTGCAATGCAAATGAGGAATCGCTCAAGACACTGGTGGAGGGATATCCTTCTCACGCATTTGTGATAGATAAAGCGGAAGCGAAAGAACTATTTCAAAACGTCAGAGACGCAAGCCCGGATGAAGCCGCGCTAGTGCGAATGAAGAATGTTCGCGCTGTGGTTCGGATACCAAAGAGTGACGGTCCAATCATGGCCTTCATATCGAGACAGAAGGAGCAGGAGGAGGCAGCAAATGACGCTGATAACCCAGAGGACGCTCAGCAGAGAGAGGATGCAACGGGAACAGGAAATCCAGCAGATGAAGGAATTGTCGGAGGCCAAGAACCGGCTGGACCGGGAGCTGTGCCAGAACTACAGCTGGGACGACGAAACGGTACAAGATGGAGAGAAGCGAATCAAAAGGCGTTTCAGTAGATAGCGTTTTTCCATCCGACTCCAAGAACAAACGCCCGGAGATTCCGGGCGTTGTTGTCTTCCGGGGCATATGCGGACGGTGCCCTCAGCACACCCATGATCGTGGACAGAATGCAGACTGCCGTGTGTAAAGTCGGCTTCAGGTCAGCCGTAGCATCGCAACGTCGGAGGCAATTCATGCAGGATGCAAAGCCGTTTCTCGGTACCACACCAGATTTCGACAAGGCCTTCCCAGAGCTGAAGGACGCGATCATCAATTTCGTGGAATCCGATTTCGGCAACGATCCCAAGCCGGGTGTGTGGAGCTTGCGCCGTAACGGACCCAGAATGCGGTGTAGAAATCCTCGCTGCCAGCGGGGCGACTACGACTTTGAATATGAAGTGCGCCTCATGGTGCTTACCAACGTTCAAGAAAAGGAAATCTACCTCAGCTGTCCTGGAGATGAGGGTTCGCCAAAGGGCCGCAGGAAAGGGCGGGAATGCGATCACCGCGTAAAAGGCACGATCAAATTGCAGTACAAGAGCGCTGGTTGAAATGCGGTACAGAATCGATAGCTACCGGGCGGCAAATTGCCTTCCCTTGTCTTATCAAGAATGGGCACCGCAACGTTAAATACTCGCTCTTGGAATGAGTCTACGCTGGGCAAAAACTGAAGATCGCAGCGCAGCGAAACCAAGTCTGGTAAATCGTGTGTGGCAAGAATGATCAGAGTGGCGACGCAGGTTAAAAATTTAAGGTTAAAGATGCGATCGAATCATGGTGCTGATCCATCGGACGCGGTGGTGAAGCTATTGCCATATGGTCGCACAGGCAGCAGAATTTGAGCGGCGAAGCGAGTGGGATGTGCAAGAGTTGTGCTCATGCTCCACCGCTTGGCGAATTCCGTTCGCTGGAGTGGCCGAGTCTATGCCATCTACCTTCGCGTTTAGTGTGCTCGGCCTTCCAAGCTACCATATGCCTGCAAACCAAAATCTAATCTTGTCTCGTGCCCCTTTGTGATCGAATCGAAATGTCAGCAGAAGATCACGAGATTCGAGAAAGGCCCTAGAAAGCACTTCGACGCTATCTCTTGTCTGCGGTGTGAGAAGTCGACAAATCCCGCACAGCAATGAGGCGGACCGTATGGCAAGCAAGAAACAAGCAGAGAGTTGCGATGTGGAATCGATCCTGTATTCCTCATCTCCGCGACGTACAAACTCTTTCATGAGTTCTTCTAATATCGCGGGAGACTCCACTAGCAGTTCATCCATTTATCAACCCCCGTTCGCAGACTCCGTGCTCCGGTCCACGTAAGCGCCACCTGAAAGCCGATTCTCCTCTGGGACTTGGATTTGCGATAGGCTAGAGGGCCCTTTCGAAAAGCGCTCTTGATGGAATCCGCAATTGATTCGGCCAGTCGTTCGAGCTGCTGAGTGTTATTCACATCAATTTCCTGCTCTTCCCCGTCTGGTGGGCCCAGCAAAACAGTCCTGCTATTGCGTTCAGTGATGGCAAGAACAAAAAATGTATAGCGCTCTGGATGGACATTTAGAGAAAGGACGACTCGGACCCCGACTCTCCAAAATCCGTCTTTGGGATCAAACACCATAGCGCCCGGCAGATTGTAAGCGCCGTCTTCAGATGACCTGAATGTACGCTCCACCATTTATGGCCGGTCTGCCATCCCAGCGCGAATAAAGACAGCACTAGACGGTACGCCACAATGGAGAGCGAAGGTATGAACAATGGTGGTAAGGCTTTGCCTCACTCGATTTTCTATTTGAATCCATTGCTGGCGGTGTTTCTCAGCGGCGTCCACCAACTCCTCGTAAATTGTCATAGCATGTAGCCCAGCAAAATGTACTCTTTGCGTTTCGGGGCCCTTTCACGAGCGAAGGTAGCACGGCTGCCCCGCGCGATACCACGCTCTGAAATGGTTTGGTTCTGATTTGGGACGTATTGTGCATCACAATTCGTGATAGCGACGTGGAGCATCTTTGACGCGGAACCGCAAACGGAGCACCTTACCGAGCGGGGATTCTGAATGGCAAATTATGTAGCACGGGTTGAACTTCACGATGCCAGATGGCCGGAGGATTGCGAAACGCTGCATACGGCGCTCGCAAAGGTTGGCTTCGTGAACTGTGTAAGGACGCAGGCCACCACCGATGGCACGATATCAAGGAAGAGGCTTCCTACAGGTACCTACTACTCCGAAGCGAACGAATCGAGCCTTGTTGATGCGTACAAGGCGGTTCAGGGTGCTACGGCCTCGACTAAATACAAACACGAGATTTTTGTTTGCGAGAGCGCTGGATTTAGGGCAGGCCTTAACAAACACTGCTGAAGCCAGCTAGCTTCCTAATACAAAACAGCAATCCTAAGAAAAAACAGTGTCAGAGACGCTTATATGAGTATTTCGTGCGCCGTATGCGCGAGACGGCGTTGGCGCTATCTCCCTCATTTTGTTGCGTTTGTCTTTGTTTTCAGGAAGATAGCCAAGAAGCTGGTGCCGAAGAAGGGACTCGAACCCCCACACCCTTGCGAGTACATGGACCTGAACCATGCGCGTCTGCCAATTCCGCCACTTCGGCACGAGTAAGGTCCAGCGGGGTGCTGGACGGCAGCAGTGGCTAGTCTCGCAAAGGGGCCGGGGAAAGTCAAACCCTTCAGTCGTTTCCGCGAGCAACCAGAAGCCGCGCCATCCCTGTAGACTGCACGCACAAGGCGCATCAAGAAGAGGGCCGAAGGGAATGACAGAGACGAACGGGGCAACGCCCCTGCTGCAGGAGGATGCCAAGGAGATCCGGCGCATCACTCACGATATGAACAACGCGTTGGAGATTATCGTACAGGCCAGCTATCTGGTGAACACGACAGCCCTGAGCGATCAGGCGCGGGAATGGATGAAGCTGCTGGATCAAGGGGTCCAGCAGGCTACGGACCTGAACCGCGAGATGCGCGAATTTGTGCGCATGCGCAGCTGAACGAGCCGCAACGCAGGCAATCTGCCACGCCGCGGCTCATTGGATTACGGATTACGAGACCAGCTTCGCGTCGAGGGTGATCTCAGTGTTGCCGGCGAAGAGCCGGGAGATGGGGCAGCCGGCCTTCGCGTCCTGTGCGGCTTTGTCGAAAGCCGCCTGGTCCGCGCCAGGCACCTTCGCGTTGGTGGTCAGCTTGATTTTCGTGATGGTGGGCTTGTCGTCCTTCTTCTCAAAGGTGACAGCCGCCGTGGTCTCGAGTGACTCGGGCTTCAGGTTGGCGTTACTCAGCTGCGCGCTGAGTGCCATGGTGAAGCATCCGGCGTGAGCCGCGGCGATCAGTTCTTCAGGATTGGTGCCGATGCCGCTCTCAAAGCGCGTGCTGAACGAGTACTGCGCATCCTTCAGTACGCCGCTGTCGGTCGAGATGCGACCCTTCCCGTCTTTAAGTCCGCCCTGCCACACCGCTATTGCTTTCCGGTCCATACTTACTCCTCTGTAAAGTTGTCCTGCGTGATTCTGCCTGAGGGCACATTGTATGAGATGCGCGCCGATTCTAGATGAATCAACCGCCCGCGATGGAGTAGGCTGACCCGCATGCCGTCCACCTCCGCCGCCCAAGCTGAGACTGTCGAAGCCGTGAAGGACCGCTCGTCGGACCACGTGTGTCTGTGGTGTCCGAACTGCGCGGCGCGGCTGGAGAGCAGCCGTTGCAAGCTGATTTGCCGGAGCTGCGGCTATTACATGAGCTGCGCTGATTATTACTAGACGCCTCCGGCCTTGCCTCAGCGCAAGCCGAGGGCACGTCGTATCCGGACAAAAGGCCCATCGGCGCGCACTTTATCGATATCTCGCTTACAATTGCGGTGCCTTATGTTCGACGTTCCCACACGCTACCAACTGTCGTATCTGCACTGCTTTGCATAAAGGAGATCGTCTTGCGCACCTTTCCATGCCTCGCCTGCAGCGCTGCCCTTGCACTGGCCGCGTTTGCCCCAGGAATGCTTCACGCACAGCTCTTCGAGATGAATCACGGTCAGCACCAGGGGTTGAACCTGAGTCCCCAGGAAGAGTCCACCGTCGAGCGTCTGGAAAGTCTGGATGTATTGCCGGAGGGCCAGTGGCGATATCACGAGGGCGATGTACCGCATGGTGAGCAGCCATCGCTGGACGACAGCAGCTGGCAGCAGGTAAATGCGCATGGCGATCGTCATCACCGGTTGACCGCGCCCAAGGATGCAGTATGGTTCCGCCGCGAGATTGAAGTACCGCAGACGTTGAACGGCTACGACCTGACCGGCGCGCGCGTGTGGTTCCGCTTCCGCGCGAATGCCAACGGTCCGGTGCCGGAGATCATTTACTTCAACGGCCGCCGCGTCGCACTGGGTGACGACCTGGAGCCCATCGTGCTCTTTGACGACGCGAAGCCGGGCGACAAGGTGCTGGTCGCGGTGAAGCTACTGCCTACAGTGGACGAAAAGCGGATCGCCGGTGTCGATCTGAGTCTGGAGTTTGCAGAGAGCCGGCCCAATCCGTCTGATCTGCTTACAGAGTTCGAGACTGCGGCTCTTTTGATTCCAACGCTGTCGAAAGATGTATCCGCCGACAAGGCGACGCTCGCTAAGGCGATCAGTGATGTGGATGTCCACGCGCTGGACAGGAAGGACCAGACAAAGTTCGATGCATCGCTCAAAGAGGCGCAGCAGTCGCTCGAGCCGCTGAAGCCAACGCTACAGCAGGCGAACATGCACCTGACCGGCAACTCGCACATCGACGCGGCGTGGCTGTGGCCATGGACCGAGACAGTCGACGTCGTGAAGCGGACCTTCGGGACGGCTGCGCAGTTGATGAACGAATATCCCACCTACACCTACACGCAGTCTGCGGCGCAATACAACCAGTGGATCGCAGACAAGTATCCGGAGCTGAACGACGAAATCAAGAAGCGCATTCAGGAGGGCCGCTGGGAAATTGTCGGCGGCATGTGGGTCGAACCGGATCTGAACATGCCGGACGGCGAATCGCTGGTCCGCCAGATCCTCGTCGGCCAGGAGACCTTTCAGAAGCTCTACGGCACCACCACACGCATTGGCTGGAATCCGGACTCCTTTGGATACAACTGGCAACTGCCGCAGATCTATAAGCGTTCCGGCATCGACTACTTCGTGAC
Organism: uncultured Acidobacteriaceae bacterium; assembly: GCA_963756435.1. GTDB lineage: Bacteria > Acidobacteriota > Terriglobia > Terriglobales > Acidobacteriaceae > KBS-83. Next base: position 394,761 of record CAVWNU010000003.1, on the reverse strand, counting down.
GCAGAAGATGACGTGGAACGACACCAACCAGTTACCGCTTGAAGCTCTTCTGGTGGGAGTCGCCGGACGGCAGCAAGGTGCTGAGCTACTTTCCGCACGACTACGCCAACACGGATCTAAGTCCCGTGCGGCTGGCGCAGAACACCGTCGAAGCGCGCAACCGTGCACCCGGCATGGATGAAGTGATGGACCTGTTCGGCGTGGGCGATCACGGCGGCGGTCCCACTCGCGCCATGCTGGACCAGGGACTGCGCTGGATGCAGCCGGACAAAATCGTTCCACGCTCCGAATTTGGAACCGCGCAGCCGTACTTCTCCGCAGTGGAGAAGGAGCTCGCTCCGAATTCGCCGACATGGAATTACGAGACGTTGGCCAAGGGAGAGACGAAGCTTCTGGCGCCTGGGCGCGGGACAGATCAGCATCCCGACATGGAATGACGAGCTCTATCTCGAGTATCACCGCGGCGTCTTCACCACGCAGGCGGCTCACAAACGCAACATGCGTGACAGTGAAGAGTGGCTGCTGAACGCGGAGAAGTATGCGTCGCTGGCGTGGCTGGACGGTCGCAACTATCCAGATACCGAACTCACTGACGCGTGGAAACATGTGCTCTTCAATCAGTTCCATGATCTGGCTGCCGGCTCTGGCATCGGAGTCATCTATCGCGATGCGCAGAAGGACTACAACCAGGTGCACTGGGCGGCGAATGAGATCACATCGAAATCGCTTGATACCGTACAGGCGCGCGTGAACACGCACGTGCCGGTGGGCAGCGTGCCGGTGATGGTCATCAATCCGCTGGGCTGGAACCGCTCCGGCATCGCGGAAGCGAAGGTAGAAATGCCCTCCGCAGCTCCGGATGGCATTTCGATCCTGGATGCCAGAGGCCGTGTGTTGCCCTCGCAGGTTGTGGAGAGCGACAAAAAGACCAATACGTACCATCTGCTGTTCCGTGCGGAGGATGTGCCGTCGCTCGGATACGAGGTGCTGCACGCCGTGCCCGGCAAGCGCGCGGCTGTTTCGGACGTGAAGGCGGACGGGTTGACGATCGAGAATGCGGCGCTGCGCGTGACCGTCGATCCGCAGACCGGATGCATCCGCTCGCTCTACGACAAGAAGGCGAGTTTCGAGACGCTGGCGGCGGGCGGCTGCGGCAACGAGCTGCAGGCATTCAAGGACACGCCGAAAGAATACGACGCGTGGAACATCGATCCCGGCACGCTGGATGTTGCGCCGACGCTGCTAGACAAGGCGGACTCGGTGACGTTAACCGAGCACGGGCCGTTGCGTGCAACCATTCGCGTGACACGCAACTGGCAGAGCTCGAAGTTCGTTCAGGACATCACGCTGTACGCTGGCTCGGATCACGTCGTAGTGACGAATGATTTCGACTGGCGCGAGCGGCATATCCTGCTTGAAGGCTGCGTTCCCGCTGGCCGCCTCCGGGCCATTTGCAACGTATGAGATTCCCTACGGCACCATTGAGCGGCCCACGACGCGCAACAACAGCGTGGAAAAGGCAAAGTTCGAAGTGCCTGCGCTGCGCTGGGCTGATTTGGGCGATGGCCAGCATGGCATGAGCCTCATCAATGATTCGAAATACGGCTACGACGCGGTAGGCAATCTGCTGCGGCTCAGCCTGCTGCGCGGCGCAACGTGGCCCGATCCGGAAGCCGATCAGGGCCACCAGCACTTCCGCTACGCGCTGTACCCGCACGCCGGAGACTGGAAGCAGGCTCTCAGTGTCCGCCACGGTTACGATTTCGATTACAGGCTCAAGGCCATACAGGTGGAATCGCATACTGGCGAACTGCCCGAGCGGCACTCCTTTGCAGGCATCGCGGATACGAATGTTGTGCTGACCGCGATGAAGCGCAGCGAAGATGGCAAAGGGCTGGTGATGCGCTTCTATGAGTCGGCTGGAAAGAGCGGCAACGTCACCCTGACCGTTCCTCCGGGGGCGACCTCAGCTACCGTAGTCAACCTGATGGAAAAACCGGAGGGGTCGCCGCTCAGCGTGACAGGAGACAAGGTGACGGTTCCGGTGACGCCGTATGAGATCCAGACCGTGCGGGTGGATTACACGCCAACGGCTGAGCAGTAGCCGCTGAGCGCATAGTTGCAGTGAAGGCGCAGCCCGGTGCTGCGCCTTTCTGCTTGCAGCGGCTGCAAGCGGCGGCACGTTAGACTGTGAAGTTCTGAACGGATGCGCCGAAAGATGAAGGAGAGCGATGAAGGCACTGGCGAAGAGCCGCCGCGAGCGTGGTCTGTGGCTGGAGGATGTTCCTGAACCGGAGTACGGCATCAACGATGTGCTCATCCGCGTGCGCTACACCGGCATCTGCGGCACCGATGTGCATATCTACGACTGGGACGAGTGGGCGCAGAAGACGATTCCGGTGCCGATGGTGATCGGGCATGAATTTGTCGGCGAAATTGTCGAAGTCGGCTCCAACGTGAACGATTTCCATCCCGGCGACATCGTCAGCGGCGAGGGGCACGTGACCTGCGGCCGCTGCCGGAACTGTCTCGCTGGCCGCCGTCACCTTTGCGCATTCACATCGGGCGTGGGCGTGAATCGTCCGGGCGCCTTCGCGGAGTTTGTCACACTTCCGATGAGCAATATCTGGCGGCATGAGCCGCATGTCAACCAGGAGGTTGCCGCGATCTTCGATCCCTTCGGCAACGCGGTCCACACAGCGCTGTCCTTTCCTGTGCTGGGTGAAGATGTGCTGATCACCGGCGCGGGACCTATCGGCATCATGTGCATTCCGGTGGTCAAGCGCGCTGGTGCGCGGCACGTGGTCATCACGGACCTCAACCCCTACCGGCTGGAACTGGCGCGCAAGATGGGCGCGACGCTCGCCGTCAATACAGCGGAGATACCATTGCGCGAGGTGCAGAAGCAGCTCGGCATGCTGGAGGGTTTCGATGTGGGACTCGAGATGTCCGGCAACGGCGCAGCTTTTCGCGACATGATCGACAACATGTCGCATGGCGGCAAGATCGCGGTGCTCGGCATTCCGGCCAAAGAGGTCGCGCTCGACTGGTCCAAGGTGATCTTCAACATGATTACGATCAAAGGCATCTATGGCCGCGAGATGTATGAGACCTGGTACAAGATGTCGGTGCTGATTCATTCGGGTCTGGACATTTCGCCGGTCATCACCCATCGTTACAGCTACACCGATTTCGAGCAGGGATTCAGGGCTATGCGTTCCGGCCAGACAGGCAAAGTCGTGCTGGACTGGACCGGACTCATCGCCTAACTGGACGGAACCGGCCTGCTTGCGTGCGCGTATTGCGACGCAACGGAGAAACCATCCATGTCAGAAGATTCGTCGTTGAGCTCTTCCGGTGAGGCTACCCTTCCGGAGCAGCCGGTACAGGAGCACGGTCCAAAGTGGGTGTTCTTCGGCAGCGATGGACTGCGCGCGGGCTGGAGCGCGTTGCTATTCATCGTGATCTATGTCGCACTCGCCATCCTGGCGGTCACAGGTATCAAGCATCTGCTGCCCAGCCGTCTTCCGAACCCGAAGACTCCGCAATCGCCGCAATGGGCGCTTGCTTTTGAGCTCCTCCAGGTGTGTCTGGTGATGGTGGCAACCGCAATCATGGCGCGCATTGAAGGCCGCAGACTGGCAGTCTATGGTTATGCGGGCCGAGCCAGGCTGGTTCGATTCCTCTGGGGTGGCGTTTGGGGATTCATTGCAATCACAGGGCTGGTGGCCGTGCTTTGGAAGAGCCATCTGCTCGCCTTTGACCCTGGCCATCTTCAGGGATTCGTAGCCTGGAAATATGGGCTGATATGGCTGGTGATGTTTGTCTGTACCGGAATCTTTGAGGAGTCGCTGCTGCGCGGCTACCTCCAATACACGCTCACGCGCGGCATCGGCTTCTGGTGGGGCGCTCTCTTGATGTCGATCGTCTTCGGCGCAATCCATGGCCCGAACAAAGGCGAATCGCCCGTTGGCCTCTTCTCGGCGGGCGCGGTCGGCCTCGTCTTCTGCCTCAGCCTCTGGTACACGGGATCGCTGTGGTGGGCCATTGGCTTTCACGCCGTATGGGATTGGGGTCAGACGTTTTTCTATGGCACTCCGGACAGCGGCATGGTGGCGCGGGGCCATTTGATGAGCGAGCACCCCGTAGGCCCGCTGCTGTGGAGCGGCGGTCCGACCGGCCCGGAGGGCAGCCTCTATATCATCCCGCTGCTGCTGATCATGGCGCTCGCCATGTGGCTATGGTGGCGCAGACGCGGCGTAACAGCACCGTATCGACAGGACGTTTGATTCAGCTTTTCTTAAAGCCAGTACGCCTGCGCCTACCGGATGCGCGCCCGGCTTTGACTGCGGCACGGTGTTGCACGTCGGATAGTGGCTTCTTCTTCTTCGCCTGAGCGGCGCGCTCGCCACCCCGCGCAACCTGTTTCTTTCGCGCAGTCTCGCGATCGACCTGCGTCCCGCCATTCCGGCTCGCCGGCTTCTTCCGGCAACTGTGCTCTTCGTGTTCGCTCTTGCCGGGTACCGGCTCATATCCGGGCCAGCAACGCGATGTCTTCGCATAGGATCCGCTGCGCTTTGTGCTCGTCGCCATAGGAACTTAGAACGACGGGCAGACTCGTCAGGTTGCCGCGTTGCGGGGAGTTAGCCGTATCGAAGAAAGTTGGAGTCGCTAAAGCGGTATGTCATCGCTGGGGGCGGCAGGATGCCAGCGATCGAGCGTGACGAAGCGATTGCCGTCACTGCGCGTTGCGCCTAGCAGATTTGCAGTGGCTGTGATGGTGCGGCGGCGATCGCTGCCCATCTCCAGATGGCCGCCATCGTGCATCAGGATGTTGCTGCCACGATGTCTGCGCTGGTTGTGCGCGATGCCCTTTTGCAGCCGCAGTTCAATGTCCGCAGCAGATTTCGCATTCCAGTCCCAGGAGGTCACATTCCACAGCACCGGCGTCAGCCGCAGTTCAGTCGCCGCGTGAAAGACAGCCGGGTTGCGCGCGCCGAAAGGCGGCCGGAAAAATCGCACGCGGCTGCCGATCGTGTCCTCAATCAGTGCCGTGGCATCGGAGATCTCCGCGCGTATCTTCCTTCCGGCCATGTACATCAGCTTTGGGTGGGTCATGGTGTGACAACCGACTAAATGTCCGGCATGATGCAGCGCGCGCACGATTTGCGGCTTCTGTTTCACATAGCGGCCGATGACGAAGAAGGTTGCGCGGACCTGATTGCGGGCGAGTACGTCCATCAACTGTCCGGTGTACGGATCGTTCGGGCCATCATCGTAGGTAAGGGCGACCTCCGCCGCATCGTTGCCCGCGATAAGCGAGCGTCCGAAGATGCGCGACGCCGGCCACAGCGCCGCATAGTGAAAGCCGCCGACCGCGAGCGCCGCTCCGGCGCCGCATGCCGGAATCCATGCGCGTCAAGATTGCAGTCAATCCAGAAGAAGAGGCAAACATGGCGGGGGCGTTCACAGGCGCAGTGTAGCAACGAGTGCCGATGAGTGCACTGTAGCGGTTGGATGCCGATCGACAGGCGTATACTCTGGTACGGAACACAGGCAGCATCCCCTAGGGGGAGTTGCACTGGAGGCAGATAATGAGTCTTACGCCCGTAGCGGCTGCATCCGCAAAGATCACTCCCAACACTCTTCTCGAACGCAAGCAGGCACATCAGCCCATCACCGCGCTGACGGCCTACGACTACGCCACAGCACGCCTGGCCGATGAGGCCGGGATCGACCTGCTGCTGGTGGGCGACTCGCTGGCCATGGTGGTGATGGGCCTGGAAAGCACGCTGCCCGTCACCGTGGACGAGATGCTGCACCATACGCGCGCCGTGCGCCGCGGAGTGCGCCGCGCGATGCTGGTCGCGGATATGCCCTACGGTTCATATCACGTATCCGTGGACGAGGGCGTCGCCAACGGCGCCCGCTTCGTGAAGGAAGGCGGAGCGGAAGCGGTGAAGGTGGAGGGCGCGCGGCCCGAGCTGGTGGAGCGGCTGATCGCCGCAGAGATTCCGGTGGTGGGCCACATCGGGCTGACGCCGCAGTCCGTGCATCGCATGGGTGGCTACAAGGTGCAGGGCAAGACGGCTGCCGAGTATGCCCGCCTGCGCAAAGAGGCGCGCCAGCTGGAGAACGCCGGCGCATGTGTCGTGGTGCTCGAAGGCATGCCGCGCGAGCTGGCTGCGGAGATCACCTCCGAGCTCACGATTCCGACCATCGGCATCGGCGCAGGCGTGGACTGCGACGGGCAGATCCTTGTCTTCCATGACCTGGTGAATCTCACGTTCGCGCCTCCGGCACGTTTTGTGCGGCGTTATGCGGATGCAGCGGAGCTCTTCCGCAACGCCATCACCGCCTATCGCGACGATGTGGTGGAGCGGCGCTATCCCGCGGAGGACGAGAGCTATCACCTGCCGAAGGGCACCAAAGCCACTCTAGCTGCCGATTCGTCACAGCTTCGCCGCAAGGCATAAGCAGGAATGCAGGTACTGTCGACGGTTCGAGAGATGCGTGCTGCCTGCCGCGCCGTTCGCAAGAGCGGCCAATCACTGGGGCTGGTCCCGACCATGGGCGCATTGCATGCGGGCCATCTCTGCGCTGGTGCGCGCCGCGCGGGCGCAGTGCGATGTTGTCGCCGCTTCGATCTTCGTAAACCCGACGCAATTCGGTCCCAACGAAGACTTCGCGAAGTATCCGCGCACCTTCGAGCAGGACTGCGCGCTGCTTGAGGCCGAAGGCGTGGCGCTGGTCTTCGCTCCTCAGCCGGAGGAGATGTATCCGACCGGGGCGAGTACTTTCGTCGAAGTCGGAGGCGTGGGCGACCGGCTCGATGGCGCATCGCGGCCGGGACATTTTCGTGGCGTGGCAACGATAGTTGCGAAGCTCTTTCATATCGTCGGCCCGGACAAGGCGTTCTTCGGACAGAAGGATGCGGCGCAAGTGGCGGTGCTGCGCAGCATGGTGCGCGATCTGAACTTTGATCTGAAGTTGGTCGTCTGCCCGACGGTGCGTGAGACGGATGGCCTGGCGCTCTCCTCGCGCAACCGCTACTTATCAGCATCGGAGCGGCGCCAGGCGCTGGTGCTTTCAACCGCGCTAAACGTGATCGCTGCTACCTATCGCGCAGGCCAGAAGAAAGTGGCGCCGCTGCTGGATGCGGGCCGCAGCGTGCTCGCCACCGAGCCGGAGGTGCGGATCGACTATCTGGAGATCGTCGATCCGGACACGCTGCTGCCGCTGACCGAAGCTGCGGCGGGAGCGCTGGTGGCCGTTGCCGCGTATGTCGGCAGCACGCGGCTGATCGACAATGGATTCTTTGAATACGATCCTGTAACGGTGCTCTATCGGGACAGCGTTGGCGCGTGCTGGTCCAGAGACGCATGGATTGCCGGCAATCAGGAATCGCAGCGGGCGCTCCGCCGCCTTCGTGATGCCGATGCGCGGCGTCGTTAGTATGGCCCGCGCCTCGTAGCCATCGTCGCGGAGCTGCAACTCCGACTTCTCGCTCAGTAGGTCCACTCCATTGTCAGTGGAGCGCGTGATGCCGAAGGCCTGGCAGAGCCGTCCCGGTCCGGAGGTGAGCAGGCGCGGCACAGCGTGGGCGAGGCCGCGCGAGCGCCGCCATTTGTGGAATACCTTGCAGTGGTTCAAGCGCGCGAACGAGTACAGAGCCTGCCTGCCCTTCCGGTTCACACGAGATGTTCAGGCAGCTATGCATTCCGTAGATGAAATACACGTAAGCATGCCCGGCCGGCCCAAAGAGCACGGCATTGCGCGCCGTGCGGCCGGCGGCAGCATGCGCGGCCGGATCGCCATCACCAATGTAGGCTTCCACCTCCACGATGCGCCCAACCAGCAGCTCATCAGCGCGTCCGGCGAACCAGCAGCTTGCCCAGAACCGCGCGCGCGACGACTTCCGGCTGCCGTTCGAAGAACGCGCGTGGCATCAGCGTGCCGGGTGTGGCTGCAACCGGGTCTATTTTGCGGTAAGTCTTAGTGGACACGAGCGTCGGGCTGCCTGACTTCATCTTAGCCGTCGATCACGCCCGCCAATCGTTCGCGCGACCATCCCGGCACGCTCGAATGTGATCCAATTATGGAAGGAGTAGATGGATGCGTTTCCTGTTGACCGCTTGTTTGCTGTGCGCCCTGTTTGCAGGCACCTCTCAGCTTCACGCACAGACACTGCAATCCCGCCCGCCCGCGGTTGGCGATACCGTGCCGAATCCCGCACTTACCTTGCCCCCAGGCACAAAGCTGATGGTGCGACTCGACCAGCAGCTCGATTCATCGAGCGCGATCCAGGGACAGAGCTGGACGGGCACGCTGGTGAACGACATCCCGGTGGGCAATCGCGTGGCGCTCAAGAGCGGCACAGCGGTCGATGGGCTGGTGGTCGGCGTGAAGCGTGGCGGACACTTCCGCGAATCCGGCAGCCTCTCGCTGCGGTTGATCCGCGTGAACGATGCGGCCGTTGCCACCGATGTTCTGTCGCGCGACAAAGAAGGCCGTTGGAAGAGCGGAGCGAAGATCGGCGGCGGCACCGCCCTGGGTGCGGCCATCGGCGGCCTCACCGGTGGCGTGACAGGCGCGGTGGTGGGTGGCGCGGTGGGCGCCACCACGGGCACCATCGCCGCCACGACGACGGGTAAGAAGACGGCAGCCATCCCGACCGAAGCCGTCCTGACCTTCACCGTGCAGTAGCCGCCTCGCTCACTATTTGACTGCGGCCAGCACCTCTTCAGCGTGGCCTTCGGGCTTTACTTTCGCGAAGATACGGGTCAGTTTGCGGTCCGGGCCGATCAGGAAAGTCGTGCGCTCGATGCCCCGCACCTTCTTGCCATACATATTTTTGTCCTTCATCACGCCAAACTGATTGCAGACTCGTTCGTCTACATCTGCAAGGAGCGTGTAGGGCAGGTCGTACTTCTCTTTGAATTTCTTCTGCGCTTTCGGTGTGTCGCGCGAGATGCCGAGCACCACGACGCCGGCCTTCTGCAGCTTTTTGAAGGTATCGCGGAAGCCGCAGGCTTCAATGGTGCAGCCCGGCGTATCGGCGCGCGGATAGAAGAAGAGCACAACCGGCTTGCCGCTATAGTCGCTCAGGTGAACAGTTTCGTCATTCTCGTTCTGTAAGGTGAAGTCCTCGATCGTATCTCCGACCTGCATGCTGCTTCCTCCGCCGCTGTCTCTTTATCTCAATGCAGCTACCATGGTAGCTGCAGCCCTGTCGCTGCGGAGTGTGCCATGAAGCCTGACCGGACACGTAGCTGGCTTTTGAGTGCGCGGGACGGCTGCCATCGCTTTGGTATGCGCCGGTGTGCTCCTGGCGCAGTATCCCGGACATATCGACACGCACGAGAAACCGGCTGGCGACGACTACGCTGCGCTCCATCGCGGTGCTGGAGTGGACCGGCGACCGCAACCGCCCCAGCGCCACGCGACTGGTGCCGGTCTCGCTCTTTGACGGAGACGCATCTGCAGGATGGCGGCCTCTACCTGGCGCGGCCGGTGCCGCTGGCGCTCGATAGCGGGACAGAGTACGAGGTAGAGGGATCCGGCCGGCCGCAGGGCTGGTTCGATATCGATGGCGCGCGCGAGATCGGCAACGACTGGTTCGGTTTCGGCAACTGGAAGCCGTATGTGCCGCCGCCGCCAAAGAAGCTGCACCCGTCGCGCAATCCGCCCACCGTGGTGCGGGATAAGTCCGGCGATGAAGACAAGCCGCATTTTGTGCGGCGCGATCAGACGCAGGCTCATCGAATACGAGCGGCACGGGAAGCACGGGTTCTGCATCTTCAGACAAAACCTCAACAAACGCAGGCTTCTTCGGCGCCGGTCGATCCGGATCGGCCCAGGCTGCGGCGCAGGCCTGAGGACAGCACACCTGCGCAACAACAATCCGCGCCTGCGCCGGAGTCGCCGAGCAAAGCGCCGGACGCGGATCGTCCGCACCTTACGCATGGCAAGCCGGAAGACCTGAAGAACGAGCCGAAGCAGCTGGAGTTGACGCCGGTGGCGATGGGTCAGACGGTTGCGGTCTCGGATGCCAACCGTGTCGGCACGCAGTCGTTCGCCTATGACTGGGGCAGCCCTGAGGACGCGGCGAACGCGCAGAAGGAGCTGGAAGCAGAAGCAGTCAAGTTGCTGGCCGCTCCGCACTCGGCCGCCGGCAGCATCCGCGAGCGACTGCGAAAAAGCAAACCGCCGCCACGCACCACACGACGGCTCACAAGGCCACACAGCGCAGGAATAGCGAAGCCGCTGGAAACGCCATCTCCGCTCACCGATGTGCAGTTCAACGCCTTTGCTCTCACCTATGGCAGCGGCGCCACGCTGGTGCTGACGGCGCGCGAAGCAGCAAGCACGCGCTCCATCGCGGTGATTGCCCTGCAGGATATCTACGGCAAGATTCAGGTGCTATGGCACTCCATTACCGATGACACGCACCTGGATGTGACGCCGCGCATGAAGCTCGTCGATGCGGTCGATCCGCGCGGCGATGGCCGCGCCAATCTGCTCTTCGAGCAGCGCAACGATACGGACCGCCGCTTCGCCCTATACGCAGTGGGCGCCACTGAGGCTGAGCAGGTCTTCGCGACAGATCCGCTGCCGCTGCATCCGGTTGCGCAGCAGAACGATTGACCGCCTTACGGATGCGGTAGCTGGGTGTTGTCCCAGCCTCCGCCCAGCGCCTTCACCAGCTGCACACTGGCCGCGAACTGGCGCGTAGTGATGTCCGCCGCCGTGCGCCGATTGCTCAGCTCGATAGCCTGCGCCGTGATCACCTGCAGATAAGTGGTAAGCCCACCCTTGTACTGATTGGTGGAGATCTGCAGCGAGCGCTCCGCGTCGGCGACTGTCTGCTGCTGTGCCGCCGCTTCCTGGTTGAGGATGCTCAACGCGGCAAGCTGGTCCTCCACATCCTGGAACGATTGGAGTACCGTCTGGCGATAGTTCGCCACCTGAGCGTCATACCCGGCGCGCGCTTCCTCGGTAAGCGCGTGACGGCGGCCCGCATCGAAGAGAAGCTCGGTGGCTGATCCGCCAAGCGACCATAGCGTGCTCGGTCCCTGGAAAAGATTGCCGGGCCGCGACGATTCGACGCCACCGGTACCGCTGAGACTGACCTGAGGATAGTAGGCCGCGATGGCGATACCGATCTGCTCATTCGCAGCCGCCGCGCGACGCTCGGCGGCTGCTACGTCCGGACGCCGCTCCAGCATCTCCGACGGCACGCCAACCGGAACCATAGGCAGCGTAAGAGTAAGCGGCGCGGGAGCCAATGAGAAGGTCGAGGCAGGCTGCCCAGTAAGCGTCGCGATGGCGTGCTCGAACTGCGCGCGGGCGACTCCTATGTCGATGTCCTGCGCCTTGGTTTGGTCCAACTGCGTCTGCGCCTGCGCCACGTCTGCATCGGTCGCGACTCCGCCATGAAAGCGCGAAATGGTCAGTTGAAGATATCGCTGATATTGCTGGATAGTGTCGTCAAGCAATTGCTTCTGCGTATCCAGGCCGCGCAGCTCGAAGTAGTCCATCGCAAGCTCGGAGCGAAGACTGAGATCGACATTGGCCAGGTCGGCTGCAGAGGCCTGCGCGTTCGCGCGCGTCTGCTGCACCGTGCGGCGAATGTTACCCCACAGGTCGGGCTCCCAGGTGGCCTGGCCGGCGACAATCAGGTCGTTATAGGGATTGCCGCTATTGGGATTGACGCCGGTAGGCCGGTGCTGCGAGACGCGCGTGCGCGAATAACTGGGCGCCACCGAGAGCGTAGGGAAGTAGAAGGAGCGGTACTGCTGCACCGTCGCGAGCGCCTGCGTGTACTGTGCCAGCGCGGCCTTCAGCGTTTGATTGGAAATGGTGACGCGTTCTTCCAGTGCATTGAGCTGCGGGTCTCCATACGACTCCCACCATTTGCCGCGAATCGTATCGTCGCCGGGTTGCGCATGCTTCCAGCCAACGCCGGGCGCGGCCGGCGGAGGCGTTTCGGCAGGCTGCTCCTTGAAGGATGGCGCCATGGCCGCGCTGGGCGTCTTGTAGTTAGGACCAACCTTGCAGCCGCCAACCAACAGCACGATTGCGAGTCCGCCTACGACGGCAGTTCTCAATTGGATCGCTTGCTCACTGTCCCTGCTCCTGCTTTCCGCCGCCGGCATTTTGCAGGACATGCACCTTCTCGCCATCGATCACCGAGTCGGGCGGATTGGTGATGATGGGCGTATTTGCATCCAGGCCGCTGACCACCTGCACAGTGTCGCCATCATCGTGTCCGATCGTGATGGGCACCAGCTTCACGATGTCGTTGCCGTCGCGGTGTTCGACCGTCGCGACGCGCAGTCCTTCCTTGCGGAACAGCAGCGTGGAGACAGGAATGATGACCGCGGAGACCGGTCGCCCCACCTTCAGATGGACCTCCGTGTAGGCGCCAGGTGTCAGTTCGCCCTTGCGATTGTCGACATCCACTTCCACCAGGAGCGTGCGTGAGTTGATGTCGATGGACTTCGCTGTGCGGACCAGCGTGCCTTCAAATGTGCGGCCCGGATACTCCGCGAACGTAAGCTGCGCCTTGGTCCCGGGCAGGGCATCGCGGGAATAAATCTGTGGCACGTTGACGTAGACGCGCAGCACATCCGTGGAAGCCATGTGGAAGAGCTCCTTGGCCGCACCCTGATCGATGAGCTGGCCGATATCGATGCTGCGCGAGGTGACGACGCCATTGAACGGCGCATAGATCTTCTCGAACGAGGTCAGTTGTTCCAGGCGCTGCACGTTCGCAAGTTGCGACTTGACAGTAGTGTTGGAGGATAGTGCCTGGGTAGTGAAATTCTCCGTATCCTGCTGCGATACAGCATCCTGCCCCAGCAGGCCCTGGTAGCGCTTCGCCGTGCTCTTCGCGTAGCCGGCGTTGGACTCCGCTGTTGCCAGGTCTGCACGTGCCTGCAGCAGTTGCTGATCGACTTCCGGCGAGCTGATGACCGCCAGCAACTGCCCCTTGCGCACGTGCGCGCCAATGTCGAAGTACCAGTGGCTCAGGTAGCCATTGGTGCGCGCGTAGATTGGCGCGTCTTCGTAGGCATATATGTTGCCAGGCAGCACGATCTCGGAATTCGGTGAGCCGCTCTTTGCTTTCGAGAGCAGCACGTCCGGCGCGGCGAGCGCGTTGGTTTCGGCGGCCAGTGCCCGGCGTGCGTGCTCCCGTTGCAGAATGCCGGCGATGGCAATGACGGCGCCCACGATGAGCAGTAGCACAATGACGATGACGGCGGTGCGCCCGGAGACGTTCGACTGCGGCGCTGGCGCGCCGGTTTGCGGCGTGCGGTGTTCGCCCTGCGGGTGCGTGGTCGGCGGGGTGTGGTTAGGCTCGCTCATGGTCCTCGAATGATCCGGTAGTTTCGTGTCCGGAGGTGTGGCCATTCCGGTTGATCCGGGCGCGGCGGCGGCGTTCCAGCGCGCCGTGCACCACGCTGAAGAAGGTGGGAACGAAAAAGAGAGTGGCGACCGTGGCAAATACCAGGCCGCCGATGACCGCGCGGCCCAGCGGAGCATTCTGCTCACCGCCATCGCCCAGCCCCAGCGACATCGGCACCATGCCGATAATCATGGCCAGCGCTGTCATCAGCACGGGACGAAATCGCGTGAAGCCGGCGGCAAGTGCGGCGCCAAGTGCATCGCCATCGTTGATTTCCAGTTGCTCCTTCGCGAAGGAGACCACCAGGATTGAGTTCGCCGTAGCCACGCCCATGCACATGATGGATCCGGTCAGCGCGGGCACGCTGATGTGCGTGCCAGTGAGAAAGAGCATCCACACGATGCCGGCCAGCGCGGCGGGCAGCGCTGCAACGATGATGAACGGGTCGAGCCACGACTGGAAGTTGACAACGATCAGCAGATAGACAAGCAGGATTGAGAAGAACAGTCCGCTCACCAGCCCGACGAAGGAAGTGTTCATCGTCTGCACCTGGCCGCGGATCACGAGGTGCGAACCGCGCGGCAGTTCATTGCGATGCCTGTTGATGATCGCCCTGAATCTTGGTCGCGACGCTCCGCAGGTCCGACTTCTCGACATTGCCATAGATGTCGATCACGGGCTGGATATCGTAGTGAGTCACTGTCGCCAGCTCTTCCCCGCGCGTGATGGACGAGAGATTGCCAAGGATCTGAATCGGCTTGCCGCCCATCTGCGCCGCGGGCGTAAACATGCTGAAATTGCTGTTCGCCGCGCCCGAGGCGCCGGTGATCGGCACGCTCTGCAGGTCATCCAGCGAATCCAGTGAATACTGCGGCGATTGCGTCGCGATGTTGTAGCTCACGCCGTTCTTCGGATTCAGCCAGAAAGTCGGTGACGTCTGGAACGATCCGCTGAGCGCCACCAGTAGCGAGCCCGCAACGTCGCGTTGCGTCAGCCCGATGTCCTGCGCGCGCGAGCGGTCCACGTCCACGAAGAGTCGCGGTTCATTAAATGGCTGTTGGATGTGCAGGTCTGCCGTTCCCGGCACGTACTTGATCTCCTGCATCAGTTTTTCGGCAAAATCATGGTCCGCCACCTGATCATGGCCTATCACCTGAATGTCGATCGGCGCCGGCAGTCCGAAGTTCAGAATCTGCGTCGTCATATCCACCGGCAGCGTGTAGAAGGTGACGCCCGGAAACTCCGCGCCCAGCTTTGCGCGGAGGTCTTCGACATACTCCTCGGTAGGCCGGTGGTCCCGGGTCAGTGATACCGTAATGTCCGCGTCGGCCGATCCCACAACGCCGGAGTTGCCATACGACAGATTCAGGCCGGAGTAGGGAATACCGATGTTGTCGATGATGGTGACGAGCTCGTGCGCCGGAATTTCGCGCCGGATGGCGTTGTCGATCTGATCGCATAACCGCGCCGTCTCTTCAATGCGTGTGCCGGTGCGTGCGCGCACGTGCAGCTTGAACTGTCCCGCATCGACAGTTGGGAAAAAGTCCTGTCCTAGCCACGGATAGAGCAGCGCGAAAGAGCCCGCGCAGAAGACCAGGAAGAGGATCAGAAATACCGTGCTGTGCCGCACAGCGAGCGCCAGCAGCCCGTGATAGAAGCTGCGGAACTGCTCGAAGCGCCGCTCAAAGCCGAACTGGAAACGGACGAACGGATTACGGCTCCGCTCCTTCTGTCTCAGTGCTTCCGGGTCGTGCTCCACCAGCAGAAACTTCGCCATGGTCGGTACGACGGTGCGGGAGAGGAAGTAGGACGCCAGCATCGCGAAGACCACCGCCTCGGCCAGTGGCACAAAGAGATACTTCGCAACGCCGCCCAGAAAGAACATGGGGACGAAGACGATGCAGATGGAAAGTGTCGAGACGAAGGCCGGAATCGCGATCTGCGCGGCGCCGTCAAGGATGGCCTGCTCGATCTCTTTGCCCTCTTCGAGATTGCGGTTGATGTTCTCAATCTCGACCGTCGCATCGTCCACCAGGATGCCAACGGCCAGTGCGAGTCCGCCCAGCGTCATGATGTTGATGGTCTCGCCCAGCGCTCCCAGCAGGATGAGCGAGACAAGAATGGACAACGGAATCGAGACCGCGATGATCAGCGTCGAACGCCAACTGCCGAGAAAGACCAGGATCATGAATCCGGTGAGGCAGGCAGCGATCAGCGCCTCATGCACCACGCCGGAGATGGCGCCGCGCACGAAGATCGATTGATCGGAGAGCGGGGTGACCTTGAGATGCGGATTGTCGATAGACGCGATGACCGAGGGCAGTTTGTTGTAAATGCCCTTGATGATGTCCAGTGTGGAGGCGTTGCCGTTCTTGAGGATGGTGATCAGCGCGGCGCGCTGGCCGTCCACGCGAACGATATTGGTCTGCGGCGGGAAGCCGTCGCGCACGTGCGCAACGTCGTGAACGTAAACCATCGCGCCGTTCACCTGGCGGATGGGCAGATCGTTCAAGCCTTCGATCGTGGTGGGAGCGCTGTTGGTCTCCACCTGATATTCGTAGGTGCCCACCTTCATCGTGCCCGAGGGCAGGATCAGGTTCTGATTGGCAATCGTGTTCGTGACATCGCTGGGTGACAACCCCTTCGCCTGCAGTTGATGCAGGTCAAGATCCACTTGCACCTGGCGCTGCTTACCGCCATAGGGATAGGGAATCGCGGCGCCGCGGATGGTGACAAGCTGCGTGCGGATAAAGTTCAGGCTGTAGTCATTGAGCTGCTGCTCGCTCAACCCTTTGCCGGAGACGCCAAGCTGCAGAATGGGAACGCTCGATGCATTGAAGTCGATAATGAAAGGCGGTGTGGTGCCCGGCGGAAGCTGCTTCAGTTGCGCCTGCGAGATCGCCGTCACCTGGGCGATGGCCATCGACAGATTGACCTGCGGCTGAAAGTAGATCTTCACCACCGCCACGCCATAGAGTGAGTTCGATTCGATGTGGTCGATGTTGTCGACGGTGGTGGTGAGGGCGCGCTCGGTGATGGTGATGATGCGATCCGCCATCTGCTCCGCGGAGAAGCCCTGGTACTGCCATACGACGCTCACGACCGGGATGTCGATGTTGGGAAAGATATCGACCGGCGTGTTGAGAATGGACAGAGGACCGATGATCAAGAGCAGCAGCGCAAGAACGGCGAAGGTATAGGGCCGTCGCAGTGCGAGTCGGACAATCCACATAGGCTTTGGACACTTCCTCTATCACCGGAGCCTGCAACGCCGGCTGTTTGGACCGCCCGGGATCGTCATCGCGATCGCCTAAGCGGAGACAAATATTTGTCGAGGGCGCGCTGCGCGAACCTCTTCAGTGTACAAAGCAGTCTGCAACAATAACGAGCCGGCGTTGGCGTCGCGGTTCGCGATCTGCCTTTGCCAGCTCTAGTCTCCTCTCATGACTGCCGGTGCCGCTGCAATTCAGCCCGGCCCGCGACTCGAAGCCCGCCCGCAAGGGGAGACCGTCGCTGGGGACCAATGGAAGAGCCGATCAGGGTGGGTTGCACTTTGCTCAATGCACTTAGGATGTCACATGCTGTCCTTTTGATTCCGGAAACAGAGACTCCCCCGAGAGATCCCGAGATCTGATGCCTAAAAACTGCAGGATAAGGGAGACCTGTAGTCAGGCAATCCCATGATGTGAAAAGATTTGGTCGGGGCAAGAAACCAATCGTCAAGTCGAACCGTCCCTATCTCATACTTGGACCAGGACTCCCCGCACGGGCCTTCGAGGAAGACCTGGGGCGAAAGCTCACTCAGACAGAAACTGGAAAGAAGAAAACTTCATGTCACCTGCCGCGCCTACCGAACAGGTTCAGACTTCGACTTATGCCTACCGCGTTCCCGGTGGCGAAGCGCCCGGCGAAAAGCCGCAGGAGCCACGCAAGCGCGGATGGCTGCGCTGGGTGCTTCTGGTGGTGTTGCTTGGCCTCGCGGGGCTGATCACATGGCGGACCGTGACGGCGAAGCGGGCGGAAAAAGCGACGGCGGCGCGCAGGCAGCTCGCGATGGCCAACCAGGCGGTGCCCGTCCAGGTCGCGCCGGTGCGGCAGGAGACGGTGCCCATCTACCTCACCGGCCTGGGTACGATCACGCCCTATTACAGCGTCAAGATCATCCCCCGGGTCACCGGCGAGCTTACCAACGTTTACTTCCACGAGGGTCAGGACGTTCGCAAGGGTACCGAGCTGATGACGATCGATCCGCGGCCTTACCAGGCGACGCTCGATCAGGCTAAGGGCCAGCTTGCGCGCGATCAAGCGCAGTTGCAGAACAATCAGGCGGAGTTCAACCGCTACAAGGCGCTCTACGATCAGGGAGTCGTTTCCAAGGAGCAGTTGGATACCTATCAGTCCAACCTCGGCCAGTTCGTTGGCGCGATCAAGTCCGACGAGGCGTCGATCGAGTCGGCCCAGCTCAACGTCACGTATTGCCATATCAAATCTCCGATCGATGGCAAGGTGGGCCTGCGTCAGGTCGATCCCGGAAACCTGGTGACCGCGAACACCACCCAAACCCTGATCGTCAATCAATTCCGTCCCATCGCCGTCTACTTCACGCTTCCGGAAGATCAGCTGCAGCGTGTTCTCACCAAGCTGCGGCAGGACCACAAGCTGGATGCGGTCGCCTTTGACCGTTCCGACACCACGCAGTTGGAAACCGGCCAGCTGACGGCCGCCGACAACCAGATCGACACCACCACCGGGACAGACAAGCTTAAAGCGGTCTTCGGCAATGCAGACGAGAAGCTGTTCCCGAACCAGTTCGTGAACGTGCACCTTATCCTGGAACAGCGGAAAAACTCCATCGTGGTGCCCGCGGCGGCGATCCAGCACGGCACGGATAACGATTATGTCTGGCTGGTGAAGCCTGCGGCGAATTCGGCCTCGCCCCAGCAGGCAAATGAAACCGCGAGCGGGGGCAACGGCGCAGCCAATAGGGGCGGAAGTGCCGTTGGAACCGGCACGGTCGTCATGCAACCGGTGGAAATAGATACCACGCAGGGCTCGATGGTGATCCTCAAGAGCGGCCTCGGAGCCAACCAGGAAGTCGTCGTCGATGGCGCGGACAAGCTGCAGAACGGCAGCAAGGTATCGACAACCGTGGCCGCCTCCCATCGCACTCAGAAGAAGCAGCAACAGCAGCAACTGGGTCCGTCGTGAGTCCATCTCGCATTTTCATTCTGCGGCCCGTGGCCACCTCACTTCTGATGGTGGCCATTCTGCTCGCGGGCTTCGTTGGGTACCGGCAACTGCCCGTCTCAGCACTGCCGGAGGTCGATTACCCGATCATTCAGGTGGTGACGTTCTATCCCGGCGCCAGTCCGGATGTGATGTCCTCTGCTGTTACGGCTCCGCTCGAACGGCAGTTCGGCGAGATGCCGGGCCTCAACCAGATGACCTCCACCAGCTCGCAGGGTGGCTCGGTCATCGTCCTGCAGTTCAACCTCACTGAGGACATCGACGTTGCCGAGCAGGAGGTGCAGGCCGGCATCAACGCCGCGCAGAGCTTCCTGCCCACTGGCCTGCCCAACCCGCCGATCTATAGCAAAGTGAACCCGGCCGATCAGCCGGTCATGACGCTCGCGCTGACCTCCGACACCATGCCTCTGCAGCAGGTGGAGGATATGGCCGACACCAATATGGCGCAGAAAATCTCTCAGGTCTCCGGCGTCGGCCTGGTGTCCATTGCCGGCGGACAGAAGCCCGCCGTTCGCATTCAGGCAAATCCGGCGCAACTTGCTTCCTACGGCATCAGCATGGAAGACCTGCGCACAGCGGTAGCCGCCGCCAACGTGAACACCGCGAAGGGCAACCTGAACGGCGCCCGCCAGTCCTACACCATCGGGGCCAATGACCAGCTTCTGACCTCCACCAGCTACAAGCCCATCGTCATCGCATACCGCAACGGCGCCCCAGTGCGCATGTCCGATGTGGCGGATATCATCGACGGCTCGGAAAATACCATGCAGGCCGCGTGGATGAACCGCACTCCGGCCGTCATTGTGAATGTCCAGCGTCAGCCCGGTGCAAACATCATCGCCGTGGTCGACCGCATCAAGGCCATTCTGCCGCAGCTCAAGGTCAGCCTGCCGGCATCGATCAAAGTCCAGATCCTCACCGATCGCACGGAGACCATTCGCGCCTCGGTCAACGATGTGCAGTTCGAGTTGATGCTTACCATCGCGCTGGTCGTGATGGTGATCTTCCTCTTCCTGCGCAGCCTCGCCGCCACCATCATTCCCAGCATCGCCGTGCCGCTGTCGCTGGTGGGCACATTCGGCATCATGTACCTGCTGGGGTACAGCCTCAACAATCTCACCCTGATGGCGCTCACCATCTCGACCGGCTTCGTCGTGGACGATGCCATCGTGATGATCGAGAACATCTCGCGCTATATCGAAATGGGCGAGGACCCGCTCGCCGCTGCTCTCAAAGGCTCGGAGCAGATTGGCTTCACCATCGTCTCGCTCACCGTCTCGCTGATTGCCGTGCTCATCCCGCTGCTCTTCATGGGCGATGTGGTCGGCCGCCTCTTCCGCGAGTTTGCCATCACGCTCGCCGTCACCATCCTGGTCTCCGCGGTCGTGTCCCTGACCCTGACTCCGATGATGTGCGCCAAGCTGCTCAAGCACAAACCGGAATCGCAGCAGAACGCCTTCTACCTAAAGTCCGAGCACTTCTTCAATTCCGTCATCGGCCTTTACGGCAAAGCGTTGCAGGTCGTTCTGCGTTATCGCTTCACTACCCTGCTGGTCACCATCGGCACCCTCGTCCTCACATTGTTCCTGTACGTCATCGTTCCCAAGGGATTTTTCCCCATCGAAGATACAGGGGTCATCCTCGGCATCTCCGAGGCGCCGCAGACGGTCTCGTTTGAGAGCATGGCGCAGCGCCAGCAAAAGCTTGCCGATGTCATCCTGCAGGATCCTGACGTACAAAGCCTCTCGTCGTTCATCGGCGTCGACGGCACCAACACGACCATCAACAGCGGACGTATTCAGATCAACCTGAAGCCGCTCGCGCAGCGCCACAATCGCGTTGCCGACATCATTCAGCACCTGCAGTCCAAGCTGAAGAGCGTCGAAGGCATCACCCTCTACATGCAGCCGCTGCAGGACCTGACTGTGGCAGATGCCGTCAGCCGCACGCAGTACCAGTACTCGCTCGAGAGTGCCGACGCGAACGAGCTCAACACGTGGACCAACAATCTGGTGAACGAGTTGCGCAAACATCCGCAGCTCACCGATGTCGCGAGCAATATGCAGAACAAGGGCCTGGAGACCGACCTGGTCGTCGACCGCGATACCGCATCGCGGCTGGGCGTGCAGATGTCCACCATCGACAATGTGCTCTACGACGCCTTCGGCCAGCGCCAGGTTTCCACCATGTATACGCAGCTCAACCAGTACCACGTGATCCTGGAGGTGCAGCCGAACTTCCAGTTGGACCCGAGCTCGCTCAGCAGTCTCTACGTAGCCTCATCGACCGGCACAGAGGTTCCGCTCAGCACCTTCATCAAGATTCAGCGCACCACCACACCGCTCGCCATTGATCACCTGGGCCAATTTCCCGCCAGCACCATCTCCTTCAACCTGGCTCCGGGCGCCTCTCTGGGCGATGCGGTCAAAATCATCAACCAGGTGGAAGCTGATCTCCACATGCCGGAGACCATCAACGCCAGCTTCCAGGGCACTGCCAAAGCCTTTGAGGCTTCGCTCACCAATGAGCCCATCCTCATCCTCGCGGCGCTCATCACCGTGTACATCGTGCTTGGCGTGCTCTACGAGAGCTACATCCACCCGGTCACGATTCTTTCCACGCTGCCCTCCGCGGGCGTCGGCGCCATCCTCGCGCTGCTGATCTTCGGCATGGACTTAAACGTCATCGGCATCATCGGCATCATCCTGCTGATCGGCATCGTGCAGAAGAACGCCATCATGATGATCGACTTCGCGCTCGATGCCGAACGGCATGGTGGTAAGAACTCCGAGGAGGCAATCTACCAGGCCTGCCTGCTGCGATTCCGCCCCATCCTGATGACCACCATGGCCGCAATGCTCGGTGGTCTGCCGCTCGCGGTCGGCACCGGCATGGGGTCGGAGCTGCGACGGCCACTCGGCATCACCATCGTGGGCGGGCTCATCGTCTCCCAGGCCCTCACCCTCTTCACCACGCCGGTGGTCTATCTCTACTTCGACCGCCTGGGACGGCGTCTCAGCCGGCGGCGGGCACGCATCGCAGCGCATCGCGCCACCGAGCACACGGTCTCGGCGGACTGAGGAGACGGAGCGCCCATGCATATTTCCGCCCCATTCATTCGCCGGCCGGTCGCCACCTCGCTGCTGAGCCTGGCGCTGCTGCTGGGCGGTGCGGTGGGCTACGTTCTGCTTCCCGTCTCGTCGCTGCCGGAGGTGGAGTTCCCCACCATCAACGTGCAAGCGCAGTTACCCGGCGCCAGCCCTGAGACCGCTGCATCGGCCATCGCAACACCGCTGGAGCGTCAGTTCGGCCGCATCGCCGGCGTCACCGAGATGACCTCGTCCAGCACGTTGGGCGGCAGCAACATCACGCTGCAGTTCGATCTCAATCGCAATATCGACGGAGCGGCGCGCGACGTGCAGGCGGCCATCAACGCAGCGCGCGCGCAATTGCCCGCGAACCTGCCGCAGAATCCGCGCTTTTACAAATCCAATCCAGCCGATGCACCGATCATGATTCTGGCCCTCACCTCAGACCAGCTGACCCGGCCGGAGATCTACGATGCTGCAGACTCGGTGCTGCAGCAGAAGATTTCTCAGGTGCCAGGTGTGGGCGAGAGCTTCGTCGGCGGGGGCGCCGGGCCGGCGGTCCGCGTCGAAGCCAACCCCCTGCAGCTCAGCTCCTATGGCATCGGCCTGGAGTCGCTTCGCACCACCCTGGGCGCGGTGAACCAGAACATGGCCACCGGCTACTTCCGCAACGACCGCCGTATCAGCAACATCAACACCAACGATCAGCTCTTTGAGGCGCGCCACTACGCGCCACTGGTGGTCGGCTATAACCCGTCCACCGGCGCGGCCGTGCGGCTGGAGGATGTCGCCTCGGTCGTCGATTCAACCTCGAATCTCTACACCTCCGGTTTAGCCAACGGCAAGCCCGCCGTGTTGATCATCATCTTCAAGATCGCCGGCGCAAACGTCATCGACACGGTCGACCGCGTGAAAGCCGCGCTGCCTTCCCTCGAAGCCTCGATTTCGCCGCTCATTCACACCAGCATCGTGATGGATCGCACGCTGACCATTCGCGCGGCCATCTCTGACGTGGAGATCACGCTGCTTATCTCCATCGTGCTGGTCATCATTGTCGTTTTCGTCTTCCTGCGCGATGTATGGTCCACGATTATTCCCAGCGTTGCCGTGCCGCTCTCCCTGGTTGGCACTTTCGGCGTCATGTACCTGCTGGGCTACACCATGGACAACCTGTCGCTGATGGCCCTGACCGTTGCCACCGGCTTTGTGGTGGACGATGCGATCGTGGTGCTTGAAAATATCACCCGCTATCTGGAACAGGGCATGACGCCCTTCGATGCGGCCATGAAAGGCTCCAAAGAGATCGGCTTCACCGTGCTCTCCATGAGCACCTCGCTCATCGCTGTCTTTATCCCCATCCTGCTCATGGGCGGCATCGTCGGGCGCCTCTTCCGCGAATTTGCAGTTACCCTCTCCGTCGCCATCGCCGTGTCACTCGTCCTCTCGCTGACCACCACGCCCATGATGTGCGCCAAGTTTCTCCGCCAGCACAATCCCAGCGAGCGCAGCCGCGCCTACCTTTTCGGAGAGCGCGCCTTCAACGGATTGTTGGCGGGCTATGATCGCGGCTTGCGCTGGGTGCTGCGGCACCAGAACATTACGCTTCTGATTGCGGTGGGCACCTTGGTACTGAATGTCTATCTCTACGTCATCGTCCCCAAGGGCTTCTTCCCGCAGGAAGATACAGGCCGCCTGGGCGGCGCGGCGCGTGCCTCGCAGGACATTTCCTTCGATGCCATGACCGTCAAGCAGTCGCAGCTAGCAGCGATTGTGCAGAAGGATCCCGGTGTGGATTACGTGCTCGCCTTCGCCGGCAGCGGCGGCGGAGGCGCCACCACTAACGTTGGCCGCATGTTTATCTCGCTGAAGCCCCTGAGCGAGCGCAAGGTCAGTGCCGACCAGATCATCAATCGCCTGCGCGGCAAGCTCTCCAAAATCCCGGGCGTGCAATTATTTCTGCAGTCCTCGCAGGATATTCGCGTGGGCGGACGCTCCAGTGACGCGGAGTACCAGTACACCCTGCAGGACGCGAACCTCGACGAGCTGAACGAATGGGCACCCAAGCTGCTGGACAGGATGAAGACCATGCCGGAGCTGCGCGATGCCTCCACCGACCAGCAGGAGAACGGTCTGGAAGCGCGCCTGGTCGTCGATCGCGATACTGCTTCACGGCTTGGCCTCACCATGCAGGACGTGGACAATGTGCTCTACGACGCCTTCGGCCAGCGTCAGGTGTCCACCATGTACACCGGCCTCAATCAGTACTACGTCGTGATGGAAGTGGATCCCAAATACCAGCGAGATCCTGACTCGCTGAAGAACATCTATATCCGCTCCTCGAACGGTACTAACGTGCCGCTCTCTGCGATCTCGCACTTTGAGAACCGCCGTACCGCGCTGGCCGTCAACCACTCCGGGCAGTACCCATCCATCACCCTCACCTTCAATCTGGCGCCCGGAGTGGCGCTCGGCCAGGCGGTCACCGCGCTCGACAAGGCGAAACAGCAGATGGGGATGCCCAGCAGTGTGCAGGCGGCGTTCTCCGGCACAGCGCAGGCCTTCCAGTCATCGCTGGCGTCGGAGCCCATGCTCATCGCCTTTGCTTTGGGTACCGTCTACATCGTGCTCGGAGTGCTTTATGAGAGCTACGTTCACCCCATCACCATCCTCTCCACGCTCCCCTCTGCCGGCGTAGGCGCTATCCTCGCGCTGCTCCTCACGCATACCGATCTGAGCGTCATCGCGTTGATCGGCATAATTCTGCTGATCGGCATCGTGAAGAAGAACGCCATCATGATGATTGATTTCGCGCTGGCCGCCGAACGCGAGGAAGGGAAGTCGCCGGAAGCTGCCATCTACGAGGCCTGCCTGCTGCGCTTCCGCCCCATCATGATGACCACCTGCGCGGCGCTGCTTGGTGGTTTGCCGCTGGCCCTCGGCACCGGCACTGGCTCGGAGTACCGCCGTCCTCTCGGAATCACCATCGTTGGCGGGCTGATCGTCTCCCAGATGCTGACGCTTTTCACCACGCCAGTGGTCTACCTGGTGTTCGACCGTCTCCGCCTCTTCTTCACTCCCGGTCACAAAGAGCGCTGGGTCAGCGTCGAACAGCACGGCGATTGAGATCGCCGATATTTCTCGAACAAAGTTCGCGAGAAGGGCAGATCGCTCAATTGTAAGTTTTGGTGATAGCTACAGGCCTTGCCCCCGCTGGCCGAAGAAGATGTGGCCATAAGCTCTATTGTTTCCCGGATGATAGTGCGGAAAATACACATCGTCGCGGCCGCTTCTGTTCGCAGCCTGTGCATTTGCCCTATGAATCTCGTGCTTCGGCGTTCTCGGATCTACGCGCGCGGCAAGACTATAAGCATCCCCCTGATTGGGTGTGTATACATCCTCCCCCGCCTTGACCATTGCAAAAGCGCGCTCGGCAGCTACTTGCAGTCCGATCTCTATTCCGCCAACTAAATGCTGCGGTTGCCCGGCCCGAGCCATATTTCTCTGTCGCATGAACTCGTAGAAATGACCGATACGAACGTCCATAGGGCACCCTCTCCCGCAAGATGCGAGCAAATGTACTCTGTCAGTCTGGAATTTGTCGATCAGTCACAGCAGTGAAACTTTCAGGCGGGAATCAGCTTCCTCCTTAAAGAAGGCACCGCATTCACGACACGCATCGCGGTCTTGGTGATGCCAAACATCGGATACTTCTTCTCCCCAACCGCCTGCTCCATGGATTTCCGCGACGTATCCACCGCCGCGAATGCGTATTCACGCATGGAGCCTTCATACTCGGCGATCGCATCCAGCAGAGGCTTCTCGCTCTGATACGCCTCAGTAAGCTTTACAGCGAGCAATGCTGCATCTTTCAGCGCAATATTCGCTCCTATGCCGCGATAGGGAGTCATGCTATGAATCGCATCTCCCAGCAGTGTGATACGCGAGGTTTTCCAGGCAGCTATGCGGCGCGAGGTGCGCAGCCGGTTCACGAAACTCTCGTTGTCGCTGACCATCTCCACCAGCTTGCGCAGGTTCGAATGCCACCGCGCCACCGTTCTCCGCATCGCTTCTTTGCATGTGCGTGCCGTTACGGAGTCCAGGTCTCCGTGAAAACCGAAATATTCTGGCTTTCCACCGAAGCCAAGAATCAAGTAATCCTCATCGCCCTCGGGAGGACCATCAATCCCCAATAGCTTGAGAGACTGATTCGCTTCTTCCGGGCGTTTCCAGAGCGCCATAAACAAGCTGCACGCCTCGTGCGGCATCACCATCACGGGTCCATCCAGCAAACGATGGTGCACAAGCGCCATCACTCCATCCGTGAGCGGGACCTTGCCGCCGAATGCCACTACGCCAGTATCAACAGGCTCGGCTCCTGGAAGGTATTGTTTTCGGATCCGAGAGTTAACGCCATCCGCCGCGATAACAACATCGGCTTCTGCGCTACTGCCATTCTCAAAATGAATCCTGAACCGCCCGTCTGGCGATGCTTCGTAATGCACAAATCGCTTGTTGAATCGCACTGCATCCCCAAGCCCGGCAAGCAGCACATAACGCAAAGTAATGCGGCTGATCGAGCGATGGCGCGCAATTGGATCCATCGGGCCGCCATCCGCATGCATCCGGAGCAATTCCTGCAGTTGTTCGGTAATCAGCGTGAAGCCCTTTGAATAATCGCCCTCGGTCGCATCGAAGATCTTCCACAGATGTTCCGGAAGACATTGATGCAGTGCCGTGCTTCCCTGCGGATCGATATGCACGCGATGCCCCTGTAACCGCGACGTGGGCGTTTCGTCGCGCTCATAAACGGTCACGGGGATACCGGCTTTCTTCAGCCCTTGCGCGAGGCAGAGTCCCCCAATGCCTCCCACAATCGCTACGTCGAATCTCTGCGCGCTCATTTTTTTGCTCCTGTTTTGCGAAGTCGCTTCGTCAGCTTGTCTGAAAGAATCCATGACTCTGGTGCTCTGCTCAATCTGTCGAATCTTGTCCCCACCTGCGATCGCCACCCCAGCGAAGATCGACATCAGCATGGCGAGCATCGCCTGTGGCTCAATGTCGTCGCGAAAAGTGCCATCGTGCACGCCCTCCAGCACCATGCGCTCAATCCCTTGCCGCCAATGGAAATTCATTTGATTGACGACCTTCTGCACTTCGGGGTCGCGTTTGCCGCGCATAGCAAATTCCTGCATCACCAGGATCATCGCGGGCTCATGCTTGAAGTAGTGCCGCCGTCGGAGAATTCCTGTCGCAGACGGTCGAGCGCCGGATAGCCTGACGAAGCAGGCTTGGATCCGTGAATGGTTACGAACTTCGCTCCGATGAACTGCGCCAGCCCTTCAACCAGATCCTGTTTGGCAGGAAAATAGTAGTGAAGTGTAGCGATGTTGACTCCGGCGCGCGAAGCCACAGCGCGGGTGCGTAGGCCCTCAAAGCCCACTTCAGCGATGACAGCAAAGGCTGTCTGCAACAGGAGCAACCGCTTTTTGCCCTGCTCATCTCGCGGCTCAAGGAGAGCGCGACACCAGTCAGGAATCGGATCATCGTGCATGAAGACACACTTATCAATCAGTTGATTGATGTCAATCAGGTGATTGATCAGTGTGCGGTGGTCGCGACGAAGATCAGCGGCGCAGAGGTACGATTCGCCACGATATCAGTCTGCCCGCAACGCCTCCACGGCATTGACTCTCGCGGCGCGGACAGCGGGGACCGCCGACGCGATCACCGCGGCGGCCAGAATAACGCAGGCTGACACAACGAACGCCGGCATTCCGGGCATCTGGACCTCGGCAACGTAGCGGCCAATTCCACGTGCAAAGATGTATCCAAAAATCACGCCGGCAGTCACGCCAATGCTGGCAATGGCCAGGCCTTGACGCAGCACATCGGTAAGAATGTCCCGCGGCTGCGCGCCCAGCGCCATGCGAATACCGAATTCCCGCGTGCGGCCGCTGACTGAAAATGCGAGCACGCCCGCTACTCCCACCACGGAAATCAGGAGAGCGACTGCCGCGAATCCGCCGAAGATCATCGCGTTCAAACGGTCCGGCGACATCACCTCGGCGCGAATATCCTGGAGTGTGCTCGTTCTTCTCGACCGGCTGCTCCGGAGAGATTTCCCGAATTGTGCGCGTGATGGCTGGGGCCAGGGCGTACGGATCGTGCCGCCCTTTACCCGCACAAACAGGCGCCCCTGCCATCCCTCCTGGTCGGTCGGCTGATACACCATCATGGAAGGCGAGGGGACGATGTTCTCGTCATCCAGATCCGGCACGACGCCGACGATCCGTCGCGGCTCCATGCTGATCCCGACAAATTTCATGACGCCGTCCGTCCACCGCAATTCGCGATTGAGAGCCTGCTGGCCGGGGAAGAGTGTTTTTGCAAGGCTCTGGCTCACGATGACGACGCGCTCGCTGCCGTTCTTGTCCGAGTCTCTGAAATCGCGTCCTTCGAGAAGCGGCACGCCCAATGTATCGAAATAGCCCGGTGAGACCGACCGGAACTTCGCTCGCCAGTCGTCCAGCCCGTTCTTTCTTACGGCTCCCTGTGCGGCAAACGTAAAGCTGATGTTCAGTCCCTGATCGTCGCGCCACGGAACGCTAAAGCCGCTCGAGACGCGAGCCACACCGGGCAAACTGCTCACGCGGCGCGCTGCCTCATGGTAGAACTCCTGAACCTGATCCGGCGTTCGCCCATAGGTCAACACCGGTAGGTTCACGGCCAGAACCTGCGAGGTGTCAAATGGCGGTCGCGTATTTTCGAGCGTGTACAGCGTCCGCATCAACACCGCCGCTCCTGTAAGCAGCAGAAACGAGGCTGCGATCTGCATGACAGCGAACATGCGCAGCCGCTTGCTGCTGCCTCCCGTGCTGCTGCGAGTACCACCGCTGATGAGGCTCGCGCTCAGGTTGGTGTTGTTTGAGGGCAACCGCGGAATCAACGCCAGGAACACCGCCGCCACCAGCGCCAGAGCAATGCCGAACCACACCAGAGTCGAATCGAGTGCCAATCCGTCCGCGCGCACCGAAAATCGCGCAGCATAGCGCCCCAGCACAGCGACCATCGGCCATGCGAGGAGCAGCGCCGCCAGAACTCCACTGCCGCAAAGCACAAGGCTTTCCGCCAGAAGCGAACGCCGCAGGGCGGCTGTTCCCGCTCCCAGCGCCGAGCGCACGGCCAGTTCCGATTCGCGGCGCACCGTCCGCGCCAGCACCAGATTGGCCACATTGGAACAAGCGATCACAAACAGTAGCCCCGCGGCCGCAAACAGCACCCACAGGATTGTGTTGGCGCGTGCGTTGATCTGATCGTGTATGCGCTTTGCATCGATTTGGAAGTGGTCCGCGGGCCTGTATACATCAGGATGCGCAGCGGTGATCGCTGCGTAGCGCGCACGCAACTCCGCTCGTGCCCCGTCGAGGTTTGCTCCAGGTGCAAGTCGCGCGAAGACTTCGGTCATGCGATGCTCACGCCCCGTGACCATGGTGGCAGACAGATGATGCGGGCTGGTCACAACATTCGCGATGATCTCGGTCGCCGCTGGGTACGGCACCGAGGGTTCGAGCACTCCCACAATGGTCGCGTTGCGCGATCCCTCAAAGCTCTCCAGCCGCACTCGTCTTGCCGAGCACACCGGGATCTCCGTGCAGCGACTCTTTCCAGAACCGGTACGTCAGTACGACAGCGCCCGCCGCATTGGGACCATCATCCGAGGTCGTCAGCAGCCGCCCCAGCACTGGACGCAGACCCATCACCTCGAAATAATGGCCGTCCACTACGCCTGCCGGAATTTCGCGTGGCGTGCCCAGTCCCTCGACGGTGAAGTTCATGGTCGAAAAGGACCCAAGCTCTGTGATCGTCTTCAGCCCTGGGGCGAGGTCGTTGATTTCGGGAACGGAGAAGGTCTCGTTCGAGACGCCGATACCGGGAGCGCTCTGCCGCAGGTAGAGCAGGCGGTCTTCGTCCCGATTGGCGAGCGGACGCAGCAGCACGGCACGCACCACGCTGAAGATGGCAGCATTGGCGCCAATTCCCAGTGCCAGCGTGAGAGCTACGGTGGCCCATAAGGCGCGCACGCGCCAAAGGGAACGTACGGCAACTTTCAGATCACGGAGGAATGGCATAACGTCTCTTGAACCTTTCCAGGCTTCCAATTCACCAGTGCCTGTTATCTGGTAGTCGTTCGGGAGACCGAAAAATCGACAGTCACTCTATTTTTATTTCAACGGGCGAATCCCCTTGTACAGGAATTGCGCTCTGGTCCTGTTGAATTAGCGGAACGAATCGTTGGACATTTTACGTTGATATCAACATAATAGACACGATGTCAAACGACAAGCCCGTTCCTTTTGAAACCACTCTGCACGTCCGCGACTGCTGTCTTTGTCTTCACGTGCAGCGGGCGGCGCGCGCACTGGCTCGCCGCTTCGACGAGGCGCTGCGGCCATTGGGTCTGACGAACGGCCAGTTTTCACTGCTGATGTCACTGAATCGCCCGGAGCCGCCAGCCATGGCCTCCGTTGCTGCGCTGCTTGCTATGGACCGGACCACGCTTACCGCTGCGCTCAAGCCGCTGGAACGCCGTGGACTGGTCAAAGTCGCTACGGATAGTCTCGATCGCCGCAGCCGGCGCTTGAGCCTGACAGCGCAAGGGAACGCGTTGCTGGCTTCCGCAATGCCGGTCTGGGAACAGACGCATCGCGACGTAGAGTCGCAGCTCGGGGATGGCGATGGGGACCGGCTTCGGACAGACCTGCTTGCCCTCTCCTAAGGCGCAATTCATCGTTCACATGTAACAGGTCGCACACGAGTACCTGCCCCCAAATCGAAAGCCATTGCGCGCAAAATAAAAAGGCGGCGCACCAGCGCCGCCCTTTTTCTCTACAGCTTTCCTATCGTGCGAAAGACTGCTCCAGCATCTGCGCGGAGTAGCTCTCCTTCTTCTCCGGGTAGTACGCATTCGAAACATACTGCTCAAGCATGCGCTGCGTATTGAAGAATGAGCCATTCATCCCGATGGTGGTCTGCATCAGCTTCCGCCAGCCAGGCTTGTTCTGGTAGTAGAGCGGCAGAATTTTTGACTCCAGCTTGTCATAGAGACTCGCCGCTTCGTCTTCGGCGCGTTCATGATCGTCGATGGCCCATCCGGTCACGCCTTCGATGCAGCCCTCGATCCACCACCCATCCAGTACGCTCAGGCTGGGCACGCCGTTCAGCGCTGCCTTCATGCCGCTGGTGCCGGAAGCCTCATAGGGCCGCAGCGGATTGTTCAGCCACAGATCCACGCCGCCGGTGAGCAGCGCGCCCAGGCGCCATTCGTAGTCGGCCAGATAAATAATGTGCAGCGACCCGGAGGTCAGCTGCTGTGCCTCTTCAAAGATATGCCGGATGATCTGCTTTCCGGGTTCATCCGCCGGATGCGCCTTGCCCGCGTAGAGAATCTGCAGGCTGCCCACGGATTGCGCAATACGAGCCAGCCGCTCAGCATCGGTAAACAGCAGATCGCCGCGCTTGTAGGTGGCGACGCGACGCGCAAAGCCGATGGTGAAAATATCCTCACGAAGCTTCAGCCCGGTACGCTTCTCCACTTCAGCCAGCAGCACGTGCTTGCTGTCTGCGTGCGCCGCCGCAATCTCCTCCTGCGGAATGTCGATGGCGTAGCGCAGGTGCATGTTGTCTTCGCGCCAGCGCGGCAAGTGTTTGTCGAAGGTGGCCTGCATGGCGGGCGCGGTCCAGGTAGCCGCATGGACGCCATTCGTAATCGCAGCGATATCGTATTCCGGAAACATCGCGCGGCTCACCTTGCCGTGCTGCATAGCCACGCCATTCACAAAGCGCGAAAGGCGCATCGCGATGTAGGTCATGTTCACCATGCCCTCATGACAGCCGCCGATGCGCTCCACTGCCTGTGTCGCATCACCGCCCAAAATGCGCTGCGCCTGTTCCATGGAAAAGCGGTCGTGCCCGGCAGGCACCGGCGTGTGAGTGGTGAAGACGCAATGCTGCCGCACAACATCGAGGTCGCTCTCCTGCGCGCTCGAAAGCGCTCCGCCGCCCAGCGTCTTCTCCAATAGGGCGAGCGTCAGCAGCGCCGCGTGCCCCTCGTTCATGTGATACACGCTGACGTCGTACCCCAGGGCATCGAGCATTCTGAACCCGCCGATCCCGAGAACAATCTCCTGCGCCAGCCGATAGTTGGTGTCGCCACCGTAAAGGCTGTCAGTCAGAGTACGATCGCGCGGATCGTTCGCCTCGAGGTCCGTGTCCAGCATGTAAATGGGAATGGTGTGGCCGGTTACCCCTTCCATGTCGTAACGCCACGCGCGCACGTGGACCGGGCGCCCCTCAATCGTGACCACAATGCGCGGCTCTTCCTGGGGGAGCCGCTGCTCCGGCTTCCACGGCTGCGGCTCTTCGCTTTGCACCCCGTTCACGTCCAGAATCTGCCGGAAGTAGCCCTTGCGATGCACCAGCGTTACTGCTGCCAGAGGCAGTCCCATGTCCGCCGCCGAGCGAAGCGTGTCTCCGGCCAGTACCCCCAGGCCGCCACTATAGGTGGGCATGCTGGGCTCGATAGCAATCTCCATGGAGAAATAGCCGACCATGCCTTCGCTGGCGGCTAGACGAACTGCATTCAGACTTCCAGGTTTCAATCTCTCATCCATCGAGCAAAAAACTCCCTCCAGGCCTCGTGTCATAGCGGCGCTTCGAACACCGCCAGATAAACTTCGCTGGTTTCGTCGTGAGATGCGCTACCGTTTGCGCAAGTCGCATGATCCGGCGAGTTTTTGAGCCTGACACCACCCACCGGATCCCGGTGGAGTGCGCGTATTTTAACAACCGTGCGCACCGGAAGGAAATCGTTTACGCATGCGACTTCCGTAGCAAACTCTGTTGTCGAACGGGTTACTTTATATCGCGCGAACGCCACAAAGGGCGCTCGACCCCTTGAATTAAGACACTTAGGCTGCCTCCGGGATGCTGTGGAAATGTGCATCAGCGAGGTGAACTCGGCAAATCGGGCTCGACTCTTCCTGCGTAGTCAGCATCATCTGCATCTGCGGGGCGTCATCTTTGCCGGAAGGGATAACGGCAACTCCGCTTCGCCTGGAGCGCCCGCACAATCGATTTTTCCGGTACTACACTGATCACAATTGCTTTTGGGGGCGTGGGATGCAGAAGAAAAATCACGGTGTGGCGGCAGTCCTCTGCCTGCTGTTGACCATGGCGTCGAATGTGGCGCGCGCGCAGGAGGCGGTCACTATCGATGCGCAGGCCACGACGACGCCTCTGCCGCACTTCTGGGAGAAGATGTTCGGCTCCGGCCATGCCAATCTCGCCATGCGCGAGGCCTATCGCAATGACCTCGTCGCCGTGAAGAACGTGACCGATGTGAAATACGTCCGTTTCCACGGCATTCTCGACGACGAGAACGGCGTGTACACCGAGGACCAGGACGGCAAACCGCAATACAACTTCACCTACGTCGATGAGATCTACGACGGCCTGCTCGCGCGCGGCGTGCGCCCGGTGGTGGAGATCAGCTTCATGCCGAAGCAACTGGCAGCGCATCCCGCGCCGCACGCCTTCTGGTACAAACCCAACGTCGCGCCGCCCAAGGACTACGTGCGCTGGGATGCGCTGATTCGCGCTTTCGCGCAGAACCTTGTCGACCGCTACGGCATTGACGAGGTGGCGCAATGGTACTTCGAGGTCTGGAATGAACCGAACATCGATTTCTGGGTCGGAGTGCCCAAGCAATCGACATACTTTGAGCTGTACAGCCACACCGCACGCGCATTGAAGTCGGTGAGTCCGCGGCTGCGCGTCGGTGGACCGGCGGCGGCCGCCGAGGAGTGGGTGCCGGAGTTCCTGAAGTACATGCACGACAACAACGTGCCGGTGGATTTCCTCTCCACGCACGGTTACGCTGATGAGAATTACGAACACACCTTCACGGCTGCCGATCTGCCGCCGATGGACGATCGTCTCTGCGCCGCGATGGCGCACGTCAAGCGGCAGATCGCCGCGTCACCGATGCCGCACATCCCGTGGTTTGTCACCGAGTGGAATGTGATCGGCATCGAGGCAGCACGCGACACGACCTTCGTCGGCCCAGCGGTCGCGAATACTATCCGCGAATGCGACGGGCTGCCCGATATGATGTCCTTCTGGACTTTCGATGACGTGTTCGAAGAGGACGGCCCCAAGCGCGAGCCTTTCGATGGCGGCTTCGGACTGATTGCGCCCTACAGCATCCGCAAGCCGAGCTTCAACGCCTTCGCGATGCTGCACCATCTCGGCAACGAGCGCCTTGAGAACTCCGCGAAAGATGCGCTGGTGACGCGTCGCGCGGATGGCACGCTGGTGATTGCGGTGTGGAATATGACCGATCCGCCCGGCGCGCATCAGCCCGGCGGTCCGGGTGTCGAAAAGCAAATGCAGCTCAGTTTCGAGCACGTTCCGCAGAACGCTCAGGTGAGCATCACGAGGCTCGATCCCACGCACGGCAACACGCTCGCCGCATATCGCAAGATGGGCAGCCCGCGTTATCCAACCGAGGCGCAGGTGCGGGAGTTGAACGAAGCGTCCAAGCTGGCGCCCCCGGAAACGACCACGCTGCATAACGGCAAGATCGATGTCGATCTGCCGGTCAATTCGCTGGTGACGTTGGAGGTGCGGCCTTAGTTTGAATATGCAAACGGATTGAAAGTAGGTACATCGAAGAGCGCGAAGTCTCGAATATTACGGGTCGCAACCGTGAGGCGGTGCACTCGCGCAGTGGCTGCAATAAAGGCATCCTGAAAGATATCAGGCGACTTGCGCACCATGATACGTGCCGTCTCGCGGTACACATTTCCGTCCGCAGGCACAATGGTCATCGTGGATGCAAGACTGCTGATCCAAACGTCTAGCCGCTGTGCAGTCGCGGTATCTTGGCGTCTGGTTCGTTCTGCGCCTTGCTGCAACTAGAGCAGAGTGACGGCGGATAACAGCAGGTCCTCCGGAGTAATTATCCTGAGCCACGCAAACGGCCGCGTGGGCTGCGCGCGCTTCTTCAGCCGCACCCATTCGTCAATGGGCACCAGCACAGCCGCAGCAACCCCTCGACGGGAAACCACCTGCGGTCCTTCCCGCAAAGCCTTGTCCAGCAATTCGCTGTATTTGGCCTTTGCCTCTTGAACCTGCCACATAGTCAGCCTCCTGACTAGTCGGAATACTAGTCAGGAGGCCAGATCTGCAAGCGCTAGTTTGCGGCCAGCTGCCGCAACACATACTGCAGAATCCCGCCATTTTGGTAATAGAGGATCTCCTGCGGGGTGTCGATGCGCACCTTCACCTTGAAGGTGCGGCTCTGCTTCTTCGCGTCAGTCACTTCCACGGTCAACTCACGACCATTTGCGAAGCGCGCGTCGAGCAGCGCCTTGAGGCCGGGGAAGCTGTATGTCTCCTCGCCAGTCAGGCCAAGCGACTCGACAGTGTCCTCATTCTCAAATTGCAGCGGCAGGATGCCCATGCCCACCAGGTTCGAGCGGTGAATGCGCTCGTAGCTCTCGGCAATGACGGCACGGACGCCCAGCAGGCGCGGCCCCTTCGCCGCCCAGTCGCGCGACGATCCGGAGCCGTATTCCTTGCCGGCGAGGATCACCAGCGGCGTGCCACGCTCGGCATACTTCACCGATGCGTCGAAGATGCTCATCTGCTCGCCTTCGGGCAGCAGCCGTGTTACGCCGCCTTCCGTGCCAGGCGCCAGCCGGTTGCGCAGTCGGACGTTGGCGAACGTGCCGCGCACCATCACCTCGTGGTTGCCGCGACGCGAGCCATAGGAGTTGAAGTCCGCCGGCTTCACGCCATGCTCGCTCAGATACTTGCCGGCCGGGCCATTTGCCTTGATCGAACCCGCAGGCGAGATGTGATCGGTCGTCACCGAATCGCCCAGCACCGCCAGCACGCGCGCATCGCGGATATCTGTAACCGCAGCAGGCACCTTTGGCATGTTGTCGAAGTACGGAGCCTGGCGGATGTAAGTGGAGTCCGGCTCCCACTGGTAGACCTCGCCCGTGGGGAACTTCAGGTGCTGCCAGTTCTGATCGCCATCGGTGACGGTCGCATACTCCTTGCGAAAGCTCTCGGAGCTGATCGCCTTCGCAATCGTCTCGGAGACCTCCTGCTGCGTCGGCCAGATGTCGCGCAGATAGACCGGCTTTTTGTCCTTGCTCTGTCCCAGCGGCTGGTTGTCGAAGTCGTGATCGATGCGGCCGGCCAGCGCGTACGCCACCACCAGTGGCGGCGACATCAGATAGTTCGCGCGCACATCGGAGTTGATGCGGCCCTCGAAGTTGCGATTGCCGCTCAGCACCGAGACCGCGACCAGTCCGTGATCATCGATGGATTTAGACACATCCGTCGGCAGCGGCCCGGAGTTGCCGATGCAGGTCGTGCAGCCGTAGCCAACGACGTTGAAGCGCAGCTTGTCCAGATACGGCAGCAAGCCGGATTTCTGGTAGTAGTCGGTCACCACGCGCGAGCCCGGCGCCAGCGAGGTCTTCACCCACGGCGGCACGCAAGGCCCTTTTCGACGGCCTTCTTCGCCAGCAGCCCCGCAGCCACCATCACTGACGGATTCGACGTATTGGTGCAACTCGTAATCGCGGCGATCACGATTGAGCCGTGATCCAGATACTTGTCCGGATCGACGCCGAAGCGCTGCTTCACGCTGGCGGCGGTGCCGTGCTCATCCATGACGGTCGCCGCAGGGTGCCCGCCCTCCCCCTCCCATCGGCTCACCTGGCGCGCGGCAGACCGATTGCCGTTCGGTCCAAGCAGCGTCGGCAGCAGCTTCTTGAAGTTCTCGCCGGCATCCTTCAGCAGCACGCGGTCCTGCGGGCGCTTCGGTCCGGCCACCGATGGCTGAACAGTCCCCAGGTCCAGCTCGATCGTCGCCGAATACTCCGCCTCCGGCGTGCCCGGCACGTGGAAGAGCCCTTGCTCCTTGTAGTACGCCTCGACCAGCGCCACCTGCTCGTCGCTGCGGCCGGTCAGCCGCAAATAGCGCAGGGTTTCCGCGTCGACGGGGAAGATGCCGCAGGTCGCGCCATACTCCGGCGCCATGTTGCCGATGGTGGCGCGATCGGCCAGCGGCAGCTCCGCAATACCGTCTCCGTAGAACTCGACGAACTTGCCCACCACGCCGAGCTTGCGCAGCATTTCCGTCACGGTCAGGACGAGATCTGTCGCCGTCGCGCCCTCGCGCAGCTTGCCGCGTGAGCCTGAACCCAACCACCTGCGGCACCAGCATGGAGACCGGCTGGCCCAGCATGGCGGCCTCGGCCTCAATACCGCCCACGCCCCAGCCCAGCACGCCCAGGCCGTTGATCATGGTGGTGTGCGAGTCGGTGCCGACCAGCGTGTCCGGATAGGCGCGCAGCGTGCCGTTTACCTCGGTCGTAAAGACGACGCGTGCCAGGTATTCCAGGTTCACCTGGTGGCAGATGCCCATGCCCGGCGGCACGGCGGAGAAGTTGCGGAAGGCCGACTGCCCCCACTTCAGGAATGCGTAACGCTCACGGTTGCGTTCAAACTCCATCGCGGCGTTGATGTCATAGGCGCGCGCGGTGCCGAACTCATCCACCTGCACGGAGTGGTCAATGACCAGCTCGGCCGGCTGCAGCGGATTGATCTTTTCCGGATTGCCGCCCAGCTTCTTCATCGCGTCGCGCATCGCCGCCAGGTCCACGATGGCGGGCACGCCGGTGAAGTCCTGCATCAGCACGCGCGCCGGCATAAAGGCGATCTCGCGATCGGCCTCCGCCTTGGGGTGCCACTTTGCGAGGAACTCGATATCTGCCGCGGTCACGGACTTGCCGTCCTCCTGGCGCAGCAGGTTTTCCAGCAGAATGCGCAGCGAATAGGGAAGCTTCGCGAGCGAGACGCCCTTCTGCTCAAGCGCCTTCAGTCGATAGATCTCGTAGGTTTTGCCGTTGCTGGTGAGAGTGGATTTGCTGCCGAAGCTGTTCATCGGAATCGGATCTCCTGTAAGGTGGTGGCGAAGCAGGTCAAAGTGCACCGGGCGAACACACGCCGCGCAGCCCAGAGAGGGCGCCCAAAGAGTGCGGGAATAGTCCGGCGGCAGGCAGTCTTCAGGAGAGGAGGGTGCGTCCGCGATCGTGGCGGCCGCGGCGGAAGCGCTGAATAGCGAGGGGCATCGGATGGCGACAGATGCTGGTAGTTCATGTCCGCTTCATAGTGTAACTCCATCCCACGGGACAGGAGAATGAGGCGGCCATTGGCGTGGATGGCCACAAAAGTGCATCCTGTCGGCATGCCAACCTTTGTCCATGACGGACTGACGCTCTGGTACGAAGAGAGCGGCAGCGGCGCACCCGGTCATCTTCATCGCCGGGACGATGAGCGACCACACCACGTGGGACATCGTCGTCCCGCAATTAGAGGGGCTGCGCTCGCATCACTCCGGACAATCGCGACATCGGCAACAGCAGCGTGGCCAGACGCGATTACACGGTACGCGACATGGCCGGCGACGTACTCGCACTGATGGGCCATCTTGATCTTGAGCGGGCCAGCATCGTGGGCCACTCGCTCGGCGGCAAGGTCGCGCAGGAGGTGGCGCTGCTCGCCCCGGCGCGCGTCGACAAACTCGTGCTCGTCTGCTCCTCGGCGCAACATGACGTGCAGTCGCGCTCGCTCATGGAACTCTGGATCAGTCTGCGCGAGGAGATTGCAGATGACCTGGTCTTCGCGCGAGGTGATCTGTCTCTGCGCCATGGGTCCGGAACCGCTGGCACAGGTCTCCGCTTCGCGATGCCGCGGAAATGTGGATGAGCAAGACCACGCCGCAGCGGGGTCATCCTTCATCCGCAACGTGGAAGCATCGCTGGCCAGCGACACGCTCGCGAGGCTTGGCGATATCCAGGCGCCCACGCTCGTTGTCTACAGCGACTGCGATCGGATTTTCACCAGGAAACACGGCGAGCAACTGCTGGCCGGCATCCCAGGCGCGCAGGGCATTTTGATGGAAGGCTGCGGCCACGCACCCATGGCGGACCGCCCCGCGGAGTTCGCGCGCTTGCTGCAGCAGTTCCTCCAGCCGAATTAGTGGCCGCCGAGCGACTGCCACAGCAGCACGCCGTTCAACGACAGGATGACCGTCGTCGCCAGCCACCCCAGCGACTGGACCACGCGGCCGTTTACCAAGCCTATCCATCACCTTCGCGCGCTGGGTCAGGATCAGCAGCGGGATCAGCGCGAAGGGCAGCGTAAAGCTGAGCGCAGCCTGCGAAAGCAGCAGGATGCGCAGCGGATCGAGACCGATGCCTATCACGATCAGCGCCGGAAGCAGCGTGAGCAGACGGCGCAGGAAGATGGAGAAGCGCACCTGGAGGAAGCCTTCGAGGATCATCTGGCCGGCCATCGTGCCGACCGTTGAGGACGAGAGCCCGGAGCAGAGCAGCGCTATGGCAAAGATTGTCGCCGCCGCCGGACCTAGCAGCGGCCCCAGTGTGGCATGTGCGGCTTCGATCGACATGCTGGTCATGCCTTTGCCGGCAAAGGCTGCCGCGGCGACCACGATCATCGCCGAGTTCACCAGCCACGCGCCGTTCATTGCCAGAATGACGTCAAAGAGCTCCATGCGCAGCAGCCGTGCCCGGGTGAGGTAGTCGGCCTCGTCACGCTCCGCTCCTTCTGCCTGTACCCGCGGCTGCACCAGGCCGGAGTGCAAATACACCACGTGGGGCATCACCGTGGCGCCCAGCATCGCGACGGCGAGATAGAGACTCTTGCTGTCGAGAATCGGCACCACCGTGTGATATGCGATCGATCCCCAGTGTGGGTGGATAAAGAACATCTCCGTGCCGTAGCAGCCGCCGATCACCGCGACAAAGAGCATGATGACGAGCTCAAGCTGGCGAAATCCCCACTGCTGCAGCGCTAGGATGAAGAAGACGCAGATGGCCGACGCGACAGCGGCCAGCAGCAGGACGTGTGTGCGCGTCATCCCAGCGGCCAGCAGCCGCGGCCCTAACAGAAGATAAAAGCCGAGGGCCGCGCCGAGGAACTCGGCCAGGTCGGTCGCTAACGCGGAGACTTCCGCCGCCACCCATAGGAAAATGGTCATGCGGCGCGAGAAGTGGATGCGGCAGTTTTCCGGAAGTGTGTGGCCAGTGGCAATGCCGAGTTTCGCCGAGAGGTACTGGATCAGGATCGCCATGGCATTCGACCACAGCAGGACCCACAGAAGCTGATAACCGAACCGGGTGCCACCCTCGAAGTTAGTGGCGAAATTGCCGGGGTCAATGTAGGCAATGCTTGCGACAAAGGCCGGTCCGAAGTAGTAGAGGAGCTTGTGCTGCCCGGTGCGAGGCAGGTCGGCTGCTCGGGCTGTCGCGGCGCTCGCCATAGTGCGAGTATAGGGCAAATTTAGGCGAGCCTTAATTAAAATTAGGCGAGCCTCAATTGCGAGCAGAACAGGTTCGCACAAATGTCGCGGCAGTACATGATCAAAACAATTAGATTGACCGCATGAAGATCAAGACCCCTTACGTGGTGAAGCCCGGCGCAAAGTTCCGCCTGAAAGACTGGTCGACGAAGGAAACCGGCGGCTTCAAAGACGAGGCCGGCGCCCAGAGCGACCTCGCGAAGCACCGACAGACACTCGGCGACCTGCAGGAGGTGCTCTTTGCCGAGGCAAAGCACGCACTACTGATCGTGTTGCAGGCCATGGACACGGGCGGAAAGGACGGCACCATCCGCCACATCTTCACCGGAGTGAACCCGCAGGGCGTGGATGTGACGCAATTCAAGGTGCCCACCCCGCTCGAAGCCGCGCACGACTACTTATGGCGCGCACATGCCGCCGTGCCTCGCCTCGGCACCATCGGCATCTTCAATCGTTCGCATTACGAAGACGTGCTGGTAACGCGTGTGCACAAGACAGTCAGCGACAAGGTGGCGAAGCGCCGCTTCCGCGAGATCAATCAATTCGAGGAGATGCTGCACGACAACAACGTGACCATTCTCAAATTCTTTCTGCACATTAGCCACAAGGAGCAAACTGCTCGGCTCAAAGCGCGCTGCGACGATAAGGAGAAGCAGTACAAGATCAGCGAGAGCGATTTCCACGAGCGCGAGTTCTGGCGCCAGTATCAGCAATGCTACGAAGACGCGATCGAAGCGACCAGCCGAAAACACGCGCCATGGTTCGTTATTCCCGCGGACCACAAGTGGTACCGCAACGTCGCGGTGTCGCAGATCGTCGTCGAAACATTGCAAGGAATGAATCTGCAAATCCCGCAGCCGACCTTTGACGTTTCGAAGGTGTGCGGCAAGCTTTAGAGAAATCGAGCATTATTTCGCCCGTGTGCTTAGGCGGAGTGGTTCGCCGCGGGTTGCAGCGCAATCGGCCGGTCAATCTGTGTCTTGAGCACGATTGTGGTCTCCGTCTGCTCGATGCCGGGTATCAGGCGCAGGTGTTCTGTCAGACTGAGCAGCGCAGCCGTATTCGCAACGCGGATCTTCAGGATCATGCTCAGTTCGCCAGCCACGGAGTGGCACTCCTCGATGGAAGGAATTTTTCTCATCGAAGCCAACATCTCCGAGCATGGCCGCGTCGCGCGGATTCCGATGAATGCGATCACATCCAGGCCCAAAGCACTCGTATCTACCTCCACCGTCCATCTTCGGATGATCCCCTCGCGTTCCAGCCGTCGCAAACGCTCGTGAACGGAAGACGGCGCCAGTTTCACCAGAGCCGCAAGGTCTTCCAGACGTTGCGAGGCATTCTGCTGCAGCGCTTCCAGCAGGACGAAATCTTTTCTATCCAGGTCCATGAATGTGCACCAGACAAGTCGTTAACCGAAATATATTCGGATTTGTGAATTAAAACGAGATTTATTTAGATGTCAGATGTATTCCTTCTAATCTAATACGACTGAAGGAGACTTGAAATGCAGGTGCTTGTAGTTGTCGATGCACAGAACGAATTTTCCGCAGCAGGGCTGCGCGCCGTTCCTAATCACGCCAAGGCATTGAAATGTATCCGCCATCGGGTACGCGAGGCTCGCCAGGAGAGTCGCCCCATCGCCTGGGTGCGTCATTACAACAAGCCGAATGAGTCGCGCGCCTTCGTTCCCGGAACCTGGGGAGCGGAATTCTCCAGCGGCCTTGGGCCGCACCCCGGCCTGCATTCCGAGAAGCTCTTTGAGAAGGATGTCTTCGGCGCTTTCACCGGAACCAACCTCGAAGAGTGGCTCCGCGAGATCGGTGCTACCAGCCTTTTGCTGGTCGGCTTCTATACACACATGTGTCTTTCGACTACGGCTCGGGAAGCGCTGGTGCGCGGGTTCGATGTCGTCGTGGATCCAGATGGGACGGGAGCACGTGAACTGGATCATGAATTGCTCGGGCATCAGGACGCAGACGAAGTCCGTTGTTCGGCGCTGCTCCACCTGGTCAATCTCGGCGTGACCATCGAGCGGCGGAACGCGGTGGAAACGAAACCCGCAGCCAGGTATGCCGTGACAAACCCAACTGCTGACTCGCTGGTTCTTTAAGACGTGAGTCTCACAAGGCGCCAGACCGGCGCCTCGTGGGCGCGTGAGTTACCAGGGAATTATCTGATCGCTCGAGACGGTTAAAAGGATCTGAGCTCTCGAACGGGCATTCATGGAACCAACGCCGACTGCGGCCCTTGGGTTACGACTCGTAGTACAAATACCGTCGCCACTTCGGGTCGGAGTGGCCGATCATGCGCATGATGTGCCGGCTGGTGTGCAGCGAGAAGGGCCGCGGCTCGCGCAGCAGCTTCATCTCCGTCAGTTCGTTCAGCAGATGATTGCCCTTGCGCCGGTTGCAGCTATGGCAGCACGCTACCAGGTTCTCCCAGGTGGAGAGTCCGCCACGCGAGCGCGGCTGCACGTGGTCCAGCGTGAGCTCGCCGGAATTCAACACCACCCCGCAGTACTGGCACGTGTTGCGGTCACGCAGCAGGATGTTCTTGCGCGAGAGAGCGCGTGTCTGGTGAGGGATGCGGCGGTACTCCAGCAGACGAATCACCGATGGCATGGGCACACGCACCCGCGCGGCGTGCAGGATCGCGCCCTGCTCCTCTTCCGTGCGCGCGACCCCCTTCAGCACCAGCACCAGCGCACGGCGGGCGCCGCAGATGTTGATCGGCTCATAGGAAGCATTCAGCACCAGCACCGGGCGCTGCATGGTGATCGGTTGCGCCACGCGGATCTCTACCGCCGGCGTGTGCGTCAGCTTGGTCTTGCGTGCGTGCGCGTTTGCCTTCACTGGCGACATTCCTGCCCTCTCCCTCTGGTTAACGGCCTGCCCCAAAACGTTCCGTACAGCAATCGCTTCTACTACGACTGCACCATCGTGCTCGCTTCCATCTGACCCACGCCTGCGTGACCCGTCAGTGCGCCCGCATCCCACATCGCAACTCCCTCGCGCTGCGTCCTCGCCACAGTGGCCACCCACACCGCTTTTACGCCGGCTCGCAGCAATACCCGGCTGCAGGCAGACGCGGTTGCTCCAGTGGTGTAGATGTCATCCACCAGCAGTACGACCTGGTCCCGTATGCGCGCCGCATCGTGCACCGCGAAGGCCCCGCGCAGATTGCGCCGCCGGCCTTCAGGACTGAGCCGCGATTGGCTGTCGGTAGGTCGCTGGCGCCGCACCGCGCCTCGCGTCATCACCCAGCGATGTGCCTTGTCTGCGCGCCGCAGCTCGCCAACCAGGGCATTCGCGATCCGGTCCGCGTGATTGAAGCCGCGCTGGCGCCGCTTGGCGCGGTAGAGCGGCACCGGCACCACCAGGACAAGCGTGCCGGGCTCGATCGGCAATTCCGCCACCACAGATGCCAGCCGCCGCCCCAGTGTCTTGGCGATAGGCTGCATGCCTTCGTACTTCAGCAGGTGGAGCAGACCGCGCAATTCGTTCTCGTATCGTCCATAGGCGACCGCTTTTGAGAACCCGGCAGGCTTTTCCTGGCAAATTTCGCAGAGCCTCGGCTCGTCCGCGCGCGAGATGTGCGAGCGAGGACTGAGGCAGCCCCAGGTCTTCGCCGCAGTGCGTGCACAGCACACCGCTTTGCGGCGCGACGGCCGACCAGCAGGACTCACAGATGGGAAGGGAAGAGAAGCGCAGGAGGGATTGCTTGCAGAGCGCGCAGGAGGCAGGGTAGAGCGCGGCGCTCAATGCATCGAAGATCGGCTGGAGCGGACTTCGGAGAAAGCGCGCAGCCGCGCGCCATGACAGTGTCACTGCTGCCGGAACGTCCGATGTCAGAGCTGTCTGACTGCGGAAGACCCACCCTCTTTCAACCAGTTGCCGCCCTGGGGGCACCACGCCGCCCGGGCACCAGGCGCCCGATGCACTGAGTATAGAGCAGGTTGAAAATCCCGTCAT
Organism: uncultured Acidobacteriaceae bacterium; assembly: GCA_963756435.1. Classification (GTDB taxonomy): domain Bacteria; phylum Acidobacteriota; class Terriglobia; order Terriglobales; family Acidobacteriaceae; genus KBS-83. Next base: position 350,577 of record CAVWNU010000003.1, on the reverse strand, counting down.
CTGCAAAGATGCCGGCCGCATGCATGGCGAACCGGGTCATTGAGCCGCAATCCTGTCAGATGTCGATGGCTTGGCGGCCGCAGCCCCGCTCTTCGACATCATCGTCGCCACCACACCCAGGATGATCATCGCCGCGCCGCCCGCCTGCAGCCCGGAGACGTGCTCGCCGCCCAGGGAGACGCCCATGATCAGCGCAATGAGCGGGTTGACATACGCATAACTGGCAACGCGCGTGGCCGGCTCGTGATGGATGAGCCACGTGTAGGAGGTAAAGGCCAGGATGGACGCGCAGGTCACCAGATACAGAAAGGAGAGCATTGTGTGCCACTGCCAGGCGGCAACAGCTGCGGGAATGTGGGGCAGCTCTCCGGCCACGCCAGAGATCACGAAGAGGCCCAGGCTGCCGAGCGCCATCTGCAGCCCCGCACGCATCGCCTGGTGCTCCGGAAGCGTCAGCGAGCGGCTCCACAGCGTCGCGAACGAGAAGACCACGGTGCCGACCAACTCCACCAGAACGCCGCTGAGCATCGAGTGCTCGAGGCCGATGGAGCGCGTCACCATCACAACGCCGATGATTCCCAGCAGCGTCGCGCCGGCGATCGGCATGCCGAGCCGGTCCGTGCGGGACCCCGTGCGGAAGACCAGCCCCTCACCGAGCAGAATCCAGATCGGGATCACTGGCCGCGATCACAGCGGCTGCTCCGGAGGCGATACGCGTCTCCGCCCAGAAGAGACAGCCATAGCTCCCCGCGAAGAGCAGCAGACCGATCAGCAGGGAGTGCCAGAGCGCGCGGCGGCTTACCCTGGCGCCACCGCGCCAGTAGCTGAACAGGCAGAGTGCTACGCCAGCCAGAAGAAAGCGAATGGCAGCGGAAAAGAAAGGAGGGGTGACTGCGACCATATCGCGGATGGCCAGAAAAGAGCAGCCCCAAAAGACATAGATCGCCCCATAGGCCAGGATGCGAACCGTATTCCGCGACATAGCCATAGTTGAAAGAGAGTGGAGCCTGTCTCGTCAGTCTTAGACTCTCACGCTGCGCCCGGATTCCCGCCACCGCGGAGGGCGGCCTTACACTGCGGCTCGACCACAGACCGGAAACACAATTCCAACCTGCGAAGCGCGATGCCGCGCTGTTACACTCGCTGTTCCCCGAACGAGACATTTCACCGAGGGGTGGATCGACTGTGCCCGAAACCACACAGCAAGTTCAACCTGCAGCGCAGCAGTTCCAGCCATTTGTTCCTGCCACCGAGTCGCGGCCCGAACTGACCTTTCGGGCGCTGTTGCTGGGTTCGCTCTTCGGAATACTCTTCGGCGCGGTCACGGTCTATGTCGGATTGCGCGCCGGTCTCACTGTTGCTGCTTCCATTCCTATCTCGGTCCTCTCCATCAGCGTATTGCGCGCCCTGGGCCGCGCCTCCATCCTTGAAAACAACATCGTCCAGACCACGGGCAATGCCGGCCAGTCGATCGCCTCCGGCGTCATCTTCACGTTGCCGGCGCTGGTCTTCCTTGGCTTCGATCTCGAATATTCGCGTATCTTTTTTCTCGCACTGATCGGCGGCTGGCTCGGCGTGCTCTTCATGATTCCGCTGCGCCGTCAGCTCATCGTCCAGGAACATGGCACGCTGACTTATCCCGAAGGCACCGCCTGCGCGGATGTGCTGCTCGCCGGCGAGCGCGGAGGCTCCTTTGCCAGCCGCGTATTTTTGGGTCTTGGCCTCGGCGGGGTCTATACGCTGTTTCAAAATGACAATCTCTTCGCCGCGTGGCCGGGCACTCCGGACTATCAGCCGAAGTGGCTCAAAGGCGCTGCGATCCGCGCGGATGTCACGCCGGAATATCTCGGCGTGGGCTACATCATCGGCCCGCGGGTCGCGGGCGTTATCTTTGCCGGTGGCGTCTTCTCCTGGCTTGTCGTCATGCCGCTGATCTACTTCTTCGGCTCGCATATCCCGGACGCGATCTATCCCGGGACCAAGCCGGTCTCCATGATGTCGCCCTCCGACTTATGGGCGAGTTATATCCGGCCGATGGGCGCAGGCGCAGTCGCAGCATCCGGACTGATCACGCTGCTCAAGACGATGCCGACGATCGTAGGCGCGCTCCGTTCCGGCGCGAAGGAGTTTGGCAAAGGCGCCGGCAATGCCGCGGCGCTGCGAACCGACCGCGACCTGCCCATGAGCGTCGTAGTCCTCGGCTCTGCCGCGCTGGTCCTGCTGATGTTCTTCTTCCTCACCTTCCATCCGGTCCCCGGTGCGCAGACAACGCTTCTGTCGAACTTTGCCGCATCCATCCTGGTAGTCATCTTCGGATTTCTCTTTGTCACGGTCGCGTCGCGGATCGTCGGACTCATCGGCAGCTCTGCGAGTCCGGTCTCCGGCATGACCATCGCTACCCTGATGGCAACCACCGCCATTTTCCTGGTGAAGGGCTGGACAGCACCGGCATTCGGCGCGCTCGCCATCACCATCGGCGGCGTGGTCTGCGTGGCTGCGTCGAATGCCGGTGATACCTCGCAGGACCTGAAGACCGGCTTCCTGATCGGCGCGACGCCTTGGAAGCAGCAGCTCGCGCTCATGGTCGGTGTCGTGGTCTCCACGTTTGTGATCGGAGCGACGCTCAACGTGATGAATAAGGGTCTCGAAGAATTCCGCGATACCTCACGGCCGTGGAACATCTCCGTCCCGCACGATGGCGTTCAGGTGCAGCAGGAGCATTTCGTGCATGCGCGCATTCATGTGATTCACCCAGACAAGACAACAGACGAACGCGACGCCGGCCAGTACACCCTGCTCAACGCGCTGGGCTCGCACGAGCTGGCCGACGGCAAATACCTCTACAACCCGAACACGCACAAGATCGAGGTGCAGTGGATCCAGGGGATCGGCAGCGAGAAGGCGGCCGCTCCGCAGGCGCGGCTTATGGCCACGGTCATCAGCGGGATTCTCAGCCGCAAGCTGCCATGGGGACTGGTGCTTCTGGGCGTCTCCCTCGTCATTGCGGTGGAGCTGCTGGGTATCCGCTCGCTCTCGTTTGCCGTGGGCGCGTATCTGTCAATCGCAACTACGCTCGCGATCTTCTGCGGCGGCGTGGTGCGTTGGATGGTCGACCGCGCTGTTGCCCAATACAGCGGTCGCGCGGCGGAAACCGAGAGCGAGGTGAGCCCCGGCTCGCTTTATGCTTCCGGGCTCATTGCGGCAGGCGGCATCGTCGGTCTGCTGGGCGTGGCGCTGAAGCTCTACGAGGCGGCCACCGATAAGAGCGATATCCTGCAGTTTCCCGCCAACAACTTCCTGCATCACGACTGGGTTTCTGTCCTGATGTTCGCCCTGCTGGCTTTCTCGCTCTATTACTTCGCCCGCAAGCCTCTGGCCACCGAAGTTCCCCCACCCGCCGAGGGCGGCCAGACTCGCGGCTAACACCTTCGTTGTAGGCCGCTCCACTCTTGGGGCATGGATGACTGAGGCTTCTCTGCCGCACCCTAAGGTTCGCCTCGCAAGGAGAGGTCGACATGCACAGCATCCTTGTTTCGATAGCAGTCACCGTTTTGTTGCTGTCCCCCATCGGAATCGTAGCGTGCCTTAGAAAACCATCCGTCTAAACGGAGCGCGCTGCACACTCCCCCGCCAAGTTCACGCATCTCTCGCGATATACACAGGACCGGGCCCTCCCCCACCTCCCCCCTCGGTTCTGAAAATTACCTGCGGCGCAAGTGCAACCCGCAGTACCTCCGCGAAAATATAGAGACGACGCACCGTGCATCGTGCAAGCGGACGGCTTTTTCAATCGCGATTCACATGCTTTCAACAATTGCGGCAGTCCGGAACATCATGCAGAGTGTGCTCTGCGCAATTTTCTGCGAAACGCAACCGCAAAAGCGTGCGCACATTCGCCGCATCTTCTCTGTTGCACAGTTGCCCGGCTCTGCTTACTCTCGGGAACGTTGTCGAGCAATCGACAATGCGGATTTCGCCATTTTTTTTGACTGACAACTTGACTTAGAGCAGAGCGCGTTTCGGCGTGTGCGCAAACCCATTGCTCCTGCATGTGTAAGCGAAAGTGTTCGCGGCCCTCCTGACAAAGATGCGGCACGAGCATCGCTCAGGCTTACACGAAGCAGGATTCGCGGGAAAGCTCGTCGTGGCTGGTCGCAGTCCGGCATTTCCGGCAAGCAGTTGCCGGTGGGCCCGGACCCATGTCCACACGAGGGGCGCTGGCAACCACGCTCGTACCGTCCTCTACTCTCCGCAGATGGGCCCTGTGCGCCCGGATGACAGCGGCACCGCGAAAAGCGGATGGGAGATGTTTGATGGCAAGCCCATTCCGCACGCGGACAGAGCCTCTTCGTCTTCCAATGCGCAGGGCCCGACGGCGGCAACGGCAATTTCTCCGGGGTGCCACACATCCACGTGTGCCCGGAATAACCAGCCTCGCTCTGCGGGGAAGAAGGGACGTTTCATGCGGCCACGCAAGACCATCCTTTGCGTCGATGACAACGAGCAGGCGCTTTCCGTTCGGAAATTCATGCTGGAGACGCGCGGTTACCGCGTGTTGACCGCCCATACATCTGCCGACGCACTCGAGATCTTCGCCGCAGGAAATGTGGATCTGGTATTGAGCGACCTCATCATGCCGCAGATGGACGGGAACGAACTGGTGCGCCGGATGAAATCCATGGCGCCCGAGGTACCGACCATCATCCTGAGCGGCAGCGTGAAGAACTTCGAGCGTGCCAGCAGCGCTGACGCATTTCTGCCCAAGGGCGCCTGCACGCCGCTCGAGGTGCTGGAGCGCATTCGCGTGATGATCGCGCGCAAGCGCGGCCCGCGCAAGGCGCAGCATCGCGACCCTGACGGCTCCATGCTGGCTCCGATGGCACAAGAGGCGGTGACCGCAGCAGGTTGAGCGACCGGTGGAAGGGTTGGGGACGATACAATCGTCAAGTGCTGTCTAGCGAAGTGCCGTCCGTCGAGGGGCCGTCTATCTCCGCACCGCCCATCATCGTTGCCGAAGGCCTCGGCAAGGTCTACCAGTCAGGTCGCATTGCTGTGCCAGCGCTTCGCGATGTCTCTTTCGCCGTGGAGCGCGGCGAGTTTGTTTCCATCGTGGGTCCCTCCGGCAGCGGCAAGTCCACCCTCTTCTACCTGCTCGGAGGACTTACCCGCGCGACCACCGGAACTGTCCTCATTGATGGCGTGAACCTTGCGACTCTGCCGGATGCCGAGCGCACGGCTGTCCGCGGCCGCAAGATCGGCTTCGTCTTTCAGAAGTTCAACCTGCTTCCCACGCTCACGGCTCGGGACAACATTGAGATCGCTTATGAGATCAGCGGCCGCCAGAGCGGCGGAAAGCAGCCGCCCCTGGACCAGAAGTTCCTCTCCCAGCTTGCGGAGCTGCTGGGGATTGGCGGTCGTCTCGATCACCGGCCTTCGGAACTGTCCGGCGGCGAACAGCAGCGGGTCGCGATCGCACGTGCGCTGATCACGCGCCCGGCCCTGGTGCTGGCGGATGAGCCGACCGGCAATCTCGATACGGCCAATTCGAACGCGGTGCTTTCCATGCTGCGCCAGTCAAACCAGGAATTCCGCCAGACGGTGCTGATGATCACGCACAATCCCGAGGCGGCGGCGATTGGCGACCGTATTCTGCATATCCGGGATGGCCACCTTCTGGAGCAGGATTCGAGCACTGCCAATACCCATTGACCGGTTTGCGGGCGGATTGACCCATCCCGCGGCCGCCGATATACTCAGCAAGTACTTCAGCGGGAGTAGCTCAGTGGTAGAGCATCGCCTTGCCAAGGCGAGGGTCGCGGGTTCAACTCCCGTCTCCCGCTCCAGATAGCGGTGGTTAACCTATCGTGACGGTTGGCGGCACCGCCACCACATCCTCTCCGCAAGACGGCGCGGTACCCAAGTGGTAAGGGAGAGGTCTGCAAAACCTTTACGCGTGAGTTCGATTCTCACCCGCGCCTCCAATCCTTCAATTCAGATCCGAGATACCGGGCGCTTTCTCACCCGGAGCGACTGGCACGCTCTTTTCGCGCTGCAAATCATCTTGGCGACAACGGACTCCTCCGCGACAGCCGACTCCTTGACGCGAACGGGCCCACACTGCTCGACAGGTCGAACCGGTCAGGATGGTTTCGTCAAGGGATAGGTTCCGAGACGACTTCGACTTGCTGGTGACGGTTTGTGCCGGGAATGTCGAGCGAGCCAAGGATGAGCGGCTTGCCGGGCACAAGCGTGGCAGTGCTATCCAGGGTGGTCTGCCGGAAAACAGGGTCCTGCGCGCCGATGCCGGACTTTTCATCCGCGACGCTGGATTGCGCTATGCGGGTGCGGAAACGGATGCCGTCGGCATAGCCGTTGAGCGTGGCCTCGATTTCGAGGCCTACGTCCTGGTATTGCACGTCAGAGTGCTCGGGCTGGTTGTTCTGTGGAGAAGCGCCGATGACAAGGGGTACCTTGCTGCCCTGCTTGACCTCGGACATGCCGCCAGAGGCAATGACGAGCGCGACATGCTGCTTGCCAGCGGACTGACCGCCGTCTGTCTCAGTAATGGTGTAGATAAGGCGATAGACCTTTCGAGTGCGATCCAGATCAGCGAGAATTTTCTGTGCGAGCGCGATATCTTCGCTGGAACCGCGGACGGAGATAGCGCTTTGCGAAGGCACGTAGAAAAGCTTGGCCGACGGAATCATGTTGCGCAGATCGGTCTGGATCTCCTCAGCATCCTGCTGACGGATCAGATTGTTGAGATAGAAAGTCTTGTAACTCAGCGATGCGGAGTGTTCCACCGCCGAGTTGATATCGGCTAACTTCGCGGGCTGCGACTGACCATAGGCGCAGGGGGCAAACGGAGCGAGGAGCAGCAGCATCGAAGCGAACGTAGCTGCGCGGTTGCGGGTGGTTTTCTGCGGTTCAGCCTGTAGCGACGTCATAGTTACCTCTCAAAAAATGTGGGCACAAATCGAGGTAAGCCGGCATAGGTTCATGCAGCCGGCGTGTTTTGCTTGCGGCGACGCTACACAAGACGTGGCGGCTGAAATTTTGCTCGAATTATTTCGTGATTTTCTGGACCAAGCGCTACCGGTGGCTGCCAATCAGAGAAACTTCCTGGGGCAAGCCCTTGAGCCGGCCTCGGAGTATGTAACGGACAACGTAGCGTTTAGAGAGGCTTCTCCCGCTTCGGGGCGGAGCGCGGTTAGCCCACTCTCACTCGTGCAATGGCCGCGGGCAGCCGGCGAGTCAGCAGGCGGGACGGTGTTGTTCTTTGTAGCGTGGCTGCGGTTCCCGATTCAGATGATGCAGGGGCAGGCTGCCGTCCTCGATGCCCAGGCCGCTCCGCGATTGCTTTTCGCAGAGCGATCTCCACATCGCTCCAATCACAACACCGATCGAGAGTGATCCCCAAGCGATCAGGACTGTCATATTCTGTCTCCTGTTCTCAATCTCACGCCGCCTGCCATCCTTTGAGCGGTGAAGGCGTAACTAATTACGCGTAAGTTGGATGCCCGGGCGCGGCCCGCGATAGGGAATTGAAAAACATTTGGCAAGAAATGTGGAGCCGTTTGTGCCCAAAAGGGGCACGGAGCGAGCCTTTTTCGCTGGTAACAAAGCCTTGAAGACAAAAAGCCGGCCATATTTGCGCGTACCGGCGAATTTTTACTCACCGGTGCGGCAGGCTTACGGCGTAGAGATACCAGGCCGCATGCGGCAGCCACTCTTCGGTCCAGCGCCAGTCCTCGTCCTTGCCGGTAACGGCGAAGCCTTCGTTGAAGGCGATGCCATCCTCGTCGTTGCTCGCGGCGGTGATGCCGTTGATGATCGCGCCCGGCGCGCTGGTGTATTTGTACGAGCGGAAGAACATATAAGGAGCGTTGCCGTGCCCGCTGCCCATCAGCATGCTGCTGTCGAAGGGATTGCGGCCCAGGATCCAATGCAATTGATCGTCGGCATAGCTCTGGAGCGCGGACTGAAACGCCGGATCATCCGCAAAGAGCGGCGCAGCCATGCGCGCCGCTGCCGCAAGTGAGGCGAGTCGCGCATCTTCCCCCTGCCACCACGGAGCGGCCTCTGTGTCGTGCGGGAAGAAGAATGCCGTCCGCACCTGGCCATTGCCCATGCGCACAAGCTGGCGCGCATAGCCGAATGGATTGTTCACTTCGTGCGTGGTCGCAAGCTCGAACTGCAGCGACCGCTTCACGGCTTCGAGTGCCTGCTGCCGGTTTGCCGCGGACGCAGTCTCCGCATAGCGCAGCAGACTGATCACGGGAAGTCCCGCGTCCGAAGGATGGAAGAACGGCCGCGTGCCGTCATCCGCGCGCCAGTAGTCGTGAAACGCGCCGCTCGGTCGTCAGACGCGCCATCAGGTGTGCGGCGCGCTTGTCCGCCGCCTGCTGATAGATCTCCTTGTGAGCTGGCGCGATACAGCTCCGTCGCGGCCATCAACGCGCAGTAATCGTCCAGGATATTTTCCGTGTGGTCGTTCAGCAGCTCGCGATTGTGCGCTTCCAGAAAGGCGAAGGCGTCTTCTGCGGTCTGCAGATATTGCGCGCGCGTAAAGTCGCCATCCTGCGGGCATCGTGCTGGCCAATGCGAGCGCGGCGATCGACATGCCTGCTCCGGCGCGATAGCCGGCTTCATACGCATGCGGGCCTGACGCGACAGGAGCGGCGCGCTCCGTGGATTCGGAGGCCTTGGTCTTGATCTGCGTGCGCCAGTTTGGATTGCCGATCTTGCGATCCTTCGCGAGCTTCTGCCGGCCCCGGTCCGTCGATGCTCTCGAAGAACGATCCGTTCGGCCGCTTGAGGCGCACCAGAAAATCCGCGCCGAACAGGCCTTCATCCAGAAGGCGCCGCTCATATTCGCTGAAGTTGTCATCGTGCCGCGCCTGCGAGCGTGTTGTAGCTCGCAAGCAGCGTCCATGCGACCAGCGGCACCTGCTGCGGATTGAAGTATGAGGTCAGGTTCTGGTGCGAGAGATGAATGCCGTAATCGCCGGTGGCGTCGTACCAGCCGCCATGCACGTCCACGGTGCCCTGACCGTCGGGCAGCGGCAAGATGCCGATCGGCGCGATCCATGTCGCCGCTGGCGCGCTGTCCCTTGAAGTAGAAGAGGACGTTGGACAGCGTCGTCCGCTCCAGCAGATCGTCGTCGATCTGAAAGCTGCAGGAGCTGACGACGCTGTTTGCGGTCGCGGCGCGCAGGATGTAATGCCCCGGCGTGCGGAATGCCGAAAAATCCGCCTTCCAATAAGTACTGATCGCCCCAGCGATCCACGTGGCCGGCCGGTTCAGTCGTACCGCTGAAGACGACCTTGCCCGTCGCATCGTCGACCAGTGTGAACTGAGCCGGATCGCTGCTTTCCGCTCCGGAGATCAGCGCCACCTTGGGCGCGGTGGTCTCATAGCCGACCTGATCCACCAGAACGCGCACCTGCGCGGACGCCATCACAGCCGCCGCCGCACACGCACTCAGAGCAAGAAAGTGTCTCAAGAATCGGATCGCGTAGCCGCCCTCCTGGCCGGCTGCCTGCGACTATACCGCAGAGTTATGTGCAGATTCCCGGCTGTTTGCGCCCGATATGTGCAATGCTGGTTCGAATCAGCTCGGGTGCGGAGGCCGAGTGCTCACTGATCGCAGCGAAGTCGACTGTCGCACGATGCCACATTCGCAGTTTGCAGACTAGTCGGCGCGTGCTCGCAGAAATCTCGCGCTGCGGCGCAACCGGCCGATGGCGCACGCTCGCTGGCGTTGCTGCTTCTTGCTCTTCCTATGCCGCTGGCCGCTTCACGAACGAAGAGCGTCTCGATCCACCAGGCTCTTCCTCCGCAGATCATCGCCTACATCTTTCCGCGCAACGGTGCGCTCCAGCCGAACGAAATCGCGGCAGGCAAGCTCACCCGCATCAACTACGCCTTTGCCAACATCCAGGACGGCCGCATCGTGACCGGCAGCCCGGTCGACGAGGCGAACTTCGCCACGCTCGTCGGACTGAAGCAGCAGAACCCATCGCTGCAGGTGCTGGTTTCGGTGGGCGGCTGGCTATGGTCGGGAAACTTCTCCGACGCGGCGCTCACCAAGCAAAGCAGAAGCCGCTTCATCGATAGCGTGGCCGCCTTCGTGGAGCGCTACAAGCTCGATGGACTCGACATCGATTGGGAATATCCGGGCATGACGGGCGCCGGCAATCGCTTCCGTCCGGAGGACAAACGTAACTACACTTTGCTCCTGAAGGAGCTGCGGGCACGCTTCAACCGCGAGCAGCGCAGAGTGGGGCGTCCATTGCTGCTCTCCGTCGCCGCGGGCTCGTCCAGCGAGTTCATCGCACACACCGAGATTGGCCGCGTGCAGCGCTATCTCGATACCGTGAACCTGATGGCCTACGACTACTACGAGCCGGGCAACGACAAGATCTCCGGCAATCACGCGCCGCTCTATACCGATCCCGCCGATCCCAAGCGGGCTTCCGCCGACCGTCTGTTCAGGAATTCGAAGCGGCCGGTGTGCCGCCGCGGAAGATCGTGCTGGGCGTACCCTTCTATGGACACGTCTGGGGCGATGTTCCGCCCACCGATCACGGACTCTTCCAGCCAGGAGCGCCCGTGCCCAACGCATTCGCGAACTACGGCAACATCGTGTCGAACATGCTGAACAACGGATTCACGCGCTACTGGGATGCCGCCGCGTCGGTCCCGTATCTTTACAGCGAGCAGAAGCGCGAGTTCGTTTCCTACGAAGACACCGAGTCGCTCGCGTTGAAGTGCGCGTATGTGCGGCGTAAAGGGCTGGGCGGAGTCATGTTCTGGGAGTACACCGGCGACCCCACAGGAGCGCTTCTGAGCACCATCAATACGGCCTTCTACGGCAATGGCGCCGGATGCAGGGAGCAGCCGATGAACGCGACCGTTTCCGCACCCGCCATTGGAATTGCCGGGCAGGCCATCTCTACCCGCGTCGTCTCGATCGACATCTTCCGCGGCATCACCATGGCGGTCATGATCTTCGTCAACGATCTGGACAGCGTCCACGGCCTCTCCAAATGGACCTATCACATGCCGGCCAACGTGGACGCGATGACCTACGTCGATATGGTCTTTCCGGCGTTCCTGTTCATCGTCGGCATGGCGTTGCCCATCGCGGTGAAGCAGCGGCTGAAGCGCAATGCGTCCGTCGCCTCGCTGTGGATGCATGTGGTGCTGCGCTCCATCGCACTGCTGGTGCTCGGCCTCATTCTCGCGAACGCGGAACAGGGCGACCCCGCGCGCATGCACATCAGCCCCAATGCGTGGGCGCTCCTTGGGCTGGCCGGCGGCATCCTGCTATGGAATGTCTACAGCGGCCTTAGCAGCAGAACTGTTCTGCTCCTGCGCGGTACGGGCGCGGCGCTCATCGTCGCTCATGTTCGCCATCTTTCGCCGTTCCACTCCGCACGGCGAAGCATGGATCAACTTTTCCTATCCGGAGATACTCGGCCTCATCGGCCTGACTTACTTTGCCATCTGCCTGCTCTACATCCCCACCCGCCGCTGGCGCTTCATGCCCGATCGTCTGGTTCGTGGCGCTCGTCGCCTTCAATGCGGGCTGCATCGCCGGATGGCTGCCGTTTGAGCACGTTTCGATGTACATCTGGCCCTTCGGCAACGGAGCGCTGCCCACGCTGGTGATGGCCGGCATCGTGACTTCGACTATCTTTCTGGGGGAGCATCGCTGGAAGAGCCCCTGGCAGAAAATCCAGCTGGCTCTCGCTCATGGCTGTCGTGTGCTTCGTCGCGGGATGGCTGCTTATGCCGCTCGGCATCTCGAAGATTCGTGCAACGCCTACCTGGGCGCTGTGGACCATCGCGGCCAGTTGCGCGTTCTTCTCCGCGCTTTATTGGATATGCGATGTGCGCAAGCAGACCGGCTGGGCATGGCTGGTGCGTCCTGCCGGTTCCAATACGCTGCTGACCTATCTTGTCCCGGATGTCTACTATTTCCTCGCCGGACTGACTGGGTTTTGAGTACTCTGCTCGGGCATTGGAACGCGGGATGGCCGGGCATCATCCGCGCCGTTGCCTTCACCATCGCGATCCTTCTGATTGCGAGGGGCCTGACCAAGGCGCGTCTGCGGATGCAGCTGTAAGAAGGTGCGTGCGAAACGTCGATCAGTGAATCGACGACAGATCCAGTTTCGTGACCGGGTGCGAACCGTAGTTCGCAACATAGGCGTTGCCGCTCTCCGGATCGACCGCAACAGCATATGGATTCGTTCCGCCAGGCTACGGTGCCAAGCGCGTGATTGGTCGATCCATCGATCACGGTCACGTCGTTGCTGTGCGTGTTTGCGACGAAAATGCGGTGCCGCCTGCCGTCGACCGCGAGTGCCTGCGGATGATGTCCGGCCGCCACGGTCGCTACCGGCTTCATCGTCGCACCGTCGATGACCGTCACGGAATCCGCCACATAGTTCGCAACGTAGATCTTGTTTGCTGCCTCGTCGACTCGCCACCGCGTCCGGCATCGCTCCGGTGGGCACCGTTTCTGTCTTGCCATCGTTCTCGTGATACGCGATCAAGCGTGTCCTTGCCGATCTCCGTCACATAGACAATGCCGCGCTCCTCATCGATCGCAAGTCCCCATGGATGCGAGAGGCCGAGGTCTTCGCGATGGATCGCTTCCCGCAGCATCCAGCATGGTGAGCGCCGGGTCTTCGTAGCTGATGAAGAACGCCCGGCCCGCGGCGCGCATCTGTCTCGACATAATCCTTGGAGCCCACCGGCAACTGCTGAACGCTGTTGGTCGCCGTGTCGATGACCGTGACCTTGTTGCTGTAGGTGTTTGTCACGTAGCGCGGTGGAGCGCGCAGTCGAAGCCAATTGCATATGGGTGTTGCTCTCCAGGGAGGGTCTTGACCACATGATCCGTGGCGCCATCGATCACGCTGATGTTGCCGCTGCCGGCGTTCGCGACATAGATCCGATTCAAGGCCGCATCCACCACGATGCAATTCGGCGCGTGGCCCACGGCAATCGAAGAACGCGCTCCCCGGCTGTCCATCACGATGACGCGATTGCCGTCCTGGTCCACGGCATAGAGCCGGTGGGTCGTGGGATTGAAGGCGAGCGCGCGTGGGATGAATCGTCCTGCCGTGAGGCTCCGCATCCGCCCTGCGCCCGCAGATTGTGCGAGCCCGCAAACATCATGACGCCTGCGCAAAAACAGCGCAGCCAACCGCTGCAGACTTCCGTATCGCCTCATCGGTCTTCCCTTCTTCTCTGCGGAGAATAATAGTCTGCCGGCACAGCGCCCGTGACAAGGTATAACGTTTGTGTTCCGTACTTCCGCGTAGCCGGAGGCAAAGCGTTGATGAAGGTCTTTGTATCCACTCTTGAGAGCCGCCTGCGTTCTGCTCCTGGTGTTGGCGTATGCGTGCGGGCTGAAAGCGCAGTCCCAGGCTCCGCAGCTTCCATGTGATCGCGCTCGCGGAGAAAGGCGGCATCCACAAGCCGTTCGTCGACGCCGCGAAGCTATGGCTTGCCCAGGAGGCGGTTCGGGACCACTTCACCATCGACTACATCGAGAACACCGACCCGATCAACGATGCCTTTCTCTCCCACTACCAGCTTTTCATTCAGTTGAACTATCCGCCGTATAACTGGACGCCGGCGGCGGTGGCCGCCTTTCGAGCGCTACATCGAAGAGGGACGCGGCGGCTGGATCGGCTTCCATCACGCCACCCTGCTGGGACACTTCGATGGCTTCGGGCTCTGGCCGTGGTTCTCCAACTTCATGGGCGGCATCCAGTTCAAGGACTACGTCGCCACCTTCGCTTCGGGCACCGTTCACGTGGAGGACCCGCAGCATCCTGCGATGAAGGGGCTCGGCAGCTCGTTCCCGATCGAAAACGAGGAGTGGTACACCTGGGACAAAGATCCGCGGCCGAATGTGCACGTGCTAGCGACCGTCGATGAGAACAGCTACACGCCCGCGACCAATATCAAAATGGGCGGCGATCATCCGGTGATCTGGACCAACGAACACGTGAAGGCGCGGAATATCTATATCTTCATGGGCCATCATCCAGAGTTATTCCAGAACAAGTCATTTACCACGCTTTTCCATAACTCCATTCTCTGGGCGGCGCACTGCATGAGGCGAATCGCGACGGTTCTGCTCGCTCTGGCGTCGTTTGCAGCGTTGCGCTGCGCGCCCAGCAGCCGCGCTTCCATGTGCTCGCTTTCTATACGGAGAAGACGGAAGCCGACCACGTGGACTTCGCGCGTCAGGCGCTCACGTTCTTTGAAGCTGAGGCGAAGCGCGAAAACTTCGAATGGCAGGCAACCACCAACTGGGATGACCTGAATGCGGAGAATCTGCAGCGCTATCAACTGGTGGTCTGGCTGAACGATTCACCGCATGTCGACGCACAGCGCGCAGCCTTTGAGCAATATATGAAGCACGGTGGCGCATGGCTGGGCTTTCACTTTGCTGGCTACAACGACGAGACCACGCACTGGCCCTGGTTCGTGAGTGACTTCCTCGATGCGGTCTTCCTGACGAATAGCTGGCCGCCTCTTCCAGCGCAGCTTGTCGTAGAAGATCGAGCGCACCCGGTCACGCGCGGCCTTCCCGAGACCTATTTGTCGCCCGCGAATGAGTGGTACATCTGGAAGCCCGATCCGCGTGCGAACAAGAATATCCATGTGTTGGTGAGCCTGAGCCCATCAAACTACCCGCTGGGCATGAAAGATACTCTGACCGCCGGCGACTTGCCCGTAGTGTGGACGAACACGAGATACAAAATGCTCTACTGCAACATGGGGCACGGCGACAAAATATTTACCAGCGCCACGCAGAACCAGCTATTTAGAAATGCCGTTCTCTGGCTGGGAACGAGCAGCAATAGCTGGACCGCACTAGCTACTAGACAGCTTTCTGCTTGCCGGGATTTGCCCGCACCCTCTTTGCCTGCCCGCTGGGGTTCTTTCTTTGCCGCAGCAGCTTTTGCCGGCACCAGTGTCGGCCGCGCGCGCTCCTTTTCCGCAATGCTCTGCTTCAGTGCAGTCATCAGATCGATGACCGGAGCCAGCCGCGCTTCTCACCGCCAGGCTGCGGCGTTGCGCCCGCGCGCTTGGTTTCGATAAGCGCCAGCACCTTCTCCTTATAGTTGTCCTGAAACTGCTCCGGCTGGAAGGCGCACGCAGCGACTCCATGAACTTCTCCGCGAGCGCGATCTCCTGCTCCGGAACTTCAGATGCGGTGTCCTGACCGTATTCGCTGACCTCTCTTACCTCGGCCGGATAGTACAGGGTGTGCAGCAGCAGGCCCTTGTCATAAGGCCGGATCAGCACTACCTGCTCCCGGCCGCTCAGCGTTACGCGGGCAATCGCCGCAACCTTCTCGCGCGTCATGCCGCGAAACAGCAGGTTGTAAGCGCGCTTGCCGGAATCTTCCGCGGCGGAGTAGTAGGAGGTCTCGAAAAAGATCGGATCCACTTCATCCAGCGAGACGAACTGCTGAATCTCCATCACGTCTGACGACTCAGCTTCAAGAGCTTTGAGCTCGTCGGACGTTGACCGTCACATAGACGCCCTTTTCCACCTCGTAGCCCTTCTGTAACTCATTCCGTTCCACAACGCGGTCGCACTGCGGGCAGAAGATCTGCTGCTTGATGCGGCCGCCGCACTCCGCGTGAATCTGGTTAAAGCTAACGTGCTCTTCGCGGGCCGCCGCAAACAGGCGAACAGGAACGGAAACCAGGCCGAAGGAGATATACCCCTTCCAAACGGTAGATGCCATAGACACACTCCGGAGGGAAAGTATAGAGGATACGGCCGCAATCGACCTATCTCCTAACTTGGCACCTTCGCATTTTCATCGCCCCGGATTGTTCCCGTAAGTCAACGAGCGGCTGGTGCTGGTGGCAATTCGTATTCCAGGTCGTAGCTATGCTTGCCGGCATCGATAGTGATCATCAGCTTGCCGCTCAGACCGGCGAGTTCGTCCGTCCCGGACTGCGGCACCACCGTGACCTGCATCACGCCGCTGGCGGGATCGCTCTTAAGCATCGAAGCGTTATGCATCAGCAGGAAGCTTCCGCTGCGGCCATTCAGCTTTCCGGTCACGCGCTCCATCGCGACATAAGCCATCGCTCCGGTCGATTCCGTGCCTGCGCTCAGCATCTCTCCCTTGCTTGTTCCTTCGAGATCCCCGGAGAATGTCTTGTCGATCGTCATGCGGCCCGATCCCTGCTTCCCGGGAAATCGCTGAAGCTTCCACGGGACTTATTTTCACAACGAATGTTCCTCTGGCGTGCATGGTCACTCCTGCTCCTCTGTTTGATGTTGCGAGGTCATGGTTTGCCTGGGCCGTCCATCCGACAATCGGACATGCGGTGAGAAGCGCCAGTGCGAGTAGTTTCTTGCTCATGAATCCCCGATACCCCTTAGCCATGCCAGAGTATCGCTGGCTTCTGATTGCAGATTGGAAAAACGCGACACGCGCTGGTTTCTTTCATACACAGGCACACTGCCAACAGTTTTGTTTGTTCGTTACCGTGGACCGTAGAGTCATCCCTCGCCATGCTTCCTGCACGCCGAATCCGCATGACGTTCGTATTTCTGTTCGCTACGATGGCTCGGCAGATGAGGAGCTGAATGGATGTGCAGCATGAATCGACGTTCGTTTATGCAACTGGCCGTGGCGGTGGGAGCGACCGTGGCCTGGGGCGACGCGCTGGCCTACCCGTCGCATTTGGCATGGCACGAGCGGCGGGATCTTTTCGCGGAAGGAGTCGCCTCCGGAGATCCGGATGCCCACAGTGTCTTGCTGTGGACACGCCGGTCGCCCGATGTGCAGCCGGTTAGCTCGTTGCACGTTGAGGTAGCGGAGGACGATGCGTTCCGCCGTGTTGTTGCCACGGCGCAGGTTCCGCTTTCCGCTGCAGCCGACTGGACATGCCGCGTGCTCGTGGGTCGGCTCAGGCCTGCCACCGTCTATTGGTATCGCTTCACCGATCCACATGGCTACGGCAGCCGCGTGGGCCGCACCATCACCGCGCCGGCTGAAGACGATGCGCGGCCGGTGCGCTTCGCCTTTGTCAGTTGCCAGAACGCAAACCAGGGCGCACAGAATGCCTATCGTCGCATGATCTACGAAGACGAGCGTGCCCCGGCAGAGCAGCGTCTCGGCTTCGTCCTGCATCTCGGAGATTTCATCTACGAGATCGTCTGGTATCCGGAGGATCGTCCGCAGGGCATGTACGATCGCCGCCTCCGCGATATCGTCCGCTACCAGAACGGCGAGAAGATACGGGACTTTCACATTCCCACGACGGTTGACGACTATCGCGCGATTTATCGTGCCTATCTGCATGATCCCGATCTACAGGATGCGCGTGCGCGCTGGCCTTTCGTCGATATGTGGGACAACCACGAATTCAGCTGGCTTGGCTGGCAATCCTTGCAGAAGTTCGATGGAAAAACGCGCCCCGCGCAGACGCGTAAGGTGGCCGCAAACCAGGCTTTCTTCGAATATCGCGCCGCGCGCATGGTGCGGCCGCGCAGCACTTCGCTGGAGCAATTCGATCCTCCGCATGTTACAGACACACCGGTCATGCGCTTCGATCAGCACGGACTCGGTGAGGAACCGAACAATCTGCTCGCCATCAACAGCCTGAAGGGGTATCGTGCGCTGCGCTGGGGCCGCAACGTCGAGCTGATCGTTACCGACCAGCGCAGCTACCGATCCGAGGAGCCTCTTGACCGCGCCGAAGCCCAACCGTTTACAAGCGACGATTTCCCCGAGATGGTGCCGGAAGAGGCGATGGCGATCCTCGATGCAGGCCGCGCCTACAATCATGGCCAGCCTCCCGCGATGATTCACTACGGCAGTTCGGACGTTGCGAACTTCCGCAAAGATGATCCGCCGCAAACTATTCTCGGCGAAGAACAGAAGAAGTGGTTTCTGGAGCGGCTGCGCAGCTCGAAGGCGACCTGGAAGATCTGGGGCAATACCACCGCGACTCTGGACATGCGGGCCGACCCGCAAAACCTGCCTGCGGGCCTGACGCGTCCCTGGCCGGGAGCAGCCTACGCCGGCTTCGGTGGCGGCGATCACAGCAGCGCCTATGTCGAGCGCGCCGAGATCTACGATTTCGTGCGCGACCGCGGCATCACCGGTTTCGCAACGATCGCTGGCGACCGTCACAGCTTCTGGGCCGGTCTTGCCGCCAAGGCGCTTCCGCCGCAACCGTTCGAGCCAGTCGGTATCGCATTCGTCACCGGATCGATCTCCGCGCCTGGCGAGGTCGAAGCCATCGAGCATGTATTTCCCAAGCAGCATCCGTTGCGTCCGCTCTTCCTCGGGCAAGCCGCTGCCGACCATAAGCCGCAGCCGACGATCAATATGCTGCTGCGCCATGGCGTGCGCTCGTGTCTCGAGTATCAGAAGAGCGGCGACATCGCGAAAGCACGCGCAGCGTCGAACCTGGAACTTTCTCCGCACCTCTCCTTCGTAGATATGGGCGGGCACGGCTACGCCATCGTCACCGCATCGAGCACCACATTTGACACCGAATTTGTCTGCATCCCGCGCCCGCTGGAGCGTGCCACCACAGAAGACGGCGGGCCACTCCTTTACCGCGTGCGACACAGCACGAAGTTGTGGCGCAGCGGGGAAGCACCGCGCCTCGAACAGCAGATCATCGAAGGCGATCCCCGCTTTTCTATTTAGAGAGTGGTCGCGGACATCGGTTTATCTGCCCACCGCCGCCATCCCGCGCTCGTCGTAACGCGCGCCCGCTGCCGCACCGCGCGGCGCCAGTGCGTCCAGCGCGGCCAGGTCGTCCTTGCTCAACTTCACATCAATGGCCCGCACGTTCTCTTCGAGATACTTCTGCCGCTTGGTGCCAGGAATGGGTACGATGTCGTCTCCCTGCGCGAGCACCCAGGCCAGAGCAAGCTGCGATGCCTTCACGCCCTTGCGCGCAGCCATCTCTTCCACTTTCTTCACCAGTGCCAGATTGCGATCGAAGTTCTCACCCTGAAACCGCGGTGAGTTGCGGCGGAAGTCATCCGGCGCAAGATCATCGAAGCGTTTGATCTGCCCAGTGAGAAAGCCGCGTCCCAGCGGGGAGTACGCGACAAAGCCGATGCCCAGCTCGCGAACCGTCGGCAGGATGTCGTCTTCCGGATCGCGCGACCACAGGGAATACTCCGTTTGCAACGCCGTGATCGGATGCGTGGCGTGGGCGCGGCGGATTGTCTCCGGCCCTGCCTCCGACAGGCCAAGGTAGCGGACCTTGCCCTCTTCCACGAGCCGCGCCATCGCGCCTACCGTTTCCTCGATCGGCGTCTTCGGATCGACACGATGCTGATAATAGAGATCGATTGTCTCCACGCCCAAGCGCTGCAAGCTGGCCTCGCAGGCGCTGCGCACATAGGCCGGACTGCTGTCGACCGCGCGGAAGCTTGGGTCTTCCTTCTTCCGCACAATGCCGAACTTGGTCGCGATCTGCACCCTGCGCCGATGGGGTAGCAGCGCACGTCCCACCAGCTCTTCATTGGTGAACGGGCCATAGATATCCGATGTATCGAAGAAGGTCACGCCCAGATCGACGGCGCGATCAATCGTTGCCTCGGATTCAAACTGGTTGCCGGGCCCGTAGAACTCCGACATCCCCATGCAGCCCAATCCCAGCTCACTGACCTCCAAACCTTGCTTGCCCAGCTTTCTTTTCTTCATGGCGCTGCTCCCTCATCTCCCTTCGATACTGACGCGAGAATGAGGATGCCTGCAAGACTCCAGGCGTCATCGGATAAAGAATGAGACAAAACAACCGTCGAGGCATCTTTGTTTGCAGGGAGGCGCTATGAACATTTTTGTTGCAGGCGCAAGCGGCGCCATCGGCCAGCCACTGGTCGCGGAATTGATTCGCCAGGGCCATACGGTCACCGGTATGACACACTCCGATAGGGGTGCGGAGACGCTCAAGCAGGCAGGCGCCGTCGTTGCGCGGGTCAGCGCCTTCGATGCATCGGCGCTCGAGGAGGCACTGCGACGCTCCTCCGCAGAGATCGTGATCGACGAATTGACGGCACTCCCGAAGCATCCGTCGGAAATGGCGGAGGCAGCCGCCGGTGATCGCAAGCTGCGGCTCGAAGGCGGCGGAAATCTCTTGAGTGCGGCACAGGCCGCCGGCGTGCGCCGCTATATCCAGCAATCCAGTGGCTTCTTTATGAAATCCGGGAGCGGCCTGGCAGATGAGTCAGAGTCACTTGCAGTCGATGCCACACCGGGCGTCGCTGCAAGCGCGCAGACTTACACAGAGCTGGAATCGCGACTCTTCCGCGCTCCAAAGATCGAAGGCGTCGCGCTGCGCTACGGGTTCTTCTACGGTCCAAACACCTGGTTCCACTCCGATGGCGCCTCCGCGGACCAGGTGCGCAAGCAGGAGATGCCGATCATTGGCCCTGGCGAGGGCGTCTGGTCGTGGATTCACATCGACGATGCCGCGCTTGCTACCGTCGCCGCACTCACGGCCCCTGCCGGCATCTACAACATCGTCGATGACGATCCATCGCCCATTGGTGTCTGGCTGCCGGCTTTTGCGCGCTTTGTGGGCGCGACTGATCCGCCGCACGTCACCGAAGAGCAGGCGCGCGCCGCGGCAGGCGAGGATGCCATCTACTACCAGACGAAACTGCGCGGTGCGTCCAACAAAAAAGCGCGAGAGACGCTGAAGTTCCGGCCTCGTCGCCTGGAATGGCTGCATGCCTGAAAGACGGATGACGCCGAATCCGCTTTGCGAAAAACGACTTGCGGGAATATAGCTGTGAAGCCTTGACAGGGCTACCCGGACGGATGAGGATGCGCCGATGCAGCAGTTCACGCGGCTCCTCCTCGCATGCCTGGTCATCGCTTGCCCTTGTCTGGCTCAAGTTGTTCCCACAACAGCCGCAACGGCGCTCGATGGAAGAACCATCGTCTTTCCCCGGCCGGAGAGTCGAAAGCCTCTCCTGCTGATGGTAGGCTTCTCGCATAAGAGCAGCGAAGATTTCAAACAATGGAACCAGCGGATGCTCTCCCCTTACCTGTCCGATCCGCGTATCGACTTCTACGAGCTGGCGGATCTGCAGGGGGTTCCTTCCTTTGTGAGGGGCATGATTCTGCACGGCATGCGACGAGAGGTGCCGGCCGCCCAGCACTCGCATTTCGCTCCGTTTACGGCGGGGGAAGAAGACTGGAAAAAAGCGGTCAACTACTCCGCATCGGATAATTCGTACATTGTCCTGGCGGATGCTTCCGGACACATCGTCTGGCAGGCGCACGGAGTGCCGGATGACGAAAAGGTAGCGGGGCTTAAGAAAGCTTTGGCCGACGCATTGCCATCCCCGCAGCATTAAAAATGGAAGTCGGCAGAACTGGTTGGAGGCTTGCCGCAGCCCTCAGTTCTGTCCCATCGCTTGCCCGCTGCGCTCCGCTCAAGCGATCCTGTAGAGGACATGCAAGCTCCTTCGCTCGCGCCCTTCCGCATCGCGCCCTTCTTCAGCCCACGTCCCTGGGGTACGCGCGACTTGTCGCCCTGGTACGACTACCGTCCCGCCGAACCCGTTGGAGAAGCGTGGCTCACCGGGCCGCAATGCCTGATCGAGACCGGCGACGAGCAGGGCCGGACGCTGAGCGAGCTGGCCGCAGCCTATCCGGATGCGCTGCTCGGTCCGCATCGCAATGAGGTCGGCGATTATCCGCTGCTGGTCAAGATTCTCTTCCCGCACGACAAGCTTTCGGTACAGGTGCATCCCGACGACGAACTCGCTCAAAAGGCCGGCGAGCCGCGCGGCAAGACCGAGTGTTGGTACGTGCTCGACGCGCAACCGGGCGCGGCGGTGGCGCTCGGCCTTAAGCCGGGCAGCACCGTCGAAGCTATGCGGCAGGCCATCGCCGACCATACTCTCGAGGCGATGGTGGAGCAGGTCCCGGTCACCAAGGGCGACATGATCTTTGTCGATGCGGGTACGGTGCATGCCATCGGGCCCGGCGTCACCCTGCTGGAAACGCAGCAGACCTCCGACATCACCTATCGCCTCTACGACTACGGCCGTCCGCGCGAGCTGCACATCGACCGCGGTCTGGCCGCCACCCGCATCCACACCGCCGCCGGCAAAGTAGTGCCGAAAATCGAAGGCGCGCGCACACGCCTGATCGAGCAGAAGTACTTCACTGTAGATCGCCTCGAAGTCGGACCGGAGTCTCCATTCCAGTCGGAGCCGCCATCCGGCGTTCCCCATACACTCGTGGCGATCCAGGGTGCCGCGGTGCTCTACGCGGAGGGCTGCGAGCCCGTCGATCTGATGGCTGGAAGGGCCGTCGTCGTTCCGGCAGCCATCGCCGGCTACCGGCTGGCATCGACGCGGGCGGCCGCTGTCATCCGGTCGCAACCACCTGCGGTCCGCACGTAACTCTTCTGTAACCGTCATTAGTTACGAGAAAGATTCAGTACCCTCACTGATGCCTAAGTTGCATACTCTCGTAACTCCCCGTGTGCTTGAATGGGGCCACTTTCCCTTTGGCGGAAGGCGTTTGCCCATTTTGGAACAAACGTCGCTCCGACCGGATATCAGGCCGGTTCATCCATCGGGAAGGTTGTTCGGACAGTCGGCTTGATGCCGAGCAGGCTGTCTCCCGGTCGAGCGCAGAGGCACCGTTAAGAGTCCCTCGCAGCTCCTCCGGCAGCACCAGTGGAGCGGATGATGAAACAGTTGCGGGACGGATTTGGCATTGGTGCACTCGTGTGGTTGCGCGGGGCTGCGCTCGTCCTTGCTGCTTGCGTCGCGGCGCAGGCGGCCACTGCGCAATCGGTCCGTCTGGTGCCCAGCACCACGCGCTTTGCGGGCGCTCCGCTGAGCGGCACCGGCAGCGGCACCGCCCAGGATACAGGTCCGGCAGCATCGACCCTGCTGAGTGGACCGACCTACGTCACCTCCGATGTCAGCGGCAACATCTACATCGCCGATTCCGGCAACAACTGCATCCGCCGCGTCGATACCAGTGGCAACATGACCGTGGCGGTAGGCCAGCCCGGCGGAAGTGGCAGTGATACCTGTCAAAACCAAAGCAGTGTCACCACCGATCCAACCACCGGCGTGCTGCGGCCGTCCGGCGTTGCTGTAAATGCCGCGGGCGCTCTCTTTATGGCAGACACCGGCCATAACTGCGTGCGCCGCATGGTTGTTGGCGGATCGGGCATCGCCTCGCTGCAGCCGCTGATCGACAATTGCACCAACCCCACGACCCTTTCTGTCGTGCCCACGCCTGCCGGGCTCGCGCTCGATGCCGCAGCCAATCTATATATCGCGGTCAACGATGCAACGGATGGCATCTACCAGATCATCCGCAGCAGCCCGCCTTACACAGCCGTCTGCCTGCTGAGCGGCGCTCCCTCGACTGCGGTCCCTGCCGGCGCCCAATGCCCCGGCACTACCAACGGTGTGGTGCTGAACGCGCCGCTAGGCCTCACCATCGATCCGGTGGGCAATCTCTATATCGCCGACTCCGGCAATGCGTGCGTGCGTGAGATCAGCGCCGGCGTTCCCTCGGTCGCGGCCGGTAAATGCACTGACGACGGTCTCAGCTCCAACAGCACAACGCTTCAGACGCCGGTCAGCGTCACCTCCGATGCGGTCGGCCATCTCTACATTGACGACAACGCCGCGGTAAAGGTCTATGAGCTGCTGGCCAACCAACTCGGGCTCGTCGCCGGCAATGGGCTGACGGGCAGTTACGTGAACACGCAAGAGGGAAAGGCTGCCGTTTCGGTCGCGCTCAACAATCCGGGCGGGCTGGCCGCAGATAAGACGGGGAACGTCTATGTGGCCGATACCAACAACAACATCGTCCGCATCCTGACGCAGGGTCTGCTTTTTCCTGGGATGACGACCGTCGGCAATCACAGCACGGCACAAAACCTCTGGTTCATGTTGACCGATGCCGTGAATCTCGCCTCCGCCCCCAGCGGCGATTTTCAGTCGTTCGCAGTGAACACCTGCAACGGACCTGTTCCCGCCCCGACCCCAGGCCAGTTCAACACCTGCCAGGTCAGCCTCCGATTTTTGCCAACGCTCCCCGGCCTGCGCACCGCCCCCTTTACCATCGCGGACGGCGCGACGTCTCCGGCCACGATCTACCGCTTCGGGCTGAGCGGCATCGGCGAGAGCGCCGAGGCAAATTTTCTGCCCGGCACCATCAACACGCTCAGCGGATCGCTCGCAACTCCTTCCGCCATCGCGATCGACAGCGCCGGTGACGTATATTTCGCCGAGAGCGGCGGCGGATCCGGCAATGGCTCCATTTCGGTGCTGCGCGCAGGCTCCGCGTCGCCGGCGCAGTTGATTCCGCCGGGCGGCGGTGTTGCTACGCCGACGGCGCTTGCGCTTGATGCAGCAGGCAATCTCTACATCGCTGATGCGACGACACATTCCATCCTGCAATACGACGTGAATGGCAATCTGACCACGCTGGTAAACAACCTGGACAATCCCGTCGCGCTGGTCGCCGATCAGTTGGGGAACCTCTATGTTGCGCAGGATGGGACGACCGTCAACGTGCTCCAGATTTACGCGGGAGGCCAGCAGGCGGTCTATGCCGGCGGCGGCGCAAACGCGACCCCGAATAACGTGCCTGCGACCAGCGCAAAATTCGTGCATCCGTCGGCGCTGTATCTTGATCCAGCCGGCAACCTCTACGTGGCAGACCGTGGCGCGTACCGTATCTACAGCATCGACGTCTCCGGGACTATCCGCTACTTCGCCGGGAATGGCCTGACGACGGATACGATTCCCGGCAAGAAACTGGGCACCGCTCTTGCCGGCGTTACCGGCATCAGCGCGGACGCTGCCGGCGATCTTTTCATCGCGGATGCCGCCACGAACCGCATCTTCCTGGCGTTCCATGGTCTCGCTCACAACCCGGAGATAGAGGTGCTTTCCGGCGATGGCACCGCAGGCAACATCGGTGATGGCGGTCCGGCGAACAAGGCGGAGCTGAACGATCCCATGGCGGTCGCCATCGATGGTGCCGCCGATGTCTACGTCGCCGACACCGGCAACAGCGCCCTGCGCGAGATCACTTACACATACCCAACTCTCGACTTCGGCACCGTCAAAGTCGGCCAGACCAGTGCTCCGTTAAGCACGACGGTCTGGAATGCGGGCAACGAGGCACTGAATCCGCTTTCTTCCAACAACCTGGACGACGCGGTGGATTTTGGTATCGACTCCGCCGGCAGCAATTGCGGCGGAAGCGCTCCGGCAGGAGCCACCTGCGACCTCAGCTTCGTCTTTACTCCGCAGGCTCCTGGCGCATACATCCGCCACGACAATGTGAAAGACAGCTCGGTCGTGCAACCGCAGATCATCACCCTGATCGGCAACGCGCCACCACTGCCGGTGACCACTTTCAACGCGCCGCCGGTGACCGTGGTCTACGGCAATGCTTACACCCTGGCAGCCACACTAGGCGGCAACCAGACAAGCCCGCCCACGGGAACGGTCACGTTCCTGATTGGCGGCTCGACCCTCTGCGCGGCGCAGCCGTTGCCCGCAAACGAAGTCGTGAACTGCTCGCCCTCTCCCACCCTTGAGGATGTTGGGACATATGCAGTTACGGTTTCCTATTCGGGCGATTCCAACTATCCCGCCGCGAACACGACCATAACGCTCAAGATCACACCGCGTCCGGTCACCATCACCGCCGACAACAAGACACGTCCGGTGAACACAGCGAACCCGGCGCTCACCGGCACGGTCGTTAATGTGGTGCCGGGGCAAGCCATCACTGCGACCTACAGCACCACGGCCACCAATTCCAGTCCGGCGGGGAAGTATCCTATCACCCCGGCCTTCACCATCGGCGCGGGCACCAAGGCGTCGAACTACGCCATCACGCGTAGTCAACGGAACTCTGACCATCACTGCGAGTGGTGGCGGTGGCGGAGGAGGTGGTGGCGGCGGCAGTGGAGGTGGCGGCGGTGGAGGTGGCACGCCTCCTCCAAGCGGTGGCACCTTCACCCTGGCGATGAATCCGCCAGAGCAGGAGATCGACCACAACGGCACCGTGAACTACGCGTCACGCTGACGTCAACCAGCGGCTTCATCGGCCCGATTACTCTGTCCTGCTCCGGATTGCCGGAAGGCGTATCGTGCGCCTTCGCACCGGCAAGTGTCGCGTTGACCTCCGGCGCCACCGGTACTTCGACCATGACGATCACGGCCACGGCGGACACCACCAACGTCCCGACAGTCTTCGGGAAGTTGCGCAACGCGCCGCCCGCGCCATCGCCAGGCAATGCACCGCTGCTCGCCTGGACCATGCTGCCGCTCGGTCTTTTCGGCTCGGCGAGCGGACTGCTAGCCGGTTCGCGCCGCCGTCGCATTCTCCTGCTGCTCGTGCCCTTCGCTCTGCTGGTTGCGGCGGTAGGCATGTCGGGTTGTGCGGGGCCCAGCAATTACAAGATCTATACGGTCACAGTTACTGGCACCGCCACGAGCAGTGGCGCAACCATCACGCAGTCATCCACCGTCGATTTCGTACTGGCCCGATGATGCGGAAGCCTGACCTGCTGTCCCCACTCACCTCCGCGCCGCAAGCTGGGAATTGCGAGCGGACTCCACATGCGCCGACCAGCGCACGCTGCTGCTCAGGAACACTGTTCATGCATGATCGCTCGAGAGCTACGCTGGGCCCGATCGTTCGCGGTCTTCTGGCTGTCGGTCTGTGCACGCTGGCTGCCGCCGCTCAGCAGTCCGCTCCGCCTGCCGCGCCCGCCGATGCGACTGCGCCCATGCACGCCTCCGCAGAGAAGGCGCAAGAGACAGCCCGCCGCCGATTCCTCCAGCGATGCAAGCGACACGGGTGTCGCCAATCCGGATCCGGTGACCCCAAACCAGAGCGGCGACACGGATGTCCCCGGCCCGGCGGCAAGCGCCGAGCCGTCGCAGAACCCGGCAATCCATGACAGTCCGCGGTTCGCCCCCGACCAGCCGCAGAGGCCGCTCGCTCCCGATCACGACAGCGACACTCCCACGCCGCTCGATCCGCCTGCGCCGACTCCGACTGCAGAGACAATCGTTGCCCCGCCCAGCAGCCCGGCAGCATCTTCCGCGCCGGCGGATACAACCGACTTGGTGCCTCAGCACGTCGCGCCGCCCACGCCGGCGCCCGAAGCGGCGGCGCCACAAACTGCGCCCGCAACGTCAGACAATCCAACCGCGTCCGCCGCTCAGGTATCGAACACGCCAGAGGCTACTGCCCCGCAGCAGACAGAGCCGGCAACGGTTGCAACAGATTCCTCTGCCGTGGCGCCGCAACAGAACGTTCCCGCAACACCGGACAGCGCGGCGCCGCCTGCGACTACGGCTGCACCGACATCCGCCGCAGACGGAAGCAACACTCCCGGGCCCGTCGAGACCTCGCCAGCAGCCTCCGCGCCAGACGCGATCGCTCCAGCGCCGCAACAAGCGACGACTTCCCCGTCGGGAGATGCCCCGATGCAGACCGCACCGGCGACACCGCCTGCGGCACCTGCCGCCACGTCCGGCGACGCAACCGCATCGAATGGACCCGCAGCGGACAACAGTGCGCCAGCGGCCGCGTCACCAGATCAGACGCAGGCGGCACCTCCGGCACCAGACGCAGCCGCAGCACCATCCGCTGCACCCGCCGCGACCCCGGCGGCGCCCGGCAACGCGCCCGCATCTAGCGCACCCGCGCCAGATGCCAGTGCGCCGGCGCCTGATGCCAGCGCACCCGCTACCCCGCCACAGGAGCAGACGCCGGCCGCACCGCCGGCACCAGCGGTATCTTCTGCACCGGCCCCGCAGGACAACCAGGCCGTGAATCCCTCTTTGCCCGGTGAGCAGGTGAATGAGCCGGAGCCGCCGCCCTCCTCGCGCATCGACATCTTTGGCGGTTACACCTATCTGCATTCCAGCGGGGAGTGTCGGCACCTGGAGCTTCCCCACCAACAACACGCGTGGCTACATCGCGAGCGGCAGCTACTATTTCACCCACCACTTCGGCGTGCAAGCTGAGTTCTCGCACAGCGAATACCCGCTCGGCACCACCGGCACATCGCCCGCGCCTCCATTTGTTCAGCTTGGCGGCGTCACCGACTCCTTCTACACCGTCGAAGCAGGACCGGTATATCGCTTTTTCCCCAGTCGAGCACATCATCCCGTTCGTGCATTTCACCGGCGGCGGCGCGAAAGTGGCCGGACCCAAGTTTCAGCCGCCTACCTGGGGCTACGGCTTCTCAGGAGGTGGCGGTTTCGATCTTCCTGCTGCCCCACACGGGCGAGCATGTGGCCTTCCGGCTCGCTGCAGGCTGACTTCGGCTACATGCATGCCGATCAGGGTCGCCCTGCAGCAATACGATCTCGCCGGCGGAGCCCAGATTGTGAGCGCCCTGCGGCTCTCGACAGGACTGGTTATCCGCTTTGGCGCAATGAATCCGGCCCAGTCGAAGAGTCTGGCCTGCGATGCCACGCCGTCGGAGGTCTATGCGGGTGAACGCGTCACCCTGGCCGCGACGCTGCGCAATTATCGCGACAAGAATAAGCATCCGTTCTTCTTTGCCTGGGAGCTCAGTGCGGGCAAGCAGCAAGGCTTCGGCCCTGTCATCTTCGTCGACACCACAGGGCTGGCCGCCGGCACCTATCATGCGACTGCGCACATCGCGCTCAAGGAAAAGGGCAAGCAGTTCGCACAGTGCGGAACGAATTTTGTGGTCAAGGAATCCCCGGCACCGACAGTGAAGTGCTCGGCTGATCCTTCCACCGTGACGCCGGGCCAGGTCTCCATCATCACCGCCTATGCCAGCACGATTGCGCAACGGCAACTGACCTACAGCTACACCACCACGGAAGGCCAGATCAGCGGCAAGGACAACACGGCGGAGCTGCATACCGACGGCCTGCCGCCGGGTGTTGCCACCGTCACCTGCAAAGTGCTGGACGATCTGGGCCAGACCGCGGTCGCGACTACCGAGGTCACCGTCGCTCCGCCGTCGCTGCCTCCGGCGCCGAAGGCCCAGCCGCTGTGCACGGTTTACTTCAATCGCGATATGCGCCGTCCGGCCCGCGTGGACAACGAAGGCCGCGCCTGCCTGGATGACGTCGCCCTCACCCTGGAACACCAGCCGGATGCGCGTCTTGTGCTGGTGGGCGAGCACTCCGACAGCGAAGTCGACGGTCAGTTAACGGCCGCCGAGCGCGCCATGAATACCCGTGCGTATCTCGCCAATGAAAAGGGCATCGATCCATCACGCGTAGACGTCCGCACCAGCACCACACCGGGCCGCCAGGTGCAAACATACCTGCTGGCGCCGGGCGCCGTCTTCGATCAGCCGACGGAAGGCCAGATCGACGAGTCGAAGATCAAGATCCACGGCCAGCAATACGCACATCAGCGGATGCGCGCACCGCAGAAAGGGCCGGTGGGACAAGGCGTCTCGCATCCACCCAAAAATTAGGCGGAGAGCGCGACCCTGTTGTTCAACGGAAGCAATAGCGACAAGCACGGCCCCCACGCCCAGGAAGGCCGTGTTTGCTAGTCGGCTAATCGTGGCCGTTCCGTTAATTTTTGCTGGTCATTTCCGCGCGCAAAAAGTACCCTCAGAAGTACCCTAAAGTGCCTAGAATGAGCAGAATCAAACTTTTGTGATATTTCAGTCGTTGGGCAACAAGGCTACTGTCCAATCATCCCCGGTTGCTGGACTTTCCGGTCCGCAAAGTATGATCCGGTGGCAGGTCAAGGATGAGCGGACTTCTGGATCTTCTATCGTTGGGCTCGCTGGTACTCCTGTTCACCTCCATTTACAGGAAGCGGCCAACATTCCGTGTCCGTTGCTGGCTGATCGGCTGGTGCCTGATCCTGGTGCATTTTGCGGGGCTGCTTCTGCGTCCTGCGTCAGAGCTGGGTCGCGCCGGGCAGGATTTCCTGGTACTCGGCGCGCTGGTGCTGGGCGGCATCTTCTTTATCCTCTCCACCACTTCGTGCGCTATGCGCCGGGCCGCTGGCTGGCCGTCCTGGTCACGCTGGGCGTGCCCTGGCTGGCTACCACGGCTGCCGCATGCTTCCTGCCTGAAGGAAACCGCCTGCTGTCTCTGAGCGCCATCGCCGGCGAAGCGGCAACGCTGATGGTGGCCTACCGCATCTCGCAACGCCGCCCCGTGCTGCGGTTCACGCTGGGTCTCTCGGTTGCCGGATGCACAGCCTGGCTCAGCTACGGCATCCTCCACCATCACGATGGCACCTCGCTTGACGTCATGCTCACGCAGGTGTTTCTGCTTCTCGCCCTGCTCTACAGCTTCGAGGTTTCGCGATTCACCGCCGGCGTCCGGACGGTAGTTCTCAGCCTGTATGCATGGGCCGCGGTCTGGGTCTCGGCTGCGGCAACCGAGATGTTGTGGCCGGCAGCGCAGGTTCCCGAAGAGCTTTGGAACCTGCCGAAGTATCTCGTCGCGGTCGGCATGATCCTGACTCTGCTTGAAGAAGAGATCGTGAGCGCCGAGGATGCGGGCGCGCACTATCGCGTGCTGTTCGAGTCCAATCCACACCCCATGTGGATGTACGACACTGAGACCCTGGCCTTCCTGCACGTGAACGATGCGGCGGCACAGCAATACGGATACACGCACGAAGAGTTCGCGCAGATGACCATGGCGGACATCCGGCCGGGTGAGGAGTTTTCTCGCCTGGTGGTTGAGTTGAAGCGCAGCTGCGAAAACCCGCTCAACGGCCCCTGGCGTCACCAGCGCAAGGACGGCAGCTTCATGCTGGTGGATATCGCTTCGCACCAGATCGAACACGATGGACGCAAAGTCACCTTCGCCCTGATGCAGGACGTGACCGAGCGCGATCGCCTGCACGAGCAATTGGTGCACCAGGCGAACCATGACATCCTTACCGGCCTGCCCAACCGCGCGCTGCTCGAAGACCGCATCGCGCAGACCCTCGCCCATGCCAGCCGCTACGGGCACAAGGCCGCTCTGCTTTGCCTGGACCTCGATCGCTTCAAGCAGATCAACGACACTTACGGTCACGCCATCGGCGATGTCTGTCTGCAGGAGATTGGCCGCCGCCTCAGCTCTCGCGTGCGCGCCGTGGATACCGTAGCCCGCACCGGCGGGGAAGAATTCACCGTCCTGCTGCAGGAGATTGCCGAGTCGGAAGATGCCGAACGCGTCGCAGCCGACATACTCCGTGGGCTGAACGAGCCCTATCGCCACAACGGCATCGATATCGATCTCACCGCCAGCCTGGGCATCGCTGTCTATCCGGACCACGGCACCGATGCGGCCGTCCTGTGGCGCGATGCCGACACGGCGATGTACCGCGCCAAGAAGTCCGGCGGCAACCAGTACATGTATGTCTCGCAGGAGATTTCCGCGGCCACGCTCGAAGCCACCGAGTTGGAAAAGCATCTCCGCCGCGCGCTCAAGGATGGCGGACTGGAGCTGCACTATCAGCCGCTCTACACGCGCGATGGGCAACTCTGCGGCCTGGAGGCGCTGGTGCGTCTGCAGCATCCCGTGCTTGGGCTGGTCTATCCGGATCGTTTCATTCCCATCGCGGAGGAGAGCGGACTCATCGTGCCGCTGGGCAACTGGGTGCTCGACGAGTGCTGCCGCCAGAGCCGCGAGTGGCAGGACCGCGGCTTCCACCCGGTGCGCATCGCTTTCAACGTCTCGCCGTTGCAGCTTACCCGGTTCGACTTCTCGAGCTACGTGATCGAGCGGCTCCGCCACTACAAGCTTTCGCCCGCCGCCCTGGAGATGGAGGTCACCGAATCGACCGTGATGCGCAACATCGGCCAGGTGGCGCGGCAGATCGACACCCTGGCCCGCATGGGCATTCACTTTTCCGTGGACGACTTCGGTACCGGCTACTCATCGCTCGCGCATCTTCATCAGTTGCCGGTGCAGACGCTGAAGATCGATCGCTCCTTCGTCGAGCGCATCAATGAACCCAACGGCACCTACGCGATCGTGCAGGCCATTGTCTTTCTCGCGCACAGTCTTGGCCTGATCGTCGTGGCGGAAGGCGTCGAGCGCGAGGACCAGCTCACCCGCCTGTGGCAGCTCGATTGCGATCGCGTGCAGGGCTATTACTTCGCGCGGCCCATGCCCGCAGCCGCCGTGGCTCGCCTCATGAGCGAGCGACTGCGCATTCCGGTTGCTTCTGTGAGCGCGGCAGTCGAGCAGATTGCCCAGGTTCCCAGCGCAGCAGTCTAAAGGGATACGCCGAAGCTTCTCACTGGTTGCTGCGAGCTTCTATTTCAAAACCAGCACAACGATGCGGCCATCCGATTGAAAGCTGCCGCCGGTCGCGGTCCTCGCCGTTGTGAGCGGGTTGGATGGGCTCACATATGCCGCTGCCAGCAGGTCTCCCGCCGCCGCGAAGCTCTGCTCCAGGAAGTCACGTTCTTTATCAATCTCCGGGTCGATCTTGTGGGTGACTCCGTTGTTCCGCTGATCCTTTTCAAAGCCAATGTCGTGCGTGGACGATCCGACCCACAGCGGCAATCCGTTGACCGTCTCGGGTGATTTCCAGACACGAAGATGGTGCCTCTCCGCGGCCACCATGATGGGATCGGCACGCGCATAGGAGAGGTCCTGCTGTCGGCCGAAGAGATACAGCGTGCTCATCGGCATCTCCAGGTACGACTTATGCTGCAGCGTCTCGACAAGGCCGTGGACCACCGCGTCCTGTTTGCTGCTGTCTACGCTCACCCAGCCTGCGTTCTGAAAGGCCTTCGCTACTTGTTCCTGGCTGCCGACCATCGCAAAATTCACCATGTCGCCAAGATTGCCTTGCTGGTCTTCGACCCGCCGCGGAATCGCAGCAAATAACGCCGGTGATATCGCAGAAGCAATCTGGCCTTCAGTAGCGGCCTGCTTTTTCGTCTGCTCTGGCCGGCGCGACAGCTTCATGGACACGACGTAGCTGCCCGTGGCCGTCAGGTCGGAGCTCACGTTGATGCGCAGGTAAAGCTCGCCTGTCGCCGGCACCTCCAGGGTTTTGCTGGCGCCGATGTTGAACGGCACCGCCGCCGCCGCATCGCTGCCGATTCTCGCCACCAGCGCGCCCGCCGGAGAGCTGTTGTCGGGAAACTGCCGCAGCAGGTCCTTCCATCCGCGGGCGCTGCCATCGGCGGTCACCGCGCGTCCATCGCTCAGTGAGACATTGCCTTTCGCCGTAAACGTGATCGAGTCACCCGGCGCGACGATGAGCTGGGTATCCACCCAGTCGCTCCCGGTCACCGTCACGCTCTCGCTGTTCTTGCGCGTCCCGAGGCGCGCCGCCGTCGGCTGATCGAGCGGAATCGCCTGCACTCCCGGTACTGGTGCGCCGACGGGTTGCTGCTGGCAATGCGCAGCAATCACTCCGCCGGCAGTCCAGAAGAAAAGAGCCGTCAGGACAGTTGCTCGTAGCGGGATGCGCGCTTTCGGGGACACAGAACCTGCCGTGACCATGAGTCTCACTTTAGACTGCGGCTTTAGACCTTAGCCCCCGCTCTCACCAGCTGTATACCGGCGTGCCGCGCGCCGAATTTAGCGGCCAGCTGGAGCATTACCGGCACATTTTTTCAGCCCGGCGGCAAGCGTGCGCACATCCTCTTCCCGGACCTCGTATGGAGGCAGCGCATCCGGCAGCACGTGGATCGTGGAGTCCTCCCGCGCCAGGGGCCGGCGCATCGACGAGTGGATCGCCCCAACACCGGAGGCCTCACACAGTGCCACGGCGTTCTGCAAGCGCACGCCGGAGCCTCCCATGATCTCGATTCGGTCCCGCGCGCGCTCCACCAGCCGCGCCACGGCATCCACGCCTTCGCTCAGCCGCTCCGCGCCGCCAGAGGTCAGCAGGATATCCGTACCCGCCGCGATCACTGCTTCCAGCGCAGCATCCAGGTCGCGTGTCACATCGAAGGCGCGGTGGAAGGTGACGCGCATCGGGCGAGCCGCTTCGATGAGCCGGCGAGTGGCCGCGATGTCCACCTCGCCACTAGCGGTCAGAACGCCCAGAACCACGCCCACCGCGCCGGCATTCTTCGCCAGCTCAATGTCGCGCTCCATCGCGCGAAATTCACCCGCGCTGTACAGGAAATCACCGCCGCGCGGCCGGATCATGCAATGGACGGGAATGGCGATGTTGGCCACGACTTGTTCCAGCAGACCAAGGCTGGGCGTGACGCCGCCACCAGCAAGCTCACCGCACAACTCGATGCGGTGGGCGCCGCCGCGGTCTGCGATCTGTGCGTTCTCGAGCGTCTCAACGCAAATTTCGAGTTTGGGCGGACGCACTCTGGCTTCGGGTGCAGTGGCAGTCGGCGCGTGGGCGAGCATGCCACTCCAACATACCGCAGTATCGCGATTCGCGCTGCTTCCCGAAGTACCCCTCCCGTTGAGGCTTGCGATACTCTGGCTTTCACTCTGCGAGAGGCCCTCATTCATGCTTTCTGCCTTCCGGCGCGCCTGCGCTGCCCTCTTCCTGCTAACTGCGTCGGCCGTGGCGCAGCCTGCGCCCGCGTCGCACCATTTCCTGGTAGCGCACGGGCACTTCGAGCTCGATGGCAAACCCTTCCAGGTCATCTCCGGCGATATGGACTACGTGCGCACGCCGCGTCCCTACTGGCGCGACCGCCTGCGCATGGCGCATGCCATCGGAATCAACACGGTGATGACCTATGTCTTCTGGAACTTCCATGAGGCGCAGCCCGGCCAATACGACTTCACCGGCCAGCGCGACGTCGCTGAGTTCATTCGCGAGGCGCAACAGGAGGGTCTCTATGTCATCCTCCGCCCCGGTCCGTACAGTTGCGGAGAATGGGACCTGGGCGGCTATCCGGCGTGGCTGTTGCGCGATCGCAATCTGAAGCTGCGCAGCCTCGATCCCGCGTACCAGAAGGCCGCCAGCCGCTGGATGGATAGGCTCGGCCAGGAACTGGCGCCGCTGCCGCTCGCACGCGGCGGTCCGATCATTGCCGTACAGGTGGAGAATGAATATGGCTCCTTCCAGGATGCGAAGGAGAACGATCACGCCTACATGGAGCGCGCACGGCAAATGGTGCTGCACGCCGGCTTCACCAGCGCGCTGCTTTACACCGCAGACGGTCCGGAAGAGCTGACACGCGGCTCGCTGCCGGGACTTCCAGCAGCCATCGATTTCGGCACCGGCGAGGCGGAGCATGCTTTCGCCTTCTATCGCAAGCTCCATCCCGAAGGGCCATATTTTTGCGCCGAGTACTGGGCTGGCTGGTTCGATCACTGGGGCGCAAAGCATGAGCATACCGATGCCGCGAAGCAGGTGGCGGAGATTCGCTGGATGCTGCAGCAGGGCTACTCCGTCAGCATGTACATGATTTTTGGCGGCACCAGCTTCGGCTGGTTCAGCGGAGCGAATTCAAACGGCCACAACTATCAGCCCGATGTGACCAGCTACGACTACGACGCGCCCATCGACGAGGCCGGCCAGCCTCGTCCGAAGTTCTTCGAGATACGCAAGGCGATCCAGGAAGTCACCGGCGTGACTCCACCGCCTGTACCGCCCTCGCCGATTCTCGGCACGCTGCCGGCGATTCGGCTCAGCGAGAGCGTGTCGCTGTGGGACATGCTGCCGCAGCCGCTCAAATCGCAGCAGCCCGTCACCATGGAAGATCTGCACCAGGACTTCGGCTACGTGCTTTACCGCACCACGCTGCATGGGCCCGCCTCCGGTGATCTGGTGCTCGACGAGTTGCACTCCTACGCGCGCGTCTTTCTCGACGGCAAACTTGCCGGAGTGCTCGATCGGCGTCTCGGCAAGATGTCCATGCCGCTCAACATCACGGGCAAAGACCAACGCCTCGACATCCTCGTTGAGAACTCCGGTCGCGTGAACTTCACCGCAGTGCTGCGCACCGAGCAGGCGGGTATCACGCACGGTGTGACCTTCACCGGCAAGCCGGTCACCGGCTGGCAGAACTATGCGCTGCCATTTACTGATCCTGCGGCCTCGCACTTCGGGCAGAAGGCACCTGCCGCCGTTCCCATTCTCTACCGCGGCACCTTCTCCATCGGCAAGCCGACGGATACCTTCCTCGATATGCGCGCATACGGCAAGGGACAGGTCTGGGTGAATGGTCACGCGCTTGGCCGCTACTGGCGCGTAGGCCCGCAAGGCGGCCTGTACCTGCCCGGCGCATGGCTGCATCCCGGCCGCAATGAAGTGGTGCTGCTCGATCTGGATGGCGGAGCTGTGCCGCCGCTCACGGGCGTCGATCAGGCACCTATCGATGAACCAATACGCGCTGAGCGCGCGGGACCGGGCCATCTGCAAGAGCCTGCGCCTGGACAGCAGTGACGCGCCCGGTTATGTGCGCGCGAACATCGCTCTTGTGAGCGGTGCGCCGCGATGTGTACAGTCAAAACCAAACTCTCGTCCGGTCAGCGACCGAGGATGTTCTCCCGATGTCGTCTTCTTCTGACGCGTTTGCTTCCTTGCTGCGCAGTCAAACTCGCCGTGAATTTCTGCGTCTTGCCGCCGGGACCGTTGCGGCCACGGCCGTCTCTACGCTGGTGCCCTCGGCATTCGCGGCTGCCGTCCGGCCCCGCCCCCGAACCGTCGTTGTCACCTTCGGCGGCGGCGCTCGCGATGAGGAGACCTTCGCTCTCGAAGGCCAGCAGAACATCCCGCATCTTCTGAACGAGCTCATACCCCAGGGGACATTCTTCACGCAGGTCGTGAACCACGGCATCCTTGGCCACTACGTCGCGACAGCCGGCATCGTCACCGGTTGCTATGAGACCTTCGATAACTTCATCGCGCAGCCCACCGGCAACCCAACGGTCTTTGAATACTTCCGCCGGGGCCTCGCGCGTCCGATGGATGACGCGTGGGTCATTGCGCCCAGCAACGGTTTTCAGCAGATCGGTTCCAGCCGTCATGGCGGATATGAAGGGCAAGGCGCCGGCGTCATCCTGCCGAAGCAATTGCTCGCTGCGGCGGTAAACAAGCAGCGCCCGCAATCGCTGGTCGATTACGAGCACCTGCTGCAGGACAACTACGAGATGCCGGTGTACCGGCCGTCGCTCTCGCAAAGCGATGGCGAACTGCATCTGGAGCAGCTCGCGTCCACGTTGCGTCTCTCGGTCGAAGATTTCACGCGCGACGCTCGCGCACTGGATAGCGCCGACGAGCTGTCGCTTTCTATCGCCCGCCGCCTGATGGCGCAAGTGTCGCCACCGCTGTTACTCATCACGCTGCACGATATGGACGTCGCCCACGCCGGGGCTTTTTCGCTGTATGTGGATGCGATCCAGCGTGCCGACCGCATCTGTGGCGAGCTCTGGACGACCATCCAGAGCATGCCGGAGTACAAGGACCGCACCGCGCTTTTCATCATGCCCGACTTCGGACGCGATGCCGATGGCGATCCCGGCGGCAACGGCTTCCAGCATCACCGCACCGGCGGCGCCATGGCGCGCACCACGTGGCTGCTCGCTCTCGGCCCCGGCATCCGGCAAAACGTCACGGTCGATCGTGCGATACAGCCCATCGACCTGGTGCCCACCATCGGCAAGCGCCATGGCTTCGATACGCCATACGTCAAGGGCGCTCCCATCGCGGAGCTGGTTTGAGATCATGACGCCCGATCAGCTCACCGCCGGCAGCTTCTCCAGCTATTCACCGCAGGCGCGTCAGTTTGCCATCACGCATCTCGCATTGCTGCAGCAACTGCCCCTCGCCGTCGCTCCCGCTTTCCTGCGCGAGATCATCGTCTTCGACTCGCGCTTTCCCGCCGAGCGCCATACTTTCGAGCGCCAGTGCGTGTGGCTGGAATCGCTGACCCCTGAGCAACGCGCGCGTCTGCTTGCACCCTTTCGGCAGATCACCATGCCGTCCAACCTTGCGGCCAAGGACTGGGTCGCTGCACCGCAGCCAGTTTCTTGAAGCGCTCACCGCCTACCTCTGGTCCAGCAGCCAGATCGATGCATACCGCCGGGCGGCGCAGGACCTGCTCGCGGTACCCCTGGATGAAACGCCGCAGAAGGATCGTTTCGTCGTCGTCATTGTCGGCAAAGACGCGACAGCGCCCAGCCCACAGCTCTTTCGCAAGCTTGCTCCGCATGGCGTCACGCTGCGCAACCTGCAATGGACGCCCGAGACGCCGCGGCAGCTCCATGCAGCGATGCAGCAGCGGGCCGCTTCGCAAACCGCGCCTTACACCCATTGGTATATCGATGGCGGCGAACCCTGGCCGCACGATGGCGCCGCGGTCCAGCTGCTCTCCTATGCACAGTTGCGACCCGTGCGGGAAGACGTGCTGGAGCGGATGAACCGCTTTACGCAGTCCGGGCCGGGCGGCGCGGAGGGCATGCGCATCATGTTGGAACAGCTCAATCCCGCGGAGTCCGGGACGGACGCCATGACCAGCGATCCGCTCATGCAGCACTTCATCACGATGCTGTTTGTGGAAGGCTCCGGCACCCAGATCTACAGCACATCGTTCGTGCAATGGGCCGCGCGCGAGACCCTGCGCCGCGCCCAACCCGAGCAGCTCCTGGTGCGCTTCGCGCCCGCGCCAGCGTCAGCGAACGTTGAATCAGCTATTCGATGCTGCCACGAATGTCGAGGTGCCCGATCCCGAAGGCTCGCTGCGTGACGCCGACATCAGCGCCTACTACATCCTGCTCGATCTGCTGCGCATCGCGGATCCCGCGCACATCACCTTTCTGGCGTGGCGGGAGAATCAGGGACATGCGGTGCTCATCTCGCCACGCGCCCCCGCGGGCAAAAGCGACGATGCTCCTCTCGATCTTGCCGGCGCGTTCGCGAAAGTACGCGTAGCGCTACTTGACTTCCACTTCCGGCTTGCCGCCCTCGACCTGCCGCGCGCGGAACATGCCGAGTGTGTTGTAGCTCCACACCGGATCGCTCTTCTGGTCGAGCACGATCACGCCGCCCTCGCCGCCCTTCAGCTTTGCCACCTCGCCGCGAATCACGTGGTCGGCTGCCGCGCTGGTGGTCATGCCTTTCAGCTTCACCAGCGCGCAAATCTCTTTCGCTGCGTCCAGCCGGATGAAGTATTCGCCCACTCCTGTAGCGGAGACCGCGCAAGAATCGTTCGCCGCATAGGTGCCCGCGCCGATGATCGGCGAATCGCCGACGCGCCCCGGCAGCTTGCCCTGCATCCCGCCAGTGGAAGTGCCCGCGCTCATGTTGCCATGCACATCGCGCGCGACAGCGCCCACGGTTCCGAAGCGATGCGCAAACGGCGCCACGCCCGTGCGATACCGCCATCGCCTGCGGCGCAGCGGGCACGCCGGGCGGACGCGGCGGGACGGCTTGCCCTGCGCGCGCAAAACGCCCAGCAATTCCTGCCAGCGCATCTCGGTGAAAAAGTATGAAGGCGGCATCTGCGGCAGATGCTGGCTGACGGCGAACGCATCCGCGCCCGGCCCCACCATCATCACGTACGGCGAATGCTCCATCACCGCGCGTGCCAGCGCGATCGGATTTTTCGTCGCGCTGACGCCCGCGACCGAGCCAGCCTCGAGCGTCGCACCGTCCATGATCGCCGCGTCCATCTCGTTCCTGCCCTCTGCATCGAAGGCCGCGCCACGTCCGGCGTTGAACAGCGGATCGTCCTCGAGCACTTCGATCGCGGTCTCGACGGCATCGATCGATCGGCCGCCCTTGCCGAGCACTGCGGCGCCCGCGTCCAGCGCGCGAGCCAGCGATGCGTGGTATGCAGCGGCTGTCGCCGCATCCATGTGCAGCCACTCCTCTTCGCCGCCTCCGCCGTGAATCGCGATCGCCCACTTCGTCGTGTGCGGATGCCGCCTGGGCTGCGCAGCAGCGACGCTGCGAAGACAGAGCATCGACAGCAGCAACGGAATCGTTCATGCGCATCGGCAATGTCAGTCTCCTGCGCCTGCCATGCTGGGCAGTGTTGCTGTATCCAGCGTCTGGATGTGCAGCGCGCTCTCCAGCGCCGCGGCGCTCCGCGCTGCTCTTGAGCGAGATCGTGCGCGTCTCGCCCGGCAGCAACGTGAATGCATTGTCCGCGAGCGTCACATCCTGATCGCCAAACGAGATCCACACATCGCGCGCCAGCGTATCGGCGTGCAGTGTCAGTTCCAGACCATGCGCGCCTGCTGTCACATGCGCGGTGACCTTCGCCTGCGGCAGGCTCAGGTCGCGCGCAGCTCGGAAGAAAAGAATGTGGCGCGAGACCGGCTTTGCCGTCCACTTCCATCGTGAAGACGGCCAGCGTCTTTGTCGGATCGGCGCCCTTCAGCAGCGCGTCATCAGTAAGCGAGTTCACTCGTGTGCTCGAGAGCGGCGGCATGGTCACCGGCGTCGTCGATTCCGAGAGCACCCGGCCGTCGAAACTCATCACCTGCATATGCACGTTTGCCGGAACGGGCGTCAGTGCGATCATTGACCGCGTAGAGGTTCGTTGTGCCGTCCTGCCGGATCGGCGCGATCAGCAGATCGTTGTAGAAGCGGCGCGCGTGAAACTGCAGCGCCTTCCATCTGCCGAAAGAGTCGATGCTGGCCCACGATGCTGCCGGCCAGCAGTCGTTGAGCTGCCAGTAGAGCGAGCCCATGGACCGCGGCCGGCTCGCGCGCAGATGCTCCGCTTCCAGTTCGATCGCCTGCGCCTGCATCACCTGGCTCAGATAGACGAAAGCAGGGAAGTCCTTCGGCTCGCCATAGTAGCGGCGAAGATAGACGAGCAGGCGGTCGTTGCCGTTGCCATTCGCGAACTTCTGATGCGCGCGCATCACCGGCGAGTCCAGCGTCTGCTCCTCCGGCGTCGCGAAGGCGCGGATGGTGCGCATATCCGGCAGCGCCTCGAAGCCGTACTCGGAGACGAAGCGCGGCGTGTCCTTCAGATAATCCTCGATCGGCGCGGAGCCCGACCACACATTCCACGAGTGCACATCGCCGTTGTCATTGCTGTTCGCTTCCATCTCGTGGTTCGCGCTCGGCGTGCTCGGCCAGTACGGAACCTCGGGATCGTGGACCGCAACCGTGCGCTTCAGGATGTCGTCGAAGAGCAGCACTCATGCCCGTCTCGATCTTCGCGCGTTCAGTCGGCGAGATGTTCTCCTTCAGCAGCATCCGGTCGGGCCACGCATCCCATCCCGTCTCCACTTCGTTGTTGCCGCACCACAGCGTCAGGCTGGGATGATCGCGCAGCCGGTCCACCTGCTCGATCGCCTCCTGCTCGGTGTTCGCGCGAAAGTCCGGATCATCCGGCGGGATCGCGCCTCCGAACATGAAGTCCTGCCACACCATCAGACCCAGCCGGTCGCACTCGTCGTAGAAGTCGTCGCTCTCGTAATAGCCGCCGCCCCACAGCCGCACCATGTTCATATTTGCGTCGCGCGCCGATTCCAGAATCGCGCGATGTTTCTCCGGCGTCACGCGGTCGGGAAAGCTGTCGAAGGGAATCACATCCGCGCCCTTGGCGAAGATGGGCACGCCGTTCACCACAAAGCCAAAGCTCTTGCCCCACTGATCCTTCTCGCGCAGCAGACGCACACGTGCGCAGACCCGTAGTGCGCTCCGCAGCGAGCGTCTCATGCCCAATCCGTACCTTCGCGGAGAAGCTGATAGAGGTTCTGCGGTCCATATCCCACCGGCCACCATCGCTCCGGGTGCTCGATCACGATCGGCACATGCACGGTGTTGCTGCCGGGCACGAGCTGCGCGGCGACCTCCGGAAGCGAGACGTGCTCCCCTTCGGCGTCATATACGTAACCGAGACGAGTGCTTTAGCGGCGCCGGAAGCCTCCACTCGCACCTGCGCATCGAGCGAAGCGGCATCCGCGCTGACGGAGTTCTGGATCACGTGCAGCGGTGTCCAGTCGGGCCGCGTCCCACGTCTCCAGCCGCACCGGCTGCCAGATCCCCTCGGTCACATAGCGCGGCCCCCAGTCCCATCCGTACTGGTAGGCAGCCTTGCGGATGTAGTTCGCCGTCTGCACGCCCTTCGGCTCGTCGCCAAAGGCGGAGTCGAACTCGCCCGGCAACTGGAACGCGCGCTTCAGCGTTGCCGGCAGCAGCCGCCGGATCGGCGATGCGAAGGTCACGGTGAGTTCATTCCCGCCGCTGTGCAGCAGTCTCTTCACCGGCACGCGCCAGCGGCGGAACATGTTGTCCGCCTCGCAGAATCTGCTGCCCGTTCA
The DNA here is from genome assembly GCA_963756435.1 of uncultured Acidobacteriaceae bacterium. Classification (GTDB taxonomy): domain Bacteria; phylum Acidobacteriota; class Terriglobia; order Terriglobales; family Acidobacteriaceae; genus KBS-83. The sequence continues at coordinate 308,345 of CAVWNU010000003.1, read as the reverse complement.
GCCGCACGGTCGCGTACGTGTCCAGCCCGTCGAACACCAGGTCGATATGCTCGGTGCGCCAGCGTGGCGGCATCCACGTTCAGCGTGGTTCGATACTCCCAATCGGCCAGGCCAATCCACTGCAACTGTGCCTCATGCGCGCCGGTAAACGGATCGACGATCAATCCGTTGCGCAGCAGATCTGTCTGCACGGTGGATGGGACAGCCGCCGCGTGCCACTGCTGCGGCGTCGGCATGTGCAGCCGCGTCCGGCGTAGAGGCGGCAAGGCGAAATTGCCATCCATTTACGGGTACGCTCGCGGCTGGGGTACTTTCGCCGCGGCATGGCAGGGGGAAAAAGAGGCTGAGAAAGGCAAGAAGTGCCGCGGCCGGTGACCAACCCCACACTAACAAGCGCCGCATATCGTGTCATGCGCGACGCATCTCGCTCGTTGCAGCCTGTGAAATGCACGCCGGCCTCCTTGTCTCTGCAATCCTGACTGAAATTCGTCAGCTCAGATTTGTAAATTGATCATTCAAGCTTAATATGGACACTTCTGTTGCATTCGGCCTGCGGCTCACACCATGGAATCAGGCGCTTACTTTAACGCATTGAGAATACTCCCGCGCTCCAGAGGGGACACGATGAAGCACTCGCGCTTTTGCACATTCGCCTGCATTGCCGCGCTCACCGCTGCAAGTGCGGCTCCATCCGCGGTGGCGCAGACGCCCGCGAACGGCGCCGACCCCAACGCTCCGACAGCAAACATCCTGACGCCGGAGCAGATCGATGCGCAGTGGATTGCTGCGAACAGTAAATACGACGGCGAGCGCAAGCGCATCCTCGCCGACGTCGAGCAGCGCCGTCGCCGCAGGCCCCTTTCGCGACGATTGGCAAAGCCTGCGCGGCTACCAGGCGCCGGAGTGGTTTCGCGATGCAAAGTTCGGCATTTTCATCCACTGGGGCATCTACTCCGTCGCCGGCTTCGGCAGCGAGTGGTACTCGCGCAACATGTACCAGCAGGGCACGCCTGATTTCGCGCATCACGTCGCCACCTACGGTCCGCAAACGAATTTCGGTTACAAGGACCTGATTCCAAAATTTACCGCCGAACACTTCGACCCCGATGCATGGGCCAAGCTTTTTCACGATGCCGGGGCGCGCTATGTTGTTCCGGTCGCCGAGCATCATGACGGTTTTCCCATGTACCAGTCGACTCTGACCGACTGGTGCGCGGGCAAAATGGGCCCGAAGCGCGATGTGCTTGGCGAGCTCGCAAAGGCTGTTCGCGCAGAAGGCATGCATCTCGGCGCATCCTCCCATCGTGCGGAGCATGACTGGTTCTTCGACGGCGGCCGTCACTTCGCCTCTGACGTGAACGATCCTAAGTACGCCGCCTTCTACGGCCCCGCGCAACTTCGTCTCTTGGACGATGAGAATGGTGACGCACTTATCCGCGACTTCACCCACGTCTCCCAGGCCTACATGGACGACTGGCTCGCCCGCACCGCGGAGATCGTTGAGCGCTATCATCCCGACCTCATCTACTTCGACTGGTGGGTCGGCCAACCGGACTTCCGCAGTCACCTGGAGCGTTTCGCAACCTACTACTACAATCACGCTGCGGCGCAGCATCAGCCGGTCGTGCTCTTTTACAAGCTCAACGACATGGCCGATGGATCAGCCACGCTCGATCTGGAGCGCGGCGGCCTCGGCGATATTCGCAAGCAGCCCTGGCAGACCGACACCTCGCTCTCCAACGGCTCGTGGGGCTACATCGAACACGACACCTACAAGTCACCTGAGTCGGTCATTCACCAGCTTGCCGACGTCGTCAGCAAGAACGGCAACCTGCTGATGAACGTCGGGCCGCGGCCCGATGGCACCATTCCGGAAGGCGCCGCGAAGACCCTGCTCGCCGTCGGTGCATGGCTCAAGGTGAACGGCGACGCCATCTACGGCACGCGGCCGTGGCGGCAGTTCGGCGAAGGCCCTACGAAGTTCGAGGCCGGCTCCTTCCACGACACCGATTCCAAGCCCTACACCGCAGAGGACTACCGCTTCACCATGAAAGATGGCGCGCTCTATGCGATTGAGCTCGGCTGGCCGAAGGACGGCGACGCAGTCATCCATGCGCTCGGCTCCGGTGTTGGGACGCGCGAAGTTGCTTCCGTGGAACTGCTCGGAGCCGCCGGCCCGCTTACTTTTCAGCAAAAGCCAGATGGCCTGCACATCCATGTGCCTGCGGAGCCCGTCGGCCAGTACGCCTACGCCTACCGCATCACCTGGCGTTAAGAAGGGACGATGATGAAACACCTGCTCGCCTGGCTCATGCGTGCTCACCGCGACCGCAGCGCTCGCGCAGAACTTCGTCGACGTGAAGCCGACGCCGCAGCAGGTCGCCTGGCAGGACATGGAGATGGGCGCCATCATCCACTTCGGCACCAACACCTTTCTCAATCGCGAGTGGGGCGACGGCACCGCTCCAGTCCAGCGTCTTCAATCCGCAGCACGTCGATACCGATCAGTGGATCGAGGCCGCAAAATCCGCGGGCATCCGCTATGTCGTGCTGGTCGCAAAACACCACGACGGCTTCGCGCTCTATCCCACCGCGCAGACCGACTACAGCGTCAAATCAAGCCCGTGGCTCGGCGGCAAAGGCGACCTGGTCCGCATGGTCTCCGACAGCGCACGCTCGCATGGTCTGCGCTTCGGCGTGTATCTCTCGCCGTGGGACCGTCACGATCCGCGCTACAAGGATCCCGCCGCCTACGACAAGTATTACCTCGCGATGCTTGAGGAACTCGCCTCACACTACGGTGAGCTCACCGAGTTCTGGCTCGACGGCGCGGGCAGCGCCGGCCGTACCTACGACTTCGACACCATCATCGACAATCTGCGCACCTATCAGCCCAACGCGCTGGTCTTCGCCGATGTTGGCCTCTTCAAGTACGCGGACCTGCGCTGGGTCGGCACGGAAAGCGGCAAGGTGGATTTTGAGAACTGGAATGTCGTCGATCGCGCCGGGCTATCTGCGCTGGCGCCCCGTTGAGGCGGACACGCCGCTGCATACTGATCACTGGTTCTGGCACCCCAATGATGAAGCGACGCTGAAGTCCGTCGATGAGCTGGTGAAGGAGTACGACCAGACCGTGGGCCGCGGCGCGCAGCTCATGCTCGGCCTTGCGCCGGATAACACCGGCCGTCCTACCCGCAGCAGATGTTGCGCCGGCTGAAGGAGTTCGGCGAGCGCATTCACCAGATCTACGGCAACAATCTGCGTCTGCATGGCAAGTTCGCAACCGATACCGCTGCCGCCTTGGATGGCGATGCGAATACGTATTGGCAGGCGCCCGCATCGTCGCCGGGCAACAACGCCCCACCGATGCTTACTGTTCAATTCGCGCAAGCCGACAACCTTCGATCGCACCGTCACCATGGAGCGGCTCAATGACGGACAGCACATCACCGCCTACCGCATCGAAGTGGAAGAGCACGGCCAATGGCGCGAAGTCGCACACGCGCAGGCCATCGGCCACAAGAAGATCGACATCTTTCCCGCCGTCACCGCGAACGCCGTTCGCCTGACGCTGCTTGACAGCAACGGGCCAGCGCAGATTCGCGAATTCCAGGTGTACAACGGCGGCATCGCTTACTGAACACTTTCGAGGAAGAGAGAGCACCATGTCCACCAGCACTCCGCAACGGCAATATGCGCACCACATGCTGCGCGAAATCCATGAGCAGCCCGCATCGTTGACCGCGGCGCTCGATCACTACGTCCGCGGCAGCGCGCTCGATGAAGCATCGTTCGGCCCCGTGTACCAATGGTTTCGCGACCACCATCAAATCGTCTTTTCCGCTTCCGGCTCCAGCCGCCACGCCTCGCTCGCTGGCGAGATCATGATTGAGGACGTCAGCGGCATGCCGGTCGATGTCGAGTACGCGAGTGAGTATGTCTATCGCGAGATCAATACGCTGACCAATCCCGGGATCATCGTGGTCTCGCAGTCCGGTGAGACTGCCGACACGCTGGCCGCTCTGCGCGAGGCGAACGCGCCGCCGTCACGGCACCATCGCGGTTACGAATGTCGAGAACTCCACCATGGCGCGCGAGGCAGAGATCAGCCTGCCCACCTGGGCGGGCAGGGAACTGGCCGTCCCCGCGACCAAAAGCTTCACCGCTCAGCTACTGGTGCTCAACCTCATCGCGCTGAGCTCCGGCGTGGCTCTGCAGACGCTCTCTGGCGAAACCCTGGCGGCGCATTTCAAGGAGCTCGCAGCGTTGCCGGCGCTGATTGCCAGCCAGCTCGACGGCTGGGAGCGCCAGATGGAGCAGATCGCCAAGGCGCTCCGCGATGTGGAGACTTACCTCTATCTCGGCCGCGGCATCCACTACGCCATCGCGCGCGAAGGCGCGCTCAAGCTCAAGGAGTCCGCCTATCTGCAGGCGGAGGGCTACCCTTCGGGCGAGCTGAAGCACGGGCCCAATGCGCTGGTCGGCTCGACCGCCGCCATCGTCGCCATCGCCACCGTCGATCGCAGCGAGCCCGGCTCCGTCATTCGCTACGAGAAGAGCGTGCAACTGCTGCATGACATGAAGAAGCAGGGCGCCGACGGTGGTTGCGCTCGGCAACGCCGGCGACAAGGAAGTCGCCAGCGCCGCCACGCATTTCGTGCCGTCGCGCCCACGCGCGAACACCTGCTGCCCATCACAGAAGTGATCCCGCTGCAGCTCTTCGCGTACTTCTGCGCCATTCAGCGTGGCATCGACGTAGACAGCCCGCGCAACCTGACGAAGGCTGTGCTGGCGGAGTAGGTTACTTCTCCGCCGCCACCAGCCTTTTCAGCGAATCGAGGAACGTGAAGCGCACCAGCGCCGCCGGCTTTGCCGCATCGGCAATCACTTCGAGCTGGCTCTGCGGGTTGCTGGTCTCGAGCTTCGGGCCGCCATAAGCGCTGTTGTTCGGGTCAAGGTTCAGGAGCGCCTGCAAACCAATCTTGCCCAATTCGCCCAATTGCGTCGCCCGATCGCAGCATCGCTCATCCGCGGATTCTGCTGCATCTGGGCCGCGAGTGAGGGCGCGATCTCCTGCCACTCCATGAAGCGTCGCGTCAGCCGCGCCTCTGCCGCTGTGCTGTCAGCAGTCTTGTTCAGCACCGCATCCACATCCTGCGCAATCTCAAATCGCGACGGCGGATCGGGCACCACCGTATCCACCAGCCGGTCGAGCGGCGTGTGTCCATCCGTGTGCTGCGTGTCGGAGCGCTCGCCGAAGCTCACCGGCTCGAGCACACCAGCAAGCGTCGTCAGCGCTGTCGGATTCACCTCACCGCTGATGCTGCGCCGCATCACCGCCGGTCCGGTGATGTGCTTCAATCCCGCCTGCTCCAGTTCGATGGAGATGCCCGGCAGCCGCCGGTACATCGATGCAACATCGCGGTCCGACTGCGGCGACCAGAAGCGCTCCGCCATCACCGCGGTGCGCGGCCAGATGCGCGAGTCGATCGTGCGCTCGTTCAACTGCTCCGCCCACATGCACACCTCGCCGCCCAGGATCAGCTTCTGCTGCTCCGGCGTCAGCGTGGTGTCCGCAGGAATCGGATCGGCCAGGTAGTGCGTCTCGTTGCTCTTCATGGCGTCCAGGTAGTACGGCGCAGAGAGAATGCCGGTATAACCCTGGCGCGCGCCGGCGGCCAGCGAATCCACGCCGCGCCACGACTGCACCATTACGTTCTTGGGCAGCCCCGGCACCAGCACTTCGTCCCAGCCAATCGGCTTTTTGCCGTGCTTCTCCACGATGCGCACGACGCGCTGGCTGAAGTAGGTCTGCAACTGCGACGGTTTCTCAAATCCCTTGCGCTTCATGAAGCGCGCAATGCGCGGGTTCGAGGTCCACACCTCGCCGTTTACCTCATCGCCGCCGATATGGAAGTACGCATCCGGGAAGATCTTTGTCATCTCGCCGATGAAGCGGTTCAGGAAGACATACGTGGCCTCGCGCGTCGGATCCAGCGCCTCGTCGTGCATGCCGGCGACATCCGGCAAGTGGAATGGGCCCTTGGAGCTGCCGAGCTGCGCGTAGGCCACCATCCAGCTCACGGTATGGCCCGGGATGTCGAACTCCGGAACCACGCGAATGCCGCGCGCCCGCGCATATGCGACCACCTCGCGCATCTGCTCCTGCGTGTAGAACTCGCCATTCGATGCGAGTGAGGTCAGCTTGGGGTAGATCTTGCTCTCCGCGCGAAAGCCCTGGTCATCGCTCAGGTGCCAGTGGAAGACATTCAGCTTCACCATCGCCATGCCGTCCAGCGTGCGCTCGATCTGGTTTACCGGCTCGAAGTGGCGGCTCACGTCGATCATCAGTCCGCGCCACTGAAAGCGTGGCGTGTCTTCAATGCTCACCGCGGGAATCGTCGCCGCGTTGTCCTTCAACTGCACCAGTTGCAGCAGCGTCTCCATGCCATGAAACGCGCCGACGACGGTTGCGGCCTTCAATGTAATCAGCGCCGGCGTCACGCTCAGCGAATACGACTCGTCCTCATTCAGCGACTGCACCGCGCCGCCCGCTCCGCGCAACATCGATCACGATGCCGGCGCTCGAAAGATCGCCTGCGATCAGGCTGGGAATGTGCGGCAGCGGCACGCCGCTTTCAAACTGCAGCCGCGCCATCATGCGCACGGTGCCCGCTTCCAGGCGCGCATTGTGGAAGTGTTGAAACGCGACGTGCATCCCCGGCTTGAGGGTGAAGCTGCCGGTGCCTGGTTCAAAATGCGAAGGGCAGCGGCATCAGCCCGTACCCCGACGCATTGCCGTTCGCCATCTGCTGGGCCTGCATGCTGTTACCGCTCAGCAGCGCTGCCGTCAGCACAGCGGCCGCTGCCGCCCCACACACTTTTCTCGCAACACAGCACCAGACCCGATTCTGCATTCCCCATGCCTCCTGTTTGCATCTTGTCTTCACACGCGCAGCACTTTGATTCCACGCTCTTCAAACGGCGCAATCATCGCATCCGTCGCGCCTGTGTCGGTCACCAGCATATGGATCTCCTGCACCGGGCAGATCAGCGCCGGACTCACCTGGCCGATCTTGGTGTGGTCGGCCACTGCGATCACTTCACGCGCCTGCCGCTGCATCGCGCGGAAGATCACCGCCTCATCCGCTTCCAGCGTGGTCGCGCCGCGCTCCACGTCCAGCCCCACGACGTTCAGGAAAACCTTGTCCAGATAGACCTGATTGATGAAGTGCACCGCCGCCGGCCCGCTGAGCGAAAATGACCACGCCCACGGCAACACGCCGCCCGTAATCGACGTGCGGATGCCCGCGTGATTGCACAGCTCCATGCCGATATTGATCGCATTGGTGACAACCTTGATGTTGATGCGATGGCGGATCGCGCGGCCGATCTGTGTGGTCGTGGTGCCGGCCGTCAGCCCGATGGTCTCGTTCTCCCGGATCAGGTCTGCCGCCGCCAGCGCGATGCGGCGCTTCTCTTCCGCTGCGCGTTGCTCTCGCGCCTGGAATGAGGTGTCATAGCGAAACGGCTCATACAGCAGCGGCTCCACCAGCGTGGCGCCGCCGTGCGTGCGCCGTACCAGGCCGCGCCGTTCCAGGCGGTTCAGGTCGCGGCGAATGCTCGGCGCCGACGTTTCCGCCGTGGCCAGCAGCTCTTCGATAGTCGCCGCCCCCCGCTGCAACAGGAGCCGCATGATCTTCTCTTCGCGATCGTCCGTCTTTACCGACATACGAGTTTGCCGTTCTCAGTGAGATTGCAAATGCGCTCGCCCCAGAAAGAATCTCCACTCGCGTGCCGGTAATAATAAGAACCGATACTGTAGTCGAATGCGTAGTATGCGAAGGTCACAATCCAGTCGGTCGGAGAAGTTCGCATTTGCACGTCCGGTGTAGAGTGGAGGCTTCTGGCCACGACGCACCGGAATATTTGCCAGAATGAAGTAGAACGCGGCGCGCAACGTCAGAAGCGATGGGCTAAGCCTACAACACGAAACTGCGCCTGCGGGGCCAATTTTTGCTGATTTGAGGCAAAATGATCAGAGAAGTGTCCAGCAAAACCGTGGAAGGTCAATTTTCGATCGGTGTCGATCTCGGTGGCACGAACCTCCGCGTTGCTGCCTATCGTTCCGGCAGCCAGGTCGCCGAGCTTATCTCGCTGCCCACCCGTCTTTCCCAGGGGCGGGAGCGGGTTATCCACGATCTGAAGGATGCGGTCAACGCCCTGCGCTCCCGGTGCCAGCCGCATGGCCAGTCGGCCGGCATCGGCGTCGGCAGCCCCGGCCCGCTGGAATTGCCTGCTGGCGTCATTCGCAATCCTCCGAATCTTCCGGGCTGGGACGGTTTCCAGCTTCGCGCGGCCATTGAGCAGGCGATCAACGAGCCCATTTACCTCGACAGCGACGCCAACGCCGCGGCTCTTGCCGAGTTTGAACTTGGTTCCGCCCGCGCCGCCGGCATTCACTCGCTCTGCATGCTCACCTTGGGCACCGGCGTCGGCAACGGCATCATCCTCAACGAGCGCATCTGGCATGGCAACAACGGCATGGCCGGTGAAGCGGGGCATCTGATGGTCGAACCCGACGGCCCGGCCTGCCCCTGCGGCGGCCGCGGTTGCGTGGAGTTGTTTGCCTCGGCCACCGGCGTCGTTCGCATGGCTCGAGAAGCGAACGATCCCATATTGGCTTCCATGCTGCCAAAGGATCCGGCCGACTGGACATCGCACATGATCTCCGATGCCGCAATCGCCGGAAATGCCACCGCCATTGCGATCTTCGAGCGCGTGGGGCGTGCCGTCGGTATCGCCTTTGGGGGAGTGGCCAACATGCTCAACCTGCCGCTCTATGTCGTTGCCGGTGGCCTTTCCAATGCATGGGACCTTTTCGCACCCGCCATGTTTGCGGAAATGCGCCTGCGCAGCTACGTTTACCGGCCGACCGCGGCCGCGCCCGGCGATCCGCTCGACACTCCCGGCAAAAGTTTTGTTCGCCGCGCTGAACTTGGTTCCGATGCAGGCATTCTCGGTGCCTGCCTGCTGCCGTTCAGTCGCGATGAGGAAGCACTGGGCCGCAGTCTCGCCCAATCTACCGAAGCATCCTGAAAGAGGTTTGCATAGATGGTCACACGCCGCACATTTCTGGGAACGCTCTCACTCGCTGCCTGTTCCAATCTCGCTCTCCCCCGCGGCATCGCGCAGCGCCTCGTCACCGCCCCCCACACCTCAGACAGCGATGACGTCACCCGCCACGTCAACATCATCGTCGGCACCGGCGGCCATGGCCATTGCTTTCCAGGCGCCACCGTTCCCTTCGGCGCCGTCCAGCTCAGCCCGGACACCTACGACGACGGCTGGGACTGGTGCGCCGGCTATCACCGCAGCGACAGCTCCATCATGGGCTTCACCCATACCCATCTCAGCGGCACCGGCTGCGGCGATCTGCTTGACATCCTGGTCATGCCGCGCACCGGCGAGGTCAAGCTCGAGCCCGGCACACGCGAAAATCCGGAGTCCGGCTATCGCTCTCCCTTCTCCCACGACGATGAAACCGCCGAGCCTGGCTACTACTCCGTGCTGCTCAAGGACACTGGCATCCGTGCCGAACTGACGGCAACGGAGCGCACCGGCCTGCATCAGTACACCTTTCCGGCACAGGCGCAGAACGCGCATATCATCGTCGATCTGATCCACGCCTATCAATCGCCGAAAAATCCGGTCAAAGCTGCCGAGCTCACCGTCGATCCCGAGAACCGCCTTGTCACCGGTGGCCGCACCGTCGATTCCTGGGCGCCCGGCCGCCAGATCTACTTCGCCATGGAGTTCTCTGTGCCCTTCAAGGCGCAGCTCTATTCCAATCGCCAGCCCATCGATGGCCACACTGCGAAGGGGACCGCGCTGCAGACCGCGTTGCATTTCGATCCTCCCGTCGGTATGCCGGTGCACGTGCGCTGCGGCATCTCCGCCGTCAGCACCGCCAACGCGCTCAAGAATCTTCGTGCAGAACAGTCTGACTGGAACTTCGCCGCGACCCGCGTGCAAGCCAGGCTCGCATGGCAGCGCGAGCTGAGCCGCATTCGCATCGATGGCGCTACGCCCGATCAGCAGGCCATCTTCTACACCTCGCTGTACCACATGATGTGCGCGCCTACCCTGATGGACGATGTCAGCGGCGAGTATCGCGGCATGGACAACCAGGTCCACACGCTCGATCACGGCCAGCACAACTACTCCACCTATTCGCTCTGGGATACGTATCGCGCTTGTCACCCCGCCTACACGCTCTTCCAGCCGGAGCGCGTGCCGTCGCTGGTGAATTGCCTCATCGCCATGGCCGAGCAGAGCCCCGCCGGCATGCCCGTGTGGCCGCTGCAGGCCGAAGAGACCGGCACCATGACCGGCTATCACTCCGCCAGCGTGATGGCGGAGGCATGTGTGAAGCAGATCCCCGGCATCGACTGGCAGCGCGCCTACAAGGTGATGCGCAAGCGCAACATGGATGACGACTACCGCGGCCTTGGGCTCTATCGCAAGGACGGTTACATCCCCGCCGATCTCGAAGAAGAATCCGTCTCAAAGACACTCGAGTACGACTATGGCGACTGGGCCTGCTCGCACGTCGCGAAAAAGCTCGGCCGCAACGACGATGTCGCACTCCAGCTCAAACGCTCGCAGAACTACCAGCACCTCTTCGATAAGCAGACGCTTTTCATCCGTGCCAAGCTTGCGAACGGCGACTGGACCACGCCTTTTGATCCCAAGGAGATGGGCCACTCCAAACGGTGGCGCGACTACACCGAGTCCAATGCCTGGCAGACCACCTTCGGCATTCAGCACGATGTGAAGGGCCTCATCGATCAGTTCGGCGGCCGCGAGCCATTCCTCAAAAAGCTCGACGAGCTCTTTAACCAGAGTTCCGAGCTACCCGCCGATGCGCCGCCCGACATTGCCGGTCTGATCGGCCAGTACGCGCACGGCAACGAGCCCTCGCACCACATCGCCTATCTCTACCTCTGGGCCGGCCAGCCGTGGAAGACGCAGGAGCGCATCCGCCAGATCCTCGACACGCTCTACCACAACGATCCCGACGGGCTCGCCGGCAACGAAGACTGCGGCCAGATGTCCGCCTGGTATGTCATGAGCGCGATGGGTCTTTATGCGGTAGATCCTGCCAGCGGCACATATGTGCTCGGCACGCCGCTCTTCGAGAGCGCAAAAATCAACGTAGGCGGCGGCAAGACGCTGACCATCGAAGCCAAACGCGCCAACGCTTCGCAGAAGTATGTGCAGTCGGTCGCGCTCAACGGCAAACCGCTTGATCGACTCTGGGTCCGCCACAGCGATCTCGTTACGGGCGCCACCCTCACCTTCACCATGGGCGATCAACCCAACCAGCAACTCGGCATAAGCCAGAAGGTCGCGCCGCCTTCGCTCACCGCATGAGCACGAACACCGGCACTTCGCGCCGCGCTTTCTTAGGCGGCGCTGCATCCGTTGCTGCTGTAGCCGCGACGCCGCGTCATCTGCTTGCGCAAATCAAGCCAACGGATCTTCACCAGCGTCCCGCTCCCGCGGATCGCCGCTTCTCAAGCCCTGCTGTCGAAGCCGCCATCACTCGCGTCGGTGCGAAGATCACCGATCCCGGGCTACGCCTCATGTTCGGCAACTGTCTGCCCAACACGCTCGATACCACGGTCTCTCCCGGCACCTTCGAAGGCCATCCCGACACTTTCGTGATCACCGGCGACATCGATGCGATGTGGTTGCGCGACTCTTCCGCGCAGGTCTGGCCCTATCTCCCTTTCGCGCGCGAGGATAAACGACTCGCCTCGCTCATCGAAGGCGTCATCCGCCGCCAGAGCCGATGCATCCTCCTCGATCCCTACGCCAATGCCTTCCTGCGCTCGACATCTGACAAGCCACTCTCCTGGTCCGTGCACGACGATACCGACATGAAGCCCGGCGTCGGCGAGCGCAAGTGGGAGGTCGATTCGCTCTGCTACACCATCCGCCTCGCGCACGGCTACTGGAAGGCCACTGGCAGCACCGCTCCGTTTGACCATCAGTGGAATGCCTCGGCGCGTCGCATCGTCGAGACCTTCCGCCAGCAGCAGCGCAAGGAGTCGCAGGGGCCTTATCACTTCCAGCGCAGCTCGCCCATCCCAACAGACACCGTGCCACTCAAGGGATACGGCAATCCCGCGCGTCCCGTCGGACTCATCTACTCCATGTTTCGCCCCTCGGACGACTCCTGCATCTATCCGCTCTTCGTCCCCGCCAATCTCTTCGCTATGATCAGCCTGCGCCAGCTCGCAGAACTTGCAAACAATGTTCTCCAGGATGCCGACCTCGCGACTGCCGCAATGGCCCTCGCCATCGAGATTGAGACCGCGCTGGCACACTACGGGCACACACAGAACAGTAACGGCGACGTATTGTGGGCCTACGAAGTCGATGGCTACGGCAACACGCTTCTGATGGACGATGCCAACGCCCCGGGGCTGCTCTCGCTGCCATACCTGGGCTGCTGCGCCATCAACGATCCCGTCTATCAGCGCACGCGCGCATGGGTCCTGAGTCTGGACAACCCGTATTTCTTCCGCGGCAAGGCGGGCGAGGGCATCGGCGGCCCGCATCAGGGCCTCAATTACATCTGGCCCATGTCCATCCTCTTCCGCGCCTTCACCAGCACCGATGATCAGGAGATCCGAACCTGCCTGCGCACCCTGCGCGACACCACGGCCGGCACGCACTTCCTGCACGAGTCCTTTCAGAAAGACAATGCCGCAGACTTCACGCGTGCCTGGTTCGCCTGGGCCAACACGCTTTTCGGTGAACTCATCCTGCACCTGGTGGAGACCAGACCGTCAATCCTCAGCAACGCGCTCTAGCGAGTTCGCAAGTCAGCCACGCTGCCAGCCAACGACGGGGTGAATCCGCGAAGATTGTCATCTGAGCGAAGCGAAGAACCTGCAGTTTGCGGGCGCTGTCACGGATCTCATCGCTGGGCTGGATTACTCATTCGCTGATTTACCCTCAACTCATGCCCCAGCCCATAGCCGTCGTCGACGCCTTTACCGCTGAGCCCTATCGCGGAAATCCCGCCGGCATCTGCGTTCTCTCAACACCCGCGTCGGACGAGTGGATGCAGGAGGTCGCCATCGAAATGAACCACGCCGAGACGGCGTTCTTGATCAAGTGCGGAGCAAGCAATCAGGACGGGTACAATCTCCGCTGGTTCACGCCCGGCGGCGAGGTCGATCTCTGCGGACACGCCACCCTCGCCAGCGCCCACTACTTATGGGAGACAGCCGCGCTCCGCCCCGGCGAGCAGGCGCGCTTTCACACTCGCAGCGGGCTGCTCACAGCCGACCAGCTTGTGATCAAGGATGCCGCAGGGCAGCGCATTGCATGGATCGAGCTCGATTTCCCCGCCGAGCCTGTCGCTCCAGCCGCAACGCCGGACGGCCTCGCGGCGATGCTTGGCGCGGAGCCGGTCTTCGTGGGCCGCAACCGCCTCGATTACCTGGTCGAGCTGAAAGACGAGGCCACCGTTCGCTCGCTCCGCCCCGACCTGAAGCAGATCGCAGCTCTCTCCAATCAAAAAGACGCGCGCGGCATCATCGTTACCGCGGCTGGCGGCAGCGGTGATGCCGACATCGTCTCCCGCTGCTTTTACCCGCACTTCCGCATCGATGAAGACCCCGTCACCGGCTCTGCGCACTGCGGCCTCGCGCCGTACTGGATGAAGCGCATCGGGAAACAGGAGATCGTTGCCTACCAGGCGTCTGCGCGCGGCGGCTGGCTGCATCTCCGCATCGCAGGAGATCGGGTCAAGCTGCGCGGCCAGGCCGTTACCACGCTCCGCGGCGAACTGGCGCACTAACGTTATGCCTTCGGAAGATTGAGCTGCTCCGCCGCCGGCACATCGCCCTCCGGCCTGAAGTGTGCGCGGCATCGCGCCTCATACACGCCCGCGGCACCCACCACCACCAACTGCTGGCTTGTCCCCAGCCGCTGCGTATGGATCGCCGGCGCGCCGCACAGCATGCATACCGCCGACAACTTCATCACCTCGTCGGCAATCGCCATCAGCGCCGGCAGCGGCGCAAACGGCTCGCCCGCAAACGTCGTGTCCAGCCCGGCAAGCACCACGCGCTTGCCCGCCTGCACCAGCTCCATCGCCACTCCGACCAGCGAGTCGTCGAAGAACTGCGCCTCGTCGATGCCCACCACGTCGATGCTCTCCAGTGCAGGGAAGAGCACCGCGCGCAACCGCTCCACATCGCGCACCGCAACCGCCTCCATGGTGTGCGCGCTGTGCGAAGCGATCGCGTCCCGCTGGTAGCGCAGGTCAATCTCCGGCTTGAAGCTCGCAACCCGCAGCCGCGCAATCTGTGCGCGCTTCAATCGCCGAATCAGCTCCTCGCTCTTGCCGGAGAACATCGGGCCGGTAATCACTTCCATGCGGCCCACTTCCATGCGTCCCGGCTGCACGCTCCCGGATTGTCCCGTCTCTGTCATGCGTCTCTTGATCGGAAAAGAAGTGTACTGCGCGTCGCTAAAGCGAAATGAGCACCACAGCCACCAGCGCGAGTGCCATGCCTGCTGCCTGGCTCCGTGTCGTCCGCTCCTTCAGCAGCACCGTCGCCAGCACGATCGTCGCTGCCGGGTAGAGCGAGCTCAGCACCGCTGCAATATCCAGCCGGCCCAGCCGCGTAGCGATCGTATAGAAAGTGTTGCCGCTCGCATCGAAGATGCCCGCGATCGCGATCAATCCCAGCACCGTCCAGCCCGACCATGAGAGTCTCGGCCGCGTGCCAATCTTCGCGCCGCCTTTACGTCGCATTCCGATCCACGTCACGACCGCGGCCAGCGTCGCGCTCGCCACGCGTGACCACGCCAGCGGCCACAGCACGCCGCCGCGTCCCGCCAGCTTCAGCAGTATGAACAGGCAGCCAAAGCTCGCGCCTGCCGCCGCGCCCAATAAAATCGCCTGCTTTGAGGAAGGAGATCCCGGCGCGCGCGCAATCATCCAGATCGCCACCGCGGCCAGCACGATGCCCGCAATCTGCGGTGCGCGCGGCAAACCCTCGGTCGAGAATGCCCACAGCACCGGCAGCACCGCGGCCAGCACACCGCTCACCGCTGCCGTCAGCCCCATGCCCCCCAGCGCCAGTGCCTTGTAGAGCACCATCACGCCCGTGCCGCACGACAATCCCGCGAGCGCTCCATATACAGCGGATTGCGTATCGGGCCACGCGGATGCATGAATCAAAGCCAGCGATACCAGCACCACCAGGCTAAGCGAATGCGAAAGCGTCACCACCGCCGGCGATGGCAGCCGCCGCGCAGCAATGCCGCCCACAAAATCGCTGGTGCCCCAGATTGCAGCCGATGCCAGGCTCAGCCCAACCGTAGCCGCCGGATTCGCGGCAACGCCGGGCGCGGGCGCTATCACTGCAATGAAGCGGTAGGGTAATAGCCCAGCCGCGCCTTGACCTCCAGATTCGGCCGCTCCACGTGCACATCAAGCGTGCGATAGCGTCCGTCGATCGTTGGCAGATGGCTGTAGAAGCCCAACGTGTACTGCGTGCGGACCTCCTTCGCAATGGTGGCGAAGCTGCGCTCCATGCCATCCGCGGAGAACTGCGACTCGAGTATGCCGCCGGTTGCGGTGGCGTAGCGCGGCAGCACGTTCTCGGCGGGGATCAGCGGCAGGTGCACGCGGTCCAGATACCCGATGCCCCATGTCGCCGCATCGCCCACCATGGTCGCGTACACCGTCTCCTGATTGGCCTGCAGGAAGCGGATCACCTCGCGGACACTCGCCTTGGAGCGCATGTCCTTGCCATCGCTGATCACGTAGATCACGCGGCGCCGTTCCTTGGGCCGCGTCTGCAGCTCTTTCCCCGCCGCCAGAATCGCGTCCGAAAGCGTGTGCGTCTCGCGCGGAAGATTGAAGTCGTAGCCGGGCCGCGAAGTGCCATTTACATTCGGGTCCACCGACTTGCCATTGATCGACGGCCCCTGCATGCCGAAGGGCCCGCCCGCCTGCGGGCCACCCATCTCCGTGCCTTCTTTCTTGGAGCGTTCCAGCACCGCCGGCAGGCGATCTCCCTGCGTCGCGGTAAAACTCGTCTGCTTGGTCACACCGTTGCCGTAGGTGAACACGGCCGCTTCGTCCTGCGGCGTGAACGCGCCTTGAATGGCGGAAAGACTCTCGTTCACCTTCTTCATCGTGTCTTTGGGCATGCTCTGGTCGATCACGAACGCGACCGACAGCGGCGCAGGGTCCACACTGAAGAAGGCGATATGCTGCCGCTGGCCGTTCTCATAAATGCGGAAGTCGCGATACGTCAGCCCGGCTACCTGATGATGGTTTTTGTCGAGCACTGTCACCGGGACAGGGATAAACGTGGTGTTGGCGTGGATGATGAATCCCCGCGCCTCCTCCGCGTTCTTCGGGATGTAGGGAGCTTCCTGCTGCGGCGGCCCATCCGGATTCGGCGCATTGGTCTGCGGCGCTGGCGGAGCCTGCACCTGGTTTTCATCGCCTTCCGGAGCAGGCGCTTTGCCCGGCGCCACCTGCCGGGTCAGGTTCCGCAGATTGTCGGAGTTCTGGCTGCGGGTCGCGCTCGGCGCATCCGGCACGCTCTGTTGCGAGCCGCTTTCAACAGTGCTGTCCACCTGGGCGCCGCTCGCCTGCGAGCCAGAGGAATTCTGCTGCGCGCTCGGGCCATCGGGTAGCGAACCGCTGCTGTTCTGCTGCGCTACGCCAACTGCCAGTCCCATAAGGGGAACCGCTGCTACCAGACTCCACGCCCACTGCTTTCCGCCCAAAGCTCCTCCACACCATCTCCGAGGCTATCCCGTCTGCTTCTCCCCTGCGTATCGCCTACGCAGGTCTGCGTATCGGGATAGATGCAGTGCTGACGCGATGCCCGCGGCCTGAAACTCCAAGTGTCAGCCTACCAGAGAGACGGGCCCGCAATCCGGAGGGTCACCCGTTAAGCAGAATGGCTGACTTGCTGACTTGCCGACTTGCTTTCAAAAGCGCTCGCCCTCCGGCCCGCGCTATCGTCTAATAGGAGACGATCATGTCCCGTGTCCTCTCGCTCCTGCTCTTCTTTGCCCTGTTCGCTCTGCCCGCTGCGCGGCTCCACGCACAGGCTGCCCCGTCGCCGGACGCCGCGCCGCAGGGCATGCCCGGCGATCCCAACGGCAACGACGATACCTCGCAGTCCGTCGCCACCTTCCGCCAGAACGTCAACCTCGTCTCGCTCTACTTCGACGTCCGCGACAAAAAGAACCTGCTGATCCCGCACCTCACCCGCGACGACTGCCAGGTCTTTGAGGACAAACAGCCGCAAAAGCTCAAGAATTTCACCGCTGAGGTCGATCAGCCGCTCACCCTCGGCCTCCTGCTGGATACTTCAGGCTCGCAGCAGAACGTTCTGCCGCTTGAGCAGCAGACTGGCGCGGAGTTCCTCAAGCGCATCCTCCGGCAGAAGGATCAGGCCTTCCTCGTCTCCTTCGATGTCGATATCGACCTGCTCTCCGACTTCACTTCCAACGCCAGCGCGCTCGCCCGCGACATGCAGAAGGCCCAGATCAACGTCGGTACCGGCGGCGTCACCACCGGCCCATTGCCCACCGGCACGCCGCGCGGAACCTTGCTCTATGACGCCGTCGTTGAGGCGGCGCAAGACAAGCTCGCCGGGGAAACCGGCCGCAAAGCAATGATTATCCTCACCGACGGAGAAGACCAGGGATCTACCCACAAGCTCAGGGATGCCATCGAAGCCGCCCAGAAGGCCAACTCCATGGTCTACGTCCTGCTCATCGCGGATCGCGGATTTTACGGCGGCATGTACACCATCGGCTACTCGGGCGACTACGTCATGCATCAGCTCGCGGACCAGACCGGCGGCCGCCTTATCAATGTGGGCGACAACGGCAAGAAGCTCGAAGCCGCCTTCCAGCAGATCGAGGACGAGTTGCGCACTCAGTACGTCGCCAGCTACACCCCGACCAACGACAAGACCGACGGTACCTACCGCAAAGTCGAAATCCAGTGCCACCAGCGAGACGAAGCCCTCAAGGTCCAGTCCCGGAAGGGTTACTACGCCGTCGCGCCGGAGGACTGATTTCACGCTGGAAATCAGGGAGTCGCGGCAGTTTCATCTCATCAACGCAGCGCTGTGAACCGCTCCGTAGCCATTACAAAAGTAACCTTCAAAGCCACCCCATCCGTTGTATACTGTGGGAGCGTTCGAATTGGACAGGTTTTGCTAGTTCTGTATCTGCAGTTCTCTACTTGCCGAGACCGATCTTGAATTCAGCGTCACAACTCAGCAGTAAAGGACTTAAGCAATATGGAACAGGGAACAGTGAAGTGGTTTAACGACGCCAAGGGTTTCGGATTCATCAGCCGCCAGAGCGGTGAAGATGTCTTCGTTCACCACACCGCCATTCAGGCACAGGGCTTCCGCACCCTCCAGGAGGGTCAGGCAGTTCAGTTCAACGTGGTGAAGGGCCCCAAGGGCTGGCAGGCAGAGAACGTTCAGCCTCTCTAAACCATTCGGCAACATCCCAAAAGGGACGGCCCCGGCCGCCCCTTTTGCTTCTTGAATTCAGCATCACAACGCAGCGGTAAAGGACTTAAGCAATATGGAACAGGGAACAGTGAAGTGGTTTAACGACGCCAAGGGTTTCGGATTCATCAGCCGCCAGAGCGGGGAAGATGTCTTCGTTCACCACACCGCCATTACGGCACAGGGCTTCCGCACCCTCCAGGAGGGTCAGGCAGTTCAGTTCAACGTGGTGAAGGGTCCCAAGGGCTGGCAGGCAGAGAGCGTTCAGCCTCTCTAAACCATCCAGCAACATCGCAAAAGGGACGGCCTCGGCCGTCCCTTTTGCTTTCTCCCTATACCAGATGCCGCCGTGTCATTGGCCGATTCCGCCTGCCGCTCTTCAGCTAACCGACCCGAAGCTGACTCGCTGACTCGCCGACTTGCTAGTGAAGCACGTACCTCACCGGCTGCAACGGCTTCTTCTCCAGTGGCTCGCCGCTCATCTCGCGGATACTCAACTCAATATTCAGCGAGATCGCATCCAGCGCCAGATCGTTCTCGTTCTCGCCAAATGGCATCTCCAGCTCCCCCGCTAGCGAGATCCAGCGCGATAAACGAGTACGCCATCCCCAGCGTCACCGCCGGCGTCATCCACGCAATCCCATCCACCAGCCCGAAGGGCAGCAGCGCGCAATAGAAGTAGACGACGCGGTGGATCATCACCGAATAGCCGAAGGGAACCGGCGTCGCCGCAATGCGCTCACACCCGCCGAGTATGTTCGACAATTCCACAAGATTGCGATCGATCGCCGTCATCGTGATCTCGCCGAAAGCATTCTCGCGCTGTCGTACCGACACCCACTCGCCCATCGCGCGCAGGATGATGAACGGCTTGTAGCGCGCGCGATCCACCTCCTCGGCGAGCGGCTGCGGCAGCAACTCCGCGCTCCGTGCGAAAGCATCGCCGCGCAGCTGGTCGCGCATCGCGTAGGTGAAAGCCACCAGCATGTTCAGGAATTCACGCTTGTTGCCGCCCTCGCCGGTCATGGTCAGCGCCTGCCGCGTGAGCGTCCGCATCGTGTTCACCAGCGCACCCCACAGCTTGCGCGCCTCCCACCAGCGGTCGTAGGAGGAACTGTTGCGGAATCCCAGAAACAACGCCAGCGCCACGCCCACCAGCGTGAACGGCGTCGCATTCAGTGGCACTTTGTGCTTGAAGAGATGGCCCTCTGTCCATACCGCAACCACGCTCAACGCCGCCACAATCAGGAGTTGCGGCAGCATCTGCTTCATCATGGACCCCCGCCATACAAACAGCAGGGCCCACCAGTTGGGTTTGGAGCGGACGATCATCGTGTCATCTGGCGCAAAAAGAAGGGCAGCGTTATCTTACCCCGCTGCCCGTTCTCTTCAATGATCCGAATGACCTTGCTTGCTCTCAGGCGACCATCGGTTCCTCGACGGAACTCGTTATCGCCGAGGGTTCGAGAAGCAGTGGGCGGAAACTGCCCGTCGCCGGATCAAGCAAGCGGACCTCTCCGCTCGCTATGTCATAGACCCACCCATGAATCTGCAGACTTCCACGCCTGAGTCCTCGTGCGACCGACGGGTGCGCGCGAAGACTTTGCAGCTGAGCGATGACATTCAGTTCCGTGAGCACGTGCAGGCGCTCTTCCGCCGGCCATACACGCGGGTCCTGCATCACGCCCCGAAATGCTCGAGACATCGGTCCGGCATATTCCAGCCAGGAGCGGAGAAAACCCATCTCCCGCAGTTCACCCTCGTCGAGCAGCGCGCGCATCTCTCCGCAGTCGGAATGGCCGCAGACGATGATGTTCGGCACACGCAATACGCGAACGGCATACTCGACCGTGGCCGCAACTCCGCTGGATGTCTCCTCTGCGGGAGGCACCAGATTTCCCGCATTGCGGCAGCAGAGCAGTTGCCCCGGGGCACACTGCGTGATCATCTCCGGCATGACTCTCGAGTCGGAACAGGTGATCAGGAGCGCCTCCGGCTCGTGGCAATGTGCCAACTCGGCAAAATGCCGGGCGTGTTGTGCGAAAACCTTCGATCGGAACATGGAATAACCTGCGAGCAATTGCTGCATGAAAAACCTCCTGGAGGCGCATGTTCTGCGCTCCGGCAAAACACCACAAAGGCAAAAGGTCGCGTGGCAAATCAGGAAGGCGGTGCCTGCCGTTCCCAACGCGCACGGATCATCGCGTGTTGAACGCTGTGAGAAACCACAGGTCAACGCCATCGACCTTGTCGGTAGTTTTGTTTTTTAGGCGGCAGGAGGTGCGCGGCTCGGCCCGGGCGCGCGAGCAGCGCCGCCAAGCGCCAGCGCGTTCTCACGCGCAAGCAGACGCTCCACAAAGTCTGGTGTGACAATGCAAGTTGCTTTGAACAGCGATGCAGGGGCAGACGTACGCGGGAGCGCCCGCACCAGCCGGTGCTGCGGTACCTGCCGGAGATGGCCAGAGGCCATGGCAGTCTCGGATCTCACTGGATCCGCGTGCCGCACCACCACGCAGCGCCCCTCCTCACTCGCGCGCGTGCCGCTCGTCATGCACAGCGCATAGAGACCGCAGAGGACTGCAATGAGTGAGAGCCGGAAAGCGGCGGAGTTTCGGCGGACCATGAGAGTTCCTGCGGCTCCTTTAGAAGAGACGCGCGTCATGTCACGCACGTTAGCGGTGGAAAATTCAGAGAACCCGAGAGAGAAGCCGCAGTACAGCTCCTCTCCCGAAAATATAATTTCGTGCGGAACGGCCATCGCGTTCCGCGTGAGCGACCAGCGGGAGCAAACCTCACCACTCGCGCGGCCGGCGCGCTTAACCGGACGGCCAGCCCTAGTTCTTTGAACCGGCCAGCGGCTTCACTTCCAGTTCCTTCTTCGATAAATACCAGGTCTTCACGTCCAGGCCCGTCCCTCCGCCGTTGGTGCGCTTCGCCGCATCCGCCTGCGTCGCCGGCGCTGGCACAATCACCGATTCACCTGGCTTCCAATCCGCCGGGCAGCTCACGCCGTTCGCGTCCACCGTCTGCAGTCCCTGGAACACGCGCACCAACTCATCGATGCTGCGGCCCAGCTGCATCGGGTAGTAGAGCACCGTCCGCACCTTTTGCTTCGGATCGATCGCGAACACCGCGCGCACCGCCGCCGTATCGGCCACCGCCTCGTGCACCATGCCGTACAGCCGGGCGACGCGCTGATCCAGATCCGCCACCACAGGAAACTTCACTTCCACCTTGGCATGCTCTTCGATGTCCCGTACCCACGCGATGTGCGAGTAGATGCTGTCGATCGATACGCCGATCAACTGCACGTTCAGCGCATCGAACTCCGGCCAGCGCCGCGCAAACTCGATAAACTCCGTCGTACATACCGGAGTGAAGTCCGAAGGATGGGAGAAGAGCAGCACCCACTTGCCCTTCCCCGTGTAGTCGCTCAGCCGGATCTCACCGTGTGTGCTCTTCGCGCTGAAATCGGGAGCCGTCTCACCCAGGCGGGGCAGCCGGGCCGTCTCGGTCGTCTCTGCAATTGTGCTCATGGTCGTTTCAACCTTTCGTCGTTGATGGGGGATTGCTGCCGGAAATACGAAAACCCACCGGCAGCATCTGCGGGTGGGTCTCAAGTCTTGCGTCGCGGAATCGTCGAAACTTATCCGATGTCCGCCGGACGGCACACCCGAACCCGGCCGCAGCAACAGCTACAGCAACAGGCACGCATGGGTGAACCGACCCGAGTCATCGTACTTATTAGACTAGGTTGCTGTAGAAGTGGTGTCAATCGCCGGCATCCAGCGCAATGCCTGCGTGGATCATCTCGCGTGATGCAACTGCCGCCGCAGCGTCTCCACCATCAGGCCGATCAGCCCGTACGTAGCACCATTCGCGATCATCACCTCGAGGAAGTGCATCGGGACATGGAAGCGAAAACTAACGAGCGCAATCGGTTGTATGAAAACAGCGAGAGTCCTTAAGGCCGGTTTCCCGAGAGCGATCGGATTCATCAAGGCAACGATCACCCAGCAGCCCGAGACCAAAAAACCCACCACCGCCCACATCGCAATTCGCTGTTTCATGGCGTCGCTCCTGCCGCTTTCACTGCAGCTGGATATTACGCCCTGTCCACCACGAATGGCTTGGCAGGTAATTTCCCACTCAGCTCTTCGGAGGTCCCCCGGCAATCGGGCTGTACTCATCACGTTTACGCCCAGGCTCGACCTTCGGCTTGGGTTTGGGCGCCTTCTTTGTCTCGCGTTTTCCTGTGTCTTTGTTTCCCATACGCTGAGTCTACCTGCAACAACGCCCTACATCCCAAACCTTTGCCGGTACGCGCTCGGCGAAACTCCCGTATGCCGCTGGAAGATCTTGCGGAAGAACACCGCATCCTGATAGCCCACCGCGTCGCTGATCTCCTGCATGCTGCGATGGTCGTTCTCCAGCAGCCGTTTTGCCGCCGCAACCCGCAGCTTCTGCAGGTAAATCAGCGGACTGTCGCCGGTGGCCTGCTTGAAGCGGCGCACGAAATTGCGCAGGCTCATCCCCACTCGCTCCGCTGGAGCCTCCAATGGAAAGCTGTGATGAAAATTCTCATGCAGCCAGTCCTGCGCCGCGGAAATGCTCTCATCGGAATGCGCGGTTTTCAAAGGCACGATAGCGAAGCCTGCCTGCCATGCGCGCGGCATCTCGATCAGCAGCGCCTTGGCGCTTTGCATCGCAACTTCGTGCCCGCAGAACCGCGCGACCAGATACAAGCTCAGGTCCAGCGCAGCGTTCACGCCACCGCCGCAGTAAAAGTCGTGGTCTTCGGTCACCATCAGCTCCGGCATCCATCGCACCGCCGGATATTTCTCTCGGAACCGCTCACCCAGGCTCCAATGCGTCGTGGCGCGCTTGCCGTCAAGCAGACCAGTGGCCGCGACAAGGCCAACGCCGGAACACACGCTCGCGATCGCCGTCCCTCGCTTGTGCCAGCGCTTCAACCACGGCACTACCGGCGCGTTGCGCTCCACCACGTCGTCGATGCCCAGTCCGGTCGACGGAATAAAGATCAGGTCAGTCTTGCGAACGTCATTGAGCGCCATCGCAGGTTGAATATCGATCGGTCCATCACAATGCACCGCGCGTCCATCCACTGATGCGGTGGTGACGCAAAAATGACAGACCGGCTTCTGACCGGTGAAGTTGTTCCATAGCGTTCCGGTATGACGAAAGACCTCCATCGGACCGATAGCAGTGGAAGAGAAAGTCTCGTCGAGAAACAGGATCGTGACATTTACCATCGGGACCTTCCCTGGAATTGCGAAGTAGCTCACATGGGAGATGGCCGAAGAACCTATGTAGGATGGCATGTCTGCCATCTTGTGACAAGTTATAACTCCACCTATCTTCGAGATAGTAGCGGTAGTCAGTTATCGAAGGGCAACGGAGGAACAACGAATGAAGAAGTATCTTATCGAGCGGGAAATACCGAAAGTTGGCACCCTGGAGCGCGAGCAATTGCGCGAAGCCGCAGCCAAATCGAACGGCGTACTGCGTCAACTCGGCCCTGATATCCAGTGGGTGGAATCCTTCGTTGCCGCCGACAAAACCTTCTGCGTATACCTGGCAGAAGATGAGTCGCTCATCCATCGCCATGCAGAACTCAGTGGATTTCCTGCAACCAAGATCTTGGAAATCGGCAAAATGATCGATCCGACAACTGCAGTGGGTCGTTAAGAAAAACGTCTCACAAAGGACCCTCCTTTTTTCGGAGTTCGTTAACTGAAACGATTGCAGGATGTATCGCACTATTGGAAGATAGGTTTCCCTTTTATTTTGAATATTTCCCATAAATCCCTGAGTCAAACAAGCATTAATTAAGGAAGTGAAGAGAATGAATTCGCAACAGCACATTCATATCCTGCGAGTGCATCTGCTTGCTATGTCAAGATTCGCGCAACGTGCTCTCGACTATTCAATTAAGGGCTATGAGCTGCGCCGTCTCGATTTCTCGCGGCAAGTAGTTCTTGCGGAGAGTTGTGAGTTCGACGAGCACTATCGCCGGATCAAAAAACTATCGCGAGAATTGACAAACGCTGGAGTTGCGGAGACTTCGGAATCGCGATTCGCAGTTGCTGCCGCCAGCATCGGTACGGCTCTTCATCTCACGTACACAGCGTCCGTCGCCATCGCCCAGGACAGCATGCGCCTCCTGGAAAGCGGTGGGATTCACGACTGTGCCGCGCTGGACGCTATTGCGGAGCTCGTGAACGGATCTGTACGGCTGTGCACCATCTCTCTCTTTCAGAAAGACGCTGCTCATGCCAGGACAGTGCTTCGGCACCGGGGCTCTTTGCAGTTTCGTGATTTAAGATCCAGCATGCTGCACCCTCACGTCGGTCGTTGGGCCGGTGCACAGGATGACTTCGAACGATCAGTGATTCGGAGCCTGGGCGACGTGGCAAAGCAATCGCATGAGATAGCCGATGCAATCCTGTTCTGGCTCGAAGGGAAACCCAGCGGAACAGTGGAAGGAAGACATATCTCGCTCCAATTGGCGCGGGTGCAACAGCACGAAGACGCCGCCGCGCTGCGCCTCATTCCATCGAAATCCGTCCAGACCTCTAAGCTCCCGCAGTGCTCGCCATGCTGAGCCGCTGCTTGCCCGTCCCCACTTGGCGGCAGGCGCGGCTCATAATCTAGACGTCATTTCCAAGATGAAAGATCGGCTCCGCGCCCACCGCGCCTGACAGCAGCGCCGTCTCCTCATGCCTCTCCAGCGGCTTGTAGTTCTGCGCGACATCCATTGCCAGCCGGAAATACTTCTCATCTCCCGGCGGCAGCGCCGCCGTAATCGGGTGCCCCAGTGTCCAGCGTAGCCCCATCGCGGCTTCCTTCGGATACGCCGCAGGCTGATACCAGCACTTTGGTTCCGGATGGCTCTTCTTCTCGGCAGCCGGCCACGTCGTCTTCGCCATCGCTTTCAGCGCCAGGATGCCCATCTTCTTCTCCTGCGCCTTTTCTAAAATCTGCGGTCCGAACTTCGCCTGCGAGAACAGCACAAAGTTCACTGGGAACAGCACGGTATCGAACGGATAGCGATCCATCGCGGCCACCGCCGTCTCCTGCGAATGCACGGAGAAACCGATGTACCGGATCTTGCCTTCCTTCTTCGCCGCCTCCATCGTCTCCATCGCGCCGCCCGGTCCCAGCACCTTGTCCAGTTCGCTCATCTTGGTCAGCGCATGAAACTGGTACAGGTCCACATGATCCGTCTTGAGGAGTCGCAGAGACTCCTCAAGCTGCTTGCGCGAGGCATCCTTTGTCCGGCCCTCGGTCTTGCATGCCAGAAAGCAGTTCTTGCGATACGGCGCCAGCGCCGGACCCAACCGTTCCTGCGCGTTTCCATAACTCGGTGCAATGTCGAAGTAGTTGATGCCACGGTCCACGGCCTCGGCCACGATGTTCTTCGACTGCGTCGGGTCCTCATCCATCACCACAATGCCGCCAAAACCGATGATCGAAAGGTGCTCGCCTGTGCTACCCAGCGGCCGCTTTGCAATTGGTTGTGTTGGGCTGGCCGACGCGAGCCGCGCACTCGCGGCAGCCGCTGCGGTGAAGGCACTCTGCTTCAGAAAATCGCGACGTTCCATGGGTGAGGTCCTCCTCAAGGGAACATATGGACAGCTTAACGCCGATTCGGACACGCTGCAGAGCGCATGTCATCATCAATCAGTCAGATGACCATCGAGATCACCACTCGCGGCATTCTCTTCGATATGGATGGCGTCCTCATCAGCTCCACCGGCGCGGATGAGCGCTGCTGGTTGCGCTGGGCGAAATATCACAACATGGAAGGCACCTTCTCGCCGCAATCCACGCATGGCCGCCGTGCACTCGATACACTGCGCGCCTTGCGTCCCGATCTCGACCCTGTCATTGAGCAGCGCCGGCTCGAAGACTACGACGCGGAGGACCACAGCACCCTCATCGTCCTGCCCGGCGTCGAAAACCTTCTCGCATCACTGCCTGCCGATCGCTGGACCATCGTCACATCGGCCACCGTGCGTCTGCTGCAGGGCCGCCTCGGCTACGCGAAACTTCCCATGCCGGCAGCGCTCGTCTCCGCGGACAAAGTCGCAAACGGCAAGCCGCATCCCGAGCCTTACCTCACCGGCGCAAAGCTTCTCGGACTCGCGCCTGCGGATTGCCTGGTTATCGAAGACTCACCCGCAGGCGTCGCCTCCGGAAAGGCCGCGGGCTGCAAGGTACTCGCTGTGCTCTCGTCTCACTCGCAATCTGAACTCAACGGAGCGGACTGGTACGTTGCATCGTTGGAACAAGTCACAGCGGTGCCGCAGTTGGATGGCACCCTGGGTATCCGTCTCACTTTGTAAGCCCACTGCTGCCTCGCCGGTGCTGGCAAATCCTTTCACATACGCGACGCGATACAATCGCTGGCGATTGCGCGGGGGATATCGCTATGCATGTATGTTCCCGGTTCCAGCGTTCCTACCTGGCTTTGCTCCTGACCATTCCATGCGCAGTGGCGCAAACGAGCGCGGCGTTGGCTCAAACCACGCAGTCATCCTCGGTTCTCACTTTCGATGGCGGTACCCGGCAGACGTTGGAGAGCATCTTCATTCCGCCCATGGCCCACGCTCCGTTCAGTCTGACCCTCGAGACGGAGTGGATCCGCCCTTTAGGGAACGGCGGCACTTACACAGTGGCCAACAAGCGCCAGATTATGCGCGACAGCGCCGGGCGCATCTATCAGGAACGGTGGTGGCTGGTTCCCAAGAACGGCAAGATGGAATCGAAGATGAACTATATCCAGATTTCTGATCCAGCGGAACACACGCTGTACAACTGCGAGACGGCGACCAAGCAGTGCTACCTGTTGCGCTACAGCGGCTCTACCGAGGCGGCCTATCTGCCCGCACTCGTAAAGCCCGGTCCGCTGCCGGATGGAAGTGGCTTCACTACGCACGAGAATCTGGGCGGCAACGCCATCAATGGTTTCGATACTGTCGGTTATCGGGACACCACAACACTGAACCCGAACGTGTACGGAAACGACCAGCCCATGGTGACCACTCGCGAGTTCTGGTACTCGAAAGAGCTCGGCATCAATCTTCTTTCCACGCTGGACAGTCCGTCCGTGGGCAAGGAGCAGTTCACCGCCACAAACGTGAATACGTCCGAGCCGGACCGCCGATACTTCTCTGTCCCGGAGGGCTATACCATCATCGATGAGAGAAAGACCGGACCACCCGCTCGCTAGAGGCCGGTCGTGTTCAACCCGCTCACTCGAAGCGATACAGCTTCACCTTCTCTGTGTGCAGCGAGCGCGGATCGAAGCGCCAGTACTCGCCCTGGTCATTCTCGTCGCCGTTCAGCCGCCGTCCTGCGATCCACTTTCCATTCTCAAAGCGGCCCTCGTCGATGGTGCCGATGCCCACACGCTTCGTACTCGAATCTCGCGGAGTAAACTTCACCCGAAAGCCCTTGCCAATGCCAAGAAATGCACCCGGCCCCGTCGCCAGTATCATGCCGTAGCCATCCTCCGCGTGATTGCCGAAGACCTCATCCAGGCTCACCTGCACCTCGTAGCCCTGCATCACAAACAGCGCCTCAGGCCGCGACTTGTCCAGCACGAACCCATGCACTTCACCCTTGCTCTGCGCATCCAGCAGCATCGGCGCAACGGAAGCAATCGCGTTGTAGCTCGCGCGCAAAGCATCTTCGCCACTCTTCTCTTTCTCCGACATCTCGCCCGTCTGTGGGGTGGCCCAGTTATCAATCCCGAACGGCGAAAATCCGATCGCCGCATGCTCGCCAAGAATGTAGAAGACATTCGCCGCGCCCGCCTCACCGTCGCGCGTCTCCGGTAGAAACAGCGGATTGTCCGCGCGATGGTAGCGCTGCGCCCATCCATACACATCCGGCGAGTACAAATCCGGCGCATAGATGTCGAGCGCCGTTCCCGCCGCCTTCCATACGTCGATCACCTGCGGCTGCGGTCCCCCGCTTGGATAGTTGCCGGGAATCGCGTCCGCGCCGCCCAGCCAAGTGTTCACATACATCGGCAGGTCATAGGCGGCTTTGCCCCTCGCCGTTACAGCCTGCACATACTTCGCGTAATGCCACGCCATGAAAATTTCATCTGTGCGTGGCGAATCGCCAAAGACTTCCGTCCACGTGCCGCTGGTCTTCGCGCCATGCTCTTCCCAAAGTGAGCGCAGTTCTGGATTCAACGCGAGATGATGTTGATCGAGATACCGCAGCAACTCACCAGGGACTGCACCGGCGAATGCGCGATTCGCCACATCGGAGTGGTCGCGGGTGCTGCCCAGCACGCCTACCTCGTTCTCCACTTGCATCATCAGCACGGTTTGGTCGTGCGCATCCGCCTCGCGCAAGTGCTGCATCAATGCCGCAAACGCGCGTTCGTCCGCCGCACGCGTCTCTTCGCCGAAGGTGCTCAGAATGTTTACCGGCCGCCCGTCTTCCACCACGCGCGGAAAGCGCTTCGTATCCTGCTTCACCCACACAGGCGGATAACTCGACATGCCGTTCTTCCACGACGCCAGCCATAGAAACACAAGGCGCAGATGCTGCTTCCGCGCAGCAGCCAGCAATCCATCCACCAGCGTGAAGTCGAACTTGCCCTCAGTGGGCTCAACCAGCTCCCAGCTCACCGGCGTCAGGACGGTATTCAGTCCCATTGCCGCCAGCCGTGGCCATTCCCCATCCATGTAATCCAGGCTCGAAGAGCTCGAGTTATGAATCTCCGCCGCAAGCATCAGATACGGCTTGCCATCCACGATCAGCTGCGTAGCGTGGCCCCGCCTTTCCAGATGCGGCGCACCAGTTTGTGCATAGATCGTCCCTGCGAAAGCGACGAAGAGAGAAAGCGTAGAGAGTACAGGAAAACGGTATTTCATGGCACCAGCGAATCTACCACTTCGGCCCTGACAGCGATGCGCCTGCTTCGGACAAACTTCCGATCCCACTCTCAATCGTGTTACTCTCCACTTACAGATGAAGCTTCTCGCCCAGGCCGCCCGCTGTTGTTGCCGCTAAGCGCTGAGATATCGTCTGCCTTCCACCACAGTTAGCCTCCATTCCATCGCTATAGCTTGCAAAGGCATTCAGCGCCGCATGCATCTGCTCTCTCCATCCCGATCGCAAACCCTGCTCTCCTCCCGGCGTGCGTGTTGTCGCATCGCGGGATGTTGCGCCTGTTGTTGTCCTCCGCAGGTGCACTGGGAGCGCCGCCACTCATAAGTCGAACAGCGCGCGCCGCTCCTCCTCACCCACGCTTCACGTGATCTGGAGATCAGCGCATGCGCTTCACCACAGCACCGGCCGTCGCCGGCATCTTCGCAGCACTCGTACTTACCGCCGCGCCATCGCACGCACAGGTCGTCGGCGGATCGATCGGCGGCGCCATCACCGACTCGTCGGGCGCCGCCATTCCCGGCGCCACTGTCGTCATCCGCAATCAGGAGACGGGCAGCGAGCGCCACCTCATCACCAACGGCGAGGGTCTCTACAGCGCTCCATCCGTCCCAGTCGGCCGCTACTCCGTCTCCGCAACCAGCAACGCCTTCGCCACTCAACAGCGCGATGGCATCGTCGTCACGGTTGGCGCATCGGTTCGCGTCAACTCTTGCGCTCTCCGCGAGTGAAGTCAGTCAGCGCGTCGAAGTCACGGATAAGCCCGCGCCGGTCGATCTCACCACGCAGCAGACCAGCGGCCTCGTCGACGAGCGCCAGGTAAAAAATCTTCCGCTCAACGGCCGCTCCTACGATCAACTCCTCACGCTCAATCCCGCCACCGTGAACTACACAGCGCAGCGCTCCGGCAGCATCGGGACTTCCAACTCGTCCGTCGGCAACATGTTCTCCGTCTCCGGCCGCCGCCCGCAGGACAATCTCTACCTTCTCAATGGCGTCGAGTACACCGGCGCATCGCTCATCAACGTCACGCCGGGCGGCACCAGCGGCCAGTTGCTCGGCGTCGATGCCGTGCGCGAGTTCAACGTCTCCAGCGACACCTACTCCGCCGCTTTCGGCAAACGCCAGGGCGCGCAGATCAGCATCGTCACCGCCAGCGGCTCCAACCAGCTTGCACGGCGCAGCCTACGAGTTCCTGCGCAACAGCGCGCTCGACGCGCGCAACTACTTCGACCAGCAGCAGATCCCCGAGTTCCAGCGCAACAACTTCGGCGGCTCGCTCGGCGGTCCCATCCGCCGCGACAAGGTCTTCCTCTTCGGCAACTACGAAGGTTACAGACAAAATCTCGGCCTCAGCAACGTCGCGCTCGTCCCCGACGCGAATGCACGCCAGGGCCTGCTCCCCATCGGCCCCGGCGGCTCGCTCGTCAACGTCGGCGTCGCTCCCGGCGTCTCCGATCTTCTGCAACTCTGGCCCACGCCCAATGGTCGCTGAGCTGACCAACCCATCCACCGGCCAGCCCACCGGCATTGCGCGCGCCTTCAGCAATCCCAAGCAGACCATCCGCGAAGACTTCGGCACCGCGCGCGCCGACTACAACCTCGGAGCGAAGGACCTGCTCTTCGGCGTCTACACCATCGACGACTCCATCGCCCACACGCCCACGGCCAATCCCTTCGCCGTCATCGACGAAACACTGCGCGAGCAGGTCGCCAGCGTCGAGGAGCAGCACATCGTCTCCTCGCGCCTGCTCAATACGGCCCGCTTCGGCTTCTCCCGCGCATCGTTCTATTTCCTCGGCAGCTCCACCGTCGATGTGCCCGGCTTCGTCGCTGGCCGTCCCGTCGGCGCCATCGTCATCTCCGGTTCCACTGCCTCCAACGGCGCATCGCAGATCACCGGCGCCGGCGGCAACGTCGGCAGCAACAACGCCGTCGCGCGCAACCTCTTTACCCTCGACGATCACATCTACTGGACCTTCGGCCGCCATCAGATCGAAATCGGCGGATGGCTGCAACGCCTGCAGAGCAATGACAATCTCGCGCAGAATCAGTACGGCCAGGCCTCCTTCGCCACCTTGCAAACCTTTCTGCAGGGCACCATCAAAACCTTCACCATCGTCCCCGCGCCCACGCCGCTCAACTGGCGCTCCTGGTTCGGCGCCGGCTATGTCGAAGATGTCTGGAAAGCAACGCCGCGTCTCGAACTCCGCGCCGGCCTTCGCGTCGAAAGCAGCAATGGCTGGAATGAAGCGCAACGGCCGCGCGGCGAACTACCAGTTCACCAACGGCGTCATCAACACCAACCCCACCGTCGGCTCCTCCGCTCTCACCGACAATCGCGCAAAGTTTCTGCCGCAGCCGCGCGTCGGTCTCGCATGGGATCCCTTCGGCAACGGCACCACCGCGGTGCGCGCCTCCTTCGGACGTCGAGCAAAGCCTGCTCGACAATCTGAACTATCGGCTCGACCAATCCGCGCCCTACAACGCGACCCTCAGCTACTCCGGCACCACGGTCTCCGATCCCGTCAGCGGGAAGGGAACTATCTCGCCCTCCAGCGTGCAGACCAACATCGCAACGCCCAGCACGCTTGCCTGGACGCTGAAGCTCGAGCAGCAGATCGCGCCGCAAACCTCGCTCACCCTCGCCTACATCGGCTCGCACAGCTATCACCAGATCCTCTCGCAGGATGAGAACGAGCCCGCGTTCGTCATCTGCCCGAACACCGCTTGCCCCGCATCGCTCGCCGCCGGCACCGTCTACTATCCGACGACGGTGAAGGCCAACCCCGCCGTCACCAACACCACTTCGTGGGTCTCGAACGGCAATGCCAGCTACAACGCGCTTGAAGTCGACGTGCGCCGCTCCTACGCAAACGGCCTGCAGTTCCGCGCCAACTACACCTGGTCGAAGAACCTCGACAACGGCTCCGCATGGAACACCAGCGTCTCCGCCAACACGCCCGCCTTCGTCAGCGTGCCGCAGTTGCCCGATCTCGACTGGGGTCCCGCCGCCACGGACATGCGCCACATCGCCTCGCTCAACGGCTCCTTGGATCTCCCCTTCGGCCGCAACCGCCGCTTCGCTTCCGATTTCGCTCCCGTCGCCGACACCGCCATCTCCGGCTGGACGCTCTCCGCCATCTCCAATCTGCAATCCGGCTTTCCCTTCACGCCGCAGCTTGGCTACAACCCCACCGGTTCCGGCGACACGCGCAACCCCGTACGTCCAGACGTGAACCCGAACTTCCACGGCTCGCTCTACGCCGGCGGATCCACCGCCGCGCGCGCGAACCAGTTCTTCAATCCCGCAGCGTTCCTCGCACCCGCTGCCGGCGCCGTCGGCAACCTGCGCCGCGACACACTCACCGGCCCCGGCTTCGCCAATCTCGATCTCTCGCTCGCCAAATCCACCACCATCCACGAGCGCGTGCACGCGCAGTTCCGCGCAGAGTTTTTCAACGTGCTCAACCACACCAACCTGATGACGCCGAACCCGGTCGTCTTCAGCTCCGGCCCACAGCAAAGCACCAGCGCAGCCACGCGCACGCAATCCGCCGTGCTCAGCCCAACCGCAGGAGTCGTCACAGCAGCCGCCACCAGCCGCCAAATCCAGTTCGGATTGAAGCTGCTGTTCTGAGAAGTCCGCCGCGCAAAAAAAAGGCGTGAGATCGAAATCTCACGCCTCGCTTCTTTTGACGAGTTCGCTGACTTAGCCCAAGTGACCCATCCGTCCCGCGCGATAGTCTTCCACCGCCTGCTGCAGTTCCTCGCGCGTGTTCATCACGAATGGCCCGTAGCTCGCCACTGGCTCGCGGATCGGCTCGCCGCTCAGGATCAGCAGTTGCGTATCCGCCTTCGCTTCGAGCGTGACCGCGTCGCCCTCCTCGCTCAGCGGCGCGATCTGCGCCTCGCCGCGAAGCTGTCTCGGCTGCCGTTCAGCAGCACGTCGCCCTTGCGCAGCACCACCGCTGCGTTGTGTCCGTCCGGCAGCGGCAGCTCAAAGCGCTCGCCCGCCTTCAGGATCACGTCGAACAGATTCACCGGCGTGAATGTCTTCGCCGGCCCGAGCCGTCCCAGCAGCTCACCCGCGATCACCCGCGCATGTCCGCCGCCTTCCAGTTCGATCACCGGAATCTGATCCTTCGTGATCGCCTGGTAGCGCGGCTTCGACATCTTCTGCGCCTTGGGCAGGTTCACCCAAAGCTGCACCATCTCGAAGATGCCGCCGTTCTTCGTGAACTCGGCCTCGTGCAGCTCCTCGTGCACTACGCCGGAAGCCGCGGTCATCCACTGCACATCGCCTGGATAGATCACGCCGCTGTTGCCGGCTGAATCGCGATGTCCCACCGATCCCTGATACGCAATCGTCACGGTTTCAAATCCGCGATGCGGATGCTCGCCCACGCCGCGCGGCTTCTTCGCCGGCTCAAACTTGCTCGGCCCCGCGTAATCCAGCATCAGGAACGGACTCACCTCGCTCTCCAGCCCGTTCGAAGGAAAGAGATTCCTCACCGGAAAGCCATCGCCCACCCAGTGATTCGATCCCGCGCCATACGTCCCCAGTACCTTCTTTTGTGTCGTCATTTCCTGCTCCTCCTCGCGCCCGTCTCGATATCCGGAAGCGCCTCCTTCACCATCTCTGACGAAGAACTCTTCATAGGCGTCTCCGCCTTCGCGGCGGACTCCTCCGCCATCCGTCCCAGCCGCCGCAACAGCGGCAGCAATGCCCTTCGCTCTTCGACAGCGAATCCCGCGAGCGCCTCCTCCATCTCCGCGCGATGCTGCGCAAACGCCCGTTCGATCAGCCGCCGCCCCGCCGCCGTCAAATGCACGATGCAGGCGCGCCGGTCATGCGCGTCATCCTCCCGCCGCACCAGCCCACGCGCCGCCAGCCGGTCAACCGCCGCTGTCATCGGATCCGCTGGTCAGCAGGACCTTCGCACCCAGTTGCTTGGCGGACAGCGGTCCCCGGTGCAGCAACGCCTCCAGCACGCCGAAGTCGCTCATCACCATGCCGAAGCGCGCAATGCTGCGCTGCGCCTGCGCCTCCACCGCCCGGCCGGCCTTCCAAAGCACCAGCCAAAGGTGAATGCCGCTCAGGTCTTCAGGTTTCCCGGATTTTTCGACTTTCGTCATGTGTCTCGATATAAAGATGCTTGATATCAAGGAAAGATTCACCCGGCCTCAATCGCTCCGCTCAAGCCAGCTAGGCCGGGACCTCGCGGTAACCCTTACAATCCAGACGCGATGTCTTCCGAAGAACTGCTCAAGTCCCGCCGCACCTTCCTCAAGCACGGCTCCACTCGGGCTTGCGGCCGCCGCCGTCGGCTGCCATACCCCCTCGGAGCCCGAACAGCCCGCCGCCGCTCCCGCCTCCAGCACTGCTCCACCGGCTCCGGGCACGCCGCCCGCCTTCGGCACCGCGCCTCCCGTTGGTCCGGAGGTCTCCGCCGTCACCTTCGCCGAATCCGAAAAGCTCGTCCGCGTCTCGCTCACCACGGCAGAGGAAAAGCAGGCCGCCGAAAACTGGCGTCAGGCCATGGCCCCGCTCTACGAGCGCCGCACCGGCCCGCGCAAAGTCGCGCTGGAGCCCACACTCGCCCCCGCCACGCAATGGAATCCCATGCTGCCCGGCATGCCGCCGCCCCCGCAGCATGACCATTTCATCCCCGCGCCCGCCGCCTTCGTGCCGTCTGCCCAAGAACGACGACGACATCGCTTTCGCCAGCGTCGCCGCAGCTCAGCCGCTGGATCCACGCCCGCCAGCTCACCTCCGAGCGGCTCACCACCATCTACCTCGACCGCCTGGAGCGCTTCAACCCCACACTCCGCTGCGTCATCACGCTCACCAAGGACCTCGCGCTCGCGCAGGCGAAGCAGGCCGATCGCGAGATCGCAGCCGGCCGTTATCGTGGGCCGCTGCACGGCATTCCGTGGGGCGCGAAGGATCTGCTCGACACCGCCAACATTCCCACCACCTATGGCGCGGAGCCATTCCGCAATCGCGTACCAAAGACCGATGCCACCGTCGTCCAGCGCCTCACCGCCGCGGGCGCCGTGCTCGTCGCCAAACTTTCGCTCGGCGCGCTCGCGCTCAATGACATCTGGTTCGGCGGCCAGACCATGAATCCGTGGCTGCTCGAAGAAGGCTCCTCCGGCTCCAGCGCCGGTCCCGGAGCAGCCACCGCTGCGGGTCTCGTCGGCTTCGCCATCGGCAGTGAGACCGGCGGCTCCATCGTCGGCCCGTCCATGCGCTGCGGCGTTACCGGCCTGCGTCCCACCTACGGCCGCGTGCCGCGCACCGGCGCCATGACCCTCTGCTGGTCGCTCGACAAACTCGGCCCCATGGCCCGCTCCGTCGAGGACACCATGCTCGTCCTCCGCGCCATCAGCGGGCCCGATCACGATGCTCCCGGCGGTGGCGACCTCGCCTGCGTCCCCAGCCATCTCGACTACAACGCCGCACTGCCCGTGAAAGGTATCCGCGTTGGTTACATACCGGCGTGGCTCGCCGAGCCGCCCGCCACCGACGTCGATCGTGCCGCGCTCGACCAGGTGAAGAAGCTCGGCATGGAGCCCGTGCCCATCGCCCTGCCCAACTGGCCCTACGACTCGCTCGACCTGATCCTTTTCGCCGAAGCCGCCGCCGCCTTCGAAGAGACTCACCCTCTCGCGCGCTGTCAGATCAGCTCAAGGCGCAGGTGCCCGACGCATGGCCCAACACCTTCCGTCAGGCCCGCTTTCTCTCCGCTGTCGATTTCGTGCAGGCCGATCGCTTCCGCCGCAAGGTCGCCGAGCAGATGATGGAGATCTTCAAGAAGGTCGACATGCTGCTCGTCCCCTCGCTGCGCGACGAGATGCTCACCCTCACCAACTTCACCGGCCACCCCTCGCTCACGCTGCGCGCCGGCTTCATCGAAGTCAGCGAAGCCCGCAGCGACTGGGCCCCCGACCCCAAACATCCGCTGCCGAAATTCAACCCGCCGCGCCGCGTCCCCCATGGCGTCACGCTCATCGGCAAGCTCTTCGACGAAGGCCTGCTCGGCCGCGTCGGCGTAGCCCTCGAGCGCGCCTTCAACGTAACGGCCGAACGACCGAAAGGGTTTTAGCGCGATGAGTAATGCATCCGCTAAAGTCCAATGTCATCCTGAGCGAAGCGAAGAACCTGCAGTTTTCCCGCAGTGCAAACAATCCGGGAAGACCGTAGGCCGTGATCCGACCGCTGTCCGAGTCCTCAATCCCTGAGTTCTCTATCAAAGGAGACGAGCATGACCGTAGAAGTCGGAGGGATGATTGCTGCAGGCGTCGCCGCGTTGGTTGCGGGGCTCGTTCTCGTCCGGGCGCGCTTCCGGTCAGCTTCCGGCGTCGATAGGATTGTGGTGCTCGGTCCGGTTTTCGAGGCCACCGCGCTCGCGATCTTTGCCGCGGAGCATTTCACCGCCGCGCGCGATCTCATGCCCATCGTGCCGCATTGGCTACCGGCTCCTCTGTTCTGGACCTACTTCGTTGGTGCGGCGCTGCTGGCTGCAGCCATCAGCTTCATCGCGTGGCGGCATGTTCGCTGGTCGGCAGCATTGCTCGCCTTGCTCTTCCTGATCATCGTCGCCACCATCGACCTGCCAAACCTGCCGCAAAACATACATGACCGGCTCTTCTGGACGCTCACCGTGCGCGAAACCGCGTTCGCGGGTGGAGCGATGGTGCTTGCCGGCAGCGTTTGGCCGCTCGCCAACTCAGCAGGTACCGCCCTCGTTCGGCTCGGCCGCGGACTCGTCGCAGCAATCATGATCTTCTACGCAATCGAACATTTCCTCTTTCCCCACAATGTCCCGGTGTTCCGCTGGAGAAGCTCATGCCCGCGTGGGTGCCGGCGCCGACGCTGCTGTCGTATCTCGTCGGAGTCATCCTGCTCCTCGCAGGCGTCGGGCTGTTCCTCCGCCCCACCATCCGCATTGCAGCCGCTGCTGCAGGGATCATCCTTCTCCTGCTCACGGTGTTCTTCTACCTTCCCATCTTCGTGATGGAAATCCACACCCCGCTCGCGGTGGAAGGGATCAACTACGTAGGCGATACCTTGCTATTCGCAGGGACTGCATTGCTCGCGGGCTTCGGAGCGCACCGGACGTCAGTTTGAGTGATATCGCTTCCTTGTCCGCCAGCCGCGCGAGAACTCATGGGAGCCAGGCGTAGACTCGCAGAAGGTGAAGCAGATGGATATGACATACAAAAAGATCAATGTGGAGCTGATCGTCCTCGCCGATGAGGCCGATGCGGTTGTCGCCGAATTGAACTCGGCCATCGACCGGCTGGATGAAGAACACAGCATTTTCGGTGGCGACATCGAGACTGTGGCCTTCCAGCACAAGGGCACACGGAAGAAATCAGCGCTCATGCACACGCTTAAGGCTGGAGAAACGGCGGTCGGTGCAATCAGAAGCGCAAGTGAAACCGTGGCCAGTGCACTCAGGGCAGTGATCTAACATCGTGCGACGCTGAAAGCTCCGCGTCGGCCTCCGATCAGAGCGCGCCTTCCCGCGCTGAATGGACATGGGTTGTAGGATACCGTGCGTCTGCAGCCGGTTGCGAACTCTCCCGCGCAGTTCGCACTGACCTGCGGGAGCGATTTGGACAGAGGCCCACAGCCGGCTTGACCTATTTCCCATAGGCATAATATCTTTATGCCTCACATGAATACTGCTGACTCAGTAAGCCCCGCCAGCGCTCTTCCCATGTTGATTCTCCGTGTCCTCCAGTCCGAAGGATTGCATGGATATGCCATCGCGCAGCGGATTCACTTGCTCTCCAGCGAGGTATTGGCTGTTGAGGAAGGCCTTCTCTATCCCACGCTGCAGAAGATATTGCTGAAGGGATGGGTCGAGGCGGAATGGGGCATCTCTGAAACCAACCGCAAAGTCCGGTTCTATCGGCTGACGCCGAATGGCCGGAAGCAACTGAAGAAAGAACTCTCCAGCTACGATCGGGTCACACAAGCCATCCGGGATGTTCTTCGAACTGCGTAATCAAGGGTCCATTGCGCTTCAGGAGGTTCACGCATGCGCGAGTTGTTTCGCCGAATTCATTACCTGATCAACAGGCGCCGGCTTGATGCGGAACTCGAAAACGACATGGAGTTCCATCGAGAGATGGCGGCTCGTGCCGGACGCAACAACTTCGGAAATATCCTGCGGTTGCGCGAACAAGCGTATGAAGCGAGTGGCTGGACGTGGCTCGACCGGCTGATTCAGGACCTGCGCTACGGCATCAGGATTCTGGCCCGCGCGCCGGGATTCACTCTCATGGCCGTGCTGGTGCTTGCCATTGGTATTGGCGTGAATGTGGCCGCCTTCAGCGTATTCGATATGGTTGCTCTGAAGCCGCTGCCTGTCTCCGGGGCGGATCGCATTGTGCGCCTCGAGCGTCACTCGCCAGACAGTTACACGAGCGAGATGGCATACCCGTCGTTTGTCTTCTATCGCGAGCACGCGAAGACGCTTTCTGCAGCGATGGCGGTATTGGGCGTGCCGCCGATGCAGATTGACGACGACCTGCAGCCCACAAGCGCTTCCTTCGTTACGCCGAACTACTTTACGGAACTTGGTACGCGCGCGGCCCGTGGACGCATGCTGGAGCCCTCCTACGACGCGAGTCCCGCCGCGCCGCCGGTTGTGGTGCTGAGCTATGGATTGTGGCAACGGCGTTTTGGCAGCGATCCGGCCGTGGTGGGACGTGTGATTCACCTGAATAAGAAGGCGGCAACAGTGGTGGGCGTCGCTCCGTACACCTTTGCCAGCCTGGGCGGCCAGCATCCGGATGTCTGGTTACCTATTGCTCAGCAGCCCTACTTCATTCAGAACAGCACGGTGCTGCGGGACTGGAGCGCCTCAAGCATTCGTATGTGGGGCAAACTGGCGCCGGGCGTCAGCGCGAAAGCCGCTGAACAGGAATTGCGATCGCTGACGGATACGTTGCGGCTTCAACATCCTGAGGCAGTCTGGACCGATGAGTACATCCAGAGTTCTCCGGGCGGTCACATGCAGGTGATGCAGCCCGAGATGTACCAGGTGGCCGCGATGGTGGGTGTGCTGACGCTCCTGATCCTGATCGTCGCTTGCGCCAATCTGGGCGGACTCATGCTCGCGCGAGCGGTAACACGCCAGCATGAAATCGGGATTCGGATTGCCATTGGCGCGGGACGCGGGCGCATCTTCCGGCAGCTGGCTACTGAGAGCCTGCTTTTGGGAACGATCGGATCCATCGTCAGTCTGGCACTTGCGTGTGGAGTCGTCCGTCTCGTGCTAACCAAAGTGGATGCGCCCCGATGGCTGAGCGTGCTCCCGGACTGGAGAGTAGTGCTCTTCACCGTTGGCATGACGGCGGTCGCGACGCTCTTCTTTGGTCTGATGCCCGCACTGCAAATCGCCCGCCAGCGGCAACAGAAGACCATCGCCCGGCAGTGTCTAGTCGGAGCGCAGATTGCAGCAAGCACCGTGCTGCTCATTGTTGCAGCCCTGCTGCTGCGGGCCACGCAGCACGCACTTTATACCGATCCAGGCTTCGGATACGAGCAGCTGATATCGGTCGATCCGCAACTGGGTCACCATGGCTACACGCCGGCGGGGGCACGCGCCTACTTGGACCAGATGGAAAGCAGGTTGCGGATGCTCCCGGGCGTGACCTCCGTGTCGCTGGTCAAGCTTCCTCCGCTTGGGCATGTGGTCTCGCGCATGAAACGCGAAATTGGTAGCCGCGTGGTGATGGTGTATCCCAACTGGGTCGCACCCGACTTCTTCCGCACCATGGGAATTCCCCTGCGTCTGGGCCGCACGTTCTATACAGGCGAGAAGCACGCAGTGATCGTGAGTGAGTCGTTTGCGCGTCAGCAGTGGCCGGGGCAGAATCCGCTCGGCCATACAGTTGGAGATGGAGCCGGTAAGGACACCGTCGTCGGCGTTGCCGGCGACGCGCATATCAACGCGCTCAGCGACGATGATGCCGCCGAGCACTACTGGCCTGCGGAGCAGGACGACATGCCGGACATGGTATTGATTGTCCGATCCGCGGGCGAGCCAGGTTCGCTCGCGCCTGCTGTGAAAGCAATCAGCGAGCGTCTTGATGTCTCCGTATTTCCGGAGGTTCGACAACTCAAACTGCTCTATCGCCAGAACGTCGAAGAGATTGAAACAGTTGGCGCCATTCTGAGTCTTGTAGGACTGGTTGCCGTGTCGCTCGCAGCCGTCGGCATTGTCGGACTGGTGGCATTCGTAGTAACGCAGCGTACCAAAGAAATTGCGATTCGCATGGCGCTGGGTGCACAAGCAAGCGCTGTGCTGAGCGCGCTCTTGCGACAGTTCCTCTGGCCATTGGTACTGGGCCTGGCTGTCGGAACCGGATTCGCGGCCTTAGGATCGAAGTTCTTGCGTGTTGCGCTCTATGGCGTGAACAACCTCGACCCGGCAAGCTACGCGACAGCGATCGCCACTCTCTCAGCCATCGTCCTTCTCTCCATGCTGCTTCCCGCCGTCCGTACGCTCCGAGTCAACCTGGCTTCGATACTGCATCACGAATAAGAAATTCTTCAGACGAGTCGGCCCGCCGCCTCTCATGACTGTTCTGGGCTCGATGGCCATGGCGAGCGATCGAAGCCGGCTCGACAGTGTTATGGCTGAAGCTGGCCAGCGTACCGGGCGGCCACAATGTTGCGCTGAACTGCTTTCATGGACTCAGCGTTCGGCATTCCCTTGGTCATCACGCCCTCAAAGAAGTAGCCCTTGGCCCAATTGCTGTTATCGCCGCCGATGCCGAGGATGATGGCTCCTTCCTGCTGCATGGGCTGATAGCCCTTCGGAAGAGGAATGATGCCTGTCGTGGTCAGGGCCCCGGACTGAGCGTTGCCCTGGTAGATGGCGTAGCTGTGCTGCCCGTCGCTCGCGCCCATGTCGGTGACGAACGTCGTGCCCGCGGGCACCTTGAGATGACCGTAGATGCCATCTTCCATGTCCAGCCCTGCATCGGGGCTGCATGGGCTGCCATGACACATGATGTTGATAGCGTCCATGTGGCCGGCTTTGTTGTCGAGATTGTTCGTCTCGGCGTTGCCGAAGTCGAAGCAGCACTTGCTGTTCAGATTGAGCGCGGAGCTGACCATGTAGACGCCTTCGGGCTGCCCGTTAACCGCTGTACCTTTGGGCGTGTCGTTGCGGTAGCCCATGCCTGGCGAGATGGCGATGCCGTAGACCTTGTGTCCGCCGACGGTTGCCGGAAGAGCGTTGGCCACTGCGGGGACGTCGTAGCCGTTGGGGCCGGGGCCGTGTGCTGCGCCACCGGGAGGCGCGAGCGTGAGGTCGTTGTGATTCGGTGACTGGTCGTAGAGCCTGGTAATGGTGCAGGAAGTGTTGGCGCAGAATTTGTCCTGCGTTGCGGCATTGGCGTAGCCATCGCGAAGGAGGCCGATGTCGGTGTGGGTCTTGTCGGATTTCCGCGTGACCTGGTAGAGCGGGCCGGTGTATGCGCGGTACAAGGCGCGCGTGGTGCTGATGGCAGCAACGCACGGAGTCGCGGATGCGTAAAGGTCACACGGACGAGGTGTGACCGTCTGCGCTGTAGCGGCGCCGAAAGTGGTGATCGCGACGGCGAAAAGAAGAGCTATGGGAGAAAGGATTTTTCCGAACAGTGAAATGGATTTGGACGAAAGGGTCTGGGCCAGTGATTTGAATTGCATGGGATGTTCGTGATTCCTCTGCTTTATTGGTTTCGCCTTTGTACGTTGGCGATTGATGCACACTTCATTGAGCTCTAGGAGCTTGGATTCGTTTGACGGTTGCAAGCCACGCTGGTGCGCCATCGTCGTGGTATCTCGTGCCTGCCACGGAACGGATCGTCGGCGAGGACTTCTGACTGCTCTGGCATCTTCGCCCCCCTCCAAGTTATTTTGCCACCACGCCGTTACACGTTGAACCGTGGTGTCGACCGTTTCCTGTGGCTCACGTTCCCTGTTCCGCGATTCTGGTCGCTACCTCATCTGTTCGATCCGGGCCAATGCATTTATCGATGCAGGTTTTTGGATGAATGATGATGAGTGACGACCGCCACGCTTATCAGTATCAATGATCAATGCTGTTCGATGTTCTGGCTCGCGCCTTTAGATGCTGCGTGAGGTAGATATTCGGCTGATACAAACTGCGCCAGGAATCGGGCGGTCCTGCTCGAAGGGGACTTTGCGATTTTGGCTGGAGGGCCGGTAGCGACAATCTGTCCGCCTTCGTCGCCCGCGCCCGGACCCATGTCGATGACCCAGTCACTGCCGGCAATCACCTGCATATCATGCTCGACGACAATGACGGTATTGCCAGCGGCAACAAGATTCTGCAGTTGACGCAGCAGACGATCGACATCCGAAGGATGCAGTCCGGTCGTGGGTTCGTCGAGGACGTACAAGAGTCTGTCCGCGCTGCGCGCGCTGGAGCTCTGTGGCGAGCTTCACACGTTGGGCTTCGCCGCCGGAGAGCTCCGTCGCGGGCTGCCCCAGACGCAGATACCCGAGGCCGACTTCCTGCAAGACCCGAAGAGCTCGTCCGACTGGCACATCTTCCGAGAAGAACTCTGCAGCAGCATCGACGGTGAGGGCAAGCACATCTGCAATATTCTTTTCGCGGTAAAGCACTTCGAGTGTCTTGGCATTGAAGCGGGCACCGTGGCACGTAGGGCATGGGCTGTAGACGCTGGGCAGGAAGAGAAGTTCCACGCAGACGAAGCCCTCGCCCGCGCAGGTTTCGCAACGTCCCTTGGCGACATTGAAGGAAAAACGGCCTGCGTCGTACTTGCGGGACGCGTGCAAGTTTGGTAGAGGCAAACAGCTTGCGCACGTGGTCGAACAGGCCGGTATAGGTGGCCATATTCGATCGCGGTGTACGGCCGATAGGTTTCTGGTCGACCACGACGAGCCGACGGATATGCTCCGCGCCGGAGGCGATTTCGCCACTCGGTTGTCTGAACCGGCG
Source organism: uncultured Acidobacteriaceae bacterium (assembly GCA_963756435.1). Lineage (GTDB taxonomy): Bacteria > Acidobacteriota > Terriglobia > Terriglobales > Acidobacteriaceae > KBS-83. The sequence goes on along the minus strand of CAVWNU010000003.1, from coordinate 264,820 downwards.
CTTGCTCCAGATCATCGAGCTTCTTCCTCTTCTGATATCGAGCGGTTGACCGAGGTGTTCGGCGACAAGATCCACGAGAACCTGGCTGACGAGCGTAGATTTGCCCGAGCCTGAGACGCCGGTAACGGAGGTGAAGACGCCGAGTGGAAAATCTGCATCGAGCCGGTGGAGATTATTGCGCGTCACGCCGCGAAGCTTCAGCCATTCTTTCGGCTCGCGTATCGAAGCACGCGTGCGCACGTGGAGGCGAGAAGAGATAGCGGCGCGTCTGCGAAGCCTCGATACCCTCCAATCCCGCCAATGGACCTGAATATAGAATCTCGCCACCGTTCACTCCCGCACCAGGGCCAACATCGACGATCCAGTCGGCACGGCGGATAACGTCAAGTTCGTGCTCGACGACGAAAAGCGAGTTTCCCGAACGCTTCAGCGCATCGAGCGCGTCGAGCAGCGCTTCGGTATCTGCGGGATGCAGGCCAGCGGAGGGCTCGTCGAGAACGTAGACAACGCCGAAGAGATTCGAGTGCAACTGAGTAGCCAAGCCGCAGACGCTGAAGCTCTCCGGGCGACAATGTCGGCGTGCTGCGCTCGAGCGACAAATAGCCAAGGCCGAGCCTCAGCAGCACGGCCAGACGCGCCGTGAGATCGGCAGCGATACGCCTGGTGACCTCGATCTTCTCAGGATGCGCAGCGTGCGCGGTTCCACCCGTCGTAGCGAAGGGTGCAAGCAGCGCAGCTGAGCGCTTCAAGGGCAGTGTCCCGATTTCAGCGATGTCGTAACCAGCAAATTTGACCGAGAGTGATTCAGGACGCAGACGTTTGCCATGGCAAACATCGCATTCGGTCGAGAGCATGTACTGTGCAACTCGCTTCTTCATCAGCGCGCTGTGCGTGTTTGCGAACGTGGTGAGCACATGGCGCTTCGCACTGGTGAAGGTGCCCATGTAGCTGGGCTCCAGCTTGCGCTTGCGTGCTTGCCGGGTCTCCGCCGGTGTGAATCCCGCATACACCGGAACCTGCGGCTGGTCGTCGCTGAATAGTATCCACTGGCGGTCTTTCGCAGGCAGATCGCGCCACGGAATGTCGACGTTGTAGCCCAGAGAGACGAGAATGTCGCGCTGGTTCTGACCTCCCCACGCAGTTGGCCATGCGGCGATCGCGCGTTCTCGAATCGTAAGCGACGGATCGGGAACCATCGACGCCTCGGTGACTTCGTAGATGCGGCCAAGCCCGTGACATTTTGGGCAAGCGCCTTCCGCGGTGTTCGGTGAAAAGGATTCAGCGTAAAGCAGCGGCTGATTGCGGGGGTAATCTCCTGCGCGGGAATAGAGCATGCGCAGCAGGTTCGAGAGCGTGGTGACCGAACCCACGGAGGAACGCGTCGTCGGAGCGCCGCGCTGCTGTTGCAGTGCGACTGCCGGTGGCAGGCCGTCGATGGAATCTACCGCAGGAACAGCGAGCTGATGGAAAAGTCGGCGGGCATATGGCGACACGGATTCCAGATAGCGGCGCTGCGCTTCAGCGTAGAGCGTTCCGAAGGCCAGCGACGACTTGCCTGACCCGGAGACGCCGGTGAAGACGACGAGGGCGTCGCGAGGAAGATCCACGTCAACGTTGCGCAGGTTGTGCTCGCGCGCTCCGCGAACCCGGATAACGCCGTCACCCTTGTCAGATTCTCCCATCAGGGTTCCCGCACGCTGAGATGCCGGATTGCGTCCGTGCGCCCTCCGCTCATCTATTAGTCAACGCAAGTCGATTTAGCAGGACGAATCGTCGAGACTCTGCGCAACGGGCAAGGCTATTCGTGTCGATGATTCGGCTCGCGGATACTTGCAGCTGCGTCTGTTGTTCGACTAGGAATGGCTCACCAGCGGGACGCTTCTGCTCAAGAAGGGAGCGCGCCGCACCGCTATCTCGTAAAGGGTTTGCCCGTCCGCAGCGGGAAAAACAAAAAGGAGGGGTCTCACTCTCCCTCCCACTTTAGATTATTACGCGCCGGGGGGCTTGCGGCAAGACCCGGCTCATGCCCCATCATCGTCGGCTGAAGCAAAGAATCTACAGGGAATTTAGGGAAATGAGAGGCACGATGACCGAGCATGCGGTAGTGATTGCTGGAGGAGGTCCGACGGGTCTGATGTTGGCGGCCGAGCTGGCGTTGGCGGGTGTCGACGTTGCCATCGTCGAGCGGCGCACCAGCCAGGACCTTGTCGGAGCGCGCGGCCGCGGTTTGCACTCGCGCACCATCGAGGTCTTCGATCAGCGCGGAATCGCCGATCGGTTCCTCTCGCAGGGACAGGTGCATCGGGTGGGGTTCAGCTTCTACCACACTCTTTTGGATATCAGCGACTTTCCCACCCGGCATAGCTACTTCCTCGCTGCTGTGGCAGCAACAGACCGAGCGCATCCTCGCCGGCTGGGTCGACGAGCTTGGGGTGCGGATCTATCGCGGACGCGAGGTGACTGGTTTCGCGCAGGACGACGCGAGCGTCGACGTCGCGCTGTCCGACGGCACGTCGCTGCGGGCGGAATACCTCGTCGGCTGCGACGGAGGACGCAGCGTGATCCGCAAAGCAGCGGGCATCGACTTCCCTGGCTGGGATCCGACGAAGAGCTGGCTGATCGCCGAAGTCCAGATGACCGAGGAGCCGGCCTGGGGCTTTCGCGAGGACGCTACCGGCACCCATGCCATCGGCAAGTTGGAGGATAGCCGGGCGATGCGCGTCGTGCTGACCGAACAGCAGCTGAAGACCGGCGGCGAACCGACGCTGAGCGATGTCAGCGAGGCGCTCATCGCCGTATACGGAACCGATTACGGGATCCACAGTCCCAGCTCGATCTCCAGGTTCACCGACATGACTCGCCAGGCCGCTGCCTATCGCGACAGGCGGGTCCTGCTGGCCGGCGACGCCGCGCACGTGCATCCCCCGATGGGTGGACAGGGTCTCAACATCGGCGTGCAGGATGCGGTGAATCTGGGATGGAAGCTGGCGCAGGTGGTCAAGCGAATATCGCCGGAAAGCCTGCTGGATACCTACCACGCCGAGCGCCACCCGGTCGCCGCCCGCGTGCTGCGCAACACGATGGCGCATGTCGCGCTTCAGCGACCAGATGACCGCACGAAGGCCTTGGGAGAGACTCTTTGCCGAGCTCCTCAAGTTGGACGAGGTTCGCAGACGAGTGGCCGCAGAGAACGTCTGGTCTGGATGTTCATTACGACCTCGGCGAAGGGCACCCGCTGCTCGGACGCCGCATGCCCGATCTCGACCTGGTCACCGCCAATGGCCCGCTGCGGGTCTTCACCCTGCTGCACGATGCCCGGCCGGTGCTCCTCAACCTCGGTGAGCCCGGCGGCTTCGACATCACTCCATGGGCAGATCGCGTTCCGTTGATCGACGCCAAATGCTGACGCAAATACGATGGACGTGGGAGCTTCCGGCGCTCGGGGCGGTCACTGCTCCCACCGCCGTCTTGATTCGGCCCGACGGATATGTGGCCTGGGTGGGAGACCTAACCCAGCAGGGACTCGCTGACGCGCTAACCACCTGGTTCGGGCCACCTGTTGCGGCATGAAGCGCCGCCTTCCAGGATCGGGCAATGCTGCGAAAGAATGAACGGTCGCCGCCGGGTCGGAGCCGTCCACGGAGCCAGAACGTAATTGTCAATTGCATCGTTAGCCTTCCATCGTCGCCCGAGAGATAAGTCGAATAGAGTAATTGCCCCGATTTTGAGAACTTTGTCACGTACTTCTCCGGATATTGCAGACATTGTTGTGTTCCCGTCGTTAGAAAGGCCCCCTTGGTCACTGGAAAATCAAGGGTGGTCGTCTGTCCCGTCACATAGGAGTTCCCTGTCGGGTCGATAGCCACACTCCCACCCTCAGTGCTTGCCCCGCAATTGTTGAAATCGGACAATTTACTCCCGCCCAGGTAGGTCGCATATTGAAGCACCGGATCAACAACCATCTGCAATCCGGGGGTGCGTCCGCGCACCGCAAATGAGATTTCATTGTTGGTGAGAACGTAGGCAATTTCGATGGGAACCCTTTGATTCGCCCGCATTTCGTAGGCGCTTGGCGGCAACTTCCGCAACTCTGCTCCACCCACTCGCAGGAGCAACGAACCGTCCGGGCTCAGCGACATCTGATGAGTGGATCCAGGCGCCGTGCCTGCAGGCATGTGGTCCAACCGTCACGCTCGCGCGCCTGCTGTCTCCAGCGGCTTCCGCCAACAGATCGACATGCTCGTTGAGTACCGGACATCGAAGCAGCCGGTTCGATTCGATATTCGCGATTTACCAGAAGCCGATTGGCGGAAGCACGTCGCCCTTCAAACCGAAGCACGGGAATGTGAAGCCTATCTCGTAAAGGTATCCCTCTACATTCCCGGAATGTTCCCGTTCCCGATCGGAGTTTCACGGGAACCTGAATTGCGGCGGCTGCTAGCCTTCGCCGAAAATTGATTTGCCTTCGTGAGTTCCGGAAGATCTGAATCGGCATGGCTGCAGTTAACGAGCAGTCTTCGGTAATGCTGCTCCGCAGAAGACTGCAGTCCTGCCTCCTGGGCGGAAACAGCGGCGCCGTATTCCGCTCTGAGGCGTCCCGGCGTGTCTTTCAGGGCCGATTCATAGGCCGCAAACGCGAGCTTCGGCTCTTTCGCCAAAAGCAGCATATCTCCCAGCATCTCCCGCGCGGGAGCGATGGAACCGGGACTGACAGACGATTTTTCGCTGGCCTCTTCCATTGCTGCGGCTGATCTCATCTCCCGCAAGGCCGCAGTGTGATCGCCTTCTGTCCACTCGATCCAGGCGGTCACAATCCTCAATTGAGTCTTCACCTCGATCGCGTCGTCGTCCCCCCTCTGCGCGAGTGCGTCGCCCAGGGAGGCCAGCGGTTGCATTGCTTGCGCCGCCCCGGTGTCCCCGAATCTGGCTGCGCCAAGTGCGCGCGCAAAATAAAGCGTCGCCTTGGTCGACGCATATGCGTCTGTCGGTGAGGTTTCCGAAGGCGCGGGAAGGGCCGCGGCAATGCCCCATTGCTGACGCTCGATCCAATACCGGGCCGGTATGGCAGATGTCGCGTAGAGCCCGGCATATCTGGCCGCATCGTCCGGTTCGACAATAGGAAGTTGTTGCGTCAGTCTGCGGGCTTCAGTGATGCGCCCGCTTTGCAGATACGCATAGATCAGGTAATCGAGAGCGTGTAACTCGTCGCCAGCCAGCTTTTGCTTGCGCGCGCTGCCGCCCGAGGCAAGGTTTGAGGCGATGGATTCGTCCCATAAACCGAGCCTCGTAAAAATATGAGAGGGCATATGAAGGGCGTGGGGTGAGTCCGGTGCAATCCGGGAATAACGTTGCGCCGCATCCAAAGCATGCTGAGCCAGCACCGGATTATCGTCGGCATGGATAATGTAGTGCGTGATCCCCGGATGTCCCGGCTGTTGCAGAAAGATAGGCTCGAGAATTTCCGTTGCCTTCTTTTGATTCGCGTAAGTCTTGTCCTTGATGGGAGCATTAGCGATCAATGACAGGGCGTAGAAGATGGCCCCTTCGCTGTCCTCGGGATACCGTCTGTGCAGCGACTCCATCGCAATCTCATACCGTTTGGCGCGGACGCTATGACTGTCTAAGCCTGCATTTTGATAGAAACTCAGAATCGCGCTCAGATAATCCCGTTCTCTTTCAGTCTTCGGTCTCATCGACAAGCCCTTTTGAGCGGCTTCCAGTCCGATTCTCAGATCGTCCTCATTCGGCGGATCCCATAATTGGCGGTAGTGGCTCATCGCAATGCCCCACTCTGCCATGCTGCATACGGGATCTTTGCTCAGGACATCGGCAAATAACTGCGCTGACTTCCGGTAGCCAAAGGAATGTAAAGTTGCCACCGCCAGATTGAATTCGTCACGCGCCTGCGGGCTGCATGATGTTTCGAATCGGACTGTGCCCATCCGGTCCTGCTGGCCCGGCACATGATCGTGCTGTTGGGCACACTCCAGGTGCACCGGTGTAAATACCAGCAACGCCGGGAGCAATGCGGATACAAAGCGCAGCATAACCCACGCCTCCTCAATCCATGGATCATAGTAGCCGCCTTGCTTGGTTTCGCAGGCGGCTTCAGGTAAAACCGCTCATCCAGATCGATTTTCGAAGTATCGAGGTCGGACTAGTACCGGGAAACGCGCCTCTCGCGACTGACCGGCGCTACCGCCTTACCCGGGCATACCCAAGCCCGGAGCTGGCAAGAAGAAATTCGTCAGCGATCACCTGCGCAGGCGGTACCTCGTTATTCGCAGGGACGGCATTGCTCGCAGTCTTTGTATTTTGGCGATACCATCGTCGGCGCGGTTCAATTCCAATGTCGCGAAGGCGCATCGTGCTCCTGGCGAAATCTGGTCGGGCTGATCGACGACTGAATTACCAGCACGCAAAAAGGACAATAGAGAAATGACGTTCTACAACCGCTTCACCAGTCGTCGAGGCATGATGAAGTCGACCATGGCTCTGTTCGCTGCGGGATTGCTTGGCAAGGGAGTGCCCATCGCAGAAGCGCAGAGCTCGGTCAAGAATGCGAACAAGAACTCCAACCCGTCAACCCTGAAGATCACCGACCTGCGATATACCGTCGTGAAAAAACCGGGGCCAAGTCCGTGTCCGATCATCCGCATCGACACGAACCAGGGAGTGTATGGGCTGGGTGAAGTGCGCGATGTCGCTAACTATCAATACGCCATGGTGCTCAAAAGCCGCATCGTGGGCGAAAACCCGCTGAATGTTGATTATCTGTTTGAGAAAATCTCGCAGTTTGGGGGAACTTCACGTCAGGCAGGCGGAGTCGTCGCCATCGAGATGGCTCTATGGGACATCGTGGGCAAAGTTTACGGAATCCCCATCTATCAAATGCTGGGCGGTAAGTGGCGCGACAAAATCCGCGTCTATGCCGATACTCCAGAAGCAGATACACCGCAGGAGTTCGCAGCCAGGGCCAAGGCACGCAAGGAGATGGGACTTACCTGGATCAAAGTTGACATTGGCACCGATGTGCTAAAGGGGAGGCCAGGCACCATCTCCGAACCACCCGACCAGGGAGCCATCGAGTACGACAAGCGCCTGCCGAATGTGTTTACGGGAAACGAGTTGACCGATAAGGGCATTGATGTGTACTGCGAATACATGTCCGCCATTCGTGAGGCGATCGGTTATGACACCCCACTCTCCACGGATCATCTTGGCCATCTTGGGGTGAACTCCATCATTCGCCTGGGCCGCGCATATGAAAAGTACAACCTGGAGTGGATGGAAGATGTGATCCCCTGGTGGTACACCGACCTGCTGAAGCAGATTACAGATTCGACAACGACACCGACACTCACCGGCGAGGATATCTACGAGATCGCGGATTTCGAGAAACTATGCAGCGCACACGCGGTCGACAAAATTCATCCCGATCTTTCGACCTCAGGTGGCATCTTGCGCACTCACAAGATCGGTGACATGGCGTACAAGTACGGCGTGCCAATGGCGATGCATTTCGCCGGAACGCCCGTAGCCTGCATGGCGAATGTGCATTGCGCGGCGGCGACCAGGAACTTTCTGGCGCTGGAAAATCACTCGCTTGACGTGCCTTGGTGGCAAGACCTCGTCAACGAGGTGGATAAGCCAATCATCAAGCAAGGCTACATTGCCATACCTGACACTCCAGGACTTGGTATCACGCTAAACGACGAGGTAATGAAGCAGCATCTTGCGCCGGGCGCCGGCTATTTCGAGCCCACGCCAATGTGGGATGAGAAGCAATCATTCGACGACTACATATTCAGTTGAAGCTTCGTCCCTGGCTTCCACGCCGGCATAACGACGGCTGGTTTTCGAGAGAGATCCAAAACGCAGGAGGATTCATTTGAAACGAGCTTTTGTAAGCGCAGTGCTCTTCCTTATGGTTGCTGCGAACGCCCAATGGGTATTCAGCCAAATCAAAACGACCAAAGAACAGATGATGTTTTACACCTCTGATTGGAAGGGTGAGCGCTTCCCGGACGGTAGACCCAAGATTCCCGATTCGCTGCTGGAACGCGCCAAATACGTAACGATCGAAGATGTGTGGGACTATCTCCAGGAGCGCGGGTATCACTGTCAGTACGAAGGCAACTGGCAGGCGTTGCACATGGATAAGCCGATGACCGGCCGTGCGCTAACGGCGCAGTACATGCCCGCGCGTCCCGACATGGTGGCTGCGATTTCAGCGGAGGGAAAGCGCGAAGGGCGATTGGGTGGAAACAATATGTGGCCCATCAATGAGCTGCAGCCTGGAGATGTCTATGTCGCTGACGGCTTCGGCAAGATTGTCGAAGGCACGCTGATCGGCTCAAACCTGGGAAGTGGCATCGCGGCGCATTCTCGGACGGGCTTCGTTTTTGACGCAGGTATTCGCGACGTTGAGGAAAATAAAGAAGTTCCCAATCTGAATGGCTTCTATCGTCAGGGCGATCCCTCGGCGTGGAAGGACATGACTCTGACCTCGATCAATGCACCAGTCCGCATCGGCCGGGCGACTGTCCTGCCTGGTGATCTCGTAATTGCCAAAACAGACGGAATCATATTCGTTCCGGCCCCACTGGCTGCAGGCGCCGTCATGAATGCCGAGTTCACCAATCTGGAAGACGCTTTCAACTTCCAACTGAACGCATCGGGTAAGAACGGCGCTGAGTTCGAAGGCGGCTGGACCGCGGCGAAGTACGATGCATTAGCAAAGTGGATCGACGAGCACCCTGACAAACTGAAAATGACGCGTGAGGAGTTCAACGCGGAATTGGCGCGCCGCAAGGCGCCTGGTCAGGAAAACTAATCGAGCGAACCTGTACCGTCGGATTGGTACTGAGAAACGCGCCTTCGTGATCGATCGGCGCTGCCCGCCTTGCGCGGGCAGTCCCAAATCGGAGCCAGCACGAACAAAACCGGCAAAAGCCTGCCACTTCACCCCACCCAATTCGCTACACTGGAAAATAGAGAACAAAACAATAAAACGTCACCCAAGCGGTGGCGTTTTTTTTTGCGGGAACTGTCGCCGCCTGGCGTCGGCACGCGATCTAACTCCTTCAGAATGACGAATTAAGAGGTAAGGCTTTTAGAAAGACGAATTTGACTCTCGGGAGGGCACCTATCCCTTAGCAACAACACAAGTTACAAGCCAGCCTCCGGTGACGGGATGGGGGGAGGGAGTACCGTTATCTCGCCGTCGAGTCACCGCAAGGAATACCGCCGCTGGATCACCGAGGCCAAGAATGAAGTAACGCGCACCGCACGTCTGACAAAAGCCGTCGAGATGCTGAAGAAGGAATCAAGACGCCTCTGGCCAGTTTTCACAAACGACGTGAGCTTGTCACGACTACTGACGCAGCTCTTCCGTTAAGAAAAGCTGCTCCTCTCGGAGGCCGATGAGAGCACAGTATTTGTGAAAACGGCCTACGGATGCACGTAGGCGAGGTTGTCGAATCGCAGCCGCTGCCCGTTCGCGAACCCAAAACTCACCTTGGAAGTAGCCTCGCGCCATCCGGTTCGCAACCGGCGAAGCTCCTTCGGCCGGATCGTCCACGAAACCTCCCGCGTTTCCGCGGAGCGCACCGTCACTGTCGCATCCGCATCTCCATCGTTGTAAACATCCACGCCGCTAAAGATGCGCGGGGCATAAAAACTGAACTCCGCCTGCCTCGCTGTTGGATCGGAAAGCGCCAGCGTAAACGTGCCGAACTTCCCCAAAGGCGTACCGATCTGCCATGCACCGCGCCCCCAATCGATAACGCCGGATGGATACTGCCCCACCAGTGCAGTCCCCGCCGGCAGATGCGGATCGTCAAAGGTGATCCAGGAGGGCGGCACATCGTCGCTCCTTCCCTGAACATCAACCTCCGTCGAGGTCGTGTGACGGATCCGGAGCACGCGCGTTGTCTCGTCGAAGGTGAACCCCTGCTGCTTCAGATCCTTACGCCGGGCGATCTCCCCTCCTCCAACTCGCACCGCATCCGGGACAAAGTTGAGCCGCAACACATCCGTCGAGTCTGCATCGAAGGTCGAATACGTAACTCGCCCTGCGCCATATCCAATCTTCGTTACCACCGATGAAGATCCCAGCAGATGCGATTCACCCGCCGGAGCCCACTCCGGCACAGCCCAGAACGCATCCATCATCCTGCGCGGACCATCGGCAAACTCATCGGTAAACCACCACTGTGTGCTGAACGGAGCATGCGCGCCCGCGGGCAGCCCCTGAAAATACGTCACCCAGTTATAGGTCCGATAGGCCGCCTCCTTATATGCGGCATCTCCCGTCCGCACGTAATACAACGCCTCCACCGCTGCCAGCCGCGAGCTGTGACTGTCACAGCACTGGTTCGGCATGTTGCAGCAAAACACTTTCCCGCTCCCTTGCTCTGTCGTCACCAACGCGCCGTGGACGAGGTACTTCGGCCACTTCGGCGTGGTCTTCACCCACTCGATCAACTGCCGCGCATGCTCGCGCCACTCAGGGTCCTTCTCCGGATGCAGCAGCACATATCGCGCAAACTCCAGCGGAATAACCTGATTCATGTTGTCCATGCTGCCCTGCACATCTTCGAAATACCCAACCCACACGTTGTTGCGCATCGGATACTCCATCAGCCACGCCCACGCTCCGGCGCGTGTCTTTCTGTACCCAGCCGTATCCCCCTGGTCCAGCCGAATCAGCTCGTCCAGCAGCATGATCGGTTCCACCACATTCGCCGAGTAGGGAAACATTCCCTTGCCATCTTTTAGGCTGCCATCTTTCGCATGGCATCGATATGGCCACGGAGAATGGCTTTCGTCTCCAGGCGTGAAGTTCTTCACCAAGGCGTCGGCGCAGCGAATGGCCGCCACCAGATATCGCGTATTCCCAGTCATTTCGTAGAGCCGCAGATATCCGTAGCCGTCCTCTCCCACCACATGCGGCTCGACAAAATCCTCCCCGTGCCGACTCCATCCCGTGTAACGCGCGCTTCCTGGATTCGCCGACGGATATGGCACTTCGGACCACGCATATCCCTTCGGCGTCGTGCCATGCTCCAACTCGTAATCGACAAAGTTCTCCAGGAACTCGAGCGTCCGCGCGTCACCCGTATATGGATACAGGCGCTCCACAAAACCCTGCATCATCGCGCGCAGATAGCCGGTCGAATTCGCCCAATTCGGATCTGGTATCAGCTCAAACGTTGTCCGATCGAAATCGAAGCAGCAGTAAAAGTAGGGAAGCCGCTGCCGATTGTACTGGTCCCAGACGATCGTCCACTGCGAGAGAAAATATGCAGAGTAGGAATACCCGGTGTCCTCAGGCATCGGCCAAGGCAGCAGCTTGCCGCTGCCGTCGAGCGCAACCCGTCGACCCGCAATGGTCGATGCATCCACCGTGGAGACAACCGGAAACGCCTGCTGCGCGGACATGGAACCCGCACTCAGCAGCAGTGCAAGGCAGATCGTGGTGGCAGGATTAGCTTTGGCCATGACAGAGACGTGCAAACGCATACTACCGTTTTGCGCGATTCTCCACCTGGCGGAGCGGATCTGCAGTCCCTACGGTACGGCCATCCGAATCTCGTTTGATGGCCCGCTCTCCACGCCCTTCTTGCCAACGCTCTTCACCCTGTAAAAGTAGGTCGCACCGCGACGGACGGACGCATCGTCGTACTCCGATTGTGGAATCGGCAGCGTATTCAGCTTCGAATAGCTATCGCCTCCGTCGCTCGATCGGTAGATGTTGTAGCCGGCCACCGGTTTGCGCGAGCTCGCTGGAGGAAGCCACGCCAAATGGATCGCGTGACGGCGGCTAGCCTCTACACGCGCCTGCGTAGATCGGCTCTTGAGGAAGGACAGACCAATAAGCGACACAGCAACAAAGACCAGCATCGCTATCAAAGCAGTAGCGACTCGTCTCCTCACGCGATGAGGAACGGAGCGATCAGCGTTAGATTGTTTCGACGCAAACACGACCAGCACTCCCAGGAATCGCAATGCAATGATGCCCAGCAGGCCGGCGGATAAGGCTGGACTGCTTCAGGTGCCCGGGGGGACCGATGGTGAACCGCTGGTCATGAATATACTTCATGCGGTCCGGTGATTGAACGGTTCTTTCGCGGCAAGAAATTTCTCAAAGCTCGGGATCAGAACTCTATATGCGCGCGCACCGAAGGCACCCAGACCGGCCCGCGATCGCGGTTGTATCCCGGGTTGTCGATGTGCGAGAGGCCCAGCGCAAAGAACATCCCGCGCCACGCGTGCGCGTTGTAGTAAGCCTCTTCTGTATTCTCGCGGCCGTAATGCAGTCGCCCATCGCCCAGCAGAAATCCCAGCCCGCCATCGGCAAGATAATTCTGGTGGTCCTTCTTGATCGCGTTCGATACAAACGCCAGCCCTATCTTGTCGTTCTTGCGTCCCCACTGCTCGCCGTCGTAATCCGCGCCCAGCAGCACCGTCTGATCCACCTCGGTATACGCGAACGACTCATGTTGTCCCTCGTTCCAGCCAAAGCGTCCGGCCGCGCGCAGATGCTCCGTCACCTCCTGCTCCACGTTGTAACCAAAGCCATACTTCACGGCGCCGAAGCGCTCATGCTTCACGATGCTCGGCGTCGCATCGATTCCATCCACATATGCGGTCACCGCCTCGCGATAATTTCCCATGTGCGCGTTGTTTACGTAGGCCAGCACGCGCTGCGCCCCCTTGCTGTTCGGCAGCAATCCACGCCGCAGCTCAAACTCCCAGTTCTGCCCCCGCGCGCGGCTGAAGGCCCAGTCCAGATCGATGCCGTTTGCCACCACCGGCATCGCCGCCAGCGCATAGCGCGCCGCCCAGTCGCGGTCCTGATACTCGATCACACCCGCATATGTGTAGCCGCGCGTGTCTGCCGCGTAGTCCCACGCGCCGTTGTTGTCCACAGTCCAGTTGGTGAACTGCATGTGGCTGTCGCTCAGCACATCGTTGATGTCCATCACATCCGGCAGCGACATCTTCCCCAGCCGCAGCTCCAGCCGCCGCACCGGTGCCTCGGTCGCCAGCGCGAGCGGCCCGCGCTCCACCTCCGTCATCTCGTTGGTGAAGCCGATGGTCTGATGAAACTGCACGCGCGAAACATAGGGCTTCGAGCCTAGGTTCGGATTGCGCACCACGTCCAGATTCGTGAAGCCCGCAAGGCCCAGCGCCTGGCTTAACCCGCGTCCGCCCGACGACTCAAAGTCCGCGATGAAATTCGTGTTGTAGCGCTCGCTCCAGGTCGGCGTCTCCCCGCGCACGCCTCGCCCAAGCTGATATCCCAGATACAGGGTGCCCAGCAGGGAAGTCTTGTACTCGCCCGCACCCTGCAGACTGTTCTTGCCCTGGTAGGGCGAATGAAAGCTCGGATGCGCCTGGAAGATGATGTTCGCCTGCCCCGCCACGAACCACGGCGCTGTCTCCGCATGCGGAAACATGGTCAGCATCTTGCCCGGCTCCCCACCCGCCCTCGCCGTGGAACTCGCCGTGGCGTGACCGCCGCCGGCAGCCTGGGGAGAGCCCTCAGCCGGAAGTGCATAGGCCGCCGCCCCAAACGCCGCCGCGCTCGCCTGGCCTGCGCAAGTGTGCTGGGCCGAAGTCGCGGCCAGAGTTAGCAGCATTCCCAGCCAAATTGTTCTCCGGCAGCGCACGTCCCCAGGCATCTCCTCTATTGGTCTTGCCCACCGGAGGAGGGCGAACGTCAGAGTTTTAGTCTAGCCTAAATTGATATCAAGCGCGGACGAAGATGCAAACTCAGTCTCTCCACTCAGAACAGGTCGTATCATGTCACGCCGTCTGGATGTCACCAGCGTCCCGTAAATTGGTTGCGGTCGACGCCATGAGCGTTTCCCTCTCGCGGCGACAACGACTGCGCCGACGTCCTCATGCTCGTCGCTAACGTCCGTCGCGGCATCAACACCCTCGTGGGCTAGGTTCTCGAAGACCACATTCGCGAGCACATGATGCAGCCCAGCCAGCCCTCGCTCCCGCGCAGGAGGCCGCCGAGGACTTCATCGACCTGGTTCGCGCCTACCTCAAGTAACTTGAAATCGGATCGAGCAGGGCAGTTCTCTACTACCTCCGTGGGACGAGAAGAGCCCCGATAGCTCGCATCGTGAGCGCTGATCGGCCACGTCCTCCTGGGAATTGCTCTCGTCCTGGTGCAATCGAGCACTTTTTCCTCATCCACGATGGGCCTATACCCCAAATGTGGACATCCTTTACCCCGCGAATACCCCTTCCGTAAGGTTTTCGAGCTAAAGTTTCTGCCGTAGAGTTGCGAAAGATTTTCCTAGCGAGAGGGTAAAAATGACACGGCAGCTTAAACATCTTGCAGGTCTGACAGCGATTGCGGGTGCTTTGGTTCTCCTCGGATCCGGGTGCGGGGACAAGCGGGAGATGAGCAAGCAGAACTTCGCGAACGTGCTGAATGAGGACTACTCGGCCAACGCCGATTGCCTCTTCACCAAGCCGCTTCCGTACCCCTTCGAGATGCAGGCCAGCGACAAGCTTCTCGGCGATGTCCACACCAAGCTGGACGCCCTGACCGCCGCCGGCCTGCTCACCCGTACCGAACAGGACGGCAACCTGCGCTATGAACTGACCCTCACCGGTCAGCAGGTTCCCGGCAAAGGCCGCTTCTGCTACGGCAAGCGCCAGGTCACCAGCATCGACAACTACTCCACCCCGACGGAGTTCCACGGCAACCGCTTCACCAAGGTGGAGTACCACTTCGTCGAGAAGGACAGTCCGAACTGGGCCAAGGTCCGCGCCATCCAGACCGCCTTTCCGGCCGTCGCCAAAGCCGTAGCCGATCAGGCCGTCGACCAGGCCACCCTCGTCCTCACCGATCAGGGCTGGGTGCGCAACGAAGACTAAGGGTTTGACTCAAGTCTTCAGGGCCCCCCTCGACCAACTGTCAACCTAATAACCGGCGTTGTTCTAACCCGAAAATCAGACGACGTTGCAAAGGGACCGGCGTGTGGTCAGCGCCCACCCTTCCGCAAGACCCGGGAGCCATCCCGGGTCTTGCCGTTTCTGCCTAGCCACAGCCGCAGGACCTCCCGGCACAACACATCGCTCTTGCTCCGAGATCAGAGCCGCGACAAGCCGGTTCCCGTCATCCCTACTGCTGGAACTGCGCATCCGTCGCAGGCAGCAGCACCAGCAGGCATGTCGACGATCCCGGCGTGCAGGCCACAATGCCGTGCCGCAGTATCTTCGCCTTCGATCCCGCAGGCAGTGGCGCACGATAAGTCGCTGCCAGCAACGCGGGTGCTGCTTTCTTCAATGCCTCATCGCCCTTCAAAAAGCGCACATCGTCAGCGCGATTGTCGCCCAGCAGCAGCAGAAAATCCGCCGAGGCATATTGCCCCTGGAGCGGGCTGGGAATCGTGTAGGTGCGCAACGCTGCCAATTCGTCGCCGCCCTGTTGCACATGCGGACCGGGCTTCTCGTGCACGCCGGCCTTGGCCAGAGCGGCCGCGCTGTCTGTCATCTCCGCTTTCATCTCGGCATAGGTAGGCGGCAACTGTCGGGTTCCCATCGATTTCACCGCCAGCCGATACGCGGTCAGCGCCTCTTCCTTCTTCCCTTCGGCTTCATAGATCTTGCCCAGGTGTTCGCCAATCTCCGGCGCCATCAACAGCAGCCACGCGCTCCGGACATACGCTTCCGCCTCGGCCAGTTTTTTCTCTTTGAAATCGATCCAGCCCAGCGTGTCCCAGTCAGCCGCCAAAGTAAGGACGTTGCCAAAGTCCTTCTTCTCCGCGCCTGCCAGTGTAGCTGTCGCCGTCTGCGTCTCCACAATCTGGACCGCTTTTCGGCTCGCCGCCTCGCTCGTAGGCAAATCCAATCCCGCATCACTGAGCGCATATGCCGCGTTGTTCAGCGTCAGGGCATCCTCACTTGTATCCATGAGTGCGTGCAGCGTTCTCTTGCCCGCATCCGTATCGCCGGCTTTTAATTGTGCCAGTCCCAGTTGCAAATTCAGCTGATCCGGTTCCGTACTCAGCGTGATCGCACTTTGAAACGAAGCCTCTGCGTCCTTGTATTGTTTCTGCGTCATCTGCAACGAGCCCAGCCCGGAGCGGGGACGCGGATCCGCCGGGTCGGCGTTCGCCCACGCCCGCATCGTCTGCTCAGCATCCGACCACCGCCCCTGGTTCGTGTACAACCCGATCAGTCCCTGGTAGGCGGTAAAGTTCTCCGGGTGCTGATCCAGTTCCTTCTTGTAATCGGCGACCGCCTGCGTCGGGTTCGTAAACCAGTCAAGCGCCCCATACTCCACCCATAGGCCACGCTGGTGCTCGTTCCGCGCCTTCGCCTTGTCCAGCAACTCGCGTGCACCGCCCATGTCGTGCGCCAGGCGTTTCTGGTTTGCCTGTTCGATCAACTCGCCTGCCTCCGTGTCCTCCGGTTTCGCCAGAACGACCGTCTTTGTTCCTGCACCCACCAGCTGAATCATCTGCGATGAGTCGTCACTCATCCCCTTCACAAAATCTCGGTACGCGCCAAACTCGCTCACCGGCAGCTCGCGCGCCTTGTAGCGCAGCGTGCGGTCCATCTCCAGCGTGCGGTCCTTCAACACATAGGTCGAGGAGTACTCCGCAAACGCGGTCGAGCGCTTCACGTCCGGCGGCACGGTCACCGTGTACCCTTCGGGCAATGTCAGCTTTACGTTCACTGCCGTCTCACCCGTTGTGTCCAGCGCCATCGCGCGCTTCGGTGCCGTGGCATCGTCGGCGATCTTTGCATCGAACCACGTCGACATCCCCGGAAAGCGCCGGTTCTCCCAGTCACCGAAGTCCTTTCGCGTATAGTCCCAGCTCACATGGAAAGGATCGGTGGTCTTCTCCGGCAGACTCGCATCCACCGCGCTCACATCGCCGGCAAATCCGTTGCCGTACGAGATTCGCTGTGCCAGCTCCTGCCAGTTGGCGCGGGGCACCTGGTGAAACACCTCGCGATAGATCACCTCCGCATCGCCGCGCAACGTCAGATCGAAGTGCGCCGTCAGCACGCCGTGCGTATCCAGCGCGCCGGTGATCGTCTCACGCACAAACGACGGAAAGGGAAGTGCCGCCTCCGTCCGCACCAGTTGCGCATCGCCCGTCGCCGGAATCGCCAACGCCAGCTTGTCCCGCAGCCCGGCCATCAGCATCCGGCTCGGCGCAACCTCCGGCGTCGAATCCAGCCACACATCATGCTCCTTCAGCTTCACCAGCGTGATCATGTGGTCGAACTGCGACGGCATCGGCAGCCCTTCGTTCAACCCGCACCGCAGAGCCGATCAGCACCGGCTCGGCCTCAATCTTCTCCGCCGCCAGCATCGCTTGCAGCAGTGTGTGCTTGTCCTTGCAGTCGCCGTACTGGTTGCGGAAGACCTCCGCCGCCGTGTGCGGCTGCAGCCGTCCGATGCCGAACGACACCGCGATGTATCGATACTGCGTCGCCACGTAGTTGTAGAGCGCGTCCACCTTCGCATCGTCCGTCGTCAGCCCGCGCGTCAGCTCATCGGCCTTCGCCTGGATCGCCGCATCCGGCACCGCGCGTCCTTTCATCAGCCCGCGATACCATGCGCCCATCTCCGCCCAGGTCTGGAAGCTCGCTCATCGCAATGTCCGGGTCATACATCTCCTGCACCAGCTCCACCGGCGCGGACTTGTCCTTCTCCTGCTTCTTCGGATACTCGGACGCCGTCTCGTGCTTCCAGCGGTACACTCGCTCGCCGCCGTCGTCGCTCACCGCCGGCTGCACCTTCTTGCTCTTCACCAGCACGGAAAGCTCACGGGCACGCGCAGCTCCATCGTCTCCTCCTTCACCGGCATGCCCGATCATGAAATTCGCCGCATACCAGAACGACGCCGGCGCATCGTCCGCGTTCGTATCCTTGCATGGTGACCCGGTATTCCAGCGTGTCGCCCACGCTCAGCGATCTCACCGGAAGCTGCTTCATGCGCAGATCGCTGTACATCGGCGCCGCCTGCGTCACCGGCGCCGCCACCTCCTGCGCATCGCTCCGCCGGCGTCTCAATCACCTCGCCCGAAGGCTTGCGCACCCGCACGTAATCGAAAGTCACCGTCTCCGTCGAGGATGCAAACGGAATGCTGACGATGCCGGCACTCCGCACGCCGGCGTCGGACAATATGCGCTCGGTGACCGCCAGGGTGCGGACGCTCGAGCCGTCCTTCGCGAAGCGCACCACCGAATCGTCCTTCTCGACCACGGTAGCCTCGCCCGTCAGGTCGGGTTTGACCGTCTACCGTGCGGCGAAGCCGTAGCGGGCTTCGCACGTCTGGGCGGCAAGAACAGGCAGAAAACAGGCAAAGTGCAGCAAGGACGATCGGTCGGGCCGGCATAGCTAACCTGTTCTAGCGCAGGACACTTTGCCGGACCAGAAAAATCGAAGGTAGGGCGAAACTTTAGTCCCAGCAGAGGCGAATTACTCGAAAACGTGATCCATCTACTTGACATCACACACTGTGTGTCACATAGTGTGTAAAGCACAGTATGAGCGAAGCCATCCAGCCCGTCTTTGAGAACCTCCGCCTCGAGCTCCGCCGCGGCTGCCTCATCCTCGCCGTCCTCGCCCAGCTCCGCGAGGAGCACTACGGCTACACCCTGCGCAAAACCCTCGCCGACTCACGGCATCGATATCGAAGAGAGCACCCTCTATCCGCTGCTGCGCCGCCTGGAATCCCAGGGCCTGCTGCTCAGCGAGTGGCGCGAGCAGGAAAAGCGCAACAAGCGCTTCTATCGCCTCTCGCCCGCCGGCGCCGCCACCCTCGAACAATTGCTCGTAGAGTGGGAGTCCATCAACAGCTCCATCCACCAGGTGTTATCCTCTCGTCCAATCAACACCTGCCAGCAACGCCACAGGAGGCCTGACCGCCATGGCAGCCAACGACTCCTTCTCGACCGCTATCTCTACGCTGTGCAGCCGCTATCTGCCCGCGTCACCGTCACGGACGATCTGCTCGCCGAGCTCGCCGCCAACCTCCACTCCGAGATGGAGGACAAGGCAGACCGACTCGGCCGTCCGCTCACCGAAGACGAGCAGGCCGACGTGCTGCGCCGCCACGGTCCATCCGCATCCTGGTCGCCGCGCGCTATCAGCCGCAGCGCTCGCTCATCGGGCCGGAGATCTTTCCCTTCTACTGTTCACCATCAAGCGCGTGCTGCCGCTGGTCATCGGCATATGGCCTGCTCGTCACAGGCCGTCACTGCTCATCTTCGGCTCCGCGCAGCACACCCATCGCGCAGCGCTTCGACTTCGGCCAGCATCCTGACCGGCCTCTTCGGTGCGGCCTTTCATTTTCTCGCCTGGATCTCACCGCCGGCTTCGCTCTCGCTCGAATTCTTCAAGGGCCACGTGCGCCACGAGTTCACGCAGCCCAAGTGGGACCCGCGCAAACTACCGAAAGCCAGATCCCATCGCCGATCACGACGGCCCGCGCCATCCCTATGCCGACGCCATCGCCAGCGCCGTCTTCCTCGCCGTGGCTGCTCGCGTTTCCGCGCTTTCCCATCCTGATGTTCGGCCCTTACGTCGCCTGTGCACCTGCTCAACATCGACCTGCCCGCCATCTGGCATCACCTTCTACTGGATCATCATCGCCTTCAATGTCATCCAGCTCGCCTTCCGCATCGCGCTGCTCTCCCGGCCCATGCGCCGCTACTACCACGTCTTTGAAGGCGTGATCCACCTGCTCGGCATCGGCATCCTCGTCTTCCTGCTGCGCGCGCACGACTACGTCGGCCAGGCCACCTTCGGCGGCAGCCCCATGTCACCCCAGACCGTCGCCAACCTCAACGCCAACATCCACCGCGGACTGCTCGTCGTGCTGATCATCGCGCCATCAAATTCCTGTGGGATTCGTCACAATGGCTGCGACCCAAAACCGCCGCGGACGTCGCCAGCAAAATGGGTAATGCCCCATCCTGAGCGAAACAGGGCCGTGGGAACTCGCACCGGACAGGCTGTAATCGCGCCACGCCCTGCTACGAAGCCTTCAAATTAACTGTTTACCTGCGCTTCGAACGCTCATAACATCCTGCCCATCCCCCCGTCTTGCAAAGGAGGGAGCCCGTTATGGAGGACGCTGATCCACAGAACCTCACAGAAAGAACAAAGAGGATTCAGGAGTTTAAAAAGGCGCTCCGCAAATTCTGGGTAGCAGGCGTAGCGGGCGCGTATTTTTCTGCGGTGCTGCATAACCTGCCGCATGATCTGGCAATGCTTTGGCAACCGCCTCATCTACCCTTTGAGACGACGTATTTTCTTTTGCAGTACGGATATGTGTTCTGGCTGCTTACTTATTTCTTCACCGCCTCATTCGGTGTCGAGACGAACAGCAAACATAATCGGTGGGACATCCTCTTTGATGTCGGACAATCCACCCTCGCTCTTGCCGCAACTTTCAAGCTGCTGGTCTTCGTCAAACGCGATCCGGCAGACGTGTTCGCCAGTCAGATGGCCGGCTATCTCTTCGCCAACATCACCATCGGCTTCATCAGCTTCGTCTCTTTCCTGATGTTTTCTCCAGGTATGAGAAAGAACTTGGCGCCAGTGGCCGCTACCGGCAAGACCACAGCCAGCAGTCAAAAGTCGCGACAAATTGATTTGCTTCGAGGTCTTGCTGCATTCGCGGCAATGCTATCGGCGATCATCGCATACGGAGACAAGGAGCCATCCGGTAACTTGTATTGGCTGGTCGCATTGCAGCTTCTCATGTGGGTTGTACTTGGCTTTTACGTGTATCTGACGGTTACCGATACCAGCGATTCGAGCACGGAGTCCGCGGCGCCCGCGGCGGCGCCAGCGGTCCCGAATGGTTCTGTCTAGACAAGCACTATCGGAGTGAGCTTTCGGGCGCGCTCGAGGATCGGACCGCACGAAGCTTCAACTTGCGGCCTGCAGCGCAATCATTTCAATCACGGCAAGATTCGCCGCAAACGACTCCGCCAATCCATGCCGCGCCAGCACCGCCTGCGGAGACCAGTAGCTTATCCACACCTGCCCCGCCCCATCCTCGCGCACCAGCAGCTTCAGCGGCAGATCGATCGCCACACTCGGTGCCGCCAGCATCAGCGGCGTCCCGCCCTTTGGATTGCCGAAGATCACCACCTGCGTCTTCGGCATCGCCAGTCCCACCTTCGCCGCCTCGCCGCTATGATCGATCAGCGCAAACTCACGAATCTGCTTCGCCGCCAGCACGGCGCGAATCTTGGCCACCGTGTCATCCACCGAGTTCGCGCTCTTCACCGTCACCAGGCCGTCCGCAATATCTGCCATCACCCACCTCCGCCACTCCATCTTCCCACCGGGAAGCGACACCTCTGTGACAGTCGGAATCCGCGCCGCACACCACCATCCCCCGTGTCATCCCGAGCGAAGCGAAGGACCCAAGCAGTCCGCCCACAGCACAAGGGAAGCAGGCATTGCTCTCGTCATCCATGAGCCGCCGTGAGGCAGCGTGGGCGGAAACCTACTTATCCATGTCCTCAAACGCAAAGCGGCCCAGCTCAAACGGATGCGAGGTCTGCGGCTTCGAGTTCAAAGCATTGAACGGATATGGATCGGTCGTCTGCGTCGGAAAGCCCCAGATCTTACCCGTCCGCAAATCCACCACCATCCTGCCATACAGCTGCTTGCTGCCATCCGAGGACTTCAGCATCACCACCCCCGGCTCGATGAACACCGGATACGCGGTGTTGCTCTGTGCCTGTGCGGGATACGGCGCAACGTATGGGCGAATCGCAATCGCAACCAGCGCAATCGCGATGATGGAGAGAAGAAGCTTGCTAAAAAAATCGTTCTTCATTGTCTAACCTCAAAGTCTGATCATTCATGCGCCGGTTCATCTGCATCCTGCAAACAGTTAGGTCACCCGCAACACCCAACGTGAGCGACCAAAGGCAGCAAACCCCACAGCTCGCGCCGCAGCCGCCTTTGCCCGGACGGCCAGTCCCGCTACCGACGCGTTTACCCGGACGGTCAGTCCCCGAGGCGGATGCGCAAGCCGCCCCGCACCGCCTGCGGCTGGCCCAGTGTCAGCGTCGGTGTGCGCCCCACTTCGATGCGCCGGTCCAGCAGATTCTCCGCCGCCACAAACGCCTCATAGCGTCCGCGGAAGGTATGCGACGCAAACGCATTCATCGTGAAAAAACCGCTCAGCCGGTACGTATTCGCGTCGTCATCAAACTGCTGTCCGCTCGCGCGCGCCTCCAACCCAAGCATTCCCAGCCGGCGATCCTGTCCGCGCACCTGCAGTGTGCCGGTCTGGTGCGGCACCTGGGGAATCCAGCTCCCCACCAGCGAAGGCTGCTGGTCAAAACGCGTCACCGTCGCGTCGGCATACTGATAGCCGCCTACCGCCGTCAGCCAGCGCAGCGGCTGCCACTCGCCATCCAGCCCCACGCCGCGGCTCGCAATCTGTCCCAGGTTGGCGCGCTGCTTGGTGATCGAATTCGGCGTCGTGCTGATGGTCAGTGCCGTGATCGGCCGGTTCACGATCGTCCAGAAGTAGCTCGCGCGCAGCGTCGCATTCCATTTCGGCGGCGTCAACACCACGCCCGTCTCCCACCCCGTCGCCCGCTCGGAGCGCAGGCTGGTGTTCTTGAGCGTCAGCTCCTGCCCCACCTGCCCGTTGCGATACAGCTCATTTTCAGTCGGCGACCGGTAAGCGCGAAAGCCCATTGCCGTCAGCGCGACCGACGGTCCCAGCCGCCGCACCACGCCAAGCCGCGGATTCGCAACCGTCTCGGTTACCTGTGGCAGCGGTCCCGCCTTTGGCAATGTCTGCACCGCGTCGAAGTTCTGGAAGTGATCGATGCGTCCGCCGGCGCTCAGCGTCCATTGCCGCGGCGTCCACACCGCCTCCCCATACACGCCCGTTGTCCGCTGCCGTGCGGAAATCAGTGTCCGCACGCCGGTAATCGTCGCAATCTCGTTGTCCTCGCCGCGCACATCGCGCGTGTCCGCGCCGCCCAGCACTACCAGTCGTGCCCCCAGCGGCTGCGTCCAGCGCACAGCCCCGCCCAGTTGATCGCTCGGCGTCTGTGCGAATCGTGTCAGCTTCTCCGCCGTACGCGTTGCATTTACCGATGAAAAACTCTGCCGGTAGTGCTCCGCGCTGCCGTAGGCGCGCAGCAGCAGCGAGCCTCCCTCGGCCGCCGGCGGTGACCAGTCCATCCCCGCCTCGTAGCGCCAGATCCGCGTGCCGTTCGTCGTCAGCGGCGTGCCGTTGCTGCGCGCCTCGTTCAGCACATTGCCCATCAGAAACGCCCGCCCCGCACTCCAGTCCCGCTCGCCCACCACGCGCCCATTCTGCGCATGCAGATTCGACTTGATGTCCACCGGCCCGCGCTGCTCCGGCGCCACGAGTATGTAACCGTCTGTGAGCACAACCCCGCCCGTCGCCAGCCCTGACCACCCCTTACGTGTTCCGCTCAGCAGCGCGGCCTCATCAAACGTATGGAACGACCCCTCGCTCGAAACCAGCTCCGCATGATTGCGCGCGGCCGTCACCGGCAGCATCTCGATCACGCCGCCGATCGCGCTCGAGCCGTAAAGATCGCTCGCACCGCCGCGCACCACCGTCACGCCGCCCAGGCTCAGCTCCGGTAGCTCGTCCCAATAGATCCATCCGCCAAAGGCGTCGTTCAGCGGAATCTCGTTCGCCAGCACCAGCGTGCGGCTCGCCGCCGTCGAGCCGAGCCCGCGCAGCGACACACCCTGCGACGTTGGGTTCGCCACCAGCGAGCTCGATCGCCGAAACAGCTCGAAGCCGGTCACCCGCCGCAGCCGATCATCCAGCGTCACCGGCGCCGCCGTGCGCAATTCCTCGCCCGTCACCAGGCGCACGCTCGCCGGGCTCGCGCTCTCCGCCAGCGGCGTCCGATAGGCCGTCACGGAAATTTCCTCGTGCGCCGCCAGAGGTGCCAATACCACCCGCGCCGCCACATCCGCTTTCACTTCCGCCGTTGCGAACGACGCCGCCTCCACCCGGATCACACCCTGATCCGCAACGCACGGAAGCAGGAATTGCCCGTCCAGATTGCTCTTTGTCGTCACCGTTGCCGCGTTCAGCACCGCTCCGGCAATCGGCGCGCCCGATCCGTCTACCACCGTCCCGCGCACGTCCTTCGTGCCCGGCCCGCATGGCTCGGCTATGCACGCCACCACCAGCGACAGCATCGTGCTTGTCAGCCACACGGCTCGCCTGGCGGTTCTCCCTCTGGGACGCATGGTTGATCATCCCACGCCACGCAAGCCCTTCCTATGCCACCTCCGGCACATCCGCCGTCGCGCTCGGCCGCCGCCCTCCCGGCATCCGATCCACCCACAATCCAAACGTGAGTGACCAAAGGAAACGAACCATCAAATCGCGCCGCAGGCGCAGGCGCCCGTGCGGCCAGCACTACAAATGCAGGATGCGCGGCAGATTCCAGTGCAACGCCACGCTCACCATGCGCAGCAGAAAGCACGCGCAGCCGCCAGCCAGCATCGCCACCGCCCGCGGCGCCTTCGCCTTCAGTGCCAGCACCATCACCAGCCCGCCCGCCAGCGCAGCCGACGCATACACATCCCGGTGCAGCACGCCCGGCACCCTTGCCAGCAGCAGATCGCGCACCGTCCCGCCACCCACTCCCGTAATGCCACCCATCACGATGGCCATCAGCGGGTGCATGCGGTAGTCGAGCGCCTTCTCCGTACCGGCGATCGCAAACAAAGACAGCCCGGCCGCATCCAGCGTCAGCAGCAGTTGATCGGGAAGAACCCGCTCCCAGTAATACAGCAGCGAGGCGCCCGCCGCCCCCACGAACGCGATCCCGATATACCGCCAGTCGCGGATCGCCGCCGGCGGCACCGCGCCAATCAGCACATCGCGGATAATGCCGCCGCCCACCGCAGTCACAAACGCCAGCACCAGCAGCCCCAGAGCGTCCAGGTTTCCGCGAATCGCCGCCAGCGCCCCCTCCAGCGCAAACACCAGCGTCCCCAGCAGGTCGAAAGCGCTCAGCAGGGAATCGGAGTTAGCACGGAATCGCTCGGCAACCGTTGGCATGCAACGAAGTGTAACCGGCGCCGCTGCCTTATTCGTTGCAAACAAGGGTGCCCCACGTCTCGCGGTGATGTGAGGCAAAGTCAGGCCCTCTACCAAATTGACGCGCGTGAGCGACTAAGGCGATACACACTGAGATCGTCCGGAACCAGTTCTGCCCAAAAGCGGACGCTCAATGTCGCTTGCGAACAATTTTGCGCACAATTACTCGCGCAAACCCAGCAAATCCGTACATCCCGGTGGCCCGGCACTTGCTCCATAGCCGGCAGGAGAGAACGATGCGCAAGCTCCCCGCCGACCTCCGCTACGCCCTGCGCCAGCTCCGCCGCGGTCCCGGATTCGCGGCCACCGCTATCCTCACCCTGGCCCTCGGCGTCGCCGCCAACGTCATCGTCTTCGGTGTCATCGATGGCCTCTTCTTTCGCTCCGGCGCCATCCCCAACGAGGGCCAGCTCTCCTTCATCCAACAGCGCCCGGACAACTCCACCAACCTCTCCTACCCCGACTATCTCGACCTCCGTGCCCGCAACCGTACCTTCTCCGAAATCGGCGCCTATCGCTTCACCGAAGTCGCTCTCGCCGCGAGCGGCCACGCCCAGCCCCGCTGGGATATGCAGGCCACTGGAAGCTACTTCGATGCGCTCGGCGTCACCCCACTGCTCGGCCGCTTCTTTCATAACAATGACGACGCCCACGGCGCCAATGGCAGTCCCTACGCGGTCCTCAGTTATGCCACCTGGCGGAACGACTTTGCCGGCGATCCCAACATCGTCGGCCGCACCATCCGCGTCTCGCAGCAGCCCTTCGTCGTCCTCGGCGTCGCGCGCCCAGACTTTCACGGCACCGAGCGCTTCCTCCATCCCGATCTCTGGACCGATCTCTGGAACGAGCAGCAGATCGAGGGCTACAGCTTCATCGACAATCGTCACAACCAGAACATCTGGGTCATGGGCCGTCGTCTTCCCGGCGTCACCGTAGGCCAGGCGCAGGCCGATCTTAACCGCGTCGCGCAGGAGCTGGCCCATGAGTACCCCAACGACGAGGCAGGACTCACTCTGCGCCTCGCCCCTCTCGGCTTCATCGGCGCCTTCTTCGGCGGTCCGCTGCGCAGCTTCCTCGCCGCGCTCATGTTCTTGGCAGCCCTGGTACTTCTCGCCGCCTGCGTCAACCTCGGCGGACTCTACGCCGCGCGCGCCTCCGATCGCACCCGCGAGCTCGCCATCCGCACCGCGCTCGGCGCCACCCGCACCCGTATCGCGCTCCAGCTCATCGTCGAATCGCTCGCCGTCTCGCTCATCGGCGGCTCGCTCGGCTTTCTTCTCGCGCGCGTCGCGTTGCATGCCCTCAGCGTCTACCGTCCGCCCTTTGATTTCCCCATAGCCGTCGCGGTCGACCCCGGCCTCGCCGTCTTCCTCTTCGCCCTCGTGCTCTCCGTCGCCGCCGGCCTCTTCTGCGCGCTCGCCCCCGCACGCCAGGCCGCCCGCGCCGACGTGCTCAGCGCCATCAAGGCTTCCGGTTCCACCGCATCCTTCGGCCGCCGCGTTGCCCTGCGCGATCTATTGCTCCTGGTCGAAGTCACGCTCTGCTGCGTCCTCGTCACCGCCGCCTTTGTCTCCGTCCGCGGTCTCGCGCGCTCCCTCAACGCGCCGCTCGGCTTCCATCCCGCGCCCGTCACCGTCCTCTCGCTCGATTTCAATCTCGCCCACTATCACGACGTCACCGCGCTGCCTGCGCAGCGCCGCATCCTCGACGCCGCTTCAGCCCTCCCCGGCGTCTCCAGCGCCGCCCTCTCCAGCAGCGTGCCACTGGACCTCGTCGGCAACAGCACCACCGCCATCTATCGCGCGGGCAAAGACCCCATCAACCGGCGCGACATCATCTTTGGCGCGCAGTACTACAGCATCTCGCCCCGCTACTTCGAAACCGCCGGCACCCGCCTGCTCGCCGGCCGCGACGTCACTTGGCACGACGACAAGGATTCCCCGCCGGTCGCCATCGTCAATCAGACCTTCGCGGGCCGTCTTTTCGGAACACCCAACGCCATCGGCCGCGTCTTCCGCGATGGCAGCGGGAAAAATCTCACGATCGTCGGCATCGTCGAAGACGGCAAGTACGGCTCGCTCACCGAAGATGCTTCTCCGGCCGTCTTCTACTCCGTCGCGCAGAATCCGGATACCGACACGCACGTGCTTATCCGCACTGCGACGCCTGCCACCCTCGCGAGCCCGCGCCTCTCCGCCGCGCTCATCTCCATCGTGCAGGGCGTCGATCCCAACCTCCCCATCAGCCAGCTCGCGCCCTGGTGGCAGATCATCGCTCCCAATCTCTTTCCCGCGCGCGCCGCCACTATCGCGCTCGGCATCCTCGGCACGCTGGCGCTCTCGCTCGCCATTACCGGCATCTTCGGCCTCGCCTCCTACTCCGTGACTCGCCGCATGCGCGACTTCGGCATCCGCCTCGCCCTCGGCGCCCCGCGTCAGAGCATTCTCCACACCGCCCTCCGCCGCGTAGCCATCATCGTTCTCATCGGGGCATCGCTCGGTCTCGCGCTCGGCATGGCCTCCACCCGCATCCTCGCCGCCATCGTCTACGGCGCCAGCGCCAGCGATCCACTCGTCCTGTGCGCCGTCGTCCTCACCATGCTCACCACCGGCATCCTCTCCGCCGCACTTCCCGCCTGCCGAGCGCTCCACATCGAGCCCGCCTCCTTATTACGCGAAGAGTGACGCGCCTCACTCAATACTCCACAATCGCTTCATCCCAACCGGAGTGCCGTAGGTGCGTAATGGACAATCTGCTGTTCTGACCCCAGCAGATGAAAAGCCGGTAAACTACCCTCTCTCCAAATGAGCTTAGGAATACATGGCTGAAAAGCGCACCAGCACCAGACAGAACGCACCGGACAAGCCGCCGCGCCCGGCGAAGCGAACGGGAATGACCAACCGCCAGTTCTCCCTCATCTCCCGCGCGCTCGCCGCGCCGCGCCGTTATGAAATCCTCGCCGAGATCGGCCGCCGCCAATGCGCCACACCCTGCACCTGCATCGCCGAGTCGCAGCCCATCAGCGCCGCCACCCTCTCCCACCACATGAAGGAACTGGAAAACGCCGGCCTCATCCGCATCGAGCGCCAAGGCAAATTCGCCAACCTCATCCTGCAGCGTGACGTCCTCCGCGCCTATCTCGACCGCCTCGCCAGCCTCTAGCTGTCCCACCCAGGTTGTCATCCTGAGCGCAGCGAAGGACCTGCAGTTATCGATGTCCGCCTGACCAGTCGTCCTTGAGCAGCGCGAACTTCCGAATCCTTTCTCCAACCCCGACATCTTTTCTTCAGTTCGATAATCGTCAAACTGTCGAACAAAGGAGAAAGCACCATGAGCAAGCTTCAGGGAAAGGTCGCCGTCGTCACCGGCGCGTCCAAGGGCATCGGCGCGGAAATTGCCCGCGACCTCGCCGCCGCCGGCGCCTCCGTCGTCGTCAACTACGCATCCAGCCGCGAAGGCGCGGATAAAGTTGTCGCCGACATCACCGCCAAAGGCGGCAAGGCCATCGCCGTGCAGGGCAACGTCGCCATCGCCGGCGATGTCGAGCGCCTCTTCGTCGAGACCAAAAAGGCCTTCGGTCAGGTCGACATCCTGGTCAACAACGCCGGCGTCTACAGCTTCTCGCCGCTCGAAGGCGTCACCTCAGACGACTTCCATCGCCACTTCAACACCAACGTGCTCGGCCTGCTCCAGACCACGCGTGAAGCCCTCAAAGTCTTCAATCCCGCGGGTGGCAGCGTCATCAACGTCGGCTCGGCCATCACCCACATCAATCCGCCCAACACCGTCGTCTACACCGCCACCAAGGGCGCGGTCGATTCCATCACCGCCGTCCTCGCCAAGGAACTCGCCCCGCGCAAGATTCGCGTCAACTCCATCAACCCCGGTGGCGTGGAGACCGAAGGCACCGTCACGGCCGGCGTCATTGGCAGCGACTGGGAAAAGAAGATGGTTGCCGACACGCCGCTCGGCCGGATCGGTCAGCCCAACGACATCGCACCCCTCGCGACCTTCCTCGCCTCCAATGACTCCGGCTGGCTCACCGGCGAGCTCCTCACCGCCTCCGGAGGCATGCGGTAAATCCAGCTCGGCTCAGGTCTCCGGCATTTCGTCATCAAAACCGTGTGCCCCACGTCTGGCGTTCAAGACGCTCCACGTCTTGCGCTAAAGACATGGGGCATTCTTTCGTTTCGTTGTTATACCGTAATGGTGAAATGAGGGCTCTCGAACCGCAGGAGCGTCGAGCATGCCCGGCAGCTTCGTAACCACGATAATTACTATTGCTCTTATCGTCGCGGGAACCCTCAACGCACAGACCGCGGCCGCCAACGTCTCGACGACGGCACACGACCGCCAATACTTCCGCGATATCGTGTCGAACAGCTTCGCCGTCCCGGCCAGCGCCTCCGCCTTCGCACTCTCCCAGAAGCTCGCCCCTTGGCTGGCATCCCCAGATCCCGAGCTCCGCGACACTCTCGCGTACACCATCCTCGACATCTGGATCCGTCACGGGCAGCTCACAAGCCCACAGCTCCTCATCCTCCTTCCATCGCTTCAGCAGAACCTCACCAGCGGCATCGGTGAGTCCGGCACCAACTCTGTCTTCAAGCGCTCCTTCTCCGCGCTTACCCTCGCCTCCATCGCCGAGCGCGATCTCCAGCAGCCCTTTCTCTCGCCTGCTCAGTACCGCGATCTGCTCGCCAGCGCGCTCGCCTACCTGCGCGACGAGCGCGACACCCGCGGCTTCGACCCCGCTCAAGGCTGGATCCACTCCACCGCACACACTGCGGACCTGCTCGCCGCCCTCGCCCGCAATCCTCGCTTCACCCCCGCCGATCAGCAGGCGCTCTTCGCCGCCGTGGAGCAGCGCCTCCGCTCCGCGGGCCAGATTTATACCTTCGGCGAGCAGGATCGCCTCGCCGTCGCTCTCCTATGCGTTATCACCCGCGACGATTTCGATCTCAGCCATTTCCAGAATTGGCTCGAATCCGTCGAGCAGGACAGCGCCGTCTGGCAGAAGTCGCCGCCCGATCCGATCCAGCTCGCGCTCTTTGAAAATCACACCTATCTGCTGGAGGCCATGCTCGCCCGCATGCCCTCACAGACACCGCTCTCTCCCGCAGCCACCCAGGCGCGCGACGCCGCCCGCGCCGCACTCCGCAAGCGATAATGCAGCAATAACGGTCCCCGGTCTCTGTTGTTGAAGCGTGGGGTGCGCAAACCGCACGGTGGCTTCCACCGGAAGCCACCCCGCTAATACGCACGTGAGTGCCTTTGCCTGGACGGCCGGTCCCGATCCCGCGATACTCTAGTGCACGCGGACCTGCCGCCGCGCGGGAGGACGAAAAGATGTGGGCAACCGAAATACGGGCAACTAAGTCGCGGGCAATCCTATTTGCAACACTCTTGGCTACATATGCCGTCGGCGCCATCGCACAAGCCCCGGGCCCGACTGTCCCCACAGCTCCCGCCCCGCCGTCCATCAGCTCCACCGAGGCCCTCAGCCACGCTGCCATCGTCTCCATCTCCGGAGGCACGCCCGGCGCCACCATCCACTACACCATCGATGGCGCCACGCCCACCGCGCAATCTCCGCAATACTTCGCGCCGTTTCTCGTTGCTTCAAACCTCACCGTTAAGGCGGTCGCCATCACCGATGGCAAGCCCGGCGCGGTCGCAACGCAAAAATTCGATGCCACCATCTCTTCCGGCACCCTCGTCTGGACCGACGACTTCAATGCCGATTCCGGCGACCAGCCCAATCCCAGCATCTGGACTTACGACACCGGCCACTCCGGCTTTGGCAATCGCGAGTTTGAGCACTACTGCGCCTGGGGCGACTCCACCACGCCCTGCGATCCCGCGCACCCGAACGTCTTTGTCGGTCCCGACGGCTACCTCCACATCGTTGCCCGCCAGCCCACGCCCGGCGTCTACAGCTCCGCGCGCCTCAAAACGCAAGGACTCCTGACCCTTGTCAATGCCGGCGCCGGCCTCCGCGTCGAAGCCCGCATGAAACTTCCCGAAGGCCAGGGCCTCTGGCCGGCCTTCTGGACCCTCGGCAGCAATATTGCCACTGACAATTGGCCCGCATGCGGTGAGCAGGACATCATGGAGCACATCAACGCTCCCACACCCGACTGGATCGCCGGCTCGCTCCACGGCACCCACGGCGACACCACCCAGCACTACCCCACGCCGCCCGATCCCAAATTCTCCGCCGCCGACTGGCACATTTACGGCATCATCTGGTCCAAAGGCAAAATCGCTTTCTACGTCGACACCCCCGACAACATCTACACCACCGTGACGCCCGCCGCCTTCACCCGGCCGGGCGCCGTCTGGCCCTTCGACTCCGGCAACGGCTTCTTCCTCCTGCTCAACCTCGCCGTAGGCGGCGACTGGCCCAAAGCCCCCGACGCCACCACAAAATTCCCCGCAGAATTGCTCGTAGACTACGTCCGCATCTACGCCAACTAAGCAAAGAAATACACGGATGCCGATAACTGATGTCGGAACATAGGATTCTTGGAGTCACCGCACGACCGGGCGCCTATACTGGCAGGGCTACGGCGTGCTCGTTTGGTGCGGGGGGCGCGCAATAATGCGGCGGGCGCGCAATAATTAGGACAAGGGCTTCACCGCAGAGTAGTAATAATTCTTTCCCTCATCCAGGGTGCCCGGTTCAACCTCCAAACCCAATCCACGCAGCAGCCCCTCATACGCCTCGGCGCCCAGCGAGCGCGACTCCTGTCCCGTCAAATCATCCGTCCATGTGCATGCCTGCTGCGGCGCCGTGAACAAGAACCGGCCGCCCGGCTTTAGCGCAGCAGCAACCTTCGTGAGCACAACCTGCTGCGCATCCACGGGCAGAAGAAAAATCAGCCCGACAGCGATCACGCCCTCGAAGCTGCGATCAAAGTAAGTCGAGTCTTCCGCCGCCGCACATTCCGTCTGCACAGCAGGGAAGCGTTCGCGGAATACTTGTAACAGTGTCGGCGACGCATCCACGGCATACAGCGTCACACCTGCATCCACCAGCACCTGCGAGACCACGCCGTGACCGCATCCCAACTCCAGCAAGGTTGCACCAGGCCGAAACTGTCCGGCCCATTCGCGCACGATCTCCAGCCCAATGCGCGCGTGCCGCCAACGCATAAACGTCTCCGCGTGTTCTTCGTAGCCGTTCGAAGGATCGATCATCGCAGCATGATACTGATAGGGCCACCCGCGGCTCTTCCTTTGGACGTGGCACGAAAACAAACCCAAAGTGAGCGACCAAAGGGAGCGAACCCAGCGGAACGCGCCGCAGGCGCCGTTGCCCGGATGGCGAGCTACTCGAAGCGCAGAGCCTGCATCGGATCCACCCGTACCGCGCGCTGCGCCGGCACCCACACCGCCACCAGCGCCACAGCAGCCAGCAGCAGCGGCGTCACGACAAAAGCCAGCGGATCCCAGGCCTTCACATCGAACAGGAACGACGCCAGAAAGCGCGTCAGCCCAAACGCCCCTGCAATCCCAATCACCACGCCGATCAGCGCCAGCACCATCCCCTGGCGGATCACCATATTGCGAATGTGCGAAGCCTGCGCGCCCAGCGCCATGCGAATGCCCATCTCCTGCGTCCGCTGTTGCACCGAGTACGCCATCAGCCCATAGATCCCGATCGCCGCCATCAGCAGCGCCGACGCGCCAAAGATCGTCAGCAGCAGCATGTTGAAGCGCTGCCGCGACGTGTTCCTCACGACGATCTCATCCATCGTGCGAATATGCGCTACCGGCAGGCCGCCGCTCGCCACGCGCAGCGCCTCCGCCATCGGTGACGCCAGCGAGTGCGGTTCCACCTGGCTGCGCACGATCCACATAGCGGCGCAATGCGCGAGTTCAGCGCCGTCATCCCATCGGGCATCTGCGCAATCGGCGTGTACATCATCGGATCCGGCGCGCTGTCCAGCGCCCGTGAGCGGGTATCGCCTACGATGCCGATGATCTGCCGCGCCGGTTCGGCAAAGGCCGGTCCCGCACCGGGCGCAATCAGCAGGCGGTCCTTCAGCGGATCCCCCTTCGGCCAAAATTGCTTCGCCATGGCCTCGTTGATGATCACCACCCCCGGCGCGCCACCATTGTCTTGTTCCGTAAACAAGCGGCCGCGCAGCAGCGGAATCTTGAAGGTGTTGAAGTAATTCCATGACACTGTGTCGTATCCGCCGTCTCCCGTGAACGGAGCGTTGCCCTTCGGCCGTCCCACGATGTTGAATGGCAACCCGAAGCCGCCATCCAGCGGCAAACAACACGCCGCCGCTGCGTCGGTCACACCCGGCAGCGCCGTCAGCTTGTCCGTTCCGTCCTTCACCAGTTGCGCCACGCCCGCCGTCTTCTGGAAGCGGTCCCCGCTGATCGACATCGCCATCGTCAGCACATTGCGCGTGTCGTATCCCGGATTCACCGCTTCGAGCTTCATGAAGGTGCGGATCAAAAGCGCCGCGCCAATCACCAGGATCAGCGCCATCGCCATCTCGCTGACCACCAGTGCGGAGCGCAGCTTCCCGTTGCGAAAGCCTACGCCGCTGCGGCTGCTGCTCTCATTCAGCGCAGCCACAAGATTCGGCCGCGACGCGCTGATCGCCGGCGCCAGCCCAAACAGAATTCCCGTCAGCACCGACACGCCCAGCGTGAACAGCAGCACATGCCATATCCGGACGTCACCGCCGATCCATTTTCGCCGACATGCGGAATGTCACTCGGCGCCATCGCCAGCAGCAGCCGCACCCCCACCAGCGCCCAGCACCAACCCCAGCGCACCGCCGGTCAGCGCCAGCGCCAGGCTTTCCGTCAGCAATTGCCGCACAATCATGCCCGCGTCCCGCGCCCAGCGCCGCGCGCGTCGCCAGCTCCCGCTTCCGCCCCGAGGCGCGCACCAGCATCAGGTTCGCCACATTCGCGCACGCAATCAGCAGCACAAATCCCACCGCGCCCATCAGCACCCACAGCGACGTGCGCGTATCCCCATCACCCACCTCCTGCAGCGACTCCACGCCAAACCCATCCTGCGGCCCCATCGCCCGCGGCCCATAGGTGCGCCGGTATTCGTCCGCCGCCAGCTTCAGCTGCGCATTCGCCTGCCCATACGTGATTCCCGGTTTCAGCCGCGCCGCCACCGTGAAGTAATGCGCCTGGTCCTGCGTGTTCATATCGAACTGAAAGGGCAAGCCACAGATCGGTCGGCGTATCCGTCACAAAGCTTTTGCCGATCACCCCCACCACCAGGTACGGCTGCCCGTTCATCTGGATCGTCGAGCCCACAATCTGCGAGTTGCCGCCGAACCGGCTCTTCCACAGCCCATAACTCAGCACCGTCACGCGCCCGCCGTTCGGCGAATCCTCCGCCTGCGTAAACGTGCGTCCCTGGATCACCGGCGCGCCCAGAATGTCGAAATATTGCTGCGTCACGTGCACGCCCTGCACCTGCAGCGGCTTGTCGCCGCCCGTCAGGTTCAGCCCCGCCCCGCCGAAGTCGAATCCCGCCACCTTCGAGAAAATGCTCGTCTGCTCGCGCCATATCGCTGAACTTCGGCACATTCGCCCCCGGACCGGACCCTCGCGGCGACGTGTTCATCAGCATCACCAGCTGACTGCCTGATGCGGATACGTCAGCGGCTTCAGCAGCACCGTGTTGATCACCGAGAACACCGCCGTGTTCACCCCGATCCCCACCGCAATCACGATGATCGCGATCATGCGTGAATCCCGGCGTCTTCAGAAGCGAACGCACCACGAACTTCAGATCGCGCCACACTGCGTCCACCCAGGGCAGGGAACGGTAGCGCCACTCCGCTCTCCCGCACCGTGTTCTGGCCGCCAAATTTCACCCGCGCCTGCCGCCGCGCCTCTTCGGCATCCACACCGCGCGCCGTCCGCAGGTCCTCGTCATGCGCCAGGTGCGACTGAATCTCCTCCGCCAGCTCCGAGTCCTTCGCCTTCCGCCCCAAAAACCGCCGCAAATTCATAAGTCACTCCCGCTGTTACCAATCACTCGACTCTCACCCTCGCATGCTGAGCAGAGCAAAGGACCCACAGTCCGCTAGGTTACCCACCTCTCCACAAGGGAGCGACCAAATGAAGCGAACCCACCCACCGCGCCGCAGGCGCAATTGCCCGGACGGCTAGTCACCAAGGATCAAACCAATCGCCCGCGTCATCTGCCGCCACCGGCTGGTCTCCGCCGCCAGCCGCCGCCGCCCCGCCGCAGTCAACTGATAAAACTTCGCCTTGCGATTGTTCTCACTCACACCCCACTTCGCCGACACCGAGCCCGCGATCCTCCAGCCGGTGCAGAGCCGGATACAGCGATCCCTGCTCCACCTCCAGCGCCTGCTCCGACGTGTGCTCAATCACCTGCGCGATCGTGTGCCCATGCGCCGGCCCCATCACCAGCGTCCGCAGAATCAGCATGTCCAGCGTGCCCTGCAGCATCTCCCCCGCCGCCGGCCCTTTCTTCAAACCACCCATCGTGCAAAGCTCCCACTCGACTGTCTATGGGAGAGAAACTATACTCCACTCGAATGACCAAGGGAAAGGCGGCCGAAAAGTGCAACGTCCACACCACCCATGTCGATCGATGCGCAGAAAGAGTCTTAGGAAGTGCCAAAATCAATCGAGGACTGTCGTTCTTGCCCACGAAAGTCAATCGTCAAACCGTCGATCTCTCCCAATATCCCAATCTCGTCGTCATCTATCTGGGAATGCGGGTCAATCGCCTCGCCGGCCTGAAGACGCTCCTCGGATTCGGGCCGAAGATCTCCAACTCCGTCACTGCCGCTCCGGACGGGCTCCTCCTCCACGAAAACTTCCTCTTCTCGTTCTTTCCCATGCATGCTGGCATGCGCCAATACTGGCGTGATCAGGAATCACTTCTCTCCTGGACACGCTCGGAGCCGCATCGCCAATGGTGGAAGAATTTCCTGCGCAACTCCGGCGGCACCGGCTTCTGGCACGAGACCTACTTGATGCAGGGCGGCATGGAAGCCATCTACGACGACGTTCCCGTGCCCATCGGCTTCATGCGCTTCGCGCCCGTCAAGCCCGCCCGCGGCCCCATGTTCGGCGCCGCCCATCGCGCCGCCCAGCCACACGATAGCAAAACCAGTCGTCACTGAAGAAGAACTCTACGGGCCTGTAGCGCGCAAGCCATTCCCTCTGAATTTCAGACACGACGAGCCGGCTCTAACTTCCTGATCCGCTACATCCAGAGCCCGCCGCCACCGCCCCTCCTTCACCGTCACGCCCCACACCGTATCCGTGCGGCTCAGCCCATCCGGCCGCCATCCATCCATCCGATAAAACCGGTCCGCGCGAGCATTGCCCTCCAGCAGCCACAACACCGCATTGCGAAATCCCTGATCCACCAGCCGCGCCCGCGCCGCCGCGATCAGCGCCGCGCCCACACCGCGTCCCCACCACTCCGGATCGACATAGAGCGCGCACAACTCGCCATGCTCCGGCACATCCGCAGTCGCGCGCCGGTGACGTCGTAGCAAACCCGCAGATCACGCCATCGTCGATCGCAACCATCGTCGCCGGCTGCGCGAACATCCTCCGTCGCAAAGTCATACCGCGCCGCCCGATCCTCCGGCCGCAGCCCATCCAGATACGCATCCGGAAGCAGCCCGCGATATGCCGCCTGCCACGAGCGCACATGCACCCGCGCGACCGCCATCGCATCCGCAGGCTCCGCCGGTCGAAGCAGCATGCGCATCAGTCCTGCCATGCCGGCGTGAAACGTGGCGTGAAGAGTCGCGCCGAAGGGGCGGCCGCAGCGCGCAGCGCGCTTCGAGATACGCGCACGCCAGCACGACCAGCTCCTGCCGCACCGCTTCGATTTGCTTTTCCGCAGAACCCGGACTCCAGCATCCTGCCGGCTCACCCCCACCATCGCGCCCTGCAGCATCGAAGCCACCACGCGTGGATCGGTGGCCAGCGGCTTCCGCGTGCGCTCTTCAACATCTCCACTATCGCCTTGTTCGATCGGTTCCCATCTGCTGCACGATCTTCGCGCCGTCCACGTCATCGCTCACCGTATACAGCGCAACGCTCGTCTTCGCATTCCTCATCTTCGCTTCAAGAAATGTCGTGATCAGAGCCGTCGCCATCTCGGAAAGCGGCTTGCCCCGCTGCTCCTGGCAAACGGCTTCCACGGCGTCTGTGACGCTATTCAGGTGGCGCCTCAACACCGCCTGCAGCAGCGCGCTCTTGTTGGGGAAATACTGATAAAGCGTTCCCACCGACACCCCGGCCCGCGCCGCCACCCGCGTCGTGGTCAGCCGCTCCTTCCCCACATCCAGCAAAACCTGAACAGTCGCCTCCAGAATCGCCTCCACGCTCGCCGCCGAACGGGCCTGAACGGGCGTTTTGCGCGGCTCTAACGGTGCTCGTGTACGCGTGCGGCAAATGCGAACTCCAAACCTGAAGCTTCCTTCATCTAACACGCGTAGCCTCGATTCACGCAACCGCTGCCACACGAGAGGAAACAGAATGACGAATCCAACCAACCTTGGCGGCACCTTCACCTTTCCCGGCACCTCCATGACCGTGCACCGCATGGGCTACGGCGCCATGCAGCTTGCCGGCCCGCACGTCTGGGGTCCGCCGCGCGATCCTGACGCCGCCATCGCCGTGCTGCGCGAAGCCATCGCCCGCGGCGTCAACCACATCGACACCAGCGACTTCTACGGTCCGCACGTCACCAACCAGATCATCCGCCAGGCGCTCCATCCTTATCCCGACGATCTCGTCATCGTCACCAAGATCGGCGCCCGCCGCGGTGCAGACGCATCCTGGATCCCCGCGCTCTCGCGTCAGGAAATCACCGATGGCGTTCACGACAATCTCCGCAATCTCGCGCTCGACACTCTCGATGTCGTCAACCTGCGCGTCGGCGGACTCGCGGGCCCAACCGAAGCATCGATCGAAGAACCGCTGACCGTCCTCGCCGATCTCCAGCGCCAGGGCCTCATCCGCCATCTCGGTCTCAGCAACGTCTCTCCTCAGCAACTCGCGGAAGCGCAGACCATCACCGAAATCGTATGCGTGCAGAACCTCTACAACGTCGCGCATCGCACCGACGACGCCTTCATCGACAACCTCGCGCAGCAAGGCATCGCCTACGTGCCCTTCTTCCCGCTGGGAGGCTTCACGCCGCTGCAATCTTCGGAGCTGAATGCCGTAGCCGCATCGCTGCAGGCCACTCCGATGCAGGTCGCGCTCGCCTGGCTTCTCCAGCGCGCGCCCAACATCCTGCTCATCCCCGGCACATCCTCGCTCGAACACCTTCGCGAAAATCTGGATGCCGCCACGCTTCAACTTCCTTCGCAAGCTCTCAGCGCCCTCGACACAATCGCCACAACTCCGGCTAAGTGAATCGGTGCCCGATGTCCTATCTAGGGACACGGGATCAGCCCAAAACCGATGTGAGCCGCTAAAGTGGGTGCCCCACATCTCGTCTTTGAGATGTGGGCTGCTCTATCGGCCGCGAAGCATTCAATCCCGTGTCATCCTGAGCGAAGCGAAGGACCTGCCGTTTCCCGAGTCACCCACAACTCCAGAAGTGAGCGACCAAAGGAAGCGAGCCCAGCGAACGCGCCGCAGGCGCAATTGCCCGGACGGCCAGTCCCGATCAAAGGGAAGCGAACCCCACAAAACGCGCCAGAGGAGCGCCCGCCCGTGCGCCAAGCACTCCTTGACGGGATAGGAGAGCGCGAGGTACTCTCCTATCCCGAATAGGAGAGATCTCTCTGGCGTGAGCGATCAAGGGAAGCGAACTAAACAAAGCGCGCCGCAGGCGCCATTGCCGGGACGGCCAACCCCAAAGCTGGTGGAACTGCCGCAGGGCACGCTCGAGATGCTCGTCCTCAAGGCGGTCTCGCTCGGCCCGCTGCATGGCTACGGCATCCTGCTGCGCATCCAGCAGATCTCGGATGAACGCCTGGAAATCCTGCAGGGCTCCTTCTACACCGCCATCTATCGCCTGGAGCATCGCGGCTGGATCAAGGGTGAGTGGGGCGAGTCGGAGAACAACCGCCGCGCCCGCTTCTATGCGCTCACCGCTGCCGGCAAGCGCCAGCTCAAGACTGAAACTGCAAAGTGGACCGACATGGCCGCCGTCGTCGCCGGCATTCTCGACAAGAAGGCAGACGAGCTATGAATCTCCTCGATGCAATGCGCAACTTGTGGCGCCACGTCGCGCCGCGCAGCCACAGTGATGTCGAAGAAGAATTCCGCTCCAACCTCGAAGCCTATCGCGACGATCTCATCCGCCAGGGCCTCACCGCCGAGGAGGCCCAACGCAAAGCCCGCATCGACCTCGGCCAGCCCGCGACGCAGAGCGAGAAATATCGTGACGCCGTCGGCCTGCGCCTCTTCGATGAGGTAGGCGGCGACATCCGCTACGGCCTCCGCGCACTGCGCCGCAATCCCGGTTTCGCCGCCGTCGCCATCCTCTCGCTCGCGCTCGGCATCGGCGCCACCACGGCGATGTTCTCGCTCATCTATGCCGTGCTGCTGCATCCCTTCCCCTACGCCGGCGCCGACCGCATCATGAATCCCGCCATCGTCGACGAGCAACATCCGGACGATCCACGCTGGTTCGGGATAACCAAGCCGCAATTTGAAACTCTCCGCAGTGCGCATTCCGTCGAAGACGTGCTCGGCTTCGATCCTGGTAACACCGAGATCACTGGTAGCGCACTGCCAGAGGACGTCTCCGTCATCTACCTCACGGAGAATGCCGGCAGCTTCTTCGGTGTGCGCCCTCTACTCGGGCGCAACATCCAGCCATCCGACGCGCGCGGTGCCGGTCCCTCCGCCGCTGTGCTCAACTACCGCTTCTGGCAGCGCCACTACGGCGGCGATCCGCATGTCATCGGCCGCACGCTCGAACTCGACCACACCGTCTTCACCATCGTCGGCGTCATGCCTCTCAGCTTCGCCTTCAACGACACCCTCCGCGTTGGTGATGTCTATCTCCCGGAAAGTTCCCTCCACCTCCGTGAGTTCGGTCCCTACCAGCACGCGTCGTACATCCCATGGATAAAGCTCAAACCGCACGTCTCGCTCGTCGCCGCGAATGCCGAACTCGACGCCATCGTTCATCCGTTTGCCCGGCAGCTTCCCCATTACTTTCCGCGGGGCAAGTGGCACATGCAGCTGCAACCCATCGTCGTTCCTTACCAGCACAGTATTGGTCGCACCCTCGTTCTCCTGCTCATCGGTGTTCTTCTGCTGCTCGTCATTGGCTGCGCCAACTGTTCGATTCTCCTGCTCGCACGTGGCCGCGCAAGACAACAAGAGTTGGCCGTGCGCGCCGCCATCGGTGCCAGCCGCTGGCGCATCGTCCGTCAGTTGCTCGTCGAAGCCGTCGTCATCTCTTTCGCCGGGACTATCCTCGGTGTGGCAGCGTCTTACTGGCTTGCAAAGCTTCCGTTGTTGCTCTCTCCGGATTCCTTTCCGTCTGAGTCTGTCATTCGCATCAACCTATCCATCCTGGCCTTTTCTGTCGCACTCGCCTTCACCTGCGGCCTTCTCTTCGGACTCGCGCCGGCACTTCGTCTCTCGCGTCCCGATCTCGCTCGGGCGCTTCCCACGCGCTTCCATGGCATCTCCGCTGCACCCGGAAGACAGCGTTGGAGCACCCTCATTGCACTTCAGGTCACGCTCACTCTACTGCTGATGGCCACCGCCGGAACTGCCATGCGCGCCTTCCTCCATCTCACCCAGGTCTCGCTCGGCTACCAGCCGGATCACGTCATGTCGATCGGCATCATGATGCATTTCCACGATCCGAAGGACGCTGAGGGCGTCACATCGTGGATTGGGCGCTCCGCCTTCATCGATCGCGTACAGCAGCGCATCGCCGCCATACCCGGCGTCCTCGCAGTCGCGGTCAGCACTGACGCCAACCCGCCCTTCGCGGGAGCGGAGGTAAACTTCGATCTGCGCGGCACATCCTTGCAGAGCCCGCAGCAGGCCCGCGCCTGCGGCGTCGGCGCAGAGTATTTCTCCACCCTCGGCATTCCGCTGCTCGCCGGCAGAATCTGGAGCGCCGTCGAAAATCGCCAGGGCGGCTCTGTCGCCATCGTCAACCAGAGCTTTGCACGGCGGTACGGCGTGCGCGTCGGTCAGCGACTGCATCCGCACATCTCCAGCGACACCAGCACCTTCCTCGCCGCTCCGTCGACGGCCGATGGCTGGCGCGAGATCGTCGGCATCGTCGGCGACAGTCGGAATGACGGCCTCAGCAGCCCTGTCCTACCTGCGATCTATGTGCCATACACCACGCTCATGCCACCCTACGCACAGTTCCTCATCCGCACTCACGGTGCCCCTCTCACATATCTGCACGCCATCCGTGCCGCCATCGCCGCCGCCGCTCCGGATCAGCAGGTCTCCAACGGTACCGATACCCTCAGCGAAGCCCTCGCACGCGATCCGCAATACACCCGCCAGCGTCTCTTCTCCATCCTCTTCGGTGTCTTCTCCGCCATGGCGCTCGCCCTTGCGCTCGTC
The DNA here is from genome assembly GCA_963756435.1 of uncultured Acidobacteriaceae bacterium. Taxonomy (GTDB): domain Bacteria; phylum Acidobacteriota; class Terriglobia; order Terriglobales; family Acidobacteriaceae; genus KBS-83. The sequence goes on along the minus strand of CAVWNU010000003.1, from coordinate 223,120 downwards.
GGCATCTTCAGCGTCGTCGCGTACAGCGTCGCGCAGCGCACAACGGAGTTCGGCGTGCGTCTCGCGCTCGGCGCGCCGCGGCCGCACATCCTGTGGGTCGCCGCTCGCATCGCGCTCGTCAGCACAGCCATCGGCGTCGCTCTCGGTCTCGCTCTCGATGCATTTCTAGGAAAGCTTCTCGCCCACTGGATGCACAGCGCCTTCGCCGCGGACAGCCTGCTGTCCGCCGCCGCACTGCTCGCTATCAGCGCGCTCCTCGCCTGCGCACTGCCTGCGCGTCGCGCCACCGCCGTCCCACCCGCTGAAGCGCTGCGTTACGAATAAGTCCGCGAAATCGAGTGCCCTAAGAATCGACTGCCCTAAGAATCGAGTGCCGCTAAGACAGCGGCAGAGCGGGCATCTATATCTCGTCCACGAGATATAGCCCAGGCATCGTCGCGAAGCGCCTGCGCCCACAGAGTTCCAGCCGGGTCGAAAGCAAGATGTTGCATTCATCTGCTGTGCCGCGCCCGCGGCGTATACTTAGCCCCTATCCCCAGGGCCTCTATATATCCTTCCCCCGCGGAGATCCCATGCCGCTGCCCAAGCGTCTTCCTCTAAGCCTGCGCCCCGCAGCTCTTCTCGCAGCGTTGTCTGGCGCAATCCTATGCAGCCCGGCATTCGCGGCCGATGTCACCGTCGCCAGCCCCGTGGACGGCACTCACGTCTCCTCGCCCGTGTGGATACGCGCGCACAACATCGGCTGTGAGGGCGTTCCTCCCACAGCTTTCGGATATTCCATCGACAACAGCCGCACATTCGTTCGCGGTGAAACCGCCTACGACGTCGATTTCGCAAAGCAGGTCATCGGCGCCGGCACCCACATCGTCCACTTCAAGTCGTGGACCAGCCGCGGCGCATGTCCCGTGGTCAGCACTCAGTTCACCGTGGACGGTCCCTACTCTTCGTTGTCAGCCGCTGCCAGCAACGCCTCTCCAACTCTCGCGTCACAAGATGTTGGAGTATTCCGCGCCGGGGGATCCGAACCAATGCCTTCCCCTCCGCACACGCCTCCGGTCAGGGCAACGGGCTACGCTCCCTCACCCACCTATGGCATTCCCGCCAATGCCGTCTCCACCGGCGATCTGGACGGCAAATACGGCTGGCAACAGATTCATGACGGCGGCACTCCGGGCAAATCCAGAGGCTCATCCGTCTATCCCGCAACCACGCCTCTCTACGACGAAGCGCGCGAGCTCTACATGACCTACTCCGATCGCGCCGGAGAACGCTGGAGCCTGAACGTCGTCAAGGACGCTGCCGCCACCCATTTTGTCCTGGACATCTATGTCCTCCTTCCCCATCCTTCCGAAGTGCTGAACCTCGAGATGGATATCAATCAGGTGACAGCCAACGGCGAAACCATCATTCTGGGCACCCAATGCGCCGGTACCATCGGAAAGTGGGAATCGGCATACACCGCAGGGAAGCTCGATCACTGGTGGGCTTCAAGCATCAAGTGCGATCCGCGAACATGGGCCCCCAACGTGTGGCACCACATCCAGATCGGCATGCACCGCGAGCCCAACGGCGTCGTCAGTCATGACTGGGTAAATTTCGACAGCGCACACTACACCTGGGGCAAAGTGCAGGAATCCGCGCACTTCCTCGGCTGGGCGCCCGCCACCATCGATGTCCAATACCAGATCGAAGGCTCCAGCGGCGGCAGCGGATCAGTCACCTCTTACATCCACAAACTAACCATCTACCGCTGGTAGCATAGACGCTCCCTGTGTCGCCTTCCCGACATAGGAAAGCGATGTGCGCCTGGGAGACGTCGTCGCCATTCAAAAAATAAGCGGACCTTGACTTTATAAAGTTCCCAGCGACAGCCATACTCCGGCAACTGCTTCAGAAAAGACCAAGTCATGCACACGAGACGGGTCACACGGTACAGCAGTGATGATTTTTCTTCCGTTCCCGGACATGATTTAAGCATCAGTAAGCCCGCGGTGTACCTGCCCGTAACACCGTATCGCGCAAGTGAAAACCGTTCCGTCTCTACCTCGCCGTCTTGCGGATCACACGCCCATTCCTCTGCTGCAGCGGACGAAAATCATTCCCTAGAACATTGCGGAACATCTGAAATTGCTCCGGAGATAACTCGGCCCAATCCTCGAGCACGATCCACTGCACAATTTCATCGCAGCGCGGTGTCGTCAAAGATCCGGCATAAGTGTAGTAGTGGGCAGTGTCCGGAAACGCCTGAGCCAGATCGATGGAGCCGACATGGATCGGCGGCGAAGTGCTCTTCTGCGGCAGCCCATGGACCAGGACCTTCTGCAGAAACGGATTGGACCGGCCGATCTTATAAATCAGGCCGACGACCGCAAGCTTCTTCGAGTCCTCATCCTGAAACACCGCATGCAGTTCCATCACACCGGGTTTTCCCTTCACCGTATGTTCTGACAGCGTATGAAAATGAAACTGAAGCAGCCTGTAGGGCTCTCCATTCACGATCAGCGTCTGCGTGGCCTGCGGAGCGACGTTGACGGTATAGCCCGGATTGCTGAGTACATACGAGATCTCATTCAAATTCAGATCAAGCGGAGCCAGCCGTTCATCCACCACCGCCCCGGAGATATCGATCGGAGATTGCCGCCCGGTAGGCGAACCCGCGCAAGCCGGAGCGTGGGCACTCTGGGCCCAGAACGCCGGTCCATCGTCGCCGGTATAAGCAAAATCACCGGCCGCCGCCGTCGCCGAGCTGGTCTGCGCACGCGCCCGAACGTCACAGCTGCAGGCAAGAAACAACAGAGACGCAACAATGAGGAAGCCGGAAGGGCTACGCATGGCAAGGTTCCTTTAGGAGGGGAGAAAGTGAGACAAGCATACGCCGCTCTACTTGGAAAAATCTTCCTCTGCATGCCGCTCAACATCGGCGTTTTCAAAACGTACAAAATGGGATTCGCAAGTATCTCCATCTGGTCCGGAACCAGCGTGCGTCGACTCAGCAATTGAAACTTCATCATCTGCGATCAATGAAAGGGCGATGAAGAGTACAACGTAAGGCAATGCGGAAAGGCTCGATCCGATTGCCGTCGTAGTTTCCGCAGCCCAAACACCATGGAAGGGTCGCTCCTTCCAAAAAGCAGTCGTGACATATTGCAAGCAATAGGAAAGAACGCAAGAAGCAATAACACTGAGCACGGCCAAAGCGCGCGCCTGCTGCTTCGCTCGCACAGTCAAATCAAGATGCTTCTCCGCAACAGCATGCAAAGCAATTGGCACGATCAGGTACGCGATGCAGCACAAAGCAGCAGATACGAAGGCATACACGGCCCGCGTCGGAATGGGACGAATGCCGATCTGGATCGGAATTGCGACCATTGCGTCGAGTGCGATCGTCACCGCAATGACAAGACCGAATATGAGCAAGCTCAATCGGCAAATCGCGCGGATTCGCGACTTCACAAATTGGACCGCAAATGCAAAGGCTCGTTGTTTTCGCCTTCCTCCGTCACGAATCAGAGCAGCAATCATGAAAATGACATCGCATAAAAAACGATGTGAGCGAAAGTGGCCGCGCCGCGCAAAATTCCGCCGATAGTAGCGGCCTTCAAGATCAAAGCATGGGACGACACATCCGCCTGACTTCGTGCTCCAGATAGCACTGACGGCGGACCTAGCAGCAGTCGCTGAATCAGCGGGAAGCTGAGGTACGTTTGTAGCCTTTGCAAAGAAAACGCAGCCAGGTCAGCCCCGATCACTGGCAGCCAAAGCATCGGATAACTCCAAAACAAGTTCGCTGCTTTTCTCCATACCTCCCGAAACGACATTCACCGTCCCCCGAATCCCAGACGAGCACTCACCGCCAGATCGCTCAGCCCGACTCCATACAACCACGGGTTTCCCGTGATGCGACCGCCAATCCATCCACACCATCCACAACCCCACCCCCCTTTCCCACATTGGCACCAACCCCCCACAGGCATACCCTCAAATCACCCTCCCCCTCCCCCGCTTGAGGGCCCAAAAAACCGCGCCAGATGCCCCCTCTGGCGTTTTCCTCAGCCCAAATAAAGGGATTGGCGACTGGAGCAACCGATCTGCATCAAATACACTAGATGTTGTGGTTCTCGCTTGACTTGAGGCGATAAGCAGCGCTACTTTGCCATCTGCGGCTCAGAACTGGCCCGCGGCAAATAGCCCTCCGGCCGGCCCGTTCCGCACTAAAAACTCGTCGCAAAAATCGCAACCTCCGCCGCTTGCTCCACGCCCCGCCCAGGCTCCCCCGTGCAGACGGGGCCGGACAGGCAACGGTCGCCGAAAACCATCCGTTCGAACGCTCAGGAGGCGCCAATGGCCGAGACCATACAGACCGCAGCAAAGACCACCACCCCAGCCGCTCCGGCCAAAACCGTACCTGCCTCTGGCCTGAAGTTTGCGCGCAAGTTCTCCAAAGCCGGCGTCTCGCCCTACGACGAGGTCCAGTGGGAGCGCCGCACCGCCGCCATCAATGACATGAGCGGCAAAGTCATCTTCGAGCAGAAGGACGTCGAGGTTCCCGTCGACTGGTCCATGACGGCGACCAACATCGTCGCCTCGAAATATCTGCACGGCCTGATGAACGCGCCCGAACGCGAATCCGGCGTCCGTGCCCTCGTCGCCCGCGTCGCCGAGACCATCACCGGCTGGGGTAAAAAGGGCGGCTACTTCGCCTCCGAGGAAGACGCCCAGGCCTTCCACGACGACCTCACCCACCTCCTCGTCCAGCAGAAGGTCGCCTTCAACTCGCCCGTCTGGTTCAACGTCGGGTGCGATCGCCTCGAGCCGAACTCCGACGCGCAGAACTGGCACTGGGATCCCAAGACGCGCGAAGTGATCTTCTCCACCACCGGCTATCGCAATCCGCAGTGCTCTGCCTGCTTCATCAACTCGGTCGATGACTCGCTCGATTCCATCCTCACCCTCGCCAAGACCGAAGGCATGCTCTTCAAGTGGGGAAGCGGCACCGGCACCAACCTCTCGCCCATCCGCGGCTCGTCCGAGCTGCTCTCCGGCGGCGGCACCGCCTCTGGCCCGCTAAGCTTCATGCGCGGCTTTGACGCCTTCGCCGGCGTCATCAAGTCCGGCGGCAAAACCCGCCGCGCCGCCAAGATGGTCATCCTCAACGTCGATCATCCCGACATCGTCGACTTCATCGATTGCAAGGCCAAGGAAGAAGCCAAGGCCCACACCCTCATCGCCGCCGGCTACGATGGCTCCGGCCCTGATTCGGAGGCCTTCTCCTCCATCTTCTTCCAGAACGCCAACAACTCCGTCCGCGTCACCGACGAGTTCATGCAAGCCTGGGAGAACGACGGCGACTTCACCACGAAGACCGTCAAGGACGGCGCGCCGGTCAAGACCTACAAGGCCCGCGACCTCATGCACAAGATCGCCGAAGCCACCTGGCAGTGCGGCGATCCCGGCATGCAGTACGACACCACCATCAATCGCTGGCATACCTCCAAGAACACCGGCCGCATCAACGCGTCCAATCCATGCTCGGAGTACATGTTCCTCGACAACTCCGCCTGCAACCTGGCCAGCTTCAACCTGATGAAATTCGTCACCCCCACAGGTACCTTTGACATTCAGGCCTATCGCGATGCCATCGACATCGTGCTCACCGCGATGGAGATCCTCGTCGACAACTCCGGCTATCCCACCGAGCGCATCTCCCGCAACTCGCACGACTATCGCCCGCTCGGTCTCGGCTACGCCAATCTCGGCGCGCTGCTCATGAACTTCGGCCTGCCCTACGACTCGGACGCCGGCCGCGACTTCGCCGCCACCCTCACCGCCATCCTCTGCGGCCAGGCCTATCTCCAGTCCGCGCGCATCTCGGAATCCGCCAAGCCTCTCGCTGCCGCAACGCCGCTCAACCAGGGCTCGGAGACCAAGGGCGGAGCCTGCCCCGGCTTCTACTCCAACCGCGAGCCCTTCCTCGACGTCATCCGCATGCATCGCGCGGAAGTCAACAAGATCGCGCGCTCCAAGGCCTCAGCCGAGCCCTTCGTCACTCCCCAGCTAGAAGCCCTCATCGCCGCCAGCAAAGACGCGTGGGATCAGGCACTCGCCCACGGCGAAAAATTCGGCTACCGCAACTCGCAGGTCACCGTCCTCGCGCCCACCGGCACCATCGGCTTCATGATGGACTGCGACACCACCGGCATCGAGCCCGACCTCGCCCTCGTCAAGTACAAGAAGCTCGTCGGCGGTGGCATGATCAAGATCGTCAACAACACCGTCCCCGGCGCGCTCTTCAAGCTCGGCTACTCCGACGCCGACGTCCAGGCCATCGTCTCCTACATCGACGCCACCGGCACCATCGAAGGCGCCCCCCACATCAAGCCCGAGCACCTCGCTGTCTTCGACTGCTCCTTCAAGCCCGCCAAGGGCACCCGCTCCATCCACTACCTCGGCCACCTCAAGATGATGGCCGCTACCCAGCCCTTCCTCTCCGGCGCCATCTCGAAGACCGTCAACCTCCCCCACGAGTGCACCGTCGACGACATCGCCGAGACCTACGTCGAAGCCTGGCGCCTCGGCCTCAAAGCCGTCGCCATCTACCGCGACGGATCCAAGGGCGTCCAGGTCCTCAACACCTCAGCAGACGAGAAGAAGAAGGCAGCCGACCCGGCCATCTCTGCCGCCGCCGACCGCGTCCTCACCTCGCTCGCCGCCGGCGTCGACACCCGCTCCCCCGAATTCGCCGCCGACCTCAAGATCCTCGAAGCCTCGCTCACCCACAAAGTCTCCGACCGCCTCGAAGTCAGCGCCAAATCCATAGCCGCCGCCGCACAAGCCTTCGAAGCCGCGATCACCAAGGCCGTTTCCACGAATAAGGATGTCATCCTGAGCGGAGCGAAGGACCTGCAGTCCCCAGCGGTCCCAGACCTCTCCGACCAGCAGCGCCCTCCCAAAGCCATCCGCCACCGTCTCCCCGAGGAGCGCGCCTCCCTCACCCACAAATTCTCCCTCGCCGGACACGAGGGCTACATCACCGTCGGCCTCTACCCCTCCGGCGAGCCCGGCGAAATCTTCATCCGCATGGCCAAGGAAGGCTCCACCGTCTCCGGACTCATGGACTCCTTCGCCACCGCCGTCTCCCTCGCCCTCCAGCACGGCGTCCCCCTCAAAGTCCTGGTCGAAAAATTCGCCCACACCCGCTTCGAACCCTCCGGCTGGACCGGCAACGAGCAGATCGGCTACGCGAAGAGCATCATGGACTACATCTTCCGCTGGCTCCAGCTCCGCTTCCTCTCCGGACACCAGCTCTCCCTCTTCAACATGGCCGGCGCCACCGCAGCCAGCAGCCCCCGGCAGCCATCCCCGTAGAAGGCACCATCGGCAGCCTGTCCGCATCCAGCGCCATAGCGGCGCGTCACAGACGAGCTGGAAGCCAGAAGCTCGAAGCCGGCAGCTGCACCATCCGTCCACGTAGCCAACGCCATGAAAGACCTCTACGACATGGGCGACGCCCCCTGCTGCCACACCTGCGGAGCCATCATGGTAAGAAACGGAAGCTGCTACAGATGCATGAGCTGCGGAAGTACGAGCGGCTGCAGTTAGGGCGCAACACATCGGCTCCACCTCTACTACGACCGCAACACGCACAGTTTCTTCGGTAATTAATCTATGTTCCACACGACCGATGCCGTATACGGAATCACGAGAGATGTTCCGCTCAACTATATTTCGCGGAAGGCCGTCGACGACGAATTCGTCAACAATCTTAGCCGCGACAAGCATGTGGTCATTTATGGCAGCTCGAAGCAGGGAAAAACATCCCTTCGCAAACACTGCTTGAAGGAAACTGACTTTATTCTCGTTCAATGTGGGAATAAGTGGACACTGAGCGATTTGCATAACAATGTCCTGAAGCGTGCTGGATTTCAGCTAGAGGTCACCAATAAAGTTACAACTTCCGGGAAGCACAAAATCTCCGCTAAGTTCGCGATAAAAGTGCATGTTATAGAAGCAGGCGTTGGCGGCGAAGCAGCAACGGCGAACGAGACTGAGCAGACGTTTGTTCCTATTGAGCTCGATCCAGAGGATCCGAATGATGTCATTGAAGCGCTGAAGACCGTCGGCTTTAAGCGGTTCATCGTCCTAGAAGATTTCCACTATCTCCCACAAGAGACACAGAAGGATTTCGCTGTCGCACTAAAGGCGTTTCACGAACGCTCAAAGCTATGTTTTATTGTAGTTGGCGTGTGGCTCGAAGAGAACAGGTTGGTCGTCTACAACGGCGACTTAACCGGAAGAATTGTGGCGGTCAACGCTGACAAGTGGACGGAGGATGAACTTCGGGCAGTAATTGCAGAGGGATCCCGCCTACTCAATGTAACGTTTCCCGAGCAGGTAATCGCTCAGCTGATACAAAATGCAAATGAAAGCGTCTATATAGTTCAAGAATCATGTCGCCGCCTATGCCTTGACTCAAATGTATTTGAGACCCAGTCTGCCAATCTCATCGTAGGCGTGAACGCAGATGTAGCCACAATCGTCAACTCTGTCGTAAGTGAGCAAAGTGCTAGGTATCGAAGTTTCATTTTGCAATTTGCAGAAGGATTTACGCAGACTCGCCTCGAGATGTACAAGTGGATCCTGTTTCCGATACTCAGAGCAACAAAAGAGCAAAGCGAGGCTGGATTCCGCTACAAATCCATAAGGCGGCTCTTAGAAACGAAACACCCGTCGGGCGAAGGCTTCAATGCAGGCAATCTTACTCAGGCCCTGCAATCTGTTTCGTCTTTACAAGTCCAGAAGGGAATAAAGCCGATAATTTTGGATTATGATTCAACCAACTTAAAGCTCAGCATTGTTGACCGCGGCTTCATCATCTGGTTAGCGCAACAAGACAAGACGGAATTACTGCAAGAAATCGGTCTTCCAACGGGGGAGGACGAGCAGAATTTACTTACCGACTTCCACGCCGGATAGGTACCTAAATTCGAAAGCCGATAGGCGCCCAACTCAGCAGTGTCTTTTAATCCGAGTTCCCTGAAGCGGGCTGTATCGCGCGCTTAACAGCCGAAGAACGTAGTCTGCAACTGCTCCTCAAACACGACATCGTTGAAGTCGATGTGAAGCCAGAGATCGTTCACTGCGGCGCTGGCGCCAAGCTGAAATTTTTTGTCTCTCAATTCGGCGATCGTCACGCCAAAGCTGTCAGTCCTGATCTTGTAGGTTCGTTGATCAGCCTTCCCCGTTTTGCCGATTTCAGGGCAGCTTGAGTTGCAGTGGATGATCATTCGGGGATTCGGGTAGCACAAATAAGCTTTGGTCAAGGCTCACCCCTTTTGGCGACGATTCCACACTGCACGAAATCGAAGTAACAATTCAAGATTGTTATACCCAGATTATGGGCGTAGTACAGTCAGTCCTTAGGGAAAACCATGCCCCGAGACCCAGGCCTAGAAGAACTCGTAAAATCCACCCTCGGCAACACCCGAGGCCTCTCCGAAAAAGCCATGTTCGGCGGATGGGCATATCTGCTCCACGGCAATCTGCTCATCGGAGCGCGCCGCGGCAGCCTGCTCCTGCGCGTCGGCAAGGACAACGAAGCCTGGGCCAACCAGATCCCCGGCGTCGCCACCGCCATCATGGGCGGCCGCCGCATGTCCGGCTGGGTCCGCGCCACCCCCGAGGCCTACGGCAACGACGCGCTCCGTCAAAAGCTCATCGACCGCGCCCTCGACTTCACCGGCTCACTTCCCAAAAAGAAGCAGTAGTAACAGTACGGTCACGCCACCCAACCCAGCTCGAATGCGCTTGCGCAACGTCGCAACCGGGGAACCGCACCCGCCGCCGATCTTGACTCGAAGTCCAAAGCGCCGCTCCACCCATAACGGAACCCCACCCCAACCGAAGACCCAGGATTCACGTATGCTGATCAAGAGTGATCAGATTCAACCCATCCGCTCAGGCCAAATAGATCTCAGAATGGGCTGAACTATCTTGGGCCACGGAATGGACAGAAGTTGGGGCCTAGATTTTCCAGGCGTTGAAAAGCGGCCACCCACCATGGCGAAGCAAACGCTCTTCGTCTTCACGCAGGCCTAAAGCGAACGAAGTATGACAGCACGTCCCTGCAATTCAAAGCAGCAGATTTTCATAGGCGAACCCGGCACAACCCTCCTTTGCCCTGAGTGCAAACAAACCATGCAAGGCATTCACTATCCGTATGGAATAGGGCTCCTGACCCTGCCGATTCACTACGATTCGGTTTGGGCGAAGAATGGTCTTCAGAGGCTCAGGTCCGAAAGAGTCTTACGGCGACGGCGGATTCCCTCTTAGTACGATCGATCTCAGAGGCGCGCGCAGGCTGCTCACCAGCATCACCGGGCAGGGAATCGCGACCCGCGCCTCCTGCGCGAACATCGCCCTGCACGCCAGCAGAGCACACGTCGCCAGCTCAGTTCCCGTAAAGAAGCAACCTCGCGGAAAATAGAGCGACGATGAAAACCGAACTGCTGCGATTCAACGGCGGCGTGGAGCGGGATCCCGCCATCGACGCCTGGATGAAAACGCATCAAGGCGAATTGGGAGCCATCGCGCACCGGTGGTTTGACGTGATGCGAAAGTGCGGGGACGAAGTTCGAGAGCTCTTGCATGACGGCTGTCCGGTGGCATGTCGGGGAACGCGCCCTTTGGCTACGTCAATGTATTTACCTCCCACGTAAACGTGGGGTTCTTCCAAGGCGCAGCGCTGCCGGATCCGGCGCGCTTGCTCGAAGGCGCCGGCAGGTTCATGCGCCATGTGAAGCTGAGACCGTGAAGCCCACAAACGCCGCAGCACTTCAAAAACTCATCGATACCGCGTACTTCGGATATAAAGTCGCGTGTCGAAAACGGTTAGCCGGTACAACCTGACTTTCTCCGCGTCGGCAAATTTCTGCACAACGTAACAGTACAAAATCGCCACGCGAACCCAATCAGTAATGCGTCTCAAGTGCCATCGCCTTCCCCATCCCCACATGGCTTAATAGCACCATGAGCAGCAGAGACGAATGGCGCATCACGACCGCCGCAATCCAGCTCGAAATGGAGCGCATCGCCGGCCTGCTGCAGAAGTCCGTGCACTTCCAGTCCCGCACCACCACGGCCCACACCTCGCGCCAGCGCCACGAAGCGCAGGACATCCCCGAGCACATACCCGCAGGAGTGCCGGAGTTCATCCTCCGGAAGTAGTAACTCCCAAAACGGGATTCCCCCCTCAGATTCTGCCAAATGATCCCCTGCAATTTGCTACTCTGGAAATAGATCAAAAAACTCCGGCAAACCGGAGGACCATAAAAAGCCACCACTGCGGTGGCTTTTTTGTTTTGCTGACGCCCTGCCTTGGTATCTCGCTGACACGCTGGCTTCTTAGCTGACCGCTTTTGAGCTGACCGCTCTTTAGCGAACCGCCTCTTAGCTTGCCCCTAACTCCAATCAAAAGACGAATTTACCCATAACTCTTTTAGAAAGACGAATTTGATGTTCGGAAGAACCCTCAACCTGTTGCTGCGACACCAGTTATACCGGGCCCTCCCGCACCGGGAGGGGGGAGGGGTCCCCCGCAACATCGCCACCGGCCATTACAACAAGGCGCACGTTCGCGCCCAGCTCAGAAAGGAACTCAAATGTACCCGGAATGTCGACATGTTCGCGCTTCTGGCAACACATGTAATTCGCCTGCACTCGCGCAAAGCAACTGGTGCTACTTTCATTCCCGCCTGTATCAGAGACAGGGCCAGCGCCAGCCCGCCCGTCACACCCACCGCCGCCCCGACGGTCGCTTCGCTGCTCTACCCGCACCGGACGGAAGCACTCCCACCAACGAAGCCATCACGGAGACCATCGACTACGGCCCCTATCCCGTCGGCGCCCCCGCAAGCGCAAGCGTCCCGGCAGCACCGCTCGATCTCCCGCCCGTCGAAGACACCGCATCCATCCAGCTCGCCCTCATCGACGTGCTCCAGGCTCTCGCCGCCAATCAGATCGACCCCAAGCGCGCCGGCCTCCTCCTCTACGGCCTGCAGGTCGCCTCGTCCAACGCCGCGAAGATGCACCTCTCCGTCAGCGCCGTCCGCACCATCACCTACAGCGACGAAGGCACACCGCTCGCCCCGCAGGACTACGGCTACGACGTCGAAGACTATGACGATGAAGACGAGGAAGAAGAGGCCGATTAGAGCCATGCCGGGCGCACGCGCCCCACATCGCACCAGATCTGGATTCCGCTCCGGGCTTACTTCTTCTTGGCTGCCCGTTGAGCGAGCGCTGCGGAGTTAGCCGTCACCGCCGCGCGGATAAGTTGCCTGAAGGCAACTTCGTCGATCTTCTCCCCTTCGTGAAGGTCGATCGCACGCCGCACGTTTCCTTCAAGACTGGAATTGAAGAGCTTCTTAGGGTCCTTGATGGAGGCTCCGCGAGCGAAGGTGAACTTCACCACCTGCTTGTACGACTCGCCTGTGCAGACGATGCCGTCATGAGACCAGACGGCGGTTCCGCCGCCACTTGGCTTGACCCATTTCCACTCCTCCACGATGTCTGGGTCAGCATCGTGGAGGAGCCCGCGAACATGAGCAAGCATCTCCCCTCTCCAATCCCCCAGTTCCTTGATCTTCTCGTCGATAGATGCAGAGGCAGATTTCATAGCGCGCGCCTTTTCATGCACAGCCAGGATAAGTGACGATTGGCGATCCGATCTTATACCGGCAGGGCGTGTGTCGCTCGAGTGAGCGTGCCAATGACACGACTCTCCGGTCGAAGCGCCCACGATGCCACAGTAAGACCAGCAAGCACCAGAGGGGCGATGATGTGAAAGGCGTAGACGCCATAACTGCCGACCGCAACGATGGACGCAACCGCGCCTGTCAGGTCGAAGAAGATGCCGGCATACGCCCATTCCTTGAGCCGAGGAAAACGCGGCACGAGTATCGCAATGGCCCCGAGCGCCTTCCAAAACCCCAGGATGGCAAAGAAGTACATCGGGTAGCGAAGTACAGGCACGACGCCATGGGGGTTACCCAGAAATTGTGCCAACTGCGCAACGCCCCCGCTTCCGATAAAGAACGCCACGAGTATGGTCGTGGTCCAATAAGTAACGTTTCTAGCCTTCACGGTCATTCCAATCCCCCAATGACACGCTCCAAGTTGCCGAAGAATTTCTGCCAGCCGTAGTTTGCTCCCTGATAAGCTGCCTGCTGATCGGGACGGAAGCCGGACTGCTCCATGCGAACATGGGTGCCGCCATCCGCAGGAGTCAACGTCCAGAGCACCACCCATTGAAGGCCGCCGGCGGCTTCGCCTACACCCCAGTTATAGGACAGACGTTGGATTGGATCGACGATCAGTACCTCACAGTCGACAACACCATTCCAATTCGGCATGGGGTCGGCCCGGAACTGGAACTTCCGTCCGGCCACCGGCTCGAAGTCGTTATTCATCATCCATTGCGCGAGCAGCGAGCTCTCCGTGAGCGCGCGCCACAGCTTTTCTGGCGGGTGTGGGAAAACCCTCTCGATCACAAGACTACGGGGACTCTCTGCTGGATTGCTCATGAATCCATCCTTTCCAAAAGAGCTTCAAGACGGTCAAACCTGTCACGCCAGAAGGCGCCGTAGAGATCGAGCCAGTCCGCCATCGGCGCCAACGCATCGGGCTGCGCGCGATAGTGAGTTTCGCGTCCCTCACGCCGGTGCCGTACCAGCTTTGCCCGCTTCAGCACCGTCAGGTGCTTGGAGACAGCAGGCTGGGATACGCCCGCATAGCGAGTCAATGCGTGGACGGTCTGTTCGCCCTCTCGGGCCAACTCCTCGAAGATGGCCCTGCGCGTCGGATCGGCGAGAGCGCGAAACACAGGATTGGCATTGGCCGGCTTCACACGCAGAACCATAACCGTACGGTTATGGTTCTGTCAAGAGTGAGATGACACATTTCCAATTTGCAGCCTTGCGCATGAGCGCAGAAAAACAGCCGCCTCGAACGAGGCGGCTGCGAGAAATACTGACAAATACGAGCTAACTCTGCGACGCGTGCACTTCCACCTGGTGCTTCGTCTCGGTGATGTTGTGCTCGCCATGCGCAATCTCGATGCACTCTTCCAGAATGTCGAGCGCGACATCGACCTCGCCCTGCTCGACGAGCAACGGCGGAGCCAGCCGGACAGCCGTCTCTCCACAGCCCAGAATCAGCAGCCCGCGCTCGAAGGCTAGATCGACAATCCGGTCGCGCAGTTGCGGCGCCACCTCACGGGTCTTCTGGTCCTTGACGATCTCCACGCCGATCATCAATCCGCGCCCGCGCACATCGCCTACGATCTGATGACTCTCCACCCATCCCTTCAGCCGCTGGATCGTCGCCTCACCGATCTTCGCGGCATTCGCGATGCCCTCGCGCTCGAGCACATCCATCGTTGCCAGCGCCGCGGCAATGGCCACCGGGTTCCCGCCGAAGGTTGATGCATGCGAGCCCGGCTTCCAGTCCATGATCTCGGCGCGTGTCATGCAGATGCCGAGGGGCATTCCGGATGCGATGCCCTTCGCCATGCACACCATGTCCGGCTCAACGCCGGTGTGTTGGATTGCCCACCACTTGCCGGTGCGCCCCGCACCTGACTGCACCTCATCGGCGACCAGCAGGATGCCGTGACGGTCACAGATCCGCCGCAGCTCCTGCATGAAGATTGTGGGTGCCACGACGTACCCACCCTCGCCCTGAATCGGCTCGACGAAGATGGCTGCGACCTCCTCCGGCGGCAGCATGGTCTTGAACAGCTTCTCCTCGATATACCGGGCGCACCCCAGGGCGAACGCTTCCTCTTCCTGCGGGCCGCCTGAACAGCCGCGGTAGGCGTAGGGGTAGCGCACGTGTGTCACACCGGGCACCAGGGGTGCAAACCGCCGCTTCTGCTGTGGCTTCGACGCGGTGAGCGAGAGAGCGCCCATGGTGCGGCCATGGAAGGCGCCGAAGAAGGCGATCACGTTCTGCCGTCCCGTGTGGTAGCGCGCGAGCTTGAGGGCGCACTCAACAGCTTCTGCGCCGGAGTTGCCGTAGTAGAAGCGGTGCGGCCCTGGCATGGGTGCGACGGCAGAGAGCCGCTTCGCCAGCGTGACCAGGCCTTCGTAGTAGAAGTCGGTGCCGGACATGTGGATCAGTTCGCCGGCCTGCTGCTGGATGGCTTTCACCACCTCGGGATGGCAATGCCCGGTCGAGACGACGGCGATGCCGGCGGCAAAGTCCAGGAACTCGTTGCCGTCCACATCTTCTACGCGACACCCGCGTCCGCGCTTGGCGACGAGGGGATAGCTCCGTGTGTAGGAGGGCGACATCCACTGATCGTCTGCCTCGACGATGGCGCGTGCCTTCGGTCCCGGCAAGGGTCCGGAGATGCGTGGGGCGTGGGCGGAATCGTGCGATTTGCGCTTGGACGTGCTCTGAATCGGACTCTGGGCGATGCCATTGTTCGGCATGATAGGCGCTCCTCCTCTATGCAAGAGGTG
Source organism: uncultured Acidobacteriaceae bacterium (assembly GCA_963756435.1). Taxonomy (GTDB): domain Bacteria; phylum Acidobacteriota; class Terriglobia; order Terriglobales; family Acidobacteriaceae; genus KBS-83. Next base: position 207,599 of record CAVWNU010000003.1, on the reverse strand, counting down.
TTTTAGATTGTGGCGATGAAGGGTGTCCGGGCCGGAGTGGAGAGATGAAGGGCGGGGACAGAAAGCTGACGGGGCGAGAACTAGTCGCCGGCGAAGAGGCGAGGTCGCGTTGCAGAGGGCAGCACCTGCGTGGCTACGCGTGGGAACCGCGGCCGGATCGACGCGAAATGTGGCGAGATCTGCAGCATGTGCTTTGCTTTCTTGCTGCGAGCATAGCACAGGCGGGGAGCCGCGAGTCATCGAGTCGGCCATGCTGCTGTCTCTTTGATTAGGCCTCGGCAGGTGGGCCCCCCTCCCCCCTCCCGGTGCCGGAAGGCTCCTGTGTAAGTGGCTTTCTTTGCTGCGGGTTAGGGTGTATCCCGAGAGCTAAATTCGTCTAAATACGTGACTTATCCGTAAATTCGTCCAGCGATTGGAGTTATCGACGGCCGCGAGGTGGTTAGCCAAATAGCGATTGACTCAAAAGCGGTCAGCCGGGAATGCAAAAAGCCACCGCGATGGTGGCTTTTTGGTTCTGGGTTCCTCTTGCTGGAGGTTGATCTATTTCCAGTCTAGCAATTCGGACATATTGAAGTGGCACTTTTTGAATCGGTACGCCCATTTTGGGTCTGCTGGATTGCTGGAGAACCTCATGCGGCGTTGCATGCGTGGAATGCGAGCATGCGGTCGCTTGTTGAGACCAAGAGACTGTTTGCCACGGTTGATATCTCCTAATTACTACGAGCGCGTTGTTTGTGATGGGATTCGTCACGAATGGGTACGCGGGATGCGGGTTGGGGCATAGAATCCGATTCCAAAGTGCAGAGTCGCTGGCCAAGCGCTGTCCAAGGCGGGCTCGGTGCGGGAGGACGCGATGCAGAGAAAGTTCGTCAGGTTGATGCTCGTCCATCTGGTGGTGCTGGCTGCGGCGTGGCTGGCGCAGGCGGAAGATGCCAAGACGCCCTACCCCGAAATGGCTCCTGTGAATCAGTACCTGATCGCAGACCGGAATGCTGAAATAGCTCTTGCGCGGAGCGCCGCTCCGAAGTCGATTTCAGATCAAGCGGAGATTCTGGTTCTGACACAACACGGCTATGAAACCGCAGTGAAAGGTAGAAACGGTTTTGTGTGCGTGGTGGAGCGGTCATGGACGGCAGGCGCCGACGCTCCGGACTTCTGGAACCCGAAGGTGCGGGCCCCTTTCTGCCTGAACGCGCAGGCTGTCGAAACCTATCTTCCCCTCACAATCATGAAGACCAACCTGGCACTGGCGGGCAAGTCGAAATCGGAAATCGTTGCCGCGATCGAGGCGGCATTGGAGGAGAAGAAGCTTGCGCCGATTGCAGGTGGCGCGATGTGCTACATGATGTCGAAGCAAGGCTACCTGAACGACGCCGGCAAGCAGTGGCATCCGCACGTGATGTTTTTTGCGCCTGTATCGAAACCTGAAGCCTGGGGTGCAAATTTGGACAACTCGCCTATTCTTGCAGCCCAAGACACCGAGGACCGGATCACGATCTTCATGGTGCCAGTCGCCCGGTGGTCAGACGGCACACCTGATTCCAACACTCAATAATGAGCTTTCCATGTCGGCGTCCGACGGCTTTGCGTAACTGATAGACGCTGTTCGCTTCTCTTCTACTTCCGCTTCCAGCGAACCCCGTCCTTCGAATCTTCAAGCACAATTCCCTTCGCGGCTAAGTCATTGCGGATAGCATCGGCGCCTGCGAAGTTGGGGGACTTTTCGCCTGCGTGCGTTCGGCGATGAGTTTTCTCGATGCCCACGTCGGACAGGTCGAGCGAGGCCTGCAGTTCCGGTGCGACTTCGTTGAGTTTGCCTTCCTGGCGGGCCCAGTTGAGGGCTTCGCGAGCTATTTCGGCGTCGTGGTCTTCGATGACGTTGAAGGCCTGCTCGAACTGGGTAGGAGAAATCGACGTCACTGAGTATCCGAAATAATTCTGGTTTACACCGTAGCTGCGTGGGCATAGAGTTGTGCGTCGTCGGGGGGGCAGACAGAGGGCGTCCGCCCTGTCCTCAGGAGGTCTCGGATGAAATCAGCGATATGGTGTGCTGCATGTTTGGTGATGTGGATAGTGAGCGCCAGATGCGCCCGCGCCGCCTGTTGGTATGACAATACCGGGCACTTTACAGAGTCTAACTACAACTACAACTATCCGGCTGGCGACGCGTCACACGCATTCGTCTATGTGTCTATGTCAAGCGTGGCGTCGGATTGCCCGCAATCTGTGCCGCTTTCGTCCTATTTAAAAGGACGACAAATGCATATGTTCCGAGGGGTAGTTTCGGCTGTGAGGACCGGGGACAGAGTGACCAGCATCGCTGTCACGGACAACGTTTACAACATGGGAGCCTCGTCCGTGCAGGTGCCCCAGCCGACGATATGCAGCGCCACGAGCTTTAATCCCAGAACAATGCTGGCCTCCGTGGGACACACTGGAACATTGACCGCGTGGCGTGAGGGACAAACCTTCTGCGCGACCGGCTTCATAGATGATGTCGCGGCCGCGGAGAGTCAACCGAGTTCCGCGCCCGTGCAACCCGCCTCGGGATTTACATGCTGGTTCGACGCCGGCGGCCGTTCGACCGGAGTTGATGGGGCGGATTCTCGGTTTCCGGCGCGGCAAGTGACGCGAGGTGCCTCCGGCGGTTACCAGAGCTATGGATTCACCTTCGAGGGGCCTTCGACGGATTGCCCCCGGCAGCTGCCGGCGAACTTCTACATGCATCCGCCCATCTATCTGCTGCGCGGCACGCTCTCCGCTATACAGAACAAGCGCACCCATGCGACGGTTTTTCTTGTTCACGATATCTACAGCGACTCAGATATGGCCCTAGCGAAGTGTGCGCAGAACAGATTCGATCCAAGTGCGATAAAGCCCTACGTCGGCAAGTCAGTATTGGTGACGGGCGCGTACAACGGCGGCGAATTTTGCGCAACCGGATTCGTGCCGCCATCGTAAGGCTAAGCGCACAACGCGGGCCTGTAGACGAAGTGGCGTCGAGAGTTCGATAGACACCCGGAGTGTCTCGCTGCGAACCAGAGACAATTCCCTTTTCTACTTCCGCTTCCAGCGCACTCCATCTTTACTGTCTTCGAGCAGGATTCCCTTTGCGGCTAAGTCATTGCGGATCGCGTCGGCGCGGGCGAAGTTGCGGGTCTTTTTGGCGTTGGTGCGTTCGGCGATGAGGCGATCGATCTCTTCGTCACTTAGCTCGAGTGAGGCTTGCAGTCCGGCGGACTCTTCGGTGAGCTTGCCTTCCTGCTCTGCCCAGGCGAGTGCTCCGCGTGCGATGGCGGTGTCGCGATCGTCGAGCACGTTGAAGACCTGATCGAATTGCTTCATCACAGCAAGGATGGGCTCCACGTTGCCCTGTTGCAGCTTGCCGTGGTCGGCGGCGGTGTTGGCGTGGCGGACGAGATCGAAGATGGCGGCGCGAGCTTCAGCGGTGTTGAGGTCGTTGGCGAGGGCGGCGGTGAATCCTTCGGCCGCCTCGCGCGTTTGCGCTGTCAGCTCGGCGTTCTCGCCCGCGGGCCAGGGGCCGTGCTGGATGCGTTGGCGAAAAGTGCGCAACCGCTCCACGGCGGAGTGGGATTCGGCGAGGCCGTCGAAGGTGAAGTTGAGCTGATGACGATAGGGAACGGAGAGCAGCAGAAAACGAATGGAGGAAGCCTTGTAGCCGCGCAGCAGAAGGTCGCGCAGGGTAAAGAAGTTTCCTTCCGACTTCGACATCTTGCGGCCTTCGACGAGCAGGAAGCGCACATGCATCCAGTGGCGCGCGAAGGTTTTGCCGGTGGCGGATTCCGATTGCGCGATCTCATTTTCGTGATGCGGGAACATGAGGTCTTCGCCGCCGGCGTGGAGGTCGAGGGTTTCGCCCAAGATACTTCATGGCCATGGCGGAGCACTCGATGTGCCAGCCGGGGCGGCCGTGGCCGAGCGCGGTGTCCCATGCGTGCTCGCCGGGCTTGGCGGCCTTCCACATGGCGAAGTCGGAGGCGGAGTCCTTCTCGTACTCGTCGACATCGACGCGCGCGCCGGCGGTGTTGCCGCTGAGATCTTTCTTGGAGAGCTTGCCGTAGTCGGGATCGCCCGAGATGCGGAAGTACCAGGAGCCATCCTCGGTGCGATAGGCGAGACCGCGCTGTTCGAGCTTCTGGATCAGCGCGACCATCTCCGGGATGTTTTCGGTGGCGTGCGGCATGAGGACGGGATCGAGGCAGCCGAGGGCGCGGAGGTCTTCGAGGAAAGCCCGCTCGTAGCGGGGCGTGTACTCGGCGATGGAGATGCCCTGCGCGGCGGCGTTGCGGATGATCTTGTCGTCGACGTCGGTGATGTTCATGACGTGCTTGACGGGGACGCCCTGCTGCTCGAGGAAGCGGCGCAGCAGATCGACGTGCACGAAGGTGCGGAAGTTGCCGATGTGGCCGTAGTCGTAGACGGTGGGGCCGCAGGCGTAGAGGGTGAGGGCCTTGCCGTCGGCGGGGATGAGTGGTTCGACTTGTGTGCTGAGGGTGTTGAAGAGCTGAAGTGTCATGCGTTCGGGTTGGAGTGTGTCGTGCGGGCGTCTTCTAGCTGATTTTACGGGAGTGTGTGCTTCTGCACCGAGCGGGAGGCTGGCGCGCGCGGAGAGGGAGGGAGGCGCGAAGTCCTGCCGGCGAGGAGTTTGGGCCAGGCGGCGGCGGCGATCATGGCGGCGTTGTCGGTGGAGAGCGAGAGGGCGGGAAAGGCGATGGGCAGGCCGCGTTCGGCTGCTTCTGCGGTGAAGCGGGCGCGGAGTTCGCGGTTGGCGGCGACGCCGCCGGAGATGAGCAGGCCGTGCGCGCCGTAGTGCTCGGCTGCGGCGAAGGTCTTGCGCTTGAGATCGTCGACGACGGCGCGCTGGAAGGAGGCGAGGAGGTCGAGGGTCTGCTGGTCGCAGAGCGGCGAGGGCGTCTAGCGGGCTTAGCTGTCTGCGGCGTGAGCTGCTGGCGGCGCGCGGCGATGGAGGCGGCCATGTTGTGTGTTTCGACGTAGCGGAGGACCGCGGTCTTGATGCCGCTGAAGCTGAAGAGGAATCGTGAGTCGTGCGTGCGCTGGCCGGCGCGATGGGCTTTGGGCTTGATCTGCGCGAAGGAGAAGGGTACGGCCTGGGGGTTGCCGTGGGGGGCGAGGTGGTCGATCCAGGGGCCGCCGGGGTAGCCGAGGCCGAGGAGCTTGGCTACCTTGTCGAAGGCCTCGCCGGCGGCGTCGTCGACGGTGTGGCCGACGTTGCGGTAGTGCCAGGCGGTGTCGGGCGATCTGTATGCTCGCTCGCGAGATACAGGTGGGTGTGGCCGCCGGAGACGACGAGGGCGAGGAGCGGGCCGGTGGTGGGAGGGCGGCGGCGTGCTCGAGCAGCACGGCGTGGATGTGGCCTTCGAGGTGGTTGACGGCGATGAGCGGCTTGCCGAGCGCGTAGGCGAGGGCTTTGGCGTAGCCGATGCCGACGAGCAGCGCGCCGGCGAGGCCGGGGCCTTCGGTGACGGCGATGGCGTCGAGGTCGGCAAAGGTGACGCCGGCTTCGCGGAGGGCGGCGTCGACGACGGGGACGATGGCGCGGAGGTGCTCGCGGGAGGCGAGCTCGGGGACGACGCCGCCGTAGGGGGAGTGGATGGCGATCTGGGAGGCGACGACGTTCGAGAGCTGGCGCGAGCCGCGCTCGACGACGGCGGCGGCGGTCTCGTCGCAGGAGCTCTCGATACCGAGGATCAGTCCGTCGCTGATGTGGGAAGTGTCATTCACCATCTTCCATACTAGGTGAGTTGGACCAGGTGAGTTGGTTGAGCGGCGCTTCGCGCCGGTATTGAACGATAGATACAGCGGGTCCCTTCGACAAACTCAGGGCAGGCTCTTCGCTCCACCTCCGGCTACGCTCAGGATGACAAGGCGACTCACTACACTAGAGGAGTGAGTGTGGCATTCAGCAGCGGGCTGGAGGCGGCGGCGGCGGTGGTGCACACGCTGGCGGCGGCGGGGCATCGCGCGTATCTGGTGGGCGGGTGCGTGCGCGACCTGCTGATGGGGCGGGCGCCGAAGGACTACGACGTGGCGACGGATGCGCGGCCGGACGAGGTGATGGCGCTGTTCCCGAGAGCGTTCGGCGTGGGGGCGCACTTCGGGGTGGTGCTGGTGCCGCTGCGGGTGGATGGGCAGGAGATTGTCACCGAGGTGGCGACGTTCCGGTCGGATGGCGCGTACAGCGATGGGCGGCGGCCGGACGAGGTGCAGTACACGGACGATCCGAAGCAGGATGTGCTGCGGCGCGACTTCACCATCAACGGCATGCTGCTGGATGTGGACCGTATCTGGCGAGCGGCGATGCGGCCGCGGCGGTGCTGGATTATGTAGGCGGGCGCGAGGACCTGCGGGCAGGCGTGGTGCGCGCGATCGGGCAAGCCGATGCGGCGCTTCACGCGAGGACAAGCTGCGCATGCTGCGCGCGGTGCGGTTTGCGGCGCGGTTCGAGTTCACGATCGAGCGCGAGACCTTCGCGGCGATCCGGGTGCTGGCGCGCGAGATCGGGCAGGTGAGCCGCGAGCGGATGCGGGATGAGCTGACGCGCATGCTGACCGAGGGGCACGCGGCGGATGCTTTTCGAATGCTGGAGTCGAGCGGGCTGCTGCAGCAGGTGCTGCCGGAGGTGGCGGCGATGCGGGGTGTGGCGCAGCCGCCGGAGTGGCACCCGGAGGGGGATGTGTGGGTGCACACGCTGCTGCTGCTGGAGAAGCTGCCGGCGGGGTGCTCGCCGACGCTGGCGTGGGGCGCGCTGCTGCACGATGTGGGCAAGCCGCCGACGTACTCGGTGAGCGATCGCATCCGCTTCAACGGCCATGCGGAGGTGGGGACGCGGATGGCGGCGGCGATCTGCCGGCGGCTGCGCTTCTCGAACGAGGAGACGGAGCAGATCCTGTCGCTGGTGGCGAACCACATGCGCTTCGGCGATGTGGGGAAGATGAAGGAGTCGACGCTTGAAGCGGTTCTTCCGGCTGCCGCGCTTTGACGAGCATCTGGAACTGCATCGGCTGGATGTGACGTCGAGCCACAACCGGCTGGAGCTTTACGATTTTGCGAAGGCTCGCTACGAGGCGGCGCCGGCGGAGGAGGTGCGGCCGCGGCTGCTGGTGACGGGGGCGGACCTGATCGCGGCGGGCTATCGGCCGGGGCCGGGGTTCCGGGCGATGCTCGATGCGGCGGAGGATGCGCAGCTTGAGGGCGCGATCACGACGACGGAAGAGGGGCTGGCGCTGGTGCGGGAGATGTTTCCTCCGCCTTCGGCGGCGTAGTAACGTTACCCCACCCCCTCCCCCCTCCCGGTGCGGGAGGCTGGTTTGTAACTTCTTCTGGATCAGTTATATAGGTGGCCTCCCGAGGGTCAAATTCGTCTTTCTAAAGAGGTTATCGCTTAATTCGTCTTGCATAAGGACTTATGGACCGGCTTGCCGGCTAGAAGTCGGTGAGTCGGCAAATCTGCGAGCCAGCCAAAGGAAAACGCCACCGCTTTGGTGGCGTTTTGGTTTGTTTGATCTATTTCTATTGTAGCGAATTGGGTGGGGTGATTTGGCAGGTTTTTATAGGGTTGTTCTGTTTTGGGAGTCGTTTGCGTGCGTGAACGAGTCTGTGTTGGGGATTGTAGGCCTCCGCCCGTCCTAACTGCGCTTGGATGGGACCCAACGACCGGAAACTACTCAAACACGAGACTAGAATTTCTCCAGCCCAAAGCGGGATCGTACTTTCGTCTTTGCTCTGTTCAATGAGCTACGATCAAAAAGCGATGACGCTCAACCCTCGCATCTTGACATGGGCACGCGACACGGCGGGCTTATCTATCGATGAGGCTGCACATGCGCTCGGGTTCAAGGATGCCCGTGACCGTACAGCAGCGGAGCGCCTACAAGCAATGGAAGCTGGGGAAGAAGAGCCATCGCGGAGCGTTTTGCTAAACATGGCGCGTGCATATCACCGCTCTCTGCTTGTTTTCTATCTGAGCGAACCGCCCCGTACAGGCGACCGAGGCCAGGATTTTCGCAGGGCGCCAGGGGCGACGCCCCCGGAATATGACCCCACGCTTGATGCCCTCATCCGAGATATTCGCGGACGGCAACGCATCGTAAGGGATCTGCTTGAACAAGCCGAGCCTAAGAGGGTGGATTACGTCGCTTCGGTCACGACGGAAGTGCCACCCCAAGAGCTGGCCCAACGCATAACAAACAGGCTTGGTTTTTCGCTCGCTGAGTTCAGACAGCAAGCGACACTGCAGGGAGCGTTCAGTTATTTACGCGAGAAGGTTGAGGCGTCTGGTGCATTCGTGTTGCTGCTCGGAAATTTGGGCAGTTATCACACGAACATTCCCAGCGGTATTTTCAGGGGATATGCTATCGCGGACGCCGTGGCACCTTTTATCATCGTCAACGACCGCGACGCCCTTATAGCGTGGGCTTTCACGACGCTTCATGAGCTAACCCACATATGGCTCGGGGCTACAGGCGTGAGTGGTGGAATCACCGACACGCAGCTTGAGGGCTATTGCAACAGCGTCGCGGGAGAAATCCTGCTGCCTGAACCCGAAATGAGTGAGCTGCGCTTTTTGCGTCGCGCTTCGATTCAGGAGACTATCCGGGCGATTGCGCAATTCGCCATCCGACGGAAAATCAGCCGCGCGATGGTTGCTTACAAGCTCGTGCGTGTGAATGTCATCACTCACGCCAGATGGCGGGAGTTGGATAAGTATTACGAGGATGAATGGATTGCAGCGCAAGCAGCGCCGGCAACCAAAGATAAAAACGAGGGCGGCCCGAGTTACTACGTGGTGAAGCGGCATCGACTCGGACATGCCCTTTTAGAACTCGTGAAGAATTCGCTTGCGGAAGGCTTCCTTACTCACACGAAAGCTGGACAAGTACTCGGAGTCAAAGCCCGCAATGTAGATCCTTTGATCTACATTGGCGGGATGCGGGGTGGTCAGTAAGTGCTTTACCTCCTCGATGCAAACGTTCTCATCACTGCCAATAATACATACTACCCAATCGATCAAATTCCGGAGTTTTGGGATTGGGTTCATCATCAGGCCACTTCGAATCGGATGAAGATTCCCCACGAAATTATGGAAGAGATAAAGGCCGGGCGAAAGGATGACGATCCGCTACTCGATTGGATTTGTATCGCCGAGATCGAGGCCGCTTTGTTGCTCCATGAAGCCGTGAATGTTGCGCTTGTTCAGCACGTCGTTACTACTGGCTATGCACCCGACCTTCGGGACGACGAAGTTGAAAAGATAGGACGCGATCCATTCCTGATTGCATACGCACTCGCTGATCCAGCAGACAGAGTGGTCGTGACAACGGAGGTATCAAGGTCGTCTGCGCAGCGGGCCAATCGTAAAGTTCCCGATGTGTGCCAAGCCGTAGGCGCGGTGAGCTGCGGCCCGTTTGCGCTTAACAAGGCCCTCGGCTTTAGTACGGGATGGAGAACGTCCGGCTGAACATGTATCACAATCTCCCGCACTGATCTGAGTGTTTGACGAGAACCTAAATGCTCAATCCTGCTCGCCGAAGGTTTGGGCGTAGGTTTTGCCGTAGGGGTAGAAGAGTTCTTTGCGGCCTTCCTGCCATGCCTTTTTTAGTTCAGGTGTGGTGATGTCCCAGTCCGGGCGGCATTTTTTGGGCCGCGCGGAGGTCCTGACGGAGGTCCTCCATGGTGGGGCGGCCGAAGAACCAATAGAGCATTTTCGGTATGGCGTAGAACGCCGAACAGTTGCTCTTGTGGCTTTTCTTTACGGAAAAGCCACGCCGAGTGACATTCCGCTGGACACCGTATTACCGAAAATGCTCTAGCCGTTGTAGATCTTGCAGGCAGCGGATGGAAGCGCTTCGCGCGGCGTGACTCGCCCACCCTATGTCTTCGCGTAGGATGGGGCACCCGTTCAGCTTATGAAGCGGCTGCACATTTCACGAGCGATGTGTGGGCCGCTCCGGGTTATGTTTACGGACCCGGTTTACGGAATGGCTTCTGAGACGACTTCGACTTGTTGGTGGCGGTTGGTGCCGGGGATGTCGAGGGAGCCGAGGATGAGCGGCTTGCCGGGGACGAGGGTGGCGGTCGCGTCGAGTGTGGTCTGGCGGAAGACGGGGTCCTGAGAGCCGATACCGGATTTCTCATCGGCCACGCTGGATTGCGCGATGCGGCTTCGGAGACGGAGGCCGTCGGCATAAGCGTTGGCCGTGGCTTCGATCTCGAGGCCTATGTCCTGGTATTGAACATCGGCGTGCTGGGGGTGCCGCCCTGCGAGTAGACGCCGATGACGATAGGCACCTTGCTGCCCTGTTTGACATCGGTCTTGCCGCCGGATGTAGCGATGAGAGTGACGTGCTGTTTGACGGAGGGCTGACCGCTGTCGGTTTCGGTGATGGTGTAGGTGAGGCGATAGATTTTGGGGTACGGTCGAGATCGGCGAGGATCTTCTGTGCGAGCGCGATGTCTTCGGCAGAGGCGCGCATGGAGAGAGCGTTTTGCGACGGCACATAGTAGAGCTTGGCCATGGGAAGCATGTTGCGGAGATCGGTCTGGATCTCGTTGGCATCCTCCTCCCGGGTGAGGTTGGTGAGATAGAAGGTCTTGTAAGTCGAGGGTTTTTCGTTCGCGGAGCTAAGGTCGGCTAACTTGGTGGCCGGCGACTGGGCGTAGGCATGGGATGCGAGCGGCGCAAGGAGCAGCAGGATCGCGGCTAAGGGGAGTGCGCGGTTGCGAATAGCTGCTGGTGGTTCTGGAGTTATCAGCGTCATAGCTTACCTCTTACAAAGATGTGCGGACAGAGTAGGGCGGACGCCGGGATAACTACTTACCCAGCGTGTTTGCGTATGAGACGACGCTAAACAGGACGCTGCGGCCGGGATTTCGCTCGGATTTTCTTAAGTTATTTCGTCCGGATCAGTAATGGAATGTTGCGCGGAGGCGGGATCTTTAGTCTGGCTTCTCTGCGACATAGAGATAACGTAACAGGCGGCGTTCGCTGCATAGTGTGTGGACGCAGGCGAGGAATTGCTGGAGGCCTTCGAAGTTGGTTGCGCCTTCGATGGCGATGAGCGCGTCGCGGTGGTGGCTGCGGGCGGCTTGCCAGCGCTGGGCGATGGCGGCGGCGTTCTGGGTGGTGTCCGTGGCTTCGAGGAGGCGGAATCCGGCCTGCTCGATGAGGCGCTCGTTGTGGCCGGGTGGGATGAAGATGTATGTGCCGATGGAGCTGCGGGTGGCGATCTCCTGGTGGGTGACGGCTCCGCCGAGGATGAGGGCATCGCTGAAGAGCAGGCGGCCGCGCGGCTTGAGGACGCGGAAGATTTCGCGGAGGAGGGCGGCGCGCGCGGGAATGTGGCAGAGAACATCGTTGGCGAAGGCGGCGTCGAAGGACTGGTCGGCGAAGGGCAGCGGTTTTCGCGACGTCGCACAGCTCGAAGGAGACGCGGCTGTCGAGGCTGCGGTCGCGCGCGAGCCTGCCGGCGTTGCGAATGCCGGCTTCGTTGATATCGATGCCGAGGATGCTGGAGCCGGTGGCGGTGGCGAGATGGAGGGCGTAGCCTCCGGAGCCGCAGCCGATTTCGAGAACGCGCGAGGCGGGGGTGAGCTGGAGGGCGCGAGGGATCTGGCGGGACTCATCGCTTGTGACCCAGCTTGTCTGGCCGAGGTCCTCGAGGTCATTGCCATAGGTGGCGATGCGGACCTGACGATGGACGTCGGCCGCGTAGTGGCTATAGGCACCGTCGTAGAGGTCTATGATCGTTCGGGTAGTGGGCATGATCACTCTCCGCTGGGAGATCACTATAGACGAGGCGGACGGACGTGGCGGAACAGAGTGGCCGGGTGGCACGCCTGCTGTTTCTGATTGCATCCCACCCTAGCTACGCCAGGATGGGGCACCCCGGCTATAGGCATCCCACCCTGGCTGTGCCCGGATGGGACGTCCGGATGGGACGGCCGGGCCTCTAGGCTTCGCTGAAACTTCCCGAGTGACAGATGCGACTGACGGCGGCGTCGAGGCTGGCGTTCCGGGTGGCTTCGTGGAGGAACGATTCGGGACACATGTAGTGCGGATTGATGAGCGAAAGCGTGTGGCTGACGAAGACGGATGGGTGAACGAGGAGGCTTTGCCGCATCATCTCGCGGGGGAGCGTGTCGGCGTGATACTGGCAGATGCCGCTGAGCTCAGGACGCTGATGGAATAATTTTTCCAGCCGCCACTCGTATTCCAGAAGTGTGTAGGGCTCCTTTTCAAAGCCCAGCTCCCATGTCATGTCGCCGGTGGCCCAGAGGCCGGCGTATCCGTCGAGCAAGGATCGATTGAGCGCGTCTTCCAGAGTGCGCATCATCCGCTCTACATTGAAGCGGCCACCGGTCAGGTGTCCCTGATCCGACGACAGAAGCAGGCTGCCTTTGCCAACCTCGTGCGCGACGTCCACGCCCGCGGCTGCGAGGTAGGAGCGCATGCCGGCGACCATGGTTGGACTGTTGAGGTAGAGGCAGCGCTGGTTTTGCTGCAATCTCTGGAAGACGATTGCGGCCAGCGCCGGCAGATGTTTGGAGGGCGCTCCCTCGTAGATCAGGCATTGATGGCGGGGGGATGGCTGCATCGAGACATTATAGTAACTGCCGCGGTTCGACCGCACCTGCTCGCTGCCGCGCGTCATTGGAAGGAGACATGGCTCCTATGCTTTGCAGGAACAGGACCGATTGCAGCCGCAGATTACATGATGCGGATGGCCGATTGAAATTCGTCGGCGTGGCGACGGAGCCACCAGCATGGGTCGTCACCGTTGTGGGGGAAGATGGATCGGGTGCAGGGCTGGCTGGCGGTGCTCTGCGGGTCGGCTTTCATGCGGTGGTTTTTGAGCGGGGTGAGCAGGATCTGGTCCACCTGTACGGTGTCGTAGCCGCCGCCGTAGTGGACGCGGATGCGCCAGACGGCCCAGTCGCCGAGCCATAGCAGCAGGATGGCTGCGAATAACCAGAGCAGCGCATCGGCTATTTGTCTTTTCAGGATTTGCCAAGTCACTTTGCGCATTTTTTAGTATCGCCCTTTCTTAAGGGAGAAACCCACATGCAGCTAGAAGGTGACGCTCAGTGAAGGGAGACGCGAAACAGGTTTCTGTGTACCGTGGTGTTCACAAAAGCGTAATGAGCCGGATCTCTGCCTGCGATGAGATTGTCACGCGGAACCGACTGCGCGCCAGGCACTACGCTTGCATCCGAGAGCGGCGCGATTCCTCCTGCGGGAAGCTTCGGAATCGTTTCGTTCGGCCCCACAGGTATCGCGAGACTCCGTCCTGGGCCTCTCTCGGAAGAGGACTCCACAGGAACAAAGAGGAAGGTGCCATTCGAAGACCACGTAGGCACGCAATAATGCGCACAGATATTGAGTGGGAGCCCTCCATCGAGCGGGATCGCGGAGGGCGCCGGCTCTCCACTTGAAGGAAATTGAGGAATGAGGACCATGACCCAGCGACGCCCGGGCGATACGCCTGTGATCTCACTGATTGCGTATGGAGATACTTTCGAACGGCCCGATCCATCCGTACGTGCCTGTTCCAGATAGTTCGCGTTTCCTTCTGCAAACTGAAAGACGATCATTCCTTGAGGACCAAAGTAGGGCCAGTTCGCGCCGCGAATTCCAAGTCGTTTTGCAGGAGAGCTTCGATCCGCCGGGGCTATCCATAACTCGGTGCTCGTATCCGAGGCCGGGGTGGTGAAGATCACCTGTTTGCCGTCCGGCGAGACGTCGTAGTTCAGAAGGGAAAGGTCGGGAAAAACCGCTTCACTCTCGCCGGATTTTATTCGAAAGCGCCATAATTCCACGCCCGCTTCTCCAGTCTTACGGCGAAGAAGAAAATAGAGGACAGTGTCATTCTCGCGGAAGCACGGGGGAGTGCTGGTCACCACGTCGCCCTCTGAGGAGAGGGGCCGTTCGCCGCTCTCATCGTGTAGCCAGATCGCGCTCTCATGCGTTCCGACGGATGTGATGAATGACTGCCCCGTCTTCTCGACCGCCAGTCCATCTTCTTCAGTGGCGCCAAATGTAACTTGTTGCGGCGAACCATCGGGGAAGCGCTGCCGCCACGCGTGGCTTTGCTGGTTCACCGTCGCCGTGAAGTACATCCAGTGACCGTCGGGCGACCATGCTGCGGCTGTACAAGAACCGTTTGGCCCAACTCGCCTGCTCTGGTGGCTCCCAGCGAGTGCCACCAGCCGGCAAGGCGCCCACCAGCCGTTCTCGTCCATCTCCACCACAAGGATCCAGCGATGATCCGGAGACGCGTGTGAGTAATGAGCCATGCCACGCTGATGCGCCGGGAAATAGATATCTCGTATATCACCACCTTGTGCTGTGCCGGTGACCACGCCGAGATGAATGCCCGACTTGATGCGCGAGAAGAGCAGCAAGCGCAGATCAAGCCAACTCAGTCCAGCGGCATTCCTCAGAAGAAGATGTGGGTCGCCGCCAAAGACAGAAACCTCGTAGGTGGAGAGACCCGGTGATTCCATCACGCTATATGCGACTTCGGAGCCATCCGGAGAAAATTGCAGTCCGTATTTCGGGCGCTGGTCATTTGTGACCGGTCGAGCTTCACCGTTGGGAAGGGCTTTGATATAAATCGGGTCTGTAGAAAAGAGGGATGCTGTTCCACGGATAAAGGCCAGTGTCTTGTCGTCCGGAGATAAAGCTGGTTCGACTGCGGAGTCTGTGAAGTCAGTCAGCTGTGTGTAGCGCACGTCTGGTGACCGCAAACGCGTCCTGTAAATACTTAGGGCTGCGATGGCCAGCAGTGCGGCGCTGACCGCTCCCAGAAACCACAGAATCAATTTGAGGCGTCGTGCCGGTTTCGGAGCATCGACTGCGACAGGGGCCGATTGCATTGCCGAAGATCGGAGAGGACCAATCCGCTCGACGTCCGCCTCTACCGCTACGGGGGCCAGAAATCGATAGCCCTTGCCAGTGACGGTCTGAACGAAATGTGGTTCCTCGCTGTCATCATCCAGTGTCTGGCGGATTTTCCGGATGGCGGTGTTGATGCCATGCTCGACATCGACAAAGACGCCTGCTCCCCAAAGATGCTGGGCGATCTCATCCCGGGTGACTAGTTGCCCTCCGCGTTCGACGAGCAGGATCAAAAGTTCGAGCGGCTTGCGTTCCAGCCTCAGGCTGCGATCGCCGCGCTTCAGCGTGAAGCCTCCGCGATCCAATCGGAACCCGCCGAATTGGAAGATCTCCTGCGGCATCCGCCCTGGCCTTTGGGCCGCAAGTATAGCAGGAGGTAGTTTATGCGGCGGCAACTTCTCATTGAGCAAAGCTATGGGTCGACACCAGCGATTTAGTCCTTAGAAGCGCGCTTCTTATCACGTAACTCCCGCGCCGCTGGCAAACAGGAAATTGTTCGAACACCTCCAGCCATGCACCCATGAAGGCCACGCATCAACGCACAGATGCTCAATGCTGCTGCATCTTTGATCCTACTGAGGCATGGATGAGATGAGGTCCAGGTTGCCGACTAGGCTGCGGTGCGGGATGCGGCCTGGGATAGGCGGGGCTGGCTCTGTTCGATCGGGATGGGCACCGGACTTGTGAAGACCAGCGGGTCGAGGCGATGGATAAGCCGGCCTACTGTGAAGTAATTCGACAAATGGACGAACAGATAGAGCGTCACGAAGGCGAGGGTAGCCCAGGAGTGCGCGGCGATGTGAGGACGCATGGCGTCCATATCCCATGCGCAGATGAGAGTGATCAGGATGAGACCAAAGACCTCTGCGGTTTGGACGGAGCGGCGGTTCATAGGCCTGGTCGAGAAGAGACTCCTGAGACTAGTGCGAATGCGAAGGGGGGAGTCTGCCTGCTGAACCGCGCACTCAATTCGCATAAACATACCTCAAAACTCAGTGCCGCCTGATGGGTTATCGGCGAGGAGGGGAATTTTAATCAACGTCGGTTACCACCTTTCGTACTGAATAAAATTCTTGCCACGATGAAAGGCGCCGACGAGGCAACAATTTGTTGCTCGCACCGTGGGCTCGGGGCCCCCCCCTGACTACGTTTGAGGAAAAAGAGTGGTACTGCGAAATTGATATGGACTGGAATTTTTGCAATACCAGCCACGTGCAAGTTGTGTCGGAGAGCGCTGATCGCGCTCTCCGCGAGTGACGCAAAGCTGTCCGAAAAAGTTGCGGACGCACGTTCTATTTTGGCTGGAAGATGGCGATATTGCAGCCGGTCGGATCTTTGAAAACAGTCATCCATCCGACGTTAGGAATTTCCTGCGGGCCCATGACGATGGTGGCTCCGAGCGAGCGGGCTTTGTCGGTGGCCTGATTGATGTCCTGGACACCGACGTAGGCGAGCCAGCCGGGATTGCCGCCGGGCATCGAGTAGACGCCGCCGCCCGGACCTTCGGAGGGTTTGAAGGTGCTGTAGATGCCGGCGGGGCCCATGTCGTTATCTTGAAATTCCCAACCAAAGAGTGAGCCATAGAAGGTCTTGGCTTTGGAGAGATCGGGCGTATTGAGCTCGAGGTGTACGAAGGGATTTGCCATGGGTGAATTCCTCGCGGTTGAGTGGGTACTAAGTGCGCCCATCATGCTAAAGCAGTCTGGTGTTGTCTGGCTCCCGCAGGGACGGCGTTACGTGGGGAGCCCATTCGTTGACAGGTGCGTGAATCGAGGTGGCTGGGAGTGCGGAGCGATCAGGCGCCGGCGTATTGGTTTTTGAGCGGCAGGCAGATCGACATCTTTGTTCCGTGGGACGCGGGATCGGTGCTGCTCTCGACGTCGATCCTGCCGCCATGGCTTTCGATGAACTGTTTGGAGACGAAGAGGCCGATGCCGGTGCCGATGGTGCCGCGCGTGGTGTAGAAAGCTTCGAAGATGCGGGGTAACTGCTCGGCGGAGATACCGCCGCCGGTGTCCTCGATGGAGAGCTCAACGCCGGGATCAGGCAACGCGCAGGAGTTCACCGCGATGGAGATGGTTCCTCCGGCGGAGGTGGCGTAGATGGCATTGGAAATGAGATTGGAGATGACCTGCATAATCTCGCCTTTGCGCAGGACGACATCGGGCGATGGTTGGAGACGACTGTCAATGTGGATGCCGGCTGCTCTGCAGCGGGGCTGGTAGATGCGGATGGCTTCGGCGGCAAGATCGGACAATGAAGTGCTGACGGCGACGTCGTTGTCGCGATAGTAGCCGAGGGTTTGCTTCGCGATATGCGAGACACGGGCGAGTTCGCTTTCCGCGGCGTGGAGGTATTCGATCTGGCCTGGATCCGTGGCGTGCTCTCGGGCGAGGTAGAGCAAATTTGTCATGGCTTCGAGGGGGTTGTTGATCTCGTGCGCGATGGTGGCGGCCATTCTGCCGGTGGCAGCGATTTTCTCTGCCTGGACGAGGCTCTGCTCCACGCGTTTTCTGGCGGAGATGTCGCGGAGGATCTTGGCGGCGCCGACGATCTGACCGGTATCGTCCCGCACCGGGGAGATGCTGAGAGAGACATCGAGGCGCCGGCCATTCTTGGCGACGCGGATGGTCTCGAAGTGATCGATACGCTTTCCTGCCCGGATGTTCTCAAGGATGACGGGCTCATCGGCGTGCAGCTCCTCCGGAATGATTTTAAGGATGGAGGCGCCGATCATCTCGTCGCTGCGGTATCCGAGGATGCGCGTGGCGGCAGGATTCCAACTGGTGACCGTGCCGGTGAGATCTTTGCTGACAATGGCATCGTCGGAAGATTCGATGATAGCGGCGAACTCACCAAGGGTTTTCGAGGCATCTTTGTGCCGCGCCTCGGCCTTTTCGAGATCGCTGATCTTATGGGTGAGCTCCTCACGCAGTTTGATGTTCTCGATGGCGACAGCGGCCTGAGCGGCGACGGTCGCGACCAGGTCTTCGGAATCCTCTCCAAACACATCGACATCTTCATGGCCGTAGAAGAGGCCGCCGAGGACTTCTCCGTTCGGGCCTTTGACAGGAACGACGAGATAGCTACGCACGGGCAGATGGCCGTTGAGCATGCCGAAGTGCGGAGGGTTCTGGGCGTAGCGCGAGTCTTTGGTGATATCGGCGGAACGCACGATGCCTTTGCCTTCAAAGGTGGGGTCAAAGATCAGCGTGTTGCGGGGGATGGGGAGGACGGCAAATTTTTCGCGCGATATTCCAGAAAGCACGGGGAGATAGCTTTCGCCCTGGGCATTCACGGAGTTATAGAAAAAAGCCCCGAATTGGGCGCCGGCGAGCTGCCGCCCCGCATCGGTGGCGGCCTGAACGATGGTTTCGAGATCGGAACTTCCGGTAAGGAGCAGGCCCGTTTGGACCACCAGTTCGAGCTTGCGTCCGAGCCGACTGGATGGGTTTGCGACTGAGGTCATTCATTTCCTTGTGGGTGGGTTCGTGGCTGGGCGGTGACACCACAATCTAACAATCAAGATGCATCGCGCCTCGCCTAAATACGCATAGTATGGGACGACGGGAATCGCGTTGCCGTTGTATGGCTGGTCTGCCATTTTCGTAATAGGACGGGTCAGTTACCGTGGCGAAGTAGCGCTCGCCTTTGGGGCAAGGCGGCGGGAGCGCGAAGATAACCCCGTGGTTGCCTGCGGGCTTCTCTCGGTCCTATTTTAGGAATCCACGGCGGTCTGGGAATCCACGGCGGTCTGGGAATCACGGCGGCCTGGGGATTTTCGCGAGTCGGGAATTCACGCTGAGTCTGAATCGACCCAGGCGGAAATTATTTGCGCGGGGTCGCGGTGGTGTCGACTTCGAGGCCGAAGCGCGCGAGATCGCGCGCTTGCATTTTGTAGTCGATCCAGAAACCGGCCGCGATGGCTAAGGGGATGAGGCCCGCGGCGGCCACGATGAGCAGCACACGCATCTGCAGGATGGCGGCGAGCAGAAGTCCGAAGAGGACGATGCCGGCGCCGCATCCGAAGAGGATCATGGCGGTGCGGCGGATCGCGTTCATGGTGCGGACAGGGTCTGAGGCGTCCTCGTTCTGTACCTGACGTTGAAGCCGTTCGATGTCCTCTATGGACATGCCGCGGGCCAGGAGCGTCATGCGCTCCTGGGAGCGGGTACGCCTCTGATCCATTTCGGAATAGATACCGAAGCAGCCGAGGCCGAGGATCATGAGGCAGCCGGCTACAGCGACGCTGAAGGGCGAGAAGAGGAATGACATGTTGCGTCTCCTTGGAGCATTTCCCCGAAGGGATGAGTGTTGCTCGTACTGGCGGCGTTAGACTGGCCGGGCGCGGCGGAGTTTCACTGAGCGAATTTTATTTTGCGCGTGAAACTTTCCTGGTTTCGGCCGGTCTTACTCTGCCACGTGCTCTCTCAGGTGCTCACTTCCGTGCATGAACCTGTTTCGACGACCGCGCCGGTGGCTCGCGATACTCGCTTCGCCGCGCTGGTGGAAGAGCATGCGCCGATGGTTTTCCGCACGCTGCTGCGACTGCTGGGCACGCGCGAGGGGCTGGACGACCTGGCACAGGATTGTTTTCTGCGGCTGTACCGGGCGCTGCCGGCGTTTCGCGGAGAAGCCCTGGTGTCAACCTATCTGTATCGCATTGTGGTGAACGTGGCGCAGGATGAGCTGCGACGGCGGAGTCGCGAAGAGCGGCCGCTGCGGTCGCTGGCGGATGAGGCGGAGGACTGGGGCGAGCGGTTGCGGCATCCGGCATTGAATGCCGAGGAGCAGTTGCTGGAGCGCGAATTTGCCGATGGCGTGGAGCGCGCGCTGGGAGAGTTGAGCGCGGTGCAGCGGATGGTGCTGGTGCTCTACCATCAGGAGGAGCGCACGTACGAGCAGATTGCGGCGGTGCTGTCGATGCCGATCGGCACCGTGCGGACGCACCTGCATCGGGGACGCGCGCGGCTGCGGGAATTGATCGCAACAACCACGGGCACGAAGAGGATGGGGCGAAGGGAGGCCGAGCGATGATGCCAGATATGCATGAGGAAGAGCGCGTCACCCAGGCGCTGGAGCGGGCTCCCGCGGTGGCGGTGCCGGCGGACTTTGCGGCGCGGGTGATGGCGCAGTTGCCAGAGCGCAAGCTGCGCCCGGCTCCGGAGGCCGGATATTTTCGGCAGCGGACGCACTATGGGCGCAACGCGTTGCTGGCGGGTGTGGTGCTGCTGTGTTGTCTGCTGGTGGCGGCCGCAGTGGCGTCGCGCGGCGACGCGGCGTGGCGGGCGGCGGAGTGGACCGCCCTGGCCCAGCTTGCGGGAATCGCGTTGTGGTGGGGACTGACTTGGCGGACGCGGAGGTTGGTGTAGGGACTCGCCGTCCGGGCGATTGCGCCTGCGGCGCCTTTGTTGGGTCGCTTCCTTTGATCGCTCATGATGAGTTGATTCGCGTCCCGGCGGGAACAGCAGATCCCTCCGCTGCGCGCCTGCGGCGCTCCGATCGGGATGACGATGCGTGTGGAGCGATATCACATGTCCGCATCACCGGAATATGAGGTAACCCCTTTGTGACGCGGGGCCGGCGCGCACCCACATCTCAGAAGCGTGACGTGGGGCACACGTTGTGTTGCGAAAGATTAATCAGGTGCTCCGCCGCAGGAGCTTTCGTAGGCGATGACTGCAGCCCAGGCGACGCGATTGGGATCATGCGCGTAGAAAGAGAGCCAATAGGGCCGGCTGACCACGACCGTGTAGTCCTTGGAATTTGCAGCTGATTTCCATTCGTAGGTTTTGCGGCCGGGTGAGTCGTGGGTGAGCTTCATCGCGGCGGCGTCATGACCGAGATGGGCGGTGTTGGCGAGCGCGTCGGCAGCGACGCGCGGGGGATCGGTGAAGGCCCAACCGCGTGTCCCGCTGTCGGCCTCGTGCTGAGCCTGAAGCAGTGCAGCGTCCTGCTCTTCCGGAAGCAGCATGTGCAAGGTGCAGCCCTGCCGAATCAGGTCCGGGTTCTCATTGGACTCACCGTAGTCCAGGTCGGCACGCCGATTTGTGTCGGGGTCTTTCACCTCCTGGATGACGAGCATGCTGCAGCAGCCCAGGTGTCCGTAGCCGCCCCAGTACTTTCCGTTCTCGGAATCCTGCATCTGCTGGCCGGCAAAGAATGTGCCGATCAGAGTTGCGTGCTCGACCGCGCCGGACTGCCCGGCGGGGAGCGGCGGCTGGATGGATTTATCGAAATCCTGGAACTGCTGGTTGACGTTGAGCGGAAGCGGGATGTCGTCGACCACGAGTTGTTGCGAGCGATGGCGGTCGTTCAGAGTTTTGCAGCAATTGACTGTGCCGGAGTTGATGGTGCCGCCGTACTCAAGCCAGATGGCGGGGAAGGAAGGGCAGTTGGGATCGTAGACGGTGAAGTCGTGCGAGGCGTGGGTGGCGAAGCCGGTGATCTCGACCAGCTTGTGATTCCACGCAGGCGGGTCCTTCTTTAGCTGGCAGATGGTGGTCTTGATGGGCTCTTCGGCGGCGGCAATTGTAACTGTTGCGAGTGCGATAAAGACGAACACCAAATATTTGACGATCGTGACGAATTTGCCTGTGGCTGGCCGCATGGTGATGGCGTAGATGATGATAGCGGGTAAGGCGGGGGAACTGCCTTATCCTTGCTTCGCTAGAGCAAGCGCCCGGTTTTTCCGTTCGCCAGATTCATCGGGACCCAATCTGAAACGTGAGATGTGGAACACTCGTTTGTTAGCGCTTCGCGTTCAGCCAAAGCTGATAGCTGCCCCAGGCGGCGATGGTGCAGGCATCGCGGATTTCACCGCTGCGGATTTTTTCTTCAAATGCGGCGATGGAAAGGCGAACGATTTCCATGTCGGCTTCTTCGTAGTCGCGTTCGTGCGGGCCGGGAGTGAGTTCTTCCGCGACGAAGATGTGCTGGCGCTGGCGGGCGAATCCGTAGGCGATCCACATCCAGGGCAGCTCGGTCATGCGGCCGGCGACGAGGCCGGTCTCTTCGCGCAGCTCGCCGCGCGCGAGCGCTTCGGGATCATCGATCTCGGATTCCCAGCCACCCTGCGGCAGTTCCAGCGCGCGCTCGCCGATGGTGTAGCGGTACTGCTCGACTAGCCAGATGTGATCGCCGTCGATGGGGAGGATGGCGGCGCAGTCGTGCTTGTCGACGACACCATAGATGCCGCGGGTGCCGTTCGCGCGCTCGATATCGTCTTCGCGAACGCTCAGCCAGTTGTTGCGATAGACCTCGCGGGTGGAAAGAGTGCGGATAGCCATGAAATCAGGATGGCAGGGACTGGCCATCCGGGCAATAACTCTTCTGCGGCGGTGCTGGCCGCACGGGCGGATGCGCCTTTGGCGCAAGATGTGGGGTTCGCCTCCTTTGGTCGCTCACGTTCGATTCAGCTCTCGATTATGTTTGTCTGCGATTGGGATGGCGATTTGCGGGGAGAAGTGTGATCCTGCGCCACATTTTGTGAGGGACGGGGTTGATACGTGCAGATGGGCTGCACCGGTATGGCGATGTTTCTTGCATACAGGTGCAACGGTGGCGGGAACGGGCCCATCGTAGTGCTCTGCGGAGCGAGTTTTCTCGCTGTAGTGAACGTGCAACAAGAAAGGCAAGGAGGGTACATGCGAGCACGATTGGGAATGATGGCGGTACTGATTGGTCTGGGACTGACCACGATCGGAGTGGCCGGAGCGAAGGCGCAGGAGGGACCGCCACCCCCGGGTTACTACAACCAGCCGTGGACACAGAATCCAGGCGAATACCGGAGCGATATCTCTCGCAAGGGCTTTCATGACGGTATCGAGGGCGCGCGGAGGGACTTTCAGAACCATCGGCCGCCGAACGTGAACAACCGCGATGAATACCGGCACCCGAGTGTTGGCGGCCAGGAGCGGCATGAGTATCGCGAGGCATTCCGCAGGGGCTATCAGGTGGGAGTGCAGAACATTTACAACGGGCGTCGCGACCACGACGACGATCGTCACTGATAGCTGTCCGATCGAAGAGAAAGAGACCCGCAAGTCGCGGGTCTTTTTTTTTGCGCGGCAGGATCAGTGTGGAGCGGTGAGCGGGAAAGAGCGTTGAGCGCGCGGGGATTGGATCGGAACTAAGAATAACGATTGTGTTGAAGCTTTCAGTGGTGTTGTAATGGACGCGACGCAGGGGAGCGCGACAGGATGACGAAGCGGATATCGAGGCGGAAGTTTGGGCAGTTGCTGGGCGCGGCCACGGGTGCAGCGGCCCTTCCGGCTGGGTTGTCAGCACGAGCGCAAGCTACTGCCGCGGCGATGAGTGGCGCGTCGCAGGGCAGTGCGCCCGATGGAAGCAGACCGAGGAATTTTCCTGAAGGATTTCTGTGGGGTTCGGCGACGGCTTCATATCAGGTGGAGGGCGCGGTGCACGCGGACGGTCGCGGGCCGTCGATCTGGGACACCTTTTCGCACACCCCAGGCAAGACACACAACGGTGACACGGGCGATGTGGCGGACGACCACTATCACCGCTACAAGGAAGACATTGGGCTGATGACCGATCTTGGCTTGACCGTGTATCGCTTCTCGATTGCGTGGCCGCGCATTTTTCCGGAGGGGACGGGCGCGCGCAACCCGAAGGGCTTTGATTTTTACGATCGCATGCTGGACACGCTGCTGGAGGCGAAGATTGCGCCCTACTGCACGCTGTACCACTGGGACCTGCCGCAGGTGTTGCAGGACAAGGGCGGCTGGCAGAATCGCGACACGGCGAAGGCATTTGCCGAGTATGCGGCAGTTGTGGCGGAGCATCTGTCAGACCGCGTCAAGCACTTCATGACGGTGAATGAGCTGAGCAGCTTTGTGAATGCGGGATATGAGCAGGGTGTCCACGCACCGGGGCTGAAGCTGGGGCCGAAAGATCTGGCGCAGGTAGCGCACTATGCGGTGCTGGGGCATGGGCTGGCGGTGGAAGCAATTCGCGCGCATGCCAAGCCGGGAACCAAGGTGGGATTTGCCGACAACCTGACGCCGGCGACCCCGGTGATTGAGACGGCGGAGCATATCGAGGCGGCGAAGAAGGCGATCCGCGAAGAGAATGCCATGTTCGGCACAGTGATCCGCGAAGGCAAATACACGGATGCGTATCTGAAGCGGCTGGGAGCGGATGCGCCGAAGTTTACGGCGGAGGAGTTGAAGGCGATCGGCAGCCCGCTGGACTTTACCGGACTGAACATCTACACGGCGAGCTTTGTGCGTGCGGATGCGTCGTCGGAGCTGGGGTACGCAATGGTGAAGGAGCCAGCGTCCTATCCGCATACCTACAGCGACTGGCTGACGGTGGGGCCGGAGGCGCTGTACTGGGTGCCGAAACTTGTGTCTGAGTTATGGAGTGCGAAGCAGGGCGCGAAGGAGTTATACATCACCGAGAATGGGTGCTCGTCGGCAGATGTCCTGACGCCGGATGGGCACGTGTATGACTCCGACCGGATTATGTATCTGCGGAATTACATGACACAGCTGCAGCGCGCGGTAAGTGAGGGCGTGCCGGTGAAGGGATATTTCCTGTGGAGCTTGCTGGATAACTATGAGTGGGCGGATGGATATTCGAAGCGGTTTGGGATCACTTATGTGGATTTTGAGACACAGAAGCGGACGCCCAAGTTGAGTTCGAGTTATTACAAGGAAGTGATTCGGCGGAATGGGTTGGCTTAGTTAGTCAGCCGCTTGAATCAGGGCTTCGGAGCGACGGTCAGATCCACCGGGAGCTGCTCCGAAGCCCCGTCTCATTCGCTTTCAGCTTCTTCCGCCCAGGCGGCTGAAGAATGTTGCGTCGTCAGCCGCGTTCGTTTCTAACCACTCTCCATCTGTCATACCGCTGCGCCATTTCAGACAAGGAACAGCATTCGGTCCCACCGGGTGGCGGAGCTGCCAGGTTCGCTCTCCGCTACTTTCAATATCTTCGGCCACAACGGGCCGGGGCACCGAGTTCTTCAGTGAATTCGAGAAAAACGAAGAATCTGGTCGCTGAGTCCTTTTGAAAGTTGTGGCCGCGCATGGCTCCGACGGAGTGACGACGCGCGCAAGGGACGGCTACCCCCTGTCAATTTGGACAGTTGAAAGCGGCTTGGGGAGATGAGAGAGTCGGGGCGGTCGATGTGTGGACTGGCCAGTTTCTGTTGGCAAAGCAGGTTATCGGCGAAAAGGGAGAGTGCGATGAGAGGAAGAATGGCTTTACTGGTGGGTGGGTTCTTGCTGGCAGGTTTGAGTGCTCTGGCTCAGGCTCCTGCCGATGCCGACCCGGGGCGGCCGGTGACGGATGACGATATCGCCGTGCTGCGGCAAGATGTGCAGGCGGGCAAGACGGACATCATCACCCGCAGCATGGGATTCACGGATGAGCAATCCAAGGCTTTTTGGCCGGTGTATCGCGAGTATGCGAATGAGCAGCAGAAGATCGGCGATCAGAGGGTGGCGCTGATCAAGGACTATGCGGCGAACTACGACAACATCGACGATGCGCAGGCAAAGTCGTATATTGCGCGCGCCTTCAAGTTTGACGAAGACAACATGAAGCTGCGCAGAAGCTACGAGCCGAAGTTCGAGAAGGCGATTGGCGCGAAACAGACGGCGAAGTTTTACCAGGTGGACAATCGGCTGAATCTGCTGGTGAATGTGCAGCTGGCGAACCTGTTGCCGATCATTAAGTAGGCGGCACAAGAAGGCGCTGGCGTTTCGTAACCGGGCCTTCTTGCGAGCGCTCAGAGTTTTCTAGGAGCTGTGACCGGCGCATTGCATCACGCCCATGAATCTGGCCCACGGACCAACGGCTGCGCGATATTGGTGGGCCATTACCCGGGAGATCTGGTGCAGATGTGTAAGGTCATGGGCGGCCCAGGTTGCTAATAGCTCGGACAAGGTGACGACGCCGAAGGAGGGATGTTGTCCGCGTCGCTCGAGGTCTTCCGGCAGTAGATTCAAGGACCGGAGTTCGTTGAGATTTGCTTCACGCAAACGAGCGAATTCATCCAGGCGTTGGGGCATGGGCATCTTGGGACTCTCGCGCGTGAATCCTTCGCGATCGAAGGGCTCGAAGGTTTGGGCTTCGCCGAATTCGAGGATCATTTTCGCGCGCGGCATCCAGTCGACGCGCTCGCAGTACACAAGGTGACCGACGGTGTCGCAGGGGCTCCAGGTTTTGTCGCCTTCGTTGCGATGCGTCCAGATTTCGGGAAGATCGCGCAGAAGGGCGTTGAGGGCTGCGGGGGTGCGGGCGAGAAGGGCGATGGAGGCTTGGAGATCGTGTGGCATAGCTTATTGGTAATGCCGGCGGAGCCTCTGCGGCTGCAATAAAAACTGCCCCATCCCAGCTTTCGCCAGGACGGGGCAGCCGTTGGTTTGCAACGTGGACTTCGTTAGCTCTTCTGGGCTTTGGCGAAGCGCTCGTTTACTTTGTCCCAGTTCACGGTGTTCCACCATGCTTTCAGGTAGTCGGGGCGCTTGTTCTGGTACTTGAGGTAGTAGGCATGCTCCCACACGTCGTTGCCTAGTACGGGATATTTGCCGTCGGTGATGGGGTTGTCCTGGTTGGGGGTGGTGACGATGGAGAGCTTGCCTCCGCTCCAGACGAGCCAGCCCCAGCCCGAGCCGAATTGCGCCGCGGTCTTTTCTTCGAACTGCTTCTTAAATTCTTCGAAGGAGCCGAAGTCTTTCTTGATGGCATCGGCGATGGGGCCGGTGGGGTCGCCGCCGCCCTTGGGCTTCATGATCTCCCAGAACATGGAGTGGTTGAGATGTCCCCCGCCGTTGTTGCGGACGACGCCGCGGACATCTTCGGGCACCTTGGATAGGTTCTTAATGAGTTCTTCGGGACTTTGCTTGCCGAGCTCGGGATGCTTTTCGACCGCGCCGTTCAGCTTGGCGACGTAGGCGGCGTGGTGCTTGTCGTGATGCAGCTTCATGGTGGCTTCGTCGATGTGCGGCTCGAGTGCAGCGTAGTCGTAGGGCAATGGTGGAACTTCGTAAGCCAAGGGTGTGTCCTCCTCAGTCATGGACTGTTTGTTAGGCCGGAGAAATGCGGCCGGGGATACGACTTGTCATTGCCGTGTCCGGCTCCGAGCTGAGCGATCAGCGGGGAATGGGAGACGGTCAGGCGGGCAAATTCTGTATACACGAGTATGGATGCAGGGCGGGGCTGGGAGGTTCCACAAGCCGGGGTCGAAGGACAGGCGAAGCCTGCAAGGATGACAGATTCCGTGCAAGTCAAAGGCGCGGCTGCGCCGCGGTGCTCATGATGAGGACTGCTGCAACGATATGAGATTCCGTGCGAGTCTAAAGAGAGTAGAGCCGGAAGAGTAAAACCCGATTCCATTTGGCAAGACGACGCATAACCCGACGCGATCTGCTGCGCGAGGCCGGCGCAGCCGGCATGCTTGCCCTGAGCGCCCCCGCAGCGATGGCGGACGCGCTGCAGAACCAGCCACAGGCTCCGGCCACGAGCCAGGCGCCGAAGCCGCAGGAGCAGGCGGCGGAGGAGTACCGGCATCCGCCGGGCGTATTCATCAACCGTCCGCTGACCCAGGTGCCGAAGGCGGCCGAAGACCTGCTGGACGACATGGAAGGCCGCAACTGCGACTTCTTCTTCAACGAGGCGCATCCGAAGACGGGGCTGGTGCGGGACCGCGCACCCTCGAATGGGCGCTCGCTGAGCCGCGCGGCGTCGATTGCGTCGACCGGCTTCGGGCTGAGCGCGATGTGCATTGCGCACAAGCGGCACTATCTGCGGCCGCTGGACTGCGAGCAGCGGGTGGAGAAGACACTGGCCTACCTGCTGAACGAGTGCCCGCACGAGCACGGTTTTCTCTATCACTTTATCGACATCGAAAGCGGAAAGCGGATGTTCAATTCCGAGCTTTCGTCGATCGATACCTCGCTGCTGCTATGCGGGATTCTTCATTGCCGGACGTATTTCGAGGGAAACAAGCGGATCGAGAACCTGGCGACGACGCTCTACCGGCGAGTGGACTGGCAGTGGATGCTGAATGGCGGCGACACGCTCTCGATGGGCTGGCTGCCGGAGCAGGGATTCCTGAAGCACCGCTGGGACATCTATGCCGAGCTGACGACGATGTACCTGCTGGCGATCGCATCGCCTACACATCCGGTGACAGCGGCGAGCTGGGAGGCGCTGCAGCGGCCGATCGTGCCTTATGGCGGGATTGACTACATCACCGGCGTCGCCCCGCTGTTCATTCACCAGTATCCCCAGGCGTGGGTGGACTATCGCGATATCCGCGACAAGCACGCGAACTACTTCACGAACTCGATTGCGGCGACCCGGGCACACCAGCTCTGGTGCCTGGTGCAGGGGCAGAAATTTCCCTGGATTGACGAGAACATGTGGGGGATCAGCGCATCGGACTCGCGACAGGGCTATCGGGTGTGGGGCGGCCCACCTTCCATGGGCGATCCGGATGGGACGGTGGTGCCGTGCGCGTGTGCGGGGTCGGTCGTATTTCTGCCGGCGGAGTGCGCGCATGTGCTGCTGACGATGCGTGACCGCTACAAGGAGCGCGTGTACCAGCGCTACGGCTTCGTGGACGCGTTTCAGCCGAAGGCGGGGTGGTTTGCCGAGGATGTGATCGGGATCGATGTGGGGATTGGGCTGTTGATGGCGGAGAATCTGCGGACTGGGTCGGTGTGGGAGTTCTTCATGAAGAATCGGGAGGTGCAGCACGCGATGCACGAGTGCAGCTTCCGGCCGGACCCGGATGCCAACACGCAGGTGCTCTGAGGATTTGCCATTCAGGCAGACGCGCTTTTGGCGCGGGTGGCGGGGTGGTTGCTCATGTTTGGTTTCGTCGTACCCGCTCTCAAACGCGAGATGTGGGGCACCCGGTTTTGATGGCAGTGCGTAGGACAGCAGATCCCTCCACTTCGCCGATCTCGCTTTGCGCGAGATGGCTTCGGTCGGAATGACAAGCAAATCTGCGATGGGGTGGCGACGGTTTTGTATCCGGAGGTGGCAGTGCCGCGTCATAAGCCCATTGTGAATTTTCTGTATAGCTCTTGTGGGGCGCGCCGGCGCGGCGTGAGGATGTGCGGGGTGGGAGAGACGAGTGGCTGAAGAACATGGGATGTACCGGTGGCTGGATGGGCACGGCGAGGCGCCGGGTGCGCCCGGGCTCGAGCCGCGGTGGACGTCGAGCCAGAAGTCTGTTGTAGGGACGGCTTACTCCACGTCAAGCAAGATCTGGTGGACGACCTCGCATGGGACGATCAACGAGATCTATAACCCGACCATCGACAAGCCGCAGGTGCGCGATCTGGAGCTGCTGGTAACGGACGGCGAGAGCTTCGTGCATGAAGAGAAGCGCGACCTGAAGCACCGATTCAGCTATCTGTCGCCCGCGGCGCCGGCGGTGGGGATGGTGAACAGCGATCCTGACGGGCGCTACAGCATTGCGAAAGAGATCATCAGCGATCCGCATGCCCCGGTGCTGCTGATGCGGGTAAAGTTCACAGGCGATGCTGATGTGCTGCGCAAGCTGAAGGTGTTTGCGTTGCTGGCGCCGCATCTGGACGGCGGCGGCGCGCGCAACAACGGCCACGTGCTGGATGTGGCTGGCCGGCGCGTGCTGCTGGCATGGAAGAACGGCTCGGCGCTGGCGATGTCCGTGGATTGCGGCTTCGAGAATGCGAGCTGCGGCTTTGTGGGCACGAGCGATGGATATCAGGATGTGACGCGGCATTACGGGATGGAGTGGCACTACGGATCGGCGACGGATGGAAACATCGCGCTGACGGGCGAGATCTGTATCGCGCAAAACCCGGAGTTTGTGCTGGCGGTGGGCTTCGGGTCGGGAGCGCACTCGGCGCTGACGCGGACCGCGGGTGCGCTGAACATGCCCTTCGATCTGCAGATGGAGCGATTCATCGAGCAGTGGGAACGGGTGAAGGCGCGGGTGGACCTGGCGGCCGCGTCGCAGGATGGCGGGAAGCTGCTGAAGGCCAGTTACGGAGTGCTGCTGACGCATGAGGACAAGACTTTCGCGGGAGCGTTCATCGCGTCGGCGTCGATTCCGTGGGGGCAGTCGAAGGGGGACAGCGACCTGGGCGGGTATCACCTGGTGTGGACCCGGGATATGTGCCAGACGACCAGCGCGCTGCTGGCCGCCGGCCGCACGACCAGCGCGATGCGCGCGCTGATCTACCTGGCGTGCACGCAGAAGACCGACGGCGGATTTCCGCAAAACTTCTGGGTGAACGGCGCCCCGTACTGGACCGGAGTGCAAATGGATGAGACGGCGTTTCCCATCCTGCTGGCGTATCGGCTGTGGAAGCTGGACGCGCTGGGGGATTTCGATCCACTGCCATTCATTGAGCGGGCGGCGGGCTTCCTGGTGCGGCACGCGCCGATAACGCAGCAGGAGCGCTGGGAGGAGTGCGCCGGTTATTCGCCATCGACGTTGACCGTGGCGATTGCGGCGCTGCTCGGCGCGGCGGAGATGGTGCGGTCGCGGCACCTACCGGAACTGGCGACATTTCTGGAGGAGCAGGCGGACTGGCTGGAGTCGCACCTGGAGGACTGGACGGCGACCAACGACGGCGTGCTGCTGCCGGGGGTGAAGCAGCACTACATGCGTGTCCGGCCGGTGGAGGCCGCGGGGGCGGAGCCGTGCATGCACATGGGTCCGGGAACGGAGAAGATCATCCTTGCCAATCGCGGACCCGGACAACAGTATGCCTTTGAGGCGCGGGAGATTGTGGATGGAGGCTTCCTGGAGGCGGTGCGCTATGGCCTGCGCAAGCCGGACGATCCGATGGTGCTGGCGACGCTCACGGTAACGGACGCGATCCTCAAGCGGGATCTGCCGCAGGGGCCGGGCTTCCGCCGCTACAACCACGACGGCTATGGGAATCATCATGACGGCTCGCCATTCGATGGCTGGGGGCAGGGCTCCTGCTGGCCGCTGCTGACCGGGGAGCGCGCCCATTACGAGCTGGCGGCGGGTCGGGATGTGTCGGCGCTGATCAAGACCATCGAGGGCTTCTGCTCGCCGGGCGGCATGCTGCCGGAGCAGGTGTGGGACCGGGATGACTTGCCGCAGTGCGGGATGCGGAAGGGGCGGCCGACGGGCTCGGCGATGCCGCTGGTGTGGGCGCATGCAGAGTATATAAAACTGCTGCGCTCGGCGACAGACAAGCGGGTGTTTGACAGGCTGGATACGGTGGCTGAGCGCTACGCCAAGCCACGCGCGCGGGGCACGATCGAAGTATGGCGGCGTGACCGGCAGGTGCGGCGGATGGAGGCGAAGCGGCGGCTGCGGGTGGAGGCGGACGAGTGCTTCGAGCTGCGCTGGAGCGCGGATGGCTGGAAGACGACGGAGACGACGCGGGCGACGGCGGTGGACTCCTGCGGCTTCTACGCGGACGCAAGACCGGGTTCAGGGGAGCGCCTGGAGTTCACCTTGCACTGGCCGGAGCGCGGGCAATGGGAGGGGCAGAATTATTCGGTGATGGTGGAACGGTGATGTGAGTCTGCTGCACCGATGGTGCAGACGATGCAGCGATGGCTGCATTCTCACTAGGAAGAGACAAAAAATGGGCAGCTTCGCTTTCACAGCGAGTTTGCGCGAAGCATGTACAGTGAAAGAGATGCGTCGTAAGCGACGCCATAGCCGTAGACGGAGCAGCACAGCCAGCACACACTTGAGAGTTCTAACGAAACCCGGATGGATCAAAACCGGATGAATTCAGCACGCGCGGGGCAGACAGTCCCACCGCGCGACCCATCGCGAAAGAGAGGCGAGCCCAAACATGAGTGATATCCAGCAAACAGCGATCAACGCACTGCGCTTCCTGGCAGTCGATGCCGTGGAGAAGGCCAATAGCGGCCATCCCGGCGCGCCGCTGGGCGATGCTCCGATTGCCTACCTGCTCTTCCACAAGTACATGCGGCATAACCCGAAGAACTCAAAGTGGGCGAACCGCGACCGCTTCGTGTTGTCGAACGGGCACGCGTCCGCGCTGCTGTATGGCGTGCTGCACCTGACCGGCTACGACGTAACGATGGATGACCTGAAGGGTTTCCGGCAGTGGGGCTCACGGACGCCGGGACATCCGGAATACGGCGACACGGACGGAGTCGAAGTGACGACGGGGCCGCTGGGGCAGGGCTTTGCGATGGGCATCGGTATGGCGATGGCGGAGAAGCACCTGGCTGCGGTGTACAACAAGCCGGACTTCGACGTGGTGGACCACTACACCTACATCCTGTGCGGCGACGGCGATTTGATGGAAGGCGTCTCCCATGAAGCGGCTTCGCTGGCCGGGACGCTCGCGCTGGGCAAGGTGATCGTGCTGTATGACGACAACCTGATCTCGCTCGATGGTCCGACCGAGCTTTCCTTCACCGAGAACGTGCTGGAGCGCTTTGATGCGTATCACTGGCACACGCAGATCGTCGAAGACGGAAATGATCTGAAAGGGATCAGCGAGGCGATCGAAGCGGCGAAGGCGATCAAGGACAAGCCGTCGTTCATCGCGGTGCGCACGATCATTGGCTACGGCAGCCCCAAGGCGGGCACGAACAAGGCGCATGGAGAGGCGCTAGGGCCGGATGCCGTGAAGAAGACGAAGGATAACCTGGGCTGGCCGGCGGACAAGAGCTTCTGGGTTCCGGAGGATGCGGCGAAGCACTGGCTGCAGGCGGTGGACAAGGGCGCCGAGGAAGAGCAGGAGTGGAACAACCTGTTCGCGAAGTACGAGGCGGCGAATCCGGAGTTGGCGAAGCAGTTCCGGCGCACCCACTACGAGCAGAAGCTGGCGGATGGATGGGAGAAGTCGCTGCCGGTGTTTGAGGCGGGCGGCAAGCCGATCGCCACGCGCAATGCGGGCAACACGGTGATGAATGCGTTTGCCGCGGTGGTGCCGGAGGTATTTGGCGGCGCGGCTGATCTGACCACCTCGACCAAGACGATCTTCAAGAACAGCGGGAACTTCCATGTGGATCCAGCGGGACGCAATGTGTTCTTCGGGGTGCGCGAGTTCGGCATGTGCGCCATGGTGAATGGCATGGCGGTGCATGGCGGCGTGATTCCTTACGGATCGACGTTCTTTAACTTCGTGGACTACGCGAAGCCGGCGGTGCGCATTGCCGCGATCATGAAGTCGCATTCCCTCTTCGTGTTTACGCATGACTCGATTGGGCTGGGTGAAGACGGGCCGACGCACCAGCCGATCGAGCAGTTGATGATGCTGCGTGCGACACCGAACCTCATCGACCTGCGGCCGGCGGATGCCAACGAGACGGCGGCGGTGTGGAAGGTGGCGCTGGAGACGAAGGCGCCGTCGTTCATGGCGTTGTCGCGGCAGGATTTGCCAATCCTGGATACGACGAAGCTGAACGTGATGGGCGGCGTAGCGAAGGGCGCGTACATCGTGGAAAAGGGCGGCGATGCGCCGAAGCTGTTGATTGTGGGAACGGGCGCGGAGGTGTGGCCGGCGCTCGAAGCAGCCAAGCGGTTGAACAGCGAAGGCACGCCGACGCGGGTGATCTCGATGCCAAGCTGGCGGCTCTTCGAGCAGCAGGACGAGGCGTACAAAGACTCGATCTTCCCGGATCATCTGCCGAAGCTGGCGGTAGAGGCGGGCGCGCCGCTGGGCTGGTGGAAGTGGGTGGGACGTCACGGCGACGTGATTGGCCTGGATCGTTTTGGCGCGTCGGCGCCCGGCACAACGGTGCTGGAGAAGCTGGGCTTCAACGCTGAGGGTGTGTACTCGCGCGCGAAGAAGCTGCTGGAGAATTACGAGCGGGAGACGACGGCGTCGTCGAAGAAGGGAACACCGGAGCCGGTGGGCACGCGGTAGACACGAGACGATGAGGGCCGCTGCGCTGGCGGCCCTTGCATCGTTTTGGCGACAGAAACGGCAGCGACAAAACTGCAAGACGAGCGAGCGACCGCGAGCGTTATGCAAATCCGCGCAATCTACTGGGACATCGGCGGCGTGCTGCTGACCAATGGATGGGACCACGAGGAGCGCGCGCGCGTGCTGGCGCAATTTTCCATTCCGCGCGACGAATACGAGGCCCGGCACGAAGAGGCGAACGACCGCTGGGAGCGCGGCGAGCTCAGCGATGATGAATTTCTGAAGCAAACTGTTTTCTTCAAAGAGCGGAGCTTCACGCCGGCGGACTTCATTCAGGCGGTGCGGGCGCAGTCGCAGTGGCTGCCAGGCGGGGCGAAGCATGTGATTGCCGCCCTGCGCGCGAACAATACTCTCAAGATGGCGATGTTGAACAATGAGTCAGGGCCGCTGAACGATTACCGCATTGCAACGTTTGGACTCGCGGAATACTTCGACGGATTTTTCTGTTCGGCTTACCTTGGCATGCGCAAGCCGGAGCCGCGGATGTTTCGGGCGGGAGCGGCACTGCTTCACTTCAGGCCGGGGGCGTGTGTATTTGTCGATGATCGCGAGAAGAACTGCGCGGCGGCGGATGCGGTGGGGATGCATGCGATCCAGTACAGGGGTGAAGAGGCGTTGAGGGACGGGCTGCGCGCGCTGGGCGTGCAGTTGAGTTGAAGATTTGGTGATTTTAGCGACGGCGAACGTTCGGGAGGAGACGCGATGGAACTGGGATTGATCGGTCTGGGCAAGATGGGCTTCAACATGGCGACGCGGCTGCGCGAGGGCGGCCACACGGTGGTGGGGTTTGACTTCAACGCAGATGTGGTGAAGAAGCTGACGAGCGACGGATCGAAGGGCGTGAACTCGCTGGAAGATCTGGTCAAGAGTCTGAAGGCGCCGCGCGCGATCTGGCTGATGGTGCCGTCGGGCGACCCGGTGGACGAGACGATTGCGAAGCTGGAGCCGTTTATGGAGAAGGGCGACATCTTCATTGATGGCGGGAATTCGAACTACAAAGATACGCAGCGGCGCGCGAAAGCCGAGGAGGCGAAGGGATTTCACTTCATCGACTGCGGCACCTCCGGCGGCGTGTGGGGACTGAAGGAGGGCTACAGCATGATGGTGGGCGGCCCGGATGAGGCGGTGGACCATGTGCGGCCGATCTTCGAGACACTGGCGCCGGCGAAGGACCAGGGCTGGGGACACGTGGGCCCGGCGGGGTCGGGACATTTCGTGAAGATGGTGCACAACGCGATCGAGTACGGAATGATGCAGGCGTATGCGGAGGGATTTTCGATCCTGAAGCACAAGGAAGAGTTCCACCTGGACCTGCCCGCGATTGGCGAGATCTGGCGTGTGGGCTCGGTGATCCGCTCCTGGCTGCTGGATTTAACAACCGATGCGCTGCACAAGAATCCAAATCTCGACGGACTGGAAGCCTACGTCGTGGATTCGGGCGAAGGGCGGTGGACGGTGTTTGAGGCGATCGACCTGAATGTCTCGGCGCCGGTGATCACCGAAGCGCTGATCCGGCGTATTCGCTCGCGTGAAGAGAATAACTTCAGCGACCGCATGCTGGCGATCATGCGCAATGCATTCGGCGGCCATGCGGTGAAGAAGGCTGACAAGTAACCGCAGATCCCTCCACTCCGGTCGGGATGACAGACGGTTGCGGTCGGGATGACAGACGGGCGAGGGGAACAAGGAGGACGCGATGGCAGCAGCAGTGACACAGGCACAGGTGGATCTGGCGAGTCTGAATCAGAGACGCGCGAAGGAGCGCACGCCGGAGCCGACGGTGGTGGTGATCTTCGGCGCGTCGGGCGACCTGACCAAACGCAAGCTGCTGCCGGCGTTGTTCCACCTGGAGCAGGCTGGACTTTTGCCGCGGGAATTCGCCGTGGTGGGCGTGGCGCGGCGCCCGCTCGGCGACAGCTTTGTTCAGGATATGCGCGAGGGCATCACGGAATTTGGCGGCGTGAAGAACGGAGACGCCAAGCTGGATGAGTTCATCAGCAAGGTGACCTATCACCAGATGAACTTCGACGACCACGAAGGCTACGTGGCGTTGCAGCAGATGCTCGAGAAGATCGATAAGGAGCATGGTACGCGGGGGAACCGTCTGTTCTATCTCGCGGTGGCGCCGGAGTATTTTGCCGAGATTATTCAACAGCTGGGCACGCATAAGATGGCGCAGCCGGAGCACGGGACGGTGCACTGCATTATCGAGAAGCCATTCGGGCACGACCTGGAGTCGGCACGCAAGCTGAACGACGATGTAAATGCGGTGTTCCGTGAGGAACAGGTCTTCCGCATCGACCACTATCTGGGCAAGGAGACGGTGCAGAACATTTTGGTCTTCCGCTTCGCGAATGGAATTTTCGAGCCGGTCTGGAATCGTAACTACGTCGATCACGTGCAGATCACGGCGGCAGAGGAGATTGGGATCGAGGGGCGCGGGCCATTTTATGAGAGCGCGGGTGCGCTGCGCGATGTGGTGCAGAACCACGTGATGGAGTTGCTTTCGTTTGTGGCGATGGAGCCACCGATCTCCTTCGGCGCGGAAGCGCTACGGCGGGAAAAGATCAAAGTGTGGAAGGCGATCCAGCCGATCAATGTGGAAGACGCAGTGCGCGGGCAGTACGGGCCGGGCAAGGTGAATGGGGTTGAGGTGAAGGGCTACCGGCAGGAAGACCGGGTGGACCCGAAGTCGAGCACGGAGACCTATGCGGCGCTGCGGCTGACCATCGAAAACTGGCGGTGGGCGGGCGTCCCGTTCTATATTCGCGCGGGCAAGCGGCTGGCAAAGCGGGTGACGGAGATTGCGATCCAGTTCAAGCAACCACCGCAGTTGCTTTTTAAAGATCAGTCGGGGACCTGCAGCGACATTCAACCGAACATCATCAGCATGCGCATCCAGCCGGATGAGGGCATTTCGCTGCGCTTCGGCGCGAAGGTGCCGAGCCCGAATATGGAAGTCTGTCCGGTGATCATGAATTTCAATTATGCGGAGGCTTTCGGCACGAACTCGGCGAATGGCTACGAGCGGCTGCTGCTGGATGCGATGATCGGCGATGGCACGCTGTTTGCGCATCGCGAAGGGGTGGAGGCGACGTGGTCGCTGCTGACGCCGCTGCTGCAGCAGTGGGCGGATTGGAAGCCAACCGGATTTCCGAATTACGCGGCCGGCACCTGGGGGCCGAAGGCTGCGGACGATCTGCTGCGGCGCGATGGCCGCGCGTGGCGCAAGGAGTAAGGGCGTGCCAAGACCAGTCACGGTTACATATCGCGTCTTCGCCAACGGCGACGCCTTTGCGGAGGGAGCAGCCGCCTACTATGCCAACAAGATGGCGGAGTTCGGGAAAGCGATCGATATCGCCAACAATGTGAACGTGGCGTTCTCCGGCGGCACGACCCCGAAGGCGGTCTTCGATCTGCTTGCGGATGACTCTAAGCCGTATCGCGCGCTGGTGCCGTGGGAGCGGCTGGGCTTTTTCTTTGTGGACGAGCGCAGCGTGCCGCCGGATAGCAAGGAAAGCAATTACGGCATGGCGAAGGCGGCGCTGCTGGACAAGGTGCCGATCGAGCCGTCGCAGGTGTATCG
The DNA here is from genome assembly GCA_963756435.1 of uncultured Acidobacteriaceae bacterium. Taxonomy (GTDB): domain Bacteria; phylum Acidobacteriota; class Terriglobia; order Terriglobales; family Acidobacteriaceae; genus KBS-83. The sequence goes on along the minus strand of CAVWNU010000003.1, from coordinate 170,149 downwards.
CATCCAGGGTGAGCTGGATCCCGAGGAAGCCGCCGCGAAGTACGAATCGGCGATCCGCGCGGCGTTCCGTCTGGAAGGCGCGCAGATGCCGCAGTTCCAGCTTGTCTCGCTGGGCATGGGTGACGACGGCCATACGGCCTCGCTGTTTCCCCACACCGCGGCTCTACACGAGTTGGGGCGCATTGCGGTGGCCAACCAGGTGCCGCAGATGGATACCTGGCGATTGACGCTGACCTGGCCGGTGATCAATGAGGGGCAGGACGTTTCGTTCCTGGTGAAGGGGGCGGCGAAGGCGGAGACCTTGCGCCGTGTGTTTCTCGGCGGATACGATCCCGAAACACTGCCTTCGCAGTTGATTCGTCCGACCTCGGGTCGGCTGACGCTGCTGCTGGACCGTGATGCGGCGGCGCTGCTTCCCAAGCCGAACGCGGATGGGGTGGGCGTGCTGGAGGTTTCCCATTGATTCTGGCGGGCGATGTCGGCGGAACGAAAGTCGCGCTGGCGCTATTCGATTTTCAAAGCGGCAATTTGCATCATGCGGCAGAGAAGCGCTACCCGGCGAAGGACTATCCCGGGCTGGAAGCAATTGTGAAGGAGTTCCTGGGCGAGCAGAGGCAGGAGGGAAAGATCTCCGCGGCTTGCTTCGGCGTGCCCGGGCCGGTGCGCCACGGCGTGCTGCGGCTGACCAATCTGCCGTGGACGCTGGACAGCCGCAAGCTGTCGCTCGACCTGGGCATCGATCACATGTTCCTGATCAATGATCTCGAGGCGAACGGTTATGGCATCCCGGAGCTGAAGGCGGACCAGATCTTTACGTTGAGCGCGGGCGATCCGAGTGCGGCTGGAAATCGCGCGCTAATCTCGGCGGGCACCGGTCTGGGCGAGGCCTTCCTGGTGTGGAATGGCAAGCGGCACATCCCGATGGCATCCGAGGGCGGGCACTGTGACTTTGCGCCGCGCACCGAGGACGAGATCGATCTCTTCCGTCACCTGAAGAAGAAGCTGAATGGACGCGTGAGCTATGAGCGCGTGATTGCCGGCGTGGGCATTAAAGACGTCTATGATTTTCTCCGCGATGTGCGGAAGATGGAGGAGCCGGCATGGCTGCGGGAGCGGATCGATAGCGAAGACCCGAATGCGGTGATCGGCGAACTGGGTGAGTCGGGCAAAAGCGACATCTGCGCGAAGACGCTGGACATCGTGGTGGCCGCGTATGGAGCCGAGGCGGGAAATCTGACGCTGAAGGTGCTGGCGACGGGCGGCGTGTATGTGGGTGGCGGGATTGCGCCGAAGATTCTGAAGAAGCTTCAGGATGGCACGTTCATGAAGGCGTTTACGGATAAGGGGCGGCTGAGCGATCTGCTGGTGCAGACGCCGGTGCGCGTGATTCTGGAGAGCAGAGCGGCGCTGATTGGCGCGGCAGCGTATGCGGAGGCGCGCGCGACGGAGTTGAGTGGCCACTCCGAGCGGGCTGCTTCTGTATAACGTCTGACCGCACGAACGACTTTCAAGATAACGCTGCGTATGAGCGGATCACCTCGATGAACAACACCCTGGCTGCACGCAATACCGGCAGATTCCATCAGCGGGCAAGTATCGTGGCGCTCGCCATCGCGCTACTCTTCCTCGTTCCGCACTCGGCGTTTGCACATGCCGTGCTGGTGAAGTCTTCGCCTGCGCAAGGTGCAACGGTGAAAGCCGGGGACCTCGATATCGCGCTCACTTACAACTCGCGCATCGATGCGCTTCACTCGTCGCTTCATCTGGTTGGCTCGGATGGCAAGGCGCACACCCTTGCTGTGGATGGGCACGCTGCACCGAACCTCCTGGCGTCGAAGGGTGCCGGATTGACGGCGGGCGAGTACAAGCTGGAGTGGCAGGTGCAGGCCAGCGACGGGCACATCAGCCGCGGCGTTGTCGCATTCCGTGTCGAATGACGATGCGCGAATGAGACGGGATTGGCGCACGGCTTGATCTGGCTGCTGAACGATTTCGATCTGCTTTCCACATTGCTGCATGCGGTGACGCTTTCGCTGGAGGCGCTGCTCGTGGGCGGTGTGCTCTTTCTGGTCGCCGTAGCTGTTCCTGGCGGGGCGGATAAGCGAGCACTGCGCGCGTGCCAACGTGGTATGGAGTGGGCTGCGCTGGCGATGATCCTGGCGGAGATCGCATCGGTCGCGGTGGAGACCTCGCTGTTGATCGGCAACTCCGACATGACGGCGGCGAGTGCCCTGAGCGGCGGCCCGCTGATCGCGGAGGCGTGTGCCGCGCTGTGCGCGCTGGTGATGTTGCTGTTGGCGCGATTCTTTCAACCGACACATGGCGGGGTACAAGCAACGATGCTGGCCTCATCTGTTGGGCTGACCGGCGCCGCCGTCGCGCTGAGCCATGCTGTTTCGCGCATGGATCATCGTGTCGTGCTGACGGCGTTTACCGCGCTACATCACCTCGGCTCGGCTGCGTGGATCGGCGCAATGCCGTTTCTGCTGGCCGCGTTGAAGCGGACGAATGACATTGCTGTCGCGCGACGCATGGTGGGGCGCTTCTCGCGCATGGCGATGATATCGGCTGCGGTGTTGTTGTGCGCGGGCATTGGGCTCGCGTGGTTTTATGTCGCGTCGCCTTCCGGGCTGTATGGCACACCGTACGGCGTGCTGGTGATGGTGAAATCGTATCTGCTGCTGCTGATCCTGATGCTGGGGGCGGCGAACTGGTACGTGGCGCGCGAGGTTGAGCATGCGCCGGCGCGGCTGCTGTTGCGGTTGCGGCGGTTCGCGGAGGTCGAGGTGGCGTTGGGATTGACTGCGATTCTGGCGGCGGCGGCGCTGGCTTCGCAGCCGCCGGCGGTGGACCTGCCCACGGGTCGGCTGACGCTGCATGAGATTCATGCACGCATGCGATGGGAGACGCCGCGGCTGAAGAGTCCACCATATGCGGTGCTGGTAAAGCCGACGCCGATCGATCAGGCGGTGAAGGACGCGCAGTATCAGGCGGCGGCGGCGAGCGACGCGAACGATATGGCATGGTCGGAGTACAACCATCACTGGGCGGGGCTGATTGTGCTGCTGGCGGGAGCGCTTGCACTTCTGAGCCGTTTTCGCGGAATGCGCTGGGCGCGATTCTGGCCGGCGAGCTTCGCAGGACTCGCAGTATTCATTCTCCTGCGCGCCGATCCGGAGAACTGGCCGCTGGGACCACGACCTTTCTGGGGCAGCTTTTTTGCGCCTGACGTGTTGCAGCATCGCGCGGCGGCGGCGCTGATCCTGGCGTTTGCCGCGTTTGAGTGCGCGGTGCAGGCCGGCAGATTGCGCGCAGCGTGGGCGCGGTATGCGTTTCCGCTGATGTGCGCGGCGGGCGGGGCGCTCCTGCTGACGCACGGTCACTCGATGAGCGATAGCAAAGATGAAGTGTTGATCCTGATGAATCACGCGGCACTGGCGTTGTTTGGCGTGACCGCGGGTTGGGCGCGATGGCTGGAGCTGCGGCTGCCGAAGGAAGAGGGCGAGCGGCGGATCGCGGGATATGTGTGGCCGGTGGCGCTGATGCTGGTGGGGATGGTGCTGCTGGATTATCGGGAGATGTAGGATCAGCCATCCAGGCAGAGGCACCGGTGGCGCGGGCTGTTGGGTTCACTTCCTTTGGTTGCTCGCGTTCAGAGTTGCGGGCGAGCACCTGATCTGGTCGCATGCAAGCGACGTAGAACTGCAGAAAATTCACTCTACACGACGACTTGATACTCGCTGCTGACCAGCCCACTGGGATAGTGACGAGTGGCTATGTGGCGGAGCTGAACGTCATGCGGCAGGCTGCCGAAGAGAGGAATGCCTTCTCCGATGAGCACGGGGACGCGGGTAATCGTGAGGCGTTGAATGAGGCCCGCACGCAGGAATTGCTGAATCGTGAGGCCGCCGTCCACATAGATGTGGGTCGCACCGCTGCGCGCCAACTGCGCGACGATCTGTTCCGGAGGACCGGCCATCTGTTCTGCGACTCCTTCGCGGACGGCGGAGAAATCGATCGGGCGATTGCTCAGAACCACGACTCGCTTGTTGCTGTAGGGCCACGCCCCGAGCGTCAAAACGGTTTCGTAGGTGTTGCGGCCCATCACAATCGTATCAACGCTTGCGATGAATTCGTCGTAGCCGTGCGGTTCGCCGCCGCCGGGCGGCAGGAAGTCGAAACTACCGTTGGACCGTGCAATGAAACCATCGAGGCTGGTGCCGACAAAGACGGATACCATCATTTCCAGACTCCTGTCGAACGGCATTAGGGGCCGCAATAATTTTCCATGGGAACTATTCCGGCCTGCGCTGCGTTCTTACAGCAAGTTATCCCAAACCTGCGCCGCGACTGGATTCCTGAGTTAAAGTAATAAGTTGCGCGTGGCTCGGCCGGCTCGTTTATGGAGCCTATTTTCTGCAGAGGTACCTATGACATTGTTGCCACTCCCCCTCCGTCGTCCGGCTGCCCGGCTGGCCGGCGCTGCCGCTATGCTTTTGCTGTTTGCCGCTCCTGCACTCGTTGCGCAGCGCCTGCCCACAAATGTGCGGCCGGAGCACTACTCGCTGCACCTGACGCCGGACCTGGACAAGGCGACGTTCAGCGGTGAAGAGACGATCGATGTGACGCTGGCGCAGCCGGCCGATTCGATCACGCTGAACGCACTGGAGATTCAGTTTCAGTCGGTGACGGCGAACACTGGCAAGCACGAGCTGAAGGCGGATGTGTCGCTGGACGCGGCGAAGCAACAGGCGACGTTCACATTTCCGGGCACGCTGCCCGCCGGGCCGGTGAAGCTGAAGATTGCGTACACCGGCATCCTGAACAACAAGCTGCGCGGCTTCTATCTGTCGAAGGCGGGCGGCCGCCGCTATGCGGTGACGCAGTTCGAATCGACCGACGCGCGGCGGGCGTTTCCATCGTTCGATGAGCCGGACTTCAAGGCGACGTTCGATGTCACCATCGTTGCTCCGAAGGACGACATGGTGATCTCGAACACGAATGCGCTCTCGGACACGGCGGGACCGGCAGTGGGCGAGCACACGGTGCAGTTTGCGCGCACGCCGAAGATGTCTACGTATCTGATGGCGTTCCTGATCGGCGACTTCAAGTGCATCGAGGGGTCGAGCGATGGCGTGCCGATCCGCGCATGCGCCACGCCGGAGCGGCTGCAGTACGCGCACTTTGCGCTGACCTCGGCGGAGTACATCCTGCACTACTACGACACGTATTTCGGAATCAAGTATCCGATGCCCAAGCTGGACATGATCGGCATCCCGGATTTTGAAGCGGGAGCGATGGAGAACTTTGGCGCCATCACCTACCGCGAGTCGGACATGCTGGTGGATGAGAAGAACGCGCCGGTAAAAGCGAAGGTGGAAGTAGCTTCGGTGGTCGCGCACGAGATGGCGCACCAGTGGTTTGGCGACATGGTGACGATGAAGTGGTGGAACAACATCTGGCTGAATGAGGGCTTTGCCACATGGATGTCGAACAAGCCGCTGGAGGCGTGGAAGCCGGAGTGGCATATTGACGAAGACGTGGCCAGCGACATGAACGGTGCGATGAATCTGGATGCGCAGAAGGTGACGCGTACGATTCGCGCGGAAGCGAATACACCGGACGAGATCAACGAGATGTTCGACGGCATCACCTATGAGAAGGGCGGCTCGATCCTGCACATGGTAGAGAGCTACCTGGGCGAAGAGACCTTCCGGCAGGGCGTGCACAATTACCTGCAGGCGCACATGTACGGCAATGCGACTGCGGAAGACTTCTGGAACGCCCAGACTGCGAACAGCCACAAGCCTGTCGACAAGATCATGGAGAGCTTCATCGGCGAGCCGGGCGTTCCGTTGCTGACCTTCGGCAAGGTGGCCAACGGCCAGGTTGAGGTGACGCAGAGCCGCTTCTTTCTGAATCCGAAAACGGCGACGGAGAATGCAGGCGACCAGGTGTGGACGGTTCCGGTCTGTTTCAAGACCGAGGGCACGAAGCGTGATTGCGAGCTGCTGACGAGCAAGCAGGGCACGCTGAAGGTTCCGCAGGCGCCGCTGTTCTACGCAGATGGCGGTGCGGCGGGCTACTACCGTTCCGCGTACACCCCTTCAGACTCCCGGGCGCTGTTTTCGCAGGTGACGAGCCTGACGGGGCCAGAGCGGGTCAATGTGGTGGGCGATGAGCTGGCGCTGATGCGTGCGGGCAAAAGCAAGGCGGGAGATTTCCTGTCGCTGGCGGCTAGCCTGAAGAACGATGACAGCGCTGCTGTGACCGAAAACGTAGTCGCCGGTATCAATACGCTGTGGACGCGGGTGGCGGCGACGGATGCGGAGCGCAAGGAGCTTTCGGCGTGGGTGGTTTCAACATACGCGCCGCGACTGACCAGCCTGGGCGAGCCGCAGCAGAGCGACACGCCGGAGCGGCAGGAACTACGCGCTGAGCTTTTCGGGTTGGTGGGCGGTATTGGCCAGGATCCGAAAGTTGTTGCCGAGAGCAAGCAGCTTGCGCAGGTATATCTTGCCGATCCGAGCAAGGTGAATGCCACGCTGGCACGCGCTGCGCTGGGAGTGGCCGCGACGAACGGTGACGCGGCATTCTTCGACGCGCTGCAGAAGACGGCGGAGACATCCAAGGACCCGGGCATTGCCAGCGGCGCGCTCTACGACCTGGCGCGCTTCAAAAATCCGGAGCTGACGCGCCGCGCGCTGGAATATGCGACTTCGGGCAAGGTGCGGAATCAGGACTCGATATTCCTGTTCTCTATCGCGCTGCGGAATCCAGATACGCAGAATACGGCGTGGAAGTACATCGAGGACAACTGGCCGAAGGTGAAGGCACAGTTCACGATGTTCACGGGCGGCGCGCTGGTGGGTTCGACGGGCGCTTTCTGTACCGCGGAACAGCGCGATCAGATCAAGGATTTCTTTACCACGCATAAGGTGGCGGCTTCTGCGAATGCGCTGACGCGATCGCAGAACTCGATCAACGATTGCGTGGACCTGCGCGCCGAGCAGAGCGGCAACCTGCAGCAGTGGCTTAGCTCGAGCGCAGTGGGGCAGATGTAGGCATCTCGCAGGGTCGAAATACGGCTGGCGCGAGAGATTCCTTCGCGCCAGCCTTTTGTTCTAGTGCGAGGCGCCCCCCGCGTTCGCGCTTTCCTGTTCCTTCTTCTCGGACTTGCGACGGGTGCGCCAAAAGTCGTCCTGGGCGCGGGCGCGCTCGGCGCCGTAGAACTCACTGTATCGCTGGTTTGCCAGCGCCATAGGCATTTCTTCGACCTGCGTGACTTCCAGATGCTTCACCTGATGCCAGGGATAGAGGAAGCGGCCGTGCAGCAGAAAGCCGGATTCCGACCAGCTCTGAACGAGCGACTCGACCTCGCTTTTTACATCCTGCTCATGCTTGATGGGCAGCAGATCAAAGGACTCGCCGCTGGCCAGATGCGCGCGCAAATGCGCGATGAGCAGCACCGGCGGTTCGTCGTTGTTGCTTGCATTGGGTTCGTTCGCCACGCGCATCTCCTGTCGGTTCTCCAGTTAGGATGCGCCGCGGCAGGAAGCGATGCGCTGGGGTATTCTGCTGGCACCGATTTTGATTCTGTTTTCGGAGGCCCTGATTGACTGTCTTGTCCCGCTCCCTTGCTGCAGTGTGTTTGTCGCTGACGATTGCTTTTGGCCAGGTCGCGCTCCACGCGCAGGAGGAGAAGCCGGACGACGCGAAGACCGAACATAAAGATGAGAAGCAGACGCCGGTTCCGCCGGAGTCAGCCGTAGTGACGCATCACGAGTGGAAGGCAGCAGGGACGCCGGTGGCGTATACCGCGACGGCGGGCAATCTGGTTATCCACGATGACGAGGACAAGCCGTACGGCAGCGTCTTTTATGTGGCGTATACGAAGGACAGCGTTGCCGATGGGGCGACGCGGCCGATCACCTTCTTGTACAACGGCGGACCCGGGGCGGCGACGATCTGGCTGCACATGGGATCGGTCGGGCCGATGCGCGTGATGACGTCGAGTCCGGATGCGACGGGCGCCGCGCCCTACAAACTGGTGCCGAACGAATACAGTCTGCTGGGGAAGACCGACCTGGTGTTCGTCGACGCGGTGGGGACCGGCTTCTCCAAGCCGGTGGGCAAGGCGACAGAGAAGGATTTTGCGGGCACGGACCAGGATGTGAAGGCGTTCGAGCGGTTCATCGAACGCTATATCACGGTGAACAAACGTTGGAACTCGCCAAAATACCTCATGGGCGAGAGCTACGGAACGACGCGCTCCGCTGCGCTGGCCGATGCACTGCAGGAAAAGGGCATCGAGCTGAATGGCGTGGTGTTGATTTCGTCGATTCTCAACTACGGCGTGCGCGTGCCGGGATATGACACGGAGCCGATGGTTTATTTGCCGTCATACGCGGCGATTGCGTGGTTTCACAACAAGCTGGCGCAGAAGCCGGCGGATTTGAAGGCGTTCCTGGAAGAGGTGCGGCGCTATGCGCGCGGGCCATATGCGGAGGCGCTGGCGCAGGGCGATGCACTGCCGGAGGCGGAGAAGGACGCAGTGGCGCAGAAGCTGAGCTCATATACCGGGCTGAGTGTCGAATACCTAAAGCAGACGAACCTGCGGATCAGCCCGTCTCGCTTCCGCAAGGAGCTGCTGCGGGGCGAGCGCGAGATCATGGGACGTTACGACGCGCGCTTTGAGGGAACAGACGTGGATGCCGCAGGCGAGGCGCCGGGATACGACCCGTCCGATACCGGAATCGCCGGCGCCTTCATTGCCGCATTTCATGAGTATCTGGCGCACGATTTGAACGACACCACGGCGGATACGTACTATGTTTCCGGGCCGAAGGTGAATGAGTCGTGGGACTGGAAGCACAAGGCACCCGGCGCGGCGGTCCAGCTGCAATTGCCATACGTAGCGGGCGATCTGGCGGATGCGATGCGCAAGAACCCGAAGCTGAAGGTCTTCTCGGCGAATGGGTACTTCGATCTGGCGACGCCGTTCTTCTCGACGGAATACGATCTGGATCACATGTATCTGGAGCCGGCGCTGCGCAGCAATGTGGAGTTCGGCTACTATCCGGCGGGCCACATGATCTATCTGAATGTCGAGGCACTGAAGGAGTTTCGCGACGACATGAACCGCTTCTACACGGAGACCACCCATCCGTAGTGTCAGCACTCGGCGGAGCTATTGGTGGCGCGGCGCGCCGATCCTATTTCGAATAGATACAGCAGGTCCTTCGCTCCACCTCCGGTGACGCTCAGGATGACAGAGCGAGGTGAGGGTGAACGCCCCACACCTTAGTTGTCACTGAAATATCTCGCTTGCGTGCGGCGACGAAACGGTTCGGCGCGACGCGGGCACGGCTCATCGCACTGCCGCGCTGTCCCATCGCTCTGCTGCTGACGCACCTCTTCTTTGCGACTTAGGTTGAAGCCCAAGTCGCGGAGGAGGGTGCCATGCCACGCAACTCTCACTTTGGTTTCGATGCCGATGATGTTTGCAGACAGACTCGGCACGCATTTCTGCTGCTTTGGCGCTCTACGTTGTCTCGCTCATCGCTCGGCGCTTCTGTGCATCGTGCCGGCATCGTTCGCGGACGTGCCGGCTCCTGCAGTGGTGCCGTTTCACTTTGTTCGCGGATTCGCTGTGGTTGTGCCGGTGACGGTGAACGGACGCGGCCCGTTTCGAGTTCATGCTGGACACCGGCTCCACGATTTCTGCGGTCGATCGTGACCTGGCGCGGGAACTGGCGCTGCAGGTGCAGGAGCAGGGCACGGTCCAGACGCTGGTCGAGCATGTGCCGGTATTGCTTGCGGTGGCGTGCCGTATCAGCGTGGGGCCGGTGACGGAGCGGAGCGTGGAGGTGATGGTTCGCGATCTGAACGGGCTGCGCCGCATCGATCCGGCGATCCGTGGCGTGCTCGGACAGAATGCGCTGAACCATGCGGATTTCCTGCTGGACTATCGGCACAAGCTGATGGAGTTCGACACCGATGGCGAACTTGAGCGGTCCCTCGCCGGGCATCATGTCCCGCTGCGGCGCGAGGTGCTCAAAGACGATCCGCAGTTCGCGAACCTGGCGGTGCAGGCGAGGATAGCGACAGATGGCGTGCAGGCTATGGACTTCCTGCTGGATTCGGGATCGGCATCGCTGGTGCTGTTTGGCGACCTCGGAAACATGGGCGGCGGACAGAGCCTGGTGGGCGATGCAGTGGGGCGCCAGCAGATGGCGGACTTTGCACCAGGCGCAACTGGTGATTGACGGCAAGTCCAGAGAAGTAGCGACGCAGACCGTGGCGTTCCACGCGGCGGGAGCCACTATCGGCGGCCTGCTGCCGACCGGGATATTCAGCCGCATTTACATCTCGAACCGCGGCGGATTTGCGATGTTCGAGCCGAAGCAGAAGAAGCCGGTGCCGCTGGATCACATGATGGCGAGCCTGCCTGCACGGGAGCACCGAACGGCAGCCAGTAACTGTTGCGGAGCCCAGGAATCAGCGGCATAACTCGGCAATACGAAGCTGCCGTGGTTGTTACGTAGATATCTGTCACTCCAAATTGATTGGACGAGTCGCTGTCGTTGACCGGCTGGGCGAGCGGTACTATACGTGATCCGTGCCAGAGACCGGGGTAACGCACGCTAGCAAGAATATTTCGCTTGGGCGTTGGTATGCCGCGCTGTGGATGCTGACTGCCGGAGCGATGCTGCTGGGCCGGATGCGCCGGATCAGGCGTGGGCGCAATCCCACGCCGATGAGCCTGCCATGCCTGCGAACAGGATGGCGCGGGCCATGCGTGCGACGACATGAGCAGCATGGGCGGCATGAACGTGATGGGCCAGAGCATGGGCGCCATGACGAATCACATGTGCATCACGCCCGCTGCGGGCGAAGCAGCCGGGCGATGAGGAACGCGCCAAAGCGCTGGTTGCCCAGGTGAAGGCAGCGATCGAGAAGTACCAGGACTACAAGAAGGCAATCGCGGACGGGTACATTCAGGGAAACCCGGGTGTGGTACAGCCGCAGTATCACTTCACGAACAACGCCAACGTGCGGTTAGCCGATACGCAATTCGATCCGACGAGGCCATCTTCGCTGCTCTACCGGCAGACGCCGACCCAGCGGTTCAAGCTGGAGGGTGTGATGTTCACCGACAGCACCAGCGCGACCGAAGATGAGCTGAACCAGCGCGTACCACTCAGCGTGGCGCGCTGGCATGAACACATGAACTTCTGCGCGGCTCCGGCCAACAAGGTGAAGGAGTATCACGGCGAGCATCCCAAATTTGGGATGTTCGGCTCCATCCACACGGCGGAAGCCTGCAAGGCGGAAGGCGGCACCTTCATGCCGGTGATCTTCAGCTGGATGATTCATGTCTTCCCGTATGAGGACACCCTGAAGGACCAGTTCTCCATGAACGACGACGTCGCTCATGTGCACTGATGCTCAGGGTCAGACGGACTGATCAGGACAGCGGCGGCGTTGTTTGCCCGGCGCGGCGGGCGCGAAGGTTAAGAAAACCTGAAGGGATAGTGCAGAGGCCAGGCGCCGGCGGCCGCACCAACAGGCTTGCTGCCTCGGCCGGAAGGACGCGACCTCAATCGTGCGCGACGTCAATCCCGCCCAGCGAGGACCGGACGATCAGGGCCAAATGACGCGGCCGAAGATCGTGCTGAGTGCGAGCCCGGTGTTTCTCTTCATCAACTTAAGCATCTGGATCATTTTCATAGCCATGGGGGAAACCATCTGAACGCATTAGCAGGATGCCATCAAGGCCGGGGCCAAGGTGTGAATGCCGCGATAACTTTCGTTGAAAAGATGTGCGGCGCCTGTGCGGTCAATGATTCGATCTTCCCAGTGAAAGGGAGATCGATCAAGATGCTGCACCCGCGGAGCAGTAACCAAAGTCATGCGCCGTTCTGAAAACCTTTCTTATGGGAAAGATGCGGGAATTGGCGCTGTGGTTGATTCGCTGCTGGCGCCGGTGGCTCCTTCCGGCGACGCTCCCTATTTCAGGATTGATCCTTTGATCCAAGGACCGCGCGATACCACCAACGGAATGCAAGGCTTCGGATAGCCATGACAATTCCCGCTTCAATAGAATCGCGATTCCGGCAACCGGCGCTGTTTGAATTCAATGAGGAACCGGACAACAAGGAAGCGGGAACATGACACATATCGATCCGTGGCTGGCCATTGGCGTTTCGCTTTCGACGGCGCTTACTGATGCGGTGTACGTCCTATTCAATGCGGCGGTCGGCGCGCGGAGACGGCTGGCGGCAGCCAGCTGGAGCAGTGCCTGGTATCTTCTGTCGGCCTTCGCCGTCATCAGCTACACGCACAATTGGCTCTACGTGGGTTTCGCCGCTGCAGGCTCATGGGTCGGCGCCTATGCCTCGCTGACCCTGCTGCGCGGAGCAGAAGACCGCAGGCACTCGCGGCATGCTTAGCAGCGGCTTCCAAATAGATTGCGAGTGGGGCCGAGCAGGATTTCTAAGCGGTGGCCTCTGCCCGCATCAGTCGCTGCATCTCCGGCGTCAGTTTCACCTCAGGTTCCTCGAACCAGAGACACGCGATCCAGATCAGCAAGGTCATGTGGTAAACCGGCTTGAGGCTGACCTCCAGAGCCGACCAGTGCTGGAGATCGCCCAAGAGCAGCAGCAGTGTGTGGACCCATAGCTTGCCGAACATGTAGAGCGCTAGTCCATAGAGCACGGCCTGCGCATGGATCCGGAAGCGAAGGCCGAAAAAGAATGTGACCAGTATCAGCAGTGAAGTAACTCCGCCGACACAGATCGAGGACATCTGGCCGATGCGAAGCGCAAGCATGACCGGCAGGTGGGGCTCGACGGCGTGAGCCACGCAAATGCGACAAGCACTCCAACGAGCACCACGATGAAGCTCCAGTAGCGCCGGGCCACGCCCGCGATGCTCATCCCGCACTGGGCAAGCAGGAGACGCGCCACCTCGTAGAGCACGAGCAGGCGCAACAGGGCGTCGAGCGCCTCGAAGCTCCAATAGGTATAGAAGTTGATCGCCGGGTATTTATGGACGCAAAAGAGCACGATGGTCTGCACTGCGTCCTGGGCAATCAGCAGCGTGAACCAGGGAAATTTCTGGAACCGGCGTTTATGCAGCAAGACACAGAGCAGGCCCAGGTTCAGAGCGAACCCGGTCAGCCACAGCAGATAGTCCCAGGATCCCATGTTCATCCGCTTTCCTAGCTGGAGGGGCTCAACCGGAGTCGGGTCCACTGGCCCGAGGTCAGTAGGTCCCGGATACGGTTGGAGAATGGGTGGGGCCGGCTGCGGTGGCTGTGGGCCGGTGAGGATTGGCGGCTAAGGCAACCTGCGCTACGACGATGAGGGCAGGAACGACTAATATGCGAACAAGCTTTTTCATGTGCTCTCCGCCGAGAGACTGGACCCATCTATACGTAAGGAACATAGTCTCCCTTCGGGACAGACGGAAATACATCCTTCGTTGTATCTCACTGGCGTATCGACCGCGGCGGATGGCGTTTCTACACGTTTTCTCACGCCACGAATGCATCTGAGCGACGCAACGATGAATGTCATTTCGCGGATGCTATCACCAGGAGAATCACCCGTTGAGCGAGCCGGATACCCTGCAATAGGGACGGGACCGCCTTTAGAGAGTGACAAAAATTCCAGCACCTGAGATTTTGCATGGGGCGGCACTACTCTACACCCTACGAGCGCAATCCAGATTAAGGAAGCGCCAGCGCGGCGAAGCGACCGGAGTTCGAGAGTGGAGGCCGCCGCGAAAGAATCGTTTGAGTTTATTAATCGGCGCTTCATAGAGATAGAACGAGAGACTGGCCAAGGCATAGGTCAGCACAAGCGCGCCCTATTTCACTCCGCTTGATGGATGCCGAGCAGTTGCGATCCTCGCCCTCGTATCCGCGATATGAAGCAGACCGGGCATCACACTTTGGCCATAGATGGGCTGCGTCAGCTGGTTGGCCCGAAGCTCTCAGCGTCGCAGAGAAGACACTTCCACGGGCCGATCCGAAAAAGCTTCATCAGCCTGGCTATCAGAGTACGGCGGCGCAGCCGGATGAGCCTGCTGCCACCGCAATGGCGGCATTCCTTCATAGAACGAATCGTAACCACCGACTGTTACAGACTCAAGTTACGGCGGTAATCGAACGATAACGCCACCCAAGATGCGGAGCCCACCAGATGAAGCCCACTCGCTTTGTTATGCGCACTCGTGTCTTTGCTGCCGTATGCGGTCGCTCAGACGAACGACAACCATGACCGCCACGGTCAGCAATGGCCAAAATCCAGTTCTCCGCTACGGACAATGCACAACGCAACCAGACGACAGCCACCCGCTGCACGATCCATTACAGTGACATTTGGTGGAACGTGCGGCGAGATTCAATGGTCGGGGCGGAGGGATTCGAACCCCCGACCCTCTGCTCCCAAAGCAGATGCGCTACCAGACTGCGCTACGCCCCGACGTGCTATCGATTGTAGCAAGTTGCATGCGGGATCGAAGACGTTGCCTTGTGGCTCTGCGGCCTGTTTGGGCGCTAGATACGGCCGGTGAACGCTGCATCGAGCAGCCATGCGACGAACAGAATGGGCAGGGCAAAAATGGCGAACACGACGAGCGCGACCCCTGCGAGAAAGAACCAGTCGCCCCAATGGTGGCGGCGCGGATGCTCGAGGTGGCGGGTGAGCAAAGCGTAGTTACGGCGGTTGGCCTTCCATGCGATGTCGAAGGCATCTCCGAGGAAGGGCACGGTGCCGATGATGACATCGAGCGCAAGATTGACCAGCATGCGCGCGATGGTGACGTAAGCCGCGCCGCGCACCCATGCGGCAACGATGATGATGCAGGAAGCGAGGCCGGCGAGGACGTCACCAATACCGGGGATGAGGCCGATGATGCCGTCCAGGCCAAAGCGGATGGAGGTGCCGGGGATGCGGAACCAGGAGTCGAGCAGGCGGCTGAGGAAGTCGAGATTCTCGTCGCGGAACAGGCCGTCCTGCGCGCCGATGCGCGAATGAGGAGGCAGGATTTCGGGTTCTCGCGGCGAGGCCATAGGCTGCGCTTCTGAGCGTACCTCAGCGGGGCTGCGGCGTGCCTGGGAACGGCTCGGACGGGGCTGAAATCGCGCTGCGGATGCTACAATCGCAGAGTTGCGACTGAGAGCGTCACGGCGGCTATAGTTCAGCGGCAGAACGCCTGACTGTGGCTCAGGATGTCGTGGGTTCGATCCCCACTAGCCGCCCCAACAAGCTCTCCATTTCACTTTATTCTGATCATGCCTGCCTACCCGCACACCGTCTATGCCGGCACCTCGGGTTGGGCCTATGCGAGTTGGAAACCGGGCTTTTACCCGGCGAAGACGTCTGCCGCGCGCATGCTCGCATACTACGCATCGCAACTGAACTCTGTGGAAGTGAACTTCACCTTCCGGCAGTTGCCCACGGAAAAGCAGTTGACGACGTGGCTGGACGCGAGCACGGCGGGATTTCGCTTCTCCTTCAAGGCACCCCAGGTGATTACCCACCTGAAGCGGCTGCGCGAGTGCGGCGATGCGCTGGGAGCGTTCAAGGCCTCGCTGCTGCCGGCCGAACGCGCGGGGAAGCTGGGCGTCGTGCTATTCCAGTTGCCGCCGAATTTCCGCGCCGATGTAGAGCGCCTGAAGACGTTTTTGGAAGAGGTGGTGCGGCTGAAGCTGCGGTCTGCATTCGAGTTTCGGCACGAGTCGTGGTTCGATGATGCGACCTATGCGGCACTCGAGCAGGCCAATACAGCCTTATGTATCGCGGAAAGTGACGAATTGGAAACCCCACAGCGCAGAACGGCGGACTTCCTCTGCTACCGGCTGCGGCGGAGCATATACAGCAAAGCGGACTTGCATGAATTAGCCCGGCGCTTTGCGAAGGATGCAGAGCAGGGCGATGTGTACGCGTATTTCATGCACGAGGATGCGCCCGATGGCCCGCTGCGGGCGCGGGCAGTGCTCGAGGCGGTGGCTCGATGACGGCGCCCCTGTTGGAATCGGCCGCGAAGGCCGTTGCGGCCTGGCAGAGCGCATTTGCGCCGCGCAGGTTTTTGCGCAACGCGCATCTGCAGACGCTGGCGGGAAATTATCTTCCGCGCAACGCGGTGCTTCCGATTCCTGACAATGAACTGGTTACTGTAGAGCCCGCGCAGAATGGCCTGCCGGCCAGTCGCGTGCTGTGCCAAAGCCACTGGCAGCCGGAGCCGGGGCGCGATACGGTGCTGCTGCTGCATGGGCTGGAGGGATCGTCGAATTCGCAGTATGTGCGCGGCAACGCGGCGCGTTTCTACGCGGCAGGATGGAACGTAGTACGCATGAACATGCGCAACTGCGGTGGCACGGAGCGGGAATCGCCGACGCTGTATCACTCCGGGCTTTCGGGCGACGTGCTGGCGGTCGTGCGACATTACCAGCAGACACGCGGCGCCGAGCGGTGGTCGCTGGTCGGCTATTCGATGGGCGGCAACCTGGTGCTGAAGCTGGCCGGTGAGCTGGGCGAGAATGCGGCGCCGCTACTGTGCGCGGTCGCGGGAGTGTCGCCGGTAATCGATCTTGCGCCATCGGCGGATGCGCTGCACGAGCCGGCGAACCGCATCTACGAGTGGAAGTTTCTGCGCGGACTGGTGCAGAGATACGCCTACAAGTGCGAGCTTTTTCCGCAGATCTTCGATCCCAGCCGCACCCGTGGCGTGCGTTCGCTGCGCGAGTTCGATGATCGCGTGATGTCGCCTTACTGCGGCTTTACCGGCGCGGACGACTACTATCATCGCGCGGCGAGTGCGCGGGTTGCCGACCGCATCGCGGTGCCCGCGCTGGTGCTGCATGCGCTCGACGATCCGTTCATCCGCATGCTGCCGGAGACGCGCGCTACGCTGCTCGAGAATCCACACGTACATCTGATTGAGACCACGCACGGCGGCCACTGCGCATTTCTTGCGCCCGCGACCGGTTACGACGGCTACTGGGCGGAGCGGCTCCTGTTCGATTTTCTTCACGCGCAGGCGAAGAGTCTTTGATGGAGACGGATTGGAGCGTGGCGGCGGGCGCGGACGATCCAGTGATCGAGACGCGCTGGTCGGATGCGGCCAGCGGGCATGGCTGGGTGGCTTTGCGTGTCGATGGCTGACACGCAGAGGGAGCGCCTCGCCACGTTGCCCGAAGCCGGCGAATCGCAAGCGTTGGCTCGGGCACTGGCTCTGCTCAACGCGCCTCTGGGTTTGCTGATGACCACGAAATGCGATCGATGGCTGCTGAGCGACGAGGAGCGGGAGGAGCTCGCCCAGGTGCTGGACGCTCCGGCGGCTGCGCGTGGATGCGGATTGTATGTCGATGTGCTGATGGCGCACGCGGTGCCGATGGCCGATTTTCTGTTGCATGAGGAGTGGGCGCGGACGACAGCGCGACGTTGTGCGGCACTGGCGATCGAGGATGCGCGGCTGGAACTGGTGGTGCGGCCTGCGCATAACGATGCCGTGTGGGGCTATGGATTGACGGTGTACTGCTATGCAGGCGGCGCAGATGCGTCGCGCGCTGAAGCAGTTCTGGACAAGGCGCTCGACGAGATGGTGCCGATCCTGATTGCAGCGGCAGAAGCGATGCTGGCATCGCCCCCCGAGATCGACATATCCTGATCGGTGTGGAGAAACAGGGTACATCCAGATGCGTCTGCTCGCGTGTGGTGGCGTGCGCCGCTGCAGTCGCGGGTGCGGCGCTGATGTGCGGCGCGCAGCAGATTGGCACGCTGGCGCCCAGTCCGCCTGCGCAGGCGAGCTCGCTGGCAGCCGCGCAGCAGTTGATCCACGATGGAAAATTCGCGCAGGCCGGGGCCATGCTGGGGCCGCTGATTGCAGCGGATGCCAAGGCGGCAGAGCCGCGCTATCTGCTGGCGTACGTGCTGCTGCGTGAGGATAAGCCGGCCGATTCGTTGAAGGCATACACCGAGGCCGCCGCGCTGCGCACCCCGACAGCGGTCGAGTTGCGGAACGTCGCGCTGGATTATGTGCTGCTGAAGGGTTTGCCGGAAGCCGATCACTGGATGAGTCGTTCGCTGGCCATGGACGGCAACGACGCGGAGACATGGTACGCAATGGGCAGGCTGCGCTACACCGAAGGCCGGTACGGCGATGCGCTGACATGTTTTCAGAAGACGCTTGCGTTGAACCCGCGCAGTGTGAAGGGCGAAGACAACATGGGGCTGGCGTACGAAGGGCTGAACCGCAATGACGAGGCGGTCCAGGCGTATCGCACGGCAATCGCGATGCAGAAGGATGATCCCGCGCCAAGCGAGCAGCCGCTGCTCAATCTGGCAATCCTGTTGCAGCACCGCAATCAAATCCAGGAGGCGCAGCAATTGCTGGAGCAGGCAGAGAAGATCGCGCCAAAGGAGCCGCGCATCCACGAGAACCTAGGCCAGGTGTATCTGCACACCGACCGTGCAGCGGATGCGGTGAAGGAGTTCGCCAGCGCGGTACAACTTGCGCCGCAGAATCCGCGCTTTCACTATCTGCTGGGGCAGGCTTGCCGGCGAAGTGGCGACATCGCGCGGGCGAACCAGGAATTCGCGCGCTCGGCGGCACTGAACGGCACGCACTCAACACCTGATCATCAGTGACGTAGAAGGCACTGCTGCATCGCGCGCAGCGGGCGAACGGTACAATGAGGAATATCCCCTGTGGCGGGCGAGTAGCTCAATTGGATAGAGCATCAGCCTTCTAAGCTGAGGGTTACCGGTTCGATCCCGGTCTCGCCTACCAATAAAATCAAGTCAGCCGTTGCGTTGGACGCAACATCGAATCGTGGCATCCAACCATGCGGTGAGGATTCCCTCCTTCAATTCGATCCGTTGGCTCGTTCACCGCTCAATCCTGCTCTGCGTGGTCTTCTCTGGCGTTTCGTCTTTCGCGGTCGTTCCTCCACAGGATGCGCGTACTTTTGTGCGTGCAGTTGTTGCCAATGAACTGAAGGCCGATGCCGATGATCACAGCCGATGGATGTATCGGGATGAGAACGGCGTTCCCAACAGAAACACGCTGAAGCTTGTCATCCAGACTGCGCAGGGTGATCTTTCCACGACGGTGGAGACTGACGGCCATCCTTTGCCGCAGGAACAACAGAAAGCGGACGAACAGAGGATGGATGCTTTTGTCCACGATGCGAGTCTCCGGCACCAGCAGAAGCAGAGTCACGAACAGGACGCGGCAAAAGCAAGCGCATTGACCAAGATGCTTCCAGACGCTTTTCTGTGGACGTATGCCGGGCAAAATGGCACTGAAACGACGTTGCATTTCAAACCGGATCCTCAATTCAAGCCACCCACACGTGAGGCGCGCGTCTTTGCCGCGATGGAAGGGACGATGGTGGTGGACACAGAGCAGAAGCGCATCAAGGAGCTCAAGGGAAAGCTCACGCGCGATGTCAATTTTGGATATGGACTCCTAGGCAAACTAGAAAAAGGCGGGACCTTCGAAATCGAGCGGCAGCAGATTGCGCCGCGAATCTGGGCAATCACGGCGACGCATGTTCATATCCACGGCCATGCGCTGATCTTCAAGAGCATTGGCGAAGAGCAGGACGAGGTGACGAGTCATTATCATCCCACCCCGCCATCGCTGAGCCTGGAGGCCGCCGCGAAGATGCTGAAGGACGGCACCGCCGCCCGCACGTTGCAATGAGCTATGGATCGCGGTGCGCGAAGCTACGCACCAAATGAAAACGGGCCGTCAGCACGGCCCGCGAA
The DNA here is from genome assembly GCA_963756435.1 of uncultured Acidobacteriaceae bacterium. GTDB lineage: Bacteria > Acidobacteriota > Terriglobia > Terriglobales > Acidobacteriaceae > KBS-83. Next base: position 150,362 of record CAVWNU010000003.1, on the reverse strand, counting down.
CTTTCTAGTTGTATGGGGATTCAGATTCTCAGGCTGCGTTTCTTGAGTTCTTCGGCTGCACGGTGTGCACTTTGTCGATCAGCTTTTCGTAGGTGTTCCATTCGCGGCGATAGTCCTCGATCTTATGTTCGAGAGCATCCGCATTCAGAACCACCGATTTGCCCACGAACCATTCGTGGCGACGAATGTGGAACTCCAACTCAGCTTGCCGGTTGCGCCAGCAGGTGACTGCGTCTGGGTGATGCATCAGCGCACCTCAACTTTGGGGATTGTCGAGACTTCTTAATATTTAGTCCACTCACTTAGGCTTAGGCAAGTGAATGTTTGCCGAAGAATGGGTGTTTCTTAAACCTTTTGATTGCACCAGCCTGCCTGGGTGCCTGACAACACGGCGTTAACGATGTTTCAAGGTAAGCAGGAGGCTGCTGAGACCGTTCCAAGCAATCTGGACGCCGATGCAGAGCAGCAGGAAGGCGATGACGCGCACGACGCCACGGGCCGTCTGGGGCGAGATCTTCTGCGTGATCAACGGGGCGTAGGCGTAGGCGAAATACACCAGCACGCAAAGCACGATGACGGCGATCAGAATACCGAGGTGCGACAGCAGGTTTGGGATGAGGCTGCGCGTCGACGCATGCGCGGTCAGGGTGAGCATAATGACGATGCATCCGGGACCGGCGGTTACCGGAAAGGTGAGCGGATAAAACGTCTGCTGGTAGAGCTCATCGATATCGCAGGTACGCACGCCCTCCTGCTTCTCCTGCTGATGCGCGGCCGCGCCCTGCTGATTGAGCAGGGACCACCCCATCGCGGCCAGGACCAGACCGCCGGCTACTTCTACGATGGGGAGGGAGACGCCGAAAAAGGAGAGCAGGGTTGCTCCAATGAGCTCAATGACCAGCAGGAAGAGGATGGTGTTGATGGCGATCCTGCGTGCGAGCCGGCGATAGACCTCCGGCGGCGCAGCACCGACAAGCCCGTAAAAGACCAGCGCCGAGCCGAGCGGATTTACCAGCGGCAGCAGCGCGCTGAAAGCGATCCCCAACTGGCTCCAGACGAGGCGGATCATCCGTCTGACTGTAGCAAACGGGCCTCCATCGCCAGCGAGAAATGTTTTAGGCTTCCATCAAGCTATGGGGCGATTTTCGAGCGCGAGCCATCTTCGAGCCTGGTGTCTTTTTGGAGCCTGGTGTCTCTCGCCGGCACTGCTGCTCGCTCTTCTGTTGCCTGCGGGCTGTTCCCGAGGCCATTCGCGCACGATCGCGGTGGTGCCGCAGACGACAGCGCAGGAGATCTGGGAAGCGGAGCACGCGGGCGTGGCCAAGGCTCTGCTTGGCACCATGTGGAGAGAGCGCTGGAACGGTCCCAGCAGCGAGACCGAGGTGGACCGGCAGATTGCGCTGGTCCAGCAGGCAATTCGACAGCGGGACGGAGGCCTGATTCTGGCGCCCGATCATCCGGTCGCTTTGACAACTGCCGTGCGCATGGCGGCGGAGCAAGGGATGCCGGTCGTCATTCTGGATGCCACCCTGAACCTGCCGGCATCGCTGGACGTGGATTATCTGTTGAATGACGAGCAGCAGACCGGCGCACTGGCTGCGGACAGAGTCGGCGCGGTGCTGCATGGGCGCGGAACAGTGGCGGTCCTGGGAGAAACGCCGGCATTGATGGCCACGATGGCGCGGGCGGCGGCCTTTCGTCAGCGAATGACAACGCGCTATCCCGGCATCACCGTGCTTGACCCGCTGCCCGGCAGATTCCGTACCAATCTTGCGGAACAGGATACGGAGGAGCTGCTGGCGAGCCATCCGGACCTCGACGCAATCTTCACGCTGACGGTGGGCGCCACGCGCGGTGTGTATCGCGGTCTCAAGCTGAAGCAGCGCATCCGGCAGGTGCACCTGGTCGCGTGCGATCAGGACCTCGATCTGCTGTATTACCTGCGGCTGGGCGAAATCGACTCTCTGGTGGCGGAGAACACATTTGCGATGGGCTATCAGGCGACACGGCTGATCACCGGGCATCGTGCCGGCGGCGCACAGGGACAGGTATTGCATTTCGCGCCGCGGCTGGTGACGCGGGAGAACGTGGACACGCCGGAGATCCAGCAGATGCTGAACATGGACTGGAGGCCGACGCAGTGACGGGCGGCGGAGGCGTGCGGGGGCGGCGAGCATGGTGGATAGGGGCGCTGGTCGCGGTCGCGCTGCTGGCCGGCGGCGTCGCGGCATGGAACTGGTTCGCGGCCGCGCGGCCGTTCTATCACGACGGCTTTGCGCAGAATCGCGCGGACGAGTGGCACGCCGTGGGCGGGGCATGGCGGCTGGCCGGCGGCGCAATGCATAACGATTCCGATGAGCGCGGAGCCAAGATGCTGACCGGCTCCTATCGATGGCGCGACTATCGGCTGCAGACCGATGTGCAGTTGCTGGGCGAAGGCGGCGATGCCGGCGTTGTTGTCCGATCGAACGATGAAGAGCCGGGCGTGGATGCGTACAACGGCTATTACGTTGGGGTGCGCATGTACGACAGCTCGATCGTGATTGGGCGCTCGGATCATGGGTGGCTGGAGGCTGCGCCGGTGCCGCTGCCCGGCCTGCGCAGCCATGTGTGGTATCACCTGGATGTCGCGGTGGTGGGCTGCAGTATCGCGGCGACTGCGGGCGAAGTGGGATCAACGCAGGTGACCCGCGCGCTTTTTGAGGAGCCGGATTGTGTGCGCAGTGGACGCATCGGGCTGCGCTCGCTGGCGACGGGCGCAGCGTGGCGCAACGTGCAGGTGCAGCCTGCGGACGAGGCAGAGCTGGCGGTGCTGGCGGGACCGTCGCCGCGGGTGCTGCATCCGGATTTTCCCAAGAGCGAGGCTGCCTTCAACGCGAGCCACAACTTTCCTACATTTGACGATCCGGCATTGCGGCGGCGCTTCTTCACCGGCGAACCGGATCCCCAAAACGGACCGCAGACGGAGATCACTCCGATCGCGCGCGTGGCTCAGCCGCTGCATGGAAAACCGGAACAACTTGTCACAGTACGCGGCACAGTCTCACTGACCTCGCCGACATTGTTCGTGCAGGACGACACGGGCGGGATCGCGTTGCCCGATCCGATTGCGCCTGCATTGAATCTGGGCGACGAAGTCGAGGCCACCGGCGCACCGTCGGCATCAGGAGATCCGATTGGAGCCACGGCGATGCTTCCTCACGCGCGCGTGCGGCTGCTGTGGGACCACACGCCGGCGGCGCCGCTGTCCATCACCGCGGGGCAGGCGGCTACCGGCAACTACGATGCGCGGCTGGTCGAGGTGCAGGGTGCGTTGGAAGGTATGCACGCAGAGCCGGACGGCAAGATGCTGGTGCTGGAGCTCGCGAGCGGAGCGCAGGCATTTCGCGCCTTCATTCCGGCAGATCAATCGGCGCAGTTCTATCGGCGGATGACGCCGCGCAGTTTGCTGAACCTGCGCGGTGTGTGCACGCTGGACCGGCGCTACACGCAGGGCGTGACCTCGTTCGCGCTGCTGCTGCGTTCGACCGAAGACATCGACCGGCTGGCCGGGCCGCCTTGGTGGACGCCGAAGCGGCTGGCAGAGATCGGGTCGGCGATTTTGCTGCTGTGTCTGCTGGCGCAGTATCTATACAGCCGCGCCAAGCAATGGCGCTGGCGCGCGATTGTGCAGGAACGCGAGCGGTTGGCGCACGAGCTGCACGACACGCTGGCGCAGAGCTTCGCCGGCGTTGCTTTCCAGCTGCAGGGCATTCGCAATGGGCTGGAACACGCGGATTCCGCGGGCATCGCGCGGGTGAACCAGCAGATCGAGCTGGCTTGCGATGTGGTGCGGCAGACGCATGAGGAGGCGAGTCTCAGCATCGCGATGCTGCGCGAAGAGTGGCCTGCAGGCAAGGAGCTTGGCGCGGCGCTCGAAGAATGTGCCGCGAGCATTGTGGCTGGCGGGAATGTCCAGATCGTTCGCAAGGGACGAACGGATGGCCGCGGCGCGCCAGGGCACATTCCGGTTAGTGTGGCCGATGCGCTATTTCACATCGGGCGGGAAGCGATTGTGAACTCGGTGCGTCACGCCGATCCCCGGCAGATTGCGCTTTCGATCGAGTACCAGGCGAAGAGCGTCGTCCTGACAGTGGAAGATGAGGGCCGAGGCTTCGATCCGGCGCAGCAGACGCGCGGTTTCGGATTGCGCGGCATGGAAAAGCGCGCGCGCAGCATCGGCGCGCAACTGGTGGTGACCAGCGAGCCCGGCGTCGGAACGCGTGTTCGCGTTGCTGCGCCCCTCGAAGCACATCAGAGCGCGCGGGGACTGTTCGGCACGGCCTGGAGCCGGTTGCGCACGAGACTGTCGCACGCGAATGCCTGGCTGGGCTAGGCCGTGGCGGAGCCGGCGGTGCGGCGAAGCGACCACGGCGTCAGTTGACACATTGCCGACGAGCCGATAGCGTTATGGCTACGGAGTATGACCTTCCATCGCCACCATCGCCATGCCCATCATCACCACGTGGCGAACGTGTCGGCGGACTCCTCCGGAAAATAAGCAGCAAACCCGAGATCAGGTCCAGCAGCCCGCCGATGCCAAGCAACGGTGGGCTTTTTGCATTCAGGCGAACTATAGGGAGAGACACGTGAGCAGCAACGCAGCAATCGATTTCGCAAAGATGGACGGCCTGGTGCCCGCCATCGTGCAGGATGCCGCCAGCAAAGAGGTGCTGATGGTGGGCTTCTTCAATGAAGAGAGCTATCGGCGCACGCTGGAGAGCGGCTTTGTCACCTTCTGGAGCCGCACGCGGCAGAAGCTGTGGATGAAGGGCGAGACCAGCGGCAACCGGCTGCGCGTAGTGAAGGCCTTCACGGATTGCGATCGGGACACGCTGCTGTTTAAAGTGGTGGTGGAAGGCGATGGGCTGGTGTGCCACGAAGGCACGGTGAGCTGCTTCACGCGACCCGATCGCGATGGACGTTGCAGCCGAGGTGCGCGCGTGACCGTACCGGCAAAGAAGCTGAAGCTCGGCATCCCGAAAGGCAGCCTGCAGGACGCGACGATTGCGCTGTTCGAGCGCGCAGGCTGGCGCATTTACGCAAATGGCCGCTCGTATTTTCCGCAGATCGACGATGCAGAGATTGAGTGCATGCTGATCCGCGCGCAGGAGATGGCGCGCTATGTGGAGAAGGGCGTGCTGGATGCGGGACTTACCGGTGTCGATTGGGTGGTGGAGAGCGGCCTGGATGTGGAGAGCGTGGCCAGCCTGACATACGCCAAGCAGAGCCGCAGCAAGGTGCGCTGGGTGCTGGCCGTTCCGGAAGACTCACCGTATAAGCGCGCGGAGGATTTGGACGGAAAGACGATTGCGACGGAGTTGGTGGAGGTATCGAAGAAATACTTCGCGGCAAAGGGCGTGAAGGTGCGCGTGGAGTTCAGTTGGGGCGCAACGGAAGTGAAGCCGCCGATGCTGGCGGATGCGATCGTCGAAGTGACGGAGACCGGCAGCTCATTGCGCGCGAATCGCCTGCGCATCATCGATACGGTGATGGAGAGCGAGACGCATCTGATTGCGAATCGCAGTGCGATGCAGGATGCGTGGAAGCGCGAGAAGGTGAACAACCTGGCGCTGATGCTGAACGGCGCGATTGCGGCGCAGGGGCAGGTTGGTCTGATGCTGAATGTGCGGAAGCAGGATCTGGATGCGGTGCTGCAGGTGTTGCCGGCGCTGAACTCGCCGACGGTTTCGCCGCTGCGCGATACGGAGTGGACGGCTGTGAACACGATTCTGGAAGAGGGCGTTGTGCGCGATGTGCTGCCGCGGCTGAAAGCCGCGGGCGCAACCGGCATCGTTGAATATCCGCTGAACAAAGTTGTGATCTGATGCGTTGTGATCTGATGCGGGCGCGTGGTTCAGGAGGAGCACTTTGGAACTGCTGAAAACCAGCGGTAGCGGAGCGAAGAAGGTCGAGCGGGTACTCCAGTCGCTGGAGCGACGCGGGACGGCGAGTCTGGATCGCGTGGAGCGGCAGGTGCGGCGCATTGTGGACGATGTGCGTCGCGGGGGCGATCGTGCCTTGCTGGAGGCGCGCGCACACTTTGATGGCGTGCCGCGGAAACAGCCGCTCCGCATCGCGCCAGGTGAGTTGCATCGGGCGTGGGAGGAGACAAGCCCGAAGCTGCACGCCGCGCTGAAACTGGCCGCGCGCAACATTATGGAGTTTGCCAAGCGACAGTTGCCGCAGGAGTGGGACAGCGAGCCAGTGCCCGGGGTGAAAACGGGACAGCGCGTGCGGCCGCTCGCGGCAGTGGGTTGTTACGTGCCGAGTGGCCGGCATCCGTTGCCTTCGTCGCTGCTGATGACGGCGATTCCGGCGCAGATGGCGGGAGTGCGGCGCATTGTCGTAGTTTCGCCGCGCCCGGCACGGGAGACGCTTGCTGCGGCGGCGCTGCTGGGTATCGATGAGGTGTACCAGGTTGGCGGGGCCCAGGCGATTGCTGCGCTGGCCTACGGAACAGCATCCCTGCCGCGCGTAGACAAAATCGTCGGACCGGGAAACCTGTATGTCACCGCGGCGAAGCGGCTGGTCGCGTTCGACTGCGGCATCGATATGCTGGCCGGACCGACGGAGATTGTCGTGTGCAGCGAGCGCGGGCATCCGGAGGCGATTGCTGCCGATCTGGTGGCGCAGGCCGAGCATGACACGGAGACGTTGGGCGTGCTGGTGACCTCGCAGCCTACGCTGGCGAAGTTGGTGGTGCGCGAGGTAAAGGAACAGTCCCGGCGCAATCCAGTAGCGCGTGAGGCGCTGCGCAATCATGGATACGCACTTGTCGCTGATACAAAAGAGCAGGCACGAGAGATCGCGAACCGGCTCGCTCCGGAGCACCTCACGATCGATACCGAAGAGGACCTCGCCTGGGTCGAGAATGCCGGGTCGGTCTTCATCGGCAACTGGGCATCGCAGGTCCTGGGCGACTATGTTTCCGGGCCAAACCACACGCTGCCCACAGGCGGCGCAGCGCGCATCCGGGGCGGCTTGAGTGTGATGGATTTCATCAAGCTGGTAACGGTACAGAGCTACACCGCGGATGGTGCCCGCGCGCTGGGTCCAGCAGCCGTGGCGCTGGCCAATGCTGAAGGACTCAGCGGGCATGCGGCCGCAGTGGAACGGAGACTGGCCCGTGCCTGAGCCTGTAATGACGCACGCGCCCCAGCCGCGCGAGGGCGTGCGCCGCATGAAGGAGTATCATCCGCCGGTTGCCGGACGCGATGGGCTGCGGCTGGACTTCAACGAAAACACCCTCGCCTGTTCGCCGCGTGTGCTGGATGCCTTGCGGAAGATCACCGCAGCCGATCTCACACGATATCCGGAGCGCGGATCGGTAGAGGCGATCGTGGCTGCGTCGCTGGGCGTGGAAACCGCTCAGGTCCTGCTGACCAACGGTGTGGATGAGGCAATCCACGTGTTGTGCCAGGCATTTCTGGATCGTGGCGATGCGATGCTGCTGCCGGTGCCGACGTATAGCATGTACGAGGTTTACGGCTCGGCTGCGGAGGCGCAAATCGACGCCGTGCTTGCGACAGATAACTTTCGTTTTCCGCTCGATGCAATGCTTGGCGCGATTCATGCGCGCACTCGGCTGATCGCGATCGCCAACCCGAACAGCCCGACCGGCGCGGCGGTGACACGGGCCGCGATTATCGCGCTCGCCGAAGGCGCTCCGCAGGCCATGGTGCTGGTAGACGAGGCTTACTACCACTTCTTCGGCGAGACGGTGATCGACCTGATTGGCAAGGTGCCGAATCTGGTGGTTGCGCGCACATTTTCAAAGGCCTACGGTTTGGCTGGGCTGCGGCTGGGTGCGCTGATCGCGGCAGAAGAGACGATGCAGTGGCTGCGACGCGTGATCTCACCCTACAGCGTGAACCAGCTAGCGCTCGCGTGTCTGCCTGCTGCGCTGGAGGACCAAGGCTATCTGGATTGGTATGTGGCGGAGGTGAAGGCAGCGCGCGCCGAACTCGCGCAGACGTTGACGGACCTTGGCATGGAGCACTGGCCGAGCGAAGCGAACTTCATCCTGACGCGCATTGGCGCAGAGCACAAAGCGTTTGTAAAGGCGATGCGCGCACGCGGCATCCTGACGCGCGACCGTTCGGCTGACCCGGGTTGCGACGGTATGGTTCGCATCACGGTGGGGACACGCGAGCAGATGCGGCAGGCGCGAGCGGCGATCGAAGCCTCATTAAAGGAGATTGGATGGCGCGGATAAAGAAAGCTATCGACGCGGCAAGTGCGGTGCGGCGGCTAAGTATGGATAGCAAGCGTGTGGCGGCGCTGGATCGTAAGACGACGGAGACGAAGATCGCGCTGAAGCTGACGATTGAAGGCCAGGGACGTTACAGCGTGAGCACGGGCATTCGCTTCTTCGATCACATGCTGGAGCTCTTCACGCGGCATGGCGCATTCGATCTTGACCTCACGTGCAAGGGCGACCTCGATGTCGATCAACACCACACGGTGGAGGATGTCGGCATTGCGCTGGGTGAGGCTTTCGACAAGGCGCTTGGCGACAAGAAGGGCATTCTGCGTGCCGGCTACTTCGTGATGCCGATGGACGAGACGCTCGCGGTTGCCGCGATCGACCTCAGCGGGCGCGTCGCGTGCGTGGTGAAAACCAAAGTAAAGACGCGGCTCGTGGGCGATCTGCAGAGCGAGCTGGTGGAAGACTTTTTCGAAGGCTTCGCCCGGGGGGCTCGCGCCAACGTGCATCTGAAGACGCTTTACGGACGCTCGAACCATCACAAGATAGAAGCGCTCTTCAAGGCCTTCGCACGAGCGCTGCGAGTGGCCTGTTCGCGCGACAAGCAGCTGGGCGAGATGTTGCCCAGCACCAAAGGCCTCCTGTGATCGCTGTCATTGATTACAAGGCGGGCAATCTGGCTTCGGTGATGAAGGCGTTGACGGCGTTGGGGGCCGTGGCGCAGATCACCGAAGATCCGTCAGTAGTGCGCGTTGCCGAGCGAGTGGTATTGCCGGGCGTAGGGCATTTTGCTGCGACAGCGCGTCTGCGCGACACGGGGATCGACGATGCGGTGCGCGCGGTGATCGCCCGCGGCGTGCCCTTCCTGGGCATCTGCGTCGGTCTGCAGTGGCTCTTTGAAGGCAGCGCGGAATCGGAGGCAACAGCGGGGCTGGGCGCGATGCGCGGCTGCTGCACACGCTTTCCAGAGACACACAAGGTGCCGCACGTGGGGTGGAACACGCTTGAGGCAGCGGCCGGATCGCGGTTGCTTGCCGGCCTGCCCGCGCAGCCGTTCATGTACTACACGCACAGCTATCGTGCGCCGCTGGTCGAAGAGACGGTTGGCGTGACGGACTATGCAGGATCATTCAGTGGCGCGGTAGAGCGCGGCAACGTCTTCGGGGTGCAGTTCCATCCGGAGAAGTCGGGCGATGCGGGACTGCAGGTGCTGCGCAATTTTCTGGCGGTGCCGCGATGCTGACCAAGCGGATCATCGCGTGTCTCGATGTGACCGCCGGCCGCGTGGTGAAGGGCGTTCGCTTCCTCGATCTGTTGGATGCAGGCGATCCGGCGGAGCTGGCATATCGGCATGCCGCGGCGGGCGCGGACGAGATTGTGCTGCTGGACATCACAGCCACGCACGAGGGCCGCAAGACGCTGCTGGATACGGTAGCGCGCACCGCCCGCGAGATATTCGTACCGTTCACGGTGGGCGGCGGCGTGCGGACAGCCGACGATGCGGCGGCGCTCTTCGATGCCGGCGCCGATAAGATCAGCGTGAACTCAGCTGCGATTGCGAATCCTTCGTTGATCAGCGCAATCGGGAGCAGCTTCGGTTCGCAGGCTGTGGTGGTTGCCATCGATGCGCGTCGCGGCAGCGATGACGCGGGAATGGCGGAAGTGTACGTGAACGGCGGTCGCAAACCGACCGGCCGCAAAGTGCTGGAGTGGGCACGCGAGGCGGAGGAGCGCGGTGCGGGCGAGATTCTGCTCACCTCCATGGATGCCGACGGGACGCGCAACGGATTTGACTGCGAGCTGACTGCCGCGGTGGGCAGCGCGCTGCGTATTCCGGTGATCGCATCGGGCGGCGCGGGGAATGCGCAGCATTTTGCAGAGGTGTTCGGTGCGGGCTGCGCGGACGCGGCGCTCGCCGCCAGCATCTTTCACTTCGGCATTGCCGATGTGCGCGAGCTGAAGCAGGAGCTGGCAAATCAGGGGGTACCGGTGAGGCTGCCATGCTGATTCCCTCCATTGACCTGATGGGCGGCCGCATCGTGCAACTGGTGCAGGGCAAAGAGCTGAAGCTGGCCTTCAACGACTTTGAATATTGGATCGAGCGTTTTTCCGGCTATCCGATGGTGCAGCTCATCGATCTGGACGCCGCGATGCGGCAGGGCAGCAACCGCGCGCTTATCGAGCAGATCGCAAAACGATTGCCATGTCAGGTGGGCGGCGGTATTGGATCGATCGAACGCGCAAAGGAGATGCTGGCGGCGGGGGCGCGCCGCGTGATCATCGGCTCCGCGCTCTTCGATGCCGCGGGTCTCGTGAATGACGGTGATGCGCAGAACTTGGTGCGCCGCGATTTCGCAAATGGGCTGGCGGATGCGGTCGGGGCGGAGAATTTAGTGTTCAGCGTGGACACGCGCGAGGGATGCATCGCGATTAAGGGCTGGAAGCAGCAGGTAGACCTGACCCCGGAGGCCGCGATAGCGATGCTCGAATCGTCTTGCACGGCGTTCCTCTACACCCACATCGACCGCGAGGGCACCATGCAGGGCTTCCCGCTGGAGGTAGCGCGCAAGCTGCGGGACATCACGGCGCGGCAACTGATCGTCGCCGGAGGCATTCGCGAGCAGGAGGAGATCGATGCGCTCTCGGCGATGGGGGTGGATGCCGTTGCGGGGATGGCTGTTTATCTGGGACGATTGGCTGTGTAGCGCGCCGCCGCTGCGGCGTCTTTCCGCTTTACCGCGACGCCGATGATGACGAACAATACAGCGACGGTACCCTCGAGCGCCGCATCGCCGGTGCGATGGTGCAGCAGGCCGACCAGCGCGATCGCTCCCCAGAAAATTGCCAGCACGTACCAGAGAATGTAGCGTCGCATGTTGCTTCAGTATATGGCGCGCGGCCCGACGGTTCGCGGGAATCGATCTTCCTTCGCATTGGGTGCAACTTCACTGTGTTCAGGGACGTCTCTGAGTGGTCGGATTCTGTTACGGTGCAGGTGTCCAATGACTCCGCGATCGTGCCCGGTGGTATTCGTCGCCCTTGTAACACTGCATGCCGCCTTGCCAGCGCATGCTCAGGCGAATGCTGGCTCCGGCAGTCAATCCGGATATACATTTCGGGCGAACTCCCGGGTTGTCCTGACAGATGTCACCGTGACGGATCGAAACGGCAATCCGGTTCATGGTCTCAAGGCTCGCGACTTCCATGTCTTTGATAACAACAAGCCCCAGGAGATCGCTTCGTTTGAGGAGCATCGGCAGGACGACGCTGCTCCATCCGCGCCGCTTGCATTGCCGGCCGGCATGTACAGCAACGACTACCTCGCGCATCCGCCGCGCGTGCTGAATATCCTCTTCATCGATCTCACGAATATCGAAATCGCAGACCAGATGTACCTGAGCTACCAGCTTGGGAAGTTCTTCGACACGCTGAAGCCGGATGAGCCAATCGCAATTTACGCCCGGCCAGGAGATGCGAGCATTCTGCTGCAGAGCTTTACCTCAGACCCCGCGCTGCTGCGTGCCGCGGTCAAAAGGGTGATGCCTCGGTTCCCACCTCTGGGCCGCGAATATATGGATGATTTCCAGACCCTCCGCCAGATCGAGACCTATGTGGGCCAGATCCCCGGCCGTAAAAATGTCCTTTGGCTCTCCGGTGGTTCCACGTTCTTCCTGCGAACCGATGCGACGTTGTTACAGGGGCAAGCGGAATGGCGCGCGCTCTACGATGAGCTGGAAGAACAGCGTATTGCCATCTATCCGATCGACGCACGCGGCCTGACGACGATCGGAAGTTCGAGAATGCTGGCGCAGCATGCAGTGATGAGTCAGGTGGCAGAGGCTACAGGCGGCTTTGCCTTCTACGACAACAACGGGATAGCACAGAGCATCGCTCACACGATTGAGGACGACGGAGACTACTACACACTTACCTACAGCCCGCGCAACTTTGTTTATGACAACAAGTGGCACAAGGTTCGTGTAGCGCTGCCCGGGACTTATTACACCTTGGGCTATCGCCGGGGATACTTTGCCGATGCCACAAATACGATAGAACAGCGGCCAAGCCGTTCCCGCACGCGATTGCTTGCCAGCGGCACGACCGCCGAGGAACTGCCCAGCCAACGCGCTCCCATCATCTTTCAAGCCAGCGTCCGGGAGGGCACTGATCCTTCCGTAACTAGTACAACGGAGGCAAACGCAAGGCCAGCGCGGCAGAAGGGAACTGCTCCATTCACGGTCCAATATTCGCTGCCGCTGGACGCGTTCGCCATAAAGATGGTCAGCGGGAAGCCAACCGTGCAGTGTGCCGCGGCGGTCATTGCGTTCAACGCAAATGGCACGCTCACAGCACGACATGCGCAAGAGATCACTTTCACGCTGAAGGACGAAGCGGCAAGCCGTCCCGCGGGGAAGCGGTTGCCCGTGAATGTTGAGGTCCAACTTGCCGCGGGCGATGTTTATCTCTACCTTGCCGCGTGGGACGTGTCGAGCAAGCGCCTGGGCTCGCTGGAGATTCCCTACCACGTGGATGCGCCGAAACGACCACACGAGACGCACGCATCGCAGTGAAGCCGTGCCACGTCAACCATCGCACCGCGATGCCTGTATCCTTAAAGGTTTGCATCAGATACCTTCGAGAGATACAAGGCAGGGTGAACGGATGGCGACGTTGGCCAAAGGAAGTGGATTCCGGGTAGCGAAGCGGCTGGACGAGGTCGGCTTTTCCGACATCGTGGTGATTCGCAACAAGGTACTGGAACTGCGCGCTGCGGGCCAGACAGTACATGCGTTTCATGGCGGCGAGCCGTTCTTCGAGACGCCCGAGGTCATCAAGCACGCGCTCGATGCGGCCGCGGAGGAGAACAAGACTCGCTATGCGCCGTCCTCCGGGATAGCTCCGCTGCGCACAGCGCTGGTGGATAAGCTGCGCGAGCGCAATGGCATTCAGGCAACGCCGGACCAGGTGATCATTACGGTCGGTGGCGCGCACGCGCTCTACTGCGCGTTCCAGGCGGTGCTCGATCCGGGCAGCGACTGTCTGCTCTTTTCGCCCTATTGGACGCCGATTGCCGATATGATCCGCGGCACGCAGGCGCATCCGATCTTTGTGCCGACCGAGGCAGCTCGCCGCACCGGCATCACAGCCACGCTCGAACAGCTCACCACGCCGGAGACGCGCGCCATCTACTACAACACGCCGCAGAATCCGAGCGGCGTAGTCTTCACACGCGCGGAGGCCGAAGAGGTCGCGGAGTTCGCAAAGCGCCGCGACCTGATCGTGATCGCCGATGAGGCGTACGAAGATCTGGTATACGAGGGCGAGCATGTTTCCATCGCCTCTTTGCCGGGCATGGCGGAGCGCACCGTCTCCTGCTACACCTTCTCCAAGAGCTACGCGATGACGGGATGGCGCATCGGCTACGCGGTGGCCGAGGAACCCTTCATGACTGCCATGCGCAAGCTCGTGCTTTACTCCACAAATGGCGTCGCAACCATGGTGCAGTGGGCAGCACTTGAGGCTTTGCAATTGAACCCGGAGTTCCGTCAGAAGCGGCTTGCGGAGTATCGCGAGCGGCGCGACGTGCTGGTGAAAGGCCTGAATGAGATCGGCTTCGAGTGCGAGCTTCCAGCCGGCGCGTTCTATGCCTTTCCCTCTGTCACCAAGATTTCCCGCGACAGCCGCAAGGCTGCAGCTCTGTTGCTGGATAAAGCGCATGTGGCCACAATCCCCGGCGCGGTCTTTGGCAGCCAGGGCGAGGGGCATGTGCGCTTCAGCTACTCGACTGGGATGGCGGCGATTCATGAGTGTCTCGATGCACTTCGCAGCGTGACGTAACTGCCGGAATTGAAACGAAATCCCTGCTGCTACCGTCTGACAGAGAGCAATCTTTTGCAGCCATGCATGCCAGGGCGGAATCTGATCAGCAATATGGAAATCCAACGTCTTTTGACGGCCGCGACTTTTGTGTGCTTTTGCACACTGGCGCCATCCATTGCTTTGGCCGATTCGGATCCTGCGATGGCCGCCGTATCGACCTCAGCCGCATTGCCAGATGCGCCGTTGCCGCAGACGCAGGCGCCCCCCGGCGCGTCCACCGCTGCAAAGACCGAAGCAACCCCGACGCCCAGCGATGAAGGCAAACAGACCAAGCGCATTCTATTCATCGTTCCGAACTTCCGCTCGGTGAGTGCCAATCAGAAGCTGCCGCCCGAGACGGCGAAGGAGAAGTTCAAGACGGCGGCGCTGGAGAGCTTCGACTACTCGGCAGTCACGTTTGCCGCGGGGCAGGCGGCCGTGGCCCAGGCACAGGACTCGTTTCCAGAGTTTCGCCAGGGCGCGGCCGGATATGGACGCTACTTTTGGCACACCTTTGCCGATCAGACCGATGAGAATCTCTGGGTGCAGGGCATCCTTCCTGTCGCACTGCATCAGGACAGCCGCTATTACACGCTGGGCCGCGGCGGCTTTATCAAGCGGGGTGCCTACTCGTTTACGCGTGTCCTGATCACCCGCAATGACGATGGCAGCCGAGCGCCGAACTATTCTGAAGTGGGCGGCGCAGGCGTGGCTTCGGCTATCTCGGCCGCATATTATCCTTCGGTGTACCAGACCTGGACCAAAATCGGGCAGCGCTGGCTGACCAATGTGATCATTGATGGTGTCACGTTCTCCGTGAAGGAATTCTGGCCGGACGTGAACAACGCCGTCTTTCATCAAAAGGACTAATACGCATGCACCTCGGGCTACCTGAGGAGATTGATCCATCGCTGTTTCGTTTTCTTCCTGAAGGTGTCGACGTCACCCGCATCGGCAAAGAGCTGACAGGCGATCTTTATCTGGATATGTGGGTTCTGCCGCTGCATCCGAAGCAGGCAGCCGCGGCGCGCGCGCACATCCGCAGCGTGCACGTTGTGCAGTCCCAATACGCCGGCGTGGATGCCTTTCTCTCCCTCATTCCGCCGGGAGCAACGCTATGTGATGCGCAGGGCGTGCACGATATTCCGGTTGCGGAGTGGATCCTCACGGCGATTCTCTCCTCCCTCAAGTACATCCCGTTCTATGTGCGCCTGCAGGCGGCGGCCGACTGGAAGCGGCGCATCGGCGCGGAAACGCTCTACCTGGAAACGCATCCAGGCGAGCAGCCAAAGATGCCGCCTGCGCTGATGGATGAGCTGACCGGCAAAACCGTTTTGATCGTCGGCTACGGATCGATTGGCCGCGCGACAGAAGAACGTTTGAAGCCATTCGACGTGAACATGCTGCGGATTGGACGGCATGCTCGCGAGGGCGTGGAACCGGTAGAGCGGCTTGACGATCTGCTGCCACAGGCCGACATTGTCATCCTGCTGGTGCCGCTCACGGAGCAGACGCGCGGGTTCTTCAACGGCAACAGGCTGGCTGCGATGAAGCACGGAGCGCTGTTGGTGAACGCGGCGCGCGGGCCGGTTGTCGCTACCGATGCGCTGGTGGACGCACTGCAGTCGGGCAGAATCCACGCTGCCGTGGACGTCACTGATCCGGAGCCGTTGCCCGTTGGGCACCCGCTGTGGACAGCGCCAAACCTGCTGATCACACCACATATCGCGGGTTCCAGCCCCGGCATGATGAAGCGCGTCATGCGATTGATCGGAGATCAGTGCAGGCGCTATCTTGCCGGCGAGCCGCTCGCCCACGTCGTCCGCGACGGATACTGACCGGCGCTCCTTCCTCTGCTGGCTCGGATGCTGTACAAAGAGTGAGCCGCCCCGCGGGAGGATCATCCTTTTGAATCGTCTGCTTTGCTCCGCTCTCTGCTGCTCTTTGCTTTTCGTCGCTCCACTCTTTGCCCAGCATCCAGACACAGCCAAGCCAGCCGCGGAAAAGCCTGTCGGCGCAGAACGCTGTCGAGAGCAAGCCGCCGGCCGAAGTGCCCCCGGTGCAGACGCACCATACGCTGCATGCCAATGGACAAACGCTGAACTACACCGCGACCGTTGGCCTGATGCCGCTGAAGAACGATAAGGGCGAGACCGAAGCCAACATCTTCTTCATGGCCTATACCCTTGATCAGCCGGATGGAAAGCGCGACAGCAAGCGTCCGCTGATGTTTGCATTCAATGGCGGCCCCGGATCGGCTTCGGTATGGCTGCACCTCGGCGCGATCGGTCCGCGCACCGTGCACATGCAGCAGCCCGACGGCACCATGCCCGCCCCACCGTACCAGGTACAGGACAACGAGAACACCTGGCTCACTCAGACCGATCTTGTCTTCATCGATCCGGTGGGTACCGGCTATAGCCGCGTCACCAAGCCGGAGCTATTGAAGAACTATCTCGGTCTCAAGGGCGATACCGCCGCGGTGGGCAAATTCATCCGGCTCTATCTCGACCGCTATGAGCGGTGGAATTCGCCGCTCTTTCTGGTGGGAGAGAGCTACGGCACCACCCGCGCTTCAGCGCTCTCCGGATACATGCTGCAGAAATATGGCGTGGCCTTCAACGGCATCGTGCTGATGTCGACCGTGCTGAATTTTGAGACGCTCGAGTTCGCTACCGGCAACGATCTGCCCTACGTGCTCTTCCTGCCGACATACACGGCGACGGCGTGGTACCACAAGAAGCTGGATCCATCGCTGCAGGGCGATCTGCAAGTCGGCGCTCCGGCAGTCAGAAGCCTTTGCGGATGGCCCGTATGCCGACGCGCTGGCGAAGGGCGACCGCCTGAGCGCGGCCGATCGCACCTCCGTGATCGCCGGCCTTGCGAAATTTACCGGGCTGAGCGCGCACTATATCGATCTGAGCAATCTGCGTGTGGACGAGCCGCACTTTACCAAGGAACTGCTGCGCGACGAGCACCTGAACGTCGGCCGGCTGGACAGCCGCTATACCGGCTACGAGCCATCGCTGGTGGATTCCGAGAGCCAGACGGACCCGACCATGTCGATCATCTCCTCGCCCTTCTCCGCGTCTTTCCATCAGTACATACGTACGGAACTCGGCTACAAATCCGACGATGATTACTACCTGCTGGGCGGCGGCTTTTCTCAGGAGCGCGATTGGGACTGGGGCTCGGCTGCTGAGGGATTCCCCAACGTGACCGAATCGCTGCGCGACGCTTTCGCGGGCAATCCATACATGCGGCTTTATGTAGCGTCCGGATACTTCGACCTGGCAACGCCCTACTTCGCGACCGAATACACGCTGGCACACTTGGGCCTGGAGCCAACAGAGACCAGCCGCATTTCAACCGGGTTCTACGACGCCGGACACATGATGTACCTGAAGCCATCCGCGCAGAAGAAGCTGCATGACGACGTGGCGCAGTTCATCGCAGCGTCGCTGCACTAGGGCTGCCTGCACTAAGGCTGTGAAGGCGCAAGCACTTCTGCAACGTGTACCGCCCTGCGGCTGGTATTTTGCGCAACCTGTTCGCGGCAACTGAAGCCATCGGTCACAATCACGGTATCGTGAGCGGCGCCGCGCACCGCGGGTAGGAGCACGCGCTCGCCCAATGTCTGCGAAACAGTGTACTTGTCGCGCTCGAAGCCGAAGGGGCCGGCCATGCCGCAGCAGCCGGAATCGAGCATCGTCACCTGTGCCCCCGTCTGCTCGAGCAGTTTGCGCTCGGCTTTCATGTTAAAGACGGCTTTGTGATGGCAGTGGCCGTGAAGCACGATCTTGTGCCCGGCAAGCGATGGCGGCTTCCATTCCGGCGCGCGTGCTGCCAGGAAGTCCGCCAACAGAAACGTCTGGCGGCCCAGCCGCTGTGCCCGTTCATCCTTTGGATAGAAATTCCGCAGCTCTTCCAGGAAGACGCTGGCGCAGCTTGGCTCGAGCACGATGAAGGGCATCCCCGCATCGATCTGCGGTGCGAGGCGGCGCAGCACATCGTCCAGATAGCGCCGCGCCTGATCGAGAAAACCGAAGTCATAGAGGGGACGTCCGCAGCAGATATGCCGCCGCGGAAAGACCACGCGGAAACCCGCGCTGCGCAGGACGCGAGCAGCGGCATCCAGCACCTGCGGCTGCAGGTAGTTGTTCCAGGTGTCCGGCCAGAGAAGAACGGTCTTCTGGTCGCTCTCGTGCCCCGCGGGAGTTTCCTGCTGCTTCATGAAGCTGCGCGATGCGAAACGCGGCAGCGACCGCTCAGGCGCTACGTCTGCAATTCGTTTCGCAAGTGACTCCATGCCTGGAATTGTCAGGGCCGCGTTTGCGATAGATGGCGCGAAGGATGCAAGCCGCGCCCAGCGATCCATGAAGCCGAACAGGTAATGCGGAAGCGGATGCGTTCTGCCTTTGTAGTGCTGCGCCAGGAATTCGGCTTTGTAGGTGGCCATGTCCACGCGCACCGGGCACTCCCCCTTGCACGCTTTGCAGGAGAGGCAGAGGTCCAGCGCCTCATGCACTTGCTCGTTCTGCCAACTGTCCGGAAGCGCATCGCTTTGCATCAACTCCCACAACAGGTGTGCGCGCCCACGCGTGGAATGCTGCTCCTCGTGCGTCGCCATGTAGCTGGGGCACATGGTGCCGCTGTCTATTTTGCGGCAGGCGCCCACACCTACGCAGCGCATCGTGGCGTTTGAGAACGCTCCATCGTCGTCCGGAAACGCGAAGTGTGTATGCGGACGCGCGGGCTCATAACCCGGGCCGATGCGGAGTTTCTCGCCCGGCTGATAAATACGCGGATCGTCCGGCGTGCCGATCATTTTGCCGGGGTTCATGCGATTGTCCGGATCCCATAGCGCCTTGAATTCGCGGAACGCCTGCATCAGCTCGGGTCCAAACATCTTCGGCAGCAGAACCCCGCGCGATTGCCCATCGCCATGCTCGCCGGAGAGCGATCCGCCAAACTCGAGCACGATGTCAGCCGCGCGATCGATGAATTCGCGATAGGCGTTCACGCCTTCCACCGAGCGCATGTCGAAGCTAATGCGTGTGTGGATGCAGCCCTGGCCAAAGTGGCCGTAGATCGGCATGATGTAGCCGAACTCCTGAATCAGAGCGTGGAGCTTGCGGAGATACGCGCCCAATTTCTCTGGCGGCACGGCCGAGTCTTCCCAGCCCTCCCACAGTTCCGGCACACCGGGAACAAACGTAACCGCGCCAAGAGCAGATTCACGCACGCGCCACATCCGCTCCGCCTGCTCCCCATCTACGCGTTTTGCATCGGGCGCCGTGGCCCAGCCCTTGGTTGCTTCAACGAAACGCTCCGCCTGCCCGCGAGCATCTTCGGCGCTATCGCCGCCAAACTCAACCAGCAGGAAGCCGCGCCCTTCGGGAAGCAGCTTGATGTCTTCCAGCGCCATCTGCTTGCGGCGCAGAAAGTCGACGAGCTGGTCATCAATACCTTCGAGGCCGATCGGCTTGTATTTCAGAATCTCCGGCACCGCGTCCGCCGCAACGAAGGCATCGCTGAAGCCGAGCACCACGAGTTGGCGATGCTGCGGGCTTTTCATCAGCCGCACGGTCGCTTCGAGCACGGTGACGCACGTTGCTTCCGTGCCGACTATCGCGCGCGCAACGTGGAAGCCATTCTCCGGCAGCAACTGGTCCAGGTTGTAGCCGGAGACGCGGCGCGGGATGTCCGGGTAGCGCTCGCGTACCAGCGATGCATAATTGTCACGAATGCGCTTCAAGCCGGCGTAGATCGCACCCGCGCGTCCACCCGCGGTGATGGCCGCCTCTAGCTCGTCCTCGCTCATCGGACCCAGAGTCATCCGGGTGCCGTCGTATAGCAGCACATCGAGCGATTCGATGTTGTCGACCGTCTTGCCGCCCATCAGTGCGTGCACGCCGCAGGAGTTGTTGCCGATCATGCCGCCGATGGTGCAGCGGCTGTGGGTAGCAGGATCTGGAGCGAAAGTCAGCTGGCGATGCTCGGCCTCGGCACGCAGCGTATCGAGCACGATGCCGGGTTCGACCCGGGCGCGCAGCCCCTCGTAGTCCATGGCCACGATGCGCCGCATGTACTTCGAATAGTCAAGGATGACAGCGATATTGCAACAATTGCCCGGAATACTGGTCCCGCCGCCGCGCGAAAGTATAGCGGCGCCGAATTCGCGGCATGCAGCGACAGTTGCGACGACATCGTCTGCGTCGAGCGGCAGAACCACGCCGATGGGTAGCTGGCGATAGTTGGACGCGTCCGCCGCGTACAGCGCGCGCGATGCCGGATCGAACCGAACCTCACCGCGAACCATAGTGCGCAGCCGTGCCTCAAGCGCTGCAGCCGCCGCGAAGTCCTCGTGCGGCAGGTGCGTGTCTGGCAGCGCATTCAGGATCGGAAAGTGTGTGGCGCTGTCCATCGTCAGACCTCGTTCAATGTGGGTGGCGGAAGCGGTGCAAGCGGCTGTGTCGCCGTCTCTCGATCGCGGCCCGTCACCATCGAGACCAGCGCCGTGACCACCAAATTAATAACAGCCGCGGGAAGCGCTGCATAGACCGCGAAGGTGTGGCCCCCGAGAACATGATCGACGTGCAGCGGAACGACCGACGTCTTCATGCCCATCGAGATAACCATCGCGGTGCCAGCCGCCATGCCCGCAGCCCACCCCGCAAGCAGCGACGCGCCACTGAACCATCGCGTGAACAGACCGCAGAGGATCGCGGGCACCATCTGCACGATCCAGATGCCGCCCAGTAGTTGCAGCTCGATGGCGTATCGCGCGCTGCTGGCAAGGATGAAGACCAGTGCGCCGAACTTGATGACGAGCGACACCAGCTTAGCCATCTGCGCTTCCTGCGGCGGGGTCAGCGGCGTTCGCACGAATTCGCCCCACAGGTTGCGCGTAAACAGATTCGCCGTCGCGATGGACATGATAGCTGCCGGCACCAGCGCGCCAATGCCGATGGCCGCAAGGCAGAAGCCGGCAAACCACTCAGGAAACATCCGCAGAAACAAAAGGGGCACGACAGCCGAGGTATCTTTCGTTTGGATGCCGGCGGCCAGCGCCATGAGGCCCAGCAGCGCGATAAGGCCGAGCAGGATGTTGTAAGCAGGCATCAGCGCGGCGTTGCGACGAATGACATTGCCGCTCGACGCGCTGAGCGTTCCGGTGAAGGTGTGCGGGTAGAAGAGCAGCGCCAGCGCCGATCCGATGGCCAGCGTGGAGTAGCTCCAGTACTGCGTCGGGCGCAGCAGGATGGAGGCCGGCGGTGTGTGCTGCGAGAGCGAATGCGCTGCGCTCGCGAAGATGGCGCCGTAGCCGCCCAGCTTTGCCGGAATGATGACGATCGCGGCGATCACCATGATGTAGAGCATCACGTCCTTGACGACGGCGATGGCAGCGGGCGCGCGCAGGCCGCTGGTGTAAGTGTAGGCGGCGAGGATGACGAAAGCCACGATGAGCGGCCACTCGCCGTGGACGCCCAGCGCGGCGATCACCTCGCGGATGCCGACAAGCTGCAGCGCGATATAGGGCATGGTCGCCAGGATGCCGGTAACCGCGAAGGCGACGGAGAGCCAGCGGCTGCGGTAGCGGCCGCGCACATAATCGGAGAGAGTGATGTAGCGCTCACGGTGACAGATGGTCCAGAGCCTGGGCAGCACCAGCATCATCAGCGGATACGAAAGAATGCAGTAGGGCACCGCAAAGAAGCCGATTGCGCCGGCGCCATAGAGCGCCGCAGGCACGGCGATGACCGTATAAGCCGTGTAGAAGTCGCCGCCAATCAGGAACCAGACGATGACCGTGCCGAAGCGACGGCCGGCAAGGCCCCATTCTTCCAGGCTGTGCAGGTCCGCTCGCCGCCAGCGTGCCGCGAGGAAGCCCGCCGCCGTCACGACGAAAAAGCACAGGCAGAAGACGACAAGCGCGGTGGTGCGGATCGCCGGTGGCATCGAGTGGATTGTACGATGCGCTTGCGCGCTTATTTACCGCGGATGCTGTCCACGCTGAAAGCCGTAGATCCGTGGATGACCAGCGTGAGCAGTGCCAGCAGATAGAGCACAATCAGCTCGCCATGATCCGAGCCCGGCCCTCTGCCGAAGAAGGCGAACTGATGCACCATCGCCCACGCTACCAGGATGTTGCAAAAGCAGTAGAGCGCCACCCAGCGCGTCCAGATGCCGAGCACAAGCAGCAGCGAGCAGATGAAGTCCGACACGAAGGCGATGAAAAAGGAGGCATGCGCACCAATGTGGATGGGATCGGGAAAGTGCGCCAGGAACTGCGCCCAGTGCATCGGCTGCTTCTCCCATCCGTGGCGCAGGAAGAGCGTGGCTCCCGTACCGATGCGCAGAATGGCGAGCGCCGCCCCTCCTCCGCCTGCTGATTGCTTTTGGAATGCCATCATGTCCTCCGGAATTTAGTGCAGCAGACCATTGCCGCCGGGGGCGGTCCACTCATCCACCACCACGTCGAGATCGTTGACGATGCGGATCGCCTGCTCCACATTGCGCCGTACCTGCGGGCGGTCTTGGCGGGCGGCGTTGGGCGCCTCTTCGATAGCAACCACGCGGCCATAGGGCCACGCAAAATCGGGCACCGCCGACAACGCCTCAGGCAGGTCGGACATGCGGATCTCCAACTCCTGCCGGCGCGCGGCCGCAGGATGCAGCAGCGTGCCCGCATCCAGCGCGCTGCTCGTCTGCTGCGGGAAGATGACGCGCAGGGTCAACGTGTCGCGATGCACTGTCAGAAACGGATTCTGCCATGCGTCGGTGCTGCGCACGTTGACGTAAAGATGCTTCGAGGGAGGCGGGATCTCTTCGAGAGAGACGCGCGCGGTCGCTTCACTCTTCGCCAGCGCGCGTGCCTGCTGTTGCTGCAACTGACGCGGCGTCGGCTGCTGTGCGCCGCCGGATTGTGCGCCACGGCGGCACCCGGCGAGAAGCGTCAGGGAGAGCACGAGGGCAAAAGCGGCACATTTTGCGTTCCGATGATGGAGAGAATGAGCGGGACAAGCGGGTTGCACAGACTCAGGATATCAATCGCGTACGCTGCTCACGCTCTCCGGGAGTTGCCGACTTAAAACATTTTTCCTGTAGGCCAGGACACCCAGTAGAGGCTTATGTGGCCTTTCGTTAAGAAAAGGCCACGCTCAGAGGATCTCCGCTGCCTCACAGCAGCAGGAAAAATGCTTCAGCGTCCCTGCCATACGGGAGCGCGCTTCTCCAGAAACGCACGCGTGCCTTCCGCCTTGTCTTCCGTGGCGCAAGTCAGTCCGAAGAGCGATGCTTCGAGCTCCAGTCCCGCTTCGATCGGCAGATCGTAACCGCCCTCGACGGCGCGGAGGCAGCCGGTGATAGCCAGCGGTGGCTGTTGTGCGATTGCGCGAGCCAGCGTCTCGGCGCGCGGCATCAGCGCCTCCGCCGGTACCACCTCGTCCACCAGACCGATGCGAAAGGCCTCCTCCGCGCCAACCATATCCCCGGTCAGCAGCAGCTTGAGCGCGGCGCCCTTGCCCACCAGCCGCGGCAGCCGCTGCGTGCCGCCGTAGCCGGGCACCAGTCCCAGCTTCACCTCCGGCTGGCCAAGCCGCGCGCGCTCGCTTGCGATGCGGATGGTGCACGCCATTGCCAGCTCACAGCCGCCGCCGAGCGCAAAGCCCTGGATGGCGGCGATCACCGGCTTGCCGCAGGTCTCGATCCGTCGAAACACCGCCTGCCCGCGGCGAGCAAGCTGCTGGCCATCCGTGGCAGAGAGAGTTGCCAGCTCGCCGATGTCGGCGCCCGCGGCGAATGCTTTGTCGCCCGCGCCGGTCAGGATGATCGCTCGGACGGTGGAATCGCCGGCCAGCGTGGTGAAGGCATCCTCCAGGTCGGTAAAGAGCGCGCGATTCAGCGCGTTCATCACCTTGGGGCGATTCAACGTCACGACCGCGTAAGCATCGCTTCGTTTCAGCAGCAGGGTCTCGTAGGCCATGGGACAACTCCTCGTGAGCGGCTGTTCGTAGGGTGCAGAACGGCTGAGTGTAGCAGCCTCGGCCGCACCATTGCCGGTTGCCCGAACCCTCCACGGTGAATGGTAGATTGGAAAAGAATGATCGGAATTGGCAGAGAATGATCAAGGGCATCACCTTCGTGCATGCGGCCGGCACGCCCGCCGTCTACGACACGCTGCATAGTTTTTTTTCCGCGATCGGTCTGGAACCCGGCCGCAGTTGGCAGACCGACACCAGCCGCGGTGCGCCCTTTCTCGCGCCCGTCGGGAGCTTCGAGCTGCTGGACGGCATAGCCCATCTGCCTGCAGAGGTGCTGATCGAAGTCACCGCCATCGATGACGTCTATCAGACCGCCAAGCAATGGCTGGAGCAGGCCGTCGGCGCGCAGGAGGCGGGCCGCCGCCTCAGCAACGTCTCGCCGACTACCTGGAAATCTTTCGCCTTCACTATCGAGCCCGTGCCCGGCATCCCGCTCGCATTCTGGCAGTGGGAAAATCCGCTGCGCGGCAAGCCACTGGCCATCGAAGGCGATCTCTCCGCTGCCGGAATGCGCTTTGCCATCGTGGTAGCCCGCTGGAACGCGGTGATCACGGAGCGGCTGCTGCAAGGCGCGCTCGATGGGTTGCTGCGCAGCGGCGCGGTGCGCGAGCAGATTGAGATCGTCCGCGTGCCCGGCGCGTGGGAGATTCCTTCCGCTGCCCGCGCGCTGGCGGCAAGCAAGCGCTTCGACGGCGTGATTGTGCTCGGCTGTCTGCTGCGTGGGGAAACGGCGCACTACGAGGCGATCTACAACGAGGTGAGCCGTGGCATCGGCCAGTCGCAGCAGGAGACCGGAGTGCCCCACGGATTCGGCGTGCTCACCTGCGAGACGCTGGAGCAGGCACTGAATCGCGCCGGGATCAAGGCCGGCAACAAAGGCTTTGAGGCCGCGATCGCCACAATCGAGATGGTCGACGTGCATCGCAAGATTGCCACTGGAGCAGTTACAGACAGGCGGCCCGCGTGAGTCAGCCATCAGGCAAGCGCCGCAAGTCGCGCGAACTCGCCATGCAGATGCTGTTTCAGGCAGATGTAGGCAAGCAGACGCCGGAGCAGGTGCGCCAGAGCTTCTGGAAGGCCCGCGAAGAAGCCATCGACAACGACACGCGGGGCTTCGCGGAAGATCTCTTCCGCGTCGCTACAGTGCGCGAGGAAGAGATCGATGCGCTCATCGAGCAGCACTCGGCGCACTGGCGCATTCCGCGCATGCCCGCGGTCGATCGCAATCTGCTGCGCCTTGCGGTCGCGGAATTGCTGGGCTTCCCGGGAACGCCGGTGCCCATCGTCATAAACGAGTCGCTGGAGATCGCGAAGCGCTACGCAGCGCCGGAATCGCACAGTTTTCTGAATGGCATCCTCGACGCGATTGCGAAGAGCCGCAAGTAGAGAGTTAGCGAGTCACCAAGTCGGCGAGTCGCCAAAACTTCTTGGCCAACCAAGTCTATTCGCTATCCTTGGCGACCACTGTGTCGTCTCCCGCCCACTCTATGGTTTGCTGGCTGAGGTGCGCTGGCCGACTCGCTAGGTTGCTGACTCGCCGCTTTACGGGATCGCTCTCGGCTTCACCGCCAGGAAAATCGCCGGCGTGATGCCGCCATTGCCATCCGGCAGATTCGGATTGAACTGCTCCGTATCTGTCAGCGTGCTGGTGGAGACCATGTGCATATTGCTGTCCCCGGCCGTTGAGACGAAGATCTCCGATTGATCCGGGCTGAAGATCGCCGCCACCGGCGTCGTGGCCTGCGCGCCCGTCAGTGGCACGCTGACGGGTGCGGTGCCGGCTGTGCCGAATGCGGGGATCTTATACACAGGCAGTTGCGCGTTGCCGGGAGTGGGATTCGCCGACTCATATGTCACCACAGCCAGCGATGAGTTCGGCGAAGTGACCACCTGGTGAATCAGCGATGGCGCATACGCGGCCAGCGACTGGGGGTAGTTGGCGGAGTTCGAGATGGTGAGCGGGAGCGTGGCTTTGGTCGTTGGATCGGTCGGGCAGGCGCCGGACACGACTGTCGCTCCAGCCGGCGGCGGCGCATTCGTCGGCACCACCACATTCGAGTCGATCAGTTGCGCGGCCGCGCCCGCTGTGGCGCTGATAACGTGCTTGCCGTCGGTCGTGCTGCTCAGGTGGTCGGCAGCGAAGCCGTATCCCACAGCCGCGCCGGGCACCGCCGAAGGATAGTTATCGATCGGAATCGTGCGCGTGTCCGGACAAAAGCCGCGCGCGGTCGCGTTGGCGCCGGAAAGGAAGGCACCGAACTGCGGCACAGCAAGAGTGACATCCGGCGAGCAGAAGACGTTGTAGGTAGTGTTGGGATCAGTGCCGGGATTGGCGGGACAGGTGGTCGTTCCCGGCGTCGCGTTTGTCGGGTCCAGCGTCTCCGTGCTCCATCCGGTAAAGGTGTTGTAGATGTACAGCTTGTTCGTGCCCACGATGTAGATCGTGCTGCCGTCCGGAGAAAAGGTTGCGCGTTGTCCCACGCCGCCATACTGGGTGACGATGCTTGCCGGCGTTCCGGTGCTCCCAGCGCTGCCCGTGCTGCCCGTGGTTGTCGAAGGCGCGACGGCGGGCTGATAGACGTACAGGATCTGCCGGTCCTGATCGTTGATGACAACTTCGTTGTTGGAAGGCGAGACGGCAAGTACCACGCCCGGCACGGTAGTGTCTTCCTTGATCAGCGTGTTGGCGGCGGCTGCGACGACCATCAGTTCGCGATAGCTGCCCAGGTAGAGGCTGGTGCCGGTCTGGTCCACGACCATGGAATTCGGCTTGTAGGGCAGGTGGACGGGCGTGCCAATCGTTCCCTGGCTCAAATCGAGCGGAGTGAAGTACTGCGAGTTGGGGCTGGCCATCCAGAGATAGCTGCTGGCACTGCCCGGCGAGGTCACGTTCAGTGTATTGCTCGCAATCGGCGTCCCATTTCCGTTCACGCCAATCTGATTGATCGGCGCCGGATTGCAGGTAGGCGGCGCGCAAACGGCATAGACCGAGCTCGATCCGGGAAAGGTCGAGGTGATGGTGCCGCTGCCGCTCACGCCGATGGTGCGCTGGTCGGTGGAGGTAAAGCTCAGCGGCAGACCCGTGATGGTGTTGCCGTTGGTGTCGATCACGGTTGCCGTTGTGGGCTGCGGCGTGTTTGGAGTTACCGCAACATTCGTCGCGCCATTCGCCGACAGGGTGATCGACTTCGGCGGGCAGGTGTAGAAATAGCCCGCGCTGGAGCTTGTGCCGGAGATACTGGCCGTGATCAGCGCCGCGCCGGGCTGCTTGGCGGTGGCTACGCCATTCTGATCGATGGAGACGACAGAGTTTGTCGAGCCTGTGCCGGCAGACGAGGAGGTGCTCTGCGCCGCGTAAGCAAGGTGGCCAAGCACCGAGGAGCAGGTAGGAACGCCGGAGGTGTTCGGCGCACAGAAGAGCTGCGACTGGCCCTGCACATTGGTCGCGAACGCAGTCGCGTCCAGTTGCGCGGTCTGGAACTGCGACAGGCATCCAGTGACGGCGCCTCCGCTGCTGCTCGTCGTATCCAGCGTCACATTCGTGACCACCGGATGGATATAGACCTGCACCGCATTACTCGAGGCCAGGCCGTTGGCGCTCGCCGTCATCGTGGCGACTTGCGAATTGTTTGTCGGGATGCACGTGGTGTAGGGCGCCACGCCGCTGCTGGTCAGTCGGTTCCAGCGGCCGGCACACACCTGACCGCTGGGCGACACGTCCGCATTGTTAATGTCCGACGTGCCGTAAGTCACGGTTCCGACGGACACGGAGGCGCCGCTGCAGTCCTTGCCATTGCCCGCCGACAGCGTTCCCACCTGCCCGTAGGAGAGGGAGATGCCGGTCTGCTGCGGCTCCAAGGTGAATGAGACCAGGGTGCCTTTCTTCGTCGCGAAGCCGGCTCCAAACGCGTTGCAGTAGTTGTTGGGGTTAGAGCCGCAACCGAGAACAGAGAGCTGAACGGGAAGCGTAATGACAAAGAGGACAACAAGAATCAAGTACCGCCGCATGAAACCTCCCCGTAACGGCCTGGCGGAGGATTTGTCCTGCTGCTGGCGGTAGCGAAAAGACACTCGGCATGGCCTCTTCCTGAAAGAAAGGCCACGCGAACTGCCGCTAGTTCCGCTACACCTACAGGAAAAATCCTCCAGCCGCCACGGTTGCACTGCCGGAAAGATCACTGTGAAACGTGTGTCACGAGTGTAAAGCAGGAGAGGAGGCACGGGCCAGCGACCGCCCGGCCTTCTCGGCCTCCGTTGTCTTTGCGCGCTACTGTCCGGCAACCGACCCGGCCGGCGAGCCCAGGTATTGATCGAACCAGCCCAGCATCCGCTCCAGCACATCGATGCGGTGCGCCGGATTCCGGAAGCCGTGGCCTTCATTCGGATACACCACCAGCTCGGTCGGCACTCCCTCGGCCTTCAGCGCGTGCCAGAACTCGAAGGACTGTGGTGCCGGGCACTCGCCATCGCGATCGCCCACCACCACCAGGGTCGGGGTCTTTACCTTGCGGATGAAGTCGATAGCCGAGCTCTTCGCGTAGACCTTCGGATCGTCGTAGACGCTCGCGCCGAAAAAGGGCAGCATCCACTGATCGATGGAGTTCTCGCCGTAGTAGCTCTGCCAGTTCGAGATGCCCGCGCCCGCAACCGCAGCATGGAAGCGCTGTGTCTGCGTCACGCCGAACATGGTCATGAAGCCGCCGTAGCTCCAGCCGGTCAGCCCCAGGCGGCTGTCATCCACGCTGGGATACTTCTTCTCGACCGCATCCACGCCCGCCAGAATGTCGCGCAGGTCGCCATAGCCGAAATCCTTGCGATTGGCCATCGTGAATCTCTCGCCCTGGCCATAGCTGCCGCGCGGATTCGCCTCCAGCACAAAGTAATCCATCGCGCTCAGCGGCGCGCCGCCAAAGCCCGCACCCGGCCAGCGCGGCAGTACCGCCGCCGACGGGCCGCCATGCACCATCACGATCAGCGGGTACTTCTTCGCCGGATCGTAGTGCGCCGGCAGCATGAGCCAGCCCTGGATGTGGAAGCCGTCGTTGGTCCACTCGATCGATTCCGACTTGCCCCACGCCGGCTTGACCGCGTCGTTCATGTGCGTGACCTGCGTCAGATGCGCGTCCGGCTTAAGCTCGCCCACATAGACCTCGGGGGGCTTCTCAAACGAGCTGCTGGCGACTGCGAACTCGCCGTTCCTTGGCAATCGACAGGCTCATCGATTCGCGTCCATCGCTGATGCCGGCCGGGATCTCCAGGAGGGTCTTGCCATCAGTCAGGGCTGGCGCGCTCCCGTTTCCGTCAAATGGTATCCGGCAATGCGGCTGGAACCCCCGGCAACCTCCGAGACGATGAGCGAATGGTTATCCATCCAATGCGGCCACACCGAGCTGACATCGGCGTGAGGCGTGATGTCCACCGCGCCGCCGCCGGTCGAGGAAACCAAATAAACATCGCCTCCGGTCGAGCCCTGATCGCTCATCAGGCCGCCGATAAAGCGCGATGCGCGCAGCCGTCCGGCGACCAGCGTGGCACCGCAATCTGCAGTCCGTGGAGTGAGCCGGGGTCCTTCTGCGGATCGACGATGCTGGTGGGTGCGCCATTGGCCGTTGCCGGCGCGGTGTAAAGCTGGGCCACCCACCAATTGTTCTCGCCCGGCGGCGGCGCGGCTATATAGGCGAGCTTCTTGCGAGTCCGGCGACCAGTCGAATTCATAGACATGGATGTTATCCGGAGTGAGCAGCTCTGCCTCGCCGCCACGTGCGTTCACGGCGGCAACTCGTTGAATTTCCAGCCCTTCCACGCCAATTACGCCGGATGGCGGCTTCATCGCCGCCAGCGCTCCCGCCGGCCGGGTGGCGCCGGGAACATATAGAAATGCAATCCGCTCGCTGTCCGGCGACCACGCCGGGTGCGCGACGTATCCCTTCAAATGGGTGATCTGCTGCGGCTGCCCAGTCAGGGTCGTCAGGAAGAGGTCTGTCTGCCCGTCTTCGCCGCAATCGCCTTCAAAGAGCAGCGCCCGGGAGTCGGGCGACCACAGCGGATTGCTCGCGCTGCAATCCTTGCCTGTGTCGAGCTGCTCGGCGCCTCCGCCGCGCGCGTTGCTCACCATGATCCGGCTCGCGCTGCCATGTTCGCGCTCGGTCCAGGCCAGGTGCTTGCCGTCGGGCGAGAGCGATGTCTGCGCAACAGCCTCGACCTTGCCCAGATCGGCCAGAATGGCGCGGACCCTGGGATTCGCCGGCGGATGGGCGTTGGGCGAATCCGAGGCGGCAAAGCTGGTGAGGGAGACTAGAGAGAGGCAGAGCAGAGCAGGCAGGGCGCGGCGGCACAGAAAACTCATGCGACGGATGCTAACAGTATTTTTGGCCGCCGATCGCCGGCAGGGCTGGCTCAGCGATTATCGCGAGTGCCGGACGGCTCTTCCACAGTTTCGGTCGAACAGGCGCAAAGAGCGCTTTCGCTGCCGAATCGTGCCCAGAAACGCCCCCAGAGGTCAGTTTCAGACACAATTTCATCGCCTTTTATTGACCGCTTCCCAATCGCTTGTTATTGTTAAAAGGTTCCCCGAGGCACGTCCTGCGCATGCTCTGTATCAGCGCAAGGCGGGCGCCAGACGGGATCCCACAGAATGCAGGCCGGCAAGTTGGGTTTACGCCTCTTCTGCGGTTCCTCTGAAGCTAAGAGGACGAAGATCGCATCGGTGCCTGCGACACCCTTCACCTGGAAGGGCTATGTGGGCCGGAACTTCGAAACGGAGCTGAACTGAGACTGGATTCCGGGTTATTTGCCGGGATTCCATTTGCGTGCGGCCACCGTCGTGGTTCCTGTCTGAGATAGGAAGCGAAGCAGACGCGAAGCGGACATGCGCGAGCCATGCCCTGGCATGGTGTGGTGTGGCCGTTTGCGGGCTGAGTGGGATTGAGAAAAGGGTAAGGAGTACTGGATTGCCGACATTCAATCAGCTGGTGAAGCAGGGTCGCACGGCGCCGCGATACAAGACCGCGAGCCCGGCGTTGCAGGGCTCTCCGCAGCGGCGCGGGGTGTGCACCCGCGTGTACACGCAGACGCCCAAGAAGCCGAACTCGGCACTGCGCAAGGTGGCCCGCGTCCGGCTCACCAACGGTATCGAGGTGACGACGTACATCCCCGGCATCGGCCACAACCTGCAGGAGCACTCGATCGTGCTGATCCGCGGCGGCCGCGTGAAGGATCTGCCGGGTGTGCGGTATCACGTGGTGCGCGGCTCGCTCGATTCGGTGGGCGTGGCCAATCGCAAGCAGAGCCGTTCGAAGTATGGCGCAAAGCGCCCCAAAACTGCCGCCAAGTAAGCTGCAGCGAAGCCAGTCAGGAAAAGGTTAGGAAGCGATGCCCAGAAAAGGACACATTGCCAAGCGCGAGGTAGCGGCCGATCCGGTCTACAACTCCTCGCTGGTGACCAAGTTCGTGAACTCGATGATGTGGGGCGGCAAGAAGTCGACCGCGCAGGCCATCTTCTATACCGCGATGACCAACCTGGAGCAGAAGGGCGGCGACGAGGCCCTGAAGCTGTTCAAGAAGGCCGTCGAGAACTGCAAGCCGCTGCTCGAGGTGAAGACCCGGCGCGTCGGTGGCGCGAACTACCAGGTGCCGATCGAGGTGAATCCGGACCGCCGCACCTCGCTCGCCATCCGCTGGCTGGTGACCTATGGCCGCGCCCGCGGCGAAAAGGGCATGGTCGACAAGCTGACCAATGAGCTGCTGGATGCAGCCAACGGCCGCGGCGCCGCGATGAAGAAGAAGGAAGACATCCATCGCATGGCCGAAGCCAACAAGGCATTCGCGCACTATCGCTGGTAGTTCGCTGAAGTTTGGTTCTACAGCAGGTAACAGATAACCGTACGTTTGACGCTGGCCCGAGGGCTGGCGGGAAGTTGAGAGAGAAGAGACCGTGGCTCGCCAAGTACCTCTAAATCGTTGCCGGAACATCGGAATCATGGCGCACATCGACGCCGGAAAGACGACGGCGACCGAGCGCATTCTGTTCTATACGGGCATTACCCATCGCATCGGCGAGGTGCACGAGGGTACGGCCACGATGGATTACATGGAGCAGGAGCAGGAGCGTGGCATCACCATCACCTCCGCTGCGACCACCTGCACCTGGAAGAACATCCGCATCAACATCATCGACACGCCTGGCCACGTGGACTTCACGGCCGAGGTGGAGCGCTCGCTGCGCGTGCTGGATGGCGCGGTGGCGCTGTTCGATTCCGTCTCCGGCGTGCAGCCGCAGACCGAGACGGTGTGGCGGCAGGGCGATAAGTACCATGTGCCGCGCATCTGCTTCGTGAACAAGATGGACAAGGCTGGCGCGGATTTCGAGCACGTCATCGAGACCATCCGCAAGCGGCTGGGCGCGCGGCCGGTGGCCATCCAGATTCCGATTGGCGCCGAGGCGAACTTCAAGGGCGTTATCGACCTGATCGAGATGCGCGCGATCGTCTGGAACGATGAGACGATGGGCGCGGAATACACGATCGAAGAAGTTCCCGCGAACTTGACGAAGAAGGCGGAAGCCTTCCGCATGCAGCTGGTCGAGACGGTAGCCGAGTACGACGATGACATGCTGCACAAGTTCCTCGAGGGCGAAACGCCGACGCCGGAAGAGCTGAAAGTCTCGCTGCGCAAGGCGACCATCGGCATGAAGGTCTTCCCGGTGATGTGCGGTTCGGCCTTCAAGAACAAGGGCATTCAGACGCTGCTCGATGCGGTGGTGGATTATCTGCCGAGCCCGCTCGATGTGCCTCCGGTCGAGGGCATTGACCCTTCGGATCCGTCGAAGGTGCTTATCCGCAAGGCAGATGATAATGAGCCGTTTTCGGCGCTAGGCTTCAAGCTGATCAACGATCCGTACGGCAAGCTGGGCTTCATCCGTATCTACTCGGGTTCGCTCAAGACCGGCGACACGGTGGATAATCCGCGCACCGGCAAGACCGAGCGTGTGGGCCGCCTGGTGAAGATGCACGCCAACAAGCGTGAGGACATCACCGAGATTTACGCCGGCGACATCTGCGCCTGCGTTGGCATGAAGGAGCTGAAGACGGGCGACACGCTGTGCTCGCCGTCTGCGCCGATCGCGCTCAGCGCGATCACCTTCCCCGAGCCGGTCATTTCGGTAGCGATCGAGCCGAAGACCAAGGGTGACCAGGAGAAGATGGGCGTCGCGCTCTCGCGCCTGGCAGATGAGGATCCCACCTTCAAGGTGCGGACGGATATTGATTCCGGCCAGACCATCATCAGCGGCATGGGCGAGCTCCACCTCGAAATCCTCGTGGACCGCATGAAGCGCGAGCACAAGGTAGAGGCGAATGTGGGCGAGCCGAAGGTTGCCTTCCGCGAGACCATCCGCAAGATTGCCGAGGCCGAAGGCAAGTACATTCGGCAGACCGGCGGATCGGGCAACTACGGTCACGTGAAGATTCGTCTGGAACCGAACGAGCCGGGCAAGGGCTTCGAGTTCGTCGATGAGATACGCGGCGGCGTGGTGCCCAAGGAATACATCAAGCCGACGGAGCAGGGTATTCGCGAGGCGCTTCACAACGGTGTGCTCGCCGGCTACGAGATGGTCGACTTCAAGGCTGTGCTCTACGACGGCAGCTATCACGATGTCGATTCGAACGAAATGGCCTTCAAGATTGCCGGTTCCATGGCCTACAAGGAAGCGGCGAGGAAAGCAAGCCCGGTGCTGCTCGAGCCGGTGATGGCAGTGGAAGTCACGGTCCCGGAAGAGCACATGGGCACCATCATTGGCGACATCAACTCGCGCCGCGGTCGGATCGAGGGCATGGAGCATTCGGGCGGTTCGCAGGTGATCAAGGCCATGGTTCCGCTGAAGGAGATGTTCGGCTACGTGAACGACATTCGCTCGTCCACGCAGGGCCGCGCTTCCTACAGCATGCAGTTCGCGCGGTATGAAGAAGCGCCCCGCATGATTTCGGAAGAAATCATCGGGCGCAACCAGGGCAAGTAGGGCTGGGCAAGTAGTTCGACAGGGTTTGCGTGAGGGTTAGTTCACGCTGTTGAGACGTGGCCGCGAGAGGCCCGAGAGATCAGGAGAAGACGATGGCGAAGGAGAAGTTTGACCGGTCGAAGCCGCACGTGAATGTGGGAACGATCGGACACATTGATCACGGGAAGACGACGTTGACGGCGGCGATCACGAAGGTATTGTCGAAGCACAATCCGAACAACAAGTTTCGTTCGTTTGACACGATTGACAATGCGCCGGAGGAGCGGGAGCGGGGTATCACGATCGCGACCGCGCACGTGGAGTATGAGACGGCGAACCGTCACTACGCGCACGTGGATTGCCCGGGCCACGCCGATTACATCAAGAACATGATCACCGGAGCGGCGCAGATGGATGGCGCGATCCTGGTGGTGGCGGCGACCGATGGACCGATGCCGCAGACCAAGGAGCACGTGCTGTTGGCGCGCCAGGTCGGCGTGCCCTACATCGTGGTGTTCCTGAACAAGTGCGATGCGGTAGAAGATCCGGAGCTGACGGATCTGGTCGAGATGGAAGTGCGTGAGCTCTTGTCGAAGTACAACTTCCCGGGCGACGATGTGCCGGTGGTCCGCGGCAGTGCGTTGGGCGGGTTGAACGGCGAAGCGCAGTGGGAGGCGAAGATCGACGAGCTGATGGAGGCGGTGGACAAGAATGTTCCGCTGCCGGAGCGCGCGATCGATCAGCCGTTCCTGATGCCGATCGAAGACATCTTCTCGATCTCAGGCCGCGGCACGGTGGTCACGGGCCGTATCGAGCGTGGTCAGGTGAAGGTGGGCGAGGAGTCTGAGATCGTCGGCTTCCGCGAGACGCGCAAGACGGTGGTGACGGGCGTCGAGATGTTCAAGAAGCAGCTGGACGAGGGTCGCGCGGGCGACAACGCCGGACTTCTCTTGCGCGGCATCGCGAAGGAAGATGTGGAGCGCGGGATGGTGCTGGCGAAGCCGGGCTCGATTACGCCGCACACCAAGTTCAAGGGCGAGATCTACGTGCTGTCGAAGGAAGAGGGTGGTCGTCACACCCCGTTCTTCAACGGCTATCGTCCGCAGTTCTACTTCCGGACCACGGATGTGACGGGCACGGCGAAGCTTCCGGAAGGCACGGAGATGGTGATGCCGGGCGACAACATCTCGCTGGAGATCGAGCTGCACACGCCGGTAGCGATGGAGAAGGGTCTGCGGTTCGCTATCCGCGAAGGCGGCAGAACGGTCGGCGCGGGCACCATTACCGAGATTCTGAAGTAAGGCTCGGCCGTAAGGCAATCGCGTCCTTTGGACGCCAGAACAGAACCAAGTGGGTCGGCAGCGCGAGTTGCCGATCCGCGGGAAGACGAAAAGCAAATGGTTGGACAAAGAATCCGAATCCGGCTGAAGGCATACGACTACCGCGTGCTTGACACCTCGACGGGCGAGATTGTGGAGACGGCGAAGCGCACCGGCGCGCAGGTGGCGGGTCCGATTCCGTTGCCCACGGTGAAGAATAAGTACTGCGTGCTGCGTTCGCCGCACGTGGATAAGAAATCGCGCGAGGCTTTCGAAATCCGCACGCACAAGCGTCTGATCGACATTCTTGAGCCGACGCAGCAGACGGTGGACGCGCTGATGAAGCTTGATTTGCCGGCAGGCGTGGATGTCGAGATCAAGGTGCGCGAAGAGAAGGCTA
Organism: uncultured Acidobacteriaceae bacterium; assembly: GCA_963756435.1. Classification (GTDB taxonomy): domain Bacteria; phylum Acidobacteriota; class Terriglobia; order Terriglobales; family Acidobacteriaceae; genus KBS-83. The sequence continues at coordinate 114,496 of CAVWNU010000003.1, read as the reverse complement.
CCGCAGCGAAGTAAGAGCAGTGCCTACAGTGCCCACTGGGCATGATGGGGAGAGGAAGACGAGATGGCAGTCACAGGAATTCTGGGCAAGAAGATCGGCATGACGCAGGTGTTCGATGAGAAGGGCGAGGTCCACCCCATCACCGTCCTGCAGGCCGGCCCCTGCGTGATCACGCAACTGAAGACGCTGGCCAAGGATGGCTACGAAGCCGCGCAGATCGGCCTGGTCGAGTTCGTGAAGAGCTCGAAAGTGAACAAGCCGATGGCCGGACACTTCGGCAAATCGAATGTCCCGCCGGTCAAGCTGATGCGCGAGGTTTCCGTGGACGCAGCAACGCCGGCCAAGGCAGACGAAGCCGAGGGTGAGGCCGCGACCACAAACGGGAATGGTCTAAAGGCCGGTGACCGCATCCTGGTCGACATTTTTTCGGACCACAAGTATGTCGACGTGATCGGCACCAGCAAGGGCCGTGGTTTCGCGGGCGTCGTGCGGCGTCACAATTTCGGCGGCGGTCCGAAGTCGCACGGCCACATGTTCCAGGTGCAGGGCTCGATCGGTGCATCGTCGTTTCCCTCGCGTGTGTTTCCCGGGCAGCGCATGCCGGGGCACTATGGCGTCGACCAGGTAACGGTGCGCAATCTACGCATTCGTGGCATTGATCTGGAAGAGAATCTGCTGATGGTGGAAGGCGCTGTGCCGGGTCCGCGCGATGGATATGTGCTGATATCGAAGGCGAAGGCTCCGCCGCGCGAGCGCCGCGGCTTTGCCGGGGCGACCACGGTCGATCCGCTGAAGGCGTCGAAGAAGGCGTCGGCGGGCAAGAAGAAGTAGTTGCCGAGGTCGGAAGACCCTCGAAGAAGAAGAGAAGACGATGGCAAACATTGACGTATTGGATCTCGGCGGCAAGAAGGTTGGCTCCCTCGAGCTGGCTGAAGAGATCTTCGCTCCGGGCGAGGTGAACGAAGCCCTGCTGTGGGAGGCGGTGAAGCATTACCGCGCCGCATTGCGCCAGGGTACGGCAGCGACCAAGAACCGCAAGTTGGTTTCCGGGTCGGGCAAGAAGCTGTGGAAGCAGAAGGGCACAGGCCGTGCGCGCGTCGGCTCGGTGCGCTCGCCGCTGTGGCGGCATGGCGGCACGGTGCATGGTCCGCAGCCCCGCTCCTATGATTACGCCTTCCCCAAGAAGAAGCTGCTCGGTGCGCTCCGTGCCGCGCTGGCAGCGAAGTTGTCCGACGGCAAGCTGACGGTGATTGAGAACCTCGCACTGGGCGAGGCGAAGACCAAGGCTTACCGCGCGGCACTCAATGCTCTCGATGCGAAGCGCACGGCGCTGATTGTCGAGAATTCGCAGTCGCTGAGCCCGTCGTTGATCCTGGGAGTGCGCAACCTTGAAGGTGTGGAGCTTTTGCTCAACAACGAGGTGCACCCTTATGACCTGCTGCGCTACGACCGCGCCATCTTCTCGCGCGCGGCCATCGAGCAGATGCAGGAGACGCTGAAGAAGACTGTTTCGAAGCGCAAGCAACGCGCTCGCGCCGGACTGAAATCCGGGCAGACAGCGGAGGTGGCCTAAATGCCGACGACCTATACCGTAATTCGCCGCGCTTTGATTACCGAGAAGGGCATGGGCGCGAAAGAGACCGAAGGTACGCTGGTCTTCGAAGTAGCCGAGGGCGCGACCAAGACCGAAGTGAAGCAGGCGGTCGAGGCGCTGTTCAAGGTGAAGGTGAACAGCGTGCGGACAGCGAACTTCATCGGCAAAGAGCGCCGCCGGGGCAAGTTCACTGGCTTCCGGCCGGACTGGAAGAAGGCATATGTTCGCCTGAAGGCCGGCGAGAAGATGCCGGACTACGTGAACAATCTGTAACCATTAAGGCTACAGAATATCTTCGTAATGGAAGTTGAGTAGCAAGAGCGACAGCAAGCGGTGACTGATATGCCGCTGGAAGCAAAGAGCTAAGACGATGCCGATTAAGACATTTCGACCGATCACCCCGACGCTGCGGTTCCAGACGACGCTGGTGAACGACGACATCACGACCGACAAGCCGCATAAGCCGCTGCTGGTTTCCAAGCAGCGCACCGGCGGACGCCGCAACTCCGGCGACATGACCATACGGCACCACGGCGGCGGTCACAAGCAGAAGCTGCGCCTGATCGATTTCAAGCGTGAGAAGTTTGGCGTGCCGGGCAAGGTGGCGACGATCGAGTACGATCCCAACCGCTCCTCCCGCATCGCGCTGATCCACTACGCGGACGGCGAGAAGCGCTACATCCTGCAGCCGGTCGGCCTGAAGGTCGGGCAGACAGTGATGAGCGGCCCGGAGGCCGACATCCTGGTGGGCAATGCGCTGCCGCTCAAGAGCATTCCCGCCGGCACCACGGTGCACAACGTCGAGTTGCGGCCGGGCAAGGGCGCGCAGATGGTGCGTTCGGCCGGTGGACAGGCCCAGCTGGTCGCCAAAGAAGGTGACTACGCGCTGCTCAAGCTGCCTTCGGGTGAGACGCGCCGCGTGCTGGTCGAGTGCATGGCAACCGTCGGGCAGGTGGGCAATACCGATCACGAGAACGTGGCCATCGGCAAGGCGGGGCGCAATCGCTGGAAGGGCATTCGCCCGACCAACCGCGGTGTCTCGATGAACCCGGTCGATCACCCGCACGGCGGCGGCGAAGGTAAGACCTCGGGCGGCCGGCATCCGGTGACGCCATGGGGCCAGCCGACGCGTGGCTACAAGACACGCAATAACAAGCGGACGGACGCGTTCATCGTTGGTCGTAGAAGCAAGTAGGGTCGTAGAAGCAAGTAGTGGCCGCAGACGTAAGTAGGGCCGCCGTAACAAGTTGTGGACTGAGGTAGGAGATAAAGATGGCACGTTCCACCAAGAAGGGCCCGTTCATCGACACGCACCTGATGGTGAAGATCGAAACGATGAACCAGGCGAATGACAAGAAGCTGGTGCGCACCTGGTCGCGCCGCTCGACCATCCATCCGGACATGGTGGGCCACACCATTGGGGTGCATAACGGACGCAAGTTCATTCCGGTCTATGTGACGGAGAACATGGTGGGCCACAAGCTGGGCGAGTTCGCAGCGACGCGGACCTTCAAGGGCCACTCGGCGAAGGCTGCCGAAACGACATCGAAGCCGCGGTAAGAACGCGATTGCGTAAGAAGGATTGAAGGCAGGGAAGGCAACGTATGCAAGAGACACAGGAATTTCGAGCTGAGGCGCGCTACCAGCGCGTGTCGCCGCAGAAGGCGCGGCTGGTGCTCGATCTGATCAAGGGCCGCCGCGTGGGCGAGGCGCTGCAGACCGTAGCCTTCACCAAGAAGGGCGTTGCACCTCTGGTCGAAAAAGTGCTGCGTTCGGCGGTGCAGAATGCGAACTACCTGAGCCAGGAACAGGGCCTGGACGTTGACGTCGACAACCTCTACGTCAAGAAGGCGCTGGCCAACGACGGACCGCGCATGAAGCGCATCCGCCCCGCGCCGCAGGGACGCGCGTTCCGCTATCAGCGGCGCATGTCGCACATCGTAATCGCAGTGGCCGAGCGCAAGCCGAACGGGCTGGTGACCACCGCCGAGCCTGATGTCGAGACTGCGTCCAAGGGCAAGAAGACGGCCAAGAAGAAGTCCATCAAGCCGGTCGCGAAGAAGACGGCTGCCAAAAAATCGCCGGCGAAGAAGGTCGCCGCCAAAGGAACCAAGTCCGCGAAGGCGGCTAAGTAAAGGAAGCGTATGGGACAGAAAGTCCATCCTTATGGATTCCGGCTGGGTGTGAACAAGCCGTGGCGGTCGCGCTGGTTTGTGGTTCGCGACTATGACAAGCTCCTGATCGAAGACGTTCAGCTGAAGCGTGAGCTGAAGGAAAAGCTGAAGCTGGCCGGCGTGAGCTCAGTCGAAGTCGAGCGGCCGGGCAAGAAGCTGCGAATCATCATTCGTACCGCGCGTCCGGGCATCGTGATCGGGCGCAAGGGCGCGGAGATCGACAAGCTAAAGGCCGAGATCCAGGATCGCACCAAGCGCGACGTCACCATCGACATCGTCGAGGTGAACAAGCCGGAGCTGGACGCACAACTAGTTGCCGAAAGCATCGCCTTGAAGCTTGAGAAGCGTTCGGGTTTTCGTCGCGTGATGCGCATGGCGGTCGATTCGGCGCTGCGCTTCGGCTGCAAGGGCATCAAGGTCCGCGTTTCGGGCCGATTGAACGGCAACGAGATTGCCCGGTCGGAGTGGTATCTGCAGGGCCGTCTGCCCCTGCACACGCTGCGCGCGGACATCGACTACGGTTTTGCCGAGGCGCGGACGACTTATGGCGTGATTGGCGTGAAGGTGTGGATCTATCGCGGCGATGTCTATGAGCAGAAGCGCCGTCAGCCGAAGGAGATCGGCAGCTCGGTTTTTTAAGCAGCAGCTTCTGGCTGCTAGCTACTGGCTATTGGCTATTGGCTTGGAAGATGATTGATTGTCGAGATTTGCGAATTAGCAGCTGGTTGGCTGGAGTTTCTTATGTTGATGCCGAAGAAGGTGAAGTACCGGAAGCAGCAGCGCGGGCGCATGAAGGGCAAGGCATGGCGCGGCTCGGAGCTTTCGTTTGGGGTTTACGGGTTGAAGGTGTTGGAGTGCGGTTACATCACGGATCGCCAGATTGAGGCCAGCCGTATTGCGATGACCCGCTTCATCAAGCGTGGTGGCAAGATCTGGCTGCGTCTGTTTCCCGACAAGCCGGTGACCAAGAAGCCGGCCGAAACCCGTATGGGCAAAGGCAAGGGCGCGCCGGACCACTGGGTTGCCGTGGTGCGGCCGGGCAAAGTGCTGTTTGAGATGGAGGGTGTCGCTCCCGATGTCGCGCAAGAGGCGATGCGGCTGGCGGCACACAAGCTTCCGCTGAAGACCCGCTTTGTCATGCGTCACGATGTGGTGATGACGGCGGCGGCGAAGTAGACATAACAGACCGATGGATGGCACCGGTCGCAAGACCGGGCCAGATGATGAAGGGCCTGCCCGCTGAGAGCGGCCCGGAAGAGAAGACGAGATGGAACTGGACAAGATTCGTAACCTGGGCCCGCACGAGCTGCAGCACGAGGAGCAGCAAGCCTCCGAGCAGCTCTTTCGCCTGCGCTTTCAAATGCGGCTGGGGCAGACCGAAGGCGTGAAGAAGCTGCGCGGGCTGAAGAAGGACGTTGCGCGCATCAAGACCATCAGGCGTGAGCGCGAGCTGGGATTGAATGCGGCGCTGCATGGTCAGGCAGAGGCTGCGCCCGAAGCGAAGAAGAAGACCGTGGCCAAGCGGGCCAAGAAGTCGACCAGCAGGAAGTCTGCAGGGAAGACCTCTGCGGCCAAGAAGGTTGCGAAGACCGCGAAGAAAAAAGTCGCGACGAAGAAGACTGCTAAGAAGAAGGAGGCTCGGTAAGCGATGAGCGAACAGGTAATGACGAACGAGCAGCTGGCCGCGACCGAGCGCCGCAACGAGAAGGTAGGTCACGTGGTCTCGACCAAGATGCAGAAGACCATCGTGGTCGAAGTCGAGATGCGCAAGGCCCACCCCAAGTACAAGCGGACGGTGCGGACGACCAAGAAGTTTTACGCACATGACGAGCAGAACACGGCACGCGTGGGCGACATGGTGCGCATTCGCGAGACGCGCCCCATGAGCAAGCTGAAGCGGTGGCAGTTGCAGGAGATCCTGCGGCGCTCGACCTTGGCGCAGGTGCAGGCGGCCGAAGCGGCAGCCGCGCCGGAGCTCACGACTTCTTAGGTTTCTTCAGCAGAGTGGATTTGTAGGGTCACGGGATTTACCGGGAATCCGGCAGGGAACGGAGACGAGAACGATGGCAGTGCAGATGAGATCCATGCTCGAGGTCGCCGATAACTCCGGCGCGCGCAAGCTGCAGATGATCCTGCCGCTCGGCGGTGCCAGTGGCAAGAAGGCTGGCCTGGGCGACGTGATCACGGCCGCGGTGAAGGAAGCCTCGCCGGACGGGCAGGTAAAGAAGGGCAAGGTGGTCAGGGCGGTCGTGGTACGGCTGCGCAAGGAAGCGCGTCGCCGCGATGGCACCTACATCCGCTTTGACCAGAACGCCGCGGTGCTGATCAACGAAGCAGGCGAGCCGGTGGGCACGCGCGTCTTCGGGCCGGTGGCCCGTGAACTGCGCGAGAAGAAGTTTCTGAAGATTGTGTCGCTGGCCCCCGAGGTCCTTTAAGGACCGGGCTGCGAGTGGGAGAGACGAAATGGCGGGATTGAAGATTCAGCGCAACGACACGGTGATGGTGATCACCGGCACGGACAAGGGCAAGAAGGGCCGCGTGCTGCACGTGATGCCGGAGAAGGGCAAGCTGTTGGTCGAGCATGTGCGCGTGGTGAAGAAGAATGTGCGGCCGAATCCGCAGCGCAACATAAAGGGCGGCATCGCCGAGCAGGAGTCGGCGATCCAGATCTCGAATGTGATGTTGGTCTGCTCAAGCTGTGGGCCGACGCGCGTGGGTTACAAGTTCGAAGGCGACAAGAAGGTGCGGGTCTGCAAGAAGTGCGGACAGACCATCGCGCCCAAGGGCAAGAAGTAAGGACGAGGTTTGTAACAGGCTACGTAACGGTACACGGATTTCGTATCCCGTCTGGAAGTCCACCCCGGGACCGTGGCAGAGAGCAGAGAGACGAGACAAATGGCAACACGACTGCATGAGAAGTATCAGAAAGAAATCCGGCCCGCGCTCCAGAAGGAACTCGGCCTGAAGAACTCGATGGCCGTGCCGCGGCTGGAAAAGATCGTGCTCAACATGGGCCTGGGCGAAGCGACCCAGAACCCCAAGATGCTCGATCCTCTCGTAGCGGACCTGACGGCGATTGCCGGGCAGAAGCCGGTAGCCACCAAGGCGAAGAAGTCGATTGCAGCCTTCAAAGTTCGCGAGGGCATGCCCATCGGCGCGATGGTCACGCTGCGCGGCGACAAGATGTACGAGTTTCTGGACCGCCTGGTCTCCATTGCCCTGCCGCGAGTGCGCGACTTCCGAGGTGTTTCGACCAAGAGCTTCGACGGACGCGGCAATTACACGCTGGGCATCCGCGATCAGCTCATCTTCCCGGAGATTGACTACGCCCGGGTGGAAAAGCTGAAGGGCATGAACATCACCATCGTCACTACGGCGAAGGACGACAACCAGGCGCGCGCGCTGCTGCGGCAGTTCGGCATGCCATTCCGCACGGCTGCTGCTTAGGCACTCGAAATGCGGGAGAAGGATACGAGGATTTAAGACAGAATGTCGACCACTGCAAAACGTGTCAAAGACGCCAGGAAGCCGAAGTTTTCCTCGCGCAAGCACAACCGCTGCAAGCTGTGCGGCCGTCCGCGCGCATTTCTGCGCAAGTTCGGTGTATGCCGCCTGTGCTTCCGCGGTCTTGCCCTGCGCGGCGAGATCCCAGGAGTTGTGAAGTCATCCTGGTAAGGATGCACGACGTACTTTAACGCGCTGGGCATGCCGAGCATGCCAGCCACACCATCTTCGCTGGTTCTCTGGCCCTGATCGACAAATGGTCCGGAGCGAACGGAGGATGAAGGAGAGAGCATGAGCTTTACCGACCCAGTCGCCGATTTTCTGGCACGCATCCGCAACGCGATCCGCGCCCGCCACCAGAAACTGGACGTTCCCGCCTCGAAGCTGAAGGCGGAGATCGCCCGCATTCTGAAGGAAGAGGGCTACATCGCCAACTACAAGGCCACCGAGGAAGAAGGCCGCCAGATCCTGCGGGTGTACCTGAAGTATGGCTCGAACAACGAGGCCGCCATCCGCGATCTGCAGCGTGTTTCGCGTCCCGGCTGCCGCGTATATGTGGGCCGCGATGAGATTCGCCGCGTGCAGGGCGGACTGGGGATCAACATCCTGACCACGCCGCGCGGAGTCATGACCGGCCGTCAGGCGCGCCGCGAGGGTGTCGGCGGCGAGATCCTCTGCGAAGTCTGGTAAGCATCGCAGGATGTAACAAAAGTGAGATGTATTTGTTGTGCGGGCTGCAGTGGAACGGAAAAGCGTAGAGCTGAACCGGGACTCGCAAGCCGATGAAGGAAACAAAAAGATGTCACGCATTGGAAAACAGCCGATTGCTCTGCCCAAGGGTGTGAAATACACCGTGCAAGGGAAAGAGGTTCTGGTCGAAGGTCCAAAGGGCAAGCTGAAGACGCCGCTGCCGGAGGGCATTACGCTCGAGGACAAAGATGGCCACATGATCGCCACGCGTAAGGACGATACCCTGGCGCCTCTGCATGGGCTGACGCGCGCGCTGCTGTTCAACGCGGTCGAAGGCGTCACCAAGGGTTGGACCAGAGAACTGGACATCGTTGGCATCGGCTATCGCGCGGAGATGAAGGGTAAGGGCATGGTGGTGTTCACGCTCGGCTACTCGCATCCGATCGAGTTTCCGCTGCCCACCGGCATCGATGCTGCGATCGACCCGAAGCAGACCAAGGTCACCATCACCGGCATCGACCGGCAAAAGGTCGGTCAGGTAGCGGCGGACATGCGCTCCTTGCGCAAGCCCGATCCGTACAAGAACAAGGGCGTGCGCTACAGCGACGAGAAGCTGAAGAAGAAGGTCGGCAAGACAGGCGCGAAGTAATTGCAGCTATACAACCGAACGGGGCCGCAGGGCGGTCCCGCTACTAGGAAGAAGACGAGACCATGATTCCGCAGAGACAGAGAAATACGATCCGGCAGCGCGTGCATGCGCGCATCCGGCAGAAGATGCAGGGTACGGCAGAGCGGCCGCGGCTGAATGTCTACCGCTCGCTGAACCATATCTACGCCCAGGTGATCGACGACGCGTCGGGTGTCACACTGGTGTCGGCCTCTACCAAGGCAGCCAAGCTGAAGACCGGCGGCAATGTGGCGGCGGCGAAGGAAGTTGGCAAGCTGGTAGCGGAGCGCGCGAAGGATAAGGGCGTCAAGAAGGTGGTCTTCGATCGCGGCGGCTATCTCTATCACGGACGCATCAAGGCGCTGGCCGATGCCGCGCGTGAAGCGGGTCTCGAGTTCTAGCAAGGGTTAGGGGCGCCTGGCGCTCGGAAGGAACAGACGGATGGCAATGCTGAAGAAGAAGATTGATGCGGGGCACTACAACCTGAAGGATCAGGTGGTCGCCATCAACCGCGTCACGAAGGTTGTGAAAGGCGGAAAGAACATGTCGTTCGCCGCCTTGGTGGTTGTGGGTGATCCGAGCGCCGGCGTGGTGGGCTACGGGTCGGGCAAGGCGAAGGAAGTGCCCCAGGCGATCCGCAAAGGCATCGAGAGCGCCAAGAAGAACCTGGTGCACGTACACTTGACCGATACCTCTATCCCGCACCAGGTGCTGGGCCGTTACGGCTCCGGGCAGGTGCTGCTGAAGCCTGCGCCGGAAGGCACGGGGGTGATCGCGGGCGGCGCAGTCCGCGCGGTGATGACCTCGGCGGGGGTACAGAATGTGCTGACCAAGAGCCTGGGCACCGCCAACCCGCACAACGTCATCAAGGCGACATTCGACGCGCTGACCCAGTTGCGCGACAAGGCCGATGTTGCGGCGCTGCGCGGCAAGCAGGTAGAGGAGCTATAGTCATGGCAGAGGCGAAGAAGACACTGCTGATCGAGTACTACCGCTCGAAGATCGCGACGCCGGCAAAGCACAAGAAGGTCGTCAAGGGCCTGGGCTTTACCCGGTTGAACCAGATCGTCGAGCGTGAGGATACGCCGTCGATCCGCGGCATGGTGAAGGCCATTCCGCATCTGGTGCGCATCGTCGAGTAATTGGAAGAACAATCAAAATGCGAGTCGGTTCTCTGAGGAACCGGCGTTGAGCGAGGAATACATGGCAACGAATCTCTCCAATCTGCGTGCGCCGAAGAAAGCGAACACCAATCGCAAGCGCGTGGGCCGCGGTATGGGCTCCGGCATGGGCAAGACTTCGACCCGCGGTCATAAGGGCCAGGGCTCCCGCTCCGGTTCGAGCCTGATGCGCGGCTTTGAAGGCGGCCAGATGCCGCTGCATCGCCGCCTGCCCAAGCGCGGCTTTACCAACATCTTCCGCACCGAGTACAACGTACTCAACCTGGACAGCCTGTCCGGCGTCAAGGAGACTGAACTGACGCTTGAGAAGCTGGCGGAGCTCGGCCTGACCAAGAAGAAGGGCCTGCTGAAGATTCTCGGCAATGGCGAAATCAAGACCGCCATCACCGTGCACGCGCACAAGTTCTCGAAGTCGGCGCAGGAAAAGATCGAGCGCGCCGGCGGCAAGGTCGTGGTACTGGGCGGCGCTCCCTCCCAGTCGTAAGTATTCCTGGCGTAAGCAAGGTACAAAGCTGACCTTATATGTTGGAAAAGTTTTCGAATATCTTCCGTATCCCGGACCTTCGCAATCGCCTGCTGTTCACGCTGGGCATGCTGGCGGTCTACCGTCTGGGCGCACACATTCCGACGCCGGGCGTCGACACCAAGGCACTGGAGTCGTTCTTTGACTCGCAGAGCGGCTCTGCCCTGGGGCTGGTCGATCTGTTCAGCGGCGGCAATCTGCGCCGGCTCACCGTCTTCGCCCTGGGCATCATGCCCTACATCACTGCATCAATCATCTTCCAGCTGCTGACCGTGGTCTATGAACCATTGGCCAAATTGCAGAAGGAAGGCGAGATCGGGCGCCGCAAGATCACGCAGTGGACGCGCTACATGACAGTCGTGCTCGGCATCGTGCAGTCGTTCGCGATCGCGCTCACGCTTTCGCATAGCAGCGGTGGGGGACAGTCCTATGTCCTGAATCCGGGCGCTGGCTTCATCGCGATGACCGTCCTCACTCTGACCGCCGGCACCACCTTTGTGATGTGGCTGGGCGAGCAGATCACCGACCGCGGTGTCGGCAACGGCATGAGCTTGCTGATCTTCGCGGGCATCGTCGATGGGCTCCCGCGCGGCATCGCAGACCTTATTGAGAAGGCCAAGACACAGGCCTTCGGCGCCTTCACCGTTCCTGCGCTAGCAATCCTGGTCGGCGGCATGATCGCGGTGGTCGCGTTCATCGTCTATGTCGAGCGGTCGGAGCGCCGCATCCCGGTGCAGTATGCCAAGCGCATCGTCGGACGTAGGCTGATGGGTGGCCAGTCCACGCACCTGCCGCTCAAGGTGAACTCCGGCGGCGTCATGCCGATTATTTTTGCGAGCTCGATCCTCTCTGCGCCGATGCTGTTTGCCAGCTCGAATTTCGTCCGCAGCCATCCGGCGCTGAACCGCATCTTTGATGCGCTGCGCGCTGGTGAGCCCTGGTATGAGCTGCTATCGATGGTGGCGATTGTCTTCTTCGCCTATTTCTACATCTCGATCGTCTTTCGCCCGGACGATATTGCCGATAACATGCGCAAGTATGGCGGATTCATCCCGGGTATCCGGCCCGGCCGCCGCACCTCGGATTACATCAACGACATCCTGACCCGCATTACGCTGGTGGGCGCGATCTATCTGATCGTGGTCTGGTTGATTCCGCAGATCATGATCAACGGCATTCACCTCGAGAACTTGTGGCTGGTCGGTTCAGCCTTCGAGAAGATGCCTACATGGGTGACCCACGGTCTAGGGCTGAACTTCTACTTCGGAGGCACTTCGCTGCTGATCGTGGTCGGCGTCGCTATGGACACGGTGAACCAGGTCGAATCGCAGCTCATCATGCGCCACTATGAGGGCTTCTCTCCACGGAGCGGCCGGGTGCGCGGACGCCGCGCGTGGTAGCGGGATCGACGGAGTTGGCTCCCGCGAACCTGATCCCGGCGCAACTGCGCGCGGATCTTCTACCCGGTCCAGTGCTCCTTCTGGGGGCGCCGGGGGTGGGCAAGGGAACGCAGGCCAAAGCGATCATGGCGGCATGGGGTATCCCGCAGATCTCGACCGGCGACCTGCTGCGCGAGATTCGCAACCGCGACTTGCAGCCCAGCACGATTGCCGACCGACTGCTGCGCGAAGGCAAGCTGCACGAAGACGACCTCGCCCGCATGGCGGCGGGCAAACTGGTCTCCGACGCGCTGGTGAACGACATGGTCGCCGCCCGCCTGGAGGAGCCCGATACCGCGCGGGGCTATATCCTGGACGGCTTTCCTCGCACGCTGGTGCAGGCCGACTGGCTCGATGCCTACCTGGCTTCCAGCGCGAACAGCCTTCCGGTAGTCGCCGTCAGTCTACGGGTCAATGAGCAGCAGTTGCTGTTGCGCATTACGGGCCGGCGAAGCTGTCCGGTCTGCAAGCGCATCTATAACGTGCACCTGAAACCGCCGGTCGCCGACACGGTCTGCGATTTTGATCAGACAGTTCTCGAGCAGCGCGTCGACGACACAGAGGCGGTCTTTGCCGAGCGCATGCGCGCCTATGCCAAGCAGACGGCCCCCGTGCTCGAACACTACCGGGCTCTGGGCCGCTATGCCGAAGTGGACGGCGATTCGTCCGTCGAGGCGGTGACGGAGAGCATCCTGGCAGCGGTGGAGCTATTACGGGGCTAGGGTAGGCGATAAGCATTATGGCAATCGTGATCAAGACCGCGAAGGAAGTGGAGAAGATGCGCCGCGCCGGCGGGATTGTGCGCGAGGTGCTCCATGCGGTGCGAACCATGGTGAAACCGGGCGTGACGACCCTCGATCTGGAGAACGTGGCGGCGAAGATGATTGAGGACGCAGGCGCCAAGCCGGCCTTCAAGGGCTACCACGGATTCCCTTGCGTGCTCTGCACCTCGTTAAACGAGCAGGTGGTGCACGGCATTCCGTCGGCGAAAACCGTGCTGCGTGAAGGCGACATTCTCTCGGTCGACTGTGGCGCGGTGATCGATGGGTACTATGGCGACTCCGCCATCACCATCCCGGTCGGCAAGGTCGCAGCGACGGCCCAGCGGCTGCTCGATGTGACCCGAGGGTCGCTGGAAAAGGCCATCGAGACCGTGCGTCCCGGCGCCATGCTCGGCGACGTCGGCGCAGCGGTGCAGGAGATGGTCGAGGCCGAGGGCTTCAGCGTGGTGAAGGAGTTTGTGGGACATGGTATCGGGACGCACATGCACGAAGACCCGCAGATTCCCAACTTCGGGCAACGGGGACGCGGGGTCCGGCTGCGCGAAGGTATGGTGCTGGCCATCGAGCCCATGGTCAACGCGGGCGGCGATGCGGTGCGGGTTTTGAAGGACGGTTGGACGGCAGTGACTGAAGACGGCAGCCTGAGCGCGCATTTCGAGCACACCGTAGCGGTGACCAAGGATGGCGCGGCGATTTTGACGCTGTAAACTCCACAAATTCAGGTATCATAGGGGTTGGCACATAAGTGGCCGGAGGCTTTGCCAGAACTGTCTGGCGGGACGAGTCTGGCGGAACCAGGAAGACGGATTGTCGAAGGAAGACGCAATAGAAGTTATGGCGACGGTGCTCGAGACGTTGCCAAACGCGATGTTCAAAGTGGAACTCGAGAACAAGCATCAGGTGCTGGCCCACGTATCCGGTCGCATGCGGAAGAACTTCATCCGCATCCTCCCCGGAGATCGTGTTGCGGTGGAGCTGAGTCCGTACGATCTGAACCGCGGCCGCATTGTTTACAGATACAAGTAGCGCGCCGGTATGCCGCCAGAAAGCAACCAGCCTCTTCAGGGAGGCTCGTTGTTATGGGCGTGATCTGCTGGATGGCCCGAGCTTGTGAGCCGAGAGATTGAGGGGATGTCGTTATGAAGGTACGTGCATCAGTCAAGAAGATTTGTGACAAGTGCAAGGTCATCCATCGCCGCGGTGTGGTGCGGGTGATCTGTGAGAATCAGAAGCATAAGCAGCGCCAGGGCTAAGACGCCCGGGCATACTCAAGGCGGTGCTGGGGCGAGTTAGCCGAAGTCAAGGCTTGCGATGAACCTCATCTCCGCTCAATCTGCCAGAGTCCTCGCGGCTCCGGTCAAACGCCTCCGGCGGCAAAGTTCCGCTGGGGCAAGTGAAGGAAGAGCATGGCACGTATTGCTGGCGTCGATCTGCCCAGAAACAAGCAGGCACGGATCGCGCTCACTTACATCTACGGGATCGGGAATCCGCGCGCGGCGAGCATTCTGACCAGCGCGAATGTCGATCCGTTCAAGAAGGTTCAGGACTTGGGCGAGGATGAGGTCAACCGCATCCGCCAGGTGATCGAGAAGGAAGGCGACGTCGAAGGCGACGCGCGCAAAGAAGTCTCGATGAACATCAAGCGCCTGATCGACATTCAGAGCTATCGTGGCAACCGCCACCGCCGCAACCTGCCGGTCCGCGGCCAGCGCAGTCACACCAACGCGCGCACGCGCAAGGGCCCGCGCAAGGGCACCATCGCGGGCAAGAAGAAAGCGACGAAGACCTAAATGGCAAAGGCACAGGCAGCGGCGACCGGCAAGGCCGGCAAGAACAAGAAGTTCAAGAAGCGCGAACGGAAGAACGTGCCCTATGGTCTGGTGCACATTCAGGCTTCGTTCAACAACACGATTGTCACCATTACGGACAACATGGGCAACACGCTTTCCTGGAAGAGCTCCGGCTCGCTTGGCTTCCGGGGTTCGCGCAAGGGCACACCATTTGCAGCACAGCAGGCCGCAATCAACGCCGCCAACCAGGCGCGCGACCATGGTCTGCGCTCGGTCGATGTGCGGGTCAGCGGGCCCGGTTCGGGCCGCGAATCCGCCGTGCGTGCGTTGGCCGCCGCCGGCATCGAAGTGCGTTCGATCCGCGATGTTACCCCGATTCCGCACAACGGCTGCCGTCCGCCGAAGCGGCGCAGGGTCTGATTGAGCCGCTGCCTGTTTGTGTTTTGGCAGGCAGCAGCTGAAGTTGAAGAAGTACGGACTGGGACGAAGGGTGACCGGATTCTGATCTCCGGACCTGTAAACCAATCGACACTCGAAGTTGAGGAGAGAGATACGTGGCACGTTATACCGGAGCAGTCTGTCGCCTTTGCCGTCGCGAAGGCATGAAGCTTTTTCTGAAAGGCACGAAGTGCCACACCGAGAAGTGTGCGGTGGATAAGCGCAACTTCGCCCCCGGCCAGCACGGCCGCGACCGCAAGGTGAAGATCGTCGGATACGGTCTGCAACTGCGTGAGAAGCAGAAGGCGAAGCGCATTTACTTCACGCTCGAGAGCCAGTTCCGCGAGTACTACGAGAAGGCAAACCGCTCTTCTGGTGTCACCGGCGAGATCCTGTTGCAACAGCTCGAGCGCCGTCTAGACAACGTCGCCTATCGTCTCGGCTTCGCATCCAGCCGCCGCCAGTCGCGCCAGATCGTGCGTCACGGCCACGTCGAAGTGAACGGACGCAAGGTGAACATCCCCTCCTATCAGGTGCAGGTGGGCGATGAGATCAAGATCCGCGAAGGCTCGAAGAAGATGACGGTGCTGGAGAGCTCGACCGAGTTTGCGAGCCATCAGCAGTCGCCGCAATGGCTGCAGGTCGATCATCAGAACCTCTCCGGCAAGGTGCTGGCGCTGCCGAAGCGCGAGGACGTCAACCTGCCGGTGAACGAGCAGCTGATCGTCGAACTGTATAGCAAATAACTAAGTTTGCCCGGCAATCCATCGCCGGGAGCAGTACCGCGCAAGCGGCCACATTCACGAAACAGGAGACACAGGCACAGCCGCTGCAGAATGCTTCGCGGCGCTTGCTGTGCAGGAGATACGACATGCTTTGGAGAGGATTTCAGAAGCCCAAGCGTCTTGCAGTCGATACGGAGACGCTCACCGAGAAGTACGGAAAATTCAGCGCCCAGCCCTTTGAACGGGGTTTCGGCACCACCGTCGGCAATGCGTTGCGCCGCGTGCTGCTCTCCTCAATCGAGGGCGCGGCCGTCACCGCCGTCAAGATCGAAGGTGTGCTGCACGAGTTCCAGTCGATCACCGGCGTGGTGGAAGACGCGACAGACATCATCCTCAACCTGAAGCAGATTCCCTTCAAGTTGAACGGTGAAGGTCCGAAGGCGCTCTACCTGCGCGCGGACCAGCCCGGCGTTGTCACCTCGGGCATGATCGAGGCGGACGGCGACGTGGAGATCCTCGACAAGGAGATCTACATCGCGACCGTGAGCGAAGGCGGCAAGCTGGACATGGAGATGCGTCTGAAGCGCGGACGCGGCTACATCGCGGCCGACAAGAACTTCGACAGCGATCTCGGCATCGGCTTTATCCCCGTGGACTCGGTTCACTCTCCAGTGCGTAAGGTCAACTACGCCGTCGACGCAGCGCGTCTCGGTCAGATCACCGACTACGACAAGCTGACGCTCGAGGTCTGGACCAACGGCTCCGTACTCCCAGCTGATGCAATCGGCCTGGCAGCCAAGCTGATCAAGGACCACATGAGCATCTTCATCAACTTCGAGGAAGAGATCGAAGCGGAGCACCAGACGGAAGAGGGCCGCATGCAACTGCGGAATGAGAACCTCAACCGTTCGGTCGAAGAGCTCGAGCTGTCCGTGCGCAGCTACAACTGCCTGAAGAACGCCAACATTCAGACCATCGGCGAGCTGGTGCAGAAGACCGAGCCCGAGATGCTGAAGACCAAGAACTTCGGCCGCAAGTCACTGAACGAGATCAAGGAAATCCTGGCGCAGATGGGTCTGTCGCTGGGCATGAAGATCGACGAGAACGGCAACGCCGTCCCCGGCCCGACTTCGATCCTGCCCTCGGAAGTGAGAGCGCAGGCATACAACCGCTTCGACGACGAAGAGGATGATCTGGACGTGCTCGAGCCGATGCAGAACGAGCCGGAGAACTTCTAACTGTATTTCCGCCGGAGGGAGATCACTCTCTCCGGCGCTTGATTTTAGCGGCCGACCGCCGCACGTAAGCGAGAGATTTTGCCATGCGCCATCGCAATGCTGGATACAAACTCGGACGCAACACCAGCCACCGCCGCGCCCTGCTGCGCAACCTGGTCACGTCCATCCTGCTGGAAGACCGTGTCGTGACCACCGTCACCAAGGCCAAGGCCGCGCGTCCCCATGTAGAAAAACTGATCACGCTGGGCAAGCGCGGTGACCTGCACTCCCGCCGACAGGCCCACGCCTACCTGATGACCGATGACGCCGTAAAGCGCCTCTTCGAGACCGTGGCGCCGCGCTACGGCGACCGGCAGGGCGGTTATCTGCGCATCATCCGTACCGGCTTCCAGAAGGGCGATGGCGCGGAGAAGGCATTCATCGAGCTGCTGGGCGCCGAGAAGCTTCTCGACGAGAAGCGCACCAAGCGCGCCGATGCACGCCAGAAGCGCCGCGAGGAGATGGAGAAGGCTATGGCCGAGCAGAGCCCCGAGAAGGGCGAAGCGGGCGAATAGCTTCTGCAGGTTTAAAACGTAACAGCAAAACGCACCCACTTCGGGTGCGTTTTCATTTGCGCGCGGGGGCTGCTCTCAGGCGGAGCTGCTCTCAGCGGTTATGCGCCCATGTGAACGCGAGGCCACCGGTGATGCTGCGGCCGGGCATGGGCACTCCAGGCAATTCCTGATAGCCGGTATTGCTGAGATTTGCGAATCTGAGGTAAGGCTGCACTCGACCCGTGCTGCGTGCAATTGCGATGTCCCACAAAGGGTATGCCGTGCGGCTCACACGTTGTACGACGGCTACCTGCGTGCGTGCGACGATCTGGTGCCGGATGACGGCCGACCAGGAGAATAACGCGCTCTGCGCCGCGTAGTTGAATACGTAAGCAGAGATGAGTCCATTGGGTAGATCGCGGCTAGCGTGAACTTCGGTGTAAGCGAAGTCAAGCTGCTGGCTGCTATTGAGGTGCAGGTGAAACGCCGTCTCTGCGCCGGTAAAGGTCAGCGCGCCAGTGTTGGTTGCCTTGTAGGGAGCGGTGGGCGACGGCTTAATGTAATCGATACTGTTGCCTAACCGATTCTGGAAAGCGGTCACGTCAAGCGATGCGCGGCCACCCGGCATCCATGTAAGACCTCCTTCATAGCTCCACGAAGTTTCCGGTTTGAGCTGCGGGTTCCCCACCGTCGAAGGGTCGCTGTAGTAAAGATCGGTGTACGTCGGGAGCCGGAAAGCATGCCCGGCAGACACACGCAGCCGCAGGGTGTCCCGCGGTCGATAACCCACAGCAACGGTTGGCGAGAAGTCCTGAGATCCGCCGCTGAACACCTCTTCCCGTCCTGCAATGGAGAGCGTAAAACGCGGCCAGGTGCGCACGTCAAGGCTGGCGTACCCGGCGCCTTGATTCCGGCCATGCCGCCCCAGGCTGGAGCTGCGGATGGTATCTGCTGACCCATCAAGGCCGGTTGATACTTGCAGGCCCTTGCCGAGGGTATCTGTGCGGCGAACGACTCCCTGCCATGCCTCGTCGATGTGATTGTTCTCGTAGAATGCGGGATCGGCGACCTCGAGAATGTAGACATCGCTATGCCTGCGATAGCTGAACCCGGCCTGCATGCATTGCCCAAGTTGCTGCTGCAGCATGGCAAGCCATCCCTTGGTGTGCTCGAAGGATTCGTACGGACCGTAGAACTGGTTCGCGCCGAATGGCCGATTGCTTCCGGCGAGCAGCACATCGGTTGTGCCCAGCCTGCTGTGCAGCCAGCTCTCCGAGGAGAGTGCCTCGCTGCGGTAGTTGCGATCGGTAGTGAATCCGGCGGAAGTATCGCGACTGCCGGCAAACTGCTCGGAGAAGCGCGTACGCGCATAGCTCCCAATCACGCGTTGTTCGGTACTGGCGAAGCTGCCAAAGCCGGCACGCGCCTCCAGCGAAAGATTGCTGGCTGCAGCTCCTGCAGGGCGTTCCGGCTCCCCGGTGATCAGGTCAACGGCGCCGGCAATCGCGTCCGATCCATAGAACGCGGATCCGGAGCCATGCAATACCTCGACGCGATTCACGGCGTCCAATGGCACCGGAACATCAAGATTGAAATGTCCCGTCTGCGGATCGTCAACCCGCATTCCGTTGAGCAGGATGAGTGATTGCTCGAACGTGGAGCCGCGGATGGACAGATCGGCCTGCACGCCGTCTGGACCGCGTTCCTGCAGGTTCAGTGAAGGGTCGAGGCGAAGTACATCGGGCAGTGACTCGAAAAGCAGAGGCTGCGACTGTGTGTCCAGCACGACGACCGCCCGGTCGGAGCCTGCAAGGGCAAGCGGATTCGATTTTGCCGTAACTACGACGGTCTGGGTAGTGGATGGCCGCGAGATGACAGCGGGACTTTGCTGTGCGCAGAGAGGGAGGGCCGCAAGAATTGCTGCCAGGAGGGGAGACCTTTGCATGGCTTGCGACGAGTATAAAGACCAAGCGGCGGTGCATTCCGAGGCGAAAAAGAAGGGAGGCGAATCTGTCGATCGCCTCCCGGCACTGAGGGAGGCCAGTGCCTTGAACAAATTTTAGGGACTTGTCCCTGACGTAAAGTCCCAGATGAAAAGCGGTCGAGGGCCGGTTTTCCGGGGTGAACGCTACTGGCTTGTGAGGAAAAATGCCGTAGACAAACGTTCGCCTTAATCTATATATAAATTATGGACGATCACACACGATTGGCGGCACGCTTGTCAAGCAAATGATCGTTTTCGCTCGATTTTGTCACTTTGGCCGGGAAGGAAGGTCGAGACATCAGAATCCGGCGGGATCGCCTCAGTTCGGCATAGTCGTTGCGCTCAGTAGCGAGGCGGCGGAGCGACGCGCGCCGCTGGTCCTGGCGCGGGGACGAAGTGATCTCCGGAGAAGCGCGGAATGCCAAAGTGTCCGCGCAGATGCAGCAGGTCGATCGGGCTGAGGTTGCCGGAGAAAGCAATCAGATTCAGGTTGTTCGGGCTCTGGAAGAGCACCACGGCTCCGGTCGCCCGCATGTGGTGGAAGCTGATCCAGAGATCCGTTGCCCCGTCGCTGGAACGCGAATGTGCGGTTACCAGGTGCTGCCATCCCAGGGCGCCGTACTGCCGCCGCACGGCATCAAGTAGGTGCGGGTCGTACATGCCGGGCGCGGCATAGTGATAGCTGTGCACCGAGATCCCGTCCAACCGGCTGACGGCGTCCGCCAGTGCAGGATCGCCCGGACCTTCCCATAAGCCGCTTGCCAACTGCAACATCGAGCGATCGAAGGTGAAATCAGTGTGGAAGGCCGCAGTACGCCCCAGCACTTCCATCCCTTGGGGAACCCAATTGAGAGAGCTGCTGGCTGGCGGCGGATACGATTGCCTGCCTTGCTGCGGGTATGCTGGCGCGCTTTGCTGCGGATACGGCTCCTGCGCCACCGGCGGCCCATATGGCTGCGGATTTTGCTCGGCATTCGGCTCGTTAGCCGGCGGATACGGAGAGGGCTTCTGCGGCGCCTGGTCGGGATATCCCTGATTTTGTTGCTGCTCAGGCGCGGATTGATCCGGATAGCCCTGCTGTTCCGTCTGGTCTGGAGGCGCGGTGTGCGGCGCATTGTCTCCCGAAGCGGGCGGTGGCGGGGGATAGCTCGGGTAGACAGGCTGTTGCGCCAGCACGGGAATGGCGGCGAAGAGCAGGGTGGCGGCAAATACGGCGCGACGAGCCATGGTCCTTATGAGAACGCGGGCGATGGGCGAAAGTTGCGTCGATTTCACGTTCGCCCGTATTGCCGGCAGGCTGTTCGTTCGCTATTCGACGTGCCTATTCCACGTGGTAGTTCGGCGCCTCGCGGGTGATGATCACGTCGTGGACATGGGATTCTCGCAGACCTGCGTTCGAGATGCGGATAAAGCGCGCATTCTGCTGCAGTTCCTCGATCGTGCCGCAGCCCAGATAGCCCATGCCCGAGCGCAGACCGCCTACCAGCTGATAGACCATCGACTCCAGCGGCCCGCGATGGGGAACTCGTCCTTCGATGCCCTCGGGGACAAACTTGGCCAGGCGGTTTTGCGTAGCGCGCTCACGCTGAACTACGTCTCCCTGCAGCCGGGCCTCGGGCGCATCCAGATCGCGGGAGCTCTGGAAGTAGCGCTCGCCGGAACCCTGTGCCATGGCGGAAAGTGATCCCATCCCCCGATAGGTCTTGAAGGAGCGGCCCTGGTACAGGATGGTTTCGCCCGGGCTCTCGTCCACGCCGGCAAAGAGCGAGCCGATCATGACTGCTGAGGCGCCTGCCGCGATGGCCTTGGTGACGTCGCCCGAATACTTGATGCCACCATCTGCAATGACCGGGACGTCGCGCTCGCGGGCGGCGCGGAAGCACTCTGAAATGGCAGTGATCTGCGGCATGCCTGCGCCTGTCACCATGCGAGTGGTGCAGATGGAGCCGGGGCCGATCCCGACCTTCACCGCATCTGCGCCTGCATCCATCAGCGCGATCGCGCCGTCGTACGTGGCAACGTTGCCGGCCAGCAGGTCTGTTTCCGGGAAGCGTCTCTTGACTTCGCGAACCGCCTCCAGCACGCGTGAGGAGTGCCCATGCGCGGAGTCGATCGAAAGCGCATCCACACGGCTCTTGATCAGCTCTGCGGCGCGATCCAGGAAGTCGCCGGTCGCGCCGATAGCCGCGCCCACGCGCAGGCGTCCCTGCGCATCCTTGGCGGCGTTGGGGTATTTAAGTTTCTTTTGGATGTCTTTGACGGTGATCAGACCCTTGAGCTCGTAATCGCCGTTGACCACCAGCAGCTTCTCCACGCGATGTTGGTGAAGAATGTGTTCCGCCTCTTCCAGCGTGGTGCCGACCGGGACGGTGATCAGGTTGTTCTTGGTCATTACGTCGCCGACGGGAATATCGGTGCGCGTCTCGAAACGCAGGTCGCGGTTGGTCAGGATGCCCACCAGCCGCTTGCCCTGGGTCACCGGCACGCCGGAGATCTTGTAGCGGCGCATGACATCCAGCGCATCCGAGATGAGTTGCTGCGGCCCAACCGTCACCGGATCGACAATCATGCCGCTTTCCGAGCGCTTCACCTTGTCCACCTCGCCGGCCTGCTGCTCGATGGACAGGTTGCGGTGAATAATGCCAATGCCGCCCTGCTGCGCCATGGCGATGGCCAGACGCGACTCGGTCACGGTATCCATGGCAGCCGAGAGCAGCGGAGTATTCAGAAAGATGCGGCGTGTAAGGCGGGTCTGGGTTGAAACCTGGGCAGGAACGACTTCGCTGTAAGCAGGAACGAGGAGGACGTCGTCGAAGGTCAGTGCTTCCGGTACGGGGCTCTCAATCATAAGTGTCGTCGTGGACACCATGGCCGGAAGGTCTGCGTTTAGAAGGGACGAAGACAGCGGCGGATGTCTTCGTCCCATTGTATCGCGGCTTGGCCTGAGTGCATGATGGGAACCCGGCGCGGCGTTCTGCCGTATGGCAGGACAGGGGTTTTCGGCCACAAGGATCAGGGAGGCGAATGTGAAGGCTGGAGTTCTGCGGTGGAGCGTACCGCTGCTGGCGCTGTGCGGTATGGGAGCGATGGCTCATGCGGAGAACAACAACTGCGGTGAGCCGCCCGATCCGAGCCATTATGTCGCCCAGAGCGGAGATACAGAGGACGCGCAGCACCTTGCGGTGGAGCGGACCTTTACCGGCCAGGGCCGGCTGGAATTCAATATGTGCTCCGGTGAGTTGCGTATCGAGCGCGGCCACGGCGACAGGGTGAAGCTTCGCATCGAGGCCGGTTCCACGCCTTCTCTGAAGATGCGCGCGTACGTGAAGACGCTCGAGGTGGCGCCCGATCACGCGACTATCAGCCTGGAGTTTCCGCATAAGTCGCATGCGCTCGTCGTGCTTGAGCTGCCGTCTTCGACCTCGCTGAACACCCAGATCAATCTCGGTGCGGGCAAGCTCGTCTTCGATGCGGATGGAATCAAGGGAGATCGCGAAATCAATCTTGGTGCGGGCGATGCGCACCTTGGCATGGTGGGCGACCGCGACTACGCAAGCTTTGAAGCCAATGTGGGGATGGGCAGCTTTCACGACCACCGGCCGGGCGGCGGTAGCTCGCATTTCATCATTAGCCGCCAGTATCAGGGCAAGGGCCAAGGTTCATTGCAAGTAAATGTGGGGGCGGGTTCCATGGATATCGATCCAGAAACGGGAGAGACGATATGAGCCGCAATACCGGCTTTTGCTGGATGACACTCTGCGCTTTGACGCTTCTGAGCGTGCGCCCCGCGTTCGCGGAAAACTTTGAGCCGGTGGTACGCGAGGCGTCCTTCGCTGCCGGCGGAGTGGTGATACTCGACGCGAACGTCGGCGATGTGCGTGTGGTGGCGAACGATCAGCAGGGCAAGCTGCGCCTGGTGATTACCTCCCACAAAGCCGATGATGCGACGGCTGCTCCACATTGGATCCGCGAGTTCGCGGTGAATGGATCGCAGGCGAAGATCGTGCTCCAAATGCCGAAGCACGGCGAGCATAACTTTGACGTCACCATGTACGTGCCAAAACAGAGCGATCTGCGGCTGAATCTGGAGGTCGGGGATCTCACCATCGCAGGCATCTCCGGCAACACGGACGCCGATGTCGGAGTGGGCGACCTCAAAGTGACCGTGCCCGATCCGCACGCCTATCGCGCGGTAGCGTTGTCAGTGCACATCGGAGACGTCCATGCAGACGCCTTCGGTGTGGGAGCCGCATGGATTTCTCGGCAAGAGCGTGGAGCGTGAGTTCAGCACCGGCAGCTACCGCCTGAAGCTGCACACCGGTATCGGCGATGTGAGCTGTACCGTCGGGGGAGCGTAGCAAGTTACAGCAGACAAATGCAGAAACAAGCTCCACCGCAAAACTGCTGCCTTGTCTCGACACGCTGACTTGCTACTATGGGCAGCGTTCATTTCAGAGACAAACAAAGGAAGATCCCAATGAAGACGCGCGTCTGGTGGGGAAGTACTGCGGCTCTGGCACTGCTGATGCTGTGCAGTGCAGGGATCCATGCGCAGGAGGTGGCGCAGGAGTCTGCACCGCATCACGCCTTCGTTCGTGTTGTGGTGGGCAAGGACATTCCCGCGCCGGTCAGCGGGCGTCTGCTGGTCTTCGCGAAAGACGCCGCGGATGAGCCTGCAAAAGCGGACGGGCAGGAGACCGGCGGCAAGAAGGAGGTCGACATCAGCGAATTCCATCCCGCTGCCACCTCGGTGGCAGCGGTCGAAGTCCACGATCTGGCGCCCGGCAGCGCGATCGAAGTCGATCTCGACCGAACAGCATTTCCCGCGGCATTTTCCACCATGTCCCGCGCCGACTACGAACTGCAGGCCGTGCTCGATACCGATCACAACTACAACTACGGCGGCCGCGACGGAGACGACTGGCAGGGCGAAGTCGTCGAGGCGAAGGGCTGGGAGCCGGGAGTTGGCTCTGAACCCGTCCTGACGCTCACGGAGCATCCTGAGCCCGGCCGCCGCGCCGAGATGGTTGCGAAAGCGATGGCGGAAGTGAAGCCCGGCGTAGCTGAAAAGGCGGAGTTCGAAAGTGCTCTCCTGACCAGGTTCTGGGGTAAGCCGACCTACATCCACGGCTGGGTGATGCTTCCTCCGGGTTACGACGCAAAGGCGAAAACCACGTATCCAACGCTCTACTGGACGCACGGCTTTGGCGGCAACATGGACTATTCCCTGGTCACCGGCCTAGGTTTGCGCAAGGCCATGGTGGAGCATAAGGCGCCGCCGATGATTTGCGTGATGCTGGATGAGTCGCTGCCCGAGGGCACGCATGAGTTTGCCGACTCGGTGAACAACGGCCCGTGGGGCGCCGCGCTCACGAAGGAATTCATCCCGTGGCTCGAAGCGAAGTACCGCATGGATGCGCGGCCCAGGGGTCGCTTCCTTAATGGCCATTCCAGCGGCGGCTGGGCCACCTTGCAACTCCAGGTGAACTATCCGCGGATCTTCGGCGGCACCTGGTCCACATCGCCCGATCCCAGCGACTTCCACGACTTCACCGGACCGGACCTCTACGCGGGCCACGCAAACCTGTATCACAAGCCCGACGGCACCGCGTGGCCCATCATGCGAGATCAAGGCAAAGTGCAGGCGACGCTCGAGCAACTGGCTACGCTCGAAGCGGTGCTTGGCCCTTATGGCGGCCAGATGAGCTCCTTCGACTGGGTCTTCTCGCCCAAAGGCTCGAGCGGCGCGCCGGAGCCGATGTTCGACCGCGTAACCGGCGATGTCGATCCGAAGGTTGTCGCCTACTGGCACGATCACTACGACCTCGCACACCTGACGGAGGAGCACTGGTCGCGGAATGGCGATCTACTCAAGGGGCGCATTCATCTATTTGTCGGTACGGCGGATACGTTTTATCTGGATGGCCCGGCGCACCTCTTCGAGGCACGGCTGAAAAAGCTCGGTGCCGATCCACATTTCACGTACATCCCCGGCCGGACCCACATGGATCTGTACAAGATCGGCGACGATCGCATGGGCCTGATGTGGCAGATCATGTCCGAAATGTACGCCGTGGCGCGGCCGGGAGTGGATTGGAAGGCTGTAGCGAAATAATGCCGGCGCAGGCTAACGATGCGCGCCAGGGTTCGTCTCTTCGGCGTAGGATTCGGAGTGCCTGGATCAGGCGGGGTGACGCCGATGCAAAGACGTGCGTATGCCGCTGCAATGGTGGCAGGTCTGCTGCTTCCATCGCTTACATTTGCCAAGGACAAACCCAAGTCCACGCTGCCGCTCGATGTTCTGCAGGCGCACACGGTCTCCATCGTCATCGATCCGGATGCAGGCGTATCGATGGATGATCCTCGGGCGAACGAAGTGGCGCAGCGCGATGTCGAAACAGCGCTGCTGAACTGGGGACGGTATCAGCCCATCCTCAACGGCCCGAACGCCGACCTGATCATCGTCATTCGCCGCGGCACCGGCAAGTTAGCGAGCGGCACAATCCATGATCCGCGACAGGGGAGGCGCCCGGTGGCGATCGATCCAACAGATACTGGCATCGACGTCGGTGCGGAGCACGGACAGCCGCCGCCGTATGCTGGCGATGTGCCGGATGCGTCGCAGGGTTCCGCCGGCGGGCCCCTGAACGACCCTGTGAATCGACCGATCGACCGTCCGCACCCGCAGGCGGAGATCGGGAGCTCCGCTGAGGACAGCTTCCTGGTCTATCGGGGAAGGATCGATCAGCCGCTCGATGCGCCGCCGGTCTGGCGATATCAGGCAAAGAACGCGCTGAAGCCGCATACCGTGCCGGTCGTGGATATCTTCCGCAAGGCGGTCGTCGAGGCCGATCAGGCGGCGGCGAAGCAACCCTGAAGCCCACGCGGTTTCTTCCACAGGGCCATCTGTGGCTTTGCGAAGACCATCTCACCCTTTAGGCAAGCCGTTTACGTGCCCCGAAAACTCGGAAACAGTCTGAGCCGACAACGGCTCTCCCCATTCACTTCAACGGTCGGGATTGTGTGCGTTCTGTCTGCTGCCGGTTTGCGCGGTTGCTGCGTGCGACCACCAGCCTGCATACGAACCGCTCCATTTTGACCTGAGTCTCCAGCCGATATTTGCGCGCCGCGCAGGAAAGGTCGATTTATGAAAGCACTCGTCTATCACGGTCCCAGGAAAGTTTCGGTCGACACCGTTCCCGATGCCAAGATCGAGAAGTTGACCGATGTTGTCGTCAAGCTGACCACCACGAACATCTGCGGCTCCGATCTGCATATGTATGAGGGCCGCACCGACGTCGAGAAAGGGAAGATCCTCGGCCATGAAAATCTTGGCGAAGTCGTCGAGGTGGGCAAGGCCGTCGACACAGTCAAGAAGGGCGACAAGGTTGTGCTGCCCTTCAACATCGCCTGCGGCTTCTGCGCCAATTGCGAGCGAGGCCTTACCGGGTTCTGTCTCACCTGCGCCGATCCATCGGTTATGCCGGGCATGGCCGGCGCGGCCTACGGGTTCGCCGGCATGGGACCCTACTCGGGTGGGCAGGCGCAGTATCTTCGCGTCCCCTACGCGGACTTCAACTGTCTCCACCTGCCGGACGACGCTGACGAGAAGGAGAAGGATTACGTCATGCTCTCCGACATCTTCCCCACCGGCTGGCACTCCACGCGACTCGCGGATCTCAAGCCCGGCGAATCGATCCTGATTTATGGCGCTGGTCCGGTCGGCCTGATGGCTGCGATGTCGGCCCGCATCCAGGGTGCGAGCCAGATATTCGTCGTCGATGGACAGCCGGATCGTCTCGCGCTGGCAAAGAAGATTGGCGCAACCCCGATCGATACCAAGGATGGCGGCATCGGCGACCAGATCCGCGAGCTCACCAATGGTCTGGGAGCAGATTGCGGTGCGGAGTGTATCGGGTATCAATGCCACAACTCTGCCGGGAAGGAAGTCCCGAATCTGGTCATGAACGCTCTGGTGGATGCGGTGAAGGCCACCGGCACCCTGGGTGTGGTTGGGGTCTTTATACCGCAGGATCCCGGCGCGGCGGACAGCCTGGCCAAAAAGGGCGAGATCGCGTTTGACTTCGGCAAGTTCTGGTTCAAAGGCCAAAAGATGGGCACCGGGCAGTGCAACGTCAAGGCCTACAACCGCCGTTTGCGCGAGCTGATCCACCAGGGCAAGGCGAGTCCGTCAATGATCATCTCGCACGAATTGCCGCTCGAAAAGGCGCCTGAGGCCTACCAGCACTTCGACAATCGCGACAAGGGATGGACCAAGGTCATCCTGCGTCCGGCGGCCTGATTTGAGCAGGCGTGAACCCACGCATGAGAGGCTGCTTCGGGCGACTGGAGCAGCCTTTTTCGCAGCAGCCAGCCCCGCAAAGGTGGTTGGCAACCAGCGCGCAGCGGCGTATCATAACGAATAGACGCGTTTGCTCTGCTCGTGACCATACCGGCGGAGGAGATGGGTGGGCGAAAGCCCACCTTTTTCTTGCAGCAAACGCGGCGCGGGCAGGAATGGCGGCGGATCTGGAAAAAATTCGTGCGACGGCGGAGCGCGTGGCGTCCAGCTATGGGCTGGACGCGGTCGACGTTGAATTCATCGGCGGCGGCAAGCACCGCGTGTTGCGCGTGTCGATCGAAAAGGACGCAGCGGGACGGGCAAAGCTGGCTGCCGAGGCCAAGGCCGCCGCGGAGCGAGGCACGGCGAACGACGAAGGCGTACTTCCCGCGGCAGTGCTGCGCGGAGAGCTGAGTACGGAGCATCTCTCGGGCGTCACTCACGAGGATTGCGAGCGCTTCAGCCACGATTTTGGCACCGTGATCGATGTCGAAGATTTGGTTCCTGGCGCAGAGTACACGCTGGAGGTTTCCTCACCGGGCCTCGATCGCAAGCTGAGCCGCACGGCGGACTACGAGCGCTTCCGCGGCAGCCTGGTGAAGCTGCAGACTTTTCAGCCGGTGGCAGGCAACCGGCACTGGCAGGGACGGCTGACCGCAGTCAGTGATGGCAGGATCACGCTTGATCGATCTGCCATCCAAACGAAGGGGAAAGCGAAGAAGGCCGCGGCCGGCGATGCGCCGGTCGAGATTGACTTGGCGAACATCGAGAAGGCGCAGCTCATCCCGGAGCTGTAAACCAAGCCGGAACTGTAGACAAGGCAGCCGGACAACGAATGGCCGCGAGATGGCATGCCGCGGCGCGAGATTGAACAAGAGAAGGACAGACAGAGATGGCGAGTCAGCTGTATCAGGTAATCGAAGGATTGAGCCGCGACAAGGGGATCGACCCGCAGATCGTGGTGACCGCGGTCGAGGATGCGATCGCGCTGGCGACGCGCAAGTACTACAAGACGCAGGAAAACATGCGTGCCGAGCTGGACAAGGAGACGGGCGAGATTCGCGCGTACGTGTACAAGACCGTCACCGCGACCGACGATGAGATCGAAGACGATCTGAACCAGATCGCGCTGGAAGAGGCCAAGGAGTTGGCGCCCGATGTCGAAGTGGGCGGCGAGATCCGCTACTACAAGCCCACCGATGTGCTGGGACGCATCGCCGCCCAGATGGCCAAGCAGGTCATCTTCCAGAAGGTGCGTGAGGCGGAACGCGATACCGTGTTTAACGAGTACGCACATCGCACCGGCGAAGTCATGACCGCCATGGTGAAGCGGCTTGAGCTGCAAGACGTGATCTTCGATCTCGGCAAGGCCGAAGCGCGCATGCCACGCCGCGAGCAGAGCCGCCTGGAGCAGTTCAGCGTGGGCGAGCGTGTGCGCGTCATCCTGCTGCGCGTCGATCGCGCCGCGAAGGGACCGCAGGTTGTCGTATCGCGCGCCGCGCCGGAGCTGGTGCAGAGCCTCTTCCAGAGCGAGGTGCCGGAGATCTATGACGGCACGGTCAACGTGCGGGCCATCGCCCGCGAAGCCGGTGAACGCACGAAGATCGCCGTGCAGTCGCGCGACAAGGACGTAGATCCCGTGGGCGCCTGCGTCGGCATGAAGGGCATGCGCGTGCAGTCCATCATCCGCGAACTGCGCGGCGAGAAGATCGACATCATCGAATTCTCCGACGAGGTAACGACCTTTGCAGAGAAGGCGCTGCAGCCGGCCAAAGTAAGCCGCGTCAGCATCACCGATCTCACCGAGAAGCAGCTTGAGGTCATCGTCGATGACACACAGCTTTCGCTTGCCATCGGCAAGAAGGGGCAGAACGTCCGGCTGGCGGCCAAGCTGCTGGGCTGGAAGATCGACATCAAGAGCGAAGAAGAGAAGCGCCAGGAAGTGGAGCAGCAGATGCAGGCGCTGAGCGGCGGTCCTTCGACACCGATCGAGCAGGTCGCCGAGCTGGGCGAGACAATCATCCAGAAGCTGGTGGCCGCCGGTATCACAACGGTCGAGTCGCTGGCCGACATGACGCCCGAGCAGCTTGAAGAAATTCCGGGCATCGGTGAGAAGACGCTGGAGAAGATTTCAATCGCGGTGCGCCACTACTTCGGCCAGTACGAAGAGGGCGAGGAGCGGCCTGCGGGAAGCGCATCTGAATCGGGAGAGGGAGATGCGATGCGAGCCAATGAAAACGCAAGCACTGAACCGAGTCAGGCGGAGCAGGACCTGGTGGATATGCGGCCGGGTGGAGACGATGTGGTCGAGGCACCCGTGCTCGATCGTGAGGACGTGATGACCGGCGCGGGCGAGGACAATGAACGCGTCCCGAGCCGATCCGATCTCGAAGCGCTCGAATCCGATGCGGCGCTCGACGAAGAGCGGGCTAAGGCGGATGCCGAGCTGGGCGAGGAGCTGGACGCCCTGCAGGTGGACGACGCGGATGGCACCAATGAGGACCCCGATAACCGGGACAGCTCCGGCCGTGTGGTCGATGAGATAGCCCGGGAGCGGATCGAAGAGCTCACCGAGTCCGGCCCTGAGGTTGGCGAGGTGGGGGTCCTGCCGCAGGATGCCGGCAACGACGACACCAGCGCCCGTCTGCGGCGTCAAAACCCGCGCAACAGCCCCCTGCCAGGCGGCGAGGCAGAGGAAGAAAGTGTGCTTCCCGACGCCCGCCCGCAGCGCGACGATGAAGGTGTGTAACGGTAAAGGCGCTAATCCTGGTAAATCTTGCCGCGCATCTTCACATCGGCGCAGCACGATTTTCCGGTTTTCAGGCGATAATCAAATAGAACGGCATGTGAACCCGCAGACCAAGAGGTTGCTATGAACAGCTGAGGGACGGCAGGCAGAGTGCCACGTAAAGGGACGGATGAGTAAAGTTCGCATCAACGATTTAGCACGAGAGCTCGAAGTAAAGAGTAGAGCGATTCTGGACGTACTCCAAGCAGTTGGAGTGACGGACCCGAAGACGCATTCCAGCTCGCTCGAATTGGATGAAGCGCAGCGTGTGCGTGCGCATTTCCAGCGCGGAAACGGCCGCAACGGCGGCTCAGGAGCGGCTAAGAGCGATAGCGGCACGGCGCCGAAGATCGACTGGTCGCGGGTATCCAAGCCCGGCGATGTTCTCAAAGCGATCCAGCAGCGCAAGGAAGAGGCGGAGCGTCCGGCACCACGGCCTCAGGCCGCGCCTCCTGCTGCGGCGAAACCTGCCGCTGCGGCACCCGCTGCTGCCTCGGCAGCGCCGAGTGCCGCGCCTGCCGCCAGCGCGCCTGCCGCCAGCGCACCACCCGCCGCGCCCAAGGCTGAGCCTCCGGCTCCGCGACGCATTATTGTGCCGCAGCCTCGGCAGGCGCCTCCAATCGTGACTGCGCCGCCGCCGCCGCCGCCGGCCATTGCTGCGAAGCCGCCAGCCGGTCCGGTAGTAGCGCGTCCTCCGGTGACGGCTGCTCCGCCACCTGCTGCGCCGAGTGCGCAGCGTCCGGCCATCGCCTCGGCTCCGCCGGCGCACCCGGTGGTAGCGCGTCCCGCAGTTGCGTCTGCTCCGCCAGCCCCAGTGGCAAGCGTCGCTGCGCCATCTGTCGCCGCTCCTTCTGCGCCGGTTGCTCCGCCTGCAGCGCCGCCGGTTGTGTCTGCACCGGAAGCGCCGGAGGTCTCAGCCGCCGCAGCCCCGCCGATCAAGCGTGTCATCATGCCGCAGACCGGCCCCCGGCCCGTCTACAGCGCGCCGCCCCCGCGTCCGGTTGCGCCCCAGGCCCCCGGTGGACCCGCCGGCTCTGGCGGCGTCATCCAGCGCGGCCGGCCTATCTTCCAGCGTCCCGGTGGTCCGGGCGGCTATCCGCAGCGTCCCGGCGCGCCCGCGGGCCCAGGCGGCCCGGCAGGACGCCGGCCCATGCATCCCACGCGCTCTGCCCCCACCGGCGCTCCAGGCGGACGTCCCGGCTTTGGCCAGCGCCCTGGTGGCCCTGGCGGACGCCCCGGCTTCGGCCAGCGCCCCGGCGGCCCTCCAGGTCCCGGCGGCGGACTTCTGCCTCCAGGCGAAGCGCCGCGTCCGCAACGTCCGGGTGGTCCGCCACGCGGCCGTGGACGCCAGCAGTACCCCAAGACCAAAGAAGGCCCGATGAAGGGCTTTGCTCCGCCATCGCGTTTCGGTGGAGCGCAGATTCCGCAGGAGCCGCTGCCCATCACCCGCACCATTACGGTGACCGAGGGCATCAGCGTGAAGGACTTGGCGGAGAAGCTTGGCGTGCGCGGTAAGGACCTCATCGCCACGCTGCTCATGCGCGGTGTTCTCGTCACCGTGAACCAGTCGCTCGATGCAGAGCTGGTGAAGGATGTCGCGCGGCAGTTCGGCGCAGATACCACCATCATCAGTTTCGAAGACGAGATGGCTAACGAGGCGCTCGAAACGCTGCTGGGCCAGGAGAACGTCGGCGAAATCGAAGTCACGCGTTCGCCCGTAGTCACAGTGATGGGCCACGTCGATCACGGCAAGACCTCGCTGCTCGATGCAATCCGCGAAACGGATGTAGCGGCAGGCGAGGCCGGCGGCATTACGCAGCACATCGGTGCGTACAAAGTCCGCATCGCCAAGCAGGACTCGCCGGCGTTTGGCCGCGAAATCGTCTTCCTCGATACGCCGGGCCACGAGGCATTCACTCGCATGCGTGCCCGCGGCGCGAAGGTGACGGATATCGTCGTCATCGTCGTCGCGGCGGATGACGGCGTGATGCCACAGACGCTTGAAGCAGTGGACCACGCGAAGGCGGCCAACGTGCCGATCATCGTGGCGGTGAACAAGATCGACAAGCCGGAGGCGCAACCGGACCGCGTGAAGCAGCAGTTGGGCGATCGCGGGCTGGTGCCGGAGGCGTGGGGCGGCTCGACGGTCTTCGTCGATGTTTCGGCGAAGAAGCGGCTGAACCTCGATCTGCTGCTCGAAATGATCTGCCTCACCGCCGACCTCGGCGACCTGAAGGCAACGCCCGATCGCTCCGGCGTCGGCACTGTGCTTGAAGCCAAGCTCGATCGCGGCCGCGGTGCGGTGGCGAGCGTGCTGGTGCAGAATGGCACGCTGAAGAATGGCGACAGCTTTATCGTCGGCAATACATTCGGCAAAGTCCGCGCGATGTTCGACGACCGCGGACGTGCCATCGAAGAAGCAGGACCATCGACTCCGGTGGAAATCTTGGGTCTCGAGAGCATGCCGGATGCAGGCGATAACTTCCTCGTCGTCGCAGATCGCGACAAGGCCAAGGGCATTGCGCAGTACCGCAAGATGAAGGAGCGCGAATCGCAGCTCGCCAAGAGCTCGCGTGTCTCGCTCGAAGGGCTTGCGGAGCAGATCAAGCAGGCCGGCGTGAAGGACCTGCCGCTCATCCTGAAGGGCGACGTGCAGGGCTCCGTGCAGGTGCTCTCCGATTCGCTCAGCAAGATGTCGACCGAGAAAGTGCGGATCAAGATCCTCCACAGCGGTGTCGGCGCCATCACGGAGAGCGACATCCTGCTGGCTTCGGCATCGAACGCCATCGTGATCGGCTTCAACGTGCGGCCGGAGCGTAAAGCCGCCGACATCGCCGAACAGGAAGGCGTGGAGATCCGGCTGCACTCGATCATCTACGAGCTGCAGGACGAGATCACCAAGGCCATGCTGGGACTGCTCGATCCGGTCTTCAAGGAGAGCTACCAGGGCCGCGCGTTGGTGCAGGAGGTCTTCCGCATTCCCAAGGTGGGCACCATTGCCGGCTGCCGCGTCACCGACGGCTCGATTCGTCGCGACGCGGAAGTCCGCGTGATGCGTGGGGGCGAGCAGGTCTTCAAGGGCAAGCTCGCGTCGCTCAAGCGCTTCAAGGACGATGCGCGCGAAGTCACCAACGGCATGGAGTGCGGCATAGGCTTCGCTGGCTTCAGTGATGTGCAGCAGGGCGACCAGATCGAGGCCTTCGTCACTGAGAAGGTTGCTGCTGAGCTCACTGCTCACTAAACGTAACTGGAGAACGCAGAGAAGCCCGGCCATTGGCCGGGCTTCTCTGCGTTGTGGCGCAGGCTCGCTACTTTGTCGCTGCCACCGCCGGCGCAAGCGGCTTCAGAATGTGATCCAGCACATCCGGGGCATTCGATTCCCGCTCCAGGTGCGGATACTTCTCCCCGCCGTGATAGTCGACATTCAATGTGCGGAAGTGATTATCGTTCGAGACGATGAACTCGATCGGATCGCTCGTGCCTTTGGCATTCTTCAACGCGGTCTGGAAGCCGTCGTCTGAGTAGCCGACGCCATTGACGGCTACGACCTTCCACTGCGGCGCAAAGCCTGCCTTGTAAGCGTCGGAGAACATCTTCACATCACTGATCGTGCCGTCCTTGGTGAGACGCAGCCCGATCGAGTAATAGGCGTCCAGGCCACCACGGTGGCCCAGCGCAGCTTTCTCTAACTTCGTCGGCTGATCTCCGTAGACGAGCTTGTAGCCGCCATGCTCGATGCCCCCGAGAGGCGCGTGGTTGGCATGCGAGGTGAGGCGCTCGGTCAGAAAGCCGCGCCAGTCGGAGGCGACCACGGAATTGAGATCATTCACGATATCGTCAAAGGTGTAAGGCACCACCTTCGGCGGTGTATTGCCGCCCACTGCGAGAAACTTGACGGCAAAGTCGTTCAGCGATTTCTGTCCATGGGTAAGCTGGCGAATCGTCGTGTCAGCATCTAGCCACAGCAGCTCCCCTTCGGGATAGTAGTCCTGGCTGCGGCGCCAGTTGCTGTAGTTCTGCGTATTGCCGCGCAGGATTTGCGCCGCGATGGCCGTGTCTTCCAGGTTGCGCCAGGTGCGTCCCGGTTTTTGATCGAGGTTCGCCGCCGTCAGCGCCAGCGCTTCTTTGAACTGCTCCGGCGTCCACAGACCGCTGCGCGTGGCCAGCACGTTGCCCCAGTACTGCGTCATCCCCTCATAGACCCACAGCAGATCGCCGCGCATCGGCGTTGCATAATCCGGCGTCGCCAACCCGATCGGCCGGCGATACTTGCCGTTCCACGAGTGCGTGAACTCGTGCGGCAGCAGGTCCGCTTCCAGCACCTCCATTGATTCATCGGAAAGCCCATGCTCCGGCATGCCGTTGTCGCTGGACTGATGATGCTCCAAGCCTTCGCCGCGCACATTGTCGCTGAGCGAGAGGACAAAATGGTAGGTCTCGTAGTGGTGCGACTGATAGAGCGCTGAGGCTTCCCGCACCAGACGAGAGAATGAGTCGAGAATCGCCGGCTTGATCTCGACATCCTCTGGCGCCTCGCCGGCCACGTCGAGGTAGTGTTTCGGCGTGATCTCCGGTGCCAGCGGAATCTCACGAAAGTATCGGCCGGTAATGAAGGGCGAATCGACCAGCGTATAAACCGAGACAGTCTGGAAGCTGGTCTCGTTGCCGGACTCGCTCGCCGGCGTAAGCGCCGTGCCGGACTTCCAGCCGTCGGGCACGGTGATGCTGGCGGTGATGGGAATCTCGGCCACCGGGATGTGCGCCGGATAGAGTACAACCGAGTTCCACTCCAGCACTGCCATATTTGCGCTGGTGGCGTCATCCTCGTCGGCGCCGGTGCCGCCCGGCACTGCGAGAAAGTCGTAGGAAACATCGAGCGACGTCACGCCCTCCGGCACGGTGAGATGAATACCGTACATGTCGACTTCATCGCGCCGCCAGGGAATATCTTTGCCGTTGGCGCGGACGAAGACACCGGCGAGATTATCGATGGGGCCGGTGGGGCGATGGTCGCCGGGAATCCACTGCGGGTATTCCAATTCGAGCGGCCCGGCGGTGACGGGGATCTGTTCGTGCGCATGCAGGATGTGACGCGGCGCATCCGTGAGATCGACGTGCAGGACAATCGGCTCGCTGGGGCGGGCCGCTTCCTTGGCACGATCAGCGGGTTTGTGTTTTGCAGCGAAAGCGGGAAGGGTGAGCGAGGGAACCAGCAACAGGGCAAACAGGGGAGCGGCCTTCATCATGGAGAAAATAATACTGCCAGTGGCCTCACGGAGCTTGGCGCAGAAGACTGCGGTAGCGGCTAGGAGAGTAGCCGATGATGGAGCGAAAATCGTTGATGAGGTGCGCCTGATCGCAATAGCCGAGTTCGAGCGCCGTCTGTGCACCATCCACTGCTTCGCCCGATTTCAGCCGCTCCACCAGTTCGTGTAGGCGATAACGGCGAATCACCCACTTGGGACTGACGCCGACGTACTCCTGAAACAGACGCTGCAGGGAGCGCTGGCTCATGCCGCTGCGCAGCGCTAATTCGTGTACGCTGCGAATCGCGCTCTCGCCTTCGGCGGCCATCGAAATCAGTTCCACCAGCCGACTCGCCAGCGCGACATTCGCGTCCGCTGCAGGCAGCCGCGCCTGCAGGAACTCGCTTGCCGCGTCCATCAGCGAACCGTCCTCCTCCAGCGCGGACATGATGAGTTTCCACTCTCTCGCGCCGCCGCCGAAGACCTGCTCAACGGGCACGATCCGATTGGCCAGCGCACCAACGGACGAACCGAAAAATGGGCGAAAGCCGCCCGGCCGGAACTTGATGCCGAAGACGCGCGACGCGCCTTCGAGTGTCGTCGAAAAACGCGCCGTGTGCACGCCGGCAATATGTGCGCCATCTTTGTCGAAAACGATGTGAACGTTCGGATGGGGCACCGTCTCCTGCAGAAAAGGCTCGCAGCCGCGCAGATCCCAGCGCACGCTCCAGAAATGCTGAACCCACGGTTCGAGAGCTGCAGGCGGCTTGCGGCGGGCATGCCGTATGCGCCCTTCGGCTGGCGGCAGACGAAGCACGCCACGCGGCCGTCCCGCCCCAGGATCGTAGATCTCCTCCGTGCGCGATTGCTTCTCATCGGCGAGCGCCTTCATGGAATCAGTGGCGCTCCAGCGCCGCCCGGTCCCATCCGGCTTTATCCGCCGCTGCAGCGTACGTCGATTCGAGGAAAGCGCGCAACGCTTTCTCCGGCGACGTTTGCTTGCGCACATCGTTGTAGCGCAGCAGAAATTCGCCCATCTTCGTGTCGAAGTAGGCGGCCGCCGGTTCCACTTTCACTTCCGCAAGCCCGTCAGGCGAGGGCGCCGCATAGCAGTAGAACGCGGCTTCGCCATAGCCGCCGTTGCCTGGCCAGAAGCCCGCGCTGATCACCTCGTGCGAGTAGGCTTCGCGGGTGATGGCATCGGCGCCCGGACGCTCCGGCGCGCGTCTTCCGGAGAAGCGCGTCACCGCCAGATCGAAGCTGCCCCAGAAAAAATGGACGGGACTGACCTTTCCGACAAAACCGGAGGAAAATTTCTGAAAGATCTGATCTGTGCTTACCAGCACACGCCAGAAGCGGTGCGCATACTCCGGGTCGTAGGAGGCATGCACCGTATCCAGGTCGAACCGGATGGGATTCGCGATCTCAACCGGCATCGGATGGATGCGTGCGTCGACACCCAGCAGCGTCAAACATTGCTGAAATTCAAGGTAGAAATCCGCTACTGTTTGCGGCCGCAGCGGAATGGACAGGCTGGCGCCATTGCTGAGCCGGAAGTGAAGCTCATGGCTGACGAAGTCGAATTCGATATCCAGCATCTCGCCAGCGCTCTGCATGGCCGAGGTGCTCAGGCCCCGCGCGCTCACGTACAGCGGCACATTCCACCAATGTGCCTGCAGCGGAGTTAACGCAAGCCGTACCTTGCCGACGATCTGGGTCCACATGTGCAGTGTAGACGCGGTTGGCTCCCATGCCGACCAGTCAAGCTCCGGCCATGGATTCGATTCTGTGTACATGCAAGCACCTCGCGCTCAAGCGGGGGAGACGAGGTTATGTTCTGCTGCGGGTCCATCGCCGCGCAAGGCAAATGCGTTTCCGCATCAGAAGAGCGTTTTCAGCCGCGCGAGGATCGCATCTGAGGCTGCAGGTAATGGACCAGCCATGGTGCAACCGCTGGCGTTTTCATGTCCGCCGCCGCCGAAGCTCTCGGCCACAGCAGCCACGTTCACTGCGCCCTTGCTGCGCAGGCTGAGCCGCACGCGATGGTCCGGCAACTCGCGCAGGAAGACCGCAACCTCCACTCCGGCAATTCCGATCGCGTAGTTCACAATGCCTTCGCAGTCCTCTTCCGCGGCGTTGCTGCGCTCCATGTCGGAAGTTGTCACCCAGAGCCACGCAATGCGACCGTCGCGCCGCAGGTTGGCCAACGCTGCGCCCAGCAGCAGCATCTTCGACATCGGATTTGAAAAATACACATCCTGCGCGATGTGTGCGGGGCATGCACCGAGCCTGACCAGCTCCTGCGCCAGGGAGAATGTGTGCGCGTCGGTGCCTTCGTAACAGAAGGACCCGGTATCGGTGAGCACGGCCATGTAGAGGCAGGTCGCCATTTCCGGCGTGATGCGCACCTCTGCCGCGCAGGCCAGAGTGAAAACCTGCTCCGCGACCGCACAGGCATCGGTGTCGATCCAGTTCAGATGACCGAAGTTGCGCCCGCTGGTGTGGTGATCGATATTGATGAGGCGGCGACCGTCGAGGCCCTTGAGGCGGCTGCGCTCGATGCCATCGCACTCCAGCAGGATCACAAGATCGAAGTCGCCTTCGACCCGCTGCCAGTGCTGGATGCTCTGCGCACATGGCAGCCAACGGTAGATGAGCGGCACCCGGTCGCTGAAAGCCATCGTCGCCTGTTTGCCAAGCTGCTCCAGCATCATGCCGCAGGCGAGTACGGAACCGACAGCATCGCCATCCGGACGCGCGTGCGCCGTCACCAGGATGCGGTGTCCATGATGAATTGCATCGAGGATGGGGGCGATCGCGGCATCGCGCCGGTGGCTGTGCGCAGCGCCTCGTCCGAGCGTGGCCTCCCCTCTCAGTGGAGAATCCGCAAGAGGGCCGACGGGTACCGCATCGAGCTGCCGCGACATGGAGGCAGACTGCTTCATGCGCCTTTATTGGCCTCCGGAGCGGGTGCGGGTGCCTGAGAAGAACTGCTGCCCTTACTGCGCCGCCTGCGGCCGAGTAACTCGTCGATGCGGGCGGTCATGCGATCCGTACGATCGAGGTGAAAGGTGAGCTCCGGCACATGCCGGACGCCCATGCGCTCCAGCAACTCATGCCGGATGAAGCCGCGTGCAGACGCCAGCGCTTCCAGCAGCGGCTCTTCGTCCTCTGCCGGGCCGTCGTTTGCGACATAAACCCGCGCCGACTTGCCCCCGGCGTTCAGCACCACCTCCGTCACATGCGCGGAACCGATGCGAGGGTCGGAAAGCTCTCCCTGAATCATGGTGCTGATCTCGTCGCGCAGGGTCTCGGCCACCCGGCCCTGGTGATATTTGCGGGCACGTTGCTCTGGCATGACGACCTCCCCGGGTAAACCCAAAAGGATACCAGAGTGGGTGAGGAAAGATGGCGGCCATATCCTTGTTCATTCTGAGTTCGTTCTGACAACCACCGCAGACGGTCACGATTCGACGAAATCCCACCACGAGTCCCGGATCTCGGCTCCGTGCTCGGCAGCGAGGCGGGTCGCGGCGCTCTCAACTTCGGTCATCAGGCCGCGAAGATAGTCGCGCGACGACGAGACAGCCGCGATGCCGAGCGTGGCGCTCTGCCAGGTGATCGCTTCGTCCAGCTCAGCAATGGAGATGTTGAAGCCCTGGCGCAACCGGTCCTTCATGCTGCGCACCACCTGCCGGCGATCTTTCAGCGAGCGTGAGAGCGGGATCGAGAGCTCCAGGGTGAGGGCGGCAATGGCCATAGCGGAAGGCGCGAGTCAGGACACCGGCTCGCCGGCTGCAGTCTCAGTGGCCGGGAAGAATGGAGCGATCTGCTCGCGGCGCGGCGGCGCGCGTGAAGGCGCTGACGACGACGAGGCAGAAGACGGATGCAATCAGCGCGGGGAAGATAGCGTCGCGCCTGGCGAGCACCGCCGGCAGATGATGGTGAATAAAATCCGTATCCCAGAAGACGGTGACAAATGTTCCCACGCCAATGGCGGAAACGGCGCCGGCGGCATTGGCGCGTCGGGAGTAGAAGGCCGCCAGAATTACCGGCGTGAGCGCGGCGGAGTAGATGGTGTAGGCGTAGAGCGTCTTCTGCAGAACGGATTGCGTGTGCAGCGCCTGATACAGCGCCCACAGCCCGAGGAAGACGACCATGAGCCGCGAGACCAGCAACACGGCGCGGTTCGACGCATTCGGCGCGATGTAGCGAGAGAAGACATCGTTGACGAGATTGGTCGCGGGCGAGAAGAGATAGTTGTTCGCGGTGGAGATGATCTTCGCGAAGACTGCGCCCATCAGCAGCGGACCGAGCCACGCGGGCAGCCCGTGCAATGCGGACCACGCAATGATCTCGCGCGGGTGCTCATGCACCTCACCGGTGGGGAAGACGCACCGATGCGACAACTGCGATCGCGACGATGACGGTCTCCAGAATGATCGTGCCGATCACCCAGCCGACCACGGCCTGGCGCGCCGCCTTCTCCGATTTGGCGGAAAAGAACTTCTGATACATCGACTGATTGCCCAGCATCAGCAGCATGGTGGGTAGAAACAGCTCCAGCGCCTGGATGAGATTGAAATCGCCCAGCACCTGGAAATGCGTTGCCGGCAGCGCAGCATGCACGGCCATGCCAGCCGCCGGCGCGATGCATCAGGAAAGGCAGCGCGAGGATGAGTGTGACAGTGGCGAGCACGCCGATCAGCACATCCATGTACGCCACCGACGACATGCCGGCAATCGCAGTGAAGACGATGACGAAAGCAGCAAGCAGATACTTGCCGCCATCCGGCGAAATCGCGGTGGGAAAGACCATGTGCAGGATGTCGCCGCCGCCGATGAGCTGATAGCTGGTGATCGCGGTGTAGGTGAATAGCACGGCGATGACGCCCAGCACGCGGGCAAGCCTGGTTATAGCGGACCTCCAGCAGATCCGGAATGGTGAACTGCGCGAACTTTCGCGCGCGCGGCGCGATGAAGTAGATCAGCACCAGTCCGGCCCAGCCGCCGCCCGCCTGCCACAGGGCCGCGAAGCCGTGGTTGTAGGCATTCTCAGCAGCCCCAAGCAGCGAGCCGGAGCCGATCCAGGAGCAGAGCAGGGTGAAGACGAGAACGATCGCAGGCAGCGAGCGGCCGGCGACAAGGTAATCGGCTTTCGTATGCGTCTTGCGCAGGCGCGAGATCGAGACGGTGAGCAGACCGAGAACGATGGCGGCGAGAACGCCGGCGTATAGATGGCTCATGGGCTCTGGAAATGCCTTTCCGATCAGGAGCGATGCTACATGAACGGCGTGCCGGTCAGCGCTTCGTCAGGCACGGCTGTAATCGCGCGCGCCAAAGAGCGCAGTCCCCAGCCGGATCTCAGTGGCGCCCTCTTCGATGGCCACGGCATAGTCGTGCGTCATCCCCATGGAGAGCCCGTTGAGCTGCAGCCTGGGATAACGTTGCGCATACTCGTCACGCAGCTCACGCAATCGGCGAAAATAAGGACGCACCGCCTCGGCATCGCGCAGGTAAGGAGGCACGGTCATCAGGCCGCGCACGTTCAGGTGAGTGAGCTCAGGCAGACGTTCGAGAAGCTGCTCGAGCTCGGCGTTATCCGGTGCCAGGCCGTTCTTCGACTCCTCGTCGCTCAGCTTGATCTCGATCAGGACAGGCAATGTGCGATCGTTTGCTGCGGCCGCGGCTTCCAGCCGCTCGGCCAGTCGCAGCGAATCAACGGAGTCGATTGCATCGAAGAGCGTCGCGGCGCGCGCGGCCTTGTTCGACTGCAGATGGCCTATGAGGTGCGCGTGAAGTTTGTATGCGCTGCGCAGGGCGCTCCACTCGGACTGCTTGGAGTCGAACTCCTGCACCTTGTTCTCGCCGATATGCGTGACGCCCAGCTCCGCGATCGCAGCAATTGCCTCAGACGGGTGCATTTTGGTCACGGCGATCAGCGTGATCTCGCTGCGGGAGCGCTGAGCGCGCCGGCAGGCGGCCTCGATGACCTCTTCCACCTGGGCCAGGTTACGTTGCAACTCCTCACGTGTGTTCATGCGTCCGCTGCGAGCTGGTCGCCGAAGCGTACGCAGTCCTCCGCCAGGGCGGTGAAGTCGTCCATCTGGCTGCGATGGTTGGTAATCGCCACGCGCAGCGCGTAGCGCCCGTCCAGCACAGTGCTCGAAACAATGTAGCGGCCGGACTCCTGCAGCTCGATGACCAGGCGGCGGTTCAGCGAATTCAGCGCGGCATCATCGAGCTCCTGACGTCGATAGCGGAAGCAAACGACGTTGGTAGGCCGCGGCGCAACCAGCTCAAGCCGCGGCGCGGCCTGGATCAATCTTTCAAGGTGCGCGGCCTGGGCCATATTTCCTGCGAGCAGACGCGCGTACGCATCGACTCCGTGCACCTGCAGCGACATCCAAAGCTTCAGTGCGCGGAAGCCGCGCGTCAGCTCCACCCCACGATCGGCAAAAGGCAGGCCGCCCGCCATGATGCCGCCCTCCGCCTCTTCCAGATAGCTCGCCTGCGTCGCGAACGTAGCAGCATGCAGACTGGGATCGCGCACCAGCACGCAGCCGATCTCAAAGGGCAGGTACACCCATTTGTGCAGATCGAAGGCAAGTGAATCGGCCTGCTCGATACCGCGCACCAGCCCGGCATATTCCTTCGTGAGTCGCAGCAGCGCGCCGAAAGCGCCATCCACGTGGAACCAGAGATCATGTTTGCGGCAGAGCGGCGCCAGCGCCGGCAGATCGTCGATCGCGCCGGTATTCACCGTCCCGCAGTTGGCAATGACGATTGCTGGTCGATGACCCGCGTCGCGGTCGCGGCCAATTTGTAACTCAAGCTGCTCTAAATCGATCTGATGTGCCTCCGTTACCGGAATGCGCCGGTAGGCATCGCGGCCCAGGCCCATCAGCTCGACCGCCTTCAACGCCCAGGAGTGCGTCTCGGTCGAGCCGTACACCAGAAGCTGCGGGTGGACGCAACCCTGCAGGCCTTGCTGCCTGATGTCATAACCGGCCTTCGCATGGCGCCCTACGGCTAGGCCGGTGAGATTCGCCATCGTGGCGCCCGTGGTCAGCAGACCGGAGCTTTCCGCCGGCATACCCATTAGCTCCGCGAGCCAGCGCAGGCAGGTCGCCTCCATCACCACCGGCGCCTGGTGCCCGCCCGCTACGTGAGCGTTCAGCCCGGAGGCAAGCATGTCGGCGAGCACTGCCAGCGGAGTGCCAGTGCCGCGCACCCATCCCCACGCTCGCGGATGGCGATTGCCGATGGTATAGGGGACAAGGTGCTCGACCAGCGCCTCGTAAACCTCATCCGCCGGTCGGCCGTGGACCGGTATCCGGCCGCCAAGCGCGATTGCCGACGCCTCGGGAAGCGGCCGCCACGCAGGTTGTTCGCGCAGGGTGGAGAGGCTATCAAAAATATCATCGAGCATGCGATGGCCCAGGACACGCAGTTCCTGCCATGCCTCGGGCGTTGGCGGGTCGAGCGTGGGCTGTTGCCGTGGGTCGATCTCTTCGCTGACAGGTGAGTGCGCGGGCAAGGGCATAGACGGGAGACCTCGCGGATTGAAAATCGGGCGAGGCACGCCGAAGGGTGTCAAACGCTCGGGTCCACGTCCCAACAGGGGATCGTAGCGCCGTTATTCAGGATAGAGCATTTTTCCTGATGCCGTGTGTTCACGGAGACCATTACCGCGTGGCCGTTCCCTCAATGAAAGGCGACACACGTTTCCGCCGGCCCGCGTCAGGCGGGCGACCGATGACGCTTTAGCTTCAGGAAAGGCTGCTCCACTAGATGAAAGCTGGTGAGGCAGACGAGCATGGTCAGGCACATCACGGTGACGAGATACACCACGCCGGAAATGACGCGGCCGTGGAAGATATGCGCGATCGGAGGAAGCACGTATGTCTTGAAGGTGTCGTGGAGAAAGATGCTGTAGACGTAGATGCCATAGCTGTATTTGCCGGCAATCCGCAGGACGCGAGTGCTGAAGAAGCGCGAGGAGAACGACTCCGGGTCGATCGCGATGGCGATGAGCGCTGCTCCCGCCGAGCCGACCAGCCCAAAGGCGAACAGGTGCTCCACCGTAGCGCTGAGGGGTCGCAGCGCCGAGATCACGAAGAACGCCACCGTAGCTGGTCCGAGTATCCAGAAGAGCCGCCGGCCTACCCGCACCGTTCCTTCCGGATGGGTGCGCAGCGCCAGCGCACAGTAGGCGCCGGCGCAAAGGCCTTCCAGGCGCAGCGGCAACAGAACGTAGCTCCACCTGGGATTCACGTGGAATCCGAGGGCGACGAGCTTGAGCGCAAGACTGGCGAAGAATGCTACCAGTGCAATGCGCTTCAGGGTCTCGATTCTGCCGATGCGCCAGACCAGAACCGGCCAGATCATGTAGAACTGCTCCTCGCACGCCAGCGACCAGAGATGACTGATATTGAAGAGACCGATCTGATTCAGTCCCCGGAAAGGGTAGACAAAATTGCCGGCGTAAAAGAGATAGGCGAAATTTGAGCGGTACCACGGGTGATGGAAGGCAAAGCAGTAAAAAGCGAGAAAGGCCCACAGCCCGTAGTAGAGAGGAAAGAGCCGGAGAGCGCGATTTCGATAGAAGTTGAGCCAGCGATGGTTCGCATTGCGCATGTCCCAGAGAATGCCGGTGATGAGAAAGCCGGAGAGCGCGAAGAAGATGTCGACGCCATAAGCTCCGCGCAGCTTGACTTCATTGGCGATGCGAAGGAT
The DNA here is from genome assembly GCA_963756435.1 of uncultured Acidobacteriaceae bacterium. Lineage (GTDB taxonomy): Bacteria > Acidobacteriota > Terriglobia > Terriglobales > Acidobacteriaceae > KBS-83. Next base: position 70,120 of record CAVWNU010000003.1, on the reverse strand, counting down.
ATGCGAGCTGGAATTGCCCAGATCTCCGTAGTGGAAGAAAAACACGGCGATCGCCGCCAGCCCGCGCACCCCATCGAGCGCAGGAAGATGCCGCTTTCCTGCTCGAGGAACGTTGGGCACTTGCTGGGCGGGCGTGTTTTCCACAACCATGGTTGTGGCGGCTACCGGGGGAGAGGCCGTCATGCAGGAAAAATGCTCCTGACATGATTTTGCCAGTTCCAACACGTATGTGCCGGAAAGTCCTGTGAAAAGAAAACGACTGCTTTAGAGCGCCTGAGTCAGGCGGGGCAGCAAGCCGGCGTGGCTGGTCTCGTAAAGAGCGAGCAGGCGCTGGCGCATCAGGTAGTAAGCGGCGGATGCTTCGTGAATGTAGAAGGGGATGCGCAGGCTCTGGCGGCGCAGCAGCATGGCCATCTCGATCTGTGTGATCGCCTTCTGCAGGCGCGCGGCGTCGCGGCGCATGATCTCAGCGACGACGGTGGCGTCCTCGAAGTTCCAGCGCTGCACAAAGACCGCGAGATCCAGCATCACCTGGGCATTGCGCCGTAGCCGCGGCAGGCCATCCGCGCCGCCGAGCAGCCGCCACATTGCCTGCGGCTGCAGCTCAAGCTGATTGCCGCGCGGTTCCAGGTAGGCTTTCGCAATTTTTTCCAGGTCGGCAAAGTTCAGCGGCTCCAGCCGGGCAACCAGCATATTCCAGGTTGTTCGCTGCTGGGCCCTGCGGCGCAAGACGAACCGCAACTGAATCCCGACGATCACCAGAAGGAGGAGTCCGATAGTTGCGAGGCCGACCACTTTAATGAGACTCCTTCTCCGGGGTACCCAAAACTTTTGCGAGATCGTAACTTACTTGATCGGTCACTTGCAAGATGGCATCGTGGATTTGTTGAGAAGGCACTCCCTTTTCGGGCTCGTCACGCCACAAAGCCGCGATCCAGTAGCACAGGATCGACAGGTAAACGCCCATCCGTATGTGCTCGAGCGCCAGATAGTGCGTAGAGCGACCCCAAAAGCCATGTAAGAGTCCAAGGATGAGCGTGACAACAGCCCACACCATCAAACCATAGCCAATCGACATGACATGAGAGCGCCAGTGAAAGCCCCGCCTCTGCGACATGAGGAGCACCAGCGTGAAAGTCCCGCTGACAATCAGACTGGTGAACAGATCGCCGCGGATCTCCCACACGCCGGCCAGAGTGGGTGATTTGGGATGGATCCGCCAGACAACTACGAACGCAACGAAAGCCTCAGCCAGAGCCAGAGGAACGAACCATGCTCCCTGTCTCCGCATGGAATCGCGCGGCCAGAACACGATACGGGCCACCTCAGCAACGACGCCGATTTGCAGAAGAGCATCGATCCCTTCCACGACCCAGTAGGCAATCGCATAACTGTGGTGGGACTCTCGGCGATAAATGTAGAAGAGCGCAACCGCGCTGAGAATGGTGAAGAGACACCACGACGCCAGCACCGGAAAAGTGCGAAGGCGGCGTCGCAGGCAGATGACACAGAAAAGGGCGGCATTCAGCAGAGGCCCCGCCGCCCATAGTGCGGTGTCCAGTATAGGGAGCCGCATAGCAATAGCTCCTGTCCTGGTCAGTATCTATCAGAACTAGAAGCCGAGGGCTGACAAGATCAGGGCGATGGTTCCCGTTGGAGGAGGATTCGTACCTCCTGGCGCGCCCAATGCGAAAGCTGGGGCGGTGGATGCTGCAAGGAGGGCTGCGGAAAGTGCTAGGGTGCGGAATGTACGTGACATGGTTGAGGCTCCCGAGCGCAGATGCGCTCCAAGCAGCGTAACGAAAGTGTGGCAAAACGGGCTAGAGTAATTACTAGAGTGTAAGTGTCTAAGGGATGAAAGCGTGCCTTCCCAGGCAACCCTGTGGATATCGTGGGCCAGTCCGTCATCGCCCTTGTTGCTCCAGGTACTTTTCCGCCTCCAGCGCCGCAGCGCACCCCGACCCAGCAGCCGTAATGGCCTGCCGGTAGCGCCGGTCCTGCACATCGCCGCAGGCGAAAACCCCTTCAACCCTGGTATGCACATCGTCGTGGGTAACCACGTACCCGTCGCTGTCGAGCTCAATCTGGCCGACAAATGGCTTCGTATTCGGCTCGTGGCCGATCCCGAGGAACATACCCGTGACCGGCAGCGTGGAGAGTTGACCCGTCTTTGTATGCTTCAGACTCAACCCGGTGACTTCCTTCTGCTCGATCCCCAAAACCTCCTCAACCAGCACATTCGAAAGGAATTCAATCTTGTCGTGAGCACGGGCTCGCTCGAGCATGATGTGCGAGGCCCGATAGTTTTCCGACCGATGCAGGACAAAGACCTTCGTCGCGAACCGGGTGAGGAACAGGGCTTCTTCCATGGCGGAGTCTCCGCCACCGATCACGGCGATCTCTTTCCCGGAGAAGAAGAAGCCATCGCAGGTCGCGCAGGACGAGACGCCATGGCCGATCAGCGCCTGCTCGGAAGGCAGGCCCAGCCAGCGCGCCGAGGCGCCGCTAGCGATGATGAGCGTGCGGGTGCGGACGGTCTCCGAGCCGAGGTTCAAAACGAAGGGTCGCTGGGAAAGATCAGCAGATACCAGGTGGGCCATGCGGAACTCGGCGCCGAAGCGGGCCGCCTGTTTTTTCATATTCTCAATAAGTTCCGGCCCCTGAATGCCCTCCGGCCAGCCCGGAAAGTTCTCCACCAGGGTGGTGATGGAAAGCTGGCCGCCCGGCTCGTGACCCTCCAGGACCAGCGGCTTCAAATTCGCGCGGGCGGTGTAAATCGCTGCCGTGAGTCCGGCGCAGCCGGAACCCAGAATGACTGTGTCACGAACAATGTCTGTCATGATCTCTATCTGTGCATCTTTGATTCTAACCGCGTAAAAACGACTCCGCGGTAGCTGTGCGCGGAAGAGAAGGGGTGAGGAATGGCGGATCTGGTCCTGGTCTATGGAATGCGCCTGTTGCCGGCAGATGAGGTGAAGCAGGTCGGCGCGGCTCCCGTGACGCTGCACAACGGCAATGAAGCACAGGTGACCATGCACGTGCTGGAGGGCTCACGCGAGCAGATCGAAAATCAGTTGAAGCAGAGCATCGATGCCTTCTTCGACTTCTATCCCGAAATCTGAAAGCGCCGAAAGACGCCGCGATAAGCAGCGCAAGATGCAAGGGAGCGTGGATGAAGGTTCTCTGGACGTGGAAGCGATGGGCGGCGGCGATGGCAGCGATCACGTTCGCGATTGGAGCTCTTTCGCTCAATGCACAGGAGCCCAACGTCCAGAACGGGAACGCCCAGAATGACGATCGTGTCCAGCCGCAGCCGACGGCAGAGGACGTCTTGGCGTCGTTGGTACACCAGTCCGCAGTGATCTTTGCCGGCCAGGTCTATGCCATCCGTATGCCGCAGGGCACGACGGGTGCCATCAGCCGTGGCGTTCCCAGTTCGCGGCCGGATGCCGTCGAGGTGGAGTTTCGGGTGGACGTGGGAATTCGCGGCGCATCCATCGGCAGCAACTACGTCCTGCGCATGGCGCTGCCGGCATGGCAGCAGGCGCCTCCATTCACACTGCATCAGCGCGCGGTCAACTTCCTGAGGGCGCCGGACTCCGCGGGCCTCGCCGGCCCGGTAGAAGGGGAATCCGACCTGCCGGGCATGGATCTCGGCGTGATGACCGTGGACAATTCCAACCAGGCGGACCTGAGCCGGTTGCAACGGCTAGTGACCAAAAAGACGATCACGACAGCGGCGATGCTTCCGCCCCCCGGGCCTGCACAGCTTCCGTCCGTGACCGATGTTGCCACCGAGGCAGGGAAAGACACTCTAATCTCCGGATCGAGCGAGGGAAGAATGCCGGAGCTGCGCAGCAACACGGTGCCCTTCCTGGCGCTCGTGCGGGACGTCACCGTCCTCAGCGCGGCGGAAGGTCAGCAGGGAAATGCCGCAACCCGGTAGCTGCGAACCGCAGATCGCTCCTCGCGCATCTCTCAGGTATAGGCTGTGAGCGCAGGAGAGACGATGAATGCACAGAACGCAGTGAAGACGGCCGCGCGGCCGCGCGTGGTAGTCCTCGGAGCAGGCTTTGCGGGATTGAATGCGGCGCTGGCTCTGGGCGATATGGGGGTCGATGTGATGGTGATCGACCGGCAAAATCATCACACCTTTCAGCCGCTTCTGTACCAGGTCGCGGTGGGAGTACTCTCCCCCGCCGACATCTCGCAACCCATCCGCACGGTTCTGCGGCATAAGAAAAATACGGAAATCTTGATGGATGAGGTGGTCAGCATCGACACCACCAGTCAATCCGTCCTGCTGCGCACGGGCGCGAAGATTGACTACGACTATCTCGTACTGGGAACTGGATCCACCCATAGCTATTTCGGCAACGAAAGCTGGGCTGCAATTGCGCCGGGCCTGAAAACGCTGGATGACGCGCGCGAGATGCGTCGGCGCATCATGCTGGCCTATGAACTCGCTGAGCGTGATGCAGTGGAAACGGGTACTCACCCGCCGTTGAACTTCGTGATTGTTGGCGGCGGTCCCACAGGCGTCGAACTGGCGGGGGCCATCCGCGACATCGCGAGCCTCTACATGCGAGAGGACTATCGGCACATCGATACGACGAAGACGCGCGTGCTCCTTATCGAAGGTGGGCCGTACATCCTGCCGTCGTATCCGCCGGATTTGCGCGACAAGGCGGTCGAACAATTGCGGCAGCTTGGCGTGGAAACCATGACGGGCAAGGTAGTGACGGATATCAAGCCAGGATATGTAGTGGTTGGCAAGGACCCGAACACCGAACGCTTCGATTCACTGGTGACACTGTGGGCCGCGGGCGTGCAGGCTTCGCCTATTGGAAAGATGCTGGGGGTCCCGGTGAACAAGAAAGGGCAGGTCGCGGTCGATGCATATCTCAATCCGCCGGGTTTGAAGAATATCTTCGTCTGTGGCGATCTGGCTGAGGTGACCGAGGGGGGCAGGCAGATTCCTGGGGTGGCGCAGCCTGCGATGCAGATGGGCACCCATGCGGCGCGCATGATTGAGGCGGATATTGAAGGCACGCCGCGTAAGCCATTCCACTACTTCGACAAGGGCGATATGGCGACGATTGGACGCAATCGCGCTGTTGCCGATGTGAAGTGGCCATTCAAAGCGCATTGGAGCGGCTTTCTCGCCTGGATGACCTGGCTGACCGTGCACATATTCTTTCTAATCGGCTTCCGCAATCGTGTTCTGGTGATGGTGCAGTGGGCCTGGACCTATCTGACGCTAGGTCATGGTGCGCGGCTGATCATGGGCAGCCAATCGATGCCCGGCTGGGATGAGCAGGTCTCCCCCCGTGCATCTCGGCAGCCGGGGTCGCTCGATCTCGCCTCTCCTTCCCACTCCACTGCGGTGCCTTCCGATTCAGGCGCGCATCAAAACGCTACCCAGGTTTCGGATCCTGACGCAAAGACTTCGCAGAAGGCGACCGCGTAGGTTCCACACCGAGCGCTGCATCTTTGGCAAGTGACGAACGCATTGCGTCCATCAGCCGTTCTGCGCGAATTCCGGATATGATCGTGCCGCTACCTTTTGATACGTCATCCGGGAGAACTTCATGCTCTCTGCTCTTTTGCCCGGCGCACGCCCGTGCCTGGCCGCTGCCGCTCTCGCCCTCACGACGACCGTCCTGGCCCAGCCTGCACCGAAGCTTGCTCCAACCAGACCGTTGAAGGTTCCCGCGCTCACCTATGAGCGCTACACGCTGCCCAATGGATTGACCGTGCTGCTGCACGAAGATCATCGCCTGCCGCTGGTCGCCGTGGACCTCTGGTATCACGTCGGCCCGGTGAATGAGGCGAAGGGCCGCACCGGCTTCGCCCACCTGTTCGAACACATGATGTTTGAGGGCTCCGAGCATGTGGGCGAAAAGGCACACTTCCGCTATCTGGAAGGCGCGGGCGCCACCGACATTAACGGCACGACGGACTTCGACCGCACCAACTATTTCGAGACCGTGCCCAGCAACGAATTGGAACTGGCCCTGTGGCTCGAGAGCGACCGCATGGGCTTTCTGCTGGAGACGCTGGATCGCGAAAAGCTGACCAACCAGCGGGATGTGGTGCGCAATGAACGTCGCCAGGGTGAAAACCAGCCCTATGAGCTGAGCGATGAAGAGGTGTTTCATCAGCTCTTCGCGCCGGATCATCCTTACTACGGCTCGGTGATCGGCTCACACGCGGACATCGAGGCGGCGCGCCTCATGGACGTGCGCAACTTCTTCCGCAACTACTACACGCCGAACAACGCCAACATCGCGATCGCCGGCGACTTCGACAAGGCCAAGCTGAAGCAGCTGGTCGAGCGCTATTTCGGCTCCATCCCCAAAGGCCCCGAACCGCCGCCCGTCACCGTAAAGACGGCGCCGATCACCACCCAGAAGACTGCCACCGTGACAGATACGGTTCAATTGCCGCGCGTGAGCTACGCATGGCTGATGCCGCCTGCATTTCAACCCGGCGACGCCGATGCCGATATGCTGATGGAGATTCTAGGGGGCGGCAAGGCCAGCCGGCTGTATCGCAGGCTGGTCTATGACAAGCAGATCGCGCAGAGCGCCCAGTGCACGCTGCAGTCCTTGCGGCTGGGCTCAGTTGCGCAGTGCGATGTCATCGCGCGGCCCGGGATAAAGCCAGAGGACCTGCAGAGAGAAATCGATGTGGAGCTGAAAGCAATCCGCGAGCAGGGCCCCACGCAGGCAGAGTTGGACGGAGCGCGAAACACCCATCTGACGGGGCTGATCAGCGGGTTGCAGCGTCTTGGCGGCTTCGGCGGCGTGGCCGATCGCATGGACTACTACAACTACTACACCGGCGATCCCGGCTACCTGTCGAAGGATGTCGCGCGCTTCGAGCACGTCACGGTCACCTCGGTGCACAAGCTGGCGCAGGAAGACCTGGTCGACAACAAGAGCATCGTCGTCACCACCATCCAGGGCGAAAAGGTGACACACGATGTGCCGCGCAGTCCGGCGGATACCGATGCCAATGTGAAGGTGGAGAACCCATATCCGGCGTCGTTTGAGACCGCGCAGGACTGGCGCAAGACCGCGCCATCGCCCGGTCCGCTGCCCCAGGTTCATCTGCCCGTGCCGAAGGTCTTCACCCTGGACAACGGCCTGCATGTTTATCTGGTGGAAGATCACTCGCTACCCGTGATCAATGCCAGCGTGATCACCCTCGCCGGTGGCGATGCGAATCCTGTGAACAAGCCCGGTCTGGCCGGCTTCACCTCGCGCATGCTCACCGAGGGGACACGTGAGCGCTCCGCAACTGAAATCGCGGATGCCGCGGACCATCTCGGCGCACAACTCAAATCGCAGGCCTTCGTCGACAATGCGGACGCTTCCATCGACGCGCTCAGCAACACGACTGATGCCACCTTCGACCTGCTCTCCGATATCACGGAGCATCCGGCATTCGCGGGCCAGGAGGTGGACCGCGTGCGCAAACAGCAGTTGACCGCCATCCTGCAGGAGGCCGACGAGCCGATCGCGGCGACCTTGCGCGTGGCCGTCAAAGCGCTCTACGGTGACTCGCCGTACGGCTATCCCGCGGTGGGTACAACCGCGTCTGTCAAGTCCATGACGCGCGACGATCTTGCCGGCTTCTGGAATGCCCGCTACGGCCCGCAGACCTCCGCGCTGGTGCTGACCGGGGACATCACGGAGCAGGAAGCACGGGCGCAGGCGGATAAGTACTTCGGCGTGTGGAAGAGTTCGGGTGCCGCACCCGCTGCCGCGGTGCCTGAGCCGGCAACTCCGGAGCGCAAGGTGATCATCGTGGACAAGCCCGGCTCGCCGCAAACGGTGCTGATTGCTTTCGGGCTGGGCGTGCCGCGCTCCTCACCGGACTACGCCAGCATCGAGATCATGAACGATGTGCTGGGCGGCCTGTTCTCCTCGCGCCTCAATATGAATCTGCGCGAGCAGCACGGCTATACCTATGGCGCCGTCTCCCGCTTCTTCTTCAATCGCTTTGGCGGACCCATGTTTGCCGGCGCGCAGGTGCGCACGGATGTGACTGCCCCGGCGGCCAAGGAGTTGTTCGCGGAGCTCGATCGCATCACCACCGATCCGCCGACGCCAGCCGAGCTGAAGCTGGCGCAGGATTCGCAAATACGCTCCGTACCCGGGCAGTTCGAGACCGCCAAGGGTACATCGGCGCGCATCGGCCAGCTCTTCGTCTACAAGCTGCCGGACAACTACTACGCAAGTCTGCCCGGCCAGTTCGCAGCGGTGACGCCGGAACAGATGAAGCAGGCAGCGATCGATCACATCCATCCGAAGCAGATGATCGTGGTTGCGGTAGGGGACCGGGCGAAGATCGAACCCGGGCTGAAAGAGCTGAATCTCGGCCCGATCGAGATTCGCGATGCATCAGGCGATCTTGTGAAGTAGCACGTGGGCAAATGAAAAGGCCGGAACGGATGATTCCGTTCCGGCCTTCTTCACTTGACAGCGATTACGCGCCGACCGGCTCTGCCGCCCGCACATTCACTGGCGTCAGCCAGTTGTAACGATCCGGCCGTGTCCCGCTTACGATGCCGAAGAATTCTTCAGCAAGCTGATGCGTGATCGGCCCTGTCTTGCCGTCCTTCACCAGGATGCGATCGACGGAGCGGATAGGCGTCACTTCGGCCGCGGTGCCGGTGAAGAAAACCTCGTCAGCAATGTAGAGAATCTCGCGCGGCAGCGCTTGCTCGACAACTGGAATACCAAGGTGGCGTGCCAGGGTAAGGACAGAGTCGCGCGTGATGCCACTGAGCACCGAATTCGCGAGCGGCGTGGTGTAGATGGTCGATCCCCGCACGACGAAGAGGTTCTCGCCCGAACCCTCGGAGAGATAGCCGTTCACGTCGAGCGCGATGCCCTCGTTGTAGCCGTTCAGGTCGGCCTCCATGCGGATGAGCTGCGAGTTCATATAGTTCGCCCCGGCCTTCGCGAGCGACGGCATGGTGTTGGGCGCAAGGCGATTCCAGGAGGCGATGCACACATCCGCGCCGGCATCGCCGGGCACGTACTTGCCCCAAGGGAAGTTCGCGATGTATGTCTCCACCGGGCAGCCTTTGGGGTTGACGCCAATCTCTCCGTAGCCGCGGAAGGAGATGGGCCGCACATAGCAGGGCGCGATGCCATTGGCTTCCACCAGCTCAATCACCGCCGCGTTCAGCTGTTCCAGCGTGTAGGGGATGTCCATGCGATAGATGCGCGCTGAATCGAGCAGCCGCTGCATATGTTCCGGCAAGCGGAAGATGGCTGCACCGACCGGCTGCTTATAGCAGCGCAGGCCTTCAAAGACCGATGAGCCGTAGTGCAGCACGTGACTCATCACGTGCACCTGTGCCTTTTCCCAGGGGATGAGTTTTCCGTTGTGCCAGATATTGGCCGTGGTCTGGATCGGCATGCACACTCCTTCGCGCGAAACTGCGGTTAGTCGTCCTGCTTCGATTATAGGGGTGCGCGCCAGAGCCGCAGCGCAACGCCAGCAGGCACGGACATTACTCGCCGGCTCGACTACCTGTCGCGCAGCCTTTCCAGCCAGATGAGCGAGGCTCGTCGAGAATCGCATCTACTCGCTGCGGCTTCATTCCCGCTTAATATGGACCGGATATTTGTAAGGCGGACCTCGCGATCGTGACGTTCCTCAAGTCGAGGGCCAAGAAGGACGCATGCCGAAGCTGCGCTGGACGCGAACTTCCGCGTAAGCATCGTTTTTCCCGCGGTATGCCTGCTGCTCTTCTTGCCGTCGCTCCAATTTCCTGCTCAGACCGCAGAAGGGGCCACCGCAGCCAAAGCGGATCTCGTGTCACTTGCCCGATGCACCCGCGCCCACGTTGTCAGCAACGTTCGGCAGCCCTGATCTCTCTGATCAGGGCCCGATTGAGCCGGTCCGACTCCGGTACACCGCAAGCCGCCGAATCGCAGCAGAATTCGGCATCCAGGGAGACGCTGCCCAAGCCAGCCGGCCAGAATCCGCAAGCTCCGGCGCCGCCATCGTCTGAGCGATCTCGGTCTTTCGCCCAGCCAGACGAAACCCGATCCCGATCTGCAGGCCCGCCTCGATCGCCACACGCGCATGCTCCGCATTCACCAGCGCCTCGGCATCATCACGCTCGCCCCGCTCGCCGGAGCCTGCATCACTTCCGCCTTCGCGCCGCCTGATCTGCGCAAGGGCAAGAAGCAACGAGACCGGCCGCGACATCCACGTCGGCCTCGGCGCCGCCTCCGTCGTCATGTATGGCTTCACCGCCTCCTACGCCATCCGCGCGCCCAGAGTCTCCGATGCACCGCCCGCGGCGGCATCAAGCTGCACAAATATCTCATCTATATCCACGCGCCGGGCATGATCCTCACTCCTATCCTCGGCGCCATGGCCTACGACCAGGCCAACAACGGCGAAAAGGTGCACGGCATCGCCTCGGCGCACGCCGCGGTCGCATGGACGACCGTGGCCGCCTACGGTGCAGCCATCGTCGCCGTCTCCTGGCCCATTCATCTGGGATCGTTGAAGCTACTAAGGCTGCCCATGCGAAGAACACTGCTGTCTCGCTCTCCTTCTCCTCGCACCTCCTGCACTCGCGCAGACTACCCAGGCCGGCCAATCCCAAGCGGATCAGTCAGTGGACCCTGGACCAATCGACCCTCACCTATCACATGTCGCATCCCATCCATGAAGTTGATGGCGTCAGTCACGCCGCGCGCGGCAAAGGCGTCTGCCATGCCGGGCAATGCGACTTTCTCGTCGCCGCTCCCGTGAAATCCTTCGACTCCGGAGATAGTAACCGCGACGAGCACATGCTCCAGACCACCCGTGGTGCGGAATTTCCCGTCGTCACCGTGCGCTTCCGCCTGCCGCAGGCATCGCTCAACCAGCCCACGCTCGACTGCGATCTCGAAGTCCAGTTCGCCGGCAACACCGCGCACTACTCGCATGTGGCCTTTCAACAGACCATAGACGGCACAAGCCACCACATCACCGGAACCATCCCCTCCACGCTTACCGACTTCAAAATCCCGGCGCCAAGCTTCCTTACGGTGCCCATCAAAAACGAAATCCCGGTGCGTGTGGACATGACCTGGCATCCCTCCTAACGAACTCCACTGGCGACCTATACTCGAAAGCATGGTCGCGAAGCCCAGGGGCCGCATCGCACCCCGCATCGATGAATCGGTCCTCAGTCAGAACTTCCTGGAGCAACTGACATCGGGCGCGGCTGCAGATGCAACTGCAACAGATACAATCCTGCCATCGCTCGTGAGCCCGCGCGGGCAGCCCGTCACCATCGACGGGTGCGTGCTGCGCTCCGCCACGCTCTCCGATCCGAAGGCGCAGCGCCTGCGCATCCGCGATACGAGCATCCAGCATGCGGACCTGGCCAACATCGATCTGACCGGCAGCCTGCTGGAACGCGTCGAGATCGTCTCCACCCGGCTCACCGGCGCGAAATGCAATGAGGCACAACTCCGAAGCGTGCTGTTTCAGGAGTGTAAGCTCGATCTGGCGATGTTCCGGATGGCGAAGCTGCATCAATGCGTCTTCGAAAACTGCAATCTCTCCGAAGCGGATTTCTACGAGGCCGATCTCTCCGGCACAATCTTTCGGAAATGCGATCTGAGCCGCGCCGACATCTCCCACGCCAACCTAGCCGGCGCCGATATCCGCGACTGCGGCATCGACGGGATGCGCGGCACGCCGGCCAGCGCAGCGGGCCTCGTCATCAGCCCCGACCAGGCCCCGCTGCTCATCACTCTGTTCGGCGTTCGCGTGCAGTGGTGAGAGCCGCCTAGGCGGAGCGCCGCACCGACTGCGATTCATTCTTCCCGCGCACAGTCGTGGTTTCCTTCGCGTTGCCCACCTCATCCGCGTCCGTCGGGTCCTCTCGACCCGTCTCTTCCTGCCGCCGTGTCTCCGCGGGAGTCGTCACCGTTCTCTTCTGGTTCTGGTCGTCTGTGGTGCTCATGGCGTATCGCTGCTTTCTTCAAAGGTGGGATGCCACCCGTCGGCAGTAAGTTCAGCGATAACCCTTCGTCCGGAAGCGCGACACCGAAACATAAAAGGTATTTGCGTCCATCCCTGGATTGTGCAGGCTGATATTCGCATTCGACAGGTGCTGATACCGGTAGCCGATGCTCACCGCTTGGCGCTCCTTGCGGAAGATGTTGATGCCCGTCCCAAAGTCGACCGTGTACATGAACTGTGAACCCTGCGGCGACAGCACGCGATCCATGAAGTAAATAAACCCGCCGTCGCCGCTCAGGAACGGCTGCACACGTTTCGATGGAAAGAAGTCGGACTGAAATCCCACCGGGCTCAGACCGCTGCCATAAGTACGCTTGCGCTGCAGCGCAGCGTCCGTCTGGTTCGGCACCGGCTCATCGATCATCGCAAGCGCCGTCAGTTCGGGCGAGTAGCGCATCGTCCAATGGTCCCAGTGCTCAAACTCGTAGGAATAGCGCACGTCAATCGGCATGTACTTGGTGTCCTTCGCATACCCCCATACATGACCGCTGATAAGCGAAAGTCCCCACCATGCGCCAAACTCATGCACGCCGCCCGGTCGCGGAAATACCGGCAGATAGCGGACCGGCCGCGCTATCGCCGCTGGAGCGATGGCTTCTTCGGTGCCGGAGTCGGTAGCGTCGCGTTCCGCTTTGGCAGTCGTCATAGTCTCCGACGACAGTTCCTCATCCGCCGGCCCCGGCGGCTGGCTGAAGAACGTCTTCGCCTTCACCGTGCGCGAGTCCCGGTACCACGGTGGCCGGAAGCGGAAAATATTCGCCGTCGCGCGTGACGGTGTCAGGAACTGGTAGAACGTAAGCGCGAACGGATTCCTGCTCTTCTCCTCCAGCCGTTCGCACCACGTGCTTGTCCAGCGCATCCTCCGCCAGGGTCCACCCAAAGCCGCCGGCGGGCGTGGTCACCAGCTCCACCCAGCCCGTCTCATTGGTGGTGACAGTGCCTTTTTCGTCCGAGAAATAGTGATCGCCATTGTGACCAATCGCCGCCTCGCCGAACGGCCCAAGCTTCCACTGGAAGCTGAAAAAAGTAGAGAAGCCTAACGCGCGAACCATCCGCCGCCAGTAGGGCCAGGTATTCGTTTGTTCCAGAGTCATCGATTTGGGATCGTTTTGTATCCATAGATAGTTGGTGATCGATCCCATCATCGGATGACCGATATAGTCATCCAGAAAAGGGTTGTTATCTTCCCACACATCCCATCGCCACCCCTCGACGGAGTTCACGTAGCGATTCCACCACGCCCCATGCGTCGTCTCATACCGGTACCAATAACCGGTATAGAGATTGCCCGCATTCTGAAAGGCGTTGAAGAGAGCCGACGAGATAACCAGCTGACCCACATGGACGCGGCAGACGCGCGCATGTGTGTGGTCATAAGGGCAATCGCGCAGCGTGACTTCCGAAGCTGGACGGCGGCTTCGCAGTGCTCGATGGCGCGGACGGCAGAGATGCCGGATGAGTTGTCCGCGAGTCGCCATGCCATCGGCTCGGGCGCATCCGGCAAAGCGTCCGCGGCTGCCGTCTGCGCCTCGCACTGGCGCACCGAGCGAAATCAGCAGCAATGCCGCGCAAGCCAAAAAACGGATGGGACGCCTCACCCAGAAGTCCATGCAGGTCTTAGACGGATAATCTACCCGCGCGGCCGCATCTAGGGGGAGTGCCAACGCGTATCCACTGAGAAGCCGTTCAGCACCCGGCAGTTGTACTCAGGCGGGTCGTACTCAAGCTCGCCCGGCAAACTCCCGCGTCTCCGTCGACAACTTAATCTTCTCGCCCTCTTTGATATAGAAGGGAACCCGCACCTCTGCGCCCGTCTCGAGCTTCGCCGGCTTGGTCACGCTGCCGCTCGCCGTATCGCCGCGCACGCCCGGCTCGGTATAACTCACCACCAGCTCCACCTGCGCCGGCAACTCCAGCCCGATCGGGTTGCCGTTATACATATCGATCTTCACGATCGTCCCTTCGACCAGCAGATCCAGCGCATCCTTCACCATCTCGCCGGTCAGCGCCAGCGTCTCAAAGCTCTCCTGGTTCAGAAAGTACGAGCCATCGCCATCGCTATAGAGATAGGAGGCATCCACCGTCTCCAGGTCCGGCTCCTTGAACTTGTCTCCCGCCTTGAAGGTCTTGTCGAAGACCGCGCGCGTCAACATATTGCGCATCCGCAGCCGCACCAGCGTCTGGCCGCCACGCGCCGTCGGCGTGGAGATCTCCGACTCCATGCAGTAATACGGCACGTTCTCGTACTCGAACGTCATCTTGCGCTTCACATCAATTGCATCCATCAATGCAGCCATAATTCCTCAACAAGTATGTTAGAAAGTAGAAATCAACACTGCGAATCGCTCAGCCGACGCCAGCGACTTCTGAACATAGACGATAGCGACAACTCATCGATTCCTTCGTAGCGCGGAGTCGTCGCCATCAGTGTCTTCGATCGCCTCCACCGATCGAATGCCGCCCCGCGCACCTTCATGCCATGCAATTCATTGCCGCCGCGGCGCAGGAGAAATCAAGCTGCCGTTCCAGCGCCCACCCCTGCAACAACCCATAAATAAATCCTGCATGGAAGATATCTCCCGCGCCCGTCGTGTCCACCACGGGCACCCGGTACGCCGGCGCATAATGAAATCGCTCTCCATCCCACGCCAGCACGCCGTCCGGTCCCAGCGTCGCCGCGGTCAGCACGCATCCATAGCGCGCCTGTATCTCGCGCAGCGCGGTTCTCAGATTGCTCTCGCCCGTCAGCCGGCCCGGAAAATCCCGGCTCACCACCAGATAGTCGATCTTCTCGATCAGCGCATCCACGCCCGGATAGATCTCATCCAGGTCGGCCACCACAGGAACACCCGCCGCGCGCGCCCAGCCCGCTGCCACGTGTCGCCGCGGCTGTGTCATGACCATCCACATGCAGATGCGCGCGCGTTCACGATCCACTCGCGCTTCAACTCCTCCGGCCGCAACGTCACGCGCTCATCCCGCCGGCACAACACCGTGCGTTCGCCCGCGCCGGTCCACCAGGATCAGCGATCGTGCGCTCGGCGCTCCCGGGCACATGAATCAGTCGCCCCTCGACACCCGTGCGCTCAAACTCCCGCGCATGCAGCCGCGCCGCATCGTCATCGCCCAGCTTGCCCACATAGCGCGTGCTCAGCCCCCAAGTCTGACACGCCACCACCGTGGTGGCAACCTGCCCTCCCGGCATCACATGCTCGGAGTCATACTCAACCTTCGAGCCGCACTCCGGAAACTCCGATAACTGGAGGATAGTGTCGGTAGCGTTCAAACCCACGCCCACCACATCGACCTTCGCCCACTGCGTCATCCCATGATTCTATCCGGCCCCTTGCCCCAAAGAGCCGGCATCCCGGCTCCAGCTGCTGCCGTTATTCGCAACATCCACCCGGTTTGTCATCCCGCCGACACGAACGGGCAAAAGCGCTCATCTATCCTAAAGATCATCAAGGAGAGTGACCGTGATCTGGTATGACTACATCGCGTGCTTCTTCGCCGGGATGTTCCTCGCGAATGCCGTCCCGCACTTCGTCCATGGCATCTCCGGCGACAGCTTCCCCACGCCCTTCGCCCACCCTCCCGGCAAGGGCCTGTCCTCGCCCACTGTGAACGTCTTCTGGGCTCTCTTTAATGCTGTCGTCGGCTACATCCTGTTTCGGGTAGGCAACGTCTGCCACGGATACGACTCCCTCATCGTCTTCTTCATCGGCATCGTCACCATCAGCACCATGCTGAGCGTGCAGTTTGCCAGGAAGCATTCCGCGTAATCTGCGCGAGCAGAAAAAGGGCAGGTCCGGTCAGGACCTGCCCTGGGTGGAAATGCTGCATGCGAACCTCTTAATTGATATCGACCCGGCTGTGGTCCATCGATGGCGTCAGTGCCACCAGGGCGTCGCCGCGATGGACCTTCCCGAACCCACTCGCTGCATACACCACCGTGCCCACCGGCCCCTTCACCGTCAAAAGATCATTCGGCCGCAGCGTATAGGTATGGCCGTCAATCTTCACATCGCGAAAGACCACGCTCTTGTTCACCAGCGTTATAAAAACCCGGGCGTCCTTCGCATGCGGTGGACGAACGTCATGATTCGTCACTGTTGCGGATGCAGATGCGATGGAGCAAACAGACAATGCCAGAAGAGTGAATGAGCGAAGCATAGGTCCCTCTCTTTGCCGTTGCGGCAGAACCAAATTGTGTTGGCCGGATCATTCCGAGCCACTCGTGTTGGCGCGACTGGTGCCGAGGCCACTCTGCACCTGCCGTCAAAATGATTCCGCCAACGAGGGAACAGTAGCTGCTCCTGCGAGCCCATGGAGCCTCCAAGCTGCGACCGGCACCGCTCCTGCGATGAGCCGTGCATCGGCACCGCCAGGCCGGTGGTTGCAGCTCGTCATTGCAGGCGAACACGCCGGTTTTACAGAAATTCGCTGCACGCGGGCAATCCGCCGAGGCGACTGTGCAACAATGTGGCCAGATTTTTAGCGTCGATTTCTGATGCAGGAGCCCAGAGCATGTTTCGAACGATCGTTATGGCCGCAGCTATCGCCACCCTTCCCGTTCTTTCACCCTGCGCGCTTCTCGGCCAGGAACCGCCGCCGGCCGCCGCGGGCGCTGCTCACAAGCCGATGATGATGCCCAAGCCCGTCAACCTCAAGGTGCTGCCGCCCAATACCACGTCCGACGAAGTGATGAAGATCATGCACGGCTATACGCAGCAGCTCGGCGTCCACTGCACCTTCTGTCACGCCGAAGATGCAGCCACGAAGCATCCCAACTTCGCCTCCGACCTGAAGCCGGAGAAGAACACCGCCCGCACCATGATGCGGATGACCGAGGACATCAACGCCAAGTACATGTCGCAGATCCATGATCCCGACGCGGCGCCGGATCAAAAGACCGTGTCCTGCGGCACCTGCCACCGAGGACACAGCATGCCCGTCACCTTCATCCCGGAGCACGCCGGAGCCGAGAAGCCCGGCGCAGCCATGCCTCCCAAGCAATAACAGGAAGCCGGTGCGCGCAGATCGAAATCCGTTCTGCCTGAATTCGTTCCTCAAGCACGATGCGAAGGCTCACGCGGGCCGCACAAATTCCGTGTGATACTTCGCCGCCAGCGCCGCGGCTTTCGCTCGGAACGCCGCCTCCGCCGCTTCATCCAGCCGAGGCGGAGGTGTCGTTCTCGTCGCAACCGGGACCGCGACCTCTTTAAAGAAGTTCTCCTGCCCTGCCGGCGCGCATGTGCACAGCGCCCGCACCGGCGCCTCGGAGACATTGCGGAACTGATGCGGTGCATTCGCCGGGATATGGATCGTTTCGCCCGCGCGGACCACCAGCTTCACGCCGCGGAACGTAGCCTCCAGCTCACCCACCAGCACCACGAACGTCTCCTCAAAGTCATGGCGATGGGGAGGCGGCCCGCCGCCCGGCGGAATATGCATGTCGATCAGGCAGTAGCGCCCCGCCGTATCCTCGCCCGTCAGCAGAATCGTGTACGTGTCCCCAACCACGCCCAGATGCAGCAGCGTGTCATCCGTATCCGGCCGCACGATCACCAGTTCGCGTTGCGGGTCGTCAGGCGGGATGGCAGAGGTCTGACGTGCGGACTTACCAGAAGATTCGGACATGAAGAAACTCCTCCCGTGGGCTGGATGTGATGGAAAGGCCGGGTGCCCCATCCTAGCAACGCTAGGGTGGGCTTGTTCACACTGTGCAGGGGCAGTTCAACGAGATCTCAAAAGCCCGCAGCACGCAGCAATCCGTGGATCGATCCATGCGCCTATAATCCCTCCGCCTCAGGAGGGCACATACGATGCGCATGCTAATGAAAGTCTCTTTCCCCGTCGAAGCGGGCAATGCCGCGGCTCGCAGCGGCACGTTGGGCAGCACGGTAAAGGGAATTCTCGATAACCTCAAACCCGAAGCCGCCTACTTCGTCTCTAACGAGTTTGGCGAACGCTGCGGTTATATCGTCTTCGACATGAAAGAAACCTCGCAGATACCTTCCATCGCCGAGCCATGGTTTCTCGCCTTCAACGCAAGGCTTACCTTCACCCCCGCAATGAATCCCCAGGACCTCGCGAATGCTCAGTCGGGCATCGAGCAAGCCGTCAAGACCTACGGAAAATCCGCAAAATCCTGATCCGGAGTCTCTGCCACTCGGCATCCCCCACCCGAGCTTTGGATTCCGGTACGTGTGCGGCGGCGCTCGCACCTCACGCTTGCGGAAGATGCCACCTTGATCAGCAAGAGCGGGCTGCGCTCAATCCGATTGTCGCAGCCGAAGGAAGACAACCGTCTGCGCGTCATTCTTCTGAACGGAGGTGGCGCGAACATAACTTCCGCTCGGCGGATCGACCTTTCGGCCCGGCTCCGCACTCATCCCCGCGTCGACGACGGCCTTCTCGCCGACAACAAGATCCTCCGTTTTGCCATCAGCCGTCTTGATCGTTAACCGACGGTTGTGCCTGTCGAAATGAGAAACCGTCCCCGTAGTCCTCGCGAAAGGACCTGCACCTAAATCCTTCACCGCCACCGCGGTTCTGTCCTCCGAGCCGCCATAGTAGTAAATGACTGCAAAAATGTCGGACTTATGAAAATCAGCAATCGGGGTGCTGTCTTCACGCAGCTCTTTGTCGAAGCTGAGTGAAGGATGCGATCTAGGTGCTACAACAAAATTCTCCGTTTGTCCGTCGGCGGTGGCAGTCAATTCCGTGGTCGTGACAGAACGAATCGTTCCTGTCATCGCGTGGACAATCATCTGCCCCCAGGCGCGGGCATTCCCTAGGCAAGCAATGATTGCAACGATGCAAGTGGCTATCAGAGTTCTGCGGTGCATGGCACAACCTCCGTGACCTATGAAACGCATCGTAATCGCTTTAGCAATATTTCTTCAAAGCGTTCGTTAACCGGAGTGGTTCCTCGGAGTCTCCGCGCCGCCCACAAGTAAGCAATCAAGGCAGGCCGCCAATAATCTTCCTGTACTCGTCTTCTGTGAAGGCACGGCAGGTCTCAGTAGTGAAGCTTCCCTGAGATGCAGAGGTCAGAATTGCCTTTGCCATCGCAACATCGTCGGGGGCTTCCAAAATCGCGATCATGTCGTACTGACCGGTGACCATCCAGAAATGCGACAACTTGATGCCTGCGGATTCATAAGCCTTCCGCGCCGCATCTAGCCGGGCGGCACTCTGTTTCACATTTTGAACACCCTGCGAAGTCCATTTGGACATAATCATGTAAGTCGGCATAGCAGTCTCCTATAGTGCCGGCATTCTATGCCAATTGACTGCCGGCTGGAGCATTGAACTATCTTTTCGGCTCTGCTTATGAGCGGGGCATATTGCTTGCGTGGGCGGCTACCGGACGACTGATCATCGCCAGGGTATTGTCTTGTTGGTCGGCGACTCGGAAGGTGTCTCTTGTCTCCTGCAACTCGCCGAATGAGAAACTCTGGCCACGAGCCTGCCGCAACGCTTCAGTCACAATCGGAATCCCCGAAGCGATCGTTAACTTCCTGCAAGGCGAATTTTCGTTGCCAATCCGCGTTCAATTAGTGAGTTGGCGATGTTGCACTCTTCCAGTTCGACGTTGGCAGTAGGTGCAAGGGCACAGGGTCTCTCCATCACCGCAGCGTGATGAGCTGATTTCAATCGTGTCGCAGGGCGCGGATTGGATCAATTCTGGAGGCGCGACGAGCAGGTGCGAAAGCTGCGATGAGAGATACGGATATCAAAAGGAGCGCTGTGATCGCGACGGTGAGCGCGTCCGTACTTCCAATTCCGTACAGCATCACCCGAATCAGTCGCGTCAGCCACAGAGCCGCGACGAATCCAAGGACGATTCCTCCACTCGTGAGCCAGAATGCCTCGCGCAATACACGGGAGAGAACCTGCTCTGTCCGGGCACCAAGAGCGATACGCAATCCGATTTCCCCTGTTCGCGTAGTCACCGAATATGCCATCACGCCATAAATCCCAATGGTTGCGAGCACCAATGCCAGCAAACTGAAGCCTCCCGCAAGCTCTGCTAGAGCGCGTTCGTCCGCTAGAGTCGACCGTACCTGGTCTTTCATCGTGCGCAGATCCATCATTGGCAAATCCCGGTCGAGAGATTCGACTACCTGGCGCACTTCGAGCAAAACGATGCTCGGATCCGCCAGCGTACGCACCTCGACCATCATGCGGCCGGGCGCGTCTACCTTCTGCAGATACGGAACATAGAAAGTTGGAGGGGTTTCGCTGCGCAAATCGGCGTAGCGCGTGTCCGCAGCGATACCCACGATCTGAATGAATCCATTTACGTCCTCGGAATCTGTTTCGAAGGTTTTTCCGATAGGACTCTCGTCCGGAAAGAACTTCTCTGCGAGCGTGCGGTTCACCACGGCCACCTTTGGTGAGGTTGCGGTGTCATCCAGGCTGAATGCTCGTCCCTGCAGAATGGGGATACCGAGCGTCCGAAAGAAATCGACGCCCACAGCGTTGGTTTGAACGCGCGCAGGATCGTTCCCCTGCGGACGACCCACGACGTGGAAAGCCGCTCCCGAATGCCCATCGCCAATAATCCCGATGTTACTTACGGCGACCGAGCGCACCCCAGGTAGAGATGCAACCCTTCCCTCCATCTTTTGGAAGAATGCCGTCATCTGCGCATCGCTGTACCGGGCGCGGGGAAGGTTGAGGCGGAAAAGCAGGATGTGGTTCGATTCGAATCCCAATTGAATGTGATCGAGATTGAACAGTGTGTGGACGAAAAGCCCTGCGCCCATCAGCAAGGACGCGGAGATTGCAACCTGGCCAATCACGAGGGTCTTATCAAACCTGAGCCTTTGGCGATTGGCAGTGGTGCCACCCGATTCCCGGAGCCCGGTATGCGCCGCAATTCGCGCTGCCTGCCAGGCAGGCGCCAGTCCGAAGAGAATGCCGGTGGCGAAAGATATTCCGAGAGTGAACAGAAGCACGCGCCAGTCGAACTGCACCTGCGCCTGGTCCAGCTGGGATGAACTCGCTAAGAGCCTCGGGACAATGTTGCGGCCGAGATAGCCGAGGAGCAAACCCGCCGCTCCTCCAAAGCTGGAAAGCAGCAGGCTTTCGGTCAGCATTTGCCGGACGATACTCCCGCGGCTGGCCCCCATCGCCATGCGCGTGCTCAGCTCACGCTGCCTGGTCGTAGAACGCGCAAGGAGTAGATTCGCGAGATTGAGGCAAGCCAGAAGCAGGACCAATCCTGCAAGCGCGAGCAGTACATACGATGGCCGCGCGTATTCGCCTCGCACGTAGTCCAACCCCCGATCGCCCGGCTGGAATTGCAGGTGGAATCGATTCAGGTCGCCTGTTTGCTTTAGAAGCGGCATCGCGGTCTGTCGCAGGATTGCATCGAGTTCGGCTTCAGCCCTCCCCTCCGGAACATCCGGTCGCAAACGAGCGAGGATTTGCACCCACCACGATTGCGGGTTGTCGAGCAGAGAGACGCTCCCATTCTGTGCTCTCGGCAGAATGAGCGGCTGCATGGTGATCGGAACGAATATCTGGATCGGGCTCCCCATTTGCAACCCTGCAAAACGCCCTTTGCTGACGCCGACGATCGTCACCGGAACGCCATTCAATGAAATGGCCTTCCCGATAACCAAGGGAGATCGTACGAATCGCCGCGTCCAGAATTCGTCGCTGATGACGGCCACGGGGCCGCCGCCGGGCGCGACATCCTCGGCCGCACTTAACATCCGCCCCAATTCCGGATTTACGCCGAGCGCCTGAAAGGCATTCCCGCTAATGAGTTCCCCGCTAATCATCTCCGCGTGCCCATCGATGGTTGCGGCCATCGGAGCATCCTTGAATGCGATGAGTGCCTGCACAGCATCGGTTCTCTTGCGCATTTCCTCAAGCACGGAGTAAGAAAAGCTGTTGCTGCTAAGTCCGCCGGCTTCGTTTGGCCCGATATCTCCCCACACCGGGGGAACCGGTTGCTCATGGCCGCTAACCCAGGTCAGCATTCGCAGTTCGTGGGGGCTGGACACCGGCAGTGTGTCAAACAATACCTGCTTCGCTGCGGCAAAGATCGCTGCATTTGCCCCGATGCCAAGAGCCAGCGACGCAATGGCCACGCACGTCAGCATCGGGTTTCGCTGCAATTGGCGCAAACCAAAACGCAGATCCCGCATGAACGTGGCAATCAGGGAGAAGGTGCGTTGCTCGTGGTGTCGCTCTCTCAATAGAGTTCGATTCCCGAACTGCCGTCTCGCCGCTGCTTCCGCATCGCTGGGCACCATCCCCTGGAGAATGAATCGTTCCTTCAGCATCTGGACGTGCAGTTGGATCTCGTCTTCCAGTTCGACGTTGGATCGTCGCTGCCCCAACCGCCCCCGAAGCTTTGCCACAAAAACGCGGAGCCATATTGTCATGGTTATTGCTCTCCCTGCAGGTTCAGCACGCGGGCAATGACGCCGGATATCCGTTCCCAATTCTCGGTCTCGATTGCGAGTTGTTTGAGACCGGTTTTGGTTATGGAGTAGTACCTGGCTTTTCGGTTGTTCTCCGACACACCCCACTTGGCCACGATCCAGCCTTGCTGCTGCAATCGCAAGAGCGAGGTATATACAGTGCCTTCGTTCAGCTTCAACACATCCTCGCTCACCTGTTCGATTCGCCTGGCAATTCCAAATCCATGCTGTGGCCCCAAGACGCGAAGGGTCTTGAGAATCATTAGGTCAAGTGTGCCTTGCAGAACTTCGGACTTCTCCGTAGCCATTGACCACTCCTTTGCACACGGCAAAGGTATCAATTGTACCTTTGGGATGTCCATAGGAGAATGGAAGCGAGCTTTTAGCGCTGCTGTTTAGATTGACGAGAACAGGACAATGCACTCACTGAGACCAGACTAGAAAATCACTCCACTCACCCAACCAAAAACCACCGCGCGTGAGCCCGCCGCAACACCCCAGGCATAATCGGAATCCCCGAAGCCGACCCCACCACCGCATCCACGCCGCAGTGCGGACACATCGCCGTCCCGTCCTCCGCCCAGCGCACAATCTCACTCGGAAAATAAATTCGCTCGCACGCGATGCACCCGCACACCTCGCTCGCTTCGAGCTCCATCCGGTTCGCCCGTGTGTGCCGGTGCAGGCGGCTCGCCTCGCGCTCGCGGTCCATCCGCGTCCGCAGCACGGCAAATAGCATCCCCGCTGCGACGAATAGCGGCCAGGTCAGCTCCAGCCCAGAGAGAATCGCGCCCCATCCGCCGCCCACCCAGACCAACGCGGCCAGCGCAGCCATCGCGCCCGCCGTCACGCCGATCGCCGCCGCGCGCGTCTCCCGAAACGCCGCCGCCGAAGGCAGCACGCACAGCAGCGGCAGCAACGTCACCCACACATGCCCGCTCACGCGCGCATCTACCGAGACCAGACCCTGCGCAATCGACACCGCATCGCCGAGCACAAGAATCAACTGCGCCCACAGCAACACAACTTCCGCACGGCTCCGAATCGGGACAAAGGTCAGCACAGGAAAGGGAAACTTCACTCTACACGCGAAAATGTGCCGGTTTACCCCACCCACTTCGCTAGACTGGAAATAGACCCATCTTCGTCCAAAAAGAAGCTTCCGGCCGAACCATCGCAGCTAAGTTCTTTGTCTGGACGAATTTAGAGATAAGCCCTTTGACAAGACGAATTTAGCTCCCCGAAGCCCGTCTATCCCCTAGCAGGCAAGCCACTTACGGGTCACCCTCCCGGCACCGGAGGGGGGTGGGGTAGGGGGTACCGTTACCTCCCCAAACAATCACCTTTGCCCCTCGATGTAAACTCCACCGCCACGGGTTCGTCTATGTGTCTGCATGGAACAAGTGATCGCGAATGCCATGGCCGCCACTGATCTCCCGGCGCCGATCGTAACCGACGCCGGCGGCGTCGAGGAGTGGATGCGGCTATACCGGGGCCGGGTCTTCCGCTACATCCTCTTCGCCACCCGCGACGAAGACGTAGCTGAATCGCTGACCCAGGATTGCTTTTTGCGGGCGCACGCGGCGCGCTCCAGCTTTCGTGGCGACTGCGCCATGAGCACCTGGCTGATGCGCATCGCCGTCAACCTGGTGCGCGACCATCAGCGCAGCATGAAGCTGCGCTTCTGGAAGCGCGCTGCGATGCTCGATGCGGCGGAGATGAGCGACCGGCTGCCCGACAACAGGAGCTCGAGCGAGCACCGGCTGATCGCGCAGGAGCGTGTCGCCTCGGTATGGCGTGCGGTAGAGACCTTGAGCGACCGCCAGCGCAGCATCTTTCTGCTGCGCTTCGTGGAAGAGCTGGAACTGCCGGAGATCGCAGAGGCCATGCGGATGAACGTGAACACGGTGAAGTCACACCTGTACCGCGCATTGAGCGTCGTGAAGCAGCAGGTGGGGGAGGCACGATGAGGACGGGTGGACATTTGACCGAAGAAGCAATGATGCGCTGGCAGATGGGCGATGCGAATGAAGCAGAGCGTGCACACGTCGCAATATGCGAGGAATGCCAGGCGGAAGCGAAGCCGTTGAAGGAAGCGCTGAGCTGGTTCGGTGCTGCGGCGCGGCAGTGGGGCGAGGAAAAGGCCGCGCTGGCGAGGGACTGGCGCGAGTCAGAGAACGCAGCATCGCGAAGCTGGCACAGCATGATCGGCGTCTGGGCAACGGTAGGCGTGGCTCTGTTCCTGATCTTTGCCGTCGGGCTGCCGCTACGGAATGCGCATCGTGCCGCAATCCAGGCGCACATGCATCAGCAGCAACAGCAGCGCGAGATGCAGGACAAGCAAGAGCTGGCACGCGACAACGCGCTGCTCGAGCAGGTTGATCAGGATGTGTCCCAGGAGGTGCCGGAAGCAATGGAGCCGCTGTCGTGGAGCACAACCAGCAGCGGCGCCGTCGCTGCATCCGGCGGCACGACGTCTCGCCAGTAAGTTTCCAGCACAACAGAATTACGAATCGTTCCAGGGGAGAAGGACCACGATGAACCAACGAATGAAGACGTGCACCATGCATTGGACCGCGACCGCAGCACTGCTGCTTGGCGGCCTGCCGCTGATGGCACAACAGGCGGCCAGTGCGCCGCCGCCGCCGCTTCCACCACTGCAGGGCCCGGACATGGGAGGCCCCATGGCAGCCCATCGCCCACCCATGGAGCACGCCTTCCGCATGGGCCCGCACGGCCGCTGGTGGGACAATCCGGAGACTGCCCAGAAGCTGGGCTTGAGCGCAGATCAGCAGAAGAAGATGGATGACATCTTCCTGCAGAGCCGTCTCAAGCTGATCGACGAGCATGCATCGGTGGAGAAGGAAGAGGCGATTCTGGAGCCGCTGCTGTCAGCAGACCAGCCAGACGAATCGCGCATTCTGGCGCAGATCGACAAGGTAGCGCAATCGCGTGCGGAGCTGGAAAAGGCAAACGCGCGCATGCTGCTGGGACTGCGCGGCGTGCTGACCACAGCGCAGTGGAAGACGTTGCAGACGCTGGGGCCGGAACGGCGCGATCGCTTCGAGCGGCGTGAACAGGACGGTCCGCGTGGACGCCGTTCGCCGGATAACAACGGAGCGCCTCCGCCGCCTTCTGGCGCGCCTGCGCCAGGTGGAGCGCCAGGGATGGGCGATTCTGAGTAGCAGTACAACATGAGCACGCCAACGCGGAGACTGCGCTGTTGCTGTCTCCGTTGCTTTTGCTATCGACATAGACGATGAGCAGGTAGGATAGAAAGTCTTCTATCTCCCCCTTGCGAGTTCGACATGCGTCTCTGCTGGTATGCCGCGCTGCTGTTTCCACTTCTCAGTCCACGTGCCCTGTATTCGCAGGCGACTCCACCACGTCGCCCCATGACGTTCGAGGACATGCAGCGCATGCGGCGGCTGGACGATCTGTCGCTCTCTCCCGATGGCCATTGGGTGCTCTTCGCGGTTACAGATGTTGATCTTGATCAAAACCGCAAGACCTCGCATCTGTGGCTCGTGCCCACCGGCGTCGGTTCCAAGCCAACGGAAGAAAAGCCGGTGACGGCGTCGTTGCCCGGGGAAGGACATGGCCGCTTTTCCCCGGAGGGCACCCAGATTCTCTTCCAGAGCTCGCGCGATGGCGAACAGCAGGTATATATCGCGGACTTCGATCCCCGCAGCGGCACACTGGGCGATGCGCGGCAGGTGACGCATGCGGCGATGGGTGCGGATGGTGCGATGTGGTCGCCCGATGGCAAGAACATTCTGTACGTCTCCTCGGTGTATCCGGAGTGCGGTGCCGGACCGGGCGAAGAGAGTTGCAATGCTGAGCGTGCAAAGGCGAAGAGCGACAGCAAGGTGAAGGCGCAGATCTTCACCCACCTGCTCTATCGGCACTGGAACGTATTCACTGGCGAACGGCGATCCCATCTGTTCTTGCAGCCGGTAAGCGGAGGCGTGGCTCGCGATCTGAACCCCGGCGATGAACACGAGGTGCCACCATTCGCGCTGGGCGGTCCCGCCGCATACGCATTCTCACCGGACAGCAAAGAGCTGACCTTTGAAGAGAACACCGATCCCATACCGGCGCTCTCCACGCACGTGGACCTGTGGACGCTGGACGTGACAGATCCGGCGGCGAAGCCGGTGAAGATCTCGACCAGTGCCGGCGGCAACTTCAGCCCGGTGTATTCGCCCGATGGCAAGTACATCGCGTGGCGCTCGCAGGCGCGCGCCGGCTACGAAGGCGATCGCTTCCGACTAGCGCTGTACGATCGTGCGACCAGCAAGATCACGCTGCCCATGGAAAGCTTCGATCGCTGGGTGGATGAGCTGGCATGGGCGCCCGACTCGCAGAGCATCTACTTTACCGCCGGCGATGAAGGTGAGGAGCCGATCTTCCAGCTCGATCTTGCATCCGGACAGCGCAGCTACATCGCGCGGCGTGGAGAGTATGGCGACCTGCACGTGACTCCGGACAACAGCCACATGGTGGCTAGCCGCAACACTGTGCGGCGGCCGGCGGAGATCACGCTGCTGAATCTGACGGAGGAGTCGGTGCCGCGTAGTCCGCACGAAGCTGGGCAACCTGCACTGCATCTGCGGAGCACCCGCCAACGCCACGCTGTACCGCTGGCCGAACCGTCTGACGTGACAGAGCAGCCGCTGACCCGCCTGAACCGCACGCTCCTTACGCAACTGGATATTCCGGATATGGAGCACTACTGGTTTCACGGCTCGGGTGGAGTACGAGTGGAGGGCTTCCTGGTTCGTCCACCCGGCTTCGATCCGGATAAAAAGTATCCGGTAAAGTTTCTTATGCACGGAGGTCCGCAAGGCGCCTGGGGTGACAGCTGGAGTTATCGCTGGAATGCGGAGCTGTTTGCAGCGAACGGCTATGCCGTGGTGATGGTGAATCCGCGCGGCTCGACTGGCTATGGGCAGGCCTTTGTCGACGGCGTGAATGGCGACTGGGGTGGGCGTCCCTATATCGATCTGATGCGGGGCCTGGATGCTGCGGAGACGCAGTTCCCATTTCTTGATAAGGCGCGCGAGTGTGCGCTGGGCGCGAGTTACGGCGGCTACATGGCCGATTGGGTACTGGGCCACACCGATCGGTTCCGCTGCATCGTCTCGCACGATGGCATGTTCAATCTGGAATCGGCATATGGAACCACCGATGAGCTATGGTTCAACGAGTGGGAGTTTCGGGGAACGCCATGGACCAATCGGCTGATGTATCGCCGCTGGTCGCCAATGCTGTACGCGGCACGCTTCAAGACGCCAACACTGGTGGTGCATAGCCAGCTCGATTACCGTCTGGATGTGAGCGAGGGGATGCAGCTCTTCACCACACTGCAACGGCTGGGCGTGCCGTCGGAGATGCTCTACTTTCCCGACGAAGGCCATTGGGTGCTGAAGCCGCAGAACTCGCAGCTCTGGTACAAAACCGTAAATGCGTGGTGCGATCGCTGGACGCAAGCGGCGGCGGCGAATGCAAGGTGAAGGACGCGATGGGCCTCAGCAATCGACCGAAGAAGCCGCGGGAGCCACTGACTGAGGCTGCACTGTTCGACTATGCGACAGCGTCACTCGGGCGGCGCGCGCAGACGGTCGCGGAGCTGAAGCGCAAGATGCGGACGCGCGTGGAGGCTGGTGAAACCGGCGAGCAGAAAGTTGCTGGGGTAGTCGCCCGACTGAAGGAATACAAGTTCCTGAACGATGCAAGCTTCGCTGCAGACTATACCCGGCTGCGGCAGGAGAATGAGAAGTTCGGCCGTCGCCGCGTCCAGCAGGGCCTGATGCAAAAGGGCGTGCATCCAGAACTGGTGGCCTCCACGCTGGAGAGTGCCTACGAAAACGTGAACGAAGAGCAGTTGGCACGCGCCTACATAGAGCGCAAGCGCATGGCCCAGCCGAAGGACAAGAAGGAAGCAGCACGAATCATGCGACGGCTGATTGCCGCCGGCTTCACGCCGCCCACTATTTTCAAGGTGCTGCGCACGTGGGTGCCCGATGAAGAATCGTTGGAAGGCCTGGATGCCGTGGATCCGGATAATTCGTAAACGGTAAACCAATCGCGGAAAAAGGATGGCTTGTCTGGGATTGAGTCGCTCTGTTCTAAGACCTGTTCTAGGGACCAGGGGAATCGAACGTGAGGATCACGCCGAATACAAGTAAGTGCTGGCCTGGTGTCAGTCCGACAATGCCGGGAGCGATCTCTCTGCCGCGAAAGAAACCTCCACCGGAGCCACGCGAATCGTCATAGCGGTGCTCCAGCCGAATGAGTGCGTTGGCTTGGCGATATGGAATGCGATATTCGACGGTGCTGGTAACGGCTTTGACGGTCTGAGGAAACCCTGTCCAGCGACCGTTACGGTCCCAAGCGACTTCAGGGCGCACGGTTACGGCCCAATGCCTGTCGATAGCCCAATGTACCGGCAATTGCCAAGCCATCCAGAGAGCCTGCGGATGTCCCGTAGTAGCTACTTTTTCGGTCGAAGCTTGATATTCGAATGCGACCGTAAACGGATCTCGCTTCCATTCCGCGATGCTGTCGGAAAGGACCCGCCAGAATTCGAACGCGGTGTCTGACTGATGAGGACCGAAGAGTTCTGTTTGCTTGAGAGTCCAGTGCGTTGTGGTTTTATATGCAACCTGTCCGCCGGAACTTGGCACACTATTCGCGTCGGCCAAATGCGCGTACCCGTTAATCAAGAAGATCGACCCCGTGAGCTTGTCGTTGAATGGGTAGGTAGCGTTCACTCCCATCATTAGATAGGGTGTGAAATCCGCTCCCCACGATCTCGTGTAGTTGAAATTGTCCTTGGCATAGAGGGACTCGTAGCCGATAAAGCTGTTGAAGATCCCGCCTTGGAAGGTAAGACCTTTTCCAATCGGCGCCAGATAGGAAACATCCGTCGGACCAAAGTGCCGAAGAACTTTGTAGCCGGGGAGATTGGGGGCTGTGGCGGAGAAGCCAAACGCTTCGGAGTCATTACCCCCCTGGATCGTCAATTCCATTCCCAGGCGTGAGGTCTTAGACGTTAGCTTTCGGAGATAGCCGACCGCCATATTCAGGTCAAATTCATCGACGTGCGACGTCGTGGCTCGGCTTCGAAACAGATGATTTGCTGGATGATTGAAGTCCAGTAGGTAACCGAGATCGATGAAGCCACCATATTGCCACTGAGTTTTCGACGCCTGTCCCTCGGCCTCGCCGCCATCTGGCGTCGCGGGGGGTTGCGGAACGTTCCGGATTTCCTGTGCCTGAGCCAGCGCGGTGATCACAATCCAGAGAACCGTTAATAGGAAGCTCGACTTCATAGAAAGTCGCATTGATTGATCCAGAACCGCATTGTCTCCGCCGTTGCATAAGAGTCGCGTAAGAAAGGTGTGAAGAGGATCGAAAGCCCATCGTGGAGCGATGTGAAGCGGCGAATTGTAGACTTGAAGATATGCAAGTCCGTTCCGGAAACCAGATTCGTGAGATGTTCCTGAAGTTCTTTGAGGAGAAAGGGCACCGCCGCGTGCATTCCTCCTCGCTTGTGCCTGCCAACGACCCGACGCTGCTGTTCACCAACGCAGGCATGAACCAGTTCAAGGATGTTTTCCTTGGCCTGGAGCATCGCGATTACAACCGCGCGACGACGTCACAGAAATGCGTCCGCGCCGGCGGCAAGCATAACGATCTGGAGAATGTCGGCTTTACGCGTCGGCACCACACGTTTTTCGAGATGCTGGGCAACTTCAGCTTTGGCGACTACTTCAAGCGCGATGCGATTGCGTATGCGTGGGAGCTGGTCACATCGGAGAAGTGGTTCGGCCTTCCGAAAGATCGTTTGTACGTCACCATCTTCAAAGGTGAGAACGGCGTTCCGCGCGACGAGGAAGCGCATCGCTATTGGCTGGAACAGGGCGTGCCGGCGGAGCGCATCTTCGAAATGGGCATGAAGGACAACTTCTGGCAGATGGGCGACACCGGCCCCTGTGGCCCCTGCTCCGAGATTTTCTACGACATGGGCATCGAAGCGTCGGAGACGCCGGACAAAGATCTGCCCTTCGGCCATGACGACGCGCGCTATGTTGAGATTTGGAACCTCGTCTTCATGCAGTTCGATCGCAGTGCGCAAGGGGAACTGGCGCTGCTGCCAAAGCCGTCCATCGACACTGGCGCCGGCCTCGAGCGCATGGCGGCCGTCATGCAGGGCAAGCTATCGAACTTCGAGACGGATTTGTTTGTGCCGCTGATAAAGAGAGCAGCCGAGCTTACGCACGCGAAGGGCGACATGGTCGGCAATCCCTCGCTGCGCATCATCGCGGATCACGCGCGCGCCGCGACGTTCCTTATCAGCGACGGCGTGCTGCCCGCGAACGAAGGACGCGGCTATGTGCTGCGCAAAATCCTGCGGCGCGGCATCCGGCACGGACGTTTGCTGGGACAGAATGAGCCTTTCATGCACCAGATGGTCTTCGCCGTCCGTGATGAGATGGCAGGCGCATATCCCGAGCTGAACGAGAGCGCGGACGGCGTAAGCAAGGTCGTGCTTGCGGAGGAGCGGCAGTTCGCGCGTGTGATGGAGACAGGACTCGCTCGACTGGAGCAGGATTTCGCTCCGCTGCTGGCGAGCAAGAAAGACACGGCTACGGTAACGTATCCCGGAGGGAAGGCATTTCATCTCTACGAGACCTTCGGCCTGCCGCTCGATTTCATGGTGGATGCGGCGCGCGACCAGGGCCTGGAGTTCGATCTGACCGGCTTTGAAGCGGCGCGCGCAGAAGAACAGGCGCGGGCGCGCGCTTCCTGGAAGGGCGGCACGAAGGCGTCGGCGAGTCCGGCATATCGCGAGCTGCCGAAAACCCTCTTTGAAGGCTACGCCCAGCTTGTCTCTACCGACTGCGAGGTGCTCGCGATTGTGCGCGATGGCGTGGGCGTTCCGGCAGCGGCGGCGGGTGAAGAGGTCGAGATTGTTCTCGACCACACATCCTTCTATGCCGACTCCGGCGGCCAGGTGGGCGACCACGGCTGGCTGCGTTCCGACGACCACAACACGATCGTTGCCGATGTGCTGGGCTGCACACAGCCGGTGCAAGGTGTGCGCGCGCATCGCGTGCGTGTGAAGCAGCCGATCACATTGGGGATGAAGGTCGATACGGTCGTGGACGCGGAGTTCCGCAACGCGACGCGGCGCAACCACACCGGCACGCACCTGCTGCATGCGGCGCTGCGTCAGGTGCTGGGCACGCATGTGAAGCAGGCCGGCTCGCTGGTGTCGCCCTCGCGGCTGCGCTTTGACTTTTCGCACTTCTCCGCCGTGGCCGATGAGGAGTTGCAGGACATAGAAGACATGGTGAACCGCCAGGTGCTGGCGAACACCAAGGTGGTGACGCTGGTGGATGTGCCCATCGATGTCGCAGTGAACGAGTACAAGGCGATGGCGCTCTTCGGCGAGAAGTATGGCGAGCGGGTGCGCGTGGTGAAGATCGGCGACTTTTCGACTGAATTATGCGGCGGCACGCACACCGGCGCGACGGGCGAGATCGGGCTGCTGAAGCTGACGGGCGAATCGAGCGTGTCGTCCGGCGTGCGGCGCGTGGAAGCGGTGAGCGGCATGGGCGCGCTGGATGAGTTTCGTCGCGGATACGAAGCCGCGCAGTTCGCGACGCATGTAGCGGGCGCAAGCGAGACAGCGCCGGCGGAGGCGCTGCGTCAGCGGTTCGCCGCGCAGGAAGACGAGATCAAGCGGCTGCGGCGCGAACTGGACCAGGCGCGGATGAAGTCCGCTGCGTCTTCGGTCGCGTCGGCAACGGACCAGGCGATCGAGATCAAAGGCGTGAAGGTGCTGTCACAGCGCGTAGCTGCGCTCGATCGTGGACAGATGCGCACGCTGGTCGACAATCTGCGCAACAAGCTCGGCTCGGGCGTTGTCGTGCTGGGTTCGGCGGCGGAGGATGGCAAGGTGGCGCTGATCGTCGGCGTAACCAAGGACCTGACCGGACGCGTGCAGGCGGGAAAGATCGTCGGACAGATCGCGCAGCGCGTCGGCGGTTCGGGCGGCGGACGGCCGGATCTCGCCGAAGCGGGCGGCAAGGATGCAACGCAGCTCGATGCCGCGCTCGCCGGTGCGCCGGAGGTGGTCGGCAATCTGCTGAGCTAAGTGCGTGAGGCTTCGCGCATTGTGCGCATTCTTCGAAATCGACAGGTTGCCCAACTAGGTATCCGGCCGGTTTCTTCAGCACTTCTGCCCGGTGCTGCCCACCTATAATGAGCATGTTCTGGTTGCGAACGCATTGCTTCGAAAGATGTGGCCGGTCGAATGGAACGAAGTTTCTTGGATGAAAAATCGCGTCCAGGCTTCGTTCTTCGGGTTCACATCCATCAGGAGACATGCGCAGCATGTCGATCCCTATGCCGGCACGGCTCCTCTCCTCGTCTGCATGCCGCCGCGGCGTGATCCCTGCCGTAGTTGCGGCGGCGCTCGCGCTGCTATGCGTGCCTGCTGTGGCTGCGCATCGGCACACTGCGCATGCCAGGCGCGCGTCACACATACTCCGCTGACGCCCTTTGCACGCGCGGAGCAACTGCGCGATGCGCTGGAGTCGCGCCCGGAATCGTCGCGCACGCTGAACGAATATGGGCGCGTGCTGGATGCGTATCGCAGCGTGTACCACGGCAATCCCGCGGACCCGAAGGCTCCAGAGGCCGTAAATATGGTGGCCGGCCTGCTCGCCGAGGAGGGACGCGTCTTCCATCAGGACAAAACGCTGCTGAGCGCCGTGGGGCAGTTTGAGTTTCTGCGCACGCAATATCCGGCGAGCCCGTATCGAGCCCCGGCGCTGTTGGCGGAAGCGACCATCTATCTTCACGACCTGCATGACCCGGCCGCAGCGAAGACCGCGTACCGGAAATTTCTGAGCAGCTATCCGCGTCATCCGCTCGCCGCGCAGGCACGCGCCGGGCTGAAAGAGATCGATCACCAGAAGCGACGAAAGCAGCCGGCGGAAGCGTCGCCGGACGACATTGCAGAGAACCAGTTCGGATGAGCCAGCGCCAGCAGTGCCGGCCATCCAGGTCGCAAGCCACGTCGCCGGCTACTGCTGCCGCAGAGTCTGCCCTCGCATGGCACAGCTCCGAGGCTCGCAATTCCTCGCGCGGCAACGAGCTGACTCACCTCGAGTCTGGACCGCAGCGAGCGAGTCCGCGAGTCGCTGACTGCCACGCAGACTATCCGGCTCCAAGGCCGGCGACGGATGCGGCCGAAGGACAGCCTGTGCTCACGGGCGCTGTACGCGTTGCCGCGCAGGAGCACCATGGCCAACTGCCGCTGGTCACGAATGTGCGTCACTGGTCCACGCCGGTGTACACGCGGGTTGCCATCGACCTGCAGGACCAGGTGCAATACGAGGCCGCGCGCGTGCCCAATCCGGACCGCATCTACTTCGATCTGCATGGAGCGCGGGTTGCGCCGGAGCTGATTGGCAGAACGGTGGATGTCACCGACGATGGCTTTCTGCAGCGGATTCGCGTGGCGCAGTTCTCGAACGATGTCACGCGCATTGTGCTGGACGTGAATCAGGTGACCGAATACTCGGCGTTCTTTCTGCCCAATCCGTGGCGGCTCATCATTGATATTCACGGCGGAGATGCCCACGGCCGCGCAGCCGGCCAGCGAACCGCCGCAACAGATAGCATCTGCGCCATCCGCATCGCGTGTGCCGCCAGCGAACGCCGCATGCGGCAGAACCGGTGGCCGCCAGCAATCAGAACAACCGGCAGGCGACGCGTGCGCTGCGCGACATTGCGGCGGTAAGCACGCGGCCCGATCAGGTGAAGGCGACCAGCCGGCCGACCACGCAGCCGATCGCCGCAAATGTTCCATCAGTCACGATCGACGACGGGCCGGCAGATACTACGAGCCCAATCACCGCTCCGCGCTCTTCTTCGTCTACGCGCAACTCAGCGAAGAGCAATGCAAACCATCGCACCGCGACCAGCGCCGAGCTCGGCGGACGATGACGAGGAGGACGCGACGATTCCCAGAAGCACCTCGCACGAGGCGGCTTCGACGGTTGGCGGACAGCGCTCGCTGACGCGTGCGCTGGGGCTGAAGATCGGCCGCATCGTGGTGGACGCAGGCCATGGCGGACACGACTCCGGCACGCTCGGGCCAGGCGGCATTCAGGAGAAGGATGTGGTGCTCGATGTGGCGCTGCGCCTGGGCAAGCTGCTGCGCCAGCGGATGGGCGCGGACGTGATCTACACGCGCGATGACGACACCTTCATCCCGCTCGAGGAGCGCACGGCTATCGCGAACAAGGCGCAGGCGGACCTCTTCATCAGCGTGCATGCCAACTCCAGCTCCGACCCGACGGCGCGCGGAGTGGAGACCTATTATCTGAACTTCACCACCTCACCGGATGCTCTGGAGGTGGCGGCGCGAGAGAATGCCGTCTCCGATGAGTCGATCCACGAGCTCTCCGGCCTGGTGAAGAAGATCACGCTGAAGGACAAGATCGACGAGTCGCGCGAGTTTGCCGCCGACGTGGACACCTCGCTCTACGCGGGGCTCGAACGCGGGAATCCGGGGTTGCGCGATCGCGGCGTGAAGAAGGCGCCCTTCGTTGTGCTGATCGGCGCCAACATGCCTTCGATCCTGGCGGAGATCTCGTTTCTTACCAATTCGGACGATGCGACGCAGCTTCGCGATCCGCAGTATCGTGAGCGCATCGCCGAGTCGCTCTATCGCGGCGTGGCCAAGTATGTGAATGGCCTGAGCGGACTGCGGTGGCGCAGAACGGCAGCCATGCTTCCGGCAACTGAGTGATCCTCGCCGGAAAAGGCGAGTCGAGGCCCGCATCAGAAGAGTAAACTTCTTATAGATGATGTTGTTGCGCTCGCGTTCCCTTCGTCTCTCCACTATTGGCCACGGCTCTGCTGGCGTCGTGCTTTCTCACGCCGGCGCTTCGGGCTCAGCAGCCTTCTACCAAATCGCTGTCGCAGAAAGTGATCGCCACGGCCGCGCCCGCTCCGCTGCTGCCGGAGAGCTTTGCCGGATTCGAGCTTCAGGGCAAGCTGGACAAGACGACCGCGCCGGGCACGGCAGACCCCGCCAATGCGCAGGTGCTGGTGGAGGATGGCTTCCGCGATTTCGCCTCCGGCAGCTACAAGAGCAACGTCAACACCGTGACCATACGGGCGATGCGTTTCGCGGATGCCTCCGGCGCTTACGCCGCGTATACCTTCTACCGCATTCCCGGGATGGCGCCGGAAGACATCGGCAAGGGCGGCGCGGCCAACGGCGACCGCGTGCTCTTCTGGAACGGCGCGACGGTGGTGGATGCGAAGTTCGACCATCTGACGGCGATGTCTGCCGCGGCGCTGCGCGAGCTGGCGGAGAAGCTGCCGATGGTCGGCGGGTCTGCCGGCGTACCGCCGTCGCTGCCCGGCTTCCTGCCGCGCACCGATCTCGAGCCGACACACACGCGCTACTCCCTGGGGCCGGAGGCCTACACGCGCAGCGGTGGTGTGCTTCCTGCCGCGCTGATCGATTTCAGCAAGAGCCCCGAGGTGCTGAGCGGCGGCTTCAATCTGCGCAGCGGCGAAGGCACGCTCACCATCATCGAGTACCCCACGCCGCAGATTGCTGCGGAGCGCGAGCGCGCGATCGCCGCCTACCTGAAGGCCGGCAATCAGCCGCAGCAGCCATTCACCGAGGCGCTGGAGAACAGCAATACGCAGGCCCTGGCAACGCGGCGCAGCGGTCTGCTGGTCGCCATCACCAGCGGCGGCTTCGATGCCGCAGATGCACACAAGCTGCTGGACAAGGTCAACTACGAAGCGTCGGTGACCTGGAACAATCCGGCGGGCTATGTCTCGGAGCCGACCAAGGCTGCGCGGCTGCTGGTGAGCGTCGTCACGTTCTGCCTCATCGCCTGCGGCGCGACATTTCTGCTGGGCATCTTTCTGGGCGGCGGGCGGGCGCTCTATCGCGTTGCCCGGGGCAAGCCGGCCTCCTCCGTGGAGGAGATGGAGTTCATCAAGCTCAATTTGCGGTGAGCAGGAGTGACGAAGTGTGGCAGACGCGCGACTCGCTTGTCGTCCAGAGCTACGGTTTTGTCTGTCCCAAATTGAACCAAGACTGGTGCAGCTCTTCGAGTAAGACGCACAAATCGGCATAGTTTAGCCCGGAGCACGAACGTTGCTCTCAGGCGAATAAAAGGCGAAGCATCCGATTGGTAACCCCCGCCGTTGGAGCTCGAGCAAATACCGTAAAATCTGCGATTTACAGCGAAAATGATTTGGCCTTGACACCCCAATAGGCCGCCCATACTATGACGCCAAGAAAGTTCTGATGGCCTTGCCTCCGTTGGAACTATTCTCCCTAAAGAAAAAGCCACCCTGTTGCCGGGTGGCTTTTTCGTGCCTGCCGCCCGGATCGCGCAGAGATCGTTTGTTCCGTCAGTTCTCTTCGCAGATCGGCTCTTCGACGCTCCGCTCGATCTCCGGTCCTCCAATGGGCGCTCTGCGAACGCCGCCGAGCACTCTGGAAGGCTCTCGCTCGGTCCACTCCAGCATCGGACAAACGCCTGAGAGGTGGCAGAAGAATGCGTTCTCGGCGTGGTCCTGTGCTCGCCTGGGACTCCGCGTTGGCATCCTCGGCACAGAAGAATATTTCCATCAACGCGCAGGACCAGCGCGTCCGCCGGCCTTCACGAAGCGCCGGCAACTTTACCGCTCACGGCAGCCGACGCTACAATCCACTCAGCAGATTTGCCACAGATGAACGCCGAGCATCGGAGACGACTCAGGCTTTTCCGTAAACCGCGTGCGGCTCCCCGGCGACAGGCCTTCGTCGACTGCGTAAGCCGTTCAGCTACCGGCAGACGCAATCGGAATCCACTAGGAATGCCGACGTAGCTCAGTTGGTAGAGCAGCCGATTCGTAATCGGCAGGTCACCGGTTCAAGTCCGGTCGTCGGCTCCAGATAAGGTGGAACCAACTTCGGTTCCTTTCGGGTTTCGTACCCCTTTTTCCTCTCTTATTTACCCTTTGCGGCTTGCACCGCTCCGCACGACTCCGCATAATCGCGCTAAAGCATCTTCGCGAATGCGGTGATGCGCAGCTTTTCGATCAGAAAGTGCATTTCGTGTAGATGATGGGCACTGCATTGAGCAGTCCGGTAGCAGATGGGGCTTCGTCCCCTCGACGAGCGTGACGCTGTGAGCAGATATAGCCGTCAGGACGTTCTTCGCATTCTGCGCCTTCGTGCCAAGCAGATTACGGCATGGGAGCGTGCGGGCCTGATCGAGACGGGCGAGTCGTACAGCTTTCAGGATCTCGTCAAGCTGCGAAAGCTGCGCGACCTTCGCGCGAATCGCGTCTCCGTAGCCAACATTCGCGCCTCCGTGGATGCCATGCAGGCTGTCTCCGGCATGAGCAATCCCCTGCTGGAGGCGACCGCATCGCGTCGCGGTTCTCGCGTGCTCTTCCGCCACTCCGGCGCAGTCATGGAGCCGATCGCGCGCCAGTTCGTCTTCGATTTTGAAGCGCCCGCCCCCGGCGAGCTGAGCGCTGTGCCGAACACCAGCGCCAATCCGGTTGCGCTGGAGTCGCGCGTCTCCGCGTTGTTCCTGCAGGCGGTGCAGCTGGAGGAGAGCGGCCGGCATGGATGAAGCGGCCGAAGGCTACGAACAGGTGCTGCACCTGGATCCGCACCACGCGCCTTCCTCGATCAACCTGGGCACGATCTGCTACAACCGCCGCTCCTTCCGCCGCGCGGAAGAGCTTTACCGCCGCGCCACCGTCTCCGATCCGGGATATGCGCTGGCCTTCTTCGATCTCGGCAACGTGCTCGACGAGCTGGAGCGGCTGCCCGATGCGATCGAAGCGTACCGGAACGCCATCCGGCTGGTGCCGAAGTATGCCGACGCGCACTACAATCTGGCGCTGGCCTACGAGCGCATCGGCGAGCGCCGCCGCGCGCTGCGCCACTGGACCGTCTATCTCAAGCTCGATCCGGTAGGCCCGTGGGCGAACCATGCGCGCACGCAGTCGCGCAAGATCCTCTCGCGGGAGAAGCTGACCATCGTGCATCGCTCACCCTGGGTGTCGCGGCGGCAGATCGGAACCGCGCAACGCGCAGCCCGCTGCAGAGCGGGGTCCCGGCCTGCCTGCCTGAGCGCAGCGCTCTCAGCTTCTGTAGCTGAACATCCTGTCCCGCCAACGCATCCAACAGCTCTATGAGCGAGCAGGCTGAGGACAAGCCGGTTGGCGATCCGCGGCTGGCGAAACGCGCGATCCCGCTGATCGGCCTGCTCTGCGCGGTGGCCGGTTCCGTCGATGCCGCCGCCTACCTGCTCTGCGGGCGCGTCTTCGTCGCCAACATGACGGGCAACACCGTGCTGCTCGCCATCTCGCTCCTGCAGCGGAATCCGGGTGAGGCGGCGCTGCGCGGCGGCCTCGTGGCGGCGTTTCTGGCAGGAGTGATCGTTGCGCGTCTCCTGGCGAGGACCGCCGGCGAAAGACTGACGAAGACGCAGCGCATCTTCGTTCTCGGCATCGAGTCGCTCGTCTTGCTGATGCTGGCCTGGAAGAATGCCGGAGCCCATACGGTCTTCTGCTTCTGCTGCTGGCCTGTATGCTCGGCATCCAGAACGGCGCCTTTCGATACATCGGCGGATTCCACCTGAATACCACGTTCATCACCGGCGACCTGGAAAAACTGGGAGAAGCCATCACGAATCGGCACGATCACTTGCCGAAGGTGAGCGCCTTCCTGTTGAGCTGGATCGCTTATGCCGGCGGAGGCCTCCTGGGCGCGCTGAGCGCGCTGGAGCTTCCTCATCATGGCTTTCTGGCGTCGATGGTGCTCGCGCTGGCATCGCTTATGACCGTCTCGTGATGCCAGAAGCAGCCAGAGCGTGAGTCGAGCAGATGATCCCAAAGTGGCGCGACGACATGCTCTCCGTTCGTAATAGAACGTCTTCGCGTGGTCGTGCGCGGGTTCAACTGCAGCCTGCTACACTTTTCCGTTTGGATCGGAGACCGCACGGCTTCTGTCCACGTCAATCTGTAGAAGTGAGGTGTTCGACATGTCCGCTGTCGCTGCCCCTGGAATCTCCCCAGCGCTACACCGCTGAGCCGGCTTTCGGAAGATGAGCAGATGTTTCGCGACACCGTTCGCCAGTTTGCCAGCGAGATCATCGGTCCGCTGGTGCGCAAGATGGATGAGGAGCAGCACTTCCACCCCTCCCTTCTGCCGCAGCTCTTCAATCTGGGTTTGATGGGAATTGAAATTCCAGTGGAGTACGGCGGCGCCGGGGGCACGTTCTTCGAGGCCATTCTGGCGGTGGAAGAGATCTCCGCGGTCGATCCCTCGGTCGGCGTGATGGTGGACGTGCAGAATACGCTCTCCATCAACGCGTTGTTGCGCTGGGGCAACGAGGCGCAGAAGAAGCAGTTTCTGCCGAAGCTCGCGACCGAGATGGTCGGCGCCTATGCACTGAGCGAGGCCGGCTCCGGCAGCGATGCCTTCGCGCTGGAGACGCGAGCCGAGCGCAAGGGCGACCACTATGTGCTGAATGGGCAGAAGCTGTGGATCACCAACGCGAAAGAGGCAGGGCTATTCATCGTCTTCGCTACGGTGGACCGAGGTGCAGGCTACAAGGGCATCACGGCATTCCTGGTGGAGAAGCACTTCCCGGGATTTTCTGTCGGCAAGAAGGAAGACAAGCTCGGCATCCGCGCCTCTTCCACCTGCGAGCTGATCTTTGACGACTGCAAGGTGCCGGCGGCGAACGTGCTGGGCGAAGTGGGCAAAGGCTACAAGATCGCCATCGAGACCCTGAACGAGGGCCGCATCGGCATTGGCGCGCAGATGCTCGGCCTGGCGCAGGGCGCCTGGAACCACGCCGCGCGCTATGCGAAGGAGCGCAAGCAGTTCGGCAAGCCCATCGCGGAGTTTCAGGGCGTGCTCTTCCAACTCGCCGAGATGGCGGTCGAGATCGAAGCAACGCGGCTGATGGTCTACAACGCCGCCCGGCTGAAGGACGCCGGCCTCGACTTCGTGAAGGAAGCGGCGATGGCCAAGTACTTCGCCTCGCAGGTAGCGGAGCGCGCGGCCAGCAAGGCAGTCGAGATCTTCGGTGGCTACGGATTCGTGAAGGACTATCCGGTTGAAAAGCTCTATCGCGATGCCAAGATCGGCAAGATCTACGAAGGCACCTCGAACATGCAGCTGCAGACCATCGGCAAGCTGCTGCTCGGGCAAGTCAAGTAGTCGGTTGCGGCGTCAGCCGCCGCGGATCGCGCCCTCGATCTGCTTTACATGATGCCGCGCATGCACCCGATGAAAGCGCCGCCACTGCCGCACATTCAGCGGGCCTAGCAGGAAGTGTGTCAGCACGGACGCTCCCTCAGCTTGCGGCTCAATGCGATTCAGCATCCGGTCCATGGCGGCGAGTGTCGCAGTGAAGCGGGTGATCAGTTCATCACCGTTTAGGGGCTCAGGGTTCTGGCTGGGCAGCACCGCTGGAGGCGCTTTGCGGCGCCTCGGCATGAAGCCGCATTCGCAGACCGCCAATTGCTTGCAGCGCTGCGCCAGCGTCGGACGAGTCCGCAGCGGCCGGCTCTTTTTCAGGCGATCCTCGATTCCGTTCGCAGTAGAGCGCCAGGTAGCGGAGAGATGCTCGATGACCTGCTGTGCGCTCCACCGCGCTGGATCGCCGCCGGGATGACGGCCAACCTGCTCGGCGGAGCAGCCGGCCAACGGTCGCGGCCAGCAACTCCCGGGTCTGGTCCAGCAGCGGATGCACGGCTGCCATTGTGTGCGTTGCGATATGCGACGGTCAAGCAATCGGCTGTGCCGCTGCGTCGCTCTTCGCGTATGCTGGCGTTTGTTTTTGCGGAGGGCACGGCATGCGGCGACTGGAGCAAAAGCAGGATAGATATAAG
Organism: uncultured Acidobacteriaceae bacterium; assembly: GCA_963756435.1. Taxonomy (GTDB): domain Bacteria; phylum Acidobacteriota; class Terriglobia; order Terriglobales; family Acidobacteriaceae; genus KBS-83. Next base: position 28,655 of record CAVWNU010000003.1, on the reverse strand, counting down.
GCAGAGCGCGAACCTCAACAGGCTTTTTTCTCAAGAAAAAGCCTACGTAACGATGCTCGGGCGGCCCGCGGTAATCCTGCTTTTGCTCTGTGGATATTGCTCTGTCTTGTGACGATGGCGTGCGCCTCTGCGGCAACGGCGCAAACCACGGCGGAGCCGCTGAAAACGAACGGCGATGTGTGGTGGAAGCACGCAGTGATCTATGAGGTCTACCCGCGCAGCTTTCAGGACACGAACGGCGACGGGCTCGGCGACATCAAGGGCATCGACGCAGCGGCTCGGATATCTCAAGTCTCTCGGCATCGATGCCATCTGGATCACGCCCATGTATCCCTCGCCGCAGGTCGACTTTGGCTACGACATTGCCAACTACGAGGCGATCGATCCGCAGTATGGCACCATGGGCGACTTCGACAACCTGATGAAGGCGGCGAAGCAGCAGGGCATTCGCGTCATCATGGATATGGTGATGAACCACACCTCGGACCAGCATCCGTGGTTTCTGGAGTCGCGGTCATCGAGGACCAATCCCAAGCGGGACTGGTACATCTGGCGCGACGGCAAAAACGGCGGTCCACCGAACAACTGGCAGTCGTGGTTCGGCCACTCCGCATGGACTTACGATCCGAAGACTAAGCAATACTACTACCACTACTTTTATGTGCAGCAGCCAGACCTGAACTGGCGCAATCCAGAGGTACGCAAGGCGATGTATGACACGATGCGCTTCTGGCTGGATAAGGGTGTGGCCGGCTTCCGCATCGATGCCATCTCGCGTCTCTTCGAAGATCCCAACCTGCATGACGATCCGATTCTGCCGGGCAAGAACGCCTTTGGCGATCCGAACATCGAGCACAAGTACACCGATAACCTGCCCGAAGTGCACGATGTGCTCAAGGAGATGCGCAAGCTCGTGGACAGCTATCCGGGCAACCCGGTGCTGATCTCGGAGGCGGACGAGCCCAACATTGTTGAGCTGTCGAAGATGTATGGCACGCACAACGATGAAGTGCAGTTGCCGATGGACTTCCAGATCGCGGATGTGAATGAGCTTTCCGCGACGAAGTTTCGCAAGCTGTTTCGATGATGTGGAGAACAACCCTGCGCATGGGTGGCCGGAGTACTTCTTCAGCAATCACGACCAGGCGCGGCATGTGGGACCGCTATGGCGACGGCAAGCACAACGACGAGATTGCGAAGCTGATGGCGGCGCTGTTGCTGCTGCCCCGGGCCACGCCCCAGATGTACTACGGGGAGGAGATCGGCATGCGCACAACGGTGCCGACCCGGGTGGAAGATGTGCGCGACCCGGTCGGCGTGACCGGGTGGCCGAAGGACAAGGGCCGCGACGGCGAGCGCACGCCGATGCAGTGGACGCCGCGCGCGGCCGAATGCCGGGTTCACGTACGCCGACGGCAAAGCCGTGGCTGCCGATACCGCCGAGCTCGGTAACGTACAACGTCGAGGTCGAATCGAAGCAACCGGACTCGATCCTGAACTTCTACAAGCAACTGCTGGTGCTGCGCCGGACCGAGCCCGCGCTGGTAAGCGGCGGCTACGTCACCATCAATCCGGATGACCCGAATGTCTTCACCTTCCTGCGCCACTACCTGGGGAACGGCCGCTCCGTGCTCGTGGCGCTGAATATGAGCGACAAGCCGCAGATGGTGACCTACGACCTGACCGCGCAGGGTGTCCAGGGCGGCATCGGGCTGATGCTGCTGAACAGCTACGGTTACGAAAGCAAGCAGATCCGGCTGGACCACATGACGATCCCGCCCTTCGGCACTGCCGTCATCGGTGTCCGCTGAGCGTACGGATGCGGCGCTGAAACATTCAGAGCAGCGCGGCGCTCTCGAACGCAATCTGCGCCGCCTCCGCCGCCGGCAGCGTCCACACCGCCAGCCCGGCATTCGGCGTGCTCAAGCGCCCCGGCTGAAAGATGCTGCGCTTGTTCACCTCTTCATCCAGCTCCGCGCCCGCCCAGCGCAGCGCGCGGCACACCCGCGCCCGCACCATCGGCTCATCCTCGCCAATGCCGCCGCCGAAGACGATCGCCTCCGCGCCGCCCAGTGCCGCCAGATACGCGCCCACCTGTTTGGCGACGCTGTAGCAGAACATCTCCATCGCCAGCGCGGCCCGCGGCGTGCCAAGCTGTTTCATCAGCACGCGCGTATCGAGCGAGATGCCCGAAACCCCGAGCAGCCCGGACTTCTTGTTCAGCACATCGAGCGCGCCGGCGACATCCATTCCCGCCTGCTCCATCAGCACCTGCACGATCGCCGGATCCACGCTGCCGCTGCGCGTTCCCATCATCAGTCCTTCCAGCGGAGTCAGCCCCATCGAGTTATCGACGGCTACGCCATCGCGAATCGCCGTCGCCGAGCAGCCGCTCTCCAGATGCAGCGAAACCAGCCGTATCTCCTCGAGCGGCCGTTTCGTTTCGAGCGCATATCGCTCCAGCAGCGAGCGATGCGAGAAGCCATGAAACCCATACCGCCGAATGCCATGCTTGTCCGCCAGCTCCGGCGGCAGCGGATAGCGCCATGCCACCTCCGGCATCTTGCGATAGAACGATGTATCGAAGCCCGCGGCGATCTTCATCTCCGGCGCATGCTTGCGCAGCGCGCGAATCACCTCCAGCGAGCGCGCGTTGTGCAGCGGAGCAAATCGCTGCAGCGCTTCAATCTCTTGTTCGACAGACGCATCCACCATCGCCGGCTTATCGAAGCGCTCGCCGCCATGCACCACCCGCACTGCTGCCAGAGCTCACATCCTCATAGCTTGCACCATGCTCGCCCGCATGCTCGCGCAGCCACTCCAGCAACACGCCCGTCGCGTCGGTGAAGCTCTTCGCCTCCACCTCGTGCGACTCGGCCGTCTCGCGTCCCTGCATGCGCGAGAAGCTTGCCGGCTTGTCCTTGCCGATGTTCTCCACCATCGCGCTGGTGCGTATCGTGCTCTCGCAGCCAAAGCGCTGCTCCGCCCGCACCTCCACGACATCCGCCTTCAGTGAATTGCTGCCCGGATTGAGAGTCAGGATGATCGCCACGCCATGGCCTCTAGTCGAAAATGCCATGATGTGCCGTTCACTGAGACCGTGCTGGTCTCGCGAGAGCCCGATCAGCACTGCTATTCTGATGCTGTTTCTCACTCGACGTCGCAGTCGCGTCCTGGCTCGCCGTGTCTTTTTCGCCTCTGGAACGTCTTATCTGTTTGGGAGCTTTTCGCCCGACGAATCAAGAGGTACCTTCGCTTCATGTCTCGCCTGCTCACGCTCAGCCTGCTCGGTCTTCTGCTCTTCCCCTTGCCGCGCCTGCACGCCCAGGCCAGCTACACGCAATTGCAGCCCACCGACTCCGGCTACGGCCCGCTCGATAAATCCACTCCCTCGATCCCGCCGGACCAGATCATCCAGAAGTTCGCCGCGAAGGAATCCGAGTTCCGCCAGGCGATGGACCAGTACACCTACACCCGCAGCGTAAAGATCGAAACCCTCAACGATGACAACCAGCCGGACGGCGTCTACCAGCAGGTCACCGATATCTCCTACGACGGCAAGGGCGCCAAGCTTGAGCACGTCACCTTCGCCCCGGCCAATACCCTCGAGCGCATCATGATGACGCCGGCCGATATGTCGGACATCGAACACCGCCTGCCCTTCGTGCTCACCACCGAAGACCTGCCGCTCTACAACATCACCTACGTCGGCCGTCAGAAAGTCGACGATCTCGACACCTATGTCTTCGATGTCGCTCCCAAGAAGATTGAGAAAGGGCAGCGCTATATCCAGGGCCGCATCTGGGTCGATCAACGCGATCTGCAGATCGTCGTTGTGAACGCAAAGAACGTTCCCGACGATCTACGCCCCGGTCACGAAGATCTCTCACTGCCGTTCACCACCTATCGCGAACAGGTCGACGGTCAGTTCTGGTTCCCGGTCTACAGCAAGGCGGATGGCGTCCTGCACTTCTCGCGGCGGCAAGGGCTACATGGCGGACGACGTGCACGTGCGCTCCATCGTGAAGTACAGCAACTACAAGCGCTTCGGCACCTCCATCAAGATCACCTTCGAGGGGCAGGACATCACCAAAAATGGCCAGCAACCCGCGCAGCGGAAATCCCCCCGCCGGCCAGCCCCAAAGCCAGCCCCCGAACCAGTCTCAGCCACCGGCAGCGCCATCACAAATAAGCTGCGGGCTGGAGCATCCTGCCAATGGCGTGATATCACGGTGGGGCATGACTCCAAGCACATCGCAGGATCCGGCAGAGGCAGCAAAGCGGCGCGCAGCGCAATGGGCAGCAGCGCAGGTGGAAGATGGCATGGCCGTCGGCCTCGGCTCCGGCTCCACGTCAGCGCTGGTGATCGATGAGATCGGACGCCGCGTCCGCGACGGTCTGCGCATCGTCGGCATCGCCACATCCATCCAGTCGCATCGCCAGGCGGAATCGCTCGGCATCCCGCTGACCGACTTCGCACGCCAGCCCTACCTTGACCTCACCATCGACGGCGCCGACGAGGTCCAGCGCGGCACGCTGGCGCTCATCAAGGGACACGGCGGCGCGCTGCTGCGCGAGAAGATCGTTGCCATGGCCAGCCGCCGCATGCTGGTCGCCGTCGATCCACGCAAGATCGTCGACCAGCTCGGCTCCGTCTTCACCGTGCCGGTAGAGATCGTTCCCTTCGGCTGGGAGACCACCCAGCGGCGCCTGCGCGATCAGGGCTTCACTGTCCGAGCTCCGCAGAAACGATGACGGCGAGCCTTACGTCACCGACGGCCAGCACTACATCCTGCACTGCAAGCTCATCGAGTCCGGCCTCACCCCGGAGCAGGCCGCCGAAGCCTTCAAGCGCACCACCGGCGTCGTCGAGCACGGTCTCTTCCTCGGCATCGCCAGCAAAGTCGTCATCGGCAGCCCAGAGAAAGTCGACTTCCTCGAACGCACGCAGAGAGTGAAGACGAGCTTACGGCTGGTCCGTGCGCGCCAGATCGCTCTCGCGCAGCCAGCCGCGCACCGCGCGCCGCGCGTTCAGGTCTTCGCCCTCCAGCCACGGACCGATTCGCCGGTAAACCACCACCACATCGCCTTTGCTCAGCCGCGTCTTCGCGGAGCTGCCATTCACCGGAGCCTGCGCGCACCTCCGCCGTCGCAGCGCTCACCAGCCGCACCGAAGTCCACTTGCCATCCTTGACCGACGGCTCTTCATAAGCGCCGATGCGAACTCGTCTCCAGTCGCCGCACACCCGGGCGGATCGCCCTCCAGCCGCAGCTTCGCCGTGTCCTTCTCGAACGTCAGTGTGCCGCCTGTGGTGGCGGATATCCGGCGGCGACCACACCGTCACCTTCATCGCGCCATCCGGTCCACTCGCCTGCATCCCGCGCAATACAAAGAGGCAACTGAACTGCGGCGCATCCTCCGTGCCGTTGCCCGTCCGCGCATCGGAAAACACTCCCGTCACGGTCGTGCCATCCACTCCCAGCGTCAGATTGCCGTAAAGCCCGGACTTCGCCTGCCCGAATGCACCGTTCAAACCCGCCGCTGTTGCGATTGCGAAAAGAATTGACTGCTCCGAGTGGTCGTCCTCATGATCGAAAGCCTAACCGATCGCGAGTGTTTGAGCGCCGTCGCACGGATACAATCAAGAGAACGTTCACCATGCCCAGTCCTGTCATCCCCATGCAACACGCCATTGACGATCTCCGCATCCGGTCCGCCAACGTCGTGGACCCGCCGCTCACCCTCGAAGCCGAACGCCCCATCACCGATGCCGCCGCCGATCTCGTCTACCAGACGCGCCAGCAGATCCTCAAAATCCTCGGTCTCACGGATCGCCGCCTGCTCGTCGTCGTCGGCCCCTGCTCCATCCACGACACCGATGCCGCACTCGAATACGCGCGCCTCCTCAAGCCGCTCGCCGCCGAGCTCGCACAGGACCTGCTCATCGTCATGCGCGTCTACTTCGAAAAGCCGCGCACCACCATCGGCTGGAAGGGCCTCATCAACGATCCGCATCTCGACGAGTCCCATCGCATCAACGAGGGCCTGCGCATGGCGCGCAACCTGCTGCTCGACCTCGCGGAGATGGGCGTCCCGGCCGGCAGCGAGTTTCTCGACCTGATCACGCCGCAGTATCTCGCCGCGCTGGTCAGCTGGGGCGCCATCGGCGCGCGCACCACGGAAAGCCAGCTCCATCGCCAGCTCGTCAGCGGTCTTTCCTGCCCGGTCGGCTTCAAGAACGGCACCTCCGGCGACGCCGGCATCGCCATCGAAGCCATCCTCTCCGCGCGCCAGCCGCACACCTTTCTCGGCCACACCAAAGACGGCCAGACCGCCATCTTCGCCACCGATGGCAACCCTGACTGCCACCTCATCCTGCGCGGCGGCCGCGGCGTCACCAACTACAGTGCCGCCGACGTGGAGCGCATCGCCGGGCTCGAGACGAAGGCCGGCCTCCAGCCCGCCATGATGATCGACTGCAGCCACGCCAACAGCCGCAAGGACCACACCCGCCAGCCCCTCGTCTGCCGCGACGTTGCCGCGCAGATCGCCGCGGGCGACCGCCGCATCATCGGCGTCATGCTGGAAAGCAATCTCGTCGCCGGCGCGCAGAAGCACGTGCCCGGCCAGCCGCTGGTGCGCGGTCAAAGCATGACCGACGCCTGCATCGGCTGGGACGAGACCGTGCCGCTGCTACGCGAGCTCGCCGCCGCGGCGCGCACTCGCGGCTGATTCCTCGCGCAGCCTTTGCGTGCTCCAGCGCAAGCAGCTTCTCCTTGCGCTCCTTGCCCCAGCGATATCCGGTGAGCTGTCCGTTCTTGCCCACCACGCGATGGCATGGCACCACCAGCGCCACCGGATTCCGCGCACATGCCCGCGCCACTGCCCGCACCGCGCGCGGCTGGCCCAGCTCCGCCGCCACAGCCGAGTAGCTCCGCGTCTCGCCGCGCGGAATCGACTGCAGCAGCCGCCATACCCGCTGCTCGAACGCCGTCGCCCGCAGATCGAGCGGCAGATCCAGCGCCACCGGATGCTCCGTCATGCGCGAGATCACCGCGCGCGCCGTCGCACCCAGCCGCTCGTCCTCCATCGTTGCCGCTTGGATCTCGGCAGCAGGGAAGCGCTCGCGCAGCTCGCGCTCCATCGCTGCGGGATCATCGCCCAGCGTCACCGCGCACAGACCGCGCGCGGTCGCCGCCACCAGCACCTTGCCCAGCGGACAATCGGTAACCAGGAAGCGAATCTGTCTCGCCCAGGCCGCCCTTGCGGAATCGCTCCGGCCGCATGCCCAGCCGCGCATCCGCGCCCTCATACATGCGGCTCGATGAGCTGAAGCCCGCCTCGTAGATCGCATCCGTCACGCTGCTGCCGCCCGCCAGTCTGTCGCGCAGCAGCGCAGAGCGCCGATCGATCTGGTAGTGCCGCGGGCTCACGCCCAGCACGCGCTCGAACATCCGCTGCACCGTGAACGGGCTCATCGCCGTCAGCCGGCCAAGCTCCTGCAGCGTCACCACGCGATCGACATGCCGGTCGAGATAGTCGCACAAGCCGCCGCACCGTCTCCGCCTCGGCATGCTCGCCCGCCGGATGACACCGCCGGCACGCGCGATAGCCCGCAGCCATCGCCGCATCTGCATTCGCGAAGAAGCGCACATTTCGCCGCGCCGGCCGCCGGCTCGGGCAGCTCGGACGGCAAAAGATTCCCGTCGTCTCCACCGCGTACACGAACTGTCCATCCGCCGACGCATCGCGCGTCTGCACCTGCCGCCACGCCTCTTCGGCATCGAATGCGGCCTTCATCTCCACTACCTTCACCGTCGTTGGAACCACCTGTATCGTTGCCATGTCAGCATACTGCGCCTGCAGGCCCGGCGGCGCGCTCCGGTTCTTGCCGTAGAAGTTGCGAAATCTGGCTTCAGTGTTTCGCGGGAATCTCCAGCGGCACCGGCGGCGCCACGTGGCGCACTTCCGCAAAGTTGCCCTGGTCGATCCCCACGCTCAACCGCCCGCGCGAATCGATGTACAGCAGTCCCTCGCCCAGCGGAACATCGCTGAATGTCTTCACAAACGGCAGCACATAAGAGATCCCGGCAATCGTCACCGGAACGCGATCGCCCAGCGTGTAGCCGAGCTTCGCAAACGTCTCCGCCGGCACATTCGTCACCAGGTTGCCGAACGGCCCATCCGTCCCGATCACCTGCCCGTGCAGCCCGCTCGCATCGATCGTCGCGGTCGTGTTCTGCAATCGCACCAGCTTCGCCAGATCGAGCGCCGGCCCGGCCTCAGTCCAGTCATCGCCCCGCGCCAGATGCGCGCCTGCGGGCGAAAAGATATCGCGGCCATGAAATGTCGACGACAGCTTCGCGCCGATCATCCATGCCGGATTCGTGATCTCTCTCGCGCCCACCAACCCATCGCGATCGGCAAGCTGCGTGATCATGCCGTTGTCCGGCAGCACAAAATACTGCCCTACCTTCGACTTCGCAATGATCGCCTTGCGCGTGCTCCCTACCGTCGGATCGATCACCGCGACGAACACCGCATCATGCGGAAAGTACGGCGCTGAACCAGCCAGAAATCGCCCCGCCTGCGCAATGTCGAACGGCGTCACCTGGTGCGTGATGTCGATGATTCTCGCCTGCGGCGCGATGCCCGAACATCACCGCCTTGCAGATGCCGACCGCATCGTCCTTCACATCGAAGTCGGTCATGAATCCGATCACGCGCGGCGCGGCGCAGTCTGCGCCAGCAGACAGGATGAAGCGCGAACAGCAGCAGTGCGCAAACGAACAGCACGCAGCGGAATCGAAGCGTGCACAGCGTTGAAGCACAGGACGTCTCCGGCAACAGCGAAGATGGCAGCTTCAGGTCAGCATAAACGTGCCTGTCAAGCGCTCCGTCAGGGCAGCAGCCCAAACTCCGCCACTCCCGTCGGCGTGCCCACGAACACCTTCCCATTCACAATCACCGGCGTGATGAACTTGTTTCCATTGCCGAATGCATCGCGTCCGCTCGCTGCCTGGTTGCTGTTGTAGAGTTCGTTGGCTCAGGCTCGTGGCATCGTAAGCGTGCAGCACACTCAGCTGCCGGAAGGGCTCTCCAGCGCCCACACGATCCCGTTCTGCGTTCCATTTGCCGAGATGCTGGGCGTGCTCCCCGGATACGGAAACACCGCCGCCGATTGGCTCGACGGCGTTGTCGCCAGCTTTGCCTGCGTGATGGGGAAAGCCTTCAGCGTGTCCTTCTGACCCGCGTAATACACCGTGCCGTTGAAGTATGCGGGCGACGACCACGCGCCTTGCGCCAGTGCGTTCGGCAATCTCCTGATACAGGTTGCTGTTGTCTGGTCGGGTTGAACTTGCCCAGGTTGTCGCGATCCGCCACATAGATGTTGCTTATCCTTACCCGCACCCACCAGCAGGTGCCGCACCGTGCCGGAAGCATCGGTCAGGTCCGGCAGCAGCATGCGCTCCGCCGGAGCCCAGATCGATATCCGCGTTGGACTCGGACACCGTGTTGTAGGGCTCGAAGTAATCCGCAACCGCGAGTTTGCCGCCAGCCGTGCTCAGCTTCACGATCGCGTTGCCGTAGTCCTGCATGCGACGGGAAGCCATTGCTGTCGAAGCCGGGATCCAGCGTGCCGTTGGCATCGAGGAAATAGATGTTCCCGCTCGCATCCGCCGCCAGCCCATTGCCGGCCATCCAGATCGCGCCATCGCTGCCGTTCGGCGTCAGGTTCAGGATCGCCGTCTGCTGCAGCGTGCTTTCGCTGTAGGCCATCACCCATCCCGTATAAGCTCCAAGGTCGCAGTGCGAGGTCCACGAAAGGTAGATCGTGCCATTCAGCAGCAACAGTCCTGCGCGCTCCGCATACTGTCCCGGATCGAAGGGCACCGTGCCGTTCGATGAGCTCGGCGCCGGTTCCCGGATAGCTGCCGGTGATCTCGTCAGGACTGCCCGCAATCTCAGCTCCCGTCGTCAGGTTCAGCGCGTGCAGCCGCTGGTGATAGTGGCTTGCCGCCACATTCCTTGACTCATCTGCGACGGCATAGATCACGCCCTTCGCGCGATCGATCACCGGCGTCGATGTGATGCCGATCTCCGGCGAGATCTGACCGCAACTGTGATCGTCGCTGGGACTCTCCCCGCTGCCCAGCAGCGATATCTTCCATAACTGCGCGCCCGTAGTCCGCGTTGAACGCGTACAGGCTGCCATGCTCCGTGGCCATGTAGAGCACATTCGTCGCAGTGCCGTTTACGTTTAGCCCAGCCAGATACAGCGGCTGCGCATCCACCTTTCCGTCAGCCTGGAAGAATCCGATCTTGCCGAAGGTCGCGCTGGTCACGTTCGCCGGCGTCAACACCGTCTCCTGCGCATTCAGTCCGTCGCGCGAGTTGTCGAAGTGATACGTCGTCACGTCCGGAATCGGCGATGCCTGCACCGTCAGCGCCAAGGTCGCGCTGTGCGACAGAGCGCCCGCTGTCCCGGTAAAGGTCACGGTGGAAGCGCCGGGCGCCGCGCCTGACGCAGCGGTCAGTGTCACATTCTGCGCAGCTCCCGGAGTCAGCGTCAGCGACGCCGGATTCGCGGTCACGCCCGCAGGCAATCCGGTAATGTCAACCGCAACCGGCGAGGAGAAGCCCGCAATCGCCGTCGCCTGCACGGAGAGCGCCGTTCCCGTCGTGCCCGAGACCAGCGTCTGCGACGCAGGAGTCACCGTCAGCGAAAAGTCGGGAGTCGCGGCTGCCGTCGTGGTCAGCGCAATGGTCGCGGTGTGGCTCAGCTTGCCGGAGGTGCCGGTCAAGGTCACGGTTCGCGGAGCCGGCTGTCACCGCGCTGCTGGCAGTGAAAGTGATGTTCTGCGCTGTACCCACGGTCAACGTAAGCGTGGCAGGGTTCGCCGTGACCCCCGCGGGCAGCCCACTCGAGCGCAACCGTCACCGGCGCCGCGAATCCATTCATCGCACTCGCGGTCACGCTTATCGGTTGCCCCGCCGCTCCTCCGGTCAGCGAAGCCGTCGCCGGTGAAACGCCCAGAGAAAAATCCGGCGTAGCCGTTGCTCGATGGCGTGCGCTGCTGCCGCCGCAGCCGGTGATCGTGGCGGGAATCGCTACCAGGAAGGTGACGAATGAGGAGACGAGAAGCAGCCAGCGACTGCGCATGACAGAACCTCCATGCGGCCGCACGGGCCAGCATATCCATGATATCTCTGGCGTGAGATGCGCGAGTACGGGCCGCCGCTGCTCGCAAAGCAAAAGGCCCGCCGTAGCGGGCCTTTCGGAAGCTTCACTGCGATCAGGCATTCGCCGCAACCGCGGTCTTCGCCGCCGCGCGCAGGGCCTCCGCCTTGTCGGTCGCCTCCCAGCGGAAGTCCTTCTCCTTGCGGCCGAAGTGGCCGTAAGCAGCGGTCTTCTTGTAGATCGGGCGCCGCAGGTCCAGCGACTCGATAATGCCCTTCGGCGTCAGCGAGAAGTTCTCGCGCACCAGCTTCTGCAGCTCCGACTTCGCTGATCTTGCCCGTGCCGAAGGTATCCACCAGCACGCTCACCGGCTCCGCCACGCCGATCGCGTAGGCAAGCTGCACCTCGCAGCGGTCCGCCAGTCCGGCAGCCACAATGTTCTTCGCAATGTAGCGCGCCATGTACGCGGCCGAGCGGTCCACCTTTGTCGGGTCCTTGCCGCTGAAGGCGCCGCCGCCGTGCCGGCCCATGCCGCCGTAGGTGTCGACGATGATCTTGCGTCCGGTCAGTCCGGTATCGCCCATCGGTCCGCCGATCACGAACCGTCCCGTCGGATTGATGTGATACTTCGTGTCCTGGTCCAGCAGCTTCGCCGGAATCACGAACTGGATCACGTTCTTCAGAATGTCGCGCCGCAGCTCGTCGTTGCCGACGTGTCTCCGCATGCTGCGTCGAGATCACCACCGCATCCACGCGCACCGGCTTGCCGTTCGCGTCGTACTCCACCGTCACCTGGCTCTTGCCATCGGGCCGCAGGTACGACATCAGCCCGTTCTTGCGAACTTCGCGTCAGCCGCTGCGTCAGCTTGTGCGCCAGCGAGATCGGCGTCGGCATCAGCTCTGCCGTCTCGTTCGTCGCATAGCCGAACATCATGCCCTGGTCGCCGGCGCCGCCCGTGTCCACGCCCATCGCAATGTCGCCGGACTGCTTGTTGATCGTCGAGATCACCGAGCAGGTATTCGAGTCGAAGCCGTACAGCGCATTGTCGTAGCCGATCGCCGCGACCGTGCCGCGCACCAGCGATTGAAAATCCACATAGGCCTGGGTCGTGATCTCACCGGCAATCACCACCAGGCCGGTGCAGGTCAGCGTCTCGCAGGCGACGCGGCTGAAGGGGTCCTGCTCCAGGCAGGCATCGAGAATCGCATCGGAGATCTGATCGGCAATCTTGTCCGGATGACCTTCGGTCACCGACTCCGAAGTAAACAGAAACTTATCGCGTGGTTGTGACAAAACGAGCTTCCTCCTATACCTTCTCTGCCAGCGGACCGGAACGTTGTTGGAATTTCATTCGGGGTCGAACTGCAGCGGGCAGGCAGCCCCAACAAGAAGCGTCTAGGGCCGCACATTTACCGTACCAGACCCCGCGAAGACACGGCAAAGATCGCTGCGCGAACTGCGCCAGATCGCTGTTAACGGGCCGATTTCCCCCTTCAACGGAGCGCCGTTTCTATCGCCTCTCTGGCCGCCTTCCGCAGCGTTGGCGCGTTTCAAGACGCGCCAGCGGCTTCAACATATAAAGCCGATAGCCGGCAGGCGGCTGCGGACGCGACCACCAGCGCACCGGATGCGGCGGAGTGCGCTCGACCGTCAGCGTGTAATGGGCATTCAGCCATTGCTCGAAGGCCGGCCACGCATCCAGCTTTCGATATCCGCTCGTGCCATCGAGAAACAATCCGCTGACCACGATGAATACCAGAGGCGGCTTCGCTTCGACCTCGTCGAAAAACCGCCGCCGCGACGCTTCGACCACCGCGCTTCCGGAAGGGCCGAACAGATTCACGTCGCCGAGCGTGCCCGTCGCCGGCAGCAGGCGCAGCGTGTAGAGCGTCGGCAGGCAATCCTGAATCGTGTCCAGGCACTGCACGCGCCCGCTCAGGTCGCCCGCATGCGATGTTGCGCAGGTCTGCCGCCAGCATCGCGTCAAACTCCTGCGGCTTCGCGACGAAGCGGTGCACCTTGACCAGCGCGAGCGGCGCCAGCACCAGGCAGCCGCAGCAGACTCCGCCCACGCCACCACGCGCACCACAGCGCGCGCCTGCGCCACGCGGTCGTCAGGTCGAGCGCGATCAACGGCAGCAGAAACGCGAGCATCGGATATCGCTGGTAGGGAAGCGCCTTCCCCTGCGCCAGCAGCGCCAGCAAGATTCAGCGCGGCACCCGTCGCAAGCAGCAACCGCTCGAACCGCGGCCACGCCGGCCCACGCAGCACAACGCAAAGCAGCCACAGCAGCACCAGCGGCAGCAGTGGCGAGATGCTGTGCGACAGCGTGAAGCCGAAGGGCCGCCGCTCCTGCATCGCGTAGGAGGGAAGCAGCACGCGCTGCGTCGCCATCCATGCTCCCAGCGCATGCTTGCGCTCCAGCCACAACAGCATTCCGGCCACCGGCGCGGCCATCGCCGCGATCCCGATCGCCGTCCATCTCAGGAATTGTCGCCAGCCGACTCGTGCGTTCCCGCCGCTTCACGCGGCGTCTCGCGCGTTCGCCCCGGTTCCAATCCTTCGCGCACCACCCGCGCGATAGATCGCCGCCATCCCCAGCAGCACCACGCCCAGCGGTCCAGCCGTCGGCTTGATCGTCGCGCTCAACCCCACCGCGAGCCCGAACGGAATCAGATATGCCCAGCGGTCCCGCCGCACTGCCTCCAGCAGAAACGCCACCGCCAGCACCAGCAGCACAGCGATCACCAGATCGCGTTGTCCCGCCTGCTGCACGCCATCCTGCCCATGCACCAGCAGCAGCATCACCGTTGCGAACAGCGCAGCAAATCGTGAGTAGGGCCGCGCGATGATGAAGTAGCCCACGCCCGCCAGCGCAATCAGCCCGAGGTCGAAGATGCGCCAGCTCACGTCGGCCGACCCAGCCAGGTGCATGCCGAAAGCGGTCGCCAGGTACGCGCCGGGCATATTGATGTCCGTAAAATCCCGGTAAGGCGCCCAGCCATGCTGAATCAGAAAGACGGAGTAGCGGATCAGCGCCGCATCGCCCACCACCGGCCAGTGCCGCGTCATCACCACGAAGACCACCGAGCACGCGATCAGCACCGCGCCGAACAGCCACAGCCATGCCGAAGCGATGCGGCTTGGCGAAGCAATTCCGTCGGCGACGGGCGGCGAGGCAGACATGCTGCGAACAGCCTAGCAGTCCGGTCCGACGCTATCGCCGCAGCGCGCATACGGATGGCCGCTTGGAGACGTGACGATTAGACAAGTCGGCTACTATGTCTCCCGCCATGACTCACAACCGCAAAATCATCGTCTCCGTCGCCACCAGTGCCGACGGCTTCATCGGCCGCGCCGACGGCTCAGTCGATTGGCTCGACCGGCCGCAGCCCAAGGGCAACTACGGCATGGGTGCCTTCTATCAATCCATCGACACCATTCTGTGGGGCAGAAAGACCTACGATATGGCGCTCGCGCTTTCAAGAGAAGGGCGTCGCCGGATCGGCTTTCGACACCAGCGTGAAGAACTACGTCTTCACCCGCACGCCGCCGCCATCGCACCGCCCGAAAGGCGTCGAGTTCGTGAACGAACCGGTCAAAGCCTTCGCAGCCCGCCTGCGGGCGACAGAGGGGAAAGACATCTGGATCATGGGTGGCGCCGGCCTCATTGCGTCGTTTCTCGATGAAGGCGAGATCGACGAGTTCATCCTCAGCGTGATCCCGGTATTGATCGGCGAAGGCATTCCACTGCTCGCGCCGCGCCATCGCACCGTGCCGCTCAAGCTCATCGCATCGACGAAGTTCGCCGACGGCGTAGTGAAGCTCCACTATTCAGTGCAAAAGAAATGCTCGAGAACCGCGAAGAATTGGCCCCGATGTTTCGAAGGCATCCGCAGCGCGGGCAGTCGGATAAGTCGCAATACTGTCAGCGAGAAACGTGCAGCGCGCAGTCGCGAGCCGATCGAGCAGCCGTCGCCGCCTGGCGACGGTTTTAGTAAGACGCAACGGTGGAGAGCGGACTCCGAAGCCAGCGCGGAGGAAACCCCCGGGCTCTTCACAGCCGCAGCGGCCTTGTTGTGCACGTAGCCCCACACAAACCAGCTCATGCCGATCACCAGCAGCAGCAGCGCCACCACGCCGGCCCAGCGTGCCCTCGAGTTGCTCGCTTGCGAGTCGCGGCCACGGGAGCGGCCCACGTTCTCTGCAAACTCAGCCCATGCCCGGTCCTCTTCGCTGATGACGGTTTCCTCTGGCTGACTGATCTCCAGATAGCGCTTCACCCACGCGTCTTCATCCAGCCCCGCCGTGCGCGCATAGCTGCGCACAATGCTGCGGCGGAAGACGCCGCCCGGCAACTGGTCGAAACGCTCCTGCTCGACCGCCTGCAGGTAGCGTGTGGTGATCTTGGTTGCTGTGGCGATCGCTTCGAGCGCCACGCCTTTCGCTTCTCTGGCCTTTTTCAGGTCCTCTCCAAAGCTGCCCATGCTTCCACCTTGGCGCCTTTCCATTGCCTGCCGTGGGCCTCACTTGCTTCCTATGTTGTGGCCCTGGCTCCCGCGGCGTAGTCTCTTGAATGCAAAGGCGGATGAGTGATCTATTACGCAAAGTCTGGTGACCACCGTACGCCTTTTCCTCAACCTGCGGACCACCACTTTCCGGGCATTACCCGACCATCCCCCATAAGGTATCAGCCCACCGTAACTGCTTTGCTACACTCGCCCTTATGAATAAGCTGGTTCTCGGCAACCTGCTCCACCGGCCGCATTCGCGTTGCCATCAGTGTGCTGGCTGTTGCCATTGAAGTCATCATGATCCTCTCCATCACCGGCGTCTTCATCGGCCAGGTGAGCGGCAGCCGCGCCAGTACCCTCGGCGTCGGCGCGGACATGGTCGATCCAGCCCCCCAATGCCAGCTTCCTTACCGCGATCGGCGGCGCTCCAGTCCCCGCCAAGATCGCGGACATCGTCCGCAAGCTTCCCCACGTCGCTGTTGTCAGTCCCGGTCATCTCTCAGCTCAACACCGCCGGCTCGGTCGAAAGCATTCTCGGCATCGACTACGCAAGCTACAACGCCCTCCGACCCTTCAAGTTTCTCGCCGGCACGCCCTTCCAGGGACCGAACGACGTCATCATCGACGACTACGCCGCCCGCCGCGACAAGGGCTATCACGTCGGCGACACCATCCAGGTCTTCAATCACCCCTTCCGCATCTGCGGCATCGTCGAGCACGGCAAGGGCGGCCGCAAATTCGTCCCCATTCGCACCCTCGGCGCCCTCAATGGCGCGGAGAACAACGCCTCGTTCTTCTATCTCAAGACCGATGACCCGGCGAACGAAAACCTGGTCCGCGACGAGATCCACAACACGCCCGGGCTTGAGCGAATACCAGGTCCACACCGTCGAAGAAATGCTCTCGCAGATGACGCCGGACCGCCTGCCCGGCTTCAACATCGCGCTCCGCGTGGTCATCGCCATCGCCTTCATCGTCGGCTTCCTGGTCATCTTCCAGTCCATGTACACCGCCGTGCTCGAGCGCACGCGCGAGATCGGCATCCTCAAATCGCTCGGCGCGTCGAAGCTCTACATCGTCAACGTCGTGCTGCGCGAGACCTCGCTCTTCACCATCGCCGGCATCATCGTCGGCCTCGCGCTCACCTTCGTCATCAAGGCCGGTCTCAACCAGCGCTTTCCCACCTTGCCCTTCCCGGTCGAGGTGCCCTGGATGCTCTATACCGCTGCCTTAGCCTTTATCGGCTCATTGCTCGGAGCACTTTACCCGGCCTGGAAGGCCGCGCAGAAAGACCCCATCGACGCCCTCGCCTACGAATAGGCGCAGCTATAAGACGAGTGCAGCTGGAAACAGCTTCGGCGCGGCAGAAACAGGAGGCTCGCTCCTAGTCCAGCAGCGCCGCCACCGCTGCATGTCCGCGCTCGCGCGCATACTCCGCAGGAGTCTTGCCGCGATCGCAGCGCGCCGTCTTGTCCGCGCCCGCATCCAGCAGCAGCCGCACCAGGTCCTCACGTCCGGCGACCGCAGCCTGATGCAGCGGACGATAGCCCGCCGTCTGCGCCGCATTCACATCCGCGCCGCGCTCGATCAGCAGCCGCGTCATCTCCGCATCCTTGGAGAGCGCCAGCACCGCATGCAGCGCCTGGTTGCGCATCGGCGTCTGCGGAAATCTGGTCGACATCCGCGCCCGCATCCAGTAGCGTCAGCACCGTCTCGCGGTCCGCAAACGCCGCCGCAAGGTGCAGCAGCGGCCATCCATCGGCGGAGCGGCTGTTTGCCCGCTCCTTCGCCATCGCTCGATCGGTACCCAGCAGCTCGCGCAGCCGCGCCACATCACCGACCGCCGCAGCCTCCGCCAGGTCCAGCTCCAGACCGGAGCGCAGAAAATCCCGCACCACTGTCTGCCCGCTGTACACCGCCCAAAGCAAAGCCGAGACGCCCTGGGCGTCCCGGCTCTCTGCAATCTGCGGATCATCTTTGACCCAGTCGGCAATCTCCTGGGTGTCTCCTCGTTTGACCAGGTCGAGAAAGCTCTTGCTCACTCGCCCAATGTACCAAAGCAAGAGCACTCACGTTCGGGCTGCGTCCGAGTAGCGTCTGCCACGGTTGTGACTACATCCCCGGCGCTTCTGCTCCAGCCGAGGCCAGAACCGGCGCATTCGATGGCGGCATCTTCGGCGCTCTCCTTCGGCGCCACCTGCGTCGGTACCGGCCGGCCGCGTCACCCGGCTTCGTCCGGTTCGAGTAGATCCGGAAGGTCACCTGCAGGTTCACTACCTCCGGCACCGCCTTGCCCTTCAACGTGCCCGGACGGAACTGCGCGTGCTGCACCGCCTCAACCGCTCTCTCGTCCAGACCGAAGCCGATCGGCCGGACGATGGTCACTGCACCCGGCGTGTCCCTGCGCGTCCACCACCATCTGCAGGAAGACCATGCCCGCGATGTTGTTCTTCTGCGCGTAGTCGTTCGACGCCGGATCGAGGACCGTCAGCAGCTGCGGCGGCTTCACGTCGCCGCCCGGCCGCAGTGCCGAGGCATCCACTCGCTGCGCCCGCGCCTTGCCTTCCTTGGTGGCAAAGTAGTTCTGCCAGTACTCCGGCAGCGTCGCGATCACCGAGTCATCCAGCGACGGCGCGAAGCATCACGTTGAGCGCCTTCGATAACTGCAGGAAGCTCACCCGCGGATCGTGATCGGGAGCAATCGGCTGGCGCTGCCACTGCGCGCTTCGCCGCCGGCACAGTAGGCGCCGGTGCCGTTTCGCTAGGAGCAGCGCTCGCCGCATCCGGAGCCGACGGGGTCAGTGCCGCAACCTCGCGGCTTCTGCGTGCAGCCTTGTGCCGTTCTTTTCGTCTTTCTTTTCGTCCTTCTTCTTTTTCTTCTTCTCCGGCTCAATCACCAGCCGGTCGATCTCGATGGTCATCGCCTTCTTCGGATCCACCTTGATCCGCTCGAACGGCTTCGAGTCATCCTCATAGGGCAGCGCGCCGAAGAAGTGCAGTCCGATGCGGTGCGCCTCAATCTCCATCGAGTGCTTGTTGAATTTCACCTTGTCGATCTCGACCGCGCTCAGCGCAAACGAGCCCCGCTGCGGGTTGCCGACCGCCTTGCCGTCGGTCGTGAACTCCAGCTTGTCGTCCTGATAGAAGCCCGCGCAGGTAGAAGGTCTTGCCCACCAGCTCTGCCGAGAGCGCCTCCGGCGTCGATGCCGGGGCCACCGCCTGCGGACCCTTGGGGGCGCTCGCGCTTTCGGTCGGAGGCGGCAGTCTGGCTTGCTGCTGGGAATCTGGGAGGAGGCGAATGGCGCGGTTGTCATCAGGCAGGCTGCGAGCAACGCAGCCCCAGGGCGGGCAATGGGCAGATGACGCATGACGGGCCTTTCCTTTCAGAGGTGCTCCGGTCACGGCCGCTCGCGTGCGGCCACGAATCGCCGGGCAGTCTTCCCATCTATCTAAGGTCAAGGCTGCCGGGAGCGACAATGGAACCAAAGCACCAGCCGTAATGACACCTCCGTGGGAGAACGTTGGCAGCGCGAAGTAAACCTTGTTACAACGGGAGTAGCGGCTGCCAGGTGAGTCAACCAGCCCATCCTGAGCTGAGCGGCAGCCAGGACGCTTCAACGCGATGATCTCTGGCGCTCTTTTCATCATTTACAGCAGGCACGCCGCTGCCGGACCGGTGCTATCCTTAAGGATGTTCGTCGAATTCAGTCTGGTCTATTCTTGCCTGTTCTGGCTTGTTCCTGCTCGCAACTCTTCCACTCGCATTGAAGCGGTCATTCAGTACGAAGGAACAGTGTTTTATGGAACAGGGAACAGTGAATGGTTTAACGACGCAAAGGGATTTGGCTTTATCGAGCCGTGCAAGGGCGAGATGGACTGTTCGTCCATCACACCGAAGAAGAACGCCGATGATTCCGCAGCCTGCAGGAAGGCCAGTCGGTGGGGTTCGAAGTCACAAAAGGTGCCAAAGGCCTCCAGGCGGAGAACGTACAGGTCGGCTTGTATCAGACCGAAGCGATCCCGCACTGGTTCTCGCTCAACGCTGCTGCTCGTCAGCGATCGCAATTAGTCCAGTCGGATGCAGGGCTACAGGCCGCTGAGCTCGGATTCATTGACTCGCTCCGCGCGACCTGAGCTATCCTAAAACCCTTGCGCAGTCCTGCGTCTGCGCGTCTGCTGGCATCCTGAAATCGCATGCCGTGCCGGGCGTTCCGCAGGCCAGTGGTGAGGGGATCAGCGGTCTCCCTGCGCACTCAACACGGTCCAGTTTGCCGGGCGTTGTGCCGGCTCCGGATTTATGGAATGCAGGTGGTTCTGCGCATCGTTTTCGCGCGGCCACCGGGCTTGATTGGATTCCAGTTGGGTTATTGGTTTTGGAATAGTGCGGATTGCCGCCTGATCGCGGCTGCCGCACGTACGAGATTGAGTGGAAGAGGGTACAGGAAGATGTCGACTTACATGCCGAGCTCGCATGACATAGCCCGCAAGTGGTTCGTGGTGGACGCCAGCGGCAAGACGCTGGGCCGTCTGGCCACCGAAGCGGCCAGCGTGCTGAGCGGCAAGCGCAGCACCAAGTACACGCCGTTCATGGATATGGGCGACCACGTCATCGTCATCAATGCGGACAAGGTGCGGCTGACCGGGCTCAAGAGCCAGCAGAAGGTCTATCGCCGCTACACCGGCTTCCCCGGCGGCCTGCGCGAAGAGTCGTTCGTCCGCCTGCTTGCCCGCCGTCCGGAAAAGATCGTCGAAGAGGCGGTCAAGGGCATGCTGCCCAAGACCAAGCTGGGCCGCCAGATGGCCACCAAGCTGAAGGTCTATCGCGGCACGGATCACCCCCACCAGGCGCAGCAGCCGGTGGCGCTGGAAATTGCAGACGCCGTTCGTCAGGCGTAACAGAATTCGGTTTTAAGGAAGAGATCGGGAAACGAATGGCAGATCTGGTTCAGTACTACGGAACGGGACGGCGGAAGTCGAGCGTGGCTCGCGTCTTCCTGCGCCCCGGCGATGGCAAGTTCACCGTCAACCACAAGGGCTTTGAAGAGTACTTCGTCACCGAGCAGCAGCGCGTCTCCGCGAAGCGGCCGCTGGTGCTGGTCGAGATGCTCTCGAACTTCGATGTGCTCGCCAACGTCTCCGGCGGCGGCGTCAGCGCCCAGGCCGATGCGGTGAAGATGGGCATCTCCCGCGCCCTGCTCGAGTTCAACGTCGAGCTGCGCAAGACGCTGAAGGGCGAAGGTCTGCTCTCCCGCGACGCGCGCATCAAGGAGCGCAAGAAGTACGGGCAGAAGGGCGCCCGCAAGCGGTTCCAGTTCAGCAAGCGCTAATCCGTTGCTGCTGGCTTATGAGTTCTGGCCCGGTTGCCGTCATGGCAGCCGGGCCGCACGAGTGTCGTAGCAGTCAATCCCCCGCACCTCGTCCAACGCGGCGATCTGCGGGATCAATCCGCGCCGGGGCTCAACCGCTGGCGGGATGCACATCACAAGGAGGTCGTTTGGCCACTATCACCATGAAGGAGCTGCTCGAAGCGGGAGTCCACTTCGGGCATCAGACCAAGCGCTGGAACCCCAAGATGAAGGAGTACATCTTCGGCGAGCGCAACGGCATTTACATCATCGACCTGCAGAAGACCCTGAAGATGTTCAAGGAGGCCTCCAAGTTCGTCACGGACCTCACATCCACGGGCAAGGTCATCCTCTTCGTCGGCACCAAGCGGCAGGCCCAGGACGCGATCGCGGAAGAAGCGAACCGCTGCGGCATGTTCTACATCAACCAGCGCTGGCTGGGTGGGTTGCTCACGAACTGGGTCACTGTGCAGAAGTCGGTCCGCCGCCTTCAGGAACTGGACGATATGGCCACCGACGGCCGCTATGACCTCCTCACCAAGAAGGAAGTCATCAAGCTCGAGCGCGAGCGCAAGCACCTGCAGGCCAACCTGGCCGGCATCAAGACCATGAAGCGCCTGCCCGATGCGCTCTTCGTCGTCGATTCGAACAACGAAGCCATCGCCGTCAAGGAAGCCCGCAAGCTCGGCATCCCGGTCGTCGCTGTCGTCGACACCAACTGCGATCCCACCGTGGTCGACTACGTGATCCCCGGCAACGATGACGCGCTGCGCGCCATCCGCCTCTTCACCTCGAAGATCTCGGACTCCGTGGTCGAAGGCGTCCAGATGTCCACCGACAAGCAGTTCGCCGACGCCACCGCCGGCGTCACTGCGCTGCCGGTCGCCGAGGCCCACGTCGGCGAGGAAGCCGAGTCAGCTGTTGCCGCTCCCGAGACCCTCGAAGCCGGCGCCGATACACCGCAGCGCTGAGCCCGAAGAGGTCGATCTGGAAGCAGCGCTGGGCGGCGGCATCCGCAAGGCTCCCGCCGCTGTCACCGCGGCCGAGCCCGACGCAGTCGCCGAAGCGCACTAAACATCAAAGACGGTCCTTACTTCCGAAAGCGTGGCCGTGACGATTCTCACCGCCACGCTTTCGCTGTCTGACCGCAAGCGATTCACCAGAGCACTCACACTAGCACTCAACAGAAGGATGGTTCTGAAGATGTCTGCCGTAACCGAGAAGATCGATGCAAAGCAGGTAAAGGAACTCCGCGAGAAGTCCGGCGCGCCCATGGGCGACTGCCTCAAGGCGCTGCAGGAGTCCAAGGGCGATATGGAGCAGGCCTTTGTCGTGCTGCGCAAGCGCGGCATGGCCTCGGCGCAGAAGAAGGCCTCGCGCTCCACCAACGAAGGCGCGGTGGGCACCTACATCCACGCCGGCGGCAAGATCGGCGTGCTGGTCGAGCTCAACTGCGAGAGCGACTTCGTCGCCCGCACCGAGGACTTCCAGGAGCTGCTCAAGGACATCGCGATGCACATCGCCGCCACCGATCCGCGCTACGTCCGCAAGGAAGACGTCACCGCCGAGGACATGGAGCGCGAGAAGGAGATCTATCGCGCCCAGGCCGCCGCAACCGGCAAGCCCGCGCCCGTGGTCGAGAAGATCGTCGAAGGCAAGATGAGCAAGTTCTACGAGGAGGTCTGCCTGCTCGATCAGCCCTTCATCAAGGAGCAGTCCATGACCATCGCGCAGCTCATCGCGCAGAAGGTCGGCAAGCTCGGCGAGAACATCACCGTCCGCCGCTTCGCCCGCTTCAAGGTAGGCGACCCCAACTGGACCGTCGCCACCACCAAGCAATCTGCCGAAGATTCGACGGCGTAAATAGCAAGTCGGGAAATCAGCCCTATAAGACAAAGACCCGCTTCACTCGACGAGGCGGGTCTTGCTATTCCATCTCAACTGCTTAACGGCGATCTACATCACCCAGTGGCCCATTTTGCGGTTCTCGCCGCTTTTTTGGTCTGACCGCTTGTAGCCGATCAGTTCTTAGCGGCTTGGCTGACTTGCTACAAGCCGCGCCACCAATCGGAGCGGACTTCCTCGCCAGAGATAACCTCCGTCGGCATCCCGGGTGTAGGAGACCACAGCCTCAGATCTTCGACCGCGGTGATAGTCTCGATTGGCTGCTGCCAGGGATGCAGAGCCAGGTCGAAGAGTCCCCAATGAATCGGCATGAGAAGACCATTACCGCCCAAGGCCAGGAAGCTGCGAACGGCGCCTTCCGGCCCCATATGAATGTCACGCCATAACGGATCAGAGGCGCCGATCTCGAGCATGGTCAGATCAAAAGGCCCAAATCTCTCGCCAATCTCGCTGAAGCCGTACCATTCCCCCGAGTCCGCGCCATAGTAGACGCGGTGCTTCGGCCCGATTAGTGCAAAAGAGGCCCACAGCGTCTCGAAGCGATTAAAGAGACCGCGGCCGGAGAAGTGACGGGCGGGCAGCGCCGTAAGAGTCAGCGAACCTGCCTGTATTTGCTCGGTCCAGTCGAGTTCTGTCGTGCGAGCCGGATCCACGCCAAGGCGCGAAAGGATCGCGCCCACGCCCAGAGTGGTGATCCAACGCGTCTGCTGCAGGTTCTCCATGCGTACAAGACGTTGAATTGTCCCCGCTCCAAGGTGATCGTAGTGATCGTGCGAGATGAGAATGGCATCCACGGGTGGCAATTCTTCGAGCGCAAGAGGCGGCGGAAAAAACCGCCTTGGACCGGCCCACTGCGTTGGCGCGGCACGCTCATCCCATATCGGATCGATCAGAAGTGTGACGCCATCGATTTCGATCAGCGAGGAAGCGTGCCCAAACCAGGTGATGCGCAAGCCGGAGCTCGGGCTTGCCCCATAAACGCGCAGATCAGTATGAAATGGGCCAGGTGGACGTTTCGGGGAGCGCGCTGGTTTGTCCACAAAGAGGCGCGGGGCCGCTTTGAATATCGTGGAGAAGCCGCCGACCTTCGTCGGCACAGGATTCAGGTATCGCCTCTTCTGGCGTTGGGCTCTGGTCAGCGGCACCTCTATCCGATGTAGCGTCTCGCCTTGAGATTCAGGTGATTCCTCTCAGCCTGAATCCACCTTGGTCCCGAAAGCGCACCGCCTTGTTGCCAATTCAGCGCCGTGCTTGGCCGGTCGCAGAAATAACCAAACCTATCGCAGCTAGCAGTGTGGGCAGCCGCCGGGCCCGACCCTCATCAGGAACTTCGCGCACTCGGGTGGTGTGCCGTCCGGCGTCTTAGCCTTGATGCAATAGGTGTAGTCGAAAAACGGCTGTTGCTTGGTGAAGGTTTGTGAAGCGATCGTGCACTTAGCCTTTCCGTCAGTGGCAGGAATCGGATTCGGAGTGTTCTTTTCGCACAGACCCGGTTGCCAGGAGACCGCGAAGCTTGCGCCGTCTGCCGCGACCCACTCTACAGTCTTGCCGGGCGGGGGAGCCGGGCTGATTGGTCCGAGATTTGGATCGATCTCGATTTCGACGACTTTGTGTTGGAAGCCTTTGTGGCGACAGCCAGCGAAGCCTATAAGGATAAGTGAGCTATAGCACGCGATGAGTAAGCGGTTTAGTTTCACGAAGAAGTCCTCCTGAGTAACGTGCAACGGTTGTTCATGTCGTTCGGGGGACCGGCAGCGTCCGCAATATCTCGCGATACCGTGGATCGGCTTGCAATTCCTTCATCTCCGGCATGAGATCGACCTGGACGGTCGTCGCGCCCCGCCGGAGACACGACGCCAAGGTGGTTAGCGCCGCGTCGCGTTCACCTAAAGTCTCAAAGAGGCGCGCTTTACACATCTGAGTGTCTATGTCGCCCGAGGGAAGCGAATCGCCCGCACGAAGATGTGTACGGGCATCCTCACTCGCTCCTGTCTTTGCCTCACACAATCCCAGAAGGACCCATCCGGGGCCATCCGCATTATTGGTTTCCAGAGCTTCGCGTTGCACCCGGGCTGCCTCAACATAGGCTCTTCTGGCTTGATCTTCGTGTCTGTGAATCATGGACTCGCAGTCACCCAGTTCAAGCCAGACGTTGCTGTTGCCCGCCTCGAGAGCCGTTGCTTCTCGCGCAAACGGGAGAGCAGAGAGCGCGTCGCCTGTGCTCCTGAACGCCGCGGACATCATGCATGAAGCCAGTGCTGTTCGCTTCAGGGAGAGACTTATCTTTAATTTCTCGAGCGCCTCCGGAATGTGGCCCAGCACGAGATACATGAAACCAACATTGCTCTGCGTCAATGCATCTTTCGGGCTGGCCAGGGCGGCTGTACGAAACTCCGAGAGTGCATGAAGATACTTTCCCTGTTTATAGAGCAACAGGCCGAGTTCGGTGTGCGCGATCCAGTTGTTCGGTCTGAGTTGCAAAGAGCGCCGGAAGGATTCTTCCGCATTCTGCCATCGGTTCAGCCGAACATACGAGTCGCCAAGCCATGTGAGCGTCTGCGTGTTGGCCGGGTCCGCCGCCAGCGCTCTCTTCATCTCGCGCAGCGCTGATGTATCGTCCCCGGTCTGCTCAAGAGCACCTGCAAGTGCCATGCGAGCTGGGACCAGATTGGGGTCCATGGCAAGCGCAGTTTCTGCGTTCGCTTGTGCCAAAGCGATAGCTGCGGGGTCATGCTTCACATCAGCGAGGCGGCAATAGGCAATCGCCAACTTCGCGGTGGCGAGCGCGTAGTGACGATCGAGATCAACCGCTTGCTTGTACTTCTCGATGGCGGGCTCGAGACCGGCGTCATTAGGCTGCTTACGCAGGGCCTCGGCTGCCTGGAAGGCCGCGTAGGCTTCCGGATTGCTGGTGCCTGCCGCGAGGCGCTTATCGCTCGGCTCATAGTGCCGAATGTCCAATAGCTCCGCCGCGGCGCGCACTGCTTTTTGCCCAAGGGACAGATTCTCTCCCTCATTGACGCGGATATGCTTGGTGCGCAGCGCACGGGACTCCGGAGGTTCGAGAACCTCTAGCGAGACAAGGACGTCCTTCGGCGAGCTGAGACCGGAGGCGGCGAGGACAAGGTTGGCGCCGAGAGACTCCCGTACTTCGTTCAATTGACCCGGAGTGTTCACATCCGTGGAGAAGTGAGGAATAAGAAAAAGATTGTGATCATAGGCTTCTGCCCGCGCCAGTTCGCTGGAAATCGAGTCGATCAGATTAACAAGCAGGGGCCTGATGTTCGCATCCAGTGAAGGGGGCCAGCCCACCAGAGCAACGAATCGCTTCATCGGGAGCGGATGGAAGATATCTGAAATCCGATCACGTTTCCATGTGGCGCCGCCTGCAAGGACGCAAACAGCTGCACCTGAGGTCAACAGCATTTGGCGTCGCGTCCAGGTTCGAGCGAATGGGCGCAGTTGCAGCTGCGATGAAGTTTCACCAAGAACAGACCGGATTTGCTCAAACGCGCAACAGCGAACTAACGGATTGTCGGAGAGAAACTCCTGGATGGCGTGAAGGTATGGGGTGGGTAAATGGACATTTCCCAGTGAAGGTGCCGGCATTTGCGATATTCCGTCTGCAGACTCGACGGGACGCTCACCTGTGATCACTTGATGCAGCAAGACGCCCAGCGCGAAAATGTCCGTTGCGGGTGATGGACGTTGGCCCATGATCAGTTCCGGCGCCAGGTAGCCAGGCGTTCCTGCAAGGACGCGCGGTTTGAGAATAGTGGTTTCTGATTCGTAACGACGGGCGAGTCCGAAATCCATGATGGAGACACAAATGCGATCGCCGGAATGATCCAGCATGACATTGGTAGGCTTGATATCCCGATGTACGATCCCTGCCGCGTGGATCGCGGCGATGCCCGCGATCATTTGACGGAAAATCTCCAGAGCCTCGTCGCGTGGAATCAGCACATCCTTATGGAGGCGCGCATGCAAAGTGTCGCCCGCCAACAGCTTCATCGTCAGAAACAGAAATGGCGGTGGACTTTCCTCGCAACGGAAGATTTCGTGAATTTGACATAGGTTGGGATGACGGATCTGTCGGGCCAGCAAAACCTCTTGCATGAATCGATGGGAGGCCTCGGCATCCGCAGCGATTTCCGGAAGGATCATCTTTAGGGCGACCCGGCTGCGGTGAAGCAGGTGATCCTCCACCTCGTAGACCTCACCCATGCCGCCCCGTGCGATGAATTGGACGACGAAGAATCGTCCGGCGATCATATCTCCAGCCTGGAATCTTGCTTTCCTACTCGATGCATCCGTGCTACTGACATCGGCCGTGGTGTCAGTTTTTATAGAACAATGAGCGACCTTTCGAGGAAACTACCGGCGCGCTCGCTTGCATCAATTAGCTCTCGACGAGGTGCTTCAATCAGGCTCATCCGCAGGCGGCATCGAGAAACACACGCCTGGCCGCCGACTCATATCTAGAGCAGCGCCGACAGCTTCTCAATGGATCGCCTTTGCTGGCGCATTCTCCCATCCGTAGCAAATTAGGAAACTGTCGCGCCGCGAATTGGGAGGCAAAGACAGCAAGCCAGACGGTGGGGAAGAAGGGCAGGTCACGAAACCTGGGCCGAACTGCGCGGACCTTTGAACGGAGCGCCTGGATGGAAAGGCGCAAATGCCCTAGTGGGACCTTCGAACGAGGCGCCATGGAGAAGGCGCAAATACCTACTCGGCACTATAATACGACCGCGGTCCCGAAGCTATCTATAAGTGGAAGTGGCGTCATGTGTCATTCCACCTTCTAATGCGTAGTGAAAGGGAAAACAGGGCCGCCCCGGAGACTGTTTGCGCAGTTCCAGACCGGTTAACATGATCATTGCAACGCCGTATCGGACTAGGACTCGTTAAGCGACCCCAAAGAAGCGCGCTATGTCGAACGATGAGGCACATCACCGTATTGTTACGACCATCAGAGCCGGTGATACCGCGGCCGAGGAGAGCCTGCTTCCTTTGGTCTCACGAGCTCCATCGCTTGGCAACGGTCCTACCTGCGGCGGGAGCGACCAGACCATACTCTCCAGCCGACTGCACTCATCAACGAGGCATATCTCAGGCTGCCGGAGGAGAGATCGACTGAAAGGTTCGAGAACACTTCATCGGGGTGGCCGCGCAAGTCATGCGGCGTGGACTCGTGGACCACGCTCGCTCCCACAAGGCCGAAATACGGGGCGGCGGGCTAAAGCGGGTTGAGTTGGATGAAGGTCTTGCATTGTCTCCCCAGAATGCTGAATTGCTGCTTCCGCTAATGAAGCTCTCGACCGGCTCGCCGAAATCAACCCAAGGCAGGATGTGTTGTCGAGCTGCACTACTTTGGTGGACTCTCCATGCTGCAAATCGCCGCTCTGCTTCACATTTCTGAACGCTCTGTGAATCGCGACTGGTTGCTGCCCCGATCTGGCTGTTCGAGGAACTTCGGCACAGGTGAGCTCAGACAAACCATAAATATTTTGAAGAGAAGTTGACTCTTGCTGGCACCACTCCGCTTAACCAGATGAAGGAGCTCTAGAAGCGGCCTTCCGATGAGGAGAACAGCCATGAACGCGACATCTACTTTGAAGCTTCAGACTATCTGCTGGCCTGCACTCTCGGGGCCGTAGCAGTTACTTCAGCATCCCGCTGGATTTGCCCAGGACACCGAAATGC
>CAVWNU010000002.1:0-23396 GCA_963756435.1 uncultured Acidobacteriaceae bacterium | reverse complement strand
TCGTCGCCGGCAGCTTCTCTCCACGGAGGATAGAAGTCTTCCTATCCTTATATGCGGCGATGGCATCACCGCGCCGCCGATCTTCTCGCGACGTGTCACTCCGTTGGATTTGAACCGTATCCACCAAACCCCTGAGCCCGGCCCTTTTTCATAGACTCCGGTCTCCTTTTTCGTGATCTTTCTCGGCATCCCGCACTCCTGTTTTCGAGGAGCATAGCAAAGCCGGTACGAGGTGTCACCATAGGTGTCACCTCGATAAAGTCATAGGTGCCGTCGCTTTTTTCATGAGTCTATATAGCTGATTGTAAATAGTTTAGTGGTGACCCTGGGAAGATTCGAACTTCCGACCTGCGGTTTAGGAAACCGTCGCTCTATCCATCTGAGCTACAGGGCCACTTGCTCATAGTTTACCGGGTCACTCGGGTTTGAACGAGATGATGGATTGGTCGAGTGGCAGTGCGGCTTTGATGGTCCTAGGCGGGGTGACCGGCGTGACAGGCAGGGGAGTGCCGTCGGTTTCGGATGCGTCGAAGGCCGCCGTTTTGTCGGAGGCGGCTGTGCCGGGCACTTCGCCGGTGATCTCGAATTCGCGGATTTCGTATGGGAGGCCGTTCGACGCCATGGAGGACGGGCCGTTCGTGACCTGGAAGTGCAGGTGCGGCACGATGGAGTTGCCGGAGTCGCCGACGAGGCCGAGCACCTGGCCGAGTTTAACGCGCTCACCCGGATGCACGCGGATGCTGCCGGGCTGCAGGTGGGCGTAGAGCGCGTATCGGCTCTGACCGAGATCGAGGATGACGGAGTTTCCATCGGCGGCAACGGGAGAGATGTGGGTGGGATATTTGCCGGGCGTTTGTTCGGGTGCTCCATCGGTGATGGATGCGACGACGGCATCTGCCACGGCGAGAGCGGGCTGACCGAAGATGGCGTAGCTCCCGAGCTTTTCGCGCGGGCCGGAGTAGATGGAGCCGCTCGCGTTCAGTTGTTCCCAATCCACGGCGTATCGCTGTGCGATCCAGGCGCGTCCATCGATGGGCATGGCGGCGCGGGTGTGGCGCACCGCGTCGCAGCAGGAGTCGGCGGAGATGTATCGCTCGCCGCGGAGTGGCGGACCGATCACGGCAACTGACTGCTGGTCGACGATGGTGGACGCTCCGCTTTCGCTCATGTCCTGTTGGCCGGGCGGAGCTGCGCTCGCCTGGATGTCGATGTGGTGCGAGAGCTGGTGAGGAATTGCGCCGCCCGGGGTGAGGGTGACGTTGAGAAAGAGAAGCGCGTGGGTGCTCTTCGGCAGCGTTGCGGTGGATTGGCGCAGGCCCGCAGGCTGTAGACGCTGCGCGACAGCGGCGGCGTCGAGGGACTGAAGTACTGCGCCGTCGCCTAGGATCTCTAACTTCTGTATGGCGACATCGCCGCTCGAGAAATTGGTCATCGCCAGCTCATAGACGAGATGAGTGCGGCCGTCCGACGCATTGAAGGGCACGGGCGCGTCGTTGACCGCGAGGAGGAGCGGCGTCATTTGGTCCGGTGGCGCGGCCTGACCGTGTGCGGCGCAGGCCAGGAGTGCGGACGAGATGAGGAGGCATGGCGCAGCGAAGGCACGAGCGGAAATGTGCATGGCTTTGTTCCTAATCCATTAGGGTTTCTTGAAGGGTTGGGGGCAGAGCAACTATACAGCCTTGTTGCTGGGAATCCGCGGCCGGGGATGAATGGCAGTCGAATGGGATGAAAGGAGTTGCCGGTACGAACGGAAGCGGCGGATACTCAGAAGGCTATTTTTTGCAAACAGAGTACAAGCCTTTCAGAACTTAAATCCGGAGAAGAGTGCTCATGATGGAAGACGCTTGCGGTTCACGTGTCAGAACGTACACGAAATTGCCTCCTGGTCTTCGCGGAAGACTGTGTGGGAAGGTTTGGCTTGGGATCGGCATGCTGGCGGTGGTGCTTGGCGGCGCTCCTGCGTGGTCGCAGCAACCGAGTGCCGGGAGCGCGGTGCCCGTGTCGGCGGAGACGCATGCAGCGTTGCAGCAGTTGATTGGCAACAGCCTGCTCGATGGGCAGGCCTATGAGTACGATCGTCAGCTTGCCGACATGATTGGGCCGCGCCTGACCGGGTCGGATAACTATATGAAGGCGGCGGAATGGGCGGAGCAGCAGTTCAAGTCGCTGGGGCTCAAGAATGTGCACACGGAAGAGTGGACAATTCCGGCGACGTGGGAGCCGGAAGGGTCTGCGATGGGGCGCATCGTGAGTCCAGTGGACCATCATCTTCACATCTATTCCGCGGGCTGGAGTCCATCGACGCCGAAGGACGGGGTGAAGGGCGAGGTTGTCTATGTGAAGAGCAGTGCCCCGGCCGATCTGGACGCGCAGAAGGCAAAGCTGCATGGAGCGATTGCATTGCTGGACGACGCGACCTTTGGCGAGAAGCCTAGGATCGACGCGGTCTTTACGGGCATTGAGCGGCTGCGCTCGTTTTCGCCGGCGGCGATCCTGATTGCCGGTGGGGAGAACGGCACCGAGACGATGACCTCGCTCAATTTCAGCGGGGCGATCGATTCGCTGCCCGAGGCGCAGATAGGCGCGGAGGATGTGTCGCTGATGAAGCGGCTGCTGGAGCACGGGCCGGTCACAGTGGAGTTTTCGTTTACCAATCGCATCCGCAAGGATGTGAAGGTGCCGAACGTGATAGCGGAGATACCGGGACGAGAGACGCCGGATGAAATTGTGATCGTGGGCGCACACCTGGATTCATGGCAGCCAGGGACGGGTGCGCAGGACAACGGAACAGGGGCAGCGAGCGTGATCGAGGCTGCGCGGGCGATACAGTCGCTGCATCGCCCGCCGCGGCGCACGGTGCGATTCATTCTGTTTGGAGGAGAAGAGGAGGGTCTGCTGGGTTCGACGGCCTATGTGCGCCAGCACATGACGGATCTGTCGAAGATCGATGCAGTCCTGATCACAGACAGCGGATCACAGCCGGCGAAGGGCTGGTACATGATGGGGCGCGAGGATGAGAAGGCAGCGATTGACTCGCTTGGCCCGGTGCTGGCGGGGATGGGAGCGGATGGAACGAATTCGGATACTCAGTTTCTTTTCCAGACCGACCACGCTGCCTTCGATGTGCTGGGCGTTCCGGAGCTGGTGCTGTGGAACGACACGGATAAGTACTCCAAACTGCATCACAAGGCGTCGGACACATTCGATTCAGTCGTGCGGGGTGATCTGACGCAAGATGCTGCTGTGACCGCGGTGACAACCTACGCGATCGCAGACAGCAGCCAGCCATTTGCTGCGCACCTCTCCAACGAAGAGGTGCGAACGATGCTGAAGAAGAAGGACAACCTGGAAGAGTATGACTTCCTGAAGAAGATGGGGTCGCTGCCGTAAGGCCGTCGCGGCGAGGCGTTCAGACATTGAACTTGAAGAAGAGGATGTCGCCATCTTTCACTACGTACTCTTTGCCTTCCGAGCGGAGCAGACCTTTTTCCTTCACGGCCTGCTCGCTGCCGAGTGCGAAGAGGTCGTCGGAGGAGTAGCAGTCCGCTTTGATGAAGCCCTTTTCGAAGTCGGAGTGGATGACGCCTGCGGCACCGGGCGCCTTGGTGCCGCGCCGGATGGTCCAGGCACGCACCTCCTGCACACCGGCGGTGAAGTAGGTGATGAGGTCGAGCAGGCGATAGGCGGCGTGGATGAGGCGGTTGAGGCCGGGCTCGGCGAGTCCCATGCTCGAGAGAAATTCCTCGCGCTCCGCGGGCTCGAGCTGCGCGATTTCGGCTTCGAGCGCGCCGCAGATGCGGACCATCTGGCTGCCTTCTTCGGCAGCGCGCTGCTCAACCGCAGCCGTATAAGCGTTGCCATTGGAGAGGCCGCCTTCGTCGACGTTTGCTACGTAGAGCTGCGGTTTTGAGGTGAGGAGAAAGAGGTCGCGTGCGACGGGCTTTTCATCGGGTGCGAGCTCGACGGTGCGCGCCGGCTTGCCCGCGTTGAGAGCGGCGAGCAGCTTCTGCAGCACGGCCAGCTCGGCTTTGACCTTGGGGTCGTTGGACTTTGCCGCCTTCTCGGCTTTCGCGTGACGCTTCTCAACGGTGTCGAGGTCGGCGAGCAGCAGCTCAGTATTGATGATGTCGATGTCGTGGAGAGGATTGACGGCGCCGGCGACGTGGACGACTTCGGGATCGTCAAAACAGCGGACGACGTGCGCGATAGCATCTGTGGCGCGGATGTGGCCGAGGAACTGGTTGCCGAGACCTTCCCCCTTGGAGGCGCCCTCGACGAGACCGGCGATGTCGATGAACTCCATCGTGGTGGGGACGAGGCTTTTGGGCTGGATGAGCTCGGCGATTTTCGTGAGCCGCTCGTCGGGCACGGTGACGACCCCGGTGTTGGGGTCGATGGTGCAGAAGGGATAGTTGGCGGCCTGGGCCTTGGCCGAGGTCAGCGCGTTAAAGATGGTGCTCTTGCCCACGTTGGGCAAGCCGACGATTCCGCAATTCAATGGCACTGGAACTTTCCTTTTCCATCCATTGAATCACGGAGGAGGCCCTTGGCCGCGCACAAGGGTCTTGTCGCGCGCCGATGCGGAGGATCCGGCGCGGGTCGCTCAAGTGAAAATCGGTGCAGTCACCACACTAGCTGGCGGAACATTCTCATGGCCTGAGCGCCATTTTTCCTCATAAGCTTCAACTTCAACAACAATTTCATCATGACCGGGGGAGTACTTCTCTTCTTTATGAGACGCAGAAGCCGCAGAGCGATGCGTTAAAAGTGCGTCAAGATTGAAATAAGGCTATGAGGATCGAAGACGCTGTTTATGAAGGGAATTTGAGAGACGCGTCAGAACGCCTTCATTCATTTGAATCGCTGAGTCTCTCGTCCATTTCGAGGATCATGGCCGTCTTTTCCGGTTGAAGCCGCTGGAGCAGCCTGAGCAATCTGGCGGGGTCGAAGGTTTCCAGGTAGTGGTCCGCTCCGGCACAAGGGTCATTTCCGAGCGTGCCCACGACAACAATGATCACGTTGCGCTGGATTGCCTTGAGTTGCTTCACGACCTCGCTGCAAGGCAGGTCAGTGATGCCCGCATCGATGACGACTCCATCCATTGCGGGAAACCTTTTGAGTGTCTGGATGGCTTCAGCGCCGCTGTATGCGGTGATGACGTTGAACTTGGCTGTCTCAATGACAAGCTTGCGGGTGGAGATGCTGCCGGAGTGTTCCTGGTCTACGACGAGAAAGCAGGGTCGGATCAAAGGTTGGACCATGGTTTGGACATTCTATTGCGGTGACCGCTGCAGTCAACATCTCCGGATCGGCTCGACATGCCATGCTGAATGTGTCAGGCTAAGTCCATGGTTCGATGAGGCTGGGTTCGATGAGGCTGGCGCAGTGCCGGCGAATGATGTGAGGGCGCATTGGGAACCATCTGCAACCTGTGGTGGCGGGGAACGACGGACTGGCGCGAGTTGAGTCGGCCGTTGAGTCGTCTGCTTGTGTTGCTGACCACCGTGCTGCTGCTGGTGATGCCGATCACCGAACATTTGTGCAATTGGGATAGATTTTTGCGCGGCGGCCCGGATGTCGAGTTCAGCCTGCTGGCCGGTCTGTTGTTTACGGCGATGGTGGTCCTGTCGATGAACGGGACGATGCTGCAGCCCGGTATGCTGCGGCCCACGGTGATGCAACCGGCACACGCAACGCCATTTGCAACCAGGACCGCGTCGTTTGATCCTTGCTCCACATCTGCCGCGTCTGGACGAAACACGATGTCACCGGCTTCCGCATCCAACCAATCGCGCCACCGATGGCTGGATGACCCGGCGTCTGTTGTTGATTCCGGCAGAGGTTCCGGCGCCGCTGTCCCGATGCGCGTTTGATTTTTCCAGGCTAGGAAGAGACCGGGCTGAGGGATCGCTGACACGCCCGCGTCGATGCAGCTCCCGCACGAGAACTGTTCGTCGCCGACTTCGAAGGCTTTATCGATCTCCGGCATGAGGCAACAATGAAAACATCCGAAGTACTCCAGGCATGGCGCGGCATTCTTTCCGGCCGCCGGCCGTCGCTTTCTATTGAGATCACCAAGGAATGCCCGCTGCGCTGTCCGGGGTGCTATGCCTTTGACGACGCGCATCTGGGGGGAGAGCAGGTGCTTCGGCAGCTCTCCGATTTTCGCGGCGAAGAGCTGGTGCGGCGTGTGGTGGCGCTGGTGGACGAGTACAAGCCGCTGCATGTCTCGCTGGTAGGCGGCGACCCGCTGGTGCGTTACCGGGAGCTGGAGGAGATCATTCCGGCGATGGAGGAGCGCGGCATCCACACCCAGGTGGTGACCAGCGCCTTCCGGCGCATTCCGACGGAGTGGTCGCGGTTCGAGCGGCTGAATGTTGTGGTCTCGATCGATGGCCTGCAGCCGGAACATGATGTGCGGCGCGCCCCCGCGACGTATGAGCGGATCCTGAAGAGCATTGCGGGGAGCCGGGTCACGATCCACTGCACCATCACCGGCAATATCGCCACTCGACCCGGGTATCTCGACGCGTTCCTGCGCTTCTGGACGCCGCAGCCGGAGATCCGGAAGGTATGGTTCAGCCTGTTTACACCGCAACGGGGGGCGACGGGACCGGAAATCCTTACCGCAGTGCAAAGACGCGAAGTAATGGAGGAGCTATTCCGGCTCCGCGTGCTATATCCTTCGCTGGACATGCCGGAATCCGTCATTCGCGAAATCGCCAACCCGCCGAAGAGTCCGGCGGATTGTGTTTTCGCGCGGACGACGCACACCGTCTCAGCCGATCTGAAGACGAAGGTGACGCCCTGCCAGTTTGGCGGCGATCCGGACTGCTCGCAGTGCGGCTGCATCGCCACGCTGGGACTGGCGGCGGTGGGTCATTATCCCCTGGCGGGCGGCCTGACGGCCGGCCATGTTTTCAAAGCTTCCGACAGCATCGGCAGGCGATGGCGTTCACTGACGCAACGCACACCTCAACCACAGGCTGAAGCACGGCCGTTCACGATCCTATGAGGCCATGAGGCTACGATGACCGAGACTCCACTGACCCAATTGCCGGAAGCGCACCACGCGAACGGCTGCGACACTGCGGTTCTTCCTACCCATGCCAGATGCGAGTCGAAGCTGCGCGAGGAGCTTGCCGCGTGCAGCGCGGATTTGCATGCGCTGGGGTTTGCGCCGGGCACATCGGGAAACGTATCGGCGCGCCTGGATGGGGCACGCGTGCTGGCGACGCCGACCGGCTGCTCGAAGCGTGTGGTAGGTCCGGATGACCTGGTCGTGGTGGACATGAGCGGTCAGCTACTGGCGGGAACGCGCCATGTGACCAGCGAGATCGATATGCACCTGGCCATTTACAAGGCACGCCCCGATGTGGAGGCCGTGGTGCACGCGCACCCGGTCTTTGCGACTGCCTTCGCGTCCAGCGGTCTTGCGCTCGACCAGCCGCTCTGTTCTGAGGTGGTGATGACGCTGGGCACGATTCCGCTGGCCCCATACGCCACCACCGGTACCTGCGAAGTGCGGCAGACGCTGGCCCCATACGTGGAACATCACGACGCCGTGCTCCTGGCGAACCATGGAGTGGTGACGTACGGCGAGTCGCTGATGGATGCGCTGATGAAGATGGAGACAGTGGAGCACTTTGCACAGATATGCCTGGTGGTCCGGCAACTGGGCGGGGGCGCGCCGCTCGAAGGGAAGCATCTCACTGACCTGATGCGGGCGCGCGCTGCCTATCTAGAAAAGGCGGGCCGGCGCGTGCACTGGGGCAATGGGACGAGCGCATCGCACGTGACGGCGCAAGTTAGCTGACTGCGGTCCTGATCGGCTGATTGGAACTGATCCGCGACCCAATTTCGAACGGCCTCGGCACGCCCGGCCGTTCTGGACTTTTCTCGGGCCCTCAGATCTTGATGAAGATCTTCTTGCGGTAGAGCGGCAGCACGAGCAGCCAGCACACCAGCACGTAAAACAGGGAATATGCCAGGGAGCCCATCGCGGGCCAGGGAATGACTGCGGCGATGTGCTGATAGGTCCAGCGCAGGACGTTGCTGTGCGGGCCCACCTTCACGTTGCTGAGACAGGCAGCCATGACCTCCGAGATGACGTAGGCCGTGATGGCGTTGGTGCCGAAGACCAGCAATGGCCAGGTGCCGCGCCGGTATCCACGTACCTGCACCAGGAACCAGAATGCCGCGAGGATGAGCAGCGACCAGCCTGCCGCGTGGAGGACGAAGCTCGAAGTCCAGAGCTTCTTGTTAAGGGGAAACCAGGGATTCCAGATGAGCCCAAGCAGGACTCCGCTTGCGCCGGCGACGGCGAGGGTGAGGGCCTTGCGTGCGTCCGATCGTGAAGAGCGCAGGAAGAGGCCGGTCAGCACGCCGATGAGCGTAGTACCGAGGGCGGGGATGGTGGAGAGCAGACCCTCCGGATCGCGCGTGCCTTCATACAGGTGCGGTGCGGAGAAGATCTTGCGGTCGAGCCAGGCAACGATGTTGCCGTCGTGGTCGAGAAACGGGACGTCGCGGCCGGGCATGCCGTAGCCGGGCACCGGCACGAAGCGCATGAGGAGGTAATAGCCCACGAGGCAGACGACGAGCAGACCGATCTTGTCCGCGACGGTGGGCTCGCCGGAAGGGGAGTCCGAGGGACGGCGAATCCAGATATAGAGCGAAGCGACGATCAGGTAGCAGAGCGCGATGCGCGGCAGCACGCCGTAGTAGCGCAGCGTGGAAAGGTGGAAGAACGGCGCGCTGTTAACGACCATGCCGAGCAGGAAGATGATGATGGCGCGGCGGACGGTATGGGCAAAGAGAGAGGCGCGGGTGACGCCGCGGGCAAGGCGCGACTCAGTAGAGAAGACGATGGATGCGCCGACCAGGAAGAGAAAGGTCGGGAAGACCAGGTCGGTGGGGGTGAAGCCGTTCCACGCGGCGTGCTTGAGCGGCCAGAAGGCGACGCGCTCATCGCCATTGTCGTTGACCAGGATCATGAAGGCGATAGTGAGCCCTCGCAGCAGGTCGACGGCGAGGTAGCGCTTGGATGAGGAGACCGGAGAGACGAGGGGGTCGGGCGCGGATACGGTGTGGGTGGTGGAGCTCATAGCGGAGTGAGAGAAAGATTACGAGCTTTGCGTCGGATTGGGAAGCACCTTGGGTGACGAAAGAGTGCGGCGAGTTATGTCCCCGGCACGTTATACACTCGGGAACAGCATCTTCACTGCGAGCGCGTGCTGTCTGCCTCGCAATAACCATAGCGAAGACACCTGGGATGACGGGAAGGCGGTGAAATGCCGCCACTGCCCCGCAACTGTATGCGCGTTTGCTGCTGCTCCGCCGTTCTGTAAGAAGGTGGAACAAGTAGCGCCTGCTGCCACGAACCACTGGATCGGATGATCCGGGAAGGGGAGAGGCGGGCGGCGAAGCATCTTTCGCCGGCGCGCGAGTCAGGAGACCGGTCCCGGCTGCGTAGTATGACCACGTTCCGAGGGGAACGAAGGAGAGTCTTGATGTCCGTACGCATTCGGCGTGGCTTGCGCCGATCTCTCATTACCTCACTCATCCTTGCCGCCAGCGCTTCACTTGCCTTTGCCGCCGAGGTGCATGGCAAGGTCACCGATCCGCTGGGCGCGCCGATTGCGGGCGCGCAGCTGGCGCTGCTTCAAGGCGGAAAGATTGTCACCAGTGGACGCAGCGGGGCCGACGGCACCTATGCCCTGCGTACCGGGCAGGCGGGGCATTTCTATGTCGTTGTGG
Source organism: uncultured Acidobacteriaceae bacterium (assembly GCA_963756435.1). Lineage (GTDB taxonomy): Bacteria > Acidobacteriota > Terriglobia > Terriglobales > Acidobacteriaceae > KBS-83. The sequence goes on along the minus strand of CAVWNU010000002.1, from coordinate 13,637 downwards.
TGAGCCAGACCTTCCGGCAGATGACGACGCCAGCCTTCTACGCTGGTGTTCTGGATTCACGTATGCAGAACGTGGTGCTGGAGCCGGCACGCGTCAATCAGCAGGTGGTGGTGACGGCAACTGGCACGCCGACGCCACAGGCGCAGGTGAGCGCCGCCATCACGGTGATACCGCAACCGGATTTCCGCAACCGCGCCATCCTGGTGGATGCGATGCGGCAGTCGCCGGGGACATTCCTGGTGCAGCAGGGTATGTATGGCGGGATCACGTCACTGTTTGTGCGGGGTGGCAACTCGGCGGCGAACCGCGTGGTGCTGGACGGCGTGCCGATCGAGAACATCGGCGGCGTCTTTGACTACAGTGCGCTGGCGACGACGGGCATCAAGAGCGTGGAGATTTACCGAGGCGCGAACAGCACGCTATATGGAACGGACGCGGCGGCGGGGATCGTGAGTCTGGAGACGCCGCGAGGGACGACTTCCTTTCCATCGCTACTGTATGAGGGCGACGCGGGCAACTTCCACACCTACCGCAATGCAGTGCAGGCGGGCGGCACCTGGCACAAGCTGGATTACTACGGCGGTTTCGATGCGCTGCGCTCTTCAAACGCGCTGCCGCAGGACGAGTATCACATGAACACCGAGGCGGTGAATCTGGGATACTCCATCAGCAGCGCCACGTCGCTGCGCGTGACCGCCCGCAATACGGATGCTGCAGTCGGACTGCCAGGCGCGTACAACTTTACCGCGCTGACCAACGACGGCAAGCAGAGCGACCAGGACATCTATCTTTCCGGAACGATAGAGAACCAGACTACCGAGTCGTGGCACAACCTGGTGCGCTACGGACTGACGCGCAAGCGGGAGCAGACGGCGCAGTGGTATCCGGCGGGCGTTCCGATCGCCACCGGCGGCGATGCCACATTTACGAATTACTACGGACTGCCGGTGAGGATCCAGGGCGCGAATGGATACAGCACAGTCGGACAGGTGCTGATGAACTATGGCTCGGCATTCGGAGGCGTGTATCCCAATTCGAGCGACTCTGCCAATAATCGCGATCAGCTCTACTTCCAGAGCGACTACCGGTTCACGCCGCATCTGACCGGGCTGCTCGGTTTCCGCTACACCGACGAGCGCGGGAGCTACAACAATCCGGCGTTTTTTCTGCAACAGAGCCTGGAACGCACGAACTACGACTATTTTGGGCAATTCACCGGCGACTTCAAGAACCGGTTGTTCTACACGCTCAGCGGCGATATCGAGAAGAACCAGCTCTACGGCACGGTGGGGCAGCCGCGGGTTGGCCTGGCGTACTTTCCGGTACGGCCGGGTGACGGCTTTGCGCACGGCACCAAGCTCACGTTCAACTTCTCCAAGGGGATTCAGGAGCCGGATCTGAACTCACAGATTGGCTCTCTGCAGACCATCCTGGCGCAGTATGGCTATGCCGATCTGATTGCGAAGTACAACGTCCCTCCTATTGGCGGCCAGACCAGTCGCAGCTATGACGGCGGATTTGAACAGACAATGCTGAACGAGCGCCTGCTCATAAAGGCGGTCTACTTCCACAACGAGTTCGGCAATCAGATTGAGTTTGTGGATGGAGGGACGCTGCCGCTGCTGGGCGTGAGCACGGCGGTCGCCACCGCGGTGGAGAATACCTACGGCGGAGCAAGCGTCAACTCGCTTGCGTTTCGCGCGCAAGGGGCGGAGGTGGAGCTGCAATCGGAGCTCAGCTCGCACATCTTCGCTCGCGGCGGCTATACATACACCGATGGCGTCGTGCAGCAGTCGTTCTCTTCCGACGCGATTGGCCCGCAGGTGAACCCGTTGTTCCCCGGGGTGGAGCTGGGCATCAATTCACCGCTGATCGGCGCGCGGCCCTTCCGGCGTCCGCCGCATGTGGGCTTCGCCGGCGTAACCTATGCGTCGCCTAAGTGGTTTGCCCAGGTGCAGGGAAGCTTCGCGAGCCGCAGCGATGACTCGACGTTCATCAGCTCGTTCTCCAACCTGGCAGGCGATAACTCGCTGTTGCTGCCGAACCGCAATCTCGATTCCGCCTACGCGAAGATCGACGTTGGCGCGAGTTTCCAGCTCAAGCAGTGGGTAGCGGTGTATGGGCAGATCGACAACCTGGTGAGCGACCAGCACATCGGGCCGATCGGCTATCCGTCGCTGCCTCTTACCTTCCGCCTGGGGATGCGGTTCGCGATCGGGCATACGAAAAAGTAAGGCGGAGCGCTACTCATTGCGCAGCGCGACTGACGGTTGCAGCCGTGCTGCGCGAAGCGCGGGGAGAAGCGCGGCCACCATCGCGGCAACCAGCAGAATGAGGGCTGCGCCAGCGATCGAGGAGACGCTGCCGCCGGACATGGCCGCAAAGAAGTGCGTCAGCGTGCGCTGAGCAACGACCACGAGCACGACACCCACGCCAAGCCCCGCGGCGAGCAGCGGCAGGATGCGGCGCGCGATGAGATACGCGATGTCCACGCGATTCGCGCCGAGCGCCATGCGGACGCCCACTTCGACGGTGCGTTGGGTGGCGAGGAAGCTGAGCAAGCCGTAGATGCCGATAGCTGCGAGGAAGAGCGCGAGGCCGCCGAAGAGCGAGAGCATCCAGACCAGCAGGTGGCGCGGCGCGAGCGATGCGTCGACGAGCGCGCTGAGCGGTGTGACGTCGTAGAGCGCTTCGGCGCCATCCGCGCCGTGAACGGCTTCCGTCATCGGAGTGCGCAGGCTCTCTGCATCTCCTGAAGAGCGAGCGATGAAGGTGACCCCCTCGACCGGCTGTTGCGCGAAGGCAGTGTAGACGACGCCCTTGTTCTCATCGACTTCGAGCGAATCGCGGCGCGTATGCGCGACGATTCCGACGACCTGGGCCCACTGATCGCGCGAGCCGAAACGAATGCGCTTGCCGAGCGGATCCTGATGTGGCCAGTAAGCCCGGGCGAGGACATCGTCGATGACGGCGACGCGCTGCGTGGTAGCGGTGTCGCCGGATGAGAACCAGCGGCCGCGCAGGAGCGGGATCTGCATGGTGGCAAGAAGGCCCGGCGTAGCCCAGCGCTTGTCACCATGCGGGCCGGGTTCGTTGGGGAGCGTGGGCAGGTTTTCGATGGAGAAGCTGCCGGAAGGTTTAACGGTGTCGCCGAAGGGAAGCGGGAAGATGGCGGCTGCGTCTTTCACTCCGGGTTGCTGACGAAGACGCGCGAGCACATCGTCTACGAAGACGACACGTCGCGGCTCGTTGTCGCGATATTGTGCGCTGGTGAGCGTAACGGAGCCGGTCATGACGCCATTGGGACGGAAGCCGGGATCGACCTGCTGCAGACGGACGAGGCTCGATAGAAACATGCCAGTGCCGGCGACCAGCAGGAAGGCGATCGCCATCTCGCTCGAGACGAGGATGGCGCGGAGGCGTTGTTTGCCGGAGGCGCCTGTTGACGTGCGAACGGATTCGGCGAGGCGGAGTGATTGGCGCTGGCGCAGGACGCTCCAGACCGGGGCCATGCCGGCGCAGAGGGCGGAGAGAAGTCCGATGGCGGCCGCGGCGAGCACGAGGCGGAGGTCAGTGTGGACGGAGAAGCCGGCGGCGAGATCATGCGGGATGGCGCGCAGAATGAGGCGGCCGAGCAGCGGGCCTGCGAAGATGCCGAGCACGGTCGCGAAGCCGGCGAGCAGCAGTACCTCGCTGATGAAGAGCAACGCGATCTGCGAGCGGGATGCGCCGAGCGCGATGCGGAGGGCGAGCTCGCGAGCGCGCGACGAGGCGCGGGCGAGGAAGAGTCCGGCCACGTTGAGGCAGGCGATGAGCAGAACGCCGGCGACGACGGCGAAGAGGGCGATGAGCGGCTTGCGCAGGTCACCGGCCGCATCATCGGTCCAAGGCTCCGCGAACATGCCCCAGCCGGCGCTCTGGCCGAAGCTGCCGGAGCCTTCGCGGCGGACTTGCTCGCGATGCTTCTGGTCGATGGCGGCGTTGAACTGCGCGACGGATACGTTGGGCCGCAGGCGAACGACGCTTGAGTAGAACTCGTTGTAGCGCTCTCCGGCGCCGTAGGCCGTAGGCGCGAGGCCGAGGGGAACCCAGACGTCGCGGCCGCGTGGCCAGTCGAAGTCGCTGCGCATGACGCCGATGACACGGTACGGCTGGCTATCGAGCACGAGCGATTTGCCGACGGCATCATGCTGTCCACCGAAGAGGCGCTGCCATGCGTTGTAGCTCAGGATGACAGTGCGACTGGCGCCCTTCTGATCGTCCTCGGGCTGGAAGGTGCGGCCAAGGATGGGCTCGGCGCCGAAGGTGTGGAACCAGGGCCAGGTGACCTCCGCGGCGAGCAGATGCAGCGTGTGGCCGTCTTGCTGGGCATTGAAGCTTTGCTCGTCATACATGGAGGATGAGGAGACGAGCGAGGAGAGCGAAGCGGCGTCTGCCTGATCGGGCGCGGAGACACCGATGCTGGGCAGATTCAGCTGCGTGTAGCGCGCATGAAACGAGACGAGGCTCGCCGGGTCTTCAACACCCGCGGGATGCAGCAGCACGCCCTGAACCACGCTGAAGATTGCGGTATTCGCACCGATCCCGAGAGTCAGGGTGAGGACGGCGATGACGGTGAAGAGGGGGGCGTGAAGAAGACGAAGCAGGGCTTGCCGGAGATTTGTCAGAAGCATGCGGACCTCAGCGTTTTCACTCTCCATGTGCTACGCGATGGCGGGAGGCGAGGTTCAGGGAAATTTACGATCCAACGTTATTCGCTTTCGAGGATACGGATGGCGTCCTTGTACGTGAGCGTGTTGCTGACGGGCTTGTAGTTGGAGGTGTCCTCGGTGGACTGGAAGGTGACATTGTGGACCATCAGGATCTTTCCGGTGAGGTTGAGCTTCAGGTGCAGTGACTCCCAGTGGTTATCACCCACGTCCTGCTGGATGACCAAAATGGTGCCGCCTTTGTAGAGCCGGCCAATCACTCCCCAGCCGAAGTTGACGTCGGAGATGAGGTGAGCATCGAGGCGGGACAAGCGCTTCTGAGCGCAGTCGATCCAGAGCTCGCCCGCCATGCCGTGGTACACCTGGGCCTCGCGGTCAGGGGGGATGAAGTCCTGATTGGGCTCGAAGGTGAGTCGCCACGCGGGGCCGTTGGGAGTGTTCACCGTCCCGCGGTAGGTATAGAGGAATGCATCGGGCAGCAGGCGGACCATCTCGTTCGTACGGCTGCTGTCCTCCTGCTCCTTCTTGTGTCGGTGCGCCTGCAGCTCCGGGTGGGCCAGCAGATTGTCCAGTCGGTCGCGCTCGGCTTTGGCGCGTTCGGGAGTGAGGGGCTTATCGTCAACCGCGACGAGACGGGCGATGTCGCCATCCCGGGTTTCGATGATGTCCTTCGTAGTGACGCCGGTCTCGTCCTGCTTGCGCAGGCGAAAACGATAAGGGTGACCTTGGTTGGAGGAGTGCAGTTCATTCCAGGATGCGGCACGGACGAGCGCCACCGGATCTTCCGGTGGAGGCTCCTGCGCATGGAGGAACGGTGCCGCCGAGAACGAGGCAATCAACGTTGCAGACAAAGCGAGGTGAAGCCAGCGAAACGAGGTGATTCCGGACAAGCATTCTCTCCTGGAAGCAGGGACGCATCTTAAACCAGACTTGTGCTGTCGCGGGCCATACCGCTGCATTTGAAGCGAAGACGGATTCCGGTTGCGTTGCGCTGCGCTTCGAGCAGGCGGGCCGTACATGTAAGGGGGAATCTGCTGCAAGGGTAGCAGCCCGCGGTTCAATTCCTTTTAGTTAGACATCAAGAACGTTCGTAAAGTTGTGACGCGCTCGGCAGGCAGAGGCAAACCCGCGCCGAATTGAGAACTCCCGGGCCTACCGTAGTATCGAAAATGCTATAGTTCGCTCAAGAACTTGACGCCGCGCGCAGGTGCGGTGGAATCCCTCAGGAGACGTGACCATATGGCGGCAGGCGAGTCCGGCGCAGCGGTAATCGGCAAATCAGTCCAGATCCGCGGCGAGGTGAATGGCAGCGAAGATTTGGTAGTGGATGGCGTGGTTGAGGGTACGATTACGCTCAACGATAGCCGGCTGACCATCGGGCAGAATGCCAAGGTGTCGGCGAACGTCTCCGCACGGGACGTGGTGGTGGTGGGCACGCTGCAGGGCGATGTGCGCGCTTCGGGCAAGGTGGAGTTGCGGCAAGGATCGACGCTGACGGGTGACCTGACGGCTGCGCGGCTTTCGATCGAAGAGAATGCGAACTTCAAGGGCAAGGTCGACCTGGTGCAGAACGCCGCCGCACCGAAGGGCCAACAGGCGCCGGAGAAACGGTAGACGCGGCAGAAACCGCGAATTGCCTGCAGCAAGTGGCGCCGGGGACGCCGATCATACGTGTTCAAGAACCCGTTCCAGAAATCCAAGGATGAGGCGCCGTCCAGTTCGCCGACCGTGCTGACAGGACCGCGTGTCGCGCGGCATTCGAGCGGCTGGGCAGCGTTGAAAAAAGAACTGCTGACCGAGAGCGGTCTGTACATCCTGGACATCGGCCCCACGTCGCCGACCAACATCAACCTGCTGACGAATGCCGGACACAGCGTCTACATGGCCGACCTGGTGCCGGAGGCGCAGAGCCCGGAGTGGATGAAGAAGCCGGAAGAGGGCGGGGACCCGGTCTTCGACGTGGAAGGCTTTCTGCAACACAATCTGAACTTTACCGGCCGCGAGTTCGATGCGGTGTTGCTGTGGACCACGCTCGACTATCTTCCCGAGCCGCTAGTGCAGCCGACGGTCGACCGTCTGCGATCGTGCATGCGGCCCGGCGGCAAGGTGCTGGCGCTCTTCCACAACAAGCAGACGGGCGAGAACACGGCGTATTGCCGCTATCACCTGAGCGAGACGGACGCGATCGACATGCAGGGTAGCGCGCCGATTCCTCTTCGCCGCTCGTTTACCAATCGCAACATCGAGAAGACCTTCGAGCGCTTCGCCAACTGCAAGTTTTTCCTCGCCAAAGACAATCTCTACGAAGTGATCATCACCCGCTAGGATTTGCCATCCAGGCAGTCGCGCCGGTGGCGCGTCTTGTGGGATTCGCTTCCTTCGGTCGCTCACGTTGGACCTTATGGGCACCCTCCCAATTCCTACGTGTCCGATGCGAGATGTGGGGCGCCGGCTTAGTAGCTGGAAGCTCTCGCTGGTGGCTTGCGTGGCACGACTGCGAGCGCGCTCACGGGGAAGAGCTGGCTCTCCTGCTCGCGCTGTGATGGCGGAATGCCGATGTTGCGGGTGAGCAGCGTGTCGTCGCGCCGCTGGCTGAGTCCATGCTTTTTGCAGGCGGCGCGCAGCAGCTCGCGGCAGCGGTCTGCATACGCCTTGGGGACGAAGGCAGAGTCCTCGTAGCGCGTGCGATACATCGGCTCGAGCGCAGGGAAGTGCTCGCGGATGAATGCGAGGTAGGTCTCCTTCGAGCAGGGCTTCAGGAAGAGCGGGTTGGCATGAAGGAAGCAGGCGCGTGACTGGCGCGCGAGCTCGGCCATGCGGTTGAGCGCCGGGCCGGTGTCGGTGATGCCGGGCAGCAGCGGCGCGCACATCACACCAACGCGGAGGCCGGCTTCGCGCAGGCGGCGCACCGTGGCAAAGCGGATGTCGGGGCGCGGCGCGCGAGGCTCGAGGATACGGGCGAGGGCGGCGTCGGGCGTGGTGATGGTCATGTGGATCGTCAGCTCGTTGTTGCTGGCGATCTGGCAGAGGTAGCGGATGTCGCGGGCGATCAGCGCTGACTTGGTCACGATGCCGATCGAAAGTCCGCGCTGCTCGGCAAAGACGGCCAGCAGGCTCTGGGTGATGCGCAGGCGGCGCTCGATGGGCTGGTAGGGATCGGTGGCGGTGCCGATAGCGATCTCCTCGCCGGGCCGCACCTGGCGCAATTCCTGGCGGAGCAACCACGCGGCGTTGTCCTTCACGTAGATCTTGCGCTCGAAGTCGGCCGGGTTGCGCAGCTCCATGAACTCGTGGGTGTAGCGGGCGTAGCAGTAGCGGCAGGCGAATTCGCAGCCACGATACGGGTTGATGCCCCAGGCAAAGCGCAGTCCGCGACGGGAGACGACGCGGTTGAGGATGGAGCGAACGGGCAGGGAGCGGAACTCGACGAGATGGCCCTGATCGACCTCGGCGGCGTCGGCGGCCATGCGGGCGATGCCGGGCGGGGTTGCCGGTGGGAGCTCTGGGAAGAGGGGGAGCGCGGTGGCCTGCATATTCGCCATTTGTTCGCCTCTAGGATCAAGAGTAGTCCCCGGTCGGCTTAGCGTCAAGCGGTGGAAGCCCGAGACGACGGACCCCCGGGAATGCCGCTGATAGAGTGGCTTGCTATGCGATGGTCTTCACTCTGCGCGGCCGGCTTGTTGCTGGCGGCGGGCTTTCCGAACCATGCTCAGCCCGGCAGGACACAGGCAAGGGGGTCAGCGACCGCTCAGGCGAAAGCGTCAGCGACGGTTCAGGCGAAGTGGCTGTTGGGGCCGTTCACGCGGCCGGAGAATGCCCAGCCGGTGATCACGGCGCGGCCGGAGTCGGTCTTCACGGATCCGATCCTGGACAAGCCAGTGCACTGGGAAGCGCTCCATACCTTCAATCCGGCAGCCGTGGTGCGCGACGGGAAGATCTACGTCCTTTACCGCGCGGAGGACGACAGCGGCACGATGCAGATCGGGATGCACACCTCGCGGCTGGGGCTGGCGGTGAGTGAGGACGGTGTGCACTTTACGCGCGAGGCTGCGCCGGTCTTCTATCCAGCGAAAGACAGTGAGCAGGCGCGGGAGTGGCCGGGCGGTACGGAGGATCCCCGGATCGTGGAAGCGCCGGACGGCAGCTACGTCATCACCTATACGCAGTGGAACCGCGAGACCTATCGCGTGGGCATTGCGACCTCGAGCGATCTGCATACGTGGACCAAGCATGGGCCGGCTTTCGGGATGGGGAAGTGGGGTGGCCTGAAGTACAAGTCCGCTGGAATTGTCACCGAGTGTGTGACGAAAGGGCGATGCATTGCTGCCAAGATCGACGGGCATTACTGGATGTATTGGGGTGAAGGTGAGATTCACCTGGCCGCGTCGGACGACCTGGTGCACTGGACGCCGGTTGAAGGCGCGGATGGCAAGCCGAAGGTGTTGATGCGGGCGCGTCCGAGGCGCTTTGACAGCGGACTGCCGGAGGTGGGGCCGCCGCCGGTGGTGACGAAGGATGGAATCGTCCTCGTTTATAACGGGAAAAATGCCACGGGCGTTAGCGGCAAGAATGCCGCAGGCCCTAACGATAACAACGCTACAGGCGGCAAGAGCGTTGTCCGCTCCGATCGCGATCCGATGCTGGCTGCGGGGACGTACGCGGTAGGGCAGGCGTTGTTTGCGGCGGATGACCCGGCGAAGCTTCTGGCGCGCACGGGGAAGCCGATCTTTCAACCGAGGCTGCCGTGGGAGCAGAGCGGGCAGTACGCCGCGGGCACAACGTTCGCGGAGGGGCTGGTGTGGTTCCACGACCGGTGGCTGCTCTACTACGGCTGCGCGGATTCGCGTGTGGGCGTCGCGATGAGCGGCTCTGCCGATTCGCTCTAGAATCGAAATATGCAATCACTGAAAGGGAAGACCGCGCTGGTGACGGGCGCGGCGAAGCGCATTGGGCGCAGCCTGGCGCTGGCGCTGGCTCAAGAGGGCGCGGATGTGGCCATCACCTATCGCAGCTCCACGGCGGAAGCGCAGGCCACCGTTGCGGCGATACGAGAGTTTGGCGTGCGGTCGATGGCTGTCTACTGCGATCTGGGGGATCCGGCATGCGTGCGCGACACCGTTGATAAGGTGATCGGAGAATTGGGCAGGATCGATCTGCTGGTGAACAATGCCGGTATCTTCGAGACGATACCGCTGGAATCGATCGCGCTGGAGCAGTGGGACGCGATGCTGAATACGAACACGCGGGGGCCGTTCCTGATGGCGCAGGCGGCATTCGCGGAGCTGAAGCAGCGGCAGGGGCGCATTGTGAATATTGGCTCGCTGGGCGGGCTGCATCCGTGGGCGACGCACGGGCACTACTGCGTCTCGAAGGCAGCGCTCCATATGCTGACCAAGACGATGGCCAAGGCCTGGGCGCCGGAGATCGTGGTGAACTGCGTGGCGCCGGGAATGATTGTGAACGGTGAGGTCGACCCGGCCTACGAGCACTTCGTGGAAAAGACGCCGATGCGGCGGAACGGCACGACGGAAGATGTGGCAGCTGCGATGCTCTTTTTCGCGACGGGGCCGAGGTTCATCACCGGGCAGGTGCTGAGCGTGGATGGCGGACTCGGCCTCTGACGGGTTGGCCGAGGCAACGGCTGAATTTGCCATCCAGGCAAATGCGCTGGTGGCGCGCTTTGTGGCGTTCGCTTCCTTTGGTCGCTCACGTTGGCGGCGCGGGCGTTCCAGCAGGCGAAGAGGCACACTATGAGCATGTGATGGGGCGCTCTGGATCGAGCGTCACACCGGAGAACCAGGGCAGGAGCAGGTCGTTCAATATTGCAGCTTAGCTGGCAGAAGGGGGGAGATTTGCATCTCTCATGCTGCCTTCCCAGAGACCAGAATTACTTCAAAAAAGCCCGTACAACAGGAGACAAAGGCAAATGACAAGGGGTCCCGGTACGTCAGTGTTAAGAAGCTGCGCGATCTTCGCGGATCAGCGTCGGGAAGGCGACAACCTTCTCCCGCTCGAATAGCCAGTCAACTTCGGAATGAAGTGCCTGGGCAATCGCTTGCCGCAGCGCATCTCCGGGTTCCCGGCTTCCGTTTACGATCCGGCTGAGATAGGCCTCGTGGATGCCAACCATCTTGGCAAGCCGATTCTGCCGTATCCCTGTCTTGTAGATCGTCAGCTTCAAGTTTGGGTAAATAGATCTCTCGTCGAGTTTCACTTTTTACTCGCCTCTTTAGACTTCGCAGCAAAAAGGCACGGCTGCGATGCTCCCAAAAGTACAACCCTTCAAAAGAACTTGCCAGGGTGCATTGGTACCCATTTAGTAATCATGGTCCGGGTAGAGGTAATCAGTGGGCTGTTCTTGAGAGGTAAATAGGCAGGGACGAACTGCCGGAGGCGGTGCCGGATGGATCCGGATTCATCGGCCGGGTCGTTGCGGCACTGCAAAAACTTCAGGGCGAGGTAGGAAAGGAGCTCCACGGCGAACGAAGCGAAAAGTGATGTAAATCCTTCATGGTGAACGGCTGCGGGAGATTGCCGGCACCGGGTGAGGCGCACATCGCTGGTCAGCGCGGGGCGTTCAGCACGAAAGCGATGATGGTGGCGCCGGCCGGCTCTCCGGCAGCGATTGCGGCCTGATCGAGGTCTGCGGAGAGCTCTTCCGCGGGAGGATGGATGGCGGCTTGCTCGATCTCATTAGCCGTTGCGGTCTGAAAACAGAGCTCACAGACGCCGTAGCCTTCGCCAGCGGCGATAGGCGGCCCAAAGACGCGGCAGGTTTGGGGACGCGAGGAGTAGAGATCGCAGGTGCCGTGCGCGGGGTCGAGAGCGGGGCAGGGTTCGTCGTTGCCGAAATTCTCAAATCGGGAAGCGGGGTCGCCATTTTCATCGAGTTCGAGGGCGCCAGAGGCTACATCGCCAGGAAAGTTCAGAGCAAGGCGTGACCACGAGGCAGCTGCACGCTCTTGAATGCGGGCCGCGCGCTCTGGATCTTCATGTTGGAGAGCGGAGAGCCCCTGGCGGAGCCTGAGGGCGTCTGCGGGGCCGATGGCAAAGACTCCGATGCAGCACTGGGTGCAACCGGGGCGGCAGAGGAGATGGGGGCCGCTGCGAGACGCGGCGTCGGCGAAGGCGCCGTCTACGAGAGCGACAAAGGCATTGTCCTGCTCGCGAAAGAGCGCGCTGGATGGATTCTTGTCGCCTGTGTGATGCGCGCCCATCCTCCGATGGTATCGCTATACGAGGGATGGGCGTGATGACCCAGAGACGCTTGCGAGAGCGGCGGAGTGCGGCATGTGGCGTCTCTCAAAGAGAGAACGAGGGACGCCGTTCGCCGGAGGGATCAGGATTTGGGGAGGCCGGATCAGGGCCTAGAAGGCGTCCGCAACCTTGCTGGCTCTCTTTGACACGTGCTTGGCAAAGGTATCGGCCTGCGAGGCCACGTCGTCGGCGACATCGCGAGCGCGTGAGTAGACCTTGGTGGCGTGCTTGGAGAAGTCGCCAGCCTGATCCTTGAGGTAGTCGCTGGTGTCATCGAACTTCCGCTTCCACTGTTTGCGGGTCTTGTCGCCGGTGCGCGGCGCGTAGGCCAGGGCGACGGCTGCTCCGGCGGCGACGCCGATCGAAAAAATGGTCCAGTATTTGAAGACGCTCATGCTGTAGATCCTCCTGTTTGCCTGGCTCTGTCGCTCTGGAAATGGCGCTCGCCCGCGGAGCCGGTCGTTGCACGGTAAGAAGGGATCGAGAGCCTTTGGGTTGTGCAGGGGGCGGAGCTCTCGTCGGGTGGCCGTGATTTGCGAGAAATGGCGAGGAAAGTTGAGCTTATGGGCGGTTCTGCGAGGCGGCCGGCGATTCAATGGCGCCGTCAACCACGACGAACTGCACTGGGGCATTCGACAGTAGGGGCCGGATTGCAATGTGGCGGGTGCGATGGAAGAGTCCACGGTGAGGATGGGACGGCGTTTCCAGCTGACCCACTATCTGGAACGAGACAACCGGCGAAGCGGCACGCAGTGCATTGCGGTCGAAGGTGGGGGACTCAACAGAGGGCGCGAGAAAGGCGGCGTGCTGCGGAGCTACCTGGAAGAGCAGGTGATTCTCGGGAACAGGCTCCGCGTATACGAAGCAGACAGACATGAGCAGCATGAATGCTGCGAGATAAATCAGGAACCGAAAGCGGTAGGTTGTTTCCATCGAATCACTCCCAAAAGCCGGATCCGCCGGTGTTACCTTCCGTGGTTCCTCTTGTCTAGTGAGGTTCATCCATAAGCAATGAAGGGTGAATCGCACGCAGGTTGTAGCGAGGCTATTTTCCGTTGTAGCCCAATTTGGGCGGCATCGAATCTGGTGCGAATAGCTGGGCCGGCTGGTGTGCCGTTGTTGGCAGAAGGGTTGTTACCGTCTTAGGAACTATTGGGCATTACTCAACGGCTGCCGATGCGGTGTAAGTCCTTGCCTGACATTGATTTTTGTATAAAAAAGAGGTAAGATCATGAAGGATCAAGGGAGTGGCACAGCCTCTATGTGCCAAGGCCAGGAGCATGGCCGAATTCAGGTCCCATTACTCTCCACGTTGAGGAAAACAACGGATGGCAAAGCGTCGCGGAAATCCGAATTGGGGGAAGCCGGAGCCTATCGGTCCGGTTGTGCCCACCGTTACATCGTTTGAGCAGGTGGTCAAGGAGTTTAAGCTGACTCCGGATCAGTATGTGCGCTCCACCCGTCTTCGGGAATGGGCGCGCCGGAACAAGAACTCCAAGTACATCCCGGAAGCCTTGCTTGAGGCCTGGGGCTTCGAGATCGAGTCCACACTGTAGACCGTCTCAGTTCAGCGCACTGGTTGAAAGAAACGCCATCCTTCGGGATGGCGTTTCTGTTTGTCAGCGTTGCCGTGGCGGCACGGCCACCGGACCGAGCGGAGCGGGATCGAGA
>CAVWNU010000001.1:0-24654 GCA_963756435.1 uncultured Acidobacteriaceae bacterium | reverse complement strand
ACAGTGAACAACGACAACGCGCCTGCCGTCGGTCCACAACACCACTGGGAGCAAGTCATCTCTTACGTCGTTCTTATTAACGAACTTCAAGTGGTTGTCTGTCGACGGCGGTTTCTCGGCAACCTGAATCGGCGGATCTCGGTGAGTGCATAATCGCCAATGCGCTCACCCAGCCCGGATCAGTACCGACATGTTGGCTTTTCGACCTAATTTCAGGATGCCCATTGTCCTCCGAGAGTTGAGGACCAGTGGAACTAGAGCTTTTCACTTTCGACAACTGGACCTTTCTGCGGAGCGATCCTTCCTTTAGCAGAACTTCGTAATGTGCAACTCACGCTTTACTGAGGTTTGATCCCAGCGGCTTTGGCGATACGCGCCGCGGTTTCACTCTCGCTCAGACAAAGCGCGCGAACTCAGGCTGCGTCATGCTCATCGGATCGGCCCCGTGCTTTTGCAAGTCGATCGCGCACATCCGGCGCTGCCAGAACGCCGGGCGATGTCTTTCGCTAGTTTGTCCACCACTGTCGGCAGGAGTGCCAGCGGGCACCCATACCCCATACCAAATCGGATAGTCGAAGCCGGCGACGCCAGCCTCCGCAGATCGTCGGCACCTCCGGGAGCAAGGACGAGCGCTTCTTAGTGCGTCACGCCTAGCGCACGGAGCTTGCCCGCACGGATATCGACGAGAGCGAGCGGAATGGGTGCCATCAGGTAAGTCGGTTCGCCCTGCGACTGCATTGGCGATCATGTCAGCGATCGCGTCGCCCGGTCGTGCGGGCACGTGTACCGCCTTAATGCCTGCCTCTAGATTGAATTTCTCGATCCCCAAGTGCGTGCCAGTGCCCACGCCAGTGGAGCCAAACTTCAGCTCAGCCGGGCTTCGCCTTCGCCGCTGCAATAAGTTCGCCGACGGTAGGTGATGCCAGCCGACTTTCCTGCGACCAGCACGTAGGGCTGGCTGGTGAGCGGAGCGACCGGGATGAAATCCTTCAACGGGTCATACGGCAGGTTCTTCAAAAGCGCGGCGCTGTATGCCTGAGCGCTGGTGTTCACAAGCAACGTGTAACCGTCTGCCGGCGACTTCGCGACCAAGGCGGGGGCCGCCGTACTTCCCGCGCCCGGGTGGTTCTCGACTGTCACGGGCTGGCCCCACAGCTCAGAGAGCTTCGGGCTGATCGGCGCGGGCCATCAAGTCAGGCCCACCACCAGCCCCGAACGGCTCGATCATGCGCACGGGCTTCGTTGGATAGTCTTGCGCGAACGTCAAGCCGGTCGTGATCGAAAGCAGAAAAAGCACCAGCAATCTCCTATGCCCTCACCTCCGGACAACCTCACAACCATCATCGCAGCGCGCAGGCCCAGGTCCGGGGTCTTAGTTCAACTTCCGGAGAGTTTACTCCGTGTGTTTTAGGAGAAGCACTCGGTGCGGGAATAGCAGCGAGGAGCATGGGAGAGCCGCCTCAGACGCGATAAGCGCTGCCCCGGCGGATTCGGGGATGGTCCGCGATTCGGAAGTAATCACAGATGGAGGACATGCGAATCGGGAGGCAACGATAAGTCGTCTCGTGTTTACCGATGGCGCGATGCAGTGGCTGCTGGTTCAGCCCGAGTCACGGGTAACTCAAAAGTAATCCAGTTGGACGAGAAATGCCCAACGCCTCGGCTGGGAGGTCTCTGTCGCAAGGGCGGGTCGCCGACAACTTGTCATACTGTATTAAGCTCGCGCGTCGTAAGGATTTTGAAATGGCGGGATCGCGCGGGTTTCAACGGCCACGCCGATTTGATTCCCGCCGTGAACCTACTGATGCAATGAGAATCCGGACGGCAAAGCTGCCTCAAGATTGATTTGTTCTCCGGTGATGGGGTGGTGGAATTTCAGAAATTGGGCGTGCAGGAAATATCCTCCATCGCCGGGGAGGCCGGGAAGATTTTCAAGAGGCTGGCCGCCCAAGCCGTACAGAGGATCGCCTACCAGGGGATGGCCGATGGATGCCAGATGGATTCTGATTTGATGAGGGCGGCCCGAATTTAGGCTTACCTCAAATGTTGTGGTGCTGGTGGTGCGTGAGATCACCTTTGCCAATGACTTTGACGGTTTGCCACTTGGGTTGGCGGCCCACACGGAACCAATGAGCGGGTGCGGTACGAGGCCGATGGGTGTGAGGATTTCGTAGGCGTCGTGCTGTGCAATGTTTTGAGCCAGCGCCCGGTAGATTTTTTGAATTTTGGGTGTGTTCCAGTTTGCGAGTAGATGAGAGGCCGCCTGCGGGGTTTTGGCGAAGAGGACGATGCCGGTGGTGGCTCGGCCCAACCGGTGGACAGGGTTTGCGCTGGGGGTTTGTTTTTGCACTAAGCGCAGGAGAGTGTTTTCCATGAAGCCGCCACCGGGGAGGGTGGGCAGCCCGCTGGGTTTGCTGACGGCCAATAGATGGGGGTCTTCAAACAGGACTTCGAAGTGCTGAGGCGAGTCTGGTTCGATCCAGGGTGGACGGTTCCAGACAAGGCTTTGGCCTGAAGTAACCGATTCGCTTCCGGTGGCGGTCACACCATTAAGGGTGACTTCGCCGTTGTTCAGTTTTTGTTGCCAGGCTTGTGGGGTTGAGTGGGGGTAGAGGCTTGCCAAGTGGGAGAGCAGGATTTGTCCATGGTATTTGCTGCTGATGATTGTGGTGTAGGCATAGCCCCGGTTGAGCATGTAGTTTGAGTGTAAGCTATGTCATCTGCGGCAGGAGTTGCTGGGTTCGAGCGACACTGGATTCAGGCAGCAAGAGTTTTAAATGCGTCCAGTGCAGGGAGCCAGATTCCGCGCGGATCGCGCGGGACTCGGCAGTAATTCATCTGGACGAAAAGCGCCAACCCCTTCTTGTGACCCACGGCGTCGTCTGCTCGCAGTCGGCGGTTTGCCGACAACACGTTTAAGTGACTTCCCCGAACGAGATCTCTGGCCCGCGTCAATCGAGCCGCTGTCCGGGTATAGGCAGAGCCGCTCTGACGGCGACTGGTCACCCACTGTGTGGCGACTGAAGGCCATGCTCAGGATTACCTACTAGATGGCGATTTTACGACAGTAATTCGCCGGTAAAACCGTGGACGCTCACTTGCCGTTGTCGGCGCCAGGACGCTATCACTTTGGGCCAGATATTTGTTCGCTTCAGCAAGCTCTGGCCGTTCAGTGTCGGCGTGAGTGCACAGAGTTAACAGCTTCTCGTAGTAGTTTCTTGCCATCTCCCGATCTCCCAACTGTTCAGCAGCTTTGGCAGCGCCGTAAAAACTGCGATACCTGTTTCGTGCTGCCTGCAAGGAGGTCTCATACTCCTTCAGGGCAGGCGCGGACTCATGCATGGCAAGCAGCAAATCTCCCAGAAGTTCGCGCATTGGCCATAATCGGTTCACCATGGCAACATGCTTTTCGCTGGCGTCCTCACGGTCCGCGGCGGACCGCATTATCTTCACAGCTTCAGCCTTTTTGCCCTCCGCGTATGCCACCCATGCAGACACCGCACTCACTTGGATATCCGTCTGCTCCGCCCAGTAGTCCTGTTTCGATTCCACCAATGCATCCTTGATTTGCGTCTATTGGGCAATCTCCTTTCGGGCACTGGGCTCAGCACAAAGAAGCGTAGCCGACTTTTCGTCCAAGTGGTTTACCCGCCCGACAGGACTGACTGCAGGCGCGGCGCTCTCCTCGTTGCCACTTCGCGCCGTGGGGTTTCTGCCTCGGCCGTCCGCTGGCAGCAATAGGTACACGCAGTCCAGGCGGAACTAAAGAGCTTGTAACAAAACTGGTTATTTCTTCTCCAACTCGTGACGCACGCTATAATTGCGCGCACGGATGGCAATTACCACTGGGACGAAACTTGGGCCTTATGAAATCCAGGCTCCGCTGGGCGCAGGCGGCATGGGAGAGGTCTACCGCGCGAAGGACAGTCGCCTCGACCGCACCGTAGCCATCAAAGTTCTGCCTCCACATCTTTCTTCGGACGTCGAGTC
Source organism: uncultured Acidobacteriaceae bacterium (assembly GCA_963756435.1). Lineage (GTDB taxonomy): Bacteria > Acidobacteriota > Terriglobia > Terriglobales > Acidobacteriaceae > KBS-83. The sequence goes on along the minus strand of CAVWNU010000001.1, from coordinate 20,664 downwards.
CCGTCAACGCATGGAGCGGGAAGCCAAAGCTATCTCTGCGCTGCAACATGCGAATATCTGCACTCTGCACGATATCGGCTCGCAGGACGGGACCGACTTCCTGGTGATGGAATATCTCGAAGGGCAGACGCTGGCGGCTCGGCTTGAAAAGGGCCCACTACCAATCGACCAAGTCCTGAAGATTGGAATCGAAATCTCGCAGGCGCTGGAGAAGGCGCATCAGCAAGGCATCGTTCATCGGGATCTGAAGCCGGCGAACATCATGCTCACCAAAGCGGGCGCCAAGCTGATGGACTTCGGCCTGGCGAAACCGACCGTTCCGTTTGCCGCGCAGGCGGTCGGCCCATTCACTCCTTCCACGCCGACGATCAATCTGGCTCAGCTCTCCGCGGCTGCGCCGGCGCTCACGCAAAAAGGTTCGGTGGTTGGAACCTGTCAGTACATGGCGCCAGAAGTCTTGCAGGGAGCGGAGGCGGACGGTCGCAGCGACCTCTTCAGCTTCGGATGCGTGCTCTACGAAATGGCCACCGGGCGTCGCGCCTTCGAGGGCAAATCGCAACTCAGCGTATTCACTGCGATTCTGGAGAAGGAGCCGGAACCCATTGCCGCCGACCAGCCGCTTGCTCCGCCGATGCTCGACATGTTGATTCGCGGATGTCTGGCGAAAGATCCGAGCGAGCGCATCCAGTCGGCGCACGACGTTGCCATGGAGTTGCGTTGGATTGCGTCGATGCGTGTCGCACCCGCCGACGCTGAATCTGCCACCACGCCGGTGGCGCGCCGCGTGCGCTGGTTGGCGCTGCTTGCGGCGGCGATTGTTCTGGGAGTGCTTGCCGGATACTTGCTTCGCACAGTGCCCACGCCCGCCAGCATTCGTGCGGTGATCAACCCGCCGCCCAACCAGCAGTTCCGCTTGACCTCGGACCTTGCTGGTCCGCCGGTGCTCTCGCCCGACGGTTCGTATGTCGCATTCACTGCCGTCGGCAGTGACGGCAAAACAAATCTCTGGGTTCGTCCCATGAACGGCGCCGATGCGCGTACCCTGCCGGATACCAACGACGCGATTTTCCCCTTCTGGTCGCCAGACAGCCGGGCCCTCGGTTTCTTCGCCAATGGTAAGCTGCGGACCATCGATCTCAATGCGACCACCGCGCAGGCGGTTTGCGACGCGCAACTGGGACGCGGCGGTGCCTGGAGTCCGACCGGCGTCATCGTGTTCTCGCCATCTCCGATCGGCGCTTTGCTGCAGGTCAGCGCCAGCGGGGGCTCTCCCACGCCGCTGACAAAGTTGGACACCAGCCGGCATTCCTCCCACCGCTGGCCATTCTTTCTTCCCGACGGCACACATTTCCTGTACTTCGCCATGGACCACAACCCGTCGAGGCTTGCCAACAATGGCATCTACTACGCTTCGCTGGACGGACGCGAGAACCGCCTGCTCCTGCACTCGCAAACCAATGCGATCTATGCGGCTGGGTTTCTGCTGTTCAATCGTGGCGATCAGTTGGTGGCCCAGGCCTTTAATCCGGATAAAGGTGAATCGAGCGGCGAGTTGCAAACCGTGTCGTCCGATGTCTTGAACGATGTTTCTACGTGGCGCACAAGCGCGTCGGCCACCAACAGCGGATTGCTGACCTTCGGCAATGGCAGCTCCGGGGCGGTGCAACTGGTTTGGATGGACCCCAATGGAAAGCCGCCGACCGTCGCTGCCGACAAGTTGCAGAATTTGCAGTTCGCCCGGCTGTCGCCGCAGGGCGACCGTGTTGCGATGGTTATCGATTCCGGCATGAACGATATCTGGTCGCTCGATTTGGCGCGAGGAGTCAGCACACGCCTTACGTTTGGCCCCACCGGAAACACCTTCCCCGTGTGGTCGCCCGATGGTAAGTGGATCGCCTACAGTTCGTTGCGTGCTTCCGGGAGCGGCATCTACCGCCGGCCTACCGACGGCAGCGGCGCCGAAGAGTTATTGCTTCCCGACCCGCCCGGGAGTTCCTTTGCTCCCGATGACTGGTCGAAGGACGGCAAGACCCTGCTCTACTCGCCGAACGTCTTCATGCAAAAGGACAATGGCGTATGGGCCGTGTCGCTGGACGGAGATAGAAAACCACGCCAGGTTCTCTCGCATGGAACCAACGCAACCCTGTCTGCGAACGGACGCTGGCTTGCTTACGAGTCAGCCGAGTCAGGTCGGGTTGAGATTTACGTGCAAGCCTATGGCGGCGGACAGGGGAAATGGCAGGTCTCTTCGAACCTGGGCCAGGCGCCGCGGTGGAGCGCCGATGGCAAAGAGCTTTTTTACTTCGACGAACATCAGTCGGTTGTCGGCGTCTCGGTGCAGGAGGGCGGAGGCGCGCTGCAATTCGGCTCTCCCCACACTGTAGTCAGCCAGTGGACGATCCTGACAATCCCGTTCTTCAGCGTCTCTCCTGACGGCAAGCGATTTCTGATGGAGCGCGTCTCGCAGCAGGTGAACCAGCCCATCACGCTCATCACCAACTTCACTTCAGCACTGAAGAAATAGGTCGCAGATCGGGGCTTTCCGTTCCTGAATGGCGTGGCCCTGGACCTGATGCGTTCGTGCTCGAAGCTATATCATGGATCAGGTGGAGAACTGGAACAGATCCAATTCCTGCTCAGTCACGTCACCGTGCAGACAACGGAACGCTATCTCGGCTGCAAGCAGCGGATTCGCGGAGCTGTGAACGACCACATCGGCATCGAACCGTAGCCGCGGCGCTCGTTCCATCGGAGCGGGTCGCCGACTTCTTGTCCAAGTGATTTAGTCCCCACAGGGTGACTCTGCTCCAGATTCGCTACGCTCGCTTGCGAGCGCCAGGAGTCGGGCGCTTCGCGAAGCATGGCTGCCAACCCCTCCACGCCGGGAGTCGAGCTATGCCACGACTGTGGCGCACCACCAGAGGATCGCCCAGAAGATGCCGCAGCCGCGCCAGCCAGTCCGGCTCAGCGTTGATACCGACGAAGTCCGTTCCAAATTGTCGCGGCCGTTGAAAACAGACGCCTTGCGGCCTAAAGGCCGCTTGGGATTGTGAAATCAGAGCGCTTTACCGCATATGTAAAGCTATGCCTTCCAAAGCACAATGGCTTTCCGAGGCACAGTTTTCCGCGGTATCCGTCGCGGTGTATAGTTTTACGGCCACCGATGGAGTGGAACACTGCAAGCGGCTTTGGTGCGGGATGGCGATGATAGCGGTGGTGCACAAGCCCATGCTCCGTGGGGATAGATCATGAATCGGCGTGACTTCTTATGGTCCACAGGTGTTGCGGTTGCCGGTTTCTCTCTTTCTAAAGCCCAAGCCGTGTTTGCGGACAATACAACGGCCGACGGGTGGCGCACATTCGAAGTGACCACTCGCGCAGAGGTGCTGAAGCCGGCCGGAACGACGAAGATATGGTTACCCGCGGCGCTCATCGCGAACGACACCGTTTCAGAAGACCATCTCCAACAAATTCACGGCTGACGGCGGTGAGGCAAGAATGATCGAAAGCCAAGCCGCGGGCCTTGGTATCGTGGCTGCGACATTCCCTCCAGACGTGAAGCCAGTGCTCACGCTCGTCAGCCAAGTGTCACTGAAGAACTACTCTGTCGATCTATCCAAGCCCGGTCCCGTGCGGCCGCTGCCTTCTGCACAGATGGAATATTTCTTGCAGCCGCATAAGAACATGCCGACCGACGGTATCGTAAAGGCTAAGTCGGCCGAGATCACGCAGGGCTCAAAAACGGATGTAGAGAAGGCACGCGCGATCTACGAGTGGATCGTCGACAACACGTTCCGCGATCCCAAGGTGAAAGGCTGCGGGCGGGGCGACATCCGGGTCATGCTGGAAACGGGATACTTGGGCGGCAAGTGCGCCGACCTGAATGCTCTGTATGTGGGGCTGGCGCGTGCGGCTGGGCTTCCGGCGCGCGATGTGTATGGCATCCGCGTGGCAAAGTCCGAACTGGGCTACAAGAGCCTGGGCGCATCGTCGGAGAAAGTCACGAAGGCGCAGCACTGCCGGGCAGAGGTGTACTTAACCCAGTTCGGCTGGGTGCCGGTAGATCCTGCCGATGTACGGAAGGTGGTGCTGGAGGAGCCACCGGGAAACCGCCCGCTGAATGACGAGATGGTGACGAACGCGCGCAAGCGGCTGTTCGGATCGTGGGAGATGAACTGGATGGCCTACAACTTCGCTCAGGATGTCGAGCTTCCCGGATCAAGTGGCGCTCCGCTGGCCTTCCTGATGTATCCGCAGGCGCAGACGACGGATGGGATGGTCGATAGCCTGGATCCGGACAATTTCAAGTACGAAATTACGTCGAAAGAGCTGTCGTGACTGCTGGGAGGCGGGCTTAAGGATGACGATGAAGGCAACGCCAACTTCGAATTCCGTGCACAAGACCGATGCCGCGTGCGGATTAACCGTCGTGCGTGTGACCATTGGTGCGATGTTTGTCTGGGTGTTCTTCGAGAACCTGGGCAAGGGACTTTATACGGCGGGCGGCTATGCGGGGTTGATCCACTACTACGTTGAGAAGGGTCACTCACCGGCCGCGTGGAAGGCGGTGATGGCATTGGCAGCGAGCCACGCCGCGATGGCCGCGCCGATGCAGGCAATACTCGAGATGTCGTTAGGCGTGTTGCTTATCATCGGTCTGTTCACGCGCCCCGTGGCTTTTGTTGCGTTCTTGTATCTCGGCAGTCTTTGGATGTCAGAGTGGGGCACGGCATGGATCTGGGAGCTGCTGAACCCTGTTCTAGCTTCGCTGGCGCTGGCGATAGGACGCGCTGGCCGAACCTGGGGCATCGACGCCTGGCTGGCGGAGCGCTGGCCCAACGCTCCTCGTTGGTTGCTCTGAGCGAGGACAGTGCGCGTTTCCGTCATCATCCCTACACACAATGAAGCGCAGGCCATCCGGCGTGTTCTCGCCGACCTTCCGGCCGATCTCGTCACCGAAGTGCTGGTGGTGGACAGCAATTCCACGGACGGCACGGCCGAGATTGCCGAAGCAATGGGAGCGCGCGTGCTGCGCGAACCGCGGCGCGGGTATGGGCGCGCCTGCCTGACCGGGTTCTCCGCGACGAACGCGCCCGACGTGGTCGTATTCCTCGACGGAGATTACAGCGATCGGCCAGATGAACTGCCGCTGCTGATCGCACCCATCCTCGAAGGTAGAGCGGAAATTACGCTGGGCTCGCGGCTGGCGAAGCGGACCGATCCCGACGCGCTGCCGTGGCACTCGGTGTTTGGTAATCGGCTGGCGGCTGCGATGATTCGTGGTCTGTATGGCCAGCGACTCACGGACCTCGGACCGTTTCGTGCAGCACGGGCTGACGTGCTGCGGCAGCTTTCACTGGAGGAGATGACGTATGGTTGGGCGGTCGAGATGATCCTGAAGGGCACGCTCGCGGGATTCCGGATTGTCGAGGTGCCGGTCAGCTACTATCCGCGGATTGGGAAATCGAAGATTAGCGGCACGCTGCGGGGCACGGTCGGGGCGGCGTGGTTTATCCTCAGCCTGATCGTGCGGTATCGTTTCGCGCGCCGGAGTTGAAAGGGCCGAGTTTAGCGGCCATAAGGACGGCCGCGAATGCTTCGACAGGTTCAGCCCAGGCCATGGGGCACAAGCAGCTTGTATGGAATCCAACGAGACGTCCCTTCATTCATGCAATGGCAACCGCACTCTGGTCATCATGGCCAAAGCGCCGCGGCCGGGAGCGGTGAAGACGCGGTTGGCGCAGAGCCTCTCCGTGGAAGCGGTGACTGAGCTGTATCGCTGCCTTTTGGACGATACTCTTGCGTTGGCGCATTCGTTAGGCGGCGTGAAGGTTGCCATCATGTGTCCGGCGTCCGATGTTGAGGAGCATGAGGCAGTTGGCGGGGGACGACACGATCGTAGCAGCACAGGATGGCGCGGGGCTGGCCGCGGCACTAACCTCAGTCTTTGCGCAGTTCGCGGCGCCGGAAGCAGAACCGAGTCATTGCGTTTAACAGCGATAGTCCGCACTTGCCAGCTTCGGTGCTTACGGGCGCGTTCGAGATGCTCGCCGCGCGCGACTTGGTTGTGGGACCGACGCATGACGGAGGCTACTATCTGGTCGGAGCGAAGGCGGCCCATGCTGGGCTTTTCGCCGGCGACGAGATGGGGACGGACAGCGCATTCGACGCGCTGCTGGCCCGGGCTCGCAGGCTGAGACTTGCTGTTAGCCTCACCGAGCGCTTCTATGACATTGACGTGGGCGGCGATCTGACACAGCTTGCCGCGGAACTGCGAGTCACTCCGGCGCGGGCGCCGCGAACGGCAGCATGGCTGAAGGAGTGGCGAGCCTTGGGGTCGCCGTCCGAAGCAGGCGCGGGAGAGCCGTGAGGCTCACTGCATCGCGCCGGCTGTACGTGCTGGGCGCGATCCTGCTAGTGTCGCTGACCATCTGCGCCCGCAGATTTGAGGGGCAGGGCGAAGCGTTTCCCGTCGTTCCGCTGGCGATCGCGGGGTTCGCATATCTTTTGGCGGTTCGTGAGTTCTTCTGCACTCAAAGTCTCCCGAGGCGGGTCGTTGTTATCGGCTTGGTATTGGCGGCGGTGTGGCAGGTTGCGTTTCTTGCGATACCGACGGGTTCCGATGACGACGTTCGCCGCTATGTGTGGGATGGACGGCTGCAGCGGCTCGGCTACAACCCTTACATTGTGGTACCTGACGATCCGGCGGTTGCCGGGCTGCACACGGCGGAGACGCGGGCTCTGAACCACCCGGATCTACCCAGCCCGTATCCACCGGGAGCGCTACTCTTCTTTCGTGCTATCACGGCGATCCATGAATCGGCGTTTGCGCTGCGGGTGGCGTTCGTGATTTGCGACGTCGCGATTGTTCTGGTCTTGCTGGATGTTCTGCGGGGCACGGGACAAGGAATGCACTGGGTGCTGGCGTTCGCGTGGAACCCGCTGCTGGCGACGGAAACAGCGGGTAGTGGGCACGTCGATATCGTCGGAGTGCTCTTGCTGGTGGTGGCGTTTGCGGCACTGCTGCGGCGTTGGCGGACGATTGCCACGGTCGCATTCGCTCTGGCGGTGGCGGTAAAGTTTCTGCCGATTGTGCTGCTGCCGCTTTACTGGCGGCGGGTGCGGATTCGCGACGCTGTTCTGGGTGCAGGGACGTTTGCGCTCTTGTATCTGCCGTTTATTCACGATGGGCGAATTCCGGTGGGCTCGCTCGGCATCTACGTGCAGAGCTTTCGATTTAACGATCCGGTTTTTGCATGGCTCGAGCGAATAGCGAATCCGCAGGCTATGGCCGGACTTGCAGTTCTCGTCGGCGTTTTGATTGCAGCGTGGCTCAGACCAGAACCAAATTTCGAGAACCGTCTGCAGACGCATTTGTATGGCCGATGGCCGCGTCGCTCCTGTGTGCCCCGGTCGTGTATCCGTGGTATTTGCTCTGGCTGCTGCCGTTCGTGAGATCGGTTTCAACGTTGCCGATCATCATCTGGACGGTGAGCATCATCCCGACCTACATCGTTTGGCATCTGCGCACGGTAGGACGCCCGTGGGTGCTTCCGGGTTGGGTTTTGTGGCTGGAGTACGGATCGGTCGCGGTCACAGGCGCGATTATCCTGTTGCGGCGGCTAGGGCGGCGCTTACGCGCGGAATCCGACACCTCCCAGTAAGAACAGACTCGGACAGTCATTCTGCAAATGATCCGCGCAGTTCTTCTGTGCAGCGTTACCGCGGACCTGAAGGCCCGCACGACCAAACTAACTTACCGACATACATCTCCGTAACCGGAAGCCCTCACTCGTCATCCAACACCCGACATTGAATTTACCAAGGAGAACTCCATGACAAATCTACGCGAGCAACAGAGCAATACGGCTTCTGCCGATCCTTGGGGTAATGATTCTTGCTGTAACTTCGTGGGCGCAGCAGCGCCCGCCAATCGTCGAAAAGCTCGCCGACACGTACGGCCTCAAGTCGTTCTCCCAGATCGACGCCATACGCTATACCTGGCACGCGCAGTTCCCGGGCGTCGATGTCTCTCGCACCTGGACCTGGGAGCCCAAGACCGGCCAGATCACCTATGAGGGCAAAGACAAGGACGGCAAGCCAGTGAAGGTCACCTACCTGCGAGGCCAACTCAACAGTCAATCGACTGACGTCAAGGACAACGTCGACCCGGGCTTCCAGAACGACAATTATTGGCTGATCTTCCCCTTCCATGTTTACTGGGACACCAGCGCCACGGTGACTGATGAAGGCATGCAGAAGCTGCCGATTGGCACGGGTTCCGCTGACAAGGTTGTGGTGAAGTACCCCTCCACCCTCGGTGGCTATACGCCGGGTGATACCTGGACGCTCTACGTCGGCAAGGACGGACGCGTCGAAGCATTCCGCTATGATCGCGGCGGCGACAGGAAGCCGAAGCAGGTCATCGCGACCTGGACGGGATACAAGATGGCAGGTCCACTGCTGGTTTCTACCGAGCATCGCGGCACCGCCGACGGCAAGCCCTTCCACCTTTGGTTCACGGATGTGGCCGTCAAGCTGGCGGGCTCGAATACCTGGACGGAGGCGAAGTAAGCGCCGAATCGCTATCGAGCCATTACGACGGTTGTGCAGCAACTGCCCAGCTTGGGTAGGTCGCGGCTGGCGGCCATGCGAACGTCGAGCTTTGGCCGTTCTCCGCGAATGATCGGACAGTAACAGTCGGGCTGGAGGAGGGCATCCTGTAAGCGTCTTCGTCCGGCGCAGCCGCCGTGGCAGGTTTCGCGAAAGTCGCAAGGCTGGCACGCTTCGGGCAGGGTTCGCGCTTGTTCGAATGGCTGCGAGTTGAGAATGCCCACACCGGTCGACATCAAATTCGTTAGCGACTCGCCCGCTCCTGGCCAATAAACGCAGGGTTGTGTGGTGGCGCGCGGCGTTACTCGCACTGTACTTACGCCGCAGCCTCCTGGAAGAGGCGGCATGCCGGCCATCGCTCGCACCAGCGGTTCACCGATGGCGATGACATCGGTCTCCGCAAACAAACGCCGGAATCCCTCCCAGTATTCTTCGTACGACAACGCATAGAGATCGGAGCGCACCGCCTGATAAACGTTAACGCGCAGAGGAGCGTTGAACTGTCTCGCCACGCGTGCGATCTCGGCAAGGCGAAGGTAGTTCGACTTCATCATGACAGCGATGATGGTAACGGGAACGCGCAGCTTGACGCAGCGCGCTGCCTGTTGGTGGATGAGCGCCCAGTTCCCCGGCCCGCGCTGGGCATCCTGCTCCGCCTCGGCGGGGTAATCGAGAGAGAATTCGATGTCGTGAAAGGCGCGCAGCTCGCTGTCATCAAGAACGGCGATGCTATGGCCATTGGAGGTGATGGTGAGCTTGACCGGCTGGGTGCGGAGGTAGGCAAGAATTGAGCGAAAGGCGGGATGCATTCCGTTCTCGCCGGTCCCCAGATTGACCGAGCGAACGGGTAGGCTTTCCATCACGGACCGGACCTGTTCGAGGGAGAGACGATCTGCGCGGGCAGGATCGCGATAGCAGAAGGCGCAGGAGAGATTGCACTCGTTGGTCAGTCCCAGCCCGAGGGCGATGCCATCGGTGGCGCCGGTGACCGATGAAATCGGGGATTCGCCCGGGAGGTTTGTCACGTAAGAGTCTCCTGAGGCTGCTTCAGAATTACTCTGTCGCTACGACGGCAGAGCTAGAGCTATCGCCTTCAAGTCTTGTCCTAAAGCTGTGTCCTTTCAAGCCTTCCTCGCCGCGCCAGGCACTGCGTGTAGCGGGCCACCGCCGCGAATTCGGGCCGGCTGCCCAGCTTCCTCTCCAGCTCCAGAATCCGCGCATACTCCGAGCTGCGCGAGATGCTGGGCGGCAAGTAATCGGAAAGAACGCGTATACCCCGCTGAGCGACCAAAGACAACGATGACGCGTTCAGCATGGCGTTCAGCTCGGCCGGTGTAAAGAGCCGCACGGCGCCGCCATAGAGAGATTCGACTCCCCATCTGAGCGGTGAGATTCTCTTCGGCGGCAGCCAGATCGCCCGACAGGATCGCCGCCTTAAGGACCTCGCCGGCCTGGTTGCGCACAACGATGGATAGTATCGCTGAATCGTCGCGCAAAGCGCGAGCGGCAGCGCGCAACAAGCTGGCCGGGTCGTCGAGATACTCGAGCACGTTGTGGCAAAGGACAACATCAAAGGATAAGTCGGGGATCAGAGCGCTCAGTTGGGCTGCGTCGCCAAGGTAGAAATCAACTCCATCGGTAATTCCGGCACTGCTTGCTGCACGCCGGGCGAGGTTGAGCATGGCCGGTGAAGAATCCAGCAGGGTGACGTGGAAGCCGAGCCGCGCCAGGGAAAGACCGTTCACTGCCGTACCACAGCCGATGTCTAGCGCGCACAGTGGCCTGGTCACTTGCGGGATGGGAAGAAAATCCTGCAGGTTGGCGAACGCCAGATCGGCGCGCCATCGGCCTTCGAGCGTTTGGAGGTAGGCGGCATAGTCTTCTGCGCCATGCCGGAACCGCTCGTCACTACTGGCGATAGTCATTTTCCTCCGGAAAACGATCATTGGAGATTACTACACGGCAAATCACCGAATCAGACCGCGTATTTTTGTATTGGACGTGTCAGGGGCCAGATTTTCGGGGCAAGTAATGTACATCAGGAACACGAAGCGCCATGACCTAGCCGCTGCGAGACGAATGGCTCGACCTCCACCACGTAGGACTGGTAGCGACCTGCGAATCAACGTATCCCAGGGTCGTTGAACTTTATCATGTGGTGACTAATGTGAAGCGGCCGCGTAGCCGAACGGACATCCGGAAATAGAGCGTGGGCGCGTGCCGCTTGGGAGATTCTAAAGACCTTGCTACTGCCCTGGGTCCGCCCGAAGGGTGGTCCTATAGAAATTAGGCGGTGAGCAGGCAAGTTGACGCAAAACGCCCAACCCGTGCTGTTGAAGAAATCCACCATGTCGCGCCACAAGGACGGAACGCCGACTATACGCCCGCGTGGGTTGCTTCCAGATCGCAAACGTGGTGTGCCAGCGGCCCGATAGCATTCGGTTCGCGGAGAACGAGTGACCAGAGTGTCAGCTCTTGGACACAGGTCCGAGGCGGAGTTTAGCGGCCATTTTCACCAGGTCGGGGAGGGATTCGGCCTTCATCTTTCGCATCACCTGACCTCGATGTGCCTTCACCGTGATCTCGCTAATGCCGAGTTCGCCACCGACTTGCTTATTCAACAGACCGGAGACCACCCAGGCCATGACCTCTCGTTCGCGAAGAGTAAGTGACTCATAACAGTCCCGGAGCGACCGTAGCTCCGACGCAAGCGCAAGAGCAGTGCGGCTGCGCTCGAGAGCTTGCCTTATCGCGCTCAACAGGACGTCGTCACTGAAGGGCTTCGTCAAAAATTCGACAGCTCCCGCCTTCATGGCCTGCACCGTCATAGGCACATCGCCGTAGCCCGTGATGAAGATGATGGGCATGTCAATCCGTTCAACTGCGACGCGCTTCTGCAAATCAAGACCATTGAGGCCCGGTAGGGAAACGTCAAGCACCAGGCAGCTTGGAACAAGGACGGGTGGGCGGGTAAGAAATTCCTGTGCGGACGCGAATAGTTCCGGCTCCCAACCGGCGCAGCGGATCAGCAGTTCCAGCGATTCGCGCACAGAGACGTCATCGTCGACAACGAACACGATGGGTGTGGCGGGTGGCGAGGGGGATGGCTTTGATGCATGGCCGAATGTGCGCGCTGAATTCATTTCATATCCCCTTGGTGCAGGACGGCTCAGCTCACTCGAAGCGCGGCATGGAGCGCGTCAAGCAGGGCCGTGTCGCTAAACGGCTTGAACAGGCACTCTATAGCGCCCTGTTCCAGCAGCTTCGGACGCACAGTCTCATCCGCGTGCGCGGTGATGAAGACGATCGGAATCTCCAGGCCGCGGAGCTTCAATTCCCGCTGCAGATCCGGGCCGGTCATGTCGGGCATGGCGATGTCGAGGATCAGGCATCTGGTTTGGCCGGCGCAATCAGACGCCAGAAATTCTTCAGCCGACGAAAATGCCTGGACCGCATAGCCGAACTCTCTCAACAAGTCGGGTAGCGACTCGCGCACGGACTCATCGTCATCGACAACCGATACGAGTGAACGTATGACCATCACAGATTCCTGATAACTTGCGGCGCATCCGTCGCAGCAGACGTCCGAATCGCGCCGGGACTGAGAACGCCCGTCTCCGCCGGCGGGCATGCGGGGAATGGAGAACGAAAAAGTGGCGCCCGGACCACTATTTGACGTTGCCCACAAGCGGCCATGATGCCGTTCGATGATGGAGCGGCTGACAGATAGGCCGATGCCCATCCCACTACCTTTTGTTGTGTAGAACGCTTCGAAGAGTCGGTCCACACTTTGAGGTTCTAACCCCACTCCCGCATCTTGCACACTTAGGCGCACACAATCACCTTCGTCTCGCTCGGTTCTAATCACCAACTGTCTGGGACGGTCGTCAACGCCGCTCATCGCGTCTGAGGCGTTCAGGAGCAGGTTCAGGATGACCTGCTGAAGCTGGACACGATCGCCGGTGACAGGTGGAAGGTCGCCGGCAAGTTCTGGCCGCACGATCACCTGGTTTCTCTGGAGTCGACTCAAGGACAACGCGATCACCTCTCGTGCGGCCTCATTAAGATCCACCGATTCGATGGTTGCATCCTTCTTGGAAAAGAGCGCGCGCAATCGCGTGATCACATCAGATGCGCGGTTGCCATCACGGATTGTGCGCCGGGCGGTTTCGCGCGCGCCGTCGATGTTTGGAGGATCCGCAGCAAGCATCCGAAGACAGGTGCTCGCGTTGGTGATAATGCCCGACAGCGGCTGGTTGACTTCGTGCGCTATCGACGCCGTTAAGATTCCAAGGGTTGTGACTCTGGCCACGTGCGCGAGCTCCGACCGAGCCTTGCCGAGTGCATCTTCCGAGAGCCGGCGCCGCGTTATGTCCTGAACCGCGCCGATGTACTCCAGTTGGCCATCCTGGTCTCGAGTCGCGTGAGCGACCAAGTGCAAGTACTTGACCGAGTGGTCGGGCATCAGTAGCCGGTGCTCGTACTCAAAGTCGCTGCCAGCGCCACGCGCCCGGCCGATCATGTCATTCAACATCGGGATGTCTTCCGGATGGACTCGAGTGCCAATCAGCTCGAGCGTGACGGGCACGCCCTGGTCAAACTCGAAAATGCGATAGAGCTGTTCTGACCACGTGATTTCGTCGCTCGCCACGCGCCATGAAAAGCTTCCAGTCGAACTGAGTCGCTGAGCTTCCGCGAGAAATGCCGCACTGCGCCGCAATTCCTCTTCCGACTGTTTGCGTTCCGTGATGTCGCGTAGATAGCCGGTGAAGCACGGCGGTCCGTCTACCGGGATGCGTGTGATCGCAAGTTCGACAGGGAACTCGCTCCCATCAGCACGCGCCGCCGTTACCTCGATGCGCCTCCCGAGTACTCGCGTCTCGCCTGTAGCCAGGTAACGGGCGAACCCGCTCCGGTGTTTCTCCCGGAGTGACTGCGGGATGATGACATCGGCCAGCTGCTTGCCCACGACGTCGGCTCGAAGATGCCCGAAGGTGCGCTCGGCAGCGGGATTGAATTCGGTGATGCAACCTTCACTATCGGCGGTCACAATGCAGTCGAGTGCAGAGTCCAGGATCGCTGCCTTGCGCGCCTCACTGCTCTTCAGCGCCGCGTCACTCTGCGCACGCTCGATGGCGATGCTGGCGATATGCGAGAACCGATCAATGAGACGCTGTTGAAGTGACGTAGGCGTTCTGGGCTCGTCGTAGTAGATGGCGAATGCGCCTAAGACCTTGCCGGCCGTAGACGAGATCGGCGTTGACCAGCACGCCTTCAGCCCGTGCGCCAAAGCCATGGGACACCACTCGTATGCCGCCCATCGAGTCTCCGACGTGAGGTCAGCGGCGATGACCTGTTCGTTGAGGCACGCCGCCATCGCGCACGGCCCCGATTCTAGATTTACCGGCCGCCCGATAATGGAACTGATGAAGCTGGCGGGAAGGCTCGGTGCGGCTCCATGTTCGAGATGCGTGCCGCTCGGATCGACCAACACAACACTGCAATAACAGCCGGTGGCGGTGTTTTCAACCAGCCGGCACAACGCATCGAGGACGACTGGAAAGGAATAGCCCCAAGCCAGCATCTCAAGCAGCCGTTTTTCACTGGCGAGCAGAGCTTCATCCCGCTTCCGGTCGTCGACATCGGTTTGCAAGACGCACCAGCGGGCGATGTGCCCATTCCTATCTCTCAGAGGGAAGCCGCAGTTATGGAACCAGCGGTAGGCGCCGTCAGCGCGGCGGTGGCGGCTCTCGATTTCGTATGGATGGCCGGTAGCGATCGCCTCAGTCCACGCGGCAACGACACCTGGGACGTCATCAGGATGCACGGCGTTGGTGGTCGCCCAACCTTTCACTTCCTCGCTCGTTCTGCCGAAGTATTCCAGTGCCGATCGGTTAACGAATTCGACTTCACCGGTGGGTGTCATGACCGCGACCAGGGCAGGAATTCCGTCAACGATCTGGGTGCGCGCGAGTGTGAGAGCTTCCTCGGCCCGCTTTCGGTCCTCAATATCGCTACTCAATCCGTACCATTTGACCACCTGTCCCGCTGCGTCGCGGAAGGGATTGGTACAGAGACGGAACCAGCGATATTCCCCATCGAAGCGCCGCAACCGGATTTCTATTTCACCCGGCTCGCGGGAATCCAGCATGGATCGCCAGCTTTCGAGTAGCCCGGGCAAATCGTCTGGGTAGATCGCAGCCTGCCAACCCAAGCCGCAGGCTTCCTCCTGGCTGAGGCCGGTGTATTCGCGCCAACGTTGATTCACGAAGTCGATCTGACCGTCAGGGAGCGCAGTCCATATCAAGCCGGGAAGTGCATCAACGACGGCGAGTTCGTTCTGCATGGCCGTCCTTTCTTGGCAGCACTCCATGAGACTAAGGTGCGCCATTCCAGAGCGAGAGTCCATTGTACTTTGGTATCGATCCTGCGATAGATGTCAGCGCCATCGTTTTCCGGGCAGCGACCGTTCTGCTGTACATGTTTTTCCCCGATTCGAGATAACCCATTCTTCGCACTAACACAACATGGAATGTTTCCAGCGTATTTCTTCGCAAAGTCGCGTGGCTATGGCATCCGGTCCAGCACTTTCCCGACATGATAAAAACGAAACGACTGAATGATCTCAATGGCGCCAAACCGATGCTTAAGTATCGCCGATACCATCGTCCAATAGACTCGCCCTTTCGATTCTGGCTTAATCGCATTGTGAGCACATTCAACAATTCGATGCACGCAGAGAGGATGTTGTCATGACCATCGTAAAAGCCGCGGCTGTTCAAATCAGCCCCGTGCTATACAGCCGCGAAGGCACGGTGAACAAAGTCGTCGAGAAGATCATTGAGCTTGGTCGCCAGGACGTCCAGTTTCGCCACCTTTTCCGAAGCAATAGTGCCGTACTATCCCTACTTTTCTTTTGTTCAACCGCCTTTTCAGATGGGTCCGGAGCAGCTGAGGCTGATTGAAGAAGCCGTGACTGTACCTTCGGCTACCACCTATGCCATCGGTGAAGCTTCCAGGCGAACCGGGATGGTAGTTTCCATTGGCGTTAATGAACGCGATGGCGGCACTCTCTTTAACACGCAATTGCTATTCGACGCGGACGGAAGCTTGATTCAGCGTCGCCGCAAGATTTCCCCGACCTACCACGAACGCATGATCTGGGGGCAAGGCGACGGTTCCGGATTACGAGCGGTCGAGAGCGCAGTCGGGCGCATCGGTCAGCTGGTGTGCTGGGAGCACTACAACCCGCTGGCCCGTTACGCCTTGATGGCCGATGGCGAACAGATCCACTCTTCGATGTATCCAGGTTCATTCGGCGGCGACATCTTCAGCGAGCAGACCGAAGTCAACATCCGCCAACATGCGTTGGAGTCCGGTTGCTTCGTCGTTAACGCCACCGCCTGGCTGAATGCCGATCAACAGGCTCAGATCATGCACGACACGGGTTGCCCGATTGGTCCGATTTCCAGTGGGTGTTTTACCGCGATTGTTTCGCCACAAGGCGAATTGATGGGTGAGCCTCTTCGCTCCGGGGAAGGCATGGTGATCGCCGATCTTGATTTCTCTTTAATTAACAAGCGTAAGAGGCAGATGGATTCGCGTGGCCACTACAGCCGCCCCGAACTGCTCAGCCTGTTGGTTGATCGCACGCCCTCTGCCTACGTCCATGAACGCAGTGCGCGACCTATGTCGGTGGCCGAGACGATCGGTGATGATTGCGCCGTCACTGCGGGAGAATCGCGATGACAACTTCTACTCTGCGCGAAATTCCCTTTAATGGCGTGCGTTTGAAATTCGAAAGCAAGAAGCCTTTCGATGAACTGGTGTCGGCGCTGCTCGCCGATGTCGGCGAGACACCGCTGAAAATTGATGACCTTCCGGCACAGTTTGAAAGTTGGGAATCGTACAAGGCCGAAGTGGAATCGCACGTGGGTCCCAGCGGCTTCATTCTGTTCGCCCTACTGAATCACGGCGCATGGATCAAGAAAGTTCACATTCAAAAGAAAGTATTGCGCGTGGTAATCGGAAATCCGCTGCTGGCCATCACGATGTTGCGCCATGACTTGAGTGCGGGCCTGTTCGCGCCGGTGGAGCTCATCCTGATTGAAGAAGACGATGATGAAAGCAGCCTGATGTACGTAAGACCTTCGTCGCTGATGGTTGTAGAGCCCAATGCACCGCTTCTGGCGGCAGCCCTGGAGCTTGACGCCAAGCTTCAGGCACTAGCTGCCAAAGTGACAGCACCGAAAGTAACGGATCGCCAACCTTCAATACAAACGTTTTAAGGAGACAAGCCGATGAAACCGAATCGATCGAATCAATCAACCAATTTGATGGCGGGAAGTTCGCTGCTGCGCTCTCTTATGTTGGTGGTGGTGCTGGTGGGATCTACCCACTTCGGCGCCGCACAAGAGGTAAACAGGGGCCCTGCTCATGAGATGCTGACGACTCAGAAGGTTTCCACTCCGACGGCGGCGCACGAGACCATCACCTCACTCATTACTAAGGATCTGGTAGGAGTTCCCGGCGAGGAAGCTCTGACCTACACCGTAGACTTTCCGCCGGGGTTTGCGAGCCCTGTTCACCGCCACAATGCGCAGGTGTTTGTTTACGCGCTGGAGGGCTCCGTCGTGATGCAGGTGAGAGGGCAAGAAGAAGTCACGCTGTTGCCAGGCCAAACCTTTTATGAAGGTCCCGACGATATTCACATCGTCAGCCGGAACGCCAGTAGTACAGAGCCAGCAAAGTTCCTTGTGTTCCTAATTCACAAGAAAGGCTCTCCCCTGGTGATACCAGCAGAGTAGCCATCAACTACGAACAGGTCTATTTACAACAATTAATTCCGAGGGAAATACATGCATACGATGACAGTGAAGAATTCGACATTCGCAAGCTACGCAAGCTTGTTGCTAAGGATTGGGCTCGGCTTTGGTTTCTTGTCAGCGGTAGCCGACCGACTAGGACTGTGGGGAGCGTTCGGGCAACCGAATGTCGAGTGGGGAGATTTCTCACGGTTCCTGGAATACACGCACACCCTCAATTGGTACTTGCCGGCGGGAATGATCCCAACGCTGGGGGTGATCGCTACTGGCGCTGAAATTCTCTTCGGTCTTCTCCTCGTCGTCGGCTGGCATACCCGCGCTGCCGCGCTGCTAAGTGGACTTCTTCTGCTGGCGTTCGGGATGGCAATGACGCTTGCGTTAGGAATCAAGGCGCCGCTGAATTTTGCCGTCCTCACGGGGATAGGAGGGGCCTTCCTTCTCGCAAATTGCCAGACATTTCCGTTCAGTGTGGATGAGCTGCTGTCCCGTCGAGCCCGGTTACAGCAAGACAGGTGAAAGCAGCAGGTCTGCAGTTCGGTTCCGTCCTGCGAGCTGTCGACAGGTCGGTCGGGCGCATCGGTCAGTTGGCAGCCCTGATTGATAACAATTGGCGCCCTGAACATCGGCAGCACACAAAGGAGCGTAATCATGATAACCACGTCTACATCACCTAAACCACATTCAACAGTCACATCCCCCGAGAGAATGCGTTTGCTTTTAGACCGGCAGCGAGCATCTTTCGCTGAAGACGGAACTGCAAGCTATGAGGTCCGCATCGATCGTATCGATCGCCTCATAGCGCTCATGGTCGAGAACAAAGACGAAATCGCAAGCGCTCTAAATGAGGATTTTGGTCATCGCAGTAACGAGGCGTCCTTGCTTACCGAGGTATGGTGGATCATCGATGGCTACAAGTACAACAAGCTCCATCTGCGGCAGTGGATGCAGCCTCAGATCCACGAGGCGATGTTCCCGGATGCAGAGGCCCGCGTCGAGTACCAGGCAAAGGGAGTTGTTGGAGTGGTGAGCCCGTGGAATTTCCCATGGAATCTCTCATTCAATCCTATCGGCTACATCATCGCCGCCGGTAATCGCGTCATGTTGAAACCCTCTGAACTGACGCCGGTGACCTCGGCCTTAATGGCAAAGCTTGCAAATCGATACTTTGACGAAACGGAGTTGGCCGTCGTACAGGGCGGCCCGGATATCGGAGCTGCGTTTACAGCGCTGCCGTTTGACCATTTGCTTTTCACGGGCAGCGCGAGGGTGGGCTCAGCGGTCATGCGCGCTGCCTCAGCCTCCCTGACGCCCGTGACCCTGGAACTCGGAGGTAAGTCACCTGCCCTCATCGGAAGGTCGGCAGACTTTGATGATGCAGTTCGCAGGATTCTAACTTGGAAGACCTTCAACGCCGGGCAGGTGTGCATCGCACCCGACTACGTGCTCTTGCCTAGAGGATTTGAAGAACAATTTATAGCGGACGCGAAAACCGCCGTGGCATCCATGTACCCGAAACTTAAGGATAACCCGGACTATACCTCGATCATCAACGAACTGCATTTTAAGCGCCTAAAGAGCTGGCTGGCCGATGCGGAGTCGAAGGGTGCTGAAGTCATTGAGCTGAACCCTTCTTCCGAAGACCTTTCAGATCTGGCCGCACGCAGATTTGCACCGACTCTCCTTTTGAAAGTTACAAACGACATGACCGTACTTCAGGAGGAAATTTTCGGTCCCTTGCTGCCGGTTGTTACCTACGAAACACTCGATGAAGCAATCGCATTCATTAACGCGCGTAGCCGCCCCCTTGCGCTCTACTACTTTTCCAATGACCCTGCGGAAGAACGACAGCTACTCAATCGGACTATATCGGGAGGTGTTACGGTAAACGACTGCATGACTCATGCTCTCGACCACAGTCTCCCCTTCGGCGGAATTGGGGCCTCTGGGATGGGTGCCTACCACGGCAAACAGGGATTTCTTACGTTTAGCCATGCTCGCGCCATCTATCGGCAGAGCAAAACTCCGCAGGCTGAACTTCTCTTCCGTCCTCCGTTTGGAGAGGCGGTGAAGACATTCCTGGCGAACGGAATCACAAAATAATCATATCGGGCGCCTTCTGGAGCTGAAGGTTCTCATGATAGCTGTAACCTGACTGACCGGAGCACTGCCAAGCACTCTATTTCCCTTAGACGGACGATTATCTTCGAACCTCGAATGCACGGCGTGCGGTTTGCGCACTCATGAAACAGGCTCTTTCCGTCAGGCTCGCCGTCCGATGCTGGCTTACACCCGATCTTGGAATGGCTCTGTCTCGACTGGAATCCTCGGGCACTCTGGGAAGTCAGCTTTAGAGGTAAGCGCGATGTTCGACACCAAGTCTGCGGCATCCTCGAAACGTAGAGCCCATCGGCGATCGCGGGCATCCGACTCAGAGCGCGATTACGCCTAAGGCTTAAGCCGGCCTGCATTCTGCGCGACCACACTTTGCTCCAGCGAAACCCTGTTCCGCTGCTGTTCAATCCATCGCAACGCTTCCGCAGAGTCTCTTGCCACGTGCACCAGCCTTAGGTTGGCGGGACTCACGAATTCCTCTTTCACCGCGTGGTGGAGAAATCGCAGCAGGAAATCGAAGTAGCCGTCCGTATTGATCAGAACACAGGGCTTGGAATGAATGTCGAGTTGCGCCCAGGTTACGATCTCGAAGAACTCGTCGAGTGTTCCGTAGCCGCCGGGCAACGCGATGAAAGCATCGGACAATGATGCCATAAGCGCTTTACGTTCGTGCATGCTTCCTACCAGGTGCAGCTTTGTCAGGCCGCGATGAGCAATTTCGCGGTCCTGCAGGGCCTGGGGAAGGACCCCGATCACCTCGGCGCCGCCTGAGAGGGCAGCGTCAGCAGTCGGGCCCATCAATCCAATGGAGGTTCCCCCATAAACCAGACCCCAACCGCCGCCAGCCATCTGCTGCCCCAGCGATTTCGCTTCCGCAAGATATTTCGGGTTTGCTCCCAAGCTCGAACCACAAAATACGCAGATACGTCCCCCGCCGGTTGGCTTTCCGCCTGGTAAATCACTCATCGGAACAGGATAACCGTCCTGCCTTGGCTGCGTCGCCACTTGGGGCGGGAATCGGCGCTGATATGCACAGTAGACCACGTGGACGTACAACGCCCCACACGCGGATGTGGCGCTCCAAAAACGCGGCCCTCACACTTCCACACGTAGC